>NZ_CP023690.1:1932500-6732500 GCF_008704795.1 Streptomyces spectabilis | reverse complement strand
CCCGTTGAGGCCCGTTGAGGCCCGACGCTCAGTCGTCCCCGGGGATTCGGCCCTCGTCGCCCTCGTCGAGGTACGCCATCAATCGCTCCAGACGCCTTGCCGCATCGGCGAGATCGTGTTTGGCCGCGGCCGTAATGACCAGCAGCTTCCGGGTCAGCGCCATCCGTACGCCCTCCGGGACTTGCAGTGCGCGCACTCGGGAGTGCGCTTCCTTCAGCCGGTCCGCGACGAGTCCGTAGAGCTCGAGTTGGTCGTCGCGTCCCATGCACCGATTGTGCCATCTGGGGCGAGTTGTCGCCTCCGCAGGGGGTAACTACCCCCGCTCAGCGCCTTCCTGAGGATACCCGCACCCACTGTGTGCAAGGGGATTTCCAGCCTCTTCTTCCCTTCGGTTCAAGGCAGTTGGGACCACCCGTTCAGGTCATCGGGGGTCAAAGGGGACCTGGAAAGGGCCGGACACGGATGTACCCCCAACCGTCCACGATTGGGGGTACATCGGGTGGGTCGCGGCCCGCGCGGCCGCCGGCGAGGGGGTGTCAGACCCGCGCGGTGCTCGGCTTGTGGGCGGGGCGGAGGGCCTCGTAGGCCGCGATGTCCGCCTCGTTCCGGAGCGTGATGCTGATGTCGTCCAGGCCGTTGAGCAGGCGCCAGCGGGCGTTCTCGTCGAGCTCGAAGTCCGCCGTGACTCCCTGGGCGCGGACTTGGCGATCCCGCAGGTCAACGGTGATCTCGGCCCCCGGATCGGCCTCCGTCAGGGCCCACAGGGCGTCCACCGTCTCCTGCTCCAGGACCACCGTGAGCAGCCCGTTCTTGAGCGAGTTGCCCCGGAAGATGTCGGCGAAGCGGGAGGAGATGACGGTCTTGAAGCCGTAGTTCTGGAGCGCCCAGACGGCGTGCTCGCGCGAGGAGCCGGTGCCGAAGTCGGGGCCCGCGACCAGCACGGTGGCCCCCTGGCGCTCCGGCTGGTTGAGGACGAAGTCGTCGCTCTTGCGCCAGGCCTCGAAGAGCCCGTCCTCGAAGCCGTCGCGGGTGACCTTCTTCAGCCAGTGGGCGGGGATGATCTGGTCGGTGTCCACATTGCTGCGGCGCAGCGGGACGGCCCGGCCGGTGTGTGCGGTGAAGGCTTCCATGGCTGATCAGACTCCGGCGGTCGCGGGGGTGTCGGTGAGGTCGGCGGGCGCGGCCAGACGGCCGGTCACCGCGGTGGCCGCGGCCACCTGGGGCGACACCAGATGGGTGCGGCCGCCCTTGCCCTGCCTGCCCTCGAAGTTGCGGTTGGAGGTGGAGGCGGAGCGCTCGCCGGGCGCGAGTTGGTCGGGGTTCATGCCCAGGCACATCGAGCAGCCCGCGTGCCGCCATTCGGCGCCCGCCGCGGTGAACACCTTGTCCAGACCCTCCTCGACGGCCTGCAGGGCGACCCGCACCGAGCCGGGCACGACCAGCATCCGTACGCCGTCGGCGACTTTGCGCCCCTCGATCACGGCGGCCGCCGAGCGCAGGTCCTCGATGCGGCCGTTGGTGCAGGAGCCTACGAAGACGGTGTCGACCTCGATGTCGCGCAGCCGCTGGCCCGCGCTCAACCCCATGTACTCCAGGGCCTTTTCGGCGGCGAGGCGCTCCGAAGCGTCCTCGTACGAAGCCGGGTCGGGGACGCTCGCGGACAGCGGCAGGCCCTGGCCCGGGTTGGTGCCCCAGGTGACGAACGGCGACAGGGAGGCGGCGTCGATGTAGACCTCGGCGTCGAAGACGGCGTCGTCGTCGGTCCGCAGCGTCTTCCAGTACGCCACGGCGGCGTCCCAGTCCTCGCCCTGCGGGGCGTGGGCGCGGCCCTGGATGTACGCGAAGGTCGTCTCGTCCGGGGCGATCATCCCGGCGCGGGCGCCCGCCTCGATGGACATGTTGCAGATGGTCATGCGGGCTTCCATCGACAGCTTCTCGATGGCCGCGCCGCGGTACTCGATGACGTAGCCCTGGCCGCCGCCGGTGCCGATCTTCGCGATGATGGCGAGGATGAGGTCCTTGGCCGTGACGCCCTCGGGCAGTTCGCCGTCGATGGTGATGGCCATGGTCTTGGGGCGCGCCATCGGCAGGGTCTGAGTGGCGAGCACGTGCTCGACCTGGGAGGTGCCGATGCCGAACGCGAGGGCGCCGAAGGCGCCGTGGGTGGAGGTGTGGGAGTCGCCGCAGACGACGGTCGTGCCCGGCTGGGTCAGGCCCAGCTGCGGCCCCACGACGTGGACGACGCCCTGCTCGACGTCGCCCAGCGGGTGCAGGCGCACGCCGAACTCGGCGCAGTTCTTGCGCAGCGTCTCCAGCTGGGCGCGCGAGACCGGGTCCGCGATGGGCTTGTCGATGTCGAGGGTGGGGGTGTTGTGGTCCTCGGTCGCGATGGTCAGGTCGAGCCGCCGCACCTCGCGGCCCGCCTGCCGGAGGCCGTCGAAGGCCTGCGGGCTGGTCACCTCGTGCAGCAGGTGCAGATCGATGAAGAGGAGGTCGGGCTCGCCTTCGGCGCGCCGGACGACGTGGTCGTCCCAGACCTTCTCCGCGAGTGTCCTACCCATCGCTTTCCCTCCGACCGGCTTCGTGCACCGGCCCAACTAGAGAATGAGTTCGCGGGCGCCGGCCCCCTCATCACGCATGCCGGACGTCCGTCGCGTATCCGTTGGTCCGCGGATCGCTTCTCCAGGGTGGCGGGTTCCTGGGATTTTTGAACTTGCGTTTCACAGAGTGAGACGCGAGTATCGTTTCATGGACAACTCTAGCGGCGTAGGCGTTCTGGACAAGGCGGCCCTTGTCCTGAGCGCTCTGGAGTCCGGTCCGGCCACCCTCGCGGGACTGGTCGCGGCCACCGGGCTCGCACGACCCACGGCGCACCGTCTCGCCGTGGCCTTGGAGCACCACCGGATGGTGGCCCGGGACATGCAGGGCAGGTTCATCCTCGGCCCGCGCCTGGCCGAACTGTCCGCGGCGGCGGGCGAGGACCGCCTGCTCGCCACGGCGGGCCCGGTGCTCACGCATCTGCGCGACGTCACGGGCGAGAGCGCCCAGCTCTATCGCCGCCAGGGCGACATGCGCATCTGCGTGGCGGCGGCGGAGCGCCTCTCCGGCCTCAGGGACACCGTCCCGGTCGGCTCGACACTCACGATGAAGGCGGGCTCGTCCGCGCAGATCCTCATGGCCTGGGAGGAGCCGGAGCGGCTGCACCGGGGCCTGCAGGGCGCGCGGTTCACGGCGACGGCCCTGTCCGGGGTGCGCCGCAGGGGCTGGGCCCAGTCGATCGGCGAGCGGGAGCCGGGCGTCGCCTCGGTGTCCGCGCCGGTGCGGGGCCCGTCGAACCGCGTGGTGGCGGCGGTCTCCGTCTCGGGGCCGATCGAGCGCCTGACCCGCCACCCGGGCCGCATGCACGCCCAGGCCGTCATAGACGCCGCAGGCCGTCTCTCCGAGGCCCTGCGCCGCACCAACTGAGCCGCGCGAGACCGGCGTACGACATCAGGAAGGGCCCGCCTCAACGCCGCGGCGGGCCCTTCCCCCTTTTCGCACGCACCGCTTTTCGTACGCACCGCGCCGCACGCGCACCGCGTTCCACACGCGCCACGTGCGGGCGCTCACCCGCCGGACGGGCCGGAAGCCTGCCGCTCACCGGTCCGTGACCGGTACGCGAGGCGGTCCTTCGCCCGCCGGCCGCGCCGCTCCACCGGCACCTGCCCGTGCGCCGCCGCGAGCCCGAAGGCGGGCATATCCATGTAGATGGCTTCGTACGCCCCCTCCGGCACGACGTACGTCTCGTGCCACAGGCCCACGTGCCCGCGCACCTTTCCCGCCCGCTCCTTGCGGTTGGCGATCGCCCACGCCTTGTGGTGGAACATCTCGGGGGCGTGCGCGTACGCGTACAGCTTCTCCTTGGACTCCCAGTACTGGACGACGTAGTACGTCCGGGGCGAGGCGGTGAGCAGGACGTGCCGCAGCAGCCCGCGGCTCTTGTCCCGGCTCAGCTCGCGCTGCATGCGGACCATCGCGAAGAGGACCGGGCCCCAGTGGTGCACGGCCCAGAAGCGGTTGACGCGCATGCCGATCAGGAGCACGACCACCTCCCCCTCGGCGTCGGCGGTGGTGCGTCCCGCGATGACGGGCCTGCCCGGCATGACTCCCCCTGACGCGCGTTGGTGAGCGGTACTATCCGACTGCATCGTGCTTGGATAGTGCCACTAGCCGATGGGAGGCGCAAGGGATGCGGCTGGCCGAGCTGAGCGAGCGCAGCGGTGTGTCCACCGCGACGATCAAGTACTACCTGCGCGAGGGCCTGTTGCCGCCCGGCCGTCAGGTCAACGCGACGACGGCCGAGTACGACGACGGCCATCTGCGCAGGCTGCGTCTGGTGCGGGCGCTCATCCAGGTGGGCCGGGTGCCGGTGGCGACGGCCAGGGAGGTGCTCGGGCACGTCGACGACGATTCCCTGGGGCGCACGATCCGCATGGGCGCGGCCCTGTGGGCGCTGCCGCAGGGCCCGGAGCCGGACGAGGCCGATCCCTCGGTGGCCGGTGCGCGCGCCGAGGTGGATCTGCTGCTTCGGCGGCTCGGCTGGGAGACCTCGCGGGAGCTGGCCGAGCTGTCTCCCGTACATCGCTCCCTGGTCGCGGCGGTGGCGACGCTGAACCGGCTCGGCTACGGCTGGGACGCCGAACGCATGGCGCCGTACGCGGAGTTGATGCACGCGACGGCGAAGCTGGATCTCGACTTCCTGGAGACGCACGCCTCGGAGGCGGAGCGGGTCGAGACGGCGGTGGCGGCGGCGGTCCTGTGCGAGCCGGTCCTGCGCGCGCTGCACCGGCTCGCGCAGGAGGAGGAGTCGGCGCGGCGGTACGGCATCGAGTAGGCGTGGCGGGTGCGGCCAGGCGCCCACGGCCGGGCCCTCGCGGTCCGGCCCCCGCGCCCGGCCTCCGTGACGCACCTCTCACTACCCGGCTCGCGCGATCCGGGAACGCCGAAGGGCCTCCACCGCGGTGGAGGCCCTTCGGTCTCGTACCCCCGACCGGATTCGAACCGGCGCTACCGCCTTGAGAGGGCGGCGTGCTAGGCCGCTACACAACGGGGGCGAGGATCTTGCGAGCGTTTGACCGCCGCAGATCCGAGCTGGTCTACCAGGACTCGAACCTAGACTAACTGAACCAGAATCAGTCGTGCTGCCAATTACACCATAGACCAATGTGGTTTAGACCAGTTTGTACCCCCGACCGGATTCGAACCGGCGCTACCGCCTTGAGAGGGCGGCGTGCTAGGCCGCTACACAACGGGGGCCCTAGCGATCCTGCATCGTGGACGGTGGGAGCTACCCGTGCCGCCCTCGCGGGAAGGATCTGTACCCCCGACCGGATTCGAACCGGCGCTACTGCCTTGAGAGGGCAGCGTGCTAGGCCGCTACACAACGGGGGCTTTGCAGATGAGCTCTGCGAGCTGGCCTACCTGGACTCGAACCAAGACTAACTGAACCAGAATCAGTCGTGCTGCCAATTACACCATAGGCCACTGGAACGCAACCCCCGGGAGGGTTTCTGTTCCGGTTGCGCTTTCCTGCCGGACCTTTCGGCCCTCTCGGGCGGCGCAGGAAGAACATTACCCGAAGGTGGACGGCGCTCCAAAACGGGTATCCGAGCGCAGCAGCGCGGGGAGCTCCGCGAGGCTCGTGATGCGGTGGACGCCCGACGGGCCGTCCCCCCGCCCGCCGTTGCGGTCGAGCCAGATGCCGAGCAGGCCGGCGTCCCGGGCGCCGCGCGCGTCGATCTCCGGTTCGTCGCCGACGTAGGCGATCTCGCCGGGCGCCAGGGCCAGCGCCTCGCACACCGCCTGGAAGGCCTCCGGGGCGGGTTTGGCGACGCCCAGGTCGGCGGCGCACAGGACGGCCTCGAAGCGGTCGCGCAGGCCCAGTGAGCTGAGCTTGTACTCCTGCACGGACAGCGCCGAGTTGGAAAGGACCGCGTGGCGGTAGTCCCGGGCGAGGGCGTCCAGGGCGGGCACGGTGTCCGGGAAGAGGGCCCAGGCGGCCTCGTAGTGGCCCAGGTAGCGGCCGAACCAGGCGTCGGCCTCCGCGTCGTCGAGGGCGGCGCCCAGGAACTCGCGCACGCGGTCCCTGCGCTGGGCGTAGTACTCCACCTCGCCGGCGCCGAAGCGGGCCCAGTGCCGGTCCGTGACCTCCTTCCACAGGGCCAGGGCGCGATCGGCGGTGTCGTACCGGGCGAGGAGGCCTTCGGCGGCGAGATGGGCCCGCATGCCCGCGAGATCGGCGGAGGCGTAGTCGAAGAGGGTGTCGTCGACGTCCCAGACGACGGCCTTGACCGGCCCGGCGGCGCGCTGCGGCCCAACGGCGTTGATCGGCATGTTCCGAACGTACGCGAAAGGGCCCGGCAGCCGTGATGGCTTCCGGGCCCTTTCCCGCGGTCCGTACGGGCCGTGTGCGCGGGGCGGTGCGCGCCGGGCGCGCACCGGTGCGCGGTGTCTCCAGGCGCTACGCGGTCAGCTTCGCGAGCGCCGCGTCGATGCGCGCCAGGGCGCGGTCCTTGCCGAGGATCTCCAGGGACTCGAAGAGGGGCAGGCCGACCGTGCGGCCGGTGACGGCGACGCGGACGGGGGCCTGGGCCTTGCCGAGCTTGAGGCCGTGCTCCTCACCCGCGGCCAGGACGGCCTCCTTGAGGGCCTCGGGGGACGTCCAGTCGGCCGCCTCCAGCTTGGCGCGGGCGGTGGTCAGGAGCGCGTCGGAGCCCTCCTTCATGGCCTTGGTCCAGGAGGCCTCGTCGAAGACCGGCTCCGGCAGGAACAGGAAGTCGACGTTGTCCGTGATCTCGGAGAGGACCTTGAGGCGGGTCTGGGCGTGCGGCGCGATGGCCTCCCAGACCGCCGCGTCGAAGTCCTCCGGGGCCCAGGGGGCGTGCGGGGCGCGCAGCCACGGCTCGCAGGCCGCGGCGAACGCCTTCACGTCCAGCATGCGGATGTGGTCGGCGTTGATGGCCTCGGCCTTCTTCAGGTCGAAGCGGGCCGGGTTGGCGTTCACGTCCGCGAGGTCGAACTTGGCGACCATGTCGGGGATCGAGAAGACGTCCTGGTCGGCCGAGAAGGACCAGCCGAGGAGGGAGAGGTAGTTGAGCAGGCCCTCCGGGAGGAAACCACGCTCGCGGTAGAGGTTGAGCGAGGCCTGGGGGTCGCGCTTGCTCAGCTTCTTGTTGCCCTCGCCCATGACGTACGGGAGGTGGCCGAACTCGGGGATCGACTTGGCGATGCCCAGGCCGATCAGCGCCTTGTAGAGCGCGATCTGGCGCGGGGTGGAGGAGAGCAGGTCCTCGCCGCGCAGGACGTGGGTGATCTCCATCAGGGCGTCGTCGACCGGGTTGACCAGCGTGTACAGCGGGGCGCCGTTGGCGCGGACGATGCCGTAGTCGGTGACGTTCTCGGCCTGGACGGTGATCTCGCCGCGGACCAGGTCGGTGAAGGTGGTGGCCTCGTCCGGCATCCGGAAGCGGACGATGTGGCTGCGGCCCTCGGCCTCGTACGCCTGCTTCTGCGCGTCGGTGAGGTCGCGGCACTGGCCGTCGTAGCCGGACGGCTTGCCGGCGGCGCGGGCGGCCTCGCGGCGGGCGTCGAGCTCCTCGGTGGTGCAGTAGCAGGGGTAGGCGTGGCCCGCGTCGACGAGCTTGGCGGCGACGTCCCGGTAGATGTCCATGCGCTGCGACTGGCGGTACGGCGCGTGCGGGCCGCCCACCTCGGGGCCCTCGTCCCAGTCGAAGCCCAGCCAGCGCATGGAGTCCAGGAGCTGCTCGTACGACTCCTCGGAGTCGCGGGCGGCGTCCGTGTCCTCGATGCGGAAGACCAGGGTGCCCTCGTTGTGCCGGGCGTAGGCCCAGTTGAACAGGGCCGTGCGGACCAGGCCCACGTGCGGGTTGCCGGTCGGGGAGGGACAGAAACGTACCCGGACGGTGCCGCCGGGAGTCGCGTTAGCCACGCTTGATCACCTTGTTGGTGAGAGTGCCGATGCCTTCGATGGTGACGGCGACCTCGTCGCCGACGTTGAGGGGGCCAACCCCCTCGGGGGTGCCGGTGAGGATGACGTCGCCGGGCAGCAGCGTCATGGCCTCGGAGATGTTGACGACCAGGTCCTCGATGGAGTGCACCATCTCGGAGGTGCGGCCGAGCTGGCGCTGCTGGCCGTTGACCGTGCACTGGATCGTCAGGTCGCTCGGGTCGAGCTCCGTCTCCACCCAGGGGCCGAGCGGGCAGGACGTGTCGAAGCCCTTGGCCCGGGCCCACTGCTTCTCGCGCTTCTGCACGTCGCGGGCGGTGACGTCGTTGGCGCAGGTGTAGCCGAAGATGACGTCCTTCACGCGCTCGCGCGGGACCTCGCGGCACATGCGGCCGATGACGACGGCCAGCTCCGCCTCGTGGTGCAGCTCCTCGGAGAACGACGGGTACTGGATCGCGTCGCCGGAGCCGATCATCGAGGTGGCGGGCTTGAAGAAGGCGAACGGGGCGTCCGGCACCTCGTGGCCGAGCTCCTTGGCGTGCGCCGCGTAGTTCCGCCCGAAGGCCACGATCTTGTGGCCGATGACCGGGGCGAGGAGCCGGACCTTGCTCAGCGGGACCTTGACGCCGCTCAGCTCGAAGTCGGCGTACGGGCTGCCCTTGATGATGTCGACGACGAGCTCGTCCGGCTTGTCGCCCTCGACCGCGCCGAAGGCGACGTTGCCGTCGATGGAGAACCTGGCGATACGCACGTGGACGGTGCCCTTTGCTTGAACGGGTGACTGGGTGAGCCCAGTCTATGGGGCCCGGCCCCTCTGCCCCTTTTTGCCGCTTCGCGGCTCGTCCTCACCCTTGGGCTCCGGTGCCGAACGGCTCTGCCGGGCTACGGCGCTTCCATGAGGATGGTGCGCTTCGGGTTGGCCGTCTGGGCGGGGAGGGCCACGGAGTGCTCCGGCTGCTCGGGAGCCGTCTGCAGGGCTTCGGCGTCCTCGAGGTGCGCGAGGGTGGTGCGGCGCGGGTTGGCTATGTTGCGGAACATCATCGTGGACTTCATCTGCTGTTCTGGCCCTGTCGGTCGGGGCGCCGCCGAGTGGACGCCAGTTGTCGGATTCGCCATCCCTGTAAAGCGTCAGGCTAAACATGCAATTCCCAAGCAATGTCGAGAAGAGGCCATGATCTTCATGTGAGTTTGCTCACGAGGGCATGGATAAATAGGTCAATTCCGGCTGGCGACTGGACCTTTGAAAACGGACATTGCCCCCCTGAAGCTCCCATTCCGCTCCTGATCATGAAGACTGGGACACCCGCTCCGGCCTTGCGTCTCGTACGGGAAAGTCCGATTTGGGAGGCTTGACGTTCTACGTCTCGTGACGCGGCCCTCACGTCCTGTCACGGGGGGCCGGGCCTGGACCACGGGCCTTGTTGGAGATCCTGCACTGTGCTGGAATTCCCGGGACCGCCGCGGGATCGAACCGGCGCACAGGGGCGCAACGCAGCGCCGAGGGCGGCGGGAAGGGGGAGCAGCGCCGGTCTCACGACCACCATGGGGTGCCTGACGCCCCAAGACGCCGACACCGTCCTGCCGTCCACGCGGTGGGACGCCTGGTCCAGAGGTTGCGACGCTAGTGCAGGGACGTTTCAAGAGGGATGGCAGCGCTGCGGCGGAGCCGGAGCGCGGCGGAAGTGACCGCGGCTCCTCGGCCCAGCACGCCCAGAACCCCGCATCGGTACAGTCCGGTGACAGCGGCCCCGGAGCCGCCCGCACGGGCGCGCCGGGCGGCAGTCTGCCCGCGGACGAGACGAAGGCGAAGGGCTCCAAGACACCCCCTGGTCCCGGCCCTCGAATAGCCCTGCGCAACTGGCGCATCTCGACCCGCCTCGTCTCGCTCCTCGCCCTCCCCGTCATCACGGCGACCTCGCTCGGCGCCCTGCGCATCAACTCGTCGATGGACGAGATCCAGCAGCTCGACAACATGAAGCTGCTGACCGATCTGACGGAGGACGCCACCCGCCTGGCCGTCGCGCTCCAGGAGGAGCGCGACCAGTCGGCGGGTCCCCTCTCGCACGGCGCGAGCGACACCGACTTCACCGTCAAGAGCGTGCGGGAGAAGACGGACCGGGCCTACAAGAACTTCCTGGCCGGCACCCAGAACGTCGACGACAGCGACGGCGACAAGGGCTTCCTCGGCATCCGGCAGAACACGGTCCAGATCACCCGGCAGCTGCAGAAGATCAAGGACGTCCGCCGGGACGCCTATCAGAAGGACGTCCCGTCCTCGCAGACGGTCGACGGCTACAGCCAGCTGATCCAGCAGCTCCTCGCGCTCTCCGAGGACATGGCGCAGGCGACCAGCAACCCGGACATGATCCAGCGCACCCGCGCCCTGGCGGCCTTCTCCTCCGCCAAGGAGTTCGCGTCCGTGCAGCGGGCCGTCATCGCCGCCGCGCTCCCGCCGAACAACCGCGAGTTCGGCAAGCTCTCCGACCTCGACCGCCGCTACGCCCTCACCGCGTTCGAGAAGGAGGCCGACGAACTCCAGTCCTTCAACCGGATCTACGTCGGCAACGGCGCGAAGCTGCTGGCCCCCATCAGCCGCGGCAACCAGACGATCCAGGGCGCCGACGCCTACGCCCAGCGCGTCCTTGAGCAGCCCAACGGCATCAAGCTCCGCGGCAAGCGCTCCTACAAGGACTGGGTCGACGCCGACTCCTCCAAGATCTCGGAGATGGGCAAGATCGAGCTGACGCTGCTCGACGAGATGGAGCAGAAGGCCCGTTCGCTCAGGAACGAGTCCGAGCAGCAGGCGATCCTCAACGGTGCGCTCATCCTGCTGGTGCTCGGCGTCTCGCTCGTCGGCGCCTTCGTCGTGGCCCGGTCCATGATCCGCTCGCTCCGCCGGCTCCAGGACACCGCCACCAAGGTCGCCCAGGACCGACTGCCCGAGCTGGTCAAGCAGCTCTCCGAGTCCGACCCGCAGGACGTCGACACGTCCGTGGAGTCCGTCGGTGTGCACTCCCGGGACGAGATCGGCCAGGTGGCCGCGGCCTTCGACGACGTGCACCGCGAGGCGGTCCGCCTCGCCGCCGAGCAGGCCCTCCTCCGGGGCAACGTCAACGCGATGTTCACCAACCTCTCGCGCCGTTCCCAGGGCCTCATCCAGCGTCAGCTCTCGCTCATCTCCGAACTGGAGTCCCGCGAGGCCGACCCGGACCAGCTGTCGTCGCTCTTCAAGCTCGACCACCTCGCGACCCGCATGCGCCGTAACGGCGAGAACCTCCTCGTGCTCGCCGGTGAGGAGCCCGGCCGCCGCTGGACGCGGCCCGTGCCGCTCGTCGACGTGCTCCGTGCCGCCGCCTCCGAGGTGGAGCAGTACGAGCGCATCGAGCTGTCCTCGGTGCCCGCCACCGACGTCGCCGGTCGCGTCGTCAACGACCTCGTGCACCTCCTCGCCGAGCTGCTCGAGAACGCGACCTCGTTCTCCTCGCCGCAGACCAAGGTCAAGGTGACCGGTCACGCGCTGCCCGACGGCCGCGTGCTCATCGAGATCCACGACACCGGCATCGGCCTCTCCCCCGAGGACCTCGCCGCGATCAACGAGCGGCTCGCGTCGCCGCCCACCGTGGACGTCTCCGTCTCCCGCCGCATGGGTCTGTTCGTGGTCGGCCGCCTCTCACAGCGCCACGGCATCCGCATCCAGCTGCGGCCCTCCGACTCCGGCGGTACGACCGCCCTCGTCATGCTGCCCGTCGATGTCGCCCAGGGCGGCAAGAAGGGTCCGGGCCAGCCGGGCGCCCCGGCGCCGACCGGTGGTCCCGCCGCGGCCCAGGCCGCCGCGGGTGCCGCCGCCGCGCGTCGCGGTGGCGGTGTGGCGGCCGGTCTGAGCGGCGCGGCCCGCGCCCGCCAGAACAACCAGGTCGGCCCCGCCGCCGGTGCGCAGCGCGGCCAGGTCGCGGGCTCCGGTCCGCGCGCGGCGCTGCCGTCGCGCGGCAACGGCCAGGGTCCGGCGGCGGGCGCGCCGTCGGCACCTTCCCCGGTGGCGCCCGCCGGGCTCTCCGGCCCGGGTGCTCCCGGTGCCGGGGCGCAGGGCGGCCGCGGTGGCGCCGGTGCCTTCGGGCAGGGCCAGGGCGGCGGCCGCGCCGGGGCGGGCAGCATGCCGCAGCCTCCGGTGCCCCAGCAGCGTACGAACGACGCGGGTCAGGCCGTCGGGTCCGGCGCGGGTGCGGGCTCCGGCTCGGGCTCGGGTGAGCGGGACCGCAGGCCGCAGCTGCCGCCGCGCGGCGGTCCGCGGGCCGAGCTGCCCGGTGGCAGCCCGCAGCAGCCCCGCGTGCCCAGCTGGAGCGACGAGAACGCGCAGCCGCAGGTCTCGCGCGAGCCCTTCGACGCGCCCCGCGGCCACGAGGAGCCCGAGTCCACCGGCCAGTTCCCGCACCCCGGGGCGAACGCCGACGACCTCCAGGGCCCCGGCTCGACCTCGCAGTTCGAGCGCCCCGACTTCGATGGCCCGCCGCCCGGCACGCAGGGCGATGCCACCGGCGAGTTCGTGCGCTCCGACGTCTTCGGCGGCCCCTCCCCCGCGGCCCCGCAGGCGCCCCAGAACCCGCAGCCGGGCCAGTCTCCGCACGCCACGGGCGAGTTCTCGGTGCCGCGTCCGCCCGCGCCGCGCCGCGGCCAGGCTCCGCGCGCCGACCTCGACCAGGGCGGTCAGCAGCAGCCGCAGCGCCCCCAGGCCCAGCTGCCGCAGGCGCCGCAGCCGCAGCCCCAGCAGTCCGAGCCGGAGGCCCTGCCGCCCGCGTCCGGTCCGCTCGACGGCCGTACGCCGCTGTACGACACGCTGGAGACCAACTGGTTCTCGCAGCAGGCGCAGCAGCAGGCCGAACAGCAGGAGCGGGCCCAGCAGGAGCGGGCCCAGCAGGAGCGCGCCGAGCAGGAGCGTCAGGCCCAGGCCCGCGCCGAGCAGGAGCGTCAGCAGGCCGAGCGGAACCGCCAGGCCGAGCAGGCCGATGCGCACCGCCCGGAGCTGCCGCAGCGCGGCACCCATGGCCAGGCCGGCGCGCCGCAGGCCCCGCAGCAGCCCCAGCGCGGGCACGGGCTGCCCCGGCGGGAACCGCAGCTCCCGCAGCGCGAGCCGCAGCGGCCGCTCGGCGGCACGCGCCCCCAGGGCGCGCGTCCGCCGCAGCCGTCCCCCGCGACCCCGCCGCCGTCCCCGCGTCCGGGTGGCCTCCAGGCCCCGGGCCCGCACGGCCAGCCGGGCCAGGGCGTCCCGCAGAACCAGCAGCACCCCCAGAACCAGCAGAACCTGCAGAACCCGCAGAACCCGAACAGCACCACCGGCAACACCGCTTGGCGCGCCACGCCGAACGACGAGCTGGGCCGCCAGGCCGAGCGCGTCCGGCAGCCCTCCGCGGGCGGCGTCACCACCTCCGGCCTCCCGCGCCGCGTGCCACGGGCGAACCTCGTGGCGGGCACCGCACAGCAGGCGCAGGACAGCTCGGGTCCGCAGGTCTCGCGCGCGCCCGAAGAAGTGCGCGGCCGGCTGACCAATCTCCGTCGGGGCATTCAGCAGGGTCGTCAGGCCGGCACCGGCCAGACGGGCAGTTTCCCCACTCACCAGCAGGAGCGTTAGTTGAGTCCGATGAGCCAGGCGGCACAGAACCTGAACTGGTTGATCACCAACTTCGTGGAGAACACCCCCGGGGTGTCCCACACGGTCGTGGTCTCCGCCGACGGCCTGCTTCTCGCGATGTCCGAGGGCTTTCCGCGCGACCGCGCCGACCAGCTCGCGGCCGTCGCCTCCGGCCTGACCTCCCTCACCGCCGGGGCCTCCCGGATCTTCGAGGGCGGCGCGGTCACGCAGACGGTCGTGGAGATGGAGCGCGGCTTCCTGTTCCTCATGTCCATCTCCGACGGCTCGTCCCTCGCCGTGCTCGCGCACCCGGAGTGCGACATCGGCCTCGTCGGGTACGAGATGGCGCTGCTCGTCGACCGCGCGGGCACCGTCCTCACCCCCGACCTGCGCGCCGAGCTCCAGGGCAGCCTGCTGCACTAGCCGGCGCGCGGGCCAGGCCCGCCGCAGCCCCGGCCGCCTCACCGACCGGGGACGTCCGACCACACGCAACCACCCACCGTCCGGCCGCCACTCATGCCCCCACCAGGCTGACGTCAGACGGAACGCAGACGAACTGCTGTCCCGCCCGGAGGATCCATGAACCCGCCCACCGCCTCTCATGACCCGTACGGCGCCCAAGCCGGCTACGGCTACGAGGGCGACCAGCCGCTGGTGCGCCCGTACGCGATGACCGGTGGCCGGACCAGGCCCCGCTACCAGCTCGCGATCGAGGCGCTGGTCAGCACCACGGCGGACCCGGCCCAGCTGATGGGGCTGCTCCCCGAGCACCAGCGGATCTGCCATCTGTGCCGCGAGGTCAAGTCGGTGGCCGAGGTCTCCGCGCTGCTGTCGATGCCGCTCGGCGTCGCCCGCATCCTGGTGGCCGACCTGGCCGAGGCCGGGCTCGTCGCGATCCACCAGCCCGGCGGTGACGAGAACACCGGTGGCCAGCCCGACGTGACTCTGCTCGAAAGGGTGCTCAGTGGACTTCGCAAGCTCTAGCGCGGGCGGCTTCGCGGACTCCGCCGCCGCCGGCCGGTCCACCACCTCCGCCAAGATCGTGGTGGCGGGCGGCTTCGGTGTGGGCAAGACCACGTTCGTCGGGGCGGTCTCGGAGATCAACCCGCTGCGCACCGAAGCCGTGATGACGTCCGCGTCAGCGGGTATTGACGACCTCACGCATACCGGTGACAAGACCACCACCACGGTGGCGATGGATTTCGGCCGCATCACCCTTGACCAGGATCTGATCCTGTACCTGTTCGGCACGCCGGGTCAGGACCGCTTCTGGTTCATGTGGGACGACCTGGTGCGCGGCGCGATCGGCGCGATCGTCCTGGTGGACACCCGGCGCCTGGCCGACTGTTTCCCGGCCGTGGACTACTTCGAGAACTCCGGGCTGCCCTTCGTCATCGCCCTGAACGGCTTCGACGGACAGCAGCCGTACACCCCGGACGAGGTCCGCGAAGCGCTCCAGCTCGGCCCGGACGCCCCCATCATCACGACAGACGCGCGACAGCGTGCGGAAGCAAAGAGTGGCCTGATCACGCTGGTCGAGCACGCACTGATGGCACGACTCAAGTAGGCGGGATCATACGGAAGTTGCCGTATATCGCACGGAACGATCTGTGTCCTTTGACACGGACGGCCGCCGTGTTCATAACGTTTCGACAGAGAATTCCGCTGACCCCGCCACACATCGCGGTCGGCCGGTATCACTGTGCTCACAAGAGCCCCGCCTTTTGGCGGGGCTCGCTCTTTATGACCGATTTATCTGAGGCTTACACCACTCGGAACGCTTCGCTCCTACTGTTTGGAGGAGCACCACCTGACGTGCTGGAATGCGCTGAACTGCCCAGTAGCACGGGCCTTTGGAGACGACAGCGGCACCAGCGCGGGAGCCGCCGCCGAGAGGTTGTTGGTCGAGTGAGGCGAAGCAAGACGAGCCCCGCACCCCCGGAACGGGACACGCGGGGCAACTTCACCCCGCCCCCGCGAGCGGCGACGCCGTCGCCGTCCGCGGACGTACCCGGTGGCGAGCCACAGGCCGCCTCCGGCGGGCGCCTTTCGCCCCGGAACTGGCGCGTGCCGACCCGCCTCAACGCGATCCTCCTCATACCCGTGCTCGTCGGTCTCGTCATGGGCGGCTTCCAGGTCAAGGGCGCCATCGACACCTGGGACGAGGCCCGCGACGCCGAGGCCACGGCCCGTCTGGTGCGCGCTTCGCTGGACTACGGCAACCGCCTCATCGAGGAGCGCGACATCTCCGCCGCGCCCCTCCTGAACGGCAAGAAGAACGACCCGGGCGTGGCCGAGGCCCGCAAGGCCACCGACCGGGCCGCCGCCGTCTTCGCCGACGCCGCCGAGGCCATGCCGCACAAGGAGGGCCTGGAGCGCCGGCTCGCGACCTTCAAGAAGGTCGAGCCGAAGCTCGCGGGCCTGCGCCAGGCCGCGTACACCAGCAAGCTGCCGGGCGTGGAGACCGAGTCGGGCTACGTCGCCATCCAGCACCCGCTGATGGAGTTCGCCAACGAACTCGGCCTCGGCACCGGCAACATCACCTCCTACGGCCGCACCGTCTACGCGGTGTCCCTGGCCAAGGCGGCGCTCTCGCTCCAGCGCTCCATCGGCACCCACCTCCTTGTGAAGCCGGGCCCGACGCAGAGCGACTTCACCAAGCAGAAGGTCTCCTTCTCCTCGTACGCCTACCTCGAGCGCATCGCCATCGAGGAGTACACCGGCGGCGGCACGCCCTCGGACGTCCGCAAGCTCGAGGACGCCCAGAAGCAGCTCGTCGCCGACGCCACGAAGCAGGCCGAGCAGGACGCCGCCGAGGCGCGCGCCGCGGGCAAGAAGTACGTTCCGCCGCCGCGGGGCGAGAAGATGCTCGAACTCATCCTGGGCATGCCGAACACCCAGCCGAGCGCCCGCGTCGCGCTCAAGGCCAAGGGCATCGACAGCAAGGTGCTGTGGAAGGCCGCCACCGCCAAGTTCGACGTGTACCGCACCATCGAGGCGGACCTCGCCGACAAGGCCGTGAACGAGGCCTCCGGCATCGCCGACGACGCCAAGACCGACGCCTTCATCACCGGTGCCGTCGTCGTGGTCGCCCTGCTCGCCGCCTTCATCCTGGCCGGGCTCATGGCCCGCCAGATGGGCCGCTCGATGCGCAGCCTGCGCACCGCCGCCTTCGGCATCGCCGAGCAGCGCCTGCCGATGCTGGTCGACCAGCTGTCGCGCACCGACCCGGGCCGCGTGGACACCCGCGTCCAGCCCATCCCGATCACCACCACGGACGAGATCGGCGAGGTCGCCCGCGCCTTCGACCAGGTGCACCGCGAGGCCGTCCGGCTCGCCTCCGAGCAGGCGCTGCTCCGCGGCAACATCAACGCGATCTTCACCAACCTCTCGCGCCGCAACCAGTCCCTGATCGAGGGCCAGCTGACCCTCATCACCGATCTGGAGAACAACGAGGCCGACCCGGACCAGCTGGAGAGCCTCTTCCGCCTGGACCACCTGGCGACCCGCATGCGCCGCAACGGCGAGAACCTCCTCGTCCTCTCGGGCGAGGAGCCGGGCCGCCGCTGGGACCAGCCGGTGCCGCTCGTGGACGTCCTGCGCGCCGCCTCCTCCGAGGTGGAGCAGTACGAGCGCATCGAGCTCTCGGGCGTCCCGGAGGCCGAGATCCACGGCCTGGCCGTGACCGACCTCGTGCACCTGCTCGCCGAGCTCCTGGAGAACGCCACGACGTTCTCCTCGCCGCAGACCAAGGTCAGGGTCACCGCGACCCGTCTCCCCGACGGCCGCGTGATGATCGAGATCCACGACAAGGGCATCGGCCTGACCGCCGAGGACTTCGCGGACATCAACCACCGGCTCGCCAACCCGCCGACCGTGGACGCCGCGATCTCGCAGCGCATGGGCCTGTTCGTGGTCGGCCGCCTGTCCGACCGGCACGGCATCCGCGTCCAGCTGCGCCCCTCGGGCGAGCAGGCGGGCACCACCTCGCTCGTGATGCTCCCGGAGATCATCACGCACGGTGGCGGCGGCGAACTCCACCCGCAGGACAACGAGTTCACGGTCTCCTCGATCATCCCCGAGCAGCAGGCGCAGGCGGCCGAGCCGCTGCGCACGGCCGCCGAGCTGGGCTTCGACGACAACGCGTACCACGGCGAGCACGCCGAGGCGCAGGGCGGCCAGCTCGACCCCGTGGGCCGTTCCCTGGTCCGCGAGGAGCGCCGCGCGGCCCTGGAGGCGCAGGCCCAGTCCGGCCGCCCGCTGTTCCGCGACGAGGCGCAGGGGGGCCAGGAGACGTACGAGCAGCCCCAGGCGTACCAGGAGCAGGGCGCGTACGAGACGCCGGGCGCCGGTTACGAGGAGCAGTACGCCCCTCAGCAGGCGTACGACGGCACGCAGGCACCCGGATACGACCAAGCTCAGGGCGGCTACGACACCGGCTACGACGGGCAGCCGACCTACGACCAGGCCAAGGCGGGCCAGTCGGCGTACGACGATTCGTACTACACGACCCAGGACGGCTACCCGGACGGCGCGTATGCGGAGTCCGGACAGGGCGGTCACGAGGCCGCCGCGGGCACCCAGCAGGACGCCTTCGTCGCCTACCCGGAGCGGTCCCACCAGGACGACTGGCCGTTGCGCGACGGTTACCAGGAGGCCTACCAGGGCGAGTACGCTCCCGAAGCGGAATCCGCCCCGACGACTGACGCGGGCGAGGCGGAGCACGTAGGCTTCGACCGTCCGGGACCTGCGCCGACGCCTCCCACGGCCGGTCACGAGCTGACCGACGCGGGCCTGCCCCGCCGGGGCAGCGCCGCGGTGAACGGCAACGGGAGCGCCCCCGCCGAGCAGGCCGAAGAGGCCCACGACGGCGAGAGCCCGAACGGCGAGCCGAACAGCTGGCGCACGGCCAACGACGAGCGCTGGCACCGCGCCGAGCAGCTGCGGGAGCCCAAGGCGGGCGGGGTCACCTCGTCCGGCCTGCCGCGGCGGGTGCCCAAGGCCAACCTGGTCGAGGGCACGGCGGAGCAGACCCCGCAGGGCGGCCCCCAGGTCTCCCGCGACCCCGAGGAAGTACGGGGCAGGCTGAGCAACCTGCGCCGCGGCGTCCAGCGGGGCCGCAGCGCGGGCAGTGACACGAATGGCCAGGGCTTCAGCCCTGATAGCACCTACAACCAGGAGCGTTAGTGTGAGCCCGATGAGCCAGGCGGCGCAGAACCTGAACTGGTTGATCACCAACTTCGTGGAGAACACCCCCGGGGTGTCCCACACCGTGGTGGTCTCCGCCGACGGACTCCTTCTGGCGATGTCCGAAGGTTTCCCGCGCGACCGAGCCGATCAGCTCGCCGCGGTCGCGTCGGGTCTCACCTCCCTCACGGCCGGGGCCTCCCGGATCTTCGAGGGCGGCTCGGTGACCCAGACCGTTGTGGAGATGGAGCGAGGATTTCTCTTCATCATGTCCATCTCCGACGGTTCCTCCCTTGCCGTACTCGCCCACCCAGAGGCGGACATCGGTCTCATTGGGTACGAGATGGCACTTCTCGTCGACCGTGCCGGGACCGTCCTCACTCCGGACCTGCGCGCGGAGCTTCAGGGGAGCCTGCTCAACTAACAGACAGACGGTGCGTATTCGCGCCCCGGGGCCGTAAGGTTTCGGGACGCGGCTCCACAGCGATGGCGCCGGGCACAGTTTCGGAGGAGGAGTACGTGGCTGCAACACCCCCAGACGGTTCGTCTTCGGCCAACTGGCCTTCGGGCCGTGGCCAGGGCCAGGGTGACGGTTCGCAGAACCGGTACAACTTCCCCTCCGCGCCCAGCCACCGCCGTCAGCCGCAGTACCGGCAGCCCGGTCCGCAGGCGCCCGCGCCCGGCCCGTACGACAAGCCCGCTCCGGGCGCGTACGAGCAGCCGGCGCCGGGTCCCTACGACCGGCCCGCTCCGGGCGCGTACGACCAGCAGCGGCCGTACGCGCCCCGCATCAGGCCCGCGCAGGCGCAGCGCCGCTCCCCGGAGCCGGCGCCCGCCGCCAACCCCTTGGTGCGCCCGTACGCCATGACCGGCGGCCGCACCAGGCCGCGGTACCAGCTCGCCATCGAGGCGCTGGTGCACACCACCGCACAACCGCATCAGTTGCAGGGCCAGTTGCCCGAGCATCAGCGCATCTGCAACCTGTGCCGTGAGATCAAGTCGGTCGCCGAGATCTCGGCACTGCTCTCCATTCCCCTTGGCGTAGCCCGGATCCTCGTCGCCGACCTGGCGGAGGCCGGTCTGGTCGCCATCCATCAGCCCGGCGGGGACGAGTCCGCCGGCGGTCAGCCAGACGTGACACTGCTCGAAAGGGTGCTCAGTGGACTTCGCAAGCTCTAGCGGCGGAGCAACAGCCCGCTCCACCACCAGCGCGAAAATCGTGGTGGCGGGCGGCTTCGGCGTGGGCAAGACCACGTTCGTCGGCGCGGTCTCGGAGATCAACCCGCTGCGCACCGAAGCCGTGATGACGTCCGCGTCGGCGGGCATCGACGACCTGACGCACACCGGTGACAAGACGACCACGACGGTCGCCATGGACTTCGGCCGCATCACGCTCGACCAGGACCTGATCCTGTACCTGTTCGGCACCCCGGGTCAGGACCGCTTCTGGTTCATGTGGGACGACCTGGTGCGCGGCGCCATCGGAGCGGTCGTCCTGGTCGACACGAGGCGGCTCGCCGACTGCTTCCCCGCCGTCGACTACTTCGAGAACTCCGGGCTGCCCTTCGTCATCGCCCTGAACGGCTTCGACGGGCACCAGCCGTACACCCCGGACGAGGTCCGCGAGGCCCTGCAGATCGGCCCGGACACGCCCATCATCACGACGGACGCGCGCCACCGTGCCGACGCCAAGTCCGCGCTGATCACCTTGGTCGAGCACGCCCTGATGGCGCGCCTGCGGTAGGTCACCCGCCCGGTACACGCACTGTGGGCCCCGTACTCGGAGGAGTACGGGGCCCACAGTGCGTCGCTGTGCGGCGGGGCTCAGCCCTGCCAGCTGTGCGGGGCGCGGAAGCCGGGCGTGCGCTCCAGGCGGCGCCAGCCTGCCTTGTCACGGCCGTGCAGTACGGAGGGGACCGCGGCGGGCTGAGCGGCGGCACGGGCCAGCAGGATCGCCGTGAGGGCGGCGACTTCCTCGGGCTCGGCGTGGCCCTTCTCGACGCGGATGTCGGGAGTGGTCATGTGCGGCGTTCTCCTTGTGGGAAAGCGAAGGGGGCGGCGCGGCGCTACTGCGGCGGATTGCCGTGCTTGCGCGACGGCAGATCGGCGTGCTTGTTGCGCAGCATCGCGAGCGAGTTGATCAGCACGGACCGGGTCTCGGCCGGGTCGATCACGTCGTCGACGAGCCCGCGCTCGGCGGCGTAGTACGGGTGCATCAGCTCGGCCTTGTACTCCTTGACCATGCGGGCGCGCATGGCCTCGGGGTCCTCGGCGGCGGCGATCTGGCGGCGGAAGATGACGTTGGCCGCGCCCTCGGCGCCCATGACCGCGATCTCGTTCGTCGGCCAGGCGTAGGTGAGGTCGGCGCCGATGGACTGGCTGTCCATCACGATGTACGCGCCGCCGTACGCCTTGCGCAGGATGAGGGAGATGCGGGGCACGGTCGCGTTGCAGTACGCGTACAGGAGCTTCGCGCCGTGGCGGATGATGCCGCCGTGCTCCTGGTCGACGCCGGGCAGGAAGCCGGGCACGTCGAGCAGGGTGACGATCGGGATGTTGAAGGCGTCGCACATCTGGACGAAGCGCGCGGCCTTTTCCGAGGCCTCGATGTCCAGGACGCCCGCGAGGGTCTGGGGCTGGTTGGCGACGATGCCGACGACCTGGCCGTCGAGGCGGGCCAGGGCGCAGATGATGTTGCGCGCCCAGCGCTCGTGGACCTCCAGGTAGTCGCCGTCGTCGACGAGCTCCTCGATGACCTTCGTCATGTCGTACGGCCGGTTCCCGTCGGCCGGGACGAGGTCGAGCAGGACCTCGGAGCGGCGGTCGGCCGGGTCGTCGCAGGCGGCGACGGGCGGGTTCTCGCGGTTGTTCTGCGGGAGCATCGCGATGAGGTAGCGCACCTCGGCGAGGCAGGTCTCCTCGTCGTCGTACGCGAAGTGGCACACGCCGGAGGTCTCGGCGTGCACGTCGGCGCCGCCCAGGCCGTTCTGGGAGATCTCCTCGCCGGTCACCGCGCGGACCACGTCGGGTCCTGTGATGAACATCTGCGAGGTGTCGCGGACCATGAAGACGAAGTCGGTGAGGGCGGGGCTGTAGGCCGCGCCGCCCGCGCACGGGCCGAGCATCACGCTGATCTGCGGGATGACGCCGGAGGCCTTGGTGTTGCGCTGGAAGATGCCGCCGTAGCCCGCGAGGGCGGAGACGCCCTCCTGGATGCGGGCGCCCGCGCCGTCGTTCAGGGAGACCAGGGGCGCGCCCGCCGCGATGGCCATGTCCATGATCTTGTGGATCTTCGTGGCGTGCGCCTCGCCGAGGGCGCCTCCGAAGATCCGGAAGTCGTGGGCGTACACGAAGACCGTCCGGCCCTCGACCGTGCCCCAGCCGGTGATGACACCGTCGGTGTACGGCTTCTTGGCCTCCAGGCCGAAGCCGGTCGCCCGGTGCCGGCGCAGCTGCTCGACCTCCTGGAACGAACCCTCGTCGAGGAGAAGCGCGATCCGCTCGCGGGCCGTCAGCTTGCCCTTGGCATGCTGAGCCTCGGTCGCCTTCTCGCTCGGCCCGGCCAGGGCCTGCGCGCGGATCCCGGCCAATTCGGCCACTCGGCCCCGCGCGTCGGTGGGCTCACCCGCTGAAGATCCAGCTTCGTCCAAAACGGTCATGCTCTCGACCTTACGAAGTACACGCGCGAAAACGGACCGTCGACTCTGAACAGCTTCGGGACCGTTTTCCTGGCACCCCCGGACAGAAGTTTTGTGCGGTGCAGCCGAAGCCACTGCTCAGGGGCCCATCCGGCTGTAGGGATTCCACAAGACGGCGGATGAGACTCGGGTCACATCCAGGCACCGGAATGAGTGCTTCCGGGCGGGCTCGGCGCGACCCTCGCGGGGCGGCACGAGCACCCGGGGCGCGGCGGAATTGGCGGGGGCCGACAACGCCCCGCCGCCTTTCCAGCCACCCGGCGGCGGAGCGGGCGGCCCCGCTCACGGGCCTCAGGCGCGGTGGATCACGATGTCGCCCAGGCCCGTGCGCGCCCGCACCTTGACCGTCTCACCGGAGTCGCCGGGGCCCGCGGACGAGCCGAGCGACTGGCGCACGGAGCCGTACTTGGTCTGCACGTCGAGCCAGGCGGCGGTGCCCTCGCTGATGCCGATGTCGACCCGGCCCGTGCCGGTCTCCAGGACGGCGGTGCCGCGCGTCACCTCGCCGATCTCGATGGCGCCGGTCGCGGTCTTCACGGTGACGTCGCCGTGCGCGCGGGAGACGATGACGGACCCGTTGGCGGAGCGGACCCGCAGCTCGCCGGTGACCTCGCCGATCTCGGTGGACCCGTTCGAGTTCTTGATGACGGCCGCGCCGCCGATCGTGCCGAGCCGCACCTCGCCGGAGGCCGTGGTGACGTCGGCCTGGCCCTCCGTCCGGTCCACGTACACCCGGCCGTGCCCGGTGTCGAGGCGCACCGAGGCCGCCCGGACCACCCGGATCTCCCCCATGGAGGTCTTGACCTCGCACTCGCCGAGGCCGCCCTCGATGGTGCAGTCGGCCATGGAGGTGGTGACCTGCACGTGCGAGCCCTCGGGCAGCGCGACCTCGACGTCGACCGACGAGCCCCTGCCGAACAGGGAGCGCTCCTTGGGGCCCTTCACCAGGAGGCGGCCCGCCGTGTACTCCACCCGGGTCCGCTCGGCGGCGCGGACGTCGGCGGCGCGCGTCTCGCTGGTCGCGCGCACGTCGACGACGGTCTCGGCGCGGTCGCCCGCGGTGATCCGCACCGTCCCGCTCTCGATGATCACTGAGGCGTTGATGGGCTTGGCGGTGTCGAAGGTTGGCATGGCTGTCCTCGTCGTTCGTAGTCCCGGTCCTGGTCCTGGTGGATGCGGCGGGGTGCGCGGCCCGGACGCGTCGGTCCGGGCCGGGCGGGGGCGGGCCGCTACCGGGCCCACCCGGTGAAGCTGTTGCCCACGCCCTCGCCGCGGGCGGCGGGCTGCGGGCTCTCGCTGGGCCTGAGGGCCTCGGCGACGGTGCGGACCAGCCAGGCGTTGACCGACAGGCTCTCGGCCGCGGCGGCCTCCTCGGCCTGGGACTTGAGGTGCATGGGCAGCCGGAGGTTGATGCGGGCGGTGCCGCCCTCCTCGGCCTCGGGGACGGGCGCGAGGGCGGGCGCGACGCGGGCCACGGGCGCCTCCATGACCGGCGCCTCGAACGCGTCGGCGAGGGGCGGCGGCGTGACCACGAAGTCCGGGTCACCCCCACGCAGGCGCACGTCGACCGAGCCGGGGGCGAGGTCTCGGGTAACCTCGTCCATGGCCGCGGAGAGCACGTTCAGCAACGTGAGCCGGGTGGCCGACTCGAGCGGGGCGATCAGACGCTCGGCCACCGCGCGAGCATCCTCACCACCGGCCTCGGCGGCGACCGCGAGCTCCTGACGGAGTTGGTCGACATACGGCGTGAGATTCATGGCATCACTATGGCACCACAATGGCGCCATGGCAAGTTCTTAACGCGCCCCCGCAGCGGCGATTCCTCCACCTTCAGCAGGTCGGGCCGCGCGCGCCGCCACCGCCGAACCCCTCACCCCCGCACGGCGAACGCCCCACCTCCCCCGTGAGCGCCACACCGCTCCCCCTCTTGTGGCACCACGCATGGCGCCATCACTTCCACCCCGCCCACCCGGCGTAATCGAGCCAACACGCGACGATCAAGGTTGAAGATTGAACAAATCAGCGCTACAGTCAATGTTGTTGAACATTAAACTGCTCATGGCCGCAGCTCCCCCGTAGCGCGGCCCGCCCCCCCAAGGAGCACGTCATGGGACTCTTCGGCCGCAAGAACGACACCGCCCCCGCGCCCGCCGCCGTCAACCCCGAACTCGCCGCCCTGACCGGTGACTACACGCTCGACCCCACGCACACCAGCATCGGCTTCGTCGCCCGGCACGCCATGGTCACGAACGTCAAGGGCTCCTTCCTCGACGTCAGCGGCTCGCTGCACCTCGACGGCACCGACCCGGCCGCGTCGACGGCCGTCATCGACGTGACGATGGACAGCATCGACACCGGCAACGCGGACCGCGACGGTCACCTCAAGAGCGCGGACTTCTTCAAGACGGAGGAGTTCCCGAAGATGACCTTCCGTTCGACCAAGGCGGAGGCGCTCGGCGGCGACGACTACCGCGTCACCGGTGATCTGACGATCCTCGGCACCACCCGGCCGCTCACCATCGACCTGGAGTTCAACGGCTCGGCCACGGACCCCTTCGGCAACGAGCGCGTCGGCTTCGAGGGCAAGGCGGAGCTGCTGCGCTCGGAGTGGGGCCTGACGTGGAACGCGGCCCTGGAGACGGGCGGGGTGCTGGTCTCCGACAAGATCAAGCTGACCTTCGACATCTCGGCCATCAAGGACTCCGGGCAGGCCTGAACTTCCCTGCTCCCCCGCTCCCCCGGCGCAGAGGCTCAGAAGCCGCCGCCGAAGTCCCCGCCCCCGCCGAAGTCGCCGCCGCCCCCGAAGTCGCCCGCGTCGAAGTCGGCGCCCGTGACGTCGCCGCCGTCGGCCGCCGGTACGCCCGCCGACGCGGCGTACGCCGGGGACGACAGGGCCGAGCCGAGCAGCGTGCCGACGAGGAGGCCGGGGAGCAGACCGCCGCCGAAGTAGCCGCCCGCCCAGGGGCCGTAGGCCGGGCCCGCCTCCCAGTAGGGGCGGCGCTCGCCGGTGTCGGTGGTCACCGTGCGGGTCATCGGCTCTTCGCCGTCGGCGAGCCGGACCGCGTCGGCCGCGCACACCGGGACCTCGCGGGACGTGCCGCCCGCCGGGGTCCACTCGGCGTCCTTCACGGAGGGGCCGTGCCGGGGGTCGAAGAAGCACGGCGGCCGCCGCTCGGGCAGCGCGCGGCCCTCGCGGCGCGCGGCCAGCAGGGCGAGCGCGAAGCGGCCGTCCTCCAGGGCCTGCGTGACGGCACGGACCTGCTCGGACCGCTCGGCGGCCGCCATGAAGGACTTGGCCTTCTCGTACGCGTCCAGCGCGCGCTCGTAGTCGGCGCGCATGGCGTCGTCGGCGCCGGCCTCGGCGGGGTGGAAGTCGAGCCGTTCCAGTTCCTCGCCGAAGGCGGTGATGTCCTCGTCGACGACGACGCGCAGCTTCTCCAGGGCCGCGCGCTCCTCCTCGGCGCGCTTGCGGCGCCGGCTGCGTGCCACCGCGTAGGCGCCCGCGCCGCCCGCGGCGATCACCGCGCCGACGCCGATCAGTGCCCCGACGGGGGCGCCGTCACTGCCGCCGGTGTCGCCCCAGGAGGCGGGCGCGCTGCCCGACGTCTGGGTGAGTGCCCGGTCCACGAAGTCGTTGAGCTGCTGTTTCACGGGCTCGTCCCGGACGAGCGAGGAGAGGTTCCGGACGGCGTTGTTCGACAGGGCCGTGCTGTCGGCCCTGGCATCGAAGGCGTCGCCGAGCCGGATCGCGTACACGCCCGTGATCCCCGTGGCCGTCCGCAGGTCGCGGAACAGGTCCTGCTGGGGGAACGACTCCGGGAGCACGGCGACGAAGACCGGCTTGTCGGCCTTCTTGATCTTGTCGGCGAGGGCGTCGGCGTCGGCTCGGGAGAGCTGGGACGCCGCCGCCCCGTCGACGTACACGGGGTTCTCGCGCAAGGCGTCGGCCACCGTCCCGACGTCCGTGGCGGCCCGGGCCGCGGGCGCGAGCGTGGCGCCCAGGGCCAGGAGCAGTCCGGACAGGATGACGGTGAGCCGCGACGCCGCCTGTCTGGTGGGCCTCATACTTCACGCTAACCCAGCCCGGGCGCGAACGACCTCCCGCGGCTACTCGGCGGGCTCGACCCCGGCCTTGAGCAGGCCGTAGGTGACGGCGTCCTCCAGGGCCTGCCAGGACGCGGCGATCACGTTGTCCGCGACGCCGACGGTCGACCACTCGCCGTCGCCGTCCGAGGTGGAGATGAGCACGCGGGTGGTGGAGGTGGTGCCGTGCTTGCCCTCCAGGATGCGGACCTTGTAGTCCACGAGCTCCAGCTTGGCCAGCTCCGGGTACATCCGCTCCAGGGCGACGCGCAGGGCCCGGTCGAGGGCGTTGACGGGGCCGTTGCCCTCCGCCGTCGCCACGATGCGCTCGCCCTTGGCCCACACCTTCACGGTGGCCTCGTTGGCGTGCGAGCCGTCGGGCCGGTCCTCGACGATCGCGCGCCAGGACTCGGTGCGGAAGTAGCACAGCGAGCGTCCTTCGGCCTCCGCCCGCAGGAGCAGCTCGAAGGACGCGTCGGCCGCCTCGTACGTGTAGCCCTTGAGCTCGCGCTCCTTGACGCGCTCCACGACCCGGGCGACCAGCTCGCGGTCGCCGCCGAGGTCGACGCCCAGCTCCTTGCCCTTGAGCTCGATGGAGGCGCGGCCCGCCATGTCGGAGACCAGCATGCGGATGCGGTTGCCCACAAGCTCGGGGTCGATGTGCTGGTAGAGGTCCGGGTCGACCTTGATCGCGGAGGCGTGCAGGCCCGCCTTGTGCGCGAAGGCCGAGACGCCGACGTAGGGCTGGTGGGTGGCCGGGGTGAGGTTCACGACCTCGGCGATGGCGTGCGAGACCCGGGTCATCTCGCGCAGCGCGCCCTCGGGCAGGACCTGTTTGCCGTACTTCAGCTCCAGGGCGGCGACGACCGGGAAGAGGTTGGCGTTGCCGACGCGCTCGCCGTAGCCATTGGCGGTGCACTGGACGTGGGTGGCGCCCGCGTCGACGGCGGCGAGGGTGTTGGCGACCGCGCAGCCGGTGTCGTCCTGGGCGTGGATGCCGAGCCGGGCGCCGGTGTCGGCGGCGACGGTGGCGACCACGGCCTGCACCTGCGCGGGCAGCATGCCGCCGTTGGTGTCGCACAGGACCACGACGTCCGCGCCCGCCTCGTGCGCGGCCCGCACGACGGCCTTGGCGTACTCGGGGTTGGCGCGGTAGCCGTCGAAGAAGTGCTCGCAGTCGACGAAGACGCGGCGGCCCTGCGCGCGCAGGTAGGAGACGGTGTCGCGGACCATCTCCACGTTCTCGTCGAGCGTGGTGCGCAGGGCGAGTTCGACGTGCCGGTCGTGGGACTTGGCGACCAGTGTGATCACCGGGGCTCCGGAGTCCAGGAGCGCCTTGACCTGCGGGTCCTCGGCGGCCTTGCCGCCCGCGCGACGGGTGGCGCCGAACGCGACGAGCTGCGCGTTCTTGAAGGTGACCTCCGCCGTGGCGCGGGCGAAGAACTCGGTGTCGCGCGGATTGGCGCCGGGCCAGCCGCCCTCGATGAAGCCCACGCCGAAGTCGTCCAGATGCCGGGCGATGGTCAGCTTGTCCGCGACGGTCAGATTGATGCCCTCGCGCTGCGCTCCGTCGCGCAGCGTGGTGTCGAACACGTGGAACGAATCGTCGGGCTGGCTGGTTTCCGTCGTCATCTTTCTGGCTCCTGTGTCGGATCTCGGTCTACCGGATGACCGGCTCCACCATCCTCATGATCCCTCGCGCCACGTCCGTCCGGCTGGGGTGGGCCGGAAAACAAAAAACCCCTCGCGGGTGCGAGAGGTCTGCGCGCGGATCGAAGACGGTGCCGCCCCGTACGGTCGTACGGGGGCGGTCACTGCGGACCGGCGCGCCTGCTGCCCATAATCACGGCGGTAAGCATGGGCTCAGCCTGCCATACCCCGGGCCGTACTTGAACGGCCGTCTCAGCATGCGGGCGCCGCCGGACAGCAGTCGGCCGGACGGGCTCCGCTCAGCGGAGGTGGCGCACGAACGCGTCGTAGCCGTCGTTCGTGTCACCCGGCAGCAGGCCCGCGTCCGCCGAGAGGAACGCGACGCGCTCGCCGTTCGCCGAGAGCGCGCCCGGGGCGACCTTCGCCGAGGCCGTGCCGCCCGTGGCGTCGGGGGTGACGAGGACCGTCCTGCCGGTCTTCAGGTCGCGTGCGTAGACGGGCGTTTCGGTGCCGTACCGGCTGCCGGGCTCCTTCACCTCCGTCATATAGGTGAGGCGGCGGCCGTCGGCGCTGACGGCGGGGGCGCGGGTGTAGGCCGCGCCGGGGCCGCCCTGGGTGCCGTGGACGCGCTGGTTCCGGCCGGAGGCGAGGTCGTGGACGAAGACGTTCCAGGCCTTGTCGTCGTCGTTCGGCACGAGGTGGGTGTCGCGGGACTCGAAGACGACCTTGCGGCCGTCGCCGCTGAGGGACGGTTCGAGGGACTCCTTCTCGGTCTTCGAGCCGTCGTGGGAGCGGTCGACCTGCGTCAGGCGTCCGGTGGCGCGGTCGCGCAGCCACACGTCGCTCCAGTCGTCGCCCCGCGGGCCGTTGGTGTAGTTGTGCGCGTAGACGACCTTGCGGCCGTCGTCGCTGACCGTCGGGGTGTGCGCGGAGCGCGGCTCCCAGCCGGGGTTGGGGTGGCTGATCCGCTCGGTGGTCTTCTTCTTCCGGTCGCGCAGGAACACGACCTGGCCGTCGGAGCCCTCGCGCTGCCGGGTGTCGAAGACGGCGTAGCGGGCGTCCGGAGTGAGCGAGACGGTGCCCGCGCCCTTGCCGTCGAAGCCGTCCGGCAGCTCCACGTCCAGGCGCTGGAACTTCTTCGTCGTGCGGTCGTACAGACGCACGTCGGACGCTCCGTAGTCACCGGCGGGGGCCGTGATGACGGCGACGTAGCGGCCGTCGCGGCTGAGCGAGGGGCTGCGGAGCTGGCGGCCCGCGAGCGCGACGCGCTCCGTCCTGCCGGTGGCCAGGGTGCGCACGAACACGTCGGAGCGGCCGCCCGTGTCCCCGGCCACCAGGTCGCTCGCCTCCGAGTCGAAGGCGACGACCTTGCCGTCGCGGCTGATCACCGCGGACGAGACGGCCGCGTTGCCCGCCGTGCCGCCGGGCGTGACGCTCACGCCGACCGTGCGCGGCGCGGCGGGCGCCGCGAAGGCGGTGGGCAGGGCGGTCGCCGTGACCGCCGCGACGACGACCGCGGCGGCCAGGGCCGCGCGCTTGGTGTTCTGGTGCATGGTTCGGTTCCCCCGTGCGGTGAGTGTGCGGGTCCGGCGCCCATGGCTCCGGCGTCGGTAAGGACTGCCGTACGGGCGCTCTTGGTTGCCGGTACGACTGTTCGCCCCGGGGGCGCGCGGGGGCACGTCCGACACGCCGTTCGCTTCCCCCTCACCGGATCGGTCGTCAGCGGAGGTGGCGTACGAAGACGTCGGCCTCGCCGTTGGTGTCGTCCGGTACGAGGTCGGGCGCCGCCGAACCGAACGTGACGGCGCGGCCCCCGGCGGCCACCGCGCCGACGCCCGCGCGCGCGTCGGGCGGGCCGGCGGCGGTGCTGCGGCCGGTGCGCAGGTCGAGCAGGTGCAGCCCGTCGGCCCGGGACAGCACGACGTGCCGGGCCGACGCGGTGGCCGACCTGGCGCGCCCCTCGGCGACGCGCCGGGTGGTGCCGGTGCGCGCGTCGTGGACGTACAGGCCGCCCTGGGCGTTGAAGAGGACCCGGCGGCCGTCGGCGCTGATCCGGACCAGTTCGGCCGTGCCGAGACCGGCGTCGAGCCGGGTCCGCTCCGCCGTGCCGCGAGCCTTGAGGAAGACGTCCGCCGTGTCCTCGGGGCCCTCGCTGTAGCCGCCGGTCTGGTACGCGACGCGGGTGCCGTCGCCGTTCACGGACGCCCCGCCCTTCCAGCCCTCCTCCGGTGGCGAGATCAGCTCGTCGGTTCCGGCGGCGGTGTCACGGACGTACAGCAGCCGGGAGCCCTGGGTGCCGTGGCGGTTGCCGATCGTGTACGCGACGTGCGTGCCGTCGGGGCTCAGGGACCGCACGGCGCCCAGCTCGTTGGAGCCGGGCGGGTTCTCGGGCCACAGGCGCTGCGCGGTGCCGGTGGTGGTGTCGTACACGTAGGGCGCCGTGAAGCGCGTGCCCGCGGTGAAGGCGACGCGGTCGCCGTCCGCGCTGAGCAGGGGCGCGCTGTAGAGGTGGCCGCCACCGATGTCGATGCCGGTCAGGTCGCCGGTGGTCAGGTCCTTGACCTTGAGGCAGGGCAGGAACGGCGCGCAGCCGAGGCCCGGAGCCCGCGTCACGAACGCGACGCGGCGGCCGTCGCCGCTGAGCGCGGCGTCGCCGGAGGGCCCGTCGAGCTGGGCGCCGTCGGCCGCGGTGCTGACGCGTTCGGTGCGCGGTACCTGCGGGGCCGCTTCGGCGGCGGTCGGGGCGGTGGCGCCGAGCACGGTTACCAGGGCCGCGCCCAAAAGGGTCAGGGGCCTGACGTGGCGCATGGGTTCGCCTCCTGGCGGACCGTGCGGGCGAACACGTCCGGGACGCCGTTGGTGTCCCCGGCCACGAAGCGGTCGTCGTCGAAGCCGGTGAAGACGACGGTCCGGGCGCGGGCGTCCATGCGGGCGTCCACGGCGTTCGCGGGCCTGCCGTCCTTGTCCGGCGACACCAGCCTGTCGGCGCCCGTGCGCAGGTTCCGGACGTACTCGGCGTCGTCGACGGTGTGGACCGGCCAGGTGTCGAGCAGCAGCTTCCTGCCGTCGGCCGAGACCCCGTCGACGGACAGGACGCCCTGGGGGCCGGGCAGGGCCGCGTCGACGCGGGTGACCCTGCCGGTGCGCAGATCGCGGACGAAGGGGTTGACGCTGTCGTTGGGGTCCCGGCCCGGGACGAGGTTGGAGGCGCCGGAGTCGAAGACCAGCGTGGTGCCGTCCGCGCTGAGCAGCGGGCCGGTGGCGGCGCCGTCCGCGGGGCTGCCGTCGTACGTGGTGTCGGCCTGCGTCTCGCCGCCGGTGTCGCGGTCGTGGACGTAGAGGTCGGCCCAGTCGCCGCGCGGCGGGGTGCCGTGCACGGTCTGGTAGGCCACCGTCCTGCCGTCGGCGCTGATCGTCGGGGCGCGGAAGCCGCGGAAGCCCTCCTCGCCGTCGACGGGGAAGCTGACGCGCTCGGTGCGCCGCGCACGCAGGTCGCGCACGTAGACGGCCTGGGCCCCGGTGGTGGTGTGGTCGGTGTCGTCGACGGTGAAGGCGACGGTGCGGCCGTCGGCGGAGAGCGCGGGCGCGTAGCCGCTCTCGAAGGGCATCGGCAGGTCGACGTCGGCGCGCTCGGTGCGGCCCGTGCGCAGGTCGCGGACGACGACGGCGGTCGTGTCGCCGTCCCGCGCCGTGTAGGCGAGGTGGCGGCCGTCCGCGCTGAGCGCCGGTGCGGAGAGTTCACCGAGGGGGTCCACGACGCGCTGGGTCCTGCCGCGGCGCAGCTCGCGGACGAACAGGTCGGCCCGGTCGTTGGTGTCGCCGTGGACGAGGTTGCTCGCCTGCGAGGTGAAGACGGCGATCCGGCCGTCGGCGCTCACGACCGGGTTGCCGGAGGGGCCGTTCGCCGCGCCGCCGTCGACGGCGGCGCTGATCAGGCGGGTGGTCCCGGCGGCCCCCGCCGGTGCGTGCGGCGCGGGCGCCGCGACGGCCGCGGGCAGGACCGCCACCGCGAGGAGGCCGGCCAGGGCGCTCGCGCCCGCCGCCCTCGCGGCTCGGCCCCGTCTCTTCTTCCGCTGGTCCTGGGCCATGCGTTCCCCCCGGAAGGCAGGGGCCCCGGCCCGGTGCCAGGGGCCCATCGGATGCAAGCGCACGCCGGGCGCGGGGGTCAATCAGTCGGAACGCGTACAACCTGGACGGGGCCTCAAGCGTCCGCGACGGGTCGGGGGCCGAGTGTCTGGTCGGTGAACTCCCGGGCATGGCCGAGGACTTGGGCCCTGTCCGTGCCGCGCAGACCGATCGCCAGATGGATGCTCAGGCCGTCGAGCAGCGCCCGGAGGCGGGTCGCGACCCGGTCGGGGTCGACGGCTCGGAACTCGCCGTGCGAGACGCCCTCGGCGAGCAGCGCCACCAGGTCGCGGTGCCAGGCGCCCTCGATGGCGGCCTGCCGGTCGCGGCCGCCCGCGTCGGCGTTGAGCGAGCGGTTCCACACCTCCAGCCAGAGCGTCCAGTGCGGGTCGCGGTGGCCCTTGGGCACGTACAGGTCGACGTAGGCGTCCAGGCGCTCGCGGGCCGAGGCGTCCTGGGCGAGGAGCCTGCGCCGCCGCGCGCCGAGCCGGCCCTCGCTCCACTCCAGGGTGCGCAGGAGCAGCTCGTCCTTGGAGCCGAAGTAGTAGAGGAGGTGGCCGCTGCTCATGCCGACCTCGCGGCCGAGCGCGGCCATGGTGAGCTTCTCCAGGCCGCGCTCGGCGATCATCTCCATGGCCGCGGCGAGGACGTCTTCGCGCGGGGGCGCGTTCCTGCGCGCGCTGCCCGAGGGGCTCGCTTCGGCCACGTGGTGCTCCCGCCGTCAGATCCTTGGCTGCTGCTGGGTGACGCAGTGAATGCCGCCGCCTCCGGCAAAGATCGTACGGGCGTCGACGAGCGTGACCGTGCGGCGCGGGAAAAGGCGCCGGAAGATGCCCGCGGCGAGCTCGTCGCGGGGGTCGTCGAAGCCGCACAGGACCACGCCGCCGTTGCACAGGTAGTGGTTGATATACGAGTGGTCGACCCAGCCCTCGTCGTCGGCGAGGACGGTGGGCGCGGGCACCTCGACGACTTCCAGGGCGCGGCCGCGGGCGTCCGTGCGCCCGCGCAGCAGGCCCGCGACCTCCTTGCTGACCTCGAAGTCCGGGTGGGCCGGGTCCTGCTGGCTGTGCACGAGGACGACGCCGGGCGCGGCGAAGGCGGCCACGATGTCGACGTGGCCGAGGGTGCCGAAGCCGTGGCCCGGGTAGTCGGCGGTGAGGCCGCGGGGCAGCCAGATCGCCTCGGTGGTGCCCAGGCGCGCGTGGATCTCGGCCTCGACCCGCTCCTTGGTCCAGCCGGGGTTGCGCTCGGGGCCGAGCTGCACGGTCTCGGTGAGCAGCACGGTGCCCTCGCCGTCGACGTGGATGCCGCCGCCCTCGTTCACGAGCGGCGAGGCGTGCACGGGGGCGCCCGCGAGGTCCGCGACGTGCCGGGCGATCTTCGCGTCGTGCTCCCAGCTGGCCCACTCCTGGGCGCCCCAGCCGTTGAACACCCAGTCCACGGCGGCCAGGCCGCCGGTGGCGGTGTCGCGCACGAAGGTGGGGCCGATGTCGCGCATCCAGGCGTCGTCGAGCTCCCGCTCGACGACGTCCACGTCCGGGCCGAGGAGCTGCCTCGCGGAGCCGGTCTGGCCGGGGCCGCACACCATGGTGACCGGCTCGAAGCGGCGCACGGCCCGGGCGACGGCCGCCCAGGCCCGGCGCGACGCGGCCAGGTCGTCCGGGTCCTGGAAGGTGGTGTTGGGGCCTGGCCAGGCCATCCAGGTGCGGTCGTGCGGGGCCCACTCCGGGGGCATGTACAGCGTCATGGCGGGTTCCTTGGCGAGGGTGGGGCGTCAGAGGAAGTACAGGCGGTTGAGGGACACCGAGTCGGCGGGCTCGGAGCGCAGCGGGTCGCCGTCGAGGGTGACGAGGCCGGTGCGCTGGTCCACGTCGACGGCGCCCGTACGGGAGTTCAGGCGCAGGTCCGCGGGGCCGATGCCGCGGGTGCCGCGCACGGCGACGCGGCGGCGGCGCGTGGGCATGAGGTCGTTGCCCTGGCCCACGGCGGCCTGGGCGACGAAGGCGACGGAGAGGTCGGCCGCGGTCGCGCCGTACGCCCCGAACTGCGGCCCGAGGACGAGGGGTTCGCAGGTGTCGGTCGCGGCGTTCGGATCGCCGACGACGCCGTAGGCGGGGAATCCGGCCTTCAGTACGAGCTGCGGCTTGGCGCCGAAGAACTCGGGCCGCCACAGCACGATGTCGGCGAGCTTGCCGGTCTCGATCGAGCCGACCTCGTGGGCGAGGCCGTGCGCGATGGCGGGGTTGAGGGTGAGCTTGGCGATGTAGCGCAGGACGCGCGCGTTGTCGTCGTCGGGGCCGTCGCCCTCCATCGGGCCGAGGTCGGCCTTCATCTTCCCGGCCATGGCGAAGGTGCGCCGCACGGTCTCCCCGGCGCGGCCCATGCCCTGCGCGTCGGACGAGGTGATGCCGATGGCGCCGAGGTCGTGCAGCACGTCCTCCGCGCCCATGGTCCCGGCGCGGATGCGGTCGCGGGCCATGGCGGCGTCGCCGGGCAGGTCCGTCTTCAGGTCGTGGACGGAGACGATCATCCCGTAGTGCTCGGCCACGGCGTCCCGGCCGAAGGGCAGGGTGGGGTTGGTGGAGGACCCGATGACGTTCGGCACGCCCGCCATCTTCAGGACGTTCGGTACGTGGCCGCCGCCGCACCCCTCGATGTGGAAGGCGTGGATGGTGCGCCCTTCCAGGACCTTCAGGGTGTCCTCCACCGACAGGCACTCGTTCAGGCCGTCGCTGTGCAGGGCGACCTGGACGTCGTGCTCCTCGGCGACGCGCAGCGCGGTGTCGAGGGCGCGGGTGTGGGCGCCCATGTCCTCGTGCACCTTGAAGCCGCTCGCGCCGCCCTCGGCGAGGGCCTCGACCAGCGGGGCCGGGTCCGACGACGAACCCCGGCCCAGGAAGCCGATGTTGACGGGCCAGGCGTCGAAGGCGTTGAACGCGTGCCGCAGCGCCCAGGGCGAGTTCACGCCGACGCCCCACACGGGCCCGAACTCCTGCCCGATGACCGTGGTGACGCCGGAGGCCAGCGAGGCCTCCATGATGCGCGGCGAAAGGAGGTGGACGTGGGTGTCCACGGCTCCGGCGGTGGCGATGAGTCCTTCGCCGGACACGATGGACGTACCGGTGCCGACGACGACGTCCACGCCGTCGAGGGTGTCGGGGTTCCCGGCCCGTCCGATCGCGGCGATCCGGCCCTCGCGGATGCCGATGGACACCTTCCTGATGCCCTGCGCCGCGTCGATGACGAGGACGTTGCTGATCACGACGTCGCAGGTGTCGCGGACGGCCGCGGCCTTGAGGTGCAGTCCGTCGCGGGCGGTCTTGCCGAATCCGGCGAGGAACTCGTCGCCGTACCGCTGCGCGTCGGACTCGACGCGGACGGTCAGGCCGGAGTCGCCGAGCCGGACGCGGTCCCCGGCGCGGGGGCCGTGGGTCGCGGCGTAGGCGTACGGATCGATGCTCATCGTGTCCTCGCTCCCAGGTAGCCACAGGCGGCGGCCCTGCGCAGGGCCTCTTCCTTCGCGCCCGGCGCGTCGAGCGCGCCGTCGACAAGGCCTGCGAAGCCGATCGCGACGCGGTCGCCGCCGATCGGCACGAGCCCGACGTCGACGCGCTCGCCGGGCCCGAAGCGCACCGAGGACCCGGCGGGGACGGCGAGCCGCATGCCGTAAGCGGCGGCGCGGTCGAAGTCGAGCCGGGGGTTGGCCTCGAAGAAGTGGAAGTGCGAGGTCACCGAGACCGGGACGGTGGCGGTGTTGTGCACGGCGAGGGCCGCCACCGGTGCGGGGTCCGCGTGCGCGGGTCCCGGCAGGAGGGCGCCCGGTGCCCGCTCGCCCCCGCCGTCGCCGCCGATCGGCCGGGACACGACGGCGAGCCGGGAGCCGTCGTCGAAGACGGCCTCCACGTGGACCTCGGTCACCACGTCCGCGACGCCCGGGAGCACGTCGTCCGGGCCGAGCACGGACCGGGCCCGCTCGACGGCCTCGGCGAGCCGGGCGCCGTCGCGCGCCGCCTCGCACACGGTGTCGGCGATGAGGGCGGTCGCCTCGGGCACGTTGAGCCTAAGGCCGCGCGCCCTGCGGGCCCGGGCGAGCTCGGCCGCGCCGAAGAGCAGCAGCCGGTCGCGTTCGGTGGGGGTCAGTCGCATGCCAGGCACCTCGTATCCCTGCCGCACATTTGAACGCCACTCTAAGCAAAGATTCGAGAACACGGAAGGTTCACCCATTGACGCGGCAGTGCGGCGTATCCCACATTGAACGCCACTCAAACACAGCGTCAGGGGCCCTTCATGCCGATCGAACAGCGCGGAGTCGACACCGTCCCCGAGGAGGAGCGCACCAGCGGCCCCCGTGACGTGGTCGCGATCCTCCTCGGCTCCAACCTCTGCCTCGGCGTGATCGTCTTCGGCTGGCTGCCGGTGTCGTTCGGCCTGAGCTGGTGGCAGTCCGTGTCGGCGGTGGTGGCGGGCACCCTGGCCGGCACCGCGCTGACCGCGCCCCTCGCCCTGGTGTCGCTGCGCACCGCCACGAACCTGTCCACGTCGTCCGGCGCCCAGTTCGGCGTGCGCGGCCGCCTGGTCGGCTCGGTGGTCGGGCTGCTGCTCTCGCTCGGCTACACCGCCCTGACGCTGTGGATCGGCGGCGACGTGATGGTGGGCACCCTGCACCGGCTGTGCGCCCTTCCCACCGGCGGGTTCACGTACGCCGTCGTGTACGCGCTGCTCGCGGCGGCGACCGTGGGCGGCGCGGTGTACGGCTACCAGGCGCTGCTGCGGCTCTCCCGCATGCTCGCCGTCGGCATGACCGCGCTGCTCGCCCTCGGCGTCGTGGCGTACGCGCCCGGCTTCACCGCGGCCGCGCCGCCCGAAGCGGGCGGCTACGCGCTCGGCTCCTTCTGGCCGACCTGGGCCCTCGCCCTGGTGGCCGCGGGCCTGTCCGGGCCCATCGCCTTCATCACCCTGCTCGGCGACTACACCCGGTACGTCTCCCCCGCCCGGCACACCTCGGGCTCGGTCCTGCGGGCGACCTGTCTCGGCCTGGTCGCGGGGCTCCTGGTCCCCCAGCTCTTCGGCACCTTCACGGCGTACGCGGCGAGGGCGGCGCTCGACTACGCCGGGCCGCTGGTCGCGGCGGCACCCGGCTGGTACCTGGTCCCGCTGCTGCTCGCCGCGTCCGCCGGGTCCGTCGGCAACGCGGGCCTGATGCTGTACTCGATGGGGCTCGACCTGGACGCGATCGTGCCGCGGGCGTCGCGGGCGCGGGCCACGTGCACCGTGGCGGTGCTCGCCACGGGGTGCGTGTTCGCCGGGCACTTCGCCTGGGCCGCGCAGGACGCGATGACGTCCTTCGTGCTGCTGCTCACGGCCGTCGGCACGCCCTGGGCCGTCATCACGCTCATCGGGTTCGCGCGCTGCCGCGGCGTGTACGACGCCGACGCCCTCCAGGTCTTCAACCGCCGCGCGCGGGGCGGGATCTACTGGTTCCGGGGCGGCTGGAACCCGTGGGCCACGGGTGCGTGGGCGCTCGGCGCGGCGGTGGGCCTGCTCTCGGTGTCCCTCCCCTCCTACGAGGGGCCGCTGCTCGGCCTGACCGGCGGGGTGGACGTGAGCTTCCTGCTGTCGGGGGCGGTGGGGGGTGCCGCTTACGCGGCGCACCCCGGGCCCGCCCCTTCCCGGGCCTAGGCCAGGTCCAGGACCGCCTTGCCGTGCAGGCGCCTGCCCCGCAGGGCCTCCGCGGCCTCGGCCGCCTCGGTCCACGGGCCCCGCCAGGCCACCCCGGCGTCGAGAGCGCCGGAGGCGACGCGGCCGGCCAGCCACGCCAGGTCCCGGCCCAGGGGGGCGCCCCCGCCGAGGAGGAAGAAGCTCACGACCGACCGGTCGTGCCGCCCCAGGTCCCCGTACAGCACGCCGTGCGCGAAGTGCTCGTCGTCACCGCCCGCGTGCCCCACGGACACCAGCGTCCCCCCGGCGGCCAGCGTCTCGTACGCGGCGACGAGCTGGCGCCCGCCCACCAGGTCCACCACGCCGTCCACGTCCGGCCCGGCGTCGGCGGGGTCGGCGAGGACCTCGTGCGCGCCGAGCCCCCGCAGCAGTTCCCCGTGCGCGTCCGGGTCACCGGTCGTGGCCACGACGTACGCCCCGCCCTGCCGCGCGAGCTGCACCGCGTACCGGCCGACGCCGCCCGTCGCCCCGGTGACCAGGACGCGCCGCCCGAGGAGCGGCCCGAGCCGGTGCAGGGCCCGCAGCGCGCTGGCCCCGGCGACGGGCACGGTGCTGATGACGCCGAGGTCCGCGCCCTCGGGCACGGCGCCGAGCAACGCGGTGTCGACCGCCCGGAGTTCGGCCCAGCCCCCGGCCTCCCCCACGGTCACCACCGGGGTGCCCGCGGCGGGACCGGAGCCGTCGGCGGCCGCCCGCTCCACATATCCGGCCGCGTCCCAGCCGAGCACGGCGCCCGGCTCCGCGCCCGGCACGAGCAGGGTGACCTCGCCGTGGTTCAGGGAGGTCGCGGTCACCCGGACCAGAGCCTGGTGCGCGGCGGGTTCGGGGTCGGGCGCCGTGCCGAGGCGCAGACCGGCCGGGGCGGAGGGGTCGACGAGGAGGGCGCGCATGAGGGCACCCCTTTCGGATGAGGAAGCAGGTGCCGCCATAGTGCCACTGAGTGGCATAAGCCATCAAGAGGCATTGGCTACCCGACTACACTCCCCTCATGGACACCGCCCGAGCCGCCGCTCCCCTGTCCCTGCGCGAGCGCAAGAAGCTCCGCACCCGCCAGGCGCTCATCGACACGGCCCTGGAGCTGTTCACGGAGCGCGGCTTCGACCACGTCACGCTCGACGAGCTGTGCGACGCCGTGGAGGTGTCCAAGCGGACCTTCTTCCGCACCTTCACCAGCAAGGAAGACGTGGCGATGGCGCCGCTGCACGACCTGTGGACGGCGTTCCTCGACGAACTGGGCACGGCCCGGCCCGACGGCGGTCCGCTGAGCGAGCTCCTCCGCGACGTCCTGCTCGCCGCCCTCGACCGGATGCCCGGCGAGGAGTGGGCGCACCGCGTGCTGCTCAGCCGCCGCCTCGCCGCGCACCACCCGTCGATGGACGCGCACGGCCTCGCCTTCTGCGACCGCACGGGGCGGGCCGCCCTGGACGTCGTCGTACGCCGCTTCGACCTCGGCGGCGCCGCGCACGACCCGGACCGGCTGCGCGCGCACCTGGCCGTCGACCTGCTCGTGGCCGCGTGGCGCCGCGGCCTGGAGGCCTGGACGGCGGAGGCGGGCACCCCGACCCGCGCGGACCTCGCCGCCGCCTTCCGCCGGGCCTGCGCGGCCCTGCCCGAGAGCCTGGCCCTGACCGCGCGCGTCAAGGCGGACTAGGGCCGCCGGTCCGGACGCACGAGGGCCGGGCCCGGCAGTGGCTGCCGGGCCCGGCCCTCGGGGACGGATGATTCGGACGGGGGCTCAGCCCAGGCGGTGCATCCAGCCGTGCTCGTCCTCGCGCACGCCGCGCTGGATGTCGAGCAGCGCCTCGCGGAGCCTCATGGTGACCTCACCGGGCCGGCCCTCGCTCTGCGTCCACTCGCCGCGCTGCGCCTTGACGGTGCCGACGGGCGTGATCACGGCGGCCGTGCCGCAGGCGAAGACCTCCGTGAGCGTGCCGTTCTCCGTGTCGGCCTGCCACTGGTCGATGGAGACGCGGGCCTCCTCGGACACATAGCCGAGGTCGCGGGCGACGGTCAGGAGGGAGTCGCGCGTGATGCCCTCCAGGATGGAGCCGGAGAGCGAGGGGGTCACGATCCTGTCCCCGTACACGAAGTACAGGTTCATGCCGCCCAGTTCCTCGACCCACTTGTGCTCGACGGCGTCGAGGTAGGCGACCTGGTCGCAGCCCTTCTGCGCGGCCTCGGCCTGCGCGAGCAGCGACGCGGCGTAGTTGCCGCCGGTCTTGGCGTCGCCCATGCCGCCGGGGACGGCGCGCACGCGGTCCTCGGAGAGCCAGATCGAGACGGGCTTGACGCCGCCGGGGAAGTAGGCGCCCGCCGGGGAGGCGATGACCACGAAGAGGTACTCGTTGGCGGGCTTCACACCGAGGCTCGCCTCGGTCGCGATCATGAACGGGCGCAGATACAGGGACTCCTCGCCGCCGTGGCCCGGCACCCAGTCGATGTCCTGGCGCACCAGCGCGTCACAGGCCTCGATGAAGGTCTCGACCGGCAGCTCCGGCATGGCCAGGCGGCGCGCGGAGGACTGGAAGCGGCGGGCGTTGGCCTCGGGGCGGAACAGGGCGACCGAGCCGTCGGGCTGGCGGTAGGCCTTCATGCCCTCGAAGATCTCCTGCGCGTAGTGCAGGACGTTCGTCGCCGGGTCGAGCGAGAGCGGGCCGTAGGGCACGAGCTGGCCGTCGTGCCAGCCGCGGCCCTCGGTCCAGCGGATCGTCACCATGTGGTCGGTGAAGTGGCGGCCGAACCCGGGGTTGGCGAGCACCGCCTCGCGCTCCGCGGCCTGGGCCGGGGTCGAGGAGGGCTTCAGCTCGATCGTGGGCGTCGTCATGGTTGCGTGTCCTTCACCGGTTTCGTGTGTGACGGACCGCGCTCACTCAGACCGTACGCGCGTGCTGCTCACGACGTACGGGTGTGCGCCGCTTCGCGGCCCCACGTCCGATTATCGCTCGTGGGGTGCCGTGCACGAAACGGCGGGATCTGCGGCCCCTGGGATCCGATGGTGACACCCGGTGACCGGATACGAGAAGCCGCCGGGTGCCCATGATGACCCGGCGGCTTCAAGGAAGGGAGCTGCTGCCGACGGATCAGCCCGCTACGCGTACGGCGAGCGCGTCGCCGATCTCGTCGGTGCTGCGCACGGTGGTCCCGCGGGCGCCGAGGTCGGTGGAGACGGCCTCCTCGACCCGGGCCGCCTCGGCGTCGTACCCGAGGTGGCGCAGGAGCAGGGCGACGGAGAGCACGGTCGCGGTCGGGTCGGCCTTGCCCTGGCCCGCGATGTCGGGCGCCGAGCCGTGCACCGGCTCGAACATCGACGGGAACGCGCGGGCGGGGTTGATGTTGCCGGAGGCCGCGACGCCGATGCCGCCGGAGACGGCCGCGGCGAGGTCGGTGATGATGTCGCCGAAGAGGTTGTCGGTGACGATCACGTCGAAGCGCTCGGGCTGGGTGACGAGGTAGATCGTCGCCGCGTCCACGTGCATGTACTCGGTGGTGACGTCGGGGAACTCCGCGGCCACCTTGTTGAAGACGTTCGTCCACAGGTGGCCGGCGAAGGCGAGCACGTTGTTCTTGTGGATCAGCGCGAGCTTCTTGCGCGGCCGCGCCTGGGCGCGGGCGAAGGCGTCGCGCACGACGCGCTCCACGCCGAAGGCGGTGTTGACGGAGACCTCGGTGGCGACCTCGTGCTCGGTGCCCTGGCGGATGGTGCCGCCGTTGCCCGTGTAGGGGCCCTCGGTGCCTTCGCGGACGACGACGAAGTCGATCTCGGGCTGCCCGGCGAGCGGGGTCGCGACGCCCGGCAGGAGCTTGCTCGGACGCAGGTTCACATGGTGGTCGAAGGCGAAGCGGAGCTTGAGCAGGAAGCCGCGCTCCAGGACGCCGGAGGGCACCGACGGGTCGCCGATGGCGCCGAGCAGGATCGCGTCGTGCTTCTTCAGGTCCGCGAGGTCGGCGTCGGTGAGGGTCTCCCCGGTGGCGTGGTAGCGCCGCGCGCCGAAGTCGTACTCCTTGGTCTCCAGCTTCACATCCTGCGGGAGGACGGCGTTGAGGACCTTGAGCCCCTGGGCCACGACTTCCTGGCCGATCCCATCACCGGGGATCACTGCGAGATTGATGCTGCGAGACATGACGGCACCCTACCGTTCGTCCCATCCAATGACACGGGCCGTCCGCGATGTGGACAGACCCGTTCCCTCCGCGCGTACGCCACCACACGGACATGCTCTCTTCACCCGCAGGTATGGCGGGAGTTGGACGCCCCTGGGAAGTTCCCACGTCATGGAGACTCCCGATGTCGGCATACCCGAGCGGCTCGCACGGCGGATGACGATGGCCGAGCAGCACGAGTACCTGCGCGCGAAGCTCTCCCGGCGCAGGGTGCTCGCCGGTTCCTTCGCGACCGCGGGCGCCGCGGGCGGGCTCGGTCTGCTCGCGGGCAGCTCGGGCAGCGCGTACGCCGAGCGCCCGACGGCGGCGCACCCGCTCGCGGCGCCGGCCGCACCGGTGCGCGTGGACGGCCGTCTCGTCGCGCCCTTCGGCCGCCACCTGGCCTTCGGCGCCGATCCGCGGACGCAGCTGCGCGTCTCCTGGCAGGTGCCGCTGGCGGTCAAATCCCCGTACCTGCGCGTGGGTACGGAGCCCTGGGAGCTGAGCCAGAGGATCCCGGCGGAGGTCCGGGACCTGCGCACGCCGTCGCTCTCACGGAAGCTCCCCGCGGTCGAGCAGTACTACCTGCACGCGGCCCTGGACGGTCTGAGGCCGGGCACGACGTATTACTACGGCGTCGGCCACGACGGCTTCGACCCGGCGTCGCCCGAGCGCTCGGGCACGATCGGCACGTTCCGCACCGCGCCGGCGCGACCGGAGAAGTTCGTCTTCACGGCCTTCGGCGACCAGGGCGTGAGCTATCACGCGCTCGCCAACGACCAGTTGATCCTGGGGCAGAACCCGTCGTTCCATCTGCACGCGGGCGACATCTGCTACGCGGACACCACCGGGCACGGCAAGGACACGGACAAGTACGACGCCCGCGTGTGGGACCAGTTCCTCGCGCAGACGGAGTCGGTGGCGAAGTCCGTGCCGTGGATGGTGACGACCGGCAACCACGACATGGAGGCCTGGTACTCGCCGAACGGCTACGGCGGCCAGTCGGCCCGCTGGTCGCTGCCGGACAACGGCTTCGACCCCGCCGACGCGCCCGGCGTCTACTCGTTCCGCTACGGCAACGTCGGCGTCGTGGCGCTCGACGCCAACGACGTGTCGTACGAGATACCCGCCAACAAGGGCTACTCGGACGGCAGGCAGACCGCGTGGCTCGACCGGCGCCTGGGCGAGCTGCGCGCGGACGACGACGTCGACTTCGTCGTCGTCTTCTTCCACCACTGCGCGTACTCGACGTCGACGCACGGCTCCGACGGCGGGGTGCGCGACGCGTGGGTGCCGCTGTTCGCCAAGCACCAGGTGGACCTGGTGATCAACGGCCACAACCACGTGTACGAGCGGACCGACGCCATCAAGGGCGGCGAGGTCGGCAGGCCCGTACCGGTCGGAGCGTCGACCGATCCGACGCGCGACGGCATCGTGTACGTCACCGCGGGCGGCGCGGGCAAGGACCTCTACGGCTTCCCGGCCGGGGTGAAGGACAGCTACGAGGGCCGGGTGAAGGACCGGGAGTCGGTCCTCACCTTCCACTGGACCAAGCTCCGCCTGCCCGACCCGGACACCGTGGAGTGGTCACGCGTGCGCTACACCGGCTTCTCGTTCCTCGCGGTGGAGGTGACGGCCGGGGCGCACCCCAGGCTCACGGTCTCCGCGCTCGCCGAGAGCGGCGAGCGCGTCGACCACTTCGAGATCGTGCGCGGCGCGTAGCCGCGGGGCGGCTCAGTGCCCCGTCTCGCCGCCGTTGTCCCTGCGGTCGAGGGCCCGCTGGAGGGCGGCGGCGGCGTTCTTGCGCTCGGTGTCGCTGGGGCGGAGGCTGCGGCGGACTCGTCGGACGGTCGTCTCGGCCATGGGTATTCGACTCCTTCGAACCAGGCGTCCGCGGAAAAGGGGACGCAAAGGGTTACGAGACGCCGGAAAGGGCGGGGAGCGGGGCCGCAGGGTTCGCCTGCGCGGGGCCGTGCTCACATCCGCCGTTCGCTTGATCGAGCGAGACGTTCGGCTCCTACAAAGCTAGGACAGCTTCCGCTTTCTGTCTCTACAAATACTCGGGCTTCCTACTATTTGAGACGGCGGCCTCCGCGGCGGCCGCTCTCAGCTCCCGGATCAGCGCTCTGACCACGTGCGTCGCGGCCTGCTCGGGCGTAGTGACATAGCCCACGGAGCGGGTCGGCCGGCCGGGCCCGAGATCGGTGACCGCCACGCTCGGCGGCGCCCCCGTGAGCGACAGGGCGGGCATGACCGCCATGGCGTGCCCGGCGCTCACCAGCGCGAGCACCGCGCCGTCGTCCTCGGTCCGCGTGGTGGCCCGCGGCAGCCAGTCCTGCCGCGCCCACCAGTCGCGGGTGTACGAGGTGCAGTTCTCGGCCCAGTCGACGAGGGGCAGGGAGCGCGGGTCCGGATGCCCTGCCGGGTGCACGAACGCGTAGGGCTCCTCCACCAGTACGCCGCCGACGAGCCCGGCCGGTACCGGTGAGGTCGTGCCGATGGTGGCGATGCCGACGTCGGCGCGGCCGTCGGCGACCTCGCCCGCGGTGCCGCGCCCCAGCTCCCGCACCACGCGGACCTCGGGCTCGATGCCGGGGTGGCGGGCGCGCAGCCGCGTGAGCGCGGCCGGGAGCAGATGCAGGGCCGCGCTGCGGAACGCGGCGATGCGCAGCGGCCCGGCGACGGCGACCGGGCCGCCACCGTCGGCGGCGGCGCGCGCCTCGGCGGCGAGGGTCTCCAGGAGCCGCAGCACGCGCCGGGCATGGGCGACGGCGCTCTCGCCCGCCGCGGTGGGCGCGGCTCCCCCGCGGCCGCGCTCGAAGAGCACGGCGCCGATCTTCTGCTCCGTGCCGCGCACCGAGTGCGAGACGGCGGACTGCGTCAGGCCGAGGGCCGCGGCGGCGCCGGAGAAGCTGCGGGTGTCCGCGACGGCCACGATGATCCGCAGCTCGTGCGGGGCGAGGTCGTGCTCGGCCATCCGTTCCCACTCGTCCTTCCCTGCCCACGAGGGGCGTGCCACCTGCGCCCATGAGGAGCGCTCATGGTTCACCGCGTTCCATGAGCCGAACCCTCTGCCGCGCGGGGGCATTCCCGCCGTACGTTTCCCGGCATGACCAGCGACACGGCCCTGACCGTCCAGCAGACCGCCCGCCCGCACGGCTTCCCCTCGCCCGCGCACTTCGCGTTCGTGGAGTCGGCGCTTGAGGGGCCCGCGCCGGGCTCGGCGCTCGTGGAGAACCTCTACTGGTCGGTGGACCCCTACCACCGCGAAATGATGGACGGCGACTTCGCGCTCGACGCGCCGCTGGAGGGCCGCACCCTGGGGCGGGTGATCGCCTCGCGCGAGCCGTCGCTCCCGGAGGGCGAGATCGTCTTCCACCGCAAGGGCTGGCGCACGCACGCGGTGGTGACGCCGCGGGAGGCCCGCGTCCTGCCGCGCTTCGAGGGGGTGCCCCTCTCCGCGCATCTGGGCATCCTGGGCGGCACCGGCCTGACCGCGTACGTCGGCCTGACCCGGATCACGCCGGTGCGCGCGGGCGACGACCTGTTCGTGTCGGCGGCGGCGGGCGGCGTCGGCACGGCCGCCGGGCGCCTCGCGAAGCTCCTCGGCGCGGGCCGGGTCGTCGGCAGCGCGGGCTCGGCGGCGAAAGTCGCCTACCTCAAGGAACACGTCGGCTACGACGACGCCTTCGACTACCACGAAGGACCGGCCGCCGCGCTGCTCGCGAAGGCGGCGCCCGGCGGCGTGGACCTCTACGTCGACAACGTCGGCGGCGAGCAGCTGGAGGCGGCGATCGAGGGCCTGCGCGACCGCGGCCGCATCCTCCGCGTCGGCACGGTCGCGCAGTACAACAGCACCCGGGCCCTGGCCGCGCCCCGCAACCTCTCGGAGATCGTGGAGAAGAGCCTGCGCATGGAGGGCTTCCTCGTCCGTGACTACTACGACGTACAGGAGGAGTTGTACGCGTACGTGGTCCCGCATCTGCTCAGCGGCCGGATCGGTCTCGACGAGACGGTGGTGGACGGCTTCGACCGGATCGTCGAGGCGTTCCTGGGGATGCTGCGGGGCGAGAACGTGGGGAAGATGATCGTGCGGGCACGAACGTGAGCCCGGGCGCGGAACCGCGAGAACGCCCTCAGAAAACGTCCCCGTCGCGCCAGTCGATCAGCAGCGGATGCGCCGGGTCGAGGTCCGCGCCGTACAGCATGGGGGCGTCCTCGTCGGGCATCTCCTCCACGCCCTCGGGGCCGAGCGTCCCGACGAGGCCCGGCCAGGTCCGCCAGCCGTGCGCGAGGTACAGCTTCTCGCCCTCCTCGGACGGTGAGAGGACGCCCAGGTCGTAGGCCCGCTCGACGATTCCCTCCAGGGCGCTCATGACCTGCGCGCCGAGGCCCTGCCGCTGCCGGTCGGGGCGGGTGGCGACGGCTTCCACGTAACCGACGCGCAGCGAACGGCCGTTGTGCAGGACGCGCCGCTGCACGACGGAGCCGTGCGCGAGCAGCTCCCCGTCGGCGTCGTGGACGAGGGCGTGCAGACCGCCGAGCCCGTGGTCCCAGTCCTCGTCGGAGAAGTCCCCGTCGAAGGCGAGGTCCATGAGGGCGCGGGCGGCGGCGAGGTCGGCGGGGGCGAGTTCCGCGGTGTGCGCGGTGCGGAGGGCGGTCTGCGTGGTCACGCGCTCACGGTACTTAGGCGGCACTTGAGTACGCATCCCGATTTGCCGGGGCCCGGGCGGCGGCAGAGTCGACGGCATGAACGGTTCCCCCGGCTCCCACGGCCTCGGCCTCTACGCCCTCAAGCCCTGGTACGCCGCCAAGCTGTCCGGCGTGCGCGGTGCGCTCGCCCGCCGCGGTGTGTCGCCGGACGCGCTGACGGCGGCGGGCGTGGGGTGTGCCGCGGGCGCGGCAGCGGCCCTCGCGTGGCTGCCCGCGCCGCTCGCCGCGCTCCCGGCGGCGGTCCTGCTCGCGGCGCGCCTGGCGTGCGCGAACCTGGACGGCGCGCTGGCCCGCGACACCGGCCGCACGACGCGGCGCGGGGCCCTGCTCAACGAACTCGGCGACAGGGCGGCCGACTTGGTGGTGCTCGCGGGCTTCCTGCCGCTGGCCCCGCTGTGGCTCGTGGCGACGGCCGCCCTCGCGGCGACGCTCCCGTCCTGGGTCTCCCTCGCGGGCGCGGCGGCGGGCGCGGAGCGCCTGAACGGCGGCCCGGTGGGCAAGACGGAGCGCTGCGCGCTCGTCGTGGTGGCCGCCGCGTCCGGTCTGGCGGCACCCGTGCTCGTGGCGATCGCCGCGGGCTCCGCGCTGACGGCGGCCGCCCGGTGCGGGCGCCTGTGGGGGGAGTTGGGGACCCGATGAGCGTCGCCTTCGTGGCGGGCGAGGCGGCCGCGCGGGCCGTGCCCGTGGTGGCCGGAGCCCTCGGTGCGGGCGGCGTCGCCGTCGCCGCGCTGCCGTCCCGGGTCCGGATGCGGGCCGAGCTGCGCAGGCGCTGGCGGACCTGGGCGCTCGCGGCGCCGCTGTTCCTCGGCGCGCTCTGGGCGGGCCGGGCGGGGGCGTTCGCCCTGGCGGCCGGGCTCGGCGTGGTCGCCGTGGCGGAGTACGCCCGGATGGCCCGCCTCGAGCGCGGCGAGCGGGCGGTGCTCGGCGTCGCGGCCGTCCTGCTGCCCGCGGCGGCCTGGCTCGCGCCCGCGGGGCTCGATCTGCGCGCGTTCGCCGCCCTCCTGATCATGTCGGCCCTGCCCGCGCTCCTGACCGGCGACACCGAGCACGGCTTCACACGGGCGTGCCGCACGCTCTTCGGGGTGCTCTGGATCCCGGTCTCCCTCACCGGCCTGGTCCTGTTGGACGGCACGGCGGTGGCGCTGGGCGTGGCGGTGGCCTTCGGGGACGTCGGCGCGTGGTGCGCGGGCACGGCGCTGGGCCGCGGAGGCCCGCTGGCCCGCCCCCTCTCCCCGCTGTCCCCCAACAAGACGTGGGCGGGAGTGCTCGGCACCGCGGCGGCGACGGCCCTGGCCCTGGCGGCGGTCGGGGCCCTCACGCTCACGCTGTGGGCGGCGGTGCTCGTCGGCTGCGTCCTGGGCGACCTCCTGGAGTCCATGGTGAAGCGCGAGGCGGGCGTCAAGGACGCGGGCACCTGGCTCCCCGGCTTCGGCGGCCTCCTGGACCGGGTGGACTCGCTGCTCCTGGCCCTGCTCCTGACGATGGCGGTGGGCCTGTGAAGACGGGGAGCGAGCCCCTCGCGCGGGCCTGGGGCGCCGCCGCGAGGGCCGTGCTGTGGCGCACCCTGCTCACCCTCACCGGCGGCATCACCCGCGAGGGCGCCCTGCCGGACGGCGGCTGCGTGGTCGTGGCCAACCACACCTCCCACGCCGACACCGCGGCCCTGCTGGCCGCCCTGGACGCGCGCCACTCCCCCACCATCGCCGCCGCGGCGGACTACTGGTTCGCCTCCCCCTGGAGGCGCCGGGTGTGCGCGCGCCTGGCCGCGGGCTTCCCCGTGCGCCGCACGGGAGGCGGCATGGACGACCTCCTGGCCCGGGCGGACGCGCTGCGCGCGGGCCACGCGGTGGTGCTGTTCCCGGAGGGCACCCGGGCCCGCCGCGGCGAACTCGGCACGTTCCACAAGGGCGCCCTGGTCCTGGCCCGGGAGGCGGACGTGCCGGTCGTCCCCGTGGGCATCGCCGGCACGGACCGCCTCCTCCCGAAACACGGCAGGCTGCGCCCGTCCCTGGTCCGCGTGACGATCGGCGAGCCGCTGCCGCCGACGGTGACGCCGCAGGAGGCCCGGGCGGCGGTGGCGGAGCTGCACCGCCGCACCGCGGACGAGCCCCTGCCGGACTCCCGTACGCGCAAGCGGGTCGCGGCGGCGGCCTGCTCCCCCTTGGGCCTGCCGCTGGCGTTCGCGTGGGCGTGCGCGGAGGCGCTGAGCTGGCCGCTGATGCCGGAGCTGCTCCTCGCAATCGCGTGCGCGGCGGTGCCCCGCAGGTCCCTCAAGCTGGCCCTCGCGGCCCTGGGCGGCAGCCTCACCGGCGGCCTCCTGGCACTGCAACTGGCCGGTTCCGGCGTGCAGTTGCCGCACCCCCTCACCACGGACCGGATGCGCGCCGAGGTGCGCCAGGAGCTGGCCGCCGAGGGCGCGGCGGCGGTCCGGCACCAGCCGTGGAACGGCGTCCCGTTCAAGGTGTACGCGGCCGAGGCGGGCCGCGCGGAGGTCCCGGCCCGCGACTGGCTGGCCGAGTCGGCGCTCTCGCGCGGCTCCCGCACCCTCACCGTGGGCCTCGGGTTCGGCGCGTTCGGCTTCCTGGCCCACCGGCTGCGCCGCCGCTACGGCGCGTATCTGGCCCTGCTCGGCGGCGGGTTCGCGACAGGCCTCGGCCTGATCGTGGCGGGCTGGAGCTGACGGACCCGCGCGGAGGGCACCTCCCGCGCATTCCATTGGTACGCACCATGGCGCACCGCCGCCCCCGGTCCCAGAATCGAGGCATGCCTGATACCGAACAGCACAAGCCGGAGACCGGACACCCCGCCGACCGCTGGACACCGATCCACGGGCAGCCCTACCGCTCGGTTCCCTACCGCCCCGCCCGCATGCCCCAGGCCGAATCCCTCGCGCACGCCGCCGAGTTGAGGGAGCGGATGGACGAGCGCCGCACCGTGCGGCAGTTCTCGTCGGACCCCGTGCCGCCGCAGGTCGTACGGGACGCCGTCGCGTGCGCGGCGACCGCGCCCTCGGGCGCGCACCAGCAGCCGTGGACGTTCGTCCTGGTGCGGGACCCCGAGGTGCGCCGCCGCATCCGGGAGGCCGCCGAGCACGAGGAGCGGATCTCGTACGACGGGCGGCTCGGCGAGGAGTGGCTGGCCGCGCTGCGCCCGCTGGGCACGGACGAGGTGAAGCCGCACCTGACGGACGCGCCCGCGCTGATCGTCGTCTTCCAGCAGCGGTACTGGCTCGGCGACGACGGCACCAAGCACAAGCACTACTACGTCGACGAGTCGGTCGGCATCGCGGTCGGCATGCTCCTGTCCGCGCTGCACCTGTCGGGGCTCGCCGCCCTGATCCACACGCCGAGCCCGATGCGGTTCCTGTCCGAGGTGCTCGGACGGCCGGAGAACGAGAAGGCGTTCGCGGTGATCCCCGTCGGCTATCCGGCACCGGACTGCCAGGTGCCCGATCTGGTGCGCAAGTCCCTCGATCAGGTGCTCGTGGAGGTCTGAAGCTCCCGGGCGCCGAGGGCGGGGTAGTCGGTGTACCCCTCGGCGCCGTTCGTGTACAGGTGCGCCGCGTCGAGGTCGTTCGGCGGCGCGCCCACGGCGAAGCGGTGCGGCAGGTCCGGAGTGGTGAGGAACGCCCTGCCGTAGGAGACGAGGTCGGCGCGGCCGTCGGCGACGACGGCCTCGCCCGCCTCCTTGGTCGTCGGGTCGCCGTTCTCGCCGACGTTGGCGATGAGGGTGCCGCTCCAGTGGGGGCGCAGGTCGTCGAGGGCGGGGTAGCGGTCGTTGTCGGTGAGGTGCAGATAGGCCAGGCCGAGGCCGTCGATCTCGTCGAGCAGCGCGCGGTAGACCGGTCCCGGGTCGGCCTCGTACATGCCGAACTGCGGGTTGCCGGGCGAGAGCCGCAGGCCGAGCCGCTCCGCGCCGATGGCGTCGGCGACCGCGCGCACCACCTCCACCGCGAACCGGATGCGGTTCTCCATCGACCCCCTGCCGTACGCGTCGTCGCGGAGGTTGGTGTTGTCGGCGAGGAACTGGTGGATCAAGTAGCTGTTGGCGCCGTGCAGTTCGACGCCGTCGAAGCCCGCCTCGATGGCGTTGCGGGCCGCGGCCACGTGGTCGTCGACGGCGGTGCGGATGTCGTCGACGGTCATCACGCGCGGGGTCACGGGCTCGGCCTTGCCGCCGTCACGCACGTGCACCAGCTCGGGCGAGACCACGACGGACGGGGCGGCGGGCGCGTCGCCGTCGATGCGCGACAGCGGGTGGCCGTGCCGGCCGCCGTGCATGAGCTGGGCGTAGATCCGCCCGCCCGCGGCGTGCACGGCCTCGGTGACCCGCCGCCAGCCCGCGACGTGCGCGGCCGTCTCCAGGCCGGGGATGCGCCAGCCGCTCTGGCCGCGGCTGCTGGGCCAGATGCCCTCCGTGACGATGAGCCCGGCGCTCGCCCGCTGGGCGTAGTAGTCGGCGACGATCGGCTGCGGGGTGCCGTCCTCCTCGCCGCGGAAGCGGGTCATGGGGGCCATGACCATGCGGTTGGGGAGGTGGCCGAAGGGGGCGGCGTACGGGGTGAGGAGCGTGTTCTGCGTCATGCCGCAACGGTAGAAGCTGACACAGGTGTCAGTTTCAAGTCCGCTCCGACCTAACCTTTCAATTCATCTTGACCAGTTAGGCAGAAGCGTGGTGCACTTACCGCACGCCAACCACCAAAGTCAGCATGAGGGGTTAGAAGAATGAGCGCCCAGGTCCACCACCGCACCACCACCGTCCGCGGCCACGAGGTCTTCTACCGCGAGGCGGGGCCCGCCGACGCCCCCGTGCTGCTCCTGCTGCACGGCTTCCCGTCCAGCTCGCACATGTTCCGGGACCTCATCCCGCTCCTCGCCCACCGCTACCGCGTCATCGCCCCTGACCACATCGGCTTCGGCCGCTCCGCGGCGCCCGCCGCCGACACCTTCTCGTACACCTTCGCCGAACTGGCCGAGATCACCGCCGAGTTCACCGAGCGGATCGGCCTGACCCGGTTCGCGCTGTACGTCCAGGACTACGGCGCGCCGATCGGTCTGCGCCTCGCGCTCGCCCACCCCGGACGGATCACGGCGATCGTCACGCAGAACGGCAACGCGTACGAGGAGGGCCTCGGCGCCGAGGCCTGGGCGCCCGTCTTCGCGTACATCAAGGACCCGAACGAGGAGACGGCCGCGGCCGTGCGGGAGATCCGCTCCCCCGAAGGCATCAAGTGGCAGTACACACACGGCGTCCCCGAGCGCTACCTCGACCTGATCAGCCCCGACGCGTGGGAGCACGACACCGCGGCGATGGCGCGAGCGGGGCAGGACGCCGTCCAGCTCGGCCTGATGGGCGACTACGGCGGCAACATCGCGCTGTACCCGGACTTCCAGGCGTACTTCCGCGAGAGCCAGGTGCCGCTGCTCGCGGTGTGGGGCGCACACGACCAGATCTTCGTGCGCGCGGGCGCGACCGCCTTCCAGCGCGACCTGCCCGAGGCCGAGGTGCACCTGCTCCCCACGGGCCACTTCGCCCTGGAGACGCACGCCGGGCAGATCGCGGACCTGATCGAGAACTTCCTCGGCCGCCGCGCGCAGGCCTAGCCCCCGCGCTATCCGCTGTGCGTCGCGCTCCGGATGGCCCGCCACCGCACCCGGAAGAACCGCAGGAAGACCGCCTCGGTCATCACCGCGTAGAGCAGCACGGCCCCGCCGAGCGCGACGTCGTCCCAGGGCGTGCCGCCGCCCGCGTACCGCTCGATGAGGAAGTAGGCGCCGAGGACCTCTGCGAGCACGCCGGTGCTCAGGATGAACGCGGCCGTCGCCACGTACGGATACCCCATGTGCGTACCGGAGGAGACGAGGCGGGACTCCCAGCTGAGCACGGCGGGGCCGCCGAGCAGCGCGTTGATCCGGCGCTCGACCACGGCGACGCCCTGGCCCGCCCGCTGCGACCGGTGGTACTCGCCCAGCCAGATCAGCAGGCTCGCCTTGGCGGCCGCGGGCACGAAGACCAGGCAGGCCGGGATCAGGACGCCGCGGGACAGGTCGGACGTCAGCACGGCCGCGACGACCACCGCGAGCGAGGTGAACGCGAAGTTCATGATCTGGATGCGGTTGGTGATGGCCTGGAGGCTCTCCTGCCGCAGCGAGTTGTACTCGGCGAGGAGCGTGGCGATCACCGGCGACGCAGCCGTGAGGCCCGCCTCGGCGTCCGGGGGCCGCACCCCCGCGGGGCCCTTGCGGGGCGGCCGCGCGGAGGGGTCCGACGAGGGCGGCGGCACGCTCATGCCGAGAGCCTCCTCAGCAGTTCCCGCGCGTCAGCGACCGGTCGGCCCTCCGAAGGCGCCGCTCCCTCGAACGCGTACGCCGCCGTCCGGAAGCCGAGCCCTCGCGCGCGGCGCAGATTGCCCGCGCGGTCCTCGATCAGAAGGGTCGACGGCGGGTGCACGCGCTCGGCGGCCGCTTCGAGGAGGCCGCGGCCCCTTGCGCCCTTCGTGACGCCCAACTCATGAGAGAGGAAGACGAGTCGGGGGTCCAACCACTGGTGCAGGGACAGACGCTCGGCCTGCTTCGCGTACCAGAAGGACGTGTTGTTCGAGGCGATGCCCACCGGCCGCGCCCCGGCGTCCGAGGCCGCGGCGAGGAGTTCGGCTGCCGCCGGGTTGGCGACGAGGAGGCGGTCCTCCAGCTCCTCGACCAGTGAGGGCGGGACCTTCCTGCCGAGCTCGCGCCCCAACTCCTCCCAGTACTCGCCCTCTTCCGCCTCGACCACGCTGAACCGGCGCCAGAGCCGCCGCCCGACCGTGTCGACCTCGTCGCGATCGAGCCCGAGGCGGTCGGCGAGGCCCTCTCCCTCGGTCAAGAGCAGCGTTTCCCACGGGTCGCGGAACAGCACGTTGCCGAGGTCGAACAGGACCACCGACGGCCGGTTCTTCGGATCGTCCACCCGCTAGCCCCCTGGGTCGCGCGCTGTCGTGTCGTCGCAACCTATACGACACCGCCCCCGGCCGGGGTGGGGCCCAAGCCGGGGGCGGGGGTTCATGAGGGCGTGCGCCCTCGGGGGGGGGCGTCAGCCCATGTGCGGGTAGCCGTAGTCGGTCGGCGCGACCAGCGTCTCCTTGATGGCGCGGGTCAGGGTCCAGCGCATCAGGTTCTGCGGGGCGCCCGCCTTGTCGTTGGTGCCGGAGGCACGGCCGCCGCCGAAGGGCTGCTGGCCGACGACGGCGCCGGTCGACTTGTCGTTGATGTAGAAGTTGCCCGCGGCGTAGCGGAGCTTCTCCATCGTGTACGCGGCCGCCGCGCGGTCCTTGGAGATGACCGAGCCGGTGAGCGCGTAGGCCGACACCGACTCCATCTGGGTCAGCATCTCGTCGTACTTGTCGTCCTCGTAGACGTACACGGCCAGGAACGGGCCGAAGTACTCGTCCTTGAAGACCTCGTTGGCCGGGTCGGTGCACTCGACGACCGTCGGGCGCACGAAGTAGCCCTCGGAGTCGTCGTAGCTGCCGCCCGCGACGATCGTGCAGGTCTCGTCGGCCTTGGCCCGGTCGATCGCCGCCTTGTTCTTGGCGAACGCGCGGTCGTCGATGACGGCGCCGATGAAGTTCGACAGGTCGGTGACGTCACCCATCTTGATGCCGTCGACCTCGGCCGCGAACTCCTCCTTGAACCCGTCGTTCCAGATGGAGGCCGGGATGTAGGCGCGCGAGGTGGCCGAGCACTTCTGGCCCTGGAACTCGAAGGAGCCGCGGGTCAGCGCGGTCTTCAGGACGGCGCGGTCGGCGCTGGGGTGCGCCACCACAAAGTCCTTGCCGCCCGTCTCGCCCACGATGCGCGGGTAGGAGCGGTACTTCTCGATGTTCGTGCCGACCGTCTTCCACAGGTGCTGGAAGGTGCGGGTCGAGCCGGTGAAGTGGATGCCGGCCAGGTCCGGGTGGTGCAGGGCCACGTCGGAGACGGCGATGCCGTCGCCGGTCACCAGGTTGATGACGCCCTTGGGCAGGCCCGCCTCCTCCAGGAGCTGCATGAGCAGGACGGCGGCGTGGGTCTGCGTCGGGGACGGCTTCCACACGACCACGTTGCCCATCAGGGCCGGGGCGGTCGGCAGGTTGCCCGCGATGGCCGTGAAGTTGAACGGCGTGATCGCGTAGACGAAGCCCTCGAGCGGGCGGTGGTCCAGACGGTTCCAGACGCCGGTGGAGTTCGCCGGGGGCTGCTCGGCGAGCAGGTCACGGGCGTACTTCACATTGAAGCGCCAGAAGTCGACGAGCTCGCAGGGCGTGTCGATCTCGGCCTGCTGGGCGGTCTTGGACTGGCCGAGCATGGTGGAGGCGGCCAGCGTCTCGCGCCACGTCGTGGACAGCAGCTCGGCGGCGCGCAGGATGATCGCGGCGCGGTCGTCGAAGGCCATCGCGCGCCAGGCAGGGGCGGCGGCGAGCGCGGCGTCGATCGCGTCCTGGGCGTCCTGCTGCGTGGCGCCGCGGCCGGTGCCGATGACGGCCTTGTGGTTGTGCGGCTGGACGACCTCGAACGGCTCGCCGCCGCCGAGGCGCTTCTCGCCGCCGATGGTCATCGGCAGCTCGATCGGGTTCTCGGACAGCTCCTTGAGCTTGGCCTCGAGCCGGGCGCGCTCCGGGGAGCCCGGGGCGTAGCCGTGTACCGGCTCGTTGACCGGGGCGGGGACCTGGGTCACAGCGTCCATGAGTTCCTTGGCTCCTTTTTGTGCGGGGGCTCTGTGCGGGAGGGGCGGGCGGCTCAGCCCTTGGTGAGGATGGAGCGGCCGAAGAACAGCAGGTTCGCCGGCTTCTCCGCGAGACGGCGCATGAAGTAGCCGTACCAGTCGGTGCCGTAGGCGGTGTAGACGCGCATGCGGTGGCCCTCCGCGGCGAGCCGCAGGTGCTCCTCGCTGCGGATGCCGTACAGCATCTGGAATTCGTACTCGTCCAGTTTGCGCCCGGCGCGCCGGGCCAGCTCCTGGGTGATGGCGATCAGGCGCGGGTCGTGGGACCCGATCATCGGATAGCCCTCGCCGTCCATCAGGATCTTCAGGATGCGGACGTACGCCTTGTCGATCTCCGCCTTGTCCTGGTACGCGACCTCGGCGGGCTCCTTGTACGCGCCCTTCACGATGCGCACGCGGCTGCCGTTGGCGGCCAGGCGGCGGGCGTCGTCCTCGGTGCGGAACAGATAGGCCTGGATCACACAGCCGGTCTGCGGGAAGTCCTTCCGCAGCTCGTCGTGGATGGCGAACATCGAGTCCAGGGTGGTGTGGTCCTCGGCGTCCAGCGTGACGGTGGTGCCGATGGCGGCGGCGGCCTCGACGACCGGGCGGACGTTCGCGAGGGCCAGCTCGTGGCCGCCCTCCAGCGCTTGGCCGAACATGGACAGCTTCACGGACATCTCGGCCTTCTCGCCGAAGCCGAGGTCCTTGAGGCGGTCGATGAGCTCCAGATAGGCGTCGCGCGCGGCGTGGGACTGCTCGACGGTGGTGATGTCCTCGCCGACGACGTCGAGGGTGACCTCCAGGCCCTTGCCGACCGCGTCCTCGACGATCGGGACGACCTGGTCGACGGTCTCACCGGCGATGAAGCGGTCGACGACCTGCTTGGTGCCCGGCGCCGCCGAAACGAAACGACGCATCTTGTCACTGCGTGACGCGGCAAGGATCACGGGACCCAGCACGGGGCACCTCCACGGGAGTACGAACGAAGCCGCACCGGCATCATTTTTGCGACAAAACTGGTACGGCACGGAGAACCACCGTGAAACCTAAGGATCCCTCCGATCCTGAGCCATCGACACCTGTCACGCATCCGTGGGCTGGATCTCAGACAGATGTCTGAGACGGACGCCCGACTGCGCGAGAATGGCTCTCGAAAGCATTGACGACGAGGGAACCGGGCAGGCGGCACAGCCCGCACGGAGCGAAGGAAGGGCCCGGTGAAGGGCGACTACCAGGAACTGGTCGACGAGATCTCGGCCCTGCTCGGCGCGCCCGCGACCCTGGAGAACCGCGACTTCGAACTGATCGCCTTCGGCGCCCACGACGGCGGTGACGGCTTCGAGGCGGCCGACCTCGACCCGGTCCGCACCCGCTCGATCCTCACCCGCCGCTCCACGGCGGCGGTCCGCTCCTGGTTCGAGAGCTTCGGCATCACGCGCGCCACCACCCCGGTCCGCATCCCGCCGACCCCGGAGGCGGGCGTGCACCGCGGCCGGATCTGCCTCCCCGTACGCCACCGGGGCTACGCCCTGGGCTATGTGTGGCTGCTCGACGACGAGCCGGGCCCCGCGGAGGAGCGGCTCGGCGCCGCCATGGAGGTGGCCGCCCGCATCGGCGCGCTCCTCGCCGACGAGGCACAGGCGGGCGCCGATCTGACCCGTGAGTTCCGGGCGGTCCTGACGGCGGAGCGCGGCTGGCAGCGGGACATGGCCCTGGCGGCGCTCCGCACGGCGCTCGGCGCGCGCGGCGAGAGCCTGCACGCGGTGGTGTGCGTGGCGCCGTGGCCCGCGGCGGGCCCGGAGGACGCGCCCGCGCTGCGGACCGTGCCGGGGGCGACGGCCCTGTGCACGGTGCCGTGGACCACGACGGGCGCGGTGGGCCAGTCCCTCGCGGTGATGGTGCGGCTGCGCTCGGCGGACGCCCTGACCCCGGCGCTCACGACGGCGTCCCGGCTCGTGGAGTCGGCGGGCGGTGGCGCGACGGCCGGGGTCGCGGGCGCCCGGCACGGCCTCGAGGACCTGGGCGCGGCCTGGGCGGAGGCGTCGGCCGCGGCCCGCGCGGCGCTCGCCGAACCCCGGCTCGGGCCGCTCGCCCGCTGGTCGGACATCGGCCCCTACCGCCTCCTCACCGCGCTGCCCGCGGAGGCCGCCCAGGACGCGGTGGCCCGCGCGCTGCTGACCCCCGCGCACCGCGAACTGGCCCGCACCGCCGAGGTGTTCCTCGACTGCGCGGGCCAGGCGGGCCGCGCCGCGGCGGAGCTGGGCATCCACCGCCAGACGCTCTACTACCGCCTCTCGCGCGTGGAGCAGCTCACGAAGCTGGACCTGGACGAGGGCGAGGACCGGCTGCTCCTGCACATGACCCTGAAGGCGTCACGACTGCGGTAGCCGCCGGCCCTCCGCCGCCGAGGCCCGCTCAGCCACCCGCCGCAGCCCCTCCGTGAGCTGCCCGGCCGTGGTGGCCGAGCCCGGGTCGAAGAGCCACTGCACCATGAGGCCGTTGAGCAGGGTCGTGTAGAGCCGCCCCTCGGCGTTCACGACGTCCTCCGGCACGGCGGTGTCGTCGAGGTCGAGCAGGAGCGCGGCGAGCCCGGCGCGGCCCTGGACCTGGGCCTTGACCATGATGTCCCGCACCCCGGCGAGCCGCTCGCCCTGGGTGATGAACTCAAGGGTCAGCATCCAGATCCCGCGCGCCTCGGGGAACGACTGGATGACGTTGCCCCACATCTTCTCGAACCGCTCCAGCGAACCGCCGGGTCCCGCGTCGCCGTCGGGCGGCCCCACGAAGCCGTCGCCGAGGTCCTCGATGAGCGAGATGTAGGCCTCGGCGAGCAGCGCGTCCTTCGAGCCGTAGTGATAGCCGATCGACGCGAGATTCGTACCCGACTCCTTGACGACGTCGCGCGCCGTCGTGCGCACGAAGCCCTTCTCCAGCAGGCAGCGCTTGGCCCCTGCGAGCAGATCCTCACGGTGTCCCATGCGCGCACCCTACGCCCGCCCCAGACAACCGTCCAAGACAAGCGTCTTACACAGTCGTTCTAGACAACCGTCTAAGACGACCGTACAGTCCTGCCCCATGACCACGACAACCCCGCCTCCGCCCGCCCCCGCCACCGACCGCGCGGGCCGCAAGGAGTGGACGGCCCTGGCCGTCCTGATGCTGCCGCTGCTGCTCGTGTCGATGGACGTGTCGGTCCTCTACTTCGCGGTCCCCGCCTTGAACGCCGACCTGGAGCCCAGCGGCACCCAGCAGCTGTGGATCTTCGACATCTACGCGTTCGTGCTCGCGGGTCTGCTGATGACCATGGGCTCGCTCGGCGACCGCATCGGCCGCCGCAAGCTCCTGCTGATCGGCGCGGCCGCCTTCGGCGCGGCGTCCCTCACCGCCGCCTACGCCACGAGCCCGGAGCTGCTCATCGCCGCCCGCGCGGTCCTCGGCATCGGCGGCGCGACCCTGATGCCGTCCACGATGGCGCTGGTCCGCACCCTGTTCCGCGACCCCGGTCAGCGCGCCACGGCGATCGGCATCTGGTCGGGGGTCATGGTCGGCGGCGTCGCGCTCGGCTCGGTGCTCAGCGGCGTCCTCGTCGAGTTCTTCTGGTGGGGCTCTGTCTTCCTGGTCAACCTGCCCGCGATGGTGCTGCTCCTGATCCTCGCGCCCGTCCTCATCCCCGAGTCCAAGGACCCGCGTCCGGGCCGCTTCGACCTGCTGAGCGTGCCCCTGTCCCTCGCGGCGGTGCTGCCCGTGGTCTACGGCCTCAAGGAGCTGCCGTCCCAGGGGGTGCGGTGGCCGTACGTCGCCTCACTCGTGGTCGGCGCCCTCTTCGCCGTGCTCTTCGTGCGCCGTCAGCTCACCGCGTCGTCGCCGCTGATCTCCCCCGCCCTCTTCCGCGGCGGCCGGGGCTTCGGGACCGCCGTCGCGCTGAACCTCATCTCGTCCTTCGCGATGCTCGGTTCGGCGTACTTCACCACGCAGTACCTCCAGTCGGTGCTCGGCAAGAGCGCGCTGGAGGCCGCGCTGTGGGCGCTGCTCCCCTCGGTCCTCATCGGCTTCGCCGCGCCGGTCGCGACGGCGGCGGTGCGCGGGGGCGCGGCGCGGGCCCACGTGGTCGCGGGCGGCTTCGCGCTCTCGGCCTGCGGCTACGGCCTGCTCTTCGCCGCCGGTACGGACGCGATGTGGACGGTGCTCGCCGGGGCCGGGGTGCTCGCCTGCGGGGCCGTGGTCGTGGGCTCCCAGCTGACGGACCTGGCGCTCGGGGCGGCCCCCGCGGAGAAGGCGGGCGCGGCCTCGTCCCTCCTGGAGACGGGCCAGGAGTTCGGCGGCGCCCTCGGGATGGCGGTCCTGGGCTCCATCGGCACGGCGGTGTTCCGCCACGAGATGCCGGACACGGCCCCGGACGCGGCCCGCGAGACCCTGGGCGGCGCCGTGGCGGTCGCCTCCCAGCTCCCGCCCACGGCGGCGGACGCCCTGACGGCCGCGGCCCGGACCGCCTTCACCAGCGGCATGCACATCGCGGCCCTGGCGGGTGCCCTCGTCCTGCTCGCGGCGGCGGCCCTGGCGGCGAGGGCGCTGCGCTGAGCAGGGCGCACGCAAACGCCGGACGGGCTGGAAAGTTCCAGCCCGTCCGGCGTTTGAGGACGAGGCGCGAAGCGCCGATGAAGGCGGGACCCGTCAGTCGGCCAGGTTCACCGAACGGGCGGACGTGGCCCCGATCTCGGCGGCGACCTCCGCCAGCACCCCGGCCGGCACGGTGTCGTCGACGGTGAGGACGGCCAGTGCCTCCCCGCCCACGTCAGCGCGAGCGACCTGCATGCCCGCGATGTTGATCCCGGCCTCCCCGAGGACGCGCCCGACGGTGCCGACGACACCGGGCCGGTCCGCGTACCGCAGCACGACCATGTGGTCGGCGAGCGCCAGGTCCACGTCGTAGTCGCCGACCGCGACGATCTTCTGGTGGTTCTTGGGTCCGGCGAGCGTGCCGGACACCGCGACCTCCTCGCCGTCGCCGAGCGTGCCGCGCACGGTGACCACGTTGCGGTGGTCGGGCGACTCCGAGGAGGTGGTGAGCCGCACCTCGACGCCGCGCTCCTGCGCGAACAGCGGCGCGTTCACGTACGAGACGGTCTCGTCGACGACGTCCTCGAACACGCCCTTGAGCGCGGACAGTTCGAGCACCTTCACGTCGTGCTGGGTGATCTCGCCGTACACCTCGACGTCGAGCCGGACCGCGACCTCGCCCGCGAGGGCGGTGAAGATCCGGCCGAGCTTCTCGGCGAGCGGCAGTCCGGGGCGCACGTCCTCGGCGATGACACCGCCCTGGACGTTCACCGCGTCGGGGACCAGCTCGCCCGCGAGCGCGAGCCGCACGGACTTGGCGACCGAGATGCCCGCCTTCTCCTGCGCCTCGTCGGTGGACGCGCCGAGGTGCGGGGTGCACACGACCTGGTCGAGCTCGAACAGCGGGGAGTCGGTGCACGGCTCCTTCGCGTACACATCGAGGCCGGCACCCGCGACGCGGCCCTCCTTGAGCGCGGAGTACAGCGCTTCCTCGTCCACGATGCCGCCGCGGGCGGCGTTCACGATCCGCACCGCCGGCTTGACCTTGTGCAGCGCGTCGTCGCCGATGAGGCCCACCGTCTCGGGCGTCTTCGGCAGGTGCACGGTGATGAAGTCCGAGACCTCGAGCAGCTCGTCGAGGGAGAGCACCTTCACGCCCATCTGCGCGGCGCGCGCGGGCTGTACGTACGGGTCGTAGGCGACGACCTTCATGCCGAACGCGGACATCCGCTGCGCCACGAGCGCGCCGATGCGGCCGAGGCCGACGACGCCGAGGGTCTTCTCGGCCAGCTCCACCCCGGTGTACTTGGAGCGCTTCCACTCGCCGTTCTTCAGCGCCGTGTTGGCCTGCGGGATGTTGCGGGCGGTGGCCAGGAGCAGGCCACAGGCCAGCTCGGCGGCGGTGACGATGTTCGAGGTGGGGGCGTTCACCACCATGACGCCCGCCTTGGTGGCGGCGGAGACGTCGACGTTGTCGAGGCCGACGCCCGCGCGGGCGACGACCTTCAGCTTGCGGGCGGCGGCGATGGCCTCGGCGTCGACCTTGGTCGCGGAGCGGACCAGGATGGCGTCGACGTCGGCGATGGCGGGCAGCAGCTCCGCGCGGTCCGCGCCGTTGCAGCGCCGGATCTCGAAGTCGGGGCCCAGGGCTTCGACGGTCGCGGGCGACAGCTCTTCAGCGATGAGTACGACCGGTTTGCCGTTGGCAGCAGTGCTCACGTGAGTCCTCACAAGTCCAATGCGGACGGCCGTCCCGACGGCCGCAGGCGGTGGAGGTGGCTAGCCGCGTGGAAGACGCACGACGCTGTGGGCCTGACGCGAATGTGGTTTGCAGTGTAGTGGCGTCTGCGGGGGCCTTATGCGCCTGACTGGAAGGATCACCCGGACGAGGATGGCCGCCACGGACAACTAGGAGCTCGGCCTGGAATCAGCCCCTCCGGCGTTTGAGGAGCGGGGTCCGGGGCGGAGCCCCGTGCCCTCACGGAGAGTCCTCACGGAGAGCGGCGGGGCCGGGGCGGTGCGCCCCGGCCCCGCCGACGTGAGCCCTACTCGTTGTCGTTGACCCAGGACATGAGCTTGCGCAGCTCCTTGCCCGTGGTCTCGAGCAGGTGGTCCTCGTCCTGCTTCTTGTACTCGTTGTACTTCTTCAGACCGCCGTGGTATTCGTCCATCCACTGCTGGGCGAACGTGCCGTCCTGGATCTCGGCCAGGACCTTCTTCATCTCGGCCTTGGTGGCGTCCGTGATGATGCGCGGGCCCGTGACGTAGTCGCCCCACTCGGCGGTCTCGGAGACCGACCAGCGCATCTTCTCCAGGCCGCCCTCGTACATGAGGTCGACGATCAGCTTCAGCTCGTGGAGGCACTCGAAGTAGGCGATCTCCGGCTGGTAGCCCGCCTCGACGAGGGTCTCGAAGCCCGCCTTGACCAGGGCGGCGGTGCCGCCGCAGAGCACGGCCTGCTCACCGAACAGGTCGGTCTCGGTCTCCTCGGTGAAGGTCGTCTTGATGACGCCCGCACGGGTGCCGCCGATGCCCTTGGCGTACGACAGGGCCAGCTCGAAGCCCTTGCCGGTGGCGTCCTGCTCGACCGCCGCGATGCACGGGACGCCGCGGCCCTCCTCGTACTGACGGCGCACCAGGTGGCCCGGGCCCTTGGGGGCGACCATGCAGACGTCGACGCCCTCGGGGGCCTTGATGAAGCCGAAGCGGATGTTCAGGCCGTGGCCGAAGAACAGCGCGTCGCCGTCCTTCAGGTTGTCCTTGATGGACTCCTCGTAGACCTGGGCCTGGATGGGGTCCGGGACCAGGACCATGATGACGTCGGCCTCGGCGGCGGCCTCGGCGGGCGTGACCACGCGCAGGCCCTGCTCCTCGGCCTTGGCCTTCGACTTGGAGCCCTCGTGCAGACCGACCCGGACGTCCACACCGGAGTCGCGCAGCGAGAGGGCGTGGGCGTGACCCTGGCTGCCGTAACCGATGACCGCGACCTTGCGGCCCTGGATGATGGACAGGTCGGCGTCGGCGTCGTAGAACAGCTCGGCCACTGGATATCTCCTATGTGTGCTGATGTTGCGTCCCACCGTACGGCGGGCTCGGACAGGAAGGTCGGGGGGTTCCGGAATGCGGAACGTCAGGCGGTGCGGTCGAGCGCCCGCAGGCTGCGGTCGGTGATCGAGCGCGAGCCGCGGCCGATCGCGATCGTGCCGGACTGCACCAGCTCCTTGATGCCGAAGGGTTCGAGCATCTTGAGCATGGCCTCCAGCTTGTCGCTCGACCCGGTGGCCTCGATGGTCACGGCCTCGGGCGAGACGTCCACGGTCTTGGCGCGGAACAGCTGGACGATCTCGACGATCTGGGAGCGGGTCTCGTTGTCGGCGCGCACCTTCACGAGGACGAGTTCACGCTGAACGGCCGCGCCCGGCTCCAGTTCGACGATCTTCAGGACGTTCACCAGCTTGTTGAGCTGCTTCGTGACCTGTTCGAGCGGCAGTTCCTCGACATTCACGACAATGGTGATGCGCGAGATGTCGGGGTGCTCGGTGACGCCGACGGCGAGGGAGTCGATGTTGAAGCCGCGGCGGGAGAAGAGGGCGGCGATCCTGGCCAGGATACCGGGGGTGTTCTCGACGAGGACCGAGAGCGTGTGCTTGGACATGGGAGTCATGGGGTCTGTCCTTCTTCCTGGTGCTCTCAGTCGTCTTCGCCGTCGCCGAAGTCGGGGCGCACGCCCCGGGCGGCCATGACCTCGTCGTTCGAGGTGCCCGCCGCGACCATCGGCCAGACCTGGGCGTCCTCGTGGACGATGAAGTCGATCACGACGGGGCGGTCGTTGATGGCGTTGGCCTCCTCGATGACCTTGTCGAGGTCGGCCGGGTCCTCACAGCGGATCGCGTAACAGCCCATCGCCTCGGACAGCTTGACGAAGTCCGGGACGCGGGTGCCCGCGCTCGGCTGCTTGCCGTCGGCGCCGGGGCCGGAGTGCAGGACCGTGTTGGAGTAGCGCTGGTTGTAGAACAGCGTCTGCCACTGGCGGACCATCCCCAGGGCGCCGTTGTTGATGATGGCGACCTTGATCGGGATGTTGTTCAGGGCGCAGGTGGTCAGCTCCTGATTGGTCATCTGGAAGCAGCCGTCGCCGTCGATGGCCCAGACGGTCTTGTCGGGCTCACCGGCCTTGGCGCCCATCGCGGCCGGGACGGCGTAGCCCATCGTTCCCGCGCCGCCGGAGTTGAGCCAGGTCGCGGGCCGCTCGTACTGGATGAAGTGCGCGGCCCACATCTGGTGCTGGCCGACACCCGCGGCGAAGACCGTGCCCTCGGGCGCCAGTTGGCCGATGCGCTCGATGACCTGCTGCGGCGCGAGCTGGCCGTTGTCGGGGTGGTCGTAGCCGAGCGGGTACGTGTCGCGCCAGCGGTTCAGGTCGGCCCACCAGGCGGTGTAGTCGCCGGTGTGGCCCGCGGTGTGCTCGGCCTGGATGGCCTGGACGAGGTCGGCGATGACCTCGCGGGCGTCGCCGACGATCGGCACGTCGGCGGCGCGGTTCTTGCCGATCTCGGCCGGGTCGATGTCGGCGTGCACGATCTTCGCGAACGGGGCGAAGCTGTCCAGCTTGCCGGTGACGCGGTCGTCGAAGCGGGCGCCGAGGGCGACGATCAGGTCGGCCTTCTGCAGCGCGGTGACGGCGGTGACCGCACCGTGCATGCCCGGCATGCCCACGTGCAGCGGGTGGCTGTCGGGGAACGCGCCGAGCGCCATCAGGGTGGTGGTGACGGGCGCGCCGGTGAGCTCGGCGAGGACCTTCAGCTCGGCGGTGGCGCCGGCCTTGATGACGCCGCCGCCGACGTACAGGACGGGGCGCTTCGCGGCGGTGATGAGCTTCGCCGCCTCGCGGATCTGCTTGGCGTGCGGCTTGGTCACCGGGCGGTAGCCGGGCAGCTCCTGCTGCGGCGGCCAGGAGAACGTGGTCCGCGCCTGCAGCGCGTCCTTGGCGATGTCGACGAGGACGGGGCCCGGGCGGCCCGTGGAGGCGATGTGGAAGGCCTCCGCGATGGTGCGCGGGATGTCCTCGGCCTTGGTGACCAGGAAGTTGTGCTTGGTGATCGGCATGGTGATGCCGACGATGTCCGCCTCCTGGAAGGCGTCCGTGCCGATGGCCTTGGAGGAGACCTGGCCGGTGATGGCGACGAGCGGCACCGAGTCCATGTGGGCGTCCGCGATGGGCGTGACCAGGTTGGTGGCACCGGGGCCCGAGGTGGCCATGCAGACGCCGACCCTGCCGGTGGCCTGGGCGTAACCGGTGGCCGCGTGGCCCGCGCCCTGCTCGTGGCGGACCAGGATGTGACGGACGCGCGTGGAGTCCATCATCGGGTCGTACGCCGGGAGGATCGCGCCTCCGGGAATGCCGAATACGGTGTCGGCCCCGACTTCCTCGAGCGAACGGATCAGGGACTGCGCACCCGTGACGTGCTCGACGGGCGCGGACTGCTGCTGTCCAGAGGATCGGGGCCGCGGCTGCGGATGGCTGGCCCCGGTGGCCTGCTCGGTCATCGGCATTCTCTTCTCGAAGCTGAGGGATTTCGCTGAGGTCCCGCTTGAAACGTTCGGCGGGGATTTAGCGGGGTTTTTGCCTGGGTTTGGCAGTGCTGATGCAACAAAAAACCCCTCGTGCCGTGGGGCAAGCGAGGGGAGCGCGCCGGGTGCGGTCGCTGGGTTCCTCCGGTATCGGGACCGGGCTCACCAGCTTCAGCCGACGCGCTTTCCAAGTACGAGAATTCGGGTGCGCATGGCACTGACCCTCCCCCCGGCGCGCCACCACTGTCAAGTAGGTGGGACGGGCGTCTCAGCATGTGAGCGGCCGAACGGGGTGGCCCCGGCCACCGTCCCGGACACATAGGCCGCGCTCGCGCCGCCGAAGGCGTCCGGGGGCGCCACGGCGGGACCGCCCACGCACACCGGCTCCACCGGGCCGCGCGGCACCGGGTACTCCCCCATCGCGAGCGCCCGGCGCAGCCGGTACTCGTCGAGCGGGCCGGAGAACGCCATGCCCTGCCCGTGCGTGCAGCCCATCGCGCGCAGCGCCACGACCTGCTCGGGGTGGTCCACGCCGTCGGCGACCGAGTCGAGGCCGAGGTCGGTGGCGATGCGCAGGAGACCGGCCGTGATCTTGTGCAGGCGCGCGGACTCCACGACGCCCTCGACGAGCCCGCGGTCCAGCTTCAGGACGTCGACGGGGAGCCGCCGCAGCGCCGTGATCGCCGCGCAGCCGCTGCCGAAGCCGTCGAGCGCGACCCGGACGCCGAGCCGCCGCAGGGAGGTGAGGCGGCGCTCGAGCTCGTCGAGGGAGACCCGCGGGTCGCTGTCCGCGAGCTCGATGACGAGCGCGCCGGACGGCAGCCCGTGCCGGGTGAGCAGGGCTTCGAGGGAGCCCAGCGGCAGGGAGCGGTCGACCAGGCGGCGCGCGCCGATCCGTACGGAGACGGGCATCGCGTGCCCGGCGAGAGCGCGGTCCGCGGCCTGCTCGACGGCCTCCTGGAGCAGCCAGCGGCCCAGCTCGGCGGTGCGGTCGCCGTCCTCGGCGGTGCGCAGGAACTCGGCGGGCGTGAACATGATGCCCTGGGCCGAGCGCCACCGCGCCTGGGCGGCGACCGAGGTGATCCGGCCACTGTCGAGGGCCACGACGGGCTGGTGCAGGAGCGTGAACTCGCCCTCGTGCAGGGCGCTGCGCAGCCGGGTGGCGAGCTCGGCCTTGCGGGCGACGTCGGCCTGCATCTGGGGCGCGTACAGCTCCACGCGGCCCTTGCCCGCCGCCTTCGCGCGGTACATCGCGAGGTCGGCGTTGCGCAGCAGCTCGCCCGCGCCGACGCCCGGCTCGGCGAAGGCGACGCCGATGGACGCGGCCACCCGGACATCGTTGCCGTCGATGTCGTACGGCTGGGAGAGTCTGAGCCGCAGCCGGTCGGCCAGCTCCATGATGTGCTTCTCGCGCGCGGCCTGGTCGCGGGTGCCGTCGCCGACGATGAGGGCGGCGAACTCGTCGCCGCCGAGGCGCGAGGCGGTGTCCGACGAGCGGACGGCCTCCTGGAGGCGCTGGGCGGCCATCACGAGGAGTTCGTCGCCCGCCTGGTGGCCGATGGTGTCGTTGACGGCCTTGAAGCCGTCGAGGTCGATGAAGAGGACGGCCGTGCCCCGGTCGGTGACTCTGCGACCGCCGAGCGCTTGCGCGACTCGGCGGGTGAAGAGTGCCCGGTTGGGCAGGTCGGTGAGCGGATCGTGCTCGGCGTTGTGCTGCAACTGCGCCTGGAGGCGCACCCGTTCGGTCACGTCCCGGCTGTTGAAGATGAGACCGCCGTGGTGGCGGTTGACGGTGGACTCCACATTGAGCCATTCACCGCTGCCGGACTTGAAGCGGCACTCGATCCGCGTCGTGGGCTCCTCCACGGGGTTGGCGGCGAGGAAGCGGCGCACCTCGTGGACCACGCGGCCGAGGTCCTCCGGGTGCATGAGCGTGGCCAGCTCGGAGCCGACGAGGTCGTCCGCCTCGCGGCCGTAGACCCCGGCGGCGGCAGGGCTGACGTACCGCAGGATGCCGCTCGGGGCGGCGATCATGATGACGTCGCTGGAACCCTGCACCAGGGAGCGGAAGTGGTTCTCCTTCTGGGCCAGTTCCTGGGTGAGCGTGATGTTGTCGAGCAGCATGATGCCCTGCCGCACGACGAGCGCGAGGACGACGGTGCCCGCGGTGAAGAGCACGACCTCGTCGACGCTGCGGCCGTTCAGGACGTTGTAGAGGATCCCGAGCGTGCAGACGGCGGCGGCCAGGTACGGCGTGAGGGCGGCGAGCGAGCCGGCGATGGGCCGGGTCGTCGCGTACCGCACGGCGTCGCCCCGCTCGTGGTCGCGCGGATCACGCCCGTCCCGCACGTCCCGTACGTCACGCGGATCCCGCGCGGTGTGCACGTCCCGCACGTCCCGTACGTCGTGGGGGTCACGGGCGCCTCGTACGTCGCGCACGCTCGCGGCGCGCGGCCTGTCGTACGGGCGGTGCCCCAGGCGCGTGGGGTCCGTGTCGGCGCGTCCCTGCCGGGGCGTCGCCCACGGGGCGTAGGCGAGGAGCAGGGAACCGGCGAACCAGCCCGCGTCGAGCAGCTGGCCGGAGCGGTAGCTGGCGTGCAGCAGCGGCGAGGTGAACAGGGCGTCGCACATCACGGTGAGCGCGAGGGCCCCGATCGCGGTGTTCACGGCGGTGCGGTTCGCCGATGAGCGCCTGAAGTGCAGCGCCAGGACCATGCTGACGAGGGCGATGTCCAGGAGCGGGTACGCGAGCGACAGCGCGGCGTGCGCGACGCCCGGGCCTTCGAACTGCGCGGTGTGCGCGAGGGCGAGGCTCCAGGAGAGCGTGAGCAGCGAGCCGCCGATGAGCCAGGCGTCGAGCCCGAGGCACACCCAGCCGGCCTTGGTGACCGGGCGCTTGGCGAGCACGAGCAGGCCGATGATCGCGGGCGGCGCGAAGCACAGGAAGAACAGGTCCGCGAAGCCGCGCTCGGGCACACGCTGCCCCAGGACGACCTCGTGCCATCCCCACACCGCGTTTCCGCAGGCCGCCATCGCGGAGGAGAGCGCGAACAGCAGCCACGCGGGTCGAAAGCGGCTGCGCCGGGTGCGGGAGTAGAAGAAGCAGGAGACCGCGGCGGCCGCGGCGGCGGCGCTGAGGCCGAAGTCGCCCATGATGAGCGCGAGCCGGGTGGAGCCCCAGCCGAGGGCGGACCCGGTGGCATAGCCGCCGCAGATCAGCAGCAGGAAGACCTGCGAGAGCAGGCCCGTGCCGCCGCTCGGTGCCGGGCGCCGCGCCATGGGCGCTCCCGGCGAGGGCAAGGGGGCGCCGAGCCCGCCGTCGAGGACGGACGCGGAGGCCGTCTGCCCGCTCATCGGGCCGCCCCGCTCCGTGCGCCGGTGCCACGGCCACGGGCGGCGCGCCCACGCACCGCGCGGTCCGTCGCGCCCGGGGGCGGGAAGTCTTCCGGCGCGACCGGGTGCGGGGGGCGCTTCGTCGCACCACGGGCCCCACCCGTCACGGGGCCATAGCATCCCGGTCCCGTCGACGGGACAGTGGGGGGACACTTGCCCCGGGGCCGTCCCCCAGGGGGCGCGGGGTCCCTGCGACGGCGGTCGCTCGTCCGCCCTGACGGCTGCCATGCGCCGACCTCCGACCGCTGCGGACGGCCCCGTGCGGCGCGGTGCGGATGCCGGTGCCGCCGGGCGCAGTGCCGACGCCCGCGGGCCGGTGTGCGCGAGATTCGCGGGCGGTGGTCCCGCCGCTTCGGATCGTTCGCCCATAGGCCGTGCATCGCCCGTCGCCCCCCTCGCAGTCTCGGTACTCGATCCCCGGCGCCGAACGGTGCACGGCGCAGCCCCTGTCGGGACGATACACCAGCCTCGTCACTCAGGGACAGGTCTGCTCTACGCTGCGTGACTACGCCCGTCAATATGGACACGCGGCGCACACGAGTGAGTGCGGAGCGTGCAGAGAAGGCGCAACGCCGGTTCCAGCCGGTCACGGTGCGCCGGATATCGACCGTTCCTGACCGACTTGTGAAGCCGCCGCAGGCCGGAGGGCCGGGCTCCGAAGCCCTGAATATTGGGATTGCGACGGGTTACGACACCCTTGGGCTCACGAGGTCATCGGGGTCACGGCGTCGTCAGAACGACGTTGGACAGCGGCTCCCCGGTGACGTACCGCCGCAGCTGGGCGGTCAACAGGCGCCGGGCGCGCGGCAGGAACGCGGACGACGAGCCCCCCACGTGCGGGCTGATAAGGACACCGGGACTCCCCCACAACGGGTGACCCGCGGGCAGCGGCTCCGGGTCCGTGACGTCCAGGGCCGCGGTGAGACGGCCGCTCTCCAGCTCGGGGACCAGCGCCTTGGTGTCGACCACCGGGCCGCGGGCCACGTTCACGAGCAGCGCGCCGTCCTTCATGCGCGCCAGGAAATCGGCGTCCACCAGACCGCGGGTGGTCTCCGTGAGGGGCGTGGACAGCACCACCACGTCCGCTTCGGGAAGCAGTCGGGGCAGTTGGCCGAGCGAGTGCACCACACCGCGCGCCGTGGTGCGCTCGGTGCGCGCGACGCGCGCCACCCGCGCGCACTCAAAGGGCGCGAGCCGGTCCTCGATCGCGGCGCCGATCGATCCGTACCCCACGATGAGAACGGACTTGTCGGCGAGCGCCGGATAGAACCCCGAGCGCCACTCCTGCACCCGCTGTCCCTCCACGAACCGCGGAACGCCCCGCAAGGAGGCGAGGATCAGCGTCAGCGCCAACTCGGCGGTGCTGGCCTCGTGCACACCGCGCGCGTTGCACAGCTGGACACCGGGCGGGAGGAACTTCAGGCCCGGCTCCAGGGCGTCGATGCCCGCCGTCAGCGTCTGCACGACCCGCAGGGACGTCATGGCGGCCATCGGGGGCACCACCACGTCGGTGCTCTTCATGTACGGCACCACGTAGAACGCGCAGTGGGCCGGATCGGCGGGGTAGTCCGGGCCGCCGTCCCAGTAGCGGTAGGCCAGACCGGCGTCGGACGCGGCGGGCAGACCCTCGACGTCGGTCTCTTCGAACGGCAGCCATACGTCAGTTGTCATGGTCAGGAGGCTAATGCGAACAGGGCGCACGCCGTGTGCCGGGAGGCAGAGGTTACGTTTGGTGCCGCCCGGACGAAAGATCACGGACGGTCGGGGGATCGCGGGACGGCGGGAGGGTTCGACCAGGTGGAGCGCAGGACGATCGGCGCGGGGGCGCTCGGGGTGGGCGCCGTCGGACTCGGCTGCATGCCGATGAGCTGGGCGTACTCCGGTTCGCGTCAGCGCGGTGACGCCTCGATGCGGACCGTGCACGCGGCGCTCGACCAGGGCACGACGCTCCTCGACACGGCGGACATGTACGGCCCGTTCACCAACGAACTGCTCGTCGGCCGGGTGCTCAGGGAACGGCGCGCCGAGGCCTTCGTGTCGACCAAGTGCGGGCTCCTCGTGGGCGACCAGCACGTCGTCGCCAACGGCCGCCCCGGCTATGTGAAGCGCGCCTGCGACGCGTCGCTGCGGCGGCTCCAGACCGACACCATCGACCTCTACCAGCTGCACCGCGCCGACCCGGAGGTACCGATCGAGGAGACCTGGGGCGCGATGGCCGACCTGGTCACCGCCGGGAAGGTGCGGGCGCTCGGCCTGTGCGCGGTCGGAGCGCGGGCGCGGCGGCGGTCCGGCGGCGGGATGCACGACCTCACGATCCGCCAGCTCGAACGGGTCCAGCAGGTCTTCCCCGTGACGGCGGTGGAGGCCGAGCTCTCGGTGTGGTCGCCCGAGGCCCTCGACGCGCTGCTCCCCTGGTGCGCGGCGCGGGGCGTCGGCTTCCTGGCCGCGATGCCGCTGGGCAACGGCTTCCTCACAGGCACGCTGACGCCGGGGCAGGGCTTCGAGCCGGACGACCTGCGCGCCCGGCATCCGCGCTTCACCGCCGAGATGATGGCCGCCAACCAGCCGCTGGTGGTGGGCCTGCGCCGGGTCGCGGCGCGCCACGGCGCGACGCCCGCGCAGGTGGCCCTGGCGTGGGTGCTCGCGCAGGGCGCCCAGGTGGTCCCGATCCCCGGCGCGAAGCGGGACCGCTGGGCCCGCGAGAACGCGGGGGCGGCGCGGCTCCGGCTCTCGCCGAAGGACTTGGCCACCCTCGCGGCCCTGCCCGCCGCACAGGGGTCGTGGGACTGAGGCTGGTTCCCGGTTGATCGGCCTTCGGCCTCGTCCTCAATCGCCGGACAGGCTGAATGGTGCCGCTGCGGTCCGCGGACGAGATCCGGCGCGCACCGGAGACATCCAGCCCGTCCGGCGTTTGAGGACGAGGCGCGGAGCGCCGACAAACGGGGGTCCAAGGGGGCGGAGCCCCCTTGATCGGGAAGGGGCGGGCCTGGGGCGCACCGCGAGGGCTCGGGAACCTGTGGGGGTCGGGCGGTGTATGAACAGGAGAAGCGCCGTACCGAAGGGATCCCCGCCGTGCTGAGTCCTCAACGTTTCGCCGTGACAGCCACCTTGGCCACCACCCTCCTCCTGGCCACCGGATGCTCGTCGGACGACGCCGACCCCGCGGACGGCGGCAAACGCACCGGGTCCGGCACCTCGGGCCCCACCGGCTCCGCGCCGGACGACGGCGCCACGCCACCCCCGGAGAAGGGCTCGGCCAAGGTCACCAAGACCCTGGCCACGGGCCTGAAGTCACCGTGGGGGCTCGCCGCGCTCCCGGGCGGCGACCTGCTCGTCTCGTCCCGGGACGAGGGCACGATCACCCACGTCGACGGCGCCACCGGCAAGAAGACCGAGGTCGGCACGGTGCCCGGGGTGGCCCCCGGCGGCGAGGGCGGCCTGATGGGCCTCGCCCTCTCCCCGACCTACGCCACGGACCACTTCGTGTACGCGTACTTCACGACGGCTTCCGACAACCGCGTGGCCCGCATGCTCTACGACGAGGCGAAGCCCGCGGACCAGCGCCTCGGCGCTCCCGACACGATCTTCAAGGGCATCCCCAAGGGCTCGATCCACAACGGCGGCCGGATCGCCTTCGGCCCGGACAAGCTGCTGTACGTGGGCACGGGAGAGACCGGCGACACCGGCCTCGCCCAGGACAAGAAGTCCCTCGGCGGCAAGATCCTCCGGCTGACCCCGGACGGCGAGCCGGCCCCGGGCAACCCCTTCGAGAACTCCCCGGTGTATTCGTACGGCCACCGGAACGTCCAGGGTCTCGCCTGGGACGAGCAGAAGCGCCTGTGGGCCTCGGAGTTCGGCCAGGACACCTGGGACGAGCTGAACGAGATCAAGGCGGGAGACAACTACGGCTGGCCCGAGGTTGAGGGCAAGGACGAAGCGGACGCCAAGGAGGAGGGCTTCCACGACCCGGTGGCCCAGTGGAAGACGTCCGAGGCCTCACCGAGCGGTGTCGCCTATGCGGAGGGCTCGGTCTGGATGGCGGGCCTGCGCGGCCAGCGGCTGTGGCGGGTCCCGGTGCGCGGGGCGGGCGGGGAGCCGGGGACGGAGGCGTTCCTCACCGAGGAGCACGGCAGACTGCGCACGGTCCTCGCGGCGGGCGGCGACAAGCTGTGGCTGGTGACAAGCGAGACGGATTCGCGCGGCACCCCGGAGAAGGGGGACGACAAGATCCTGGAGGTGGAGGTGAAGTAGCGCACGCTCGGGCGGAGCCGGAGCCGGGCTCAACCGGCAGGCGGCGCCTCCTCCGAGCGGGGCCCGGATCCGGAGGCAGAAGCGGAAGCGGACCCGGGGGCGGGCGCAGGTTCGGCGGAGGCCGGGCCCGGTGTGGGGTGGGTGTCTTCCGCTCCCTGTGTCGGGAGCCGGACGACCACCTTGCCGGAGGACAGGTCTATGGGCCCCTTGCCGGGGTCCCCGTCGTCCACGTCGACGCGCGTCAGCTCAAGGCGCTTCTTCTCGTCGTCGGTGTGCTTGCGCCCGGGCGCGAAGAGCTGCTCGAACACGTTGAACACAGTGCCTCCCGAAGGCTGACGACGGTCCTGTTCCCCAGGGTAAGCGAGTGCCCGGGAAGCGGGCCGGGGCCTGGCGGGCCCCGGTCACCCGGCGACCAGGGACTCCTCGTCCGCGGTGAAGAGGCCGAGCCGGTGCGCGAGGGCCGCCGCCTCGCCGCGGCCCGCGACGCCCAGCTTGGCGAGGATGTTGGAGACGTGGACGCTCGCCGTCTTCGGGGAGATGAACAGCTCCTCGGCGATCTGGCGGTTGCTGCGGCCCGCGGCGACCAGGCGGAGCACGGCGCGTTCGCGGGTGGTCAGGCCGAGCTCCTCGGCGGGGTCGGCCGGGGCGGAGGACATCGATCCGGTCAGCGGGAGGCGGGCCCGCTGGGCGAGCTGGGTGACGGCCTCGACGAGGGGGCGGGCGCTCAGGTGCTCGCCCACCGCGGCCGCCTGCCGCAGCAGCTCGGCGGCCCGGTCCCGGTCGGTGCCGCCCGGGGCCCCGGGCGAGAGCAGCGCCTCCGCGAGGCGGTGCCGGACGCGCGCGAGGTCGTAGGGCCGCTCCAGGGGGGAGATGGCGGTGAGGACCTCAAGCCAGTCGTCGGAGGTCGCGTGGCCCTCGGCGCGCAGGAGTTCGGCGCGGACCCAGCGTTCGTACGCCTGCCAGACGGGCACGCGGGTGGCCAGGGACTTCGCGGTGGTGCGGATCAGGTGCAGGGATTCGTCGCGGCCCGGTGCGGCGATCGCGAGGCCGCGGGCCTCGGCCTCGGCGGTGGCGGCGGCGAGGACCAGCGGCCAGCCGTACCGCTGGGTGCCGGGCGGGAGCCCGTCGCCGACGGTCCGGCGGAATTCGGCGCGGGCGTCGAGGATGCGGCCCTCGCCCGCGGCGATCCCGAGGGCGATGCGGGCCAGCGGAAGGGTGTTCTGGGGTATGGAGTCGTGTGTGCCGAAGTGCCGCCAGGCCTCGGCGTGGTGGCGGGCGGCCTCGGCCATGTCGCCGCGGGCGAGCGCGAAGTAGGCGAGGCGCACCCCGGCGCCGCCGCGCGGCTTGGCGCTCAGGACGGCGCGGCTCGCGGAGTCGACGGCGTCGTCCCAGCGGCCGAGGGAGTACAGGGACTCGGAGCGGTTGGCCCACATCCAGGCCTCGGACTCGCGCAGGCCGTACCGCTGGGCGAGCTTGATGCCCTCGTCGAGGAGGTCGAGGGACTCGCGGTGGCGGCCGATGCCTTCGAGCACGGAGGGCAGGTTGATGTAGCAGCGGCAGAGCACGGTGACGACCTCGTCGGCGGTGACCCGGTCCCGGACCGCGTACATCTCGGCGAGCCCGGCGTCGATGTCGCCGGTGTCGACGACCAGGCCGCCCAGGGTGAGCCGGGCGTTCAGCTCGATCTCGGAGGCGCCGACCATGCGGGCGTACTCGACGGCCTGCTCGGCGGCGACGAGGCTCTCCGGGCCCGGCTGGTGCAGCATCTGCCAGCCCGCGACCATGGTGAAAACCTCGGCGTGCACCTCCGACGGAGCGTGGCCGCGCACCAGGTCCTGCGCGGTGGCCAGCTCCTTCCAGCCGTCGCCGCGGGCGAGGCTCTGCACAAGGCGGGAGCGCTGCACCCAGAACCAGGCGGAGCGCAGCGCGTCCTGCTCGTCCTCCAGGTGGCGCAGGGCACGCTTGGTGATCTTCAGGGCGCGTTCGCGCTCGCCGCACAGCCGGCCCGCGACGGCCGCCTCGGCCATCAGGTCCAGATAGCGCAGCGGGGTGCTGGCGGGGTCGCAGCCGCAGGGCGGGTAGACCTCGGTGTAGTCGACGGGGCGCAGCAGGGCGCGCACGTCATCGGGGGCCGCGTCCCACAGCTCCATCGCGCGCTCCAGGAGCCGCAGTTGCTCGGCGTAGGCGTGCCGGCTGCGGGCCACGACGGACGCGTTGAGGACGGCGGGCAGCGCCTTCGCGGCGTCGTGGGCGTGGTACCAGTAGCTGGCGAGGCGGGCGGCGCGCTGGTCGGCGGGGACCAGGGCGGGGTCGGCCTCCAGGACGGTGGCGAAGCGGCGGTTGATGCGGGAGCGCTCGCCGGGCAGCAGGTCGTCGCCGACGGCTTCGCGCACCAGGGAGTGCCGGAAGCGGTAGCCGTCGCCGCCGGGCGAGGCGAGGAGGATGTTGGCGCCGACGGCGGCCCGCAGCGCGTCGATCAGGTCGTCCTCACTGAGGTCGGCGACCGCGGCGAGCAGGTCGTACTCGACGGTCGAGCCGCCCTCGGCGACGATCCGCGCCACCTTCTGGGCGTCGTCGGGCAGGTCCTCGACGCGGACGAGGAGCAGGTCGCGCAGCGAGTCGGTGAGGGCGGCGCAGTTGCCGCCGTGCGAGGCGACGGCGAGTTCCTCGACGAAGAAGGCGTTGCCGTCGGAGCGCTCGAAGACGTCGTCGACCAGCTTCGGGGCGGGCTCGGCGGCGAGGATGCCGGCCATCTGGTGGGCCACTTCGTCCCGGCTGAAGCGGGCGAGTTCGACGCGGCGGACCGTGCGCAGGCGGTCCAGCTCGGCGAGCAGGGGGCGCAGCGGGTGGCGGCGGTGGATGTCGTCGGCGCGGTAGCTGGCGAGGACGACGAGACGGCCGCTGCGCAGCGTGCGGAAGAGGTACGAGAGCAGGTGGCGGGTGGAGGCGTCCGCCCAGTGCAGGTCCTCCAGGACCATGACGACGGTGCGGTCGGCGGCCATGCGCTCCAGGAGGCGGGCGGTGAGCTCGAAGAGCCGGCCCATGGCCTCCTCGCCGGCCCTGCCGCCGGTGGACTGCGGGCGCCGGGCTCCCTCGCACAACTCCGGGAGCAGTCGCGCCAGTTCCTCCTCCTGACCGGCCGCGGCCGCCGCGAACTCGGCAGGCAGCTGCTCGCGCAGGGCGCGCAGGGCGGCGGAGAAGGGGGCGAAGGGCAGACCGTCGGCGCCGATCTCCACACAGCCGCCGACCACCACGAGGGCGCCCGCGGCGAGCGCCGCGGCCTCGAACTCCTCGATGAGGCGCGTCTTGCCGACACCGGCCTCGCCGCCGAGCAGCAAGGCCTGCGGTTCACCCGCGGCGGGCTCGACGGCGCGGGCGAGCGCGTCGTTCAGTACGCGCAGTTCGTCGGCTCGGCCGACGAAGACGGGGCTGACGGACCTGGTCTCCACAGCGGTGAGCATCGCACAGAGCTGCGGTTTTGTGGGAGTGGGTTTCGCTGTGCGCGACATGGGAGGGGCCGGGGCCGCGGTCAGGCGGCGCGGCTGTAGCGGTCGGCGCGGTGGGTGGTGGGCCGGGTGCGCTCGGCGGTCAGGCGGGCCTCGGCCGCTTCCCGGCCGAGTGCCCTGCGCGTCTTCGCGGCCTTGAGCGCCTCCCGTACGAGGCCGTGGTGGGCGGCCTGGGCGGCGAGCTCGGCGGTGCGGAACTGGTGGAGTTCGTAGTCGAACATTTTCGTGTCCCCCTGGGTGGTGGTGTCTCGCTCTCTGCGATGACTCCACTTTCGTTTCCCAGGGGGGTCCGGCACATCGGGAAGGTTCCGCATCTTCCAGCGGGCTGGGGGCCTTAGGTGTGAGGGGGGTGCCTTATCCCCGATCCCGGCCGGGGCCTAACTCGTCGAAGGCAAGCCCAGCAGCAGGTCCGTGTACTTGGCCACGGCCAAGGCCAGGCCGATGGCTCCCAGGGCCACGCCCGCCCAGGCCACCGACTTGATCCAGGGGGCCTGGACGCGGTCGGGGGCGCCGAAGGCGGGGCGCAGCAGGACGACCACGCCGACGACCAGGGCCGCGAGGGCGAACGCGCCCGCCACCAGGGCCGTCGTCTTCCAGGAGTCTCCGTAGACCGCCTGGACCTGGCGGCCCACGCTCGCGCCCTGCGAGGTGTTGAGCTGGCCGATCAGGGACTCGCGGGCCGAGGCGACGGTGCCGAGCCAGCCTCCGGAGAGGCCGATCAGGCCGAGCGCGGCGGCGACGACGGCGGCCGCGCCCTGAGCGACGCCCTGCGGCTCGGCGGCGGGGACGGCGTCCTCGGCGAGTTCGTCCGGATCGGAGAGGTCCTCGGGCTCCTCCGTCACCGCCTCGGCAGGGGCCTTGGACAGCTCCGGCGTCTGAGGTACCTCCTTAGGCGCCTCGGCCGTCTCGGCCGTCTCGGCCGTCTCGGCCGTCTCGTCGATGCTCTTCGTTCCCATGCTCCGCACCGTACGGACGGAGTCTGAGAGGCCCCTTAACGCGCGGCGCGGGCCGCCCGCCACTCGGGCGCGAGCACCGACCAGACCTCCATGTCGTGGCGGATGCCCTGCCAGGGGAAGCTCTCCCGCAGCACCCCGTCGCGGACCAGGCCGAGCCGCTTGGCCACGGCCTTGCTGGGATCGTTGAGGGAGGAGACGAGCCACTCCACGCGGTGCATGCCGCGCTGGTCGACGGCCCAGTCGATGAGGACGCGGGCGGCGGCGGTGACGAGGCCGCGGCCGGTGGCGGAGGGCTGGAGCCAGACGCCGACCTCGCAGGAGTCGGTCTCGATGTCGAAGACCCGGAAGAACACGCCGCCGACGAGGGTGCCGTCCAGCCAGACGCCGTAGAGGCGGCCGGTGTCCGCGGCCTGCTTGTCGGCGTACCGCTGGAGGACCTGACGGGCGGAGTCCAGATCCGTGACCTTGACGGTCATCGGCACCCAGGGGCCGGCGAACTCCCGGGCGCGGTCGATGTGTTCCAGGAACTCCTCGGCGTTCCAAGGCTCCAGGGGCCGCAGTTCGGCCCCCTCCCCCACGGGTATCGCGAACATCCGGCTCTCCCTCGGCGACTGCGCGGCTAGCGCTTCTCCAACTGTGCGTACGCGACCTCGTCGCGCTCGCGGTGTCCGGGGATCTTCGCATGTGCCCGGCGCTCGGGCACCTCGATACTGATCCGCGGCAGCCAGCGGTCCAGGCTGCGCGGCAGCCACCAGTTGGCGCCGCCGAGCATGTGCATGAGGGCGGGCACGAGCAGGGTGCGCAGGACGAACGCGTCGAGGGCGACGGCCGCCGCGAGGGCGATGCCGAACATCGCGATCACCCGGTCCCCGCTGAGCACGAAGGCGAGGAACACCGAGATCATGATGACGGCCGCGGAGTTGATGACACGGCTGGTCTCGGCGAGGCCGACGCGGACGGCCACGCGGTTGTCGCCGGTCTCCAGCCACTCCTCGTACATCCTGCTGACCAGGAAGACCTGGTAGTCCATGGAGAGGCCGAAGAGGACCGAGACCATGATGACGGGCAGGAAGGGCTCGATGGGGCCCGCGCGTCCCAGGCCCATCAGCTCGCTGCCCCAGCCCCACTGGAAGACCGCGACCACGACGCCGAAGGCGGCCGCGACCGCCGCGACGTTCATGACGGCGGCCTTCAGCGGTATGCCGACCGAGCGGAAGGCGAGGAGCAGCAGCACACAGCCGAGGCCGATGACGACGCCCACGAAGAGCGGCAGCTTGCCGACGATGATCTCCGCGAAGTCGTCGTAGCCCGCCGTGACCCCGCCGACGTGGAGGTCGAGCGAGGTGCCGCTCTCGGCGCGCGGCAGGACGTCGCCGCGGAGCCGGTCGACGAGGTCGCTGGTGGCCTTCGACTGGGGCGCGGAGTCCGGTACGACGGTGAGGAAGGCCGCGTCGCTGCCGTCGGAGTAGGTCACGGGGCTCACGGAGGCGACGCCCGGGGTGGACTCGAGGGTCGCGCCGAGGTTGTCGAGGGCGAGCCGGTCGGGGGCGCCGCGGACGTCCGTGACGAGGGTGAGCGGGCCGTTCACGCCGGGCCCGAAGCCGTCCGCGAGCAGGTCGTAGGCCTGGCGCGTGGTGGCCGTGGCGGGGTTGTTGCCCTGGTCGGAGGTGCCGAGGCGGAGCGAGAGCGTCGGCACGGCGAGTACCGCTATCACCACCACCGCGAGGGCGCCGAGCAGCTTCGGGTGCCGCTCCACGAAGGCGGACCAGCGGGCGGCGAGCCCGGTGGGGACCTCCGGCTCGGGCCCACGCTCGGCGAGCCGGCGCCGCTCACGGCGGCTGAGCGCGCGTGGCCCCAGGAACGACAGGAGGGCGGGCAGCAGCGTCACGGACGCGGCGACGGTGAGGACGACGGTCAGGGAGGCGGCGATGGCGACGCCGTTGAGGAAGCTCAGGCGCAGGATCAGCATGCCGAGCAGCGCGATGCAGACGGTGGCGCCCGCGAAGACGACGGCCCGGCCGGTGGTGGCGACGGCCCGCTCGGCGGCCTCGGCGACCGGCAGGCCGCGTTTGAGGCCCTTGCGGTGGCGCGTGACGATGAACAGCGCGTAGTCGATGCCGACGCCGAGCCCGATCAGGGTGCCGAGCATCGGCGCGAAGTCGGCGACCGTCATGACGTGGCCGAGCAGCACTATGCCCGCGTACGCCGTGCCGACGGAGACGACGGCCGTGGCGATGGGCAGGAGCGAGGCGGCCAGCGAGCCGAAGGCCAGGAACAGCACGACGGCGGCGACGGCCACGCCGACGATCTCGGCGGTCTTGGCGCTCTTGGTCTCCGTGAGGCCGACGGCGCCGCCGCCGAGGGCCACGTCCAGGCCCTTGGTCTCGGCGGCCTCGGCCGTCTGCACGACGGCGCGCGCCTCGCCGGGGGCGATGGAGTCCAGCTGGTCACGGAAGGTGACCGTGGCGTACGCGGTGCGGCCGTTCTCGCTGATCTGGGCGGCGCCGCGCTCGGTGTACGGGCTGGTGACGGAGGCCACGCCGGGAAGCTCGGCGATCTCGTCGAGCGTCTCGGTCATCGTCTGCTCGACCGCGGCGGAGCGCACGGACTGGTCCCCGCCGGTGTGCCAGACGACGGTGTTGCCGTCGCCGCCGAGGGTCGGGAAGGCGTCCTTGAGGAGTCGGCTCGCGCGGTCGGACTCGGTGCCGGGGACCTCGTAGTTGTTCGAGTACGCCGATCCGACGGCGGCGGCAGCGGCCGCGGTGGAGCCGAGTGCGAGGAGCCAGAGCAGTACGGCGACGAGGCGGTGCTTGACGCACCACCGGGCGAGTGCTGCCACGAACTGGCTCCCTGAGTGACTCGTGAATCCTCGTCGGGGCAGCCGGGAAGCATCGCAATTGACCCGAAAAGAACACGCCTACTGCTTGATGTACTACTTGATCGGCATGGACAGGTAAAGATCATGTGGCCGCTTGTGCGACGAGATGACCGAGATGGGCCATGCGGAGCCACTCTGACAGCCGCCGGAGATCCTTAGTCCGTTTCGTGTCCAGCCTCACAACAGCTCGGGCAGCTCCATCCGGGCACACGGAGCCACCGATGCCACGCGGGGGCACACGGGCCACGCCCGTATGCCCCCGCACCCCGCGTACCGGTCGGGCGGGTCAGCCCGACACGCCCGCGCGGCCGTTCTCGATGTGGCCCATCAGACGCCGCCGGAAGGCCCCGTCGCCCGCGGCCGTCACCTCGATGTCGTACCAGCCGCGCTCGTCCGACGTCCGCCAGGCGAGGGTGCGGCTGCTGCCCGGCCGCACGCGCACGGTCCGGGTGCGCCGCCGGACGTCGTCGGCGTCCACGTACCCGAGCGGCTTGACGGTGAAGACCAGCGGCTTCCTGCCCCGGTTGGCCAGGGTCAGATGCAGCTCGCGCCGGGTGATCGCCGAGGAGAGGGCGGCGGCGCCGTCCTTGCCGCCCGCGAACTCGCGGCGGAACCCGTTCGGCCCGGTGACCGTGAAGCGGTAGGCGTCGCCCCGCAGCGGCACGGACCAGCGGCCCTCGTGCCGGACGTCCTGGTGCTGCGGTGCCGGGAACTCCGCCGCGTAGGGGTAGAGCGCGAAGTGCGCGCTGCGCCGGCCGCCGTTGCGCAGGCGCACCGTGAGTGTGCCGTCCTTGGCGGGCCGGGCGTCGGCGTCCGGCTGGTAGGGCAGCGGGCGCGCCCGGCGCACGCCCGGCTCCTGGCGCGGCATCGACTGCTGGACGGGCGGCTGCGGCTGCCAGCGGCCGCTGAACGGCGGGATCGCGCCGGGCTGCTCCACCTCCGGCTGCCGGTGGCCCCGGTCGAAGTCGAAGGCGCCGGTCAGATCGCCGGTGACCCGGCGGCGCCAGGCGCCGATGTTGGGCTCGCGCACCCCGGTCCAGCGCTCCAGGAAGCGCACCACGGAGGTGTGGTCGAAGACCTCGGAGGACACATAGCCGCCGACGCTCCACGGCGACACCACGAGCATCGGCACGCGGACGCCGAGCCCGGTCGGCAGGCCCTGCCAGCGCTCCTCGGCGCCGTCGGGGTCGTCGGCGCCCGGCACGGGCGGCGGCACGTGGTCGAAGAAGCCGTCGTTCTCGTCGTAATTGATGAACACGGCGGTGCGCCGCCAGACCTCGGGGTGCGAGGCGAGCGCGTCCAGGACCTTGTAGACGATGGTGGCGCTGTGGATCGGCGAGGAGACGGAGGGGTGCTCGGAGTCGAGGGCGGACGGCACCAGATAGCTGACCTTCGCCAGCTTGCCGCGCGCGACGTCCCGCGCGAACGTCTCGGCAAGGGTGCCGGTCGGCACCCGCCGCAGGCCCCGCTCGAAGAGCGAACGCTCGCGCCTGGTCAGCGTCTTGACACCGGCGTCGAGCGCGGCGAGCAGCTTGGCCCGCTCCGGCTCGTCCTTGGCGTCGCGGACCTTGGCGTAGAAGGCCTCCATGAACGTGAACTGCGTCTGGGCGAGCGCCTTGCGGGCGATGGCCTTGAAGGTGGTGAAGAACTCGATCTGGTTGTCGGTGAAGTTCTCCCACTCGGTGTACGTCTGCCAGCTCACGCCCGCCCTCTCCAGGCGCTCGGCGTACGTCCCCCAGTCGTAGCCGGGGTGCTTGCCCTCGTCGTACGCGTCGTTGTCGACGGCCCGCTCGCCGGTCGCCTCGAACCCGGTCTTGCCGCTCCACAGGTGGTTGCGGTTGGGGCTGGTGGAGGTGTGGATCGACGAGTGGTAGGCGTCGCAGATCGTGAAGGTGTCGGCCAGCTCGTAGTGCAGCGGGATGTCCTGGCGCGTGTAGTACGCCATCGTGGCGGCGGTCTTGGCCGTCACCCAGCCGTCCATCCAGCCGTCGTGCCAGGCCTTGGCGCCGCCGGTCCAGGAGTGGTCGAGGGCACCGATGTACTGCAGGTCCTTCTTCTGCGTGGCGGCGGCCTCGCGCACCGGGAACGGCAGCACGGACCTGCCCGCGCCGGGCTGCTCGAACACGCTCTTGCCGCTGGGCAGTTGGACGGCGTTGCGGTCGCCGAAGCCCCGGACGCCGCGCAGGGTGCCGAAGTAGTGGTCGAAGGACCGGTTCTCCTGCATCAGGATCACGACGTGCTCGATGGCGTCGAGACCGCCCTTCGGCGGCTCCTTCGCGAGCGCCTCCTGAAGGGACGGCGGCAGGAAGGAACCGACCGTGGCGGCGCCGAGCGCGCCGCCGCCCACTGCCATCAACCGTCTGCGCGAAATCTCCGCTGCCACGCCCAACCTCCAGTCGACACCCAATGGTTGTCCGGTGATCCATTGGTCTGCTGAGCTGGGACGGTAGTGACTCCTGGTTGCAGAGGGAAGGCCGAGGACCGAAGTCGCGGTGAACGTCCCGGCTTTGCCGCCGCCCCCGCGCTTCCGCGCACGCGAAGGGGCGCCGCATCCGGATCGGATGCGGCGCCCCTGTCGTGCGCGGAAGCGCGGGTGTCAGCCCTCGACGCCCAGCTGCTCCAGGATGAGCTCCTTGACGCGGGCCGCGTCGGCCTGGCCACGGGTGGCCTTCATGACCGCGCCGACCAGCGCGCCGGCCGCGGCCACCTTGCCGCCGCGGATCTTGTCCGCGATGGCCGGGTTGCCCGCGATGGCCTCCTCGACGGCCGCCGTCAGGGCGCCGTCGTCCGAGACGACCTTCAGACCGCGCTTCTCGACGACCTGGTCGGGGTCGCCCTCGCCCTTGAGCACGCCGTCGATGACCTGACGGGCCAGCTTGTCGTTCAGGTCACCGGAGGCGACAAGCGCGCTGACGCGGGCGACCTGCTCCGGCGTGATGGGCAGTGCGCCGAGGTCGACGCCCTGCTCGTTCGCGTTGCGCGCCAGCTCGCCCATCCACCACTTGCGGGCGGACACGGCGTCCGCGCCCGCGTTGATGGTGGCGACGATCGGGCCGATCGCACCGGCGTTGAGGATCGCCTGCATGTCGTGGGCGGAGACGCCCCACTCCTCGCGCAGCCGGTTGCGCTGCGCGAGCGGCAGCTCCGGCAGCTCGGCACGCAGGGCCTCGACCCACTCGCGGGACGGGGCCACCGGCACCAGGTCGGGCTCCGGGAAGTAGCGGTAGTCCTCCGCCTCCTCCTTCACCCGGCCCGACGTGGTGGAGCCGTCGTCCTCGTGGAAGTGCCGGGTCTCCTGGACGATCGTGCCGCCGGAGGAGAGCACGGCCGCGTGCCGCTGGATCTCGTAGCGCGCGGCGCGCTCCACGGATCGCAGCGAGTTCACGTTCTTCGTCTCGGAGCGGGTGCCGAACTTCTCCCGGCCGCGGGGCCGCAGCGAGAGGTTCACGTCGCAGCGCATCTGGCCCTGCTCCATGCGGGCCTCGGAGACGCCGAGCGCCTTGATGAGCTCGCGCAGCTCGGCGACGTACGCCTTGGCGACCTCGGGGGCCCGCTCCCCGGCACCGACGATCGGCTTGGTGACGATCTCGATGAGCGGGATGCCCGCGCGGTTGTAGTCGAGCAGCGAGTGCGAGGCGCCGTGGATGCGGCCGGTGGCACCGCCGACGTGCGTCGACTTGCCGGTGTCCTCCTCCATGTGGGCGCGCTCGATCTCCACGCGGAAGACCTCGCCGTCCTCCAGCTGGACGTCCAGATAGCCGTTGAAGGCGATCGGCTCGTCGTACTGGGAGGTCTGGAAGTTCTTCGGCATGTCCGGATAGAAGTAGTTCTTCCGGGCGAAGCGGCACCACTCGGCGATCTCGCAGTGCAGCGCGAGGCCGATCTTGATCGCGGACTCGACGCCGACGGCGTTGACCACGGGCAGCGCGCCCGGCAGGCCGAGGCAGGTCGGGCAGGTCTGCGAGTTGGCGTCCTGCTTGAGCTCGGTGGAGCAGCCGCAGAACATCTTCGTCTTCGTGCCGAGCTCGACGTGGACCTCGAGGCCCATGACGGGGTCGTACGACGCCAGCGCGTCCTCGTACGACGCCAGGTCGGGGGTGGTCGTGACAGTCACGGTGTTGGAACTTCCCTCTCAGCCGAGCAGAACGTCGTCGTCACCGATGCGCTTGAGCTCGCGCACCAGGATGGCGATGCCGGTGACGATGGCGGCCGCGGAGACGACGGCGTCGACGAGCTGCAGCGCGTCGTGCTCGGCGCGGGCCTTCTTGACCTGCTTGAGCGTGCTGAGCGCGCCGAAAGCGGTGGTGCCGATGGACAGATACGTGCCGGTCCTGGACTTCTTGAAGCCCTTGGCCTTGGCCAGCGTCTTGTTGCTCACAGCGACGGTGCCTCCTCGAGCAGCGGGTGGCCCCACTTTTCCACGAAGGCGGCCTCGACGGCGGCGCCCACCTTGTACAGGCGGTCGTCCTTCATGGCGGGGGCGATGATCTGCAGACCGACCGGGAGCCCGTCCTCCGGCGCGAGGCCGCAGGGCAGCGACATGGCGGCGTTGCCCGCCAGGTTGGTCGGGATGGTGCACAGGTCGGCCAGGTACATCGCCATCGGGTCGTCGGCGCGCTCGCCGATCGGGAAGGCGGTGGTGGGCGTGGTCGGCGACACGATGACGTCGACCTGCTCGAAGGCCTTCTCGAAGTCCCGCGTGATCAGCGTGCGGACCTTCTGCGCGGAGCCGTAGTACGCGTCGTAGTAGCCGGAGCTGAGCGCGTACGTGCCGAGCATGACGCGGCGCTTGACCTCGTCGCCGAAGCCGGCCTCGCGGGTCAGCGCGGTGACCTCCTCGGCGGACTTCGTGCCGTCGTCGCCGACGCGCAGGCCGTAGCGCATGGCGTCGAAGCGGGCCAGGTTCGAGGAGCACTCGGACGGCGCGATCAGGTAGTACGCCGAAAGGCCCAGGTCGAAGGAGGGGCAGTCCAGCTCGACGACGGTCGCGCCGAGGGACTTGAGCAGCTCCACCGACTCGTCGAAGCGCTGCACGACACCGGCCTGGTAGCCCTCGCCGCGGAACTGCTTGACGACGCCGACGCGCATGCCCTGCACCGAGCCGTTGCGCGCGGCCTCGACGACCTGCGGGACCGGGGCGTCGATGGAGGTGGAGTCGAGCGGGTCGTGCCCGGCGATGGCCTCGTGCAGGAGCGCGGCGTCGAGGACGGTGCGGGCGCAGGGGCCGCCCTGGTCCAGGGAGCTGGAGAAGGCCACCATGCCGTAGCGCGAGACGCCGCCGTACGTCGGCTTGACGCCGACCGTGCCGGTGACGGCCGCGGGCTGGCGGATGGAGCCGCCGGTGTCGGTGCCGATGGCGAGCGGGGCCTCGTACGCGGCGAGGGCCGCGCTGGAGCCGCCGCCGGAGCCACCGGGGATGCGGGTCAGGTCCCACGGGTTGCCCGTCGGGCCGTACGCGCTGTTCTCGGTGGAGGACCCCATGGCGAACTCGTCCATGTTGGTCTTGCCGAGGATGACGACGCCGGCTTCCTTGAGCCGCTTCGTCACCGTGGCGTCGTACGGCGGGATCCACCCTTCGAGGATCTTCGAACCGACGGTCGTCGGTACGCCCTCGGTGGTGAAGATGTCCTTGAGCGCGAGCGGCACGCCGGCCAGCGGGCCGAGCTTCTCGCCCCTGGCGCGCTTCTCGTCCACGGCGCGGGCCTGCGCGAGCGCGCCCTCGCGGTCGACGTGCAGGAAGGCGTGCACCTTCTCGTCGACGGCCTCGATGCGGGCCAGGTGGGCCTCGGTGACCTCGACCGCGGTGAGCTCGCCGGAGGCGATCCTCGCCGCGATCTCGGCGGCGGTGAGCTTGATGATGTCCGTCATGTTCGGTTAGTCCTCCCCCAGGATCTGCGGCACCTTGAAACGCTGCTGCTCCTGGGCCGGGGCGCCCGAGAGCGCCTGCTCGGGGGTGAGCGACGGACGGACCTCGTCCGCGCGCATGACGTTCGTCAGCGGCAGCGGGTGGGAGGTCGGCGGTACGTCTTGGTCGGCGACCTCCGAGACGCGGGCGACCGCGCCGATGATGTCGTCGAGCTGTCCGGCGAAGTGGTCGAGCTCTTCGTCCTTCAACTCCAGACGTGCAAGGCGGGCGAGGTGTGCGACCTCCTCGCGCGTGATGCCAGGCATGCAGCGATCCTCTGGGGTGAGCGTGATGGATGTGGACCCAATCCTATGGGGCGCGCACGGCTGACCGCGAAACGCTTTCCTCTCGCGGGGGCGCGCTCGACGGTCCACCGGCCCGGGCTCCTCCCGCCCGCCCACCCCTTTTCTCGCGCTGCGCGCTCGTCCTCAAACGCCGGACGGGCTGGATCCTGCCGCTGCGGGCCGCACTTCTTCTGCGGCCCGCACCGGAGACATTCAGCCCGTCCGGCGTTTGAGGACGAGGCGCGGAGCGCGCTGATGGGCACAGTGGGGCGCCCCGCGAGGGACGTCGCGGTACGACAATTGCCCGGTCCCGGTGTGCTGCCCCAGCCCCGGCCCTGGGGAGGCGCAGCATGCCCGGCATGCGCATGCAACTCCCCGGGGCGAAAGGCCCCTGGCCAGGACCCGCGGTGCTCGGAGCCGGAGCCCTCGCCCTGGCCCTGTCGCTCACCGCGTGGTGGAGCCTGATCAACGACCCGACGTACACGGCGCACCGCACCCCCGCGGACCTGAGCGTCTACCTGGACGCGGCGACCGCGCCGGAGCACGAGCTGTACGGCGGGAGGTTCGGCGTGCACGCGCTGCCGTACCTCTATCCGCCCGTCGCCCTGCTCCCCTTCCGCGCCCTGAGCGACATGGACCTGACCGCCGCCGCCCGGCTGATGGCGGTGGTCTCGTTGGTGGCGATGGCGCTCTCCGCCTGGGCGGCGGCCCGCACGGCGGGGCGCCGCCCAGGCCCGGCCACCGCCGGGTGCGCCCTCGCGGTGTGCGGCCTCGCGCTGTGGACCGAGCCGGTGCTGCAGAACCTGGACTTCGGGCAGGTCAATCTGGTCCTGCTCGCGCTCGTCCTGACCGATCTGGCCACGCCCGACCGCCGCCTCTGGAAGGGCGTGGGCATCGGCCTGGCGGCGGGTCTGAAGCTCACCCCCGGCCTGTTCGTCGTGTATCTGCTGCTCACCCGGCGGTACCGGGCGGCGGCCGTGGCCACGGCCGTCTTCGCGGCGACGGTGGCGGCGGGCTGGTGGGCGCTGCCGCAGGCGTCGGCGGACTTCTGGGGCGGCGCGTTCGCGGGCAGCGCGGGCGGCCGCGAGTACCTGGCGAACCAGTCCCTGAACGGGTTCTTCGTCCGCTTCGGCCTCGGCGGCGACGGCGTCGGCGGGCCCGTGTGGGGAGCGGTGTGCGGAGTGCTCGCCGTGGCCGGGTTCGGCGCGGCGGCGCGGGCCTCGCGGCGGGGCCGGGAGCTGGTCGCGGTGTGCGTGGTGGGCGCCCTGATGCTGGTCTGCTCGCCGCTGTCGTGGACCCACCACTGGGTGTGGATCGTGCCCGGGCTCGTCCTGGCGGCGGACGCGGCGCTCCGGCGGCGCACGGCGTCCGCGTGGCTGTGGACGGCTGGCCTGTTCGCGCTGTTCGCGGCGTGGCCGATCCGTATCGATGGCTTCGGCACCTGGGATCCGTCCCGCCCGCTCCTGCCGTACGGCCTGCTCTGGTACGTGCCGCACTGGCAGCGCGAACTCCAGTGGGACCCGTTCCACGTGGTCGTGGGCAACGCGTACGTGTGGCTGGGCGTCGGCTACGCGGTGTGGGCGGCGGTCGCCCACCGGGCGCGACCCTCGCGTCCGCCGAGCCTCGCGCGCCCCCGGCGCGAGGGCGAGGAACGGGAGAAGAGCCCGGCCGGCGTCTGAGGACGGGCGCGCGGCGCGATGAACGCCGCCCGCCCCTCCCCTCGCGGGGTCACTGCACCGCGCGGCTCGGCGACGGCGGTGTCGGATCCGGGGCGGCGGGCCCCGGCGCCGGGTCGACGGGCCGGTGCGTGGCGCCCTCGCCCCGGGCCCGCAGCCACGCCGTGGTCTCGCTCGGCGGCATCGCCGCGGCGACGAGCCACCCCTGCACCGCGTCGCAGCCGAGGTCCCGAAGGCGCTCCCAGGTCTCGTCGTCCTCGACGCCCTCGGCGACGACGAGGAGGCCGAGGGAGTGGGCGAGGTCGACGGTGCAGCGCACGATCTCGGCGTCCTCGGTGTCGACGGCGAGCCGGGCCACGAAGGAGCGGTCGATCTTCAGCTCGCTCACCGGCAGACGGCGCAGGTGCACCAGGGACGAGTACCCGGTGCCGAAGTCGTCGAGGGACATCTTCACGCCGTGCCCGGTGAGCCCGGCGAGGGTGTCGGCGGCGCGCTGCGGGTCCTCCAGGAGCACGTGTTCCGTTATCTCCAGCTGGAGCGCGCCCGCGGGCACTCCGTGGCGGGCGAGCCGCGCGGCGACGGCGCCCGCGAAGCCGGGGGTGTGCACGTCGCGCGGCGACACGTTCACCGCGACGGGCACGTTCAGGCCCTGGGAGCGCCATCTGGCGACCTGGGCGAGGGCCGACTCCAGGACGTACTCGGTGAGGTGCGGCATGAGGCCCGACGACTCGGCGATGGCGATGAACTCGTCCGGCGGCACCTTGCCGCGCTCGGGGTGCACCCAGCGCACCAGCGCCTCCAGGCCCGCCACCTCGCCGTCGAAGCGGACCTTCGGCTGGTAGTGCAGCTCCACGTCGCCCGCGTCGAGGGCGCGGCGCAGATCGCCCAACAGGCCCAGGCGGTCGGGGGTGTTGGAGTCGCGCTTGGACTCGTACACCTCCACGCCCGTACGGTCCCGCTTGGCCTGGTACATCGCGACGTCCGCGCGGCGCAGCAGACCCTCGGCGTCGGGCGCGTGGTCGGGGAAGACGGCGAGTCCGGCGCTGGCCTCCAGGACCAGGGTGAGGCCGTCGAGGTCCAGCGGGGAGCCGAGCGCGCCGACGAGCTGGCGGGCGACGCGCTGCGCGGACGTGGTGGAGTCGGCGACGGGCAGCAGCACCGCGAACTCGTCGCCGCCGAGCCGGGCCGCCTCCGCGCCGCGCGGCAGCGCGAGCCGGAGGCGGTCGGCGATCTGGAGCAGCAGCCGGTCGCCCGCGAGGTGCCCGAGGGTGTCGTTGACCGAGCGGAAGCGGTCCATGTCGATCAGCATCAGGGCGGAGCGGGCGCCGATGCGCTCCGCGTCGTCCAGGGCCGTCCAGGTCCGCTCCATGAGCCACTGCCGGTTGGGAAGCCCGGTGAGCGGGTCGCGCAGCTGCTCCTCCGCTCTGGCGCGGGCGATCCACAGCGTGGAGTCGAGCGCGACGAGCGGGATCGTGAACAGCGGCAGGAGCAGCGGAAGGGACATCGCGACGACGCAGATCAGCGGGGCGATGCCGAGCAGGGCCACGCCGAGCAGGCCCTGGCGGACCAGCGCGGTGCGGGTGACGGTGGGCAGCGCCCCGGTGCGCGGCGCGTGCACGTACCAGAGCAGGACGCGCGTGACGGCCAGGTACGCGACGGCGACGAGGCCCACCTCGGGGGCCGTGTACAGGTCCCAACTCTCGGGATTCCAGGGCGCGTCGGCGGCCGGGGCGGTGCCGAACGCGGCGAGCGTGAGCGCGCCCGCGCCGATGCCCAGGATGTCGACGGCGCCGTGCAGCACGCCCTGGCGCCAGCGGTGGCGGCGGGCGACCCCGACGAGGACGACGACGGTGAGGCTGACCATGCCCGCGGGCATCCAGCCGTACAGCAGGAGGACCGCGACGGTGAGCGCGCCGCCGGAGCCCGTGCCGCCCCACCAGCGGTCGCGGCCGAGCGCGACGAGGTGGCCGACGATCAGGCCGGTCAGGACGGCGAGCGACCAGCCGACCGTGCCGGAGGGGAACAGCGGGTGGCCGCCGGTGAAGGCGTGGAAGAAGCCGGTGCCGAGCACGATCGCGGCGGCCGCGACGACGGCCATGGGCAGCAGCTGCCAGCCGCGGCCGTCCTGCTCCATGCCGTCCAGGCCGTCAAGGGCGTCCGTCTGGTCCACGGCGCGCTCGTGCGCCGCGTGTCCGCCGCGCCACCGCCCGCGCCGCCCGGCGACGGGTCCGCCCGCGGCCGCGCTCACCGCGCCCCGCACACCGGAAGGCCCGCCCGCACCGCCCGCACCGCCCCGTGCTCCCGGGGCTCCTCCGCCTGTCGTACTCCGCACGGTCGAAGGGGTCGCGGCACCACTGGCCGCACTCCGCCGCGCGTCTTCGGCACTCGCCGTCACACCAGCCTCCGCCGGGCCTGACGTTCCTCGACCTGAGCCGCCCCGCCCGGGCGTGTCCCGCCCGCCCGCTTCCGGTCCCTCACCAACAGCAGTACCCCGTATGCCCGTTACTCCCCCCTGGGTGCCACCACCTGGGCCGGAAAAGCCCGTTCCGCAGCCGGGAGACGACCCCCAGGCCGTCGGGGCGGTGTCGTCGGCGAGGGTGCCGCCGTGCGTCCACGCCCGCTCGCGGGGGCGGAACTCGGGTGTCTGGGCGGGCCGTTCGGACCGCTCGTCACCGTCGGCGAGGGCGCCCGCGGCCGACCGGGCGGCGCGGCGGCACCGCAGCGCACCGAGCCCGCGCCGCAGGCGCGACCGCAGCCATGAGTCCGGGGCGACGCTCTCGGTCGGTTCCATTCCCGTCCCTCTCACAGCCGGCGGTGCCCACGCCACGCGGACTCACGTCCTGACAGCCGCGTCTGAAAACCCATCCCCCGGCTCTCCACGACACGAGCAGGGAAAACCCCGTCCGCATGCGGGGCACGGCAGGCGCACACCTCAACAGTAGGCCGCAGAAGGCTTCCACGGGCAGCGGTCGTCTACGGTTGCCCGAATGCGACCCGGCCACCCGTATGCATCTGGTATGCGCTGAACGGGTGGCCTTCAACCGCTATTCTTCGGTCGGAAGCGCGGCTTCCCGGGCGGCGTCCGCCCCTTGTTCCAGCAGAACGGCGAAGCCGTCCTCGTCGAGTACGGGAACCTTCACTTGCATGGCCTTGTCGTACTTCGAGCCGGGGTTGTCCCCCACCACGACGAATCCCGTCTTCTTTGAAACGGAACCGGTGACTTTGGCTCCGCGGCTCTGGAGCGCCTCTTTCGCGCCATCCCGCGTGTATTTCTGGAGCGTTCCGGTGACGACGACGGTGAGGCCTTCGAGCGGGCGCGGCCCCTCGTCCTCGTCACCGCCCTCTTCCTCCATCCGGACGCCCGCGGCCCGCCACTTGCGGATGATCTCCTGGTGCCAGTCCTCGGCGAACCACTCCTTGACGGACTTCGCGACGATCTCGCCGACGCCGTCGGTGGCCTCCAGCTCCTCCTCCGTGGCTTGCTCGATGCGGTCGATGGAGCGGAACTCGCGGGCGAGCGCCTCGGCGGCCACCGGGCCCACGTGGCGGATGGACAGGCCGGTGAGGATCCGGGCCAGCGGACGCTCCTTGGCGGCCTGGATGTTCTCCAGCATGGCGAGGGTGTTCTTCTTCGGCTCGCCCTTGAGGTTGGCGAAGAAGGTCACGACCTTCTCCTCGCCGGTCTTCGGGTCCCGCTTGGGCAGGCCCGAGTCCTGGTCGAGGACGTACGACTTGATGGGCAGCAGCTCCTCGACCTTCAGGTCGAAGATGTCGCCCTCGTCGAGGATCGGGGGCGTGGCGGGCTCCAGGGGGCGGGTGAGCGCGGCCGCGGCCACATAGCCGAAGTTCTCGATGTCCAGGCACTTGCGGCCCGCCAGATAGAACAGGCGCTCGCGCAGCTGGGCGGGGCAGGTCTGGCCGTTCGGGCAGCGGAGGTCGATGTCGCCCTCCTTCATGGCCCGCAGGGCCGTGCCGCACTCGGGGCACTCGGTGGGCATCACGAACTCGCGCTCGCTGCCGTCCCGCAGGTCGACGACGGGGCCGAGGATCTCCGGGATGACGTCGCCCGCCTTGCGGATCACGACCGTGTCGCCGATGAAGACGCCCTTGGCCTTGACCACGTCCTGGTTGTGCAGCGTGGCGAACTCGACCTCGGAGCCCGCGACGGTGACGGGCTCGACCTGGGCGTACGGCGTGACGCGGCCCGTGCGGCCGACACCGACTCTGATGTCGATCAGCTTGGTGTTGACCTCCTCCGGCGCGTACTTCCACGCGATGGCCCAGCGCGGGGCGCGCGAGGTGGAGCCGAGGCGGCCCTGGAGCGGGATCTCGTCGAGCTTGACGACGACGCCGTCGATCTCGTGCTCCACGGAGTGGCGGTTCTCTCCGTAGTACGTGATGAACTCGCGGACGCCGTCGAGGCCTTGGACGACCTTGCTGTGCGTGGTCGTGGGCAGGCCCCAGTCGCGCAGCAGGTCGTACGCCTGGGAGAGGCGGTCGATGTCGAAGCCCTCGCGGGCGCCGATGCCGTGCACCACCATGTGCAGCGGTCGGGTGGCGGTGACGCGGGGGTCCTTCTGGCGCAGCGAACCCGCCGCCGCGTTGCGCGGGTTGGCGAAGGGCTTGTCGCCCGCCTCGACCAGGCGGGCGTTCAGCTCCTGGAACTTCTCCATGGGGAAGAAGACCTCGCCGCGGATCTCCACGAACGCCGGGACGCGGTCGCCCTGGAGGCGGTCGGGGATGTCGGCGATGGTGCGCACGTTCGGCGTGATGTCCTCGCCGGTGCGGCCGTCGCCGCGGGTGGCGGCGCGGGTGAGCCTGCCCTGCTCGTACGTCAGATTGACCGCGAGGCCGTCGATCTTGAGCTCGCACAGGAAGTGGTGCGCGCTCGCGCCGACCTCCTTGGTGACGCGCTCGGCCCAGGCGGCCAGCTCCTCGTCGTCGAAGGCGTTGTCGAGGGAGAGCATGCGCTCGCGGTGCTCGACCGAGGCGAAGTCCGTCTCGTACGCACTGGCGACCTTCTGGGTCGGCGAGTCCGGCGTGCGCAGCTCCGGGTGGCGCTCCTCCAGGGCCTCCAGCGAGCGCAGGAGCTTGTCGAACTCGGCGTCGCTGATGACCGGCTGGTCCTTCACGTAGTACCGGAAGCGGTGCTCCTCGATCCGCTCGGCCAGCTGGGCATGCTGCTCGCGCGCCTCGGCCGGCACCGCGCCTTCCTGTTCGACAGCCACCGTCTCGTCCTCCCGTTACCTTCAGGCCCAGTTACTCAGGGTTGTCCGCGAGTGATCTCGCCGCCCGGACGCAGTGCGCGAGCGCCGCCCGGGCATATGCGGGCGAAGCGCCCGCGAGACCGCACGACGGCGTGATCGTGACCGCTTCCGCGAGCGACCCCGGATTCAGCCCCAGCCTGCGCCAGAGCGTCCTGACACCCATGACGCTACCGGCAGGGTCTGACAATGGGCCGTCCGTGCCCGGCACGACACCGGCGAACAGCTTCGTCCCGGCCTCGACGGCCTCCCCGAGCACCTCGTCGTCACGCTCGGTGAGAAGCGAGAAGTCGAACGACAGGCCGTGCGCGCCCGCCCTGCGCAGCAGCGCGAACGGTACGTCGGGCGCGCAGGAGTGCACGACGACCGGTCCGTCGTGCACGGCCATGACGTCGCGCAGGGCGCTCTCGACGACCTGGCGGTCCACGGCGCGGTGGGTGCGGTACTCGCTCGCCGTCTTGATGCGGCCGCGCAGCACGGCCGTCAGGGAGGGCTCGTCGAGCTGGAGCACGAGCCGTGCGCCCGGCACCCGCTTGCGCACCTGCGCGAGGTGGGCCCTGAGGCCCTCGGCGAGGGACCCGGTCAGGTCCCGGCAGGCGCCGGGGTCGGAGACCATCGCCTCGCCGTTCCTCAGCTCCAGGGCGGCGGCGAGCGTCCAGGGGCCGACGGCCTGGACCTTCAGGGGCCCCTCGTAGCCCTGCGTGAACTCCTCCAGGGCGTCGAGGTCCTCGCCGAGCCAGGACACCGCGCGCCGCGTGTCCCGTCCCGGCCGGTCGCCGACCCGCCAGCCGCTGGGCTCCACGCGCGCGTACAGCTCGACGAGCAGTCCCGCGGTGCGGCCGATCATGTCGGCGCCGGGGCCGCGCGCGGGCAGCTCCGCCAGGTACGGGGTGCCCTGCTCGGGGGTCTCGAAGGTGCCGGTGACGGTCTTCGCGCTCTCGCGGGCGTCGCCCCCGGGCATCGAGCCGACGCCGGTGGCCGGGCCCAGGGTCCAGGTGTCCTCGGTGCTCACCGCCGTGCTCACCGTCCGGGCCGCACCGTCAGGTCGTTGACCTCGGCGTCGCGCGGCAGGTCGAGGGCCATCAGGATCGTCGTCGCCACGGACTCGGGGTCGATCCACTTCTCGGCGTCGTACTCCTTGCCCTCCTGCTGGTGCACCTTGACCTGCATCGGGCTGGCGGTGCGGCCGGGGTACACGGAGGTGACGCGGACGCCGCGGCCGTGCTCCTCCTGGCGCAGGGAGTCGGCGAGGGCCTTCAGGCCGTGTTTGGAGGCGGCGTACGCGGACCAGTCGGCGCCCGCGTGCAGGCCGGCGCCGGAGTTCACAAAGAGCACGTGCCCCTGGGTGACGCGGAGTTGGGGCAGGAAGTGCCGGGTCAGCTCGGCGGGCGCGATCAGGTTCACGTTCAGCTGGTGGCGCCAGGCCTTGGGGGTGAGCTCGCCGACCGGGCCGAGGTCGACGACGCCCGCGATGTGGAGCAGGGAGTCCACGCGGTCCGGGAGCGCCTGGTGCGAGAAGGCCCAGGAGAGCCTGTCCGGGTCGTTCAGGTCGCCGACGAGGGTGCTCGCGCCCGGGAACTCGGCGGCGAGCTCCTTGGCGCGGCCCGCGTCGCGCGCGTGCAGCACGAGGGCGTCCCCGCGCGCGTGGAGACGGCGGGCGACTGCGGCCCCGATGCCGGAGCCCGCCCCGGTGATCACATGAGTTGCCATGCGCTTATGGTCGCATTCCGGCCGCGTGCTCCCGGATGCGAGCCGGGGCGGGGCGGCCGGAGGCGGCGTGGGGCGGGCGGCCGGGAACGAGCCGGTGGCAGCCGGCCGCTCCCGCGGGGCCCGCGTGCCCGTGCGCGCCTCCCGCGCCGTCCCGGGGCGCCCGGCGCCTCAGCGCACCCCCAGCGACTCCTCCAGATACGCCAGGGCGCCCACCGGCTCCTCCGCGAAGAAGACCAGGTCGGCCAGCGGCACCGGCAGGAAGCCCTCGTCCTCCATGCGGCGGAACTGCTCCCGCAACCCGTCGTAGAACCCCGCCGTGTTGAGCAGCACGACCGGCTTGGTGGTGTGGCCGTGCTTCTTCAGCTCCAGGATCTCCGTGGCCTCGTCGAGGGTGCCGGTGCCGCCGACCAGGATGACGACCGCGTCGGCCTTCTCCAGGAGCAGCGCCTTCCGCTCGGCGAGGTCCTTGGCTATCACCATGTCGTCGACACCGGGCCGGGCCTTGGCGGCGAGGAAGCCCACGGACACGCCCGTGAGCCGCCCGCCCGCCTCCTGCACGCCGTCCGCCACGACCTTCATCAGGCCCACGTCGGAGCCTCCCCACACCAGGGTGTGGCCGCCCTTGCCGAGCAGCTCGGCGAACTCACGGGCGGGGCGCGTATAGGTCTCGGGCAGGTCGGCGGCGGAGAGGAAGACGCAGATGTTCATGCGCCCCACCGTACGTTCCGCCACCGACACCCGGGCGGGCGGCGGACCCTGGAAGAAGTGCGCCGCCGCGAGCGCTGTACGGGACGACCTCGCGACCTCAGCGAAAGGGATGACCGTGACCGCAGGACACCGCATCACCATCGAGCAGGGCACGCAGCACGTGCGCGTGGAGCACGACGGGCAGGTCGTGGCGGAGAGCAAGCGTCCGCTGGTGCTGCGCGAGACGGGCTGTCCGGTGCGCTACTACCTGCCGCCCGAGGACGTGCGCACCGACCTGCTCACGCCGTCCGGCACGCACACGTACTGCCCGTTCAAGGGCACGGCCTCCTACTGGTCGCTGCCGGGCGGCGAGGACCAGGTGTGGGCCTATCCGGAGCCCAAGGCCGAGGTGGCCGAGATCAAGGACCACCTGTGCTTCTACGAGACCGAGGAGGTGGCGAAGGCCTCCTGAGGGACGGCCGTGAACGTCCTGCGGTACGCCGCGGGCGACACCCCGAGCACGGACCGCATGTGCTGCCGCAGGGAGTTGGCGGTGCCGAAGCCCGCGCGGTGGGCCACCAGGTCGATGGGCAGGTCGCTGCTCTCCAGGAGGTGACGGGCCACCTCGATGCGCTGGGCCGTGAGCCAGCGGCCCGGCGTGGTGCCCACCTCGTCGCGGAACCGGCGCGTGAACGTGCGCAGGCTCATCCGCGCGTGGTCCGCCATCTCGCCGAGCGTCAGCGGCTCCTGGAGGCGTTCGAGCGCCCACGCGCGCGTGGGGGCCGTGGTGGCGACGGTCGGCTCCGGGACGGGCCGTTCGATGTACTGCGCCTGTCCGCCGTCGCGCCACGGCGGGACGACGCAGCGGCGGGCGACGTGGTTGGCGACGGCGCTGCCGTGGTCGCGGCGCACCAGGTGCAGACAGAGGTCGACCCCGGCGGCGACGCCCGCGGAGGTGAGGATGTCGCCGTCGTCCACGAAGAGCACGTCCTCGTCGAGCCGCACGCGCGGGAACGCCCGCCGGAACTCCTCGGCGACCTGCCAGTGCGTGGTCGCGGGCCGCCCGTCCAGGAGCCCGGCCGCCGCGAGGACGAACGAGGCGCTGCAGAACGACACCAGACGCGTGCCCGGGCGCACCCTCGCGAGCGCCGCGGCCAGCGGCGCGGAGAGGCCGTCGGCCGCCGACGCCCCGTCGCGAGGGGGCATGGGCGGGATCACCACGGTGTCGGCGTCGTCGAGCGCCTCGGGGCCGTGCTCGACGGCCACGGAGAAGCCCGCGTCGGTCCGCACCGGGCGCCCGTCCACCGTGCACACCACGGTCTCGTACAGCGGCCGCCCCGCCGCGTCCTCCGCGTTGCCGAAGACGCGGGGGGCGATGCCCAGCTCGAAGGAGTAGACGCCCTCCAGGGCGAGGACGGCGACGCGGTGGGGGCGGCCGGGTGCGGTGAACGAGCTCATGGCCAGATCCTGTCACATGATGGCCAAACTGCCAGCACCGCGACGGGCCGCCGGGCCGCACGCTGGTGAGCGTTCGCCGGAGATCCGGGGACCGCTCACCGCAAAGGACAAGATCAATGAGCTCGACCAGCGACCACCCGACCCGCCCGACCATGCGTGCCGTCAGCCCGCGCGCGTGGGGCACCCCCGACGTCCTGGTCCCCGTGGAGGTGGACCGCCCGGAGCCCGGTCTCACCGAGATCCTGGTCAAGGTGCACGCGGCGGGCGTGAACCCCGTCGACTGGAAGACCCGCGCCGCGGGCGCGTTCGGCACCTGGGGCGACACGCCGATCCTCGGGTACGACGTCTCGGGGACCGTCGAGGCCGTGGGCCCCGGGGTGACCCTCTTCGCACCGGGCGACGAGGTGTTCGGCATGCCGCGCTTCCCGGAGCAGGCGGGCGGCTACGCCGAGTACGTGACCGCGCCCGCGCGCCGCTTCGCCCCGAAGCCCGCCGCCGTCGACCACGTGCAGGCGGCCGCCCTGCCGCTGGCCGCGCTTACCGCCTGGCAGGGCCTGATCGAGACGGCGGGCCTGCGCGCCGGACAGCGGGTCCTGATCCACGCGGCCGCGGGCGGTGTGGGCCACCTGGCCGTGCAGATCGCGAAGGCACACGGGGCGTACGTCATCGGCACGGCACGCGCCGACAAGCACGACTTCCTGCGGAAGCTCGGCGCCGACGAGCTGATCGACTACACGACGACGGACTTCGCGGAGGCCGTGCGGGACGTGGACGTCGTCCTGGACGGCGTCGGCGGCGAGTACGGTCCCCGGTCGCTGCCGGTGCTGCGCCGGGGCGGCCACCTGGTGACCCTCCCCGACCCGGGCGGGCTCCCCGACGCCGCGCGGGCCGAGGCCCTCGGTGTGCACACCGGCTGGACGGTCGTCGAGCCCGACCGCCATGGAATGCTGGAGATCGCCCGCCTGGTGGAGGAGGGCAAGCTGCGCGCGGCGATCGACAAGGTGCTGCCCCTGGAGAGCGCGGCCGAGGCACACGCCTACGGAGAGCGCGGCCGCACCCAGGGCAAGATCGTGCTCCAGGTGGTCTGAGGCCCACGGCCGGCGGAAGGGGGGCGTGGCCACCGCCGACGGGCGGCGGCCACGCCCCCCTTCAGGCGTCCAGCGGCTCAGCAGGGCCGCGACGACGGGCCGTCGTACCGCGCCCAGAGCGCCCGCCAGTCACGGTCGTACAGGACCAGGTTGGCGTCCGCCTGGAGCCGCAGCCACGCGCCCCGGCTGCCGCACCCGCTCGTCCCCAGGGACCACAGGGGCCTGCCCTGCCCGTCGTAGGCGACGACGTTGCCGTCCCGCTGCATCCACAGCGACACGTTCCAGCCGCGGGTGCCGGTGTCCCAGAGCGGCTCGTAGAACGCGAAGACGTGGTTGTAGAGGACGATGTTGCCGTCGTCCTGGACCCACAGCTCGTACCACCGCGACGCCTCGACGTAGACGGCGATGTACTTGTCCCGGGTCAGGCACTCACCGGGCTTGAGGTAGTCGTGGTAGCCCGAGCCCTGAGGGGGCGTGGAGCAGCCGGAGTCGGGGAAGGCCCGCGTCTTCACTCCGCCCTGGGACTTCACCGGCCCCGAGATGAGGCCCTTCTTCTTGGCCTCCTGGAGCGTGGGCAGGCCCTTGAGGGGTGCCGACGGCAGCGTGGGGACCTTGTCACCCTTCTTCGGCCGGGCGGACTTGGGCGGGCCCGGGTGGGGCGCCGTGGGCGCGCTCGCCCGCACGGCGTCGGGGCGCGGCTGGGCCACGGCGGCGGGAGCCAGGGAGCCCAGGGCGAGGACGGCGGCGAGGGCCGTGGTGATGAGGGTCGTTCCGCGGTTCATGGGGACGTCGGCTTTCGTCAGCACGGGCGGGTGGAGGGGCCGTTGAAGCGCGCCCAGAGCGGGCCCCAGTCGCGGTCGTACAGGACCAGGTTGGAGTCGGCCTGCACCCGCAGCCACGCCCCCCAGGCACCGCACCCGCTCGTCCCCAGGTGCCACAGCGGGTTGCCGTGCGCGTCGTAGACGACGACGTTGCCGTCGCGCTGCATCCACAGCGACACGTTCCAGCCACGGGTGTTGGTCTGCCAGACGGGCTTGTACCACGTGTCGTTCTTGTAGAGGACGACGTTGCCGTCGTCCTGGACCCACAGCTCGTACCACATCAGCGTGTGGATGTACGCGGCGATGTACTTGCCCGGGGTGAGGCACTCACCGGGCTTGAGGTAGTCGTGGTAACCCGAGCCCTGCGGCGGTTCGGAGCAGTTCGCTTCGGGGAAGGACCGCAGCTTCACCCCGCCCCGGGGCTTGACCGGCCCCGAGATGAGGCCCTTCTTCTTGGCCTCCTGGAGCGTGGGCAGGCCCTTGAGGGGCGCCGACGGCAGCGTGGGGACCTTGTCGCTGCCCTTCTTGGGCTGGACGGACTTCGGGGGCCCCGGGTGGGACGCCATGGACGGGGTCGCCCGCGGGGCGTCCGGGCGCGGCTGGGCCGCGGCTCCGGTCGCCGACGTGCCGAGGGCGACGGTGACGGCGAGCGCCGCGGTGAAGAGGGACGCTCCGCGTCCGGCGGCGCGCGCCGGGGTTCTGCTGGGGATCATGCGGCCATGTCACCGCACGGCGATCCACAGCCGGTCAATGCGCGCTAAACGGGAAGCCGGGGTCCGCCGGGAGCGCGTCGCGGGCCCCTCGGTGTCAGACGGCCGCCGCGGCCCGGTGGGTCGTGGCGATGGTCGCCGAGCCGACCACGCGCGTGCCGTCGTACAGGACGATCGCCTGGCCGGGGGCCACGCCGCGGACCGGCTCCGCGAAGGAGACCCGCAGCTCGCCGTCCGGCGTCAGCTCCGCCGTGACCGGCGTCTCGTCGCCGTGGGCGCGGAGCTGGGCGGTGTACGTGCCCGCTCCGGAGGGGGCGGCGCCGCACCAGCGGGGCTTGACGGCCGTGAGGGCGGTCACGTCGAGGGCGGCGGCGGGGCCGACCGTCACCGTGTTGTTCACCGGCGAGATGTCGAGGACGTAGCGCGGCTTGCCGTCGGGGGCGGGCGTGCCGATCCTGAGGCCCTTGCGCTGGCCGATGGTGAAGCCGAAGGCGCCCTCGTGGGTGCCGAGGACGGCGCCGGACTCGTCGACGATGTCGCCCTCCGCCTTGCCGAGGCGGGAGGCGAGGAAGCCCTGGGTGTCGCCGTCGGCGATGAAGCAGATGTCGTGGGAGTCCGGCTTCTTGGCGACGGCGAGGCCGCGGCGCTCGGCCTCGGCGCGGATCTCGTCCTTCGTCGTCACCGTGTCGCCGAGCGGGAACAGCGCGTGGGCGAGCTGGCGGTCGTCCAGGACGCCGAGGACGTACGACTGGTCCTTGGCCATGTCGGAGGCGCGGTGCAGCTCGCGCGAGCCGTCCTCGCGCACGATCACCTGCGCGTAGTGGCCGGTGCAGACCGCGTCGAAGCCGAGGGCGAGTGCCTTGTCCAGGAGCGCGGCGAACTTGATCTTCTCGTTGCAGCGCAGGCACGGGTTGGGCGTGCGCCCCGCCTCGTACTCGGCGATGAAGTCCTCGACCACGTCCTCGCGGAACCGCTCGGCGAGGTCCCACACGTAGAACGGGATGCCGATGACGTCCGCGGCGCGGCGCGCGTCGCGGGAGTCCTCGATGGTGCAGCACCCGCGCGCGCCGGTCCGGAACGACTGCGGGTTCGCCGAGAGCGCCAGGTGCACTCCGGTCACGTCGTGCCCGGCTTCGGCGGCGCGGGCGGCGGCGACGGCGGAGTCCACACCGCCGGACATGGCGGCGAGGACACGGAGCGGGCGGCTTGTGCGCGGCGGGGTCTGCGAAGTCATAGCTCTAACAGGGTACGGGCCCGCGGGAACCTCCCGCCCGTGCGTATCCGTTCACGATCACATGGGGGACGTGAGCGAGAAGAAGGACGAGAGCGCCGAGGGCGCGGGGCCGCCGCCCGAGCCCCGGCGCGGGTCGACCCGGCGCGCGCTGCTCATCGGCGGCGCCGCGGCGGGCCTCGGCGCCGCCGTGCTGGCCCGCGACCAGCTGGGCCGCCTGTGGTGGCGCCTGCCCGGAGTGGTGAAGAAGCGCGAGGAGGGCGCGGTGGACGCCCCCGGCGCCCAGTGGACGGCGGCCTCCGGCGCGAACTGGCGGCGCGCCGACCGCCCCTCCGACTACGCCATCGACCGCGTGGTGATCCACGTGGTCCAGGGCGGGTACGCGACGGCCCTGAAGGTCTTCAAGGACCCCGGCCACGGCGCCGCCACCCACTACGTGATCCGCAAGGACGGCCACGTGGCCCAGATGATCCGCGAGCTCGACGTGGCCTACCACGCGGGCGACCGGGAGATGAACGAGCGCAGCGTGGGCATCGAGCACGAGGGCTTCGTCGACAAGAAGGCCTCGTTCACCGACGCCATGTACGCATCATCGGCGCGGCTCACCGCCGGGATCTGCGAGCGGTACGACATACCGGTGGACCGCGAGCACATCATCGGGCACGTGGAGGTCGACGGCACCGACCACACCGACCCGGGGCCGCACTGGGACTGGGACCGGTATCTGCGCCTGGTGCGGCGGGCCCGGGACCGGCCCGCCCGCTCCGGGGCCAGCGCGACGCCCAGCTGAGCCGCGACGCCTAGCTGAGCCCCGCCGTGCGGGCCCGCTCCACCGCCGGGCCGATCGCCGCCGCCACCGCGTCCACGTCCGCCTTCGTCGACGTGTGGCCGAGCGAGAAGCGCAGCGTCCCGCGCGCGAGGTCGGGGTCGGTGCCGGTGGCGAGCAGCACGTGGCTGGGCTGGGCGACGCCCGCGGTGCAGGCCGAGCCGGTCGAGCACTCGATGCCCTGCGCGTCCAGGAGCAGCAGGAGCGAGTCGCCCTCGCAGCCGGGGAAGGTGAAGTGGGCGTTGGCGGGCAGCCGGCCCGCCGGGTCCGGGTCGCCGCCGAGGATCGCGTCGGGGACGGCGGCGCGAACGGCGTCGACGAGGTGGTCGCGGAGCGCCCCGACCTCGCGGGCGAACCACTCGCGGCGCTCGGCGGCGAGCCGCCCGGCCACGGCGAAGGCGGCGACGGCGGGCACGTCGAGCGTGCCGGAGCGCACGTGCCGCTCCTGGCCGCCGCCGTGCAGCACGGGCACGGGGCTGTAGGCGCGCCCGAGCAGCAGCGCGCCGATGCCGTAGGGGCCGCCGACCTTGTGGCCCGAGACGGTCATCGCGGCCAGCCCGGAGGCGCCGAAGTCGACGGGCACCTGGCCGAAGGCCTGCACGGCGTCGGCGTGCAGCGGCACGTCGAACTCGGCGCAGACGTCGGCCAGTTCCCGCACCGGCTGGAGGGTGCCGATCTCGTTGTTGGCCCACATGACGGTGGCGAGGGCGACGCTGCCGGGGTCGCGGGCGACGGCCTCGCGGAGCGCCTCGGGGTGCACGCGCCCGTGCGCGTCGACGGGGAGGTACTCGACGGTGGCGCCCTCGTGCTCGCCGAGCCAGTCGACGGCGTCCAGGACGGCGTGGTGCTCGACGGGGCTGGCGAGGACGCGGGTGCGGGCCGGATCGGCGTCGCGACGGGCCCAGTACAGGCCCTTCACGGCGAGGTTGTCGGCCTCCGTGCCGCCGGAGGTGAACACCACCTCACTGGGGCGGGCGCCGAGCGCGTCGGCGAGCGTCTCGCGGGACTCCTCGACGGTGCGCCGCGCCCGGCGGCCGGCCGCGTGCAGCGAGGAGGCGTTACCGGTGACGGCGAGCTGCGCGGTCATCGCCGCGATCGCCTCGGGAAGCATGGGCGTGGTCGCGGCGTGGTCGAGGTAGGCCATGGTGGGCACGATTCTACGAGCCGCGTACCGGCGCCCGGACCCCGGTGGGCCCTGCCCGGCCGTGATGCGCCGCGCTCGCGCCGGGGTCAGCCCGCCAGGCTCCAGGAGACGGTGCCGTCCGCGGAGACGAGGGCGGCGAGGAGCACGAGGTCGGCGACGCCGAGCCCGAGTCCGAGCAGCGCGCGGCCGCGCCGCGCGGTGCCCCGCCACAGCGCGACGCAGGCAAGCGCGATGGCGATGGGGCCGAGCACGACGTTCAGGACGAGCAGGCCGAGCAGCCCGAGGACGAAGGCGGCGACGGCCATCCCGTCGGTGTCCCGGCGGCCGACGGGCCGCTCACCGGGCCGCTCACCGGACGGCTCTTCGGTCGGCTCGGTGGACGGCTTCGTGGACGGCTTCGTGGACGGCTTCAGCGCGGTGAGTTCCATGGTGCGACTCCTCAAGGCGATGCGGAAAGGCGATGCGGATGTCGTACGGGACGTGGACGGGGCGCGTCAGCGGTGGCGCGCGCGGCGCTCGCGTACCGCGAAGACGAGGAGCCACAGCCCGATGGCCGCGGCCATGACGAACGTGACGGACGGCGGAGCGTGCGCCACGGTGCCCATGGCGACGCCGAGCAGCAGGAGTGCGGCGACGAGGAACAGCATGAGTACGCCTCTCTTCGGTGAACGCTTGTGGTTACAACTGTTCACTGACTTATGAGTCTACTCGCCGCCCGGCTTCCGAAACTCGGAGAACAGTTGTTAACTGCATGGCATGAGTCACACCCTCGGCGACCGGCCCGTCGGCACCCGGCAGGCCCAGAAGCAGAAGACCCGGCAGGCCCTCCTGGACGCCGCCCTGCGCCTGCTGGAGGAGCAGAGCCTGTCCAGCCTGGGCCTGCGCGAGGTCACCCGCGCCGCGGGGGTGGCGCCCACCGCCTTCTACCGACACTTCCGCGACACCGCCGACCTGGGAGTGGCGCTCGTCGAGGAGGCCCTCGGCAGCCTGCACACGACGCTCGCGGCGATGCTCACGGCCACCGGGGACGGCGAGGAACGCATCGCGGGCGCCGTCGAGTTGATCGCGTCGTACGTGCGCGCGCACCCGGCGCACGTACGTTTCATCGCCCGGGAGCGGCACGGCGGCGTGAAGGCCGTACGGGAGGCCATCGGCGACCAGCTCGCGCTGTTCGCGCGGGAGGTGGCGGCGCAGTTCGCCACGGAGCCGGAGGCCGCGGGCTGGAGCGGGGACGACCTCCTGATGCTCGCGCGGACGTACGTGGACCACATGGTGATGACGGCCTCCGCGCTCCTGGAGACCGAGGACGAGGCCGAGGTGACCGGCACGGCCCGCAGCCAGCTGCGCCTGGTGGGACTCGGCCGCAGCCACTGGCTCGACACGCCGGTAAGGGGCAACTAGCCTCAGCACCTATGACGCACACACACGTCGACTGGCCCCTCGACCAGACCTTCGCCTCCTCCTCCGGGGCCGTCCGCTGGGCGGCCCTCGGGCCCGAGGACGCCGACCCCGTCGTCCTCGTCCACGGCACGCCCTTCTCGTCGTACGTGTGGCGGGGCGTCGCCCGGGCGCTCGCGCGGGACCACCGCGTGCACGTGTGGGACCTGCCCGGGTACGGCGCGTCGGAGATGCGCGCGGGGCAGGACGTGTCGCTCGCCGCGCAGGGCCGCGTGCTCACCGAACTGCTCGCCCACTGGGGCCTGGACGGCGAGCGGCGCCCGGCCGTCGTCGCCCACGACTTCGGCGGCTGCGTCGCGCTGCGCGCCCACCTCCTGCACGGCGCCCGCTACGCCCGGCTCGCCCTCGTCGACCCGGTGGCGCTCGCGCCCTGGGGCTCGCCCGCGTACCGGCTGCTCGGCGCGCACGCCGAGGTGTTCGCACAGCTGCCGCCCGCGCTGCACGAGGCGCTGGTACGGGAGTACGTCGGCTCCGCGAGCCACCGCGGGCTGCACCCGGCCGTCCTGGACCGCCTGGTCGCGCCCTGGTGCACCGAGGCGGGCAGGCCCGCGTTCTACCGGCAGATCGAACAGAACGACCAGCGGTTCACCGACGAGATCCAGGGCCGGTACGGCGAGGTGGAGCCGCCCGTGCTCGTCTGCTGGGGCACCGAGGACACCTGGATCCCGGTGGCGCGCGGACACGAGTTGGCGGCGCTCCTGCCCCGCGCCGAGCTGCGCCTCATCGAGGGCGCCGGACATCTCGTACAGGAGGACGCTCCGGCGGAACTCACCGGCGAGGTCGGTCGTTTCCTGAGTGCGGGCCTCTCCGGAGCTCACTGACGATAGAGGTCAGTGACGGCCGCGGCGGCCCGCGCCAAGTCCTCGCGCACCTCCGGGGGTGACACGACCTCCACGGAGGCGGCGAAGGGCAGCAGCATGCGCGCCGCGCCCACCGCCTCCAAGGCGAGCAGGACGGTGACCCACTCCCCCGCGCCGTCGTCCTCGGCCACGCGCGTGAGCGAGCCGACGTGCAGCCGCAGGAACTGCTCGTAGCGCTCGCGGCGCACCCGCACGGTGACCTCGACGCCGCCCGCGCGCCGCTCCACCCGCCGCTTCAGCTCCTCCCAGACCTGCGCGAGCTCCACGCCCGCCCGGCGCCTGACCGGCTCGTCGGTGAGCTCCGCCGCGCACACCCGGTCGGCGCGGAAGAGGCGCGGCTCGCCGCCGCTGTCGGCCACCAGGTACCAGACGCCCGCCTTGGACACGAGGCCGTACGGATCGAGGGTGTAGGCGCGCGGCTCGCTCGCGCCGCTGTGCCGGTAGCGCACGCGCAGCCGCCGGTCCGCGAAGACGGCGTCCTGGAGCACGCCGAGGTGGTCCACGGGCAGGCCCGCGCCCGGACCGCGCGTCCAGCGCTCGGCGTCCACCAGGACGCGACGGCTCGTCAGCTCGGCGGCGGGCCGGTGCGGTGCGGGCAGCGCCGCCATCACCTTGCGCAGGGCCGAGCCGAGCGCGGCGTCCAGGCCGAGCGCCGCGTGCGCGCCCCGCGCGGCGAGCAGGAACAGCGCCCGGGACTCGTCGGCGGTCAGGCCCGTGACGTCCGTGCGGTAGCCGGGCAGCAGGGCGATGCCGCCGTGCCGCCCGCGCTCGGCGTACACCGGGACGCCGGACGCGGACAGCGCCTCGACGTCGCGGTAGATGGTGCGCACGGACACCTCCAGACGCTCGGCGAGCTCGTGCGCGGGCACCTGCCCGCGGGTCTGGAGCAGCAGCAGGATCGACAGCAACCGGTCGGACTTCACGGGCACAAGGATCGCGCAGCCCCTGCCGGGGCCTCAGGCGCGGCCCGCGCCCACGGCGCCCCGGGCGCCCCCCGGCGCACATCCCAGCCGTCCCCGGCCGCGCGCGCCGCGCCTCGCGCCCCATCCGCGTACCGCGCGCCGGATCCCCGGCGGATCCAAAAGCGACGGGAAACACTCCTCAGCTCTTCCCAAATCCTGCTTATGATTCGGAGGTGTTCGACTCCCGGCACATCAGGTCCTTCCACGAAGTGGTCCGCACCGGCTCGTACTCGGCGGCGGCCCGCTCGCTGGGCTATACGCAGCCCGCGATCACCCAGCAGATGAAGGCGCTCGAACGGTCCGTGGGCACGGTCCTGTTCACGCGCGTCGGCCGCCGCATGCGTCTGACCGAGGCGGGCGAGGCCCTGTCCCGGCACGCGGGAGTCATCCTCGGCAACATCGACGCCGCCCAGCAGCAGATGAACGCGATCACGCGCCTGCGCACCGGCCGCGTCCGTCTCTGCGCGTTCCCCAGCGCCACCGCCACGCTGATACCCGAAGCCCTCGCCCGGCTCGCCCGGAGCCACCGCGGCATCCGCGTCGAGCTCCAGGAGTACGAGCCGCCGGAGTCGCTCCAGCGCCTCGTGCACGGCGACGCCGACATCACGCTGGCCTTCACCTACCCCGGCCTGCGCGAGGACGTGCCGGAAGCGGTCGTCGAAGTGCCGCTGATGGAGGACCAGTTGACGGTCCTGCTGCCGACCGGGCACCCGCTCGCCAGACGCCGCTCGGTGCGCCTGGCCGATCTGTCGAACGAGCGCTGGATCGCCGGCTGTCTGCGCTGCCGGGCCAACTTCCTGCACGAGTGCGCCGAGCAGGGCTTCGCCCCCGACATCGCCTTCACCACCGACGACAACCTGGTCATCCAGAGCCTCGTCTCCGAAGGGCTCGGCATCGCGATGATGCCGGGCCTGGTCCTCAACTTTCTGTGCCACCGCTCCGTCACGGGCCGCCCCCTGGACCCGGCGTCGCGGCGACAGGTGTCCGCGTACGTCCTGCGCGAACACCTGAGGATCCCCGCGACGGCCCTCGTCCTGGACGAGCTGAAGGCGGTGGCGGCGAACCGGATGGGCTGCTGACCCGAGCGACCGGCACCGACCCGCCACTCCATCAAACCCTCAACCCATAAGCAGCATTTAACCCAACGCGAAGAAACTGTCGTTGGACGTGATGGATGGTGCGGGCCGACTCTGCTGGTATGACCACCCCCACCGCGCACCACGCCCCCGCGGCCCGCACCACCGAGCGGACCGACGCGCTCGTCGCCGACATCCGTGAGGCCGTCGGCCGCGGCCTGCCGCCGGACCTGACCGCCTACCTCGTCGGCGAGCGGCTCGCGCCGCACCTCGGCGCGGCCGACCTGCTCACCCCCGAGCAGTGCGAGGGCGATCCCGACCGCTACCGCCAGCACCTCCTGCACGCGGAGGCCGACGGCAGCTTCTCCGTCGTCGCGCTCGTCTGGCTGCCCGGCCAGCGCACGTCCGTGCACGACCACGTCTCGTGGTGCGTGACCGGTGTGCACGAGGGCGAGGAGCACGAGCGCCGCTACCGGCTCGTGCCCGCGGCCGGGCCCGGCACGTCCGCGCGGCTCATCGCCACCGAGGACGTCGTCAACCCCACCGGCGCCGTCTGCGGCTTCGCGCCCCCCGGTGACATCCACCGGGTGTGGAACGCGGGCGCGGGGCGCGCGATATCCCTGCACGTCTACGGCGCGGACATCTCCCGCCTCGGCACCAGCGTGCGGCGGGTGTACGACCTGCCGGCCGACCGCTGATGGCGCTGCTGGGCCAGCGCCCGGCGAAGACCGGGCCCACCACCGGGCCCGCCACCGGGCCCACGGCCGGGCCCGGCCCCTGGCCGGGGCTCGCCCTCGCCGCGGGCGCGGTGGCGCTCGCCTGGCTGACGCACCGGCTGCTGCCCGGTCTGCCGATGCTGACCGTGGCCATCCTGCTCGGCCTGATCGCCGCGCACGTGCCCGGTACGCGCGCGTGGGTGCGGGGTCCCGCCAAGGCCGGGCTCACCTTCGCGGCGAAGCGCCTGATGCGGGTCGGCATCGTGCTCCTCGGCCTGAAGCTCAGCCTCGACGACGTGCTCGGCGTCGGCTGGCAGACCGTCGCGATGGTGCTCGTCACGGTGGCCGCGACCTTCTTCGGCACGTGGTGGCTGGGCCGCAGGCTCGGGCTTCCCGGGGACCAGCCCCTGCTGATCGCCACCGGCTACTCGATCTGCGGCGCGTCCGCGATCGGCGCGGTCGGTGACGTGTCCAAGAGCGAGGAGCGGGACACGGCCGTGTCCGTGGCCGTCGTCACGCTCTGCGGCACGCTGGCGATCGCCGTGCTTCCGCTGCTCCAGGGGCCGTTGGGGCTCAGCGACGCGGAGTTCGGGCGGTGGGTCGGGGCCAGCGTGCACGACGTGGGGCAGGTGGTGGCGACCGCGCAGACCGCCGGGGGTGCCGCCCTCGGGGAGGGCGTGCTCGTCAAGCTGATGCGGGTGGCCATGCTCGCGCCGCTCGTCGCCGCGGTCGCCGTCTCCGTACGGGCCCGGGGCGCGGCCGCGCCGGGCGAGCGGCGGCCCGCCGTGGTGCCGCTCTTCGTCGCGGGGTTCCTGGTGATGGTGGCCGTCCGGAGCACGGGGCTGCTGCCCGGAGCCGCCCTCGACGGCGCGGGCCACGCCCAGGAGCTGCTCCTCGGTGCGGCGCTCTTCGGGCTCGGCAGCGCGGTGGACCTGCGGTCGCTGGCCCGTACGGGGGGCCGGGTGGCCCTGGTGGGGCTGTGTGCGTGGGTGGTGGTGGCCGGGGTCTCCTACGCGGGCGTCTGCGCGACGGCGTGACCCGCGACCGAAGGCTCGCCCCCCCCCGGCGGGCTGGGGCGGGTGCCTGGCGGCACGGCTGAGCGGCACCTCGGCGCTGTGCCCACCCGTCCCGCCCTGCGGGACGATTGCCCACAGCGAGGTTCGGCTGCGGGTGTCCCGGGGCCGGCCCCGCCCCCAGCCCCAGCGCTCAGCCCGCGCTCCGCGCGGCAGGGAGATTCGGGTGGGCGGGTGGGAGAGGACCCGCCGCGGTAGCGGCGGGCAGGGTGGGCGGGTGGGAGAGGGGGGTCAGAGGCGGGCTCGGGCCAGTTGGCGGGACTGGGCTACCAGGCGGTCGGCCGTGTCCCAGACCTCGGCGTCCTCTTCGAGGAAGCCCCCGGCCAGGTTCCGCGTGGTGATGGAGACGCGCAGCGGCCCGGGCGCGGGCCTGGCCCGGATGTGGGCGGTCAGCTCGACGGTCGGCACCCAGCCGGAGAGCCCCATCTCGAACGCCGTCGGCGGCAGCGCGTCCACCGCGAGGAGCAGCGACAGCGGATCCGGGTCCCGCCCGTCCGCGAGACCGAACCAGCCGCGCATCTCGCCCTTCCCGGACGGCGCGCCGAGCGCCCACCCGAGCGTCGCCGGGTCGAGTTTCAGCCAGAGCCGGTCCGCGATCGCGGAGCTGCCCGGCACCGCCCCGCGGTCCGGCGCGTCGTCGGGCCCGAAGCACTGCTCGACGGGCGGCAGGGCGGGCGGCAGCGCCGTCGTGCGCACGTCGTCGGGCAGCGCGTCGAGGTCGCCGTACGAGGCGACGACGCGCAGCCGCTCGACCTCGCGCCCGCCCTCCTCCTGGTACAGGGAGGCCTGCCCGGTCGACAGGCCGCGCCCGGCGCGCACGATCTGCGTACGGACGACCGCGGGCCCCGGCTCGGACGCGGTCAGATAGTGCGCGGAGACCGTAAACGGGTCGGAGTGCGGCAGCGCGTGCGCGAGGGCGCGGCCGACGAGGGCCAGGAGGTAGCCGCCGTTGACGGCGCTGATGATGGTCCAGCCCGCCGAGAGCTCGGTGTCGTAGACGCCGGGTGCGCGCGCGAAGACCTCGGTGTCGCGGTCGAACTCGCTGTTGCCGATCGTCGCGCGCGGCGCGGGCGCCGCAGCAGTTTCCGCCATGCCGACAACGTACAACATGTAACTACTAAGCGGTAGCTTTTCTCTGTCAGGCGGCCGCCGGACGCCCCTCAGGCACCGTCCTCCGCGGCCGACGACCGGCGGTTCCACGCCCGCGGCGCCCGCCAGTGGTAGCGCATCGCGAGCAGCCGCAGCACGAAGGCCGTGACGATCGCGAGCCCGGTGGTGAACCCGTTCAGGGCGTCGTAGCGCAGGCACAGGGCGACGATCGCCGCGCCCACGATCGCGGGCACCGCGTACAGGTCGCGGTCCCAGCGGACCAGGGACGGCACCTCGTTGGCGACGATGTCGCGCAGCACACCGCCGCCGACGGCGGTGGCGAGGCCGAGCGTGGCGGACGCGGTGAGGCCGAGCCCGTAGTCGTACGCCTTCGTTGTCCCGGTGACGCAGAACAGACCGAGGCCCGCCGCGTCGAAGATGTTCACGGCGAGCTGGGTGCGCTCGACCACCGGGTGCAGGAAGAACACGAGGAGCGCGGCGAGCAGCGGGGTGAGGAAGTAACCGAGGTCCGTGAACGCGGCGGGCGGCACCGCGCCGATCACCAGGTCACGGAAGAGCCCGCCGCCCAGCGCGGTGACCTCGGCGAGGACGGCGATGCCGAAGACGTCGAAGTTCTTGCGGACGGCGAGCAGGGCGCCGGAGATCGCGAAGACGAAGATTCCGGCGATGTCCAGAGCATGCTGGACGGAGGGGCTGAACAAATCCTGAAGCACGCGTCATTCTCACCCGCCGGGTGAGCTCCCCCTGCCGTTCGCCGCGCGCCCCTCTTTCGCACCACGCGCCCCCTCTCGCGCTGCGCGCTCGTCCTCACACGCCGGACGGGCTCACCACACCCGGCGCCTGCCCGCCCCGAGCGGGGGCGGGCAAGCGGCGGCTCACTCCGGGTCGGCGGCCTTCTTCACGGCGGGAGCCGGGTCCGGGGCCGGGTCCGAGGCGGGGGCCGGGGCCTCGTCGGTGTCAGCCGCGGGCGCAGCCTCGGCCTCAGGAGCAGCCTCGGCCTCGGCCTCGGCCTCGTCGGCCGCCGTCGTGACCGTCACCACGTCGATCGCCTCCCGCGCCACCGAGAGCAGCTTCGTGTCCTCGGGAGCCTGGTCGGGCGCGTTCTCCGGGTGGTGGCAGGCCACCTGGTGGCTGGGCTCCAGGGTGAGGAACGACGGCTCCTTGACCGCGCAGATCTCCGTCGCCTTCCAGCAGCGCGTGTGGAAGCGGCAGCCGGTGGGCGGGTCGATCGGCGAGGGCACGTCGCCGCGCAGCAGGATGCGGTCGCTCTTGGTGCCGCGCCGCTTGGGGTCCGGCACCGGCACCGCGGAGAGCAGCGCCTTGGTGTACGGGTGCATCGGCTTGGTGTAGAGGTCCTTGCGGTCCGCGAGCTCGACCATCTTGCCGAGGTACATCACCGCGATCCGGTCGGACACGTGCCGGATGACCGACAGGTCGTGCGCGATGATCACATAGGTGAGACCCAGCTCGTCCTGGAGGTCGTCGAGGAGGTTGACGACCTGCGCCTGGATGGACACGTCGAGCGCGGAGACCGGCTCGTCGGCCACGACCAGCTTCGGCTTGAGCGCGAGCGCCCGCGCGATGCCGATGCGCTGGCGCTGACCGCCGGAGAACTCGTGCGGGTAGCGGTTGTAGTGCTCCGGGTTCAGGCCGACGCGCTCCAGCATCTCCTGGACGGTCTTCTTCAGGCCGCCCTCGGGCTTGACGCCCTGGAGCTTGAACGGCGCGCCCACGATCGTGCCGATGGTGTGGCGCGGGTTCAGCGAGGAGTACGGGTCCTGGAAGATCATCTGGACGTCGCGGCGCAGCGGACGCATCCGCGCGGTGCCCAGGTGGGTGATGTCCACGCCCTCGAACTCGACGCGCCCGCTGGTCGGTTCGAGCAGCCGGGTGATGAGCCGGCCCATGGTCGACTTGCCGCAGCCGGACTCGCCGACGACGCCGAGCGTTTCGCCGGACCGCACGTCGAAGGTGAGGCCGTCGACGGCCTGCACGGCCGCGACCTGGCGCTGGAGCAGCCCCTTCTTGATGGGGAAGTGCTTGACCAGGCCCTCGACCTTGAGCAGCGTCTCCCCGGCCTTCGCCTCCGACGGCTTCTTCGACTGCTCCGGGATCGTCATCTGTTCGGCTTTCTCGGGCACCGCGGCCGCGTCCGGCGCCGCGTCACGTTTCTCGGTCACAGCTTCGGCGCAATCTCTTCGGTCCAGATCCGGGTGCGCTCCTCGCGCGACATGTGGCAGGCCGAGAAGTGGCCGGTGCCGACCTCGGTCAGCTCGGGGCGCTCGGTCCGCGTCACGTTGTCCTTGGGCACGTCGGCGTAGGGGCACCGCGGGTTGAAGGCGCAGCCGCTCGGCAGGTTGATGAGGCTGGGCGGGGAGCCCTTGACCGGGACGAGGCGCTCGGTCTCCTCGCGGTCGATGCGCGGCATCGAGCCGAGCAGGCCCCAGGTGTAGGGGTGCTGTGGCTCGTAGAAGACCTCCTGGGCCGAGCCGCGCTCGACGCAGCGCCCGCCGTACATCACGAGGAGTTCGTCAGCCATCTCCGCCACCACGCCCAGGTCGTGGGTGATCATGATGACCGCGGAGCCGAACTCCTTCTGCAGGTCCCTGATCAGGTCCAGGATCTGCGCCTGGACCGTCACGTCGAGCGCCGTCGTGGGCTCGTCGGCGATCAGCAGCTCCGGGTTGTTGACCAGGGCCATCGCGATCATCGCGCGCTGGCGCATGCCGCCGGAGAACTCGTGCGGGTAGGAGTCGACCCGCTTGTCCGGCTGGGGGATGCCCACCCGGTCGAGCATCTCGATGGCGCGCTTGCGGGCGACCTTCTTGTCCACGTCGTGGTGGACCCGGTACGCCTCGGTGATCTGCTTGCCGATGGAGTAGTACGGGTGCAGCGCGGACAGCGGGTCCTGGAAGATCATCGCCATCTCGCGGCCGCGCAGCTTGCGCACCTCGTCCGGCGGCGCGCTGAGCAGCTCGGTGCCGTTCAGCCAGATCTCGCCGGACAGCTGCGGCTTGCGGCGGCCGTACTGACCGGCCGTGTGCAGGCCGAGGATGCCGAGCGAGGTCACGGACTTGCCGGATCCGGACTCGCCGACGATGCCGAGGGTGCGGCCCTTCTCCAGGGTGAAGCTCAGGCCGTCGACGGACTTCACCAGGCCGTCGTCGGTCGGGAAGTGCACCTTGAGGTCGCGGACCTCGAGGAAGGCGGTGGGTGCCGCGGAACCGGTGGTGGGCTCGCCCACCGCGGCTCCGCTCTTGCTCAGTTCGGTCATCCCAGCCTCACTCGCGGGTCAATGACGGCGTACAGAAGGTCCACGACGAGGTTGGCGACGGCGATGGCGAGTGCCGCGCACAGGGTGACGCCGAGGATCACGGGCAGGTCCTTGCTGCTGATGGCCCTGACCGCTTCGAGGCCGAGGCCCGGAAGGTTGAAGGTGGACTCGGTGAGCACGGCACCGCCCATGAGGACGCCGAGGTCGAGTCCGAAGACGGTGAGGATCGGCGTCATCGCGGAGCGCAGGGCGTGTCTGCGGATGACGACGGCCTCGCCGAGGCCCTTGGCGCGCGCGGTGCGGATGTAGTCCTCGCCGAGGACTTCCATCATGGTGGCGCGGGTGAGGCGCGCGTACATCGCGGCGTTGAGGAAGGCGAGCACGATCCACGGCAGGATCAGCGTCTGGACCCAGACGTCGATGCTGTCGTCCGTGGACAAGCTGTCGGCGATCTTCACCCAGCCCAGGTTGTGGACGAAGATGCCCATGGCGACCATGCCGGTGAAGAAGACGGGCAGCGAGACGCCGCCGAGGGCGGTGGTCATCGCGGCGCGGTCCCAGATCGTGCCCCGCTTGAGCGCGGAGACCACACCGGTGGCGACACCGGCGGCGAGCCACAGCACACAGGCGCCGGCGGCGAGCGCGCCGGTCACGGGCAGGGCGTCCTTCAGAGTCTCCCAGACGGGCGCCTCGGTGCGGAAGGAATAGCCGAAGCAGGGCGCCGGGCAGTGCGTGACGTCACTGCCGTTGGCGTAGTCCCGGCCCATCGGGATGCCCTTGATGAAGTCCCAGAACTGGACGATCAGCGGGTCGTCCAGGCCGAGCTTGGTCCGGATGCCGTCGAGCTGCTCGGCTCCGGCCTGCTTGCCGGCGAAGAGGACGGCGATGTCCTGTCCAGCCCACTTGGGCAGCATGAAGAAGACGGTGAAGGTCGCGAGCAGTACGACCAGCACCATGATGATGACGGCGATCAGGCGCCGGATGAGGTAAGCAAGCACTGTGCGCGGCCCGGCGGTGGCCCCGCGGCCCCCTCGTGAGGGGTGCGGGGCCACCGCCCGGGGCCATCACCTGCCCTTCGGACTGGCGGATATCGGCGGCGGTATGACGGTCAATCGACTACGGGTGCCACGGCGGGTGAGGCCCGCCGTGGCGGTCCGGCGTTACTTGCTGCTGACGCCGAGCGAGACGTAGTCGTACCGGCCGTTGTAGGCGTCGGACATGTAGGCGTTGGTCAGCCGCGGTCCGCGCCAGGTGATGTTCTTCTCGTACAGGAACGGCATCCAGTCGGCGTCGTCGAGGATGCGCTTGTCGAGCTGCTTGTAGATCTCACCGGCCTTGACCGGGTCGGTCTCGGCGATCGCCTTGTCGAAGAGCCCGTCGATCTTCTTGTCCTTGATCTGGGACTCGTTGTAGTTGCCGTTCTCGACCAGGAAGCGGGAGTCGAACAGCGGCTGCGCGTAGCCCTGGCCGGACGGGAAGTCGGGGCCCCAGCCGGACATCTGCATGCTGTAGCCGCGCTTCTTCACCACGGAGGGCGAACCGGTGATGCTGGCGGAGTCGGCGCCGTCGAGGGACTCGACCTCGATGTTGATGTTCGCCTTCTTCAGCTGGGCCTGCAGCGCCTCGGCGGTGTCGACCTCACCCGGGTTGTTGTTGCGGGCGGTGAGCTTGGCGCTGAAGCCGTTCGGCTTGTCGCACTGCTTCAGCTCGTCCTTGGCCTTGGCCAGGTCCGGCTTGCCCTTGCGCGCCAGGACGCCGTAGGGGTCGTAGTCGCTGTAGCCCGGGATCGCCTTGGGGAAGGTGCTGTTGGCGATGTCACCGGCGGCGAGCTTGCCGCCGCGGGTCTGCTGGAGGCTCGCGAAGTCCGTGGCGTAGAAGACGGCCTTGCGGCAGTGGACGTTGTCGAACGGCTTCGCCGTGTGGATCAGGGCGACGTAGCGCACGAAGGACGTGTGCATGTTGTCGACGCTGTCGCGGTGCTTCTGGACGGCGGTGACGCGGCCGGACTGGGTCATGCCGGTGCCGTTGAGGTCGACGTCGTAGTCGCCGGCCATCAGGCGCTTGTCGTTCTCCTCCAGGTTGGCGGAGATGGTGACGTCGATCTTGTCCGGGAGCGCCGGGCGGATCGGGTCCGAGGACTTCTTCCACTTGTCGTTGCGCACGAGCACGATCTTCTTGCCGGGCTTGTACGTGTCGAACTTGTACGGGCCCGAGGAGAACGGCCGCGAGGTGTACTTCGCCTTGGTGTCCTTCGCCGCCTTCACCGGGGAGCCGGAGGGCATCGCGAGGAACTGCTCGAAGTCACCGTTGCGCTTGGGCAGCTTGAAGATGATGGTCTTGTCGTCCGGCGTCTCGATCGCCTTCAGACCGAGCTTGTCCTTCGACTTGTCCTTGTACGGACCGGGGTACTCGCCCTTGGGGTCGAGGGCCTGGCGCAGATAGCCGGGGCCGCCGGTGATGGTGTCCTTGGCCCAGATGCGCTCGATCCCGTACTTGATGTCCTTGGAGGTCAGCGGCGAGCCGTCCTCCCAGGTGAGGCCGTCACGCAGCTCGTACGTGTACGTCTTGCCGTCGGCCGAGATCTTCGCGGTGGCCTTGGCGAGGTCCGGCACCAGCTTCGTGCCCGCCTTGCCCGGCTTGGTGTCGTACGACACCAGCTGGCGGGTGTAGAAGCGCATGAAGTCCCAGGACATGCCGTAGTACGCACGCTGCGGGTCGGCCGAGTCGAGGTCCTGCTTGCCGACCATGCGCAGGGTGCCGCCGGTCTTCTTGGAGGCCTTGGCGACCTTGTTCAGGGCGGCGTTGTAGCCGGCGCCCTTCCCGTCGCCGTCGCCGTCACCGTCGCCACCGCCGCAGGCCGTGGTGGTCACCAGGGCCGCGACGACGAGGGCCGCGCCCGCGGCGAGCCGCCTTTTCGGGGGAAGTGTGGGCATTTTCTCGCAACCTTCCAGATTCGCGGTTCCCTGGCTTATCGCTGCCGAAGAACCATGGAAAGAGCCACCTGACCAGCGGCAGGGGCAAGTCGATCGGGACTGCTAACGGGTTCCCTTGGGGTCGAGCGCGTCGCGCAGACCGTCCCCGAAGAGGTTGAAGGCGAGCACCGTGATGAAGATCGTCACACCCGGGAAGACCATGAACATCGGGTCGTGCTCGTACGTTTCGAGGGCGTCCCGCAGCATGCCGCCCCAGGAGGCGGTCGGCGGCTTGACACCCGCGCCCAGGAAGCTGAGGGCGGCCTCCGTGAGGATGTTCGTGGGGATCATCAGCGTCGCGTAGACGGTGATGGGCGCCACGAGGTTCGGCAGGAGTTCGCGGAACAGGATGTGGCGCCGCCCGCCGCCGAGGCTCTTGGCGGCCTCCACGTACTCGCGCTCCCTGAGCGAGAGCGTCTGACCGCGCACGATGCGCCCGATGTACGGCCAGCCGAAGAAGCCGATGACCAGGACGAGGATCGCGACGCGCACGCTCGTCCCTTCGAGCCCCAGGAAGTCGTCGGGAAGGACCGAGACCAGGGAGATGATGAAGAGCAGCTGCGGGAAGGAGAGCAGCACGTCCATCACGCGGCTGATCAGGGCGTCGACCCAGCCGCCGAAGTAGCCGGCGATGATCCCGAAGAGGGTGCCGAGCACGACGGCGACGATGGCCGCGAGGAAGGCCACGAGCAGCGAGATGCGTGCTCCGTAGACGATCCGGCTGAACACGTCGCGGCCCTTGTTGGGCTCGACTCCGAAGAGGTAGTCGCTGCTCACGCCGCCGAACGAGCCCGTGGGCAGGTTGGTCAGCGGGTCCAGCTTCTCCTGGTGGAAGTCGTTCGGCGGGTGTCCGAGCACGCTGACGATCAGGGGTGCGAACACCGCGATGAGGACCAGGAGGACCACCGTGATGCCGCCCGCGAGGGCGACCTTGTCGCGCTTCAGGCGGTTCCAGGCGATCTGCGTGAGGGAGCGCCCCTCGACCTTCTTCCCCCCTGCACCAGCTGCGGGGGCGACTTCCTCCGTGGGTTTCGCGTCCGCAGGTGTGTCATGCAATGGCGCCGTCATCGTGGCAGGGACCCCTCTCAACCGGCGGTGACCGGCCCGCACTTGCCGCTGTAGCGACGTGATCAGTCCGTCGTACACAGGGGCGAAGGCCCCTTGGAGCGGGAGTCTTCAACGGGGTCGTGATCTGTTACCAGACTTGTCGGGGAATGGATGCGCAACCGTGATGCTGATCGAGGTGTTCCGTTATCCGGACGTCACTGAACGACGGTCGAACACGGGGCAGTTGGGGGCACAGCCACCACTCGCGTCCATACGCCCACTCCTGCCCCAGAAGGGGACATCGCGCATGTCGACGCTGATCAGGCCATCGCCTCGAAGCGGAATCCAGCCACCGCCTCGATCATGACGAGAGGCACGCGGTGGGATTGCCACCGCTTTCGTCAGAGATGTCTCAGTATTGGGCGGGATAGCCGTATCCGCCCGCGGCGGGGGCCGGGGACGCCTGCGCGTCGCGGTCGTAGAACGGCCGGGCGTTGGCACGCAGCCACAGCGCGACCGGGTCGTGCGGATCGGCCATCGCGACGGTCGACACGGGCAGCCCCTCGGGGACGGCGCCGATGGACTGCCGCATCATCGCGCGCACCGCGTCGACGGACCCGGGCGAGGTGTCGTACACATCCAGACCGATGGCCAGATAGGGGGCGCCGAGCACCGGCTGGACCCAGGCGCGGCGCAGCGCGCGGACGGCCGCGGTGCGGTGTGCGTTCTGGGTCAACAGCGCATAGAACTGCGGGAGTTCGATGGTCGGATCGGTCATCCGCAGCGGGCCCGCCGGCTGTGCGGAGAGGCCGTCGGCGATGCGCCGCAGATCGAGCCAGGGGACGCCGACGCCGCCGCCCGGGGCGTGCGGGTTGAGCCACAGTCCGTAGTGGTCCGGGTACAGCGAGCGGGCCACGTCGAGGCCGCCCACCACCTCGTAGCCGCGGTTCCAGCCGCTCACGGAGAGCTCCTGGGCGGAGGTCACGCACGGTGCGTAGCCGTACCCCTCCACCTCCATGTTCCCGTACTGGGCGTCGGGGGATCCGGCCTGGCCGTGCCAGAGCAGCATCCACACCTTGCCGTCGGCGAGGGCGTGCAGGAGCGCCTCGTACGCGTCATAGCGCCCCGGCGCCACCTGGCGCAGCATGTGCTCGACCTGTCCGGCCGCAGCGGTGCCCGACGCGCTCACCCGTAACCGCCCCTTCGCGACGTGCCCTGCGCGGTCGTTGCGCCGACCGCGTCACCGGGAACAGCTTAAGCGGGACGTAGCGACTTAGCGCTTGAACAGGTCTGCCGTGCTGTGCCGTCCTGCGTCCGCGGCCTCGTCGTGGCTGGGCGCGCAGTTCCCCGCGCCCCTTCGGGGCGCTCCCCTAGACCGCGGTGAAGAAGGGGCGGAGCCTTGCTCGCATCCAGTCGGCCACCGGGTCCTGGGTCGCGTCCAGGAGGACCAGGTTGACCGGCCAGGGGGCCGGGGTCCGGCCGAGGGCGCGGCCCAGGGCCTGTAGGGGCAGTTCCCTGGCGTCCCCCTCCCAGGAGGACAGCTCGACGCCGATGAAGAGGGTGGGTGCCTCGTCCTCGACGGTGGCGAGACAGCGCCGCGCGCTGAGCACCGCGCCGGTCGCCTCGAACTCCCGGGCCGCGGCGGACAGGAAGTCCACCGGGTCGTCCTGCCAGTCCGGCTCGAAGAGCCGCACCCGGCCGCCGCTCGTGGGCCCGTCCAGCTCCGTCCGCCCCACCTGGCACAGCGCGGCCACCGCGGCGGGCGGCAGCGGCACCGCCACCGTGCCCTCCGGGTTGAGCGCGATGCCGAGCTCGGGCGCCAGGCCGCGCGCGAACTCCACCGCGGGCGCCACCGCGCAGCTCATCCGCCCCTCGGTGGCCTGCCGGAACTCCTGCTCGGAGGTGAAGACGGGCACGTACGCCTGTCCGTCCAGCTCCAGCGTCGGCAGGTCGAGCGTGCCGCTCTCGGGGCCGCCCCCGTTCGGCAGCGGGATCCACAGCGCGCTGCGGCCGAGCACCTCGACCATGCGGGCGCCCGTCGCCTCGGACGGCGGGGCGCCGAGCGAGGCGGCGAGCACCTGCTCCAGTTCGTTCGCGGGCCAGCCGCCGTGCGGATGGGCGTGCGCCTGTGCCGGTACGTCCCCCGGAAATGCCATCTGTCTCGACCCCTGCTCTCCGTGCTGTTCTGCGGCCCGACCCTAACGCCGTCCGCCGCGCGGGCCGCGGCCTACCCGCCTTCGCCCTCGAAGCCGAGGTCGCGCAGCTCCCCCGCCGCCCGGCGGTCGAGCAGCACCGCCGAGCCGCAGCCGCGCGGCAGCTCTCCGCTCTCGGCGGCCCGGACCAGGCGGCCGACCGTCCTGCGGTGCCGGGCGAAGGCGTACCGCGAGACGCCGCGACCCCGGGCGCGCTGGCCGTCGAGGGCGACCGGCGCGGGCACGTCGAGGAGGAGCAGGTGCAGCGTGGCGCCGCGCCGGGCGGCCGCGCGGGCGAGCCAGCGGCGCACCCAGGGCTGCGTACCGCAGTCGTGGACGACGACGCCGGTGCCGGCGCGCAGCGTCCGGAGCAGGTGCGCGTAGTGCGCGACGCGGACCAGGGGGCGGTAGAGCGCGTACGGGATCCGGCGCGGCACGCGGGCCGCCCAGCGGTCGCGGGTGTCCTGGGAGTCCACCCGCGGGCCCGCCACGGCGCGCCGCATGAGCGTGGACTTGCCGCTGCCGGGGAGCCCGGAGACCACGACGACGTCACCGGCGGAGAACACCAGACGGCGCGGGCCGCGCCCGGCGCGGCCCCTGAGGTCGCGCACCACGGCCCGCGGGGAACCGGTGGCGGCCTCGCGCGCCGGGCCCGCGGGGGCGCCCGGCTGCGGGGGCAGCGCGACGCCCGCACCGGGCAGCACGGCTCCCGCCTTGGGCAGCGAGACACCCGTGGTCGTCGCGTAAGCACTGCTCCTGCGCACCGTGATCGGCCTCCCCATGCTCGTCACGTCACTCATCCCCAGTACTTCTCCGTCGAGTGTAAAGAGACGGTAATGCCCTACGAAGACGACACCGGGGGACTCCCTGGTTGCGGCTGTTGTGAAGCGGGGGCGCGTGCAATGATGTGCGCGCCAACTCCATACCGGCCGCTTGAATCCGCGCGGGAGAGTCCCCGGTGACGCGTGAGCGTCGCGGGGCGCCGAAGGAGCAAGTTCCTCCCTTGAATCTCTCAGGCCCCGTACCGCGCGGGCGAGGCACATCTGAAAAGCGAGCCACTCCCCCGACGAGCGCGACCAGGTCGGCCGGCGGGACGGCTCCACCCAAGGTGCAAGTCATGCTCCGTTATACGCGCGGGGCATGGTGAACCTCTCAGGTTTATGACAGATGGGGAGGACCGACCTCGCCCGTCATGCCCTGGAGCCAGTACTGATGAGTCAGACCGCACGCGCCCCACGTCAGACCGCCCTCGACGCCCTGCACCGGTCGCTGGGCGCCACCATGACCGACTTCGCGGGCTGGGACATGCCGCTGCGGTACGGCAGCGAGCGCGACGAGCACAACGCCGTGCGCACCAAGGCCGGCCTCTTCGACCTCTCCCACATGGGCGAGATCACCGTGCGCGGCACCCAGGCCGTGGACCTGCTGAACTTCGCGCTCGTGGGCAACATCGGCTCCGTCTCCGTGGGCCGCGCCCGCTACACCATGATCTGTCAGCAGGACGGCGGCATCCTGGACGACCTGATCGTCTATCGCCTGGCCGAGACCGAGTACATGGTCGTGGCCAACGCCTCCAACGCCCAGACCGTCCTGGACGCCCTCACCGAGCGCGCCCCGGGCTTCGACGCCGAGGTCCGCGACGACCGCGACGCCTACGCCCTGATCGCCGTGCAGGGCCCGGAGTCCCCCGGCATCCTGAAGTCCCTCACGGACGCCGACCTGGACGGCCTGAAGTACTACGCGGGCCTGCCGGGCACCGTGGCGGGCGTGCCCGCCCTGATCGCCCGCACGGGCTACACCGGCGAGGACGGCTTCGAGCTGTTCGTGCGCCCCGAGTACGCCGAGAAGCTGTGGCAGGCGCTCACGGACGCGGGTACCCCCGTCGGGCTCACGCCATGCGGCCTGTCCTGCCGCGACACGCTCCGCCTGGAGGCGGGCATGCCGCTGTACGGCAACGAGCTGACGACGTCCCTCACCCCCTTCGACGCGGGCCTCGGCCGGGTCGTGAAGTTCGACAAGACGACGCACGCCGACGACTTCGTGGGCCACGACGCCCTCAAGGCCGCCGCCGAGCGCGCCGCGACCGCGCCGCCGCGCAAGCTCGTCGGTCTGATCGCCGAGGGCCGCCGGGTCCCGCGCGCGGGCATGGACGTCGTGGCGGACGGCCAGGTCATCGGCCAGGTCACCTCCGGCGCCCCGTCGCCGACGCTCGGCAAGCCGATCGCGATGGCGTACGTCGACCCGGGCCACGCCGAGCCCGGCACGGCAGGGGTGGGCGTGGACATCCGCGGCACCCACGAGCCCTACGAGGTCGTGGCGCTGCCGTTCTACAAGCGGCAGAAGTGACGCGCGCCCCGCGCCGGAACTGATCACAGGGACCGATCGCACGGACGCGCCGGGTCCGGTCCGTCCCCCGGCGTCCCGCCCGTCCCGTCTCACTCCGTAAGACTGCACATCCCCGCGTTCATCAGCACACGCCCGCGTACAGGAGAATTCACGCCATGAGCAACCCCCAGCAGCTGCGTTACAGCAAGGAGCACGAGTGGCTGTCGGCCACCGAGGACGGTGTGGCGACGGTCGGCATCACCGAGTTCGCGGCCAACGCGCTCGGCGACGTCGTCTTCGCCCAGCTCCCGGCGGTCGGCGACACCGTCGCCGCGGGTGAGACCTGCGGCGAGCTGGAGTCGACGAAGTCGGTCAGCGACCTGTACTCGCCGGTTTCGGGCGAGGTCGTCGAGGCCAACCAGGACGTTGTGGACGACCCGTCCCTGGTGAACTCGGCCCCCTTCGAGGGCGGCTGGCTGTTCAAGGTGCGCGTCGCCGAGGAGCCGGGCGACCTGCTCTCCGCCGACGAGTACACCGCGTTCGCAGGCAGCTGACCACGGCGTAAGGACTGATCTTCCGATGTCGCTTCTGAACACCCCTCTCCACGAGCTCGACCCGGACGTCGCCGCGGCCGTCGACGCCGAGCTGAACCGCCAGCAGTCCACCCTGGAAATGATCGCCTCGGAGAACTTCGCTCCGGTCGCCGTCATGGAGGCCCAGGGCACGGTCCTCACCAACAAGTACGCCGAGGGCTACCCGGGCCGCCGCTACTACGGCGGCTGCGAGCACGTCGACGTCACCGAGCAGATCGCGATCGACCGGGTCAAGGACCTGTTCGGCGCCGAGTACGCGAACGTCCAGCCGCACTCCGGCGCCTCCGCCAACCAGGCCGCCCTCTTCGCGATCGCCAAGCCCGGCGACACGATCCTCGGCCTGGACCTGGCGCACGGCGGCCACCTCACCCACGGCATGCGCCTGAACTTCTCCGGCAAGCAGTTCAACGTGGTCGCGTACCACGTCGACGAGGCCGGTCTGGTCGACATGGCCGAGGTCGAGCGCCTGGCCAAGGAGAACAACCCGAAGGTGATCATCGCGGGCTGGTCCGCCTACCCGCGCCGGCTCGACTTCGCCGAGTTCCGCCGGATCGCCGACGAGGTCGGCGCGTACCTGTGGGTCGACATGGCGCACTTCGCCGGTCTCGTCGCCGCGGGCCTGCACCCGAACCCGGTGCCGTTCGCGGACGTGGTGACCTCCACCACGCACAAGACGCTCGGCGGCCCGCGCGGCGGCATCATCCTGGCCCGCTCCAAGGAATTCGCGAAGAAGCTGAACTCCGCGGTCTTCCCGGGCTTCCAGGGCGGCCCCCTGGAGCACGTGATCGCGGCCAAGGCCGTCTCCTTCAAGGTCGCGGCCTCGGACGAGTTCAAGGAGCGTCAGCAGCGCACTCTGGACGGCGCCCGCATCCTGGCCGAGCGCCTGGTCCAGGCGGACGTGACCGAGCACGGCGTCTCGGTCCTCTCCGGCGGCACGGACGTGCACCTGGTCCTGGTCGACCTGCGGAACTCCGAGCTCGACGGCCAGCAGGCCGAGGACCGCCTGCACGAGGTCGGCATCACGGTCAACCGCAACGCGGTCCCGAACGACCCGCGCCCGCCGATGGTCACCTCCGGCCTGCGCATCGGCACGCCCGCCCTGGCCACCCGCGGTTTCGGGGCCGAGGACTTCCGCGAGGTCGCGGACGTGATCGCCGAGACCCTCAAGCCGGACTTCGACGCCGCGGCCCTCGCGGCCCGGGTGTCCGCTCTGGCCGCGAAGCACCCGCTGTACCCCGGCCTGAAGTAGTTTCGTACGCTTTTATTGGTACGGACTTCCGGGGCACCGCGCACACTGGACATGAGGACGGTGTACACGGTGCCCCGCACCACGTGCCCCACCAGCAGTCCCGCACCGCCCGCGTAGCACCGCCGAGCCCGTAGCACCGCCCTCGCACGACCGGCAGACAACGGCGTCTACCACCCACCATTGGAGTTCTCTCGTGGCCATCTCGGTCTTCGACCTGTTCTCGATCGGCATCGGCCCGTCCAGCTCCCACACGGTCGGCCCGATGCGCGCGGCGCGCATGTTCGCCCGCCGCCTCAAGAACGAGGGCCTGCTGGCCCACACCACGGCCGTACGCGCCGAGCTGTACGGCTCCCTCGGCGCCACTGGCCACGGCCACGGCACGCCCAAGGCGGTCCTGCTCGGTCTGGAGGGCGAGTCCCCGCGCACGGTGAACGTGGAGTCGGCCGACGACCGCGTCGAGGAGATCAAGACCTCCCGCCGCCTCAACGTCCTGGGCATGCACGAGATCGACTTCGACTTCGACGAGGACCTGGTCCTGCACCGCCGCAAGGCGCTGCCGTACCACGCCAACGGCATGACGGTCTTCGCGTACGACACGGACGGCGCCCTGGTCCTGGAGAAGACCTACTACTCGGTGGGCGGCGGCTTCGTCGTCGACGAGGACGCGGTGGACGGCCAGAGCCCGATCGTCCCCGACGACACGGTCCTGAAGTACCCCTTCCGCACCGGTGACGAGCTGCTGCGCCTCTCCGCCGAGACCGGCCTCTCCATCTCCGCGATGATGCTGGAGAACGAGAAGGCCTGGCGCACCGAGGACGAGATCCGCGAGGGCCTCCTCGACATCTGGCGCGTGATGCAGGCCTGCGTCTCCCGCGGCATGTCCCGCGAGGGCATCCTGCCCGGCGGTCTGAAGGTCCGCCGCCGCGCCGCGCACTCCGCGCGCCAGCTGCGCGCCGAGGGCGACCCGCAGGCCCGCGCGATGGAGTGGATCACGCTCTACGCGATGGCGGTGAACGAGGAGAACGCCGCGGGCGGCCGCGTCGTGACCGCCCCGACGAACGGCGCCGCGGGCATCATCCCGGCCGTCCTGCACTACTACATGAACTTCGTGCCCGGCGCCGACGAGGAGGGCGTCGTCCGCTTCCTCCTCGCCGCCGGTGCCATCGGCATGCTCTTCAAGGAGAACGCCTCCATCTCCGGCGCCGAGGTCGGCTGCCAGGGCGAGGTCGGCTCCGCCTGCTCGATGGCGGCGGGCGCCCTCGCCGAGGTCCTCGGCGGCTCCCCCGAGCAGGTCGAGAACGCCGCCGAGATCGGCATGGAGCACAACCTGGGCCTGACCTGCGACCCGGTCGGCGGCCTGGTCCAGATCCCGTGCATCGAGCGCAACGGCATGGCCGCGGTGAAGGCCGTCACCGCCGCCCGCATGGCCATGCGCGGCGACGGCTCCCACAAGGTGTCCCTCGACAAGGTCATCAAGACCATGAAGGAGACCGGCGCGGACATGTCCGTGAAGTACAAGGAGACGGCGCGCGGCGGCCTCGCGGTGAACATCATCGAGTGCTGAGCGCGTTGTGTGCCACGAGTGACTCCACCAGGCCGGCGCGGGTGTTCGGGTAGTCCATCGGCACGATCCCGAGCCCGCGCCAGGCCCGCCCCTCGGCGCTGTCGATGAGGGCGTGCACCCGCGGGTTCAGGTTGTCGGAGTTCCAGCGCGGCGGCAGCCCGGCCGCCGTGCTCACGAAGTTGACGTACTGCTTTCCCGGCTGGCTCGCGGCCTTCCGGAAGTGCGTCTCGATCTTCGGGTACTTCGCCGCCGGGGCGGCGTTCCAGTCGTCCTGGAGGTCGAAGAGGCCGCCGTCGCCCCAGCGGATGCCGCCGGGAAGCCCGCCGTTGTCGGCGATGAGCACGACCCGGCCGCGGGCGTCCCCGAGGCGTGGCCAGGCCTGCCCGATGTGGAACAGGGACCGCCACCCCCGCCGGTCCAGATAGTCCTCGAAGATCGCCCGGAACGTGCTGTCGCTCTCCTGCGAGTACTCCTGCTTGACCCGCATGAGGACGGTCTCCCCCGGCTGGGCGGCGAGGAAGTCGCGGCAGGCACCGAGCACGTCGTCGAAGTTCAGGTTCTGGTAGAACGCCGCGTGGTGGATGGTGAAGGACCCCTCGAAGGCCCGGCACCGGATGTCCAGGAACCGTATGCCGGAGGCCAGTTGCTGCCCCAGGGTGGTGTTCTGGCACTCCACCCACCAGCCGCCGAACCGGGCGCCGGAGTCGTGCGTGCCCGGAATCGTGAGGCGCTGCAAGGGAGTTGAGCCGTCGATCCCGGCCAGCCAGCCGCGGCCGTCCAGGGGGCGGGCGACGGCCCGCGCGGCGGACGTACCGACGAGGGCCGCGGACGCGGTGGCACCGGCGGCGGCGAGGAAGGTGCGACGGCTGAGGGCCATGTGGGTTCCCGTGGGGGTGGGGGGCGTGGGAAGGGCCCTCAGTATGGGTGGGAACGCCTGTACAGGGGAACGGTCAATCCACAGTCAACCGTTCACGTTTCACCGACCGCCGGCGCGAACCCCCCACATCCCACGCTGCCCGGCCGTGATCCGCTCCCTCCCCCCCCCACCTCCGGAGGTCACCCATGCTGCGCGGCATCGACGTCAGCTCCCACCAGTCGTCCTTCTCGACCGAAGGCGTCTCCTTCGTCATCGTCAAGGCCACCGAGGGCCGCACCTACATCAACCCACGTCTGTCGGCCCAGACGAAACGGGCCCGCGAGGCCGGGTGCGTCATGGGCTTCTACCACTTCCTGTGGCCCGGCAACATCACGGCCCAGGCGGAGTACTTCGTCGCCAAGGCCCCCGAGAAGGCGGGTGACTTCCTGGCCGTGGACTGGGAGTGGACGGGCGACCACACGGCGGCGACGAACGCGGAGAAGGACCGCTTCATCAAGGAGGTCAAGCGCCTGCGCCCGAACCTGCGGACCGTTCTGTACACGAACCGCGACTTCTGGCTGAACCGGGACACGACGTCGTACGCGGGCGACGGCCTCTGGATCGCCGACTACGTGACGGCGGGCAAGCCCCGCATCCGTGCCGACTGGCGCATCCACCAGTACACGTCCACGCCCCTGGACAAGAACGTGGCGGACTTCGCCAGCAAGGACGCGATGCGGGACTGGGCCACGCCCTAGCCCGGCCGCGGGCCCGTCAGCCGCCCCGACGCTACGGCCGCACCACGATCTTGCCGGTGTGGGTGTTCGACTCCATCAGACGGTGGGCCTCCGGCATGCGGTCCAGGCCGTCGAAGACCTCGGCGATCTCGGGCCGGAGCGAGCCGTCCGCGAGGCCGGAGAAGAGGTAGCCCGCGGCGCGACGACGGTCTTCCGGTGTGGGGAAGGCCGCCAGGTTGGCGTAGCCGTGCACGGTGAGGGGCCAGTTCATGGGGAGGACCGTGGGGCGCAGGTCGAGCCAGCCGTAGCTGACCAGGGTGCCGCCCGGTGCGACGGCACCGCCGAGCTCCTGGAAGCCGGGGCCGCCGATCGCGTCCAGGACGATCTCGACGCCGCGTCCCGAGGTCAGGCGCCTGCTCTCCTTCGCCACGTCCTTCTCGCCGTCCGTCACGACGACATGGGCGGCGCCGAGGTCGAGGAGCCGCTGCCGCTTGACCTCGGTGCGGGTGGTGGCGATCGGGACGGCGCCCGCGCGGCGCACCACCTGGATCGCGGCAGTGCCCACGCCGCTGGACGCGCCGGTGATCAGGACGTGGTCGCCGGGCCGCATCCCCGCGACCACCTGGAGGGCGCCGTACGCGGTGGAGTACGTGAGCCACGCGGCGGCCGCCGTGACCGGGTGCACCGCCGCGGGGCGGCGCACGACCACGGTCTCGGGCAGCACGACGCGGTCCGCGTACACGCCGTGGGTGCTCAGATGGAAGTCGGCGGCCACCAGGACGGGGTCGCCGGGCGCGAGGTCCGTGACGCCGCCACCGACGGCCTCCACGACGCCCGCGGCCTCGTATCCGTTGCGTGAGCCGGGCAGGGTCGGCGGGTAGTAGTACGCGCCGGAGCGCAGCAGGGCCTCGGCCCTGTTGAGGCCGAGCGCCTCGACCTTCAGCTGGACCTCGCCCGGCCCCGGAGCGGGCAGCCTCAGATCGTGTACGCGCAGGACCTCGGGGCCGCCGGTCTCGTCGAAGAGCACGGTGCGGGCGGTAGTCGATGTCGTCATGCCCGAAACGCTATGCGGGGCAGGCCGATACGAGCTATGCCCGCAGATCTCTGCTTTATGTCCGCGCGTCTCAACCACCGAGCCGTGCGCTACCTTTCCGGCATGGACGTACTCAGTGACGCGGTGGCCGCCATGCGGCTCGGGCGGCCGCACTCGGCGATCCGGGACAAGTACGGGACGTGGGGCGTCCACTTCGGGACGCACGGCGGGGCCGGGTTCCACGTACTCCTGCGGGGTTCGGCCTGGCTCCTTCCCGGCGGGGACGCGGAACCGGTCGCGCTCGCGCCCGGCGACATCGTCTTCCTCGCGCACGGCTGCGGCCACGCGCTCGCCAGCGAGCCCGGCGCGCCCCTGGAGCGGTTCGAGCTGAACCCGGACGGGAGCTGGCCCGCGCCGCCGCCGCAGGTGCCGCGCGCGGAGTCGGGGGCCGCGCCATCCGCGGTGATCCTGTGCGGGGCCTACCAGTTGGACCGGGCCCGGGCGCATCCGCTGCTCTCCGAGCTGCCCGCCGTCGTGCACCTGCCCGCGCGCGTGGGCACCCACCACTCCCTGCGCACCACCGTGGAACTGCTCGGTGCCGAACTGGAGGACCCGCAGCCCGGCTCGGACACCATCGTCCCGGCGCTCCTGGACACGATGCTCCTGTATCTGCTGCGCGCGTGGTGGCTGGGCGAGCGGTACGGCACGGGGCATCCGACCGGGTGGGCCGCGGCGCTCGCCGACACCGGGGTCGCGACGGCGCTCCGCGCGATGCACGCGGAGCCGACGCGGGCCTGGACGGTCGAGGAGCTCGGGGCGCTCGCGGGGCTCTCCCGTGCGGCGTTCGCGCGGCGGTTCGCGGGTTCGGTGGGGGTGCCGCCGCTGGCCTATCTGACGTGGTGGCGGATGACGGTCGCGGGGCGGGCCCTCCGCACGGGCGACGCCCCCCTGCGCGTGGTCTCCCAACAGGCGGGCTACACCTCGGAGTTCGCCTTCGCCAAGGCCTTCAAACGGGAATTCGGCGTGGCCCCGGGCCGCTACCGGAGACTGGGCGGGACCGGGTAGCGCCGCCTACCGAGCGAAGAACAAGGCCTCCGCGCCCACCGGGCGGAACCCCGCCGCCTGGAAGGCGCGTACGCTGCGGGCGTTGCCCGGGGCCTGCTGGGCCCACACCACCCCGCCCCCGGGCACGAGGCACCGCGCCGCCGAGGCGAGCGCCCGCCCGAGGCCCCGGTGCCGGGCCGACTCGTCGACCTCGACGGACACCTCCCAGCGCCCCGCGACCCCGCGCCCGATGGTGACGACGCCGCCCGCCTCCGACGCCCACACCCGCACGTCGTCGCGGCGCTTGAGGGCCCGTGCCACGCGGGGGTGGTCGGGGTCGTCAAGGGCGCGCAGGCCGAGGGCGGGGTCCGGCGGCCCGTCCACGGCGGACGCCGCGGTGACGAGGTCGATGGTGTCGACGGCCCGCCCCGTCCGGTCCGCGAAGGCGGTGAGGAAGCGCGGGTTCATCGTCGCGGCGAGCGGGTCGCAGCCCGCCCCCGCCACGGCGGCCCGTACCCAGTCCGGGTCCTCGTCGGTGAAGACGACGGTGTGCGCCGTGAACGACATCACCCCGGCATCGCGCGGCGACGGCTGCGGCACGACGGTGGTGGTGCCGTCGGCAGCGGGGAACTCACCGCGGGCGGCGGCGGTGAGGATGGCGTCGAGCGACGCCGATGCGCTGGCCATGGCCGTACTCCCTGCAATTGGCACCCGGAACGGCCGTTACCCTAACCCCCGTCAGTACGACACGAAGAAGGGGCGGACCCGGTGGCGGACATCGAGGAAGCACGCAAGCAGTTCGACCGGTTCGACGCGGACGGCGACGGCTACATCACGGCGGCGGAGTACAAGACCGCCATGGCACAAATGGGGGACTTCAACGTCACCGAGTCGGTGGCCGAGGCCATCATCAAGTCCAAGGACCAGAACGGCGACAAGCTGCTCTCCTTCGACGAGTTCTGGGCCACGCTGAACAAGGCCTGAGCAAGGCCTGAGCGGACCCCGAACCACCGGACGGGCCAGGGCCTCCTGGCCCGTCCGACGTTTCACGCCCCGGCGCCCCGAAGGCCCCGCACGCTCCAGCGGCCCTCGCGCCGCTCCACCCGCACCGGGTGGTCGAAGCACGCGCTGATCAGCTCCGTCGTCACCACGTCCCGCACGGCCCCCGAGGCGAGCACCCGGCCCTCCCGCAGCAGCACCGCGTGGGTGGTGCCGACGGGCAGTTCCTCCAGGTGGTGGGTGACGAGGACCGTGGCCAGGCGGGGGTGGGCGGTCCGCAGCGCCTCGAGGCTGTCGAGGAGCCGCTCGCGGCCCGGCAGATCGAGCCCGGTGGCGGGCTCGTCGAGGAGCAGGAGCCGGGGGCCGGGCATGAGGGCGCGGGCGATCAGCGCCCGGCCGCGCTCGCCCTGCGACAGCGTGGGCCAGCGCGCGTCGGCGCGGGCGGCCAGGCCCATGGCCCCGATCAGCGCCTCGGCCCGCGCGCGCTGGGCCGGCGACGGATGCCGGTGCGGCATGCGGGCCACGCTGTTGGTGAGCCCTGTGAGCACGACCTCGCGCACGGGCAGCGGCGAGCGCAGCGGGTGCCGGGGGTCGACGTGCCCGAGGTGGGCGCGCAGTTCGCGCAGGTCGACGGTGCCGAGGCGGCTGCCGAGCACGTCCACCGTGCCGTGCGTGGGGTGCGTCAGGGCGCCGAGCAGACCCAGGAGCGTGGACTTGCCCGCGCCGTTGGCGCCGAGCAGGGCCCAGTGCTCCCCGGCCCCGACCGTGAGCGAGACGCCGTCGAGGATGCGGCGCCCTTCGCGGACCACGGCGACGGAGTCGGCGCGCAGGACGGGAGCGCCCCCGGCCGCCGTCGGGGAAGCGCCCGGGGCGGTGAGCGTGGCGGGCCCGGCCGCCGTCATGCCGTCGTCACCGCGGCGTCCCGCGACGTCCGCTGTGCGAGGCCGCGGTTCACCGCCGACACCACCGCCTGCACGGACGCGGTGAGGAGCGAGGTGTCCACGCCCGCGCCCCAGACGTCACCGCCCCCGCCGACGCGGCAGCGCGCGTAGGCCGCCGCCTCGCTGGTGCCGCCGGAGGCCAGGGCGTGCTCGCTGTAGTCGAGGACGTCGACGGCGATGCCCGCGGCGCCGAGCGCGGCCACGAAGGCGGACAGCGGGCCGTTGCCGACGCCCTCGAAGTCACCGGGGCGGCCGTTCACGTCGAGGGTGCAGACGCAGCGGTGCAGGCCGTCGGGGGTGGTGTCCGCGCCCCAGGCCAGGACCGACACCGCCCCGCCGGAACCCGGCCTGCCCGGCGTCAGGTACGTGGTCCGGAACAGCTCGTACAGCTCCTCGGGGCGGGCCTCGCGGCCGCTGCCGTCGGTCGTCTCCTGCACCACGCGGGCCACGTCGGGGCGCATCGCCGCGGGCAGGTCGAGCCCGTGGCGGGTCCGCAGCAGATACGCGGTACCGCCCTTGCCCGACTGGGAGTTGACCCGGATCACCGCCTCGTACGAGCGTCCGACGTCGGCCGGGTCGATCGGCAGGTACGGCACGCTCCACGGCGCGAGGCCGGGCTCCACGCCCAGGTCCGCCGCCCGCTTGGCGTGGTGGGCCAGGCCCTTGGCGATGGCGTCCTGGTGGGTGCCGGAGAACGCGGTGTGCACGAGGTCGCCCGCGTACGGGTGGCGCGGGTGCACGGGAAGGCGGTTGCAGTGCTCGACGACCTCGCGGACCGCGTCGATGTCGGACAGGTCGACCATGGGGTCGACGCCCTGCGCGTACAGGTTGAGCGCGAGCGTCACCAGGTCGACGTTCCCGGTGCGCTCGCCGTTGCCGAACAGACAGCCCTCGACGCGCTGGGCCCCGGCGAGCAGCGCGAGTTCGGCGCAGGCGACGCCGGTGCCGCGGTCGTTGTGCGGGTGCACGGACAGGATGACGGAGTCGCGCCGGGCCAGGTGCCGGTGCATGTACTCGATCTGGTCGGCGTACACGTTCGGCGTGGCTATCTCGACGGTCGCCGGGAGGTTGTGCGTGACGGGCCGGTCCGGGCTCGCGTCCCACAGCTCGGTGAGGGAGTCACACAGCTCCAGGACGTAGTCGGGCTCGGTGAGGTTGAAGGTCTCCGGCGCGAACTGGAAGCGGATGTCGGCGTCCGGACGGGCGTCCGCGAGGCGGGCCAGGTGCGCCGCGGCCGCGCGCGCGACGGCGGCCACCGCCGGACGGTCCTTGCCGAGCACGACCTCGCGCCACACCGGCGAGGTGGCGATGTACAGGTGGACCACGGCGCGCGGCAGCCCGTCGACGGCCTCGAAGGTGCGGTCGATGAGGTCGGGCCGGGCCGGGGTGAAGACGACGGGCGTGACGTCGTCCGGTACGGCTCCGGAGCGCACCAGGTCCACCAGGTGCCGGACGAAGTCGAAGTCCGCCCGGCTCGCCGACGGATAGCCGACCTCGATCTCCTTGAACCCCATGGACACGAGCAGGTCGAAGAGACGGCGCTTGCGCGCGGTGTCCATCGGCTCGGCCAGGGCCTGGTTGCCGTCGCGCAGGTCGACGGGGACCCAGAGCGGGGCGGCGGTGAGCCGGGCCGAGGGCCAGCTCCTGGCCCGGAGCGGGACGTCCACCCGCTCGCCGTACGGAACGTAGCGGTGCGTGGGCATGGGGCTGGGGCGCTGGGGATTCCAGGGATACGAGAGCACGCGCCTCAGCCTAGGCAGACCTCAGGTCCTCAGACAAGTACTCCTCAGACAAGTACACTCCTCGGGTGACCCCAGCCAAGCCCTCCGCGCCGCAGCTCGGCGCCCTGCGCCCCAGCCCCCTCGTCGAACAGGCCACGGAGCGGCTGCGCGACCAGATCACCGGGGGCGGGTGGCCGGTCGGCGCGAAGCTTCCCGGCGAGACGACCCTCGCCAAGGAGCTGGGCGTCGGCCGCTCCACGGTCCGCGAGGCGCTGCGCGCGCTCGCCGGGGCCGGGCTCGTGCAGGCGCGGCAGGGCGCCGGGGTGTTCGTCACCGCCACCGAGCCCGTCGAGGACTGGCCGGCGCGGCTGCGGGCCGCCGCGATCGGTGACGTGTACGAAGTACGGGCGCTCGTCGAGGTGCAGGCGGCGCGGCTCGCGGCCGTCCGCCGCACCCCCGAGGACATCGCGGCGATGCGCGGCGCGCTCGCGGCGCGGCGGCGCGCGGCGGGCGGCGGCGACGCCGCGTTCGTCGACGCGGACATCGCGCTGCACGCGACCGTGGTGGCGGCCGCGCACAACCCCGTCCTCACGGACCTGTTCGCCCAGTTCGTCCCCGCCCTGCGGCAGGGGCTCATCGACCTCCTCGACCTCATCGACGTCCGCCGCGAGGAGTCCGACCACGGGGACGAGGCACATGAGGCCCTGGTACGGGCCGTCGAGTCCGGGGACGGCGACGCGGCGGAGCGGGTGGCACGGGCGGAGCTCGAAGTGACCCTGGGACGGCTGGTCGACCGGGGCTGACCCCTCCGGGACGCCCCCGTCTGTCGGCGCTCCGCGCCTCGTCCTCAAACGCCGGACGGGCTGAAAGTCTCCGGTGCGGGCCGGAGGCCCCCTGCGGGCCGCAGACGGGATGCGCGATCCGGTCCGCACCGGCAACCATCCAGCCCGTCCGGCGTTTGAGGACGAGGCCGAAGGCCGATTCACCCTGTTCCAGGCGCAGAGCCTCCGTCCAGTTCCGCCCACACCGTCTTGCGCGGCCTCGGGCCGAGCGTCACTCCCCACCGCACCGCGAGCGCCTCCACCAGGAGCAGGCCCCGCCCCGACTCCGCCTCCGGCGACACCGGCCGGGCCGACGGCATCCGCTCCCCGCACGTGTCCGTCACCTCGATCCGCAGCGGCCCGCGAATCACCCTCTCCCCCACGGCGTGGACGGCGTTCACCGCGTACGCGGCGTCCGCGGCTCAGCGGAAGATGCCGGTGTGACCCAGTGAGTAGCGGCCTGGCTGCGGGTACACGGCCAGGCCGTGCGGGCCGCCGCCCACGGGGATGCGGGCCACCTGGACACCGGTCCGGGTGTCGATCGCGTAGACCTCCGAGTCGTACCGGCCGGAGAGCCACAGCGTGTTGCCGTCGGCCGAGACCCCGCCCATGTCAGGGCTCCCGCCATCCGGCAGGCGCCACTTCTTGGTGAGCTTGTCCTGGCGGAAGTCGAAGACGGAGACCGTGCCCTCGCCCCGGTTGGACACGTACATCTCGCGGGAGTCGCGGCTGACGTACAGGCCGTGGCAGCCCTTGCCGGTGGGCAGGAGCTTCGGCTTGCCGAAGGTGTCGCCGTCGAGGACCCACATGCCGTCGGCCATCATGTCGGCGACGTAGAACTTCTTGCCGTCGGGGGACATCTTCACGTCCTGCGGCATGGCGCCGTCGAAGGGCAGCTTCTGCTGGCCCACCACCTTCATCTTCTCGGTGTCGACCTTCAGCAGTTCGCCGCTGAACTCGCAGGAGACGATGAAGTAGCGCCCGTCGAGGGAGAAGTCGGCGTGGTTGACGCCGTAGCAGCTGACCGGCTCGGTCTTGACGCGCTTCATGGTGTGCGGGTCGCGGAAGACCAGCTCGCGGTCCAGTGAGGCCATGACGACGGCGTACTTGCCGTTGGGCGTGAAGTAGAGGTTGTACGGATCGTGGACCTCGACCGGCTTGCCCGCCTTGCCGTTGCGCGGGTTGATGGGCGTGAGGGTGTGGCCGCGGTTGTTGTTGACCCAGAGGGTCTTCAAGTCCCAGGAGGGGACCACGTGCTGGGGCTGGACACCGACGGGGATGGTGTCGATGACCTTGTACGTCGCCGGGTCGATGACCGAGACGGTGTTGGAGTTGGTGTTGGGGACGTAGACCCGGGAGGGGAAGTCCTTGACCACCGGGGAGAGCTTGTTCGGGCGGTCGGCGGCGTAGACGTCCTTGGGGTCGAGGACGGGCGGCATCCCGGGCAGGCCGTAGATCTTCTTCGGCTCGGCGGGCTTGACGGGGGCCTTGGTCGCGAGGGCCTTGTTCTCGCGGCCCCCGCGCTCGGTGCCGCAGCCCGCGAGGGCGGTGAGGACGGCCGCGCCCGCGAGCAGGGCGGCGGCGCGCGTGGCCAGGGTCAGGTTTCGCATCAGGTGAGCAGCTCCGTGGTCGTGACGGCGCGCAGGCCGCGGCGGTCGAGTTCGTCCAGGACGGCGGGGAGCGCGGCGACCGTGTCCGCGTATCCGAAGTGCAGGCTCACCACGGAGCCCGGACGGACCTCGGCGGCGATCTTGCGGGTGACGGCCGGGGCGCCGGGCGAGGTGAAGTCGAGGGAGTCGACGTCGTAGGAGAGGACGTGCGGATAGCCCGCGCGCCGGGCCAGGCGGGCGACGAGCGGGGTGGCGCGCTCGGCCCGCGAGGGGCGGAACCAGCTGCCGATGCCGCCGGTGAGGCGGCGCAGGCGGTCCGCGCAGCCGGTGATCTCGGCATAGGCCTCGGCTTCGGGGAGGCTGTTGATGCTGCGGTGGCGCAGGGTGTGGTTGCCCAGGTCGTGGCCGCCGTCGAGGACGCGCCGGGCCAGGGCGGGGTGCTCGTCGAGCCAGGTGCCGACGGCGAGGACGGTGACGCGGGCGCCGGCCCGCTCGGCCTCGCCGAGCAGTGCGCGGGCGGTGGCCGGGTCGCCCTGGCCGTGGAAGGTGAGCGCGACCTCGTGCCGCCCGCGCGGGCTGTGCGCGATCTGCGCGGGCAGGCCGGGGAAGGCCCGGGGCCCCGGCGCGGGCGCCCGGCGCGGCTGTCTCGCGGGGCGCGGCTCACGGCCGCTTCCCGCCGTGGCGCAGCCCGCGAGGGGGGTGAGGGCGAGCCCGGTGCCGATGCGCAGCGCGCCGCGCCGGTCGGTCGAAGTCACGCGACCCATTTATAGGGCGGCGGCGTCCGAAAGCCGCTGATTGACATGAGGCGCGGTCCAGACCAAGAGGTTCCGCTTAGGCTCGCGATAGCCCCTCACAGGCGCTGTTTAGCCATCGTTTACAAGGTGCGTGCTCTATCTCACCAAGGATTCACCTTTAAACTGTCACGATATGACCGCGAATGTCCGGATGGGGACTTTTGGATCGGAGGCCCCCGTCTGCCATAGTCGACGACAGCGACACTCATTGACCCGAGCACGTCGTTCTTCGCGGTCGCGGACCACACCCACACCGGTGCGCGCCGTCGCTCGAAGGCCCCCGACAGCGCCGCCACCCACGGCCCCGGGGGCTTTCGCGTGTCCGCGCCCCCCTCGATGAGCGCTAGCGGTCGGTGACCCGCATCTCGAACCACGTCGTCTTGCCGCGCGGCAGCAGGTCCACGCCCCAGCGGTCGGCGAGCTTGTCGACGAGGAACAGGCCCCGGCCGCTGATGTCGAGCTCGTGGACCGGCATCAGACAGGGCAGGCCGCGCGAGGGGTCGCGGACCTCGACCCGGATCCAGCCGCGCCGCCGGTGCGTGCGCAGGCCGAAGACGCGGGCGCCGGTGTGCCGCACGGCGTTGCCGACCAGCTCCGAGACGAGGAGCACGACGTCCTCGGTGAGCTTGGGCGACAGGCCCCAGTGGCGCAGGACGACGACCTGGGCGAGGCGGCGGGCGATGGCGGCGGACTCGGGGCGGGACGGCAGCTGGACCTCGGCATCGGTGGGGTTGCCGAACAACTCCAGGGCCTTCAGGGCGTGTTCGTCCTCCACCGCCGGCGACCAGCGCGCGGCGGTGGCGCCCGCGCGCCGCCGCGACTGTTCAAAGCCCTCCTGCCCCGCCATGTCCCCCATCATGGCCGCCCCCGGACCCCATTGGGGCCGTTCCGGCGGAATGAGCCCCCCGGAAGCTTCCGTTCCAGGGGGCAGGCACGTCATATGCCATCGGCAGTTAGAGGCCCGGCACGACCAGGCTGACCTGCGGTGACCTCTCGCTCATGGGTGATCACGGAGCGCCTCGACCGCGGCGGACTTAAGGCTCTCTTAAGCCTGTGATAATCCGCCCCTTCGGGGGAAACTTTGGCTGACGGAACCTCAACTGGCCAGATATCAGAGGAACTTAGCCTTACCTGGCCCCTCCTCCACGAAGCTGCGCATGCCGCGCTCGCGGTCCTCGGTCGCGAACAGACCCGCGAACCAGGTGCGCTCCACGGCGAGCCCGGTGTCGATGTCCGCCTCCAGACCCTGGTCGACCGCCTCCTTCGCGGCGCGCAGGGCGAGGGCGGGGCCGCGCGCGAGCCGCGCCGCCCACGCGTGGGCCTCCGTGTACACCTCGGCGGCGGGCACCACCCGGTCCACCAGACCGATGGCGAGGGCCTCGTCGGCCTTGACCTGGCGGCCGGTGAAGATGAGGTCCTTCGCCTTGGCGGGGCCGACCAGGCGCGGCAGGCGCTGGGTGCCGCCCGCGCCCGGGATCAGGCCGAGCAGGATCTCCGGCTGGCCGAGCTTGGCGTTGTCCCCCGCGATGCGGAAGTCCGCGCAGAGCGCGAGCTCGCAGCCGCCGCCGAGGGCGTAGCCGGTGACGGCGGCGACGACGGGCTTGGGGATCCGGGCGATCGCGGTGAAGGCGTCCTGAAGGGCCCGCGAGCGCAGGACCATGGCCCGGTGGTCCATGTCCTGCATCTCCTTGATGTCCGCGCCCGCCGCGAACACCTTCTCGCCGCCGTAGAGGACGACGGCGCGGACGTCGTCGCGGTCGGTCACCTCCGCCGCGAGCTCCTTCAGGCGGTCCTGGAGCTCGATGTCCAGGGCGTTCAGCGGGGGCCGGTCGAGGCGGATCGTACCGACGCCCTCGGCGACTTCGAGATGCACAGATGTCATGACGGGCACGTTAGCGCTCGTTCATGCGGAAGGGCCCGGTGCACTTGGTCACACCAGTGCGCCGGGCCCTTCCGGGGAGTGCGGGCGGGGCTCAGGCCTTCCACTTCTCCCAGGACATGTTCCAGCCGTTGTAGCCGTTGTCCGGGGCGATGATCTTGTCGTTGGAGTTCTTGACGACCACCACGTCGCCGATCATCGAGCGGTCGAAGAACCAGGCCGCGGAGACGTTCTTGTCGTAGCCGCCGCGGACGTCGCGCAGGCCGATGCAGCCGTGCGAGGCGTTGTAGTTGCCGAAGGCGCCGCCGCCCCAGTAGTTGCCGTGGATGAAGGTGCCGGAGGTGGACAGGCGCTGGGCGTGCGGCACGTCCTTGATGTCGTACTCGCCGCCGTAGCCGACGGTCTCGCCGTTCATGCGGGTGACCTTGAGGCGCTCGCTGATGACCATCTGGCCGTTCCACGTCTCGTAGCCGGGCTTGCCGGTGGTGACGGGGATCTTCTTGATGACCTTGCCGTCGCGCTTGACGGTCATCTGCTTGGTCTTGACGTCGACGACGGAGACCTGGCTGCGGCCGATCTCGAAGCGCAGGGTCTTGGCCTGCTTGCCGTAGACGCCCGGACGGCCCTCGACCCCGTCGAGGTTCATCGTGACGGTGACCTTGGTGCCCGGCTTCCAGTACTTCTCCGGGCGGAAGTCCAGGCGGTCGTTGCCGAACCAGTGGCCCTCGACCGGCACCGACGGCTCGGTCTTGATGTCGATGGCCTTCTCGACGGCGTCCGGCGCGGTGATGCCGCGCGTGAAGCGCACCGAGAACGGCATGCCGACGCCGACCTTCGTACCGTCCTCCGGCGTGAACTGGCCGACGAAGGTGTTCTTCGGCACGAGCGTCGTGAACGACGTGTCCTTGGCGGCGACGCGGCCGTCGGAGTCCTTGGCGATCGCGTGGACCTTGTACTTGGTGCCGGAGGCGAGGTGCCGCTCGGGGGACCATTTCGCGCCATCTGCGACGATCTTCCCGGGCACCGTCCTGCCCTTGGGGTCCTTGACCGTGACCTCGGTCAGCTTGCCCTTGGCGGCCGATATCCGCAGCGCCCCGTCGGTCGCCACGGCGTCCGCGCCGTCCTTGGGGGCGATGGTCACGACGGCCTGGGAGGGCTTGCCCGCGTCCGCCCCGTCCTTGCCGCCGCCCCCGTCCCCGGAGTCGGAGCCGCCTCCGCACGCGGCCACGAGCAGCAGTGTCGCCCCCGACACCACCGCGGTCAGTCCCTTGGCGCCCCGCCGCCCCGCGCGCTTTCGCGCATGGGCCGACGCCCCCGATATCGGTCGCCCGTTCACGATGTGTCTCCCCTCGCACGGCCCCGACAGGCCCGCACTCCAATGCCCCTGCGCGACCGGGAATGACCGTCCGGCCCGCGCACTGCGCTAGATAACCACACGGCCCGCACCGATGACTCCCCGCCAAATGTCACCGTTCAGTTCCAACTACGACCTTCGTGCGGGCCGGTGGTGGCATCAGCGGCTTGAACGCGCCTTCTTGTCCCCGTTGGTGGACTTTTGCGCCTGCCCTGACTTCTTCCCGGACTTCCACTCCTCCCAACCCATGTTCCAGCCTCCGAGGCCGTTGTCGGGAGCGACTTCCTTGTCGTGGCTGTTGACGACCTCGACGACGTCACCGATGAGGCTGCGGTCGAAGAACCAGCCCGCCGGGGTCTTCGAGCTGCCGCCCTTCACGTCGCGCAGGCCCACGCAGCCGTGGCTGACGTTGGTGTTGCCGGGCGCGTTCGGCGCCCAGTAGTTGCCGTGCAGGAAGGTCCCCGAGGTGGTCAGGCGCATGGCGTGCGGCACGTCCGGGATGTCGTACTCCCCGCCGAAGCCGACCGTGCGGCTGTTCATGCGGGTCACTTCCAGCATCTCGGTGACCACCATCTTGCCGTTGTACGTCGTGGTCTTCGGGGCGCCCGCGGTGATCGGGACGGTGGAGATCAGCTCGCCGTCGCGGCGCACCTGCATGGTGTGCGCGGCGGCGTCGACGAGGCTCACCTGGCTGCGGCCGACGGTGAAGGAGAAGGACTTCTCCTGGAGGCCGTAGACGCCGGGCGCGGCCTCCACGTCGCGCAGCTTCAGGGCGACGGTGACCTTGGTGCCGGGCTTCCAGTAGCGCTCCGGGCGGAAGTCGACGCGGGTGGTGCCGAACCAGTGCGGGCGGATCTCCACGGCGGGCTCGGCCGTGACGCGGATGGCGCGCTGCACGGCCGCGCGGTCGGCGATCTCGCGGTTGAACTCAAGGGAGACGATCATGCCGGTGCCGACCGTGGCGCGGTGCTCCGGCGTGACGTACCCGATGAAGCGCTCCTCGGGGACGTACGTGGTGAACGTGGTGTGACGCGCGGAGCGGCGGCCGTGGCCGTCGAGCGCGACGGCGTCCACCGTGTACTTGGCGGCGAGCCCCAGCTTGCCGTCCCCGCCCTTCAGGGGGCGCCAGCTCATGCCGTCGGCCGACATGCGGCCCTTCACCTCGGTCTCCTGGGCGTCCTGGGACCTGACCACGCGCACCGACTCCAGGCGCCCGTCCGGCACCTCGACCTTCAGGCGCTCCTCGGGCCGCACGCCCTTCTTCCCGTCGCCGGGTGTGACCCGGATCGCGTCGGCGGGCGAACGGGAGCGGCCGAGCGCCCCGTCGAGCGCCGTGCCGGAGCAGCCCGTGGCCGCAAGTACCAGTCCAGTCGATGCCACCGCGAGCCTCAGCGCGGTCCGTGCGCGCCGAGCGCGCCTCGTTCCCTGTCTCACGTCGGGCCCAACGAGGCTGCCCCGCACCGGGAAACGTGAGTGCGACGCGCCCGCTGGGCAGAACAGGGGGAAGGACGTCGGCCGGGGAGCCGCGGCCGGGACGCCGCATGCCCCGACCGCACGCCGACGGGGCCGAGCCGCGGGAGGCTGACAGGTGTCGAGTGCACCCGAGCAGGGGGCGGTCAAAGGGGCGCGTGCCGTGGACCGGGTCAGGCCCGGCGGCGCGGCGGCCGAGCGCAACGGCGGGCGCGGCGGCAAGGTCCGCCCCGCCCCCACGCGCCCGGTGTGGCCGGGGGCGCCGACGCCGCTCGGCGCCCGCTTCCGGGTGGGCCCGGACGGGGTCGCGGGCACGAACTTCGCGCTGTGGGCGGGCGGCGCCGAGGCCGTGGACCTGTGCCTGTTCGACGCGGACGGCACGGAGACGCGCTGTCCGCTCACCGAGCTGACGCACGAGATCTGGCACGGCTTCGTGCCCGGGGTGCGCCCCGGACAGCGGTACGGCTACCGGGTGCACGGCCGCTGGGACCCGTGGACCGGCGCCCGCTTCAACCCGGCGAAGCTGCTCCTCGACCCGTACGCGCGCGCGGTCGACGCGGGCCCCGGCCAGGACTACGGATCGCTGCCGCCCGAGGTGTACGGCCACGTACGGGACTGGCCGCAGCAGCACGTGGCGGACACCGTGCGCGACGACCGGGACTCGGCGCCGTTCGTGCCCAAGGGCGTCGTCGTGCACGACGACGCGCCGGACGACGAGTGGGCCGACGACCGCCGCCCCAAGACCCCGTGGGCGGACTCCGTCCTCTACGAGCTGCACGTGCGCGGCTTCACCATGCGCCACCCGGACGTGCCGGAGCCGCTGCGCGGGACGTACGCGGGGCTCGCCCACCCGGCGGCCATAGACCATCTCGTACGCCTGGGGGTGACGGCGGTCGAGCTGCTCCCGGTGCACCAGTTCGCGCACGAGGACCATCTGCTGCGCCGTGGCCTGCGCAACTACTGGGGGTACAACTCGATCGGCTACTTCGCCCCGCACGCGGCGTACGCGGCGTCCGGCACCACCGGGCAGCAGGTCGGCGAGTTCCGGCGGATGGTGCGGGCGCTGCACGAGGCCGGGATCGAGGTGATCCTGGACGTCGTCTACAACCACACCGCCGAGGCCGGGGAGATGGGCCCGACGCTCTCCCTGAAGGGCGTCGACAACCACGCGTACTACCACCTCCAGGAGGACGCCCGGCGGTACGCCGACTACACGGGCTGCGGCAACACCCTGCACGTGGTGCGGCCGCAGGTCCTGCGGCTCATCACGGACTCGCTGCGCTACTGGGTGAGCGAGATGGGCGTGGACGGCTTCCGCTTCGACCTCGCGGCGGCGCTCGCGCGCTCCTTCCACGACGTCGACATGCTCTCGCCGTTCCTCGCGGTGATCGCGCAGGACCCGGTCCTGCGGCGGGTGAAGCTGATCGCCGAGCCGTGGGACGTGGGCTCGGGCGGCTATCAGGTGGGGGCGTTCCCGCCGCTGTGGACGGAGTGGAACGACCGCTACCGCGACGCGGTGCGGGACTTCTGGCGGGGCGCCCTGCCGGACGTGCGGGACCTCGGCTACCGCCTGTCCGGGTCCAGCGACCTGTACGCGTGGGGCGGGCGGCGGCCGTACGCCTCGGTGAACTTCGTGACCGCCCACGACGGCTTCACGCTCCGGGACCTGGTGAGCTACGAGCAGAAGCACAACGAGGCCAACGGCGAGGGCAACCGGGACGGAGCGGACGACAACCGCGCGTGGAACTGCGGCGCCGAGGGCGAGACCGACGACGCCGGGGTCCTCGCCCTGCGCAGGCGCCAGCTGCGCAACCTGCTGACCACGCTGCTCCTGTCCACCGGCGTGCCGATGCTGGTCGCGGGCGACGAGATGGGCCGCACCCAGGGCGGCAACAACAACGCGTACTGCCAGGACAACGGGGTCAGCTGGGTGGACTGGGGGCTGCGCGACGACCCCGCCTGGAGCGGCCTGCTCGCGCTCGCGCGCCGGCTGATCGCGCTGCGCCACCGGCATCCGGTCCTCAGGCGCCGCGCCTTCTTCTCCGGGCGCGCCCACTCGGCGGACGGGCTGCGGGACCTGGCGTGGTTCACGGCGCGCGGCACGGAGATGACGGAGGCCGACTGGTACGCGCCCGCCGCGACGCTCGGCATGTATCTGTCGGGGCGCGACATACCGGGCCGGGACGCGCGCGGGGCGCAGGTCACGGACGACAGCTTCCTCGCCGTGCTGCACGGCGCCGAGCGGGCGGCGGCCTTCACGCTGCCGGGGCCGCCGTGGGCCGACGCGTACGAGGTGGTGGTGGACACCGCGCGCGAGGAGCAGGGGGACGCGCCGGGGACGCTGCTCGCCGCGGGGACGTCAGTGACGGTCGAGGCCCGCTCTGCGCTGCTGCTCAGGGCGGTGCCCGCGCCCGCCGCCTGATTCAGGTCCGTACCAAGTATTGCCCCAGGCCCGGAGGCCGACGAAGCTCACGGCATGGACCTGGAGTTGCGGCACCTGAAGACGATCCGGGCGATCGCCGACGCGGGCAGCCTGACCAAGGCCGCCACCGCGCTCGGCCTCGCGCAGCCCGCGCTCAGCGCGCAGCTGAAGCGGATCGAACGGGCCCTGGGGGGCGAGCTGTTCGAGCGCGGCAGGTTCGGGGTGCGGCCCACTCCCCTCGGCGAGTTCGTGCTCGCCCGCGCCCGGATCGTGCTGCCCGCCGTCAGCGAACTCCAGGAGGAGGCCGAGCGGTTCACCCGCGGCTGGCAGGACCGGCGCGGGTTCCGGCTCGGCGGGACGCACGGACCGCTGCTCGGCGGCCTGGTGGACCGGCTCGCCGCCGCGCATCCCGAGCAGTCCGTGTCCACGTACACCTCCTGGTCGGAGCGGGAGATCGCCGCCCAGGTCGCCGACGGGCGGCTCGACTTCGCGCTCGTCGGCACGTGCGGCGCCGCCGCGCCGCCGGAGCGGGAGCGCCTGGTGTGGCGCGAGGTCGCGCGCGACCCGGTGTTCGTCATGCTCGCCACCGGGCACCGGCTCGCCGGGGAGCCGGAGATCGACCTCGCGGACCTCGCGGACGAGGCGTGGACGGACGTGCCGGGCGACGGCTGCTTCGGGGACTGCTTCACCGCGGCGTGCGCGCGGGCGGGGTTCACGCCGTCGTCCGTGTACGAGACCGACACCGCGTCGTGCGTGCATCTGGTGCAGGTGGGGCGGGCGGTGGGGCTGTGCCGCGCCACGTTTCCGCCGACGGGCGGGATCGTGACCCGGCCCCTCGCCGGGACGCCGCTGTACTGGCGGCATCTGCTGGGGTGGCACCCCGAGACGTACGCGCACGACACCGCGGCCGGGGTGTTCGCGCACGCCCGGACCGCGCACGCGGAGGCCGCCGCCCGAAGCGAGAGCTACTCGGCGTGGCTGGCCTCGCCGGGGGCGGACGTGGACGACCGGTCCGGTGGCGGGGGCCATAACGCGGGGACAGGGGGGTAACTGGCATCTACTGAGCGGCTGTTGAGGCTTCTACGGTGTTCGCGACCGGAGAGAGGGCGGATCCCGCTTCCCCGCTCCACGGATCCCCCCGCTCCCCGATGACACACCGAGGAGACCCCCATGCAGTCCAGAGATGCCTCCCCGTTCCTCAGGAAATGTAGCGAGCGCCGCGGTCTGGCCGCGGCTGGCGCCGCGTTCGTGGCCGCCGGCGCCCTCGTCTTCGCTTCGATCCCCGGCTCCGCCCACGCCGACTCCCCGTCCCCCGCCGACACCGCCGCCGTGGCCGAGACCTCCCCCGCGGTGCTCAAGGCCATGCAGCGCGACCTCGGCCTCACCCCCGCCCAGGCCGAGTCGCGCCTCGCCAACGAGGCGGAGGCCGGCGCCGTCGCAGGATCGCTGCGGAACGCTCTCGGCCGTGACTTCGCGGGCGCCTGGGTACAAGGCGCCACCTCGGGCACGCTCACGGTCGCGACGACCGACGCGAAGGACGTCCCGGCCATCACGGCCAAGGGCGCGAAGGCCCGGGTCGTCGACCACACCGTCGACCGGCTCGACGCGGCCAAGGCGGCCCTGGACCGGGCCGCGAAGAAGACGACGACGCGGGACGCCCCGGTCTGGTACGTCGACGTCAGGACCAACGCGGTCGTGGTGAACGCCGTGCGGGCCTCCGCCGCCCACCGGCTCGTGGCCGCCGCGGGCGTGGACCGCGACCTCGTGCGCGTGGCGAAGACCAAGGACCGGCCCAAGCCGCTGTACGACCTCGTCGGCGGCGACGCGTACTACATGGGCGGCCGCTGCTCGGTCGGGTTCTCGATCACCCAGGGCGCGACCCAGGGCTTCGCCACGGCGGGCCACTGCGGCCGCGTGGGCACGGCCACGCAGGGCTACAACCGGGTCGCGCAGGGCACCTTCCGCGGCTCGATCTTCCCGGGCCGCGACATGGCGTGGGTGGCCGCGAACTCGCAGTGGACGTCGACCCCGTACGTCAAGGGCCAGGGCGGCACGCGCGTGGGCGTCGCGGGCTCGACGCAGTCGCCGGTGGGCGCCTCCATCTGCCGCTCCGGGTCGACCACCGGATGGCACTGCGGCACGATCTCGCAGCACAACACCAGCGTCACCTACCCCGAGGGCACCATCAGCGGCGTGACCCGTACGACGGTGTGCGCCGAGCCCGGCGACTCCGGCGGCTCGTACATCTCCGGCAGCCAGGCGCAGGGCGTCACCTCGGGCGGCTCGGGCAACTGCCGCTCCGGCGGCACGACGTTCCACCAGCCGATCAATCCGCTCCTTCAGCAGTTCCAGCTGACGCTGAAGACCACGGGCGGCGAGGACCCGGGGCCAGGTCCGGGCCCCGGCGACCCGAGCGGCAGCTGGGCCGCGGGCTCCGTCTACGCGGCCGGTGACACGGTCACGTACGGCGGCGAGACCTTCCGCTGCCTCCAGCCGCACCAGGCACAGGAGGGCTGGGAGCCCCCGAACACCCCCGCGTTGTGGGAGCGCGGGTAAGGACCCAGGGCTGAGCGGGCCGCGCCCCGGGGGGTGCGCGTCCCGCGAGGACCGGATTCCGGTCTCGGCTGGACCCGCGCTACGGGGGGTCAGCCGAGGATGCCGCGGCGGTACGCCTCCGATACGGCCGCGGCCCGGTCCTTGACGCCCAACTTGCCGTACACATGGGTGAGATGGGTCTTGACCGTGGCTTCGCTGATGAACAGCTCCTTGGCGATGTCACGGTTGGACGTGCCCCTGGCGACGAGTGCGAGGACTTCCCGTTCGCGGGAGCTCAGCGGCTCGTTGCCGGGGGCACGTACGCGTGCGACGAGCCGGGAGGCCACGGCCGGGGAGAGCACGGTGCGGCCCTCGGCGGCGGCGCGCACGGCCGTGAACAGCTCGTCGCGCGGGGCGTCCTTGAGGAGGTAGCCGGTCGCGCCCGCCTCGATCGCCGGGAGCGTGTCGGAGTCCGTGTCGTAGGTGGTGAGCACCAGGACGCGGGCGCGGGCGCCGCGCCGGGCCAGCTCGGCGATGGCGTCGACCCCGCCGCCGCCCGGCATGCGCAGGTCCATCAGGACCACGTCCGGGTCGAGGCGGGCCACGAGGTCCACGGCCTCGACGCCGTTCGCGGCCTCGCCGAGCACCTCGAAGCCGGACGCCGACGTGAACATGCCGCGCAGACCGTCGCGGACGACGGGGTGGTCGTCCACGACGAGGAGGGTGATCGGCACGGCGGCGGTCCCAGCGGTTTCAGCGGTCATCGTGTGCCAACGGTACGCGGGCCGGGACCGCGCCCACCCAGGGGACGCGGGCCGAGACGGCGGTGCCGCCGCCCGGCTCCGACTCGACGGTGAGGGCGCCCGCGATGCGCTCGGCGCGGGCCCGCATCCCGTCGAGCCCGAAGCCGCCGGCGCGGCCGCGCGCGGGCAGCGCGCGGGGGTCGAAGCCGCGGCCGTCGTCGCGGACGTCGAGCGTGATCTCGCCCGCCATGTAGGACAGGGTGACGCCGACGCGGGTCGCGGCGGCGTGCCGGGCCGCGTTGGCGAGCGCCTCCTCGGCGATCCGCAGGAGCGTGGCCTCGACCTCGTCGTGCAGCGGCTCGGCGGTGCCGGTCCGGGTGAAGTCGGCGCGCACGCCGGTGCGCTCGGCCCAGCCGCGGACCGTCTTGTCGAGGGCCTCGGGCAGCGCGTCGTGCTCCAGGGCGGCCGGGGCGAGGTTGTGCACGGAGCGGCGGGCCTCGCCGAGGCTGTGCCGGGCGAGGTCGGCGGCGCGGTCCAGGTGGGTGCGGGCCGCCCGCGGGTCGGGGGTGTTCGTGACGACCTGGAGCTGGGCGATGATGCCGGTCAGGCCCTGGGCGATGGTGTCGTGGATCTCGGCGGCCAGCCTGCGCCGCTCGTCGGCGACGCCCGCCTCGCGGGCCTGGAGCAGCAACTGGGCGTGAAGGGCGGCGTTCTCGTCGAGGGCCTGCTGGAGCGCGGCGTTGGTGCGCTCCAGCTCGTCGATGGTGACGGCCTGCACCCGGGAGCGCTCCTCCTCCTTGGCGGCGAGGTGGCCGAAGAAGGCGAGCAGACCGACGTTCACGGCGATCAGCGCGCCGAACACCACCCAGGCGACGCGCCCGTGCGGCGGGAACCCGCCCGCCTGGGCGCCCGCCATCGTCACGGCGGTCACCAGGAGGCCGGTGGGCACGAAGCGGCGCAGCACGAGCCGCTCCGAGCCGAAGTAGCCGGTGACGGCGTAGAACACGAAGAACGGGTTCAGCCAGGCGAGCGTGAACGCGAGGGCCCAGCGCAGGAAGTAGTACGCGGTGCCCGCGGCCGAGGGCCCGGGGCGGGAGCGGGCCGCGGCGATCCACCAGGCCTGGAGGGCGACGGCGGCCGCGAGCAGGCCCACGGCCAGGCTCCAGGTGCCGTGCCCCATGCCGACGAGGCCGGTGGTGGGCACGGCGAGGAGGGTGCCGAAGGCGAGCAGGGCCAGCGGCCCCCACCGGTGGAACAGCTCCCACCGCTCGTCCACGAGGGCGGGGCGCGCGGCCTCGGCGCGGGCGGCCCTCCCGGGGGTGTCGTGCGCCGGGTCGCGCGTGGTCGTCGCCATCCGTCCAGTGTCGGCCACGGGCGGGGCGGTCACGTCCGTCACTCCGGTCCCCTCAGTCACCTCAACCACCCCGGGCACCCGGTCACTCCCAGCGGAACCAGCGAGTGGCGGCCAGGGTCAGGGCCGCCGTCCACAGGGCGAGGACGCCCAGGTGGGCGAGGCCGGGCCAGGAGCCGTCCGCCGCCTGGTTGAGCGCCTCGGCGGCGGCGCCGAACGGCAGGGCCTCGACGACGTGCGCGAGGGCGTCCGGCATCGCCCGTACCGGAAGCCACACGCCCGCGCTGAACAGCATCGGGAAGAACACGGCCGAGCCGATCGCGCTCGCGGCCTTCGAGGTGCGCGCGAGCGCCGAGACCAGGGCGCCGAGGGCGAGCGCGGCCGCGACGGCGAGGAGCAGGGCGAGCGCGTACCCGAGCCCCTGGCGCGGCAGCGGCACGTCGAACACGGCCCGGCCCACGGCCAGCGAGAGCAGCGCGGAGCCGAGCGCGGCCGCCCCGTGCAGCCCCATCTGCGCACCGAGCACGGCGGAGGGCCGCACCGGGGTCGCGGACATGCGGCGCAGGACGCCGCGCTCGCGGTAGCCCGTGACGACCGGCGGCATGGCCTGGAGCCCCGCCATGATCATGGAGAGGAGCACGGTCACGGGCACGTAGGCGTCGATGACGCGGAGGCCGCCGAGGTCGTCCTGCGCCTCCCGGAAGGACGGGATCGACCCCAGGACGGCGAGCAGCGCGGTCGGGAAGCCGAGGACCCAGAACAGCGAGACGGGTTCGCGCCGGAAGAGCCGCCACTCGGCCTTCAGGACGGCGCGGCCCGCGGCGCCGGGAGAGGTGGCGGTGGTCATGGGCGGGCTCCCGTCGTGAGGTCCAGATAGGCGTCGTCGAGCGTCGCGTCGGTGACGCGGAGCTGGTGGGCCCGCACCCCGCGGCGGGCGAGGAGGGTGAGAAGGGCGTCCACGGAGGCGTCCGTTCCGCTCAGTGTGACGCGGCCGTCCCGCTCGGCCGCGGCCGTGACGCCCGGCAGCGCGGCCAGCTCCCCCGGTGCCAGCGGGGCCGACGGCGCGAAGGAGATCACGGTGGCGCCCGCGGTGCCGCTGATCAGGCCCGCCGGGCTGTCCAGCGCGACGACGCGGCCGCGGTCGATCACCGCGACGCGGTCGCACAGGCGCTGGGCCTCCTCCATGAAGTGGGTGACGAGCAGGACGGTGACACCGCTGTCGCGCACGTCCTCGATCAGCTTCCAGGTGTCGCGGCGCGCGTGCGGGTCGAGCCCGGTGGTCAGCTCGTCGAGGACGACGACGCGAGGGTTGCCGATGAGGGCGAGCGCGATGAACAGGCGCTGCTTCTGGCCGCCGGACAGCTGGGCGAAGCGGGTGCCGAGCCGGTCGGTCAGGCCGAGGCGCGCGGCGAGCGGGCGCCAGTCGGCGGGGTCGGGGTAGAAGGCGGCGTACAGTTCGAGCGCCTCGCGCACCGTGAGCTTGCCCTGGAGCTCGCTCTCCTGGAGCTGCGCGCCCAGGACGCGGGTCACGCGCGCGTGGTCGGCGACGGGGTCGCGCCCCGCCACGCGGACGGTGCCCGCGTCGGGCACGCGCAGGCCGCTGACGCACTCGACGGTGGTGGTCTTGCCCGCGCCGTTGGGCCCGAGGATCCCGAAGATCTCGAACTCGTCGACGGCGAACGAGACGCCGTCCACGGCGGTCCGGCCGCCGTAGGACTTGCGCAGACCCGTGACTTCGATGACGGGTGTCGTATGAGGCATGCGACGAGCCTCGCGTCCGTGGTCCGGGCGCGGCATCGCCCGTCGCGCTCGACCCGGCATCGACCGATCGGTTGACCGCGCCCTACGACTCGGCGGAGCACCGCGCGTTCCCGCAGCTCGTAGGCGTGCGGGCGGAGGACCTAGGACCAGCGGAGGACGGCGTACGGGACGAAACTCAGTGGGCGCTGTCAGTGGTGAAACGTAGGCTCGCCCCTGATGTCCACCACACTCGAATCCGCCGGGGGCGGCCGGTCGGCCGTCCGGACGCTCACGCGCCTGTGGCCGTACGTCCGCCCTGTCCGAAAGCGCCTGTTCTGGGCCGCACTTGTCGCGATCGTGGCGTCCTGTACGAGCCTGGTCTTCCCGCTCATCCTGAAGTGGATGGTGGACGGGCCCGTGGCCGACGGGGACACGGCCGGGGTCTGGCTGGGGGCGCTGCTCCTGCTCGGCCTCGGCGTCGCGGAGGCGCTGCTCTTCGGCTTCCGGCGGTGGCTGGTGGCGCGGCCGCTCGCGGGCGTCGAGGCGGCGATGCGGGCGGACCTGTTCCGGCACCTCCAGCGGCTGCCGGTGGCGTTCCACGACCGCTGGGCCTCGGGCCAGTTGCTCTCGCGCGGCACGACGGACCTGATGCTGATCCGCCTGTTCCTCGCCTTCCCGCTGACCTTCATGGTGGTGAACGGCGCGACGATCCTGGTGGGCGTGGCCCTGCTCCTCGCCCAGGACTGGACGCTCGGCCTGGTGCTGCTCGCGCCGGTGGTGCCCCTCGTGGTCGTCGTGTCGTACTTCGAGGCGCGGTTCGCCGACGTGGCGCGGCGCGCGCAGGACCAGGTCGGCGATCTGACGACGGTCGTCGAGGAGAGCGTGCTCGGCATCCGCATCATCAAGGGCTTCGGCCGGCACCGCAGCCAGGCGCGGGCGTTCCGCGAGCTCTCGCGGACCCTGCGCGGCACGGAGCTGGCCAAGGCCCGGCTGCTCGCCGCGATCTGGGGCGTCATCACGACGCTGCCGGAGCTGGCCATCGGGGCGGCGCTCGTGCTCGGCTCCGTGCGGGTCGCCGACGGCGACCTGTCGGCGGGCACCCTTGTGGCGTTCCTGTCCACGGCGCTCGCGCTGCGCTGGCCGGTGGAGTCGATGGGCTTCCTGCTCGCCATGAGCCAGGAGGCGGCGACGGCCACGGAGCGGTACTTCGAAGTGCTCGACGCGGAGCAGGAGTCCGACCCGGACACCGTGGCCGGGGACGGCCCCGCCGCCGACGGGATGCGCTTCGAAGGAGTGTCCTTCCACTATCCCGACGCGGACGACGACACGCCGCCGGTCCTGTCCCGCATCGATCTGCACGTCCGTACGGGCGAGACGATGGCCCTGGTGGGCGCCACCGGCAGCGGCAAGACCACGCTCACCGCCCTGGTGCCCCGGCTGCACGACGTCAGCGGCGGCCGCATCACCCTCGACGGCCAGGACATCGCGCACCTGCCCCGGCAGCGGGTGCGGGAGCTGGTGTCGGTGGCCTTCGAGGAGCCCACCCTGTTCTCCGCGTCCGTCGGCGAGAACGTCCTCATGGGCGCCGCGGCGGACGCCGGGGAGCGGGATCTGGACCACGCCCTGTCGGTCGCGCAGGCCGACTTCGTGCACGACCTTCCGCAGGGCGCGGACACCCAGGTCGGCGAGCAGGGCCTGAGCCTGTCCGGCGGCCAGCGGCAGCGGCTCGCCCTGGCCCGCGCGGTCGTGGGGCGGCCGCGGTTCCTGGTGCTCGACGACCCGCTGTCGGCGCTCGACGTCCACACGGAGGCGCTGGTCGAGGCCGCGCTGCGGCGGGTCCTGAAGGACACCACGGCCCTGGTGGTGGCGCACCGCCCGTCGACGGTGCTGCTCGCGGACCGCGTCGCCCTGCTCTCCGGCGGCCGCATAGCCGCCGTGGGCACACACCAGGAACTGCTGCGGGACAACGCCGAGTACGCGTGGCTGATGTCAGGGGGAGCGAAGTGAGCAAGCAGGGCCTCGACGACTTCGACCAGGACACGCTGCCCGCGCCGCCCGGCGCGACCGGGCGCCTTCTGCGGTCGCTGCTCGCGCCGCGCCGCGGCCGGGTCACGCTGGCCGCCGTGCTGCTGCTCCTCCAGCAGGCCGCCGTCCAGACGGGCCCGCTCCTGGTGGCGTACGCCATCGACTCGGCCGTGCCCGCCGTGCGCAAGGACGACTACGGCCCGCTGATCGCCGTCGGCGTCGCCTACGGACTGTCCGCGGCCCTGTCCGGCGTGCTCCAGTACGCCTTCATCCTGGCCTCGGCGCGGGTCAACCAGGACGTGCTGCTCGATCTGCGCGGGCGGATCTTCCGGCACGCGCAGGCGCTCAGCGTGGACTTCCACGAGCGGTACACCTCCGGGCGGCTGATCTCCCGGTCCACGACGGACGTCGAGTCGCTGCGCGAGCTGCTCAGCGAGGGCCTCCAGGAGCTGCTCACGGTCATCCTGTCGTTCGTCTACATCGCGGCGCTGCTGCTCTGGCTCGACCTGGGCCTCGGCGCGGTGGCGGTGGCGTCGTTCGTACCGCTGTACCTGCTGATCCGGCTCTTCCAGCACCGGGCGGCCAAGGTGTACCGGGTCCGCTCCACGGCCATCGCCGCCGTGATCGTGAAGTTCACCGAGACGATGAACGGCATCCGGCCGGTGCGCGCGTTCCGCCGCGAGCGGGCCAACGACGAGCGGTTCGCCGCCCTGAACCGCGCGCACGAGCGCGTGAACGGCGACGCGATCCTGGAGATGGCCCGGTACGTGGTGGGCTCGCGGCTCGTCGCGAACACCTCGGTGGCCGGGATCGTCCTGTGGGGCGGGTACCGCGTCGCGGAGGGCACCCTCGCCCTCGGCGTCCTCGCGGCGGCCGTGCTGTATCTGCGGCGCCTGTACGACCCGATCGACCGGCTCGGGATGTTCCTCAACTCCTACCAGTCGGCGGCGGCGTCCCTGGAGAAGATCGCGGGACTGCTCGCGCAGACGCCGTCCGTGCCGGAGCCGGAGCAGTCCGTCGCGCGCCCGCTGCCCGGGCTCGCGTCCGAACACCCGGGCCGGACCGTCCGGTTCGACGGCGTGCGGTTCGCGTACCGGACGGGCGGCGAGATCCTGCCGCGCTTCGACCTCACGCTGCCCGCCGGGCAGACCGTCGCCGTCGTCGGCTCCACGGGCGCGGGCAAGTCCACGCTCGCGAAGCTGCTCGCCCGGTTCTACGACCCCACGGAAGGACGGGTCCTGCTCGACGGCGTCGACCTGCGCGAACTGGCGACGGCCGAGCTCAGGCGCGGCGTCGTGATGGTCACCCAGGAGGCGTTCCTGTTCTCCGGCACGGTCGCGGAGAACATCGCGATCGGCCGCCCGGAGGCCACCCGCGAGGAGATCGAGCGCGCCGCGAAGGCGATCGGCGCCCACGACTTCATCGCGGCCCTGCCCGACGGCTACGACACGGACGTGCGCAAGCGCGGCGGCCGCATCTCGGCCGGGCAGCGCCAGCTGGTGGCGTTCGCCCGCGCGCTGCTCGCCGACCCCGCGGTGCTGATCCTGGACGAGGCCACCAGCTCCCTGGACATCCCCGGGGAGCGGGCCGTGCAGCGCGCGATGGACACGGTCCTGCGGGGGCGCACGGCGGTCGTGATCGCCCACCGCCTGTCCACGGTGGAGATCGCCGACCGCGTCCTGGTCATGGAGCACGGCCGAGTCGTCGAGGACGGCACCCCCGCCGAACTGACCGCCGCCACAGGCCCCTTCGCCCAACTGCACCGGGCGTGGCGAGAGAGCGTAGTGGGCTGACCACCCCGGGGGGCAATCCCCCGATGCGCCGCATAACGGACGCCCGAACCCTACAGGCGGACGTATTCCAGCCAAAGTACGCCAACTGAATGACATGTACCTGTCTCGAATGGCACTCTTCCCCTCACCAGTCGCACGGGCGCTCCACCCCGACGACTCCCGCGCGCGGCGCGCCCGCCCCGGCGGCACGACGCGCGCCAGGCACCACGTACTGCCCTGCTCTGCCCGGCCGGTCACCCGCCGCCGGGTCGCCACAGGCCGCGCACCCCCGCGGCCGCGCAGAAGGAGTCCGTGTTGAGCACATCCCCCACACCCCGTAGAACCCCCGCCCGTCGGCGTGCCACCGCCATCGGCGCCTTCGTCGCCGCCGCCGCGCTGCTCGGCGTGACCGTCCAGGCCACCACCGCGTCGGCCGACCAGGCGTCGTCCGGGACCAAGGCCGACGCCGGCGCCCTGCCGCAGCAGCTCTCCCCGTCCCAGCGGGCCGAGCTGATCCGCGCGGCGGACGCCACCACCGCCGCGACCGCCGAGCGCATCGGCCTCGGCGCGAAGGAGAAGCTGGTCGTCCGCGATGTCATCAAGGACCGCGACGGCACCACCCACACGCGCTACGAGCGCACCTACGCCGGGCTCCCCGTCCTCGGCGGCGACCTCGTCGTCGCCACCGACAAGTCGGGCACGGTCAAGGACGTCAACCGCGCCTCCAAGGCCCGCCTCGCGGGCACCGGCACGAGCGCCGACGTCAAGGCGGCGAGCGCCGAGAAGCAGGCGCTCGGCGCCTCGAAGGCGGACGGCTCCACGAAGCTCAAGACGTCCCAGGAGCCCCGCAAGGTCGTCTGGCTCGCCGACGCCAAGGGCGGCGCCCCGAAGCTCGCGTACGAGACCGTGGTCGGCGGCCTCCAGGAGGACGGCACGCCCAACGAGCTGCACGTGGTGACCGACGCCAGGACCGGCAAGAAGCTCGGCGAGTGGCAGGGCGTCCACCAGGGCACCGGCAACACGCAGTACAGCGGCCAGGTCCCGCTCACCACGCAGCAGTCGGGCTCGCAGTACACGCTCACCGACACGGCGCGCGGCAACCACCAGACGCGCAACCTCAACCGCGGCACGTCCGGCTCGGGCACCCTCTTCAGCGGCCCGGACGACGTCTGGGGCAACGGCCAGGCCTCCAACGCCGAGACCGCGGGCGCGGACGCCCACTACGGCGCGGCCCTGACCTGGGACTACTACAAGAACGTGCACGGCCGCAACGGCATCAGGAACGACGGCCGCGGCGCCTCCTCACGCGTGCACTACGGCAACAACTACGTCAACGCGTTCTGGCAGGACTCCTGCTTCTGCATGACGTACGGCGACGGCTCGGGCAACGCCAAGCCGCTGACGTCGATCGACGTGGCCGCGCACGAGATGACCCACGGCGTCACCGCCGCGACCGGCAACATGCAGTACAGCCGCGAGCCCGGCGGCCTGAACGAGGCGACCAGCGATATCTTCGCCGCCGCCGTCGAGTTCAACGCCAAGAACGCGAGCGACGTCGGCGACTACCTCGTCGGCGAGAAGATCGACATCCGGGGCAACGGCACTCCGCTGCGCTACATGGACAAGCCCTCCAAGGACGGCCGTTCGCTGGACAACTGGAGCAGCAGCGCGGGCAACGTGGACGTGCACTACTCCTCGGGCATCGCCAACCACTTCTTCTACCTGCTGAGCGAGGGCAGCGGCGCGAAGGTCATCAACGGCGTCTCGTACAACTCGCCGACGTATGACAACAAGCCTGTGACCGGAATAGGCATCGACAAGGCCGCCAAGATCTGGTTCAGGGCCCTCACCACGAAGTTCACCACGACCACCAACTACGCGGCGGCGCGCACCGGCACGCTGGCCGCGACCGGCGAGCTGTACGGCACGTCGAGCCCCGAGTACACCGCGGTCGCCAACGCCTGGGCGGCCGTCAACGTCGGCGCACGCCCCTAGCCGACCCGAGCCGGCGCCGTTCCGGGAGCCCGGAACCGCCAACCCCCGGGGCGGCGCCGCCCCTCACCGCGTGGACGCATCCGGCGGTCCGTTCACCCGGTGTTCGCATGGCGGACCTTGACCATCGGCCAACGGACGCAATCTGGCCAACATTCAATCAAGGTCCTGACATGTACCTGGCTCAAATGGCACGCTGCTCACGCACGGCACACACGTTCATCCGCACAGCACCAGTTCGGCCCGGGTGGTCCCCCATGCCATCCGGGCCTTCACACAAGGAGCATGCGTGACCCCCCACATATCGAAGCGTTCCACCCTGGCCATCGCCACCGCCGTCGCCGCCGGAGCGCTGCTCACCGCCGGAATGACCACCGGCGCTTCCGCACAGCCCGACACCGCCAGAGCCGCCGCCCCGGCCCCCGCCGCGGCCACCGCCCCGCTCTCCGCCTCCGCCCGCGCCGACCTGCTCCAGGGCGCCGAGGACAAGGCCGCGGCCACCGCGGACCGCATCGGCCTCGGCGCGAAGGAGAAGCTGGTCGTCCGCGACGTCGTCAAGGACCGCGACGGCACCACCCACACGCGCTACGAGCGCACCTACGCCGGACTTCCCGTCCTCGGCGGCGACCTCGTCGTCCACACCGCGAAGGACGGCTCGGTCAAGGGCGTCAGCAAGGCGACCAAGGCCGCCATCAAGGTCGCGTCCACCGACGCGAAGCTGGCCCCGAAGTCCGTGGCCGCCGCCGCCAAGTCGACGGCCGCGAAGACCGGCGACACCGCCAAGGCCGACCCGCGCGCACCGCGCAAGGTCGTCTGGGCCGCCGACGGCAAGCCCACGCTCGCCTACGAGACGGTCGTCACCGGCGTGCAGAAGGACGGCACGCCGAGCGAGCTGCACGTCATCACCGACGCGGCCACCGGCAAGAAGCTGTACCAGCACCAGGCCATCGAGACCGGCACCGGCAACAGCCAGTACAGCGGCAAGGTCACGGTCGGCTCCGTCAAGAGCGGCAGCACCTTCCAGCTCACCGACTCCGGGCGCGGCAACCACAAGACCCTGGACCTGAACCACGGCTCCAGCGGCGGCAAGCTCTACACCGACGCCGACGACGTCTGGGGCACCGGCAAGCCCTCCAACACCCAGACCGCCGCCGTCGACGCCGCCTACGGCGCGGGCCTCACCTGGGACTACTACAAGAACGTGCACGGCCGCAGCGGCATCAAGGGCGACGGCAAGGGCGCCACGTCCCGCGTGCACTACGGCAACGCCTACGTCAACGCGTTCTGGCAGGACTCCTGCTTCTGCATGACGTACGGCGACGGCGAGGGCAACGCCAAGCCCCTGACCTCCATCGACGTGGCCGCCCACGAGATGACCCACGGCGTCACCTCGGCCACCGGCAACATGGAGTACAGCGGTGAGTCCGGCGGCCTGAACGAGGCCACCAGCGATATCTTCGCCGCCGCCGTCGAGTTCAAGGCGAACAACGCCCTGGACAAGGGCGACTACCTCGTCGGCGAGAAGATCGACATCAACGGCGACGGCACCCCGCTGCGCTACATGGACAAGCCCTCCAAGGACGGCTCGTCCCTCGACTACTGGAGCAGCAACGCCGGCAACGTCGACGTCCACTACTCCTCCGGCATCGCCAACCACTTCTTCTACCTGCTGAGCGAGGGCAGCGGGAAGAAGACGATCAACGGTGTGGCGTACGACAGCCCGACCAAGGACGGCTCCAAGGTCACCGGCATCGGGCGCGACAAGGCCGAGAAGATCTGGTTCAAGGCCCTGACGTCGTACTTCACCTCGACCACGAACTACGCGCAGGCGCGCAAGGACACCGTGAAGGCCGCGAGCGACCTGTACGGCGCGAACTCCGCCGAGGCGAAGGCGGTTGCCGCCGCCTGGACCGGAGTGAACGTCAAGTAACCCTCTGAACCGGGCGGCATCCGGGGAGACCCCCTGGATGCCGCCCGCACCATTTTCGTATGTGTCTGCGGGTCCGTCGTGGCTGGTCGCGCAGTTCCCCGCGCCCCTTCGGGGCGCTGCCGTTCAGCGCATCAAGACGCCCGCCGCCTCGCCCGTCGCCTCTGACGGGACCGCCACCAGGCCCAGTTCCGCGTTGCTGGCCAGGAGGCGGTGGGACGGGAGGATGCGGACCGTGTAGCCGAAGGGGCCGGTGCGGTCCAGGGCCAGGGGGCCCTCGTACAGCAGGCGGCCCTCGCCGTCGGGGGCGCCGGTGGGCTTCAGCGGCACCGGGGTGGCGTCCGCGATGTGGTCCTCGGGGTCGACGCGGCCCGCGAGGGCCTGCACCTCGACGTCGTCGGGCGCCAGCTCGCCGAGGCGCACGCGCACCCGCAGGGCGAGGGTCGCGCCCAGCTCCGCGGTGGTGCCCACGGCCGTGGCCTCGACGTGGTCGACGGCGACGCCGGGCCAGGCCGCGCGGACGCGGTTCTTCCAGGCGGCGAACCCCGAGGCGGCGTCCGCTTCGAGCACGCGGTGGGCGCGCGCGGCGGGCACGTACAGGCGCTCCACGTACTCGCGCACCATGCGTCCGGCGAGGACCTTCGGGCCGAGCCGGGTCAGGGTGCGCCGCACCATCTCGATCCACCGGTCGGGAAGGCCTTCGGGCCCGTTCTCGTAGAAGCGGGGAGTGATCCGCCGCTCCAGGAGGTCGTACAGGGCGGCCGCCTCCAGGTCGTCGCGGCGGTGGTCGTCGGTGGCCGAGCCGTCGGCCGTGGGGATCGCCCAGCCGAAGTCGGGCTCGAACCATTCGTCCCACCAGCCGTCCAGGACCGACAGGTTGAGGCAGCCGTTGAGCGCGGCCTTCATGCCGGAGGTGCCGCACGCCTCCAGGGGGCGAAGCGGATTGTTCAGCCACACGTCGCAGCCCGCGTACAGCTTCTGGGCCATCGCCATGCCGTAGTCGGGCAGGAACACGATGCGGTGCCGCACCCGCGGGTCGTCGGTGAAGCGCACCAGGTCCTGGATGAGCCGCTTGCCGCCGTCGTCGGCCGGGTGCGCCTTGCCCGCGACGACGATCTGCACCGGCCGCTCGGAGTGCGTGAGCAGCTCCAGGAGCCGGTCCTGGTCGCGCAGCATCAGCGTCAGACGCTTGTACGAGGGGACGCGGCGCGCGAAGCCGATGGTGAGGACGTCCGGGTCGAGGACCTCGTCGATCCAGCCGAGTTCGGCGGTGGCGGCGCCGCGCTGCCGCCAGGACACGTGCAGACGGCGGCGCACCTCGTCCACCAGCTGGGCGCGCAGCTCGCGGCGGAGCTGCCAGATGTCGGAGTCCTGGATGTCGGCGACGGCGTCCCAGCGCTCGGAGCCGCCGACGGACAGGGCCCGGTCGGTGCGGCGCTCGCCGATCTGCCGGGCGCCGAGCCGGAACACCTCGGGGGCCACCCAGGTGGGCGCGTGCACGCCGTTGGTGACGGAGGCGATCGGCACCTCCTCGGGGTCGAACCCGGGCCACAGGCCCTGGAACATCTCCTGGCTGACCTTGCCGTGCAGCGTGGAGACGCCGTTGGCGCCGCGGGCCAGGCGCAGCCCCATCACGGCCATGTTGAACACGTTGGCGTCGCCGCCCGCGTAGGTCTCCATGCCGAGGCGCAGTATCAGCTCGACGTCGATGCCGGGCAGTTCGGCGTCGGGGCCGAAGTGGTGGGCGACCAGCTCGCGGTCGAAGCGGTCGATCCCGGCGGGCACCGGCGTGTGGGTGGTGAAGACGGTGCCGCCGCGCACCGACTCCAGGGCGCTCTCGAAGGCGAGCCCGCCCTGGACCAGTTCGTGGACGCGCTCCAGGCCGAGGAAGCCCGCGTGGCCCTCGTTGGTGTGGAAGACCTCGGGGGCGGGGTGCCCGGTCAGGCGGCAGTAGGCGCGCACGGCGCGCACGCCGCCGATGCCGAGCAGCATCTCCTGGAGCAGCCGGTGCTCGCTGCCGCCGCCGTAGAGCCGGTCGGTGACCTCGCGGGCGCCGGGGTCGTTCTCCTCGACGTCCGAGTCCAGCATCAGCAGCGGCACGCGGCCGATCTGCGCCTGCCAGACGTGGGCGCGCAGGGCCCGGCCGCCGGGCAGCGCGAGCCGCACCAGGGCGGGGCTGCCGTCGGTCTCCCGCAGCAGGGTCAGGGGCAACTCGTTCGGGTCGAGCAGCGGGTAGTGCTCCTGCTGCCAGCCGTCGCGGGTGAGGGACTGCCGGAAGTAGCCGTGCCGGTAGAGCAGTCCGACGCCGATGAGGGGCACGCCGAGGTCGCTGGCCGCCTTCAGGTGGTCGCCCGCGAGGATGCCGAGGCCTCCGGAGTACTGCGGGAGGGCGGCCGTGACGCCGAACTCGGGCGAGAAGTAGGCGACGGCGGCCGGGAGTTCACCGCCGGGCGCGGGCAGCCCGTCGTCGGGCGACTCGGCCTGCCGCTCCTGGTACCAGCGGGGTCCGGTGACGTATTCACGCAGGTCCTCGGCGCTCTCGCCGAGGCGGCGCAGGAAGTCCTCGTCGGCGGCGAGCTCGGCGAGGCGGGCGGCGGGCACGGAGCCGAGCAGGCGCACGGGGTCGTCGCCCGACGCGTCCCACAGGGCGGGGTCGACGTCGCGGAAGAGGTCACGGGTCCCGGTGTGCCAGGACCAGCGCAGATTGCGGGAGAGTTCGCTGAGCGGGGCGAGGGCGGCGGGCAGGACGGGACGTACGGTGAAGCGGCGGATGGCTTTCACGGCGGCACCTCTGTCGGAGGACGTACGTGACCCATCGACGGTAGGGGGTCGGACCGCCCCGCCACCACGGGACCGTGAACTTGCCCCGGACAAAGGCAAGTTGTGGCCCGTGTTAGTGAGGCGGTCAAGGCGCGTTCCCGGAGACGACCTTCCCCTCGGCGGTCGTGGCGAAGACGGCTCCACCGGCGTAGAGCGGCTTTCCGAACGTGGCGAAGGGGTCCGCGATGCCGGTGGCGCCCGCCTTCGGGATCTCCTTGGTGCGCAGGGTGTCGACGTCGCCGTCCAGGCGCAGGCCACGCAGTTCGAAGGCGCCCGCGGACAGCACCCGGTCGCCCGCGAGCGCCAGGGTGGCCAGGTCGTTCGGGGCGCCGTAGCGCCAGCGGCGCTTGCCGGTGCGCCAGTCGTAGGCGCTCAGCTCGTGTTCGATGACGGCGTCCGGATCGGGGCTGTCGCTCGCCACGACGAGCACGCCCCGCGGGCCGAGCACGGGGCGCGGCCCGGAGGGCCGCACGTCGGCCGCGACGACGCGCCGGGTGCGCAGGGTCGCGGGGTCGAGCTCGCGCACGCCGTCGCTCGCCCGGCTCCAGCACACCAGTGCGGAGGCGCCGCGCAGCATGAGGTCGTCGCACGGGACGGCGGCGGTGCGGGCGGTGTCGCCGGTCCTCGCGTCCAGGCGGACGACACCGCCCTTCTCCAGGGCCGTGAACACCCGGCCGCCGTCCACGACCAGCGGGCCCGCCGTCTTGGGCAGCGCCTTCGACCGCCACAGCTCGCGGCCGTCGGACGCGGCGCGGGCCCGGACCACGCTGCTGCCGGGCGCGTCGCCCGGTGCGGAGCCGCCGAGGCGGAACTCGACGGCGTACACGACGTCATCGGCGTACGCGAGGGCGAGCGTCCCCGAGCCCGTGGGCGTGGGCTTGCGCCAGCGCTCCGCGCCGGAGGCCACGTCGACCTTGGTGACGCCGAGTTCGCTCGGCACGTACACGGCGCGGCCCTCGGGCCCTGCCTCGGGCGGCACCGCGTGGTGGCCGGTCAGCTCGTCCGCGCGGCCGGGGAAGCCGCGCGTGGTCCACCGGTGCCGTCCGCTCGCCGCGTCGAAGCCCGCGGCCGCGCCCTTGCCGTCGCGGCACACCAGCGTGGCACCGGCCAGGACGCAGCCGTCGCCCCGGTCGTCCAGGCCCTCGGGGCGGGCCACGGACCAGGGCTTCCAGCCCTCGGGCCGGGCGGCTGCGCGCAGGCCCTCGGGGCCGTGGTCGCCGGTGCGGTGCGCGTCGCCGTACTCGGACACGACGAGCGGGCCCCGCGCGCCGCCACCGCCCGCCCCGCCGGACGCCGCGGCTTGCGGGGCGCGGCCCGCGCCGTCACCGCCGCCGCCTCCCGGCAGGAGTACGGCGGCGAGCGTCACGGCGGACACGGCGAGCACGGCGGCGGCGATCCACGGCCACCGGCGGCGCGCGGCCGGGGCGGGCGGGCTGGGCGAAGGTCCCGGCACGGAGGCCGACAGCGGCGCGGGGTGGCCGCCGACCTCCGGCGCCCCACCGGTCACCGTGTCCGCCGCCGCGAACTCCCCCTCCGCCGCGGCCCGTTCGCACCGCTCCACGGCCTCGCGGTGCTCGGCGAAGAGGGACAGGACCTCGGCCGGCCAGGGCACAGCGGCCGCGGCCGACGGCTCCTCCAGGCGGCCCGCAAGCTCCGCGGCGGTGGGCCGGTCATCGGGCGCGGGCGCGAGACAGGCCGCCACGGTCTCCCGCAGGCCGTCGTCCTCAGGCACCCCGGACAGATCGGCGTCGCCCTGCGTGATGCGGAAGATGACGGAGGCGATCTCCTGGTCGTCGAAGGGGCCCCGCCCGCTCGCCGCGTACGCGAGGACCGCCCCGAGCGCGAACACGTCGGACGCGGGCACCACCGCGTGGCTGCCCAGGAGCTGCTCGGGTGCCAGGTAGCCGGGCGTGCCCACGATCATGCCCGCGGTGGTGAGCGCCGTCGCGTCGAAGGCCTGCGCGATGCCGAAGTCGATGAGCCGGGGGCCGTCCGGGGCGAGCAGGACGTTGCCCGGCTTGAGGTCGCGGTGCAGGACCTGCGCGAGGTGCACGGTGCCGAGGGCGTGCGCGAGCCGGGCGCCGAGCGCGCGCACCGCGCCTGCGGGCAGCGGGCCGCACCGCCGCACGGTCTGCCCGAGTGCGGGCCCGGCCACGTACTCCGTGGCCAGCCAGGGCACTTCGGCGGCCGCGTCGCCGTCGAGGAGCGCCGCGGTGCCGGGCCCGGACACCGCGCGGGCGGCGGCGATCTCGCGGCGGAAGCGGACCCGGAACTCGTGGTCGATGTCGAGGTCGGAGCGCACGGTCTTCACGGCGACGAGCGGCGTGCCCGGCCGTGACCGCGCGAGGAAGACCTCCCCCATGCCGCCCGCGCCGACGCGGGCGAGCAGCCGGTACGGGCCGACGTGGCGCGGCGGCCCGGTCAGCGGTTCGAGCACGGGGTCTCCTCAAGGGCGGGAAGAGGTACGGGCCGGAGCGGCGGGGTTCAGGAGGGGATGCGGACGGAGACGACCGTGCCCTGGTCGTACACGATCGTCGCGACCCCGCCGAGCGGCAGGACCGTCGGCGACCGCGGCTGGTCGGCGATGACGGTGCCGGTGTCGCTCCCTCGCTTCGGCGCGCGGTCGCCCGGCGCGCCCGGCACCCGCAGGGCGCGTACCTCGCCGGACGCGGTGAGCGGCACTGTGCGCAGGGTGGTGTTGTCGGCGAACAGGGCGCGCTCCCCGATGAGCAGCGGCGCCGACGACAGCATCCGCCGGGTCCCGTCCCCGGTGAGGGACAGCGGCTCCTCGCGGGTGACCCGCCCCTTCTTCGACTCGGCGACCAGGAGCTTCGCCCCCGCCGTGTCGTAGGCGAGGGCGTTGCCGGGGCCGACGGCGCTGACGACGATGTCCGGCGGCGCCATCCCGTCCGGCGGCAGCGGCGGCGCCTTGAAGGCGAACGCGCCCTCGGTGGCCAGGGTGCGCGCGTCGAGCCGGGTCACCCGGGTGCCCGCCTCCTCGGTGGCGTCCTCGAAGTCGGAGCTGCCGGTCACCACGGCCGCGCACAGGATCTGCTCGCCCACGGCCATCACGCTGCGGCACTGTTCGCCGTCGTACGCCTTGCCGCCGCGTGCGCCCGTCCTGGCGTCGAGGGCGATCAGGCCCTGCGCGGACCAGGCGTAGACCCGGCCGTGCCGGACGACTTCGGCGCCGTACATGCCGTTCTGCTCGGCGCCGGACAGCTCCTCGGTGGCGAGCGGCGCGGTCCAGCGGGGCGCGCCGCCGCGCAGCGGGTACGCGAGGAGCGTGGCGCCCTGGGGGCCGCCGTCGGCGTACGGCTTGGCCTCGGCGGTGACGAGGAGCAGGTCGTCGCCGAGCAGCGCGCGGGTGAAGTACCGGCCCTGCGGCGGGCGCGCGGACCAGCGCACGTCGCCGGACGCGGAGTCGCGCACCTGGAGGACTCCCTTGTGGGCGATGACGGACGTCCCGCCGCGCACGACGGGGGCCAGGCGGTCGCCGGGCATGAACAGCTTCCCGGAGGGGCTCAGATAGGCCTCGCCCCCGGTGCCCACGTCGTCGCCCGTGCGCCCGTCGGAGGTCCACCGGCGCTTGCCGTCGGACGCGCCGAGGGATTCGTACGTGCCGTTGGTGAGCAGGCACAGGACGGCGCGGGTGTCGGCGGCGCAGTTCATGGGCGCGTGCGAGAAGGAGCCGCGCCACGGCTTCCAGCCCTTGGGGCGCTGCTCCGGGTGTTGCGGGACGAGGCCACTGCGGTCGTCGGTACCGTCCTTGTCCACGCCCGCGGCGGCGATAAGGCGGGCGGGCGGCAGGCCGCCGGACGAGGAGGCGCCGGGCCGGGTCGCGCCGCCCTTCGCACCGTCGTCGCCGGAGCCGGAGTCGGGGCCGAACAGCGCGAGCAGGGCACCGGTGGCGCCCCCGGCCACGGCCACGGCGGCGACGACCGCGAACGCGGTGCGGCGCCCGCGCGTCCGGCGCGCGCCGGGCACGGTCGCCGCCGCGGGCGCGGCGGCCCCCATGGTGGGCAGTTCGTGGGCGGCCGGAGTGCCGGGCACGGCAGGGGCGTTCAGGGCGGTGGGCGACCAGGTGGGCGTGGGCTCCTGGCCGGGCGGCACGGAGGGCGGCGCGGGCAGGGGAAGCAGCGGCCGCCCGGCGGCGCACAGCTGCTCGACGTCGCGCCGCACCTCGCCGATGGCCTCCAGGACGGGCGCGGGCCAGACGAAGCCCGCGCCGTCCGCACCGGCGAGGCCCGTGAGACGCTCGGCGAGCGCCTCGGGCCCGGGCCGCGCCGCCGCGTCCACGACCAGGCAGTCGGCGAGGGCGTCCCGCAATTCGGCGGGTACGCCGTCGAGTTCGGCCTCGGCGCGCGAGACCCGGTACAGGACGGCGGCCACGGGCCCGTCGCCGAAGGGGTCGCGCCCCACGGCCGCGTACACGAGGACGGAGGCGAGGCAGAAGACGTCGGACGCGGCCACCACGTGCCGTCCGCCCGCGACGTGCTCGGGCGACATGAAGCCGGGGGTGCCGACGAGGAGCCCGGTGGAGGTCATGGTGGTGGCGCCGGGGGTGCGGGCGACGCCGAAGTCGATGAGCTTGGGCCCTTCCGGGCCGATGAGGACGTTGGCGGGCTTCAGGTCGCGGTGCAGCGCCCCGGCGGCGTGCACGGCGGCGAGCGCCCTGGCCATGGCGGCGCCGAGCGCGGCGACGGCGGGCACGGGCAGCGGCCCGTGCCGCCGCACCGCCTCGGCGAGGGTGGGCCCGGCGACGTACTCCGTGGCGAGCCAGGGCTGTTCGGCGTCGGCGTCACCGTCGACGAGCCGGGCGACGTACGGGCTGGTGACGGAGCGGGCGACCGCGATCTCCCGCCGGAAGCGGGCCCGGAAGGCGGGCTCGCCCACCACGTCCCGCCGGATGGCCTTGACGGCGACGAGGCCGTCCGGGTCGTACGGGGTGCGGGGGCCGTCCGGGGCGGCGGACGTGTCCGCGGCCCCGGACGCGTCCTGCGGCACGGCGAGGAACACCTCGCCCATGCCGCCCGCGCCGAGCCGGGCGACCGTCTCGTACGGGCCCGTCCTGCGTGGGGACGAGTCCCTCAACCGACCGATCATCCCGCCCCGTCCCCCTGTGCCGTTGTCGTCTCACGAAACGCCCCGGCAGATTACTCGGTCCACCGGGGCGCCGGCAGTCAGGAGGGCGGGCCGGGCGGGAACGGCACGTCGGCGAGGACCGGCACCAGCCAGCCCTCCTCGTGGTCGAGGTGGGCGGTGAGGAGCCCCGCCAGGGCGTCGAACTCCGTGCGGAACTCCTCCGGATCGGTGGTCGTGATGTCGTCGAGCAGGGCGAGGAGGCGCTCCTTGAGGCGGGCCATGTCACGGTGCTCCGCGGCCAGGCGGGCGAGGGGTTCGCGCAGGTCGGGGTGGTGTTCGAGGACACCGGGGAAGACGTGCTCGTCCTCGCCCGTGTGGTGGAAGGTGAGCGCGTCGCAGAACTCCAGGCAGCGCTGCCGGATCTGCAGGCCGAGGCCGGGCGCGGGCGGTGCGCCGGGGCCCTGGTGGGCGGCGCGGGCGTCCAGGTGCGCAGCGGCCTCGGCGCGGAGGTGGCCGAGCTGCTCGCGCAGCCAGTCGTGCACCTCCAGGAGCTTGTCGGCGAGGGTGCGGACCTCGCGGGGCCGCGCGGCGTCAGTGGTCGTGGGCATGCGGAAGGGATCTCCAGACAGGGGTGTGCGTCCGCGCGTACGGGAACGTGACGGACCCGACGGACGCGGTGAAAGGGAAGAAGGGCACACGGGCGCCCCGGGGCCCGAAGGGGGCGGAGGGCGCGGGCGCGGCTACGTCAGCGGACGCGGCGGCGCGGTACGGAGTGAACGCAAGGTCATGTCCCTTGGTGAAGTGCTCGCCCGGTCGAAGGCCTGCCCACTGCTCTTTGGCCCAAGCCACGCGGCACGCGCACCATTACAGACGCCGGTCCCGCGCCCTGTCAACGCGGAAACCGGCGCCGCGCCGCTCAGCGGCAGGCCGCCGCGATCGCCGCCGTGTCCCAGTAGAACGGCCGGACCTCGCGGATCCTGCCCTCCTCGACGGCGATGGACTGGAGGATCGGGAAGGCGAGCGCGCGCCCGGTGGCCCGGACGCGGGCGCGGATGTCGCTGTGCACGCCGACCACCTGCCGCCCGCCGTCGCCGCCGCTGTCGCCCTGCCCCAGGAACTCCTGGCGCACGATGTCGAACTCCGCCCAGGTGTCGGCCATCGCGAGGAAGAACCGTTCGAGCCCCTCGTGCCCGCGCCAGACGCCGCCGTACGGCAGGGCGTCGGCCTGGTGCAGGACGACGTCGGGCGCGAAGTGGGGCGCGAGCGTGGCGAAGGAGGCGCGGCCGGGGCCGCCCGCGGCCAGATAGCGGGTCTCGGCCGCGTACATGGCGGTCAGCACGGAGCGGGCGTCGGTGCGTGGCGTGGTGGTCATGTGGCGAGGGTGGTCCGTCGCCGGGCCGGGTGCTGGCGGTCTTCGGACGCGCACTTCGCCGCGCGGGTGCCGCGGGTGGGTCGGCACCCGCCTGTGCTTCACCGAAGTCCGGACTTCGGTGAAGCACAGGCGGGTTGCCGCCCGGGGCCCTCACTGATCATCAGGGAGGGGAAAATCCCAAGTCAATCCTCGGATTTACTAGCATGCTTCCAAGCCTGAACTTGGGTTGAGCCGTAACCAGCCAAAAGGCGGGCGATATGACCGATTCCGCCCCGCCGTGCGGCTTGTGACCGCTCACCCGCACACGAGACGCTGCCCAGCACGCCTGCGCCCGCGCAGCGCGCACAGGGCGACGACAACCAGCCGTTTCCAGGGGAGGGAACGCAGTACATGGACATACAACGCACCAGAGGACGGCGTCGGGCGGGGGCCGTCGCGGCCGTCGCGGCGGTGGGCCTGCTGGCCACCGCGACCCCGTCGGCGCACGCCGCACCGGGCTCCGGGGACACGAGCCCCACCGGCACGTACATCGTGACGCTCGAGCAGGGCACGAAGTCCACGTCCGGCGCGGGCAAGGACCTGGCCGAGAAGTACGACACGCGCATCCAGCACACCTACAGCGCGGCGCTCAACGGCTACGCCGTGCGGGCCACCGCCGCCGAGGCGCGCCGGCTCGCGGCCGACCCGGCGGTCGCCGGTGTCGTCGCGGACCGGAAGATCCAGGTGGACCTGGGGGCGGGGGCCGCGGCGCGGCAGCCGAACCCGCCGTCGTGGGGCCTGGACCGCATCGACCAGAAGAGCCTGCCGCTCGACAAGTCGTACACCGCGCCGGGGTCGAAGGGCGCGGGCGTCACCGTCTACGTCATCGACACCGGCGTGCGCACCGCGCACAAGGACTTCGGCGGCCGGGCCCGCTCCGGCTGGGACTTCATCGGCAACGACTCCAACGCCCAGGACGCCAACGGCCACGGCACGCACGTGGCCGGAACCGTCGCGGGCACGAAGTACGGCGTCGCCAAGAAGGCCAAGATCGTGGCCGTGCGCGTGCTCGACTCCGAGGGCGGCGGCACCCTCGGCGGGATCATCGCGGGCGTGGACTGGGTGACCAGGAACGCGCGGGGGCCCGCCGTCGCCAACATGAGCATCGGCACCCCGGCCTTCGCCCCGCTGGACGCGGCGGTGCGCAAGTCCATCGCCTCCGGCGTCACCTACTCGGTGGCCGCGGGCAACGAGAGCGAGTCCGCGACGCGCTCCTCGCCCGCCCGCGTCAAGGAGGCCCTGACCGTCGGGGCGTCCGACCGGCGCGACAAGCGCGCCTCGTTCTCCAACTACGGCTCGCGCCTGGACCTGTTCGCGCCGGGCGTGGCGATCAAGTCCGCGTCCAACACGAGCAACACGGCCACGGCGACGTACTCCGGCACGTCGATGGCCGCGCCGCACGTCGCCGGTGTCGCGGCGCTCTACCTCGCCGGCCACCGCACGGCCAAGCCCGCCAAGGTGGCCAAGTGGCTCACCGACCGGTCGGTCAAGAACAAACTGTCGGGCATCGGCACGGGTTCGCCGAACCGACTGCTCCAAGTTAAGTAGCCCGCACCAGCGGCCCCCGGCGGGATTCCTCAGCCCCTGCCGGGGGTCCGGGTCGTGACTCTGCCCGACCCGACACCCAAGCGCCACCTAAGTCCTCGGGCTCCCCTCCACGCTTTCACTCAAGTTGCACGTGTACGCCTACCGCAGGGCTCGGCACTGGCGGGTTAACGCGGGTTCCCCGTTGTCGCACAGGCTTGTTGCGGTTCACCCGGGCAGGCCACGCTTCATGGACACGCGACCTGACGCGGCCAGGACACCGGCCGCTTCCCAGGGGAGGGAAGGTCGCGTCCAATGGGGAGGGAACCAGCACATGCAGTTGTCACACACGCGTCGTATACGACGGGTATCGGCCATCACGGTCGTCGCTCTCGTCGGCGGCTTCGCCGTCGCCGCCCCGTCGTCCCAGGCCGCGCCCGGCGCCGCCGAGCACGGCTACATCGTGACCCTGAAGTCGGACACCCGCGCGGCGTCCGCGGAGGGCAGGGACATCGCCGACGAATACGGCGTGAAGATCACTCACACCTACCGCTCGGCCCTCAACGGCTTCGCCGTGAAGGCCAGTTCGGCCGAGGCCGAGCGACTCGCCGACGACCCGTCGGTCAGCGCGGTCAGCCAGGACATCACGCTGCACGCGGACGGGAAGCAGGTCAACCCGCCCGCCTGGGGCGTGGACCGCATCGACCAGCCCAAGCTGCCGCTCAACAGGACGTTCCGCTATCCGAACTCGGCGGGCTCGGGCGTCACCGTGTACGTCATCGACACCGGCGTGCGCACCACGCACAAGGACTTCGGCGGGCGCGCCCGCTCCGGCTTCGACTTCGTCGACAACGACCCGATCGCCGAGGACGGCAACGGGCACGGCACGCACGTGGCCGGGTCCGTCGCGGGCACGAAGTACGGCGTCGCGAAGAAGGCCAAGGTCGTCGGCGTGCGCGTGCTCAACAACCAGGGCTCGGGCTCGCTGTCCGGCGTCATCGCGGGCATCGACTTCGTGACCAGGAACGCACGCAAGCCCGCCGTGGCGAACATGAGCCTGGGCGGGGGCGCCAACGCCGCGCTCGACCAGGCCGTGCGGAACTCCATCGCGTCCGGGGTGACGTACTCGGTCGCGGCCGGGAACGCCGGCCAGCCCGCGAGCGGCACCTCGCCCGCGCGCGTCGCCGAAGCGCTCACCGTCGCGGCATCCGACCGCGGCGACGCCAAGCCCGTCTTCTCCAACTACGGCCTGAGCGTCGACATGTTCGCCCCCGGCGTGGCCATCAAGTCGGCGGGCATCGCCAACGACAACGCGTCCGCGACGCTGTCCGGCACGTCGATGGCGGCGCCGCACGTCGCCGGGGCCGCGGCCCTGTACCTCGCCGACAAGCGCACGGCACCGCCGTCCGAGGTGATGCGGATGCTCGTCAACCGGTCCGTGAAGAACCGGATCACGAGCCCGGGCCCCGGCACGCCCAACCGACTGCTCCAGGTCAAGTCGTGACCGTCGCGTAGTCGGTCGGTCCAGCACCGCACCGCCGTACCACCGCCCCCGGCAGGCGCACCTCGCCTGCCGGGGGTTCGTCGTTGCCGCGGCGGGACGGCCGGGTCGCCCGGTCCTGCCGTGACCGGTCTTGTGCATGCCGTTACGCGCGAGTAGTTAACAAGGCGCCGGATTGCCCACCCGAGAAGCGTGGGAAGGCTCCACCGGTACGCGCGTGCACACGCTCGGCGCGGATCAGTGCACGCGCACCCGCGGAACCCCTCCACAGCCAGCATCCGCCCACGCACACGCGGAACAGGAGCGGTCATGCCCGAACCCCGCAAGGACACAAGGGAGTTCACCTCCGTGCCGGTCACCGGAAGGATCCCCATCCTCGCCGTCGAGCCCGTGGTGCTCGGCGGCCTTCGCCCCGCCAAGGCCGTCGTCGGCGAGACGTTCCAGGTCAGCGCCACCGTCTTCCGCGAAGGCCACGACGCGGTCGCCGCGAACGTGGTGCTGCGGGACCCGGCCGGGCGCGCCGGACCCTGGACGCCCATGCGCGAGCTGGCACCCGGCACCGACCGGTGGGGCGCCGACGTCACCCCGGACGCGCTCGGCGACTGGTCGTTCGCCGTGCAGGCGTGGAGCGACCCCCTGGCGACCTGGCGCCACCACGCGGAGATCAAGATACCCGCGGGCATCGACACCGACCTGGTGCTCCTCGAAGGCTCCCGGCTCTACGAGCGCGCCGCCGCCGGGGCGCCCGCCGAACTGCGCGGCCCTCTGCGGGCCGCCGTCGAGGCCCTGCGCGACGCGGCCCGCGCGCCCTCCGCCCGCCTCGCCGGGGCGCTCACCCCGGACGCGGACGCCGTGCTCGCAGCTCATCCGCTGCGTGAACTCGTCACCTCCACCGAGGACTTCACCCTGCGGGTGGACCGCGAGCGCGCGCTCTTCGGCTCCTGGTACGAGTTCTTCCCGCGCTCGGAGGGCGCGGTGGTCCGCGCGGGCGAGCCGCCCGTGTCCGGGACGTTCCGCACGGCGGCGCGGCGGCTCCCGGCGATCGCGGACATGGGCTTCGACATCGTCTATCTGCCGCCCGTGCACCCCATCGGCACCACCTTCCGCAAGGGCGCGAACAACTCCCTGTCGGCCGGGCCGCACGACGTCGGCGTGCCCTGGGCGATCGGCTCGCCCGAGGGCGGCCACGACGCCGTGCACCCCGACCTGGGCACGCTCGACGACTTCGACGCGTTCGTGCGCGAGGCCGGCCGTCTCGGCCTCGAAGTCGCCCTGGACTTCGCGCTCCAGTGCTCGCCCGACCACCCGTGGGTGGAGAAGCACCCCGACTGGTTCGCCCACCGCGCGGACGGCTCCATCGCGTACGCGGAGAACCCGCCGAAGAAGTACCAGGACATCTACCCCCTCCACTTCGACCAGGACGCCGCGGGCGTCACCGCCGAGACCGTCCGGCTCCTGCGCTTCTGGATGGGGCACGGCGTGCGCGTCTTCCGCGTGGACAATCCGCACACCAAGCCCGTCGCGTTCTGGGAGGAGGTCCTCGACGACATCCACCGCACGGATCCGGACGTCCTCTTCCTCGCCGAGGCCTTCACCCGGCCCGCGATGCTGCGCACCCTCGCCGCGATCGGCTTCCACCAGTCGTACACGTACTTCACCTGGCGCAACGACAAGCAGGAGCTGACCGACTACCTCGTCGAGCTGTCCACGGAGACCGCGCACTACCTGCGGCCGAACTTCTTCGTGAACACGCCGGACATCCTGCACGCCTATCTGCAGCAGGGCGGGCCGCCCGCCTTCGCGGTGCGCGCGGTGCTCGCCGCGACGCTCTCCCCGACCTGGGGCGTGTACAGCGGCTTCGAACTGTACGAGAACGCGCCGCTGCGCCCCGGCAGCGAGGAGTACCTGCACTCGGAGAAGTACGAGCTGCGCCCGCGCGACTGGGCGGCCGCCGAGCGCGAGGGCCGCTCCCTCGCGCCCCTCATCACCCAGCTGAACGCGGCGCGGCGCGCCAACGCCGCCCTCGGCCAACTGCGTGACCTGCACTTCCACGAGGCGGACAACGACGCGGTGCTGGCGTACTCCAAGACCGTGCGGCACCCCGGCGGTTCGAACACGGTTCTGGTGGTCGTGAACCTCGACCCCCACCACACCCAGGAAGCGACGGTGTCGTTGAACATGCCACGGCTCGGCCTCGACTGGCACGAGTCCGTGCCGGTGCGCGACGAGCTCACCGGCGAGACCTACCACTGGGGCAGGGCCAACTACGTGCGCCTGGATCCGGGCGTCACGCCCGCGCACGTACTCGTCCTGCGACCGTCCTACCGCTGATCGGAGGGTCACCCACACATGATCGTCAACGAGCCCGTCCCGGACACCTTCGAGGACACTCCGGCGAAGGACCGCGATCCGGAGTGGTTCAAGCGCGCCGTCTTCTACGAGGTCCTGGTCCGCTCCTTCCAGGACAGCAACGGCGACGGCATCGGCGACCTCAAGGGCCTCACCGCGAAACTGGACTACCTCCAGTGGCTGGGCGTGGACTGCCTGTGGCTGCCGCCCTTCTTCAAGTCGCCGCTGCGCGACGGCGGTTACGACGTGTCGGACTACACGGCGGTCCTGCCCGAGTTCGGCGACCTCGCGGACTTCGTGGAGTTCGTGGACTGCGCCCACCAGCGGGGCATGCGCGTGATCATCGACTTCGTGATGAACCACACCAGCGACCAGCACCCGTGGTTCCAGGCCTCGCGCAACGACCCCGAGGGCCCCTACGGCGACTACTACGTCTGGGCGGACGACGACAAGCAGTACCAGGACGCCCGGATCATCTTCGTCGACACCGAGGCCTCCAACTGGACCTTCGACCCGGTGCGCAAGCAGTACTACTGGCACCGCTTCTTCTCCCACCAGCCGGACCTCAACTTCGAGAACCCGGCCGTGCAGGAGGAGATCGTCTCCGCCCTGCGGTTCTGGCTCGACCTCGGCATCGACGGCTTCCGGCTCGACGCGGTGCCGTACCTGTACGCGGAGGAGGGCACCAACTGCGAGAACCTCCCCCGCACCCACCACCTCCTCAAGCGCGTGCGCGCCGAGATCGACGCCCACTACCCCGACACCGTGCTCCTCGCCGAGGCCAACCAGTGGCCCGAGGACGTCGTCGACTACTTCGGCGACTTCGAGCACGGCGGCGACGAGTGCCACATGGCGTTCCACTTCCCGGTGATGCCGCGCATCTTCATGGCCGTCCGCCGCGAGTCGCGCTACCCCGTCTCGGAGATCCTCGCCAAGACGCCGCGCATCCCTTCGGGCTGCCAGTGGGGCATCTTCCTGCGCAACCACGACGAGCTGACCCTGGAGATGGTCACCGACGAGGAGCGCGACTACATGTACGCGGAGTACGCCAAGGACCCGCGCATGCGCGCCAACATCGGCATCCGCCGCCGGCTCGCCCCCCTCCTGGACAACGACAGGAACCAGATCGAGCTGTTCACGGCCCTGCTCCTGTCCCTGCCGGGCTCGCCGATCCTCTACTACGGCGACGAGATCGGCATGGGCGACAACATCTGGCTCGGCGACCGCGACGCCGTGCGCACGCCCATGCAGTGGACGCCGGACCGCAACGCGGGCTTCTCGTCCTGCGACCCAGGCCGCCTCTATCTGCCCACGATCATGGATCCGGTCTACGGCTACCAGGTCACGAACGTCGAGGCGTCCATGTCCTCGCCGTCGTCGCTCCTGCACTGGACCCGCCGGATGATCGAGATCCGCAAGCAGAACCCGGCGTTCGGCCTCGGCTCGTACACCGAACTGCCCTCGTCGAATCCGGCCGTTCTCGCCTTTCTGCGGGAGGCGCCGTCCACCGGGGCCGACGGCGAGGACGGCGACGACCTCGTGCTGTGCGTGCACAACTTCTCCCGCTTCGCCCAGCCGACGGAGCTGGACCTGCGGGTCTTCAACGGCCGCCATCCGGTCGAGCTGATCGGTGGCGTGCGCTTTCCGGCCATCGGTGAACTGCCGTACCTGCTCACCCTGGCGGGGCACGGCTTCTACTGGTTCCGGCTGCGTGAGGACCCGGCGTAAGGTCGCCGTGACAGTGCTGTGAACCCGCCCGCGGCGGGCGTGAGTCACGCCGCACCGGGCACTCGCCCACGGCACGGCCCTTGCCCGGCACCCCCGGCACCTCCCCTTGACCTCCCCCGTCGAGGGCGCGGAAAGGACACGACGCCATGTCGGAAGCCGCCACCCGCCCCAGTGCCGACGCAGGCGCGCTGATCGCGTCGCTCGACCCGCTGCTGCGCGGCTGGCTGCCGCGCCAGCGGTGGTTCGCGGGCAAGGGCCGCCCCGTCACGGGCTTCGAGCTCGTGGCGGCGACCGAACTCCTGCCGCCCGGGGCGGAACTCGGCCTGCTGCACCTGCTGGTCCGGGTGCGCCAGCCGCTGCTCGCCGGCCCGGACGCCGCGGCCGAGCACGAGCTGCCCGCCGACTGCTACCAGCTCCTGATAGGGGTGCGGGCCGAGCTGCCGCCGCCGCTCGCGCCCGCGCTGATCGGCCACGTCACCCAGGGCGCCCTGGCGGGCAGGACCGTGTACGAGGCCCTGCTCGACCCGCGCCTGACCGGGCTGATCCTGGAGCGCCTGCGGATGCCGGGACGGCTCGGCGTGCTGCGCTTCGCGCGCGCCGAGCACAGCGACATACCGCCCGCGCTCACCCCCCGCACGTGCGGCGTCGAGCAGTCCAACTCCTCGCTCGTGTACGGCGACGCGTTCATACTGAAGCTGTTCCGCCGGGTGGTGCCCGGCGTCAATCCCGATCTGGAGCTGCCGCTCGCCCTCGCCCGGCAGGACTGCGCCCGCGTGCCCGCGCCCGCCGCCTGGCTGACGGCCGACGGCGTCGACGAGCCGCTGGTGCTCGGCGTCCTCCAGCCGTACGTACGCGGCGCCTGCGACGGCTGGGAGCTGGCCCTTCAGGCCCTCGCCAAGGGCGAGGACTTCACCGCCGAGGCCCGGGCGCTCGGCCGCGCCACCGCCGAGGTGCACGCGGCGCTCGCCGCGGCCCTGCCCACCGTCTCGCTCGGCCGCGCCCAGGTGGAGCTGTTGGCCCGGGGCATGACGGAGCGCCTGGAGGCGGCCGCCCGCGCGGTGCCCGCCCTGCGCCCGTACGAGCCCGCGCTGCGCACCGCGTACCAGGCGCTCGCCGACCTCGGCACCCACAGCGGCACCGTGTGGACGGCCCAGCGCGTCCACGGCGATCTGCATCTGGGCCAGTGCCTGCGGGCGCCCACCGGCGCCTGGTCCCTCATCGACTTCGAGGGCGAGCCCGCGCGGCCGCTCGCCGAGCGCCGCATGCCGCAGCCCGCGGCCCGCGACGTCGCGGGCATGCTGCGCTCCTTCGACTACGCCGCCCGCTCCTACCGCCCCTGGTCCCCCGGTTGGGCGGACGTCTGCCGGGCCGCGTACTGCACCGGATACACCGACGTCTCGGGCCGCGACCCGCGCACCGAGCCGGTGCTCCTGCGCGCCCACGAGACCGACAAGGCGGTCTACGAGGCCGTGTACGAGGCCCGCCACCGCCCCGACTGGCTGCCGGTGCCCCTTGCCGCCCTCGATCAGCTCGCCGCGGACGCCGCGGGCCCGCGCCGGGGCGCCGCGACGCCCGGCCGCCCCGACGACGTCCGCTGACCCCTTCGCCACGCCCCTCGGACAGGAGGCCGTCTCCGTGACCCGCCGTCCCCGTTCCTCCGCCCCGCAGAACGAACCCGAACCGGAGGTCACACCCGCGCGCAAGCCCCCGGCCAAAGCGGCGAAGGCCGCCCGGCCGAAGAAGGCGGCGGCCGCCGCGAAGAAGACGGCCGCGGCGGCTGCCGCGAAGGCCCCGGCGAAGAAGAAGACAGCAGCGGCGAAGGCGGCCGCACCGGCCCCGTCCCCCTCCCCCGTCCCCGACGCCGACCGCGTCCGGCTCCTGACCGGCACGCACCACGACCCGCACGGAGTGCTCGGCGCGCACGCCGTGCCCGGCGGGGTGGCGTTCCGCGCCCTGCGCCCGTACGCGCGCGCCGTGACCGCCGTCGTAGGGGAGGACCTGCGCGCCCCGCTGCTCGACGACGGCGACGGCTTCTTCTCGGCGGTCCTGCCGCTGCGCGCCGTACCCGAGGAGTACCGCCTGCACATCACGTACGACGACACGGAGTGGGACACCCACGACGCGTACCGGTTCCTGCCCGCGCTCGGCGAGTTCGATCTGCATCTGATCGGCGAGGGGCGCCACGAGCAGCTGTGGGAGGCGCTCGGGGCGCACCCGATGACCCACCAGGGCGTCATCGGCACCCGCTTCACGGTGTGGGCGCCGAACGCGCTCGGCGTCCGGGTCGTCGGGAACTTCAACTACTGGGACGGCACGGGCTTCCCGATGCGGTCGCTCGGCGGCAGCGGCGTGTGGGAGCTGTTCGTGCCCTCGGTCGGCGAGGGCGAGCTGTACAAGTTCCAGATCACCCGGCCCGACGGCAGCATGACGTTCCGCGCCGACCCGCTGGCCCGGCGCACGGAGGCGCCGCCTGCGAACTCCTCCGTCGTGCACACCTCGCACCACGTGTGGCGGGACCAGGAGTGGCTGCGGCGGCGCCGGGAGACTCCGGTGCACCGGGCGCCGTTCTCGGTGTACGAGGTGCACCTGCCGTCCTGGCGCCCGGGCCTCACCTACCGCCAACTGGCCGACCAGCTCCCCGCCTACGTCACGGACCTGGGCTTCACACACGTGGAGCTGATGCCGGTCGCCGAGCACCCCTTCGGCGGGTCCTGGGGCTACCAGGTCACCGGCTTCTACGCGCCGACGGCCCGGCTCGGCACTCCCGACGACTTCAAGTACCTGGTGGACGCGCTGCACCGGGCCGGGGTCGGCGTGCTCATGGACTGGGTGCCCGCGCACTTCCCGCGCGACGACTGGGCGCTCGCGGAGTTCGACGGACGGCCGCTGTACGAGCACGAGGACCCGGCGCGGGCGGCGCACCCGGACTGGGGCACCCTCGAATTCGACTACGGCCGGGCGGAGGTCCGCAACTTCCTCGTCTCCAACGCCAGTTACTGGTGCGAGGAGTACCACATCGACGGGCTCCGCGTGGACGCCGTCGCGTCCATGCTGTACCTGGACTACTCGCGCGAGCACGGCCAGTGGACGCCGAACGTCCACGGCGGCCGCGAGAACCTGGACGCGGTCTCCTTCCTCCAGGAGATGAACGCCACCGTCTACCGCCGCTCCCCCGGCGTCGTCACCATCGCCGAGGAGTCCACGGCATGGGACGGCGTGACGCGCGCGACGCACCACACGGGCCCCGGCGGCTTCGGCGGCCTCGGCTTCGGGCTCAAGTGGAACATGGGCTGGATGCACGACTCGCTCGGCTACCTGGCCAAGGACCCCGTCCACCGCAAGCACCACCACCACGAGATGACGTTCTCGATGGTGTACGCGTACAGCGAGAACTACGTGCTGCCCATCTCCCACGACGAGGTCGTGCACGGCAAGCGGTCCCTGGTGTCGAAGATGCCGGGCGACTGGTGGCGCCAGCGCGCCGACCACCGCGCGTACCTGGGCTTCATGTGGGCCCATCCCGGCAAGCAGCTCCTCTTCATGGGGCAGGAGTTCGCGCAGGGCGCGGAGTGGTCGGAGAGCCACGGGCCCGACTGGTGGCTGCTCGATCCCGCGTACGGGGCGGAGGCGGACCACCGGGGCGTACGGGACCTGGTCCGCGACCTCAACTCCCGCTACCGGGCCGAGCCCGCCCTCTGGCAGCGGGACACGGAGCCCGGCGGGTTCGCCTGGGTGGCGGGCGACGCGGCCGAGGACAACGTCTTCGCCTTCCTGAGGTACGGCGGCGAGGGCACCTCCCCCCTCCTCTGCGTCTCCCACTTCTCGCCCGTGGTCCGGCACGAGTACCGGATCGGGGTCCCGGGCGACTTCACGGCGTGGCAGGAGGTCCTCAACACGGACGCCGCGGCCTACGGCGGCACCGACGTCCTCAACCCCGACCCCCTCAAACCCACCCCCACCCCATCCCACACCCACCCCACCTCCCTCCTCGTCTCCCTCCCCCCACTGACCACCCTCTGGCTGCGCCCGGTCTGAACCGGACCTATCCCAGATACGGTCCGGGCCGGCCCTCGAGGAAGTGCCGCAGGCGGAGTCGCTGCGTGTGGTGCATCGGCAGGTCTTCGAGCTCCTCGCGCGCGACGAAGCGCAGCTCGGTCGACTCGTCCGAGATGGCCAGGTCACCGCCCGTGACACGGGCGGTGAAGCACACGTTGAACTGCCTGCGCACCTCGCCGTCGGAGTACGCGATCACGTGCTTGGGGTCGGTGTACGTCCCGACAAGCCCCGTGATCTCCACATCGAGGCCCGTCTCCTCCTTCACCTCCCGCACTGCCGCCCCGGGAAGCGAGTCGCCCATCTCCATGCCACCACCGGGCAACGCCCACAGCCCACTGTCACGACGCCGCTGAAGGAGGAGGCGACCGCCCCCATCGACGACGACCGCGGAGGCGGCCACCACGAGGGAGTTGGGCTCCGGCGCGCCGGGGTCGTCGTAGTACTCGGTACGCACCATCAGGGCCACGCTTTCACAAGGGTGCAGCCGCGACTGAGGCCGGACACGAGGCCGACCTTGCTCCTAGTCTGACAGTGGTGAGCTGTCCAGAGAGAGGCAAGGCCGATGTCTTCAGACGCTACCCCGGACCCGTACGCCGACCCGCTGCGCTTCGGGCAGCGCGTGCAAATTCTCCGCGAACGCCGTGGCATGACACGACACCAACTGGCCGACTTCGTGGGGGTCTCGCCGCACACCCTGAAGAAGATCGAGAACGGGCAGCAGAACGCGCCCGGCGTGGCGATGGTGATGCGCATCGCCGAGGCACTGCGGGTACGTGATCTCGCGGAGCTGACAGGTCACCCGGACATGCGCGTAGATCTCTTCATCGGCCCTGGCCACCCGCGTCTCGCCGCGGTGAAGGCCGCGGTCGACTCCTTCGCTCTCGCCTCCCGCACCGAGCCACCGCCCATGGCCCACGTGAAGGCCCGACTCCACGCCGCCTGGAAGGCGCGCCACCAGGCACCCAACCACCGCGAGGTCATCGGGAAGTTGCTGCCCGACCTCATCCGCGACAGCCAGGCGCTCTGCCGCCACGCGGACAGCGCGGTCGACAGGCGGGCAGCTCAGGTGCTGCTCGCCGATGCGTACGGCCTGTGCCAGTTCTTCGTCGCCTACCAGCCGGATCCGAGTCTCCTGTGGCGGGTCGCCGAACGAGGCATGACCGCCGCCCAGGAGTCGGAGGACCCGCACACGGTCGGGGTCGCCGCATGGCTGCTGGCGCAGGCGCATCGCGACAGCGGCCCGCGCCACTTCGACGCCGCCGACGCCGTCAACCTCGAAGCCGTCCGCTTCCTGGAGCCGCTCCTCCCGGACGCCTCCGACGACGTCCTGGCCATCGCCGGAGCCCTCCAGTTCGAACTCGGCTACACCGCGGCCCGACGACGGGACAACGGCACCGCTTGGCGGCACTGGGACAAGGCGAACGACATGGCGCAGCGGCTGCCGCGGGACTACTACCACCCCGTCACCAGTTTCAGCCGCGCCATCATGGGAGCGCACGCCGTCACTGTCGCCGTCGAGCTGCATCAGGGCGGAGAGTCCGTGCGCCAGGCGGCGAAGGCGGACGAGACCGTCATCAAGTCCCGGCCCCGCCGGGCCCGGCACAGGATCGAGGAAGCGCGCGGCTTCCACCTCGACGGCCAGCCGGACGTCGCCATCGCCACGCTGGAGAAGGCTCACCGCTCGGCCCCGGAGACGATCGCCTACAACGGCTACGCGCGCCGGATCATTCTCGAAGAGGTTGAGTCGAAGCAGTCGGAGCGACGGCGCCGGGCGTCGGAACTGGCTGTCGCGGTAGGCATCTTGGCGGCATGAGGAGGGGACCGGAATCCGGTCCTCGCCTCTCGTGTACTGCCCCTACCGTCGCCATCACACCTGATCAGCGACGATAGGGGCACATCGTGGACACCGAACTGCACAGGGCCGTATCGCAGTGGCTGGCGGAGGCCGACCCGAGGCCGGGCAAGGTGTGGGCGGAGTGGGAGAAGCACGGCGTCGCGCTCCTGCCCCTCGGCCGCCGATTCGACGCGATCCGTGTCACGGCCGAGCGCGTCCACGACGCGGTCGGCAGCGACGCGCCGCACACGGTGGCCACCGCCCTGGAAACCTGGCTGGACGGGCCGGTGATCCGGGACCTCCGCAGCAGCAGCGGCCCGTACTACGTCCTCGCCGCGCCGGGCGCCGACTGGGACGGCCCGGCCGAACGGCTCACCACCGGCACCTACCTAGGTGTCCCGCGCCCCGGCCACGCGACCGTGCTCTCCCGCTGGGTGGTGCTGCCGCAGCACCCCGGAGCCCTGTGCGACAGCCGCTACCTGCGCGCCTTGCTCGCGACGGCCACGCCCCTCAGGACAGTGGGCCGATGATGACCGCCACCGACCTCGACGGCTACGCGGACGACTACGAGTTCCCCGATCTGTACGGGGCCTACCGCGAGCACCTCGACCGCTGCCCCCGCATCCACCTCGGCGTCCTCACCGACTGCGTCGAGGGCGCGCGCCTGCGTGTCGCGTGGACCCAGGAGGACTGGCCCGGCCGCGGGGCCGGCGGGGTCTGGCGGGTGGGGGCGTGAGGGGCCGGGGCCTGGCTGCTGCCTGCGTCTGGGCGCCCGGGAGCGGGCCGGGAATCCGGCGCCGGGGTGGGCCCGCCCGCCACCCCCGCCGCCTGGGCATGGTGGGGGCGGGTGGGCGGGCCCGCCCCTGGCTGCGCGCAGCGCGGCGGCTTCGCGCAGCCGGGGATCCGCGCGGGGCTGGGGCATCGCAGGGCCCGGGAGCCGCGCAGGGGCTGACTGGGGTGGGCCCGGGCGCGCGCGGCGGGGCGCCCTCGCGGGGCCCGGGAGCGACCGCGGCACGCCACCGCCGCCGAACCAGGCCCCGGCGTCAGCCCCAGGCGAGCCCAGGGCCCCGGCGTCAGCCTGAGGCCAAGCCCGAGACGAGCCCCGCGCCCCGACCTCAGTCCGCCGCGAGTCCCGGGGGCAGGGTGTCCGGGAGCGGGCCCGTGTGGAGGAGGCCGAGGCGTTGGGTGGCTCGGGTCAGGGCGACGTACAGGTCGCTGACGTCTAAGCGGGACGGCTCGACCACGAACACCGTGTCGAATTCGAGGCCCTTGGCCTGCCGGGGATCGAGGAGGACGACGGGCCGGGTGAGGTCGGGCAGCTCCCCCGCGGTGACGCCGGGCAGCTTCACGGCAAGCTCCGCGTGGAGGTCACGGGGAGCGATGACCGCGAGCCGCCCCTCGCGGGGAGCGTCCGCGACGGCCTCCGCGACGGCGCCCGCCAGCGCACCGCAGGCCACGCGCCGGGCCCAGGGCTCCACGCCGGTGGCCCGTACCGACCGCGGCGGTTCGAAGTCGGGCCGCCCCGCCCTGCGGGGCACCTCCGCCGCGAGGGCCATGATCTCCGCGGGCGTCCGGTAGTTGACGCCGAGCCGCGCGAACTCCCACCGCTCCTCGACGTACGGCGCGAGGATGTCCGCCCAGGAGCCGACACCCCCGGCCTCCGCCGTCTGCGCGGGATCGCCGACGAGCGTCATGGACCGCGTCGGCGAGCGCCGCATGAGCAGCCGCCAGGCCATCGCGGACAGCTCCTGCGCCTCGTCGACGATGATGTGCCCGAACGCCCAGGTCCGGTCCGCGGCGGCCCGCTCGGCCGCACCGCGGTGGTCGGCCTCCTCGTGCCGCTCGGCCATCCGCTCGGCGTCCATGATGTCGTGCGCCAGGAGGACCTCGGCGTCCTCGTCGTCCTTGTCCTCGAACTCGTACGTACGCGACGCGTACGACACGTCCAGCACGCCCTGCGCGTACGCGACCTGCCGCTGCCGCTCCGCCTCCGCGCGGGCGAGCGCCGCGCTGTCGTCCTTGCCGAGCAGCTCGGCGGCCTCGTCGAGCAGCGGTACGTCGGCGGGCGTCCAGGCCGCGCCGGGGGCCCGGCGCACGGCGGCGGCGTCCGCGTCGGCCAGGTGCGCGGGCTCCTCCAGATAGTCGGTGACGAACCGCTGCGGGGTGAGCGCGGGCCACAGCTCCTCGATCGCCGCGTGCACCTCGGCGCTGGCCGCGATGCCCTTGCCGAGCTGGGCGATGTCGTCGGGCCCGAGGAAGTTGGGCCCGCCGTACGGGTCGTGGCCGATGCGCTCGGCGAGCTGCGCGGTGAGCGCGTCGATGACGTGGAAGGCGAACGTGGGCCGCGCGAGGTTGTGCGGCAGCTCGGTCTCGCGCGCCGCGGCCCGCGCCTCGTAGGCGATCTCCCAGTCCAGGACGAGGTCGCCGTCGTCGTGCTCGATGATCAGCGGGGCCCCGGGCTCGGGCAGTCGCTGCCGGTCCTCCAGGGCCCGCCGCAGCACGTCGGCCAGCTCGGCGCGGCCCTTGACCTCGGCTGCCGCGGGCGTGTCCCTGCCGGTCGCCGTGACCCCGGGGAACAGCTCGCCGAGCGAGGCGAGCAGCACCCCGGTCTCGCCGAGCGCGGGCAGCACGTCGCTGATGTAGCCGAGGAAGGCCGGGTTGGGCCCGACGATCAGGACGGCCCGCTTGGCGAGCAACTCCCGGTGCGCGTACAGCAGATACGCCGCGCGGTGCAGCGCGACGACGGTCTTGCCGGTGCCGGGGCCGCCCTCGACGACGAGGACCCCGCGGTGCGGGGCGCGGATGATGCGGTCCTGCTCGGCCTGGATGGTCTGCACGATGTCCTGCATGCGGCCGGTGCGCGCGGAGCCGAGGGCGGCGAGCAGCACCTCGTCGGCGTCGGCGCCCTCGTGCCCGGTGCGGGTCGCGTCGTCGAGGTCGAGGATCTCGTCGTGGAGAGCGGTGACCTCGCGGCCCCGGGTGGTGATGTGCCGCCGTCTGCGCAGCCCCATCGGGGTGTGCCCGGTGGCGAGGTAGAAGGGGCGCGCGACGTCCGCGCGCCAGTCGATGACGAGCGGCGTGCGCTCCGTGTCGGAGGCGCGGATGCCGATCCGCCCGATGTGGTGGTCGCGGCCGTCGCGGAACGCGAGCCGCCCGAAGCACAGCCCGTTCTCACTGGAGTCGAGCGCGGCGAGCAGCCCGGACCGCTCGGCCACCAGGACGTCGCGCTCCAGGCGCGCCTGGAGGCCGTTGCCGACCTGCTGGAGCGACGCGCTCACGGCGGACTCGGCCTCCTCGCGCAGCGCGTCGAGGCGCGCGTACAGCCCGGAGACGAATTGCTGCTCTTCCCGCAATTCCTCGGTTGACAATTCAGCCCCTCGCCAGATACAGTGCTGTCATAACGATTCCCGTACTACTCGTGCGCCCAAATGCGCAGAGCAATGCGAAAGAATCCACTATACGCAGAGAAAAGCCCCGGGCGTCAATGACACCGGGGCTTTTCTCATCTCCGACCGGGGCGGGGCCAAGGTTGGCCAAGGCCGGATGGCGGCGGGGCGAGGCCCAGGCCGGACGAGGGCCGGGGCGGGGACCGGGCGGCCGCGGGGGCTCAGAGCACGCCCGCCCCCTCCAGCTCGCCCAGCAGCTTCCGCTTCGCCCGCGCCCCGACGACCTGCCACACCGGCTCGCCGTCGCGGAACACCATCAGCGTCGGCGTGGAAAGCACGCCGTAAGCGACCGTCGTCTCCGGATTCCGGTCCACGTCGATCCGCACCACCTTCAGCCGCTCCGCCTCCTCCCGCGCGATATCGCCGAGCACCGGAGCCAGCTGCCGGCACGGCCCGCACCACTCCGCCGTGAACTGCACGAGCACCGGCCGCTCACCGCTCAGCACCTCGAATCCGAAATCCGCGTCCGTCACCTCGGCCAGACCCTCGGCCCGCACACCACTCATGTCCGTCCACCACCCCTTACGTCATCCACCACGTCGCTCGGTTCGCACAGCGAGTTCGCACAGCGGCTCCGGACCGCCCGGAGCGTCCGCGTCGGCGGCCAGTTCCACGAGCGCCCGCTCGGCCCGCTCCAGCTGCGCGCCGACCTGTGCCCGAACCGCGCCCAACTCCTCCATCAGGGCGTCGAGTTCGGCCAGCTTGCGGCGGTACACGGCCACCGACGCCGGACAGGAGTCACCGGCCGGATGCCCGGAGCGCAGACACTCCACGAACGGCCGGGTCTCCTCCAGGTCGAAGCCGAAGTCCTGAAGCGTCCTGATCTGCTCCAGGAGCCGGACGTCGCCCTCGTCGTAGGTGCGATGGCCGTGGCCGTCGCGCCGCGCGGGCAGCAGCCCGCGCGACTCGTAGTACCGCAGTGTCCGCGTGGTCGTCCCCACGCGTGACGCGAGTTCGCCGATGCGCATGCCGCGACCGTAACCCTTGACGTCGGCGTCAAGGCCAGCGCCGATCGGCGGCGGGCGCTCAGGGCTTGCGGACCGCCTCCACCGTCGCCGTCCAGTCGTCGGCGCCGTGGCCGAGGTCGATGGCGCGCCGGGCCACCGCATTGACGGCGCGCAGCACGGTGGCGTCGAGGCCGCGGCGCTCGGCGGTGTGCACGATGTGGTCGATGCCCGCCACCTCCATCGCCAGGTTCGCCTCCGCGCCGGGGTAGCTGCCGGAGTCGATCTCCGCCGCCATGCCGTCCACGATCGAGGTGACGAGACCGGCGTTCGCCTTGAGGAAGGGGGCGATCGCGGCGGCCGGGACGCCGTCCGCCGCCGCGAGCGCGAAGGCGTGCACGAGGCCGGACATCGCGGTCCAGAAGTAGTCGAGCAGCGACAGGTCGTAGACGGCGGCGAGGCCGTGGTCCTCACCGACGTACGTGGTGTGGCCGCCCAGCGCCTTGAGGGTCTGCTCGTGCTTGTCGTACGCGGCGCGCGGACCCGCGTGGAAGAGCAGCGCGTCCGGCGTGCCGATGACGGCCGTGGGCACCATGACCGACCCGTCCAGGTAGTCGACGCCCGCCGCGGCGGCCCACGCGGCGGCCTCGCGGGCGCGCTCCGGGGTGTCGGAGGTGAGGTTCACCAGGGTGCGCCCGGCGAGGTCTGCGGCGAGCGGTTCGAGGACGGCCGCCGAGGCGTCGTAGTCGACGACGCACACGACGACCAGGTCGCCCGCGCGCACCGCCTCGGCGGCGCTCGCCGCGCGGACGGCGCCCCGGGCGACGAGGTCCTCGCCCTTGCCCGCCGAGCGGTTCCAGACGGTGGTGGGGTGGCCTGCGCCGAGGAAGGCTCCGGCGAGGGCGCTGCCCATGGCGCCGAGGCCGATGACGGTGACGGGGGTCTTGGTGTTGTTGTCCTGAGGCATGCCCCCATGCTTGATCAGTACGCATGCCTCGACAAGTACCGACTATTTGGTCAGGTACTCACCGAGAGGTAAGTAAAGGCGGTGGGTCGGGGCGGGCCCCGGCACCCGCGTCACCGCAGCGGGCGGTACGACGCCTCGGTGAAGAAGCCCCCGCCGTTGTCCCCGAGGCGCCCCGGACCCGGCAGACGGCGCGGCAGACCGCCGGGCCCGCCGTCGTCGCCGTCGTCATCGCCGCCGTCATCGTCGTCGTCCCCGAACTCGTCGCCGTACCCGTCGTCGTCCTCGTCGTCGTCCTCGTCGTCGCCCGGTACGCCGAGCAGGCGCCGCGTCAACAGGTCGCGGTCCGAGAGGAGTTCGTCCAGGGCGGCGCGGACATCGGCCGCCTCCGTGGCCGCGTCGCGTTCGGCGGCGATGAGGACCGCGCGCCGGACGAGCTCCTTGGTGAAGGACGCCGTGGTGCCCTCCGTGCGTACGACGACCTCCTCCGCGAGCTCGTCGTCGAGGCCGAGCCCGCCGCCGTACAGGGCGAGGAGCCGACGGCGGCCGTCCGCGTCGGGCAGCGGGATCTCCACCGCGAGGTCCACGCGGCCGGGGCGCTGCACGAGCGCGGGCTCGAGCAGGTCGGCGCGGTTGGTGGTGAGCAGGAAGGCCACGTCGGCGTCGTCGCCGAGGCCGTCCATCTCGTTCAGGACCTGGAAGAGCAGGGGCTGTTCGCCGTCGCTGTAGTCCCGGGCCTCGGCGACGAGGTCGCAGTCCTCCAGGACGACCAGGGCGGGCTGGAGCATGCGGGCGAGCGCGCAGGCCGGGCCGATCGCGCTGATCGTGACGCCGGAGAGCAGGACGACGGTGAAGTCCGGCATGCCGGAGAGCAGATACCGGATGGTGTGGGTCTTGCCGGTGCCGGGCGGCCCGTACAGGAGCAGGCCGCGCCGCAGGTGCTGGCCCGCGGCGCGCAGCCGCTCGCGCTGCCGGGCCACGCCCACGACGTGCCGCTCCACGCGGTCCAGGAGCCCGTCGGGAAGGACGATGCCCTCGCGGTCCAGGTCCGGGCGGCGATGGAAGCGGAACGGGCCGAGCCCTTCGCTGAAGTCGCCGCCCTCGAAGGACAGGACCTGGCCGCGCAGGACGTTGTGCTCGCGGATCAGCGCGTCGACCCCGGCGAGCAGCCGCTTCGCGGTGTCGCGGTCCGCGGCGAGGACTTCGAGCTGGACCTTCTCGTTGTGGTACTCGTCGTTCGGGCCGCGCAGAAGCACGACGTAGCGCTCCTCGCGGCCGTCCTCGGTGCGCTCGGCACCCAGGTAGAACCCGAAGGACACACAGGCGAGTTCGGTGTCCGGGGAGACCGGCAGGTGCGCGTAGTCGACCGCGCCGATCACGAACCGGTCGTAGCGGCTCGCGGATTCGAGGATCTCGGAGAGCGTGTAGTGCCCGCGGTGGTCGGCGCCGGTCATGCCGATCAGCTCGTACGAGCGCGAGTCTGCGGCGAACCAGCGCTCAAGGGCCAGGTGCACGTTCGGGTGGTCGTAGGGCGCGTAGGCGGCCTTCACGACCGGGGCCTGGCCGGGTTCGGTGCCGAGGTGCTCGCGCAGGCGCGCGGTGAGGTCGCGCTCGCCGCTCCGCTCGTCCCGGGGGCGGCGCGCCACGGCCTCGACGAACTGCGTGAAGAGGCCGCCGACCCGCTCCAGCTCGGCCTGCTCGCTCCCCGGAGTGCCCTCGTCGCCGGGGCCGCTGGAGACGATCAGCGTGGTCATGGGTGAACTCCCCCGTCGTACCGCGGCCGCTGGTCGGGCGGCCCGAGGACTCTCAGCGTGGCGGGGCCCGTTCGCCGCCGTCAACGGCATTTCAGGGGGCGGGGGCGCGGGGGTTGCGCACCAGCCAGGCGTGCAGCTCGCTGTGGCGGAACTGGTAGTCGCCGCCGACGATGCGGAGCAGGCCCGCGTGGTAGGCCCAGGTGGTGAAGGCGTCGGTGTGGAGCGGGATGCGGCCCAGGCAGACCGCGACCAGCCCCACCAGCAGAATGGCGAGCAGCAGAGCCGCGCTCGCCGCGACCCACACCATGGCCACGCCGACCACCCCGGCCAATCCGAGCAACTCCTCCCCCACCACGCCCAGGATGAACGGGATGAGCACCATCCTGAGCCACGTGGGCAGGCGCATCACTCGCCGCACGCGCCCCACGCCCCGCCAGGTCCGCTCGGCGGAGCCCGCGCCGAGGAACAGACAGCCCAGCACGTAGAAGGCGATGAGCCCGGCTCCGACGCCGCCCCAGAACCCGCCGCCGGGCCCTGCTGTTCCGGGCCATGCCGCCACCAGGTACATGCCGAACCCCACCGCGAAGGAAAAGCCCGTGGCGCCGGTCCAGCCCACCAGGAGAACGCCGAAACCCCAGATCGCGGCGTAGGCGATCACGCGCCCCGGCAAGCTCTCGGCCTCCGGCGTCAGGGCCCCGAGCAACCAGCCGATCGGGGGCGTCAGCAAGCACCCGAGGAGGCTGGGGACGTCCTTGTGAGCGACCGTGGACTCGCTGGCCGCGATCCCCACGCAGCAGCTGAAGCCGACGACGGCGCCCACTCCGTACAACGCGTGCTCCGGGGCCCACTCCAGCCAGCCCGCGACGCGGCTCGTGGCCCCCAGGACGAGCATGCCCGGCAGCAGGAGGGTCCAGGAAGCGATCTCTGCCCACTGTGCGGCGGCCCGGCCCAGCCGACTCCTCAGGCTCGCGCGGACGCCGCGCACCTCGTCCGTCGGCGTGAAGGCCATCTCGTCGGACACCGCCATCACGAACAGGGCCCCGGCGAGCGCCCCCACCACCGCGGCCACAGCCACGGACACCACGACACCGTGCTCGTGATCCCACCAGCGGGCGGGGAAGAGCCTTTGCACGGCCTGACCCCACATAAGCGCCGCCCCGACCAGCAGCGCCATGACCACACCCCCGAGCACGCGCGCCCTGGTCACCCCGAGGGCCTGGCCGAGCGACGACAGCCTCCCCTCCTCCCCCGCCATGTGGTGCAACCACTGATGCACACGCGCGGGCTCGTACTCCCCCTGACGGCCCCAGGGCGACTCCGTCGCGACGACGCGCCGCCGCGCCTGCCGCGCCGCCGCGTTCGCGGCCCGCGTCGCCGCCGGGATGTAGTGGGCCAGGAGGTGCTCCCGGACCTCGTCCGCCGTTCCGAGGTCCGTCGGCGGCTGGGCCTGGCCCCGCCCCGCCTCCCCGTACACCGCGTACGCGAGCCCCAGGTAGAACGGCGAGCTGAGCGCCTGGGCCACGGCCTCGCCCGCGCCCTCGAGCAGCGCGTCCAGCGGCGAGCCCCGGCCGTCGGACCGGGACTCGACGTAGCGGCGGGCCTCGTCGGCCTCGACGCCCGCGATCCGCAGCAGCGCCGACTGCCGCAGCCAGGCGTAGCGTTCGGACAGCTCCGCGTACCGCTGCTCGCGGCAGGTCAGGACGACGGGCGCGCTGCCGTCCACGGACTCGTAGGCGTTCAGCTCGTCGAGGGCCTGCTGCGCCCGGCTCGGCGCATCCCCTTCGACCTCCGTGTCCATCTCGTCGAGCCCGTCCAGTACGGGGATGACGAGGCGCCGCGCGACGAGGTCCGCGGCGGTGCGCTCCCGCAGCCGGTACACCTTGACCAGGCTGTTCGTCAGCCAGCGTTCGAAGCCGCCCACCGTGCGCCAGCGGCCCCACCAGCGCCGGTGGGTGCGGGGCGCGGGCAGGTCCCCGATGGCGAGCCGCACGGGCACCGGGTCCGCGGGCCCGCGCGCGGCGAGCAGCCGGACGACCAGGTGCACGGCGAAGACCGTCTTCCCGCCGCCGGGCGCCCCGGTGACGACGAGGCGGCCCGGCGCGGCGCAGTACCAGGCCGCCACGTCGGAGAGCCGCTGCGGTCCCGGCGGTTCGGTGCCGCCCTGCCGGGGGGTGACCTCGACGCGCAGGTCGATCAGGTGCGCGCCGTTGCCGAGCATGTGCGCGCGCTCGGCGACCTCGATCTCCTCGACGGTCGCGGCGAGCCCGTCGAGCGCGACGGCCCGGGCGTCCGTCGCCTGCTGCAGGCGCAGCGCGCTGAGGCTGACGGCGGCGCCGACGAGGACGCCGAGAATGCCGACGGGCAGCCCCAACACCCCTGACACGTCCTGGGGTTGGAGCCCGCCGCGGGACACGGACCAGCCTGCCCAGAGGCACCCGGCGACCAGGACCACCACGCCGCCGCCGAGCATCCAGCGGACACCCGCGGGCCCCGGCCTTCCCGTTTCCATGGGTCAGCATCATGGCAAGGAGCTGATCGCCGGGCCACCGGTTCGACGAGGTCGCGCGGCCGACGGCGTCAGGCCTGTGACACGGGTTCCTTCCGCGCGTCGGGAGCGGGCGCGGCGGCGGTGCGGGCGGGCTCCGCGGGCGTCCGGCCCTTCCTCGGCAGGAGGACCGCCACGATCAGCGTGCCGACGCCGAGGACGACCGCGCCGACCAGGCTGGTGTGGGCCACCGCGTCGGAGAACGAGGTGCCCACGGCGTGCTTCATCTGCTCGGCGCCCTGGGCGAGTTCGGCGGCCTGGGCCTTCAGTTCGGCGGCCTTCCGCGGGGAGTCGGCGCCCGCGGCCTGCTCGGCGAGGCGCTGGGCCTGCTGTCCGATCGCCTGGGCGACGCCGCCGCCCGCGCCGACGGAGTCCTGGGCCTGCTCCAGGGCGGACGCCGGGAGCTTGCTGCCCGCCGTCTCGTCGGCGAGGCCGTCGGCGTACGAGGTGCCGAGGACCGAGCCGAGGACGGCGATGCCGAGGGAGCCGCCCAGTTCGAGCGAGGTGTCGTTGACGGCGCCGCCGACGCCGAGCTCCGACTCCGGGAAGGCGCCCATGATCGCGTCCGTGCAGGGCGAGACCGCGAGGCCCATCGACAGGCCGAGGACGACGAGGGGCAGCACGAAGTCCCCGTACGACGACGTCGCGTCGACGGCCGTGAGCAGGGCCAGGGCGGTGGTGCCGCCGACCATGCCCGCGGTGACCATCACCTTCGCGCCGAGCCTCGGCGTGAGGAAGCCGGTGAGCGCGGAGCCGACGAACACCGCGCCCGCGAGCGGCAGCATGCGCACGCCCGTCTCCAGCGGGTCGTACTCCAGGACGAACTGGAGGTGCTGGGTGAGGAAGTAGAAGGCGCCGAAGGCGGCCACGAAGAAGAGGGACACCGCCAGGTTGGAGCCGGAGAAGCCGCGCTGCGCGAACTTGCGGACGTCCAGGACGGGGCGCGGATGGCGCAGCTCCCAGACGACGAAGACGACGAGTCCGACGGCGGCGACCACGGCGGCCGTGACGGCGCTCGCGCCCCACCCGAAGCCGGGCCCCTCGATGATCATGTAGATGAGCGCGCCGATCCAGACGACGGAAAGGAGCCCGCCCACGTAGTCGATGCGCCCGGCCGACGAGGACTTCGACGGCGGCACGAAGACGAACGCGCCGACGATCGCGACGGCCGCCACGGGGACGTCGATGAGGAACGTCGACGCCCAGCCGTGGTCCTCCAGGAGCAGGCCCGCGATGAGCGGCCCCGCGGCGATCGCGATGCCGGAGGTGGCCGCCCACAGCGTGATCGCCTTCGCCCGCTCCTCGCGCGGGAACGTCGCCGCGAGCAGCGAGAGCGTCGCGGGCATGATCATTGCCGCGCCGACCCCCATCACGCCGCGCGCCACGATGACGGCCGTGGAGGTGTCGGCGAGCGCCCCCGCCGCCGCGCCCGCGCTGAGCACGAGCAGCCCGAGCACGAGTGCGCCGCGCCGGCTGTACTTGTCGCCGATCGCGCCGAACAGCAGCATCAGGGCGGCGTACGGGACCGTGTACGCGTCGATGACCCATTGCAGGTCGGAGCTGCTGAGGTCGAGGTCGCGGGTCATGTCGGGCGCCGCCACCGTCAGCGCGGTGTTCGCCATGACGGCGATCAGCAGGCTCAGGCACAGCACGAGCAGTGCCCACCAGCGGCGGGCGTAGGGCCGGTCCATCCGCTCCACCGGCTCATTGATCGTCAAAGGCATCGGGGTCACCCCTCGGGGTACGTCGGGCGCAGGAACTTGCACATCACTGTGTAATTGCACGTCGCTGTGCAATGTAGCTCACAGGCAGCCGTCTTGCACAGCGATGTGCAAGTACATGGATCGGCGGCACAATGGCGCCATGAGCCGTACGAAGCCGACGCCGTCGGGCACCGTGAACGCCGCCACGGCCCGCGCGGACGCCAACCGCCGCCGCATCCTCGACGTCGCCCACACCGAGCTGACCCGGGACCCGGACGCGTCCATGGACCAGATCGCCCGGGGCGCCGGGGTGGTGCGCCGCACGGTCTACGGCCACTTCCCGAGCCGCGACGCCCTGGTCACCGCCCTCCTCGACGAGGCCGTCGAAGCGGTGATGGCCGCGCACTCCGCCGCCTACGCCGACGCCGAGGAGCCGACGCGCGCCATCGCCGCCGCGATGCTCGGCGTCTGGCGCGTCACCGACCGCTACCGCCTGCTGCTCTCCCTGGCCCAGCGCGCCGTCACCATGGACGGCATCCGCGAACGCCTCGCCCCCATGAACGAGGCGGGCGTCGTGATGTTCCAACGCGCCCTGGACGAGGGCAGGTTCACCACACAGGTGCCGCCGCGCGCCCTGGTCTACGTCCTCGAAAGCATCGTCTTCGGCCTCATGGAGGCGGTGAACGACGGCATCCTCGACACGGAGGAGGCGGGCCGCGCGGCCGCCACCACCTTCCTGACCGCGGCAGGCCTCCCCCTCCCGGAGGCAACGGCCCTGGTGAACGAGGTGGCTTCGACGCAGGCCGACTGATCCATGCCGCCGTCCCCGTCCCCCGGGGACGCGTCAGGGGCGGCCGAGGGCTCGGACGGTCCATCCCGCTTCGCTCCAGCGGTGGGCGTCCAAGGTGCCGCGACCGTCGATGACCGTGGAGCTCACGGCGCGGCCGGTGAGCCGCTGGGGATCGATGCGGGAGTAATGCGGCCATTCGGTCAGGTGCAACAGCAGGTCGGCATCCTGGACGGCGTCGACCGGGTCCTCGGCGTAGTCGAGTTCGGGATGAAGCTTGCGCGCGTTGTCGAGGGCTTCGGGGTCGGTGACGGTGACAGTGGCGCCGAGGTCGTGGAGGACCTGGGCGACGGCGAGGGCGGGCGAGTCGCGGATGTCGTCGGTCTCGGGTTTGAAGGCCGCGCCCCACATCGTGATCCGCTTGCCTCGCAAGTCGGTGCCGAGCTCTTCGCGGGCGAGGTCGACGACACGTCGGCGGCGACGGGCGTTGACTGCGGCGGCTTCGCGGAGGATGCCGACGGCTGCGGCAGCGTCGAGTTCGTCGGCGCGGGCGATGAAGCCCGCGAGGTCCTTGGGCAGGCAGCCGCCGCCGAAGCCGAGGCCGGGCCGCATGCCGCGGGGACCGATGCGGATGTCGTGTCCGAGGATGTCGGCGAGCTGGGCGACGTCAGCGCCGGAGGCTTCGCAGACCTCAGCCATCGCGTTGATGAAGGAGATCTTCGTGGCTAGGAAGGAGTTCGCGGCGCCCTTGGCGAGCTCGGCGGTGGCCCAGTCGGTGGTGATCGTCGGCGTTCCCGCTTCGATGATCTCGCTGTAGCACTGCCGCAGCACGGTCTCGGCCCAGGAGTGCTCGGCGGGGAAGCCGAGGACGAGCCGGTCGGGGCGGAGAGTGTCCTCGACGGCGCACGACTCGCGCAGGAACTCCGGGTTCCAGGCGACCTCGACCGCGTCTCCGGCGGGTGCGTACGCGTGCAGCAGGTCGCGGACGCGCGGAGCGGTGCCGACCGGGACGGTGGACTTGACGGCGACCACCGCCGGGGCTGTGAGCCGGGGGGCGAGCCGGCGAACGGCTGTGAAGAGCTGGGTGAGGTCGTAGCCGGCGCCGTCGGGCCGCTGCGGGGTGCCGACAGCGATGAAGTGCAGGTCGGCGAACTCGGCAGCTTCCGCGCAGGAGGCGGTGAACGTCAGGCGTCCGCTGGCGGTGTGCTCGGCCAGGAGGCCGTCGAGGTCGCGTTCGTGGAAGGGGGCCCTGCCGGAGTTGAGGATCGCGACCTTGTCCAGGTCGGCTTCCACGCCCAGTACTTCGTGGCCGAGTTCGGCCATGCAGGCCGCGTGGGTGGCGCCGAGGTAGCCGCAGCCGATCACGGTGAGCTTCACAGAGGTGTCCTTCTGGTGGGGCCGCCCCCGGACGACCCCACCAGAGGCAGAGTCAGGCGGGCTCAGCGGCCGTATGGCGGTGGATCGCGTCCCTGATGAACGGGGGGATGGTGAGGATGTCGAGGTGCTCGGGGGCGAAGAACTGGAGCTTGACGCCTTCGGCCAGCGGCAACTGCCTCTCGTCGCCGTCCCAGTGGGCGGCGAAGACGGTGAGGGTCTGGCCGGAGCCGTGCTCGTCACGGATCTCGAAGAGCTCGGTCAGCTCCTCGGCAGCCAGGCCGGCTTCCTCGTCCAGTTCGCGGACGATCGTCTCGGCCGGGCTCTCGCCCGGGTCGGTCCCGCCGCCCAGCAGGCTCCAGTGGTGGGGCCAGGCGATGTGCGGCAGGTCGTCGCGCAGATGGAGGAGGAGTTCGCCACGGCGGTTGGTGATGATCGCGACCGCTCCGCGGGCGGTGGACGGCTCCGGGGCCGGGGTGATGTCTTGGTGCATCCGGTCACCGTAGTGAGGCAGTTGATGATCACGCGGCGTCCCTCACCGCTCGGTCCGCAATCCAGGCCGCTGCCATAAGGGCCTGCGTCCGGGTGCGGTCGAAGCGGCCCCCGCGCTTGAGCCCGGCCTCCAGCAGCGGCCTCAGCGAGAGGGGAGCCTCGACCAGCGCGGTGTGGATCCGCGCGTCTGCCCAAGCCGCGAGGGGGCCGGTCAGCCAGGCCGGGACGGGGCTGGCGAAGCCGAGCTTGTCCCGGCTGTCCCAGACCTCCCGCGGCAGGCCGAGGGCCTTCGCCACATCCCGCAGGATCCGCTTGCCCTGCGCGGGATGGCGGATCTTGTACTGCTCCGGAAGGCGATAGGACAGCTCCACCACGTCGCGGGCCAGGTAGGGGGACCTGCGTTCGAGGGCGTGGGCGGAGGCGAGCTTGTCGCTGGTCAGCACCAGCGGCCGCCAGGCCGTCGCCAGATCGGCCAGCGTGAGGGCGCGGGTCAGGTCCCCGCCCGCCCCGTCCATGGCCGTGGTGATCAGGTCGCGGACGCGGCCGTCGGGGTCGGGGCCGCGCAGGACGAGCCGGGTCAGGGCCTCGGCCGGCTCCAGGTCCTGACCGGCGGTGTGCGTGAGCTTGGCCGCGAGCGGTCGGTAGGCATCCATCCCGGCCCCCAGAACCGCATCAGCGCCGAAGAGGACCAGGGCATGGCGGACGTAGCCCATCAAGAACTCGTCCGGTCCGAGCCCGCCGGTGACCACCCGAAGGCCGAGACCGGCGATCTTCCGGTAGGCCATGTACTCGGAGAACGTGGACGCGTTTCCCATCGGGTAGTCCAGCGCGCGCGTCATGTGGGGCAGGGCGGTGGCGAAGTCGGTCGGGCCGGGTTCGACCACCACCAGTTCGGCGCCGACGTCCCGCGCGATCATCGCGGCGGTCCGCGACTCGTCCAGGCGGTCCTGGCCCGGGTAGCGGATGGTGACGCAGACCGGCGGCCGCATCAGGTGGGCCAGCACGGCCGAGTCGAGGCCGCCCGAAAGGAGCAGCGCGAAGTCGCCGGCCGGAGCCCTGAGCGGGATCTGTTCGAACAGCAGGGTGGAGAGGGTCGCCAGGGCCTGTTGGTAGGTGCCCTCGAAGGGCTCGCAGCCGGACAGGGACCACCAGGTGGTCTGCGTCAAGGAGCCGGTGGCGACATCGAACGTCAGCAGCGCCGCGGGGGCCAGCAGTTGAACGCCCTGGAACGGAGTGTCGACACCGGTCGGCGTCTCGACCCCCAGCATCTCCGGGCGCAGCACCAGCGGGGCCGGTCCGTAGCCGGTCAGAGTGGTGACCTCGGAGGCGAAGGCCAGGCGACCGCCGTCCAGTCGCCAGTAGAGCGGCTTCTCCCCCAGCCGGTCCCGCGCGAGGAACAGCTTCCCGGCGCGGGGGTCGTGGACGGCCAGGGCGAACATGCCGTCCAGCGCCTCCAGGCAGGACGGGCCGATCTTCATCCAGGCCCGCAGCAGCACGTGCGCATCGCTGTCGCAGTCGTCAAGGCGGATGCCCCAGGCCTTGGCCTGCTGCCGGTAGTTGTAGATCTCCCCGTTGAAGGCCAGCAGCACCCCGGACGCGTGGTCGAGGTAGGGGCCGGGTGTCGCCTGCGGGTTGGCGATCAGCAGCGTGTTCATGGACAGCACCGCCCGCCTGTCCCGGCCGACGGCGTGCAGGGTGCCGTCCGGACCGCGGTGGGCCTGCGAGGCGCCCATGGCCTCGACGGTCAGGGCATGCCGGGCGGCATCGGCTCCGGCCAGGCCCGCGATTCCACACATGTCTGGGTCACTCCCGGTGGCGTGGTGGTGCCGTGGCGGCCGCCACCGAAGAGTGATCCGTCCGGCGGCGGCCCGGACCCTCATCACAACTGCCCGCAGCGAACGGAGGGAGGCTCGCAAGGGGGGCTCACAACTCGCGAAGCGGTCCTCATGGGCCCATCAGGCAATACCCTCGATGACCCAACGTGTGGAGTGCGTACGGCTCTTCGTGCACGCCGCCTGTGCGAGTCGGCGCCTTCCCGGAAACCGGCAAGGGGTGAGGTCGTGGCATCGACCGTCCGCCGGGCCCGTCCGCCCAACATGGACCTGGCCCGGCTCATCGAGGCCTCCGGCGCGAGCCACAAGTCCCTGGCTCTGCGCATCAACCAGCTCGCCCACGCCGCCGGGATGGCGAGCGACTACTCACACACGTCCGTGGCGAACTGGTGCCGTCGCGGCATGACCCCGAAATGGCCGGTCCCCCGCCTGCTGGCGCAGGCCATCGCGGAGAGGCTGGGACGGCCCGTCACCCTGGCGGACATCGGCATGGGCGAGCCGACGGCGATCGACGCGGATGTGGGGTTGGATTTCCCCAGGGACCCCGCCGGCGCCGTGCGCGCCGCCACCACGTTCTGGAGATCCGTGAACCGCCGCGACTTCATGGCCGGATCCGGCTTCGCCGCCTCCGCCTTCGCCACCCCCGTCACCCGCTGGCTCATCACCCCCGCCGACGACAGTGCCGAGCGCCGCGGGAGCCACCGGGTCGGCCGGGCCGACCTGGACGAGCTGCGGGAAGCCGCCGACGACGCCCGCCGCTGGGACTCCCGCTACGGCGGCGGGAACTGGAAGGCCAGCTCGGTCACCGCCTGCCTCGACCACCGCGCGGGCCCGCTGCTGCAAGGCGACTTCAGCGACGAGGTCGGCCGTGAACTGTTCTCCGTGACCGCCGAACTGTCCCGCCTGGCCGGGTGGACCGCCTTCGACATCGGCGAACACAGCGAAGCCCAGCGGCACTTCATCCAGGCCCTCAGCCTCGCCCGCGCGGGCGGTGACGTACAGCTGGGCTGCTACGTGCTCACCACCATGGCCCTGCAGGCGCTCATGCGCGGCTTCACCTCCGAAGCCATCGACATGGCCCAGGGCGCCTTCAGCCGGGCCAGGGACCGGGCCGCCCCCAGAGTGCTGGCGTTCACCAAGCTCATCGAAGCCCGTGCGCACGCCCGCGAGAACGACGCGCGGGCCGCCTCCCGAGCCCTGGCCTCCTCCGAGGACCTCCTCGACCGAGCGCGTCAGGACAGCGGCGACGAGCCCGGATGGATCGACTTCTACCACCACGCGCGGTTGTCCGCGGACGCCTCCGAGGTCTTCCGCGACCTGAACAACCCCAAAGCGGCCCTGGCCTGGAACCAGCGGGCCGCCGCGATGCAGCCGGGGGTGTTCACCCGCTCCGTCGGCATGCGGCTCGCCATCGTCGGAACCGCCCACCTCCAAGCCCGCGACCTTGACCACGGCCTCCGGCTCGGTCACCGGTCCGTCGACATCCTCGCCCGCGTCCAGTCCAGCAGGGCCAAGGACTACGTCCGCGAGTTCAACACCGCCCTCACCCCCTGGCGCCGCGAGCCGGCCGTGCGCGAGTTCGCCCAGCGGACCCGCAGGGAGCTCGGCGTCACCGCCTGATCCGTGCTCAACCCGTCCCGGGCAGCAGTGCGCGGACCGTCTTTCCCTGGCCCTGGCGCGGGAACCAGCCCACGTCCTGGGCCAGTTCGCGTACGACGAGCAGGCCCCGGCCGCCCTCCCCCGTGACCGCCGGGGCTCCCGCCCCGAAGCCCGGGAACTCCCCCACCGGGTCCGACACGTCGACGACCAGGCATCCGCCCTCCGCCACGGCGAGCCGCAGCCACAGGCAGTGCCCCGCGACGCGCCCGTGCCGGGCAGCGTTGGCGACCAGCTCGGACACGACGAGCACGGCGTCGTCGACGTCCCCGCCCCACCGCCACGCCGCGAGCCGCCCCCGCGCGCCCTGCCGGGCGAGGCCCGCGGCCGCGGGGGTCATGGGGTAGGAGGTGGCCCAGGCCCGCACGAGCCGGACCGAGGGTGGGGGTGCCGTGGGGTTCGTCATGGGTCCACGCTCCCCGCCTTGCGCGTTCGACTTCAATCGAAAGCCGACTGATTAATCAGCAGGCTGCGAATTGGACTATGCCCAGTTCTGCACAAGCGGCTGCGCGCTGCGCGTATGCGCTGCCACACTCGGCACGCAAAGCCAAGTCACACGTACGACAGCACACAGGTGGTGCACATGGCAGCGAAGCGCGGGCGCACCGTTCAGCGGCTGGAACTCGGACTTCAACTGAGGCAGTTGCGCGAGAACTGTGGGCTCGGAGACCGAGGGGGTGGCTTCACCCGACGGCAAGCGGCCCAGGGGCTGCGCATCTCCGAGGCATCCCTGCAACGCATCGAGAACGGCGATCTGAACTTCCGCAATGTGGGCGACCTGCGCAAGCTCCTCGGCAAGTACGGGGTCACCGACGAGGACGTCATCGAGGCGCTGATCAGCCTCAACCGCGAGTCGTCCCGCCAGGATTGGCTGACCCAGTACCGCGGGCTCATGCCCGCCGGAATGCCTGGCTTTGTCGGCCTGGAACCCGAGGCCCGCAGCATGAAGGCGTACCATCCCACGCTCGTCTACGGCCTCTTGCAGACGGAAGACTACGCACGGGCCATTCACGAGGTGGAGAAGCCTATCGAGGAGACCACCTCCGAACTCATCCGAAGCAGTGTGGCGTTGCGGATGAAGCGTCAGGAGATCCTTACGCGAGAGAACCCCGTACGGCTCCACGTCATCCTCGGCGAAGCCGCCCTGCGCTACCCGGTCGGAGGCACCGACGTCATGAGCGAGCAGTACGCGAAAATCGCTGAGCTCGCGGCTTGGAGCCATGTCACGATTCAAGTGCTGCCGTTCCGAACGGGCTATCGATCCGCGAGCGACTTCGCACTCCTTCACCTCGGCGAACAGCTGCCTCCCCGAGTACAGATCGACAACGCGTGGGGCGCCGTCTCCACCTCGGACAAGCCGCGCGAGGTGGATCGCTTCACCCGTCGGTTCGACGCCATGGTTGCCTCGGCCTTGCCGCCGGAGGACACCGCCCACTTCGTGCACCAACTAGACAGAGAGCTGTAGGCCGATGACCACGCACCACAGGAGCACCTGGTTCAAGTCGTCGTACAGCGGCGGCACCGGCAACAACTGCATAGAGGTCGCCGACCTCACCCCCCAGCCCAGCGGCAGCGGCGCCGTCGGCATACGCGACTCCAAGAACCCCGAAGGCCCCGCCCTGCTCCTCGGGCTTCCCGCCTGGAGGGCCTTTCTGGCCGGGGTCGCTCAGGACGGCGGCAGCCAGCGGTAGACCAGTTCCGGGCGGCCCACCTGGCCGTACTGGGGGCTGCGGGCCGCCCGGCCCGTGTCGACCAGGTGTTCCAGATAGCGGCGGGCCGTGATCCGGGAGAGGCCCGTGAGGTCGGCGGCGGCCGCGGCGGTGAGGCCGTCGGGCGGGGCGTCCCTGAGGGTGCGGGTGACCCGTTCGAGGGTGGGGCCGCTGAGGCCCTTGGGCAGGGTGGCGGGCGCCGGGGCGCGCAGGGTCGCGAGGGCGCGGTCCACCTCGTCCTGCCCGGTCGCCTCGCCCGCCGCGCTGCGGAACTCGGCGTAGCGCGTGAGCCGGTCGCGGAGCGTGGCGAAGGTGAACGGCTTCAGGACGTACTGGATGACGCCGAGGGAGACGCCTTCGCGGACGACGGTCAGGTCGCGGGCGGAGGTGACCGCGATGACGTCCGCCTTGTGCCCGGCGGCGCGCAGACTGCGGGCCAGGGCGAGACCGTGGCCGTCGGGGAGGTTCAGGTCCAGGAGGATCAGGTCGACGGGCCCGCGGTCGAGCGCGCGGCGCGCCTCCGCCGCGGTGTGGGCGGTCGCGGTCGCCTCGAAGCCGGGCACCCGGTTGACGTACAGGACGTGGGCGTCCGCCGCGACGGGGTCGTCCTCGACGACGAGGACGCGGATCGGCTCTGGCGCGGTCATCTCTGGGCCCCTTCTCGGTGCCCGGCGGCTGCGCGGGGCGCGGTGGTGGCGGGCGGGGGCGTGAGCGGCAGCGTGGCGGTGAACTCCGCGCCGCCCGCCGGGGGTTCGGCCACGGTCAGTGTCCCGCCGTTGCGCACGGCCGCCTGGTGGGCCAGGGAGAGGCCGAGGCCGCGGCCGTCGGGCGACTTGGTGGACCAGCCCCGGGTGAAGATGGCCTCGCGGTGGACCTCGGGGACGCCGGGCCCGGTGTCCGTGACGCGCAGCAGCAGGGAGTCGGGGCGGGCGAGGACGGCCACGGTGACGTGGGCGGACGGGGAGCCCTGGGCCGCGTCGACGGCGTTGTCGATGAGGTTGCCGAGGATGGTGACGAGGTCGCGCGACGCGAGCGCGCTCGGCAGCTCGCCGTCGTCGACGCTGGTGTCGTCCGAGACGACCAGCTCGACGCCGCGCTCGTTGGCCTGGGCCGCCTTGCCGAGGAGCAGGGCCGCGAGCACCGGTTCGTTGACGGCCGCGACGACCTGGTCGGTGAGGGCCTGGGCCAGCTCCAGCTCGGCCGTGGCGAACTCCACCGCCTCGTCGGCGCGGCCCAGTTCGATCAGGGACACCACGGTGTGCAGCCGGTTGGCGGCCTCGTGGGCCTGGGAGCGCAGGGCGCGGGTGAAGCCGCGCTCGGAGTTCAGCTCGCCGGTGAGGGCCTGGAGCTCGGTGTGGTCGCGGAGGGTGACCACGGTGCCCTTGCGGTCGCCGCCGGAGACCGGCGAGGTGTTCACGACGAGGACCCGGTCCGCCGTCAGGTGCACCTCGTCCACGCGCGGCGCCGCGTCGAGCAGCGCGCCGGTCAGCGGCGCGGGCAGGCCGAGGTCTGTGACGTACGCGCCGACGACGCCCTCGTCCGCGCCGAGCAGCTCGCGGGCCGCGTCGTTGATCAGGGCCACGCGCCGCCGTCCGTCGAGCATGAGCAGGCCCTCGCGCACGGCGTGCAGCGCGGCCTCGTGGTAGTCGTGCATGCGGCTCAGCTCGGCCGCGTTCATGCCGTGGGTGCTGCGGCGGAGGCGCGCGTTGATGACGTACGTGCCGACCGCGCCGAGCACCAGGGCCGCCGCCGCGACGCCGAGGAGCGCCACGAGCTGGCCGCGCGCCTTCGCGGTGATCTCGTCGATGGTGATGCCCGCGCTGACCAGGCCGACGATCCGGCCGCCGTCGTGGATGGGCGTGACCACGCGCACGGAGGGGCCGAGCGTGCCCGTGTACGTCTCCGTGAACGTCTGGCCGCGCAGCGCCTCCGCCCGGTGGCCGAGGAAGCGCTGCCCGATGCGGGCCGGGTCGGGGTGGGTCCAGCGGATGCCGCGCCTGTCCATGATCGTGACGAAGGCGACGCCGGTGTCCCGCTGCACCCGGGACGCGTACGGCTGGAGCGCGCGGGACGGGTCGTCCCCGCGGATCGCCGCGCGCACCGACGGCGAGTCCGCGACCGCGCGCGCCGCCGCCGTGGCCTGGCGGCGGGCCGCCTCCTCCGCCTGGTGCCGGTCGCTGAGGTACGTGAACAGGGCGCAGCCCGCGACCACGACCGCCACCAGGACCACCTGCATGGCGAAGAGCTGACCGGCGAGGCTGCGCGGGGCGCGCGGAGCCCGCGGTCGGCGGGGCGCTCGGGAGGCCTGGGACATGGTGCAAGTCTGCATCGCCGTACGCGCCTGACCTAAAGGAACATCGGCGACGGCCCCCGGCGGCTCCCAGCGCTCCGGCGCGCGAACTCAATGAACGCAAGGGTGACCGCCCTCACACCCCGGGAGATAGTCACCCGGAATCGCCAGGACGTGAGCCGCACGACTCGCGAGGACGCAGAGGTCGTAGTCGCCCAAGGAGGCAACCGTGGCAGATGACAGAACGGCGGCGGGCGCCGCCGGGACCGGAGCGGGGCCGTACGCCGCGGGGCCGGACACCCCGCCCGCGCCCCCCGCGAAGCGGGACCGCACCCACTACCTCTACATCGCCGTCATCGGGGCCGTGCTCATCGGCATCGCGGTCGGCTTCATCGCGCCGGACTTCGCCAAGGAGCTCAAGCCCCTCGGTACCGGCTTCGTGAACCTGATCAAGATGATGATCTCGCCGATCATCTTCTGCACGATCGTGCTCGGCGTGGGCTCGGTCCGGCAGGCCGCGAAGGTCGGCAAGGTCGGCGGGCTCGCCCTCGCCTACTTCGTCGCGATGTCGGTGGTGGCCCTGGCCATCGGCCTGGTCGTCGGCAACATCCTGCACCCCGGCTCCGGCATGGACCTCACCACGTCGGACAAGGCCGCGGGCCACGACGCGGCCGACGAGGCGGACAAGGGCCTCGTCGACTTCGCGCTCGGCATCATCCCGAAGACGATGGTCTCCGCCTTCACCCAGGGCGAGGTCCTCCAGACCCTGCTCGTGGCACTCCTCGTCGGCTTCGCGCTCCAGGCCATGGGCCGCACGGGCGAGCCGATCCTCCGCGGGGTGGGGCACATCCAGAAGCTGGTCTTCCGCATCCTCGGCATGATCATGTGGGCCGCGCCCATCGGCGCGTTCGGCGCGATGGCCGCCGTCATCGGCGAGACCGGCACGGACGCGCTCAAGGCCCTTGCCACCATCATGATCGGCTTCTACGTCACCTGCGCGCTCTTCATCCTGCTCGTGCTTGGCACGCTGCTGCGCCTGGTCACCGGGGTCAACCTCTTCAAGCTGCTGAGGTATCTGGGCCGGGAGTTCCTGCTCATCCTCTCCACCTCGTCGTCGGAGTCCGCGCTGCCGCGGCTCATCGCGAAGATGGAGCACCTGGGCGTGAGCCGCCCCGTCGTCGGCATCACCGTGCCGACCGGGTACTCCTTCAACCTCGACGGCACGATGATCTACCTGACCATGGCCTCGCTCTTCATCGCCGACGCGATGGACCAGCCGCTGGGCGTGGGCGAGCAGATCTCCCTGCTCCTCTTCATGATGATCGCCTCCAAGGGCGCGGCGGGCGTCTCCGGCTCCGGCATCGCGGTCCTCGCCAGCGGCCTGCAGTCCCACAAGCCCGCGCTCGTCGACGGCGTCGGCCTCATCATCGGCGTCGACCGCTTCATGAGCGAGGCCCGCGCGCTGACCAACTTCGCGGGCAACGCGGTGGCCACGCTCCTCATCGGCACGTGGACGAAGGAGGTCGACCGGGAGCGGGTCGCCCTCGTGCTCGACGGCGAGCTGCCCTTCGACGAGCGCACGCTGGTCGACGACGAACACGGGGCGCCTCCGGCGGCGGAGGCCGTGCCCGAGCAGGTGCCGCTGGAGAAGGCCCCGGTGAAGGCCTAGGCCCTCGCGGCGGTGCCCCCCAGGTGATGCGCGCCGGCCCTCGGACCCCCGCGGTCCGGGGGCCGGCGATACGACTTCAGAGGAGCTGACCACCCTCATGCGTACTGCTCTCCCGGACCGAGTGCTCGGCGTCTGCGGCCACTGGACCACCGCCCCGATACCCGTGGGCGAGGTGCGGTGCCGGGGCGGCGGCTGGTGCACGCAGTACGTGTGCCCGGACTGCGTGCACACCTCCCACTACCGCCTCGGCCCGCAGTGGGACGACCTCCCGGCCCGGCTGCACCGCTGAGCGCGCGGCGGGCCCGCCACGCCCCTGCAAGGGCATTGACCTTGCTTCCAGCAAGCGCTTACGTTCACCGGGCAGCGGCCGCGCGCGGCAGGCAGCGCGGCCGCGCCGGACCGTAGGAGGTCGTGCCCGTGCGCCCCACCGCTTCCGCCCCTCTCCTCCTCGCGACCGTACTCGCCGCCGGCGCCCTCACCGCGTGCGGCGGCGGCTCCGGCGACGACCCGGACACCGTGAAGGTGTCGTACAAGCAGTCCATGGACAACCAGATCCAGGTGATGGACGACTACCTGGAGGCCATGAAGAAGCAGTTCGAGAAGGCGCATCCGGGCAAGAAGGTGAAGCTGGTGCCGATCAAGGCGCCGGACGCCGAGTACTACACGAAGGTGCAGCAGATGCTGCGCTCCCCGAAGACCGCGCCGGACCTCGTCTACGAGGACACCTTCCTCATCAACTCCGACATCACCAGCGGGTACTTGAAGCCGCTCGACCCGTATCTGGAGAAGTGGAAGGAGTGGCCGAAGTTCATCGACACGGCCAAGGCCGCGGCGCGGGCGGAGGACGGCAGGACGTACGGCGTGCCGGACGGGACGGACACCCGCGGCCTGTGGTTCAGCAGGGACGTCTTCAAGAAGGCGGGCCTGCCGCAGGATTGGCAGCCGAAGAACTGGGCCGAGGTCCTGGACGCGGCCCGCACCGTCAAGGAGAAGGTGCCCGGTGTCGTGCCGCTGAACGTGTACACCGGCAAGCCCGGCGGCGAGACCTCCGCCATGCAGGGCCTGGAGATGCTCCTGTACGGCACGGGCAAGGACCCGGTGTACGACCCGAAGGCCAAGAAGTGGGTCGTGGGCAGCAAGGGCTTCAAGGACGCGCTCAGGTTCGTCGAGACCGTCTACAAGGAGAAGCTCGGCCCGGACGTCGAGGACGCGCTCGATCCGAACATGGCCACGCGCGTGCGCGGCGAGTTCCTGCCCAAGGGCAAGCTCGCCATCAACCTCGACGGCTCCTGGCTGCCGCAGGACTGGCTGAAGGGCTCGGGGCACGAATGGCCCGACTGGTCCAAGGAGTTGGGCCTCGCGGCCATGCCCACGCAGCACGGCCAGGCCCCGGGCAAGGTCAGCATGTCCGGCGGCTGGACCTGGGCGATCCCGGCGAAGGCGGGCAACCCCGACCTGGCGTTCGAGTTCATCGAGACGATGCAGACGAAAGAGAACGCCAAGAGGTGGTACATCGCCAACTCCGGGATCTCCGTGCGCGAGGACGTCGCCGAGGACCCGGAGTACGTGAAGGCCCAGCCCGGCATCCGCTTCTTCACCGACCTGGTGGCCGCCACCCACTACCGGCCCGCCTACCCCGCGTACCCGAAGGTCTCCACCGCGATGCAGGAGGCCATGGAGAAGGTCACCACGCGTGACGACTCCGTGGACGGCGCGGCGAGCGGCTACGACGACGAGGTCAGGTCGGCCACGGACGGCAAGGTGATCGAGAGGTGACTGCCCCGGCGGCTGCCCCGGCGCCGGCGCCGCGCCGCAAGCGCCTGGTCCGCTCCCTGGGCCGCGCCCTGCCCGTCTCCCCCGCCGTCGTCCTGATGGCGCTGTTCCTCGCGGGCCCCATCGGCTACTGCGCGTACATCGCCTTCACCGACCTCCAGCTGACCGGCCAGGCGCACGAGAGCTTCGTCGGCTTCGAGAACTTCCGTACGGCCTTCGACGACGAGGACTTCCTCAACGCGGTCTGGCTGACGCTCGTCTTCACCTTCCTGTCGTCGGTCGTCGGCCAGAACACGCTCGGCCTGGCGCTCGCCGTCCTGATGCGGCGGGCGTCCAAGGCGGTGCGCACCGTCACCGGGGCCGTCGTCATCACGGCCTGGGTGCTGCCCGAGGTCGTCGCGGGCTTCCTCCTGTACGCCTTCTTCCGCCGCGACGGCACGCTCAACGCGGTCCTCGACGTCCTCCATCTGCCGTCCCAGAACTGGCTGTTCACACTGCCGATCCTCGCGGTGTCGTTCGCCAACATGTGGCGGGGCACGGCCTTCTCGATGCTGGTGTACTCGGCGGCGCTCAGCGAGATCCCCAAGGAGGTCACCGAGGCCGCGGAGGTCGACGGGGCGAGCGGCTGGCGCCGGATGTGGCACATCACGCTGCCGATGATCCGCCGCTCCATCGGCACGAACCTGATGCTCAACACCCTCCAGACGCTCTCCGTCTTCGGCCTCATCTGGGTGATGACGCGCGGCGGGCCCGGCAACCGCAGCCAGACCCTGCCGCTGTTCATGTACGAGCAGGCCTTCCAGAAGAGCATGATCGGCTACGGCACGGCGGTGGCGCTGCTCCTGCTCCTCGTGGGGTCCCTGTTCTCGCTGGTCTACATGCGCCTGCTGCGCACGGAGGTCTGATGTCCGCACGCCGCGCCCGCAGCCGCCGACTCGCCGCCGACATCGGTCTGCTCACGGTGGCGGCGGCCTTCGCGGTGCCGCTCGCCTGGGTGCTGCTCTCCGCCGTCGACCCCAAGGCCGACGTGGGCGTGAAGAGCCCGGACGGCTTCACGCTCGACAACTTCGACGCGGTCCTCACCGACGAGATCACCTTCACGCCGATGCTCAACAGCCTGCTGCTGTGCGGCGGCGGCACGCTCCTGACGGTGGTGAGCGCGGCCCTCGCGGCCTACCCGCTGTCGCGCTACTCCTCCCGGCTCAACCGGCCGTTCATGCTGACGATCCTGTTCGCGACGAGCCTGCCCGTCACCGCCATCATGGTCCCGGTGTACGCGCTGTTCGTCCGCGTCGACCTCATCGACACCATGCAGGGCACGATCTTCTTCTTCGCGGCGTCCCAACTGCCGTTCGCCATCTGGCTGATGAAGAACTTCATGGACGGCGTGCCCAAGGAGCTGGAGGAGGCCGCCTGGACGGACGGCGCCTCGCCGCTCCAGTCCCTCGTCCGCATCGTCCTTCCGCTGATGGGGCCGGGCGTCGCCGTCGTGACCGTCTTCTCCTTCGTCCTGATGTGGGGCAACTTCTTCGTCCCGTTCATGCTGCTGCTCTCCCCCGACCAGATGCCCGCCGCGGTCAGCATCAACGACTTCTTCGGCAGCAAGGGCGCCATCGTCTACGGCCAGCTCGCGGCGTTCTCCCTCATCTACTCGACGCCGGTGATCCTGCTGTACGTCCTGATCGCACGGCGGCTGGGCGGCGGCTTCGCCCTGGGCGGCGCGGTGAAGGGGTGACGGCGGCATCGGCGCTCCGCGCCTCGTCCTCAAGCGCCGGACGGGCTTGATCTTCGGTGCGGCACCGTCGTCGGTCGACCGCCGGGGCGGCGCAGGGGCGCACAAAAGAGCGCGCCGAGGGGTGTGTCTTTCTCCGAGCCGTAGCCTCGTAGGAACACACCGTAGTCGTCCGGCCCCCGTCCCCCTACCGTGTGCCCCGTGCAAGCGAGCCAGCCCACCCCGCCCTTCGACTTCCCCGCCGCACGCCGGCTGCGCGAGGCGCTGGGCATGGCGCCCGGCCACGTCGCCTACGGCATGCGGGCCGGTTACGGCCTGACCCACATCACCGCGGACACCGTCAGCGCGTGGGAGCGGGGCCTGGCCACGCCCACCGCGGCGGAGCTGACCGCGCTCGCGGCCACGCTGTGGTGTTCGCCCGGCGAACTCATGGGCGCCCCGCGGACGTTGCGCGAGCACCGCCTGGCACGCGCCCTCGCCCCGGAGGACGTGGCGCGCGGCGCGGGCGTGGAGCTCCAGGCGTATCTGCGCATGGAGGAGACCGACCAGTGGCGCGGCAGCGACCGGCAGTCGGCCGCCCTCGCGCACACGCTCCGGCTCACGCTGCCGGACTTCATCGCGGTCACCGGCCGCGCGGACCGGCTCGCGGAGCTGCTGCGCAGCGCGGTGACGACCCGCTGGCAGGGGTACGTGCGCCCGGTCAGCAAGCTCCTCGCCGTCGACAAGCGCACCGTCGAGGGCCCGCTGCGCCGTCTGCACGAGGAGTACCAGTCACGGATGGTCCGGACCCTGAGCTGGGGCGGCGGCGCGAGCGCGGACGCCTCCGGCCACGCGGGCCGCGACTTCCTCGACCGGGTCCTCGACCACTTCTGGCCCCTGGTCCCGGGACATCTATAAAACCTCTGGATAGAACGTTCTAGTCGCCGAAGAGAAGTGCTAGCGGCTCCGAGGCCCTAGAAGACGGACTCGGCCTCGTCCATCCGGTCCTTCGGGACCGTCTTGAGCTCCGTCACGGCCTCCGCGAGCGGCACCATCTCGATGTCCGTGCCGCGCAGGGCGGTCATGCGGCCGTAGTCGCCGCGGTGGACGGCCTCGACGGCGTGCCAGCCGAAGCGGGTGGCGAGGACGCGGTCGTACGCGGTGGGCGTGCCGCCGCGCTGGACGTGGCCGAGGATGACCGGCTTGGCCTCCTTGCCGAGCCGCTTCTCCAGCTCGTAGGCGAGGGCCGTGCCGATGCCCTGGAAGCGCTCGTGGCCGAACTGGTCGATGGCGCCCTTGCCGTAGTCCATGGTGCCGTCGGCGGGGTGCGCGCCCTCGGCGACGCAGATCACCGCGAACTTCTTGCCGCGCGCGAACCGCTCCTCGACCAGCTTGACCAGGTCGGCCGGGTCGAAGGGGCGCTCGGGCAGGCAGATGCCGTGGGCGCCGCCCGCCATGCCGGACTCCAGGGCGATCCAGCCCGCGTGCCGTCCCATGACCTCGACGACCATCACGCGCTGGTGGGACTCGGCGGTGGTCTTCAGCCGGTCCATGGCCTCGGTGGCCACGCCGACGGCCGTGTCGAAGCCGAAGGTGCGGTCCGTGGAGGAGATGTCGTTGTCGATGGTCTTGGGCACGCCGACGACCGGCACCCCGGCCTCGTGGAGCATCTTCGCCGCGGTCAGCGTGCCCTCGCCGCCGATCGGGATGAGCGCGTCGAAGCCGCTCTTCTCGATCAGGTCCTTGGCGTTGTCGCAGGCGGCGCGGAAGCGGGCGCGCTCAAGGCGGGAGGAGCCGAGGATCGTGCCGCCGCGGGAGAGGATGCCACTGACCGCGTTCAGGTCCAGGGTCCGGTAGCGACCGTCGAGCAGGCCCGCGTACCCGTCCTCGAAGCCGATGACCTCGTCGCCGTAGTTCGTGACGGCTCGGTGCACGACCGACCGGATCACTGCGTTGAGGCCCGGGCAGTCGCCGCCCGCGGTGAGAATTCCGATACGCATCGCGCTGTGTCTCCTGCTCGCTGTTGCTTCGTGTGAGCCGGTCCGATTGTTCCACGGCGTTCGCCCAGCCTGCGACTTAGCCAGCCGCAGAGGTATTGTCAAGAGGGCACGACCAACAATATCGGGTGTTTTTCCGGCGCTGCCGGAGCTGCCCTCCCCCTCCTCACCAGCGGGAACAGAGAAGAAACGGAGAGCACGCGTGACGCGCAGCGTGTACGTGACCGGGATCGACCGGGGCGACGGCCGTCAGGTCGTCGAGCTGGGAGTCATGGAACTCCTGACCCGCCAGGTGGACCGTGTGGGTGTCTTCCGCCCGCTCGTCCACGACGGACCGGACCGGCTCTTCGAGCTCCTGCGCGCCCGCTACCGCCTCTCACAGGACCCCGCGTCCGTGTACGGCATGGACTACCACAAGGCCTCCGCGCTCCAGGCCGAGCAGGGCACCGACGAGCTGGTCTCCCAGCTCGTCGACCGCTTCCACGAGGTCGCGCGCTCCTACGACGTGGTCCTGGTGCTCGGCACCGACTTCGCCGCCACCCAGCTCCCCGACGAGCTGTCGCTCAACGCCCGGCTCGCGAACGAGTTCGGCGCCTCCGTCCTCGCCGTCGTCGGCGGCAAGAACCAGACCGCCGAGTCGGTGCGCGCCGAGACCCGCAACGCCTACCGCGCCTACGAGGCCCTGGGCTGCGACGTCCTCGCGATGGTCACCAACCGCGTGGCCCCGGCCGACCGCGCCGAGATCCACGAGCACCTCGCCGCCGGCCTGCCGGTGCCCTGCTACGTGCTGCCGGACGAGCCCGCCCTGGCCGCGCCGACCGTCGCGCAGATCACCCACGCGCTCGGCGGCAGGGTGCTCCTCGGCGACGACTCGGGCCTGGCCAGGGACGCCCTCGACTTCGTCTTCGGCGGCGCGATGCTGCCGACCTTCCTGAACGCCCTGACCCCGGGCTGCATGGTCGTCACCCCCGGCGACCGCGCCGACCTGGTCGTCGGCGCGCTCGCCGCGCACAGCGCGGGCACCCCGCCGATCGCGGGCGTCCTGCTCACCCTGAACGAGCAGCCGGGCCCGGAGATCCTGCGCCTGGCCGACCGGCTCGCGCCGGGCACGCCCGTGATCGCCGTCTCCGGCGGCTCCTTCCCGACGGCCGGCGAGCTGTTCGCCCTGGAGGGAAAGCTGAACGCGGCGACGCCGCGCAAGGCGGAGACCGCCCTCGGCGTCTTCGAGCGGCACACCGACACCGCCGAGCTCCTGGAGCGCCTCTCGGTGTCCGGCAGCGACCGCGTCACGCCGATGATGTTCGAGCACAAGCTCCTGGAGCGGGCCCGCGCCGACCGCCGCCGCGTCGTCCTGCCCGAGGGCACCGAGGAGCGGGTGCTGCGCGCCGCCGACGTGCTGCTGCGCCGCGGCGTGTGCGACCTGACGCTGCTCGGCCCGGCGGAGGCCATCCGCAAGAAGGCCGCCGACCTCGGCGTGGACCTCGCGGACTCGCAGCTCGTCGACCCGCAGACGTCCGAGCTCCGCCAGCGCTTCGCCGAGGAGTACGCGCGCCTGCGCGCCCACAAGGGCGTGACCGTGGAGCTGGCGTACGACGTGGTGGCGGACGTGAACTACTTCGGCACGCTGATGGTGCAGGGCGGCCTCGCCGACGGCATGGTGTCCGGCTCCGTGCACTCCACGGCCGCGACCATCCGCCCCGCCTTCGAGATCATCAAGACGAAGCCGGACGCGTCGATCGTGTCGTCCGTGTTCTTCATGTGCCTGGCCGACAAGGTCCTCGTGTACGGCGACTGCGCGGTCAACCCCGATCCGAACGCCACGCAGCTCGCGGACATCGCCGTCCAGTCGGCGGGCACGGCCGCGCAGTTCGGCGTCGAGCCGCGCATCGCGATGCTGTCGTACTCCACCGGCACCTCCGGCTCGGGCGCCGACGTCGACAAGGTGCGCGAGGCCACCGCGCTGGTCCGCGGCCAGCGCCCGGACCTGAAGATCGAGGGCCCGATCCAGTACGACGCCGCCGTCGAGCCGTCCGTGGCGGCCACCAAGCTGCCGGGCTCCGACGTCGCGGGCCAGGCCAGCGTCCTGATCTTCCCCGACCTCAACACCGGCAACAACACCTACAAGGCCGTGCAGCGCTCCGCCGGCGCGATCGCCGTCGGCCCGGTGCTCCAGGGCCTGCGCAAGCCGGTCAACGACCTGTCCCGCGGCGCGCTCGTCCAGGACATCGTGAACACCGTCGCCATCACGGCGATCCAGGCCCAGACCCCCACCCAGTCCCCCACCGAGAAGGCCCCCCAGTGAGCTCGTCCCGTGTCCTCGTCCTCAACTCCGGCTCCTCGTCGCTGAAGTACCAGCTGCTCGACATGGCGGACAGCAGCCGGCTGGCCGTGGGTCTCGTCGAGCGCATCGGCGAGGAGACCTCCCGGCTCAAGCACACCCCGCTGACGGGCGGCGGCGCCGAGCGCGAGCGCACCGGGCCCATCGCCGACCACGAGGCCGCCCTGAAGGCCGTCGCGGAGGAACTGGCCGCGGACGGGCTCGGCCTGGACTCGCCCGAGCTGGCGGCGATCGGCCACCGCGTCGTGCACGGCGGCCTGAAGTTCACCGAGCCCACGGTCATCGACGACGCGGTCCTCGCCGAGATCGAGCGCCTGGTGCCGGTGGCCCCGCTGCACAACCCGGCCAACATCACCGGCATCCGCACCGCCCAGGCGCTCCGCCCGGACCTGCCCCAGGTCGCGGTCTTCGACACCGCCTTCCACACGACGATGCCGGAGTCGGCGGCCCGCTACGCGATCGACGTCGCCACCGCCGACGAGCACCGCGTACGCCGGTACGGCTTCCACGGCACCTCGCACGCGTATGTGTCGCGGGCGACCGCGGAGCTGCTCGGCAAGGCCCCCGAGGACGTGAGCGTCATCGTGCTGCACCTCGGCAACGGCGCGTCCGCGTCCGCCGTGCGCGGCGGCCGCTGCGTGGACACCTCCATGGGGCTCACGCCTTTGGAGGGGCTCGTGATGGGTACGCGCTCCGGAGACATGGATCCGGCCGTGATCTTCCATCTGGCGCGGGTCGGCGGCCTTTCCATCGACGAAATCGACACGCTCCTCAACAAGAAGAGCGGCCTTATCGGCCTGTGCGGCGACAACGACATGCGGGAGATCCGCCGTCGCATCGACGAGGGCGACGAACAGGCCCGGCTCGCCTTCGACATCTACATTCACCGGCTGAAGAAGTACATCGGCGCCTATTACGCCGTTCTCGGCCGGGTGGACGCCATCGCCTTCACGGCGGGCGTCGGCGAGAACGCGGCACCGGTGCGCGAGGCCGCCGTGGCGGGCCTGGAGGAGCTGGGCCTCGCGGTGGACGGCGACCTCAACGCGGTGCGCGGCGACCAGCCGCGGCTGATCTCCCCCGAGTACGCCCGGGTGAAGGTCGCGGTCGTGCCGACCGACGAAGAACTGGAAATCGCCACGCAGACTTATGCGCTGGCAGGAAAGAACAGCTGAGCACCCCACCGCCCATTTGTATCTTCCGCCAGACGGAATATTCCGTAGCGAAACAAACCGATAGGATCGTCCCCATGCGCCGTTCCAAAATCGTCTGCACCCTGGGTCCCGCCGTCGACTCCGAGGACCAGCTCGTCTCGCTGATCGAGGCCGGCATGAATGTGGCCCGCTTCAACTTCAGCCACGGCACGCACGCCGAGCACCAGGGGCGGTACGACCGCGTCCGGGCCGCGGCGGAGCGCACCGGTCGCGCCATCGGCGTCCTCGCCGACCTCCAGGGCCCGAAGATCCGCCTGGAGACCTTCGCCGAGGGCCCGGTCGAGCTGGTGCGCGGTGACGAGTTCACCATCACCACCGAGGACGTGCCCGGCGACAAGTCGATCTGCGGAACGACGTACAAGGGCCTGCCCGGCGACGTCACCAAGGGCGACCAGGTCCTCATCAACGACGGCAACGTCGAGCTGAAGGTCGTCGAGATCGACGGCCCGCGCGTCAAGACGATCGTCGTCGAGGGCGGCGTCATCTCGGACCACAAGGGCATCAACCTGCCCGGCGCGGCCGTGAACGTGCCCGCGCTGTCCGAGAAGGACATCGACGACCTGCGCTTCGCCCTGAAGATGGGCTGCGACATGGTCGCCCTGTCCTTCGTGCGCGACGCGGAGGACGTGAAGGACGTCCACAAGGTGATGGACGAGGAGGGCCGCCGGGTCCCCGTCATCGCCAAGGTGGAGAAGCCGCAGGCCGTCGAGAACATGGCGGCCGTGGTGGCGGCGTTCGACGGCGTCATGGTCGCGCGCGGCGACCTGGCCGTCGAGTACCCCCTCGAAAAGGTCCCGATGGTGCAGAAGCGCCTCGTGGAGATGTGCCGCCGCAACGCCAAGCCGGTGATCGTCGCGACCCAGATGATGGAGTCGATGATCACCAACTCCCGACCCACGCGCGCCGAGGCGTCCGACGTCGCCAACGCGATCCTGGACGGCGCGGACGCGGTCATGCTGTCGGCCGAGTCCAGCGTGGGCGCGTACCCGATCGAGACGGTCAAGACCATGTCGAAGATCGTCACGGCGGCCGAGGAGGAGCTCCTCTCCAAGGGCCTGCAGCCGCTGGTGCCCGGCAAGAAGCCGCGCACGCAGGGCGGTTCGGTGGCCCGCGCCGCCTGCGAGATCGCGGACTTCCTCGACGGCAAGGCCCTGGTGGCCTTCACCAAGTCCGGTGACACCGCACGCCGTCTGTCCCGCTACCGCGCGGCCCAGCCGATCCTGGCCTTCACCACGGACCAGGAGACCCGCAACCAGCTCGCGCTGAGCTGGGGCGTGGAGTCCTTCGTCGTCCCGCACGTCGACAACACGGACGCGATGGTCGAGCTCGTGGACGCCGAGCTGCTCAAGCTCAAGCGCTACAACGAGGGCGACACCATGGTCATCACCGCGGGCTCGCCCCCCGGCGTCCCCGGCACCACGAACATGGTCCGGGTGCACCACCTGGGCAACGGCTGCCGCGACTGACGTCGTACGACAGTGAGAGGAGGGCACCCCCGGCCGGGGGTGCCCTCCTCTCGTCTCGCTGCGGCCGGTTCAGTCCGTGATCGACTGGTGGAGGCCCGGGATGGTGAGCTCGCCGCCGAACTGGCCCGCCTGCTGGACCTTCACATCGGTGAAGTAGATCAGCGGCAGGTTCAGGGGCGGCGGGTGCTCCGGGTCGAACGTGACCGGGAGCAGACCGAACAGGTTGCCCGAGATGCGCTCCGTGTACATCGTCGTGTCGCCGTTGCTGATCGTGGACTTGGAGCCCTTGGCCGCCTGGACGTGGTACTTCTTGCCGCCCGGCCCGTCGACGATCTGGTGCAGGTCCCCGATCTCCGTACCGCCGCTGATGACGTACTTCAGCGCCTGCTTGGTCTGGCCGTTGGGCATCTTCAGATTCACGACGCCCTGGTAGTCGGCCCCCTTGAGCAGCAGGGAGCTGGCCTCCAGGTGCCACGGCTGGTTCGGGATCGGGGCGGGCGACTGCTCGTCGTCGCCCGCCACCTTCTTCTCCACGACGCACGGGAACGGCTTCTTGCCGTTCTCGTCCGGGGCCATGGGGTCCTTGGGGGGCTCGGGAGTCTTGGAGGCCTTGGACTCCTCCGGGGCGGGCTCGTTCTTGTCGTCGTCGGCCTTGGCGTCGGGCGTTTCCTCGGTCTTGTCCTCGGTCTTGTCCTGGGCCTTGTCCTCAGCCTTGTCGGCCTTGTCCTCGGCGTCCTCGACGGGCTCGGTGGTCTTGCCGTCCCTGCTGCCGTCGCCCTCGACCTTCTCGCGCTCGTCCGGCGTGAGGAGGTCCTTGATGGCGTCGCCGACACCCAGCGGGTCGAGCGGGTTCGTGGGCTTGGAGGGCTCCGGCTCCGACTCCCGCTCCGGCTCCGGGGCCTTGGCGTCGGCGGAGGGTGACGGCTTCACCCGTTCGGGAGTCTCCGCGGACGGCGAAGGCGTCGGCTTGTCCGCCTCCCCCTCCTCCTTCTCCTCCTCCTTCTCCTCCTTCTCCTCCTTCTCTTCCTTTTCCCTCTTGCTCTTCGCTTCCTCGGCCCGCTTCCGCGCGTCCTCGGCCCGCTTCTTGCGCGCGGCTTCCTTCTCGGCGTCCTTGGGCTTCTCGTCGGGGGCCGTCACGCACGGCCCGTCCTGGAAGGGGTTCTCGGGGACGCCCGGCTTCGCCTGTGCAAGCTGCGGCGTCAGTCCCATCCCCATGAGGACGGCGGTGGGCATGGCCGCGAGGGCGATCACCTTGCCGACGGGTACACGAGTCAACAGCGGCTTCCTGGGGGCCGCGTGGCGCGGCCCCGTTCTCACACGGGACGTGACCGCCTCGGTCCCGTGGCGCACCTCGTCAGTCGGCACGGTGCCTCCCGTTCGTCCCGTTGGCCGGGCTCGTTCCTGACAAGTCATCGGTCGCACCGCCCGCCCCGGACACCGCCCCGTCCGGCGCCTTCGCGCGCCGTCTCGCGGGCTTCTGCGGCTTCTCGTGCACCCAGGAGATGCCGAGCGCGCCACCGACGAGGGCGAGCAGGAAGCCCATGACGAAGCCGCCGAAGTTGGACACCACCAGGGAGACGAGGGCGAGCAGGATCGCCGCGACGCCCGCGAACACGCGGGACTGCGGCTGGAACCACATGGTCAGACCGAGCACGACCAGCAGCACACCGATGATCAGCGATCCGGCTCCGGCAGTGGTCGCCATCCGGATGGTCAAGGTGCCGAGCGTGAGATTCGCGTACGGGAAGTACATGATCGGGATGCCACCGAGCAGTGTCAGCAGGCCACCCCAGAACGGGCGCTGACCGCGCCACCCTCGGAAACCCCGGCGCATCCGGCCAAGCTTGCTACCACCAAGGCCCACTTGCGCTTCGGCGCTCATGTCGTACAGCTCCTCGGGTACGGCGTTTGGTTCTGTGTGTCGGATACGGGCACGGGGACAGCAGGTCGAAGACGTGCGGCGCCCCCGCGCCCGGCCGTTCGGCGCAAGAGTGCGGCTCAGACAGCAAGTGCCTCGGCAACGGCCTCAACTGCGGCTCGGTGGAGCGAAGCGGATGAGTGAGGCTGGGGAGACCGGGGCGTCAACTGCCTCAGTAGCACTCGTGCTTGCCCTTCTTGACCGACATGTGCAGGCCGGAGAGCTTGAAGGTACCGGCGCTGGTGGCCCACGCGCGCTGCTCCACATCGGTGAAGAGCACCTCGTCGGCCTGCTGCGCGAACGAGTCCGGAACGTACTGCTTCTTGGGCTTGTCCTGCGGGTTCGGGCCGGGGCCCTTCGTCGTGCGGTCGACCGACACGCCGATGTCGACGTTGGTGAACGTCGCGTTGGCGCGCAGGTCGTCGGCGTCGATGAAGAGCTTCTTGGCCTCGACGGGGTCGCCCCCGCCACCGGCCTTGAGCGTCATCGACACATTGCCGAACAACGGCACCGGGACGACCACGGACTGGCACAGCTTGGTGATCTCTGCCGAGTCGAGGCCGACGACGGCGACCGGGTGCTTGCCCGACTTGCCGACGTCCATCGCCCCGTACTGGACGAATCCCTTGCCCTTGAGTTCCTTGGCGGTCACCTTGAACTGCTGACCGGACACACTGAACGATGCCGCGAGCGCACCCTGTGAGAGGGCCACGCCTATCGCGGCCGTCGCCGCGACGCTCGGCACCATGACCACGGCGAACCGCTTCCATCTGGTTCCGCCACGAGCCACGGACTCCATGACTTTCCTCCTTCTCGGACGTACATCTCCGTCCCGCTGATCCCGAGGGGTCGGTGCAGCGGAGCGGGGATGGGAGAAGTGCTACGTCCTCGGTCAGGAGAGCGCCCGCGTCGCCAGGCGCAGCGCGCCTGAGTCACCGGCGATCACCCCCGAGCGACAACCACTGGTCGCGCCTGACTCATCACGCACAACCCTGCCGGACAGGCCCTGCCGTACGGACGGGCAGAGACCCCCCTGTCCCAGACCGGCGACGGCGTCGCCGGCCTACTCGGTGGGGACCCAGAAAACCCGTCTCCCGAATGGCCTTCGGGCTGCGGGCAATGGACCGAGCGTGGCCGATCGTGGTGCATTCTCGGCGCCCGCACAAGGGGTTCATTACTCGCCGGTAACGGTCGGATAACCACGGCCTGACGGCCTGGCACCGGTCAGCGACACACGGTGGTTTCAACAGACCGGCAAGATCCGGATATTGGCGAACAGAATTGGACAGAATGCCGCTTCGGACTTACTCCAAGTAACAGTGGCCGCGTTTGCCAAGATTTGGCAAAACGCGGCCACTGTGGCACTGCGGGAACAGACTTTTCACTTGGGCACCACGCGCCCCGGCCCGACGTGACCGGTCAGCGGACAGACGGCCGGGCAGGCCGGGGCAAATCCGGCGGAATACCGGACTCCGGGCGCATCGCGCCCGGAGGGCGACTCAGAAGAGCACCCGGGCGAGCGCCGTGCGCGCCGCCGTCACACGCGGGTCGTCGGCGCCCACCACCTCGAAGAGTTCGAGGAGGCGCACCCGGGCCGCGTCGCGCTCCTCGCCCGCCGTGCGCCGGACCGTCTCGACCAGACGTCCGAAGGCGTCCTCGACGTGCCCGCCGACCAGGTCGAGGTCGGCCGCCGCGATCTGCGCCCGGGCGTCGCCCGGCTTCTCCGCGGCGTCCTTGCGGACGGCCGCCGGGTCCATGTCCTGCACGCGGCGCAGGAGTTGGGCCTGGGCGAGGCCGAGCTTGGCCTCGGTGTTGGCGGGGTCCTCGCTCAGCACGTTCTCGTACGCCTGGACGGCGCCGCTGAAGTCGCCCGCGTCCAGGGCCTGGACGGCGGCCGCGAGCGCGGCGTCGTACGGGCCCGCGGGGACGGGGGCGGGCTGCGCGTCGTCGGGGGCGTCCGCGTCGACGGCCAGACCGGTGAGTCCGAAGCGCTCCTCCGCGACCTGGACCAGCTGGTCCAGGGTCTGGCGGATCTGCGCCTCGGGGGCCGCGCCCTGGAAGAGCGGCAGCGCCTGGCCCGCGACCACCGCGAACACCGCGGGGATGCCCTGCACGCCGAACTGCTGCATCAGCATCTGGTTCGCGTCGACGTCGATCTTCGCGAGCAGGAAGCGGCCGTTGTATTCCTGCGTCAGCCGCTCCAGAAGCGGGCTGAGCTGCTTGCACGGCTCGCACCACTCGGCCCAGAAGTCGATGACGACGGGCACCTCGGTGGAACGCTGCAGTACGTCGCGCTCGAAACCCGCCTCGTCGACGTCGATGACGAGACTCTCGGGGGTGACGGCCCCGCCGCCGCCGTTCCTGGCCGCTTCGGCGCGAGCCTGCTCCGCCTTCGCCTTGGCCTCCTGGGCCGCCTTCACCGCGGCGAGGTCGACGACTCCGCTCATGGACATGTTCCGTGGCTGCATGAGTACATCCTCCCCCAAGCCGTGCGGGAACTGTGCCCGCCCGTCTTCCGCGACCCCCGCCGGATTGCGGGGCTGACGGACGAGCCGGGCGCCGGGCCCGAGGAGGACCGTTCGTGCCGTTCGTCGCGCGGGGTCCCCACCCCGCGCTCGTGGTTGCCGCCCTGGGGCGGTAGAGGTTCGCTCGCAGCGGCTCGCCGCCGGACGTGGCTCTGCGGCCTCCGTGCGCGGCTTTCGCTACGGGTCGTAGCGTAACCGGACCCGCCCCGGCCCGGCACGGGGCTCCGAGTGATCTCCCTCACGCACGCGCCGCTCGACGGGACCGTACTCGCCGGTATGGTCGCGGGCATGCAGAGCCGCAGTACACCGTCCACGCGCGCCGGAGGCCGCCCGCGCAGCGTCGAGGCGGACACCGCCATCCTCGAAGCGACCCGCGCGGCCCTGGTCGATCTCGGCTGGACGAAGCTGACCCTCGGCGACGTCGCGACGCGGGCGGGGGTCGCCAAGACGACCCTCTACCGGCGCTGGGCGGGCAAGAGCGAGCTGGTCGTGGACGCGGTGGCGGAGCTCTTCGACGAGCTCGAACTGCCGGACAGCGGCAGCCTCGCCACCGACATCGAGAGCGTGGTCCTGCAGTTCGCGGCGCTGCTCGGGCGGCCCGAGACGAAGACGGCGCTGATGGCGGTGGTCGCGGAGTCCACGACGGACGCGCCGCTGCGGGAGCGGGTGCGGGCCTCCATCGTCGACCGGCAGAAGCGGTTGGTCCTCGAAGGGCGGCAGCGGGCGCAGGCGCGGGGGGAGCTGCCGGTCGAGCCCGACGCGGTGGCTGCCGCCCGGACGGCCGACCTCATCTTCGACGTCATCGCCGGGGCGGTGGTGCACCGGGCGCTCGTCAGCGCGGAGCCGGTCGATCCCGACTGGGCCCGTAGCTTCACGTTGCTGCTCCTGGGCGGCCTCTCCGCGGCTTCTGGCCGGGGGCCCGACACGCCATAGCCCCGGCCGGGCCGGGGCCATGCCTTCTCCTCCCCTCTCTCCCACCCACCCGTTCTCTGGCCGATCTCAACCCACCGCGCTAACGCGCTTGTCCTCAATCGCCGGACAGGCTCGATCGGTCGCGCTGACGCGCTCGTCCTCAAACGCCGGACGGGCTGGATGGTCCCGCCCGATCACCGTCGCCAGCAGCCCGTTAGCCCGCAGGTCCCTGCCCGCCCGCCTGTTTCCCGCCCACCCACCCCCTCCTGGGGGTGGGCAGGGTCCGGTCGGACGACGGCGGGCGGCCGCCAGGTCGGGGCCCGGCCCCGGCGCTGGGGCAGGTACGGGTGGGTGGGTGGGAGACACCCGCCGCGGTAGCGGCGGGGTAGACGGACGGCGGCGTGCGGGCCGCCAGGTCGGGGCCGGGCCCCGGCGCTGGGGCAGGTACGGGTGGGTGGGTGGGAGGGGTCCGGCGCGGTAGCGGCCGGGGTCAGATCTGGTAGCGGGACGGGGCGAAGAGGGGGAGGTTGGCCTCCACCCAGGCCGAGGTGTGTGCGAGCCCCTGCTTGAGGGAGACCTCCGGTATCCAGGAGGCCCACTCCCGGGCCCGGGAGTTGTCGGAGACGAGGCGCTCCACCTCGCTCCCGGAGGGCCGCAGCCGCGCGGGATCGACCACGACCCGAGCCTCCCGCCCGCTCGCAGCGATGAGCGCGTCCGCCAGCTCCCCGATAGAGATCTCCCGCCCCACCCCGAGGTTCACCACGTGCCCGAGCGCCCGCTCGCTCTCCGCCACGGCGAGGAACCCGCGCGCGGTGTCGGTCACGTACGTGAAGTCGCGCGTCGGCGTGAGGGAGCCGAGCTTGATCTCCCGCGCGCCGGAGTGGAGTTGGGCGAGGATGGTGGGGATCACGGCCCGGGCGGACTGCCGCGGACCGTAGGTGTTGAAGGGCCGCACGACGGCCACCGGCAGCTCGAAGGCGTGCCAGTGGGACAGCACCGCCATATCGGCGCCGATCTTCGAGGCGGAGTACGGCGACTGCGGCTGCAGCGGGTGGCTCTCGCTGATCGGCACCGCCCGCGCGGTCCCGTACACCTCGCTCGTCGAGGTGTGGACGAGCCGCCGCACGGCGTGCCGCCGGCAGGCCTCCGCGACGTTCTCGGTGCCGACGACGTTCGTCTGCACGTACGCGCCGGGAGAGTCGTACGAGTACGGGATGCCGATGAGCGCCGCCAGGTGGAAGACGGTGTCGCACCCGGCGACGGCGTCGGACACGCGCCCCGGGTCGCGGACGTCCCCGGCGAGGAACTCGACCCTCGGGTCGCCGAGCAGATGCGCCAGGTTCCCCTTCTCCGCGTACGGCTTGTAGTGCACGAAGGCGCGGACGCGCGCGCCGCGCGCCAGGAGCAGGTCGACGAGGGTGGAGCCGATGAAGCCCTCGGCGCCGGTGACGAGGACGGTGCGGTCGCTCCAGTCGAAGGAAGGCATAGGCGTGGTCATGCGGCGTTCTCCCAGTGGGTGGAGGGGTGGTGGGTGGATCCCGCCCCGTGGGCGAGGTCGAGGACGCGCGCCGCGAGCAGGTCGGCGGCGCGGGCGTGCGGCCCCGGGTCCGCGGCGCCGCTCATGGCGGCGAGCCGCGCCGGGGAGTCGAGGAGCGGCCCGACGAGCGCGGCGAGCCGGTCGGCGGTCACCTCGGCGTCGGGCAGGAGGAGGCCCGCGCCCGCGTCGGACAGGACGCGCGCGTTGTGGGTCTGGTGGTCGCCGGGCGCGTGCGGATAGGGCACGAGGACGGCGGGCACCCCGGTGCTGGCCAGCTCGGCGACGGTCGCGGAACCCGCGCGGCACACCACCAGGTCGGCGGCGGCGTACGCGAGGTCCATCCGGTCCAGATAGGGCACGGCGCGGGCCACGGCGTCACCGCCGTCGTGCGCGAGCCGCGCCCGCGCCTCGTCGAGCGCGGCGGGCCCGGTCTTGATCAGCAGATGGACGTCGCCGCGGTGCCGCCACCGGGCGGCGAGCCCGAGCGCGGCCTCGGTGAGGCGGGCCGCCCCCAGGCTGCCGCCGTTGAAGAGGAGCAGCCGCGCCCCGTCCGGCACGCCGAGCGCGCGCCGCGCGTCGGCGCGCAGGGCGGTCCTGTCCAGGCGGGCCAGGGCGTCGGCGATGGGCATGCCGGTGGTGTGGGCGCGGTGGCCGCCGGGCAGGTGCGCGCGGCTGCGGTCGAAGGCGACGGCCATGTGCGGGGTGAGGCGCGCGGCGAAGCGGTTGGCGCGGCCGGGGACGGCGTTGGACTCGTGGATGAGGCTGGGCAGGCCCGCCATCCGGGCGCCGACGATGACGGGGGCGCTGGGGTAGCCGCCCATGCCGACGGCGACGTGCGCGCCCTGCTCGCGCAGGATCGCCCGGCACTGGGCGCCGGACTTCAGGAGGGCCGCGGGCAGCAGGTACCGCTTCGCGCCGAGCGCGGGGTCGAACGGGATCATGTCGACGGTGTGCAGGCGGTAGCCGGCCTCGGGGATGAGCCGGGTCTCCAGGCCCCGCTCGGTCCCGACGAACGAGACCACGGCGCCCGGCACGGCCCGGCGCAGGGCGTCGGCGAGGGCGAGGCCCGGGTAGATGTGCCCGCCGGTGCCGCCCGCGCCGATCACGACGGACAGGGACCCGGGCCGGCTGGGTGCGGTGACGGAAGTGACGGCTGGTTTCATACCGGCACACCGTCGACGCTCGCCCTAAGAGGGTTTTAAGAGCCGCGTTTGGCACCTTTGGTGCATGAACGAGATCAGGCAGAGAGCGGGCGCGGGACGGCCGGGGTCCGCGCCCCGCGGCCCGGCGGCCAAGGTGCTCGTCGTCGACGACGACCCCGAGGTGCGGGCCGCCGTGGAGGACGCGCTCACCGTCGAGGGCTTCTCGGTCCGCGGGGCCGGGGACGGCCAGCAGGCGCTGACCGCCGTGGCCCGGTGGGAGCCGGGCCTGGTGGTGCTCGACGTGATGATGCCCGTCATGGACGGGCTCGCCGTCTGCCGTCAGCTGCGGGCGGCGGGCGACCGCACCCCGGTGCTCGTCCTGACCGCCCTGGACGCCGTGAGCGACCGGGTCGACGGGCTCGACGCGGGCGCCGACGACTATCTGGTCAAGCCCTTCGCCCTGGACGAGCTGGCGGCCCGGGTGCGCGCGCTGCTCCGCCGCGCGGGACCGGACGCGGGCGAGCCGGGCGCCGACGGCGACGAGCTGACGTACGGGGACCTGACCCTGGACCCGCGCACCCGCACCGGTGTGCGCGGCGGGCGCGGCGTCGAGTTCAGCCGCACGGAGGCCACGCTGCTCGAACTCCTGCTGCGCAACGCGGGCCAGGTGCTCCCCCGCGAGCTGATCCACGAGGCGGTGTGGGGGCGCGACTTCGGGCCCGACTCCAACTCCCTTGCGGTGTACGTCGGCTATCTGCGCCGCAAGCTGGAGTCCGGCGGCGAGACCCGGCTCGTGCACACGGTGCACGGCGTCGGCTACCGGCTCGGCTCGCCGTGAGCGCCGCCCGGCGCGCCCGCCGCGCCCTGGGGGCCCGCTGGCGGCGGCGCCGTCCGCTGCGCACCCGCCTTGCCGTGGCCGCGTCCGCCGCGGTGGCGCTTGTCGCGATCTGTGTGTGCACGGCGTCGTTCTTCGTGCTCCGCTACAAGCTGTACCAGCAGCTCGACCAGAACCTGGCCCAGTCCGCGACCCTGGCCGCGCAGCAGCACCGCGCCGAGGACCGGGACTACGGCGTCCTCGCGGGCGAGTGCCGCTACCTGGGCGCTCCGGCCTGCTCGCAGGTCGTGCCCGCCTCTTCGGCCGACGACCCGGAGAAGCCGTACCTGCTGCCCGTGAACCGCTCCACGCGGCAGGTCGCGGCGGGCGAACTGCCCGCGTACTACTCGAACTTCACCCTCCCGGGCGGCAAGCCGGGGCGCATGCTCACCACCACCTACGGCAAGGGCACCGCCGTCCAGGTCGCCCTGCGCGCCGACATCGCCGAGCGCGGGGTGCGCCAGACGGCGGCGATCCTGTCCGTGGTCGGCGGCGCGGGCGTGCTCCTCTCCGCGCTCGGCGGCTACTGGGTCTCCCGCACCGGGCTCGCGCCCGTCGCCCGGCTCACCGCGACCGCCGAGCGCATCGCCGCGACCCGGGACGCCCGGCACCGCATCGAGCTGCCGCCCGGGCCGCCGGGGCGCGAGGACGAGGTGACGCGCCTGGCCGCCACGTTCAACACGATGCTCGCCGAGCTGGAGGAGTCCGTCGCGGCCCGCCGCCGCCTCGTCGCCGACGCCTCGCACGAGCTGCGCACGCCGCTCACCGCGCTGCGTACGAACGCCGAACTGCTCGCCAGGGCGGACCTGTTGAACGAGGCTCAGCGGGACCGGGCGTCGGGGGCGCTCGCCCGCCAGCTGCGCGAGGTGACCGGGCTCGTCAACGACCTCATCGAGCTGGCCCGGGACGAGGAGCCGCGGCCGCTCCTGGAGGACGTGGCGCTCGCGCCGCTGGTCGCGCACGTGGTGGAGGCCGCGCGGGAGCACTGGCCGGGGGTCGTCCTCACCCTCGACGTGGCGCCGGACGCGGCGGGGCGCACGGTGCCGGGCGTGCCCGCGCGGCTCGCCCGGCTCGTCACCAACCTCCTGGACAACGCGGCCAAGTTCAGCCCTCCGGGCGGGCTCGTGGAGGTCTCGCTCTCCGCCCGCGAGCTGACGGTGCGGGACCACGGCCCCGGCATCGCGGAGGAGGACCTCCCGCACGTCTTCGACCGCTTCTACCGCGCCGAGAGGGCCCGCGCCCTGCCCGGCTCGGGGCTCGGGCTCGCGATGGCTCGGCAAATCGCGCGGGCGCACGGGGCGGAACTGATCGCGGAGCCTGCGCCTAGCGGGGGCGCCCGCTTCCGCCTCACATGGCCGTAGCCCTCGCGGGTGCGCCCCAGACCCGCCCCTTCCCGAACCTGGGGCTCCGCCCCAGACCCCGCTCCTCAAACGCCGGAGAGGCTACAACTAGCCCGTCCGGCGTTTGAGGACGAGGCGCGGAGCGCTGATGAAGCGGGGGTCCAGGGGGCGCAGCCCCCTGGTTTCGGGAAGGGGCGGGATTGGGGAGCCCCCGGCAGGGCCTAGAACCCCGCGGGCTCCGTGTACACGCCCCACTCGTCCCGGAGGACCCCGCAGATCTCGCCCAGCGTCGCCTCCGCCCGCACCGCGTCCAGCATGGGCCCGATCATGTTGGACCCGTCCCGCGCGGCGGCGAGCATGGCGTCGAGGCAGGCCCGCACCCGGGCGTCGTCCCGCGCGGCCTTCCGCGAGGCGAGCAGCTTCACCTGCTCGCGCTCGACCTCGTGGCTGACCCGCATGATCTCCAGGTCACCGGTCACGGACCCGTGGTGGACGTTGACGCCGACGACCCGCTTGTCGCCCTTCTCCAGGGACTGCTGGTAGCGGAAGGCGGACTCGGCGATCTCGCCGGTGAACCAGCCGTCCTCGATGCCGCGCAGGATGCCGGAGGTCATCGGGCCGATCGGGTGCCGCCCGTCGGGGTGGGCCCGCAGACCGCGCTCCTTGATCTGCTCGAAGATCTTCTCGGCGTCGGCCTCGATGCGGTCGGTGAGCTGCTCGACGTACCAGGAGCCGCCGAGCGGGTCGGCGACGTTGGCGACGCCGGTCTCCTCCATCAGGACCGCCTGCGTGCGCAGTGCGATCTCCGCGGCCTGCTCGCTGGGGAGCGCGAGGGTCTCGTCCAGGGCGTTGGTGTGCAGGGAGTTGGTGCCGCCGAGCACCGCGGCGAGGGCCTCCACCGCCGTGCGCACCACGTTGTTGTACGGCTGCTGGGCCGTCAGGGAGACGCCCGCCGTCTGGGTGTGGAAGCGCAGCCACTGGGCCTTGTCGGTCCGGGCGCCGTACACCTCCTTCATCCAGCGGGCCCAGATCCGGCGCGCGGCGCGGAACTTGGCGATCTCCTCGAAGAAGTCGACGTGGGCGTCGAAGAAGAAGGAGAGCCCCGGGGCGAAGACGTCCACGTCCAGGCCGCGGCTGAGCCCCAGCTCCACGTACCCGAAGCCGTCGGCCAGCGTGTACGCCAGCTCCTGCGCGGCCGTCGCGCCCGCCTCGCGGATGTGGTAGCCGGAGACGGAGAGCGGCTTGTACGCGGGGATCTCGCGGGCGCAGTGCTCCATGAGGTCGCCGATGAGGCGCAGGTGCGGCTCGGGCTCGAAGAGCCACTCCTTCTGCGCGATGTACTCCTTGAAGATGTCGGTCTGGAGCGTGCCGTTCAGCACGCGCGGATCGACGCCCTGGCGCTCGGCGGCGACCAGGTACATGCAGAAGGCGGGGACGGCGGGCCCGGAGATCGTCATCGACGTCGTGACGTCGCCAAGGGGGATGTCCTTGAACAGGACCTCCATGTCGGCCGCCGAGTCGATGGCCACGCCGCAGTGGCCGACCTCGCCGAGGGAGCGCGGGTCGTCGGAGTCGCGGCCCATGAGCGTGGGCATGTCGAAGGCGACGGAGAGGCCGCCGCCGCCGGCGGCGAGGATCATCTTGTAGCGCTCGTTCGTCTGCTCGGCGTTGCCGAAGCCGGCGAACTGGCGGATCGTCCAGGTGCGCCCCCGGTACCCCGTCGGATACAGGCCGCGCGTGAACGGATATTCGCCCGGCCATCCGATCCGGTCGAAGCCCTCGTACGTGTCCCCGGGCCGGGGCCCGTAGGCAGGCTCGACCGGGTCGCCGGAGAGCGTCGTGAAATCGGCGTCGCGCTTCTTCGCGGCGTCGTACCGGGCCTGCCAGCGACGGCGGCCCTCCTCGATGGCGTGAGCGTCCATGACTCCAATTTACTTGGACGTCCTAGTAAATGTCGATGGCTGACCGCCACGGGACGGCCCGTGGCGGTGCGGTTACGCCTTGGCGACGACCGGCGAGGCGTCGTCGAGCAGCGGCTCCACCTCGCGGGCGACCTTGCGCTCGACGAAGAACGCCGCCGTCGGAATGGTGCCGGACACCAGGATCCAGAGCAGCTTGCCGAACGGCCACTTCGCCTTGGAGCCCAGGTCGAAGGCGAAGATGAGGTAGATGATGTAGAGGACGCCGTGCACCTGGGAGACGACGAGCGTCAGGTCCTCGCCCTTGTCGAAGCCGTACTTCGCCACCATGCAGGCGCAGAGGATGAGGAGCATGACGGCGGTGACGTAGGCCATCACCCGGTAGCGGGTCAGCACGCTTCGTTTCATGCGTATGAGCGTAACCGTCCGGTTTACGCGATCTTCGGGCGCCCTACGGGGTGCCGGGCCCGCCGCTCACTCGTCCGCGAAGTCCTGCGCGGCCACCCGCAGGGGCCGCAGCATGGCGAAGATCTCGCCGCACTCCTCGGCGTCGTACACGCCGAGGCCGAAGTCCATGGCCATCAGCTCGCGGGTGGCCTCCTCGACGACCTCGCGGCCCTTGTCGGTGATGGAGGCGAGGGTGCCGCGGCCGTCCTTCGGGTTCGGGCGCTTGTCGACCAGGCCGGAGCGGACCAGGCGGTCGACGGTGTTGGTGACCGAGGTGGGGTGCACCATGAGGCGCTCGCCGATCTTGGACATCGGCAGCTCGCCCGCCTTGGAGAAGGAGAGCAGCACCAGGGCCTCGTAGCGCGCGAAGGTCAGTCCGTACGGCTTGACGACCGCGTCGACCTCGGCCAGCAGGATCTGCTGGGCGCGCATGATGGAGGTGATCGCACCCATGGCGGGCACGGACCCCCAGCGCTGCTTCCAGAGTTCGTCGGCGCGGGCGATGGGGTCGAACGGGAGACTGAGCGGCTTCGGCACAGCGTCGACCTTAGCCTCCGGGCCGAGGGCGGTCAGCCCCAGTCTCATGATTCGGAAGCCCGTTCGCTTCGCGGGCCGCGTTCGCCGGTCAGGGGGCGCGCGGGGCGCGGCGCGGTGGCGCGCACCTCCAGGGCCAGGGCCGCGCAGACGACCGAGCCGAGCACCGCCACCACCGCGACCACCGTGCTCACCGCGAAGAACTCGGCGGCCAGGCCGGCGAGCGCCATGCCGACGCCTTGGAGCGTCATGAGCCCGGCCGTGTGCACGGTCATGGCGCGGCCGCGCAGGTCCGGCGGCACCGCGTCCACGAACCAGCGGTCGAGGCCGAGCGTGTACGCCGCCCCGGCCCCGGCGAGCGCGAGCACCGGCACCGCCCAGAGGAGGCCCGGCGCGGCCCCGTACGCGAGCAGCGGCAGGAGCGTGGTGGCCGCGAGCGGCAGCGTGATCCGTGCCCGCGCCCGGACCGAGAGCGCGGCGCCCGCGTACAGCTCGCCCGCGATGGTGCCGATGGGCATCGCGCACATCAGCAGGCCGACCCCGGCGGAGCCGACCCCGATCTGCTCGGCGTAGGGGGCGGCGAGCGCCTCCGGGGCGACGGCGAACATCGGCGGCGCCCACAGCAGCAGCACCAGCGCGCGCAGCCTGCGGTCGCCGAGGACCTGACGGACCCCGGCGAGCGAGTACGTCACGAGGGCTCCCTCGCGGTGCGCGGGACGGGAGCGCGCGGGGCGCCGCCGCGTCCCGCGGCGCAGCAGGAGCGCCGACGCCAGGAACGTACCGACAGTGATCACCAGCGCGCCGCGCGGCGACACGAAGGTGAGCAGGACGCCGCCGAGCCCGAAGCCGACGAGGACGGCGCTCTGGGAGACCATCCGCAGCAGCGAGCGCCCGAGCACGAACACGTCGCCGTCGCCCAGGATGTCGGTGAGCGTGGCCATCCGCGTGCCGTTGAAGACGGGTGCGACGGCGGCGATCGCGCAGCGCAGGGCGAGCAGGGCGGCGACGGGGGTCGCGGGCAGCGCCATCAGCGCGGCGCATCCGGCGCACAGCAGATCGCAGCCGACCAGGACGCGCCGGGGCGGATGCCGGTCGGCGATCCCGGCGAACAGCACGCCGCCGACCAGGTACGGCAGCATGCCGAGCGCGAAGGCGAGCGCGCTGAGCAGCGGCGATCCGGTGAGCTCGTAGACGAGGACGGTGAGCGCGATCTCGCTGACGACGACACCGAGCAGGGACAGGGCGTGGGCGGCGAAGACGGCACGGAACTCGCGGACGGCGAAGACGCGCCGGTAGCCGCCCGCGCCGGCGGCCGGACGTGTTTCCTGGGACATGCGCTCACCCTGGCCGCGCCCGGGGGCGGGCCCTAAAGTTTCGGCTCGGGCCGAATCCAGGCCCCCGCGAGGAGACCGGATGCCCATTCAGCTGCACTTCGGCGAGGACGACCCGCTGCGCTGCCGCTTCGCCGTGTCGCCGCTGTGGGAGACCCAGGAGGCCGTGCGCACGCTCAAGCGGCCGGAGCGGCACGGCTACCACCCGCGCTGGCTGCGGCACTCGCGCGCGGCGGCCGAGGGGCTCGACCTGGCGGCCGTCTGGCTCCTGATGCCCCCGCGCGGGCACAGCCCGGACTTCCTCGGGCCGCCGCCGATCGGCCCCGCGGCCGCGTTCGACGAGGAGATCGCGGCGGTGCGGGCGGCGGACCCCGAGGCCGCGCGCGCGGACATGGCCCGGGCGCTCGCGGACACGCCTGGCGCCGCCAAGAGCCCCCTCGGCCGCCACCTGCTCGCCGACCCGGCGCGTGCGGTGCGGGAGTTGGCGGACGCCCTGGAGGCCGCCTGGCACGCCCTGGTCGAACCGCACTGGCCACGCCTGCGCGCGCTGCTGGAGGCCGACGTGACGTACCACTCGCGGCGGCTCGCCGAGGTCGGCCTCGAAGCGCTCCTTCCGGAGCTCGACCGGCGGCTCGCCTGGGACGCGGGCACGCTGACGGCCCAGTGGCGCGGCCGCCACGCGCGGCACCTGGACGGGCGGGGCCTGGTGCTCATGCCGAGCGTGTTCAGCTGGCCGGACGTGATCAGCGGCTACGACCCCCCGTGGCAGCCGACCCTGGTCTACCCGGCCCGCGGCATCGCGGGACTGTGGACGGCCCCGGCCGACCGCACCCCCGAAGCGCTCGCCCGGCTCCTCGGCCGGGGTCGCGCCGCCGTCCTCACCGCGCTCGTCGAGCCCGCCACCACCTCCGCGCTCGCCCACCGGCTCGGCCTCGCCCCGTCGTCGGTGTCCGCGCACCTGTCCGTGCTGCGTGACGCCGGTCTGCTGCTGTCACGCCGGTACGGCCATCAGGTCCTGTACGAGCGCACGCCGCTCGGCATCGCGCTGACCGCGGGCGGCTGACGCGCGGCGGCGTCGGCTGTGTCGCACCAGCGACCGAATAATCCCCTATGCCACGATTGCCGCGGCCCACCCGTACGTCACGTCACCGTCGCCCTAGGGGGCTGGATGCACCGGCTGCTCCGTACGTTCACGGCACTCACCGCCGTCGCCGCCTTCGCGCTCGCGGCGGGGTGCTCGTCCGGGCCGGGCTCCGGCGACTCCGGCGGGTCCGGCACGAAGGAGCGGGAAACCGCCCCCTCGAAGGCCGCGAAGGCGGCGCCGCACTCCTTCTGGGTGGACCCGCAGAGCGCGGCGGCCCGGCAGGTGCGCCAGTGGGAGGAGGAGGGCCGCACCCAGGACGCCGAGGCGCTCAAGCGGATCGCCGAGCAGCCGATGGCCGAGTGGCCCGCGGGCGACGACCCGGCCCCCGACATCCGCGAGGCCACCGCGGGCGCCGCCCGGGAGGGCCGCACGGCCGTGCTCGTGGCGTACAACATCCCGCACCGCGACTGCGGCCAGCACTCCGCGGGCGGCGCGCCCGACGCCGGGTACTACCGGCAGTGGCTCGGCTCCTTCGCGGCCGCCATCGGGGACAGCCCGGCCCTGGTGATCCTGGAGCCGGACGCGATCCCGCACATCGTGGACGGCTGCACTCCCGCCCAGTACCACGAGCAGCGCTACCAACTGCTCTCCGAGGCGATCCAGCGGCTCAAGCGGCAGCCACGCGTCAAGGTCTATCTGGACGCGGGCAACCCCGGCTGGATCACCGACGCCCGCAAGCTGACCGAGCCGCTGCGGCGGGCGAGCGTCGACGCGGCCGACGGCTTCTCGCTCAACGTCTCCAACTTCCAGAGCGACGAGACCACCAAGGCGTACGGCCGCACGCTGTCCGCGGCCATCGGCGGCAAGCACTTCGTCATGGACACCAGCCGCAACGGCCGGGGCCCGCTCGCGGGCGACCGCCAGGACGCCTGGTGCAACCCGCCGGGCCGCGGCCTGGGCACCCCGCCCACCGACAGGACCGGCGACCCGCTCCTCGACGCCTATCTGTGGATCAAGCGGCCCGGCGACTCGGACGGCCCGTGCCGGGGCGGCCCCGCGGCCGGGCAGTGGTGGCCGGACTACGCGCTCGGGCTCGTCCGCAACGCCAAGGCCTAGCCGCCGCTGATCACGCTGGCCAAAGCGGACCGGGGCTGGCAGCCTCGGGGCACATGCGCGAAGACTTCTCGCAAGCGGGCTACGGCGTTCGGTTCGAGTGGGGCCCGGCCGGGGCGAAGCAGCTGGCACCGGCCGTGTCCTTCCTGGTGGTCGTCGACGTGCTGTCCTTCACCACGTCGGTGTCGGTCGCGGTGGAGTCCGGTGCCCGGGTCTTCCCCTACGGGTGGCGGGACGAGAGCGCCACGGCCTTCGCCCGGCAGCTGGACGCCGACCTGGCGGTGGGGCGGCGCGCGGTCACCCCGGCCACCCCGTGGTCGCTGTCCCCCGCGGCGCTCAGACGCGCCCCGTTCACCCGGCGCCTGGTGCTGCCCTCGCCCAACGGGTCGGCGATCGCGGCCGCCGCGGGAGGCGTGGACGTCGCCGCCGGGTCCCTGCGCAACGGCTCCGCCGTCGGCCGGTGGCTCGCCGGGCGGGGCCACGGCACCCCCGAGCGCCCCGTCGGGGTGATCGCGGCGGGCGAGCGGTGGCCCGACGGCAGTCTGCGGCCCGCCGTCGAGGACCTGCTCGGCGCGGGCGCCGTGATCGCGGCCCTGCGCGAACACGGTGGGACCGCTCTCTCGCCGGAGGCCGCCGCTGCCGCGTCCGCGTTCGCCGCGGCCGTCGACATAGGGGCGGCCGTCGCGGACAGCGCGTCCGGCCGGGAGCTGGCGGGCGACGGCTTCGCCGAGGACGTGGCCGTCGCCACCGAGCTGGACGCCAGCAGCCAGGTCCCGGTCCTGCGGCACGGGGCGTTCGTACCGGCGTGACCTGACGCCGCGTGAACCCGGCACCGCGTGAACCCGGTGCCGGGTGGACTCCCGCCGGGCCCGCGCTACTTGACGTGCACCCACTTGGCCTCGGACGAGGCCCCGTCCGCGTCCGTCACGAACAGCATGTACCAGCCGGGCGGCACGAGCGCCGCGTCGCCGCGCGGCACCTCCACGGTCACCGCGCCCTGTCCCTTCGTCAGGCCGAGCGCGATGGAGCGCTGCTCGACGTCCGTGGTGTGCGTGACCGCGCTCGGGCGCATCAGACGGGCCGAGACGATCTTCTCGGGGTGCGCGGTGCGGAACGTCGCGCGGCCGTCGGCCGGCAGGGCCTCGGGGCCCGCTCCGAGGGCGGGGCGGTCCTTGCCCGCCTTGTGCAGCGTGGGCGGGGTGAAGATCTCCATGCGCTGCTCGAAGTGGCCGAGCTTGGTGTTCTGCTCGTTGTCGAAGAGCGGGTCGGAGCCGAAGGTCGCCACGCGCCCGTCGGGGAGCAGCAGCGCCTCGGAGTGGTAGTTGCGGCCCACCGTGGGCTCGGCCGCGGTGCGGAAGGCGCCGCGCCCGGCGTCGGCCTTGGGGTCGTAGAACTGCGCCTTGAGGATGTTGCTGCCGCTGCGGCCGCGGTAGTCGGACGAGCCGTTGGTGGTGAACACCGAGTCGTCCGGCATGATCACGCTGTTCAGATAGCGGGTGCCCTGGGGCAGCCGCGGCCCGGTCCTGAAGGACGGGTTGGCCTCCTTCAGGTCGATCACGGCCGTGCGGCGCGTGGCCTTGTCCGACTCGCCGACGCCGCCCCCGCCGAGGATCATCACCTTCTGGTCCTGCGCGGGCGGCAGGAGCACGGACGCGGAGGTCTCGGTCTGGTCGAGGTCCTCAAGGCCCGGCACCTTCGTGAACTTGTTGGTCTCCAGGTCCCACAGGCCCGGCTTGCGCCCCTTGCCCGCGGGCCCGTACCCGGCGTTGGACGCGGGGTAGAAGAGCTTGCCGCCCTTGGTGAGGAACAGCGCCGGGTACGTCGGGAAGTAGCGCTTCGGCCCGTCGGTCCACTTCTTGGTCTTCGGGTCGTAGATCTCGTTGTCGCCGGGGTCGACGACGCCGACGTCGTCGAGCCCGGACACCGCGAGCACCCGGCCGTCGTCGAGCCCCACGAGCGTCGGGTACCAGCGCGCCTTCTCCATCGGCTCCACGGCCACGTACCGCTCGGCCACGGGATCGAACTCGTAGGCCGCCTTGATGCCCTGGAAGTCCTGCTTGTCCATGGTGAGCTTCTCGGCGATGCCGTACGTGTTGTCGGCCGCCTTGCCGGTGAGGCCCTCGATCTCGTACTGCGCGGACTTCTCGGTGACGGACTGCCTGCCGTCCTGCACGGCCTCCACGAAGACGCGGGCCTCGCTCGCGGTGACCTTCGTCTTCCAGGGCTGCATCACCCCGGACTTGGAGTACGTGATCTGGAAGTCCCGCTTGGCCTTGGGGACTTCGACGTCGAACTTGCTGACGTACTCGACGCCGGACGGCGAGCGGAACTTCGTGCCCTTCTTCAGTACGACGGGCTTGTCCGGGTTCTCGTTCTTCACGCGCATGCCGCCGCCCGCGCGCTCGACCTCGCCGTCGAGCAGCTCGTAGCGGGCGGTGCCCCCGGCGACGAGCAGCCGCCCGTCGGGGAGCTGGGCGTGCCCGGCGCAGAAGAAGTCCACGGGCGTCGGCACCTTCTTGAAGGTGTTCTTCTTCGGGTCCCACAGGATCGTGTCGAAGGACCCGGCGTCGAATTTCTTCTGCTCGTTCCCCGAACCCGCGACGATCAGCACCTTGCCGGTGTGCAGGAGCGCCGCGTGAATGGCGTTGGTGCGGAACTCCTCGGGAATGCCGAGCTGTTTCCAGGAGCCGTACTTCTTCTTGTAGCCGGGCTGGGCGATCTTGTACGCGTGGTACTTCTCCTCGGCGAAGGAGACCGCGGCGGGGGCGTTGAGGCCGATGAGCAGCGCGCCGGCGCCGGCGCCGAACGCGATCTTCTTGGTGCGCTTGGAGAGCTTCGAGAGCCGCAGGGCCATGGCGTCAGTTACCTCCAGTGGTCGTGCCGGTGGCGAAGGCGGGCTCCGGCTCACCGTCGGTGCCGCGCTCCGCGTGCCGCTGCCGCGCCGCCTTGCGGGTCCGGCGCTCCCTGAGCACGGTGACGCCCCACACCGTCACCGGCGCGAGCGAGATGACCATGGCGAGCACGGCCCAGGTGCGCATCGCCACGTGCGTGTGGCCGAGGACGAACGAGGCGACGAGCGAACTGGCGAGCACCGCCGCCCAGAACAGATGGACGCGGAAGGTGAGGAGCCGGTCGGACGTGGCGCCGCAGCCCTTGGGCGTGACGACGAAGCGGCTCGGGCGGCGCAGCACGGCGGCGCCGAGCGACTTGGCGTAGATGGGCGCGGAGAGCGCGGACATCGCCATGCCCGCGAGGCCGCCCGAGCCCTCGGGTTCGTGCGGCGAGACGTTGTGCCGCCGGTTCCAGAGGTAGAGGCCGATCTGGAGGGCCGCGGCGTCGCTGTAGAGCATGAGCCACACGGAGGCGGCGACCTGCGTGCCCGACGCCCCGAACCACAGGAACAGGACGCAACTGAGGATGCCGAGCAGCCAGTTGACGGCCGTCATCGGGTAGTAGACGAGCATCAGGGTGTACGAGAACAGGCGCCCGGGCGGCATCGTGAAGGGCGCCTTCCAGTACTGCTTGAACAGCGTCTCGTAGGTGCCGCGCGACCAGCGCATCTGCTGGGTGAAGAAGTCCGTCCAGGACGCCGGGCCCTCGCCGACGGCGAGCACGTCCGGGGTGTACACGGACCGCCAGTGCCGCCGGGTCGCGGGGTTGCGGTGCCGGTGCAGCTCGAAGCCGGTGGCCATGTCCTCGGTGATGGAGTCGTGGAGGCCGCCGACCTGCCGCAGGGCGGCGATCCGCACCACGTTGTTGGTGCCGACGAACATGGGCGCCCGGTAGCGGTTCCCGGCCCGCTGGATCAGCGCGTGGAAGAGGAACTGCTGCGACTCGGCGGCCTTGGTGACGGGCGAGGTGTAGTTCCCGTACACCTGCGGGCCGACGACGAACGCGACGTCCGGGTCCCGGAAGAAGCCCATCATCCGCTCCAGGAAGTTCGGCAGCGGGACGTGGTCGGTGTCGACGGAGGCGAAGAAGTCGTAGTCGTCGCCGTGCATCGCGAGCCAGGCGTTGTAGTTCCCGTGCTTGGTGCGGGTCTTGTGCGGGCCCTTCTTGCGGTTCCACTCCGGGACGCCGCTGCGGGTGAAGTGCCGCACGCCGAGCTCCGCGCACAGGGCCTTCGCCCCGTCGTCGTCGCCCTCGTCGAGCAGCCACACGTCGAGCGGCCCTGTGTGGTGTATCCGCACGGCGCCTTCGAGCGTGGCGCGGACCATGGGGAGCGGCTCCTTGCCCGGGACGTACGTCGTCAGGAACGCGACGCGGGTGCCCGGCTCGGGCACGACGGGCACGGGGTCGCGGGCCACCATCGTCGCGTGCGCGATCGACACGACGTTGACCAGCATGAACAGCTCGATGAGCCCGATCGCGACGAGCATCGTCACATCGAGGCCGACCAGCCAGCGGTCGCCGCCCTCGCGCTCGGTCCAGTGCGTGGGCCAGACGAGGTACACCAGCAGGGCGCCGGTGAGCAGCGGGGCGAGCGTCATCAGCAGGACGGCGCGTATTCGGCGGGGCTCATGGGCGAGGAGCGACCTGTACTGGACCCGGTAACCGTCGCGGCCCTCCTCGGGCTCCGTCAGCGGACCGGCCAGCCGGCTGTGGGTGTCGTAGTCGTAGCCCTCCGGCCGCACAGCGCCCTCCTCTGGTCATCAATCGTGCCGATAACCAAACAAAACGGGACATCAAGCGGCGTGTCGAACCGGGCGCGGCTGGCCGGGTGGTGTTTGCTACTCCTCCGCTCCTCCTTGCTGTGGGCAATCGTCCCGCAGGGCGGGACGGGTGGGCACAGCCCACAGCGCCGAGCAACCGTTAACGAGGCCCCACGTCAGCGCGCGGCACGCCGCAAGCGATGGCGGACCGCCCGTTGGGCCACGGGCCCCAGGTCGTCCAGGGCGGCAACCAGCGCCCCGAGGTCCTCCAGGGCATCAAGCGCCCGCCCGGCCCCCTCCGCATCCACACCCTCGTACAGCTCGATCCCCACGAACGACGCCGCCACCGCCCGCGCGAGCCCCACCGCGTCCACGAACCCCCCGAGCGGCGACGCCCCCAGGACCCGTACGAGGACCTTCTCGACCTCCTCGACCCACAGCGAGAGCCCCGCCGCCGTCGCCGCCGCGAGCCGCGGCTGGGTCTGCGCCCCGGCGAGCAGTTGCCCGAGCACGGCCACCGACCCCGCCGCCCGCTCCTCCTCGTGCATCCGCCGTCCGAACTCCAGGAGCTCGCCGAGCGTGGAGACCGCGGCGAGGGCGTCCCGGTAGCGGGCGACCCGCTGCTCGGTGCCGTACCGGCAGGCCTCAGAGAGCAGCTCGTCGACCGACCCGAAGTGGTAGAAGACGAGCGCCTGGTTCACCCCGGCGGCGGCCGCCACGCTGCGCGCGGACGTCTTGGCGATGCCTTGCTCGGTGAGCGTGCGGAGCGCCCCTTCGAGGAGCTTCTCGCGGGTCTCCGCGCTCACGCGCGCACCTCCTCGCGCACGGGCCTCAGCCCCGGCCGCACGCCGCACTCCCGCACGTCCCGGTACGCCGCCCGGAACGTGCCCTCGTAGCCGAACAGCGGCCCCGCGTACCGGTTGGCGACCCGGACCCGGATGCGGAAGCACCCGGCGGCGTCGTCGTACGACTCGCGCACCTCGGCGTCGCCGCCGATGACGTCCGGCACCCGTACGTCCACCGGGCCCTCCCGGAACCGGTGCTCTCCGGAGCGGATGACGAGCGAGCCGTCCGGCTCGGCCGCGAAGTGCAGGTCGCTGGCGAGGTGCTGGTGCGTGCCGAGGTAGTCGAGCACGCGGTCGCCCTCGGGGGCGAGGATCATCTGGGCGTCGAAGCGCCGGTCACGGCCGGGGAAGTGGAAGGTGCGCACGAAGCTCACCGTCTCACGGCCGAAGGTGTCGGCGTACGGCACGTTCTCAATGGTGAACGGGACGTTCCGGCCGGTGCGCGGGACGAGGATGTGCCGGGTGGCGCCGACCGCGAGGAACGGCTTCACGAAACCGCGCCCGTGCCAGATCCGCTGCATCACGCCGTACCCGACGCAGGCCTCGCCGCTGTCGAGCCCGACGGAGAACCGCCGCTGGAGCTGCGGGTGCAGCCGCGCGAAATCGGCGCCGAGGACGGTACGGAAGATCGAGGTCATGCGGGCTTCTCCTGGAGGTCGAGGGGCGCGGCGGCGGGCAGGCGGTCGAGGGCACGCGGCGCCCGCGCGCGCGTCGGCGGCCTGCGCAGACAGCGCCGCGCGGCGGGCGTGCCGGGCAGCGGCGGCAGCAGGAGCGCCACGAGGGCGGCGCCGAGCGCGGCCACCGGCCCGCCGCACACCCCCGCGACGGCCACGGCGAGGCCGCGCGCCCCGGCTTCGGCGGCCGCCTGCGCGAGGGCGCGCTCCGGGGTGGTGCCCCGCTCCAGCCAGAGCCGGAGCCGGTCGAAGGACCACGCCGTCGCCCAGCCCATGAGCGGGCGGAAGAGGAGCCGGTCGGCGAGCGCGCCGGGGCGGCCCCAGCGCGGCCGGTAGTCGTAGCCGGTGAGGAAGCGGACGCCGGCGCCGGTGGGCACGTAGCGCCAGTAGCCGCTGCCCTCGGCGAGCAGCGAGAGCGGATGCGGCGAGGCGAACCGGAGCGCCGAGGTGCGGGTCCCGTCGGGCCTGCGCTTCTCGCCCGCGCTGACGCCGGTCCCGGCGACGGTGAGGAAGGGCAGCACGCGCGTGGCGTACCGGAAGTGCTGGGGTTCGCCCGGCGCGGCGGGCAGATAGTCGATCTCCGTGAACCGGAGGTCCCAGCGCTGGTGCGCGGCGGGCTCCTGGGTGCGCGCCCAGAGGTCGTCGATGTCGGCGCGGATCAGCGCTTCGATGTACAGGCTCACTGAAAACCCCCACGTCAGCATGGGTTGAGCGACTGCTTTGAGCAGTCGCTCAACTGAGGTGGTCGAAACGTAGCAGGCATTTGAGCACTCGCTCAACTCCTCCGGAGTGCCCTTGCGGACGACGAAACGGGCAGCAAGACAGGCAGCGAAAAGGACAGAGAAAAGCCCCCGCCGGTGCCCGGCGGGGGCTTCGCTGAAGGGCGGTGTCAGCCCTTGTCAGCCCTGGGACAGGTGCCGCTCCACGGTGTCGACCTTGGAGGTCAGGCCGTCCGTCACACCGGGGCGGACATCGGCCTTGAGGACGAGGGAGACCCGGGGCGCCCGGGCCTCCACCGCGGCGACGGCCCGCTTGACCACGTCCATCACCTCGTCCCACTCACCTTCGACGGAGGTGAACATCGCGTCGGTGCGGTTCGGCAGGCCGGACTCGCGCACCACGCGGACGGCGTCGGCGACGTACTCCCCCACGTCCTCACCGACGCCGAGCGGTGTCACGGAGAAGGCGACGATCACGCGTTCACGACCCCCTCGCGGCGGGCGCGCGAGGCGATGACCGCGGCCTCGGCCTCACGCTTGAGCTTGCGGTCGGCGAAGAAGCCTCCCGCCGGCAGGACGGAGAGGACGAAGTACAGGGCGGCCGTCTTCAGACTCCACTTGGTGCGGTTCCAGGCGTCGGCCCAGAACAGCACGTAGAGCAGGAAGAGCACGCCGTGGATCATGCCCATCGCCGGTACGGCGTTGAACTCCGTGGTCCGCTTGAGCACCGAGCAGACGATCAGGAGGAGGAAGGACACGGCCTCCGGAATGGAGATCAGACGGAGGCGGCGGAGTGCGGAAGCGGCGTTGATGTCCACGGGTCACCTTCGGGGCGCGGGGGTCGGTGTCGATCTTGTGAACGGATGCACAAGCGCCCCCCATTGTGGCATCAGGGATCTACCGGGGTGCGTTCAGGGTCGGCCACCCTGTCGCCGCGCACCGCGCTGCGGATACCTTCGCTCTCGTGGCTACGTTCCGACTGCAAGGCAGCAGAGTGCTCGCCGTCGACATGACAGGCGACTCGGTCAAGGCGAAGAACGGTTCGATGGTCGCCTATGACGGCACGATGAACTTCAAGAAGTTGACGGGGGGCGGCGAGGGCATCAGAGGCATGGTCACCCGTCGTCTGACCAACGAGCAGATGACGGTGATGGAGGTGAAGGGCCACGGCACGTGCTGGTTCGCCGACAGCGCCACGGAGATCAGCCTGGTCGGCCTCCAGGGCGAGAAGCTGTACGTGGAATCGAGCAATCTCCTGTGCACGGACGCGAGTCTGCGCACCGGCACCACGTTCACGGGCCTGCGCGGCGCCACCCAGGGCAACGGCATCTTCACCACGACTGTGGAGGGCACGGGCCAGGCGGCGATCATCTCGGACGGCCCGGCGGTCGTCCTGCGCGTGACGAAGCAGTACCCCCTCCATGTCGACCCGGGCGCCTATGTGGCGCACCAGGGCAATCTCAAGCAGAGCTTCCAGTCCGGCGTCACCTTCCGCCATCTGTTCGGCGAGGGCGGCGGCGAGGCCTTCCAAATCCGCTTCGAGGGCGAGGGCCTGGTGTACGTCCAGCCCAGCGAGCGCGAAACGATCGCGGGAGACGTGTGACATGCCGTTCCGTGAAGTCACTCCGAAGATGGTCGAGGCGACGGTGCAGCCGGGCGCGAAGCTGTTCAGCCAGCGCGGCGCGATGCTCGCCTACAAGGGCGACGTCTCCTTCACCCCGAACCTCACCGGCGGCCAGGGCGGCCTGATGTCCATGATCGGCCGCCGCCTCGCCGACGAGGCCGTCCCGCTGATGACCGTCGAGGGCAGCGGCACGGTCATGTTCGGGCACGGCGGCCACCACATCCACGTGATCACCCTGACCGGCGACACGCTGTACGTGGAGGCGGACCGCCTGCTCGCCTTCGACGGCACCCTCCAGCAGGGCACCGTGTTCCTCGGCTCCCAGGGCGGCGTGATGGGCATGGTGCGCGGCCAGGTCTCCGGACAGGGCCTGTTCACCACGACCCTCAAGGGCCAGGGCGCGGTCGCCGTGATGGCCCACGGCGGCGTCGTCGAGCTGCCCATCACCCCCCAGCGCCCGGTCCACGTCGACCCGCAGTCCTATGTCGCGCACCACGGTGACGTACGCAACAAACTGTCCACGGCGCTCGGTTGGCGCGACATGGTGGGCCGCGGCTCCGGCGAGGCGTTCCAGCTGGAGCTCAGCGGGAACGGCGTGGTGTACGTCCAGGGATCGGAGGAGAAGCTGTGAGCACACCCGTGATCTTCGACCCGGCGACGCTGCCGAGCGACGACAACGTCAACGCGTACACCTTCTGTGTGGAGCTGCGCGGAAGCCAGTGGTTCCTGCAGAAGGGCAAGATGATCGCCTACTACGGGCGCATCGACTTCAACGGCATCGGTCACGGCCGCCTCGACCGCCTCCTGCGCACCTCCTTCCACTCCCCGCTGCACGCGAGCGACTGGGTGGTGGCCGAGGGCGAGGGCAAGATGCTGCTCGCCGACCGCGCCTTCGACGCCAACTCGTACGACCTCGAGGACGGCAACCTGACGATCCGCGCGGGGAACCTCCTCGCTTTTCAGCCAAGTCTCTCGCTGAAGCAGTCCATCGTCCCGGGCTTTCTGACCCTGATCGGCACGGGCAAGTTCGTGGCGGTCTCCAGCGGTCCCGTGGTGTTCATGGAGCCGCCGATCCGCGTGGATCCGCAGGCCCTGGTCGGCTGGGCGGACTGCCCGTCCCCCTGCCACCACTACGACCACGGGTACATGACGGGAGTGATCGGCGGCCTGCGCGCGCTGACCGGCATCGGTGGCACGTCGGGCGAGGAGCACCAGTTCGAGTTCGTGGGCGCGGGCACGGTCCTGCTGCAGTCCTCTGAGTCCCTGCTCGACGGCGCCGACACCGGCGCGCTCCCGCAGCAGGCCGGGGTGCCGGGCGCGGCGGGCACCGGCGGCGGCTCGGGCGGCCACGGCTCCTCCGGCCAGGGCGGGCAACATGGCCAACGTGGACAGCAGCCGCTCGGACCGCGCCTTCCCGGACAACTAGGCAGCCTCCAGCGTCGCTTCGGCCTGTGAGCGGTAGTCTGCGGAGTGTGACGGCGAACGCCTGTGCCCCTCGGTCGCCCGGGGGGTGCGAGCCGTCTCACACCCCTTCACTCGTTCATCATTCAACTTCTTAGGTAGAATCGATTCCATGGAGACCGAGACGGCCCCGCAGTGGCTGACCGACGAGGAACAGTGCGCCTGGCGCACCCACGTGGAGGTCAACAGGATGCTGACGTACCAGCTGGAGAAGGATCTCCAGCCGTTCAACCTGACCATGAACGACTACGACATCCTCGTACATCTCTCCGAATCCGAAGACCGGCGCATGCGCATGAGCGACCTCGCGACCGCCACTCTGCAGTCCAAGAGCCGCTTGTCGCACCAGATCACCCGCATGGAGAACGCGGGTCTCGTCCGGCGTGAGAACTGCGAGTCCGACCGGCGCGGCCTCTTCACCGTGCTCACCGACGAGGGCATGGAGACGATGCAGCGCGTCGCGCCGCACCACGTGACCTCCGTGCGCCAGCACTTCGTCGACCTCATCTCACCGGAGGCGCTCGGCGATCTGCACAAGGCGCTGACGCCGATCGCGGAGCACCTGCGCGGTCTGCGCGGCAAGCCGTGACGCTGCCGCTGTGCCTCGGCGGGGTTCCGGGGTGAGATCGGCTGGGCTCGTGCCCTTCAGTGCTGGTCGTCCGTGGCTGGTCGCGCCGTTCCCCGCGCCCCTTCGGGGCGCTCCCGTGACGCTCGGGGCAGAGTCAGGGTGAACCGGGCGCCCCCGCCAGGGGCCTCGTCGACCGTGAGGGTGCCGCCGTGGCGCCCGGCCACGTCGCGGGCGATGGCGAGTCCGAGGCCCGCGCCACCCTCGTCCCGGCTGCGCGCGTCATCCAGACGCACGAACCGCTCGAAGATGCGCTCGCGCTCCGCGGGCGGCACCCCGTCCCCGTCGTCGGCCACCTCCAGGACCGCCCAGGTCCCGTCGTCCCGGGTGGTGACCGTGATGCGCGACCGGGCGTGCCGCTGGGCGTTGGTCACCAGATTGCCGAGGACCCGGGTCAACTGCCCGCGAGATCCGGCCACTTCGACGCTCTCCAGCTTCGTCGTGACCGGGATGCGGTCCGCCGGGCGCTGCGACAGCTCCTCACGGGTCAGGGCCGCGAGCTCCACCCGGCCCTGACCCGGCTTCTCCCCGGCGTCGAGCCGGGCGAGCAGCAACAGGTCGGCGGCCAGCTCCTGGAGCCGCACGGTGTCCTCGACGGCGCCCGCCACATCCAGCAACTCCGGGTGTGCTGCGCCCACTTCGAGCTGGGTGCGCAGCGAGGCGATCGGGCTGCGCAGCTCGTGCGAGGCGTCGGCGACGAACCGGCGCTGCCGCTCCACGGACGTCTGGAGGGCGGCGAGCGTCTCGTTGGTGGTGCGGGCCAGGCGTGCGATCTCGTCGTGCGTGTCCGGCTCGGGCACCCGCCGCGTCAGGTCCTCGGACGCGGTGATGGCGGCCATCTCGCCGCGGATCGCGTCCACCGGCCGCAGCGCCCGGCGCGTGACCAGCCAGGTCACGGCCGCGATCACGGCGAGGAGCAGCGGGAGGCCGATCAGCATCGCGGTCAGCGCGGTGGTGACGGCGTTGCGTTCGCCGGTCAACGAGGCGCCCGCCTCGATGGTCACGTCACCCTTCGACTCCGTGTTCATGCGGACGGCGGCGAAGCGGTAGTCCTCCGTGTCGCCGTCGACCGTCGCGGAGCGCTCGGTGATCTTGGTGTCGTTGTCGATCTCGCCGGGCTCCAGCGAGTCGCCGTCGGAGCTGTCGTCGGAGCCGTCCGCCTTCTCCGCGGCGTCCTCGGCGGCGTCCTCCTTGTCTTCCTTCTTCTCTTCCTCGGCGTCGTCGGCGTCGTCGGAGTCGGATTCGGAGTCGGATTCCTCGGGCTCGTCGGAGCGTTCAGGAGTCCTGGTGGGGGCGGCCTTCGGCTCGGGGCGTACGTCCTTGACGGGCTTGCCGGACAGCCGCTCCAGGTCCTCGCTGTGGGCGACGACCCGGCCGTCCTCGTCCAAGACCCGGACGGGATTGTCGTCGGACAGGTCGAGCTTCTCGTACGAGAGGCCCGTGGCCAGCTCGGACGCCACCTTCCGGGCGGCGGAATCGGCCTGCCCGTCGACCTGGTCGACGAGGCTGGACCGGAGCGAGAGCAGCACGGCGGCGCCCGCGGCGACCAGGGCCAGGGCCACGACGACCGTCGCCGCCACGGTGGCGCGGGCCCGCACCGAGGCCAAGGGCCTCAAGCGGCGGCTCATCGCGGGGCCTCCAGGCGGTATCCGGCGCCGCGGACCGTCTTGATCAGCGGCGCGCCCAGCTTGCGGCGCAGCGTGCTCACGTACACCTCGACGATGTTCGGGTCGCCCTCGTACGCGAAGTCCCAGACGTGCTCCAGGATCTCCGCCTTGGACACCACCTGGCCCGCGCGCAGCACCAGTTGCTCCAGGACCGCGAACTCCTTCGCGGTCAGGGCGATCTCGGTGCCCCCGCCATCCGTCCCGTCCGTCCCGTCCGCCTCGCGGAAGACGCGGCGCGCGGCCGTGTCGATCCTCAGCTCGCCGATCCGGTGCACCGGCGACGGGGCCGCGGCGCGGCGGCGCAGCAGCGCCTTCACGCGGGCGACCAGGACCACGTAGCTGAAGGGCTTGGTGAGGTAGTCGTCCGCCCCCGTGTCCAGGCCCTCGGCCTCGTCGTACTCGCCGTCCTTGGCGGTCAGCATCAGGATCGGTACCTCGTTGCCCGCGGCGCGCAGCGTGGAGCAGACCCGGTAGCCGTTCATGCCCGGCAGCATGATGTCCAGGATGACCAGGTCGTACGTTCCTTCCGTGGCCCGGTGGAGGCCGTCGACGCCGTCGTGGACGACGTCGACGGCGTAGCCCTCGGCGGTCAGGCCCTTGGCCAGGGACAGGGCCAGACGCTTCTCGTCCTCGACGATCAACAGACGCATGCCCTCAGGATGCCGGAGCCGAGCTGAAGAAATCTTCAGGTGTCTTCAGGAGGGCTTCAGGAACGTTCAGGCAGCGTGTTTCCCATCGGAACGGACGGCCCCGGAACGGAACGGGGCCAGCCACTCGGGAGGAAACCCTCATGAAGCGCAACATCGTCATCGCCACCGTCGCGGCCGCAGCCCTCATCGGCGGTGGTACGGCCACGACCTTCGCGCTCAGCGGCGACGGTGAGAGCTCCTCGGCCTCCTCGGCGTCGTCGGCGCAGAAGTCGAGCGTCCAGCTCAAGGACGGCGGCACGCGGGGCGCGGAGGTCCGGGGCGACGACCGGGACAACGACGACGACCGCCATGACGACGACCGGTACGACGACCGCTACGACGACGACAGGGACGACCGGGGCGAGGACGCCCGGGACGCCGCCGAGGCCAAGGCCGCCAAGGTGAGCGCCGCCGACGCGATCGCCGCCGCGCTCAAGTCCGTGGACGGCACCGCCGTCTCCGCCGACCTCGACTCCGACGACGGCGGCCTGGTCTGGGACGTCGACGTCCTGGGCAAGGGCGGCGACACCTGGCACAGCGTGCACGTCGACCCCGGCACGGGCAAGGTGCTCGGCTCCCACACCGAGAAGGACGCCGAGGACGCGGCCGAGGCCGAGGCCGCGCTGACGGGCTCCTCGGTCTCCGCGGCCGACGCGGCGAGGACCGCCGCCGACAAGGGCACGGTGACCTCGGTCGACCTTGAGGACGAGGCCGCGGGCAAGGGCGTCTGGGACGTGGAGACGGTGTCCGGCAAGGGCGCCGAGAGCCACTGGTCCGTGGACCTCGGCACCGGCAAGCTCACCGCCGGCCCCCTGGACGACTGACCGCCAAGGCTGACCGCCCCGGCCGGCAGCCCCGGCCGACCATCCCCTCAGCGCCCGCCGCCACCGCGGCGGGCTCCTCTCCCACCCGCCCGCCTGTGACTCCCGCGCCGCGGCCCAGCCCCCCGGTGCCGCGCCGGAGTCCCCCGCCCCTGCCCGTGCGGGGGCGGGCGGGTGGGCTCTCGCGTCGGCGGCCTAGCCCGCGGTCAACCCCTCCACCAGGGAGTCCGCCGCCGCGTACGGGTCCAGCTCACCCGCGACGATCCGCTCGGCGAGCGCGCCGAGCCGCACGTCCCCGTGCAGGTCGGAGATCCGCTCCCGGAGCGCCGTGACGGCGATCGTCTCGATCTCCCGGGCCGCCCGGGAGACCCGCCGGGAGGCGAGGACCCCCCGCTCCTCCATCCACGCCCGGTGCTTCTCCAGGGCCTCGACGACCTCGTCGATGCCCTCGCCCCGCGCGGCGACGGTCTTGACGATGGGGGGTCGCCAGTCGCCGGGCTTGCGGGACTCGCCGAGGCCCAGCATGTGGTTGAGCTCGCGCGCGGTGGCGTCCGCGCCGTCCCGGTCGGCCTTGTTGACCACGTACACGTCGCCGATCTCCAGGATCCCGGCCTTCGCGGCCTGGATGCCGTCGCCCATCCCGGGCGCGAGGAGGACCACGGAGGTGTCGGCCTGCGAGGCGATCTCGACCTCGGACTGGCCGACGCCGACGGTCTCGACGAGGACGACGTCGCAGCCCGCGGCGTCGAGCACGCGGATGGCCTGGGGCGCGGCCCAGGCGAGCCCGCCCAGGTGCCCCCGGGTCGCCATGGAGCGGATGTAGACGCCGGGGTCGGACGCGTGCTCGGACATGCGGACGCGGTCGCCGAGCAGCGCGCCACCGGAGAACGGGGACGAGGGGTCGACGGCGAGGACCCCCACCCGCTTCCCGGCCCGCCGGTACGCGCTGACGAGGGCCGACGTCGAGGTGGACTTGCCCACGCCCGGCGACCCGGTGATCCCCACGACGTAGGCGTGCCCGGCCAGCGGCGCGAGGGCCGCCATCACTTCGCGCAGCTGCGGCGACGCCCCCTCCACCAGCGAGATCAGCCGGGCCACGGCCCGCGGCCTGCCCTCGCGGGCCTGCGCCACCAGGGAGGGGACGTCTTGCATTGCGGCTCCGTTCCGTACGTACGTCTCCGAGATACGAAGAGGATGCGACGAGGGGCGAAGGAATCCGAAGAAATCCGAAAGGGGCCGGAGGGCCGGAGGGGCCGGGCCTCAGCCCTTGGAGACCTTCAGGATCAGCGCGTCGCCCTGCCCGCCACCGCCGCACAGCGCGGCCGCGCCGACCCCGCCGCCGCGCCGCTTGAGCTCCAGGGCCAGATGCAGGACGAGCCGCGCGCCGGACATCCCGATCGGGTGACCCAGGGCAATGGCGCCGCCGTTGACGTTCACCCTTTCTGTGGACACCCCGAGGTCCTTCATTGACTGGACCGCGACGGCCGCGAACGCCTCGTTGATCTCGATGAGGTCGAGGTCGTCGACGCCGAGCCCCTCCTTCTTGAGGGCGTGCAGGATCGCGTTGGACGGCTGGGACTGGAGGGAGTTGTCGGGCCCCGCCACGTTGCCGTGTGCCCCGATCTCCGCGATCCACGCGAGGCCGAGTTCCTCGGCCTTCGCCTTGCTCATGACGACGACGGCCGCGGCGCCGTCGGAGATCTGCGAGGCCGTGCCCGCCGTGATCGTGCCGTCCCTGCCGAAGGCGGGGCGCAGCTTGCCGAGCGTCTCGACGGTCGTCTCGGCGCGGATGCCCTCGTCCCTGGCGACGAGCACCGGGTCGCCCTTGCGCTGCGGGACCTCGACGGGCGTGATCTCGGCGTCGAACACGCCGTTCTTCTGGGCGGCGGCCGCGCGCTGGTGCGACAGGGCGCCGATCTCGTCCTGCGGGGCGCGCCCGATGCCGAGGCGGGTGTTGTGCTTCTCGGTGGACTCGCCCATCGCGATGCCCTCGAAGGGGTCGGTGAGACCGTCGTGCGCCATCGCGTCGAGCATCTCGATCGCACCGTACTTGTAGCCCTCGCGGGACTTGGGGAGCAGGTGCGGGGCGTTGGTCATCGACTCCTGGCCGCCCGCGACCACGATGTCGAACTCACCGGCGCGGATCAGCTGGTCCGCGAGCGCGATGGCGTCGAGGCCGGAGAGGCAGACCTTGTTCACGGTGAGTGCCGGGACGCTCATGGGGATGCCCGCCTTGACCGCGGCCTGGCGCGCCGGGATCTGCCCCGCCCCGGCCTGCAGGACCTGCCCCATGATCACGTACTGCACCTGGTCGCCGCCGATGCCCGCCCGGTCGAGCGCCGCCTTGATCGCGAATCCGCCCAGGTCGGAGCCGGAGAAGGACTTGAGCGAGCCGAGCAGACGCCCCATGGGCGTGCGCGCGCCCGCGACGATCACTGAGGTGGTTCCGGTCGTTCCAGACATGTGGCACGGCCCCTTCCAGCTGGCGAGCTGAGGAGATGTGAACGAGGGTTTACCCGAATGTACTGAGCGGTACGGCACACGTCATCGGGAGGCGGGTGTGATCGCGCGCACGTTGCGTAATCACGGCCGCAGGCGCTGCACTTGAACCATGCTGACGCGAATTGATCACATTGGGATCGCCTGCAAGGACCTCGACGCGACCGTCGAGTTCTATCGCGCGACGTACGGCTTCGAGGTGTTCCACACCGAGGTCAACGAGGAACAGGGTGTGCGCGAGGCCATGCTGAAGATCAACGAGACCTCGGACGGCGGCGCCTCCTACCTGCAGCTCCTCGAACCCATCCGCGAGGACTCGGCCGTGGGCAAGTGGCTGGCCAAGAACGGCGAGGGCGTGCACCACATCGCCTTCGGCACGGCGGACGTGGACGGCGACTCCGAGGCCATCCGCGACAAGGGCGTCCGCGTCCTGTACGAGCAGCCGCGCATCGGCTCGATGGGGTCGCGCATCACCTTCCTGCACCCCAAGGACTGCCACGGCGTCCTCACCGAACTCGTCACGTCCGCGCCCGCCGAACAGCCCGAGCACTGACCTCCCCTTATCGGGGCCGGTAGGGTTAGTGGCGGCCGTCCGAACCTTGGGCGGTCGCTTGCCGGGGTCCGGGTTTCGGGGGACGAGCGTCGGGGCAGCAGCCCGAGCTCCGCTGTTGATCTGACACCATTCCCCGGGGGCCTTGTTCGCGGGAAGGGCGAGGCTCGTACGTCTAAGACTTGCGACCAGGGGACGGATGGGACCGCGCAGTGCGGGGCTACGAGAGCCAGGACAGCCGACGACCGGCTGAGGCCGACCATCTCTCACGGTTCGAAGCCGAGATGGACCGGCTGAAGACCGACCGGGAGAAGGCCGTCCAGCACGCCGAGGACCTCGGCTACCAGGTCGAGGTGTTGCGCGCCAAGCTGCACGAGGCGCGCCGCAACCTCGCGTCCCGCCCTGCCTACGACAGCGCGGACATGGGCTATCAGGCCGAGCAGCTGCTGCGGAACGCCCAGATCCAGGCCGAGCAGCTGCGCGCCGACGCCGAGCGCGAGCTGCGCGAGGCCCGCGCCCAGACGCAGCGCATCCTCCAGGAGCACGCCGAGCAGCAGGCCCGGCTCCAGGCCGAGCTGCACACGGAGGCCGTCTCCCGGCGCCAGCAGCTCGACCAGGAGTTGAACGAACGCCGTCAGACGGTCGAGTCGCACGTCAACGAGAACGTGGCGTGGGCCGAGCAGCTGCGCGCCCGCACCGAGCAGCAGGCCCGGCGCCTGCTCGACGAGTCGCGCGCGGAGGCCGAGCAGGCGCTCGCCGCCGCCCGTGCCGAGGCCGAGCGGCTCGCCGAGGCGGCCCGGCAGCGCCTCACCGCCGACGCCGAGAGCTCCCGCGCGGAGGCCGAGGCGCTCATCCGCCGCGCCCGCACCGACGCCGAGCGCCTGCTGAACGCCGCGTCGACGCAGGCCCAGGAGGCCGCCGACCACGCGGAGGCGCTGCGCTCGTCCACCGCCGCCGAGTCCGACCAGGCGCGCCGCCAGGCCGCCGAGCTGAGCCGGACCGCCGAGCAGCGCATGGCCGACGCCGAGGCGGCCCTGCGCGAGGCGCGCGCCGAGGCGGACAAGCTCGTCGCCGGGGCCAAGGAGGCCGCGGCCAAGCAGCTGGCGGCCGCCGAGGCCGCGGGCGAGCAGCGCACGCGTACGGCCAAGGAGCAGGTCGCCCGGCTTGTCGGCGAGGCCACGAAGGAGGCCGAGGCCGCCAAGGCGGAGGCCGAGCAGAAGATCGCGGACGCCGCCGCCGAGGCCGAGAAGCTGGTCGCTCAGGCCGCCGAGAAGGCCCGCTCGATCACCGCCGAGGAGACCGCGTCCGAGATCGCGAAGGCCGCGCGGACCGCCGAGGAGGTCCTGACCAAGGCCTCCGACGAGGCGAAGGCGACCACGCGCGCGGCCGCCGAGGAGGCCGAGCGGGTCCGCACCGAGGCCGAGGCCGAGGCGGACCGGCTGCGCAGCGAGGCGCACGACATCGCCGAGCAGCTCAAGGGCGCGGCGAAGGACGACACCAAGGAGTACCGCGCCAAGACCGTCGAGCTCCAGGAGGAGGCGCGGCGGCTGCGCGGCGAGGCCGAGCAGCTGCGGGCCGAGGCCGTCGCCGAGGGCGAGAAGATCCGCGGCGAGGCGCGGCGCGAGGCCGTCCAGCAGATCGAGGAGGCGGCCCGGTCCGCCGAGGAGCTGCTCACCCAGGCCAAGACGGACGCGGGCGAGGCCCGTCAGTCCGCGGCCACCGAGGCCGAGCGGGTCCGCACCGAGGCCGTCGAGCGCGCCACGTCGCTGCGCCAGCAGGCCGAGGAGACCCTGGAGCGCACCCGCGCGGAGGCCGAGCGCCACCGCACGGAGGTCAACGAGCAGGCCGAGGCCGTCAAGGCCGAGGCGGAGACGGCCGCGCGGGAGCTGCGCGCGGAGGCCGAGCGCGCCGTCGCGGCCCGCACGGCCGAGGTCGAGGCGGAGCTGACCCGGCTGCGGACCGAGGCCGAGGACAAGCTCGCCGCGGCCGAGCGGACGCTGGGCGACGCGCGCGCGGAGGCCGAGCGCATGCGGCGCGAGGCCGCCGAGGAGACCGAGCGGCAGCGCGCGGAGTCCGCCGAGCGGATCCGCACCCTCCAGGCACAGGCCGAGGCCGAGGCCGAGCGGCTGCGCGACGAGGCCGCGGCGGACGCCTCGCAGGCGCGCGCCGAGGGCGAGTCGGTCGCGGTGCGGCTGCGCTCCGATGCCGCCGCGGAGGCGGAGCGCCTCAGGACGGAGGCGCAGGAGACCGCGGACCGGGTGCGCGCGGAGGCGGCGGCCGCCGCCGAGCGCGTCGCGGCCGAGGCCGCCGAGGCCCTCGCGGCCGCGCAGGAGGAGGCGGCCCGGCGCCGCCGCGAGGCCGAGGAGACGCTCGGCGCCGCGCGCACCGAGGCCGACCAGGAGCGGGAGCGGGCCCGCGAGCAGAGCGAGGAGCTGCTCGCCGCGGCACGCAAGCGCGTGGAGGACGCCGACGCCGAGGCGCGCCGCCTCACCGAGGAGGCCGAGGCGCGCGCCGCGGAGCTGGTGTCGGCCGCCGAACAGCAGGCCCAGTCCGTACGGGACTCCGTGGCCGGTCTGCACGAGCAGGCCCAGGAGGAGATCACGGGCCTGCGCTCGGCCGCCGAGCACGCGGCGGAGCGCACCCGCACCGAGGCGCAGGAGGAGGCGGACCGCGTCCGCGCCGACGCGCACGCCGAGCGAGAGCGGGCGAGCGAGGACGCGAGCCGTACGCGGCGCGAGTCCACCGAGGCGGCGGAGGCCGCCAAGGCGCTCGCCGAGCACACCGTCGCGGAGGCGATCGCCGAGTCCGACCGGATGCGTTCGGACGCGTCCGAGCACGCCCAGCGGGTGCGCACGGAGGCCTCGGACACCATCGCGCAGGCCGACCAGGACGCCGCCCGCACCCGCGCCGACGCCCGCGAGGACGCCAACCGCATCCGCGGTGACGCCGCGAACCAGGCGGACACCCTGATCGGCGAGGCCCGCAGCGAGGCCGAGCGCCTCACCGCGGAGACCGCGGCCGAGGCGGAGCGCGTGCGCGCCGAGGCGGTCGCCGCGGCCGAGCGCCTCACCACGGAGACGGCCACCGAGGCGGAGCGCGTGCGCGCGGAGTCCGTGGCCGCGGCCGAGCTCCTCACCGCGGAGACCGCCGCCGAGGCGGAGCGCGTCCGGAGCGAGTCGGTGGCGGCGGCCGAGCGCCTCACGTCGGAGACGGCGGCCGAGGCCGAGCGCGTGCGCGCGGAGTCCGTCGCCGCGGCCGAGCGGCTGATCTCGGACGCGACCGGCGACGCCGAGCGGCTGCGCGCGGAAGCGGCCGAGACCGTCGGCTCCGCGCAGCAGCACGCCGAGCGCATCCGCACGGAGTCGGAGCGCGTCAAGCAGGAGGCGCTGGCCGAGGCCGAGCGGCTGCGGGCGGACGCGCGCCAGGAGGCCGAGCGCACCCTGGACGAGGCCCGCAAGGAGGCCAACAAGCGGCGTACGGAAGCCGCGGAGCAGGTCGACAAGCTCATCACGGAGGCCACGTCCGAGGCCGAGAAGCTGACCGCGGACGCCCAGGAGAAGGCGCTCAAGGCGACGACGGACGCCGAGACGCAGGCGGACACGATGGTCGGAGCGGCCCGCAAGGAGGCCGAGCGGATCGTCGCCGAGGCGACGGTCGAGGGCAACACGCTGGTGGAGAAGTCGCGTACGGACGCGGACGAGTTGCTCGTCGGCGCGCGCCGGGACGCCACCGCGATAAGGGAGCGCTCCGAGGAGCACCGCGGCCGCGTCACGACCGAGATCGAGGAGCTGCACGAGCGGGCCAGGCGCGAGTCGGCCGAGGCCATGAAGTCGGCGGGCGAGCGCTGCGACGCGCTGGTCAAGGCCGCGGAGGAGCAGCTGGCCGAGGCGAAGGCGAAGGCCGAGGAGCTGATGTCGGACGCCAACTCCGAGGCGAGCAAGGTGCGCATCGCGGCCGTGAAGAAGGCCGAGGGGCTGCTGAAGGAGGCCGAGCAGAAGAAGGCCGAGCTGGTGCGCGAGGGCGAGCGGATCCACACCGAGGCGCGGGCCGAGGCCGAGCAGATGGTCGAAGAGGGCAAGCGCGAGCTGGAGGTCCTCGTCCGGCGTCGCGAGGACATCAATGCGGAGATTTCCCGTGTCCAGGACGTGCTCGAGGCGTTGGAATCGTTTGAGGCCCCGCAGGGCGGCGGCAAGGACGCGGGCGTCAAGGCAGGGGCCGCGGCGGGGGCTACACGTTCGGGTGGCAAGCAGTCAGAGGGCTAGCCATGGGGCGCATTCCGTGCTCGGCAGGGACCTTCGGCTCTGTCGCTGGCAAGCCCTCTGCCGGTTAGCCACTCAAAAGGGGTGTCATTCTCCAGATCAAACGGGCATACGCTCGATGACACGCCGCAACGCCCCCTAGGATTCCCTCTATCACCTCACCCGGTCTCATTCGACAGGAACCCCATGAGCGACACTTCCCCCTACGGCTTCGAGCTTGTGCGGCGTGGGTACGACCGCGCTCAGGTGGACGAACGTATCTCCAAGCTCGTCTCCGACCGAGACTCCGCTCTCACCCGAATCACTGCTCTGGAAAAGCGCATCGAGGAGCTCCACCTCGAAACGCAGAACGCCCAGGCCCAGGTCGCCGACGCCGAGCCGTCGTACGCCGGGCTCGGGGCCCGCGTCGAGAAGATCCTGCGCCTCGCCGAGGAAGAGGCGAAGGACCTGCGCGAGGAGGCCCGGCGCGCGGCCGAACAGCACCGCGAGCTGGCCGAGTCGGCCGCCCAGCAGGTGCGTAACGACGCCGAGTCGTTCGCCGCCGAGCGCAAGGCGAAGGCCGAGGACGAGGGCGTCCGCATCGTCGAGAAGGCCAAGGGCGAGGCGAACGCGCTGCGTGCCGAGGCGCAGAAGGACGCGCAGTCCAAGCGCGAGGAGGCGGACGCCCTCTTCGAGGAGACCCGCGCCAAGGCCGCCCAGGCCGCCGCCGACTTCGAGACGAACCTCGCCAAGCGGCGCGACCAGTCCGAGCGCGACCTGGCCTCGCGTCAGGCCAAGGCCGAGAAGCGCCTCGCGGAGATCGAGCACCGCGCGGAGCAGCTGCGCCTGGAGGCCGAGAAGCTGCGCACCGACGCCGAGCGCCGCGCCCGCCAGACGGTGGAGACCGCACAGCGCCAGGCCGAGGACATCGTCGCGGACGCGAACGCCAAGGCGGACCGCATCCGCAGCGAGTCCGAGCGCGAGCTGGCGGCGCTCACCAACCGCCGCGACTCCATCAACGCCCAGCTGACGAACGTCCGCGAGATGCTCGCGACGCTCACCGGTGCCGCCGTCGCCGCCGCGGGTACGCCCACGGAGGACGAGCCGATCTCTCGGGGGGTCCCGGCACAGCAGAGCCGCTGACGCGGCACGACCAATCACGGGGTGAACGCGATGGAGCCCCCTGCCACGTCGAGTGGCAGGGGGCTCCGTCCCGTTTTAGCGTGTCGACATGATCGGGGTCCGTGCGTGACCGAGGCGGCGGCGTGATCGAGGTGACGGCGTGATCGAGCTCGAAGGGCTGACCAAGCGGTACGGCGAGAAGGTGGCGGTCAACAACCTCACCTTCACCGTCAGACCGGGCGTCGTCACGGGCTTCCTCGGGCCGAACGGCGCGGGCAAGTCCACGACGATGCGGATGATGCTGGGCCTCGACAACCCCACAGCGGGTGACGTTCGCATCGACGGCAAGCACTACGCGCAGCTCAAGGACCCGCTGACGTACATCGGCGCGCTCCTGGACGCCAAGGCCATGCACGGCGGCCGCAGCGCCTTCAACCATCTGCTGTGCCTGGCGCAGTCCAACGGCATCCCGCGCTCGCGCGTGCACGAGGTCCTGGACACCGTGGGCCTCACGGCCGTGGCCAGGAAGAAGGCCAAGGGCTTCTCGCTCGGCATGGGACAGCGCCTCGGCATCGCGGGCGCGCTGCTCGGCGACCCCGAGATCCTGATGTTCGACGAGCCGGTCAACGGGCTCGACCCCGAGGGCATCCACTGGATCCGGAACCTGATGAAATCGCTCGCCGCGCAGGGCCGTACGGTCTTCGTCTCCTCGCACCTGATGAGCGAGATGGCCCTCACCGCCGACCACCTCGTCGTCATCGGCCAGGGCCGCCTCCTCGCCGACACCTCCATGTCGGACTTCATCCGCGAGAACTCCCGGTCGTACGTACGTTTGCGCTCGCCGCAGCGCGAACGCCTGCTCGACGTGGTGCACGAGGCCGGGATCACCGTCGTCGAGGCGGGCAACGGCACCCTCGAAGTGGACGGCGCGACCTCCGAGCGGCTGGGCGAGCTGGCCGCGCAGCACCATCTGGTCCTCCATGAACTCAGCCCCCAGCAGGCCTCGTTGGAGGAAGCCTTCATGCAGCTCACCGCGGAGTCGGTGGAGTACCACGCGCACGCCGACCACCAGGGGCCTCCGGTCGCCGACCCCGCGCCTCCCGGGCCCGGCGGCCCCGGCTGGGGCGAGGGCTGGCAGCCGCGCCCGAAGGGAGAGTGACCCCGCATGGCAGCGACGCAGGTACTGAAGTCCGAGTGGACCAAGATCCGTTCGGTGGCGTCGACCGTGTGGACGCTGGGCCTCGCGGTCGTCGTCACGATCGCGCTCGGCATGCTGATCAGCGCCCTCTCCAAGAACGACTACGACAGCCTCAGCCGCGACGACAAGATCACCTTCGACCCGACCTTCATCAGCTTCGCCGGGATGTCCCTCGGCCAGCTCGCCATGATCGTCTTCGGTGTCCTCGTCGTCTCGAACGAGTACAGCACCGGCATGATCCGCACCTCGCTCGCCGCGGTCCCGCAGCGCGCCACGTTCCTCTTCAGCAAGGTCGCGGTGGCGGCGCTGCTCGCCTTCGTCGTCGGGATCGCCACCAGCTTCATCGCCTTCTTCGCCGGGCAGGCGATGCTCGGCGAGCACAAGGCGCACATCGGTGACCCCGGGGTGCTGCGCGCGGTCATCGGCGGCGGGCTCTACATGATGCTCATCGCGATGTTCTCCATGGGCGTGGCCGCGATGCTGCGCAGCCCGATGCTGTCCCTCGGCATCCTGATGCCGTTCTTCTTCCTGATCTCCAGCATCCTCGGCAACGTGTCCGCCACGAAGAAGGTCGGCCGCTTCCTGCCCGACCAGGCCGGCAGCAAGATCATGCAGGTCAAGTCACCCTTCGACGACGACGCCCCGTACGGGCCCTGGGGCGGGCTCGGGATCATGGTGGCCTGGACGGTTGTCGCGCTGCTGGGCGGCTACGTCCTCCTCAAGCGCCGCGACGCCTAGCCCGCCGGCCGCCCCCTCCTGCCGCTGGGCCCCGGCCCACTCCCCCGGAGCCTCGCCCCGCACCTGGTTCTTCCCCCACCCACCCGTCGGCCGAGCTCAACCCACCGCGCTAACGCGCTTGTCCTCAAACGCCGGACGGGCTGGGTCTGCCCCACGCGGGCCCAGGCGCGAGCGGCGAGGCCGGGGCCGGGCCACGCCGCTGGGGCAGGTATGGGTGGGCGGGTGGGAGACACCGCCGCGGTAGCGGCGGACAGCCGGACAACGGGCCGCGAGCCGCGAGGCCGGGGCCGGACCGTGCCACTGGGGCAGGAACGGGTGGGTGGGCGGGAGACACCGCCGCGGTAGCGGCGGGTAGACGGGCGGCGGGCCGGGAGCCGCTAGGTCGGGGGCGGGCCTGGGTGCCGGGGCAGGTACGGGTGGGCGGGTGGGGGAAACCGCGGCGCGGTAGCGGCGGGGAAGCTGTGGAGGGCGCCTACGCCAGGGGATCGTTTTACTTGGTCTTGGCCGGAACCGTCACGCCGCAGATATCCTCCTAACCCTTACGGGGGCGTGTGCCCCGACGTCCTGAACCATTCGATGGGTGCGGAGAATGATCGAGGCAGTCGGCCTGACGAAGCGCTACGGCGCCAAGACAGCCGTGTACAACCTTTCCTTCCAGGTGCGGCCCGGCACCGTGACCGGCTTCCTGGGCCCCAACGGCTCCGGCAAGTCGACGACGATGCGCATGATCCTGGGCCTGGACGCCCCCTCGGCAGGGCAGGTGACGATCGGCGGCTACCCGTACCGCAAGCTGCCGAACGCGCCCCGCCAGGTCGGCGCCCTCCTCGACGCGAAGGCCGTGCACGGCGGCCGGCACGCCCGCAACCACCTGCTCTGCCTCGCGCAGCTGTCCGGCATCCCGGCCCGCCGCGTGGACGAGGTGCTCGGCGTGGTCGGCCTGCAGGAAGTGGCCAGGAAGCGCTCCAAGGGCTTCTCCCTCGGCATGGGCCAGCGCCTCGGCATCGCCGCCGCGCTGCTCGGCGACCCGCAGGTGCTGCTCTTCGACGAGCCGGTCAACGGCCTCGACCCCGAGGGCATCCTCTGGGTGCGCAACCTGATGAAGTCGCTCGCCGCCGAGGGCCGCACGGTCTTCGTCTCCTCGCACCTGATGAGCGAGATGGCGCTGACCGCCGAGCACCTCATCGTCATCGGCCGCGGCCAGCTGCTCGCCGACATGAGCGTCACCGACTTCATCTCGGCGAACTCCGCCGACTTCGCCCGGGTCCGCACCCCGGACACCGATCCGCAGCAGCGCGAGAAGCTGTCCGGCGCGCTCACCGAGGCCGGCGGCCAGGTGCTGCCCGAGCCGGACGGCGCGCTGCGCGTCACGGGCCTGCCGCTGCCCCGCATCAGCGACCTCGCGCACCAGGCGGACGTACGCCTGTGGGAGCTGTCGCCGCACCAGGCCTCCCTGGAGGAGGCGTACATGCGCATGACGCAGGGCGCCGTGGACTACCGCTCGACCGTCGACCAGCGCGCGGGCCTCCAGGAGCAGCTGCCGCCCGGCGCGCAGCCGCAGCCGCACATGCCGGTGCCCGGGCAGGGCCAGCCGGGCTGGTACGCCCCGCCGCCGCCCCAGCAGGGCGGCCAGCCGTTCGCGATGCCGCAGGGCGCGCCCGGCGTACCGCCCGCGCCCGCGGGCACGCAGCCGAACCCGTACGCCGCCCCGCAGGCCCCCGCCTCCCCCGAGATGACCAAGCGCGACAGCGAGGAAGCCCGATGACCACGCCTGAGACTCCGCAGCCGCAGGCGCAGCCCCAGCAGCCCGCACAGCCCCCGGCCCCGCAGCAGGCCCCGGCCGCCCAGGCGCCCGCGCCGCAGGCACCGGCCCCGCAGCCCGTGGCCGTGGCGACCGCCCCGCAGCCGCCGCACGGGGTTCCGCCGCACGGCGCCCCCCTGCCCGGCGCGACGCCGATGGCCCCGGCGCCCGCCGCGCCCGCGCCGCCCTCCGCGTGGCAGCAGGCGATGAACAACGCGTACACCTCGCCGATCCCGATCAAGAGGACCAACCTCGGTCACGCCCTCTCCTCGGAGTGGACGAAGATCAAGTCGGTCCGCTCCACGATGTGGACGCTCGGCGTCTTCCTGCTCCTGGTCATCGGCATCGGCCTGCTCGCGGTCGCGCAGACGGACGACGCCGACTACGTGGACGTGCCGTACACCATCCCGGCGTTCTTCGGCCTCATCCTCGGCCAGATCTGCCTGATCACCCTGGGCGTCCTGGTCACGTCGTCCGAGTACGGCACGGGCATGATCCGCACGACGTTCACCGCGTCGCCGCAGCGGTCCCGCGTGCTCGCGGCGAAGGCCCTGGTCTTCTTCGTGATCGCCTTCGTCGTCTCCGCGGGCTCCATCTTCTTCGTGGGCCTCGTGGCCTCGGGCGCGCACAGCGGCCCGGGGGTCGGCGAGGTCTCGTGGATCGACACGGTCTTCAAGGGCGGTCTGTACGTCTCGCTGCTCGGCGTGCTCGCGCTCGCCGTCGGCTCGATACTGCGTCACTCCGCCGGTGCGATCACCACGATGCTCGGTGTGGTGCTCGTCCCCGCGATCATGCCGGCGTTCCTCGGCATCTGGTCGAGCACCGAGAAGCTGGGCGAGAAGATGGAGGAGTACAACGCCATCAGCTCGCTCGCCGAGATCTTCAAGATCGACTCCAGCCTCGACGGCGGTGGCGGCGGTCAGCTGGTGCTGCTCGTCGTCGTCACGGCGGCCGCCCTGGTCGGCGCCTTCGCCCTGCTGGAGAAGCGCGACGTCTGACCCGCACCCGCGTCACGGCACGGCGCCCCGGCCCTCCCGGCCGGGGCGCCGTGCCGTTTGCGAATACGGCCGGAAGCGCTCAGTACCGCGGCGCGTTCCGCGACCGGCGCTCCTTCACGCCGCGCCGGTCCTTCGCGCCCCAGCAGCCGGTGTGCCAGTGCCGCCGCTCGTCCACGCCCGAGTACGCGGGCCACGCCACCACGTGCGCGAGGCCGGACGGGATCTCCTGGTCACAGCCCGGACAGCGGTACGTCTTGCCCGCCGCGCTCGCGCCCGCCACCCGGCGCACCCGCCAGTCCTCGCCCTGCCAGTCCTCGGTGCGCTCGAAACCGCCGTAACGCCCGGACGGCTCCGCGTCCGGGACCGGTGCGGACTCTCCGGCGCCCTTGGGGCGGTTGCGACGCGGCGACACGGGACACCTCACGGGTTGCACGGGGGGCGGGGCCCGTCCAGCCTACGCGCCGCGGAACCGGGTACGCGTCCCTCACCGGCCCCGGCGGACCCCCCGGCCGGTACGGAGAAAATCTGCCAATCTGCCCGCCAAGCCGTGCCCTTGGCACGTGTCATGCGTTGTTGCCGGTGGGAGGGAGTGCCCCGCGTCGGCGCCAAGGAGGCAGGAAGTTCGATGCGCTTAGGAAGCTTTGTGCTGGCCGCCCAGTTCCCGGGCCAGGGCCATGGGGAGGCGCTGCACCGCGCGGTGCGCTCCGCCGAGGTGGCCGAGGAGGCGGGCCTCGACAGCGTCTGGCTCGCCGAGCACCACTTCGTGCCGTACGGCACGTGTCCGTCCGCGATCACACTCGCGGCCCTGCTGCTCGGCCGGACCCGGCGCCTGCGCGTCGGCACCGCCGTGACCGTGCTGCCCACCGCCCATCCGGTGGCGCTCGGCGAGCAGGCCGCGCTGCTGCACCTCACCACCGGCGGCCGCTTCACGCTCGGCGTGGGGCGCGGCGGCCCCTGGGTCGACCTGGAGGTCTTCGGCTCCGGGATCGAGGCGTACGAGAAGGGGTTCCCGGAATCCCTCGACCTGCTGCTCCGCTGGCTGAGCGGGGAGCCGCGGGTCGGCGGCCCCGGCGGCCGCTTCGACTTCCGTGACGTCGCGGTGGTGCCGCGTCTCCAGCGCGTCGGCACACCGGAACCGCCGCACGCCCCCGAGGTGGTCGTGGCCTGCACCTCGCCGTCGAGCGTCCGTCTCGCCGCGGCCCGCGGTCTGCCGATGCTGCTCGGCATGCACGTGGGCGACGAGGAGAAGGCCGAAATGGTGGCGTTGTGGAACCGGCACGCGCGCGCCGCCGGGCGCACGCCGGACGAGATCGCGGCCGCCGCCCATGTCTCGGCGGGTGTCGTCCAGGTCGCCGACCGCCGCGTGGAGGCGGCCGAGACGCTCACGAAGGCCATGCCCGGCTGGCTGCGCCAGGGCCTGGAGGCCCATGTCACGGTGGACGGCAGGGTCCGCGCCATGCGCGACCCGCTCGCGTACACGGAACTGCTGTGCGCCATCCACCCGGTGGGCACGCCCCAGGTGTGCGTGGACCGCATCACCGCCACCGCGGAGCGCACGGGCATCACGCGCTTCGCGTTCCTCGTGGAGGGCTCAGGCGACCTGACGACAACGGAGGACAACGTCCGCCGCCTGGGCACGGAAGTACTCCCCCAGCTGACCTAGACGACGACGCGCCCCGTCAGGGGCGCGGGGAACTGCGCGCCCAGCCAGATCAAGCCCGCAGCCGAAAGAGGAGCCCAACCCACCAGAGCCCCGGCCGTTCAAGGCGCCCCCGCCAGCGAAAGGCTGCCGCTCCGGTACTGAAACACCTCCCGCGTACGGAGCGGCAGCCAGTCCTTAGCAGTCCCGCAGTTCAGGCGACTGGTTCAGCAGCTGGCCCCGGATGGAAGTGAACTTGGCCAGCCTGTCGTCCGCCGAGGCGTCCAGAGGGAACACCGCCACCCGGTGGCAGTTCTGGAACGCCAGACGTACCCCGAAGTGGCGCTGCAGGGCGCCGCGGATCGCGTCACTCGCGAGCGCGCGCAGCAGCTGTCCGCGCGCCTGCTCGTCCGGCGGCGGCGTCTGGTTGTCGGCGAACTCGCCGCCGTCGACCTTCAGCTGGGCCACCAGGGAGCTGATCATCTCCCATGCGTAAGGCAGGGAGGTCCGGACGCAGTCGACGAAGGCAGCTTCGTCGACCTCGCCTCGCTCGGCCTGTTCCAACAGTGCCGGTGAGACGTCGAGCGACATGGGTTCTCCTCTCGCACCCCCGAGCAGCAGGGGCTTACGGGCAGGGAAGGAGCCCGCATACGCAGCGTGCACGCGTGACGACCTCCTGCTTATACGGTAGGCAACGCCCGTGGAGGGCACCAGGAGATTGGGCGGATAACTGGCCAGGTTCGAACGGGTCCATCGCCGGACAAGTGGTGCGGCCCAGGGGCCGCGCGCGGGCGCGGGGGAGCGCGAATTCGCAGGACCGTCCCGCTGTCGAGTAGCGTTGCCGACCATGCGTCTCGTCATCGCCCGCTGCTCCGTGGACTACGCGGGCCGGCTCACCGCCCACCTCCCGTCGGCCCCCCGCCTGATCCTCGTCAAGGCGGACGGCAGCGTCTCCATCCACGCTGACGACCGGGCCTACAAGCCCCTCAACTGGATGTCGCCGCCGTGCACCCTGAAGGAGGGCTCGGGCGACGAATCCCATCTGTGGACCGTCACGAACAAGGCGGGCGAGAAGCTCATCATCACGATGGAGGAAGTGCTGCACGACTCCACGCACGAGCTGGGCGTGGATCCCGGTCTCATCAAGGACGGCGTGGAAGCACACCTTCAGGAGCTGCTCGCCGATCGGATCGAGACACTCGGCGAGGGCTACTCGCTGATCCGCCGCGAGTACATGACGGCGATCGGGCCCGTCGACATCCTCTGCCGCGACGCCGACGGCGGGACCGTCGCCGTCGAGATCAAGCGCCGCGGCGAGATCGACGGCGTGGAGCAACTCACCCGCTATCTGGAACTGTTGAACCGCGACCCGCACCTCGCGCCGGTCAAGGGCGTCTTCGCCGCCCAGGAGATCAAGCCGCAGGCCCGCGTCCTGGCCACGGACCGGGGCATCAGCTGCACCGTCCTCGACTACGACGCGATGCGCGGCATCGAGGACGACAAGCTGCGGCTCTTCTGACACCCACCGCTGTGGGAGAGGGGGCGGGCCCGGCCGGGCCCGCCCCCTCTCACGTGTGCGCTCAGGCGGTCGACGGGCCCGGCCCGCCGTCGGAGGGCGAGCCGGCGCTGCTGCTCACCGGGGCCGAGGACGTCACCGGGCCGCTCGCCGAGTTCGAGGTATTCGGCGAGGACGGGGCCGTCGGCGGCTGCGACGTGGGCGGCTGGGACGTCGGGGGCTGCGTGGTCGGCGGCCTGGACGTCGGGGGCCGGGACGTCGGCGGGCGGGTGGCGGGCGGCCTGGACGTGGGCGGCTTCGTCGTCGGCGGGTTGGTGGGCTTGTCCGACGGCTTGCCGCTGGGCTTGCCGGAGGGGCTCGCCGTGCCGTCGCCGTCACCGTCGCCGTCGCCGTGCGACGGGCTGCCGCTGCCGCTGGGCGGCGTCGGGTCGTCGGAGGTGCCGGGCACACCGTCCCTGCCGGGGTCGGCGGGACGGTGCGAGGAGCCGTCGGACGGCTTGTCGGCGCCGAGGCCGCCACCGTCGTCGTCCGCGCTCGCGGACTGGTCGGTACGGACCTTGTCGTGCGACCCGCCGTCGTTGTTGTCGGAGGTCGCGCCGAGCGTCACCACCGTGCCGAGCACGGCCACGAGCAGCGCGCCCGCCCCGGCGGCGACCAGGTTGCGGCGCGTGCCGCGCAGGATGGCGCGGCGGGTGGGCGCGGGCCCGCGGACCGGCGCGGGCGGCGGCCCGGCCTGCCGGGTGACCACCGTCTCCGCCTCGTCGGGCGAGGCGGTCGGCACGGGCGGAAGGGGCGGCACGAAGGCGGTGGACACCCCGCCGGGCGGCGAGGCGGACTCCTCGGACCGGGCGTCGGGCACCTCCTCGCCCGCCGCGGTGCGGCCCCCGGGCAGCACCCCGCCGGAGCGGTCGGCGACCAGGGCGAGGGCCCGGCGGCCCGCGATCGTGCCGCGCTTGTCGGCGAGGACGCCGCGCAGGCCGATGGAGGCCTCCAGTTCGGCGCGGGCCCGGTCGAGCCGCCCGCCGCAGAGCGCGAGGATCCCCAACTCGTGGTGGAAGTAGGCCTCTTCGGCCACCTCGCCGGCCGTGCGGGACGCCTCCTGGCCGGCGCGCAGGGCCCGCTCCCAGGCGCCCCAGTGGAGCCCGGCGGCGAAGGCGGGCGCGACGGTGCGGGCGAGCAGCACCGCGGCGGACGGCTCATCGGCGACGGCGACCGGGGTGACGGGCGCCCCGCCGCGGGCCGCGACGAGCGCGGTGAGCGCCGCGAGCACCGCGTCCGCCTCGGCGGCGACGCGCTCGGCGGCGACCGAGGGGTGCCCGGACCACCAGGCGTAGTGCTGGGCGGCGGACTGGGCGTGCGTGGCGGCGTCGTCGGCGTACCCGGCGTTCTCCAGTTGGACGCGCACTCCGGCGGCGAGCCGGTAGTGCCCGCCGACGGGGGTCACGAGGGCGCAGTCGACGAGCTCGGCGAGCGCCGCGTCGGCGTGGGTGTCGCCGACGAGCGCGGGCAGATGAGCCGGGTGCGGCAGCTCCCCGCCGAGCGCGACGGCGAACCGCAGCGCGGCGCGCGCGGACGGGCCGAGCCGGGAGGCGAGCAGGGCGGCGGGCGCGGCGCCGTCGGCGAGCGAGGGCAGCGGCACGTCGTCCCCCGCGCGCAGCCGGTCGCGCTGCCTGAGGAGCGCCCCGGCCTGTACGAAGCGCAGCGGCAGGCCCTCGGACTCGAACCACAGGTCGCCCGCCCAGTCGGCCTCGTCGTCGGTGAGGACGCGACCGACGGCGCGCTCCAGGAGCTCCAGGGCGCCGCCGCGGCCGAGTCCGCCGAGGAAGACCTCTTCGAGGTGCGACTCGGGGGCGGGCGCGGCGACGTCGGGGGTCGCGGCGACGAGGAAGGCGCACTCGGGTGTGGCGTCGAGGAGCTCTTCGAGCGCGGCGCCGCCGAACTCCAGGTCGTCGAGGACGACGACGGCGCCTATCTCGCCGACGAGTTCGGCGAGCAGGGCCCGGTCGGGGCGGTACTGCCGGGTGTCGTGGACGGTGGCGCACAGGTCGTACAGGAGGTCCGTCGGTGTCCGGTGGTAGCCGGAGAGACGGATCACGCCGTCGGGGGCGAGGTCCGCGCAGTCCTCGGCGACGGCGTCGAGCAGCGCGGTGCGCCCGGAGCCCGCGGGCCCGGTCAGGCGCACGGAGCGGCCGCGGGCGAGCAGCCGTACCAGGCGTTCGCGCTCCTCCTGGCGGCCGAGGAGCGGGGTGCGGGGCAGGGCGGGGCCGGTGGGCGCGGGCGGCAGGGCGGCCCGGCGGCGTTCGGCGCGCTCGGCGGCGGTGTACTTGTGGGGGCGCGCGGGCTGCTCGCCGGGCGGGCAGGGTTCTATCTCGCTGCCGTCTATGGGGTTGATCGTGAGCAGGAAGTCGCCGGAGACGAGTCGCACGGCGCGCACGGGTCCGGGTGCGGGCGCGCCGAGGCCGGGTATGCCGGGCCCGTGGGCGCTCGCGGGTCCCGTCGAGGCGTCGGTCTGCGGCGGGCGGTTCTCCGGCGCCGCGCCGTCGTGGGCGTCGGGCGCGTCGGCGTCGTAACCGTCCTGGCCTGCGTAGCCGTCGCGGCCTTCGTGGTCCGCGTAACCGTCGTCGGCACGGCCGTCGTAGTCGTCACGGCCGTCGCGGCCGTACTCCTCCGGTCCCCGGTTCGTCGGGTCCATGGTCCAAGCCCCCCAGATGCGTCGTGTGCGAAGCCCCCTCCGGCCTTGGGCACACCGCGCTGTCGCTGCTGGTCCGGTGCCCCCGTGTGGGTTCGTCAATCGTTCGGGCGGACCGAACCCTAAACCGTCTTCAGTATCTCCACGGAGGGCGGGGTACCGCGCCGCCCGAGACGTCACAGTCTCGTGAGGATTGCGCGTGTGATGCCGTCCCGCACCGCTCGCGCCGCTTGTCCGCGCGGCGTGCGCGGGGTACGCGTCAGACGCGAGGAAGCGATTCGACGCCGATGCCGCCCTCGATGGCGAGGATGCGGTGCAGTCGGGTGGCGACGAGCAGGCGCTGCATCTGCGGTGGCACGTCGCGCAGGACGAGCCTGCGTCCGCACCGCCCGGCGCGCCGGTGCGCGCCCATGATGACGCCGAGCCCCGTGGCGTCCCAGGAGTCGAGTTCGGACAGGTCGAGCACCAGGTCACCGGCTCCGTCGTCGACGGCCGAGTGCAGGACCGTCCGGGCGTCCGCCGCGCTGCGCACGTCGAGGCGTCCCCCGACGACCAGCTGGGCCTGGTCGCCCCTGATGTGCATATGCGCTCCCCAAGAGTGCCGTGTCGTGTGTGACGCCCGTGCCGCGAGGCGTCTGCGTATGTCACAGCAACTGACTGTCACGTGGGTGAGGAAGTTGCCGTCTGTAAGCGAACCGATACCGAAATCACTCCGAGGGGTGACCCTCGGAGTGACAGCACGTCATGGTTCGTGCTCAGTGCTTGTAGAAGCCCTGCCCGCTCTTGCGGCCGATGTCACCGGCGTCAACCATCCGGCGCATCAGCTCGGGGGCGGCGAACTTCTCGTCCTGCGACTCGGTGTAGATGTTGTCGGTGGCGTGCAGCAGGATGTCGACGCCGGTGAGGTCCGCGGTGGCGAGCGGGCCCATGGCGTGGCCGAAGCCGAGCTTGCAGGCGATGTCGATGTCCTCGGCGGTCGCGACGCCCGACTCGTAGAGCTTGGCGGCCTCGACGACGAGGGCGGAGATGAGGCGGGTGGTCACGAAGCCCGCGACGTCGCGGTTGACGACGATGCAGGTCTTGCCGACGGACTCGGCGAACTCGCGGGCGGTGGCCAGGGTTTCGTCGCTGGTCTTGTGGCCGCGGACGAGCTCGCACAGCTGCATCAGGGGCACCGGCGAGAAGAAGTGGGCGCCGACGACCCGCTCGGGCCGCTGCGTGACGGCCGCGATCTTGGTGATCGGGATGGCGGAGGTGTTGGAGGCGAGCACGGTCTCGTCCCGCACGAGCTTGTCGAGCGTGCGGAAGATCTCGTGCTTGACCTCCAGCTTCTCGAAGACGGCCTCGACGACGACGTCCGCGTCGGCGGCGGCGTCCAGGTCGGTGGTGGTCGTGATGCGGGCGAGAGCCGCCTCGGCGTCCGCGGCGTCGAGCTTGCCCTTGCCCACGAACTTCTCGTACGAGGCCTTGATGCCGTCGGTGCCGCGGGTCAGCGCCTCGTCGGTGACGTCGCGCAGGACCACGTCCCAGCCCGCCTGGGCGGAGACCTGGGCGATACCGGACCCCATGAGTCCGGCTCCGATGACGGCGAGCTTTCGTGCCACGTTACGACTCCCCTTGCCTGGCGTATGACGGAGCGCTTACACGCTGTTTACGTTTCGCTCTGCAGCGGACACTAGCGCTCGTGAGCTGCCGTGGGGCGGTGAAGAGACGCACGCCACGTGCCGTTTGACGGACATCACACCGGGGCGGGCGGCGGGCGGGGCCGCAGGGCGTCAGGAGGCCTCGCGGACGGCGTAGTTGAGGACCCGTTCGCCGAGGACCTCCTCCATCTCGTCGATGAGGACGAGTGCCTCGCGGGACACCTCGCCGGGGTCGCGGCCCTGGACCATCTGGGTGCCGATCCAGGCCAGGACGCCGGCGTGCAGCCAGTCGAGCTGGCCCGCGACGAGGTCCGGCAGATGGCCGCCGCCGGGGCCCGCCTCCGCGCGCAGCGTGGTCTCCAGGTCCCGCAGGCTCTCCTGCTGGAAGGCCCAGAGCCGCGAGCGCAGGGCGGGCGAGTCGGTGATGACCCGCATGAAGTCGGCGTAGCCCGCGAAGAGTCCGACGGTGGGCGAGACGCCCTCGACGAGCGTGCGCAGCTCGCGCAGGACGGCGTCGGCCGCGGACTCGCCCGCGCGCCGGCCGCGCACCCAGCGCGAGAGCCGGTCGGCCATGTCCGCGCCCCGGTCGAGGAAGAGGTCCTCCTTGGCCGGGAAGTAGTTGTAGACGGTGTTGACGGAGACGTCCGCCGCCTCCGCGACGTCGGCGACGGTCACGGAGGCGAAGCCGCGCTCCAGGAAGAGCCCGGTCGCGATGTCCGAGATCCGCTGCTTGGTCTGTCGCTTCTTGCGCTCCCTGAGTCCCTCAGCCATGACCTCATCCTAGGCGCCGTTCTGAGGTCCATGAAAAATTGGTGGCATTGCAAAATTTCAGTCACTCTGTTTTTGTAGTCTCCATGGCAATCATCAGTACCGCCGGACTCGCCCGGACCTTCGCCGCCAAGAGCGGCCCCGTCGAGGCCGTGCGCGGCATCGACCTGACCGTGGAGCCCGGCGAGATCCTCGGCTTCCTGGGACCGAACGGCGCGGGCAAGACGACCACCCTGCGGATGCTCACCACGCTCCTGCCGCCCACCGGCGGCGCCGCCACCGTCGCGGGCTGCGACCTGGTGCGGGACCCGGCGGGCGTGCGCGCGCGGATCGGGTACGTCGCCCAGTCCGGCGGCGTCGACCCGCAGGAAACCGTGCGCGACGAGCTGGTCCTCCAGGGGCGGCTCTACCACCTGCCGAAGGCCGAAGCCGCGGCCCGCGCCGTGGAGTTGGCGGCGGACCTGGGCCTGACGGAGCTGCTCGGCCGCGGCACCGCCGCGCTCTCCGGCGGCCAGCGGCGCAGGCTCGACATCGCGCTCGGCCTCGTCCACCGCCCGGCCGTCCTCTTCCTCGACGAGCCGACCACGGGGCTCGACCCGGCCAGCCGCGCCGACCTGTGGGCGCTGGTGCGCAGCCTGCGCGCGGAGCACGGCACCACGGTCTTCCTCACCACGCACTATCTGGACGAGGCCGACGCCCTCGCCGACCGGATCGTCGTCGTGGACAAGGGCGTGGTCGTCGCCGAGGGCACCCCGGCCGCGCTCAAGGAGCGGTACGCGGGGTCGCCCGACGCCACGCTCCAAGACGCGTTCCTCGCCATCACCGGGCGCGGCCCGGCCCCCGTGGACACCGCGCCGGTCGCGGTCTGACGCCGCGCCCACGCGCCCCCTGCGAACCGTCGAACCTTCGAACCCCGGATACCGCCATGCTTCTGCACGACACCGCGCTGCTGTTCAGGCGCTATGCCCGCCAGACCCTGAACTCCCGCTTCCAGATGCTCTTCGGGGTCCTCATGCCCCTGCTGTACCTGCTGTTCTTCGGCCCGCTGCTCACAGATCTGCCGCTGGCCGCGGACGGCGACTCCTGGCAGGTCCTGGTGCCGGGCCTGCTGCTCCAACTCAGCCTGTTCGGCGCCTCGTTCAGCGGCTTCGCGCTCATCCTGGAGAACAGCTGGGGCGTGGTCGAGCGGATGCGCGTGACGCCGGTCAGCAGGCTCGCGCTGCTGCTCGGGCGGCTGCTGCGGGACGCCGCGCTCTTCGTCTTCCAGTCGGTGCTGCTCGTCCTGGCCGCCCTGGCGATGGGGTTGCGGGCGCCGCTCGCCGGAATCCTGATCGGCTTCGCGTTCGTGGCCCTGCTGACCGTCGCGCTCGCCGCCCTGTCGTACGCGCTCGCCCTCAAGGTCCGCACCCCGCAGGAGTTCGGCCCGACGGTCAACGGGCTCGCCATGCCGTCCATGCTGCTCTCCGGCCTGATGCTGCCGATGACCCTCGGCCCCGGCTGGCTGGACGTGCTCTCGCACTTCACGCCGTTCCGCTACCTCGTGGACGCGGTCCGCGACGCGTACGTCGGCGAGTACGCCACCGCGCACATGCTGTACGGCGTCCTGGTCGCCGTCGGCTTCGCCCTCGCCGCCGTGACGGTCGGCACCCGCGTCGTGCGCTCCGCCGGGTCCTAGGGCCCGTCCGGCCCCGCGACCGGCTCACCTACCCTGGCCGCATGGTCAATCTGACGCGCATCTACACCCGTACCGGCGACCAGGGCACCACCGCCCTCGGCGACATGAGCAGGACCGCCAAGACCGACCTGCGGATCTCCGCGTACGCCGACGCGAACGAGGCCAACGCCGCGATCGGCACGGCCATCGCGCTCGGCGGCCTCGGCACGGAGGTCGTGGCGGTCCTCACCCGGGTCCAGAACGACCTCTTCGACGTGGGCGCCGATCTGTGCACCCCCGTCGTCGAGGACCCGAAGTACCCGCCGCTGCGCGTCGAGCAGGCGTACGTCGACAAGCTGGAGGCGGACTGCGACCGCTTCAACGAGGACCTGGAGAAGCTGCGCAGCTTCATCCTGCCGGGCGGTACGCCGGGGGCGGCGCTCCTGCACCAGGCGTGCACGGTGGTGCGGCGGGCCGAGCGCTCCACGTGGGGCGCCCTCGAGGCGCACGGCGAGACGATGAACCCGCTCACCGCCACGTACCTCAACCGCCTCTCCGACCTCCTGTTCATCCTCGCGCGGACGGCCAACAAGGAGGTCGGGGACGTGTTGTGGGTCCCGGGCGGGGAGCGCTGAGGCGTAGCGCAGCCGGTCTCGAACGCCTGCTCAGACCTTCGTGAGCGGGTGCCCCTCCTCGGCCTTCTCCTCCGGGCCCGGGGCCGGCACCCGCTTCGGGAACAGGGTGTAGCTGCCGGCGATGATCAGGTTGATGCCGATCACCCAGAGCATCTTCTGCTGCCACATCCGCAGCGACCCGGTCTCGCCGTCGGCTCCGACGTACCAGATCGCGCCCTGGAGCAGACCCATCGCGATCACCGCGGCGAGCACCCAGCGGGCGGCGAGCTTCCACTCGTGCAGCGCGCGCGGCCACCCGTACTTCGGGGTGACCGGCTTCGGGCCGCCCGCGAAGCGGTGGGCGACGCGGACGTCCACCCACTTGACCGTGTAGTGGCCGAGCGCGACCGAGTAGCCGATGTAGACGGCGGCCAGGCCGTGCTTCCAGTCCGGCTCGGCGCCGTTCTTCAGGTCGATCGCCGTGACCACGAACAGGACGATCTCCAGGAGCGGCTCGCAGAGCAGGACCGCCACGCTCGCGCGGGGCATCCTGGCCCAGTACCGCAGGGCGAGGCCCCCGGCGAGGATCGCCCAGAAGCCCACCTCGCAGACGATGATCAGTGTGACGATCATGGCTCGTTCCTTCCGGCCGTGCTGGTCTTCCCGCTCACCCCTCAAGGCTCCCGGCCGCGCGGCCGCGGATCGTCGTCGCCAGTGACGAAGTGCGGGTGCATCCTTCGATGTACTCGGGCCTCACCCCGCGTAGGGAGGCCGCGGCGCCGTACGCCGTGTTGGATGGAGTCATGCCGCTGCCCCTGACCCGCCCCGACGTCGTCGACGTGCGCATCGCCGTCGGCAGTCTGGTCGGCGGGGTCGTGCTGTGGGCGCTGGGGCTGCACATGCAAATGGGCCGCCCGCTGGGCCATCTGTGGACCCTGCTGCCGCTGCTCGTCATGGCGGGCCTTGTGCTGCTGCGCCGGTCGGCGCCGCAGGCGGCCCTCGCCGTCGGCACCCTGGCGCTGATCGCCGACCAGTTCACGCCGGGCAATCTGGCGACGGTCGTGATGTTCACGGACCTGGTGTACGCGGCCGTCGTGTACGGCACCCCGGCGGCGGCCCGGCGCATCCCGGTCACCACGGGCCTGATCACCGTGGCGATGACGGTCGGCTGCCTGGCGTGGTTCCGGGAGCCGGAGGCCCTCCTCATCGGTGCCGTCACCGCCCTGGTGTCGTTCGCACCCGCGACGACCGGCGTGCTCGTACGCAACCACCGGGAGGCCGCCGAGATGGCCCGCCTGCGCGCCGCGCAGACCGCGCTCCTGGCCGAGATGGACCGCACCCAGGCGGTGACCGCCGAGCGCGCCCGGATGGCCCGCGAGCTGCACGACATGGTCGCCAACCATCTGTCGGCCATCGCCATCCACTCCACGGCCGCGCTCTCCCTCGACGACCCGCGGACCACCCGGGACGCGCTCGGCGTCATCCGGGAGAACAGCGTCGAGGGCCTCGCGGAGATGCGCCGCCTCATCGGCATCCTGCGGGACTCCAGCGGAGACCTGGAGCCCGCGGCCGCGCCCACCCTGGGCGGGCTCGGCTCGCTCGTCGAGAACGCCCGCGTCAACGGCCTGGACGTCGTGCTCGACGACACCCGCGCCCCGGACGACGAGGCCCTGCCCGCGCCGGTCGAGCTGGCCGCGTACCGCATCGTGCAGGAGTCCCTCACCAACGCGCTCAAGCACGCCGCCCCCGGCCGGGTCGCCGTGGCCCTCGGCCAGTGGCCGGGCGCCCTGTGGGTGCGCGTCACGAGCCCGTACGGCGACACGCCGGGCCCCCGCGCGCCCGGCTCGGGCGCCGGGCTCGTCGGCATGCGGGAGCGCGCCGCGCTGCTCGGCGGCACGTTCGCGGCGGGCCCGGAGCCGGACCCGGACACACCCGGGGGCAAGGTGTGGCAGGTGGCCGCCCGGCTGCCCGTGGACCCCGCAGACAAAGAGGTGACCGAATGATCCGTGTCCTCGTCGCCGAGGACCAGTCCGCCGTGCGGGCGGGCCTCGTCCTGATCCTGCGCAGCGCGCCCGACATCGAGGTCGTCGGCGAGGCGGCGGACGGCGAGCAGGCCGTGGCGCTCGCCCGCGAGCTGCGGCCCGACCTCGTCCTGATGGACGTGCAGATGCCGCGCCTGGACGGCGTGTCGGCCACCCGCCAGGTGGTCGCCGAGCAGCTGGCGGACGTGCTCGTCCTGACGACGTTCGATCTGGACGAGTACGTCTTCGGGGCGCTGCGCGCGGGCGCTTCGGGGTTCCTGCTCAAGAACACGGAGGCGAAGGCGCTGCTCGACGCGGTCCGCACGGTGGCGCGCGGCGAGGGTCTGATCGCGCCCGCCGTCACCCGCAGGCTCATCGCCGAGTTCGCGGCCCCGCGCCCGGTGCGCTCCCCGGACGCGCCCGACCTCGCGGTCCTCGACGCCCTGACGCGGCGCGAGCGCGAGGTCCTCTCCTGTCTCGGCGAGGGGATGTCCAACGCGGAGATCGGCCGCCGCCTCGACATGGCGGAGGCCACCGTGAAGACCCATGTGAGCCGGCTGCTCGGCAAGCTGGAGCTGCGCAGCCGGGTGCAGGCGGCCGTGCTCGCCCAGGAGCTGGGGGTCTGATCTCCCTGCGCGCCCGCCCGCGAACGCCGGGCGGGCTTAGGGCGTGTCCGACGGGTCGGCGCGGCGTCGCATCGGACACGCCCTAGCCACCCCAACTACCCCTTTTCGGCCACTGGTTGAACCTCTTGACCGTTGGTCCAGACCTTTCTATTCTCACCGCACTGCGGTGAGCACAGGAGATGTACACGACATCCACACCGTGCTCACGGGCGTCGCAGGGTTCCACCCCACCCCGGAACTCGACCGAGGAGCACACCTTGCGCGTCAGAGACAGGTCACGACACCGGTCACGGCACCGGCTGACAGCGGGGCTCACCACCCTGCTGCTCCCCTTCGCCACCCTGGTCGCCCTCGGCGGATCCGCCCAGGCGGCCCCCTCGGCCGCGCCGAAGGCGGCGGCCGCCGGGGCCACCGCCACGTACCAGAAGACCCAGGACTGGGGCGCCGGCTTCGAGGGCAAGTGGACGATCAAGAACACCGGCACCGCCTCGATCAGCAGCTGGACCGTCGAGTGGGACTTCCCCGCCGGAACCCGTGTCACCTCCGGCTGGGACGCCACCATCACCAACTCCGCCGACCACTGGACCGCCAAGAACCTCGGCTGGAACGGGACGCTCGCCCCCGGCGCCTCGGTCACCTTCGGGTTCAACGGCAGCGGCAGCGGCAACCCCTCGGGCTGCAAGCTGAACGGCGAGAGCTGCGACGGCGGCGGCCAGCCCGGCGACGCCCCGCCCTCGGCCCCCGGCACCCCCACCGCGTCCGCCGTCACCGACACCTCGGTGAAGCTGGACTGGAAGGCCGCCACCGACGACAAGGGCGTCAAGAACTACGACGTCCTGCGCGACGGCACCAAGGTCGCGACGGTCACCGGCACCGCCTACGCCGACTCCGGCCTGACCGCGGGCACCGACTACTCGTACAGCGTCCAGGCCCGTGACACCGCCGACCAGACGGGACCCGTCAGCACCGCGGTGAAGGTGCGCACCACCGGTGGCGGCGGCCCCGGCCCGGACCCCGGTGACAAGGTCAAGCTGGGCTACTTCACCAACTGGGGCATCTACCAGCGCAATTACAACGTCAAGAACATCGTGACGTCCGGCTCCGCCGAGAAGATCACGCACATCAACTACGCCTTCGGTAACGTCCAGGGCGGCAAGTGCACGATCGGCGACGCCTACGCGGACTACGACAAGGCCGTCCCGGCCAACCTGTCGGTGGACGGGGTCGGCGACACCTGGGACCAGCCGCTGCGCGGCAACTTCAACCAGCTCCGCAAGCTCAAGGCCAAGTACCCGCACATCAAGGTGCTCTGGTCGTTCGGCGGCTGGACCTGGTCCGGCGGCTTCACCGACGCCATGAAGAACCCGGCGGCGTTCGCGGACTCCTGCTACAAGCTGGTCGAGGACCCGCGCTGGGCCGACGTCTTCGACGGCATCGACCTGGACTGGGAGTACCCGAACGCGTGCGGCCTGACCTGCGACACCTCGGGTCCCGCCGTGATGAAGAACATGATGCAGGCGTTCCGGGCCAAGTTCGGCGCGAACAACCTGGTCACCGCCGCCATCACCGCCGACGGCTCCGACGGCGGCAAGATCGACGCCGCGGACTACGGCGGCGCCGCGCAGTACACCGACTGGTACAACGTGATGACGTACGACTTCTTCGGCGCCTGGGACGCCAAGGGCCCCACGAACCCGCACTCCCCGCTGACCGACTTCCCGGGCATCCCCAAGCAGGGCTTCAACTCGGCGGCGGCGATCGCCAAGCTGAAGGCCAAGGGCGTCCCGGCGAAGAAGCTGCTGCTCGGCATCGGCTTCTACGGCCGCGGCTGGACCGGCGTCACGCAGAAGGAGCCGGGCGGCACCGCCACCGGCCCCGCCGCGGGCACCTACGAGGCGGGCTTCGAGGACTACAAGGTCCTGAAGAACTCCTGCCCCGCCAACGGCACCGTGGCGGGCACGGCCTACGCCCACTGCGGCACCAACTGGTGGTCGTACGACACCCCGGCGACCATCCGGGCCAAGATGGCCTGGGCCAAGGAGCAGTCCCTCGGCGGCGCCTTCTTCTGGGAGTTCAGCGGCGACACGGCGAGCGGTGAGCTGGTGAACGCCATCCACGAGGGCCTGAAGTAGCCCTCCCCGAACCCGAGGGGCACCCCCCCTCGGCGACCCCGGCCGTGCTCCGCCCCCTGACACGGCCGGGGCCCATGGCGAAGCCGGGGAGGCGGGAACGCCCCCCTCCTCCCCGGCTTCTTCGCGCCCGCCCGTCAGCGGCGGACCTCCGAGCCGTACGGCGATCCGTACTCCTGCTGCTGGTAGGGGCCCGGGTACGTCCCGTACGGCGCGGGCGCGGGCGCGGGTGCCCGGTGGCCGCCGCCGTGCGCGCCGCCGGATCCGCGGCCCGACCGCGAGGGCCACCACGTCGCCCGGCCGAGCATCGCCACCACCGCGGGCACCAGGACGATCGAGAGCACGAGCGACGACAGGCCGATGCCGAGCGCGGTGACGAGGCCGATCTCCTGGGTGGCCGGGGACGGGTTCACGGCGAGGCTCGCGAAGGAGCCCGCGAGGACGACTCCGGCGGTGACGATGGCCGGGGCCGTGTGCCGCACCGCGGCGGCCACCGCCTGCCGGGCCGATCCCGGCCGCCCCATCTCCTCCCGGATGCGGTCGCTGATCAGGATGTTGTAGTCGGTGCCGAGGGCGACGACGAACAGGAACAGCACGAGCGGCAGCGTGAAGGACACGCCCGGCCGGTCGAGCAGGTGCTGGAAGACGAGCACGCCGGACCCGAGCGTCGCCGTGAAGCCGAGCCCGATGGCGAGCATGAGGACCAGCGGCGCAAGCAGGCTGCGCAGCAGGGCCACCAGGATCAGGGCGATCAGCGCGGCGGCCACGGGGAAGACCACCTTGAGGTCCTTCGACACCGCTTCGGAGACGTCCGAGAAGATCGCGGCCTGCCCGGAGACATGGGCCTCGGTGCCGGGCGGCGCCGCCTTGGAGACGACCGGCCGCACCTCGTCGGAGACCACGTCGCGGGCGTGCTGCGACTGCACGTCCATGTCCAGGTAGAAGTCCACCTTGGCGGCCGTGTGCTCCTTGTTGAGCACGGGCGCGGCCACCCGGCCGACGCCCTTGACGGCCTTCAGGTCCTTGGCGAGGCCTTCGAGTCCCGCCCGGTCGATCGTGACCTTCTTCGCCCCGTCGGCCGCGACGTACACGGTGTGCGGGCTGTCCACGCCGCCGGGCAGCGCCTTGGAGATCTCCTTGGCCGTGACCGCCGCGGGCGTGTCGTCGGGGCCCGAGCCGGTGCCGTAGTCCATCTTCATGCCGAGCGCACCGGCGCTCAGCGCCACCAGGAGCCCGATGCTGGCGGCCGCGAAGAGGAACGGGCGCCGGGCGACGCGCTCCCCGAGCCGCGCGCTCATCCCGGGGCGCGGCTCCTTGCGCAGCGACTTCGACGGCCAGAACATCTTGCGCCCGGAGACCGCGAGCAGCGCGGGCATGAAGGTGAGGCTGGCGACGAGCATCACCAGGACGCACACCGCGATGGCCGGGCCGAGCACCTTGAACTGGCCGAAGCTGGCGATGCCCAGGGTGGCGAACGCGGCCACGATGGTGAGCGCGGCGGAAGTGATCGCCGCGCCGACCCGGCCCGCGCACTCCCCCGCGACGTCCCGGGGGCGCGCCGCCGGATCGGCCCGCAGCAGTTCGCGGAAGCGGAACAGCAGGAACAGGAAGTAGTCGATGCCGATGCCCAGGAGCACCACGGTGATCAGGGACGGCGTCGACGGGTCGAGCTTGAAGTCGAACAGCATGGCCGTGCCGACCACCGCGCCGGTCGCGGCGCCTCCGATGATCGTGACCGCGAGCAGCGGCAGGAGCGCGGCGAGCACGCTGCGGAAGGCGAGGACGTTCAGGAGCACGATGAGCCCCAGGGTCAGGATGCCGACCAGCTTCTCGGTGTCCTCCTGGTCCTCCGCCGTGTCGGCGAGGTCCGCGAGGCCGCCGGTGAACCCGCTGCGCAGGTCGGCCCGGCCGAACTCCTTCTCCGCGTGCTCACGGAAGTCCCGGAAGACGTCCTGGAGCGCGGGGTCGTTGCTGTTGCCCTTGAGCGAGACCGAGAGCAGGCGGAACGACTTGTCGGGCGCGTCGGTCATCGGCCGCACGAGCGGCGTCTGGGAGTGGTCCTCCAGCATGAACGACGGCACGTCGTCGGGGTTCTTCATCGTCAGGCGGTGCTTGCCGAGCCCGGTCGCGATCTTGTCGATGCGCGCGCTGTCGGCCGCGGCGAGCTTGCGCCCGTCCTCACGGGCGACGAGCACGGTGACGGCGTTGCCGTCGGGCTTGGCGCCGAACTTGTCCTCCGCGATCCGCAGGGCGGCCGCCGAGTCGTACGACTTCGGCAGGAAGTTTCCGACGTCGGGCTCGGTGACGCTGTACATCTTGGACTGGCCGACGAGGGTCAGCGCGAGACCCAGCACCGTCCACAGCAGGATGAACTTCCAGGCATGGCGCGTCGTGCACGCCGCCAAGGATCTGATCATGGTTCCGGTTCCTCCGGCAGGTGGGTGAAGCCCGGTCCCACCGGGCTCTTCCAGCAGATCACCGGCTCCCCCGCGTCCACCTCGCCCGCTGCGACGAACCCGCCCCGGGACCAGGGCCACGGCCCGCCGCCCGACCAGGACCCTGCTCCTAGCCGCGCGCTCCGCCCCGGGGATGACGCCCGCGCCGATCCCGCAGACTGGAATGGACACACACGTTCCCCCGGCAAGGAGTCAGTACGGCATGCTCGCGCGCAGCCACACGCCACGGCCCGGCCCCCGGAGGCCGAGTCGCCGAGACGTCCAGGTGGCGCTCGCCGCCCTGGTCCTCGACCTCACCGCCTACGCGCTGAACACGGGGGCCGACGGCGAGAGCTGGCACGGGGGGGTCATCGCGCTGCACTTCCTGTTCCCCCTCTGCCTGGTCTGGCACCGGCGTCGGCCCCTCGCCGCCCTCGCCGGCGTGCTCGTCGTCGTGACCGCCGTCGCCTACTTCAGCCCCGGCCCGTACGGCCAGCCCATCTCCCTGCTCACCGCCCTGTTCGCCGTGGCCCTCGAACGGCCGCTGCGGGTGGCGGTGACCGCGGGGGCGCTGACCTTCATCGGGCTCCAGCTGCCCGGCGTCATCGAGGACGAGCGGTGGGTGCGCGCGATCATCGGGGCCGCCGTCGCCGTCGGCATGGCGGTCCTCGCCGGCTGTGCCGCACGCCAGTGGCAGCGACAGCTCGCCGCCCACCGCGAACTCCTCGCCGCGGGCGCGGTCGCCGCCGAGCGCCGCCGCATCGCCCGCGAGCTGCACGACGTCGTCGCCCACCACATCACCGCCATGCAGCTGATGGCGGGCGGCGCGCGGAAGGTGCTCCACCACGACACCGCCCTCGCCCAGGACGCCCTGGAGTCCCTGGAGGACTCCGGCCGCCTCGCGCTCAGCGAGATGCGCCAGCTCCTGGACGTCCTGCGCACCGACGACGACACCGAGGGCCGCCCGGCCGCGCCCCAGCCGGACGTCACCGACCTGCCCCGGGTGGTCGCCGAGTCGCGCCAGGCGGGGGTGGACACCGAGCTGCTCGTCGACGGCGTCCGCCAGGAGCTGGCCCCCACCCTCGGCCTCACCGTGTTCCGGATCGTCCAGGAAGCCCTCACCAACATCCGCAAGCACGCGGGCGGCGCCCGCGCCACGGTGCGCCTCGCCTACGGGCCCGAGCTGCTCACCGTCGAGATCCGCGACGACGGCTCCGGCACCACCACCCCGCGCAAGGGCCGCTCCGGACACGGCCTCGTCGGCATGCGCGAACGCGTCGCCCTGCACGGGGGCTCCCTTGAGACGGGACCCCGGCCCGAGGGTGGCTTCCGGGTCCTTGCGACACTGCCCCTGCCCGCCGCCGAGCAGGCCTCCGCGCCCCACGAGAGAGCGACGATCCGTTGACCGCTTCCGAAAGCCCCCTGACCGTCCTGATCGCCGACGACCAGCCGCTGGTCCGCAGGGGGCTCGCGCTGATCTTCCACGCCGACCCGGGCGTGAGCGTCGTCGGCGAGGCCGGGGACGGCCGCGAGGCCGTGGACCTCGCGCTGCGGCTCCGGCCCGACGTGGTGCTGATGGACATCCGCATGCCCCGCCTCGACGGGGTCGAGGCGACCGCGGCCCTCGCCGCCGAGCTGCCCGACTGCCGGGTCCTGGCCCTGAGCACCTTCGACATGGACGAGTACGTGGTCGGGGCGCTGCGCGCGGGCGCCGCGGGCTTCCTGCCCAAGGACGTGTCGCCCGAGGAGCTGGTGGCCGCGGTCCACACCGTGAGCCGCGGCGAGGCGGCGGTGGCCCCTCGGCTGCTCACCCGGCTCATCTCGGCGTACGTCACCACGCCCGCGCCCCGGGCGGCCACGCCGCGCGTCCGCCCCGACCTCACGTCCCGCGAGACGGACGTCTGGGCGCTCATCGCCCGGGGGTACGACAACACGGAGATAGCCGAGGAGCTGCGGATCAGCCCCTCCACGGTGAAGAACCACGTCACCGCGGTCTTCGCCAAACTGGGCGCCCGCGACCGCGCCCAGGCGGTCATAGCGGCCTACGAATCGGGCCTGATCACAGCGGGCGGCGAGTAGCCCTCAAGAGGCTGGATCTGCCAGCCCGTCCGGCGTTTGAGGACGAGGCGCGGAGCGCCGAAAAGGCGGGGGTCCAAGGCCTACGCCACGTTCACGCGCTGGCCGGGCGGTGCCGCCTCCAGCCAGGCCAGGAAGCCGGTCAGCGCGTCCTCGCTCATCGCGAGCTCAAGGCGCACGCCCCGGTGCAGACAGCCGAGCACCACCGCGTCGGAGAGCAGCGCCAGCTCCTCCTCGCCGTCGGGCGCGCGCCGGTCCACGACCTCGATCGCCGACCGTTCGAGGACGCGCCGCGGCCTGGGTGCGTAGGAGAAGACTCGGAACCACTCGATCCGGTCCCCGTTGTAACGGGCGACCCCGTATCCCCACCCCTTACCCGAGGTGTCGGGGGCCTCTTGGGGATCCGGCGCGTTCCACCGCAGGCTGCAGTCGAAGGTGCCGCCGGAGCGCTGGATGAGTCTGCGGCGCAGGCCGAAGACGAAGAGCCCCAGCAACACCAGCGCGATCAACGCAAGTCCGCACACGAGCAGAACGAGGATCATCGGCACCGACCTCCTCGCCTCACTACAGTCTCAACACGACTTCCCGAAACGGACCGAACTACCGCACCCGAAAAAGCACCCGCATTGCCGCAGCCGCGACCGGGTCCGGAAGGTTCCGGACCCGGCCGCGGCTGAGTCACGTTACGCCGCGCGCTGGGGTCAGCGCGCCGCCACCGCACGCAGTCGGACGTCGGCGCGCCGCTCGGCGGAGGCGTCGGCCTCCGACTTGGCACGCTCGAGCGCCCGCTCCGCACGCTGGACGTCGATCTCGTCGGAGAGCTCGGCGATCTCTGCGAGCAGCGACAGCTTGTTGTCCGCGAACGAGATGAATCCGCCGTGCACCGCGGCGACGACGGTGCCGCCGTCGCTCGTACGAATGGTCACCGGGCCCGACTCCAGCACACCGAGCAGCGGCTGGTGACCGGGCATGACGCCGATGTCGCCGGACGTGGTGCGCGCGACGACCAGGGTGGCCTCGCCGGACCAGACACTACGGTCGGCGGCGACCAGCTCGACATGCAGCTCAGCAGCCAAGGGTGGCTCCTCGGGTCACCACCCGGCGGTTCAGCCGGGTGTTGGGTCAAATTCTAGTCGGCGTGGAGGGAGGGGCGGGACGCGGTCCCCTTTCGGGGGTGCGCCCGCCCCTCCTTCCGCGAGTCACGGGACTCAGGAGACGCCGAGCTCCTTGGCGTTGGCCTTGAGGTCCTCGAGGCCACCGCACATGAAGAACGCCTGCTCGGGGAAGTGGTCGTACTCGCCGTCGCAGATCGCGTTGAACGCGGTGATCGACTCGTCCAGCGGGACGTCCGAACCGTCGACGCCGGTGAACTGCTTGGCGACGTGCGTGTTCTGCGACAGGAAGCGCTCCACACGACGGGCGCGGGAGACGACCAGCTTGTCCTCTTCGCCGAGCTCGTCGATGCCGAGGATCGCGATGATGTCCTGGAGGTCCTTGTACTTCTGCAGGATGTTCTTGACCCGCATGGCGGTGTCGTAGTGGTCCTGCGCGATGTACCGCGGGTCCAGGATGCGGGACGTGGAGTCCAGCGGGTCCACGGCCGGGTAGATGCCCTTCTCCGAGATCGGACGGGAGAGCACCGTCGTCGCGTCGAGGTGGGCGAAGGTGGTGGCCGGGGCCGGGTCGGTCAGGTCGTCCGCGGGGACGTAGATCGCCTGCATCGAGGTGATCGAGTGACCACGGGTCGACGTGATGCGCTCCTGGAGGAGACCCATCTCGTCGGCCAGGTTCGGCTGGTAACCCACGGCGGACGGCATGCGGCCGAGCAGGGTCGAGACCTCGGAACCGGCCTGGGTGAAGCGGAAGATGTTGTCGATGAAGAACAGCACGTCCTGCTTCTGCACATCGCGGAAGTACTCCGCCATGGTCAGACCGGCGAGGGCCACGCGCAGACGGGTGCCCGGGGGCTCGTCCATCTGGCCGAAGACAAGGGCGGTCTTGTCGATGACGCCCGAGTCCGACATCTCCTCGATGAGGTCGTTGCCCTCACGGGTGCGCTCGCCGACACCGGCGAACACGGAGACACCGTCGTGGTTGTTGGCGACGCGGTAGATCATCTCCTGGATGAGCACCGTCTTGCCGACACCGGCACCACCGAACAGACCGATCTTTCCACCCTTGACGTACGGGGTGAGGAGGTCGATGACCTTGACGCCGGTCTCGAACATCTCGGTCTTCGACTCGAGCTCGTCGAAGTTCGGGGCCTTGCGGTGGATGGACCAGCGGTCACCCGTGTACTGCTCGTCGACGTTCAGCACCTCGCCGAGGGTGTTGAACACCTTGCCCTTGGTGAAGTCGCCGACCGGGACGGTGAGGCCGTCGCCGGTGTCGATGACCGCGGCCTGGCGGACCAGACCGTCGGTGGGCTGCATGGAGATGGCGCGGACGAGACCGTCACCGAGGTGCTGGGCGACCTCGAGCGTCAGGGTCTTCTTCTCGCCGTCCTTGGCCGGGTCGGCCACCTCGACGTGAAGCGCGTTGTAGATCTCCGGCATCGCGTCGACGGGGAACTCCACGTCGACGACCGGGCCGATGACCCGGGCGACGCGGCCCGTGGCAGCGGCCGTCTCAACAGTGGTCGTCATTACTTGTCACTCCCCGCGGTCGCGTCGGCCAGGGCGCTCGCGCCACCGACGATCTCGCTGATTTCCTGGGTGATTTCGGCCTGGCGGGCCGCGTTGGCAAGCCGGGACAGATTGTTGATCAGGTCCCCGGCGTTGTCGGTGGCCGACTTCATCGCGCGGCGCGTGGCGGCGTGCTTGGAGGCAGCCGACTGCAGCAGCGCGTTGTAGATGCGGCTCTCGACGTAGCGCGGAAGGAGGGCGTCGAGGACGTCCTCCGCCGACGGCTCGAAGTCGTACAGCGGAAGGATCTCGCTCTTCGCGTTCGACTCCTCCGCCACCTCTTCGAGGCTGAGCGGCAGCAGGCGGCTGTCGATGGCCGTCTGCGTCATCATCGAGACGAACTCGGTGTAGACGATGTGGAGCTCGTCCACGCCGCCCTCGGCCGTGTCCTTCTCGATGGCCTCGATCAGCGGGGCCGCGACCGTCTTGGCGTCCGCGTACTCGGGCTGGTCGGTGAAGCCGGTCCACTGCTTCGCGATCTTGCGCTCGCGGAAGTTGTAGTGGGCCACACCACGGCGGCCGACGATGAACGTGTCGACCTCCTTGCCCTCGGCCTCAAGGCGCGCGGTCAGCTGCTCCGCGGCCTTGATGGAGTTGGAGTTGAAGGCGCCGGCCAGACCGCGGTCGCTGGTCAGGAGCAGCACGGCGGCACGTGTCGCCGTCTCCGCCTCCGTCGTCAGCGGGTGCTTGGTGTTCGAACCGGTACCGACAGCCGTGACCGCGCGGGTGAGCTCGGTCGCGTACGGCGTGGAGGCCGCCACCTTGCGCTGCGCCTTGACGACGCGCGAGGCGGCGATCATCTCCATCGCCTTGGTGATCTTCTTGGTCGCCGTGACGGATTTGATGCGACGCTTGTAGACCCGGAGCTGGGCTCCCATGAGTCAGGTCCCTTCCGTCGTCACTTGCCGGCAGCGGCAGGAGCGTCCTCGCCGAGAAGCTTGCCGTCCGAGGTCTCGAACTGCTTCTTGAACGCGGCGACGGCGTCACCGATGGCGGTGATCGTGTCGTCCGACATCTTGGCGCCCTCCTTGATGGAGGTGAGCAGGCCCTGCTCCTTGCGGTGCAGGTACTCCAGGAGCTCCTTCTCGAAGCGGCGGATGTCGACGACGGGCACGTCGTCCATCTTGCCGGTGGTGCCGGCCCAGATGGAGACGACCTGGTCCTCGGTGGCCATCGGCTGGTACTGAGCCTGCTTGAGCAGCTCGACCATGCGCTGACCGCGCTCCAGCTGCGCCTTCGACGCGGCGTCCAGGTCGGAACCGAAGGCGGCGAACGCCTCCAGCTCACGGAACTGGGCGAGGTCCACGCGCAGACGCCCGGAGACCTGGCGGATCGCCTTGTGCTGCGCGGAACCACCGACTCGGGAGACGGAGATGCCGACGTTCAGGGCGGGGCGCTGACCGGCGTTGAACAGGTCCGACTCCAGGAAGCACTGGCCGTCGGTGATGGAGATGACGTTGGTCGGGATGAACGCCGACACGTCGTTCGCCTTGGTCTCGACGATCGGCAGACCGGTCATCGAGCCCTTGCCCATCTCGTCCGAGAGCTTCGCGCAGCGCTCGAGCAGGCGGGAGTGCAGGTAGAAGACGTCACCGGGGTAGGCCTCGCGCCCCGGCGGACGACGGAGCAGCAGGGACACGGCGCGGTAGGCGTCGGCCTGCTTCGAGAGGTCGTCGAAGATGATGAGGACGTGCTTGCCCTCGTACATCCACTGCTGGCCGATGGCCGAACCGGTGTAGGGGGCCAGGTACTTGAAGCCCGCCGGGTCGGACGCCGGGGCGGCGACGATGGTCGTGTACTCAAGCGCGCCGGCCTCTTCGAGGGCACCACGCACGGAGGCGATGGTCGAACCCTTCTGACCGATGGCGACGTAGATGCAGCGGACCTGCTTGTTCACGTCGCCCGAGCGCCAGTTGTCGCGCTGGTTGATGATCGTGTCGACGGCCAGAGCGGTCTTGCCGGTCTGACGGTCGCCAATGATCAGCTGACGCTGGCCGCGGCCGATCGGGGTCATCGCGTCGACGGCCTTGTAGCCCGTCTCCATCGGCTCGTGCACCGACTTGCGCTCCATGACCGTGGGGGCCTGCAGCTCAAGGGCACGACGTCCGCTGGTCTCGATCTCGCCGAGGCCGTCGATCGGGTGGCCGAGCGGGTCGACGACGCGGCCGAGGTAGCCCTCGCCCACCGCGACCGACAGGACCTCGCCGGTGCGCTGCACCGACTGACCCTCCTCGATGCCGCTGAACTCACCGAGAACGATCGAACCGATCTCGCGCTCTTCGAGGTTCAGCGCGAGACCGAGCGTGCCGTCCTCGAACTTCAGCAGTTCGTTGGCCATGGCCGAGGGCAGGCCCTCGACCTTCGCGATGCCATCGCCGGCCAGGGTGACCGTACCGACCTCCTCGCGCGAGGCCGCGTCCGGCTTGTACGCCTGGACAAAGTTCTCCAGCGCGTCCCGGATCTCCTCCGGCCGGATCGTGAGCTCCGCCATCTGGGTTCCCTGCTCTCCTTGTTGGGCCCGAAGTTTCACTTGGGGGGGATGGGGACTCCCCCCAGGAAGAGGTGAATCCTCTGCACGGCCCAACTCGGGCCGTTTGGTCTTGCTTGTTGAGTTGCTAGCCCGCCATGCGGCGGTGCGCGTCCTCGATGCGGTCCGCGATGGAGCCGTTGATGACTTCGTCGCCCACCTGCACCCGGATCCCGCCGAGGACCTCGGGGTCCACGTCCAGGTTCAGATGCATCTGACGCCCGTAGATCTTGGCGAGCGCGGCGCCGAGTCGCTGCTTCTGCTGGTCCGACAGCGGAACGGCGGAAGTGACGACGGCGACCATGCGCTCCCGGCGGTCCGCGGCCAGCTTGGAGAGGGACTCGAGTCCCGACTCCAGGCTACGTCCACGGGGCACGGTCACAAGACGCTCGACGAGACGCTCCGTGGTCGCCGCCGCCTTGCCGCCGAGCAGGCTGCGCAGCAGCTCGCTCTTGGCCGTCGCGGTGGCGGCGCGGTCGGTGAGGGCCGCCCGCAGCTCGGTGCTGGAGGCGACGATCCGACCGAAGCGGAACAGCTCGTCCTCGACCGTGTCCAGCGCGCCCGACTTCTGCGCGGCGGTCAGGTCGGCGACGTCCGCCAGCTCCTCCAGGGCGTCCACCAGGTCGCGCGAGGCGGACCAGCGGGAGCGGACCATGCCGGCCACCAGGTCAGCGGCCTCGCCGCTGACCTTGTCGCCCAGCAGGCGCCCGGCAAGCTCGGCCTTGGCCTCGCCTGCCTGCGCCGGGTCGGTCAGGACCCGACGCAGCGAGACCTCCCGGTCGAGCAGCGCGGTGACGGCGGCGAGCTCGTCCGCGAGCCGCGCCGCGTCCACCGCGGTGTTGTCCGTCAGCGCGTCGAGGCGCTCGCGCGCGGCGCCCAGCGCCTCGCGGCTCGCTCCATGCGCTGTCATCGAGTCGCCTCGGCCTTCGTCGCCTTCTCGTCGAGCTCGTCGAGGAAGCGGTCGATGGTGCGGCTCTGGCGGGCGTGGTCCTCGAGGGACTCGCCGACGAGCTTGCCGGCCAGTTCGGTGGCCAGCTGGCCCACGTCCTGGCGCAGCGCCTGCGCGGCGGCCTTGCGGTCGGCCTCGATCTGGGAGTGACCGGCGGCGACGATCTCCTCGCGCTGCCGCTGGCCCTCGGCCCGCATCTCGGCGATGAGCTGGGCGCCCTGCTCCTGCGCCTCCTGGCGCAGTCGCGCGGCCTCGTGCCGTGCCTCGGCGAGCTGAGCCTTGTACTGCTCAAGAACGCTCTGGGCCTCGGTCTGGGCGGCCTCGGCCTTCTCGATACCGCCTTCGATCGCCTCCCGGCGCTCTTCCAGAACCTTGTTGATGTTCGGGAGGAGCTTCTTCCAGAAGAAGAAGAAAACGATGGCGAAGGCAATGGCGCCGACAAGCAGCTCGGGGCCGGGAGGAATAAGCGGGTTCTGCTTCTCCTCGGCCGCCAGCTGAACCAGGTTGGCGATCACATCAGTGCCTTTCGTCGAAAATGTGTCGGTGAGTAGTAATTACTGACCGAACACGAACGGCATAACGATGCCGATGAGGGCGAGCGCCTCACAGAAGGCGAAGCCCAGGATCTGGTTGGCACGGATCAGACCGGCGGCCTCGGGCTGACGGGCCAGGGCCTCGGTGCCCTTGCCGAAGACGATGCCGACGCCGATGCCGGGGCCGATCGCGGAGAGGCCGTAGCCGATCGAACCGAGGGAACCGGAAACACCTGCGGCGAGCTCAACAGCGGACATGCTGTCTCTTCCTTCTCTTTCATGGGCCGGTGGGGGTTGGCCACCGGGCGATCTGGGGGTTAGCGGGGCGGGTTGCGTCAGTGGTGCTCGGCGACAGCGCCCTGGATGTACGAGCAGGCGAGGAGCACGAAGACGTACGCCTGGACGGCCTGCACGAAGAGTTCGAAGACGATCATGGCCATCGTCATCACGAAGGAGACCCCGGCCGCCGGGATCATCCAGCTGTTCAGCAGGTACCAGGAGGCGACGGTGAACATCACCAGCATCAGGTGACCGGCGAACATGTTGGCGAAGAGTCGCACGGAGTGCGTGAAGGGACGCACCAGGAGGTTCGAGAAGAACTCGATGAACGCCACCAGCCACTTGATCGGGCCGAGGGAGTTGTCGTAGCCGGTGATGTTCTTCCAACCGCCCACGAAGCCGTGGCGCTTGAAGGTCAGCGGCACCCAGATCAGGTAGGTGATGACCGCGAGCACGACCGGGTACGCGAAGACCGACGAGACCGGGAACTGCGAGAGCGGGACCACGGACCAGATGTTCATGATCCAGATGAAGAAGAACATCGAGACCATGAGGGGGACGTACTTCTCGCCCTCCTTCTTGCCCAGGGTCTCGTAGACGATCCCGCGGCGCACGAAGTCGTAGCCGGCCTCGCCGATCATCTGGAGCTTGCCTGGCACGACCTTGGCCTTGCCGAACGCGGCGTAGAAGAAGGTGATGACGACCAGGGTCGTGATCAGCGCGAGCAGCATCACCTTGTTGAACTCGAACCCGCCGACCTCGAAGATCGGCTTGAAGAGGAACGAGTGCAGGCCCGGAGCCGGGAAGCCACAGCCGTTGTCGGACATGATCCGACAGCTCCAGTCAAAGGCGAGCTCAGTTTGTTCAGCACTCACCGCGGGCTCCTTCGGCGTGAAGCATGGGTACGGCAACCTCGTTGTCGAGTCGGCGCGGCACGCGGCCGCGGATCGGCACCGGACTGGTGTTTCGGAAGTGTGAGCGGCGGTCAGGCATCGAGCCTCGCGATGGTGCAGGCGTCAGCTCAGATGCCCGCGCCTGCAGTGCCGCAGTTGGCACCGGACGATAGCAGCATCTCGAACGGGCATTTATCCCGGCCCTACCTCTCACGTCTCCGACCCCGGCTTCTCCGGCTTGTCGCTCTTCTTGGAGGCGACGGCCGAGGAAGGTTCGGGTTCGGGTTCGACGTAGAGGATCTTGGCCTTCATGTACGCCCGAGCCTGCGACGCCATCCAGACGACGGTGGCGATGACGAGAGCGAGCGCGAAGGACTTCGGGTTGAACGCGGTGGTGTCCTTGAACAGACCCACAAAGATGAGAAGCAGCAGCAGTTGCGCGACGTAGAGCATCATGCCCATCGCCTGGAACAGCTGCGGAAGCGATTTTGCCGTCCGCTGCAAGACAAACAGACCGAGCCCCATGAAGGCGATGACCACCAGCGTGCCGATGACGGCGCCGAGCGCCCCCTTGCCGCCCGCGACCACACCGCTGACCACGGCGGTGATCGCACCGGCGGCGGCAGTGGGGACGGCGGACTGCAGGAGAGTCCGGGTGTCTTGAGACGGCATGGCGGCAACTCCGCTTACTGATGGGGGCAGGGTGTCGTCATGGACGAGCGTAGACCCGGGCCGAGCGGGGTCCTCGGGCCAATGGACCGTCGCACTACGGTCCTTCGGCTCTGTCGCCGGGTCTCGTGAACCGTATCACAAACTATTTGATGAGGTCTTTACCTGTCAGGTGTGCTCGCTGTCACACATGAGAAGCAACCTGCGCGTCTGTGCAAGCGCGCCGTCGCTTTGTCTGGTAAAGGGGCGCTTTGCCGTCGGCGTCAACGCGACGACCCGGCCTTGCGCCGGTCCAGGAAGCGCGGGCGGGTGCCGAGCGCGGTCGCGCCGTTGACGCCCGCGCCGACGGCCGGGCGGTCCCCTGACGCCTCTCCCGGCTCAGGCTCCCCGCTCGTCCCGTACGCCTCCTCCGGGGCGGCCCCGTCAGCGCGCTCAGCGGCCGCTGCACCGGCCGGGGAGCGCCGCTCGCGCCGGTACCTCGGCGGCACGAAGTTCTCCGCCCAGCGGGGCGCGTGCGGCGTGAAGCGGGGCAACAGGAGCAGCACCAGACCCACCGCGCTCAGAGCGACGATGAGCAACAGGATCCACATGTTCGTCGAGTGGACCGAGTAGGCGACCGTGCCGAAGGCGATGAGGGCCGACCAGAAGTACATGATCAGCACCGCGCGGCTGTGCGAGTGGCCCACGTCCAGGAGCCGGTGGTGCAGATGCCCGCGGTCGGCGGCGAACGGCGACTGGCCCTTCCAGGTGCGGCGCGCGATGGCGAGCACCAGGTCGCCGAACGGGATCGCGATGATCGTCAGCGGCATGAGCAGCGGGATGAAGACGGGGAGCATCGCGTGCGTGGCGTCGCGGGCGCTGCCGCCGAGGTTCAGCTTCATCGCGTCCGGGTCGACCTGCCCGGTGATGGAGATGGCGCCGGCGGCGAGCACGAGCCCGATGAGCATGGAGCCCGAGTCACCCATGAAGATCCTGGCCGGGTGCATGTTGTGCGGCAGGAAGCCGAGGCACATGCCCATCAGGATGGCCGCGAAGAGGGTCGCGGGGGCGGCGGCCTCGATGCCGTAGCCGTACCAGATGCGGTACGCGTACATGAAGAACGCGGCGGCGGCGATGCACACCATGCCCGCGGCGAGGCCGTCCAGGCCGTCGACGAAGTTCACCGCGTTGATGGTGATGACGACGAGGGCGACGGTCAGGAGGGTGCCCTGCCACTGGGTCAGCGAGACCGTGCCGACGCCCGGGATGGGCAGCCACAGGATCGTCAGACCCTGCATGACCATCACGCCCGCGGCGATCATCTGGCCGCCGAGCTTGATCAGCGCGTCGATCTCGAACTTGTCGTCCAGAACGCCGATGAGCCAGATCAGGGCGGCGCCGGAGAGCAGCGCGCGCGGCTCGTTCGACTTCGTGAACACCTCGTTGAGGTTGGGCAGGTGGTCGGCCACCAGGAGGCCCGCGCACAGGCCGAAGAACATCGCGATACCGCCGAGCCGGGGTGTCGGTTCCCGGTGCACGTCGCGCGCGCGGATCTCCGGCATGGCACCGGCCACGATCGCGAACTTCCGCACCGGGCCGGTCAGCAGATAGGTCACCGCGGCCGTGATGCAGAGCGTCAGCAGATATTCACGCACGGGCTTCCCCACAGGTATCGCTGGCCATCTCAGCACCACACCCTAGCTTCGCGCGCATAAGGCTGGACACTTCCGGGTAGCGACGATCGTTGCACAACTCCGCTACAACGCCGTGATCTCGCCGCTCCCCCGGTCCGGATACGGCGGAAACCGGGCCGCGAGGTCCCGGACCGCCGCCCTGACGCCGCCCTCCTCCCGGATGGCGGCGGCGAACAGCGCGGCGACGCGTGCCATATCCGCCTCCCGCATCCCCTGGGTGGTGACCGCGGCCGTGCCCAGGCGCAGGCCGCGGCCGTCGCCGTGGGGCAGTGCGCAGGTGTCCAGAACCAGACCCGCCGCGGCGAGCCGGCCCCGGGCCGTCCGGGCGTCCACTCCGTGCGGGGCGGGGTCGGCGAGCACCAGGTGCGTGTCCGTGCCTCCGGTGCTGACGGCGAAGCCCTCCGCCGCCAGGGCGTCGGCCAACACCCTTGCGTTCGCCACGACTTGATGGGCGTACGCGGTGAAGGCGGGGGTCGCCGCCTCGCCGAAGGCCACCGCCTTGGCGGCGATCGTGTGCATCTGCGCCCCGCCCTGCGTGAACGGGAACACCGCCCGGTCGATCCGCTCGGCGAGGTCGGCGCCGCACAGGATCAAGCCACCGCGGGGGCCGCGGAGCACCTTGTGGGTGGTGGCGCACACGACGTCCGCGTACGGCACCGGGCTGGGGGCGGCGCCGCCCGCGACCAGGCCGATGGGGTGCGCGGCGTCGGCGATGAGATGGGCGCCCACGTCGTCGGCGACCTCGCGGAAGGCGGCGTAGTCGATGTGGCGCGGATAGGCGATGGAGCCGCACACGACGGCCTTCGGCCGCCGCTCGCGGGCCAGGGCCCGCACCTGCTCGTAGTCGATGAGGCCGGTCTCCGGGTCGAGGCCGTAGCCGACGAAGTCGAACCACCTGCCCGAGAAGTTCGAGGGCGAGCCGTGGGTGAGATGTCCTCCGTACGGGAGACCCATCGCGAGGACCGTGTCCCCCGGGCGCAGGAGTGCGGCGTAGGCGGCGAGGACGGCGGAGGAGCCCGAGTGCGCCTGCACGTTGGCGTGCTCGGCTCCGAAGAGGGCCTTGGCGCGGTCCACGGCGAGGCGCTCCGCGACGTCCACCAGCTCGCAGCCGCCGTGGTGGCGGGAGCCGGGGTAGCCCTCGGCGTACTTGTTCGCCAGCGGGGAGCCGAGGGCCGTCAGGACGGCCTCCGACGTGAAGTTCTCGGCGGCGATGAGCTGGAGCGAGGTCGACTGCCGGGTCGTCTCGCCGAGCAGGACCTCGGCGAGCTCGGGGTCCTGGCGGCGCAGCGCGGCGTACGCCGCCGGGGCGGCGGCTCGACCGGGGCTGACCGTCGTCATCTGTCCAATGTAGGCGTGCCCGGGCGGATGTGCGCGGCGGTGGGCCTCGCGGTGCGCCCCTGGCCCGCCCCTTCCCGAACAAGAGGGCTCCGCCCCCTTGGACCCCGTCTATCGGCGCTGCGCGCCTCGTCCTCAAACGCCGGACGGGCTGGATCTTCCAGCCCTCCGGCGTTTGAGGAGCGGGGGTCCGGGGGCGGAGCCCCCAGGAAGCGGGAAGGGCTACGCCTGGGGGGCCGGGACGCCTGTCAGGGCTGTGACGACCGGGTCCAGGGCCTGTTGGATCTCGCCGCCCACGGAGCGGAAGAAGGGCAGGGGCGCGCCGTAGGGGTCGTAGACCTCGTCGGCCTCCACGTTGGGGGCGAGCAGCCAGCCGCGCAGCGCGGCCGCGGCCCGCACCAGGGCGCGGGCCCGCTCGACCACCCCGTCATCGCCCTCGGGGTCGGGCAGCGTCGCGGGGTCTATGGCCCGCACCAGGCGGGTGAACTCCTTCAGGGTGAAGGTCCTGAGCCCGGCCGAGTGCCCCATGGAGATGACCTGGGCGCGGTGGTCCCGGGTCGCGGTGAGCACCAGGTCGGCCCGGATGACGTGGTCGTCGAGGAGCTCGCGGCCCACGAAGCCGGTGGCGTCCGCCCCGAAGTCGGCGAGGACCGTCTCGGCGTGGGTCTCCATGGGCGCGCCCTCATGGCCCCACGTGCCCGCGCTCTCCACGATGAGCCCGCCCGTGCCCGGGTCGCCGAGCCGGTCGGCGAGGGCATGCCGGGTCAGCCGCTCGGTGATCGGCGAGCGGCAGACGTTGCCGGTGCTGACGTGGAGGATGCGGAAGGCGCCGGGGGCCCCGAAGGAGCGGACGACCCCGTCGTCCCCGGCGGGGTCGGGGAAGACCACCGGGTCCACGAACCCCGCGGGGACCGGGTAGCCCGCTATGCCACGCCCCGTCTCAGGGGCTGTCAATTGGCCACCTCGAGGTCGGGTACGACCTTGCGGAGCTCGTCCGCGTCGAGCGCCCCGGCCCGCAGCAGGACGGGCACCTTGCCGGTGACGTCCACGATGGAGGAGGGCACGATGCCGGGCGTGGGGCCGCCGTCCAGGTAGACGGAGATGGCGTCGCCCAGCATCTCCTGGGCGGCGTCGCAGTCCTCCGGCGCCGGGTGCCCGGTGAGGTTGGCCGAGGACACCGCCATGGGGCCGACCTCCGTGAGGAGCTCGATCGCGACCGGGTGCAGCGGCATCCGGATGGCGACGGTGCCCCGGGTGTCCCCCAGGTCCCACTGGAGCGACGGCTGCTGCTTGGCGACGAGGGTGAGCGCCCCCGGCCAGAAGGCGTCGACGAGCTCCCAGGCGGACTCGGAGAAGTCCGTGACGAGGCCGTGCAGGGTGTTCGGGGAGCCGATGAGGACGGGCGTCGGCATGTTCCGACCGCGCCCCTTGGCGTCGAGGAGGTCGGCGACGGCCTCCGGGCTGAAGGCGTCCGCGCCCACGCCGTACACGGTGTCCGTCGGCAGCACCACCAGCTCGCCACGGCGGACGGCGGACGCGGCCTCGCGCAGACCGGTCGTGCGGTCGGTCGCGTCGTTGGTGTCGTATCGCCGTGCCATCTAGCGGGCCTCCTCGTACACGTACTGGTCCACGTACTCGTCGTACTTCGTCGTCTTGCGCGCCGCCGTGGTCACGGCAGCGCCTTGCGGGCGGTCGCGAAGCGCGGCCGGTTGTTCAGGTCGGGGTGGTCGGCCGCGTCGGCCCAGCCACGCTCCTCGGTGAAGATCCACGGCACCTGCCCGCCCTGGGTGTCGGCGTGCTCCACGACGACGACTCCGCCCGGCCGCAGCAGCCGGTGCGCGGTGCGCTCGATGCCGCGGATCAGGTCGAGGCCGTCCTCGCCGGAGAACAGGGCGAGTTCGGGATCGTAGTCCCGCGCCTCCGGCGCAACGTACTCCCACTCCGTGAGCGGGATGTACGGGGGGTTGGAGACGACCAGGTCGACCTGGCCGTCGAGCTCCGGCAGGGCCGTGCGCGCGTCACCCGCGTGCAGGGTGACGCGCGAGCCCTCGACGTTCTTGCGGGTCCATCGCAGGGCGTCCTCGGACAGCTCCACCGCGTGCACGCGCGAGCGCGGCACCTCCTGGGCCAGGGCGAGGGCGATGGCGCCGCTGCCGGTGCACAGGTCGACGATGAGCGGCTCGACCACGTCCATGGCGCGCACCGCGTCTATGGCCCAGCCGACCACGGACTCGGTCTCGGGGCGCGGCACGAACACGCCGGGACCCACCTGGAGCTCCAGATACCGGAAGAACGCGCGCCCCGTGATGTGCTGCAGCGGCTCGCGGGCCTCGCGGCGGGCGATCGTCTCCCAGTAGCGGGCGTCGAAGTCCGCGTCCTTGACGGTGTGCAGCTCGCCCCGTTTCACGCCGTGCACGAACGCGGCGAGCTCCTCCGCGTCATTGCGCGGCGAGGGCACGCCGGCGTCGGCAAGGCGCTGGGTGGCCTGGGCCACTTCCGCGAGCAGCACGCCGCGGGGGTTGGGGGGTCGACCCCCAATATGTTGCTGCACGCTGGTCCTCCGGGGCTTGAACGGTGGTTACGGGGCGGGCTCAGGCGGCGGCGAGCTTCGCGGCGGAGTCCGCGTCGACGCAGGCCTGGATGACCGCGTCGAGGTCGCCGTCGAGCACCTGGTCCAAGTTGTACGCCTTGAAGCCCACGCGGTGGTCGGAGATCCGGTTTTCCGGGAAGTTGTACGTACGGATCTTCTCGGACCGGTCGACGGTGCGGACCTGGCTGCGGCGGGCGTCCGCGGCCTCGCGCTCCGCCTCCTCCTGGGCCGCCGCGAGCAGCCTGGAGCGCAGGATACGCAGTGCCTGCTCCTTGTTCTGGAGCTGGCTCTTCTCGTTCTGGCAGGAGGCGACCACACCGGTCGGGACGTGCGTGATGCGCACGGCCGAGTCGGTGGTGTTGACGGACTGGCCGCCGGGGCCCGAGGAGCGGTAGACGTCGATGCGCAGGTCGTTCATGTTGATCTCGACGTCGACCTCCTCCGCCTCGGGCGTGACGAGCACGCCGGCCGCGGAGGTGTGGATGCGGCCCTGCGACTCGGTCGCGGGCACGCGCTGCACGCGGTGCACGCCGCCCTCGTACTTCAGCCGGGCCCAGACGCCCTGGCCGGGCTCGGTGGCGCCGTTGCCGCCCTTGGTCTTCACGGCGACCTGGACGTCCTTGTAGCCGCCCAGCTCGGACTCGGTGGCGTCGATGATCTCGGTCTTCCAGCCGACGCGCTCGGCGTACCGCAGGTACATGCGCAGCAGGTTGCCCGCGAACAGGGCCGACTCGTCGCCGCCCGCGCCCGCCTTGATCTCCAGGATGACGTCCTTGTCGTCGCTGGGGTCCCGGGGCACGAGCAGCAGGCGCAGCTTCTCGGTGACCTCGTCGCGGCTCTCGGTGAGGTCCTTGACCTCGGCCGCGAAGTCGGGGTCCTCGGCCGCCAGCTCACGCGCGGTGTCGATGTCGTCACCGAGCTGCTTCCAGGACCGGTACGTGGCGACGATCGGGGTCAGCTCGGCGTAGCGCTTGTTGAGCTTGCGCGCGTTGGCCTGGTCGGCGTGGACCGACGGGTCGGCGAGCTTCCGCTCCAGATCGGCGTGCTCGCCGATCAGTTCCTCGACCGCCTCGAACATCTTCGGGCTCCTGGGTTTTCGGCTGCGCGAGCGGGGCTCGCGCAGGGCTGCGTGGCTGCTTCTGCGACAGACGGCAAACGCCGGTCCCGGCCACCCCCGCGGACGAGGGCGGCCGGAGACCGGCGCAGGTGGCTCGCTACTTCTTGGAGCCGGCAGCCTTGCCGAAGCGGGCCTCGAAGCGGGCCACACGGCCACCGGTGTCGAGGATCTTCTGCTTGCCCGTGTAGAACGGGTGGCACTCGGAGCAGACCTCGGCGCGGACGGTGCCGCTGGAGATCGTGCTGCGGGTGGTGAACGACGCGCCACAGGTGCAGCTGACCTGCGTCTCGACGTACTCGGGGTGGATGTCGCGCTTCAAGGTGTCTCCTAGTTTCGGGAGGGCGCCGGGTCGCACGCGCGGGATGCGGGTGCGTGAACCGGGGCCGACGGACCAGTTTGCCAGGACCGGCCGCATCTGCCCAAACCGGGGTGGGCCCGGAAGTATTCCCGGAGGCATCGCGCGGGCCGGTCCGCCGGTCGTCCTGGGGGCTTATTCGCTGGTCACGACCTTGCCCGCGGCACCCTTGTCGCCGGCGGACTTCTCGGTGGCCGACTTGGGGATCGGCTTGTCCGCCCGCAGGGCGTCCCAGACCTGGCGGCCGGCCTCCTCCAGGGGCAGGACGCGGTTCCGGTCGGCCGGGTCGTACTGGACCGGCATCGTGACCATCTTCATGTCACCGGCCCCGATGCCCTTGAGGCCATTGGCGAAGCCCGCCAGGTCCTTGACCGTGTCCAGGTCGGAGTCGGTGGTGATGGCCTTGGTCGAGGCGTCCGCGAGGTCCCAGAGCTTCTTCGGGTTGCCGAACAGGTCGACGTCCTTGACCTGGTTGATCAGGGCCTTGATGAACGCCTGCTGGAGCTGGATGCGGCCGAGGTCACTGCCGTCGCCGACGCCGTGCCGGGTGCGGACGAGGCCGAGCGCCTGCTCGCCGTTGAGCTTGTGGTCACCGGCCGGGAGGTCGAGGTGACTGTCCTTGTCCTTGATCGGCTGCTTGGTCGCGATCTCCACGCCGCCGAGGGTGTCGATGAGCTTCTTGAAGCCCGTGAAGTCGACCTCGACGTAATGGTCCATGCGGATGCCGGACATCTTCTCGACCGTCTTCACCGCACAGGCGGGGCCGCCGACCTCGTACGCCGTGTTGAACATCTGGCGCTCGCCGCCCGGGTCCGTCTTGCCGTCGCCGTTCTTGGCGGCGCACTCGGGCCGGGTGATGAGGGTGTCGCGCGGGATGGAGACCACGCTGGCCTTCTTGTGGCCCTTGTAGACGTGGACGATCATCGCGGTGTCGGAGCGGGCCGCGCCCTCGTCCTTGCCGTACTTGGCGTTGTCGCCGGAGCGCGAGTCGGAGCCGAGGACGAGGATGTCCTGGGAGCCGTTGTCGACGTCCAGGGGGCGGTCGGTGCCGAGCGCGGCGTTGATGTCGACGCCCTTGATGTTGCCGTTGAGCTTGAAGTACACGTAACCGAGGCCGGTGCCGCCGAGGACGACCACTCCCGCGGCGGTCCAGGCGGATATGACGAGGGCCTTCTTGCGCGTGCTGCGCGGTTTGCGGCGCCGGCCGCGCTTGCCGCGGTGTTTCGGCTTCGCGTCGGCGGGCCTGCTCTCGTCGGTCATGCGCTCCTCAGTCCTCGTCCGTTCGGCTACCCCCTGCTTTCAGGGTCAGGCGTGGCTTTCCGTCACTTGTCAGACGTCGAAACCGAAAGAAGGGTTGCATAGCGGCCTGTGTGCGCCCCGGGTTCCACCGGTCACCCAGCGTTCGCGCCATCTCGTACTTTCGGCCCCCCACCTGCACTTTCACGGAAGAAGGCGCTACCGCGCGTGACCGTGAGAATCTCTTATGCGTGTGGTCAAGGTCTCTTGGCCAAAACCCGGCGGCCGCTTGTCGCCCCATTTCCCGCACATGCGGAAGGGCCGGTCCCGTCGGATGACGGGACCGGCCCTTCCGGTCGGCCCGTGCGAGGCCGCTACGACGGTCAGTCGTTGCCGTTGCCCGGCGCCGGCGTCGTCTTTTGGATCTGGAGCAGGAACTCGGCGTTCGACTTCGTCTGCTTCATCTTGTCCAGGAGCAGCTCGATGGCCTGCTGCTGGTCCAGGGCGTGCAGCACCCGGCGCAGCTTCCAGACGATGGCGAGCTCGTCGCTGCCGAGCAGGATCTCTTCCTTGCGGGTGCTGGACGCGTCCACGTCCACCGCCGGGAAGATGCGCTTGTCGGAGAGCTTCCGGTCGAGCTTGAGCTCCATGTTGCCGGTGCCCTTGAACTCCTCGAAGATCACCTCGTCCATCCGCGAGCCGGTCTCGACGAGCGCGGTGGCCAGGATGGTCAGCGAGCCGCCGTCCTCGATGTTGCGGGCGGCACCGAAGAAGCGCTTCGGCGGGTACAGGGCGGTCGAGTCGACACCACCGGACAGGATGCGGCCCGAGGCCGGGGCGGCGAGGTTGTACGCACGGCCCAGACGCGTGATCGAGTCGAGCAGCACGACGACGTCGTGGCCCAGCTCCACCAGCCGCTTGGCGCGCTCGATGGCGAGCTCGGCGACCGTGGTGTGGTCCTCGGCCGGACGGTCGAAGGTCGAGGAGATGACCTCGCCCTTCACCGACCGCTGCATGTCGGTGACCTCTTCCGGACGCTCGTCGACGAGGACGACCATCAGGTGGCACTCGGGGCTGTTGTGCGTGATCGCGTTGGCGATCGCCTGCATGATCATGGTCTTGCCGGTCTTCGGCGGGGCCACGATCAGACCGCGCTGGCCCTTGCCGATGGGCGAGACGAGGTCGATGATGCGGGTCGTCAGAACGCCCGGGTCGGTCTCCAGACGGAGCCGGTCCTGCGGGTAGAGGGGCGTCAGCTTGTTGAACTCCGGCCGCCCGCGGCCGTGTTCGGGCGCCATGCCGTTGACGGAGTCCAGGCGCACCAGGGCGTTGAACTTCTCGCGGCGCTCGCCGTCCTTGGGCTGGCGCACCGCGCCGGTGACGTGGTCGCCCTTGCGCAGGCCGTTCTTGCGGACCTGGGCGAGGGAGACGTACACGTCGTTGGGGCCCGGGAGGTAGCCCGACGTACGGATGAACGCGTAGTTGTCGAGGATGTCGAGGATGCCCGCGACCGGGATCAGGACGTCGTCGTCGGACACCTGCGGCTCGCCCGCGAAGTCCTCGCGGCCGCGACGGCCACGGCGGTCGCGGTAACGGCCCCGGCGACCGCGGCGACCGCTGCCGTCGTCGTCGAAGTCGTCCTGCTCCTTGCGGTCCTGACGGTCCTGGCGGCCGCCCTGGTCCTTGCGGTTGCCGCCGCCCTGCTGGTCGTCGCCCTTGCTGCCACGGCGGTCGCCGCGGTCACCACGGTCGCCGCGGTCACCACGCTCGCCGCGCTCACCACGGTCACGGTCACGGCCGCGGCCCTGGCGGTCGCGGCGGCCCTGGCGGCCCTCGCCCTGCTGGTCGTCGCCCTTGTCGCCGCGGTCGGACTTCGCCTCGGACTGCTCGGCCCTGGGGGCCTCGGCCTTCGCCTCGCTCTGGCCCTTGGCCTCGGCGGAGACGGTCTCGGGGCTGCCGGCCTCGGCGGTGACGCGGCGGCGGCCGCGGCCCGGCTTGTCGTCGCTCGCGGGCTGGCCGGGGATGTCGATCTGCTGCTGGGCCGGGGCCTTCGGCTGCTCGGCCGGGGCCTCGTCGGGCTTGGCGGCCTTCTCGGCGGCCTCGCCGGTGCGCGCCTTGGAGGTGGCGCGGCGCTTCGGCTTGGCCGGGGCCTCCGCGGTGTCGGCGCTGCCGGCGGACTTGGCCGAGGCACCCCCCGCGGCCTGCGCCTCCTTGATGACCTCGATCAGCTGGCTCTTGCGCATCCGCGCGGTGCCCTTGATTCCGAGGCCCGATGCGACCTGCTGCAGTTCGGCCAGCACCATGCCCTCGAGGCCGGTGCCGCGGCGCCGCCGGGACCCGGCCGAAGCACCGGTGGCAGGCGCCGCAGAGGCGTCCGTGGCGGGCGTGTCGGCAGTCACGCCCATCAGATCGGTGGTGTCGCTCACGAAGGGTCCTTCCCTGGAGCGGACGTCGGCCTGTCTGGCTCGGCGACCGGTTGTGCTGTCCGGCGGTCCTTGGTGTGTGGACCGTGCCGGGGCGGTGGTCCGCCAACGCGGCGGAAGAGTTCACAGATGTGGCGCTTCCCGATGCCGGGCCACTGAGGTGCGGTGGTCACTCGGCTCGGTCACGCCGGTTCCGGAGCGTGCTCGGCACCGCTCAGTGCGAAGCACAGAGCAGTTTTGGAGGCTCCCGGAAGGATGGATGTCCCGGACGGGGACACAAAGCACCTCGCCATGGTGGGGTCGGGTGCAGACTTGAGGTTAACACTACCGGATCCAACAAACATTCCCCCTCTCCAAATCCGGACACCCCGAATGCGCTGCCCTCCCGGGTCAGGGAGCCAGTGGCAGCACACTCGCGCCCGCCGGGTCGAGCGCCAGGCGGTTGGCCGCCCACCCCTCGCCCGCCAGGCGTGCGACCTTGTCGGCCGCACTGTCGTCGACCAGCGCGAGGACCGTGGGTCCGGCGCCGGAGATCACCGCGGGCACGCCGTCGGCGCGCAGGCTCTCCACCAGGGCGGCGCTCTCCGGCATGGCCGGGGCGCGGTACTCCTGGTGCAGGCGGTCCTCGGTGGCGGGCAGCAGCAGCTCGGGGCGCCTGGTCAGGGCCTCGACGAGCAGGGCCGCCCGGCCCGCGTTGACGGCCGCGTCCACGTGCGGGACGGTGCGCGGCAGCAGTCCGCGGGCGGTTTCGGTGAGCACGGGTTTTCCGGGTACGAAAACCACCGGAACGATGGAATCGACGGGGTCCATCCTGATGGCGCGGGCCGCGGAGCCGTCCATCCAGGAGGCCGTGAAGCCGCCGAGCAGGCACGCCGCGACGTTGTCGGGGTGGCCCTCGATCTCGGTGGCGAGCTCCAGGAGCGCGGCGTCGTCGAGGCGGGCCTCGCCGCCTATGGTCACCGCCCGTGCGGCGACGATGCCGGCGCAGATCGCGGCGGACGAGGAGCCCAGGCCGCGCCCGTGCGGGATGCGGTTGGCGCAGACGACCTCGAGGCCGCGCGGCTGCCCGCCGAGCAGGTCGAAGGCGGTGCGCAGGGAGCGTACGAGCAGGTGCGACTCGTCGCGCGGGAGGGTGTCGCTGCCCTCGCCTGCGATGTCGACGTGCAGGCCGGAGTCGGCGACGCGGACGACCACGTCGTCGTAGAGACCCAGCGACAGGCCCAGGGCGTCGTAGCCCGGGCCGAGGTTGGCGCTGGTGGCGGGGACGCGCACCCTGACGGCGGCGGCGCGGAACGCGGGACCGGCCATCGCTCGATGACTCTCCTTGAGCTCTGTTGTGGAGGACTTGCCGCCGTGACGGGCCTCGACCGGCTTCGACCGGTCTCGACCCCCGACGGACGGCAGCACCCGAAGGCCGCTTCGGCGAGCGGCACCGCGGCATATGCGGCGGGGCGGGTTCGCTACAGCCTATCGAAGGAAGGTTCTGCGGCGACATAGGGCGCACAGGAGGCGCACGATGCGTGTCGCGAGCCCCCTGTGCACCCCCTGTGGGGAGTTGAGAGGTTTGCCCCGGGCTGAATCCGGCGTTCCGCCGGGGCTCCGCCCGGAGCGTGGGGTTACGCCAGGCCCAGCCGCTCGGCGGCGGCCGCCGCGTCCACCGGCACGGTGACCGGCTGCGGGGCTCCCGCGACCGCCCAGTCCGGGTCCTTGAGGCCGTTGCCGGTGACGGTGCAGACGATGCGCTGGCCCTTGTCGACCTTGCCCTGCTCGGCGGCCTTCAGCAGACCGGCGACGGACGCGGCGGAGGCGGGCTCGACGAAGACGCCCTCCTGGGAGGCCAACAGCTTGTAGGCGCGCAGGATCTCACGGTCCGTCACCTCGTCGATGAAGCCGCCCGACTCGTCGCGCGCGGCCAGGGCGTGCTGCCACGACGCGGGGTTGCCGATGCGAATCGCGGTGGCGATCGTCGAGGGGTCCTTGACGACCTCGCCGCGCACGATGGGCGCCGAACCGGAGGCCTGGAAGCCCCACATCCGCGGCGTGCTCGTCGACACCTCGTCGGCGGCGTACTCCTTGTAGCCCTTCCAGTAGGCCGTGATGTTGCCCGCGTTGCCGACCGGCAGGACGTGGATGTCCGGGGCGCCGCCGAGGGCGTCCACGATCTCGAACGAGGCGGTCTTCTGGCCCTCGATGCGGAACGGGTTGACCGAGTTGACCAGGGCCACCGGGTAGTTCTCGGACAGGCCGCGGGCCAGGTTCAGACAGTCGTCGAAGTTGCCGTCGACCTGGAGGATCTTCGAGCCGTAGACGAGGGCCTGGCCCATCTTGCCGAGGGCGATCTTGCCCTGCGGCACCAGGACCGCGCAGACCATGCCCGCGCGGACGGCGTAGGCGGCGGCCGACGCCGAGGTGTTGCCGGTGGAGGCGCAGATGACGGCCTTGGCGCCCTCCTCCTTGGCCTTGGTGATCGCCATGGTCATGCCGCGGTCCTTGAAGGACCCCGTCGGGTTCGCGCCCTCGACCTTGAGGTGGACCTCGCAGCCGGTGCGCTCGGAGAGCACCTGCGCGGGCACGAGCGGAGTGCCGCCCTCACGGAGCGTCACGACCGGCGTGGTGTCGGAGACGGGGAGACGGTCCCGGTACTCCTCGATGATTCCGCGCCACTGGTGGGTCATTGCTGCTTACTCCCCTTCAACCCGCATGATGCTGGCGACACCACGCACGGTGTCGAGATTGCGCAGCGCCTCGACGGTGCCGCTGAGGGCGGCGTCGGGCGCGCGGTGGGTGACGACGACGAGCGATGCCTCGCCGTCCTTGACCGTCTGACGGACAGTGTCGATGGAGACGCCGTGCTCGGCGAAGACGGTGGCCACCTGGGCCAGGACGCCGGGCTTGTCGGCCACGTCCAGGCTGATGTGGTACCGCGTGACGACCTCGCCCATGGAGCTCACGGGCAGCTGGGTGTACGCGGAGTCACCGGGTCCGGTGGACTCGCCGAGCTTGTTGCGGCACACCGCGACCAGGTCGCCGAGGACGGCGGACGCGGTCGGCGCGCCGCCCGCGCCGGGGCCGTAGAACATCAGCTGGCCGGCGGCCTCGGCCTCCACGAAGACCGCGTTGTACGCCTCGCGGACGCTGGCGAGCGGGTGGCTGAGCGGAATCATCGCCGGGTGCACGCGGGCGGTGACGGAGCCGCCGTCGGCGGCCCGCTCGCAGATGGCGAGCAGCTTGATGGTGCAGCCCATGCGCTTCGCGGACGCGAAGTCGGAGGCGGTGACCTCGGTCATGCCCTCGCGGTAGACGTCGTCGAGGCGCACCCGGGTGTGGAAGGCGATGCCGGCGAGGATCGCGGCCTTGGCGGCGGCGTCGAAGCCCTCGACATCGGCGGTCGGGTCGGCCTCCGCGTACCCGAGGGCGGTGGCCTCGTCCAGGGCTTCCTGGTAGCCCGCGCCCGTGGTGTCCATCTTGTCGAGGATGAAGTTGGTCGTGCCGTTCACGATGCCGAGGACGCGGTTGACCTTGTCTCCGGCGAGCGACTCGCGCAACGGCCTGATCAGCGGGATCGCGCCGGCCACGGCCGCTTCGTAATAAAGATCACGTCCGTGCTGCACGGCGGTGGCGTGCAGCGCGGCGCCGTCCTGGGCGATGAGCGCCTTGTTCGCCGAGACCACGGAGGCGCCGTGCTCGAAGGCGGTGGTGATCAGGGTGCGGGCGGGCTCGATGCCGCCGATGACCTCGACGACGACGTCGATGTCCCCGCGTTTGACGAGCGCGGTGGCGTCCGTCGTCACGAGCGCCGGGTCGATGCCCTCACGCACCTTCGAGGGGCGCCGGACGGCGACCCCGGCGAGCTCCACCGGGGCGCCGATCCTGGCTGTGAGGTCGTCGGCGTGCGTCGTCACGATGCGCGCCACCTCTGAGCCGACAACCCCACAGCCCAGCAGCGCCACCTTCAGCGGACGCGTACGCATCATCCGACCTCGTTTCCTTCTCCAAGTACGGTGGGTCCAGTCTCACCCACCGGAACGGTGTTTCTGACCAAAGTCCGGATCGTGAGACATCTATTTCACTCACCGGTTGCATCGGGTCCGGTCGCCGCCGGACGGGTGGTTCAGCCGACGTCGAGCCGCATCAGGTCGTCCTCCGTCTCCCGGCGCACGATGACGCGGCCCGCGCCGTCCGCCACGGCGACGACCGGCGGGCGGAGCGCGTGGTTGTAGTTGCTGGCCATGGAGCGGCAGTACGCGCCGGTCGCGGGGACGGCGATGAGGTCGCCGGGCGCGAGGTCGGCGGGCAGGAAGGCGTCACGGACGACAATGTCGCCGCTCTCGCAGTGCTTGCCGACGACGCGGACGAGCATCGGCTCCGCGTCGGACGCGCGCGACACCAGGGCGACGCTGTACTCGGCGTCGTAGAGCGCGGTGCGGATGTTGTCCGACATGCCGCCGTCCACGGAGACGTACGTCCGCAGGCCGTCGAGGGGCTTGATGGTGCCGACCTCGTACAGCGTGAAGGCGGTGGGGCCGACGACGGCGCGGCCCGGCTCGACGGAGAGCCGGGGCACGCGCAGGCCCGCCCGCTCGCACTCGCGCGTGACGATCTCGCGCAGGGCGGTGGCGATCTCGTGCGGCTCGCGCGGGTCGTCGGCCGGGGTGTAGGCGATGCCGAGGCCGCCGCCGAGGTCGATCTCGGGCAGTTCGACGCCGTGCTCGTCGCGGATGTCCTTGAGCAGGCCCACGACGCGGTGGGCGGCCACCTCGAAGCCGGAGGTGTCGAAGATCTGCGAGCCGATGTGGCTGTGGATGCCGATGAGGTCGAGCCCGTCGAGCTTGAGGGCGCGCCGCACGGCCTCGGCGGCCTGGCCCCCGGCCAGCGGGATGCCGAACTTCTGGTCCTCGTGGGCGGTGGCGATGAACTCGTGCGTGTGGGCCTCGACGCCGACGGTCACCCGGATCTGTACGCGCTGGCGGGTGCCGAGGCCGTCGGCGATGTGCGCGACCCGCACGATCTCCTGGAAGGAGTCGAGCACGATGCGGCCGACGCCGGCGCGGACGGCCTCCTCGATCTCCACGGCGCTCTTGTTGTTGCCGTGGAAGGCGATGCGGTCGGCGGGCATGCCCGCGGCCAGGGCGGTGGCCAGCTCGACGCCGGAGCACACGTCCAGGTTGAGGCCCTCCTCGTGCAGCCACCGCACGACGGCGCGGGAGAGGAAGGCCTTGCCCGCGTAGAACACGTCGGCGTCCGGGCCGAAGGCGTCGCGCCAGGCCTGGCAGCGGGCGCGGAAGTCGGCCTCGTCGAGGACGTAGGCGGGCGTGCCGAACTCCTCGGCGAGCCGGAGCACGTCGGTGCCGCCCACGCGGACGACGCCGTCGGCGCCTCGGGCGACGGTCTTCGACCAGACCTTGGGGTCGAGGGCGTTGAGGTCGGCCGGCGGCGGGGAGTAGTGGCCCTCGGGCAGGACGTCTCCGTGCCGGGGTCCTGCGGGGTGGGCGGAACGGCTCATGGCTTCTTCGACTCTTCTCGTCTCACAGGTACGCGGGCGCGCTGATGCCGAGCAGGGACAGGCCGCCGGCGAGCACCGTCCCGGCGGCTTCGGCGAGCGCGAGCCGGGCGCGGTGGGCGGCCGAGGGTTTCTCGTCACCGAGGGGCAGCACGGTGTGGGTCCGCGCGAGGAGGGCGTCGGCGGTACGGACGAGGTGCCGGGCGAGCCGGTCGGGCGCGCGGTGGCGGGCGGCGGCCGCGAGGACGACGGGGTAGTCGCCGAGGGCGCCGAGCAGCGAGTGTCCGTCGTCGCCCGCTGTTCCTGCCACTGCTTTTTCCGCTTCGCGGGTGTCACCGGGGGCGGCGGTGAAGCCGAGGTCCGCGGCGTTGCGGGTGAGGGCGCGGGCGCGGGCGTGGGCGTACCGGACGCGGAACAGGGGGTTGGTCTCGCGCTGGGCGAGGTGCTCCTCGCCGGTGTGCGGGTGGTCGTGGGCGGCGGGCAGGAGCAGGGCCCAGCGCGCGGCGTCACGGCCGAGGCGCAGTGGGTCCGGGTCCGCCGGGGCGGGGACCGGGCGGAGGGTGGGCAGCGGGACCGGGGGGCGTCCGTACGCGTCGACGCGTACGCCGAGGGCCTCGGTCCAGGCGGGGTCGGGGGCCGCGTCGCAGGTGACGCGGACGAGGGCGCCCTGGGAGCGCAGGACGCGGCGCGCGCTGTCGGCGACGACGGCGGCGCGGAGCTCGTGCGGGATGTGCAGCTGGACGAGTTCGCCGGTGTCCGGGACGTGGCCGTACGTCTCGCCGCGCGCGAGGATCTCGGCGACGAGCCGGGCGCCGGGGGCGCCGTCGAGGGTGATGCTGAGGAAGCCGGGTCCGGTGACGTCGGCGCGGGCGATGCCGGGCTCGGCGGCCAGGCGCGCGGAGAGGATCTCGGCGACGCGGCGCGGGGGCGCGCCCGCCTCGCGGGCGAGGGTCAGGGCGAGGTTGCTGGCGTAGTCGCCCCGGCCGCCGGGGCGCGGCCGCTCCACGTGCGCCCGCTCGGGCACGGTGGCGCTGAGCTCTCCGGCGTCCACGGCGGCGCGCAGGGCGCGCAGCACGGTGCGGGAGAGCTCGACGGGTGTCACGGGACCAGGGTAGGGGAGGCGGGGCGTCACCGGCGTGCACGGGGCACGGACCCACCGGCCCACGCCTCCCCCGTTCCCGCAGGCAGGGGGCTCGCCCGACTCCCCCGCGGCTGCGCCGCCGCGGGCGTCTGAGGCCGCCGCGCGGGTCCGCCCGGGACCGGGGCGCCGAGGTGGGGCAACGCGCCCGTCCGCCCGACATCCCGGTGTCGCACTGGCCACGCGGGCCTCGGACGGACGGCGGCCGGGTCAGGGCCCAGGGGGGCGACGCTCAAGGGATCCCGGGGGGCGCGGCCCGCGCGAGGGGGCCCGGGTCGTTCAGGGCCCCCGGTCAGGGGTGGGCGGCGCGTTCCGGGCCGCTGCCCGGGCAGCGGGATTCCACGGGGGTGTCCCCGTGGTCGTCGCGGGCCGTCAACTGGCGTACGACGGCGATGAGTTCCGCGGGCTCGAAGGGCTTGGCCAGGAACGCGTCGACGCCGACGTCAAGGCCCGCCTCCACCTCGTACTGCGTACAGGCGCTGACCACGACGAGGGGCACGTCCCGGGTGCGCGGGTCGGCGCGCAGCCGGGCGGCGGTGCGCAGGCCGTCGAGGCGGGGCATGACCACGTCCAGGGTGACGACGTCGGGCCGGACCTGGTGCACGACGTCCAGGCACTCGGCACCGTCGGCCGCGGTCACGACCTCGAAGCCCTCCAGCTCGAGATTGACCCTGATCAGTTGCCGGATGACCTTGTTGTCGTCCACAACAAGCACACGGCCGGGCACGCCTGGCACAACTCGAGAGTAGGTCGACACCCGCCGTCGCGTCCGGGTTTTCCCTACTTCCGCCACTTGCGAGGGAGCCCCGACAGGCCCGCGGGACCGCCGTCAGCTCCGCGTCTGCGCCTCGATCCCGTCGAGCAGGAACTCAAGGCCGAGGGCGAAGTTGGCGTCCCAGTCGTCGTCGGAGATGTACTGGTTCGCGGCGACCGTCGGGTACCGCTCGCGCTGGCGCTCCAGGTACTCCTGGCCCATGCGGGCCTCCTCCGCGGAGAGCCGCAGACTGGACTGGGTGGCGGTGGCACCCATCACGTGGTTGTAGAGCGCCCACGTCGCCGCGTTCAGCCGCTTCTCGGTGAGTCCCGCGCGCGCCAGGGCGGACTGCAGGAACTCCATCCAGGTCAGGAAGTTGGGCCCCATGAGGGGCCGTTGGCGCGAGGGCACGGTGGCGGCCCAGGGGTGCCGCAGCATGGCCCGGCGCCAGTCGTTGACCAGGGTGGCGATGTCCTGCCGGGGGTCGTCGCCGTGCCGGTCGGGCACCGGCGTCTCACCGAAGATCGCGTCGACGGCGAGGTCGATGACGTCGCCCTTGGTCTTCACGTGCCAGTACAGCGTCGTGGCGCCCGCCTGCAGCCGTTCGGCCAGACGGCGCATCGTCAGGCGCTCCATCCCCTCCTCGTCCAGGAGGTCGACGGCCGCGCGGACGATGCGGGCCCGGGTGAGCGGCGGCTCCCCCTTGTCCCGCTGGGGTCGCAGCCAGACGTTGCCGACCGCTCCGCCTCCCCCGCCGGACTCGCTCTTCGTGCGTTCTTTGCCTGCGATGACGTTCACCTCCACAGTCACGCGGCTCACTACGGGCGCACCATGCGTCACCGAGTGTTCGCCGGTCGAGTCTTACACGTCCGGACCACCGGTCCGGCTCCCCGGGCCCCCTCCGACCCGGTCGCCGCCGTGTTCCCCGGATTTTTTACTTCGCCTCAACTCCCTTGAAAACAAGGGCAGTTGAGGCCTCGCGAGCGCGCTCCCGGCCCGCTTTCCGTCATGGCCCGGCACGCAGAGCTGTAGTACAGTCACCGCTCACTAGAACATCGATCGAGTCACCCGACCATAGTGCGAGTAGATGTGACAGACATGAAGCAAGAGGCTCCAGCGCCGTCGGATCAGTCCGCGAAGCGCTGGTGGACCCTCCCCGTTGTCAGCCTTGCCCAGCTGATGGTCGTGCTGGACGCGACCATCGTGAACATCGCGCTCCCCTCCGCTCAGCAGGACCTGGGGATGACCGACGCCGACCGGCACTGGGTCATCACCGCGTACGCCCTCGCCTTCGGCGGCCTGCTCCTGGTGGGCGGGCGCGTGTGCGGCGCGCTCGGCCACCGGCGGGCCTTCACCATCGGCCTCGTCGGCTTCGCCCTCGCCTCCGCTCTCGGCGGCGCGGCCGGCAACGCGGGCACGCTGTTCGCCGCCCGCGCGGGCCAGGGAGTCTTCGCCGCGCTCCTGGCACCAGCGGCCCTGTCCCTGCTGATCCTGACCTTCACCGACGCGCGCGAGCGCGGAAAGGCGTTCGGCGTCTTCGCCGGTGTCGGCGCGGGCGGCGCCGCCCTCGGCGTGGTGGCCGGCGGCCTGCTCACCGAGTACGCCGACTGGCGCTGGTGCCTCTACATCAACATCCCGATGGCGGCGATCGCCCTCATCGGCATTCCGATGATCCTGCGCGACCGCCCGAGCGGGGACCTGCGCAACCTCGACGTCCCCGGCGTGCTGCTCAGCGCCGCGGGCCTGGTGGCCCTGGTCTACGGCTTCACCCAGGCCGAGCCGCACGGCTGGGGCGACCCGAAGGTGCTCGCCCTGCTGATCGGGGGCGTGCTGCTGCTCGCCCTGTTCGTCCTGGTGGAGGCCAAGTCGCCGAAGGCGCTCCTGCCGCTGCACATCCTGGTGCACAAGGCGCGGGGCACGGCCTTCGTGTCCGTGTGCGTCATGTTCATCGCGATGTTCGGCTTCTACCTGTTCGTCAGCTACTACACGCAGACGATCCTCGGCTACTCACCGGTCAAGGCGGGCATGACGCTGCTCGTGAACGCCGTGAGCACCACCGTCGGCGCGATGCTGATCGCCGGGAAGCTGCACCGCAAGGTCTCGGCGAACGTCCTGATCGCGGGCAGCCTGCTGTCCGCCGCCGCGGGCATGGCGATCCTCACCCAGCTCGAGGTGGACAGCTCGAACGTGTTCTGGGTCTATCTGACCCCGTCCATGATCCTCACCGGTATCGGCCTGGGCACGCTGCTCGCGGCCGCGACCAACATGGCGACGGCCGAGCTGGACTACACCGAGGCGGGGGTGGCGTCGGCGGCGTACAACACGGTGCAGCAGGTGGGCGCCGCGTTCGGCACCGCGCTCCTCAACTCCATCGCGACCAGCGTCACCACGTCGTACCTCAAGGACCACGGGAACCGTCCGGAGGCCTTCAACGCCGGGACGGTGCACGGCTACACCGTGGCGCTGTGGGTGGCGTTCGGCGTCCTCGTGTGCGGCGCGCTCGCCGTGGCCCTGTTCGCCAAGGGCGGCGGGCGCGCCTCCCGGGCCGAGGGCGAGGCCGTCCCCGAGACGTCCGGCGCGTCGTACTAGGCCCCGCCGGGCGGCACCACGTCGAGCCAGGTCGATCCGTACACAGCCGAACAGGAGAGGCACTGCATGCACGATGACCAGGTGGCCGCCCCCGCCACCGATGGTTTCGTACCCGTCATCGACCTGTCCGCAAGGGACACCGCTCGTGGTCGCGCCGCCGTCGCCGCGGCGATCGACCGGGCGTGCACGAGATCCGGATTCTTCGTCGTCGTCGGTCACGGCGTCCCCCGGACGCTCATCGACCGCATGTTCACGGTGACCAACTCCTTCTTCGCCCTCCCGCAGGAGGAGAAGGAGCTGGTCGCCCACCGGCCCGGGGTCTCGGGCTTCCGGCGCTCGGGCGGGTCGACCGCCCGGAGCCTGGACCAGGAGTCGCCGCCCGACCTGTGCGAGGCCTTCGCCGCGCACGTGACGGGCGAGCTGAGCGCGCGGGAGCGCGGCAGGCTCGGCGACGAGTGGGCGACCTGGACCCTGGCCAACGCCTGGCCCGCGAACCCGCCCGGCTTCAAGGAGGTGTGGCAGGACTATCTGGCGGCCATGTCCGACCTCGCGGCGGACCTGATGCGGCTCTTCGCCCGGGCGCTCGGCCTGGCGGAGGAGTTCTTCGCCGACAAGTTCGACCACCACGGCTCGTCCATCGCCGTCAACTACTACCCGCCGCAGCTTGAGGCGCCGCTGCCCGGCCAGCTCCGCCGCGGCCCGCACACCGACTTCGGCAGCCTCACCATCCTCTACCAGGAGGCCGACCGCAGCGGTCTGCAGGTGCTGCAGAGCTGGGACACCTGGCGCGACGTCCCGCCCGTCCCGGAGGGCTTCGTCGTCAACATCGGCGACCTCATGAGCCTGTGGACCGGCGGCCGTTGGGTCTCGACGATGCACCGCGTCGTCAACCCGCCGGACGGCGACACCTCGTCCCGGCTCACCATCCCGTTCTTCTACCTCCCCAACCACGACGCCACGATCGAGCCGCTGCGCCCGGGCGATGCCCCGGGCGGGTACGGCACGCCGGTGATCGCCGGGGAGTGGATGTCGAACAAGATCCGCAAGATGTTCGCCGGAACCGCTTAAGGACAGGAGGAGCCGATATCCGGCCACAGCCGATTCGCCGGTCCAGGTGCCTTCACCCCCGTAGGCGCATGGGTCGACGGATCGGCTATCCGGCTTACTCCGATGGGAAAAAACCGCGAGTTGACAGATTCAGCCACAGTGCGTGGAGAGCGCAGTCGGGGCGACTTAGGGTCAAAACCGAGATGCCGCTGCTGAATTAACGCAGTCTCCTCGTTCACCGATTGCGTCGATTTTCCGTCCGGCTCCGCGAAAAAGGAGCCGGAGGCCGTCCAGCGGATTCCCGAGAACAGTAGGGAGAGGAAACAAGCGTGAGCAGTGATCAGTTGGCCGTCACCGTGACCGACGGTTTCGTACCGGTCATCGACCTTTCCTCCCGGGACAGTGCGCGCGGGCGGGCCGCGATCGCCGAGGCGATCGGCGGCGCGCTGCGGAGTTCCGGGTTCTTCATCATCGTGGGGCACGGCGTTCCGCAGCAGCTCATCGACCGCATGTTCACGGTGACCAACTCCTTCTTCAAGCTCCCCGAGGACGAGAAGGACCTGGTCGCGTCGCGGCCCGGGGTCTCCGGCTACCGCAGGGCGGGCGGCACGCTCGCCCGCAGCCTGGACCAGAAGACACCGCCCGACCTGTGCGAGACGTTCGCCGCGCACGTGACGGGCGAGCTGGCCGACGACGAGCGCGACAAGCTGGGCGGCCAGTGGGCGAGCTGGACGCACAAGAACATCTGGCCGGAGAACCCGGCCGGCTTCAGGGACACCTGGCAGCAGTACATGGCGGCCATGGAGGACCTGGCGGCGGACCTCATGCGCCTGTTCGCCCGGGCGCTCGACCTCGATCTGGACGAGGAGTTCTTCGCCGACAAGTTCGACCACCACGGCTCGTCCATCGCCGTCAACTACTACCCGCCGCAGCTTGAGGCGCCGCTGCCCGGCCAGCTCCGCCGCGGCCCGCACACCGACTTCGGCAGCCTCACCATCCTGCACCAGGAGGACGACAAAAGCGGCCTCCAGGTGCTCCAGAACGACGGCACCTGGCGTGACGTCGCCGCCATCCCGAACAGCTTCGTCGTCAACATCGGCGACCTCATGGCCCTGTGGACGGGCGGGCGCTGGGTCTCGACCATGCACCGCGTCGCCAACCCGCCGGGCGGCGACACCTCGTCGCGACTCACCATGCCGTTCTTCTACCTCCCCAACCACGACGCCTCCATCGAACCGATGCGGCCGTTCACGGATTCTCCGGCCGTGGAGCGATTCGACACCGTGACCGTGAGCGAATGGGTCTCCCGAAAGGTGCAGAAGATATTCAGCTGACCAGCGACCGGCTCTCCGTTCCGCTCCCAGAAAGGCAGTGCACCATGCAGAAGAGCGTTCACCACGACCGCATCAGCGAGCAGTACCAGGCGTCCAGCTCGCAGTACGACAACGTCAAGAACCTGCCCTACGCCTTCGTCGAGCGCGAAACCCTGCTCTCCGGAATTCCCGAGCTGACCGGGAAGAGCATTCTGGACGTGGCCTGCGGGACCGGGTTCTATTCCCGGATATTCAAGCGCCTCGGCGCCGAGCAGGTCGTGGGCGTCGACATCGAGCAGAGCATGGTCGACGTGGCCCGGCAGATCGAGGCCGAGCGTCCGCTGGGCATCACCTACGACGCCGTGGACGCCGCGGCGCTTCCGGTGCTCGGCGCGTTCGACGTCGTGGCGCCGATCTGGGCGTTCGTCCACGCCAAGGACGCCGCCGAGTACCACGAGATGGTGGCGCGCTGTGCCGCGAACCTCAAGCCCGGGGGGTTGATGGTGGCGCTGTGCTCCAACCCCGACATCGACCTGGAGCGGATGGCGGCGTACCCGCGCTACGGCCTGTCCATCACGCCCAAGGACAAGCACGGCGACCGCCAGGTGATCCACATCGAGATGGACGTCGAGCCGCACGTCGGCTTCGACGGCTTCTTCTGGCCCGCCGGGACCACCGAGGCGGCGATGGAGAAGGCCGGACTCGTGGATGTGCGACGGCTGCCGAACCGCGCCCCCGGGCACGACATCGGGATGTCCGACAAGGGGTACTACGCCGACTTCGTGGCAAACCCGCCGTTCGCCCTCTACACGGCCGTCAAGCCGTAACCCGGTAACGGCGGAGGTCCGCGGCGCGGACCCCTTTCGAGACGGAGGAGCCAGTGCAGCTCGCCATATTCGGAGCGAACAGTTCGACCGGTCGGCACCTCACCGCGCAGGCGCTCGCCGCGGGTCACACCGTGACCGCGGCGGTGCGCCGGCCCGATGGATTTCCCCTGTCTGATCCGAAGTTGCAGACGCTCGGCGTCGATGTGTACGACAAATCGGCGGTCGAGCGCGCGATCGCGGGGCAGGACGCGGTCATTTCCATTCTGGGCATCCCGTACGGCCGCAAACCGGTGACGGTGCTTTCCCGGGGAATCACCCACATCACCGACGCCATGGCGCTTCACGGCGTCAAGAGACTGGTCACCGTGACCTCTCGACTGCTTGCCGTGCACGCCCCCAAGTCGTCCGGTGAAAAACCGCTCTACGAGCGGTTCATGTATCGCAGGGTCCTCTATCCCATCCTGACGACAATGGGCCGGACGCTCTACGACGACATGGTGCGCATGGAGCACATCACGCGCGCCACGGATCTCGACTGGACCATCGTCCGGCCGTCGGCCCTGTACAACACCGATGAGGTCAGCGCCTATCACGTCGGGCCGCCGGAGTCGCCCGGGCTCTACACCTCCCGCATTGATCTCGCGCACTCCCTGCTGCGCGAGGTCACCGACAACGCCCATGTGCATTCGACCGTCTCGGTGTTCACCACCGAGGGGGTTCCGACTTTCCGCGACGTATTGAAGAAGGAAGTCATGCGCATCGGGTCCTGGGATCACAAATAGGCGCCGGGAACCGGCGGGATGACGACACCACCCGGCAATGGGTGGTGTCGTCATCCCCACATTTGTGCGCTTGTTCCCCTGGCTTCCGGCGACCCAACGGCTTGAATTGGACCATCGGTCTTCAGCCAGTGGCAAAACCGGAACAGTTGTGTCAATCTCGATCAGGCGGCAGGACCGAGCCGCACCCTCGACGGAGAGCCTCAAGGGGGAGATGCATCCGTGCCCAAAGGATCGCAACTAACAGCATTCCTCGAAAGTCTGCACTGGTCCCTGGAGCGACTGGCACGTGAAATCAACAGGCGATACGGCGAGGGCACCGTGAGCCTGAAGGCTCCGTACGGCTGGGCGAAAGGGGCGTATCCCCGCGGCCGGGTCCCCGAGTTCGTGGCCGCGGTGCTCTCCGAGCACCTGGGCCGGTCGATCGATATCAGCCAGATCTGGCCCGAGCAGTTTCCCGATCCGGAGCCCGGTGGTACCGGCGATCCCGCGCTCGGACCGCCCTGGTCCGAGGAGCACGTCGAGCTGTTGCTCCGTCCGCTCGTCGAGCAGGACGAGCACGACGGCGCGGAGCCCAAGGGGCGCTACCGGCCGATGCCCGGCGCCGCCCTGGTGTCCCTCGCCGTGGACTGGCTGACGGCCAGTCAGACCCTGGCCTCGGGACGGACGGAGGGCGCCGAACTCAGCACGGAGATGGTGGACATGCTGATCGGCCGCATCGCCCGGCTGCGCAAGCTCAGCTCCGCCCAGAACGGCGACCTCGCCCTGCACTGGGTGGTGCACGAGCTGCGCTGGACCCTGCACCTGACCAGGAAGGCGGCGTACGACGCCCGCACCGGCCGACGTCTGTACGGCGCGATGGCCGAGCTCTCCCAACTCGCCGGCTGGCTGTCGGAGAAGCAGGGGCGGCACACCGAGAGCCAGCAGTACCTGCTCGCCGCGCTGCGCGCCTCCGGCCTCGCCGGGGACCGCAACATGGGCGCGTACGTCCTGTCCTGTCTCAGCCGCCACCTCACGAAGTGCGGCAACGGCCAGGACGCCATACGGCTGATCAAGCTCGCCGGCATCGGCTCGGACCGCACCCTTCCGGGGGTGCTGTGCCCGATGCCCGCGCCCTGGGGGACGCGCGGGCAACTGCGCCTGGGCGACGAGCCGACGGCGCTCCTCGCCGAGGAGCCCGGCGGCGAACCACGGGTGCCGCGGCAGGCCACGCGCCCGCCGGTCCCGGTGACCGACCCGGGGTCCAGAACCGTCGCTTGACGACGTGATGCCACGACGGCGCGGTGGCGGGGGTCGCGACCGCCGGGTGGCGAAGGACGGAGTCCTGGGAGTACCGAGTACGGAGTACGGAGTACCGAGTACGGAGTGCCAGCACCGGGCACCGGCGGACGGCGCCGGACTAGCGCTGCTGCTCGGGCAGTTCGAGGGAGCCGCCGAGGGTGTGGGGCGCGGCCGGGTCGTCGGCGGCGCCCCCGGAGTCGGCCGGGCCGAGGTATCCGGCCAGGGTGTACGTGCCCTCGGCCGAGCCCGAGGGCGGCGCGAAGTCCCGGGCTCCGTGCAGCCACGCCACGTAGTCGTACAGATCGGTCGCCGACATGGCGGCCAGGGTCTCGTTGCGGGCGCGGGCGTCGGCGTCGCGCGCGTGCCACAGGCGGATGCTGTCGCGGGCGAGGCGGTGCACCCGCGCGGTGCGCTCCCGGCGCGAGGCGTTGTACTGCCGCAGCCGCGCGCCGAATTGCCGGGGCGGGCAGTTGAGGAGCTCGCCGATGACCACCGCGTCCTCCAGGGCCATGCACGCGCCCTGCGCCGCGTAGTGCAGCATCGGGTGCGCGGCGTCGCCGAGCAGGGCGACCCGGCCGTCGGTCCACTCGCGCACGGGCTCCCGGTCGACGAGCACCCAGGCCTTCCAGTCCGTGCCGAGTGCGAGCAGGCGCCTGGCGGTGTCGCAGAGGACCGCGAACTGCGCGCGGACGTCGGCGGCAGGGACCGGCAGGCCGGAGAAGGTCTCGGAGGGCCGGTTCTCCACGCTGGGCGCCAGGTTGAGGTAGCGGCCGCCCGCGATCGGATAGTGCACGAAGTGCCGGCCGGGGCCCGTCCACCACGACACCGACCGGTGCCGCAGGTCCTCCGGCACGCGCTCCATGGGCACGATCGACCGGTACACGGTGATGCCCGCGTTGCGCGGCGCGCCGTCGCCGACGACCTTCGCCCGCACCGCGGAGTGCAGCCCGTCGGCGCCCACGAGGGCGTCCGCGGTGAGCACCCGCCCCTGGCCGAGCAGCACCCGCACGCCCGGCGCGTCCTCGTCCCCGCCGTGTTCGTAGCCGACGACCGGGCACGAGGCCCGCAGTTCGATCAGGTCGCTGTCCTGGCACGCCCGCAGCAGGGTGCGGTAGAGCTCGCCGCGGTGCACGACCACGTAGGCGTTGCGGAAGCGGCGGCGGTATTCCTCGCCGAGGGGCATGCTGACGACGTGGTCGCCCGTGACGCCGTCCATGAAGCGCAGCTCCTCGACGGGGACCGCGATCCGGCCGACGGTCCCGGCGAGGCCGAGCCGGTCCAGGGCGTGCATGCCGTTGGGGGCCAGCTGGATGCCCGCGCCGAGTTCGGCGAACTCCTCGCCGCGCTCGCACACCACGACGCGGTGCCCGTGGGCCGAGACGCTGAGCGCGGTGGCGAGCCCGCCGATGCCGCCACCGGCCACGACGACGGTCGTCATACCGGATCACCGACCCGGTCGGCGGCCGCTGTCGCGCCCGGGGCCGGGGCCGGGGCCGGGGGGCCGCCCGCGCGGACGAGTCCGGCCAGCTCCAGGCGCTTGATCTTGGTGGTGGCGGTCTGCGGCAGGTCCGCCCGGCGCCACTGCAGCGGCGCGGCCATCTCCGGCAGGCCTGCGGTCGCCTCGCGCCACGCGGCGAGGTCGAGCGGCCGGTCGTCCTTGGTGCACACCACCGGCAGGGGCGCGCCGTCCTCCGTCGGGATGATCACCACCTCGGCCAGCTCCCCGATCCGGGAGAACAGCCGGTCCTCCACCGACAGGGTGCTGCCGAAGCCGGGGATCTCGTCCACCTCGCGGTCCATCAGGTGCAGACAGCCCCAGCGGGTGCGGTAGCCCAAGTCGCCCATGCGCCACCAGCGTTCGTCCGCCTGCCGGCTGAACCGCTCGTCCTCGCCGAGGTAGGTACGGATGCGGCCGTCGCTGCTGATCTCGATGTAGCCCGGCGACGACGACGTCGGCCGCTTCCCGTCGCGGCTGACCACCCGTACGCCGGTCATGCCCGGGAAGGGGATGCCCACGCAGCGCCCGTCGGCGTCGGGCGAGCGGTGCTTGCCGTACGAGCGGGCGACGCTCGGGCCGACCTCGCTCTGGCCGTAGATCTGGCCGAAGCGCGGGGAGCGGCGCCGCGACGCCCCGATGAGGGTGCGCACGGTCCGCGGGTGCAGGGCGTCGAAGGTGCTGCTGAAGAGCTTGACGTTGGACAGCGGGCCGAGGTCGTCGGCGGCGAGCTCCTCCCAGCGCAGATACGTGTTCGGGTGGGCCTCCAGGACGGCGGGGCGCAGCCGGGCGAACAGCTCCGCGACGCGCCCCGGTTCGGAGTCCGCGAGGATCGCCACGGGGAAGCCGCGGAGCAGGGAGATGGCCAGGGCGGTGAACAGGCGCGAGTGCACGAACGACACGTGGATGGCCACGGGTTCGCGGCGCCGCATCAGGGCCGTCGCCAGGGCCTGCGGCCGGTAGCGCGCCTGGAGGCTGAAGGCGGTGTGGACGGCCAGCTTGGGCAGTCCTGTGGTGCCGGAGGTGTGCGTGACCAGGGTGCGGTGGTCGGGCGGCAGCTCCAGGGCGGGGATGCGCGGGGCGCCCGCCAGCTCGGCCAGGGAGGTGGCGCGCCCGTGGGTGCCGGAGGCGAGCAGCACGCGGTGGCTGAGCGCGAAGACGGCTTCGGGCAGCGTCGTGGTCAGCTTCGCGGCGTCGGTGAGCAGGTAGGGGCGTTCGACCCGGCGGAGCAGCGCGACGACGGTGTCGCCGTCAAGCTGCGGTGACAGGAGCACCGGGACGGCCCCGATCCGGGCGGCCGCGACGGCGAGCAGGGTGATGTCGAAGGCGTTGCTCTTGTGAACTACTAGATGGTCACCGGGGCGGAGCCCCGCGCGCCACAGCCGGGAGCCGAGGTCGCTCACGAGGTCGGCGACGTCCGTCATGGTCAGGCTGCGGCCCCGCTCCGGCGCGATGTCCAGGTCGTGGTCGAGGAGCAGGACGTTCGTGGGGTACTTGGCGGCGGCCCGGTCGAAGAGGGTGCCCAGCCTGATGCCGCGGTTTCCTATGCGCTGGAGAAGCATGCGTCAGCCTCTGTTCGTCGTTCAGCGGTCTTTCCGGACAAAGGGCTTCCGGACAAAGGGGTTCCGGACAGCTGCCCTTCCGGGCGGGAGCCTTTCCGGACAGGGGTTCACTCGGATTCGATGACCTTCTTCAATCGGCCGAGGGTCGCGGCCATATCCGTGCGGACCTTGGCTCCCCACTCGGTGAAGAACCTCTTCTTCTCGTCGTCGTCCATCCCGGCCGTGATGGCCTGGATGCCCTCGGTGGGGGCGCCCATGCGGAAGTGGTGGGTCAGCGTGGTGCCGCCGCCGTCGGCGGGGCTCAGGAGGAAGCTCCACACGCTGTCCTGCACCCGGCCGTCCTGGGTCCGCATGGCCCAGGAGAAGCGCCGCGGCGGTTCGGCCGCCACGACCTGGGCCGTGGTGGTCCAGGTGCCGCGGACGACCGGGGCCCACTCGACGACATCGGCGCGCCGGTGGTTGTGGCCGCGGAAGACCGAGCCCACGGTGCCGGGCTCGCCGTGGATCCATTCGCCGCCGGTGCACTCCTCGCTCCACTGGCGGCTGCGCGGCAGATCGCTCACCACGGCGAAGACATTCTCCGGCGGGCGGGCCACAGGGATTTCGACGCCGATCTCGAAGAGGGGCGCGCTTTCACGGGTAGCGGTCCGGGACATTCCTTCTGATGCGCTCATGAAAAAGATGATGGCGACGCCCTCGCTCCCGGGGCAACGAATCCGGATGAGGGTTCGTCAGGTCCCTTCGGTCGGCTGCCATTCGACCAGGGCGAGGCCCGCCGCCATCCCGCCGCCGAACCCGGCGAGCAGCACCAGGTCGCCGGGGGCGAGGCGGTGCGCCGCCCGGTCCAGGGTGATCGGTATGGACGCCGCTCCGGTGTTGCCGTACAGGCGCACGGTGGTGTGGGTGTGTTCAGGTGCGAATCCCAGGTCGGCGGCGAGCGCTTCGATCATGCGGCCGTTGGCCTGGTGCGGCACGAAGTGCGGGCGGCGCCCGTCGCCCGGCAGCTGGTCGTCGAGGAACGTCCGGATCAGCGGGCCGACCCGGTCCGTCACGAAGCGGCGCACGGCGGGCCCGTCCATCGTGAAGTAGTGCAGGCCCTGCTCCACGGAGGCCGCGGAGGCGGGGATCACGGAGCCGCCCGCCGGGACCCGGATCAGCTCCCGCTCCTCGGGGAAGGTGGCGAGGCGGGTGGCGAGCACGCCGCGCCCCGCGGTCGGCCCGATGACCACCGCGCCCGCGCCGTCGCCGAAGAGCACCACGGTGCGGTGGTCGGTGGGGTCGAGGGTGCGGGAGTAGATGTCGGCGCCGATGACGACGGCGTGCCGCCCGGTGCCGCGGATCATGCGCTCCGCCGCGGTCAGGGCGAAGACGAAGCCGCTGCACACCGCGTTGACGTCGAAGGCGGGCGTGCCGGAGGGCACGCCGATCTCGGTGGCGACCGCCGTGGCGGTGGGGGGCTGCGGCGAGTCCGGCGTGGACGTCGCCACGACGACGAGGCCGACGTCGTCGGCGCGCACCCCCGCGCCGGTCAGCGCCCTGCGCGCGGCCGTCGCCGCGAGGTCCGACGTGGCCTCGTCCGGTTTCGCCCAGCGGCGCTCGCGGATCGCGGTCTTGCGGGTGATCCACTCGTCCGTCACCCCGGCCCGCGCTCCCACCTCGTCGTTGGTGACGACGTTGCCGGGGAGGCAGGAGCCGGTGCCGAGTATTCCGATCGCGTCCGTGTCGGGGACCGCTGCTGCGCGACTGGCCATGGTGACTCTTTTCGTGTCGTGGCCGAGCGGGCGGCTCGGGGCGGGGCCCGCGCGGCGTCCAGTACGACAGTTCCGCGTCGGAACATAACCGGGCGCGCGCCCGGGCCCCCAGAGAATGCCGCGATAAGTGTCAGATTCGGCGCCGCCGCGCGCCCCGCGTCAATGCCGCGGCGCCCGGCAGAAGTTGACAGACTTTCCCGTCAGTACGTCGACGCTCATGCGGGGAATACGTAGCGTGGATACCGAAGTTCCGTGCCGCCCGGACGAGGGGTATTCATGGCGACAAGCAAGGTGCCCAGCGAAGCCGCGCCGCATTCGGCGCCCCATTCCGAGGCGACCGGTCCGCCCTGGTCCCGCGCCATCGACGTGCATCACCACATCATCCCGGAATTCTACGCGGCCGAACTCCGTGAACTCGGGTTCGCGTCCACGCTGCCCGGCGTCGACAAACCCGCGTGGCGGGTCGGGTCCAGCCTCGCGATGATGGACCGGCAGGGCATCCGGGCCGCGGTGGTGAACGTCTGGCCGGGCGTGCCGCCCGTCGACGCCGCCACGGGGGCCAAGTTCGCCCGCCGGGTGAACGAGTACCTGGCGGGTCTCGTCGCCGAACACCCGGGCAGGCTCGGCGCGTTCGCCGTGCTCCCGCTGCCGCACGTGGACGCGGCCCTGGAGGAACTGGCGTACAGCACGGACGTCCTGGGCCTCGACGGCGTCGGCCTGGTGACCCACTACGGCGGCGTGTACGTGGGGGATCCCGCGCTCGACGCCTTCCACGCCGAGGCCGCGCGCCGGGGCACACCGCTGTTCGTGCACCCCACGACGCCGCCGGTGGACCAGCCGACGTTCGGCCTGCCGGTGTCGCTCTGCGAGTTCCCGTTCGAAACCGTCCGCCTCGCCTCCCAGCTGCTGTACAACGGCACGCTGGACCGGCATCCGGGGCTGCGCGTGATCCTGTCGCACGGCGGGGGCGGCGTCGCGTACTACGCGGCCCGGCTCGCCTGCGGGCCGCTGATCCGCGCCGACCTCGCCGAGCGGCTGCCCGCCGATCCCCTCGCCTATCTGGGGCGCCTGTACAGCGACACCGCCATGATCGGGGAGCCGCACGCGTTCGCCTCGGTGCGCTCGTTCACCGGGGCGGACCGGCTGCTCGTCGGCTCGGACTTCCCTTTCATGCCGGAGTCGTACAGCACCGCGGGCGGTCGCTTCGTCGTCGACCACGGCGGATTCTCGGCGGGCGACCTGGACCGTGTCGAATTCCGGAACGCCCTTGACCTCTTTCCCCGATTCGCCGACGACCAGCAGGAGGGCCGTTAGCTTGCTCACCGAAGCCACGATTGCCGCGTATCTGGACCGCATTTCCGCGCCCCGGCCCGCGAAGCCCGACCTCGCGTCGCTGCGCGCGATACAGGCGGCGCATTTGTACGCCGTACCCTTCGAAAACCTCGGCTACCACCTGGCCGAGGAGATCCACATGGATGAGCGGGTGGTCGACAAAATCGTCAACGAACGCCGTGGCGGCGGCTGTTACGAGGTCAATCCCGCGCTCTCGTTCCTCCTCGAAGGCCTCGGGTACGACGTGTCCCTCCTTCCGGGCCGGGTGTGGATCAAGGGCGAACTGACCGCTCCCCTGCACCACCTGGCGCTCAAGGTCCGCATCGACGGGCACAGCTGGCTCGTCGACGTCGGCTTCGGCCGCAACAGCAGGTACCCGCTGTCCCTGGGCACGGAGGAGCCCCAGGACGACCCGAACGGCCGCTTCCAGGTGACGGCCGCCGACGACGGCGGCATCGACGTACGGACGAACGACGCGCTCCAGTACCGCGTCTACGACGTGCCGTGCCGGCTCAGCGACTTCGGGCCCACGCTGTGGTGGTACCGCACCGCGCCGGACTCGCCGTTCCTGCAGAACCTGTTCTGCTCGCTGCCGACCGACGACGGCCGGGTCACGCTGAAGGAGGACCGCCTCACCGTCCTCACCGGGGACGGGAAGGAGAGCCGGCGCCTCGCCGACGAGCAGGAGGTCCGCGAGGCCTACGCCAAGTGGTTCGGGATCAAGCTGGACCGGCTGCCCGTGAAGGCGTCCGGCGGGCCCGCCGTGCCCATGTCGTTCGAGTAGGAGCAGCGCGGGCGAGCGCTCCGCCCCCGGGACCGAGGTGCCCCGGGGGCGGAGCGCTCGCCCGCGTACGGGCGCCGTCCGCCGAAGGCGTCACGCCGTGCCGGACGGGTTGGAGATGAGGTACCGCCAGTGCCCGTCCGCGTCCCGGCGCGCAACGTCCGTCGCCGTTCCCTCGATGTGCACGTGCGCGCCGTCGGGCCCGGTGCCGTCGTGGACGTAGTCGTTGATCAGCAGGGCGGTGTCCCCCACCACGTAGACCTGGCGCAGCTTGACGGTGATGGGGACGCGGTCGCGCACCACCGTCGGCAGGACGGCCCGCCGCTTGGCGCCCGCCGAGATCTCGCCGGGCCGCACGACGTGCAGGGCCTCCGGCTCGAAGAGACGCTGAAGGAGTTCGAGGTTCCGCCCGTTGAAGGCGTCGGCGAAGACATAGGGAAGGTCGGCCGGATCGACGGGCAGGCTGCTGCCGTTTCGTATGTCTGACATGCGTCGAGTACAGCACCGGGAAATGCCGCGGGTCAGCGCTCGGCGGGGATGTCTGTCACCTCCGCACGCGGCGGGGAACGGCCCGCGGGTGGACCTGACAGATTGTGCGAGCGGGCTTGGCCGTGCCTTTTCGGTGAGTTGCATGATGCAGGGGATATCCGCGCCGCGCCGCTGTCCGACCGGCTCAGCGACCGGCGCCGACCCATCGGGAGGGATTTCCCTTGACGAACCTCACCATTGTTTTCCATTCCCGCAGCGGAAACGTCCACCAGCTCGTGGAGCGGGCCGCGCTCACCGCCCGCGAGGCGGGGGCCGAGGTCCGCGTGCGCAAGGCGGCCGAACTGCCGGACCCGATGGTCCTCGACAAGCCCGCCTACGCCGCGCTCGCGGACGCCACCGCCGAGGTCCCGAACGCGGACCTGGACGACCTCGTCTGGGCCGACGCGATCATGATCGGCACCCCGGTCCACTACGGCCTGCCCGCCCCGCAGATCCTGAACTTCATCGACCACACGGGCCCGGTCGCCATCCCCGGCAAGCTGATGAACAAGGCCGTGTCCGCGTTCGCCTCCGGCTCGATGCCGCACGCGGGCCAGCAGGCGGCGATCCTGGCGCTGCACAACGCGTTCTGCCACTGGGGCGCGGTGATCGTGCCGAACGGCTCGGCCGCCGCCGTGCTGCACCGGCCCGGCAACGGCGCCCCCTACGGCACCGGCACGATCTCCCGGCACGAGGCGACGAGCGTGACCGAGGACAACTTCGCCGCCATCGAGTACCAGACCCTGCGCACCCTCCAGATCGCCGGGGCCATCGAGCGCGGCCTCAAGCCCGAGCCGAAGATCACCATGGTGAGCGACGAGCGCCTGCGTACCTTCGGCCTGGACGTCTGACGGGGGCGCGGCATGACCGTACGCGACGCCCCGTGGCCCGAGGGCACCCCCTGCTGGGTGGAGGTCCAGGTCGACGACCCGGTGCGGACCAGCGGGTTCTACGGACGGCTCTTCGGCTGGACGTTCCTGGACCACGGTGAGGAGTACGACCACTATCTGACGGCGCGCCTCGACGGCCGGAACGTCGCCGACATCGGACCCCGGCCGCCCGGCGCGGAGCGCGGCGGCCCCTCGGCGTGGCTCGTCTGCCTCGCGGTGGCCGACGCCGACGCGGTGGCGGGGCGGATCGAGCGGGCCGGGGGCAGGCTGCTCGTGGCACCGAACGACGTGGGCACGCACGGCCGGTTCGCGGTCGCCGAGGACCCGGCGGGCGCGGTGTTCGCGATCTGGCAGGCGGACGAGTACCCGGGCGCCCAGGTCGCGGGGGTCGCGGGCGCGGCGGTGCGGCACCACTGTCTGAGCCGCGACGTCGACGCGGCCGCGGCCTTCTACGCCGCCGTGTTCGGGCACACCGTGGTTCCCGGGCCGGGGGCCGGTGAGGTCGCGCTCCGCCTCGACGGGCGCGAGGTGGCCTCGGTCGCCGAAGCGGTGGGAGGCGTTGCCTCGCATTGGCGGGTGGCGTTCGGGGTCGTGGACGTCGACGCGGCCGCGGCCGCCGTCGTCGGGCTCGGGGGTGCGGTGCGCGAGGGGCCCTACGCCTCCCTGCGCGGGCGGGGCGCGCTGGTCGCGGATGCGCAGGGCACCCTTTTCGAGATCCTTGAGGGCAAGCCGTAGTGCTTCGTCTGCGGGTTCGTCGTGGCTTGTCGCGCAGTTCCCCGCGCCCCTTCGGGGCGCTACCTGACCGTGTCCCAGAAACGTAGCTCGGCGGTCTTCGGCAGCTCCCCGACGCGGGGCCCCTCGCGGCCGCCGAGCAGCAGCGTGCTCGGCGCGTCGGGCGTGAACCGGGGCCACGGCGGGACGCCTTCGGCGCGCGGCGCGTCGTCGTGGGCGAACGCCGCCACGAGGTCCATCAGGGTCGCCGAGACCTCCCGCGCCCACGGGCCGTCGCCGAACGCCTCCCGGTGCTCGGCGATGCCGTGCGTGCCGAACAGGAACGGCGAGGTCGCCTCGTGCGGGGTGCCGAAGCCGGGCGGGCGCACCTCGTAGTCGAAGTACAGCAGGTACTGCGGCACCCGCGTCTCGCGCGCGCCGCGCTCGGCCATGCGCACGATCCGGTGGCGGAACGTGTTGTCGCCGTGGATCTCGGTGAGGAGGGAGAGCGGGTCGACCGGGCGGCGGTCCGCCGCGGCCAGCGTGCGGTAGTGCCCGATGACGTCGTCGACGAGGCCACGCGGCACCTCAGGGCTGTCGATGAGCAGGTGCGCCCGGACCAGGGCGCGCAGCTCGGCGTCGTCGACGGGGTGCGGCCGCCCGCCGGCGGTGTGGAAGGAGCCCTCCGTCGCCGTCACCATGGACAGCGTCGGCAGGTCGGGCACCGGCCGGTGCGTGTCGTGGGCGGGCACCAGCGCGCCGTCCACGACGGGGCCGCGGTAGCAGCGCCCGGATTCCACGGGATGGCCGTCCGGCACGGCGGCGAAGTACGCGCCCCACACGGCGAGGAACTTCGCGGCGTCCACCGTGCGCAGCCCCGGTACGTCGACGCCGAGGCGCCGGGCGACCGCCGCGAAGGCCGTCCGGGCGTCGTCGGGCGTCAGGGCGAAGGCGGGGGCCCGGACGTGGGCCGTGCTGATCGGGACGATGCGGCGGATCGCGCCGCGCAGCGCCGGCAGCAGGGCGAGCTGCCAGACGGCGGCGCCGCCCGCCGAGGTGCCGCAGAGGGTGATGTTGTCCGGGTCGCCGCCGAACGCGGCGATCGAGGAGCGCACCCACTCCACGAGCGCCGCCTGGTCCTGTAGGCCCCAGTTGGCGTGCAGTCCGGTCGCCGGATCGGTGAGCGCCTCGTGCAGGCCGAACCCGAGGGGCCCGAGCCGGTAGTTGAAGGTCACGATGACCAGGTCCCCGCGCGCGGCGAGCCGGGCCCCGTCGAAGGTCGGGCTCGACGCCGTGCCGACCTGCCAGCCCCCGCCGTGCACGTACACGAACACGGGGCGGCGGCCGTGGACGTCGGGCGTCCACACGTTGGCGTGGACGGCGTCCTCGGCCGACTCCGCGGCGCGGACCGGCGCGGTGGCCGGGGCGGGCCCCGACGGCTGGGCGAAGGCGGGGCGCACGGTGTCCGCGGGGCGGATGCCCGACCACGGCGGGTGCGGGCGCGGCGAGGCGAAGCGGAGCGGGCCGACGGGCGGCGCCATGTAGGGCACGCCGTGGAAGGCCGAGACGGTCCGCTCCGCCCGGCCCGGCACCGACACCCGGACCGCCGCGCCGCGCACCGCGCCCGCGTCCGTACGCACCACGGGAGCCGCCGACGGCGGCCGCGTTTCTCTCGCTTCGCTCATCGCCACACGATGGCAGCACGGGAGGGGCCCGGCAAGAAATGCGCACGGCATCTGTCAACTGACCGGCCGCCCGGCCACAACTGACAGACTTTCGCTGACCTGACGAACCGGACCGGCATATCTTGGCGCACCCGTCGTGAACGGCGAGGGTGGGGGCGTGCTCCCTTTACGAATTCCGAATCGATATCCAGGCGATTTCTTCTTCTGGGCGTCAGCGGCGCATGACGGCGGCCGCCCCGGGTCGCCGTACGAATGCCGGAGCCGACTGTGAACAGGAATACGGTGCACATTCCATTGGAAAAGGCGAGACAACAACCGGAGTGGGACGACCCGGCGCGTCTTCGGCGCGCCCGCGACACCCTGGCGCGCCGGCCCGGCCTGGTCGACGCGGCCGACGTACACACCTTGCGCACGCACCTGGCCGAGGTCAGCGCGGGCCGCGCGGAGGTCGTGCAGGCCGGTGACTGCGCCGAGGACCCGGCGGAGTCCACGGCCGACGACGTCGCCCGCAAGGTCGCCGTGCTCGACCTCCTCGCGGGCGCCATGAAGCTGTCGGGCCGCCGCCCGGTGGTGCGCGTGGGCCGGATCGCGGGGCAGTTCGCCAAGCCCAGGTCCCGGCCCACCGAGCGGTTCGGCGACCAGGAACTGGCCGTGTACCGAGGCCATTTGGTCAACGGCCCCGACCCCGGCCAGCGACGGCCCGACCCGCTGCGCCTGATCGACGGGTACACGGCGGCCGCGCGGATCATGTCCCACCTCGGGTGGAGCCGCGCCGGAGGCATCGAGCACCCGGTGTGGACCAGCCACGAGGCGCTGCTCCTCGACTACGAACTCCCGCTGGTCCGCAGGGGCCCCGACGGGCGGCTGCTGCTCGCCTCGACGCACTGGCCGTGGATCGGCGAGCGCACGCGCCAGGTCGACGGGCCGCACGTGGCCCTGCTCTCCCAGGTGGTCAACCCGGTCGCCGTCAAGGTGGGCCCCGGCATCGAGGCGAACGAACTCCTCGCGCTGTGCGCGCTCCTCGACCCCGGCCGGGAGCCCGGACGGCTCACGCTGATCGTCCGGATGGGCGCGGGGACGGTGGCCGAGCGGCTGCCGGACCTGGTGCACGCCGTGCGCGCCGCCGGGCATCCGGTGGTGTGGCTGACGGACCCGATGCACGGCAACACCGTGGTGACGACCGGGGGTTACAAGACCCGCTACGTCCGGACGCTCCAGCGCGAGGTCCGCGAGTTCCGGGCGGTGCTCGCCGAGGCCGGGGCGTTCCCCGGCGGCGTCCATCTGGAGACGACGCCCGACCAGGTCACCGAGTGCGTCCTGGACGAGTGGGAGGCGGACCGGGTCGGCAAGGTCTACGCCAGCCTCTGCGACCCCCGGCTCACCGCCGAGCAGGCGATCGACGTACTCGGCGCCTGGCGGGACGCCGAACCCCTGGCGCTCGCCGCCGAGACAGGAGGAACACAGTGACCGCGACGGACACCAGCACGGCCTGGCAGGACAAGGTCGCCCTCGTCACCGGCGCCGCGGGCGGCATCGGCCGGGCCGTGGTGCGCGCGCTCGCCGAGCGGGGCACCCGCGTGGCGGCGGTCGACCGCGACGGCGACGCGCTGCGCAAACGCGTGGCCGAACTGGCCCGCCAGGGCCTGCCGGTGACGGCGTACCCGGCGGACGTCACCGACGCCGCGGGCGTCGAGGCGCTCGTCGCGGCGGTCGAGTCCGGGCTCGGCCCGGTGGAGTACCTGGTCAACGCGGCCGGGACGCTGCGCGTCGGCGAGGTCAGGGAGCTGTCGGGGCAGGACTGGGCGGACATGTTCGCGGTCAACGCGAGCGGGGTCTTCCACACCTCCCGCGCCGTGGTGGACCGGATGGTGCCGCGCGGCCGGGGCGCCCTCGTGACGGTGGCGTCGAACGCCGCGTCGACGCCCCGGGCGAAGATGGCCGCGTACGCCGCGTCCAAGGCGGCCGCCACCATGTTCACCAAGTCCCTCGGCCTGGAGGTGGCCCGGTACGGCATCCGCTGCAACGTCGTGGCCCCCGGCTCGACCGAGACGCCGATGCTGTGGTCGATGTGGCACGACGACGAGGGCCGCGCGCGCACGCTCGGCGGCAGCGCGGAGGACTTCCGGGTGGGCATTCCGCTGGGCAGGACGGCCCGGCCCGAGGACGTGGCGGCGGCGGTGCTCTTCCTGCTGTCCGAGCAGGCCGGGCACGTGACGCTGCACGAGCTCACGGTCGACGGGGGTGCCGCGCTCGGCGCCTGACGCGGGGCCCGCGCCGCGCCCGCGGGACAGAGAACAAGGAGCGACCCGAGAGGAAGCGGAGCCATGCCCGGAATCCCCGACATCGCCGCCTACCCGATGCCCGGCGAGCACGACCTGCCGGCCAACACCGCGCGGTGGACGGTGCGTCCGGACCGTGCCGTGCTGCTGGTGCACGACATGCAGCGCTATTTCCTGCGGCCGTATCCCGCCGCCCACCGCCGCGAGCTCGTCGGCAACGTGAGACTGCTGCGCGAGGGCTGCGCCCGCCTCGGCATACCCGTGGCGTACACGGCGCAGCCGGGCAGCATGACCGAGGAACAGCGCGGCCTGCTGCGCGACTTCTGGGGCCCCGGCATGCGCCTGGCGCCCGAGGACCGCGCCATCACCGACGAGCTGGCGCCGCGGCCGCACGACTGGCTGCTCACCAAGTGGCGCTACAGCGCGTTCTTCCGGTCCGACCTCCTGGACCGGATGCGCGCCGCAGGCCGCGACCAGCTCCTCGTCTGCGGCGTCTACGCCCACATCGGGGTGCTCGCGACCGCCGTCGAGGCCTTCACGCACGACATCGAGACCTTCCTCGTCGCCGACGCGACCGCCGACTTCTCCGCCGCCGAGCACCGGCTCGCGCTCACCTACGCCGCGCGCCGCTGCGCGGTCGTGGCCACCACCCGCGGCCTCCCGTCCGACGGCGGCACGCTCCTCGCGGAAGCGGCCGAGGCGTCCGCCGCGGGGGCGGTCGCATGAGCGCGGACCCGACGGCGCCGCCGCCCGCCCCGGCCGACGCCGACGCCTTGCTGCGGCGCGTGCTCACGGCGGATCCGCCCCCGTACGCCCTCCTGTACCGCCCCACGGCCACCGGCGTCGACCAGGTCGAGCTCCTCACCGGGCCGGTGCGCGCGGTGGACCGCGTCGGCGATCTGCCGGTCCCCGAGTCGGCGCAAGGCCCCGCCGGGCCCGACGTACTCGCGCTGCTGCCCTACCGGCAGCTGGCCGAGCGCGGCTTCCCGGCACCGGACGACGGCAGTCCGCTGCTCGCCATGACGGTGCGCGAGCGGGCGTGCCTGAGCCGGGCCGAGCTGCTCGACCGCGTCCCCGACGTACCGATCCGGCTGTCGGGCGAGCACTTCGACATCGACGACGACGCGTACGCGGACCTGGTGCGCCGCGTCCTCGCCGACGAGATCAGCACGGGCGAGGGCGCGAACTTCGTCATCAAGCGCCGCTTCGTCGCCGATGTCACCGACTACACCCCGGCCACGGCCGCCGCGGTCTTCCGCCGCCTGCTCGCCCACGAGTCGGGCGCGTACTGGACGTTCCTGGTGCACACCGGGGAGCGCACCCTGGTCGGGGCGTCGCCCGAGCGGCACGTGAGCCTGCGCGACGGCACCGCCGTCATGAACCCGATCAGCGGCACCTACCGCTACCCCGCGGGCGGCCCCACCCTCGACGGCGTCATGGACTTCCTGGACGACCGCAAGGAGACGTACGAGCTCTTCATGGTCGTCGACGAGGAGCTGAAGATGATGTCGCGGTTCTGCGACGCGGGCGTGCGGGTGGTCGGTCCCTTCCTCAAGGAGATGGCCCGCCTCGCGCACACCGAGTACTTCATCGAGGGCACCACCCGGCGCGACGTGCGGGAGATCCTGCGCGGCACCCTGTTCGCCCCGACCGTCACGGGCAGCCCGCTGCAGAGCGCGAGCCGCGTGATCAACCGGTACGAGCCGCAGGGCCGCGGCTACTACAGCGGCGTCGTCGCGCTCATCGGCCGGGACGGTCACGGCGGGCGCACCCTGGACTCGTCGATCGTCATCCGCACGGCCGACATCGACGCGTCGGGCCGGATGTCGATCGCCGTGGGCGCCACGCTGGTGCGCGACTCGCTGCCCGCGGCCGAGGTGGCCGAGACACACGCGAAGGCCTTCGGCCTGCTGAGCGCGCTCCGGGCGGAGCCGCAGCGCCCCCTCGGCCACCATCCGTCGGTGCGCTCCGCGCTGCTCGCGCGGAACGCGGACATCTCCCGCTTCTGGCGCGACGGGCCGGAACCCCCGGCACGGCGCCCGGCCCTGGCCGGGAGGCGGGTCCTGGTCGTCGACGCCGAGGACACGTTCACCTCGATGATCGCCCACCAACTGCGGTCGACCGGCCTGGAGGTGACCGTGCGCCGCTTCGACGAGCCGTACGACCCCGACGGCCACGACCTGGTCGTCATGGGCCCCGGTCCCGGCGACCCGCTGGCGGTGGACGAACCCCGGATGGCCCATCTGCACGACGTGACGGCCCGGCTGCTCGCCGGGCGCCGCCCCTTCCTCTCCGTGTGCCTGAGCCACCAGGTGCTCTGTCACCGCCTTGGCCTGGACGTGCGCCGCCGCGACCGGCCGCACCAGGGCGTGCAGAAGGACCTCGACCTCTTCGGCCGCCGCGAACGCGTGGGGTTCTACAACAGCTTCGTGGCGCACAGCGGCACCGACCTGCTGCACCCGGTGGGCAACGGTCCGGTGGAGGTCTGCCGGGACGCCGCCACCGGCGAGGTGCACGCCGTGCGGGGCCCGCACTTCGCCGGGGTGCAGTTCCACGCCGAGTCCGTCCTCACCCACGACGGCGTCCGCATCCTGGGGACGCTCCTGACCGACGTACTCCAAGGAGCGCGGAGCCTGGTGGGGTCGTGAGCGGGACTCGTGCGGCGGGGGCCCTCCGGTGTGCGCGGAGGGCCCCCGCACCGGTGTGTGGGTTCCCCCGGCCCCGCCGCCTCACTCCGTGCTCAACGCCACCCTCATCCCCCGCAGTTCGCCCGCCTCCAGCATCCGGTGGGCCTCGGCGGTGGCGCTCAGCGGCAGCGTGAACCGCTCCCGCGGCCGCAGCCTGCCGTCGGCGAGGAGGCCGTTGACGTGCTCGGCCGCCTCCGCGAGCTCGGCCACGGTGGCCCGGGTGATGGCGAAGCCGACGACGGAGCCGTCGCGGACGTACAGCTCCCCCGCGGGCAGCGTCGGCGTGGTGCGCAGCCCGGCGAGCAGCACGATCCGGCCGCGCCAGGCGAGCAGTCCGACCGCGCCCGCCAGGTCGTTGATCCCGGCCGCGTCCAGATAGAGGTCGACCCCGCCGGGGCAGGCGCGGGCCAGGCGGGCCGTCACGTCGCCGGCCGTGCGGTCGACCACCGCGTCGGCGCCGAGCCCGCGGCAGTACGCCTCGTCGCGGGGGTGGGCGACGGCCACCACCCGGGCGCCCGCCGCGGCCGCGACGACCACCATCGCGGCGCCCACGTTGCCCGCGGCGCCGATCACCACCACGGTCGCGCCCGCCCGCAGGCCGCCGTGCGTGACCAGGCCCAGATACGCGGTCGCGCCCGGGTGCAGCACGGTCACCGCCGCGGCGGGGTCGACGCCCTCCGGCAGCCGGTAGAGCCGCTCGGCGGGCACCCGGGCCCGCTCGGCCGCGGCGCCCTGCCGCCCGCCGTGGCCGAGGCTGTTGCACCACACCCGCTCCCCCACCGCGAAGCCCGTCACCGCGTCCCCGACGGCGGCGACCCGCCCGACGAGGTCGCGCCCGACCACGAAGGGGAACTCCACGGGCGTGTCCACGGCGCCGGACCGGATGAAGGTGTCCACGTGGTTGGCCGTCGTCACCTCGACGTCCACCAGGACGTCGTGCGCGCCCGGCCGCGGCTCGGGCAGCTCGCCGAACCGGATGGAGTGCGCCGGACCGAATTCACTGATGTACGCAGCACGCATGCGGGGCATTCTTCCCCGGGAATCCCGCGGCCGCGCCGGATTCCCGGCGTACCGGCAGACAGTGTGTCAACTCCGGCGGCAGGAAGGGGCCTTCCCGCGGACGCATCTGACTGACTGCCCCGGCCGCCGTTGCGAGGCCTCCGCCGCCGCTCTCAGGATCGGACCGAGTTCTGTCAGGAAGGGGAATCGGCTTGAACGCGACCGCGCACGAGATCGCCCTCATCGGTACGGGACCGCGCGGGCTCGCCGTGCTGGAACGCCTGTGCGCGAACGAGCGCGCACGACCATCGCACGCCCGGGTCCTCGTCCACGTCGTCGACCCGGTCGCGCCGGGCTCCGGCGCGGTGTGGAGCACCGGCCAGTCACGGCACCTGCTCGCCAACACGGTGGCCTCCCAGATCACCGTCTACTCCGACGCGGCGTCCCGCATCGAGGGGCCGGTCGAGCCGGGACCGAGCCTGTACGAATGGGCCGCGGCGCTCGCGGCCTCGCACGGCGACACCGCGCCCGGCGAGACCGCGTACCACGACACCGCGTACGACGAGACCGCGTACGACGAGGCGACGCTGGCCGAGGTGCGGTCCCTGGAGCCGAACTCGTACCCCACGCGGGTGCTGTGCGGGCAGTACTTCACGGCCTGCTTCCGGCGCGTCCTGGCGAACGCGCCCGCGCACGTCGAGATCCGGGTGCACCGCTCGCGGGCGGTCGCCATGGCCGACACCCACGGCATCGCGGGCGGGCCGCAGGGCGTCCGGCTCGCGAACGGCACCCGCCTCAACCACCTCGACGCCGTCGTCCTCGCGCAGGGCCACCTGCCGACCCGGCCCACCGCGCGGGAGGAGCGCACGGCGAGCCTGTCGCGGATCAACCACCTCACCTATCTGCCGCCCGCCAACCCCGCGGACGCCGACCTGGACGGCATCGCCGCGGCGGAGCCGGTGCTGCTGCGCGGCCTGGGCCTGTGCTTCTTCGACTACCTCGCGCTGTTCACCCTCGGCCGCGGCGGCCGCTTCGACCGGGGCGCGGCCGGGCTCGTCTACCGGCCGAGCGGCAAGGAGCCCCGGCTGTACGCCAGTTCGCGGCGCGGCGTGCCCTTCCACTCGCGCGGCGAGAACGAGAAGGGCGCGCACGGCCGCTATCTGCCGCGCCTGCTCACGGCGGAACGCGTGGCCCGGCTGCGCTCCGGTGACGCCTCCGGCCGCCTTTCCTTCACGAAGGACCTGTGGCCGCTCATCGCGCGCGAGGTGGAGACCGTCTACTACGAGACGCTGCTGGCCCGCGAGGACGGCGCGGCCGGACGCGCGCCCGGCCCCGACGGGTTCGCCGCGCGCTACCTGGCCTGCGCGGGCCCCGCGGAGTGCGCCGCGGTCCTGGACGCGTACGGCGTCCCGGCGACGGACAGGTGGGACTGGGACGCGCTCGCCGACTCGGCCCGCCGGCGCTCCTTCACCAGCCGCGACGACTTCCGCTCCTGGCTCCTCGCCCGCCTCGCCGACGACGTCCGGCAGGCCCGCGAGGGCAACGTCAGCGGCCCGCTGAAGGCCGCCCTCGACGTGCTCCGCGACCTGCGCAACGAGGTACGGCTCGCGGTCGACCAGGGCGGCCTCGACGGGGACTCGCACCGCGACGAGCTGGAACGCTGGTACACACCGCTCAACGCCTTCCTGTCGATCGGCCCGCCGCCGCGCCGCGTCGAGGAGATGACCGCCCTGATCGAGGCGGGCGTCCTGGAACTCACCGGGCCCGACACCCGGATCAGGATCGACACCCGCGACCGGTCGTTCGTGGCCGACTCCGACGCGGTGCCGGGCCCGACCGTGCGCGCCCGCGTCCTCATCGAGGCCCGCCTCCCGGAGCCGGACCTGCGGCGCACGGCCGACCCCCTGCTGCGGCACCTGCTCAACACCGAGGCGTGCGCCCCGTACCGCATCCCCACGGCGGACGGCGGCGCCTACGAGACCGGCGGCCTCGCGGTGACCGAACGGCCGTACCGCCTCCTCGACGCCCACGGCAGGGCCCACCCGAGGCGCTTCGCGTACGGGGTGCCGACCGAGGCGGTGCACTGGGTGACGGCGGCGGGCATCAGGCCCGGCGTGGACTCGGTCACGATCGCCGACGCGGACGCGATCGCGCGCGCCGTGCTCGCCCTCGGCACCAGCGCCCCGTGGGCCGGGCCGACGGCCGACGAGGAGCACACCGAGGTCGCCGTATGAACGCGCCGTTCGCCGCGGGCGACGCCGCCGCCGACCCGCACGACGCCGCCGTCGACCCGCACACCCTGGACGCCGGGCTCCTCTCCCCCGTGCGCGCCGGAACCCCCGTGGAGCGCGCGGTGTCCGACCACGCCTGGCTCCAGGCCATGCTGGACACCGAGGCCGCGCTCGCCCGCGCGCAGGCCGCGCTCGGCGTCGTGCCGCCCGGCGCCGCGCGGGCCATCACCGCCGCCGCGCGGGCCGACCGGCTCGACCTGAGGGCGCTCGCGGTGCACGCGCGGGAGAGCGCCAACCCCGTGGTCGGCCTGGTGCGCGCGCTCACCGACGCGGTGGCCGCGGCGGACCCGGACGCCGCCGCGTACGTCCACCGGGGCTCGACGAGCCAGGACGTCCTCGACACCGCGGCGATGCTGGTGGCCAGGGACGCGCTGGGGCTGCTGCGGGCGGACCTGGGGCGGGTCGAGCGGGCCCTCGCGGGGCTCGCCCGCGCCCACCGCGACACGGTCGTCGCCGGGCGCACCCTGGCCCTCCACGCGGTGCCCACCACCTTCGGCCTCAAGGCCGCCGGCTGGCGGGAGCTGGTGCGCGACGCGGACGCCCGCGCCGCCGCCGTGCACGCGGCCCTGCCGGTCTCCCTCGGCGGCGCGGCGGGCACCCTCGCCGGGTACGCCGCGTACGGCGCCGACACCGAACGCCTGGTGACGGCGTTCGCCGCCGAGACGGGCCTGCGGGCGCCGGTGCTCCCCTGGCACACGCTGCGCACGCCGATCGCCGACCTGGGCGCCGCGCTCGCGCACACCGCCGGAGCCCTCGGCAAGCTGGCGGTGGACGTGCAGTCGCTGAGCCGCACCGAGGTCGGCGAGGTCGGCGAGCCGTACGTGCCCGGGCGCGGCAGCTCCTCGGCGATGCCGCAGAAGCGCAACCCGGTGCTCGCCACGCTGATCCGCGGTGCCGCGCTCCAGGTCCCGGCGCTCGCCACCGTCCTGACGCAGTGCATGCTCGCCGAGGACGAGCGTTCGGCCGGGGCGTGGCACGCGGAGTGGCAGCCGCTGCGCGAGTGCCTGCGCCTGACGGGCGGCGCCGCGCACACGGCGGTGGAGCTCGTGGAGGGCCTCGTGGTGCACCCGGAGCGGATGCGCGCGAACCTCGCCCTCACCGGCGGCCAGGTCGTCGCCGAGCGGCTCGTGGCGGAGCTCGCCCCGCTCCTGGGCAAGGCGGCCGCCCGAGAGCTCCTGACGGCCGCCTCGGCCGCCGCGGGGCGGGACGGCCGCCCCTTGGCCGACCACCTGGCCGAGGCCCCCGGCCTGGCCGGCCGCGTCCCGCGCGCGGACCTCGACCGCTGGTGCGATCCGGCCGGGTACGTGGGCGCCGCGCCCGCTCTCGTGGACCGCTCCCTGGCGCCCCGGGAGGAGCCCTGAGAGCGACGGAGGCCCGGCGAATAACGCTTCGGAAAGTGACAAGAAGAATGCGGGGCGTACCACCGCGGCGATCAAGCGATCTCGCCGGGTACAACCCCTCGCGATCTCCCCCTCGCTCGGATTCGGTGGATCCTACGAAGTGGTAAGCAACACACCTGACCGCCCTGACCGCGGAGAATGCGCCGCCGCCGGGCGCCCCGTACGCGCCGGTGAATTCAGCGGCGAAATCGCCGCCACCGCCATTCATCATGAAGCAGGAGGCAGTGGTGACCATGGATCCCTTGGCCGCGAACGCCACTGACCAGTCTGACCCGGGACATGACCAGCTGACCCGCGATCGCCCTTGCGCGGCCCACGGGCGTTGCGTTTGAATTTTGAAAAGCCTTAGGAAACGGGGGAATCCGAGGCTGCTGAAATCGAGCGCTTTCGACGAAAGCAGTCTTGCCTCCGTACGTTCGACCATCCGTTGGGCGCGGTCGAAACCAAGGGGGAGTCATGCACGACACACATGAACCACGAAACGCGAATGCACCGTCGGCCCCGGCCATTCGGTCGGCCCCGGCCGTTCGCGCGGCCCTGGCCATTCCTGCGGCTCTGGCCATTCCTATGGCTCTGGCCACTTCTGCGGCCCTGGCCACTTCTGCAGCCCTGGCCACTCCATCGGCCCTGGCTTTCCGCCGGACTGCCCCAGCCCGTTTCCTCCGCGCTGTCGTACCACCGTGCGTTGACTGATCGCATGTGCTGAGCGATCCCTGGCCGAGCCCTGACGGGAAGCCTCTTCCCCCAGGTCGGGCACGCCGTCGCGGCGCCGCCTGACACCTACGCTCAGCCTTCGCGGTGTGCCCCGTCACGGCCCCGGGCAGTTGCCCGCTCACGGCCGCGCGGAGGGGAGACCGAGGCCTCACGGGCCGCCGGGTCTCTGCGCCACCGCCCCTTCACGACGCGTGTCCCGGCTCCGAGTCCGGCCGACGTCACCCCCAACCCCCTCCCTCTCCTTCCGCACGGCTGCGGGCGGCCGGTCACGGACGCCCGCAGGTACGCCGCCCGCGGCCGCACGCCGCCGTGCCGCCGTGCCCCCTCACCGCGCCGCCGAGCACCGGGCCGTCCGGCCGCACCGACGTGCTCCGGCGCACCACACAAAGGATTGGCATGACTGTCGTCAGCAGCGAACCGTACTGCGCTCAGACCCACCACGGCCGGATGACCCGCTGCGACGGGCCCGACCCGGACGCGACGAGAAGGGTCGCCCTCGACCGCTCGCTGGCGGAGCTCTCCCCCGTCGTGTTCGCCTCGCTCCCGCGGGCCGACCAGCGCCGCAAGGGGCTGATGTATCTGCGCGGACTCCTCGGCGCACGGGGCAGGAAGTCGGTGCGGAACATCGCGGCCTTCCTCGGCGACCAGGTCAACGACCAGGGCCTGCACCACTTCATCAACGACTCGACGTGGGAGTGGGCGCCCATGCGGGAGGCCCTCGGCCGCTATCTGGCCCGTCGGCTGCCTCCGCAGGCCTGTGTCCTGCACCCCATGGTCATCCCCAAGTCGGGCACGCACTCCGTGGGTGTGGCCCGGACGTTCTCCTGGGAGCGCGGGCAGTCCGTCACCGCGCAGCAGGTGATCGGGGTGTGGGGGGTGTCCGCGCACGCCACGAGCCCGCTGAACTGGTGGCTGCATCTGCCGTCCCAGTGGACGCGGGGCGCCCCGGGCGACGACGACCCCTCCTGGCCCGAGCGGCGGGCGGGCCAGCCCACACCGGAGGACTCGATGGTCAGCGCCTATCTGGAGACGGCCGCACGGCTGCGCCTGCCGGAGTGTCCGGTGACGCTCAACGCCGAGCCGCTCGACGGCATCCGGGTGGTCAGCAAGCTCAGCGCGGCGGGCCTGCGGCACATCACCCGGATCGCGCAGGACACCTGGCTGCTCCCGCACGATCCGGCGCTGCCGGGCTGGGGCGAGCGGCCGCTCCAGGCGGGCCAGATCGCCCAGCTCGCCAAGCTGGGCCGCAAGCGCGTGGCCCTGATCCCGTCGGGCAGCGCGGACCCCGCCGAACTGGTCGCCGCCATCCGCGTCCGCCTCCCCGTCGTCCTCGACTCCGGGGACCGGGGCCAGGACCACGGCGACTTCCTGCTCCTCGGCATCGGCCGCGGCGGCCCCCGCTGGCCGGAGGAGCTCTGGCTGACCGACATGACCACGGTCGACCTCACCGCGCTGCTCCGCCTGGTCGCCCTCAGCCACCGCGTCGAACAGTCCGGCATGCCCCGCGCGGAACGCGTCGGCATCCGCGACTTCGTGGGCCGCTCCTTCGCCGGCTGGCACCGCCACGCCACCCTGGCCTCCATAGCCCACGCGGCCACGGAACTGGCGGACCACCACTTGGCGGCCTGAGGCCACGCGCCCTGAGGGGGGAGGCCTCAGGGCGCGTCACACCGCGGCGACGGGGGCGGCCAGGGCCGGATCCTGGCCGGACCGACGCAGCGCATCGGCCACGAACCCGGACGCCACCAGCTCACCCACGAGCTCACTCAGGAACCCTGCCGCCTTCGGCCCCCGCTCCTTCGGCGTCCCCATGGCCTGCCGGATCGTCATGAACGCGGGCTCCAGCAGCCGCAGTCCGTCGTGCCGGGCCACGTGCGCGGCCAGCGGCTGCCGGATGCCGGCCGCCACCTCCAGCCCCTCGGCGTGGAAGACCCCCACCCCCTCGTCGCCGCGCACCACGGCGGCGTACCGGAGGGCCCGACTCAAGTAGAGGTCGTAAGCGGACCCCTTCTTCACGCCGATCCGCACCCCGTCCTGGTCCACGTCAGCGGCGGAGACGAACGAGGACTCCACGGGCACCGCGTACGCCCCCTCGATGTGCACGTACGGCGCGCTGAACGCGACCTCCTCCTCACGATCCGGATCCACCGCCAGGAAACACAGGTCGGCACGCCCCTCGGCCATCGCCGCATACGACTTGCGAGCCGCGTCGAAGCACAAGAACCGCACCGGCACCCCCAACCGCGCCGCAACCTCACGAGCAAGCTCCACCGTGACCCCGGCCGGCTCCTCCGCACTCCCCTGAGCGAGCACCGGATTCCCAAGATTGATGGAGGCCCGCAACACCCCATCCGGGGCCAGGCCGCGCGAGATCTCTGCGTCTATGGTCGTCATACCCCTGAGCCTAGGCGGCCGCCACCCCACACATACGCGAAGACCCCGACCTCAGCGCTACCGCTGATGACGGGGTCTTCGGACACCTAACCCAAGGTGCCCCCGGCAGGATGCGAAACCTGCGCACACTGTAGAAGTGAGTGAAATTCGGATCTGCCTGGGATAACGTGCCTGGCCAGCTCCTGTGATCCCCACACGCGCCCGAGCTCAACTCAGAGCTCCCTGGGCACCTTGACCGGGCTTGCCGCACTCCTGTCGAGGAGTACGCGCCGAAGATCCCCAAGGTGTCAACGGCGAGCTGATCCAGCCTCAGATAAGCGCTTTGCCGCCAGCCGCAGGTATCCCAGTCGCCGAGCCGTACGGCCCGGGCTACACAGGAAAGTTGGGACGTTCCTGCCTGGGGGAAGGGCCGACCAGTGAAGCTGACGATCAACCTGGCAGTTCTGCTCGCTGTCATCCTCGTCGTGCTCGTACGTCGACGCGTACAGGCCAGAAGCCGGGTCGACCAGACGATGGTCTTGGCCGTAGCGGTGACGTTCGGGGTGCTGGTCGCTCCGACCGACTTCGGCCAAGGCATCCTGCGAACCGTTTCTGATTTCGCGCAGAGCGTTTCGGATGCGGGCACCCCATGAGCTCGGGGCCGCCCCGCGGATATCAAGGGCTTGTCTCCGGCGGTGAAGCTCTCGCATGACGTTGGGTGGCGAGGCAACGGAATACCACTGCCGGACGACTGGACCGATCCGGCAGACGAGAGCTGACCCTGACCTCATGCACCGGAGCCGCGGCAGACGGCGACGTGGGCAAACGTCGGGGAGACACACTCGAAGATCAACACGCCATTACAACGTGATCACTGGCAAAGGGCTGCTTCCGGCGGCATCCGCCTGCACATACGCGAAGACCCCGTCCGCAGCGAACTCGCTGATGGCGGGGTCTTTGGGCACTTCATGCGAAGTGCCCCCGGCAGGATTCGAACCTGCGCACACGGCTCCGGAGGCCGGGTGGGGACGCTCGTCGGCAGGACCTCTGATCTGCGGCGCGGCGCTGCCGGGTCGGCTTTGCCACCAAGATCATCACGCTGCCATTACGTGGACGCCCTGTCCCGGGGTGGGGCTGGCCCGTATGGTCGAAAGCATGATCTCGGGCAGCGGCGAGGACGCGCGCGACAGGGACGTGGAGTTCACGGCGGAGGGCGTGGAGGCCGTTCTGCGCGAGGCGTGCGAGACGGTCGGCCTCGATCCTTCAGGGGCAGAGCTGCTCCGCCTGGGATCGAACGCGGTGTACCGGCTGGCGTCCTTACCGGTCATAGTCCGCATCGCCCGCGACCCGGCCGTCCTCGCCGAGATGGAACGGGCCGCGGGCGTGGCCCGCTGGCTGGAGACGGTGGACTTCCCTGCGACGCGCGTACTGGCTGATGCCGCTCAACCCGTCGTCGTACGCGGCCGGGTGGTGGCCTTCTGGGAGAGCGTCCAGGAGCGGGAGGAGTACGCGACGGTCGGGGAACTGGCCGATCTCCTTCGCCGGTTCCACTGGCTGGAAGAGCCCGAGTCGCTGCGCCTCCCCTACTTCGACCCCCTGGCCAAGCTGTCGGCAGCGCTGGCCGACCTGACTGCTGTCTCGGAGGACGACAGGTCCTTCCTGGAGGAGCGAGCGGCCAAGCTCTCCAAGGACTACGACCGACTGGACTTCGTTCTTCCCTTCGGCCTGATCCACGGCGACGCGAACATCGGGAACGTCCTTCGCCACCGGGACGGCCATGCCGTCTTCATTGACCTGGACGGGCTCGCCCTGGCCCCGCGCGAGTGGGACCTGATCCTGACCGCCATGTACTACGACCGGTACGGCTGGCACAGCAAGGCGGAGTACGCCGAGTTCGTCCACCGCTACGGCTTCGACCTCATGAACTGGCCCGGGTACGAGACGTTGGCCGACTTGAGGGAGCTGATGATGGTCGTGTGGATCGGCCACCAGGTGGGCGCGAGCGAGCGTTCCGCGGCGGAGTTCGCGCTCCGGATGGCTTCGCTGCGAACAGGCGAAGGACGAAAGTCCTGGGGCGCGTTCTGAGGTCTGCCACTTTGGTCAGTGACTTGCTCGCCCCTGGCCGTACGTCCCGGCAGCGATCCACAGCCTGTGATCCCGCGCCTCTTCGGCAAGGTCGTGCGCCGCACCGGTGGACCCGAGCTCGCTGAGGTCCCGGCGAAACTCGGCGAGGTAGCTGACGCACCGCGCGGACTTCAGCTGCTCGCCGAGATCCAGCGCGTCGAGAGCCACGCTGCACGCCTCCTCGACATCGCCCGCACGCAAGTGGGCGTCTGCGAGCACCATGGTCGCGAAGAAGTCGCTTCGTACGTGGCTGCCACTCATGGCGTTCTCGGCGTGAGCGACCGCCCGGCGAGCGCTGTTGACGTCCCTGAAGCAGTGGGCGGCCTCCGCGGCCAGCTCGGCCTCGTCGAAGTAGCTGATCCACTCTGGCTCGTCATCGCTGTTCCGACTCTCCAGGGCCCTGGTCGCCGCGCCCAGAGCGGCCTCGCAAGCGGCGGTACCCCCCGTACGGGCAAGGGCGCGGGCCTCCATGGCATGGAACTGAGCCCGGAGCGTGGGCGTGGCCACGGGCGAGATGCCCATGAGCGCCGCACGGGCGAGGGTGGCGGCCTGGGTGTACTTGCCCAGGAAGGTCGCCTGATGGCTCATCGCGGACAGGATGCTGCCCGCGAGCCGACGATCGTTCGCGTCCTGGGCAAGGCGGAGGGCCTGGAGGAAGTACCGCTGAGCGAGCCCGTGACGGCAGGCGTCGTACGCCATCCAACCGGCCAGGAGCGTGGCCTCCGCGACGGTGGAGAACAGAGCCCGACCTACCCGCTCGGTGTAGTGACCGCGCAGGAGCGGGGCTACGTCATTGTTGAGGTACTGAATGACCGAGTGCCGCGCATGGTCTCCGCCGAACTGGTCGTCGAGCCGGGCGAACATATCGGCCGTGGTCCTGATGGCCGCCACATCGCCGAGACCGACACGAACCCCATCGGACCGCGGACTATGCGTGCCGGGCTCCGGCGCGACCAACCACCGCAGCGAAGCCTCACTCCACGCCGGCTCGGACGGCTCCGCGGTGACCAGCGGGTCGTACTGATTGAGATCAGCGCGCCACAACTGGCTGACCGTCTGAATGGCATCGTCCGGGCTGGCGGGATACGCCGCATCGAGTACAGCAGGGTCTTTGAGCTCGCTGCCATTCAGTCCGAGCTCCTCGGCACTCATGGCGTACGCATCGCACAACAGCGGACCGTAGAAGTCATCAGGCGAGCTGTGGCCGTTCTCCCAACTGGCGATACGGCGCTTCACGCTGCTGTCCGCCGGGAGCTGGTGCCCGCGCTGGTGGGCTGCCCTGCGCAACTCCCTCACCAGTCGCGGCTGGCTCCAGCCCCGATTGACACGAGCCTCGCGTAAGCGGTCGCTGGTCGACTTCATGGAGACGCAGCTCCTTCACTCCCGTACGCATGCGCCGATGCGGCAACTCGACGTGCCTGGTCGAATGTACGCACTGATGACCACCTCTCGCAGGCAGTAACCAGAGATCATCCGTGAACAGGCGGCTGACGGGGGATGACACGACCTGAGTGGACACGTCATCCCCCGTCACCTCTCGTCATCTGCCCTGGCCGGGGGTCGGGCCACGAGCCTGGACCTACTGCGGCACAGGGGCCGCACGGAACTCCGACTGAGGGTGGGACGACGTGCACAGGATGACCAAGCGGGGTGTGGAATGGCTGGCCGCGGCGGCGGACAACCCGGGTGAGTGCCGACAGGTGTGGGCGGACGACCCACGCATGCCTGTCCTTGTGCAGACCGGCCGCCTCTTCGATGTCGTGAGCGTGGATCAACGCCTCGGCACGGAGATGTTCGACCGACTCCGCCTGAGCGGCATGCCCTTCGGCCCATCGGTCATCGACCGACGGGCACAGAGGGTTGGCTTCTTCCTCGGCTCCGGGAGCCACGAGCCCTTCACGCGCCAGCTCCAGCGCGAAACGGAATCGCCACCGTCGTTCCGCTACCTCGGCGAGGGCTGCGCGGTAGTCGTGCCCGGCCCCATCCCGTTGTCCGACGACCGCTATCAATGGCTCCGCGCCCCCACCCGCCGACCGGAGGCCAACCCGCTGCGCCCAGTAGCCCTCGCGACCGCCCTGGTCGCCTCCGCGGAGCTCCTCGCCAGAATCGACCGCTTCGACGAGCAGTACCCGACCCCTTACGCAGCCGTCGCGGACCTCACCGACGAGACGGACCACTGATGCCGACCGATCCGTCCTCCGGACAGGACGCCGCCGCATGGTCGCCTCTCGAAAGCGACGGTTGGTATGCAGCCCGAAACGCGACAACTGCACTACGAGACGCCCTCGTCTCCGCGGGCCTTGAGAAGGACTTCCCTTATCTCCGCGCGGAGTTGAACGCCTTCGGCAACGGCCTCGTAGAGCTGGGCCGGGTCTCCCCCGGCACGGCCGAGCGCCTCGCGGAGCTCCTGCGCCTGGCCCTGGAGCACAGCTTCGCCCGCGACCACGAGGAACCCACGTCACCCACCACCATCGAAGAACCCCAGGGAAGGACTTGACGTCATGACCGACCGGCGAGGAGTGGTGGCCAGGCGGGCGGAGGATCTGATACTCGGAGTCCCCTACGTCCGCGGCTGGAACCGCGCTCGGCGTAGCGCTGGCGCCCTGGCAGGTCAACTCATGCTGCTCGGGCTGGACTCCGACTTCCCGGGCTTGACGGCCGACGTGAACATCTTCGGGGACGGCTTGGTCGAGCTGGGAACCGTGCGCCCGGATGCGGCAGCGCGGCTGGCGGAGCTGATCACGGCAGGACTCCAAGCGGAGCTGTGCGACACGAGCGCCGGAGCGCCCGCGCCCGCACGGCGGCAGGCACCGGCGGCCTGACTCGCCCCTCGAACGCCGGTTGACCGCGCCCAGACCCCGCTTCTGCGATCACCGGCTCGGCCCCGTACGGCATCGCTCCACAGCGCCGTCGTACGGGGCCTCTTGCTGCCCCGGTGCGCGAACTGGCCTGCCACTCGGCCGGGACCGGCGCCCCAGCGCCGCAGCCCGGACGAACGGCAGGCCAGTTCGCGCACTCCCAGATGGGAAGCTGAGGTCCGTTGCGACCGGTTCGTGTGCTGTCCGGGGGCAAGCTGTCGTGCTGTGGCCCCGTCGGTGACACTCGCTTTCACCGTGATTCCTGACTGATCACCGCTCATTCTGGTGCAGTGGTGGTGCGCGCCTCGCCACAAAGCCGCTGCATCAGAGATCTCTTTACTTCCTGGCATGAGGGTGCTCTTACGCTCGTCGCGCTCTCCACGGTTCCACGTGGTGACACCGCTCCCGCCGGGTGTAGCCGCCCGGAACACCCACGCTGACGGAACCCCAGAAGGGTTCTGACTCTCGGAAGTGTCCTCCCCCCGTGTGCCACTGGACACCGGGGTAGGCTCGACGCAGAGACCTGAGAGCGGCAGAAGCAAGTCCACATCGCTTGTAGCCCTCGTAACAGTACGGCGATTCCACCCAGCCGATCTTGCACTGATCGCAGACCACGTACTCGACCTCGAAAGCAAGGTCGGACCTAAAATAAGCCGCTCGTATGCGCCAACCTTGCCGTTCGTAGTACCCGGCTGGCCGATCGACCCAAGGTTTCGGCGGGGTGGCGGTCTTGTCGAAACGGTACGCCTCGGGGCATAGCCATCGGTGGAACCGGTCGCGCCACGTCGGCTTGTCGGGCCACTCTCGTACCCAATGAACATGGTCAGCGAGCTGCACCACAACACTGATCGCCGTGTCCTTTTCCACGAAGTCTCCTTTCGTGTACTCCGGGTTCCGTATGCCTGAGGCTGCCCACCAGACTGGCGGCAGGCGGACATCTGTGCTGCCTCAACAGTCGGGAATTCGACGGTGATAGGCGCTCTGTGACCTCTGCACGACGGACAGCTTGAGGACATACCCCTACCTCGCCACTCCTACGCACGGTGAGCTCGCCACAGCGACTTAAAACTGAGCAAACACAGCCTCGGACTCGCCAGAGCCATGAGCTTAGGAAGCTTGGGCTTCTTGGCGGCGGTTGCTGCGCTGACCTGTGGCGGAGCGGTGTTGGACCTCTGGTCGCATCCGGGGCGAGTTCCCGCTGTTCCCCGTGATTCCCCGCGGGATCTGGCACGCGAATGGCACGGTCACCTCGCCTCGGACGTTCCTTGGCAGAACTGGGCCCTGGAGCGTCCGAGCCTCAGCCGACGACAGTCAGCCACGATGGCGGGCGCGCCGACCGACCGCGCACGCGTGTGCTTCGTTGTACCCCCACCGGCCTCAGCCACGCTGCCATGCCGTCGACCAGAGCAAGTCACGCCAGTGGAAGCATGGCGGTGAGTCCTTGGGTGACGACCTCTTCATTTCGAAGCAACTTGGGCGGGCGCTCTACCTTGGGCCGGTGCGTCTCTCAGCTGGTGCGATGGTCCGCAGTCGTCCGCGCCTGTCCACCGCTGCCTCTCGGCGTTGTCACGCAGTCAGACACTCGCTAGCGGCCCGGCTTGATGGCATTCCCTGACAGAGGTTGTTACGCGAAGTGCAGCGCGGCCTTTACTTATAGGTTCCAGCCTATTGTCAAGATATCCTCTTCACCAAATTCGGCACCTTCGAGAAATCCCAGCGCGTGCCCGTCGGACTGTCGGAAGATTCTTCCCGCTGGCTCCCAGTCGAGATACTGGCGCCGGTCTTCTTCTAGTGACTTTAGCGGACTGTATTCTTCTCCATTGTCAATCACCGCGACGCCCTCCTTAAGTTGAGGGCCACATTCCATTGCCCTGTCTGCAGCCTTCTGGATCCCATCGAATAGTACGTGCAGGTATTTTTCAAGGCAGCTCGCGTGAACCACGTCGAAGTATCGCACCCTGCTCGATGCCTGATTCCATGCTTCCCGATCATTGAAGGGCTCTAGGTAGCTCATTCGAACCCAGGGAAGGGCCAGGAACACGTTCCTTCCTTCGTGTCTAACAGTGCCAATCATGGGTGCATCCAGCACAGCAAAGGGCGCGATGAAGCGAATCGGGTTGGACTTCCTATCTCTGGAGTCAGAGACTCCGATTAGGTGGTCTGCGGCCTTCAGGAGTGGCAGAGTGAGGGACCTGTAGGCGTCCTCACCTGTCAACTCCAGCTTGCCTCCCCTGTGGCGTGCCGCCTTGGTGAGGGATATGGCGTGAAAGGGGGGATTGTCGAAAATTTCAAACTCGTGACAAGCTAGTGCGTCATGAACGCTCATAAGGTATGAGAAGTCTGGACCCGTGCCGTCGCTACCCAGGGAAGGGAAGACGCGTACGTCTGGTCCTGCTGTGCCGACAATCTCAGGGAATGCCGTAGAGTCTTGCGGTGGATCGTGACGAAGAAAGAAAACATATGGCAGTTCGCTCTGCTTGCACTCGATAAGTGTGTTGAGTTTCGCGCGTGTTTGGAATTCTCCTTCCTTTTCGGCGCTGTGTGAGAGTGGAATATCTGCAAAGACGTCGAGTGCGCGCACTTGCCCGGAGTCTCGATCGACGTATGCCCATTCCTCCTGGATTTCGCCGCGCCACCTGCCTTTTGGTGCGGCTTCTTTGAGTGTCTCGGCTACCGTAGCCTGTAGTGGGTATCCTGATCGGACAACAGCTTCGAGAAGGTCTTTCCCGGTCACTCCGGCTTTCAGCTTGGCGTATTGCGGCGTTTTGTCAGCGTGCATCGAGCCTTGCTCCTCCCAGCGTGAGGGATCAGCATGCCGCATGGGACGCAGGGGATGGGTGGATTTAGTGCTCTCGACTGCTTCACGGGCTCGCGAGGTCGGCGTAGCGGCTTTGGGCTGGAGCTGCTTTGGGGCGAGTGATCATGGCCCCGTAAGCTTCCGGCGAGTCGGGCAGTCTGTGGACCTGCCCGTTAAAGCACGACGTTGGGGCCATGATCTTCGAGGCTCGCCCCAAAGTGGCTGCCTAAAGCCGTGGAGCCGACCGCCCCAGCCACAGAGGGTGTCTCCCACCTCACGCCCGCAGCCGCCGAGCGCGGCCAGCCGGGGCGGAGACAGGAGGCAGGCCGCGCCGTGCGCGGGCTCTTGATGACGTAGAGAAAGTCTGAGCCACGCGGCAGGAGTTACAGCTGGAACATGAGCTCCAGTTCGTCGCCCGGGAGGTGGAACTCCTCCAGGGCCAGAGGCTTCTCCGAATCCGTCAGGGTCACGCGGATGATGTGCAGCACTGGGACTCCGTCAGGCAGTCGGAGCGCCTGTGCCTGGTCCGGTAGGGGCATGCGTGTGCGGACGTACTCCGTGAAGTGGAGTTCGTGGCCCAGGTCGGCGAGCGCCGCGTAGAGCTCGGGCGCCGGCGGCGGGGCCTCCTCCTCGTACTTGGTGTCGATGAGCATCGAGAACGGGACGTACGTCCGGTGGAGTTGGCGCAGGCGGCCGTGGTCCGCGGTCTGCAGCGCGTCGTACGTGAACATCGGCTCGCCCGGCGGGATGCGCAGCAAGTCCGCGAGGGCCAGCGGGGCATCCGTGCGCGTGGCTACCGGCGGCTCGGCGTCGGTCCAGCGGATGCCGTCCGCCTCGGCGTAGCGGCCCTCCGGAGTCCTGCGTACGCCGCGCGGGCGCGTGTGGCTGGGACGGCTGTGGGGTGAGCGGGCGAAGGTGCCCCGGCCCATGATGGCCTCGACGAGACCGGACGCCCGTAGCTCACTCAGGCCCTGACGGACCGTCGGGCGCGTGACGCCGAACTGCTTCGCCAGCGACTCCTCGGAAGGCAGTGGCTGACCGGCGGGGAAGGTGCCGTCCAAGATGCCTTCGCGCAGGTAGTCGGCGATCTGCCGGTACTTCGGCTGCGTGTTCTTCGGCGGAAGCCGACCCACCTCGCCCGCTGGTCCGTGGACGGCGAGCCGTTCCACGAGTCGTTCAAGACGAAGCCTCTGGCCGACCGCTTCCGGGCCAGGCTCCTGCGTGCGGCGGACAAGGGCGAGCCCTTCGACACCGTCACCGGCCTGCCCGACTCGTTGCGCGGCGGCGAAGCCGCACTGTCGTTCCTGGAGCTGGCGGTCAAGTACGTGGATGCCCGGTGGGCTGAAGCGTCGGCCAAGCAGCGAGACAGCATGACGGACGCGTTGGCGACGGTCGTTCCCGCCCTCGTGAAGCCGGGGCGCGGGCGGCTGGGTCCGAAGGTTCTGCGGCGAGCACTGCGGTCGTACGTCCTGCCGGTGCCTCGCCGGGAGCGTGAGCGGCCGGAGGAGATCGTCGCGGCGGCGCGGTGGATCGAGAAGGCGTCCCTGCCCTTGGCAGAGCTGCAAGAGATCGCCCGCGCTCACGAAGTGATCGACGCGCTGAGCCGACGCCTCGACGGCAAGCCTGCCGCGATGCAGACGTACCGGCGGCGGAGGGCAGTGGTCTTCAACGTCCTCGAATACGCCGTGGAGCTGGAGCACCTGCCGTCGAATCCACTCGCGCGCGTCCGGCGCAAGCGAGGGAAGCGGGCCGTGCAGGAGGTCGACCGCCGGGTGGTGGTCAACCCTCGGCAGGCTCGGGAGCTGCTGACCGCTGTCACGTACGTGGGCGGCTACGACCGGGCGAGCGGTCGGCGGCTGCGGGCGTTCTTCGGGTGCCTGTACTACGCGGCCATGCGACCGGGCGAAGCCCTGGGGCTCCGCCGCTCCGACTGCACGCTCCCCGCGTCGGGGTGGGGCCGCATCGAACTGGCGGAGACCCGTCCGACGGCGGGGAAGGCCTGGACCGACTCGGGCGAGGCACACGACCGGCGCGGGCTGAAGCAGCGGGCCCGCGGCGAGGTGCGCATCGTGCCGATCCCGCCTCCGCTGGTGCGGCTGCTCCGCGAGCATGTGAAGGAGTTCGGTACGGCGAAAGACGGTCGGCTGTTCGCCAGCGAGCGAGGCAACGTGATCGCGGCCTCGTCGTACTCACGGGTGTGGAAGCAGACCCGGGAGCTGGCGCTCACGCCGCACCAGGTGTCTTCGGTTCTGGCCTTCCGGCCGTACGACCTGCGCCACGCGGGCGTCTCCCAGTGGCTCAACTCGGGAGTCCCCGCCCCGGAGGTCGCGGCTCGCGCGGGCCACTCAGTGGACGTCCTGCTGAAGATCTACGCGAAGTGCATTGACGGCCAGGAGAAAGAAATGAACGATCGGATCATGCAGGGGCTGGAGGAAGGGGGCGGCCCGACGGACTGAGACAGCTACCTGAGCAGCGGGCGGAGCCCCGGAGAGACTTGTTCTGACCTGCCGTGAGGGCCATCAAGATCATTACGTGATCACTGGCAAAGGGCTGCTTCCGGCGGCATCCGCCTGCACATACGCGAAGACCCCGTCCTCAGCAAACTCGCTGATGGCGGGGTCTACAGGCACCTAATCCAAGGTGCCCCCGGCAGGATTCGAACCTGCGCACACGGCTCCGGAGGCCGTTGCTCTATCCCCTGAGCTACGGGGGCGTGTCGGTCGCGGTGTTCGCGGCGACGGGTAGAACCCTACCAGCTCTTCGGTGGTCCTCAGGAATGGGTTCGCGGGCGGCGCCCGGGGGGCCGGGGCGGGCGCCGCTTCGCAGGTCAGGGCTTGCGGCCGACGCCGGCGTAGGCGTCCACCTCCGTGGTGGTGTCGGTGGTCGGTTCGGGGCGCCAGCGGGTGACCTGGGCGACGCCCGGGTCGGCGAGGGTGAGGCCGTCGAAGAAGCCGGTGATCTCCTCGACGCTGCGGACGTAGTACGGGATCGCGCCGCTCTGGTTGTAGGCGTTGGACGCGGCGATCATGCCGTCGCTGGTGGCGGTGGAGTCGCTGATCACCAGGTAGCTGCCGGAGGGGAGCCCGGCCATCAGGCGGCCGACCAGGTCGCGGGCCTGGTCGTAGGACGCGACGTGGCCCAGGGTGTTCAGGATCATGAGGGCGACCGGCTGGGAGAGGTCCAGGGTCTTGGCGGCCTCCGTGAGGATGGCCTCCGGGTCGTACATGTTCGCGTCGATGTACGACGTCTCGCCCTCGGGCGTGCTGGTGAGCAGGGCCCGGGCGTGGGCGAGGACCAGCGGGTCGTTGTCCACGTACACGATGCGGGACTCGGGGGCGACGCGCTGGGCGACCTCGTGGGTGTTGTCGGCGGTCGGCAGGCCCGTGCCGATGTCCAGGAACTGGCGGACGCCCTGCTCCCCCGCCAGGTGGCGGACCGCGCGGCCGAGGAAGAGGCGGCTGGTGCGGGCCACGTCGACGAGGCCCGGGAAGATCTCCTTGATCTGGTCGCCCAGCTCGCGGTCCTTCTCGTAGTTGTCCTTGCCGCCCACGAAGTAGTTCCAGAAGCGTGCCGAGTGGGGCTTGCTCGTGTCGATCCGCGCGCGTATCTCGGCGGACGAGTCGAGTCTGGGGTCGGAACCGGTCACGGGGGACCTCCTGCGGTGCGTGGGCCTGTCGATCGATGCTGCGATACAGCGGTGTACGTGGGTGCGTCGTCACGTCGTTGCCGTGCGCATCAATTGAATCGTGGATCAAAGTAGCAACTGCGCCGGGGGGTGCGACCGTTGCCTTCCCTCTCCCCCGTCGCCTACTCAGGGCGTACGAGTAGGCGTACGGATACCCGGCGGGCGCCGCGGCCGCGACGCTTGCGGGCATGACGAAACCTCTGCGGAACCTCAAGTGGGCCGTGCTCCGGGGCCTGTTGCGCACGGTCGGGCGGACCTCCGAGGGCATCCGCGTCGGCTACCGGCACGGCTTCGACAGCGGCACGATGCTCGACTACGTGTACGTGAACCGGGCGCGCGGCGCGTTCGGCGTCGGCCGTCTCGTCGACCGCGTCTATCTCGACGCCGTCGGCTGGCGCGCCGTCCGCGCCCGCCGCGACCTCCTCCAGCGGTTGCTGCGCGAGCAGGTCGAGAACCGCCCCGGCCGCCCGGTCCGCGTCCTCGACGTGGCCGCGGGGCCGGGGCGCTACCTGCACGACCTGGCCGCGACGTACGGGCCCGAGCGGGTGCGGGTGGTCTGCCGGGACCTCGCGGAGGCCGGACTCCGCCGGGGCGAGTCGCTGGCGCGGGCACGGGGGCTCACGAACGTCTCGTACGAGACCGGGGACGCGTTCGCCCCCGAGCCGCCGCACGCCGGGGCGCCGGACGTCATCGTGGTCTCGGGCCTGTACGAGCTGCTGCTCGACGACGACACCGTCCGTACGTCCCTCAAGCGGCTGCGCGGGCTGCTGGCCCCGGGCGGCGTCCTGATCTGCACGACCCAGACCCACCACCCCCAGCTCGACTTCATCGCGAACGTGCTGCCCAACCGGGAGGGGCGGCTGTGGGTCATGAAGTGCCGCAACGCGGCGCTGACGGAGGGGTGGGCCCGGGAGGCGGGGTTCGGGAACGTGCGGAGCCGGCGGGAGGAGGTGGGGTTGTTCGCCGTGACCGTTTGCACCGACAGCTCAACCGACAGTTCAACCGACAGTTCATGAGGCGCGGCGCTTCGACGCCGTCTTCTTGCCCGCCGTGGTCTTCTTTGTGGCCGTCGTCGTCTTCTTGGTGCCCGCTGTCGTCTTCTTTGCGGCCGTCGATTTCGTGGCGGTCGTCGTCTTCTTCGCTGTGCTCTTCTTCGACGTGCTCTTCTTCGGGGCGGGGGCCGTGGACTTCTTCGCCGACGTGGACTTCTTGCCGCCCACCTGCTTGGGAGCGGTACGGGAGGAACGGCGTGTCGGCAGGTGCGTGACCTCGGCCTCCTTGTCGCCCGCCGGCTCGCCGCGGGCGGTGCGGGCGGCGCGGACGCTGCTCTCCAGGGCGGCCATCAGGTCGATGACCTTGCCGCCGCCCGGCTCGGCCGCGGGCTCGGGGGCGGTGGTCGTACCGCCCTCGACCTTCGCGGCGATCATCTCCTCCACGGCGGCGCGGTAGTCGTCGTGGAGCGAGTCGAGGTCGACCTCGCCGAGGGTGTCCATCAGGGCGTCCGCGAGGTCGAGTTCGGCGTCGCGGACCGTGACGCTCGCGTCCGGGGCGACGCTGTCGGTGGCGCGGATCTCGTCCGGCCACAGCAGGCCGTGCATGGCGATGACGTCGTCGACGACGCGCAGCATGCCGAGCCGTTCGCGGCCGCGCAGTGCGAATTTGGCGATGGCCACGCGGTCGCTGCGCTTGAGCGCCTCGCGCAGCAGGGTGTACGGCTTGGCGGCGGGCACTCCGTTGGCCGACAGGTAGTACGCGGTGTCCATCTGGAGCGGGTCGATGCGGTCCGCCGGTACGAACGAGACGATCTCGATGGTCTTCGCGGTCGGGATCGGCAGCGAGGCCAGGTCGTCCTCGGTGATCGGGATGACCGAGCCGTCGGCGTCCTCGTAGCCCTTGCCGATCTCGGAGGTCGGGACCTCGCGGTCCTCCAGCTCGCAGACCTTGCGGTAGCGGATGCGGCCGCCGTCCTCCGTGTGGATCTGGCGGAAGGAGATCGAGTGGCTCTCCGTGGCGTTGACCAGCTTGATCGGGATGCTGACCAGGCCGAAGGAGATGGCGCCGTTCCATATGGAGCGCATGTGGTGCACCTTTCGCCACGGTTTGCCGCGTTTCGTGGGATTCTCATCGTATGACGCCCATCACGGAGGTGGAGGGGCGACGGCTCGCGCTCAGCAACCTCGACAAGGTGCTGTATCCGGCGAGCGGCTTCACGAAGGGTGAGGTCCTGCACTACTACGCGACCGCCGCGGACGTGCTGCTCCCGGAGTTGCGCGACCGGCCCGTGTCGTTCCTGCGCTTCCCGGACGGCCCCGAGGGACAGCGCTTCTTCACCAAGAACGTGCTGCCCGGTACGCCCGGCTGGGTGCGGACGGCCGAGGTGCCGAGGTCCGAGGGGCCCGCGCGGCAGATCCTCGTACAGGACCTGCCGACGCTGGTGTGGGCGGCGAACCTGGTGACGGAGTTCCACACGCCGCAGTGGCGGGCGGACGCGCCGGGGCTCGCGGACCGGCTCGTGCTCGACCTGGACCCCGGTCCGCCCGCGACCGTGGTGGAGGCGTGCGCGGCGGCGCTGTGGCTGCGGGAGCGGCTGGTCGCCGACGGGTTCGAGGTGTTCGTGAAGACGTCCGGGAGCAAGGGGCTGCACGTGGTCGTGCCGCTGGTGCCGGTCGCTTCCGCGCGGGTCTCGGCGTACGCGAAGGAGCTCGCGGTGGCGGCGGAGCGGGCGCTGCCCGCGCTCGTGGTGCACCGGATGACGCGGAGCCTGCGGCCGGGGAAGGTGTTCGTGGACTTCAGCCAGAACGCGGCGGCGAAGACCACGGCGACGGCCTATACGGTGCGGGCGCGGGCGGAGCCGACCGTATCGGCTCCGGTGACGTGGGGCGAGGTGGCCGAGTGCCGTGACCTCGGGGATCCCGGGCGGCTGGTCTTCCGGGTCCCGGACATGGCGGCCCGGCTGCGCCGGGAGGGCGATCTGTTCGCGCCCCTGCGGGACCCCGCGGGGGCGGCGGGGCTGCCCCGGGGCGGGGCCTGAGCCCGGGCCGCGGTTGCCTGGCAGGCCCCGTCGGCTAGACCCGGTGCCAGACGTGGCGGTCCCGCGCCAGGGCGTGCAGGGCCTCCACGTCCGCCGGTTTAAGGACGCCGCCCGCGCGGGCCAGGGCGGGCAGGTCCGGCTCGGTGAGCACGCGGATCTCGCGCGGCTCCGCGGTGACCTCGACGGACACCGCGCCGACGGGCACGAGGACGGCCCGGACCTCGGCGGTGAGGGCGAAGGAGGCCCGCGCGGCGTCGGCGCGCAGCTCCCGCAGGAGCGGGACGGCCTTGGCGCGGCCGACCGCCACGAGGGGGTCGGCCACCCGCACCCGCTGCCGCCGCGCGGGCACCGCGCGGACGCAGAAGAGCCCGCCGGGCCCGATCAGCAGATGGTGGATGCGCGCGCCGCCGGGCAGGCCGACGGAGTGCAGCGTGTGCCAGCCGACGGCGTCGAGCCGGTCGAGGGCGTCGCCGACGGCGACCTCGGCGGCGAGGGCCAGGCTCCGGGGGTCGGACCGCAGCTTGCGGGCCGACGGCGGGTCCCGTTCGAGCCGGACGCGCAGCGCCTCCCCCGGCCGGTTCGGCGCGAGGTCGTCGTCGGGGTGGAGGGAGAGCCGGGCCAGCTCGGCGGGGGTGGGCACGGGTGGGGGCCCGACCGCGACGTTGCCCGTGAGGAAGGGGGCAAGGACGTGCAGGACGTCCTCCTCCTCGGCCGCGCTGAGCAGGTTCACCCGGGCGGTCTCGCGGTCGTACCAGGCCACGTTCCTGCCGTCCGCCCGGCACACGTAGAGCCGCTCATGACCGTGTCGGAAGGCCGGTACGACACGCAGTCCGCTCATCCCCATCACCCCACCGACCATGGGAACAGTCCGGACGCGCCTCGGGCAAGAAGCTGACAGGGCCGCAAGGAAGTTGATGCCCGTGCGCCCGTTGTTCACCCCGCCCGGCCCGGCCCGCGCGCCGTGCCTTCCCCGCCCGGCCCGGTCCACGCGCCGTGCCCTCCCCGCCACGCCCCCGGCCCCCCATTCCGTAACGGCACCGCCCGCACAGCTATGGCGCGCTGTTACACACTCGCCGAACCGCCGCAATGGCGGACACCTAGCGTCGTAGCTGCCATCGCCTCCCGCCCGCCGGGGCCGGGCCCCGCCGCACGAGCGCAAGGAACGTACCGTGAGCCATCCCCGCCGCACCGCAGCCCTCCGTACCGCCGCCGTCGCCGTGCTCGCGGGCGGCGCGCTGCTCGTCCCCGCCACCGGCGCCCTCGCCGCCGAGCCCGCCCCCGCGCCCCGGCACGCGGACGAGACCGTCACCCCCAAGGGCGGCGTCCGCGCCGGTGCCGACGGGCTGCGCGAGGCGGGCGACCCCGCCTTCCTGGCGGCGGGCGGCGCCATGGCCGCCGCCGGAGCCGCGGGGCTCGGCTTCGCGATGCTCCGCCGGGGCCGCACCGACGGCTGACCCCGCCCCCTTCTCCGCAGACCAGCCCAGGAGCGCTCATGACCACCCCCACCGCGCAGCCCCAGGAAGACACCGCCGCCCCCGCCCGCCGCCGCACGGGGCGCATCGCGGCGGCGGCCGCCCTCACCGCCGCCGTCGGCGTCGGGCTCATCGCCTGCGGCCAGGGCGGGCACGGCGCCGCCGCCCCCGACGTGACCGTGAAGAACGCGGCGGCCGCGCGGGCCAAGCAGGCCCCGGCCCCCTGAAGGAGTCGAAGCCGACCGGGCTGCGGATCCCGTCGGCCGGGGTCGACGCCTCGCGGATGCTGGACCTCGGCATCGGCGCGGACGGGGAACTGGAGGTGCCGCCGGTCGCGAAGGCCGAGGTGCCGGGCTGGTGGACGGGCGGCGTCACGCCCGGTCAGAAGGGCGCGGCCGTCCTCGTCGCGCACTACGACACCGCGAAAGGACCGGCGTTGATGCGGAACGTGGCCGAAGTGAAGGTCGGCGACGCCATCATGGTGCCGCGCGCGGACGGCAGCACGGCGACGTTCCGGGTGCGCGAGATCCAGCAGGTCGACAAGAAAGACTTTCCAACCCATAAGGTGTACGGGGCGACCGACCGGCCGGAGCTGCGCCTCCTGACGTGCGGCGGCCCGATCAGGAACGGCCACCGCGCCGACAACATCATTCTCTACGCCGACCTCGTGCGGTGACCAGGCTCCCCCGGCTCCTGGCTCCGCGCGCCCCATCACCGTCCCCGGCCCGCAGGAGTGCAGTTGAACCCCAGCCGCAGCCGCCGCAGCGCGCTCGCCGCAGCCGCCCTCGCGCTGCTCGCGGGGGCGTTCACCGCGGGCTGCGGCGACCCGGGCGACCTGCGCGGCGCGGGCGCGACCCCCACGGCCGTCGGCCCCACCCGCCTCTGGCCCGACCTGCCGCCCGCGTCCTCCCCCCTCGGTGACTACGGAACGGCGGACACCGAGGAGGTCAAGGGCGTGCGGGTGCCCGGCGGCGACCTGCACGAGGTGGACCCGGTCGCCATCGTGAAGGCGCAGGCCGCCGCGCACCCCGACGACTACAGCGGCCCGTCCGCGCTCTACAAGGAAACCGTCGACGCGCTCAAGAACTGCGGCAAGAAGGGCAGGGAGTGCCCGGTCCTCAAGGCGTACTACCGCGACTTCACCGGTGACGGGAAGGACGACATGGTCATCGGCATCCGGATGCCCGAGGAGCAGCTCGCCATCCGCGTCTACGCGATGGAGAAGGGGCATCTGACGCAGATCATGGGCACCTCCGACGCCGTGCTCGGCGTGGAGCTGGCCGGGCGCGACCTGGTGCTCCGCGCGGCCTCCGACATCCCCGGCTACGAGTACCGCACGGCCTGGTCCTGGGACCGGCACCAGCGCGCGATGCTGCCGACCCGCGACGAGTTCCTGCGCTCGTCCGACGCGCCGCGCGCCAAGGGAGAGCGCAGCCCGGCGCCCGAGCTGACCGAGATCCCCGCCGAGGAGGCGCCGCCGGTTCCGGCCCCGGGACCGAGCTCCAGCGCGCACCCGGACACCGGCGCATGAGCGAGCCCCGCAGGCCGCGCCGCCCCCGGCTCCCGCTGCGCCTGCCCGCCTGGACCGCGACCCTGACGTGGAAGGCCGCGGTGTTCATCGCCGTGATGTGCTGCGCCCTCGCGGCGCTGCTCGGCGTCCTGGTGCACGTGGCGGTGACGAACCAGACCGTGGGCCAGGCCCGTGAGCGCGCCCTGTCCCGGCTCGACGACGCCACCAAGCAGTACGAGGCGGGCGGCCGCCTCGGTCCGGGCGCGGGCATCGATCCGCCGGGCCTGCCGGACCGGCTGCGCGACCTCGCCGTGGGCGGGGAGCGCGGCACGATGGTCGGCGACCACGACAGGACGCCCACGGTGTGGGCGGCGGGGCCCGCGGACGGCGGCCGGGCGATCGCCGTGGAGGTCGACTACGCGCAGGGCGCCCGCACCATCGACGGCCTCGACCGGGCGATCCTGGGCTCGTCCGTGCTCGCGATCGGCGCGACCCTGCTGGTCGGGGCGTTCGCGGTGACGCGCGTGACGCGGCGCCTGCATCTGACGGCCCGGGTCGCGCGCCGCATCAGCGCGGGCGACCTGGACGCGCGCGTGCACGACCCGCGCACCCGTGACCCCGGCCGCCACCAGGACGAGGTGGCCACGGTCTCCGGGGCCCTGGACACCATGGCCTCCTCGCTCCAGGGCAAGCTCCTGAGCGAGCAGCGGTTCACCGCGGACGTGGCGCACGAGCTGCGCACCCCGCTGACCGGGCTGCACGCGGCGGCCGAGCTGCTGCCGCCCGGCCGCCCGACCGAGCTGGTCCGGGACCGGGTGGCCGCGCTGCGCACCCTCACCGAGGACCTCCTGGAGATCTCCCGGCTCGACGCGCGCAACGAACGCGTGGACCTGGACGCGGTGCGGCTCGCTCCACTGGCGGAGCGCGTGGTGCGGGCCTCGGGCGCCGAGGTGGAACTGACCGTCGTCCACGACCTCGTGGTGGAGACCGACGGGCGGCGCCTGGAGCGGGTGCTCGGCAACCTCGTCGCGAACGCCCTCAAGCACGGCGCCCCGCCGGTGCGCCTGACCGTGGACGGGCCGGTGATCACCGTGCGGGACCACGGCCCGGGCTTCCCCGACTACCTGGTGGAGCACGGCCCGCAGCGCTTCCGCACCGAGGGGACGACCAAGGGCCACGGCCTCGGTCTGACCATCGCGCTCGGTCAGGCGCGGGTGGTCGGGGCGACCCTCACCTTCACCAATGTGGCGCAAGGGACGGGAGCGGTCGCGACGCTCACGCTGCCGTCCGACGAGCGGCCCTCCGGGGACGAGCCGGACGAAGTCCGGGCCTGACGGGAACACCTGACCGCACGTGACCTTTTGCGGACGCCGGGTGTCGCTTTTAGCGTGAATCGCGGCCTGTGAACCGGCCGCACACCGCACTCCCCCGAGGAGACCCTCATGGCCCTTCGTCCCCGCTCCCTCGCCGTCACCACGCTGGCCACCGCCCCGGCCCTCGCCGCCGACAGCAATGAGCACCCCCGCGTCTACAAGGGCAAGGTCACCGCCAAGGGCGGGCTGCTCCTGCGCGACCGGCCCACGCGGGGCAGCCACGTCATCCGGCACGAGCCGTACGGCAAGATCGTGCACATCTTCTGCAAGACGCGCGGCGACAACGTGCGGGGCAACGACCGCTGGTACCTCCTCACGGACGGCACCTGGGCCTGGGGCGCCGCGCACTACATCGCCAACATCGGGCCCGCGCCGCGCTGGTGCTGAGCCGCCGCGGCCACCGCGGCCGAGGCGGGGCATAACCGGACATTAGGCCCGGAGCTTGCTACGTTCCGGTCATGGAGGTCCGCGTCCCGCGGCGCCGGGGCACCGAACTCGCCCTGATCGTCGTCGCCGTCCTGCTCTCGGTCTACGGCTACTGCGACGTGGGCCTGGCCAGGACCGGCTCCGTCCCGCCCGGCGCCGCCGGCTACGGGGCCGGTCTTGGCGTGCTCGCGCTCCTCGCCCATCTGGCGGTGCGCCTGCGGGCCCCGTACGCCGACCCGCTGCTCCTTCCGATCGCCGTGCTCCTCAACGGCCTCGGGCTCGTCCTCATCTACCGGCTCGACCTGGAGACGCCCGGCGACCGGGCCGCGCCCACCCAGCTGATCTGGTCCACCATCGGCGTCGGCCTGTGCGTCGCGGTCGTGGTCCTGCTGCGCGACCACCGGCTGCTGCGGCGCTACGCGTACCTCTCCGTCGTGGCGGCGCTCGTGCTGATGATCGTGCCGATCTTCTTCCCGGCCGTGAACGGCGCCCGCATCTGGATCCGGGTCGGCGGATTCTCCATCCAGCCGGGCGAGTTCGCGAAGATCCTCCTCGCGGTGTTCTTCGCCAGCTACCTCGCGGCCAACCGCACCGCACTGGCCACCACGGGGCGCACCCTCTGGAAGTTCGTCCAGCTCCCCACCGGGCGCGTGCTCGGCCCGGTCGTGGCGATCTGGCTGCTGAGCGTCGGGGTCCTGGTCCTGGAGCGGGACCTCGGCACCTCGCTGCTCTTCTTCGGGCTCTTCGTGGTCCTGCTCTACGTCGCCACGGGCCGCACCGGCTGGATCGCCGTCGGCCTTCTGCTCGCGGCGGCGGGCGCCTACGCGGTCGGCTCCCTCGAACCGCACGTGCACAGCCGCGTCGCGGACTGGCTGCACCCCTTCGCGTCCATCGAGGCCGGACAGGGGCCCAACCAGCTCGCCCAGTCGCTCTTCGCGTTCGCGGCGGGCGGCCTGCTCGGCACCGGGCTCGGGCTCGGCCACTCCATCCTCATCGGCTTCGCCGCGAAGTCCGACTTCATCCTGGCGACGGCGGGCGAGGAGCTGGGCCTCGCCGGACTCACGGCGATCTTCCTCCTCTACGCGCTGCTCGTGGAGCGCGGCTACCGCGCCGGGCTCGCCCTGCGCGACCCCTTCGGACGGCTCCTCGCGATCGGGCTCGCCTCGATCGTGGCGCTCCAGGTGTTCGTGATCGCGGGCGGCGTGACCGGGCTCATCCCGCTGACCGGCATGGCGATGCCGTTCCTCGCGCAGGGCGGCTCGTCCGTCGTCACCAACTGGATCATCGTGGCGCTGCTCATCCGGCTGAGCGACTCGGCCCGCGCGCACGCCGGGGCCGGCGGGGAGCCCGCCGGGGACCGGCTCCACCAGGAGGCGCCCAGGTGACCCGGTACATCCGCCACGCCGCGGCGTTCTGCCTGCTGCTGCTCGTGGCCCTGCTCGTGAACGCCACCCGCGTGCAGGTCTTCGACGCCCAGGAGTACGACGACAACCCCGCCAACCGCCGCCGCGACATCGAGCGCTTCGCCGCGGCCCGCGGCGACATCCTGGTGGACGGCCGCCCGGTCACCGGCTCCAAGGACACCGGCGAGCAGCTGCGGCACGAACGGACGTACGCGCAGGGACCGCTGTACGCGCCGGTGACGGGCTTCGCCTCGCAGGTGTACGGCACGACCTTCCTTGAGCACGCCGAGGACTCCGTGCTCTCCGGCACCGAGCCGATGCTCGCGCCGCTGCCCCTGTGGCACGACCTGACCCGGTCGCGGAGCCCCGGCGGCGACGTCGTCACCACCGTGAAGGCCGCGGTGCAGCGGGCCGCGTACGCCGGGCTCGACGGCAAGAAGGGCGCCGTGGCCGCGCTCGAACCGGCCACCGGCAGGATCCTCGCGCTCGTGTCCACACCGTCGTACGATCCCGAGCGGCTCTCCGGCACCGGCCGCTCGGTGGCGGACTCCTGGGCGCGGCTCAACGGCGACCCCGACAAGCCGATGCTGAACCGCGCGCTGCGGCAGACGTATCCGCCGGGCTCGACGTTCAAGGTGGTCACGGCGGCCGCCGCGCTCGACTCGGGCGAGATCACCGACGTGGACGCGCCGACGAAGTCCCCCGACCCGTTCACCCTCCCCGGCACCTCGACCCGGCTTTCGAACGAGGTCACCGGCTGCGCCGACGCCAGCCTGCGGTACGCCTTCCGGTGGTCGTGCAACACCGTGTTCGCCAAGCTGGGCGCCGACACGGGGCTCGGCGCGATGGTGGAGACGGCCGGGAAGTTCGGCTTCAACGACCCCGGGGTCAAGGTGCCGTCGTCGGTGGCCGCCAGCACCTTCGACACGTCGATGGACCGGGCGCAGCTCGCGCTCTCCGCCATCGGCCAGTACGACACCCGGGCCACGCCGCTGCAGATGGCGTCGGTGGCGGCGGCCGTCGCCAACGGCGGCTTCGTCAAGGCGCCGCACCTCGTGGAGCGGACGACGACCGCGTCCGGGACCACCGTGGACTCGACGCCGACGCGCACGCTCCACCAGGCCATGGGCCCCGGCACGGCGATGCGGCTGCGGGAGCTGATGACGGAGGTCGTCGAACGGGGCACCGGCACGAACGCGGCGATCCCCGGGGTGACCGTGGGCGGCAAGACCGGCACCGCGCAGCACGGGCTCGGCAACTCCGGTACGCCTTATGCCTGGTTCATCTCGTGGGCGCAGAAGCCGGGGGACGGGGAGCCTTCGGTGGCTGTGGCGGTGGTCGTCGAGGACGCGGCCGCGGCCCGCGCGGACATCAGCGGGGGCGGGAGCGCGGCTCCCATCGCCCGGGCCGTGATGGAGGCCGCGCTCTCTGGCTGAGGGCCTTTGCTGCCGTCTGTCGACTGCGGGTGCGTTGTGGCTGGTCGCGCCCGCGCGGCGGAGCCGCAAATGACACAGCCCCGCGCCCCTATGGGGCGCTCAGGCCGGTGTCCGCTCCTGCGCGGGCGCCGGGGGGCAGGCGTGGCGGACGGTAGTCGGGCACCGGGGTTGCGCCTGGGTCGGGGCGGACCGCGCCTAGCAGGGGGTTCGCCGCGAGGGGGGAGACCTTCACCTTCGCGCCGGGGCGGGGGGCGTGGACCACGAGGCCGTCGCCCAGGTAGAGCGCGATGTGCGTGGCCTTCGGGAAGTAGACCACCAGGTCCCCCGGCCGCAGCTGCCGCAGCGGCACCCGCGGAAGCCGCGCCCACTGCTCCTGGCTGGTGCGCGGGATCTCCCGGCCGCCCGTGCCCCACGCCCGCTGCGTGAGTCCGGAGCAGTCGAACGAGGCGGGCCCCTCGGCGCCCCACTCGTACGGCTTCCCGATCTGCGCGACGGCGTACCGCACGGCCCGCTCCCCCCGGGCCGACGGGGCCCGCCGTGCGCCCGGCGCCCCGAGCGCGCCGGAGGCGACGAGCTCGCGCTGGGCGGCGTCGGCGCCCGCCCGCTCGGCCCGGCCGACCGCGGCCAGCTCCTCGGCGCTGAGGGATGCGAGCAGCTCCTCCACCTCGCGCAGGCGTGTCCGTACGCCGTCGCGGGCCCGCTCCTGTCGCCGGGCGAGGGACTCCTGCGCGGCCAGGGCCCGCCGGGCGGCGCGGGCGAGGCCGTCGGCCCGCTTCTCGCCGTCGACGAGGCGGGTGACGGCCGCGGCCCGGTCCGCCGCGGCCCGGCGCAGCACGTGGCGCTGGTCGAGGGCGCCCCGCGGGCTGCGGGCGAGCAGCAGCCGGACGTACGAGGAGATCTCCACGCTGTTGTTCTGGTACTGCTGGCGGGCGAGGCGCCCCGCCGCGCCGCGGCCGTCGCGCACCGCGGTCCGTGCCGCGGCCAGGCGGCGGTCGAGGTCCGCGACCCGGCGGCGCTGGTCCGTGAGCTCCTCGTCGGTCGCGTTGTACGTCTCGGTGGACTCCTCGGCCTCGCGGTACAGGCGCTGAAGGTCCGTCAGGAGGGTGGCGACGGAGCGTTCGCCGGGGGCGGGGGCGGGCCCGGGGGCAGCGAGGGCAGGGGGCAGCGAGGGCAGGGGCGCCACCAGTGCGGAGAGCGCGGAGCCGGCGCAGGCCCAGCGCAGCAGCCTTCCTGACACGTCATCACCTCCGGTGCGCGACGGGCCTTCCGGCGCGCACCGCGAGCATCCGGCCACGGGCCGGGGCCCGCCTCCCGGCGGTGGGCGGTTGGCGCAACGAGGTCACTCGTCCTTGGGGCGCGCGGCGCGCCACCTTGCCCCGGCGGGGCGGGGGGCTAGTCCCGGTGGGCCTGGGGCTTGGACCAGGGCCACTTCAGGTCGCGCAGGCCGCCGCCGCGGGGGTCCGCGTCGGGGTCGTACTCGTACCGCCAGCCCGGGTGCAGCCCGAACCGCTTGGCGGTCTCGGCGGGCACCCGCCGGTAGACGAGCACCGTGGGCTCGCCGCCCGCGTCGTCCGGCACCGGGACCCGGTACACCTTCGGCGGATGACCGGTCGGCCCGAGCAGGACCGGGAGCACGCGGCCGTCCAGGGGGCCGCCCACGAAGGGGGTGTCTTCACTCTTCACCGGCCCAGTGTCCGTCACCCGGCGGCCCGGGCGCCCGTCACACCAGGTGCGCGGCCTGCGCCACCACCGGAAGGACCCGCCGGACCAGCTCGCCCACCGGCCCGTCGGGGCTCTCCAGGGCGAGGGCGCGGCGCACCACCTCCGCGGTCTGCGGGTCCCGCCCCGCGGTGGCCGCGACCTGGGCCACGAACTGCTCGACGAGGAGCTCGCGCAGCTCGTCGAGGGGCGGCCGCTTGTCCTCGTCGAGCCAGATCAGGGAGGCCGCCTCCACCGCGGTGACCCACATCCGCACGGTGGTGCGCAGCCGCGGTCCGGCGGGCTCGGCGAGGTCCATGTGGGCGAGGATGTGCGTGACGGCGGAGCGGCGCACCCCGTCCACGATGGCGGTGGTGCGGGAGGTCTCCACGACGCTGCCGCCCTGGAGCAGCGCGCTGAACCCGGCGTCGTGCTCGTCGACGAAGGCCAGGTACCGGTCGACGGCCCGGGACAGGCGCTGGGTGAGCGGCCCGTCCTGGGGCTCGGCGAAGCACTGCTCCAGGTCGTCGGCGGCCGACCGCAGCGCGGCCTCGTACAACTGCTGTTTGCCGCCCGGGAAGTAGCGGTAGACGAGGGGGCGCGAGACCCCGGCCGCCGCCGCCACGTCGTCGAGCGAGACCTCTTCGGGCGCGCGGTGCGCGAACAGCGAGAGGGCGGCGTCGAGCAGCTGGCTCCGCCGCTGCTCGACGCTCAGGCGCCGGTACGCACGGGTGGGGCTTACGGCTGCGGTCATGCTCCGCAGAGTAACCGGGTTGTCGTACGAATGGTTCGGTCCGTTTTGTCGATCGTCCGCGGCCGCAGGTGGCCGGTCGCGCGGTGGCCCGCGCCCTCACGGAGCACTCAGGCGAGCAGCCCCGACGACTTCCACAGCCTTCGGCCCGGCCCGCGCAACACCCCGATGTCGTCGAGGAAGTCGGTGAGGCGCTTGGCGCCGCTCTGCATGACCTCGCGGCGGTGGCCGCTCGCCTTGACCTGGGCGAGGGCCTCGCGGCGGTCGAGGCCCACGTCCGTGTAGACGCGCGGGTTGACGAAGGCGATCGAGAAGACGCGGGCGGCCTCGCCGGAGCTGATCCGGGTCAGCTCGCGCTCCCAGCGCGGGGCGGTCACCATCTGGCGGCGCAGCTCCTCGCGCGCGTAGCGGACGTGCCGGGCCTCCTCCACGACGTGGATGCGGGTCACGCCGCGCACGAGGGTCTGCACGCGCTCGTCGGGGAAGGTCAGGCGCTGCATCCAGTCGAGGATCTCCTCGCCGAGCAGCGTGCAGGCGAACGAACCGGGCGTGGTGGAGACGGTCTTCAGGAGGCGGGCGAGGTTGTGGTTGAGCCGCGACACGGGGTACGTGGGCGCGCCGTTCTTCTCGATCATGCGGGCGAACATCATCGAGTGGCGGCACTCGTCGGCTATCTCCGTGAGCGCGTACCGCACGTGCGCGCTGGTCACGGACTTGTCGTAGATGTGCCGCACCAGGAGCTGCATCAGGATGATCTCGAACCAGATGCCGAGGGACGCCAGCGAGGCCGCCTCGTGCCGGGCGAGGTCGAAGCGCTGCTCCTCGGACATCCGCTTCCACATCGGGGTGTCGTAGAGCGAGACGAGCTCCGGCGGCCAGAACCACTTGCCGTCCTCGACGGGGGCGTCCCAGTCGAGTTCCCTGTCCGGGTCGAAGGAGTGCTTGGCGGAGGACTCAAGGAGCCGGGCGGCCACTTGTTCGCGGTCCTTGAGCAGGCCGAGCGCGTCCCGCAGACCGGTGAGCTCGCCGTCTTCGGTCACGGTCGTCATGAGGTCTCCTGCTCTTCGGGGCTGGTGCTCTTCGGGGTCCTTCCGGTGCCGTCCAGGACGGGTTACCGGCGGTCACCTCTTATGAGACTGCTTGTCAGCAAGGCCGTCAATCCCTTGCGCGCAACTTGTTGACCGCTCGTCTACCACCGTGTGAGCCTGCCAACCAGCCACCATTTCGCGGCGGTTGCGGAGACGACGGGGCCGCCGAGACCCGTGAGGAGCCGTCAGTGTCCACTCGCGATCTGTACACCAGGAGCCAGCAGGACCTCACCTGGCAGGTGCCCGCCACCGGGGCCGCCCGCTTCAGCTGGGAGTACGACGACGGGCGCGAACGGCTCCTGAACCTGTACCAGAAGGGCAAGGACAAGCAGTGGGACGGCGCCAAGCGCATCGACTGGGACCTGGAGGTGGACCCCCTCGATCCGCTCGGCACCCCCGACGAGGCCATGACCCTGTACGGCACCCGGCACTGGGACCTGATGAACGGGCACGAGCGCGGTGAGCTGCGCAAGCACTACGCCTCCTGGCAGTTCAGCCAGTTCCTGCACGGCGAGCAGGGCGCCATGGTGTGCGCGGCCCGCATCGTGGAGTCCGTCCCCGACCTGGACGCGAAGTTCTACTCCGCCACCCAGACCATGGACGAGGCCCGGCACGCCGAGATCTACAGCCGCTTCCTGCACGAGAAGATCGGCATGCTCTACCCGGTCAACGACAACCTCCAGGGGCTGCTCGGCGACACCCTGCGCGACTCCCGCTGGGACATGCCGTACCTGGGCATGCAGGTCCTCATCGAGGGCCTCGCCCTGGCCGCGTTCGGCATGATCCGCGACACCACGGACAAGCCGCTGCCGCAGCAGATCCTCGCCTACGTCATGCAGGACGAGGCCCGGCACGTGGCCTTCGGCCGCATGGCCCTGCGCGACTACTACCGGCAGCTCACCGACGCGGAGCTGCGCGAGCGCGAGGAGTTCGTCATCGAGGGCTGCCATCTGATGCGGGACCGGCTGCGGGGCGTCGAGGTCCTGGAGAACTTCGGCGTCCCGAAGCGGGAGGCCGAGGAGCTCAGCGAGCGCTCCGAGTACCTCCAGCTCTTCCGCAGGCTGCTGTTCAGCCGGATCGTCCCCTGCGTCAAGGACATCGGCCTGTGGGGCGAACGCCTCCAGCGGGCGTACGTCGACATGGGCGTCTTCGAGATGGGCGACTCGAACCTGGATCTGCTGATGGCCCAGGACGAGGAGATCGCGGAGAAGCTGGACGCGGAACGCTTCGCCGCGGAGGAGCGGCAGCGTGTGGCCGAGGTGGACGCCACGATCGCCTCGGGCGGCGCAGCCTAGGCGATCGGCGCTCCGCGCCTCGTCCTCAAACGCCGGACGGGCTGGATCTCCCAGCCCCTCCGGCGGTTGAGGAGTGGGGGCTACGCCCCGGCCACCTCCGCCAGGTACGCCTCCGCGCGAGCCGGGTCGTAGAAGTAGGCCTCGAAGTCCGCCGGATCGTTGAAGCCGTTGGCGAAGCGGTCGGCCACCGGCGGGAGGCCACCCGCCGCCCCGAGGAGGGTGAGCACGTGCTCCGGCGGGGGCGCGAGCATCGCGTTGGTCCACTTCGTGACGTGCCGCGCCGTCTCCCAGTACCGCTCGAACGTCGCCCGCATCCAGTCCTCGTCGAAGGGCCGGTCCCCGTGCTCCACGATGGCGGACAGGTACGACGCCGCGCACTTGGAGGCGGAGTTGGAGCCCTGCCCGGTGATCGGGTCGTTCGCGACGACCACGTCGGCGACGCCGAGGACGAGGCCCCCGCCGGGCAGCCGCCCGACGGGCTTGCGGACGGTGGGGGCGTACCGGCCGGCAAGGGTGCCGCCCGCGTCGGTCAGCTCGGCCTTCGTGGCGCGCGCGTACTCCCAGGGCAGGAACTTCTCAAGCAGCCCGAGGGTGAGCGAGAGGTGCTCGTCGGGGTCCTTCACTCCCTGGAAGACGTCGAGGGGGCCGCCCGGCACGCCCTCCCAGAAGAGGATGTCCGCACGGCCGGACGTGGTGAGCGTCGGCATCACGAACAGCTCGCCCACCCCCGGCACCAGATTGCAGCGGACCGCGTCGAACTCGGGGTGCTCGGGGCGCGGCCCGAGCCCGTGGACGTAGGCGACGGCGAGCGCCCGCTGCGGCGCGGCGTAGGGCGAGCGCTCCGGGTCCCGCTCGAACATCGACACCAGCTCGCCCTTGCCCGCCGACACCAGGACCAGGTCGTAGGCGCGCGAGAAGTAGTCGAGGTCGCCGACGGCCGCGCCGTGGATGACGAGCTGGCCGCCGCGCTGGGCGAACGTCTCCATCCACCCGGCCATCTTCACGCGCTGGTCGACGGACTGGGCGCGGCCGTCGAGCCGGCCCACCCAGTCGATGACGCGGGCGGAGTCGGGCCCGGCGACGGACACGCCGACGCCCTCGATGTCCGGGGCCTGCGACTCCCAGAAGTTGAGCCCCAGGTCGCGCTCGTGCTGGAGGGCGGTGTGGAACATGCACTGCGTCGACATGACCCGGCCGGACCGGATCTCGTCCGCCGTGCGGTTGGACATCAGCGTGACCTCGTACCCCCGCGACTGGAGTCCGAGCGCGAGCTGGAGACCGGACTGACCGGCTCCGACGATGAGTATCTTCCGCATACGGGTCCTTCCACCACTTCCGGGAACTCGGCGGGCGCTCGGGCGCGGGCACGCCCGAGCCGTCACTCGGGCGTTTCGTCCAGCGCGTGGCCCACCAGGGCGAGCAGTGATTCGATCACGGAAGGCCGCTGTCGCGCGTCCATGATCAGAACGGGTATCCGGTCGGCGATGGTGAGCGCCTCGCGGACGTCCTCCGCCTCGTACCGCTCGGTGCCCTCGAAGTGGTTGACCGCGACGACGTACGGCAGGCCGCAGCTCTCGAAGTAGTCGAGCGCGGGGAAGCAGTCGGTGAGCCGGCGGGTGTCGGCGAGGACGACCGCGCCGATCGCCCCGCGCACCAGGTCGTCCCACATGAACCAGAAGCGCTGCTGGCCCGGCGTGCCGAACAGGTACAGGACGAGGTCGTCGGCCAGCGTGATGCGCCCGAAGTCCATGGCGACCGTGGTCGTGGTCTTGCCCGGGGTGGCGCTCAGATCGTCGGTGTCGGCGCTGGCCTGCGTCATCAGCGCCTCCGTCTTCAGGGGCGTGATCTCGGAGACCGCCGAGACGAGCGTCGTCTTGCCGACGCCGAAGCCGCCCGCGACCACGATCTTCGTGGCGATCGGCGCGCGCGTCCGGTCCAGCTGCCAGTCCTGTACGCCCTCTTCGCCGTCGAGCAGTTCCCGGACGCGGGCGTCAGATGCCGCGGAGCCCATGCAGCACCCTCTCCAGCAGCGCGCGGTCCGGCCGCCCCGGGCCGTGGCCCGTCCCGTACACGCGGATCCTTCCCTGGTCGGCGAGGTCGCTGAGCAGGACGCGGACCACCCCGAGCGGTATCTTCAACAGCGCCGAGATCTCCGCGACCGTCCGCATCCGGCGGCACAGCTCCACGATGGCCCGCAGCTCCGGCAGCACCCGGGCGGCCAGCGGGTCGCCCTGCCCCAGCTCGCGCCGCTCCTCGGCCGCTTCGAGCGCGGGCTGGGCCGCCACGAACGTCTCCACGAGCAGGACGTGCCCGAAGCGGGTGCGGCCGCCGGTGAGCGAGTACGGGCGCACCCGCGCGGGTTTCCGGTCGGCGCCGCGCACCGGCAGGCGGGGCGCCGCCGCGCCCGCGCCCATCAGGCGTTCTCCATCGACTGCCGCAGCTCGCTGCGGAGTTCGGGCGTCAGGACGTGCCCGGCCCGGCCGACGAAGAGCGCCATGTGGTACGCCACGACGGTCATGTCGCAGTCGGGGGTGGCGTGCACCCCGAGCAGCGAGCCGTCGCTGATCGCCATCACGAAGAGGCTGCCCTCGGCCATGGCGACGACGGTCTGCTTGACCGTTCCTCCGTCCATGAGCTGGGCCGCTCCGAGGGTGAGGCTGCCGAGCCCGGACACGATGGTGGCGAGGTCCGCGCTCGACCCCCGGGGCCCGGTCGGCCGGTGGGCGGGGCGGCTCTCGGCGTTGCGGGCGGGGTCGGAGGACAGCAGCAGGAGGCCGTCGGACGAGACGACGGCCACCGAGAGGATGCCGGAGACCTCCTCGACGAGGTTCGTCAGGAGCCAGTGCAGATTGCGGGCCTCGCTGCTCAGGCCGTGCACGGCGGGCCCGGCCCCGTCGGGCTGCCTGGCAGGGGCGGACTCCTCGGGTCTCGCCGACTCGGGTCTCGCCGACTCGGGTGTCGTCGACTCGGGTGTCGCGGACTCCTCGGGTTTCCTGGTCTGGGCGGAAGAACCGGGTGTGCGCATGGGCGCAGTCAACTGCTTGCCTCCTCGACTGGGTCCCCCGGAACATCTGCGGTCCCTGCTGTGTCCACGGCCCCGGCGGGGCCCGGCCCGCGGGCCGCCTGGCCGGCGAGCTCCGCCGCCACGTCCCGCCGCCCGCTCCTGGCCCCCTGCTGGAACCCGCCGAGCCTGCGCCGCAGTTCCTCGGCGTCGACTCCGGCGGGGCGGGTCCTGGGCGCGAGTCCCCCGGCGATCGGGCTGACCCTCGGGGTGCGCTTGGGCAGGCCCTTGGCGGTGAAGACCTGGGGCCCGGCCTCCGGCGGGGTGTCCGCCTCGGGCACGTCCTCGTCGGGCAGCGCGTGCGGCGCCGGCTCCCGGTGCTCGTCGGGGTGGTCGGCCCCGAGCGTCGGCACCAGAAGTTCCATGGTGGTCTCCGCGGCCGCGATCAGGGGGTCCCGCTCCCCCGAACGCGTCGGCAGCACGCGGGAGTCCGCCTCCGCCTCGGAGCCGTCCCGGGCGGCGGGCACGGCGGGCGTCGGCTCGGCCGCGGGCAGCTCGACCGGGGAAGGCTCCGGCCGCGGAGCCACCGCGGCGGGCGGTTCGGTGAGTATGCCGTCGGGCAGCACCACGACGGCGGCCACGCCGCCCTGCTTCTGCTCGCGCAGCCGCACCCGCGCCCCGTGCCGGGCCGCGAGCCGGGCCACCACGTACAGGCCGAGCCCGAGTTCGTCGCCGCTCTCGTGCTCGTACGCGTCCTCGGGGGAGAACGCGGAGTACTCGGCGAGGCGCGCGTTCAGCTCCCGCAGCCGCTCCACGCTCGCGCCGATGCCGTCGTCCTGTACGGAGAGCATCACCTCGCCGTTCTCCAGGAGCCAGCCGGCCACCTCGACGGAGGAGTCGGGCGGCGAGAACGACGTCGCGTTCTCCAGGAGCTCCGCCACCAGGTGGCTGATGTCGTCCGCGGCGAACCCGGCGATGTGGGAGTGCGGCGGCAGGGTGGCGATGCGGACACGCTCGTACCGCTCGATCTCGCTGACGGCGGCGCGGACGACGTCGACGAGCGGCACCGGGCCCGCGTGCTGGTGGCCGTGGTCGGCGCCCGCGAGGACCAGGAGGTTCTCGCTGTGGCGGCGGGTGACGGTGGCGAGGTGGTCGAGCTTGAAGAGCGTGGCGAGCCGGTCGGGGTCCTGCTCGCGCTCCTCCAGGTTCTCGATGACGGCGAGCTGGCGCTCGACGAGGCCGAGCGTGCGCAGCGCGAGGTTCACGAACGTGCCCTGGATGCCGCGCCGCACCCGGTCCAGGTTGGTGGCGGCGTCGGCCAGTTCGGCGCGCAGCGCGTCGCGCTCGTCGGCCATCGCCTGGCGGGCGTCGGCCATCGTCTGGCGTCGGCCGATGAGGTGCTTGCGGTCGGCTTCGAGCGTGCCGAGGCGCTCCTGGAGGGCGATCGCGTGGCCGTGCAGCGCGTTGACGGACCGTACAACGGCGGCGAACTCGTCGTCACGGCCGGTGAACCGCACCGGCTCCGCCGTCCCGGGCTCCGCCGCGACCCGGGCCGCGCCGAGGCGCAGCACGGCGAGCGGGCGGGTGAGCGAACGGGCCGTCGCCATGGCCACGCCGACGGCGAGGAGCAGCAGCGCGCCGACGAGCCCCACCCTGATCTCCAGGGCGGTGACATCGTCGTCACGCAGCTCCGCGAGGCTCTTCGTACGGGCGGTGGCGAGCGCGCTCTCGGCGCCGCGCATGGCCTCGATGCGGGCGGAGAGGGCGGTGTTGACCTTGTCCCGGTCCAGGCGCTGGTCGGCGGCGGACAGCTCGCGCTCGTCGGTGAGCCGGTCCAGGTACTGCTCGGCGGTGGTCACGTCGGAGCCGGTGACCGTCGTCTCGTAGGTGGCTCCTGCCCTGGCGGGCGCGGCCTCCTGGAAGTCGGCGAGCGCGGCGAGTTCGCGGACGTGGGCCTGCTGGGCGGCGGCGCTGAGGTCGTCGCGGCGCCCGGCCTCGGCGTCCGCCTCGTCGGCCTCGGACGTGGGCAGGCCCGTGACCGGGTCGACGGTGGTGCCGGTGGCGGCAGGGCGGGGCACGGAGAGGGCGGCGAGGAGCAGGCCGCGCGTGGCACCGGCCTGGTCGACGGCGTGGTCGAGGTCGGCGAGCGCGTAGGCGCCGGAGCCCGCGCGCGGCGGCAGTTTCTCGGCGAGTTCGCGGGTGAGGGCGTGGAGTTCGCCGATGGCCTTCGCGTACGCCTTGTGGGCGTCGAGGGCGCTGCTCCTGCCGGTGAGCGCGGAGCGCCGCACGGTGGCGAGCTCCGCGAGGTCGCTGCGGAGCCCGGCGGTCACGGAGCTGTTGGTGTTCGCGTCGGCGGCGGCTTCGCGCAGCTCCTCGATCCGCCGGTCCACGCGGGCGCTGCGGCTCTCCGACAGGCCCTTGCCCTCGGGGCGTCCGGCGGCGATGTAGGCGGTGACCTCGTCGCGCTCGTCGGCCAGCGAGTGGCTGAGCGTGATGGCCTGCTGGGTGAGCTCGGAGAGCGTGACCAGGCTCTGGGAGTCGTTGAGATCCTCGGACGCGGCGATGATCGCGGGCGCCCCGGCCCCCGCGACGGCGGCGGCGACGACCGCGACGGCGACGATGAGGCGGTTGCGGACGCGGGCCTTGGGAGGCGTGGGGGCGGCCTGCGGGGGCACCGGCTGCTCGGGGGCGCCGGTGGGGTGCTCGGGCTCCGCGGGCGCGTCCGCGCGCGCGAGGGGCGTGTCCGTGGCGGCCGTATCCGTGGCGGCCGTGTCCGTGGGGGCCGTGTCCGTGGCGGCCCGGGAACCGTCGTGCGCGGCGTCGACAGGGGTCTCCGCGCGCCCCTCGCGCCCCGCGGCGCCGGTGCCCTGGCCGGAGGGACCGGAGGGAGGGGTCGCGCCCGGTCTGGCCCTTCCCGGGGCCTGCTGGCTGCCTTCGCGCCGAGGCCGCATCTCTTGCACCGGAGCTCGCATTCCTGTTTTCGTCTGCCCTAGGGCCCGGGTGACGATCCGTCAACGCGAGCGCTCCCGGCACGGACCCTGACCTTGCCAGACGATTCCAGTGCCGGTGCACGGCAGTCTCGCATCGTCCGCCTGGCCACCTGAAGGAGTGAACATCGACTGGGAGTTGGCGGGCAAGTCACGCTGCGTGTCGTGAGGGCCGCGCGCGGTGCGCCGGTTGGACGTCCGTGAGCGGCTTTGGCAGGATGCGCCGCCACACCCTTCGGAGCCGTCGATTCCGGCCGTTTTCCGCTGCCGTGACCGCCGCCGCGAGCCCCCTCCTGGCCACCGCGCACCCTCCGGCCCCGCCGGGGCGGGCCTCGGGCAGACTGACCCGATGCGCATCGAACTGGCCACCGAACCCGGCGACCCCGACCGCCCCAACGAGGACTACGCGTCGGTCGCGCTGCCCGCGTCCGGACAGGGCGGATCACTGGTCCTGCTCGACGGTGTGACGCCCCCGGCCGAGGACGTCGGCTGTCTGCATTCCGTCCCCTGGTTCACGGCGCGGCTCGGCGGCGCGCTGGGCGAACTGTCCGTTTCACGACCGGACCTGACGCTCCCTGAGATTCTCGCGGCGGCGATCTCCCGCACCGCGGACACCCACCGTGACACCTGTGACCTTTCTCACCCGCGCACACCGCAGGCGACGGTGGTCCTCGCGCGGTGGGACGCGGAGCGCGTCTCGTACCTCGTCCTGTCCGACTCGGCGCTGCTCGTCGCGGGGCCCGGCGGCGCGGTGGACGCGGTCCTCGATCCGCGCCTTGACGAGCTGCCCGCCGCCGTGTGCGAGCTGCGCGACGCCGTACGGGCGCTGCCGCGCGGCTCCGCCGAACGGCACGCGCTCGGCCGTGAGTACGCGGCCGCCGTCGAGGCCCTGCGGAACGCCGACGGCGGCTTCTTCACCGCCGCCGCCGACCCGGCCGTCGCCGCCCGCGCGGTCACCGGCACGCTTCCGCGCTCCGCCGTCACCGCCCTCGCCGCGCTCACGGACGGGGCCGGGCGCTGGGTCGAGACGTTCCGCGAGGGCGGCTGGGCCGACTGCTTCGCGCTCCTTCGCAAGGACGGGCCGCGGGGACTCGTGGAGCGCGTACGCGAGTTGGAGTCGGCGGACCCGGACGGTACGGGGTTCCCGCGCGGGAAGCGGCACGACGACGCGGCCGTGGTGTACGCGGAGCTGTAGCCGGGGTTCGGCGTGGAGCCGTAACCGGGTTTCGGCGCGTCCGCAGGTGGGTTTCGGCGCGTCCGCAGGTGGGTTTCGGCGCGTCCGCAGGCGGGTTTCGGCGCGTCCGCAGGTGGCAAGAAATCTCCACGCATTCAATTCCCTTTCGGGCCCGGCCCGGTGAATTCATCTCCGGGACATTTGAACTGAACTAGCGAACAGCAATTGGCTGTTGAAATTCGCTTCGACGGCACGGAAGGATCAGCGAGCGAGGGGAACGCATGGCCACATCCGGCCATGTGCCCACGCACGAAGGAGAATTGAATGTCCCAGCGCTTGGCGGTCCGCGCGGGTTCCGTACTCGCGGCCGCGCTGGTGCTCAGCGGCTGTGGCGGCGACGGCGGCGACAGCGGGAGCGGAGAGGGTGGCGGCGCGGAGCCGGCCGCGGCCGAGGCGAAGGTGCTCGCCGAGGTGGCCCAGCCGAAGGTCGGCGAGATGGCCGGGGCCATGGGCATGTGGACGACCGACCGGCATTTCGTGAAGGCCGGGCTCAAGAAGATATCCGGCTATCCACTGACGGGCGGAAAGGCCGCCTGGGAGGTGCCGTTGGCCGGGGAGATCTGCTGGTCGTCCCAGACCCCCACGAAGGACGGGAAAGTCGCGGTCGTCTTCCAGGACGACAAGAAGGACCCGTCGGTCTGCACCGAAGTCGGCGTCGTCGACATCAAGCAGGGGAAATTGCTGTGGCGCAGACAGGGGGCCGACGCGAGCGGCACCAGCGAGATGTTCGACGAGGTGACCATCGGCGGCGGCACGGTCGCCGCCGCCGGCACCGGCGCGAGCGCGGGCTGGAAGCTCGACGGCACGCCGCTGTGGAAGCCGTCCGACGAGCCGTGTGACACCGTCGGCCACGCGGGCGACGAGACCAAGCTGGTCGTGGTGCGCGACTGCGGCGACACCGAAAGCCCCAGGCCGAAGGTCGAGACGGTCGACCCCGGCACCCGCGCGGTGAAGTCGACGTTCGCGCTGCCGCGGGGCACCGAGTACGTCCATGTGGTGTCGGTCGACCCGCTGGTCCTGGCCGCCGACGACGGCGACGCGCAGGGCGGCAGCGGCATCTCCCGGTTCATCGCCGTCGACGACAGCGCCGCGCGCGGCAAGGCGCTCAGCACGATCCCCGCCGACGGCGGCGAGCACGGCAAGTACGAGGCCGAGTGCCCGGCCACGGAGGTCACGGGCTGTGCCCAGCTCGCGGTCAGCAAGGAGCGCAACGCGCTCTACCTCGCCACCCGCGATCCGGCGAGCAGCGCGTCGGCGGCCCGGAACGACCTGGTGTCCTTCGACCTCAGGACCGGCAAGCAGCTGCGCCGCGCGCCCGGCTCCGACGCGGGCCGCATGGTGCCGATCGGCCTCGACGAGGGCGGCAAGGTCCTCGCGTACCAGGAGGCGAGCATCGTCGGCGAGGAGGGCGGCGCGGTCTGGCGCGTCGACCCGGCCACGCTCAAGTCGACGAAGCTGCTGCAGAACCCGTCGGACAGCTATGAGACGGAGGCGAGGTTCGAGTCGGATCGCCGCCTGCTCTACGCGGGCGGGCGCCTGTACCTGGGCGCCGACCACGTGACGGAACCGTCCACGGTGTACAAGACGCCGCAGCCGCTGGCGGTGGTCTTCGGCACGGACTGAGGGGCACCCGGGGCCCGGGCCGGGGTGGGGTCGCCTAGAACTCGGCCCGCGCGTTGAGCTGCCGGAGCAGCCGGGCCAGCTCCGCCACCTCGGCCCGGTCCCATCCGGCGAGCTGGCGCACGTACCGCTCGCGCCGCCCGCGGCGCACGGTCCGGAACCGCTCGCGCCCCTCGTCCGTGAGCCGCACGAGCCAGGCCCTGCCGTCCGCGGGGTCCGGCTCCCGCGTGACCAGGCCCAGCTGCTCCAGGGCCCGCAGCTGGCGGCTCATGGTGGCCTTGCCGACGCCGATGAAGGCGGCCAGGTCCGTGGCGCGCCGCGGACCGGACTCGTCCAGGAAGGCGAGGAGGCCGTACGCGGCCGGTTCCAGATCCGGATGGACCTGGCGGGCCATCTCGCCGGACGAGGCCCGGGCGCGGCGGAGCAGCAGCGTCAGCTCCCGCTCCAGGGCGAGGAACTCGTGGTCCACACCACCGCCCGCCCCCGCCCCGCCCGCACCGGAACCCCCGCCGTGGTGCGTGTCCTCACGCATGTCAGCACCCCTGCCGCACTTTCCCGAACCTGAAAGTTTTCGCCGACCGCGGCCATCGCCGCAGCTCGCCCAGTATTTCGCAGGCGTAGACCAACGGCGGCCACGAGAGCCCCTTCCCTCCCGTTGTCTACGTGCGTAGCTTCTTTAGTGACATGTTCACACCAGTCAGTTCGGTGACATCGGTTCGGTGACATCGATCGCCGTGACATGTCGACAGGTCCCCCCACCGAGTCCGTACGCCGCACCGGGCGAAGCGCCACACCTTCGGCCACGCCTGCGCCGGACGGACTCCATGAGGCCTTTCGGAGGCACGCCATGCCCGTGCACAGACCTCGTACGGCCCGCACTCGTACGGCCCGCAGCGGACACTCCGCCGCGGGCGTTCTCCTCGCCGTCCTGTCCGCTCTCGCCCTGCTCGTCGCCCTGCCCGGCGCTGCCCAGTCCGCCGACGGCGACGACATCCCACCGCGCGGCAGCGCCCGCATGGGCCAGGGCGTCATCGAGCACGACGGCCAGGGCGGCAGACCGAGCGGCGGCGACGCCGCACAGACAGAGGGCGTCGACGTCAGCAGCCACCAGGGCAACGTCAACTGGTCGGCCCTGTGGAACAGCGGCGTCCGATGGGCCTACGTGAAGGCGACGGAGTCCACCTCCTACCGCAATCCGTACTTCGCCCAGCAGTACAACGGCTCATACAACATCGGCATGATCCGGGGCGCCTACCACTTCGCCACCCCCGACACCTCCAGCGGCGCCGCCCAGGCCAACTACTTCGTCGACAACGGCGGCGGCTGGTCCCGCGACGGCAAGACCCTGCCGGGCGCCCTCGACATCGAGTGGAACCCCTACGGCGCCGCCTGCTTCGGCAAGTCCCAGAGCGCCATGGTCAGTTGGATCCAGGACTTCCTGAACACCTACCGGGCGCGCACCGGCCGCGACGCCGTGATCTACACGGCCACCACCTGGTGGAAGCAGTGCACCGGCAACTACGGCGGCTTCGGCTCCGCCCACCCCCTGTGGATCGCCCGCTACAACACCAGCCCCGGCGAACTCCCCGCCGGCTGGGGCTTCCACACCATGTGGCAGTACACGTCGTCCGGCCCGATCGTCGGCGACCACAACAAGTTCAACGGCGCCTACGACCGCGTGCAGGCCCTGGCCAACGGCTGACCGGGCCGCCCCGGCAGCACCCTCCGTATCCATGTGCGGCACCCCCCATGTGCGGCAAGGTCCGGGGCCCTCAGGGCCCCGGACCTTCACCGCCCCGCCGCGCCCGTCACGCCGCGGCGGGAACCTTCACCTCGGCCGGTGCGAGGGCCAGTTCGAGCACCTGCCGGACGTCCGTCACCGCGTGCACGTCGAGCTTCTCCAGGACCTCGGCGGGGACGTCGTCCAGGTCCGGCTCGTTCCGCTTCGGGATGATCACCGTGGTGATCCCGGCGCGGTGGGCGGCGAGCAGCTTCTGCTTGACGCCACCGATCGGCAGCACCCGGCCGGTCAGCGACACCTCGCCGGTCATCGCCACGTCCGTGCGCACCTGGCGGCCGCTGAGCAGCGACGCGAGCGCCGTCGTCATCGTGATGCCCGCACTCGGCCCGTCCTTGGGCACCGCGCCCGCCGGGAAGTGGATGTGCGCGCCCCGGTCCTTCAGATCGCCGACGGGCAGCTCCAGCTCCGCGCCGTGGGAGCGCAGGAAGGACAGCGCGATCTGCGCGGACTCCTTCATCACGTCACCCAGCTGTCCGGTGAGCGTGAGCCCGGCCGCGCCCGTCTCCGGGTCGGCGAGCGAGGCCTCGACGAACAACACGTCGCCGCCCGCCCCGGTGACCGCGAGCCCCGTGGCCACGCCGGGCACCGCGGTGCGCCGCTCGGCCGGGTCCTGCGCCGACTCCGGCACGTGGTGCGGCCGCCCGATCAGCTCGCGCAGCGCGTCCGCGCCGACGGTGAACGGCAGCTCGCGCTCGCCCAGCTCGTGCTGCGCCGCGACCTTGCGGAGCAGCCGTGCGATGGAACGCTCCAGATTGCGCACCCCCGCCTCGCGCGTGTACTCACCGGCGAGCCTGCGCAGCGCGCTCTCGTCGACCGTCACCTCGCCCTCGCCGAGCCCGGCCCGGTCGAGCTGGCGCGGAACCAGGTGGTCCCTGCCGATCACGACCTTCTCGTCCTCGGTGTAGCCGTCGAGCCGGACCAGCTCCATGCGGTCGAGCAGGGCCTCGGGGATGGCCTCCAGGACATTGGCCGTGGCCAGGAAGACCACGTCGCTCAGGTCCAGCTCCACTTCCAGGTAGTGGTCGCGGAACGTGTGGTTCTGCGCCGGGTCGAGCACTTCGAGCAGCGCGGCCGCCGGGTCGCCCCGGAAGTCCGAGCCCACCTTGTCGATCTCGTCGAGGAGCACCACCGGGTTCATCGAACCGGCCTCTTTGATGGCCCGCACGATCCGGCCCGGCAGCGCGCCCACGTAGGTGCGCCGGTGCCCTCGGATCTCCGCCTCGTCCCGCACGCCGCCGAGCGCGACCCGCACGAACTTGCGCCCCATCGCGTGCGCCACCGACTCGCCGAGCGAGGTCTTGCCCACGCCGGGCGGCCCGACGAGCGCGAGCACCGCGCCGCCGCGGCGGCCGCCGACCACGCCCATGCCGCGGTCCGAGCGCCGCTTGCGCACCGCCAGGTACTCGGTGATCCGCTCCTTCACGTCCTCCAGGCCCGCGTGCTCGGCGTCGAGGACCTCCTGCGCGCCCTTGATGTCGTACGCGTCCTCGGTCCGCTCGGTCCACGGCAGCTCCAGGACCGTGTCGAGCCAGGTGCGGATCCAGGAGCCCTCGGGAGACTGGTCGCTCGTGCGCTCCAGCTTCTCGACCTCCTTCAGGGCGGCTTCCCGCACGTGCTCGGGCAGGTCCGCGGCCTCCACCCGGGCGCGGTAGTCGTCGGACTCCTCCTCACCCTCCCGGCCATTCAGCTCGCGCAGCTCCTTGCGCACCGCCTCCAGCTGCCGCCGCAGCAGGAACTCGCGCTGCTGCTTGTCCACGCCCTCCTGGACGTCCTTGGCGATCGACTCGGCGACGTCCTGCTCCGCCAGGTGCTCGCGCAGCTGCTCGGTGGCGAGCCTCAACCGGACCGTCGGGTCCTCGGTCTCAAGCAGCTTGACCTTCTGCTCGGTCGTGAGGAACGGCGAGTATCCGGAGTTGTCCGCGAGCGCCGAGACGTCGTCGATCTGCTGCACGCGGTCGACGACCTGCCAGGCCCCGCGCTTCTTCAGCCAGCTCGTGGCCAGCGCCTTGTACTCCTTGACCAGCTCGGCCGTGGCCCCGGGCAGCGGGTCCGGCACGGTCTCCTCGACCTGGGCCCCCTCCACCCACAGGGCGGCGCCGGGGCCGGTGGTGCCCGCACCGATCCGCACCCGGCCGCGACCGCGGATCAGCGCCCCCGGGTCGCCGTCCGAGAGCCGGCCCACCTGCTCGACGGTGCCGAGCACACCGGTGCCCACATACGTCCCGTCGATACGCGGAACAAGCAGCACCTGCGGCTTGCTGCTACTCCCACTGGACCTCGCGGCGGCCTGAGCGGCCTCCACCGCGGCTCGTACGTCGGCGTCGGACAGGTCGAACGGCACCACCATGCCGGGCAGCACGACCTCGTCATCGAGCGGCAGCACGGGCAGAGCGAGCGAGGTGTAAGCCGTGGACTCAGCAGCCATGATCTCCCCTTCGGCATTCAAGTTGAGCTATACCGACTCAATGCTTATGAGCCTTGGATTGTTCCCACGGGTTTGTTCGCTGTGAGCGATCACCTCTGCCCCCACGGAAACGCGGCTCTGTAATCTTCACTTCGCCAGTTCATCCATTACTGGTGAGGGCTGCACCTGCCAATCGGCCATTACACGGCCGTTGGCCGACACGGGGAGGCATTCGGATGGAAGCGACGGGGGCGACGGGGACCGCGGAGGCCCGGGAAGCCGACGAGGCGGTTCGCGCCTGGGTCGACGGCTGGGTCGTCTCTCGCGGAGCGGCTCCGCCGGTGGTGGAGCCCTGGGGCTACACGATCGACGTCGGCCTGGCCAAGCACCCGTCCCGCCACGTCTTCGGCTCGCCCCACGGGGGCGCCCTGGAGGCCGACGTACGCAAGGTCGCCGCGTCCGTGTCGGGTGCGGATGTCTGGCTGAAGGTCTTCGCCGAGCCGTCGCGGGTCACGCCGTGGCTCGGCCCGGAGTGGTGGGTCGATCCGGAGGAGGGCTACTTGATGACGGTGACCCTGACCCCGGCGCCCCCGCAGCACCTGGTGGCACCGGAGGGTTACCGGCTGCGCACTTGGATGCGGGGTGGTGTCGTGCGAACGATGGTGACCGCCGCCGACGGCTCCTGGGCGGCGCGCGGCCAGATGGCACCGACGGGCCGCACCGCGGTCGCCGACCAGATCGAGACCTCCCCGGCGCACCGCCGCCGCGGCCTGGGCAGCCTCGTCATGCACACGCTTCAGACTGCCGCGGCCGAGCAAGGCTGCGAGATCGGCGTCCTGGCGGGGACCGTGGAGGGGCGCGCCTTGTACGAGTCGCTCGGTTGGCAGGTGGTGGCACCACTGACGAGCGCCCGCCGGAAGGGTCCGGACGAGTCCTGAGCGGTGGCTGGTTAGTCGACGGCCGGGCTTGACCGGCTATGTGGTGTGGCGGCGGTTGGGTAGTGGGTGTGGTGATTGCTCGGGCTTGGCTGGTGGTCGCGTGTGGTGATTGGTCCTGCTTGGCGCCTGGTCTTACTAGGTGAGTGGCCGCGTGTGGCGGCTGGTCCCGCTTGGTGAGTGGCCGTGCCTGGCGACTGGTCCCGTGTGCCGGCTGGTCGCTCGTGGTGACTGGTCGCTCGTGGTGGTTGATTGCTTTTGGTGCTGCTTGCCGCCAACGCCTTGGTGGTTGCCTGCTGCGTCGGCCGCGAGTTGGCAGGTCGGCCGTGGTCCGCAGCGTCGGTGGCTGCCGCTGGGGCAGTGGCCGTCCCGCTGTGTCGGCAGTCGCCGTCCGGGCAGCCACTGTCCCGCTATGTCCGCAGCCGACGCCAACTCAGCCGTCGTCCCGGTGCATGGGCAGTGGCCCTCAAGGCAGCCACTGTCCCGGTGCGTCGGCAGTTGCCACTGGTTCAGGCACGGCCCCGCCGTGTCAGTAGTCGCCGCCAAGTCAGCCACAGTCCGGCTGCGTGGGCAGGTGTATGCCGCCGTGGGCGGTGCCTGCCGCTACAGGCGCTGGCTGTCACCGCAGGCTGTGCCTGCCCCCGGGGCGAAGCCTGGTTTCTCGGCCAGCGCCCACGGCGCAACGCCCTCGCTTCCCCGGGCGCCAGCCCGTCCCCTCACCCCTTCGAGGGCCCTCCCCTTCTCGCTCGGAAGTCCTTGACGGCGTACGGCAGGCCGGGCACGAGGAACAGCAGCGTGCCCCACAGCGGCAGGCGGAAGAGTGGGTCGTCGCCTATGAGCCAGCCGGTGAACTCAGCTACGGGCAGCGCGGCGACGCCAAGGAGCATCCAGCGTCTGAAGCCGAGGTTCCCTCGCCGCATTCCCCAGGTGACGGCGCCTATTGCCAGCGCCCCGTAGAAGGCGATGCGGGGCGCCTCTATCTCCAGGGTCAGGGTCCGGTCGAGGAGATGGGTGAGCAGCAACAGGGAGCCGACCACGAAGGGGATCAGCGCCGCCATGCGCAGGACGCGCAGCGGCAGGGGCGTGTGTGCGCGGGCCCAGGCGGCGGCGAACGCCTTCACGTCGGCCCCGACCACGTCCTGCGGGGTGCGGCCCGCGGCGGCGGCTTCCTCCAGGTGGCCGGAGAGCTCGTCGAGCATCTCGCGCAGGGAGGCGTCGTCGATCCCGCGGTACTCCCAGTTGCTCCGGCAGACGGCGAGGGCGCGCTCGCGGGTGAGCCCGGTGTCGGGTGCGGCCTTGCCCGGCGGGTCGTGGTCCGGTGTTCGAGCAGCCGACGCGGCCGCCCCCGCTCCCGTCCTCGCCTCGCCGATCGCCGTCGCGCTCGTCGTCTCGTACGTCATGTGCCGTCTCCCCCGATTGGTGCCGTGTCGTGCGCCCCGGTCAGGTCCCCAAGGTGCTGGAGACCGCGCCCGTGAAGGCGGTCCAGGTGGTGCGGCCGCTTGCCAGCTCGGCCGCGCCCGCCTCGGTCAGGCGGTAGTACTTGCGCGGCGCCCCGCCCGCGGCGGACGGAGCGCGATAGGAGTCGACCAGGCCCGCCCGCTCCATACGTGCGAGCAAGGGATAGATACTCCCCTCGCTCACCAGGTCGAGGCCGCTCTCGGTCAGGGCTTCCACGAACTCATAGCCATACCGAGGCCGCTCCGCGATGAGCGCGAGCAGACACAGGTCGAGCACCCCGCGCAGCAGCTGGCTACGGCGCTGGTCGTGCGACGCGGACAGCTCCTTTGTCATGCGGTACAAGATAGTCGCCCATTGCCTTGCGGCGCAAGAGTCTTGCGAGAATCAATCCCCGACGCTTCCGCAAGGTCCGCCGACATCCGCCCGATCCACCCGGAGGCCGCGCGGCGTGGCGCGACCCGCCCTGCCACACGACTGCGCTACTGCGCTACTGCACGACCCCACGGCGCGAGCCCGCGCCGCCCGCACCGACCAAAGCCCCAGCTCAAGCCAAGGCCACACCAAGACCCGAGCCGACGCCGAAGCCGAAGGCGGCACCAGAGCCAAGGCCGGAGCCAGCCCAGGAGCCAAGCCACGAGCCAGGGCCCGCCCCCAAGCCAACCCCGACGTCAGCACCCACGCTCCCGCCGAGCCCAGACCGACCGACGCGCCGAGCCCCCCGCCCCGCCTAAGCCACCCCGCCCCGCCCCTGCGGGCTCCGCAGCAGCGGCCACGTAGCCACACCCACGGCGAGGGCGAGCAGATGCCCCCAGTTCGTCATCGGGTCGGTGAACGCGATGAGGTCCTCGACGAGCATCCAGCCGAAGCCCGCCAGAACCACCCAGCGCAGCCACGGCCCGAGGACGCCCGCAAGCGCGCCGACGCTCGCGGCGACGCCGAAGCTGATGCCGTAGTCGAGCCGGTGCAGAGACGTGCCGGGCAGGTGGCCGACGAGGACGGAGAGCCCCACCGGGATCTCCGTGGCGAGGGTCGCGACGACGTGCCCGAGCACGAAGACGCCCGCGGCGCGCAGCGCGCCCACGCGCCGTTCGAGCGCGGTGAGGACGAACAGGAACCCGATGGCGTACGGCGACGTGATGCCGCCCGCGATCCACAGCGCGCTGGCGAGGAGGACGAACACGGGCCGGTCCGCGAGGTGGGCGACGTCCGTGCTCGAACCCTGGTGCATCGAGGAGATCACCGACGGGTCGGCGTGCTCGGCGACCAGCGAGGTGACGAGGAGGACGACCGCGTATCCGAAGGTGAAGGGCGTCCCGGTCGGAGTCGGCAGCAGCCGCCAGGGTCGCAGCCGGCGGAGCCCGGACCACGCCGCGGCACCGGGAGAAACGGGCCCTGCGGGAACGGCGGACGCCGGGACGGAGGCGGAAGCCTGCCCGCCCCCCGTCGCAGCCGGACCGACTGCCGCGGCCGGGCCACCCCCGTCCGACCCCAACCCCGAACTGGATTCCGAGCCCAAGCCCGAACCCGAACCGGCCCCGGAGCCGGAAGCCCCCTCAAACCCATCCACGGCACCCGCGGCCCCCACGGGGGACCCGACCAGCACCACCCGCCGCTGCCGCGGCACCGCGTCCAGCACGCCCTCGCGGGATATCCCGTCCAGCACGTCTCCGCTGCCGACCGCCCCGGGCTCACCCTGACCGGAAGCCTCGTCGGCCTCCCCGCCGGAACCCGCAGAAGCGCCCCCATCAGTACCCATAGAGGCGCCCACGCCTGAAATGGTCCGGTTCACGCTGAGGCGCTCCCTCCGTCAAGGAACTTCACCAGGAACTTCGCTAGGAACTTCCTACGCGACTGCATCACAAATCGATCACGTTCGCTACATCACGAATGGATCACGTTCACGCTTCACCGATCGTTCCCCTGCTGTCTATGACCGACGCCACGTGGGACGCGATTCACAGGAACTCACAGCAACCCGCGCTCATTCCTCGGCGTCCCGCGCGCGGGACGCCGAGACCCTCCGGGGGCCGGTCAAATCCCTGGAGTCACGGGTGGACGGGCAGCAGGATGGGGGGATGCGCACTCCGTATCACCCCGATCCCCCCGTGGTGCTCGACAGGCGCGACGGCCCCTACGGCGAGGTCGTACTGCGCCGCCACGGAGACCTGCTCCAGATCATTGCCAATGGCATGTTCCTCATGGACACCTCGGACGGCCGCTCCGAGCGCCTCCTGATCGACGCCGCCCACGAGGCGCTGGACGGGCGCCCGCGGCCCAGCGTCCTCATCGGCGGTCTGGGAGTCGGCTTCTCGCTCGCCCACGCGGCCGCCGACCCACGCTGGGGCCGCATCACCGTGGTGGAGCGGGAGCGGGCGGTCATCGACTGGCATCGGGACGGACCGCTCGGGGAGCTCTCGAAGCAGGCGCTCGCCGACCCGCGCACGGAGATCCTGCACACCGATCTGATCGCATATGTCAGGGGCGCATTCGCAAGCGTCAACGAAGCAGGAATCCCCCACTCCGGTGCGTCCCCGAGGACGTACGACGCTCTCTGTCTGGACATCGACAACGGGCCCGACTGGACCGTCACGGAGGACAACGGGAGCCTCTACTCACCCGCGGGACTCGCCGCCTGCCGGGCCCGGCTCACCCCCGGCGGCGTCCTCGCGGTGTGGTCCGCGCAGCCGTCATCCGCTTTCGACTCTGCTTTGCGGAATGCCGGATTCCAGCACGTACGTACGGAAGAGATCGCCGTTGCCCGGGGCGTCCCGGACGTGGTCCATCTCGCGACAAGGGCTGCGTAGCCGAGGTGCCTCCGCGCCCCGTACTCTGCTGACCGGACACCAAGCGATCACGTCAGGGGCGGGGCGATGGAGCAGACACACACCTCCCACAACAGCGCCACGGCGGCGATGCCGGGAGCACAGCGCCGGGTGCTCGTGGTCGAGGACGACCCGACGATCGTGGACGCCATCGCCGCCCGTCTGCGCGCCGAGGGTTTCGTCGTGCAAACGGCGGCGGACGGCCCGGCTGCGGTGGACACCGCCCAGGCTTGGCAGCCCGATCTGCTGATCCTCGACATCATGCTGCCGGGATTCGACGGCCTGGAGGTCTGCCGCCGCGTGCAGGCCCAGCGCCCCGTACCGGTGCTGATGCTGACGGCGCGGGACGACGAGACGGACATGCTCGTCGGGCTCGGCGTCGGCGCGGACGACTACATGACCAAACCGTTCTCGATGCGCGAACTGGCCGCACGCGTGCATGTGCTGCTGCGCCGCGTGGAACGGGCCGCGCTCGCCGCGACGACGCCGCGCAGCGGCATCCTGCGCCTCGGCGAGCTGGAGATCGACCACGCGCAGCGGCGGGTGCGGGTGCGCAGCGAGGACGTGCACCTGACACCCACGGAATTCGACCTCCTGGTGTGCCTGGCGAACACCCCGCGCGCGGTGCTCTCGCGCGAGCAGTTGCTCGCCGAGGTGTGGGACTGGGCGGACGCCTCCGGCACCCGCACCGTCGACAGCCACATCAAGGCGCTGCGGCGCAAGATCGGCGCGGAGCGCATCCGCACGGTCCACGGGGTCGGGTACGCCCTGGAGACGCCGACGCCATGACCGCGGACCCCGGCGCCGCCGACGGCCCGCCCCCCGGCGCCCTGAGCGGCACGACGCCCCAGAGCGCCGGGAGCGGTACGACGGCGTACGGCGCCGTGGGAGGCATGGCGGGCGGCACCCCGGGCATGGGTGGTCTGAAGTGGCGCTGCGACCGGGGTGGAGGTGGTGGGATGAGCGGTCCCTTCGGCGGGCTCAGACCCTTCTCCATCAAGACGAAGCTCGGGACGCTGGTGGTCGTCTCGGTGTTCATCACCACCGGGCTGCTGATGGTGGCCATGAAGACCGAGACCGAGCTGCGCTTCATCACGGTCTTCTCGGTGATCGCCACCTTGCTGATCACGCAGTTCGTGGCCCACGGCCTCACCGCGCCGCTGGACGAGATGAACTCGGTGGCCCGCGCGGTCTCGCACGGCGACTACACACGCCGTGTGCGCGGCGCCGACCGGCGCGACGAGCTGGGCGACGTGGCCACGACGATCAACCGCATGGCCGACGACCTGGAGGCCCAGGACCAGCAGCGCAAGGAGCTCGTCGCCAACGTCTCGCACGAGCTGCGCACCCCCATCGCGGCCCTGCGGGCCGTCCTGGAGAACGTGGTCGACGGCGTCTCGGCCGCCGACCCGGAGACGATGCGCACGGCCCTGAAGCAGACGGAGCGCCTGGGCCGTCTCGTGGACACGCTTCTCGACCTCTCGCGCCTGGACAACGGGGTCGTGCCCCTCAAAGCGCGCCGCTTCGAAGTGTGGCCCTATCTGTCGGGGGTCCTGAAGGAGGCCAATATGGTCGCCTCCGCGCGCAAAGGGATGCCGTCCGGCTCCGGCAGTCACACGCGGACGGATGTCCATCTGCACCTGGACGTGTCGCCCCCGGAGCTGACGGCGCACGCCGACGCCGAGCGCCTGCACCAGGTGGTCGCCAACTTGATCGACAACGCCGTGAAGCACAGCCCGCCGCACGGCCGCGTCACCGTCCGTGCCCGGCGCGGGCCCTATCCCGAGTCCTTGGACCTGGAGGTCCTCGACGAAGGACCCGGGATCCCCCAGTCGGAGTGGCACCGGGTGTTCGAGCGCTTCAACCGGGGCGCGCACGCCGGCGCGCCGCCCGGGGGCGACGGCGGCACGGGCCTCGGGCTCGCCATCGCCCGCTGGGCCGTCGATCTTCACGGCGGCCACATCGGGGTGGCCGAATCGGCTCGCGGCTGCCGGATCCAGGTCAGCCTTCCGGGCCTGCTCGAAGACTGAAGTTGACGTAAGGTTCGAAGTGGAAGCGAGTCACGGGCGCGCAGGTCACGCGCCCGGACGGGCCGCAGCCGCGTGTCGACGTACCCGAGGGGTCTCCACGTGGAGCCGCGTCGTAGGCAAACCTCGCTTGTTTCCCGCCATTTACAGCCCCGAAACTCGCAATCCAGTGTGACTTACGCGACGGATGACCGGCCCGGCCTGCACCTGGCGTCCTTGGAGGCGTAGCCTTTATTTCCGCTGTCCATCACCTTGTGAAGCGGAAGAGGGCGGTTGCCGCCGTGTCGCCACAGTCCCCCAGTAACTCGAGCACTTCGACCGACCAAGAAGCGCAGGGCAAGAACCCTGCTGCCGCGTTCGGTCCCAATGAGTGGCTCGTCGACGAGATCTATCAGCAGTACCTCCAGGACCCGAATTCGGTCGACCGTGCCTGGTGGGACTTCTTCGCCGACTACAAGCCAGGGGTAGGCGCGTCCGTCGCCGCTCCGGCCAAGCCGGCGGGTGACGCGGCCGCGGGGGTCGCGTCCACCACGTCCCCCGCCCCGGCCGCGCCCGCCGCGCAGCCCCCGGCCGCCGCCAAGCCCGCGCCCGCCGCGAAGGCCCCGGCCCCCGCCGCCAAGCCCGCCGCGGCGCCGCCCGCGGCCGCGAAGCCCGCGGCCAAGGCCGCGCCCGCGACGGAGGCGCCCGCCGGTCCCGAGTACGTGACCCTGCGCGGTCCGTCCGCGGCCGTGGCGAAGAACATGAACGCCTCCCTGGAGGTGCCCACGGCGACGTCCGTGCGCGCGGTCCCGGTGAAGCTCCTGTTCGACAACCGCATCGTCATCAACAACCACCTCAAGCGCGCCCGCGGCGGGAAGATCTCCTTCACGCACCTCATCGGGTACGCGATGGTGCAGGCCATCAAGGCCATGCCGTCGATGAACTACTCCTTCGCGGAGAAGGACGGCAAGCCGACGCTGGTCAAGCCGGAGCACGTCAACTTCGGCCTCGCCATCGACCTCGTGAAGCCCAACGGCGACCGCCAGCTGGTCGTGGCGGGCATCAAGAAGGCCGAGACCCTGAACTTCTTCGAGTTCTGGCAGGCCTACGAGGACATCGTCCGCCGCGCCCGCGACGGCAAGCTCGGCATGGACGACTTCACCGGCGTCACGGTCTCCCTGACCAACCCCGGCGGCCTCGGCACCGTCCACTCCGTGCCGCGCCTCATGCCCGGCCAGTCGGTCATCATGGGCGTCGGCTCCATGGACTACCCGGCCGAGTTCCAGGGCACCTCCCAGGACACCCTGAACAAGCTGGGCATCTCCAAGGTCATGACCCTGACCTCGACGTACGACCACCGGGTCATCCAGGGTGCCGCCTCCGGCGAGTTCCTGCGGATCGTCGCGAACCTGCTGCTCGGCGAGAGCGGCTTCTACGACGAGATCTTCGAAGCGCTGCGCATCCCGTACGAGCCGGTCCGCTGGTTCAAGGACATCGACGCCTCGCACGACGACGACGTCACGAAGGCCGCCCGCGTCTTCGAGCTGATCCACTCCTACCGCGTCCGCGGCCACGTCATGGCCGACACGGACCCGCTGGAGTACAAGCAGCGCAAGCACCCGGACCTGGACATCACCGAGCACGGCCTGACGCTCTGGGACCTGGAGCGCGAGTTCGCCGTCGGCGGCTTCGCGGGCAAGTCGATGATGAAGCTCCGCGACATCCTCGGCGTCCTGCGCGACTCGTACTGCCGCACCACCGGCATCGAGTTCATGCACATCCAGGACCCGAAGCAGCGCAAGTGGCTCCAGGACCGCATCGAGCGCCCGCACGCCAAGCCGGAGCGCGAGGAGCAGCTGCGCATCCTGCGCCGGCTGAACGCGGCGGAGGCGTTCGAGACCTTCCTGCAGACGAAGTACGTCGGCCAGAAGCGCTTCTCCCTGGAGGGCGGCGAGTCCGTCATCCCGCTGCTCGACGCGGTCATCGACTCCGCGGCCGAGTCGCGCCTGGACGAGGTCGTCATCGGCATGGCCCACCGCGGCCGCCTGAACGTCCTCGCGAACATCGTCGGCAAGTCGTACGCCCAGATCTTCCGCGAGTTCGAGGGCAACCTCGACCCGAAGTCGATGCACGGCTCCGGTGACGTGAAGTACCACCTGGGCGCCGAGGGCACCTTCACGGGCCTGGACGGCGAGCAGATCAAGGTCTCCCTGGTCGCCAACCCCTCGCACCTGGAGGCGGTCGACCCGGTCCTGGAGGGCGTCGCCCGCGCCAAGCAGGACATCATCAACAAGGGGGGCACGGACTTCACCGTCCTGCCGGTCGCCCTCCACGGAGACGCGGCCTTCGCGGGCCAGGGCGTGGTCGCCGAGACGCTCAACATGTCGCAGCTGCGCGGCTACCGCACGGGCGGCACGGTCCACATCGTCATCAACAACCAGGTCGGCTTCACGGCCCCGCCGGAGTCGGCGCGCTCGTCGATGTACTCCACCGACGTGGCCCGCATGATCGAGGCGCCGATCTTCCACGTGAACGGCGACGACCCGGAGGCCGTGGTCCGCGTGGCCCGCCTGGCCTTCGAGTTCCGGCAGGCGTTCAACAAGGACGTGGTCATCGACCTGATCTGCTACCGCCGCCGCGGGCACAACGAGACCGACAACCCGTCGTTCACGAACCCGCAGATGTACAGCCTCATCGACAAGAAGCGCTCGGTGCGCAAGCTCTACACCGAGTCCCTGATCGGTCGCGGCGACATCACCCTGGAAGAGGCCGAGCAGGCCCTCCAGGACTTCCAGGGCCAGCTGGAGAAGGTCTTCACGGAGGTCCGCGAGGCCACCACGACCCCGGCTCCGGCCGAGGTCCCGGCCCCGCAGACCGAGTTCCCCGTGGCCGTGGACACCGCGGTCTCCCAGGAGATCGTCAAGCGGATCGCCGAGTCCCAGGTCAACATCCCCGACCGGATCACCGTGCACCCGCGCCTGCTGCCGCAGCTGCAGCGCCGCGCGGCCATGGTCGAGGACGGCACGATCGACTGGGGCATGGGCGAGACCCTCGCCATCGGCTCCCTGCTGATGGAGGGCACCCCGGTCCGCCTCGCGGGCCAGGACTCCCGGCGCGGCACCTTCGGCCAGCGGCACGGCGTCCTCGTGGACCAGACGACCGGCGAGGACCACACCCCGCTGCAGTACCTCTCCGAGGACCAGGCCCGCTACAACGTCTACGACTCGCTCCTGTCCGAGTACGCGGCGATGGGCTTCGAGTACGGCTACTCGCTGGCCCGCCCCGAGTCGCTCGTCATGTGGGAGGCGCAGTTCGGCGACTTCGTGAACGGCGCGCAGACGGTGGTGGACGAGTTCATCTCGTCGGCCGAGCAGAAGTGGGCGCAGACGTCCGGCGTCACGCTCCTGCTGCCGCACGGCTACGAGGGCCAGGGCCCCGACCACTCGTCGGCCCGCCCGGAGCGGTTCCTCCAGCTCTGCGCCCAGAACAACATGACGGTCGCGATGCCGACGCTCCCGTCGAACTACTTCCACCTCCTGCGGTGGCAGGTGCACAACCCGCACCACAAGCCGCTGGTGGTCTTCACCCCGAAGTCGATGCTGCGCCTCAAGGCCGCGGCCTCGAAGACGGAGGAGTTCACGACGGGCGGCTTCCGCCCCGTCATCGGCGACGCGTCGGTGGACCCGGCCGCGGTCCGCAAGGTCGTCTTCTGCGCCGGCAAGTTCTACTACGACCTTGAGGCCGAGCGGCAGAAGCGCGGTGCGACGGACGTCGCGATCATCCGCATCGAGCGCCTGTACCCGCTGCCGGGTGCCGAGCTCCAGGCGGAGATCGCCAAGCACCCGAACGCCGAGAAGTACCTGTGGGCCCAGGAGGAGCCGGCGAACCAGGGCGCGTGGCCCTTCATCGCCCTCAACCTGATCGACCACCTGGACCTGGCGGTCGGCGCCGACATCCCGCACGGCGAGCGCCTGCGCCGCATCTCGCGGGCGCACGGCTCGGCCCCGGCGGTCGGCTCCGCCAAGCGGCACCAGGCCGAGCAGGAGCAGCTGGTGCGCGAGGTGTTCGAGGCCTAGGCCCCGGCACGGTCGTACCAAGGTGGGCCCGGCCCCGAGTTCTCGGACTCGGGGCCGGGCCCACCGGCGTTCCGGCCTACGATGAACAGGCACATCCCGTCTCGTCAGGAGCATGACTTTGTACTTCACCGACCGTGGCATCGAGGAGCTGGAGAAGCGGCGCGGCGAGGAGGAGGTCACCTTCGAGTGGCTGGCCGAGCAGCTCCGCACGTTCGTGGACCTCAACCCGGACTTCGAGGTGCCGGTGGAGCGCCTGGCGACGTGGCTGGCACGCCTGGACGACGAGGACGAGGACGAGTAGGGGGCAGTGCCCCGAAGGGGCGCGGGGAACTGCGCGCCCAGCCACGACAGACCGCCAGGTGCTCCACGGCCCATCCCTCCGATGCCAACGAAGCACTGAGGGCGGGGCACGGCGACCCGGTCGGCTCCGAAAATCGATTGCCGCCCGTGGCGCGGGCGGCCTATCGTGCGCCGCATGTGTGGAATCGCAGCCAACGCTGCCTGCGCGGTGACGAGGTACCGCCGCCCGTAGCGGCGGTCGGTCTCTCCCGCGCCACCGCGGAACACCTCGCTCCATGGTGGCCCTCAGGAACGGAACGCTCCGCCGCTTCAACGCGTCAGCGTCGAGCGGCACTTCGTGCTGCCCGGCTCACCTCGAAGCCGCGGAGTCCCTGTGCGCACGCACCACACCACCCCCACGCACCGTCACGGCCGTCATGAGCTCGGCCAGAACTTCCTCACCGACCGGGCCACGATCGACGCCTTCGTCGACCTCGTGGCCCGCACCCGGGGGCCGATCGTCGAGATCGGCACGGGCGACGGCGCGCTCACGCTGCCCCTCCAGGGGCTCGGCCGGAGCCTGACGGGCATCGAGATCGACGCCCGCCGCGCCGCCCGTCTGGCCCGCCGCACGCACCCCTCGACGACGATCGTCACCGCCGACTTCCTGCGCTACCCGATGCCGTCGACGCCGCACGTCCTGGTCGGCAACCTGCCCTTCCACGAGACGACGCCGATGCTCCGCCGGATCCTGCGCACACCGGCCTGGACGGATGCCGTCCTGCTGGTCCAGTGGGAGGTCGCGCGCCGCCGGGCGGGCGTCGGAGGGGCCACGTTGATGACGGCCCAGTGGTGGCCCTGGTACGCCTTCACGCTCGTCCGGCGGGTCCCCGCGGGGGCCTTCCGTCCGCGTCCCACCGTGGACGGCGGCCTCCTGACGATCGCCCGCCGCGACCGCCCGCTCGTCGACCGCGCGGCCCTGAAGGCCTACCAGGACCTCGTGCACCGCGTCTTCACGGGCCGGGGCCGGGGCCTGCCCCAGATCGTCGCCACCGCCTGCCCGGGCCTTCCCAGGCGCGGCGTGCAGGAGTGGCTGGGCCGCCACGGCCTCGGCCCGGCGCGGCTGCCCAAGGACCTCACGGCGCCGCAGTGGGCGGAGCTGTACGCCCTAGGGGCGGGCGGGCGCCGCCGTTAGCACCGGCGCCAGCTCCCGCCACTCGCGCAGCGGGAACGCCCCGTCGGCCGTCAGGACCTGGACGCACACGTGGTCCGCCCCGGCGGCGAGGTGTTCCCGTACGCGCGCGTGGAGGACATCGACGTCCCCGTAGGCGACGATCGCGTCGACGAGCCGACGGCTCGGGCCGCCGCCCGGCGGCAGGTCCTCGTCGCCGAACCCCAGCCGCCGCAGGTTCGCCGCCTGGTGCGGCACTCGCGCGTACCCGGCGACGTGCTCCTCGGCCACGGACCGGGCCCGCGCCCGGTCCGTGTCGAGGACGACGGCCTGCTCCACCCCGAGGAACGCGTCGGGCCCGAGAGCCGCGCGGGCCCGCGCGGTGTGCTCCACCGACACGAAATAGGTGTGCGCTCCCCCGGTGCGCTCAGCCGCGAGCCCCAGCATCTTCGGGCCCAGCGCGGCGAGCAGCCGACGGGGAGCGGGCTCGGGCACCGGCCCGTGCGCGGGCGCCGCGTCCATGGCGTCCAGATAGGCCCTCATGGTCGTCACCGCCTTCCCGCGCGCGGGTACGCGATAGCCGTCGACCTCGATGACGGTGTCGTCGACCCGGTGTCCGCCGAGGCCGAGGACGTGCCGCCCGGGGAAGGCCTCCCCCAGCGTGCGCTCCGCGTTGGCCATGGCGAGCGGCTCGCGATAGGCGATGTTGGCGATCCCGGAGGCGACCGGGACGCGCCGCGTGGCGGAGAGCAGCAGCCAGGCCTGCCCCACCGTGTCGCGGCCGAACGCCTCTCCGTACCAGAGGGCTCCGTAGCCCAGTTCCTCGATCTCGGCGGCCGCCTCGCGCACGCGCCCGGCGGGCTGCCCTTCGAAGGCGAAGGTCCAGACACCGACCCGCCCGAGCCCGTCCGGCCCCTGAAGTCCCCGCATGTCGACACCCCTCACCCTTTACCGGAGAGCTTCTCCGGATATTTGTGGAGGTACAATACGGAGAAGTTCTCCGGACAGCTACCCCGACCTCGCTGGAACGCAGAGATGACCGAGACCCCAGGGCGGGCGACCGCCGAGTCGGCCGCCACCACGCCGCACGGCCGCGCCCCGCGCGCGGACGCCGTCCGCAACCGCGAGCGCATCGTCGCGGCCGCCCGGGAGGCCTTCGCGGAAGCGGGGCCCGAGGCGTCCCTCAACGACATCGCCCGGCGCGCGGGCGTCGGACCCGGCACGCTGTACCGCAACTTCTCCGGGCGGTCCGAGCTGCTGGCGGCCGTCCTGAAGGACCGCATCGACACCCTGTGCGGACGCGCGGACGACCTCCTGGCGGCGGACTCGCCCTACGACGCCCTCGCGGAGTGGCTGCACGCGTTCCTCGTTCACGCGCGCGTGAACCAGGGGCTCGGCGGCACCCTGCTGCTCGAACAGCTGGAGGAGTCGGGCGCCCTGGGCATCGACTGCCACGAGCGCGTTCACGACGCCGTGGCGGCACTCCTCACCCGCGCCCAGCGGACGGGCGCGGCACGCCCCGACCTGAGCCCCTCCGACCTGCTCCACCTGGTCGTCGGCATCGCCCTGTCGACGGCGTGCACGGGCGGATCGGCACCGGAGGACCCCCGGCGGCCCGAGCGGCTGCTCGGCCTGGTCCTCGACGCGGTGCGGGCGCGCTGACGGAGGGCGCGGCCCGGCGAGGGCTCACGTACGGCACGGGGCACCGAAGGCGGCCGGTCCCGCGCCCGCGCGGCTACTCCCGCTCCCGCGCCCGGTCGTACGCGAACCCCAGCACCCCGTGCACCACGAGGACGAGGCCCGCCACCGTCCAGCCGCCACCGCCGCGCCGCCGCAGGGACCAGGCGAGGAGCGGCACTCCCGCCGCGAGCTGGCCGCCGGCCAGGGCACGCGCCCGCGGCCCGCGCAGCCAGGGGCCCAGCGGGCCGCTCTCCACCGCGTCGAGCTCGGCGCGCACCGCGTCGCGCCAGCCCGACCACTCGACGCTCCGTACGCCGTCCAGGACGCGGGCCACTTCCCGTAGCCGGTCCGCCGGTTCGCCGGGGTTCAGGCCCGGTGGCAGGTCGACTCCCACACGCGTGAGGACCGCGATGAGGCCGCGCAGCCGGGCGCGCGCGTCCGCGTCCGAGTCGGGGCGGGTCAGCGGATCCAGGGCCTGCATGTCGAGCACCGGGTCGAGGCCGAGCCGGGCGGCGAACGTCCGCATGGCCTCGTCCTCGCCGACCGGGGTACCGTTCGCCAGCCACACGTACCCGACCGTCCGCCGGAAGCCCGCCGCGAGCGTGCAGCCGGAGCGGTCGGCGTCCCACCACAGCGCGAGAACCGGCCACGGCGAGCCGACGGCGAGCGCGGTGGCCCACCCGGCGAGCACACTGTCGACCGGCTCCCCGCCCTCCAGCCACGGCTTGCCCTCGGGCACCAGCACGCTCCACTCCGGGCCCGCGGGCGCGAGCAGCATCCGCTCGCGCAGCAGTTGGGCGACCGTCTCGACGGAGTCCGGCCGGGCCCGGCAGAGCAGCAGCGCACCGGGAGAGGAGGCGGCGTCGGCGGAGTCCGTCGCGGGGGCGGGGGTCGACTCGGAGGACATGGCCCCACGCTAGGACAAACCATGATGTTTGGCGCGCGGCCCCCGGCCGAGTGCGGCGCGAGGTTTCGATGAAGCGCGACGTCCGGTTTCCGGCGAAGAAGTACGTCTTGACTTTCCGTATCCACGATATATCGTGTCTAGTCAAGGATGCGATATGGCGCGTTGCGTCCGAGCCGCCCAAGGAGGTCAGTCACCATGCCGAAGTGGTCCGTCGATGAGCCCAGGAAGCTGACGTTCGACGCGCCCGTGAGGCGCCTGCACGTACGCGTCGTGAACGGCACGGTGAACGTGGTGGGCACGGACGACGACACAGCCAGGCTGGAGGTGTCCGAGATCGCGGGCCCCCCGCTCGTCGTGACGCACTCCGACGACACGCTCTCCGTCGTGTACGAGGACCTGCCGTGGAAAGGCCTTCTCGGGTGGCTCATCCCCAAGGGCACGCGCCGCAGCGCGGTGGTGTCCGTCGCCGTGCCGGCCGGGACCCAGGTCGAGGTGGGTGCGGTCGGCGCCGGAGCGGTGGTCACGGGGGTCGAGGGCCGGGCGGAGGTGCGGAGCATCACGGGCGACACGACCCTGGTCGGCCTGACCGGGCCGGTCCGCGCCGAGACGGTCTCGGGCGCCGTCGAAGCCCAGGGCATCACCGGGGAGCTGCGGTTCAACTCGGTCTCGGGCGACTTGACGGTCTTCGACGGAGCGGGGTCCTCCGTTCGGGCCGAATCGGTGAGCGGCTCGATGATCCTGGACCTGGATCCGGTCGGCGGTCCGGCCGACATCGGGCTCAGCAGCGTCTCGGGCGAGATCGCCATCCGGCTGCCCCGCCCGGGGCACGCGCAGGTGGAGGCGGACACCACGAGCGGCTCGGTCTCCAGCGATTTCGAGGAGCTGAGGATCAGCGGCCTCTGGGGCTCGAAGAAGATCACGGGCAGGCTCGGCTCCGGCCGCGGCCAGCTCAAGGCGACGACGGTCACCGGCTCGATCGCGCTGCTGCGCAAGCCGGACGTAGAGGAAGATCGGTACGAGACCGACGAGCCCGCGCGGGACTCCGCCCCGGCGGACGCCCCGTCCCCGGCTCCCCCGGCCGACGCCGTGACCGAGACCCCGACCGGCGCCCCGGAGGCGGACACCGCCGCCGACGCCCCGACCGACAAGAAGGTGCTCTGAGATGCCCCCCGTGTTCGCCCACGGCCGTCTGCGCCTGTACCTGCTCAAGCTCCTGGACGAGGCCCCGCGCCACGGCTACGAGGTGATCCGCCTCCTGGAGGAGCGCTTCCAGGGTCTTTACGCGCCATCGGCGGGCACCGTCTATCCCCGCCTGGCCAAGCTGGAGGCGGAGGGCCTGGTCACCCACACCACGGAAGGCGGCCGCAAGGTCTACTCGATCACGGACGCGGGCCGTGCCGAGCTGGCCAGCCGCAGCGGCGAGCTGGCCGACCTGGAGCTGGAGATCCGCGAGTCGGTCGCCGAGCTGGCCGCCGAGATCCGCGACGGCGTGCAGGGCGCGGCGGGCGAGCTGCGGCGCGAGATGCGGGCAGCGGCCCAGCAGGCCCGGACGGCGGGCAGGAGCGGCACGGGGAGCCACTCGGGTCTCGGCGACTTCCTCGACGGTTCCTGGACGGACAGCGAGGGCTGGCGCCAGGCGAAGGAAGAGGTCCGGCGGGCCCGGCAGGAGTGGAAGGAGCAGGCTCGGCGCGCGAAGGACGAGAGCCGCCGCGCCCGCGAGGAGGCCCAGCGGGCCCGCCGCCAGGCCCGGGACGCGCGGGAGCAGGCGCAGGAGGAGGCGCGGGAGGAGTGGCAGCGCATGGCCCAGCGGGTGCAGGAGCATGTGCAGGACCACTTCGCGCGCGGCGACTGGCCGACAGGGGTGCGGGAAGGGCTCGCCGAGCTGGCCAAGGAGGTCGGTGAATTCGGCAGGGGGTTCGGCAAGGACTTCGTGGACTTCGGCTTCGGCGACACGGACCGCAAGCGGGCCAAGGGCACCGAGCACGATGTGAGGCCCGAGCGGGACGCGGCCTCCGGAGGGGACGCGGCATCCGCGCCCGACGCGGCCTCCGACACCGGGAAGCCCTCCGGCGCGAGCGAGACCCCCCACACGGGCAAGGCCTCCGACACGAGCAAGGCCTCCAGCACAGACAAGGCTGCCGCGCCGGGCCCCGTGTTCGCACCGCCGCGCGACCAGGTGCCGGTGGAGTACCTGCCGGACTGGGCCCAGGAGGAGGCGACGGGCGGAGATCCCGCGCGCGATCTGGAGCGGCTCCTCGACCGCCTCCGTGACGACGTCCGCGACGCGGCCCGTGACCACGGCGTCTCCCCGGAGCAGCTCCGCGAGGCCCGCCGCCACCTGTCGGAGACGGCGGCCCATGTGACGGCGATACTGCGCATGCCCAAGCCCTGACGGACGACGGCCACGCCGGAGCCCGGAGCCACGCCGGGCTCCGGGCCGGCCGGGCATCGGACCGACCAGCCATCGGAGCAGCCGAGCATCGGGCTGGCCCGGCGTCAGGGCGGCTGGGCACCGGACCAGCCAGGCATCAGACCAGCCAGACATCGGCCCGACCCGACATCAGCACAGCCGGACCTCAGGACAGCAGGGCAGCAGGACAGCAGGACAGCAGGACAGCAGGACAGCAGGGCAGTCAGACCCAGGACCCGGAGGGCACCCGACCGGCCCGCCCAGCCCCGGCTGCCTACGCAAGCACCCGGTCCAACGCCTCCCGCGTCACCCCCCGGTCACCGAGCACCTCCGCCACGATGCCGGGCCGGGTCGTCAAGGCGAGCAGGATGTGCTCGTCACCGACAGTGCGTTCCCGTCGCGCGGTGGCGATCCGCAGGGCCCGCACCAGCACGTCCTTGGCCTCCCGGGTGAAGGGGCGGTGGCCGAACCAGGAGCCGAGCCCCTTGCGCCCGCGGCCCGCCCCGGCACCCGCCAGGGCGCCCGCCCCATGGGTCTCCTCGACACGGGCGACGATCTCCTCGACATCGATGCCGAGCCCGGCCAGGGCCTCGGTGTCCGCCTGGGTGAGACCGCCGCGGCGGCGGGCCTCGGCCAGCGCATCGGCGATCTCCTCGCGCCGCCGGTCGGCCCCCAGCGCCGCCAGGGCGAAGGAGGCGCGGCTGCCCTGCCGGTCGAGCAGGGCCAGCAGGAGATGACCGTCGTCGACGGAGTCGGCGCCCACCCGCTCGGCGTGCTCGACCGCGCCGGTCACCACAGCCCGGCCGTTGCTCGTGAACCGCTCGAACATCACTGCCTCCCGTATTTCTTGTGCACGGCCTGCCTGCTCACGCCGAGCTCGGCGGCGATCTCCTGCCACGACCAGCCCTGCTGGCGGGCGCTGCGCACCTGGACGGCTTCGAGCTGCTCCACGAGGCGCCGCAGCGCCGTGACGGCACGCAGCCCCACCCGGGGATCGCGGTCGCCCGCGCGCTCGGCGAGATCCGTTGCTTCGGTCATACATGTCAACGTAGGTTGACACCCGCCCTCGCGTCAACCCTGGTTGACAAGAAGGCGGGTGAGGGAGGCTTCCGCGGTGCTCCGACCGCTGGAGGGGAGGGCCCCAGAAGGCTCAGACCGTCAGCACGATCTTGCCGAACTGGTCCCCCGCCTCCAGGCGCTCGAAGCCCTCCCGCGCGCGGTCCAGCGGCAGGACCTCGTCGACGACAGGGCGTACCCCGGTGTTCGCGCAGAACGCGAGGAGGTCTTCGAGCTCGTCCTTCGTGCCCATCGTGGAGCCGACGATCCGCAGCTCCAGGAAGAAGACGCGGGTCAGCTCGGCGTGCGAGGGGCGGTCGCCGCTGGTGGCGCCGGAGATGACCAGCGTGCCGCCGGGCCGGAGCGCCTTGATGGAGTGCGACCAGGTGGCGGCGCCGACCGTCTCGATCACCGCGTCGACCCGGTGCGGGAGCCGCGCGCCCGCGGGCAGCGCGTCCACCGCGCCCAGCTCGACGGCCCGCTTCCGCTTGGCCTCGTCACGGCTGGTGGCGAAGACCTTGAGGCCCGCCGCCCTGCCGAGCACGATCGCGGCGGTCGCGACGCCGCCGCCCGCGCCCTGGACGAGGACCGAGTCGCCGGGGCGTACGCCCGCGTTGGTGAACAGCATGCGATACGCGGTGAGCCAGGCCGTGGGCAGGCAGGCGGCCTCGGCGAAGGAGAGCCCGGCGGGCTTGGGCAGGACGTTCCAGGTGGGCACGGAGACCTGCTCGGCGAAGGTGCCCTGGTACTTCTCGGTGAGGATGGTGCGGCGCTCGTGGGGGCCGACGCCGTAGCCGGACTGGCCGATGACGGAGTGCAGGACGACTTCGTTGCCGTCCTCGTCGACCCCGGCGGCGTCACAGCCGAGGATCATCGGGAGCTTGTCCTCGTCGAGGCCGACTCCGCGCAGGGACCACAGGTCGTGGTGGTTGAGGGAGGCGGCCTTCACGTTCACGGTGGACCAGCCGGGGCGGGGCTCGGGGGCGGGTCGGTCACCCACCTCAAGGCCGTTGAGGGGGTGCGCGGGGTCGATGCGGGCGGCGTAGGCAGCGAACATGGCGCCGACCGTAGTCCCGCTCCCTGGCCCTTAGGAACGGCCCGAAGGTGTGACCCGCGCCGCGCCCCGGGGGCCGCAGCCCGGACTGACAGCGCGCCCCCGCGGCGAGCAGAAACCGCCAGGCCCCACCCCGCCGGGGCGAGATGGGGCCTGGGCGGGGCGGAGCCCGGGCGAGATGAGGCCCCGGCGAGGCGGGACCCGGAACCCTCCCGTCAGCGGCGGGCGACCCCTTCGGCCCGGGCCGCCGCGGCGACCGCGGCGGTGACCGCGGGCGCCACCCGCTCGTCGAACGGGGACGGGATCACATACGCGGCGGAGAGCTCGTCCCCGACCACACCGGCGAGGGCGTCGGCGGCCGCGATCTTCATGCCCTCGGTGATGCGGGAGGCCCGCACCTGGAGCGCGCCCGCGAAGATGCCGGGGAAGGCGAGGACGTTGTTGATCTGGTTCGGGTAGTCAGAACGGCCCGTCGCCACCACGGCGGCGTACTTGTGGGCGATGTCCGGGTGCACCTCGGGGTTCGGGTTGGCCATGGCGAACACGAACGAGTTCGGCGCCATCGAGGCCACCGCGGCCTCGGGGACCGTACCGCCGGACACGCCGATGAACACGTCCGCACCGGCGAGCGCGCTCTCCAGGGAGCCGCTCAGACCCGCCTTGTTCGTGAGCTCCGCGAGCTCGCGCTTGACCGGGGTGAGGTCGTCCCGGTCCCGGCTGACGATGCCCTTGCGGTCCGCGACCGCCACGTCACCGAGCCCGGCCTCCAGGAGGAACTTCGCGATGGCGACGCCCGCCGCGCCCGCGCCGGAGATCACGGCGCGCAGGTCGCCGAGCGTCCGGTCGGTGAGCCGCGCCGCGTTGCGCAGCGCGGCGAGGGTGACGACCGCCGTGCCGTGCTGGTCGTCGTGGAAGACCGGGATGTCGAGGCGCTCCTGCAGCCGCCGCTCGATCTCGAAGCAGCGCGGCGCGGAGATGTCCTCCAGGTTCACCCCGCCGAAGGAGGGGGCGAGCCGCACCACGGTCTCGATGATCTCGTCCGTGTCGGTGGTGCCGAGGGCGATCGGCACGGCGTCGACGCCGCCGAACTGCTTGAAGAGGATGGCCTTGCCCTCCATCACCGGAAGGGAGGCCTCCGCCCCGATGTCCCCGAGGCCGAGCACGGCCGTGCCGTCGGTGACGACGGCGACGACGTTCGACTTCCAGGTGTAGTCGTGGACGAGGTCCGGCTGCTCGGCGATGGCGCTGCACACTTTCGCCACGCCGGGCGTGTACGCGAGGGACAGGTCGTCCTTGTCCCGTACCGGGACGGTGGCCTGCACGGCCATCTTGCCGCCACGATGCAGGGCGAAGGCCGGATCGAAGGGCTCTTCGGCGCCTTCGTGACCGGTACTCGTACCGCTGTCGCTGCGAGGATTGACGATCTCCGCTGCCACTGTTTCTGACCCCTTAAGTGTTCATGGTTGAGGGTGGACCACTTCCTGGTGGAGAAGTGGGGCGGGAACCGCGTCCGTGCTGAGGCCTCGGGCCTTGCGGCCCGTGACCCTCCGCCTGTCGGCGGAGCGGTACGGGAGGTACGTAACGGACGCGCGGGCGCGCCGCACACGCGCCCTGGCCCCGGATGAGGGGTGTAACCGTCTTTTCTACCGGATGCTTCCTGCCGCCGACGAGCCATATCTGTCGCAGCCCCATGTGAACGGCGGGTTTCGGGCCCGGGACGGGCCGACGGAGGTCGGGGATTTATCCCTATATGAGACAAAGGTCCGTTCGGCGGGTCCACATAGCGAGATTGGGTGGTTATCCCGTGGTTGCCACCACTTCGCCCCACCCCGTCAATGAGCAAGGCGTACCGGCCTGTTGTGGCCCCCGGATCGCCCGTTATCCGATTTTGACATCTCCGGCCCCCAGAATCGGACGGTCCGAATGGCAAGATGCACCATCACACGAGGTCGCGACACCCGAAGGTGTGTGCACGACGGTGTGTGCACAACCCCATGTCAGACCCATGGCTACTCCCCATCCGCCGGAGGACCCCTATGACCGCAGGCACCACTTGTCGCACGACCGCCGCGAAGTCCGCGAAGTCCCGGATCGTCGCTGTCGGCGCGATCGCGGTCGCCGGCTCGCTGCTCCTGACCGGCTGCGGCGACCAGCGGGACAACAAGAAGGGCGACGGCGGCAAGAAGGTCGTCGACGCGCCGCTCTCCGACATGCTCCCCACGAACGTCCGCAACAAGGGCGTCATCAAGGTGGGCTCGGACATCGCCTACCCGCCGGTCGAGTTCAAGGACAAGAACGGCGACACGGTCGGCATCGACCCCGACATCGCCGAGGCCATGGGCAAGCAGCTCGGCGTGGAGTTCGAGTTCGACAACGGAACCTTCGACACCCTGCTCGGCGGTCTGCGCTCCAAGCGGTACGACATCGCGATGTCGGCGATGACGGACACCAAGAACCGCCAGGAGGGCATCGACGAGGAGACCGGCAAGAAGGTCGGCAAGGGCGTCGACTTCGTCGACTACTTCACCGCGGGCGTCTCGATCTACACCAAGAAGGGCGAGGACCAGGGCATCAAGACCTGGTCCGACCTGTGCGGCAAGAAGATCGTCGTCCAGCGCGGCACCGTCTCGCACGACATGGCCAAGGCCGAGTCGAAGAAGTGCAAGGGCGGCAAGAAGATCTCCATCGAGTCCTTCGACAACGACCAGCAGGCCCAGACCCGGCTGCGCTCGGGCGGCGCGGACGCGGGCTCGTCGGACTTCCCGGTCGCCGCGTACGCGGTGAAGACCTCCGGCGGCGGCAAGGACTTCCAGCTCGTGGGCGACCAGGTGGAAGCGGCCCCGTACGGCATCGCGATCTCCAAGGAGAACACCAAGCTGCGCGACGCGATCAAGGCCGCGCTCGACGCGATCATCGCGAACGGCCAGTACGAGAAGATCATCAAGGAGTGGGGCGTCGAGGCCGGCGCGGTCAAGGAAGCCAAGGTCAACGGCGGCAAGTGAGCGCCTGACCGGACGCCGCGCCCCATCGGCGGCCACGGCCACGCCACGGCAGCTCCCGCTCGGGCCCACGGCCCCCCTTCGGCAGGCCCCGCCCGGGCCCACGACCACCGGTCGGCGGGCCCGGGCCACCGGCCGGAGGGTCCGCGCCACCGCCGGACCCGCGGCGGGCCGTCGGCACCCCGACGGCGGCCCCAAGAGCCCGAGGCCCCAAATCCCCGAGGCCCCGAGAGCTCAAAGGCCCCGAAGCCACCGAAGGCCCCCGGCAGGCCCGCGTCCTGCCGCACCCCTCGTCACACCTCGTCGCTGAAAGGCACCACCCGTGACAACGGACATCACCAAGTCGGGCTCGCCCGGCCCCAAGGACGAGCCGCCACGCTCGGCCCCGGAAGCCATCAAGGCCGTCCCCGTGCGGCACTACGGCCGCTACGTGGCCGGCGTGCTCGCCCTCGGCGTACTCGGCGCGATCATCTACGCCTTCTCCCAGGGCGACATCAACTGGGACGCCATCCCCGACAACTTCTTCGACGAGCGCATCCTCAAGGGTGTCCGCGAGACCCTGATCCTCACGGTCCTCTCGATGCTCATCGGTGTCGTGGGCGGTGTCGTCCTCTCGGTGATGCGCCTGTCGAAGAACCCGGTGACCTCGTCGATCGCGTGGTTCTACATCTGGTTCTTCCGCGGTACGCCGGTCCTGGTCCAGCTCTTCGTCTGGTTCAACCTGGGCTTCGTCTTCGAGTACATCAACCTCGGGCCGATCTACCAGGACGAGTGGTCGGACTTCATGACGCCGTTCCTGACGGCGCTGCTCGGCCTCGGCCTGAACGAGGCCGCGTACATGGCGGAGATCTGCCGCGCCGGTCTGCTCTCGGTCGACGAGGGCCAGACGGAGGCCTCGCAGGCGCTCGGCATGAGCCACGGCAAGACGCTGCGGCGCATCGTCATCCCGCAGGCGATGCGCGTGATCGTGCCGCCGACGGGCAACGAGGTCATCAACATGCTGAAGACGACCTCCCTGGTGGCGGCCGTCCAGTACTACGAGCTCCTCAAGTACGCCCAGGACATCGGCACCTCATCGGGCGCCACCGTCGAGGCCCTGCTCCTCGCCGCCACCTGGTACCTGATCATGACGTCGATCCTCAGCGTCGGTCAGTTCTACCTGGAGCGGTACTACGCGCGCGGCTCCTCGCGCAGCCTGCCGGACACCCCCTGGCAGAAGATCAAGGCGAACATGCTGTCGCTGGGCAACCGTTCGGGAGTGCGCTGATGACCGCCATGGTGAAGGCCGAGAACGTCCACAAGTCGTTCGGCCACGTAGAAGTCCTCAAGGGCATCGACCTGGAGGTCAAGTCCGGCGAGGTGTTCTGCCTCATCGGCCCCTCCGGCTCCGGCAAGTCGACGTTCCTGCGCTGCATCAACCACCTGGAGAAGATCAACGCCGGTCGTCTCTACGTCGACGGGGAGCTGGTCGGCTACCGGCAGAAGGGCGACAAGCTGTACGAGCTCAAGGACAGCGAAGTCGCCATGAAGCGCCGGGACATCGGCATGGTCTTCCAGCGCTTCAACCTCTTCCCGCACATGACGGCCCTGGAGAACGTCATGGAGGCGCCGGTCCAGGTCAAGGGCCAGCCCAGGGCGGCGGCGCGGGAGCGCGCGGGGCAGCTCCTGGAGCGGGTCGGGCTCGCCGACAAGGCGAAGAACTACCCCTCGCAGCTCTCCGGCGGCCAGCAGCAGCGCGTGGCCATCGCGCGCGCCCTGGCGATGGACCCGAAGCTGATGCTGTTCGACGAGCCGACGTCGGCGCTCGACCCGGAGCTCGTCGGTGACGTGCTCGACGTGATGCGCGACCTCGCCGAGTCCGGCATGACGATGATCGTCGTCACGCACGAGATGGGCTTCGCGCGCGAGGTCGGCGACAGCCTCGTCTTCATGGACGGCGGCGTGGTGGTCGAGTCCGGGAACCCGAGGGACGTCCTGACGAACCCGCAGCACGACCGGACGAAGTCGTTCCTGTCGAAGGTCCTGTAACACTCGCGGGGTGCCGCACGGGCCCGCGGAGTCGCGGAAGGGGCGGTCCGGATCCTCCAGGATCCGGGCCGCCCCTTGCTGCCGTGCGCGGGGAAGTCCCTACTTCAGCCCCAGGACCATCGCGTCCGACGGCGACGACCACACCGTGCGGGCCTCCGCGAAGCCCGCCTCGCGCAGGGTGCGGGCGTGCCACTCGGCGGGCGGGGTGTCGCCGTCCGCGTGCTCGCCGTAGATCTCGAAGCGCTTGGCCGTGGGCCCGGCGAGCACCGGGTCCTGCGCGGCGAGCGCCCACCAGTCCGCCCAGTCCAGGACGCCCGCGGCCCGGGCCGCGGCCTGGCGGGCGTGCCGCTGCTCGCGGTCGGCGGCGTTGAGGCGCGGCGTCGTCGGGTCGGGCATGTGGTCGGCGTTGAGGAAGACGCCGCCGTCGCGGACGAGGCCGCCGAGCCGGTGGTAGAGCGCGGCCAGCGGTTCGCTGAAGAGCCAGTGCAGGGCAGTGGCCGTGAGCACCGCGTCGTAGGAGTCGTGCGGGAGCTGCGACGCCCAGGCCGGGTCCTTCAGGTCCGCGGTCACGAACGTGACCCGGTCGTCGTCCGCGAAGGTGCCCTCGGCGATGGCGAGCAGGGCCGGGTCGAGGTCGACGCCGACGCTGGTGGCCTTGGGGAACCGCGCCAGGAGCCGGGCCGTGATGGTGCCCGTGCCGCACGCGAGGTCCAGGACGCGGGGCTCCGGGCCGACCAGGGCCTCGACCATGTCGAGCATGACGCGGAACCGCTCCTCGCGGTCCGGCATGTACCACTCCTGCTGCCGGTCCCAGCTCTCCTGCCAGGCGCGCCAGTCGGTTCCGAATCCCGTACCGCTAGCCGTTTCCGTCACCGGAAGCCCTCCGTCCCGTACTACCCTCGATTAACCTCGACAGGTAACACCCGCGATGGAAAAGCGACTGTTACCACGCCCGCAGACGAAGATAGCCCGCCCCGGTAAGGACTACAAGTGGAACTGGCCTATTACTCGGACTATGCCGTACGTCTGGTCAACACCGAGGAGCCGGAGCGCAACAGGGACACGCTGACGTCGGTCGAGGCGGTCCGCGAGCTGTTCGGGGCCAACCAGCAGGCGGGCCGGCGCGCCACGGACTCGGACGTGACGCGCTTCCGCTCGGTCCGGGGGCGGCTCAGGGCGGTCTTCGAGGCGGCGGACGGCGGCGACGAGACCCTCGCCGTGGACCTGCTGAACTCGCTGCTCCTGGAGTTCCCGGTGAGTCCGCAGATCTCCGGCCACGACTACCGCGACGACGACGGCCGTCCGTTGTGGCACATGCACCTGGCCGACCACCCGTCGAACGCCACCGCCGGGTACGCGGCGATCGCGGCCATGGGCCTCGCCTTCCACCTCACCGAGCACGGCGTGGACCGGCTCGGCCTGTGCGAGGCGGCGCCGTGCCGCAACGCCTATCTGGACACCTCGACCAACCGCTCCCGGCGCTACTGCTCCGACCGCTGCGCGACCCGGGCGAACGTGGCGGCCTACCGCGCGCGCAAGCGCTTGGAGAGCGAGCGGTCGGCGAGCACGGGGCGCACGGCGGAGAAGGTCCAGGAGACCAGCGCCGTCAGGGACAGCTGACGCCGCCCCAGCGCCTCACGCTCCTGGCGGAATCTGCCGAGCGGCCGGAAGCGCCCCCGCACCCGGGCGAGCACGAGGTCCTCCGGCACCACGCCGTAGACGTTGCTGTCACCGCCCGTGTTGTATGGATTGTCGCCGAGGACCCACCAGCCGCCGTCCCGCCGCTCGACCGCGCGCTTGACCACCAACAGGTCCTGTTGCAGCGGGTGCCGCAGGATCACCACGTCGCCGGGCCGCACCCGCGCGCCGTGCTGCACCAGCATCCAGTCCCCCGGATTCAGCGTGGGCACCATCGACGGACCGTCGACCTCGATCAACTGGAACGGCACGCGTGTCTCCCGCCCGTCTGCCGTCATTTCCGGCATCAGACAACCTCCCGGTCCAATCCTCCACCAGTTCCAGTGTGACCCTGGACTTTTGACCTAAGCCCATGGGGGCACTCGCGAAATCACGTCTCTCACGGAGTAATGTCCCACCTGAGAAGACGATCACGAGGAGGACAGCTCAATGCTTTCCCGCCTGTTTGCCCCCAAGGTCAAGGCCAGCGCCCACTGCGACCTGCCTTGCGGCGTGTACGACCCGGCCCAGGCCCGCATCGAGGCGGAGTCGGTCAAGGCCGTGCAGGAGAAGATGGCCGCGAACGACGACCCGCACTTCCAGGCCCGCGCCACGGTCATCAAGGAGCAGCGCGCCGAGCTCGCCAAGCACCACGTCTCGGTGCTGTGGAGCGACTACTTCAAGCCGCCGCACTTCGAGAAGTACCCGCAGCTGCACGTACTGGTCAACGACACCCTGAAGGCCCTGTCGGCCGCCAAGGGCTCGACGGACCCGAAGACCGGCGAGAAGGCCCTTGAGCTCATCGCCGAGATCGACCGCATCTTCTGGGAGACCAAGAAGGCCTGATCCCAGGGCGGTTCACACCGCGGAGGGGCCCGTACGGAGCGATCCGTACGGGCCCCTTCGTCATACCGGCGGCCCCATGGAGACCCCGGATGCGCCGGACGCCCATGTCCCACCAGGAAGGAACCGACCCCATCACGAGGACATGACGCCCTGTGCCGTCGCACACCCCCGCACACACGCTGAACCTGGGAGTCCTGGCGCACGTAGACGCCGGTAGGACCAGCCTGACCGAGCGGCTCCTGCACCGCGCCGGTGTCGTCGACGAGCTCGGCAGCGTCGACGACGGCAGCACGCTCCTCACGCTCGCCTTCGTCAACAAGGTCGACCGCCGGGGCGCCGACGGCGAGCGCGTACTCGCCGAGATCGGCCGAAAACTGCCCCCGGGAGCCGTCGCCCTCGGCGCGGTCCGCTCCCCCGGTACGCGGGGCGCGCGGGCCGTCCCGTACGCGCCGGACGACGCCTCTTTCCGCGCCCGCCTCACCGAGTCCCTCGCCGAGCGGGACGACGCGCTGCTCGCCGCGTACGTCACGGACGACCGCACCGCCCTCACGTACGCGCGCCTGTACTCCGGCACGCTGCGGGTGCGCGACCGGGTGCCGTTCGGCGGCCGCGCCGAGCCCGGCAAGGTCCCCGCGGCCAGCGTCTTCGAGCAGGGCATGGCCGTGCGCCGCGAGGCCGTCGTCGCCGGGCAGATCGCCCGCCTCCGGGGCCTCGGCGACGTACGGATCGGGGACGTGCTCGGCGACGTGCATGACCTACCGGAACGGCGCGCGCCGCGGCGGCACTTCGCGCCGCCCACCCTCGAAACCGTCGTCGAGCCGCGTCGGCCGGGCGACCAGGGGCGCGCTGCACGCCGCACTCACCCGGCTAGCCGAGCAGGATCCGCTGATCGGCCTGCGGCAGGAGGTCTCCGTCAAGCTGTACGGCGAGGTCCAGAAGGAGGTCATCGAGGCCACGCTCGCCGAGGAGTTCGGCGTCGGCGTCGACTTCCGCGAGACCACGGCCCTGTGCGTGGAGCGGGTCGTCGGCACCGGCGCGCACGTCGAGGTGATCGACACGGACCCCAACCCGTTCCTCGCCACGGCGGGGCTGCGCGTGGAGCCCGCGCCACCGGGCTCCGGCGTCGCGTTCCGGCTCGGCGTCGAGCTGGGCTCGATGCCGTACGCGTTCTTCGCGGCGATCGAGGAGACCGTGCGGGAGACGCTGCTCCAGGGCCTGCGCGGCTGGGAGGTCTCCGACTTCCTCGTCACCCTGACGCGCTGCGGGTACTGGCCGCCCCAGAGCCACGCGCACGCGGTCTTCGACAAGAGCATGTCGAGCACGGCAGGGGACTTCCGCCTCCTTACACCGCTCGTCCTCATGGACGCGCTGCGGGCGGCGGGCACACGGGTGCACGAGCCGGTGCACCGGTTCCGGCTGACCGTCCCCGCCGAGGTGTTCGGCACCCAGCTGCCCGTCATCGGACGCCTCGGCGCGGTGCCGGACGCACCGGTGGCGCACGGCTCGGCGTACGTGCTCGACGGCCTGATCCCGGCCGCGCGCGTGCACGAGCTCGGGCAGCTGCTGCCCGGCCTCACGTGCGGCGAGGGCGAGGTGGAGTCCGCCGTCGAGCGCTACGAGCCGGTGCGCGGGGTGCCGCCCGCGCGCCCGCGCACGGACCACAATCCGCTGGACCGGAAGGAGTACGTGCAGCGGGTCACGCGGCGCACCCGGGTGGGCTGAGGCAGTGGGCTCCCGGCTGCCGTCAGTCCGTGGCCTCCCCGGTGACGGCAGCGAGCGTGTCGGCGTCCAGGAGCGCGGCGAGCCGGTCGTGGTCCGCCAGGATGTTGATCTCGACGATCCGGCCGTCGCGCACGGTGAACTCGCCGACGGAGAACGGCTTTCCGTTCACCACCGCCATCTGCCCCACCCTGCCGTTGACGAGCACCAGGTGCGTCGAGAGCGCGACCGTGGCGAACGAGCGCGCCCCCGCCACCACCTCCTGGGCGCCCCGCACCAGGCGCGAGAGGCCCGCGACCTCGCCGCCGTCGGCCCGCAGCACCACGTCCGGGTCGAGGAGTTCGAGCAGCGCGTCGAACTCGCCGCCGCGCGCCGCCGCGAGGAACGCCTCGACGACCTCGCGCTGCCTGGCCCGGTCCGGGTCCGGCACCGGCGCCGCGTCCCGCACCCGGCGGCGGGCGCGGCTCGCCAGCTGCCGGGTCGCGGCCGGGGCCCGCTCCACGATCGGCGCGATGTCCTCGAACGGCACGGCGAACATGTCGTGCAGGACGAACGCGAGGCGCTCGGCGGGGCCGAGCGTGTCGAGAACGACGAGCAGGGCGAGGCCCACCGAGTCGGTGAGCAGCGCCGCCTCTTCGGGGTCGGCCGTCCCGCTGCGGCCGGGCAGCGCGCTGACCTGCGGGTCGGGCACATAGGTGGCGGGCACGTCGAGCGACTGCTCGCCGCGCTGCTGGCGGGAGCGCAGCAGGTCCAGGCAGATGCGGCCCACGACGGTCGTCAGCCAGCCGCCCAGGTTCCGCACGGCCTCGCTGTCGGCGCGGCTGAGCTTGAGCCAGCTCTCCTGGACGGCGTCCTCGGCCTCGCTCAGGGAGCCCAACATGCGGTACGCGACCGCCTTCAGGTGGGGCCGGTGCTCCTCGAAGCGCTCCGCGAGGAGATCTCTTCCGTCCATCTGTCACATTCCTTCGTCGCGATCCGTCAGTGCGGTGACACACCGAGAACGGCGGTGCGTCACCCGCCGCGCTGCGGCGCCGAACAGAAGATCACGAAGCGGTACGTCCACGGTATCCGTCCTCGCGCGAATGTGACATGGACGGGCGTGTGACGTGGAGGACAGACAGATGACCGTGCTTGTGCAGCACCCGGGCCGGGCGGCCGGCGGACCGGCCCGGTGACGGAGGGGCCGTCCGCGCTGCCCCGCGCCCCGCCCCGGTCAGCCGAACAGGGGCGCCAGGGCCGCGCGCAGGTCGTCCGGCCCCCGGTACAGCACGCCCCGCATCCCGAGCGCGGTCGCCGCGGCCACGTTCTCCTCGCGGTCGTCCACGAACAGACAGCGTGTGACGGCGGCTCCCAAGCGCTCGGCGGCCAGTTCGTAGATCCGCCGGTCGGGCTTGGCCAGGCCCAGCGCGGCGCTGCCGACCACGTCGTCCACCAGGGAGGTGAGGCCGAGCCGCGCCAGGTCCTCGTCCAGCCAGGGCGTGGCGTTGGTGACGATCGACACCGGTACGTGGGCACGGGCGCGGCGCAGCAGATCGACGACCGTCTGGTCGGCCCAGAACCCCGACTCGGCCAGTGCGAGCCCCAGTTCACGGCCGCGCGCCGCGTCGAGCCCCCGGCGCACGGCGAGCCCTTCGGCGATCGCCGCCACCCACTCGTCCTTGCCGATCCTGCCGAGCATCAGCGGCAGATCGGTCTCGGGCGCGAAGGCGATCTCGGCGGTGGCCCCCTCGGGCAGTCCGGCCGCGCGCTCCAGCTCCGTGAGGCCGGACATGTCGTAGAAGCGGATGACGCCGTCGAGGTCGGTGAGAACGGCGTCGAAGGGGCGTGGCTCCGCGGCGGCCGCCGGGCGCATGAGGTCTGCCTGGGCGTCGGTCACCGGATGAGGCCTTCGAGTCGGGTCATGGGCCCATCATGCACATGAGCCCACCGGGCGGTGAGGCACTACACCGCCCCGCCGCCCCCGGCAGCGTGGGCCTCCGCCTTGGCGGTGCCGTCCTCGGTCCCGGCGGCGTTCCCCGACCACACCGCCCACGCGCAGGCCGCCACCACGAGTGCCACCGCTCCGCACTGCCGTACGTTCAGCTGCTCGCCGAGCGCGGCGAACCCGACCGCCGCGCCGACCGCGGGCCCGAGCGCCAGCAGCACCCCGAAGGCGCGGACCCCGACGCGGCGCAGGGCGAGCAGGTCCAGTGAGTACGGGATCAGGGACGACAGGAGCGCGACGAGGAGGCCGGTGCCGAGGACGGCCGGGTGCCGGGCGACGGCCGCGCCGTCGGTCGCGGCCGCGACCGGCACGAGGAGCACCGCGCCCACGGCCAGCGCGACCGTGAGCCCGGACCAGTCCGGAAAGAGCCGCCCCACCCGCCGGTTGAGCACCACGTACGCGGCCCGGCAGACCGCGGCGAGCGCGCCGAGCGCGAGCCCCGCGACCGGCAGCGCCCCGCCCGGCGCCGCGAGCAGCAGCACCCCCGCGAGGGCGAGGAACCCCGCGCAGAGCTGCGCCGGGCTGCGCGAGAGCGCGAGGGCGAGCAGGAGGGGCCCGAGCAGTTCGAGGGTGGCGGCGACCCCGAGCGGCAGCTCGCCGATGGCCTGGAAGTACGCCGTGTTCATGGCCGCGAGCACCACGCCGAGCCCCACGGCGGCCCGCCACCGCTCGGCCGTGAACCGCCCGAGCCGCGGCCGCACCACACACCACAGGACGAGGGCCGCGAACCCGAGCCGCATGCCCGCGAGGGCGGTCGGGCTGACGTGCGCGTACGCGGCCTTCGCGACCGCCGCGCCCGCTTGCAGGCTGACCACCTGCGCGAACACCAGGCCGAGGGCGCCGCGCGCGGCGCGAGTGTTCCCCATGGGCCCAGCGTGATGTCATGCCCTTATGCATTTCAACCATTACGGAGGCGAGGCGGCACTGCTCGCGGCGGACCTGGTGAACGCCTACGCGGGCCCGGACGGCACGGACCCGAACGACACGGACCCGGACAGCGCGGCCTGCGCGACCGGGGCGGCCGACCCGTCGGCCCTGCTCGCCGCGCACGGTGTCGTGGAGCACGCGCTCGCCCCCGCGCAGCGGCGGGACGTCCGCGCCTGGGCCCGCCGCCTCGCCGACTGCTTCGGCCCGCAGGACCTGGCGGAGCGCTGTGCCCGCATCAACCGGCTGCTCGACGACGCGTCGAGCCGCCCGTACATCGCCCTGCACGACGGCACCCCGCACTTCCACTACAGCGCGCCCGGCGCCGACCCGGCGGCCCACGTGCGCGCCCTGACGGCGGCCGGGCTCGCGTACATCGTGTGCCACGCCGACGCCCGCCGCCTGGGCCGCTGCGCCCGCGCCGCCTGCGGCCGCGCCTTCGTGGACACCTCGCGCGCGGGCCGCCGCGCCTACTGCTCGGTGCGCTGCGCCAACAACGACGCGGTGGCCAGGCACCGGGCACGCCGCCCCCGGTGAACGGCCGCCCCGCGCAAGGCCGTCAGGCAGACGGCCGCTGGGCGAGTGCCCGGCGCACCACCGCCCGCACTCGCTCCAGGTCGGCGCGGACCGCGTCGTACGACGCCTGGTGCCGGGATATGTCGTACCGCTGCTTCTTGGCGGCCACGGTCCACCACACGCCGACCGTGTTGTGCTCGCGCTTGCACTCGATGTCGGCGACGGCGGTGCCGCGCTCCCGGCCCGTGCGCGCGGTCCGGCCGTCGCCGGCGCGCCGCCACGCCTTGTCCAGGAAGGCGGCCTCCGGGCTCGCGTAACGCTTGAAGCCCTTGCCCTCCACGCAGTCGGCCCACGCGTCGAGGGCGCGCCGCATTCGCCGGTCCTTGGCGACGGCCTTGTCGAGGACCGCGCGGCGCTCGGCGACGTATCCGGTCATGCGCGGCTCGTCCTTGACGTCGGCCCACAACTGGCGCGCCCCGCGCTGGGAGCAGCCGCCGTCCGGAACCTCGCGGCCGTTGACCTTCGAGCTGCCGTGCAAGGCCTTGTCCACGCCGCGCAGCACTGCGGACTCGTCCCGCGTGACCAGGCGGCCCTTCGAGAAGCGCCGCTCGCGGTACTCCTTCACGGCGTCACTGTCCACGCCGTACCCCACCCGCCGGGCCTGGTCGAGGTCGAGCGTGCCGGTGAGCGTGGTCGAGATCATCGTCCCGATGGCGACGTTGCTCATGGTGGTGTCGCGCTCGCGCCAGCGCAGGGGGAAGTCGGTGAAGCCATAGGACTTCATGCAGGCCTGGGTGAGGCGCAGGGTGGCGGCCTCCTGCCGGTCGTAGTCACGCCGACCGAACTCGTAGCGATCCAGCGGAAGTTCCGGAAGGTCATGCTCCGTGTCGACCTCGGGCACCCCGGAAGCACGCGCGCCACCGGCCGAGCCGCCGCCCTCGGACCCGCACCCGGCAAGCGCCACCACCGCCACCACCGCCGCGGCAGCCCACCGTTTCCCCCACATCACCTTCATGCCCGGGACCTTATCGGCACCCACTGACAATCAGCCGTCCACGCAGGTCAGTTGGGGCATGACGCACCGACGGTACGACCGGAGTCCCGGCCGCCGCACGGCGATCGGCGACTCAGGCGCCGGGGTCCCGCTCCGGCTCCACGACGGATTTGGTGTCGGCCTCGGCGGGGCCGGGCGCGGGCGTCTGAGGGCGCCCCTTCTGCTGCTGGTGGGCGCCCCGCCGTCGGCCCTTGTGGCCGCGGCGGCCCCCGCCCCCGGACTCCTCCTCGGTGACGCACGCGTCACACGCGGGGTTGCGGCACGGGGCCGGTCCCCAGACGGGAACGTACGCCCCGAGCACCTTGCGTCGCTTGATGGCCGTGCCGACCAGCCGTCCGCAGCTCGGGCATGCGTGCTCGCCCTCGGGACGGGGGACGGACCGGCTCCCATCAGTGCCCATAAACCCAGGATATGGCGGTTTATGAGAGCCGCACAGCCCAAGCGTCACCCGTTTGCGGACTGCCGCGCGTAGTTCCGTACGACGACTCCGTTGCCGAAGACCCGGGACGAGGTCAGTGTGAAGCCGCTGACGGCGGACTCCACGCCCGCGAACATCGGCATGCCGGAGCCGAGCAGCACCGGATACGTCTTGAGCACGAGCTCGTCGATCTCGTCGCGCAGCACGCCCGCGAGCTGCGCGCCCCCGCACAGCCAGATGTCGAGGTCACTGTCCTCGGCCTTGAGTTCGCGCACCTTGCCGACGAGGTCGTCGGCGATGACCTGGACCTTCGGGTCGGGCGCCGTACCGAGGCCGCGCGAGGCGACGTACTCGCGCAGGTGCGCGTACGGGCTGGGAATGCCCTCGTCCAGGCCGACCTGGTAGGTGTTCATGCCCTGGATGACGGTGTCGAACCTCCGGTTCGGCGCGCCGTCGAAGCCAAGGATGCGGCGTCCGGCGACGGAGATCGTCTCCGGGTACTCCGTCTTGAGGAACTCCAGGAACTCCTCGTCCACGTACGCCATGTAGGAGTTGGCGTCTCCGCTCGGGTCACCGATGAACCCGTCGATCGAGACGGCGACGAAGTAAGTGAGCTTGCGCAAGCTGGAACCTTCCCCCAAGGCGACGGGTGAGCGCTCACGGCGGGCCGCTTCCGCAGTCTCCCCACGAGCTACTCCCTTTGTAGTGCTTCAGGCACAGTGGCTTCAACGGCTCGATGAAGCTCCGGTTCGGCCGAGCCGCGGCTCGCGCCACATGGGCCACATCGTGGGCCCGTCGGGAAGGTCGAGAGCCTGCCCCAGGTCGGTGAAGCCGAGGCGCAGATACAGCTCACGGCTGCGCGCGTTGCTCGCCTCCAGATACGCGTGCAGGCCGTCGCGGTCGCATCGCTCCAGGACGGCGTTGACGAGCGCCGTGCCGAGCCCCTGCCCCTGCCGGTCGGGCCGCACGGCGATCATGTGCAGATACTGGTGCGGCCGGTCGGTCGGGTGGATCTCGGACGTCAACTGGCCGATCACCTCGACCCGTTCGTTGTCCGGGTCGACGGCCTCCCGGAGCTGCGCGGGCCCGTCCTCGGGCGCGCCGTCCGCGTGTTCCGCGCCCGCGGGCACCGACCACCACAGCGCCACCGCGGACCCGTCCTCGGCGATGTCGACGTACCCCTCCGCGAACGCGAGATCGAGGAAGGCGCCCATCAGCGCGCCGTGCCTGCGCCGCCGGCGCTCCTCGTCCGGGAACAACCAGCTGCTCACGGGGTCCCGGTGGAACGACTCGTTCATGAGCCGGACGACATCCGCCCGGTCACTCTCGGTCGCTCTCCGTATCGCCACTCCCACGTCCCCACTCCTTCACCGTCAACTCCTCCCCCCGCTGCGCCGGTTGCAGCCTAAGTGATCGATTCGTACGTGGCGACGGAGCGGCACGCCACCGGGCACGGGGCGGCGAGAAGGCGGAGCGGCCTCCCGAACGCCCGGTGGATGGCGGCCGCCGACCGCACGAGGCGGCACGACGAGCCCCCACCCACCGGGCACCCCCCTCGGGCCGGTCGTCAGTGGGTACGGCGGGTGACGTACTCCGCGAGCGCCAGCAGGCCCCCCGCCCGCTCGGGGTCCGGCACCGCGCGGGCAAGCTCCTGCAAGGCCCGGGACATCCGGTCGGCGGCCTGCGTCTGCGCCCAGTCCCGCCCTCCGGCGCCCTCGACCGCGTGGGCCATCCGCTCCAGATCGCCCGCCTCGGCCCTACGGCCGTACAGCGCGGCCAGAGCGGCCCCGTCCGGGGTGCCGGAGGCGAGCGCGGCGACCACCGGCAGCGACTTCTTCCGGGCCGCGAGGTCCGCCCACACCGGCTTGCCCGTCCGCACGGGATCCCCCCAGATCCCGATCACGTCGTCGATGAGCTGGAAAGCGAGCCCCGCCTGTCTGCCGAACCCGTCGAGGGCGTCGGCGGTCTCCGCCCCGGCGCCCGCGTACACGGCCCCGATCGCGCACGCGCAGCCGAGGAGCGCTCCGGTCTTGGCCTCGGCCATGGCGAGGCACTCGTCGAGCGAGACCTCACCGGGGGCGCGCCGCTCCAGGGTGCAGTCCACCTGCTGCCCGGCGCACAGTTCCACGACGCAGGCGGCCAGGCGGGCGGCCGCCACCGCGGCCCCCGGGTGGGGGTCCTCGGCGAGCAGCCGCTGCGCCAGGGCCTGGAGCGCGTCCCCCGCGAGGATCGCGTCGGCGTCGCCGAACACGGTCCACGCGGTGGGCCGGTGCCTGCGGGTGGTGTCCCGGTCCATGACGTCGTCGTGCAGCAGCGTGAAGTCGTGGGTCAACTCCACGGCCGCCGCCGCCCGGACGGCCGCGCGCGGGTCGCCGCCGAGCGCCCGCACCGCCGTCAGGACGAGCGCGGGCCTGATGGCCTTGCCCGCGCTCCCCGCCGCGGGCGTGCCGTCCGCGCGCTCCCAGCCGAAGTGGTAGAGCGCGACGCGGCGCATCGACCCCGGCAGCGAATCGACGGCCCGGCGCAGCTCCGGGTCGACGCGGCGGCGCGCCGCCGCGAGGATGTCCGCCGCCTCGCACCCCTCCGGAGGACCGTGACCCCTGGGGGCCCGCACACGGTCCGTCACGTCCGTGGTGTCCGTCATGGACCTACTCCGGCGTGGAGGCGGACGGTGGCCGATCCTTGGTCCCCGGGCGCGTACAAGAAGGGTGCGCCCGGCGCCGCTGCAAGGGACACGGACGGCGGTGCTGTCGCCACGGGCAGGGGCGGCGGGTCACCTCCAGCGGCCGATCTCGACGTTCTCCAGGATGCCGAGGGCATCGGGAACCAGGACGGCCGCCGAGTAGTACGTCGAGACCAGGTAGGAGATGATCGCCTGCTCGCTGATGCCCATGAAGCGCACGGACAGGCTGGGCTCGATCTCGTCCGGGAGGCCCGCCTGGTGCAGACCGATGACGCCCTGCTCGTCCTCACCCGTACGCATGCAGATGATCGAGGACGTGCGCTCCTCGGTCACCGGGATCTTGTTGCACGGGAAAATCGGCACACCGCGCCAGGTGGGGATGCGGTGCCCGGACATGTCGATGGTCTCCGGAACGAGTCCGCGCTTGTTGCACTCGCGGCCGAACGCGGCGATCGCGCGCGGGTGGGCGAGGAACAGCTTCGATCCGCGCCTGCGGCTGAGCAGCTCGTCCAGGTCGTCCGGGCTGGGCACGCCGTCGTGCGGCTGGATCCGCTGGTCGTACTCGCAGTTGTTGAGCAGCCCGAACTCGCGGTTGTTGATGAGCTCGTGCTCCTGGCGCTCCTTCAATGCCTCCACGGTGAGGCGCAGTTGCTCCTCGGTCTGGTTCATCGGCTGGTTGTAGAGGTCCGCCACGCGCGTGTGGATGCGCAGGACGGTCTGGGCGACGCTCAGTTCGTACTCACGCGGCCGCGCCTCGTAGTCCACGTAGGTGCCGGGCAGTACGGGCTCGCCGACGTGGCCCGAGGAGAGGTCGATGGCTGCTTCGCCATAGGTGTTCGTGCGCTGGGACGGAATGGACCGCAGTCCCTGGAGATGGGCGCTCAGGGAGTCGGAGCGCTCCGCCACCTGCTCCAGGTCCTGGCGTGGGAGCGCGAGGACCGTGCACGCGGTCACCGCGCGGACGGTGTACTCCCAGATGGTCTCCGGGTCGATCAGCGCCTGCTCCCCGAAGTACGCGCCGTCCGCGAGGGTGCCGAGGACCGTGTCGTCGCCGTAGGGGCCGGTGCCGATCTGCTCGACCCGGCCGTGGGCCAGCAGGAACACCTCGTCCGCCTGGCTGCCGAAGGACGCGAGCACCGAGCCCGCCTCGAACTCCCGCTGCTGGCAGCGCTGCGCAAGCTCCGCGAGCACGTCCTGGTCCTCGAAATCCCGCAGTACCGGCAGCTCGCCGAGCTCGGCGGGGATGACCTCCACACGGTCCCCGGTCTTGATGAACGTGACCCGGCCGTCACCGACCGAGTAACTCGTCCTGCGGTTCACTCGGTACGTGCCGCCCTGCACCTGGACCCAGGGCAGCATCCGCAGCAGCCAGCGCGAGCTGATCTCCTGCATCTGCGGCGCGGACTTGGTGGTGGTGGCCAGATTCCGCGCGGCAGAGGTGCCGAGACTCTGCTGCGGCCTGCCTTCGTCCGTACGGATCTCTTCGCCTACCGACATGGACAATGCCCTCCCGATCATGTGCTGGCTGCGTTCGTCAGCCTTTCAGCACGGTGAGTACGGGCGCCATTACACAAATGAGCGGGAATGGATCGGGGCGGACGGGGCACGCTGCCGTTTACCAGGCGCGATCCTTCGTACGTTCGTCCAAGGTCGAGGGCGGGGCGCGCATCACCCGTTCGGCCCACCCCGGATGTGCCTGCGGCGGCCGCCTGATGCGCTCGGTGGATGAGCACCCCCGAGGGCCCGGCGGGCGGCGCCGCCGCGGAGCCGGCGCCACGGCCGCCGCTCGCACCGCCGGGCGAGCGGGGTCCCCTGCGCTGGTTGCGCGCCGCCCGGCGCGCCTTCGCGCCGGTGAGCCACGCGCCCGTGACGGTGTTCCTCGTCGTGGCGCTGTGGGCCGTCGGGCTGTTCACCGGCAGCCTCGGCGGTGGCCCCGACGACGAGCTGCTCGCCGACGTCGGCGTGGGCGTGCCCGCGCTCGCCGACGGCCGCTGGTGGACACCGCTCACCTCGATCCTGTGGTGCTCGGGGATCGGCAACTACGTGGGGTCCACGGTCCTGTTGCTGCTGCTCGGTCCGGCCGCCGAGGTCCGCGTGGGATCGGTGCGCACCGCCGTCCTCCTCGTCGTCGGCCAGGTGCTCGGCTCGCTGCTCGGCACCGGCGTGGTCAAGGTCGGCGAGCTGGCGGGCGACGACTGGCTGGCCGACCTCGCCCAGGACCTCACGGCGACACCGGGCATCGCGGCCTGCGCGGTGGGCGCCTTCCTGAGCTTCCGGCTCAGCGCCCTGTGGCGGCGCAGGCTCCAGCTCGCGCTGATCGTGTTCCCGCTGATGCTCGCCCTCTACGTAGGACACCTCCAGGACGTACTGCGGTTCGCGGGCACGGTCGTGGGCCTCGCCGTGGGCGCGCTCGCGCACCGGGACTCGCACCGGCTGCGCGTGCCGCACGCCTCGCACACGGAGGGCCGCGTCCTGGTGGCCCTCGTCGTCGCGGCCTCGGCACTCGGCCCTCTGATCGCCACCCTCTACAGGGACGCGCTCGGGCCTTTCGACGTGCTCGACCTGTACGTCTCCGGGGGTCCTGGCCCCCAGGAGATCGCCGACGCCTGTGCCACCCCCGGCCCCGACTGCGACCGCGTACGCGCCCAGGACCACTTCTACGGCTCGCCCGCGATGCTCATGGGCGTCGCCATCCCCCTGCTCCTCCTCGTCCTCGCCGAGGGCCTGCGCCGCGGGCTGCGGCCCGCCTGGCGGATCACGGCGGCCGCGCACCTGGTGTGGCTCGGCCTCATGGCGTACCTCCTGAGCGACGTCGCCGCGCATCCCGGCCGCTACGCCCTCGAAGGCGGCGATACCGCCGACCAGAAGCGGGCGATGGTCCAGGCAGTGGTGGAACAGGCGCTGCTCCCCCTGTTCGTGCTGCTCCTGCTCTTCCTGGCCCGCCGGCTCTTCGACCAGCATCTCGGCCGCGCCGCGGTGACGGCGCTGACCGGGGTCATCGGCGGGACGCTGCTGCTGTCCTGCGCCGCCTACGTGGGCATCGGCTACGCGGTGCGCGACCAGTTCGCCCCGGACGCCACCTTCGGGCGGCTCGTCGCGGGGCTGCCCGCGCAGTTCCTGCCGCCCAGCTACGAACCGCTCTTCTTCCGGGGGCGCTCCCCGGTACCGGTCGGCGGCACGGCACTGTCCCTGTACGAGTACTGCGGCGTGGTCTTCTGGGTGGTCACCCTGATCGCCCTCTTCGTAGCGTTCCGGCGGCCTTCGGTGCGCACGGACGCGGGCGCGGCGGCACGTGCGCGTGCCCTGCTCACCGAGCACGGCGGCGGCACGCTGTCGTACCTGGCGATGTGGGACGGCAACGACTACTGGTTCAGCGCCGACGGCAGGGCGGCGGTCGCCTACCGGGTGCGGTCCACGGTCGCGCTCACCACGGGCGACCCGTTCGGCGTGCCCTCCGCGCGCGGGGACGCGGTCGAGGGGTTCGCCGCCTTCTGCGACGAGCACGGCCTGACCCCGTGCTTCTACAGCGTCACGGCCGCGGTCAAGGCCCGTACGGACGCGGTCGGCTGGAGCGCGGTACAGGTCGCGGAGGACACCGTCGTACCGCTGCCGGACCTCGCGTTCACCGGGAAGAAGTGGCAGGACGTGCGCACCGCCCTGAACAAGGCCAAGAAGCAGGGCGTCACCGCCGAGTGGCACGTCTTCCCCGAGGCGCCCCTGGACCTGACGGACCAGATCCGCTCGATCTCCGAGGAGTGGGTCGCCGACAAGGGACTGCCGGAGATGGGCTTCACGCTCGGCGGCATCGCCGAGCTCGACGATCCGCACGTGCGCTGTCTCCTGGCGGTCGACGAGGGCCGCACGGTGCACGGCGTGACGAGCTGGATGCCCGTCCATGGAGCAAATGGGGCACACGATTTCGGCCAACCCGTGGGGTGGACGCTTGACTTCATGCGCAGGCGGTCGGACGGATTCCGGGGAGTGATGGAGTTCCTGATCGCGTCCGCCGCGCTCGGCTTCAAGGAGGAAGGCGCCCAGTTCCTGAGCCTGTCGGGCGCTCCGCTGGCCCGCGCCGACACCGCGGAGCCGACCGCCGCGCTGCAGCGCCTGCTCGATTACGCGGGCCGCACCCTGGAGCCCGTATACGGCTTCCGTTCCCTGCTCCACTTCAAGGCCAAATTCCAGCCCGAGTACCGCCCGATGTACATGTGCTACCCCGATCCCGCGGCGCTGGCGAGCATCACGCACGCGATCGGCAAGGCATATCTGCCGCACATGTCGGCAGCCCAAGGAGTCCGCCTGATGCGCAAGCTGGCCGCGTAGGGCGGTGGGAGGGGAACTGCAAGATCCGCGCGCTCGTTGCACCACACATACGCAGCGAGCGCACCAACCGTCAGGAGAAAGCACATGGCAGGCTTCCTGGACCGCGCAAGAGAACAGGTGCAGCAGGGGCTCAACCAAGGCAAGCAGAAGATCGACGAGGTCCAGGCCCAGCGCGCGGGCAACGATCTCCTGAAGCAGCTCGGCGCGGCGTACTACGCGGAGCGCCGCGGCAGCGGCACCCCCGACGCCACCCAGGGGGCCCTCGCGGCCCTGGAGGCCCACATCGCGACGCACGGCGACGGCTTCCTGCGCGCTTGATCGCCGTCCGCATCGAGCGGCGCCCGCGCAGCTGACCGAATCGGCTCGCACAGGGGCCCGAACAGCCATCGAACAGCTAGTTCGGGCCTCTGCTGTTCGGTACAAGCTGCGTACGAGGCGGATCGCGACGGGCGACCGTCGCGTTCCCCGAAGGAGGCGGCCATGGCTACACCCATGTCCGCGAACAGGTTCCTGGACGCGCTGCGCGACGAAGGCGTCACGGTCGTCGAGGTCGGCGACTGGCGCACCCACAACCGCAATCACAAGGGCCCCTGGGGCCCGGTGCACGGCGTGATGATCCACCACACCGTGACGTCCGGCGCCGAGAAGACCGTACGGATCTGCCGCGAGGGCTACGAAGGCCTGCCGGGCCCCCTGTGCCACGGCGTCATCACCAAGGACGGCCGCGTCCACCTCGTCGGCTACGGCCGTTCCAACCACGCGGGCCTCGGCGACGACGACGTGCTGCGCGCCGTCATCGCCGAGAAGGCCCTGCCGCCGGACAACGAGGCCAACACCGACGGCAACCGCCACTTCTACGGCTTCGAGTGCGAGAACCTCGGCGACGGCGAGGACCCCTGGACGGAAGCCCAGCTGGACGCCGTCGAGAGGGTCTCCGCGGCGATCTGCCGCCACCACGAGTGGACGGCCCGCTCGGTCATCGGGCACCTGGAGTGGCAGCCCGGAAAGATAGACCCCAAGGGCTTCACGATGGACGCGATGCGGGCCCGCGTCCACGAGCGCCTGAAGTAACCCCGCGCGGACACGGAGGGACAATGGCGGGGTGTCACCCACCCCGCCCACCCTCCTCCCCCGGCTGCCCACCCCCTCCAGCCGGTCACCGACCCCCGCTTCGCCGCGCGGGGCGTCCGCCTCCTGCTCAAGCGCGACGACCGCATCCACCCGGCCCTGCCGGGCAACAAGTACCGCAAGCTCGTCCTGAACCTGGAGCGGGCGCGGGCGGCGGGTCACGGCACCCTGCTGACGTTCGGCGGCGCCTACTCCAACCATCTGCGGGCCACGGCCGCCGCGGGCCGTCTGCTCGGCTTCGCCACCGTCGGCGTCGTCCGCGGCGAGGAGCTGGCCGGCAGGCCCCTCAACGCGTCACTCACGCAGTGCGCGGCCGACGGCATGCGGCTGCACTTCGTCGACAGGTCGACGTACCGCCGCAAGCACGAACCCACGGTCCTGGCCGCCCTCCAGCGCGAGACCGCCACCCAGGAGGCGTACGTCATCCCCGAGGGCGGCAGCAATCCCCTCGCCGTGCACGGCTGCGCGGCCCTGGGCGCGGAGCTGCGCGGGCACACGGACGTCGCGGCCGTGGCCTGCGGCACCGGCGGCACCCTCGCGGGCCTGGCGGCGGGCCTCGCCCCGGGGCAGCGCGCCCTGGGGATACCCGTCCTCAAGGGCGGCTTCCTCGGTGAGGAGATACGGCGGCTCCAGGACGCCGCCCTCGGCTCCCCCACCCCCAACTGGAGCCTCGACGACCGCTTCCACTGCGGCGGCTACGCCCGCGTCACCGACGCCCTCACCGCCTTCGCCGACGACTTCGAGGACCGGCACGGCCTCCCCGTGGAGCGCGTCTACGTGGCCAAGCTCCTCTACGCGCTGACGGCCCTCTCCGAAGAGGGCGCCTTCGGCCCCGGGACCACGGTCACGGCCGTCGTCACCGGCATGCCGCCGGTGTCGGGCCCCGCTCACTCCTCGACCTCCCGATAGGCCGCGGCCTCCTCCAGGTCCAGCTTGCGCAGCAGCGTCCGCAACAGCTCGTCGTCAATGCGCCGCTCGTCCCTGAGGCGCACGAACACCTCGCGCTCGGCGGCGATGGCCTCGCGCGCGAGCCTGCGGTAGGTGTCGTCCGCCGTCTCGCCCGTCACCGGGTTGGGCGGGCCGAGCCGCTCCCACACGGAGTTGCGGCGCCGCTCCAGAACGGTGCGCAGGCGGTCCTGGAGGGGCCCTGGGAGGCGGTTGCGCTCGTCCGCCACCAGTTCGTCGAGACGGGCCTCCGCGGCCTGTGAGGCGGCGTTCTGCGCCTGCGCCTCAGCGAGCGTCTGCGCCCGCGCGTCGGGTCCGGGCAGCCGCAGCACCTTGATCAGCCACGGCAGCGAGAGGCCCTGCACCACGAGGGTGCCGATGACGGTCGTGAAGGTCAGGAAGAGCACCAGGTTGCGGGCGGGGAAGGGCTCGCCGTCGTCCATGACGAGCGGAATGGAGAACGCGATCGCCAGCGACACGACGCCCCGCATCCCGGCCCAGCTGACGACCAGCGGCCGCCGCCAGTCCGTCTCGCTCTCGCGGTCCCTGATCCGCGGCGACACGAACCGCGGCAAGTACGTCGCCGGATAGGACCACACGAAGCGCACCACCACGACGAGGACGAAGACCGCCAGGGCGTACCAGACGGCCTGTCCCACGCTGTACTCGCCGAGGTCCCTGAGGACGATCGGCAGCTGGAGCCCGATGAGCGCGAACACCGCCGACTCCAGGAGGAAGCCGACGACCCGCCACACCGCGGCCTCCTGGAGGCGCGTCTCGAAGTCGACCTGCCAGGAGCGGTGCCCCAAGTAGAGGGCCACCACGACCACGGCGAGCACTCCGGAGGCGTGCACCTGCTCCGCGACGGCGTACGCCACGAAGGGAATGAGCAGGGACAGCGTGTTCTGCAGGAGCGCCTCCTTCAGGTGGGTGCGCAGCCAGTGGATCGGCACCATCAAGAGGAGGCCGACGCCGACGCCGCCGACCGCGGCCACCAGGAACTCCTGGATGCCGCCCGCCCAGCTCGCGCCCTCGCCGACGGCCGCCGCGAGCGCCACCTTGTAGGCGGTGATCGCGGTCGCGTCGTTCACCAGGGACTCGCCCTGGAGGATCGTGGTGATGCGCGAGGGCAGCCCCACGCGCCGCGCGATCGCGGTGGCGGCGACGGCGTCCGGCGGCGCGATCACCGCCCCCAGGACGAGCGCGGCGGTCAGCGGAAGATCGGGGATCAGCAGATACGCGAGCCAGCCGACGACGACCGTCGCGAACAGAACGTAACCGACGGACAGCAGCGCCACGGGCCGCACATTGGCCCTCAGGTCCAGATACGAGCTCTCCAGGGCGGCCGTGTGCAACAGCGGCGGCAGGACCAGCGGCAGCACGATGTGCGGATCGAGGTGGTAGTCGGGCACCCCGGGCAGATAGGCGGCGATCAGTCCGACGCCCACCAGGAGCAGGGGCGCGGGCACCGGGGTGCGGCGCGCCGCACCGGCTACGGCCGCGCTCGCCGCGATCAACGCCACCAGTGGCAGTACGTCCATGGCAAGGCCCTCCGCCGTCCGCTCGCCCGTCGTAACCTGGCCATCATGAACGAGTGTGTGCACGTCAGCGCGCTACCCCGCCCCGAGCCCGAGCCGCTGAGCGAAACCTGCCCGGAGTGCCTCGCGGCCGGCAGTCACCCCGTGCAACTGCGGCTGTGCCTGACGTGCGGGCACGTGGGGTGCTGCGACTCCTCCCCGTTCCAGCACGCGACGGCGCACTCCAAGGAGACCGGGCACCCCGTGATGCGGTCCTTCGAGCCGGGTGAAAGCTGGCGTTGGTGCTTTGTCGACGGTTCGATCGTCTGAGCCCTGGGTACGTCAACCCGACGCTCGTTCTTTCCAATTGGGCCCGCGAAACCCCTAGCCACTGTCCGTACCCGTAGGCTTACTATGAGTGACAGCAACGGGGCGGGGTCCCCGGGACACGGAACTGAGCAGCGCGGTAGCGTCACCGCTGAAAGACGAGGTGCGTTACCCGAGTGACGCAGTCCGGGCCGCCGGAGAGCGGCCCCGGAGCCCCGAAAGTGCTTGTACCACCTTGGAGGTGAGGGTGTCCCAGATCGCAGGCGAGCCCGGGAATCAGGACTTCGTAGAGGTCCGCCTTCCGGCTGCGGGTGCCTACCTGTCGGTGCTGCGTACGGCCACGGCCGGCCTCGCGGCGCGCTTGGACTTCACCCTGGACGAGATCGAGGACCTCCGCATCGCGGTCGACGAGGCCTGCGCGATCCTGCTCCAGCAGGCCGTGCCCGGCTCCGTGCTCAGCTGCGTCTTCCGGCTCGTCGACGACTCGTTGGAGGTGACCGTGTCGGCCCCCACCACCGACGGCCGCGCTCCGGAGCGGGACACCTTCGCCTGGACGGTGCTGTCGGCCCTCGCGGGCATGGTCGACTCCTCGGTCGGCGACGACAAGACCGTTTCGATCAGCCTCTACAAAAAGCGCGGCGCGGGACCCGGGCCGGCGTGAAGGACGGGGACGGGCCGGTGCGGGACGAAGAGCGCGGAACACCCGGCAAGCACGGCACCCACGGCCTGCCCGGCCGCGGCAGGGGCGGCACGCGCCCGGCCGCGGGGCGCGGCGGCCCGGTGGAGCCCGGGCCTGCCCCCGGAGGCATCCCCGAGCAGCAGGCAAGGCCGCATCCGCAGGACCCGGAGCAGTCGGGTCCGCTGACGGTGGCCGAGAAGACAGCGATGCCGGATGAGGCAGCGCCGACCGCCGAGGACGGGTTCGACGGGCCGTCCGGTCCGGGCGGGGGGCGAAAGGACCAAGTAGGCGCCGCACGCAGGGGGTCCCCCCGGGCGTCCAGCACTGGGGGCGCGGCCCCCGAAGGGCGGCGGCTGGTGACGGGCGGGACGATGAGCGAGCACGAGCAGCACAGCCGGCACGATCCACAGGACCGCAGCGGCGCGCGAGCGATGTTCGTGGAGCTGCGCGCGCTGGCGGACGGCAGCCCGGAGTACGCGGAGCTGCGCAACAAGCTGGTCCGCATGCACCTGCCGCTCGTGGAGCACCTGGCCCGCCGCTTCCGCAACCGCGGCGAGCCCCTGGACGACCTGACGCAGGTCGCCACGATCGGTCTGATCAAGTCCGTGGACCGCTTCGACCCGGACCGCGGCGTGGAGTTCTCGACGTACGCGACGCCGACGGTGGTCGGCGAGATCAAGCGCCACTTCCGGGACAAGGGCTGGGCGGTGCGCGTCCCGCGGCGGCTGCAGGAGCTGCGCCTCGCCCTGACGACGGCGACCGCCGAGCTCTCCCAGCTGCACGGCCGCTCCCCCACCGTGCACGAGCTGGCCGAGAAGCTGGCGATCTCCGAGGAAGAGGTCCTGGAGGGCCTGGAGTCGGCCAACGCGTACTCCACGCTGTCCCTGGACGTCCCGGACACGGACGACGAGTCCCCGGCCGTGGCGGACACCCTCGGCGCCGAGGACGAGGCCCTGGAGGGCGTCGAGTACCGCGAGTCCCTCAAGCCGCTCCTGGAGGACCTGCCGCCCCGAGAGAAGCGGATCCTGCTCCTTCGCTTCTTCGGCAACATGACGCAGTCGCAGATCGCCCAGGAGGTCGGCATCTCACAGATGCACGTCTCCCGGCTGCTCGCACGCACCCTGGCTCAGCTGCGGGAGAAGCTCCTCGTCGAGGAGTGACCGTCCCCGCGCGCGGGGCGCGCCGCCCGCGGGGGCCGCAGCCTTCCCGCCCGGGCCCGCTCGACGGGCCGGTGGGTTACTTGCCGTCTTCTTGTACGGACCCGGGTCCGCCGATGCCCAGGGCCTCGGTCGCCGCGGGGTTCACCAGGAGGACGAGCGTGGCGACCGCGACCGCGGCGAGTGCGATACCGCCCGGGATCATCGCGCTGTCCGCCTGCAACAGCTGCCAGGCCACCGGCAGCGCCATGATCTGCGTGATGATCGCGGGCCCGCGGGCCCACCGGCGCAGCCGCAGCAGACCGCGCGCGGCGATCAGCGGCAGCAGCGCGAGGACGATCAGCGTGACCCCGCCCGTCGTGGCCTGCCGCGGGTTGTCGGGATCACCCGCCAGGCCCATCACGAGCATGTACGCACCGCCGACGACGAGGGCGAGGCCCTCCAGCGCGGCGAGCGCCGCGGCGGCCGTCAGGCGCCCGGGACGCGGTCCCGTTTCCGGGGCTTCGGGAGTGGTCTTCGGCTCAGTGCTCACCCATCGAGGGTAGCCGCGGGCGGCGCGGGACCGGCACGTCGGTGGGCCCGTCCCCGGGCACCGTCGGTGAGGCCTGGGCGAGACCTCGGTCTGGGCCGGGTAAAGACCGCTAGGTAGTCTGCTGCGCATGCGTGCTCTTCTCGTGGTCAATCCGGCGGCTACTACCACCAGTGCGCGCACGCGTGACGTACTGATCCACGCGCTGGCGAGCGAGATGAAGCTCGAAGCGGTGACCACGGAGTACCGCGGCCACGCCCGCGACCTCGGCCGCCAGGCGGCGGAGAGCGAGGACATCGAGCTGGTCGTGGCCCTCGGCGGCGACGGCACCGTCAACGAGGTCGTCAACGGTCTCCTGCACAACGGCCCCTCTCCGGAGGACCTGCCCCGCCTCGCCGTCGTCCCCGGGGGCTCCACCAATGTGTTCGCGCGCGCCCTGGGGCTGCCGAACGACGCCGTGGAGGCGACCGGCGCGATCCTGGACGCGCTGCGTGAGGGAAGCGAACGCACGGTGAGCCTCGGCCGGGTCTCGGGCACCCCCGGGACGGACGACGAGGCGGTCCCGTCGCGCTGGTTCACCTTCGCGGCCGGGCTCGGCTTCGACGCGGGCGTGGTCGGCCGGGTCGAACAGCACCGGGAGCGAGGCAAGAAATCGACGCACGCCCTTTACGTGCGCCAGGTGGTACGCCAGTTCCTCGGGGAGAACGACCGCCGGCACGGTGCGATCACCTTGGAGCGGGCGGGCGAGGAGCCGGTGACGGACCTCGTGATGTCCATAGTCTGCAACACGTCTCCCTGGTCCTACCTGGGCAATCGGCCTTTGTACGCCTCCCCGAAGGCGTCGTTCGACACCGGTCTCGACGTGCTCGGCCTGAAGCGTCTTTCGACCGCCGCGGTGGCCCGTTACGGGACCCAGCTGCTGCGCTCGACCCCGGAGCGCGGGCCGCACGGGAAGAACGCGGTCTCGCTGCACGACCTGACGGACTTCACCTTGCATTCGAAGGCGCCCCTGCCGCTCCAGATGGACGGTGACCACCTGGGGCTGCGGACGAGCGTGACGTTCACAGGCGTACGCCGTGCACTGCGTGTGATTGTGTGAGTGGAAGGGCCTAAAGTCCTTTCACTCGAACGTTTAGGCCAGGATCCACCCCATGGAAGTACGGCTGTGACCCAGTCGACACTGAGGAATCAAAAAAAACTTTCCGGAAGGGGTTGTATCCGCCGCCGAGGTTTGCGAATCTCTAGGTGGCGATCGGGACGGCCCGCAACACCGGCCTCTACAGACCGCCAGAACCCCTCCTCTCACCACAAGGTCCACACCAGGCAACTGGGAGTCGGCCCTTCCCGCGCGGAGGGATTCGTGAAAGCGTTCACATTCACAAGCACCCTGCATGTAAGACCCAAGGAGAGGTAGCAGCCATGGACTGGCGTCACAACGCCGTTTGCCGCGAGGAAGACCCCGAGCTCTTCTTCCCCATCGGCAACACCGGTCCTGCGCTGCTGCAGATCGAGGAAGCCAAGGCCGTCTGCCGTCGCTGCCCTGTCATTGAGCAGTGCCTGCAGTGGGCGCTCGAGTCCGGCCAGGACTCCGGCGTCTGGGGTGGCCTCAGCGAGGACGAGCGCCGCGCGATGAAGCGCCGCGCCGCCCGCAACCGGGCGCGCCAGGCCAGCGCCTGACGCCCACGCCCCACACGAGCCTGAGCCCGGCGGCGCGTACAGCGCGTACGCAACCCCCGCCCCCGAGCCGCAGCCGCGCAGTACCCCCGGTGCGCATCGCAACGTGAACGAGAAGCCCCGGACCGAATCGGTCCGGGGCTTCTCGCTGTGCGCGCCCGCTCAGGGCTTCCGGGGCTCGCCGCGGTGCGCGCCCGGCGTCACTTGTCGGCGCGTACCGGGATGTCGAGGACGACGCGCGTGCCGCGCTCCGGAGCGCGGACCATGTCGAAGGTGCCGCCCAGCTCGCCCTCGACGAGCGTACGGACGATTTGCAGGCCCAGATTGCCGGTGCGATGCGGATCGAATCCTTCCGGAAGACCGACGCCGTCGTCCTGGACGGTGATCAGCAGCCGGGCCTCCTTGGTGGTGCCGCCGCGCACCGCGGACACCTCGACGGTGCCCGTGTCGCCCTCGCGGAAGCCGTGCTCCAGGGCGTTCTGCAGGATCTCGGTGAGCACCATCGACAGCGGCGTGGCGACCTCGGCGTCGAGGATGCCGAAGCGGCCCGTGCGGCGGCCCGTCACCTTGCCGGGCGAGATCTCCGCGACCATCGCGAGGACGCGGTCGGCGATGTCGTCGAACTCCACGCGCTCGTCGAGGTTCTGCGAGAGCGTCTCGTGGACGATGGCGATGGAGCCCACGCGGCGGACCGCCTCTTCGAGCGCCTCGCGGCCCGAGACGGAGTCGATGCGGCGCGCCTGGAGGCGCAGCAGGGCGGCGACCGTCTGGAGGTTGTTCTTCACCCGGTGGTGGATCTCCCGGATGGTGGCGTCCTTGGTGATCAACTCGCGCTCGCGGCGACGCAGTTCGGTGACGTCGCGCAGCAGCACGAGCGAACCGATGCGCGGACCCTTGGGCTTGAGCGGGATGGCGCGCAGCTGGATCACGCCGTCGCCGCCCTCGATCTCGAACTCGCGGGGCGCCCAGCCGCTGGCGAGCTTGATCAGCGCCTCGTCCACCGGCCCCCGGGACGGGGCGAGTTCGGCGGTCGCCTTGCCCAGGTGGTGGCCCACGAGGTCGGCGGCCAGGCCGAGGCGGTGGTACGCGGACAGGGCGTTGGGGGACGCGTACTGCACGATGCCGTCCGCGTCGAGACGGATCAGACCGTCCCCCACGCGCGGGGAGGCGTCCATGTCGACCTGCTGGTCGGGGAACGGGAAGGAGCCCGCCGCGATCATCTGCGCCAGGTCGGAGGCCGACTGGAGGTAGGTGAGCTCAAGGCGGGAAGGGGTGCGCACCGTAAGGAGGTTGGTGTTGCGGGCGATGACGCCGAGGACGCGCCCTTCCCTGCGTACGGGGATGGACTCGACCCGGACGGGGACCTCCTCGCGCCACTCCGGGTCGCCCTCGCGCACGATGCGGCCCTCGTCGAGGGCGGCGTCGAGGAGCGGGCGGCGGCCGCGCGGGACGAGGTGGCCGACCATGTCGTCCTGGTAGGAGGTGGGGCCGGTGTTGGGCCGCATCTGCGCCACGGAGACATAGCGGGTGCCGTCGCGCGTGGGGACCCACAGGACGAGGTCGGCGAAGGACAGGTCGGAGAGCAGCTGCCACTCCGAGACCAGCAGGTGCAGCCACTCGAGGTCGGAGTCGCCGAGGGCTGTGTGCTGGCGTACGAGGTCGTTCATGGAGGGCACATGTGCGAGCGTACCTGGCGGTCCGGGCGGGGTCCGGGGGCCGCTCCCCCGCGCGCGGGGGCGGTCGGCGCGCCGACGGGCCGCGGCGCCAGGGCGGGACCCTCAACCCGTCCCCAACACCGCAGCCCTTTGGTGCATCGGCGGCCGGACTGTGCGGTATCGGCCGCCGATTCGGGAGAAGCCGACGCGGTCAGGGCAGAGAGCGCCGGTTCCTCGGTCCGCTCTCCTGTGCGGGGAGGGCGGAGCTTATACCCCGCATTGTGGACTAGACCATTCGCGTCTGTCTACGTACGGGGGGATGTTTGTTGTCGCGCCGCGCGCGAGGGCCCTGGGACACGCGGCCTCGGTGCGGAAACGCGCGGCCTCGGTGCGAGGACACGCGGCCTCGGTGCGAGGACACGCGGCTCGGTGCGAGGACACGCCACCTCGGCGCGGGAACCCGCTCTCGGCGCGGGGAACCCGCGCTCGGCGCACGGAATCCACTCTCAGTGCGTGGAGCCCACCGGTTCGGACGCGGGCCAGGCCCGCATCGACATCTCCGCGACGGCCTCCAGCTCCTCGCGAGTGGCACCGTCCCTCGACTGCTGGGACAGGCCCTGCAGGACGGCGCCCACATAGCGGGCGAGCGCCGCCGCGTCCGTGTCCCGGGGCAGTTCGCCGCTCGCGACGGCCGCCTTGATCCGGTCCTCGAACGAGGCGATGTTCGCGTTGCGCTGGTCGCGCAGGGTCTGCTCGACCTCGGGCGTCGCGCAGTTGACCGCGGCGTGGATGACGAGGCAGCCGTGCGGATGCGACGGGTCCGTGTACTCCGCGGCTGCCTCGCGCAGCATGCGCTCGACGCCCGCGCGGGCGGTCGGCTCCTCGTCCATCGCGCGGGCGCCGAAGGCTCCGTACGAGACCGCGTAGCGCTGCAGGACCTCCGCGAACAGGGTCCGCTTGTCGCCGAAGGCCGCGTACAGGCTCGGCGCGCCGATGCCCAGCTCGCGGGTGAGGTCGGAGACGGACGTCGTCTCGTACCCCTGCTCCCAGAACGTGCGCAGGGCCTTCTCCAGGGCCGTCTCGCGGTCGAAGGAGCGGGGCCTGCCTCGCTGTTTCGTCGCCATGGGAAAAATTCTATAGCGGGCACTAGAAAAGCGGGAAGGAGATCGGGTATGGTCTTTGTGTAGCGACCGCTAGAGAAAGAGGGGGGCGCCTGATCATGGGTGCGTCGAAGGGGAATGCGACGGGGACGGCTTCCGGGGAGGCGGCGCCGGGGGAGGCCGGCCGCACGGCCGGATCTGCGGCGGGGCGGCTCGCCGGAAGGACCGCGCTCGTCACGGGCGGCAGCCGGGGCATCGGGCGGGGCATCGCCGAGCGGCTCGGCCGGGACGGCGCCCGCGTCGCCGTGCACTACGGCAGCAACGAGGCGGCCGCGAAGGAGACGGTGGCGGCGATCGAGCGGGCAGGCGGCTCGGCGTTCGCGATCGGCGCGGAGCTCGGGAGGCCGGGGGACGCCGAGGCGCTGTGGACGGCGTTCGACGCCCACGCGGACGGCGTCGACATCCTGGTGAACAACGCGGGCATCGGCACGTCACGCCCCTTCGCGGACACCGACGAGGCGGAGTTCGACCGGCTCTTCGCGGTGAACACCAAGGCGCCGTACTTCATCACGCAGCTCGCCACGGAGCGCCTGCGCGACGGCGGCCGGATCATCAACATCTCGTCCGGCGTCTCCCGCGCCGCCGTCATGCCGGACATCCTGACGTACGCGATGACGAAGGGCGCCCTGGACGTCTTCACGCGGAATCTGTCGAAGGTCCTGGGCCCTCGCGGCATCACGGTGAACTCGGTCGCCCCGGGCGTCGTGGACACGGACGTCAACGCCGCCTGGCTGCGCGGCGAGGAGAACGAGGCGGCGCGGGCGGGCGCGGCGGCGCTGTCCGCCCTCGGCAAGGTCGGCACGGTGGAGGACATAGCCGACGTGGTCGCGTTCCTCGCCTCGCCGGACGGCCGCTGGGTGACGGGCCAGTGGCTCGACGCCACGGGAGGCTCGCTGGCCTGAGGGCTCAGGGCCCGGCCGCGGCGGGGTGGGGCCCCGGTCGCTCAGCGGGTCTCCGTCACCTTGGCCAGTGCCCTGGGCGCGTCCGGGTCCTGGCCGCGGGCGATGGTGACCTCGTAGGCGAGGAGTTGCAGGGGGATGATCTCCAGGATCGGCTGGAGTTCCTCGGCCACGTCCTCGGTCGGCAGCACGAATCCGGCGGACGCCTGCTCGACCTGGGCCTTGGGGCCGATGACCACCAGGTCGGCGCCGCGGCCGCGCAGCCGGTCGAGCACGGGCTGGAGCGCCTCCCCTCCCCTGCCGTCCGTGACCACCGCGATGACCGGCGAGATGTTGTCGACCATGGCGAGGGGGCCGTGCAGGAGGTCGGCGCCGGAGTAGGCGAGGGCGGGGATGTAGCTGGTCTCCATCAGCTTCAGGGCGGCCTCCTTGGCGGTGGGGTAGCCGTAGCCGCGCGAGGTGATCACCATGCGTTCGGCGAAGCGGTAGCGCGCGGCGAGGGTGCGGATCTCGTCGTGGCGCGCCAGGAGGTCCGCGGCGAGGCCGGGCAGGGCACCGGCCTGTGCGCCGTCGCTCCCGCGCAGGCCCTCGACGAAGAGGTACAGGGCGAGCAGGGACGCCGTGTAGGTCTTGGTCGCGGGGAGGGCCTTCTCCGGGCCCGCGAGGATGTCGATGTGGTGCTCGGAGACGGCCGCGAGGGGCGAGTCCGGGTTGTTGGTGACGGCGAGGGTGACGGCGCCGGCCTCGCGGGCGGCCTGGGTGGAGGCCACCAGGTCCGGTGACCCGCCCGACTGGCTCACGGTGATGACCAGGACGTCCCGCAGATCGGGCTTGGCCGCGTAGGCCGTGGTCGTGGACATGGAGGTCAGCCCGCAGGGCAGGCCGAGACGGACTTCGAGGAGGTACTTGGCGTAGAGCGCGGCGTGGTCGGAGGTGCCGCGGGCGGTGAGCAGCACGAAGCGGGGGTGCTTCGCCGCGACCTCTTCGGCGGTCCTGCGGATCCGGGGCGCGCCGCTGTCGAGGATGCGTCGCAGCACGTCGGGCTGCTCGGCCATCTCCCGGGACATGATGCGGCCCGGCTGCTCGCTGTACGGGGAGGAGGGGGTCACGGTCATGCGTACCACTCTGCTCGCTCCCGGCCGGGAGCGCTCCTTGTTCACGTTCGCGGGGGCTCGGGAGCTCGGGGGCGCTTCGTCCGCCGGGGCCTGGCGCGGCTGGTTCGCCGGGGCTCCTCGGGGAGGGCCTTGTTCGCCAGGGCTCGGGGGGGGCTTCGCCGGTGTCGGGCGTGCCGGCCTCCGTTCCACCGGCCTGGGCTCGGGCGGCGCCCCGGCCTCGGGCAGCCTCGGCCTGGCCGCTGTGGGCGGGTGGTGGGCTGCGGGGCGCCCGGGCGGGCCCCGGCGGGCTCCGGAGCGTGTCCTCGCTCGCCGGGCGTGGTGGGCACGGAGCCGGAAGCATGGGTGTGAGAGGGCTGCGCTCCAGGGGGTCAGCTCTGCTAGATTGGTCTATACCACACCGTCCCCCTTCTCCAGATCGGCAGGCCCAGCGTGGAAGTTGTCATCGTCCCGGACGCCAAGGCAGGCGGCGAGCTCATCGCGGAGGCCATGGCCGCCCTGGTGCGCCGTAAGCCTGACGCCCTGCTCGGTGTCGCCACCGGCTCGACCCCGCTGCCCATCTACGAGGCCCTGGCCGCCAAGGTCCGCGACGGTGCCGTGGACGTGGCGCGGGCGCGGATCTGCCAGCTCGACGAGTACGTCGGGCTTCCGGCCGGGCACCCGGAGTCGTACCGCTCGGTGGTGCTCCGGGAGGTCGTCGAGCCGCTCGGTCTGAGCGAGGCGGCCTTCATGGGCCCGGACGGCAGCGCCGAGGACGTACAGGGCGCCTGCGAGGCGTACGACCGCGCCCTCGCCGAGGCGGGCGGCGTGGACCTCCAGCTGCTCGGGATCGGCACGGACGGGCACATCGGGTTCAACGAGCCCTGTTCGTCGCTTGCCTCGCGGACGCGGATCAAGACCCTGACCGAGCAGACCCGGGTGGACAACGCGCGGTTCTTCGACGGCGACATCGACCAGGTCCCGCACCACGTCATCACGCAGGGCATCGGCACGATCCTGGAGGCGCGCCACCTGGTGCTGCTCGCGACGGGCGAGGGCAAGGCGGACGCCGTGGCGGCCACGGTCGAGGGGCCGGTGGCGTCCATCGTGCCCGCGTCGGCGCTGCAGCTGCACGCGCACGCGACGGTCGTGGTGGACGAGGCCGCGGCGTCGAAGCTGAAGCTGGCGGACTACTTCCGGCACACGTACGCCAACAAGCCTGCGTGGCAGGGGCTCTAGGCCTCCGGCCCCGGGCACACCGACGGCGCCGGGCCGCCCTCCCCTCTAGGGGTGGGGCGGCCCGGCGCCGTCGCAAGGGCGGAGCGTGCGGCTACGCGCCCGTGATCGCCTCTGCCGCCGCGATGCCGCAGACGCGGGCCGCGCCGTGGGTGGCGATGTGGAGGGCGCCCGTGGGCTTGGCCTGCGGGACGCCCATCTCGACCACGATGGTGTCGGGGCGGGCGGCGAGCAGATGGTCGACGGCCGCCGTCATCCAGGGGTGGCGGTGGGCGTCGCGGACGACGGCGACGATCCGCCGGTCCCCCGCCGCGGCCAGGGCCTCGCGGCCCGCGTCGGCACCGGTGAAGGAGCCGGTCTCGGTGCCGGGCAGACGGCGGCCGAGTTCGGCGGCGACGCCCCACGGGGTCTCGTCGCCGACGGCGATGTTGGCCACCGGTGTGAGCGCGGCGACGTAGGGGGCGCTGGTCAGCGGGCCCGCGTAGGTCTCGCTGTGGGTGACCGTCAGGGCGCGGCGGGCCGCGCGCAGGCCGATCTCGGTGTCGGGCACGCCCCCCGAACGCCCGGCCGCGCCCGACACCGAGGTCCAGTGCGCGAGCGCCCGGACCCGGGCGGCCGCGTCGGCGAGCCGCTCCTCGGGCAGCTCGCCCGCGCGGACCGCCGACACGAGGGCGTCGCGCAGACGGCGTACCGTCAGCTCGTCGTGGAGGCCGCCGCCGACGCAGATGGCGTCGCAGCCGGCGGCGATGGCGAGGACGGTGCCGCGCTCGATGCCGTACGTCGAGGAGATGGCCTGCATCTCGATGCCGTCGGTGACGATCAGGCCGTCGAAGCCGAGCTCGCCGCGGAGCACATCGGTGAGGATGCGCCGCGAGAGCGTCGCCGGGTACTCCGGGTCGAGGGCCGGGACGCTGATGTGGGCGCTCATGACGGCGCGGGTGCCCGCGGCGATCGCGGCCCGGAAGGGGGCGAGTTCGCGGGCGCTCAGGACGTCCGCGTCGACGCCGATGTGCGGCACGGCGTGGTGCGAGTCGACCGCCGTGTCGCCGTGGCCGGGGAAGTGCTTGGCGCAGGCGGCGACGCCGGAGGACTGCAGGCCCTCGATGTAGGCGGCGGTGTGCCGGGCCACCAGGTCGGTGTCGGCGCCGAAGGAGCGCACGCCGATGACCGGGTTGTCCGGGTCGGAGTTGACGTCCGCGGACGGCGCCCAGTTGAAGGTGACGCCGCACTCGGCGAGGCGGCGCCCCAGCTCGGCGGCGACGCCGCGGGTGAGCGCGGTGTCGTCCACCGCGCCGAGCGCGTGGTTGCCGGGGAAGGACGAGCCGGTGCGCACCTCGAGGCGGGTGACGTCACCGCTCTCCTCGTCGATGGCGACGAGGAGGTCCTCGCGCTCGGCGCGCAGCTGGGCGGTGAGCGCGGCCACCTGCTCGGGCGTCTGGACGTTGCGGCCGAACAGGCCCACGGCGGCCAGGCCCTCACCGATGTGGCGGAGCAGCCAGTCGGGGGCGGTGGTCCCGCCGAAGCCGGGCTGGAGGACGGTCAGGGCGTCGCGCGTCAGGGTGTCCGGCGTGGATGCGGTGGAGCTCATGAGTGTGCGTTATCCCTTCACGGCACCGTCGGTGAGACCGGCGACGGCGCGCCGCTGGAGGAAGACGAAGAGGAGCAGGATCGGGATGGCGAAGATCGTGGACGCGGCCATGGTGGCACCCCAGTCGTCGCCGTAGACGGTCTGGAAGCTCGTCAGCCACGTCGGCAGCGTCTTGGACTCCGGGTCCTTGTTGACCAGCATGGCGATGGGGAACTCGTTCCAGGCGGTGATGAAGCCGAAGAGCGAGGTGGACATCAGGCCGGGGGCGAGCAGCGGCAGGATGATGCGGCGGAACGCCTGCATGCGGGTGCAGCCGTCGACCATCGCCGACTCCTCCAGTTCCTTGGGCACGGCGGCGACGAAGCCGCGCAGCGTGAGGATCGTGAAGGGCAGGATCATCACCATGTAGAAGAGCGTCAACGGCACCAGGCTGTTCAGCATCTCGGCGTCGCGCACGATCATGTAGATCGAGATGACCATGACTTCCCAGGGCGCCATCTGGGCCAGCATGAAGCCGATGATGAAGCCCCGGCGGCCCTTGAACCGCATACGGGCGAGCGCGAAGGCCGACAGCAGGGCGATGGCGAGGGAGAAGACGACCGCGAGGACGGTGACGGTCACCGAGTTCCTGACCATCTGCCAGAAGTGGTCGGCGTCGACGGCCGTCTTGAAGTGCTCGAAGGTGAAGTCGAAGGGGATCCAGACCGGGTCCTCGCTGATGATGTCGCCGGTCGGCTTGAAGGCCGTGGCGAACATCCAGTAGACGGGGAAGACCAGGCCGATGAAGAGGACGACGGCGACGACGTTGGGCCAGGTGCGGCCGAACCAGGAGCGCTTCACGCGTCCTCCTCTTGCTTGAGCACGATGCGCAGGTGATACGCGGTCAGGAAGAGCATGATGATGATGGTCAGCATGGCGATGGCGGAGCCCATGCCGTAGTGCTGGTTGCCCGAGCCCTCGATGTAGGCGTAGACGGGCAGGATCTCCGTGAGCCGGTCGGGGCCGCCCTGGTTGATGGCATAGACCTGGACGAGGGCCTTGAAGACCCAGATGACCTCGAGGAAGGTCGTGGCGTAGAGGAAGGGCCGCAGGAACGGCAGGGTCACCGAGGTGAACTGCTTCCAGGCGCCCGCGCCGTCGAGCGACGCGGCCTCGTAGAGCTCCTTGGGGATGGTCGTGGTGGCGGCGTACAGGTTGATCGCCACGAAGGGGATCGACATCCACACGATCAGCGTGATGATCACGAAGAAGGTGGAGTACTGGCCGCCGAACCAGTCGTAGTCGGCCATGGAGCTGAAGCCGACCTTGGCGAGCACCCAGTTGACGACGCCGTAGCGCTGGGCGAACAGCCACTGGTAGACGGTGGTGCCCGCGACGACGGGCATGGCCCAGGCGAGGACGAGGCCGAAGAGCAGCAGCCGCCGCATCTTGGTGCCGAGCTTGGCGAGCAGCAGTCCGATCAGGGTGCCGAGCACCATGATGAGGACGACGTTGATGGCGGTGAAGACGATCGACCGCCCGGTGACGCGCCAGAAGTCCTCGCTCTTGAGGACCTCCTTGTAGTTGTCGATGCCGTTCCACTCGGTGAGATGCAGGATGACCTGTCTCATGTTGAGGTTCTGGAACGACAGGATCCCGTTGTTCACCAGCGGCCAGCCCAGGAACACCAGGGTGGCCACGAGCGCGGGAAGCAACAGCAGATAGGGACCCAGGGACCCGATCCTGACGCGGGGCGTGCGCGGGGCCCCGGTGCGCCCGCCGCCCGACTTCACTACCTCCGGCGGGCCGGAGGGCGGCCGCTCGGTCTGTACGGTCATGCTCGCCATCTCTCTCATCGGCACGTCACACAGGAATGCGCCGGGGGCGGCGAGGCGGGGGTCGCGGGCACGACCCTGTGGTCACCGCCCCCGGCGGGGCGCTTCCTTACTGCTTCTGCGACAGGCGCTTGTTGAACTCGCCCTCGACCTTCTTGGCGGCGTCGGCGGGCGAATCGCCGTTCATGACCGCGGTCAGATAGCTCTTGATCGGGTTGGGCTCGTTCTCGACGGCGCCCCACTCCGGGATCAGCGGGGTGATGCCGCCGCCGGCGGTGGCCGGGGCCATGGCCTCGGCGGCCACGTTGCCCTTGAGGTTGGACTCCAGGGCCTTCTTGTTCGGGATCACGCCGCCTTCCTTGGCGAGCTGGCCCTCGAACTTGTCGGACATCGCGATCTTCAGGAACTCCTTGGCGAGCTCCTGCTTCTCGCTGGTGGCGGCGACGGCGAGGTTGGAGCCGCCGAGGAAGACGCCCTCGGGCTTGGCGGCCGTGGCGCCCGGGATCGTGAAGTAGCCGATGTCCTTCTCGATCTTCTTGTTGGCCTTGATGGCCGTGGCGGCCTCCCAGCTCATGCCCACGAACGCGCCGGTCTTGCCCTTGGCGAAGACCTCGGCCTGCTGCGGGGTGGCCTCGTCCTTGTTCTTCGGCGCCTTCGACAGGGCCTGGAACTTCTTGTACGTCTCCACGGCCTTGACCACCTTCGGGTCGTCGAGGTTGGAGACGTACTTGTCGCCGTCCTTCTTGACCAGCTCGCCGCCCTCGCCGATGACGAGGCCCACGAAGTGGTACCAGTTCTGGCCCGGCATGTAGATCGGCTCCGCGTCGGTCTTCTCGCCGATCTTCTTCAGGTCGGCGTAGAACTCGTCACGGGTCTTGGGCGTCTTCTTGATGCCCGCGTCGGCCCAGATCTTCTTGTTGTAGAGCACGACGCGGTTCAGCACGAACCACGGGGCGGCGTACTGCTTGCCGTCGACGATCGTGGACTTGTTGACGGACTCGGTCCAGTCGGCGCCGATCGACTCCTTGAGGTCGCTCAGGTCGGCGAGACCGCCGGACTTGGCGTAGGCGGCCGTCTGGGTGTTGCCGATCTCGAAGACGTCCGGCGGGTTCTCCTCGGAGAGGGCGGCGGTCAGCTTCTGCTGGATGCCGTTCCAGTCCTGGACCTCGAGCTTCAGCTTCGCGCCGGTCTTCTTCTCGAAGGCGGCCGTGACGTCCTTGGTCCACTGGTCCGGCGTCGAACCGTCCATGGCCCAGAGCGTCAGCGTCTCGCCCTTGAAGCCGTCCGCCCCGGACTTCTTGTCGTCCTTGTCGTCGCCGCCACACGCCGCGACCGAGACCAACATGCCCGCGACACCGATCGCCGCTATGAGCTTGCGCTTCACGTCATCCTCCTTTGGATGCCACCCAGCCAACCCCCCACCCGCAGCGACCAAGAGGACCGAAAGACTGCCCGTGGGACTGGACCTGGTCTTTAATGGTGTAGACCAGTACGGGGGAGCTTGGCCTAGACCTTTTGGGGTGTCAAGGGTGTATAAGAAGGGCTGTCGGCTCCGTTATCGGACCGACACCTGAGCGGCACGGCTCTCCCCCGACGGCTTCGCTCGAACAGGGGTGACCCCCCTGGGCCGGACCGTGCCACGATGTGAGCCGCGACAGACGGAGGAGCCGGTGACGGCAGCAGCACAGGAGCCGGTCAGAGCAGCACAGGAACGGGGAAGGCGGAGCATGGGCACAGAGGCGGGCAGCACCCGGGCCGGGGTGGGCACCTCGGCGACGGCAGCCGCGAGCGCGGCCGCCCCCGCCCTCGCGGCAGGCGACGGCTCCGGCCCCGCCAAGTCCGTGCGCCCGGCCCGCGTGCCCAAGTACTACCGCCTGAAGCGGCACTTGCTGGACATGACCGAGACCCTGCCGCCGGGCACCCCGGTGCCGCCCGAGCGCACCCTCGCCGCCGAGTTCGACACCTCGCGCACCACGGTGCGCCAGGCCCTTCAGGAACTGGTCGTCGAGGGCCGCCTGGAGCGCATCCAGGGCAAGGGCACGTTCGTGGCCAAGCCGAAGGTGTCGCAGGCGCTCCAACTCACCTCGTACACCGAGGACATGAAGGCCCAGGGCCTGGAGCCGACCTCCCAGCTCCTGGACATCGGGTACATCACCGCCGACGACACCCTGGCCGGTCTCCTGGACATCGCCGCCGGGGGGCGCGTCCTGCGCATCGAGCGGCTGCGGCTCGCCAGCGGCGAGCCGATGGCCATCGAGACCACGCATCTGTCCGCCAAGCGCTTCCCCGCGCTCAGACGCTCGCTCGTGAAGTACACGTCCCTGTACACGGCCCTCGCCGAGGTCTACGACGTGCACCTCGCCGAGGCCGAGGAGACCATCGAGACCTCCCTCGCGACCCCGCGCGAGGCGGGCCTGCTCGGCACCGACGTCGGCCTGCCGATGCTGATGCTGTCGCGGCACTCCGTGGACGGGAGCGGGCAGCCGGTGGAGTGGGTGCGCTCGGTCTACCGGGGCGACCGGTACAAGTTCGTGGCCCGGCTCAAGCGGCCGCAGGACTGAGGCCGCGCCGACGCCCCGGCGCCGACGCCGACGCGCCCCGGGGCGACGCCGCGGGAGTGATGCCGCGCCCCGGGCCCCCGGCCCCGCCGCGTTTCACCCTGCCCGCCCCGTAGCGCGGATCACTTTCCTGCCCTACCGTCCTCCCGTCACCGCAGACACGCGACCGGGAGGACGGCCCGTGCGCACAGCCACCCCCAAGACCATCGCCCTCTGGAGCCTCGTCGCGCTGGTCGGCGCCGCGGGCTGGACCGTGCTCGCGCTCTCCCGGGACGAGGAGGTGTCCGCCGCCTGGATGGTGGCCGCCGCCCTCGGCTCGTACGCCATCGCCTACCGCTTCTACGCGAAGTTCATCGCGCACAAGGTCCTGCGCGTCGACAAGCGCCGGGCCACCCCCGCCGAGCGGCTCGACAACGGCATCGACTACCACCCGACCGACCGGCGCGTGCTGCTCGGGCACCACTTCGCGGCGATCGCGGGCGCGGGTCCGCTGGTCGGTCCCGTGCTCGCCGCCCAGATGGGGTATCTGCCGGGCACCATCTGGATCATCGCAGGGGTGATCTTCGCGGGGGCCGTGCAGGACATGGTGGTCCTGTTCTTCTCGACCCGCCGCGACGGCAAGTCGCTCGGCCAGATGGCGCGGGACGAGATCGGCCCGTTCGGCGGGGCCGCGGCCCTGCTCGCCACCTTCGCGATCATGATCATCCTGCTCGGCGTGCTCGCGCTCGTGATCGTGAACGCCCTCGCCGAGTCGCCCTGGGGCACCTTCTCCATCGCGATGACGATCCCGATCGCCCTGTTCATGGGCTTCTATCTGCGCGTCCTGCGCCCCGGCCGGGTCAGCGAGGTCTCGCTCATCGGCATCGGCCTGCTGCTGATCGCCCTGGTCGCGGGCCGCTGGGTGGCGGAGTCCTCGTGGGCGGAGGCCTTCACACTCGCCCCCTCGACGCTGGTCGTCTGGCTGGTGGCGTACGGCTTCATCGCCTCGATCCTGCCGGTGTGGATGCTGCTCGCGCCGCGCGACTACCTGTCCACGTTCATGAAGATCGGCACGATCGTGCTGCTCGCGCTCGGCGTGCTCGTCACCCTGCCGACGCTCAAGATGGACCCGGTCACCGACTTCGCCTCGCGCGGCGACGGGCCGGTCTTCGCGGGCTCGCTCTTCCCGTTCGTGTTCATCACGATCGCTTGCGGCGCGCTCTCCGGCTTCCACGCCCTGATCTCCTCCGGTACGACGCCGAAGATGATCCAGAAGGAGACCCAGGTCCGGATGATCGGCTACGGCTCCATGCTGATGGAGTCGTCCGTGGCGGTGATGGCCCTGGTCGCGGCGAGCATCATCGACCCGGGCCTGTACTTCGCGATGAACGCGCCGGCGGGCGTCGTCGGCGACACCGTCCAGGAGGCGTCGCGGGCGGTCGCGAACTTCGGGTACACCATCTCCCCCGAGGACCTGGCGCGGGCCGCCGAGGACGTCGAGGAGAGCTCGCTGCTCTCGCGCACGGGCGGCGCCCCCACCCTCGCGATCGGCGTCTCGGAGATCTTCTCCAAGGTCACGGGGGACTCGCTGCGGGCGTTCTGGTACCACTTCGCGATCATGTTTGAGGCGCTGTTCATCCTCACCGCGCTCGACGCGGGCACGCGCGTGGGCCGGTTCATGCTCCAGGACATGCTGGGCAACGTCTACAAGCCCTTCAGGAACGTGAGTTGGAAGCCGGGCCTGGTCCTGACCAGCGCCGCCGTGACCGGCATGTGGGGCTACTTCCTCTGGGTCGGCGTGCACGAGCCGCTCGGCGGCATCAACCAGCTCTTCCCGATCTTCGGCATCGCCAACCAGCTCCTCGCCGCCGTCGCCCTCGCCGTGTGCACCACGCTCCTGGTGAAGTCCGGACGGCTCAAGTGGGCCTGGATCACCGGGATCCCGCTGGCCTGGGACGCGACGGTGACGCTCACGGCGAGCTGGCAGAAGGTGTTCTCCAGCGACCCGCGCGTGGGCTTCTTCAAGCAGCGCTCGATCTACCAGGACGCCATCGACGACGGCAAGGTCCTGCCGCCCGCCAAGACCATGGACGACATGCACACCGTGGTCACCAACTCCACCGTGGACGGCGTGCTTTCGGCGGCCCTCGCGATCCTCGTCGTGATCGTCCTCGTGGACGCGGCCCGCGTGTGCGTCCGGCACGTCCGCGACCCGCTGTCCTCGCGCCTGAGCGAGACGCCGTTCGTGGAGTCGAAGACCGTCGCGCCCGCCGGGCTCGTCGCCACCGAGGAGGAGAAGGCGGAGCTCGCGGCCCACGAGCGCGCGAAGGCGGGCTCGTCGTGACCGGGCCGCTGCGCCGCGCGCTGCGCGCCGTCCGTTGGTACGTACGGGAGTTGACGGACGAGTCCGCGTACGAGCGGTACGTGGCGCACGTCCGCAGGGAGCATCCGGCCGCGGCCGTGCCGACCCGGCGGGCGTTCGAGCGTATGCGGACGGACCGCCAGGAGTCGGACCCGCGGCAGGGGTTCCGCTGCTGCTGAGAGGCCCTTTCGGCCGCTCTGTGGCTCGTCCGTTATACGGACAGGGGTTCCGTAGGCCGAGACCGTCGCTTAGATTTCCCGCACGTTAAACACGGGATAAGTGAGCGAACGGAGCCGCGGTATGCCAGATGCGCCTGAAGTGCCGGTTGCGCCTGAAGTGAGACAGCCGGTGGTCACACCGGTCCGTGTGGTCATAGCCGTCTGTCTCGTGGCGCCCTTCGTGGCCATGCTCTGGGTGAGCTCCTACGCGAAGGCCGATCCGGCCTTCATCGGCATCCCGTTCTTCTACTGGTACCAGATGCTGTGGGTGCTGATCTCGACCGTGCTCACGATGATCGCCTACCAGCTGTGGCAGCGTGAGCAGCGCGCCCGCAAGGCCGCCCGCGGCCAGAGAGGTGCGCGGTCATGAACGACGGCGTGAACGGCGTCGCGCTCGCCGTCTTCATCTTCTTCTTCCTCGCGGTGACGGTCATGGGCTTCCTGGCCTCCCGCTGGCGTCGGGCCGAGAACGAGCAGAGCCTCGACGAATGGGGCCTCGGCGGCCGGTCGTTCGGCACCTGGGTGACCTGGTTCCTGCTCGGCGGCGACCTCTACACGGCGTACACCTTCGTGGCCGTGCCCGCGGCGATCTACGCGGCAGGCGCCGCCGGGTTCTTCGCGGTGCCGTACACCATCCTCGTCTATCCGCTGATCTTCACCTTCCTGCCGCGCCTGTGGTCGGTGTCGCACAAGCACGGGTACGTGACGACGTCGGACTTCGTCCGCGGGCGCTTCGGCTCCAAGGGGCTCTCGCTCGCGGTGGCCGTCACCGGCATCCTCGCCACGATGCCGTACATCGCGCTCCAACTCGTCGGCATCCAGGCCGTCCTCGACGTGATGGGCGTCGGCGGCGGCGAGGACACCAACTGGTTCATCAAGGACCTGCCGCTGCTCATCGCCTTCGGCGTGCTCGCCGCGTACACCTACTCCTCGGGCCTCAGGGCCCCGGCCCTGATCGCGTTCGTGAAGGACACCCTGATCTACATCGTGATCGCGGTGGCCATCATCTACATCCCCATCAAGCTGGGCGGGTTCGACGAGATCTTCCGGGCGGCGAACGAGAAGTTCTCGGCGACGAACGAGGCGACCGGCAAGCCCGTGGGCGCGCTCGTGCCCGGCGACGCGGGCACCTGGACGTACGCGACCCTGGCCCTCGGCTCGGCGCTCGCCCTGTTCATGTACCCCCACTCGATCACCGCGACGCTGTCCTCGCGCAGCCGCGACGTGATCCGCCGCAACACCACCATCCTGCCGCTGTACTCGCTGATGCTGGGCCTGCTCGCGCTGCTGGGCTTCATGGCGATCGCGGCCGGGGTGAAGGTCGAGAACGGGCAGCTGGCGATCCCGCAGCTGTTCGAGGACATGTTCCCCGACTGGTTCACGGGCGTCGCGTTCGCGGCGATCGGCATCGGCGCGCTCGTCCCTGCGGCCATCATGTCGATCGCGGCCGCGAATCTCTTCACCCGCAACATCTACAAGGACTTCCTGAAGCCCGACGCGACGCCCGAGCAGGAGACCAAGGTCTCCAAGCTGGTCTCGCTCCTGGTGAAGGTGGGCGCCCTCGCCTTCGTGCTCACCATGGACAAGACGGTCGCGATCAACTTCCAGCTCCTGGGCGGCATCTGGATCCTGCAGACCATGCCCGCGCTCGTGGGCGGCCTGTTCACGCGGTGGTTCCACCGGTGGGCGCTCCTGGCCGGCTGGGCGGTCGGCATGGTCTACGGGACGGTGGCCGCGTACGGCGTGGCCTCGCCGACGCAGAAGCACTTCGGCGGCTCCTCCAAGGAGATCCCCGGCATCGGCGAGATCGGCTACATCGGCCTGACGGCGTTCGTCCTGAACGTGGTCGTGACCGTCGTCCTCACCTTCGTCCTGAAGGCGCTCAAGGCTCCCGAGGGCATCGACGAGACATCGCCCGAGGACTACACGGCGGACGCCGGGGACAAGGGCGTGGCCACCGAACTGCCCAAGGTGGGCGCGGGCCACTGAACCGGGGCGGCACGGACTGACAGGGCCGGGGCCGGGACACGGACGGCGGCGGGCGCATGCGAAAGGATGTACGCATGAGACGTTCCCACCGCCTCCTCCCGGCCCTGCTCCTCGTCCCGCTCGCCCTCACCGGCTGCGGCTCGGACAGCCTCGCCGGCACGGCGCCGCCGGACCGCTCCGAACTGGAGGAGCGCGCCACGGCGGCGCAGACGGTCGTGGAGCACGTGTACGTGACGGAGGCCGACGGCTTCGAACTCGCCCGGCAGTCGGTGGGCGTGATCGGTGAGGACGGCTTCCAGTCCACGTACGTGAAGGACGAGGGCGGCGCGCAGCTCACGCTCTCCGTCGACCGGGGCACCGTCACCGACGGGAACTGCCGCACGGTCCCGCCCGCCGCCAAGAGCTGCGAGAAGGACGGCAAGGGCTGGTACCGCGTCACGGGCTCCCGGCACGAGTACGTCCGCTCGGAGAACGGGCTGCGGATCCAGCTCGCCGCCGACCGCGGCGCGGTGGACCGCGCCGCGCTGCGCGCCGCCGCCGAGACCGCCCACCGCGCCGACGACCGCGAACTGGACGCCACCCTGCCCGAGCAGGCCGACCCCGAGGTCCTGCCCCCGGACGGCGGCGGGACGGGCCTCCCGGCGGACCGCGGCGACCTGCCCCCGAACGGGGACGGCGCTCCCCAGGACCCACCGGGCACGAGCGGCTGACCTGCCCCACCGCCCCGCCCGACAGGCCGCCGGGGGCGCGGCGTCCGCGCCCCCCGCCGGGACTGCGAACCCGCCCCCGGTCTGGGGCTTCTCTCCTGCGAGTTGACGCTCCGACAGGCACACGAGCGACCACACCCCGTGAGGGAACGGTCACCTCCGACACAACATCTAGGGGTGCCACCGAAACCCAGCACAAGATGTATGCTCGTCCTCGCTGTCGCCGCAGGGGAATCCGGTGCAAGTCCGGAACTGTCCCGCAACGGTGTACGTGTGCGCATTTGCGTACCCGCAAGTCCGAGGACCTGCCGACAGCACGCCCGTGCCGCCCGGTCCGGGCGCAGACGTCCGGGCCTCGTGGAATGGGCTGGTGGACGCGGCGTACGTACCGCTGCCCGCGGTCGCGCCCGTGTGCCCTCAGCCGCCTCGATGCCCAGAGCCGAGCGAGGGAGAGCACCACGTGACCATCGCGCCCGCCGAGCCCGCGTCAGCGCAGGCCGAAGCCGGTCAGCAGCCCGCCGAGCAGTCCACGCGGACTGACGCCCCGGGCACCGCGCTGCTGCGCACCCTGACCGACCTCACCGCCGACCTCCCCGACGCCGACCCCGGACGCGTCGCCGCGGCCGCCCTGCGCGGGCGCTCGGCGAAGGCCGACGAGGCCGAGCTGCGGGAGCTCGCCACCGAGGCGGCCGCCGGGCTCATCTCCGAGGACCCCGCGTACTCCCGGCTCGCCGCCCGGCTGCTGACCATCGGCATCCGCGAGGAGGCCGCCTCGCAGGGCGTCACGTCGTTCTCCGAGTCCGTCGCGGTCGGCCACCGCGAGGGCCTGATCGCCGACCGCACCGCCGCGTTCACGGCCCTGCACGGCGCCCGTCTCGACGGGCTCGTGGAGGCCGCGCTCGCCGACGGCGCCGACCGCCGCTTCGGCTACTTCGGCCTGCGCACGCTGCACAGCCGCTATCTGCTGCGCCACCCGATCACCCGCAAGGTCATCGAGACGCCGCAGCACTTCATGCTGCGCGTGGCCGCCGGTCTCGCCGAGGACGACTCCGCGCGCGCCCTGGACGAGGTCGCCTCCCTGTACGGCCTGATGAGCCGTCTGGACTACCTGCCGTCCTCGCCGACGCTCTTCAACTCCGGCACCCGGCACCCGCAGATGTCGAGCTGCTACCTGCTCGACTCGCCGCTCGACGAGCTGGACTCGATCTACGACCGCTACCACCAGGTGGCGCGCCTGTCGAAGCACGCCGGCGGCATCGGCCTGTCGTACTCCCGCATCCGCTCGCGCGGTTCGCTGATCCGCGGCACGAACGGCCACTCCAACGGCATCGTGCCGTTCCTGAAGACGCTCGACGCCTCCGTCGCCGCCGTGAACCAGGGCGGCCGCCGCAAGGGCGCCGCCGCGGTCTACCTGGAGACCTGGCACTCCGACATCGAGGAGTTCCTGGAGCTGCGGGACAACACCGGCGAGGACGCCCGGCGCACCCACAACCTGAACCTCGCGCACTGGATCCCGGACGAGTTCATGCGCCGGGTCGCCGCCGACCAGGAGTGGTCGCTGTTCTCGCCCGCCGACACGCCCGAGCTCGTCGACCTGTGGGGCGAGGAGTTCGACGCCGCGTACCGCGCGGCCGAGGCCAAGGGCCTGGCCCGCAAGACCATGCCGGCCCGTGACCTGTACGGCCGCATGATGCGCACCCTCGCGCAGACCGGCAACGGCTGGATGACCTTCAAGGACACCTCCAACCGCACCGCCAACCAGACCGCCGAGCCCGGCCACACCGTGCACTCCTCCAACCTGTGCACGGAGATCCTGGAGGTCACGGACGACGGCGAGACGGCCGTGTGCAACCTCGGCTCGGTGAACCTCGGGGCCTTCGTGGCCGACGGGGACATCGACTGGGAGCGCCTGGACGCCACCGTCCGCACCGCCGTGACGTTCCTCGACCGCGTCGTGGACATCAACTTCTACCCGACCGAGCAGGCCGGGAACTCCAACGCCAAGTGGCGCCCCGTGGGCCTGGGCGCCATGGGTCTGCAGGACGTCTTCTTCCAGCTGCGGCTGCCCTTCGACTCCCCCGAGGCGAAGGCGCTGTCCACGAGGATCGCCGAGCGGATCATGCTCGCCGCCTACGAGGCCTCCGCGGACCTCGCCGAGCGCCACGGCCCGCTGCCCGCCTGGGAGAAGACCCGCACGGCGCGCGGCGTCCTGCACCCCGACCACTACGAGCACACCGCGGCGGAGCGCGCCTGGCCCGAGCGCTGGGACGCGCTGCGGGAGCGCATCGGCAAGGTCGGCATGCGCAACTCGCTGCTCCTGGCCATCGCCCCGACCGCCACCATCGCCTCCATCGCGGGCGTCTACGAGTGCATCGAGCCGCAGGTCTCCAACCTCTTCAAGCGCGAGACGCTGTCCGGCGAGTTCCTCCAGGTCAACTCCTACCTGGTGCAGGACCTCAAGAAGCTCGGCGTGTGGGACGCGCAGACCCGCGAGGCCCTTCGCGAGTCCAACGGCTCGGTGCAGGGCTTCACCTGGGTGCCCGCGGAGGTGCGGAACCTGTACCGCACGGCCTGGGAGATCCCGCAGCGGGGCCTGATCGACATGGCCGCCGCGCGCACGCCGTACCTCGACCAGTCGCAGTCCCTGAACCTGTTCCTGGAGACGCCGACCATCGGCAAGCTCTCCTCGATGTACGCCTACGCCTGGCAGCAGGGCCTCAAGACCACGTACTACCTGCGCTCGCGCCCCGCGACGCGCATCGCCCGCGCCGCCGGGGGCTCCGCCGCCGCGGCCGCCCCCGTCCCCCAGCAGGTGAGCGACCCCGAGGCGATCGCCTGCTCCCTGGAAAACCCCGAGTCCTGCGAGGCCTGCCAGTAATGCCCACCCGTCACCCGACCACCGCCCCTGATGGACAGCGCTCCGCGCCGGAACGCTCTTCGTCGGAACTGCACACCACCACGACGACGGGCGAGAAGAACCTGCTCGACCCGGGCTTCGAGCTGACGCTCCGCCCGATGCGCTACCCGGACTTCTACGAGCGCTACCGGGACGCGATCAAGAACACCTGGACCGTGGAGGAGGTCGACCTCCACTCGGACGTGGCCGACCTCGCCAAGATGACGGCCGAGGAGCAGCACCTCATCGGCCGCCTGGTCGCGTTCTTCGCCACCGGCGACTCGATCGTGGCGAACAACCTGGTGCTCACGCTCTACAAGCACATCAACTCCCCCGAGGCACGGCTCTACCTGAGCCGTCAGCTCTTCGAGGAGGCCGTGCACGTCCAGTTCTACTTGACGCTGCTCGACACCTACCTGCCCGACCCGGAGGACCGCGCCGCCGCCTTCGCGGCCGTGGAGAACATCCCCTCCATCCGGGAGAAGGCCGAGTTCTGCTTCAAGTGGATGGACTCGGTGGAGAAGCTGGACCGCCTGGAGTCCAAGGCCGACCGCCGCCGCTTCCTGCTGAACCTGATCTGCTTCGCGGCGTGCATCGAGGGCCTGTTCTTCTACGGTGCCTTCGCCTACGTCTACTGGTTCCGCAGCCGCGGTCTGCTGCACGGCCTCGCGACCGGCACCAACTGGGTGTTCCGCGACGAGACGATGCACATGTCCTTCGCCTTCGAGGTCGTGGACACCGTCCGCAAGGAGGAGCCGGAGCTGTTCGACGAGGCGCTCCAGGAGCAGGTCACGGACATGCTGAAGGGAGCGGTCGAGGCCGAGCTGCAGTTCGCCCGCGACCTGTGCGGCGACGGCCTGCCCGGCATGAACACCGACTCGATGCGCGAGTACCTCCAGTGCGTCGCCGACCAGCGCCTGGCGCGCCTCGGCTTCGCGCCGGTGTACGGCTCCGAGAACCCGTTCTCGTTCATGGAGCTGCAGGGCGTTCAGGAGCTGACCAACTTCTTCGAGCGGCGCCCGTCCGCGTACCAGGTCGCCGTGGAGGGCTCGGTCTCCTTCGACGACGAGTTCTGATCCTGCGGCCCGGGCCCGCGCTCGGCCCCTCGCAGCTGCCGGTCGATCCGGCGGTCGTGGGCGTGGCCGATCAGTGACGGCAGGGCCATGAGCAGGAAGACCCCGAGGACGGCCAGCGTGTCGAGTGCGTCATGTGCGTTCATGACGACCACTCTCGCGCCGGCCGTCCTTCGGCGTGAGTGGCAGGACTGTCGCCCACCCTCGATTTCCTGCCAGCGACGCGGCACACTGTCCCCATGTTGAGGAACGTGGCCGCCGTCGCGCTCGACGGCGTGCACCCCTTCGAACTCGGCGTCGTGTCCGAGGTGTTCGGCCTCGACCGCAGCGACGAGGGCCTGCCGGTGTACGACTTCGCGCTCGTCTCGGCCGAGGGCCCCACGCTCTCCACGCACGCCGGCTTCACCATCTCCACGCCGTACGGCCTCGACCGCCTTGAGGAGGCCGACCTCATCACCGTGCCCGCGGGCGACTCCTATGTGACGCGGGACTTCCCGCCCGCGCTGCTCGACGCCCTGCGCCGCGCCACCGACCGCGGCACCCGGGTGCTCAGCGTCTGCACCGGCGCCTTCGTGCTCGCGGCGGCCGGGCTCCTGGACGGGCGGCGCTGCGCGGTGCACTGGCGGCACGCCGACGAGCTGACGCGCCGCTGTCCGCGCGCCGTCGTCGAGCCGGACGTGCTGTACGTCGACGAGGACCCGGTGATCACCTCCGCGGGCACCGCGGCGGGCATCGACGCCGCCCTGCACCTGGTCCGCAGGGAGAACGGCGCGGAGGTCGCCAACGCCATCGCCCGCCGGATGATCGTGCCGCCGCACCGCGACGGCGGCCAGGCCCAGTACATCGAGCGTCCGCTGCCGCGCGCCCGCTGCGACACCGTCGGCGGCGTCCTGGCGTGGATGGAGCGCCACCTCGACCGGGAGCTGACCGTCGACCTGCTCGCGGCCCGCGCCCATATGTCGCCGCGCACCTTCGCCCGCCGCTTCAAGGAGGAGACCGGCACCACGCCGTACCGCTGGCTGCTGCGCCAACGCCTGCTCCGCGCCCAGGAGTTGCTGGAGGTCACGGACCAGACCGTGGACGCGGTCGCCTGGCGCTCCGGCTTCGCGAACGCGGCCGCGCTGCGCCATCAGTTCGTCCGCGTGCTCGGCACGACGCCGAACGCCTACCGGCGCACGTTCCGCGGCCCCGGGGCCGAGTCCGCGGCCTGACGCGCGCGCCCGCACCGGCCCCTCAGGGCGGTGCGGGCGCGCGGGCGTCAGCGGGCCGTGGCGCGCAGCACCAGATCCCGCGGGTGCAGCGTGATGCCGACCTTCGTGCGCGTGTCGGTCCCCGCCACCGGGGCCAGCCGCCAGCGGGGGACGATCGTGGCCAGGATGATGGTGAGTTCCGCCAGGCTGAAGTGGTCGCCCGGGCACTTACGGTTGCCCACGCTGAAGGGCATCATGGCGAACTCCGGTACGCTCGCCGCGCGTTCCGGATTCCATCGGTCCGGGTCGAACTCCAGATGCCGCTCGAAGGAACGCGGATCGCGCTGCATCGCGTACACGCTGTACACGATGTCCGCGTCGGCCGGAATGCGATAGCCGCCGAGCGTGGTCTCGGCCACGGACCGCCGCGTGAAAATCCAGGCGGCCGGTCGTATACGCATCGCCTCCGTGACGACATTGCGCGTGTGCCGCAGCTCGCCGAGATCGGCGAAGGCGACCGGACGGCCTCCCGTCACGGAATTTACCTCTTCAACCAACCGCCTTTCGTGGTCGGGGTGTTCGGTGAGCAGATGGAAGGCCCATGCCAGTGTCGAGGCGACATTCTCGGCACCCGCCACGACGAGCGAGACGACGTGGTCATGGATCTCCTGGTCCGTCAGCGGCTGCCCCGATTCGTCGCGGGCGGCGAGCAATACGGCCAGCAAGTCCTCTTCCGTGCCGTTTCCGCACCGGCGGCGTTCGGCGATGATCTCGTCGACGAGCGCGTGCAGATCGGCGAGCGCGCGCTCGAAGCGCCGGTTGGCGGGCGTCGGTACGCGGTACAGCGGCCCGACGGAAAGCACCATGCGGCGGTACAGGCCCTCGAAGACGGTGTGCAGCGAGTCGCTGATGCGGTCCGCCTTCTCGCCGATCGAGTCGACCTCCAGGAGGGAGCGGGAGACGACGCGCACGGCGGTGCGGAACATCTCCGCGCTCACGTCCACCGTTTCGCCGTCACTCCAGCGGGCCGCCGTCGCCTGGGCCTCCTGTGCCATCACGCGCGCGTAGTCGGCGATGCGCTCGGGCCGGAACGCGGGCTGCATCATGCGCCGCTGGCGCCGGTGCAGCGGACCGTTGCTGGTCGCCACGCCCTTGCCGAGCAGCACCTCCAGGGTGTCCCACAGCGGCCCTCCGACGACGTACTCGGGGCTCTTGAGCAGAGCGCCGACGAGCTGCGGGGCGCACACCGCGTACGCCGTTTTGGGCCCTAGTCGGATCCGGACGAGGTCCCCGTGGTCACGCAGATCGGCCAGGAAGCCGAGCGGGTCGCGCACCAGGTTCCAGGCGTGGCCGAGAAGTGGCGCTCCACCGGAGACCAGCGGCGGCGTATTCAGCCGCTGGGAACCGGCCGGTGCGGGTATGGCGGACGCTGCGGATTCGACGGTCATTCCTGGCCTCCTGCCAGTTCGGGCCCTGCCAATTCGCATTCCGGGAACTCGGGTCCCGGTGCGTCGGACACATACGGGGGCAGCGATCGGTCGTCCCAGCTTTCGACGCGGTATCTGCCGGATTCGTGATGGAACCAGTAGACGGAACTGAACCAGTTCCGCATATTGAAGACGCAGGATTGCAGTGCGGCGCTCGCCTTCCGGCCCGCCGCGCTGCCGTCGATCAATTCATCCGCCAAACTGAGGACTTCCGGTTCCACCGCGAGAAAATCACGTACACAGTCACTGACGCGCCGGTGCACTTCTGCCACCGCCTGCTGCAGGGAGAGACCTTCGTGGTGGATGAGGGAAATTCCGAGGTTGTGTACCTCGTCGCCCGCCAATTCCTTCGGCAGTGAGCAGAGGTCGTTGTACCAGGCGGAGAAATCCTGCGTGGCGAGTGCCGCCGCGCGATAGGCGGGGTGTTTCCGCACCGCGTCCGGCAGCTCCTGGCGCGCGGTGGGTTCGAGCAGGTCGATCCAGATCCAGTGCGCGAAGGTGAGCCGGCGCAGCTCGATGTACGCCTCGACGCTCGGCACGGTCCCGGTGCGGCGGTTGCCGAACTCGTGGTCGTAGGCGTCGATCACCGGGTGGAAGTGCCGGGCGAAGCGCCCGTTCCACCGCGGTCCGAGGTGCGCGTACAGCCTCAGGACGCAGTCTGCGAAGCCCGCGACCAGGGGGTCCTCGTGGTGCAGGTGCGCGCGCGGGTCCTGAAGTGTCTCGTGTAGCCCGGCGCACAGGCGCCGCCAGCCCGTGGTCCTGCCGTGCACCGCGTCCCGGTCGTGCCGGTCGTCCCAGCCGAAGAACCAGGAGCTGAGGTCGGCGATGGCGGCGAGCAGCTCGTCGGGGGCACCGATGTAGTACCCAGCCACCAGGTCGGTGTAGCACAGGCTATCGGCATATGCCGCGACCTTGTCCGGGGGCATGAGGCGCTTTTCCAGGAGCCACGCCCTGGACTTCTCCTGAAGCTTTGGCCAATACGGATGCAGATGCCGGGGAAACTCCGACTCCACCACCGGAAGGGCCAGTGCGGGCGGCACCGATACCGCCTGTCGAACTGGTGACTGCATCTGCTCGGACGGCTTCCGCCGTTGCCTCGGGACGCGTTCCGCTGCATATGCCGGAACCCGTGCCGGGGTGCGTGTCGCCCAGTCCGACTGTGAAGTGCTGTGTGAGGAAGCAGGCACGAACAAACCCCTCTCGACCGCGCTGAGGCCCACGCCCCTCTTGCCGTGCCGGGCGCGCGCCGTTGCGTATCCCCGCGCTTTCCATTCAGCACCACAACTGACCGTTCAGGGAACACATTTGCGCCATTCACTACCCCACCGTGCCGAGAACATCCCCTTACGTGACTGAATCTGGATCACCCACGGCCGATCGTGGGCTAGTCCTGTCCGGTTCTGAGCGGGTACACCAACGGCCCCTGGTCAGTGGGGTGTCCCCGACCAGGGGCCGCTGTCGTCACGCGCTCACCGCACGCCTCAGTTGTGGCGCAGTTCAGTCATTCGGCACCACGGGGTAGCGCGGCGTGCCCTCCGACATCTGCCGCAGCGCGTCCTTGCGCTCCCGCTTGGAGAGGCGGTCGATGTACAGATAGCCGTACAGGTGGTCCGTCTCGTGCTGGAGGCAGCGGGCGAAGTAGCCCGTGCCGCGCACCTTGATGGGGTTGCCCTTCTCGTCCTGACCGGTCACGACCGCGTAGTCGGGGCGGGCGAGGGGCGCGTACGCCGTCGGCACGGACAGGCAGCCCTCGCCCGAGTCGTCCAGGCTCCGCCGCTCCGCGGGCAGCTCCTGCAGGACCGGGTTGCAGACGACGCCGACGTGCCGCACGCCCTCGTCGTCCATGCAGTCGTACACGAACACCTTCAGGTCGACCCCGACCTGGTTCGCGGCGACGCCGACGCCCTGCGCGACGCGCTGGCTCGCGAACATGTCGTCGATCAGCTTCGCGAGCTCGTCGTCGAAGGCGGTGACGTCCTTGCACTCCTTGTGCAGCACCGGGTTGCCGACGACCGTGATGGGCCGGGACGTGCCGCGCTCGCGGTAGGCCGTCTCCCGCGCCTCGCAGTCTTCCGTGTCGATGACGAAGCCCTCGTCGTCGACCGGGAGCACCCCGTCCGCGTAACTCTGCTCAGTGTCCTGCGCCATGTCCGCCGTATGCCTTCTTCCTGGGTCGTGTGCTGCCCGTACAGGGTACGGGCAGCACCCCGCCGGAGCATCGGCGTCCGGGGCTAGCAGACCTCTTCGAGGTCCCGCCAGTCGCGGGAGTCCGGGCTGTCGGCGACCCAGCCGTCGAGGAGGCCCCGCACCAGCCCCGCCGGGGCGGCGATGCCGCACTCCCGCTCGGGCACCCAGATCGGTCCGGGGCTGCGGTGGCCGAGCGGCCCGGGGTGCCCCGGCTCGCTGTGGTCGTGCGGGTCCAGGTGCTCCCCGTCGCCCTCGTCGCTCGGCATCCGCGACTCCGAGCACATCCGGCACAGCAGCCGCACGGACGACGACCAGTCCTCGGCGGCGAAGCCGGCGTCGGCGGCGAGCTTCTCCAGGGCGTCCCGGTCCTCCTCGGTCGCGGCCTCCAGGAGGACCACCCAGGTGGGCACGGGCGACGGCGCCCACAGCTCGATCTCGTCGAAGACGGGGTACGCGTGCCCCGCGGCCGTGGTCCGCTCCCCGTGCGGCACGCCGTCGTGCAGCACGACCTCGCCCCAGCGCCGCCCGGAGGACGGCAGCGGAATGGAGAGCACCTCCATGCGGGCCGGGTCCAGCCTGCGGCCCCAGACGACCTCCGCCTCGCCCTCCGGCGAGAGCCGCACCGCCGCGCTGCCCAGGTCCATCCCCGCGGGCTCGCCCGTCGCGGCGACCCCGCCGGGCACCCTGAGTCCGTACGCCTGCCAGGCCCTGCGCGCCAGCGGCCAGTCCTGCAGGGCGGTCGCCGCGATGCCCACGTTCCACCAGTCGGGGGCCCCGGCGGAGCGGTCGAGCAGCGCCACGGCCCGCAGGCCCGCGGCCCGCGCCTGCTCCCAGTCGTGCCGGAACTTGTGCAGGAGCGCGAGGTTGAACCAGGACTCCGACAACCAGGGTTCGAGATCGGCGGCGCGCGTCAGGAGCGCGCCCGCGTCCTCGTAGCGACCGTCGCCGATGAGCGTGAACGCCCTGTCGGTGGCCTGCCGCCAGGAGGCGGAGGGCCGGTGCCGTCCCTTGCCGAAGATCCTCACGATTCCCGCCTGCCAGCTCTTGTCGGGATGTCCCCGCCGCCGCGCTGCCGCGCGGCCCCGCTTCTCTTTCGCATCCAACCACGTACGGTCGGACGGCCGCTCATTACCCATGGGTTACCCAGCGGGACCCGAGGTCAGACGACCCGGCCCCGGCGCCTTCGCCGGGGGCCCCGGGGCCCCGCCCCGGCGGCCCGGGCGCTCCGCCGCGGACCCCCCGATCGTGTGGGAGCGCGGTGCCGTTCCCGGCCCTCCGGCGCCTCGGGACGCGCGTGCGCCACCCTCAACAGGGGTCCAGGGGGCCGAGCCCCCGGCGCGGGGCGGCCACCGGCCCCGTGCACCCCGCGAGCACCCTCGCCAAGGCCTCCACGACCTCCGTCTGGTACTCGCGCCCCGTCGCGACCCGCAGTCGCTCCAGGGCGGCCAGCGGCCCTTGAGGCCCGTGTTCCCGGGCCATCTCGTCGTATGCGTTCGCCGTCCGCACGATACGCGCGGTGAGCGGCTGCTCGCGGTACGGATCGGCCTGGCGCTCCACCACGACGGCGACGTCGGCGGCCACGCCGGTCTGCCGGACGACGGCCCCGCCGAGCAGGGCGATGCGCCGCTGCTCGGCGGCGGGAAGGCGCGCGGTGGCACCCTCGGGCACGGGGTCGACCAGGGAGAGCTGCCCGATGTCGTGCATCAGCGCCGCGTACTCCAGGACGCCCAGGTCCGCCCCGGAGAGCCCCAGCTCACGGCCCATGGCCCGGCTGAGGTCCGCCACCCGCCTGGCGTGCCCGGCCGGGGTGTACCCGGCGATCTCGGTGGCGCGGGCAAGGGAGGCGATGGTCTGCCGGTACGTGGCCCGCACGGCGGCGTAGCGGCGGACGGCCAGCTGGGTGAGCAGCAGCGGGCAGCTGAACACCGGCAGCGCCCACAGCCCCGCCACGGCGACGGCCAGCGCCATCACGGCCCCCGTGGCGCACACGGCGGAGCCGATGCCGGGCATGCGCCGCAGCTCGTCCCTGAGCAGCGGCCCGAACGGCCACCCCCGGCGGGCGTGCGCCAGGGCCGCCGCGAGCACGGCGTCGCACAGCGCGGTGAGCGCGAGCAGGGCCACCACCACGGCGGCGTACCAGGAGCCGTAGCCCGCCCGGTCCTCCAGGCGGCCCGAGTTGTACAGCGGCTGGAAGCACACGGCGGCGAAGGCGACGGTGAGCACGCGCCGGGCGAGGGCGTCGGGCGCGGGCCCGCGGCCGAGCGCCACGTGCGGCACGGCGCCGACCAGCCCCGCCGCCACGACGACGGCGACCACCTGGAGCACCCCGTGGTGGGTCGCCCGCCCGCCGCTCTCCCCCAGCAGGGCGTACGCGAGCGCGCCCGCGGCCCCCAGGGGCGCGGGCTCCCGCTCGCCGCCGCTGCCCCACCGGGCCAGCTCGCCCACGGCTATGAGCACGCCGAAGGCGAGGGCGGTCCGTGGCTCCTCGACGCCGCGCCAGAGCGTGACGCCGAGCGCGCCGACGGCGACGAGTAGCGCGGCGCCGCGGATCACGGCGGCCACCGCGGCGGCGGGCCGCCCCGCGGGCTCGTGCGTCACCGGGCGGCCGGGCCGCGGGCCGCGGGGGCGCCGGACACCACGCCGTCGACGGGGCTTCCGGGGCCGTCGGGGCCCGTGCGCCGGGCCCCGGCCGAAGCCTTTGCCTCGCCCCCGGCCGTGACCTCCGCGTCCCATCCGTACCGGTCGAGCGCCCGGGCGAGGGCGCCGACCATGGCCGGGTCGAACTGGGCCCCCGCGCAGCGCCGGAGTTCGGTGACGGCGGCCGCGACCGGGCGGGCGCGGCGGTAGGAGCGCGAGGACGTCATGGCGTCGAAGGCGTCGGCGACGGCCACCACCCGGGCGCACTCCGGGATTTGACGACCCGTCAGGCCGTAGGGGTAGCCGCTGCCGTCGATGCGCTCGTGGTGGTGCAGGATCGCCGCCCTGGCCTCCCCGAGGAAGCCGATGCCCCGCACCATCTCGTGGCCGTACTCCGGGTGCAGCTCGATCACGCGCCGCTCCTGCGGGGTCAGCGGCCCCTCCTTGCGCAGCAGCCGGGTGGGGACGCCGAGCTTGCCCACGTCGTGCAGGATCCCGGCGAAGCGGAGCAGCTCCACGCGCGCGTCGTCCATGCCCAGCTCGCGGGCGATCAGCACGGAGGCGCGGCCGACCCGCTCGCTGTGGCCCCTGGTGTAGCGGTCCTTGATGTCGACGGCCTGCACGAGCGCGCGGATGGTGGCCTGGTGGGCGGAGCGCTCGCGGTGGTACTGGGCGAACACCCAGCACGAGACGCCCATCGGGAGCAGGACGAGCAGCGCGGCGAGGGGCCCGTACCGGCTGTCCCAGAGGACGGCCATCATCAGCCCGGCGAGCCCGTGCACGGCGACGGGCGCGAGCGAGCCGGGCAGCAGTCCCCGCCAGGCGTGGCGCGGCGGAACCCCCTCCGCCGCCACCAGGATGCCGCCGTCGAGGGCGGCGATGACCGCGGCGAAGCAGAGCACGGCGACCGCGGCGGGCAGCAGGACGTACGGGAAGTCGGGGGGCGCCGAGGCCGCCGCGGGCCCGTCGAGCGCGGCGTACGTCCGCCCCGCGGCCCAGGCGGCGAGGGCCAGCTGAGCGGCCCGCCACAGGCGGCGCAGCCACCGTGGCCGCCGTTCGACGCGGGCGAGCAGGGCGCCCGGGACGGCGACGAGCGCGGCCGCGGCGGGCGGCAGCAGGAACACCGCGGCCAGCAGCACGGGGTAGAAGGCGGGCACGGCCGGGCCGCTGCGGACGACGGTGTGCTCCCCGCCCGCGTACAGCAGGGCGAGCAGTCCGACGACGGGCCATGCCGTGCCGGGGCCGAACGCGGGCGCCGCGCAGGCGGCCGCGCCGAGCGCGGCGCACAGGACGTAGCCTCGGGCCCACACCGGCACCGACCGCATAGGGGTTCTCCTCCCGATCCAGGTCGGGAGAGTAGAACGGGCCCTGAGCACGCCAGCGTCAGCGGGCGCGAATTAGCACCTTCGAGTGAGAAACCCCAGCAGAAACAGAGAGAAACGTTCAACTAGCGGGTGAACGGCAGCCCCACGGGGAACGCGGGGCGCACCCGCTCAGCTCTGACCCGGGGGCTTCGCTCAGGACCCGGGGGCCAGATCCACCCCGTCGTCCGGAACCGCCTGTCCGGAGCGGATCAGGTCGATCCGGCCCATGACCTTCGCCCGCAGGTCGGCGGGCACGTCGTCCTGGCCGCAGCAGCGCTTGACGAGCTTCTTCACCGCCTGTTCGAGGCCGTACTTCTCCAGGCAGGGGGAGCACTCCTCGAAGTGCGTCTCGAACTTCGTGCAGTCGCTGTCCGGCATCTCCCGGTCCAGGAACTCATAGAGGTGGTCCAGGACCTCACTGCAGTCAGTCTCGTGCGGCTCTCCGCAGCTCATGAGCCCGAGCCTTTCGCTTCGTTCGAGTCTCCGGCACCGGCCGGGACCAGGCCGCGGTCACGCGCGTAGTCCTCCAGCATGCCGCGGAGTTGGCGGCGGCCGCGGTGAAGACGGGACATCACCGTACCGATGGGTGTACCCATGATGTCGGCGATCTCCTTGTACGCAAAGCCCTCCACGTCCGCGAGGTACACGGCGATGCGGAATTCCTCCGGGATCGCTTGGAGCGCGTTCTTCACGTCGGAGTCCGGCAGGTGGTCGAGCGCCTGCGACTCGGCCGAGCGCAGTCCGGTGGACATGTGCGACTCGGCGCGCGCCAGCTGCCAGTCCTCGATCTCCTCGGCGGCGCTGCGCTGGGGCTCGCGCTGCTTCTTGCGGTACGAGTTGATGAACGTGTTCGTGAGGATGCGGTACAGCCAGGCCTTGAGGTTGGTGCCCTCGCGGAACTGGTGGAACGACGCGTACGCCTTCGCGTAGGTCTCCTGGACCAGGTCCTCCGCGTCCGCCGGATTGCGGGTCATCCGGAGCGCCGCCGAGTACATCTGGTCGAGGAACATCAGCGCGTCCCGCTCGAAGCGGGCCGTGCGCTCCGCGGCCGTCTCGGAACCCTTGTCGGAACGCTCCGGCTGCTCGGAGTGACCGTGCTCAGTGCCTGCGTCGGTCCCAGTGACCGGACCCACCTCCTCCAACGACGTGGTGGGGCCGTAGCCGGTCCCACTGGTTTCGGAGGATAGACGACGACCTGCTTTGCGCGCCGCTCGAATAGGGGCCGCCTTGGGCGAGCTCAGCACGCTCCACTCCAGCTCAGGGGTGGTGGAGCGGTCCGGGCAGATGGTCGTTCCCATGCGGCGGTCTCCCTCTCGTACGCACACTGTTCGCTGTTCGTACGGGACAACAGTCGTCACGTGCTCAACATTCCCGGCGCGCCCGTCCACGCGACGACGGCGTCCGTGATCCGTTTCACAGCGTCCTCCTGGCCGATCCCGGCCCGCTTCGGTACGGCGAAGGAGTGGTCGCCGAAGGGGATTTCGACGAGTTCGTAGGCCGTGCTCCGGGGGAACTCCGCGGGCTTGCCGAAGGGGTCGTTGCCGCCCTGCACCACGAGCGTCGGCACCCCGGCGCCGAGCAGTTCGTCGGCGCGGGACTTCTCCGGCCTGCCCGGGGGGTGCAGCGGGAAGCTCAGCGCGAGCACGGCGGCCGCGCCGAGCTCGGCGGCCGTGCGGCAAGCGACGCGGGCCCCGGCGCTGCGGCCGCCCGCGAGCACGGGCAGGCCGGGCTTCGCGAGGGCGGGCCACACGCCGCGCCAGCCGGTGTCGAGCGTCTTCGGCGCGGGCGCCACCTTCTTGCCGGCCACCCGCCAGGGCTGCTCCACCAGGGCGACGGTCACGCCGTGCGCGGGCAGGGTCGCGGCGATGGCCCGCAGGTCCCGCGCCTCGATGCCGCCGCCCGCCCCGTGGCTGACGGCGAGCACGGCCCGGGCCTGCTTCGCGGGGTGCCAGGTGATCCGGGCGGCCCCGGCGTCGGTCTCGACGACTTCGCTGTGGGTCTCACTGTGCGTCACGTCAGAAGAGTGTGCCCTCTTCGGGGGCCTCCAGTTCCGTCAGCAGCTCCGGACCGTTGTTGCGGACGTTGCTGACGGCCGTCGACACGGGGAACGCGCGCATGAGCCCGGTGGGCGGCGGCTCCAGGAGCGGGCGCAGCTCCTCCGCGGCGGTGCGCGCCGGGTCGAGCCAGGCGTCCCAGCGGTCGGGCGTGAGCATCAGCGGCATGCGCGGGTGGATGTCCGCGAGGGAGGAGGGGCCGTTCTCCGGGGCGATGGCGAGCGGGGCGGTCTCCGCCTCCGTGGTGATCACCGAGCAGGTCACCCACCAGGCGAGCGGATGCTCGTCGGGCAGCGTGCGGTCCCGCCAGAACTCGTAGAGGCCGGCCATCGCGAACACCGAGCCGTCGGCGGGCAGCACGAAGTACGGCTGCTTGCGGGGCCGCTTCTTCTTGCCCTCGACCTCAAGGTCGCGCTCGGCGGCGCCGGTCACCCACTCGTAATAGCCGTCGGCGGGCAGGATGCAGCGGCGGGCGGCGAAGGCCCGGCGGTAGGAGGGCTTCTCGTGCACCGTCTCGGCGCGCGCGTTGATCATCCGCGCGCCGCCCTCCGGCGTCTTCGCCCAGGACGGTACGAGTCCCCACTTCAGCCTGCGCAGCTGGCGAACCGGACGTTTGTCCTCGGCGTCCTTAAGGGGGCGGTCGAGCACGGCGTAGACCTCTTTGGTGGGAGCGACGTTGTAGTCCGCCTCCAGGGCCTCTTCCGGCTCCCACTTCTCGATCTCAAAGATTCCTGCGAGATCCTCGGGCCTACGACTCGATGCATACCGTCCGCACATACGTGCCACACTGCCACGCCGTGGCCGACCACAGGGAGCCGACCGAGCAATGCACACCACCGCTTCCGCCAGCCTGAGCGACCTGTGGGACCGCGTCGTCGGTACGCAGTCCGCGCCCGATCAGTGGCTGGTGATCGCCACCGGCGTCGTCGCGCTCGCCGCCGTCGTCCCGCACGGCGTGTGGCGCGTGGCCCGCAACGCCGTCACCATCGCCCACGAGGGCGGCCACGGCCTGGTCGCCCTGCTCACCGGGCGCCGCCTGGACGGCATCCGGCTGCACTCCGACACCAGTGGTCTGACCGTCAGCCGCGGCAAGCCCTCGGGCCTCGGCATGATCCTCACCGCCGCCGCGGGCTACACCGCTCCCCCGCTGCTCGGCCTCGGCGGTGCCGCGCTGCTCTCCCAGGGGCACATCACGGCCTTCCTGTGGATCGCCACGGCCCTGCTCGCCGCGATGCTGGTGATGATCCGCAACGCGTACGGCGCGCTCACGATGATCCTGGCGGGCGGCGCCTTCCTGGTCGTCTCCTGGCTGGCGAGCACCGACGTGCAGGCCGCCTTCGCGTACGCGGTGGTGTGGTTCCTGCTCCTGGGGGGCGTGCGGCCCGCCTTCGAGCTCCAGGCGAAGCGGCGGCACGGGGGCGCCGGTGACTCGGACGCGGACCAACTGGCCCGTCTGACGCACGTTCCCGCCGGAATATGGCTCTTCCTTTTCCATGCCGTGTCACTGTGCTCGCTGATAGGCGGAGCCCGCTGGCTGCTCACCGTGTGACCTGACGTTCGACCCCGACACGGGAGCGCCCCGAAGGGGCGCGGGGAACCGCGCGACGAGCCACGACGGACCCGCGGGCGACCGACGGGCCCGCACGGTCATTCCGGCGAAGCGTTCGGCGCTTCTCTGTTTCGCCTGGATTTCACCACTTTTGATCAAGATCTGTGGTCGTCGCCAACCACTAAAGTGAAGGCATGACCGTGAACCCGACGCACACCGCCCTCTGGCCCGCCCCGCACGCGAGCGGAGCCGTCGCCGCGACGGTCCACGTGCCGGGCTCCAAGTCGGTCACCAACCGCGCCCTCGTCCTGGCCGCCCTCGCCGCCGAGCCCGGCTGGCTGCGCCGCCCCCTGCGCTCCCGCGACACCCTCCTCATGGCGGGTGCCCTGCGCGCCATGGGCGTCGGCATCGAGGAGACGGTGTCGTCCAGCTCCGCCGCCGCGGGCGGCCCGGACGCCTCCGGCGAGGCCTGGCGCGTCATCCCCTCGGGCCTGCACGGCCCGGTCACGGTCGACGTGGGCAACGCGGGCACGGTGATGCGCTTCCTGCCGCCGGTCGCCGCCCTCGCCGACGGCCCGATCCGCTTCGACGGCGACCCCCGCTCCTACGAGCGCCCGCTGCACGGCGTGATCGACGCGCTGCGCGCCCTCGGCGCCCGCGTCGACGACGACGGACGCGGCGCGCTGCCCCTGACGGTGCACGGCGGCGGCGCCCTGGACGGCGGCCAGGTCGAGATCGACGCCTCCTCCTCGTCCCAGTTCGTGAGCGCGCTGCTGCTCTCGGGCCCGCGCTTCAACCAGGGCGTGGAGGTGCGCCACGTGGGCAGCACCCTGCCGTCCATGCCGCACATCCGCATGACCGTCGACATGCTGCGCTCCGCAGGCGCCCAGGTCGACACCCCCGAGGCGGGCGGCGAGCCGAACGTCTGGCGGGTCACGCCCGGCGCGCTGCTCGGCCGTGACCTCACCATCGAGCCGGACCTGTCGAACGCCCAGCCGTTCCTGGCGGCCGCCCTGATCACCGGTGGCCGCGTGACGATCCCGGACTGGCCGACGCGCACCACCCAGCCCGGTGACGCACTGCGGCAGCTGTTCACCGAGATGGGCGGCTCCTGCGAACTGACCGAGCACGGCCTGACGTTCACCGGCTCGGGCTCGGTGCACGGCATCGACGCCGATCTCAGCGAGGTCGGCGAGCTGACCCCGGGCATCGCGGCCGTCGCGGCCCTCGCCGACTCGCCGTCCACGCTGCGCGGCGTCGCCCATCTGCGCCTGCACGAGACGGACCGGCTCGCCGCCCTCACCAAGGAGATCAACGAGCTGGGCGGTGACGTCACCGAGACCGCCGACGGCCTGCACATCCGCCCGCGCAAGCTGCACGGCGGCATCTTCCACACCTACGACGACCACCGCATGGCCACGGCGGGAGCGATCATCGGCCTGGCCGTGCCGGGCGTACAGATCGAGAACGTCGCGACGACGGCGAAGACGCTGCCCGACTTCCCCGACCTGTGGGCCGGGATGCTCGGGAACTGACGGGCGGACTGGAACCATGCGCCGCTACGGCAAGCACACCGACGAGGACGACGTCCGGGTCCGCCCCAACCGCAAGGGCAACCGTCCCCGTACGAACATCCGCCCCAAGCACGAGGACGCGGCCGACGGAATGGTCCTCACCGTCGACCGCGGCCGCCTGACCTGTCTGGTCGACGACCGGGTCGTGGTCGCGATGAAGGCCCGTGAGCTGGGCCGCAAGGCCGCGGTGGTCGGCGACCAGGTCGCCCTCGTGGGCGACCTGTCCGGCGACAAGGACACCCTCGCCCGCATCGTGCGCATCACCCCGCGCACCTCGGTGCTCCGCCGCACGGCGGACGACGACGATCCGTTCGAGCGCGTGGTCGTCGCCAACGCCGACCAGCTCGCCATCGTCACGGCCCTCGCCGACCCCGAGCCGCGCCCGCGCCTGATCGACCGCTGTCTGGTCGCCGCGTACGACGGCGGGCTCACCCCGCTGCTGATCATGACCAAGTCGGACCTCGCCCCGCCGGACAAACTCCTGGAGCTCTACGGCGACCTGGACATCCCCTACGTCGTCACCAGCCGCGAGGAGCTGGAGAACGGCACGGCGGTGGCGCGCGTGCGCGCCGAACTCGACGGCAAGATCACGGCGTTCGTCGGGCACTCCGGCGTCGGCAAGACCACCCTGGTGAACGCGCTGGTCCCCGAGGAGCGACGGCGCAGCACCGGCCATGTCAACGCGGTCACGGGCCGCGGCCGCCACACCACCACGTCCGCGCTCGCGCTGCCCCTCGACGGCGACGAGGGCTGGGTGGTCGACACCCCGGGCGTGCGCTCCTTCGGCCTGCACCACGTGGACCCCTCGCGGGTCATCCACGCCTTCCCCGACCTGGAGCCCGGCACCGAGAACTGCCCGCGCGCGTGCAGCCACGACGAGCCCGACTGCGCGCTCGACGCGTGGGTGGCCGAGGGCCACGCGGACCCGGCGCGGCTCTACTCACTGCGCAGGCTGCTCGCCACCCGGGAGCGGACCGACGGCGACTGACGCCCCTCCCCCGGCCGGGCCGCACCTCCCGCGAGTGGCCCGACCTTCGCGTTGTTTACGTCCGGGCCGCTTCGGTAAGTGCATAATCGCACCAAGATTGTTCCAAGCTTTGGCGAAGCGGTCACGGAGCGTACGAACCGTACGGATGTGGGAGGCACAACCATGGCGTGGCTGCTGGTCATCGTCGCCGGGATCCTCGAGACGGGCTTCGCGGTCTGCCTGAAGCTGTCGCACGGCTTCACCCGCGTCTGGCCCACCATCGCCTTCGCGTGCTTCGCCCTGGGCAGCTTCGGCCTGCTCACGCTGGCCCTGAAGAAGCTGGACGTGGGCCCGGCGTACGCGGTCTGGACGGGCATCGGCGCCGCGGGCACGGCCATCTACGGCATGATCTTCCTCGGCGACCTGGTCTCCGCCCTCAAGATCGTCTCGATCTCCCTCGTGATCGCCGGGGTCATCGGCCTCCAGCTGTCGGGCTCGGCCCACTGAGGCCGCGCAGCACGACGCGGCGGACCAGCTGGACCGACTCCTCGTCCCGGCTCCCGGGCGCCACGACGTAGGACAGCGCCACCCGCACCGCGCTCTCGCAGGCCCGCGCCAGCTCCTCCGTCTCCGAGGGGCGGCCGCGCTCGGTCAGGGCGGCCATCACCCGGTCGCGCACCTGGACGAGTAGTTCCGCCGGACTCGGCACGCCCGCGTCCGCGCGGCGCTGCGCCGGCACCGGCGAGCTGGACACCGCGGCCCGGCTCGGCGTCGGCAGGCGCTCGCTCCAGAAGCCGGTGAGCACCGCCCGCACCAGCACGTTCTCGCGGGCGGCGCCGATCGTCCAGGCGCTCACCGCGGCGAGCCGGTCCACGGGGTCGCGGGCCTGCGCGAGCGCCCGCTCCACCCCCCGCAGATACGCGTCGGTCTCGCGGCGGAGCAGGGCCCGCGCGAGGCCGTCCTTGCTGCCGAACTCGTTGTACAGGGTCTGCCGGGACACCCCGGCCACCGCCGCCACGTCGACCATCCGCACGCCCGCCCACGGCCTGCGGGCCAGTGCGGTGTACGCCGCGTCGAGCAGTGATTCCCGCGCTGCAGGCATCGTCGCCTCCCGCTGCCCAGGGCCGGGTGGCCCGAGCGGTTCTGCTGGCCAGGTTTGACGTGCCACGGGGCACTGTCAAGGGGTACGGCGGGCGCCGCCCGATACGCGCTGTGGCTCGCGCGAAACGAGATCGATACTGTTCACCCATGCCCGACTACCTCGATGATCTGCGCCTTGCCCACGTCCTCGCGGACGCCGCCGACGCAGCGACGATGGACCGGTTCAAGGCCCTCGACCTCCGGGTGGAGACCAAGCCGGACATGACGCCGGTGAGCGAGGCCGACAAGGCCGCCGAAGAACTGATCCGCGGGCATCTCCAGCGCGCCCGGCCGCGGGACGCGATCCTCGGCGAGGAGTACGGCGTCGAGGGCACGGGCCCGCGCCGCTGGGTCATCGACCCGATCGACGGCACGAAGAACTACGTGCGCGGCGTACCGGTCTGGGCCACGCTCATCTCCCTCATGGAGGCGGGCGAGGGGGGCTACCAGCCGGTGGTCGGCGTCGTCTCCGCGCCCGCGCTCGGCCGCCGCTGGTGGGCGGCGAAGGGCAGCGGCGCCTTCACCGGCCGCAGCCTGACGTCCGCGAGCCGCCTTCGCGTCTCCGAGGTGGGCGGGCTCCAGGACGCGTCCTTCGCGTACTCCTCGCTCAGCGGCTGGGAGGAGCGGGGGCGCCTGGACGGCTTCCTCGACCTCACGCGCGCCTGCTGGCGCACCCGCGCGTACGGCGACTTCTGGCCGTACATGCTGGTCGCCGAGGGCGCGGTCGACATCTGCGCGGAGCCGGAGCTGTCCCTGTGGGACATGGCGGCGACCGCGATCGTGGTGACGGAGGCGGGCGGCCGCTTCACCGGCCTCGACGGCGCCCCCGGCCCGCACAGCGGCAACGCGGCGGCGTCGAACGGACTGCTCCACGACGAGATGCTCGCCCATCTGAACCGGCAGTAGGACGGCGGCCCTTCCGAACCGACGGCAGGGCGGCAGTGCGGCAGCGCGGCAGTGCAGCAGGGCGGTGACCCGGACCGGCGCGCTCCCGAACTGGGCGCACCTGCCCCCTTGTTGGCCTTCCGTTTCGCTGCGACTCTGAGAGTCCCCCCGCTTGTGAACTTGTGAATCCTTTCTCTTGGCCATGCGGCTCCCCGCTCCAGGCATGCCAGGGGTAAAGGGCTCACCAAGGAGGTGGCTCAAGCCCATGCTCGTCCGTGACGCCATGAGCACATTGGTCCTCACCATCGGCCCCGCGCACACCCTCCGTCAGGCGGCCCGGCTGATGTCGGCGCGCCGCGTCGGCGCGGCCGTCGTCCTCGACCCCGACACCTGCGGCCTCGGCATCCTGACCGAGCGCGACGTCCTCAACTCCCTCGGCCGCGGCCAGAACCCGGACTTCGAGACCGCGAGCGCGCACACGACGACCGACGTCGTCTTCGCGGGACCGGCCTGGACCCTGGAGGACGCCGCCGACGCCATGTCCCACGGCGGCTTCCGGCACCTGGTCGTGCTCGACCACGACGAGCCGGTGGGCATCGTCTCCGTCCGCGACATCATCCGCTGCTGGGCGCCGGGCCGCCGCCGCGCCGCCGCCCCGGTGGCCGAGTTCACGGCCCCCTGAGCACCGCCAGGACACGGCGAACGGGCCGGACCCCCGAGGGGGTCCGGCCCGTCACCTACGGCAAGGGCTTGGGTGTCAGCCGCGCAGGGCCTGGACCGCGGCCTCCAGGCGCTTGCCGAAGTCTTCGTCCGCCCGGCGGAAGTTGCCGATGGCGCGCTCGGCGATGTCGGCACGCGAGACGCCCGCGATGTTGCCCGCGAGGTTGTCGACGAGCCGCGTCTTCTCGTCCTCCGACATCAGGCGGTACAGATTGCCCGCCTGCACGAAGTCGTCGTCCTCGGCGTGCACGGGCGCCACGTGGTTGCCCGTGCTCCCGGCGACGGCGGTCGGGGCCCATAGCGGCCGGTCCGTCTGGGCGGGGCCGCCGAAGGAGTTGGGCTCGTAGTTCTTGGCGCCCTTGTGGCGGCCGTCGTACAGATAGCCGTCACGGCTGTACGAACGGGCCTCCGTGGCGTGCGGACGGTTCACCGGCAGGTGGTCGGCGTTGATGCCGACGCGGTAGCGGTGGGCGTCGGCGTACGCGAACAGCCGGCCCTGGAGCATCTTGTCCGGCGACGGGCCGATGCCGGGGACGAAGTGCGCGGGCGAGAAGATCGCCTGCTCGACCTCGGCGAAGACGTTCTCCGGGTTGCGGTTGAGCTCCAGCTTGCCGATCTCGACCGGCGGGTAGTCCGCGTGCGGCCACACCTTCGTGAGGTCGAACGGGTTGAAGCGGTAGGTCGCCGCGTCGGCCACGGGCATGATCTGGACCTGCACGGTCCAGGTCGGGAACTCGCCGCGCTCGATGGACTCGCGCAGGTCGCGCTGGTGCGAGTCGGGGTCCTTGCCCGCGAGGACCTCCGCCTCCTGGGCGGTCAGGTTCTTGATGCCCTGGTCCGTCTTGAAGTGGTACTTGACCCAGAAGGCCTCGCCGGCCTCGTTCTGCCACTGGAAGGTGTGCGAGCCGAAGCCGTCCATGTGGCGGTACGACGCCGGGATGCCGCGGTCGCCGAACAGCCAGGTCACCTGGTGCGTGGCCTCCGGGCTCAGACCCCAGAAGTCCCAGACGTTGTCCGCCTCCTGGGAGCCCGTGTAGGGGTCGCGCTTCTGGGTGTGGATGAAGTCGGGGAACTTGATGGCGTCCCTGATGAAGAAGACCGGGGTGTTGTTGCCGACGAGGTCGTAGTTGCCCTCCTCGGTGTAGAACTTCAGCGAGAAGCCGCGCGGGTCACGCACCGCGTCGGCCGCGCCGAGGTTGCCCGCGACCGTGGAGAAGCGCAGGAAGACCTCGGTCTCCTTGCCGATCTCGGAGAGGAACGCGGCGCGCGTGTAGGGAGTGACGTCCGCCGTCACCTTGAACGTGCCGTAGGCGCCCGCGCCGCGTGCGTGCACCACGCGCTCCGGGATCCGCTCGCGGTTGAAGTGCGCCAGCTTCTCCAGGAGGTGCTGGTCCTGGAGCAGCATGGGACCGCCGACGCCCGCGGTCTCGCTGTTCTGGTTGTCGGCCACCGGCGCGCCGGCCTCGGTGGTGAGGGGTCCCTGCGTCACGTGCGCCTCCTGCGTCATTTCCTGCAAGTCCTGTCCCTTGGCGATTGCCGAACTCGATCCTACGATAGACATTGTCTAAGTCAAGTGACCTTCCAAAGTCACACTCGGTCGGGACCTAGGTCCCCTGCCTGTTAGGCTGGATTCATGAGCGACCTGTTGGAACGACTGCGCGGACGCGGCTGGCGGATGACCGCGCAGCGTCGCGTCGTGGCCGAGGTCCTCGATGGGGACCATGTGCATCTGACGGCGGACGAGGTGCACGCCCGTGCCATCGTGAAGCTGCCGGAGATCTCCCGGGCGACCGTCTACAACACCCTGGGCGAGCTGGTCTCGCTCGGCGAGATCCTCGAGGTCAGCACGGACCGCAGAGCCAAGCGCTACGACCCGAACGCGCACCGGCCGCACCAGCACCTGGTGTGCTCGCAGTGCGGCGCGATCCGTGATGTGCACCCGACGGGCAATCCGCTCTCGGTCCTGCCCGACTCCGAGCGCTTCGGCTTCACGATCTCGGACGTGGAGGTCACGTATCGGGGCGTGTGCCCTTCGTGCGCGGCGGGCGCCTGAGCAGACGACATGCGTGAGGCCCGGCACCCCTGGGGTGCCGGGCCTCACGCATGTCCGGGCCCGCCCGCAAACAGTCGGGCCCCGACCGCACACGCCGAAGGGTCCGCCCGGAAACACCGAAGGCCCGGAACCTCATCGGTTCCGGGCCTTCGGCCTCTAGTAGCGGGGACAGGATTTGAACCTGCGACCTCTGGGTTATGAGCCCAGCGAGCTACCGAGCTGCTCCACCCCGCGTCGGTGAACCCAACAGTACGCCAAGCCCACGACCAGCGCAAATCCCTTCCCCTTGCACTCCGCGCGCTGTGGGCAGCCGGTCGGCCAGGGGCGGAACGGGTGGGCACGGCGGGCCTCGCGCGGCCGCGCGACGGACCCGCCCCGGCCCGGCACCGGACGCCCGGGCTCGCTACGCCGAGAGCTCCTGCCGCAGCGCCTCGCCGAGCCGCGCCGCCCGCTCGGCGACCTCCGCCGGGCCCAGCTCCACCGCCCGGGAGGCCCACCGCTGCCCCTCCGCGAGCTGCCCCCGGCGCGCGTACAGCAGCGCGAGCCGCAGCGCGGCGCGGCCGTGCCCGGCGTCCGCCGCCCGCGTCCACCACAGCGCGGCCTCCGGCTCGCTGCCCTCGCGGGCGAGGAGCAGGCCCAGATTGAACGCGCCGTTGCGGCTCCCGGCCTCCGCCGCGAGGCGGTACCAGCGCGCGGCCTCGACCACGTCGCCCCGCCCGGCGGCGAGCATCCCGACCCGGACCTGGGCCCGGCGGTGCCCCTGCTGGGCCGCGCGCTCGTACCACTCCTCGCACTCCGACTTGCGGGCCGCGGGCTCCCCGAGCGCGGGCGCCGCCGCGGCCGGGCGGCGCGCGTCGAGCACGGTACCCAGGCGGTACGCGGCCTCCGCGCTGCCGCCGCCCGCGGCGCACCGCAGGTGCCGCTCGGCCTCCTGCTCGTCGCCGTCGCGCAGGCGCGCGGTGCCGACCTGGAGCGCGGCGTCGGTGTGTCCCGCCGCCGCGGCCCGCTCGTACCAGCGCAGCGCGGCGGTGTCGTCGCCCCGGCTCGCGTACAGGATCCCGAGGTTGAACGCGGCGTCCACGCTGCCGGCCTCGGCGGCCTTGGAGAACCACGGCTCGGCGCCGAGCGCGTCGCCGCCCTGGAGCAGCAGCACGGCGAGCGCGTTGGCCGCCTCGCGGTGCCCGGCGTAGGCGGCGCGGCGGTACCACTGGTCGGCCTGCGCGGTGCGCTTCTGCTCGGCGCACAGCAGACCCAGGTTGTACGCGCCGTTCACGTCGCCCGCGTCGAGCGCCGCGCGGTACCAGCGCTCGGCGGTCTGGGTCTCGCCGCGCTCGGCGTGCAGCGCGCCGAGCGCGTTGGCCGCGTTGCCGTCGCCGTCCTGGGCGGCCTTGAGCCACCACACGGCGGCGTTCGTCTCGTCGCCCGCGTCGCGCAGCAGGAAGCCGAGGGCGCAGGCGGCCTTGGCCTCGCCGTCCTTGGCGGAGGTCAGATACCAGCGCCCGGCCTCCTTGAGCTCGCCGCGCTTCTCCAGGATGGCGCCGAGGTGCAGCGCGGCGCGCCGGTGGCCGCGCGCGGCGGCCTGGCGGTACCACTGCTCGGCCTCGTCGAGCGGCGAGCGGCCCGTCCGGGGGCGGGCGTCGGTCTCGCCGGGGGGCTCCTGCTCGGCGCGCCGGTCCAGGGCGCGCGCCAGGCGGTACGCGGCCTCGCGGTGCCCGCGCTCGGCGGCGGTGCGCATCCAGCGCTCGGCACCGACGTCGCCGCGGTGCTCCAGGAGGTCGGCGAGCGCGTACGCGCCGAGGGTGTGGCCCTGCTCGGCGGACTGGCGCAGCCAGTACTCGGCCGCGGGCTCGTCCCCGCGCTCGCGGTGGTGCCTGCCGAGCGCGTGGGCGGCGGCGGCCGAGCCCGCGACGGCGGCGATCCGCCACCATCCCGAGGCTTCCTCCACATAGCCGCGCTGGTGCAGGAGGACACCCAGGTTGTTGGCCGCGGCGCGGTCACCGGCTGCGGTCGCCGCGCGCAGCAAGGATTCGGCACCGTCGAGATCACCACGGCGCAGCAACAGGCTTCCCAGGACGCTCATCGCGTCCACGTCGCCGGCCTCGGCCGCGACCCGGTGCTGCATCTCTTCCGCGGCGGCCCCCGGATCATCCCGGTCGGCCGACGGCGCAAAACGCCCAGTCTCCAACAGAGTTGCCTTGTCCCCCATAACGTCCATCGTCGCACCACCCGCAACCTGGGTACACCTGGTATACCGCAGCCATTGAGGTCACTTCAGCGTTTTGTCGACATGCCCACAGAGAGATAAGTGAAACACAGCTTCCCTCAACTCCCCCCGCCCGGACCACTCTTCGCACGAACCCCACAGCACTGGCATGGGACACCGGCATGAGCGCGTTCGGAAGGGGGCGCGCCGGGCATGACGAAGGCCCGGATCCTCTGGAGGATCCGGGCCTTCGTCTTGAGTAGCGGGGACAGGATTTGAACCTGCGACCTCTGGGTTATGAGCCCAGCGAGCTACCGAGCTGCTCCACCCCGCGCCGTTGTGTACACACCGTATCACGGCGCGGGGTGGCGTCCGCGCGCTCTGCGCGCGCTCCGGGCGTCCCGCGGGAAGCGGCTAGCCGCCGCTGCCCCCGCCCTTGTCGTTGTCGTTCTTCTTCGACTTCTCGGACTGGGCGTCCTCGGCGCGCTCCAGGGCCTCCTGGAGCTTGGCCTGCGCCTTGCCGTAGGCCTCCCAGTCGTCGTCCTTGAGGGCCTCCTTGCCTTCGTCGATCGCCTTCTGGGCGTCGTCGATGGCCTTCTGGAGGTCCGGGTTGTCCGACGTCGGCGGCTTCTCCTTGTCGGGCTTCTCCTTGTCACCGCTGCCCGGTTTGTCCGGTGGCTCGACGGGAGTCGGCCCGTCGGTTCCGAAGACCACGTTGAGCGCCTTGTCCAAGGTGCTCTCGAAGGCGATCTTGTCTCCGTAGGTGACGAGGACCCGCTTCAGGAGCGGGTACTTGAGCCCACCGCCCTTGACGTAGACCGGCTCCACATAGAGCAGGCCGCCATCCAGGGGCACCGTCAGCAGATTGCCGTAGTCGACCTCCGAGTCGCCGCCCTTCAGAAGTCTGATCTGCTCCGCGATGTCCTTGTCGGAGTTGAACTGACTCTGGACGAGCTTGGGACCGTCGACAGTTCTGTCGGTCGGCATCTTCAGGATCTGGATCTTGCCGTAGTCCGGTGATCCCGCGTCCGCGTTGACCGCCATGAAGGCGCTGAGGTTGTTCCGCTTGTTGGGCACGAAGGTCGTCGTCAGCGAGAAGTCCTGCTTCTTGCTGTTCGGCATCTTCATGCTCAGGTAGTACGGCGGGACGGCGCTGGACGTCTGGTTCGTCGGGTCGCTCGGGACCTCCCACACCTCACTGCCGCTGAGGAACGTGTCGGCGTCCTTCACGTGGTAGCGGGTGAGCAGCTCGCGCTGGACCTTGAACAGGTCCTGCGGGTAGCGCAGGTGGTCCATCAGGGTCGCGGAGATCTCGCTCTTGTCCTTGACGGTGCCCGGGAACGCCTTGCGCCAGGTCTTCAGAATGGGGTCCTTGGTGTCCCACTCGTACAACTTGACGTCACCGGTGTACGCGTCGACGGTCGCCTTCACCGAGTTGCGGATGTAGTTGACCTGGTTCTGCTGGGCGACCACCTGGCGCTGGTTGTTCCGCGCCGTCAGGGAGTCGGCCGTGGTGTCGCCGAGCGTGGTGCGCGACGCGTACGGATAGCCGTTCGTCGTCGTGTACGCGTCGACGATCCACTGGATCTTGCCGTCGACCACCGCCGGGTAGGCGTCGCCGTCGATCGTCAGCCAGGGGGCCACCGCCTCGACGCGCTCCTTGGGCGTGCGGTTGTACAGGATCCGCGAGCCCTTGCCGATCGCGCCCGAGTACAGCATCTGGGGCTCGCCGAACGACACCGCGTAGGCGGCCCTGTTGATGGGGTTGGAGAGGTTGACGCCGCTGTCGCCCTTGTAGCTGGTCGTCTTCTCGCCGCTGTCGTCCGAGTAGTCGATCTCCTTCTGCGGACCGCCGACGATCGAGTACTGGGTGGTCTTCTCGCCGTAGTAGATGCGCTGCTGGTACCGCGGCAGGCTGCCCTTCGACGGCAGGTCGGACTCGGTGAAGACCGGCTCGCCTGACCCCTTCGCCTCCGTGCCCTTGGCCGCGACGACGCCGTAGCCGTGGGTGTAGCGGAAGTGGTCGTTGATCCAGTTGTTCTTCTGGACGCCCTTGAGGTCGAGCTCGCGCAGGCCGATGACGGTGTCCTGCTCCTTGCCGTCCTTGTCCTTGTAGCGGTCGACGTCCAGGTTCGACGGGAAGCCGTAGTAGGCCTTCATCTGCTGGAGCTGCTGGAACGTCGGCGAGACGATGTTCGGGTCGAGCAGGCGGAAGCTGGCGGCGTCGGTGGCGGCGGTGCGCAGCTTCGACGTGTCCGTGGTGTTGCTCACGCCGGGGTACTTCTTCACATCGGTGCCGCCGATGCCGTACGCCTTGCGCGTCGCTTCCAGGTTCTTCTCGACGTACGGGGCTTCCTTCGCCTGCTCGTTCGGCTGGACCTGGAACTTCTGGACGATGGCCGGGTACAGGCCGCCGATCAGGATCGCGGAGAGCACCATCAGGCCGAAGCCGATCACCGGCAGCTGCCAGGTGCGCCGCCACAGCGTGGCGAAGAACAGCAGCGCGCAGATGACGGCGATGCAGAACAGGATCGTCTTCGCCGGCAGATAGGCGTTGGCGTCGACGTACCTCAGGCCCGTCCAGCTGTCGGTCGCCTTGAAGTCACTGGACTTCACCGCGAGGCCGTACCGGTCGAGCCAGTACGCGACGGCCTTGAGCGCCACGAAGATGCCGATGAGCACCGAGAGGTGCCCGGTGGCGGCGGCCGTGGCCCGGCCGCCGGGGCTGGTGATGCGCAGGCCGCCGTACAGGTAGTGCGTCAGGGCGGCGGCGATCACCGACAGGACCGTGGCCGCGAAGCCGAAGCCCAGCAGGAAGCGGTACCACGGCAGGTCGAAGGCGAAGAAGGAGACGTCCAGGTGGAACTGGGGGTCCTTCTGGCCGAAGGGCACGCCGTTGACCCACATCAGCCAGGTGCGCCACTGGCCCGCCGCGGAGGCGCCCGCGATCAGGCCGACGAGCGCGGTGATGCCGATCAGGAGCCACTTCTTGTACGGCGCGATCGCCATGCGGTAGCGGTCGAGGCTCTGCTGCTCCATCGACATGGCGCTCAGCGGCGGGCGCAGCCGGTGCGCCAGCCAGATGTTCACACCGACCGCGGCCGCCATGAGGAGGCCGAAGACGAAGAACAGGCCGATCTTGGTCGACAGGGTCGTCGTGAAGACCGATGAGTAGCCGACCGAGCGGAACCAGAGCCAGTCCGTCCAGAACCCCGCGAACATGACGAACGCCATGGCCAGCACGGCCAGGACGCCGAGCGTCAAAAGCAGGGTCCGGACACGACGGGACGGTCGGCCCACTCTGATCCGTGGCCCCGTCGGGCCTCCGCCGCGGTCCGGCATCTGGAAAGCCAAGGTGCGCACCTCGAAGTTCGCTGTAGCTGTAGCTCTGGCTGAATCAGGCCCCGCGATCGTAGAGCCCACTCATGCAACTTACCGACGCTTTACTCAGTTCCCGTTCCGGGGTCTGAACCAGGCAGGATATTGGGCATGCCCAACGTTTCTCCCTCCGGCCCTCCGATGGCCGCGAGCCCGCTCACCCGCGCCGTGCTCGAAATCGACGAGTATGTCGCGAGCCTCGGCTGGGATCAGCCCGCCCGTCTCTTCGCCCTCGTGGACACCGCGCGCCTGCGCGTCCAGGAGCCCGGCCTCGCCGACCGCCTCGGCCTCTCCGACGACGGCGCCGCCGCGCCGCTCACCCCCATCGAGCAGGAAGAGCTGCCCGCCGGGGCCGCCCTCGACGAGTTCCTCGGCACCATCGCCTGGCCCGACTCCGTCGCGGGCTGCGCCCTGACCGTGGAGCGCCTGATGCTCCCGCCGTCCGCGGAAGCTTCCGTTCCGCAGGATCTGAGCGAGAAGCAGCTCGCCGCGTGGGTGGCGAAGCACCCCGAGCGCCAGGAGGTCCGCATGACGGTCGCGGTGCTCCGCGACGGCGCGCGCGAGTCGGCCCTGCGGCTGCGCGAGAAGGACTCCGCCACGGACGTCCTGACGGGCTCCGACCTGGTTCCGGGCCTCGCGGAGGCCCTGACCTCGACGTTCGCGGAGTAGCCGCGCCGCGGCAGCTCCACACCAACTGACCGGGTACGTGGCCGGGGCCGGGGTCGTCCGCCCCGGCCGCGGCCGTTCCCGGGCGCTCAGCCCTTGGTGCACTGCGGCAGGCCGGCGGTGTCTCCCTTGCGGATCTTGTCGAGGGACTTCACCGCGTCGGCGATGGTGTCCACCTTGACCAGCGTGAGCCCGTCGGGGACGTCGCTCGCGGCGGTCGCGCAGTTGTCCTTGGGCGTGAGGAAGTACTCCGCGCCCTTGTCGCGTGCGCCGACGGTCTTCATCTCGATGCCGCCGATCGGGCCGACCTTGCCGTCGTCGTCGATCGTGCCGGTGCCCGCGACGAACTTGCCGCCCGTGAGGTCACCCGGCGTGACCTTGTCGACGATGCCGAGCGCGAACATCAGGCCCGCGCTGGGCCCGCCCACGTCGGCGAGCTTGATGTCGATGGTGAACGGGAAGGTGTGGTCGGTCCCGGCCTGGATGCCGACGATCGCCCGGGCCTTCCCCGCGTCGTCGGACTTCTCCGTGGTGATCTTGACGTCCTCGGTCCTGGTCGGCTCCTTGCCCGCCTTCTCGGCTGCGGCCGCCTCCTTGACCGGTACGACGGTGAACGTGACGGTTTCGCCGGGCTTGTGCCGGGTGACGAGCTTCGCCACGTCCGGGGTCTTCTTCACGGCCGTGCCGTCCACGCTCTTGATGACGTCGCCCGCGTGCAGCCGGCCCTCGGCCGGGCTGTCCTTGAAGACGCTGCCGACGACGACCTGGGTCTTCACCGGGATGTCCAGCTGCTTCAGGGCGGCGACCTTCGCGCTCTCCTGGGACTGGCTGAACTCCTCGGCGTTCTCCTGGGTCGACTGCTGCTCGGTCTTGCCGTCCGGGTACAGCGTCTCGTGCGGGACGACGATGTTGTCGTGCGCGAGCCAGCCGTAGACGGCCTCGGCGAGGTTCATCTTGTAGTCGGCGCTGGTGACCCGGACCGTCGTCATGTTCAGGTGCCCGGTCGTGGGGTACGTCTTGCGGCCCGAGATCTGGAGCACCGGCTCGCCGTCGTGGTCACCCAGGGTGTTCACCGTCGGCCCGGGGGACATCTCCGAGTACGGCACTTTGATGAGCACTCCCGCGCAGAGCAGCGCGATGAGCATCAGGGTGGAGGCGAGCAGCGTCGCCGTGCGGCGTGGCATGGAACGACAGTACGGGACGGTCCTGTGAGGGCACCCCCGGGGCCGGTCCGTACGGGCCCGGGCGGGCGGGCCGCCGGGCGGTCCCCCGGGCGTCGCGGGGACCGCGGATCAGACGGCGTCGGTACCCGAGTGGGTCTTCTCCATCGCCTTGCGGAACGCCGCGTAGCCGTTCAGCTCGCTGATGTCGCCGGTCTTCCCGCTCTCGCGGTTGCGGTGGGCCAAAAGGGCCCACAGACCGGCGCCGACCGCCGCCAGAAGTGGAATGAGCAACCAGGCAAGTGATGCCATGTCGACCTCCCGACCCCATGAGCGACCACAACTGACTGATCAGCAGATTAACCCGCCGCTCCGACAACGCTCACGGCAGGGGTGCGGTTACGCAACCGGAGCTCCGCGGGCGCGGCGCCTGCGGCGGTCCGTACGGGGCCGCGCCGGCCCGTCGGGCGGGCGCTAGCAGGCCCCGACCCACTCCTCCTGGCCGTCGGAGAAGGTCTGGTGCTTCCAGATGGGCACCTCGTGCTTGAGGTCGTCGATCAGCTTGCGGCAGGCCGCGAAGGCCTCGGCCCGGTGCGGGCAGGAGACGGCGACGACGACCGCGATGTCACCGATGGCGAGGTCACCGACGCGGTGCACGGCGGCCAGGGCCCGCACGGGGAAGTCCGCGACGACCTTCTCCGCGACCCTTCGCAGCTCCGCCTCGGCGGTGGGGTGACTGGAGTACGCGAGCGCGTCCACGTCCGCGCCCCCGTCGTGGTCGCGCACCGTCCCGACGAACAGTGCCGTGCCGCCCGCGGCGTCGTCACCGACGGCCCGGAAGACCTCGTCGAGCGAGAGCGGCGTGTCCCGGATCGCAAGGAGTCGAATCGGCTCCTCGGCCGCCTGCTCACCCGGGTGATCGATCGGAGTACGTGCCATGGGGCCATGGTGCCGCACGGGAGGGACCCGGAGGAATAGCGCTATCCCCCAGCCCGCGCGCGGGCCGCTTGGCCCTCTCTACGACTCCGCCCGCTATGGGCCCCCGGCCGGTCGGGGCGGACCGGGGCCGTGAGGGGGGCCGTGAGGGCGGCCGTGAGGGGGCCAGGCGGGCCTCAGAGCCGCCGCCGCGCCTTCCGGGCCCGCCGCACCAGGGCGGCGGTGCCCAGCAGCGCCACGGTGGCCCCCGCGGCCCCCGCCGCCGTCGCGTCCTTGCGCCCGAGCCGCCGCCCCGCCACGGTCCGCCGTCCCGCGACCTCCTCGAGGAGTTCCGCGAGGACCTCCTCGTTGGTCCACTGCGGCCGCCACCCCGCGTCGTGCAGTCGGCTGCCGCTGACGACCCAGGGGTACATCGTGTACGCGAGGTCCCCGGCGGGAGACGGCGTGAGCCCGATGCGGTGCAGCCGCGCGGCCGCCCCCAGGGCGACGGCGGACGGCAGCTCCATGCGCCGGATCCCGCTCAGCTCCTCGACCTCCTCCTGCTCCAGCCAGCCGTCGCAGCCGACGGCCAGCTCGCCCTCGACCTTCTCCAGGACGGCGTACTCCAGGGCGCTGCACAGGTCGTCGACGTGGCAGAACTGCCAGGCGGGCCGGGACCCGGCGACGACGAGCAGCCGGGGCGACTCGAAGTACCGGGTCAGCGCGGTGTCGGTGCCGCCGACGAGGACGGCGGGCCGCACCACGGTGACGTTCAGGCCGGGATGCGCCCGGGGTGCGCGCCGGGCGAGGCGCTCGATCTCCAGGAGGTCGCCGACTCCGGTGGCCTCCGCGGTCGCCCGCAGTTCGGCGTCTTCGGAGAGGGGCAGTTCGTTGTCGGCGAGGGCTCCGTAGACCATCGCCGAGGTGCACAGCACGACCCGGTGCACCCCCGCGGCGGCGGCCGCGGTCAGCACGGTCTGCGTACCGCGTACGTTGTACGCGGTACGGGCCGCCCCGTCGGTCTCCAGGTCGAGGTCGAGTGCGAGGTGCACGACGACGTCCACGCCGCGCAGCTTCTCGGCGATCGCGGGGTCACGGACGTCCAGGATGTGCCACTGGGCCGCCGCGCACTCGCCGCGCCGCTCGTCGATGGCCACGACCTGCTTGATCTCGTCGGACTCGGCCAGGCGCTCGGTCAGCAGCGCGCCGACGCCCGCCGCGGCGCCGGTCACGGCGACGACAGGCCCGCGTACGGGGGCCGGGGTCGAAGGGTTTCGCGCTGCGCGAACCTGCGGATCTGGGGAACTCACCGGGCGTCTCCAGCGGTTGTCTTCAGTACGTATGCGAATGACGCGTACGTACCAGGTGGCATCCATCCTGCCGCAGCCCCCGAGGCGGCGGAGCACCGAGGCCCGATCCCGTCACGGTGTCTACGCTGGGGGGTGTTGTCGGGCAGCCGCCGCCGGACCCAGATCCGGTGGCCTTACGAGCCGAGGAAACCCGTGAGTGACACCCCATTCGGATTCGGCCTTCCGCCGGAGGAGCCGGAGGACGGCGACGAGGGCAAGAAGAAGGACACCCCCGGAGGGGGACAGGGTTCCGGTGGCCCCGGGAACCCGTTCGGCTTCGGTGTGCCCGGCCTGGGCGGCCCCGGCGGCGGGGACAACCCGTTCGCCGCGATGTTCGGCTCCATGAACCCCAGCGACCTGGGCGCCGCCTTCCAGCAGCTCGGTCAGATGCTGTCGTACGAGGGCGGTCCCGTGAACTGGGACATGGCCAAGGACATCGCCCGCCAGACCGTCGCCCAGGGCACGGCCGACGGCACCAAGGACGCCAGCGTCGGCCCCGCCGAGCGGACCGCCGTCGAGGAGGCCGTGCGCCTGGCCGACCTCTGGCTGGACGACGCCACGTCGCTGCCCTCCGGCTCCGGCACGGCCGTGGCCTGGAGCCGCGCCGAGTGGGTCGAGGCGACCCTGCCGGCGTGGAAGGAGCTGGTCGACCCCGTCGCCGAGCGCGTCGGCATGGCCATGGGCGATGTCCTGCCCGAGGAGATGCAGGCCATGGCGGGCCCGCTGATCGGCATGATGCGCTCCATGGGCGGCGCCATGTTCGGCCAGCAGATCGGCCAGGCCGTGGGCGTCCTCGCGGGCGAGGTCGTCGGTTCCACGGACATCGGCCTGCCCCTCGGCCCGGCGGGCCGCGCGGCCCTCCTGCCGGTGAACGTGACCGCGTTCGGCAAGGACCTCAGCGTCCCGATGGACGAGGTGCGGCTGTATCTGGCCCTGCGCGAGGCCGCCCACCAGCGGCTCTTCGCCCACGTGCCGTGGCTGCGCTCGCACCTGTTCGGCGCCGTCGAGGGCTATGCCCGCGGCATCAAGGTCGACACGACGAAGCTGGAAGACGTCGTCGGCCAGTTCGACCCGCAGAACCCCGAGCAGCTCCAGGAAGCCCTCCAGCAGGGCATGTTCCAGCCCGAGGACTCCCCCGAGCAGAAGGCCGCCCTGGCCCGCCTGGAGACGGCCCTCGCCCTCGTCGAGGGCTGGGTGGACGCGGTCGTGCACGCGGCCGCCAAGCCGCGCCTGTCGTCGGCCGACGCGCTGCGCGAGACGCTGCGCCGCCGTCGCGCCACCGGCGGGCCCGCCGAGCAGACGTTCGCGACGCTCATCGGCCTGGAGCTGCGCCCGCGCCGGCTGCGGGACGCCTCGCGCCTGTGGGCCTCGCTCACGGACGCGCGCGGGGTCGACGGCCGCGACGGCCTGTGGGCGCACCCGGACATGCTCCCCACGGCGTCCGACCTGGACGACCCGGACGGCTTCGTGCACCGCGAGCAGCTGGACTTCTCCGAGCTGGACAAGATGCTCGGCGAGGCGGCGCACGGCGGCGCGTCCGGCAAGCCGGACCTCACGAAGGGCGACGGCTCCGCCGAGGGCGGCTCCCCTGAGGGCGACTCCTCCGAGGGCAAGGGCGACGACGGCAAGTGACCCTCCGCGACGACGCGGTGCTCGTGCTGAAGGCGTACGAGCACCAGGAAGACCTGCGGCAGTACTACTTGGACCATCTGTCGGCCCACCCCGAGGACGGCATGTGGAAGGCCTGCACGGACGGGCACGTGACCGCCAGCGCGCTGGTCGTCGACCCGTCCCGCGGGCGCGTGCTGCTCACGCTCCACAAGAAGCTGGGCATGTGGCTCCAGATGGGCGGCCACTGCGAGCCGGGCGACGCCACCCTCGCGGAGGCGGCGCTGCGCGAGGCCACCGAGGAGTCCGGAGTGCGGGGCCTGACCCTGCTGCCGGGCGGCCCGGTGCGCCTGGACCGCCACCCGATCCCGGGCCCCTGCACCCAGCACCTGGACGTGCAGTACGCCGCCCTCGCGCCGTCCGGCGCGGTGGCGGCGATCAGCGACGAGTCCCTGGACCTGCGCTGGTTCGCCTACGACGAGGTGGGGGGCGTGGCCGACGAGTCCGTCGTCCGGCTCGTGGAGGCCACGCGGGAGCGCCTTCCGGTGTGACGGCGCCGGTGTGACGGCGTCCGGCCGTGCGGCATGGGTAAGGGGCGGTCGCCATGGCGACCGCCCCTTACCCATGTCTGCCGGGTGTGTGCCGGGCTCAGTTCCAGACGTTGCTCTGGTTCTGTCCCCGCGCGCCCTGCTGTCCCACGCCGAACTGGGCGCGTGCCCCCTGGCCGATCTGGGCGTGCTGCGGCGGCAGCAGCTCGCTGGGCTGGACGAGCGCGTAGCCCTGCCCCATGAAGCTGAGCTCCCAGCCCTCGCCGGTGTTGCCGCGGCGCCGCCACACGCCCGAGGAGTGCGTCTGCGCCTGCATCTGCACCCGCAGACCGCTGGACCAGGCGACGATCGCGTCCGCGTCGGCGTTGACGTACCGGTCCGGGGTGACCTGGAGCATCAGCGGCTGCCCCGATGTCATCAGGGCGACCTTGCCGCGCCCGGTGATGTTCAGCTGGTACTTGCCGGAGCCGGAGATCCCGTACTGGCTGTCCACCGCGATCACCTGGTGGGACAGCGAGGAGTCCATGGCGAGGACGTAGGAGCTGTCCACCGTCAGGCCGTCCTGCTCCACGTCCACGACGTGGATGTACTGGGCGAGGTTCGCGAAGTAGACGGTGCCCTGGCCGTGGCAGCGCATCAGGTCCAGGCCCTCACCCGTGTGCGCGCGGGCCCGCCGCTGTCCCCCGGACTGGAACTCGGCGTCGAACTCGACGAGCCCCTGATAGGCGACCATGGCGCCCTTGCGGGCGAGGACGTCGTCGTGCCCCTCCAGGGCGACGCGCAGCAGCTGCGGGTTCTGGACGGTGTAGCGCTCCTGGGACTGCTGCTCGGAGTGCGCGAAAAGCGAGCTCTGCATGGTGGTGCTCCCCCTCAGCTCCGGATCCGGAGGCGGTCGGTGCTGTCCTCACTGGGCTGTACGACGACGATGCCCTCCCCGGAGAAGCCCATCTGGTAGGCCTCGCCGCTGCCGCGTCCGATCAGGGAACCGGCCTTGAAGCTGCGCTTGCCCTTCACCTTCAGGTTCGGCGACCAGGCGATCAGGGCGTCGGGGTCCACGTACGTCTCGTCCTCGCCGCGGCCGCAGTCGACGACGATGGGCGTGCCGCGCGAGGTCAGCGCCACCCAGCCCTGCCCGGAGACCTTGATGTTCCACAGGCCCTGGCCCGCGAACTTCGCGAGGCCCTTGACCCGCTCGACGCCCCACTGGAGGCCCGCGTCGAAGGCGAGGAGGTTGGTGCCGTTCACCGAGAGCGAGTCGCCCGCCAGGTTGATGACGACGACGTCCGCCCCGTAGTCGGCGAGGTACAGCAGACCGTCTCCGGAGCACTTCATCAGCGGGGCGCCCTCGCCGGTGATCCAGTCACGGGCAATCTGGCGGACGGCGGGCGGGTTCGGCTCGTACTGCACGAACCCTTCGTAGGCGACCATCGAGCCCACGCGCGCGAAGAGGTCGTTTCCGGTCTGCATGGCGACCTTGACCATGTGGTGGCCGTGGTTCTCCATGCGCGCGGCGACAGGGGCCGGGGCGTAGCCCGCGAGTGGCTGGTTCATGACGGGCTCCCTCAGACCTCGTACGGCTGGACGACGATGAAATTGCCGGGCGCACCACGGAACTGGAGGTTCACGCTCTCCCCCGTGGAGCCCGCGGAGGCGTTGCCGCGCAGCCTGACCTGGCTGGACACGATCGCCTGTGCGGCGGCCGACCAGGCGACGACGGCGTGGCAGTCGGCGAAGGTGGTCGGGGTCACCGGCAGCACGACGGGCGTGCCGTGCGTCTTCACGACGACGGTGCCGCTGCCCTGGAACTGCATGACGAACAGCGCGCCACCGGGGATGCCGTGCCCTTCGATGCGGCGCACCTCGTGCTGGAGGGACTCGTCGAAGGCGAGGACGTTCTCCGCGGAGACGCAGATGGCGTCCCCCTGGAGCTCGATGGGGTGCAGGTGGGTGCCCTCTTCGGCGAGGAACACCTGGCCGCGGCCCGTGCAGCGCATCAGCTGCATCTCCTGGCCGGTGGCGTTGCCCACGACGCGGCCCGCGAAGCCCGCGCCCTTGTAGCTGAACTCGACCTTGCCCTGGTAGAGCACCATGCTGCCCTGCCGGGCGAGCACGGGCTGGCCGCCGACGTTCAGGTCGATGCGGACCATCTTCTCGTTCTGCTGCGTCCAGCGCTGGCCGGTGCCCGCCTCGCGGTACTTCTGGAGCGCGGCGGCCACACCGGCGCCCTGCGGGGCCGCCTGGCCGGGGACCGGGGCCGGGGGCTGCTGGCCGTACCCGGGCGGCGGAGGCGCGGTGGGCTGGCCGTACCCGGGGGGCGGCGGCGCGGACGGCTGGCCGTAGCCGGGCGGCAGGGGTGCCGAGGGCTGCTGGCCGTAGCCCTGCGGCTGGCCGTACGGGGTCTGGGGCGCCTGCGGCGGCATGGGTGCCTGGGGCGGAACGGGCGCCGGTGGCGGAACGGGGCCGCTCGGCTGGCCCAGCGGGGCCACGATGGTCTGCGCGGCGTGCACCGACGGGGCGGCCGGGGCCGGCGCGGGCGGCGGCGTCACGCTCGCGGGAAGCGGGGTGTGCTGCGCGGGGGCGGGGGGCGCCGGGGGCGCCGGGGCGGGAGTCGGCGCGGGGGCCGGGGCTGCCGGGGCTGCCGGGGCTGCCGGGGCTGCCGGGGCTGCCGGGGCTGCCGGGGCTGCCGGGGCTGCCGGGGCCGCGAACGCGGGCGGCGGCGTGGCGCCCCCGGGCGGTGCGAAACCGGGCGCCGCGGCCGGGGCCTGCGGCTCGGGCACGGCGGGCTCGTCCTCGGCGACCTCACCGCCGAAGTTCCGCAGCAGCGCGTCCAGGCCGCCGTCGAAGCCCTGCCCGATCGCGGCGAACCGCCACACGTCCTTCAGATAGAAGTCGCCGAGCATCAGCGCGCGCTCGGTGGAGAACTCCGCGCCGTTGAAGGCGTAGCGGGCCACCTCCTCGCCGCCCGCGACGATCCGGATGTAGCCCGAGGCGATCTGGGACATCTGCCCGGCGCCGTCGATCGCGGCTGTGAACGACAGCTTCTGGATCTGCGGCGGGATCCGGTCGAGGGTGACGCGGAAGGACTCGTTGTCACCGGCCTGCGCGCCCAGGAGCTGGAGCGACTCCTCCGGGGACTTCGGCTGGTTGAAGAAGATGAAGTAGCGGTCGTCGGACAACCGCTCGTCCGCGTCGAGGCCGAAGCAACTGATGTCGAAGGTCAGCCCGGGGGCAGCGATGTGCACGCCGACGTACAGATCGGTCCCCGCGGTGAGGTCACTGATCTTGGCCTTGTGGCCGCGTTGGAATTCCCTGGGCATACGTAACGACCGTCCCCCATCCCGAAGGTGAATGCGTCGCGCCAGGCTAACCGCAAAGTCCGACAACGGACGAAGCCGGTACAGACCCGGTACACAACCACCGGGGGTGCCGCAACGGGGTGCCCCGCCTCAGCCGCGGCGCCGAGCCCCGGTCATTCCTCGCGGGCGGCGGGCAGGTGCGGCAGCCGGTCCGCGGCCACCACCCCTTCGAGATAGCCCCGGGCGCGCTCCGTGCGCGGATAGGCCTCCAGGAGCTGCCAGAAGCGCGGCCCGTGCCCCGGCACCAGCAAGTGCGCCAGCTCGTGGAGCAGGACGTAGTCGACCACGTACTCGGGCATGCCCTGCAACCGGTGCGAGAGGCGGATGCTGCCTTCCGACGGCGTGCACGAGCCCCAGCGGGTGTTCTGATTCGTCACCCAGCGCACGGACGTGGGGCGCGCCCTGCCGTCGAAGAACTGCTCCGAGAGCCGCCGCGCCCGCTCGGCGAGCTCGCTGTCACCGAGGACCCGCTTGCTCTCCTGTGCGGCCAGTTTGTCCAGCATGACGGTCACCCAGCGCTGCTCCTCCGCCTCGGACATGCGTGCGGGGATGAGGACGACCGTGCGGTCCCCCTCGCGGTACGCCGAGACCGTTCTGCGTCGGCGGGCGCTCCGTCGCACCTCGACCGCGGTCGCCGCCGGGCCGGACGACGGCGGACTGGTCGCGCTGCGCTGTGGGCTTCCGGCGCGGTGCAGTGGGTCGGCGGGCACGCCTTGACGTTACCCGTTCGGCGAGCGGGAAGTCCCGCCTCCGGGACGGTTCGGTATCGATCCCCTCCCCGTGCGCTCGATTAGCTCGATTAGTACGACAAACACTCATCGCCTGTGGACAACCCCGAGCACGCCTCGGCCCGAGCGGGCATGCTGACGGTCGAAAGGCGCCATCGAAACGGGACGGCTCGGAACACCGCACGACGCCGGGCAGTACGACACGGCACGGCGGCACCGCACGGCACGACCCACACGACACCGCACCGCACCGCACCGCACCGCACCGCACCGCACCGCACGACATAACGCCGCACGACACCGCATGGCACTGCATGACACGGGGGAAACGCATGCATCCGATCCTCAAGCCCGCGCTGCGACGCGGCTGGCGCGATCTCAACACCGTCCAGTTCGGGGTGACGCCCGCACACGCCCGGGTGCTCGGCCCGGTGGACACCGCGACCGGCAGCTTCCTCACCCTCCTCGACGGCACCCGAAGCCTGCCCCTCCTGCGCGCCGAAGCCAAAGGAATGGGCCTGCCGGACGGCCACGTGGACGCGCTGCTCCGGCGTCTGGACCACGCCGGGCTGCTGGACGACGCGACGGGCGGCGGCCCGGCCGCGGACGCTCTGCGCGCCCGCCCGGACGTCATGGACCGGCTGCGCCCGGACCTCGCCGCCCTCTCCGCCGTCACCCCGCGTCCCGACGACGGCATCCGCAAGCTGGCTGCCCGCCGGGCCACCCGCGTGCGCGTCCAGGGCACCGGCCGCGTGGGCGCGATCGTGGCGTCGGTCCTGTCCGGCGCGGGAGTCGGCCAGGTGGACGTGCGGGACGGAGGCTGCGTCGAACCCTGGGATGTCGCTCCGGGCGGACTGCCCGCCGAATCCATCGGGCAGCGCAGGGACGCCGCGGCACGACGGGCCGCACGCCAGGCCGCGCCGGGCCGCCCGCCACGGCACCCCGAGGACAGAGCCGACACCGAGCACCCCCTCTCCCTGGTCCTGCTCACCCCACGCGACGGCCTCGACGCCTACGCCCCGGCGCCGTCCGCAGCCGAGCCCCTGGTCGCCGCCGGCACCCCGCACCTCTACGCGGGCGTGCTCGAAGGCACCGGCGTGGTCGGCCCCCTGGTGCTGCCGGGCGTGAGCGCCTGCGCGGGCTGTCTGGCCCTGACCGAGACGGACCGCGACACCACCTGGCCGCGCATGCTGGCGCAGTGGCACTCGGGGCACCGGCGCCAGGTGCCCGCCTGCGACCTGGCCCTGGCCACCACCGTGGCAGGGCTCGTGGCCGCGCACGCCCTCGCTTTCCTGGACGGCGCAGCCCCCTCGCTCACGGGCGCCCGCTGGCTAGCGGCGGCGCCACGCTTCGCCTGGCACGCCCAGCGCGCACCGGCGCATCCGTCGTGCCCGTGTGGGGCGAGTGAGCGCGTTAAGGGGGAGGACACCTCCGTGGATCGAGAGCCACACGAGACAATGACCGGTGTAACCGCCTGAGAAGGCGCGGCTGTCTGGGACTTGGAGGGGCGCATGTCTGATCTTCCCCGGAAGGCGGTAACCCGTACCGCCAAACTGGCCGCGCTGCCGCTCGGCTTCGCGGGCCGCGCGACATGGGGGCTCGGCAAGAGAATCGGCGGGAAGTCGGCGGAGCTCGTCGGCCGCGAACTGCAACAGCGCACGGCGGAGCAGCTGTTCAAGGTGCTCGGTGAGCTGAAGGGCGGGGCGATGAAGTTCGGGCAGGCCATGTCCGTCTTCGAGTCGGCCCTGCCGGAGGAGGTCGCCGGGCCCTACCGCGCGGCGTTGACGAAGCTCCAGGAAGCGGCGCCGCCGATGCCGACCCGCACCGTGCACGCCGTGCTCGCGGAACGGCTCGGTGAGGACTGGCGGGAGCTGTTCCTGGAGTTCGAGGACAAGCCCGCGGCGGCGGCGTCGATCGGCCAGGTGCACCGGGCCGTGTGGGCGGACGGACGCGACGTCGCGGTGAAGGTGCAGTACCCGGGAGCGGGCGAGGCGCTGCTCTCCGACCTGAACCAACTGGGCCGCTTCGCCCGGGTCCTCGGCCCGTTGATCCCGGGGATGGACATCAAGCCCCTCATCGCGGAACTGCGCGACCGCGTGTCCGAGGAGCTGGACTACGACCTGGAGGCACAGGCCCAGCGCGCCCACGCGGAGGAGTTCGCGGACGACCCGGACGTGATCGTCCCCGACGTGGTCCACCAGTGCGAGCAGATCCTCGTGACGGAGTGGATCGACGGGGTGCCGCTGGCCGACGTCATCGCCGACGGCTCACAGGAGGAGCGGGACCGGGCAGGGCAGCTCCTCGCCCGCTTCCTGTTCTCCGGCCCGGCCCGCACCGGCCTGCTGCACGCCGACCCGCACCCCGGGAACTTCCGGCTGCTGCCGGGCGAGAAGGGCGAATGGCGGCTCGGCGTCCTGGACTTCGGCACGGTGGACCGGCTGCCCGGCGGGCTGCCCCCGACGATCGGCCGCTCCTTGCGGATGACGGTCGAGGGCCAGGCCGACGCGGTCTACGAGATGCTGTGCGAAGAAGGCTTCGTCAAGGACTCCGTCGACCTGGAGCCGGAAGCGGTCCTCGACTATCTGCTGCCGATCATCGAGCCCGCCCTCGCGGACGAGTTCACCTTCACCCGCGGCTGGATGCGCAGCCAGGCGACACGGGTGGCCGACCCCCGCTCCCCCGCCTACCAGTTGGGCAAGCGGCTGAACCTCCCGCCGTCGTACCTGCTGATACACCGCGTGACGCTCAGCACGATCGGCGTCCTGTGCCAGCTGGGCGCCACCGTGCGGATGCGGGACGAGCTGGAGGAGTGGCTCCCCGGATTCCTGCCGGACGAACCGGATGAACTGGACGAGCCGGTGGAGCAGGACGCGAGGCAGGACCCGGGCGACGGCCGGGGGCTGGACGGCGCGGTGGCTGAGGCATGAGCTGACGCGCGGGGGGGCTGGGGTGGGGAGGGGGCGGGGGGAGGGGGAAGCCCCCCGAAGCGTCGGTCACCACCAGGCCGAGTCAAGTCTCCCCTCAATAGCCCGAATATTGTCCCGAGCACAGATGTCGCAGAAGTAGTGGCGGATGCCGTTCTCCACGGAGCAGGTCCAGGTGGGGGGCCGGCCGTCGGCGACCGTGCCGCAGCGGGAGCACACGAGATTCTCGGTGTCCGCAGGCTGAGAAGGCTGCTGGTCCACTCGGTGACCTTATCGCCGTCGCCGGGTGATCGGCGGGCACAACGCACCTCGGGGGCCGGTCCGTTCGGGCCGGCCCCCGAGGGTGTGCGCGGAAGCTCGGTGGAGGCTTCCGGTGCCGTGTGGCGGCGGTTTTACTGCATGACCGCTATGGCGAGCGCGCGGCGGGCGCGCAGGGACGCGCGCTCGGCGCGGCGCTGCATGCGGCGGGCCGCGATCAGGCGGGCGGCCGGGCGTTGCTGCTCGGCTTCACGCAGTCGCTCGTGCATATGCGCACGGGCCATGGCTTCTGGGATGAGTTGCATCTCTCGGGTCCTGTTCTGGCGCGAGCCGGTCGCGCCGGTGGTGGTGAAGTCTGGGGTCGCGGAGCCGGTGGGCTCGGTCGCGGGTGCCTTCATCGGGGCCTGCTTCTTCGGGTCGTGCGTCAGGGGGCGGTCGATCGTTCCGGCGGTACTCATGCCACTACCGGGTTCTTCCGCGGACGGCCACGGGGGCGCTTGCGGGCTACGACGACGCCCTGGACGAACAGCTCACCGCCCCAGACGCCCCACGGCTCACGCCGCTCCTTGGCGCCGGCGAGGCAGGCCTCCATCAGCGGGCAGGTGCGGCACAGCGACTTGGCGTACTCGACGTCGGCCGGGGACTCGGCGAAGAAGACCTCCGGGTCGTAGGCGCGGCAGGGGACGGGTACGCCGAGGTTCTCGATGGCGTCGTCGAGCGCGGTGAGCGCGGTGAGGGGAGTCAAGGTCGGGTCCTCCGTGGGTGCGGGCGGGGGGAGCGTCTCTGAAGGCGGTACGGACGGGGCGTGCGCTTCGAGTTGCACGGTGGTGTTCTTCCTCGTCTGGTCGTTCCGGCCGGGTTCGGCCGGTTGGCGGCTGGTACCGGGTCTTGCTGTGGCCCCTTCGCTCTGTCTCCCTGTTTCGGGGAAAACAGAAGGGCCGCGGATCCCGGGTGGGGTTCCGCGGCCCTGAAGGCGCCGGTCTGATCGAGATCAGACTGGATCACTCCAGGGTTCGAGCCCACGGAAGGCCCACATCGTGTGGTGCTGCGTCGTCTGCTTCCGGAATCCGGCACCGGCCGCCGCGAAGGCATAGGCCTGCGCCTGTGCCTTCGCTACTGCTGCTTCCGGTGCCTGGGTCGGTCGCTCATTGCCTTCACGGATCTTGAGAGCCGTGGCGGGCAGGGAGGCAGCCGGGCGAGCGGCGGCGTTGCCGACGGACAGACCGGTGCCCTGGTTCGAGAAGCCGAGCAGGCAGGAGGCGACGACCGAGCGATCGGTCATTTTGACGGTGCTGATGAAGCTCTTGTTGGTGCTGATCACTGGAATCGCCTCCTCTCGGCGTCTAGGGGATCGGCCGGGGCCGATCCTTCGGACTGACAAGTACAGCACAGAACCGGGGCTCCGGAGAAGCCCGCCGTGTTCCGTGCTAAGAACCTATGGGGATTGCTGGCGCATGCGCAAACTATTTTTTCGACGAGTTTGAATCACTTGCCCTCGTCACCGTCGAGAACCTCCTGACCTGCGCAAATGGCGAGGACGTCGGCGCCGTAGGTGCGCAGCTTGCGCTGGCCGACGCCGGGGATGCGGGCGAGTTCGCCCTCCTCCTCGGGCACGGACTCGGCGATGGCGATCAAGGTTTTGTCCGTGAAGACGCAGAACGCGGGCTGTCCGATGCGTCGCGCGCGCCCCGCGCGCCACTCGCACAGGCGCTCGTAGAGCCCTTCGTCCATGTCCGACGGGCAGTCCTCGCACCGCATGAGTTTCATCTCACCGGCATCGGTGAGGGTGCGGCCGCAGACGCGGCAGCGGGCCGGGGTGCGGTTGGTGCGGCGGCGGGCTGTGGGGCCGCCCGGTTCGGTGGCGCCGCCCGTGCCGCGCTCGATGCCGCCCGTGCCTCCTGCCGCGCGTGCCCCGGCGGTCGCGCCCGAGCCGGGGCGCAGTCCGTCGAGGAACCGGGTGGCCCGCCGGTTGGGGCGCCCGCCCGGCGAGCGGGAGACCGCCCAGGACAGGGAGAGGTGGGCGCGGGCGCGGGTGACGCCGACGTAGAGGAGGCGGCGCTCTTCCTCGACCTGTTCGTCGGTCTTGGCGTAGGTGATCGGCATCATGCCTTCGGCGAGGCCGACCAGGAAGACGGCGTCCCACTCCAGGCCCTTGGCGGCGTGCAGGGAGGCGAGGGTGACGCCTTCGACGGTGGGGGCGTGCTGGGCGGCGGCGCGCTCGTCCAGCTCGGCGACGAGGTCGGCGAGGGTGGCGGAGGCGTTGGCCCGGGCGAAGTCCTCGGCGAGGCGGACGAGGGCGGCCAGGGACTCCCAGCGGTCGCGGACGGCGCCGGAGCCCGCGGGGGGCTCGGTGGTCCAGCCCTTGGTGGAGAGGACGGCCCGGACCTGTGAGGGCAGGTCGACGACGTCGTCGAGGAGGGCGTCGTTGCCGCCGAAGCGGGCGGCGCCGCGCAGGGCGGCGCCCGCTTCGCGCACCTCGGTGCGTTCGAAGAAGCGCTCGGCGCCGCGGAGCTGGTAGGGGATGCCGGCGTCGGCCAGGGCCTGTTCGTAGATCTCCGACTGGGAGTTCGTGCGGAACAGGACGGCGATCTCGCTGGCGGGGACGCCGTCGGTCATGAGGGCGCGGATGCGGCGGGCGGCGCCTTCGGCTTCGGCGGGCTCGTCCGTGTATTCGGTGTAGACCGGCTCGGCGAGGGGTTCGCGCTGGGAGACGAGTTCCAGGCGGTGGTCGGCGGCGCGGCCGTGGGCCTGGGCGAGGAGGCCGTTGGCGAGGCGGACGACCTGGGGGGTGGAGCGGTAGTCGCGGACGAGTTTGACGACGGTCGCGCCGGGGTGGCGGGTGCGGAAGTCGAGGAGGTGGTCGGGGGTGGCGCCGGTGAAGGAGTAGATGGTCTGGCTGGCGTCGCCGACGACGCAGAGGCTGTCGCGCTCGCCGAGCCAGAGTTCCAGGAGGCGCTGCTGGAGGGGGCTGACGTCCTGGTATTCGTCGACTACGAAGTGCTGGTACTGGGAGCGGACCTGTTCGGCGATGTCGTGGCGGTCCTGGAGGATGCCGACGGCGAGGAGGAGGACGTCCTCGAAGTCGATGACGGAGCGGTCCCGCTTGAGGTCTTCGTAGGCGGCGTAGAGCTGGGCGAGCTCGGCGGGGTCGCGGGGGGTTTCGCGGCCTGCTTTGGCGGCCGCGGCGGCGTAGTCGGCGGGGACGGTCTGGGTGACCTTGGACCATTCGATCTCGCCGGTCGCGTCCCGCAGTTCGTTGCGGTCGAGGCGGATGCGGCAGGCGGCCGCGGCGTCGGCGACGAGTTGGATCTTGCGCTCGACGAGCCGGGGCAGGGGGCCGCCGACGGCTTTGGGCCAGAAGTACTGGAGCTGGCGCAGGGCGGCGGAGTGGAAGGTGCGGGCCTGGACGCCGTGGGCGCCGAGCTGGCGCAGGCGGCCGCGCATCTCGCCTGCGGCGCGGTTGGTGAAGGTGACGGCGAGCACGCTGGCGGGCTGGAGGATGCCCGCGCGCACTCCGTACGCGATGCGGTGGGTGATGGCTCGGGTCTTGCCCGTGCCGGCGCCCGCGAGTACGCAGACCGGCCCGTGCAGGGCCGTGGCGACCTCGCGCTGCTCGGGGTCGAGCCCGTCGAGCACCGCGTCGGCCGAGTCCGGGACCCGCGGGAAGAGGGTGGAGTGCGTTGCTGCTGTCACCCTTCAATGCTGCCAGTTCCTGTGGGGCGGGTGAGCGGGTTGTCCACAGGGTGACGGTCGCAGTCGTATTAATCGCGGGAGGCCCCGGAGCACGGCCCGGTGCTGGAGCGTGTCCTGGTGCCGGGGCAGGTACTGGTGCCAGGGCGTGTGCGTGGGCGGGTGGGGCGCGGGTGCGGGAATGGCTGCGGGGTCGCGTACGTTCGACTGGGTGCGACGACGCACCCCGAAGTGCGATGACGCACCCCGAGCCGTGAAGGAGCGCGAGAGACATGCCGGGCACTGTGACGATGTACAGCACCACGTGGTGCGGCTACTGCCGCAGGCTGAAGGGCCAGATGGACCGCGAGGGCATCGCGTACGCCGAGATCAACATCGAGCAGGACCCGGAGTCCGCCGCGTTCGTCGAGAAGGCGAACGGGGGGAACCAGACGGTTCCCACCGTTCTCTTCCCGGACGGTTCGACGTTGACGAACCCCTCGCTGGCGCAGGTGAAGCAGAAGCTCGCCGCCTAGGTCCCGAGGGGCCGGGTCAGGCCGCCGCGCCGGGGCGCGGCAGGGACTCGCCGTACCAGAGTTCGATCAGGCGGGCCGCGATCGAGATGCCGTAGGGAGGCAGGACCTCCCCGGACTCGAACGCGGCCCGCAGGTCGTCGCGGGAGAACCAGCGGGCCTCGTGGATCTCCTCGCCGTCGACGTTGATCTCAGACGAGGTGGCCTTGGCCATGAAGCCGAGCATGAGGCTGGACGGGAACGGCCAGGGCTGGCTGGTGACGTACTCGACGTCGCCGACGGTGACGCCCGCTTCTTCCCAGACCTCGCGGCGTACGGACTGCTCGATGGACTCTCCGGGCTCCACGAAGCCGGCGAGGGTGGAGAAGCGGCCTTCGGGCCAGTGGACCTGGCGGCCGAGGAGCGCGCGGTCCTTCTCGTCCGTCACGAGCATGATCACGGCCGGGTCGGTGCGGGGGTAGTGCTCGGCGCCGCAGGCCTGGCAGCGGCGGATGTGGCCGGCGGCCGCGATGACGGTGCGCTCGCCGCAGCGCGAGCAGAAGCGGTGCATGCGCTGCCAGTTCTCCAGGGCGACGGCGTGCACCATCAGGCCCGCGTCGCGGGGTGACAGGAGCAGGCCTGCCTCGCGCAGTCCGGCGGCGCGCGCGGAGGCGTCCATGCGGCCGGGCAGGGTGTCCTTCTGGAGGGCGAAGTAGCTCACGCCGTCGTCGTCGGTGCCCAGGAAGTAGCGGTGGGCTTCGGTGAGGGGCGCTTCGAAGCTGGGGGTCATGACCAGTTCGGTGCGGCCGTCGGGGGTCTCGTCGATGAGGACCTGGCCGCCGGAGACCACGAAGACGCGGGTCGAGGGGTGGCTCCACGCGGCGGCGAGCCAGGCCTCGTCGAGGCGGTGGTGGGCCGCGCGGTCGATGCCGCTCGGCGCGGTGAGCGAGACGGGGCGGTCTGCGGCGCGGTCGGTCCAGGTGGTCACTGGTGCTTCCAACTCCCCCGGTGGAATGGGTGGTTCAGCGAGCAGGTGTCTTCGGTGTGCTCAGGGTGCATCGCGCCAGTGCTCCGCGAGGTCGCCCCAGAGGTAGGCGGTGGTCTCGACGCCCTTGAGGAGCAGGTCGAGCTCGACCTTCTCGTTCGGCGCGTGCCAGCCGTCCGAGGGAATGGAGATGCCGAGGAAGAGCACGGGTGCCCCGAGGACGTCCTGGAGGTCGGCTGCGGGTCCTGAGCCGCCTTCGCGCGTGAAGCGGATCTTCTGCTCGAAGGCGCGGCTCATGGCGCGGGCCACGGACTGCAGGGCGGGGTGGTCGAGCGGGGTCAGGCAGGGGCGGGTGGCGGCGCCGAAGGTGATGGTGTGCCGGATGCCTGCGGGCAGCTGGTCGGCGACCCACGCGCGGACGGCTTCTTCGACGTGGTCGGGGTCCTGGCCCGCGACCAGGCGGAAGGAGAGCTTCAGGAGGGCGCTCGACGGGATGATCGTCTTGCCGCCCGCGCCTTGGTAGCCGCCTCCGATGCCGTTGACCTCGGCGGTGGGGCGGGCCCAGACGCGCTCCAGGGTGGTGTGTCCGGCCTCTCCGTAGGGCGCGTGCGACTTGGCGGTGCGCAGCCATTCGGCTTCGTCGAAGGGCAGCTCTGCGAAGAGTTCCCGTTCGCGCTCGGTGAGCTCGACGATGCCGTCGTAGAAGCCCGGTACGGCTACGCGCGCGTGCTCGTCGTGGAGTGCGGCGACGAGGCGGGCGGCGGCGGTGGCCGGGTTGGGTACGGCGCCGCCGAAGGAGCCGGAGTGGATGTCCTGGTCGGGGCCGTACAGCTCGATCTCGCAGTCGGCGAGGCCGCGCATGCCGGTGCAGACGGTCGGGGTGTCCTTGGACCACATGCCGGTGTCGGAGACGACGACGGCGTCGGCGCTGAGGCGGTCGCGGTGGCGCTCGATCAGGTCGCGGAAGTGCGTGGAGCCGGATTCCTCCTCGCCCTCGACGATCAGCTTCAGGTTCACGGCGGGGGCGGTGCGGCCGGTGACGGCGAGGTGGGCGCGCACGCCGAGGGTGTGGAAGAAGACCTGGCCCTTGTCGTCGGCGGCGCCGCGCGCGTAGAGGCGGTTGTCGCGGACGACGGGCTCGAAGGGGTCGGTGTCCCAGCCGTCCTCGCGGGCGGCGGGCTGCACGTCGTGGTGGCCGTAGACGAGGACTGTGGGGGCCTGGGGGTCGCCGGAGGGCCATTCGGCGAAGACGGCGGGGGCGCCCGCCGTCTCCCACACCTCGGCGGTCGGGAAGCCGGTGTCCTTCAGTCGGGCGGCGAGCCAGTCGGCGCTGCGGCGCACGTCGTCGGCGTGCTCGGGCTGCGCCGACACGGACGGGATGCGCAGCCACTCGGCGAGGTCGTCGAGGAAGGCGGCGCGGTGGTCGTCGACGTACTCGCGTACGGCGCTGACGACACTGTCAGCTTGGTCGGCGGACTTACTCATGGTCACGAGCCTATCGGCCCGCGGGGGCGGTCCTGTCCGGTGGCCGGTCGGGCTCCGGGCCGCCGCTGCTTCGGCCGCTTTGTCCGCCGTCGTCGCCGTCGGTGTCGTGGCGCTCGTCCTCGCCGATCAGCAGTCGTTCCAGCTCCGTCCGGCCGGGCAGGTTCCGGGGGCGTACGGCGTCGCCGCTGCGGACGTACAGGAACGTGGCTGTCACCGACTCCGGGGGGACGCCGTGCTGCTCGGCCCAGGCCAGGCGGTACACGGCGAGCTGGAGCGGGTCGGCGTCCTGGGTGCGGCTGGTCTTCCAGTCGACGATCTCGTACGTGGTGCCGGCGCCTTCGCCCTGTTTGTAGACGGCGTCGATGCGGCCGCGGATGAGGCGGCCGGCGAGGGTGAGCTGGACGGGGACCTCGGCGCGGTAGGGCGTGCGGCGGGCGTACTCGGTGCGTTCGAAGGCTTCCTTGAGTGCTTCCAGGTCGCGCTCGTCGGCGATGTCGGCCTCTCCGGGGGCGCCGCCGGGCAGTTCGTCGGGGCCGAGCATGGGCAGGCGCAGCTCTTCGAAGCGGGCCTCCACCCAGGCGTGGAAGCGGGTGCCCCGCCGGGCGGCGGGCTGGGGCGGCCGGGGCATGGGCCGGGCGAGCTCCTGGGCGAGGCCGTCGGGGTCGGCGGCGAGGCGCAGCAGCTGGGAGGCGGTGAGCGTGGCGGGCAGGGGCACGTCGCGCACGCCTTGGCGGGCGCGCAGCAGTTCGTCGGTGAGGGCGTCCAGGTCGCGGTCCCAGGAGGCGAGGGTGCGCTGTTCCTCCGGGGTCAGGGGCTGCTGGGGTGCCGTGGCGTGCGGTACGCGTGCGTGCGGGATGGCCGGTTCCGGGGTCGGGGGCAGGGGCGACGGGCGGTCGCTGCTCCAGGCGTCCCAGTCGGAGGGGTCATCGGCCTCGGGCGGGGGGCCGCTGTCTTCGTGGTCGTGCGCACCGTACGAGTCATGCGCACCGTACGAGTCTTCGTCGTCGTACGCGTCTTCGTAGGGCTCGTCGTACTCGTCGTCCTCGGGGGGCGGTGGCCACTCCGGGTCCGCTGCCGGGTGGGGGTCCTGGTGGTCGCGGGCTCCGTCGGTCCTGAGGCGGCCCAGGTGTGCCTGGACGGTGTCCGCGGCGGCGCGGCGGCGGGCCAGGGAGGCGGGGTCGAGCGGGAGCGGCCAGGCGTGGTCGGCGGCGGCCTCGCGCAGGGCGGGGTTCCCCTCGCCGTCCTGCGGCTCGTCGGCCCAGGCTTCGATCTCGCCGTGGCCCGCGGCGCAGTGGTCGTGCAGGGCCTTGAGGAAGTCGGAGGGGCCGCGCGGCTTCTTCTGGGTGGGGCCCCACCAGTGGCCGGAGCCCAGGAGGAGGCTGCGGGGCCGGGTGAAGGTCACGTAGCCGAGGCGGAGCTCCTCGGTGTGCTGGTGGTCCTTCATGTCGGCGTGGAAGGCCTTGAGGCCCTTGGCGTCCCAGGTGTCGACGTCGGGCAGGGTGTCGGCGTCGCCGCGCAGGGCGTGCGGGACGACCTTGGCCTGCGCGGTCCACTTCTCGCGACCCTGTGCGCTCGGGAAGGTGCCGGTGACGAGGCCGGGGACGGCGACGACGTCCCACTCCAGGCCCTTGGACTTGTGGGCGGTGAGCACCTTGACGGTGTTCTCGCCGCCGGGCAGGGCGTTGTCGAGGCCCTTTTCGTACTGCGCGGCGGTGCGCAGGAAGCCGAGGAAGGCGAGCAGGGAGGCGGCGGGGTCGTGGGCGGCGAAGGACGCGGCGACGTCCAGGAAGTTGGAGAGGGTCTCGCGGCGGCGGGCGGCCAGGGCGTGCGGGGACGCGGAAAGCTCGACTTCCAGGCCGGTGACGGCGAGGACGCGGTGCAGGACGTCCATCAGGGGGTCGGCGAGGGAGCGGCGCAGGTCGCGCAGTTCGGCGGCGAGGTGGGCGAACCGGACGCGGGCTTCGGCGGAGAAGGGCAGGCCGTCGTCTTCGGAGGTGCCGATCGGCGATTCCAGGAAGGTGTCGAGGGCGTCGGCGAGCGATATCACCTCGGACGGGTCGACGCCTTCCACGGCCTGGGCGAGGCGCCGGTCGGCGGCTTCGGGGTCGTCGGGGCCGCCGGGCGCCGGGTGGCCGTGGCGGACGAGCAGGCGGGCGCGGCGGCCGAGGAGGGCGAGGTCGCGGGCGCCGACGCGCCAGCGGGGGCCGGTGAGGAGCCGCACCAGGGAGGCGTTGGCGCCGGGGTCCTGGAGGACCTCGCAGACGGCGACGAGGTCGGCGACTTCGGGCAGGTGCAGGAGCCCGGAGAGGCCGACGACCTCGACGGGGACGTCGCGGGCGACGAGGGCGCCCTGGATGTCGGCGAAGTCGGTGGCCGTGCGGCACAGGACGGCGATCTCGCCGGGTGCGGTGCCGGTGCGGACGAGGTGGGCGAGGGAGTCGGCGATCCAGTCGATCTCTTCGGCGTGAGTGCGCAGGAGGGCGCACCGGACCGTGCCGTCGCGCTCGGCGCCGGGGGCGGGCCGCAGGGCCTCCACGCCCGCGTGGCGGGCGCGCAGGGGGGCGGCCAGACCGTTGGCGAGGTCGAGGAGGCGGCCGCCGCTGCGGCGGTTCTCGCTGAGGGCGTGGCGGGCGGCGGGGCGGCCGTCGGCGTGGGCGAAGTGGTGCGGGAAGTCGTCGAGGTTGGCGACGGAGGCGCCGCGCCAGCCGTAGATGGCCTGGCAGGGGTCGCCGACGGCGGTGACGGGGTGGCCGGTGCCGCCGCCGAACAGTCCTGCGAGGAGGACGCGCTGGGCGACGGACGTGTCCTGGTACTCGTCGAGCAGGACGACGTGGAACTCCTCGCGCAGGATCGCGCCGACGTCCGCGCGGGTGCGGGCGAGGGTCGCGGAGTGGGCGATCTGGTCGCCGAAGTCGAGGAGGTCGCGGGCGCGCTTGGCGTCGCGGTACCGCTCGACGAGGCCGGTGAGCTCGGTGCGGGCGGCCGCCGCCTCGGGGACCTTGCGGAGGTCGCCGTTGGTGAGTTTGGCGCCCGCCAGGGTGCGCAGGAGTTCGGTGTCGTACGCGCGCAGTGCGCCGGGGTCCACGAGGTGCTCGGCGAGCTCGCTGTCGAGGGCCAGGAGGTCGCTGACGAGGTCGGGGAAGGAGCGGGTGAGCGCCGGGTACGGGCCGGGGGCCTCGCGCAGCACGCGCGCGGCGAGCTGGAAGCGGGTGGCGTCGGCGAGGAGCCGGGAGGTGGGTTCCAGGCCGATGCGCAGGCCGTGGTCGGTCAGCAGGCGGCCCGCGAAGGCATGGTACGTGGAGATGACCGGCTCGCCCGGGGCGTCGTCGGGGTCGGCCGGGTCCGGGTCGGTGACGCCCGCCTTGACCAGGGCCTGTCGGACGCGGTCGGCGAGCTCGCCCGCCGCCTTGTTGGTGAACGTCAGGCCGAGGACCTGCTCAGGGGCGACCTGGCCGGTGCCGACCAGCCACACCACGCGCGCGGCCATCACCGTCGTCTTGCCCGACCCGGCTCCGGCCACGATCACCTGCGGGGCGGGCGGCGCGGTGATGCAGGCCGTCTGCTCCGGGGTGAAGGGGATGCCGAGGAGCTCTTTGAGCTCGTCGGGGTGGGTGAGGCGGGAAGGCACGTGAGAAAGGCTAGCGGCGGCCACTGACAGCCGGGGCTGTCGGTGGCCGCCGCCGCGGAGCGGGGCGGCTCAGAGGCCCGCCAGCTCCTTCTGGTCGACGACCTCGTCGGCCGCGGGGGCCTTGACGTCGACGGGCTTGCCGTAGTCGCTGAAGGTCGCCGTGCCCTTGTCGTCACCGTCGTTGGTGACCTTCAGGAAGTAGGGCTTGCCCTCCATGGCGACGTAGAAGGTGGTGGTCTCCTTGCCCTTCTTCTTGACGAGGACGGCCGCCTTCGTGCCGTTCACCTCGGCGTCCTCCCCACGCTTGAGACCCTTGAGCTTCTTGCTCTCGAACATGTCGTCCAGGTTGCAGGCGCTGCCGCCCTGGGCGCTGGGCGTCTTCACCCAACGGCCCTTGACCCGTCCGGCGATGGTGGCGCCGGCACTCGCCTTCCAGAACTTCTCGTCGGCCTTCACGTACTGGGCCTTGCCGACGTGGAGCAGCTCGGAGTGGCCCGTCTTGCCCGAGTCGATCGTGGCCTTGCAGTCGCCGCCCTCGGTGACGGAGAACGCGCCGGTGGTCTGCGCGCCGTCCTCCTTGACCTCGCTCTTCATCGCGAAGGAGCCCGCGTTCTTGGAGGCCTTGGACGCCTTCTTGGCGATCTTGTCGGCGCTCATGCCCTCGAAGGGGTCCTTGTCGCCGCCGCTGTCGCTGCTGCAGCCCGTGACGCCGATGACGGCGGCGGCGCAGGCGGCTGCCGCTGCCAGGAGCTTCCGGTTGGCTGCCATGGTGACTCTCCTCAGGACGGTGCACGTTCGGGGGGTGCGGGACGCACCGCGCCCCATGCACGGCTCAGCTTTACCGAGACTTTAGATGGCCTGTGCGAGTGCTATGAGCGCGGGTGGCGGGACGTGACGTTGGCCACCACCGGGAGCCCGGCGGCGGGTGTCACTCCACGACCTGGCGGCCTTCCGGGAGGGCGCTGCAGGAGGCGCGGAAGGCGCAGTGGGTGCAGTGCTGGCCCGTTGCGGGCGTGAAGCGTTCGTCGAGGACCTTGCCCGCGGCGGTGGCCAGGAGGTCGCCGACCCAGTCGCCTTCGCCGCCTTCCAGGGGCTGCTGTGCCTGGACCTTCGGCAGGGTGTCGCCGCCGTCCTTCTTGGCGGCGCCCTGGCGCAGATGCACCAGTTCCGCGCCGCCCGCTTCGGGGCGCGTGCCGCCGAACGCGTCGTCGGCCGCGCCCTCGCGCACCGCGAGCTGGTAGACGGCCAGCTGGGGGTGGCGGGCGACGTCGGCGGCGCTGGGGGCCTGTTTGCCGGTCTTGAAGTCGACGACGTAGGCGCGGCCTTCGCCGTCGCGTTCGACGCGGTCCATGGAGCCGCGCACACGCACTTCGTAGGGGCCCGCTTCCAGGGTGACGTCGAAGCCGTGCTCGCTGGCGACGGGGGTGCGGCCCGCGTGGGCGCCGCTGACGTGCCACTGGAGGAACCGTTCGAGCGCTCCGCGCGCGTGTTCTTTCTCCTGGTCGGACTTCCAGGGGGCGTCGAAGGCGAGGGCGTCCCACACCGATTCGAGGCGCTCCATGAGGACGTCGAGATCGGCGGGCGTGCGCCCGGAGGCCACCTCGTCGGCCAGGACGTGGACGACGTTGCCGAAGCCCTGGGCGGCGGTCGCGGGCGCGTCCGCCTTCACCTCGCGGCCCAGGAACCACTGCAGGGCGCAGGTGTTGGCGAGCTGGTCCAGGGCGCTGCCGGAGAGGGTGACCGGCTTGTCGCGGTCCCGGAGGGGCGCGGTGCTCGCTGTCGGCTCGTGCATGCCCCACCAGCGGGAGGGGTGCGCGGACGGCACGAGGGGACGGCCGTCGGTGTCGGCGAGTCCGGCGAGGCGGGCCAGGCGCCGGGCGGCGGCCTCGCGCAGGGCGTCCGACGCGTGCGGGTCGACGGTCGTGGCGCGCAGCTCGGCGACGAGCGCGGAGACGGACAGCGGGCGGCGCGGGCGGCCGGTCACGTCCTTGGGTTCGACGCCGAGTTCGGTGAGGAAGCGGGACGGCTGGTCGCCGTCGTCGGCGGGTGCCTTGACGGCGGTGACGACGAGGCGTTCACGCGCGCGCGTGGCGGCGACGTAGAACAGTCGGCGCTCTTCGGAGAGGAGCGCTCCGGGGGTGAGGGGTTCGGCGATGCCGTCGCGCCCGATGCGGTCGGCCTCCAGGAGGGAGCCGCGGCGGCGCAGGTCGGGCCAGAGCCCCTCCTGGACGCCCGCGACGACGACGAGCCGCCACTGCAGGCCCTTGGAGCGGTGTGCCGTCATGAGGCGTACGGCGTCGGGGCGCGCGGCGCGGCGGGTGAGCGTGTCGGCGGCGATGTCCTGGGCCTCGATCTCCTCCAGGAAGTTCAGGGCGCCGCGGCCTCCGGTGCGCTCCTCGGCGCGGGCCGCGGTGGCGAACAGGGCGCACACCGCGTCGAGGTCGCGGTCGGCGTTGCGGCCCGCCGCGCCGCCGCGCCGGGCGGTGCGTTCCAGGCGGCGCGGCCAGGGGGTGCCGTTCCACAGCTCCCAGAGCGCCTGCTCGGCGGTGCCGCCGCCCGCGAGGCACGCGCGCGCCCGGCCGAGGAGCTCGCCGAGGCGCTGGGCGCCCTTGGCGTACGAGGGGTCGTGCGCGACGAGCCGCTCCGGTTCGGCGAGGGCGCGGGCGAGCAGTTCGTCGGAGGGCGGCGGCAGGTGCTGTCCTGCGGCGCGCTCCTCCTCGCGCAGGGCGCGGCCGAGGCGGCGCAGGTCGGCGGCGTCCATGCCCGCGAGCGGGGAGGTGAGCAGGGTCAGTGCGGTCTCGGTGCCGAGCCAGGCCGGGGTGACCGCACCGTCCGCCGGGTCGGCCGCGGGGTCTTCGGGGCGCGCCTGGTCCTCCGCAGCGCCTTCAGGGCGGTCCCCCGCAGCCGTCTCCGCCTCAGGGGCCCCGGCCCCCGTCGCCGCATCGCCCCGGGCGGCTCCCGCGCGTGCCTGGTCCTCCGCCGTCGCCACCGCCCGCAGGGCCGTCAGGAGGGCCGTCACCGCCGGTTCGTGGCGCAGGGGGATGTCGTCGCCGTCTATGTCCAGGGGGACGCCCGCGGCGGTGAGGGAGCGGCGGAAGGAGGGCAGGGTGCGGGCGCCCGCGCGGACGAGGACGGCCATCTCGCTCCAGGGGACGCCGTCCTCCAGGTGGGCGCGGCGCAGGACGTCCGCGATGTTGTCGATCTCCGCGCCCGCGGTGGGGAAGGTGAGGACGTCCACGCGCCCGCCGTCCCTGACGGCGGCGAGCTCGCGGTGGGCGCGCACCTTCTCCGCGGGCAGCCGGGTCAGCGGCATGCGGCGGGTGAGGAGGCGGGTGGCCGCGAGGAGTCCGGCGCCCGAGCGGCGGGACGTCGTCAGGACCTCGACCGGTGCCGGGGTGCCGTCCGCGCGCGGGAAGTCGGCCGGGAAGCGGAGGATGCCGTTCACGTCGGCGCCCCGGAAGGTGTAGATCGACTGGTCCGGGTCTCCGAAGGCGACGAGGTCGCGGCCCCCGCCCGCGAGGGCGTGCAGCAGCCGCACCTGGGAGGGGTCGGTGTCCTGGTACTCGTCCACGAACACGGCGTCGTACTGCGCGGCAAGGGCCCGTGCCACCTCGGGGCGGTGGGCGAGCAGCACCGCGCGGTGCACCAGCTCGGCGTAGTCGAGGACCCCTTGGAGGTCGAGGACGTCGAGGTACTCGGCGAGGAACGCGGCCGCGGCGCGCCAGTCGGGGCGTCCGCTGCGGCGCGCGAAGGCGTCGAGGGCGGCCGGGCCGAGGCCCAGCTCACGGCTGCGGGCGAGGACGGCGCGCACCTCGTCGGCGAAGCCGCGGGTGGTCAGGCAGGCGCGCAGTTCGTCCGGCCAGCGGACCCGGGCGAGGCCTTCCTCGCCGAGGGCGAGCTGCCCGGCGAGCAGCTCGCGCACGGCGACGTCCTGCTCGGGCCCGGAGAGCAGCCGCAGCGGCTCGACGAACAGGTCGGCGTCCTGGTGGGCGCGGACCAGGGCGTAGCAGAAGGAGTGGAAGGTGGTCGCCTGCGGGGCGTCGGCGGCGCCGATCCGGTGGGCCATCCGGTCGCGCAGCTCCACCGCGGCCTTGCGGCTGAAGGTGAGCACCAGGACGCGCTCGGGGTCGGTGCCCTTGGCGACGCGCGCGGCGACCGACTCGACCAGGGTCGTGGTCTTGCCGGTGCCCGGACCTGCGAGAACGAGCAGCGGACCGCCGTCGTGGTCAACCACGGAGCGCTGACGTGCGTCCAGCTCAGGGGGGTCCGCGGAGACCGGTGGGGTACGCACCAGTCGATAGGCGCCCGTGACCCCCTGTCGTACCTGCTGGTACGACAGGTGCCGCGCGTGCCTGGCGGATGAAGTGGAGCTCACGTGGGTCGCCGGTCCTGGTGGGTGTTCTGGTCGAGGTGCGGCTGCGGGACAGCCGCGGGGTGAGGGTGCATGCGTGCTGTCGACGCTACGCCAGCGGTCGCGTGGGGCGTGTGGCTTCCCCCGTACGGGCCACCAGCGGCCCACCGCCGCGGGCCCGGATGCCGGAAGCTGTCAGTTGTGACCTTCCGGAGCCTGCGGCCGCCCGCCGGGGCCGTCGGCGGCCGCCCCGCCGTCCCAGCGCGCCCGGCGCATGTCGATGCGCGGCACGTGGCCCTGCGCGGCCCGGCTCGCCTGCCGCAGGGGCGTGCCCTCCGCGCGGTAGGCCTCCAGGGCGCGCAGTTCGTGTCCGGGCAGCAGGGTGCCGTCGGCGCGGACCACGCGCCACCACGGCACCGCGCCTCCGTAGAGGGCCATCACCCGGCCGACCTGGCGGGGGCCGCCCTCCTCCAGCCACTCGGCGACGTCTCCGTAGGTCATCACCCGGCCCGGGGGAATCATTTCCGCCACTTCCAGGACCCGCTCGGCGTACTCCGGAAGCTCCGGCACCACTGCGCTCTCCTCGCTCATCCGGACCATCCTGCCCCATGCCACGGACACGGTGACGGGGTGGCCACGGAGCGTGGGGGACCCTGGACGACAAGGTCCTATGTGGCAAATCGTGACCGTTTCGCGCCCCCGGATTGCCCCCTGATGCCCCCCGTTGTCGGCGGGGCATGCCACCATCATGCGGGCGGTGACTGGTGATACGAGATCAAGAAGAGGCGACGGAGCAGCAGAGCGTGCATTCCGACAAGACGGCTGGCACCTCCGCGGACACGTCACGCCCGGGTACCGGTGAGCCTGTCGGTGCGGCCGAGGAAGGCCGGGAGTCTCGGTCCCTGACCGCCGCCGATCAGCCGCCCGGCATGCCCGAGCCGCACACCACCGAGCCCCGCCCCGCCGAGCCGCGTCCCACGGAGCCGCACGCCGCGAAGTCCCGCCCCGCCGATGACCACCCCGCGGACGCGCCCGACCGGGCCGCGGCCCCGGCGGACGTGCCCGGCTTCGACACCGACTGCGCCGACGACTCCTACGCCGAGCGCGTGGAGGGCGACGAACCGCTGCTCCCCGCGCGCGTGCACCGCCCCTCCGACCTGATGCGGCTGCTCATCGGCGTGCTGGCGATCGCCGTGCTGCTCGCGATCTCCGCGTTCGCGCACGGCACGACGTCGGGCCTGGAGCAGGACATCAACGCGGGCACCGGCGAGCCGCCGGACCTGCTGATGAAGCTGGCGGGCCTGACCGCGAGCATCGGCGTCCTGCTCGTGCCCGTGGCCTTCGCGATCGAGCGCCTGATCAAACGGGACGGGCTGCGCATCGCCGACGGCGTCCTCGCGGCCGTGCTCGCGCACGGGGTCACCCTGGCCACCGACCTGTGGGTCGCCAGGGGCGCCCCGGAGTCCATCCAGGACGCCCTGACGCAGCCCTCGCCCGGCGACGTGCACGCGCTGACCGACCCGGTGCACGGCTATCTCGCCCCTGTCATCGCGTACATGACGGCCGTGGGCATGGCGCGCCGCCCGCGCTGGCGCGTCGTGCTGCTCGTCGTGCTGCTGCTCGAAGCCTTCACGATGCTCGTGTCGGGCAACACGACCCCCTTCTCGATCATCCTGACCGTCCTGATCGGCTGGACCGTGGCGTACGGCACGTTGTACGCGGTCGGCTCGCCGAACGTGCAGCCCACCGGGCAGACCCTGCTCGCGGGCCTGCGGCACGTCGGCTTCCGCCCGGTGAGCGCCGCCCGCGAGGACACCGGGGAGAGCACCGACCAGGGCGACCGCGGCCGGCGCTACTTCGTCACGCTTGAGGACGGACCACCGCTCGACGTCACGGTCATCGACCGCGAGCAGCAGGCGCAGGGCTTCTTCTACCGGGTCTGGCGCCGTCTCACGCTACGCAGCATCACCACCCGGCGCAGCCTTCAGTCACTACGTCAGGCACTGGAGCAGGAGGCGCTGCTCGCGTACGCGGCGATCGCGGCGGGCGCCAACGCGCCGAAGCTGATCGCCACCTCCGAGCTGGGCCCGGACGCGGTGATCCTCGTCTACGAGCACACGGGCGGGCGGACCCTGGACTCGCTGCCCGACGTGGCCCTCACCGACGAGCTGCTGCGCGAGACCTGGCGGCAGGTGCGGGCGCTCCAGTCGCGGCGGATCGCGCACCGCAGGCTCGCCGGGGACGCCATCCTGGTGGATCGTTCCGGCAGGGTGATCCTGACGGATCTGCGCGGCGGCGAGATCGCGGCCGGTGACCTCGTGCTGCGGATGGACATCGCGCAGCTGCTCACCGCCTTCGGCCTGCGCGTCGGCGCGGAGCGCGCGGTCGCCTCCGCGGTCAAGGTGCTCGGGCCCGACGCCGTGGCCGACTGTCTGCCGCTGCTCCAGCCGATCGCCCTGACGCGCTCCACGCGCGCCACGCTGCGCAAGCGGGCCCGCGAGCGCGCCCAGCGCGAGCGCGAAGCGGTCCTTGAAGCGTCCCAGCGGGCCAAGCTGGCGCGCGGCGAAAACGCGCCGGAGGAGCAGGCCCCGGACTCGGCGGCGGCCCGCAAGTCGCTGCGCGCGGAGAAGCAGGCCGAGAAGCAGGCCATAGACGAGGCTCTGGAGCAGGCGCGCGAGGAGGACCTGCTCTCCCAGATCCGCCACCAGGTGCTGCTGATCCGGCCGACGGCCCCCATCGAGCCGGCGCAGCTGGAGCGGATCAGGCCGCGCACGCTGATCAGCTTCATCGCCGGTGCCATCGGTGCCTACTTCCTGCTCTCGCAGCTCACCCACGTCGACTTCGGCACCATCGTCGGAGAGGCCGAGTGGGGCTGGGTCGCCGCGGCCGTGGCGTTCTCGGCGCTGAGCTACTTCGCGGCGGCGATGAGCCTGCTGGGCTTCGTGCCGGAGCGGGTGCCGTTCCTGCGGGCGGTGGCCGCGCAGGTCGCCGGTTCGTTCGTGAAGATCGTGGCGCCCGCGGCGGTCGGCGGTGTCGCGCTGAACACCCGGTTCCTCCAGCGGTCCGGGGTGCGCTCCGGGCTCGCGGTGGCCAGTGTCGGCGCCTCGCAGCTGTTCGGGCTCGGCTCGCACATCCTGCTGCTGCTCGTCTTCGGCTATCTGACGGGCACCGAGAAGACGCCGTCGCTCACCCCGTCGCGCACGGTCATCGCGGGCCTGTTGTCGGTGGCGGTGCTCGTCCTGGTGGTGACCGCCATCCCGTTCCTGCGGAAAATCGTCGTCACGCGCGTGAGGTCGCTGTTCGCGGGTGTCGTGCCGCGCATGCTGGACGTCCTGCAGCGCCCGCAGAAGCTGCTCACCGGCATCGGCGGGATGCTGCTCCTGACGTTCTTCTTCGTGCTGTGCCTGGACGCGTCCGTACGGGCGTTCGCCAGCGAGGAGATGGGCACCCTGAGCCTGGCCAGCGTCGCCGTGGTCTTCCTCGCGGGCAACGCGCTCGGTTCGGCGGCGCCCACCCCCGGCGGCATCGGCGCGGTCGAGGCGACGCTCACGCTGGGCCTCGTCGCGGTGGGCGTGCCCAAGGACGTGGCGGCGCCCGCCGTGCTGCTGTACCGGCTGCTGACTCTGTGGCTTCCGGTGCTCCCCGGATGGCTGTTCTTCAACCATCTGACGCGCAAGGGGCTGCTGTAGCGCGCCCCGGCGCCCCCGCGGGACGGCACCTCCGCGCGCCCTGAAGGCCGCCAGGTCACCCGCACGGCTCGTGCCCCGAGCGCCCCGCCCTGCTCCCCCGCAGGATGGACCCATGCCCAAGCTCCCGCCGCGTGCCAGGACCCTGGCCGCCACCGCCGTCCTGCTGTCCACCGCGCTCGCGGCCTGCGGTGACGGAGCCTCGGACAGCGCAGACGCCGCCGACGAGGCCCGGCCGGACCAGAAGCTGAGCTGGAAGGACTGCCCGGCGCCGTCCGCGGCCGAGGGCGGCGGCGGAGCCCCCTCACCGCTGCCCGGCGGGGCCACGTGGCAGTGCGCCACCATGAAGGCCCCGCTGGACTGGAAGAAGCCCGAGGGCGACACCATCGGCATCGCGCTCATCCGCGCGCGCTCCAGCGGCGCGAAGGACAAGCGCATCGGCTCGCTCGTGTTCAACTTCGGCGGCCCCGGCGGCTCGGGCGTCACCACGCTGCCCGCGTTCGGCGCCGACTACGCGAAGCTGCGCACCCGGTACGACCTGGTGAGCTTCGACCCGCGCGGCGTCGGCCGCAGCGACGGCGTGAAGTGCGAGGACGACGAACAGCTCGACACGTACTTCCAGCAGGACGCGACACCCGACGACGAGGCCGAGCGCAAGAAGTTCATCGACAACGTGAAGAGCTTCAACGGGGCGTGCGAGAAGAACTCCGGCACGGTGCTCCCCCATGTGCGCACCACCGACGTGGCCCGCGACATGGACCTCATGCGGCAGGTGCTCGGCGACGACAAGCTGCACTACTTCGGCATCTCCTACGGCACCGAACTCGGCGGCGTCTACGCCCACTTGTTCCCGAAGAACGTGGGCCGTGCCGTGTTCGACGCGGTCGTCGACCCCACCGAGACGCCCGAGCAGGGCTCCCTGGGGCAGGCCGAGGGCTTCCAGCTCGCCCTCGACAACTTCGCGAAGGACTGCGTGTCCCAGGAGGACGACTGCCCCGTCGGCGACACCGAGGACGACGTCGAGGCCCGTATCGCCAGGCTCCTGAAGGACCTGGACGCCAAGCCGCTGCCCGGCCTCCCGCCGCGCCGCCTCACCCAGACCGCGGCCACCAACGGCATCGTGCAGGCGCTGTACTCCCAGGACTTCTGGCCGTACCTGACCGAGGGCCTGGACGAGGCCTACGACGGCGACGGCCGGATCCTCATGGCGCTGTCCGACTCGATGAACGGGCGCGACGAGGACGGCGAGTACAGCAATCTGTCCGCCGCGAACGTCGCCATCAACTGCGCCGACGACAAGCCGCGTTACACGACGGCCGACGTCGAGGCGCGGCTCCCCCGGTTCCGGGAGGCCTCGCCGCTGTTCGGCGACTATCTGGCGTGGGGCATGCTCGGCTGCACCGACTGGGCCGTGCCGGGCCAGGCCGACCACCCGGACGTCCAGGCCTCCGGGGCGGCGCCGATCCTCGTCATCGGCAACACCGGAGATCCCGCCACGCCGTACGAGGGCGCCCGCAAGATGGTCGGCGCGCTCGGCGAGGGCGTGGGCGTCGAGCTGACGTACAAGGGGCAGGGGCACGGCGCGTACGACAGCAAGGACACGTGCGTGCGGGGCGCCGTGGACGGCTATCTGCTGAACGGGACGGTGCCGGAGTCCGGCACCGTCTGCGGGGCGGACAAGGGGGCGGTCCCGTCCGGCAGTTGAGGACCGTCCGGGGCGCTGTCAGTGGCCCCGCCTAGGATGGCTGGACGTTCTTTCGAGGGGGGAAGCGAGACATGCCGCGTTTCGTACGGTCGGCGGCTCTGGCCACCACGGTGACCCTGGTGGCCGCTCTCGCCGCGGGCTGCAGCGGCTCGTCCGACGACAAGAACGGCAAGAGCGGCGGGAGCGGCGAGCGCCCCGCGGCGCAGGGCGCCGACCCGGAGCCGCGGCCGGACCCCTCGTCCACGCTGCCCGCGGCTGTCGTCTCGCAGAAGCTCGACTGGCGCGCGTGCGAGGGCTCGGGCGAGGACGCGCCGCCCGGCGACGAGTGGCGGTGCGCGACCCTCAAGGTCCCGCTGGACTACGCGAAGCCGGACGGCGGGACGATCGGCATCGCCCTGATCCGCGCCGCGTCCACCGCCAAGAAGCGCGGCGACCGCATCGGCTCGCTCGTGTTCAACTTCGGCGGCCCAGGCGGCTCGGGCGTCTCCATGCTCCCGGCGTTCGCGGGTTCGTACGGCGACCTGCGCGAGCGGTACGACCTGGTGAGCTTCGACCCGCGCGGCGTCGCGGGCAGCGAGGGCCTGCGCTGCCGCAGCGACAAGCAGACGCGGGCGGCGGAGAACAGGGACCCCACACCGGACACGGCGGCCGAGGAGAAGGCGTATCTGGCCGACGCGGCGGCGTTCGGCGCGGGCTGCGCGCGGGACGCGAAGAAGCTGCTCCCCCACGTCTCGACGGCCGACGCGGCCCGCGACATGGACGTGCTGCGGCAGGTCATCGGCGACGAGAAGCTGCACTACTTCGGCATCTCGTACGGCACCGAACTGGGCGGCACGTACGCCCACTTGTTCCCGGAGAAGGTGGGCCGCCTCACCCTCGACGCGCCCGTCGACCCGACGGCGGGCGCGGTGGGCCACGCGCGGAACCAGGCGCGGGGCTTCCAGCGCGCCCTGGAGAACTACCTCAGGTCCTCCGGGGAGGTCCCCGGGACGGGCACGCGGAAGATAGCCGCCCTGCTGCGCCGTCTGGACGCGAAGCCGCTGCGGACGTCCACGCCCGGCCGCAGGCTCAGCGAGTCCCTCGCGACGACGGGCATCCTGGTCGCGCTGTACAGCAGACAGACCTGGCCGGTGCTCACCGACGCCTTGGAGAAGGCCGAGAAGGGCGACGGCTCGGGGCTCCTCGAGCTGGCCGACACGTACAACGAGCGGAGCGCGTCCGGCACGTACAGCACGCAGAGCCACTCGCAGCGCGCGATCGCCTGCCGGGACACCAAGGAGCGGCCGACGGCGGCCGAGGCCAAGGCGCGGCTCGCCCGGTTCCGCGAGATATCACCGGTGTTCGGCGGCTTCATGGCCTGGGACACGGCGGGCTGGTGCCACGACTGGCCGGTGGCCGGTCTTCAGGACACGCCCGAAGTGAGCGCCCCCGGCGCAGCCCCCGTCCTGGTCGTCGGCACCACCGGCGACCCGGCGACGCCGTACGAGGGCGCCCGGAAGATGGCGGACGAGCTGGGCGAGGGCGTCGGCGTCCAGCTCACCTGGAAGGGCGAGGGCCACGGAACGTACGGCAACGGCAGCGACTGCGTGGACGGCACGGTGAACGACTACCTGCTGAAGGGCAAGGTCCCGCGGGACGGCAAGGTCTGCGCACCATGACGAACGGCCCCCGGGTGGCAAGCACCCGGGGGCCGTTGAGGCCGAGGCAGTGCGTCTCGAAGCCCTGCCCTGCGGACCGGGCGGGCGCCTAGTAGACCGGCTTCTCGGGCTCGATCTGGTTGACCCAGCCGATCACGCCGCCGCCGACGTGGACCGCGTCCGCGAAGCCCGCGGACTTCAGGACGGCGAGGACTTCCGCACTGCGGACACCCGTCTTGCAGTGCAGGACGATCTTCTTGTCCTGCGGCAGGGTCTCCAGGGCGGTGCCCATGAGGAACTCGTTCTTCGGGATCAGCTTGGCGCCCGGGATCGAGACGATCTCGTACTCGTTCGGCTCGCGGACGTCGATGATCTCGATCTTCTCGTCGCCGTCGATCCACTCCTTGAGCTGCCGGGGAGTGATCGTCGAACCGGCGGCCGCCTCCTGGGCCTCCTCGGACACGACGCCGCAGAAGGCCTCGTAGTCGATGAGTTCGGTGACGGTGGGGTTCTCGCCGCAGACCGCGCAGTTCGGGTCCTTGCGGACCTTGACCTGGCGGTACTGCATCTCCAGGGCGTCGTAGATCATCAGTCGGCCGACGAGGGGCTCGCCGATGCCCGCGAGGAGCTTGATGGCCTCATTGACCTGGATCGAGCCGATGGAGGCGCACAGCACGCCCAGCACGCCGCCCTCGGCGCAGGACGGGACCATGCCGGGGGGCGGGGGCTCCGGGTAGAGGCAGCGGTAGCAGGGCCCGTGCTCGGACCAGAACACCGACGCCTGGCCGTCGAAGCGGTAGATGGAGCCCCACACGTACGGTTTGTTCAGGAGCACGCAGGCGTCGTTGACCAGGTAGCGCGTCGCGAAGTTGTCGGTGCCGTCGACGATCAGGTCGTACTGGCTGAAGATGTCCATCACGTTGTCGGCTTCGAGCCGCTCTTCGTGCAGGACCACGTTCACGTACGGGTTGATGCCGAGGACGCTGTCGCGGGCCGACTCGGCCTTGGAGCGGCCGATGTCGGCCTGGCTGTGGATGATCTGGCGCTGCAGGTTCGACTCGTCGACCTCGTCGAACTCCACGATGCCGAGGGTGCCGACGCCCGCCGCCGCGAGGTACATCAGCGCCGGTGACCCGAGGCCGCCGGCGCCCACACAGAGCACCTTGGCGTTCTTCAGCCGCTTCTGCCCGTCCATCCCGACATCCGGGATGATCAGGTGGCGGGAGTACCTGCGGACCTCGTCGACGGTGAGCTCGGATGCTGGCTCGACCAGGGGTGGCAGCGACACGGGGACTCCGTTGGTCGGATATGCGGAACGGTTGTTCTCTCCGTAACACTGCCACGGCCTTCTTCATTCCGAGACACCTGGTCCGATACGCGAGACGATGTCGTCCCAGTAACCGGGCAGGGCCTCCCAGGGGTCGCCGCCCAGGGCGCGGGAACCGCCGGAGCCGCCGCCGTCCGTGCGGTCGGTGAAGTAGATCGTCGAGGCGCCCTGCCAGCGGGCGACGCGCAGCGCCTCGTCGAGGTGGCCGCGCGGCACGCCGTGCACCAGGTGGCAGAAGCGCTCGGGCGGGTAGTCGGCGGTCCACTCGGCGACCTGGGACCAGCGGTAGTCGCTCCAGGGGCCGCTGAAGGTCACCAACTGGTCGGCGCTCTCGACGTATCCGGGGTACGGGTGGGACCCGTGCCCGAACACCACGTGCGCCCTGTCCAGGAGCGCACGCAGGGTGGTGACGGTGCGTCGGACCTCCGGGAGCGCCGTGCGCTCGGTCGGGCAGCGGGCGAGGAAGAAGCCGTCGACCAGGTACCAGTCGAGGTAGCGGTGGGCGTCGGAGACGAGCTCGCCGAAGCTGCGGGCGCCGTATGCCACGTCGAGGTGGCCGAGGACCCGGACGCCCGCGTTCCGCAGCCGTCCCGCGGCGTCGAGGCAGTGCGGGTCGGGCCGGTCGCCGGGGCCGCCCGCGACGTTCAGGACGACCCAGTGCAAGGAGCCGCAGGACCGGGTGAGTTCGGCCCACTCGGCGGCTGCGAGCAGCGGGTGGGCGGTGCCGGGGACACCGAAGCCGACGCGCAAGGGGGTCCGCGGGGCGCCGACGGCCGCGGTGCCCGTGGGGTGCGGTCCCCGGACCGGCAGGGGGGTGCGGCCGGGGCGCGGTGTGCGGCCTAGATGCGGCATGCGGCTTCCATCCAGATGTCGGCGAGTGACTCTTCGAGGTTGATGCGCGGCCGCCAGCCGAGGCGGTCGCGCGCGGTGCGCACGTCGGCCTGCTGCCAGCTGCCGCAGCCGTCCGGGTAGGGGTAGACGGCCGGGGACGCGTGGTCGGTGTCGGGCCTGGGGTGCAGGCCGGGCCTGCCGGGCGGCTGGTCGAGTTCGTGCAGGGCGCCGCCGTAGCCGGCGACGCGGGCGAGCACGGCGGCGGCGTCACGCAGCCGCACGGCGCGCCCGGAGCCGATGTTGACGATGCCCTGGGCCGCGGAGAGCGAGGCGGCGTGCACGGCGCGCGCGACGTCGCGCACGTCGATGAAGTCGCGCTGCACGCCGAGCCCGCCGAGCTTCAGCTCGCCGTCGCCGGACTGCATGGCGCGGCGCATGGCCTCGGCGAGGCGGCCGAGCGGTGATCCGGCGGGGGTGCCGGGGCCTGCGGGCGAGAACACCCTCAGGACCACGGCGTCGAGCCCCGAGCCGAGGACGAGTTCGGTGGCGGCCAGTTTGCTGACGCCGTAGGGGCCGCCGGGGCGGGGCACGGCGTCCTCCGCGGTGGACGAGCCGGGCTGGCTCGGGCCGTACTCGGCGCCGCAGCCGAGCTGCACCAGGCGGGCGCCGCAGCCGCTGCGGCGCAGGGCCTCGCAGATGGTGGCGACGGCGACGGTGTTGTGCCGGGTCAGTTCGCGGGCGCCGCCGCGGGTGGCGCCCGCGCAGTTGATGACGACGCCCGGGTGCACGGCGTCCAGGAAGCGGGTGAGCGCGCCGGGGCTGCCGCTTGCGAGGTCGAACCGTACGTCCGAGTCGTCCCCGCGGCCGAGCGCGGTGAGCTGGACCGCCGGGTCGGCGAGCAGCCGGTCGGCGACGAACCGGCCGAGGTATCCGTTGGCTCCGATCAGCAACACCCTCATCGGGCGCCTCCGGGGACGGACGCTCGGATGCTGGGCCTTGTCATCTGCGTTTCTCCTTCAGGGTGGTGCCGGCTGTCGCGGGTAACGGATGGACCGGCGCGGCCCGCCGCGACCGGGGGCCGCGCCGCCGGGGCCCGCACCGGGTGCGCGGGACCGGGGGTTCGGACCGCTCCAGGGCGGTGGGGTCGGGGGGTGCGCCTCGGGGGTACGGAAGCGGACGGCCGGGGGGCCGCGGGCGGGAGGGCCGCAGGCAGGCAGCCTGTGGGCAGCCGGGGCTGAGGTGCTTACAGGTGGCGCGCGCGCTCATGTCGTACCCCCGCGGGCGTGCGCGGAGGCGCGGCCCAGTACGCGGACCGCGCGGGCCAGCAGGACGGCGGCGCCCGCCCCGCAGACGACGGCGGGCGCGCCCCAGGTGAGGGCCGCGGTCTCCACCGGCGCCGCGAGGAAGCCGCAGCCCGGCAGGCGGGCCGCCCACGCGAGGGCCAGGGCCGCCGCCTCGGTCGCGCCGACCGCGGCGTAGACGAGGACGGCCGCGCGCGTGGAGCCGTGCGCCGCGAGCAGTCGGCCGAGCCACAGCAGCGCGGCCAGCGCCCCGACGCCCAGGGCGGGGGCCACCCCGCCGGGGCCGAGTGCGGCGTCCGCTCCGGCGAGTGCCAGGCCCACCGCGGCCGCGTAGAGCGCGAACACGCCGATCAGGAGCGGCCGTACGGACGCGGCGAAGTCGGCGAGCCCCCGGCTCCTGCCGAGCCGTGCGTGGGCCCGCACCGCGAAGAGCCGCGCGCACGCGAGGCCGGGCGCGACCGCCGCGGTGAGCCCGAGGGCGGCGAGGGCCGAGGGCGCCCAGGGCCGGTCCGCGCCCCCCGGTGCGGCGGCGCGCAGCAGGCCTTCGCCGAGCAGGGCGTACGCGAGCAGCCAGCAGGTCCACGCGCGCGTGGCCGACGCGGCGGGGCGGGGGGTGCGCAGCGGGCCGTGCCGCAGGGCGACACGTGTCGTGGCGGCCAGGGCGGCCGCCCCGCCGAGCGCCACGGCCACCCGTGCGCCGCCGGTGGTGAGGCCGAGTCCGGCGACGGTGAGGGCGCACACCGCGCCGGGGAGGAGCGCGAACACGGGCCATCCGGCGTGGACTTCGGGAGCCGCGCCGTGCTGCCGGTCGGCGCCGTCGTCCCCGGGGGTGTCGAGGGCGTCCCACTCGTCGTTGTCGCGCGGCACGCGCGCGTACATCTCCTCGGCAAGGGCGAACACGTCGCGGTGCCGGAACCGCGCGGCCGTGCGGTCGGTGACGCCGTGCGCCTCCAGGCCCGCCGCGATCTCCAGGGGGTCGACGGCGCGCTCGCAGAGGTCGCGGTGGCGGTGGAGCAGCGCCTTGACGGGGTCGACGGTGCCGCGCCTCGGGGCGGTCACGGCCGAAGCAGAGTCGAGAGCGGAGTCGAGAGCGGAGTCGTGAGCAGAGCCCGGAGCGGGGTCGAGCGCCGAGCCCGGAGCCGAGCCCGGGGCCGAGTCGAGTCCCTTCACGAGGCCACCTCCCCCAGCTGCCCGCGCAGCCCGCAGCGGGCGGCCCAGCTCGGCCCGGCGGCGGCCGCGGGGCCCAGGGGCGCGTGCGGTGTGAGCGGTGCGGCCCTGCCGACGGGCGCCGTGCCCGCGACGCCGCCGACGGCCCACCGGCCCGGCACGGACGCCTCGGCCGGGTGCGCGAACGGCACCGGCTCGCCCGCCTCGTCCACGGTCTCGCGGCGCACTGGGCAGTGCGAGACGATCTCCAGGTAAATGCCGTGAAATGCCTCGATGTTCTGCTCGACCGTGAAGAGTTCGAGCGCCCTGGCCCGCGCCGCCGCGCCGAGGCGTGCGCGGCGCTCGGGGTCGCGCAGCAGCGCCACGCACGCCTGCGCGAGCGCCCGCGGGTTGCGCGGCGGCACCACGAGGCCCGTGCCGCCGATGACCTCGACCACCGCGCCGACGTCCGTCGAGACCGTGGCGCGCCCGCAGAGCATCGCCTCGATCAGGCTGATGGGGAAGCCCTCGACGACGCTGGACAGGACGACCACGCCGCCCCCGGCGTAGGCGTCAGTGAGGTCCGGCGCCTCCGGCCCGCCGATCTCCTCGAACGAGACCGGGTTGGCGCCGACCGCGTGCACGTCGTCGGCCTCGTCGGGGAACAGCTGCGCGGCGAGCGCCCGGCAGTGGTCGAGATAGGCGGCCGCGCGCGCCCCGTCGGCGAGCGCGCCGACGATCCGCAGCCGGGCCCGGGGCTCCTCCTTGCGGACCTCGGCGAAGGCGTGCAGGAGCGAGATCAGGTCCTTGGCGGGCTCGATCCTGCCGACCCACAGGAGGGTGTGCGGTTCGCCGGGCTCCTCGCGCTCGCCGACCTCGGCGAAGCGGTCCGCCTCCAGGCCCGGGTAGACCGTGCGCAGCTTGGCGCGGTCGGCGCCGCACCGCTCCTGCCAGCGGCGGGCGTGCGCGTTGCCGGGGGTGATGACGGTGGCCTCGCGGTAGGTCTCGGCGGCGAGCCTGCCGTGGAAGGAGGCGAGCAGGGCCCGCGCGGGAGCGCTCGGACCGGGCTCCCCGGCACCGCCCGCGCCCGCCAGGTAGTGCGCCCGCAGCCGTACGCCGTACTCGGTGACGAGCAGCGGTACGCCCGCGAAGTGCCGGGCGAGCAGGCCCGGAAGCGCGGCGGCGCCGCCCGCCGTGGCGTGGCAGAGGTCGACGGCGCCGAGCGTGTCGTCGTCGTACCAGTCGAGGGAGAGCGGGCGCAGCACCCGTTCCAGGTCCGCGGCGACGGCGAGCAGGTCGGGCACGCGGGCGGCGCGGGCCGCCCGGTGCGCGCCGGGCGCGCGGCAGGCGCTCTCCAGGGCGCGCACGGCGTCCTCGGAGCGCAGGGCCCCGGCGAGCCCGCCGGTGTCGCGGGCGAGTTCGGCGAGCCCGTAGAGGCCGCTGCCGAAACGGTCCGCCAACTGGCCGGAGGTGCCCGTCATGCCCGCCGCGAGTTCCCCGAAGCACTCCGCGAAGCGCCGGCCCGCGCGGCGCCGCCCCCACAGCACCGACCGTCCCGAGGCCTCGCCCCAGAGCGCGGCGCTCCGTACCCGGCGGACCTGCGGGGGCAGTTCGACCCAGCCGAGTGCCTCCTGACGGGCGCTCCCGCTCAGTGCGTAGACGTCGAACTCGTGCTGCCCGAGCCCGCGCACGAGCCGGTCGCACCAGAGCCTGGCCTCACCGCCCACATACGGATAACCACCCTCCGTAAGCAGTCCAATGCGCACGCGTGCACCCCCGATCTGCCCTAGGCGAGCCGCCGTTGGCCCGGCGGCTCGCAGCGGGACGAACGTATGCGGACATGCCGGTGGCGCGACGGACGGTTGTCCATCGCGCCACCAGAAGGGGTGAAGAGCAGTAACTTTCCTGCACCGGTAGCGTTCCGTCGCGCTATAGAAGCCTCATAGGGCGACGAAAGGCGTCATGAGGGGCTCGTGGGAGACCCCCTCGCTCACGCGCAGTCATGCCACGGCCAATTCCTCCGGGGCCGACGGGGGCCGGGAGAGACGGGCCGCGCGCCGCTCGGCGGCGAGCGCGGGGTCGAGGGCGGGCACGGCGGCGAGCAGGTCCTTCGTGTACGGGTCCCGGGGCGAGTCGTAGACCTCGTCCACGGAGCCGTACTCGACGATCCGGCCGCGCCGCATCACCGCCACCCGGTCGCTGACCTGGCGCACCACCGCGAGGTCGTGCGCGACGAAGACGAGCGCGAGCCCCAGTTCCCGCTGCAGCTCCGCGAGCAGCGCGGTGACCTGGGCCTGGGTGGTCACGTCGAGCGCCGAGACGGGCTCGTCGCAGACGATGAGCCGGGGCTCGGCGGCGAGCGCCCGCGCGATGCCGACGCGCTGGCGCTGGCCGCCGCTGAACTCGTGCGGATAGCGGTCGTAGTGCGCCGGGTCGAGCCCGACGCGCTCCATCAGATCCCGTACGCGGGCGCGGATCGCGGCCTCGTCGCGGTCGCCGCGGGCGCGCAGCGGATCGGCGATCGACTCGCCCACCGAGCGGCGCGGATTGAGCGAGGAGACGGGGTCCTGGAACACCATCTGCACGCCGGGGACGGCCCCCGTGCCCCGCTGCTCGGCACCGGCGTGCCTCAGCCGCCCGGCGGTGGGCTCCAGGAGCCCCACGAGCATCCGGCCGAGGGTCGTCTTGCCGCTGCCGCTCTCGCCGACGACGCCGAGGGTCTCGCCGCGCCGCACGGTCAGCGACACGTCGTCGACGGCGACGAAGGCGCCCTTGCCGCGCCCGAACTCGCGCCGCAATCCCTTCGCCTCGACGACGACGTCGCCGAGCTCGCCGGAGCGCTCGTCGCGGACGGCGTCGACGCGCGGCACGGCGCTCAGGAGCTGCTTGGTGTACGCCTCCTGGGGCGCCGCGAGGACGTCGGTGACGCCGCCGCGCTCCACGACGCGCCCGTGCCGCATGACGAGCACGTCGTCGACGCTCCCGGCGGCCACGCCCACGTCGTGGGTGACCAGGAGCAGGCCCATGCCGGTCTCCGCGCGCAGCACGTGCAGCAGATCGAGGATCTGCGCCTGCACCGTCACGTCCAGGGCCGTGGTCGGCTCGTCGGCGACGAGCAGGTCGGGCTCGCAGGCGAGGGCCATGGCGATCAGGGCGCGCTGGCGCATGCCGCCGCTGAACTCGTGCGGACGCGAGCGCGCCCGGCGCGCGGCGTCCGCGATGCCGACCCGGCCGAGGACGTCGACGGCACGCGCGCGTGCGGCGCGGCGCGAGGCCCCGGAGTGGTGGCGGTACACCTCGGCGATCTGGTCGCCGACCGCGTAGTACGGGTCGAGCGAGGACAGCGGGTCCTGGAAGACCATCGCGGCGACCCCGCCGCGCAGCCGCCGCAGTTCGCGGTCCGTGGCCCCGGTGACGTCGACGCCGCCGACGCGCACGGCGCCGGTGACCCGCGCCCCGGTGTCCCGGTGCAGGCCGAGCAGCGCGGAGGCGACGGTCGACTTGCCGGAGCCGGACTCGCCGACGAGGGCGAGGGCGGCGCCGCGCGCCAGTGTGAAGGAGACCTCGTCCACGGCGCGCACGTCGCCGAAGTCGACGCTCAGGCCGTCCACGTGCACGAGGTGATCGTCGAGGCTCATGCGAGCACCACCCGTCGGTCGGCCACCGCGTACAGGACGTCCGCGACGGCGTTGGCGAGGACCACGAAGAAGCCGGTGACGAGGACCATGCCGACGACCACCGGCAGGTCGACGACCCGGACGGCGTGCACGAGTTCGCGGCCGAGCCCGGGCAGGCCGAACAGCGTCTCGGTGAGCAGGGCGCCGCCGAACATGGTCCCGAAGTCGTTGGCGCTCAGCGCGATCACGGGCGCGAGGGCGCCGCGCAGGGCGTGCCGCCCCACGAGGGAGCGCTCGCTGATCCCGTACGCGCGGAAGGTGCGCACATGGTCCTCGGCGAGCGTCTCCAGCATCGCGGACCGGGTCAGGCGCGCGTACTTGGCGGACTCGATGAGGGCGAGCGACACCCAGGGCAGGAGCAGGTTCCACGCCCACTGCTGCGGGTCCTCGGTGAACGGCACGTACTGCGGGAACGGCAGCCACTGGAGCTGGCCGCAGACCAGGATCATCAGGAGAAGCCCGATGACGAACACGGGGGTTGCCGTGCCCGCGAGCGTGACGGCGGTCAGGACGCGCTCGGTGGGGCGGCCGCGCCGCCACGCGGACACGACGCCGGTGCCGACGCCGAGGATCAGCCACAGGACCATCGCGCCGATCGCGAGCGACCCCGTGACCGGAACCTTGTTCAGGATCAGATCGGTGACCTGCTGGTCGGTCTGGTACGACAGGCCGAGGCAGGGCGCGTCGCAGTGCAGCACCGCGGTGCCGGTGGAGTAGTCGTGGCCGACGAAGACGCCGCGCAGGAACTCGAAGTAGCGCGTGTACAGCGGGTCGTCGAGCTTGAGCTGCTCGGCGACCTGCTGGACCTGGGCGGGCGAGCAGCGCGGGCCGCAGGTGATCTGCGCGACGTCGCCGGGGGCGACGTAGAAGACGGCGTAGATGACGACGGACAGGGCGAAGAGGGTGACGGCGGCGCCGACGGCGCGGCGCGCGACGAAGCCGGTGAATCCGGAGCCGAGGCTCATGACGCCGCCCCCTTCCTGCCGCGCTTCGTGCCCACCCGGAGGCGGGAGGCCGCGCGCGGGTCGAGGGCGGTGCGGACGCCGTCGCCGAGGACGGTCAGCGCGAGCACGGTGACGAACAGGGTGCCCGCGGGCAGCAGCAGGTACTGCGGTGCCGCCTGGTACCAGACGTCGGCGGAGGTGAGCATCTGGCCCCAGGACGCGGTGGGCGGCTTGACGCCGACGCCGAGGAAGGACAGGGCCGCCTCGACGGTGATGTTGGTGGGGACGAGCAGCGCGGAGTACGTGATGACGGGCGCGGCGAGCGCGGGCAGCAGCTCGCGGCGCGCGACGCTCGCCCCGCCCCAGCCGCTCAGGCGGGCCGCGGCGACGTGGTCGAGCGCCTTGAGCGAGATGGTCTGCGCGCGCACGATCTTCGCCATGCCGCCCCAGCCCACGATGCCGACGACGAGCGCGACGAGCACGGGGCGCGGGAAGCCGGTCGGCACGACGGCGAGGAGCCCGAGCGCGAGGACCATCACGGGCAGCGCCACCAGGACGTCGGTGGCGCGGCTGAGGGCGAGGTCGAGCCAGCGGTTGCCGAGGCCGCTGGCGAGCCCGACGCCGATGCCGAGCGCGACCTGGAGCACCGTCGCGATCAGCGCGACGCCGAGGGAGACCCGGGCCCCGTAGACCAGGCGCGCGAACAGGTCGCGGCCGGTCTGCGGTTCGACGCCGAGCCAGTGCTCGGCGCTCATGCCGCCGAAGGAGCCGACCGGCACGCCGCCGCGCGCGGAGTCGATGAGCTCCGGGTGGTACGTGGTGGGGTCCTGGCCCTCCAGGGCGGTGAGCAGGGGCGCGGCGAGCGCGACCAGGACGAGCAGGGCGACGATCGCGCCCGCGACGAGGGCGGCGCGCTGCGTGCGCAGGCGTCGCCAGAACTGACGGGCTCCGGAGGAGCCGGGAGCGGACGCCGTGGCGGCGTCCGCTCCCCCGCTCTCCGAGGCCAACAGGGCCTCACTCATGACGGATCTACCTGGCGGTCCCTACTTGACCGCGACCTGGGAGATGTCCAGGACGCCGGTCCAGTCGCTGATCACGACGTTCTTGACGTCCTTGCCGTACAGGCGCTTGTAGACCGGGTGGAACAGCGGCACGTTGACGGCCTTCTCGCCGATCTTCTTGTCCAGAGCGCCCCACCTCTTGGCGGCCGCGTCGTGGTCGGTCAACTTGTTGATCGCGTCAATCTCCGCATTGACCGACTTGTCGTTCAAGAAGGACGAGTTGAAGTTGTATCCATCATTGACAATCTGGCGGCCGTCGAAGATGGGCGAAAGGAACGGGCCGCCGGAGGGCCAGTCGGCGCCCCAGTGGGCGAGGAAGAGGCCCGGCTCGTCCTTGGCGTCGTGGACCTTGTCCTCGTAGTCGTTGTCCTCCAGGCCCTGGAGCTTGACGGTGATCCCGGCCTTCTTCAGGGCGTCCTGGAGGGCGGTGGCGATCTCCGGGCTGGTCTCGAAGTTCTTGGCGTTGGAATGGGTGAGGGTGATGGTCAGGCCGTCCTTGTAGCCGGCCTCCTTCAGCAGTTCCTTGGCCTTCTTCGGGTTGCCGCTGTCGCCCGCCGGGAAGTGGTCGAACTTCTGGTAGCCGAAGGACTCCTGGTCGGGCAGGAAGGTGGTGGCCGGCTCGGCGAGCGAGGAGCCGCCCGCGGCGTTGATGACCGAGGAGCGGTCGACGGCGTAGGCGACGGCCTGGCGGACCTTCGGGTTGTCGAAGGGCTTCTTCTTCGGGTTGAAGGCCAGGTAGTTGGTGTAGCCGAAGTGGCCGGTGCCGACCTGCGCGGCGAGCTTCTTGTCACCGGTGACCTTGGCGAGCTCGGCGGGGCCGAGGTTGGTGTCGGTGGTGACGGCGGCGGCGTCGGCGCCCTGGCTCGCGGAGAGGCGCTGGTTGATGACGGAGGAGTTGAAGCCGGAGCGGACGTCGATCTTGTCCGGGTAGGCCTTGCGCTCGGCGTCGGTCTTCTGCGACCAGTGCGGGTTGCGCTCCAGCTGGAGCCGCTCGCCGCCGTTCGTGTTCTTGACGACCTGGTACGGGCCCGAGGAGATCGGGTGCTCCTCGTACTTGGTGCCCTTGTCCTTGGCCTTCGGTACGGGCGCGAACGACGTCTGGGTCGCCACGTAGTCGAAATCGCCGACGGGCTTGTTCAGGTGGAAGACGATGGTGCGGTCGTCCGGCGTCTCGACCGAGTCCAGGCCCTTCTTGTCCTTGTAGGGGCCCTGGTACTTGTCGCCGCCGATGAGCCAGTCCCGCAGGAAGGGCGCGCCGCCGGACAGCTCGGCCGCGAAGGAGCGCTCGATGCCGTACTTGATGTCCTTCGTCGTGATCGGCGTGCCGTCCTCGAACTTGAGGCCCTTCTTCAGGGTGTACGTCCACACCGTGGCGTTCTTGCTCGGCTTGCCGAGGCTCTCGGCGAGGTCCGGTACGACCTTCGCGCCCTCGGCCCCGTCCTCTCGGTTGCGGGTGGTCAGGGTGCGGAAGACGAGGCTCGGCACGTTGCCGCCGCCGGAGGTGTACAGACGGGCCGGGTCGAAGGTCTTCTGCGGTTCGCGGTTGAGGACGGTGAGCGTGCCGCCCTTCTTGGCCTTGCCGTCGCCCCCGGCGTCGTTGCCGTCCTCAGGTCCGCAGGCGGCGGCGCCCGCGGCCAGGACGACCAGGGTGGCGGATGCCGCTGCCACGCGGCGGGATATGACGGACTTCTGACGACGCAGACGCATCGGAGTGCCTCTCGGAAAGCTGAAGAGAAAAAGAGGGAGCGGGGGGAAGCGCGGGAGCCCGCCCCGGGCACGTACGTCAAGACCGTCTGTCCAGGATGCGGACACCTGGCCACATCGTGGACCGCGTACAGAACGCGCCACACGCACAGGGGGCATGGGGCACGGAAACGCGGTGAAGGAAGGAGAAGCGCGACGCACTCGCCGGGGGCGGGCGTCAGCGACAGTGAATATCGGCCACGCAGAGCGCGGTCACGCCGAACAGCGCCAGCTCAAGGGCGGCGCTCGGGGAGGCGTGACGGGTCGACATGCGGAGAAATATGGACGATGCCGCGTGGAATGTCAACGCGACGTCTCACTCTCTGAGCCGCACCGTCTCACTCCTTGGGAAACACCCAGGGGTTGGGCTTGCAGTGGATGCCGTCGTGGTCGAGGAACTTGGTCTGCTGCTGCATGACGGGCGCGAGTTCGCCGTCCCGCTGGCAGTCCACATGGCCGTGGCCGAGCCGGTGGCCGACCTCGTGGTTGATCAGCATCTGCCGGTAGGGGTGGATGCGGTCGCCGTAGGTCTTGGCACCCTGGGCCCACCGATAGGCGTTGATCATGATGCGTTCGGTAGAGGCCGAGTCACAGGACACGTTCTGCTTGAGCGTTTCGAGGCCGGACTTCGCGCACCACTTCGCGGTGGTCACCGGGCTCGCCAGGGTGATGACGAAGTCCGGCTTCCCGGAGGAGATCCGCTCGAAGGCGCGGGCCCCGCCGTGCGCCCAGCTCCGCTCGTCGTTCAGGGTCTTCTGCACGGCCTGCGCGAACAGGGCGCCGTCCAGGCCCATGCCCTTCTCGACGTCGACGCGGTACCGGAACTTCTGCCCCTTGCCGGGCGCCCGGTCGAATCCGGGCATCACCTCGAAGTCCCCGGACGCCGCGAGCTTCGCGTCCAGCGGGTACTTCTTGCCCATCTTCGTCTCGTACGACTCCGGGGTCGGCTTGTCGGACGGCGCGGGCCGGTTGTCCGAGCGCGAGGCGGAGCCGCGGGCGTCCCGGGCGTCGCCCGCGTCGTGGTCGGCGGCCCGGGTGTCGGAGCCGGAGCCCTTGGCGTCGTCGGTGACCTGCGCGGCCACGACGATGGCGAGGGCCAGGGTGACGGTCGCGGCGGCGGCGCCGATGACGGTGCGGCTGCTGAGCCGCCCGCCCGCCGGGGTCCCGCCAGCGGCGGCGGGGGCCGGGGAGCCGCCGCCCGTGCCGTCGCCGTCGTCACCGGCGTCGGTCTCCCAGGCGGTGACGGACGCGTACGGATCGCGGGGCGCGGGCGGCCGCACAGGGGTGGCGCCCGCCGCGAGCACATCCACGCCCTCGAAGCCGTCCGGGGCACCGAGGGCGTCGAAGGCCGCGACATCCTCCCGTCTCGGTCCCGGCGTCCGGGGCGGCCGCGCCGCGCCGGACCCGGTCCGCGGCGCCGCGGAGCCGACCGTGCCCCAGCCGCCGCCGGGCTCGCGCTGCTCGGGGTGGCCGCCGCGCACCCGCGGGGTGCCGTGCGGCGGGGTGGCCTGCGGCACGCCGTGCGGGGGCGTTCCCTGCGGCGGCGTCACCCGGGGCGTCCCGTGCGCGGGCGTTCCCTGCGGCGGCGTCACCCGGGGCGTCCCGTGCGCGGGCGTGTCACCGCGCCGACGGCGGCCGCTGCCCGTCCCGGACGGTGCCGTCCGGGACTCGGGTATGCCGGAGGTGCTGCTGGTGTCTGTGTTGTCGGCCGGGTCCCGGCGGCTATGGCGTCCCACGCGGCGTGTCAGCTCCTCGTACCCGACGTACCCGGATCGCGGCGGTCGTCGCTCACGCCGCCGCCCTTGCGCACCGCACGAGGATCCCTCAACTCACCGGCGTCAGCCACGAGTTCGCGGATCCCGGCGGCCACCGCGTCCGGAAACTCCATCATCGCCACGTGCCCGGCCTCGGTAAGCGTCAGCAGCCGCGAGTCGCGGAAGGCCGCCGCGGCCTTGTGCGCCATGCGGTACGACACGAGCTGGTCCCGGCCGCCGTACACGAGCAGCGTCGGCGCGAGCACCCGCTCGGCCTGCCGCCACAGGCCGTGCTGGCCGCCGAGCGTGTACGCGTTCACGATGCCGCGGGCCGAGCGGGCCATGGCGTCCCAGAAGTAGGGGCGCGCGAGGCGGCGCTCCATCTCGCGCACGGCCGCCGCGAACGCGTCCGGCGAGACCTTGGCCGGATCGCCGTAACAGAGCTCCATGACGCCGCGCACCCGCATCTCCGGCGTCCACTCCTTGGTCAGCCGGGTGAACAGGGCGGCCACACCGGGCAGCGCGAGCAGTCCCGTGGGCACGGCGGTGCGCTGCACCCGCAGCTCGGGCAGGGCGGGCGAGACCAGGGTGAGGGTGCGCACGAGGTCGGGCCGGACCGCGGCGACGCGGGTGGTGACGGCGCCGCCCAGGGAATTGCCCACCAAGTGGACGGGGCCGCGCCCGCGCGCCTCCAGGAAGCGGATGACCGCGCGCGCGTGCCCGGTGACCGAGTAGTCCCCGTCGTCCGGGGGCGGCGAGTCGCCGAAGCCCGGCAGGTCGAGGGCCTCGCCGTCCATGACGTCCTGGAGCAGCGGCATCAGCGCCGACCAGTTCTGCGAGGAGCCGCCGAGCCCGTGCACGTACAGCGCGGGCGGCAGACCCGTGTCCGCCGCGGGCCGGGTGCGCACCGAGAGCGTCATGCCGGGCAGCGTGACCGAGTCCATGCGCTCGCCCTCCACGACACCGACGGCACCCGGCTTGGGGGCGACGGTGGCGGCGAGCACGTCCGGCAACTCGGTCGAAGACATGCGGGCAATGTTACGAGACGATCACGCGTTGGATCGCGTGTTCGGGGTCACAGGTGCGGTTTGGATCGCGTAACAGATCACGCGGGCACCCGGCAAAAGATCGCGTGGCGCCCCGATCGGGTGTTCCCTGGGGGAAGAGGGAACTCGCCGGGAAGAGGCGCGCGAATCAGGGCACCCGCCCAGACACCGGCAAGAGATCCGAGGGAGTCCCCATCATGAGCGTTGACCCGACCGACCCGGACACGTTCGAGGTCGAGGAGACCGCGGGCGACTTGGACGAGGAGACGCCCGAGGCCGACGCCGCCGAGCAGCACACCGAGCTCGCGCCGCAGCACGACGGCTCCCTGGAGGACGTCGACCCCGGCGCCGCCAACGTGGCCGACGTCGCCGAGCAGGCCCGCGTGGTCGACCTGGACGAGGACGACTACCGCTGAGCAAAGGCGCGCACCCGCGCGGCTGCCCGTGTTTGCCCTGCTACGCACCGCTTCCATGGGTACGGGGTCCGTGAAATTCTGCGCTCGCACCGCGCACATCACAGTTACCGAAAAGTACGATGGCGGCGCGGCGCACACCGCAACTAAGGACGATTCTGGGAGGCGGCGTGACAGCCATCGAGCAGACAGAGGCGGCACGCCCGCGGGGCACTCGCCTGCCGCGCCGTGCCCGACGCAACCAACTCCTCGGCGCGGCCCAGGAGGTCTTCGTCGCCCAGGGGTACCACGCGGCGGCGATGGACGACATCGCCGAGCGGGCGGGTGTCAGCAAGCCGGTGCTCTACCAGCACTTCCCCGGCAAGCTCGACCTCTACCTGGCGCTGCTCGACCAGCACTGCGACAACCTGCTGCAGGCGGTGCGCGCGGCCCTGGCCTCGACGAACGACAACAAGCAGCGCGTCGCGGCGACGATGGACGCCTACTTCGGGTACGTGGAGGACGACGGCGGCGCCTTCCGGCTCGTCTTCGAGTCGGACCTGACCAACGAGCCCGCGGTCCGCGAGCGCGTCGACAAGGTCACGCTCCAGTGCGCCGAGGCGATCTGCGAGGTCATCGCGGAGGACACCGGCCTGCCCGAGGCCGAGTCGATGCTGCTCGCCTCCGGGCTCGGCGGCCTCGCCCAGGTCGTCGCACGCTCCTGGCTGCACAGCGACGGCGGCGTCCCGCGCGAGAAGGCGGTGCAGCTGCTCACCTCGCTCGCCTGGCGCGGCATCGCGGGCTTCCCGCTGCACGGCTCCGAGGGCCACTGAGCACACGGGCCGGTTCTCCGTCCCGCGTTTCTTCCCGGTACGTGTTCGCTCCTGGCGTGCGCGGCCGGAGCCGTCGGCGTCGCTTCACCGGGCTAATCTGTGCAGGTACGGCGCGGGCGGCCGCGCACATCACTGACCGTCGGAGGGACAAAGCGTGGAGGTCAAGATCGGCGTGCAGCACGCGCCGCGCGAGATCGTTCTGGAGAGCGGTCAGAGCGCCGAGGAGGTCGAGAGCGCGGTCTCCGAGGCCCTGACGGGCAAGGCCCCGCTGCTGAGCCTGACGGACGACCACGGCCGCAAGGTCCTGGTCCCCGCCGACCGCCTCGCGTACGTGGAGATCGGCGAGCCGGCCCAGCGCAAGGTGGGCTTCGGCACCCTGTAGCACGCGGACGGCGCGCGCCCGCGCGGCGCGCACGAAGAGCGGCCCGGTGGTTCGACCACCGGGCCGCTCTCGCGTGTTCACCCGCTGTTCACCCGGTGTACGGGGATCCTCGGTGCGTTCCGGACATGAATGGGGTGGAGGGTTGCGTTCCGACCGCCGGGGTAGAACCGGCTACGACCGTTTTGCCCCCATGATCCGTACGCGATCGGCATGATCCGCAAACGATCGGCATGATCCGTACGCGATCGGCCACGATCCGCACCCGACCACGAGGGAGGGACCCCCACCGTGATCCTGGAAGCGCTCGGCTCCGCACTTCTCGGCCTGGCCCTCGCCTGGGCGACGGCCCACCGGCTCGCCCACCGGCTGCCGTCCCGCACGCTCGTCCTCGCGACCGGAGTGGGCGGGGCGCTCATGGGCGCGTTCATCGCGCACACGGCGCTCGGCCCCGGCAGCTCCCCCATGACGCTGGCAGGCGCCCTGATCGTCTCGGCCGCGCTGCTGTCCCTGCTGCTCCGCCCTGACCGCCGCCTGCGCCGCCGTCAGGTCACGGCGTAGGCCTCCGGAGCACGGCCCGGGGCCCGGCCCGCGGGCCGGGCCCTCGACTCAGGCCGCCAGGCCGAGTGCGGCCATCCGCTTGGTGTGCGCCTCGGTGATCCGCGAGAACATCCGCCCGACCTCCGCGAGGTCGAACCCGTCCGCGACACCGCCGACCAGCATCGTCGACAGGGCGTCCCGGTCGGCCACCACCCGCTGCGACTGCGAGAGCGCCTCGCCCATCAGCCGTCGGGCCCACAGCGCGAGCCGCCCGCCGACGCGCGGGTCCGCCTCGATCGCGGCGCGCACCTTCTCCACGGCGAAGCTCGCGTGCCCGGTGTCGTCGAGGACGCCCAGGACGAGCCGGCGCGTGTCGCCGTCGAGCCGGGCCGCCACCTCGCGGTAGAAGTCACTGGCGATGGAGTCGCCGACGTAGGCCTTGACCAGGCCCTCCAGCCAGTCGGACGGCGCCGTCTGCCGGTGGAAGCCGTCGAGCGCGGCGACGAAGGGATCCATGGCCTCGGTCGGCTCCGCGCCGACCGCCGCGAGCCGGTCCCGCAACTGCTCGAAGTGGTGGAACTCGGCGGACGCCATCTTCGCCAGCTCCGCCTTGTCGGCGAGCGTCGGCGCCAGCTTGGCGTCCTCCGCGAGGCGCTCGAACGCCGCGAGCTCGCCGTAGGCGAGCGCGCCGAGGAGGTCCACGACCGCGGCGCGGTACTGCGGGTCGGCGGAAGCTTTCGCCCAGTCCTGGGCGGCCACCCCGGTGGGGGTCTCGGCGGCCCCGGCGTCGGCTGCGTCGTGTCCGGGCTGAGCTGCGTTGTCAGGCGTCTCCATGAAGCGCACAATAGCCCGCCCGTCCGGTGGCGTAAGGCCCTGGTCAGCCACTGTGACGACAACGACGTACGGCCGCCGAGGGGGGCGCATGACAGGCGCGCGGGAGCGCCGGTGCGCGACGGGTGACACAAATCGCCGGACACTCATGCGAGATTCCGGGGTACAGTGGTAATGCGCCCGCCGAATATTCGACGGGCCGTATGAATGAGGATGCCCGGTCGGTGGCCCGATCGGCTCCGACCAGACAGCCCTCCAGGGCAGTGCGCATCGTGCGTACGGCATGCGGAGGGACCCTCAGCGGTGTGAGCGCTCGAGCGTCGGCAGTGGTCCCGTGCCACCTGGCCCGCCCGGTTCGTTCCACAGGCGGCCGACAGTCCCCGACACGGTCACGACCCCCAGCGTTCGCCTCGCGCCGCGTCTCACAGAAGAGGCATAGCCCTGACTACCACTTTCCGGGATCTCGGGATCCTTCCCGAGACAGCCGAGGCCCTTGAGGCCGTCGGCATCGTGAACCCCTTCCCCATCCAGGAGATGACGCTCCCCGTCGCGCTCTCCGGCACCGACGTCATCGGCCAGGCCAAGACCGGCACCGGCAAGACGCTCGGCTTCGGCCTTCCGCTCCTCGAGCGCGTCGTCGTCCCCGCCGACGTCGAGGCGGGCCGCGGCACGCCCGACGACCTCACGCAGGCCCCGCAGGCGCTCGTCGTCGTCCCCACCCGCGAGCTGTGCACCCAGGTCACCAACGACCTGCTGACCGCCGGCAAGGCGCGCAACGTCCGCGTCCTCGCCATATACGGCGGCCGTGCCTACGAGCCCCAGGTCGAGGCCCTGAAGAAGGGCGTCGACGTGGTCGTCGGCACCCCCGGCCGCCTGCTCGACCTCGCCGGACAGCGCAAGCTGAACCTGAAGCACGTCAAGTGCCTCGTCCTCGACGAGGCCGACGAGATGCTCGACCTGGGCTTCCTGCCCGACGTCGAGAAGATCATCAACATGCTTCCCGCGAAGCGCCAGACGATGCTCTTCTCCGCGACCATGCCGGGCGCCGTCATCGGCCTCGCCCGCCGCTACATGTCGCAGCCCACGCACATCCGCGCCACCGCGCCGGACGACCAGGGCGCGACCGTCGCGAACATCGCGCAGCACGTGTACCGCGCGCACTCCATGGACAAGCCCGAGATGGTGTCCCGCATCCTGCAGGCCGACGGCCGCGGCCTGGCCATGATCTTCTGCCGTACGAAGCGCACGGCCGCGGACATCGCCGAGCAGCTGGAGCGGCGCGGCTTCGCCTCCGGCGCGGTCCACGGCGACCTCGGCCAGGGCGCCCGCGAGCAGGCCCTGCGCGCCTTCCGCAACGGCAAGGTCGACGTGCTCGTCTGCACCGACGTCGCCGCCCGCGGCATCGACGTCGAGGGCGTCACGCACGTCATCAACTACCAGTCCCCCGAGGACGAGAAGACGTATCTGCACCGCATCGGCCGCACCGGCCGCGCGGGCGCCAAGGGCATCGCGATCACACTCGTCGACTGGGACGACATCCCGCGCTGGCAGCTGATCAACAAGGCGCTCGAGCTGGACTTCAACGACCCGGTCGAGACGTACTCCAGCTCCCCGCACCTGTACGAGGAGATGAACATCCCCGCCGGCACCAAGGGTGTCCTGCCGCGCGCCGAGCGCACCCGGGCGGGGCTCGACGCCGAGGAGATCGAGGACCTCGGCGAGACGTCCGCCCGCGGCGGCGCCAAGGGCCGGTCCCGTGGCCGCTCCCGCACCGCGGCCGCGGAGGAGCCCGCCGCCGAGCGCCCGGACCGTACGCCGCGCAGGCGTCGCCGCACCCGGGCGGGAGCCCCGGTGTCCGGTGCCGCGGAGACCGCCGCGGGCACCGAGGCGCAGCCTGCCGAGGCCCCGGCCGCCGCGCCCGCCGCCGCGGAGGAGTCGGCCGCGCGCACGCCGCGTCGCCGCCGCCGCACCCGCTCGGGCAAGTCCTCCGAGACCGCGGAGCAGTAGGCAGTAGGCACACCGACGCCGCGCCCATCCGTCCCCGCCCCCTGTGGGCGACCGCCCCGCAGGGCGTGGACGGGTGGGCGCGGCGTCCGTGTGCCGGGCACCGGTTAACGTACGGGGCATGAGTCGGCCCCCCACCTTCAGTCCGCCCCCGGGCACCCGCGCGCGCGTGCTGGAGACCGCGCGCGGGGCGTTCGCCGTACTGGACGCCGCGCCCGCCCGCCCGACCGGCGAGGCCGGCGAGGTCAGCGAGGTCAAGGGGGTGGCGCTGCTCCTGCCCGGGTTCACCGGCAGCAAGGAGGACTTCATCGCGCTGCTCCGGCCGCTGGCCGCCGCGGGCTACCGCGCCGTGGCCGTGGACGGGCGCGGGCAGTACGAGTCCGCGGGGCCTGACGACGAATCCGCCTACGCCCTGGGCGAGTTGGCGCGCGACGCGCTCGCTCAGGCCGACGCGCTCGACGGCCCGGCGGCCGGCCCCCCGCACCTCGTCGGCCACTCCCTCGGCGGTCTGATCGCCCGCAGGGCCGCGCTGCTCGCGCCCACCGGCACCTTCGCCTCGCTCACGCTCATGTCGTCGGGCCCCGGCCGCATCGCGCCGTCCCAGCGCACCCGCGCCACCCTGCTCACGGACGCCCTAGCGACGCATTCGATGGCGGCGGTGTGGGAGGCGATGCGGGCCATGGACCCGCCGGAGGACGCCGAGGTGGACGGCGGCGCGGACAACGGCGCCCTGCGCGCCCGCTGGCTGCGCAACAACCCGGCCCAGCTGATCGCCACCGGCAAGCAGCTGTGCGTCGAGCCGGACCGCGTGGCCGAGCTCGCCGCCCTTGAGCTCCCGGTGCACGTGCTGTCCGGCGAGCACGACGACACCTGGCCGGTGCCGCTCCTGGACGACATGGCCCGGCGCCTCGGGGCGCACCGCACGGTCGTCACCGGCGCCGACCACTCCCCCAACACCGACCGTCCGGAAGCGACCGCCGCCGCCCTCGTCTCCTTCTGGGACGGGACGCGCTGAGCCCGGGCGGGTCAGGGCCTCAGTAGCACTTCTGCAGGTGCTCCCAGAAGCCGTCCCGCAGCACGCGGCGCAGGTCGGACTGGCCCCGCAGCGAGTAGTCGAGCAGCCGCTCCGCCTCGACGAGGAGCTCCTGGTCGACCGAGCCGGGCAGATAGGGGTGGCCGGGCAGCAGGCCCACGAGGGCCTCGCGGCCCCGTGCCGACAGCCACTTCGCGGAGATCTGCGCGCCGACGAAGCGCACGTCGTCCCGCGAGGGCCGGGAGGCCGCCACCGCGCCCTCGTAGGGCAGGGGGGAACGGCGTGTGATGTACGGCTTGAAGAAGTCGGCGTCGAACGTGCGCTGGCTGTCGACCTCCCACAGCAGCGGCTCCGCCTGGTTGCGCCCGTCGGGGGCCTCGATGCCCCACAGGTGGACGCGCGCGCCGTACCCCTGCGCCGCCTCGACCGCCGACACCAGGTCCTCGTCGCCGCCGATGAGCGCGGCGTCGCTGATGGCCCGGTGCCGGGCCAGGGACTCCAGATCGCTGCGGATCAGCGAGTCGACGCCCTTTTGCTGGTTGTTGGCGTTGAGGTTGCCGAGCCGCACCTTGACGTCGGGCAGTTCGGCGATGGACTGCTGCTCGGTGGTGTGGATGCGCCGCCGGGCGCCGTCGTACCAGTACACGCGCAGCAGCCTGCTGTCGGCGAAGATCGTGCGTGCCTTGTCGATGAGCGCGTCGATGAGCCCTTCCGCGTCCAGGTCGAAGGCGCGCCGGTCCTCGGTGCCCACGGCGAGGCGCCCCGCGGCGGCGTACAGATAGCCGGCGTCGACGAAGATCGCGTGCGTCGACGGGGTCTTCGCCACCTCGGCGAGCATGCGCTCGAGCAGCCCGTTGGCGCGCACCAGTAAGGCGTTGACCTCGCCGGTCTCGTGGAGGGTCTCGTCCGTGTCCATACGGAACACATTGTCGCGTCCGTCACACAGGGGGCACAACCAGTGCTAGTTACGCAACGAACACAACCGGCCGCGAAACGGGGCGGCAACACGGCGTTCATTAGCCTCTCAAAAAATTTCCTTAGCGTAGGGAATGTTTGAGGCGGGAAACTCGTTGGAACCGTACGTAACCGAAGTTCTCCTCAGGAGGATCACCAGACGAAGGGAGAAGCCCATGCGCTTCGAAATCATGCGACTCGACGACGTCGACGGCACCGCTGTGGACACCACCGTCGTGGACGCCGCCTCCGTCAACCGGATCGTGCAGCAGGCGGCCGCCATCGGCCAGCGCCTCTACATCCGCCCGGCCGACACCACGGCCTCGTAACGCCGCACGTCCCCACCCATCACGCTCCAGAGCCCTGTACGACACCGGATCACGCCGGTGACGTACAGGGCTCTGTTCGTGGGTGCGCGGGGTGCGCGGGGCGTCAGCCGCCCCGGATGATCTGGGTGACGCCGTTGACGATCTGCTGCACCGCGATGGCCGACAGCATCATGCCCGCGAGACGCGTCACCAGGACCACGCCGCCGTCCTTGATGACCCGGATGATCAGCAGCGAGAAGCGCATCGCGAGGAACAGCACCACGTGGATGGCGAGGATCGCCGCCCAGACCGAGACCTGCTCCGCGGCACTGGCGTGCTGGACGGCCAGGATCACCTGGACGATCGCGCCGGGCCCGGCGAGCAGCGGCATGCCGAGCGGCACGAGCGCGACGTTCACGTCCTTGGTCTGTTTGGGCTCGTCGGTCTTGCCGGTGAGCAGGTCGAGCGCGACGAGCAGCAGGAGCAGCCCGCCCGCGATCATCAGCGCCTGCGTCGACACGTGCAGATAGTCGAGGATCTGCTGGCCGACGACGCCGAACACGGCGATGACCCCGAAGGCCACGCAGACGGCCTGGAAGGCCATCTTCTTCTGCACCTTGGCGGGGCGGCCCGAGGTCAGGGCGAGGAAGATCGGCGTGATCCCAGGGGGATCCATGATGACAAAAAGGGTGAGGAAGAGAGATCCGAAAACGGCGACGTCGAACACGGTGATGGCCTTGCAGAGAGTCGTACGAGGTGAGGGAGGTGAGGCGGCGGCGCCCGCGCGCGGGCGCGGGTGGCGCGCGGCCCCGGACGGGGCGCGGCGGACGGTGGAGCGCCCGCTAGGCGGGCAGGTCTCCGCCCGCGCCCGGAACCGGGAACGCCCCGGTGGCGCGGCGCGTGATCTCGCCGTAGATCTCGGGGTCGGTGGTGTACTCACCGAGCGAGACGGTCTTGCGGCTGCCGTGGTAGTCACTGGAGCCGGTCACGAGCAGGCCGAGGTCGGCGGCGAGGCCGCGGAGCCGCGGGCCCGCCTCGGGGGCGTACGCCAGCTGCTCGGGGTGGTCGACCTCGATGCCGTCGAGACCGGCCGCGGCCAGCTCGGCTATCGCGGACTCCGGGACGACCTTGCCGCGCTGGGCGGCGGCCGGGTGCGCGAAGACGGTGACGCCGCCCGCGGCCTTGACCAGGCGGATCGCCTCGAAGGGGTCGAGCTCGGTCTTCTCCGCGTGCGCGCGCCCGCCGTCCGCGAGCCACTCGGGCGTGAACGCGTCCGAGACGCCGGCGACGACGCCGAGCTCCACGAGGGCCTCGGCGACGTGCGGGCGGCCCACGGAGCCGTCGCCCGCGATCCGCGCGACCTGCTCCCAGGTCACCGGGACGCCGAGCTCCTGGAGCTTGCGGACCATCGTCCGCGCGCGCGGCACCCGGTCGTCGCGCACCAGCTCGCGCGCGCGGGCCAGCTCCGGCTCGTCCGGGTCGAAGAGGTACGCCAGCATGTGCAGGCCCACGCCGTCGAGGCGGCAGGACAGCTCGGCCCCGGTGACGAGGGTCAGGCCCGGCGGCAGCGCGGCGACGGCCTCGGCGTGGCCGCGCGTGGTGTCGTGGTCGGTCAGGGCGACGACGTCGAGCCCCGCGGCGGCGGCGTTGCGCACGAGCTCGGCGGGGGTGTCCGTGCCGTCGGAAGCGGTGGAGTGGGTGTGCAGATCGATGCGCACGCGAGACTCCACGCTGTTCGGGGCGGACAAGGGACGCATCAAGGATAACGGCCGCATCGGGGGCGACCGGCCAGGTGTTCGCGCCCGCGCGGAGCGCGCTCGGCGAATCCGGCGCGACGGCGAGGCCGTGAGGCTAGAGGGCAGCGGGGCAGCGGGCGCGTCCGCGAGGGCTACGGCGTCAGCAGCCGCGGCGACAGCGCCCCGCACGGCAGCAGCTCGACCTCGGCCCCCGCGTCCCGCAGGTCCGTGAGCACCAGCTCGTCGTACATCAGGAGCCCCGACTGCTCCGGCCACGCGATCGCCCACAGCCACAGGCCGCACGCCTCGCCCGCGAAGACGGCGCGGTCCTCCGGGGTGCCGGACACGTGCCACATGGGCGTCGGGCGCCCGGCCGCGAGGACCTTGGCGGCGGGCGGCTTGCCCACGTTCATGCCGGGGCCGGGGTCGGGGCCGTCGATGCCCGCGTAGCGCGCGCCGAGGCCGATGCCCAACTCCTCGGCGACCAGGATGAGTTCGCCGACGCCGCCGAGCGGGGCGGGCCCCGAGCAGGCCACCGCGGTCGCCCGGCCGCCGCCGCGGTCGTCGCCCGCGCAGGCCACGCCGGTGAAGAGCCAGCCGACGGGCAGTGGCCAGGGCATCCACACCGGCACCTGCGCGCGGTGCACCACGACGCTGAGGGCCTCGACGCTGGGCGGGATCACGGGCTGCAGCGGATGCACGGTCCCGTGCACGTCACACTGCCAGGAGTCGGCAAAGAGGCCGGGAGCCCTGACCCGGCCACCACACTTCGGGCAACTGGGTTCGCCCCTCATAGCGCCCCACGGTCCTCCCCGGTGGACGCCGCGTCAAGGACGATCACCCGTCCGGAGTGCGGCCGCCCGGCGCCGGGGCCGACAGCCGGGCCGGGGACGGAGCAGCGCCCACGGGCGCGCGTACGCCTTCGGTCCAGGGCCGCGTACGCGCCGGATGCGGTGCGAGGCACGCATCCGGTCCGGACGCGTGAGCCCGCGCCCCGTCCTTCTGGCGTACTAGTCGAGGGCCACGCCCGCGCGCAGCGGGTCGCGCAGGTCCGTGCCCTTGTTCAGCCAGCGCTCCTGGAGGGCCTGCGCGCCGTGCACCCGCTTCCAGGCCGCCTCGTTCGGCGTCATCGGGAGCAGCGGCAGGAACCGTACGGGCTCCATCGGCTCGTCCAGGTCCAGGTCCGCCACCAGGCCGCCGGGCTCGGCGACGAGCACCGAGGTGAAGGGCGCGCCCGGCCACAGCGGCTCCCCCACGTCCAGCGAGCTGCCGGGGGCCACCACGAGCCCTTCGACCTGCGGCGACGCGGCGAGCACGGCCAGCGGCCTGAGCACCTTGTCGGTGTCGGCGACGCCGCCCTTGACGGAGAGGACCAGCTCCGCGCGGGGGCCCTTCACCGGGTCGGCGAGCACGGCCGTCGGATCGGACATCGGCTGGGCGGACATCCCGAGGGTCGCGTACCGCACGGCCCGGCCCCGGTTTTCGGCCGGAAAGCGCAGGACCTCGACGCGGTCCGTGCCGAGGAACGTCACCGACGCGCGGGCGTCGGGCTCCCCCAGGGCTTCGCGCAACCGGGCCTCGACCAGAGCAAGAACATCAGCCATGCGGTGAGCATAGAACTCGTCAGTGATGGGTAAAGGTGGGGGTTTGACGGACCGGTCGGCTGATACTGTTGGCAGCTGGCCCGGGCGGCACGCAGAAGCGTCGCTCTCAAGCCCGGACCTCAGGGCCCTCGGGCCCGAACTCGACGGACGGCGCCCGCGTGCGCCTGGGAACTCCCCTACGGGGGACCGGCCGGAGGAGGTGGGGCTGCAGTGGATCGAAGTCGACCGTGCAGTACCACTCGCTCTTCCGCCCGCTGACTTCCCGCAGCAACGACGCTGCGGCGGCCGTGCGCCCGGCACTCCACGAACCACCCGGCCCTACCCGGCCCGTGCCCCGCATGACGGAAGAGCACCGCGTTTCACCTGATCTGCATCAGTAGCGTTGCTGCCACCGCGACGGTGCGGTGCTCCCCGCTTTGTGGACGTGCCTCCCCAGCACAGCCGGACGTCCCCATTCCGGGTAGTTCCACCCGCCGCAGGCGGCCCTTTCGTCGAAGGAGCCTGCCCATGTCGATGATCCGCGACCTGCGCGCCGCAGTCCGCCCCTCCCTGCGCAAGGAGAGCGGCGCCTACAGCTCGTACGACACCACCCGCGACCCCCGCGCCGCGTCCGCCGTCGTCGACTGCGCCGTCTACCGCGACGGCCGCCGCGTGTCCTGCGACGAGACCCTCACGCCGCACGAGGCCATGCTCCAGGTCCGCCGCGACGGCGGCTTCGCCTGGATCGGCCTGCACGAGCCGACGGAGGCCGAATTCGCGGGCATCGCCGCCGAGTTCGGGCTGCACCCGCTGGCCGTCGAGGACGCCGTCCACGCCCACCAGCGGCCCAAGCTGGAGCGCTACGACGACACCCTGTTCACGGTCTTCAAGACCATCCACTACGTGGAGCACGCCGAGCTGACCGCCACCAGCGAGGTCGTGGAGACCGGCGAGGTCATGTGCTTCACCGGCCGGGACTTCTTCATCACCGTCCGGCACGGCGGCCACGGCTCGCTGCGCGCGCTGCGCCGCCGCCTCCAGGACGAGCCCGAGCTGCTCGCCAAGGGCCCCTCCGCGGTCCTGCACACCATCGCCGACCACGTCGTCGACGGCTATCTGGCGGTCGCCGACGCGATGCAGGTCGACATCGACGACGTCGAGAACGAGGTCTTCGCGGCCACCGGCAAGGGCGTCTCGCGCGGTGTCGACGCCGGCCGGATCTACCAGCTCAAGCGCGAGGTCCTGGAGTTCAAGCGGGCCGTGCAGCCGCTGCTGCGCCCGATGCAGCTGCTCTCCGAGCGCCCCATGCGGCTCGTCGACCCCGACATCCAGAAGTACTTCCGCGACGTCGCCGACCACCTCGCCCGGGTCCAGGAGCAGGTCCTCGGCTTCGACGAACTGCTCAACTCGATCCTCCAGGCCAACCTCGCACAGGCCGCCGTCGCGCAGAACGAGGACATGCGCAAGATCACGTCCTGGGCGGCCATCATCGCCGTGCCGACGGCCGTGTGCGGCGTCTACGGCATGAACTTCGACCACATGCCCGAACTGCACTGGCGCTACGGCTACCCGATGGTGCTCGGCCTGATCGCCACGGTCTGCTACACGATCCACCGCACCCTGAAGCGGAACGGCTGGCTGTGAGCGGGGGTCCCGGCCGCGGGGCCGCTGGCTAAGCTGCCGTCATGACCGCTGACACGCTGTTCGGGCGCGCCCTGATCGAAGAGGCCACCAAGAAGTCGGGCCTCGTGTGGGTGCGCGGCGCGGGTCAGGACCGCGCCCTGTGGCACGTCTGGCACGACGGCGCGGCGCACCTCGTGGGCGACGGCCCCGGCGAGCAGCCCCTGCCGCAGCTCGCCGACGGCGCCACCGCCGAGGTCACCGTGCGCAGCAAGGACAAGGGCGGCCGCCTCCTGTCCTGGACGGCGACGGTGACGGAGCTGGCACCGCGCACCGAGGAGTGGGAGGCGGCGGTCGCCGAGCTGAAGGGCAAGCGCCTGAACGCCCCCGACGGCGAGCGGGTCGTCGAGCGCTGGGCGGCCGAGTGCCGCGTGCTGCGCCTGACGCCGCGCGAGGCGGACCTGGAGCTGCCCGACGGCTCCCTGGCCGCCCCGCCCCTGCCGACGCCCGTGACGACCCGTCAGCCCATGCCCGAGGGGCTGCCGAAGCTGCTCCTCGGCCGGAAGAAGAAGCGGCGCTGAGCCGCGGCCGCGGGGCGGGCGGCCGCTCGGGCTACGACGTCGGCAGCTGCTTGCCGTAGTCCACCGTCTCGTTCAGGCCCGGCTCCTTCAGGGGCACGGCCTGGTTCCACTCGCTGAGCCGCAGCGTGCCCGCGTCGCCCGCGCGCCGCAGGGTCAGCGGGTACGGCTTGCCGTCGAGGGACACCTCCAGGGTGCCGCCCGCGCCCTCGTCGCCGCTGATCCTGATGTAGCGCTTGGTGCCGGACCCGCCGCGCTCGCCCTTGGCCAGCGTGCCGTGCAGCGCGAGGGTGCCGTCGAGGAGCACGTCCTTGTCGGTGAACCCGCTGAGCCTGCGGTACGCCGGGTCGCCCTGGGGCACCTTCACGTACTTGCCGTCGAGCTTGGCCGCGGCCGTACTGTCCGCGCCGGCGGAGCCGCTCCCCTCGCCCTGGTGCGCCCAGAAGGCCGAGTCCGCCTTCAGATAGAGGTTCTCGCCGACGCGGAGCAGCTCGAACCGCTGCCCCTTGGACGTCACCGTGCCCGTGCCTCCATTGGCCGTGAGCCGCATGTCGAGCTTGTACGTGTGGCCCTTGGTGACGACGCTGCCGGAGAGCCGCACGGCGGGCGCCGCCTCGGCGGCCTGCCGCGCCTTGCTCTGGATCCTGGCCGCGGAGAGCTTGCCGACGCCGTTCGTGCCCTGGTCGGGGTCCTCCCCGCCGCCCCCGCACGCCGTCAGCCCCGCACCGCCCACCACGAGCCCCACGCACACCGCACCCATCAGCGCGGACCTTCGGAATCGGGGAGCCGGTCGCATCGCAGTCACAGGTGGGGCTGCCTCTCGTGCGGACGTCGTCTACGGCCACGGCCGTACGCCGGACCGGCCTGGCGTACCGCAGCGTACCGGTGTCTCCCACGTCCCTCGGAGCCAGTCCGTCCGGACCGCTCACCAGGGCATATGCGCGAGGTACGGGCTAGCCTGAACCCCATATCACCGGCATAGGGCACATACCGCCGAAACGGTTCCCCCCTCACCCCGAGAAAGGCGCGGCAGATGGCAGGAGGCGTGCCCCGGATCTTCGTCTCGCATCTGTCCGGCACCGCGGTCTTCGACCCGAACGGCGACCAGGTGGGCCGCGTGCGGGACCTCGTCGTCATGCTCCGCGTCGGCAGGAGGCCTCCCCGGCTGCTCGGCCTGGTCGTCGAACTGGCGACCCGGCGCCACATCTTCCTGCCCATGACCCGGGTGACCGGCATCGAGTCCGGCGAGGTCATCAGCACCGGCGTGCTGAACGTACGCCGCTTCGAGCAGCGCCCCACCGAGCGGCTCGTCCTCGGCGAGATGCTCGACCGGCGCGTGCGCCTGGTGGAGACCGGCGAGGAGGTCACCGTCCTGGACATGTCCGTGCACCGGCTCCCGGCCCGCCGCGACTGGGAGGTCGACCGGGTCTTCGTGCGCAAGGGCAAGGAGGGGGCCTTCCGGCGCAAGGGCGAGACGCTGACCGTCGACTGGGCCGCCGTCGACGGCTTCTCCCTGGAGGAGCACGGACAGGGCGCCGAGAACCTGCTCGCCACCTTCGAGCAGCTGCGCCCCGCCGACCTCGCCAACGTCCTGCACCACCTCTCCCCCAAGCGCCGCGCCGAGGTGGCCGCCGCCCTCGACGACGACCGGCTCGCGGACGTCCTCGAAGAGCTGCCCGAGGACGACCAGATCGAGATCCTCGGCAAGCTCAAGGAGGAGCGCGCCGCCGACGTCCTGGAGGCCATGGACCCGGACGACGCCGCCGACCTGCTCGCTGAGCTGCCCGAGGACGACAAGGAACGCCTGCTGACCCTGATGCAGCCGGACGACGCGGCCGACGTACGGCGCCTGATGGCGTACGAGGAGCGCACGGCGGGCGGTCTGATGACGACCGAGCCGATCGTGCTCCGCCCGGACGCCACGGTCGCCGACGCCCTGGCCCGGGTGCGGCAGGAGGACCTCTCCCCCGCCCTGGCCGCGCAGGTGTACGTGTGCCGCCCGCCCGACGAGACCCCGACCGGCAAGTACCTGGGCACCGTGCACTTCCAGCGGCTCCTTCGCGACCCGCCGTACACGCTCGTCGGCTCGATCCTGGACGACGACCTGCGCCCCCTGTCGCCGGAGGACCAGCTGCCGGTGGTCGCGGGCTTCTTCGCCGCGTACGACATGGTGGCGGCGCCGGTCGTCGACGAGGGGGGCGCGCTCCTGGGGGCCGTCACCGTCGACGACGTGCTCGACCACATGCTGCCCGACGACTGGCGCGAGACGGAGTTCCACCTCCAGGAGGAGGCCGGCCATGGCGCGTGAACGGCAGGGGCGCGACCGCGAGGCGCGCGACGAGCGGCGCGAGACCCGCCCCGAGACCCGGCCCCGGTTCCGCCTCGACCAGCCCCGCGCGCGGCGCCGCAAGCTCCTCCCGGACTACGACCCCGAGGCCTTCGGGCGGCTCTCTGAGCGGATCGCGCGCTTCCTCGGCACCGGCCGGTTCATCGTCTGGATGACGGTCGTCATCATCCTGTGGGTGGTCTGGAACGTCTCCGCCCCCGAGAGCCTGCGCTTCGACAACTACCCGTTCATCTTCCTGACCCTGATGCTCTCGCTCCAGGCCTCGTACGCCGCCCCGCTCATCCTGCTCGCGCAGAACCGCCAGGACGACCGCGACCGCGTCACGCACGAACAGGACCGCCGCCAAAACGAACGTTCTATCGCCGACACCGAGTACCTCACCCGCGAGATCGCCTCGCTGCGCATGGGCCTCGGCGAGGTCGCCACCCGCGACTGGCTCCGCTCCGAACTCCAGGACCTGGTCAAGGAGCTGGAGGAGCAGCGGCGGCTATTCCCGCCCGAGGCCGCCCGGGCACGTGACGTAGGCGACCGCTGACGGGCCTTCCGGACCCCCCTACCGGGAGCCGTACCATCGAGTACATGGTTACGGAAGACGCGGTGCGCGAAGCACTGGCGACGGTGAACGACCCCGAGATCCAGCGGCCCATCACCGAATTGGGGATGGTCAAGTCCGTGGAGATCGGTGCGGATGGCGCGGTCGCGGTCACCGTGTATCTGACGGTCTCCGGCTGCCCGATGCGGGACACGATCACGAAGAACGTGACGGACGCCGTCTCGCGCGTCGAGGGCGTCACGCGGGTCGGCGTAACCCTCGACGTGATGAGCGACGAGCAGCGCAAGGAGCTCGCGGCGGCGCTGCGCGGCGGCACGGCCGAGCGCGAGGTCCCGTTCGCCAAGCCCGGCTCCCTCACCCGTGTGTACGCGGTCGCCTCCGGCAAGGGCGGCGTCGGCAAGTCGTCCGTGACGGTGAACCTGGCCGCGGCGATGGCCGCCGACGGCCTCAAGGTCGGCGTGGTCGACGCCGACATCTACGGCCACTCGGTGCCGCGCATGCTGGGTGCGGACGGCCGCCCCACCCAGGTCGAGAACATGATCATGCCGCCGTCGGCGAACGGCGTGAAGGTCATCTCCATCGGCATGTTCACACCGGGCAACGCGCCGGTGGTGTGGCGCGGGCCGATGCTGCACCGCGCGCTCCAGCAGTTCCTCGCGGACGTCTTCTGGGGCGACCTGGACGTGCTCCTCCTGGACCTGCCGCCGGGCACCGGCGACATCGCGATCTCCGTCGCCCAGCTCGTCCCGAACGCCGAGATCCTGGTCGTCACCACGCCCCAGCAGGCGGCGGCCGAGGTCGCCGAGCGCGCGGGCTCCATCGCCGTCCAGACCCACCAGAAGATCGTCGGCGTGGTCGAGAACATGTCGGGCCTGCCCTGCCCGCACTGCGGCGAGATGGTCGACGTCTTCGGCACGGGCGGCGGCCAGAAGGTCGCCGAGGGCCTCACGAAGACGACCGGCGCGACGGTGCCGGTGCTCGGCTCCATCCCCATCGACGTCCGGCTGCGCGAGGGCGGTGACGAGGGCAGGCCGGTGGTCCTCTCCGACCCGGAGTCCCCCGCGGGCAGCGCGCTGCGCACCATCGCGGGCAAGCTCGGCGGCCGCCAGCGCGGCCTCTCGGGCATGTCCCTGGGCATCACGCCGCGCAACAAGTTCTAGACCCGCGCCTGTGCGAAGGGGCGCCGTGGAGTCCACGGCGCCCCTTCGTACGTGCTGGTCCTGTGGGCTACTTCGCGTAGGCGGCGATGTCCTTGACCACCGAGAAGCCGAGGCCGTACGCGCTCATCCCGCGCCCGTACGCCCCCAGATGCACCCCCTCCTTGGTGGACCCGGCGAGCACCCATCCGTACTCGGACTCCCGGTAGTGGAACGAGGTCGGGACCCCGTCCACCGGCAGGGAGAGGGCCGACCAGTCGGATCCCTCGAGGTCGTCCGCGAGGACCCAGGCCGTCTCCGTCTGCTGGTCGAGCCAGTCGTCCCGCAGGCTGTGGTCCATCTGGCCCGGCCAGGTGTAGGACAGCAGCCCGACCCCGGCGAGCCAGGCCGCGGAGGACACCGAGGTCGCCTCCAGGACGCCCGTGCCGTCGGCGCTGCGCCGCACCGGGTTGGCGGCGACGGTCACCACGACCGCGAAGCGCTCCCTGTCCCCGTTGCCGAACCCGCCCTCGGCCCGGACCGACGGCTCGTCACCGTGGCCGATCGAACCGTGCTCCACGGCGCCGTCCGCCGCCGTGCCGACCTGCATCAGCCAGCGCGGTCCCGTGAAGGCCTCGTCCAGGCCGTACCAGGGGAAGGGCGCCAGCAGGTAGCCGTCGACCGTACGCCGGGCGGAGGGCACCGCTTGCGACGCGGCACCGTCCGCGGCTGACGCCTGAGCGCCCACCCGACTTGTCGTCTCCATGTACCCGGCCGCCTCCTCGCTCTCGTCGGTCCGGGCGGCCCGCCCCCCTCGGGCGTCCTCACGCCGGACAACAAGGCAGGATAGCCACACCGCTTCCGGATGCCGGTAAAGCAGTCGGCGGACGGGTGTCCGGAAGGCCACGACGGCGGGCACCGCGGCGCACCGGGCGGCGCACGCGTGGCGCCGGATGGCGCACGCGGGTGCGCTCAGGTCGCGTCGGCGTCGAAGGGCGGGTGGTCGTCGGCCGCGGGCTTGGCGGGACGCTTCTCCATGTCGATCCGGCCGCCGCCGTTCACCGCGGGCGTCGACGCGCCGGAGCGGCTCGCGCCGTCCGCGCGGTCCTCCGCGGCCTCGCCCTCGCGCCCGTGCACGGAGTCGGTCACTTCGGCCATTTCCTTGCGCAGGTCGAAGCCGTTGCGGATCTCCTTGAGCCCGAGGTCGTCCCGCTCCATCTGCTTGCGGATGAACTTCTTCGGATTCAGGTCGTCGAACTCGAAGTCCTTGAATTCAGGTCCGAGTTCGTCCCTTATGTCCTGCTTGGCACTGTCCGAGAACTGACGGATCTTACGAATGGTCCGGGACGCGTCCTGAATGAACTTGGGCAGCTTGTCCGGGCCGAAGATGAGTACAGCGAGGATGACCAGCGTCACTATCTCGAATACGCCGATGTCGTTGAACACCCTGAGCTCCTTGCCGTCCGGACCCGCTCTACGGTACCCGGCGCTGCTGTACGTCCGGTAGCCGCAGGGCGTCAACGACGTCAACAGCGGCAAGTGTGAACCAGGGGCGCACTCCCGGCTCAGTCGCCACTGGCGCTGCCGAGGACCAGTGTCACCGTGCGCTCGTCGCCGCCGCGCTCGAGGGTGAGCTCCAGGCGGTCCCCGGGCCGGTGCGCGCGGACCTTGACGATCAGCTCGTCGCCGGAGTGCACGCGGCGGCCGTCGACCTCGGTGATCACGTCGCCCGGCCTGAGCCCCGCCTCGGCGCCGGGGCCGCCGCGGGTGACGGCGGGGCCGCCGTTCTGGCTCTTGCGCGCGATGCGCGCGCCGTCGCCCGTGAACCGCTTGTCGATGGTGACGCCGATCACCGGGTGCGTGGCCCGGCCGGTGTTGATCAGTTCCTCGGCGACCCGCTTGCCCTGGTTGATCGGGATGGCGAAGCCGAGCCCGATGGAACCGGACTGTCCGCCCTCGGACTCCGAGCCGCCGTCGGCGGAGCGGATGGCGCTGTTGATGCCGATGACGCGGGCCTTGGAATCGACGAGCGGCCCGCCGGAGTTGCCGGGGTTGATGGGCGCGTCGGTCTGGAGGGCGTTCACATACGAGACGTCGCTGCCGTCGCCCTTCTCGCCGCCCGCCGTGATGGGGCGCTCCTTGGCGCTGATGATCCCGGAGGTGACGGTGTTGGCGAGGTCGAAGGGCGCGCCGATGGCGACCACGGGGTCACCCACCTGCACGTTCTCGGAGTTTCCGAGGGGCAGCGGCTTGAGGCCGCGGACGCGGGAGACCTTCACGACGGCCAGGTCGTATCCGCTGTCCCTGCCGATGACCTTGGCGCGCGCGGTCTCGCCGCCGCTGAAGGTCACGGATATCTCGCCGCCCGTTCCCGCCGGTTCGACGACGTGGTTGTTGGTGAGGATGTGGCCCTTGCCGTCGAGTACGAATCCGGTGCCGGTGCCGGCCCCTTCGGAGCCGCGCACGTGCAGCGTGACGACGCCGGGCAGGGCGCTCGCGGCGATCCCGGCCACGCTGTCCTTGGGCCGGGTGTGGGACTCGGCCCCGGCCTGCGGCAGTTCCACCCCGCCGCCGCCGATGCCGCCCTCGCGCTCCAGATACGCCCCTACGACGCCGCCGATGCCGCCCGCGACGAGCGCGATGACCGCCGCCCCGGCCACGAGGACCCGCCGCCCGCGCCTGCGCCGCTGCTCCCGCGTCTCGACGGCGGCACCGGTCTGCTGGAGGGGCGCGGCGCTCCAGGGGTCGTAGCGCTGCCAGGGCGCGGGCGCCGCGGGCGCCGGAGCGGGCGGGGCCGTGCCGTGGGCCGGGGTGCCGTGGGCCGGGGTGGTGACCGGGTGCTGGACGGGCGGGGCGGGGGCCCAGGGGCCGGGCCCGCCGTAAGGCGGGGTGCTGTACGGGTCGGGCTCGTGCAGCGGCCGGGGCCGGTCGGCCGGGGAAGGGGGCACCGCCGCGTCAGCCGGGGCGGGCGTCGTGGGCCGGGCCGGGTGCTCGGGCGCCGCCGCCGGGCCGTCGAGCGCGCCGGGGCGGCCGCCGGTCATCGGAGGCCAGGGGGACGCGGAGGCCGACGCGTCCGGGGAAGCCGGAGCGGGTGTCGCGGACCGGGCCGGGTGGTCGGACGCCGCGGGCGCTGCCGGGGCGGCCGGCGCGCCGGGATGGCCGCCGGTCACCGGAGGCCACGGGGACGCGGAGGCCGACGCGTCCGGGGAAGCCGGGGCTCCGCCCGGGGCGTCAGGGGCCGGGGGCTGGGCCTCGGCCGCGCCGGAGGGGCGGGGTGCGTCCGCCTCCCCGCGTGGCCCCGTGCCAACGTCTCCGCTCGGCCCAGTACCCACGACCTCGTCCATGCTCTCCCCACAACTGCCCCACGGCGGACGCCGATTCCGTGCCCGTCGGGCACACCGGGGAATTCAACCAGGTCCGCGCGCCGGACGTCAGTGGATCTCGGCCGTGCCCCGTCGCTGGGCGAGGCCGGGGGGAGGCGTCGCCCGGGGCGCCGTGTCCGCCGCCGCGTTCAGCGTGAGGCCGGTGGCGGGAACGCCCGGTCTCTCCGGATCGTCCGGGGCGGCGGCGCGCACCAGCGGCGACATCACTCCGGCACCGGCGAGCAGCGGGGCCGTGAGGTGCTGGGGCGTGGGCGTGGACGGCCCGGGCGCACCGGAGAGCAGCGGCACGGCGGCCGTGGTCGGTGCGGGCGCCTGGGGCCGCTGCCCCTGGACGGAGAAGGGGCTGCTGCCACGGCGGCGTGTGGACTCGGGGACGCCGGTGGCGGGGGCCGTCTGGGAGCGCGGCGGCGAGGCGTTGCTGTTCGCCCCCGAGCCGCCCGCGCGCTGGTCGGAGGAGCCGAGCGGAGCGCTCACCGTGACCCCGCCGAGCGCTATCGCGGCGAGGGACACGGCTCCGGCGGCCGCGAAGGCGAACCGCCGTCCGCGCCAGCCGGACCGCTCGGCCTCGGTCCTGGCGACGGCGTGTATCCGGAAGCCGCGCTGCTCGCTGGGGAGCACCGCCGCGTGGGCGCCCGAGGGCGCGTACTCGAGCAGGGGGTCGGGGCGCGGGCCGCCGACGGAGAACACACCGCCGCCCGGCAGGCCCGTCGTCCCGGACGAGCCCGTGGCGAAGCCGTCGTCGACGGGGGTGCGGGGGCCGCCCTGGCCCTCGATGTCGTCGAGGCTCATGCCCGGGAGGTTCTGCAGTCGGGCGAGGAAGCTCTCGCTGGGCGGCGGGGCCGCCGTCTGCGCGAACACGCTCTTGAGCCGGCGCTGGGCGTCGGCTTCCGTCTTGCACGTAGGACAGGTGGCCAGATGCGCGAGCACGCGCTCGCGGGCGTCATGACCGAGCTCACCGTCGACCAGCGCGGCGAGCCGGTCCCCCAGGTGCTGCTCGGCGAAATGCCGCTCGGCAGGATTGGACCGTGATCCACTCACGCGGTCGCGCCCCCTCCTCCCAGCGCCACGGCACCGGTGACGGCGAGCGAACGGCGCTCGGCGCGGGCCTCGGGGGAACGGTGCTGGAGCGCCTTGCGGAGCTGGGAGCGGCCACGGTGGATACGGCTGCGGACCGTACCGAGCTTGACGCCCAGGGTGGCGGCGATCTCCTCGTACGACAGGCCCTCGATGTCGCACAGGACGACGGCGGCGCGGAACTCGGGCGCGAGGGTGTCGAGCGCCTGCTGGACGTCCGCGTCGAAGTGCGTGTCGTTGAACACCTGCTGGGGGGACGGCTCGCGGCTCGGGAGGCGCTCGGCGGCGTCGTCCCCCAGGGCGTCGAACCGGATGCGCTGCTTGCGGCGCACCATGTCCAGGAAGAGGTTCGTGGTGATGCGGTGCAGCCAGCCCTCGAAGGTGCCGGGCGTGTACGTCGACAGGGAGCGGAAGACGCGGACGAAGACTTCCTGCGTGAGGTCCTCGGCGTCGTGCTGGTTGCCCGTCAGGCGGTAGGCGAGGCGGTAGACGCGGCCGCTGTGCGTGCTGACGATCTCCTCCCACGTGGGGGGAGTCCACGCCTGGGCATCCGCGTCAGCGGCAAAGGTCGCGGTCTGAGCGGAGTTAGCGCGGTCAGCGGTGTCGGTCACGGATTTCGGCCTACCCGCCAACCTGAGAAGACGCCGGAGCGCTCCTCCCCGATCCGCGGACTCGGCCGCACCTCCCCTGTCGGCTCTGGTGGTGTCCAGTGGAGCCCCTACCATAACCACCTCGCCCGTTAGCTCCGGATAAGCGTTTTTACCTAGATTTGCCTCTTGGGCTCTTGGTACGGCCTTCTCGATCGTGCCTTGATCCACCCGATTCCCCCGTCAGCTACCCCCGTCAGCCTCACACCTGACTAACGCACGGTCCCATCTGCGGGTTCCCGGGCCCAACGGATACAGTCACCGCCAGGCAACCACGGGGACAGGAGAGGGCCATTAGCGGCAACCGGCAGACGAGCTGGGCGTTCGCCGACGCCTTTGTCGCCGAGGACGAGGCGCTGCTCTGGGCCCGGGACCGGGCGCAGGACGCGGGGCTGCGCTCCGTGTCGCCCGGCACCGGCGCCGCGCTGCGGCTGCTCGCCGCCACCGTGGACGCCAAGGCCGTCGCCGAGATCGGCACGGGCACCGGGGTCTCCGGCATCCATCTGCTGCACGGCATGCGCCCCGACGGGGTCCTGACCACCGTCGACCCGGAGCCCGAGCGCCAGCAGTTCGCCCGGATGGCGTTCCGGGCCGCGGGCTTCGCCGGGAACCGCGCCCGCTTCATCCCGGGCCGCGCCCTCGACGTCCTGCCGCGCCTCGCCGACGGCGGCTACGACCTCGTGTTCTGCGACGGCGACCGCCTGGAGTGCCTCGACTACCTCGCTGAATCGTTGCGCCTGCTGCGTCCGGGCGGGCTCGTCTGCTTCGAGGGCGTGTTCTTCGACGGCCGCACCGTCGACTCCGGACCCCAGCCCATAGAAGTACTGCGACTGCGGGAGCTGCTCCGCGCGGTGCGCGAGAGCCAGGACCTCGTACCGTCGCTGCTCCCGGTGGGCGACGGCCTGCTGTGCGCGGTCAAGCGCTAGGTCACGGCAGGGCCCGCGCGGGGGCGCGTCAAGCCCTCGTATGCCTTTCCGCCGTCAGTCGATCTTCCACACAGCACTGCCCCGGCTCGTCGTACGATGCCGGGGCAGTGGAAAAGTGTGGGCGATTGCGCGTCAGCCGACGACCTTCTTCAGGGCGTCGCCGAGTGCGTCGGCCTCATCCGGGGTCAGTTCGACGACAAGTCGACCGCCGCCTTCGAGCGGAACGCGCATGACGATGCCCCGCCCCTCCTTGGTCACCTCGAGCGGGCCGTCGCCCGTCCGCGGCTTCATGGCCGCCATGCTCGTTCCCCTTCCTGAAACCAGCTTGTCGCAGCCGACAACCCAGGTGTCACCGGCATCGAACACATTGCTTCCAGGTCATTATCCCGCATGGCGGGACCCGATGACCAACATGAGTCGGCATCGCTTGCGCAACGCGCGCCCGCAAAACCACTCAATTCGGCGATGTGGCTGCAATACTTCGCCGCCCCAGGCGCTCCTTCCGCCTCTGGTTCTTTGACGCAGGTCACATCTCCGACGGCGTACCGGTGGCCGATGATCTAGTTCATGCTGGGCGCACCGAGGCTCCGGGACAGACGCCCACAGGACCACCCACACAGGACCAGCGGAGGGGACCCCACCATGGCCGACACCGTGCTCTACGAAGTGAGCGACGGACTCGCGACGATCACGCTGAACCGTCCTGACGCGATGAACGCGATGAACACCGAGGCCAAAGTGGCCCTGCGGGAGGCGGCGCGGAACGCGGCGGCCGACCCCGGGGTGCGGGCGGTGCTGCTCACCGCGACCGGCCGCGCCTTCTGCGTGGGCCAGGACCTCAAGGAGCACATCGGAGTGCTCCAGGAGTCGCGCGCGTCGGGCTCCGGACAGACCATGAGCACGGTCCGCGAGCACTACAACCCGATCGTGCGAGCGCTGACCGGCATGGCCAAGCCGGTCGTGGCGGGCGTGAACGGCGTGGCGGCCGGCGCGGGCTTCGGCTTCGCCCTCGCCGCCGACTACCGCGTGGTCGCGGACACCGCGTCGTTCAACACCTCCTTCGCCGGGGTCGCGCTGACCGCCGACTCGGGCGTGTCCTGGACGCTGTCCCGGCTGATCGGCCAGAGCCGCGCCGCCGATCTGCTGCTCTTCCCGCGCACCGTCAAGGCGCAGGAGGCCCACGACCTGGGCATCGCGAACAAGGTCGTCCCGGCGGACGCCCTCGCCGACGAGGCGCGCGCGGTGGCCCGCGCGCTGGCCGAGGGCCCGACGCTCGCCTACGCGGCGCTCAAGGAGTCCCTCGCCTACGCCGCCGGGCACTCCCTGGACGAGACGCTGGACAAGGAGGACGAGCTCCAGACGAAGGCGGGCGCGTCCGAGGACCACGCCATCGCCGTGCAGGCCTTCCTCGACAAGGCCAAGCCCGGCTACCTGGGCCGCTGACCGCTTTCCGGGACACCGCTCGCCTCGCGGGCCACGCAGTCCGCGAGGTGGTCGTTCACCAGGCCGCAGGCCTGCATCAGGGCGTACGCCGTGGTGGGGCCGATGAAGCGCAGGCCGCGCTTCTTCAAGGTCTTGGCCAGGGCCGTGGACTCGTCCGTGACCGCGGGCACGTCGGTGAGGGTCCGCGGCGCGGGGCGGGTGGTGGCGTCCGGCGCGAAGGACCAGATCAGCCGGTCGAGCTCGCCCTCGGGCCAGTCGGCGAGCACGCGCGCGTTGGCGAGGGTCGCGTCGACCTTCGCGCGGTTGCGGATGATGCCCTCGTCGGCCAGGAGGCGCTCGCGGTCGTCGTCCGTGAACTCCGCGACCGCGGCGATCTTGAAGCCGGAGAAGGCCGACCGGAAGCCCTCCCGGCGGCGCAGGATCGTGATCCACGACAGGCCCGACTGGAAGGCCTCCAGACAGAGGCGCTCGAACAGCGCGTCGTCGCCGTGGACGGGGCGGCCCCACTCCCCGTCGTGGTACGCCACATAGTCCTCGGTGGACAGGCCCCAGGGGCAGCGCAGGGCGCCGTCCGGGCCGGGGATCGCGTCGCTCATCGGTCGTCCTCCGGTCGCTCGGCAGGGGGCGCCGCCGGGTCCCGGTCGCCCGGGGCGCGGTCTCTCGGGCCGCGCTCCTCGGGGTCCGGGGCGCCGGGGCCGTACTCCCCGGGGCCGCCGTACGTCGTGAAGAGGCCGGGGCCGCCGACGGCCGTGGCCTGGGCGCCCGCGAGCGCCGTCTCCAGCTCCGCGATGCGCGCGTCCCGCTCGGCCAGCTCCGCGCCCAGGCGGTCGAGCGCCTCGTCCACGTCCACCATGCGGTAGCCGCGGACGGTCATCGGGAAGCGCACCGCCTCCACGTCGGCCCGGCGCAGCGGGCGGTCCGGCGGCAGCGGGTCGGCGAAGCGCTCCGGGGGCACGTCCGGCAGCGCGCCGCCCTCGGAGCCGCCGAGGACGGCCAGCGTCACCGCGGCGACCACCACCACGAGAGCGACGACCAAGAACAGGAACATGACCATCTGTGCGGGTCCCCACGCTCGGATGCCGACCGCGGCCGGTCGGCACGGAACTGTTGGCTAACTGTCTGGCTCCGATCGTGCCATGCGCCTCTGACAGTTAAGGTCGCAGGCGGCGACGGCCACGCGGTCCGCCACGTAACGAAAGGGAGGCGCACAGGGGATGCTCAAGCTGGGCACGCGCGTGTTCGAGGCGCATGAGCCGGTCATCATGGCGATCGTGAACCGGACCCCGGACTCCTTCTACGACCAGGGCGCCACGTTCCGCGACGAACCCGCCCTCGCGCGCGTGGAGCAGGCCGTGGCCGAGGGGGCCGCCATCATCGACATCGGCGGCGTCAAGGCCGGTCCCGGCCAGGAGGTGACCGCCGAGGAGGAGGCCCGCAGGACCGTCGGGTTCGTGGCCGAGGTGCGGCGGCGCTTCCCCGAGGTCGTCATCAGCGTCGACACCTGGCGCCACGAGGTCGGCGAGGCCGTGTGCGACGTCGGCGCCGATCTGCTCAACGACGCGTGGGGCGGGGTCGACCCCAAGCTCGCGGAGGTCGCCGCGCGGTACGGGGTGGGGCTCGTGTGCACCCACGCGGGCGGCGTGGAGCCGCGGACGCGGCCGCACCGGACGGAGTACGAGGACGTCGTGGCCGACATCCTGCGCGTGACGCTCGGACTCGCCGAGCGGGCCGTGGCGTTGGGGGTGCCCCGGGAGTCCGTGCTCATCGACCCCGGGCACGACTTCGGGAAGAACACGCGGCACTCCCTGGAGGCGACGCGGCGGCTCGGGGAGCTGGTGGACACGGGGTGGCCCGTGCTCGTGTCGCTCTCCAACAAGGACTTCGTCGGGGAGACCCTCGACCGGCCGCTCAAGGAGCGGGTGGTGGGGACGCTGGCCACGACCGCGGTGTCCGCGTGGCTCGGGGCGCAGGTGTACCGGGTCCACGAGGTGGCCGAGACGCGGCAGGTCGTGGACATGGTGGCGACGATCGCCGGGCACCGGCCGCCGGCGGTCGCCCGCCGGGGCCTGGCGTAGCCCCGCCCCCCTCCGGACGGGCTGTCTCCGGCCCGTCCAGGGGGCACGGCTAGCGGCCGACCTCCTTCGTCACCAGGCTGACCGCCTCGTCCACGTCGTCCGTCACGTGGAACAGCAGCAGGTCGTGCTCGGAGGCCTTGCCCTGGGCCACGACCGTGTCGCGGAGCCAGTCGACGAGGCCGCCCCAGTAGGCGGAGCCGAAGAGGACGATGGGGAAGCGGGTCACCTTGCGGGTCTGGACGAGGGTGAGCGCCTCGAAGAGCTCGTCGAGGGTGCCGAGCCCGCCGGGCAGCACCACGAACCCCTGCGCGTACTTCACGAACATCGTCTTGCGGACGAAGAAGTAGCGGAAGTTGACGCCGATGTCGACGTGCGGGTTGAGCCCCTGCTCGAAGGGCAGCTCGATGCCGAGCCCGACGGAGACGCCCTTGGCGTCGCGGGCCCCCTTGTTGGCGGCCTCCATGGCGCCGGGGCCGCCGCCGGTGATCACCGCGAAGCCCGCGTCGACGAGGGCCTTGCCGATGCGCACCCCCGCCTCGTACTCGGAGGTGCCGGGGCGGGTGCGGGCCGAGCCGAAGACGCTGATGGCGCTCGGCAGTTCGGCGAGCGCGCCGAAGCCCTCGACGAACTCGGACTGGATGCGCATCACCCGCCAGGGGTCGGTGTGCACCCACGCCGAGTCGCCGCCGCCCTCGGTGTCGAGGAGCCGCTGGTCGGTGGTGCCGGGCGTGATCTGTTCACGGCGCCGCACCACCGGCCCCAGGTGCTGTTCCTCCGGCGGACCCTGCGATTCCGGATTGCCCATGAACATCCCCTTCCACTGACCGTCGTTCGTCGTGCCACTTCAGCGTAGGTCTACGGGCGTTACGCGCGGCGTAATTCCACGAGGCGACCGGGTCAGGAAGTGAGCCAGGCGCGCAGCCGGGCCTCCGTCTCGGGGATCAGGGAGGCCGTGACCCGCTCGTCCACCTTGTGGGCGAGGAGCGGGTTGCCGGGGCTGTAGTTGACGGCGGGCACGCCCAGGGCGCTGAAGCGGGCGACGTCGGTCCAGCCGAACTTGGGCCGGGCCTCGCCGCCGACGGCCGCGAGGAAGGCCCGCGCGGACGGGTGCGTGAGGCCGGGGCGCGCCCCGCCCGTGTGGTCGTCGACGACGAACTCGTCGATCCCGCAGTCGGCGAAGTAGTCGCGGACGAAGGCCTCCGCCTCCTCGGGCGTGCGGTCCGGCGCGTAGCGGAAGTTGACGACCACCGTGCAGGCGTCGGGGATGACGTTGGTCGCGACGCCGCCCTCGATGCCGACCGCGTTGAGGCCCTCGTGGTACTGGAGGCCGTCGACGACCGGCTTGCGCGGCTCGTACGCGGCCAGCTTGGCGAGGATCGGGGCGGCCGCGTGGATGGCGTTGGAGCCCATCCACGCGCGCGCGGAGTGCGCCCGCTCCCCCGTCGTCTTCAGGTGGACCCGCAGCGTGCCCTGGCAGCCGCCCTCGACCTGGCCGTCGGTGGGCTCCAGGAGCACCGCGAAGTCGCCCGCGAGCCAGTCGGGGTGGGCGTCGGCGACGTGCCCCAGGCCGTTGAGGTGCGCGGCGACCTCTTCGTTGTCGTAGAACACGAAGGTGAGGTCGCGGTTGGGCTCGGTCACGGTCTGGGCGATGCGCAGCTGGACCGCGACGCCCGACTTCATGTCGCAGGTGCCGCAGCCCCACAGCACGCCGTCCTCGTCCAGGCGCGAGGGCACGTTCCCGGCGATCGGGACGGTGTCGATGTGGCCGGCGAGGATGACGCGCTCGGCGCGGCCCAGGTGGGTGCGGGCCACGACGTTGTTGCCGTACCGGTCGACCGTCAGGTGGGGCAGGGCGCGCAGCGCGGTCTCGATGGCGTCCGCGAGCGCCTTCTCCTGGCCGCTGGGGGACGGGAAGTCGACGAGCGCGGCCGTCAGCGCGGCGGCGTCCAGAGTGAGGTCGAGCGGCGGCTGAGCCGGGGTCTGATCCATGGCCTCGACCCTAACTCTCCGCTCCGGACCGCCTCCCTCTCCGTCCCGCCGCCGCACTCCCCGGCCCACTCCTCTGCGTAGCCGTTTCGGCACTGTCAGTCCGCTCCAGTACCTTGGTGCGCGTGTCCGAGCCGTCCCCCCTCGCCCGGCGCGGCCGTCTCCCGCGCGCCGGGGCGGCCCTCGCCGCACTGCTCGCCGTCGTGGCCTACGTAGTGGTCCAGTACGTCTCCGGGAGCCGTTCCGACCCCCGCTGCACGGTCGTGTCGGGCAACGGCGACGGGGCGACGTACGAGATGAACGCGGAGCAGGCCGTCAACGCCGCGACCATCGCCGTCGTCGGCACCCGGCGCGGCATGCCCGAGCGCGCGGTGACGATCGCCCTCGCGACCGCCCTCCAGGAGTCGGGCCTGCGCAACATCCGCCACGGCGACCGGGATTCGCTCGGCCTGTTCCAGCAGCGGCCCTCGCAGGGCTGGGGCTCCGAGCGGCAGATCATGGACCCGGTGTACGCGTCGGTGCGGTTCTACGACCACCTCAAGGACGTGCCCGGCTATTCGCGGCTGCCCCTGACGGTCGCCGCCCAGCGCGTGCAGCGCAGCGGCTTCCCGCAGGCGTACGCGAAGCACGAGCCGGACGCGGCGCTGCTCGCCGCCGCGCTCACCGGGCGCACGCCCGCGACGCTCAGCTGCCAGGGCCTGCCGGGCATCGATCCGGGCGGCCCGGACGAGGTGCGGCGGGCGCTCGCGCGGGACTTCGGCCGGGGCGTGCTGCCCGAGGGGGCGCCCGCGCGCGGGCGCGTGGTGAGCGTTCCCGTCACCGGGGCGAGCGCCGCCGCACCGGAAAGCGGCACTCCGCAACGCGGCTGGGAGCTGGCGCACTGGGCGGTGGCCAACGCCACGGCACTGCGCATCGAGCGGGTCGCGTACGGGGATCTGGAGTGGAATGCCGGGGATTCCGGTGCTCTGTGGCGTACGACCGGTGCGCGTACCCGCGACGTCCGAATCGTCGCTGGGCAGTAGTGCGGAAGGGTCCCTCGAATGAGGGACGGCGATTGCTGCACGGAGACGCCGGGACACCCCATTCGAACGGGTGCGGCACCGTCCTCAAATCCCTTGAGAACAAGGGGCGTTGAGAGGGCCGGACGGCATTTTCACGAATGACGTTTGCCCGAATTTATCCGCAGCCGATAATGCGACGCATTGCCAACTCTTTACGTTGGCCCACCGCAACCTTCGGGAGCTTCGAGCGGTAGTCACTGCGTCCGACGCCGGAGATCCTCCGGCCGGACGGATCCCCTTCCCCTCCCGCTAAGGAGCATCATGTCCCTCCCCCTGACCCGTCGGATCGCCCAGGCCGCGCTGCTCCTTGCGGCGGGAGCGGCGCCCGTGGTCGGTGCGGCCGGCTCCGCGAGCGCCGCCGAACTGCCGGACCCGGGCAAGCTGGGCGGGCTGTCCGCCGTCGACCCGAGCAGCCTGGGCGACACGGTCGACGGTGCGACGCAGAAGGCCAGCGGCGTCGCGACGGAGGCCGGGAGCAAGGCCGTCAAGAAGGGCGTGCCGACCGCGGGCAAGGCCGTGGGCAAGGGTGCGAAGACGACGACGCCCGCGGCCAAGGGCGCGGCGGACGACGTCACCGAAGGCGCGGGTGAGGTCCTCGGGGACGCGACCGGCAAGGGGCTGCCGACCGAGCAGCTGCCGGTGAAGAGCCTGCCGCTGGGCTGACCCCAGGGGTCGGTACGCGCAAAAGGGGTGCGGGGAGCTCTTCAGCTCCCCGCACCCCTTTGTGCCCTGCGCGTCAGAGGCGGGCCACCGCTGCCGCCACCCGCTCGTCCGTCGCCGTCATCGCCACGCGCACGAAGCGGTCGCCCGCCTCGCCGTAGAAGTCGCCGGGAGCCACGAGGATGCCGAGGGCGGCCAGGTGGGCGACCGTGTCCCAGCAGGGCTCGTCGCGGGTGACCCACAGGTACAGGCTCGCCTCGCTGTGCTCGATGCGGAAGCCGTGCCGGACGAGGGCCTCGCGCAGGGCCGCGCGCCGGGCCGCGTAGCGCTCGCGCTGCTCGCGGACGTGGGCGTCGTCCCCGAGGGCCGCGATCACCGCGGCCTGCGTCGGGGCGGAGGTCATCATCCCGCCGTGCTTGCGGATCTGCAGGAGGTCGCCGAGCACGGCGGCGTCACCGGCGACGAACGCCGCGCGGTAGCCCGCGAGGTTCGAGCGCTTGGAGAGGGAGTGGACCGCCACGATGCCCTCGTACGAGCCGCCGCAGACGTCCGGGTGCAGGACCGAGGTCGGGTCCGCCTCCCAGCCGAGCTCCAGGTAGCACTCGTCGCTGACCAGCAGGACGCCGTGCTCGCGCGCCCAGGCCACGACCCGGGTCAGCGTGTCCTTTGACAAGACACGGCCGGTCGGATTGGAGGGCGAGTTGAGCCACAGGAGCTTCAGGCCCGCGGGGTCGAGCTCCAGCGGATCCTCGTACGTGAGGTACTCAGCGCGGGCCAGGCGCGCGCCGACCTCGTAGGTGGGGTAGGCCAGGCGCGGGTAGGCCACCTTGTCGCCCGGGCCGAGGCCCAGCTGGGTGGGGAGCCAGGCGACGAGCTCCTTGGAGCCGACGATCGGCAGCACGTTGTGGTGGGTGAGGCCGCGGGCGCCGAGGCGGCGGCCGCACCAGCCGGTGAGCGCGTCGCGCAGCTCGGGCGTGCCCCACACCGTCGGGTAGCCCGGCGAGTCGGCGGCCGCGACGAGTGCCTTCTGGATCAGCTCGGGCACCGGGTCCACCGGGGTGCCCACGGACAGGTCCACGATGCCGCCGGGGTGCGCGGCCGCCGTGGCCTTGTACGGCTCCAGCTTGTCCCAGGGGAAGGCGGGAAGGCGTTCGGAAAGTGCGGGCACGGGTGGCTCCAGCGGTGCGTAGGTCTGTACAAACGCCCCGGTCCCGTACAGCGGGCGTGGCCGTACGGGACCGGGGCGGCGCGTGTGCGGCCGCTTACTGGTTCTGCGGCGGCAGCGCTGCGACGAAGGGGTGGTCGCGCTCGATCAGGCCGAGCTTGCTGGCACCACCGGGCGAGCCGAGCTCGTCGAAGAACTCGACGTTCGCCTTGTAGTAGTCCTTCCACTCCTCAGGAGTGTCGTCCTCGTAGAAGATCGCCTCGACCGGGCAGACCGGTTCGCAGGCTCCACAGTCGACGCATTCGTCCGGGTGGATGTACAAGGACCGGGAGCCCTCGTAGATGCAGTCGACCGGGCACTCCTCGATGCACGCCTTGTCCTTGACGTCGACACAAGGCTGCGCGATGACGTAGGTCACGCTGTCGTTCCTCCTCGATACGGGCGTTGGCGGGCCGTCCTCAGGCTCCGCTCGCCTGGCGCGCGGGAGCGCGGCGTCGTCGATGCCCGCACCTAGTATCTCCGTTCCCGGGCAAGATCCGAACAGGAGGGGCGTACAGAGCTGTGGAATTCACTGCGGGCGGACGGCTCGAGGTCCGAATCACCCCTTCTGACGTGGGTAAACGCGTATCGGTTCGACGTGTGAGCGCGGCGGACGCCCCGGGCTCCCGGTTCACCGACACGGTGGGTGTTCTCACATCATGGGACGCCGGTGTGTTGGTGATCACACGCAAGAGTGGCGAGGCTGTCCGGATTGCGGAGAGTGCCCTGGTCGCGGGGAAGGTCGTCCCGGCCGCGCCCGCGCGCCGGCGGGGGCCCGCCGCGACGTACGAGGAGCTGGCGCGGGCCGGGGCGCGCTCCTGGCAGCCGGTGGAGAGCGAACGCCTCGGCTCGTGGACGCTGCGGGCCGCCGCCGGGTTCACCCGGCGGGCCAACTCCGTGCTGCCCCTCGGCGATCCGGGCCGCCCCCTCGACGACGCGCTGGCGCGGGTGCGGAGTTGGTACGCCGACCGGGGCCTGCCCGCGTACGTACAGGTGGCCACCGGAGTCGACGACGTGCAGGAACGGCTCTGCGCGGAGCTCGAACAGCGCGGCTGGGTACGGGAGGTGACCACGGCGGTGCTGTTCGGCGCGCTCGCCCCCGTCGGGGACCTGCCCGTCGACACCTCGGGCGTGACGCTGTCGCGGAGCGTCGACGCGGCGTGGCTGCGGCGCTACCAGCGGGCCGGGGTGCCGGGACCACATGTGGTCGGGGTACTGACGAGCGGCCCTTCGGTGTGGTTCGCTTCCGTGCCCGGTGACGAGGGCGCGCCGACGGCGATCGGGCGGTGCGTGGTCGACGGGCGGTGGGCGGGATTCATGGCGGTGGAGGTGGACCCGGCGGTGCGGCGGCAGGGCCTGGCCACGGCCGTGATGACGGCCCTTGCGCGGCGGGCGCTCGACGAGGGCGCGTCGGCCGCGTGGCTCCAGGTGGAGGAGGACAACGGCGGCGCGCGAGCGCTGTACGACGGGATGGGATTCGCCGTCCACCACCGTTACCACCACTACCGGGAGCCCGAGCGGCCGACGGCGTGAGCGGCCCCGGGACGCCTCGGCAGCGGCGGCGTACGCGTACGACGAAGACAGCACGGGAAGCAGCACCCCGGCACCACCCCTCGGCCCGGCCGGACGGGCCCACACAGAAACGACAGAGGCACGGATGCGCGCACAGCCCGCGAAGTCCAGTGAATGGCGGCGCAGATTCGCCGACGAGGCCAGGTCCGAGCGGCCCGACCTGTCCCTGTTGTGCCTGCTGCTGAGCGGGGAGGCGGACCCGCAGCTCGACGAGGCGGGCATCGACGCGGCACAGATCGACCTCGACGCGCTCGCCGGGCAGCTCCCCTACCGGCCGGGCGGTGCGCGCGCGTGGGCGGCCGCGGTGTCCGAGCTGCTCGGGGGGCGGCACGGCTTCCACGGCACGGCCACGGACTACCAGCGCCTGGAGTCCTCGCTGCTGCACGAGGTGCTGCGCACCAAGCGGGGCCTGCCGATCCTGCTGTCCGTGGTGTGGATCGAGGTGGCGCGGCGGGCGGGCGCCCCGGTGTACGGCGTCGCGCTGCCCGGGCACTTCGTGGTCGGCTTCGGCGGCCCGGACGAGTACGGGGGCACGGAGCAGGTGCTCGCCGACCCCTTCAACGGGGGGCGGCTGCTGAGCCGCGAGGACGCGGAGCAGCTGGTGGCGCAGACGACGGGCGGCAAGCTCAACCCCTCGCTCCTGACGGCCGCCGCCCCGCTGAACATCATGCTGCGCATCCTCAACAACATCCGCGCCTGGGCCGCGGACCGCTCCGAGCGCTCCCACGTGGCGCTGTGGGCCCTCGAACTGTCCCTTCTGCTGCCCTCGCACCCGGCACGGCTGCGCTACGAGCGGGCGCAACTGCTCGTCGAGCGCGGTGACTTCCTGGAGGGGGCCCGGGGCCTCGACGAGTACGCCGACGTTGTCGAGTCCATCGAGCCCACCACCGCGGACCGCGTCCGCCTCCAGGCCCGCGCGGCCCGCTCGAAGCTCAACTGAGGGAGCCTTCTGGTTGGACGGGCTCCGGTCGGGCACCACCGTGCTATGCATTCGTGGCGTCGAGCCTTCGCGGCGGAGGCCGGGTCCGAGCGGCCCGACCTCGCGCTGCTGTGCCTGCTGATCGGCACGGAGGCGGACCCCGCGCTCGACGGGACCGGCATGGCGGCGGCTCGGCGCCAGCTGGACCTGCTCGCGCGGCGGCTGCCGCCGAGCCCGGGCGGGCCCCGCGCCTGGGCGGCGGCGCTCGCCGAACTGCTCGGCGGGCGCTTCGGGTTCGCCGGGCACCCCGGCGACTACCAGCGCCTGGAGTCGGCCCTGCTGCACCGCGTCCTGCGGCGCAGACGCGGCCTGCCGATCCTGCTGTCCGTGCTGTGGATCGAGGTGGCGCGGCGGGCGGGCGCCCCGGTGTACGGCGTCGCGCTGCCCGGGCACTTCGTGGTCGCCTTCGGCAGCCCGGACGCGTGGGTGGGCGAGGGCTGCGGAGCCTACGACTCCTGCGGCGGCCAGGGCGGGTGCGAGGAGCGCGTGCTCGCCGACCCGTTCGGCGGAGGGCGCCTACTGAGCTGTACGGATGCGCGGCTGCTGGTCGCGGGCGCCACCGGGGCACCGCTGGAACCGGCGATGCTACGGCCCGCGCAGCCGCACGAGATCGTCCTGCGCGTCCTGAACAACATCCGCGCCTGGGCCGCGGCCCGGCCCGAGCGCTCCGACGTCGCCCTGTGGGCCGTGGAGCTCTCGCTGCTGCTGCCCGCGCCCGCGGACCGGCTGCACTACGACCGGGCCCGGCTCCTGGTCCAGCGCGGCGACTTCCGCACCGGCGCCAGCGAGTTGGAGACCTACGCCGAAGCCCTCGGCCCGAGTGACGCGACGGCGGCCGAGCGGGTGCGGCGGCAGGCCCGGGCCGCCCGCGCACGACTCAACTGACCTGCGTGGAAGGGGAGTTCAGAGCCAGCCCTTGTCCCGGGCGACGCGTACCGCATCCGCGCGGTTGCGCGCGGCGAGCTTCTGGATGGCCGTCGACAGGTAGTTGCGGACGGTGCCCTGGGACAGCTGGAGGGCGGCGGCCAGCTCGGCGTTGGTGGAGCCGTCGGCGGCGGCGCGCAGGACCTCCCGCTCGCGGTCGGTCAGCGGGTTGGCGCCCTCGGCGAGGGCCGCCGCGGCCAGCGTGGGGTCGATGACGCGCTCGCCCGCGAGGACGCGGCGCACGGCGTCGGCGAGCTGGGCGGCGGGCGCGTCCTTCACCAGGAAGGCCACGGCCCCGGCCTCCATGGCGCTGCGCAGATAGCCGGGGCGGCCGAAGGTGGTGAGGACGACGACCTTCACCTCCGGCAGCGCGGCGCGCAGCTCCGCCGCCGCCTCGATGCCCGTGCGGCCCGGCATCTCGATGTCGAGGAGCGCCACGTCCACGGGGTGGGCGCGGGCGGCCGCGAGCACCTCGTCGCCGCGCGCCACCTGCGCGACGACCTCGATGTCCGGCTCCAGGCCGAGCAGCGCCGCGAGCGCCTCGCGGACCATGGACTGGTCCTCGGCGAGCAGCACCCGGACGGGGCCGCCCGCGGCGTCGGTGCCCGTGGGGTCGCTGGCGTCGCCGGGGTCGGCGGGGGTGTGGGTGCCGGTCATGCGGGTGATCCTAGAGCGGCCTCGGCGGCGGCCCCCGCCGGGTCCGCGGCCAGCGGCACGCGCGCGGCGAGCCGGAAGCCGCGGCCCTTGCGTCCGCCGCCGGAGCCCACCTCCAGGACGCCGCCGACGGCCTCCAGGCGCTCGGTGAGCCCGGTCAGGCCGTTGCCGTGGCCGCCGCCCGCCGCGGGGCCCACGCCGTCGTCCTCCACGGCCAGTTCGAGCACCGGGCCCGCGAGGGTCTGGCGCCGGGTGAGCGTGACCGCGCAGCGGCTCGCGCCGCTGTGGCGCACGACGTTCGTCACGGCCTCGCGCAGCGCCCAGGCGAGCGCGGCCTCCCGCTCCTCGTCGAGCGCCTCCGGGGCCTCCTCCAGCGGTACGACGGCCTCGACGCCCGCGGCGGTCAGCGCGGTGCGGGCCCCGGCGAGCTGGCCCGGCAGGGTGAGCCTGCGGTAGCCGGTGACCGCCTCGCGGACGTCCACCAGGGCCTGGCGGCTGACCTGCTCGATGTCGGCCACCTGCTGGGCGGCCCGGTCCGGGTGGTCGGGCAGCATCCGCCCGGCGAGCTCGCTCTTCAGCGTGATCAGGGACAGCGAGTGGCCGAGCAGGTCGTGCAGGTCGCGGGCCAGGCGCAGGCGCTCCTCGTTCGCGGCGAGCTGGGCGACGGTGGCGCGGGCCTGGCGGAGCTGGACGGTCGTGCGGATCAGATGGCGGACGCCGGTCATCGCGAAGCCGACGAGGAACGTCGTCACGCCGAGGCCGGTGATCAGGTCCGCGGCGCCCACGCCCTGCGCGTACACGCCGATCGCGGTCATCGCCCCGGTGACGGCCGGGATCACCCACAGGGCCTGCCCCGCCGGCAGGACGGCGCCCGCGGAGACCGCGACGTACACCCACAGGCCGAGCCAGGCGGAGTCCATCCAGGTGGACAGGGCGGCCGCGAGGAGGACGAGGGCCGCGTACGTCACGTACGCCCAGCGCCAGGCGAGCACCCGCGTCGTGTACCTGAAGACCAGGGTGAGGTAGCACCCGATGAACGCGGCGAGCCCGAGCGCGCCGAGGACCGTCGCCGCCGTGGAGCGGCCGCCGTCGGCCAGGTCCTTCACCGGTGCCGCCATGAAGATCAGCCAGATGCCGATCCAGCCGGCCTTCGCGCGGGCGGCGCGGCGGTCCGTGACGGGCCTGCCGAAGCTCTGCAGGGGGTGGCGGTCCGCGAGGTCCAGTGGTTCGTTCACGCCTTCAGTGTGTCCTTCCGGTACAGCCAGGCCGCGCCCGCGGCGAAGGCCGCGAAGTACGCGCCGAGCAGTACGACATCCTTGGCGTGCGGGGCGCCGCCCAGCTCGATGGCGCGGCCGAGCGCCGCGTACGCGTGCGTGGGCAGCCACTCGCCGACGGTCTGGAGCCAGTGCGGGAAGGTCGTCGAGGGCATCCACAGGCCGCCGAGCACCGACAGGGTGAAGTAGAGGATCATCGCGATCGGCCGGGCCGTGTCGCTGGTGGCGAGGTAGCCGACGGCCACGCCGAGCGCGGCGAAGCACAGGCTGCCCGCCCAGATCGAGCCGGTCAGGGCCAGCCACTGCCAGGCGTCCAGGCGGACGCCCTTGACGACCGCTCCGGCCACGAAGACCACGACGATCGACGGCAGGCTGACGACGGCGGCGCTGCCCGTCTTGGCCAACACGTAGCCGCGGCCCGGCAGGCTGGTCAGGCGCAGCTGGCGCACCCAGCCGTTCTCGCGCTCCTGCGCGATGCGCTCGCTGTTGCCCATCAGGACGGCGGTGAGCGCTCCGAAGGAGGCCATCGACACCATCAGGTACGCGGGCACGCTCAGCCCCCCGCTGCCGGGCATCGTGGCGTCGGCGTCCTGGCCGCCCGCGGTGATGAGGAAGAGCAGCGCCGGGAAGAGCACCGAGAAGAACAGGAACTTCCGGTTGCGCAGGGAGCGCTTGATCTCCAGCGTGACGAGGGCGGCGGAGGAGAAGCCCGCCGCGCCCCGCCGGGCGCCCGCCCGTGCCGTGGTCGTGTGCGTCGCCGTGGTCACGTCGATCTCCGGGGTCGTGTCGGGGTGCAGGGTGGTGCCGGGGCGCGGGGTGGTGGAGGTGCCGGTCATGCCGCCTTCGCCTCCTCGGCCTCGGTGATCGCGACGAAGGCCTGCTCCAGGCCCAGGCCCGCGACCTCCAGGTTGCGGGGGTAGACGCCGAGGGCGTACAGCGCGTGCACGGTGGCGTCGGCGTCGGTGGACTGGAGCCGGACCGTGCGCCCGGACACGTCGAGCGCGCTGACGTGCGGAAGGCCGCGCAGCGCTGCGGTGAGGTCGCCGCCGGGGCCGGTCAGCTCCTGGAGGTCGAAGCTGACCTTGCGGGCCCCCGCCCGCGCCTTGATCTCGGCGGCGGTGCCGTCGGCGAGGAGGCGGCCGCGGTGCAGCACCAGGACGCGGTCCGCGATCGCGTCGGCCTCCTCCAGGTAGTGCGTGGCGAACAGGACCGCGCGGCCCTGGTCCGCCTGCTCCCGCATGGTCGCCCAGAAGGCCTTGCGGGCGCTGACGTCCATGCCGGTGGTCGGCTCGTCGAGGACGATCAGGTCGTTGGCCCCCGCGGTGGCGAGTGCGAACCGGACGCGCTGCTCCTGGCCGCCGGAGAGCCGGTTGACCTTGCGGTCCGCGATCTGTGTGACGCCCGCGTGCGCGAGGACGTCGTTCACGCGGTACGGACGCGGGTGCAAAGCGCAGGCGAGGCTCACCAGTTCGCGCACCGAGACGTCGTCCATGAGGCCGCCGCTCTGGAGCATCGCCCCGACGCGGCCCGCGGTGATCGCCTCGCGCGGTCCGGTGCCGAACACGCTGACCGTGCCGCTGTCCGGGCGGCGCAGGCCGAGGAGCAGATCGAGGGTGGACGACTTGCCCGCGCCGTTCGGCCCGAGCAGCGCCACCGTCTCGCCGGGCCGCAGATCGAGGCTGAGGCCGTCGACGGCCCGTACGTCGCCGTAGGACTTGGTCACCGCGTCGAACCGCACGGCGCTCGCCGAGGCCGCCGAGGGGCTCGCCGCCGTTGTCACTGTCGTCGTCATGTGCAACATCGTCGCTGGTCAGAGCGGTGCGGCGGCAGTGTCGTGTGTGGTGACTTCCGCATGACAGATGTCATGCGGAAGTCATGACGGGCCCGCGGCCGACCGGCGGGCCCGTCGCGGCGGATCCAGCGGAGCGGCTAGCTCACGTTGGTCTCGATCACGCCGATCCGCTCGGCGGGCGTCTTGCCGCGCAGCGCCTTGCCCATGGCCTGGGCGACGTCCGTCGGCTGGACCGGCGTCTTCTTGCCGTTGCCGCGCTGGACCAGGACGCCGTCGTAGGTGCTGCCGTAGAGCGCCTTGAGCGCCTTGAGGTCGTACGTCTCGACGAGCTTGCCGTTCACGGCCTTCACGCCGAGGACCTGCGGCAGCGACCGCGCGGGGCCGAGGGGGATGCCCTCGCTCGCGCCCGCCTTGATCGTGACGTTGCCGGACATGGCGGGCTTGGCGAACTCCCGCATGAACCGGTCGACCTCGGCGTCCGAGACGGTCGGCTTGCGGTTGGTCACGGGCACCGCGACGCTGCCCGCGCTGCCGGTCTCGACCTGCTTCTTGTACGCCTCCGCGACCGCGGCCGACGCCTTCTCGGCGTCGATGCCCTTGCCCGCCCTGCCGTGCACGGCGACGGCCTTGCCGGGCACGAACTTGACCGTACCCTCCTTGGCGGAGCCGGAGCCGCCCGCGGCGCGCTCCAGGGCGGCCGCCAGCTTCTCCTCGTCGACGGGCATCTCCGGCTCGACGACGCGCTCGCCGCCGAACAGGCCGCCGATCACCGACACCGGGTTGTAGTCGCTGCCCGCGGCGGCGCGGACCGTGGCCTGGCTGTCGAGCGTGAGCCCGGACTGGTCCGGCTTGAGGGTGACCGTGTCGCCGCCGACCGTCAGCTTGAGCGGCTTGTTGACGCGCTCGCCGAGCGCCGCGTCGAGCTTCTTGACGGCCTCGTCGCGGGTGCCGCCGCCGATGTCGACGCCGAGGACGGTGGTGCCCTTCGGCACGTCCGCGTGGTTCATCAGGAGGCCCGCGCCGTACGCGCCGCAGCCGGCGACCACGACGAGCCCGGCGAGCATGACGAGCTTGCTGCGGCCCTTCTTCTTGGCCTTCTTGGACGCCGGGGCGGCCGGGGCCTTCTGCTGCACGGGCTCGGGCAGCTTCGGCGGCGTGTGCGGCACCGGTCCCTCGCCGGGCGCGCCGGGCGCGAACGGCGCGTTCTGGGCGGGCGGTACGACCGGGATGCCGCTGTTCAGCGTGTCACCGGAGACGTTGCCTCCGGGGGCACCGGGGCCCCCGGGAGCGGGCGGCCGGGGGCCGCCCGCGCCGGGCACGGGCTTCTGCGGCGTGAGGATCGCGGTGTCGTCGCTGAGACGGCCGGGGCCGCCGGGGCCCGCGGGGCCGCCCGCGAAGGGGTCGGTGCCCATGCCGTACGGGTCGGCGGCGCCGGCGCCGTAGGGCCCTGCCTCGGCCGGAGGCTCCGGCGTGATCATCGGGCCGTCCCCGGTCACCGGTCCCCCGGTGGGCCCGGCGGGCCGGTCGCCGTCGGGGAAGTACGGGAGGTCGTCGCGGCGCGGCTCCCCGCCGGAGCCCAGCGGTCCGTTCGCCACGGCGCCGGACACGTCGTACGCCCCCGTGCCGGAGTCACCCGAACCGGTGCCCGAAGAGGGAGCGGGGGCCGACGGGGTGGACGGACCCTTGGGCGAGGCCTTGCGCGGCGCGAACCAGTCGCTCGTCGGCTCGCCGCCGTCGTCGCCGGAAGCGGAACCTCCGGTGGACCCCGCGGACGCCTGCGGAGCGGCACCGCCGTTCACGGTCCCCCCGGGGGCGGGGGCGGACGGAGCGGGGCCGGACAGCGCCGAGGAAGGGCCGCCCAGGGGGCCCGGACCCGCGGCGGTGTCGTCCAGGCCCTGCGGTTCCGTGCCTCTGTCCCCGTCGGCGTCCCCGACCGGCGTGCGCATCACGACGGGCGGGATGGGCCGCGATCCGGGGATGTTGATCCGGATCCGGGTGGTCAGGGTGGTCTCGGTCTTCGGTTCGTCGGACCGCCGGTCGCCGGGCCCGAGCCCGGCGCCGTCCGTTCCGCCGTCCGGGCCGACGCCCTGGGCGGGCGAGCCGTACGGCGGCGTCCCCGACGGGTACGCGGCTCCCGCGCGCCCGTGAGGACCGGAGGACGAACTGTCAGTTTCACGACTCAAGGCAGGTTCTCCTGGTTGGCTCCGCCGCCCGTCTCGACCACTCGGGCGGCTCGGCGGCGCGCACCACCATACTGGCCGCCGTCGGCAGGCATCCCGTGACCGGCGTCAAACCCCTGCGGGGCACGGTCTCAAGTGGTACGTCACTTGCCAAGTCGGGCGTCGGACGCGCCCGGTTGCGGCCGCTGCCAGAGCGTGGCACACATCACAGCCACGCCCATGCCGCCGAGCAGGAAGACGTACGAGCCGAGTCCGGCCCCGAACACGAAGTCGCCTTCCGGGCGGGTCGCCGTGAGCAGCATGACGGCGGCGAGCCACCCTCCGGCGGGCGCGAGGGCCCCGGCTCTGGTGCCGGTGGCGCGCGAGCCGCCGTAGAAGGCACCTGCGGCACCGGCGAGCGCGAGCAGCAACCCGCCGGGGAACCAGCCCTGTTGGACGAGCGCGCCCGCGACCCCGACGACCGCGCCGAGCAGGAAGAGCGCGACATACGCCACGAGCCGGGCGGCGTTCAGCGGCTGGGCGAGGAAGCTGCCGGGCACGGCGGCGGCCGCCGCGCCGGAACCGGAGGCCGGGGCCGGGGCGGGCCCCACGGCCTTGGCGGACTTGGCCGACTTCGTGGATTTGGCCGACTTGGCCGACTTGGCCGACTTGGCCGCCTTGGCGGAAGGCGTCGCGGACTTGTCGGCCGACGAAGCCCTGGATCGCGTGCTCACTGGTCCATCCCTTCGGTGCCGAGCCCGGCGAACAGATCGGTCTCGCGCGCGCCGGGCGCCGCCCCCGACTCGCCCCGCACCAGCTCGTAGTACTCGGTGACGAAGATCGGCTGGGCCAGGCCGTTCGACAGCGCGAACAGCGGCTCGCTCACCTCGATCTGGGTGGCGTGGGCCCGCATGGCCGCGGCCTTGGCGGCGCCGAAGGCGGGCCCGCCGGCCTCCGCGGTGATCCGCTCGTCGTCCGTCACGCCCGGCACGTCGGCGAGGGCGGCGACCGCCGTGAAGGGCGAGCCGGGCAGGGCGTCCGCGAGGCCCCGGAAGCCCTCCTCGACGACCGAGCGCGGCACGCGGTTCCAGTAGACCTTGGCGATGGCGTGCGGCTCGCCCAGGTCGGCGCGGAAGCCGGGATCGGCCGCGAGGTCCGCGGCACGCATGGCGACGCGGTGCGCCTGAATGTGGTCGGGGTGGCCGTACCCGCCGTCGGGGTCGTAGGTGACGAGCACCTGCGGCCGCACCTCGCGGATCACCTCGACGAGGTGCGCGGCGGCCTCGTCCACGTCGGCGGCCCAGAAGGCGCCGGGGCGGTGGTTCTGCGCCACGCCCATCATCCCGGAGTCGCGGTAGCGTCCGGTGCCGCCGAGGAAGCGGTGGTCGGTGACGCCGAGCTCCTTCATCGCGGCGGCCAGCTCCCCGACGCGATACGCGCCGAGCGCGTCCTCGCGGTCGGGCGCGAGGTGCGCGAGCTCCGCCGGGATGACCTCGCCCTCCTCGCCGAGCGTGCAGGTCACCAACGTGACACGGGCACCGGCGGCCGCGTACGCGGCCATGGTCGCGCCGTTGTTGATCGACTCGTCGTCGGGGTGCGCGTGCACGAGCAGCAGGCGCCGGGCGGGCGGTTCCGTCATGGGAACAGCCTACGAGCCCGGCGCACCCGCCCCGCCCGCACGGCGCACGTCCGCCCCCGTCGCGCCGGTCGGCCGGCACCACGGGAGCGGTGATGAAGAGCGCCTTACGGGTCGATGTCCTCGATCACGCCAGCCAGGTTCGTCGACAGTTCGTCGATGGTTGGCGCCACGGACGAACTGGCCAGGTAGAACCCGAGCAGGACGCAGACGATCGCGTGGATCGTCTTGAGCCCCTGCTTCCGCACCAGCATGACCACGATGATGGCCAGCAAAAGCACCACCGAGACCGAGAGCACCACGCCGGTTCACCTCCCACTTCCCCGAGCCTCACCCCTGCCTTGCCGGCGGAGTCCTCCACCCGTGCCAGCAAGGTCCTACCCACCACGCGCTACGGATCATAACTATCCGTGGAATCACATGAGTCGGAGCACCGAAACACAGGGGGCGCATCACACTTAGGCTCGGGGGATGACCACCCTGAACCCCGAGAACCACGAGACCGACGCCTCCGCGCAGCGGCTGTCCTTCCCGCGTCTGCACGCCCGAACGCAGCGCTTCTCCCTCGGGACGCCGCGCGCGTTCACGGTCGCGCCGGACGGCTCGCGCGTCGTCTTCGTCCGCTCCGCGTCCGGCACCGACCGCGCGAACCAGCTCTGGGTCCTCGACCTCGCCGCCGACGGGTCCCCCGTGGAGCGCGTCGCCGCCGATCCGCGGGCGCTGCTCGGCGGCTCCGCCGAGCAGCTCTCCGCCGCCGAGCGGGCGCGCCGCGAGCGCAGCCGCGAGGGCGGCGCCGGAGTCGTCGGATACGCCACGGACGCGGCGGTGGAGCTGGCGGCGTTCGCCCTCTCGGGCCGCCTCTTCGCCGCGGAGCTGCGCGCGGGCACCGCGCGCGAGCTGCCCGTGCCGGGCCCGGTGATCGACCCGCGCCCGTCCCCTGACGGGCGGCACATCGCCTACGTCGCCGAGGGCGCGCTGCGCGTCACGGGCGCCGACGGCGGCCCCGACCGGGCGCTCGCGGAGCCGGAGGGCGCCGGGGCGGGCACGGTGACGTACGGGCTCGCCGAGTTCATCGCGGCCGAGGAGATGCAGCGCTCCCGGGGCTTCTGGTGGTCGCCGGAGTCCGACCGGCTCCTGGTCGCGCGGGTCGACGACACCCCGGTGCGGCGCTGGTGGATCGCCGATCCCGCGCACCCGGAGCGGCAGCCGGAGCAGGTCGCGTACCCCGCTGCGGGCACGCCCAACGCGGACGTGCGGCTCTTCGTGATCGGCCTCGACGGCGCCCGTACGGAGGTCGTCTGGGACCGCGAGCGCTATCCGTACCTGGCCCGCGTGCACTGGTCGGCGAGCGGCGCGCCGCTGCTCCTGGTCCAGGCCCGCGACCAGCGCAGCGCGCTGTACCTGGCCGTGGACCCCGACGCCGGGACGACCCGGATGGTGCACGCCGACGAGGACGAGGACTGGCTGGAACTGTTCCCCGGGGTGCCCTGCTGGTCGCCCAGCGGGCAGCTCGTGCGGATCGCGGACGAGGGCGGCGCACGGGTCCTCGCGGTCGGCGAGCGGCCGCTCACGGGACCGCAGCTGCACGTCCGCGCCGTGCTCGACGTGACCGACGACTCCGTGCTGATCTCGGCGTCGGCGGGTGAGGCCGCCACCGATCCGGCCCTCGGCGAGGTGCACGTCTACCGCGTCAACGAACTCGGCGTGGAGCGGGTCTCGCAGGAGCCCGGGGTGCACTCGGCGGTGCGGGCCGGTGATGTCACGGTGCTCGTTTCGGCCACTCTCGACCACTACGGCTCACGGGTCCGCGTGCTGCGCGACGGCAAGCAGCTCGCGACCGTCGTCTCACACGCGCAGCAGCCGGGGCTCACCCCGCGCGTGACCCTCACCGAGGGGGGCGCACGGCGGATTCCGTGCGCCGTTCTGCTTCCGACGGGGTACGACCCGTCCACCGGAACGCGGCTTCCCGTCCTCCTGGATCCGTACGGCGGCCCGCACGCCCAGCGGGTGCTCAGCGCGCGGAACGTCTTCCTCACCTCGCAGTGGTTCGCCGACCAGGGCTTCGCGGTCGTCGTCGCCGACGGGCGCGGGACACCGGGCCGCTCGCCCGCCTGGGAGAAGGCCGTCAAGGGCGATCTGACCCGCACCCTCGACGACCAGGTGGAGGCCCTGCACGCCCTCGCCGAGCGCTTCCCGCTCGACCTGGACCGCGTCGCCATCCGCGGCTGGTCCTTCGGCGGCTACCTCTCGGCGATGGCGGTGCTGCGCCGCCCCGACGTCTTCCACGCGGCGGTGGCCGGGGCGCCGGTGACGGACCTGCGCCTGTACGACACGCACTACCAGGAGCGGTACCTGGGCGATCCGGCCACCTCGCCCGAGGCCTACCGCACCAGCTCCCTGGTCGCCGACGAAGGGCTCGTCGACCCCGCCGAGCCGCACCGGCCGCTCCTGGTCATCCACGGCCTCGCCGATGACAACGTGGTCGTCGCGCACGCGCTGCGGCTCTCCTCCGCGCTGCTCGCGGCCGGGCGCCCGCACGAGGTGCTCCCCCTCTCCGGGGTCACGCACATGACGCCCCAGGAGCAGGTCGCGGAGAACCTCCTGCTGCTCCAGGTCGACTTCCTGAAGCGGTCCCTCGGCCTGTAGGCGGTGACGACCGGCCGGGGTCACATGGCTTCCCCCGGCCGGTCCAACGGCACCCGCACGGCCGTACGCCACCAGGCTGGCGCGCTCTCTTTACCTCCTGGGGTCCCCCGTGTTGCCGCCCTGTTACTGAAAGATCCAGCCCCTCCGGCGTTTGAGGAGCGGGGGTCTGGGGGCGGAGCCCCCAGGTCAGGGGCGTCCCGCGCGGGCTACGGCACCACGTGTTTCTCCTCCGCGAAATGGCACGCGGAATCGTGCGCCGCAGGCCCCGTGGCGAGGCGGAACTCCGCGGGGACCGCGAGTTCCGGGACCTCCAGGGCGCAGCGCTCGCGGGCCTTCCAGCAGCGGGTCCGGAACCGGCAGCCCGAGGGCGGGTTCGCGGGCGAGGGCACATCCCCGCTGAGGATGATGCGCTCGCGGTGCTCCCGGGCCCGCGGGTCGGGCACGGGCACGGCGGAGAGCAGCGCCTGGGTGTAGGGGTGCGTCGGATGCTCGTAGATCTCCTCGTCGGTGCCGACCTCGACGATCCGCCCGAGGTACATGACCCCGACCCGGTCGGAGATGTGCCGCACGATCGACAGGTCGTGCGCGATGAAGACGTACGAGAGCTCGAACTCGCTCTGCAGCCGCTCCAGGAGGTTCACCACCTGCGCCTGCACCGACACGTCGAGCGCGGAGACGGGCTCGTCCGCGACGATGACCTCCGGGCGCAGGGCGAGGCCGCGCGCGATGCCGATGCGCTGCCGCTGCCCTCCGGAGAACTGGTGCGGATAGCGGTTGATGTACTCGGGGTTGAGCCCGACCACGTCGAGGAGGTCCTGGACCTTCGTGCGGCGCGAGCCCTTCGGCGCGACCTCCGGATGGATCTCGTAGGGCTCGCCGATGATGTCGCCGACGGTCATGCGGGGGTTCAGGGACGTGTAGGGGTCCTGGAACACCATCTGGATGTTCCGGCGGACGGCCTTCAGGGCCCGGCCCGTGAGCCCCGCGATGTCCTCGCCCTTGAAGCGGATCGCACCCGCCGTGGGCCGCTCCAGGTTGACGAGCATCTTGGCGACGGTGGACTTCCCGCAGCCGGACTCCCCGACGATGCCGAGGGTTTCCCCGCGCCGCAGGTCGAAGTCCACGCCGTCGACGGCCTTGACGGCGCCGACCTGCTTCTTCAGCACGATCCCCTGGGTGAGCGGGTAGTGCTTGACGAGACCGCGCACTTCCAGAATGGGCTCAGCCACGGAGGCACTCCTTCCAGAAGTGGCAGGCGCTGTGCCGCTCCCCCGCGAGCCCCTCGTACGTGACCTTGGCGAGCGGCGGTTCGTCGGTGCGGCACACGTCCTGGGCCATGGGGCAGCGCGGGTTGAAGGCGCAGCCGGGCGGGATGTTCGTGAGGTTGGGCGGCAGGCCCTTGATGGCGTAGAGGTCCTGGCCCTTCTGGTCCAGGCGCGGGATCGACTCCAGGAGGCCGCGCGTGTAGGGGTGCGCGGGCGCCTTGTAGATCTCGTGGACGGGGGCCTTCTCGACGATGCGGCCCGCGTACATGACGGCGATGGTGTCGGCGACGTCGGCGACCACGCCCAGGTCGTGGGTGATGAGGATCAGGCCCATGTTCAGCTCGCGCTGAAGCTCCGCGAGGAGGTCCATCACCTGGGCCTGGACGGTGACGTCGAGGGCGGTCGTCGGCTCGTCGGCGATGATCAGCGCCGGTTCGAGGGCCATCGCCATGGCGATCATGATGCGCTGGCGCATGCCGCCGCTGAACTGGTGCGGGTACTGCCCGACCCGCTCCCTGGCGGCGGGGATGCGCACCCGGTCCATCAGCTCGACGGCCTTGGCGCGGGCGTCCTTGCGCGACATGCCGCGGTGCACGACGAACATCTCGCCGAGCTGGTCGCCGACGCTGAGCACAGGGTTCAGGGAGCTGAGCGCGTCCTGGAAGATCATCGCCATGCCCGCGCCGCGGACCTTGCGCCGTTCGTCCTCCTTGAGCTTCAGCAGGTCCCGGCCCTGGAAGAGGATCTCGCCGCCGCTGATGCGGCCGGGCGGGGTGTCGAGGATGCCCATGATGGCCTGTGCGGTGACGGACTTGCCGGAGCCCGACTCGCCGAGCACGGCGAGCGTCTCGCCCGCCGCGACGGCGTAGTCGACGCCGTTGACGGCCTTGGCGACGCCGTCGCGGGTGCGGAACTCCACGTGCAGATCGCGCACTTCGAGCAGCGTGGCCCGCGGGGCCGCCGCGCCGGCTGCGGCCGGCGCTGATTCCGGGGGTGCCGTGGGTGCCATGGGCGCCTACCTCAGCTTCGGGTCGAGGGCGTCGCGCACCGCGTCGCCGAGCATGATGAACGCGAGCACGGTCACGGCGAGGGCGCCGGCGGGCCAAAGGAGCATGTGCGGGGCGTTGCGGACGTACGCGGACGCGGCCGAGATGTCGATGCCCCAGCTGACCGTCGGCGGCTTCAGACCGACGCCCAGGTACGAGAGCGTGGCCTCCAGGGCGATGTACGTACCGAGCGCGATGGTGGCGACGACGATGACGGGCGCGACCGCGTTGGGCGCGATGTGGCGCAGCAGCATCCGGGAGTTGGAGGCGCCGAGCGCGCGGGCCGCCTGCACGTAGTCGTTCTGCTTGGCGGTGATCACCGAGCCGCGGGCGATGCGGGAGATCTGCGGCCAGCCGAGCAGCACCATGAAGCCGATGACGGGCCAGACGGTGCTGGAGGTGACCACGGAGAGCAGGACGAGACCGCCGAGCACCACCGGGATGGCGAAGAAGATGTCGGTGATGCGGGACAGGATCGCGTCCCACACGCCGCCGAAGAACCCGGCGAGCCCGCCGAGCACGCTGCCGAGGAGGGCGACGCCGAGGGTGGCGCACACTCCGACGGTGACCGAGGCGCGGGCCCCGTAGACGGTCCTCGTGTAGACGTCGCAGCCCTGGCCGTCGAAGCCGAAGGGGTGGCCGGGCGACGAGCTCTTCTGGGCGTTGGCGAGGTCGCAGTCCAGCGGGTCGCCGGAGGCGATCGCCGAGGGCCACAGGGAGATGAAGACGAGGAAGAGGATGATCAGGCCCGAGAGGATGAAGACGGGGTTGCGGCGCAGGTCGTGCCAGGCGTCGGACCACAGGCTGCGGGCGGGCGCGGTGGGCCCGCCGCCGGGGGCGCCGGGGGCGAGCGTCGTCGCCTCGCTCGTGGCGAGGTCCATCGCGCCGCCCGCGCCGGTGCCGGCAATGGCGCCGTCGGGCTCCTGGGGTTCAGGCATAGCGGATCCTCGGGTCGAGTACGGCGTACAGGAGGTCGACGATGAGGTTGGCGACCAGGAAGACGAGGACGAGCACGGTCACGAAGCCGACGACGGTCTGGGTGCTCTGCCGCAGGATGCCCTGGTAGAGCTGGAAGCCGACGCCGTGGATGTTGAAGATGCGCTCGGTGACGATCGCGCCGCCCATGAGCGCGCCCACGTCGGTGCCGATGAACGTGACGACCGGGATGAGGGAGTTGCGCAGCAGGTGCCGCAGGACGACGCGGCGCCGGGGCAGGCCCTTGGCGACGGCGGTGCGGACGTAGTCGGCGCGGCGGTTCTCGGCGATGGAGGTCCGGGTGAGCCGGGTGACGTAGGCCAGCGAGACGGAGGCGAGCACGAGGCCCGGCACGATCAGCTCGTCCACGGTCGCCTCGGCCGACACGGCCGGTTTGATGACGCCCCACTCCACGCCGAGCAGCAGCTGGAGCAGCAGACCGGTCACGAACGTCGGCACCGAGATGACGACCAGGGTGAGGATGAGCACCGTGGTGTCGATGGGCCTGCCGCGCCGGAGCCCGGTCAGCACGCCGAGGCTGATGCCGATGACGATCTCGAAGACGATGGCGACGAGCGTGAGCCGGATGGTCACGGGGAACGCGGTCGACATCAGCTCGGTGACCTTCTGCCCGTTGAAGGCGGTGCCGAAGTCGCCGGTGAAGACGTTGCCCATGTAGGTCACGTACTGCTGCCAGACGGGCTTATCGAGGCCGAACTCCTTCTTGAGCTGCGCGGCCGTCGCGGGGTCGCACTTGCGGTCGCCGCACAGGCCCGCGATGGGGTCGCCCATCACGTTCACCATCAGGAAGATCAGCAGTGTGGCGCCGAAGAAGACCGGGATCATCTGCAGCAGGCGCCGGATCACATATCGCCCCATGGGCTGGCTCCGGAGGTAGGGGGAGCGGCCGCCCGGATGTCCTGGGGACCGGACGGCCGCTCCGCGCGGCTCAGTTGACCTTGATCTCCGCGTACACGGGCACGCTGAACTGGTTCAGGGCCACGTCCGAGACCCGGTCCGAGTAGCCGGCGCTGCCGTTCTGGTACCAGAGCGGGATGGCCGCCATGTCCTTGGCGAGCACCTTCTCCGCGTCCTGGAAGGTGGAGACGGCCTTGCCGGTGTCGGTCTCGGCGTTGGCCTCGTTCACGAGTTTGTCGAACTCCTCGCTGCTGTACTTGCCGTCGTTGGACGGGGCGTCGGTGTAGTACACCGGCTGGAGGAAGTTCTGGATCAGCGGGTAGTCCATCTGCCAGCCCGCGCGCCAGGCGCCGTCCAGCTTCTGCTGGGAGGCCTTGCTGCGGAAGTCGGCGAAGGTGCCGACGGAGTTGCCGACGCAGGACTTGTTGTTGCCGAGCGCCTTGTTGATGGAGTTGCACACGGCGTCCACCCACTCCTTGTGGGAGCCGGTGTCCGCGTTGTACGAGATCTTCAGGGTGCCGCCGGGGATGCCGCCGCCCTCCTCGACGAGCTTCTTGGCCTGCTCGGCGTCGTAGTCGCAGGCGTCGCCGCACAGGCTGTCGCTGTAGCCGCCGTCCTTGCCGAGCACGGGCGAGGTCCAGTCCTTGGCGGGCGTCCGCGTCTTCTGGAAGATCGTCTCGGTGATCTGCTCGCGGTTGATGGCCATGGAGAGGCCCTTGCGAACCTTCTCCGCCCCGGGCTTGTTCCACTTGCTGTCATAGAAGGCGAAGGCCAGCGTCTGGATGATTCCGGCCGGGGTGTTGATGTACCGGTCCCCGAGGTCGTTCTTGACGTTGCGCAGCTGCGCGGCCGGGATGTCGTCGACGAGGTCGAGGTTCCCCGCCATCAGGTCGTTGTAGGCGCTGTTGTTGTCGGTGTAGACCCGGAGGTCCACGCCGCCGTTCTCCGCCTTGTCGTCGCCGCTGTAGGCGTCCCACTTCCTGAGCTCCATCTTGGAGCCCTTCTGGTACGACTTGATGCTGTACGGGCCGTTGCCGACGGGCTTGGCGAGCCAGCCCGCGCGGTCGTCGAAGAAGGCCTTGGGCAGGGGCGCGAAGGCCGGGTAGCCGAGGGTCTCGGGCCAGGTGGAGAACTTCTGCGAGAGCTTGACGGTGAAGGTCCGCGCGTCGACGACCTTCAGGCCCGAGAGGGTGTCCGCGCTGGGGTCGCCCTTCTCCGGGTGGACCTTGTCGTAGCCCTCGATGTAGCCGAAGAAGTAGGCGCCCTTCTGGTTGTTCTTGAGGTGCGCCCCGTAGTTCCAGGCGTCCACGAACGACTTCGAGGTGACGGCCTCGCCGTTGCTGAACTTCCACCCGTCCTTGACCTTGACGGTGTACGTCTGCGAGTCCTCGGTCTCGATGGACTCCGCGACCATGTCCTTGGCCTCGCCGGTCTTCGGGTCGTACCGCTTGAGCCCCCGGAAGAGCATGTCGAGGACCTTGCCGCCCTGCACCTCGTTGGTGTTGGCGGGCTCCAGGGGGTTCTGCGGATCGCCCCAGGAGGAGCTCACGACCCCCGAGCTGTCGCCGCCACCGCCTCCGCCACCACAGGCTGTCGCCGCGAGCGCGACCGCCGCCGCACAAGCGGCCCACTTGGCGTGCGTGGCTCCACGCATGAACTGCCTCCTCGCCTCCACCACGCGCCTGGCGCGCGCACTATCGCCAATATCGCGTTATAGGGGGCAAGCGGCACATTTAGCCCGGCCGTATGAGGGAGAAGGCCCTCCGGATGCACGCATCCGAAGGGGCCGGGCGCCCGTGACAGCCTGGGGCCGCGCTGTCACGCTGGCGGCAGTTCCTCCTCTGGAGGGGGAGTCGTACGTTGCCCAGCCGAACAGCCCCCTGGCCCCTGTGCCGCACCGCCTCCCGCCGACGGCGCGGGCGTCCGGGCGGGGCCGCTGCGGCGCGTGCTGCGGCCGCTCGCGAGCCGCGACGTCCTCCACGAGCGGGAGGACGGCACGTTCCGGCTCACCCCCGCCGCCGAGCTGCTGCGCCAGGCCCGAGCAGGGATGAGGTGAGCGAACGCGGGAGCCCCCGGCCGGATGCGGCCGGGGGCTCCCGCGTTCGCTCGTGCGTGCGGCGTCAGGCCGCGTGCACCACGTCCTTCTCCTCCGCGAAGTGGCACGCCGACTCGTGGGCGGCCGGGGTGTCCGCGTTCTTGAAGCGCTCGGGGATCGCGAGCAGCGGGATCTCCTCGGCGCACTTGTCCTGCGCCTTCCAGCAGCGGGTGCGGAAGCGGCAGCCCGACGGCGGATTGGCCGGGGACGGGACGTCGCCGGTGAGGATGATGCGCTCGCGGCCCTCGCGGGCCTCCGGGTCGGGGACCGGGACGGCCGAGAGGAGCGCCTGCGTGTACGGGTGCGTCGGGTGGTCGTAGATCTGCTCGTCGGAGCCGATCTCGGCCATCTTGCCGAGGTACATCACGCCCACGCGGTCCGAGATGTGCCGGACGATCGACAGGTCGTGCGCGATGAAGACGTAGGACAGGTTGAACTCGTCCTGGAGCTTCTCCATCAGATTGATGACCTGGGCCTGGACGGAGACGTCCAGGGCCGAGACCGGCTCGTCGCAGATGATGATCTCGGGGTTGAGGGCCAGGCCGCGGGCGATGCCGATGCGCTGGCGCTGACCGCCGGAGAACTGGTGCGGGTAGCGGTTGATGTACTCGGGGTTGAGGCCGACCACGTCCAGGAGCTCCTGGACCTTGCGGCGCCGGTCGCCCTTCGGGGCCACCTCGGGGTGGATCTCGAAGGGCTCCCCGATGATGTCGCCCACCGTCATGCGCGGGTTGAGCGAGGTGTACGGGTCCTGGAACACCATCTGGATGTTCCGGCGGACCGCCTTCAGGGCCCGGCCGGACAGCTTGGTGATGTCCTGGCCCTTGTAGAAGACCTCGCCCGCGGTGGCCCGCTCCAGGGTCATCAGGAGCTTGGCGACCGTGGACTTGCCACAGCCGGACTCGCCCACGATGCCGAGGGTCTCGCCCTGGTAGAGGTCGAACGAGATGCCGTCGACCGCCTTCACCGCGCCGATCTGGCGCTTGATCAGGATGCCCTGGGTCAGCGGGAAGTGCTTCACCAGATTGCGGACCTGGAGGATCGGCTCGCCGCGCTCGACGGGGGCCTCGATGGCCGCGACGGCCTCCTCGGGCGTCGCCGCGTCGACCGTTTCGACCTCGGTGACGTTCGGCGTGGCGTCGGTGACGTCCGGGGCGTCCTTCTTGAGGTTCTCAGCCATGGATCGTCTCCTTCCAGAAGTGGCACGCGCTGCCGCGGCCGACGAGCTCCCCGCCGTCCCGCTCCGTGACCGGGGCGAGCGTCGGGATCTCGGTGCGGCAGATGTCCTGCGCCTTCGGACAGCGCGGGTTGAACGCGCAACCCGAGGGGATCTTCAGGAGGTTGGGCGGCAGACCCTTGATCGCGTACAGCTCCTGGCCCTTCTGGTCCAGGCGCGGGATCGAGTCGAGCAGACCTCGCGTGTACGGGTGCGCCGGGCGCTTGTACAGCTCGTGCACCGGTGCCGTCTCCACGATCCGGCCCGCGTACATGACGGCGATCTTGTCCGCCACGTCCGCGACCACGCCGAGGTCGTGGGTGATGAGGATCAGGCCCATGTTGTACTCGCGCTGGAGCTCCGCGAGCAGATCCATGACCTGCGCCTGGACCGTCACGTCGAGGGCCGTGGTGGGCTCGTCGGCGATGATCAGGTCCGGTTCGAGGGCGAGCGCCATCGCGATCATGATGCGCTGGCGCATGCCGCCCGAGAACTGGTGCGGGTAGTCGTCCACCCGCTCCTTGGCGGCCGGGATCTTGACCTTGTCCATCAGCTCGATGGCCTTGGCCTTGGCCTCCTTGCGGCTGGCGCCCTGGTGCACCCGGAACATCTCGCCCAGCTGGTAGCCCACGCTGAGCACCGGGTTCAGGGAGCTGAGCGCGTCCTGGAAGATCATCGCGATCTTGCGGCCGCGGACCTTCCGGCGCTCCTCGTTGGACATCTTCAGCATGTCCTGGCCGCGGAAGAGGACCTCGCCCTGCGGAATGCGGCCCGGCGGCATGTCGAGGATGCCCATGATCGCCTGCGCGGTCACGGACTTGCCGGAGCCCGACTCGCCGAGCACGGCGAGCGTCTCACCGGCCTCGACGGTGTAGTTGACACCGTTGACGGCCTTGGCCACGCCCTCGCGCGTGTGGAACTCGACGTGCAGGTCCCTGACTTCGAGGAGCGGCGCGGTCTCGCCGCTCCGCGGGGCGGGCACGTCCGCCTGCTTTTCGATGGTGGTCACGTACGCCTCCCTCAGCGCAGCTTGGGGTCGAGGGCGTCGCGTACGGCGTCGCCCAGCATGATGAACGCCAGGACGGTCAGGCTCAGCATGCCGGCCGGGAAGAACAGCATGTACGGGTTGTTGCGCAGCTGCTTGGCGGCGTCGGAGATGTCGCTGCCCCAGGAGATCGCGTCGTCCGAGAGGCCCATGCCGAGGAAGGAGAGGGTCGCCTCGGCCGTGATGTAACCGCCCAGGGCGATCGTGGCGACGACGATCACGGGTGCGGCCGCGTTCGGCAGGATGTGCCGGATCAGGATGCGCCAGGTACTCGCACCGAGGGCTCTGGCGGCCACCACGTAGTCGGAGTGTTTGGTGGTGATCACCGAACCGCGCATGACACGGGTGATCTGGGTCCAGCCGAGCAGGGCGAGCGCGCCCACCACCGTCCACACCGTCCGGTCGGTCACGGCGTTCATCACGACCATCGTGCCGAGCAGGAACGGAATGCCGAAGAACACGTCGGTGAGCCGGGAGATGATCGCGTCCCAGATGCCGCCGAAGTAGCCCGCGAGCATGCCGAGCACGGACCCGACGATCGACACCGCGAGGGTGACGAGGATGCCGACGGTGATGGAGTTGCGGGCACCGAAGAGGACACGCGCGTAGATGGAGCGGCCCTGGGTGTCGTAACCGAACCACTCCGCCTGGAAGAAGTGCGTGTAACTCGGCTTCTCCTGGAAGTGGTTGCGCAGATCGCCCTTGTTCGGGTCGGCGCTGGTGAACCAGCCCGGGAAGATCGCGATGGCCACGAGCAACAGGATGAGCACGGCCGATATCACGAAGAACGGGTTGCGGCGCAGATCCCGCCAGGCGTCGGCGGCAAGCGAGCGGGGCTTGCCGGGCGCCGGGCCCGCGGCCTCGGCGACCGTCGCCGGGATGTCGGCGGCGATGTCGGGCGTCCCGTCCGTACTACTGGTCTTGATGGTCTCAGGCATAACGGATCCTCGGGTCCAGGACCGCGTAGAGCAGGTCGACGATCAGACTCGCGGCCAGGTAGACGAGCACCAGGATGGTCACGGTGCCGACGATGACCTGGCCCTCACGGCGTGCGAGCGCGTCGTACAGGGTGTTCCCGACGCCCGGCACGTTGAAAATGCCTTCGGTGACGACCGCGCCGCCCATCAGGGTGCCGATGTCGGTGCCGAGGAAGGTCACGACCGGGATCAGCGAGTTGCGCAGCAGGTGCCGCGTCATGATCCGGCTCTTGGGCAGGCCCTTGGCGACGGCGGTGCGGATGTAGTCGGCGCGCAGGTTCTCCGCGATGCTCGTGCGCGTCAGACGCGCCACGTACGCGAGCGAGAGCGAGCCGAGCACGAGCGCCGGAAGGATCAACTGGGTGATGTCCGTGGCGTCCTGGACCGTTGGCTCGGTCCACTTGAGTTGCAGTCCGAACACCGTCTGGACGATGTAGCCGAGCACGAACACCGGAACCGAGATGACGAGCAGCGTGAAGACCAGGATCAGGTTGTCCACGACACGGCCGCGGCGCACGCCCGCGAGCATGCCGAGGGCGATGCCGAGGATCATCTCGATGCCGAAGGCCAGCAGGGCGAGCCGCACGGTGACGGGGAACGCCTGGCTGAGGATGTCGCCGACCGGCCGGCCACCGATGTTGGTGCCCAGGTCACCGACGGCCAGGTTCTTCATGTAGTGCAGATACTGCTGCCAGAGCGGCAGGTCGAGCCCGCGCTGGTGGCGAATGGCCTCCATCTGCGCCGGGTCCGGCGGCTTGTCCCCCCACAGCGCCCGTACCGGGTCGCCGGGAAGCACGTTGACCATCAAGAAAATGAGAAGAGTGGTCCCAATGAAGACCGGGATCATCTGGAGCAGTCGCCGCGCGACGTAGCGCCCCATGGAAGCCTCCGTCCTGTGCGAAGCCGCCCGTGGTGCCGGCCGGGGTCACCGGCCGGCACCACGGGCTGAGCCCTCGCGAACTACTTCTTGTACACCTGGACTTCAGTGAAGATCGGAGCTGCTTGCTGGTCGAACTTCACGCCGGTGACATTGGTGGAGGCGCCGGTCTGGAGCTTGCCGTACCAGAGCGGGATGGAGGGGAAGCTGTTCTGGAGGCTGGCCTCGGCCTCGTTGTACAGCTCGGCGGACTGCTCGGTGGTCTGGGCCTTGTCGGCCTTCGCCGTCAGCTTGTCGAAGTCCTTGTTCGAGTAACCGCTCTGGTTGCCGCCCACGCCGGTGCCGTAGAGGTCGCGCAGGAAGTTGCCGTTGAACGGGTAGTCGAGGACCCAGCCGGAGCGGTACATCGACTTGACCTTCTTGGCGTCACGCGTCTGCGTGTCGGCCTGGAAGTCGGTCTTCGGGTCGCCGACGCAGTTCACGCCGGTCGACTGCTTGATGCTGTTGCAGACGGCCGTGACCCAGCCCTTGTGCGGCTGGTCGGCGTTGTACTGGATGGAGACCTTGTTGTCCGGGACGCCGCCGCCGGCCTTGATGAGGTCCTTGGCCTTCTTGGCGTCGAACTTGCAGTACTCGCCGCAGGCGCCGGCCTTGTAGCCGATGACGTCCTTGGCGACCCAGCCGGTGGCGGCCTCACGGGTGTTGTTGAGGACCGTCTTGATGATGGTGTCGCGGTCGATCGCCATCGACAGGCCCTGGAGGACCTTGACGTCGATGTTCTTCCACTGCTTGGTGTAGCGGGCGAACGCGATCGTCTGGATCATCGAGTAGTCCTGGTTGATCGCGCGATCGCCCAGGTCTTCCTGATAGTTGGCCAGCTCGCCCTCGGGGACCTGGTTCATGGAGTCGACGTTGTTCGACACCAGGTCCTTGTACGCGCCCTCGGAGGAGGCGTAGTTCTTGAAGGTGACGCCACCGTTCTTGGCCTTGTTCGGGCCCTGGTAGCCGTCGTAGCGGGTGACCTTGATGGACTTCTTGTGGTCCCAGCTGGCGAACTTGTAGGGGCCGTTGCCGACCGGCTTCTCGCCGTAGCCCTTCGGGTCCTTGAAGAAGCCCGAGGGCAGCGGGGAGAAGACCTCGTAGCCCAGCTTGTACGCGTAGTACGGGATGCCCGAGGTCAGCGTGATCGTGAACTCGTTGGCGCCCTTGACCTTCAGACCCGACATCTTGTCGGTCTTCGGCTTGCCCTTCTCGGGGTGGACGTCGGTGTAACCCTCGATGTCCGCGAACCAAGAGCTGTTGGTCTGGTTGTTCGGCGTGTAGGCCGCCCAGTTCCAGGCCTTGACGTACGACTCCGCGGTGACCGCCTCGCCGTTGTGGAACTTCCACCCCGGCTTGAGCTTGACCGTCCAGGTCTTGTTGTCCTTGGACGGCGTCACCGACTCCGCGTTCATGTTGACCAGCTTGCCGGTGCCCGGCGTGTAGTCGACGAGACCGGTGAACAGCGTGTGGATGACGTCGCTTCCGTACGCCTCCTTGGTGTTCGCCGGCTGAAGCGGGTTCTGCGGCTCGCCACTCGCGTAGACGAAGGTGCCGTTCTTGTCGATCGCCCGGTTCTTGTCGTCACTGCCGCTGTCGCCACCACCACAGGCCGTCGCGGCAAGGGCGATCGCAATCGCGCCCCCAACCCACTTGGCGCTCCTGGCACCACGCATGGGGTTCCTCCTCATGAGTCCACTTGTTCACTACAAGAGGGGGTACGTGAAGCAGCGTCGACACCCCTGCCGACGAAGATCGAGTACCCCAGTGTGCTCGTGAGTCGGCGCTCCCCACAGCGCGTGACCCATTGACCCGAGCTATACGCGGTCAACTATTAGCCATGAGATACGGCCCGACCACACCCTTTTGGTCTCGGTTCAATCACACCTGGCCAGTACAACTTCCAAAATCCGGACAAACCGATCCCAGATAGATGGTTGCGAAACGGACGTGTTACCCATCTAACGGTCAAGAGAGTCCGCATAGCGGACAGATCGTGGGCAAAAACCGGTTGCCTCGCGGCTACTGAAGGGGCCCCGGATACGCCGGAGGCCGGTTGCCCCACACCGTTGGGTGTGAGGCAACCGGCCTCGGTGCGCCCCGAAGGGGCGCGGGGAACTGCGCGACCAGCCACGACGGACCGCAAGGCGGTCAACGGCCCGTCACGGCACTTCCAGCGAAGCGCTTAGCCGTGCTTGGCGCGCGACGCCGCACGGGCGCGCTCGCGCTGGTCCAGGTTCACCTTGCGGATGCGGACCGCCTCCGGGGTCACCTCGACGCACTCGTCGTCGCGGCAGAACTCCAGGGACTGCTCAAGGGAGAGCTTGCGCGGGGGCACCACGTTCTCGGTGTTGTCCGCGGAAGCCGCACGCATGTTGGTGAGCTTCTTCTCCTTGGTGATGTTCACGTCCATGTCGTCGGAGCGCGAGTTCTCACCGACGATCATGCCCTCGTACACCTCGGTGCCGGGCTCGGTGAACAGCACACCGCGCTCCTGGAGGTTGATCATCGCGAACGGCGTGACCGAGCCCGAGCGGTCGGCGACCAGCGAACCGTTGTTACGGGTCTGGAGCTGGCCGAACCACGGCTCGTGGCCCTCGTGGATGGAGTGCGCGATGCCCGTGCCGCGGGTGTTCGTCAGGAACTCCGTACGGAAGCCGATGAGGCCGCGGGACGGGACGACGAACTCCATGCGCACCCAGCCGGAGCCGTGGTTGGACATGTTGTCCATGCGGCCCTTGCGGACGCCCATGAGCTGCGTGACGGCGCCCATGTGCTCCTCGGGCACGTCGATGGTCATGCGCTCGACCGGCTCGTGCGTCTTGCCGTCGATCTCCTGGGTGACCACCTGGGGCTTGCCGATGGTCAGCTCGAAGCCCTCACGGCGCATCTGCTCGACCAGGATGGCGAGGGCCAGCTCGCCGCGGCCCTGCACCTCCCAGGCGTCCGGGCGTCCCGTCTCCAGGACACGGAGGCTGACGTTACCGATCAGCTCGCGGTCCAGACGGTCCTTGACCTGGCGGGCGGTGACCTTGCGGTCCTTGACGGCGGACTTGGCGTCCGCGCCCTTGCCGGTGCCGCCGCGGCCGACCAGCGGCGAGGTGTTCGTACCGATGGTCATGGAGATCGCGGGCTCGTCGACCGTGATCAGCGGGAGCGCGATCGGGTTCTCGGGGTCCGCGAGGGTCTCGCCGATCATGATGTCGGGGATGCCCGCGACGGCGCAGATGTCGCCGGGGCCCGCCTTCTCGGCGGGCTTGCGGGTGAGGGCCTCGGTCATCATCAGCTCGGTGATGCGGACGTTGGACATCGAGCCGTCGCGCTTGATCCAGGCGACGGTCTGGCCCTTGCGCAGCTCGCCCTGCTCCACGCGGAGCAGCGCGATGCGGCCGAGGAAGTTGTCGGCGTCCAGGTTGGTGACGTGCGCCTGGAGCGGGGCCGACTCGTCGTACTCGGGGGCCGGGACGTGCTCCAGGAGCGTGGTGAAGAACGGCTCCAGGTTGGTGCTGTCCGCCGGCACCGTGCCGTCCTCGGGCTTGGTCAGCGAGGCCACGCCGTCACGGCCGCAGGCGTAGACGATCGGGAACTCGATCTGGTCCTCGTCCGCGTCCAGGTCGAGGAAGAGGTCGTACGTCTCGTTGACGACCTCGTCGATGCGCGAGTCGGGGCGGTCCGTCTTGTTGATGCACAGGATGACGGGCAGGCGCTGCTGAAGGGCCTTGCGCAGCACGAAACGGGTCTGCGGCAGCGGGCCCTCGGAGGCGTCGACCAGCAGGACGACCGCGTCCACCATCGACAGACCGCGCTCGACCTCGCCACCGAAGTCGGCGTGGCCGGGGGTGTCGATGATGTTGATCGTGATCGGCTCGCCACCGTCCTTCGGGTGGTACTTGACCGCCGTGTTCTTGGCCAGGATCGTGATGCCCTTCTCACGCTCCAGGTCGTTGCTGTCCATCATGCGGTCGTCGAGGGACTCAGCGGCGTGCGCGGCGAAGGCGCCGGCCTGCTTGAGCATGGCGTCGACGATGGTCGTCTTGCCGTGGTCGACGTGGGCGACGATGGCGACGTTACGAATGTCGTGGCGCGTGGGCATGCGAGGTGCGCTTCTCCCGGGAAGAGTGGAAGGCTGCGCGTACTTTTCTCTTTTGGTACGCGCGCCCTGCCGGGCAGACACACGCCACGGCCTTACCCCATTCTACGTGGCCCCGCCGGAACCGGCCCGGCGGGGCCTCCGGCTCAGCCGTCGGACGGCTTCTCGCCCGGCTTCGCGCCGGGCTTCAGGAAGCCGATGTCCTCGTACAGCGGGGTCGCGAAGCCGAAGGCTCCGGCGTTGGCGAGGCGCGCGCGGGCCGCGACCAGCTGGGGGCGCTGGTAGAGGGGGATGGAACCCGCCGCCGCCCAGATGCGGGCGTCGGCCTTCTTCACCAGGGAGCGCATCTCGCCCTCGTCCAGCTCGGCGAGGGCCTGGTCGAAGAGCTGGTCGATGTGGTCGGTGCCGACGCGGGTGTAGTTCTGTTCGACGTTGAGGGAGCCGTCCGCCGCGGGCACCGGCTTGGCGAAGATCGGCCGGGCGTCGGTGGCGGGGAAGGCGGACGCGGGCCAGGAGTACAGGGCCAGGTCGTACTGGCCGGACGCGATGTGGTCCTTGAAGTAGCTCTCGTCCGCGACCTTCGCGATCTCCGTACGGACGCCGATGCGCTCCAGCATCCGGGAGATGCGGTCGGCGACGCCGCGCAGCGCCTGCGAGCCGTCGCCGGACGGCAGCACGAAGCGGAGCGTGAGCGGCTTGCCGTCCTTGGCGAGGGGCCCGCCCGCGCCCTTGCGCGTCTTCGGGGCGGCGGTGCCCTTGGGGGCGTACGCGCCCGGCGCACCGCCCTTGGCCTGCTTCTCGGTGTGCTTGCGCGCGTGCTTCTTGGCCGGTCCCCCCGGGTCCTTGCGCTGTTCCTTGTCGGCGTCGCCGGGCGCGGTGAGGGCGTCGGCCTGGCGGACCAGGACGGACTGCTGGAAGGCGGCCGCGGGGGCGGGCGCGAGGACCGAGGTGCCGGTGTCGCCGGGCTTCTGGTCGTCCTCGCCGACGATGTACGTGTCGTCGTCGGAGCCGCCGCCGTCGCCGCCGCCGTCCGTGCCGCTGTCGGCCCCGTCTGCGCGCCCGCGGGCGTCCGCCTCGCCCCCCGCCGTCTTCTCCTTCTTGTCCTTCGCGTACTTCTCCTTGAGCGGGCCGCCGGGCGTCCAGCCCGCGTCGGCGAGCAGCGCCCGGGCCTCGGCGGTGTCCTGGTCGCCGAGCGCCCCGCTGTTGTCCGCGTACGCGTCCTGCCCTGCCAGGGCCAGATGGCTGCCGACCGGGCTCGCGGGCAGGCCGAGCGGCTTCAGAACCGTTTCCGCCAGCTCGGCGCGGTTCAGGGCGCGGGCGACCGCGCGCCGGACCCGGTCGTCGGCGAGCGGGCCCTCGGCGCCGTTGAGGGCGAGCTGGGTGTAGGCGGGTTCGAGGGACTTGCGGACCGTGTAGCGGCGCAGGCCCGTCTGCTCGTCGGCGTACCGCCGGGTGGCCTTGCCGGTCCGCTCGCGCGCCTCCAGCTCGACCGCCGCGGCCTCCTCGTCCGTGCCGTGGGCGACCGCCCAGGAGCGCAGGGCGTCGGCGGGGGCGAGCCGGGCGCCGGGGCCGTGCGCGAGCGGGCCCGGGGCGCCCTTGTCGCGGGCCGCGAGGGCGATCCGGCCCGCCTCGTCGGCGTCCACGTCGGCCAGGTCGACCTTGCCCGCAGCGAGCGCGGCGGCGCGGCGCTCGCGCGGTACTTCGCGCAGGACGAGCGCGTCCAGCTTGGCGGGGCTGCCCCACCAGCGCGGGCTGCGCCGGAGCGTGACCTCGCCCGCGCCCCGGTCGACGTCCTTGAGGGCGAAGGGGCCCGCGGTGACCTTCAGCTTGGTGCGCGCGCCGTCGTTGAAGGAGTCGGGGGTGCCCATGACCTCCTTCGGGTACAGCGGTGAGAACAGCGAGCGCCAGTCGGCGTACGGCTGCGCGAAGGTGACGCGCACCTCCAGGTTGTTGGCGCCGCGCTCGATCTTCTCGATGCGGTCGTAGCCCGCGTTGCGGGCCGTCCAGTACGCGCTGTCCTTGCCGGACAGGGCCCGCCACTGGGCGGCGAAGTCGTCCGCGCCGATCTCCCGGCCGTCGCTCCACACCGCCTGCTGGTTCAGCTTGTAGAGCACGACCTGCTTGGGCTCGCGCTCGACGACCTTCGCGCTCTCCAGGAAGTCCGGGTTGCGCACGACGCGGCCCCGCGCGTCGAGGCGGTACAGGGACGGCAGGACGGCGCCGGCCACCCGGGACGTGGCCTCGTCGGCGTCCGACTGGAAGGTGTTGAAGGTCTCCGGCAGCGCGTCGACGGCCCATTTCACGGTGCCGCCGTCGGCCACCAGGTCCCGTGCGGCGGGCGCGATGTCCTGCGCGGCCGCGGGGGCGCTCGTCTCGTCGTCCGCGCCGCACCCCGCGAGGGCGGGCAGCGCGAGGACTCCGGCGGCGAGGAACACGGCGGAGCGGACCGTGGCCTTCGGGCGGACCGGTCGCGGCGGCCTGGCGCGGTCGTGGGGCATGACGGGTACCTCCGGGGCTCGCCCGGCCGCGGTGCGCCCTGACGGGCGGGGTGGGAGGGGGCCGGGGCTGGTGACGTGGTGCCGTGTGCGGTGCCGTTTCGGCGTGTGTACGCGATTAGCGGTGTTTCGGGCGAAATATGGAGTTGATCACATGTATCGCCTCCACTGAACGCGAAGCTCCACCCCAGAACCCCCCGACACGGCGACCCACCCCCAGAACCCACCCGTGCGGCCCAACGCACCAGATCCAGCCCGTCCGGCGTTTGAGGACAAGCGCGCCAGCGCGATGCAGGAACGGACACAGAACGACGACGCACAGCCGACAAATCCAGCCCGTCCGGCGTTTGAGGACGAGGCCGCAAGGCCGATGGAGGGGCGGGTGGGCGGGAGGAAGGAGCAGGCCGGACCCAAGCCGCGGGAGAGCTGGAGCGCGGCCCCACCGGGGGCGCCGGGGCGCGCTCCGGCGGACATGCGCCAGCCCCGCCCCATTCCCGGCCCCAATCGCGACAGATCCCTTCCCAAGCCGGGATGTGAGGCGCGACACTCGCAGGCGCATGAGCGTTTACGACCGCACCCCTTGAAGTGAGGGCAAGTCATGGCTCTGCAAGACGACCTGACGGCCATTCAGCGCTGTGTCGACGACCTCGTCCGCACCGTGGGCCGGATCGAGCGGCAGGCCGAGCCGGAAACGGCGGGCGTCGACTTCCGCCGGGTCCGCATGGACACCGACCACCTGCGCGAGAGCGTCGCGCTGCTGCGCGCGGCCGTGGCGCCCGCATCCCCGCCCGAGCGCCCGGCCCAGGCGCCCCCGCCCCCCACGCGGCCCGCGATGGTGCCCGTACCGGACACCCCGTACGACAGCTCCCTGTGGACGGACTCGGACGACGAGGGCCTGGGCGCCCGCCACCGCCGCGCGCCGTAGCCCCGCCCCGGCCCGCCCGTCGTAACCCACCCGTCGACGAAGGAGTGGAGCCTCGTTGGCAACTGGCACCGAACCCCATCTGAACAAGGGCACGGCCCCCGGCGGCGTACGGCACGGCACGCGCGCCGCGATCGCCGCTGCCCATCTGCGGACGGACCGCTGGTGGCTCCAGCCCGCCGCGACCGCCGCCGGACTCTTCGCCTTCGTCGTCTATTCGACGTGGCGGGCGTTCGCCAATTCCGACTACTACGAGGCACCGTACGTCTCGCCGTTCTACTCGCCGTGCGTCGCGGACAACTGCGAACCGATGAGGAACGGCCCGAACTGGGAGATCTTCGGCAGTTGGTGGGGCCTGTCCCCCGCCCTGCTCATCCTCATCTTCCCGCTGGGCTTCCGGCTCACCTGCTACTACTACCGCAAGGCCTACTACCGCGGATTCTGGGCGTCCCCGCCCGCCTGCGCGGTCGCCGAGCCGCACGCCAAGTACACCGGTGAGACGCGTTTCCCGCTGATCCTGCAGAACATCCACCGGTACTTCTTCTACGCCGCCGTGCCGGTCGCGGGAATCCTCACGTACGACACGGTGCTCGCCTTCCGCGACGAGCACTACGAGTGGGGCCACATGGGCCTCGGCACGCTCGTGTTCCTGGTGAACATCGTGCTGATCTGGGCGTACACGCTCTCCTGCCACTCGTGCCGGCACATCGTCGGCGGAAAGCTCAAGCATTTCTCCAAACACCCGGTGCGCTATCGGATGTGGCGGTGGGTGGGCTGGCTGAACGGCCGTCACATGCTGCTCGCCTGGGCGTCGTTGATCAGTGTCGCGCTCGCCGACTTCTACGTGTATCTGATTGCCTCCGGCGCATTCGACGATCCGGCACTGTTCTGACGGCGGAAGACAGTGAATGACGACGCAAGACGAAATAGGGGCGTTCTGAATGTCTCAAGTGGAGCGGCAGCAGTGGGATGTCGTCGTCGTGGGGGCCGGCGGGGCGGGCCTCCGGGCCGCGATCGAGGCGCGTGAGCAGGGCGCGCGTACGGCGGTGATCTGCAAGTCGCTGTTCGGCAAGGCGCACACGGTGATGGCCGAGGGCGGCATCGCGGCGGCCATGGCGAATGTGAACTCCGGTGACAACTGGCAGGTGCACTTCCGTGACACGCTGCGCGGCGGCAAGTTCCTCAACCAGTGGCGGATGGCGGAGCTGCACGCGCGCGAGGCCCCCGACCGGGTGTGGGAACTGGAGACCTGGGGCGCGCTCTTCGACCGCACCAAGGACGGCCGGATCTCGCAGCGGAACTTCGGCGGCCACGAATATCCACGGCTCGCCCACGTCGGTGACCGTACGGGGCTCGAACTGATCCGTACCCTCCAGCAGAAGATCGTGGCCCTCCAGCAGGAGGACGAGAAGGAATTCGGCGACTACGAAGCCCGGTTGAAGGTCTTCCAGGAGTGCACCGTCACGCGCGTCCTGAAGGAGGGCGAGCGCGTCAGCGGCGCCTTCTGCTACGAGCGGGAGAGCGGGCGGTTCTTCGTCGTCGAGGCGCCCAGTGTCGTGCTCGCCACCGGCGGCATCGGCAAGTCCTTCAAGGTGACCTCGAACTCGTGGGAGTACACGGGCGACGGGCACGCCCTCGCGCTGCTCGCGGGCGCGCCGCTGCTGAACATGGAATTCGTACAGTTCCATCCGACGGGAATGGTGTGGCCGCCGTCGGTGAAAGGAATCCTCGTCACCGAGTCCGTGCGCGGCGACGGCGGCGTGCTGAGGAACTCCGACGGCAAGCGGTTCATGTTCGACTACGTTCCGGACGTCTTCAAGGAGAAGTACGCGGAGTCGGAGGAAGAGGGCGACCGCTGGTACGAGGACCCGGACCACAACCGCCGCCCGCCCGAGCTGCTGCCCCGGGACGAGGTGGCGCGGGCCATCAACTCCGAGGTGAAGGCGGGGCGCGGCTCGCCGCACGGCGGGGTGTTCCTCGACGTGTCGACGCGGATGCCCGCCGAGGTGATCCGGCGCCGACTGCCGTCGATGTACCACCAGTTCAAGGAGCTGGCGGACGTCGACATCACCGCCGAGGCGATGGAGGTGGGGCCGACCTGTCACTACGTGATGGGCGGCGTCGCGGTCGACTCCGACACGGCGGCGGCGCGGGGCGTGCCGGGCCTGTTCGCGGCCGGTGAGGTCGCGGGCGGCATGCACGGCTCGAACCGGCTCGGCGGGAACTCCCTTTCGGACCTCCTGGTGTTCGGCCGCCGCGCCGGTCTCCACGCGGCGCGGTACGCGGCCGAGCTGGCCGTGCGCCCGGTGGTGGACGAGCCGCAGCTGGACACGGCGGCGGCGGAGGCCCTGCGTCCGTTCAGTGCGGAGGGCCCATCGGACGGGGCGACTCCGGAGAACCCGTACACGCTCCACCAGGAGCTCCAGCAGACCATGAACGACCTGGTCGGCATCATCCGCCGCGAGGGCGAGATGGAGCGGGCCCTGGACAAGCTCGCCGAGCTGCGGGTGCGGGCGCGGCGGGCCGGGGTCGAGGGGCACCGGCAGTTCAACCCGGGCTGGCACCTGGCGCTCGACCTCAGGAACATGCTGCTCGTCAGCGAGTGCGTGGCGCGCGCGGCCCTGGAGCGCACCGAGAGCCGCGGCGGGCACACCCGCGACGACCACCCCGGGATGAGCCGCGAGTGGCGCCGCGTGAACCTGCTGTGCCGCCTCACCGACCCGACCGGGGGCCTCGCGGCCACCGACCCGGTGCGCGGCCAGATCGACCTCGCGCGCGTGACGACCGATCCCATCCGCCCCGACCTGCTCGCTCTCTTCGACAAGGAGGAGCTGGTCAAGTACCTGGCCGAAGAGGAGCTCTACGAGTGAGCACAGTTGCATCGTCCACGGCGTACGACGCGCACTTCAGGGTCTGGCGCGGCGACACCGGCGGGGGCGGCCTCCAGGACTTCACGGTCGAGGTCAACGAGGGCGAGGTGGTCCTCGACATCGTCCACCGCCTCCAGGCCACCCAGGCGCCGGACCTCGCGGTGCGCTGGAACTGCAAGGCGGGCAAGTGCGGTTCCTGCTCGGCGGAGATCAACGGCCGGCCGCGTCTGCTGTGCATGACCCGCATGTCGGTGTTCTCGCGCGAGGAGACCATCACCGTCACCCCGCTGCGGGCGTTCCCCGTCGTCCGTGACCTGGTGACCGACGTCGGCTTCAACTACACCAAGGCGCGGGAGGTGCCCGCCTTCGTGCCGCCGCCCGGCGTGGGCCCCGGCGAGTACCGCATGATGCAGGAGGACGTGGACCGCTCCCAGGAGTTCCGCAAGTGCATCGAGTGCTTCCTGTGCCAGGACACCTGCCACGTGGTGCGTGACCACGAGGAGAACAAGACGGCGTTCGCGGGGCCGCGCTTCCTGATGCGGGTCGCCGAGCTGGACATGCACCCGCTGGACGCGGCGGCGGACACGGGCCTGGACCGCAAGGCCACCGCCCAGGAGGAGCACGGGCTCGGCTACTGCAACATCACCAAGTGCTGCACGGAGGTGTGCCCCGAGGGCATCCACATCACGGACAACGCGCTGATTCCCTTGAAGGAGCGGGCTGTCGACCGCAAGTACGATCCGCTGGTCTGGCTGGGGAACAAGATCCGGCGGCGGGGCGAGTAGGCGGCGGCTCAGCCTCTTCCGGGGTCTTCCGGGCCCTCGGGCGGCGCTCGGGCAGGGGTTGTGGGGGTAATCCCCCAGGAGATTCTCTTGATCGCCCCCATGGTTCCGGCGCGGGCGCGCGGCCAGCATGGAGCCATGGACATGCGTACGGCGCGGCGCTCGCGCTCGATGAAGGTGCTGGTGGCCGCGGGGATCGCGGCGGCGGTGACGCTGGGGGCCGGAGCCCCGGCCTCCGCGCGGGGGACGGAGAGCCCGGTGCGCACACAGCCCGGGGACCCGGTGCGCCCCGTCCTGCCCGCCCCCACCGGCCCCCACCCCGTCGGCACGGTGACGACCCGCCTCGTCGACCACTCCCGGCCCGATCCCTGGGTCGACTCGCAGCCGTATCGCGAGCTGATGGTCAGCGTCTGGTATCCGGCGCGCAAGACCGGCGGCGGCACCCGCCCCGCGCCGTACATGGCACCGGGCGCGGCCGAGCGGTGGGACGCCGCCGCACCGCACGGCATAGCGAAGGGCGCCGTCGACTGGGCGGGCATGCGCGCCCACGCCCGCACGGCCGCCCCCGTCGACGACCGGGGCGGCCGCCGCCCGGTGCTGCTCTATTCGGCGGGTGCCAACGACCCGCGGACCTGGGGCACCTCCCTGGTCGAGGAGATGGCCAGCCGCGGCTATGTGGTGATCACCGTCGACCACACCTATGAGGCGCCCGGTGTGCAGTTCCCCGACGGCTCGGTCAAGGGCGACAAGCCCCTGCGGGACGCCTTGGCCGAGGTGACGGACGACCGGTCGCTGTCCGAGCTCCTGAAGAAGGTCCTGGACACCCGCGTCGCCGACGACAAGTTCGTCCTCGGCCGGCTCGGCGCCCTCCCGCACGGCCTGTCCCGGGCGATCGACCGCGACCGCGTCGGCATGCTCGGCCATTCCGCGGGCGGAATCGCCGCCGCCGAGACGATGTACGAGGACAAGCGCGTCAAGGCCGCCGTCGATCTGGACGGCACCCTGGAGCTCAACGGCGAGCCGAATGGCACGAACCTCACCCCGGTCGCCCGGCACGGCGTCGACCGCCCCCTGCTCCTCATGGGCCGCGACGGCAGCGACCACACCACCGAGCCCTCCTGGCGCTCCTTCTGGTCCCACACCCCGGGCTGGAAGCGGGACTTCACCCTCCGCGGCTCCCGGCACCAGACATACACGGACCTCGCGGCCGTCCTGCCCCAGACAGGAGCCTCCCGGGACGTCATCGAGAAGAACATAGGCACCGTGGACCCGAAGCGGGCCGTCGCCGCCCAGCGCGCCTATGTGGCGTCCTTCTTCGACCGCTGGCTGCGCGACCGGGACGACCACCTCCTGGACGGCCCGTCGCCCCGCTTCCCGGAGGTGCTCCACGTCCCCTAGGGGGTAGGGGGCCGTCGGGCTAGGTCGCACGGAAGCGGGGGCGCCCCTCGGCCGCTGTCCGCTCCGCATGCTCCAGCCACGACAGATACCACTGGGCGAAGGTGACGCGGGGCTTGTCCTGGAGGGTCACCGGCTGCACTCCCTCGCCGACGGCACGCACGTCGTCCCACAGGGTGCCGCGCTCCGGCCCCGTCACGGCGAGGAGGGTGTAGTAGCCGCACCCTTGGTGGCTGAGGCAGAGGGTGCCGTCGGTCAGGGATGCGTGAAGCGTGTCGTGCCGCGCCTGCCAGGCCGCGTGGTCACGGCGCAGGGCCTCGTCGTCGGCGTAGTCGTCCGGGCGCGGCTCCGCACCCTCGTGACCGTCGAGTTCGTCGGTGGCCTCGGGGCGGAACGGCAGCGCGCAGGCGCCGGAGCCGGGCTCGGCGTCCGGCCCGGTCACCCGGTGCCCGAAGAGGCCGTAGTCCGGGCCCGCGCCGCCCGCGCCGACCTGGAGGAGGAAGTCGCGGTACTCACCGGGAAGTTCGACACCCAGGCCCTGCTCGACGGCCCGCACCTCGGGCTCCGTGAGGACGGGCTCAAGACGGAAGCCATGGCCGTGCCCGCCCGGCCAGTCCGCGCCGAACACCTCGCGCCAGTGCGGCCGCTCCCGCACCGCGAGCACCCGCTCCCGGGCGCCCGCCCAGACCCCGTCCACCACCGGCCTCCCCTCAGCTCGATCGTCTCCACCGTACGAGAGGGCATCGGCCCCGGTCGCGGGGGTTCGGGGACCGTCCTACGCTGCGAGATGTGACGTCGTTCCCGTCGTCCCGGCCGTTCGCGCTGCCCGCGCCCGCTGTGGCGTCCTCGCCGTCCGTGTGGGCACGCACCGCCACGCGGGCCGCGGCGGCCGTGCTCCTCGCCTGCGGCGGACTGTCCGGGCTCGTGTGCCCCGCGTATGCGATGCCCGCCGGAGCCATCGGGTCCGGTGCCCGGGCTGCGCCCGCCGACGAGCCCGTGCGCCTGGACCGGGACGGCCAGATCACCGACAAGGTGGGCGCGCTCGGTGATCGGCGGGCCGCCGTGGCCGACGCGCTCGACCGGCTCTACGACGACCGGAGGGTCCAGCTCTTCGTGGCGTATGTACGGGACTTCTCCGGACGGCCCGCGCGTGACTGGGCGCACGCCACGGCCGAGCGCAACGGCCTCGGGACGGACGATGTGCTCCTTGCCGTGGCCACCCACGACCGGCAGTACGCGTACTCGGCCGAGCGGGGCGGGCGGTTCAGTGAGGCACAGCTCGGGGAGGTCGCCGCGACCGCCGTCGAGCCCGCTCTGCGGCAGCGCGACTGGGCGCGGGCGGCGATCGGCGCGGCGGGCGGGTTCGGGGCCGTGCTCGCCGGGGAGCCCGTGCCCCGGCCCGCGATCACCCCCGGCGAGGCGGATCCGGGAGGTGGGGGCGGCGGTGACGACGGGGTGGCGGGAGACCTGGTGCTGCCCGTGATCGCGGTCGGCGTGGCGGGGACCTTCGCGGCGGTCGCGTACCGGCGGCGCAAGCGGCGCTTCACCACCCGGACGACGCCCGGCGGCTGGGGCGAGGGACAGCGGCTCACCCCGCTGCCCGACCTCGACGCCCGCGCCGGGCACCTGCTCGTCGAGACCGATGACGCGGTGCGCACCAGCGCCGAGGAACTGGGCTTCGCCACCGCGCAGTTCGGCGAGGAGGCGGCACGGCCGTTCGCGGCGGCCGTGGCGTATGCGCGCGAGGAGCTGACGGCGGCGTTCCGGCTGCGGCAGCGGCTCGACGACGCCTACCCGGAGGACGAGGCGACGCGGCGGCGGATGCTCGACGAGATCGTGGCGCGCTGCACGGAGGCGGGGCGGCGGCTCGACGCGGAGGCGGCCGCGTTCGACGAGCTGCGCTCCCTGGAGCGCACCGCGCCGAGCGCCCTGGAGCACGCCGAGACGGTGCTCCGACAGGTCGACGCCCGGGCCCTGGAGGCGGAGTCGACGCTGAAGGAGCTGCGGACGGCTTATGCGCCGACGTCGACCGAGGCGGTCGTCGGGAGCGTGGCGCAGGCCAAGGACCGGCTCGCGTTCGCCGCGAGCCAGCTGCACCAGGCCCGCACGGCCGTCGACGCCGCCGACAACGGCACGGCCGCCGTGCATCTGCGCGCGGCGGAGGGGGCCGTCGACCAGGCGGGCACGTTCGTCGAGGGCGTGGTCCGGCTGGCCGGGGAACTCGCCGAGGCCGACCGGCGGCTGCCGGGCGCGCTCAGCGAGACCGAGGCCGACCTCGCCGACGCGCGCGGGCTCCTGACGGGCGCGGGCGCGGGCACGCCGACCGCCGATCTGCGCGGCCGGATCGCGCGGGCCGAGTCCGTCGTGGCGGAGGTGGAGCGCGCGCGGGCGGCGGGGGCGTACGACCCGATCGACGCGCTGCGCCGCGTCGAGGAGGCCGACGCGGCGCTCGACCACGCCCTGGCCGGGGCGCGGCAGCGCGAGAGCGAGGACGACCGGGCCCGAACGCTCCTCGGCCAGGCCCTGCTCACCGCGCGCAGTGCCGTCGCCGCCGCCCGGGACTACGTGACGACGCACCGGGGCGCGGTCGGCGCCGAGGCCAGGACCCGGCTCGCGGAGGCGGAGCGTCATCTGGAGCGGGCGGAGGGCCCCGGCGGACCGGGCGCGCCCGCCGCCGCCCTCGCCGGGGCGCAGCGGGCCGACTCCCTTGCGCGGCAGGCCCAGGCCCTCGCCGAGCGGGACGTCCGGGCGTACGGCAATCCGTACGGCGGAGGCCTCGGCGCGGGCGGCCGGGGCGGCGGCATGGGCGGCGCCGTCCTGGGCGGAATCGTCCTCGGGGAGGTCCTCGGCGGGCTGGGGCGCGGGGCCGGAGGCGGCCGAGGGGGCGGCGGGTTCGGAGGCGCGGGGCCCGGGGCGTTCGGCGGGGGCGGGACGCGGGGGCGGATGGGAGGCGGTGGGCGGTTCTGAGCCCGGACCCGCGCCTCCCCCAGGACCCCGGCTTCGCACCAAGGCTTCGCGTGAAGGGCTTCGCATCAGGGCCTCGTACAACTCGTACAAGGAGAGCGACATGACCAAGCAGACCGTCCTCGGGCGTGTGACCCAGCTGGCGAAGGCCAATGTGCATGCCCTCCTCGACCAGGCCGAGGACCCGCAGAAGATGCTCGACCAGCTGATCCGCGAGTACACGGAGAGCATCAAGGAGGCCGAGCAGGCCGTCGCCGCCACCATCGGTGATCTGCGGCTCATGGAGCAGGACCACGGTGAGGACCAGCGGGCGGCCGTCGAGTGGGGCGCGAAGGCGCTGGCCGCGAGCCGGAAGGCGGACGCGCTGCGGATGGCGGGGAGCGCCGTCGAGGCCGACCGGTTCGACGGCCTGGCGAAGGTGGCCCTGGGGCGGCAGTTGCGCGCGGAGAAGGAGGCCAAGGAGGCCGAGCCGACGATCGCCGCGCAGAGCGACGTGGTCGCCCGGCTCAAGGACGGCCTCGACTCGATGAAGATCAAGCTGACGGAGTTGCAGTCGAAGCGGGACCAGTTGGTGGCCCGGGCCAAGGCGGCACAGGCGCGCAACCGGATGGCCGACGCCGCCCGGAGCCTGGACGTGCTCGACCCGACGAGCGAGCTGAGCCGGTTCGAGGAGAAGGTGCGCAGGGAGGAGGCGCGGGCGCTCGGTCAGGAGGAGCTGGCCGCGTCGTCGCTCGACGCGCAGTTCGAGCAGCTGGAGAGCCTGAGCGACGAGGCGGAGGTCGAGGCCCGGCTCGCCGCGCTGAAGGCCACCACCTGAGCAGAGCCCCCCCTGAAACGACAGCCCGCTCAGAACAGGCTCATCAGCGCCTCCGCCGCGTCCATCGGCGGCGTGTCCCCGTCCGGCAGCGCCAGTTCGAACCAGACCGTCTTGCCCCGCGGCGTGCGGCGTGAGCCCCAGGCCGCGCTCAGCAGGCCGACGAGCTGGAGTCCGCGCCCGCCCTCGTCGGTGTCGCGGGCGCGGCGGCGGCGCGGCTGGACCAGGCCCGCGTCCCACACCTCGCACACCAGCGTGCGGTCGAGGAGCAGCCGCAGCCGGATCTCGCCCTCGCCGTACCGCAGGGCGTTGGTGACGAGTTCGCTGACGAGGAGTTCGGCGGTGTCGACGAGCGGGTCGAGGCCCCACTCCCGCAGGCGCGCGCACGCCAGCTCGCGGGCGTGGCCCACCGAGCGCGGCTCACGCGGCAGAGTCCAGTCGCCGACGTGCTCGGCGGGCAGCCCCTGCACCCGTGCCATGAGCAGGGCGATGTCGTCCTCGCCGTGGTGCGTGTCGAGGGTGCTGAGGACGTGGTCGCAGATGTCCTCCAGGGCCTGTCCGCGGTCGGTGAGGGCGCCGACGAACGCGTTCAGGCCCTCGTCGAGCGGATGGTCGCGGGACTCGACGAGGCCGTCCGTGTAGAGGGCGAGCAGGGCGCCTTCGGGCAGGTCGACCTCGACCTCCTCGAAGGGTTCGCCGCCGACGCCGAGCGGCATGCCGGGAGGTACGTCGAGCATGAGCGCGCTCTCGTCGGGTTCGACGAGGACGGGCGGCAGATGGCCCGCGTTGGCGATGGTGACGCGCCGGGTGACGGCGTCGTACACGGCGTACACGCAGGTGGCGAGGTACACCTCGGCGAGGTCGTCGGTGTCGCGGGCGCCCCGGGCGGTGGTGCGCCGGGGGCCCGACGGATTGCCGAGGCCGCGGGCGATCTCGTCGAGCGCGGAGAGCACCTCGGCGGGCTCCAGGTCGAGCAGGGCCAGCGTCCGCACGGCGGAGCGCAGTTCGCCCATGGTGACGGCGGCGCGCAGACCGCGGCCCATGACGTCGCCGACGACGAGGGCGGTGCGGTGGCCGGGCAGTTCGATGACGTCGAACCAGTCGCCGCCGACCTCGGTGGCCGCGTTGCCCGGCAGATAGCGGCAGGCGATGTCGAGCCCGGCCGCCTCCGGGTCGCCGGGCGGCAGCAGGGAGCGCTGGAGGATCAGGGCGCGCTCGTGTTCGCGGCGGTAGAGGCGGGCGTTGTCGATGCAGACGGCGGCGCGCGCGGCGAGCTCCCCGGCGAGCGCGCGGTCGCGTTCGCCGAACGGCTCGCTGCCCTTCGTACGGGAGAACTGGGCGAGGCCCACGACGGTGTCGTGGGCGACCATCGGGACGGCGAGCGTGGACTGGATGAGGCCGCCGGTGAGGCGGGTCGGACCGCAGTCGTCGCCGGCGGCGATCAGGCGCGCCCGTGCGGTGCGCAGCGCGTCGGCACAGGGCGAGGTGAACGGGAAGCGGTGCACGGAGCCGACGTCGATGGGGCCCGTGCCCTCGGGGAAGGGCGCGTCGGCCACGGCGCTGGCGAAGGCGACGCGGCGCAGCTCGGCGCTGCCGTCGGCGAGCCCCGGCGGTGTCTCGTCGCCGTCGAGGAGGCCCTGGTAGAGGTCGACGGACGCCAGGTCGCAGAAGCCGGGGACGGCGACGTCGAGGAGTTCGCGGGCGGTGGTCTCCAGGTCGAGGGAGTTGCCGATGCGGACGCCCGCCTCGTTCAGGAGGGCGAGGTTGCGGCGGGCGTGGGCGGCCTCGCGGGCGGCGACGTGGCGGCTGGTCACGTCGTTGCCGAGGCCCGCGATGCCGATGGGGCGGCCCGAACCGCTGTGCACGCGGTAGAGGTTGATCGACCAGTGGCGGCGCTCGCTGCTGCCCGGCGCGGGCCCGACGATCTGCATGTCGGTGACGGCCTCGCCGGTCTCCAGGACGCGGCGCAGGGCGGCCTGCAGGCGGTCGGCCTCGTTGCGCGGCAGATAGTCGTGGACGGTGCGGCCGCGGTGGTCCTCGGCGGCGCCCCCGAAGACGGCCGCGAAGCGGCGGTTGGCGCGCTGCACCGTGAGGTCCGTGCCGAACAGGAGGAATCCGAAGGGGGATTGACCGAAAATGGACTGCGAGGCGGCGAGGTCGGTCTCGATCTGCCGGAGCGCCCGGACGTCGACGACGATGCACACGGCGGACCGCTCGCCGTCCGCCGTCCTGGCGGGCATGACATAGACCTCGGCGACGCCCTCGCGGACGGGGGCGCCGGGCGCGGGCGGCTCGGTCGAGGGTCCGGCGGGCCCGGCCAGCGGGTCGGCGGGCTCGGGCAGGGGTGCGGCCGACTCGGGCAGCCGGAAGGGGACCGACCCCGTCCACTCCCGGCCGTCGAGGATCTCCGCCATCTTCCGGTGGCCGCGCGGACGCAGCTCCGGCGGTACGAACGCCTCGATCGGGTCCTTGCCGACGGCGTCCCGCGCGGGCACGCCGAACAGCCGCTCGGCCCGGCCGCTCCACTGGTCGACGAGCCCGTCCGGGCCGATCGAGAACGACGCCACCTTGATGTAGTCGTAGAGGGAGCCGGGCGGGCTGTTCTGCCAGATGATGTCGCCCGGGGTGAGGGGCCGGTCCTCGACGCGGGGGCGCGGACGGCCCGCGCCGTGGCGACGCGCGTCGACGGCGTCCCGTGCCCCGGCTACGCCTTGCGCCGCACCGGTACCTACCGTCCCGGACGCGTCGCGCCCTACGCCACGGCCGGGGTCGGGGCGCGCGCCGCCGCCCGGGACCCGGCTCGGCAGGCCGCCGCCCGTGCCCGTCGCCGGGACGTCGTCCGCGGCGTCCGGGGCCCGGCCCGCGCCGCCTTCGGAGCGCTCGGGTCCGGCCGCGCCCGCGGGGCCGCGGCCGCGCTCGGCCGCCGCGCCGAGCCGGCCATGGTCCACGCCGCCACCTGCGGTGGTACGCGCACCGTCGCCCGCGCTCGACGCCGCGGGCCCGGCAGGGCCCGCGGCCGCCGATGAGGCTGCCCGCCCCGCCCGCGCCGCCGACCGCGTCGAACCCGTCGCCTTCGCTGGTATCTCGCTCACGCGAACCGTCCCCTCCAGCTCACCGCATCCGGCACCGGTCACCGAATGTGGCTGCCCGCAGTATCCAGCACTACGGGGCCGTGCCACACGCCGTTCACGATCACAGCACGCACTTACCGCTTTTTGGCCCGTGACCGCCTTGCGTCCGGCCCGTGCACTTGTACGTACCGACGCTCTCTGTCTTCTAACCGGGCAGCGCCAGCTCGAACCACACCGTCTTCCCCGCTGTTCCCGTACGTCCCGGGCGGGTGCCCCAGCGGCTCGAGGACCTGGCCACCAGCTGGATTCCCCTGCCGCCCTCGTCGTCGAGGGCGGCGACGCGCTCGCGCGGCGGGTCGGGCACGGGGTCGGAGACCTCGACGAGGAGCGTGTCCAGCGGGCCCTTCGGGCGGACGAGCCGGACGCCGATGGGCCCCGAGGCGTATCGCAGGGAATTGGTCACCAGCTCGCTGACGAGCAGGACGGCGACGTCGCCCAGAGGGGCGAGGTCCCAGTCGCCCAGTTGCTTCCGGACGACCGCGCGGGCGGTGCGGACGGCGCCCGGGTCCGCGGGAAAGTCCCACTCGGCGCAGTCGCCTTCGGTGTCGAGCACGCCGATCACTTCCCAGCCGAGCGACGGATCCATGTCCGGTTTCATGGGGTTAATGGGCACATACCCGATATCCCGGTGGGATTACCGTGTTCAAGGTGGCACTGTGGCACGAACGGCGTACAGGAAGCGGAACTCCGCCTTGACGAACCTCGCGCGCCCCTTGCCGCCCCGCGCCGCACAGAGGAGCGCCGGGCCCTCGCCGGCCACGCCCTGCCCACCCCGACGCCCCGTCCCGCGCCGCCCGCCCACCCATCCAGCCGCAGCGCTCCGCGCCGGGGCCGCACAGGCGGAGCCGGGTGGTCGTGGGCGGGTGGGTGGGAAATTCCCCGCCGCGGCAGCGGCGCGGGTCTACCGCTCGCCCTGGCCCGCAGGGCCCAGCGCGCGGACGGCCGGCACGTCTGCCGCCAGCCACTCCACCGTCCACAGCGCCTCGGGCTCCAGCCAGCGCAGCGCGTCGTGGTCCTGGAGCGGCCGCGGCTCGCCCGCGAGCAGCCGGGCCCGCCACACGCGCATCACATAGCCGCGCCCGAGCGGGAACTCCCCCGGCACGCGGTCGACGACCTCCGCCTCGACGCCCAGTTCCTCCTTGAGCTCGCGCACGAGGGCGTCCTCGTCGCGCTCGCCGGGCTCGACCTTGCCGCCGGGCAGCTCCCAGCGCCCGGCGAGTTCCTCGGGCGCGCTGCGGCGCGCGGCCAGAAGGCGGCCCTCACCGTCGTACAGCGCGGCGCCGACCACCACGATCCGCTCAGTCATGCGCCGGAGCCTACGCCCGACGCGTCACCGCCCGCCGTTCTGGTTCAGGCGCTCGATCCAGTACAGCTGTCGGTGCCCGCGGTCATCCAGGCTGTCGGCGATCTTCTGGGCCTCGGCCTTGGTCGCGTACCTTCCGACGCGGTAGCGGTTGCCGTTGTCGTCTTGCCGTATCACGAGCCAGGGAAGTATGACCGTCCCGTCGTTCATGCCGTCCCTCCGCTCCCCACCCCCGGCGCACCCCACGCCTCGATCAGTAAGGAAACCGCATTCCGCATATGCCCGAGCTTACGCCCGACCTTTACGCAGCGGATACGACTTTGCACAAAGAGATACGCAATCGGCCAGCACTGAGGGGGCGCATCCTCGCGGATACGCCCCCTCGATCGGCCACAACCGGCCGCGACGAGCCCTAACTCAGCTCCCTTTGCGCCCCGTTGACCCAGGCGCCCCGCCGTCGTGCGCCCCGCCCACCGGCGGGCTCGGTGTCGACGCGAGGACGGGCCAGGCGGTACCGCGCCGAGCCGCCCGCCGGGCGAACGGGCAACGGGCCAGGGCGAGTCGGGCCGCGAGAACGGCCAGAATCCAGCGCCGCCGCCCGCACGCCGAGCGAGCGGTCAGCGGACGGGCAGGTGATACGAGACGCGGTACCGGTCGGCGGGCACCACGATGTCGGCGGTCTCCACGGGGCGCCCCGAGGCGTAGTACGTGCGCTGGACGACGAGGACGACGTGGCCGGGCACCCCGCCGAGCGCGAGGAGCTCCTCGGCGAGACCCGGCCGGGCGCCGACCTCCTCGGCCACGTTGTCCACGACCACGTCGATGGCGGCCATCCGGTCGACGACGCCGCAGCCGCCCAGGGGGCCCTCCTCCGGGAGCATCACGGGGGTGCGTCCTGTGACGGCGAGCGGCTCCCAGGAGGTGGAGAGCATCATCACCTCGCCCGCGTCCCGGAAGACGTACTTGGTGCACATCACGCGGTCGCCAACGCGGATGCCGAGCCGCTCCGCGACGGCGCCGTTCGCCTCGGCCTGCTCGCTGCGGGACTCCCAGGTGCCGCGGGTACCGTCGGCGGCCTGCTCCTGACGAAAGGGCGAGGAGGCGCCGGGGCCGCGGAATCCCGTGCGCGCGATGCGGCGCGGGACGGGGCGCTCGCGCACATAGGTGCCGGAGCCCGAGCGCCCCTCGACGAGCCCCTCGGCCATGAGGACCTTGCGGGCTTCGAGGGCGACCGTGTCCGAGACGCCGTACTCCTCGCGGATCCTGGCCTGCGAGGGGAGACGGGTGTGCGGAGGCAGCGAACCGTCGGCGATCTTCTTGCGGAGATCACCCGCGACGCGCAGATACGCAGGCTGCTCACCGAAAGTCACTGGCCACTCCCATCAGGTTGACAGACAGCAACAGCGTGGCAACCGTGGGTTGTTGGCCGCAACCCTAGACCAAGGATTCACCCGAAGTGATGATTTCCCGGTCCGCAGGGCTTTACGCCGCGCTCCCCCAGCGCTATATCCCTCAACTATCTACCCTGAACGGGGAGTTGACGCCCATCTGTCCGCAGGGTGAAGCCGCCAGGGCCGGACGGCCGCCCCGCGATCCCGTCCAGGAAGCGCCCGAGCGCGGCCCGCGCGACCTGGCTCGCCCACCCGCCCCAGTTGACGTCGAAGCAGTGGTCCGCCCACGGCAGCTCCACGTACGACGCCCGGGCCCCGGCGGCGGCCAGGCGTCGTGCCAGGTCACGCGCCTGCGCGACCGGAACGGCCCGGTCCGCGCCGCCGTGCAGGAGCAGCGTGGGCGGCACCCGGCGGTGGACGAGGCGCGCGGGCGAGCCGAGCCGGTAGCGCTCGGGGGCACCGGCCGCCGAACCGCCCATCAGGCGCGGCATCAGCGGATCGGCGCGCAGGACGGTCCGTTCGATGAGGCGCCGCATGTCGGTGGGCCCGTAGAGCGAGACCACCCCGGCCACGGCACTGTCACGCATCGCGCACATCGACCGCGTGTGGCGCTCACTCTTCGTACCCGCCGCACGCCATGCGCCTGGGGCGTGCGAGGAGGGCGCCCGCGCGTAGGCCGCGGCGAGCGCCAGGTTGCCCCCGGCGGAACTGCCCGCCAGGACCAGGCGCTCGGGGTCCACTCCGTAGGTACGCGCGTGCCGCCGCACCCAGTGCACCGCGCACCGTACGTCACGGATCTGGTCGAGCTGGGTGACGCCGGGCGCGAGGCGGTAGTCGATGTCGAAGACCGACCAGCCGCGGTCGTTGAGCCAGCGGTTCCAGCGGGGCGACTGGCTGCGGTGGCCCTTGTTCCAGCCGCCGCCGTGCACCCAGACCACGGCGGGCCTGCGCACCGCGGGGCGCTTGGGCAGCGTCCACAGGTCGAGTCTGACGCGCTCGCCGCCGGGGCGCGCGTAGGTGATGCCGCGCCCGCGGTCGGGCGTCTTGGCGTAGTTGACCCCGCCGCCGACGTACGCGCCGAGGTCCAGCGTGGTGCCGTGGCGCTCGGCGGTGCGGTACGCGGCCGCGTACGGCATCACCCCGTACACCAGGGCGGCGAACGCGGTGAGGGCGGCGGCACCCGCCCACCACGGGCACCGCCGCCCCGCGCACGCGGCGGCCGCGAGGCCGAGCAGCGCGGGCGGCACGAGGACGAGGCTCCAGGAGGTGACCGCGACGGCGAGGGCCACGAGGGCGGGGACACGGGGCAGTGGTGCGGCGACGAGCACGGCGAGCGCTGCGTTGAGCAGGCAGAGGGCGGCCAGGAGCGCGCGGATGACCACGCCACAGAACTATCACGGAAGCAGACAAAAGGCCCTTATGGTCACCTTCCTGGCCGACCCGGCCGCGCCCCGGCCGTCCGGGCGCGGACGCGCCTCGTCCCCACGGGCGGCCGGGGCGGACCCGGAACCGCGCCGCGGGGACGAGGTCACTCACCACTCATGTCACTGACGCTCAGGTCACTGACACTCATGTCACTGCCGCGGGCAGGGGGCTCAGAACTGCAGGCCCCAGCTGTCGAGCGTGCCCACGTCCTGGGCCGCGTTGTCGGACACCCGGAGCTTCCAGGTGCCGTTGGCGGTCTCGGACGAGGCGTTGACCGTGTACGAGGTGTTGATGTCGTCCGAACTGCCGCCCACGCCGTAGTCCTTGAGGACGTAGGCCGTGGTGTCGGGGGCGACGAGCTCGATCTTCAGGTCACCGACGTACGTGTGCTTGATGGCGACCGGCACGCTCAGCGTCGACGGGGCGTTGCCCGGGACGCCGGAGACGGTGATGGGGGACTCCACGGAGGAGTTGTCGGTGATGGAGAAGTCCGCGCCGTTCTCGAACTTCGGCCCCGGCGGGTTGGTGCCGCCGCCGCCCACGTAGAGCAGGCGGTTGGGCGAGCCGGTGCCGGGGCTGCCGACGACGTTCGGCGTTGCCGCGCCGACCAGGGCCTGGGAGACCTGGGCCGGGGTCGCCGACGGGTTCTCGGCGACGTACAGGGCGGCGGCGCCCGCCACGTGCGGCGAGGCCATCGACGTGCCGTTGAGGGTGCTGGTCGCCGTGTCGCTGGTGTTCCACGCCGACGTGATGCCCGAGCCCGGGGCGAACAGGTCGAGGACCGTGCCGAAGTTGGAGTAGCTGGCCTTGGCGTCGGTGTTGGTGGTGGCGCCGACGGTGATGGCCTCGGTGACGCGGGCGGGCGAGCGGGTCGAGGCGTTGGTGGACTCGTTGCCCGCCGCGACGGCGTAGGTGATGCCCGCCGCGACGGAGTTGCGCACGGCCGTGTCGAGCGCGCTGTCGGCCGGGCCGCCGAGGCTCATGTTGGCGACGGCGGGCTTGACCGCGTTCTTGGTCACCCAGTCGATGCCCGCGACGACCTGGGCGGTGGTGCCCGAGCCCTGGTTGTTGAGCACGCGCACGCCGACGATCTTCGCCTTCTTGGCGACGCCGTGCGCGGTGCCGCCGACGGTGCCGGCGACGTGCGTGCCGTGGCCGTGGCCGTCCTGCGCGACGTTGTCGTTGTCGACGGCGTCGTAGCCGTCGGCGGCGCGGCCGCCGAAGTCCTGGTGGCTCTTCCGGACGCCGGTGTCGATGACGTAGACGGTGGCGCCCTCACCGGCCTTGTCCGGATACGTGTACTTCTGATCGAGGGGGAGATTGCGCTGGTCGATGCGGTCCAAGCCCCACGACGGCGGGTTGGGCTGGGTCGCGGCGACCGTGTAGGTGCGGTTCTGCACGACGGAGGCGACGGCGGGGTCCGCGGCGAGCTTCTCCGCCTCGGCCCGCGAGGCCTCGACCTCGTAGCCGTTGAGCACCTTCTTGTACGTCCGCTCGATCTCCGCGCCGTGCTTCTTCACGAGCGCGCGGCCCTTGGCCGAATCCGCCTTCGCGGCGTCCTCGTCGAGCGTGACGATGTAGCTGTTCGCGACGGCGCCCGGGGCGCCCGCGTACTGGATCGTGCCGTCCGCGCCCTTGGCCTCGGCGGCCGCGGGGAGGGCGGACACGACGCCCAGGGCGACCGCCGTGGCGGCGGTCAGCGCGAGGGTTCCGGCACCTGTCAGTCTTCGTCGACTGTGACGCGTCACTGCCATCTGAGGGGTCCTCCTCGATCGGTGGTGCGCCTGTGGGGGATGCGACAGGGGCATGACAATGTAGTGGCGCCATGCCTACGCCGAGTTGATCAGCGTTCAACTCTCTGTCGCCGACGAAAGGTTGGCGGATACCCAGGGGTCGCACAAGGGTGGGGTTCGGACGTAACACGATTGCCATGTGCGGGTCATGGCCGAAAAGCAGCGACAGACGGGCCCCTTGAGGCCCGTCCGCCCTTCTGAGATGGCCCCGGAGACGCCCGGCGGCCCCCACGTCCGGCGCGAATCCGGCGACGCCCCGCGTCCGGCGCGAACCCGGCGGCGCCCCGCCACGGCGCCGGACCCGCGCGCCATCGGCTATGTGATCGACGTGTCCCCGTGCAGCTCCAGGAACTTGCGGAGCAGCTCGGCGGCGCGCTCGATCTCCTCGCGGTCGAGGCCCTCGACGAGCCGGTCGTAGTTCTGCAGGTGCTCGACCATCAGCGTGTCCGTGAGCTCCTTGCCGCGCTCGGTGAGCCGGATCTTGACGGTGCGCCGGTCGCCGCCGTCCCGGACGCGCTCGACCAGGCCCTTGGCCTCCATGCGGTCGATGCGGTTGGTGATCGCACCGGAGGTCACCATGGCGGCCTTGAGGAAGGCACCCGCCGTCAGGGCGTACGGCGGTCCCGAGCGGCGCAGCGTGGTGAGGACGTCGAACTCGCCGGTCTCCACCCCGTGCAGGGCACCGAACGCCTTCGCCTCCCGGTCGAGCACCCGGTGCATGCGCTGCACCCGGGCGATCAGTTGCACCGGCCACAGGGCGTCGACCAGCTCGGGCCGCTCCTTCTCCCACTGCCCCACGATGGCGTCCACGGCATCGCTCATGCGGACCCACTCTCCTTCGCTTCAGCTCTCTCAACGGACGTCTTCTCAATGTTAAGACACTTGACGCTGAACGAACCCGCGTGCTTTTATCTCAACGTTGAAACTCTCACTGCTCAGAAGGCGAGGGCGAAGAGAGCGAACACGAAGAGAACGTACGCAAAGAGAACGAACGCGAAGAGACCCAAGGAGCAGCACGCCGATGTCCACCACCGCCAAGACCGCCCTCACCCTCGGCCCCGAGGCCCAGGACCTGCTCTTCCGCGAGGCCCGCACGGCCAACACCTTCACCGCCGAGCCCGTCACCGACGAGCAGATCCAGGCCGTCTACGACCTGGTCAAGTACGGCCCGACGGCCTTCAACCAGTCGCCGCTGCGCGTGGTGCTCGTCCGCACCCCGCAGGGCCGCGAGCGGCTCCTGAAGCACATGGACGAGGGCAACCGCGCCAAGACCGCCGCCGCCCCGCTCGTCGCCATCCTCGCCACGGACCACGAGTTCCACGAGGAGATGCCGCGCCTGGTGCCGCACGCGCCCGACGCCGGCACCACGTACTTCTCCGAACGCGCGGTGCGCGAGCGGTCCGCCGCGCTCAACGGCGCCCTCCAGGCCGCGTACTTCATCGTCGGCGTGCGCGCCGCCGGCCTCGCCGCCGGCCCGATGACCGGGTACGACGCGGCGGGCCTGCGCGCGGAGTTCCTGGACGACGACCACGAGCCGCTGATGGTCGTCAACATCGGCAGGCCCGGTCCGGACGCCTGGTTCCCGCGCTCGCCCCGCCTGCCCTACGACGACGTCGTCACCACGGTCTGACGCCCGGCCGCCGCACACCATTCACTTCAGGGGGTTCCCATGTCCACCGCCACCGTCGTCGGCAAGGCCGTCCCGAGCGCCGCCGCCACCGAGGCCACCGCTCCCGCCCGCTCCGGCCGGGTCCCCATCGGCTGGCTGGCGCTGCTCGCCGCGCCCGTCGCCGCCGGGGCCAACGCGCCGGTGCTGATCCTGCCGGACATGGCGCGCTCCCTCGGCGTCCCCACCGCCACGGCGACCTGGCTGGTGACCGCCTTCGCCTGGGCCATGGCCGCGGGCACCCCCCTGCTCGCCGGACTCCTGCGCCGCCGCGGCCTCGCCACGGTCCTTCGGCTGAGCACGGCCCTCGTCCTCGGCGGCACCGCGCTCGTCGCCGCCGCGCCCTGGCTGCCCGTGGCCCTGGTGGGCCGCGCCGCGCAGTCCCTCGGCGGCGCGGGCCTGGTCGCCATCGCGATGAGCCTCGCGGGCGACGCCCGCCGCATGGGCGTGATCAGCTCCGGCTTCGGCGTCCTCGGCGCCGCCGGACCGCTGCTCGGCGCGACGCTCACCGACGCGGTGTCGTGGCGGCTCGCGCTCGCGGTGTCGTCCGTCGCGGTCCTCGCGGTCCCGGCGGTCGCCCGGTACGCACGTCAGGCGCCGCCCGCCCAGGGCCGCTTCGACGCCCGCGGTGCCGCGCTGCTCATCACCCTCGCCACCTCCCTGATCCTGCTGCCCACCACGCCGCTCCCGGCCCTCGCCGCCGCCCTGGTCTCCGCGCTGCTCCTCGCCCTGCACATCCGCCGCCGCCCCGAGGGCTTCGTACCGGCGCGCCTCCTGCGCTCCCCGCTCTTCGTGATCTCCGCGGTGCTCGGCGCCACCCTCTCCACCTCGTACTTCACGCTCCTGTTCACCGTGCCGAGCCTGCTGCAGGACCGGGCGGGCTGGTCGAAGGGCGCGATCGGCACCGGGCAGATGGTGACCCTGCTCGTCGCGTCCGCCGCCTCCTGGCTCCTGGCCGCGGCCTCGGCCCGCATCGGTCGCACGGCGGTCCGCGCCGTCCTGATCTCGGTGGGCACAGCGGCCGTCGTCACCGCCGCCCTCGCGACCTCGGGCCCGCTGCTCCTGCTCGCGGCCGGCGCGGCGGCCTTCACCGCGACGGGCGCCAACGCGACGCTCTCGGTGCACGCCTCGTCCGCCACCACGGAGGCCCAGCGCCCCACCGCGATCGGCCTGTTCGCCCTCAGCTACCAGCTCGGCGGCGCCTTCGGCCCCGGCCTCGCCACCCTGCTCGTCCTCGGCTAGGCCCCCCCGACCGGCCGCGGCCCCCGCCCCCTCCGGGCGGGGGCCGCACCGCTGCTCACACGGCGGGCCGCCGACGCCCCCACCCCGTCGCGGCCTCGAAGGCGGCCCCCGCTTCCAGGACGGCCCGCTCGGCCCGGGGCGGGCCCACGATCTGGACCCCGACCGGGAGCCCGGCCGCCGTGAACCCGGCGGGCACGGCGAGGGCGGGCCCGCCGAGCAGTGACACGTACGACGCCGACCGCATCCAGTCGATGTACGTCTCCTGCGCCCGCCCGTCCACCACGCGCGGGTACTCCCACTCCACCGGGAACGGCGCGACCTGGCTCACCGGCGCGACGAGGACGTCGTACCGCTCGAAGAACCCGACGGCGGCGAGCAGGATGCGGGTGTGCTCGGCCGTGGCCGCCGCGAGGTCGGCGCCGGTCAGCTTCCGGCCCTCCTCGATGTTCCGGACCACGCTCTCCTTGAGCAGCTCGCGGTGCTCGTCGAGCAGCGGCCCGAGCCCGAGCAGGAAGGCCTGCGCGCGCAGCGTCCGGAACACGGCGTCGGCCCCGTCCAGATCCGGGCAGTCCTCCTCGACCCGCCAGCCCAGCGCCTCGAACACCGCGCCCTGGCGGTCCAGTACGTCCCGTACGTCGGGGTCGACCGGCACCCGTCCCCCCAGGTCCGGCGCCCACGCGACCCGCAGCCCTCCGGTGTCGCGCTCCAGCGGCGCCCGGAACGACGCGGCGGGCGGGGTGTCGAGCGACAGCGGACAGCGTGGATCCGGCCCCGCGACGGCGGACAGCAGCAGCGCCACATCGGCGACCGTGCGCCCCATGGGCCCCGGCACGGTCAGGCTGTTCCACACGTTCGCCGTCGGGTACGAGGGGACGCGCCCGGGGGTCGGCCGCAGCCCCACGACGTTGCAGAACGAGGCCGGATTGCGCAGCGAGCCGCCCATGTCGCTGCCGTCCGCGAGCGGCTGGAGCCCCGCCGCGAGCGCGGCCGCCGCTCCCCCGCTGCTGCCGCCCGCGGACCGCCCGAGGTCGTACGGATTGCGGGTCGCGCCGAACACGGCGTTGAAGGTGTGCGACCCGGCCCCGAACTCCGGCACGTTGGTCTTGCCGAAGCCCACGGCCCCCGCCGCCCGCATCCGCGCCACCACCAGCTCGTCCTCGTCGGGCACCCACGTGGCGAACACCCTCGACCCCAGCGTCGTCCGCATCCCCCGCGTCAGATGCGTGTCCTTGAACGCCACCGGCAGCCCGTGCAACGGCCCCACGTCGCCACCCCCGACCAGCCGCTCGTCCGCCGCCGCGGCCGCCGCGAGCGCCCCCTCCCCGTCCACCGTGACCACGGCGTTCACGAGATCGTTGACCCGCGCTACCCGCCCCAAACACGCCCCCACCACCTCCCGGGCGGACACCTCCCCCGCCCGCACCATCCGAGCGAGCTCCACCGCGTCCAGGAAACAGAGATCGTCATCACCCATACCGGAACACGGTGGGGACGAGGGGACGGGGCGTCAACCACCACTCGCTACGGTGGCGGCATGCCCGGCCTACCTGACTGGATGCGACCGCCACGCGCGGAGGGCTGGTTCGCGGAGGACCTGGACCACCTCCCGGAAGCCCCGCGCCACACCGAGCTGATCGACGGAGCCCTCGTCTTCATGCTGGCGCCGCAGAGGTCCTGGCACAGTCGCATCGTCACAGCCCTGACGGCAGCCCTCATGCGGCAGGCCCCGGAAGGAGTGGAGGTCGCGCAGACCATGACCATCAAGCTCGACGCTCGCAACCGCCCCGAGCCCGACCTCCTGGCGACGACGGCCGACTTCGAAGGCGATCGCACCTGGTTCGCGCCGGAAGAGGTCCGTCTCGTCGTCGAGGTCGTCTCCCCCGAATCCGCCCACCGGGACCGCACCGTCAAGCTCCGCAAGTACGCCGAGGCAGGCATCCCGCACTACTGGTGCGTCGAGGACGAGGACGGGGCGCCCGTCGTCCACGTCTACGAACTCGACGAACCGACCGGCGCCTACGCCCCGGCCGGCATCTTCCGCCACACCCTCCAACGGGAGCTCCCTTTCGAGATCGGCCTCGACCTCGACAAGCTCACCCCCTCACGCGAGCGCTGACGCCGTACGGCACCACGCGAAAGGGGCCGGGTTCACCAGAACCCGGCCCCTTTCGCGTGAGCGGATCAGACGTTGAAGCGGAACTCCACCACGTCGCCGTCCTGCATCACGTAGTCCTTGCCCTCCATGCGGGCCTTGCCCGCGGAGCGGGCGTCGGCGACCGAGCCCGTTTCGACCAGGTCGGCGAAGGAGATGACCTCGGCCTTGATGAAGCCCTTCTGGAAGTCGGTGTGGATGACACCGGCCGCCTCGGGGGCCGTCGCGCCCTTCTTGATGGTCCAGGCGCGGGACTCCTTCGGGCCCGCCGTCAGATAGGTCTGGAGGCCCAGGGTGTCGAAGCCGACGCGGGCGAGGGTGGCGAGGCCGGGCTCCTCGGCGCCGACGGACTGGAGGAGCTCCAGGGCGTCGTCCTCGTCCAGCTCGGCGAGGTCGGCCTCCAGCTTGGCGTTGAGGAAGATCGCCTCGGCGGGGGCGACCAGGGCGCGCTGCTCGGCCTTGAAGGCGTCGTCGGTCAGCTCGTCCTCGTCGACGTTGAAGACGTAGAGGAAGGGCTTGGTGGTGAGGAGGTGCAGGTCGTGCAGGAGCTCCTCGTTGCCGGAGCCCTGGACGATGCCCGCGGAGAACAGGGTGTCGCCCTTCTCCAGGATCTCCTTGGCCGCCTCGACCGCCGCCACCTTCGGGGCGATGTCCTTCTTGATGCGCGACTCCTTCTGGAGGCGCGGCAGGACCTTCTCGATGGTCTGGAGGTCGGCGAGGATCAGCTCGGTGTTGATCGTCTCGATGTCGTCCTTGGGCGAGACCTTGCCGTCGACGTGCACGACGTTCTCGTCCGCGAAGGCGCGGATGACCTGGCAGATCGCGTCGGACTCGCGGATGTTCGCCAGGAACTTGTTGCCCAGGCCCTCGCCCTCGCTGGCGCCTCGCACGATGCCCGCGATGTCGACGAAGTCGACCGTGGCGGGGAGGATCTTCTGGGAGCCGAAGATCTCGGCGAGCTTGTCGAGGCGGGTGTCCGGGACGCCGACCACGCCCACGTTCGGCTCGATCGTCGCGAACGGGTAGTTGGCCGCAAGGACGTCGTTCTTGGTCAGGGCGTTGAACAGGGTCGACTTGCCGACGTTGGGCAGACCGACGATTCCGATCGTGAGCGACACGTTGCGACTTCCCGTACGTGAGGAGTGGGGTCTTGGCTGGGGCTGTGTGAGGGCCGCGTGGGCGGACCGCCGGTCGGCTGCTGCGCTCGCCGTCCCCGTCGTCCGGGGGCTCCGTCCGGGGCCCGCGGTGGTCCCTCACCGGCCCCGCACTGCCTGGGGCACGATCCACCAGTCTACGGTGTGCCGCGCCCCGTGCCCCGCCCGCGTACCGCCCCCGCGTCGAACGCCGGACCAAGGTCGGCCAAAAGGCGTGTCCCAGTCCCGGTTCCGCCCCCGGCGCGACCTAGGTTGGTGCGGTGGAGCAACACAGGACCCGCCCCCGCGCGCCAGGCCGCGCCCCGCCGCGCCCCTGCCCGGGCAGAGCAGCCCCACCGGCCCCGTCGGCCCCACCGGCCCCGCGGAGTCGGCGACGGTCTACCGGGCCGCCTCCCGGCCGCCCGGCCCCTCCTCCCCGCTCACCCGGGTCCTGCGCCGGACGCCGGTCTACCGCGCCCTGAACCGGATGCCGCTGTACCGCAAGCTGCGCCGCATGCCGAACCCGCGTCTGACCGGCCTCGGCAGCGGCCTGTTCGCCGCCGTCGTCATGCTGCTGCTCGCCTGCCTGCTGCGGCTGCTCTTCGGCAGCTCGCTGGTCGCGTACGGAGTGCTGTTCCTGCCGGTCAGCGCGCTCACCGCGCTGTGGGTGCGGCCCGCCGACCTGGTCACCGCGCCCGTCGTCGTGCCGATCGCCTTCGCGGCCGGGGTGCTGCCCATCGCCGAGGGCGCGGGCGGCTTCGGCGGCCAGTTCATGGGCCTGCTCACCTCGCTGGCCCTGCACGCGGGCTGGCTGTACGGCGGCACGCTGGTCGCCGGAGTGATCGTGACCGTGCGCAAGCTGCGTCTGATGGGGCGCCGGCGCGCGCAGCGCAAGGAACAGCGCCCGCCGCGCCCGGGCGGCCGCGCCCCACGGCCCGCCGAGCGGGACAGGATCAGCCCGTCCGGCGTTTGAGGACGAGCGCGCAGCGCGAGGGGCCGCCCAAGCCCTAGGCGGTGGCCCTCGCGGCCATGGCGGCGCCTACGATCCCGGCGTTGTTCTGCAGCTTCGCCGGGGTCACCTCGGCCTCGATGCCCTTGATCAGGGGCAGGAACTTGTGGGCCTTGCGGCTGACGCCGCCGCCGATGATGAACAGCTCGGGCGAGAACAGCATCTCCACGTGCGCCAGGTACTTCTGTACGCGGTGCGCCCAGTGCTCCCAGGTCAGGTCCTCGTCCTCGCGGGCCTTGGACGAGGCGCGCTTCTCCGCGTCGTGGCCGTGCAGCTCGAGATGGCCGAGCTCCGTGTTCGGCACGAGGTGGCCGCCGGTGAAGACGGCGCTGCCGATGCCCGTGCCGAGGGTGAGCAGGATGACCGTGCCGGTGCGGTCGCGGCCCGCGCCGAAGTGCATCTCGGCGACGCCCGCCGCGTCCGCGTCGTTCAGGACGGTGACCGGGGCCCCGCCGAGCCGCTCGGAGATCAGGCCGCGGATGTCCGTGCCGATCCAGCTCTTGTCGACGTTGGCCGCCGTGCGGGCCGTGCCGCCGGTGATGACACCGGGGAAGGTGGCGCCGACCGGTCCCGACCAGCCGAAGTGCTCGACGACCTCGCACACGCGCTCCACCACGCCCTCGGGCGTGGCCGGGTGCGGCGTGAGCACCTTGTGCCGCTCCTGTGCCAGGTCTCCGCGGCCCAGGTCCACGGGAGCGCCCTTGATCCCTGATCCGCCGATGTCCACACCGAAGATCTGCATGGCCCCACGGTACGACGCCGGACCGGCGGTGACCCGGTGGTCACCGCTTCCCGGACGGCGCGGTCACTTCTTCCCGGACAGCTCCGCGGCCTCCGTGCGCAGGTCCCGGCGCAGCTCCTTGGGCAGCGAGAAGGTGATCGACTCGTCGGCCGTCTTCACCGTCTCCACGTCCGCGTACCCGCGCTCGGCCAGCCACTCCAGGACGCCGTCCACCAGGACGTCCGGGACGGACGCACCCGAGGTGAGGCCGACCGTGGTCACGCCCTCCAGCCAGGCCTCGTCGATCTCGCCCGCGTTGTCCACCAGGTGCGAGGCGGGTACGCCCGCCTCCAGGGCGACCTCGACCATGCGGATCGAGTTCGAGGAGTTCTTGGAGCCGACGACGATGACGAGGTCGGCGTCCTCGGCGAGCTTCTTGACCGCGATCTGGCGGTTCTGCGTGGCGTAGCAGATGTCGTCGCTGGGCGGCGAGAGCAGGTTCGGGAACTTGTTCTTCAGGGCGCCGACCGTCTCCATCGTCTCGTCGACGGAGAGCGTGGTCTGGGAGAGCCAGACGACCCGGTCCGGGTCGCGGACCTCGACGTTCGCGACGTCGTCGGGGCCGTCGACCAGCGTGATGTGGTCGGGCGCCTCGCCGGACGTGCCGATGACTTCCTCGTGCCCCTCGTGGCCGATCAGGAGGATGTCGAAGTCCTCCTTGGCGAACCGGACCGCTTCCTTGTGGACCTTGGTCACCAGCGGGCAGGTCGCGTCGATCGTGGCGAGCTTCCGCTCGGCGGCCTCCTCGTGCACGGTCGGCGCTACGCCGTGCGCCGAGAACATCACGATGGAGCCCTCGGGCACCTCGTCCACCTGGTCGACGAAGATCGCGCCCTTCTTCTCCAGGGTCTGCACGACGTACTTGTTGTGGACGATCTCGTGGCGGACATAGATCGGGGCCCCGTACTGCTCCAGGGCCTTCTCGACGGCGATCACGGCACGGTCCACGCCCGCGCAGTAGCCACGGGGAGCGGCGAGCAGGACACGGCGGGAGCCAGGCGTTGCAGTCATAGGCCCATCGTAAGGCCGCGTACGAGAGGTCAAAGATCGCCTGTGTGGGGAGACTGGGGGCCAAGTGTGCGATCAGCGTCAGGCACCCGGAGGCACGATGTCCGCCCACAGCACGAATGCGCACCCGCCGTCCGACGGGGGCCGGGAGCCCGGCCCGCCCGCAGCGGAGGGCGAGGGCCTGCGGCGCACCCTCGGCTTCCGCGACCTCGTCGTCTACGGCCTCCTCTTCATCGCCCCGATGGCCCCCGTCGGCGTCTTCGGCACGCTGGACGCCAAGTCGCACGGCGCGGTGGCCCTGGTGTACGTCGTCGCGACGGTCGCCATGGCGTTCACCGCCTTCAGCTACGCCCAGATGGTGCGCGTGGTGCCCCAGGCGGGCTCGGTCTTCGCGTACGCGCGCGCGGGCCTCGGCAACGGCGCGGGGTTCGTCGCGGGCTGGATGGCGATGCTGGACTACCTGCTGATCCCGGCCGTGGCGTACCTCTTCTCCGGGATCGCCATGCACGAGCTGGTGCCGGAGGTGTCCCGGTGGGTGTGGACGGCGATCGCGGTGGTCGTGACGACCGCCCTGAACCTGTGGGGCGTACGTCCCGCCGCGCGGGTCGGCTTCGCGATCCTCGCCATGGAGATCGTGGTCCTGGTGGTGTTCGTGGTCTCCGCGATCGTGGTCCTCGCGCGCGACGGCGCGGAGCGGGGCTGGCTGTCGCCGCTTTCGGGTGACGGTACGCAGGGCGCGTTCGCGCTCTCCGCGGTGGTGGGCGCGGTGTCCGTGGCGGTCCTGTCCTATCTGGGCTTCGACGCGATCGCCTCGTTCGCGGAGGAGGTCACCGGGGGCTCGGCGAAGGTGGCGCGGGCGGTCCTGTTCTGCCTGGCCCTGACGGGCGTCCTGTTCGTGGCGCAGACGTACCTGGCGGCGCTCCTGACCCCGGTGTCGTCCGCCGACCTGGCCGCGCACCCCGACGACCAGGGTTCGGCGTTCTACTCCGCCGTGGACGCCTCCGTCGGTTCCTGGCTGCACGACCTGGTGGCGGTGAGCAAGGCCGTCGGCGCGGCGTTCGCGGCCCTCGCCGGGCAGGCCGCGGCGGGCCGGCTGCTCTTCGCGATGAGCCGGGGGCGGCGCCTGCCACGGCTCCTGTCCCGTACGGAGTCCGGCACTCCGCGCGTGGCCCTACTGTGCGCGGCGACCGTGACGCTGATCGCCGCCGTGTGGGCCGCCCGCCGCGACGACGGCATGAACCACCTGGTCTCGGTCGTCGACATCGGCGCCCTGACGGCCTTCGCCCTGCTGCACGCGAGCGTGATCGGCTGGTTCGTGGTGCGGCGCCGGGGCTCCACGGTGAGCTGGTGGCGGCACGTCCTCATCCCCGTCCTGGGCACGGCGATCGTCATCGCGGTCATCGCAGAGGCCTCGGGCTCCGCGCAGGTGGTGGGCGGGATCTGGTTGGCGGTGGGGTTGGTGGTGCTGTGGGTGCAGGGGGTCCGGAGGGGGGCGGAGGAGGACGGGTAGCCGAGGAGTTCCCGGAGAGGAAGTCCGCCGCGGAGCGGCGGGGATGGGGCCCGGGCAGGCGAAGCCGAGGAGTCATGGGCGGGCGGGTGGGAGAAGGTCCCGCCACGGAGCGGCGGAGAAGCCCCGGCCGCCGCGGAGCGGCGGCACTGTCCGCCCCGACGGCTAGTCTCACGGCATGGGTCTGAACACGTCCGCCGACACCCCCCTCCCCGTAGGCGAGGTGTCGCGCCTCATCGGCGGCTGGATCGACCGGCTCGGCGCCGTGTGGGTCGAGGGGCAGATCACGCAGCTGTCCCGGCGCCCCGGCGCGGGCGTGGTCTTCATGACGCTGCGCGACCCGTCCCACGACATCTCGGTGAGCGTCACGTGCTACCGCCAGGTGTTCGACGCGGTCGCGGACGTCGTGTCCGAGGGCGCCCGCGTCGTCGTGCACGCCAAGCCGGAGTGGTACGCGCCGCGCGGCCAGCTCTCCCTGCGGGCCGCGGAGATAAGGCCGGTCGGGGTCGGGGAGCTGCTCGCCCGCCTGGAGCAGCTGAAGAAGGCGCTCGCCGGGGAGGGCCTGTTCGCGGCCGACCGCAAGCGCCCGCTGCCGTTCCTGCCGCAGCTCATCGGCCTGGTCTGCGGCCGCGCCTCCGCCGCCGAGCGCGACGTCCTGGAGAACGCCCGCCACCGCTGGCCCGCGGTCCGCTTCGAGGTGCGCAACGTGCCGGTGCAGGGCGTGCACGCGGTGCCGCAGGTGGTGCAGGCCGTCAAGGAGCTCGACGAGCTGGCCGAGGTCGACGTGATCATCGTGGCGCGCGGCGGCGGCAGCGTGGAGGACCTGCTGCCGTTCTCGGACGAACAGCTGGTGCGGACGGTCGCCGCGTGCCGTACGCCGGTCGTGTCGGCGATCGGCCACGAGCCGGACAACCCCCTGCTCGACCACGTGGCGGACCTGCGCGCCTCGACGCCGACCGACGCCGCGAAGAAGGTCGTACCGGACGTGGGCGAGGAGCTGGAGCGGATCGCGTTCCTGCGGGAGCGGGCGCGGCGCGGCGTGACGGCGCTCCTGGAGCGCGAGGAGCGGGGCCTGGCGCACGCCCTGGCCCGGCCGTGCATGGAGCGGCCGCACCGCATGGTCGAGGAGCGCGAGGAGCAGATCACGGCGTACGCGGACCGGGCCCGGCGCACGCTCGGGCACCTCCTGGACCGCGCGGAGTCGGAGCTGGCCCACACGCACGCGCGCGTGGTGGCGCTCTCCCCCAAGGCCACGCTCCAGCGGGGGTACGCGGTGCTCCAGAAGGAGGACGGCGCCGTCGTCCGGGCCGCGGACGAGGTGACGGGCGGCGAGGCGCTGCGCGCGCGGGTCGCCGAAGGCTCATTCCCCGTACGGGTCGACATCTAGGGTGGGCGCATGACCAGCAAGACGGACGAAACCGCCGGTACGGCGGGCGCGCTCGGCTACGAGCAGGCGCGGGACGAGCTCATCGAGGTGGTCCGCCGCCTGGAGGCCGGAGGCACCTCCCTTGAGGAGTCCCTGGCCCTGTGGGAGCGGGGCGAGGAGCTGGCGGCAGTGTGCCGGCGCTGGCTCGAGGGCGCCCGCGCCCGCCTTGACGCCGCGCTGGCCGACGAGGACTGAGGCCCCGCCTCCAGGGGCCCGCCGGAGCCCGCGCGACGACCTGCGAGAGCCCGCGAGAGCCACCCGGATGTTGCGTAGCTCACCTCGCCCCGAGTTTAGTTGAAGGTTGAACCTCACTGGAGTAAGGTCATCCTCACGTCCCCGCCCCATGACGTACGGCCCGCCGCCGTGCGACGACGCTTTGAGATTGAGAAGGCTGAACAGATGTCCCTCGTTCTTGACCCCGCCGCCCAGGACCTGCTCTTCCGCGAGGCCCGCACCGCCAACACCTTCACCGACGAGCCCGTCACCGACGAGCAGATCCAGGCCATCTACGACCTGGTCAAGTTCGGCCCGACCGCGTTCAACCAGTCGCCGCTGCGCGTGACCCTGGTGCGTTCGCCGGAGGCCCGTGAGCGGCTCGTGCAGCACATGGCCGAGGGCAACCGCCCGAAGACCCTGACGGCCCCGCTCGTCGCGATCCTCTCGGCGGACAACGAGTTCCACGAGGAGCTGCCGGCGCTCTTCCCGCACTTCCCGCAGGCCAAGGACGTCTTCTTCGCCGAGCGCCCGGCCCGTGAGCAGGCCGCGGGGCTGAACGCCGCGCTGCAGGCCGCCTACTTCATCGTCGGCATCCGCGCCGCGGGCCTCGCGGCGGGCCCGATGACCGGGCTCGACTTCGCGGGCGTGCAGAAGGAGTTCCTGGACGACGACCACACCCCGCTGATGGTCGTCAACATCGGCAAGCCGGGCGAGGACGCCTGGTTCCCGCGCTCCCCGCGCCTCGAGTACGACCAGGTCATCACGACCGTCTGAGCGAGCGACGCCCCCGCGGCACGGACCCCGTGCCGCACGCCAGAGGCCCCCGGCACGCGCCGGGGGCCTCTGGGCATCACAGGGTCGAGAACCGCGCGGGTCAGCCCGCCTTCACCGGCTCCACGGGCGTCCGCTTCATCTCCAGGGACTCCGCCATCGTCGACAGCTGGTCGAACGGGGCCGTCCCGAGGACCACGGTCGTGGCGCCCTTGTCCTGGAGCACGAGCGCGTCGTAGCGCGTGCCCTTGTAGCGCTGCCAGGTCTTGCCCGCGATCTTCTCCGTCGCGTCCGTCTTGCGGGCCTTCTGCGTGGCCTCGTCGATGAACTCGGAGGGCTTGCCGGTGGACTGCTTGACGGCCACGTACTCGCCGGCCGGGTCGAGGAAGCCCAGGTGCCAGCTGTCGTGGGCTGCGCCGTTGTACCGGACCGATGTCGGCTTCCAGGACGCGGGCAGGCCCTTGGGGGCCGCCACGGGGTACGCCGCCGCTCGCCGGGCGGTCAGGAGCTCGACGCGGTAGTCGACCCGCTCGACCGGGTCCTCGGACTCGTCGTGCGGGATGAAGACGTAGATCGCTGCCACGACCATGCCGATGACGGCCATCGAGAGCAGCATGTTCCGCACGGTCTGCTTGCCAGTTCTGCCTGCCACGCCCCCCATCGTCGCAGGTCCTCCGCGGGGCTCTCGCGCGCCCCCTCCCCTCCCGGGCGCCCGCTCATGCGTGGGGCCCCCTGCTCACTTTGTCGACCTGCGGATAGAGTCAAGGCATCACCCTCATCCGGCCGTCGTCGTATCAGAAAGGTGCGTCTCGATGACCGAGCATCACCATCTGCCGTCCGAGTTGGAGGTCTCCCCGGAGGCCCCCGACCGCAACCTCGCCCTGGAACTGGTCCGGGTCACCGAGGCCGCCGCCATGGCCGCGGGCCGCTGGGTCGGCCGCGGCGACAAGAACGGAGCGGACGGCGCGGCCGTGCGCGCCATGCGGACCCTCGTCCACACCGTCTCGATGAACGGCGTCGTCGTCATCGGCGAGGGCGAGAAGGACGAGGCGCCGATGCTCTTCAACGGCGAGCGCATCGGCGACGGCACCGGCGCCGAGGTCGACATCGCCGTCGACCCGATCGACGGCACCACGCTCACCGCCAAGGGCATGCCGAACGCGATCGCCGTCCTCGCCGCCGCCGACCGCGGCACCATGTTCGACCCGTCCGCCGTCTTCTACATGGACAAGCTGGTCACGGGGCCCGAGGCCGCCGACTACGTGGACATCAACGCCCCGGTGTCGGTGAACATCCGCCGCGTCGCCAAGGCCAAGAAGTCCGCCCCCGAGGACGTCACGGTCGTCATCCTGGACCGGCCGCGGCACGAGGGCATCGTCAAGGAGATCCGCGAGACCGGCGCGCGCATCAAGTTCATCTCGGACGGAGACGTGGCCGGTTCGGTCATGGCCGTGCGCGAGGGCACCGGCGTCGACCTGCTGATGGGCGTCGGCGGCACCCCCGAGGGCATCATCAGCGCCTGCGCCATCAAGTGCCTGGGCGGCGTCATCCAGGGCAAGCTGTGGCCCAAGGACGACGAGGAGAAGCAGCGCGCGCTCGACGCGGGCCATGACCTGGACCGCACGCTCACCACGAACGACCTGGTCAGCGGCGAGAACGTGTTCTTCGTGGCGACCGGCATCACGGACGGCGAGCTGCTGCGCGGCGTGCGCTACGGCGCCGAGATGGCCTCGACCCAGTCCCTGGTCATGCGCTCCAAGTCCGGCACGATCCGGAAGATCGACTCCGACCACCGGCTCGCGAAGCTGCGCGCCTACAGCGCGATCGACTTCGACCGCGCCAAGTAGCCGGGCCGAGCAGCCGGACCCAGCAGATCCACCGGGCGCGGCGCACCGCGCACGGACGACGGGGGCGCTCCGTGCGGGGAGCGCCCCCGTTGTCGTACGGTGCCGAGGTCCCGGCCCGTCGGGCCGGGGTGGGTGCGGGCGCTAGCCCGCGGCCGCGACCGCGCCGGTCGCCGTGCGGGTCGCCTTCTTCAGCTCCAGGTCGCGCCGGCGGCGCCGGGCGAGCACCACCCGGCGCTCGGCGGCGGTCAGACCGCCCCACACGCCGTACGGCTCGGGCTGGAGCAGGGCGTGCTCGCGGCACTCGACCATCACGGGACAGCGCGCGCAGACCCGCTTCGCGGCCTCCTCGCGGGAGAGGCGCGCGGCCGTCGGCTCCTTGGACGGGGCGAAGAACAGACCGGCCTCGTCGCGACGGCAGACGGCGTCGGAGTGCCATGGGGTGTCCTGGTCCCGCTCGCGCACTGGCACCCTTCCCCACGCGCTCGGCTGCGCTCGTGCAGGGGAGGCCCCGGCGGCCGGGACGGCGGCGACCTGCAGGGACTGATGCGTCGGTTGCAGCACGGTCTACTCCTGACGACGGCTTCGCGAGCGAGAGACGATGCACGAAGCTCTACCCGCTGTGTGCGGGCCTATGCACTGTGTCCCGGTGCACGGAAGTTCCGGTTCCTGATACCGGGGCCGCCTGGCCGAAACGTGACGTCGCCGTGGAGCCGTCGTGCGCGCCGGGCGCGCGGCGGCGTACTCAGTCCTCCTGGCGCTTGTGCAGCAAGCCGCGCAGGTCGCGGATGAGCTTGCCGCGCCGGGGGCGGGCCGTGAGGTCGCCGAAGACGGAGAAGCCCTCCACGAAGACCACCGGAGCGTCACGCTCCGCCGATTCGAGGGTGTCCACTTCGAAGGCGCCGAAGACGGCGGTGCCGCGGCCGCGAAGGGACACGTTCTCCGGGACGCGGACCTTCACCCTGCCGAAGACGGCGAAGCCCTTGACGGCGATCTGCCGGTGCCGGAACACCGCCTCGCTGAGGTCGATGACCACGTCGCCGAAGACGGCGTACGCGTGCGTACGGCGGCCGGGGCTCCAGCGGCCCTTGCGGACCGCGTCGCTGAAGACCCCGTACAGCGTTTCGTCGGCGCTCTCGGGGATCGCACCCGGCGTGGGGCGCGCGGGAGCCTCGGCGAGGGAGGTCCCGCCGCCGGGGCCCTCGGGGTCGGGCAGGTCCGCCAGATGGGGCTCGATCTCGGCGAACGTCTTCGCCCCATAGACACCGTCGAGCCGCTCGCTGTGCTCCTGCGGGTCGATGCGGCCCGTGGCCAGCGCGTCCGCCAGGACGTCGGCGGCCCGCTCTCGATCGGCGTCCGAGGCCCTGAGGTGCGACGGCGCCGTGGTGGGGGGTGTCGGGGAACGCTTCTCCAGGTCCACACCGCAAGACTACCCAGACGCGATAGATCGCGACTACCCCTCGATGGCCCGCGACCGGCTCGCGCCGGGCGCACGCGCGGGCCGCGCACGGCCCGCACCCAACTGAGCCTTACCTCACAAGGACCCCGCTTCCCGGCCGTTCTACGCTGGTCGGGCGCCGCCAATGGAGGCGAGCGCCGCGCTGTCTGCCAAGTGAGGAATTGGGCGTCATGCCAGAGTTTGCGTACTCCGATCTGCTCCCGCTGGGAGAGGACACCACTCCGTACCGGCTGGTGACCGCCGAGGGTGTCTCCACCTTCGAGGCCGACGGGCGCACCTTCCTCAAGGTCGAGCCGGAGGCGCTGCGCAAGCTGGCCGAGGAGGCCATCCACGACATCCAGCACTTCCTGCGGCCCGCGCACCTGGCCCAGCTGCGCCGCATCGTCGACGACCCCGAGGCGTCGGCCAACGACAAGTTCGTCGCCCTGGACCTGCTGAAGAACGCGAACATCGCGGCCGCGGGCGTGCTGCCCATGTGCCAGGACACCGGCACCGCGATCGTCATGGGCAAGCGCGGGCAGAACGTGCTCACGCGGGGCGGCGACGACGAGGCCCTGAGCCGCGGCATCTACGACGCGTACAAGAACCTGAACCTGCGCTATTCGCAGATGGCTCCGCTCACCATGTGGGAGGAGAAGAACACCGGCTCCAACCTGCCCGCGCAGATCGAGCTGTACGCGACCGACGGCGGCGCCTACAAGTTCCTGTTCATGGCGAAGGGCGGCGGCTCCGCCAACAAGTCGTTCCTGTACCAGGAGACGAAGGCCGTCCTCAACGAGGCCTCCATGATGAAGTTCCTGGAGGAGAAGATCCGTTCGCTCGGCACGGCCGCCTGCCCGCCGTACCACCTGGCGATCGTCGTCGGCGGCACGAGCGCCGAGTACGCCCTGAAGACCGCCAAGTACGCCTCCGCGCACTACCTGGACGAGATCCCGGCCGAGGGCTCCGAGCTCGGCCACGGCTTCCGGGACAAGGACCTGGAGGAGAAGGTCTTCGAGCTGACGCAGCGCATCGGCATCGGCGCGCAGTTCGGCGGCAAGTACTTCTGCCACGACGTGCGCGTGGTGCGCCTGCCCCGGCACGGCGCCTCCTGCCCGGTCGCGATCGCCGTGTCCTGCTCGGCCGACCGCCAGGCCGTCGCGAAGATCACCGCCGAGGGCGTCTTCCTGGAGCAGCTGGAGACGGACCCGGCGCGCTTCCTGCCGGACACCGAGGACGCCCACCTGGACGAGGGCGAGGTCGTGAAGATCGACCTGAACCAGCCCATGGACGACGTCCTCGCCGAGCTCACCAAGTACCCGGTCAAGACCCGGCTCTCGCTGACCGGCCCGCTGGTCGTGGCCCGCGACATCGCGCACGCCAAGATCAAGGAGCGGCTCGACGCGGGCGAGGAGATGCCGCAGTACCTGAAGGACCACCCGGTGTACTACGCGGGCCCGGCGAAGACCCCCGAGGGCTACGCCTCCGGCTCCTTCGGCCCGACCACGGCCGGGCGCATGGACTCCTACGTCGAGCAGTTCCAGGCGGCGGGCGGCTCGAAGGTCATGCTGGCCAAGGGCAACCGCTCGCAGCAGGTCACCGACGCCTGCGCCGCGCACGGCGGCTTCTACCTGGGCTCGATCGGCGGCCCCGCGGCGCGCCTCGCGCAGGACTGCATCAAGAAGGTCGAGGTCGTCGAGTACGAGGAGCTCGGCATGGAGGCGGTCTGGAAGATCGAGGTCGAGGACTTCCCCGCGTTCGTCGTCGTCGACGACAAGGGCAACGACTTCTTCCAGAACCCGGCCCCCGAGCCGACGTTCACATCGATTCCGGTACGGGGGCCGGGGCTGGCCTAGGAGCGCCCCGTAGGGGCGCGGGGAACTGCGCGAGCAGCCACTACGGACCGGCAGGCGCTATGCGAACCGCTGGCTCGCAGCCCCCGTGCACTTCTGGAGGCGCAGCGGCTCCTTGGCCCCCGCGAGGGTCAGGCAGAGGGTGGTGGCCGCCGCCGGGCGCAGGGTGGCGGCGTCCTTCACGAACTTCTGGTTGCCGCCGCCGTGGCAGTTCCAGAGGGTGACGGCGGTGCCCTCCTTGTAGGCGCCCTCGGGCACGTCCACGCAGCGGTCGTGCGTCAGGCCGGTGCGCAGGGACTGCCGTTCGGTGTCGTACCACCACGTCTGGTTGCGGTTGCCGGTGCAGTCCCAGCCCTGGACCTTGGTGCCGTTGCGGCTGCTGGAGGCGTCGGCGTCGAGGCAGGTGCCGGTGCCCTCGTTCTTCAAGGGCTTGAACGCGTCGTCCCAGCCGCCCTTGTGGAGCTTGGCGCTGCCCGTGCCGGCCGGGTCGGCGCAGCCGCCCTCGGCCCACCCGGAGTCGTACAGCTGGGTCAGGCAGGACGCGAAGGCCGCGTGGCCGCGGGCGTTGGGGTGGAAGGACTGGCGCACCGAGTTGGAGTCCGGCGGGAAGGGGTTGGACAGCTCGACGTACAGGCCCCGCGCCCAGGTGTCCTCCGTGCAGACCTCGTGGCCGTGGAAGAGGCGGGAGTTGTCGAGGTAGGTGGCGCCGGTGCTGCGCGCGGCCTGCCGGATGCCGCGCTCGAAGGCGGGCACGGCCTCGTCGCGGCCCCACTGGGTGTCGGAGTCGTAGCCGAGGCCCCCGCAGGCCAGCTTGCCGGGGAAGTTCGGGTTGTCGCGGAAGTCGGGGCCGATCGGGCTCGGGTAGCCCATGACGACCAGCTTGTAGTCGCTGCCGGAGTACCCGGCCTGGCTCATGACGGTGCGCAGGTCGCGGACCGTCTGCTCGACCTTCGGCACGAGCGCGTCGACGCGGGCCTGCCAGCCGCCCGCGTACTTGGGCGCGCACGGGCCCTGGAGGGTGAGGTAGCGGGTCACGCAGTCGGTCATGACGGGGGCGAACTGGAGGTCGTCGTTCGCGCCGATGACCAGCATGATCGCCTTGATCCTGGTGTTGCGGGCCTTGATGGCGAGGTTGTCGCTCTGCACCAGCTCGTCGGCGTACTGCTGCTGCCCGCCGATGCGGACGTTCGCGGTCGTCGCCCCCGAGCACGCGACGTTGTACGTGACGTCGACGGGAATGCCCGTGCGGTGGATGGCCGCGTCCGGCGAGCGGTGGCACCAGTTGTCGGGCCCGTCGGTGCCGGACTCGTAGCGGCCGATGCCTTCGCCGCTGATCTCGCTGTCCCCCAGCGAGATCAGGCCGGTCTTGCGCTCGGCGAGCGGACGTTCGGCGGCGTCGCCGTAGAGCTTGGTGGCCTCGGCCGCGCGGATCCTCTCCAGGTCCGCGGGCAGCGGGGCGGCCGTCGTGGCCGGGCCCTTCGGTCCCGCGGGCGCGGCGTGGGCGGGTGCGGCCGCCACGGCGCCGCCGAGCAGGGCCGTCAGGGCCGTGACGACGGTGGCCGTGGCTCGCAGACGGCCCGCGCCGCCCTTTCTGACGCGTGTCGTGCGCTTCATTGCGCCTCCCCGGTTTGGTGTTACCCAGGGTTTTTACTGGTGGGTAGGAGCCTTGGGAATACTCCGAACAAGACAAGAGCTCAACTTTCCGAGGCAGTTGCACGTTCTTTGAGGCAGTTGCGGACGATACGGAACGGAAGGACAGTCGGACCATGAGCGGCGGCGCAGGCAACGACGGCAGCGGCGAGTACCGGATCGAGCACGACTCCATGGGCGAGGTGCGGGTCCCCGCCGGCGCCAAGTGGCGTGCCCAGACCCAGCGCGCGGTGGAGAACTTCCCGATCTCGGGGCAGCGCATCGAGCGCGCGCACATCGCCGCGCTCGCCGAGATCAAGGCGGCGGCCGCGCAGGTCAACGCGCGGCTCGGCGTGCTCGACCAGGACGTGGCCAACGCCGTCGCGGACGCGGCCCGCGAGGTCGCCGACGGCCGCTGGGACGACCACTTCCCCGTCGACGTCTTCCAGACCGGCTCCGGCACCTCGTCCAACATGAACACGAACGAGGTCCTCGCCACGCTCGCCACCGAGCGGCTCGGCCGTGACGTCCACCCGAACGACCACGTCAACGCCTCGCAGTCGTCCAACGACGTCTTCCCCTCCTCGATCCACATCGCCGCCACGGCGGCCGTCACCGGCGATCTGATCCCGGCCCTCGAGCACCTGGCCGCCTCCCTGGAGCGCAAGGCCGCGGAGTTCGCCGACGTCGTCAAGTCCGGGCGTACGCATCTGATGGACGCCACGCCCGTCACCCTCGGGCAGGAATTCGGCGGGTACGCGGCCCAGGTGCGCTACGGCGTCGAGCGGCTGCGGGCCTCCCTGCCGCGCCTGGCCGAACTGCCGCTCGGCGGCACCGCCGTGGGCACCGGCATCAACACCCCGCCCGGCTTCTCCGCCGCCGTCATCGCCGAGGTCGCGCGGGCCACGGGACTGCCGCTCACCGAGGCCCGCGACCACTTCGAGGCGCAGGGCGCGCGCGACGGCATCGTGGAGACCAGCGGGCAGCTGCGCACCATCGCCGTCGGCCTCACGAAGATCTCCAACGATCTGCGGTGGATGGCGTCCGGGCCGCGCACCGGACTCGCCGAGATCAGCCTGCCCGATCTGCAGCCCGGCTCCTCGATCATGCCCGGCAAGGTCAACCCCGTGATCCCCGAGGCCGTCCTGATGGTGGCCGCGCAGGTGACGGGGAACGACGCGACCGTGGCCACCGCCGGGGCCGCGGGCAACTTCGAGCTCAACGTGATGCTGCCGGTCATCGCGAAGAACGTCCTGGAGTCGGTGCGCCTGCTCGCGAACGCGTCGCGGCTGCTCGCCGACCGGACCGTCGACGGGGTGGTGGCGCACCGCGAGCGGGCGCGCGAGTACGCCGAGTCCTCGCCGTCCGTCGTCACGCCGCTGAACAAGTACATCGGGTACGAGGAGGCGGCGAAGGTCGCGAAGCGGGCGCTTGCCGAGCGGCGGACCATTCGCGAGGTCGTCCTCGACTCCGGCTACGTCGACCGCGGGGACCTCACCCTGGAGCAGCTGGACGAGGCCCTGGACGTCCTGCGCATGACCCACCCGTAGGCAGCTCCCGTCAATCGGCGCTCCGCGCCTCGTCCTCAAACGCCGGACGGGCTGGATCTTCCAGCCCCTCCGGCGCTTGAGGAGCGGGGAGTCCTAATATCTGTTCATGACAGACCATCACGACGGGACCACGGCAGCGGCGGGCGCCCCGCGCTGGAGCCCCGGCGCACACATCCTGTGGCGCTACCGCGCCAACGGCGGGGACGGGATCCACATCTGCCGGCCCGTCACCGTCGTGGAGGACACGGAGGACCTGCTGGCCGTCTGGCTGGCGCCGGGCACGGAGTGCGTGCGTCCGGTGCTCGCCGACGGCACCTCCGTGCACGAGGAGCCCCTCGCCACCCGGTACACGAAGCCGCGCACGACCCGCCGCGGCCACTGGTTCGGCACCGGCGTCCTGAAGCTGGCGCGGCCGCGCGAGCCCTGGTCGGTGTGGCTGTTCTGGGAGCCGGGCTGGCGGTTCAAGAACTGGTACGTGAACCTGGAGGAGCCCCGCACCCGCTGGTCCGGCGGTGTGGACTCCGAGGACCACTTCCTCGACCTCTCCGTGTACCCGGACCGGACCTGGCGCTGGCACGATGAGGACGAGTTCGAGCAGGCCCGGCGCGCCGGACTGATGGGCGAGGACCGGGCGGCGGCGGTCCGCGCGGCGGGCCGCGAGGCCGTGGCGGCGATCGAGGCGTGGGGCGCCCCCTTCGCGGACGGCTGGGAGCAGTGGCGGCCCGACGCGAGCTGGCGCATTCCCGCCCTGCCGGGTGACTGGGACCGCACGCCCGCGCATGTCTCGTCGTGAGACCCTTGATGCGCCCCCGTGGTTCAAACGTAGGATCGTCCTCCGCAAGGGCGCACAGCAGCAACTCTTGGTGCCCCCGCGCGGCCTGACAGGATGTCATCGAGGAGCGGCTGAACGTGAGCGAGGAATACGGAGTGCGTGGCGGCCGCGACCGCACGGGCCAGGCCGAGGCGTTCGACGCCATCGGCGCGGCGTACGACATCGCTTTTCCGCACAAGGAGGGGCAGCTCGCGGCCGGAAAGAGACTCGTCGCCGAACTGCCCGCCGGGTCCCGGGTCTTGGACGTGGGCTGTGGCACCGGGCTGCCCACGGCCCGTCAGCTCACCGACGCGGGGCACACCGTGCTGGGTGTCGACCTGTCAGCCGGAATGCTGGACCTCGCGCGCGGGAATGTACCCCCGCCCGCGGCCGAGTTCCGCCGCCTCGACCTCGCCGACCTGCGGATCGACGGCGAAGGACCGGGCACTGTGGGGCAGTTCGACGGGATTGCCTGCTTCTTCGCGCTGTTGATGCTGCCCCGGGAGGAGATACCGTCTGCTCTTCGGCTGCTGCGGTCACTGCTCAGGCCCGGTGGTCTGCTCGCGCTGTCCATGGTCGAGGCCGACCTGGACGACGCGGCGATTCCGTTCCTGGGGCACGTAATCCGGGTATCCGGTTACCTGCGGGACGAACTGCGGCAGGTCGTGCGGGACGCCGGTTTCGACATCGCCCACGAGGAGTCGTACGCGTACGCCCCGGCGAGCACCGACGCACCACCTGAGCACCAGTTATTCCTGCACTGCCGACGCGGCTGAGCAACGCTTGGACGGCGCGCGCGGCGCGCAGCCCCGGACGGACGGATTCAAAACGCGTGACGGAGCACCTCAGCCCCTACGAGGGCCGCAAGGCACCAGTTGCCCGGCCCCCCGCCCCCGCGGATCCCCGCGGGGCGCTGCTGCGTACCCCGGAGCCGGAGGTGCGGGGCTCCGCGGGGGTGAACGCCATGCCCGCGCAGGCACGTACGGGTGAGCAGGACGCGGGCAGCGAGCACGCCCAGTCGTCGACGGCGGCCACGAACGGGCCCGGCGGGCACCGGCCGCGGCCCGCGCCGGAGAGCGTTCCCGGCCAGCCGCACACCGGCGCGGGCGAGCCCCGCCCCGCCGCCGAGCTCTCGTCCGCCGCGGCCGGCGGCCCGCCCGGGGGCACCGAGCGCCGCTCGGGCCTTCCGCGCCCGCCGGGCCCGGCCGCGATGCGGCGCGACGGCGACCGGCTGCGCTTCGTGGGCGCGGCGACGCGGCGCATCGCCCGCGGCATCGACCTCGACGAGATCGTGATGGGCCTGTGCCGGGCCACGGTCCCGACGTTCTCGGACGCGATCCTCGTCTATCTGCGCGACCCGCTGCCGGTGGGCGACGAGCGCCCGGTCGGGCCGCTGCTGCTGCGCCTGCGCCGCACCGACCGCATCCCGGAGGACCACGACACCGACGGCGGCACGCTGCCCGCGCTCCAGGTCCAGTCCGACCTGGCGACCGCGGCGGAGCTGTGCGAGGTCGTCGGCGAAAGCGCGCTCGACCACGTGCTGCGCGGGGTGCGGCCGGTGTTCGCGGACTCCCCCGCGGCGCTCGGCGCGCTGCCGCAGCTGCTCGGCGAGGGCCGCTCGGCCCCCGGCGGGCAGCGGGCGATCCTGGCGCCCCTGCGGGGGCGGCGGCGGGTCATCGGCGCGGCGGTCTTCCTGCGCCGCCCGGACCGGCACGCCTTCGAGGCCGACGACCTGCTGGTGGCCGCCCAGCTGGCCACGCACAGCGCCCTGGGCATCGACAAAGCGGTCCTGTACGGCCGCGAGGCGTACATCGCGGACGAACTGCAGCGCACGATGCTGCCCGAGACCCTGCCGCGCGCCACCGGCGTGCGGCTCGCCTCGCGCTACCTCCCGGCCGCCGAGACCGCCCGCGTCGGCGGCGACTGGTACGACGCGATCCCGCTGCCCGGCAGCCGCGTGGCGCTCGTCGTCGGTGACGTCATGGGGCACTCCATGACGTCCGCCGCGATCATGGGCCAGCTGCGCACCACCGCGCAGACCCTCGCCGGGCTCGACCTGCCGCCGCAGGAGGTCCTGCACCACCTGGACGAGCAGGCCCAGCGGCTCGGCTCGGACCGCATGGCGACCTGCCTGTACGCGGTCTACGACCCGGTCTCGCACCGCATCACCATCGCCAACGCGGGCCACCCGCCGCCCGTCCTGCTGCATCTGGGCGGGCGCGCGGAGGTCCTTCGCGTGCCCCCGGGCGCGCCCATCGGCGTGGGCGGCGTGGACTTCGAGGCCGTCGAGCTGGACGCCCCGGCGGGCGCGACGCTGCTCCTGTACACGGACGGGCTCGTGGAGTCCCGCCTCCGCGACGTGTGGACCGGCATAGAGCAGCTGCGCGAGCGGCTCGCCGCCACCGCCCAGCTGACCGGGCCCGACCATCCGCCGCCCCTGGAAGCGCTGTGCGACGAGGTGCTCGACATGCTCGGGCCCGGCGACCGCGACGACGACATCGCGCTGCTCGCCGCCCGCTTCGACGGCATCGCGCCCAGCGACGTGGCGTACTGGTTCCTGGAACCGGAGGACGCCACCCCGTCGCGCGCCCGCCGGCTCGCCCGCAGCGCCCTGGAGCGCTGGGGCCTGACGGATCTGAACGACGCGGTGGAACTGCTGGTCAGCGAGGTCGTCACCAACGCCGTGCGGTACGCCACGCGCCCGATCACGCTGCGCCTCCTTCGGACCGACGTCCTGCGCTGCGAGGTGGGCGACGACGTGCCGCAGCTGCCGCGGCTGCGCCAGGCGCGCGCCACGGACGAGGGCGGCCGCGGCCTGTACCTGGTCAACAAGCTGGCGCGGCGCTGGGGCGCCACCCGGCTCAGCACGGGAAAGGTGGTCTGGTTCGAGCTGAACCAGACATGAGCCGGACCTGAGCGGGAACCCGGACCCGGCCACCGCCGGGTCCGGCCCCCGGGCTCGGCCCCGTCCTGCCCGGTCCGGCCAAAAGTTGCCGACGCCTTGTCGGCGTCGTTGACTGGCGTGGTGAACGAAGCGACCTGACCCCCCTCTCCGATGGGAGGACGCTCGTGAGCGAGGCGCCCCGGAAGGCCCCCTCCAGCACCGACAACACCATCCCTGCCACCACCGACAACGCCGGTATTCCGGTCGAGAGCGACGAGCACTCGCTGACCGTCGACGCGAACGGTCCGATCCTGCTCCAGGACCACTATCTGATCGAGAAGATGGCCCAGTTCAACCGCGAACGGGTGCCGGAGCGCGTGGTGCACGCCAAGGGCTCGGGCGCGTACGGGACCTTCGAGGTCACCAACGACGTCAGCCAGTTCACCAAGGCCGACCTGTTCCAGCCCGGCAAGCGCACGCAGATGCTGGCCCGCTTCTCCACGGTGGCGGGCGAGCAGGGCTCCCCCGACACCTGGCGCGACCCCCGCGGCTTCGCCCTGAAGTTCTACACCGAGCACGGCAACTACGACCTGGTGGGCAACAACACCCCCGTCTTCTTCGTCCGCGACCCGCAGAAGTTCCAGGACTTCATCCGCTCGCAGAAGCGCACCCTCGACAGCGCGGTGCGCGACCACGACATGCAGTGGGACTTCTGGACCCTGTCACCGGAGTCCGCGCACATGGTCACCTGGCTGATGGGCGACCGCGGCATCCCGAAGACGTACCGCCACATGAACGGCTACTCGTCGCACACCTATATGTGGATCAACGGCGGCGGCGAGAAGTTCTGGGTGAAGTACCACCTCAAGACCGACCAGGGCATCGACTTCCTCACCCAGGACGAGGCGGACGACCTCGCGGGCAAGGACGGCGATCTGCACCGCCGCGACCTCTTCGAGTCGATCAAGCGGGGCGACCATCCGAGCTGGACGGTCAAGGTCCAGGTCATGCCGTTCGACGACGCCCCTGACTACCGCTTCAACCCGTTCGACCTGACCAAGGTGTGGCCGCACGGCGACTACCCGCTCATCGAGGTCGGCCGGATGACCTTGGACGAGAACCCCGACGATTTCTTCGTCCACATCGAGCAGGCCGCGTTCGAGCCCTCCAGCATGGTGCCGGGCATCGGCCCGTCCCCGGACAAGATGCTGCTCGGCCGCCTCTTCTCGTACCCGGACACGCACCGCTACCGCATCGGCCCCAACTACCAGCAGCTGCCGCCGAACCGCCCGCGCTCCGGCGTCCGCTCGTACGCGAAGGACGGCCCGATGCGCTACGAACCGGCGCACGTCGCGCGCCCCTACGCGCCCAACTCGTACGGCGGCCCGGCCGCTCCCGTGCAGGAGTCCGTGGACCCGGCGGGCTGGCGGACCGCGGGCGAGATGGTGCGCGAGGCGTACAAGCTGCACCGCGAGGACGACGACTTCGGGCAGCCCGGCACGATGGTGCGCGAGGTGCTCGACGACGCGGCGCGCGAGCGCCTGGTGTCGAACATCAGCGGGCATCTGCTCGACGGCGTCTCCCGGCCGGTCCTGGACCGGGCGCTGCGCTACTGGCGCAGCGTGGACAAGGACCTCGGCGACAAGGTCGCGGCGAAGGTCGACGGCGCCCGACCCAGCTGACCGGCCGACGGAAAGTGCCCGGAACCATGGGGTTCCGGGCACTTCTCACGCCTGCCGCTACTCGTCCGCCGCTACTCGTCCTCGCGCGACGATCTGTCGGCCCGCCGATCGTCCGGGTCGTCCGGGATCCCGAACGTGGGCGACGTCGGCGTCGTCGGGGTCGTCGGCGGCGGAGTCGTCGGCTTCGTGGGCGGCGGGGTCGTCGGCGGCTTCGTCGACGGCGGCTTCGTCGTCGGGGGCTTCGTCGACGGCGGCTTGGTGCTCGGCTTGTCCTCGTCGTCCGGCTCGGTGGGCCGGGTCGTCGGGGTCGGCGGGGCCTGCGTGGTCGGGTCCGGCGGCGGCGCGACGGCCGCGCCCATGTCGGTGTCCAGATTGAACTTGGTGCGCGAACCGGTCGCGTTGAAGGTGTACGCCGCCCAGATCTCGGCCGGGAAGCTGCCGCCGTCGACGCGCGGCTTGCCGCCCGCGCCCCGCATGGACACCTGGGTGCCCCGCTTGACCTCGCCGTCGTCCTTGGGCTGCTCGCCGAAGAGACCGACCGCGGTGACCAGCTTCGGCGTGTAGCCCACGAACCAGGCCGACTTGTTGTCGTCGGACGTACCGGTCTTGCCCGCGACCTGCTGGCCCTTGCGGGTGGGCGCGTCCCGCACGGACGTGCGGGCGGTGCCGTCGTCGACCACGCCGGTGAGCACCGACGTCACCGAGTCGGCCGCGCCCCGGCTGATGACCCGGTCACCGATGGCGTCCGGCACCTCGACGGTGCGGTCCTTGTGCTCGACGGACTTCACGAGGCGCGGGGTGACCTGCTTGCCGTGGTTGTCGAGCGTCGCGTACACCCCGGCCATCTCCAGGGGGCTCGCGCCCATCGTGCCGAGCGTCTGCGCGGGCACCGCGGGCACGCCCTTGGTGCCCATGCCCAGCTTGCCCGCGGTCTCCAGGACCTTGTCCATCTTCACGTCCACGCCCATCTGCGCGAACACGGAGTTGACGGACTTGTTCATCGCGGTCTGCACGGTGACGGGGCCGTAGGAGCGGTCGTCCTCGTTCGGCGGCGCGAAGGCGATGTCGCTGCCCTTGACGGGGCGCTCGCTGCGGCCGCTGTAGATCGTGTTCGCCGTGATCGGCTTGCCGTCCTGGGTGGTGGCGCCCTCCTCCAGGGCGGCGGCGAGTATCAGCGGCTTGAAGGTGGAGGCGGGCTGGTAGTCGGTGCGGGTCGCGTTGTTCCGGTAGTGCTTGAGGTAGTCGTCGCCGCCGTACATCGCGACGATCGCGCCGGTCTTCGGGTCCACGGACACCGCGCCCGCCTGCACGCGCGCGTCGGCCTTGCTCTTCTTCGGGTCCAGGCGGTCGTTGAGCTTGCGGTCGACGGCCTTCTCCAGCTCGCGCTGCTTCTTGCGGTCGATGTTCAGCGTGATGGTGTAGCCGCCCAGCTTGAGCTGCGCCTCCGCCTCGGACTTGGTGTAGCCCTGCTCCATCAGCTGCCGCTGGACGATCTCGTTGGCGAACTGGACCAGATAGCCCGTCTGCCCCTTCATGCCGGGCGCGGCCTTCGGCGCGTGCGGATAGGGGAACTTCAGCCCGTCGCGCTTGCCGGAGTCGAGCCAGCCCTCCTCGACCATGTTGTTCAGTACGTAGTTCCAGCGCTCCTTGACCAGCTTCTTACCGGTCGGGGTCGCGGTGGTGTAGTCGTAGGAGCTCGGCGCCTGGAGGAGGGCGGCGAGGTAGGCGCCCTGCGAGACGCTCAGCTTCGCGGCGTCGACGCCGTAGTAGGCCTGGGCAGCGGCCTGGATGCCGTACGCGCCGCGGCCGTAGTAGCTGGTGTTGATGTAGCCCGCGAGGATGTCGTCCTTGCTCTTCTCGCGGTCCACCTTCAGCGAGATGACCAGCTCTTTGAGCTTGCGCGTGACGGTCTGTTCCTGCGTCAGGTAGTAGTTCTTGACGTACTGCTGGGTGATCGTCGAGCCACCCTGCTTGCCCTTGCCCGACAGGGTGTTGAGCACGCCGCGCGCGGTGCCCTTGAAGTCGATGCCCGTGTCCTTGTAGAAGGACTTGTTCTCGGCGGCGACGAAGGTGCGCTGCACTTCCTTGGGGATCTCGTCGAGGTCGACGATCTCGCGGTTGACCTCGCCGTCGCGGTACAGGACCGTGCCGTCGCTGTACTTGATGATGTTGCTCTGCTTCTTCGCCAGGGCGTTGCCCTTGGGGATGTCCACCACCAGGTAGAGGATCACGAAGCCGAGCATGCCGAGCAGGATGACGCCGAAGAAATAGCCGAGGAGCTTCTTCCAGGTGAAGAAGCGGCGTATGCCGGTGCGCTTGGGCTTGCCGCCGCGGGTGCGCCGCGCCTTGGCGCCCTCGCCGGATTCGCCCGAGCCGGAGCCGGGCCCGGTGCCCGCCGGTGCGCCCTCGGCGGGGCTCGTACCGGCGTCGGCGGACGTACCGGCGTCGGCGGGCCCGGTGGCCGGGCGGCCGCGCACGGCTCGGCGCGCGCCGCGCTGCCGCGCTTTTCGCTCTTCCGCTCGGCCCATGACTGTCGTCGCTCCGCTTCTCGTCGTGTCGTCTCGTACCGCTCGCGCGTCCCGTACTTCTCGTACTTCTCGTACTGCCCGCACGGGTCAGGTCAGCTCATGAAGCTAACACCGCACCCAAGGACAAAAGGCGCCCGATCCGGTCTTTTCCGGACGTGACAATGAGCACCCATGCCAGGGGAACCCTTGCCACTCCACCGGAATCGACTCCTCGGAAGCGCGGACGGTTGCCTCCCCTTTCTGCCGGAGTGGTCACACCCGCTGCCCCCGGCCGACCACGGGGCCGGCTACACACTCGACGTATACACACCACGTATACGTGGTGTGTATAGTGCTCCGCATGTCCATCGGTCACACCCTCCTCGGCTTGCTGGAGTCCGGTCCGCGCCACGGCTACGACCTCAAGCGCGCCTTCGACGAGAAGTTCGGGCACGACAAGCCGCTGCACTACGGCCAGGTCTACTCGACCATGTCGCGCCTGCTGAAGAACGGCCTCGTCGAGGTCGACGGCATAGAGGCGGGCGACGGCCCCGAGCGCAAGCGGTACGCCATCACCGAGGCGGGCGTCACCGACGTCCAGCGGTGGCTCGCGACGCCGGAGAAGCCCGAGCCGTACCTCCAGTCGACGCTCTACACCAAGGTCGTCCTCGCGCTGCTCACGCACCGGGACGCCGCCGACATCCTCGACACCCAGCGGTCCGAGCACCTGCGCATGATGCGCATCCTCACCGACCGCAAGCGCAAGGGCGACCTCGCCGACCAGCTGATCTGCGACCACGCCCTGTTCCACCTCGAAGCCGACCTGCGCTGGCTCGAGCTGACCAGTGCCCGCCTCGGCAGGCTCGCCAAGGAGGTGCTCCCCGCATGACCCCCGCCGGTTCCCTGCTCGCCGCACACGGCCTGCGCAAGGCCTACGGGCCCACGACCGCGCTCGACGACGCCGAGTTCTCCATACACCCCGGCGAGGTCGTCGCCGTCATGGGCCCCTCCGGCTCCGGCAAGTCCACGCTCCTGCACTGTCTGGCCGGGATCGTGCGTCCCGACGCGGGCGAAATCTCGTACAACGGCCGCTCATTGACGTCGATGACGGACACCGGCCTGAGCGCGCTGCGGCGCAGCGAGTTCGGCTTCGTCTTCCAGTTCGGGCAGCTCGTGCCGGAGCTGACCTGCGTCGAGAACGTGGCCCTTCCGCTGCGGCTCAACGGCGCCAAGCGCAAGGACGCCGAGCGCACCGCCCTGTCCTGGATGGAGCGCCTGGAGGTCGACGACGTGCGCGCCAAGCGCCCCGGCGAGGTCTCCGGCGGCCAGGGCCAGCGCGTCGCCGTGGCCCGCGCGCTCGCCACCAGCCCGCGCGTGGTCTTCGCCGACGAGCCCACGGGCGCGCTCGACTCGCTCAACGGCGAGCGCGTGATGGAGCTGCTCACCGACGCCGCCCGGTCCACCAACGCCGCCGTCGTCCTGGTCACGCACGAGACCCGCGTCGCCGCGTACTCCGACCGCGAGATCGTCGTCCGCGACGGCAAGTCACGGGACATGGAGCGCCTCGTATGAGCACGACCCGGACCAAGCCGGCCGTGGCGGCGCCCGCCGCGCCCGTCGGCCCCACCGGCGTCCGCGCCTGGCTCCGCGACCTGGCCATGGGCCTGCGCTTCGCGGTCGGCGGCGGTCGGCAGGGCTGGACCCGCACGATCCTCACGGCCGTCGGCGTGGGCCTCGGCGTGGCGCTGCTGCTCGGCGCCGCGTCCGTCCCGGACATGCTGAACAAGCGCGACGCCCGCTCCACGGCGCGCACCCCGCTCGCCGAGATGAACGGCAAGCAGGTCGAGCCCGGTGACACGTCGGTCCTGTCCATCAACGTGGGCACCGACTTCGGCGACTCCGAGATCAACGGCCGCATGCTGCGCGCCGACGGCAAGCGGCCGGTCCTGCCGCCCGGCCTCGGCTCCCTGCCCGGGCCCGGCGAGATGGTCGTCTCGCCCGCCCTGCGGGACCTGATGAACAGCTCCGGGGGCAAGCTCCTCAAGGAGCGCTTCAGCCAGTACCGCCAGGCGGGCACCATCGGCGACGCGGGCCTGATGCACCCCAAGGAGCTGTACTACTACCTCGGCTCCGACTCCCTGACCAAGAGCGACGGCGCCTACCGCACGCAGTCCTTCGGCTACAAGGAGCCCGCCGAGCCCCTCGACCCGCTCCTGGTCGTCCTCATCGTGCTGATCTGCGTCGTCCTGCTCACCCCGGTGGTCATCTTCATCGGCACCGCGGTCCGCTTCGGCGGCGAGCGCCGCGACCAGCGACTGGCCGCGCTGCGCCTGGTCGGCGCGGACCGGCGGGCGGTGCGGCGGATCGCGGCGGGCGAGGCGCTCTGCGGGGCGCTGCTCGGGCTCGTCGCGGGCGCCGGGTTCTTCCTGCTCGCCCGGCAGCTGGTCGGCATGGTCGACATCTGGAAGGTCAGCGCCTTCCCGTCCGACATGGTGCCGCTGCCGGGGCTCGCCGCCCTGATCCTCGTGACCGTGCCCGTCTCCGCGGTGGTGGTCACCCTGGTGTCGCTGCGCGCGGTCACCATCGAGCCCCTTGGCGTCGTCCGCAGCTCGGCGCCGCGCAAGCGCCGCCTGTGGTGGCGGCTGCTGCTTCCGGTCGTCGGCCTCGGGATCCTGCTCGGCCAGGACCGCATCTCGACCCAGTCCACCACGGCCGACGTGCACGTCTACGTCATCGCCGTCGGCGCGACCCTCGCCCTCGTCGGCCTCGCCACGCTGCTGCCCTGGCTCGTCGAGGCCGCCGTGGCCAAGCTGCGCGGCGGGCCCGTGCCCTGGCAGCTGGCCACCCGCCGGCTGCAGTTGAGCAGCGGCACCGCGGCCCGCGCGGTCAGCGGGATCACGGTCGCGGTGGCGGGCGCCGTCGCCCTGCAGATGCTCTTCGCGTCCATGCACGACGACTTCAACACCGTCACGGACAGCGACCCGCGCCGCGCCCAGCTCAGCGTGCACTCGTCGCAGGCCAGCGGCGCGCTCGCGCAGCGCATGATCGACGACTTCCGCGCCACCAAGGGCGTCAAGAGCGTCATGGGCAGCGTCTCGGCGTACGTCGTCAAGCCCGGCAAGCTGCCCAAGGGCCAGGAGTCCGACGGCTACCGGCCCACCACGGAGCTGCGCGTCGGCACCTGCGAGACGCTGCGCGAACTCGCCCGCGTCAAGTCCTGTACGAACGGCGACACGTTCATCGTGCGCTCCGGGGACCGGGAGTCGACCGCGCAGGTCGAGATGGTGGCCCGCCCCGGCAAGCCGGTCGACCTCAACTCCGAATCCTGGTTCCGCTACGACGGCAGCAAGCCGCGCGGCAAGCACTCTCCGTGGACGCTGCCGAAGTCGACCCGGACCGTGCAGTCCCGGCCCGACCCGGTGGGCGACGAGTACTACGGCATCTTCGCCACGCCGCGCGCCGTCGACGTGGACCGCATGGCCGACGCCTCGACCAACGCCATGGTCCAGATCGACCGGAGCGTGCCGGACGCCGAGGAGTACGTGCGCAACACCGCGGCCCGCATGGATCCGCTGGTGCGCGTGATGACCATCCGCCTGATGGAGCGCGACAAGCAGTACGCGTCCGTCCAGAAGGGCCTGCAGGCCGGTGCCGTCGCCACGATGATGCTGATCGCCGCGTCCATGCTGGTGTCCATGCTGGAGCAGCTCCGCGAGCGCAAGCGCCTGCTCGCGGCCCTGACCGCCTTCGGCACCCGCCGCACCTCGATGGGCTGGTCGGTCCTGTGGCAGACCGCCATCCCCGTGGCGCTCGGCCTCGCCCTCGCCGTCGCCGGCGGCCTGGCCCTCGGCGCCGTGATGTGCCGCATGATCGCCAAGCAGGTCACGGACTGGCTGGTGTTCCTCCCGCTGGCGGGAGCGGGCGCGGTCCTGGTCGCGGTCGTGACGGCCCTGAGCCTGCCACCGCTGTGGCGGATGATGCGCCCGGACGGCTTGCGAACGGAGTGACGCGGGTACGTACGTCTGCTGGGGCGGGAGTTCATGAACTCCCGCCCCAGCGGCATGGGCGCCCCCGAAGGGGCGCGGGACTGTGTCCATATGCGGCTCCGCCGCGTGGGCGCGCCCAGCCCCAGTCAGCGGCAAGCCGACAGACCACACCCACCACAGCGGCGTTAGAGCACCCGCACGGGCAGGGGCCGCAAGGCCCCCCGCAACGCCTCGGCCAGCTCCGCGTATTCGGCGCCCCGGGCCGCCCCCGACCGCATCGCCAGCGCGACGCGCCTCGTGGGCGCGGGATCGGCGAAGTATCCGGTGAGCAACTGGCTGCTGCGGCTGGTCTCGACGCGCACGGCGGTCCGCGGAAGCAGCGTCACCCCGAGCCCGCCGGCCACGAGCTGCACCAGGGTGGAGAGCCCGGCGGCGGTCGTGGTGACGGGCGCGTCGGCGCGGCCCGCCTCGCGGCAGATGTCCAGGGCCTGGTCCCGCAGGCAGTGCCCCTCGTCGAGCAGCAGCAGATTCAGCTCCCGCAGCGCCTCGCGGGGAATCCCCTCCCGGCCGCCCAGCCAGTGGTCGAGCGGTGTGACCAGGACGAAGTCCTCGTCGAACAGGGGCAGTTCGGTGACACCGGGCACCCCGAGCGGCACCGCGAGGAGCAGCAGGTCGAGCCGCCCCGCTCCCAGGCCTTCGAGCAGCGAGGACGTCTGCTCCTCGTGCACCTGGAGATCCAGGTGCGGATACTTCTCGTGGACGAGCGCGAGCACCGTCGGCAGCAGGTACGGCGCCACGGTCGGGATCACGCCGAGCCGGAGCGCGCCCGTGAACGGCGCCTTCACGGCGTCCGCCTCCTCCAGGAGCGCCTCGACCTCGCCGAGGACGGCCTTGGCGCGCACGGCGAGCCGCTCACCGGCCGGGGAGAGCAGCACCTTGCGGGTGGTCCGCTCCAGGAGCTGGACACCCAGTGCCTCCTCGAGCGCGGAGACGGCACCGGACAGCGCGGGCTGGCTCATCCCGATCGCCGCCGCGGCGTCCCGGAAGTGCAGATGCTCGGCGACGGCGGCGAAGGCGCGCAGCTGCGCCAGACTGGGTTGCTTGCCCCTATTTACGGCAGCCACTGATAGCTACCTCCAATCAACGCGACCCAGTGTAGCTATTTCCCTAATCAATGCACCCTGTGCCACGATCACTGGAGTCCAACCCCTTGGATTCCCTCGACCAGGGTTTCCTCCGCTGCAAGGAGTGCGCGTGCTCACTGTTGGTGACAAGTTCCCCGAGTTCGACCTGACTGCCTGTGTCTCGCTGGAGAAGGGCAAGGAGTTCGAGCAGATCAACCACAAGACCTACGAGGGCAAGTGGAAGATCGTCTTCGCGTGGCCCAAGGACTTCACCTTCGTGTGCCCGACCGAGATCGCGGCCTTCGGCAAGCTGAACGACGAGTTCGCCGACCGTGACGCCCAGGTCCTCGGCTTCTCCGGCGACTCCGAGTTCGTGCACCACGCCTGGCGCAAGGACCACCCGGACCTGACCGACCTGCCCTTCCCGATGCTGGCCGACTCCAAGCACGAGCTCATGCGTGACCTCGGCATCGAGGGCGAGGACGGCTTCGCGCAGCGCGCCGTCTTCATCGTCGACCAGAACAACGAGATCCAGTTCACGATGGTGACCGCCGGTTCCGTCGGCCGTAACCCCAAGGAGGTCCTGCGGGTCCTCGACGCTCTCCAGACGGACGAGCTGTGCCCCTGCAACTGGAGCAAGGGCGAGGACACCCTGGACGCGGTCGCGCTCCTGGCCGGTGAGTGAGCATGGCCCTCGATGAGCTGAAGGCCGCCGTCCCGGACTACGCCAAGGACCTGAAGCTGAACCTCGGCTCGGTCATCGGCAACTCCGAGCTGCCCAAGCAGCAGCTCTGGGGCACGGTGCTCGCCTGCGCGATCGCCTCGCGCTCCGCGCGGGTGCTGCGCGAGCTGGAGCCCGAGGCGAAGGCGAACCTCTCCCCCGAGGCGTACACCGCGGCCAAGTCCGCGGCCGCCATCATGGCGATGAACAACGTCTTCTACCGCACGCGCCACCTGCTCTCCGACCCGGAGTACGGGACGATGCGCGCGGGCCTGCGGATGAACGTCATCGGCAACCCGGGCGTGGAGAAGGTCGACTTCGAGCTCTGGTCGCTCGCGGTCTCCGCGATCAACGGCTGCGGCATGTGCCTCGACTCGCACGAGCAGGTGCTGCGCAAGGCCGGTGTGGACCGCGACACGATCCAGGAGGCCTTCAAGATCGCCTCCGTGATCCAGGCCGTCGGCGTCACCCTGGAGACCGAGGCCCACCTGGCCTGACGGCCGTGGCTGGTCGCGCAGTTCCCCGCGCCCCTTCGGGGCGCTGTCGAAAGGCCCCGCTCGTACCCACGAGCGGGGCCCTTCGGCGTACCGGCAGAGAATCAAGCCCGTCCGGCGTTTGAGGACGAGCGCGCCAGCGCGATGCGGGTACGGACGGCAGGAAACAGCCCGAGTCAGCCCGAGGAGGGGCGGGTGGGCGGGGAGGGAAGCTGCTCCGGAGCCGGGGCCGTGTCCGCCACCGCTTCGGCCTGGCGAAGGGCCAGTTCTCGGGAGTAGGCACGCAAGTGCCCGACCACCGTGTTCGTCACGGCCACGAGCGGCACGGCCACCACCGCTCCCCCGATCCCGGCCACCATGCCCCCGGCCGCCACGGAGAGCACCACGGCCAGCGGGTGCACCCGCACCGCGCGGCCAAGGATGAACGGCTGGAGGATGTGCCCCTCGATCTGCTGCACCGCGAGGACCACCACGAGCGACATCACGGCCGTGAACACGCCCTGCGTGACCAGCGCGACGACGACCGCGAGCGCGCCGGAGATCACCGCGCCCACCAGCGGGATGAACGCGAACAGGAAAATGAAGACGGCCAGCGGCACGGCCATGGGCACGCCCAGGAAGTAGATCCCGAGCCCGATGAAGACGGCGTCGATGAGGGCCACTATCACCGTGCCCCGCACATACGCGGTGAGCGTGCGCCACGCCTGCGGCCCCGCCCCCGCGACGCCGGGCCGGGCCGCGGCGGGCACGAGCCGGAGGAACCACTTCCAGATGCGCGGCCCGTCGTACAGCAGGAAGAGCGTGGAGAACACCGCGAGGAGGATGCCGGTGAGGGCCTCCATGATGACGGTGACGCCTTCGAGGCTCGCGGAGGTGATCTCCTCGGAGTTGGCACCCACCGCTTCGCGCAGGCTCTTCGCGATGTCGTTGATCTGGTCCTCGGTGACGTGGAAGGGGCTGTTGAGCAGCCACTTGCGCAAGTCCTCGATGCCGTCCTGGATTTGGCTGGAGAGCGTGTCGACGTTCTCCATGACCTGCCAGACCACGAACCAGCCCACGAGCCCCATGATCACGAAGCCGAGCACGGCGGTGACCATCGTGGCGAGCCCGCGCGGCAGACCGAGCCTGCTGAGCCGGGCCACGGTCGGCTGCAGCAGCGCCGTGATGAGCAGCGCGGCGACGAACGCGAACACCACGAGCTGGACCGCGCTGATGACCTTCATCAGGACCCAGACGGTGCCCGCGAGCACGAGCAGCCGCCACCCGGCCTCGGCGGCGACCCGCATGCCCCACGGCACGGCGGCCACGGGGTCGGGCCGCGCCGCTATGGCGGGCGCGTAGGCGGGCGGCGCGGGCACCTGGTCCGCGGCCGCGGCGTCGTCCGCGTCGGACGGGTCCTCGCCCCGGGCCCGGCCCTCGGCGTCGGCCCGCGCGTCGGCGGCGTGCCGCACCATGTCGGCGTACCGCTTGCGCAGCGACAGCTTCGTGCCCCCCGGGGCGTGCTCCCCGGGGGCGGCGCCGTCCTCGGCGGCGGGCCGCGCGGCGGGCGCGGAGTCGTCGGCGCGCGCGTGCGTGCCGTCGGGGGCGGCGTCCTCGGCCTCGGCGGGTCCGGGAAGGGCGGCTCCGGCCGTCAGACCCTCGCCGACAGCACCGGACACACCAGGGGCACTGGACGTATCGGATACATCGGATACGACGGACGCGTCGGACGGCTCGTCCCGGCCGACGGCGGCCGGCTCCGGTTCGGGGGTGTCCTGGCCGCCCTGGGCACGGCCCGTGTCCAGGCGTTCACCCAGCCTGGTCAGGCCCGCGCCGACGCGGCGGCGCCACCCTGGAACTCGCGACATGATCCGTCCTCTTCCCCCCGCCTTGCCCCACCGGAGCCCCCGGTCGTCCCGCTGGGGCGTTCGAACCGACCGTACATGGCGAAGCCCCCCACCGTAGGACGATGAGGGGCCGCGCCAGGTTGAGCGTGATCGCTCAGTACCAGTTGTTCGCCTGCCAGAAGCTCCAGGCTCCGCACGGGCTGCCGTAGCGGTCGTTCATGTAGTTGAGGCCCCACTTGATCTGCGTGGCCGGATTGGTGCGCCAGTCTGCGCCCGCCGAGGCCATCTTGGTGCCGGGCAGTGCCTGGACCAGGCCGTAGGCGCCGGAGGAGGCGTTGGTGGCGCGGTAGTTCCACGTGGACTCGTGGTTCACGATGTTGCTGAAGCACTGGAACTGGCCCGCGGGGACCATCTGCCGGGCCATCGCCTGGACCTGGGCCACCGTGTAGGAGCTCTGCGGGGCGAAGTCGGAGGCATCGCGCGAGGAGGAACGGCTCGCCTTGTTCTCCAGGCGCTCCTTCTCCTGCTGCTTCTTCTTCTCCGCGGCTTCCTTGGCGGCGGCCTTCTTGTCCGCTTCCGCCTGCTTCGCCGCCTTCTGCTTGGCGACGGCGTTCTTGGCGGCCTGGACGCGGGCGGCCTCAGCGGCGGACTTCTTCGCGGCCGAGTCGGCGGCCATCGCCTGGGCGTCGGCCTGCTGCGCCACCGAAGTGGTCTGCACCTGGGCCTGCTCGCCTGCGGGGATGTCTGCGAGGAGAGTCGAGTCGCTGGCCGTCGCCTCGAGGTCGTTCGAGTTCGAGGACTGGGTGTCGCCCGAGGCAACACCCACGACGGCGCCTACGGTGGTGACCGCGGTGGCCGACGCCACCGCGAATCCCCGGACCGAGATCCGGCTCACACGGTTTCCTTCCAGCATCGCCCGCATAGGTGACCTCGCGGACGCAATCGTGCCCCTGACGCTGGCCTCCGCTTGCTGATCGGTCACGGGAGGCGCGGGCCCGGTGGACAACTCCCGTGGCGGGAGCGCCGCGTGGTGCTTCGGGCGGCATACGGCTACCACTATGAAGTTCTGTTGTTCCGTACCGCTGGGGGTACAGGAGTGCCGTATGCGGGGCCTGACAGGACCCAGACTCTGCCGTAGCGGGATGCCGGGAGGCAATTCCGAGTTGCGTGTGAAAGCTCACATCCCGTTTGTCCCAGCAGTTTTACGGAAACACAGACGCACGGGGGCGACACCCCACTAGGCTCTTCCGCTTCATCGGTCGCGGCCGATCGCCGCTGCCCCAGGGGCAATTGACCTCACCTCAGTCCTGAACCACGAAAATCCCCCGTTCCGTGCGGAACGGGGGATTTTCGCGCTTCGGACGAACTTCGGGCGGACTTCGGACGAAACGGCCGGACCTGTCGGGCCGCTCAGATCTGGCTGTCCTCCAGCATCTCGGTCACCAGGGCCGCGATCTGCGAGCGCTCCGAGCGCGTGAGCGTCACATGGGCGAAGAGCGGATGCCCCTTCAGCTTCTCGATGACGGCGACCACTCCGTCGTACCGCCCGACCCGGAGGTTGTCGCGCTGGGCGACGTCGTGGGTCAGGACGACGCGGGAGTTCGCGCCGATCCGGGACAGGACCGTCAGGAGGACGTTCCGCTCCAGGGACTGGGCCTCGTCCACGATGACGAACGCGTCGTGGAGGGAGCGGCCGCGGATGTGCGTGAGCGGCAGGACCTCCAGCATGCCCCGCGCCGACACCTCCTCGATGACCTCCTTGCTCGCGACCGAGCCGAGCGTGTCGAAGACGGCCTGCGCCCAGGGCCCCATCTTCTCGGCCTCGGTGCCGGGCAGATAGCCGAGCTCCTGCCCGCCCACCGCGTACAGCGGCCGGAAGACCATCACCTTCTGGTGCTGGCGCCGCTCCAGGACGGCTTCCAGGCCCGCGCAGAGCGCGAGCGCGGACTTGCCGGTGCCCGCGCGGCCGCCCATCGAGACGATGCCGACGTCCGGGGCGAGGAGCAGGTCGAGTGCGACGCGCTGCTCGGCGCTGCGGCCCTTGAGGCCGAAGGCCTCGCGGTCGCCGCGGACCAGGCGCACATTGCCCTCGGCCGTGACCCGGCCGAGCGCCTTGCCGCGCTCGGACTGGATGGTCAGACCGGTGTGCACGGGCAGCTCGGACGCCTCCGGGACGTACAGCGTCTCCGTCTCGTAGAGGAGGTCGACCTGCTCGCCCGAGAGGGTCAGTTCGGACATGCCGGTCCAGCCGGAGGAGTCCGTGATGGCGAGCTCCGCCCGGTACTCCTCGGCGAGGAGGCCGACGGAGGACGCCTTGATCCGCAGCGGCAGGTCCTTCGATACGACGGTGACGTCGTACCCCTCGGCCTGGAGGTTGCGGGCCACGGCGAGGATGCGCGAGTCGTTGTCGCCCAGGCGGTAACCGGCGGGGAGCACGCCGGGGTCGGAGTGGTTGAGCTCGACGCGCAGGGTCCCGTCCAGGCTGCCGATCGGGATGGGCGCGTCCAGGCGCCCGTACCTGATGCGGAAGTCGTCGAGCAGGCGCAGGGCCTGCCGGGCGAAGTAGCCGAGCTCGGGATGGTGGCGCTTGGCCTCTAGCTCCGTCACTACGACGATCGGCAGCACCACTTCGTGCTCGTCGAAACGCGCGAGCGCGTTCGGGTCGGCGAGCAGGACGCTGGTGTCGAGAACATAGGTGCGCCGGCCTTGCTGGCGCTTCGTGCTGGTCACCACGGAAGGACGTACCCCCTCGGATGAGGTCGGGGAGCGACGGAGGGAACTGGGCCGGTGTGCGGCCCCCATGCGCGGGCCGGGCACCGGCCCTCCGTGTCGTCCGCGCTCACCGCGCGGTCGTCCTGGCGCAAAGGGCCTCCCGGGCGGACGGCCCCGTGCCGTCCGCTGAGATACGGCGCCCGTGAATCGGACACCGACCTGGAGGGCTTATTCCCTCGAACAAGCGCAGCCATGCCATGGCATATGACGGCGCGTTGGTTAACTCCCGGTTACCGAGTCCTCAGTCCACCCGGTTCGTCATCCACCGTAACGGCGGTGCCGCGCGGCGTAATCACGCAGCGCACGCAGGAAGTCCACCTTCCGGAACGCCGGCCAGAAGACTTCGCAGAAGTAGTACTCGGAGTGAGCGGACTGCCAGAGCATGAAGCCGGACAGGCGCTGTTCACCACTCGTCCGGATCACCAGGTCGGGGTCCGGCTGGCCGCTGGTGTAGAGGTGCTTGGAGATCTGCTCGACGTCGACGCTGTCGGCGATGTCCTCGATGGAGGTGCCGCGCTCGGCGTGGTCGAGCAGCAGGGAGCGGACGGCGTCGGCGATCTCCTGGCGGCCGCCGTAGCCGACCGCGACGTTGACGAGTATCCCCTTGTTGGTGTCGGTGGCCTGCTCGGCCTCCTTCAGGACCCGCTGGGTGCGGCCCGGGAGCAGGTCGGGGGTCCCCACGTGGTGCACGCGCCAGCGGCCGTCGGCCGCGAGGCTGCGGACCGTCTCCTCGATGATGCCGACGAGCGGGACGAGCTCCTCTTCGGGGCGGTCGAGGTTGTCCGTGGACAGCATCCACAGCGTGACGACCTCGACGTCGGTCTCGGCGCACCAGCCGAGGAACTCCTCGATCTTGTACGCGCCCGCCTGGTGGCCCTGCTCGGTGGTGCCGCCGGAGGCCTTCGCCCAGCGGCGGTTGCCGTCGAGGATGACGCCGATGTGCTTGGGCACCTGCGCGTGATCGAGGCGGCCCTCCACCCGGTGTGCGTACAGCCGGTACACCAGGTCGCGCAAGCTCACGAGATTCCACCTCTCACGAAAGTCAGCCGCTGCCCCGGGGGGCCGACCGGCCGGGGGGTCCTGGGGCCCGACAGCAGTCCCCGAAGCCGAAAGGGTACCGCTGCGCGGGCGGTCCCTCGGCCCGGGTGCCGCCCCGGACGGGAGAAAGCGGGGCGCGCGGCACGGGCGTTGGGGCCGCAGGCCCATCCGAGCCCGTCCGGCAATCGAGGAAGACGAGACCGCAGGCCCATCCGAGCCCGTCCGGCGATTGAGGACAAGGCCGCAGGCCGATCCGAGCCGGTCAGGCGATGCGAGGCCCGCAGGCCCATCCGAGCCCGTCCGGCGATTGAGGACGAGGCCGCAGGCCGATTGAAGGGGCGGGCGGGAGGGAGGAAGAGGGGGCCCCACCCGCAGAGCCGCCCAAGCCGAACGCAGTGGCGTAGCTTCGTTTCATGAACGACATCTCCGCCTACCGCCCCGCCCCCGACCGCTACGACGCGATGGAGTACCGCCGCACCGGCAGGAGCGGCCTGCGGCTCCCGGCCGTCTCGCTCGGCCTCTGGCACAACTTCGGCGACGACCGCACCCTCGACTCCCAGCGCGCGATCCTGCGCCGCGCCTTCGACCTGGGCGTCACCCACTTCGACCTGGCGAACAACTACGGTCCGCCGCCCGGCAGCGCGGAGCTGAACTTCGGCAAGCTGTTCGCCCAGGACTTCGCCCCCTACCGGGACGAGCTGGTCGTCTCGACCAAGGCGGGCTACCTCATGCACCCGGGCCCGTACGGCGAGTGGGGCTCCCGCAAGTACCTGCTGTCGTCGCTCGACGCCTCGCTGAAGCGCATGGGCCTGGACTACGTCGACGTCTTCTACTCGCACCGCTTCGACCCGGACACCCCGCTGGAGGAGACCATGGGCGCGCTCGCGTCCGCGGTCCAGCAGGGCAAGGCGCTGTACGTCGGCGTCTCCTCCTACAACAGCGAGCAGACGGCGGAGGCCGCGCGGCTGCTGCGCGAGATGGGGGTCCGTCCCCTCATCCACCAGCCCTCGTACTCGATGATCAACCGCTGGACCGAGGACGACGGCCTCCTCGACACCCTGGAGGCGGAGGGCATGGGCTGCATCTCCTTCGTCCCGCTCGCGCAGGGCCTGCTGACCGACAAGTATCTGAAGGGCATCCCCGAGGGCTCGCGCGCGACCCAGGGCAAGTCGCTCGACCCCGGGCTCCTCAGCGACGAGGTCGTACGCCGTCTCAATGGCCTGAACGGCATCGCGGCGCGGCGCGGTCAGTCGCTCGCGCAACTGGCGCTGAACTGGGTGCTCCGGGACGAGCGCATGACGTCGGCGCTCATCGGCGCGTCCAGCGTGCGGCAGCTGGAGGAGAACGTGGCGGCCCTGTCCGGGCCGAAGCTCACGGAGGCGGAGCTCGCGGAGATCGACACCTTCGCGGTGTCGACGCCGGGGACGAACATCTGGGCCGGACGGAGCTGAGCCGGACGGCCGCGGCGCGGCCAAAAGAAACGGGCCGGTCCGTGGGGGGGGAGACGGACCGGCCCGAGGGGGGGTTTCCACCATAACCCTTCGTAAGTGCTTCGCGGTGCATCGGCGTGCCACAACTACTCTCCGAGACCGCCCGGCGACTCCGTGGCCCCCACCCCCCACCGGATTCCGGCCCTCGCGGCCAGATCCGAGCGCCCGGAGGCGGTAGCCCCGAAGGGTGACGCGGGGGCGGGGCGCGCGCTTGACGCGGGGAGCGCTAGCGTCGCGCCATGGCGACCTTGACGGTGCCGGGCGCCGGGCGCCCGGTGGTGGTCCCCCTCGAAGTGGCGGACTCCCCCCGCGCGCGGCGGCGCGGGCTGCTCGGCCGCGACGGCGTCCGCGGCGCCCTGCTGCTGCCGCGGACGAGTGCCGTGCACACGCTGGGGATGCGGTTCGCGGTGGACGTGGCGTACCTGGACCGGGGGTCCCGTGTCCTCGCCGTGCGGACGATGCGGCCGGGCCGTGTGGGCCTGCCCCGGCTGCGGGCCCGGCGGGTGGTGGAGGCGGAGGCCGGAGCGATGGCGGGGTGGGGGGTGCGCGCGGGCGTGCGCCTCGTGGTGGACCTGGGCGGACCCGATCGGAACGGCGCCTAGGGGCACGGTGCGGCGCTCGCGCCCGGGAAGGGCGCGCACGAGGCCGCGCAGCCCCCTCCACTGCGCGGCACCGCCCCGCGCAGCTTTGCGCCCGCGAATTAGCGTTGGTCTGAACTTACGTGACTCCGGCGTTCGAATCGAGCCGGTGTCCGCAACAATCGATAACAATGTTGAATCGGCGGGCACATCGCACCGGCGTCACACCGGAGTCGCCCCGAATTGCCCGAATTGACGTACTGGGCACCGGGCTTCAGGCGCCGGGCTGCGGCTCGCTCAGGCGCCGCGCGCGACCGCGGCGGCGGCCTTGGCCTCCTGGTTGGCCACCAGCCGCTCCATGTGCTCGTCGCCCCACAGGCCGAGCGGCCCCAGGGCCTGGTTCAGCGACTGGCCGAGGTCGGTGAGGGAGTACTCCACCTTGGGCGGCACCTCGCGGTAGACCTCGCGGTGCACGATGCCGTCCGTCTCCATCTCCCGCAGCTGCTGGATCAGCATCTTCTCGCTGACGCCGGGGACGTGCCGCCGCAGCTCCCCGAACCGCAGGGTGCCGCCCGCGTGCAGCGCCCACAGGATCAGGGGCTTCCACTTGCCGCCGACGACGTCCACGGCCGCGTCCAGACCGCAGTGGTACGGCCCCTTGCCCTTAGCCATGTGCCAACTCCTCGTCCCCGTACGCCCGCTGTGACACTTACCGGATCGACAGTACCGCCCGACCCGTGGTCAGCGCTTGCGCGCGTCGAAGAGGTGCCGGGTGCTGTGGGCCACGAACGGGCCTTCCTCCCGGATCAGCCCGTCGAGCTCGCGCAGCCGCGTCCGGTACGCGTCGACGGTGAAGCCGGGCACCATCCACACCACCTTCCGCAGGAAGTGGACGACGGCCCCGACGTCGAAGAACTCCATCCGCAGCCGCTCGGCGCGCAGCGACACCACGTCCAGGCCCGCGGCCTCGGCCGCGGCCCGCTCGCCCTCGGGGTCGCGGGCGTTCCTGACCTCCTCCGGCTGCTCCCCCAGGAAGTACTCGACGAGCTCGAACACGCTGCTCGGGCCCACGTGCTGGGCGAAGTACGTCCCGCCGGGCCGCAGCACCCGCGCGATCTCCTCGAAGTGCGGCGTCACGGGGTGGCGGCTGGTGACGAGGTCGAAGGCGCCGTCCGCGAACGGCAGCGGCGCGTCCTCGGCCGAGGCCACGACGACCGCGCCGCGCGGGTGCAGCAGCGCCGTCGCCTTCGCCACGTTCGGCGGCCACCCCTCCGTGGCCACGGCGACCGCGGGCAACGAGGGCGCGGACGCAAGGACCTCACCACCCCCCGTCTGCACATCGAGCGCGGCCGACACCGCCCCGAGCCGCTCCCCCATGGCCCGCGCATACCCCCACGAGGGCCGCGCCTCGGTGGCCCGTCCCTCGAACCAGGAGAAGTCCCAGCCCTGGGTGGGGGCGGCTGCGGCTTCGGCGACGAGGTCGTCGAACGTACGGGAACCGGCGGATGCGCTGTCGCGGGAGGAACTCATGTCCCGATGCTCTCAAGCACGGGTCCGGCTCGCCCGGAATCACGTAGGGGCCGCCGCGAGGTGGCGAGTGAGCCGGTCGACGTCGGCCCAGGCGGCGGGGTCCGTACCGGCGCCGAAGCGGTAGTGCAGCGCGGGCGCCGCCGCCGGCCCGAGCGGGGTGGGACGGCACGGCAGCGGCGGGCGGCGGGCGTGGTCGACGCCGACCGCGCGGACGTCGGCGGCGCCCAGGGTGAAGGAGACGGGCGCGGGCGGGTGCTCCAGTTGCGCGGGGACCGTGAGATCGGCGCGGGCCGGGTGCAGCGTGACGAGCATGGTGCGCAGTCCGTGCCGGGCCACGAGGGCCTCGGCGAGCGGCTCGATCGCGTCCAGGGGGTCGGGGGCGTCGGCGGCGAGGCCGAGGGCGAGGGTGACCTCCTGGGCGAGGCCGGTCCTCGTGCGCTCGACGCGGAGGGCGGCGAGCGCGGGCCGGTCCGGGTGGCCGACGGCGAGCAGATGGCTGGGGTCCGGAGCACGGTCGCGGGCCAGTGCGGTCAACTGCCTCGGCGACCAGGGCAGGTTGATGGGCTCGGCGGTGCCCCACCCCGCGGGGGCGGCGTCGGTGAGGTGCCGCCAGGCGGCCTCGAGGCCGCGGCCCAGGACGAGGTCGGGGTCCGGGGCGTGGTGGGTGCGGAAGGAGACGGTGAGCTGCCGCTCGGCGCTGGGTCCCGTCGGCTTGAAGGCCTCCGCCATGACGGCCTCGCCGCCCTGGCCGGGGGCGGGTGCGAAGGTGCCGTCCTGCCAGCGCAGCACGGCACCGGACAGGCCGTCGTAGTAGCCGTGGTCGGGGTCCTGGACCACCCAGCGGTTCGGCGGACCGGTGAGGGCCGTGCGCAGGGGCAGGCTCAGCCGGGCGTGCGGCGGCGTGACGATGTGCAAGGCACGGCCGGAGGTGACGGCGGCGCGCAGCACCTCGGAGAGCCACGCGGTCAGGGCGACGACGGGCCGGTCGGCGATGACGACGGCCGTGGAGTCGGTGAGGACGTCGACGGCGGGCAGGGCGCCCTCGGGGGCCGGGGCCGCGGTGATCCCGCCGTCGTCGGGGGTGTCGACCACCCGCACGGTGGCGGCGCCCGGCGGCCAGGTGGTGCCGCCGAGCAGCAGCGTGAGACGGCCGCAGAACGACCCGGCGAGGTCCTCGGCCTCCGGTACCGCCGTCGAGGCGCGGGCCTCGGTCCACCAGAACGGCACCTCGGGCACGAGCACCCCAGAGCCGAGCAGGCGCTCGGCCTCGCCCGGGGTGTGGACGATGAGCGGCGCCTCGACCGACACGAGCGGCCGGCCCGTCGGCGAGCACAGGTGGATGACCGCGTCGTCGGCGCTCGTGGTCACGCCAAGGTCCGGGCCGCCCGCGTGGAGTCCGGCCAGGAGGGCCATCGAGTCGGGCATCTTGGGCGTCAGGGCGATGACGTCCTTGGTCACGGCGTCTCCTCGGCGGAGGTTTCCGGGGTCAGGGCGGTCTGGACGAGCCGGGGACGGTGTCCGCGGCGGATGAGGGTGCCACGGCCCGGCGGTTGCGGGGAGGGGTGGACGCCGGGGAAGAGCTGGCCTTCGCTGCGGTCCCCGGTCATCAGCAGGCAGGTGGCGCCGGTCTCGCGCAGGGCTGTCAGGAAGGGCTCGTACAGGGCGCGGGAGGCCCCGGCGACGCGCCGGGCCACGACGAAGTGCAGGCCGATGTCCTGGGCCGAGGAGACGTAGGGCAGGAAGGGGGCCAGCGGCTGCTGGCCCGCGGTGGTCAGGATGTCGTAGTCGTCGACGAGGATGACGATGCGGGGACCGGTGAAGGCGGGCTCGCCGGTGTCGGGCGTGTCGGGGTCCGCGGTGTCCGGGAGGCGTTTGTCGAGCTCGCCCGCGATGCCGGTGGCGAGCGCGGCCGCGAGCCTGGCGTTGTGGGCGTAGCCGCCGCGGTAGGGCTCGGGGACGTGACCGCGAAGGCCGCGCCGGGGGTCGAAGACGCCGAACACGACCTCTTTGTCCCCGTACCGCGTGATGAGCTGCCGGGTGATGAGCTTCAGCAGATTGGTCCTGCCGCACTCGTTGTCGCCCAGGATCAGCAGGTGCTGATCGCGGTCGAAGAGGTCGAGGCGGACGGGGCCGAGGGTGTCCTGCTCGACGCCGATCGGCACCTGGTCCGGCTCGGCGGAGGGCGGGGGCAGCGCCGCGGCGGGCAGGCTGAGCGGCAGCACGCGGACGGGGGCGGCGAGTTCGCCGTGCCAGGTGGCCCCGATCGTACGGGCCGCGTCCTCCAGGGCGGTGCCGAGGTCGCTCGTCCCGGTGCCGCCGTCGGTGCGGGGCAGCGCGGTCTGCGCGAAGAGCTTGCCGTCGGTCAGGACCCGTCCGGGGGTGCCCGCCGTGACCGTCTCCGCGAGCCTGCGGTCGACCGTGGAGTCGGTGGGGTCGTTGAGGCGCAGCTCGACGCGGGTGCCGAACAGGGACTGGGTGGCGATGCGGACGTCGTTCCAGCGGAGCATGCCCGCGACGACGTGGATGCCGTAGCCGCCGCCGCGCTTGAGCAGGTCGGCGATGGCGTCGTCGAGATCGCTGAACTCCTCGCGCAGCGCGCCGAATCCGTCGACGAGCAGGACGAGGTCGGTGGAGCCGAGTTCGGTCAGCGCCCCCTTGGCGCGCATCCGCCGCAGCTGGTCCAGGGAGTCGATGCCGTGCTCGCGGAACAGTTCCTCGCGCAGGGCGAGCTGGGCGGTCATCTCGGCGACGGTGCGGGCGAGTCGCTCGCGGTCGGCGCGGGAGGCGACGCCCCCGACGTGCGGCAGGCCCGCGAGCGCGCCGAGACCGCCGCCGACCAGGTCGAGGCCGTACACGGCGACCTCGGCTGGGGTGCGGGTGAGGGCGAGCGACAGCGTCAGGGTGCGCAGCAGCGTGGTCTTGCCGGACTGCGGGCCGCCGATGACGGCCACGTGGCCGCCCGCGACGTTCAGATCGAGGGTCCACAGCCCCTGCCACTGCGCGGCCGGGTCGTCCAGGACGCCGAGCGGCACGCACAGGTGGCCGCCGGACCGGGTGAGGTGCAGTCCGCGCTCGGAGACGCCCAGCGGTCCGGCCGCGGCGTCCAAGGCGATGGCGTCGGGCAGCGGCGGCAGCCAGATGCGGCGCACGGGCGGGGCGGCGGTGGCGAGCTGGTCGACCATCGTGGACATGACGGTGGGCCCGGTCTCCCGCTCGCGCGCCCCGTCCTCCCGCGTGGCGCCGGTGTCCCGCGCGGGCGCGTTGAAGGCGGAGTAAGCCCAGGCGCGCGGCCGTTCGTCGGCGGTGGCCGCCGGGGCGGGGCCGCGCCAGGCCCCGGACACGTACCCGGCCTTGAAGCGCGCGTACGTCGACGTGTCCACCTTCAGATAGCCGAAGCCGGGCAGCGGCGGCAGTTGGAAGGCATCGACGGTGTCGAGGACGGTGCGGGACTCGTCGGCGGAGAACGTACGCAGACCCAGCCGGTACGACAGATACGTCTCCAGGCCCTTGAGCTTGCCGCTCTCGATGCGCTGGCTCGCCAGCAGCAGATGGACGCCGATCGAACGCCCGATGCGGCCGATGGACAGGAACAGGTCGATGAAGTCGGGTTTGGCGGTGATGAGTTCGCCGAACTCGTCGATGACGACGAACAGGTGCGGCAGTGACTCCAGGCCCCGGCCCGGTTCCTTCGCGCGCAGCGCGGCGTAGTGCCCGATGTCGGCGACGTTGCCCGCGTCCTTCAGGACCCGCTGGCGGCGCTTGATCTCACCGGCGAGGCTGGTGTGAACGCGCTCGACCAGGTCGGCCTGGTTCTCCAGGTTCGTGATGACTCCGGCGACGTGCGGCAGGCCGGTGAAGGGGGCGAAGGTCGCGCCGCCCTTGTAGTCGACGAGGACCATCGCCAGGTCCTCGGGCGCGTGCGTGGCGGTGAGCGCGAGGACGAGGGTGCGCAGGAGCTCGCTCTTGCCGGAGCCGGTGGCTCCCACGCACAGGCCGTGCGGGCCCATGCCGAGCTCGGCGGACTCCTTCAGGTCGAGCAGTACGGGTTCGTGGCGGTCGTCGAGGCCGATGGGCACGCGCAGGAAGTCCCGCTCGCCGCGGGGCGCCCACAGCTCGCCGAGGTCCAGGCGCGCCGGGTCGTCGACCCCGAGCAGCGCGGGGAAGCCGACGGGGCCGGACACCGGAGTGCCTTCGGCGGCGGATTCGGGGGTGAGGCGGAGGGGCGCGAGGAGACGGGCGAGGCCCTCGGCGCCGGGCACGCCGACCGCGTCGGCGAGCCCCTGGGAACGGCGGCCCTCGGGGGCGCGGAGGTCCTCGACGGTGACCTGATCGCCGTCCACGGTGATGCGGACGCTCACCTCGTCCGGCTCGTGGATCTGCTCCGCCAGCAGATGCAGCACGGTCACGCCCATGTCGGCGATCCCGACGGCCGCATCCGGGAGGGGCAGCTCCACCGCCGTCTCCCCGTGCACATCGCTGACGACCAGCATCCGGCCCGCCATGAGCAGCGCCCGCTTGTCGGACAGCCCACGGCGCACCTCGGCGGCGTACGAGGAGCGGCGGCGCAGCTCCGCGGCGCACAGCCGGGCGAGCCCGGCGAGGCCGGGGGCGATGCGGCGAACGGCGGCGGGGTCGTCGTACGCCTCCGGGTCGGCGTCCGGATCCAGCACGTGGGGCAGCCACTTGGCCCACTCCCAGTCGGCGATCCGGTCGCCGGGCACACCGAGCGCGATCGCCACGTCGTCGGGCGCGTGCGTGACGGCCGTCTGCACGAGAAGCGCGCGGGCCACCCGCAGCACGGCGTCCCGGTCGCCGATGACGCTGACGTTGCCCGCCCGGTCGAGGGGCACGGTCAGCGGGAAGTCCGGCGCGACGGCGAAGCGCGCCTGAAGGGCGCGCGCTTCGTTGAGCATGAACGGATCGGGCGGCGTCAGCACGCCGCTCCCGCTGTTCTGCCCGATCACGACGTCCTGCGCGGGCACGTCTCCGGTGCCGACGCGCACGTCCAGGAAGTCGGCGTCCGCGCGGCGGCGCTCCCACAGCCGCGCCGGGTCGCGCACGAGGTCGTACAGGGCCTGTGGCGGCGGATTGAGCAGCCGGGCCCGCTGTCGCGACTCCCGCTCGGCGGCGCCGAGTTCGTGCCGCCGCTCCTCCACGTACTCCAGATACCGCTCGCGCTGCGTACGCCGCGTGCGCTGGGCCTTGCCGCGCTGCGACAGGAACAGGGCGACGGCGCCGAGCAGCGCGAAGACCAGCACCACCGCGCCGAGCGCGGCGAACCGGCTGGAGCGGATCACGGTCATCATCACGACCGAGCCCATGACACCGGCCATGGGCAGCAGGGCGGTGGCGGCGTTGCCCAGCTTGCCCTCGGGCAGGTTCGGAGGCGGTTCGATGGTGTGCTGGGCGGCGGTCGCCGGGGGCCGCGTGGAGCGCGCCGGACGGTGGACGAGGCGGTGGGTCATCGCGTACTCCGGTGGGTCATGGCGCGCTCACCGCACCCTGACGGCTCGGTGCATCGCTTCGGCCGCGAGGCGGGCGGCCGAGTCCCGGGTGGTCTCGGCGAGCCGCTCCACGCGGATCGGGCCGCCGGCCGCCAGATGACGGTCGTAACCGAGCGGTACGACGGTGACGCCGGTCTCGCGCAGATGCGCGGCGGCGGCCTTGGGATCGAGTGCCGCGTCGGGAGTGGCGACGGTGAGGGCGACCACGGTCGTGGCGAGGGCGGAGTGGGGCAGCCGGGCCAGCCAGTCCAGGACGAGCCGGGTCCCGTTCACGCCCTCGGCGGTCATCGGCGCGACGACCACGCGCGCGTGCGCGGTGTCCATGGCGGTGCGGGCGACTTCGCCGGGGAGCGTCTCGCAGTCCACAACGGTCACCGCGAAGTAGCGGCGCAGGGCCAGCGTGACCGTCCGGTACGTCGCCACGTCGAGCGGGGCGCCGACCCGCCCGTGGCTCGCGGGCAGCAGCCAGCCGCCGTCGCTCACCGGCACCAGGTAGCCGGTCACGTCGGTGAGCCGCATGGCGGGGTTCAGGACCCGGGCGAGGTCGGCGCAGGCCCAGCGGATCGACTCGGCCCCCATCCGGACCGGAAGGGTGCCGAGCGCGGCGTCCGCTTCCAGGGTGAGCACCGGGTCGTGCCGGTAGTGGTTGAACGTGCGGCCGAGCAGCGCCGCCACGGTGGTCTTGCCGACCCCGCCCCGGATGGACGTCACCGCGATCACGCGCCCGGTGGTGACGGGCTGCTGCACCTCCTGGGCGCGGCGCGTCTCTTCCGCGACGTCCCGCGAGGCGGAACCGGTGAGCTTGCGGAGCGTCCGGCCGGTGCGGCGCAGAGCGGTGTCGCCGTGCGCGGGCGCGCCGAGGGCCAGGGCCAAACGGGGGTCGAGGGTGGGGGTGGAATCGGGGCTCGGCGCGGGGGCCGCGGGGCGCGGGACGGGGTGGGACTCGGCGCCGGGGCGCGGGACGGGGTGGGGCCCGTCGGCGTGCCGCGAGGTGGGCAGGGGCTGGTCGGCGGAGTGCGGGGCAGATCGGTCCTCGGCGGCGCGGTGCTGCGAAGCGGGCGGTTGGCCGGTGCGGCGCGGGTCGGGCGCGGGCTCCTCGGCGGGGCGAGAGGCCGCGTCCGTGGTCGCCGGGCCGCCCGGCCTCAGCTCGCGCAGCACGTCGCGCTGCCAGTCCTGGCCCTGTGCCATGTCTCCTCCCACCCTCACGCGAAGGTGTCGAGCAGACGCCCGTACACACCGAACACACCGAGCAGCAGCGGCACGAGCGCGATCACGCCCACCGACTCCAGCACGTCCCCGAACCTCCGCAGCCGCACCCGCACGTGTTCGGCGGGCCGGACGGCGAGCACGAGCAGCGGAGCGACGGCGAGCACGACGAGCAGGGCGAGCGGTCCCGCCGCGCCGGAGTGCCCGAGCCACACCCACACCAGCCGCACCACCACGGTCGCCCCGGCCACCAGCAGCGCGACGACCTCGGCGATCAGGGGGAAGGCACGTGCCCGCAGGACGAGGACCGTCGCCGTGGTGACGGCGAGCAGCACGGGCCACACCGTCTCGGCGCGCAGCGCCAGTACGGCGCCGCCGGCGGCGGACACCGCGCAGACGAGGGTCGCGAGCGCGAGTCCGCGGTGCGTGGCGGCCAGGGCGGTGCCGACCTGGTACCGGCTCACGGAGACGCCGCCCGACCGCCGGTCGTCGAGGCCGGAAAGCCCGGATGCCATCAGGGCGAGGCGGGGCAGTACGCCGAGGGCGACCACCGAAAGCACGGCCAGTACGGCGCCGACGCGTGCCGCGCCGTCACCTTCGACGCCCTGCGCGGCGAGGGCCACTTCCCATGCGGCGGTGCCCCCGACGAGCGCGCCGCCGCCGACCAGGCCGCCCCGCCCGAGCGGCGTGAACCAGCCGAGCAGCAGCAGCGTGACGGCGAGAGCCCCGCAGACACCGGCGAGCCTCGCCGCCCCGTCCCACTCGTTCGCGTCGGCCGCCGTCCACGCGCCCAGGACTCCCAGCGCACCCGCGGTGGCGAGCAGTCCGGCAGCGAGAGCGACCCGCCGGGCGCGGCCGAGCAGCGCGCCGCCGAGCGCGGCCGCCGCGGCGACCGCGACGAGGGCCGCGGCCACTCGCGGGGCGGCGAACTCACCCCGGGCCAGGAGCCCCGCGAGCAGCGCCCACCCGGCCACCGCGCCCCCGCACACCACGCTCCGGGCCCGCGGGTCCCATCGCCACCGCCGTACGTCCACGTCGCCGGCGGCCTCATCGGTGACGTCGTGCACCACCGGTGCCGAGGGCGCATCCTCGACCCGGACCAGCCGCAGCACGGCTCCGTCGGCGATACCAGCGGACTCCAACGTGCCGTCCAGTGCGAGGGCCGAGCCGTCCGTGGTCACGAGATGCCGGAGCTCGGGCCGCTCCCCGACCTGATCGCCGAGCAGCCGCATCACCTCGGGCAGCAGCAGCCCGACCGGCTCCTGAGAAGGCAGCACGAGATCGACCCGCCGCCGCTCTCCCACCAGGGTCACGCGACTCAGTGCCACTTGACCCCGGCTACGGCTCAACGCCCCCGCAGATATCACAAGTTCGAACCTATCACCGAGAAGAAGGCGCCACAGAGGGCGATTCAGACACGCCTGACGACGAAGTCCTGGGAACGGAACGGGAAACCTCGGGCTTCTCTTTCATCACCCGCTCCGAGACAAATGACCAGCCGACGCACCCAGCACACAACACGGCACCGATGACAATCCCGCCGAACACCTTCCCAAGCCGCTCGTCCCACCCGCGCCGCTGCCGCTCACCCCCGAACACCACGGCATCCCGAAGCCGCCGCCGCCGAACAGCCACGGATTCCAGAAGCTGACTGTCGTAGTCCTGGGCTGCCAACGCGCCCCCTATGCTCGTCCGAAGCACCTTCCCGTACCGCGCCCTGCCCCGCGCAACGAGGACGTTGTCACCATCTCTCCTCCACCCAATCCAGAATTCCGAGAAGCTTCGGACGCTGCACATCCGGCATGCAATATCCACAATCTCGCATGCGAATCAGGAATTCCTCGGGCAAGCGCACGTAATGACTCCGCACATAGAACCACAAGTCGCCACGCCACAGCCATTCCCCGTCGGTGTAGAGAGAGTCACCGCCCACGATGCGCTCACCCGAGCCCAGAACGTCCGGAGATGCACCCATCACCGAAATGATTTCATGCCCTGCCTGGAGATATCTTGCAATATCCCCCTGCTCAGGGTACGCGGCAGAAGCAAGGAACTCCCGCACGCTTCCGCGAGGACGCCCGAAGCTCGGCGACCAGAGCTCCTCAAAGTGGTCTGCGATCTGCATGGAAACCTCTCTACTTGGCCATCGGCAAGAAGATTCGCCAATATCCATTGTCCGCGATCCTCGGAACCTGGCCAGGCCCCCGCAGCGGCGAGACTCCCACCTTGTGAGTCGGCGCCATCACTGGGACGCCGAGCTCATTCGCAATCTCTTGAGCAGCCGGATGATGCAGGGCAGGGTCGCCGACGCGCGCGCCCTCCTCAGCGGCCCTCAACGGTCCCGCCGCGCCGCGCGGCAGGTCCACCACTTCATTGCCATGCAGCCATGCCGTATGACATGAGACGAGCCGGACGGCGCCGCCGCTGTAGCTTGGGTTATTGCGAATCGCCTCTGCAATATGGGAAGGGTGCACATCGCCAAGCGAAAAACCCACACCGGCTTCATTGACCCGCCCTGGCTCAAAGAAACCTCGGCCGTTTCCATGAACCACGACATCGTGGTAGCCAGCCACCGGCTTCACCAAGCCAAAGTTGACCAGAGTGTTACGGTCATAACCAATAGCCGTTGCCCCGTCCCGAAAATAGACATGATCTCCTGTATCCAGGACTATGTCACCCGGTTGCTTGGGGACCACCGGCATCGTTGACTCGGGCGCGATTCGCGCTTCGAAGTCGCGGCGAGTCCCCATCCCGTGAGCGTCCACGCCGCCGCGAAGCTCCCCCGGAACGAGACCCGCATGCCCCTCAACGGAGCCCGGACTTCCCCCAGGTTCACCATGATTCATGGCGCTGCCGACGTGGGCCCGTTCCGCTACTCGTTCAAGCACCCTGCCGTGCTCGTCGACAATGGCCCCGTCGCGCGTCATGTACAGCGTGTGACCCTCGCTGTCGGCATACGCTCGGGCGTTGTCCGGTACCGACGCGGGCCTCGGGGACGGCCTCGCTCCGTCGTCGACGAGGTGGTAGGAGCCGATCGGGGCGTCGAGCCGGGGGACTGTGCGGGCGTTGCGGAGGGGGGCCAGCAGGTCGCCGACCTTGGAGACAGTGAAGGTGACACCCTTTGCGGCGTACGTGAAGGGATCCACCGCCCGGCCGAACTTGCTGACAGCTGAGATCGTCTTCGCCGCCGCGCCGCCCTTGGCGGCGGCGCCGGCGCCCCGCGTCGCCAGGATCGTGAGCGCGTTGAAGCCGACGAGGCCCGCGGCTCGTGCCGGGTTCTTGCTCCACTCGTCGTAGGCGATCAGGCCCTTGCCGGTGTCGACCACCGTTCGGCGGGAGTCCCGGAGGAAGCTGGGCAGTTGGTCGTCCTTGGCCAGCCAGAAGACACCGGCCGCCGGTCCGATGCTGAGCGTGAGGCCGGTGGCGAGCTTCCCCAGGTTGGTCCACGCCTCCCCGGCCGCGCCCCAGCCGCCCTCGCCCTGACCCACCAGCGTGGCGAGCGCCCCGGCCGCACCGCCCACGCCGTCGATGAAGAAACCCTTGCCGACGTCCTTCGCCTTGTGGAGCAGCCAGTCGACGCCGTCGCGGTCCTTCTCGACCGTGCCGCCCCAGGGGAACTCCTCGGCCTGCTCGAGCACCTCGTCGGTGTAGCCGTACGTGTCACAGCTGCTGGTGCCGTCACTGCTGGGCCGCAGCTGCACACCACCGACCAGCCTGGTGATCTTGTTGTGGCAGTCGATCTCAGCCGCGCGGAAGGCCTGGGTGACGGTCGCGACCTCCTGCACGAGCCGGTTGTTGTGGTCGCGCTTGTCGTCGTCCTTGCGCCAGTCGTCGTCGGTGGAGACCTCGTCGATGTAGAAGGCGCTGGCCTCGGTCTGGAGCTGCTTGAGCTTCTTCGCGAGCGGCCGTACGTCAGTCGCGTACTCGCTCAGCGCCTGTGCCACCTTCTCCAAGTCGTCGGCGAACGCGTCCGTCTTCGTCTGCACCGGCTTGGTCGTGGCGAACAGCTGCTCGGCCTCCGGTGCCTCGTAGAACGCCGAGAGCCCCTGGAAGTCGGAGTGCACGTCCCCGCCCGCGTCCCGGAAGCGCGATGCCTCGCTTCGCAGGTCCGAGACGTCCCGCTCCAACTGCTCCAGGTCACCGGTGAACTGCGGTATCGCGTTGGGGTCGATCGGCTCGTTGCTCACTTCTTGCCGCCCCCACCACCGCCGTTGGCGCCGGGCATGTCGGGCACGATGCCGTTGATGGCGTCGCGGTTCCGGCTCGCGGCCATCTTCAGATCGCCCTCCACGTACTCCTTCGTGGCCAGGTGCGCGCCGAGCAGCGAGCTCGCGGCGCGCCGCGAGATGTAGTCCAGGTCGTCGTTCCACCGCCGCGCGAACACACCGAGCGCGGAGGCCACCGGACCTTGCTTCCCGCCCTGGCCGGGCCGCCCGTCCCCCTCGTGCCCGCCCTCGGCGATCGTCCCCGCCGAAGCCGCCGCGCTCGGCAGCGTCTTCTGCATCTCGCCGCCGGCCTTCGCCATGCGCTCGGCCGATTCACCGGCCCGCCGCAGCACGCCGCCGACTCCGCCTGGCTTGATGTCCCAAGCCGTCACCACACGCCCCCTAGGTCCCCGTCGTCCCGCCGCACGGTGTGCCGCTGTGGTCAGCCGATGTTGTTGACAGCGGCCCGAGCGCGGGACAGCGTCGTCTGGGCCGTGCCGTCGTTCTCCTCCAGGGTCGAGCGCACGAGGCGGATGATCTCGCGCACCTCGTTGGCCGCCTGGTTCCAGCGGACTTCCTTGCCGTGGTACTCGTCCGAGACGCCGTCGGCCTGGTAGTCGGCCATCGCCGCCTTCACCGCGCGGTCGCGGTCACCGAGCACCCGCTCCAGCTGGCCGATGACGACGTGCAGACCGCCCTGCACATCGGCGGACGCGCCGGTGTCGTACGAACGCCGGTCCTGGTTTCCCGCCATGACTCACAACTCCCCGCGACGAACAGACGAACAATGGAATGTGGAAGGACGGGCCCTCGCCGGCCCGCGTGCGGCTGCCGCTCAGCCGGAGAACCGCGCCGCCTGGAAATTGGCCGCGCCCATGTTCCGCTGCGCGTTGTCGGACTGCTCCTGCGTGCCGGTCGCGAACGCCTCGTCCATGCCCGCCTGGCCGCCCAGGATCGACTGCAGCGAGCCGTTCAGCGCCGCCGTGATCTCGTCCGCGCGCAGCTTGAAGGAGTCGAACGTCGCCTTGCCCGCGCCGTTGAACTTCCCCTCCAGCGGCTCCGCGGCCGACACCAGCGCCCGGATCAGCGCGCCCAGGTCGTCGCTCGACCCGGAGGTGTTCTTGCCGAGGACGGCCAGTGTCGTCTCGCCCATGTCGAACTTCATGCGTCCAACCCCCGCTTCAGCCTGCTCACACTGCGCTCATGCCACATAGCTCATCGAACATACTTCCCGACAATTCATTGCAAGCGCAACGCAGTTGTGGGGCAGGTGGCGCGATCCCGCCACGTGCCCGTCCGCGTCCTCGCCGCGTCGGCCCTGGCGTCACCGCCGTCTCCCCTCCCACCACGGATCCCGGGCCAATCCCTCGTACGGGCACTATGGCCAAAAGTGTGCGCCGAGCGAACGGCGCGGACGCTCGGGACACGGGCTTGTTTGCGCCTGCGTCGACCCCTCCGGCTGGCGCGCGCCCCTAGGGCACGCGGCGCACCATGCACCACGTGCGCGGCCCGCCCCCGGGCAGGGTGAGGTCGGCGGTGACCTCGAAGCCGAGGCGTTCGTAGAAGCGGAGGTTGGTCTCGGCGGAGGTTTCCAGGAACGCCGGTACGCCGTCCCGTTCCGCCGCCTCGATGCCGGGGCGCAGGACCGCCCGGCCCAGGCCCGCGCCCTGGCGGTCGGGGTCGACGCCGACCGTCCCCAGGAACCACACCGGCTCCGCGGGCCGGTGCGGGCGCAGTGCCGCCTCGGCCTCCTCGTACGCCTGCGCGCGGTCCCCGGCCAGTTCCGTGAAACGGGGTGCGAGCTCGGCGAAGACGGCCCCTGCGTCCGCCGTGGCCGGGGTCGTCCACACGGCCACCGCCGCTCCGCCCCCGGCGACCCACACCCTCCCGTGGGCCAGGCCTATCCGCGTCAGGAACAGCTCCTGCAGGCCCTCCACGCGCCGTACGTGGTCGTCGGCGGCCACCGTGTGCCGGGTCCAGGCGTAGTCGGCGAAGGCCCGCCCCAGGGTACGGACGGCTCGGGGGACGTCCTCGGGGGCCGCCGGGCGCACGGTGGCGTCGTGGTCGTGGTGATCCCTGTGGCTGTTGTGGTCGTCGTGCTCGGGCACCGCGTTCTCCCATCGGCCTCGTACGTTCGTTTGCTCGTACGTACGGTGAGAACGGTCGGGGGCGCCGCTGTGTCCCCGGTGGTGCCCGGTGTCTCACGTTCCGCGGGGGAACGAGACCTCCACCCGGCGGTTCTTCTTCCGGCCCTCCTCCGAGCCGTTGTCCGCGATCGGGTAGTCCTCGCTGTAGCCGCGTACGGAGTACGTGACCTGGGGGCCGAGGAAGGTCGCCAGGCGGTCGTGGACGGCCTCGGCGCGGTCCTTGGAGAGCTTCTTGCCGTGGGCGTACGAGCCGAGGTTGTCCGTGAAGCCGAAGACGCGGACGTCGGTCGCCTTCTGGGCCTTCGCCTCGTCGGCGATCGCCTCGATGCGGGCGTTCGCCTCGGGGTTGAGCTTCGCGCTGTCCTTGGGGAAGAGGACCTCCGCCTGCAACGCGAACTTCACGTCCGTGTTGGTGTCCTCGCGGCGCTCCTCACCGCCCAGGTCCTCGACGACGGACTTGATGTCCAGGACCTTGGCGGGCGCGAGCGTCGCCCCGTCGGCGAGCTTCAGCCCCGGGCTGTTGGAGTCGACCTCGGGGGGTGGGGAGGTGGTGGAGGAGCCGGGGGGTGCGCTGGGGTCGTCGTCGGCCCATGCGGGGGTGGGGGTGAAGAGGAGGACTGCGGTGAGGGTGGTGGTTGTGGCGAGAGTGCGCCGTCGAGCACGACTTCGCGGGTGGGCCATGGGTCACTCACCCTCGCTGAGTTCGAGGGCGGCGGGTGGCATCGTCGGCACCTGGAGTTCCACCTTCGTGGTGTCCTCCGGCGGCGCCGGGAATTGGGCGAACCAATCGGCGGACTGGTTCTGATTGATGCCGCCCTCGAATTTGGTGCACAGGCACCTGCCTGTGGTGTCCCGCAGCACCAGATACTTCTTCTTGCCCGACGCGTCGACGATGGAAGCACCGGCCAACGAACCGCCGTTCTTCTTCAGTTCGTTCTCGTCACTCCGCCACTCACTGGCGATCCACATGCCCGAGGTGCCGTTCGTGACCCTGCCGCTCACGGTCAGGAATCCGCCTTCGTCACGCTCGGCGGACGTGACCGTCAGCGTGATGCCATTGCCCTTGACCTCGGCCAGGGTCTCGTCCGAAGCGGAATCCTCGGCCTCCTTGCCGCTGTCGCCGTCGTCGACGTCCTTGGCGGGCCCTGAGGAGGACGACTTCTTGTCGGACTTGGAGTCACCGCCGTCTCCACCGCCGCAGCCGGCCACCGTGAGGACCAGCCCAGTCGTGATCGCCACCGCGGTCATTGCCCTGCGGGTCGTCATGGTGCGCCGAAGCTTCATGTCAACGGCTTCCTTTTCATCTCTGTGATCGCTTGTCACTTGGCCAGGTGTACGGAGAACAGGACCGACGCGTCCGGCAGGTCGTCCAGGTCGAAGTCGTCGGGGTCGATTTCGATGGGGGCCTCCTCGCCGTCGCAGACGAATTCCACGACGTCTTCGTCGGGGTCGGTCGGCGGTTCCGCGTCGCACCGGGGCTTGATGACGGCGGTCGCCTCCGCCCTCGCGTGCTTCGTCTCCGTGCCCGGAATGATCGAGTCGCCGACCGTGTAATTGGTCGTGACCTCCACCTGGTAGCCCGGATAGCCGTTGACCTCCGCGCCGCCGAAGCCTGTGACCTTGGAGTCGTTCTCCGCGGCCAGCGCGTCGGCCGCCGCCTTGGCTCCCTCGCCCGTGAACAGGTCGCCGCCGAGCCAGTCCAGCCACTCGTCCCCGTCGCCCGCCTCGATGGCCTTGCCCAGGCCCTCGAAGAGCTCGTCACGCGAGTCCTGTGCCGCCGCCAGGGCGGCCGCGTCGGCCGCCGACTGCGCGCCGTTGCGGGCCGACGCCGCCTGAGCGAACGCAAAGAAGGCGAGCGCGACGAAGAGCAGAATTCCGGTCAGCCAGATGTAGATCGGCAGAGTCTGTCCACGATCACTTCGTACCCGGCTCCGGATCAGCCACCGATGACGTCGTTGACCGCGTTGCCGATCGCCTGGGAGATCTTGCCGTCCAGGCCCAGTTGATCGATGAGGGTGTAGATCCCGGCAATCAGAATCATCAAACCCGCATACTCCACGAACCCCGCCCCCGGTCCCCCTCGCTCCCCCGGGCCCGCCGTACCCGCGCGGACACCGTCAGGGTCCAGGTGACCCACGCACCCAGTACGCGTTCCTTCAGCATGACGGACGACCTTTCTCTCCCACCCGATACCGATACCGTCTACGTGACCGACTATCACAAGCACTGCCCCAAGAGACCCCTCGCGCAACCGACTTCCCGTCCGGCGCGCAGGTTGGCCTATTTCACTGGCCTCACTGGGTATCGAATGCCTCATCGCCGCCCTTCCCTTCGGGAGGGTCCCATACGCGGTTGCATCAGCAAGGACATTTGGTGAAGCTCACCGCCCCAGAATCGAGCCGAAGTCGGAACCGGAGCCCAGGAACATCCCGGCGGCGATCAGGATCATCGTCGCCGGAAGCATGAACACCAGCGTCACCAGCGTCGCCTTGGGGATCGTCTTCGCCGCTCTGCGGCGGGAGTTCTGGGCGTCCGTGCGGCGCATGTCGGTGGCGAGTTGGATCAGGGTTTCCGCGATGGGGGAACCGAGTTCCTCGCCCTGTTGGAGGGCGGAGACGAACTGGGCTACCTGCTCGGAGGAGTTGCGGCGGCGGAGTTCGTCGAAGGCCTGGCGGCGGCTGACGCCCATGTCCATCTGGCGCAGGGTGATGCGGAGTTCGTCCGCCCACGGACCCTCGTACTTCTCGGCGACGCGGTCGAGCGCCTGGCGGAAGCCGAGGCCCGCGGAGACGACGACCGCGAGGACGTCGAGGAAGTCGGGGAGGGTGCGGTCGATGACCTCGCGGCGTTCGCGGATGGCCTGCCAGATCAGGGCGTCCGCGGCCATCGCGCCGAAGACGAAGGTCATGGCGGCGAAGAGGGGCTGGGCGTTGGTGAGGAAGACCAGGCCGAGGACGAGGCCGAACAGGCCGTACACCGCGCGGCGGGCGGCGTAGCGGTCGATGGTGAGGCCGCCGGGGTTGCCCGCCATGTCGATCCTGCGGCGCTTGGCCGCGACCCGCTTCGGGCCCATGAGGCGCAGGACCAGGGGCGCGAAGCGCATCCCCAGGCGGTCCACGGCCCCGCCCGCCGCCGAGACGCGGGTCGCGCCGACCTCCAGGGCGACCGCCAGGTCGGGCGGGAGCTTCGCCTCGGCGCGGTACATGCGGATGCCCTGGCAGGCTCCCGCGACGGCCAGGCCCATCAGGAGGGCGATCAGCAAACCCGGCACCGTGACCCCACCTCCCCTCAGACCTCGATCTTGCCCAGGCGCCTGATCACGAAGAAGCCCACCGCGTACAGGCCCAGTGAGATCAGGATCAGGGTCTGCCCCAGGGGCGAGCCCGTCACGCGCTCAAGGGCGCCCTCGTTCGAGGAATTGATCAGCAGGAGCGAGCCGAGGCCCAGGAGCGGCACCGTGAAGGCCGTGGCGTGGACCTCGGAGAGCATCGTGCGGACCTCGCGGCGCGTCTCCTTCCGGTCTTCGAGGGTTTGCGTGAGGTTACGGAGGGAGTTGACCACCGATCCGCCCGCCTTGTTGGACAGGACCAACGTCGTGACCAGCACTATCAGTTCGCGCGAGGGGAGGCGCTGGGCCAGCTCCTCCAGGGTGTCGTCGATCGAGCGGCCGACCGTCAATTGGTGCGCCACGTGGGAGAGTTCCTCGCCCGCGGGCGATTCGAGCTCCTCCGCCGCCATCGCGAGCGAGGTGCGCAGGGCCAGGCCCGCGGCCGTCGCGTTGGCGAGGATGCGGGCCACGTCGGGGAGCTGGTTGATGAACGCCTCGATGCGCTTCTGCCGCTGCCAGTTGAGGAAGATGACCGCTCCCCAGACCGCCACCACGCCCGCGATCGGGCCGAAGAAGGGGGCCAGGGACGCCGCCGCGATCAGCCACACGGCCGCCACGACGGCCGAGACGTACGTGAAGAACTCGCCGGGCGTCAGGTCGAGGCCCGTCGCCGAGAGCCGCAGCTGGAGTTCGCGGCCGAGCCGGGTGCGGCGCAGCCTGCGGTCGACCGCGGTGAACCGGCGTCTGCGCGCGCCGCTCTCCAGGGCCGCGGGCCCGCCCTCGGCGGACAGGCGGTCCACGAGGGCCTGGCGCTGCGCGCGGCCGGAGGCGTACGTCTGGATTCCGGCGACGGCGAGCGTGCCGGTGAGGAGCGTGGCGCCGAGGGCCAGGAGCGTGGGGTTGTTCATGGGGTGTCCTCAGGTCTCCTCTGGTTCTCCTCAGCCGATCGCTTCGCGCGTGTTGAGTACGTCGATGGCCTCGGCCACGCCGTACGCGGGCGGCACCGGCTCACCGGCGACGTACAGGCGCTCGGCGACGGGGCGCGGCAGCGGCAGGTGCTCGAAGTAGCCGTGGACGACCCGGTCGGGGCCGACCGGGTGCGGGACGAAGCGGGTGACGGGGGCGATGCGGAACTGCTGGCGGCCGTGCGAGACGAGCAGCACGATCTCGGCGACCTTGCGGGAGCCGTCGGCGTGCCGGGCGAGCTGGACGACGACGTCCACGGCCGAGTTGATCTGGTCGCGCAGGGCCTCGAAGGGGACCTGGACCTCCGACATGGAGCCGAGGGTCTGGAGGCGGGTGAGGGCGTCCTCGGCCGTGTTGGCGTGGACCGTGGCGAGGGAGCCGTCGTGGCCGGTGGACATGGCCTGGAGCATGTCGAGCGTCTCGCCGCCGCGGACCTCGCCGACGATGATGCGGTCGGGGCGCATCCGCAGGGAGTTCCTGACCAGGTCGCGGATCGTGATCTGCCCCTTGCCCTCGACGTTCGGCGGGCGGGACTCGAGGCGGATCACGTGGTCCTGCTGGAGCTGGAGTTCGGCGGAGTCCTCGATGGTGATGATGCGCTCGTGGCCCGGCAGGAGGCCGGAGAGGGCGTTGAGGAGCGTGGTCTTGCCCGAGCCGGTGCCGCCGCTGACGATGAGGTTGAAGCGGGCCCGTACGAAGGCCGCAAGGAGCATCAGCATGTGCTCGTCGAGCGAGCCGAGGCCGATCAGCTCCGGCAGCGTGTACGCGCGCGGGAAGCGGCGGATCGTGAGGGTGGCGCCCGTGAGGGCGAGCGGCGGGATGATGACGTTGACGCGCTCGCCGGTGGGCAGGCGCGCGTCGACCATGGGGTTCGACTCGTCGACGCGGCGGTTGACCGTGGAGACGATGCGTTCGATCGTCTGCATCAGCTGGTCCTCGGACGCGAAGCGGAGCGGGAGCTGCTCCACGCGGCCCGCGCGCTCCACGAAGATCGAGTCGGGGCCGTTGACCATGATCTCGGTGATGGACGCGTCGGCCAGGAGCGGCTCCAGGACGCCGAGTCCCAGGGCCTCGTCCACCACGCGCCGGATCAGATGGGCCCGCTCGGAGACCGAGAGGACGGGGCCCTCGCGGCTGATGATGTGGCCAAGGACCCGCTCCAGGCGGACCCGGCGGTCGGCCGCCGACAGGGACGACATCTCGGCCAGGTCGATCTCTTCGAGCAGCTTCGCCCGGTACGTGGCCACGAGGCTGTCGTCGCGGCTCGGGGCGGCTGCGTCGGCGGGCGGCGCGACGCGGGAGCGCAGGCTCATGCGGGGTCAGCCTCCTGTTCCTGGGCCGCCGCTTTCGGCGTCGTCGGTGGGCATGGTCACGGTCTTCTCGACCTCCCAGTCCGTGTCCACGAAGGGGAGGAGTGTGGGGACCTGGACGGTGACCGTGGCGGTGGTCGTCTCCGGGCCCTGCGGCGCCGATACGTCCGCGTCCAGGCCGGAGTGCATCGCCGCGTGGCCCGCGGCCTCGCCGTCGCCGCCCTGCGCGGCGACCCGGGCGGCCGCCCGTGCGCCGGAGCCCGCCTGGCTGGCCGCGTAGCCGACGAGGCCGAGCTGGATGGCGGCGAGGCCCACGAGCAGGAGGATGGGGAGGAAGCCGGCGAACTCCAGCATGGAGACGCCCTTGTCGCCGCGGGGGCGCCTGCTCGGCCTGATCTGCCGCCCGGGCCTGCGGGGCGACGGCCCGCGGAGGAGACCGGCGAAGTAGCCCGCGTTCATGGCGCGTCCTCCCCCTCCACCGCCGCACCGGCCTCGGCATGGACCTCCCACCCCGTCGTGACCCCGGGGAAGAACACGGGGACCTTGATGTCCACCCGGGCCTTCATCACGTCGCCTTCGGCCGCGCAGGAGACCCCGGCGTCCTGCCACGCACCGGGCAGGTGTTCCTTGGCCGCGGAGTCACAGGCCCCGGCGTCGCCGGAGACCACCGCGGCCGCAGCTGCGCGCGCGGCCTCGTCCGCCGCGTTCCCCGCCAGGGAGTACGAGTAGCCGTACAGCGTGCACTGCCACAGGATCCCGAGGACGGCGAGGAGGAGCGGGAACATGCCCGCGAATTCGAGGGTGACTGCGCCGCGGTCGGACTTCGTGGCGCGGCGCAGGCCGCGGCCGCCCTTGCGGCCGCCCTCGGCCGCCGGCTCCACGACGCCCAGTTCACCGGCGAGCCCCCACAGCGCCTGCTTGACGGTGGACTTGGCGTCGAGGTCGTGCAGACGGCCCGCGTCCACGGCCGTGTGGAGTTCCTTGGGGACGTCGGGGACGGTGGTGCGGGCAGCGCGCGTGCCGGTGACGCGGGCGACGAGGGACGGCTGGATCTCGGTGCCGCGCGCGTGCCGGTTGACGACGGTCACCGTCTCCTCGGCCTTGCGGATCTGGAGTCGGTCCCAGAGCCGGACCATGCGCTTGGCGGCGCGTACGGCGACGACGTCGGGGGTCAGCAGCAGGACGGCCTGGTCGGCCATCTCCACGACGGCCGCGCCCGCGGTCGTGACGTACGTACCGCAGTCGACGATCACGACGTCGTAGCGTCCGCGCAGCGCGTTGACGGTCTGGCGTGCGACGCGTTCGGTGATCTCCTCGCCGCGTTCGCCATCGGCGGGGGCCAGGAGGAGGCCGATGCCGGTCTCGTGGGCGTAGACGGCGTCCTGGACGACGCGTGGCGTGAGGTCGCTGATGGCGGCCAGGTCGGCGACGGAGCGGCGGAACTGCACGTCGAGGTACGAGGCGACGTCGCCGGACTGGAGGTCGAGGTCGAGCAGCGCCGCGCTGCGGCCCGAGGCCTGCGCGGCGAGGGCGAGCTGCACGGCGGTGAGGGTGGTGCCGACGCCGCCCTTCGCGCCGGTGACGGCGACGACCTGGCCGCTGCCGGCGGCCGGGGCGCCGCCTCCCGAGCCGTACAGCTCGACGGCGCCGGTGCCGAGGTGGCGCCGCATGCCGGTGGCCCAGCCCGCCGCCGCCTGGACGCGCTCGGCCAGGGCGTCGTAGGCCAGCGGGTAGGTGACGATGCCGCGCGCGCCGCAGTCCATGGCGGCGGTGAGCAGGGCCGGGCTCGAGTCGGCGGTGACGAGGACGACGCCGACGGCGGGGAAGCGCAGGACCAGGTCGCGGATGAGGTCGAGGGCCGGGACCGGGGCGATGCGCTCGTGCACGAGGACGACTTCGGGCAGCTCGTCGACGGACTCGGCGGCGAGGTGGGCGAGGGTGTCGAGGAGCGCGGTGGAGTCGGCGACGGGCGTGGCGGGTTCGGCGTCCGGGAGCTGGGCGGCGAGTCCGCTCAGGGTGCGGGCGGCGTCCGGGTCGCCGACGGCGGGGAGGATGCGGATGGTCATGGGCGGCCTCCCTCGGGCGACGGGTGGCTCCGGCCACAGGGACCGTTCATCTGGCGGCTCCCCTACTTGTCCTCGTCGAGGGTGTACGTACGGTCCCCGCGCGGAACGTCCGCGTCGCCGCCGCTGCCGACCAGGGCGAGCCGGACGTGCGAGGCGAACGACTCGGCGTACGCGACGCGCTGGGCGTCCCGCGTGTCGAGGGCGAAGGTGATGGGCACGGCCTCGTCGGTGCGGCGGCGGCTGCGGTCGTCGCGGTCGGGTTCGAGGGCCGTCAGCTTGCCGACGTCGATGACCCTGGCCTTCTCGACGATGACCTTCGACTGGTCCTTGCCGCGGTCGGTCTCGGCCTTGAAGGTGGCGTAGATGTTGACGGTCGAGCCGGGGGTGATCTTTCCGGCGACGCCGGTCGCCGCGTCGATCATGATGGCGATCTCCTGCTGGCCGGGTTCCAGGCGCGGTCGCTTCACGATCATGTCGTTCTGGAGCAGGGAGCCCTTGCGCAGCTGGGTGACCGCGATCTTCCCGCGGATCTCCCGGAGGTTGGTGACAGCGTTCTCCGAGAGCCACCGCTCGGGCATCTCGACCTTCTTGAACTGGCCGGGCTCCAGTTCCTTGTAGGGCGCGATGTCCGTCCTCAGCTCGTACGCCTCGGTCTCGGGGCCGACCTTGGAGTTCACGTCGCGGATCACCGAGAGGACGCCCGCGAAGGCGCCGATCGCGCACAGGACCGACAGGACCATCAGGATGACACCGCGGCGCTGGCGTGAGTTCATGGGCCGGACTACCTACCTCGTTCGATCGTGCGGCGAGTGCGTGTGGCTACGGACGGTGAGCGCGGTGGTGCGTGAGCCGGTGGGGCCCGGGCGGAAGGGGGTCTAGGTGGCGCCGCGGGGCAGCAGCGCCCGCGCCCCGGTGGTCACCTCGGGGGCGGCGGCGACCCGCTCGGACGGCGGGAGCAGCGGCGCGGCGCAGAACGCGCAGCGGTCACCGATGAGTTCGAGACCGCACCAGTGGCAGTCCTCCCTCCGCACGGACGACACCAGTTGGTAGAGCACGGAGATGTCCGGGATGGCGGCGGCGAACTCGACGAGCTTGCCGGTGGCCCACCAGCGCGCGGACTCGGCGGGCAGCGGTACGTCGACGGCGCCTTGCGCCTGCCAGACGTCGGCGAGCGTGTCGGTCACCCAGGCCGGGTCGAGCTGGCCCGGCGCGTACAGCAGCTTCGTGCCGAACTCCGGTGGCGGCAGCACCGCTTCTCGCGTCGCCTTCACCATCGCGGTCCGCGGGGCGGCGAGTACCGCGAACTGCGTGCCCGGAACCCAGGACTTGGTGTGCGAGCGCAGCGTGACGGGCACGCGGTCCAGCCTGGCGACGGACCCGAGCAGGGCACCCGCGTAGATGTAGTGACTGAGCAGCCGCGCGGCGGACGCGAGCACGCCCGGGCTGAAGTCGCAGACGGACAACTGCCGTAACTGCAGCGCCAGTACGGAGAGCCCGAGCGGCGGCAGCTCACTCCTCACGAACGCGATCCGGTCGCTCTCCAGGACGGACCGGATCGCGTGCAGCCGATGCCGCACCGCCTGGGGCGCGGACGCCGGACAGAGCACGATCACATACCCGTGGTACTCGATGAGCTGGTGCATCTCGGTGAGCGCCTGGTCGAGCGAGTACGTCTTCGGCGACTGCCCGGCGCTCTTCAGGGCGACGGCGGTCGGGGTGTGGCGATCGGGCGAAGGCAGCACCAGCTCCGGGCTGGTGACAGCTATCGCGGTCGGCATGCGCACACCCCCGGCTCCGAGTCCTCACACTCCGCCCGCACGCAGCGTGCACGTGCGCTCCTAGCTGTGCACCATATCCACGCGGGGGCCGCGCTAACACCCAACTTCCCACTGTTCACCTATGGGTTGTCGGGATCGCTCCCGCCTCGCCGAGACACCGGAGCACTGCCCGGCCGCCGGCCCCGACTGCCACCAGTCGCCGGAGCACCACCTCACCCGGACCTTCACCACGCTCCTCCGCGAGCCGGCCTCCGCCGCATCCGCTTCCACGACCTCTGCCACTCGACCGCCACCCTGCTCCTTGAACAAGGCGCCGATCTCGTCTTCATCACGGAACTCCTCGGCCACGCCCTTCACAAACCCTCTGAGGCCACCAGTCAGTCCGCCGACGGCGACGACCCACCGCCTTGCGCAGCACCCGTCGGCTGACGTTGCCGTCAATTACTGTCGTCAGACACCTCTGTGGCCCCGCCGGGACGATCCCGACGGGGCCACAAAATTGCCCTGTATACAGGTGCGATGCGAAGATCAAGCTTTCCGGTTACGGCCGGATATCACTCACCACGCCACACCGCAATCTCTCCTCCGGGCATGCAGGTAACTCGCTCCCCCTTAGGCCCGACCAACCCCCAAGCCTCATACTCTTCGTCCGGCTGGACAGTCAGTTTCGTGCCGCTTTCGAATTCGATCACGAGATCCCCGACTCTTCCCACCTCAGCCTCAGTAATCACATCACGGGCCAGTCGGACGAGATGGGGAGCCACAATGTCCGGGGATTCTGGATCGAAAGACACATGATCCCCGGCCGAGACTTGAAGAACCGCCTCGGTCTCGACGCGCAGTTCACAATCCCCACTGGTCAGGACCGTGAGAGCCGCGTCGAAGCAGACACGGGTAACTGCTTGACCTCGAAGGTTCAGGTTCATTCCTACCATCCCACCGGAAGTGGATAAGTGCCGTCTGGATTCATCGGGATATGCGTATCCGCTTTCGAGCCGGGCTTTCCGTCGAGCCCGATCGGCTGGCCATGTTTGTTGGTAAAACGCACATAGCCATCCGGGTACCTTCCGGTCGGATTCATCACGCGAAGCATGTCAGCATTTCCGGTCGACCCAGGCTTCTGCCACACACTTCCCTTTCCGTTATCGGCTGCACGCGCCACCCAGTCGTCACCCACTCCAGTGGGACGCTGAGGGCCGATGACGGGAGGGCATGGTGTCGAATTGTGAACCAGGACCGGTGTCTCGCCAGCCAGCACATAGTACGTGTGGATGTCCTCGACCGTGAGGTTATAGGTCCGGGCTCGCTGCGAGAAGGAGTGGTTGTTGGTCACGACGACGGTGTCGCCGTCATCCGTGCGCAGCGTCATGCCGGGCGCCAAGTCCCGGGCATCGACCCAACGGCGCTCGGACGGTGACCAGAACGGATGCTCATGGGTCGCGGTGAGCGTCTCGATGCCGTCATCCGTGGCGATGGAGAGCTTGTTGAAGTGCTTGTCGCTCTCCGTGACGATGAGGCGCGTTACCTTCTTGGGTGCGGTTCGGCCGCTCTTCGGATCCGTGGCGAGGACCTGGTCGCCCAGCCTGACGTCTTCGATGTCCTTGGTCTTGCCGTCCGCCATGAGGACATCGGTTCCGGCCAGGAAGCACTTGTTGCAGTCGGCTAGGGCTCCCCCCTTCTTCGCTCCGCCCGCACCCTTCTCGCCCCTCTTGGTCAGCTTGAGGACGCCCTTCCCTATCTTGAAGGGCTTGCCCACCGGGGTGTCCAGCAGCAGCACGCCGCAGCCCGCACGCAGTTCCTTCGAACAGCGCTGCCACGCGCCGAAATCGGGGGCGATGATGCCGACCACCACACCAACGGCCTTGGTGAACCAATTTCCGCTGTCGCTGGGGCCCTTCTTGGGCGTGTGCAGCCTGTCAATGCGTGGTCCGTAGCCCGTAACCCCAGCGCCGCAACCGTAGCCGCACTGGTACGCATCCCTCATGCGGCTGTAGCTGGAGTTGTCCGTGGGGAAGTTCGGGTATTTGCCAGCCCACGTCTCACCGGAGGAGAAGTCCGGTGAGGCGTTGGAGTCGATGAAGTCGATCGCTCCGCCACCACACTGACTGCCCTTGCACGTGAAGCTGTCCAGACCCGACGGGTCGGATGCCGTGACGGGGTTGTTCTCCGCGTAGCTGTAGCCATTGAGGCTGCCGGGCTTTTGATGCGCGAGCAGCGGGTCCACGCTGATGAACTGGCCGATGGCCGGGTCGTACTCGCGCGCCCCGACGTGCGTGAGGCCGGTCCCCTTGTCCACCGGCTTCCCCAAGAAGCCCTTGTCGTCCGGCCAGTCGGGAGCCTTCTCCCCGCGCGGGGAGCCGAAGGGCGTCGTGTAGCGCTTCGTCACCGCGTACGTCGTCGCGTCCAGGGCGATGCTCGACGTGCCGTGGTGGTCCGCCGCCAGGAAGCTGAGTTCCGTGTCCGTGGCGCCGCTCGTTCCGGTGCGGACCGCGATGGTCTGGCCGTTGGCGGTGTAGTAGCGGGTGCCGGTGAGGGTCTTCTTCGTGCCCTTCGCCGTCAGGCGGACTTCCGTGGCGCCGAGGTAGAGGACCGTGTCGCCGTCGCCCTTGGCGCGGCGGATGAGGAGTTCGCCGTCGGCGTCGTAGAGGTAGGCGGTCTCCGCCGTGCCTTCGAGCGTCTTGGCCAGCTTGCCTTCCGTGTTCCACGACAGGGTCTGCTGAGCCTTCGGCCCGGGGCGCTTCGTCGTGTTGCCGGTCTTGTCGTACGCGTACGTGGCCGCACGGGAGCCCGTCGTCTTGGTGAGCGGGTGGGGCTGGCCCTCCGGTGTGCCGTAGTCGTACGTCGTGGTCTCGTCACCCGACGACGTGTGCTGGGTTTCGGACTTGCGCTGGCCCGCGTCGTTGTAGGTGTACGACGTCCAGTACGGGGCCGCCCCGTCGATGTTGGCCTTCGTGCGCTTCGCGGCGGCGCAGTCCGCCGTCTTCGGGGTCCAGGCCTCGGTCAGGCGGCTGTAGCCGTCGTACTCGAAGCACTGGTAGTCGGCCTTCTGCGTGCCGCCCTGCGTCGTGGCGTCGAGGATGGAGAGGACGTTTCCGGCGTCGTCCCGTTTGAACTTCAGCTCCTGCGGCATGTAACCGTGCACGTCGTCGGTGACGTAGGAGCGGGTGAGGCGACGGGTTCCCGCCTCGTAGTCGTAGTTGAGGTAGGCCTTTTTCTCCGTGCTGGCTCCGCTCATGCCGAGCGTGAGCTGGCGCAGGTCGCCCTGCGGCGAGAAGGCGGCGCCGTGGAGGTACCCCGTGGTGCCGTCCAGGCCGGTCTGCTGGCCCGTGGCGTTGTACTCGTAGCCGATCGTCTCGCCCTTGAGACCCGCCACGGCGGGCTGCGAGGCCTGGCTGATCGTGCCGTCGAAGCGGTAGCCCGTACTGAAGGCCAGCTTCTGGGGGACACCCGCCTTCACGATCGGGTCGTCCTCGGGCAGGCTGAGTTCGCTCTCCTTGACCTCGTAGAGCGGGGTGTAGGTGGTGACCTTCCGGGTGTACGCCTTGCCGGTCAGGCCGCCGTCGTAGCGGGTGGCCGTGTCCTGCTGGCCCTTGGCGAGGTCGTCGAAGGTCCAGGCGGCGAGCTTGTTGGCGTCCGTCTTCTCGGTGTGCCACATGCCCGTCTTGCGGCCGAGGTCGTCGTAGCCGTACAGCAGCTTCCGGTTCTCGACGTCCTTGGTCGTGGTGGCACGGTCGAGGCTGTCGTACGTCGTGGTCGTGACGCCCTTGTCCGGGTCGTCCGCGCTGATCTGGCGGCCGAACAGGTCGTAGGAGTAGGACCACTTGGCCTTGTCCGGGCCGGTGATCGTCTCCTGCTGGCCTCCGGGCGTGTAGGTGTAGCGGGTGCTCGTGAAGTCGGTCCCGGTCGGCTTCGGGCCGCCGTACTCGCGGCGCAGCACGACCTGGCCGCGGGCGTCGGTGACTTCGGCCGTGGCCTGCCCGCCGTCAGGGGCGCTGGTGGCCACCGCGTCGCCGGAGTAGGCCGTCGTGGTCGTCCAGCGCGTCACGCCGAAGTTCTTCGTGACGGCCTTCGTGGCACGGCCCGCCGCGTCGTACGTGGTGTCGGTCTGGAGCGGCGCCTGGCTGCCCTCGGTCTGCACGGGCGTACCGCTGGGAGCCGAGGTCTCGTCCCAGGTGTCGCCCTGGACGCTGACGGCGAGCCCCCGCGTGTCATAGAGCGTGATGCCGATCAGACGGCCGCCCACAGGTGTCGGGGTCTGGGTCTGGCGGGGGCGCAGGAGCGAGTCGTAGAACTCGTACGAGGTGTTGTAGCCGGAGCCGTCGCCCTTGAGCGTGCCGGTGGACACCCAGGACATGGCCTTGCTGGTGACCTTGTAGTCGTAGACGTAGTTGGGGGTCTTGTCGAGGACACGGAGCCGGTTGGGCAGCCAGACCTGCGTGGTGCGGCCGAGGCTGTCGTACGTCGTCTCCGTGATCTTGCTGTTCGGGTCGGTGACCTTCACGGGAGCGCCGGTGGCGAACTCGACGTCCGTGGTGGTCTTGTGGCCCTTGACGTTCGAGACGCTGCTCGACGTCAGCGGTCCGGAGGCCGCGGGCGTGTAGGTGGTCTTCGCCGTCGTCAGGCCGTTGGTGTCCTTGACCTCGGTCGGACGCCCAAGGGTGTCGTACGTCGTCGTGGCGGTCTTCTGCCAGGACGCGACGTTGTCCGTGCCGTAGGACTTCGCCCGGCCGGTCCAGGTCGGCTCGCCCTTGGTCGGCTTCTGGGCGGACGTCCACTTCGTGGCGTCGGGGTCGTCGTAGACGGTCGCCGAGTCGCTCACGACGTCGCCCGGCTTGTCGGAGTCGGCCGGCAGGTCGAGGTCCGCGACCGTCGTCGAACAGGGCTTGGCGACCGTACGCGTACGTGAGGCGAGGGAGTTGATGCCCTTGTCGTCGTTGCGGGCGTACCAGGTGCGGGTGCAGAGCTCGTCACCTGTGACGTCGTCGTCGCCCTTGTCCTCGACGGCCTCGGGCATGCCGTAGTCGTCGTAGGTGGTCTTGACGGTACGGACGCGGTCGCGCGGGGTTTCGCCACTGGTGACGCGGGTGCGCTCGTGCGTGGCGGCGGCACGGACGTAGTGGGCCTCGGTGTCCGCGTACGACTTGTGCTGCGTCGCCGTCCGCTTCGACCACGGGTCGGTGATCGTCGCGGAGACCTCGGTGTCGCCGTTGTAGGTGACCGTCTCGCGCGCGAAGCCCGCGTACTGGTCGGAGTCGGTGATCTCCTCCGCCTTGATGCCGCCGGCCTTCGCGGTCCTGCGCTTGTCCGGGTCCGGGGTCTTTCCGTCGGAACCGGCGACGCGGTCGCCGTTCATGCCGCGCATGTAGATGCTGACCGTCTTGAGGCGGTCGGTGCCCTTGTCACCGGTGTGGTGCGTGACCTTCTCGTAGCCGCGCCAGACCGACCAGGTGCGCTCCTTCGCGGGCGTCATCGGGTCGTCGTTGTAGTGCCAGGCGCCGCCGCCGGAGTACTCGTACGCGTGCTGCACGGCTTCCGCGCCGCCGCGCGGGTCCGTGGTGGAGACGGAAGTGACCGGGTACTTCTGGAACCAGTCGAGCTTCGGGGTCTTCTCGCCGTTCGGTGACCAGTACACGGGGTAGCAGCGCCGGGTGTTGTCGTCCGGCTTCGGCATCGTCTGGCCCGCCACGCATTCGGCGGGCTGGTACGAGACGATCGTCTGCGCGCCCGTCTCGGACGTGACCGAGCGCAGGCGCGGCTTGTCCAGGGAGAGGATGTCGTCGGAGGCGCCGTCGACCCGGTTGGGCAGGAAGGCGTGGGTGAACTTCACCGGGTCCAGCGAGATGTCGTCGCCGCGCTTGCCGGTGTGCTGGAGCTCGTCGAGCCACAGGGACTGGTCGGTGCTGTCACCGGTGTCGCCCGGGTCCAGGTAGAGGTGCTTCAGCTTCCAGCTGTCGACCTGCCAGTACGCGGGCACGTCCAGTGCGGCGTTCCAGGCGTACGTCGTGACGGCCGTCATGCGCTTGCGGGTGAAGAACGACGGGCCGACGTTGCCGGTGCACTTCTTGTCGTCCTTGCAGACGCTGTCGAAGGGGACGTCCGGCCAGTTGTCCCGCTTGTCCTCGGTCAGCTCGTCGCAGCCGGTGCCGGACGCCAGGCAGCGCTCGGCGTAGGTGAAGGCGACCTTGTGGGAGGCGGCGGGCTTGGCGGAGAAGAGGGCGTCGGCGCGCTGGCCGTAGCGGATCTCCTTGAGGTAGCCGCCGCGCGTGTAGTCGGTGCCCGTGTTGTCGTCGCCGAGCTTGTCGTAGTTGTTGTGCTCGGCCTCGTACCAGTACGTCATGGCGTTGCCGCGGGTGTCCTCGACGAGGTCGAGGTTCCAGCGCCAGGCCTGCTTCTTGTCCCGGTCGGAGAAGCCGGTGCCGTCGGAGTGGCCGGGCTCGCCCTCGTCGTCGCCGAAGACCGGCACGGTCCAGACCGAGTCGGTGCGGTCGTCCGTCCCCGCGCCTTCCAGCTTGTTGAGGCCGAACGTGTAGGTCGTGCCGTCGCCGGTGGTGACCGTCCAGTACTCGCCGTTGTCGTCACCGTTGCTCGCGCCGGTGTGGCGCTTGACGGTGGACGCGTCGTCGTTCTTCAGCCGCCACTGGCCGCTGGTGTCGTCCTTGACCAGCTCGGTGGCCTTGCCGTTCAGAACCAGCGAGGCGTTGTCGTACTTCCAGCACAGGTCGTACTTCTTGTCGTGCCCGTCGTCCTCGCAGGAGCCGTACTTGCGCTCGACGTACGAGGAGGTCAGGTCGAAGCCCTCGCCGATGACCGTGCCCTGGTTGTTCGTGGAGGCGGTGCGGCCGTCCACGCTTCCGGAGTCGTAGGAGATCGTCAGGTCGGGCGCCGGGCCCGCGGCCGCCGGAGGCGTGCGCAACGGGTACGACCACGTGAAGGAGCCCGACGAACCGCCCGCCTCCCAGGTGGAGGAGGCGGCGAGCGGGGTCGCCTTGTAGTCACCGGAGCCGGACTTGGTGCCCGCGGCCAGGGCGAGGACCATCGTCCGGCCCGCCTTCGCACCCGATGCGGCCGCGGGGAAGGACAGGGCGGCCTTCAGCCGCTCGTCCTTGCGGGCGTTGGTGAATTCGACCGGCTCGCGGGTGCGGCAGTCGGCTTTGCCGGGATGGTCGAGGGCGCAGTCCGGCAGGCGCAGGACCTGGAGGCGCCCCGCCCAGTCGCCGCCGTACGCGGAGGCGAAGGCCGAGTAGTCGATGCCCAGACGCGCCTTGCCGCCGTCCTTGGGGCCGGTTGCCGTGAGGACGACGCCCTTGACGCCGAGCCGCCTCGCCTCGCGCTGATCGAGGACCTCGACCTTGAGCCGCTCGGCCGCCCGCTGGGGAGCGCCCCGCGCTGCCTTCGGCGCGGAGAGCGTGACCGGCAGGGATCCCGGCCTTGCCTTCGCCGCACCCGAGCCGGGCAGCTTCAGGTCTGCCGCACCGGCCTCGGGCCACGTCACGGTGCGCCGCTGGTCGCCGCGCGCCCGCTCGGCCGCCTCGCGGTCGGCCGCGGCGGACTTGCGGACCGCGGCCGTGTTCTTGTCGTTCGCCTCCACCGTGAACGGTGAGACCTCGGCCGAGCGAGGGGCGTCCAACTTCGGTCTGCCGAGCGGGTCCGTGGCGGCTGCTGCCGTATTCGTGAACATCACCGGGGACAGCAGCCCCGGCAGGAGGGCGAAGCCCGTGACGACGGCGATCCGCGAGCTCCATCGGCGTCTCGCTGATCTGCCGGTTCGGGGCAGCCCGAAGCCAAGCTGTTTCATGTGTGTGTCTCCTCGCGCGCGGCCGCCGCATCGGGCGGCCGCACGCCTTCGAAACCAGTGAGGGAGAAGAGAAGGCCGGGAGGAAGGCCCCGTCGGCCTACGTCGAGGGCTCCGCGATCTGGTCGGTGACCTGCTCCCGGTTCATCGCGCCGGCCCACACGCGCAGCTTCGCGAGATCCCCCGGCAGGTAGTGGCCGGTCTTGCCCTGAGCGGATCCACGTCCCACCGTCAGCGCGCCGTCACCCTGCTGGGCCCTGGCGAGCCCGGCGTCGTCCTCGCCCTGCTGGGCGAACTGGCCGACGTAGAGCCGGGCCACGCCGAAACGCTGGTCGCCCTCGTCGTCGGTGAAGTCGAGACCGGCGTCGAAGACCCCGGTCACGTCGACCCAGGTGTCCCACTCCTTGTCGCCGATCGTGTCCTCGGCCGGTGCCACCGCCGTCGCGACGACCTTGCCGTCGGCGTTCACCGCGGTCCGTCCGAACTTCCACTGGTAGGCGCTGGAGGAGACCTTCTCCACCCACAGCGCCCACGACGACTCCTTGCCCGCCGGCGTGGCCTGCCCGGCCACGAGCGCCCGGTAGCCGATGTCCTTGCCCGCGAACTCGGCCTTGGTCAGCCGTACGCGCGCCGAGACGGTGAACGACCCGGTCTCGTCGACGACGGGGCCCCCGACCGAGGCGTAGCCGCTCTTGCCGTCCAGGACGAGGGAGGTGGCGTCGTCACCGGTCAGGCGGGCGCCGGAACCGGACAGGTCCAGTGGCCCCCGGCGGTAGGGGAAGGCTGCGCTGGACGGATCGCCCGGGTCCTCCGGGCTCTCGACGACCTGGCCCCCGGAGGAGATGGTGGCGTCCCAGTGACCGACGAGTTCGTTGGTGGGCAGACCGCTGCGCTCCAGACGGTTCTCCTCCCGGATCTCGTCCGGCTCCAGCGGCCGCTGCCAGGTGGCGACCTCGTCGATCCGGCCCAGGAAGTAGTCACCGTAGGAGCCGCCCACCTTGACGCGCCCGACCATCATGTTCCGGTCGGCGGTCCACGGGGTGTACTTGGGCGCCTCGTCCGCGAGCACCACCGGCTTGCCCTGCGGCCTGCCGTTGACGAAGAGCTGGATCGTGTCGTCCTTGGGGTCCGCGTTGTCCTGTGTGTCGAAGACGCCGACGAGGTGGGTCCAGACCTTCAGCGGAGGGTTCTCCGCGTCTGCCGCGGACCGGATGTAGACGGGACCGTCCTTGTCCTGGTCGGTGCGGTTGAACACCCACTTCTTGAAGGTGGACGAGTAGTACAGGGTGAAGGCCGATCCGTGCTCACCAGGGGCCGAGAGCACCGTGCGGTTGGCCTTGTCGTCGGTCAGGTACGCCCAGGCGGACACCGTGAAGGAGCTCTGGGAGTTGACCGGGACACCGTCCGTGGAGGCGTAGCCGACCTGCTTGTCGGGGTCGCTCTGGTTGTCGTTCAGGCGCAGTGAGTAGTCCCCGGCGCCGCGCCGGCCCAGCGTCGACCAGTCGGTGCCGGCCTCGTCGCGCATCACGACGTCGTGGCGGCTGCCGACTTGGCCGGTGTCGTTCGCGGTGGCCTTGCTGGAACCCGGCCCCGCGTCGTCGAAGCGCCACCGTCCGGTCGTGCCGTCGGCTGCGCCGACCTTGAAGACGAACTCGGCGGGCGGGCCCCAGCGGACGCGGCCCTCCTTGTCCTTCTTCAGGTCACTGGCCTCCACGGAGAGGGTCTGGGTACCCGCAAGACCGGGCTTGAGGGACGGGACCATGGCCGACCCGTCGCCCATCGACTTCACCGTCCTGGTCGCGTCGGCGTCCGACGTCAGGAGGCGCCACCGGTACTCCTTCACGTCCTTGTCGGCCTTGTTCGGGCGGAAGAAGAAGAGCCCGCCCTTCCCCGGCCCGCCACGGGCCGCGCAGTCGTCTGCAGTGCACTCGGAGTACGGAGCGAAGGACTGGATCGTCGGCTCCTTCGGCGCCGTCGAGTCGATGCGCAGATAGCACCACTTCGAGTACGGCGAGAAGAGGTCGCCCTTCTTGCCGCCGTAGACCCAGTGCGACTGGGTGCGCGCCTTGAAGCGGTACAGGCCGCCGTCCGCCCGCTTGGTGGTGGTGATCGTCTCCCGCGTACCGTCCGGGTCCCAGCCCGAGTCCGGCTTGTAGTCCTTCCAGACCCCGTCCCACGACCCCGACGTCGTGTCCGTGCTGGAGCGCTCCATCACGAACTCGGCCTGGAGGGAGCCCTCTTCCTCCCCTTGGTGCTGTTCGACCTTGGTCTGGACGGTGGCCTGGATCTTCGGCGTATCCACCGTGACGGTCACGGGGTCCTTCGCCGGGCGGCACTGCGCCTTGCCGTTGCCCGTCCCGGGGATGGCGCCCACTGACGTCGGCACCCCAGGCTTGTGCATGTACCAGACTTTGAGCTCGGCGTTGTTGTCGAACCGCTTCCACGCCCGCGGCTCGCCCTCGTCCTTGGCCCGCAGCATCAGCGTGAGGCGCGAGATCTTGCCGTTGGCGAGGGAGCGCACCGTGGAGGCGAGGTTCTCGTCCTTCTCGTCGGGGTTGTCGTTGAACTCGATCCAGGAGTTGGGCTGTTCAGGGCTGCACAGGTTGCCGCGCCCCGCCGAGACGTACCGGTCGCCCATCTGGTCGAGCTGCTTCGGGCCGGGCCAGCGCGAGCCCTCGGAGATGTTGTCCGTGCGCTCCAGGTCGACCCAGTGCGGCTGGCAGTTGAACGACCACGTCTCGTACGCGCGGAACGTGGCGTCGAGGACGTGCTTGCCCGCGAGCTTCGAGGCGCCGAACTCGAAGTACATCCGGTCCGTGTAGCCGCCCAGGTCGCAGTAGTAGCCGTCCGCGATGCCGCAGCGGCCGACGCCCTTGGGTTCGCTGAACTTCCAGAACTTGTCGCCGTCCGACGACAGCTTCGTCCACTCGGAGCGGCCCAGGCCCACCGAGGGGTCGATGAAGACCGGATACACGGTCTTCTTGCCGCGCAGCAGGTCCAGGTCGGGGGTCACCGACACCGCGCCGTCCCCGACGGTGACGGGGAGGTCTGCGGTCGCGTCGCCCTGGCCGGGCTGCGCCGGGTCCTCGGCGGCGCCCTTCTTCGCGGGGCGGTCCTCCGGGGCGATCGCGCGCAGGCCCTTGCGGGGCGCGGACGTGGGCGCGGTCGCGGTGTCGCCCGCGGAGTCCCACATCTGCCCGGACGGCCCGCGGAACACGGCGTTGCCGTCCTCGTCGACCGCGCGCAGCCCGCCGCCCTCGCCGGGGGTCACGCTCAGGCCCTCGCCGCGCGCGGTGAGCCTGACCTTCTCCAGCTCGGGACTCGCGGCGGCTTCGGCCGACTTGACGACGAGGACCTCGCGGTAGCCCTCGGCCGTCGCCGTCAGCTGGAGGTCCACGCCCTTGACCGGCACGTCCGCGTATGTGGCGGTCGCACCGTCGAGGGTCGGCTCGGGCAGGCCCGTCGGCCAGCCGAGCTTGAGGCGCTGGCCCGCCGTCCCCAGGGTCAGCAGCCCGGTTCCGCTGCCGCCACCGGAGAAGGCGAGGTCCACCACGGCGGACTTCGGCCCGACGGTGCCGTCGGGCCGCTTCTCCAGGGTGACGTCGATGTCCTGCCACGCGCCGCTCTTGTCACGGGCCCGCTGCGGCTCCGTCGCCTGGGTCATGACGAACGTGCCGTCGGGATTCGCCATCGTCGTCGTGTACTCGGTGCGCTCCGACGTCACCTCGACCGGCTCGCCCGTCGCCGCCGCGCGCTGCGACGCGCTCTGTTCCGTCAGCGGCCCGGTCGGCGCCGAGGCGTGCGCCTCGGCAGCGGGAACGGCGAACGCGACTGCTGGAAGCAGCGAAAGAAGGAGGGCCGTTGCCGACACTCCCCCCGTGACACGTCCTGACCTTCTTCGATTTCGGGCATGACGATGCCCCCACCCCAACTCCACAGTCCCCACCCCAGAGTTACGAAAACTTCACAGTTTGCAGGTGGAGAGAGTTAACTCTCGGCGAGTTCCTTGCGTCAATGTGAAGTGCGCCACAAAACAGCATGTCTGTGCAACCCCAACAGGGCTCCTACGAGCGGAACTTGAGAGTCCTCCGCCGTGCGCCTACCGCCCCTGCCAGCACGAGTTCACCCTGCCGCGCAAACGACACCTCCAACGCAGCGTCACGATCACGCCATTCTCAGAATGGTCGAGGCGCAGCGTTTGAAGCGTGACTTCTTTGCCGGAGCGACTTCACGGCCTCACGGGCAGGCCTACGCGATCGCGCGGAATCAGCCACGCGAGCCCGCCGGAGGGGGCGGCGCACACCCCCTTGACAAGCACATTGGTCTGGACCAACTTGTACGACCAGGCAACAGCGGTGGCCACCGCCCCCTTCCGGCCCGTACGGGCCCTCCCCCCACCGGAGGCTGAAGTGGACCGCGCACGCGTACGTACACGTAGGAAGAAGAGCGGCGTTCTCGCCGGGCTGATCGCCGCGTTCGGCCTTGCGGTGGCCGGGCTCGCCACCGGTGGTGCCGGGAGCGCCGACGCCCGGGACGCCGGGGCGCGGGCGCAGACCCGGGCCGTGCCCAAGCACGCCGTCACCGGGTACTGGCAGAACTTCAACAACGGCGCCACCGTGCAGCGGCTCGGCCAGGTGCAGGATCAGTACGACATCATCGCCGTGGCCTTCGCCGATGCCACCGGGCAGCCGGGGCAGGTGACCTTCAACCTGGACTCGGCGGGGCTCGGCGGGTACACCGTGGCGCAGTTCAAGGCCGACATCAAGGCCAAGCAGGCGGCCGGGAAGTCCGTGATCGTGTCGGTCGGGGGCGAGCGCGGCAGCGTGTCCGTGAACAGCTCGGCCGCCGCGAACAACTTCGCCGATTCCGTGTACGCGCTCATGCGGGAGTACGGCTTCGACGGCGTCGACATCGACCTGGAGAACGGGCTCAACGCGACGTACATGACGCAGGCCCTCAAGTCCCTCTCCCAGAAGGCCGGGCCGGGCCTCGTGCTCACCATGGCGCCGCAGACCATCGACATGCAGTCGACGTCCAACGCGTACTTCAGGACGGCCCTGAACGTGAAGGACATCCTCACCGTCGTCAACATGCAGTACTACAACAGCGGGGCGATGCTGGGCTGCGACGGGAAGGTGTACAGCCAGGGGTCCGTGGACTTCCTCACCGCGCTCGCCTGCATCCAGCTGGAGGGCGGGCTCGCGCCATCGCAGGTCGGCATCGGGACGCCCGCGTCGCCGCGCGGGGCCGGGTCGGGGTACGTCTCGCCGACCGTCGTGAACAACGCCCTCGACTGTCTGGCGCGCGGCACCAACTGCGGGTCGTTCAAGCCGTCGAAGACCTATCCGGGCATCCGCGGGGCCATGACCTGGTCGACCAACTGGGACGCCCTGAACGGGAACGCGTGGTCCAACGCCGTGGGCCCGCACGTCCACGGGCTGCCGTAACCCCCACCGGCCTGCGCAGCGCCGCCGTCGCCCCGGCCCCGGCGGCGCTGCCGCATCCCCGGGATCAGAAGAAGCTGCTCCAGTCCTGGTCCGTGACCTGCTTGACGCACAGCACCAGGAACAGCAGGCCCGCGATCGCCAGCATGCCGTTGCTGAGCCAGCCGTTGCGCCACTCCGCGGGCGTCCGGGACGAGTTGAGGAGCCAGATCAGGGTCAGGGCGAGGAACGGCATGAAGGCCGCGCCCAGGACTCCGTAGATGATGATCAGGCGGAACGGCTGCCCCTGGAAGAGCAGGATGATCGGCGGGAAGGTCAGCCAGAGCAGGTACGCGCGGAAGGGGAGCGAGCGCTCGCGGGCGCCGGAGGCCACCTCGGCGCCGGTCGAGACGGTGCCGGCCGCGCCCGTACGTGACTTGCGGTAGTGCTCCACGAAGTCGGCGAACATCAGGCTCACGCCGTGCCAGACGCCGATGAGGGAGGTGAAGGACGTGGCGAAGAAGCCGATGAGGAACAGCTTCGACGTGGCGGTGCCGTACTCCTTCTCCAGGATGTCGCTCAGCTGGACCAGGCCCTTGTCGCCGCTCGCGATCGCGACGTTCGCGGAGTGCAGCATCTCGGCACCGACGAAGAGCATCGCCACGACGAAGACGCCGGTCGTGATGTACGCGACGCGGTTGTCGAGGCGCATCACCTTCATCCAGCCCGTGTTCGTCCAGCCCTTGGCGTTCACCCAGTAGCCGTACGCGGCCAGGGTGATGGTGCCGCCGACGCCGCCGATGAGACCGAGGGTGTTGAGGACCGAGTCCTTCTCGTCGGGCAGGACGGGGAGCAGGCCCGCGACGGCGTCGCCGAGGTTCGGGGTCACGCGGATCGCGAGGTACACGGTGACGACGAACATGACGCCGACCAGGACCGTCATGACCTTCTCGAACACGTCGTACTTGTTGAACCAGACGAAGACCAGGCCCACCACACCGGTGAGCACGCCCCACCACTTCAGGTCCATCACGCCGGGGAACAGGGCCTGGAGCGGCAGGCCCGACGAGGACATGGCGGCCGCGCCGTACGCGAAGCCCCACACCACGACGTAGACGACGAAGAACCACGTCGTCCAGCGGCCCAGGCTCGCCCAGCCCTCGAAGAGCGTGCGGCCGGTCGACAGGTGCCAGCGGCCCGCCGCCTCGGCGAGGGAGATCTTCACGACGCAGCCGATGACGGCGGCCCACAGGAGCGTGTAGCCGAAGTTACTGCCCGCGATCAGCGTGGCCACCAGGTCACCCGCGCCGACGCCCGTGGCGGCGACGACGATGCCGGGACCGATGTACTTCCAACTGGACTTGCGGGGGACGGGCATGACGTCCCCGGCGGTGCTGGGTCCACCCTTGGTTTCGGCCATGCGATCAAGAAAGCGCACGGACGCGCGGGGCACAAGGGGTCGTACGGCAGCGGACCGTGGGACGCGGGAGGCGCGCGCCGCGGCCGCGCGGGCACCGCACAGTCGCCGCACAGTCGCCGCACAGTCGGCTCAAAGACGTGTTGACCAGGACATGCCACGCCAGGACCATGGGCCAGCACGGGCCGTGCCCACCCGGCACCTCGCGCGCTCGTGCCACCCGCACCACATGCGTCGCAATGCACCACCCCCACCCCCACAGGAGCATTCATGCGACTTCGCATACGCGGAAAGAGATCAGCCGCTCTGGCGGCCGTGCTCGCCCTCGCGGTCGCGGCGCCCCTCAGCGCCAACGCGTCCGACAGCTCGACCCCCTCGGCCAGGAAGGCGGCGGCCGCCGCCGCGGCCGAGGACGAGATCCGCCAGTACTCCGTGCCGGGGCCCGCCACGCGCGCGGCCCGCACGGCGCTCGCCGCGACCGGCGTGTCCATCGACGAGGCCGGCGACCACGGGGTCGTCGTCTCCGCGAACGCCGCCCAGGCCGGGAAGCTGCGTGCGCTCGGCTACACGCTCAAGACGCTGGCCGGCCCGCCGAAGCGCACGGGCGACGGGCCGGTGCGGGTCCGGGACTTCCCGCCCGCCGACTCCCGCTACCACAACTACGCGGAGATGACCGCGGAGATCGACCAGCGGCTCCAGCAGTACCCGAACATCATGAGCAAGCGCGTGATCGGCAAGTCGTACCAGGGCCGGGACATCGTCGCCATCAAGATCAGCGACAACGTGGGCACGGACGAGAACGAGCCCGAGGTGCTCTTCACCCACCACCAGCACGCCCGTGAGCACCTGACGGTGGAGATGGCCCTCTATCTGCTGCGCGAGTTCGGCGCGGGCTACGGCAGCGACGCGCGCGTCACCAAGATGCTCAACGAGCGCGAGATCTGGATCGTGCCGGACCTCAACCCGGACGGCGGCGAGTACGACATCGCCACCGGCTCCTACCGCAGCTGGCGCCTCAACCGGCAGCCCAACCCGGGCGGCGCCACCGGCACCGACATGAACCGCAACTGGAACTTCAAGTGGGGCTGCTGCGGCGGCTCCTCGGGCACGCCCGGCTCCGAGACCTACCGCGGCCGCGCCCCCGAGTCCGCGCCCGAGGTCAAGGTCGTCGCGGACTTCGTGCGCAGCCGGGTCGTCGGCGGCAAGCAGCAGATCAAGACGGGCATCGACTTCCACACGTACAGCGAGCTGGTGCTCTGGCCGTACGGCTACACGTACAACGACACGGCGCCGGGGCTGACCCAGGACGACCACGACGCCTTCGCCACCGTCGGGCGCAAGATGGCCGCGAGCAACGGCTACACGCCCGAGCAGTCCAGTGACCTGTACATCACCGACGGCACCATCGACGACTACCTGTGGGGCAGCCAGAAGATCTTCGGCTACACCTTCGAGATGTACCCCAGGTCGGGGGGCGGCGGCTTCTACCCGCCCGACGAGGTCATCGAGCGCGAGACCTCCCGCAACCGGGACGCGGTGCTGCAACTCCTGGAGAACTCCGACTGTATGTACCGCTCGATCGGCAAGGAGCAGCAGTACTGCACCGGTCAGTGACCGGGCACGGGTAGCCCCTGGGGTCCTTATTGATCACTCACAGGGGTTGATTCCCGACGCCGCATGCATATCGGGGCAGTCCAGGCGCAGCCTCTCGGCGGGTGATCACAAAAGCGGATCACCCGCTGACCGGACTACGGAGAGGAAGTGCTCTGTGCGCGCTGTGTCCTCCATGCTTTCGATGCTCTCGGCGTCCCCGGGACCCACGCGGCGGCGAGCCGCGCTGGCCGCTGTCGGCGCGGTGACGGGGGTGGTGCTCGCCCTCGCGGCGGATGTCGCGAGGGCGGCGACGACCACCGGCTCCCGGGCCGGCCGCTGCTGCGGAATGCGCCGCCCGCTGCGGGCCCTGCGCAGGCGGCGTAACGATCAGGCACGGCCGGTTCGACGGCCGGGCCAGGAAGGCGTGGTACTGCGTAAGGCGTGAAACGGCGCCGGAGCGGGGGCACTCGGTGAACCACCGGGTGCCCCCGCTCCGCTGCGCCGTGCGCGGTGGGCTACACGAAGAGGCTCACCACCGCCGCCACCGCGAAGCCCGCCACCGACAGGACCGACTCCAGGACCGTCCAGGTCTTCAGGGTGTCGCGCTCGGAGATGCCGAAGTACTTCGCCACGATCCAGAAGCCGCCGTCGTTGACGTGCGAGGCGAAGATCGAGCCCGCGGAGATGGCCATGATGACCAGGGCGGTGAAGGCGTGGGAGTAGTCGCCCTCGGCGAGCAGCGGGGCGACGATGCCCGCGGTGGTGACGATCGCGACCGTCGCCGAGCCCTGGGCCACGCGGAGCACCAGGGAGATGAGGTAGGCGAGCACGATGACCGGCAGGCCCACGTCGTTGAAGGTGTCGGCGAGGGCGTTCGCCACGCCGCTGCCCTTGAGCACGGCGCCGAAGACCCCGCCCGCGCCGACGACGAGGAGGATGTTGCCGACGGGCTTCAGGGACGCCGTCGACACCGTCTCCAGGGACTTGCGGGACCAGCCGCGGCGGATGCCAAGCAGGTAGTACGCCATCAGGAGCGCGATCGTCAGGGCGACGAAGGGGTGGCCGAAGAACTCGATCACGCTGCGGAGCGTGGACGGGTCGAAGGCGATGGAGGAGAACGTCGCGAGCAGGATGAGCAGCAGCGGGGTGCCGATGATCAGGAAGACGGTGCTCAGCGCGACCGGCTCCTCCGTCGGGGTCAGACCCTGCGCGCGCTGCTCCTCGGCGACGGCCGCCTTCGCCTCCTCGGAGGCCTCCAGCATGTCCTGCGGTACGGGGACGAAGATCCGCTTGCCGATCCAGGCGGAGTACACCCAGGCCGCGAGCACGGCCGGGATGCCGCAGACGATGCCCATGAGGATGACCCAGCCGAGGTCCACCTTCAGCAGTCCGGCCGCCGCCACGGGCCCGGGGTGCGGGGGCAGGAAGGCGTGCGTCATGGACAGGCCCGCGAGCAGCGGCAGGCAGTACAGGAGGATCGACTTGCCGCTGCGCTTGGCGGCGGCGTACACGATCGGCGCGAGGACGAAGATGCCGACGTCGAAGAAGACCGGGATGCCGAAGATGAGGCCGGTCAGGCCCATCGCCACGGGGGCGCGCTTCTCGCCGAAGAGGTCGAGGAGGCGCCGGGACAACACCTCGGCCCCGCCCGAGACTTCGAGGATCGCGCCGAGCATCGTGCCGAGGCCGATGATGATCGCCACATGGCCGAGGATGCCGCCCATGCCGGACTCGATGAGCGAGACCGCGTCCGACTTCTGGACGGTGCCGAAGAGTTCGGTGACCGAGAGGCCCGCGGCGAGTCCGACGGCTATCGAGACCGCGAGCAGCGCCACGAACGGCTGGAGCCTGACCTTGATGATCAGGAAGAGCAGGAGCAGGATGCCGAGGGCCGCGACGGTCAGCAGTCCCGCCGTGCCGTCGATCAGGGCCATCAGGCCACCGGTGTGCGGGGTCTGCGGCGGGTCGGAGGCGGCGAGCGCGGTGAGGGCTCCGGCGGAGCCCGAGGGGGCGAACGGGGACATCGTTGACCTCGTAAGTGCATGGGGCTTTCTGGGCAGGGGGTATCCCGGTGCGGCGCCCCGTGGGTGGCGGGCGCCGCTCCGTGACGACAGACGTGCGGTGGGGGGTGGCGACGCGGCGGGCGCGGGCGGGGATGGGCCCGCGGCCGCGGCGGCGTCGGAGGATCCGGGCGGCATCGCGCTGCGCGCTCGTCCTCGATCGCCGGACGGGCTGGATGGTGCCGGACAGCGGCTGTTCAGCCCGTCCGGCGTTTGAGGACGAGGCGCGAAGCGCCGATGGAGGGCGGCACCGGGCGATGGTGCCGCGCCGGGAAGAGCCTCAGCCGAGGACGGCCAGCGCGTCGATCTCGATGAGGAGGCCCTTGGGGAGGCCGACGTAGACCGTGGTGCGGGCGGAGGCGGGGGCCTTGAGGCCCTGCTCCTCGAAGTACTGGTTGTAGATCTCGTTCATCTCCGCGAAGTGGTCGACGTCCGTGAGGTAGACGCGCATCATCATCACGTCGTCCCAGGTGGCGCCGCCTTCTTCGAGGACGGCCTTGACGTTGGCGAAGGTCTGCAGGGTCTGCTCGCGCAGGGTGGGCCCGGCCGGGGTCGGCGCCTTGCCCTCCTCGGCGGGGAGGAAGCCGACCTGCCCGGCGACCTGGAGGATGTTGCCCTTCTTCACGCCGTGCGAGAACTTCGCGGGCGGGGTGGTGTGCGTGGAGGGCGTGATCGCGGTCTTCTGGGTGTTCTCGCTCATGAACTTGCTTCCTTGATAGGGGCCTTGCCGGAGTACTCCCGGCTGATCGCCTCCGCCGTGCGGCGCACCAGCGGGAGCAGGGTGAGGAGTTCCTCCGCGGTGACGACGACGTTCGGCGCGGACACCGACATGGCGGCGACGACGCGGCCGTCCGCGCCCCGGATGGGCGCGCCGACGCAGTTGATGGACTCCTCGTGGCCACCGAGGTCGGTGGCCCAGCCCTGTTCGCGCACCTGCACCAGCTCCTTCAGGAAGGCGGCGGCGTTGGGCGTCGAACGGGACGTGTACGTGGGGTAGTCGAGCTTCTCGGCGATCACTCGGCGCTCGCCCTCGGGGAAGTCGGCGATCAGGAGCTTGGCGACCGCGGCGACGGTGATGGCCACGGGCTTGCCGATGCGCGAGTACATCCGCACCGGGTAGCGGCTCTCGACCTTGTCGATGTAGACGACCTCGCCCTCCTCGTACACCGCGAGGTGGACCGTGTGGCCGCAGCGGTCGTTGAGGGCGAGGAGGTGGGGATGGGCGATCTCGCGGACGTCGAGGTGCTCGACGGCCTCCTGGGCGAGCGCGAAGAGCCGCGCTCCCAGGCGGTAGCGCTGGTCGGACTGGCGGAAGACCAGGCCGTGTTCGTGCAGCGTGCGCAGCAGGCGCAGGGCCGTGGACTTGTGCACGCCGAGGCGGTCGGCGACCTGGCCCAGGTCGGCGGGTCCCTCGGCGAGCAGGGGCAGGATCGTCAGGGCTCGGTCGACGGTCTGGCTCATGGCGTACGTACCTCCTCGGGGGCCCCGGGGCGGCGCGGCTCTGCCGTCCAGCCGGGGCCAAGGCGCAGTGTCTCCCAGGCGGCGGGGTCGAGGGCGGCGAGCGCATCGGCGTGCTCGCGCGCGGGGGGCGTGGCGAGGTCGCCCGGCACGGTGAGGGCGGCGGCGGCCATCAGATGGCCGTGCCGCAGCCGTCGCTCGGGCTCCAGGCCGCGCAGGGTGCCGGACAGGTATCCGGCGGCGAAGGCGTCACCGGCCCCGACCGGGGCGACGACGTCGACGCGCAGGGCCGGGACGAAGGTGACGGTGTCGCGGCCGGTACCGGGGTCGGTGACGAAGGCGGTGGCGCCCTCCGATCCCTGCTTGACGACGAGTTGGGCGGGTTCGGGAAGGGCGGCGCGGAGGGCCTCGGGCGCGCCGGTGAGCCCCCAGGCGGCCGCGGCCTCGTCGACCCCGACGAAGACGAGGTCGGCGCCGCGCGCCAGGTCGAGCAGGACGGCGGGGCTCCGGCCGCCCTCGGGCCACAGGCCGGGGCGGTGGTTGACGTCGAAGGAGACGAGCGAGCGGCGGCGCCGGCCGGCGGGCCGTTCGCACAGGGCGCGCACGAGCGCGAGGCAGTCGGCGGACAGGGCGGCGGTGATCCCCGACAGATGCAGGACGCGCCCGCACCACAGCGCGTCGGCGGCGAGCGTCCGCGGCGACATCGCCGAGGCCGCGGAGCCCGCCCGGTAGTAGACGACCTCGTGGGCGTCGGCGTCGCGGTCGTCGGCGGTGCGGAAGTAGATGCCGGTGGGCCGGCGCGGGTCGCGCCCGACGGCGGAGGTGTCGACCCCGTACGCCCCGATGGCGTCGACGAGGTGGTCGCCGAAGCCGTCGGCCCCGACCCGGCTGACCCAGCGGGCGCGGTGTCCGGCGGCGGCGAGCGCGCAGGCCACGTTGGACTCGGCACCGCCGATGCCCCGCTCGAAGGCGGGCACGTCGGCGAGCCGTCCCGGCCGGGTGGGCAGGAAGGTGACCATGGACTCCCCGAGCGTGACCACGTCGACGTCGGCGCCGCCGCCGTCCGCGCCGCCGGGGGCACAGGACGGGGCTCCGGGGGCGCTCCCGCCCTCGGGCGCCTCGCCGGTCGCGGCCTCGGTCGCGTCTCGGTCTGCTCCGGTCACGCTCGTGTCAGCCCTTCAATCGTCGTTCGCCGCACGCTCGACGGCCGGGTGGGGGCACCGGATCAGCCGGTTCGAAAGGCCCGCGAGCGGGGCCGAACCCCGGTGCGAGGACCGGGCCCGGATCCGTTGACCCGGCGTTGGCTCGGATGTTAGACAGCAGTAAGCGACATACGCAATGAACGTTGCAGTATATGCAACGCAGCTCTGAGGAGACGCCCATGGCCGCCGACACGCCCGCCGGCACCCCCTCCGGCACGCCCTCCGAACGCGCCGCGACCGCCCTCGCGGGGCTGGCCGAGGAGCGCGTCGACCACCGCTTCAAGGGACTGCCGCCCGACGCCGCGGGCCTCACCGTCGGCGAGCTCGCGGCCCAGCGCCGCAATCTGTTCACGGACGGCTTCACCACCCCCGTCCTCGCCCTCTCCGCCGAGCGCCTCGAACACAACCTCGCGCTCATGGAGGAGTACGCGACCCGCCACGGCCTCGCCTTCGCGCCGCACGGCAAGACCTCCATGGCGCCGCGCCTCTTCCAGCGCCAGATCGAGCACGGCGCCTGGGGCATCACGCTCGCCGTGCCCCACCAGGTGCGCGTGGCGCGGGAGTTCGGCATCCAGCGGATCTTCCTGGCCAACGAGCTGGTCGACGCCGCCGCGCTGCGCTGGCTCGCCCAGGAGCTCGCGCACGACCCCGACTTCCGCTTCCTGTGCTACGTGGACTCCGTACGCGGCGTCGAGCTGATGGACGCCGCGCTGCGCGACGCCGGAGCGGGGCGCCCCCTCGACGTGGTCGTCGAGCTGGCCGCGGGCGAGGGCGCGCGCACCGGCGCCCGCACCGAGGCCGACTGCGCGGCCGTCGCCGACGCCGTGGCGGCCACCGCGACGCTGCGGCTCGTGGGCGTCGCCGGGTACGAGGGCGAGGTGCCGGACGCCACGCCCGAGCGGGTGCGCGCCTATCTGCGGCGGCTCGTCGCGCTCGCCGCCGACTTCGACGCGGCGGGGCGGTTCAAGGCGGGCGGGCTCGACGAGGTCGTGATCAGCGCGGGAGGCTCCGCCTGGTTCGACGCGGTCGCCGACGTCTTCGCCGGGATCCCGTCGCTCACCCTGCCCGTCCTGAAGCTGCTGCGCTCCGGCGCCTACGTCTCCCACGACGACGGGCACTACCGGCACCTCACGCCCTTCAACCGCGTGCCCGACGAGGGGGCGCTGCACCCCGCCTTCCGGCTGTGGGCCCAGGTCGTGTCGCGGCCGTCGCCGGAGCAGGCCTTCATCAACGCGGGCAAGCGGGACGCCGCGTACGACCTCGACCTGCCCGAGGCGCAGGCCGTCCGCCGGGACGGGGCGGAGCGGGACGCGGCGGGGGTCTCGGTCCACGCCCTCTCCGACCAGCACGGATGGGTGCGGACCTCCCCCGAGGCCGACCTGGAGGTCGGCGACTGGCTCGGGCTCGGCCTCTCCCACCCCTGCACGTCCTTCGACAAGTGGCAGCTCATCCCCCTGGTCGAGGCGGACGGCACGGTCACGGACTACATCCGCACGTACTTCTGACCCTCGCGGGGCGCCCCAGACCCGCCCCTTCCCGAACAAGGGGGCTCCTTTCGGCGCTCCGCGCCTCGTCCTCAAACGCCGGACGGGCTGGGTCTTCCAGCCTCTCCGGCGTTTGAGGAGCGGGGGTCTGGGGGCGGAGCCCCCAGGTCGGGAAGGGGCGGGCCTGGGGCGCCACCCGCGAGGGCACCACCCGCACTCACCAGAGAGGCACCCCCATGGACCTGGTCATCCGCGGAGCGCGCGTCGTCGACGGCTCCGGTGACGCCGCGTACACGGCCGACGTGGCGATAGAGGACGGACGGATCACGGAGATCCACCGCGAAGGGGACGCGGGGCCACGCCCCGCGGGGACCCGCGTCCTGGACGCCCAGGGCCTCGCCCTCGCGCCCGGCTTCATCGACATGCACGCCCACAGCGACCTCGCCCTGCTCCGCGACCCGGACCACAGCGCGAAGGCGGCCCAGGGCGTCACCCTGGAAGTCATCGGCCAGGACGGCCTGTCGTACGCCCCGGTGGACGACCGCACGCTCGCCGAGGTCCGCCAGGCGATCACCGGCTGGAACGGCGACGGCAGCGACATCGACTTCGACTGGCGCTCGGTCGGCGAGTACCTCGACCGCCTGGACCGCGCGCACGGCGGCCGCGGCATCCCGGTCAACGCCGCGTACCTCATCCCGCAGGGCACGGTCCGGATGTACGCGATGGGCTGGGAGGACCGGGAGGCCTCTCCGGCCGACCTGGAGCGGATGAAGGAGCTGGTCGCCCAGGGCATGGAGCAGGGCGCCGTCGGCATGTCCTCGGGCCTGACCTACACCCCCGGCATGTACGCCAAGGACGCCGAACTCACCGAGCTGTGCCGCGTCGTGGCCTCGTACGGCGGCTACTACTGCCCCCACCACCGCAGTTACGGAGCGGGCGCCCTGGAGGCGTACCGCGAGATGGTGGAGCTGACCCGGACCGCCGGGTGCCCGCTGCACCTGGCGCACGCCACCATGAACTTCGGGGTGAACAAGGGCAAGGCCCCCGACCTGCTCGCCCTCCTCGACGAGGCCCTCGACGACGGCGCCGACATCACGCTCGACACCTACCCCTACACACCCGGCTGTACGACGCTCGTCGCGATGCTGCCGAGCTGGGCGAGCGAGGGCGGCCCCGAGGCGATCCTGTCCCGGCTCCAGGACGACGGGACGGCGGCACGCATCCGGCACCACATGGAGGTCATCGGCTCCGACGGCTGCCACGGCGTGCCGATCGAGTGGGACACCATCGAGATCTCGGGGGTCTCCGACCCGGGGCTCGCCTCCTGCGTCGGCAAGACCATCCAGCGCTCCGCCGACATGCGCGGCGAGGAGCCGTGGGTCACCGCACGGCGGCTGCTGATCAACGACCGGCTCGGCTCGACGATCCTCCAGCACGTGGGGCACGAGGAGAACGTCCGCGCGATCATGCGGCACCCCGTGCACACCGGCGGCAGCGACGGCATCCTGCAGGGCTTCAAGCCGCACCCGCGCGCGTACGGGACGTTCCCGCAGTACCTCGGCAAGTACGTGCGGGAGCTGGGGGTGCTGTCCCTGGAGGAGTGCGTCGCGCACCTCACCTCGCGGCCCGCCGCCCGGCTCCGGCTGCCCGACCGGGGGCACGTGCGCGAGGGCTACCGCGCCGACCTGGTCCTCTTCGACCCCGAGACGGTCGCGGCGGGGTCGACGTTCGACGCGCCGCGCACACCGCCCGTGGGCGTTCCGCACGTCCTCATCGACGGGAAGTTCGTCATCGAGGACGGGCGGCGCACGGACGTCATCGCGGGACGCGCCGTGCGCCGCACCGCCTAGTTCACGCGGTGCTCAGGCCCGGGTCAGCGGCGCGCGGCCGCCGCCGGCTTGGGCAGGGTACAGCCCGGCTTGTTCAGGTCGATCTTGTTGCCCGCCCCGACGCAGGGAACGATGGTGTAGGTCTGCTGGCCGTAGTTGATGCCCTGGCGGACGGTGACCTTGCCGTTCTCGTCGACCTCGCAGGGGTTGTTGTCGGTGCAGCGCTGACCGTCCTCGTTGCCGGTGTTGTTGAGGGCCACGACCTTGCCGGTCTGGTCGTCGATCACCGGCGAGCCGGAGGTGCCGCCGATCGTCTGGCACGCGGAGGTGTAGCGGACCGAGTCCTTCCAGGTCCACAGGCCTTCCTTGAGCCGGTACGCGAAGCCGTCGATGTTGCACTTGTACATGCGCTTCCAGTAGCCGGAGGCGACGGTGATGGCCCGGCCCGCGGTCGGGCGCGCGGAGTCGATCTCCAGGGCCTTGATGCCGTAGCGGCTCTCTATGTCGCGGTAGGTGCTGGTCAGTTCGTACAGCGAGACGTCGTTGTCCGTCATCGTGCCGTACGCGATCTTGCTGGCGCGCACGGTACCGGCGTTGCCGCCGCTGGCGTTCAGGAGCGTGAAGCTGCGGCTGGAGGCGCGGTTGACGATGACCTGGCCGGGGCCGGGGAATCCGGTCTCCAGACAGTGGCCGTTGGACATCACGAGCGCCTTGTCGGTGGGCTGCGAGCTGGGCACGCGCACGACGGAGCCGGAGCAGTTGCTGAGCGCCACGGTGCCCGCGAAGGTCACGGCCTTGGCCTTGACCTTGGTCTTCGTCTCGGCGACGGGCTGTGTGCGCGTCACCTGCTTGTCGGCCGTCGGCGCCTCGTTGGTGACGGCGGCCGCGGGCAGTGCCGTCGCGCCGAGGAGCAGCGCGGTGAAGACGGCACCGACGAGAGGCTTGTTCATGTGGGGGTCCCCTCTGGAATGACTGCATGACCGGAGGACCAACCGACCCCCCAGTTTTGTCATGCGCATTCTTGAGCCACCTCACCCTCAGGAACAAGACCTCCACCGGAAAGCGCCCCGCACGGGAAGCGCCCCGAAGGGGCGCGGGGAACTGCGCGAGCAACCACGACGCACCGGCACCGGAGGGCACACGGGAACCACCCGAGCTCCCACCGTCCAAGGCGCCCACGCCAGAGATAGGCTCGGGGGCATGCAGGTGATCCAGTCGACCAAGCTCGCCAACGTCTGTTACGAGATCCGGGGCCCGGTGCTCGAGGAGGCGATGCGGCTCGAAGCAGCAGGTCACCGCATCCTCAAGCTCAACACCGGCAACCCCGCGGCCTTCGGCTTCGAGTGCCCGCCGGAGATCCTGGAGGACATCCTCCGCAACGTCGGCGACGCACACGGCTACGGCGACGCGAAGGGCCTGCTCGCCGCGCGCCGCGCCGTGGTGATGCACAACCAGACCCTCGGCATCGAGACGGACGTCGAGCACGTCTTCATCGGCAACGGCGTCTCCGAGCTGATCGTGATGGCCATGCAGGGCCTGCTCGACGACGGCGACGAGGTCCTGGTCCCCGCGCCCGACTACCCGCTGTGGACGGCCGCGGTCTCCCTCTCGGGCGGCACCGCCGTGCACTACCGCTGCGACGAGCAGTCGGACTGGATGCCCGACCTCGCCGACGTCGAGCGCAAGGTCACCGACCGCACCAAGGCGATCGTGATCATCAACCCGAACAACCCGACAGGCGCGGTCTACGACGAGGCGGTGCTGCGCGGCCTGACCGACATCGCCCGCCGCCACAACCTCCTGGTCTGCTCGGACGAGATCTACGACAAGATCCTCTACGACGGCGCGCGGCACACCCCGACCGCCGCCCTCGCCCCCGACCTCCTCACCCTCACCTTCAACGGCATGTCGAAGGCGTACCGCGTGGCCGGGTACCGCGTCGGCTGGATGTCGGTCTCGGGCCCGAAGGCGCACGCCACCTCGTACATCGAGGGCCTGACGATCCTCGCGAACATGCGCCTGTGCGCGAACATGCCGGGGCAGCACGGCGTGGTCGCCGCCCTCAGCGGGCGGCAGACCATCAACGACCTCGTCCTGCCGGGCGGCCGCCTGCTCGAACAGCGCGACACGGCGTACGACCTGCTCACCCAGATCCCCGGCGTGACCTGCGTGAAGCCCAAGGGGTCCCTCTATCTCTTCCCGCGCCTCGACCCCAAGGTCTTCAAGGTCAAGGACGACCGGCAGCTGGTCCTCGACCTGCTGCGCGCCGAGAAGATCATGGTCGTGCACGGCACCGGCTTCAACTGGCCCGAGCCCGACCACTTCCGCATCGTGACCCTGCCGACGGCGCCGGACCTGGCGGAAGCGGTGACCCGGATCGGGACGTTCCTGGACGGCTACAGCCAGCCGTAGCGCGGCGCGGGCGGGGCCGGCGGCGGGCCCCGCTCAGGAACGGACTCAACTTTAGACAGGATCTAATTCAAGAGCTAAGATGGGTACTCGACAGCTTGGAGACCCATCCCATGTACGAGCCGATCCGCGCCAAGTCGGTCCACACGATGGCCGACCCGGGCGACTTCCCGCACCGCAGCCGCGAGGAGGAGCTGGACATCCAGCTCGCCGGACACCTGGCCGCGCTGCTCGCCGTCACCGACGAGCTGCGCGCCCTCGCCCCCGACCCCGCCCTCGACTCCGCCGCCGAGCGCCTCGCGGCACAGGTCGCCCGCCTGCGCGGGGGCCTGCCGCCGGTCCGCTCGGCAGTCGCCGCCGCCATCCACGAGCCCCATCTGACCGCCCTGCACCAGCGCGCCCACGCCCTCGCGGGCCGCGCCCTGGTGGTGGCCGCGTCCCGTGCCGACACGGGGGCGGCGATCCTCGCCGCCCAGCGCATGGAAGCCCACGCCCAGGCCACGGAACTGGTCGGAGCCTGACCTCTCCCCACGACCACCGCCCACCCGGCCCCGGTCCCGCCCACCCGCCCCGTCGGGCGTCACGGGTGGGCGGGTGGGCGGGTGGGCGGGTGGGCAGGAAAAGGCTCAGCCCAGTCGCGCGACCAGCGCCCGGTACTCGTCCCACAGCTCCTTCGGCGTGTGGTCACCGAACGTGTTGAGGTGCTCGGGCACGAGCGCCGCCTCCTCGCGCCAGACCTCCTTGTCCACCGTGAGGAGGAACTCCAGGTCGGCCGCGGGCAGTTCGAGCCCGTTCGTGTCCAGGGACGCGGCCGTCGGGAGGACGCCGATGGGCGTCTCGACACCCTCGGCGGTGCCCTCGAGGCGGCCCACGATCCACTTCAGGACGCGGCTGTTCTCGCCGAAGCCGGGCCAGACGAACTTGCCCGCGTCGTTCTTGCGGAACCAGTTCACGTAGTAGATCTTCGGCAGCTTGGACTGGTCCTTGCCCTTGGCCACGTCGACCCAGTGGGCCATGTAGTCGCCCATGTTGTACCCGCAGAACGGCAGCATGGCGAACGGGTCGCGGCGCAGCTCGCCGACCTTGCCCTCGGCGGCGGCGGTCTTCTCGGAGGCCACGTTCGCGCCGAGGAAGACGCCGTGGTTCCAGTCGAAGGACTCGGTGACCAGCGGGACCGCGGAGGCGCGGCGCCCGCCGAAGAGGATCGCCGAGATCGGCACGCCCTTGGGGTCCTCCCACTCGGGCGCGATGATCGGGCACTGCGCGGCGGGCGTGGTGAAGCGGGCGTTCGGGTGCGCGGCCGGGGTGCCGGACTCCGGCGTCCAGGAGTTGCCCTTCCAGTCCGTCAGATGCGCCGGGGTCTCCTCGGTCATCCCCTCCCACCACACGTCGCCGTCGTCGGTCAGGGCCACATTCGTGAAGACACTGTTGCCCCACAGCGTCTTCATCGCGTTGGCATTGGTGTGCTCACCGGTGCCGGGCGCGACACCGAAGAAACCGGCCTCGGGGTTGATCGCGTACAGCTGGCCGTCCTCGCCGAACCGCATCCAGGCGATGTCGTCGCCGATGGTCTCGACGGTCCAGCCGGAGATCGTGGGCTCCAGCATGGCGAGGTTCGTCTTGCCGCAGGCGCTCGGGAAGGCCGCGGCGACGTACTTCGACTCGCCCTGCGGCGGCGTGAGCTTCAGGATCAGCATGTGCTCGGCGAGCCAGCCCTCGTCGCGGGCCATGACCGAGGCGATGCGCAGGGCGTAGCACTTCTTGCCCAGCAGGGCGTTGCCGCCGTACCCGGATCCGTACGACCAGATCTCGCGCGACTCCGGGAAGTGCGAGATGTACTTCGTGGAGTTGCAGGGCCAGGGCACGTCCGCCTGGCCGGGCTCCAGCGGGGCGCCGAGGGTGTGCACGGCCTTCACGAAGAAACCGTCGGAGCCCAGCTCCTCCAGGACCGGCCGGCCCATGCGGGTCATCGTGCGCATGGACACGGCGACGTACGCCGAGTCGGTGATCTCGACGCCGATCGCGGACAGCGGCGAGCCGAGCGGGCCCATGCAGAAGGGCACGACGTACATGGTCCGGCCGCGCATGGAGCCGCGGAAGATCCCCTTCTCCCCCGCGAAGACGTCCCGCATCTCCGCCGGGTCCTTCCAGTGGTTCGTCGGCCCCGCGTCCGCCTCCTTCTCGGAGCAGATGAAGGTGCGGTCCTCGACGCGTGCGACGTCCGTGGGGTCGGAGGCCGCGTAGTAGGAGTTCGGCCGCTTGATCGGGTCCAGCTTCTTGAAGGTGCCCTTGGCCACGAGCTCCTCGCACAGGCGCTCGTACTCGGCCTCGGAACCGTCGCACCAGACCACGCTGTCCGGCTGGGTCAGTTCGGCGATCTCGTTCACCCAGGAGACGAGCCCCTGGTGGTCGGTGGGAAGGGTGCCCGCGGACTGCGAGGACTGCGAGGAAGAGGGAGCCGCGATATCGCGCGCCACGATTGCTCCTATACGAGGGGTTTTAGGTTGGGGCCCCGTGGGGGCTGCGACCCGGACGCTTCACTGCATTTCGATCTTCTGGCGCTCATCCGGTGCCGACCGCACTCATTTGATCATCCGTCCCTGCCGCCCATCTGTCCAGAGGGCTTCACACGTGAGCGGAGTGACCATGGCCACTTGTAGGATGTGATTTCACCGCTTTGATACGTAACTTACGGTTCCGTAGGTACGATGCGGCGCATGACCGCTCCCGTCCCCGACGCGATCACGAGTTCTGCCGCAGGCGGCTCAGGCCCCGCCGTCCCCGCAGGCGAGATCGCCGCCGCAGCCCTCGAACCCGTCGCCGCGGCCGTGCGCCCGGTGAAGCCCAAGCTGCGCGGCTGGCTGCATGCCGGGATGTTCCCCGCGGTGCTGGTGTCCGGCCTCTTCCTGACCGCGCTCGCCGACTCCACCCGCGGCCGCGTCGCCTGCGGGATCTACGTCCTGACGGCCTGCCTGCTGTTCGGCGTCAGCGCGCTCTACCACCGCGGCGACTGGTCGCCGCGCATGGACCGCGTCCTGCGCCGCCTCGACCACGCCAACATCTTCCTGATCATCGCGGGCACGTACACCCCGCTGACGATGCTCCTGCTGCCCGACGCCAAGGGCCAGTGGCTGCTGTGGGGCATCTGGGCCGCGGCCGCCGCGGGCATCGTGTTCCGCGTCTTCTGGGTGGGCGCCCCGCGCTGGCTGTACACCCCCTGCTATCTGGCCATGGGCTGGGCCGCCGTCTTCTTCCTGCCCGACTTCATGCGCGCGGGCGGCATCGCGGTCCTCATCCTGGTCATCGTCGGCGGCCTGCTCTACAGCGCGGGCGGTGTGGTCTACGGCTTCAAGCGCCCCAACCCCTCACCGCGCTGGTTCGGCTTCCACGAGGTCTTCCACTCCTTCACCCTCGCCGCCTTCGCCGTGCACTACGTGGGCATCTCCCTCGTGGCCTACCAGCACGCCTGACGCCCCCCGAGGGGGCGGGCTCACTCGGTGTCCTGACATACAAAACCGGGGTTCGAAAGGCCGCCGCCTTTCGAACCCCGGTATCGCGTTACGGGCTAGTTGCCCCAGGTGCCCTGGTTCACGGCGCAGTTCCAGCCGTTGCCGCGGACCTGGAACTTCACCTTGTAGCTGTTCTTGTTCAGCAGGCGGGTGCGGACCTGGACGCCCAGCTTGGCCTTGCCGCTGAACGACTTGTCGTAGACCGTGATGGACCGCGACGTCTTGTGGGTGATCTTGCCGCCCTTGGCGGTCGCCCGGCCGAAGCGGATGTTCTTCACGTTGGTGACGGTGAACTTCACCTTCGAGAACTTCTTGTTGCTCTTGTTCTTGATGCCGAAGTACAGGCCGTTGCCCGTCACCCAGCCGCCCTGGCCGATGTAGAAGCGCGACGTGTAGACGATGTCGATCGGGCAGCCGGAGCTGGTCGCCTTGGCGAACGGCGCGGAGCTGCTCGGCTTGTCTGCGGACGCGGAGCGCTGGGTGGCGTCACCCGCCGCGGAGGCGGTGCCGGCGAGGCCGAGCTGGGCGGCGGTGATGAGCCCGGCCGTGCCCAGGGCTGCGGCGGTCGTACGCGTCATGCGGTTCACTGCGGTGAGTACCTCTCCCCCGGTGCCCCATGTGCTGGGGCCAACTGACAGAACGATGGCGAACATTCACAGCGGCTCCTTACGCCACTGCGACGCCCGTATTGGTATCACGCCGATGGTCACACAAGGAGCACAAGGTGGACGCCCTGCCTCTGCCGTGACAGAAGCAGGACAATCGGCGGGCATCCCCGGGCGGCGATTCACCGTCCGGGGTCGCCCGGCCGCTCAGCGCAGCGCGCCGAGGGCCGCCGCCAGCTCGGCCGGATCCGTCGTCGGCCGGTCGCACACGAAGTCCCGGCACACGTACGCCGTCTCCCGGTCCGTCAGCGGGGACCGGTCACCGAGCAGCGGCAGCTCCCCGTCCGCGGGGCCGACGGCCACCGCGGCGCCGGGCGCCGTGCCGAGCAGCGCGACCCGGTGCATCGGGCCGTCCACCGCCCCCACCACGGCGACCTCGCGCGGACCGTCGAGCGCGGCCTCCGCGACGGCGAGCCCGTGCCCGATGAAGCGCGGCACGCGCGGCGCGAGCGCCTTGACCACGCCCAGGGCCCGTTCGGCGGCGCGCCGGTGGGGCGCGGCCCCGGTGTGCGCGGCGTAGGTGAGCAGCGCCCCGGCGGCGGCGGTCCAGCCGGAGGGCGCCGCGTTGTCGGTGGGGTCCTGCGGCCGCCGGATGAGCGGCTCGGCGTCGGCCGCCGTGTCGTACAGGGCGCCCGTCTCCTCGTCGGTGAACTGCACCAGGACGTGGTCGAGGAGCAGGCCCGCGAAGTCGAGCCACACCCCTTCGCCGGTCACCGCCGCGAGCGCGAGGAAGCCCTCGGCGACATCGGCGTAGTCCTCCAGGACACCGGCGTTGGCGCCGGCACGGCCGTCCTTGGAAGTGCGGGCGAGCCGGGCCCGGTCGTCCATGTGGAGGCGGACGAGCAGATCGCCCGCGCCGACGGCGGCCGCCACCAGGTCGGGCCGGTCGAAGTAGGCGCCGGTCTCGGCGAGCGCGGCGACGGCCAGGCCGTTCCAGGCGGCGACGACCTTGTCGTCCCTGCCGGGGGCGGGGCGCAGGGCGCGGGCCGCGAGGAGGCGCTCGCGCACGGAGGCCACCCGGTCGGCGTCGGCGACCGCGCCGTCGCGCTGCGGCAGTTGGAGGACGGAGGCTCCCTCCTCGAAGGTGCCCTCGTCGGTGACGCCGAAGTACGCGGCCGCCAGCTCGGCGTCCGCGTCGCCGAGGACCTCGCGCAGCTGCTCGGGGGTCCAGACGTAGTACGCGCCCTCCACGTGACGGCCGGTGGCGTCGGCGCTGTCGGCGTCGAGCGCGGAGGCGAAGCCGCCCTCGTTCGTGCGCAGCTCGCGGACCATGAAGTCGGCCGTCTCCAGGGCGACCCTGCGGGCCAGTTCGGAGCCGGTGGCGCGCCACAGGTGGGCGTAGGCGCGGCACAGCAGGGCGTTGTCGTACAGCATCTTCTCGAAGTGCGGCACGACCCACTCGCGGTCCACCGAGTAGCGGGCGAAGCCGCCGCCGAGCTGGTCGTAGATGCCGCCGCGCGCCATCCGCTCGCAGGTGTCGGCGGCCATCTGGAGGGCGCCTTCCGCGCCGGTGCGGGCGTAGTGGCGCAGCAGGAACTCGATGACCATGGACGGCGGGAACTTGGGCGCGCCGCCGAAGCCGCCGCAGCGCTCGTCGTAGTCGCGGGTCAGGCCGAGCAGCGCCTTGGCGAGGTCCTCCTCATCGGGCCGCCGGTCGTCACCGAGGGCCAGTTGACGCTCCGCCAGATCCTTGACGATCTTCGAGGCGACCTCGGTGACCTCCTCGCGCCGGTCCTGCCACGCCCGCCGTACGCCGTCCAGGACCTGCGGGAAGGACGGCATGCCGTGGCGCGGCCCGGGCGGGAAGTACGTGCCGAAGTAGAAGGGCTCGGCGTCGGGGGTGAGGAAGACGGTCATGGGCCAGCCGCCCTGCCCGGTGGCGGCCTGCACGGCCTCCATGTAGACGGCGTCGACGTCGGGGCGCTCCTCGCGGTCCACCTTGACGTTCACGAAGTTCTCGTTCATCAGCGCGGCCGTCGCGCCGTCCTCGAAGGACTCGTGCGCCATGACGTGACACCAGTGGCAGCTCGCGTACCCGACGGACAGCAGGACGGGGACGCCGCGCCGCCGCGCTTCCTCGAAGGCCTCGGGCGCCCAGGGCCACCAGTCGACCGGGTTGTCAGCGTGCTGGAGGAGGTAGGGGGAGGTCTCGTGGGCCAGTCGGTTCGGCATGGGGACCATCCTCGCGCACGCGGCGCCTGACGGCGGGGTTGCCTCGGCGCGCCGCCCCCCTTCGGAGCGCTCCCTCGCGTCCGTCGGGGGTTCGCAGCACACTGACACGTACATGTAGAGGTGACGGGGTACGTGCACCCGTGCAGGGCGGGGTGCGTGGACACGTGCCGCGCGAAGGTAGGCGGGTACGGGCACGCGCGACGGCGTTGTCACGTGCTCCTCTGTGAGGGGGACCAGATGCGGGACAGCCACCGGGCCGAAGCCGAGCGCCTGTTGGCACGGGCGGTCGAGGAAGAGGTCCGGCGCACCGGCGGCCGCACCGACGGGAACGTGCTGCTCTCCCGGGCGCGGGCCTCCCTGGACGCCATGGAGCAGACGGCGGCCGAGGAGTACGAGGCGTACACGCGGGCCCTGGACGAGTCTGCCGCGGGGCAGCTGACGTTCGGTCAGCGGTACGCGAAGGAGGCGGCCGGGACGCCCTTGCTCGTCGTGGCGGTCGCCGCCGTCGCCGCGTGCGTGGCCGACCTCGTGCTCGGCACGGGCGGCGGCACCGCGCTCGGCGCGGGCGGGGCCGTCGCGGTCGCCGGGTTCGCCGCGACCGTGGTGAAGGTGACGGCGGCCCACGTCCCGGCGGCGCAGCGGCACGCGGGCACGGTCCACCAGCCCGGCGGGCCCGAGCAGCTCCGGCTCCAGTGGCTGACGGCCCTGGAGGTGCGGGGCATCAGGCCGTTCCTCGACCAGCAGCGGGTCCTCACGGCGGCCACGGCGGGCGGCGTCGGCGGCGCGCGCTCCGGACAGCAGAAGCGGGCGCCCCAGCTGCGCGGCGCCGACAAGAGCGCGGCCGCCCGGCGGCGCACCGTCCTGGAGCAGTCCTTCGCGCAGCTCCCGCAGCCGGACGGCGAGTTCGCGGGCAGACGGGCCGAGCTCGGACGGATCGCGCAGTGGGTGCACGCGGCCCGGGCCAGCACCCAGACCAAGTCGACCGTGGTGGTCCTGCACGGCGCGCCCGGGGCGGGCCGGTCCTCGCTCGCGGTGCGGGCCGCGCACGACCTCAAGGACCAGTTCCGCGGGGCCTGCGTGGTGGACCTGCGCGGCGAGAGCCCGGACACGCCGCCGCTGTCCACGCGCGACGCGCTCCTCCACCTCCTGAACCGCCTGGGCGCCCCGCGCGAACAGCTCCTCTTCCGTGAGCGCTCGACGCAGGAGCAGCAGGTCAAGCGGCTCAGCGAGCTGTATCACCAGCACCTCACCGGCCTTGAGGTCGTCGTCGTCCTGGACGACGCGAGCGACCCCGAGCAGGTGCGCACGCTGGTGCCCGAGCGCTCCGACAGCCTCGTCCTCGTCACCGCCCGGGGCCCCCTCGACCTGCCCGCGGACCTGCCCGCGTGGGTGCACGAGATCGCGGTGGAGGCGCTGGACGACGCCGGGGCCGAGCAGCTCATCCGGCAGGTGGCGCAGGACCTGCCGGAGCCGTACGACGCCCAGTCCCTCGACCGGCTGCGGGAGCTGTGCGCCGGGCTTCCGCTGGCGCTGCGCGTCGCGGGTTCCGCGCTCGGCCCCCGCACCCCCGAGGCGCTCGTCGCCGACCTCGCCGCGTACGGACCCGTGGAGCCGGTCGAGCGCACCCTGTGGCTGCGCTACAGCGACCAGCCCGAGGCCGCGCGCCGTCTGCTGCGGCGCCTCGCCCTCGCCGGGCGGGCCTCGCTCGGCACCGCCGCGGCGGCCGCGCTGCTCGGCGCCGACGAGCAGGAGGCGGCCCGGCAGCTCACCGCGCTGTCCCGCGCGGGCCTCATCGACCAGGTGCGCGCCAGCCGCTACCGGCTGCACGACGTCGTCCGCTCCTTCGCCCAGGCCCGGCTCGCCGACGAGGAGGAGCCGACCGAGCGCAGCGCCGCGCAGGAACGTCTCATCGCCAGCTACGGCGAGCTGGCCGACTCCGTGATCCGCCTTGTCGACGGCAAGACCTCCACGCGCGCCGACCAGTTCGGACAGCACGGCTTCACCTCCCTGGACGCGGCGCTCCGCTGGCTCGACGACGAGTCGAGCTTCATCACGGCGGCCCTGCGGCACGCCGAGGGCGTCGAACCCCGGGCCGTGCTCGGCCTGCTCGGCGCGCTGTGCGACTACTGCCTGCTCCGCGGCGACCTCTACCGCCTGGGCGAGATCAGCGAGCTCGCGCAGGCGGTCGACCAGGGCCTGCTCGGCCGGAACGTGAAGTGGCGCACCGGCATCGCGGCCCGCCACCTGGGCGAGCTCGACCAGGCCCGGTCCACCCTCGCCTCGGTCGTGGACCTCTACTTCGAGGCCCACCAGGATGCGGGGGCCGCCCGCGCCCTCGGCTCCCTCGGCATCACCCTGCACCACCAGGGCAACCTCTCCGAGGCCGCGGCCCGGCTCCGCGAGGCCCTCGACCTCCAGGTCGCCGAGGAGCTGGCGGGCGACCGCGGCTGGACCCTGCACGCCCTCGCCGCCGTGGAGCGCGACCGCTCGCGTCTCTCCGAGGCACAGGAGATGCTGCTCACGGCCCTCGAACTGCACCGCGACAGCGGCTCCGTGCACGGCGAGGCCTGGGCGCACTTCCAGCTCGGCCAGGTGTGCCTGCGCATGGGCGACGTACCGCGCGCGGAGACCGAACTGCGCCGGGCGCTCGATCTGTACCGGCGCACGCGGGACGCGCGCGGCGAGGCCTGGGCGCTCACCCAGCTCGCCCGCGCCCGGCTCGTCGCGGGCGACCCGTCCCCGGCGGTCGACGACCTGCGCCAGGCGGTCTCCCGGCACCGCGACAACGAGGACGCGCGCGGCGAGGCCTGGACCCTGTACTACCTGGGCCAGGCCCTGGAGGAGACCGGCGTCCTCGACCAGGCGGTACGGGACCTGGAGCGGGCCCGCACCATGTTCTCCCGCATGCGCGACGTCTACGGCCTGGCCTGCGCCCGCCACCACTCGGCCCGCGTCACCCGCGACCAGCGCGCCGCCCAGACCGGCTCGCTGCGCAACTCCGGCTTCGCCCGGCAGCTCCTGGTCGACGCCCGGGCCGACTTCCAGCGCATCGGCGTCGCCCACGGCGAGGCCTGGACGTGCCTCGAACTCGCCGTCATCGACGCGGGCAACGCCCGGACGCAGGCGGCCCTCGCCCTGTGCGACGACGCCATCTCGCTCTTCGCCTCGTACGGGGACCGGCGCGGCGAGGACTGGGCCCACTTCCTGCGCGCCACGCTCCTTCCGTACGCGTCGCCCGGCGGCTGGGACATCGGCGTCGCCGTCGCCCAGGAGGAGCTGGCCCAGCTCGCCCGCACCGGACACCCGCTGCGGGACGCCAAGCTCGACGGCTACACGGAGGCGTACGAGCTGTTCCTGGAGCGGAAGGCGGAGCTGGAGACCGGCTGGCAGGGGTGGCGGCTCGGCATGACGCCCGACCGGCACGCCAGGGAGATCATGGGGGTTTCCGTGACGTCCCGTCACTGACCGCGCGATAGTGGGGAGTTGAGCGTCGGGGGCGGCTGAGGGGGTGGTGCGATGGGCGGCTGGGTGCCGGACGCGCGCGGCCCGTTTCCGGGGCCGCGGCGCGAGAAGGACCTGCCCACGCCGGCGCACGCCTTCCTGTGGCAGCTCTGGGAGCCCGGTCTGCTGGAGTTGTACGGGCCCCAGCCGCTGCACACGTCGGCGGTCGCGGCCCGACTCGCACGGTTCGCCCGGGACGCGGAGTCGCGGTGGCGGTCCGATCCCGTGTGGCTGGCCGTGGGGCCGACCGACGCGGTGGCGCCGGAGCGACTGCTGCTGCGGCTGCTCGAACAGACCGAGAGGGAGGACCCGCCGGACGATGATCCGGCGGCGGACCACCTTTCCCCCTTCCGGGCCGCCCAGCCCCAGGCGCTGGCCGACGCGCTGCCCGGCCGGTGCCGTGCCCGCCTCGCGCGGCGGCGGTGGACGGTGGTGCTTGACGGCGTGCCCGACGGCAAGCGGGGAGACGAACTGCTGATCCTCGCCGAACAACTCGTCATGGACACCGAGTCCCGCGTCGTCGCCGTCACGCACCGCCCCCACGTCCTGCCCGGGAGACGCTGGTTGCGGAGCGAGGTGGCGGCGACCGCCCCCGCCGTACCGGACAAGCCGCTCGGACCCGCCGCACTCAACATCTTCATCGCCGTGGAGAACTGGGAGGGTGACGAGTTCGACGCGTCGGTGGCCGGTGCGCTCTGCGCGGGCACGCCGATGACGGACCGGCAGCGCGACGCGGCGCTGCGGGTGCTGACCGCGCACGGGGTGCTCCAGCAGACGCGGCCGGGCTGGTACCGGTTCACCGGCCGCCGGGGCCCGCGCGGCGGACCGGAGAAGGACCAGGCGCTTGCCCGGGCCGTGCTCGACGGCACCGCGGACCCGCGCCCCGCAGTCGACGCGTACGTCGATCTGGCGGTACGGCTCCTGGACCGCGGCGCCCCGGAGGGAGCGGACCTCCTGGAACGCCTGGAACCCCAACTGATCACCGAGCAGGGCCTCTTCCGGCTCCTGCGGGCCAAGCAGACCCTGTGGCGCGCGACCGGCGACTGGAAGCCGCTGTGCGTCACTGCGGCCGTGGCCGTCCGGGAGACGGGCGCACCCCAACGGGCCCTGGAAGCCCTGGAGCGGCTCAGCGCCCCGCGCGCCGTCCGGGAAATCGCCGTCACCCTGCGCTACTTGGGCGAACTGCCCTTCGCCTCGGGCGCGCTCGACGCCTTCGAGGCGTCCGACCCCGCCCCCGCCACCGCACCGGACGGCTGGATCCTGCACACGCGGGCCGCGATCCAGTGCGACCAGGGGCGGCTGAAGGGCGCGGACCGGCTGCTCCGGCGGGCGGTGGAGGCCCACCAGGTGCGCGGGGACGTGCGCGGCGAGGCCTGGGCCGTGCACCACTACGGCCGTCTGCGGCTGCTGCGCGGCGACGTGGAGGAGGCCCGCAAGGTCCTGGAGGACGCCCGGGACAGGTTCGACGGACTCGGCGACCTCCAGGGCGAGGCCTGGACCGCGACCGAGCTGGGCAAGGCTGCCCTGGTGCGCGGCGACGTCATGGAAGCCGTCGAGGCCCTGGGCCGGGCGGCCGGGCTGCACCACGCGAACGGGGACGTGCGGGGCAGGTCCTGGACCGAGCTGTACCTGGGCATCGCCCGCGCGGTCTCGGGCGGCCCGGAGGAGGCCGGGCCGCCGCTCGGCCGGGCGCACCGCGGGTTCCATGGCGTCTCCGACCGGCTGGGCCAGGCGTGGGCCGACCACTGTCTCGGGGCCCTGCCGACGACCCTCGCCAGGGACCGGCTTGCGGCAGGCGCGAAACTGTCCTCGGCGCTGTCGGAGTTCCGGAGGGCTGAGTGCCCCCACGGAGCGGCGTGGACGCTCCTGGAACAGGCCGCGCCGTGGCGGAACCTCTGGGACGCCGCGCACGGGAAGCACGACCAGGCCCTGCGCGTCTTCGAGAGCATCGACGACCCGTCCGGGCTGCTCTGGAGCGGAACCTGGGGGTCGGGCCACGTCGCGACCGGCCGCATCCCCCTCACCGCCCGCCTCACCCTCCCCGAACCCCACGCGGACTTCGACCACGCCGCCCTGTCGCCCGCCACGCACGCGCGCGTCCGGCTCACCCTCCTCGACGACCGATCCACCGCCGGGACGGCCTCCCGGATCGCGCTGCGGGTGCTGCCCGGCCCCGCGCACCCCTGGTCGGAGCGGACCGCCGCCGCGCTCCCCTGGCTCACCGTCCGCGCCACCCCGCTCTCCGGCGCCGACGTGGAGCCCGCGCACGCGGTGACGCTGCGGCCCTCGCCCCGCGAGGCGGACGCCGCCGAGTTCCTGTTCACGCCCCGGCGCGCGGGCCGGCACCGGCTGCTCTTCACCGTCGAGCACCTGGCGACGGCGACCGTGCTCCAGGAGGTCGAGACGTACATCGACGTCGTCGAGGGCGACGGCGGAGGACCCCGCTCCGGGCACGCCCCCGAAGCCCTGCGGAGGTCCTGAGTCCCATGGCCCACGACCTCCCCGTCCACGTCACGCAGGACCCCAGCCACGGCTATACGCGGCTGCCCCGGGGCGTCATCCGCCGCCCCGACCTCGTCGTCGGCTTCGAGGGGCGGCGCGAGGACGAGCCGATGACCGCCCGGATGTACGGGCCCGCCGTGCCGTCGCTCAGCGGCTCCGAGCACACGGTGACGCTGCGGGTGCGGCCCGGCGAGGTGCGGGCCGTGGCGGCACGCCTGCGGCAGGTGTGGAGGGACGAGTTCGTGGCGCTGCGGCCGGTGGGCGCGGACGGCCTTCCGCGCGGCGCGCCCTTCCCGTACGCGAGCCGCGTCGACCTCACCGGGGAGCCCGCGGCCGAGCTGCGCGCCGCCCTCGACCGGCTCGCCCTGTACGGCGCGCAGTTGCTGTTCGACGTGCTGCTCGGCGGCGAGGACGAGGCCCTGAAGCTGTTCCGCGACTTCCTCGCGGACGCGCTGAGCCGTGACGTGCCGCTCCGCGTGCGCTTCCACTCCGACCTGTTCCTGCCGTGGCCCATGATGTGTCTGCCCGCCGCCGCGTCCGGGGAGCCGGAGGACCCGTCCCTGGCAGGGGTCTTCGCCCGCTTCCTCGGCTATCGGCACCAGATCGAGCAGACCGGCGGCGACGCCTACGCGTGCGTGGCCGACGACCGCGATCCGCCGCCGCGCACGGCCCCCGTCGTCAGCCTCAACCACGACACCGCCGTGGACGCGGCGGGCCTGACCCGGGCCGCCGAGGTCGCGGCCGCGCTGGCCGCGGGCGGTGACCTGGTGGAGCGCACCACCCGGGAGGAGCTCGAGCGCGCCCTGCGCGACCGGTCCCTGGACGAGCAGCTGATGTACTTCTGGTGCCACGGCCACTTCGCCGCGTCCGGCGACGAGGCGCCGTACCTCGTCCTGAAGCTGTCCGACCAGCTCGCCATCGACGGCTACACGCTGCGCGCCCACCGCCCGCCCCCGCGCTCCTGCGTGCCGTTCCGCCCCTTCGTACTGCTCAACGCCTGCTACGCGGGCCTGCCGGGCAACGCCGATCTGGCCTATCTGGGCCGGGCCCTGTTCGAGGCGGGCGCGTGCGGGGTGCTCGGGCCGCAGATCGAGATGCCGCAGCGGTTCGCCGCCGAGTACGCGCTGGCGTTCGTCACCCGCTATCTGACCGGCGAGGAGACCGCGGGCGCGATAGCCCACGCCCTGACCCGGCACTTCGCCGACACCTGGCACAACCCCCTGGGCCTCGCGTACGCGCTGCACAGCGGCATGGACAGCAGGCTGGAGCGGACCGCGTGACGACGGCCGGGGACGCCACGGACGACGGGGGCGCCGTCGTCGACCTCGACGAGCGCGGCTGGCCGCTGCGGGCCACGCGCGACGGGCCGCGGCCGGTGCCGCCGCCCGGCCTCCTCGACCACTTCGCCGCACGGCTCACCCCGCCTTCGTGGGCGACGGACGTCGTCGTGTACGTCCACGGGTGGCAGACCTCGCGCACGTCGTCCCGGCAGGCCGTGGCCGAACTCCTCGGCCTGGTGGAGCGACAGCTCGCGCGGCGGCCGGGGCTGTACCCGCGACTCGGCGGGGCGGGCGGCGGGGGCTTCGCACCCTGGCCGGTGCTCGTCCGCTGGCCCTCCCGTTCGCTGCCGTCCCTCGGCGGCTACCGCCGCATCCGGGACCGCGCGCACGCCATGAGCACGCAAGGGCACGCGGCCCACGTCGTCGGGCAGCTGCTCGGCTATCTGGACGCCCGGCGCGGCGACCCGCGCCGCGCACCGGTGCTCGCCGGCCGGGGCGGCCAGCGGCTGCACCTCGTCGGGCACTCCTTCGGCTGCCGCCTCCTGTGCGAGGCGGTGCAGTGGGCGGCCGCGCCGCCGGGCGGCACGCTCGGCTGGAGCACGCCCGCGCCGCCGGGGCGGCCGTTCACCGTGGACTCGATGCTGCTGTTCCAGATGGCCGCGCCGCGCGACGCCTTCGCCACGACGTTCACCCGGCTCGCCGGGGCACCGCTGCGCGGCCCGGTCGTGGCGACGTACGCGCAGGGCGACCGGGCCACCGGTTTCTGGCACCTGCGGGCCGAGAAGCGGGCGGGCATCGGGCACGCGGGCATCGGCACGGCGCCCGCGCCCGTCTCCGGCATCCGGATGCGGGGCACGGACGACGCCTATCCGCTCGCGGTCCTCGACCACCGGTTCGTCAGCGTCGACGCGAGCCACGTGTTCGTGCGCGGGCGCGGACCTGCGGGCGCGCACTCCGACCATCTGCGGCCGGAGTCCGCGCACCTGCTGCTGTCACTGGCGGACCACTCGCGCTGAGGCCCGCCGCCCGCCTTGCGGGGTCAGCCCCGCTCGGCCTTGGCATCGGCGGCGTCGGCCGACTCGCGGGACGCCCCGGCCGGGTCCGGCGCCTCCTTGAAGTCGACCTTGCTCATGTGCCGGTTCATCGACTTCATCAGCCGCCACACGGCAAGGGCCATCACCGCGAAGACGATGAACCCGAGGACCCCGGGGGTCACCTTGTTCTCGTCCACCTCCTTGGCGAGGGGGACGAGATGCGTCATTGCCAGGCTTGCGCTCATTTAGGCATTGTCGCGGATGCCCGCGAAGAGGTCGTCCTCGGGGAGGGAGGTATCGACGAGGGACTTCGCCAGCTCGTACTCCTCCGTGGGCCAGACCTCCTTCTGGACGTCCATCGGGACCCGGAACCAGCCGCCGTCGGGGTCGATCTGCGTCGCGTGCGCGATCAGCGCCTTGTCGCGGATCTCATAGAACTCCGCGCACGGCACGTGCGTGGTGAGCGTGCGCTCGACCCGCTCGAACTCGTCCCAGCGCTTCAGCCACTCCCCGTACGGGGACTCCAGGCCGCGGTCCAGCATCGCCTGGTGCAGGGCCTCGGTGCGGGGGCGGTTGAAGCCCTGGTTGTAGTAGAGCTTCCGCGGCGTGAAGACGGGACCGAACTCGCTCTCCGGGTACTTCTCCGCGTCCGCCGCGCCGTCGAAGGCCACCATCGAGATCTTGTGGGTCATGATGTGGTCCGGGTGCGGATACCCGCCGTTCTCGTCGTACGTGGTGATGACCTGCGGGCGGAACGAGCGGATCTGCTTCACCAGCTCGCCCGCCGCCTTGTCCACGTCCTCCAGGGCGAAGCAGCCCTCCGGCAGCGGCGGCAGCGGGTCGCCCTCGGGCAGACCCGAGTCCACGAAGCCCAGCCACTCCTGCTTGACGCCGAGGATCTCGCGGGCCTCGTCCATCTCCTTCTTGCGGACCTCGTGGATGTGCTCCTGGATGTACGTGTCGCCCTGGAGCTTGGGGTTGAGGATGTCGCCGCGCTCCCCGCCCGTGCACGTCACCACGAGCACGTCCACCCCTTCGGACACGTACTTGGCCATCGTGGCCGCGCCCTTGCTCGACTCGTCGTCGGGGTGGGCGTGAACGGCCATCAGTCGCAGCTGCTCAGTCAAGACTCGATCCTCGATGAATAGGGCGCCCTCGGTCATCCACTGCAATGGGCGGCTTCTATAGTGACGGAATCGGGGGACGGAAAATTCCGGCACCCCTGTCCCGTGTCCAGTGGAGGACGAGCATGACCGCGGTCAGCGGCCGTGACACCAGCGGCACCGCCGCCCGGCCCCCCGAGGGCCGCTACGGCTCCGCCCTCACCGCCGACCAGCGCGCCGACCGCAAGCTCAAGGCCGTGGGCGCGGTCCTCGGCGTCCTGCTGCTCGGCGTCGTCGGCTGGTTCGGCTACGACGCCCTCGCGGGTTCGAAGATCAGCGCCGAGATCATCAAGTGGGACTCCGTCTCGGCCAAGACCGTCGAGGTCCACCTGGAAGTGCGCAAGGACGCGGGCGCGAAGGGGTACTGCACGCTGCGCGCGCAGGCCGAGAGCGGGGCCGAGGTGGGCCGTGCCGACTTCCGCTTCGACCAGAGCCGGGACCGCATCGACAAGACGGTCACCCTCCGCACCACGGAACGCGCCACGAGCGCGTCCCTGGTCTCCTGCCACACGGACTGACCCGCGCCCCGCTCCCGGGCGGCTGCCCGCGCTGACGTGGTTCTGATGCCGTATGTCCTCCCCTTACGGCAGCGAAATTGTTAGGCTCGTGGTTTCGCCCACCCATGAGGGAACATCCTTCTGGGTAGGGCGATGCTTTGTATTCAAGGACCTACGAGGAGCACCTGTGACCCAGACCAGCGAGAACGTCACCTGGCTGACCCAGGAGGCGTACGACAAGCTCAAGGAAGAGCTTGAGTACCTGTCTGGTCCCGCGCGCACCGAGATCGCAACCAAGATCGCGGCGGCGCGTGAGGAGGGCGACCTGCGCGAGAACGGCGGGTACCACGCGGCCAAGGAGGAGCAGGGCAAGCAGGAGCTCCGCGTCCGCCAGCTGACGCAGCTCCTGGAGCACGCCAAGGTCGGTGAGGCGCCCGCCGAGTCCGGTGTCGTCGCCCCCGGCATGGTGGTCACGATCGCCTTCGACGGCGACGAGGACGACACCGTGACCTTCCTCCTCGCCTCCCGCGAGTACGCGAGCAACGACATCGAGACGTACTCGCCGCAGTCCCCGCTCGGCTCCGGCGTGAGCGGCAAGAAGATCGGCGAGGACGCCCAGTACGAGCTGCCGAACGGCAAGCTCGCCTCGGTCAAGATCCTGGAGGCCAAGCCCTACCAGGGCTGAGCCCGCCCCGACGCCCTGGAAGCCCCCGGCACGCGCCTCGTGCCGGGGGCTTCGCCGTGCGCGGGGCGCGAGCCGGTCAGGACGTCGCCGTGCGGTACTTGCGGACCGCGAGTGTCCGGAAGACCAGGATGATCAGCACAGACCACAGCACCGATGCCAACACCGGATGCTGCATGGGCCAGGCCTCCGGCACTGGATAGCCCGCCGGGAGGTTCCCGAAGAGTTCGCGGCACGCCTGGACGGTAGCGCTGAACGGGTTCCACTCAGCGATATGCCGCAGGAAGGTGGGCATGTTCTCCGCCGGGACGAACGCGTTCGAGATGAACGTCAACGGGAAGAGCCAGATCAGGCCGCCGGACGTGGCTGCCTCCGGGGTGCGGACCGACAGACCGATCAGGGCGCCGATCCAGGTGAAGGCGTACCCGGACAGGAGCAGCAGGCCGAAGGCGGCGAGTGCCTTGGGGAAGCCCTCGTGGATCCGCCAGCCGACGATGAGGGCGACCACGGCGAGGACCAGCAGGGTCAGCGCGGTCTGCACCAGGTCGGCGATGGTGCGGCCGGTGAGGACGGCGCCGCGCGCCATGGGCAGCGAGCGGAAGCGGTCGATCAGGCCCTTGTGCATGTCCTCGGCGATGCCCGCGCCCGCCCCCGCGGTGGCGAAGGTGACGGTCTGCGCGAAGATGCCCGCCATCAGGAACTCGCGGTACCCGCCAGGGCTCAGGCCCGCACCGGGGACGTTGATCGATCCCCCGAAGACATAGCTGAAGAGGACGACGAACATCACCGGCTGGATCAGGCCGAAGAGAATGATCTCGGGGATCCGGCTCATGCGGATCAGATTCCGCTTGGCGACGACGAGGGAGTCGCGGACGGAGGCGCTCAGGCCGCCCGCGGGCCTGGCTGCGGGTGCGGTGTCGCTGAGGGCGCTCACTGGTCGGCCTCCTTCTTGCGCTTGTCCTTGGCGCCCGCCCGGGACTTCTCGGGGGCGGTGTCCGTGCCGTTGCCCTCGTCGACCTCGGCGATGTGGCCGGTCAGGGAGATGAAGACGTCGTCGAGGGTGGGGCGGCGCAGGCCGATGTCGTCGATCTCGATGCCGCGGGCGTCGAGCTCGCGGATGACCTCGGCGAGCAGCTTGGCGCCGCCGGTGACGGGCACGGTCAGCTTGCGGGTGTGCTGGTCGACGGTGGTCTCGCCCTTGCCGAAGCCGGTGAGGACGTCGCTCGCGACGGCGATGTGGTCGCGCTCGTGCACGACGACCTCGACGCGCTCGCCGCCGGTCTGGGCCTTGAGCTGGTCGGCGGTGCCGCGGGCGATGACCCGGCCGTGGTCGATGACGCAGATGTCGTGCGCCAGGTGGTCGGCCTCCTCCAGATACTGCGTGGTCAGAAGGAGGGTCGTGCCGCCCGCGACGAGCTCTTGGATGACTTCCCACAGGGCTTGGCGGTTGCGCGGGTCGAGGCCGGTCGTCGGCTCGTCCATGAACATCACCGGCGGTGAGACGACGAGCGCCGCGGCGAGGTCGAGTCGGCGGCGCATGCCGCCCGAATACGTCTTGGAGGGGCGGTCGGCCGCGTCGCTCAGATTGAACCGCTCGAGCAGCTCGCCCGCCCGGGCCTTGGCCTGCTTGGTCGGCATCTGATAGAGCTGACCGACCATCTGGAGATTCTCGCGGCCCGTCAAGTACTCGTCGACGGCGGCGAATTGACCGGAGAGTCCGATCGATCGCCGCACCTCGTTCGGATGCTTCAGTACGTCGATTCCGGCGACGACCGCTCTGCCGCTGTCGGGGGTCAGCAGGGTGGTGAGACAGCGGACCGCCGTCGTCTTTCCCGCGCCGTTCGGCCCGAGGAGGCCGAGCACGGTGCCTTCCGGGACATCCAGATCGACGCCGTCCAGAGCCTTTACGTCGCCGAAGGTCTTCACCAGACCTTCGGCGTAGATGGCGCCTGGCATAGGGGTCTCCCATAGTTTGGGTCGGTACCTAGCGAAAAGCCTAGATTCGCCGGACCTCGCTCGCCCGGCGGCCAGTGGAGTGGGTCACACCCTAACGCGATGTATCGCGTTTTCTCAACCGGTTCGGGCAAGCCTGTGGAAAACCCCGGCCCCCGGCCGGGGCCGCGCTCGGCCCGGGTCCGTCAGTCCAGGACCGTGTAGCCCGCGTCCCGCAGCACCGCGCCCACCTCGGCGCAGTGCTCGGGCCCCTTCGTCTCCAGGTGCAGCTCCACCTCGACCTCGGTGAGCCCCAGCCGGGGATCGGTGCGGACGTGGCTCACGTCGAGGACGTTGGCGTCCACCACGGTCAGCGCGCCGAGCAGCGAGGCCAGGGCCCCGGGGCGGTCCGGCAGGCGCAGGCGCAGCGACAGGTAGCGGCCCGCGGCGGCCATGCCGTGGCGCAGGATGCGCTGCATCAGGAGCGGGTCCACGTTGCCGCCGGACAGCAGGGCGACGACGGGTCCCTCGAAGGCGTGCGGGTCGCTCAGGAGCGCCGCGACCGTGCTGGCGCCCGCGGGTTCGACGACCATCTTGGCCCGCTCCAGACACAGCAGCAGGGCGCTGGAGAGGGCGTCCTCGGAGACGGTGACGATGTCGTCGACGAGCTCCTCGACGAGCCGGAACGGCACGTCGCCGGGGCGGCCCACCTTGATGCCGTCCGCCATGGTCATCGGGTTGCCGATGGACACCGGCCGGCCCGCCGCGAGCGAGGGCGGGTACGCGGCGGCCCCCGCCGCCTGCACGCCGACGAGCCGCACGTCGGGACGGAGCGCCTTGACGGCCACGGCGATGCCCGCGGCGAGCCCGCCGCCGCCCACGCCGATGAGCAGCGTGCGCAGTTCGGGGCACTGCTCCAGGACCTCAAGGCCCACGGTGCCCTGCCCGGCGACGATGTCCGGGTGGTCGAAGGGGTGGATGAAGACGGCTCCGGTGGCGTCCGCGTACTCCTGCGCCGCGGCCAGCGTCTCGTCGACGACCTGGCCCTCCATGCGCACCTCCGCGCCGTAGTCGCGGGTCGCCGCGACCTTCGGCAGCGGGGCGCCGACCGGCATGAACACCGTCGAGCGCACCCCGAGCAGCGAGGAGGCGAGGGCCACGCCCTGGGCGTGGTTGCCCGCGCTGGCCGCGACGACGCCCGCCGCGCGCTCCTCGGGCAGCAGACCGGCGATGCGCACATAGGCGCCGCGCAGCTTGAAGGAGCCGGTCCGCTGGAGGTTCTCGCACTTCAGATGGACGGGGGCGCCGACGAGCCCGGACAGGTACCTGCTGCCTTCCATGGGCGTGACCCGGGCGACGCCGCCCAGCATCTTCTGGGCGCCGCGCACGTCGTCCAGGGTCACGTCGGGCAAGGAGCGTGTCGTGCGGTAGCTCATGACTGCAGTCTCGCAGTTCACGCCAGTCTCCTCGCGGCCTGACCAAGCGGCGAGACGGGTTTGCGCAGCGCCGGTACGGGTAGCGCCCGGACCCCGTACCCTGTCCCCCAACCCACCACCCTTCCCATGAAGTGAGCCCACGGCCATGCCCACAACTCCGGACATGACGACCGCCAGCGATCCCGGCCTCCTCGACACGCTCCAACACCAAGTAGCGGTGTTCGCGCGGCGTGCCGAGCAGACCCGTCTTGGCGGCGTCGGACAGGTCCGCAACTCCATGGACCGAGCCGCGTACCTCCTGCTCAACCGTCTCGACAAGGAAGGCCCGATGGGCGTCAAGGCGCTCGCGGCGAGCATGGGCATCGACTCCTCGACCGTGACCCGCCAGGTCGCGCCGCTCGTCGACACCGGCCTGGTCAAGCGCACCTCGCACCCCGAGGACGGGCGCGCGGTCGTCCTGCAGCTGTCGCCGCGCGGCCAGGCGCGTTTGGACGAGGTGCGGTCCTCGCGCCGTGAGCTCATGGCCGAGCTCACGCAGGACTGGACGCCCGAGGAGCGCACCGGCTTCACCGCGCTGCTCACCCGCTTCAACACCGCGCTCTCCGCGCGGCAGAGCTCCCAGGCGGTGCCCGACGCGGTGCCGCAGACCGACTCCTGAGCCCGGGGCCGCGGTACGCCGACCACCGCGGCCCCGGCCCTCGCACGGGAGTGCGCGGACGCGCGCCGTCAGTGCGGCGCCCGCCCGGCACCGCCCGTACGAGGGCCTGGCTCAGGACGACACGTTCCACCCCCGGCCGCCCGAGCGCGCGGTTCCGCTCGTGCCGGGCTCTTGACCTGGGCACCCCGCCTGGCCTCAGATGAAACCGGTCCCCCTACGCCGACCGGCGGGAGGCGCGGTGCGAGAGCGGCAGGCCGCCCAACAGGCCCGTCGCGCCCGGGAGTTCCAGGCGTTCGTCGCGGGCGCGGCAGGGCGCCTTCTGCATGCCGCCACGCTGCTCACCGGCGAGCCGCCGGACGCCAACCCCCGCGCGCGGGCCCTGCTCACCCGCGCGCTCGCCGCGACGTACGCCTCCTGGGACCGCATGCGCGGCGAGGATCCCTACGACCGCACCCGTACGCACGTGGCCGTCCACTACGCGCGCGGCGCCTGGTGGCGCTACCGCGGCCAGGGCGGGCTGCTCGCCCGGCTGTCCCCCCTGGAGCGGCTGGTTCTCGTCCTGCGTCTCTACGAAGGCGTCGCCGAGGAGCAGGCCGCGGCGCTGCTCGGGCTGCCGCCGGAGCGCGTACGGACCGTGTGCGCCCGTGCCGTGGCGACGGTCCTGCACCCGCCGCGGGGGCCCGCTCCCGCGGTGCCGCCCGCCCTGGGGGAGGCGACCTGGTCATGAGCCAGCAGGAGCGCCGCGAGGCGGCCGTACGCCGGCTCCTGGACGCGGGTGCGCCCGCGTCCGTGCCGCCCGACCTGCACGCGGACGCGGTGCGGCGCGGCTCGCGCGCGCTCAGGCGCCGCACCGCCGGGCGGCGCCTGCTGTGGCTGCTGTTGCTCGCGGCCGCGGTGGCGTTCTCCGTGTGGGCCGCGACGGCGCAGCCGTGGGTGGAGCCGCCGTCGCGGACGACGCCGCCGCTCACGCGCTGGTAGCCCGCGAGCGGCGGCGCGGACTGTCCGGCCGACCGGACTTAGCCCAGGGCCTGCTTGAGGTCCGCGAGGAGGTCGTCGACGGCCTCGATGCCCACTGACAGGCGCACCAGGTCGGCCGGGACCTCCAGGGCCGAGCCCGCCACGGAGGCGTGCGTCATGCGGCCGGGGTGCTCGATGAGGGACTCCACGCCGCCGAGGGACTCGCCGAGCGTGAACAGACGGGCCCGGTTGCAGACCTCCACGGCCGCTTCCTCGCCGCCCTCGACCTGGAACGACACCATGCCGCCGAAGGCCTTCATCTGCTTGGCGGCGATCTCGTGGCCGGGGTGCGAGTCCAGGCCCGGGTAGAAGACGTTGGTCACGCGCGCGTGGCTGGTCAGCATCTCGGCGACGCGGGTCGCGTTCTCGCTGTGCCGGTCCATGCGGACGGCGAGCGTCTTGACGCCGCGCAGCACCAGCCAGGAGTCGAACGGTCCGGCGACCGCGCCCATCGCGTTCTGGTGGTACGCGAGCTCCTCACCCAGGGCGTCGTCGTTGACGATCAGGGCGCCGCCCACGACGTCCGAGTGGCCGCCCATGTACTTCGTCATCGAGTGCACGACGACGTCCGCGCCGAGGGCGAGCGGCTGCTGCAGATAAGGGCTGGCGAAGGTGTTGTCCACGACCAGGCGGGCGCCCGCCTCGTGGGCGATCTGCGCGACGGCGGCGATGTCCGTGATGCCGAGCAGCGGGTTGGACGGGGTCTCGACCCAGACGGCCTTCGTCTTGGGCGTGAGGGCGGCTCGTACGGACGCCGGGTCCGAGGTGTCCGCGACGGACCACTCCACGCCCCACCGCGCGACGACCTTCGCGAAGAGGCGGAACGTACCGCCGTACGCGTCGTTGGGGATGACCACGTGGTCGCCGGGGGCGAGCAGCGTACGCAGCAGGCAGTCCTCGGCGGCGAGGCCGGAGGCGAAGGCGAGACCGCGGCGGCCGTTCTCCAGGGCGGCGAGGTTCTCCTCGAGCGCCGTGCGGGTGGGGTTGGCGCTGCGGCTGTACTCGTAGCCGCCGCGCAGTCCGCCGACTCCGTCCTGCTTGTACGTGGACACCTGGTAGATGGGCGGGACGACCGCGCCGGTGAGCGGGTCGGCGGTGTTGCCCGCGTGGATGGCTACGGTCTCGAAGCTCTGGCTGCTGTGCGAGTCACTCATGCGGCCTGAGCGTAATGCGGGACGGCTGCGGGGGCCGTACGGGGCGGTCACCACGAGCGGTTTGGCCTGCGCGGACGGTCAGGTTGGCCAATTGTCACAGGCGTCTGGTTCGCTTGGAGGCATGGAGATTCTCTGGGTCCTGATGGCAGTGGTCATGATCGGGGCGGTGCTCGGGCCGATCCTGCTGCGCAGGCGCGCCGGGATCCGCCAGGTGCACCCCGGCGCCCCGGACGCGGCGGACCCGGCGAACTACGGCTTCGCGCGCCAGGAGGACCTGGACATCCGCATGCCGGGCCCGGACGCCGACCTGGTCGAGGTGCTCGACCTGGTGCAGCGCACCCAGGACTGGCGCGGCGCGTCCCAGCTCCTCGCCGGGACCGAGGTGCACGGCGAGCGGCGCTGGCAGCGCGTGCAGGCCTTCGCGGGCGCCGCGTCCCTGGAGCTGCGGCAGCGGCCCGGCGGGGTCAGCGACACCCCGGGCGGCCAGTGGCTGCGGGTGTGGCGCGCGGAGGCCGAGAAGGACGCGGGCGGCGCGGCGGTGCACGCGGAGTTCCTGGTGCAGCAGGCCTGGCGCACCTCGACACCGGGGACGGACGAGTTCCGGATCATCCTGGAGGAGGCCAGGGCGGCCTGCGGCCAGGCGGCGCTGCTCTCCCCCGGCGACCCGGTCCCGTACGTCATCGAGCTGTCGATCGCCCGCGGACTCGCCTATGAGCGCGCGGAGTTCGAACAGCTGTGGCTGAAGATCCTGGACCGCGCGCCCGCGCACATGGGGGCGCATCTGGCGGCGCTGCACTACTGGTGCGAGAAGTGGCACGGCACCCGCGAGGAGGCCTTCTCCTTCGCCGAGGCCGCGGCCGCCCGCGCCCCCGGTGGCTCGCTGCTCTCCGCGCTCCCCCTCTTCGCGGTGTACGAGCACCTCCCCGAGGTCAACATGGTGCGCGGTTTCTACCAGAGCGAGGTCGTGACCAAGGCCGTCGAGGGCGCCCAGTTCGCGGTGCACTCGGCCCGTCCCGACGACCCGATGCTGGCCCACGTCCGGCACCTCCTGGTCTTCTTCCTGGTCCGCGGCGAGCGCTGGGGCGAGGCGATGGACCAGCTGGTGCGCGTCGACGGCCACGTGGGGGCGCTGCCCTGGACCCTGTCGGCGGACCCCGCGGCGGACTACGCGGTCTACCGCGCCCTGGCCGTCGCGGGCTATGAGGCCAATGGCGGCAGCCCGGCGACGCTGCGGCACTAGCCGCTTCGCGGGAGTGCCGCGACAGGCCGTCGATCGTCTGCGAGCCCGCTGTGGCTGGTCGCGCAGTTCCCCGCGCCCCTTCGGGCGCTCCCGCTGTCGGCCCAGGAATTCCCCGTCGCCCCCAGGCGTTGAGCATCACGCCGACACCTGCTCCAGGAGGACCCGATGATCTTCGGCCGCACCCCCGTGCTCCCGACTCCCGAGGAGGCCCTGAAGGGCCGCGAGACCCCCGAGTTCGAGGTCCCCTCCCGTCACACCGTCCTCGGCACCGCGCTCCAGGGCCCGTATCCCGAGGGCCTTGAGGTGGCGGACTTCGCGCTCGGCTGCTTCTGGGGCGCGGAGCGCAAGTTCTGGCAGACGGACGGCGTCTGGACGACCCTCGTCGGCTACCAGGGCGGATACACGAAGAATCCGGCGTACGAAGAGGTCTGCTCCGGCCTGACCGGCCACACCGAAGTGGTCCGCGTCGTCTTCGACCCCTCCAAGGTCACCTACGCCGAGCTCCTGAAGGTCTTCTGGGAGTCGCACAACCCGACGCAGGGCTTCCGCCAGGGCAATGACGTGGGCACGCAGTACCGCTCGGCGATCTACACCCACTCCCCCGTCCAGGAGGAGACGGCCACCGCGTCCCGCGAGGCCTATCAGCAGGTCCTCACGGCCGCGGGCCTCGGCACGATCACCACGACGGTCCTGCCCGCCGAAGACCGCGCCTTCTGGCCCGCCGAGCCCTACCACCAGCAGTACCTGGACAAGAACCCCGACGGGTACTGCGGCATTGGCGGCACCGGCGTCGAGCTGAGCAGCCCGTCCGAGACGAACTGGGGCCGTGCCTGCCCCACGGGCATCGCCCCCGCGCCGGAAGCCGCGCAGTAGGTCATGCCCCTCGCCTTCGCCGACGACGGCACCGGCCTCGCGTACGAGCTGAGGGGCTCCGGTGAGCCCCTCGTCCTGTTGAGCGGGCAGTCCAACAGCCGGCGGTGGTGGGACCCCGTCGTGGCGGACTTCGCCGCCGCGTTCACCGTGGTGACGCTCGACTGGCGCGGGACCGGCGAGAGCGACCGGCCGGACACGGACGCGTACAGCACGCGCGGGTTCGCCGACGATGTGGCGGCCGTCCTCGCGGACGCCGGCATCGAGCGGGCGCATGTGTACGGGACGTCGATGGGCGGCCGGGTCGCGCAGTGGCTCGCCGCCGACCGGCCGGACCTGGTGGACCGGCTCGTCCTCGGCTGCACGTCGCCGGGGGCGCCGCACGGCGTGGAGCGCGGGCCCGAGGTCCGGCGCGCGCTGACGCAGCCGGACCAGGAGGCGGCGGCGCGCGCCCTTCGGGAGCTGATGTACACACCCGCGTGGCTGGCGGCGCAGCGGGCGGCCGGGCGGACGCGGTTCCACACCCTGGGGGACCCCTCGATGCCCGCGCACGCCCGGCGGCGTCATCTGCGGGCCAGCGCCCGGCACGACGCGTGGGACGCGCTGCTCCGGATCAAGGCGCCGACCCTCGTGGTGCACGGCAGCGACGACGCCTTCAATCCGGCGGCCAACGCCCCGCTGCTCGCGGAGCGGATCGCGGACGCCCGGATGCGGTGGGTCCCGGGCGCCCGGCACGCGTACTTCGAGGAGTTCGCGGACGTGGCCACGCCCCTGGTCCTGGGGTTCCTGCGCGGGGAGTGACCCGCGCGCGGGCGCCCCGGCTCAGGCGTCCCCGGCTCCGTACGGCTTGGTGATGATCTCCAGCTTGTGGCCGTTGGGGTCGTCCCAGTAGAGCCCGCGGCCGCCGTCGTTCGTGTTGATCTCGTTCTTCCGCGTGTGGTACGGGTCCGCCCAGTAGGTGAGGCCCCGCTCCTTGATGCGGCTGAAGATCGCGTCGAACTCGCCATCGGAGACCATGAACGCGTAGTGCTGCGACACGAGCGGGTCGCCGTCGCCCTCGTAGTAGTCGAGCGTGACGCCGTTGGGGATCTCCACGGGGATGAACGGGCCGTACTGGGGGCCGACTTCGAGCCCCAGGATGTCCGCGAGGAACCGTGCGGACGCCTTCTTGTCCTCGGCTTGGACGATGGTGTGGTTCAGCTCGATGCTCATCGTGCGGACCTCCTCCGGTGCCTGTCGTGCTGACACCCGGAACGCTACGGCCGGGCCCTCACTCCGGGCATCGGCCACCAGGTCCCGCGCTGCTGCGCCATGCGCCCTAGGGCCAGGGGACCAGGGGGCCTCGCGGGGCGCCCCAGGCCCGCTCCTCAAACGCCGGAGGGGCTGGATCTTCCAGCCCGTCCGGCGTTTGAGGACGAGGCGCGGAGCGCCGAAAAGCGGCGCCCACTCAGATCGTGGCCGCGTCGATGACGAAGCGGTAGCGGACGTCGCTCGCCAGGATCCGCTCGTAGGCCTCGTTGATGCGGTCGGCGCCGATCAGCTCGATCTCCGCGCCCAGGCCGTGCGCGGCGCAGAAGTCCAGCATCTCCTGGGTCTCCGCGATGCCGCCGATGGCTGAGCCCGCGAGGGTCTTGCGCTGGAGCATGAGCGAGAAGACGTTGAGGGACACGGGCTCCTCGGGTGCGCCCACGTTCACCAGGGCGCCGTCCGTCTTCAGCAGGCCCAGGTACCTGTCGAAGGGCAGCGGCGCCGAGACCGTGGACACGATCAGGTCGAAGGCGCCCGCGAGCTGCTCGAACGTGGCGTCGTCGCCGGTCGCGTAGTAGTGGTCGGCGCCGAGCCGGAGCCCGTCGTCCTTCTTGCGCAGGGTCTGCGACAGGACGGTCACCTCGGCGCCCATCGCGTGCGCGATCTTGACGGCCATGTGGCCGAGGCCGCCGAGCCCGACGATCGCGACCTTCTTGCCGGGGCCCGCGTTCCAGTGCGCGAGCGGGGAGTACGTGGTGATGCCCGCGCACAGCAGCGGCGCGGCCACGTCCAGGGAGAGGCCGTCGGGGATGCGCAGGGTGAAGGCCTCGTCGACGACGATCTGCCGGGAGTAGCCGCCGTAGGTGGGCTCACCGCTCTTGTCGAGCGCGTTGTACGTCTGGACGTTGCCCTTGACGCAGTACTGCTCAAGGCCCGCCCGGCAGGCGTCGCACGTGCGGCAGGAGTCGACCATGCAGCCGACGCCGACGCGGTCGCCGACCCGGAACTTGGTGACGCCGGGGCCGACCTCGGCGACGACGCCCGCGATCTCGTGTCCCGGCACCATCGGGAAGATGCCCTCGCCCCAGCCGTCACGGGCCTGGTGGATGTCGGAGTGACAGATTCCGGCGTACTTGATGTCGATCAGCACGTCGTGCTCGCCGACGGGGCGGCGCGGGACGGTGGTGCGCTCCAGGGGCGCGGAGGCCGCGGGGGCGGCGTAGGCCGGTACGTGCCCGGCCGGGGCGTTGCGGGTGGTGGTGGGGGAGGTCGTCTGTGCGGTCATGCCATCGAGCCTGGCAGCGGGGCGGGCGGTCACCCAGCCCTCCGTTGTGCCTACGCACCGTGTGCGTACCACTGGTGGTATCAGGCTCAGGAGCGTACGAACGGCGGCACGCCGGAATACTGGAAGGCATGGACGTGAACGCCGCCGCCCCCGAGGGCCTCGACCGCAGGGCCGAGCTGAGCGAGTTCCTGCGCACCCGCAGGGCCCGGCTCCAGCCGCAGGACGTCGGCCTGACCGGCTACGGCAGGCACCGGCGGGTCCCGGGCCTGCGCCGCGAGGAGCTGGCGCAGCTCGCGGGCGTCTCGGTGGCGTACTACACACGCCTTGAGCAGGGCAACGGACGCAATGTCTCGGCGGAGGTCCTCGACTCCATCGCGCGGGCCCTGCGGCTGAGCAACGCGGAGCACGCGCACCTCACGCACCTCGCGAAGCCCACGGCGCACAAGAAGAAGCGGGTCGCGCCGACGCAGACGCTGCGGCCCGCGCTCCAGCACCTCCTCGACGCCATGGAGACCGTCCCGGCGTACGTCGGCGGGCGCCGCTCCGACATCCTCGGCTGGAACCGCATGGCGACCGCCGTGTTCGGCGACTGGGGCGCCCTGCCGCGCGAGCAGCGGAACTGGGCCCGGCTCGTCTTCCTCGACCCCGCCGTGCGGGAGCTGTTCGCGGACACGTGGGACCAGAAGACGTCGGACATGGTCAGCTTCCTGCGGATGGACGCGGGCTGCTATCCGAACGACCCGCAGCTGTCGGCCCTGGTCGGGGAGCTGTCCGTGAAGAGCGAGACGTTCCGGAAGCTGTGGGCGGCGCACGACGTGCGGGAGAAGGGGCACGGGGTCAAGCAGCTGCGGCACCCGCTGGTCGGCGAGCTCACCCTCTCGTACGAGACGATGCGGCTCGACGACGACGCGGAGCAGTACCTGGTCACGTACCACGCCGAGCCCGGCTCCCCCTCCGCCGAGGCCCTCCGCCTCCTGGCCAGCTGGAGTGCGGAGTCCCCGGCGGGGGTTCGCTGACGGCTCTTCGGGGCCGTCACGGCTGGTACGGCGGGGCCGCGCCCCAGGTCCAGGTGGGGACGGGCTGGTCGGCGGGGCGGGTGGCCTCGGGGCCCGAGAAGGAGACGGCGAGGCGCGTGCCCCACTCCACGTACGCCACGAACGCCGAGCGGAACTCCGCGTCGGTCGGCAGGCCCGCCTCGTCCGCCGCGTCCTGCATGAGGTTCACCCAGCGGCGCCGCTGGGGCTCGGTGATGCCCTTGCCGAGGTGCTTGGAGACCATGTGGCCGTGCGCGCCCGAGCCGTCGGGCCCGCCGTGGTCGCGGGAGTACGCCGCCGGGCCGCCGAAGACCTCGCCGAGCCACTGCGCGACGTGCGCCGCGTGCTCGGGCGCGAGGCCCGCGAAGACCGGGGCGAGCAGGTCGTCCGCGAGGACCTTCTCGTAGAAGACCTCCGTGAGCCGCACGAAGCGCTCCGCACCGCCCGCCCACGCGTACAGCGTCGGCGTCGAGGCGCCGGAGCCGCGCACCGAGGTCGGCGTGTAGTGCCGCATCTCCTCGATGTTCTCGACGTACGGGCGGACGTGCGCGAAGAAGTCCCGGAAGTGCTCGGAGGAGCGGAAGCCCTCCAGGTGGTCCTTCGTGGAGGTCCAGGTGATGCGCAGGACGAAGTGCTCGAAATCCTCCTCGCAGCGGGCGAGTTCGTAGTCCACGCACTGCGGCGCCGCGGCCAGCGGCACGGCCGCGCGGGTGTACGCGGACAGGAACTCGGCGGCGCGCTCGGCGGGCACGCGGTAGCGGATGTACTCGACGGTGTGGGCGGGGCTCGCGCTCATGGCGTGTCGGCTTCCTCTTCCGGGACGTCAAGGGCGGCGGCCGCGCCCCAGTCCCAGAGGGCCTGGAGCACCGGACCCAGCTCCCTGCCGTGCGGGGTGAGTCGATAGGTGACGGCGGGCGGCCAGCCGGGCGTACGCGTGCGCCGGACCACTCCGGCGGCGGTGAGCTGCGCCAGCCGCTCCGCAAGTACCTTGTCGGACAACTCCGGGAGCGCGGCGGCGAGTTCGCTGTACGCGTACACGTCACCCGCGAGCAACTCGCGCACCACGAGCGTGGTCCAGCGGCCCCGCAGCGCCGCGAGCGTGACCTCCACGGGGCAGCCGGGGCTGGGCGCCGTGACCCGGGCGCGCGGGTCGTCGGGAAGTCCCGGCCGTCCCGCGCGGACGCCCTGACCTGCCTGACTTACCGTTCGGTGAGTCACGAGGACGCCTCCTACCGTGTCGCGCATGACCGAGCCGAGCACCCCCATCCTGCCCCCGTCCCCCCTGCCGACGCGCGCCGAGGACGTGCCCGCCGCGTTCGCCGCGCGCTTCAACAGCGGCGACCCGAACGCGGTCCGCGAGCTGTACGAGCCGCGCGCCGCGTTCGTACCGGAGTCCGGCGTGCCGGTGCACGGGGACGCCGCGATCGCCGCGCAGAACGCCCCGTTCCTGGCCCTCGGCCTGCCCATCGCCGTCCGCACCCGACAGGTGTACGTCGCAGGTGACGGCGATGTCGCGCTGCTCGTCGTGGACTGGGAGATCGGCGGCAAGGTGCGCTCGACGGCCACGGACGTAGCACGGCGCGGCGCCGACGGATACTGGCGATATGTGATCGACAGTCCGTTCGGCGCCGCGCCTCAAAGCGACTAGCGACTAGCGACTAGCGACTAGCGACTAGCTCACGTACTCAAGTGACCGGGCCAAGCAGCCGGCTCACTTGCCGTAGTACGCGTTGTAGATCGACAGCGACGACTTGTTGCCCTTCTTGTCGCTGACCTTGGCGTGGAAGGAGATGCCCTTGCCCGCGGCCGGGTTCTTCACCGAGATCTTGCCGTTCTTGACCTCGACGGGCTCCCAGTTGCGGCCGTAGTCGTAGCTGACCCAGACGGCGAGGGACTTGAGGTTGGCCCCGGCCGCCGCGCCCTGCACCGTCACCGGCACGGACTGCTTCTTGTCGGCGGGCGCCCGGCTGTCGAGGCCGACCTCGGCGTCGAAGCGCACGCCGGAGACGGGCAGCTTCGTGCGGGCCGTGGTCTTCTTCGAGCGGAAGGAGTAGCTCGCGTCGATCCGCGTGGAGGCCGCGGCCACGGCCACGCTCCGCTTGACGGACGTCGACAGCTGGTACTGGGCGTCGCCCGCGGGCACCTTGAAGGGGGCCTCGCCGGTCAGCGGGTCGGTGTTCTCACCGATCTGCGTGCCGTTGTGCTTCAGGGTGGTCTTCACCGACGTGTACACGGAACCGCCCGCGTGCGTCTGGCCGTCGGCGAACAGCGGCAGGGCGCCGGAGATCGCGTTGCCCTTGCGGAAGACGCCGTAGTCGCCGCCGATCCGCGGCCCGAAGACGGCCGTGTTGAACTTCTTGGCGTACGTCTTGCCCGCCGTGAAGGTCTGCGGCGCGCCGAGCGTGTACCCGGCGTCGACGATCGGCCAGCCGTCGTCGCCCACGCCGCCGCGCTGCTCGAACTCCAGGGTCCACTTGACCTTATCGCCGGTGGACACGTACAGGGTGCGCGTGCTCGGCGCCTTCTGCGGCACGCTGACGCCGGCACTCAGGCCGCTGCCGGGCAGATAGCCGAACGCGGAGACCGTGGCCGTCTTCCCGCTCGACGAGGCGCCGAGGCCGACCTTCACGGTGGCGAGGTCGGACTCCTTGTAGTGCTTGGTGTAGCCGGTGGCGAACTGCTTGACCTTGCCGCCCGACACGACGTCGTACTCGCTCTTGTCGCCCTTGGACCAGCGCGCGTCCCAGCTCTGCCGCAGCGAGCCGTCGCTGACGGCCGGGCCGAGGTGCGCGGTGCGGAAGCCCGCGTAGGAGTCGAGGAACCAGCCCGACGCGAAGTCGACGGCGTCGTTCTGGATGCCGTAGAGCGGCAGCGCGAGCTCGGACTTCGCGTCGGCCGCGGGCACCGTGACGTCGACGGGCTTCGCCTTGCCGGCGTCCACCGTCACCGTCGTGTCCTTGGTGACGTTCAGCTTCGGCTGGACGACCCAGTCGATGCCCTTGGAGGCGTCCTCCGGGTCGACGAAGACGCTCGCGTCCAGGGCGTAACCGCCCTTGGGCACGCGGACCTTGGCGGTGCCGGACGGGTCGTAGACCTGGAAGTCCTGGTCGGCGGTGGACCCGGAGGTGCCGAACAGGGCCGAGCTGTAGGCCGTGGCGGGCTGCCCGTCGCGGCCGACGTGCTTCACCGTCACGTCGTACGACTCGACCTCGCGGTTGACCGCGGCGGCCGTGCGCACCGACTGGCCGCCGCCGCTGGCGGTCACGTACGCGGAGTACGCGCCGTCGAGGGTGCCGCCCAGCTTCGTGTCGCTGGTCAGGTCGACCGAGGCGGTGCCGCCCGCGGGGACGGTGACCTTCTTGGCGGCGAGCTTGAAGAAGCCGGAGGGCGCCGGGTTGCCCTTGGGGTCGGCCGTCGTGAGGGCCAGGTCGAGGGTGACCTCGCCGCTGCCGAGGTTCCGGTACGTGACCTTCTTGGTGACCGGCTTGTCGTCGGTGTGCGGCCACGCCTGCGTGCCGAAGCTCACCGACACCGGGTCGGCGATCACGGACTGCTTGATGGCGCCGTCCACGGCGATCCGGCCCGAACCCTGCTGGAACGGCGTGTACTTGCCGGGCTTGGTGGACGCGGTGAGCGCGCCCTTCAGCTCGGTGTACTTCCAGTTCGGGTGCTGCTGCTTGAGCAGCGCGGCGGCGCCCGCGGCGTGCGGCGTCGCCATCGAGGTGCCGGAGATCGTCAGATAGCCCTCCGGCTTCTGCCCGACCTCCTTCTCGATCTGGCTGCCCGGGGCCGCGGCGGCGGTGATGTCCACGCCCGGCGCCGTCACGTCCGGCTTGATGGCGCCGTCGCCGACGCGCGGGCCCTGGCTGGAGAACTCCGCGAGCTTGTCGTTGTCGTCGACCGCGCCGACGGTGAGGGCCGCGTCCGCGCTGCCCGGCGAGCCGACCGAGGCGGGCGCCCCGTCGTTGCCCGCGGCGATCGCGAAGAGGATGCCCTTGTCCTCGGAGACCTTGTTGACGGCGGCCTCCAGCGGGTCCACGCCGGGCGTGTCACCGCCGCCGAGGCTCAGGTTCACCACGTCGGCGCCCTCGGCGGCCGCCCACTCGATGCCCGCGATGATCCCGGAGTCGTCGCCGGAGCCCTCGTCGCCGAGGACCTTGCCGTTGAGGACCTTCGCGCCCGGGGCGACGCCCTTGTAGGCGCTGTTCTTGGTGCCGGTGCCCGCGGCGATGGACGCGACGTGCGTGCCGTGGCCGACGCGGTCCTTGCTGTCGGGCGACGGGGTGAAGTTCTTCTCCCCGACGACCTGTTCCTTGAGGTCGGGGTGGGTGGCGTCCACGCCGGTGTCCAGGACGGCGATCTTCACGCCCTTGCCGTCGTACCCGGCCTGCCAGGCCTTGGGGGCGCCGATCTGCTTGACGCTCTTGTCGAGGCTCGCCCTGCGGGTGCCGTCGAGCCAGACGCGGCTGATGCCGGACGCGGTGGTGCGGGCCGCGCCGCGCTCCGCGGTGAGCGCGTCCCAGAGCTTCGCGGCGTCGCGCTTCGGGGTCTGCACGGCGTCGGCGTTGAGGGTCTTCAGGGAGTGGCGGAGCTTGGTGCCGCCCGCGTCCCGCACGTCGGCCTTGGCCGCCGCGGCCGCGCCCTTGTAGGCGACGATGACCTTCAGGCCCTGCTTCTGGGCCGCGCGGCTGCTCTTCTTGCTCAGCTCGGTGACGTCGAAGAGCCGCTGGTCGAGCTTGCCGTCGGCTATCAGCCGCTGGGCGTCGGCCGGTACGACGAGGGTGTGCCCGTCGGTGCGGGTGGTGCGCACGGGTATGTGCGTACGCCCCTTCGCGGGGTCGAACGCGGTGACGCGCCCCTTGGCGTCGACCGTGACGCGGTCCCCGGTGAGGAGCGTGATGTGGTGTTTCACCGGCGCCTTGACGCCGCCGTGCTCAACTGCGGCGGAGCCGGGGCCCGCCTGGGCCGGGCTGGTCATGCCCGCGGCAAGGGCCACGGCCGCCGCGGCCGCGATGGTGGCCGCGCCCGCGCGACGCGCGGTGACCGGTCGTCTCGCCTTCTTCACTTGTCTGAGCAAGTTTCCCCCTCAAAGGTGAAAGCTCTGAGTCACGCAGTATGTCGAGGGGGACGATATCCGTTCAACTATGCGACGGAAGTGAATAGTTGAGGTTGTTGGCCGGTTCAACATGGCCGCGCAACGCCGCGGACACGGAACGGGCCCGCACCCCGGGTGGGGTGCGGGCCCGTTCGGACGGCCCGGAGGCGGTGATTCAGCCCGGAGGCGGGTTCGGCCCGGAGGCGGCTTCGGACCGGAGGCGGCGGCTCAGAGGGCGGAGCCCGCCTTCCACTGCGACCAGCTCATGTTCCAGCCGTTGAGGCCGTTGTCCGGGGCGATCGTCTTGTCGCCGGTGTTGCGGACGTCCACGACGTCACCGGTGATCGTGTTCTCGAAGAACCAGGAGCCCGGGGTGGACTTGTCGCCCGCGCCCTTGGCGTCCTTCAGGCCGATGCAGCCGTGGCTGGTGTTCACATTGCCGAAGATCGAGGGCGAGCCCCAGTAGTTGCCGTGGATGAACGTGCCGGAGCTCGACAGGCGCATGGCGTGCGGGACGTCCTTGATGTCGTACTCGCCCTTGCCGTCGCTGTCCGTGAAGCCCACAGTCGCGCCGTTCATCCGGGTCTCCTTGAACTTCTCGGAGATCACCATCTTGCCGTTGTACGTCTTGTTGTCCGGCGACCCGGCCGAGATCGGGATGGTCTTCACGACCTTCCCGTCCCGCATGATCTTCATCTGCTTGGTCTTGGCGTCCACGACGGACACCTGATTGCGCCCGATCTTGAACTGGACCGTCTTCTGCTGCACGCCGTACACCCCGTCGGCGCCCTGGACGCCGTCGAGGTCCAGCTTCAGGGTGACGGTGGAGTTGCCCTTCCAGTAGTCCTGGGGGCGGAAGTCCAGGCGCTGGTTGCCGAACCAGTGGCCGACGATCTCCTGGCCGGAGGTGGAGGTCACCTTGACCCCGCTCTGCACGGCCTTGCGGTTGGTGATCGGCTTGTCGAAGTTGATCGACACGGGCATGCCCACGCCGACCGTGGAGCCGTCCTCGGGCGTGAAGCTGCCGATGAAGCTGTTGGCCTTCGAGACGGTCGTGAAGGACGAGTTCTCGTGCGCCTTGCGGCCCTCGGAGTCCGCGGCGGTCGCGGTGATCTTGTACGTGGTGGCGCGCTCCAGCTGGGCGCTCGGCTTCCAGGTCTTCTTGTCCGCGGATATCGCGCCGGCGACCGCGGCGCCGCCCTCCGCCTTCATCACCACGTTCGTGAGCGTGCCCTCGCTCACGGTGACCTTGGCGTCCTTGTTGATGCTCGCGTTGTCGGAGCCGTTCTTCGGCGCGATCGCGATCTTGGCCGCCGAGGTCTTCTCCGCGGCCGCCTCGTCGACCTGGCTCTGCGACTCCTTGCCGCCCGAGCCCTTCTTGTCGCCGTCGTCACCACTACAGGCAGAGAGCACGAGCACCCCGCCGACCAGGGCGGACACGGCCACCAGACCTCTGCGCCGCTTACTGTCCGTCATTACACGCATCTCCATCGTTGCCGAATCCCCGAAAGACCCGGGGGTCCCGTAATCCCGCTTCACGCCTAACGCAGTTCCCGGTCCTCCGCGTTCCATTTCCACCCTAGATGTGGGGAACGCCACGCCGGGCGGGACGGCAGGGTCAGCCGCGCGTTCAGGAGACGACGGAGCCCCGGGCGGCGGTTGCCGACCGGGGCTCCCCCGCGCTCTCGGTGCTGACCGGTGCGCGGCGCCGCGGGCGTGCCCTAGGGCTCCTCGCCGTCCTCACCGTCATCATGCTCGTCCGGGTCCCAGTCCGGCGAATCGGGGTCGTAGTCGATCACTTCGCTGCTCCAGGACGCCTGGGTGAGCTCGATTCCGGGCAGCCCCTTGACCAGGTCGAAGGGGTCCACGAGGTAGGCGAGCGCCTCCGCGTCGTCCTCCTTGACGGCGGCCTCGGCGTGGGTGCGCTCGTCGTCGGGCAGGTGGGGGTCGTCCACGATGCGCTTCAGGGCGGTGGCGGTCAGCTCGCCGGACCCGTCCACCTCGACCAGCAATTCGGCACGCAGCCGTACAAAACGTGATGTTTCATTCACATTCATGAGAGGGAGGGTACGGCCCATTCCCGGCGCGACTTCCGCACGACCCGCGCCTTTCATTAGCATCGCCCCAGACGGCCAATTCGCCAGCTCCACAAGGGGGATCCGTTTCCCGTGACCGCACTTCGCCCGCTGCTCACCGCGGCCGCCGCAGCGACGCTGCTCAGCGCCCTGTGGTTCGTCCCCTCCGCGAAGGCGGCCCCGGCGCCCGACGCGCCGCGCCACGCCACCACCGCGACGGCCACCGAGGACCGGCTCGCGGACACCGGCTCCATCGACACCACGCCGTACGTGGTGGGCGGCACGGCGTTCCTGGGCCTCGGGGCGGGGTTCGTGGCGTATTCGGTACGCCGGGAGAGCGCGACGGACTGAACCGGCGCAGGGCCGGGGACAGGGCACCAACTCCCCTCTCCGCCCGACCTCTTTGACCGCCGCGCCCAGGAGGCTCCATGCCGGACAAGGGCTTCGTACGCCGTGTGGGCCCCTTCCAGGCCACCGCCATCAACATGAGCCAGATGTGCGGCATCGGACCTTTCGTGACCATCCCGCTGATGGTCGCGGCGTTCGGCGGGCCGCAGGCGGTCACCGGGTTCGTGGCGGGCGCGCTGCTCGCGCTCTGCGACGGCCTGGTCTGGGCCGAGCTGAGCGCCGCCATGCCGGGCTCCGGCGGCAGCTACGTCTATCTGCGCCAGGCCTTCCAGTACCGCACGGGGCGGCTCATGCCGTTCCTGTTCGTGTGGACGGCGATGCTGTTCATCCCGGTGGGCATGTCCACCGGGATCGTGGGGTTCGTGCAGTACCTGGGCTACCTCGCGCCCGGCATGGGGCGGACGACCGGCGATCTGATCGGGCTCGGCGTCATCGCGCTCGTCATCGCGCTGCTGTGGCGCGGCATCGAGCACATCGCGCGGATCACGGCCGTGATGTGGGTCGTGATGATCGTGTCGGTCGGCTGCGTGATCGTCGCCTCGCTGACGCACTTCGACGCCGACCTGGCGTTCACCTATCCGTCCGACGCCTTCGAGCTGACGGGCAACCACTTCTGGATCGGCTTCGCGGGCGGCCTGACGATCGGCATCTACGACTACCTCGGCTACAACACGGCCGCGTACCTGGGCGCCGAGATCAAGGATCCGGGGCGGACCCTGCCCCGCGCGATCGTCTTCTCGATCCTCGGGATCATGACGATCTACCTGCTGCTCCAGATCGGCACGCTCGGCGTCATCGACTGGCACCGCATGACGGACCCGGACGACGTCGCCTCGACGTCCGTCGCGTCGGCCGTACTGGAGGAGACCTGGGGCAAGGGCGCGGCGGACACCGTCACCGTGCTGATCCTCATCACCGCCTTCGCCTCCGTCTTCGCGGGGCTCCTCGGCGGCTCGCGCGTGCCGTACGACGCGGCCCGCGACCGGGTGTTCTTCCGGCCGTACGCGAAGCTGCACGCCCGGCACCGCTTCCCGGTGCTCGGCCTCGCCACCATGGGCGTGGTGACGTCCGGGGGCTTCCTGCTCGGCCGCCACACCGACCTCGCGACCCTGATCCAGCTCCTGACGGCCGTGATGGTGCTCGTCCAGGCGCTCGCGCAGATCCTCGCCCTGAGCGTGCTGCGCCGCCGTCAGCCCGCGCTGCGCCGCCCCTACCGCATGTGGCTGTACCCGCTCCCGAGCTTCGTCGCCCTCGCGGGCTGGCTGGTCATCTACGGGTACGCCGACAAGAACTCACCGGGCCGCCATCCCATCGAGTGGTCGCTCGCCTGGGTCGCGCTCGGGTGCGTGGCGTTCGTGGTGTGGGCGCGCCTGGAGAAGGTGTGGCCGTTCGGGCCGAAGGAGATCAGCGAGGACTTCCTGACGGCAGGGGCGGCGGGGACGGCCGAGGCGGCGGGCGACGACCCGGCTCCGGGAGAACCGGAGCCGGTGCCGTAGCCGTAGAGCCCGTACAGCCGTACAGCCGTAGAGCCGTAGAGCCGTACAGCCGTAGCCGTGATCAGGCCAGCGGCCCCGTGACCGTCTCCGCGGCACCGACGAGATCGCCGCCGCGGACGAACTTCTCCGCCGCCGCGAGGTCCGGCGCGAGGAAGCGGTCGGGCCCCGGCCCCTCCACCCCCGCCTTCCGGGCGGCCTCGATGACGGCGCGGCTCGCGGGCGCGGGCGTGAGGCCCTCGCGCAGCTCGATGGCGCGCGTGGCCGCGTACAGCTCGACGGCGATGATCCGGGAGAGGTTGTCGACGGCGGTGCGCAGCTTGCGCGCGGCCGACCAGCCCATGGAGACGTGGTCCTCCTGCATCGCGGAGGACGGGATGGAGTCGGCGGAGGCCGGGACGGCGAGCCGCTTCATCTCGCTGACCAGGGCGGCCTGCGTGTACTGGGCGATCATCAGGCCCGAGTCGACACCGGCGTCGTCGGCGAGGAACGGCGGCAGGCCGTGCGAGCGGTTCTTGTCGAGCAGCCGGTCGGTGCGCCGCTCGGCGATCGAGCCGAGGTCGGCGGCCGCGACGGCCAGGAAGTCCAGGACGTACGCGACGGGGGCGCCGTGGAAGTTCCCGTTCGACTCCACGCGCCCGTCCGGCAGCACCACCGGGTTGTCGACGGCGGCGGCCAGCTCGCGCTCGGCGACCGTGCGGGCGTGCGCGAGGGTGTCCCGGCCCGCGCCCGCGACCTGCGGGGCGCACCGCACCGAGTACGCGTCCTGGACGCGCGGCGCGTCGTCCTGGTGGTGCCCGGTCAGGCCCGAACCGGTGAGCACGGCCAGCATGTTGGCGGCGGCGGCCGCCTGTCCCGGGTGCGGGCGGATGGCGTGCAGCTCGGGCGCGAGGACCTTCGCCGTGCCGAGCAGGGCCTCCAGGGAGAGCGCGGCGGTGATGTCGGCGGACTTGTAGAGGACGTCCAGGTCGGCGAGGGCCATCACCAGCATGCCGAGCATGCCGTCGGTGCCGTTGAGCAGCGCGAGGCCCTCCTTCTCGCGCAGCTCGACCGGGGCGATGCCGTGCTCGGCGAGCAGCTCGCCCGCGGACCGGAGCGTCCCGTCCGGGCCCTCGGCCTCGCCCTCGCCCATCAGGGTCAGGGCGCAGTGGCTGAGCGGGGCGAGGTCGCCGGAGCAGCCCAGGGAGCCGTACTCGTGCACGACCGGCGTGATGCCCGCGTTCAGGACGTCGGCCATGGTCTGCGCGACCTGCGGGCGCACGCCGGTGTGGCCCGAGCAGACCGTCTTCAGACGCAGGAACATCAGCGCCCGCACGACCTCGCGCTCCACCCGCGGGCCCATGCCCGCCGCGTGCGAGCGGACGATGTTCCGCTGGAGCTGGGCGCGCAGGTCGTGGCCGATGTGCCGGGTCGCGAGGGCACCGAAGCCGGTCGAGACGCCGTAGACCGGCTCCGGTTTGGCGGCGAGGGCGTCGACGATCTCCCGGGCCGCGGTGAGGGCGACGACGGCGTCGTCGCCGAGCTCGACGCGGGCGTTCTGTCGGGCGACGGCCACGACGTCCGCGGCGGTGGTGCCGGACGTCCCTACGACCACAGTCTGCATATCCATATTCAGGAGCGTACGCACTGAAACTCGCGGTGTCACTGGTGAACTCAGGACGGGCGGGCCCGAGCCCGCCCGCGCCGGGCTACCGCCCCCGGAAGCGGCGCCGCTCGCCCCGCGCGGGGGCCGCCGCCTCGTCCGCGAGGCGCACCACCGGATCGTCGGCGCCCTCGCGCCCGGCGACCACCGGCTTCACCGCCCGCGCCCCCTTCGCCCGGTACTGCGCCGCGTCCGCGAGCCGGAACAGGCGCCGGGCCGACCGCACGGGCCCGATCGGATCCCCCGTCGACGCGACCCCGCAGGCGACCCCCTCGCCCAGCTCCAACTCGTACGCGCGCACGCACAGTTCGTCGGCGACCCGCACCACCTCGTCCGAGGTCGGCCCGACCGACAGGAGGCAGAACTCGTCGCCGCCGAGCCGCGCCGCGAGGGCTCCGGGCAGCATCGCCCCGCACAGCGAGAGCAGCGAGCCGAACCGCTCCAGGAGCCGGTCGCCGACCGCGTGCCCGAGCCGGTCGTTGACCTGCTTGAGCCCGTTCACGTCGCAGACGACGAGGCTGACGACGACGCCCTCGGTCCGGTGCCGCTCCACGGCCTCGTCGAGCCGCACGTCGACCGCGCGCCGGTTGGCGAGGCCGGTGAGGGAGTCCGTGAAGGCCAGCCGCCGGGCCTCTTCGAGACGCTCGGTCTGGGCGATCCCGGCGGCCACCACGGCCGCGAGGACGGTGGCGAAGTCCGCGTCGGCGCGGTCGAAGACCGGCGCGCCCACCGGCCGCGCCACGTACAGCTCGCCCCAGGCGCGCCCGCGGAGCACGATCGGGGCCACCACGCAGCAGCCGCGCCCGCGCCTGCGCAGCGCGGCGACCCGCTGGTGGCAGTAGCCCGCGCGCTCGCCGCCGCCGGGCCCCCGCGCGGTCTCCACCCAGGCGTGCGGCTCGCCGCCGCCGGCCCAGCGCTCGTGCAGGAACTCGGTGATCTCCGGGAACTGGTGGACGGGGTAGGCCTCGTCCTCGGGGAACTCCTCCTCCCCCGCGGCCAGCTCCCCGGCGTTCGCGAGAACGCGCAGGCGCCCGCGCTCGCGCTCCCACACGGACAGCGCGGCGAAGCTCCCGTCGAGGGCCCGCCGGGCGCCCTGGGCGGCCGCCCGCCAGGACCCGCGCGGGGTGTGCGCGGCGGCCATCCCCTGCGCGAGCGCCACGACAGCGCGCAACCGAACGTCCTGTCCCATCACTCCAGGTTACGGACATTCCACGCAAAGGGAGAAGCGAGGCAGGACAGCCCCGGCGCGCGGCCCTACTCGCCGGGCCACTCCGGCTTCCGCTTCTCGTTGAACGCCGCGACGCCCTCGGCCCGGTCCCCCGAGAACGCCACCGACCGCCAGGCCGCGTCCTCCACCTCCAGGCCCGCGCGCAGATCGAGCCCGTGGCCCAGGCGCAGCGCGCGCTTGGCGGCACGAAGGCCGACCGGCGAGTTCGCGGCGATGCGGGCGGCGAGCGCCAGGGCCTCGTCGCGGTCCTCGCCCTCGCCCGCCACCAGGTCGACGAGCCCGAGCTCCTTGGCCTCCGCCGCCTCGACGCGGCGCGCGGAGAAGATCAGCTCGGCGGCCCGCGCGGCGCCCACGCGCCGGGGCAGCAGCTGGGTGCCGCCACCGCCGGGGAGCACGCCCACGGACACCTCGGGCAGGCCGACCACGGCCGTCGGGTCGGCGACGATGACGTCGCAGGACAGCGCCAGCTCGAAGCCGCCGCCGAGGGCGTAGCCGTGCACGGCGGCGACGGTGGGCATCGGCAGCTCCAGCACTCCGGTGTACGCGGCCCGCGTGACGGGCCGCTGGCGCACCAGCTCCGCGTCGGTGAGGGAGTTGCGCTCCTTCAGGTCGGCGCCCACGCAGAACGCCCGCTCGTGCGTGGAGGTCAGCACCACCACGTGCACGTCGCGGTCCGCGCCGAGCGCGTCGCAGGCCTCGCTGATGGAGCGGGCCATGGCGCTGGACACGGCGTTCATGGCCTTGGGCCGGTCGAGCGCGAGCTCCGCCACGTGCCCGTGCCGGCGTACCCCCACGAACTCCCCGAACCGCTGCTCGCCCATGACCCCTCCAACTCCCGGTTAACGATCGTTACGCCGAGATGATGTCAGCCGGGCCGCGCCTTGGGTACCCGTGACCCTGCCGGGGTCAGCCCCTGCGGGTGAGCAGCCAGGGCTCGACGATGCCGAGCCCGCGGACGGGGCGCTGCCACATCGGCTGGAGCGCGAAGCGGTACGAGGGCGGTTCCCCGCCGTCCTGCCCCGCGCGCTCGGCGAGCGCCGCGGCCTCCGTCTCGGACGCGGGGGCATCGCCGGTCCTGGTCAGCTCCTCGGCGAGCGCCCCGTCCACGAGCACGGCGTCCCGCGGCGCTATCGAGGTGAGGCGGCTCGCGAGGTTCACCGTGGTCCCGAACACGTCTCCCATGCGGGTCGTCACCGTGCCGAAGGCGATGCCGACGCGCAGCTCGGGCATGGTCTCGTCGTTCGCCATGGTCTCGATGAGCCGCAGCGCGATCTCGGCCGCGATCCCGGCGTCGTCGGCGGCGAAGAGGACCTCGTCGCCGAGGGTCTTGATGAGCCGTCCGCCGTGCGCGGCCACCAGGTCGGCGGCGGTCGTCTCGAACGCCTCGACGAGCTCGCCGAGTTCCTCCTCCTCCATGCGCCGCGTCAGCCGCGTGAAACCGACGAGGTCGGCGAAGCCGACGGCGAGCCGCCGGTCGACCATCTCCTCGTCGTCGGCCGCCTGGACGACCCGGCCGGTGGCGGCGGCGAGCTGACGCCGCCACACATAGATGAGGAACTCCTCCAGCTCGGGCAGCAGCAGCTCGACGAGCGGATACGTGACTTCCGTACGGGTCATGCCCGGCTCGGGCGGCTCGGTGAGGCCCTCAAGGAACGAGTCGATCTGCCACTCCGCGAGCCGCGCGGTGGTCTGCCCGGTGGACCGCGCCACCTGCACCGCCATCGCCTCGCTCAACAGGCCCGCCTCGACGAGGCCCGCGAGGCGGCGCAGGGCGAGCACGTCGGCCTCGGTGAGCGCCTTGGCCTGGCCGATGTCGGGGAAGCCCATGGCCCGCCAGAAGCGGGACGCCAGCTCCATGGAGACGCCCGCGCTGCGGGCGGCCTGGAAGGGGGTGTAGCGCCGGTCGGCCCCGAGGATCAGCTGCTCCAGACGGAGCGCCAGGGGGTCCTTCTCGTCGTCCGGGTCATCCGGCTTGCCCGGGTTCGCCGTGCGGTCGAGGGCCGCCGTCAGGCCGGGGTCCTTCGGCTGGTGCGGGCCCGCCGACCGGTAGGGGTCGTCCGGCTTGTCGTCCTTGGCGCCGGGTTCAGGGCTCTCCTCGGAAGCCGACGGCGCCGCCGCGCGGGGCTCACCGTCGGGGGCTGGGTGTGCGCCCTGGCCGGAGCCGGTGTCGTCGACGGTCACGCCTGCTGCCCTTCCGATCTGCCACGGTCAGATATCGACCGGCGCCAACTTTACGGCAGGTGTGCCCCAGCTCACTCCCGACTCGACCCGCCCCTTCCCGAACAAGGGGGCTCCGCCCCCTTGGACCCCCGTTCATCGGCGCTCCGCGCCTCGTCCTCAAACGCCGGACGGGCTACGAATAGCCCCTCCGGCGTTTGAGGAGCGGGGGTCCGGGGGCGGAGCCCCCGGTCAGTCGGTGCCCCGCACATGCACCACGTCCCCCGCCGCGATGGGCTCCCGCACCCCGGCCCCCGTGGCCAGGACCAGCCGCCCGTCCCCGTCCACCGCCACGGCCTCGCCGGAGACCACGCGCCCCCGGGCAGCTCGGCCCGCACCGCGCGGCCGAGCGTCGCGCAGCCCGCCGCGTACGTCTCCTGGAGCCCGCACGCCGCTGGGTCGCCCCCGGCCCCGCGCCAGTCGCCGTACCAGCGCTCCAGGCTCCGCAGGACGGCCCGCAGGAGCGGGTCGCGGTCGGTGCTCACCGCGCCCGCGAGGGCGAGGGAGCCCGCGTGCGGCACGGGGAGTTCCGCGGCGCGCAGGGTGACGTTGAGGCCGATGCCGATGACGACGCCGGTGGCGCCCGCGCGCTCGGCGAGGATGCCCCCGGCCTTGCGCTCCTGGCCGTCGACCGTGACGAGCAGGTCGTTGGGCCACTTCAGCGCGGTGTCGACCCCGGCCGCCCGGGAAAGCCCGGTGGCGACGGCGACGCCGGTGAGCAGGGGCAGCCAGCCCCACCGTTCGACGGGCACCTCCTCCGGCTTGAGCAGGACGGAGAAGAACAGGCCCGAGCGCGCGGGCGCGGTCCAGCGCCGGTCGAGGCGGCCGCGCGCCGCGCTCTGCGCCTCGGCGACGAGCACGGCGCCCTCGGGCAGCTCGTCGGCGCGGGCCGCCAGGTCGCTGTTGGTGGAGCCGGTGGACGCCACCACCTCCAGGGAGCGGTAGAGCCCGCCGTCGCGGACGAGGGCGCGGCGCAGCGCGCCCTCGTCGAGGGGCGGGCGGTCCAGGTCGCTCCAGCGGTTCCCGGGGTTCTCTTGGTCATTCGACGGCGTCATGCAAGCCACCCTAGGTGTGGTAAACGCCGCACTGCACAGGCGTATCCGCGCCGATACGCTACGAGTCAGTAGCCAGCGTCGTAAGCCCCTCACCGTCCCCTTTGAGCAGGCAGGGAGCCGCGTCCCGATGTCCGAGCCGCACGAGCCCAAGCAGCCTTCCGCGCAGCCCCAGGAGTCCCAGGCGCCCCCCGGGGGCGATCCCGGTGCCGACATCCACACGACCGCGGGGAAGCTGGCCGACCTGCGGCGCCGCATCGAGGAGGCGAACCACGCCGGTTCGGCGCGCGCGGTCGAGAAGCAGCACGCCAAGGGGAAGTTGACGGCACGCGAGCGGATCGAGCTGCTCCTGGACGAGGGCTCGTTCGTGGAGCTCGACGAGTTCGCCCGGCACCGCTCCACCGACTTCGGCATGGAGCACAACCGCCCGTACGGGGACGGCGTGGTGACCGGCTACGGCACGGTCGACGGCCGCCCGGTCGCCGTCTTCTCGCAGGACTTCACGGTCCTCGGCGGCTCGCTCGGCGAGGTCTTCGGCCAGAAGATCATGAAGGTCATGGACTTCGCCCTGAAGACGGGCTGTCCGGTCGTCGGCATCAACGACTCGGGCGGCGCCCGCATCCAGGAGGGCGTGATGGCCCTCGGCATGTACGGCGAGATCTTCCGCCGCAACACGCACGCGTCCGGGGTGATCCCGCAGATCAGCCTCGTCGTCGGGCCGTGCGCGGGCGGCGCCGTGTACTCCCCCGCGATCACCGACTTCACGGTGATGGTCGACCAGACCTCGCACATGTTCATCACGGGCCCCGACGTCATCAAGACCGTCACCGGCGAGGACGTCGGCTTCGAGGAGCTGGGCGGCGCCCGCACGCACAACGCGACCTCCGGCGTCGCGCACCACATGGCGGGCGACGAGAAGGACGCCATCGAGTACGTCAAGTCGCTGCTCTCGTACCTGCCGTCGAACAACCTCAGCGAGCCCCCGGTCTTCCCCGAGGAGGCGGACCTGGAGCCGACCGACGAGGACCGCGAGCTCGACGTCCTGGTGCCGGACAGCGCCAACCAGCCGTACGACATGCACACGGTGGTCGAGCACGTCCTGGACGACGCGGACTTCTTCGAGACGCAGCCACTGTTCGCGCCGAACATCCTCACCGGCTTCGGCCGCGTCGAGGGCCACCCGGTGGGCATCGTCGCCAACCAGCCGATGCAGTTCGCGGGGTGTCTCGACATCGACGCGAGCGAGAAGGCCGCGCGCTTCGTGCGCACCTGCGACGCGTTCAACGTGCCCGTCCTGACGTTCGTGGACGTGCCGGGCTTCCTGCCGGGCGTCGGCCAGGAGCACGAGGGCATCATCCGCCGCGGCGCCAAGCTGATCTACGCGTACGCCGAGGCGACGGTCCCGCTGATCACCGTGATCACGCGCAAGGCCTTCGGCGGCGCGTACGACGTGATGGGCTCCAAGCACCTGGGCGCGGACCTCAACCTGGCCTGGCCGACCGCCCAGATCGCGGTGATGGGCGCGCAGGGCGCGGTGAACATCCTGCACCGCCGCACCATCGCGGCGGCCGGGGACGGGGCCGCCCAGGAGGAGACCCGGGCGCGGCTCATCCAGGAGTACGAGGACACGCTCCTGAACCCGTACACGGCCGCCGAGCGCGGTTACGTCGACGCCGTGATCATGCCTTCCGAGACCCGCTCGCACCTCGTGCGCGGCCTGCGTCAGCTGCGGACGAAGCGGGAGTCCCTGCCTCCGAAGAAGCACGGCAACATCCCGCTGTAGCCCGGCCGCACACGGCTGTGTCCCGACCCCCGAGGAGCCCATTCGTGATCAAGGTCGTACGGGGCAACCCGACCCCCGAGGAGCTGGCCGCCGCCCTGGCGGTGGTCCAGGCGCGCGCCGCGGCGGCCGCGCAGGCGCCGTCCGGCGCGCCCCGCACCCCGGACGCCTGGGCGGACCCGGCCCGGGTGGCCCGCGAGCGCCTGCCGCAGCCGGGACCCGCGTCCTGGGGCCGCACGTACTGGCCCGTGTGACGCCCGTGGTGGGGGCCCCGGCCCGCGCCCCCACCACGGCGGTTCAGCGGCCGAGCACGGACCCGAACCGCTTGTTCTGGTACGTCAGGCCGAAGGCCTTCTCGCTCAGCGAGTACGCCCCGGCGGTGGTGACCCCGCCCGCCGCGCCCCGCAGCACCCAGGCGGAGCCGTCGTTCCACCGGGCGCCGGGGAACACGTCCTCGCCGGACGCGGCCACGACGACCTCCGCCCTGCCGTCGCCGTCGGTGTCGCGCACCTGGACCGCGGAGCCGAAGCGGTCGTCGTCCTCGGCCGCGCCCGGCACGCCCGCCGTGCCCTGGTCGAGGACCTGTGCGCCGGTGCCGGTGAGCCCGGCAGCGGAGCCCTTGAGGAGGTGCACCGCGCCGGTGGCGGACCTGCCGTCCACGTCCTCGCCCGGGGCGCCGACCGCGACGTCGGCGTAGCCGTCCCCGTCGACGTCGCCGACCGAGGCGCTCGTGCCGAACTCGTCGCCGTCCTCGCCCTCGTCCGGTACGCCGGGGCTGTCCTGGTCGAGCACGGTGCCGCCGCCGCTGCCGGGGCCGCGCCCGCCGCCGTAGTAGACGCCGACCTGGCCGCCCTTGGCCGTGGACCTGTCGGTGATCACGAGGTCCTCGTACCCGTCCTTGTCGACGTCTCCGGAGCCCTCGATGCCGACGACGGTCTCGGGCAGCACGGCGGACGGCCTGGTGAACGTCACGCCGGTGCGGCCGCCCCGCCAGTAGAAGAGCCGGGCGCCCGGCTCGTCGGCCTCCATGTTCGCGATGCCGGAGGCGATCAGGTCGTCGTCACCGTCGCCGTCGTAGTCCCCCGCCTCCAGGCGCTCGATGACCGGGAAGGTGTCGTCGGCATGAAGGCTCAGGCGCTGCTGCTTCGGGGCCCGGGTCCGGGTGAAGCCGTCGCCGGACAGGCTGACCGCGCCCCAGTAGGAGCGCGTGGCGAGCTGCTGCTTGCCGTCGCCGTCGAAGTCGCCGACGACCAGGGACCCGCCGTAGTGCACGTCGTCCGTGCGCAGCGAGGTCATGCTCAGACCGCCGTGGACGAGCCCGCCCCTGCCGCCCCACAGCACGGTCATGAGGCCGCGCTGCTCGTTCTCGCCCGACACCCCGACGACCAGGTCCGCGTACCCGTCGCCGTCCATGTCCCCGGTGTCGTACGCGGCGCCGAACCGGTCCCGCTCCTCCGGCACCCCCGGCACCTTCGCCGAGGCCTGGCTCACCAGCTGCTTGCGCCCGCCCGCGACCCCGTCCGCCGACCCGTACAGGACGGCGACGTGCCCGGCCTTCTTGACGCCGTTCACGGTCGCGTCGGGGGTGGCGAGGACCACGTCGCCGTAGCCGTCGCCGTTGAAGTCGGCGGCGGCCTTCGCGGCCGGTGCGGGCGCGGCGGCGGCCGTGCCCGCGAGCGGAACCACCAGGCCCCCGGTGGCCGCGGCGGCCGTGGCCACCGCCATCAGGACCTTCGTGCGCACAGCGCGCATATCAGAACGCTCCAATCCCAGAGAACCGACGCGTGGTTGACACCTGGACACCCTCCCGGGGTTGTACGGGTGAACGAAGGACCCGAGGAACTTAGGTACGCGTACTCAGGCGCGGCCCCGGCCCGGCGCGCACCATCGGAGCCATGCTGTGGTCCGACCCGGAGAACGACCCGCCCAAGGACATGCGGGACATGCAGGTCAAGATGCGCCGCGCGGGCGTGCTCCTGGCGGTCGCCATGCTCCTCGCGATGCTGATCCTGGGGATCATCTGAGCGGCGGGCCCCCGGCTACGCTGGCCGCATGAGTGATCAGCCCACCCGCCGACTCGTCCTCGCCTCCCAGTCCCCCGCGCGCCTCGGCCTGCTGCGCCAGGCCGGCCTCGCCCCCGAGGTGATCGTCAGCGGCGTCGACGAGGACGCGGTCACCGCCCCCACCCCGGCCGAGCTCGCCAAGGCCCTCGCGGAGGCGAAGGCCTCGGTGGTCGCCGCACGGCCCGACGTCAAGGGCGCCCTGGTCATCGGCTGCGACTCGGTCCTGGAGCTGGACGGCCGGGCCCTCGGCAAGCCCGCCGACGCCGAGGAGGCCACCGCCCGCTGGAAGTCCATGCGGGGCCGCGCGGGCGTCCTGCAGACGGGCCACTGCGTGTACGACACGGCCGCGGGCCGGCACGTCGCCGCCACCGCCTCGACCGTGGTCCGCTTCGGCGACCCCTCGGACGAGGAGATCGCGGCGTACGTGGCGAGCGGCGAACCGCTCCACGTGGCGGGCGCGTTCACGCTCGACGGCCGCTCGGCCCCGTTCATCGACGGCATCGACGGCGACCACGGCAACGTCATCGGCCTCTCGCTGCCGCTGCTCCGCCGCCTCCTCGCCGAACTGGGCGTCGGCATCACCCAGTTGTGGGCCGACTAGCGCACGGCCTCAAGCCGCCTGCGGGGCGTCCGCCCCGGCCTCCCGGTGCTCGTAGCGGTCGTAGGCCAGCAGCGTCAGCACGATGAGGCCGAGCACCAGCATCATGAACGCGAACGCGAGCCAGCCCACCAGGCCGACCGCGAACGCGCCGAGCAGCGCGTGCAGCACGGCCGCGCCGATCAGCACGGTGCGCCCGAAGCCGCCCGGCGCGCGGTCGCGCACGGCGGTGCGGGCCAGCAGGACGCCGCACAGCACGAGACAGAGCCCGAGGACGCCGCCCGCGATCCACGCCGACACGGTCATGGCGTGCGGGTCGAGCCCGGCGAGGGACATCTCCTGCTTGTCGACGACGAGGCCCAGGAACCAGTTGAGGAACCCGACGCCGGCCGCCTCCGCCCACAGCACGACCGCGCCCGCCCACGCCACCGGCCTGCGCACCACGCCGCCCCACCCACCTCTCCATGACTGCTGTTACCGCAAGTACGTACGAGACATCGGGCACGCTACTTGCGGGTAAACCGAGGGACAAGAGCCGCGGCGGAGGCAAAGATTCATTGGGCCATTCGTAGGGACTCCACAAAGAAAGCCCCCACGCCGCAGCGCGCCCTCACAGAGACCTTGACCACACCGGAGGGCTACGCTGCCGGGAAGGGACCCTGCGTACCGCGGTGCGACAAGGGATTACGGGGGTCGAGCGCGCCTCGGATCACGCTCCGTGTGGGCAAGCTCACCAATGGGGACGGGTCGAAAGGCCGTGTCGGCAGTCCCTAAACTCGGCTTGTTTCAAGGAGGGAGCCATCGTGCGCAAGGTGCTCATCGCCAACCGTGGCGAAATCGCTGTCCGGGTCGCCCGGGCGTGCCGGGATGCCGGGATCGCGAGCGTTGCCGTCTACGCGGACCCCGACCGGGACGCGCTGCATGTGCGGGCCGCAGACGAGGCGTTCGCCCTCGGCGGTGACACTCCGGCGACCAGTTATCTGGACATGGCGAAGGTGCTCGCCGCCGCCAAGGACTCCGGGGCGGACGCCGTCCACCCCGGCTACGGCTTCCTCTCCGAGAACGCCGAGTTCGCGCAGGCCGTCCTGGACGCCGGTCTCATCTGGATCGGCCCGCCGCCGCAGGCGATCCGGGACCTGGGTGACAAGGTCGCCGCGCGGCACATCGCGCAGCGCGCGGGCGCCCCGCTGGTCGCGGGCACCCCGGACCCGGTCTCCGGCGCCGACGAGGTGGTCGCGTTCGCCGAGGAGCACGGCCTGCCCATCGCCATCAAGGCGGCCTTCGGCGGCGGCGGCCGCGGCCTGAAGGTCGCCCGCACCCTCGAAGAGGTGCCGGAGCTGTACGACTCCGCGGTGCGCGAGGCCGTCGCCGCCTTCGGCCGCGGCGAGTGCTTCGTGGAGCGGTACCTGGACAAGCCGCGGCACGTCGAGACCCAGTGCCTCGCCGACCGGCACGGCAACGTGGTCGTGGTCTCCACCCGCGACTGCTCGCTCCAGCGCCGCCACCAGAAGCTGGTGGAGGAGGCCCCGGCGCCGTTCCTCTCCGACGCCCAGATCGAGGAGCTGTACAGCTCGTCGAAGGCGATCCTGAAGGAGGCCGGCTACGTCGGCGCGGGCACCGTCGAGTTCCTCGTCGGCGCCGACGGCACGATCTCCTTCCTGGAGGTCAACACCCGTCTCCAGGTGGAGCACCCGGTCACCGAAGAGGTCGCGGGCATCGACCTCGTACGCGAGATGTTCCGCATCGCCGACGGCGAGGAACTCGGCTACGGCGACCCCGAACTGCGCGGCCACTCCTTCGAGTTCCGCATCAACGGCGAGGACCCGGGGCGCGGCTTCCTGCCCGCGCCCGGCACCGTCACCAAGTTCGCGGGCCCCTCAGGGCCCGGTGTCCGCCTCGACGCGGGCGTCGAGTCCGGCTCGGTCATCGGCCCGGCCTGGGACTCGCTGCTCGCCAAGCTGATCGTCACCGGGCGCACCCGCAAGGAGGCCCTGGAGCGGGCCGCGCGCGCCCTCGCCGAGTTCGAGGTGGAGGGCATGGCCACGGCCATCCCGTTCCACCGCAAGGTGGTCACCGACCCGGCGTTCGCGCCCGAACTGACCGGCTCCGACGAGCCGTTCACGGTCTTCACCCGGTGGATCGAGACCGAGTTCGTCAACGACGTCCCGCCGTTCGCCCCCGTGGGCGGCGACGCCGATGAGGAGGACGGCGACCGCGAGACGATCGTCGTCGAGGTCGGCGGCAAGCGCCTCGAGGTCTCCCTGCCCGCCGGCATGGGCATGTCCCTGGCGCGTACGGGGCTCTCGGCGGGCGCCAAGCCGAAGCGCCGCGCGGCCAAGAAGTCCGGGCCCGCCGCCTCCGGCGACACCCTGGCGTCCCCGATGCAGGGCACCATCGTCAAGGTGGCCGTCGAGGAGGGCCAGGAGGTCAAGGAGGGCGACCTCGTCGTGGTCCTGGAGGCCATGAAGATGGAGCAGCCCCTGAACGCCCACCGCTCCGGCACGATCAAGGGCCTGACGGCCGAGGTGGGCGCGAGCCTCACCTCGGGCGCGGCCATCTGTGAGATCAAGGACTGACGACCCCGGCGCGGACGCCCCGAGCCGCCCGTGCCCGCCCGCCGCCCACCCGCCCCTTTCCGGAGCGGGTGGGCGGGGGACTTTCCGAGGAGGACGCATGCGCGCCGATGCCCAGCGCAACCACCAGCGCCTCCTGAAGGAGGCCCGCTCCGCCTTCGCGGAGCACGGTACGGACACCTCCCTGGAAGACGTCGCCCGCCGCGCGGGCGTGGGCATCGGCACGCTGTACCGGCACTTCCCGAACCGTCACGCGGTCATGAGCGCCGTATTCGAGGACGCCGTCAGCGACCTCCTCGACCGCTCGCGGGAGCTCCTGGACGCCCCGCAGCCGTGCGCGGCCCTCGTGACGTGGCTGCGCGCGCTCGTCACGCACGCGAGCGAGTACCGGGGGCTCGCACGGGCCCTGATGTCGGTGTCGCGGGACGACAGCACCCCGCTGGGGCGGTGCAGCCGTCCCATGCGGGAGGCGGGCGCGGCCCTCCTCGGCCGCGCGCAGGCCGCGGGCGCGGTGCGCGCGGGCGTGTCGATCGAGGACCTGCTCCAGCTCACGAACGCGATCGCCCTGGCCGCCGAGGAGTCCCCCGACGACCCGGAGCTTGCCGACCGCCTGCTCACGCTGACCCTGCGCGGCCTCAAGGCCCACCCCGCGGGCCCGGCCGGCGGCTGAGGGCGGGGCACGGAGCGCGCCCCGCCCCGGAAACTACCGCCGCCGCAGGTCGGCCACCCGGGCGGACCTCTCCCCCGGCTGCTGGTCGCCCAGGACCGCCGCACTGCGCAGCTGCGGCCCCTGGCCCCCGTGCCCCCGCCGCTGGCCGGGCAGCGGCACGTCCCTGCGGGGTTGGCGGCCCGTGGGAACGGAGTCAACTCCGGGGGCCTGGCCGGGGCCCGCCGCTCCGCCCGCCACGGCGATCTGCACGCCCTGGTCCGCCAGGGCCTGCAGCTCCGTGGCCGCGCGGTCGTCGTGGGCGGGCGGTTCGTCGGTGACGAGCCGGGTGATGACGTCCGTCGGCACGGTCTGGAACATCGTGTCCGTGCCGAGTTTGGTGTGGTCGGCGAGGACCACGACCTCGGCCGCCGCCTGGACGAGCGCGCGGTCCACGCTCGCGGAGAGCATGTTCGACGTGGACAGGCCGCGCTCGGCGGTCAGACCACTGCCGGACAGGAAGGCGCGCGAGACCCTGAGGCCCTGGAGGGACTGCTCGGCACCACTGCCCACCAGGGCGTAGTTGGAGCCGCGCAGGGTGCCGCCGGTCATGACGACTTCCACTCTGTTGGCGTGGGCCAGGGCCTGGGCCACGAGCAGGGAGTTGGTGACCACGGTCAGGCCGGGTACCCGCGCGAGCCGGCGGGCCAGCTCCTGCGTGGTCGTACCCGCCCCGACGACGATGGCCTCGCCCTCTTCGACGAGACCCGCCGCGAGATCGGCGATGGCCGTCTTCTCGGCGGACGCGAGATGCGATTTCTGCGGAAAGCCGGACTCCCGCGTGAATCCGCCCGGCAATACCGCACCGCCATGCCGGCGGTCGAGGAGTCCTTCTGCCTCCAGCGCGCGCACGTCCCGCCGTACGGTCACTTCGGAGGTCTGGACGACGCGGGCGAGCTCACGGAGCGATACAGCCCCGTTGGCCCGCACCATTTCGAGGATCAATTGGCGACGTTCTGCAGCGAACACGAAACTGACAGTAACCCCAACGACCGTCTGCTTTCAGCAGTTTGCGCCGAATTACAGAAGTTGTACGCACGACAGGGGTGGAAGTGGTATAGGGGTACTCCACGCGCCTATGCCGCACGCATGGACCGCAACAGGCTGTGACCTGCGAAGAGTTGATTCCGGCCGCCGGAGGGATCACTTCCGGCGGCCGTGCGCAGCGGTTCGAGACGTCGGGGGTGCCGGAATCAGGCCTCGGCGCTCGTCTTGCGGGTGTGCAGCTGCCGGGCCACCTCGGCGATCGACCCCGAAAGCGAGGGGTACACGGTGAAGGCGTTAGCGATCTGCTCCACCGTCAGATTGTTGTCGACCGCGATCGAGATGGGGTGGATCAGTTCCGAAGCGCGCGGCGCGACGACCACGCCGCCGACCACGATGCCCGTGCCCGGACGGCAGAAGATCTTGACGAAACCGTCCCGGATGCCCTGCATCTTCGCGCGCGGATTGCGCAGCAGCGGCAGCTTCACGACCCGGGCGTCGATCTTGTCCGCGTCGACGTCGGCCTGGGTGTAGCCGACGGTGGCGATCTCCGGGTCGGTGAAGACGTTCGACGAGACGGTCTTCAGGTTCAGCGGGGTCACCGCGTCGCCCAGGAAGTGGTACATCGCGATGCGGCCCTGCATGGCGGCGACCGAGGCGAGGGCGAAGATGCCCGTGACGTCACCGGCGGCGTACACGCCGGGCGCGGAGGTCCTGGACACCCGGTCGGTCCAGATGTGCCCGGAGTCCTTGAGCTTGACCCCGGCCTCCTCCAGGCCCATGCCGCTGCTGTTGGGGATGGCGCCGACGGCCATCAGGCAGTGCGTGCCGGAGATGACGCGCCCGTCGGCGAGGGTGACCTCCACGCGGTCCCCGACGCGCTTGGCGGAGGCGGCGCGCGAGCGCGCCATCACGTTCATCCCGCGGCGCCGGAAGACGTCCTCCAGGACGGCGGCGGCGTCCGGGTCCTCGCCCGGCAGCACGCGGTCGCGCGACGACACGAGCGTCACCTTCGAGCCGAGCGCCTGGTAGGCGCCCGCGAACTCGGCGCCGGTGACGCCGGAGCCGACCACGATGAGCTCCTCGGGCAGCTCGTCGAGGTCGTACACCTGCGTCCAGTTCAGGATGCGCTCGCCGTCCGGCTGCGCGTCCGGCAGCTCGCGCGGGTGGCCGCCGGTGGCGATGAGCACGGCGTCGGCGGTGAGCCGCTCCTCCGACCCGTCCGCGGCGCGCACGACGACGGTCCGCGAGCCGTCCATGGCCTGCTGGCCCTCAAGGCGCCCGCGCCCGCGCAGCACGCGCGCGCCCGCCCTGGTGACGGACGCGGTGATGTCGTGCGACTGGGCGAGCGCGAGCCGCTTCACCCGGCGGTTGACCTTGCCGAGGTCCACGCCCACGACCCGGGCGGCCTGGTCGATGTGGGGCGTGTCGTCCTCGACGATGATCCCGAGCTCTTCGTACGACGAATCAAAGGTGGTCATCACCTCGGCCGTCGCGATCAGGGTCTTCGACGGCACGCAGTCGGTGAGCACCGACGCCCCGCCCAGACCGTCGCAGTCGACGACGGTCACCTCCGCGCCGAGCTGGGCCGCGACGAGCGCCGCCTCGTATCCGCCGGGTCCGCCACCAATGATCACGATCCGAGTCACGTACTCCATTCTCCCGCACCCCCCGCTCCCCCGTTGACCCGGGGCCGCATCCAGCGCGCCGCACCGCGCCCCGACAGGTCCCTGGGCAGACGCGGCACACCGCCCACCGGCACCCGACGACGAGCGCCAAGCGCACCATCCAGCCCGTCCGGCGTTTGAGGACAAGCGCGCAGCGCGGAAACCCACCCACCCGGACGCACGAGGACAACCGCACAGCACCGACATCCAGCCCGTCCGGCGTTTGAGGACAAGCGCGCAGCGCGGGAATCCACCCACCCAGCCTCCGACGACAAGGCACGAAAGCGCCAAAGAGCAGGGAATGGGGGCGCAGCCCCCAGAACGGCAACTGCGTAGGGCGCCCACGCCAGAAAGCCGTACCCTCGACGGCATGTCGCTCTACGCCGCGTACGCCGGCAATCTCGACGCGCGGCTCATGACGCGCCGCGCCCCGCACTCGCCGCTGCGCGCGACCGGCTGGCTGAACGGCTGGCGGCTGACGTTCGGGGGCGAGCACATGGGCTGGGAGGGCGCACTCGCCACGATCGTGGAGGCCCCGCGCTCCCAGGTCTTCGTCACCCTGTACGACGTGGCGCCGATGGACGAGGACTCCCTGGACCGCTGGGAGGGCGTCGGCCTCGACATCTACCGCCGCATGCGCGTGCGGATCCACACCCTGGAGGGCGAGGAGCCCGCGTGGGTCTACGTCCTGAACGGCTACGAGGGCGGCCTGCCGTCGGCGCGCTACCTCGGGGAGCTGGCCGACGCCGCCGAGTCCGCGGGCGCCCCCCACGACTACGTGATGGAACTGCGCAAACGCCCCTGCTGACACCCCCGGGGCGATCAGCTTGTCGGAAACGACAAGGCAACGATCGCCATCCCGTGAGCCTCGTCATCTACGCGCGTAGGGCGTAACCGGCTACCCTCGTCGGCGTGAACGCTTCAGTTATTCCGGACGACATCCAGGGCGACCCGTACGCCGCCGCCGACGCCGCCGCCACGCGCCTGCGTGAGCTGACGGGCGCCGAGACCCACGACGTCGCCCTCGTGATGGGCTCCGGCTGGGCACCGGCCGTCGACGCGCTCGGCGCCCCCGAGGCCGAGTTCCCGGTCACCGAGCTGCCCGGCTTCCCGCCGCCCGCCGTCGCGGGCCACGGCGGCAAGATCCGCTCCGTCAAGGTCGGTGACAAGCGCGTCCTGGTCTTCCTGGGCCGCACGCACTACTACGAGGGCCGCGGCGTGGCCGCCGTCGCGCACGGCGTGCGCACCGCCGTCGCCGCGGGCTGCAAGACCATCGTGCTCACCAACGGCTGCGGCGGTCTGCGCGAGGGCATGCGCCCCGGCCAGCCGGTCCTGATCAGCGACCACCTGAACCTCACGGCGACGTCCCCGATCGTCGGCGCGAACTTCGTGGACCTCACGGACCTGTACTCGCCGCGCCTGCGCGCGCTGTGCAAGGAGGTCGACCCCACCCTCGAAGAGGGCGTGTACGCGCAGTTCCCCGGCCCGCACTACGAGACGCCCGCCGAGATCCGCATGGCCCGCACCATCGGCGCGGACCTCGTCGGCATGTCGACGGTCCTGGAGGCGATCGCCGCCCGCGAGGCCGGCGCCGAGGTGCTCGGCATCTCCCTGGTCACCAACCTCGCCGCGGGCATGACGGGCGAGCCGCTGAACCACGAGGAGGTCCTCCAGGCGGGCCGCGACTCGGCGACCCGCATGGGCGAGCTGCTCGGCAAGGTCCTCGGCCGCCTCTGACCGCGCCACCCCCGGCCGTACGACCCCCCTCACGGAGAGGCTGACCACACGTGCAGGACCACCAGGACCACGACGTACTCATCGCCCGGGCCCAGGCGTGGCTCGACGAGGACCCGGACGCGGAGACCCGCGAGGAGCTGGCGAAGCTCATCGCGGGGGCGGACGACGCGGACGTCCTGGCCGACCTCGCCGCCCGCTTCGGCGGGACGCTCCAGTTCGGCACCGCCGGACTCCGCGGCGAGCTGGGCGCGGGGCCGATGCGGATGAACCGCTCCGTGGTGATCCGCGCGGCCGCGGGCCTCGCCGCGTACCTGAAGGGCAAGGGCCACACCGAGGGCCTGGTCGTCATCGGCTACGACGCCCGTCACAAGTCGGCGGACTTCGCGCGGGACACGGCGGCCGTCATGACCGGGGCGGGGCTGCGCGCCGCCGTCCTGCCCCGGCCGCTGCCCACGCCGGTCCTCGCCTTCGCCATACGGCACCTGGGCGCCGTCGCGGGCGTGGAGGTCACGGCCAGCCACAACCCGCCGCGCGACAACGGCTACAAGGTCTACCTGGGCGACGGCTCGCAGATCGTGCCGCCCGCCGACGGGGAGATCGCCGCGGAGATCGACGCGGTGGCGAGCCTGCACGACGTACCGCGCCCGGAGTCCGGCTGGGAAGTGCTCGGCGACGAGGTCCTGGGGGCCTATCTGGCCCGTACGGACGCGGTCCTGGCCCAGGGCTCGGCCCGGACCGCCCGGACCGTCTACACGGCCATGCACGGCGTCGGCAAGGACACGCTCCTCGCCGCCTTCGCGCGGGCCTCCTTCCCCGAGCCGGTGCTCGTGGCCGCGCAGGCCGAAGCGGACCCGGACTTCCCGACGGTGGCGTTCCCGAACCCGGAGGAGCCGGGCGCGATGGACCTGGCGTTCGCCGCGGCCCGTGAGGCGCGGCCCGACCTGGTGATCGCCAACGACCCGGACGCGGACCGCTGCGCGGTGGCCGTGCCCACCGACGCCGAGCGGACCGAGTGGCGGATGCTGCGCGGCGACGAGGTCGGCGCGCTGCTCGCGCAGCACTTGGTGCGCCGCGGCGCGCGCGGCACCTTCGCGGAGTCGATCGTGTCGTCGTCGCTGCTCGGCCGGATCGCCGAGAAGGCGGGCCTGGCGTACGAGGAGACCCTCACGGGCTTCAAGTGGATCGCCCGCGTGGACGGCCTGCGGTACGGCTACGAGGAGGCGCTCGGCTACTGCGTCGACCCCGAGGGCGTCCGCGACAAGGACGGCATCACGGCGGCGCTCCTGATCACCGAGCTGGCCTCGGAGCTGAAGGAGGAGGGCCGCACGCTGCTCGACCTCCTCGACGACCTGGCGGTCGAGCACGGCCTGCACGCCACCGACCAGCTGTCGGTGCGCGTGGAGGACCTGTCGCTGATCGCGGACGCCATGCGGCGCCTGCGCGAGCAGCCGCCCGCGGGCCTCGCCGGGCTCGCGGTGACGCGCGCGGAGGACCTGACCGAGGGCTCGGCGCAGCTGCCGCCCACGGACGGCCTGCGCTACACCCTCGAAGGCGCGCGTGTGATCGTGCGCCCGAGCGGCACCGAGCCGAAGCTGAAGTGCTATCTGGAGGTCGTGGTGCCGGTCGCGGACCGCTCGGGCCTGCCCGCCGCCCATGTGCGGGCCGCGGAGCTCCTGGCCGCCCTGAAGCGGGACTTCGCGGTGGCGGCCGGAATCTGAGACCCGGGGCTCCACCCGTACGGGTGGTTCCGCGCGGCAACTGACGCAGCGTGCAGGTGCGCTGCCGGTCACCCCAGGAAGGGTCCGACCGGTAGCGCACCTTCTTTTTGTCACGCCCGGGAGCCGCCGTGCCGTACGGACCCCTCGCCCGCCTCTCCGGCCTCGCCGCCGGCACGCCGTCCCGCGTCCCCTCGTCGCGCCGCTCCCGTCCTGCCGCACGGCCGTCGAGGGGCCCGCGCGCACGGGCGGGCGACGCGCTGCGGCACGCGGCCCCCGCGCTCCTGGCGTACGCGGCGGTGCGCGTGCTCGGCCTGCTGGTGTTCGCCTTCTGGGCCCGCCGCGAGCACCGCGGCGTCTGGCACCTGCTCGCCGAGTCCTGGGACTGCGACTGGTACTTGAAGATCGCCGAGCACGGGTACGCGGACACGCTCGGCCACACCTTCGACGCGAACAACCTGGCGTTCTTCCCGCTGTACCCGCTGCTGATCCGGGCGGGCGAGCAGCTGCTGCCCGCGCCGCGCGGCGCGGTGGGCCTGGCGATCGCGTTCGCGGCCTCGTTCCTCGCGGCCTGGGGGATCTTCAAGGTCGGCGACCGGCTGCACGGGCGGCGGGCCGGCGTGCTGCTCGTGACGCTGTGGGCGTGCCTCCCCGTGGCCCTCGTGCAGTGGATGGGCTACACGGAGTCCCTGTTCACGGCGTTCGTGGCGTGGTCCCTGTACGCGGTCCTCACCGGGCGCTGGGTGACGGCGGGGGTCTGTGCCGCGCTCGCGGGCCTGACCCGTCCGACCGGCATCGCGGTGGCCGCGGCGGTCTCGGTGACGGCGGTGCTCGCGCTGCGCCGCGGCTTCTGCCCGCGGGCCCTCGCGGGGGCGGTCCTCGCGCCCCTTGGCTGGCTCGCGTACGTCGGCTGGGTGGGCGTCAGGCTCGGCCGCTGGGACGGCTACTTCGCGGTGCAGAAGTGGTGGCACAACGAGTGGGACGGCGGGGTCGGCACCCTGCGCTGGGTGAAGAGCCTGTTCGTCGTGGAGCGGCCGCAGCTGTTCCTGGTGATGGTGACGCTGGTCCTGTTCGGCGCGCTCGTGCTGTTCGCGCTCTCGGTGGCGGGGCGCGAGCAGCCGCTGCCGCTGCTGGTGTTCACGGGCCTGCTGCTCGCGATCGTGCTCGGCTCCCGGGGCGTGTACTTCCCCCGGGCGCGGTTCCTGCTGCCGGGCTTTCCGCTGCTGCTCCCGGTGGCGCTCGCCCTCGCGCGGGCCCGGGCGCGGCTGGTGGTGCCGGTGCTCACGGGCGCGGCCCTGGTGTCGGCGGCGTTCGGCGGGCACATGCTGCTCGTGTGGCTGGGTCCGCCGTGAGCCGCCCGGGTGCGCCGGGGCACGCCGGGGGCATGGGTGTCCACTGCATCCCGGCCTCGGCCGTGTTGAATCCGGCCCGGTTCGTGGGGAATTGACGCCCGGCGGACGCAGCGGATGCCGCGCGAGGACAACGATGCCTCACTATGGAAGCGCTGTCCGGCGGCTCCCCGGCCCCCCAGTGGGAGCCGGCGGCTCCGGCGCCCCGCTCACCCCCCTTGTGGGGCGCCGCCCGGCCGGACACGGCGACGGCCGTGTCCGGCTCCTCCCCGGCCCCGAGGCCTCAGCCGGTGGCGAGCAGCACGGCCAGGACGACCGCGCCCGCGAGGCTCGGGCCGAGGATCTCGTACGCCCAGCGCGCCAGCGGCTCGCCCTGCGCGTCCGCCGCGCCCTCGCGGCGCTCGGAGATCTCCCGCAGGTCGTCCATGGCCTGGTCGCCGGGCGCGCGCGTGTTCTCGTGCGCGCTGCCGGGGCGGACGAGGCTCGCGGACGGGTCGTCGGAGGCGACCTGGCGCGCGTGCCGCTGGGCGGCGCGCTTGCGGCCGCGCAGGGACACCGGGATGGCCCAGAGCTGGTACTTGGTGCCGTCCTGCGTGAAGACCTCGTTCGAGTACCCGGAGCGGAGCCCCGAGATCGCGCCCCACGGCAGGACGATCGTGCGGAACGGGTTGCGGACGCGCAGCCGGTCCTCGCTCGCGTACACGGCGGGCCGCACGGTGTAGGCGACGACCAGCGGCACCGCGAAGAGCAGCCCCGCGAGGGCCAACCAGGGGGTGCGCCCCTCGCCCCGGATCAGCGCGTCGATGCCCAGCCAGGCACCGATCGCGAGCAGCATGACGCCGCCCGCGATGGCCGCGTGCGACCGGTAGACGCGGTCCTTGTACGCGGGGGTGGGCTCCGCCGGGGTGGGCTGCGGGTCGCTCGTCATACGGCTGATTCTGCCTGACGCGCCGACGGGCGCCGCGCGCGGCGGGGGTATGGCGATTGGTCCAGACCTAGTACCGTCGAGGGTTGTCATGTACGCCTAACCGTCGCCCGGCGACGCGGCGGCCCGGCACCGCACGGCACTCCCACACCCACCCCCCGTACGCACCCCGAGGAGTCACCCGCAACGAACACCCCCGAGGAGAGTCATGACCCCCACCGGACCAGGAACCAGGAGAACGCCCGGACTCCTGCGCAGAGCGGCCGCGGCCCTGCACGGCAGGACCGCCGTACTGCTCGCCGCCCTGCTGCTCCCCGCGGCGCTGCTCACCGCGCTCGCGGCGGCCCCCGCCATCGCCGCGGGCACCCTCACCGCGGCCTTCAGCACCGAGGGCAGCGGCTCGTCCTGGCAGGGCAAGTACGTCGTCCGCAACAGCGGCTCCGCCGCGTCCGCCAACTGGACGCTCGAGTTCGACCTGCCGCCGGGCGTCACCGTCAGCGGCCACACCCACGGCGAGGCGACCGTCTCGGGCAGCCACGTCACCGTGAAGAACGCGTACTACAACGGCCGCGTCCCGGCGGGCGGCTCCACCGAGCCGTACAGCTACCAGTTCACCGCGCGCGGCCCGATCGGCACGCCCACGGGCTGCACGGTCAACGGCGACAAGTGCGACGGCACGCCGGACAAGCCCCCGACCGCGCCCGGCACCCCGACCGTCACCACCGCCACCTCCCGCACGATCTCCCTGACCTGGCCCCCGGCGGGCGCGGGCGACTACCCGGTCACGACGTACGAGGTCCTCAGCGGCGCCAGCGTGGTCGCGAGCTCGGCGACCAACAGCGCGACCGTCACCGAGCTGGCCCCGGCCACCCGGTACTCCTTCACCGTCCGGGCCAAGGACCGGCGCGGCAACACCGGCCCGCAGAGCCCGCCGGTCAGCGCGACGACCGTCGACCCCTCGACCGACCCGAGTCCGCCGACCGCGCCCGGCAGTCTGCGCGCCACCGGCAAGACCCAGGTCTCGGCGACCCTGGCCTGGGAGAAGTCCACGGACAACGTGGCCGTGGCCGCCTACGACGTCTACCGCGGCAAGGAGCTCGCGAAGACGGTCCCCGCCTCGGCGACCACCGCGACCGTCGAGGGCCTGACCCCCGCCACCGCCTACGCCTTCACCGTCAAGGCGCGTGACACCGCCGACAACGAGTCGCCCGCGTCGAACGCCGTGAACGTCACCACCGACGACGCGGCGGGACCCGGCAACCACCTCACGGTCGGCTACTTCGCCCAGTGGGGCATCTACGGCCGCCAGTTCTTCGTGAAGAACCTGGACACCTCGGGGGCCGCGGCCAAGCTCGACGTCATCAACTACGCCTTCGAGAACGTCGACCCGGTCAACCACACCTGCCTGGCCGGGGTGGTCAAGGGCGTCTCCGGCAAGCCGCAGGACCCGGACGAGGGCACCGGCGCGGGCGACGCCGAGGCCGACTACGGCCGCGCCTTCTCCGCCGCGCAGTCGGTGGACGGGGTCGCGGACGACGGCTGGGGCAAGCTGCGCGGCAACTTCAACCAGCTCAAGAAGCTCAAGGCCAAGCACCCGCACCTGAAGGTCGTCGTCTCGCTCGGCGGCTGGACGTTCTCGAAGTTCTTCGCCGACGCGGCGGCCACGCCCGCGTCCCGGACGAAGTTCGTGAAGTCCTGCGTCGACACCTGGATCAAGGGCGACCTGCCCGTCTACAACGGCGCGGGCGGCCCCGGCACCGGCGCGGGCGTCTTCGACGGCATCGACATCGACTGGGAGTGGCCGGGCTCCGAGGGACACCCCGGCAACCACTGGGGCCCGGCCGACAAGGACAACCTCACGGCGCTGCTCGCCGAGTTCCGCAAGCAGCTCGACGCCACCGGCGGCAGCCACAAGCTCCTGACCGCCTTCACCCCGGCCGACCCGGCGAAGATCGAGGCGGGCTGGGACATCAAGAAGATCTTCGAGTACCTGGACTTCGCCAACGTCCAGGGCTACGACTTCCACGGCGCGGGCAGCGACGACTCCTGGGAGCCCAAGCGCACCGGCCACCAGGCCAATCTGCACCGCGACGCACAGGACCCCTATTCCTTCGACTTCAGCGTCGCGAAGGCCGTACAGACCTATCTGGACGCCGGAGTGAACCCGCGGAAGCTGACCGTCGGCTTCCCGTTCTACGGCCGCGGCTGGAAGGAGGTCGCCGACGGCGGCGTCAAGGGCGAATGGCAGTCGGCGAACGGCGCGGCCCCCGGCCAGTTCCCGGAGGAGGCGGGAACCAGGGGCTACCACAACCTGATCACCAGCGTCCCGAACATGACCGTGCACCACGACGAACAGTCCGTCTCCACCTACGGCTACACGGGCAACAACGGCCAGTGGTGGAGCTTCGACGACACCTGGTCGATCGGCAAGAAGACCGCGTGGATCAAGTCGAAGGGCCTGCTCGGCGGCATGGTCTGGGAGATGTCGGGCGACACCCCGACCGGCACCCTCATGACGGCCCTGGACAACGGCCTGAAGTGAGCACGCTCACCCCGCGGTGACGTGCGTACCGCGAACCGCACTGTTCGCGGTACGCGCGCTCCGCGCGCTCCCCAGCGAGGACCGTATGCCCCTGTACAGGCCGCTACGCGCGTAGATATGCTCCCCTCGTGACTATGCCGACGACGACATCACCCCCAGGGACAGCCGGGGCGGCCGCACCCACCGGCAGCCCCTTCGCCGACGTCACGACGTCGGCCGCCACGCTGCACCGCTTCCTGCACGGCCTGCCGGGCGTGGACGCGGTCGGCCTCGAAGCCCGCGCCGCCGCCCTCGGGACGCGGTCGATCAAGACCACGGCCAAGGCGTACGCCATCGACCTGGCCATCTCCATGATCGACCTGACGACCCTGGAGGGCGCCGACACCGTCGGCAAGGTCCGCGCGCTCGGCGCCAAGGCCGTCCACCCGGACCCGACGGACCGCGACACGCCCCGCACCGCCGCCGTCTGCGTCTACCCGGACATGGTGGCCACCGCGAAGGAGGCCGTCGCGGGCTCGGACGTGAAGGTCGCCTCGGTCGCGACCGCGTTCCCCGCGGGCCGCGCCGCCCTCGGCGTGAAGCTCGCGGACGTCCGCGACGCCGTCGCCGCGGGCGCCGACGAGATCGACATGGTCATCGACCGCGGCGCGTTCCTCTCCGGCGACTACCTGAAGGTGTACGAGGAGATCGTCGCCGTCAAGGAAGCCGCACAGCACGCCCGCCTCAAGGTCATCTTCGAGACCGGCGAGCTGTCGACGTACGACAACATCCGCCGCGCGAGCTGGCTCGGCATGCTCGCGGGCGCCGACTTCATCAAGACGTCGACCGGCAAGGTCGGGGTCAACGCGACGCCCGCCAACACCCTGCTGATGCTGGAGGCCGTCCGCGACTTCCGCGCGCAGACCGGCGTCCAGATCGGCGTGAAGCCCGCGGGCGGCATCCGCACGACGAAGGACGCCATCAAGTTCCTGGTCCTGGTGAACGAGACCGCGGGCGCGGACTGGCTGGACAACCACTGGTTCCGCTTCGGCGCGTCGAGCCTGCTCAACGATCTGCTGATGCAGCGTCAGAAGCTGGCCACCGGACGCTACTCCGGCCCTGACTACGTGACGGTGGACTGATCGCCATGGCATCGATTTTCGAGTACGCACCGGCCCCCGAGTCCCGCTCGGTCGTCGACATCGCCCCCTCCTACGGCCTGTTCATCGACGGCGAGTTCACCGAGGCCGCGGACGGCAAGGTCTTCAAGACCGTCTCCCCGTCCACCGAGGAGGTCCTCTCCGAGGTCGCCCAGGCCGGCGAGGCGGACGTCGAGCGCGCGGTGAAGGCCGCCCGCAAGGCCTTCGAGAAGTGGTCCGCCCTGCCGGGCGCCGAGCGGGCGAAGTACCTCTTCCGCATCGCCCGCATCATCCAGGAGCGCAGCCGCGAGCTGGCCGTCCTGGAGACCCTCGACAACGGCAAGCCGATCAAGGAGACCCGCGACGCGGACCTCCCGCTGGTCGCCGCGCACTTCTTCTACTACGCGGGCTGGGCCGACAAGCTCGACCACGCCGGGTACGGCGCGAACCCGCGCCCGCTGGGCGTCGCGGGCCAGGTCATCCCCTGGAACTTCCCGCTCCTGATGCTGGCCTGGAAGATCGCCCCGGCGCTCGCGACGGGCAACACGGTGGTCCTCAAGCCCGCCGAGACCACTCCGCTGTCGGCTCTCTTCTTCGCGGACATCTGCCGCCAGGCGGGCCTGCCGAAGGGCGTCGTCAACATCCTTCCCGGGTACGGCGACACGGGCGCGGCCCTCGTCGCGCACCCCGACGTCAACAAGGTCGCCTTCACCGGCTCCACGGCCGTCGGCAAGCAGATCGCCCGCACGGTCGCGGGCACGGACAAGAAGCTCACCCTCGAACTGGGCGGCAAGGGCGCGAACATCGTCTTCGACGACGCGCCGATCGACCAGGCCGTCGAGGGCATCGTCACGGGCATCTTCTTCAACCAGGGCCAGGTCTGCTGCGCGGGCTCGCGCCTCCTGGTCCAGGAGTCGATCCAGGACGAGCTCCTGGACGCCCTCAAGCGCAGGCTCTCGACGCTGCGCCTCGGCGACCCGCTCGACAAGAACACCGACATCGGCGCGATCAACTCCGCCGAGCAGCTGGCCCGCATCACCTCGCTCGCCGACCGGGGCGAGGCGGAGGGCGCCGAGCGCTGGTCCCCGGCCTGCGAGCTGCCCACATCGGGCTACTGGTTCGCCCCGACGCTGTTCACCGGCGTCACCCAGGCGCACACCATCGCCCGCGACGAGATCTTCGGCCCGGTCCTGTCCGTCCTCACCTTCCGCACGCCGGACGAGGCCGTCGCCAAGGCGAACAACACGCAGTACGGCCTGTCCGCGGGCATCTGGACGGAGAAGGGCTCGCGCATCCTCGCGGTCGCGAACAAGCTCCGCGCCGGTGTCGTCTGGGCCAACACCTTCAACAAGTTCGACCCGACCTCGCCCTTCGGCGGCTACAAGGAGTCGGGCTTCGGCCGCGAGGGCGGCCGCCACGGCCTGGAGGCTTACCTCGATGTCTGATGCACGTCTCAGCGTCTTCAAGACCTACAAGCTGTACGTCGGGGGCAAGTTCCCCCGTTCCGAGAGCGGCCGGGTGTACGAAGTGACGGACTCCAAGGGCAACTGGCTGGCCAACGCCCCGCAGTCGTCCCGCAAGGACGCCCGTGACGCGGTCGTGGCCGCGCGCAAGGCGTTCGGCGGCTGGTCGAACGCGGCGGCGTATCTGCGCGGCCAGATCCTCTACCGCGTGGCCGAGATGCTGGAGGGCCGCCGCGAGCAGTTCGTGCGCGAGGTCGCCGAGGCGGAGGGCCTGTCGAAGTCCAAGGCCGCCGCCGTGGTCGACGCGGCCATCGACCGCTGGGTCTGGTACGCGGGCTGGACCGACAAGATCGCCCAGATCGCGGGCGGGGCGAACCCGGTCGCGGGCCCGTTCTTCAACCTCTCCACCCCCGAGCCGACGGGTGTCGTCGCGGTGGTCGCGCCCCAGGAGTCGTCCTTCCTGGGCCTGGTCTCCGTGCTCGCCCCGGTGATCGCCACGGGCAACACGGCGGTCGTCATCGCCGCCGAGCAGGCCCCGCTGCCCGCCCTGTCCCTGGGCGAGGTGCTCGCCACGTCCGACGTCCCCGGCGGCGTGGTCAACATCCTCTCCGGCCGGACGGCGGAGCTCGCGGCCCCGCTCGCCGCCCACCAGGACGTGAACGCCCTCGACCTCACGGGCACGTCCGCGGACCTCGCGAAGGACCTGGAGATCGCGGCGGCGGACAATCTGAAGCGCGTGCTGCGTCCACAGGCTGTGGACACGGACTTTACCGCGTCCCCGGGCACGGAGCGCCTCACCGCGTTCCTGGAGACGAAGACGGTCTGGCACCCCACGGGCTCCCTGGGCGCCTCGGGTTCCTCGTACTGAGCACCCCGCGACCCGCGAGCGCCGGACGGCCTGTCTCCAGGCCGTCCGGCGCTCGCCGTTCACCCGGGCAACAGCCCCGACACCGCCCCCGTCACGGGCAGATCACCGAGGGCCCCGCCCTGCGTCAGCGGCCCCGTCGCCATCCCCGTGCTGACCGGCTGGAAGTCGGCGACCTGCGTGCCCACCGCGTTGTCGAGCGGATCCACGCCCGTGCCCGCCAGCGGGTCGAGCTTCAGCCGCTTCGCGGGCGCGAGCGCGGGCCCCAGGGCCGCGGTGGCCGCCTGTACGTCCAGGTTCCCCAGACCACCGGCCTGCGAGGCGACGGGCGGCGGCGCGAGCTCCGCGCCACTCGCACCACCCGCGCCGACACCGAGGGCGGCCCCCGCCGCGGACACCGTGAGGCCCGCCCGCAGAAGCGCCCGCACCGGGGCGGAGGACGACATCGACGCGCCGCTCCGCGCCGCGGACCGAGCTGGGTTTCGCGCCATCTGGACCATGTGGACCACCTAACGAACTCGCCGTGAGTAACCGTGCGCGCACGCAGCGTAGCCGTGCAAGCACATTCCGACCAAAGCCCGCCCCGCCGGACCCCCGCCCCACCGGAATGCCGCAGACTGTTCTCTCGTGAGTTCCCATCCTCCGATACCCACGCGCGTCGTCCTGCTCACCGGGCCTTCAGGCTCCGGCAAGTCGTCGTTCGCCACCCGCAGCGGGCTGCCCGTCCTGTGTCTCGACGACTTCTACAAGGAGGGGACCGACCCTTCGCTGCCGCTGGTCGAGGGCAGCTCGGACATCGACTGGGACTCCCCCCTGTCCTGGGACGCGGACGTCGCCGTCGCGGCGATCGAGGAGCTGTGCCGCACGGGCCGTACGCGTGTGCCGGTGTACGACATCTCGACGAGCGCGCGCGTCGGTGAGGAGGCGCTCGACATCGAGCGCACGCCGCTGTTCATCGCCGAGGGCATCTTCGCCGCGGACATCGTGGACCGCTGCCGGGAGCTGGGCGTCCTGGCGGACGCGATCTGTCTGCGCGGCCGGCCGTCGACGACGTTCCGGCGCCGGCTCCTGCGCGATCTGCGCGAGGGCCGCAAGTCCGTGCCGTTCCTGCTGCGCCGCGGCTGGCGCCTGATGCGCGCCGAACGCGCCATCGTGGCCCGCCAGACCGCCCTCGGCGCCCACGCGTGCGGCAAGGAGGAGGCCCTCGGCCGCGTCGCCGCCGCGGCGGCGGGCCGGTGTGTGAAGGCCCGCGCGGGCGCGGCGTAGCCGCGCCCCGGAAACCGTCGGACCGTGCGAAAAGAGCGGGACCGGAAAGACCCCCCGGCCTTCCGGTCCCGCAGTGTTTCCCCCGTGGATCCCCCGTGATCCCCGCTTTCCCCCGTGCTTCCCCTCCCTTTCTGCCGCTTCCCCCCTAGGAGCGGCAGCCCCCTATCCTCAGGCGACCAACTCGCCGAAGGACTCCTCCTGGTCACGGCCGAAGCTGAGGACCTCGTCCTCGCGCAGCCGGCGCAGCGAGCGCCAGATGCTGGACTTCACCGTGCCGACACTGATGTCGAGGATGTCCGCGATCTCCGGGTCCGTACGGCCCTCGTAGTAGCGCAGGACCAGCATGGTGCGCTGGAGCTCGGGCAGCCGGGCGAGCGCCTGCCACAGGACGGCGCGCAGCTCGGTGCCGCGCATCGCGTCCGTGTCACCGACGGTCTCCGGCAGTTCCTCGGTCGGGTACTCGTTGAGCTTGCGGCGGCGCCAGGCGCTGATGTGCAGATTGGTCATGGTGCGCCGCAGATAGCCGCCGACGGCGGCCTTGTCGCTGATCCTGTCCCAGGCGCGGTACGTCGAGAACAGGGCGCTCTGCAGCAGGTCCTCGGCCTCGAAACGGTCGCCGGTCAGGTGGTAGGCGGTGGCGTACAGGGAGGCGCGGCGCTCCTGGACGTAGGCCGTGAACTCGGCCTCCGACCGGGACGTCCGCTCCCCCGATTCCTCCCTGTACGCGGCTCCCCCATCGCTGCCGCCCTTGAGCGCGTCAACCACCGTCATATAGGCCTGGCGGCCCGGCTTCGCAGCCGCGGTGTGCTGACGCCCGGTGCCGCGAGCGCACCCCCGCCCGCTCACGGCACCGGACTTCTCGTGCTTCTCAGAACTCCGCCCCAGGTCGTGCAGACGCGTGACAACTGCGCTCGAGCTGGTGCTGTGCAGCGTGTTCATCTCGCGCCCCCCGTCGTGGAGTCTGGGATTTCCGTGTGCCCAAAACTCTGCACGAGCGACTTCATGGCGGTGTCCGCCGACTGTCACAGGCCTGTCACAGGGGTTCGTGGGGTCCTGTTCAAGATCGGTTGCGGCATTCGCTCGTGTGGGTGCGGTGTGAGACGCCCGCCAACAGTCGAACTGCGCCCGCGCCATGGGACAGAATGACGTTCGTGCCTTCCCTGTTGCTGATCGAGGACGACGACGCCATCCGGACGGCCCTGGAGCTCTCACTGACGCGCCAGGGCCATCGGGTGGCCACTGCTGCCACCGGCGAGGACGGCCTGAAGCTCCTGAGCGAGCAGCGGCCGGACCTGATCGTGCTGGACGTGATGCTGCCCGGCATCGACGGCTTCGAGGTGTGCCGTCGCATCCGGCGCACCGACCAGTTGCCGATCATCCTCCTCACCGCGCGCAGCGACGACATCGACGTGGTCGTGGGCCTGGAGTCGGGCGCCGACGACTACGTGGTCAAGCCCGTGCAGGGGCGCGTGCTCGACGCCCGGATCCGGGCGGTGCTCCGCCGCGGCGAGCGCGAGGCGAACGACGCGGCGACGTTCGGTTCCCTCGTGATCGACCGCGCGGCGATGACGGTGACGAAGAACGGCGAGGACCTCCAGCTCACGCCGACCGAGCTGCGCCTGCTCCTGGAGCTGAGCCGCCGTCCCGGCCAGGCCCTGTCGCGCCAGCAGCTCCTCCGTCTGGTGTGGGAGCACGACTACCTGGGCGACTCGCGGCTCGTGGACGCGTGTGTGCAGCGGCTGCGCGCCAAGGTCGAGGACGTGCCGTCCTCGCCGACGCTGATCCGCACGGTGCGTGGCGTGGGCTACCGGCTGGACACGCCTCAGTGACCCCACCGCACGACAAGCTCCGCGGTCTGCCCGCGGCCCGCAAGGCGATCTGGTCCGGCCTGCGCTTCACGAGTCTGCGCCTGCGGCTCGTCGTCGTCTTCGCCCTGGTGGCCCTGACGGCGGCGGTGTCCGCCTCCGGCATCGCGTACTGGCTGAACCGCGAGGCCGTCCTGACGCGTGCGCAGGACGCCGCGCTCAAGGACTTCCGGCAGCAGATGCAGACCCGCGCGGGCGCGCTGCCGCCGAACCCGACGCAGGACGCGCTGCAGGCGGCCGCCGGGCAGATGGCCAAGAGCAGCCAGCGCTACAGCGTGCTCCTGGTCGGCGAGAACGCCCAGGGCGAGATGGTCTACGGCTACTCCGACCTGGACGCGTTCACGCTCGCCAAGGTGCCGAAGGCGCTGCGCGAGGCCGTGAAGAAGCAGCAGCGGCTCTCCGACGGCAACAAGAGCCCGTACCACCTGTACTGGCAGCGGACGGTCGAACACGGCACTCCGTACCTCGTCGGCGGTACGAAGATCGTCGGGGGCGGGCCGACCGGCTACATGCTCAAGTCGCTCGAACCGGAGGCCAAGGACCTCAGTTCGCTCGGCTGGTCGCTCGCGATCGCGACGGCGCTCGCGCTCGTGGGTTCCGCGCTGCTCGCGCAGGCGGCCGCGACGACCGTTCTGAAACCGGTGCACCGGCTCGGAGTCGCCGCGCGCCGCCTCGGCGAGGGCAAGCTGGACACCCGGCTCAGGGTGTCGGGCACGGACGAGCTCGCGGACCTCTCGCGTACGTTCAACCGCACGGCCGAGAACCTGGAGAAGAAGGTCGCGGACATGAGCGCCCGCGACGAGGCGAGCCGGCGCTTCGTGGCGGACATGTCGCACGAGCTGCGGACCCCGCTGACCGCCATCACGGCGGTGACGGAGGTCCTGGAGGAGGAGCTGGACGCCGAGACGGGCAGTGTCGATCCGATGATCGAGCCCGCGGTCCGGCTCGTGGTCAGCGAGACCCGGCGCCTGAACGACCTGGTGGAGAATCTGATGGAGGTGACCCGCTTCGACGCGGGCACCGCTCGCCTCGTCCTCGACCACGTCGACATCGCCGACCAGATCACGGCGTGCATCGACGCCCGCGCCTGGCTGGACGCCGTCGACCTGGACGCCGAGCGCGGCATCATGGTCCTCCTCGACCCGCGCCGCCTGGACGTGATCCTGGCGAACCTCATCGGCAACGCGCTCAAGCACGGCGGCTCCCCGGTGAAGGTGTCGGTGCGCCTCGACGGCGACAGCCTGGTCATCTCCGTCAAGGACGGCGGCCCGGGCATCCCCGAGGACGTCCTGCCGCACGTCTTCGACCGCTTCTACAAGGCCAGCGCCTCCCGGCCGCGCTCGGAGGGCAGTGGCCTCGGCCTGTCCATCGCCCTGGAGAACGCGCACATCCACGGGGGCGAGATCACGGCCGCGAACTCGTCCGCCGGAGGCGCGGTGTTCACGCTGCGCCTGCCGCGCGACGCCTCGCCGCTGACGGCGGAGCGGGAGCCGGAGCGGGCGGAGCAGAACCAGGCCGGGCAGGCCGCGGACCGTTCCGAGGAAGGCAAGGAAGAGACATGACCAGGCGACGGCTCCGCGCCGTGCTCGCCACCGCCGCGCTCGCCTCCGTGCTCACCGGCTGCGGCATCCGCTCCACCGAGGTGCCCACCGACTTCGGCGCCGCGCCCTCGCGGGTGCCGTGCGGCGCAGCGGCTTCCGGGATCTCGGCCCGCGACCAGGCGACCGGCGTGCCCGTGCAGATCTTCCTGCTGTGCGCGGGCCGGCTGGTCGCCGTCGACCGGACGGTGCGCATCCCCACGGACCGCACGGGCACGGACCGCGCGCGCATCGCGCAGGCTCTCCTGAACGAGCTGTCCACACCGCCCTCGGAGGACGAGCGGCAGGCCGGGTACGCGACGGAGCTGCGCCGCGGCATCACGGTCACCGGGCCGCGCCCGGCCGATCCGAACGAGGCCCTGCGGCTCAGCAGGCAGCCCCAGGAGCTGCCGACGGCCGCGCTCGCGCAGCTGGTGTGCACGTACGCGGACAGTGCCGCGTCCGACGGCGGGTCCGTCATTCTGGGCGGCCCCGCGGGCACGGCGCTGCGGCGCTACGAATGCACTCCGGAGGCCAGGGACCGGCCCGGCACGGTGCCGCCGCCCTCCCGGGCGCTGGAGTCCTGAGGGGCCGTTTCGCGCCACGCGGCGTCCCGGGCGACCGCCCGTTATTACTCGCGCGGAACCGATCCCGCCGCCCGACGCGTCTTGGGGAGCGTGCGTCAAGGCTCGGGCGGGCGCGGTGCCGCCATTCGCTTGCGCGCGGCGGGAGGGGTCCTCCTCGTCGCGCATCTCCTGGTCGTCGCGTGGATCACGCTGCGGCCGCTGGACGTGCCCTGGGTGAGCGCCGCGAACCTGGAGCCGCTGGCGGGCATCAAGGCGGACCTGGAGCGCGGCCCCGAGCAGGCGGCACGGCAGATCGGCGGCGCGCTGCTGCTGCTCGCGCCCCTGGGGGTGCTGCTGCCGCTGGTGGGCGGCCGCCTGGACGTGTCGCCGCTGGCCTCCCTCGCCCGTACGGTCGCGGCGGGCGCCCTGCTCTCGCTCGCCATCGAACTGCTGCAGACCGGTGTGCCCGGGCAGGTCGTGGACGTGGACTCGCTGCTCCTGAACACCGTGGGCGTGGGGCTCGCCCATCTCGCCGTGGTGCCCGCGGCGCGGGCCCGCCTTCGCCGCCGCCGCTGTGTGCGGCCCCGGGCGCGCCGCACGCGGGACGAGGCCCCTCAGGGGGCGACCCCGAAGATTCCCAGGGTCGGCATCGCCCCCTAGCCCGATGCCGCGGCCGTCCGCCGCTCCTACCGTGGAGTCATCGGGCTACCGGAGAGCCGGGGCCCGACCGACGACCCGACCACGGTCCATGAAGGAGCCACCATGACCGCCCTTGTCCGCCCCGCCGACGGCCGCATGATCGGCGGCGTGTGCGCTGCCCTCGCCCGCCGCTTCGGCACCTCGGCGACCACGATGCGCGTGATCTTCGTGCTCTCCTGTCTGCTGCCCGGCCCGCAGTTCCTGCTGTACATCGCACTGTGGGTGCTGCTGCCGAAGGAGGGCGCCAAGGCGAAGACCGCCTGGTGACCCCCGTGCGCGTACGACGACGGGGCGCACCCCAAGGGTGCGCCCCGTCAGTCGTGTGCGGCTGCCGTCAGAGCGGCAGGCCCAGGCCCTGCGTCGGCAGGCCCTGCGTCGCGACGGGCCCCGTGGGCAGGCCGCCGAGCAGCTGGCCCACCGGGTTGGCCCCCGGGGCGGCGGGCTTCGGCTTGGCCGCCTTGGTGCCGTCCTCACCCTCGTCGTCGCCCTGCTCGAGGGCTTCGGCGGCCGTGGTCTCCAGGGTCTTGGTCGACAGCGACCCGACGAAGTTCTCGACGGCGGGCTGGGCGGCGGTCAGGCCGGTCGTGAGGGCGCCCTGACCCGCGGCGAGGGACTCGGGCGCACCGGCGGGCAGCGTGCTCGCGGCCCGGTCGAGCGGCAGCGTCGTGGTGACGGTCTCCAGGGCGGTGGAGGGGTCGGGGACGGTGGCCGGGGCCGCGTTCGCGGCGCCCGCGCCGACGGCGGCGAAGGCGGCACCGAGCGCGGCGACACCGAGGGTCTTGACGGCAGACTGCTTCATCTTCAATGCGTCCTTGCTACGGGGGCGTTGAGCGGTCCCCGACGTTAAACACCCTCAAGCCCGGGCCGCAAACAGCCGAAAGCGGCCGGAAGTGGGTACTCCCGGCCGCTTCATTGACGTACAAAATCCGCTTAGCTGTCGACGGATCCGCTGGTGGAGGCGGTCTGGCGGAACAGCCATTCGGACTTGAGCTCCGCATAGCCGGGCTTGATCACGTCATTGATCATCGCGAGGCGTTCATCGAAAGGAATGAACGCCGACTTCATGGCATTGACGGTGAACCACTGCATGTCGTCGAGCGTGTAGCCGAAGGTGCCGACCAGGTGCTCGAACTCGCGGCTCATGCTGGTGCCGGACATCAGGCGGTTGTCGGTGTTGACGGTCGCCCGGAAGTGCAGCTTGCGCAACAGGCCGATCGGGTGCTCGGCGTACGAACTGGCCGCGCCGGTCTGGAGGTTCGAGCTGGGGCACAGCTCCAGCGGGATGCGCTTGTCGCGCACGTACGAGGCGAGGCGGCCGAGCTGCACGGTGCCGTCGTCGTCGACCTTGATGTCGTCGATGATGCGCACGCCGTGGCCGAGGCGGTCGGCGCCGCACCACTGGAGGGCCTGCCAGATCGAGGGCAGGCCGAAGGCCTCACCGGCGTGGATCGTGAAGTGGTTGTTCTCGCGCTTCAGGTACTCGAAGGCGTCGAGGTGGCGGGTGGGAGGGAAGCCCGCCTCGGCGCCCGCGATGTCGAAGCCGACGACGCCCGAGTCGCGGTAGCGGTTGGCGAGTTCGGCGATCTCCAGGGCGCGGGCGGCGTGCCGCATGGCGGTGAGCAGGGCGCCCACGCGGATGCGGTGGCCGTTCGCCCGGGCGCGGCGCTCGCCCTCGCGGAAGCCCTCGTTGACGGCCTCGACGACCTCTTCGAGGGTGAGTCCGGCCTCCAGGTGCTGCTCCGGGGCGTAGCGGACCTCGGCGTAGACGACGCCGTCCTCGGCGAGGTCCTCGGCGCACTCGGCGGCGACGCGCTTGAGGGCGTCCTTGGTCTGCATCACGGCGCAGGTGTGCGCGAACGTCTCCAGGTACCGCTCCAGGGAGCCGGAGTCGGCGGCCTCGCGGAACCAGACGCCGAGCTTGTCGGGGTCGGTCTCGGGGAGGCCCTCGTAGCCGCTCTCGCGGGCGAGGTCGACGATGGTGCCGGGGCGCAGGCCGCCGTCGAGGTGGTCGTGGAGCAGGACCTTGGGGGCGCGGCGGATCTGCTCGGAGTCCGGGACTCCCGGGGCGGTGCCACGGCCCGTGTGACCGCTTCCTTCAGTGATCTTCCTGATCTGGCTCGTCATTTCCGCACTCTAACGCCTACGCGCGTAGAACTCACTGGTCGATACGTAACAGTGACCAGGCGGACGGGTGGCATCCACAGGGACTTCTGACACTGTTCTGCCATGGCTCAGCAAGCGACATCGCGTCCGGCGCGCACGGCCAGGCTCGGGCGTGTGATCGGCACGCGCCCCTCGACGGTGAGCGCGGTGGTGCTGCTCCTGCCGGGCGGGCACGCGGCTTCGGCCCGCAGGCCGTCGTTCCTCGCCGCGTCGGCGGTGCGGCCCCTGGGTCGGCGGCTCGCCCGCGCCGGGCGTGCCGACGGGCTCGCGGCCCACGTCGTGCGCTACCGCGTGAGCGGCTGGAACGGCGCCGAGGCGCAGCTCGCCCGGGACGCCGAGTGGGCGGCCGACGAGGTGGTGCGCCGCTACGGCGACGTGCCGGTGTGCCTCGCCGGGGTCGACATGGGCGGCCGCGCGGCGCTGCGCACGGCCGGTCACAGCGCCGTGCAGTCCGTGCTCGCGCTGGCGCCGTGGCTGCCCGAGGACGACGTGGCCGCGCCGCCCGAGCCGGTGAAGCAGCTGGCGGGGCGGCAGGTGCTCATCGTGCACGGCACGAACGACGAACGGACCGATCCCGAGCTGTCGTTCCGGCTCGCGGAGCGGGCGAAGAAGGCGAACCGCGACGTGTGCCGGTTCGAGGTCCACTCGGACGGGCACCGGCTGAGCCAGCACCGGAGCGAGGTGCTGGCCCTTGCCGCCGACTTCGTCCAGGGGTCCTTGTACGGGTATCCGTACGCCCGGCCCCTGGAGGACGCGCTCGCGGCTCCGCCGCCCATCGGTTTACGGATGCCGCTCGCCTCCGGCTTCGGTGGGGCGTCGCGACACTGAGCGGCTCGTTTGCGGCTGCGGGTGCGTTGTGGCTGGTCGCGCAGTTCCCCGCGCCCCTAAGGGGCGCTCCCGCGGGGCGCGGGGACGGCCTGCGGCCTAGTGCGTCACTGCCTTACGGCAGCCGGACCGACTGGGCGTGTCGGAAGATGTCCTTCGGGTCCCAGGCCGCCTTCGCCTTCTGCAGGCGGGCGTAGTTGTCCTTGTAGTACAGGCTGTTCCACGCGGTCGACGAGGTGTTCCAGGCGGCGTCGCCGAGGTCCTTGTCGGGGTAGTTCACATAGCAGCCGTCGTTGATGTCGCCGGGCACCGGGACGCCGCCGGTCTCCGCGTACACGTCCTTGTAGAACTCGCGGATCCAGGCCAGGTGCTTGGCCTCCTCGGCCGGGTCGGTCCAGTAGGTCTGGTACTGGAGCTTGAGCACCGAGTCGCGCTGCGGCACGGCGGTGTCGCCGGGCTTGACGGCGTTGATGCGGCCGCCGTACGAGTCGATCTGGACCAGCGCGTCACCGTTGCTGTAGTCGGTGCGCGTCAGGTGCTTGTACATCGCCTTGATCTGGGTGACGGAGAAGCCCTTGCGGGCGTAGGCCGACTTGTACTTGCCGTACAGCGTGGGGTTGCCGCCGCTGAGGTAGTCGGTGGCGATGTACCAGGGCAGCGTGCGCGGCTTGGCGAACTGCGGCATGGCCGCGTGCTCGCCCGACCGCAGGGTCATCGCCTGGCGCGTGACGCCCACGCCCGCGGAGATCGCGGCCAGGTACTCGTCGAGGAGGGCCTGGGCGTCGGGGACGGTGGCGTCCATCTGCGTGAGCAGGGCGATCTGCGCGTTGTCACTGGCCTTCTGGTTCAGCTTCAGGAGGCCGAACAGCGAGTTGAACTTGGAGTCCGGGGCGCTGTTCTTCTCGTGCCAGGCGCCCCAGTTCTGCAGCAGGCGGGTGAAGGACGCCTCGGTCATGTCCTTCCAGGGGAAGGCCGTGGCGTGCACGAAGACCTCGGACGGGGGCTTCGGCAGGAGCTTGGTCGGGTCGGTCCCGGTGGCGCCGGGCGAGCGCAGCCAGTAGCGGGTGATCAGGCCGAAGTTGCCGCCGCCACCGCCGGTGTGGGCCCACCACAGGTCCTTGAGGTTCGCGTCGGTGGAGTCGCGGGTGGCGACGACGGCCTTGGCGGTGCCGTTCTTGTCCACCGTGACGACCTCGACGCCGTAGAGGTGGTCGACGGTCAGTCCGTGCAAACGGGAGAGCAGGCCGTAGCCGCCGCCCGATATGTGGCCGCCCGCGCCGACGGAGGCACAGGAGCCGGCCGGGAGCGTGACGCCGTACAGCTTGTAGAGCGTCTCGTAGATCTGGAGGTTGGAGGCACCGCCCTCGACGGCGAAGGCGTTCTTGGCGCTGTCGTAGTAGACCTGGGTCATCCCCGACATGTCGATGACGACCTGGACGTCCTTGTTGAAGACGAAGTCCTCGTAGCAGTGGCCGCCGCTGCGCACGGTCAGGCGCTTGTTCGCGGAGACGGCGTCCTGGACGGCGCGCACGGCCTGGGCGGTGGTGGTGACCAGGCGGACGTAGTCGGGCTTGGCGACCCAGCGCTGGTTGGTACCGCGCACCAGGTCGGGAAAGCGCGGGTCAGTGGGGCTGACGGTGACGTAGTCGGTCGTCGCGGCGGCCTCGGCGGCCGACGCGGCAGTCGTCGCGGCGGCGGCGCGCGGGGCGGCCTGAGCGGTCGCGGGCAGCGCCGAGCTGACGGCCGCCCCACCGGCGACGGCGGCGGCACCGGTCAGGAGGGATCTACGACCCAGGGATCTGTCGTTCTTTGCCATGTATGCCTCACTTGTCTCGCACCTGGCTCCACTCCCCCAACGGGCATGGCCACAAAGGAAGTTGAAGACCCATCGAACGATGATCGATCAAAGCCTAGACCAGTGTTACTGGTGTGACGCAACACCTCGATCGATAAAACTGTCCGAACTGCCTGCGAAACCACATTTGGTTGCAGCATGTGCAACTCGTCCTACTCGCAAGTCCTGTTCATTCCGGGGCGATCGGGGAATTCCGCCGGGCGGGCGGCCGGGGGAATTCCGCCGGGCGGCCGCCCCGCCCCGTCAGCGGGGCAGCAGCTGTCCGCGTCTGCTCAGCAGGAACCGCTTGAACGCCGCCACCGGCGCGGTGTCCGGGTGCCCGTCCAGCCACGCCACGCCGATCTCGCGGACCGCCCGCTGCCCGGTGACGTTCAGCTCCACCACCCCCGGCCGGGCCACGGCGGGCGGCGGGAGCAGCGCCACGCCGAGCCCGGCGGCCACCAGGCCCCGCAGCGTCTCCGCCTCCTCCCCCTCGAACGCGATCCGGGGCTTGAACCCGGCCTCGGCGCAGAGGGCGTCGGTGATCCGCCGGAGGCCGTACCCCGGCTCCAGGGTCACGAAGGCCTCGTCGGCGGCCTCGGCGAGCCGCACCCGCTTGCGCCCGGCGAGCCGGTGGTCGTCCGGCACCACGAGCCGCAGGCGCTGCTCGTCCAGGCGCCGCGCGACCAGGTCGGGGGCGTCGGGCACCGGCGAGGTGAGACACAGGTCGAGCTCCCCGGCGCGCAGCCGCTCGATCATGGCCTCGCCGTAGTTCTGGACGAGGCTGAACCGCACGCGCGGATGGTCGGCCCTGAACGCCCGGATCAGGCCGGGGACCGTCTCGGACCCCATGGTGTGCAGGAAGCCGAACGCGACCTTGCCCGCCGCCGGGTCCGCGTCGGCGCGCACGGACTCGGCGGCCCGGCCGACCTCGGCGAGCGCGCGCTCGACCGAGCCGAGGAAGGTGCGGCCCGCGGGGGTGAGCGACACCGTGCGCCCGTGCCGCGCGAACAGGTCGACACCCAGGTCCCGTTCGAGCCGGACCAGCGCCCGCGACAGCGTGGACTGCGGCACCTGGAGCTCCTGGGCGGCGCGCGTGACGTGCTCGGTGCGCGCGACCCCGGCGAAGTACGCCAGGCGCGGGGCGAGCAGCCGCACGATGTGATCTGTGTCCTCTGTGTCACTGTTCTGCGACAGTCGACCCGCTGACCTCGGCTGATGCTGCATGGGATGGATTATGGCCGGTTCATGCATTGGACGCATGAGGAGGGGCGGTCATACGTTCGTGACATGCCTCCTGCCAGTAGCGGGGCGGCCGCCACCCACGCGGTCGCCCTTCCCCCGTCGTCCCCCGCTCCCGATTCCACCCCGCGCGACTCCCGCATGGCACCCGGAGGCCCCGGCTACCGCCGCATGAGCTTCGCGCTCTTCCTCGCGGGCGTCGCCACCTTCGCCCTGCTGTACTCCACGCAGGCGCTCCTGCCCCTGATCTCCGCCGACTTGGGCGTGAGCGCGTCCACCGCGAGCTGGACGGTGTCCGCCGCGACCGGCGCGCTCGCCCTGTTCGTCCTGCCGCTGAGCGCCCTGTCGGAGCGGTACGGCCGCCGCACCCTGATGACGGCCTCGCTGGCCGTCGCCGTCGTGGTCGGCCTGCTCGTGCCGCTCGCCCCGTCGGTGGGCGCGCTGATCGCGCTGCGCGCGGTGCAGGGCGCGGCGCTCGCCGGTCTGCCCGCCTCCGCGATGGCGTACCTCGCCGAGGAGGTGCGGCCCAAGGCCCTCGTCGCCGCGATCGGCATGTTCGTGGCGGGCAACTCCATCGGCGGCATGAGCGGCCGCATCGTCACCGGCTGGGTCGCGCAGGCCTGGGGCTGGCGCTGGGCGCTCGCCGTCGTCGGCGCCGTCGCGGTCCTGTGCGCGCTCGCCTTCCGCGCGCTGCTGCCCGCGCCGCGCCACTTCACACCGGGCACGCTGAGCCCGAAGTCCCTGGCCCGCACGGTGCGTTCGCACCTGTCGAACCCGCTGCTGTGCCGTCTGTACGCGATCGGCGCGCTGTTCATGACGGTGTTCGGCGCGGTCTACACGGTGATCGGCTACCGCCTCACCGAGGCGCCGTTCTCGCTGCCGCAGGGCGTCATCGGCTCGATCTTCCTCGTCTATCTGGTCGGTACGGCCTCCTCGGCCGCGGCCGGGAAGCTGGTCGCGCGGCTCGGGCGGCGCGGCGCGCTCTACCTGGCCGCGAGCACGACGGCGGCGGGCCTGCTGCTCTCCCTGTCCTCCGACATCCTCCTCGTCCTGCTCGGCCTCGTCCTGATCACGGCGGGCTTCTTCGCGGGACACGCCGTGGCGTCCTCGTCGGTGAGCCGCACGGCCACCCGGGGCCGCGCGCAGGCGTCGGCGCTCTACCAGTCCGCGTACTACGTGGGCAGCAGCGCGGGCGGCACGCTCGGCGCGATCGCCTTCCACTCCGGCGGCTGGGCCGGGACCGTGGCGCTCGGCGTGCTCGCGGTGACCGGCGTCGTGGGGATCACGCTGTTCGGGACCCGGGCCGCGCGGCGCCCGGCGCCGGTGGCGAGCGCCTGCTGACGGCGCCGGTGGCAGGGCGCGGGCGCATGCCGCAAGGCGTGCGCCCATAGCGCATGCGACCCCGGTGAGCTGCCGTTTTCTCCGCTCCGGAGGCCGTTGTCAGTGGGCTGCGGTAGCTTCCGGTGTGCTGGGGCGTCCGCGCCGGCGAGGCAGAGGCACAGGGGTGGGTTGGGATGAGCCGTACCGTTGGAGCGACCACCGAGCTGGACGCGAGCCTGGAGAAGCACCGCGTCGAGCTCACGGGGTACTGCTATCGCATGCTGGGCTCGGCCTTCGAGGCCGAGGACGCCGTGCAGGACACGATGGTCCGCGCCTGGCGCAGCTATGAGAAGTTCGAGGGCCGCTCCAGCCTCCGCTCCTGGCTGTACCGCATCGCGACGAACGTCTGCCTGGACATGCTGAACGCGGGCAATCGCCGCGCCCGCCCCATGGACCTGACCGCGTCCACGCCGCTGGCCCAGGCCGCCCTCACCCCCCGCGCGGACAACGTCTGGCTGGAGCCGATACCGGACGCCCGCGTGCTGCCCGCCGTCAGCGGCCCCGAGGAGGCAGCCGTCGCCAAGGAGTCCGTGCGGCTCGCCTTCATCGCCGCGCTCCAGCAACTGCCCGCCAAGCAGCGGGCGGTGCTGATCCTGCGCGAGGTCCTCGCCTGGAAGGCCAGTGAGGTCGCCGAGCTGCTCGGCACGACGGTCGCCTCCGTGAACAGCGCGCTGCAGCGGGCCCGCGCGACCCTCGCCGAGCGCCCGGCCGACGACACCGCGACGTCCGACCCGCTCGACGAGGAGCAGCGCAAGCTCCTCGACCGCTATGTGAAGGCCTTCGAGGGGTACGACATGGCGGCGCTCACCGCCCTGCTCCACGAGGACGCCGTCATGACGATGCCGCCGTTCGACCTGTGGCTGCGCGGGCCGCAGGACATCACCGGCTTCATGTCGACGATGGGCGCGGCGTGCGCGAACTCCCGGCTGATCCCGGTGGAGGCGAACGGCACCCCCGCGTTCGCGCAGTACAAGCCCGACCCGGACAACGGCGGCTTCGTGCCGTGGGCGATCCAGGTCATCGAGCTCTCAGCGGGCCGGGTCGCCGGATTCCACTGCTTCCTCGACACCGAGCGGTGGTTCCCGCTGTTCGGGGTCCCGCTCCACCTCGACGCATAGCTCCGCGAGACCGACGAGGCACAGCAGCGCCCACAGCGCCGGGGTGGGGCCGCGCAGGCGCAGTCCCACCCCGGCCCTGCGGGCGGCGAGCCGCAGCCGGGCGACGGCGTCGACCGTGGCCAGGTCCGCGGTGGTGACGCCGCGCAGGTCACACACCACTTCGGTGTGGCCGTTCCCCGCGCGGTGGCGCAGTTCGGCGCACAGCGCGGGTACGTCGTCCGGCCGGACGGGGCCGGTGATGACCATGAGGTTCGCAGAGGTTGCCACGTAGGAGGGACCGGCGGGGGGCGGCGAACTCATCGGTGCGCCTTGCTCCCCCACCCCGCCCCTTCCCGAAACCGGGGCTCCGCCCCGGACCCCGACACGGATGGGGCTCCGCTCCTTTCCCCCGAATCGGCGCTCCGCGCCTCGTCCTCAAACGCCGGACGGGCTGAGGGATTTCAAGCGCGGCCCCGGCGACCGGTTCAGCCCACCCGCTCCAGGACGATCGGCTTCGCCGAGAAGGCCGTGCCCTCGGGGGCGATGTCGTACGCGCCCGCCAGGGACTTGAGGGCGTACTCGAAGCGGTCGGGGGTGTCCGTGTGGAGGGTGAGGAGGGGCTGTCCGGCCACCACCGCGGTGCCCGGCTTGGCGTGGAGTTCGATGCCCGCCCCGGCCTGCACCGGGTCCTCCTTGCGGGCGCGGCCCGCGCCGAGGCGCCAGGCCGCGACGCCGATGTCGTACGCGTCGAGGCGGGTCAGGACGCCGGACGACGGCGCGGTCACGACGTGGGTCTCGCGCGCCACCGGCAGCTCCGCGTCGGGGTCGCCGCCCTGCGCGGCGATCATGCGGCGCCAGACGTCCATCGCGGAGCCGTCGGCGAGGGCCTTCGCCGGGTCGGCGTCCGGCAGGCCCGCCGCGTCGAGCATCTCGCGGGCGAGCGCGAGGGTCAGCTCCACGACGTCGGCCGGGCCACCGCCCGCCAGGACCTCGACGGACTCGCGGACTTCGAGCGCGTTGCCCGCGGTGAGGCCGAGCGGCGTGGACATGTCCGTCAGGAGCGCCACCGTGCGCACGCCGTGGTCGGTGCCCAGACCGACCATCGTGGAGGCCAGTTCGCGCGCGTCCTCGATCGTCTTCATGAACGCGCCGGTGCCGACCTTCACGTCCAGGACGAGCGAGCCCGTGCCCTCCGCGATCTTCTTGGACATGATGGAGGAGGCGATCAGCGGGATCGCCTCCACCGTGCCGGTCACGTCGCGGAGCGCGTACAGCTTCTTGTCGGCGGGGGCCAGGCCGTCGCCCGCCGCGCAGATGACCGAGCCCACGCCGTCGAGGACGTTCAGCATCTCCTCGTTGGAGAGCAGGGCGCGCCAGCCGGGGATGGCCTCCAGCTTGTCGAGGGTGCCGCCGGTGTGGCCGAGGCCGCGCCCGGACAGCTGCGGCACGGCCGCGCCGCACGCGGCGACCAGCGGGGCGAGCGGCAGCGTGATCTTGTCGCCGACGCCGCCGGTGGAGTGCTTGTCGGCGGTGGGGCGGGACAGGGAGGAGAAGTCCATGCGCTCGCCGGACGCGATCATCGCCGCCGTCCAGCGGGCGATCTCGGCGCGGTTCATGCCGTTGAGCAGGATGGCCATGGCCAGGGCCGACATCTGCTCGTCGGCGACGGCGCCGCGCGTGTACGCGTCGATGACCCAGTCGATCTGCTCGTCGCTCAGCTCGCCCCGGTCCCGCTTGGTACGGATGACGGAGATGACGTCCATGGCATGTCCTTCCGGCAGTGACAGTCGTGCGGAGAAAAGTCGTGCGCAGACGGGACTCTACGCGCATAGAGAAAGGGGGTTGAAGAAGGCCCCCGCCGACGGCGGGGGCCTTGTCTCAGTTCAGGTTCTCGGGGCCGAACGCGTCCGGCAGCATCTCGCCGAGGGTGCGGATGCCCGACGCCGTCTCCACCAGGAGGCCGGGGCCGCCGAACTCGTACAGGAGCTGGCGGCAGCGGCCGCACGGCATGAGGATGTCGCCCTTGCCGTCCACGCAGGTGAAGTGGGTGAGGCGGCCGCCGCCGGTGAGCTGGAGCTGCGAGATCAGACCGCACTCGGCGCACAGGCCGAGCCCGTACGAGGCGTTCTCCACGTTGCAGCCGGTGACCGTGCGGCCGTCGTCGGCCAGGGCCGCCGCGCCGACGGGGAAGCCCGAGTAGGGCGCGTACGCGCGGGACATGGCCTCGCGCGCGGCGTCCCGCAGGGCCTCCCAGTCGGCAGCGGTGGTCACTTCCCTTGTCCCTTCCGGTACGGCAGGCCGTTCGCCTTCGGCATCCGCAGGCGTTGCGCGGACAGCGACAGGACCAGCAGCGTCACGACGTACGGCGTGGCCGTCACGACCTGGTTCGGCACCTCGTCGGTGAGGCCGTACCAGGCGAACGTCAGCGCCGAGACCGCCGCGGTGATCGCCGCGGGGACGTAGCGCTTACGCCACACCAGGTAGATCGCACCGATGATCAGCAGGATGGCGATCAGGAGCAGCAGCGCGTGGACATTCGTGCCGCCGCCCCGCAGCTTCAGGCTGTCGGTGTAACCGAACAGGCCCGCGCCGATCGCGAGTCCGCCCGGCATCCAGTTGCCGAAGATCATCGCGGCGAGGCCGATGTAGCCGCGGCCGCCGGTCTGGCCCTCCAGGTAGATGTTCGACGCGACCAGGGACAGGAAGGCGCCGCCGAGACCGGCGAGGCCGCCGGAGATCACGACCGCCAGGTACTTGTACTTGTAGACGTTGACGCCGAGGGACTCCGCGGCGACCGGGTTCTCGCCGCAGGAGCGCAGGCGCAGGCCGAACGCGGTGCGCCAGAGGACGAACCAGCTCAGCGGCACCATCGCGATGGCGATGAGCGTCAGCGGCGAGACGTCGGTGAGCAGCCCGCCGAGCAGGCCCGCGAGGTCGGAGACCAGGAACCAGTGCTTCTGGTTGAGGTCCACCAGCCAGTCCGAGAGGCCCGGCACGGAGAACTTGCCGAGCGAGTCCACGCCCGGCGACTGCTTGGACGAGCCGCCGTCCGTGCCCTCGAAGGCGTACGTCGACAGATAGCGGGTGATGCCGAGGGCGAGGATGTTGATCGCCACACCGGAGACGATGTGGTTGACGTTGAACGTGACCGTGACGATCGCGTGCAGCAGACCGCCGATGGCGCCGCCGAGGATGCCGAAGAGGATGCCGACCCAGGGGCCCCACTGGTAGCCCGCCCAGGCGCCGAACCAGGTGCCGAGGATCAGCATGCCTTCGAGGCCGATGTTGACCACGCCCGCGCGCTCGGCCCACAGGCCGCCGAGGCCCGCGAGCCCGATCGGCACGGCCAGGCGCAGGGCGCCGGACATCTGCCCGGTGGAGGTGATGCCGTGGGCGTCGGTGACCATCCGTACGACCGAGGTCAGGACGAGCACGCCCGCGATGATGAGCAGCAGGACGGGGAGCGAGACGCGGCGGCGGCCCGGCGCGGCCTTCACGGGCGCGGCCTTGGTGACGGTGGCGGAGCTCATCGCGCGGCCACCTCCTTCACGGAGTCGTTGGTGCTTGCTGCGCGAGCGGCCGCGGCGAGTTCCTCACCGACGCGCTGCTGCTGGCGGCGCAGCCCCCAGCGGCGCACGGCCTCGTAGGAGACCACGACGGCGATCACGATCAGGCCCTGCATGATGACCGCGATCTCCTTGTCGTACCCCTTGTAGTCGAGCGCGGGGGACGCCTTGTCGAGGAACGCGATGAGCAGCGCGGCGAAGGCGATGCCGACCGGGTTGTTGCGGCCGAGCAGCGCGATGGTGATGCCGGTGAAGCCGAGTCCTGTGGGGAAGCTCAGGCTGTAGGTGTGCACGTCGCCGAGGAGGATCGGCATGCCCGCGAGGCCCGCGACCGCGCCGGAGATCAGCATGGCGGTGAGCACCATGCGCTTGGCGTTGACGCCGGACGCGGCGGCGGCCGACGGGGAGGCGCCGGTGGCGCGCAGGTCGAAGCCGAAGCGGGTGCGGTTGAGGACGAGCCAGTACAGGACGCCCGCGAGGACGGCGACGACCACGAAGCCGTAGACCTCGCCGGAGGAGCCCATGTCGATGCCGGGGAACCAGCCGGAGGAGTGCATGACGCCGGTGGTCTGGTTGTTGCCGACCGGGACGCCGAAGTTCTCCTCGAGGGTGAGGTAGCCGATGACGCTCGTCGCGATGGCGTTGAGCATGATCGTCGAGACGACCTCGCTGACGCCCCGGGTGGTCTTCAGGATGCCCGCGACGCCCGCCCAGAAGGCGCCGGTGAGCATCGCCACCAGGATCAGGAGCGGGATCTGGAGGCCCGACGGCAGCGACACGTGCGCGCCGACGACCGCGGTGACCATCGCGGCGAGGCGGTACTGGCCGTCCACGCCGATGTTGAACAGGTTCATGCGGAAGCCGATGGCCACCGCGAGGGCGGCCAGGTAGTACATCCCGGCCTGATTGATGATCAGGACCTGGATGTCCGAGTAGGTGCCCTGCTCGAACATCAGGCTGTACGGCTCGATCGGGCTCTTGCCCGAGGCGACCAGCACGACCGAGGTCAGCACCATGGCCGCGACGAGCGCGATGACCGGGCCCGCGAGGGCGAGGAGCACGCGCTCCTTGTCGAACTTCTTCATCGGGCCTCGTCCTCCGGACCGGCGTCTTCCATGACGTCCGCCGCCGGCGCGGCGGACGCGTCGTTCTCGGGTTCCTCCACGTGCTCCAGATGGCCGGAGGCCGCGCCCGTCATGGCCGAGCCCAGCTCCTCCGGCGTGACCGAGGCCGGGTCGGCGTCCGCGACGAGCCGCCCGCGGTAGATCACCCGGAGCGTGTCGGACAGGCCGATCAGCTCGTCGAGGTCGGCGGAGATGAGGAGCACGGCGAGGCCCTCGCGGCGGGCCTCGCGGATCTGGTCCCAGATCTGCGCCTGCGCGCCGACGTCCACGCCGCGCGTGGGGTGCGCGGCGATGAGGAAGCGCGGCTTGTGGCTCATCTCGCGGCCGACGATCAGCTTCTGCTGGTTGCCGCCGGACAGGGAGGCCGCGGTCACGTCGATGCCGGGCGTACGGACGTCGTACTCCTCGACGATGCGCCGGGTGTCGGCCTGGGCGCCCTTGGGGTCGAGCCAGAAGCCGCGCGCGTTGGGCTTCTCGGTCACGTGGCCGAGGATGCGGTTCTCCCACAGCGGGGACTCCAGGAGGAGCCCGTGGCGGTGGCGGTCCTCGGGGATGTAGCCGACGCCCTCCTCGCGGCGCTTGCGCGTCGCCCAGGCGGTGATGTCCTCGCCGGCGAGCCGGACGGTTCCGGAGTCGGCGTGCTTGAGGCCGATCAACGCGTCGATCAGCTCGGTCTGGCCGTTGCCCTCGACACCGGCGATGCCGAGGACCTCGCCCTCGTGGATGGTGAAGGAGATGTCGTCGAGGAGCGCCCGCTCGGAGTCGGCGGCGAGCAGCTTGAGCCCGTCGACCTCCAGCATCGGCCGGTCGGTGACCGTCGACTCGGCGGTCTCCGGCGTCGGCAGCTCGCTGCCCACCATCAGCTCGGCGAGCTGGCGCGGCGTGGTCTGCGACGGCACGGCCGTGCCCACGGTCGTGCCGCGCCGGATGACGGTGATGTCGTCCGCCACCGAGAGCACCTCGCCCAGCTTGTGCGAGATGAAGATGACGGACAGGCCCTCGGACTTGAGCTCGCGCAGGTTGTCGAAGAGCGCGTCGACCTCCTGCGGCACGAGCACGGCGGTCGGCTCGTCGAGGATGAGCGTGGTGGCGCCCCGGTACAGGACCTTGAGGATCTCCACGCGCTGCCGGTCGGCGACGCCCAGGTCCTCGACGTCGGCGTCCGGGCGCACGCCGAGGCCGTAGCGCTCGGAGATCTCCAGGACCTTGCGGCGGGCCCCGGCACCGATGCCGTACAGCTTCTCGCTGCCGAGGACGATGTTCTCCAGGACCGTGAGCTGGTCGGCGAGCATGAAGTGCTGGTGCACCATGCCGATGCCGCGCGCGATGGCGTCGGCCGGGCTGGCGAAGGCGACCTGCTCGCCGTCGACCGCGATGGTGCCCTCGTCCGGCTTCTGCATGCCGTAGAGGATCTTCATCAGGGTCGACTTGCCGGCGCCGTTCTCGCCGACGAGGGCGTGGACGGTGCCCTTGCGGACGCTGAGGTGGATGTCGTGGTTGGCGACCACGCCGGGGAACCGCTTGGTGATTCCGGCGAGTTCCACCGCGCACGTGGTGGCGGTGGGCGGAGGGGTGGTGGACGCGTCGATGGCGCACTCTCCTCGGGGACTTAAAGGAAAGGGGCCTGCGCCGCGACGCGGTGTGCCCCTGCTTCACGCCTCAGACGTCACCGCGCGCCGCCGACTGCGGTACGTTTCCCGGTGGTTGAGGCCTGGCCGCGCGAACGGGGCGCGAGCGGACGTGACCGTCCATGGTGCCCACACCCCGTTCCGCGGCCGTGACGCCGCTCGCTCAGAGCTTCGTGTTGACCTTGATCTTGCCGCTGATGATGCCCTGCTCGGCCTTCTTCAGCTCCGCCTGGAGGTCCTTCATCTTCGTGAACTCCGGGTTGGAGTCGGCGAGTCCGACGCCGCCGGACTTCAGGTCGGCGCGGACGACGCCGCCCTCGGCCTTGTCATCCTGAACCGACTTCACCAGGTTGTACACCGCGCCGGCGACGTCCTTGGTGGCCGAGGTCAGGATGTACTTCTTGTACTTGTCGAGGGCCTTCTGCTTGTACTGGTCGGAGTCGACGCCGATGGCCCACACCTTCTTGGCGGCGGCGGCCTCGATGACGCCCTGGCCGGAGAGGCCGGCGGCGTGGTAGACGACGTCGGCGCCGCCCTCGATCTGGCCGCCGGCCGCCTCCTTGCCCTTGTCCGGGCTGGAGAAGCCGCCGTCCTCGGCCTTCTCGGTGAGGAACTGGCGCTTGATCTTGACGGACTTGTCGGTGGCCTGGACGCCCTGGACGAAGCCCGCCTCGAACTTGCGGATCAGCGGGTTGTCCACGCCGCCGATGAAGCCGACGGTCTTGGACTTGGTGGCCTTGGCGGCGGCGACGCCCGCCAGGTAGGAGGACTGCTCCTCGTTGAAGACCAGGTCGGCGACGTTCTTGGCGTTGATGGTGGCGTCGTCGACGATGCCGAAGGTGACGTCCGGGTTCTTGGCCGCGACCTCCTTGATGGCGGGCGCGTAGGCGTAGCCGACGCCGATGACCGGGTTGTAGCCCTGCTTGGCCAGCTCGGTGAGGCGCTGGATCTTGTCGGCGTCGGACTCGCCGTCGGTCGGCTCGACGGCCTTCTTGCCGATCTTGAAGTCCGCGGCGGACTTGTCCATGCCCGCCGTGGCGGCGTCGTTGAAGGACTGGTCGCCGGCGCCGCCGACGTCGTACGCGATCGCCACGCCCTTCTTCTTGCCGCCGTCGTCGCTCTTGGCGGCGTCGCTGGAGGTGCCGCCACAGGCGGAGACGGTGACGGCGAAGGCAGCGGTCGCGGCGGACGCGAGCGCGAGTCGGGACACCCGGCGCATAGGGACGAACTCCTTTTGACAACGACCTGACGTGTACGCGGGTACGGCCGCCACGCGTGCGGGGGTGCGCTGCTGCGCGTGCACACGCTGCGAAAACGTACGGAGGCGTACGCGAGGACGTACGTGAGGCGCGCCTCACCCGGCGCGATTTCGCCGCAGCGTAACGCGCGTAGACCTGACATAAGAACCCTTCTGTCCGGTCCGTTATCGAGCTGTGGCCGCCGGGCGTCGACCAGGTGACAGCTGGTCGACGCCGCCCTCGGCGGACGGATCCGCCGGGGCGCAACGGGTTATACGTACGACGTCCGGGCGCGGGGGACTTGGTCGGTCGCGGTGGTTATACGTACGACGTGAACCTCCCCACGGTGGCTGGCCTCTGGCCTTGAACGGGGGTCTGGCGCGGGGCCTCCACCCCGGGCCGGATCGGCCTGCGGCCTCGTCCTCGAACGCCGGACGGGCTGGGTGGCCCGCGCACGCGCCCCTCCCGGTCCTATGGCTTGATCTCGACCTTGACCTTGCCGCTGATGATGTCCTTCTTCGCCTGCTCGACCGCGGCCACGACGTCCTTCATCGCCCGGTAGTCGGGGTTGGAGTCGGAGAACCCGACCCGGCCCGACTCCAGGTCGTACCGCTGCGTGCCCTTCATCGGCTTGCCGCGGACGACCGACTTCGTCAGGTCGTACACCGCCCCGCCCACGTCCTTGAACGCCGAACCGAGGATGTGCTTCCGGTACTTGGACAGGGCCTTCTGCCGGTACTGGTCGGAGTCGACGCCGATGGCCCACTTCTTCTGCGACCCGGCCTCCTGGATCACGCCCTGCCCGGAGAGCCCGGCCGCGTGGTAGAGCACGTCCGCGCCCGCTTCGAGCTGGCCGCTCGCGGCGTCCTGGCCCTTGTCGGGGCTGGCGAACCCGCCCTCCTCCGGCTTCTCGGTCAGATAGCGGCGCTCAATTTTGATCTTCGGGTCGACCGACTTCACGCCCTGGACGAACCCGGCTTCGAATTTGTGAATGATCGGAATGTCGACGCCGCCGATGAATCCGACGTGTCCGGCCTTGGTCGTCTTCGCGGCGGCGACTCCGGCGAGATAGGAGCCCTGCTCCTCGTGGAAGACCAGATCGGCGACGTTCTCGGCCTGGACGGTGTTGTCGTCGACGATCCCGAACGTGGTGTCCGGGTACTTCTTCGCCACTTCCTGTATCGCGGGGGCGTAGATGAAGCCGACGCCGATCACCGGGTCGTACCCCTGGCGGGCGAGCTGTTCGATGCGCTGGGTCTTGTCGGCGCTGGACTCGCCGTCGCCGGGCTCCATGTCGACCCCGTCGATCTTGAAGTCCTTGCGGGCCCGCTGGTAGCCGCTGTGGGCGGCGTCGTTGAAGGACTGGTCGCCCTGCCCGCCGATGTCGTACGCGAGTCCGATGCCCTTGCCCTGGTACGCGCCGCTCTTCTTGTCACCGCCGTCGTCGTCCTTGGCGGCGTCGCTGCTGGTCTCCCCGCACGCGGTGGCCACGAGGGCGAGGGCCGCCACCGCCACCGCCACGCGGGAAATCCTTGTTTGACGGGTGGTGCGAAACTGACGACGTCGACGCATAGGACGTACCCCTCACGTTCCGAACGTTCCCCGACGCACCTGGAACGGCGCGGATTTCGGCGCACACTAACGCGCGTAGAAAGGGAGGGAAACGGTTTCGGCGGGGGCCGTTATCGATTCGTGGCGGGATTCGTTGCGGGATCCGCGGCGGGATTCGCGGCGGGCGGGCCGCGGAGCGGATCCCGGGTGCGGGCCGCGGCGCCTTGTGGGTGCCGGCGGCGACGCTTCGCGGGATCCCGGCCGGGTGCTTCTGGCGGTGCGGCCGTGGCGCGTACGGGCCGTGGGAGGGCGGGGCCCTCAGGCGGTGCGGGTGGCCGCGTCGAGGAACGCGGCGGCGGTGAAGAGCTCCACGCCCACGGTGATGGCGTGCTCGTCGGCGTCGAAGTCGCCCTGGTGCAGATCGCGTACGCCGCGCTCGCCCGGCGTACGGACGCCGAGTCGGGCCATGGCGCCCGGCACGTGCTCCAGATACCAGGAGAAGTCCTCGCCGCCGAGGCTCTGCTCGGTGTCCTCGACCGCCTCGACGCCGCGCCGTGCGGTCATGGACGCCCTCAACAGGTCCGTGACGTCCGGGTCGTTGACGACGGGCGGTACCCCGCGCACGTAGTTGATCACGGACTTGGCGCGGTACAGGTCGGCGACCTCCTGGACGGCGGCGTGCACGATGTCGGGGGCCTGCCGCCAGGTGTTGATGTCGAGGCAGCGGATGGTGCCGGAGAGCTCGGCGTGCTGCGGGATCACGTTGCACGCGTGGCCCGCGTCGATGCGGCCCCAGGTGACGGAGAGGCCCGAACGGGCGTCCACGCGCCGGCCGACCAGGGCCGGGACATCGCTGACGACCTTGGCGGCGGCGGTGACGAGGTCGGTCGTCAGATGCGGCCGCGCGGTGTGGCCGCCGGGGCCGTCGAGGGAGACCTCCAGGCGGTCGCAGGCGGAGGTGATCGGGCCGTGGCGCAGGCCGATGCGGCCCGCGTCGACGCGGGGGTCGCAGTGGACGGCGATGATCCGGCCGACGCCGTCGAGGGCGCCGCAGGCGACGGCGTCCGTGGCGCCGCCGGGGAGCACCTCCTCCGCGGGCTGGAAGATCAGCCGCACCGGGTGCGGCAGCTGCCCCGCGCGGGCGAGTCCGGCGAGGACGAGCCCGGCGCCGAGGACGACGGTCGTGTGGACGTCGTGGCCGCAGGCGTGGGCGCGGTCCGGGACGGTGGAGCGGTAGCTGACGCTGGTCTTGGTGTCGGGGATGGGCAGGGCGTCGATGTCCGCGCGCAGCGCGAGCACGGGGCGTCCGGCGCTCTCCGGGGTGCCTCCGACGTCACAGACGAGCCCGGTGCCGACCGGGAGCACGCGGGGCGTGAGCCCGGCTTTCTCCAGGCGCGCCTTGATCGCCGCGGTCGTGCGGAACTCCTGGTTGCCGAGCTCCGGATGCATGTGCAAGTCACGCCGGAAGGCGATGAGTTCGGCGCGCAGCTCTTCTGGCAGCGCGCCGGGCGGATTTCCGGGCGGCGCGGACTCGGCTCCTTCGGGCGCGTCCGTGGACGCGCGGGACATCAATTGGTTCACCCTGTGAAGGGTAAGGCGCCGCACCCGTCAACTAAGCCTCGATCAACAAAAGTTCAGCCAGATTGAGGTAAGTTCACTGGCCGCGAGCGCATGCGCGGCTGGTACGGAGGGTAGGAAGGTAGGTTACCTTCCGCACACACAGAGAGATCACCGCAGGTCAGAGGCCTCCACCTTTGGGGTGGGTGGTCATCCTTGGGGTGGAGAATACGGACTTCGGCACGTTTGGGTGGCGGTGCGGGGGGCCAGCTGGTAATCGAACGTGCGGGTGAGGGGGTGGGGGCGCGTCCTGTACCGGGACAGACGGGGCCGCCCTCCCGACACCCGCACCCGCCCCACCCCCGCCCGGCTTGGGACACAACGGTTGTGTAGGGACAAACGCAGTGACCGGACGTGGGTGGTGCGGGTGGTGTGGCCGCGGGGCACGTCTGGGGACGGTGGCGCGGTTGCTGGTTCAGGATGCGCCGGGGGGATCAACGGCCTGTCAACAAGCGTTGAACAGGGGCGGGCCGCTCAGGCCGGGGCCGCTGCCTGGCGGGTCGGCTGGGCGGGGAGGCCGGGGGCCGGGTCCGCGGGCAGGATCGAGGCCAGGCGGTGGACGTCCCTGGCGGTGCCGGTGACGCCGGAGAGGAAGCCCTGGGCCCGGGGGGACGCCTTGTCCGTGAGCCACGCGGGGTCGATGTCCATGACCGCCACCTTGACCTCCGTACCGGCCAGGGCGAGCGGCAGGGTGTGTACGACCGTCGAGGGGAAGCTGAGGATGGTGCGGCCGATGGGGCCCCGGCGGGCGATCAGCTCCAGGGGCAGGTCGGGGCGGATCACCTGGAGGCCGGTCTCCACCGCGAGGCGGTGCAGCTTCTCGGCGCTCTCGCGGCGGTGCGCGAAGTAGCGGGCCGCCCCGTGCGTACGGGCGAGCGCGCCCACCGCGTCCAGATAGCGGTCGAGGTCCACCACGCCGGTCTCCACGAGGGAGGTGCCGACCAGGTCCGCTCCCTTGGTGATGCGCGGCGGGCCGAAGCGGGCCCGCGTCCACGCGAAGGAGTTCACCGTGACGCGGACGCCGTCGGGCGCCGCGTCGATGGGCATGGAGGAGAAGACCTCCACCCGGCGGCCGCCCTTGGGGCTCGGCGTGAGGCGGCGGCGGGCCGAGGACGAGACGGGCATGAAGACCATGTCCCTGGGCCCCGGCCTGCCGCCCCTGCGGTGCCAGCGCACCAGGCGCTCGCCGTTCGCCAGCTGGGAGATGAACTCCATGGTGGCCGTGCCGTCGTCGACCACGACGAGGTCCTGCGCGCGGGTGATGGTCAGCAGGAGCTGCACGTAGCGCGAGAAGGGGTCGCCGATCACTATCCGGGCGGCCCTGCGCAGCGGGCCCGCGAGGCCGCCGATCGTGTGGAACGGCGCGGTCGTGCCGCCGCGCGCCTCCTCCCAGCGCACCGTGTACCCCTCCGCGCGCGCCAGTTCGGCCATGCGGCGCAGCTGGCCCCGGGTCATGGGGTCGGTGGGGGCGAGCACCACCAGGGTGAGGTCGCCCGGCGCGGACTCGGGGGCGTGCGCCGTGGACACATGCGCCCACTCCAGCACGTTGAGCAGCTGCACCGGCGACTCCACGAACGCCAGCGTGCCGTGCGGTGCCCTCGCGGCGCGCCGTGCGCTCCGTGCTGACATGGGTCGGTCCTCCCGTGCGGGGTGGGGCGGGTCGGTCCGGGCCCCGGCCCTCCCCTGCGGGAGGGCCGGTGGGGGTGGTGCGAGGCCACCCGGGAACGCGCGGTGCGGGAGCGGCACCGGTGCGCTCCCGGGGGCGCCGGGGGCCGACGGGCGGGATGCGCCCGCCCGTCGGCGTGCGGCGGTCGGGGCTCAGACCGCGACGGGCTCGCGGTCCGCGGACTCGGCGACGACGCCCGCCACGCGGCGGAGCTTCTTCATCGGGCCGAGCTCGGACTCGTAGACCTTCTTGACGCCGTCACCGAGGGAGGCCTCGATGGTGCGGATGTCGCGGACGAGGCGCGTGAGGCCCTGCGGCTCCACGGACGCGGCCTGGTCGGAGCCCCACATCGCGCGGTCGAGGGTGATGTGGCGCTCGACGAAGGTGGCGCCGAGGGCCACGGCCGCCAGCGTCGTCTGCAGGCCCGTCTCGTGGCCGGAGTAGCCGATCGGGACGTTCGGGTACTCGGCCTGGAGGGTGTTGATCACCCGGAGGTTGAGCTCCTCGGCCTTGGCCGGGTACGTCGACGTGGCGTGGCAGAGCAGGATGTTGTCCGAGCCGAGGACCTCGACCGCGTGGCGGATCTGCTTCGGCGTCGACATGCCCGTGGAGAGGATGACCGTGCGGCCCGTGGCGCGCAGGGCGCGCAGCAGCTCGTCGTCCGTCAGGGACGCCGAGGCCACCTTGTGGGCCGGGACGTCGAACTTCTCCAGGAAGGCCACCGCCTCGGTGTCCCACGGGGACGCGAACCAGTCGATGCCGCGCTTGGCGCAGTGCTCGGTGATGGCCTGGTACTCGGACTCGCCGAACTCCACGCGGTGGCGGTAGTCGATGTACGTCATGCGGCCCCAGGGGGTGTCGCGCTCGATGTCCCACTGGTCGCGCGGCGTGCAGATCTCCGGCGTGCGCTTCTGGAACTTCACCGCGTCGCAGCCCGCGTCGGCGGCCACGTCGATGAGCGCGAGGGCGTTCTCCAGATCGCCGTTGTGGTTGATGCCGATCTCACCGGTGATGTAGACGGGGTGACCGGGGCCCGCGGTCTTCGAACCGAGGGTGCGCAGGCGGTTGTCGGAGGCCGTAGTGCTCATGGCAGGAACTTTCCTTAACTGTTGAGGGAGGGGCCGAGGATCCAGGCGGCGATCTCTCGGATCGCGCCGTCACCGCCGGGGACGGTGGTGACCGCGCGTGCGGCGCCGCGCACGACGTCGTGGGCGCTCGCGACCGCCACGGGCCAGCCGACGAGGCCGAAGCACGGGAGGTCATTGACGTCGTTACCGACGTAGAGCACGCGCTCGGGAGCGATGCCCTGCTCCTCGCACCACTGCTTCAGTGCGAGGTCTTTGCGGTCGATGCCGTGCAGCACGGGGAGCTTGAGCTTCCGTGCCCGCGCGGCGACGACCGGGTTCTGTTCCGTGGACAGGATCAGCATCCTCAGGCCCGACCTGCGCAGGGCCGCGATGCCGAGGCCGTCACCGCGGTGCACGGTGACGAACTCCCGTCCGTCGGAGTCGATCAGCACCCGGTCGTCCGTCTGGGTGCCGTCGAAGTCGAGTACGACCGCGTCGATGTCGTCGCGGGTCGGAAGGGCCGCCTCGTCGCCCGAGCACACCGCGTCGAAGAGCGGGGCGAGGGCGCGGGCGCGGGCCAGGTCGTGCGGGTCGTCGATCTCCAGGACGCGCGCGGGATCGGTCCGCACCAGTTCGGTGTGGCCGAAGAAGCGGTGCTTGTGCTCCCGGAAGCCGGCCGCGGCCATGCCGTAGGCGGCCCCGGTCTCCAGGAGGTCCTGGGGGCGGTCCTGGCGGCGGGGGCGGAAGGACTTGTCGTGGTTGACGCCGTAGCCGCCGGAGGTGACGGTGCCGGTGACGACCTTGGTCGAGCCGCCCTCCCGCGCGGTGCGCTCGCCCTCGATGGCGGGCGGCTCGTCGCCCGCGTCGCGCCAGACGAAGCCGTGGAAGGGCGCCACGGTGTGGGCCGTGTCGGCGCCGCCCTCGACGATCGCCTCGACGATGCCGTCGACGTCCTCGCGGGTGATGAAGGGGCTGGTGCACTGGACCAGGAGGACCACGTCGACCGGGGCGCCGTGCAGCGCCTCGTGCGCGTCCATGGCGTGCAGGACGGCCGCTTCGCTGGTCGCCGTGTCGCCCGCGATGGCGGCGGGGCGAAGGACCACCTCGGCGCCCGCGGCCCGCGCGGTCTCGGCGATCACCGTGTCGTCGGTGGACACGACGACGTGGGTGACCAGGCGGGACGCGGTGCACGCGCGGACCGCGCGGGCCACCAGCGGAACGCCGCCGACCGGCGCCAGGTTCTTCGCCGGCACCCCCTTGGAGCCGCCCCGCGCGGGGATGACGGCGAGGACGCGGCGTGCCGCCGCGCCCTGTGGGTGGGGCTTGGACATGGAGGCTCCTTCAGTGGTGCCAGGTGCGTCAGGGGTGCCTGGTGGGGGGTACTGGCCTTGCTGCGGGATCACGGGCGGGCCGTCCCGGTGCGGCCCGGTCACAGCTCGCCCATCCGCCGGATCACCGGGGCGACGCGCTGGACTCCGTGCCGGTAGGCGCCGCGCGCCGCGCTGCGCACGGCCTGGCGCACGGGGCCCGGCTCGCGGTCGGCGGCGGGGGCGCCGGGCAGCGGCGCTCCGTCGGGGCCGAGGTGGTGGCGGGCGAGGATGCCGGGCAGATAGCCGGGGGCCGTGACCTGCGTGTAGTACGGCCTGAGCGGCGGCAGACCGCCCTCGGCCGCGCGTCCGACGAGCTCCGCGACGCGCTTGCGGGCCTCGTCGAAGGCCGTGTCGTACGTGCCGTCGGCGGCGACGCCCTGGCGCGCGACCCAGAGGGGGTCGGGCTCCGGGGTGTGCCCGTCGTCGAGCTGGTTCCAGGAGGCCAGGCAGCCCGAGCCGATGAAGTGGTGGTTGCCGTGCGCCTCGCGGATGCCGAAGTCGGTGAGGACGGCCGTCGGGACGCGCCGGTGCAGGGCTTCGAGGGCGGCCGTGGAACTGACCGTGACCAGCAGGTCGGTGCGGTCGAGGACCTCGCCCATGTGCCCGTAGACGAGGCGGAAGTTGGGCGGCGTGTCGATGCCCTTGACCAGCTTCTGGTACGGCAGTTCCTCGATGTGCGTGGTGTGCTCGCCGGGCTTGCTGCGCAGCTTGAGCAGGACCTCGCGCTCGGGGTGCAGACGCGCGTGCTGGACGAGCCGGTCGAGCAGGTACGCGCGGTCGGCGCGCTTCTCCGGTACGGAGGGCTGGGCGGCGAAGACGACCGTGTAGGGGTCGCGGGGCGCGTACGGCGCGCCGCCGAGGAACGGCAGGGCGGCCTCCGTGACGCTGTCGGCGTCGGCGCCCACGCCTTCGTACACCGCGCGGAAACGCTCCGCGTCCTGACGGGAGTTGGCGAGGACGACGTCCGCGCCGTGGCGCAGGAGCAGGCCGTCGGCGAGCTTCTCGTAGACGACGCCGACGTAGCCGGTGACGACGACGGGCCGCTGCGGGGCGCCGGACCAGTCGCGGGCGAGGCCGTGCAGGACCGCCTGGACGCCGCCGCCGACGAGGGCGAGCACGAGGACGTCGTACTCCGCGGCCCGGCCGCGCATCTCGCTCAGGAACTCGATCGCGGTGACCTCGCGCAGGCTGTCCGCCCGCACGCCGACCTCTTCGAGCTGGCGGGGCGTCGGGGTGGCCCGGCCGCGCAGCAGATATCCGTCGAGGTGGACGTCCTGGGGTGCGTCCTCGGGGGCGGCCTGGGCCCCGGCGGCTGAGACCAGGCGCCGCGCGGTGAGCGCGCCCCACTTCCACCGGGTGTCGGAGTCGGCGAGCACGGCGACCCGCGTCGTCTTGTTGCTTACTGGCACAGCGAAGACGCTAGGAAGGCATTTCGATTCGTGGCCCAACTCAGGTGCAACAAACGGTTAACAGCGTGCCGACGAATGGCGAAGCAGCATGGCAAATGCGTGACGGGAGGCCCGGTTAACCATTCCGCCACGCTTCGTTCACCTGACATCCCACCACGGGTCAAGACGAATGCCGGGCCGACACCTAACGTCTCGCACGTGGTTAAGCTCTCCGTCATCGTGCCGTTCTACAACGTGCAGCAATACGCGCCCGACACCTTGAAGTCTTTGCGTGCGAACGCGCGTGACGACTTCGAATTCATTCTCGTCGACGACTGCTCGGCGGACGAGACGCCGGACATCCTGGAGCGGGCCGCGCGCGAGCTCCCCGGTGCCGTGCACCTCAGACACGAGCAGAACGGGGGCCTGGCCACCGCCCGCAACACCGGCCTGGACGCGGCCCGCGGCGAATATCTGACGTTCCTCGACGGCGACGACTGGCTCGCGCCCGGGTACTTCAGTCAACTCGTCGCCTCCATCGAGGAGTTGGGCTGCGACTTCGTACGCACCGACCATGTCCAGTGCACGGCGCGCGCCCGCAGCGTGCACCGCGTCCCGCACGGCAGGCGCGGCGTGGTGATGAGCCCGCGTGACGTGATACTGCCCGCGGACCGCTCCACGTCCGTGGACTACGCGTTCGCCTGGGCGGGCGTCTACCACCGCAGGCTGCTCGACCGCGGCCTGCTGCATTTCACGCACGGTCTGCGCACCGCGGAGGACCGGCCGTGGATCTGGCGGCTGCACCGCGAGGCGGAAACGTTCGCCGCGGTCAGCCTCTTGGGAGTGTTTTACCGGCGCGGTGTGTCGTCGTCGCTCACCCAGATCGGCGATGTGCGCCAGCTCGATTTCATCAAGGCCTTCGACCAGGTGGTGAAGGAGACGGCGGAGGACCGCGACGCGGACAAGCTGCTTCCGAAGGCCGTCCGTACATATTGCGCGATCATCTCCCATCACTTGGGATCAATCGAAAGGTTCGAGCCAGCGGTGGCGCGAAAGTTGAAGACGCTGAGCGCGGCCGCGCTCAAGCGGATGCCGCAGGGCGTCCTCGACGAGGCGCTCGACTCCATGGACCTGCAGCGGGCCACCCGCCTTCGGCGCCTGCGCCGCCGTCCGGTCGGTGCCGGGGAGGTGGCCGCGTGAGCGCCGCCGGACTGCCGGGCGCCGGGTCCGCGGTGCGCGACCCGCACACCGCGGCCCTCGTCGCCGCGACGCCCGACCACCGCAGGGGCACCACGCAGATCTTCCTGGCGTCCACGCTGTACGGCATCGCCACGCTGGCCGCCGCCCTGGACACCGACCGCTTCGGCCCGGCCGACCGGCGCGTCCTGCTGATCGCCAACAACGCGGCGACGCCCGAGACGACGCCGTCCGTCGCCACGATGCCCGGCTTCGAGAAGCTGCGGACCCGGTTCGACGACGTGGTGTCCTGGAACGAGACGATCTCCCCCTTCCACCCGGGCGGCTGGTCGCCGCGCGGCGACGACCTGCCGCTGTGGGAGCGGTACGTGCGCCTGGCCTGGGGCCTCGGCGACGACCGCGTCGAGCTGGCCGTCGAGTCGATCCAGGTCAACCCGGCGCTCGCGGTCGCGCGCATCTTCGAGGGCGCGCCCGTCGACGTGTACGCCGACGGCCTGATGAGCTACGGCCCGACCCGCAGCAAGCTCGACCCGCTGGTCGGCACCCGGATCCGCCGCCTGCTCCACCTCGACCTGGTGCCGGGCCTGAAGCCGCTGCTGCTCACGGAGTTCGGCGTGGAGCAGGAGGTCGTACCGACGGAGACCTTCGTGAAGGTCCTCGCCGAGCTCGCGGACGACGAGACCCACGCGGGCGTCATCGACGCGCTCCCCCGGGTCAGCGAGCCGGCCCTGCTCCTCGGCCAGTATCTGTCCGCGCTCGGCATCCTCACCGCGGAGGAAGAGGAGGAGCTGCACGGCGCCATGCTGCGCGGCGCCGCCGAACTCGGCCACACCCGCGTGGTGTTCAAGCCGCACCCGACGGCCCCGGCGCGCTGGTCCCGGCAGTTGGAGAAGGAGGCCGAGCGGATCGGCGTCGAGCTGACGGTCCTGGACACGCCGGTGCTCGCGGAGGTCCTCTACCAGCGGATGCGGCCCGCGCTCGTCGTCGGCTGCTTCTCCACCGCGCTGCTCACCGCGTCCGCGTTCTACGACCTGCCGGTGGCCCGCGTCGGCACGGAGCTGCTCCTGGAGCGCCTGAAGCCGTACGAGAACAGCAACCGCGTCCCGGTCACGCTCGTCGACGCCCTCCTTCCGGACCTGGCCGACCGGGAAGCCGTCGCCCGCCAGGGCGCGCGCCCCGACCCGCGCGCGCTGACCGGCCTCGTGCGCGCGGTGGGCTTCGCCATGCAGCCCAAGATCTATCCGAGCCTGCGCCCGGCCGCCGAGGCGTATCTGGCGGCGCATCTGAACGACCGCACCTGGCGGTACTTCAAGAAGCGCCGGCTCACCGCGCTCGCGCTGCCCGGTGGCATTCCGGTGCAGCTGGCGTTCATCCCGCGGAACGCGGCGGTACGGAAGGTCGCGCGGCGGGCGCGGTCGCTGAAGCGGGCCGCCCTGGGCTGAGCCCAGGGCGGGCCGCGGCGGGGTGTGGGCACCCCGCGCCCCACCGTCCCCCTCCTCGCCGTTTCTTCCGCCCGTTACTGCATCGCGCTGGCGCGCTCGTCCTCAAACGCCGGACGGGCTTAATTGGGCCTGCTCGGCCTCAGGGTGGTGCTGATGCCTGTCACCACCGCTGTGAGGCCCGCCTCGAAGCCGGTCTCGCGGCCGCGGAACAGCTCCTCGCCCGCGGCCGCGGCCAGGGGGTGGTCCTTCAGGCGCTCGGCTCGGGCGGCCAGGTCGTAGTCGCCGCCGGCCTGCTCCTCGATGACGTAGCCGATCGTGTAGCTGTACGCGGTCAGCCAGGCGCGGGCCGCCGCGGACGGGGTGAAACCCGCGCGGGTCAGCCGGTGCAGCTGGGCCTCCATCGGCGCGGCGTACGAGGTGTCCGTGAAGTGCGTGCCGCTGTAGACCTTCGCGCCGTCGCGGTAGCGCAGCAGATGGCCGCGCAGGGTGCGCATGGCCGAGGTCAGGGCCGCCTCCCAGCCGTCGTCCGGGCCGCCCTCCAGGTCCGCCGTCATGCGGCGCAGCATCTCCGTCGCCATCTCGTCGAGCAGCGCCTGCTTGTCCTTGAAGTGCCAGTACAGGGCGGGGGCCTTGACGTCGAGACGCTGGGCGATCGCGCGCAGGGTCAGGCCGTCGAGGCCGGTCTCGTTCAGCAGGTCCAGGGCGACGCGCGCCACGCGGGTGCGGTCCAGTCGAGTCGTAGGCACCTTGACAATTTAACACCGTTAAGCGCATCCTCCGGGGCATGGCACTTAACAACGTTAAGGAAGCGGGCGTCGCGGAAACGGACGTCCTAGTCGTGGGCGCGGGCCCCACCGGCCTGGCCCTGGCCGTGGACCTCGCCCGGCGCGGCGTGCCCGCGCTCGTCGTCGAACGGGCCGAGCGCCTGTTCCCCGGCTCGCGCGGCAAGGGGATCCAGCCGCGCACCCTGGAGGTCCTCGACGACCTCGGCGTCATCGGCACCGTCCTGGAGGCGGGCGGCCCGGCGCCGGTGGGCATGGTGTGGGCGGACGGCGTACGCCAGGGCGAGCACCGCATGTTCGACGAACCGGAGGCCACGGAGGCCGCGCCGTACACCGGGCCGTGGCTGCTGCCGCAGTGGCGCACGCAGGAGATCCTGTACGCGCGCCTGACGGAGCTGGGCGGCGCGGTGGCCTTCGGCACGGAGGTGACCGGCCTGGAGCAGGACGCGGCCGGGGTCACCGCGCGCCTCGCGGACGGCTCCGCGGTCCGGGCCGCCTACGCCGTGGCCGCCGACGGGGGCCGCTCCGCGGTGCGCCGCGCGCTCGGCGTCGGCATGACGGGCGAGACCGTCGACCCCAAGCCGATCCTCGTCGCCGACATCCGTATCCGCGAGGGCGCGCTCGACCGCGACAACTGGCACATCTTCCCGCCGTCGGCCGACGCGGGCTTCACCGCGGTCTGCCCGCTGCCGGGCACACCCGACTTCCAGCTCACCGCCCAGTTCGCGGACGGCGGCGCGCCGGACACCTCGCCCGACGGCGTGCGCAAGGCCGTGGCCGCGCGCACCCATCTGGCGGCCGACGACGTCACCGAGGTGCGCTGGGCCTCCGACCTCCGGCCGCGCGCCGCGCTCGCGGACCGCTTCCGCGCGGGACGGGTGTTCCTGGCGGGCGACGCGGCCCACGTGCACTCGCCCGCGGGCGGCCAGGGCCTCAACACCAGCGTGCAGGACGCGTACAACCTGGGCTGGAAGCTGGGCCTCGTCCTGCGGCACGGGGCGCCGGACGCGCTGCTCGACACGTACGAGGAGGAGCGGCTGCCCAACGCCGCGCGGATGCTGGACCTGTCCACCCGCATCCACCGCGGCCAGGCCCGCAGGGGCGCGGCCACGCGCCAGCTCGGCCTGGAGTACCGGGACTCGCCCCTGTCCCTGGATGCCCGGACCTCCGTCGGGGGCGTGCGCGCGGGCGACCGCGCCCCCGACGCCCGCCTCGGCGCGGGTCGCCTCTTCGACGCCTTCCGCGGCCCGCACTTCACCCTCCTGGCGGTGGGCACGGAGGCCGAACTCCCGCCGCTGGAAGCCGACTTGGTGCACATCCACCGAGCGGAAGCCCTCGACGGCTACGACGAGGGACTCTTCCTCGTCCGCCCGGACGGCTACGTCGCCCTCGCGGGCCGGAGCGGAAAAGACCTCCAGGAGTATTTGACCTCAACCAATCTTGAGGTTCTACGTTCATGGTCATGACGAACGAAACGAACGCCACACAGCCCGTCTTCACCCCCTCCCACAGCGACGCCGATCTGGTCAACCAGCCCATCGGCTACTGGAGTACGGCGGCGGGGCAGGTCGTCGTGCACCACATCCGCACGATGCTCGCGGAGGAGGGCCTCACCCAGCCGCAGTGGTGGGTCCTCAACCAGGTCCCGGCCGAAGGCCCCCGCGAGCGCGCGGCCGTCGTCGGCGTCCTGCGCGGCTACCTGGAGTTCGGCGAGGGCGGCATCGAGCACAACATCGACGCCCTGCTCCGCCGGAAGCTCCTCACCGAGGAATCCGTGGACGGCGTGCGGACGCTGGCCCGCACACAGGCCGGACACGCGTTGCAGCAGCGGGTCGCCGCTCGGCAGCGGGAGACCCGGCGGGAGATCCACGAGGGCATCGACGACGCCGAGTACGTACGGACGCTCAAGGTCCTCCAGCGGATGATCCACAACGTCAACGGCTCGGCCTGGCACCACTGAGCCCCCCCCCAACGGGCCCTCGTCGAGGCGTGGTTCACAATCCTTCGCGGGTGGGAAACACTGCGGAGGGTTGGCCATCGCAGTGACACGAAGTGACGTGGGGGATCCATGGGCAGGGTCGCGACCGCCAGGGCACGCGCGACGGCGGGGGCCGTCGTCGCGCTGACCCTGGCCTGCGGGTGCACGGCGCAGGCCGTCGGCACGGCGGGGAAGGACGACGAGAAGGCGGCGCCGCCGAGGCGCACCGCCCCGGACGCGCCCGATCCCACGCCCACCCGCTCCCCCACGCCGAAGATCAAGTCTCCCGTCTCGCGCGCGGAGCTGCCCCCGTCCAAGCTGCCGGAGCCGACGCCACCGCCGACGTCGGCCCCGCCCCGGCCGCGGACGACCCCGCCTCCGCCGCCGCCTCCGCCCGGGCCGGTGATCATGGCCCAGGGCAAGCGGGGCGAGCGGGTGCGCGAGCTCCAGGCCCGGCTGCGGCAGCTCGCCTGGTTCCACCAGTACCCGACGGGTCTGTACGGACCGGCGACGGCCGCCGCGGTCAAGGGCTTCCAGGCCAAGCGGGGCCTCGCCCCGACCGGCGCGACGGACACCCGCACCTGGGCGCGGCTGCTGCGCATGACGGACGAGCCGACGCGCCACGCGCTGTACCCGGACGGCGGCATGCCGCCCGCGAAGCCCGACCGGCGCTGTCTGACCGGGCGGGTGCTGTGCATCAGCAAGGAGAGCCGCACCCTGACGTGGATGGTCGACGGCAAGGTCATGTCGACGATGGACGTCCGCTTCGGCTCGGAGTACACGCCGACCCGCGAGGGCGCCTTCCAGGTCTTCTGGAAGTCCCGCGATCACGTCTCGACGCTGTACGACACGCCGATGCCGTACGCCATGTTCTTCAGCGGCGGCCAGGCCGTGCACTACTCGTCCGACTTCGCGGCGCGCGGGTACGGCGGGGCGTCGCACGGGTGCGTGAACGTCCGGGACAAGGGGCGGATCGCCGACCTGTTCAAGAAGGTCAGGGACGGGGACCGGGTGGTCATCTACCGGTGAGGACCGGTGCGGGACCGGTGCGGATCGATGCGGGGAGTGAGGGCGCGGGCGGAATCGGGGGAACGAATTCCGCCCGCGCCAATGGCACGGAGCCGTAGGTACGGGGGGAACCCCGGCTCGTGCGCGGGCCGATGACCAGTCGGCTCACTCTGTACTGCGCCGGGGGGCCGGAAAGTGTCACAGGGGGTCGGTGCGTCTTGCGTCACACCCGCACGGGGCACCGTTTGATCGGCGCTCCGCGCCTCGTCCTCAAGCGCCGGACGGGCTGACCCTGTCCGCTGGCCGCAGCCGAGATCATTCAGCCCGTCCGGCGTTTGAGGACGAGGCCGGAGGCCGATGGGTGAACGGGTCAGAAGACGGGGGCCGCCGTGTACGACGGGACGGGGCGGGGGTGGTGCGGGAGGGTGACGGGCGGGACGTGGCTGCCGCCCCCGGGGCGGCCGCCGTGGTGTCCGCCACCGGGCGGGCGGGGGCCGCCGTGGTCGTCGTCCTCGTCGTCCCCCTTGCCGCCGCCGTTGCCACCGTTGCCGTGGCCGCCGCCGTTGCCGCCGTTCCCGCGCCCGGGCTCGTCGTCGTCCTGGTCCTTGCCCTTGCCGTCCAGGACCCGCTGGCAGAACGAGCGCACGCGCTCCGAGCCGCGCGCGGCCTCCTCCAGGCTGCGGCGCCTGTCGTTCGCGAGCGCGCCGCTGCGGTAGTCGCGGCAGGCGGAGACCACGTGCTTGTACCACTTGCGGCTGTTGCGCTTCGCGTCCTTGCCCGGGTCGACGTCGTCCGTGCCGGGCGAGCCCGTGGCTCCCCGGTCGGCGCCGCCGTCGTCGTCCGGGGTGCCGGAGCGCTCGGGATCCTCGGGCGTCGCGGAGTCGTCCGGCTCGGCGGTCTTCCCGTCGTCGAGGAGGGACTCCTCCGCGTCCGGCACCTCGTCGGGCCGCGCGGGCGCGTCGGTCGACGGGCTGCGCAGCGGCCGCTCGGGCGTCTGCACCGGGGACGCGCTGGTGGCGGGCTCCCGGTCGGACCGGTGGAACGGCGAGGGGATCACTCCGGCCCCCGCCGCGACCGCGACCCCGCCGGCCATGCAGGCCGCGAGGGCCGCGGCGGCCCCGAGCCGCACGGGGCGGCCCCATCTGACGCGCCGCGGCGGGACGGCGGGGCCGCCGATGCGCACGGGCTCGTCCGCGGGGTCGGGGGCGCCACCGACGCCGCCGACGACACCAGGGGCCAGGGGGGACCCCACCGGCCCGACCGCCCCCGCCGCCTCGCTCGTCCCGTGCGCCTCGCTCGTCTCGGAAGTAAACGTCCGTCCGCCACGCGCCGCCCGGAACGCGGCCACCGCTCCGCACTCACCAGGAAGTTCACCGTCCGCACCGGTCTTCGCGGGCTTGCCCGCGGACAGCGCGGCGAGGGTCCTGGCGAGCCGCTCGGCCCGTTCGCGGTCGTGATCGCCGATGCCGTCGAGCCGCTCGCCGCGCAGCAAACGCTCCGCCGCGACACGGTCCAGCCACTTGTCCTGCTCGTCGGCCATCACATGTCCTTCTGCGTCCGCGTACGCGAATGCGTCACACAGGGGGACGGGGGCACCGCACGTCCGTGCGGGTCCGGCTGCGGGGGTACGGCGCCGAGGCCGCGCGGCCGCGCGGCGTCGTCGGAGCCCATCAGTTCGGCGAGCCGCTTGAGCCCGCGATGGGCCGCGGTACGCACCGCTCCGGGGCGTTTGCCGAGCGTCTCGGCCGCGCTCTTCGCGTCGAGGCCGACGACGACCCGGAGCACGACGGCCTCCGCCTGGTCCTGCGGGAGCTGGGCTATCAGCGCGAGCGCCGCGTCGGTGCCGAGCGACTCCATGGCCTCGCCCGCGGTGTCCGCGTCGGCGGGCTTGCCGGTCAGCTCGGTCTCGTCGCCGCCGATCGCGGGGCGGCGGCCGCGCATGCGGATGTGGTCCAGGGCGCGGTTGCGGGCGATGCGCGCCGCCCAGCCGCGGAAGCGGTCCGCGTCGCCGCTGAACCGGTCGAGGTCGCGGGCGATCTGCAGCCACGCCTCGGACGCCACGTCCTCGGCGTCGAGATCGCCGACGAGCGTCCTCACGTAGCCGAGCAGCCGCGGGTGCACGGCGCGGTACACAGTCCGGAACGCGGTCTCGTCCCCGGCCTGCGCCGCGAGCACGGCGGCGGTCAGCTCGGCGTCGTCCTCCCCCTGCACTGCGGGCCCCTCTGCGCCTGGCCAGGCGCGGCTCTCACGGGTCTCATGGCGCGCCGTCCGCCGCTCGCGGTCCGCCCGGCAGCGGCCCACGGTGATGGCTCGCGACACGGCGCGAAACTGCACGCTACGGCGTGAAAGCGGTGCACGTCCATGTTTGTACAACGCGCAACTAGCGGGTGACTCGGTGAGGTGTGACAGAAAACGCATCCTCGACGCAGTAGGGAGTACGGACCGCCACGCGGTTCGTGCCGTGTGACGGCCGGGGCCTCTCCTGTGGGGGGTGGCGGCCCCGGCCGCTCACTCAGCCCCGTCCGGTCCGGGGGGCGGGTTCGTCAGACCTCGAAGAGGCCGGCGCCGCCGCCGAGGCCTTCGAGTTCGCTCGCGTCGATCGTCTGGGCCGCGGGCGGCGCCTTCGCCTCGACCGGCTCGTCGTAGTCGGAGAGCCGCATCGTCGTGCGGTCGCCGCCGGGCTCCTCCATCTCCATCCCGACCAGGTCGGGACTGCCCTCCGCCGCGACGTAGACGGTGGTGACCGTGCCGTCCTGCCGCTCCACCAGCGGGATGACCTGCCGGCCGTAGCGCCACGTGGAGTCCTGGGCGCGGATGGTCGTGGTGCCGCCCACCTCGTCGAAGTTGCCGAGCAGCTCGTCCAGGTCGCACTGCGCCGACGGCATCACGCGCTTGCCCGAACTCCCGTCGCCCGTCGGGAACTTCACGTACTTCCCGCGCAGCATCCCGACGCGCCGCTCCAGCTGCGCGGACATCTCGGGGCCGCGCGCCCGGGCCAGGGAGCTGAGCGCGTCGAGCGAGGAGTCCTGGAAGCGCACGTACGTCGTGCGCCCCTGGACCATGATCATGTCGCCGCGCATGATGCCCTGTTCGACCGTGCCGGTGCAGTTGCTCTCCCGGTCGACGTGCAGCGTCACCTCCTGGCGCCGCGCGGTGCCGCCCGCCGCGGACCCCTTGGTCTGGGCCACGTTGATCCGCATCGAGTGCTTCGCCCTCATCAGGTCCAGCGCCCTCTCGGTGAGCTGCTGGCCGCGCGCCTCGTCGCGGGGCCGTTCCTTCTCGAACGTGCCGCTCAGCCGCACCGGCTTCCGCTCGCCGCCGCAGGCCGCCGTGGCCGACGCGAGCGAACCGGCCACGAGCGCGACGGCCACGGCCCGCGTCCACCGGCGGCGCGCGCCGCCCCGAGTCCCGCGCCCCGTCCTCAGCCCCAGCCCCACAGTTCCCACCGTCTCCGCCCCGCTCTGCCGCGCGTCCACGCGCCCGTCGGACTTCTCATACGCTTCTCATGAACCCTGCGCACTGGACCGCGCGGATGTCACATCCCCGGCGTGCGGGATACATCACGCGCCGTTTCCCACCACCCCGTACAACCCTCCGCGCCTCCCGTGAGTCTTACGAACTCGTTGATTCACCGGGAGTTCACTCAGGAGCTCAGGAGTTCTCAAGGGGTGGGGTACGTGACCCTCAAGCACAAGGCCTGGCTCGCCGTGGGCAGCGTCGTCCTCGGCGGCGCCGCCGTCAGCGGCACGGGCGCGGTGGCGCACGCGGCCACCGGCACCGCGGACAGCGCCGCCGACCTGGTGGCAGGCATGCCCCGAGCGGGCGGCACGGGCGCCCTGAGCGTCCTGCCGGGCGCGCCGGGCGGCCCCGACGCGGCCGCCCGCAAGCACCTCACGCAGTCGAGCCCCGGCGTCCCCGGCCTGGACGAGCCCGGCGACGAGTGGGCCGCCGCCACCGCCCAGGGCGACCTGAACGGGGACGGCCACACGGACCTCGTCATCGGCGCGCCCGGCGAGGACGACACCGCGGGCCACAAGGACCGCGGAGCGGTCACGATGCTGTACGGCCCGGACTTCGCCTCCGGCACGGACATGCAGCTGTCGGAGGACTTCGCGTACGGCGGCGCGCGGTTCGGCTCGGCGGTGGCCGTCGGCGACTTCGACAAGGACGGCAAGGCGGACGTGTTCGCGGCCTCCACCGGGACGGGCGGCAGCTGGGCCGCGCGGTTCTCCGCGGACAAGGAGGCGGCGGGCACGATCACCTCGGCCGAGCGGGCGATCTCCTTCCCGGCCGCCGCGTCCGGCGACTTCAACCACGATGGGTACGCGGACGTGGCCCTCACCTACCGGGACGCGGCGGGCCAGGCCAAGGCCGTCTGGTTCCGGGGCACCCGCTCGGGCCTCAGCCGCGTCGGCCAGCTCGCCACCCGGGGCGGCCGCTCGGTGGCGGCGGCCGACGTGAACGGCGACGGCTACGACGACCTGGTCGTCGGCCAGCCGTACACCTCCGAGTCGGGCGCGCACGCGGGCGGCCAGGTCACCGTCGTCAACGGCGGCTCCGGCGGCCTCACGAGCACGGGCGCGCGGACCGTCCACCAGGCCACGGCGGGGGTGCCCGGCGCGGCCGAGGCGGGCGACGCGATGGGCTGGTCGGTCGCGGCGGCCGACGTGGACGGCGACGGCTGCGCGGACGTGCTCACCGGTGCCCCGGGCGAGGACATCACGCGCGCGGGCAAGGCCCGTACGGACGCGGGCACGTCGCTGCTCCTCAAGGGATCCCGCGCGGGCCTGACCGGCACGGGCGCGCTGGCCGTCAGCCAGGACGAGCCGGACATCCCCGGTGTCACGGAGTCCGGCGACCGGCTCGGGTCCTCGGTCGCCCTCGCGGACTTCGACGGGAACGGGCGTGCCGACCTCGCGGTCGGCGCCGAGGGCGAGGACAAGGGGGACGGGACGGTGCTTCAGCTGGACACCGGGGCCGATGGCACTGTCGTGCGGGGCAGTGGCGTCTACTACGCGCGGGCGCAGCTCGGGACTCCTGCCGGAGCGCGCCTTGGTCAGGTGCTCGCGCCGTAGGTGTTCATGCCGTGCCCGTCTGCGGGTTCGATGTGGTTGCTCGCGCCCACGCGGCGGAGCCGCAAATAGACACAGCCCCGCGCCCCTAAAGGGGCGCTTCGCCTAGGGGGCGCTCCTCGCCCGGCGTGACACCACCGCGCGCAGCACCCTGCGGCCCTCCGTCGACACGTCGAGCACCTGGCGCAGGCCGCCGCCGGGAGCGCCCCCCGCGAGCAGTTCCAGGACCCGGATCTGGCGGCGCAGTTCGGCGGCGACCAGCGGCGCCACGCCCTCGTCGGTGGCGTCGAGGAGGCGGTGGATCTGGAGCGCGGCGGCGGAGCAGCCGTCGGCCCAGGTCCGCAGGGCGCCCGCGGTGCGCTCCGCGGGCACGGCGGCGAGCATGCGCCGCGCCAGCGCGGCCGCCGGATCCGCGGTGTCCCCGGCGTCCCCGGGCCCGAGGCTCCGCCGCACCCCTGCGAGCGCCCCGTCCCACGCCGTGCCGTCCGCGAGGTTCGCCCACAGCGGCCGCAGCGCCTGCTCGTCGACGCCGTCGCCGAACAGCGGCACGCACCGGTCGAGGCAGGCGAGCCCGCTCGCGGCGAGACCCGTCTCATCGGCCTGGGCGATCAGTTCCACCAAGCTCGCACGTGACTCTTCTGGCTTCACATGCCCTTACTGCGTCCGACGGCCCGTTTCCGTCACTGCGGCCGAAAAGCGCTGGTGGGCGGAGGGCTACTGCGGCAGCACCCCGAGCCGGTCCAGGAACCGGAAGAACAGCTGCTCGGCCGACGGCTCGGGATCGGCGCGGAGCACGTCGAGGAGGGCGGCGGAGCGCGCCCGGCGGCCCGCCTCGGCGGCCCAGGCGACGGCGCGCTCGGCGGCGTCGCGCGGCTCCAGGAAGTAGTCCTCGACGGTCAGCTCGTCGGCGGCCAGGTACCCGGCCATCGCGGCGCGCGCCAGGCAGGTGGTCCACGCCCCGCTCTCCGGCGCGGCCGCCTCGACGACGACGCAGTCGCTGCCCATCACATAGCCGAAGAGGGCGGGCGCGCCGGTCTCGGCGGCCAGCGCGTTCATGTTCCCGACGTCCTTGGCCTCCTCGGTGGCCTTGCTCGGGCACTCCCACACCTGCCAGCCGTCGGGCCGCCGCTCCAGAAGCGCGAGTTCGTCCCGCGCCCCCGCGAGCGCCGCGCACTCCCCCAGCGGACGCGCGCTCCTTCCCACGACGTAGTAACCCCAGTAGCCCATCTCCCCGCCCCCGTCGTACTCGCACCGTGCCTGTGCGGCCGTGGCCGCACACCCTAGGCGGCCGTCCTCCTCCCCCCTAGTTGGCCCGCCGGACCGCGCTCTCAAACTCCGGCCGTGGTGCTAGCCTCCGCCGCCCTCCACCTGCCCGGCAAGGGTCACGAAGTCGCGCCACGGCCGCGCCGGTTCCCGCGCGTCCCACAGCTTCTGCGCCGTCGCCCGCAGCGGCATCCGGATGCCCCGGGCCACCTGCTCCTGGGTCTGGGCCCCGGCGAGGTCGCACCAGACGGCGAAGACGGCGCCGAGTATCCGCCCGTCGTACGCGGCGTCGACCGGCCGGGTGCCGCGCAGGACGCGCGGCGTCCACTGCTCGTAGACGCGCTGTCCGGTGGGGTAGACGAAGTCGTTCGGCTCCCCCAGGACGTAGTAGAGGTACTCGTCGTTGTAGTTGACGACCTCGCGGCCCTCGCGCAGGTACTCGACGGGCTCGCGGACGCCGAGCTCCTTGCCGGTCCAGTACGCGACCTCGACGCGCTCGTCGGCGGCCGTGACGCCGCCGCGGAAGAAGCCGTCGTTCCAGGCCCGGACGGACCGCGCCGGGCCGACCGTGCGCACCCGGTCGTTCAGCCACCGCGTCGCCAGGTCCTGGACGCGGGCGCCGGGGCCGAGCCGCTCGCGCGCGGCCGCGGCCAGGCGCGGATAGGCCGCCTCCGGGTCGCGGCGGACCAGGGCCTGGTACTCGTCCGCGCCGATGTGCCACTGCGCGCCGGGGAAGAGTTCGCCGTACTCGCGCAGCAGGTCGTCGACCATCCGCGCCGCCTCGGGGTTCGCTATGTCCACGGCGCCCTGCGTCGCCACGCCCCGGCTGTCGCGCAGCTGGAGGTCCGGGTGCGCCTTCAGGACCGCGCCGAGGTGCCCGGGCGAGTCGATCTCCGGTACGACGGTGATGTGCCGGCTCGCGGCGAGGTCGACGATGCGGCGCACCTGCTCCTTGGTGAGGTGGTCGGCGGACACCACCTCGGGGTGGGACTCCGAGGCGATGCGAAACGCCTGGTCGTCGGAGAAGTGCAGACCCAGCTCGTTGTACTTGAGGTCGCCCAGCTCCGTGACGCGGCGCTCGATCCACTCGGCCGAGAAGTGCTTGCGGGCGATGTCGACCATGAACCCGCGCCGCGGCTTCGCGGGCGCGTCCCGTACGACGCCCTCGGGCGCGGCGCCGTCGGCGCGCACGGCCTGCTTCAGAGTGCGGGTGCCGTAGAAGACGCCCGCCTCGGCGGGGGCGGCGACGCGGACGGTCCGGTCCTTCACGGTGAGCGTGTACGACTCCGGGTTCCGGTCCTTCGCCCCGCGGTCCAGGTCGAGCCGGACGTCACCGGGGCGCGCCCGCGCCTCGCCGCCGTACCGCAGCCGCAGCTCACCGGCGAGCAGCCGGGCCTCGTCCAGCAGGCCGGGGTCGCCCACGACCACGCGTCCGCCGGGCCCGGGGCGCCAGCCGGGGCCGCGGGCCGGGGCGTGCTCGCGCACGGCCGGTATGGTCCGCGGGGCCTTCGACAGGGCGTAGGACCGCGAGGGCTCGGGGGTGGGCTCGGTGGCCGCGGAGGACGTGGGCGCCCGGCCGGGCCGCCGTCCGCTCTCGCCGCCGCCGTCGTCGTCGGGCCAGGCCACCAGGGCGACGACCACGGCGCCCGCCGCGACGACGCTCCCGCCCACGAGGGCCGCGCGCCGCGTCACCACGGGTCACCCCCCGCGTCACCGGGCGGCGCCGCCACGGCGCCTCCCGGCGTCCCGATCAGGATCCCGACAGTCGGCACGACCCGCAGAGTCCGCACGACCCGCACAGTCCGCACGGGCCGCACAGTCCCCACAGCCCCACATATCAAGGCGTCCACACCTCCACGCTAAGCCCCGTCTCCCCCGCCCCGCCCGTCCACCAGGTGCCGCCAAACTCTCCTATCCGGGTGAATTCGCCGCGCCGATTCCGGAGAGCGGACGGACACCTCTCCCGTCACCCCGATAGCGTGGCGCCCCGTCACTCACCCGTCTGCACCTCCGCCGAGGAGCCCCCCTGCCGTCGCACCGCGCCATACCGGACCCCGCGGGACCTCCGGCATCTTCGGGACCGCTGGAGCCCCTGAACACCGCGCCCGCCGACGAGGCCCAGCGCACCCTTCTGACCTGCTGCGGAAGCAGCCACTGGGCCCGCAAGCTGACCGCCCACCGGCCCTACCCCGACCTCGACGCGCTGCTCGCCGCCGCCGACGAGGCCGCGTACGATCTGACGCCCGCCGACCTCACCGAGGCCCTGGCCGCCGAGCCGCTCGAACCGGCCCTGCCGCCTGGCAGCGCCTACACCGCCGCGGCCACCGCCCTGCGCGCCGCCCACGCCGCGTACGAGAGCCGCTTCGGTCACGCCTTCGTGATCTGCCTGGACGCCACCGCCCCCAGCGAGGCCCTCGACCACCTCCTCGCGTCCCTGCGCGACCGGCTGGGCAACGACCCGGAGGAGGAGCTGGCGGTCGCCGCGGACGAGCTGCGCCGTGCGGCCCGTGCCCGACTTACCCGACTCGTCCACAACTGGCCGGGAATCGCCGTTCCGTCACAGGGCCGGACGGCGGAACCGCCCCGCGCGGCGCGCAGCGATAGCCCGTACGTACCAGTTTGATTGCCTGTTTGATCACACCCGAGGCCCCCGGGCAAGCCCACCGACAACTCGTCGATACGATGACGAGCGGCCGGTGGACCGTACCCGGCCGGGCTCGTCCGACAGAGAAGCCGGCCGGCCCCAATCCCCGCTCCCGGAGGGTTCTTCCGTGCCGGCTGGAACGCTGTACCGCGGCCGGGAAGGAATGTGGTCCTGGGTGGCTCATCGAGTCACCGGCGTCCTCATCTTCTTCTTCCTGTTCGTACATGTCCTGGACACCGCTCTCGTCCGCGTATCGCCCGAGGCGTACGACGAGGTCGTGGCCACCTACAAGACGCCGATCGTCGCGCTCCTCGAGTACGGCCTGGTCGCCGCCATCCTCTTCCACGCTCTCAACGGCCTGCGCGTCATCGCCGTCGACTTCTGGTCGAAGGGCCCGCGCTACCAGAAGCAGATGCTCTGGACCGTCGTGGGCATCTGGGTCGTCCTGATGGTGGGCGCGCTGTACCCGGTCCTCGGCCACGCCGTCCGTGAACTGTTCGGGAGCTGAGGCCAGACATGTCCGACACCACGCTTGAGAAGTCCGGAGTGGGCCCCGTGGAGGGTGACTCCCTCTACGACGTCGACAACCCCGCCCCCGTCATCGAGGCCCCCCGCAAGCGCACGTCGAAGACGCCGCGCGCCACCCGCGGGAACTTCGAGATGGCCGCGTGGCTGTTCATGCGCCTGTCCGGCGTCGTCCTCGTCGTCCTCGTCATCACGCACCTGCTGATCCAGCTGGTGCTCGACGGCGGTGTCTCGAAGATCGGCTTCGCCTTCGTCGCGGGCCGCTGGGCGTCCCCGTTCTGGCAGGTCTGGGACCTGCTGATGCTGTGGCTCGCCATGCTGCACGGCGCGAACGGCCTGCGCACGGTCATCAACGACTACGCGGAGCGCCCGAACACGCGCCTGTGGCTCAAGGGCCTGCTGTACACCGCCACGGTGTTCACCATCCTCCTGGGCACGCTGGTGATCTTCACCTTCGACCCGAACATCCGCTAAAGCCGAGGCGACCCCAGTGAAGATTCACAAGTACGACACCGTCATCGTCGGCGCGGGCGGCGCCGGCATGCGCGCCGCCATCGAGGCGACGAAGCGCAGCCGCACCGCCGTGCTCACCAAGCTCTACCCCACCCGTTCCCACACCGGTGCGGCGCAGGGCGGCATGGCCGCGGCGCTCGCCAACGTGGAGGAGGACAACTGGGAGTGGCACACCTTCGACACGATCAAGGGCGGTGACTACCTGGTCGACCAGGACGCCGCCGAGATCCTCGCGAAGGAGGCCATCGACGCGGTCCTCGACCTGGAGAAGATGGGCCTGCCGTTCGGCCGCACGCCCGAGGGCCAGATCGACCAGCGCCGGTTCGGCGGTCACTCCCGCAACCACGGCGAGGCCCCGGTCCGCCGGTCCTGCTACTCGGGCGACCGCACCGGCCACATGATCCTCCAGACCCTCTACCAGAACTGCATCAAGGAGGGTGTGGAGTTCTTCAACGAGTTCTACGTCCTGGACCAGCTCCTGGTCGAGGAGGACGGCGTCAAGAAGTCCGCGGGTGTGGTCGCGTACGAGCTGGCCACCGGCGAGATCCACGTCTTCCAGGCGAAGGCCGTCATCTACGCCTCGGGCGGCACCGGCAAGTTCTTCAAGGTGACCTCGAACGCGCACACCCTGACCGGTGACGGCCAGGCGGCCTGCTACCGGCGCGGTCTGCCCCTGGAGGACATGGAGTTCTTCCAGTTCCACCCGACCGGCATCTGGCGCATGGGCATCCTCCTCACGGAGGGCGCCCGCGGTGAGGGCGGCATCCTCCGCAACAAGGACGGCGAGCGCTTCATGGAGAAGTACGCGCCGGTCATGAAGGACCTCGCGTCCCGTGACGTCGTCTCGCGCTCCATCTACACGGAGATCCGCGAGGGCCGCGGCTGCGGCCCCGAGGGCGACCACGTCTACCTGGACCTCACGCACCTCCCGCCGGAGCAGCTGGACGCCAAGCTCCCGGACATCACCGAGTTCGCGCGCACCTACCTCGGCATCGAGCCCTACACGGACCCGATCCCGATCCAGCCCACCGCGCACTACGCCATGGGCGGCATCCCGACGAACGTCGAGGGTGAGGTCCTGTCCGACAACACCACCGTCGTCCCGGGCCTGTACGCGGCCGGCGAGGTCGCCTGCGTCTCCGTCCACGGCGCCAACCGCCTGGGCACCAACTCGCTGCTCGACATCAACGTCTTCGGCCGCCGCGCGGGCATCGCCGCCGCGGAGTACGCCGCGAAGGCCGACTTCGTGGAGCTGCCGGAGAACCCGGCGGAGCTCGTGTCCGACCTGGTCGAGCAGCTCCGCGACTCCCAGGGCACCGAGCGGGTCGCGGAGATCCGCAAGGAGCTCCAGGAGACGATGGACGCCAACGTGATGGTGTTCCGCACGGAGCAGACCATCAAGACGGCCGTCGAGAAGATCGCCGAGCTGCGCGAGCGCTACAAGAACGTCTCGGTCCAGGACAAGGGCAAGCGCTTCAACACCGACCTCCTGGAGGCCGTCGAGCTGGGCAACCTGCTCGACCTCGCCGAGGTCATGGCGGTCTCCGCCCTCGCCCGCAAGGAGTCCCGCGGCGGTCACTACCGCGAGGACTACCCCAACCGCGACGACGTCAACTTCATGCGCCACACCATGGCGTACCGCGAGGTCGCCGACGACGGCAAGGACTCGATCCGCCTCGACTACAAGCCGGTCGTCCAGACCCGCTACCAGCCGATGGAGCGTAAGTACTGATGGCAACCCCGACGATGGACAAGGTCGAGGCGGAAGCCGCGGCCTCGGACCACCTCATCACCGTCACCTTCCGGATCCGCCGCTTCAACCCGGAGATCTCGGCCGAGGCGACCTGGGAAGACTTCCAGCTGGAGATCGACCCCAAGGAGCGCGTCCTCGACGGTCTCCACAAGATCAAGTGGGACCTGGACGGCACGCTGACATTCCGCCGTTCCTGCGCGCACGGCATCTGCGGCTCGGACGCCATGCGGATCAACGGCAAGAACCGCCTTGCCTGCAAGACCCTGATCAAGGACATCAACCCGGCCAAGCCGATCACGGTCGAGCCCATCAAGGGCCTGACGGTCCTCAAGGACCTCGTCGTGGACATGGAGCCGTTCTTCCAGGCCTACCGCGACGTGATGCCCTTCCTGGTCACCACGGGCAACGAGCCGACGCGCGAGCGCCTCCAGTCCCCCGAGGACCGCGAGCGCTTCGACGACACCACGAAGTGCATCCTGTGCGCCGCGTGCACGTCGTCCTGCCCGGTCTTCTGGAACGACGGCCAGTACTTCGGCCCGGCCGCGATCGTGAACGCGCACCGCTTCATCTTCGACAGCCGTGACGAGGCGGGCGAGCAGCGCCTGGAGATCCTGAACGACAAGGACGGCGTGTGGCGCTGCCGCACCACGTTCAACTGCACGGACGCCTGCCCGCGTGGCATCGAGGTCACCAAGGCGATCCAGGAAGTGAAGCGCGCCCTGATCACGCGCCGCTTCTAGCCTCCGGCCCGGCCCGCAGCGAGGGCCCCGCTCCCCGGTTCCGCACCGGGGGGCGGGGCCCTCACTCGTTCGCGTGAACGGATCCGGCGTGAGGCATTCGGGCGAAGCCGGACCTCCGAGGATGCTCTCGACACCAGTGCGTGGGAGGTCCAGGGATGTCACCGATGACGTTGCTCGACGAGGCCGAGTTCATCATGAATCGGTTACCCGGCTGCCGCGTCGAAGTCATCGGGGGCGTCATCACCGTGACCATGCTGCCGGACCTCGCCCATGCCTCGACGCTGACTCACCTCACGCGCACGTTCTTCGCGGCGGGACTGCACGAGGGGGAGACCGAGGTGCTCCAACGCGTCGGCCTGTGGCTGCCCGGCGGGCCGGAGGACTATGCCGTCCCCGACCTCTCCATCATCGACGCGGACAGCGACGACCGCGTGATCGAGTACAACTGCTACGACCCCGCTGTCTTCCGCATGGTGCTCGAAGTCACTTCGAACACCTACCAGAACGACCTGCGTGTCAAAGTCGCCGCCTACGCCATCGCCAAGATCCCTGTGTACGTCATCGTCGATCGCAAGCACCAGCGCCTGCATGTGCTCAGCGCCCCCGCAGGAGGCGAGTACGCGAACCACCAGGTCCACGCCCCCGGCCGGATGGTCGCCCTCCCCGACTCGATCGGTGCCAAGGTCTCGCTGGACGTGACGGCCATCCTCACAGCGGGCAAGCACTAGTCGCGCTACGAATCCACCTTCTCCCACCCCCGCCGTTCCTTCCGCGTGCCCACCGCGTCCGTGGCGCGGCTGCGGTAGACCACGTACGGCCGGAACAGGTACTGCACCGGTGCGCTGAACATATGGACCAGGCGGGTGAAGGGGACCAGGGCGATCAGGGTCATGCCGATCACCGCGTGGAGCTGGAAGGTCAGGGGGACGCCCGCCATCGCGTCGACGTCCGGGCGGAGGGTGAAGAGGCTGCGGGCCCAAGGGGCGATCGACTCGCGGTAGTCGTAGCCCGAGCTCACCGAGGAGTTCGTGAGCTTGGCCCACATGCCCATGACCAGGGCCGCGAGCAGCACCGCGTACATGAGCTTGTCGTTGCGGGTCGTCGCCCGGAAGACGGGCGCGTTCGTACGCCTGCGGTAGAGGAGCAGGGCGATCCCGGCCACCGCGAGGACCCCCGCCGCCGTGCCGCCGAACAGCGAGAGCAGATGGTACGCGTGCTCCTTCAGGCCGACCGCGTCCGTCCAGGACTCCGGGACGAACAGGCCCATGAGGTGGCCCACGAGGACGAAGAGGATGCCGTAGTGGAAGGCGGGGGACGCGACGTTGAGGAGCCGGGACTCGTGGATCTGGGACGAGCGGGTGGTCCAGCCGAACTTGTCGTAGCGGTAGCGCCAGACCGTGCCCGCGACAAGCAGGACGAAGGCCACGTACGGCAGGACCCCCCAGAGGAACGTGCGCATCAGGAGACTCCGACGGTTTCGTGGGGCGGGCCGGTGCGGGCCAGGGCGCGGGCCGCCGCCTCGTCCCGGGGGGTGGGTCCCGGCAGGGTCGCGCACACGGCGTCGAGGACGCCCGCGTACGGCGTGCCGTGCTCCGTCAGGGAAAGGCGCAGGAGCTCCAGGCCCGCGCGGTGGGCGAGGAGCAGGTCCCGCGTGCCCGTGCGGGCCGTGAACTCCAGGACCGTCGGCAGAAAGTCCGGCAGTTCCGTGCCGGTGAGCTCCAGGCCGTGGGCCCGGTAGGCCTGCTTGAAGGCCACCAGGGACGCGCCGCGGCGGCGCGTGTCGCCGTCGAGCCACCAGCTCAGGTACAGGCTGTGGCGGTTCTTGAAGTCGAAGACCTGGACGTAGTGTTCGGCGAGCGGACGCGGGCCCGACTTCTCCGCGTGGTCCAGGAAGTCGCTCAACTCCGGTGCGGCCACGCGTAGTTCGCGCGCGTGGCGCCAGAAGACGTCGTCCGGGTAGGTGAGGCAGTGGGCCGCCGCCTGGTACAGGAGCGCGTGGCCGGTCACGGGGTGGTCTCCTCGGGGTCGTCGGCGGTCTGGCGGCGGCGCGCCGCGTGGAAGTTCTCGATGGTGACCAGGGGCAGCCCCTGGTGCGTCCCGGAGTCGTCGCCGAAGGGGCCGGGCGCCGCGTGCATGCCGGGACCGCCGGGCCCGTCCAGGCCGCATCCGTCGGGCACCGCCGACTCCTCCAGGCGCCGGGCGTCGCCGACGGCCGCCGTCGGGATGACGTACCGCTCCTCGTACTTGGCGATCGCGAGGAGGCGGTACATGTCCTCGATCTCCGTGGCGCTCATGCCGACCCGCTCGGCGGGCGCCGCGTCCGGCGGGTCGCCGAGGTTGACGCCGCGCATGTACGACCGCATCGCCGCGAGGCGTTCGAGCGCCGCCCGCACGGGGGCGACGTCCCCGGCCGTGAACAGCTCCGCCAGGTACTCCAGGGGGATGCGCAGGCTGTCGATCGCGCCGAAGAGGTTGTCCGGGTCCTCGCCGTCGAAGCCCGTCTCCGCGAGGGCCTCCACGACCGGGGAGAGCGGCGGCACGTACCAGACCATGGGCAGCGTGCGGTACTCCGGATGCAGCGGAAGGGCCACCTTGTACGTGCTGATCAGCGCGTACGTGGGTGATCTGCGGGCGGCCTCGATCCATTCGCGCGGAACGCCGTCGCGCGCGGCGGCCCGGCACACCTCCGGGTCCTCGGGGTCGAGGAACACGTCCAGCTGGGCCTCGTACAGGGCCTGTTCGTCGGGCACCGACGCGGCCGCCGTCACCTTGTCGGCGTCGTACAGGAGCACGCCGAGGTAGCGCAGGCGGCCCACGCAGGTCTCGGAGCAGACCGTGGGCAGGCCGACCTCCGTGCGGGGGTAGCAGAGGGTGCACTTCTCGGCCTTGCCGGTGCGGTGGTTGAAGTAGACCTTCTTGTACGGGCAGCCGGTGACGCACATGCGCCAGCCCCGGCAGCGGTCCTGGTCGACGAGGACGATGCCGTCCTCGGTGCGCTTGTACATCGCACCGGAGGGGCAGGAGGCCACGCACGCCGGGTTGAGGCAGTGCTCGCAGATCCGCGGGAGGTAGAACATGAAGGCCTCCTCGAAGGCGAACTTCACCTTCTGCTCGGCCTGTTCGCGGACGCGCTCGACCATCGGGTCGGCCTCGGCGTGCGCGGGGCCGCCGCCGAGGTTGTCGTCCCAGTTCGAACTCCACTCGATCTTCATGGGCTTGCCGGTGAGCAGGGAGCGGGGCTCGGCCACCGGGTAGTCCTCGCCGAGCGGCGCGTCGGTGAGGTTCCGGTACTCGTAGGTCCAGGGCTCGTAGTAGTCCTTGAGCTGCGGCAGGACCGGGTTGGAGAAGATCGTCACGAGCTTCTTGAAGCGGCCGCCCGCCTTGAGCCGCAGCGCGCCCCGGCGGTTCAGCTCCCAGCCGCCGCGCCACTTCTCCTGGTCCTCGTAGCGGCGCGGGTAGCCCTGTCCCGGGCGGGTCTCGACGTTGTTGAACCACACGTACTCCATGCCACCGCGGTTCGTCCACGTCTGTTTGCAGGTGACCGAGCAGGTGTGGCAGCCGATGCACTTGTCGAGGTTCATCACCATCGCGAGCTGGGCGAGCACCTTCATGGCTGATACGTCACCTCCTGGTCGGTGCGGCGGCGGATCACCGTCACCTCGTCGCGCTGGTTGCCGGTCGGGCCCAGGTAGTTGAAGGCCCAGGTGAGCTGCGCGTAGCCGCCGATCAGATGCGTCGGCTTGAGCAGCAGGCGGGTCAGGGAGTTGTGGATGCCGCCCCGGCGCCCGGTGGTCTCGGTGCGCGGGACGCCCACGGTGCGCTCCTGGGCGTGGTGCATGTAGACGGTGCCCTCGGGCATGCGGTGCGAGACGACCGCGCGGGCCGCGACGACGCCGTTGCGGTTCACCGCCTCGATCCAGTCGTTGTCGGCGACGCCGATCGCCGCCGCGTCCGCCGGTGACATCCAGATGACCTGGCCGCCGCGCGAGAGGGACAGCATGAAGAGGTTGTCCTGGTACTCGGAGTGGATGGACCACTTGTTGTGCGGGGTGAGGTAGCGGACCGTCACCTCCCGGGTGCCGTCGGGGCCGAGCGCCGGTTCGCCGAACAGACGGTGCATGTCGAGCGGCGGGCGGTACACCGGCAGCGCCTCGCCCAGCTCGTGGATCCAGTCGTGGTCGAGGAAGAAGTGCTGGCGCCCGGTGAGGGTGTGCCAGGGCTTGAGGTGCTCGGTGTTGAGCGTGAACGCCGTGTAGCGGCGGCCCCCGGACTCGCTCCCCGACCACTCGGGCGAGGTGATCACGGGGACGGGCGCGGCCTGGGTGTCGGCGTAGCTGATCCGCTTGCCCTCGTGCTCGGCCGCCAGCTGGGCCATCTCCTGCCCGGTGCGCTCCTGGAGGGTGCGGAAGCCCTGGGTGGCGAGGCGGCCGTTGGTGGTGCCGGACAGGGCGAGGATCGTGTTGGCCGCCTTCACCGCGGTGTCCAGGCGCGGCCGGCCCGCGGCGGCTCCCTCACGGACGGCGCCGTTGAGCGCGCGCAGGGCCTCCACCTCGTCGTCGGGGCGCAGCACGATGCCCTTCGCGGGCAGGCCGAGCCGTTCGACGAGGGGGCCGAGCGCGGCGAACTTCGCGCCGATCGCGGTGTAGTCGCGCTCGACGACGGTGAGGTTCGGCAGGGTCTTGCCGGGCACGGGCGCGCACTCGCCGCGCCGCCAGTCCAGGGCGACGCCGCCCGGTTGGGCAATCTCGCCCGGCGTGTCGTGCTGGAGCGCGGTGGCGACCAGGTCACGGCGCGTGTCCAGGTGCCCGGCGGCCAGCTCGCTGAGCCGGTCGGCGAGCGCGCGGAACGTGTCGAAGTCGGTGCGGGCCTGCCACGGCGGGTCGACGGCCGGGCTGAAGGCGTGCACGAAGGGGTGCATGTCGGTGGTCGACAGGTCGTGCTTCTCGTACCAGGTGGCGGCCGGGAGCGTGACGTCGGACAGGAGCGTCGACGAGGTCATGCGGAAGTCGAGCGACACCAGGAGGTCGAGCTTGCCCTCGGGCGCCCGCTCGCGCCAGGTCACGTCGCGGGGGCGGACGTCGGGCCCGGCCTCTTCGGCGCTCAGGGACGAGTGGGTGCCCAGGAGGTGCTTGGTGAAGTACTCGGCGCCCTTCGCGGACGAGCCGAGGAGGTTGGCGCGCCACAGGGTGAGCACGCGCGGCCAGTTCTCCGGCGCGTCCGGGTCCTCGCAGGCGAACTTCAGCTCGCCGGAGCGCAGTCGCTCCACCGCGGCGCCCACGGGGTCGTCCCCCTCGCCCAGGTCCAGCGGATTGCGGTCGAAGGTGGGGTACGAGGGCATCCAGCCCGCGCGGGTGGCCTGCGCGAGGCAGTCCGCCGCCGCCATGCCCGCGAAGCGTCCCTCGCCGAGCGGCGACGCCAGCACGTCGGCGGTGAACCGGTCGTAGCGCCACTGGTCGGTGTGCAGGAACCAGTACGCGGCGCCGATCATCTGCCGGGGCGGGCGCGACCAGTCCCCCGCGCCCGCGAGCGTGGCCCAGCCGGTCGCGGGGCGGCACTTCTCCTGGCCGACGTAGTGCGCCCAGCCGCCGCCGTTGCGGCCCTGGCAGCCGGTGAGGGTGAGCAGGGCGAGGAAGGCGCGGTAGATGGTCTCCGAGTGGAACCAGTGGTTGGTGCCCGCGCCCATGAGGATCATGCAGCGGCCGCGCGACTTCTCGGCCGTGCGCGCGAACTCCCGGGCGATGCGCGTGCACTGGGCCGCGGGCACGGAGGTGTGCGCCTCCTGCCAGGCGGGCGTACCGGGCGCGGAGGCGTCGTCGTAGGAGGCGGGCCAGTCGCCCGCCAGGCCCTCGCGGCCGACCCCGTACTGGGCCAGGAGCAGATCGAACACGGTGGTGACCAGCGGGCCGCCGGGGCCGCCGAGCCGCGTCGCGGGCACCCCGCGGCGCAGCACATCGCCGCGGCCCTGCCCGTGCGCGCCGCCCTCGGTGTCGAAGCGCGGCAGGAGCACCTCCACGCCGTCCGCGTCCTCGCCGTACAGGGTGAGCCGGGGCTCGATGTCGCCCAGGTCCAGGTTCCACTCGCCCTTGCCCGACTCGGTCCAGCGGAAGCCGAGGGAGCCGCGCGGGACGGCGGGCCCGCCGGTGGCGCGGTCGAGGACGACGGTCTTCCACTCCGCGCCCTCGCCCGTGTCGCCGAGGTCGGCGGCGCGCAGGAACTTCCCCGGCACGTACGCGCCCTGCCGCTCGGTCAGCGTCACCAGGAACGGCAGGTCGGTGAAGCGGCGCACGTAGTCGTCGAAGAAGTCCACCGTGCGGTCGACGAAGCACTCGCGCAGGATCACATGGCCCATCGCCATGGCGAGCGCGCCGTCCGTGCCGGGGTGCGGGTGCAGCCACTCGTCGGCGAACTTGGCGTTGTCGGCGTAGTCGGGCGCGACGACCACGACCTTCTGGCCCCGGTAGCGGGCCTCGGCCATCCAGTGGGCGTCGGGCGTGCGCGTGACCGGCACGTTCGAACCCCACATGACCAGGTACGCGGCGTCCCACCAGTCGCCGGACTCGGGCACGTCCGTCTGGTCGCCGAAGACCTGCGGCGAGGCGACCGGCAGATCCGCGTACCAGTCGTAGAAGGACAGCATGGGCGCGCCGATCAGCGACATGAAGCGGGCGCCCGCCGCGTGCGACACCATCGACATGGCGGGGATCGGCGAGAAGCCCGCGACCCGGTCGGGGCCGTGGGTCCGGATCGTGTGGACGTGCGCGGCCGCGATGATCTCGATCGCCTCGTCCCAGTCCGCCCGCACCAGGCCGCCCTTGCCGCGCGCCCGCTGGTACGCGCGCCGCCGCTCGGGGTCGCCCTGGACGTCGGCCCAGGCGAGCACCGGGTCCTTCAGGCGCTGTTTGGCCTCGCGGTACAGATCGAGGAGCACGCCCCGCACGTACGGGTAGCGCACGCGGGTCGGCGAGTACGTGTACCAGGAGAACGCGGCGCCCCGCGGGCAGCCGCGCGGCTCGTACTCGGGGCGGTCGGGCCCCGCCGTCGGATAGTCGGTGGCCTGGGTCTCCCAGGTGATGATGCCGTCCTTGACGTACACCTTCCAGCGGCAGGAGCCGGTGCAGTTCACGCCGTGCGTGGAGTGCACGACCTTGTCGTGGCTCCAGCGGTCGCGGTAGAAGGCGTCGGCCTCGCGGCCGCCCCCGATCGTCACGCTGTGCAGATCGGCGGAGGCCTCCCCGCGGCGCAGGAACCTGCCGGTCCGCAGCAGCGGGGCGTCGGGTTCGGTCGGAGCGGTCACAGGCCCATCCCATGCCGGGGGCAAGGATTCCGCATGGTGGCCTAGGCCAGGTGGTGACGGCTGTGGCCGCGGGGTGTCATGAGGCTTGTGAGACACGTGTGGCGAGACGAGGTCACTCCGGCCGCCGGGGCCTGTGTGATGGCGACCGGCATCATCTCCGTGGGCCTGCACCTGACGGGCCACGAGGTCCTCTCGAAGCTCCTGCTCGCCCTCGCGGCCCTCATCTGGCTGCTGCTCGCGGCGGACTTCGCCGATCTGCTGGTGCGCGACCGGCCCCGCTGGACGGCGGCGGCGATCACCCCGCCCGCGCTCACGGCCGTCGCGGCGACGACCGTGCTCGGCACCCGGCTCTCGCTGCTCGACCGGCAGGGCGCGGCGATCGCGCTCCTCGTCGTCGCGGCCCTGGTGTGGCCGGTGCTGCTGCTCGCGGTGGTGCGGCACTGGCGGCGGCGCGGCATGCCCGGCGGGGTGTTCCTGGTGTGCGTGGCCACGCAGGGGCTCGCGGTCCTCGCGGCCACGCTGTGCCTGGCGGGCGAGGGCGACTGGCTCGGCGACGCGGCGCTCGCCTGCTTCGGGCTCGGCCTTCTCCTGTACGGGGAGGCGCTGGCGCGCTTCGACGTGCGGCAGCTGTGGACGGGCGCGGGCGACCAGTGGGTGGCGGGCGGGGCGCTGGCGATCTCGGCGCTCGCCGGGTCCCGGCTGATGGCCGTGGACCGCTGGGCCGGCACCGGCCACGACGTCCTGCGGACCGTCACCTACGTCCTGCTCGGCCTCGCCCTCGCCTGGTACGCGGTCCTGCTCGTGGCCGAGGCGAGGGCGCCGCGCCCGGGCTACGACGTGCGGCGCTGGGCCACGGTGTTCCCCCTCGGCATGACAGCGGTGGCCGCGCTGTCCACCGGGGCGGTGGCGGACGTCCCGGAGCTGCGCACCCTCGGCCGGGTCCTGCTGTGGGTGGCGGTGGCGGTGTGGGGCCTGGTGTGGGTGGGCGTGGTGTGGCCGCGGGGCAGCGCCCCGGGCGACGGCAGGGCCGGCCCGTCCGGCGTTTGAGGACGAGCCGCGGAGCGGCGACGAAGCGGAGCTCCCTCGCGTCCGTACGCTGACGCCATGTCAGACACTGCTGCCCCGGCTCTCCTCGGCTTCGACAACACGCTGTTGCCCGTCGGCGACCTCGACGAGGCCGTCGGGTTCTACGAGCGGGCCGGGTTCCCGGTCGCGTACCGGCTCGACGAGGCCGGGCTCGCCATCCTGAAGGTCGGGGCCGAGACGCCCGGCCTGCTGCTGCGCGTCGAGGACGGCGCCGGGCACCGTCCGCCGCCCTGGCCCGCGCCGCGCGTCTGGCTGGAGGTGCGGGACGCGCGGGCGACGGCGGCGGCCCTCGCCGCGGCCGGGGTCCCGGTGCTCGCGGAGCCGTTCGGCGTGGCCACGGGCTGGACCGTGGAGATCGCGGACCCGTGGGGCAACGTGCTCGGCTTCACCGACTACTCCAAGCGGCCGGAGCTGGCACGCGCCTGACGCCGGTCGCCCGCCCTCACTGCGCGGGGCCCGTGCCCACGGCCTCCACCAGCTCCAGGTCGTACGTCAGCGGGCCGCTGCCGAGCATGATGTGCCGGGCCCGCGAGGCGTAGCCGGGGGCCGTGGCCGCGAGCAGGTACACGCCGGGCTCGGGCGCCGCGAGGACGTAGGAGCCGTCGGCCAGGGTCGAGACGCGGTCGAGCTGGCGGCCGCCCTTGGACAGCAGGGTCATGGTCACGGTGTGGATGGGCTCGCCGTCGGGCGTGATGATGAAGCCGTGCACGACGTGGGCGCCGGGCTCGCGCCCGCCGGGGACGTGGTCCTCGTCCTCGTCGGCCGCGTACGACACGCCGTACGGGTCGTAGGCGTCGTACACGTCGTACGGCTGGTACGGCTCGTACGGTGTGAGGTCGCCGTGGACCGTGAGCGGGTCCGCCGCCTCGCACGCGCCCTTGACCGCGCACTCCTCGGGCGACGCGCACGCGCCGCCCTGCGGCGCCGCGGCCGCCGGGCCGAGCGCGGCCGCGACCAGCGCCTCCAGGTCCTCGGGCGCCGGGGGCGCGGCGTCCTTGGGCTCGACGGCCAGCTGCGGCAGACGCCGGTCGAGCCAGGCGGGGAGCCACCAGTTGGCGCGGCCGAGCAGCTGCATGACGGCGGGTACGAGCGCGGTGCGCAGCACGAACGCGTCGAGCGCGACGGCCGCGGCGAGGCCGATGCCCGCCGTCGCGCCCTCCATGTCGCCGCTGAGGACGAACGCGGAGAACACGCAGATCATGATGAGGGCCGCGCAGTTGATGACCCGGCTGGTCTCCGCGAGGCCGACGCGCACCGCGCGGGCGTTGTCCCGGGTGTGCAGCCACTCCTCGTGCATGCGGCTGACCAGGAACACCTGGTAGTCCATCGACAGGCCGAACAGCAGCGACAGCATGACGACCGGCAGGAACGCCGTGATCGGGCCCTCCTTGGCGATGCCGAGCGTCTCCGCGCCCCAGCCCCACTGGAACACCGCCACGAGCACGCCGAAGGAGGCCGCCGCCGCGCACAGGTTCATCACGGCCGCCGTCAGCGGGACGACGAGGGAGCGGAAGGCGACGAGGAGCAGCAGGAAGCCGAGCGCGACGATGGTGCCCACGAAGTACGGCAGGCGGTCCGCCGTGGCCGTGGCGAAGTCCTTGAAGACCGCGGTCACGCCGCCGACGTGCGCGTCCGCACCCGCCCGCGGCAGCACGTCGTCGCGGAGCCGGTCGATGAGCCGGTCCGTCTCCTCGGACTGCGGCGAGGTGGTGGGCACGACCTGGATGACGGCGGTGCCGCCGTCGGCCGGGGGCGGCGCGGGGGCGACGTGCGCCACGCCCTTCGTCGCCCGGATGCGCTCCGCGAGGGCCTCGGTGGCGGCCGGGTCCGCCTTCTCCACGACCACTTGGAGGGGTCCGTTGAAGCCAGGGCCGAAGCCCTCGGCGAGCAGGTCGTAGGCCCCCCGGGTGGTGGTGGACTCCTGGTGGTTGCCCTGGTCGGTGGCGCCCAGGCGCAGCGAGAGGAGCGGCAGCGACAGGGCCGCCATGACGGCGACGGCAAGCAGCGCGACGCTGCGCGGGCGCCGCTGCACCGCCCCGGCCCAGCGGGCCGCGAGCCCGGTCGGCTCCTCGGGCTCCGGGCCCGTGTCCGCGAGCCGGCGCCGCTGGCGGCGGCTGAGCACGCGCGGGCCGAGCACGCCGAGCAGCGCGGGCAGCAGCGTGACGGCGGCGAGCACGCTCAGGACGACGGTGAGGGACGCGGCGATGACCACGCCGTCCAGGAAGCGCATGTTCATCACGAGCATCCCGGCGAGCGCGACGCACACGGTGCCGCCCGCGAACAGCACGGCCCGGCCGGAGGTGTCGAGCGCCCGCGCGGCCGACTCCTCGGGGCCGAGGCCGCGCAGGATGCCCCTGCGGTGCCGGGTGACGATGAACAGCGCGTAGTCGATCCCGACGCCGAGCCCGATCAACGTGCCGAGCAGCGGCGCCACTTCGGGCACCGCCGTGACATGGCTGAGCAGCATCGTGGCGAGCAGCCCGGTGCCGACGGCGAACAGGGCGGTGAGGATCGGCAGGAGCATCGCGAACAGCGAGCCGAAGGCGAGGAAGAGCACCACGGCGGCGGCCGCGACGCCGACGGCCTCCGCGGTGCCCGCGGGCGGCTCCTGGACGCGGGCGATCGCCTGGCCGCCGAGTTCGACCCGGAGCCCGGCGCGCTCGGCGCCGCGCGCGGTGTCCACGACGTCCTGGACGAGGCTCTTGGAGACATCGTTGGCCTGCTCGGTGAAGGTGATCCGCGCGTACGCGATGTGCCCGTCGCGGCTGACCCGCGCGGCGGCCTCGGGGCCCGGAGCGTAGGGGGACGCCACCTCGCCGATGCCCTTCATCCCGGCGATCTCGGCGAGCACGGGCTCGATCCGCGCGCGCACGGCGGCGTCCCGCGCCGACCCCCGCGCGGTCTTCCACACCACGGTGTCCGTGTCGCCGCTGCGCTGCGGGAACGCCTTCTCCATCAGCTCGCCGGCGCGCTTGGAGTCCGTGTCGGGGGCGGAGAAGACGTTCACGTAGTCGGTGCCCGCGGAGCCGCCGGCGGCCCCCAGGCCGACCAGCGCCGTCAGCCACAGCACCAGGACCACCACCCGGTGCCGGTAGCACCAGCGCGCCAATGCCGCCACGATGTACGCCCCTTCGTCTTCGCCCGGGATGGTTCCGTCCGGGATGGTTCGTCCGGTCCTCCGCGCGGAGGACCCCCAGCATCGGCGGCCCGGAGGACCGGGCGCGCGGCAAAGGTCGTGATTCTCAACCAACTCCAAACCACGGGCCCGCCCCCGGTACAACGAGCGCCCCGATACTGGGGACATGAGCCACGCCGAGGGACCCCGGGGAACACCTGTCGCAGAGGCCGCTCCCGAAGCGGGCGGCGCCACCGTGCTCGTGGTGGAGGACGAGCCGAGCATCGCCGACGTCCTCAGCCTCACCCTGCGCTTCCACCGCTTCGACGTGATGACGGCGGGCACCGTCCGCGAGGCCCTCGCCCTCGCCGAGCGCACCCGCCCGGACTGCGCGCTCCTCGACGTGATGCTGCCGGACGGCGACGGCCGGGCGCTCGGGCGCGAACTGCGGGCGTGCAGGCCCGATCTGGCGCTCGTGTTCCTCACCGCCCGGGACGCGCCCGCCGAGGTCGTCGGCGCCCTCGGCTTCGCCGACGACTACATCACCAAGCCGTTCCACATCGACGAGGTCGTCGCCCGCATCGGCGCGGTGCTCCGCCGCACCCGGCCCGGTGACGTGCTGCCGCAGCGGCCGCCGCTGCGCTACGGCGACCTGGAGCTGGACGAGACGACGTATCTGGTGCGCAGGGGCGGCCGCGAGGTCCAGCTCACGCCCACCGAGTACGCCCTGCTGCGGTTCCTCGTCCGCAACGCGGGCCGGGTGGTGCCCAAGGAGCAACTCCTGCGCCACGTCTGGCACATCGAGCACGCGGCGGAGTCGACGGTCGTCGAGACGTACATCAGCTATCTGCGGCGCAAGCTCGACCAGGTGGGGCCACCGCTGATCACCACCCGGCGCGGCGTGGGGTACGGACTGGCATGAGGAAGCGGGCCCGCACCGGCCCGCGGCGGCTCTTCGGGAACTCGCTGCGCGCCAAGCTCACGCTGGTGAACGTCGTCCTGCTCGCCCTCGGCATCACGGCCGCGACCGCCGTGAGCATCATGGGCATGAAGCACTATTTGCTCAACAGCATCGACTCCGAACTGAGGAGCTCGCGCACCGCGTTCCGCAGCATGCCCATCACCCTCGACCACCTGAAGAAGATCAGCAGCTTCCGGAAGTCGCTCATCGAGGTGCCGCCGCAGGACCGGGAGGCAGGCCGGCTGCCCCCGTCGTCGTCGCTGTTCGTCGCGGTCGACCGCTACGGCTCGCCCGTCAGCTTCGGGTACGTCGGCGCGACGCGGCTGCAGCTCCAGCTCGCCGAGGCCGCCGGTGACGCCCACCGGTTCGCGACCCGCTCCGCGCCGAGCGACGTGCGGCTCGCGGGCGACTCGTACCGCGCCATCGGCGTGCGCATCGCCGACGGCACGGTCCTCGTCATCGCCACCTCCACGGAGGACGTGCACGCGAGCGTGCGCAAGGCGCTCCGGCTCGACCTGGCCTTCGGCGTGCTGCTGCTAGCGCTGCTCGCCGTCCTGACGATGATCTCCGCGTCCCGGCGGCTTCGGCCCCTGGAGGACATGGTCGAGACGGCGTCCGCGATCGCCGAGGGCGACCTGAAGCGGCGGGTGCCGTGCAGCAGGACCGAGGTGATGGAGACCGAGCAGCTGCGGCTCGCGCTCAACTCCATGCTCCAGCAGGTCGAGGCGGCCTTCGCGACCCGCGAGCGGACCGCGGCCCAGCTGCGGCAGTTCGTCGCGGACGCCTCGCACGAGCTGCGCACCCCGCTGTCCGCGATCCGCGGCTACCTCCAGCTGTACGACAACGGCATGCTGACCACGCCGGAGGACCGCTCCCGCGCCTGGTGCCGCGTCAACTCCGAGACCGACCGCATGAACCACCTCGTGGAGGAGCTGCTCACCCTGGCCCGTCTGGACCAGCAGCCCGAACTCCGCCTCCGTCCCGTCGACCTGAGCCGTCTGGTGCGGGACGCGGCCGACGACCTGCGCGCCCAGGACCCGGGCCGTCCGCTCACGGTGCGCGCGGACGGCGCGATCCTCGTCCGCGCGGACGAGCAGGGCCTGCGCAAGGTCCTCGCCAACCTGCTCGCCAACGTCCGCGCCCACACCCCCGCCGGGACCCCGGTGCGGCTCGGCCTGGAGCGGCGGGGCGGCGTGGTGTGCCTGACCGTGGCCGACGAGGGCCCCGGGCTCGGCGAGGAGGACGCGGCCCGGGTCTTCGACCGCTTCTTCCGGGCGGGCCGCAGCGCGGGCAGCGGGCTCGGCATGGCGATCGTGCACGGCGTGGTGGCGGCCCACGCCGGTCGCGTCCAGGTCCGCACGGCGCCCGGTAAGGGCCTGACGGTGGTGGTCAGTCTCCCGCGCGTGCCGTCGGCGCCGGCCGCGCCCCCGGATCCGCAGGCACCGCCCCGGCAACCGCCGCCCCTGGAGCCGGCCGGCCGGCTCACGCCTGGCGCGAAGCCAGCTCCACCACCGTGATGTCGGACGGCGCCCCCACGCGCACGGGCGGGCCCCACGCCCCGGCGCCGCGCGTCACGTACAGCTGTGTGTCGCCGTAGCGCTCCAGGCCCGCGAGCGTGGGGTTGGCGAGGTCGGCGACGAAGTTGTTGGGCCAGAGCTGGCCGCCGTGGGTGTGGCCGGAGAGCTGGAGGTCGACGCCGTGCTCGACGGCGTCGTGGATGACCACCGGCTGGTGGGCGAGCAGCACGGAGGCGCGCGTGCGGTCCCGGTCCCCGAGCGCCTTCACGAAGTCGGGACCCTGGCCCTCGTCCTCGCCCTGTACGTCGTTGACTCCGGCGAGGTCGAAGTACGGCAGCTCGGTGCGGGCGTTCTCCAGGGGGCGCAGGCCGAGCGAGCGGACGTGGTCCACCCACTGCTCGGCGCCGGAGAAGTACTCGTGATTGCCTGTGACGAAGAAGCTCCCATGGCGGGCGCGCAGGTCCGCGAGGGGGCGGGCGGCGCCCGCGAGGTCCTCGACGTCGCCGTCCACCAGGTCCCCGACGATCGCGATGAGATCGGCCTGGGTGGAGTTGACGGTGTCCACGACGCGCCGGGCGAAGCCCTCGCCGAGCACCGGGCCCAGGTGGATGTCGCTCACCACGGCGATGCGGAAGCCGTGCGCCGCGCGCGGCAGCTTGGCCAGGGGGACGGTGATCCTCTTCACGCGGGGGCCGCGGAGCACGCCGTAGGTGCCGTATCCGACGGTCGCCGCCGCCACGGTGGCTGCGCCCGCGGCTACTGTTCTGGCCACGAAGAGGCGGCGGGGCAGGTCCCCGCTGCCCTCGGTCGGCTGGGGCTGCGCCCTTTTCCCCGCCTCGTCGGCGCTTCGCGCCTCGTCCTCAAGCGCCGGACGGGCTCGATCCGCCCAACGTCTCAGGAGCGGGCGTACCAGCTCTCCCGCCAGCAGGGCCAAGAGCAAGTACAGCGCGAACGCCATCCACAGGAAGCCCGGCCACGCCAGGATCTGCTGGAGCAGGAACGGGGCCCCCGCCCGCTCCGCCGCGAGCGCTCCGAACATCAGGGAGGGGCCCGCGAGGTACGCCACCGTGCCCAGGCGTCTGCCCCAGGAACCCTTGATCGTGGTGTCGCGCACCGTGCGCCGCCACACGTACCAGAGCAGGCCGCCGAAGACGGCGGCCGCGCCGAGGGCGACGAGGACGACTCCGAGGACGCCCACGGCTATGAGGTTCGGCGCAGTGCGCGCACCCCACGCAACCCGATGGTCCCGACCACCGTCCCCAAGACAAAGGAGACAACGGCGAGCGTCAGGTGCACCCAGAAGTACGCCGTGGGACGGCCGTCGTCGAAGGCGAGTCCGCTGCCGTCCTTCCACAGGTTCTTGACGAAAGTGATCCAGATGACCCAGCTCCACGCGCCGAAGGCGAGCAGGAACCAGGAGACGGGGCGGCTGAGCTTCATACGCTCAGTATCGCCAGGCGCCCTGACCGACCGCCTTCGGGGTGGGGGCCGCCGGACGGGGCGGACCTCGGCGGAAAGGGGTGCCGCCACGCCCTGTACGTTCTCGTCCGTGCCTGCCGTGAAGAAGACCGCCCTGCTCATCGCCACCGCGACCCTGCTGTCCCTGACGACGGCCGCGCCCGCGCTCGCCGACGGCAAGCCGGGCGGCGACAAGGACAAACAGCCGAAGCCGCCCGCGCAGATGTCCACGGTCGGCGGCGCCCGCCTCGGCAAGCCGGGCACCCAGGCGGATCTCCAGGCGGGCGCGCCGGTGCTGCCCAAGGACCTGTCGGCCCGCTCCTGGATCGTCTCGGACGCGGAGTCCGGCGAGGTGCTCGCCGCGCACAACCCGCACTGGCGCCTGGCCCCGGCGAGCACCCTGAAGATGCTGTTCGCGGACACGGTCCTGCCGAAGTTCCCGAAGACCCAGAAGCACAAGGTCGCGCTGACCGACATGCAGGGCATCGGCGCGGGCAGCAGCCTGGTCGGCATCAAGGAGAACGAGACGTACTCGGTCCACGACCTGTGGCTGGGCGTCTTCCTGCGCTCCGGCAACGACGCGGTGCACGTCCTGTCCGCGATGAACGGCGGCGTGCCGCAGACCGTGAAGGACATGCAGAAGCACGCCGAGGACCTCCAGGCCCTCGACACCAACGTCGTCACGCCCGACGGCTACGACGAGAAGGGCCAGGTGTCGTCCGCGTACGACCTGAGCCTGTTCGCCCGCTCCGGGCTGCAGAAGAAGGACTTCCGCGAGTACTGCGCGACGGCCACCGCGGAGTTCCCCGGGGCGACGGTCAAGGTCAAGAAGGGCAAGGACAAGGGCAAGACGAAGCGCGAGCCCTTCGGGATCCAGAACACCAACCGCCTGCTCACCGGGGCCGACGGCGTCGAGGCGTACAAGGGCATCGCGGGCGTCAAGAACGGCTCGACGACCAACGCGGGCAACACCTTCACGGGTGTCGCCGAGCGCGACGGCAAGGTGCTGCTCGTCACCGTCATGAACCCCTCGTCGGGCGAGCCGCACGCCGTCTACAAGGAGACGGCCCGGCTGCTCGACTGGGGTTTCGCGGCACACGACAAGGTGAAGCCGGTCGGTGAGCTGGTCGCGCCGAAGGGTGCCCACACGGGCGCGGGCAAGGGCGCCCCCGACGGCGGCTCGGGCTCGAAGAACGTGGCGCACGCCTCGGGCGAGAAGTCCAGCGGCATGGGCATCGCGCTCGGCATCGCGGCCGGAGTGCTCGCCCTGGTCGCGGGCGGCCTCTTCCTGCTCAACCGTCGCTGGCCGCTGCGCCGGGGCTGACGGCCTCCTCGTCCCGCCGGACCGTACGTTCCTCCGCCTGCTCCCCCGTGCGTTCCTTCCTCGGCGTCGCCGTCCAGGCGGCGCAGAAGAGGAGCAGCTTCGCGGTGAAGTTGATCCACAGCAGCAGCGCGACGGGCACGCCGAAGGCGCCGTACATGCTCTTCGCGGCGACGCCCTTCATATAGCCGCCCAGCAGCACCTTCAGGAGCTCGAACCCGGCCGCGCCGATCAGCGCGGCGACGATCAGCGCGCGCCGGGGCGGCTGGACGCCGGGCAGCAGCGTGAGGACGTACAGCAGGAGCAGGAAGTCGGCGAGGACGGCGATCGCGAACGCGACGAGCTGGAGCAGCACGCCGCCGGGGCCGTCCTTGTCGACGCCGAGCTGGTCGGCGGTCCAGCCGACGGCGGTGGAGGCGACGGCCGAGGCGATCAGCGATGCGAGCCCGGCGCAGCCGAGCCCGGCGAGCACACCCAGGTCCTTGAGCTTGCGCAGGAACGGGTTCTCGTCGGTGTCGTCGAGCAGCCAGACCGCCCGCAGGCACTCCCTTATCGAGCCGACCCAGCCGACGCCGGTGAAGAGCAGCAGGGCGCCCGCGACGAGTCCGACGGTGCCCGCGTTGGCGACCAGGGCGTCCAGGTCGAGCTGGTCGGAGATGCCCGGGACCTGCTCGGAGATCTTGTCCTCGATCTTCTGCGTCTGCTTGGCGGAGAGGGTGGCCGCCGCGATCGCCGCCGCGACCGTGATCAGCGGGAAGAGCGCGACGAAGCTGATGAAGGTCATGGCGGCGGCGAGCCGGGCCCAGTGGACCTCGTCGAGGCGTTCGTAGGAGCGCCACGCGTGCGTGCGCGTCAGCCGTTCGACGTACGGTCCGATGCCCGGCAGCTTCTTCAGCCAGTCCATGTCGCCTGCCCCGTTCCTGGTGCGGTCTGTGCGGCCTGCGGGGTCCTCGGGTCCGGTGTGGTGCCCGTGTCCTGCGTGTCCCGTGCGGCCTGTGAGCGGAATACCAACGTCCGGGTACCCCAAAACCGCAGGACAGTGGCCAGTGCCATGCCGATTCCCGCACCGGATACGGTGTCCGCCCGCCGCGAGGTGAACCCCAGCGCGTAGTGGGAGACGGCGATGCACAGGAGCTGGACGAGGGCGCCCGCGACGTTGACGGCGCAGAAGACGGCGTACTGGCGAAGCCGAGAGGCCCCGGCGTCGGCCCGGCGGTAGGTGCCGAGCGCGTTGCCCGCGTACGCGACCGTGCACCCGGCGACGAACGACAGGGCCTTCGCGGTCAGCGGGTCGAGCCCGGCGGGCCCGCGCAGCCACAGGAACAGGCCGAGGTCGGCGGCGTACGCGCAGACCCCGGCGGCGGCGAAGCCGAGCAGCTCGCGCGCCGCGGGTCGCACGCGCCTCACCAGTCCGCGACCGCGAGCCCGTACATGGCGAGCCAGCCGAGCCCGATCAGGGCGAGCGCGCGGTCGCGCAGGACGACGTCCTCGGGCTCGCCCGCCGTGCCGCGGTCGGCGAAGACGGCGTACCGCAGGATCGCCAGGATGAAGGCGACCATCGACAGCTGCCGCCACGGCAGCACGCCGGTGCCCGTGGTGCCGCCGCTCTCCAGGGCCCACAGGCAGTACGCGAGCACGGCGACGCCCGCCGCGAGCTGCCAGACGAACCGCAGGTAGCCGGTGGTGTACTCGGTGAGGAGCGCCCGGGTGGCGCCCGCCCTGTCCGCCATCTGCACGGCCTCGGAGTACCGCTTGGCGGAGACCATGAAGAGCGCGCCGAAGCCCGTCGTGATCAGGAACCAGCGCGACAGCGGAATGCCGAGGGCGACCCCGCCGATCATCGCCCGCATCAGGAATCCGGTGGTGACGACGGCGAGGTCGACGACGAGCACGTGCTTGAGGCTGACGCAGTACGCGAGTTGCATCACCACGTACGCGGCGAGCAGACAGGCCGTGAGCGGGGTGCACAGCGCGGCGGCCGCGAGCGGCGCGGCCACGGCCAGCAGTCCGCCCGTGGCGTAGGCGACGGGGACGGGCACGAGCCCGGCCGCGACGGGGCGGCGGCACTTGGTGGGGTGGGCGCGGTCGGCGTCGGCGTCGCGGGCGTCGTTGATCAGGTAGACGGCTGCCGCGGCGGCCGTGAACAGGACGAAGACCAGCGCGAGTTGGCTCAGCGCGTGCCGTGAGAACAGCTCGCCCGCGGCCGCCGGGGCGGCGATGACCAGGACGTTCTTGATCCACTGCCGGGGTCTCGCGGTCTTCAGGAGCCCGAGCGGCAGGCTTCCCGGGCCCGGCCTCGGGGGCTGCGGGGAGCGGGGCGGGACGAGCAGGGCGGTGCTGCGGTCAGCCATCGTGACGGACTCCGTTCGGGCGCGGTGCGCGGGTCCCGCGCAGCCAGGGGCCGCCCGCGTACGCGGTGGCCGCGCCGAGGGCCGCGCCCACCGCCACGTCGGAGGGGTAGTGCACGCCGACGACCAGGCGCGAGACGCACATCGCGGCGGCGAGCGGCGCGAGCAGGCGGGTCCCGGCGGGCCGCAGCGCGCCGTACGCCACGGCGGCCGCGGCCGCCGACGTGGCGTGCGAGCTGGGGAAGGAGTGCCGCCCCGCGGTCCGTACGAGCGGGGTGACGTGCGTCGGCCGCGGGCGGCGGACGAGCCGCTTCACGCCCATGCTGGCCAGGTGCGCGGCGGCGGTCAGCGCGGTGCCGCGCAGCCACGCGGCGCGCCGCTCGCGGTCGAGCGCGGCGCCGGTGAGCCCCACGGCGAGCCACAGCGCGCCGTGCTCACCGCTGTGGGACAGGGCGCGGGCGGCGGCCGCCACGCGCGGATCGCTCCCGCGGGCACGCAGGGCCGAGAGCAGCCGGTGGTCCATGTCGTCCATACGGACAGGCAACACCCCACGAATTGCGGGATTGTTGGGTGACACTCTTTTAATCGCCCATTCCGGTGAGACTAAGGACGATTTAGAGAGATCAGTACCTCATAGGGAGCAAGCGGTGGATATCAGGGCGATACGGTCACGCCATGTCTGCCGTTCCTCCTGCGCCGACTCCGCCCGCCGTGCCCCTGTCCGGCTGGGGCCGTACCGCGCCCACGGCCGCCCGCCTGGTGCGCCCCCGATCCCGCGAGGAGGCCGTGGACGCGCTGCGCGCCTGCGCGGGGCGCGGCGGCATCGCGCGCGGGCTCGGTCGCGCCTACGGGGACGCCGCGCAGAACGCGGGCGGCGCCGTGCTCGACATGACGGGCCTGGACCGGGTGCACACCATCGACGCCGACACCGGCACCGTCGTGTGCGACGCGGGCGTGTCGCTGCACCATCTGATGGAAGTCCTGCTGCCGCTCGGCTGGTTCGTGCCGGTGACGCCCGGCACCCGCTACGTGACGGTCGGCGGCGCGATCGGCGCCGACATCCACGGCAAGAACCACCACGTCTCGGGCTCGTTCTCCCGCCACGTACGCTCCTTCGACCTGCTCACGGCCGACGGCTCGGTCCGCACGGTGAAGTCCGGCGGCAAGCTCTTCAACGCCACGGCGGGCGGCATGGGCCTGACCGGCGTCATCCTCAAGGCGAAGCTGCGCTGCCTGCCGGTGGGCACGTCCTTCATGTCGGTGGACACCGAACGGGCTTCGGACCTGGACGACTTGATGGCCCGCCTCACCGCCACCGACCACCGCTACCGCTACTCCGTGGCGTGGATCGACCTCCTCGCGCGCGGCGCCGCGACGGGCCGCGCCGTCCTCACCCGCGGCGACCACGCCCCCCTGGACGCCCTGCCCGACCGCGCCCGCAGGGCCCCGCTCGACTTCCGCCCGCGCCGGCTCCCGGCCGCCCCCGCCTTCCTGCCCGAGGGCCTCCTCCACCGCACGACCGTCGGCCTCTTCAACGAGCTCTGGTACCGCAGGGCGCCGCGCTCGCGCACGGGCGAGCTCCAGCGCGTCTCGTCCTTCTTCCACCCGCTGGACGGCGTCCCCCACTGGAACCGCGTGTACGGCAGGGGCGGCTTCGTCCAGTACCAGTTCGTCGTCGGGTACGGCCAGGAGGAGGCGCTGCGGCGGATCGTGCGGCGCATCACCGAGCACCGCTGCCCGTCCTTCCTCGCCGTCCTCAAGCGCTTCGGCGACGCCGACCCGGGCTGGCTCTCCTTCCCCCTGCCGGGCTGGACCCTGGCCCTGGACATTCCCGCGCACCTGCCCGGCCTCGCGCGGCTCCTGGACGGCCTGGACGAGGAGGTCGCCGCCGCCGGGGGCCGCGTCTACCTGGCCAAGGACTCCCGGATGCGCCCCGAGGTGCTGAGCGCGATGTATCCCCAGCTGCCCGCCTTCCGCGCCCTGCGCGCGGAACTGGACCCGGACGCGGTCTTCCGCTCGGACCTCTCGCGCCGCCTGGGTCTCTAGCTCTACGGGGCTCGGCGTTTGAGGACGAGGCGCGAAGCGCCGATAAAGCGGGGCACGGGGGCGGAGCCCCCTGCCCCCGCACCGCACCCCTGGAGAGCCATGAAAGACGCCTTCGGCACCCCCCAGTCCCTCCTTGTCCTCGGCGGCACCTCGGAGATCGCCCAGGCCACGGCCCACCGCCTGGTGACCCGCCGCACCCGCGACATCTGGCTTGCGGGCCGCCCGTCGCCCACCCTGGAGCGCTCCGCGCAGGCCCTGCGCGACCGGGGCGCCGACACCAGGACCGTCCCCTTCGACGCCCTGGACCCCGAATCCCACGAGACCGCCCTCGGCAAGGTCTTCGCCGAGGGCGACGTCGACATGGTCCTCATGGCCTTCGGCACGCTCGGCGACCAGGCCCGCGACGAGGCCGACCCCGTGGCCGCGACCCGCGTGGCCCAGACGAACTACACCGGCGCGGTCTCCGCGGGCCTGGTCTGCGCCCGCGCCCTCCAGGCCCAGGGCCACGGCTCGCTCGTCGTGCTCTCCTCCGTCGCGGCCGAACGCGCCCGCCGCTCGAACTTCATCTACGGCTCCAGCAAGGCGGGTCTCGACGCCTTCGCCCAGGGCCTGGGTGACGCGTTGCACGGCACCGGCGTGCACGTGATGGTCGTGCGCCCCGGCTTCGTACGGTCGAGGATGACGGCGGGCCTGGAGGAGGCACCGCTGGCCACGACGCCGCAGGCCGTGGCCGTGGCCATCGAGGCGGGCCTGCGCCGCCGCGCGGAGACGGTGTGGGTCCCCGGAAGGCTGCGCCTGGTGATGTCGGCCCTGCGGCACGTGCCGCGGCCGCTGTTCCGCCGCCTCCCGGTGTGAGCGCGGCGCGCCCGCGGGCTCCTCAGCGCGCGGGCAGGGTGTCCCGGGCCGCCGCCTGCGGCGGCACCGTGGACCCGCCGAAGGCGAACTCGCGCAGCTTGCGCCACACCCCGTCCGCCCCCTGCTCGTAGAGCGCGAAGCCGGTGCAGGGCCACTCGGCCTCGTAGTCGGCGAGCTCCTCGTACGCCCGGTCCATGGCCTCGTCGGCGATGCCGTGGGCGACGGTGACGTGCGGGTGGTACGGGAACTGCAGTTCGCGCGCGAGCGGCCCCGACGTGGCGCGGACCCGCTCCTGGAGCCAGGAGCAGGCGGAGCCGCCCTCGACGACCTGGACGAAGACGACGGGCGAGAGCGGCCGGAACGTGCCGGTGCCGGAGAGCCGCATCGGGAACGGCCTGCCCGCCGCGGCCACCGACACGAGGTGGTTCTCGACGGCGGGCACCGCGGCGGCGGCCACCTCGGTCGGCGGCAACAGCGTGACGTGCGTGGGGATGCCGTGCGCGGCGGGGTCACCGAAGCCCGCACGCAGCTCCTGGAGCAGGCTGCCGTGTGGCTCCGGGACCGCGATCGACACACCGATCGTTACGGTCCCCACGTCGTACTCCTGTCGTCGTGTGATGGGCAGGGGGGTGCCGCCGTGCCGTGGTACGGCGGCTGTGCTGCTCGGCCTGTGCTCGGGTGGAGCTCAGTGCTTGGCGGGCAGGAAGCCCACCTTGTCGTACGCCTGGGCGAGGGTCTCCGCCGCGACGGCGCGCGCCTTCTCCGCGCCCTTGGCCAGGATCGAGTCGAGCGTCTCCGGGTCGTCCAGGAACTCCTGGGTGCGGTCCCGGAAGGGGGTCACGAACTCGACCATGGCCTCCGCGAGGTCGGTCTTCAGCGCACCGTAGCCCTTGCCGACGTACTTCTGCTCAAGTTCCGCGATACCGGTGCCGGTGAGCGTGGAGTAAATGGTGAGCAGGTTGCTGACGCCCGGCTTCTTCTCCGCGTCGTACCTGATCTCGGAGTCGGTGTCGGTGACCGCGCTCTTGACCTTCTTCGCGGTGGCCTTCGGCTCGTCGAGGAGGTTGATCAGACCCTTCGGGGTGGACGCCGACTTACTCATCTTGATCGCCGGGTCCTGGAGGTCGTAGATCTTCGCCGTCTCCTTCAGGATGTACGGCTTGGGGACCGTGAAGGTCGCGCCGAAGCGGCCGTTGAAGCGGTCGGCCAGGTCGCGGGTCAGCTCGATGTGCTGGCGCTGGTCCTCGCCGACCGGGACCTCGTGGGCCTGGTAGAGCAGGATGTCCGCGACCTGGAGGACCGGGTACGTGAAGAGGCCGACGGAGGCCCGGTCCGCGCCCTGCTTGGCCGACTTGTCCTTGAACTGCGTCATCCGGGAGGCCTCGCCGAAGCCCGTCAGGCAGTTCATGACCCAGGCGAGCTGGGCGTGCTCGGGCACGTGGCTCTGCACGAACAGGGTGCAGCGCTCCGGGTCGAGACCGGCGGCGAGCAGCTGGGCGGCGGCGAGCCGGGTGTTCGCGCGGAGCTGGGCCGGGTCCTGCGGGACCGTGATCGCGTGCAGGTCCACGACCATGTAGAACGCGTCGTGGGACTCCTGGAGGGCCACCCACTGGCGCACCGCGCCCAGGTAGTTGCCGAGGTGGAACGAGCCTGCGGTGGGCTGGATCCCGGAGAGCACACGGGGTCGGTCACCGGCGGCGGGGCGGGGACTTTCAGAGGCCATGTTCAGCATTCTCTCAGGTGCCGCCCGTTGGTCGGGAACTGGCCGGGAACAGCCGGGAGCAGTCGGGAACGGGCCGCGACGGGTGGGAACGGGCCGCGACGGGTGGGAACCGATGCGGGCCGGGCGGTGTACCAAAGATGTGAGTGCACGGGGGAAGGCTCCGGGGCGGGCGCCGGAGAGGGCTCCGGGGCGGGCGCTGGAGGGGGACGGCATCGGCGTCGACGAGGCGGCGGTCATCGCGCGCGTGCGCGCCGGAGAGGCGGAGGCGTACGCCGAGCTGGTGCGCGCCTTCACCGGCATGGCGCTCCGGGCCGCGGCCGCGCTCGGCGCGGGCGCCGACGCCGAGGACGTGGTGCAGCAGTCCTTCTTCAAGGCGTACTGCGCCCTGGGGCGGTTCCGGGACGGCTCGGCGTTCAAGCCGTGGCTGCTCTCGATCGTGGCCAATGAGACGAGGAACACAGTGCGTTCGGCGGCGCGGCGCCGCTCGGTGACGGTCCGCGAGGCCGCGCTCACCGAGCCGGAGCCGCTGATACCGGAATCGGCGAACCCGGCGGTCGCGGCCCTGGACCGCGAGCGCCGGGCCGCGCTCCTCTCCGCCCTCGACCGCCTCGGCGAGCACCACCGCCTGGTCGTCACCTACCGCTATCTCCTCGACATGGACGAGGAGGAGACGGCCCAGGCCCTGGGCTGGCCGCGCGGCACGGTCAAGTCCCGGCTGAGCAGAGCGCTGCGCAAGCTGGAGCGGCTGTTGCCGGAGGGATCGGCCGAGCGGGAGGGGGGTGAGGGGCGTGGCTGAGCCGGAGCGGGAGCGCCCCGGCGGGGAGCTGCCCGACGAGCTGCGGGCGCTGGGGCGGGCGCTCGACCGGCCGGAGAGCGGCGAGACGATGGTCGAGCGGGTCCTGGCGCAGATCGCCGCCGAGGGCGCCCTCGTGCGGCGCCCCGGCCCCCGGGACCGGCTCCGCGAGTCCGCGCGGCGCCTGCGCCGGGCCCTGCGGGCACGTCGGCGGGCCCTCGCCGCGTCGGTGTGCGGCCTGCTCGCGGTCCTCGCGCTGACGCCTCCGGTGCGGGCCGCCGTCGTCGACTGGTTCGACTTCGGCGGCGTCGAGGTGCGGTACGACCCGTCGCCGCCGCCGCGCTCCGGCGGCCCGCCCGGCTGCTCGGGGCCTTCGGTGTCCTTGGCGCGGGCCGCCCGCGACGCGGGGCTGCGGCCCGTGGTGCCGCGGGCGCTCGGCGCGCCGGACGGGGTGACGGTGACGCGCGCCCCGCGCGACCGCTCGCTGATCACCCTGTGCTGGCGCGCGGAGGGCGGGGGCACGGTCCGCCTGGACGAGTTCCCCGCCCCCCTCGACCCGGGCTTCAGCAAGCTGATCAAGGGCGACCCCGAGTGGGTCGACCTGGGCGGCGGTGCCCCCGCCCTGTGGTTCGCGCGCCCGCACCGCCTGGAGTTCTGGCTGCGGGAGGCATCCGGCGAGCGGTGGTTCCGCACGGTGCGGGCGGCCGGTCCGACGCTCCTGTGGACCGACGGCCGGCTGACGCTGCGCCTTGAGGGGGTGCCGTCGAAGCGGCGGGCGATGGAGGTGGCGAAATCGGCCGGGCCGGATGGGAACGCGCCGCGGTCGGCCGGTGTACCAGAAGTGAAGTGCGACGGCGGCGCGGAGGGTCCGCGCCCACCAGTCACAGGGGGCCGGACATGCGCATCCGAAGGAGCACGGCGAGGCGACTGACGACGACGGGGGCGCTGCTGGTCATGGCGCTGTTCCTGGGCACACCCAGCGCGTCGGCGGGCGGCCCGACCAGCGTGATCGTCACCTCCCCGGAAAGCACGGAGACGGCATCGCTGTATTACGCCGACGAGGAGTACGACCGCCTGGAGAGCCTCCTGGGCCACCTGGGCAAGGACACCGAGGGCACCCGTGAGCGCCCGCCGGGCCTGGGCGTGGGGGCGGGCCGCCAGATCAATGTCACCTGGCTGGTCCACGACGTGCGCCCCTGGCGGGTGGACCGGGTGTATCCGGGCGGGAAGGGCCCGGTCTGGATCCACACCTCCACGGACGTGGAGTCCATGACCGGCACGTGGCACAAGGCGGCCCGCCCCGGCGCCCTGCGCGCCCTCCTCAAGTCCCTTCACGTCCTGGGCAAGCAGTCGGACGACGGCTCTGCGGGCATCTCCCCGTCCACGCCCTACCGAGCCGGGACCACCCCCACGGCGAAGCCCGCCCCGGACACGGGCTGGGGCTGGCCCTGGGTGATACCCGGCGCGGGGGCGGGAGCCCTCGCGGGAGCGGCGGCGACGCTCTACTACCAACGCCGCGCGTCACTCGCCTGAGGCAGACCTGACTTGCTGTGGGCAATCGTCCCGCAGGGCGGGACGGGTGGGCACAGCCCCGGGCGCCGAGCAACTATTAACGAGGGCGTGCCCCCAGCACAGCGCCCCGCACCGGGGGAACGGGGGTCACCCCGTGGCCAGCCCGGGCGCGGGGTAAGCGGACAGCAGGTCCGCGACCTCACTGCGGACCTTACGCAGGGCGTGCTCGTCCTCGTCGTGCGCCGCCCGCACACCCCGGTCGATCCAGTCGGCCACCGTCTCCATATGGGCGGTGCCGAGCCCCCGGGACGTGAGGGAGGGCGTCCCGATCCGCACCCCGGAGGGGTCGAAGGGCTTCCGGGTGTCGAACGGCACGGTGTTGTAGTTGACGACGATCCCGGCCCGGTCGAGGGCCTTCGCCGCGACCTTGCCCGGCACGTCCTTGGGCGTGAGGTCCATCAGGATCAGATGGTTGTCCGTACCGCCGGAGACGAGGTCGAAGCCACGGGCGAGCAGCGCATCGGCGAGGGCCTTGGCGTTGGCGACGACGGCGTGGGCGTAGTCGCGGAAGGAGGGCTGTGCGGCTTCGTGCAGGGCGACGGCGATCGCGGCGGTGGTCTGGTTGTGGGGCCCGCCCTGGAGCCCGGGGAAGACGGCCTTGTCGATGGCCTTGGCGTGCTCCTCGCGGGCGAGCAGCATCGCCCCGCGCGGCCCGCGCAGGGTCTTGTGGGTGGTCGTGGAGACCACGTCGGCGTACGGGACGGGCGAGGGGTGGGCGCCGCCCGCGACGAGCCCGGCGATGTGCGCGATGTCGGCGACGAGCACGGCCCCGGCCTCGCGGGCGATCTCGGCGAAGGCGGCGAAGTCGATGGTGCGGGGCAGCGCGGTGCCGCCGCAGAAGATCAGCTTGGGCCGTTCCTTGAGGGCGAGTTCGCGGACGGCGTCGAGGTCGATCAGGCCGGTGTCCTCACGGACGCCGTACTGCACGCCGCGGAACCAGCGGCCGGTGGCGGAGACGCCCCAGCCGTGGGTGAGGTGGCCGCCCATCGGCAGGGCCATGCCCATGACGGTGTCGCCGGGCTCGGCGAAGGCGAGGTAGACGGCGAGGTTGGCTGGGGAGCCGGAGTAGGGCTGGACGTTGGCGTGGTCGGTGCCGAAGACGGCCTTGGCGCGGGCGACGGCGAGGCGCTCGACCTGGTCGATGTTCTGCTGGCCCTCGTAGTAGCGGCGGCCGGGGTAGCCCTCGCTGTACTTGTTCTGCAGGACGGTGCCGGAGGCTTCGAGGACGGCGGCGGAGACGTAGTTCTCGCTGGGGATGAGGCGGAGGGTGTCGGCCTGGAGCTGCTCCTCGGCGGTGACGAGGGCGGCCAGCTCGGGGTCGGCGGCGCTGAGCGCCGGGTGCTGCGGCGCGGGCGAGGAAGGGGAAGGAGAAGAGTGGCTCATGGCGTCCTCCGGGGCGAGCGGTGATGGTGTCCGGTCGTTGTCCCGGGGTGCCCAGGCGTTCGGCACCTCGAAGGTTCTGCCTCGCACGGCTTCCTCAGGGTCGATTCCCTGTGCGCCAGTCGCCGCGCTGTGGAAACCAGAGTAACGGTCAGGCCACCGTGTCAGGGTTCGCTCCCGGAGCGAGCGACGATAGGTATTGGGCCACGAACCCGCCCCGTCCCCTACGACACGCGAGAACCTCCTTGCGCCGTTAGTAGCCGTAGGAATCGCACAACGACGTGCGAACGTGAGAAACGGAGACCCCGTGACCGCTACGGAAGACCTCATCGCCTCGGCCGAAGCGCACAGCGCGCACAATTACCACCCCCTGCCCGTCGTCGTCGCGTCGGCGGAGGGCGCGTGGATGACGGACGTCGAGGGCCGCCGGTACCTCGACATGCTCGCCGGCTACTCCGCGCTCAACTTCGGCCACGGCAACGAACGCCTCATCGAGGCCGCCAAGGAACAGCTGGGGCGGGTGACGCTGACGTCACGCGCGTTCCACCACGACCGTTTCGCGGAGTTCTGCGCACGGCTCGCCCGGCTGTGCGGCAAGGAGATGGTGCTGCCGATGAACACGGGCGCGGAGGCCGTGGAGACGGCGGTGAAGACCGCCCGGAAGTGGGGCTACCGCGTCAAGGGCGTGCCCGAGGGCCGGGCCCGCATCGTGGTGGCGGCGAACAACTTCCACGGCCGTACGACGACCATCGTCAGCTTCTCCACGGACCCCGAGGCCCGGGCGGACTACGGCCCGTACACGCCGGGCTTCGACATCGTGCCGTTCGGTGATCTGGGGGCGCTCCGGGACGCCGTCACGGAGGACACGGTGGCGGTGCTCATCGAGCCGGTCCAGGGTGAGGCCGGGGTGCTGGTGCCGCCGCCCGGCTATCTGCCGGGGGTGCGGGAGTTGACGCGCGAGCGCGGGGTCCTTTTCGTCGCGGACGAGATCCAGTCGGGGCTCGGCCGGACGGGGCGGACGTTCGCGTGCGAGCACGAGGACGTGGTGCCGGACGTGTATCTGCTGGGCAAGGCGCTGGGCGGCGGCGTGGTGCCGGTGTCGGCGGTGGTGGCGGACGCGGACGTGCTCGGGGTGTTCCGGCCGGGTGAGCACGGCTCGACGTTCGGCGGCAATCCGCTGGCGTGCGCGGTGGCCCTGGAGGTCGTCGCGATGCTGGAGACGGGCGAGTTCCAGCAGCGGGCGACGGAGCTGGGCGAGCATCTGCACGCGGAGCTGGGCCTGCTCGCGGGCTCCGGGAAGGTCGTGGAGGTGCGCGGGCGCGGCCTGTGGGCGGGCGTCGACATCGACCCGTCGCACGGCACGGGCCGGGAGATCTCCGAGAAGCTGATGGAGCGCGGTGTCCTGGTGAAGGACACCCACGGCTCGACGATCCGGATCGCTCCCCCGCTGGTGATCAGCAAGGAGGACCTGGACTGGGGCCTCGACCAGCTCCGGGCGGTGCTCGGCTAGCCGCCCGCGGTGCCGGGGGGCGCGGCTGCCGCCCCCCGTGCGCGGGCCGCGTCGAAAGCGGTCGTGAAGGCGGTGTCGAAGGCCTCGGCGCCGAGGCCGGTGCGGCCGCGGGCCGTGGCGCGGTCGACGTCGGCGCGCTCGGCCCCTGGCAGCGGGGCGCCCTCGGCGGCGCGGAGCGCGGCGGCCCGGCCGAGGAGGGCGGCGGCTTCCGCGTGGGTGCCCGCGAGGGCGTGGGCGCCCGCGAGGCCTTCGAGGGCGAGGGCGACGGCGCGGTTGTCACCGGTGTCGCGGGCGGCGTCGAGGCCTTCGCGGTGGAGGTGGGCGGCGCGGGCGGCGTCGCCCCGCTGTTCGGCGACGTAGCCGAGTTGGGCGAGGATCAGCGCGGCGCCGGAGGAGATGCCGAAGCGGCGGTTGAAGTCGAGCCAGGGCAGCAGGAGGCGTTCGGCGGTGTCCAGGTCGCCGCGGCGGCGGGCGCCGAGGGCGAGGCCGGTCTCGGCGAACTGCTGGGCGGGCCGGTGGGACTGCCGGGCGGCGAGCCGGGCGGCGCGTTCGTGGTGGTCGGTGGCGCGGGTGTCGTCGCCGGTGAGCAGGGCGAGGCGGCCGAGCCGGGAGAGGCGGAAGGAGACCTCGGTCCAGAGTTCGAGTTCCTCGGCGCCCCGGACGCCGTCGTGCTGGAGGCGGGCGGCCCCGGCGTAGTCGGCGGTGATCTCGGCGAGCACGCCGAGCTGTTCGGAGGACTGCAACTGTCCCCAGCGGTCGCCCAATTGGCCGAAGAGGCCGGCGGCGAGGGTGGCGTCGCGGCGCAGGACCGCGAGGTCGCCGGCGTACAGGGCGCGGGTGGCACGGGTGCTGAGCGTGGCGGCCTCGCCCCAGCGGTCGCCCGCCGCGCGGAACTCGGCGAGGAGCGCGTCGACGCGCCGCCCCTCCTCGGGGGTGCGGTCGAAGCCGCAGCGGGCGAAGGCGAGCAGCCAGCCGGAGCGGGCGTCGGCGCCGTCGGTGCCGGTGCCGGTGCCGGTGCCGGTGTCGTCAGTGTCGTGGACGCACGCGGAGCCGTGGGCGCACGTGCTCTCCCCGGCGAGGAGCGAGAAGGCGCCGCGGGCCGCGGCGGCGGAGGCCCGCGCGGGCCCGTGCGCGGCGGGCAGGCTCAGGGCGACGGCGAGGGAGCGGATGGCTTCGGTGAGGCGGCCGCGCAGATACCAGTACCAGGTCAGGGCGTTGACGAGGCGGAGCGCCAGCGGGGTGTCGGCCTCGGCGGCGGCCCAGTCGAGGGCGGCGCGCAGGTTCACGGTCTCGGCGTCGAGGCGGCGCAGCCAGTGCCGCTGGTCGGGGCCGTGCAGGGCGGGCGCGGCGCGTTCGGCGAGGTCGGTGTAGTGGTGGGCGTGGTGCCGTGCCACATCCTTCGACTCGCCTGCCTCCGCGAGGCGTTCGAGGCTGTACGCGGCGACGGATTCGAGGAGGCGGTGACGGACGGGGCCGCCGCCGTCGGGGCCGGTCCCTGCGGTCGCCAGGAGGGAGCGGTCGAGGAGCCGGGCGACGAGGTCGAGCACGGGGTCACCCCCGGCCTCGTCCTCCCCCAGGACGGCCTCCGCGCTCTCCAGGGTGAAGCCCCCGCGGAAGACGGCCAGTTGGCGCAGGGCGCGGCGCTCCGGCGCGGACAGCAGCTCCCAGCTCCAGTCGATCATCGCGCGCAGGGTGCGCTGCCGGGCCGGGGCGTCGCGGCGCACCTGGTTGAGGAGGCGGAAGCGGTCGTGCAGCCGGTCGGCGAGGGCGTGCACACCGAGGGCGCGGACGCGGGTCGCGGCGAGTTCGACGGCGAGGGGGATGCCGTCGAGACGGCGGCAGATGAGGGCGGCGGCCTCGCGGTTGTCGTCGCTCAGGACGAAGCCGGGCGCGGTGGCCGCGGCCCGCTCGGCGAACAGCCGCACCGCCTCGTCCTCGCCGAGCGGTACGACGGCCTCCAGGGTCTCGCCGCTGAGGGCGAGGGGTTCCTGGCTGGTGGTGAGGACGTGCAGGTGTGGGGCGCGGCGGAGGAGGTGGGCGACGAGGTCGGCGGCGGTGTCGAGGACGTGTTCGCAGTTATCGAGAAGCAGCAGCGCGCGACGGGCGGCGAGGGCCCGGGTGAGATGCGCCTGCCGGGGATTCCCCGGGCCCGCGCCGTCCTGAGGGCCCGGCGCCGGGCCGCCCGCCGGTGCCGGGCCGCCCGCCGGTGCCGCCGCGGGCTCGTCCTCGAATGCCTGGCGGGCGGCCTCGTCCTCGCGGACCCCCACTGCCGACGCCACGGCCTCCAGGACCCCGTCCGCCGTCGTTCCGGCCAGTTCGACAAGCCAGATGCCGTCGGGGAAGTCGTCCATGAGGTCGGCTGCGGCCTCCAGGGCGAGGCGGGTCTTGCCGACGCCGCCGGGCCCGGTGAGGGTCACCAGGCGTTCGCGGCGCACCAGTTCGCGGACGCGCGTCACGGCGTCGGCTCGACCGACGAGCCGGGTGGTGGCGGCGGGGAGGTTGGTGCGCGGGGGTGCCGCGGCGGGAGCTGCCGCCGCGGCGGTGGGCGGGGGCGCGAGGCCGGGGTCCTGGCGCAGGATCGCCTCGTGCAGGGCGGCGAGTTCAGGGCCGGGGTCGGTGCCGAGTTCGTCGGCGAGGCGGGTGCGCAGGTCCTGGTAGGCGGCCAGGGCCTCGCTGGGGCGGCCCGCGCGGTAGAGGGCGCGCATGTGGGCCGCGCGCAACCGCTCGCGCAACGGTTCGCGGGCCACCAGGTCCGTGAGGTCGTCGGCCAGCAGGGCGTGTTCGCCGAGGGCCAGGCGGGCTTCCGCCAGGGTCTCCTGGGCGGTGAGGCGCTGCTCCTCCAGGCGCGCGGCGACGGCACGGGCGAAGTCCGCGTCGGGGAAGTCGGCGTAGGCGGGGCCGCGCCAGAGGGCCAGGGCGCCGGTCAGGAGTGACGCCTGCTCGGCGGGGCCGGTGTCCGTGCGGTACGCCCGCGCCGTCAGGGTCTCGAAGCGGGCCGCGTCCGTGGCGCCCTCGGCCAGGGCGAGGCGGTAGCCCGCGGGGCCGTACGCCACGGTGTCGCGGCCGATGGCCCGGCGGAGCTGGGAGACCTTGGTCTGGAGGGAGTTGGCGGGGTTGGCCGGGAGCTTCCCGGCGCCCCACAGGTCCTCCACGAGGGTGTCCGCCGGGACGGGGTGCCCTGTGCGGGCGAGCAGGGCGGCGAGGAGGGTCCGCACCTTCGGTTCCGGCACCGGTATGAGGGCGCCGTCGTCGGTACGCACCGCCAGGGGGCCAAGCACCTCGAATCGCATGCGGTCACGTTACGTGGCCCTTGCCGGGCTGGTCAGCGGGGTGATCGGCGCTCCGCGCCTCGTCCTCAAACGCCGGACGGGCTGATTGGTGCCCGCACAGGCCGGATCTCGTCTGCGGGCCCGCACCGGAGGTCCTTCAGCCCGTCCGGCGTTTGAGGACAAGCGCGTTAGCGCGGTTCTGGAGCCGGGCCGAAGGTCGAGGTGAGGACGCAGCGCGACGGGGGCGGGTGGGTGGGGGTGAGCCCGGCGTGGGGAGGGGCCCGTGCGTGGGGCGTCAGTGGTTCGTGCGCGGCCGCAGGCATGGTGAGTCCCGTGAACAGGGCAGCCGCCCAGGCCACACCCCACCACCACCCCAGGAGCAACCGCCATGCCCAAGTCCCAGGAGATCCGCCTCGCCGCCCGCCCCCAGGGCACCCCCCGCCCCACCGACTTCGCCCTCGCCACCACCGCCCTCCCCGACACCGCCCCGCAGGGCCAGGTGCTCGTCCGGAACCTGTGGATGTCCGTGGACCCGTACATGCGCGGCCGCATGGACGACGCGCCCTCCTACATCCCGCCGTTCGAGCTCGGCGCCCCGCTGGAGGGGAGCGCGGTCGGCGAGGTCGTGGCCTCCGGCTCGCCGGACATACCGGTCGGCGCGACGGTCACGCACTTCGCCGGCTGGCGGGAGTACGCCCTCGTCGACGCGGCCACCGCGACGGTGGTCGACACCTCGCTCGTCCCGCCGTCCGCGTACCTGGGCCCGCTGGGGACGACCGGCCTGACGGCGTACGCGGCCCTGACGCGCACCGCCCCGGTCCGCGAGGGCGACGTCGTGTTCGTGTCGGCCGCCGCGGGAGCGGTGGGCAGCGTCGCGGGGCAGGTGGCGCGGGCGCTCGGCGCGTCCCGGGTGATCGGTTCGGCGGGCGGGCCGGAGAAGACGAAGAAGCTGCTCGACACGTTCGGGTACGACGCCGCGATCGACTACCGGCAGGGCGGCCTGCCCGAACAGCTCGCCGAGGCCGCGCCCGACGGCATCGACGTGTACATCGACAACGTGGGCGGCGACCACCTCCAGGCCGCCATCGGTGCCATCCGCCGGGAGGGCCGCATCGCGATGGTCGGCGCGATCAGCGAGTACAACAGCACCACGCCCGTCCCCGGTCCGAACAACCTCTTCCAGGCCGCCAAGCAGGAGGCGTCCCTCCGCGGCATGCTCGTGACCAGCCACTTCGACCTGTTCCCCGAGTGGGTGGGGAAGGCGGCCGCGATGCTCGCGGACGGCTCGCTGCGGACGGAGCAGACCGTCGTGGACGGGATCGGGCGGGCACCCGAGGCGTTCCTCGGCGTCCTGCGCGGCGCCAACACCGGCAAGATGCTGGTCCGCCTCGCCGACGGGGCCGAGTGATGGCCAGGGTGCTCGTCGTCACCGGGCATCCGCGCACCGACTCGCTCACCGCGGGCCTCGCCCGGCACGCCCGGGACCGCCTCACCGCCGAGGGCCACGCCGTGGACTTCCTCGACCTGGAGGCGGAGGGTTTCGACCCCCGGATGACGCCCGATGACGAGCCCGACTGGGCCGATCCGCAGAAGGCGTACTCTCCCGAAGTACGTGCCCACATGCGGCGGGTGGCGGACGCCGACGCGATCGTGGTCGTCTTCCCGGTGTGGTGGTTCGGCCTTCCGGCACTGCTCAAGGGCTGGATCGACCGGGTGTGGAACCACGGATTCGCGTACGGCCGCCGTCGGGGCGGCGGCCCGCTCGCCCGGACCCGGATGCTGTGGCTCGGACTGACGGCGTACGACCGGGCGAAGTTCGTGGACGCGGGCTGGCAGGAGACGGTGACGCGGGTGCTCCGCAAGGGGATCTCGGAGTACTGCGGGATCGCGCCGGAGCGGACGTCGGTGCGGTACGTGTACGACTCGCTGACGGCGGGCGCGGAGGCGGAGGCGGGGGCGGGCGCGTTCGAGATCCTGGACGCGGCGCTCGACGAGCTGCTCCCGGCCCAGGAACCCGCCCCCCCACCCCGCGTGACGGGCGTCACAGCCGAGGCCGCCTTGACCTTCACATCAGTGTGAGGGTTTGACGATGGAGGCACGCAAGCGGGAGGGAAACACCGCGGGCGGCGGCCACCGCAGGCCGCTCGAACCACTCCAGAGGGTGATCGTGATGGACAACAAGCTCTACGACTACAGCCCCATCGTCGAGCGCGAGCCGCTCCACTGGCCGGAAGGCAAGCGCGTCGCCTTCTACATCGGCCTGAACGTCGAGCACTTCGAGATCGGCAAGCCCTCCACGAGCATCTACCCGGGCACCATGGAGCTGACCCCCGACCCGCTCAACCACGGCTGGCGCGACTACGGGGCGCGGGTGGGCTTCTGGCGCACCATGGAGACCCTGGACCGGCACGGGGTGCGCGCCAGCGTCCTGCTCAACTCCGACGTCGGCGACCGCTACCCGCAGATCATCGAGGCGGGCCGGGAGCGGAACTGGGCGTGGCTCGCGCACGGCAAGACCAACTCGGACCTGCACACCGGCCTCACGGAGGACGAGGAGCGCGCGGCCCTCAAGGACATCGTCGAGACGATCGAGCGGACGACGGGGACGCGGCCGCGCGGCTGGATGGGTCCGGGCCTGACCCAGACGTTCAACACCCCGCGCCTGGCGAAGGAGTTGGGCATCGACTACGTACTGGACTGGACGGCCGACGACCAGCCCTTCGCCCTGAACGAGCCGGGCGTCCTGAGCGTGCCGTACACGGTGGAGCTGAACGACATCGGCCTGTTCGTCAGCAAGCACACGTCGGGCCCGGACTTCGTGCAGATGCTCAAGGACCAGGTCGACCAGCTGTACGCCGAGGCGGAGGCCACGGACAGCGGGCGCGTCATGCCGCTGGCCCTGCACCCCTTCGTCATCGGCCAGGCGTTCCGCGCCAAGTACCTGGACCAGGCCCTGGAGTACATCGTGAACCACCCCGGCGTGTGGACGACGACGTCGGACGAGATAGCGGAGCACTTCCGGACCCAGCGGAACTGAACGCCCCCACCGGTACGCACCCAACGCGCCGCCCACGCTCACGAAGAGCGCGGGCGGCGCGGGCCGTTCCGGCTGGCGCGCGTCAGAAGAACAGGACCGAGCGGAGCTTCAGGCGCTCGGAGCCGTAGCCGGTGTGGGGCCGCAGCGTGAAGGAGTCACCGTCGCAGTCCGGCCCCGTGAAGACCGTGGCGTACTCGTCCGTCCTGTTGCGCGGCGAGTGCGCGGGCGAGCTGGCTCCCGGGTCAGCCACCTCGGGCAGGGTGTGGCACTCCCAGCTCTCCGGGTCGTCAATGACAGCGATACGGGGAGAGCCGTCGAGGCCGGTGTACGTGTACTGGAACTGGCCCTCGGCCGCGGCGGCCGACGTAGGCAGGGTGACGATCAGGGCCAGGGCACCCGCGGCGGCGGCCAGGGCGGTACGGAAGCGCATGTGCGCGGTCCTTTCGGGGGGTTGACGACAACGGACCGTGCAGTCGCTTCCCACCCACATCCGCGCATATGCCCCGACCTCACCGGACTCACCTGTACGAGGGGCGCACACGAGGGGCGTACGCAGGGCGACGCACCCACGCCTCCCGCCCCGCTTTCCCGACCGCCCAGGGGCGTACTCCCTGGCCGCACCCGCCTCTCGCGCGCAACCGTTGCCCCATGACCACCACACGCAAGGAAGCGCCGCGCCGCCGCCTGGGCCGTCTGGCCCTGGTCTCGGGCGCCGCGCTCACGCTGTTCGCCGCGCTGCCCATGAGCAGCGCCTACGCCGACGCCAGCGGCACGTTCTACTACGAGTCGGCCACGGCGGGCAGCCAGCAGATCGTCGACCCGCCCCTCCACCAGTGCACCCTCCTCTACCACGCGACTGGCGCGTCCAACCAGACCAACGCCACCGCCAGGGTCTACTTCGACGCCAACTGCGAGAGGGAGTGGGGCACCCTCCAACCCGGCCAGTACTCCAACAACTTCGGCTCCAAGCTCTACAGCGTGAAGTTCGGCAGCTAGCGCCCTCCCGCACCCGGCACCCTCACACGACGGCGGGGCCTCCCCTTCCGGGCCCCGCCGTTCGCCACTGCGGCTTTCCTCTGCCACCCCTCCTCGCGGCGCATACCGCCCGCGCCACGGCGCGGTGAGTGGCAGCATGGCGCGCGTAGGGCTCGCGCAGACCGGGGTGGGGCATCGCTCCGGGTGGAGGTAGGGGCATGGCTGGGGCGGGGAGCCGGGGGCGGTCGCGGGGCGAGCTGATCCGGGAGCGCACGCGGGCGCGGTTCGTGGGCCGGCAGGCGCAGGTGTCGCTGTTCTCGGAGAACCTGGCCAAGGACCCGGCGTCGTCCCAGGATCCCGCGGACTTCCTGTTCCACGTGCGGGGCGTCGGCGGCGTCGGCAAGTCCACGCTGCTGCGGCAGTGGCAGGAGGCGGCACGGCGGGCGGGCGCGCTGACGGCCGTGGTGGACGAGGGCGACGCGCACGGGGTGCCGCAGGCCCTGGTGGAGCTGGCCCGGCAGCTGGCCGAACAGGCGGGCCCGCTCAAGGAGTTCGACAAGGCGGCGGAGCAGTACCGCAAGGACCAGGAGGCCGCCGCCGCGGAGCTGCTCCTGGCGGAGGGCGCGGACGCGGTCCAGGCCGACGCCTCGATGTCGAGCCGGGTCGCGGCGCAGGCGGTGCTCGGCGCGGCGTCGTTCCTGCCCGGGGTGGGCGCGGCCACGTCGATGGCGAGCCCGGACGCGGCCGCGCAGGGCCTCGACCGGCTGCGCGCCGGGGCGCGGGGCCGGGGCCGCCGGGGCCGGGGCGTGGACGCGTCGGGCATGAACCGGGCGTTCGTCGCGGAGCTCGGCCGGTTGTGCGGAAGGCACCCGTGGGTGGTGCTGTTCTTCGACACGTGGGAACAGACCGGCGGCCTCCTGGACGAGTGGCTGCGCGACCTCCTCGAAGATCCCTCCGGCACCCTCCCCATGAACGTGCTGGTGGTGATGGCCGGGCGCGGCGTGCTGGCCGAGCGCCCGTGGGCACCACTGCGGCCGCACGTGGTGGACGTACCGCTCGCGGAGTTCACCGAGACGGAGACGCGGACGCTGCTCGCGGCGCGCGGGGTGACGGAGCCGTGCGTGGTGGACGCCGTCCTGCGTCTATCCCTCGGCCTGCCGCTGCTCGTCGAACTCCTCGCGCTTGCCGAGCCCGAGAGCGCCGAGGACGTGGGCGCGGACGCGGATGTCGTGGACGTGGCCGTGGACCGGTTCGTGCAATGGGTCAACGATCCCCACGACCGCGACGCGATCCTCGCGTGCGCGCTTGCTCCCCGCCTGAACGAGGACGTCTTCGCGGCGGCGGTGCCGCAGGAGGCGCGGGGCCGGTGGGGCTGGCTGTGCGGCCAGCCCTTCGTCAGCGGGCACGGGGATTTCAAGCACTACCACGCGGTGGTACGGGCCAGCATGGTGCGCCAGCAGCAGGCGCACTCCCCGCAGCGGTGGACCGAGACCCACTTGCGCCTGGCCGACGCGCACGCCGCGTGGCGTGCCGCCGCCGAGCGGGACCTGCCCCGGCCGAAGCTCTGGAGCGACGCGCGCTGGCTGCGGCACCGCCTGGACGAGACGTACCACCGCCTGTGCGCCCAGCCGACGTGCCAACTGGCGGCGGCCCTTGAGGAGGCCGTCCACGCCGCCGGGCAGGACGTGGCGGTGCTGAGGCAGTGGGTGGACGTGCTGCAGCTGGCGGCGTACGACACGGTGGACGCCGGGTTGTTGGCGTGGGCCCGGAGGCTGGACGCGGCGGTCACCGGGGACGAGCCCAAGCTGGCCGCCCTTGCCGCGCTCCTTGAGCACGGCTCGCTGAGTGTGGAGGGGCGGGGGCGGGCGCATCGTCAGCGCGGCCGCTGCTTCGGCAGCGCCGACCGCCACGAGGAGGCCCTCGCCGAGCTGAACCGTGCCGTCGCCCTGAATCCCCGTGATGCCACGGCTTGGGGACATCGCGGCGGCGCCCATCAGGCGCTCGGCCAACTCGACGACGCCATCGCCGACTTCACCACCGTGATCGACCTGCGCCCCAACGACCATCTGGCCAGGGTCGTGCGGGGTGCCCTGCGTCTCAGGGGCGACCACCATGAAGAGGCGATCACCGACCTGACGGCCGCCCTTGACGCCGATCCGGCCCACGCGAAGGCTCTGATGCTGCGCGGCCGCGCGCGCGTCAAGACGGAGCGGTACGAGGACGCGGTCAAGGACCTCACCGCCGCCCTGGAGCTTGACCCTCACTCCGCGTTCGCCTTCGTACAGCGCGGCACGGCCCTGCGGAAGCTCGGCCGGGGCGAGGAGGCGATCGCGGACTACACCTGCGCGCTCCGGCTCGACGCCAGGTACACCTTCGCGCTCACGCAGCGGGCGGTGCTCCACCGGGAGGCCGGTCGGTACGAGGCGGCCATCGCCGACTTCACCACGGCGGTGGAGCACGACCCCACGGACACGGTTCCGCGCGCGCTGCGCGGAGCCACGTACTTCATTGTCGGGCAGCACGATCCGGCGCTCGAGGACTTCGCCGCCGTACTCGAACTCAACCCGGTGAACACGCTGGCGCTCTTGTGCCGCAGTGCCCTCCACCAGGAGGCTGGCCGGTTCGACGACGCCGTCGCGGACCTCACCACCGTGGTGGACGCGGAGCCTGACGACCTCAGCGTCCTCACGCGGCGCGGCAACGCTCACCGCCTTGCCGGGCGCTGCGAGGACGCCATCGAAGACCTCACCGCCGTCCTCGACGCCGCCCCCGATCAGGCCCGCCCCCTGCGCCTGCGCGGCGTCGCCCACCGGCAGTCCAGGGACTTCCCCCGAGCGCGGGCCGACCTCGCCAGGGCTGTAGCGCTCCAGGGCGAAACCGTCGCTCTTCTCTTCGAGACGGCGATGCTGAACACGGTCGAGTCGGGCCCCGAGGCGGGCGCGGAGCAGTGGTCAGAGCTCTTCACACGTGACCTGCCCCCGTCCGCCAGGAGGCACGTTTTCCGCCTGCTCCAGCGCGTGGTCCTCGAACCGTCGCACGACGTAACCGAGGCGGCCGACGACTTCCTGTCCTCCCGTCCGGACCGGAAGAACACCACGGAAGCGCTCCTGTACCTGAGCGAACTCTTCCCCCTCGACGGCCCCCTGGCCGCCCGAGCCCGCCGGTGCCACCGTCTCCTCGCCGAACACGGTGGCACCGGCTGACGCTGGGTGTCTCAGCAGGGCTCGCCGGTGCGGCCGCCCTTGGTGGACCAGACGGCCCGCCACTTGTCGGCGCCCTCGCCCGCCGCGTGGCCCTTGTACAGGACGAAGTTGCCGTCCTGCTGCATGCGGGCCCACACGTACCGGTCGCGGCAGGCGTGCGTGCCGCTGTTCCACACGGGGCGGCCGTCGTCGTCGTACACGACGAAGTTGCCGTCGCCCTGCATGACCGCCGCCCCGGCGCTCCGGCCGCTCGTGCCGGAGCTCCACAGCACGTCGACGACCGTGTCGCCCTCGCCGCAGTCGCCGCCCACCGCGCACTGCATGATCAGCTTGGCGAGCTTCGTGAAGTTGGGCGGCCCGCCGACCTCCGGCGGGATCCAGGTCTTCCAGTGCGAGATGACGAAGTTGCCGTCCGGCTGGTAATCGGCGCGGTACCCCTCCTGCGTGGCCACCATGCCGCCGGGGCCGGAGCTGCCGAAGATGATGGGCGTCGAGATGTGGTCCCCCGCGCGCAGACACATCCCGGACCTGAGGTGGTCCCACGACCCGTTCCCCCGGGCGCAGTTGCGGTCGAACCCGCTGCCGCGCCAGGTGTCGGCCGAACTGGTCCCGGCCGCGACGACGTTGGCACCGAGCGCCACGGTGGCCACTACGCCGGCTAACAGTGCTCTGAGCGAGCGCTTCATCTCTGTGTCCCCTCCGTTTACCGGCAGCCGTGGTCTGCGGCCGCCGTCACGGAACGCTGCCAGCGGGGGTTCAACGCGTACTCAACGGGGCCTCAACGGGGGCCGGTTCGCGCACCCGGCCGGTGCGCCAGGCTCACACGTCGAGGCCCTTCACGTACTCCTCGAAAGGCACAGCGCGTTCCAGGGCGGTCCGTTTCCAATGCTGGTAGGGGGCGGGGTCGCCCTCATAGGCCTCGCGGTTGATCTGTGTGCCGTCCGGGCGGAAGTTCAGGTGGGCCACCCGGGTCTCGTCGAACATCCACCAGTCCCGGCCGGAGAGCGGCAAGCCGTGGTCCTCCCGCGTCACGTCCAGTACGCGGATGTCCTCACCGGCCGCGATGTTGCCGGGGATTCCCCACGCGAACTGGTACCGCTGGTAGTCCGTGAGTGGTTGGCGTACGACGCGGACACGGCCTACGTACCTGCCGGAAACCACGTATCCGCGCACCCGTTCGTGCCAGCGGACGTTGTGGTCGGCGGGCTTGGCCTCGCCGCGCAGGAAACGGGCCACATTGGCCTGCTCCTTGGGCACGGTGTAGGTGGGCTGTGCCTCGAATCGCCACGCTTCCCGCTCGAAAGCGTCGAAGTACCGGCGCCAGCCGTCACCATCCAAGAGCACGGAGAGCCTCCCTCAGAACCCGCAGCCGAGTGCCCGGCTCACGCTACCCTTCCCGTTCCGCCCGGAGGACGAGGGGAAAACGTGGACACCCAACTGGCCGGTGAAGCATTCGGCCGTCTCTTCGACACCTTCGAGCAAACCGCGTTCCGCCTTGAGACCCGGGCCGAGTACGACTGAGTCCGGTCCATGACCGACAAGGGCAAGCAGGTGTCCCGCGTCCACGTCCTCCCGTCCCCGTGGACCGACTATCGAGCAGCCTGTGGAGGGGCTGCCGGATCACGACTTCTGGCCCGCGGACCAGCTGAGCGAGTACCGGGGGTACCGGGACCGGGCCCTTGCCGTCGCTGTGCCATTCGCCACCTACTGGGAGCGGCACAAGCAGTCTTGACCGTCGGTTCGGGGTGTCAGGGTGCGGCTACGCCCATGTGAGGTGTTGCCCGTCGGGGCCGACGTGCAGTCGCATTCGGTCGGTGGGCGGGCGCCCGTCCGCCTGCCAGCCGGTGACGCGTTCGCTGATCTGGTCCCACAGGCGCGCCGGGCCGCCCTGGCGGACCATCCATCGTCCGCCGTCCTCGAAGACAGCGGCCCAGGATCCGGCCTCCACGTCGATGATCACGTGTTCCGGTCGGCCGTGCCGTTCCAGGGTGAGCCGCTGTACGCGTGGCGCGGCGAACTGTGCGACGAACCGGGCTGTCCAGTGGTCGAGTACATCGGCGCCCAGCTCGGCGGGGATCGCGTCGCCCTCGCCCAAGTTCGGCAGGATTTCGAGAGGGGGCGCAAGGTGTGGGCGGGCCAGCATGAACGAGACCTGTCCGCCGAGAACCGGGCCGCTGGCCGTGCCGTCGTCGGCGACCGTGAGCCGTACGAGTTCGGATGCGTGCATCCACCCGCCGACCGTGACCAGGACCTCACCGCCGGGACGGGTCTGAGCGAGCCATTCACTTGGCACCGTGTGCACGCCGCAGGTGGCGATGACGCGATCGTACGGGCCCCGGTCCTCGCATCCCACAAGGCCGTCACCGACCACCCGCGTGGGCCAGAATCCGGCGCCCGCGAGCGCGATTCCGGCGCGGGCGGACACCTCCGCGTCGACTTCCACCGTGATCACGTTGTCCTCGCCCACGACATGGCACAGCAGCGCCGTTGAGTAGCCCGTGCCCGTGCCGATCTCCAGTACGCGCGTTGCCTCGGTCGCCCGCAGGTCTTCGAGCATCCGCACGACCAGACTCGGCAGGGTGGACGAGGACGAGGGGGCCGCCGCGATACGCCCCTCGACCTGGTCGGGAAAGACCGCCCCGGCGACCTGCGTGACGAGGGTGTCGTCTTCGTAGATCCGGGCGAGATCCGCAGCGGTGTCCCCGGCAGTGGGCCGGTACCAGCCGCCCTCTTCGTACTCGAACCAGCCACGCGCGAGGAACGCCTCGCGGGGGACGGACAGAACGGCCGCTTCCCACTGGGGGCCACGTAGCGCACCGCTCTTGGACAGGTTCCGCGCCAGCTCGGCCCGTAGGTGTTCCGCGGGCAAGGGGTCAGTCATGATGGCTCACTCCGTTCTCCAACAGGTCGGCGATCGCGGTACTGATCGGCAGCCCGACCGCGTCTTGTCGGGTAGCGGGGACGCATTGCTGCGTCCCCGCCCCCTCAGAACCGTGCGTGCGCCCTTTCGACGCACACGGCTCAAGCAAGCCGCAAGGGCGTTGCGGGAGATGATTCGAGCTTCGGCTTTCTGCGTTGACGGGCTTGAAGCCCGCGATGGCAGGAGGCGTGTACAAGGCGTGTTTGTGTTCCGCCCGGCGTGCCGCGTCCGTGATGAGTGAGATAGCTGGCTGCTATTGCTCTACGGACGGTGCTCAGCCACCAGCGTTCCCATTCGTGCGGGGATTGCGGCGGCTGTTCGGCGATGAGGATGTGGTCCCCGCAGAGCGGACAGCGACCGTCCTGCCTGGCTAGCAGGCGCAGGTTGTAACTGTCCAGCGGAGGCTTGACCCTCTTTCGCCTCTTGGCCCAGTAGTCGGTCAGGCCGGGGTCGTCGGGTGACGCTCCGCCTGCGACCAACTGGTGCCGGACAATGTTCGTCCAGGCGAACTTGACCATGTGGAATGTCGTCCCGCTCTCACTGACGTTGTCGCGGTCTCCAAACACCCAGCGGTCGTTCCGGAACACGTTGAACTTGCCGTAGTAGCGGCGCACGATCCACTTCTTCGACTTGTTTGGGTGCGTATATCTGGCCCACTTGTAAGTGAGCCGCCACACATAGGTGTCCAGCGATGTGAAGATTCGACTGGACACGACACCCCGGTAATAGGCAGCCCAGCCCTTGATGATCGGGTTGAGCTTGGCGATGACCACCTTCGCGTTCGTTCCACGCAGAGAGCGCATCTCGTCCGCGAGCCGTTTCCTCAGCCTTTTGACCGCCTTGTTGCTCGGAGTGATGATCAGCTTGCTGTCGCGGAACCGGCGGATAGTGAGACCCAAGAAGTCAAACCCATCGGCGAGGTGCACAATGCGCGTCTTATCCTCATTGAAGGTCAGTCCCCTGGGCGCCAACCACGTCGCAATCTGTGCCTTGACCTGATCAGCCTGCTGCTGCGAGTGACAGCAGGCAACCATGTCGTCGGCGTACCTCACCAGAACAGGAGCCCCCCTCTCCATCTGTCCGGCGTTGACGCCGGACGTCAGATAGCGGACCCCGGCGGCCTCTTCCAGCCCGTGGAGTGCCACGTTCATCAGCAACGGGCTGATCACGCCACCTTGAGGAGACCCCTCTTCGGTCGGCTTGACCATACCGTCCTCGACCACTCCTGCTTTCAGCCACCCACGGATCATTTTCCTGGCAGGAAACGATCCGAGTGCTTCGAGCAATGGTTTATGACCGATTCTGTCGAACGCGGCGGACAGGTCGGCGTCCAGAATCCACAGCCTCTTGGCGTGAACGCCCTTCAGCGTGGTGTAGAGGGCGCCGATTGCATCCGCGCAGCTACGACCGGGACGAAACCCATACGATCTCGGCTCGAATCGCGCTTCCCATTCAGGCTCAAGTGCATTGCGGACCCGAGCCTGATGGCACCGGTCCACGATCACAGGAATTCCGAGCGGGCGCTGCTTCCCGTTGGCCTTCGGAATGTACACACGCCGGACCGGCAGCGGATCCCAGGACGACCGTGTGCGGTGCACGCGCATGGCCACTGCCATCCTGGTCTCGGGCGTCAGGGCAGTTTCCCCATCAATCCCAGCCGTTCGGCGTCCAGCATTGCGCTGGGTCACCTGCCGCACGCTGAGTAGCGTGTTCGACCATGACCTCAGCATCATCTTCTGCAAGGACCGGACCGTGGCCCAGTCCTCGTCCCGCGTCGCCTTGAAGATCCTCCGCCGCAGTCTCACTACGTTCTCCTCATGGTGACGCCAGGTGATGGCGTCCCATTCGGGAACGTCCTTGGGTCCGTTCACCGTATTGGCCTCCAACTTGTCCCTTGGTTCGTGAGGCGTCGGCCTCGAAGTTCAAAGGCTCACCAGCCCACGTCAGCTCCCTTTCGGGACCGGTCGCCAGGACCGGCATCCGGCCAGTTCCCCAGGGCGGCTACCTGGAGGGGTGGCAAATTGCCCTGAATCCTGTTGCCTTTCGGCAGCCGGCATCCGCTTCTTGGGCTTCCTTTCCCGCCGAGGGGTTCCGCCCCTCTTACGATCGGCCTACCGGGCCAGAAGGCCCGGACCCCGACGGGGTTTCCACGTTCCGCGTACACGAGATACGGCCGGGGTGGGCGCCCCCTATGCCCCGGAGCCAGCGGTGTTCCCACGACCGACGGCTTCTGTCCGGTCGCCGCTTGCCGCCTCTTCCAACGGCTAGGCTCTATCACCCTGGTTGATTCTCCGTCACCCAGAGTTTGGGCTAACGAGACATCATCAGAGGTTCACTTACGTTCGCCCGCTCGGCCTTCTCCTTGCCTGGTTGCTCCCCCGGACGGAACGGGGGCCCTTAGGCGTTTACCCTGAGCTTCGCACCCTCTACAGGCAGGACCTGTGAACGCACGTCAGGGCGGAGACTGATCTCGAACACTGATCAGGAACTACGCATCCGGCATAACCGGTCTCCAATCTGCGAGTTCACTCGCCGTACGCGACTTCGTGTCGCACCGAGCCACGCCCACTGTCCGTTGGGATTGCACTCCAAGAACCACCATCCGTCGTCACCGGTCACGGCGAAGTCGAAGGCGCCGAAGCTCAGTCCGAAAGCGGAGAGGAACCGCACGAGTGCCCCGCGCATCTCCTCCGGGCAGGCGACCGGCTCATAGGTGAGGCTCTGGTACTCGGCCCGCCAGTCCACGACACCGGGCGGCGCGGTGATGCGCGCGGTGAACACCTGATCGCCGACGACGACCACGCGCACGTCCGCCACCTTGGGCACCTGCGCCTGGAACAGGTGCGCGCTGTGGCTCACTGCGCCGTCGACCTCCCCCGCCGCGACCGGGGCGGCCCAGATTCCGGCGGGCTCGCCCCCGACGTCGTACGTCCCCGCGTACAAGGGCTTGTAGATCGTCGGCTGCGCGGCGCAGAATTCCTTGGCTTCCATCGGATCGTTCGTGATCAAGCTGGCCGGGACCTTGAGCCCCACCCGGGCCGCCGCTGCCAACTGCGCGGGCTTGTACTCCGCCCGCGCGATGGCCTGCGGATGACTGAGGTACAGGCACCCCGGCAGCGCGCCGAGCACTCCGCCCAGTCCACGCCGGTTCTCCTGAGCGGCGAACCGCGCGGCCTGCTCGCCGCTGTCCGTCACGTAGGCACTCGGCCGACGGTGATACAGGGCGCGTACGCCGGACAGGTCCACCGTACGGTCCCCGACCGCGAGGTGCCCGGCCCAGCCGTCCGCACTCGTACGGGCGGCGATCACCGCGCGAGCGGGGAAGTCCCGCCCGGGGTCGAACCGGAGGACGGGCACACGGCGCCGGTTCAACTCTGCGATGACCACATCCGCGGTTGCGTCCTCTGCCCGCGTGGAGACCAACACCGGACGTCCGTCCATGGCGCTGCCTCCTATTCGTCCTGCTCCGCGTCCTGGCCCGTGTCCGGGTCGACCTTGCCGTCTTTGCCGACCTGAGTAGGCGGGTAGGTGTTCACGCTCGTACCGTGCTTCCCGAGTTCAGCCGGGACCATCGCTCCGTCCTCCCCGATCCACCGGCCGGTTTGCGTCACCGGATCAACGCCCGCGTACCGCCAGGGTGAGGGGGAACCGTTGCGCAGCGGAGCCATACGACCGAACCCCCACGGGGTCTGAGAGATCGCCTCCGCCGTCGAGGTGCTCGTGTTCACGTCTCCTCCTTGGTCCCGTTACCGTGCCTCCATCGTGGCGGGCCGCCCCGGCCCGCGCACCGGTTCGGGTGACTTCTCGCTGGGTGTGACCGCGCGGCGCCGCCCGGTCCTAGGCTCGGCGGCGACTACGCCCGTACGGCCCCCGGGAGGTGCGCCTTGGACGGCAACGAGGACATGGACGAGGTCGGTTGGGAGGTCGACGCCGACGGCGAGTCCATCGCGATCGCCGAACTCATCGGCCGCCAGCTCAAGTTGTGGCGCGAAGCCGCGGAGCTGCGGGCCGTCGAGTTCGCCAGCCTCATGGGCTACGGAGAGGACCTGATCCACAAGGTCGAACGCGGGGTTCGCATCCCCCGGCCGGAGTTCCTGGAGCGCGCCGACGACGTCCTTCACGCCAGCGGCCACCTCAAGGCGCTCAAGAAGGACGCGGAGAAGGCTCGTTACCCGAAGAAGGTTCGGGATCTGGCGAAGCTGGAGGCGCAGGCCGTTGAGCTGTGCGCGTACAACAACTCTTTGATCCATGGGTTGTTGCAGACGGAGGAGTACGCACTGGCCGAGGTGCGCAATCGACAGCCCCCGTTCCCCGAGCGCGAGGTGGAGCGCCGGGTCGCCGGCCGCATGGCTCGGCAGGAGATCGTGGACCACGCGTCGGGGCGGCCTGTTTTCAGCTTCGTGCAGTGCGAATCGACTTTGCGTCGGGCCAACGGGGGAAGGATGGTGATGCGTGGGCAGCTCGAACGTTTGTTGGAGGTCGGGCAGTTGAGGAACGTGACCATTCAGGTTCTGCCGTTGGATCGGGAGGAGAACGCCGGGATGGGCGGTTCCCTCACCGTGTTCAAGCTCAAGGGCGGCGACAACGTCGGCCACCTCGCCGTTCAACTCGTTAGCCGACTGGTTACCGATCCGCGCGACATCCAGACCCTCGAAATGCGCTATGGCATGATCCGGGCGCAGGCTCTCACGCCTCGGGAGTCACTGGCCTTCATCGAGAAAGTGCGGGGAGAGACATGACACTGAAGTGGGTCAAGAGCAGCTACAGCACCGCCGACGGGCCGGACTGCGTCGAAGTGGCCTGGCGCAAGAGCAGCTACAGCAGTGCAGACGAGCCCGAGTGCGTCGAGATGGCCGCCACCCCCGACGCCGTCCTCGTCCGCGACTCCAAGAACCCCGACGGCCCCCGCCTCACCGTCAACCCCGCCGCCTGGGTCGGCTTCATACGCGGCACCACCGAATAGCCGTACGCGCGCCGCGACCGTTCCAACCCCCGCCAGGGCCCTGTTCCCTAGGGCCCTGGCCCTTTGCAGGGCCCCCTGCGGCACCCCGCCCCACCTGGTGAAAGGCGGGGCGGCAGCGCTCGTGTGGCGGACCGTGATCACCGGTGTAACGATCCGCTTGTGCGATCGAGCGGATCTCGATGGCACACACGGCTGTTGAAGTCGGATCACCTATTCCTGGGGACTTGGTCCAGGGGGGCTTTCCGGAGTCACGTTCGCCGAACCACGAATACGGTCCATCGGTGAGTACACGACGTGACGGCCAAGGCCGGGTCGACGAGTCGCTGGACCCTGCGGAAAAGAGTGTCCCCATGTCCCACCGCACCCGCACGAGCGCCCTCGTCGTCGCCGCGTCCCTGGCGATGACCACCCTCTGCGCCGCGAGCCCCGCCACCGCCAAAGCCGCCACGCCGAACAAGTGCGGCGGCGTCATCTCCGACTTCTCGGGCACCGTCGCCCCGGCCGTCCCGTTCACCGGGACCCTGACCGTGGTCATCGACAACAACACGTTCAAGTACCCGATCACCATCACCTCGCAGGCACCCAACAGCAACATCCTCCAGGTCAACGCCAAACTGCAGTCCGACCAGGAGGTGTCCACCACCAGTAGCTTCAGCCTGGAGGTCGACAACCTGGGCCGGGGCAAGATCTTCTTCCAGTCCCCGACCGGCTACGGCAGGACCACCAGCATCCACTGCGACACCACGCCGTTGAATCCGCAGTCCACCCGCGTCACCCAGATGACCGGGAAGATGACCGATCCGACCATCACCAACAAGGCCCAGGGCGACTTCACCGTCACCCGCCCGGCGCTGTAGCCACACGGCGGACAGCCGCAGGGCTGCGAGGTCGCGTTGAGTCGAGCCGCAAGCGAAGCCAACGCGACCGCGCAGCCCGTATGGCGGAGCGCGCAAGCACCCACAGTGAGCAGCGGCGTTGCTTCCGTGCGCCCCTTGATCACCTCAGAGCGCCTTCGAACCGGGAGTCATGGAAACGATTTACCGGAGATGCTCATTCCGGATGGCTGACAGCTGGTCGGCTGCCGCTGAACAGAAGGAAATCCCCGTCATGCGTCTTCGCCACACAGTCGGTGCCACCCTCGGCGCCCTCGCCCTCGTCCTGACCATCCCCACCTCGGCCAACGCGGTTCAGGGCGATCTCTTCTACAAGTACGGCGACCCGGCCAGCCCGAAGACGGGCTCCTTCGAGGATCCGGCCATGTCCGAGTGCCTCAACGTCATCGAGGTCGAGGGCAAGAACGACACCGCCTTCGCGCCCGAGAGCACCATGCAGGAGCACGACACCTTCGTCTTCACCGAAGAGGACTGCCAAGGCACGAAGACGAAGGTCCCCCCGGCGACGAAGCTCGGGCCCGAGGTCAAGTTCAAGTCGATCCTCGTCGAGACGGCCACCTGAGCCACCCGCTCCGCCCCGGTACGAGCCACCACGGCCCGCACCAGGGCGGTGCCGCGTAGCAACACCCCACGCCCCACCACAGCGGCGCGGCACGGGAGTTCACCGGCGGCCGCTCGATCCGGCCTCACGCGGCGCCACACACACCCACGTGAACCAAGCAGCATCGTCGCCGCGCACGCCGTACGGATGGTCCGCACCAGCCGTCACGAACTCCGGTGCACAAGGCACGACACGCTCCACAAGCCCCAGACCACGGCAGCCCAAACAGGAGAACCCATGCGTCCTTGTCACGCAATCGGCGCCGCCCTCGGCGCCCTCGCCCTCATCGTGACCATCCCCACCTCGGCCAACGCCACCGTCGGCTTCTTCCACTACCAGTACGGCGACTCGGCCAACCCAACTGCTGGGAAGCTGGAGGAACCGGAGGCGAGGGCGTGCATCAATATCCCCGAGGTCGAGGGCAAGCCCGGCAGCGCGTTCTCGCCGAGCAACGACGTGGGCGATTCCGAAGCCATGCTCTACAGCGAAGAGGGCTGCGAGGGCACGACCACGAAGATCGTCCAAGGCCAGGAGTTCGGCGCCGATGTGAAGTTCAAGTCCGTGATCTTCGAGATTGTGTGAGCCACCCCACTCCGCCCCGGTACGAGCCACCACGGCCCGCACCGGGGCGGAGCCGTGTCATGGCCCGGGGCTGCCGAACGGATCTCGTATCGCGAAGTGACCGTACGTACACGCGAGTTGATGTACGGTGACCGCAGACAAAACGGCCCCCGCGCTGGCGGCAACCAGCAGCGAGGGCCTTCACTCCGAGTGCTTGCGTAAGGAGCACCCGAAATGCTTCGTCATGTTATCGCCCCCACCCGCTTCTTCTCCCAGACGCCGAACGAGATCATCCGACATCCCCGGCTCGGCTCGGACGCGGTACGGATTCTCACCTGGCAGCTCTCCCTCCCCGAGGGAGAGGACGAAGCGCTCTCCGCCACCGCCGCGAAGGCACGCGTCCGCCGCGCCGGATTCAACCGCGCCAAGCGGGAGTTAAAGGACGAGGGCTACCTCCACGAGTGGCGCGTACAGGGCCCGCGAGGCCGCTGGTGCACCCACCAGCTCCTCTCGAACGTCCCCCTGTCGCCGGAGCAGGCTTCCGCCGTGTGGAGCGGGGACGTCCGGCGCGACAGCGACGACGACTCGGGCGCGCCTCCGAGTGACAAGGCCCCGGCCGTCGGCGGACCAGCGGGCCGGGACGTCGGCGGTCCTCCTAACCGAACACCCCCGGTGAACACCCCCCAACCTTCCGCGCCCGCCCCGGAATTGCCCGAAGCGCACCGCCTCATCCAGGAACTCCCCAGCCTCGACCCGCGCCTGCGCGTACCTCGCGGCATGCTGCCCCAGCTCACCGAGCTTGCCGGGAAGTGGCTGACGCTCGGTCACACCCCGGACGGCGTACGGGACGAGATCCGCCGGAACCTGCCCCCGGTCATCCACAAGCCGGGCGGCCTCGTGCGCCACCTGCTCAGCGACCCCCCACCGCCCCGCCCGCAGCCCGCGCCCGTCGCCGCGCTGCGGGAGTGCGCGGGCCCGCATCCACAGCCGCTGGTGTTCCGGCCGGTGGCCGGTGAGGACCGGTGCGGAAGCTGCCGCCAGGACCGCGCGGTGCACCGGGCCGCCGTCCAGGCCACCGCACGCGGCGCCCTCGCCGTCCGAACGGCCCTGCGCGGGGCGCGGGTATAGCTTTCTCTACCCCCGCCTCGGGTGCCCGCCGGAGTGAGTTCGGGCGGCTGCGCTTCTAGCGTCGGACGCATGGACGACTCCGCGCGGCGACGGCCGCACACACGACGTACCGCGGCGTTCGGCGCGGTGGTGGCCGCCCTCGCCCTCGCCGCCCCGACGGCCCACGCGGGCACCACGACGAGCGGCGGCCTCGACCGCTACCACCAGCAGCGGCTCGACTGGGGCAGCTGCGCCTCAGGGCCCGACGACTCGACGGGGCGCGACCTCGACAAGGCCGGGGTGCGCTGCGCCGACGTCACCGTGCCGCTCGACTACGCCGCGCCCGAGGGACGGACCCTCACCGTCGCGATCTCGCGCCTGAAGGCCACCGACCGGCGGCATCGCGTAGGCGCGCTGCTCATCAACCCCGGCGGCCCCGGCGGCACCGCCCTCGACATGCCGCCCGACATCCGCGAGGCGATGAAGGAGACCGGAGCGCGGTACGACCTCATCGGCATGGACCCCCGCTTCGTCGGCCGCAGCACGCCGCTGGACTGCGGCTGGCCCGTCAGCACCGCCGTCCTCTCCGCCGGAGCCGGCCGCGCGGGCTTCGAGCGCCAAGTCGCGCTCCAGAAGCGGCTCGCCGACAAGTGCCGGGCCACGCACTCCGACGTGCTGCCGCACGTCAGCACGCGCAACACCGCCCGCGACATGGACGTCATCAGGGGCGCCCTCGGCGAGCGCAAGCTGTCGTACCTCGGATACTCGTACGGCACGTATCTGGGCACCGTCTACACGCAGATGTTCCCCGGCCGCTACGACCGCGTGGTCCTCGACGGCGCCCTCGACACTCCGCGCTACCAGCCCCGCCTCCTGCGCGGCGCCGAGCCCGAGAACCAGCGGGCCCTCGCGGACTGGGCCGCCTGGGCCGCGCGGCGGCACGCGACGTACGGGCTCGGCCGCAGCCGCGACCAGGTGCTCGCCACCGTCGACCGGATCGTCGCGAAGTCCGCGCGCGGCCTTACGCTCCGCAGCGGGTCCGACGTCTTCCGCGTCGACGACTCCCACGTGCCGTTCCTGCTCGTGGAAGGCATCGCGGACGACACGGACGCGGCCCGCGCCGCGCTCGGCGAGACCGTGTCCGTGCTCGCCGACGCCGCCGGGAAGCCGGCCCGGCCGTCGAAGCACCTCGCCGAACTGCTGCGGTACGCGACCACCGGCGTGGACTCCGCCTCCGGCAGCGCGCAGACCGCCATCCTGTGCGGGGATGTCGCCGCCCCGCGCGACCCGGAGCGCTACTGGCGCGACATCCAGCGCAGCCGGACCCGGCATCCGCTGTTCGGCCCGCTGACCAACAACGTCACTCCGTGCGCCTTCTGGGACCGCCCGCGCGAGCGGCCCACGCGGGTGCGGCACGACGCCCGCGCGCTGATCGTGGCCGCCACCGGCGACCCGCGCGCCCCGTACGAGGGAAGCGTCGCGCTCCGGCACCGGCTGCCGGGCTCGAAGCTGCTCACCCTCAAGGGCGCCAACCGCCACGGGATTTACGGGGAGTACGGCAACACCTGCGTGGACTCCAAGGTCAACGCCTATCTGGCCACGGGGCGGCTGCCCGCGAAGGACGAGACCTGCGCGCGGTGACCGCCGCACGACGCCGACACGGGAGCGGGCCCCCACCCCGCGAAGGGGTGGGGGCCCGCCTGCCGCGGCTGACGGCCGCCGTCACAGCGCCCGGTGCCAACCAGGGGAGCCCGCGAAGGCCTTACTTGGCGGCGCGCTCGCAGGCCATGGTGGAGCTGCCGGCCGACACCTGCGAGACGTAGCGCAGGCCGACGGGGCACACGACCTCCGACAGCACCGGGATCTTGGCAGCGCCCACGCCGCAGAACACGTTGCCGTCGGTGGTGCTCCGCCCGAGCGGGTCGGACAGGAAGGTGGCGCATTCGGGGCCGGTGGCCTGGGCCGCCGGAGCGGCGACCAGCATGCCGCCCGCCAGGAGGGCCACGACGCCAGCGGAGGCAGCGAGACGGGCCCGGAGATTGCGGTTCACAGAGTTCCTCACCGTAGAGGGATCGAAAGAGCCGGAGAGCCGGGCGAGAATTCGGAATATCTTCTTCCGGTCTGCCCGACCGGTCCTGTAACCCGCTCATGCGACTTTCGGTTACGGCTCCTCAGAGGGACGTTTCCCCACCTTCTCCGGACGCGGTTACTTCAGGGCCCACTTGATGGGCTCGTTGTAGAAGCCCTGGGAGTAGGTGACGGCCTTGACCGTGGCGTCGGCGGGGATCAGGTAGGGCTCGCACACGGTGCGCTCCTCGCCCTTCTTCCAGATGTCCTCGCCGCCGAGCGTCCTCTTGCCGTCGTTGCCCACGCAGTCCTTGGGCTGGCTGGAGAGGGTGCCGATGAGGATGAACTTCGTCGCCGGGTTGCCGTCGCTGGTCTCGGCGTTGACGTTGGTCATCACGATCGGCTGCTTCACCGCCTCGCCGCCGACGTGCTTGGCCTTGACGTAGATCCAGGCGACCTTCTTGCCGCCGTACTTCTTCTCGTCGTCCAGCTCCTTGAGGTCCCCGGGCTTGCCGAGCGTGACCTTCGTCGGCGTGATCGAGAACTTGCCGGTCTTGTTGTACTTGGTGATCTCCTGCGCCGGGCCCGGCTGGCCGACCTTGAGGTTCTTCGGCGCCTCGCTCGCCTCGGCCCCGGACTTCCCGTCCTTGCCCTTGCCGGAGTCGTCGGAGCCGCCGCAGGCGGTCATGGTGACGGCGGTGGCGGCCGCGACGGCCACGAGGCCGAGGCGTCGGCGGTACTGGGGTGCTCGCTGAGTGCTCATGCGCTGTGCTTCCTGATCTGTGCCGGGTGGGGGCTGTCCTGGTGGACGGGCAGCGCAGGGAGCCGGGCGCGGCGGTGCTGCATGACGGACACTCCCCCGTGTCGTTGTGCGTGTCGTTGTACGTGTCGTTGTGTGAAACGGCGGTCAGCCTAGAGAGCCGCTGATCCGGGGCGCCAACCGGTCCCCCCTCTACAGTCACTTCGTGACCCTTGGGATGATTTGCGCGCTTGGTTCGGCGGTCTGCTTCGGTACGGCCTCCGTGTTGCAGGCGGTCGCGGCGCGCTCCACGGCGCCCGGCACCGGGTCCGGCGTCGATCCCGCGCTGCTCCTGCGCGCCGTGCGGCAGTGGCGGTACGTCGCCGGACTCGCCCTGGACGGCGTCGGGTTCCTGCTCCAGATCGTGGCCCTGCGGTCGCTCCCCATCTACACCGTCGGCGCCGCGCTCGCCGCCTCGCTCGCCGTGACGGCCGTGGTCGCGGCGCGGCTGCTGCGGGTGCGGCTGAGCGGGGCGGAGTGGGGTGCCGTCGGCGTCGTCTGCGCCGGGCTCGCCATGCTCGGTCTCGCGTCCGGCGGCGAGGGCGACAAGGGCGGGTCCACGGGGCTGCGGTTCGCGATGCTCGGGATCGCGCTGGCCATCCTGCTGCTCGGCGCCGTGGCCGGTCGCCTGCCGGACCGGGCGCGGGCGGTGGTCCTCGGGCTCGGCGCGGGCTGTGGCTTCGGCGTGGTCGAGGTGGCCGTCCGCCTCATCGACGACGTCTCGCCGGGGGCGCTCGTCGCCAACCCCGCCGTGTACGCGCTCCTGCTCGGCGGGGGCGCCGCCTTTCTGCTCCTCACCTCCGCGCTCCAGCGCGGGTCGGTCACCGCCGCCACGGCGGGCATGGTCATCGGCGAGACCATCGGTCCCGCCCTGGTGGGCGTGGTCTGGCTCGGCGACCGCACCCGCGAGGGCCTCGGCTGGCTGGCCCTCCTCGGCTTCGCGGTGGCGGTGACCGGCGCCCTGGCCCTGGCCCGCTTCGGCGAAGCCCCGGAGGCCTCCCCCTGAGCCCCATCGTGAACAGGGCCGCCCGGAAGCCCACAGAATGGCGCCTCCGGGGCGGAAGTCAAGGGCGCCCTCCGGGCGTCGGCTCCGCCGATTCCGCTGCGCTCCACCCTTGACTGCCACCCCTCCAGCGCTAGGTGCAGTTGTCCGGGCGGCCCGGGGCCGGGGCGGCGGGGGGCCGCCCTGCTCCCTTCCGCTTCGTCGCCGGGTGCGGACCGGCCGCCCCCCTTCCCCTTTCCTTCTTCGAAGAAGTTGTGCGTGGCGCGCGGAGGTGGTGCGCCCCCACTATTCACGCCCCCCTGCACAACCAGCCCCTCCGGCGTTTGAGGAGCGGGGGTGCGGGGGCGGAGCCCCCGGAGCGGGAAGGGGTGGGCCTGGGGCGCCCCGCGAGGGCCGGTCCCAGTGGGATCAGCCCGTGCCCGTCAGGAGGCGGCGGGTGCGTTCCGGGGCCCATTCCGGGATTTCGGAGAGGAGGTCGGCCAGGGTCACCGCGGCGAGGCTCGTGCGCCAGGACGCGTGGGCTGCGGCCATCTTCGCCGCGATCGGGCAGGCCGCGCGGCAGTCCTCGGCGGGCAGCGCGCCCCGGCCCTGCTGGCGGATCTCCCGGCACTCGTAGGGCGGTGCCGTGCCGTCGACCGCCTCGACGATGTCCAGGAACGTGATGTCCGCCGCCGGGCGGGCCAGCCGGAAGCCGCCCCTCGGGCCCGTCGTGGCGGCGAGGACGCCCGCCTTCACCAGCGGCTGGAGCTGCTTGGCCAGATAGGCCTGGGGCACGTCGAAGTAGCCCGCGAGCTGTCCGGCCGACGCCGTCGCCCCCGGCTCCAGCTGCGCCAGCGACGTGGCGCAGTGCAACACCCACTCCGTACTCACAGGCAGCTTCATGGCGTCGAGTCTATCCCGGACATCCGAGATCCGGGATATTGCGGATAGTTTTAGTCCGAGATATGGTTCCGGTGTCGGACGGACCGTGAGAGACATCAGGGAGATCGTCATGCGCATCGCCGTCGCCGGAGCCACCGGGAGCATCGGGGCCCGCACCGTCGCCGTACTGGAGAAGGCCGGTCACGACGTCGTGCGCGTCAGCCGCTCGCTGGGCGTGGACCTGACCACCGGCGAAGGGCTCGACGCCGCCCTCGTCGGCGTGGACGCGGTCGTGGACACCACCAACTGCACCGCGAGCGACCCCGCCGAGACCGTCGCGTACTTCGGCACCACCACACGGAACCTGCTCGCCGCCGAGGAGAAGGCCGGGGTCAAGCACCACGTCCTGCTCTCCATCGCGGGCATGGACCGCGTCGAGGGCAACGCGCACTACGTGGGCAAGCGCGAGCAGGAGCGCCTGGTCGCCGCGGGCCCGGTGCCGTGGACCATCGTCCCGGCCACCCAGTTCCACGACTTCGCCGCCATGGTCGCGGGCTGGACCGAGCAGGACGGCGTCGCCACCGTCGCGCCGCTGCTCCTCCAGCCCGTCGCGCCCGACGACGTGGCGGGCGTCCTCGCCGAGGTCGCGGCGGGCGCGCCCCTGGGCCGCCACCAGGACGTGGCCGGGCCCGACCCGCAGGACATGGTCGACATGGCCCGGCGCACCCTCCAGGCCCAGGGCCGGGCGGTGAAGCTCGTCCCGACCTGGTCGGGCCTCTTCGGCCCGGACATGGCGGGCGACGCGCTGCTGCCCGGCAAGGACGCCCGCATCATGCCCACCACCTTCGAGGAGTGGCTGGCCTCGCAGGGCTAGGCCGGGGCGCCGCTCAGGGCAGGGAGCGGCAGAGCGCGTCCAGGGCCGGGGCCCAGGTGTGGTCGGTCGGCGTGCCGTAGCCGACCACCAGCGCGTCCTGGCCTGCCGCTGCCGCCTCGGGGTGGCGGAAGCGGGACAGGCCCTGGACCGCGAGCCGCTGCCAGCTCGCGGACTGCACCACCACCTGCTCGGTGCCGGGCGGCAGTTCGAGCACCGCGTGCAGGCCCGCCGCGATGCCGGTGACACGGACGTCGGGCGCGCGCTCGGCCAGGGCGGCGACCAGCTGGTCACGGCGGCGTCGGTAGCGAAGCCGCACCGAGCGCACATGGCGGTCGTACGCCCCGGACGTCAGGAACTCCGCGAGCGTCAACTGGTCGAGGGCGCCGCCCGACGCCCCTGCCCGGTCCTTCAGCTCGGCCACCTCCGACGCGAGCGCGGCCGGGAGCACCATCCACGCGATCCGCAGGCCCGGCGCGAGGGACTTGCTGGCCGTGCCCAGATAGACCACCCGGTCCGGGTCCAGGCCCTGGAGCGCGCCGACCGCCTGCCGGTCGTAGCGGAACTCGCCGTCGTAGTCGTCCTCCAGGATCAGCCCGTCCGCCCGCCGCGCCCACTCGACGGCCTGCGCCCGCCGGTCGGGATGCAGCGGTACGCCCACGGGGAACTGGTGGGCGGGCGTCATCAGGACCGCCCGGTGCGCGGCCAACCCGTCGGTGCGCGTGCCGAGTTCGTCGAGCCCTAGCGGGCAGGTCCTCAGGCCCACCCGTGCGAGCCGTTCCCAGTGCAGGTCCAAGCCGTACGACTCTACGGCGATCCGGCGCAGGCCGCGCGCGCCGAGCAGCTCGCCCAGCAGTGTCAGGCCGTGCACGAAGCCCGGTACGACGACGATCCGGTCCGGTTCGGCGTGCACGCCCCGGGCCCGTGCGAGGTACGCGGCGAGGGCGGCGCGCAGCTCGATCCTGCCGCGCGGATCTCCGTAGCCGAGCGCGTCGTTCGGAGCGGCGGCAAGCGCGCGCCGCGCCGCCTTCAGCCACTCCCCGCGCGGGAAGGACGCGACGTCCGGCGTGCCCGGCGTCAGGTCGTAGACGGGGGCGCCGCCGGTGCGCGGCGGGCGCGCGGGCGCCACCGGGCGCGGCACGTCACGGGCGGCGACCCGGGTGCCCGAGCCCTGCCGGGCTGTCAGCCAGCCCTCCGCGACGAGGTCCGCGTACGCGTCGGCGACCGTGTTGCGCGCGATGCCCAGATCGACGGCGAGCGTACGGGACGACGGCAGGCGCGTGCCCGGCGCGAGGCGGCCGCCGCGGACCGCGTCGCGCAGCGCGTCCGTGAGGCTGCGGCGCACGCCGGAACGGGAGCCCTTGCCGGGCGCATCGAGGTGGAGGTCCACGCTCCAGGCCCCGCTGCGACCGGCGCCGCCTCCTTCGCCTTCGCCCGAAGTGGCCCAAGATTTCTCCATGGGAATGGACCATACCGGCGGGCAAATCGCCTCGTAGGTTCAAGCCATGACGCACACGACGCAGGCCACCGCCCCGCACGCGCCCTCCCCCGCGCACGCCCACGACGAGCGGCTGCCCGAGCACACCCCCCGCCTCAACATGGCCGAGCTGGCCCCGGAGGCGTACAAGGCCATGATCCGGTTCGCCGCGGCGGCCAAGCGCGGTGTCGACCCGGTCATATTCGAGCTCGTCCAGATCCGGGCCTCGCAGATCAACCACTGCGCGTTCTGCCTCGACATGCACACCAAGGACGCGCTCGCCGCGGGTGAGAGCGTCGAGCGGATCGTGCAGCTGTCCACCTGGGAGGAGTCCAAGCACTTCTACACGGCCCGGGAGATCGCCGCCATCGAGCTGACGGAGGCCGTGACCGTCCTCACCGACGGCTTCGTCCCCGACGAGGTGTACGAGCGCGCCGCGCTCCACTTCGACGACAAGGAGCTGGCCCACCTCATCGCCACGATCACCCTGATCAACGGCTGGAACCGGTTCGCCGTGACCACGCGCATGGTGCCCGGGCACTACACGCCCGGGTCCACGGCGCACCGACCCGCCGAGTAGCACCGACGCCTCGCGTTCCCGTAGCCCCGAGAGGAAGAGCACCACCCATGAGCACGTGCACCGCCGAGGCCTTCGGCGCCCTCCACCACGGGCGGGCGCCGGGCGACCCGCTCGTCCTGCCCGGCCCCTGGGACGCGGCCAGCGCCCGCGTCTTCGAGGAGGCCGGGTTCCCCGCACTCGCCACGCCCAGCGCGGGCGTCGCCGCCGCCCTCGGCCACGCCGACGGATCGGTGCCGCCCCGCGAGATGTTCGACGCGATCGGGCGCGTCGCGCGGGCCGTGTCCGTGCCGGTCAGCGCGGACGTCGAGGACGGGTACGGGCTGCCCGCGCGCAAGCTGGTGGGGCGGCTGCTCGACGCCGGGGTCGTCGGCTGCAACCTGGAGGACTCCTGGGGCCGCAAGGACGCGCCGGCGGGCACGCTGAAGGACCCCCGGGAACAGGCGGACTACCTCGCGGCGGTGCGGGAGGTGGCCGGGCGCGAGCTGTTCGTCAACGCGCGCGTCGACACGTATCTGCGGGGGGCCGCGGACTTCGACGAGACCGTGGCGCGGGCGCGGCTCTACGTCGAGGCCGGGGCGGACTGCGTCTACGTCATCAAGGCCCCGGTGGAGGTACTGCCCGCGCTGCGCGCCGCGATCGGGGCCCCGCTGAACGTGCTCTGCCCTCCCGGCGGGCCCTCTCCCCAGGAGCTGGGGCGGCTGGGCGCCACCCGTGTCACCTTCGGGCCGGGGCTGCACCACCGGGCGATGGAAGCCTTGAGCGACATCGCGAAGGAGCTGGCCTAGCCCTCGCGGTGCGCCCCGGAGGGGCTGAAGGATTCAGCCCCTCCGGCGTTTGAGGAGCGGGGTCTGGGGCGGAGCCCCAGGTCGTTACCCGCGGGGCAGCCACGCCTTCCACTTGGCCTCGTTATCCGCGAGCCAGCGCTTCGCCGCGTCCTCGGGCGACATCTTCTTGTCCGCGATCATCAGGGAGACCTCGTTCTGGTCGGCCTCCGACCACTTGAAGCGCTTCAGGAAGGCCGCCGCGTCGCCGCCGTTCTTCGCGAAGTCCGCGTTGAAGTACTTCTGGAGCGGCGTGTGCGGGTAGGCGCACTTGATCTTCTCGGGGTCGGCGTCGCAGCCCTCCTTGTAGGCGGGCAGCTTGACCTCGGTCATCGGCACCTTCTTGAACAGCCACTGGGGCTTGTACCAGTAGGTGAGGAAGGGCTTCTGCTGCTTGGCGAACTGTTCGATCTGGGTGATCTGGGCCGCCTCGGAGCCCGCGAAGACGACCTTGTAGTCCAGGTCGAGGTTCTCGACCAGGGCCTTGTCGTTGGTGACGTAGGACGGGGAGCCGTCCATCAGCTGGCCCTTGCCGCCGGACTCCGGGGTGCGGAAGTCCTTCGCGTACTTGTTGAGGTTCTTCCAGTCGGTGACGTCGGGGTGCTTCTTCGCGAAGTACGTGGGGACGTACCAGCCGATGTGGCCGGTGACGCCGACGTCGCCGCCGGGGACGATGGTCTTCTTGTCCTTGATGTAGCGCTGTTCCTGGTCCGGGTGGCCCCAGTCCTCCATGATCGCGTCGACGCGGCCCTGGCTGAGCGCGTCCCAGGCCGGGATCTCGTCGATCTGGACCTTGTCGACGCGGTAGCCCAGCTTCTCCTTGAGGATGTACTCGGCCACCGCGACGTCGGCCTGCGCGCCCACCCAGGACTGCACGGACAGCGTCACGGTCTTGGCGCCCGCCGCGTTGGCGTACGGGGACGCCTGCTTGCTCATGTCGGCCTTGCCGCAGCCGGAGAGGGCGAGCAGGGCCGCGCCCGCGCCGACCGAGGCGATGACGCGCGTACACGTCGTACGTGTCGTACGCGTACCCATGTCAGGCTCCCTTCTTCGCGCGGCGTTCCGTCGGCTGCGTCACCCGGTCGAGCATCAGGCCGAGGCAGACGATCGCGATGCCGCCGACCAGACCGGTCGCCAGGTCGCCGCGGGCGAGACCGGCGAGGACGTCGTAGCCGAGCGCGCCACCGCCGACCAGGCCGCCGATGACGACGACGGCGAGGACGAGCACGACGCCCTGGTTGAGGGCGAGAAGCAGCGCCGGGCGGGCGAGCGGCAGCTGGACCTGGCGCAGGACCTGCCAGTTGGTGGCGCCGAGGGACTTCGCGGACTCCATCGCGGCGGGGCTGACCTGCCTCAGGCCCTGCGTGGTGATGCGGACGACGGCGGGCAGCGCGTACACGACGGCGGCGAAGACCGCCGGGGCGCGGCCGACGCCGAAGAGCGCGACGACCGGGATCAGGTACACGAACTGCGGCATCGTCTGGAAGACGTCGAGGACGGGGCGGAGCAGACGTTCCAGGCGTCGGCTGCGGGAGGCCGCGACGCCGATCGCGAAGCCGAGGACCAGCGTCACCGCGACGCCCGCGAGGACCTGCGAGAGCGTGTCGAGGGAGGCGTTCCAGACGTCGAGCACGCCGATCGCCGCCATCGCGAGGACGGCCGTGAGCGCGGTCTGCCAGGTGCCGATCACCCAGGCGAGGGCCGCGACGATCAGGAGCAGCGACCACCACGGCAGGCCCTGGAGGCCGTCGCGCACGGGGTCGAGCACGTACGTCGTGAAGTGCGCGGCCCAGTCGGCGGTGCCGCCCACCACGGGCACGCCCGTGTAGAGGTGGTCGACCATCCAGTCCTTGGCGGTGTTGACCGGCTCGGCGATCTGCACGACCCAGCTCGTCGGCCACTCCAGACGGTCGGCGAACCGGGAGGCGAGCGCGGCGGCGAGGGTCACGGCGGCGGCCAGGGACCAGCCGCGCCAGCCGCGGAACACGGAGGTGTCTTCCGTCTGCGCGCCGAGGCGTTCGCCCGCCGCGCCCGTGACGCGGTCCAGGACGACGGCGAGCAGCACGATCGGGATGCCCGCGGCGAGGGCCTGGCCGACGTCGACGGAGGCGAGCGCCTGGTAGACGCGGTCACCGAGGCCGCCCGCGCCGATCACGGAGGCGATGACGGCCATGGAGAGCGCCATCATGATCGTCTGGTTGAGGCCGAGGAGGAGTTCCTTGCGGGCCAGCGGAAGGCGCGCGGAGAGCAGCCGCTGGCGGCCGGTCGCGCCGAGCGAGGCCACGGCCTCCATCACGCCGCCGTCGGCGCCGCGCAGGCCGAGCGCCGTGAGGCGGGCCATCGGCGGGGCCGCGTACACGACCGTCGCGAAGACGGCGGCGGGCACGCCGATGCCGAAGACCAGGACGACCGGCAGGAGGTAGGCGAAGGCCGGGAGCACCTGCATGGTGTCGAGGACCGGACGCATCATGCGGAAGACCCGGTCGTTCAGACCGGCGGCGAGGCCGAGCAGCATGCCGAGGACCACGGACGCGAGGACCGCGACGGTCATCAGGGCGAGCGTCTGCATCGTCGGCACCCACATGCCGAGCAGACCGCAGATCCCGAAGGCGGCGGCCGCCGTCGCGGCGAGCTTCACGCCCGCCACGCGCCACGCGACCACGGCCGCGGCGGCGGTGACGCCCGCCCAGCCCGCGGCGAGCAGCACCAGGTAGACGCCGCGCACGGACAGCACGACGGCGTTGGAGACGTGGCCGAGGAAGTAGACGAACAGCGGGTGGCTGTCGCGGTTGTCGATGATCCAGTCGCTGGCCTTGCCGAGCGGCTCGGACAGGTCGACGGTGAGCGCGTCCGGCCAGGCCCCGGAGGCCCACTTGGCGTTGACGATCGGCACGGCGACCGCCGCGACGACGGCGAGCAACAGGAGCTTGGTGACCGCGCGGTGGCGCAGCAGGGCCCCGATGCCGGTATCTCGTACGGGAGTCGACGCGGTGGCGGTGGCCATTACTTGACCACCTCGCCGGTGGCGCCCCGGGCCGGTACGCCCGCGACCACGCCGAGCAGGTGCTCCTGGTCGACGACGCCGAGGCACCGCCCGTCGTCCATCACGCGCGCCGGGAAGCCGGTGCGGGCCACGGCCTCGATGGCCTCGGACACGGTGGCGTCGGGTGCGACCGCGGGGCCCCGCTCGTCGTCGCTGGAGGCGGGGTCGACCGGGCGCATGGCGCTGCGGACCGTGATGACCTGCTCGCGCGGCACGTCCCGGACGAAGTCGCGTACGTAGTCGTCGGCCGGGGAGCCGACGATCTCCTCGGGCGTGCCGAGCTGGACGACGCGGCCGTCGCGCATCAGGGCGATGCGGTCGCCGAGCTTGAGGGCCTCGCTGAGGTCGTGGGTGATGAAGACCATCGTGCGGCCCTCCTCCCGGTGCAGGCGGACGACCTCCTCCTGCATGTCACGGCGGATCAGCGGGTCCAGGGCGCTGAACGGCTCGTCGAAGAGCAGGACTTCGGGGTCGGCGGCGAGCGCGCGGGCCAGGCCGACGCGCTGCTGCTGGCCGCCGGAGAGCTGGCCGGGCTTGCGCGCCTCCAGGCCCTCGAGGCCCACCTTGGCGACGACCTCGGCGGCCCGCTCGCGCCGCTCGGCCTTGCCGACGCCCTGGATCTCCAGGCCGTAGGCGACGTTGTCGAGGACCGTGCGGTGCGGAAGCAGACCGAAGTGCTGGAAGACCATGGACGCGCGGTGGCGGCGCAGTTCGCGCAGGCGCGCCTTGTCCATGGCGAGGACGTCCTCGCCGTCGATGGCGACGGAGCCGGAGGTGGGCTCGATGAGGCGGGTCAGACAGCGCACGAGCGTGGACTTGCCGGAGCCCGACAGGCCCATGACGACGAAGACCTCGCCCTTGTTGACCTCGAAGGACACGTCCCGCACGGCGGCGGTGCAGCCGGTGCGCTCGCGCAGCTCGGCGGGGTCGAGGGCGGTCAGCTCCGGGTCGCCCGGTACCTGCTCGCACTTCGGCCCGAAGACCTTCCACAGGTTCTGGACACTGAAGACGGGGGCCGCTGACGTGGCGGGCTCTGGCACGGATCCGGTCCGGGGGGTCGTGGCGGCTTCGCTCATCGGCCGTCACCCCCAAGGATCTCGGCACATTTCTCCCCGACCATGAGCACTCCGATCATCGGGTTCACGGCCGGCATCGTCGGGAAGACGGATGCGTCCGCGATACGGATTCCGTTGAGGCCCCGGATCTTCAACTCCGGGTCCACCACCGCGAGTTCATCACCGGAAGCACCCATTCGGCAGGTGCCCGCCGGGTGGTAGACGGTGTGCGCGGCCTTGCGGACGAGCTCGCTGATCTCGGCGTCGTCGGTGATGTGCGGGCCGGGGAAGACCTCCCGCTTGAGCCACTTCTTGAACGGCTCGGCCTCGGCGACCCTGCGGGCCAGCTTGATGCCGTCGACGAGGGTCTGCCCGTCGTAGTCGCCCTCGTCCTCGAAGTACTTGAAGTCCAGGGCGGGCTTGACCTCGGGGTCCGCGGACGTGAGGTAGAGGCGGCCGCGCGCGCGGGACTTGGGGATGTTCGGGGTCATCGACACGCCGTGCTCGGGGCGTTCGTAACCGAGGCGCTCCGGGTTGTCGGTGAAGGGGATCTGGTAGAAGTGGAACATCAGGTCGGGGCCCTTGTGCTCCGGGTCCCGCTTCACGAACAGGCCCGCGTCGGAGTCCATCGCGGAGTTGCCCGGGATCGGCCCGTCGGTCTCCCAGACGATGACCGACTCGGGGTGGTCGATGAGGTTCTCGCCGACGCCCGGCAGATCGTGCGCGACCGGGATGCCGAGGGCCTCCAGGTCCGCCTTCGGGCCGATGCCCGAGTGCATGAGCAGCCGGGGCGTGTCCACGGCGCCCGCGCAGACGAGCACCTCGCGGCGGGCGGTGAGCAGCCGCTCCGCGCCGTCCTTGGTGCGCACGTGGACGCCGCGCGCGGTCTTGCCGTCGAGCTCCAGCTTGTACGCCCACGTCTCCAGGAACAGGTGGAGGTTCGGGCGGTCCCCGGCCTCCATGTGCGGGTGGAGGTAGGCGACGGACGCCGAGGAGCGCTTGTTGTTCTCCGGGTGGTACGCCAGGTCGAAGAAGCCGACGCCCTCGTCGAAGGGCTGGTCGTTGAAGCCGATGACCTCGGGGACGTCGAGGGCTTCCTTGACGGCCTCGATCCAGTCGCTCGCGATCTGGTTCTGGTCCTTCTTCGCGACGCGCACCACGTTGTTGCGCAGCTTGCCGTAGTAGGGGTCCATCGCCTCGGCGTTCCAGCCGGTGGCGCCCGCGGCCTCCCACTCGTCCCAGTCGGACGGCAGCGGCTTGAAGGAGATCAGCGTGTTGTGCGAGGAGCAGCCGCCGAGGACCTTGGCGCGGCTGTGCAGGATGTGCGAGTTGCCGCGCGGCTGCTCGGTGGTCGTGTACTCGTAGTCGAGCTCGCCGCCGAGCAGGCCGAGCCACTTGCGCAGCGTCAGGACGTCCTCGCGGTCGATGTCGCTCGGGCCGCCCTCGATCACCGCGACGGTGACGTCGGGGTTCTCGGTGAGCCGGGACGCGATCACCGATCCTGCGGTGCCGCCGCCGACGATCACGTAGTCGAACTCGGCGGGGGCCTGGGGGTTGTCAGACGTTCCAGTCATGGGGGTACTGCTCCTCGTCGCTGCCAAGGTGCTTGCGCGTAAGGGGGGATTGCGGTCGTACGGAATCGGGGGTGGGGCCCGCGGCCGGGACCTCCTGGGTCCCGGCCGGGGCCCTGGGCCTCAGCCCTTGAACCAGCGGACCGGGGCGGGCGCCAGGTTCTCGTAGACGTGCTTGGCCTCGCGGTACTCGGCGAGCCCGGCGGGGCCCAGTTCGCGGCCGACGCCGCTCTTGCCGAAGCCGCCCCACTCCGCCTGCGGCAGGTAGGGGTGGAAGTCGTTGATCCAGATGGTGCCGTGGCGCATCCGGCGCGCCATGCGCCGGGCGCGGCCCGAGTCGGTGGTCCACACGGCGCCCGCGAGACCGTACTCGGTGTCGTTGGCGAGGGCCAGGGCCTCGTCCTCGGTGCGGAAGGTCTCCACGGTCAGGACCGGGCCGAAGACCTCCTCGCGCACGACCTTCATCTCGCGGTGGCACTGGTCGAGCACGGTCGGCTCGTAGAAGTAGCCCTCGGCGGGCCGCGCGTCGCTCGGCTCGGGGCGCTTGCCGCCGCAGCGCAGCGCGGCGCCCTCGGCCAGGGCGGAGGCCACGTACGCCTCGGTCTTCTCGCGCTGCTCCTTGGAGACGAGCGGGCCGACCTCGACGCCGTCCTCGGTGCCGCGGCCGAGCTTGATCTTCTCGGCGCGGCGGGCGAGTTCGGCCACGAAGCGGTCGCGCACGGACTCCTCGACGATGAGGCGGCCGCCCGCCGAGCAGACCTGGCCGCTGTGGATGAACGCGGCGTTCAGTGCCTGGTCGACGGCCGTGTCGAAGCCCTCGTCGGTGGCACAGGCGTCGGCGAAGACGACGTTCGGGTTCTTGCCGCCGAGTTCGAGGGCGACCTTCTTCACGCCGAGGGCCGCGGCCTGGGCGACCTTGGTGCCGGAGGCGAGCCCGCCGGTGAAGGACACCAGGTCCACGTCGGGGTGGTCGGCGAGCCGGGCGCCGACGGTGTGGCCGGGCCCGGTGACGATGTTGGCGACGCCCTCGGGGAGACCGGCCTCGACGAGCAGCTCGATGAGCGCGACCGTGGTGAGGGGCGTGATCTCGCTGGGCTTGATGACGAAGGTGTTCCCGGCCGCGAGGGCGGGCGCGATCTTCCAGCTGGCCTGGAGCAGCGGATAGTTCCAGGGCGTGATCATCGAGCAGACGCCGATGGGCTCGTGCACGACGACGCTGTGGATGTCGTCGGACCCGGCGTCGACGACGCGGCCCGCGCCCTCGCCGATCACGAGGTCGGCGAAGTACCGGAAGGCGTCGGCCACGCAGTCGACGTCGACGCGGCCCTCCTCCAGGGTCTTGCCCGCGTCCCGGCTCTCCAGGAGCCCGATCTCCTCGCGGTCGCGGACCAGCAGGTCGGCGACGCGACGCAGGAGCGCGGCGCGCTCGGCGACGGGCGTGCCCGGCCAGGGGCCCTGGTCGAAGGCCCTGCGGGCCGCGGCGATCGCGGCGTCCGCGTCCTCGGCACCGCCCTCGGCGATGAGGGCGAAGGGCTTGGCGTCCGCCGGGTCGAGGATCTCGCGCGTTGCGCCGTTCGCGGCCGCGCGCCATTCGCCGCCGACGTGGATGGTCTGTTGTGCGGACACGTCCCTGTTGCCTTCCGTTCCTGGCACTCTGCTGCCTTGCGCCCCCCTGATCACTCGGGGTAGCCGGGTGCACCTGCCCTGGCCCTGGCAAAGCATGCGCATTCGATGGCCGAAAGTGCGCTGTGTCACTGCGTATGCGGGTACGCGAGGGGAAACGTACGCTCGAAGCACGTTCTGTCACCGGAGGTAACGTTATGAGGCGAATGTCTCTTAAGTCGGGGCGGGCCGCTACCGGGGTCTGCGCGGCGGCGGCCCTGGCGCTGCTCGTTCCCGCATGCTCGTCGGACGACGACGACGGCGACAAGAAGGACAAGACCTCGGACCTCAGCGCCCAGGAGATCTCGGACAAGGCGAAGCAGGAGCTGCTCGACGCCACGTCGGTGCACATCAAGCTGGAGGAGAAGGGCACCGACGCCGAGAAGGACGATCCGGCGTCGATGGACCTGACGCTCGACCGGGACGGCAACTGCACCGGCAAGCTCACGTTCGCCGCGGGCGGCGGCTCCGCCGACCTGGTCAAGCGGGGCGACAAGGTGTGGATGAAGCCCGACAGCGCCTTCTGGAAGAACCAGGTGCCGGGCGGCGACGGCGCGGCCGCCGCCGAGCTGTTCAAGAGCCGCTACGTCCACGGCAGCACGAGCGACCCGCTGCTCAAGGGCCTCTCCGAGGTCTGCGACCTCAAGAAGCTGCAGAAGTCGGTCGACGAGGACTCCGACGACGACACGGACAAGCTGAAGAAGGGCGAGGTCACCACGGTCGACGGCACCAAGGTCATCCCGCTCACGTCCACCGAGGACGGCAAGGAGAAGACGCTGTACGTGGCGTCCGAGGGGAAGCCCTATCTGATCCGCGCCACGGAGAAGGGCGACGGCGAGGACAAGACAACCACGCTGAGTGACTACGGCGACCCCGTGCCGACGAAGACGCCTTCGGCCGGCGAATCCGTGGACATCGGGAAGCTCCAGGAGCAGCTGCAGAAGACCTGACCTGCGGGTTCGTCGTGGCTGAGCGCGCAGTTCCCCGCACCCCTCCGGGGCGCGCTCAGCCCGCGGCCCCCGCCGCGACGTCGTCGGCCTCGTCGAGGGGCTCGTCGCGGGCCGTCAGGCCCGCTATCCACAGGGGCATCAGCCACTGGGCGATGAAGACGCAGAACGTCACCTGGAACACCAGCGCCTTGAAGTCCACGCCCGAGAACCCGGCGAGGCCCGTGCCGACCACGGCGGCGAGCAGCAGCCAGGTCATGGCCTGGTGGGCGCGGGCCCGCACCCGCTCGCGCTCGCCGCGCTGGCGCTCGTCGAGGGCGCGCGGCCGCAGCTCGAGCAGGCCGCGCGTGGCGCCGTTGATGACGCCGGTGGCCACGCACCAGGGCAGCAGCAGGCCGAGCATCGCCCACATCGCCCAGGACGACTCGCCGACGACCGTGCCGAGCCAGGCGGCGACGGCGGCGACGGTCAGCGCGATGTGCGCGACGACCACGGCGCGGCGCCGCCCGGCCGTGCGGTACAGCGGCTCCCCCTCGGTGCGGTTCATCAGGGCGTGCATGCGCCGGTCGTGCGGGGTCAACTGCTCCTGCTGTGCCATGACTTACTGATCCCTCCCGTACAGCTGGTCCGTGAGCGGGCGAAAGGGCTCCAGGGAGAACAGCGCCTCGACCGGCAGCCCGAAGTACTTCGCGATCTTCAGGGCGAGGTCGAGGCTCGGGTTGTACTGCCCGCGCTCGATGTAGCCGATGGTCTGGTAGTGGACGCCCACGGCCTCGGCCAGGCTCTGGCGCGACACCTTCCGCTCGGCGCGCACCACGGCCAACCTGTTGTGGACTTGCTCGCTCATGTATAAGAAGTACTACATTCGCGAGCAGGGGGGCAACAGTCGACGGCCCCTTTCCGGACGGATCCTCGAAGGTCACCCCCGGCGCGGCCACCCCGGCGCGAATCGTCCGGAAGCCGGGTTGACGCACCCTGGCGCACGCCGGGGCCCGCCCTCTACCTCGTACGCACGCGGGCCCGAAGCTCATGAAAAGCGAACCATGTCTTGTATAGGTTCCCTCACCCCGTCTCTCCGGTTTGTCCTGTTGTGCGGGTACCCAGAACGACGGGGCGGTACAAGGGTGTCGACCAGGCACCAGCCACTACGGCAAGCCCGAGAAGGCCCAGAGCCCGAGAGAAAGGGTGAAACAGGCATGACATCGTTCGCACCCGGCTTCAGCGGCGTCGGCACCTCGCCGCAGCAGCAGCACGGGCAGTCCCCGTTCCAGCAGCAGGGCCAGTCCCAGCTGCCGCCGCAACTCCAGCAGCAGCTCCAGCAGTTCGGTCAGCAGCAGCCCTTCCAGGGCCTGCTCCAGCAGATGGGCCAGCAGCCCGGCACGCAGCCGCAGACGCAGTTCCAGGTCGGCTACGCCCAGGCCGTCCGCGCCCCCATCGTCCCGTTCCCCGGCTACGAGCGCGCCATGATCCTGCTGGTCGACGGCCGCCCCGTGCAGCTGCTCGACCCGAGCGAGTTCGCCATCCAGTCCATCGTGTTCGCGATCCAGACCGGCCAGGCCGTCCGCGTCGCCTACGACGACCGGATGCTGGTGCGCGGCGTGGAGATCGAGGTGCCGCGAGGCGTCATCCAGCAGCACGCGCAGCAGATGCAGCAGTCGCAGCAATCCCAGCAGCCCCAGCAGTCGCAGCAATCGCAGTTCTGACAGCCCCCATCCCTCCGCGTGGACATCCGACCCGGGCCGCCCCCCAGCGGCCCGGGTCTCACCCGTCGCCCTGCCGCAGCCACATCAGGATCGCCAGGACGTACAGCGCGGCCATGAAGACCTTCACGGTCAGATACGTCAGCACGCAGCCCGCCGCCGCCAGGCTCACGCGCACCCCGCGCCGCTCCCGCGTCCGCGGCGCGAACCAGCTCCCGGCGACCAGCAGGAAGCCCGGCACACAGGTCAACGCGATCCAGAAGAAAGGCAGTTCGCCGTCGCCCACCCGCAGACACGCGCCGAGCAGCGCGGCGGCCGTGCCGACGGCGGGGGCCAGCCACCACCACTCGTCCCGCTCCGGGGCCCGCACGGCGTACCACGGCCGCTCGGGGGCCCGGACGGCGTACCACCGCGTGTCCTGGGTCTGTCGCATGCCTCCGAGTCCACCGCACGCGCGGCGCCCGGGACAGGGCGCGCGTACTCAGATCCGGTGCGCGCACCCGTACTCAGTCGCGTCGCACCAGGTCACGGACGCACCCGCGCAGCCACGCGTGGGCCGGGTCGGCGTCGTGGCGCGGGTGCCAGGCCATGGCCAGGCGCAGCGGCGGCAGCGGAAGGGGGATCGGGAAGCCGACGAGGCCCAGCTCGTCGGTCAGCGGCCGCATCCAGCCGGTGGCGAGCCCCACCAGGTCCGTGCGCAGCAGGATGAACAGCGACGCGGGGTACGTGCCCACGTTGCCGACCACCCGGCGCTCGAGGCCCCGCTCGGCGAGCGCCACGTCCAGCGGGCCCGCGAGGCGGCCCTTGCGGGACACCGTCAGATGGTCCGCCGCGGCGAACCTGCGGGGGGTCAACTCCCCTTCGAGGAGCGGATGTCCGGGCCTGACGAGGCCCATCATCGTGTCCTCCAGGAAGTGCTCGACCCGCACCTCGGGCGCGGTCGTGTCGATCACGCCGACCTCCAGGTCGGCGACGCCCTCGCGCAGCACCGGCGCGTCCAGATGGCTCTCCGACAGGAAGCGGAGCCGCACCCCCGGCGCCTCCGCCGCCGCGCGGGCGAACAGGTCCGGGGCGTAGGTGGCGGCCAGCGAGTCCTGCCCCACGATCGTGAGCGTCCGCTCGACGGTGCGCAGGTCCTGGGCGCCGGGCCCGGCGAACACCGCGCGGGCCCGGTCGAGGACCGCGCCGACCTCCGCCCGCACCGCGAGCGCGTACGGCGTGGGCACCATGTGCCGTCCCGCCCGCACCAGGACCGGGTCGCCGAGCGCCTTGCGGACGCGCCCGAGCGTGCGGCTCATCGCGGGCTCGGACAGATGGAGGCGCCGGGCGGCGCCGCGCACACTGCCCTCGTCGAGCAGCGCGTCGAGGGCGATCAGGAGATTGAGGTCGACGTCGGGGCGGCGCGCGGCGTCCGGGCCCGGGGAGTGCGGGGTGTCCGGGCTCGGCGGGTGCGGCGACTCGGGATCGCTGGATTGCGTCACACGCAATCACTCCTTGCAGAGATTGCACTGGAAAGCAGGTACGGGGCGAGCCTACGGTGGCCGTGCATCCCCCACCACACCCGCTCCGAGGAGGAGCCTTGTCTTCCCCTGCCCTCAGTGACGCGCCGGTCAAGGCCGCGTCGCCGCCGCAGCCGACACCCCTCAAGGGCATCACGCTCATCGTCCTGTGCGCCTGCGTCCTGGTCGCCCAGAGCATGGTCGCGGCCATCAACCTGCTGCTCCCCCAGCTCACTTCGTCGTCACTGCGCCCCGACGCGAGCGAACTGCTCTGGACCGTCGACGCGTACGTGATCGTGTTCGCGGGCCTGCTGATCCCGGCGGGCGCGCTCGGCGACCGCTACGGCCGCAAGGGCGCGCTGCTCACCGGGCTCGGCCTGTTCGCCGCGGGCGCCACGGTGAGCGCGCTCGCCACCACGCCCGCCCTGCTCATCGCCGGGCGCGGCGTCTCGGGCGCAGGTGCCGCCCTCGTCATGCCCGCGACCCTGTCCATCCTGATGCGCGTCGCGGCGCCGGCGGAGAAGCCCCGCGTCCTCGCCTACTGGGCGCTCTCGGCGGGCCTCGGCGGCCTCGCGGGCAACGTCGGCGGCGGCCTCATCGGCGCGTACCTGCCGTGGCGCGCCCTCTTCTGGATCATGCTCCCGCTCGGCGCGCTGCTCGCCCTCGCGGTGGCCCGCACGACGCCGCGCACGCCGGTGTCCCAGGAGGCCCCCGCCCTCGACCCGTTCGGCACGCTGCTGCTCATCACCGGTCTCGTCGCGGTCCTCTTCGGCATCATCGAGAGCCCGCTGTACGGCTGGACGTCGGCCCGCATCCTGTCCGCGTTCGCGGTGGGCGCGGCCCTGATCGCCGCGTTCGTCCTGCACGCGCTGCGGTCGAAGGCGCCGCTGTTCGACCCGCGCGTCTTCCGCTCCCGGCGGCTCAGCGCGGCGGCCCTCGGCACGGCCGCCAGCTTCTTCGGCCTCTTCTCGCTCTTCTTCGTCAACTCGCAGTACCTGCAGTACGTGAAGGGGTACGGGGCCGCGCAGGCGGGCTTCGCCATCGTGCCGCTGACCGTCGGCATGGTGCTCATCCCCCGGCTCGCGGCACGCTGGTCCGGCAGGCCGCGCCCGGTCGTCGGCGGGGGCCTGCTCCTCATCGGCACAGGCCTGCTCGCCACGTCGACGGTCGACGCCTCGACGCCCTACGCCCTGTACGCCTGCTGGCTCCTCGTCATCTCGGCGGGCACCGGCCTGAGCATGCCCGCCCTGACCCTGGGCGTCGTCACCTCGCTGCCCCCGCACCAGGCGGGCCTCGGCTCCGGCCTCAGCACGTCGTCGCGGGAGATCGGCGCGGCGCTCGGCGTGGCCGTCACGGGCACGGTCCTGGCCCACCACGGGGGCGACTTCGCCGGCGGCATGGAGTCCGCGCTGCGGGTGGTGGGCCTGGCCGTGGTCGCCGTCGCGGCCGTGGTCACCCTGTGCCTCGGCCGCCCGCGCGGCTGACCCCGCGCGGGCGCGGTCCGTCAGCCGGGGTCCTGGCAGACCGAGCCGGGCGGGCAGAACCAGGCCCGCGCGTTGCTGGCGAGCTGGCGCACCAGCGCCCGGTCCGTCGAGGTGGACCCGTACCCCACCACCGCGTACAGCTTGCCGTCGGCCGCCGTGAACCGGTCGTCCACCACGTACCACGGGCCGACGTCGGGCTCGTCCTCGATCCGGCCCGTGACGTACGTGAGCCGCTGGCCCTCGTCGATGGTCTCCAGGGAGAGCTTCTGGAACGAGGGTGACTTCGGCACCTTGGTGTCGTCCAGGAAGTCCCGGAACGACGCTTCCGGGGTCGGCTCGCTGACCTCGTACACCTGAAGCCGTTGCGACGCCCCGTAGTTGCGGTAGTTGACGACTCCTATGCCGCCCTGCCCGGCCGTCGAGGTGCGGCTCCAGCCGATCGGCAGGGCCACCCGGAAGCCCCGGGCGTCGGTCAGGGTCTCGTAGCCGGGCGGCAGCCCGTCGGCCACCGGGGACGGGCCGTCCGTCGGCGAGCGCTCCGCGGAATCGCCGCCCGCCCCCTGGCTGTTCTGGCTCTCCTGGCTGTTCGCCGAGGACTGCGGCGCCAGCAGGTACGCCGTCGGCTCCGGCTCGTCCTTCCAGCCGAGGGCCCAGGTGCCGAAGGCGAGCCCGCACACGGCGAGCACCGTGACGGCCCCGCGCCAGGCGGCCCGCTGGCGCGCCGCGTCCCGGTCGTGGAGCGCCACGGCCTGCCGCTCCTGCTCGTGCCCCACCCATTCCTGGCGGTCGTCGTCGAAGACGCGCACGTCTCAGCCCGGGAGCTGCGGCAGCTGGGCGAGGGCCTGGAGCACGGCCGTCACGGACGCGGCCGTCGCGGACGCGGGCGCGTACTGGGCGAGGCGGTCGCGCACCCGCGCGAGCCGCTCGGCGCGGCTGCGGCCCGTGCGGGCGATCTCGCCCTCCACGTCGGCCAGTTCGGCGTCCAGGGCCTCGTCCTCCGCGGCCCGCTCGCCCTGCTCCAGATCGCGGCGCAGGCGTCGTACGGACGCGAGGAGGTCGGCGTGGGCCGGACTCGCCACGACGGTCGTGGAGCTGCCCGACACGGCGATGCCGTCCTTGCCGAAGGCCTGCGAGCCTCCGCTGATCGTGTTGATGCTGACGTGCGAACCGCCGTCTGTGCTGACGCCGTTCCCCTGGTCGCTCATACCGTGCTCTTCTCCATGTGGGTGGCCTGGCCTTGGGCGCCGGTGGCGAGGGCGCCGCCGGACATCTCGTTGATGTAGACGCCGCTGTTGTTGATCTGCGTGATGTTCTGCTCCAGGCGGTCCGTGCGGTAGCCGCTGTCCTGCAACGCCTCGCGCACGCCTTCGCCGATGCGGTCCTGGAGGGTCTTCGTGTAGCGGGCGACGTCCATCTCCTGGAACAGGGACAGCTCGTCGGTGGCGGCGAGTTCGCGCAGGGAGACCAGCGGGGCGTCCGGGGGCGCGGTGCGCACCGGCAGCAGCCGGGCGCCGAGGGCGCGCAGCGCCCGCACGGCGCGCGGCAGCGGGCGCGCCCCGGCGTGCCGCGCGCCGTTCCCCGCCGGGCCCTGCGGGCCTTGCCCGTCCTGCTCGTCCGCTCCGGCCGCGCACCAGCGGCGTACCGCGGCCCCGAGCGACGGCAGCGCGCGCAGCGCGCCGATGCCGATCGCCACGCCGAACGCGGGCCCGTCCACGCACGCCCGCAGGGCGTCCCGCACCGGCCCCTCCGGCTCGCCCACCGCGACCGCGTCGGCCCTGCGGAACTCCGGCAGGACCGGACCGAGCACGTGCGGCACCACTTCGAGCACCAGCATGCCGCCCTGCGTGTGCACCCGGACCAGGAGCGAGACGACGACCTGCTCGTTCCAGGAGCCGACGCGCAGCCGCAGGAAGTGCCGCCGGGCCTCGCCGCCCTCGCCCACCGCGTCGACGAGGTGCCGCTCCGCCGCGCTCGCGTCGTACACCCGCGCGGTCTCGTGGCCGCGGCCGGTGTACAGCTTCTCGTCGCGGCCCGCCCCCGACGGCAGGTACACGAACTCGTCGATCTCCAGATGCCGCAGCCGGTCCTTGCTGGTGTCGCCCGCGGACCTGCGCAGCCCCTTGAGCCGGGGGTCGATCATGTCGATGACGTCACGCGCGGTCAGCGGCCCGCGAGGCCCCTGCGGCGGCACGCCCTTCGCGTCCGGGCGGTCGTCGCGCTTCAGCTCCAGGACGACCGACCACGGCTTGCGGGGCTTGCCCGCGCCGACGAAGGGGCGGTTGACGTCGTACAGGGTGAGCGGGGCCCGCTGCTCCCTGCGGACGCACTCGGCGATCCCGGCGTAGCGCGCGGGCAGCTCCGGCTGGTCGGTCTCGGCGAAGACCTGCCGGGCGAGCTGGGTGCGCAGCACGCGCTTGGCGCGGAACTGGTGGCGCCACACCACGACCGTGACGAGCAGCGGGAAGATCACCGGGTACGGCGTCTCGGCGATCCCGGTGAGCGCCGCGAACCAGTACGTGCTGCCGAACACCCAGGCCAGCACGGTCACCAGCCACCCGAACCTGCGCCGCAGCCAGACGAGCACCGCGGGCAGGCGCAGCGGTCGCAGCGGCTGCCCGGCACCGGTGTCCCGGCCGGAGACGATCCGCCCGCACCACAGCAGGAACACGACCGCCGCGAACCACAGGGCCCAGCCGCCGGGCAGCAGGGCACCGGACGCGTCGCCGGGTCCTTCCGCCGCGTCGCCGTCGAAGGCGAGCAGCAGGGTGTCGCCGAGGGAGAGTCCCGCGTCGCCGCCCGCACGGTCGTTCGCCGCGTCCCAGGCCATGACCGTATCGGCGGCGACGAACCCCGCCCAGACGGCGAACAGCAGCAGGGCGCTGACGATCTCCTCGCGCCGGGCGCGCAGCGCGTGCGCGAGCACCGGCAGGACGTCGGCGCCGAGCGGCGGCGCGACCGGGCGCTCGGCGTGGCCGACGAGTTCGCCGATGACACGGCGCCGGAAGTCCGCGTTCTGCCGGGCTCCGACGCTCAGCAGACGGGTCGATTCGGTGTGTTGGTACTCGCGTGGTGGGTCGCCTCGCATGGCGCGAAACCGTAGTGGCCGGGCGGCGGGGCTGTCCGGGGAATCGTCCCACTGCCCCTCGAAACAGTGACCGGAGGGGCGGCTGTTCCCTGAGGTCCTTGAGGAACGACGAACGCCCCCGGAGGCCGTGGTGAACGGCCGCCGGAGGCGCGGTGTGTCGGCTGTGCCGACCGTGTCGACTGTGTCGGCTCAGATGAGGCCGAGGGCGCGGACCGCCTCGCGCTCCTCCGACAGCTCCTTGACGGAGGCGTCGATGCGGGCGCGGGAGAACTCGTTGATCTCCAGGCCCTGGACGATCTCGTACTTGCCGTCCTTGGTGGTGACGGGGAAGGAGGAGATGATCCCCTCCGGAACGCCGTACGAGCCGTCGGACGGAATGCCCATGGAGGTCCAGTCGCCGGCGGCGGTGCCGTTCACCCAGGTGTGGACGTGGTCGATGGCGGCGTTCGCGGCCGAGGCGGCCGAGGACGCGCCGCGGGCCTCGATGATCGCGGCGCCGCGCTTGGCGACGGTCGGGATGAAGGTGTCGCCCAGCCACGCCTGGTCGTTGACGACCTCCGCGGCGTTCTTGCCCGCGATCTCCGCGTGGAAGATGTCCGGGTACTGGGTCGCCGAGTGGTTGCCCCAGATGGTGAGGCGCTTGATGTCGGAGACGGCCGCACCGGTCTTCTTCGCGAGCTGCGAGATGGCGCGGTTGTGGTCCAGACGGGTCATCGCGGTGAAGCGCTCCGCCGGTACGTCCGGGGCGGCGGCCTGCGCGATGAGCGCGTTGGTGTTGGCCGGGTTGCCCACGACGAGGACCTTGATGTCGTCCGCGGCGTGGTCGTTGATGGCCTTGCCCTGCGGCTTGAAGATGCCGCCGTTGGCCTCCAGGAGGTCACCGCGCTCCATGCCCTTGGTGCGGGGGCGGGCGCCGACGAGCAGCGCGACGTTGGCACCGTCGAAGGCCACGTTCGGGTCGTCGCTGATCTCGATCGAGTTCAGCAGCGGGAAGGCGCAGTCGTCGAGCTCCATCGCGGTGCCCTCGGCGGCCTTCAGCGCCGGAGTGATCTCCAGCAGGCGCAGGTTGACCGGCACGTCCGCGCCGAGCAGGTGGCCGGACGCGATGCGGAACAGCAGCGCGTAGCCGATCTGGCCGGCCGCGCCGGTGACGGTGACATTCACGGGAGTGCGGGTCATGGCGATCTCCGTAAGACAGCTGGCGGTGGGGGTCCCTGCCCCATGTGCTGGATCCCCTGCCGACGCCCTCGTCGATCGCCTCTCGATGATCGATCTCTTGGCATCAAGAGAGATCCGCGGTCAGGCTATCGCGCCGCCTCTCGCCGAAGTCGCCGGGGAGGTGTGGCTCACCCCACATGGCGGGGTCGGGCCTCCCGCTCGGCCCCGGGGAGGGCGGCCGCCACTTCGGGAGAGGGGAGGTGGCGGCCGCCGTGGGGGTGTGACCACTCCCGTGGGGGTACGGTGCGTCTGCCCGGCGCGGCAGCGGGCATTCCTCTTCGGGCCCCTCCAATTCCTCCGGGCCCCTGGCGGGGGGGGCTCGCCCACCCGCCCACCCGCAGCTCCCCTGCCTTGCCGGCCCGGCCCCGACGCGGAGCGCCGCCCGCCGGTGGGCGCGCCCGCCGCTACCGCGGCGGAGCCTCCCACCCACCCCCGCTGTGGGCAATCGTCCCGCAGGGCGGGACGGGTGGGCACAGCCCCAGGCGCCGAGCAACCGCTCCGCGGGGCCGGGCGCGACGCAGAGCCGGGTGGGGGCGGAGGGTGGGACCAACCCCGCACCGGCAAAGCCACCCCAGGGCTACGGGCACAGCCCAAGCGCCGAGCAACCGCCCCGCAGGCCCGGGCCCGACGCAGAGCCGGGTGGGGGCGGAGGGTGGGACCAACCCCGCACCGACAAGGCCGCCCCAGGGGCGCGGGCACAGCCAAGGTGCCGCCCCCCCCAGACCCGGGCCCGACGCAAAACCAGGCGGGGGCGGGCGGGCGGGACCAAACCCGCACCGACAAAGCCGCCCCAGGGGCGCGGGCACAGCCAAGGTGCCGCCCCCCCCAGACCCGGGCCCGACGCAAAACCAGGCGGGGGCGGGCGGGCGGGACCAAACCCGCACCGACAAAGCCGCCCCAGGGGCGCGGGCACAGCCAAGGTGCCGCCCCCCCAGACCCGGGCCCGACGCAAAACCAGGCGGGGGCGGGCGGGCGGGACCAAACCCGCACCGGCAAAGCCGCCCCAGGGGCGCGGGCGCAGCCGAGGTGCCGCGGATCGGTCCGGCGGGGCCCGGCCAGGGGCCCCTCAGCAAGCGGCAGCTACTTCGTGCAGGCCTTCAGGCCCGAGGCAAGCGTCGCGCAGGCCTTGGCCTGCGTACCCGACTTCACGGCCACCATGGGCGTGTACGCGTCCACGTCCGCGGCCCCACCAACGGTCCCGCTCTGCCGCCCCGCCGCACCCCCGTCCGAGCCCCTGATCTGCACCTTGTCCCCGGACTTCGCCTGGGTGATCCGCGCCCACGCGGCCCCGCAGGTCTTGCTGTAGCGCACCTCGACGAGGGTCTTCGTACCGACGGTGACCCGCGCCGTCGTGCGGGCGAACTCGCCGCCGCAGCCCATGTTCTCGGGGTCCTTGCCCGCGCACGCGGCGCCGTTGCACTCGACCCCGGCGGGCAGGTCCGCCGTGGACGTCGTGGGGGTCGCGGACGGCTTGGCCTTGTCGTCGTCCTTGTCGCCCCTGCCGACACCGGTGAGGAACGCCGCCGCCCCTATGACGACGAGCGCGCCGACGACGCCCGCGAGGAACATCGTCAGCTTCCGCTTGCGCCGCTGCCCGTCCGGCGACTTCCCGTCGGGGCCGACGGGGGCCGCGGGCACGCCCCGCGCCCCGCCGCCGTACGCCGTCGCGGCCGAGGCGTGCGCGGAGGCCGCCGCCGTGGGCGGTGCCGCCGACGCCTCGTACGAGGACGGCGCGGAGGAAGGCGACGACGCGGACGACGAGGGGGCGGGGAACGAGGAAGGAGCGGAAGGAGCAGAGGAGGCGGAGGGGCCGGCGGGAGTCGACGACGGCGCCGCTCCCGGGCCCGGGCCCCCGGCCGCTCCGGGCTGCGCCGCCGTCCGCGCCCCGTACCGCGCGCTCTCATGGCGCGGCGGCACCGTCGGGGACACCCCGGCGGGGCCCGCGACGCCGGTGACCGCGCCGACGCCGCCGCGGGCCTTGCCGGAGCCGCCCTTGCCCTTGGGCGGGCTTGGCGCGGCGGCCTCGCCGAGGGCCGCGCGGGCCTGGGAGATGCGGATGGCCTGCATCGTCATGTCGTGCCGCATCTCGGAGCGGCTCCAGGCGCGCTCCGCGAGCTCCCACATGGTGACGAGGTGGACGGCGGGCGTGCCGGTGACTTCGGCGAGCGCGACGATCGCGCCCTTGGGGGCGAGCAGCCGCCCGTTCAGATAACGCTCCCACGACGTCTTGCTGTAGCCGGTCCTGTCCGCCACGGCGGCGATGCTCAGCCCGCTGCTGTCGACGAGTCTGCGCAGCTGGCTGGCGAACTCCCTGACCTGCGGGTCGAGGTCGTCCGGCAGCGCTTTCCAACGAGGCATCGCTCCCCCAATCCCCCCGTGCGTGCAAGTACCCCACGCATCGTGCTCATTGACTCAGTGCCCCGTACGAGCCCCCGAACGCTCCGGCTCTGGACTACCCAGAGAGATGCGCCAAGCCAGGATGACAGTTCCCGGATTGGGGGCGCACGGGAGCATTTGGGCCAGATGCGCCCCGTCGCACGCTCCGCGGTCGACGCACAGTGTCCCACCGACGTCCCACTTCACGATGCGGAACCCCAGGTCCCGCACTGGGACGTCCCAGAACCGTCCCGGATGCGCCGCTTGACCCTTTTGCGGGGCGGTTCCGCGGCGGAGTATCGAACACGGCATTTCCGTGCCGGAACCGGCTTGAACCGGCTGGAACAGACCGGAACGGGCTGAACCAGAGCGAACCACGGGGGATTTCCATGCACCACACCACGACCACCGGCGGCCCGCGGCCCCGGCAGCCCCGACGGCAGCGGCTACGCGTACAACGACTGGGGCGAGGAGGGCACCTTGTCCATCGGCAGCCACGCACGGTGAGCGACGCCACCGCCCTGTGGCAGACGGTCCTGTACGCGGACGGAGTCGGCCACGTACAGGTGGCAGCGGCACGAGGACCTGGAGGAGGTCAACGGGGCCGCCGTCCGCTCCGGTCCCGGCGCGGGCGTCGTCCCGCCGCGCGGCCACACCCGCGCCGCGAGGTCCCGGGCCGCGAGCAGCCGGGCGGGGGCTGCCGGGCGTTGAGGTAACGCTGCCAGGAGGACTTGCTGTATGAGGCCCGCTCGCCGAGCCCGACGAGGCTCAGGCCCGTGCGGTCCTTGAGCCGCCGCAGCAGCTCCACGAAGTGCCGCACCTCCGACGGCAGTTCCTCCGGCAGCGGCTGCCAGGCGCTCGCGCGCGCACTCATCGTCCACCCCTCCTCGCGCGCCCTGGTTCCTCCCCATCCGGTTTGTCACGTGACGGGGGAACAGCCCTGTTTGGTTCCCGCCCCCGGGGCCTTCCCTGCCGGGTCGTCGCGCAGCCGTAGCGGGCCCCGCACACCGTTGCGGAATGGTCACTTCCGTGCCACAGGGAACCGGCCGCCCTTGAAGCGAAGACGGCGTGTCCATGACGCTGAAGACACACGGCGAGCGCGCATCCCGCTCCCGGACGTACGGCGGCGCCCGTCCTCCCACGGGGGAGAGGACGGGCGCCGTCCTTCGTCTTCGGACAGGCTCTGAACTGGGCCCGGACCGGGCCTTCGCGGGACTCAGCCGGAGAAGCAGGTCTTCGTCGCGGTCTCCGCGAACGTCACGCACACCGTCGCGTCCGCCGGATCCGCGCCCTTGAGCGCCGTCATGGGCGTGGCCAGATACCGACGGGTGTCCTCGGGCTCGTCCGCCCGCAGTTCCTTCGCCCGCGCGCCCGGCAGGGAGACCACCGCGCGATCGCCGGGCAGCAGGCCCGTCGCCCGCGCCCACACCGCGTTGCACGCCTTGCCGACGCGCAGTTCGACCCGGCGCTCCGGGGCGAAGGAGCGGGTGGCGAGCGAGGCCACCTGCCCCGGGCCGCCGCAGCCCATCTTCTGCGGCTGCCGGCCCTCGCAGGCCGCGCCGACGCAGCGCGGCTCGTAGGGGCCGGGCCCCGGCTCGGTCGCCACGCGGTCCCGCCGCCGGTCGTCGTCGCGCGTGACGGCGAGCCCGGCCGTCACGCCGCCCGCGACCACCACGACGGCGGCGATCCCGAGGGCGAGCGCGGACCGGCGCCGCCGCGCGGCCCCGGCGCCGCCCGGCACGGGCCCCGTGGACCCGACCAGCGTGCCGATGTCGTCCGCCGCCCCGTCACCGCCCGCCCCGTCACCGCCCGCCCCGTCACCGCCAGGCCGGTCCGCCGCGCTCGCGTCGTCCCCCCGCGCCGACCGCCCGCTCCACGCCGCGTCCGCGAGGTCCCAGAGCGCGAGGAGGCGGCCCGGCGGTTCGTCGGCGAGCGCGCACAGCGCGGCGACGGCCTTGCGCGGCACGGGCTTCTTGCCGTTGAGGTACCGCTCCCAGGACGACTTGCTGTACGCGGTCCTGCGGCCGAGGGCCTCCAGGCTCAGACCCGTGCGCTCCCGCAGCTCCCGCAGGGCCTCGACGAGGGGCAGGCCCGCGGCCGGCGGCGCCGGTGACGGCCCGCCCCGGCCGTCCCGCCCCGCGCGCCCCTTCATTTGCGCAGCGCTCCCCAGGTGTCCGGGCCGACGATGCCGTCGGTCACCAGGCCCCGCGCGCGCTGGAAGCGCTTGACGGCCGCCTTCGTACCGTCGCCGTACGACCCGTCGATCTTCCCGGCGCCGAAGCCGTGGGCCTTGAGCAGGCACTGCGCCTCGACGACCTCCCAGCCGGTGCTCCCCCGGTCGAGGATCGCGGTGGCCGTCGTCGAGTACCCGGCGTGGCGGACGCCGTCGGCGCGGCCGTTCTCGCACGAGTACGTCCGTTCCTGGGCGTACGCGAACACACCGCGGCCCTCGTCGCCCCCGTCCCCCGAGAGCGCCCGCCCGGCGAGCAGGCCGCCCGCGAACGCCGCGGCCACCGCGAGCACGAGCGCGGTGAGCGCGGAGCGCAGCCGCACGGTGCGGGCCGCGGGCGGCGCTTCCGCGGGCGGTCCCGGCGGCGCGCTCGCACGTGTCACCGGCTGGGCCGCGGCCTCGGGCGCGACGGCCTCGGCCTCGCTGTCGACCGGCTCCGCGTGCCCGTCCGCCGCCCGCGCCACCTCGTGCAGCACGAGGAGCCGGGTCGGGTCCGCGCCGCAGACCTGGGCCAGCTCCTCCACCGCCGCACGCGGCACGGGCTTCTTGCCGTTCAGATACCGCTCCCACGAGGAGCCGCTGTACGAGGTCTTGGCGCCGAGCGACGCCAGGCTGAGTCCACTGTGGTCCTTCATCCGCCGTAACTGGACGAGGAGCTGACGCTCCTGCTCCCCCAGCTGCGCGGGCAGCTCTTTCCAACGCGGCATGTCTCCCCCGGACGCGTCACAAGGTCTCCCGGGCGTATCGCCCCCTGTGACCCAAAAGAGGGCGGATGCATCAATTCCGGTTCCCCGGCGGCCGTTTCGCACCCCCGAACCGGCCACTCCGGCCGTGTCCCACGTCCCACGCCCGCGCCCCCGGCTCCCGCTCCGCCGCAGGTCAGCGGGTGGGACATCCCAAGGGCACCCACCGGGACCAGCCGCTCTGGCTGTTGACCGATTCCGCTCGGCACAGTCGAGAACGCCGCATCTCGCGGCACCACTTCCACGGGGGAGAACACCCATGACCAGCAGCACACGCATGCCTTGTGACACCACGGACACCGGCTGGGGCCGCAAGGCCCGGGGGCACGTCCGGGCCACCGCCGTGGGCCTCACCGCGGCCGCCGTCCTGGGCGGCGGCCTCACCCTCGCCCCGGCCGCGTCCGCCGCGCCGCAGGGCACGGCGCCCGCCTGCGTCGAGCGGTCCGTCAGCGGGCGCTCCGCCACCGCCACCAACAACTGCGGCCGCGTGCTGCGCGTGAAGATCGTCGTCAAGCACGGCCCCGACTCGCGCTGCACCTCGCTCAAGCACCGCGCCTGGGCGCGCCACAGCTGGCCCTTCGGCTCCTACGACAAGACCGTGACCTGCTGAACGGCCGGCCCACGAGCAGCGGTCCGCCCTCCCGGGGGAGGGGGCGGGCCGCTCCGTCCGCCGCTCCGTGCGAGCAGCTCCGTGCGGGTCAGAGGCCCTGGTCGCCCGGCGTGACCAGGCCCGACTCGTACGCCATCACCACGGCCTGCGCCCGGGTGTCGATGTCCAGCTTGTTCATCGTGCGGTTCAGATGCGTCTTGACGGTCGCCTCGCTGATGTAGAGGCGGTCGGCTATCTCCGCGTTCGACAGGCCTCGCGCTATCAGCTTGAGGACCTCCAGCTCGCGGCCCGTCAGGGACTCCAGGCCCGGCGGCGACTCGGAGCCCGCGAGCGGGGTGCTCCCGGACCGCTGCGCGAACGCCTCCACCAGGCGGCGCGTGACGCTCGGCGCGAACAGCGCGTCGCCGCTGCCCACCGCCGCCACCGCGGCGAGGAGCCGCTCCGGGCCCGAGTCCTTGAGCAGGAACCCGGCCGCGCCCGCGCGCAGCGCCCCGTACACGTACTCGTCGAGGTCGAAGGTGGTCAGGACGAGAACGCGCGGCGCCGGGTCGGGCGCCGCGGCCAGGATGCGCTCGGTGGCCGTGATGCCGTTCATGCCGGGCATGCGGATGTCCATGAGGATCACGTCGGGACGGGCCTCCGCGGCGAGCTCCACGGCCTCGGCGCCGTCACCCGCCTCGCCGACGACCTCGATGCCGGGCGCGGCCCGCAGCACACCGACGAGCCCGGCGCGGATGAGGAACTGGTCGTCCACGACAAGCACCTTGATGTGGGGGGTCATTCGGTGACGTCGTCTCCCGGCGGTGCGGCCCGCGCGGACGTGGGCAGAGTGAGCCTGACGGCGAACCCCCCGCTGCTGCGCGGCCCTATGCTGATCGTTCCGCCGTAGAGCTTGGCCCGCTCACGCATGCCAATCAAGCCATGTCCCCGCCCTCGTTCCACTCTGTCCTGAATCACCCCCTCCCCGTCGTCGGTGACCGACACCTCGATGTGGTCATGGTGATAGTGCAGCTCAACGGTGGCGCTCGCCTGCCGCGCGTGCTTCAGGACGTTCGTGAGCGCCTCCTGCACCACGCGGTACGCGCACAGTTCCACGCCGGAGGCGATGGGCCGGGGCGTCCCCACGACCCGGAACTCGACGGGCACGCCGCCCGCCCTGACCCGGTCCGTCATCTCCCCGATGCGGGCGAGCCCCGGCATCGGCGCGTCCGGCACCTCCCCGCCGTCCTCCTGCGCCCGCAGCACCCGCAGCATGCGCCGCATCTCCTCGAGGGCCTCGGCGCTGGTGCCGGAGATGGTGCCGAGCGCGGCGCGCGCGGTCTTCGCGTCGGAGTCGAAGACGAACTTCGCGAGGCCCGCCTGCACGGAGATCACCGACATGTGGTGGGCGACCACGTCGTGCAGCTCCCGCGCTATCCGGCCGCGCTCCTCCACCACCGCGCGCCGCGCCTTCTCCTGCTGCTCGGCGCGCGTCCTGCGGGCCAGTTCCTGGGAGCGGCGCGCCAGATAGCCCATGCGCCACACCATGGCGTTGAAGCAGACGCACTGGGCCACGACGGAGGGGATGAAGGAGTCGTCGAGGGTGAGCAGACTCCCGAACGCCCAGAGGGCGGCGAGCAGGACCGCGAGCACCGCCGAGACCCGGGTCGGGCGCAGCAGCGAGACCGTGTAGAGGCACAGCAGCGGCCCGAACGAGGTCACGACCGGCCAGTAGCCCGCGAGGATGTAGACGACCCAGACGCTGTACGTCACCAGACAGACCGTGATCGGCGCCTTGGAGCGGGCGAGCGTCGGCAGGATGACGAGCAGCCCGAGCCCGTAGCCCTGGGTGTCGAGCGGGGTCCAGCCGATACCGTTCGCGCTCGGCCCGATCAGCACCAGTGCTGCCACCTGCCCGAGGGCGAGCAGGAGATCGGTGGTGAACGGGCGGAGTCGCATCGCCGCAGCGTAACGCGCGTTCAGCGAGGCCACGTCAACCCGTCGCCGTACCGCAGAAGTTGTAGCTGACGGGCAGCTGCGCCCTACGTCGTACCCGAACGTCAACCTGGGACAGGACGACGCGGACCCCCCGCCGCCCGTAGTTTCTTGCCTCAGCACCACCGCCCGAGTCGCCCAGACGACCGGCGCGCACGGGGGAAGGGAGCGCGGGCCCGCTGACGGGGGATCGAAGGGGAGGCAGGTCCGCGCTCCACGAAACACCAGCAACGGCCGCCGGACGAAGGCGGCACGACGAGACCACTGAGGTCGAGGCTTCGTGCGCGGGGGCGCGCACGGGGGAACGGGCCCTCGACCGCGAGCACCACCCTGCCCCACCGCCGACGGCCCGTACTCTCCTGGCGAGTACGGGCCGTCGGTCTGTCCGGCGAAGCGCCTAGCTGCTGATCGTGAAGTGCAGCGTGTCGTCCAGGAACGGGATCACCAGCCACGGATTGGGCTGGGCCATCATCGCCAGCAGCACGATGGCGAGGCCGAGGATCCCGTACGTCACCATGTCGGTGAACCGCGAGCGCACCGCCAGCATGCCGACGCCCGGCAGCGTCCAGCGCATCACGGCGCCCGCGAGCAGCCCGAGCCCGACCAGTATCGTCCCCACCCGGAAGACGTCGAACGCGGTCAGGAGCAGCCCGAGGGCGACCACCGACACGACGACGAGCAGCGGCCACTGCCGCGCGGGCGCGGGCGCGTCCCCCGGCGCGGCCCGGCCGCCGCCCTCGGGCCGCGCGGTGTCCCGGGTGAACAGCGGGAAGCGCCGCGACGTCTTGCGCGGCACCCCGTCGGGCCCGGGCGCGCTCACGGCGCCCTTGGCGGTGGGCTGCTCCGACCGCTCGGTCCCGTCCTTGGCGTCAGCACTCATGGCGGCCACTCCCGGCTCAGGCCGCGGCACCGCGCTCGGCGGCCTCGACCACGTTCACCAGGAGCTGCGCGCGCGTCATCGGGCCCACGCCGCCCGGGTTGGGCGACAGCCAGCCCGCGACCTCGGCCACTCCGGGGTGCACATCGCCGACGATCTTCCCGCTCTCGTCCCGGGACACGCCCACGTCGAGCACGGCGGCGCCGGGCTTCACGTCCTCCGGCTTGACGAGGTGCGGCACGCCCGCGGCGGCCACGATGATGTCGGCCCGGCGCAGGTGCGAGGCGAGGTCACGGGTGCCGGTGTGGCACTGCGTCACCGTCGCGTTCTCCGACTTGCGGGTCAGGAGCAGCGGCATGGGCCGGCCGATGGTGACGCCGCGGCCGACGACCACGACCTCCGCGCCCTTGATCTCCACGTCGTGCTGACGGAGGAGACGGATGATCCCGTACGGCGTGCAGGGCAGCGGCGCGGGCTCGTTCAGGACCAGGCGGCCCAGGTTCGTCGGGTGCAGGCCGTCCGCGTCCTTGGCCGGGTCCATCAGCTCCAGGACGCGGTTCTCGTCGATGCCCTTGGGCAGCGGCAGCTGCACGATGTAGCCGGTGCAGGCCGGGTCCTCGTTCAGCTCCCGCACCACGGCCTCGATCTCCTCCTGCGAGGCGGTCGCGGGCAGTTCGCGCTGGATGGAGGCGATGCCGACCTGCGCGCAGTCGCGGTGCTTGCCCGCCACGTACTTCTGGCTGCCGGGGTCGTCGCCGACGAGGACGGTGCCGAGTCCGGGCGTGACGCCCTTTTCCTTCAGGGCCGCCACGCGGACGGCCAGTTCGGACTTGATCGCTGCTGCGGTGGCCTTGCCATCGAGAATCTGGGCGGTCATGCTCCCATCCTCCCGGATGACCACGCCCGCGTACCAATCCGGCCCACTCGCACGACGTCGGGTTCGCGTTGCGATTGCACTCGCACAACACCGGGAAAACGCGGCTGGACAAACAAGCGGGCGCTAAAGAACGATAAGCACCACAGTGCCGCGGCCGGTGTCGGGGGGACCGACGCATCTGTGAACGTTCCTCCGTGCGTGCCGTGACGTCCCCGCACTCCCCACTCCGACCGGAGGAACACCCCAGCATGAGCACGCCGCCGCCCAATCCCTACGGCCAGCCGCAGCAGCCCCAGCCCGGCTACGGTCCCGGATACGGCTACCCGCAGCAGGCCCCCCAGGGCGTCCCCCCGCAGCAGGGCGGCTACCCCGGGCAGAACTACGCCCCGTACCCGCAGGCACAGCCGGGCCAGTCCCCGTACGGCGCGTACCCGCAGGCGGCCGGGTACGGCATGGGCCACGACGGCCGCCCGGAGCTGGCGCACTGGGGCCTGCGCGTGGGCGCGACCCTGCTGGACGGGCTGATCACGATCGTGCCGCTCTATCTGGTCGTGGGGCTCGCCGTGGGCATCGGCGGCGAGGACATGTCCGCGGGCGCCTCCCTCGTCTCCGTGCTCGCCCTGGCCTACACGGTCTTCATGGGCTTCTACCAGATCCACCTGGAGGGCAAGACCGGCCAGTCGATCGGCAAGAGGATCGTCGGCATCCGCGTCCTGCGCGAGGCCGACGGCCGCTTCCTCGGCTTCGGCATGGCCTTCGTGCGCAAGCTCGCGCACTTCCTCGACAGCATCCCCTGCTACATCGGCTACCTGTGGCCGCTGTGGGACGACAAGAAGCAGTGCTTCGCCGACAAGGTGTGCGGCACGGTCGTCATCAAGGGCTGATCCGGTACGGATACGGCGCGGGCGCCGCCCCCCTGGGAGGGGTGCGGCGCCCGCGCCGTATCCGTACCGCTCAGTGGAAGAAGTGCCGCGTGCCCGTGAAGTACATCGTCACGCCGGCCTTCTTCGCGGCCTCGACCACCAGCTCGTCGCGGACCGAACCGCCCGGCTGGACCACGGCCTTGACGCCCGCGGCGGTCAGCACCTCCAGGCCGTCGGGGAAGGGGAAGAAGGCGTCGGACGCGGCGTAGGCGCCGCGGGCGCGCTCCTCGCCCGCCCGCTCGACCGCGAGCTTCGCGGAGTCGACGCGGTTGACCTGCCCCATGCCGACGCCGACGGACGCGCCGTCCTTGGCGAGCAGGATCGCGTTGGACTTCACCGCGCGGCAGGCGCGCCAGGCGAAGGCGAGCTCGGCCAGCTCGCCCGGGGACAGCGCGTCACCGGTCGCGAGGGTCCAGCTCGCCGGGTTGTCGCCGTCTGCCTGGAGCCGGTCGGTGACCTGGAGCAGCGCGCCGCCGTCGATCGGCTTGACCTCGACGGGCGCCGAGGGCGCCTGCGGGGCGCGCAGGACGCGGATGTTCTTCTTCTTGGTGAGGGCCTCAAGCGCGCCGTCCTCGTAGTCGGGCGCCACGATGACCTCGGTGAAGATCTCGGCGACCTGCTCCGCCATCTCCTTGGTCACCGGCCGGTTGACGGCGATGACGCCGCCGAACGCGGACAGCGGGTCGCAGGCGTGCGCCTTGCGGTGCGCCTCGGCGACGTTGCCGCCGATCGCGATGCCGCACGGGTTGGCGTGCTTGATGATCGCCACGCACGGGTCGTCGTGGTCGTACGCGGCACGGCGCGCGGCGTCCGTGTCCGTGTAGTTGTTGTACGACATCTCCTTGCCGTGCAGCTGCTCGGCCTCGGCGAGGCCGCCGCGGCCGTCCGTGTACAGGGCGGCGCTCTGGTGCGGGTTCTCGCCGTAGCGCAGCTGGTTCTTCAGGTCGAAGGCGGCACCGACGAAGGCCGGGAAGCGCTCGCCCGCGCCCTCCTCCGTCTCCAGGAACCAGTTGGCGACCGCGACGTCGTAGGCGGCGGTGTGCTGGAACGCCTCGGCGGCCAGGGCGCGGCGCGCCGCGAAGTCGAAGCCGCCCGCGCGGACCGCGGCGAGCAGGTCCCCGTACCGGGAGGGGCTCGTGACCACGGCGACCGACGGGTGGTTCTTGGCGGCGGCGCGGACCATCGAGGGGCCGCCGATGTCGATCTGCTCGACGCACTCGTCGACGCTCGCACCGGAGGCGACGGTCTCGCGGAACGGGTAGAGGTTCACCACGACCAGGCCGAACGGCTCCACGCCGAGCTCCTGGAGCTGCTTGCGGTGCGCCTCCAGACGCAGATCGGCGAGGATGCCCGCGTGCACGCGCGGGTGCAGCGTCTTGACCCGGCCGTCCAGGCACTCGGGGAAGCCCGTCAGCTCCTCGACCTTGGTGACGGGCACGCCCGCGGCGGCGATCCGCGCGGCGGTCGACCCGGTCGACACCAGCTCCACGCCGGCCTCGTGCAGACCGCGCGCGAGACCCTCCAGGCCGGTCTTGTCGTACACGCTGATCAGCGCGCGGCGGATGGGCCGCTGATCGGCGCCGGGGCTGCTCCGGGGTGTCTGGGGCGTCGTACCTTCGGCGGTCACGGGATAACTACCTTTCGTCCCTCGATGCTGTAGCCGTCGCGGGCGAGGCGACCCACGACGTCGACGAGCAGGCTTCGCTCGACTTCCTTGATGCGCTCGTGCAGAGCGCTCTCGTCGTCCTCGTCCCTGACCTCCACCACGCCCTGCGCGATGATCGGGCCGGTGTCGACGCCGTCGTCGACGAAGTGGACGGTGCAGCCGGTGACCTTGGCGCCGTACGCGAGCGCGTCGCGGACGCCGTGGGCCCCCGGAAAACTGGGCAGCAGCGCGGGGTGCGTATTGACGGTGCGCCCGCCGAACCGGGCGAGGAACTCCTTGCCGACGATGCGCATGAACCCGGCGGAGACGACCAGGTCGGGCTCGTACGCGGCGGTGGCCTCGGCGAGCGCCGCGTCCCACGCCTCCCGCGTCCCGTGGTCCTTCACCCGGCACACGAAGGTCGGCAGGCCCGCGCGCTCGGCGCGCTCCAGACCCGCGATCCCGGTGCGGTCGGCGCCGACGGCCACGATCTCGGCGCCGTAGGCGACGGGGCCGTGCTCCTCGATGGCGTCGAGCAGTGCCTGCAGATTCGTACCTGATCCGGAGACCAGCACGACGAGGCGCTTGGCCTTGGCCACGACGGGGCCCTTTCTCGGGAGTGCTCTTTGTACGGTCGTACGAAGGCTTCGCATCTCCCGATACGGGGAACTCTACGAAGCGGCCGACCGTCAGCAACGATACCGGCACACCCGGCGGCCCCTCACGGGACGGGGGCGCGGCCGGAAGGTAGCGTCTGTGGGGGCAGCCGCCCGAACGCCGAGTTGCCAAGCTCCACCACCGAGTTGCCCGGCTCCGCACAGCCGGGCCGCGGAGCGCCGCCAGCGCTCTGTGCCAGAGCTCTATACAAGGGGAAGACGCACACCTGATGCCGGACCGCAGCCTCCGCCTCACGCCAGCCCTCGCGTCCGCGCACGGACCGACGCACGACGGGCGCCGCGGCTCGACACCCGGCCCGGGTGCGGTGCTGCTCCGGGAGGGGCGGCCCGGCCCCTCGTCCCCGGCGCCGGAGGACCAGCGCGGCGGCCGCGGCTCCGGTGGGCAGGGTTCCGGCGGCCAGGGCTCCGGCGGGCAGGGCTCCGCGCAGGACGACAACCCGTTCGCGCCCCCGCCCGAGGGCACCCCCGAGCAGCCGTGGCGACCGCGGCACCCGAACGGGTCGGGCTCCGACGACCAGGGCTCCGGCGGCCAGGGCGACTCCCCCTGGGGCAGCCAGTGGAGCGACCAGCAGCCCGGCCGGGGCTCCGGCGGCTTCGGCGACCGGCCCCGCGGCCAGGGCCAGGACGGCCCCGGCGGGCAGAACGGCCAGGGCGGCGGTCTGCGCTGGGACCCCACCGACCCCGCCCAGCGCCGCGCGCGGTACGCGCTGCTCTCCGGCATGTGGGCCTTCTTCTTCGCCCTCTTCGGCTGGGACTACGTGGCGCTGCTGCTCGGCGCGCTCGGCATGTACTGGGCCGTCAGCGCGCTGCGGGCCAAGCCGCGGCGCCCCGACCCGACCGCCGCGGCCGCGCCGGAGCCGGCCGCCGCCCGCGGGTCGCGGCCCCAGACCACGGCGGCCATCAGCGGCCTGGTGACGGCCTCGCTCGCGCTGGTCATGGTGCTCGCGACGTTCGGAGCGCAGCTCATCTACCGCGACTACTACACCTGTCGTGACGACGCGCTGACGGGGGCCTCGCAGCAGGCCTGCGAAGACCTCCTCCCGAAGCAGCTCCGCCCCCTCCTCACCGACCGCGACTGACCCGCCCAGGGGCCGCCCCCCCCCCCGCTGTGGGCAATCGTCCCGCTGGGCGGGACGGGTGGGCACAGCGCCCAGGCGCCGATCAGCCGTTGCACAGGGGCCGCCGCCCAGGTCAGCCCCCGGTTCCGCTTCCCCCCGGCGGGCCCTCGTCGCGCCCCGGCAGGAAGTCGTACGGCTCGAAGGAGGGCGGCGGACCCGGGGCCTCCGGCTCAAAGGGCTCCAGGGGCTCCAGGGGTTCAAGCGGCTCCAGTGGCTCAAAGGGCTCGAAGAGCTCGGACAGATCCCCGGGCCCCGAGGGCTCAGGCACGGGGGCCTCAGGCGACGCGGCCCGGCCCGCCCAGGGCCGCCAGGCGCGGAGGCGCCCCGCCCAGGAAGCCCGGCCGGGCCGAGGCGCCCGTACCCGCCAGGCCCGCACCCCCAGCGCGACGGGCACCCCCAGACCCCCCACCCAAGCGACGGCCGCAACCCCCGTGAGCCACCCCACAGGCCCGAACTCCGCAAGCACCCGCACCCCCATCGCGCCCCCGGCCACCTCCGCGAGCCCCGCACACGCACCCCCGCACCCCACCGCCGCCCCCACCACCACGAGCACCGTCCGCCCCACCGGCCACGCCGCCTCCCGCTCCCCGAACGCCGGCGCCGCCGCCCCCGCCACGAACCACCCCACCGCACATCCCGCGAGCACCGGCACCACCCCCACCGCCCAGGTGAACGGCGACCCGGCCCCGGCCCCCGGCACCGCCGCGAGCAGCGGGAACTCCGGAAGCAGCGGCGCCGCCTGCGCGCCGAGCGGCCCGACCACGGTCCCCGTACCGAGCACGAACCCGGGCCCGAGCCCGTACGCCGCGCCCCACACCGCCGCGTTCGGCACCAGCGCGAGCGCGAGCAGGAGCACCGCGAACCGCCCCGACCACACCCCGGTGAGCTCCAGGAACGACTCCCGCACCGGACCGCCGTGCAGCACGAGCGACACCCCGACGAGCAGCGCGCCCCCGCCCACGAGCACCACCGTCCCGGCCGCCGCCGCCCGGCCCGCTGCGAGCACCCGTTCCCGTACGAAGAAGCGCCGTACCGCGGCGGGAAGCCGTTCCCACGCGCGCGTCACCGCGTCCGGCAGCGGCCCCCGCGGCCGCCCGTGCGCCGCCCACACGCCCGAACCCGCCGCCGCCACCGCGAGCACCGGCACGTGCCACGCCACGCTCGGCCACGAAGGGCGCAGCTCACCGCCCGCCGCGTACAGCGTGGCCGCGAACCCCACCAGGAGGTAGCCCGCGGCCACGCCCCACCACGCCGCCCGCACCCCCATCGCGCGCCCCTCCGGATCGGCGGCGTCCCGCGCGGCCCGGTGCAGCAGCCAGCACGGCAGCGCGAGCAGGAGCAGCGGTGTCACGCCGACCGGCGCGGCCGCCCCGGACAGCGTCTCGGTGCGGACGAGCTCCGTGCCGTGCGCGAGCAGCCAGAGCGCCGCCGCCACGTGCAGCGCGCCGTCGGGGCCGCTGTCCGGGTACGGCGAGCTGATCCACAGGACCATCACCAGGACCGCGAACGCGCCGAGCCCGAGCCCCGCCGCGACCGCCCCGCCCAGCACCCCCGTGGCAAGCCCTGACGATCCGTCATGCGTCCGTCCCGCCGCGTCTGACGGGTTCGGCTGCTCCCGCGGCGGCGGCCAGGAGCCGGAATCGGAGCCGGAGTCGGTGAGGTGCGTCACCCGGCCATGCTCCCAACGACACGCGCTTTCTTCGCGTAACACGCGAATACCGGATGTGTCGCCCAAGATACGTTTATGTTCTTTTTCGTACGGCGGGACGGCTAGCCATGACCCAGAGCCCGGCCTCCCCCAGACTCTCGGCCTCGACCGAGCAGGCAGGCCTCCCTTCGCTGCCGCCCCCCAAGGAGCGCCGCAGGCTGCGCGAGGCGAAGCCGCTCACCCAGGCCCAGCTCGCCGCGCTCGTGGGCGTCACCCGCGAGACCGTCCGCTCCTGGGAGTCCGGCCGCACGGAGCCGCGCGGCAGCAGACGCGCGGCCTACGCGAAGCTCCTGGAGTCCCTCGCGCGACCGGCGGCCCCGGCCCCCGACGCCCCGCCCCCGACGAGCAGCAGCCGGAACCCGCGCCCCCGGCCACCCCCGAAGCCGCCTTCGACGCCCTCTGCGCCCACACGGCCCCGGCCCTGCTCCGCCAGGCCTACGCCCTCACCGGCCATCGCGCCCTCGCCTCGGAGTCCGTCGAGCGCGCCTTCCAGCTCGCCTGGCAGCGCTGGCCCGAGGTCGCCGTGGACCGCGACCCGGCGGGCTGGGTGCGCGCGGCCGCCCACGAGTACGCGCTGTCCCCCTGGCACCGCTTCCGCCCCGGTCTGCGGCACCCGGACACACCGCCCGCCGACGCGTCCGACCGTGCCGTCCTCGACGTCCTGCTCGGCCTGCCGCCCGCGCAGCGCCGCACCCTGATGCTCTACGACGGCGTCGGGCTCGACCTGCCCGAGACCGCCGCCGAGACGGAGGCCAGCACTCCGGCCGCGGCGAGCCGACTGCTCAGCGCCCGCGGGACGCTGGCCGAGCGGCTGGCGGACCTCGGTCTCGCCGACCGGCCCGAGGCCCTGACCGAGCGGCTGACCGCGCTCGGCCGCGCGGAGCGGCTCGCCGTGCCGCGACCGGCCCGCGTCCGCACCGCGAGCGAACGCCGCGCCCGGCTGTGGACCCGCGCCGCCATCGCCTTCACCGCGCTGATCGTCACCGCCACCGCCCTGACGCTGCGCACGGCCCCCACCCACTACGAACCGCCCGTGCCCTCCGGCAAGGCCATCAGCGGCGTCCCCCCGAGGATGGGACCGGGCCCCCTGACCCCCGAGGACGAGACCCTCAAGCAGAAGCTCCGTTCGGCCCCCCACCCCGGCCCGGAACGGCTGACCCCCGATCCGTACTGACCGCCGGGAACACAGAAGCGGGCCCGCACCCCAGTTCTGGGTGCGGGCCCGCTTCTCAGGACCGTGGAGGTCAGCCGGCCAGGATCGCCCGGGCCAGCTTCGCCGTCTCGGTGGGGGTCTTGCCGACCTTCACCCCGGCGGCCTCGAGGGCCTCCTTCTTCGCGGCGGCCGTGCCGGACGAGCCGGAGACGATGGCGCCGGCGTGGCCCATCGTCTTGCCCTCGGGCGCGGTGAAGCCCGCGACGTAGCCGACGACCGGCTTGGTCACGTTGGCCTTGATGTAGTCCGCCGCACGCTCCTCGGCGTCGCCGCCGATCTCACCGATCATCACGATCAGGTCGGTGTCGGGGTCGGCCTCGAACGCGGCCAGGGCGTCGATGTGCGTCGTACCGATGACCGGGTCGCCACCGATGCCGACGGCCGACGAGAAGCCGATGTCGCGCAGCTCGTACATCATCTGGTACGTGAGCGTGCCGGACTTCGAGACCAGGCCGATGCGGCCCGGCTTCGTGATGTCGCCCGGGATGATGCCCGCGTTCGACTGGCCGGGGGTGATCAGACCCGGGCAGTTCGGGCCGATGATCCGCGTCGTGTTGCCCTTCTCCACGGCGTACGCGTAGAACGCGGCGGAGTCGTGGACGGCGATGCCCTCGGTGATGACGACCGCGAGCGGGATCTCGGCGTCGATGGCCTCGACGACGGCGGCCTTCGCGAAGGCCGGGGGCACGAAGAGGACGGAGACGTTGGCGCCCGTCTTCTCCATCGCCTCGGCGACGGTGCCGAAGACCGGGATCTCGGTGCCGTCGATGTCGACCGACTGACCCGCCTTGCGCGGGTTCACGCCGCCGACGATGTTCGTGCCGTCACCCAGCATGAGCTTGGTGTGCTTCATGCCCGTGGCACCGGTCATGCCCTGGACGATGACCTTGCTGTCCTTGTTGAGGAAGATAGCCATGGTGGTCTGAGTCCCTCGTCCCTTACTTCGCAGCCGCAGCGAGCTCGGCGGCCTTGTCGGCCGCGCCGTCCATGGTGTCCACGCGCTGCACCAGCGGGTGGTTGGCGTCGGAGAGGATCTTGCGACCCAGCTCGGCGTTGTTGCCGTCGAGGCGGACGACGAGCGGCTTCTCGACCTTCTCGCCCTTCTCCTCGAGGAGCGCGAGCGCCTGGACGATGCCGTTGGCGACCTCGTCACAGGCGGTGATGCCACCGAAGACGTTGACGAAGACGGACTTGACGGCCGGGTCGCCGAGGATGATCTCCAGGCCGTTCGCCATCACCTGGGCGGAGGCGCCGCCACCGATGTCCAGGAAGTTGGCGGGCTTCACGCCGCCGTGGTTCTCACCGGCGTACGCGACGACGTCGAGGGTCGACATGACCAGACCCGCGCCGTTGCCGATGATGCCGACCTCGCCGTCGAGCTTGACGTAGTTGAGGTCCTTGGCCTTGGCGGCAGCCTCGAGCGGGTCGGCTGCCTCCTTGTCCTCCAGCGCCTCGTGCTCCGGCTGGCGGAAGTCGGCGTTGGCGTCCAGGGACACCTTGCCGTCGAGGGCCAGGATGTCGCCGGAGGCGACCTTGGCCAGCGGGTTGACCTCGACGAGGAGGGCGTCCTCCTTGAGGAAGGTGTCCCACAGCGTCACGAGGACGTCGGCGACCTTGTCCGCGACCTCGGCCGGGAACTTCGCCGCCTCGACGATCTCCCGCGCCTTCTCCGGGGTCACGCCCTTGTTGGCGTCGATCGGGGTCTTGGCGACGGCCTCCGGGCGGGTGGCCGCCACCTCCTCGATGTCCATGCCGCCCTCGACGGAGGCGATGGAGAGGAAGGTGCGGTTGGTGCGGTCCAGGAGGAAGGAGACGTAGTACTCCTCCACGATCTCCGGGGCCGTCTCGGCGATCATCACCTTGTGGACCGTGTGGCCCTTGATGTCCATGCCGAGGATGTCCGTCGCGCGAGCGACGGCCTCGTCCGGCGTCGCCGCCAGCTTGACGCCGCCGGCCTTGCCGCGGCCACCGACCTTCACCTGCGCCTTCACGACCGACTTGCCGCCAAGGCGTTCAGTCGCCGCGCGCGCCGCCTCAGGCGTGTCGATGACTTCACCGGCCAGCACCGGTACACCGTGCTTGGCGAAGAGGTCCCTCGCCTGGTACTCGAACAGGTCCACGCGCGTCCGTCCCTTTTCAGTGATCTCGCGCCGCTGTCGCTAAGCGGCTTCAGTCTCTGCGTGCTCTGCGTGGGCGTGCCGCGAAGGGCAACGTGACTGCGCTGTCACAAGGGAGGCGTAGCCGAAGAGTCCGGTACGCGGCATGTCCGTCTCGCAGGTTATCGCCGCGGGACCTGCGTCCCTAAATCGCAGATCACATTTGCGCGGTGATGACGGTCACAGATCGTGCCCGCCGTGATAGAGCGGGCGGCTCCCGAGCCCCCTCTCGGGCGCCCCCTCACGGCCTCCGATGCCCCCGGGCCCCGCCGGAACCGGCCTCGCCGGAACCCCCGCGTTCGCTCTCGCGACCGGCCACCGCGTGTCGCGTCGGGCGCGCCCCCTTCGCCAACGGCCGACGTCCTGGCAGCGCCCCGCCCGTTACCGGTGAGTACTCATCTCCGGCACGGGCAGCGGACGGCGTTCGATCGCCGCGGCCATCACTTCGGGGAAGTGGTCGGGGGTGCAGGCGAACGCCGGAGCGCCGAGGGCGGCGAGCGCGGCCGCGTGGTCGTGGTCGTACGCGGGCGCCCCCTCGTCGGACAGCGCGAGCAGCGTCACGAACTGCACTCCGGAGGCCTTCATCGCCGCGACCCGCTTGAGCATCTCGTTCCGTATCCCGCCCTCGTACAGGTCGGAGATCAGGACCACGACCGTGTCGGCGGGGCGGGCTATCCGCGCCTGGCAGTACGCGAGCGCCCTGTTGATGTCGGTGCCGCCGCCGAGCCGTGTGCCGAAGAGCACCTCCACGGGGTCGTCGAGCTGGTCCGTCAGGTCGACCACGCTGGTGTCGAACACCACGAGCCGCGTACTGATCGACCGCATGGACGCGAGGACCGCGCCGAACACCGAGGCGTAGACGACGGACGCCGCCATCGAGCCGGACTGGTCGACGCAGAGGATGACGTCCTTCTTCACCGCCTGCGACGCCCGTCCGTACCCGACGAGCCGCTCGGGGACCACCGTCTTGTACTCGGGCAGGTAGTTCTTGAGGTTGGCCGCGATCGTGCGGTTCCAGTCGATGTCGTGATGGCGGGGCCGCCGCACCCGCGCGCTGCGGTCGAGCGCGCCGGTGAGCGTGGCACGGGTGCGGGTCGCGAGCCGCTTCTCCAGGTCCTCGACGACCTTCCGCACGACGGCTCTCGCGGTGTCCTTCGTCTCCTCCGGCATCGCCTGGTTCAGCGAGAGCAGCGTGCCGACCAGGTGGACGTCCGCCTCCACCGCCGCCAGCATCTCCGGCTCCAGGAGCAGCGCGGAGAGCCCGAGCCGGTCGATCGCGTCGCGCTGCATGACCTGCACGACGGACGAGGGGAAGTACGTCCGGATGTCACCGAGCCACCGCGCGACCGACGGCGCCGACGCCCCGAGCCCCGCGGCACGCCCCTGCCCCCGCTCCGTCTTGCCCCCGCCGCCCCCGTACAGCGAGGACAGCGCCCCGTCCATCGCGGCGTCCCGCCCGGTCAGCGCACGACCGGTGCCGTCCGCACCGCCCCCGCCCAGCACAAGCCGCCACCGCCGCAGCCGCTCATCCCCCACCACACCACCTACCCCACCGCCCGACACGCCACCTCCCGCGCCGCCCGACACGCCACCTGCCGCGCCGCCTGTCACCTCACCCGACGCGCCGCCCGTCACGTCACCTCCCGCACCGCTTGCCACGCCGCCCGACACGCCACTCGCCACGTCATCTGCGTCCCTCATCGAGCCACCCCCACAAGGCCACCGCCCAGCGGGGCCGCAGCCTCGCCGCCGCCACTCGTCGCTGCCACGCCACTCGTCACGTCACCTGCGGCTGTCATCGGCCCACCCCCACCAGGCCGCCGCCCAGCGGGGCCGCGGTCTTGCCGCCGCCGGAGCCGCTGCCGCGGCCGTCACCGCGGCCGCCGCCCCAGCCCGTGTCACCGTCACCGTCGCCCGCGCCGCCGTACACGACACCACCGCCCTTGAGTCGATCGTCCGCTTCCCCGAACCCGCCGTCGCCCAGCCCCAGCAGCAGCCCCACCACCGGCAGGACCGCGTCCGCCCGCTCCCGGTCGAGCTCCTGGGCGAACCCGGGCACCCCGGTGGCGGCCACGGCGGGGGCGCCTCCCCGCCGCACCAGCTCGCCCAGGGTGCGCCGCACCCCCGCCTCGTACGCGGAGAACGTCCGCCGCAGCAGCGGCAGTACGTCGACGAACGCCTCGGCCGACACCCCCGTGAGCCACTGGTCGACGAGCCCCAGCAGCCGCTCGTCGTGCACCAGCAGCATCCCGCCGCCCGCGCCCCCGCCGACGAACCCCTCGATCCACGCGGCCGCCTCCCCCGGCTCGCTCCCCCGCGACAGGGCAAGGCCCATCAACCGCGCGGCCTCCCCCTCCGCCAGCGCCCCGTCATCCATCAGCAGGCGCGCGCACCGCCCCCGCACGCCCCCCACGACCCGCTCCCCTTCGGCGAGCCCCCGCAGGACCCCGAGCCATCGCGGTCGCAGACCGGCCCCGGGCGCGGCCCGACCTCCCAGCAGCCCCACGGCACCGTGCACCGCGTCCACGCGGCCCCGCATCCGCTCCGCCGCATCCGCGTCGAGCCCCACACAGGCCGACGGCAACCCCACGCACACCCGCTCCGCGAGCCCGAGCGCCACCTCCCCCAGCGCCCCCGTGTCCGTGCCCCGCACGTCCCCGTACCGCAGCGACCGCACCAGCGCGGGCAGCGCCTCCGCCAGGTGCCCCACGTCCGCGTCCAAGGCCGCCCGGTCGGCGAGCACCCGCATCACCACCGGCAGGGCCGACTTCAGCCCGGCGAGCAGGCACCGCTCCGCCAGGGCCGTAACGTCGGCGAGGGCCTCCGCGCCCACCGCGTCCGCCTGCGCCTTGGCGGTCGCGGCGGCCGCGACCGTCGTGCCCCACACCCCGGCCTCGGCGACCCGCACCGACAGCTCCGGCTCCCACCGCAGCCGCCAGGTCTCCCGGAACGTACCGGTGCTGCCGCGCGCCTTAACCGGCTCGCCCCAGCCGACGCCGAGCAGCCGCAGCCGGTGCAGGAGCCTGCTGCGCGCCGCGTCGGTCTCCTTGCGCAGGTCGAGCTCCACCTCCCGCTCCAGCGCCTCCGGCTTGAGCCGCAGCTTGCGCTGGAGGCGGCCGAGGTCCCGTTGCAACGGCACCGCGGGGGCGGACTCCGGCACCTCACCGAGCACGTCGCCGACGACGAGCCGGTCGTGCACCAGGGCGAGCGGCACGTCCGACCCTTCACACATCACGGCCCGGACCGCGTCCAGCGTCTCGGTGAGCCCGGCAAGGGGCCGCCCGCGCATCGCGGCGAGCGTGTCGGCGAGCCGCACCGCCTCGATGACGTGCGCGGACGACACGATCCTGCCCTCCTCCCTGAGCAGCATCGCGACCCTGGTCAGCCAGCGCTCGACGGGCCGGTCGGGCGCGCCGAACAGATGGCCGTACCAGCCGGGCGAGTCGATGCCCGCGCCGTACCCGCTCGTACGGGCCAGACGGCGGTGCGTCCAGGGCACCCAGGTCATGTCGACCTTGACCTTCGGCAGTCCCTTGAGGAGCGCCCGGTCCGCGGCCGCCGTCGTCCGGTGCCGCAGCGCGGGCACGTGCCACGCCCCGCAGACCACGGCGACCCCCTCGGCCCCGAACTCCCGCTGCGCCGCCCGGACTTGCAGCCGCATATACGCCTCGCGCAGCAGGTCCCGTCCTACGCCGTCGCTCCCCGGCGTCTCGCGCAGCGCCCCCATGGCCTCGCCGAGCGCCCCGAACGGGGCGAACGGGTCGGCGCCCGCCCCCCGGTGCTCGACGACGTCCTCCCACCAGCGCTCCGGGTCGTCGTACCCCGCGGCCCCGGCGAGCGTGCCGATGGGGTCTCCCCTGCCGGGGCCCGACTCGTCCGGCGCCTCCTCGCGGCGCGCGAGCGTGTGCGCGGCCGGGAGGTCCATGAACCGCACCGGCGCCCCGCGCCGCACGGCCCACCGGATCGCCACCCACTCCGGCGAGAACTCCGCGAGCGGCCAGAACGCCGACCGGCCCGGCTCGTCCACCACGTGCGCGAGCAGGGCCACCGGCGGCCTCATGTCCGCGTCGGCGGCGAGCCGTACGAGGCCGTCGGCCTCCGGCGGGCCCTCGATCAGGACGACACGCGGCTCAGCGGCGTCCAGCGCGGCCCGCACCGCGCGCGCGGAGCCGGGACCGTGGTGCCGCACCCCGAGCAGCAGCGGCCCGCCGACCCTCTCCGTGGCGGTCGTCATGCGCTCACCTCGCGGCACGCGCGGTAGAAGTCCTTCCACCCGTCACGCTCGCGCACGACCGCTTCCAGGTACTCCTGCCAGACCATCGCGTCCGCCGCCGGATCCCGCACGACCGCGCCGAGGATGCCCGCCGCGACGTCACCGGGGCGCAGCACGCCGTCCCCGAAGTGCGCCGCGAGGGCCAGGCCGTTGGTGACCACGGAGATCGCCTCGGCCGTCGAAAGCGTGCCGCTCGGCGACTTCACCTTCGTACGGCCGTCCGTCGTGACGCCGTCGCGCAGCTCGCGGAAGACCGTGACGACGCGGCGGATCTCGTCGATGCCGTCGGGGGCGGCGGGCAGGTCGAGGGAGCGCCCGATCTGGTCGACGCGGCGCGCGACGATGTCGACCTCGGCGTCGGCGCTCTCCGGCAGCGGCAGCACGACCGTGTTGAAGCGGCGGCGCAGCGCGCTGGACAGGTCGTTGACCCCGCGGTCGCGGTCGTTCGCCGTGGCGATCAGGTTGAAGCCGCGGACGGCCTGCACCTCCTCGCCCAACTCCGGTATGGGCAGGGTCTTCTCCGACAGGATCGTGATCAGCGTGTCCTGGACGTCGGCGGGGATGCGGGTCAGCTCCTCGACGCGGGCCGTCATGCCCTCGGACATGGCGCGCATCACCGGGCTGGGCACGAGGGCGTCGCGGCTGGGGCCGTGGGCGAGCAGCCGCGCGTAGTTCCACCCGTAGCGAATGGCCTCTTCGGGTGTGCCTGCCGTGCCCTGGACCAGGAGCGTCGAGTCGCCGCTGACCGCTGCCGCGAGGTGCTCGGACACCCAGGTCTTCGCGGTGCCGGGCACACCGAGCAGCAGCAGCGCGCGATCGGTGGCGAGCGTGGTGACGGCGACCTCGACGATGCGGCGCGGGCCCACGTACTTGGGTGTGATCACGGTGCCGTCCGGCAGCGTGCCGCCCAGCAGATACGTGGCGACGGCCCAGGGCGAGAGCCGCCAGCGGGCCGGGCGCGGCCGGTCGTCCTGCCCGGCGAGCGCGGCGAGTTCGGCGGCGAAGGCGTCCTCGGCGTGCGGCCGCAGCTCCTGCGTCGCACCCTGCCCGCCGCTCTCCGCGGGCCTCGCTGATGCGGCGCGGCCGCCGGTCGGCTCCACGGAAACGGTCATGGTGGTCCCCCTCAAGCTCGGGCATGCGCGAGCCACCCGAAGCGCGCATGCGTCGGCAACGACGCGGCCTTGCCGACGGCTTGGCCGCGATGTGTTCCCACGGTGCACCACGCCACTGACAATCGACCCTGGCACGTCCGTGACCTGCATAGATGCCGTACTCGCGACTGATTGTCAGTGGCGGGACCTACCGTCGACGACATGACTCAGCAGGGGGTGCGCTGGACGGCGGACCAGGTGCTGGCACTGGCACCTGACGCCCCGTCACGCAAGGCGGGAAGCAGGCTCGGCGTCGCCGGGCCGTGGTCGCAGACGGGCAGTTCGGACGAGGGGGCGGTGTGGGGACTGTGCAAGGGCAGCGGCAGCAAGCCGTACCGGACGGTGATCGACGTGGCGGACGCGGCGGGCCCCGCGTCCGCATGCAGCTGCCCGAGCCGCAAGTTCCCCTGCAAGCACGCGCTCGGCCTGCTGCTGCTCTGGGCGGGCCCGGGCGGCCCCGCGGGTTCTGACGGGGCGGCGGACCCCGCCGTGCCGGCGGACGCCGTGCCGCAGGGCGCGCCGCCGGACTGGGCGCGGCAGTGGCTGGACGCACGGCGCGAGAGAGCGGGGACGGAGCGGGGTCCGGCCGCGGCGCCGCAGCGGGCGACCGCCGATCCGGAGGCCGCGCGCAAGCGGGCGGAGCGCCGCGCCGAGCGCGTCACGGCGGGCGCGACGGAGCTGGAGCGCCGCCTGGCCGACCTGCTGCGCGGCGGCCTGGCCACGGCCGAGCAGTCGGGGTACGGCCTGTGGGAGGAGACGGCCGCCCGCATGGTCGACGCCCAGGCTCCGGGACTCGCCGCGCGGGTGCGGGAGTTGGGTGCCATACCCTCCTCCGGCTCCGGCTGGCCCGCCCGGCTCCTGGAGGAGTGCGCCCTGCTGCACCTGCTCGCCTGGGGCTGGCTGCACCGCGACCGGCTCCCCGCCCCGCTGGCGGCCACGGTCCGCTCCCGCGTCGGCCTGCCCGCACCGGCGCGGGGCACGCCGGTCAGGGACCGATGGCAGGTCCTCGCGCAGTACGACACGGTGGACAGCAAGCTCACCACGCGCCGCGTCTGGGTGCACGGCGAGCGGTCCGGGCGCACGGCCCTGCTCCTGTCGTACGGGGCGGCGGGCCGCGCCCCCGCCCTCAGCCTGCCGGTCGGCCAGGCCCTGGACGCCGAACTGGTTCCGTACGCCGCCGATCCGGCGGCCCATGGGCTCCGCGCCGACCTGGGCGAGCAGTTCACCACCCCGGCCCCCGCCACGGGCCGCCCGCCGGGCCTGCCCCCGGCAGAGGCGACGGCGCGCTATGGCGAGGCGCTGCGCGACGACCCGTGGCTGGACACCTGGCCGGCCACCCTCACCCGGGTGATACCGACCCCCGGCCCCACGTCCAGCGGCGGGGACAGCGGCCGCGGCGCCGCCACGGCATGGCAACTGGCCGACGCCGACGGCGAATCAGCCCTGCCCATAGCCCCGTCCGCCGCGTCCCGCTCCGGCCTCTGGCGCCTGGTCGCCCTGTCCGGAGGCGCCCCCCTCACCGTCTTCGGCGAGTGCGGCCACCAGGGCTTCAACCCCCTGGCGGCCTGGGCGGACGGCACGACGGAGACCGTTCGGCTGTGAGAGGAGAGGGAGCGAAGATGACGACATCCACACCGACATCCACATCGGAATCCACATCGGAATCCACGCCGACATCTACGCCGGAATCCACACCGACGTCCACACCGGAATCCACATCCGCCACGCGCGCGTGGGCGCCGCGCACGCCCTGCGCGGAGCCGACCGCCCCGCCGCCGTCCCACGCCGCCCCGGCGGAGTCCCAGCCCCGCCCCCAGGCCGTGTCGACCGATGCCCAGACCGAGCCCCGGCCGCAGACACCGGCACCGGCACCGGCACCGGAGCCCGAGCCCCACCCGCAAGCACCGGCGGCCGCACTCCCCGCCCAGGCGGCCGCCGCCTACACCCGCACCCCGTGGGAAGAGCTCGTCACGACGGCGCTCCTGGGCACGGATCGGCGTACGCCGCACCTGGACGCGCCCGGCAAGGAAGCCCCCACCGCGCTCCTGGACGCGGCGGCCGTCCAGACGGTGCGCCGCCGGGCGGGCCTGCGCCCCGCACCCGCCGCCGCCGCGCGCCCCGAGCCCGCTCCCGACGACCCCCGGCCCGTCGTACCGCCCGCGGCACGACGTCGCCTCGCGAGCCTGCTCGCCGACCATCCGACCGCGGGCGGCGGCCGCCGGGGCACCGCGCCCGACCTGATGGAGCTGCTGCCCCAGTGGCTGGCCCTGGCCAACGACCGGGACTTCGCGGCCCCGCCGGAGCTGCTGCCCGCACTGTTGAACGCGGCCCGCGGCCGTACCGACCTGCGCCCCCAGGCCCTGGCCTTCGCGGGCCCGCGCGCCCGGTGGCTCGCGACGCTCAACCCGGACTGGAAGTTCGCGCTGCGCGCCGCCCCGCACGGCGCCACGACCACCGCCGCGCAGGGCGGACAGGACGAGACGGAGGTGGAACGCCGCTGGCAGGAGGGCCTGTTCGCGGAGCGCGTCGCGCTCCTGGCCACCTTGCGGGCCCACGACCCCGCCGCCGCGCGCGCCCTCCTGGCCGGCACCTGGACGACGGAGCGGGCCGAGGACCGGCTGATGTTCCTGGACTCGCTGCGCACGGGCCTGGGCCCGGCCGACGAGCCGTTCCTGGAGCAGGCCCTGGGCGACCGCAGCCGCAACGTCCGCGCCACGGCCGCCGAGCTCCTGTCCGCCCTGCCCACGTCGGCGCTCGCCGCCCGCATGGCCGACCGCGCCTCCTCCTGCGTGGCGCTCGACCGCACCGCGAGCACACCGACGCTCACCGTGGAGGCCCCGCACGAGTGCGACGCGGGCATGGAGCGCGACGGCGTCACCCCCAAACCGCCCGCCGGGCGGGGCGCACGCTCCTGGTGGCTGGGCCAGCTGGTGGAGGCCGCCCCCCTCGCGACCTGGCAGAGCAGACTCGGCGGCCGCGCCCCGGCCGACATCGTGGCGCTCCCCGTCACCGACGACTGGCGGGGCGAGCTGCACGCCGCGTGGTGCCGCGCCGCCGTCCGCCAGCGCGACGCGACCTGGTCACGGGCGCTGCTCGGCTCCCCTTCGGCACCGGACGCGGCGGGCCCGGGCGCGGTGTCCCTGGCGGAGCGCGCCAAGCTCCTCGCCGCCCTGCACGCGCCCGAGCGGGCCGCGTGGGTGGCGGGCTTCATCGACGCGCACGGCCTGTCCGAGGCCTTCCAGCTGCTCGGCGTGTGCGCCGTGCCCTGGGCCCCCGACCTCGGCCGCGCGGTGGTGGACGCGCTGAATATCGCGCGCGACGCGGGCAGTTACCCCTGGAGCTTCAGCGGTGTCATGGGCCTCGCGGAGCGCTGCCTCGACCCGGCCGAGGCCGTGCGGCTCGATGCCCTCACGGCCGTGCCGGACGAGCGCGAGGACGCCGCGCCCGGCGCCGGAGGCTACTGGTCGGAGGCCTTCCAGCGCCTTGTCACCACCCTGCGCCTGCGCGCGGTGATGCGGGAGGAGCTCACCCCTTGAGGCATACGCACGCCCGGCCCGGAAGAGCCCCGAGGGCCGGGGCGCGCCCGGGCCTAGGCCTCGCTGGGCTGCCGCACGTTCTCCCGGACCCACTCCACGATCGCCGTGGTCGTCGCCCCGGGCGTGAAGATCTCCGCTACGCCCATCTCCTTGAGCGGCGGGATGTCCTCCTCGGGAATGATGCCGCCGCCGAAGACCTGGATGTCCGCCGCGTCGCGCTCCTTCAGAAGCTCGATGACGCGGGCGAACAGCGTCATGTGCGCCCCGGACAGGATGGACAGGCCGATCGCGTCGGCGTCCTCCTGGATGGCCGTGTCGACCACCTGCTCGGGCGTCTGGTGCAGGCCGGTGTAGATGACCTCCATGCCGGCGTCGCGCAGGGCCCGCGCGATCACCTTGGCCCCGCGATCGTGGCCGTCGAGGCCCGGCTTGGCGACCACCACGCGGATCGGACCGGCTCCCACACCCATCACTGCCTCCATGTACCGACGTCCATGTACGGAAATACCGCTGTCCCAGCACGGATACCCCGCGCCGCGCCGGCCGGGTAGGTGAACGAACGTTATCTCCAGCATCCCGCAGCACGCAGTTTCGTGGTGGAGAGGGAGGGGGAAATCACACGGTGGGACACGTTCGCTGCGCGCCGCCCCCGTGTACTCACGGGGCGAGAGTCGGGGGCCGCGCGAGGGGAGCCGCTGCGAGGCCGCCGCACCACCATGCCGTCAGCCGCACGGCATGGTGGCGGCGGTGTGCCGCCCGCGGTGCGACGCATCGTGGTTCGTCATGCCTCGACCACGGCTTCCTCTGAGGGGCACACGGGGGACAGAGGTGTCTCCCCGTGTGCCGACCGGGAGGTCGACATGACGCTCACGAGGGTCCAGCCCTTTCGCCTCTGCGGAGCACTGCTGCCCGCGAGACTCGCGGGACTCCCCATCGCCCTGCTGAAGGCCACGGCCCTGGAGCTCGCGATCCTCGCCGGGCACCTGCTGCTGTACCCCTCGGGCATCGTCCAGGAGAGGCGCGCGGCCCCGCAGCCACCGCCCCCCGACGCCCCGCGGCTGCCGGCGCGGCACAAACCCCCGGTCCTGCTCCTGCACGGCTTCATCGACAACCGCTCCGTGTTCGTCCTGCTGCGCCGCAGCCTGGCCCAGCACGGCAGACAGCACCTCGAGTCCCTCAACTATTCGCCGCTGACCTGCGACATCCGCAAGGCCGCCGAGTTGCTCGGCCGTCATGTGGAGGAGATATGCGAGCGCACGGGACACGAGCGCGTGGACATCGTCGGCCACAGCCTCGGCGGCCTCATCGCCCGCTACTACGTGCAGCGGCTCGGCGGCGACGCCCGCGTCCGCACGCTGGTCACCCTCGGCACCCCGCACGCGGGCACCCGTGTGGTGCCGCTGGCGGACGCGCACCCGATCGTCCGCCAGATGCGGCCGGGATCGGACGTCATCGAGGAGCTGCGCGAGCCCGCGCCGGGCTGCCGTACGCAGTTCGTGAGCTTCTGGAGCGAGCTGGACCAGCTGATGGACCCGGTCGAGACGGCCTGTGTCGACCATCCCGACCTGATCGCGCAGAACGTCCGCGTCTCCGGCGTCGGGCACCTCGCCCTGCCGGTGCACCCCGCGGTCGCCTCGGCGATCCGGCAGGCACTCGACCTCACGAAACCGGCCGCCGACACCCCGGCGTCGACCGACGGCCTGACGGTCGCCTGACCCGCACGGCTCGACACGGCGCGCGGCCCGACCGTTCGGGGCGCGGCGGCACGGGCCGCGCCCGTCGCGCCACGGACCGCACGCCACGGTCCCCATGGCCCGCCCGGCCCCTCCGCGACGACGGCCGGACGGCCCGCCGAAGCGCGTGCACACCGGATCCCCACACCTCTGACCTCGAACACTCCTCGAACGCCAGGCCAAGCCTGTGCCCACAGTCCGCCGAAAGGCGGCCGAATGCCCGTTTCCTGCGAGCACGGAACCTGCCGAAGATTGTCGCGCCCGCATACCGCCGGGTACAGTCGCGGCACTGCGCTGCCAGCCCCCATGCTGTCGAGGCGAAAGAGAAGTTGGTGAACGACCGTCACCCGCCGGGGTCCCCCGCTCCGGCCCCGGCACCCGACGCCGACTACGCTCCCTACGGTTCCTACGACCAGAGCGCGCAGCACGTCGGCTACGGGTACGACGGCTACGCCACCGGCAGCTTCACCGCCACCGGGTTCAACGCCCCAGGTGCGCAGGACGGCACGGGCGTCTTCGACACTTCCGGCTCGGGATTCGCGGTCGGCGGAGGCTTCCCCTCCGACCCGCTCTTCGGCGAGCTTCCGGGCCAGGCCTACGACACCGGCCAGTGGGCCACGGCGGGCCAGCAGCCCCTGGGCCACGACGGGTTCAGCACCCCGCAGGGCCTCTCCCCGTACGACACGGGCAGCCACGACACGACGGGCATGTGGGACACCGGCGGGTACCAGCAGCTCGCGGACATCCCGGCCCAGCCGGGCCCGGATTCCACCGCCACCTGGTCCGCCACCACCTGGACCGACGCCCAGCAGACCGGCCAGTGGGCCACCCAGGTCTTCGACACCGGCGCGTACGACGCCACCGCCTGGAACTCCGACGGCGGCCACGAACCGTACGGCGACACGTACGGGAGCGACGGGACGGACGGAACCGGCGGCGCGGCTCCCGCCCCGGGCGACGCCTACGAGGCCGGCGACACCCTGTCCGGCACGTATGGCCAACCGACCACCGGCGAGCACGAGTTCGCCGCCGGCGACACGGCCGACGACACGCCCGGCGACGAACTCGGCGACGTCGAAGCGGGTGCGAACGTCAGCGAGCACGCCCCCGCCGAGCGCCCCCGCTCCACCCGCGCCGCCTCCCCGCGCACCCGCACCCGGTCACGCCGCTCCCCCGCCAAGCGCTCCGCGCTGCTCACCGTCGCCGTGCCGTCGGCGTGCGTGATGGGCGTCGCGGGAGTGGCCGCCGCCTCGGTGAGCGGCCTCAGCGGTGGCGACGACGACACCAAGGAGACGCGGGCGGCCTCCGCCCCGGACGCCGCGTCCGTGCAGCCGTCCGCCGCGAACAGCAAGCTCGACACCCAGCTCGCCAACCTCTCGGCCGACGCGGGTGACTTCGCCGACCGTGCGAGCCGTACGCAGGAACGTATTGACCTCAAGGCCGCCAAGGACGCCGCGCACCGGAAGGCGGTCGCCGAGGCCGCGCGCAAGGAGCGGCTGCGCCCCAAGTTCGCGCTCCCCGTCTCCCAGCACGGCCTGAGCGCGTACTACGGCCAGGCGGGCATCAACTGGATGTCGCAGCACTCCGGGATCGACTTCCCGGTGTCGTACGGCACCCCCGTGATGGCCGCGACCGACGGCGTCGTCTCCACGAAGTGGAACAGCGCCTACGGAAACATGGCGATCGTGACCGCCAAGGACGGCACGGAGACGTGGTACTGCCACCTCTCCACGCACAAGATCTCCAACGGCCCCGTGAAGGCGGGCGACGCCATCGCCTACTCCGGGAACTCCGGCAACTCGACCGGGCCCCATCTGCACTTCGAGGTCCGCCCCGGCGGCGGCTCTGCGATAGACCCCCTGTCGTGGCTGCGCAGCCACGGCCTGGACCCCACGTAGGCGGACGCGAGCGCACCGCCACGGCCCGCGCCCTCCTTGTGGAGGCGGCCGGGCCCCCTCCACAAGGTGTCACTCGGACTCCAGCAGTCCGAGGACCAAGCATCCGAGCGGAACGTCAGAGCTTCTCCACCGGCGCGTACCGCAGCAGCAGCCGCTTCGGCTTCTCCGCGCCGAAGTCCACCGTCGCCTCCGCGTTCGCCCCCGTGCCCTTCACGCCGACCACCGTGCCGAGGCCGAACTGGTCGTGCGTGACGCGGTCGCCCACGGCGAGCGACACCACCGGCTTCTCCGTCGCCCGGCGCGTGGCAAAGCCCTGCGCGCCCCCCGCGCGCGAACGCGACGACGACAGCGAGGACGCCACTCCCCCGGCGGGCCCCGACGAGGCGGGCGCGCCGACGGAACCCGTGCGCTTCCACTCCAGATGGGTCGCCGGGATCTCCTCCAGGAAGCGCGACGGCGGGTTGTACGACGGCTGGCCCCAGGCGCTGCGCACCGAGGACCGCGTGAGGTAGAGCCGCTCCCGCGCGCGCGTGATGCCGACGTATGCGAGGCGGCGCTCCTCCTCCAGCTCCTTGGTCTGGCCGAGGGCGCGCATGTGCGGGAACACGCCGTCCTCCATGCCCGTCAGGAACACGACCGGGAATTCGAGGCCCTTGGCGGTGTGCAGCGTCATGAGCGTGATGACGCCCGAGCCGTCGTCCTCCTCGTCCGGGATCTGGTCGGAGTCGGCGACGAGCGCCACCCGCTCCAGGAAGTCGGACAGCGATCCGGCCTCGCCCTCCTGGCGCTCCTGCTCGAACTCCAGGGCCACGGCGGCCAGTTCCTGGAGGTTCTCGATGCGCGTCTCGTCCTGCGGGTCCGTGGAGGACTGCAACTCGGCCAGATATCCGGTCCGTTCGAGCACGGCCTCCAGGACGACCGCGGGGCCCGCGCCCGACTCGACGACGGTGCGCAGCTCCTCCATGAGCGTGTTGAACCGCTTGACGGCGTTCACCGAGCGGGCCGCCATGCCGTACGCCTCGTCCACGCGCCGCAGCGCCTGGGGGAAGGAGATCTTCTCGCGCTGCGCGAGCACGTCGATCATGGCTTCGGCACGGTCACCGATCCCGCGCTTCGGCACGTTCAGAATGCGGCGCATCGGTACGCCGTCCTCCGGGTTGGCGAGGACCCGGAGATAGGCCAGGACGTCGCGGACTTCCTTGCGCTCGTAGAAGCGGACGCCACCGACGACCTTGTAGGGCAGTCCCACGCGGATGAAGATCTCTTCGAAGACACGCGACTGCGCGTTCGTCCGGTAGAAGATCGCCACGTCGCCGGCCTTGGCGTCGCCCGCGTCCGTGAGGCGGTCGATCTCGTCGGCGACGAACTGCGCCTCGTCGTGCTCGGTGTCGGCGACGTATCCGGTGATGCCGGCGCCCGCGCCCGCGTTCGTCCACAGGTTCTTGGGGCGGCGGCTCTCGTTGCGCTCGATGACCGCGTTGGCCGCGCTGAGGATCGTCTGCGTGGAGCGGTAGTTCTGCTCCAGGAGGATCGTCGTGGCGTCCGAGTAGTCCTCCTCGAACTGGAGGATGTTGCGGATCGTGGCGCCGCGGAAGGCGTAGATGGACTGGTCGGCGTCACCGACCACGCACAGCTCGCCGGGCGCCTCGCCGTCCTCGCCCTCCTGCGGGGAGGGGCCGACCAGCTCGCGCACGAGGGCGTACTGCGCGTGGTTCGTGTCCTGGTACTCGTCGACCATGACGTGCCGGAAGCGGCGGCGGTAGTGCTCGGCGACGTCCGGGAAGGCGCGCAGGAGGTGCACCGTCGTCATGATCAGGTCGTCGAAGTCGAGGGCGTTGGCCTCGCGGAGCCGCGACTGGTACATCGCGTACGCCTGGGCGAGGGTTTTCTCGAAGCCGTCGGCGGCCTGGGCGGCGAAGTCCTCCTCGTCGATCAGCTCGTTCTTCAGGTTCGAGATCTTGGCGCTGAAGGACTTGGGCGGGAACTTCTTCGGGTCCAGGTCCAGGTCCCGGCAGACCAGGGCCATCAGACGCTTGGAGTCCGCGGCGTCGTAGATCGAGAACGAGGACGTGAAGCCCAGCTTCTTGTACTCGCGGCGCAGGATGCGCACGCACGCGCTGTGGAACGTCGACACCCACATCGCGCCCGCGCGCGGGCCGACGAGCTGCTCGACGCGCTCCTTCATCTCGCCCGCGGCCTTGTTCGTGAACGTGATCGCGAGGATCTGGCCGGGGTGCACCCCGCGCTCGGCGAGCAGGTACGCGATGCGGTGGGTGAGCACGCGGGTCTTGCCGGAGCCCGCGCCCGCGACGATAAGCAGGGGGGAACCCGCGTGCACGACGGCCGCGCGCTGGTTTTCGTTCAGCCCGTCGAGGAGGGTCGCCGGATCGAGGGCCGGGCGCGGGGCACCGTCCCGGTAGTACCCGTCCCGGGGTGCGGGCGCGTCGAACTTCCCGTCGAACAGATCGTCCGGAATCGGCTCCGGAGCGCTGTCCTCGGGCGGCGGCGGCTCTTCCTCAGCGCCCTGCGAGGGCTTGAGGTCCGCCAGGAAGCTGTCGTCAAAGAGGCTGCTCATCGCCTCCCGAGTCTAGGCGGCCCCACTGACAGCCCGCCCCGGGTTCCGGCCACCGCCGCGGTCGGCCGGGCCCGCCCACGGGGCGCCACGGGGCGGTCACGCCGGGCCACGCCGCAGGTGAGCCGGGTCGGGGCGGCACCGGGGAGAGTGCGGAGGTGCGTAAAGTCACGAAAATGTATCGGGCATATCGAACATCAATCTTCCCTCGCGCCACAGGAGTTGGCTAGCGTGCTCCGCGGGCCGCACGTCCCCCCAAACCGGCGAACCCCGCCGGGCCGCGCGGCCTCCGCCGAGTCCGACGCGTTCGGAGCCGGGGACCCACCATGATCTTGGGGTGAATCCGTCCCGCCGCACCGCGCACGGGCCGGTAGGGCAGCCCTTCCGAACCGCCCGAACCCGACAGCTAACCCGGTAGGCGGTCCACGGAAGGAGTCGCCTCCCTTGGCGTCGCACCGCAAGCCGCGCACCCGCTCTCCCCTGGCACGCACCGCCCCGGCCCTCGGCATCACGACGGCCGCGCTCACCTCGGTGGCGCTCCTGTCACAGAGCGCGAACGCGGCCCCCTCCTCGGCCCCGGCCAGGCCCGCGGAGCCGAGTCTCGAAGAGGTCCAGAAGAAGGTCGACGACCTCTACCACCAGGCGGGTGTGGCCACCCAGAAGTACAACTCGGCCAAGGAACGCACCGACAAGCAGCGCAAGCACGTCGACAAGCTCCTTGACGACGTCGCCGAGCGCACGGACGACCTGAACGAGGCCCGGCGGCAGCTCGGCTCGTTCGCGGCCGCCCAGTACCGCACCGGCGCCGTCTCCGAGACCGCCGCCCTGATGCTCGCCGACGACCCGAAGGGGTTCTTCGACCAGAACCACCTCGCGGGACGGCTCACCAGCCGCCAGAAGAAGGCGGTCGACGAGTACCAGGCGCAGCAGGTGGCGGCCACCAAGCAGCGCGCGAAGGCCGCGAAGAACCTGAAGACGCTCAGTGACTCCCGCGACGAGCTGAAGTCGAGCAAGCGGACCGTCCAGACCAAGCTCGGCGAGGCCCGCACGCTCCTTTCGAAGCTGACCACCGAGGAGAAGGCGCGGCTCGCCGCGATCGAGAAGCGGAAGGAGGAGGCCGCCCGGCGCAAGGCCGCCGAGCTGGCGCGCAAGCAGGCCGAGGAGGAGCGCGAACGGAAGGCCGAGGAGGCGGAGCGTCGGGAGCGCGAGCGGAACCGGGACAGGGACCGGGGCCGGGACGAGGACCAGGGCTCCGGCGGTGGCTCGGGGACGGGTTCCGGCTCCGACACCGGCTCCGGATCGGGTTCCGGTTCGGGGAACACGGACAGCGGGTACGCCGCGAAGGCCGAGAAGGTGATCGCCTTCGCCGAGAAGCAGATCGGCAAGCCCTACGTGTGGGGCGCCACCGGGCCCGGTTCGTACGACTGCTCCGGGCTCACGCAGGCCGCGTGGAAGACCGCAGGGATCTCGCTGCCCCGCACCACCTGGGACCAGGTGAAGGTCGGCACCAAGGTGTCCACGTCCAGTGCCAAACGCGGTGACCTGGTCTTCTTCTACGACGACATCAGCCACGTGGGGATCTACATAGGCAACGGCAAAATGATCCACGCCCCCAAGCCGGGCGCGAACGTGCGCGTCGAGTCGATCTACTACATGCCGATCCACAGCGTGGTCCGCCCCGCGTGACCGAGGCCTCCGTAGAGGCACGACTGAAAATCGCCCTCTACGGAGGGGGCGCATACGCGTGGGGGCCCACACCCGGACCGGGTGCGGGCCCCCACGCGTACGGCGGGCGGTGGGCGGCTACGTCCACAGGACGGCGATGAAGATGTTCGCCGTCGTCAGCGCGCCGACCGCGCCGAACATCGCCTTGTCCACCCTCTCCTCGTCGCGCTTCAGGTACACGAGCCCGAGGATCACGACGAGGACGGCCATCTTGATGCCGATCTTGAGGTTGTTGACCTCGTTGTCGTCGGCCTGGTTCAGGCCGACCAGGGCCACGCCCGTGATCAGCATGGTGAGCGCGCCGTGCAGCATGGCGGGGCTGAAGCGGGCGGTGCCGTCACCCATCGCCTTCATCTGGGTCAGGAAGCCTCCCAGGAGCGAGGCGATGCCGATGATGTGCAGGCCGACGAAGAGATGGATGAGTACGTCCATGGGGCGGAGCCTAACCGGGCCCGTATCACCCCCCATCAGGCAGGTGGACCACGAACGCCACAACGGTCACAGGAACGGGCGAAGCGGGTGCCGACCGGCCGCCGGGGCGGTCGTGTCCGGTCACGAGCGGGCCGCGGGCGCCACTTCCGTACAACAGGTCACGGCCCGGTGACGGCGAGGTTTAGCGTCCATGACCGGTGACCGGCTCCCCACCGTCGTCCGGACCAGGGACGGCAGCCGGACATCACCGCCGAGAAGTCCGGCGGCGCCCCGTTCCCCCTGTGCGAGGCGCCGCCGGACCCGTACCGGACCTGGCCACTGTGGAAGGACGTGGAGCCTCCGTGGCACAGCACCGCAAGCCGAAACAGCGCTCGTTCAGCGGCCATACGGCCCGTACCGCCGCCACCCTCGCCCTCGCGTCCGCCGCCACGGCGACCGCCTTCGAGGGCACCGGACACGCCGAGCCCCGGCTCTCCGCAGGCGAGGTGAAGGCGAAGGTCGACGAGCTCTACCGCGAGGCGGAGGTCGCCACCGAGAAGTACAACGGCGCCAAGGAGAAGGCCGACCGGGCCGAGGAGTCGCTGCGGGACCTGCGCGACGAGGCCGCCCGCAAGACGGAGCGGCTCAACTCGGCGCGCCAGGGCCTGGGCTCCCTGGCCACCGCCCAGTACCGCTCCGGAGCCATGGACCCGTCCGTCCAGCTCGCGCTCTCCGCCGAGCCGGACGCCTTCCTCGACCGGGCCGCCCGCGCCGACCACGCGGGGCGCCGTCAGGCCGCCGAGGTCGCCGACGTACGACGGCAGGTCCGGGAGCTCGACCAGCTCCGCACCGAGGCCGACGACACCCTCGGCGACCTCAAGTCCCGCCAGGCGGACCTGAAGAAGCACAAGAAGACCGTGACCGGAAAGCTCGGCGAGGCCAAGCGGCTGCTCGCCCGGCTGACTGCCGACGAACGGGCCCGTCTGGCCGCCGCCGAGCGCGGCGAGGAGGCAGCGGACGCCGACGGCGCCGCGGGCTCCGACCGGGCCTCCCGGGCCGACACGCGCGGCACGGCCCCGACCGGTGCCGCGAAGGCCCCCAACGCCCGCGCCGCACGCGCCGTCTCGTACGCCTACAAGGCGCTCGGCAGCCCCTACGTGTGGGGCGCGACGGGCCCGAACGCCTTCGACTGCTCCGGCCTCACCCAAGCCGCCTACCGTGCCGCGGGCGTCTCGCTGCCGCGCACGACCTACGCCCAGATCGACGCGGGCCGCCGTGTCGGGCGCTCCGAACTCCAGCCGGGCGACCTGGTGTTCTTCTACTCCGGCATCAGCCACGTCGGCCTCTACGTGGGCGACGGCCAGATGATCCACGCGCCCAACCCCAGCGCCCCGGTCCGCCTGGCTCCCATCGACCAGATGCCGTTCGCGGGGGCCGCGCGGGTGGCGTGAGGGCCGCGCGGGGGCGGGCCGGGCCCAGTGCCCGGAACGGGCCGGACGGCGCGCCGGAGCGTGCGTGGCGGCCCGGGTCAGACCAGCCGTCGGGCCGTCGCCCAGCGCGTCAGCTCGTGCCGGTTCGACAGCTGGAGCTTCCTGAGGACCGCCGACACATGCGACTCGACCGTCTTCACGGAGATGTACAGCTGCTTGGCGATCTCCTTGTACGCGTACCCGCGCGCGATGAGGCGGAGCACCTCCCGCTCGCGCTGGGTGAGGCGGTCCAGGTCCTCGTCGACCGGCGCCGCGTCCGTCGACGCGAAGGCGTCCAGGACGAAACCGGCGAGGCGCGGCGAGAACACCGCGTCGCCCTCCTGCACCCGGAAGACGGAGTCGACCAGGTCGGTGCCGGTGATGGTCTTGGTGACATAGCCCCGGGCGCCGCCCCGGATGACGCCGATGACGTCCTCGGCGGCGTCCGAGACGGACAGCGCGAGGAACCGCACCGGGCTCTCCGCGTCCGCCATCAACGGCGCGCAGCGGCGCAGGACTTCCACCCCGCCGCCGCCCGGCAGGTGCACGTCGAGGAGCACCACCTCGGGCCGGGTCGCCGTGATCACCGCGACCGCCTGGTCGACGTCCGCGGCCTCGCCGACGACCTCGACGCCCGTGCGCTCGGTCTGGCCGATCTCCGCCTGCACTCCCGTGCGGAACATCCGGTGGTCGTCGACCAGGACGACCTTCACCCGCCGCGCGGCGGGTGCCCCTGCCTCCGCTGCCCCGGCGGCCGGATCCACGGGCCCGCTCGCTTCGGTCGCGTCGCTCATGTCGCCGCCGTCCTCTCCATCTCCAGCTCGACTTCCGTGCCGCCGCCCGGCACCGTGCGCAACCGCGCGGCACCGCCGTTGCGCTGCATGCGGCCGATGATCGATTCTCGTACGCCCATGCGGTCGTCCGGTACCGCGTCCAGGTCGAAGCCCGGGCCCCGGTCGCGGACGGACACGAAGACCGTCTCCCCCTCGACCTCGGCGAAGACCTGCACCGCACCGCCCTCGCCACCGTACTTGGCGGCGTTCACCATCGCTTCTCTCGCGGCCTGCATCTGTGCCGTCAGGCGCTCGTCGAGCGGGCAGTCGCCGACGACGACCACCTCGATGGGGACGCCGTGCTTGTCCTCGACCTCCGCGGCATTGCGCCGGACCGCCTCGGCGAGGGTGTCGGGCTCCTCCGCCTCCTCCTTGCCGGTGCCCTCCGGCTTGTACAGCCAGGCGCGCAGGTCGCGCTCCTGGGCGCGGGCGAGGCGGCGGACCTCACCGGCGCTGTCCGCGTTGCGCTGGATGAGCGTCAGGGTGTGCAGCACCGAGTCGTGCACGTGGGCGGCGACCTCCGCGCGCTCCTGGGCGCGGATGCGCATCAGCCGCTCCTCGGAGAGGTCCTGGGTCATGCGGACGAGATAGGGGCCCGCGAGCAGCGCTATGCCGACGAGCACCGCGAGGGCCGCCTGCAGGGCCGCGCTGAGGTCGGACGCGGAGCCGCGCAGCACGAAGATGCCGGAGACGCCGACGCCGACGAGGAGCACCCCGGCCGCGGTCCGGGCGATCGTCAGGGTGCGGCGCTTGCGGCCGACCTCCATCCAGCGGGCCCGCCGGGCGTTGTCCGCCTGGCGCCAGACGAGGGCGACACCGGCGGCGACGAGCAGCGTCGGCCAGAGATACGCCTTCGTCGGGCCGCCGAGGTCCATGCTGCCGACGAAGACCATGGCGACGGCGAGCATCGCGAGGAGCGCGACGATCTGCCCCTTGTCCGGCTTGCGGGCGACGAGTCTGCGGCGGCCGTCGGGCGCCGTCTCCGTCGTCACCATGGCGGCGCGCTGGGCCGCGACGCCGCCCACGCCGAGCGGCACGAAGAACCAGAACGCCGCGTACAGCAGCGCGCCCAGGCCGTTGGCCGTGAAGAGGCCGATGAAGATGAGCCGCACCCAGATGACGGGCAGCCCGAGGTGGCCCGCGAGGCCGCGTGCGACCCCGCCGAGCAGGCGGCCCTCACCGCTGCGATAGAGCTTCCGCAGCGGCCGCTCGTCTTCGATGGGTACAGCTGCGGCATCGGGCATGTCACCGATGGTCACACGCGGGCGGGGCCGGGGGCATCAGGGTCCGTCCCCGAGACTCCCCTGATCTCCGGGCCGGGCTCGGGGGCGGTCAGGGGCGATATCAGGGTTCGGCCAGGGTTGTCCCGACTGCCGCGGGCGGGGCGGGGCCGTCACCATGGAGTCATGACAGATCAGCAGCCCGCGCCGGGCCCACGGGCCCCGTCGCGCGATCATCCGTCCGCGGCGGCCGAGGAGCCGGGCGGTCCGGAGGTCATGCGCGAGCGGAAGTTCCGCCGCGACCCCCGGCACCGCAGGCTGGGCGGCGTGTGCGCGGGCCTCGGCCGGCACTGCGACATGGACCCGGTGATCTTCCGCATCGGCCTGGCCGTGCTCGCGGTCACGAGCGGCATCGGCCTGGTCTTCTACGGCTTCGCGTGGCTGCTCATTCCTTATGAGGGGGAGGAGGAGAACGAGGCGCGGCGCCTGCTGACCGCCCGCGTCGACGGCCACGCCCTCACCGCGGTCCTCTTCGCCCTCGTCGGCTGCGGTGTGTTCCTGACCCTGATCGGCAATGGCGGAGCGCTGACCTTCGCGGCCGTCCTCGGCCTCCTCCTCGCGGGCGCGGGGTACTGGTCGCGGCAGCGCGGCACCCCCGACCCCGACCCGGCAGCCGCGCAGGCCGTCGCGGACGCCCCGCCGGAGACGAAGGCGCCGCCCGTCACCGGGGCCCCGTCCTGGTGGCGCACGCCCCTCGGCGAGGAGGGGACGCCGAAGTACTTCTGGGGCCCCGAGCCCATCGCGATGGAGTATCAGCCGGCCCCGGGGCACACCTCGGCATGGGGGGCGCCCCCCTTGGACAAGGAGCCGCGCGGGCGCCGCGGGCCGCGCTGGATCGGTGGCTGGGTGTTCCTGGCCGCCCTGCTCACGGCCGGCCTCGGCACGGGCCTGACTTGGGAGGACCAGCCGCTCGGCACCAGCTTGCAGACGGGCTTCGCCTGCGCGCTCGCCGTCTTCGGCCTGGGCATCGCGGTCAGCTCGTTCCTGGGGCGCACGGGCGCGGGCTCCCTCCTGCTCGCGGTGATCACCGCCGCCCTGGTCGCCACCTCCGCGGCCCTGCCGAAGAACATCTCGACGGACTGGATGCGCAAGGACTGGACCCCCGCCACAGCCGACGACATCCGCCCGCAGTACGAACTGGGGACGGGCGTCGCCACCCTGGACCTGAGCCGGGTCGACCTCCGCAAGGACCAGACGGTGCGCACCTGGGCGGAGGTCGGCGCCGGGAAGCTGAAGGTGATCGTGCCCAGGGACGCCAAGGTGGACCTGAGGGTCGAGGTGGGTGTCGGGGACATCCAGCTGCCGAGCGACAACAGCCAGGACGTGGACATCGCCCCCGACAAGCACAAGAGGGTGACGTTGGACCCGCCCGCGGGCGTCAGGAGTGAGGGCACGCTTGACCTGCGGCTCGAGGTCGGCGTCGGACAGGCGGAGGTGGCACGTGCTGCGTCATGAGTTCCAGCCGGGCCGGCTGGTCGCGGGTTTCTTCGTGGCGGTCGCCGGACTCGTCTACGCGGGCGACGCGGGCGGTCTGTGGGACACGCCCTGGTTCGTGATCATCCCGATCGTGACGGGAGGTCTGTGCCTCGCGGGCGCCGCGGCGACCGTGGCCCACGGCATACGCAAGAGGCGCGGGCCCCGCGTCGGCGGCCGGGCGGACGGGCCACGCACCGTGGACCCGGGCGGGACGCGCGCGTCCGAGGCGGGCGAGTCGGGCCGCGGCTGAGCGGTCCGGTGGCCCGGAGGCCCGGTGGTCCGGCGAAGCGCTCAGCGCAGCCGCAGCCCGGAGGCTTCGCGGCGTTGGGCGAGCCAGGCGTCGACGGAGAGGACGGAGGCACCGGCGAGCACCAGAGGCAGCCAGGCCATCAGATAGGCGAGGTCGTTGCCGTAGTAGTACGGCTCGGCGGACCAGCTCATGGTCAGCCAGAGGCTGAGCGAGATCAGCGCCCCGCCGAGCGCGGCGATCCGGGCGAGCAGGCCGATCAGGGTGCCGATGCCGACGGCCAGTTCGCCCAGGGCGATGGCGTAGCCGAAGCCGACGGGGCTCTTCAGGGCCAGGTCGACGAGCTCGGGGATGGCGGAGATGTCGCGGATGTTGCGCATCTGGTCGCCGATCGAGCCGGGGCCGCTCTCCTTCATGAAGGCGCTGTCGGTCAGCTTGTCCAGGCCCGCATAGATGAACGTGACACCGAGGAAGATCCTCAACGGGAGCAGGGCGTAGCGGGTGGCGGTGTCCCGCCAGTCGTTCCGCCGCGCATAGCCGCTGTGGGTGTCCGTGCGCATGCCGTGAACCATGGCTGTCCGCCGCCTCTCCCGTTGAGCCGTCAACTGACGATACGTAGGAAAGGGAGTCGCCGCTCAGTGGCGTGCGGCGGATTCCGTGAGGTGTGCCCGGAAACCACTGGGGGTCGGCGGTTCCGGGCCTGTGGAAGGGGGGAGCGCATGCGTCCATTCGACGCGGTGCGGGGTGTCGGGCGGTGGGTCGCGCGGTCCGTGCGGAGGCTTGTGCGGCGGGGCGGTCAGTCGGTCACGTCGATGGTGCAGCGGTTGGTCTCGACACCCGCCGCCGTGATCACTTGGACGTCGACGCGGCCGGGCTCGACGTCGACGGGGACGGGCACGGTCAGGACGGTGTCGGACGGGTTGGTGAAGCCCCCGGCGACCGGCACGAGCGGCACGTGGACGTGGACGGCGCCGATGCGGACGGCCATCCGGGCGAGCCGGTCCGCGCTCTGCGCGCCGGGCGGTACGAAGCCCGCGCCGCGGATCTCGATGTCGTCGCCGGTGCGGATCGGCGCGTCCAGATCGCCTGCCTCCCGGGCCCGGACGACGGACAGGATCACGGGCCGGCCGCCCTCCGAGTACTTGCCCGCCACGTATGTGGCGGCCGATACGAGCACGAGGAGGGCGAGGCCCCACGGCAGGTCGGGCAGCTGCTCGGGGCGGCGGGCGAGCCGGACGGCGACGAAGACGACGGCGGCAGTGCTGACGAGGAAGTACTGGACGTCCGCGAAGTGGCCGCGGCCCGAGTCGTCGGTGAGGAGGTCGGCGGCCCTCGGCCGGTCGGCGCGCACCTTCTGGAGCTTCTGCCCGAGGACCCTGAGGCCCACGACACGGCGGACGAGCACGGCGACGGCGCAGACGACGGCGAGGACGGTCACAAGGCCCGCGACGCGGTCGAGTTGGAGGCCGTCGATGAGGGCGTCGCGCCGGCCGTCACCGGAGGCCGCGGCGAGTTCACCCGCGAGGACGAGCACGGCGAAGACGACGAGCAGCACCCAGGAGGCGGCGACGGCACGCGAGGTGGACAGGCGGTTGTCCTCGCCGATGACGGGCGCGAGCACGCCCCCGCGCGCGCGGTGCAGATACGCGGCGCCCGACAGCAGGAAGGCCATCGCGAGCGCCGCGAGCAGCCCGGCCGTGCGCGTGTCCGTCCAGCCGCTGCCGACCGCCGTGAGGGCCTGCACGAGCAGCAGTGCGACGACGCCCGCCCAGACGGCGCCGAGGGTGTACCGCCACAGCCGGGCGAGCCAGGCCGCCCCCTCGGCGCGCCCGCGTTCGGCGACGGCCTTGGCGGACTGGGTCAGCTCGTCCGAGACCCACTGGCGGGACGCGCCCGCCGAGTGGACGACGGCCGCGGGCACGCCCTGCCCCGCCGCCAACTCGTCGCGCTTGGCGAGGAACGCGGCCACGGCGCGCCGATGCCCCTCGCGTGCACCGTGCGGGCAGTCCCCGCACGTGCAGCCACCCCCGTGCGTGCTCTGCCTGGCTTCCTGCACCGCCACCGCGTACCCCGCCTTCCCCGCCCTCGGCCGAGGCCGTGATCGAACCCGTGACCGGCTCTGCCGCCGCCCACGTGCCCGCGAACTACCCTGCAATGACTGGGAATTGTGCCGTACGGACGCCTGTGCGCGTTCCGCGGGTCAGGTCAGCGGGGGTGGACTGGCGGCACGCGTGTTGACGCGGGCCCCGGTCGGGCACCGACGGGGGACGGGCGCGGCGGGTTCAGGCGAGCAGATCGGGTTCGGCGCGGCTGATGTCCTGCCACAGGGGCTGGTAGTTGATCCAGGCCACGAGGTCGCCGCCGAGCTGGTCCCGGGTCCGCACGGCCTCCTCGTGGTCGATGAGGACCGGGCGCCCCGCCGCGCGGGCCGCGAGCTGGACCTGGCTGGCGCGCTCCATGGAGATGAACCACCAGGCGGCGGCGTCGACGGAGCCGCCCACGGCGAGCAGCCCGTGGTTGCGCAGGATGAGCGCCTTGTGGTCGTCAAGGGCGGCGGCGATGCGGCGGCATTCCTCGGCGTCCACGGCGACACCGGTGTAGGCGTCGTACAGCGCGTGGCTCTCGTAAAAGGCACAGGACTCCTGGGTGATCGGTTCGAGGAGTTCACCGAGGGCGGCGAGGGCGCGGCCGTGCACGGAGTGGCAGTGTGCGACGGCGACGGCGTCGGGCCGGGCCCGGTGGACCTCGGCATGGACGGCGAACGCGGCCTGGTTGACGTGGTGGCGCCCCTCAACGACCTGCCCCGCCCCGTTGGCGAGGACGAGGTCGCTGACGGTGATGTGCTTGAAGGGCATGCCGAAGGGGTTCACCCAGAAGCAGTCGGGGTGTTCGGGGTCGCGCGCGGTGATGTGGCCGGAGACGCCGTCCTCGTAGCCGAGGCGGCCGAAGACGCGCAGGGCACCGGCGAGCCGCTCCTTGCGGTGGCGCCGTTCGTCCTCCGGCGTGTCGTGTGCCGGGGGCATCGCGAACTGGAGCCGCTCGACGGGTATGGGTGTGGGCGCCCGCATCTGTCCTCCGTCCCTGGCCGTCCTGGTCGTACTGGTTGCGCTGGTTGCACTGGTTGCACTGGCCGTACGCAGCGGAAGTTACCGCCGGTCAGCGAAGGGCGACAGGGGCCTTCTGTGAAGAGAGTCTGGAGCCGTACGTGGCGGACGCGGCGGGCGGGGGCGCGGCACCCCGGAAAGAGGGACAGGAGGTGTCCGGTATGGGCGTCAGGCTGTCGGTATGACATGCAACTGGGAGGCGTTCGCGACCGCGGAACCCGAGCTGGCGCGGACGGCCGAGGAGAGGTTCGGGCTGTTCACGCACCACGTCCTGGCGACGCTGCGCAAGGACGGGTCGCCGCGCACATCGGGCCTGGAAGTCCGTTTTCTGAACGGCGAGTTGTGGCTCGGGATGATGCCGGGCTCGCTCAAGGCGCTGGACCTGCGGCGCGATCCGCGGTGCACGCTCCAGGCGAACCCGGGACCCGGCACGGAGATGAGCGGCGGGGACGTGCGGATCTCCGGCCGGGCGGTGGAGGTGCGGGACCCGGAGACGCTGCGGCTGTACACGGACGAGGTGCGGCCGCCGGACCCGTCGGCGTTCCACCTGTTCCGGATGGAACTGACGGAAATCGTGCGGACGTTCATCGAGGACGAGACGTATCTGGTCGTGCGGCTGTGGAAGCCGGGGCAGCCGACGCGCACGACACGGCGGACGTGAGAACGCCGGTGCCGCCGTCCCCGGCGGGGGCGGCGGCACCGGCGTTCAGGCCTGGGGGCGCGGGCGGGCCGTGCGGCCCGGACCGACCGTGGGGCTCGGCCCCTGCGGTCGGGTCACTCCCACTCGATGGTGCCCGGCGGCTTGCTGGTCACGTCGAGGACGACGCGGTTGACGTCGGCGACCTCGTTGGTGATGCGGGTCGAGATCTTCGCGAGCACGTCGTACGGCAGACGGGACCAGTCGGCCGTCATGGCGTCCTCGGAGGAGACGGGGCGCAGCACGATCGGGTGGCCGTAGGTGCGGCCGTCGCCCTGGACGCCCACGGAGCGGACGTCGGCGAGGAGCACCACGGGGCACTGCCAGATCTCGCGGTCGAGCCCGGCGGCGGTCAGCTCCTCGCGGGCGATGGCGTCGGCCTCGCGCAGCAGGTCGAGGCGCTCGCGCGTGACCTCGCCGACGATGCGGATGCCGAGGCCGGGGCCCGGGAAGGGCTGGCGCTGGACGATCTCGTCGGGCAGGCCGAGCTCCTGGCCGACCATGCGCACCTCGTCCTTGAACAGCTTGCGCAGCGGTTCGACGAGCTGGAATTCGAGGTCCTCGGGGAGGCCGCCCACGTTGTGGTGGGACTTGATGTTGGCGGTGCCCGAGCCGCCGCCGGACTCGACGACGTCCGGGTAGAGGGTGCCCTGGACGAGGAACGCGACGTCCTCGCCAGCGCCCGCCGACTCGGCGACGATCTCGGCCTGCGCCTGCTCGAAGACGCGGATGAACTCCCGACCGATGATCTTGCGCTTGGTCTCCGGGTCGGAGACGCCGGCCAGCGCGGTCAGGAAGCGCTCCTGGGCGTCGACGACCTTCAGCTGCACGCCGGTGGCGGCCACGAAGTCCTTCTCGACCTGCTCGGTCTCGCCCTGGCGCATCAGGCCGTGGTCGACGTACACGCAGGTCAGCTGGGAGCCGATGGCCTTCTGCACCAGGGCGGCGGCCACGGCGGAGTCGACGCCGCCGGACAGGCCGCAGATGGCGCGCTTGGTGCCGACCTGGGCGCGGATGGCGGCGACCTGCTCGTCGATGACGTTGCCGGTGGTCCAGTTCGGCTTCAGGCCGGCGCCGCGGTAGAGGAAGTGCTCCAGGACCTGCTGGCCGTGCGTGGAGTGCATGACCTCGGGGTGGTACTGGACGCCGTAGAGCTTCTTCTCGTCGTTCTCGAAGGCGGCGACCGGGACGACGTCCGTGGAGGCGGTGACGGCGAAGCCCTCGGGGGCCGCGCTGCACGCGTCGCCGTGCGACATCCACACGGACTGGTCGGCCGGGGTGCCCTCGAAGAGGGTCGAGCCGGGCCTGGAGACGCTGAGCGGGGTGCGGCCGTACTCACGGGCGCCGGTGTTGTCGACGGTGCCGCCGAGGGTGGTGGCCATCAGCTGGAAGCCGTAGCACATGCCGAAGACAGGGACGCCCGCCTCGAACAGGGCGCGGTCGACCGAGGGGGCCTCCTCCGCGTACACCGAGGACGGGCCGCCGGAGAGGATGATCGCCGCGGGGTTCTTGGCGAGCATCTCGGAGACCGGCATGGTGCTCGGCACGATCTCGCTGTAGACCCGGGCCTCGCGGACGCGGCGGGCGATGAGCTGGGCGTACTGCGCTCCGAAGTCGACGACCAGAACGGTGTCGGGAGCGGCGGCAGCGGGAGTCGCTGAGGACACGGCGGCGGCCTTCCGGCGTTGAGCGTGCGCAGGAGGTTCGTGAGCGGAAGGGTGCACGAGGGGTGCGCGCGCGGTTGGAGCTGGGGTTGTTTTGTCGATTCTAACGGGCCCGGGCGTGGCGCCTTCGTCGTATCCGACGGACCCCGGGCCCGCGACCCCGGTGGCGGGGGCTCATCGGCGGCCGCTCCTGCCCTGCTCCGGGGCCCGCGGGACCCCGCGCCGAGGCCCGCCGCGGTGGGGGTCGGGGCGGGTCACGGCTGCGGCGGCGGCCTCCCTGTGGACAGGCAGGCCGCCCACAGGGAGGGGGTGGGAGACAGGGAAGGGCGGCGGGCGGGCCGCACCCGCGTCTCACCATGCGAGCCGGCTCACACCCCCGGTTTGACCCGCCCGGCGCGCCTGGGGGCATACTGACCCCGTGACCAAGCACCTCAGCTTCCTCTTTACCTATGGCATCCGGCCCGCCGGCTGCCATGGTCGAGCTGCTTGATCACCTGACAAGCGACTTCCCAGGCGCCCCGGGCCGACAAGGCCCGGGGCGTCCTGTCGTTTCCGGGTCCTTGCCACCACCCCGGGGCACCGCCGCCACCGAATCCAGCGAGGAGCCCCACCATGACCGCCACCACGCAGCAGCCCACCGCCCCGGCCCGCACGACCACCGCGCCCGAGCGGACCGGCGCCCGTACGCCCGAAGCCGCCGAACTGATCGGCGGTGCCCGTGAGCGGATCGACGCGCTCGATGACCGGATCATTGGTCTGGTCCAGGAACGGATGGCGGTCTCTGCGGTGATCCAGGAGGCCCGCATCGGTTCGGGCGGGCGGCGCGTGAACCTCTCGCGCGAGATGGAGGTCCTCGCCCACTACCGGGACGCGCTCGGCAAGCCCGGCACCGCGCTCGCGATGACGCTGCTCGAACTGTGCCGCGGCCGCGTCTGAAGCCGCCCGGCGGCGGCCGCCGACAGCCGCAGGCGCCGCCCGGCGAGGGCACGTGCGCACGCGGAACCGCTGCGCCACGGACCTGAGTTCGGACGGCTTCTCACCCGTACGGCGCGTGACCGGTTCCCGACGGTCTTCGTTGGTCCCGGTGTCCGTGCCAGCCAGGCGCGGGCCCGAAAGAACCACGCGTGGCTCCTCCGCTGGGGCGATGAGGCGTACGGATCATTCGTACGCCGTGGGACCTCGCCCCAGAGATGTGACCGGACGGCAGGGGACAGCAGCCCGGTCACCCAGGGAACGGTCGGCTCCGGGGACGCCCGGGGCCGACCGGCCTCAGACCCTTCCGCTCGGGTGTTCCCCTCGGGCACAAGTGGATGTAGTCGAAACGGTTGCGCGGAGAACCGGCCATCCTCCACGATGCGTAAGAGGGCGAGCGAGAAGCCCGTCCGTGCAGAATTTCATTGCCATTGGTCTAGACCAGATGTGCGCCCCTTGCGCGCCGGGTCGGCCACCGGCACACGAGCCAGCGGCGCACTCCCCCCGGCGCCGCCCCGAAGCACCGACGCTGCCCTGACGTCGGTGCTGACAGCCAAGGGCCCCGCGGTTCCGTCCCGCGGGGCCCTTCGCTCGTGCGGTGGGAGACGCACCCGGCCATGGCCGAGGCGGGCCCGGCGCCTACTTCACCTTGGCCAGCTGCGCGTCCAGCACCGCCGCGGGAACCTTCGGCTGCTCGTCCGCCCTGTCCGCCGTCGGCAGGTCCGCCCCGCCGTCCTCGCGGCTCTCGTCGTCCCTGACCACGCTCTCGGGGTCGTAGTGGCTCGACGCGGCGAAGGAGACGAGCGTGGAGCCCTTGCGCACGACGGTGACCGTCCAGCGCTTCACGAACACGTCCTGGCGGCCGCCGACGCGGTAGCTGACGGCCTCGTCGCCCTTGTCCGGCGCGGCCAGCGCCTTGACGCCCGAGTAGCGCAGATCGCCGGTGCGGAAGGCGGCGCACTTCTCGTTCTTGGCCGCCGTACGCAGCTCCCCGAGGGCGCGCGCGGCCGCGCGCTCGCTGCCGTACGCGTACAGCTCGACGTCCGTCATCGCCACGACACGGGCGTCCTTGGCGATGACCGTGCGGCCGACGTGGCCCTTTGCTCCGGGCGGCGTGGCGGACGTCAGGAGGTCCGCCAAGGGGGCGCAGGCAGCAGGGGAGGCCGGCGCGTCCGCCCACGCGACCTCCAGCTTGTTCGGCCTGCGCGTCTTCACGTCGTGGCCGCGGACGTCACCCTTGGCCAGGGACGCCGCCGTCAGCTCGGCGGGGGCGCCTCCGCCGTCACGCGCGCCACCACCGCCACCTGAGCCGCGTGAGCCGTCGGTGTCCCGTGCGCCGTCGCCGTCGCCGTTCGGGGCGCCACCGTCCCGCCCCTTCGGCTTCGCCTGCTCCGTCGACGACTTGCCACCGTCACGGCCGTCGCCGTCACCGCCGCCGCACGCGGCGGTCAGGCCCAGCGTGGCCGCGACCGAGACGGCCACCACCAGACGCGACACAGCTGACTTCACGTTCCCCCACCTTCGCCTTGCCCGTTTCCGCGGACGCGGAATGCGGAGTCACCCGCACCCCTTCTACGACCGAAGATCTCCGCGGGCGGTTCCACGGATCGGCGCCGAATCGGCGCCGAACTGCAAACGGTCACCTCTGCCAGGCCCAGAACCGGTACGGACTCAGAAGCAGGATCGCGAGGACCATGAAGCCCACGACGATCACCACGCTGCGGACCTGGCGCCACCGCCCCGAACCGGCGCCGCCGCGGCGCGGCCCGGTGGGCGCGGCCCGCCAGTCGTCCGGGCGCCAGGGCTCGGCGGCCGCCTCCTTGCGCTTGCGGCGCTTGCGCCCCACCGTGCCCTCGGCCTGCTGCCGAGCCGCTTCCTCGTCCAGCTTGCGCAGCCTTTCGGCCACCATGCGCGCCCGCGCCGACGGCTCCTTGGGCGCCGAGGCGCGGATCTCCCGCTCGCTGTCCTGAGCGAACCTCCGCCACACCTCGTCGGGTATGGACGCCTCGTCATCGGGCTCACGCGGCGACTGCACGGACACTGTGCCCCCTCCCCCGCCCGTTGCCCGGCGGCGGTTCCATCTCGCTTGCAAACGGGGGAAGTTCTACGACACCCCACGAGGGCCGCACAAGCCCGGACCCTCCACATCCTCCAGAGGTGTGACCCAAACCACATAAAGTTTCCGTGAGTTCGACTGCAACCATTCACAGGAAACACAAGTCATGCATGCGTAACTACGGCCACTTCCGTGCCCCGGCGCGGAGGCCCCAGCTTCGTGCCACGCGGGGACGCGCGGTACGCCGGACTCACCGAGGTCTTCATGAAGCTTCGCCGTGCCCTGGCCACCGCGGCCGCGACCGCCGCGCTCGCCCCGCTCGCGCTGCTCTCGGCCCCGGCCGCGCTCGCGACCGAGGGCGATGTCACGACGCCCGGCACGAGCGTGAGCGAGACCCCGGACCCGGCCGACACTCCTCCGCCGGGCACGGGGGACCCGGCGGAGAAGCCAGGCGACGAGCCCGGCGAACCGGGTGGGCCCGGTGGCCCTGGTGACCCCGGTGCCGAGCCGGGCGAGCCCGGCGGCAAGCCCGGTGACGCGGAGAAGCCCGGTGAGAAGCCGGGCGGCGGTGAGAAGCCGGGTGCCGGTGAGAAGCCGGGCGAGAAGCCCGGGGAAGAGCCCGGCGGCAAGCCCGGTGGCGAAGAGGGCCCCAAGCCCCCGGCCAAGGACAAGGACCACGAGGAGAAGCCCTCGCCCGAGCCCTGCGAGGTCGACGACGAGACCGGCGACGACCTCGACAGCCGTCTGGAGCTGAGCCTCAAGGGCCTGCCCGGCAAGATCGCCGCGGGCAGCGGCTGGCACGAGTTCACGCTGATCGCGGCCAACCCCAGCGACGACGAGCTCGGCGAGGTCAACTGGCTCGCGGCCGTGGACAACTTCTCCAACAGCGAGCACGAGCGGAACTGGCTGAGCACGTACGCGCGCATCCAGTACCTCGACCCGGGGGCCGGCGGCTGGAAGTCGATCGTCGACGAGGTCTCGGACGGCAGTTACTTCGGGAAGACGACGCTCGGCGCCCAGGAGCGGATCGAGCTCAAGCTGCGCCTCGACATCAGCGCCAAGGCCCCGGCAGGGCCGGGCTACGCGCTCGGTCTCGGCGGCTACACGGACGCCGAGCTCGGGTGCACGCACAGCTCGTTCGACTTCTTCGAGTTCACGGTCCTGAGGCCGGGCAGCGGCATCGACTACCCGGGCGAGGCCATCGAGCTGCCGGACAAGCCCGCGCCGCGCCCCGCGCCCAAGCCGCAGGGCGGCGTCAAGCCCATCAAGCACACCACCGTGACGACGGCCCCGACGCCCACCGGCAGCCTCGCCGAGACCGGGTCGAGCTCCGCGCTCCCGACCATCGGCATCGTGGGCGGCATCGCCGTCGTCGCGGGCGCGGGCGCCGTGTTCGTGGTGCGCCGCCGTGGTAACTCGGACGCCGCGTAACGCGCTCCGCGCGCGCATGTGATCACGAGACCACCGCAAGACGCGAAGGACCTGCACTCGGAGGGGGGTGCAGGTCCTTTCGCCATTCCGGCGGCCCCTGGCGGGCCATGAGCCCCGGAACTCCGCCCGGTCACCCCTTGGGCGGCACCACCGGCATCCCGAGGAACGGCAGCCGCAGCGCCCCGAACGCGTCCGCCGGTACCGCCGGGGACTTCGGTTCGACCGGCGCGAGGCGCGCGTACGCCGTGCCCTGCGCGGGACGCGGATCGGCGCCGCCCTTGTTCGGCCAGAACGACATGGCGCGCTCGGCCTGCGCGGTGATCGTCAGCGACGGGTTCACGCCGAGGTTCGCCGACACCGCCGAGCCGTCGACCACGGAGATCCCCGGATGGCCGTACAGCCGGTGGTACGGGTCGATGACGCCCGTCTCCGGAGAGTCGCCGATCGGGCAGCCGCCCAGGAAGTGCGCGGTGAGCGGGGTGCCCATCAGCTCGCCGACGTTCGAGCCGGGGAAGCCGTTGATCTCCTCCGCGATGAGGGTCGCGGCGCGGGTGGCCTCCGGGATCTGCTCCGGATTGGGGGCGCCGTGGCCCTGCCGGGCCGTCAGCAGGCCCTTGCCCAGGCCCTTCTCCTTGCGGTACGTGGTCAGCGAGTTGTCGAGGGTCTGCATGACCAGGCCGATGATGGTGCGCTCCGACCAGCGGCGGTTCGACAGGGAGCGCAGGGTGAGCACCGGGTGGCGGGCCGAGTTGGCGAGCCAGCCCGCGACGCGCGCCTTGCCGCCCTTGGCGGTGTACGGCACCTGGAGCAGGGTCAGGCTGCCCATCGCGTTGGACTTCTTGCCGTAGCGGACGGGTTCGATGTGGGTGGTGCCGTTCGGGTGGATGGACGAGGTGATGGCCACGCCCCGGCTGAAGTCGGCCCGGCCGCCCGGGGCGCCCCCGTGGCGCTTGCGGTAGCGCCGGTCGGAGGTCTGCGCGCCCACCAGGGCCTCCGAGTTGGTGCGGGTCAGCTCGCCCAGGCGCCGGGAGACGCGCGGCAGCAGATGGCCGTCCTTCATGCGGTGCAGCAGCGTCTGCGTGCCGTACGTGCCCGCGGCCAGGACGACGCGGCGGGCCCGGAAGGTGCGCCCCTTGCCCTTGCGCTTGTTGTCGGTGGGCAGCGTGGCCACCGCATAGCCGCCGCGCGAGTCCTCGGTGAGGGTGACCACGGTCGTCATCGGGTGGATGACCGCGCCGGCCTTCTCGGCGAGGTACAGGTAGTTCTCGGTGAGCGTGTTCTTCGCGCCGTGGCGGCAGCCCGTCATGCACTCGCCGCACTCGGTGCAGGCCCGGCGCGCGGGTCCGGCGCCGCCGAAGTACGGGTCGGGAACTTCCTTGCCGGGCCCGGCCGTTGACTCACCGGTGGCGTCCCGTCCGTCACCGAAGAAGACACCGACCGGTGCCATGTGGAAGCTGTCGCCCACGCCCATGGCCTCGGCGGCCGCCTTGAGATGGACGTCGGAGGGAGTCGTCGTTGGATTGAGCCGCACCCCGAGCATGCGCTTGGCCTGCTCGTAGTACGGACGCAGTTCGTCCCGCCAGTCCGTGATGTCCTTCCACTGCGGATCGTCGAAGAACGCCGCAGGCGGTACGTAGAGCGTGTTCGCGTAGTTCAGCGATCCGCCGCCCACGCCCGCGCCCGCCAGGACCATCACGTTGCCGAGCAGATGGATGCGCTGGATGCCGTACAGACCGAGGGCCGGGGCCCAGAGGTAGTTCTTCAGGTCCCAGGAGTTCTTGGGCAGCGTGGCGCGCGTGAAGCGGCGGCCCGCCTCCAGGACGCCGACGCGGTAGCCCTTCTCGGTGAGCCGCAGCGCGGCCACGGATCCGCCGAAGCCGGACCCTACGACGATGACGTCGTAGTCGCTGCCGTCGTCGCCCTCTCCGCCCTTGTTGCCCTCGTGCTGGACAGAGGTGTCCTGCGACATGGGGTCTCCTCCGTGCGAGTCGAATCCGTGCGAGTCGAATCTGCGGGCGCGCGGGGGCTGAGCGCGCAGTTCCCCGCGCCCCTTCGGGGCGCACCTAGCGCAGGCGCAGCGCCTTCATGATCCGCAGGCTCCGCGTCATGAAGGCCGCGTACTTCTCGTCGTCCATGCCGAACGACGGCGCAAGGGGGATGAGGCGCTGGTGGGCCACGGTCTGGGCCTCGGTGTACTTGAGGATGCCCTCGGAGCCGTGGCGGCGGCCGAGGCCGGATTCCTTCATGCCGCCCATCGGCGACTGCACGCTGCCGTAGGCGGGCGCGAAGCCCTCGTTGACGTTGACGGTGCCGGTGCGCAGGCGGGCGGCGACGGCGCGGCCGCGCCTGCCGTCCTTCGTCCAGACCGAGGAGTTCAGGCCGTAGGGCGTCGCGTTGGCGAGCTCCACCGCCTCGTTCTCGTCGGTGAAGCGGTAGATCGAGACGACCGGGCCGAAGGTCTCCTCCGTGCACACGGCCATGGGCGGTTCGACGCCGTCGAGGATGGTGGGCTCGTAGAAGTACGGGCCGATGTCGGTCCGGGCCACGCCGCCCGCGACGAGCGTCGCGCCCTTGGCGACGGCCTCGTCGACGTGGCGCCGGGTGGTCTCCAGCTGCCGCTCGCCGACCAGCGAGCCCATCTCGGCGCCGTACGCGAGCGAGCGTCCGAGCCGCATCGCCCTGGTGCGCGCGGCGAACCGCTCGACGAAGACGTCCGCGATCGACTCGTGGACGTACAACCGCTCGATGGCGATGCACAGTTGACCGGCGGACGAGAAACAGGCGCGCACCGCGCCGGCGGCGGCCTTCTCCACGTCGGCGTCGTGCAGGACCAGCATGGCGTTCTTGCCGCCGAGTTCGAGGGAGACGCCGACGAGCCGGGCGGCGGCGCCCGTGGCGACCTCGCGCCCGGTGCGCGTCGAGCCGGTGAAGGAGACGTAGTCGGCGTGCTTGACCAGCTCGGGGCCCACGACGGGCCCTTCGCCGAGCACGACCTGGAACACCTCGGACGGCAGCCCCGCCTCGACGATGAGGTCGCGCGCCCAGAGCGCGGTCAGGGCGGTCTCCGTGTCCGGCTTCATCACCAGCGCGTTGCCCGCGACGAGCGCGGGCAGGGCGTCGCCGATGGACAGCTCCAGGGGGTAGTTCCACGGCGCGATCTGGCCGACGACGCCGCGCGGCTGGCGCAGTTCGGTGACCTTCGTCAGGGCCGGTACGACACCGGTGTGGCGCTTGGGGTTCAGATAGGCGGGAGCGCGGCGGCCGTAGTGGCGGGCCGCGACGACGACGGCCTGTATCTCCTCGTGCGCGTGAAGGCGCGCCTTGCCGGTCTCCAGCTGGATCAGGTCGAGCGCCTCACCCTGGCGCTGGAGCAGCAGGTCGTGGAAGCGCAGAAGCACGGCGGCGCGCTGGCGCACGGGCGTGCGCGCCCAGGCGATCTGCGCGGTACGGGCCCGCTCGAAGGCGGTGGCGACGTCCTCGGGCGTGGACTCCGGCAGGTCGGCCAGCTTCTCGCCGGTGAACGGCGTGTGGTTGGCCGTGCGGCCCGAGCCGAGCACGTCACGGGTGAGCTGGGCGACCAGCTCCGGCGTGACCACGTCGGCGGCGGTGCGGGCACCGCGCGGGGCCTGAGCGATCGGGTTCGTACCGAGGGGTGCCGCGGGGGCCTGCGAGTCCGTCATGACGGTGAGCGTATGCCTGGGCGGACGCTTTGGGTACCCATGGGTAACGAGCTTTCACGGACCTCGCACGCGGGCCGGGCGACCCTCCGGCACCGCGCCAGTGCCCGCTGGCAGCAAAGCCGCTGATCAGGGCGTTAGCCGGAGCCGGTCGCGCCCGTGTCCACCTTCAGACGGTCCCGCGCGGCCTTGAAGAGCGCGGTGCCCCGCTTCTCGTGCTCGGCGACGCCCTTGGGCATCCGCACCATCAGCTCGTAGGCCTCCCCGGCATCGGTGACGATCATCAGCCGCATCTCACGGGTGACCGTCGAATCCGCCTTCCGCTCGCCCTCCTTGTACGTGGCGTCGAGCAGCGCCGCGCCCTGGTCGTGGAAGCTCGTCGGGGACATGGACGTGGTGACCGCGTCGTAGGGCGGGTCCTCGTACTCCCGGCGCTCCTGGTCCGCCCAGGCGAGCGCGTTCTTCGCGGGCGCCTTCGCGGGTTTGGTGAGCCGCAGGAGGACGCGGCCGCCCGGCTCGGAGTACTCGACGATGGGGTTCGCGGGATCGCGGACGACCTCGGTGTACGAGGCGGGCACGGAGACCTCGGCGGACAGCTCGCGCTCCTTGTGGGCCGTCCAGCGGGTGCCGGAGGACGAAGGGCCCGGCCCCTTCGGCGGTACCTCGACGGGCGGGAACACGCCCTCCTCGCCGACCTCCTCGCCCACGCCGGTGACCGACTCCGCGTCCTCGTACAACTCCCCTCCGCCGTCGCCGTCCGTCAGGGAGGTGCCGAGCCAGACTCCGCCGCCGACGAGCAGGGCGCCCACGAGGGCTGCCGCCAGCAGGGCGAGGGTGCGGCGGCGCCCCGCCGCCGCGGGAGCCTCGGGCGCGGCCCCTCCCGAACCGGGGGCTTCGCCCCCTGGACCCCCCTCATCGGCGCTCCGCGCCTCGTCCTCAAACGCCGGACGGGCTGGATCCTGCCGGTGCGGTCCGGTCTCCCCCCGAGCAGCACCCACGGATGCCCCCGCCACCTCCCCGAGCGCCGTCGCCACCTCCGCCGCCGTCGGGCGCTCGTGCGGGTCGCGGCGCAGCAACGCCTCGATCAACGGGCGCAGTTCACCCGCGCGCTGGGGCTTCGGCGGCTGTGCCGCGAGGACGGCCGCGAGGGTCGACTCCAGCGACGTACGGCGGAACGGGGAACGGCCCTCCACGGCCGTGTACAGCAGGGCTCCCAGGGACCACAGGTCGGAGGCCGGGCCCGCGCCGGGGCCCGACATCCGCTCGGGTGCGACGAACTCCAGCGAGCCGACGAACTCACCACTGGCCGTCAAGGACTCCTCGCCCTGGATGCGGGCGATGCCGAAGTCGGTGAGCACGACGCGGCCGTGCGGCCCGAGCAGCACGTTCGCGGGCTTCACGTCGCGGTGCACGATGCCCTTGGCGTGCGCGGCCGCGAGCGCGCCGACGAGGGCGAGGCCGATGCGGGCGGACTCGGCGGGCGACAGGGCGCCGCGCCCGAGCACCTCGTGCAGCGACTCGCCGCGGATCAACTCCATGACGATCCAGGGCAGTTCGTCGTCCTCGACGACCACGTCATGGACGGCGACGGCCGCCGGGTGCTCGACCCGCGCCGCCGCCCGCGCCTCGCGCCGGAGCCGGGCGTACGCGCGCCGCCGCTCCTCGCCCTGCGGATCGCCCGGAAGCCGCGGTTCCTTGACGGCGACCTCACGGTCCACCAACGCGTCGACGGCACGCCACACGGTGCCCATGCCCCCGGAGCCGATGCGCTCGACGAGCCGGTAGCGGCCCCCGATCACACGTCCGCCCTCAGTACTCATGTGTCATGTACTACCGTGCGCGGGCGCGCGGGGGCCAGCCCGGTGATCACCTCGTGACCGAGCGTCAGCACCCGTCGCGTCAGGGCTTGCTGATCTCCAAGTCCGCGATGGCCTTCTTCGCCACCTCGCGGCCGCGCTCGGTGAAGTCGCTCTTGGCCGGGTAGTCGATCCACAGCTTGTACATGTCCCCGGACTTCGTCCGGTAGTAGAAGATCGTGGCCTCGCGCGGATACTCCGTCTCGCTCTCCTTGTTCGTGTACGGAACGACGTTCTCCGCGGACTGACTGCCCTGGTAGTCGCCCTGCGTGGTCTTCTTGCCCGGCCTCAGCTCGTCCGGGCTCAGCGCCGAGCCGAGCACCGAACTGCCCTGGTCCAGGTCCTTCATGTCCTCGTACGCCTCGGCCATGGAGGTGCCCGCGATGTAGTTCAGATCGTCCTCGGCCTTCTTGTCCAGGGTCAGCGTCACCGAGATCTGGCCGCTGGAGTCCCGGTAGGAGACCCAGTGCTCCTTCGGTGCGGCGTCGTCGCCGGGCATCCATGTCGCATAGCCCTTGGGCGCCCACACCGTGGCGCCGAGCTTCTTCTCCTCGTGCTTCTCCCAGTCCCCCGCGTCCGACGCGTCGCCGCCGAAGGGGTTCACCGCGACGAGCACGCTCGCCACCACCACCGCGGCCACCGCGGCACCGGTCACCGCGAGCGCCTTGCGGCTGAGGAACACGCCCTTGCCGCGCGCCCCGCCCTGGTCGCCCGCGACCGTGACCACCCGCGTCGGCGGCAGCTGCGGGGGCTGCGGCGGCCGCAGCGCCTCGTCCAGGAGCGCCCGCACCCGCGCCGCGTTCGGGCGGTGTCCGGGGTCCTTGTGCAGCAGGCCGTTGATGGCGTCGGCGAGCGGGCCCCGCGCGGAAGCGGGCGCGGCGGGCGTGGCGTTCAGGACGGACTGCAGCGTCGCGGGCGTGTTGCTGCGGCGGAAGGGCGACACGCCCTCCGTCGCCGCGTACAGGACGACGCCGAGCGACCACAGGTCGGACGCCGGTCCCGGCCGCTGGCCGAGGACGCGCTCGGGTGCGATGAACTCGGGCGAGCCGACGAAGCCGCCGGTGTCCGTCAGATTCGTCTCGCCCTCGATCTGGGCGATGCCGAAGTCGGTGAGGACGACGCGGTCGTGGTCGCCGAGCATCACGTTGTCCGGCTTCACGTCGCGGTGCAGGATGCCCGCCGCGTGCGCGGCCTCCAGGGCGCCGAGCACTTCGAGGCCGACGCGCGCCGCCTCGCGTGCGCCGAGGGTGCCCTCGCGCAGCGCCGCGCCGAGCGAGCGGCCCCGTACGAACTCCATGACGATCCACGGCTGGCCGTCCTCGACGACGACGTCGTGGACGTTCACGACCGCCGGGTGGTCGAGGCGGGCGGCGGCGCGCGCCTCGCGGCGCATCCGCTCGAAGGCGTTGGCGCGCTCGCGCTCGGGCAGGTGGTCGGGGACGCGCGGCTCCTTCACGGCCACCTCGCGGTCCACGGTCTCGTCCTTCGCCCGCCAGACCGTGCCCATGCCGCCGTGGCCGAGCTTGCTGAGCAGCCGGTACCGGCCGCCCACGAGACGGCCCGCGCCCGGTTCGGCCTCGGTGGGCCGCGCGGCGGGCGCCTGCTGGCCCGGGACGACCTGCGTCGGCTCCGCGTACGGATGGGGGTGCGGCGTCCCGCCCTGCTCGGCGGGGCGCGGCGGCTGCAGCCCGTAACTGGTGGTGTCGTGCGGGCCGTGGCCGGCTCCCCCGTCGTTGCTCATGGACCCATGACTACCTTGCCGGACGTGTCTGATTCCAGCCGGGGGCCGTACTTGTGACCGGGGTGATGCACGCACCGGGAACTCACGCCCCCGCCGGGCGCTTCAGCGGCGTACGAACGTGTCGACCGCGGTGTCGAAGTACCGCCGCCCCTGCCCGGCTTCGGGCAGCGGCGCCGACACCCACACGTCGTACATCCGCCCGCCCTCCTGCCAGCACAGGTCGTAGGTGCGCCGCGCGTCGTCGGCGGCGCCGGGGGCGTCCCAGGTGAACTGCCGCAGCGCGGCGGGACGGCCGTTGCGCGTGGTCTCGGTGACCTGTCCGTCGCGGTAGCCGGGGCTGCGTTCGGGGCCGTCGGCGTGCGCGCGGCGCTGGGCGGCGAACGGGCCGCCGGGCACCGGGTCCGCGGCCTCGATGCCGACGCGGAAGGCGCCGTCCGGGGAGCTGTAGTAGGTGCGCGGCCCGTCCGTGGTGCGCCGGTAGCCCGTGGGCACGGCGAGCGCGAAGCCGCGCGGGTCCTTCGCCAGGCGGTAGCCGCGCGGGGCGTCGGGCGTGGAGGGCCGCACGGAGTCCGGCGTCTTGGTGACCGTGGAGGTGGCCGTGGGCCGCGGCGCGCTCGTGGCCGCGGTGCCGGGCACGTCCCGCGTGGCCGACGTGGCCGGATTTCCCCCCTCCCCTTCGCCGTCGCGGCCGAGCAGGAGCGCGGCGGCCGAGACCGCGCCGCCCGCGACGGCGGCCACGAGGAGGGCGGCGACGAGCATCGTGCGGGCCTGGCGGCGGTTCGGCCGCCGCTGCCCGCCGGACGGTTCCGGCTCGTAGGGGTCCGCCGGCAGCGGAAGCAGCACCGCGGCCCTGGTCCGCGGATATCTGGGCAGGTCACGCGGGGTGGGCGGATGACGGCCCGGCCGTAACGCGGCGGGCAGCAGGCCGGGGCCCGCCCGGTCCCCGTTGAGCCGCGGCATCGTGCCGGTCACGACGTACGCCCGCAGCAGCCGCTCGGCGGCGGTCACGTCGAGCCGCCGCTCCGGGTCGCGTTCGAGCAGACCGAGGACGACGGGCGCGATCGGCGCCGCGGCGGGCGGCGGGCGGATCTCGTCGAAGACGACGGCGTGCAGCACCCCGCCGATCGAGTCGCGGCGGAAGGGCGACTCGCCGCTGACCGCCGCCACGAGCAGTGCCCCGAGCGACCACAGGTCGGACGCGGGCCCGGTCCGCTCGCCTGACATCCGCTCCGGCGCGGTGTACTCGGGCGAGCCGACGAAAGACCCGCTCTCGGTGAGCGTCGTAGCCCCGCTGACCTGTGCGATTCCAAAATCCGTGAGGACGACGCGCCCGGTGGCCTCCTCGATGAGGACGTTCGCGGGCTTCAGATCGCGGTGCAGGATCCCGGCGGCGTGCGCGGTGCGCAGCGCGCCGAGCAGATCGAGGCCGACCCGGGCCGCCGCATGCGGGCCGAGCGGCCCCGAGCGGGCGATGCGCCCCGCGAGTGACCCTCCGTCGACGTACTCCATGACGAGGTACGCGCGACCGTCCTGGACGACCACGTCGTGCACCACCACGATGTGCGGATGCCGCAGGCGCGCCACCGCCCGGGCCTCGTGCAGGGTGCGCTCGCGCTGCCGGGCGGCCTCCTCGTCGGGGAGCGTCTCGTCGACCGCGAGCTCCTTGACGGCGACCCGGCGGCCGAGGAGCTGGTCACTGGCCCGCCACACCACACCCATGCCGCCCCTGCCGAGCCGCGCTTCGAGGCGGTAACGACCGGCGATCACACGGGTGCTGTCACCCAGGCTCCCCATGCGGCCATCATGCCCCAGAGGTGTGGCCATCGATCCGGGCCGCCGCAGGTGGGGCCGGAGACCGGCCAGTTCAGGCCGCCCGCGCGGCGTACGCGAGCGGCGCGTACGGCGGGCGGGGGGCGCTCGCGCGGCGGGGTGGAGCGGTCAGGTCCGCCAGCCCCGCAGCACCGCGTCGAACTGCTCCCGCGTCTTGTCCCACCCCTCCTCGGGCGCCGACATGTAGATCACGTACTCGACACCGTCCCGGCTGATGTACGACTGCGAGATGGCGTGCCGCGGGCCCTTGGTGGTGTCGTTCGAGCCCGCCGTCCAGCTGAACTCCCACAGCGCGCCCGGCCGGTCGCGGAAGGTGTTGGAGTTCAGGTGCAGGCGTTGGTAGTCGGGCAGCTTGAGCTGCCGTTCCAGATCGACCTGGTGGGCGTAGGGGGTGTCGAAGTCCGGGCTGCGGTCGACGGCGATGCGGACGAAGTGACGGCCGTTGTCCGGCGTGTAGTCGATCTGGTTGCCGTCCACGCGCCGCGACCAGCCCTTGGGCAGCATCAGGCTGAAGCCCTCGGCGTCGCGCACCGGCACCCAGTCGGCGGGGATGCCCCCGACAACCTTGTCACCGTCCTTGCCGCCCTTGCCGTCCTTCTCCTCACCGGCCTCGGCGCGGGGGCGGCCACCGCCGTCGCCTTCGTACTGCACGTACCCGAACACCGCGCCGCCGCCGAGCAGCGCCGCCGCGGCGACCAGCGCGAGCCGTCGGATCCAGCGCCTCGGCCCGGGCGCCGCGGGGGCCGGTTGCGGCGCCGTCGCGGGCTGCGGCGCGGTCGCGGGCCGCGGAGTCGCGGGCGGCGGCAGCTGGTTGGTCCGCGTCGGTACGTACGCCTGCGCCGCACTGGGGCGCCGGCCGTCCGCGGCCTCCGCGAGCATCTGCTCCGCCTCGTCCGCGCTCGGCCGCGCGGCCGGGTCCTTGCGCAGCAGGGCGGCGATGACGGGGCCGAGGGCACCGGCGTGCGCGGCGGGGGCGGGCTCCTCCGTCACCACGGCCTGCATGGTGCCGAGCGGTGAGGTGCGGCGGAACGGCGAGGTGCCCTCCACCGCCGTGTACAGCGTCGCGCCGAGCGCCCACAGGTCGGCCGCGGGGCCGGGGTTGGCGCCGCTGACCCGCTCGGGCGCCAGATAGTCGACGGACCCCACCACTTCGCCGGTGCGGGTGATGGTCTTGTCGCCCTCGATCGCCGCGATCCCGAAGTCGGTGAGCAGCACCCGGCCGTCGTTCGAGAGCAGTACGTTGCCCGGCTTGATGTCGCGGTGCAGGACGCCCGCGGTGTGCGCGGCGCGCAGGGCGCGCAGCACCCACAGGCCGATGCGGGCGGCCTCGCGCGCCTCGACGCGGCCCTGTTCCTTGACGGCGTCGGCGAGCGAGCGGCCCTCGACCAGCTCCATCACGATCCACGGCCGGTCGTCGTATTCGAGCACGTCGTGGACGGTGACGACGGCGGAGTGGTTGATCTGCGCCTGGGCCCGCGCCTCCGTCTGCGTGCGGGTCAGCAGGACCGCGCGGTCGGCCTCCTGCACCCACTGGGCGGCCGTCAGTTCCTTGACGGCGACGGCCCGGTGCAGCACCTCGTCCCGCGCGCGCCATACCCGCCCCATGCCGCCGCTACCGATGGACTCACCGAGCCGGTAGCGGCCGGCGAGGAGCAGGCCCTGCATCTGATTCACGTTCCCCCGCAGTTGGTCTTGACAGGGCCCAGGTTCTGACAGAGCCAAGGGTAAGGAGGCGCGGGGAGGCAGGGAACGGGAGGGGGTGGCCGGAAGCCGCACTGTGACGCATGCGGCTCCGCTTCTTCGCCGTTCCCCCGCGATTCGCCGCATTACCCCCGCGTCCGGAAGAGCCACTTCCGATTGTGTCCGCCGCGGGCGGCTGGAGCGGTGTGCGGCGGCGGCTCGGTGCGGTGTGCGGCGACGCGGTGCGAGGCGGCGGGGCGGCGCGGTGCGAGGCGGCGGGGCGGCGGGGCGGCGCGGTGCGAGGTGGCGGCGCGGTCAGCCCGCGGCCTGGTACGACTTCGACGCCTGCTCGTACAGCCGGTCCACCTCGTCCCGCTCGGCCTCCGGGCCGCGCACCTGCACCACGTGGTACTTGCCGTCCGCGATCAGCACCAGATTGCGGACGAAGACCTCCGTGCCGTCGGAGCTCTGCCAGGTGAACTGGCCCTCCGCCATGGCACGGCCGCCCACGTCGACCCGGCGCATCCCGCTGGACGTGGCCCAGGACGAGTCGCGGAACGGCTGGAGTTCGCGCTCGTCCTCCTTCTGGTACTTCATCGGGTCCGTGCCGTACTCACCGGTGCTGTCCCGGCCCGGAACGACGAGGAGCTCGAACTTGCCGTGGGTGTAGAGCACTTGCTCCCGGCCGTTCATGGGCGTGCGCTGCCAGCCGCTGGCCACGGCGACGCGGAAGCCCTCCGTGTCCTTGCGCAGCGTGAAGCCTGGCGCCAGGTCGGACGCGGTGGTCTGCGGCTCCTGCGAACGGGGGCTCTCCTCGCCGTCCGGCGACTCGCCCGCCCCGCCGTCCTGGCCCTTGCCGTCGCCCGGCTTGCCGTCCCCGGCGGGGCGGTCGTCCGGGGCGGTGCTGGACTCGCCCGCGTTCCCGGTGCGCCCCGCCCCCTCGTTCTCGTCGGCCTTGGGCATGAACAGCATCGCGTACGTGACCGCGGCCACGAGCCCCGCGAGGATCACCAGGAGCAGCACCCGGCCCAGCGAACGCGGCCCCTGCGCGGGGCGCGGCTCCCGCTCGGGCCGGGGCGCCCGCACCGGCCTGGTGTCCCTGACGTGCTCACGGCCGCGCTTGTGGCGGCCGTGGCCGTGGCCCGTGGCGACCGGCGCGGGCGGGCGCCGCTTGCGCACGACCTCGCCCCGGCGGCGCACGACGGGCAGCCTGCCGCCGTCGTACGGCGGTGCCGGGACCACGTGCACGCCCGCGTCCGGCTCCGGCGCCGACCGCACCAGGGAGCGCAGCCAGCCGCTCAGCTCCTCGAAGTCGATGCGCTCGGTCGGGTCCTGACGCAGCAGCGACTCCACGACCGGCCGCAGCGGCCCGCACTCCTCGGCGAACGCGGGCGGCTCCGCGCACACCATCTGCACCAGCTCGGCGGTGCTTTCCTCGGGATACGGCGCGTGCCCCTGGACGGCGCGGAAGAGCAGCGCGCCGAGCGCCCACAGGTCGGTGGCGGGCCCGATGGGCGCGGCGAGCTGCCAGTTCTCGTGCACGGGACCGGCCTGCTCGGGGGCCCAGCGCTCGGTGACCGCGCCGACGACGGTCATCCGCGCGTGCCGGGCCCGCTCGGCGGCGAGCGCGGTGGTGGGGCCGCGCCGGGGGCGCCGCTCGGCTGCGGGGTCGTCCCAACGGCCGCTGAGGGCATGCCCGTCCGGATCGCCGCTCCTGTCGTTCCTGTCGTAGGTGTCGTACGCGTCGTCGTCCGGAGGGGCCTGCCGCTGCGGGGGCGCCGATCGCTTGGCCAGGCTCGGGGACGCGGATTCGCCCTGCGCGGGCGCTCCGCCACGCGGCACGGCACCGTGCCACTGCTTGCGCCCTTCGCTGCCCCAGCCCTCCCGCGCGCCCCTGCCGTTGCCGTAGGTCTCGCGGCCGCCGTGCACGCCGTACGGGTCCGCGATGCGGCCGGTGGCGCTTCCGGCGTCCGCCTCGCTCACTTCGCCGACCTGGGCCGCCGCCCGTGCCGCACCCGCGCGGTACGCCGCGATCGCACCGGCGCGCGCCGCCCGCAGGTCGGACTCGTAGTCGGGCGCGGGCCGGGCATCCGGCTCGTACGCGGGATCACTCTCGTACGCGGCGTCCGGCTCGTACGTGTCGGCCGCGTACGGCGTGTCCGACGCGTACGGCGGATCCGACGCGTAGGGCGGGTCCGGCTCGTACGCGGGCTCCGGGGCCGCCTCCACGCCCCGGGCCTCCTCGTCCGCGAGCGCGCCCACGGGCTCCGTGAAGCCGGAGAAGTCCTCGCCCTCGGGCCGCGGGTCGTACCCGCACAGGGCCTCTTCCGCCGCGCCCGCCGCGAGCCCCGTGAGCAGCACGCGTCCGTCGTCGCAGACGAGCACCGTGCGCGCGGTGATGTTCCGGTGGACCCAGCCGTGCGCGTGCAGCACGCGCAGCGCGGTCACGACGTCGGCGGCGACCTCCGCCGCGCGGAACGGGTTCAGCGGTTGGTCGGCGAGCAGCGCCGCGAGCGGCCGGGCCGCCACCAGCTCGCTCACTATCCACAGCGAGCCGTCCTCCGCGAACACGTCGAAGACCTGGTCCAGACGCGGGTGGTCGGGGATGCGCGCGGCGGCCTGGGCGGCCTCGACGGCCCGGCGCACGGCGGGGTCGCTGGGCCTGCGCGTGGCCCGCGCGCCGGGGCGCCGAGGGGTCCGCGCGCCGGAGCCCGCGCTCCTGAAGCCCTCGGGCAGCCCGCCGGGCAGGACGTCACTCAGGTCGCCGTCGCCGTAGCCCTCGTCGCCGACCACTTCCGCCTCGACGACCTCGGGCAGGGGAACCTGCCTGACCAGGACTTCCTGGCCGCTGTAGGTGTCGAAGGCGCGGGTCTCGGCGAACTCGTACTCATCGGTCGGGGGCAGCGGCAGGCGGTAGCGGTCGGCGAGCACCCGTCCCGCATAGTCGTCCACGATGCCTCCCCCAACCGCCCGGTGGTCAATTCCGTTCGTTTTACGGCTCGTTGCGCTTGCTTACCCTCCGCAAGCACTCACGATACGTCTCCAGGCCGGGCCGTATTGACGGGATGCCAGATCTCACCGGATCGTCAACCACCGGTTCCGGCTCACTTCTCGGGTCACTTCTTGGGTCACTGCTCGGGTCACTTCTTGGGCTCGAACGTGCGCGTGAACGTCCGCCAGGTTTCCCGGCGCTGGTCACCGCCCCAGTCCCCGGCCTTCGCCGTGTACATCAGTCCGTAGCCGAGACCGCCGTTGACCACGAAGCCGCGGTCCACCGAGCGGTACTTGGTGCCGCCGTCGACATAGGTGAACTCCCAGTCGGCCGTGAGCCAGCCGCGGAAGTCCACCTTCTCTATTCGGAGCCGCTTGTACTCCGCCCGGCGCATGAACGACTCCTGGTACTTCCAGTCCGCCACCGGGTTGTCCTTGGGCGTCGTGGTCCAGCCGACGAGCAGCCGCTGGCCGTCCGGTCCCGCGAAGCGCGCGCCCGCGCGGTCCGTGGACTTGAACTTCCAGCCCTTGGGCAGCCCGATCGAGAAGCCCTGCGGGTGCTTGTGCGTCGTCTCGGCGGCGTCACCCTTGCCCTTGTCCTTCTCCTTGCCGTCCCCGCCGATGGGTGCGCCCTGGCCCGCGCCGTCGTCCTTGCCGGAGCCCTGGCCTTCGCCCTTGCCCTGGTCGCCCTTGGCGCCGTCGTCCTTGCCCGGGCCGGATCCGCCGGACTTCTCCTCGTCCGTGTCCTTGCCCTTGCCCTCGCCGCCCGCGCTCGCGCCGCTGGAGGCCGAGGTGTCGCCGCCCTTGCCGCCCTTGCCGCTCTCGTCGCCGTTGAGCGCGAAGGCGAGCACCGTGCCGAGCACGGCGAGCAGGACGACCACCGCGATGATCACCAGCGTGCGCCGGGGCACCACGTCCGTGAGCGGCGCCCTGGCGGGCGGTCTGGGCGGCGTCCCGGGCGGAGTGCCGGGCTGGGCGGGGACGCGGGCGCCCTGCGGGGAACCACCGCCCATAGCGGAGGAGTTCATTCCGGCACCGGCACCAGCACCGACACCGGCGCCAGTGCCGGCTCCGGAACCGATGCCCGCGCCGTGGCCCGTCGCGGTGACACGGGTCGCCGCCGAGCCGGTCACGGCCCGCGCCGGCGCACCGGCACCACCGCCGGAGGCGCGCTCGCCCCTGCCCGAGCCCGAGCCCGTACCCGTCCCCGTCGTACGGTTCCCCGAAGTGACCGCTCCGGCGCCCGACGCCCCGGTCGCGCCTCCGGCCGGGTTGCCCGTCGCGGGTGTGCCGCTGCCGGTGCCCCGGTCCGTGGCCGAACCGCCGAGTGCCGTACCGCCACCGGCCGCCGCGGCGGCCTTCTTGCGCACCGAGCGGAACGCGCCCTTCAGCCGCTCCGCGGCCTCCTCGCCCTTGCGGCCGCCGGAGCTTCCGGGCGCCTGCGCGGGCACCGGCGGCAGGGGCACGACCTTCGTGGCGTCCGCCGGGTCCTCGGGGCGCTTGTCCACCGAGCTGTCCGGGGCGTTGATCACTTCCAGGAGCAGCGCCCGCGCGCTGCCGTCGTCGAGCCGCTGCTCGGGGTCCTTGGCGAGGAGGCCGTAGATGACCTTCTCCAGCAACGGGCCCGCGTTCTGCGGAGGTTCGACCGCCTCGGTCATGACGGCGGTGAGCGTCGCGATGGCCGAGCCCTTGTCGTACGGCGGCACGCCCTCCACCGCCGCGTAGATGAGCCCGCCGAGCGACCACATGTCGGCCGCGGGGCCGGGCTTGTGGCCGCGCGCCCGCTCCGGCGAGATGTACGAGGGAGCGCCGACGAGCATGCCCGTCGAGGTGATGGACGGGTCGCCCTCGACCTGGGCGATGCCGAAGTCGGTGAGGACCACCCGGCCGTCCTCGGCGATGAGGACGTTGGACGGCTTCACGTCGCGGTGCAGGATGCCCTCGCGGTGCGCGGAACGCAGCACGTCGAGCACGGCGAGCCCGACCTCGGCCGCGCGCCGCGGCGTGAGCAGCCCGTCCTCACGGACGGCCTCGGCGAGGGACTTGCCCTCGACCAGCTCCATCACGATCCACGGGCGGTCGTCCTCGTCGACCACGTCATAGACCGTCACCGCGCCGGTGTTACGGATCCGGGCGATCGCCTTGGCCTCGCGGAGGGTGCGGGTGATGAGGCGCCGCTTCTCCTCCTCGTCGATGCTCGACGGGAAGCGCAGCTCCTTCACGGCGACCGTGCGGCCCAGCGTCTCGTCCTTCGCCCGCCAGACCGTGCCCATGCCGCCCCGGCCGAGCACGTCACCGAGCCGATACCGGCCCGCGAGGAGACGCGCGCTCTGATCCTGACGGGCCCCGCCCGTCTGCTCCGCCTCCGACATGCGTCCCCTCAACTACCCGCACAACCAGCCCTGACAGAGCCTTCATTGTCCCTCACCCGTGGACCGGTCAACGCCGCGGGTCGGATGTCCCACATGGTGGACTTCGTCGCCACGCGAACCCCTGCGCACCACCCCAAACCTCCCTGGCCATACCCCCCTTGGCCACCCCGCTCCGGTCAAACCATCCGATCTCTGGCGTGTCCTTCCTTGACAAGTCCGGGCTCGCGCCCTAAAGCGGCACGATGTCCGGCGCCCCGAGGCGGGCCGCGTCCGCCGTCAGGTCGTCCGGCTGGCGCTGGGACTCGCGCTCGGCCTCCACCCGCTTCTCGTAGTGCTGGACCTCGCGCTCGACCTGGTCCTTGTCCCAGCCGAGCACGGGCGCCATCAGCTCGGCGCACTCGCGGGCGCTGCGCGTGCCCCGGTCGAAGGTCTCGATGGAGATGCGGGTGCGGCGGGTGAGCACGTCGTCCAGGTGCCGGGCGCCCTCGTGCGACGCGGCGTAGACGATCTCGGCGCGCAGATAGTCCTCGGCCGCGTGCAGCGGGGCGCCGAGCGAGGCATCGCCCTCGATCAGCTCGATGACCTCTTCGGCCAGCGAGCCGTAGCGGTTCAACAGGTGTTCCACGCGCACCACGTGGAGTCCGGTGCGCGCGGCGATGCCCGCGCGGGCGTTCCACAGCGCGCGGTAGCCCTCGGCGCCGACCAGGGGGATGTCCTCCGTGACGCACTCCGCGACGCGCTGGTCCAGACCGTGCACCGCCTCGTCCACGGCGTCCTTGGCCATCACGCGGTACGTCGTGTACTTGCCGCCCGCCACGACGACGAGGCCGGGCGCGGGGTGCGCGACCGTGTGCTCCCGGGAGAGCTTGCTCGTGGCGTCCGACTCCCCGGCGAGCAGCGGGCGCAGGCCCGCGTACACCCCCTGGACGTCGTCACGGGAGAGCGGGACCGCGAGGACCGAGTTCACGTGCTCCAGGAGATAGTCGATGTCCGCGCTGGAGGCCGCCGGGTGGGCCTTGTCCAGGTCCCAGTCGGTGTCGGTGGTGCCGACGATCCAGTGCCTGCCCCAGGGGATGACGAACAGGACGCTCTTCTCCGTGCGCAGGATCAGGCCCGTCGTCGAATTGATCCGGTCCTTCGGTACGACCAAATGGATGCCTTTGGACGCCCGGACATGGAACTGGCCGCGGTCGCCGACCATCGCCTGGGTGTCGTCGGTCCACACCCCGGTGGCGTTCACGATCTGCTTCGCCCGGATCTCGTACTCCCCGCCCGCCTCGACGTCCTGGACCCGGGCGCCGACGACCCGCTCGCCCTCGCGGAGGAAGCCGGTCACCCGCGCGCGGTTGGCGGCGCTCGCGCCATAGGCCGCCGCGGTGCGCACGAGGGTGGCCACATAGCGGGCGTCGTCCATCTGCGCGTCGTAGTACTGCAGGGCCCCGACGAGGGCGTCCTTCTTCAGGCAGGGGGCCACGCGCAGGGCGTGACGCCGGGTCAGGTGGCGGTGCATGGGCAGGCCACGGCCGTGGCCACGCGCCATCGACATCGCGTCGTACAGCGCGACGCCCGATCCGGCGTAGAGCCGCTCCCAGCCCTGGTGCTGCAGGGGATACAGGAACGGCACCGGCTTCACCAGATGCGGGGCGAGGCGTTCCAGGAGCAGGCCGCGCTCCTTGAGGGCCTCTCTGACCAGCGCGAAGTCCAGCATCTCCAGATAGCGCAGGCCGCCGTGGATGAGCTTGCTCGACCGGCTCGACGTGCCCGACGCCCAGTCCCTGGCCTCGACCAGGCCCGTGGTCAGGCCGCGCGTCACGGCGTCGAGCGCGGTGCCCGCGCCGACCACACCGCCGCCCACCACGAGAACGTCCAGTTCGCGCTCGGCCATGCCCGCAAGTGACTCGGCACGCTCCGCCGGCCCCAGAGTCGCTGTCCTCACCGCTGCCTCCCGTGGTCGTCGGGTGTGGTCGCGCTCACATCATGCCCAGATTCTTGTCGCGCTCGCCGAGTTCAGCCACCGCCTGTGGACAACACTCCGGCGACGGACGGAGTCCAATGCCGCATATCGGTCATATTTACTCCTAGTCTGACATTGCGCTGCCCCATCTTGTCCACAGGGCTTGCGCCATCGTCCCGCTCCGGCTATTGGGAAGGACGGCTCACCGCCATGCCAGCAGACCTCGCCGTCATCGGCCTCGGCCACCTCGGCCTGCCCCTGGCCCAGGCCGCCGCCCACAGCGGCATCGCCACCATCGGCTACGACCCCGCCCGCGCGCCCGAGCTCGCGGGCGGCCGCCTTCCCGGCGACGGCGCGGAGGGCACCCTCACCGCCGCCGATGTCCGCCGCATGCTCGCGGGCGGCTTCCGGCCGACGACCGACCCGGCCGAGCTCGGCCGGGTCCGCACCGCCGTCATCTGCGCGCCCACACCGCAGGCGGCCGACCGCACGCTCGACCTCGGCCCGGTGGCCGAGGCCGCCCGCGCCCTGGCCGCACGCCTGCGCCCGCACACCACGGTCATCCTCGAATCGCCCGCCTACCCGGGAACCACGGAGGAATTCCTGCGCCCCCTCCTCGAAGAGGGCTCGGGCCTCCGCGCCGGACGCGACTTCCACCTCGCCTACTCCCCCGGCCGCCTCGACCCCGGCAGCCGCACCCACGGCTACGCGGGCACCCCGAAGGTCATCGGCGGCCTCACCCCCGCCTGCACCGAGTCGGCCGCCGCCTTCTACGGCCGCCTCACCGACAAGGTCGTACGCGCGCGTGGACCTCGGGAGGCCGAAACCGTGCACCTCCTGGAGACCAACTACCGGCATGTGAACATGGCGTTGGTCAACGAGATGGCCGTGCTCTGCCACGACCTCGGCATCGATCTGTGGGACGTCATCCGCTGCGCCGAGACCAAGCCGTTCGGCTTCCAGGCCTTCCGCCCGGGCCCCGGCGTCGGCGGCCACGGCGCGCCCCTTGAGGTGCCGGGCCCGGCCCACGGCGCCCGCCCCCTGCGCATGGTCGAGCTCGCCCAGCAGGTCAACGACCGCATGCCCGGCTATGTCATCCAGCGCGCCGCGACCCTGCTCAACGAGCACGGCAAGTCCGCCCGCGGCGCGCGCGTGCTGCTGCTCGGCGTCACGTACAAGCCCGACGTCGCCGACCAACAGGGTGCCCCGGCCCAGGAGATCGCGGTCCGCCTCATGCAGCTCGGCGCCGCCGTGAGCTACCACGACCCTTATGTGGCCCACTGGAACGTTCTCGGCCATCCTGTCCCGCGCGCGGACAGCCTCTACGAAGCGGCCGCCGACGCCGATCTGACGATCCTGCTCCAGCACCACCGCACCTACGACCTCCAGGGCCTGGCCGTGAAGGCCCAACTCCTGCTCGACACCCGGGGCGCGACCCCGGCGGGCGCCGCGCACCGCCTCTGATCCCCCGCCCGATCCCCTGGGGTGCGTCCGCCACTGCTGCTACCGTGCGGATCCAGCCATTTACCGCACACCAGTGCACTCATGTCCCAGGGGGAAACCACATGACGCAGCCCACGCCTCCAGGCCAGCCCGGCTACCCGTACGGCCAGGGCGGAGCCGATCCGTACGGCCAGGGCGGCGCTCAGCAACCGTACGGCCAGCCGGGTTACGGCTACCCGCAGCAGCCTCAGCAGCCGCAGCCCTACGGCCAGCAGCCCCAGCAGCCCTACGCGCCCTTCCCGCAGCAGCAGGGCTTCCAGCCCCCGTACACGGTGCCCGCGCCGCCCGCTCCCAGCCGGGACAACGTGGGCCTCGGCATCGTCGTCGCCGTCGTGACCGCCCTGGTCGCGGCCGGGATCTACGGCGGCGTCATCGGGGCCACGGAGCACGAGATCGGCTGGGCGGCCGTGGGCGTCGGCTTCGTCGTGGGCCTCGCCACGGGGAAGGTCGGGGGCCGCAACCCCGCCCTCGCGGTGATCTCGGCCGCGCTGTCCCTCGGCGCGGTCTACCTGGGCCAGCTGGTCGGCGCCGCCATGATCGCCGCGGACAAGCTCAACATCGGCTTCTCGGAGATCTTCTTCGACCACTTCGACCTCCTCCAGAAGGGCTGGAAGGAAGACGCCGACGCGATGACGTTCGTGTTCTTCGCGATAGCCGCCATCGCCGCCTTCGGCGGCGCCAAGCGCGCCGGACAGTAGCGAGCACACGAAAAGGGGTCCGGGGCCGCCCGCGGGCGGCCCCGGACCCCTTTTCGTGTGCTCAGTCCGGTGCGGACGTCACCGCTTGTGCTGCGAGTCCGCCACCGTCACCTCGACGCGCTGGAACTCCTTGAGCTCGCTGTAGCCCGTCGTGGCCATCGCGCGGCGCAGGGCGCCGAAGAAGTTCATCGAGCCGTCCGGGATGTGCGACGGGCCGGTGAGGATCTCCTCGGTCGTGCCGACCGTGCCCAGGTCGACCTTCTTGCCGCGCGGCACGTCCTCGTGGACGGCCTCCATGCCCCAGTGGTGGCCCTTGCCGGGCGCGTCCGTGGCGCGCGCGAGCGGGGAGCCCATCATCACGGCGTCCGCGCCGCAGGCGATGGCCTTGGGCAGGTCGCCCGACCAGCCCACGCCGCCGTCCGCGATGACGTGGACGTAGCGGCCGCCGGACTCGTCCATGTAGTCGCGGCGGGCGGCGGCGACGTCGGCCACGGCGGTGGCCATCGGGACCTGGATGCCCAGGACGTTGCGCGTGGTGTGGGCGGCGCCGCCGCCGAAGCCGACGAGGACACCGGCCGCGCCGGTGCGCATCAGGTGCAGGGCGGCCGTGTACGTGGCGCAGCCGCCGACGATGACCGGGACGTCCAGCTCGTAGATGAACTGCTTCAGGTTCAGCGGCTCGGCGGCGCCGGAGACGTGCTCGGCCGACACGGTCGTGCCGCGGATCACGAAGATGTCCACGCCCGCGTCCACGACGGCCTTGGAGAACTGCGCGGTGCGCTGCGGGGAGAGCGCGGCGGCGGTGACGACACCGGCGTCGCGCACCTCCTTGATGCGCTGCCCGATCAGCTCTTCCTTGATGGGGGCGGCGTAGATCTCCTGAAGGCGGCGCGTCGCGGCCTCGGCGGGCAGCTCCCCGATCTCGTCGAGCAGCGGCTGCGGGTCCTCGTACCGCGTCCACAGGCCTTCGAGGTTCAGCACGCCGAGGCCGCCGAGCTCGCCGATGCGGATGGCGGTCGACGGCGACACCACGGAGTCCATGGGCGCCGCGAGGAAGGGCAGCTCGAAGCGGTAGGCGTCGATCTGCCAGGCGATCGAGACCTCCTTCGGGTCGCGGGTGCGCCGACTCGGTACGACGGCGATGTCGTCGAAGGCGTACGCCCGGCGGCCGCGCTTGCCGCGCCCGATCTCGATCTCAGTCACGTGTGTGGCCCTTCAGCTTTCCTACGGCACTCCGTATGCCGTTCCAGTATCCCCGACACGCGCGTGTGGGGGCGGCCCAGGATTCCGGGCCGCCCCCACGCGCGCGTGGCCGCTACTTGTTGCGGCTGTAGTTCGGTGCCTCGACGGTCATCTGGATGTCGTGCGGGTGGCTCTCCTTGAGGCCCGCCGACGTGATCCGCACGAAGCGGCCGTTGGCCTGGAGCTCGGGGACCGTACGACCGCCCACGTAGAACATCGACTGGCGCAGGCCGCCCACCAGCTGGTGCACGACCGCCGACAGCGGACCCCGGTAGGGCACCTGGCCCTCGATGCCCTCGGGCACCAGCTTCTCGTCGGAGGCGACGCCCTCCTGGAAGTACCGGTCCTTGGAGAAGGACCGCTGGTCGCCACGGGACTGCATGGCGCCGAGGGAGCCCATGCCGCGGTACGACTTGAACTGCTTGCCGTTGATGAAGAGCAGCTCGCCCGGGGACTCCTCGCAGCCCGCGAGCAGCGAGCCGAGCATGACCGTGTCCGCGCCGGCGACGAGCGCCTTGGCGATGTCACCGGAGTACTGCAGACCGCCGTCGCCGATCACCGGGACACCGGCTTCCTTGGCGGCGAGCGACGCTTCGTAGATGGCCGTTACCTGCGGTACGCCGATGCCGGCGACGACGCGGGTCGTGCAGATGGAGCCCGGGCCGACACCCACCTTGATGCCGTCGACACCGGCGTCGATGAGGGCCTTGGCGCCGTCACGGGTGGCGATGTTGCCGCCGATGACGTCGACGCCGCCGGAGTTCGACTTGATCTTGGCGACCATGTCGCCGACCAGGCGGGAGTGGCCGTGCGCGGTGTCGACGACGATGAAGTCGACGCCCGCCTCGATCAGCGCCTGGGCGCGGTCGAAGGCGTCACCGGCGACGCCGACGGCGGCACCGACGATCAGACGGCCCTCGGAGTCCTTCGCGGCGTTCGGGTACTTCTCGGCCTTCACGAAGTCCTTGACCGTGATGAGGCCCTTGAGGACGCCGCTGTCGTCGACCAGCGGCAGCTTCTCGATCTTGTGGCGGCGCAGCAGCTCCATGGCGTCCACGCCCGAGATGCCGACCTTGCCGGTGACCAGCGGCATCGGCGTCATGACCTCGCGCACCTGGCGCGAGCGGTCCGCCTCGAAGGCCATGTCGCGGTTGGTGACGATGCCGAGCAACTTGCCCGCGCCGTCGGTCACCGGGACGCCGCTGATGCGGAACTTGGCGCAGATCGCGTCGGCCTCGGCGAGCGTGGCGTCCGGGTGCACCGTGATGGGGTCCGTCACCATGCCGGACTCGGAGCGTTTGACCAGGTCGACCTGGTTCGCCTGGTCGGCGATCGACAGGTTCCGGTGCAGTACGCCGACGCCGCCCTGGCGGGCCATGGCGATCGCCATGCGGGACTCGGTGACCTTGTCCATCGCGGCCGAGAGCAGCGGGACGTTCACCCGGACGTTCTTCGAGACGTGCGAGGCGGTGTCGATGTCACCGGGCGCCATGTCCGACGCGCCCGGCAGCAGCAGCACGTCGTCGTAGGTCAGCCCGAGTGTCGCGAATTTCTCGGGCACTCCGTCGACGTTTGCAGTCATGACACCTTCCCCAAATGGCCTTGATCGGTGCGGATGTCCATGCTAACGGGAAGCGCGGCTCTCTCATTCCACGATCAGGGCCGCCCCGAGGCTTCGTAGGTTCACACAGGGACCCCGGAGGGGGGAGACCTACTGCTCGGCCAACGCCCGCAGACGGCTCAGCGCCCGGTGCTGCGCCACCCGGACCGCTCCGGGCGACATGCCCAGCATCTGCCCGGTCTCCTCGGCCGTGAGGCCCACGGCGACGCGGAGCAGCAGCAGCTCGCGCTGGTTCTCCGGAAGGTTCGCCAGGAGCTTCTTGGCCCATTCGGCGTCGCTGCTGAGCAGCGCCCGCTCCTCGGGCCCGAGGGAGTCGTCGGGCCGCTCGGGCATCTCGTCCGAGGGCACGGCGGTCGACCCCGGGTGGCGCATGGCCGCCCGCTGGAGGTCCGCGACCTTGTGTGCGGCGATGGCGAAGACGAAGGCTTCGAAGGGCCGCCCGGTGTCGCGGTAGCGCGGCAGCGCGAGCAGGACCGCGACACAGACCTCCTGCGCGAGGTCCTCCACGAAGTGGCGGGCATCACCCGGGAGTCGGGAGAGCCGGGTGCGGCAGTAGCGCAGGGCGAGGGGGTGCACATGGGCCAGAAGGTCGTGCGTGGCCTGCTCGTCACCCTCGACAGCGCGAAGGACGAGGGCACCGATCACCGTCGTCCTGTCCTCGCGCATCGGTCCATGGTGCCTCGGCGATGACTGATCTGTGGCACCGCGTCCATAGTTGTGCACCGAAGCGTTATGAGCAGGTGCGCCGAAACTCATCTCCCGCACCCTCCCCTTGCGCTCGGCCGACTCGTCCCCAAGGAACTCCACACCTTCAAGGATGCGGCATCGGCGGCGAAGCGCCACAAGCCGCTCCCTCGGCGGGCCGTTGCGGACGTCCATGGCCCCGTCCGCCGCACGGCGGACGGGGAACGCCATGCCCCCCGCGACAGCCCGGCTAGCGGACCAGGCCCCAGCGGAAGCCGAGCGCCACCGCGTGTGCGCGGTCCGAGGCGCCGAGCTTCTTGAACAGCCGCCTGGCGTGCGTCTTCACCGTGTCCTCGGAGAGGAAGAGCTCGCGCCCGATCTCCGCGTTGGACCGGCCGTGGCTCATGCCCTCCAGGACCTGGATCTCCCGCGCGGTGAGCGTGGGAGCGGCCCCCATCTCGGCCGACCGGAGCCGCCGCGGCGCGAGCCGCCAGGTCGGGTCGGCGAGGGCCTGGGTCACGGTCGCGCGCAGCTCGGCCCGCGAGGCGTCCTTGTGCAGATAGCCGCGGGCGCCCGCGGCGACCGCGAGCGCGACCCCGTCCAGGTCCTCGGCGACGGTGAGCATGATGATGCGCGCGCCGGGGTCGGCGGAGAGCAGCCGCCGCACGGTCTCCACGCCGCCCAGTCCGGGCATGCGCACGTCCATCAGGATCAGGTCCGAGCGGTCGGCGCCCCAGCGGCGGAGGACTTCCTCGCCGTTGGCCGCTGTCGTCACGCGCTCCACGCCGGGCACGGTCGCGACCGCGCGGCGCAGCGCCTCTCGGGCGAGCGGGGAGTCGTCGCAGACGAGGACGGATGTCATGGCCGTCCTCCGCAGCTGATGCGCGTCACCTTGAGCCTCCAGGCTGGTACAAGTCGTCACCTGTGCGATTGACGCCCTCGGACACCTGCCCGAGCGCTTGTTGTTTCAACCGCCTCCGCACTCTCAACGACGGTCACTCGAAAGAGTTACGGGTCGGACTGCCGCCTTCGGCACTCTACGTGAGGGCACGGACACGGCACAGGCGGCATGAAACAGCACATACCTCATTGAGGGCTATGCCCCATTTAGCGGCTTTTCTTCCCTTTTCACGGTGTCTGTGGCTAGATTCGCAATGAGTCATATTTTCATCTCCTTAGATAGTAGATGTACGGTCATGGGCACCGTATCCGCGTCACGACGGCTACCAGGAGACACGCAATGGCAGATTTCTCCCGCCTCCCCGGACCGAACGCAGATCTGTGGGACTGGCAGCTCCTCGCGGCCTGCCGCGGGGTGGACAGCTCGCTCTTCTTCCACCCGGAGGGCGAGCGCGGCGCGGCACGGAGCGCACGCGAGAACTCGGCCAAAGAGGTCTGCATGCGCTGCCCGGTGCGCGCGGAGTGCGCCGCGCACGCGCTCGCCGTACGGGAGCCGTACGGCGTGTGGGGCGGCCTCACCGAGGACGAGCGGGAAGAGCTGATGGGACGCGCGCGCAATCGACTGGTCGCGGCGTCGGCCGGGGGCGGGGGTGCCGCCGCCCCCTGACATCGAGAAGGAACGTTTCCCCTGAAGCGCGCGTACGCAGAGCACGCACGCCGGGCGCGTACGGAAGCGCGCGGGAAGCGGAGCGCCCCGCACGACGGCGGGGCGCTCGCTGTTCGGTGGCACGCTCGCTGTTCGGTGGCGCGCCCGCCGCCCGGTGGTGCGCTCGGCGGCGCCCTCAGCGCTCGGCGGCGCGGGCCAGCCGGTCGAGCGTCGCCGCGACCGCCGGCACCTGGGCCAGGTCCGGCAGCGTGAGCGCGACGATCTCCCGGCGCACGGCGGGCTCCACCACCACCGCACGGGCCCCCTTGGGACGCACCGACTCAAGGGCGAGCTCGGGCAGGACCGCGACGCCGAGGCCCGCGCCGACCAGGCCGATCACCGCCGGGTAGTCGTCGGTCGCGAAGTCGATGCGGGGCTCGAAGCCCGCGCCGCGGCAGACCTCGACGAGCTGGCGGCGGCAGCGCGGGCAGCCCGCGATCCACGACTCGTCGGCCAGCTCGCCGATGGTGACGGCGTCCGCCTTCGCGAGGCGGTGCCCCTCCGGCACGAGGCCGACGAGCCGGTCGGCGAGCAGGGGCCGCACGACGAGGTCGTCCCACTCCTCCGCGGCGCCCGCCCCCTCGTACCGGAAGGCGAGGGCCACGTCGCAGTCGCCCTCGCGGAGCATCTCCACCGAGCGCGGCGGCTCGGCCTCCTCCAGGGAGACACGGGTGCCGGGGTGGGCGGCGCGCAGCGCGGCGAGGGCACCGGGCACGAGCGTGGAGGAGCCGCTGGGGAAGGAGACGAGCCGGACCCGGCCCGCGCGCAGGCCCGCGATCGCGGCGACCTCCTCCTCGGCGGCGGTGAGCCCGGCGAGGATGCCCGCGGCATGCCTGACCAGGGCCTCGCCCGCCTGCGTGAGGCGCATCTCGCGGCCCGTGCGGATGAGCAGCGGGGTGCCCGTGGACCCCTCCAGGGCCTTCATCTGCTGGCTGACGGCGGGCTGGGTGCAGCCGAGCTCGCGGGCCGCCGCCGAGAAGGAGCCGGTGGCGGCCACGGCGCGCAGGACACGGAGATGACGGGCTTCGATCACGTCTTGAGCATAAGTGACCCTTGGGAACAATGCACAATATTGCGTAGCTGCTTTGAGCACGCTCCCCTTAGCCTGACCGCATGAAGCTTCTCTCCGTGAATGTCGGCCGCGCGAAGTCCGTCCCGTACACCAACTCCCCCGGCAAGCTCACCGGGATCGACAAACAGCCCCTGGACGGACCCGTTCGGGTGACGGCGCCGGGGCCCAAGGGGATCGGCGGCAGCGGGCTCGCGGGGGACTCGATCGGCGAGCTGCGCCACCACGGGGGCAACGACCAGGCGGTGTACGCCTTCGCGCGCGAGGACCTCGACGAGTGGGGGCGGCAGCTCGGCCGCGAGCTGCGCAACGGCATGTTCGGCGAGAACCTCACGACGATCGGCGTCGACGTGAACGGCGCGCTGATCGGTGAGCGTTGGCGCGTCGGGGCGGAGCTGCTCCTGGAAGTCACCTCGTCCCGCATCCCCTGCCGTACGTTCCAGGGGCACATGGGCGAGCAGGCCTGGGTGCGACGGTTCACCCAGTCGCTGCGGCCCGGCGCGTATCTGCGGGTGCTCGAACCGGGCGAGATCCAGACGGGCGACGCGGTCGAGATCACGCACAGGCCGGACCACGACGTCACCGTCGCGCTGCAGTTCAGGGCAGTGACCACGGAGCGCGCGCTGCTGCCGCGGCTGCTCGCGGCGGGGGACGCGCTGCACCCCGAGTCGACGGAACAGGCCCTCAAGTATCTGGAGAAGCACGGCGATTGACGTGCGCCGGGGCGCCCGCGCCGGCGCCCTGCACGGGGCGCGTGGCGCGGGGGCGGCCGCGGCCTCACTAGCCTTGGTCCATGACTACGGCTCTCATCACGGGTGCGACCTCAGGGATCGGCGCTGCCTTCGCACGACGCCTGGCCACGGACGGCCACAACCTCGTCCTGGTGGCGCGCGACACGAAGCGACTGCGGGAGCAGGCGACCGAGTTGCACGACCGGCACGGCATCGAGGTGGAGGTCCTGACGGCGGACCTCGCCACGGACGACGGGATCGAGGCCGTCGAGCAGCGGCTCGGCAACCGCCGTGACCCGGTCGACCTGCTCGTCAACAACGCGGGCTTCGCCAACAAGGGCCGCTATCTGGAGGTCCCGATCGCCGACGAGCTGACGATGCTGAAGGTGCACTGCGAGGCGGTGCTCCGGCTGACGTCGGCGGCGACGGAGGCGATGCGGGAGCGGGGGCGCGGGGGCATCGTGAACGTCGCGTCGGTGGCCGCCTTCGTGCCGCGCGGCACCTACGGGGCGTCGAAGGCGTGGATCGTGCAGTTCACCCAGGGCGCGGCGCGGGACCTCGCCGCGTCGGGGGTGCGGCTCATGGCCCTGTGCCCCGGCTTCGTCCGCACGGAGTTCCACGAGCGGGCGGGCATGGGCACGGACAACATCCCCAAGTGGATGTGGCTGGACGCGGACAAGCTCGTCGCCACCGCCCTCACCGACCTGGCCCGCGGCAAGTCCCTCTCCGTGCCGGACCCCCGCTACAAGGCGATGATGGGCGTGGTGAAGGTGACCCCGCGCGCCCTCCTGGGCGGAGTGACATCGCGGACGGGCCGCAAGTACGGTCCGCGCTAAGGCCCCACGGAAGCGCGCCCCGAAGGGGCGCGGGGAACGGCGCGACAAGCCACCGACGACCTGCGGTCGGCAGGACACCACAGCCCGGCAGACGCAGAGCCGCAAACGCGAAGGCCCGGCACCCCGCGACGGGGTGCCGGGCCTTCGGTCAGCCCGAGCCTGCTCGGCTCAGGTCACGCTCAGTGAGAGTGACCGTGCCCGTGGCCGTGACCGGCCTCGCCCTCGTCCTCGGCCGGCTTCTCGACGACCAGGGTCTCGGTCGTGAGCAGCAGGGAGGCGATGGAGGCCGCGTTCTCCAGGGCGGAGCGCGTGACCTTCACGGGGTCGATGACGCCGGCCTTGACCAGGTCGACGTACTCGCCGGTCGCGGCGTTGAAGCCGTGGCCCTTCTCCAGCTCCGCCACCTTGGTGGTGATGACGTAGCCCTCGAGGCCGGCGTTCTCGGCGATCCAGCGCAGCGGCTCGACGGCGGCGCTGCGGACGACCGCGACACCGGTGGCCTCGTCGCCGGCCAGGTCGAGGTTGCCCTCGAGGACCTTCGCGGCGTGGACGAGCGCGGAGCCACCACCGGAGACGATGCCCTCCTCGACCGCGGCGCGGGTCGCGGAGATGGCGTCCTCCAGACGGTGCTTCTTCTCCTTCAGCTCCACCTCGGTGGCGGCGCCGACCTTGATCACGCACACGCCGCCGGCCAGCTTCGCGAGGCGCTCCTGGAGCTTCTCGCGGTCCCAGTCGGAGTCGGTGGACTCGATCTCGGCCTTGATCTGGGCGACGCGGCCCTCGACGTCGGCGGAGTTGCCGCCGCCGTCGACGATCGTGGTGTCGTCCTTGGTGATGGTCACGCGGCGGGCGGAGCCGAGCACGTCCAGGCCGACCTGGTCGAGCTTGAGGCCGACCTCCTCGGCGACGACGGTGCCGCCGGTGAGGGTGGCCATGTCGCCGAGCATCGCCTTGCGGCGGTCGCCGAAGCCGGGGGCCTTCACCGCGACGGCGTTGAAGGTGCCGCGGATCTTGTTCACGACGAGGGTCGAGAGGGCCTCGCCCTCGACGTCCTCGGCGATGATCAGGAGCGGCTTCGAGGAGCCGGCCTGGATGACCTTCTCCAGGAGCGGAAGCAGGTCCTGGATGGAGGAGATCTTGCCCTGGTGGATGAGGATGTACGGGTCCTCCAGGACGGCCTCCATGCGCTCCTGGTCCGTCACGAAGTACGGCGACAGGTAGCCCTTGTCGAAGGCCATGCCCTCGGTGAAGTCCAGCTCGAGACCGAAGGTGTTGGACTCCTCGACGGTGATGACACCGTCCTTGCCGACCTTGTCCATCGCCTCGGCGATGAGCTCGCCGACCTGCGTGTCCTGGGCGGAGAGCCCGGCCACGGCGGCGATGTCGGACTTGTCGTCGATCGGCCGCGCGGTGGCGAGCAGCTCGTCGGAGACGGCCTTGACGGCGGCGTCGATGCCCTTCTTCAGGGCGGCCGGGGAAGCACCGGCGGCGACGTTGCGCAGGCCTTCCTTGACCAGGGCCTGGGCGAGCACGGTGGCGGTGGTGGTGCCGTCACCAGCGATGTCGTTGGTCTTGGTCGCCACCTCCTTCACCAGCTGGGCGCCGAGGTTCTCGTACGGGTCCTCGACCTCGACCTCACGGGCGATGGTGACGCCGTCGTTGGTGATGGTCGGGGCGCCGAACTTCTTGTCGATGACGACGTTGCGGCCCTTGGGGCCGATCGTCACCTTGACCGTGTCGGCAAGCTTGTTGACGCCGCGCTCAAGGGCGCGACGGGCGTCCTCGTCGAACTTCAGGATCTTCGCCATGGGAGCGATTCAGCCCTCTCGGAAAACTCGGGTGAAAGAACTGCGCCCCTCGCCGCCCGGCAATCAGCGGGGTGACCAGGGGCGCAGCGCGAAACAAATCTGCTGGGTGAAGCAGGTGACTAGCGCTCGATCACTTCTCGATGATCGCGAGCACGTCGCGGGCGGAGAGCACCAGGTACTCGTCGCCGTTGTACTTCACCTCGGTGCCGCCGTACTTGCTGTAGAGCACGACGTCGCCGACCTTCACGTCGAGCGGCAGGCGCTCGCCGTTCTCGAAGCGGCCCGGGCCCACGGCGAGGACGGCGCCCTCCTGGGGCTTCTCCTTCGCGGTGTCCGGGATAACCAGGCCAGAGGCCGTGGTCTGCTCGGCGTCGAGCGGCTGGACCACAATGCGGTCCTCGAGCGGCTTGATGGCAACCTTGGAGCTGGCGGTCGTCACGATCCGACCTCCCCCTTCGGAGATCTCGCGGGGTTAACTGATCTAGAGGTGGCGACCAGGTCGATCCGTCGTCGCGGGTGCCGGACCTGCCCGTCGCTTCTGGCACTCTCCAGGTGGGAGTGCCAGGCCCGAGACTAGGACGGCGATTAGCACTCGGTCAAGCGGAGTGCCAATCGGCTGCCGCCGGCTTGGCAGGTTTCCCTCCGGCGGGGGCTAGCGCGGGGGTGTCTTCGGGCAACGTTTCGCGGTCCGGTCGGGTTCCGCGCGCGGGGCGTGGATGTCCGGGCTTCGCCCGGCGTTCGGCCACGTGGCCCGGGGTCCGGCCAGCGGCTGCTCGGGGCCGCGCACGCAGCGGGGAGACATCTTTTCGGCCGCCTTCCTCCCCAGCCTCTCGATCGGGTCCACCGACTGGGCGCAGCCCGTCAGGAGGAGCAGGAGCGTCGCCGCGGCGGCGGCGCGCCTCACAGGTAGTCCTCCAGGCGGGCCACCGCGTACCCCCTGTCGGTGACCGTCTTCAGGACCGTGCGGACCATGTCGGGCATCGTGCCCTTCCAGTCCTCGCGGCCCCGGAAGTGCGTGAGGATGATGTCGCCGGGGTGCAGGTCCTTGTCCCATTCGCGCCACTCCATGTGGTCGGCGAAGCCCTCGGACGCCCACAGCGGCACCGCCTTGACGCCGCAGGACCTGGCGGCGCGCAGGGTGTCGCGGTTGTAGTTGCCGTACGGCGGCCGGAACAGCTCGGGGCGCTTGCCGTAGCGCCGCTCGATGACGTCCTGCATGCCGCAGATCTCGCGCCGCTGCGCCTCGTACGAAAGGGCGGGCAGATAGCGGTGGTTGAGGGTGTGGTTGTTCAGCGCGACGCCGTGGTCCCGCATCCGCTTGAAGTAGCCGTAGTCCTCCTTGACCAGGTAGTCGCTGAGGAACGCGGTGTACGGGATCTTCAGGTCGCTCATCATCCGCAGGAAGGCCGGGTCCTTCTCGGCGCCGTCGTCGACGGTCAGGAAGACGACCTTGTCCTTGGTCGGCACCGTGGTGAACACCGGCGGCAGCTCAGCCTGCCCCCGCACCTCGAAGCCCTTGCGCGTGGTGAGGAGCGGCTTGGCGGCGGGCCCCGCGGGCGCCGTGAGCGGCGGCTTCGCAAGCCCCCAGCGCTTCGCCGCGGCGGCCCGCGCGGCCTGGCTCGCGCGCAGCCGCTGGGCGTACTCGCGCAGGGCCTGGGCGGGCGGGGCGAGCCGGGGCTGCTGGCCGTGGGCGGCGGGCGCGCCCCGGTCGCGCTCCGCGCCCGTGTCCGCGGCGCAGCCCGAGGCGACCGCGCCGACGCCGAGCGCGGCGAGGGCGAGCAGCGCCCGCTTCTTCGCCTTTCCTGCCAACTTTCCATTTTGTCGTACTAGTCGCATGGCGCCGGATCCTCGCAGTTCACGGGCGTGCCGAGGGCTCGACACCGCCGCCAGACGCGCACCTTCCACCGACTGGCCCACAATGGGCCGGTGAACGCTCCGCACGATCCGCAGCCCGCCACGACGGCCTTCGCCGCGCTCCTCACCGACGAGGGCACCGCCCTCCTCGACGCCGTACGGGACGTCGAACCGGCCGAGGAACTCGCGGTCGCGACCCGGCTTCGCCGCGACCACCCCGCCGAGCTGGTCTCGGCTGCGCTCGCACAGGCGCGGCTGCGGCAGCGGGCGGTGGCGAAGTTCGGCGCCGCGGACGCCGCGCGGATGTTCTTCACGCCGAACGGCGTCGAGCAGTCCACGCGCACGTCCGTCGCGACGTACCGGGCGGAGCGGTTCAAGGAGCTGGGCGTGCGGCGCGTGGCCGACCTGTGCGGCGGCATCGGCGGTGACGCGCTCGCGTTCGCCCGCGCCGGGATCGAGGTCCTCGCCGTCGATCGCGACCCGCTGACCTGCGCGGTCGCACGCGCGAACGCGATCGCCCTCGGTCTGGAGGACCTCATCGAGGTCCGCGAGGCGGATGTCACGGAGGTGGACACGGCCGGGTACGACGCGGTCTTCGTGGACCCCGCGCGGCGCGGCGGCCGCGGCCGGATCTTCGACCCCGAGGCGTACTCGCCCCCGCTGTCCTGGGCCGTCGCCGCCGCCCGCGAGGCCCCGCGCGCGGCCCTGAAGATCGCCCCCGGCATCCCGCACGAGGCGGTGCCCGAGGAGGCGGAGGCCGAGTGGATCTCGGACGGCGGGGACGTGAAGGAGGCGGTGCTGTGGTTCGGCACCGACGCGCCCGGCTCGCACCGGGCCACCCTTCTGCCGGGGCGCGCGACCCTGTGCGCGGGGCGCGCGACGATGCTCCCCGACCCGGCCGTACGCCCCGTCGGCCGCTATCTGTACGAGCCCGACGGCGCCGTCATCCGCGCCCACCTCGTCGCGGAGGTCGCCGCGCGGGTCGAGGGCGGGCTCGTCGACGAGACGATCGCCTACGTCACCTCCGACGTCGCCCGGACGACGCCCTACGCCAGCGCGTACGAGATCACGGACCGGCTGCCGTTCAACGTGAAGAAGCTGAAGGCGCTGCTCCGGGAGCGGGAGGTCGGCGTGCTCACGGTCAAGAAGCGGGGCTCGGCCGTGGAGCCGGAGGAACTCCGCCGCAAGGTGAAGCCCCGGGGCCCCCACTCCGCCACGGTCTTCCTCACGCGGGTCGCGGGGGCTCCCACCATGCTGGTGGGCCACCCGGTCCACTGACGCCCCGCCCCAGGCCGATCGGCCTTCGGCCTCGTCCTCAAACGCCGGACGGGCTGGATCGCTGCCGCGGCCGCGCGTGAGCGTCCTCGGCCCGCCCGGCGCCCCCGTGCAGCAGCCCTGCTGCCACCGCGGCCGCCGCGAGCAACGCCGCGGCCACCGCGAACGCGGCCCCGTAGCCGTCCGCGAGGCCCGCGCGGCCCGGCCCGGTGGCGCTCGCCGCCACGGCCACGAGCACCGCGAGCCCGATCGAGCCCCCGAGCTGCCGCGAGCTGTTGAGCAGCCCCGACGCCATGCCGGTCTCCCCCGGCGCCACGCCGGACGTCGCGGACGTACCGAGGGGGACGAAGCACAGGCCGATGCCGACGCTGGCCACCAGGGACGGCCCGAGGACGGAGCCCACGAAGGTGCCGCCCGCCCCGACGGCGAGCGCGAACCACGCGAACCCGGCGGCACCGAGAAGGCCGCCCGTCACGAGCAGCACCCGCGCGCCCACCCGCCCGACCGTGCGGGTCGCGACGACCGTGCCCACGACGACGCCCACGCAGAACGGCAGGAAGGCCACCCCCGCGCGCGTGGGCTCGTACGCCATGACCTCCTGGAGGTAGAGCGAGGTGAAGTAGAACGCCGCGAACTGGCCTGCGGACATCAGCAGCGCGAAGACGTTCGCGGCGAGCACCGGCCGGTGCGCGAGCAGGCCGAGGCGCAGCAGCGGCTGCCGGGCGCGCCGCTCGCCGCGTATCTCCACGGCGCAGAAGACAACGAGCAGTACGACGGCCGCGGCGAGCGTGGAGAGCGTGGAGACCGAGCCCCAACCGTGGCTCTCGGTGCGGACGAGCCCGAGGACCAGGGCGGACGTGCCCGCGGTGACCAGGAGGGCGCCGACGACGTCCGGGCGCGGCCCGGAGGAGGCCGCGCGGCGGTCGGCGGGGACGCCGGATCCGGTGACGGCGAGCGCGGCGAGGACGACCGGGACGTTGATCAGCATCACCGAGCGCCAGCCCGCCCAGTCGGTGAGCAGCCCGCCCGCCATCACGCCGACGGCGCCGCCGAGCGCGCCCGAGGCGCCCCACAGGCCGAGCGCCCGGGCCCGGGCCCGGCCCTCCGTGTAGTGGACGGTGATCAGCGCGAGCGCGACCGGCGCGAGGGCGGCGGCGCCCGCGCCCTGCACGGCGCGTGCCGCGACGAGCTGCGCCGGGCTCTGGGCGAGGCCGCCCGCGAGGCTCGCGGCGCCGAAGACCACGAAACCGGCGACGAGTGTGCGCCGCCGCCCCATGAGGTCGGCGAGCCGCCCGCCGAGCATGAGGAGCCCGCCGAACGCGAGCGCGTAGGCGTTGACGACCCAGGTCAGTGACTCGGGCGCGAAGCCGAGGTCCCTGCCCACGTCGGGCAGGGCGATGTTGACGACGGAGACGTCGAGGGAGACGAGGAACTGCACGGTGAGGAGGACGGGCAGCAGCAGCGAGCCGCGCGCGGCTCCCGTCGTGGCCGAGTGCGTCATGCGTCGCAGATTACTATACGCGTATAGAAAATAAGCAAGGGTCAGAGCGGCGCCCGGAGGACGCGACAATGAGGCCGTGGCAGCCGAAGCGAATGCGGAAGAACCCCCGGAGCCCGGCGCGGGCGAGCGGAAGCGGCGGGTCGGGCGGCCGCGCCGCATCCAGCCGGAGGCGATCGTCGACGTGGCGCGGCGCATCCTCCAGGAGGAGGGCGTCGCGGCCCTGAGCATGCGGCGGGTCGCCAAGGAGATCGGGGCCACGCCCATGGCGCTCTACCACCACGTGCGCGACAAGGACGAGCTGCTGATGCTCGCCCTGTCCGGCACGGCGGCGACGCTGCCGCGCCCGGAGCTGCCCGCGGACCCGCGCGAGCGGCTGCTCGCCGTCTCCCTGCACATGCACGGCGTCCTGCTGCGGCTGCCGTGGGTCGTGGAGGTCCTGAGCCTCGGCGACCTCAGCGACAAGGGCGCGATGTGGATGGTCGACGAGATCATCGGCTCGGGCATCGCGTGCGGCCTCACCCCCGAGGAGGCCGTGCACGCCTACCGCACCGTCTGGCACTGCGTGTACGGCGACCTCGTGTTCCGGCGCGCGATGGCGCGCCGCGCCGAGGAGCCCGAGCGCAAGCGGTACTTCCCCGACATGCTCACCGAGGCGGACGCCGCCGAGCTGCCCCATGTGACCCCGCTGGCCCCGCGCTGGGAGGAGCTCGCCGGGACGTACGACATCGGCCGCCAACTGGCAGCCGTGATCGACGGACTGCTGGGCAGGGCCTAGGAGTCGACCGGCTCGAAGCGCCAGCGGTGCGGCGGCCGGGACACCAGGTCCCCGGGCGGCTCGGGCAGCTCCGGCAGGTCGGCGTCGTACGCGGCGTCCCACCAGGTGATGACGAGGACCCGGTCCCCCGGCGCCCGGAACGTCTCACGGCGCACCGGCGCCACCGCCAGGCCCTGGGCCCGCGCCCAGGCCAGCAGCTCCGCCCCGCACCCCTCCGCCGCCCGGGCCTCCCACATCAGCGCGACGCTCATGAGTAGAGGTTGTCCTTGCTGACCTCGTGCACGTGGTCGTGGTCGTGGGTGTGGGCGTGCGCGCCCGGCACGTGCGGCTCCGTCACCGGCAGGGAGGAGTCCGCCGAGAGCCCCAGGTCCGAGGAGGGCCGGTTGCGGGCCACCATCTCCGCGCCGAGCGCGGCGACCATCGCGCCGTTGTCCGTGCACAGCTTGGGCCGCGGCACCCGAAGGCGGATGCCGGCGCGCTCGCAGCGCTCCTGGGCGAGCGCGCGCAGGCGCGTGTTCGCGGCGACGCCGCCGCCGATCATCAGGTGGTCGACGCCCTCGTCCTTGCAGGCCTTGACCGCCTTGCGGGTGAGCACGTCGACGACCGCCTCCTGGAAGGACGCGGCCACGTCCCGCACCGGCACGTCCTCGCCCGCGGCCCGCTTGGCCTCGATCCAGCGGGCCACGGCCGTCTTCAGGCCGGAGAAGGAGAAGTCGTACGCGGGATCGCGCGGCCCGGTGAGCCCGCGCGGGAAGGCGATGGCGGTCGGGTCGCCCTCGCGCGCGTACCGGTCGATGACGGGGCCGCCGGGGAAGCCCAGGTTCAGCACCCGCGCGATCTTGTCGAAGGCCTCCCCCGCGGCGTCGTCGATGGTCGCGCCGAGCGGCCGGACGTCGGAGGTGATGTCGGTGGAGAGCAGCAGCGACGAGTGCCCGCCGGACACGAGCAGCGCCATCGTCGGCTCGGGAAGCGCGCCGTGCTCCAGCTGGTCCACGCAGATGTGCGAGGCCAGGTGGTTCACGCCGTACAGCGGCTTGCCGAGCGCGTACGCGTACGCCTTCGCGGCCGAGACGCCGACGAGCAGGGCGCCCGCGAGCCCCGGCCCGGCGGTGACGGCGATCCCGTCGAGGTCGGAGGCGGCGACGCCCGCGTCCTTCAGGGCGCGCTGGATGGTCGGGACCATCGCCTCCAGGTGCGCCCGCGAGGCGACCTCGGGCACGACGCCGCCGAAGCGCGCGTGCTCGTCGACGCTGGAGGCGACGGCGTCGGCGAGCAGCGTGGTGCCGCGCACGATGCCGACGCCGGTCTCGTCGCAGGAGGTCTCGATGCCGAGGACGAGGGGCTCGTCGCGGAGGTCAGCCATGGATCTCGGTTCCTTGTACGCCGTTCACGGGGCCGTCGGCCCGGCCGTTCGGGGAGGGGTGCGGGGCGCGCGACAGGGCCGAGGGGTCCGAGAGACGCATCACCAGCGCGTCCACGTTCCCCGGCTGGTAGTAGCCGCGCCGGAAGCCGATCGGCTCGAAGCCGAAGCGCTCGTACAGCTTCTGCGCCCGGGTGTTGTCCACGCGCACTTCGAGCATCACCTCGGTGGCCTCGAAGGCGGTCGCGTGCCGGAGGAGTTCGGTGAGCAGCCGCGCGCCGAGCCCGGTGCCCCACTGGTCCCGGGCCACGGCGATGGTCTGCACGTCGGCGGCCACCGCGTCGCCGCCTTCGGAGTCGGTGCCCGCGACCGCGAGCCCGCCGTACCCGACGAGGCGCTCGCCGTCGTACGCCACCAGATAGCGGCGCGTCGAGCCGGGACCGCGCGCGTGCGCGAGCTCCGACCAGAACATGCCGCGCGACCAGGCGTCCTCCGGGAAGAGTGCCTTCTCGAGCGCGAGGACGGGATCGATGTCCCACCAGCGCATCTCGCGCAGCACGGCGGCTTGGGTCGTCACGGTGGTCACTTGGGGGTGACCACCTTGTAGTTCTTGGGCACCTGCGCGTCCGGGCGGCGCAGATACAGCGGGCGCGGCTCCAGGAGCTCCTCGCCCGCGGCCAGCTTCTCGGCGGCGACCGCGGCGAGGGCGGCGGCCGCCACGTGCTCGGGCCCGCGGGCGTCGGGGAAGGCCTCCGGGTAGAGCGTGGCGCCCGCGCCGACGGCCGGGAGCCCCGCGACCTGCTCGGCGATGTCGGCGGGCCGGTCCACGGCGGGCCCCGTGACGCGGGTGCGCGCGTCGTCGTACCGGGCCCAGTAGACCTCCTTGCGGCGCGCGTCCGTGGCCACGACGAACGGGCCGTCCTCGATCCCGGAGGCGTACGCCAGACCGTCGAGCGTGCACACCCCGTACACGGGCACGCCGAGCGCGAGGCCGAAGGTGTCGGCCGTCATCAGGCCCACTCGCAGCCCGGTGTACGGCCCGGGGCCCACCCCGGCGACGACGGCGGTGACCGCGTCGAGTCTCACGCCCGCGTCGGCGAGGACGCGGTCGACGGCGGGCAGCAGCAGCTCGCCGTGGCGGCGCGCGTCGACCTGACTCGACTCGGCCACGACGGACGTGCCGTCGTGCAGCGCGACGGTGACGGCGGGGGTTGCGGTATCCAGAGCGAGCAAGAGCACGCGAACAGCCTACGGCTCCGAGGCCCCGCGCACGGCCGCACCGGCCGCGGGTGCGCCTGCTGCTACCGTCACTCCATAGCCGTACGTAGGGAAGGTGGCTCAGTGTCCAGGACCAGCTCGGGATTCGTGGCCGGGCTCACCGCCGCCGCCCTCGCCGCGGTCGGATTCCTCGCCTACCAGGCCTCCGCGAGCGCGCCGGACGATCTGAACGCGCGGCCGGACAAATCCCCCACGACCCCCACGAAGTCCCCCAAGGGCAAGGGCGACGCGCTGGCGCTGCCCGACCGCTCGGGCACCGGAAAGCGGGTCGTGTACTCACTGGAGGGCGACCGGGTGTGGCTGGTCGGCGACTCCGGCAAGGCCAAGCGCACGTACCGCGTCACGCCGAGCACCGTCGACCCGGAGCCCGGCACGTACGAGGTCACGTCGCGCCAGGGTCAGGTCACCGGTTCGGACGGCAGGCAGATCGAGCACGTCGTGCGCTTCACGACGGTCGACGGCATAACGATCGGGTTCAGCGCGGCGCTCAACGGCTCCACGGAGAAGCCGGACCCCGCGAAGAAGACCGGCGGCATCCGCTCGTCCCGCGAGGACGGCAACGCGATGTGGGACTTCGCGACCATCGAGACGGCGGTAGTGGTCGTCAAGTAGCCGCTCAGGCGGCGTCCCGCCGCGGCTCGTCCACGGGGGCTTCCTGAGGCACAGGGGCGGCTGGAGGCGTGGAGACGGCGCTCGCGGCGGCGCACGACGCGAGCAGCTCACTCATCGAGCAGCTGGACGGCCGCGCCGCCGGCCCCTGCGGCCGGGGCTGTACGTCTCGTTCTGAAGCCGGCATGGACGCCTCCTGGGGCTTCGGGGGCAGACGTGGTTAGGTAGACCTAACCAGTACCGGTATCCATGTGAACACGCCCGGCACCCGCCATGCAACATCTTACCGACGCCTTGTCGGAAAATGTGGACGGAAAGAATCCCCACCAGCCGCAAAAAGGGCAAATGTAATCCCCCACTGAGGGCCGACGAACGGGCCTCAGCCGGCCAGAACGCTCAGATCGGCGTCCTGCCAGCGGACCCCGATCCCCCGCAGGGTCACCTCGCGCCCCTCGTCGGCGGTGTCTCCCACGGCCCGGTGGATGACCAGGTGCAGCCGGTCGTCCGACAGGTCCTCGACCTTGCCGTCGCCCCACTCCACGACGACCACGGAGTCCGGCAGGGACACGTCGAGGTCCAGGTCCTCCATCTCGTCGAGCCCACCGCCGAGCCGGTACGCGTCCACGTGCACCAGGGCCGGTCCCTCGCCGAGCGGCGGGTGGACGCGGGCGATGACGAACGTCGGCGAGGTGACGGCCCCGCGCACGCCCAGGCCCTCGCCGAGGCCGCGCGTCAGCGTCGTCTTGCCCGCGCCCAGCTCACCGGTGAGCATGACGAGATCGCCCGGACGCAGGATCTTGGCCAGGCGGCGGCCCAACTCACCCATCTGTTCCGGGGAGTTGACGGCGATCTTCAGGGTGGTGGCGGGGACGGCCGGGCTGTGCGGTGCTTCCATGGGACCCACGTTAACCGCTGCCGACCGCGCCCGTCCGTGCCAGCAGATCCGCCAGGCGGTCGGTCACCGCCTCGGGGTGCTCCAGCATGACCAGGTGACCGGCGTCCGGCACCAGGACGAGCTCCGCCTCCGGCAGCAGATCGGCGATCACCTCGCTGTGCTCGCTCGGCGTGACCAGGTCCTTGTCGCCCGCGAGCACGAGCACGGGCAGCTCGGTGAAGTGCTTGAGGGCGTCCGCCTTGTCGTGCTCGGTGAACGCCGGGTAGAACTCCGCGACCACGTCGATCGGCGTGGACTCGATCATGCGCTCCGCGAACCGCGCTACCGCCGGATCCACGTCCTTCGACGAGAACGAGTACCGCTTGATGATGCCCGCGAACAGGTCGGACGTGGCCCGCCGCCCCCGCTCGACGAGCTCGGCCTGCGAACCGAGCGCCCTCAGGACGCCGGGCAGCACGCGCCGCACGGCGTTCACCCCCGCCACCGGGAGCCCGAAGTTGACTTCCCCGAGCCCCCCGGCGGACGTGCCGACAAGGGCGACGCCCACCACCCGCTCCCGGATCAGCTCCGGGAACTGGTCGGCGAGGGCCATCGTCGTCATGCCGCCCATGGAGTGCCCGACGAGGACCAGCGGCCCCTCGGGCGCGGCCGCGTCGATGACGGCCTTCAGGTCCCGGCCCAGGCGGTCGATGGTGACCGGCTCGCCGTCACGGAGCTGGGCCGCGCCGCGCCCCGAGCGCCCGTGGCTGCGCTGGTCCCAGTACACGGCCCGTACGACGCCCCGCAGCGCGGCGCGCTGGAAGTGCCAGGAGTCCTGGCTGAGGCAGTAGCCGTGGCTGAACACGACGGTGACGGGAGCGGGCGCGCGCCGCCCGAAGAGCCGACGCCGCCGCGAGGCCTGGGCCCCCTCCTCACCGACCTCGTCGACTTCGAAGGCCAGCTCCGTGCCGTCGTCGGCGTACGCCTTGCCGGGCATGCCGCGCAGCGAGCCGTACGGGCCCGAGGCGTCGAGGGCGAGACGGGCCTTCTTGCGCATGCCGCGCCCGACCGTGAGCCGCTCGATGGCGACCCCGGCGGCGGCGCCCGCCGCGATGACTCCTATGGCGGCACCGGCGATCCCGGCCCGCCGCCAGGTCGTCGCCGAAGCGCCCGGCCGTCCCGCCACCGCCCCGACCACCTCGGCGGCCGCCCCCGTGCTGCCCTCGCCCACGTGCCGCTCCTCTTCAGTCGCCGGTGCCCGGCCGCTCGTTCACATAGACGCGCGGAACGCGCGCACCGATGCGGGTCACGATCTCGTACGCGATGGTGCCCGCGGCCCGCGCCCAGTCCTCGGCGGTGGGCTCCCCGCGGTCGCCGGGCCCGAAGAGCACCGCTTCCGTGCCGACCTCGGGCTCGTCCCCGCCGAGGTCCACCACGAACTGGTCCATGGCGATCCGCCCGGCGGCGGTCCGCCACTTGCCGTCGACGAGCACCGGGCCCGCGCCGGAGGCGTGCCGCGGGATCCCGTCCCCGTACCCGGCGGGCACCAGACCGAGCGTCGTCTCGCCCGCGGTGGTGTAGTGATGCCCGTAGCTCACGCCGTGGCCCGCCGGGGCGCGCTTCACGTGCGCCAGGGCCGCGGCGACGGTCATCACCGGACGGAGCCCGAAGTCCTCGGGCGTCCCGATCTCGGGGCTGGGCGAGACCCCGTACATCGCGATGCCCGGCCGCACCAGGTCGAAGTGCGTCTCGGGCAGGGTGAGCGTGGCCGGGGAATTGGCTATGTGCCGCACCTCGGGACGGACCCCCGCCTGCTCGGCGTACCCGACCATCTCCCGGAACGTACGCAGTTGCAGGGCGATCGACGGATGGCCCGGCTCGTCGGCACAGGCGAAGTGCGACCAGAGCCCGGTGACCTTCACCAGACCGTCGGCCTCCGCGCGCAGGGCCTCGCCCACGAGCTCCGGCCAGTCGTCGGGCATGCATCCGTTGCGCCCGAGCCCGGTGTCGGCCTTGAGCTGCACCCGGGCCGTACGCCCCGCGGCCCGCGCGGCGGCGACGACCTCGGCGAGCGCCCCCACCCGGCTCACCGACACGTCCACGTCGGCCTCGACGGCCTCGCGCCAGGGCGACCCCGGCGTCCACAGCCAGCACATGAGGCGCCCGCCGACACCCGCGGCACGCAGCGCGAGCGCCTCCTCGGGCGTGGCGGTCCCGATCCACTCGGCGCCCGCGTCCAGCGCGGCCTTGGCGCACGGGACCATCCCGTGCCCGTACCCGTCCGCCTTCACGACGGCCATGAACGCGGCGCCGGGCGCGTGAGCACGCAGCGTCCGCACGTTGGCCCGAAGGGCGGCGAGGTCGATCTCGGCGCGCACGCGCGGCAGTGCAGTATCAGTCATCGTCGAACAGTGTCTCAGAGCGAGCGAGAACCCCGGCGGAGAGCCACCGCACACGGGACGTACCGGACAGCTCCAGGACCGACGGAAAGCCGCCGACGAAACAGGAGGGGACGTGCCGGTATGTCCGCCCGCAGCACCCCGAGTGCACCGCGCCGGGCGGATGAACCGCCCCGCGCACATGACGGCGAGGACGGACATACCGGCGCGGCCCCGCCCCACGACATACGCCCGGCGCACCACGACGCCCCCGCGGACGCCAGCGACACAGCAACCCAGCCCCAAGCCCAGGCGCTAGCCCCGCCGCACGTCCCGCCACGCCGCCGGAAGGGCCTCCGCCACGTCCTGCGCCCCCACCGGCGCCCCCTCAGCCGCGAGCCGCCCCGCGAGCCCGTGCAGAAACGCCCCCACCGCCCCCGCGTCCCGGGCCCCGAGCCCCGCCGCGAGCAGCGCCCCGGCGAGCCCCGACAGCACGTCCCCGCTCCCCGCGGTGGCCAGCCACGCGGTCCCCGTCGGATTGACCCGTACGACGCCCCCGTCGGCCCCGGCGACCAGCGTCGTCGACCCCTTGAGCAGCACCGTGGCCGCATACCGCCCGGCCAGCTCCCGCACGGCGTCCAGACGGGAAGCCTCGACCTCCGCACGCTCCACCCCGAGCAGCGCGGCCGCCTCCCCCGCGTGCGGGGTGAGCAGCGTGGGAGCGCCCCGCTTCCGCACGGCCGAGGCGTCGGCGAGCCGCAGCCCGTCCGCGTCGATGAGCACGGGCACGTCCGCCGCGACCACGTCCCGCAGCCGCTCCCCCGCGTCCCCGTGCCCGTCCCCGAGCCCCGGCCCCACCACCCAGGCCTGCACCCGCCCGGCCTTGGGCACGGGCCCCGCGGACACCAGCGCCTCGGGGAAGCGGGCGATGACGGCGTCCGCGGCGGGCCCCACGTACCGCACGGCCCCGGCACCGCCGCGCAGCGCTCCGGCGACGGCGAGGACGGCCGCCCCCGGGTAGCGGGCAGACCCGGCGACGACACCGAGGACACCGCGCCGGTACTTGTCGCTCTCGCCGCCCGGCACCGGAAGGAGCCGCGCCACATCGGCGTACTGCGGGGCCTCCACCGCGGGCGCGTACGCGGAGAGTTCACCGCCGAGCCCGATGTCCACGAGCCGCAGGGCCCCGGCGTACTCCCGGGCGGGATCGACGAGGAGCCCCGGCTTGTAGGCCCCGAACGTCACCGTCGCGTCGGCGCGCACGGCGGCGCCGCGCACCTCGCCGGTGTCGGCGTCGACCCCGCTCGGCAGGTCGACGGCCACGACCAGGGCCCCGGACTCCTCGGCGGCGCGGGCGAGTTCGGCGGCGCCGGGACGGAGACCGCCCTTGCCGCCGATGCCGACGATCCCGTCAACAACAAGATCGGCACGCAGCACGGCACCACCGGCACCAGGCAAGTCACCCGAGCCGTCGACAACCCGCCCCCCGGCCCCCCGCAACGCCGCCACCCCACCCCCGTGCACCCGCTCGGGCGACAGCAGCACGGCCGTCACCCCGGCCCCGCGCCGCGCGAGCCGCGCCCCGGCGTAGAGCGCGTCACCCCCGTTGTCGCCGCTGCCGACGAGGAGCGCGACCCGCGCCCCGTAGACCTTGCCGAGCAGCTGCCCGCAGGCCGCGGCGAGCCCCGCGGCCGCCCGCTGCATCAGCGCTCCTTCGGGAACCCGCGCCATCAGCGCGCGCTCAGCCGCCCGTACGTCCTCCACGCGATACGCAGTACGCATCCACCAAGTCTCGCGCACCCCGCGGACCACGGCAGCAGCGCGACGGACGGCGCAACGGACGCACGACGCCCCGGCCTACCCCTCGGCGACGACCACCGCGGAGGCCACCCCCGCGTCATGGCTCAGGGACACGTGCCAGCCACGCACGCCCAGGGACTCGGCCCGCGCGGCCACCGTCCCGGAGACCCGCAGCCGGGGCTGCCCGGTCTCCTCCACGTACACCTCGGCGTCGGTCCAGCGCAGCCCGGGCGGCGCCCCCAAGGCCTTGGCCAAAGCTTCCTTGGCGGCGAACCGGGCGGCGAGCGAGGCGACACCGCGCCGCTCCCCGCCGGGCAGATACAACTCCCGCTCCACGAAGAGCCGTTCCCGCATCCCCGGCGTCCGCTCCAGGGAGGCGGCGAACCGGTCGATCTCGGCCACGTCGATGCCCACACCAATAATCACGGCGGCAGCTAACCACGGCGGCCCGGCGGCGGAGCACCACGGGGGTGACACACCCCACCCGCACGGACGTTCAAACTCCCGTAACAATGGACTGTGATCTCTTTGGTCTCCTCGCCGCCACGGGGCGCCAACCGGCACAAGCCGGAGGCGACCCCCTACGTCGACCTCACCCGTGCCGAGTGGAGCGCGCTGCGCGAAAAGACGCCGCTGCCCCTGACCGCCGCCGAGGTGGAGAAGCTGCGCGGCCTCGGCGATGTCATCGACCTCGACGAGGTGCGGGACATCTACCTCCCGCTCTCCCGTCTCCTCAACCTCTACGTGGGCGCCACCGACGGCCTGCGCGGAGCGCTCAACACCTTCCTCGGCGACACCGGCGAGAAGGGCTCGCAGTCGGGCACGCCCTTCGTCATAGGGGTCGCGGGCTCCGTCGCCGTCGGCAAGTCGACCGTCGCCCGGCTGCTCCAGGCCCTGCTCTCGCGCTGGCCCGAGCACCCGCGCGTGGAGCTGGTGACCACGGACGGCTTCCTGCTGCCCACCAAGGAGCTCCAGGCGCGCGGCCTGATGTCGCGCAAGGGCTTCCCCGAGTCGTACGACCGCAGGGCGCTCACGCGCTTCGTCGCCGACATCAAGGCGGGCAAGGACGAGGTCACCGCGCCCGTCTACTCACACCTGATCTACGACATCGTGCCCGGCCAGCGCCTCACCGTGCGCCGCCCGGACATCCTCATCGTCGAGGGTCTGAACGTGCTGCAGCCCGCCCTGCCCGGCAAGGACGGCCGCACCCGCGTCGGCCTGGCCGACTACTTCGACTTCAGCGTGTACGTCGACGCCCGCACCGAGGACATCGAGCGCTGGTACCTGAACCGGTTCCGCAAGCTGCGCGAGACCGCCTTCCAGAACCCGTCCTCGTACTTCCGCAAGTACACCCAGGTCTCCGAGGAAGAGGCGCTCGACTACGCCCGCACCACCTGGCGGACCATCAACAAGCCGAACCTGCTGGAGAACGTGGCCCCCACCCGCGGCCGCGCCACGCTCATCATCCGCAAGGGTCCCGACCACAAGGTGCGAAGGCTCAGCCTGCGCAAACTCTGACCGCCGGGCCCCGCGTTAAGGTGCGGGCATGCTCCATCTGCGGCTGATCACCCCGGCGGACCGGACCGACGCCGTGGTGCGCCTGATCGAACGGACGCCCGGTACGACGCACCTCGCCGTCGTACCGGGCGCGGCCCGCAATCCGTCGGGCGACATCGTGCTGTGCGACGTGGCCCGGGAAGCGGGCGACGAGCTGCTCGGCGGCCTGCGCGCCCTGGAGATCGACAAGCACGGCTCGATCGCCCTGGAGAACATCGACCTGTCGCTGTCGCTCCGCGCCGACAAGGCCGAGGACGAGGCGCCGGGCGAAGGCGCGGACGCGGTCCTGTGGGAGCACCTGGCGGACGCCACGCACGAGGAGTCCACGCTCTCCGTCACGTACGTCGCCTTCATCACGCTCGCCACGATGATCGCGGCCTGCGGCGTCGTCCTCGACAACGCGATCCTCATCGTGGGCGCGATGGCGGTGGGCCCGGAGTTCGGCCCGCTCGCGGGCTTCTGCACCGCGCTCGTGCGGCGCGCCCCGCGGCTCGCGCTGCGCTCCATGGTGGCGCTGATCGCGGGCTTCGCGATCGCCATGGCCGCGACGGTGGCCTTCAGCTTCTTCATGGACGCGGTGGACCTGTTCCACCAGTCGTCCCTGAAGGCCGAGCGGCCCAACACCAACTTCATCTACCGGCCCGACTGGTTCTCCTTCGTCGTGGCCGTCCTCGCGGGCGCGGCGGGCACCCTGTCCCTGACCTCGGCGAAGTCGGGCGCGCTCGTGGGCGTCGCCATCTCCGTGACGACGGTCCCCGCGGCGGCGAACGCCGCGGTGGCCTTCAGCTACGACGAGTACCGCCAGGCCTGGGGCTCCACCGAGCAGCTCCTGCTCAACCTGCTCGGCATCGTCCTCGCCGGTACGCTCACGCTGCTCGCCCAGAAGCTGCTCTGGGCGCGGCAGCGCGAACGTACCGCGAAGAAGCCCGGCATCTCCTAGCCGAGCGCGGACTTCACCACGTCCGCGAGGCGCCCGGCCACGGAACGGGCCTGCTCGATGTCGGCGGCCTCCACCATCACGCGCACCAGCGGCTCGGTGCCCGAGGGACGGAGCAGCACGCGGCCGGTCTCGCCCAGCTCGCGCTCGGCGTCGGCCACGGCGACGGCCAGCTCCGTGGAGGTCCGCACCCGGGACTTGTCCACGTCCGGCACGTTGATGAGGACCTGCGGAAGCCGCTCCATGACGGCGGCCAGGTCCTTGAGGGTGCGGCCGGTCTCGGCGACGCGGGCCGCGAGCAGCAGGCCGGTGAGCGTGCCGTCCCCGGTGGTGGCGTGGTCCAGGGCGATGACGTGCCCGGACTGCTCGCCGCCGAGGGCGTAGCCGCTGGCCTTCATCTCCTCCAGGACGTACCGGTCACCGACGGCGGTCTCGACGAACCGCAGGCCCTCGCGCTCCATGGCGAGCTTGAAGCCCAGGTTCGACATGACCGTGGCGACAACGGTGTCGCGGCGCAGCACACCGCGCTCCCGCATGCCGAGCGCGAGCACGGCGAGGATCTGGTCGCCGTCGACCTCGGCGCCCGTGTGGTCCACGGCGAGGCAGCGGTCGGCGTCGCCGTCGTGCGCGATGCCAAGGTGGGCGCCGTGCTCGACGACGGCGGCCTGGAGCTGCCCCAGATGGGTCGAGCCGCAGCCCTCGTTGATGTTCAGACCGTCGGGGGACGCGCCGATGGTGACGATCTCGGCACCGGCGCGCGCGAAGGCCTCCGGCGAGACCCGGGCGGCGGCGCCGTGCGCCTCGTCCAGGACGATCCTCAGCCCGTCGAGACGGTTCGGCAGCACCCCGATCAGATGCGCCACGTACTGGTCGAGCCCCTGGTCGTACGAGGTGACGCGGCCGACGCCCGCCCCGGTGGGCCGCTCCCAGGGGGCGCCGGTGCGGTGCTCCTCGTAGACGGACTCGATGCGGTCCTCGAGGTCGTCGGCGAGCTTGTGGCCGCCACGGGCGAAGAACTTGATGCCGTTGTCGGGCATGGCGTTGTGGCTGGCGGACAGCATCACGCCGAGGTCGGCGCCCAGCGCACCGGTGAGATGGGCCACCGCCGGGGTGGGCAGCACACCGACGCGCAGGACGTCCACACCGGCGCTCGCCAGGCCCGCGACGACCGCGGCCTCCAGGAACTCCCCGGACGCGCGCGGGTCACGCCCCACCACCGCTGTCGGGCGATGGCCCTCGAAGGTACCCGCTTCGGCGAGCACGTGTGCCGCTGCGACTGAGAGACCGAGCGCGAGCTCCGCCGTCAGATCGGCGTTGGCGACACCGCGCACGCCGTCCGTGCCGAAGAGTCGTCCCACTGCTGTCCTCCGAACATTCCGACATTCCGAGCGTCCACCCCGGATCGACGGGGCGCTGATAGACGAAACGCCCCGGCAGCACACAGGGTGCCGCCGGGGCGTTCGTGAAGTACTAGCAGGCAGCGACGATTAGCGCTTGCTGTACTGCGGGGCCTTGCGGGCCTTCTTGAGACCGGCCTTCTTGCGCTCGACCGCACGGTCGTCGCGCTTGAGGAAGCCGGCCTTCTTGAGGGCGCCGCGGTTGTTGTCCACGTCGGCCTCGTTCAGGGCGCGGGCCACGCCGAGGCGCAGGGCGCCGGCCTGACCGGAGACGCCGCCACCAGCGATGCGGGCGACGACGTCGTAGCGGCCCTCGAGCTCGAGAACCTTGAACGGCTCGTTGACTTCCTGCTGGTGCACCTTGTTGGGGAAGTAGTCCTCAAGGGTGCGACCGTTGATCTTCCACTTGCCGGTGCCCGGGACGATCCGGACGCGGGCGATGGCGTTCTTGCGACGGCCCAGGCCGGCGGCCGGCTGCGGGTCGCCGAAGCGCGCGGCGTTCGACTCCGAGGTGTACTCGCCCTCGACGGGCACCTCGGACTCGGTGGTGTAGTGCTCGATGTCGACAGTCTCGTCGATCGGCTGCTCAGCGGTGGTCTCGGCCACGATGATCCTCAGATTCTCTTCGTCTTAGGGGGTGGCCGGAGTTACTGCGCGACCTGGGTGATCTCGAACGGCTGCGGCTGCTGCGCGCCGTGCGGGTGCTGGTCACCCTTGTAGACCTTCAGCTTCGAGAGCATCTGACGGCCCAGCGAGTTCTTGGGGAGCATGCCCTTGATGGCCTTCTCGACGGCCTTCTCGGGGTTCTTCTCGAGCAGCTCGTCGTAGCGCACCGAGCGGAGGCCGCCCGGGTAGCCAGAGTGGCGGTAGGCCATCTTCTGGGTCTTCTTGTTGCCGGAGAGGTGGACCTTCTCGGCGTTGATGATGATGACGAAGTCGCCCATGTCCATGTGGGGGGCGTAAATCGGCTTGTGCTTGCCGCGCAGGAGAGAGGCGGCGGTGGTCGCCAGACGTCCCAGGACGATGTCCTGGGCGTCGATGACGTGCCACTGACGGGTCACGTCGCCGGGCTTGGGGCTGTACGTACGCACTTCGTAGCCTTCGCTTCTTCAGTGGATGGGGTCCAGACACACGGCACCCAGGAAGCGATCATGCAGCTGGGGCTCACAATGCCGGGGACGCTGCCCGTATGCGAGCCACTGGTAACTGCTCCAGGGAACCTACGTATGGGCCCTTTCGCGTGAGAACGAGGAAGCCAATACGTATCAGTCCCCGAGACTACCCGCGCCGCCCCGTATGGGTCAAAACGCGGCCCTGGAGACCGGCACCGCCGACCCCACCGCCTCGGGCGGTCCTGCCGGTCCTGCGTCATCCACAGTAACCGCCCTCGGCCGCAGACAGCACCGCGCGACCGCGAAGGCCAGCACACAGAGCGTGACGCAATCCTTGAAGGCCCGCCGCACCCCGGGCTCCAGACCCACCCACGTGAACCCGGGCACCTGCGGCACGAGGGCCACCCAGAACCCCGCCCCGCGCACCACGGCCCCCTCCTCACCCGCCCCCGCGAGCAGCAGCGGCAGCACGACGAGGAGGTAGTGGTCGTAGGAAGGACGGGACACCAGGAAGGCGGCCAGCATCAGCGCCACCGCCGTCTCCGCGACCCGCGCGGCCCCCGCGTCCCCCGCCCCCACCTGCGCCACGCACACCACACCCCCACCAGCGCCCCCGCCCCCGCCACCAGTGACGCCGCGACCCCCGGCACCCCGATCCGCGGCAGCACGGCCGCGGGCGAGGCCTCGTAGAGCCGTACGAAACTGTCGCCGCCGCGCAGCAGGAAGGGGAGCGTGCGGGTGAGGAAGCCCGCCGGGTCCGGCAGCAGCAGCGCCGCGGCGGCCGAGACCGCGACCGGCACCCCCACGGCGACGCCGAGCGCCCGCCACCGCCGCGCGAAGACGAAGAGGAGCAGCACCGGCACCAGGAGCGGCTTCACGGCCACCGCGGCCCCGATCACCGCCCCCGCCCGCCCCCACCGGCCCCGGCAGGCGCACAGCAGCGCCAGCGGCAGGGCGAGCGCCGACGCCACGGTCCAGTTCCCGAGCTCCACCAGATGCCCGAAGGGCGCGAAGCCGAGGGCGAGCCCGAGCAGACCGAGCACCGCGAAGCGACTCCGCCACGGCACCCCGTGGAGGCGCAGCGCACACCCCCAGCCACCGGCGAGCGCCCCCACCACCCCCACCGGCACCAGGACACGCACCAGCCCCTGTGGCAGCACGGCCTGGGGCAGGGCCGCGAGCACGGCCCCCGGCAGGTAGAGGAAGTGCCGGTCCGCGTACGGCGAGCGCCCTTCCAGCCACGCTCCGGCCGCCCGCGCCACGATCCCGTTGTCCATGCCGCCGTCCGGCACCCGACAGGCGACGCGCAGCACGAGCGCGCCGAGGACCACCCCGAGCACCGCCCACGCCTGCCACGCGGCGGGCCGCAGCCACCACCCCGTAACACCGGAAACATCACTTTTGCCCGCGTTCATGCGGCTCAGGCTAGGGCGAGAACCCGCCTCGGCCCCGGCTCAACATCCCCACCGCCCCGTCTAAGATGCCGCGCATGAGCTTTGGGCAAGGGGGACCTCAGTGGGGTCCGGGGGGCTCGCAGACCCCGGACTGGGCGGCACTGGCCGAAGCGTCCGAGAAGCGCGCCCGCCGCCGCAAGTGGCTCCTGATGGGCGGCGGCGCACTCGCCACCATCGGCGTCGCCACGGCCGTGGCCGTCGCCGTCGTCTCCGCCAACGGCGACGACGCCTCCGCCTCCGACAAGCCCGCGAGCGGGCTGCCCTCGTCCCCGGAGATCCCCGGCGCCTCCTCGCCCCCGGAGCCGTCCTTCGAGGCGACCACTCCCCCGCCCCCGCCGGATCCCAAGGACTACATCTCCAGCGCGGACAAGGACAAGGCGCCCCTGAGCGCCGCGATCCTCTTCCCCGGCACGAAGCTGACCTCCGGCGACAAGGTCTACAAGAAGGGCGCCACCGCCGACACCAAGCGGTGCGCCTCGGTCACCCAGCCGGTGCTCGGCCGCGTCCTCACCAAGAACAAGTGCACCGAGCTGATGCGCGTCACCTACGCCCGCGGCGGCGTCGCCGTCACCGTCGGCGTCGCGGTCTTCGACACCGAGGCCCAGGCCACCAAGGTCAAGCAGCAGGCGGACAAGGGCCTGGTCACCTCGCTGCCGGGCAAGGGCGTCGGCACGTTCTGCCGCACGACGGTCTGCCGCGGCACGTACAACGCCTACGGCCGCTACGCGTACTTCACGACGACCGGCTTCCTCGCCGCCAAGGACGTCACGAAGAAGGACCGCAAGGCGTACGAGGTCGGCGACGACCTCGCCCGCTTCGCCTTCAACCAGATCAACCGCCGCGGCGAGACCCAGGCGTCGGCCGCCGCCAACAACCCCGAATAGAACGAACGCTCTATCCGGAGCTCAGCAACATCCCGCCGACGGCAGCGATCGCTTGTTGCGCGCCTCCACGCTGCGCGCCGCGAGCAGCTCGTCCGCCGGATAGCCGACTTCCTCAAGGGTGAGCCCGTGCGGCCGCACCACGTGCACCGCCGAGTCCCGCACACCCGCCGCGAGCACCTTGCCCGGCCAGTCCGGCGGCCGGTGCCCGTCCCCCACGAACAGCATGGCCCCGACCAGGGAGCGCACCATGTTGTGGCAGAAGGCATCCGCCCGCACGGTGGCTTCAAGGATGCCGTCGGGCCGCCGCTCCCACCGCAGCTCCTGGAGCGTACGGATGGTGGTCGCGCCCTCGCGCCGCTTGCAGTACGCGGCGAAGTCGTGCTCGCCGATGAGCGCCCGCGCGGCCTCGTTCATCGCGTCCAGGTCGAGCGTCCAGTCGTGCCAAAGCACGTGCCCGCGCAGCAGCGGGTCGACGCCGCCGGGGTGGTCGGTCACGCGGTACGCGTACCGGCGCCAGATCGCCGAGAACCGCGCGTTGAACCCGGCAGGAGCCTCCTCCGCCCGCCAGATCCGCACGTCGTGCGGCAGCCGTCCGGCGAGCCGCCGCAGCAGCTTCTCGCGGTGTTCGGCCCAGGCGCTCTCCGGCAGGTCGACGTGCGCGACCTGGCCGCGCGCGTGCACCCCGCTGTCGGTCCGCCCGGCCACGGTCAGCTCGTACGTCTCACCCGACCGCGTGACCGTGCGCAGCGCGTCCTCGATCTCGCCCTGGACGGTCCGCTGACCTTCGCGCTGCTTCGCCCACCCGGAAAAGTCCCGGCCGTCGTACGACAGGTCAAGGCGCACCCGGACGAACCCGGGCTTCACTTCCTCACTCACACCGCAATCCTCTCAGGCACACGAAAGCGGGCCCGCCCCGAAGGGCGGACCCGCTTCACGAAGGCTCAGCCTCAGGCGTCCTTCGACTCCTCGGCCGGGGCCTCGACGGCCTCGTCGGACTTGGCCTCGACGGCCTCGTCCTTCTTCAGGGCGTCTTCCTTGACGGCACGCTTCGTGGCCGCCTCGGCCTCACCGGTGGCCTCCTGGGCCACGGTCAGGGCCTCCACCAGCTCGATGACGGCCATGGGCGCGTTGTCGCCACGGCGGTTACCGATCTTGGTGATACGGGTGTAGCCACCCGGGCGGTTCTCGTAGCGCGGGCCGATCTCGGCGAAGAGCGTGTGGACGACGCTCTTGTCCGTGATGATCTGGAGCACCTGACGGCGGTTGTGAAGGTCGCCCTTCTTCGCCTTGGTGACCAGACGCTCCGCGAACGGACGCAGGCGGCGGGCCTTCGCCTCGGTCGTGGTGATGCGGCCGTGCTCGAAGAGATCCTTGGCGAGGTTCGCCAGCATCAGCTTCTCGTGCGCGGCGCTGCCGCCCATACGGGCACCCTTGGTGGGCTTCGGCATGGTGTTTCTCCTTGTGTTCTGCCCCGGCCGTATCAGGTACCGAGGTCAGCGGTACCGCGCCCCGTAAGGGGCGCGGGGAACTGCGCGCGCAACCACAACGCGCGCGCAGCCGACATCAGACCGTCGGGCCCGAGCTCTCAGTACTGCTCGGTCTCGACGAACCCGGCATCCGCGTCGTCATCGGCGCCGAAGGCGTCCGCGGCGGCGGTCGGGTCGAATCCGGGCGGGCTGTCCTTGAGGGCCAGACCCATCCCGTTGAGCTTCATCTTGACCTCGTCGATGGACTTCGCGCCGAAGTTGCGGATGTCCAGGAGGTCCGCCTCGGAGCGGGCCACGAGCTCACCCACGGAGTGGATGCCCTCACGCTTGAGGCAGTTGTAGGAGCGGACCGTGAGCTCCAGCTCCTCGATCGGCAGCGCCAGATCGGCGGCGAGCGCGGCGTCCGTCGGGGACGGACCCATGTCGATGCCCTCGGCGTCGATGTTGAGCTCGCGGGCCAGACCGAACAGCTCGACCAGGGTCTTGCCGGCGGACGCCATGGCGTCGCGCGGGCGCATGGCCTGCTTGGTCTCGACGTCGACGATCAGCTTGTCGAAGTCGGTGCGCTGCTCGACTCGGGTGGCCTCGACCTTGTAGGTCACCTTGAGGACCGGCGAGTAGATGGAGTCGACCGGGATGCGGCCGATCTCCTGGCCGACCTGCTTGTTCTGCACGGCGGAGACATAGCCGCGACCGCGCTCGACGGTCAGCTCCATCTCCAGCTTGCCCTTGCCGTTGAGCGTGGCGAGGACGAGGTCGGGGTTGTGCACCTCGACACCGGCCGGGGGCGCGATGTCGGCGGCGGTGACCAGACCCGGGCCCTGCTTGCGCAGGTACATCACGACCGGCTCGTCGTGCTCCGAGGAGACGACCAGCTGCTTGATGTTGAGGATCAGGTCGGTGACGTCCTCCTTGACGCCCGGCACGGTGGTGAACTCGTGCAGGACACCGTCGATGCGGATGGACGTGACCGCCGCACCCGGGATCGAGGACAGGAGGGTCCGGCGCAGGGAGTTGCCGAGGGTGTAGCCGAAGCCCGGCTCCAGCGGCTCGATGACGAACCGGGAGCGGAACTCGTCGACGACCTCTTCGGTCAACGAGGGACGCTGAGCAATCAGCATGTTGCGATCCTTCAGTCAGGGGCACCCACTATTTGATGCCCTGATGTTGTTACAAGGGTACGGGCGATACGGCCCGTGAGAGCCGTACCGCCCGGAACCTCAAGTCAAGCGACGTACGAACGTCAGACGCGACGGCGCTTGGGCGGACGGCAGCCGTTGTGCGGCGTGGGCGTCACGTCCTGGATCGAGCCGACCTCGAGGCCCGTGGCCTGGAGGGAGCGGATCGCGGTCTCGCGGCCGGAGCCCGGACCCTTCACGAAGACGTCGACCTTGCGCATGCCGTGCTCCTGCGCGCGACGGGCAGCCGACTCGGCGGCCATCTGCGCGGCGAACGGCGTGGACTTGCGCGAGCCCTTGAAGCCGACGTGGCCGGCGGAGGCCCAGGAGATCACGTTGCCGGTCGGGTCCGTGATGGACACGATCGTGTTGTTGAACGTGCTCTTGATGTGCGCGTGGCCGTGAGCGACGTTCTTCTTTTCCTTGCGGCGCACCTTCTTGGCAGCGCCCTGACGACCCTTGGGGGGCATCTCTTACTCCTACGGGAGGTGGTCGGTCCTGCAGCGTCAGCTGTCGATAGACCGCTGAGCGAGGACTACTTCTTGCCCGGCTTCTTCTTACCGGCGATGGCGCGACGCGGGCCCTTGCGGGTGCGAGCGTTGGTGCTGGTGCGCTGACCGCGGACGGGCAGACCACGACGGTGGCGCAGACCCTGGTAGCAGCCGATCTCGACCTTGCGGCGGATGTCGGCCTGGATCTCGCGACGGAGGTCACCCTCGGTCTTGATGTTCTGGTCCACGTACTCGCGGATCTTGACGAGGTCTTCCTCGGTCAGGTCGCGAACACGGGTGTTGCGGTCGACACCAGTAGCGTCCAGCGTCTGCTGGGACAGCGTCCGGCCGACACCGAACACGTAGGTGAGGGCGACCTCGATGCGCTTGTCGCGCGGGAGGTCAACACCTTCAACGCGTGCCATTCATGGCTCCTGTGAATCTTCGGAGGTCTTCAGCAGAACCACTCCCAGCCGCCGTATGAGGTACGTACTGGGTCCCCGGCCTCCGACCGGGGGTGCCGCCCTCCATTACCTGATGGACCTGAAGAGGGACGGGCTCTGCATATGTGCTGTTACGTGCGTCGCGCGAAAATCTGCGAGTGCAGTACGTGCGTCAGCCCTGGCGCTGCTTGTGGCGCGGGTTGTCGCAAATGATCATGACCCGGCCGTGACGGCGGATCACCCTGCACTTGTCGCAGATCTTCTTGACGCTCGGCTTGACCTTCATGGGTGTGAGGTTCTCCGGGTCAGTGCCACCACCCCGCGCGAGCGGGATACAGGCAAGATCTACTTGTACCGGTAGACGATCCGGCCACGCGTCAGGTCGTACGGAGACAGCTCCACCACGACCCGGTCGTCAGGGAGGATGCGGATGTAGTGCATGCGCATCTTGCCGCTGATGTGTGCCAGGACCTGGTGGCCGTTCTGGAGCTCCACCTTGAACATGGCGTTCGGAAGAGACTCGACGACAGTGCCTTCGATCTCGATGGCACCTTGCTTCTTGGCCACGCTTCGCCCTTCGAATCGACTACCTTGATCGACTCAGTTCCCCGTATGCAGACACACGGATGCACGAGAGCCGACGCGTCAGTCTACGTCAGTGCACCCGGAAAGACGAATCGAGAAAGAATGCCCGCTCCGGAAGATCCTTAAGCAGCACCGGCGGGAGCCTAGCCCAGCGGGTCGGGCGCGGCGGTGACGCCGTACTCGGCGAGCTTCGCCTTGCCGCCGTCGGGCGCGGTCAGCACCAGCGGGCCCTGCTCGGTCAGCGCGACGGAGTGCTCCCAGTGCGAGGACCAGGTGCCGTCCGTGGTGATGACCGTCCAGTCGTCCGAAAGGACCTCGGTCTTCGCCGTGCCGAGCGACACCATCGGCTCGATCGCGAGGCAGAAGCCGGGCACCAGCTTGGGCCCGCGGCCGCGCCGCCGCTCGACGTAGTTCAGCAGGTGCGGGTCCATGTGCATCTCGGTGCCGATGCCGTGGCCGCCGTAGTCCTCGATGATTCCGTACTTGCCGGAGGCCGGACGCGGCTGGCGGCGGATGTACGTCTCGATGGCGCGGGAGACGTCGACGAGCCGGTTGCCCAGCTTCATGGCCGCGATGCCGGCCCACATCGACTCCTCGGTCACCCGGGAGAGCTCGACGAGCTCCGGAGCGTGACCGCCGCCCACGAACGCCGTGAAGGCGGCGTCGCCGTGCCAGCCGTCCACGATCGCGCCCGCGTCGATGGAGATGATGTCGCCGTCCTCCAGGACGACCTCGTCGCTCGGGATGCCGTGCACGACGACCTCGTTCTTCGAGGTGCAGATGGTCGCGGGGAAGCCGCCGTACCCGAGGAAGTTCGACTTGGCGCCGTGCTCGGCGATCACCTTGCGCGCCACGTCGTCCAGGTCCTTGGTGGTCGCGCCCGGCACCGCCGCCGCCCGCGTGGCCTGGTGGATGGCGGCGACGACAAGTCCCGCCGCACGCATCTTGGCGATCTGCTCGGGAGTCTTGATCTGCACCATGTCCGGCCTGAGCCTTTCTGAACCTACGACTACGACGTACGGCAAACGAGGAGTACTCACCACGATACGGCCGCGGCGGCGCCCCTCGCGCTCCGCCCACAGCTCGGCCGCGGCACCCGCCCGGGGTGCCGCGGCCCAGTCACAGCTGTATCAGGCGCTCTCGCCCTGCAGGGCGGACATCGCGCGCTGCGTGACCTCGTCCACCTTGCCGAGGGCCGAGATCGTGACCACCAGGCCCTGGGCCTTGTAGTGGTCGATGATCGGCTCCGTCTCGCGGTGGTAGACGTCGAGCCGCTTGCGCACGGTCTCTTCCTTGTCGTCCCCGCGCTGGTAGAGCTCGCCGCCGCAGACGTCACAGACGTCCTGCTGCTTCGGCGGGCTGTACGTCACGTGGAAGACGTGGCTGGAGTCGTTCCGGCAGATGCGGCGGCCCGCGATGCGCTTGACCACCTCGTCCTCGGGGACCTCCAGGTCGAGGACCGCGTCCAGCTTCTGGCCGTCCGCCTTGAGGGCCTCGTCCAGGGCCTCGGCCTGCGACACGTTGCGCGGGAAGCCGTCCAGCAGGAAGCCGTTCTCCGCGTCGGCCTGCGCCATGCGGTCCTTGGCCATGCCGATGGTCACCTCGTCCGGGACGAGGTTTCCGGCGTCCATGTAGGACTTGGCCAGCTTGCCGAGCTCCGTCTGCTGGCTGATGTTGGCGCGGAAGAGGTCGCCCGTGGAGATGTGCGGGATCGACAGGTTCTTGGCAAGGAACGCGGCCTGCGTTCCCTTGCCTGCACCGGGCGGCCCGACGAGGACGATTCGCATCAGCGGAGGAACCCTTCGTAGTTGCGCTGCTGGAGCTGGCTCTCGATCTGCTTCACGGTCTCCAGGCCCACACCCACGATGATGAGGATGCTCGTTCCACCGAAGGGGAAGTTCTGGTTGGCCCCGAAGCCCACCAACGCCATCGTTGGCACAAGAGCGATCAGACCCAGATACAGCGAGCCCGGCCAGGTGATCCGGTTGAGTACGTAGCTCAGGTACTCAGCGGTCGGTCGGCCAGCCCGGATGCCCGGGATGAAGCCACCATACTTCTTCATGTTGTCCGCGACTTCCTCCGGGTTGAAGGAGATCGCCACGTAGAAGAAGGCGAAGAAGACGATCAGGACGAAGTAGGTGACGATGTAAATCGGGTGGTCACCCTTGGTCAGGTTCTGCTCGATCCACGTCTTCCAGCCGGACTGACCACCGGCGAACTGGGCGACGAGCGCGGGGATGTACAGCAGCGACGAGGCGAAGATCACAGGGATGATGCCCGCCTGGTTGACCTTCAGCGGGATGTACGTCGACGTACCGCCGTAGGACCTGCGGCCGATCATGCGCTTCGCGTACTGCACCGGAATGCGGCGCTGGGCCTGCTCGACGAAGACCACCAGGCCGACCATGAACAGGCCGACGAGGATGACGGTGCCGAACTCGATCCAGCCGTCGGCCAGGGAACCCGACTTCTTGATGCCCCACAGGGCGGCGGGGAAGGTCGCGGCGATCGAGATGAACATCAGGATCGACATGCCGTTGCCGATGCCGCGGTCGGTGATGAGCTCACCGAGCCACATGACGGCGGCCGTACCGGCGGTCATGGTGATGACCATCGTGATGGTGACGAAGATCGACTGTTCGGGGACGATCTGCGAGGCGACCGAGCAGCCCTGGAACAGGGTGCCGGTGCGAGCGGTGGCCACCAGGCCGGTGCCCTGCAGGACGGCAAGGGCGATGGTCAGATAGCGCGTGTACTGCGTGATCTTGGCCGTGCCCGCCTGGCCCTCCTTCTTGAGGGCTTCCAGGCGCGGGATCACCACGGTCAACAGCTGCAAGATGATGCTCGCCGTGATGTACGGCATGATGCCGAGCGCGAAGATCGTGATCTGCAGCAGTGCGCCACCGCTGAACATGTTGACCAGGCCGAACAGGCCCTGGTTGGCGTTCGCCTGGTCAATGCACTTCTGGACATTCGTGTAGTCGACGCCCGGGATCGGGATATGCGTCCCGAGCCGGTAGATCACGATGATGCCGAGCGTGAAGAGCAGCTTCTTGCGCAGGTCGGGCGTCTTGAACGCCCGGGCGAACGCGGTGAGCACGGTGCCTCCTGCGACCCCCGCGCTACTGCGTCAGAGGTGACGGTGGTGAGTCCGACGGATAAGTACGTGTGTGTAGCTAAAAGCCAAGATCCGCCCGGTCGGTCGCGAGGACAGACCGCGCGGAAGTTAACAGTGCACGCCACCTTACCGGCGACCGTGCCCCCCTTGGAACGACCAACCGGGGATGCCCCTTTTGTGGGGCATCCCCGGTCGGGATCGCTCAAGTCATCGAGACGCCTGAGAACTTCAGACGAGCTCGGTGACGGTGCCGCCTGCGGCGGTGATCTTCTCCTTGGCGGAGCCGGAGACGGCGTCAACCGTCACCTGCAGCGCCACGGTGACCTCACCCTGGCCGAGGACCTTGACAAGGCTGTTCTTGCGAACGGCGCCCTTGGCGACCAGGTCGGCCACCGTGACCTCGCCACCCTCGGGGTAGAGGGCGGTGAGCTTGTCCAGGTTGACGACCTGGTACTCGGTCTTGAACGGGTTCTTGAAGCCCTTCAGCTTCGGGAGACGCATGTGGAGGGGCATCTGGCCACCCTCGAAGCGCTCCGGAACCTGGTAGCGGGCCTTCGTGCCCTTCGTACCACGACCGGCCGTCTTACCCTTCGACGCCTCACCACGACCGACACGGGTCTTGGCGGTCTTGGCGCCGGGGGCCGGACGGAGGTTGTGGATCTTCAGCGGGTTGTTCTCCGCCATGATCAGACCTCCTCAACCGTCACGAGGTGGCGGACGGTGTGCACCATGCCGCGGAACTCGGGGCGGTCCTCCTTGACGACCTGCGTGTTGATCCCCTTGAGACCAAGGGAACGCAGGGTGTCGCGGTGGTTCTGCTTGCTGCCGATGTACGACTTCGTCTGCGTGATCTTGAGCTGAGCCATGATTACGCACCCGCTCCCGCACGTGCACGCAGCAGAGCCGCGGGGGCGACGTCCTCGAGGGGCAGACCACGGCGAGCCGCGATCTCCTCGGGACGCTGCAGGCCCTTGAGGGCCGCCACGGTCGCGTGCACGATGTTGATCGCGTTGTCGGAGCCCAGGGACTTCGACAGGATGTCGTGAACACCGGCGCACTCGAGCACGGCACGCACGGGACCACCGGCGATAACACCGGTACCCGGCGAAGCCGGCTTGAGCAGGACGACGCCCGCGGCCTTTTCACCCGTGATCGGGTGCGGGATGGTGCCCTGGATACGGGGGACCTTGAAGAAGTGCTTCTTGGCCTCCTCAACACCCTTGGCGATGGCGGCCGGCACCTCCTTGGCCTTGCCGTAACCGACACCCACGGTGCCATCGCCATCGCCCACTACGACGAGCGCAGTGAAGCTGAAGCGACGACCACCCTTCACAACCTTGGCGACGCGGTTGATCGCGACAACGCGCTCAACGTACGCGGTCTTCTCGGCGGCAGCTGCGCCGCCGTCACGGCCCTTCCGGTCCCGCCGCTCGCCGCCACCGGCACCGCTGCCGCGGCGCTGGGGTCCAGCCATTGGATTTACCTCTCTCTTTTCCGCTAGCTACGCAGCGAGCTCAGAACTTGAGCCCGGCCTCGCGGGCGGCGTCGGCCAGGGCCGCGATGCGACCCGCGTACCGGTTACCGCCACGGTCGAACACGACAGCCTCGACACCGGCGGCCTTGGCACGCTCGGCGACCAGGGCGCCGACCTTGCCGGCCTGCGCCGACTTGTCGTCCGAGCCACCACGGATGGACGCGTCCAGGGTCGACGCCGACGCCAGGGTGTGACCCTGGATGTCGTCGATGACCTGGGCCACGATGTGGCGGTTGGAGCGCGTCACGACCAGGCGCGGACGCTCAGCCGTACCCGAGATGTGCTTACGGATCCGGATGTGACGACGCTTGATGGCAGCACGCTTGTAAGCGTCGCCCTTAGCAATCTTGACACCGTATGCCATGGCTTACTTACCCGCCTTTCCGACCTTGCGGCGGATGACTTCGCCCTCGTACTTGACGCCCTTGGCCTTGTACGGGTCAGGCTTGCGCAGCTTGCGGATGTTGGCCGCAACCTCGCCGACCTTCTGCTTGTCGATGCCCTCGACCGAGAACTTGGTCGGCGACTCGACCTTGAACGAGATGCCCTCGGGCGCCTCGACCAGGATCGGGTGGCTGTAGCCGAGCGAGAACTCCAGGTTGGAGCCCTTCGCCAGGACGCGGTAACCGACACCGCTGATCTCGAGCTTCTTCACGTAACCCTGGGTCACACCGGTGATCATGTTCGCCACCAGCGTGCGGGACAGGCCGTGCAGGGCCTTGTTCTGACGCTCGTCGTTCGGGCGGGTGACGTTCAGAACGCCGTCCTCACCCTTAGCGATCTCGATCGGCGACACGACGGTGTGGTTCAGGGTGCCCTTGGGGCCCTTCACCTGGACCGTCTGGCCGTCGATGGTGACGTCCACGCCGGCGGGAACCGTGATGGGGAGCTTGCCAATACGCGACATAGCTGTTTCCTCCGTTCCCTTCCGCTACCAGACGTAGGCGAGGACTTCCCCACCCACGCCCTTCTTGCCCGCCTGCTGGCCGGTGAGCAGACCGTGCGACGTGGAGATGATGGCCACGCCCAGGCCGCCGAGCACCTTCGGCAGGTTGGTGGACTTCGCGTACACGCGCAGACCAGGCTTCGAGATCCGCTTGATGCCCGCGATGGAGCGCTCACGGTTCGGCCCGAACTTGAGCTCGAGGACGAGGTTCTTGCCGACCTCGGCGTCCTCGACCTTCCAGCCCGTGATGAAACCCTCCTGCTGGAGGATCTCCGCGATGTGCGACTTGATCTTGCTGTGCGGCATCGCCACGGTGTCGTGGTACGCCGAGTTCGCGTTCCGCAGACGCGTAAGCATGTCTGCGATCGGATCAGTCATGGTCATGAATTGGCCTTCGGCCTCTCTCGCCGGGGTTTCCTGTCTGCGCCATCCCTCTCCCCACTCATGGGCGGGACGGGTGCGGCGCGGGGACCTACGGCGTAGTAAGTCGTACGAGGGCGGCAGGGCGCCCAACCACACAAGCCTAAGGCATGCGCGGCCGGGACCCCACCGACCTCATTGCTTACCGAGAGACTCCGGTCATCCCAACTAGGGGATTACCAGGAGCTCTTGGTCACGCCCGGCAGCTCGCCACGGTGAGCCATCTCACGAAGGCACACGCGGCACAGGCCGAACTTGCGGTACACGGAGTGCGGGCGGCCGCAGCGCTGGCAGCGGGTGTAGCCACGCACACCGAACTTGGGCTTGCGAGCAGCCTTAGCGATCAGAGCCTTCTTCGCCATCTCGCTCACGCCTCCTTGAACGGGAAGCCGAGGTGACGAAGGAGCGCGCGGCCCTCAGCGTCGTTGGTCGCCGTGGTGACCACGGTGATGTCCATACCCCGGACACGGTCGATCTTGTCCTGGTCGATCTCGTGGAACATGACCTGCTCCGTGAGACCGAAGGTGTAGTTGCCACGGCCGTCGAACTGCTTGGGGGACAGACCACGGAAGTCGCGGATACGCGGCAGCGCCAGCGACAGGGTGCGGTCCAGGAACTCCCACATGCGGTCGCCACGGAGCGTGACGTGGGCACCGATCGGCTGACCCTCGCGCAGCTTGAACTGCGCGATGGACTTGCGGGCCTTGGTGATGGCCGGCTTCTGACCGGTGATCGTGGTCAGGTCACGGACGGCACCGTCCATGAGCTTGGAGTCACGGGCGGCGTCGCCGACACCCATGTTCACCACGATCTTGACGAGGCCGGGGATCTGCATGACGTTCTCGTAGGAGAACTCTTCCTGCAGCTTCGACTTGATCTCGTCGCGGTACTTCGTCTTGAGACGCGGAGTGGTGGTGGTCGTCATCAGATGTCCTCACCCGTCCGCTTGGCAACGCGGATCTTGTTGCCCTCGTCGTCGAAGCGGTAACCGACGCGCGTGACGACCTTGTTGCCGTCCTTCTCCACGACCAGCTGGACGTTGGAGACGTGGACGGGGGCCTCGGTGGTCACGATGCCGCCGGCCTGCGAGCCGCTGGCGGTCGGGCCGGCCTTCGTGTGCTTCTTGACCCGGTTGACACCCTCGACCAGGACGCGCTCCTCGCGCGGGTAAGCGGCAATGACCTTGCCCTGCTTGCCCTTGTCCTTACCGGTGATGACCTGGACCAGGTCGCCCTTCTTGATCTTCATGCTTACAGCACCTCCGGCGCGAGCGAGATGATCTTCATGAACTTCTTCTCGCGCAGCTCACGGCCCACCGGGCCGAAGATACGGGTGCCGCGAGGGTCGCCGTCGTTCTTCAGAATGACGGCGGCGTTCTCGTCGAAGCGGATGTACGAGCCGTCCGGACGGCGGCGCTCCTTGACGGTGCGAACGATGACCGCCTTGACGACGTCACCCTTCTTCACGTTGCCACCGGGGATTGCGTCCTTGACGGTGGCGACGATGACGTCACCGATGCCCGCGTAGCGGCGACCCGAGCCACCGAGAACACGGATGGTGAGGATTTCCTTCGCACCCGTGTTGTCGGCGACGCGAAGTCGCGACTCCTGCTGGATCACGTCTATCTCCTGTGTGTCTGCCGGTTCCCGGCAGGGGCCTCGCTGTTACGAGTCCGGCCCCTGCCGAGCCTGGCGGAACTGATCCGAGGGGAAACCCCCTCGGAAATTACTTGGCCTTCTCGAGGATCTCGACGACGCGCCAGCGCTTCGTCGCGGACAGCGGCCGGGTCTCCGCGAGGAGGACACGGTCGCCGACGCCCGCAGCGTTCTGCTCGTCGTGCGCCTTGAGCTTGTTCGTACGGCGGATGACCTTGCCGTACAGCGCGTGCTTGACGCGGTCCTCGACGGCGACGACGACGGTCTTGTCCATCTTGTCGCTGACGACCAGACCCTCGCGGGTCTTGCGGAAGCCGCGCGCGGCCTTCGTCTCTTCAGTCACGTTGCTCTCGCTCATCAGGCGCTCTCCACCGTCTCGATGCCCAGCTCGCGCTCACGCATCAGGGTGTAGATCCGCGCGATGTCCTTACGGACGGCCTTGAGCCGGCCGTGGTTCTCGAGCTGACCCGTCGCCGCCTGGAAGCGGAGGTTGAACAGCTCTTCCTTGGCCTCGCGGAGCTTGTTCAGGAGCTCCTCGTTGCCCAGCTCGCGCAGCTCGGACGCCTTGGTACCGGCCGACATCACGCTTCACCTGCCTCGCGCTTGACGATCCGGCACTTCATCGGCAGCTTGTGGGCCGCACGGGTCAGCGCCTCACGGGCGATCTTCTCGTTGGGGTACGACAGCTCGAACATGACGCGTCCGGGCTTGACGTTGGCGATCCACCACTCCGGCGAACCCTTACCGGAACCCATGCGGGTCTCGGCCGGCTTCTTCGTGAGCGGACGGTCCGGGTAGATGTTGATCCAGACCTTGCCGCCACGCTTGATGTGGCGGGTCATCGCGATACGCGCGGCCTCGATCTGACGGTTGGTGACGTACGCCGGGCCCATGGCCTGGATGCCGTACTCACCGAACGCAACCTGCGTGCCACCCTTGCTCATGCCAGAGCGCTTGGGGTGGTGCTGCTTGCGGTGCTTGACCCTACGGGGGATCAGCATGTCGGTCAGGCCTCCGTTCCGGTGCTCTCAGCCGGAGCGGCAGCGGCGGCGGGAGCCTCGGCCTTGGGGGCCTCGGCAGCCGGCGCGGACTGCTGCTGCGGCTTGCGGCCGCGGCCGCCACGCTCGCCACCACGGCCACCGCGGGCCGGGCGGTCGTTGCCACCACGGGCCGGGCGGTTGCCGGCGCGGGCAGCGGCGTTCTCGGCGCGGACCTCGGCGATGTTCTTGACGTCGCCCTTGTAGATCCAGACCTTCACGCCGATGCGGCCGAAGGTCGTCTTGGCCTCGAAGAAGCCGTAGTCGACGTTCGCGCGGAGCGTGTGCAGGGGCACACGGCCCTCGCGGTAGAACTCCGAGCGGGACATCTCGGCGCCGCCGAGACGGCCACCACACTGGATCTTGATGCCCTTGGCGCCGGCCTTCATCGCCGACTGCATGCTCTTGCGCATGGCACGGCGGAAGGAGACGCGGGAGGACAGCTGCTCCGCGACGGCCTGGGCCACGAGCTGAGCGTCCGTCTCGGGGTTCTTGACCTCGAGGATGTTCAGCTGGACCTGCTTGCCCGTGAGCTTCTCGAGGTCACCGCGGATGCGGTCGGCCTCGGCGCCACGGCGGCCGATGACGATGCCGGGACGGGCGGTGTGGATGTCCACACGCACGCGGTCACGGGTGCGCTCGATCTCCACCTTCGAGATGCCGGCGCGCTCCATGCCGGACGTCATCATCCGACGGATGGCGACGTCTTCCTTGACGTAGTCCTTGTACAGCTTGTCGGCGTACCAACGCGACTTGAAGTCGGTCGTGACACCGAGCCGGAACCCGTGCGGGTTTACCTTCTGGCCCATTACCGGGTTCCTTCCTTGCTGCTGACGACCACGGTGATGTGGCTGGTCCGCTTACGGATCCGGTAGGCACGGCCCTGGGCGCGCGGACGGAACCGCTTCAGGGTCGGACCCTCGTCCACGTACGCCTCGCTGATGTACAGCGACGAGGCGTCCGTGTGGTCGTAGTTGTGCGCGGCGTTGGCGATGGCGCTGTCCAGCACCTTGCCGACCGGCACGCTGGCGGCCTGCGGGGCGAAACGCAGGACCGCCTGAGCCTCCGTGGCATCCATGCCACGGATGAGGTCCACCACGCGGCGGGCCTTCATGGGCGTGACGCGGATGTACCGCGCCTGGGCCCTGGCTTCCATGGTTGTCCCTTCGGTGTTAGTCATAGTCGATTCCACCCCGCCTTAGCGGCGCTTCGACTTCCGGTCGTCCTTGACGTGACCCCGGAAGGTGCGCGTCGGCGAGAACTCGCCGAGCTTGTGGCCGACCATCGACTCGGTGACGAACACCGGGATGTGGGTCTTGCCGTTGTGCACCGCGATCGTGTGGCCGAGCATGGCCGGGACGATCATCGAGCGGCGGGACCAGGTCTTGATGACGTTCTTGGTGCCGGCTTCGTTCTGGACATCCACCTTCTTGATCAGGTGGTCGTCGACGAAGGGCCCCTTCTTCAGGCTACGAGGCATCTCAACCCGTCCTTAGCGCTTCTTGTTCGTCTTGCGGCGGCGGACGATGTACTTGTTCGACGCCTTCTTGGGCGAACGAGTACGGCCTTCCTTCTTGCCCCAGGGCGAGACCGGGTGACGACCACCGGAGGTCTTGCCCTCACCACCACCGTGCGGGTGGTCAACCGGGTTCATCACGACACCGCGAACGGTGGGACGGACGCCCAGCCAGCGCTTGCGGCCGGCCTTACCCCAGTTGATGTTCGACTGCTCGGCGTTGCCGACCTCACCGATGGTGGCGCGGCAGCGAACGTCGACCAGACGGATCTCGCCCGACGGCATGCGCAGGTGGGCCATCGAGCCCTCCTTCGCGAGCAGCTGCACCGAGGCACCCGCGGAGCGGGCGAACTTGGCGCCGCCGCCCGGACGGAGCTCGATCGCGTGGATCGTGGTACCGACCGGGATGTTGCGCAGCGCCAGGTTGTTGCCGGGCTTGATGTCGGCGCCAGGGCCGTTCTCAACCCGGTCACCCTGCGACAGGTTGCGCGGAGCGATGATGTAGCGCTTCTCGCCGTCTGCGTAGTGCAGCAGGGCGATGCGCGCGGTGCGGTTCGGGTCGTACTCGATGTGCGCGACCTTCGCCGGCACGCCGTCCTTGTCGTGACGACGGAAGTCGATCACGCGGTAGGCGCGCTTGTGTCCGCCACCCTGGTGGCGAACGGTCACACGACCGGCGTTGTTACGGCCGCCCTTGCTGTGCAGCGGGCGGACCAGCGACTTCTCCGGCGTGGACCGCGTGACCTCGACGAAGTCGGCGACGGAGGAGCCACGGCGGCCCGGCGTCGTCGGCTTGTACTTGCGGATTCCCATTTCTCAGTCCTCGTCCGATATTCGGACCAGGGTCTCCGTTAGGAGGCCTGGCCGAAGATGTCGATACGGTCGCCCTCAGCGAGGGTCACGATCGCGCGCTTGGAGTCGGCACGCTTGCCGAAGCCCGTACGAGTGCGCTTGCGCTTGCCCTGGCGGTTGAGCGTGTTGACGCCGGTGACCTTGACCGAGAAGACCGCCTCGACGGCCTGCTTGATCTGGGTCTTGTTGGCGCCAGGCGCGACGACGAAGGTGTACTTGCCCTCGTCGAGCAGCGCGTAGCTCTTCTCGGAGACGACCGGCTTGAGGAGCACGTCACGGGGGTCCGTGAAGGACTTGCTCAGCGGCGTCTCGACGGTGTTCTTGCCCTCGGTGGCGTGGCGCTTCGCCTTGGCGACGCGCGCGGCCTTGGCGGCCTTAGCGGCCTTCGAGGCGATAGCGGGGTGACGGATAGCCATCAGGCCTCGCTCCCTTCGGTGTCAGCGGCCTTGGGGCCAGACACGAAGGACTCGAACGCGGCCTGGGTGAAGACCACGTCGTCCGAGACGAGAACGTCGTACGTGTTCAGCTGGCCCGGCTCCAGGATGTGGACCTGGGGCAGGTTGCGGGCGGACAGCAGGGCCTTCTCGTTCTCCCGCTCGATGACCAGGAGCACGTTCTTGCGCTCGCTGATCTTGCCGAGGAGAGCCTTCGCGGCCTTGGTGGAGACGTCGCCCGCGACCACGTCGGAGACGACGTGGATGCGCTCGTTGCGGGCCCGGTCGGTGAGGGCGTGGCGCAGGGCCGCGGCCTTCATCTTCTTCGGGGTCCGCTGCGAGTAGTCGCGCGGCACGGGACCGTGCACGACGCCACCACCGGCGAACTGCGGCGCACGGGTCGAACCCTGACGGGCGCGGCCGGTGCCCTTCTGGCGGTACGGCTTCTTGCCACCGCCACGGACCTCGCCGCGGGTCTTGGTCTTGTGCGTGCCCTGGCGGGCAGCGGCCAGCTGTGCGACGACGACCTGGTGGATCAGCGGAATGCTGATCTTCTCAACGTCGAAGATCTCCGCGGGGAGCTCGACGGTCCCGGCCTTGTCGCCCGCCGGCGAAAGGATGTCAATGGTGCTCATCGGTTCCTCAAGCCCCCTTGGCCGCAGTGCGGACCAGGACGAGGCCGCCGTTCGGACCGGGGACCGCGCCCTTGATGAGCAGCAGGCCCTTCTCCGCGTCAACGGCGTGGACGGTCAGGTTCTGGGTGGTGACCCGCTCGTTGCCCATGCGACCCGCCATGCGGAGGCCCTTGAACACACGGCCCGGGGTGGCGCAGCCACCGATGGAACCGGGCGAGCGGTGCTTGCGCTGGGTGCCGTGGCTGGAGCCGAGGCCACCGAAGTTGTGGCGCTTCATGACACCGGCGAAGCCCTTGCCCTTGCTCTTGCCGGTCACGTCGACCTTGACGCCCGACTCGAAGGTCTCGGCGGTCAGCTCCTGGCCGAGGGTGTACTCGCTGGCGTCAGCGGTACGGATCTCGACGAGGTGGCGACGGGGGGTCACGTCGGCCTTGGCGAAGTGACCCTTGAGGGGCTTGTTCACCTTGCGCGGGTCGATCTCGCCGAAGGCGATCTGGACCGACTCGTAGCCGTCGCTGTCATTCGTACGGACCTGGGTAACAACGCAGGGCCCGGCCTTGACCACGGTCACGGGGACGACACGGTTGTTCTCGTCCCAGACCTGGGTCATGCCGAGCTTCTCGCCCAGGATGCCCTTGATCTGCTTGGTCATCTCTTCCGTGCCTCTCAGAGCTTGATCTCGATGTCAACGCCGGCCGGAAGGTCCAGGCGCATCAGCGAGTCAACGGTCTTGGGCGTCGGGTCGAGGATGTCGATCAGGCGCTTGTGCGTGCGCATCTCGAAGTGCTCGCGCGAGTCCTTGTACTTGTGCGGCGACTTGATGACGCAGTACACGTTCTTCTCAGTGGGCAGCGGCACCGGGCCCGCGACCGACGCACCAGTACGCGTCACCGTCTCGACGATCTTCTTCGCCGAGGAGTCGATGACCTCGTGGTCGTAGGCCTTGAGCCGGATGCGGATCTTCTGTCCCGCCATGGCTACTTAGTAGTCCTTTGTCTCGAACGCTCTGGCCCCCGGAAGGCCCTCTTTTCTACTTCCTCCGACCCACGCGGTCGGGCGTGTCGCAGTCCCGCTCACACGGATCTCCCGAAGGATTTCCCTGCTAGGGGCTGCGGCCCTGGATGACCGCGGGTCCGGGGGAAGAAACCCACCGGGCGCCTGGCCGAGCCGCCGCGCCGCGCTTCCCGAAAGATTCCCGTACGTCCGCCACAGCGCTGCCTTACGGCAGATGGGGCGACGAGTACTGTGGGACTCGCTTTCAGTCCTCCCGGCGGGAGGCGCACAGCATCGGCACTCAACCGAGCAACCTGAACAGTGTGCCACACCTGGGACGACGAAGGCCAATCGGGCCGGTTGTCAAGCGGCGCGGCCGCCCCCGCCCGGCCCCGGAACGGCAAAAGACCCCACCCGCCGTAAGGCAGGTGGGGTCTTCGCTGCGCTCAGTTCAGAGCAGCCGGGTCACCCCGACCAGCAAGCAAGAGAACTTACTTGGTGATCTTGACGACCTGGCCGGCGCCGACGGTCCGGCCACCCTCACGGATGGCGAACTTCAGGCCCTCCTCCATGGCGACGGGCTGGATGAGCTCCACCTTCATCTCGGTGTTGTCACCCGGCATGACCATCTCGGTGCCCTCGGGGAGGGTCACGACGCCGGTCACGTCCGTCGTACGGAAGTAGAACTGCGGGCGGTAGTTGTTGAAGAACGGGGTGTGACGGCCACCCTCGTCCTTCGACAGGATGTACGCCTGCGCCTCGAACTCGGTGTGCGGGGTGACCGAGCCCGGCTTGATGATGACCTGGCCGCGCTCGACGTCCTCGCGCTTGATGCCGCGGAGCAGCAGACCGACGTTCTCACCGGCCTGGCCCTCGTCGAGCAGCTTGCGGAACATCTCGATGCCGGTGACCGTGGTGGTGGTCTTCTCGGTCTTGATGCCGATGATGTCGACGGTCTCGTTGACCTTCAGGACACCACGCTCGATACGACCGGTGACGACGGTGCCACGACCGGTGATCGTGAAGACGTCCTCGATCGGCATCAGGAACGGCTTGTCGACGTCACGCTCGGGCTGCGGGATGGCCTCGTCGACGGCCTTCATCAGGTCGAGGACGGACTTGCCCCACTCGGCGTCGCCCTCGAGCGCCTTGAGCGCCGAGACCTTGACGACCGGGACGTCGTCGCCCGGGAACTCGTACTCGGAGAGGAGCTCACGGACCTCGAGCTCGACGAGCTCCAGGATCTCCTCGTCGTCCACCATGTCGGCCTTGTTCAGGGCGACGACGATGTACGGAACGCCGACCTGGCGGGCCAGGAGCACGTGCTCCTTGGTCTGCGGCATCGGGCCGTCGGTGGCGGCGACCACGAGGATGGCGCCGTCCATCTGCGCGGCACCCGTGATCATGTTCTTGATGTAGTCCGCGTGACCGGGGCAGTCGACGTGGGCGTAGTGACGCGTCTCCGTCTGGTACTCGACGTGCGCGATGGAGATGGTGATACCGCGCTGACGCTCTTCGGGAGCCTTGTCGATCTGGTCGAAGGCCGAGGCCTCGTTCAGGTCGGGGTACGCGTCGTGCAGCACCTTGGTAATGGCGGCCGTGAGGGTCGTCTTACCGTGGTCAATGTGACCGATGGTGCCGATGTTGACGTGCGGCTTAGTCCGCTCGAACTTCGCCTTCGCCACTGGGGTCCTCCTGTGGAGTGGTTCTGTACGCCTTACTTCATCGGCGCCAGGTGATCTTTGCTGGGGTGCCGACCGCCGGGGCATTCCTCACGGATAGCGGGGTTTGCCCCGGCCGACGGTGTCAAGCCTAAAGCGTGTGCTCGGGTGAGCTACTCGCCCTTGGCCTTCGCGATGATCTCCTCGGCGACGTTCCGCGGAACCTCGGCGTAGGAGTCGAACTGCATCGAGTAGCTTGCGCGACCCGACGTCTTGCTGCGGAGGTCTCCGACGTAGCCGAACATCTCCGACAGCGGAACCAGGCCCTTGACGACCCGGGCGCCACTGCGCTCCTCCATGGCCTGGATCTGGCCACGGCGGGAGTTGATGTCACCGATGACGTCGCCCATGTAGTCCTCGGGCGTGGTGACCTCGACGGCCATCATCGGCTCGAGCAGCACGGGCTTGGCCTGCCGCGCGGCCTCCTTGAAGGCCTGCGAACCGGCGATCTTGAAGGCGAGCTCGGAGGAGTCGACCTCGTGGTAGGCACCGTCGAGAAGCGTGACGCGAACGCCCGTCATCTCGTAGCCCGCCAGGATGCCGAACTGCATGGCCTCCTGCGCACCCGCGTCCACCGACGGGATGTACTCCCGGGGGATGCGGCCGCCGGTGACCTTGTTCACGAACTCGTACGACGCGTCGCCGTCCACGATGGGCTCGATCGCGATCTGCACCTTGGCGAACTGACCGGTACCACCGGTCTGCTTCTTGTGGGTGTAGTCCACGCGCTCGACGGCCCGACGGATCGTCTCGCGGTACGCGACCTGCGGCTTGCCGACGTTCGCCTCGACGCGGAACTCGCGCTTCATGCGGTCGACGAGCACCTCGAGGTGAAGCTCGCCCATACCACCGATGATGGTCTGGCCGGTCTCCTCGTCCGAGTGGACCTGGAAGGAGGGGTCCTCCTCCGAGAGACGCTGGATGGCGACACCCAGCTTCTCCTGGTCGCCCTTGGACTTCGGCTCGATGGCGACCTGGATGACCGGGGCCGGGAAGTCCATGGACTCCAGGATGACCGGGGCCTTGTCGTCACAGAGCGTCTCGCCCGTGGTGGTCTGCTTCAGACCCATGACGGCGACGATGTCACCGGCGCCCACCGACTCGATCTCCTCACGCTTGTTCGCGTGCATACGGTAGATCTTGCCGATGCGCTCCTTCTTGCCCTTGACGGAGTTCAGCACGGCGGTGCCGGAGTCAAGGCGACCGGAGTAGATCCGGACGAAGGTGAGCTTGCCGAGGTGCGGGTCGCTCGCGATCTTGAACGCGAGGGCCGACAGCGGCTCGTCGTCGGACGGCTTGCGCTTGACGACCTCATCCGGGTCCTTCACGCCGTGGCCCTCGATGGCCTCGACGTCCAGGGGGGAGGGGAGGTAGCGCACGACGGCGTCGAGCAGGGGCTGAACGCCCTTGTTCTTGAACGCGGTGCCGCAGAACACGGGGGTGACGGTGGTGTCGCCGCCCTTGCCGGAGGCGATGGTGATGCGACGGATCGCCGCGTACAGCTGCTCCTCGGTGGGCTCCTGGCCCTCGAGGTACAGCTCCATCATCTGCTCGTCGTTCTCGGCGACGGCCTCGAGGAGCTTGCCGCGCCACTCGTCGGCAGCCTCGGTGTGCGTGGCCGGGATGTCGACGATGTCGTAGGCCTCGCCCATCTTGGTCTCGGCGGACCAGACGAAGGCCTTCATGGTGACGAGGTCGACGACGCCCTTGAAGTCAGCCTCTGCGCCGATGGGCAGCTGCATGACGATGGGGGTCGCACCGAGGCGGTCGACGATCATGTCGACGCAGCGGTGGAACTCGGCACCCGTGCGGTCGAGCTTGTTGACGAAGCAGATACGCGGGACGCCGTAGCGGTCCGCCTGACGCCACACGGTCTCGGACTGGGGCTCAACACCGGCGACGCCGTCGAACACCGTCACGGCACCGTCGAGCACGCGCAGCGAGCGCTCCACCTCGACGGTGAAGTCGACGTGGCCCGGGGTGTCGATGATGTTGATCGTGTGATCGACGTCGTTCAGCGGCCAGTGACAGGTGGTGGCAGCAGAGGTGATCGTGATGCCACGCTCCTGCTCCTGCTCCATCCAGTCCATCGTGGCGGCACCGTCGTGGACCTCACCGATCTTGTACGAGACACCGGTGTAGAACAGGATCCGCTCGGTGGTCGTCGTCTTGCCCGCGTCGATGTGAGCCATGATGCCGATGTTGCGCACCTTGGCCAGGTCAAGTGAAGTGGTAGCCATATCGGCTCAGTCTTCTCTCGGTCTCGATGGGGGTAGCGACTACCAGCGGTAGTGCGCGAAGGCCTTGTTGGACTCGGCCATCTTGTGGGTGTCCTCGCGCTTCTTCACAGCGGCACCGAGGCCGTTGGAGGCGTCGAGGAGCTCGTTGAGCAGGCGCTCGGTCATGGTCTTCTCGCGACGGGCGCGGGAGTAGCCCACCAGCCAGCGCAGGGCCAGCGTGTTGGCGCGACCGGGCTTGACCTCGATCGGCACCTGGTAGGTCGCACCACCGACGCGGCGGGACTTGACCTCGAGGGTCGGCTTGATGTTCTCCAGCGCGCGCTTCAGCGTGATGACCGGGTCGTTGCCGGTCTTCTCACGCAGACCCTCCATGGCGCCGTACACAATGCGCTCGGCGGTGGAGCGCTTGCCGTTCAGCAGCACCTTGTTGATGAGGGAGGTCACCAGAGGAGAGCCGTAGACCGGGTCGATGATGACCGGGCGCTTCGGGGCGGGGCCCTTACGAGGCATTCTTACTTCTCCTTCTTGGCGCCGTAGCGGCTGCGGGCCTGCTTGCGGTTCTTGACGCCCTGGGTGTCAAGGGAGCCGCGGATGATCTTGTAGCGAACACCCGGCAGGTCCTTCACACGGCCACCACGCACGAGCACGATGGAGTGCTCCTGCAGGTTGTGTCCCTCACCCGGAATGTAGGCCGTGACCTCGATGCCGGAGGTCAGACGCACACGCGCGACCTTACGGAGGGCCGAGTTCGGCTTCTTCGGGGTGGTCGTGAACACACGCGTGCAGACGCCGCGGCGCTGGGGCGAACCCTCGAGTGCGGGCGTCTTGTTCTTCTCGACCTTGTCCTGCCGGCCCTTCCGGACCAGCTGCTGGATCGTAGGCACTACTTCTCCGGTTTCTGTGTGCCGAATAGTAAAGCTAACCTGGAACGTTGCCGACCCACGCGGTCGGGTGTGTCGAATGCTGCAGACCCCCGCCAAAGGCGAGAAGGGCGCAGATTGCGGTGGCCAGATCGGACTCACGATGCGGTTGAGGACACGCGCGCGAGCCCAGGCACACCCCAGGCACAAGGTCTGAGCGTACCTACCTCATTGGCTGCGGTCAAAACAAATACCCCGCACCCCGGACGGGCTCTATCCCCCGGACGCCGCCACGACCAGGAGGAGGAGCAGCGCCCACCCCACGATCGACAGCCAGCCGAGGGCCAGGCCCGCCACCGCCTGGCCGTCGCCGCCCTCGTGGGTGCGGCGGATCTCGGCACGGGCGATGTGGCCGAGCACCACGGCGGGCACGCCCGAGGCGCCGAATGTGAAAAATGTCGCGATGCCGCAGACCATGGCGGCGGTGGCCTTGCCGTTCACGGGCGGCGCGGCCATGAAGGTGGGCACCGCGGGCGGGCCCTGCGGAAAGCCCGAAGGGCCCTGCGGCAGGTCGGCGACGAGCAGACCGAGCTCCCCCACCGTACGAGCCTGATACGCCCGCTCCACGCGGCGCTCGTACTCGTCCTGCTGGAGGCGGCCCTCGGCGAAGCCCGCGCGCAGCACATCGACCGCGCGCTCCCGGTCGGAGTGGCCCGCGAGCATCGACGGCTGCCCCTGCTGCCCCGGCCACGGCGCCGGCTGCCACGACGGATTCGTCACGAGACGCACACTCCCCCACACGACGTGTGCCTTCCATCATGCGGCAGAACGCCGCAGGGCGGCCACCCGACTCCCGTCGGATGACCGCCCTGCGGTGATGACTCGCTACTGAGGCGACTACTGGTTGTAGGGACCGTAGTCGTAGTCCTCCAGCGGAACGGCCTGGCCGGAGCCCGTGCCGAACGGCGAGTAGTCGATGTCGTCGTAGCCGACGGCCGAGTACATCGCGGCCTTGGCCTCCTCGGTCGGCTCGACCCGGATGTTGCGGTAACGGGACAGGCCCGTACCGGCCGGGATGAGCTTACCGATGATGACGTTCTCCTTGAGGCCGATGAGGCTGTCGGACTTGGCGTTGATCGCCGCATCCGTCAGGACTCGGGTCGTCTCCTGGAAGGAGGCGGCCGACAGCCAGGACTCCGTCGCGAGCGAGGCCTTGGTGATACCCATCAGCTGCGGACGGCCGGAGGCGGGGTGACCGCCCTCGGTGACCACACGACGGTTCTCGGTCTCGAACTTCGAGCGCTCGACGAGCTCGCCCGGAAGCAGCTCCGCGTCGCCGGACTCGATGATCGTCACGCGGCGGAGCATCTGCCGGATGATGATCTCGATGTGCTTGTCGTGGATCGACACGCCCTGCGAGTTGTAGACCTTCTGGACCTCGCCGACCAGGTGGACCTGGACGGCGCGCTGGCCGAGGATCCGGAGCACGTCGTGCGGGTTGGTGGCACCCACGGTGAGCTTCTGGCCCACCTCGACGTGGTCGCCCTCGCCCACCAGGAGACGGGCACGCTTCGAGATCGGGAACGCCGTCTCGTCGCTGCCGTCGTCCGGGGTGACGACGAGCTTCTTGGTCTTCTCGGTCTCCTCGATGCGGACCCGGCCCGCGGCCTCGGAGATCGGGGCGACACCCTTCGGCGTACGGGCCTCGAAGAGCTCGACGACACGGGGCAGACCCTGGGTGATGTCGTCACCGGCCACACCACCGGTGTGGAAGGTACGCATCGTCAGCTGGGTACCGGGCTCACCGATGGACTGGGCGGCGATGATGCCGACCGCCTCACCGATGTCGACCAGCTTGCCGGTGGCGAGCGAGCGGCCGTAGCAGAAGGCACAGGTGCCGACCGCCGACTCACAGGTCAGGACCGAGCGGGTCTTGACCTCCTCGACGCTGTTGGCGACCAGGGCGTCGATCAGGACGTCACCGAGGTCGACGTTGGCCGGCGCGATGACCTTGCCGTCGATGACGACGTCCTCGGCCAGCATGCGGGCGTACACGGACGTCTCGACGTTCTCCGTCTTGCGGAGCACGCCGTCCTCGCCGCGGATCGCGATCTTCAGCTTCAGACCGCGCTCGGTGCCACAGTCCTCCTCGCGAATGATCACGTCCTGGGAGACGTCGACCAGACGACGGGTGAGGTAACCGGAGTCGGCGGTACGAAGGGCCGTGTCCGCCAGACCCTTACGGGCACCGTGGGTCGAGATGAAGTACTCGAGCACGGAGAGGCCCTCACGGAAGGAGGCCTTGATCGGACGCGGGATGGTCTCGTTCTTCGCGTTCGACACCAGACCACGCATACCGGCGATCTGCCGCATCTGCATCATGTTTCCTCGGGCACCCGAGTCAACCATCATGAAGATGGGGTTGGTCTTGGGGAAGTTCGCGTTCATCGCCTCGGCGACCTCGTTGGTCGCCTTGGTCCAGATCGCGATGAGCTCCTGCGTGCGCTCTTCCTTGGTGATCAGACCGCGCTCGTACTGCTTCTGGACCTTCTCGTCCTGGGCCTCGTAGCCCGCGACGATCTCCTTCTTGGCCTCGGGGACCACGACGTCGGAGATGGCCACGGTGACGCCGGAACGGGTCGCCCAGTAGAAGCCCGCCGCCTTCAGGTTGTCGAGCGTCGCCGCCACGATGACCTTGGGGTAGCGCTCGGCGAGGTCGTTGACGATCTCGGAGAGCTGCTTCTTGCCGACGGAGTAGTCGACGAACGGGTAGTCCTCGGGCAGCAGCTCGTTGAAGAGCGCACGGCCCAGGGAGGTGCGAAGCCGGAAGCTGTCGCCCTGCTGGTACTCCTGCTCGCCCTCCTCGGCGACCGGCGGCACCCAGCCACGCGGCGGGATGGTGCCCACCGGGAAGCGGATGTCGACGGACGACTGGAGCGCGAGCTCGCCCGCGTCGAACGCCATGATCGCCTCGGCGGTGGAGCCGAACGCACGGCCCTCGCCCTTGACGTCACGCAGCTCACCGTCGGTGGTGAGGAAGAACAGACCCAGGACCATGTCCTGCGTCGGCATCGTCACCGGACGGCCGTCGGCGGGCTTGAGGATGTTGTTCGAGGACAGCATCAGGATGCGGGCCTCGGCCTGCGCCTCCGCGGAGAGCGGCAGGTGCACGGCCATCTGGTCACCGTCGAAGTCCGCGTTGAACGCGGTGCAGACGAGCGGGTGGATCTGGATGGCCTTGCCCTCGACCAGCTGCGGCTCGAAGGCCTGGATGCCGAGGCGGTGCAGCGTCGGCGCACGGTTCAGCAGCACCGGGTGCTCGGCGATGACCTCTTCGAGGACGTCGTACACGACCGTGCGGCCGCGCTCGACCATCCGCTTGGCGCTCTTGATGTTCTGCGCGTGGTTCAGGTCGACCAGGCGCTTCATCACGAACGGCTTGAAGAGCTCCAGGGCCATGGCCTTGGGCAGACCGCACTGGTGCAGCTTCAGCTGCGGACCCACGACGATCACGGAACGCGCGGAGTAGTCCACGCGCTTGCCGAGGAGGTTCTGACGGAAGCGACCCTGCTTGCCCTTCAGCATGTCGCTGAGGGACTTCAGGGGGCGGTTGCCGGGACCGGTGACCGGGCGACCACGACGGCCGTTGTCGAACAGCGCGTCGACGGCCTCCTGGAGCATGCGCTTCTCGTTGTTCACGATGATCTCGGGCGCACCGAGGTCGAGAAGGCGCTTCAGGCGGTTGTTGCGGTTGATCACGCGGCGGTACAGGTCGTTCAGGTCGGAGGTCGCGAAGCGGCCACCGTCCAGCTGCACCATCGGACGCAGGTCCGGCGGGATGACCGGCACGCAGTCCAGAACCATGCCCTTGGGGCTGTTCGAGGTCTGCAGGAACGCGGAGACGACCTTGAGGCGCTTGAGCGCACGGGTCTTCTTCTGGCCCTTGCCGGTGCGGATGATCTCGCGGAGGCGCTCGGCCTCCTCGTCGAGGTCGAAGGACTCCAGGCGCTTCTGCAGCGCCGCGGCACCCATCGAGCCGTCGAAGTACGTGCCGAAGCGGTCACGCAGCTCGCGGTAGAGCAGCTCGTCGCCCTCGAGGTCCTGGACCTTGAGGTTCTTGAAGCGCGACCAGACCTCGTCCAGACGGTCGATCTCGCGCTGCGCGCGGTCGCGCAGCTGCTTCATCTCGCGCTCGGCGCCCTCGCGCACCTTGCGGCGCACGTCGGCCTTGGCGCCCTCGGCCTCCAGCTCGGCCAGGTCGGTCTCGAGCTTCTTGGCGCGGCCTTCGAGGTCGGCGTCGCGGCGGTTCTCGATCTGCTGACGCTCCACGGAGACGTGCGCCTCCAGGGAGGGCAGATCGCGCGTGCGGCGCTCCTCGTCCACGAACGTGATCATGTACGCGGCGAAGTAGATGACCTTCTCGAGGTCCTTCGGCGCGAGGTCGAGCAGGTAGCCCAGGCGCGACGGGACACCCTTGAAGTACCAGATGTGCGTGACGGGCGCGGCCAGCTCGATGTGGCCCATCCGCTCACGACGCACCTTGGCGCGAGTGACCTCGACGCCGCAGCGCTCGCAGATGATGCCCTTGAAGCGGACACGCTTGTACTTACCGCAGTAGCACTCCCAGTCCCGGGTCGGACCGAAGATCTTCTCGCAGAAGAGTCCGTCCTTTTCGGGCTTGAGGGTGCGGTAGTTGATGGTCTCGGGCTTCTTGACCTCGCCGTGGCTCCACTGACGGATGTCGTCAGCGGTGGCCAGACCGATCCGGAGCTCATCGAAGAAGTTGACGTCGAGCACTATGCGTCAATCCCTCTCAGGGTTGTAAGTCTTAGGGGTCTGAAACGGGGGTCCTGGGGCCGGCGGGCTCATGCTTGAGCCCGCCGGACTCCCGTCAGACCTCTTCGACGCTGCTCGGCTCGCGCCGGGACAGGTCGATACCGAGCTCCTCCGCGGCGCGGAAGACGTCCTCGTCCGTGTCGCGCATCTCGATGGACATGCCGTCCGAGGACAGCACCTCCACGTTGAGGCAGAGCGACTGCATTTCCTTGATGAGCACCTTGAAGGACTCGGGAATGCCGGGCTCGGGGATGTTCTCGCCCTTGACGATGGCCTCGTAGACCTTCACGCGGCCGGTGACGTCGTCGGACTTGATCGTAAGGAGTTCCTGGAGGGCGTACGCGGCGCCGTAAGCCTCCAGCGCCCACACCTCCATCTCACCGAAGCGCTGGCCACCGAACTGAGCCTTACCACCCAGCGGCTGCTGGGTGATCATGGAGTACGGACCGGTCGAGCGGGCGTGCAGCTTGTCGTCGACCAGGTGGTGCAGCTTGAGGATGTACATGTACCCGATGGAGATCGGGTCCGGGAACGGCTCGCCGGAGCGGCCGTCGAACAGCCTCGCCTTACCGGTCGGCTGCACCATGCGGTCGCCGTCGCGGTTCGGGATGGTGTGCTGGAGCAGACCGGCCAGCTCGTCCTCGCGGGCGCCGTCGAACACCGGCGTGGCGACGTTGGTGCCCGGGGCGACCGCGTCGGCGCCGATCGCCTGCAGGCGCTCGGCCCACTCGTCGCCGAGCCCGGAGACGTCCCAGCCGCGGCTGGCGAGCCAGCCGAGGTGGATCTCCAGGACCTGTCCCGGGTTCATTCGGGACGGCACACCCAGCGGGTTCAGGATGATGTCGACCGGAGTTCCGTCCTCGAGGAACGGCATGTCCTCGATCGGAAGGATCTTCGAGATAACACCCTTGTTGCCGTGACGGCCTGCGAGCTTGTCACCGTCGGTGATCTTGCGCTTCTGGGCCACGTAGACGCGGACCAGCTGGTTCACGCCCGGGGGAAGCTCGTCGCCCTCTTCGCGGTCGAAGACGCGGACGCCGATGACCTTGCCGATCTCACCGTGCGGCACCTTCAGGGAGGTGTCGCGCACCTCGCGCGCCTTCTCACCGAAGATCGCGCGGAGCAGGCGCTCCTCCGGCGTCAGCTCGGTCTCGCCCTTGGGCGTGACCTTGCCGACGAGGATGTCGCCGGCGACGACCTCGGCACCGATGCGGATGATGCCGCGCTCGTCGAGGTCGGCGAGGACCTCCTCGGAGACGTTCGGGATGTCCCGGGTGATCTCCTCGGGGCCCAGCTTGGTGTCACGGGCGTCGACCTCGTGCTCCTCGATGTGGATCGAGGAGAGGACGTCGTCCTGCACGAGGCGCTGCGACAGGATGATCGCGTCCTCGTAGTTGTGGCCCTCCCACGGCATGAAGGCCACGAGCAGGTTCTTGCCCAGGGCCATCTCGCCTTCCTGGGTGGCGGGGCCGTCGGCGAGGACCTGGCCCTCGATGACGCGCGCGCCCTCCTCGACGATGACCTTCTGGTTCACCGAGGTGCCCTGGTTCGAGCGGGAGAACTTGGCGACGCGGTACGTGGTGTACGTGCCGTCGTCGTTCGTGACGGTGATGTAGTCCGCGGAGACCTCCTGGACCACACCCGCCTTCTCGGCCTTGATGACGTCACCGGCGTCGACGGCGCAGCGGTACTCCATGCCCGTACCGACGAGGGGGGCCTCGGCGGTGATCAGCGGCACGGCCTGGCGCATCATGTTCGCGCCCATGAGCGCGCGGTTGGCGTCGTCGTGCTCGAGGAACGGGATCATCGCGGTCGCGACCGACACCATCTGGCGCGGCGAGACGTCCATGTAGTCCACGTCCGTCGGCGCGACGTAGTCGACCTCGCCGCCGCGGCGGCGGACCAGGACGCGGGCCTCGGCGAAGCGGAGCTCCTCCGTCAGCGGCGCGTTGGCCTGCGCGATGACGAATCGGTCCTCTTCGTCGGCGGTCAGGTAGTCGACGTCGTCGGTGACCTGGCCCTCGACGACCTTGCGGTAGGGCGTCTCGATGAAGCCGAACGGGTTGATGCGGCCGTACGAGGCGAGCGAACCGATCAGACCGATGTTCGGGCCTTCGGGCGTCTCGATCGGGCACATGCGGCCGTAGTGCGAGGGGTGCACGTCACGGACCTCGAAGCCCGCCCGCTCACGGGAGAGACCACCCGGGCCGAGCGAGTTCAGACGCCGCTTGTGGGTGATGCCCGACAGCGGGTTGTTCTGGTCCATGAACTGCGACAGCTGGCTGGTGCCGAAGAACTCCTTGATGGAGGCGACGACCGGCCGGATGTTGATCAGGGTCTGCGGCGTGATCGCCTCGACGTCCTGGGTGGTCATGCGCTCGCGCACGACGCGCTCCATACGGGCGAGACCCGTACGGACCTGGTTCTGGATCAGCTCGCCGACGTTGCGGATGCGGCGGTTGCCGAAGTGGTCGATGTCGTCGGTCTCGACGACGATCGAGGCACCGCTGTCGCCCACGGTCTCGGTCTCACCGGCGTGCAGCTTCACCAGGTACTTGATCGAGGCGATGACGTCCTCGACGGTGAGGACACCGGCGTCGAGCGGGGCGTCCGCGCCCAGCTTCTTGTTCACCTTGTAGCGGCCGACCTTCGCGAGGTCGTAGCGCTTCGGGTTGAAGTACAGGTTCTCGAGCAGCGTCTGCGCGGCCTCGCGGGTCGGCGGCTCGCCCGGACGGAGCTTGCGGTAGATGTCGAGCAGCGCGTCGTCCTGGCCCTGGGTGTGGTCCTTCTCCAGGGTGGCGCGCATGGACTCGTACTCGCCGAACTCCTCGAGGATCTGCTCGGTCGTCCAGCCGAGGGCCTTGAGCAGCACGGTGACCGACTGCTTGCGCTTGCGGTCGATGCGCACGCCGACCATGTCGCGCTTGTCGATCTCCATCTCCAGCCAGGCACCCCGGGACGGGATGATCTTGACCGAGAAGATGTCCTTGTCGGACGTCTTGTCGATGGAGGAGTCGAAGTAGACGCCGGGCGAACGGACGAGCTGCGACACCACGACACGCTCGGTGCCGTTGATGACGAAGGTGCCCTTGTTCGTCATGAGCGGGAAGTCGCCCATGAAGACCGTCTGGGACTTGATCTCGCCGGTCTCGTTGTTGGTGAACTCAGCGGTGACGAAGAGCGGGGCGGCGAACGTGAAGTCGCGCTCCTTGCACTCGTCGATGGAGTTCTTCGGGGGCTCGAAGCGGTGGTCCCGGAACGTCAGGGACATCGACCCGGAGAAGTCCTCGATCGGGGAGATCTCCTCGAAGATCTCCTCCAGACCGGACTTGGTGGGGACGTCCTGTCCGGACTCCAGAGCCGCCTCGACACGAGCCTTCCACGCGTCGTTTCCGAGCAGCCAGTCGAAGCTCTCGGTTTGCAGCGCAAGAAGGTTCGGAACCTCGAGGGGCTCCTTGATCTTTGCAAAGGAGATGCGCAGCGGGGCGGTGCTGGCGCCGTTGTTCGTATTCGCGGTCGAGGCAGTGCGCGAGGCGGCCAAGAGGGGGTCCTTCCGAGGGCTCGGACTCACTACGCGCGTACCGGTCCCAGCCTTGGCACGGGGGAGAGACGGTCTTGAAGTGGCCAAAAGGCCAGGTCAGGACGGTTTCAACCCACGATGCTCAGGGATGGGCATGCCCCTGGTGACGGGCAGGAGGCAGCTAACAGGCAGCGCAAAGGGTCAGTGTAGCCACCTGGCCCACTGATGTCCAGTGCGGGTTTCTGAAGACCCTTTGTGTTCTCAACACCTGCGGCAAGCCACGTCCTCAACGCACATCGATACTGCCCTCTTCGCCGCCGATCCATGCCTCGGATGCGGATCGTTGTGACGACGCGTCCTGAGAATTGCGCGCTGCGTGCGGTTCGTCAAGGCCCCCCAGCCCTGACAGGCTCCGATTCAGGAACCTTCGGGGGTCGTCCGGAGGCACAACGAAGATCACCATACTCGCCGGTGCCGACAGTGCAAGGCAGCCGTCACGGGAATGCCGAAGGGCGACCACCCAACTGGGTGATCGCCCTTCAGTGTCTGCGCGTTACAGCGCGGGAGCCGTGTGGCCCCTCACAGGACCACGAGGCTCAGGGAGTCGCGTACGACCCCGTGAGGTGTTACTTGACCTCGACGGAGGCGCCGGCGCCCTTGAGGGCCTCGGCGGCCTTCTCCGCGGCGTCCTTGGCGACCTTCTCGAGGACCGGCTTCGGGGTGCCGTCGACGAGGTCCTTGGCCTCCTTCAGGCCCAGGGAGGTCAGCTCACGCACGACCTTGATGACCTGGATCTTCTTGTCGCCGGCACCGGTGAGGATGACGTCGAACTCGTCCTGCTCCTCCTCGGCGGCGGCAGCGGCGCCACCAGCGGCACCACCGGCGACGACGACCGGCGCGGCAGCGGCGGCGGTGACGTCGAACTTCTCCTCGAAGGCCTTCACGAACTCGGAGAGCTCGATGAGGGTCATCTCCTCGAACTGCGCGAGCAGCTCGTCCTGGGTGAGCTTCGCCATGATGGCGGTCCTTCCACTAATTCGGCAGGTGCCGGATGTACTGGTGTGGCGGGCGTACGTCTGGCCCGCTGTGACCGTCGCCGTCAGACGGCGGTCAATGTGCGAGCCGAGTTACTCGGCACCGCCCTGCTCGTCCTGCTTGGCACGGAGCGCGTCCACGGTGCGGACGAGCTTCGACGGCAGCGCCTGGAAGACAGAGGCAGCCTGAGACTGCTTGCCCTTGAAGGCACCGGCCAGCTTGGAGAGCAGAACCTCGCGGGACTCGAGGTCCGCAAGCTTCTTGATGTCGTCGGCGGACAGCGCCTTGCCGTCCAGAACGCCACCCTTGATGACAAGGGCGGGGTTCTCCTTGGCGAAGTCACGCAGACCCTTCGCCGCCTCGACCGGGTCACCGGTCACGAAGGCGACCGCCGTCGAGCCCTTGAGGTGCTCGTCCAGCGAAATCCCGGCCTCGTTGGCCGCGATCTTGGTCAGCGTGTTCTTCACCACACGGTACTGAGCGTTGTCGCCGAGAGAACGGCGGAGCTGCTTGAGCTGCGCCACGCTCAGTCCGGTGTAAGAAGTCACAACAGCAGCGTTGGAGTCGCGCAGCTTCTGCGTGATCTCCTCGACGGCTGCGACCTTGTCGGACGTCGCCATGAGCCTCGGCCTCCTTCCGGGGTGATGATCCTCGACTGACCCTTCTCGATCAGCCGCGTCGCCGGACCGCCTGAATCAGGCACAAGGAAGGGGCTCTGCACAAAACGAAACGCCCCGGCGCAGGCGCACGGGGCGTGAGCTCTACCGGACACTTGCGCGTCCAGGAGCACTTCCACGGTCACCTGCGCGGGTCGTCCGCAGTTCAGCGGATCCTTCGGCCGCCGCATACCCTCACGAGCACACGACAACGACCAGCGGTCTTTGGCTTCTCCGGAAGGTTACGCGAACGGGGGCGCGTCGAGCAAATCGGGTCAGCCCTTCGCGCCCGAGTCCTTCATCATCTGGGCGAGGTCCATGACCTGGCTCTTCGGCGGTGCCGTGACCGTCACCGGCTTGTTCACGTCGAAGAACGTGATCGTCATGTCGAACTTGCCCTTGTCGGCGTCGCCCTGGGTACGGAACTGCTTGGCCCGGTCGTCGCCGTCGATCCACATGTCCATCGAGAGCTTCTCGATGCCCATGTCCTCGAACTTCTCGATGTTCTTCGTGCGGCTCGCCCGCGTCTTCGCGTCCTCACCCTTGAGGTCCGCGCGCAGGTCGTCGAGGGTGACCGTGCCCTTGTAGTGGGTCGTCTCGACGCCGTCGACGGTCTCCTCGCCGACCTTCTTCACGTCCTTGGAGCCGGTCAGGAAGGCGGCCTCCTGGGCCGGGTTCTTCTCGGCCTGGCTGGACATGGAGGAGCCCCCGGGCTTGCCCGCGCCCTGCTTCTCCATGGCCTTGGCGTCGAACTTCATCCAGCTCTTGCCGTCCGTCTCGGCGGAGGGCTTGCCGCCGCCGAGGTACAGGCCGCCGTCGACGAGCCGGATCTCGGCCTTCTGCGCCCCCTGGTCGAGCGCGGTCATCTTCATCCGCATGGCGAGCGGCTCCGCCGTCATCGACGCCTCGGCCTTCACGCGCCCGTCACCGGGCACCTGGCCCTTCATGCGGAAGCTGAAGGACTTGAGCTCCTCGCTGTTCTTCGCGGCCTTCTGCACGGCCGCGGCCGGCGAGAGGTCGCCCCCCGCGCTGTCCGACTTCTTCTCCGTGCCGCAGCCCACCGCGCCACCGGCGAGCAGCAGGGCCGCCACGGCGGCCCCCGCCGCTCCCTTACGGCCCTTACGTACGGAAATGATCATTACCCCACCCCTAGGAACATTTGATCCATTTATTGCTGTGGGCCGAGGTTACCTGACGGACACACGCGGGGTCTCTGGGATATCTCCCGAGGTCAGAACGTGATCAGGCTGCTATCGGGGCGAGATCAGGTGGCGGGCTGCCGGTTCATCAGGTCCTTGAAGTCGGCGGTGTCGGACGCGGGCGGCTCCTCGGCGGAGACCTCGGTGCCGTAGTCGCTGTAGTACGCCGTCGCGGACAGCGCGCCGGTCTTCATCTGGCCCTTCTCGACCTTCTTGACCAGCAGGTTCTCGTCGTTGACCCAGATGTCGACGGTCTCGGTGGTGACGCCGGCCTGCTCCAGCTGCCGCTTCATGTCGGCGAGTTGGGACGCGCTGAGCCCGGAGGACTTCTCGGCGAGCGCGGCGACGTCGACAGTGCCCGAGTAGCGCGTGGTGTTCACGCCGCGGACCTTCTCCTCGCCGACCTTCTTCACGTCACCGGAGGCGAGCAGCATCTTCACCGACTGGTGCGGCGTGCTGTTCTGCATCGCGTCCTTCATGTACGCGCCCGAGCCGCCGCCTATCCGCTCCAGGTCGTCGTACGCGTACTTCACCCAGTGCTTGCCGTCGGCCTGCGCGGCGAACTGCTCGCCCATCTTGGCGTAGTACGCGTCGGGCAGATAGCGGGCCTCCATCGAGGTGCTGCCCGTCTGACGCATCGTTTCGGCGAGCTGGCCGCCGGTGTACGTGATCGTCATGTTGCCGGTGAGGCCGTCCTCCCAGCCGAGGGCGCCGCTGGCCTTCATGGACATCACGGAGCCCATGGTGGTCTCGGACTCCACCCTGGCCGAGTCCGCCTTGTCGGTGGACTTCTCGATGGTGCGCAGGGCGGCTATCGGGCTGACGCCGAGGCCGCCGCCCCCGCCCTTGCCGGAGGAGCCCTTGGAGTCGTTGTCCGAGCCGTCCGACGAGCCACAGGCGGTGATGCCGGTCAGCGCCGTCGCGGCCGCGATCGCCAGCGCCACGCGGCGTGCTGTCGTGCCGTTCATGTCGTCCCACCCCTTGCGTCCATGGAGAGTCGGCACGCTAGCGCGGCCCGCCCCCCGGCGTCCTTCGTACGTAGCCGAAATCACGTACGGCGAAGTCACTTGCGGAGAAAGCTCGTTCACGTACGGGCGAAGCCCGTTCCCCCAGCGTCTACCCGTACAACGGGACGGGTCCCGCACCACGAATGGTTGCGGGACCCGTCGGATACGCGCCAGACGCGCGGCTGCCGTCAGTGTCAGACGGCGGCCGGGTCCTCCTCGGTGAGGAGGTTGCGGGTGCGGTTGGAGTCCAGCGGAATGCCGGGGCCCATCGTGGTGGTGATGGCGGCCTTCTTGATGTACCGGCCCTTCGCGGCCGACGGCTTCAGACGGAGGACTTCCTCCAGGGCCGCGGCGTAGTTCTCCACCAGCTTGGTGTCGTCGAAGGACACCTTGCCGATGATGAAGTGCAGGTTCGAGTGCTTGTCGACGCGGAACTCGATCTTGCCGCCCTTGATGTCGTTGACAGCCTTCACGACATCGGGGGTCACGGTGCCGGTCTTCGGGTTCGGCATCAGACCACGCGGACCGAGCACGCGGCCGAGGCGGCCGACCTTGCCCATGAGGTCCGGGGTGGCGACGACGGCGTCGAAGTCCAGACGGCCCTTGGAGACCTCGTCGATCAGCTCGTCGGCGCCGACGATGTCGGCCCCGGCGGCTTCCGCGGCCGCAGCACGGTCACCGGTCGCGAAGACCAGGACCCGGGCGGTCTTACCGGTGCCGTGCGGGAGGTTCACGGTGCCACGGACCATCTGGTCGGCCTTGCGCGGGTCGACACCCAGACGGAAGGCGACCTCGACGGTGCCGTCGAACTTGGTCGCGGAGGTCTCCTTGGCGAGACGGACCGCCTCGAGCGGGGCGTAGAGCTTGTCCCGGTCGATCTTGGCGTCCGCAGCGCGGAGAGTCTTGCTGCGCTTCACTTCTACTCCTGAGGTTCAGGTTGGAGTTCGTGGTCCGGGCCGGCGCTGGCCCTGCCACTCAGGTCGTACGGGGGTGAGGTCAGCCCTCGACCGTGATGCCCATGGAGCGGGCGGTACCGGCGATGATCTTCGACGCGGCGTCCAGGTCGTTCGCGTTGAGGTCCGGCATCTTGGTGGTGGCGATCTCGCGGACCTGCGCCTCGGTGATCTTGGCGACCTTGGTCTTGTGCGGCTCGCCGGAGCCCTTCTCCACGCCCGCGGCCTTGAGGATCATCTTCGCGGCCGGCGGGGTCTTGGTGATGAAGGTGAAGGAACGGTCTTCGTAGACCGTGATCTCCACCGGGATCACCCAGCCACGCTGCGACTCGGTCGCGGCGTTGTAGGCCTTGCAGAACTCCATGATGTTCACGCCGTGCTGGCCCAGCGCGGGGCCGACAGGCGGGGCCGGGTTGGCGGCGCCGGCCTGGATCTGGAGCTTGATCAGCCCCGTGACCTTCTTCTTCTTGGGAGGCATTGCTCTCTCCGGGTCCTAGTGAGAGTGTTGAGCAGCCTCATCCGCCGTGATCCTGCGGCATTCCGCGACGACCGTCACACGATCGTCTGGATCATCTGGATAGAGGCATACCGCCCTACGATAACGGGTAACGCGCCGGGGCCCAAACCGACCCCGAGCAGGCCCGTGGGCCCGCCCCCGTGTGACGGGCCCACGGACGTGCCGCGGCCCCGCTCGACGAGGGCCGGGAGGGCGCCCCCCGCCGAGCGGGCACTTGAGAGCCGGCCCCCGCGTTCGAGGGCGGCCCCGGCCTCAGCAGCGCTTGGACGTCAGCGCCTGGCCCGGCAGCGGATCACCGGGAGCGCGCAGCTGGCCGATGGCCGCGGTGCACTCGGCGGCGGTGGCCGCGGGCAGCGACCAGAACTCCGCGCTGTTGGTGCGGTTCCACCAGTCCTGGCCGAGGATCTCGTCCCGGGTGTAGCTGTAGACGCCGGTGCTGACGTCGTAGTCCTTGATCTTGTCGCGGAAGCTCTTCCACACCCACACGTAGCCGTAGTTCTTCTTGCACGAGGGCGAGTAGAACTGCTTGACGGACGCCGCGTGCGCGCCGTTCCGGTCGATGTAGGCCGTGGTCCCGATCTGGTAGGCGTCGGCACAGACCCCCGCGGCCTGTGCCTTGGCGCTCCTCGGGTTGCCGTCCGCGGAGGGCGCCGTCGACTGGGGCGCGGCCCTGCGGGCGTCGGGCGCGGGAGCCGGGCCGGTGCCGGCGACCGCGGCACCGCCGCTGACCAGGACGAAGGCACAGGCAGAGGCGGCGATCGCGGTCTTGCGAGCTCTCATGAGGTGTCCCCTTGCTCGTGGTGAGTGAGCCCATCCGGCCATACCGCAGCAGAGCACCACAAATCGCCGCGCCAGGGGTGCAGAAATCCCCTTGGGCGTGGGTGGTGAGTCGTGGAGAGCGGCGGGAGGGCCGGGCGGTTCCGTCTATCAGGTCAGACGGCCCGACCCGCCGGATGGTTGTGGTGCGGAACACATTTGCTCCGCACAGGGGTGCGGCCGGGCATGCGACAGGGCCCCCGACCTGCGGAAGACCGCTGGTCGGGGGCCCTGTCGGAAGAGCGTCGCGTCAGTTCTTCTGGATCTGGTCGAAGCTGAGCTCGACCGGGGTCTCGCGGCCGAAGATCTCGACGAGGCCCTTGACCTTCTTCGAGTCGGCGTTGATCTCGTTGATGGTCGCCTGGAGCGTGGCGAACGGGCCGTCGGTGACGGTGACCGAGTCGCCGACCTCGAAGTCCAGGACCTCGACGGTGACCTTGCGGGCCGGAGCGGGCTTGCCCTCGGCCTCGGCGGCCTCGCGGGCGGCCTTCTCCTCGGCCTCCGGGGCGAGCATCTTGACGATCTCGTCCAGGGTCAGCGGGTACGGGTCGTAGGCGTTGCCCACGAAGCCGGTGACGCCGGGGGTGTTGCGGACGACGCCCCAGGACTCGTTCGTCAGGTCCATGCGGACCAGGACGTAGCCGGGGAGCTTGTTCTGGCGGATCGTCTTGCGGTCGCCGTTCTTGATCTGGACGACCTCTTCCTGGGGCACCTCGGCCTGGAAGATGTAGTCCTCGACGTTCAGCGAGACGGCGCGCTGCTCGAGGTTGGTCTTCACGCGGTTCTCGTAACCGGCGTAGGTGTGGATGACGTACCACTCGCCGGGCAGACCGCGCAGCTCGTCACGGAGGGCGGCGACGGGATCGACGGGCGCGGCGGGCTCCGCCTCCTCGACCTCGGCGTCGATCTCAGCCTCGGCCTCGGTCTCTTCCTCGGCGTCGTCCTCGACGAGCTCGGCGGCAGCGGCGTCCTCGTCGGTCTCCGCGACGGCCTCGGCCTCGTCGTCCTCGTGCACAGCGGCCTCTTCGGCAGCCTCACCGGCGGCGGCGTCGGCAGCCTCGACCTCGTCCGGGTCCACGGCGTCCGCCGCCTCGACGATGTCGATCTGGTCCTCCACGGACTCCGCCGACTCGATGGCGTCGTTCAGGTTCGGGTCAGACACGGTGGCTGCTTCTTCCTGGATACAAGGGGGTGGAACGCGCGAAAGGGGCGCCTGGCACGGCGCCCTTCGCTTTCGGCCTAGCCGAAGATGTACTTGATGAGGTGGCTGAAGCCGTAGTCAATCACGGTCACGAGACCGATCATGATGACGACGAAGACGATCACGACGGTGGTGTACGTCGTGAGCTGGTTCCGGGTGGGCCAGACGACCTTGCGGAGCTCGGCGACGATCTGGCGGTAGAAGAGCGCGAGACGGCCCAGGGGGCCCTTCTTGCCGCGCTTGCCGCCCTTGCGGGCCTTCTTCTGGGACTCCGGCGCCTCGTCCTGGGCATCAGGCATGTCGATGGAGCCCACGGCGTCCGTCACTCGTCCTCACCTGATTCCGGGTCGTGGCCGTGCCGCGCCCGGTTGAGCCGCACGGCGGTGCATTGCAGTACGTACATGCGCACACATCCTGGCGAAGGTGTGTGTAGCAGGGCCGGAGGGACTTGAACCCCCAACCGCTGGTTTTGGAGACCAGTGCTCTACCAATTGAGCTACGACCCTTTGATTTCCCCCAACCTACCGCATCCGACCCTGTGCACGGAGTGCGGTGGAAGGAGCGGCCGGTGAGGGCCAACGACGAGTGAGTGTACGTGGTCCGGAGCGCCCCGTCGAACAGCTCGGGTCCCGCCGGTCGATCCGGAGGTGATCACGGGTCCGGCAAACCCGTGTGCCCGGGCCCCGCGAGGTCTGGAACGATGGGCGCATGAGCGCTGTCACTCCACCCACCGAGCGCCGGGTCTCCGCCCGCATCGGCGCGATCTCCGAGTCCGCGACCCTCGCCGTCGACGCCAAGGCCAAGGCCCTCAAGGCCGCCGGGCGCCCGGTGATCGGTTTCGGCGCGGGCGAGCCCGACTTCCCGACCCCGGACTACATCGTCGAGGCGGCCGTCGAGGCCTGCAAGAACCCGAAGTACCACCGGTACACCCCGGCGGGCGGCCTGCCCGAGCTGAAGGCCGCGATCGCCGCGAAGACGCTGCGCGACTCCGGCTACGAGCCCGAGGTCTCCCAGATCCTGGTCACCAACGGCGGCAAGCAGGCCATCTACGAGGCCTTCGCCGCGATCCTCGACCCGGGCGACGAGGTCATCGTCCCGGCGCCGTACTGGACGACGTACCCGGAGTCGATCCGTCTCGCGGGCGGCGTCCCGGTCGACGTCGTCGCCGACGAGACCACCGGCTACCGCGTCTCGGTCGAGCAGCTTGAAGCCGCCCGCACGGAGAAGACCAAGGTCGTCCTCTTCGTGTCGCCGTCGAACCCGACGGGCGCGGTCTACAGCCGCGAGGACGCGGAGGCCATCGGCCGCTGGGCGCACGAGCACGGCCTGTGGGTCCTGACCGACGAGATCTACGAGCACCTGGTCTACGGGGACGCGGAGTTCACGTCCCTGCCCGCCCTGCTGCCCGAGCTGCGCGACAAGTGCATCGTGGTGAACGGCGTCGCGAAGACGTACGCGATGACCGGCTGGCGCGTGGGGTGGATCATCGGCCCGAAGGACGTGGTGAAGGCCGCGACGAACCTCCAGTCGCACGCCACCTCCAACGTCTCCAACGTCGCGCAGGCCGCCGCCATCGCCGCCGTCTCCGGCGATCTGACGGCCGTCGAGAAGATGCGCGAGGCCTTCGACCGCCGCCGCAAGACGATCGTGCGGATGCTGAACGAGATCGACGGCGTCCTCTGCCCCGAGCCCGAGGGCGCCTTCTACGCGTACCCGTCGGTGAAGGGCCTCATCGGCAAGGAGATCCGCGGCAAGCGCCCGCAGGACAGCGTCGAGCTGGCCGCGCTGATCCTCGACGAGGTCGAGGTCGCGGTCGTCCCGGGCGAGGCCTTCGGCACGCCGGGCTATCTGCGCCTGTCGTACGCCCTGGGTGACGAGGACCTCGTCGAGGGCGTCTCGCGGATCCAGAAGCTGCTGGCGGAGGCCCGCGACTGAGGCACCCGCGTGCGGCGGACCCAGTGCACCACATGGTGCGCTGGGTCCGTTTCTTCGTTCGGTGGCGTACCTCGTGGGAAAAAGCGGCTACCGGGACCGGGGGTGCGTACGGCAAGATCCTGGAATGGAGCGTGTACGAGACGTCAGCGAGCTGCCCAAAGCCCATCTGCACCTGCACTTCACCGGGTCGATGCGGCCCTCCACACTCCTGGAGCTCGCGGACAAGTACGGCGTCCACCTGCCGGCCGCGCTGACCAGCGGGACCCCGCCGAAGCTGCGCGCCACCGACGAGCGCGGCTGGTTCCGCTTCCAGCGGCTCTACGACATCGCGCGGTCCTGTCTGCGCGAGCCGGAGGACATCCAGCGGCTGGTGCGGGAGGCCGCGCAGGAGGACCTCCGGGACGGTTCCGGTTGGCTGGAGATCCAGGTCGACCCGACGTCGTACGCTCCCCGGCTCGGCGGGCTCATCCCCGCCCTGGAAGTCATCCTGGACGCCGTCGACAGCGCCTCGCGCGAGACCGGCCTCGGCATGCGCGTCCTGGTCGCCGCGAACCGCATGAAGCACCCGCTGGACGCGCGCACGCTCGCCCGGCTCGCGGTCCGGTACGCCGACCGCGGCATCGTCGGCTTCGGCCTGTCGAACGACGAGCGGCGCGGCATGGCGCGGGACTTCGACCGGGCCTTCGCCATCGCGCGGGAGGGCGGCCTCCTCGCGGCCCCGCACGGCGGCGAACTGACGGGCCCCTCCTCGGTGCGCGACTGCCTGGACGACCTGCACGCCCGGCGCATCGGCCACGGCGTGCGCGCCGCCGAGGACCCGCGGCTCCTGAAGAAGCTCGCCGAACGGGGCGTGACCTGCGAGGTGTGCCCGGCGTCGAACGTGGCGCTCGGTGTCTACGAGAAGCCCGAGGACGTGCCCCTGCGCACGCTGTACGACGCCGGGGTGCCGATGGCGCTCGGGGCCGACGACCCGCTCCTGTTCGGCTCGCGGCTCGCCGCGCAGTACGAGATCGCGCGGCACCACCACGGCTTCACCGACGCCGAACTGGCCGAGCTCGCCCGGCAGTCGGTGCGCGGCTCGGCCGCCCCCGCCGGCCTACAGGAGAAGCTGCTCGCCGGGATCGACGGGTGGATCAGCGGCTGACGCCGGCGAGGAGCGTGCGGGCGAGGCCCGCGGCGAAGGCGTCGACGGGCCGCGGGGGCCGCTTGCCGACCGTGGCGTCGTAGGCGAAGGCGCGCTGGGCGCAGGCGCCCAGGAGGAGCGAGGCCGCGGCGAAGGTGTCGGCGTCGGGGGCGATGCGGCCCGCGTCGCGCTCGGCGCGCAGATAGGCGTCCAGGGCCTCGATGGGCATGTGAGGGCCCATGCCGCGCTCGCGCATGGCGTCGTCGTGGCGGCGCTTGAGCTTCGTCTCCGCGTACAAGGAGGCGGCGACCGGGAAGCTCTGTGCGTAGAACTCGCAGGCCAGGACGGCGATCTCGGTGAGGTTCTGCTCGACGGTGCGCTCCCCCGGCTCTTCGATGAGGCGGCGCAGGAGGGGGCCGAGGCGGGGCAGCCGCTCCTGGAGGACATCGACGAACAGGTCCTCCTTGCTCGCGAAGTGCTTGTAGAGCGCGGCCTCCGAGCAGCCCGCGGCCTTCGCGATCTCCTTGGTGGTGGCCCGGGCGAGGCCGAGCGTGACCATGAGCTCGTGGGCCGCGTCGAGGATGCGTTCGCGCGTGGGCCGTTGCCGTGCCTGCTGTTCCATGAACCGTCCTACCGGGCTTGACGAGAGGGTGAGTACATACTCACCCTAGTGGTGAGTGAATACTTACCCACCTGGAGGGCGCGATGAGGATCACGGTGTTCGGGGCGAGCGGCGGCATCGGCGGGGAGATCGTCCGGCAGGGCCTCGCGGCGGGGCACGAGGTCACGGCGGTGGTGCGCGATCCGGCGCGCCTCACGGCGGCCGGGGACCGCCTGGAGGTGGTCCGGTCCGACCTCACGGACGCGAGGGAGCTGCGCGGGGCCGTGGCGGGCCGGGACGCGGTGCTCTCCGGTCTGGGGGCGCGCGGAAACGCGGACGCGCGTGCGGGCATCGCCACGCGCCTGACCGTGCCCGTGCTGCGCGCCATGGAGGCGGTGGGTGTGCGCCGCCTGCTGCTGGTGAGCGCGGCACCGCTGGGCCGGGCGGCGGAGCGCGATCCGCTCCTCGACCGCGCCACGATGGCCGTGGTGAGCAGGGTCTTCAAGGCGGTGTACGCGGATCTGCGCGCCATGGAGGGCGAGCTGGCGCGCAGCGCGACGGACTGGACGTCCGTACGTCCGCCGCGCCTCCTCGACCAGCCGCTGACGGGCACGTACCGGACGGCTGTCGGGCACAATCCGCGCAGCGCGCGGCAGATCGGCCGGGCCGACGTGGCGCACGCCATGCTGACGATGATCGACGACCCGGCGACGGTGAAGCAGGGCGTGGGCGTCGCGTACTGAACGCCGGTGGGCCCCTGGGGCCCGCCGGGGGGGGCGCTACAGGCTGACGCCCACCGTCACCGGCTCGTTGACGAGCGTGACCCCGAAGGCGTCCCGTACGCCCGCGACGACCTCGCGCGCCAGGGCGAGCAGGTCGTCCGTGGTGGCGCCGCCGCGGTTGGTGAGGGCCAGCGTGTGCTTGGTGGAGATGCGGGCGGGGCCCTGGCCGTAGCCCTTGGGGAACCCGGCCCTGTCGATGAGCCAGGCGGCGGAGGTCTTCACCCGGCCGTCGCCCGCGGGGAACGCGGGCGGCGTGACGTCCGGGCCGAGCCGGTCGGCCACGCGCGCGTGGAAGGCGGCGAACTCCTCGTCGGTGAGGATCGGGTTGGTGAAGAACGACCCGGCCGACCAGCTGTCGTGGTCCTCGGCGTCGAGCACCATGCCCTTCCCGGCGCGCAGCTTCAGGACGGTCTCGCGGGCGACGGCCGCCGGGACGCGTTCGCCGACCTCGACACCGAGCGTGCGGGCCGTCTCCGCGTATCTGATCGGGGCGCTCATGCCGTCCGCGTCCTCCAGCGCGAAGCGCACGCGCAGGACCACATAGCGCTCGGGGTCGGCCTTGAAGCGGCTGTGGCGGTACGAGAATCCGCACTCCTCGTTCCCGAGGGTGACCGTCTCGTCGGTCCTGCGGTCGTAGGCGACCACTTCGGTGATCGTCTGGGAGACCTCCTGGCCGTACGCGCCCACGTTCTGGATCGGCGTCGCGCCCGCGGAGCCGGGGATCCCGGCGAGGCACTCGACACCCGCGAGGCCGGCCGCGACGGTCCTCTCCACGGCGTCCGTCCACACCTCGCCCGCCGCGAGCTCCAGCGTCGTGCCGTCGAGCGCGAAGCCGGTGGTGGCGATGCGCAGGGCGGTCCCGGCGAAGCCCTTGTCGCCGATGACCAGGTTGCTGCCGCCGCCGATGAGCAGCAGCGGCGTACCGGATGCGTCGGCCTCGCGGACGGCGGCGACCACCTCGGCGTCGGACGTCGCGGTGACGAGGCGGGTGGCGGGGCCGCCGAGCCGGAAGGTGGTCAGCGGGGCGAGGGGGGCGTCGTGAAGTACCTGCACGCACACCAGGGTATGCGGGCCCGCTCCGGCCCCCGGGCGCCGGGCCTCCGGGACGCGGGAACCCACCCGCCGGAAGGGCGGGTGGGTTCGGGGGAAGGCCTCACGCGGCGACCGGCACCCGCTCCTGCGCCGGAGCGGCGGCGTCCGTCCGCCCCGGCCGGCGGCGGGGCAGCAGCGCCGCGGCGGCGGCCGCGAGGGCGACGCCCCCCGCGCCCACCCACAGCGCGGGCTGGAGGCCGTCCACGAACGCCGACGGCGACGCGTATCCGCCCTGGGCGGAGAAGACGGAGGCGAGGACCGCGATGCCGAGCGCGCCGCCCACTTCGCGCAGCGCGTTGTTCGCCCCGGAGGCGATGCCCTGCTCGGAGGGCCGGACGCTGGCCATGACCAGGCTCGCGGCCGGGGCGAAGAACAGGGCCATGCCGATCCCGCTGATGATCAGGGCGGGGAGCTGGGCGGCGTACGACACGTCCGGGCTCACGATCAGCGCGAACCAGCCGAGGCCCACGGCCTGCAGTGCGAGGCCCGCGGTGACGATCGGGCGGCCGCCGATGCGGTCGGAGAGGTATCCGGCGATGGGCGCGACGATCATCGGCATGCCGGTCCAGGGCAGCATCCGGAGGCCCGCCTCGGTCGGCGAGTAGCCGAGCACGCCCTGGAGGAACTGGGCGAGCAGGAAGATCGAGCCGAACATCCCGACGAACATCAGCAGGCTGGCGGCGTTGATCGCGGAGAAGGCGCGGTTGCGGAACAGCCGCATGGGCAGCATCGGGGCCGGGTTCCGGATGCCGTGGTGCACGAATCCGGCGAGGAGTGCGCCGCCCGCGATCAGGCCGGTCAGGACGGGCGCGCTGGCCCAGCCGTCGATGTTGCCGCGGATCAGGGCGTAGACGATGCCGAAGAGGCCACCGCTGGCGAGCAGGGTGCCGGCGGCGTCGAGCCGGGCGCCGGTGCCGTGGGACTCGGTGAGGCGGAGGCGGGCGAGGGGCAGCAGGGCGATGCCCAGCGGAACGTTCAGCCAGAAGATCCACTGCCAGGACACGTGTTCGGTCAGGGTGCCGCCGATGAGCGGCCCGCTGGCGACCGCGAGGCCGTTGACGGCCCCCCAGATCCCGTACGCCATCCCGCGCTTGGCGGCGGGGACGGCGGCCGTGAGCAGGGTCAGGGTGAGCGGCATCATGACGGCCGCCCCGACGCCCTGCACCGCGCGGGCCGCGATCAGCTCCTCGATGCCGGGCGCGAGGGCGGCCGCCGCGGAGGCGCCGGTGAACACGGCGAGGCCGATGCCGAAGAGCTTGCGGCGCCCGAACCGGTCCCCCAGGGCCGCGCCGAACATCAGAAGCACGGCGAAGGTGAGCGTGTAGGCGCTCACCGTCCATTCCAGGTCTTCGAGCCCGCCGCCGAGGTCCTCGCGGATGGAGGGCAGCGCGGTGGTGACGACGAGGTTGTCGAGGGCTGCCATGAACCCGGCGACGCTGGTGATGACGAGGGCCCACACGAATCCCCCGCGCGGTGCTGCTTGCTGTTCCATCGCTCCCCCAGATACTGAGTGCTGGTTAGTAATTGATGACTAACTTTCCCGGACAGAGAAATGCCCGGGAACCGGACGATCGCTCTTACTGCGGCTGCTCCGCCGGGGGCCGACCCGCGGGCCGCGCATCCTCCGGCTGCCCCGCGAGCCGGGGCCTTCGGACCTCCTCCGGAGGCTGAGCCGATGCGTAGAACCCCTCCCACACCCGGTGCTCGGGCGGGAAGCCCATGGCCGACAGGGCGTTGACCAGCATCCCGTAGGCCAGGAAGGCCGTCGTCTCGCCCACGTCGGCGCCGAGCGGCAGGTGCACGGTCTCCCACAGCTCCATCCAGCCGGCGCGCACCATCTCGCCGAACTCGTGGTCCCCGGCCTCCTCGGCGGCGGACACGGCCACGTACGTCTGGAGCTGCATGTGCAGCTTGTCGGGGTCCTCCGCGATGAGGCGCTGGTACGCCCGGGCCATGGAGTGCAGGGCCTCTTCGCCTTCGAGCCCCTCGCTCGCGGTCTCGAACACCTTCCGGACCTCCTCGCAGCAGCGCGCCGACGCCGCGAGGAACATCGCCTTCTTGCCGGGGAAGAGGCGGAAGAGATACGGCTGCGAGACCCCGACGCGCTTCGCGATCGCCTCGGTGGACGTCCCGTGATAGCCGCCGCGGGCGAACTCGCTCATCGCCGCCCGGATGACGCTCTCGCGCCGCTCCTCCGCACTCATCCTGACCATGCGAGTAAGTTAGTACTCAATCACTAACTAGGTCAAGAGGGGTCGGGGCCCCATGCGTAAGGGGCGCCCGCAATGGAGGACGCCCCTTACTTCTTACTTCGTCACCTGGTCTCGCGGTCTCGCGGCCGGGCCTTCTCAGGCCAGCCGTACGACCGCGCGCGACATCCCGAGGACCTTCTGTCCGGCGCTGGTCGCCAGCAGGTCCACGCGGACCTTGTTGTCGTCGAGCTTGGCCGCGACCTTGGCGCTGACCTCGATCGTCGCGCCCTTGTCGTCGTTCGGGACCACGACGGGCTTGGTGAAGCGCACGCCGTACTCGACGACGGCGGCCGGGTCACCGGTCCAGTCGGTCACGACGCGGATCGCCTCGGCCATGGTGAACATGCCGTGCGCGATGACGTCCGGCAGGCCGACCTCCACCGCGAACTTCTCGTTCCAGTGGATGGGGTTGAAGTCCCCGGACGCGCCCGCGTACCGCACCAGCGTGGCGCGCGTCACCGGGAAGGTCCGGGCCGGCAGCTCCGTGCCGACCTCGACGTCGTCGTATGCGATCTTCTCGGTCATCGCCTCACGCCTCCTCGGTCCCGGCCGCCCGCGCGACGAGCTTGGTCCACGCGGTCACCACGTGCTCGCCCGCCTCGTCGTGGACCTCACCGCGGATGTCCAGGATGTCGTTGCCCGCCATCGACTTGATCGCCTCGATGGTCGAGGTGACGGTGAGCCGGTCGCCGGCGTACACGGGGCGCGTGTACGCGAACTTCTGGTCGCCGTGCACGACGCGGCTGTAGTCGAGCCCCAGCTGGGGGTCCTCGATGACCTGGCCCGCGGCCTTGAACGTGATGGCGAACACGAAGGTCGGCGGGGCGACGACGTCCCGGTGACCGAGCGCCTTGGCGGCCTCCGGGTCGGCGTACGCGGGGTTGGCGTCGCCCACCGCGACCGCGAACTCGCGGATCTTCTCGCGGCCGACCTCGTACGGGTCGGTGGGCGGGTAGGTCCGCCCGACGAAGGACTGGTCGAGCGCCATGGCTCGGCACCTCCTGCAGCTGGGTTCCAACGGGCTCGGATTCTCGCGAGCCCGGTTCCACCGGTGGCATGCCCGGACTGATCCACGACCTTGCCGCGCAGGGGCTGAGGCTGAGTTCCGGACCGGGCGGAGACGCTACCGGCGATCCACAAAGACTGGGTCCCGCAGATCTCTTCTGGATCTACTGGATCTACAAATGACTGGAGGCCGCCCCCGAATCAACGGGGGCGGCCTCCAGCTCTAGCCTGTGCTTTATCGCGTCTCGCGGTGCGCAGTGTGCGAGTTGCAACGCGGGCAGTGCTTCTTCATCTCAAGACGGTCCGGGTTGTTACGCCGGTTCTTCTTGGTGATGTAGTTCCGCTCCTTGCACTCCACGCAGGCCAGCGTGATCTTCGGGCGGACGTCGGTGGCAGCCACGTGAGTGCTCCTATGACGGACGGATGGACGGATGAACGCATAAAGAGTAGCCGATCGAAGGACCGACCCCGCAATCGGCTACTGTGTGTAGCGGTGACCGGACTTGAACCGGTGACACAGCGATTATGAGCCGCTTGCTCTACCGACTGAGCTACACCGCTGCGATGTGATGCAGATCCTCGCCGAAGCGAGGAACCTTTCACATCAGAGCCCCAAAACGGAATCGAACCGTTGACCTTCTCCTTACCATGGAGACGCTCTACCGACTGAGCTATTGGGGCGAGCGATGAAGACATTACACGGTCGGCAGCCGTTCGCCCAAATCCGTTTCGCGAGGCCCGTCCGGGGTCGTGGCAGCCGCCCCGATCAGCCCGTCTCGTACGCATCGCGACGCCCCGCGACCGGTCACGGCACACTCGCGCCACACCAGCTACGCGCGTCCTCTGGCGCCCCACCAGTAACTGTGCTCGCCGACCCCGCACCAGCACGCCCGAGCCACCTGAGCACGCCCGCAGCGGAGCGGCACGGCGCCCCGCACCACAGCGGTACGACTATTGCGCTCCTCCGCGAAGCGGGGCCACCGCCGTCCTAGGCTCGACTCACGCTGCGTGATCTTGCGCGCCTCGAAGCCGCGTCCGCGCCGCCCACGAGCCACAGGAGCGCGATGCCCGACAGTCAGCCGCAGCAGCCCCACTCCGCCGAGCCCGGCGCCGCGTCCGGAGCCCTGCTGCTCTGCGGGGCGCGACTCACGGACGGCAGGACCGTGGACGTCCGGCTCGGCGCCGGACGCATCGAGGCCGTCGGCACGGCGGGCAGCCTCAGCGCGCACGCCGCGCGCGTGGACCTGAGCGGCTATCTGCTGTTGCCCGCCGCCGCCGAGCCGCACGTCCACGGCGACACCGCGCTGTCGGCGCTCCGTGAGGGGCCCGTCTCGTACGACGCCCGGGACGTCCAAGCCCGCGCCACCGAGGCGGCGTTGCTCCAGCTCGGGCACGGCGCGACGGCGCTGCGCGCGCACGTACGCGTCGGGGACGTGCAGGGCCTGAGCTGTCTGGAGGCGGTGCTCAAGGCGCGCAGGTCGCTGCGCGGGCTCGTCGATCTGTCCGTCGTCGCGGTGCCGCGGCTCCTGACGGGCGCGGCCGGGGCCGACGGGGTCGCGATGCTGCGGGACGCGGTGCGGATGGGGGCCTCCGTCGTGGGGGGCTGCCCGGATCTGGACCCCGATCCCACGGGCTACGCGGAGGCGGTCCTCGACCTCGCGGCGGAGTACGGCCGCCCCGTCGACCTGCACACGGACGGCGGCGACCCGGCGCGCCTCGGCCGGTTCGCCGCGATGGCCGGTGGCCTGCGGCCCGGCGTGGCGATCGGCCCGTGCGGCGGTCTGGGGCGGCTGCCGTCCGACGTCGCGGCGCGCGCGGCGGAGCAACTCGCGGCAGCCGGGGTGACGGTCGTGTGCCTGCCGCAGGGCGGCTGCGGCACCCTGCCGGGCGACTCCGGCACGGCTCCGGCGCGCCTGCTGCGGGCCGCCGGGGTGCGGGTCGCGGCGGGCAGCGGCGCGCTGCGGGACGTCGCGAACCCGGTGGGCCGCGGGGATCCGCTGGAGGCGGCGTACCTCCTGGCCTCGCGCGGTGAGCTGCGCCCCGACGAGGCGTACGCCGCGGTGAGTTCGGCCGCCCGCGAGGCCATGGGCCTGCCTCCGGTCAGGATCGAGGCGGGCTTCCCCGCCGAACTCCTCGCCGTCCGCGGCGAAAGCCTCGAAGGCGCGCTGTCCCTGGCGTACAGCCGTGTGGTGGTGCACCGGGGGCGCGTGGTGGCCCGGACCAGCGCGGTACGCGAGTACTGCGACTCCGCGGCCTCGGTGGCGCTGGATCTGCCGCGGCAGGGCCGGGGGGCGTGACCGCGTACGACGGTGGCGGCGGGGGCGCCGTGAGCGCGTACAACGGGGGCAGCGGAGGCGCCGTGAGCGCGTATGACGGGGGCGCGGGGGTGCCGTGAGCGCCGTCCGAGGCCGAGCGGCCGGATCTGCCGTACCGTCGGAGACATGCGCATTGTCATCGCTGGAGGCCATGGACAGATCGCCCTGCGGCTGGAGCGGCTGCTCGCCGCGCGCGGGGACGAAGCCGTAGGGATCATCCGCAATTCGGCGCACGAGGCCGACCTGCGGGACGCCGGTGCCGAGCCGGTGCTGTGCGACCTGGAGTCGGCGTCCGTCGAGGAGGTCGCGGCGCACCTGGAGGGCGCGGACGCGGCCGTGTTCGCCGCGGGCGCGGGCCCGGGCAGCGACGCCGCCCGGAAGGACACCGTGGACCGCGCGGCCGCCGTCCTGTTCGCGGACGCGGCGGAACGGGCGGGCGTGCGCCGGTACATCGTGGTGTCGTCGATGGGCGCGGATCCGAACCACGCCGGGGACGAGGTCTTCGACGCGTACCTGCGCGCCAAGGGCGAGGCCGACGCGGCCGTGCGCGGCCGCTCGGCCCTCGACTGGACGATCCTGCGGCCCGGGATGCTCACGGACGACGCCGGCACGGGGCTCGTACGTCTGGAGGCGTCGACGGGGCGCGGTCCCGTCCCCCGCGACGACGTGGCGGGGGCCCTCGCCGAACTCCTGGAGACCCCGGCGACAGCGGGTCTGACCCTGGAACTGATCAGTGGTTCGACGCCGGTGTCGGTGGCCGTGAAGTCGGTGGCCGGAAACTGACCCGTCGACAGCGGCTGACGGGGCCTCAGAACAGCGGCAACTGCCCGGGGAACTCCGGCACCACATAGCCGTCGAGCGCGGGCTGCGCGGCACCGATCTGGGCGAACCGGCGCGAGCCGGGACACGAGACCAGGTCCTCCCCGCCGCGCGGCCCGGGCGGATCATGGCGGGCGAACCGCCCGCCGACAACGGCGATTTCGCGGCGGCACTCCGGGCAGTGTCTGCGGCGCGCTGAGCTGGACGACATGACACCAGTGTGCCCATGGGGCCCGCTTCCGCCGCGCACCACTCCCGGCTCCCGACTCCCGGCTCCCGGCGGCGCGCTTCGGCCGGTCGGGCCCGGAGTTGCTCTCCTACGGAAGGCCGCGCACGACGAGTTGTTCGTCGTCCTCGGGGTAGATGGCCACCCGCCCGTGGTGGTCCAGCCTCAGGGGCGCTCCGGGGCCCAGCGCCTCGAAGCCCATGTGCTCGTACCAACCGACCAGGCCGGGCTTGTCGAGGTCGACTTGGGCGAACACGACTTCGTACTGGGCCGCGGCGTACTCGTCGACGAAAGCCCGCACCAGAGCCGCTCCGATACCGCCGCCTTTGCGCTCCGGCGCGACGGCCACGGCCTTGAGCTTCCCGACGCTGCGGGCCACCCCGTTCACCGCCGATTGCGGGATTCCGGCCTCGCGGAGCCGGTGCAGGAGGGCGCCGGGCGGCAGTGCGAGCAGGGCGCCCACCACGCTCGGCCCGTCCGTGGCCTCCGCGACCAGGGCGCGGCGCAGGCCGGGCCCGGAGGTCTCGTAGACACCTGTGTCGATCCGGTCAGCGGCGTAGTCGAGATCTTCGTAGTCGGTGTCGATCGCCGACAGCACTTCTCGGATGCGGCGCCCTTCGCCACGCCGCGCCCGCCGCACCCGTACACCTTCGACGTGGCACTCGTAGCCGCCGCTCGGCCCTTGATCGACCGGGCGACGCCGACGCGGCTTGTTCTTCTTGGGCCTGCCCATGGCTGAGGAACGTAGGGGCGCAGGGTCGTCGGCGCCAGACCTTGGACAGCCTCAGAATCCAGGCGCCGCACTGTGTGGCAAGTCACCTGTTTTCGATTGCACCAAGAGGCTCCGAGAGACACGAAAAGACCCTCCCCGACCTTGCGTAATCGCAGGTCGGAGAGGGTCTCTCTCAGCGTGGCGGCGCCAGGATTCGAACCTGGGAAGGCTGAGCCGGCAGATTTACAGTCTGCTCCCTTTGGCCGCTCGGGCACACCGCCGGGTTTGCTGCCTCGCTCCGCTTTCGCGGCGCTCCGTGGCAACGACGTAAACGATACCTGATGCCCGGGGGTGCTTCGCCACCCGATTGATCGGCACCCCGCGCGGGGGCAGTGGCTAGGCTTTGCGGATGCGGTCGGCGACTGAAGGCCGTGCACCCGCTGAGTACGCAGTTACCGATACAAGGAGCCACAGGACATGGCCGACTCCAGTTTCGACATCGTCTCGAAGGTCGAGCGGCAGGAGGTCGACAACGCCCTCAACCAGACGGCCAAGGAGATCTCGCAGCGCTACGACTTCAAGGGCACGGGCGCCTCGATCTCGTGGTCCGGCGAGAAGATCCTGATGGAGGCGAACGGCGAGGACCGCGTGAAGGCGATCCTCGACGTGTTCCAGTCCAAGCTGATCAAGCGAGGCATCTCGCTGAAGTCGCTGGACGCGGGCGAGCCGCAGCTGTCCGGCAAGGAGTACAAGATCTTCGCGTCCATCGAGGAGGGCATCTCCCAGGACAACGCGAAGAAGGTGGCGAAGATCATCCGCGACGAGGGCCCCAAGGGCATCAAGGCGCAGGTGCAGGGCGAAGAGCTGCGCGTCAGCTCCAAGAGCCGTGACGACCTCCAGACCGTGATCGCCCTCCTGAAGGGCAAGGACTTCGACTTCGCGCTCCAGTTCGTCAACTACCGGTAGGTAGGGCGCAGGACGTCAAAAGGGGGCGGGCACCCGGATCGGGTGCCCGCCCTTGCTGCTGGCTGCGGTCTGTGTGGGGAACTCGTAGGTGTTCCGTAGGTACCGGTGGGGACGTCTTCGGGTGGTCGTCTACGGACGGTCGTCTTCGGGCAGTCGGCGGAGTCAGCGCCGGGAGTGGCCGAAGAGGATGCGGTAGGCGATGAGCAGGACGAGCGAGCCGCCGATGGCCGCCATCCAGGTGGCGCCGTCGTAGAAGTGCTCGGCTATGGGCCGGTCGAGGAAGCGCGCGGAGATCCAGCCGCCCACGAAGGCGCCCGCTACGCCGATCACCGTCGTGCCGATGAAGCCGCCCGGGTCGCGGCCCGGGAGCAGCAGCTTGGCGGTGGCACCGGCGAGGAGGCCCAGAATGATCCAGCTGATGACACCCATGCGGTGACCTGACCTTTCGTGCCTTTTCGTGCGTTGTTGTCCTGGAGGACGCCGCGCGGGCCGGGGGCGGTTCCCGCGCGTCGGTAGGGTGCGGGCCCATGACAAGGCGGACGGGGCGGCGGGGGCCGTCGGAGGCTGTTGGGCTGCGGCGGACGCTCGGGGTCCGCGACGCCGTGGTGATCGGGCTCGGCGCGATGGTGGGGGCCGGGATCTTCGCGGTCCTCGGGCCCGCGGCGGACGCGGCCGGGTCCGGACTTCTGATCGCGCTCGCGGTGGCCGCCGTGGTCGCGTACTGCAATGCTGTGGCCTCGGCTCGGCTCGCGGCGCGCTACCCCGCGTCCGGCGGGACGTACGTGTACGGGCGGGAGCGGCTCGGGGAGTTCTGGGGCTATCTGGCGGGCTGGGCGTTCGTCGTCGGCAAGACGGCCTCGTGCGCGGCCATGGCCCTGACGGTCGGGGCGTACGTGTGGCCTGCGCAGGCGCACGGCGTCGCGGTGGCGGCCGTGGTGGCGCTGACGGCCGTGAACTATCTGGGCGTACGGAAGTCGCTGTGGCTGACCCGGGTGATCGTGGCCGTGGTGCTCGCGGTCCTCGTGCTGGTCGTCGCGGTCTGCCTGGGCTCCGCCGAGGCCGACGCGGCCCGTGTGGACGTGGGGCTTTCCGGCGGCGGGGTCGGCGGGGTTCTGGAGGCGGCGGGGCTGTTGTTCTTCGCCTTCGCCGGGTACGCGCGCGTGGCGACGCTCGGCGAGGAGGTACGGGATCCCGCGCGCACCATTCCGCGCGCGGTTCCGCTGGCGCTGGGCATCGCGCTCGCGGTGTACGCGTGCGTGGCCGTGGCGGTGCTCGCCGTCCTGGGGACGGGAGGGCTCGCGGAGGCTTCGGCTCCGCTGGCGGACGCCGTACGGGCCGCGGGGGCGCCGGGCCTGGTGCCCGTGGTGCGGGCGGGGGCGGCCGTGGCGGCCCTCGGATCGCTGCTCGCGCTGATCCTGGGGGTGTCGCGGACGACGCTCGCCATGGCGCGCGACCGCCATCTGCCGGGGGCGCTGGCCGCCGTGCACCCCCGCTTCCAGGTACCGCACCGGGCGGAACTCGCCGTGGGCGCGGTGGTGGCGCTCCTAGCCACGACGGTGGACGTACGCGGCGCCGTGGGCTTCTCGTCGTTCGGGGTGCTCGTGTACTACGCGATCGCCAACGCGTCGGCCTGGACGCTGAGCCGGGCCCCACGCGCGCGCGTGGGGCCGGTGGTGGGCGCCACGGGGTGCGTGGTGCTGGCGTTCGCGCTGCCGGGGGATTCGGTGGTGGCGGGGGCGGTGGTGCTGGTGGTGGGGAGCGGGGTTTATGGGGTGCGGTGGTGGAGGGCGGGGCGGGGCTGAGGAGTCCGTCCAGCAGGCCGCCGCGACCCGCCTGGCCGCCTGGCCGCCTGGCCGCCTGGCCGCCTGGCCGCCTAGGCGATGGTGTCGCGTCGACGGCGCGGGGGCGCTCCTTCGGGGACGGTTACCAGCCCTGGTGACCGGCGGGTGCCGGGCGTACCGCGGGGGCGCCGAACGGCTCGTCCGTGGGCACGATTTCGCGGCCCAGCGGCATCAGGGAGATCGGGATCATCTTGAAGTTGGCGAGGCCCAGCGGGATGCCGATGATCGTGACGCACAGCAGGACGCCCGTGATGATGTGACCGAGGGTCAGCCACCAGCCCGCGAGGATCAGCCACACCACGTTGCCGATCAGGGACGGCGCGCCCGCGTCGGACCGCTCGACGGCCTTGCGGCCGAAGGGCCACAGCGCGAAGAGGCCGATACGGAAGGCGGCGAGGCCCAGCGGGATGCCGATGATCGTGACGCACAGGATCACGCCCGCGACCAGGTAGGCGAAGCACATCCACAGTCCGCACAGGATGAGCCAAATGAGGTTCAGGACTACTTTCATCGCGGGCGACCTGCCATCTTTTCGAGCCGGGCGATGCGCTCCGCCATCGGCGGGTGAGTGGAGAACATCTTCGACATACCCTGACCCGGCCGGAACGGGTTCGCGATCATCATGTGGCTCGCCGTTTCCAGCCGCGGCTCGGGAGGGAGCGGCAACTGCTTCGTACCGGCGTCGAGTTTACGCAAAGCGCTCGCGAGGGCCAGGGGGTCGCCGGTGAGCTGCGCGCCCGAGGCGTCGGCCTCGTACTCCCTGGAGCGGCTGATGGCGAGCTGGATGATGGACGCCGCCAGCGGGCCGAGCAGCATGATCAGGAGCATGCCGAAGATGCCGGGGCCGTCGTTGTCGTTCGACCTGCCGATGGGAATCAGCCAGGCGAAATTGACCAGAAACATGATGACCGACGCGAGGGCACCGGCGACCGAGGAGATCAGGATGTCCCGGTTGTAGACATGGCTCAGCTCGTGGCCGATGACGCCGCGCAGCTCGCGCTGGTCGAGGATGCGCAGGATGCCCTCCGTGCAGCAGACCGCGGCGTTGCGCGGATTGCGGCCCGTCGCGAAGGCGTTCGGCGCCTCGGTGGGTGAGATGTACAGGCGGGGCATGGGCTGGCGGGCCTGGGTGGAGAGCTCGCGCACCATGCGGTACAGCTCGGGGGCCTCGAATTCGCTCACCGGGCGGGCGCGCATGGCACGCAGGGCCAGCTTGTCGCTGTTCCAGTACGCGTACGCGTTCGTCCCGATGGCTACGAAGAGCGCGATGACCAGGCCTGTACGCCCGAAGAAACTGCCGATGACGAGGATGAGTGCCGACAGTCCCCCGAGGAGTACGGCGGTTTTCAGCCCGTTGGTTCGGCGGTGCACGGTACGCCCTCCTGGTGGTGCGCGGGGGAACCCTCTGTTTGCAGGTGCTTCCACTGTTCAGTGGACCCTCCCTTCCTGGTCAACGCCAGGCGGGAGGAGCTAGTTCCCTTGTGCGCGCCGGAGCCGCTGTGGGCCGCCCGGGTGACGCGTCGCGTCGGGGCGGTACGGCTCCCGTGAAGGCGTCAGAACGGACTGACGTCGGTGAACCTCAGGACGAGCTGAGGCGCTCCGGAGAGGGCGATGCCGAGCACCGCGGTCGCGGCGATGGCCGCGGTGAGGGGGGCGGGGACCCGGTGCCGTCCGGGCTCGCCCTCGGGGGCGCGGAACAGCAGCGCCGTCCACTGGAGGTAGTAGTACAGCGCGATCACCACGTTGACAGCCATGATCACGGCGAGCCAGCCGAGGCCCGCGTCGACGGCCGCCGAGAAGACGGTGACCTTCGCGAAGAGGCCGATGATGCCGGGGGGCAGGCCCGCGAGGCAGAGCAGGAAGAAGGCCAGGGTCAGGGCGGACAGCGGACTCTTGGCGTACAGACCCCGGTAGTCGCTGACGCGGTTCTTGCGCTTCGTGCGGCCGACGAGCGCGGCGACGGCGAAGGCTCCGAGGTTCACGACGGCGTACATCAGGGCGTACGCGACGGTGGCGCCGACGGCGTCCGTGGGGTCGTCCTCGCCCCTCCCGTTGTCGAATCCGGCCGACGCGATCGGCACCAGGAGGTAGCCCGCCTGGGCGACCGACGACCAGGCGAGCAACCGGACCGCACTGTACGCGCGCGTGGCCTGCTGCCGGAGGGCGGCGACGTTGCCCGCCGTCATGGTGAGCGCGGCAAGGGCCGCGATGGCCGGGCCCCACACGTCGTCGTACGACCGGAAGCCGACGACGGTGACGAGGATGAGGCCGGTGAAGCCGACCGCCTTGCCGACGACCGAGAGGTACGCGGCGACGGGCAGCGGCGCGCCTACGTAGGCGTCGGGTACCCAGAAGTGGAAGGGGACGGCCGCCACCTTGAAGGCGAATCCGACGAGGGTGAGCACGACACCGGCCTGGACGAGCGTCTCCAGCTCCCCGTCGACCTGCCCGAGCTTCTCGTCGAGCTCGGTGAGGTAGAGGGTGCCCGTGGCCGCGTACACGAAGCTCACGCCCAGGAGGGTCACCGCGGTGGCGGCGACCGAGGAGAGGAAGAACTTCAGGGCCGCCTCGGAGGACCGCTTGTCCCCGCGCTTGAGGCCGACCAGGGCGAAGGCGGGCAGGGACGCGACTTCGAGGGCGACGACGAGGGTGGCGAGGTCGCGGGACGCGGGCAGCAGGACGGCGCCCGCGACCGACGACAGGAGCAGGAACCAGAACTCCCCTTCGGGGAGTTCCCTCTTGGCGGCCCGCGCGTCCTTGAGGGTGCTCAGGGACAGGAGCCCGGCGAGCAGTGCGCCGCCGAGGACGAGGAGCTGGATGGCGAGGGTGAACTCGTCGACCGTGTAGCTGCACACGGTGCCGCCCGTGCCGACGACACAGAAGGTGTCGCGGTGGTGGGAGCCGGCGATCGGCAGCATGGAGACCGCGGCGGCGGCCAGGCCCGCGAGGGAGATCCAGCCGAGGAGCGCCTTGCGGTGCTCTCCTACGAAGAGGTCGATCACGAGCACGGCGAGCGCGACGACGGCCGTGATGGTGGGCGGCAGGATCGCGGGCCAGTCGACGCTCTGGACGACGCTGGCCGCGCTCTCGACGAAGGCGCTGTCGGTGGGGGCCACGGTCACGACTTTCCTCCCGCGAGGAGCTGCTGCACGGCCGGGTCGGTGAGGCCGAGGAGGGCCGCGGGCCAGAGTCCGGCGAGAACGGTGAGGGCGACGAGCGGGGTCCAGGCGGCGAACTCGTAGCCGTGGACGTCGGCGAGCCGGGGCGCGCCGGGCTCGGCGGCCGGGCCCATGCACACGCGGCGTACGACGACGAGCATGTACGCGGCCGTGAGGAGGGTGCCGAAGGCGGCGATCGCCATGAACGTGAGGTACGCCGGACGGCTGAGTTCGTCGGCCGGGTCGAACGCGCCGAACAGCGCGAGCATCTCGCCCCAGAACCCGGCGAGCCCGGGAAGCCCGAGCGAGGCGACGGCGCCGAAGGCGAGCAGGCCGCCGAGGCGCGGGGCCTTGCCGTAGAGGGCGGCGCCTGACCCCTCGGCGAGGGCGTCGAGGTCACTGGTGCCGGTGCGGTCCTTGAGGGCGCCGACGAGGAAGAACAGCAGGCCGGTGATGAGGCCGTGGGCGATGTTCGCGAACAGGGCGCCGTTGACGCCGGTCGGGCTCATCGTGGAGATGCCGAGCAGCACGAAGCCCATGTGGCCGACGGACGAGTACGCGATGAGGCGCTTGAGGTCGCCCTTCGCGCCGGGCCGCGCGAGCGCGAGGCAGGCGAGCGATCCGTAGATGATCCCGACGACGGCGAAGGCGGCGAGGTAGGGCGCGAAGGTCCGCATGCCGTCCGGCGCGATCGGCAGCAGGATCCGGACGAACCCGTACGTACCCATCTTCAGCAGGACACCGGCCAGCAGGACCGAGCCGACGGTCGGCGCGGCGGTGTGGGCGTCCGGCAGCCAGCTGTGCAGCGGCCACATCGGCGTCTTGACCGCGAGCCCGATCCCGATCGCCAGAACGGCGATGACCTGCACGGACTTGGTCAACCCCGAGTGATTGTCAGTGGCGAGTGCCACCATGTCGAACGTGCCGGACCTGAGACCGATGAGGAGGAGGCCGAGCAGCATCACGACGGAGCCGAGCAGCGTGTACAGGATGAACTTCCAGGCCGCCTGAGCGCGTTGGGCACCGCCCCAGCGGGCGATGAGGAAGTACATCGGGATGAGGACCATCTCGAACGCGACGAAGAACAGCAGCAGATCGAGGACGGCGAAGGTCGCGAGGGTGCCGGACTCGAGCACGAGGATCAGCGCGACGAATGCCTTGGGTGACGGGCCCTCAGGCATCTTGAAGTAGCTGTACAGCGCGCACAGGAAGGTCAGCAGCGCGGTCAGGACCAGAAGGGGGAGGGAAATGCCGTCGATGCCGAGGTGGATGCGCACGTCGAGTGCGGGGATCCAGCTGATGTCGGTCGTGGCCTGCATCTTCGACGGGTGGTCGTGGTCGAAGCCGAGCGCGAGGACGATCGCGGCGAGCAGGATGGCGCCGGTCACGGTCACGCCGTGGCGCAGCACGGCCTGGTCGGGCGACTTCCCCTTGAGGCCGGGCGGCGCCGGCAGGAGGGCGGCCACGGCGCCGACGAGCGGACCGACCACGATCAACGCGAGAAGGAACTGCATCACGGACTCACTGATACCGATCACGGCTGCTCACGCTCCGGCGGTGGCGACGAGGACGGCGGCGACCGCCAGGACGACAGTGCCCGCGAGCAGCGCGCTCAGATAGGTCTGCACGTTGCCGGTCTGCGCGCGCCGGACGGCGGCGCCGAGCAGGCGGGGTGCGGTGCCCGCGCCGCGTACGTACGTGTCGACGACCTCGCGGTCGAGGAAGCGGACGAGGCGCGCGGCCGCCTGGACGGGGCGGACGAACAGGGCGGCGTAGACGGCGTCCAGGTGGAAGCCTGCGGCGGCGTGGCGGTGCAGCGGGCCGAGCAGCAGTCGGCCCGGGTCCGCCGGGTCGGGGGCGCTCGCGATGTCGCCGTACGCGGGGGTGTGGGTGGCGATGGCCTCCGCCTCGACCTCGCCTCCGTCCGCCTGGGGGTGGGCGGCGACGGCACCGATCGGTACGCGCGCGGCGAGGGCCGTGGTGTGCCGCCAGGCGCCGTAGGTGACGAGGGCGCCGGCGAGGGCGAGGCCGGTGCCGAGGACGGAGGTGGTGAGCTTCGGGGCGAGTTCGTGGCCGTCGAACCAGTCCGGCAGGGTGCCGACGGCGAGCCCGAAGGCGAGCGAGGGGACGGCGAGCACCCAGAGCACGGCGGTCATCGTGACGGGCTGGCGGCCGTGGTCGGGGGCCTCCGCTCCCTGCCCGTGGAAGGCCAGCAGCCACAGGCGGGCCGCGTAGGCGGCGGTGAGGAGGGCGCTGAGGAGGCCCGCGACGAGGACGATCCAGCCCGCCGCTCCAGGGACGGAACCGGCGTGCCCGGTGGCCGCGTGCTCGGCGGCGCCGAGGACCGCCTCCTTGGAGAAGAAGCCGCTGAACGGCGGGATCGCGGCGAGCGCGAGGAGCGCCACGGTCATCGTCCAGTAGGCGTCGGGAACGCGGGCGCGCAGGTTCCGCATGCGGGACATCGCGGCCAGGGAGTTGGTGCCCGCCGCGTGGATGATCACGCCGGCGGCGAGGAAGAGGAGCGCCTTGAAGGCGCCGTGGGACAGGAGGTGGAAGACGGCGGCACCCCGGTCGCCGACGGCGAGCGCGCCGGTCATGTAGCCGAGCTGGCCGATCGTCGAGTACGCGAGGACGCGCTTGATGTCGTCCTGGGCGAGGGCGGCGAGGGCCGAACCGGCCATGGTGGCGGCGGCCATGACGGCGAGGACGACCAGGGCCGCCGACGAGGCGGCGAAGACCGGGAGGAGCCGGGCGACGAAGTAGACACCGGCGGCGACCATCGTCGCGGCGTGGATCAGCGCGGAGACGGGCGTCGGGCCCGCCATCGCGTCGGGCAGCCAGGTGTGCAGCGGGAACTGCGCGGACTTGCCCGCCACGCCCGCGAGGAGCAGCAGCGCGATCAGCGTCGGGTGGTCGAGGCCGCCGTCCGCGACGGTCGCGAGGACGGTGGTGATCCGGAACGAGCCCGCGTCGACGGCGAGCGCGAACAGGCCGATCAGGAAGGGGACGTCGCCGAGCTTGGTGACGAGGAAGGCCTTCAGCGAGGCGGCGCGGGCCTCGGGGGTCTCCCAGTAGTGGCCGACGAGGAAGTACGAGCAGATGCCCATGACCTCCCAGCCGACCAGGAGCACCATCAGGTCGCCGGAGTAGACGACGAGCAGCATCGCGGAGGTGAACAGCGACACGAGGGCGGCGTACGAGGGGTAGCGCGGGTCGTCGCGCAGATAGCCCGTCGAGTAGATCTGCACGCACGTGGCGACGACGCCGACGAGGACGGCGACGAGCGCGGCGAAGCCGTCGATGTGCAGGGCGAGGTCGATCGGCACCGAGCCGGTGGGCGTGAGCTGGGTGGCCGCGTCCACGGCGGAGTCGCCGCCCTGGCGGGCGGCGACGACGGCGGCCAGGACGAGCGACGTCAGGGTGGGCAGCACCGCGAGGGGCCGCACCAGGCCGGGGACGGTGCGGCCGAGCAGCAGACCGGCGCCGGCACCGAGGAACGGCAGGAGGGGGACGAGAACGGCGAGGGTGGTCGTGGTCACGCGGTGGCCTCGGCCTTCTGCGACTGCTGAGACGTCTGTGGCTTCTGGGATGCCTCGTCCGGGTCGGACCCGGGCTCGTCGAGGGCGGCTGCGTCCGTGCCGTCGCCGTCGTCGCCGTCGTCATCGTCGTCCGGGTCGTCGGGGTGCTCGGCGGTGTCGCGGAGGTCGTCGACAGCGGAGGTGCCCCGGTTGCGGTAGACGGCCAGGACGATCGCGAGGCCGATGCCGATCTCGGCGGCGGCGATGGCGATGACGAAGAGCGTCAGGGCCTGGCCGGAGTGCAGCTTGTCGCGCAGCCAGACGTCGAAGGCGACGAGGTTGAGGTTGACGGCGTTGAGCATGAGCTCGACGGACATCAGGACCAGGATCGCGTTGCGGCGGGCGAGCACGCCGTACAGGCCGACGCAGAAGAGGAGGACGGCGAGGACGGCGGGGTAGGCGAGGTGCATCAGCGGGTCCTCTCCTGCTGGGCCTGCTGGGCCTGCTGGGCCTGCTGAGCCGTCCGGCCCTTCGGTTCCTTCGGGGGCTTGCCGTCGGGGTCGTCCTTGGCCTTGCGGGACAGCACGATCGCGCCGACCAGGGCGGCGAGGAGCAGCACGGAAAGGGCCTCGAAAGGCAGCACCCAGTTACGGAAGAGGATCGCGCCGGTCACGTCGGTGGTGCCCTGAGGGGCACCGTCCAGGTCGATCCACTGCGTACGGAACGCGTCCACGACGACCCACACCAGGGCGGTGGCGGCGGCGAGGGCCACGGCGAGCGCGACCCAGCGGTTGCCGGAGTCGGCGTCCGGGGAGCGGCCGATGGGGGCCCTGGTGAGCATCAGGCCGAAGAGGAGGAGGACCACGACGGAACCGACGTAGATGAGGACCTGCACCCAGGCGATGAACTCGGCGGTCAGGAGCAGGTACTCGACGGCGAGCCCGCCGAGCGCCACGACCAGCCAGAGCGCGGCGTGGACGAGCTGCTTGGTGGTGACGGTGACGATCGCGGCGCCGAGGGTGACGAGGCCGACGAGGAGGAAGGCGATCTCGACGCCGATCGGGGACAGGAAGCCGTGGGGGGCCGCGGCGGCGACGGTGGCGTTCACGCGTCCCCCTCGGCCTTGGTGTCCTGCTGCTCGGCCGCCTGCTGTTCGGCGGCCTCGGCGGCCTGGGCTGCCTCGGCGGCCAGTTTGTCGGCGGTCTTGCGGGCGGCGCCCAGTTCCTTGGGTTCCTCGGCGGCGGGGTCGAGGGCGGGCGGGGCCGGGACGGTCCACATCCACTCGCGGAGCTTGTCGCGCTCGTGGGTGAGCTCGCGGATGTCGGTCTCGGCGTACTCGAACTCCGGGGACCAGAACAACGCGTCGAAGGGGCAGACCTCGATGCAGATGCCGCAGTACATGCAGAGGGAGAAGTCGATGGCGAAGCGGTCGAGGACGTTGCGGCTGCGCTCGCGGCCGCCGGGCGCCGCGGCCGGGACGGTCTCCTTGTGGGAGTCGATGTAGATGCACCAGTCCGGGCACTCGCGGGCGCAGAGCATGCAGACCGTGCAGTTCTCCTCGAACAGGCCGATGACGCCGCGGGTGCGGGGCGCCAGATCGGGCTGGACGTCCGGGTACTGCTCGGTGACGGACTTCCGCGTCATCGTGCGGAGGGTGACGGCCAGGCCCTTGGCCAGGCCGCTTCCAGGGACCGGGGGCATCAGTTGATCGCCACCTTCACGATTCCGGTGAGCGCGATCTGCGCCAGGGCGAGCGGGACGAGGAGGGTCCAGGAGAGCTTCTGGAGCTGGTCCTCGCGGAGCCGGGGGTAGGTGACGCGCAGCCAGATGACGACGAAGGCGAGGACGCCGGTCTTCAGGAGGGTCCACACCCAGCCGAGCCCTTCGGCGCCGCCGGGGCCGTGCCAGCCGCCGAAGAAGAGGACGGTGGTCAGACCGCACAGGACGACGATCCCGGCGTACTCGGCGAGGAGGAACAGCGCGAAGCGAAGGCCGGTGTACTCGGTGTACGCGCCGAAGATAATTTCCGAGTCGGCAACCGGCATGTCGAAGGGCGGGCGCTGGAGTTCGGCGAGCCCGGCCACGAAGAAGACCAGGGCGCCGACGATCTGCCAGGGCAGCCACCACCACTCGAAGGCGTTGAGGATGCCGGGCAGCGAGACCGTGCCCGCGGCCATCGCGACGGAGGCGGCGGCGAGCAGCATCGGCAGTTCGTACGCGAGCAGCTGGGCCGCGGTGCGCAGGCCGCCGAGCAGGGAGAACTTATTGGCGGACGCCCAGCCCGCCATCAGGGAGCCGAGCACGCCGACGCCCATGACGGCGAGGACGAAGAAGATGCCCGCGTCGACGACCTGGCCGACGGCGCCTTCCTGCGGGCCGATGGGGATGGCGACGAGGACCAGCAGGTAGGGCAGCAGCGCGACGGCCGGGGCGAGCTGGAAGACGCGGCGGTCGGCGTCGGCGGGGACGACGTCCTCCTTCTGCGCGAACTTCACGCCGTCGGCGACGAGCTGGGCCCAGCCGTGGAATCCGCCCGCGTACATGGGGCCGAGGCGGCCCTGCATGTGGGCCATCACCTTGTGCTCGGTCTGGCCGACGATCAGGGGCAGCGCGAGGAAGGCGACGAAGACGACGAGGAGTCGCAGGGCGACGTCGAGGGCGTCGTTCACTGCGGGTCTCCTTCACTGCCGGTGTCGCCGGTGCCGTCGGTGCCCCCGGACGTCCCGGAGTCCTCGCCGCTGGCCGCGTTCTCAGCCGGCGCTGCGTTCTCTGTCCGTGCCGTTCGGGGTTTCCCCTCCGGTTCCGGCTCCGGGGTGTCGAAGGCCGGGCGGGCGTGGTGCCACGGGGCGTCGGAGCCGCGCGGGGCGGGCTGCGGCTTGTCAGGGGTCGGTGCCGGGGCATCGGCGGCCGGGACGTCGGGGGTCTGCTCCGGGTCCGCGGGCGTACGCTGCGACGCCGATCCCTGGCTCGCGCTGCGCGCGCGGCGGGGCGGCCGGGCGGGCGGGGCGGCCTGGTCGACGGCCGGGGTGTCGACGGCAGGGGTGTCAGCGGCCGGGGCGGGGCTCTGGCTCGCCGAGCCCGCGCTCGCCGTACGCGTCCGCCGTGCGGGACGCTCCCCCGCGGCACCCGCACCCGCGCCCGCCGCGCGTCCCGCTCCCGCCGCGCGCCCCGCGCCGCGAGCGGGGCGGGCCGGGGCGGCCGGAAGCTGGCCCTTCAGCGGGCCCCACTCGTTCGGGTCGGGCACGCCCGGCGGCAGCATCTGACGCCGCTTGGGGCCGCCGTGCTCGGATTCCCCGGGCTCCTTCGCGCCGGGCCACGCCTTCGCGACCCGGGCCGCGAGCACGAAGTCCTTGCGCAGGGGGTGGCCTTCGAAGTTCTCCGGAAGCAGCAGCGGCACCAGATGGGGATGGCCCTCGAAGCGGACGCCGAACATTTCGTGGGTCTCGCGCTCGTGCCAGGCCGCGCCCGCGTAGACGTCGACCGCGGAGGGCAGGACGGGTGCCTCGTGCGGAACCGTCGTACGGACGAGGAGGCGCCGCACCGGGGACAGCGCCACCACGTGGGCGCTCACGCGAAAGCCGGTGCCCGGTTCGTCGACGGCGCTCAGCCAGTCGAAGTACGTGCAGCCGAGGGTGTCCCGGGCGGTGCGCAGGGCCTCGGGCCACGACGCGGACGGCACGTCCACGGTCAGGACCTCGTACGACTCCTCGGCGGTCGCCTCCGCGCCGAACAGCTCCTCCACGGGGGCGGACAGCCAGCCGGTCATCTGCCGTCCTCCTGTACCGAGGGCGCGGACGGTACCGAGGGCGCGGGCGGTGCCACCAGGTCGCTGCGCAGCGCGGCCGTGGAAGGCCGCGCCCCGTTGCCGCCGTACCGCTCGCTGAGCGACTCCCGCGCGATCTTCTCCTGGAGCTTGAGGATGCCCTGGAGCAGCGCCTCGGGCCGGGGCGGGCAGCCGGGGACGTAGACGTCGACGGGGATGATCTGGTCGACGCCCTTGGTGACGGAGTACGAGTCCCAGTACGGGCCGCCGCAGTTGGAGCAGGCGCCGAAGGAGATGACGTACTTGGGCTCGGGCATCTGCTCGTACAGGCGCTTCACGGCGGGCGCCATCTTGTCCGTGACCGTGCCGGACACGACCATCAGGTCGGCCTGGCGCGGGCCCGGTGCGAACGGGATGACGCCGAGCCGGATGAAGTCGTGGCGGGCCATGGAGGCCGCGATGAACTCGATGGCGCAGCAGGCGAGCCCGAAGTTGAAGACCCACAGGCTGTAGCGGCGGCCCCAGTTCAGGACCACCTTCATCGGCTCGGGGGCGAGCCGGGACAGGACGCCCAGCTTCTTCGGCTCCGGGAGGAGCACGGGCTCGGGCGGCCCCGCAGGCTCCTGGTTCACGTCCATGTGAGGACGCCCTTCTTGTAGGCGTACAGCAGTCCCACGGCGAGGAAGCCGAGGAAGATGAACATCTCGACGAGGGTCGTCGCGCCGTAGCCGGACTCGGCGAAGACCGTCGCCCACGGGAAGAGGAAGATCGAGTCGACGGCGAAGATCACGTAGAGGAAGGCGTACACGTAGTAGCGCACCTGGGTGTGCGCCCAGCCCTCGCCGACCGGGTCCACGCCGCACTCGTACGTGAGGAGCTTCTCGGGGGTCGGCACGACGGGCCGCAGCAGCCGCCCGGCTCCGAAGGCGACGGCGACGAACAGCACGCCGACCACGGCGAGCAGTCCGACGACGGAGTACGACTCGTAGTAGCTCGCCGCGACGTACGTCGTCCCTGGCACGTCAGCCCCTCGCTCCCTGCACTCCGCGTCTCGCCTGTTCGACGATCTGTACGCACGGGAGTCTAGGGCCTGCTAAAGGCGAGGTAAGCAGACCGTCACGGACCGGTTCGTCGCGGACCCGTCATCGGCCGGATCCACCGGATCGATCTGCGCGGGCACACCGGATCGATCTGGTGGGGTTATCCACAGTTCGGTTCGGCGGTCCCCCTCATGGCGCGCGGGACCGCGCTCCGGGCACTCTTACTCATATGACCCCACGTCCCACGTCTTCGCAGGCCACGCCGGAGCCACTGCCGCCTGCCCGGTTCGCGTACGACGCGCACACCTGGAAAGAGATCCTGCACCTTCTGGTGAACCTCCCGGCGGGTCTGGTCGGTTTCACATACGTGGTGACGGCGGGGTTCATCGGCGGATTCCTGTCGTTCACGGTCATCGGTCTGCCGCTGCTCGCGCTCGCGCTGTACGGGGCGCGGCTCTTCGGCAAGTTCGAGCGCGCGCGGGCGCGGACGCTGCTCGGGGTGCACATCGACGAGCCGAGCCCCATGCCGTTGAGATCGCGGCGCGGCGGCGGGGTGCTCACCTGGCTGTGGTCGACGCTGAAGGACCCGGTGGGCTGGCGAGCGGTGCTGTACGGCTTCATACGTCTGCCGTGGGGCATCGCGACGTTCACGCTGACCCTGTGCGGCCTGTTCGTGCTGTGGCCGGTGCTGCCGTTCGTCGTGCGGGCGCTCGCCAACGCCGACCGGGCGATGGCCCGCGGACTGCTCTCGCCGTCGGACGAGCTGGAGCGGCGCATCGCGGAGCTGGAGTCGGACCGGGGTGTCGTCGTGGACACCGCGGCGGCGGACCTGCGGCGCATCGAGCGGGACCTGCACGACGGCGCCCAGGCACGGCTCGTCGCCCTCGCCATGGGTCTCGGCCTCGCCAAGGAGAAGCTCCTGGAGGACCCGGACGCGGCGGCGGCGATGGTGGACGAGGCGCACGGCGAGGTGAAGCTCGCCCTCCAGGAGCTGCGCGACCTGGCCCGGGGCATCCACCCCGCCGTCCTCACCGACCGCGGCCTCAGCGCGGCGCTGTCCTCGGTGTCGGCCCGGTGCACGGTGCCGGTGAAGGTGACCGCCGACCTGCCCTCGCGGCCCGCGGCGGCCATCGAGGGCATCGCCTACTTCACGGTCTCCGAGCTCCTGCAGAACGTGTCCAAGCACAGCGGAGCCCGCACGGCGAGCGTCGAGGTGTGGCGCTCGGACCAGCGGCTGCTGATCCAGGTGCGGGACGACGGGCGCGGCGGGGCCAGCCTGGACGGCGGCACGGGCATGGCGGGCCTCTCGGAGCGGCTCGGCGCGGTCGACGGCCTGTTCGTCATCGACTCGCCGCAGGGCGGCCCGACGACGATCACGGCGGAGCTGCCGTGGCGGGACCGGACCCAGTGAGGCACGCGCGGCGCGCCCGGGCACGCCCCTTCGCGGACGGGGCCCACATCCCCCCGGAGGGTAGGGAAAACCCCCGGCCGAAGACGCCGACGCGCTCCATGGTCCGCCGCACGCCCCGGAGCGCACTCTGGAGGTACGAGAAGAGGTAGCCCGCGCCGGTCACGGAGGGCCGGGAACCGGGCGGGACGAGCAGAACGGACGACAGCGATGGCCACGGACTACGGACAGGGGTACGGACGCGTCATGAGGAGCGACCTCGACGGCCGCTGGACCGAGGACCGCGACGGCGACGGAGCGGTGACCGCGCGCCGCCACCGCCTCCCGGTGTGGCTGCGGGCACCCTTCGAGGGGCGCGCCCTGCGGGAGTTCGTGTATGTGCTGCTCTCGCTGCCGCTCAGCATCACCGGCTTTGTCTTCGCGGTCACGATGCTCGCGCTCGGCGCCGGCCTGCTGATCACGTTCATCGGCATCCCCGTCCTCGCCCTGGCGCTGACCGGCCTGCGCGGCTTCGGCTCCCTGGAGCGGGTGCGGGCGCGCTCGCTGCTCGGCGTCGACGTGAAGGATCCACACCCGCTGCAGCCCCGTGACTCGGGTCCCCTCGCGTGGATGGGCGCCGTCCTGAAGAGCGGCGTCTCCTGGCGGCACGCGGTGTACGCCCTCATCCACATGCCGTGGGCGATCTTCTCCTTCGCGGTGGCGGTGGTCTTCTGGACGTACGGCTGGGCGATGCTCACGTACCCGCTGTGGTTCTGGGTCTTCCCGGCCTACGCGGGCCAGGACGGCATCCAGCTCTACGGGGACGGCACGCACCACATCTATCTGGACAACCCCTTCGAGATCGGGCTCACCTCGCTCACCGGCCTCCTCGTCACGCTGGTCACGCCCTGGATCGTCCGGGCCCTGACCACGGTCGACCGCGGCCTGGTGCTCGGCCTGCTCGGTCCCTCGCGCCTGGTGTCGCGGGTCGTGGAGCTGGAGTCGGACCGGGGGGTCGTCGTGGACACCGCGGCGGCGGACCTGCGGCGCATCGAGCGGGACCTGCACGACGGCGCCCAGGCACGGCTCGTCGCCCTCGCCATGGACCTCGGCCTGGCCAAGGAGAAGCTCCTGGAGGACCCGCAGGCGGCGGCGCGGATGGTGGACGAGGCGCACGGCGAGGTGAAGGTGGCGCTCCAGGAGCTGCGCGACCTCGCGCGGGGCATCCACCCCGCCGTCCTCACCGACCGGGGCCTCGACGCGGCCCTCTCCGCCCTGGCCGCGCGGTGCACCGTGCCGGTGGACGTGGAGGTCGACCTGCCCTCGCGGCCCGCGGCGGCGATCGAGGGCATCGCGTACTTCACGGTCTCCGAGCTGCTGCAGAACATCAGCAAGCACAGCGGCGCCGCGCGGGCCTCCGTGGACGTGTGGCGGGTGGAGGACCGGCTGCTGCTCCAGGTGTCCGACGACGGGCGGGGCGGGGCCGATGTGACCGCGGGTTCCGGACTCGCGGGCCTCGCCGAGCGGTTGGACGCGGTGGACGGGATCCTCGTGGTGGAGTCCCCCGTCGGCGGGCCGACCCTGGTGACGGCGGAGCTGCCCTGGCGCGGCTAGCCCGCACCGGCCGCCGAGGCCCCCGCATCGGCCCCCGACACCCCCGCACCTCGTCTTCGAACACCGGAGCGGCTGGAATGCCACGCCCCGGACGGGCTTGATCTGCCCGTTCGGGGCGCTCCCCTTTTCGGACGTGGCCGGAGTCGGTCCCACGGGGGTCCGGATGCTGGGATGCTGGAGTCTGTCAATGGGGTGGGGACAGGCTGTGGGGGGCCGGAACATCGTGGAGGACAAGGTGCGGGTGGTCATCGCCGAGGATTCAGTGCTGCTCAGAGAGGGGCTGACCCGGCTGCTGACCGACCGCGGGCACGAGGTCGTCGCGGGTGTCGGGGACGCGGAGGCGCTGATCAAGACGATCACGGAGCTGGCGGCCCAGAACACGCTGCCGGACGTCGTGGTCGCGGACGTGCGGATGCCGCCGACGCACACGGACGAAGGGGTGCGCGCGGCGGTGAAGCTGCGCAAGGACCATCCGGGGCTCGGCGTGCTCGTGCTGTCCCAGTACGTGGAGGAGCAGTACGCGACGGAGCTGCTCGCGGGGTCGAGCCGGGGCGTGGGCTATCTGCTCAAGGACCGGGTCGCGGAGGTCCGCGAGTTCGTGGACGCGGTGGTGCGGGTGGCGCAGGGCGGGACCGCGCTCGACCCGGAGGTCGTGGCACAGCTGCTCGGGCGCAGCCGCAAGCAGGACGTCCTCACGGGGCTCACGCCGCGCGAGCGCGAGGTCCTGGGGCTCATGGCCGAGGGGCGGACCAACTCGGCGATCGCCCGTCAGCTCGTCGTCAGCGACGGAGCCGTGGAAAAGCACGTCAGCAATATCTTCCTGAAGCTCGGGCTTTCCCCGAGCGACGGCGATCACCGAAGGGTGCTTGCCGTGCTCACCTACCTGAATTCCTAATTCCGTATTTCCGGTGACCTTCCGGGAACGCCCTTCGCCATTCCGCGGCGTTTCCGGATTCACCACCCACCCACCGCGTCGACACCGTGTCAGGGGTGCTGGACGAGGTACTCCGACCACGGAGGGAGCGTCCCGGCAGCGGGACAGCGCCCGCCGTACGAAGGCGCCGGTCCTAGGCCCGGCGCCCTAGAACCAAAGGATGAGCGGAGAGCGTCTTCATGAGAGGCCGGGGGGCGAGGCAGAACGTGATAAATCAGGGCATCAAGCTGTCTCAAAGGTGCGTCCACCATGCGAGCGGCCCCAGGAAGGTACCCCTTACAGACGTAGGGTGGGCGGTGGGAGAGCAGGTCGCCTGCGACTCCCGCACAGTCGCCTCGAGGGAGGTCCAGTTCAGTGACCAGCCAGGTCAGTAGCCCGGCCGAGCAGGCCGACGAAGCCGTAGTCGGAGAGCAGCGCAAGCCCGCGGGCGAGAAGGACGTACGCCGTCTCGACCGAGTGATCATTCGTTTCGCGGGTGACTCCGGTGACGGCATGCAGCTCACCGGTGACCGGTTCACCTCCGAGACGGCGTCTTTCGGAAACGACCTGTCGACGCTGCCGAACTTCCCCGCGGAAATCCGCGCCCCCGCCGGCACGCTTCCGGGCGTCTCCAGCTTCCAGCTGCACTTCGCCGATCACGACATCCTCACCCCGGGCGACGCGCCGAACGTATTGGTCGCGATGAACCCGGCCGCGCTGAAGGCGAACATCGCCGATGTGCCGCGCGGCGCCGAAATCATCGTCAACACGGACGAATTCACCAAGCGGGCCATGCAGAAGGTGGGGTACGAGGCCTCGCCCCTCGAGGACGGCTCCCTCGACGGGTTCCAGGTCCACCCGGTGCCGCTGACCACCCTCACGGTGGAGGCGCTGAAGGACTTCGACCTGTCCCGCAAGGACGCGGGCCGCAGCAAGAACATGTTCGCGCTCGGGCTGCTCTCGTGGATGTACCACCGGCCCACCGAGGGGACCGAGCGGTTCCTGCGGACGAAGTTCGCCAAGAAGCCGGACATCGCGGAGGCCAACATCACCGCGTTCCGCGCGGGTTGGAACTTCGGCGAGACGACCGAGGACTTCGCGGTCTCCTACGAGGTGGCGCCCGCGGCGACGGCGTTCCCGCCGGGCACCTACCGGAACATCTCCGGCAACCTCGCCCTCGCCTACGGCCTGATCGCCGCCTCGCGCCAGGCCGACCTGCCGCTGTATCTGGGCTCGTACCCGATCACCCCGGCCTCGGACATCCTGCACGAGCTGAGCAAGCACAAGAACTTCGGCGTGCGCACCTTCCAGGCCGAGGACGAGATCGCGGGCATCGGCGCCGCCCTCGGCGCCGCTTTCGGCGGCTCGCTCGCGGTGACCACGACCTCCGGGCCCGGCGTGGCCCTGAAGTCGGAGACGATCGGCCTCGCGGTGAGCCTGGAGCTGCCGCTCGTCGTCGTGGACATCCAGCGCGGCGGGCCCTCCACCGGCCTGCCCACCAAGACCGAGCAGGCCGACCTGCTCCAGGCGATGTACGGCCGCAACGGCGAGGCACCGGTGCCCGTGGTCGCCCCGCGCACCCCGGCCGACTGCTTCGAGGCCTCCCTGGAGGCGGCCCGGATCGCGCTGACGTACCGCACGCCCGTCTTCCTGCTGAGCGACGGCTATCTGGCCAACGGCTCCGAGCCGTGGCGCGTCCCGGAGCCGGACGAACTGCCGGACCTGCGCGTGCAGTTCGCCTCCGGGCCGAACCACACCCTGCCGGACGGCACCGACGTCTTCTGGCCGTATCTGCGGGACCCGAAGACCCTCGCCCGGCCGTGGGCGGTCCCCGGCACCCCGGGCCTTGAGCACCGCATCGGCGGCATCGAGAAGCAGGACGGCACGGGCAACATCTCGTACGACCCGGCCAACCACGACTTCATGGTCCGCACCCGCCAGGCCAAGGTCGACGGCATCGCCGTGCCGGACCTGGAGGTCGACGACGCGAACGGCGACGCGAGACTCCTGGTCCTCGGCTGGGGCTCGACGTACGGGCCGATCACCGCCGCCGTGCGCCGGCTGCGCGCCGCGGGGCAGAGCGTCGCGCAGGCCCATCTGCGCCACCTCAACCCCTTCCCGCGGAACCTGGGCGACGTCCTGAAGCGTTACGACAAGGTGGTGATCCCCGAGATGAACCTCGGCCAGCTCGCCACGCTGATCCGCGCCGAGTACCTCGTGGACGCGGTCTCGTACAACCAGGTCAACGGAATGCCGTTCAAGGCCGAGCAGCTCGCCACGGCTCTCAAGGAGGCCATCGATGGCTGACACCACGATCGAGGGGCCCACCGGCTCCGAGACGCTTCTGAAGCTGGTGCCCAAGGCCGAAGCCAAGCAGTCCATGAAGGACTTCAAGTCCGACCAGGAAGTGCGCTGGTGCCCCGGCTGCGGTGACTACGCGGTCCTGGCGGCCGTCCAGGGCTTCATGCCCGAGCTCGGCCTGGCCAAGGAGAACATCGTCTTCGTCTCCGGCATCGGGTGCAGCTCCCGCTTCCCGTACTACATGAACACGTACGGGATGCACTCCATCCACGGCCGCGCCCCGGCCATCGCCACGGGCCTCGCCTCCTCGCGCCGCGACCTGTCCGTCTGGGTCGTCACCGGTGACGGCGACGCGCTCTCCATCGGCGGCAACCACCTGATCCACGCCCTGCGGCGCAATGTGAACCTGAAGATCCTGCTGTTCAACAACAGGATCTACGGCCTCACCAAGGGCCAGTACTCCCCCACGTCCGAGGTCGGGAAGGTCACCAAGTCGACGCCGATGGGTTCGCTCGACGCGCCCTTCAACCCGGTGTCCCTCGCGATCGGCGCCGAGGCCTCCTTCGTCGCGCGCACGGTGGACTCCGACCGCAAGCACCTGACCGAGGTCCTGCGCCAGGCCGCCGACCACCCCGGCACGGCCCTGGTGGAGATCTACCAGAACTGCAACATCTTCAACGACGGTGCCTTCGAGGTCCTCAAGGACAAGCAGCAGGCCGAGGAGGCCGTGATCCGGCTGGAGCACGGCGCCCCGATCCGCTTCGGCGTCGACGGTTCGAAGGGCGTCGTGCGCGACCCGGCCACCGGCGACCTCAAGGTCGTCCCCGTGACCGCGGCGAACGAGGGCGACATCCTCGTCCACGACGCCCGCGCCGCGTCCCCCACCACCGCCTTCGCGCTCTCGCGCCTGGCCGATCCGGACACGCTGCACCACACCCCGATCGGGGTGTTCCGGAGCGTGGAGCGGCCGGTGTACGACACGCTGATGGCCGATCAGCTCGACACGGCGATCGAGCAGCACGGCAAGGGCGACCTCGCGGCGCTGCTCGCCGGCGGCGACACCTGGACGGTCGTCGGCTAGCCGCCACCGCCCGCGTACGACGGGGCCCGGTCCTGATCCACCAGGACCGGGCCCCGTCGTCTGTGCGGCGGCTGTCAGGAGCGGGCCGCGTCGTACCGCTCGCGTGCCTTCAGTACGTCGTCCATGCGCCGGTCCGTCCACAAGGCGAGGGCCTTGACCTGCTCGGACGCCTCGCGTCCCAGGTCCGTGAGGGAGTAGTCGACGCGCGGCGGGATGACCGGCTTGGCGTCGCGGTGCACCAGGCCGTCGCGCTCCAGGGTCTGGAGCGTCTGGGTCAGCATCTTCTCGCTGACGGTCCTGCCGCCGGAGCCGCCGATCGCGCGGCGCAGCTCGCTGAAGCGGTACGAGCGCTCGGCGAGCGCGATCAGGACGAGCACGCCCCAGCGGCTCGTGACGTGCTCCAGGACCAGGCGGTGCGGGCACATCCGCTCGGCGTCGACGCTGCTGCTCCTTACGGCCATGCCAGTACCTTACTTCAAAGTGGGTACTTACGGATGGTTAGTGCCCTCGCTAGGGTGAGTGCCATACCTCATCCCACCAGGGCATAAAAGGAGAAATCCCCCATGAGCATCGTCGTCACCGGAGCCACCGGACACCTCGGCCGCCTCGTCGTCGAGGGCCTGCTCGACGCGGGCGTGCCCGCCGGGCGGATCGCGGCCGTCGTACGGAACGAGCAGAAGGCCGCCGACCTCGCCGCGCGCGGCGTCGAGCTGCGGATCGCGGACTACAGCGCGCCCGAGACCCTCGCGGGCGCCTTCGCGGCGGGCGACAAGGTGCTCCTCGTGTCCGGCAGCGAGATCGGGCGCCGGGTGCCGCAGCACCGGGCCGTCATCGACGCGGCGAAGGCCGCCGGGGTCGCGCACCTCGTGTACACGGGCGTCCTCGGCGGGCCCGACGCCGACTTCGACCTCGCGGCCGAGCACAAGGAGACCGAGCGGATGGTGCGCGACTCGGGCCTTCCGTACACGTTCCTGCGCAACGGCTGGTACCACGAGAACTACACCGAGCACCTCGCTCCCGTCCTGGAGCACGGGGCCGTCGTCGGCAGCGCCGGGCCCGCGGGCCGCGTCGCGTCCGCCGCGCGCACCGACTACGCCGCCGCGGCCGTCGCCGTCCTGACCGGCGAGGGGCACGAGGGGCGCGCCTACGAGCTGAGCGGGGACGTGGCGTGGAGCTTCCCCGAGTACGCGGCGGAGGTCGCGAAGGCCTCCGGCAAGGACGTGGCGTACGCCGAGGTGTCGCCCGCGGAGCACCAGGGGGTGCTGGTGGGGGCTGGTCTGCCGGAGCCGGTGGCGGCGGTTCTGGTGGATGTGGACGCGGCGATCAGGCGCGGGCGCCTGGCGGGGACCAGCGGGGAGCTCGCCCGGCTGATCGGGCGGCCCACCACTCCGCTTGCCTCGGCTGTTGCTGCCGCGCTTGCCTGACCGTCTCGTTTGCGGCTGCGGGTTGGTGGGTGGGCTGTGCCCACCCGTTCCGCCCTCTGGGCGGACCAGCTGCCCACAGCGGGCGGGGGAGAGTGTCATGACCGTATGGCGAAACGGGCATGACACGGAGGGCTCGTGGGCGCTACCTTCGGGATGCAGCGTGGGGCTGCCGGTACGGAGGAGGAACTGTGGGACCTGCGCAGGCGAAGGGGGAAGCCCGCACAGGCCTCCTGAACGGCATCGCCGCCTACGGCATGTGGGGCCTCGTCCCCCTCTTCTGGCCGCTCCTCAAGCCCGCGAGCGCGGGCGAGATCCTGGCCCACCGCATGGCCTGGTCCCTCGTGGTCGTCGCCGTCGCGCTGCTCTTCATACGCCGCTGGGCCTGGGCCGGTGAACTGCTCCGCCAGCCCCGCAAGCTGGGCCTCGTCACCATCGCCGCCACCGTCATCACGCTCAACTGGGGCATCTACATCTGGGCCGTGAACTCCGGCCACGTCGTCGAGGCCTCCCTCGGCTACTTCATCAACCCCCTGGTCACCATCGCGATCGGCGTCCTGCTGCTCGGCGAGCGGCTGCGGCCCGTGCAGTGGACCGCCGTCGGCGTGGGCCTCGCCGCCGTGCTCGTCCTCGCGATCGGCTACGGCCGCCCGCCGTGGATCTCGCTGGTCCTGGCCTTCACCTTCGCGACGTACGGCCTGGTGAAGAAGAAGGTCAACCTCGGCGGCCTGGAGTCCCTCGCCGCCGAGACGGCCGTGCAGTTCCTGCCCGCCGTGGCCTTTCTGGTCTGGCTCGGCACGCGGGGCGACCTCGTGTTCGGCACGGAGGGCGCAGGGCACGCCGCGCTGCTCGCCGCGACCGGCGTGGTGACGGCGGCGCCGCTGGTCTGCTTCGGCGCCGCCGCGATCCGCGTGCCGCTCTCCACGCTCGGGCTGCTCCAGTACCTGGCGCCGATGTTCCAGTTCCTGCTCGGCATCCTGTACTTCCACGAGGAGATGCCGGCCGAGCGGTGGGCCGGGTTCGCCCTGGTGTGGCTGGCGCTCGCGCTGCTGACCTTCGACGCGTTCCGCTACGCGCGGCGCAACGCGGTGCGGGCCGCCGCCGCGCGGGCTACTGCGACCACGCTCCCCGCGCCGCAGCAGCCTTCACGTACTCCGTGAAGTCGCGCGGCTCGCGGCCCAGTACGTCCCGTACGCCCGTCGCGAGCGGCGAGAGGTGGCCCTCGGCCGTGAAGGTGAAGACGGCGGTCAGTTCGCGCGCCAGCGGTTCGGGGACCTCCGCCGCGCTCAGCTCCGCCAGGAACTGCTCCGCCGTGACGGCCTCGAAGCGCATCGGGCGGCCCGACGCCGCCGCGATCTCCGCGACGGCCTCGGCATAGGTGAGGGCGCGCGGACCCGAGAGGTCGTACACCCGGCCGGAGTGGCCCTCCTCGGTGAGCAGCGCGACCGCGACGTCCGCGATGTCCTCGACGTCGACGAACGGCTCCGCCACGTCACCGACCGGCAGGGCCAGGCGGCCCGCGAGGAGCGGCGCGTGGGCGAAGTCCTCGTCGAAGTTCTGCGCGAAGTTGTTGGCCCGGATCACCGTCCAGTCGACGTCCGCCTCCCGCACCAGGCGGTCCGCGCGCGCCATGCCCGCGAGGAAGGACTCGCCGGACACCTCGATGCCGCGCCCCGACAGGACCACGAAGCGGCGCACGCCCGCGGCCTCGGCCTGGGCGACGAAATCGGCGACGGGCTCCGGCTCCTCCGGCGCGACCAGATAGAGGGCGGACACGCCGTCCAATACTGTTGGCCAAATAGAGCGTTCGTTCCAGTCGAAATAAGTTTCGCCGGAGCGGGAAGCCGCCCGCACGGCGTGGCCCGCCGCGCGCAGCCGGGGCACGATCCTGCGCCCGGTCTTGCCGGTGGCGCCGAGAACGAGGATCAGGTCGTCGGTGGTCCGGGGTGTTGTCGTCATGCGTCAAGCCAACTCCGGCGCCGCCCCTGGTGACATGGGCGTCCGTCTCGGCCCCATAGGCATCCGTCTTGCCGCTCCACAGGGCCGTCTACGGTGGGGGCATGGACGCTCTGGGGGATCTGCTGCGCGGCATCCGCGCGGACGGCGCGCTGTTCGGTCGTACGGTGCTGCGCGGGGCGCGGGAGCCGGAGCGGACGGAAGCGGCGGCGGCGCTGACCCTGGTCATGGTGTTGCGCGGGCAGGCCCACGTCACCGGGCCGGACGGGACGCGCGCCCTGAGGGCGGGCTGCGCCGCGGTCCGCACCTCGGGCCCGTTCGCCGTCGCCGCCGCGGACGGAGCGGAGACCGAGCTGGTCACCGGCACCTACCAGTGGGACGGCAACGGCGGGCGGCGGCTGCTCAGCGCGCTGCCGCCGCTGCTCGTGGTGCCGGGCGGCGAGGAGTGCCTGACGATCATCGAGCTGATCGCGGACGAGGTGGCGGCCGACCGGCCGGGGCGCCAGTACGTGATGGACCGGATGCTCGACTGGCTGCTCGCCTGCACCCTGCGCGAGTGGTTCGACCTGCCCGAGTCCTGCCCGCCCGCCTGGTACCGGGCGCTCGGCGACGACGTGGTCGGCCCGGCCCTGCGCGCCATGCACGAGGAGCCGGGCAGGGCCTGGACGGTGGCGGCGCTCGCCGCGCGCGCCCAGGTCTCGCGCGCGGCCTTCGCCCGCAACTTCACCGACCTCGTCGGCAGGCCGCCGATGGCGTACCTCACCGAGTGGCGCATGACGCTCGCCGCCGAGCTGCTCGCCGAGCCGGGTGCGACGGTGGCGTCCGTGGCGGGCCGTGTCGGGTACGCCGACGGGTTCGGCTTCAGCGACGCCTTCAAGCGGATCCGGGGGGTCACCCCGAGCGGTCACCGCGCCTCGCTGGTCGCGGGCAGAGCGGCGTCCGGCCCTTCGCTCAGGGCCGCGGGCTGACCCGCCCGCGCACCGCGCACCACCCCGGCGACGGCGACGGCCACGCCCACCAGGGCGAGGGCCACCGGCACCGTGAGCGCCGCGCGGAAGGCGGCGAGGGAGTGCTCGGCGCCGTCCGCGCCGCCGTGGCCCCCGGCGGCGAGCCCGTACACCGCCGTCACACCCGATACTCCGATCGCCGCTCCGAACTGCGTGGCGGTGTGCAGGATTCCGCCCGCGAGGCCCTGCTCCCGCGCGGCGACGCCGTCCGTCGCCGCGATCATCAGCGGCCCGTACGCGAGGGCGAAGGCCGTGCCCGCGATGAGGAGCGTGGGGAACATCGCCGCGTACGTCCAGTCCATGCCGACCGGCAGGAACAGCGCGTACGCGAGGGCCGCGAGCAGGAAGCCGCCGAGGATCACCCGGGCGTGGCCGTAGCGGTTCACCAGGCGGGGCGTGAGGGTCGGCGCGAGCACCACGTCGCAGCCCATCACGACGAGGGCGATCGCCGTCTGCCACGACGACCAGCCGCGCAGCTCCTGCAAGTACAGCGTGAGCACGAACTGGAAGCCCATGAAGGCGCCGAGGAACAGCATCGCGCCGAGCCCGGCCCGCACCACGGAGCCCGTACGGAAGATGCCGAGGCGCACGAGCGGTACGGCCGCGCGGCGCTCGACGGCGACGAAGGCCGCGCCGAGCAGCAGTCCGGCGAGGGCCGCGCCGAGGGTCGACGGCCAGCCGTCAAGACCGTGTTCGAGCCGTACGACGGCGTAGGCGAGCAGCAGCATGGCGCCCGCGGCCGCGGCCGCGCCCGGCAGGTCGAAGCCGCCGGAGCGCAGCGTCGCCGACACCTTCACCGCGGGCGCGTCGGACGCGGGGACGAGCCGGACGGCGGCGAAGAGGATCGCAGCGGCGAAGAGGACCGGCGCGAAGAACACCCACTGCCAGCCGAGTTCGGTGAGCAGCCCGCCGATGACCAGGCCGAGCGAGAAGCCGCCCGCCGACGTGCCCGCGAACACCAGCAGCGCCTTGTTGCGCTCGGGCCCCTCCGCGTACGAGGTGGTGATGATCGACATGGCGGCGGGCGTCATGAACGCCGCGGCCACGCCGGTCACGAACCGCGCCACGATCAGCATCCAGCCCTCGGTCGCGAGGCCGCCGAGCCCGGAGAAGACCAGGAAGACGCCGAGCCAGGTGAGGAACATCCGCCGCCTGCCGAGCAGGTCGGCCGCCCGGCCGCCGAGCAGTGTGAAGCCCGCGTAGCCGAGGACGTAGGAACTGATCACCCAGGCCGCGGTGGCCGTCGACAGGTCCAGGTCCGACCTGATCGTGGGGATCGCTATCGCGAGCATCGCGATGTCGGCGCCCTCCAGGAAGATCGTGCCGCAGAGGACGAGCAGCAGTGCCCAAGCGCGGGCGCCCATGGTGACTCCTCGATTCAACCCGTTGGTTACCCAACTGATGGCCGGTTCCTTCTTGTAACCACGGACAGCGTGCGGCAGCATCGACAGGCATGGAAGAAGGCACTTTGAAGTCACCGAGTAACTCGGGAAGCACCGTGCCCCGCGGCGACACCGAGGAGTACGGGAACGGGCTGGACTACGGGGACGCCGACCCCTTCCAGTGGGACACCCGCGAGGACTGCCAGGTGCGGCAGATCCTCGACCGGATCGCCGACAAGTGGTCGCTCCTGGTGATCGCGCTCCTGGACCGGCGGCGGCTGCGCTTCACCGAGCTGCGGCGCGAGATCGACGGCATCAGCCAGCGGATGCTCACCGTCACCCTGCGTCAGCTGGAGCGCGACGGCCTGGTCCACCGCACGGTGCACCCGGTGGTGCCGCCCCGCGTCGAGTACGAGCTGACGCCGCTCGGCGGCACCCTGCACCACACCATCCAGTCCCTGGTGAGCTGGACCGAGGAGCACCAGAACGAGATCGCGGCGGCGCGGTCCGCGTACGACACCCGCGCGGCGGCGGAAGCAGGTCCGGAGCCTAGCCCTCGCGCTTAACTGGATCGCATGACCTTGCACTGGAAGCTCGTCATCGACGCGCGGGACCCGCACGCCCAGGCCGCCTTCTGGGCCGAGGCGCTCGGCTACGCGGTGGAGGACAACGACGCCCTCATCGAGCGGCTGCTCGGCGTCGGCGCCCTGCCCGAGGCCGAGACCGTGGAGTTCCGCGGCCGCCGCGCCTTCCGCGACCTCATCGCCGTACGGCACCCCGACGACCCGTACGAGCAGGACAGCGGGACGGGGCTCGGCCGCCGCCTGCTCTTCCAGCGGGTGCCGGAGCCCAAGTCCGGCAAGAACCGGCTGCACGTCGACGTGCACGCCGCGCCCGGCACCCGCGACGACGAGGTCGCCCGGCTTCAGGGCCTCGGCGCGGCCGTGCAGCGGCGGGTGGAGGCCGCGGGCGGCGCGTGGGTGGTGATGACGGACCCCGAGGGCAACGAGTTCTGCGTGCAGTGAGGGCGCCCCGGGGCTCGCGGCCTAGGCCTTGAGGGCGTGGCCCGTGGTGACGTCCACGTGGTCGGGGACCTCGTCGTGGCGGTCCCCGACCGTCAGCGTGCCCGTGGGCTCGAAGAGCAGGATCCGGGTGCCGGGGCGCGCGGTCGGCTTGTGTTCGGTGCCGCGCGGGACGGTGAAGACCGACCCCTTCGGCAGGGTCACCGTGCGCTCCCCCGACGGCTCGCGCAGGCCGATCTCCAGCTCGCCGTCGAGGACGAGGAAGAACTCGTCGGTGTCGTCGTGCACGTGCCACACATGCTCGCCCTCGACCTTGGTGACGCGTACGTCGTAGTCGTTGACGTGCGTGACGACGCGGGGGCTCCAGTGCTCGTCGAAGGAGGCGAAAGCCTGGTCGAGAGCGATCGGCATACGCCTCTGAACTGCGGTTTCGATGGTCATGAGGCCATGGTGGCCCTTGGCTCGGGCGGTCACGAGTGCTAGAAATCGCATATGGCGCAAGGAAACTCTCAGGAGGGCGTGGGCGGGGCCGGGGCGGGGCCCTCGGCGCCCGCGGTGGGGCGGCCGCATCGGGTCGTCGTCATCGTCGACGAGAACTCCAATCCCTTCGAACTCGGCTGCGTCACCGAGGTCTTCGGCCTCCAGCGGCCCGAACTCGGCCGTGAGCGGCCCGCCCTGTACGACTTCGCGCTGTGCTCGCCCGAGCCGCGCACCCTCATGCGCGACGGCTTCTTCACGCTCACCGGGGTGGCCGGGATCGAGGCCGCCGACACCGCCGACACGCTGATCGTGCCCAACCGGCCCGACACCGAGGTGCCGCGCCGTCCCGCCGTCCTGGACGCCGTACGGCGCGCGCACGCGCGCGGGGCCCGGCTCGTCGGCTTCTGCAGCGGGGCGTTCACGCTCGCCGAGGCGGGGGTGCTCGACGGGCGCCGCGCCACCGCGCACTGGCAGTGGGCCGACGACTTCCGGGCCCGCTTCCCCGCCGTCCGCCTCGAACCGGACGTCCTCTTCGTCGACGACGGCGACATCCTCACCGCCGCGGGCAGCGCCGCCGCGCTCGACCTCGGCCTGCACATCGTGCGCCGCGACTTCGGCGCGGAGGTGGCCGTGTCCGTGTCGCGGCGGCTGGTCTTCGCCGCCCACCGGGACGGCGGGCAGCGGCAGTTCGTGGAACGGCCCGTCCCCGACGTCCCCGACGAGTCGCTCGCGCCGCTGCTCGCCTGGGCGCAGGAGCGGCTCGGCGAGCCCCTCACGGTGGCGGGGCTCGCCGCGCGGGCCGCCGTCAGCCCCGCCACGCTGCACCGGCGGTTCCGGGCGCAGTTGGGTACGACGCCCTTGGCCTGGCTGAACGGGGAGCGGGTGGGGCTCGCGTGCCGGCTCATCGAGCGCGGGGAGGAACGGCTCGACGTGGTGGCGCGGCGCAGTGGGCTCGGCTCCGCGGCCAACCTCCGGGTGCGCCTGCGGCGGGCCACGGGCCTGACCCCCACGGCCTACCGCCACCGCTTCGGCCCCTGACACGGCCGCCCTCCCGCCACGCGCCTCCGCCGGGCCGGGCCCCGACGCGTAGCGCTGCGGCTGACGCCCCACGCTCCCGCCGCTACCGCGGCGGTACTCCCCCACCCGCCCACCCGTACCGAGCAGCTTCGCCACGGCGGGCCCCGACGCGTAGCGCTGCGGGTGAGTGGTCAGCCGACACCCTTTGCCGGGGCGGGTGGGCGGGGGTGCGAAGCCGGGGTGGCCGGCGGGCGGCGCCCGCACGTGCCCGGGCGAAGGCCAGTGGGTGAGTCCGCACGGGGCACGGTGCCCCCCGCTGTGGGCAATCGTCCCGCAGGGCGGGACGGGTGGGCACAGCGCCCGGGCGCCGCCCAGCCGTCTGCCGGGGCTCAGCGTGGGCCCGCCCGCCGGGCACCCGGCCCGGGCCTGGCACAAGGCCCCCGAGCGCAGCGCCCCGCGCGGGCTGGGGCGCGGGTTAGCCCGCCCGGACCAGGGTCAGTACCCGGGAGCCCAGTTCAAGCGCCTCCTCAGGCCCCCGTACGCACTGCTGAAGATCCACGAAACACCCCTCGACCCCGGCCCCCCGGACCCCGCGCAGCACCCCCGCGATCTCCTCCGCCGAAGCCCCCGGCTTGGGGTTGTGGCGAAGCTCGCGGCGGAGCGCGTCGGGGTCGCGCCCGGCGTCCTCCGCGGCGCGGCGCGCGACGGCCCACAGCCCCGCGAGGGCCTCCGGCGGCAGCGTGACCCCGACCCAGCCCGCGGCGCGCCGGCCGACGCGCGCCATCGCGGCGGGGCTGAAGCCGCCCAGGTACACCGGAGGACCGGCCTGCCGGACGGGCCGCAGGCCCACGTAGGAGCGGGGAATCCGCCAGTGCGGCCCCTCGTGCTCGAAGGTCTCCTCGGTCCACATGCCCGCGAAGACGTCCAGGATCTCGTCGAGACGCGCCCCGCGCTTGCCGAAGTCCGCGTTCACGGCCGTGTACTCGTCGCGCAGCCAGCCGATGCCGAGCCCCACGTCGAGACGGCCGCCGCTGACGCGGTCGAGCGTGGTCAGGGAGCGGGCGAGCAGCAGCGGCGGGTACCAGGGGGCGTTGAGGGTGCTGGTGCCGAGCCGTACCCGGCCGGTCGCGGCGGCGGCGACGGTGAGGACCGTCAGGGGGTCCATGAAGGTCTTGTACTCGGCCGGGTAGGGGTTCTCCGGCGTGTGGCCCGGGTACAGATCGCTGGGCGCGACCGGCGTGAGCGAGCGGTCCCCGACCCACAGCGAGTCGAACCCGGCGGCCTCCGCGTCCCGGGCGAACGGGGCGATGGACTCCGCCCGGGCATGGGTGCCGTACTGCGGAAGGGCGATACCTATGTGCATGCGCCCATCCTGGACGGGCGGGCGGCCCCGGACCGCGTAGCTCCACGTGTGAGCCGCGCCACCAGCCGCCCGCCGAGCGCGCCGCCGTTTAACGGCCGTTGACCGGTTCTGTACCGGTCCCCTCCACAGTCTCCCCATGACCAACCGCACCCTGGCCTCCGCACCCGACCTGACCGGCATCCGCCTCGCCCACCGCGCGCTCACCGGCGACATCGAGCGGCTGAGCGCGCTGGTCGAGGACATCGCCGCGTCCGGCCGCCCGGTGTCCGGCGCGTGGGCCCGCTCGATCGCCGCGTACGTGCACCGCTACAACGTCGGCGTCCGGCACCACCACGACAACGAGGACGCCATCCTGTGGCCGGTGATCGCGGCCGCCGTCGAACAGGCCCTGACGGACGGCTCCTTCGTCGAGGGCCTCTCCCCCGAGGGCGTCGCCGACCTCGCCTCGCTGACCGAGGACCACACGGCCCTCGACCCGCTGCAGGACGCCTGCGACTGGGCGGCCACGCTGTTCGGCGAGGACCCCGAGCGGCACGCCCACCGTCTCGCCGACGCCCTCGCCGCGCAGCGCACGGCCCTCGTACGGCACATCGCCGCCGAGGAGCGTGAGTTGTTCCCGGTCATCACGCGACACGTCACCGCCGAGGCCTACGCCACCGCCGAGGCCAGGATCCGCGCGGCCACGCCGATCGAGCACGCGCCGTGGCTGCGGGCCTGGCTGCTGTCCTTCGCCACGACCGACGACCTGCGCGTCCTCACCCCGGGCGGCGCGACGTCCGCCATGGCCGACACGGTCTTCCGGGTCTACGCCGAGCACGAGGTGGAGGTCTTCGGCCCGGTCTCCTGACGGCCGGGGGGCGGCGCCGCGTTCACGCCAGCGCGAGCCACGCCCGGCGGCGGGCGCACTCCCGCCGGAATGCCCGCATTCCTTACGGTTGTCGAGTGGCGCTCGACTTGAGGAAACAGGAAGCACGGCGCTCCGCGCGTCGCGACCGCGAACAGCGTGCCCACCGGCTCCTGCTCGCCGTCTGCGCGCTGTTCGCCCTCACCTCGCTCGTCCTCGTACCGCTCGGCCTGCGGCTCGGCTGGGACGAGCTGGTCTACGCGAGCCGCTTCGGCCCCTTCGCGGGCCCCGGCGCCGGGGTGCCCTTCAGCGCGCCGCGCACCCGGGGCGTGCCACTGCTCCTCGCGCCCGTCGCCACCTGGAGCGACTCGGCCGTCCTGCTGCGCGCCTGGCTGACGCTCCTCGCGAGCGCCGCCCTCTACCTCGGCTTCCGCCCCTGGGTGCGGGCCGCGCCGGACCGCCCGGAGGCCGCACCGGTGGCCGCGGGCCTGTACGGCAGCCTGTGGATCGCCCTGTTCTACGCGAACGCCGCGATGCCGAACCACTACACCGCCATGGGTGCCACCGGCGCGGTCGGCCTCTTCCTGCACCGCCGCCCCACCGCGCGCACCTGCGCGGGCGTCGCGGGCGGCCTCGCCCTCGCCACCCTCATGCGGCCCAACGACGGGGCGGCCGTCGCCGGACCACTGCTGCTCGCCACGGCCCTGGTGCCGAGGTGGCGCTCGGGCGCCCGCGCGGCCGCGGCCCTCACCGGCTTCGCGGCGGGCTTCCTGCCCTGGGCCGTCGAGGCGCACGTTCGCTTCGGTGGCGTGCGCGAACGGCTCAACGCCGCGAGCGAAGTCCAGGGCGGCCTGCGGCTCACCGACTCCGCGCTGCACCTGTTCACCGTCATCGACGGGCCGCTGCTCTGCCGCCCGTGCTCCGGCGACGGGGTGCGGCCGATCGCCCTGGAGTGGTGGCTCCTGCTCGCCGTCCTCGTGCCGCTCGGCCTCTGGTCGGTGCGCGGGCTGCGGCGCACGGCCACCGGGGGCCTGCTCGCCGTGGCCATCGGGGTCTCGGTCGCGCTGCCGTACGTGCTCGTCGTGCCGTACACCGCGCCGAGGTTCCTGCTGCCCACGCACGCGCTCCTGTCGGTGCCCGCCGCCTTCGGGGTGCTCGCGGTGGTCCGGGCGGTGCGGCGGCGCACGCGGCGGCGGGCGCTCGCCGCGGGCGCGCTCGTCCTGGTCCTGGCGGCCCATCTGACCGTGCAGTTGACCATGGTCTCCTCCAATCACCACATCCAGGAGTCCGCGAGGCGCGACTGGGCGCGCGTCGCCGACGTCCTGCACGAGCAGGGCGTACGGGCGCCCTGTCGCCTCGGCGGCAACACCTCCGTGATTCCGCTCGCGTACGCGGCGGACTGCGAGCCCTTGCCCCACGGGGCCGATCGACAGCCGGACGCCCTGGTCATGCGGTCGGCACCGCCACCGGCATGGGCCCGCTCCTGGACCCGGGTGCCGGTTCCGGATACGTACTCGTCCGGCTGGGTGGTGTACGTACGGCCCTGACGGCCGCCCTGCGTCCTGACACCGGTTCCACCGCCGAGGCTCCCGCCGCACGCCCCGAACAGCGCACGGAATGCGGAACTACGCGTCCGGATCCCGCTCTTGACGTGAACTCAACACGCCTCCACCATCGGGCACTCCAGGCTCATTCGAAATTCAACTCGGGATGTGCGCCCCGGGAATCCACCCGGGGTTCACCACACAGAAGCCGGAGCCCCCCACATGAGACTCTCCGTACCCGGACGCGGCGCGACGGCGGCGGCCATCGCCGTCGCCGCGCTCCTGACGACCAGCGCGATATCCACCGCGGCCACCGGGACCACGGCGCCGACGCGCGCCGCCGCCCCCGACATCCCCGTGGCCAACGTCAAGGCCCACCTCTCGCAGCTGCAGTCCATCGCCTCCGCCAACGGCGGCAACCGCGCGCACGGCAGCGCGGGCTACAAGGCCTCGCTCGACTACATCAAGGGCAAGCTGGACGCCGCCGGATACACCACGACCGTCCAGCAGTTCACGTCCAGCGGGCGGACCGGCTACAACCTGATCGCCGACTGGCCCGGCGGCGACCCCAACCAGGTCGTCATGTCGGGCTCGCACCTCGACAGCGTCAGCCGCGGCGCGGGCATCAACGACAACGGCTCGGGCTCGGCGGCCGTCCTGGAGACGGCCCTCGCCGTGTCCCGTGAGCAGTACAAGCCCACCAAGCACCTGCGGTTCGCCTGGTGGGGCGCCGAGGAGCTGGGGCTCGTCGGCTCCTCGTACCACGTGCGGAACCTGCCCGCCGCCGAGCGCACGAAGATCAAGGGCTATCTGAACTTCGACATGATCGGCTCGCCGAACCCCGGCTACTTCGTCTACGACGACGACCCGACCATCGAGCGCACCTTCAAGAACTACTACGCGGGCCTGAACATCGGCACCGAGCCGGAGCGCGAGGGCGACGGCCGCTCCGACCACACCCCGTTCAAGAACGCGGGCGTCCCGGTCGGCGGCGTCTTCACCGGCGCGAGCACCGCCAAGACCTCGGCCCAGGCCCAGAAGTGGGGCGGCACGGCCGGCCAGGCCTTCGACCGCTGCTACCACTCGTCGTGCGACACCACGGCGAACATCAACAACACGGCGCTCGACCGCAACAGCGACGCCGTCGCGTACGCGGTGTGGGGCCTGTCGCAGTAGTCCCCAGCAGGGGCGGGTCACCCCTGGTCACCCCTGGTCACCCCTGGCCCCCCAGGGATGATCACCCCTGGACGGAGATCCTTGCGCGTGCATATAGTGCACGCGCAAGGATTCGCCGTACCGCCCAGGGGGCACCATGACCCGGAAGTTCCTGTTCGTCCTCGGCAGCGCCCGCCCCGAGGGCAACTCCGAGACCCTGGCCCGCGCGGCCGCCGAGCAGCTCCCCCCGGACGTCGAACAGCGCTGGCTCAGCCTCGCGGAGCACCCGCTCCCCGACTTCGAGGACCTGCGGCACCACGCGTCGGGGAACCGCGCCCGCCCGCTGCCCGTCGGCGACAACGAGGCGCTGCTCCTTCAGGCCACCCTCGACGCCACGGACATCGTCATCGTGTCCCCGCTGTACTGGTACTCGGTCTCGGCCTCCGTCAAGCGCTACCTCGACTACTGGGACGCCTGGCTGGAGGTCCCGGAGCTCGGCTTCCAGGACGCCATGAAGGGCCGCGCCCTGTGGGGCGTGACCGCGCTCGCGCACCGCGAGGAGGAGGTCGCGGAGCCGCTGATCGGCACGTTGCGCTACTCGGCCGCGTACTTCCCGATGCGCTTCGGCGGCGTCCTGCTCGGCAACGGCACCCGGCCCGGACAGGTGCTCGACGACACCGAGGCGCTGGCCCGCGCCAAGACGTTCTTCGCCCAGGAGCCGCCGCCGGCGCGCTACCCGTACGACACCCAGTGACCGGCCGCCGTCAGCTCGCGATGTCCTTCGCCCCGAACCGCGCCCACGCCGCCGAGCCGAACACGCCCGCGTACAGCGCCTGGAGGCCCAGGTTCCGCACCAGGTCGTCCCAGTAGACGGGGTCGCGCATGAGGTCGGCGAAGGACAGCCAGTAGTGCGGGAACAAGTACGGGTGGACGGCGTGCAGCTGCGGGATCTGATCGACGATCTGCACGGTGATGAGCAGTCCCACCGTCGTCGCCATCGCGGCGATCCCGCTGCTCGTCAGCGTCGACACGAAGAGCCCGAGCGCCGCCACGCCGATCAGTGAGGCGGCGACGACGAGCGCGATGAGCAGCGCGCGCAGCAGCCCGTCGGTGAAGCTGATGCGTGTCCCGGAGATCGTCGTGACCTCCCCCAGTGGGAAGAGCAGGGCGCCGACCGCGAGGGCCGACGCGGCCACGACCAGGGTCGCGACCACGCAGAAGGCCAGCGTGGTCGCGTACTTGGCGAGCAGCAGCCGGGTGCGGCCCGCGGGCGCGACGAGCAGATAGCGCAGCGTGCCCGCGCTGGCCTCGCCCGCGATCGCGTCGCCCGCGACGACGCCGACCGCCATCGGCAGGAAGAACGGCAGCGTCGCGGCGAGCGCCGTGAAGACGAGGAACAGGCCGTTGTTGGTGACCTGCGCGATGAACGCGGGGCCCTCGCCGTCCGGGCCGCCCGCGCCGACCGAACCGCCGTCGCTCGTCTCGATCTTCACCGCGATGCCCACGAGAATCGGCACGGCGGCCAGGACGGCGAGCAGCGCGAGGGTGCGCCAGCGCCGGAACGTCACGGACAGCTCGCTGCGGAACAGGCCGAGGCTCCACAGGGGGCTCGGCGTGCGCGGCTCGCCGCCCGCCTTGCCTCCACGGCTCTCGCCGGTCACGCCGGTCTCTGGTGTCACTTCAGCCCGCGACATCGAATCCCTCTCCCGTCAGCGCCACGAACGCGTCCTCCAAGGAGGCCCGTTCGACACCGAAGCCGCGGACGCGGACGCCCGCACCGACCAGGGCCGCGGTCAGCTCGGCGAGGTCCGGAACCCGGTCCGGGCCCGGCGGCTCGCCCGTCACCCGGTCCTCCTCGACGACGACGTCCGCGACGCCGTGCTCCTTCAGGACCCGGGCGGCGTCCGCGGTGTCCGGCGTCGTCACGACGAGCCGCCCCCGCGCGCCCGCGGCGAGCTCCGCCACCGGGCCCTGGGTGAGCAGACGGCCCTGCGCCATCACCGCCGCGTGCGTGCACACCTGCTCGATCTCGTCGAGCAGGTGCGAGGAGAGGAAGACCGTCGTGCCCTCGGACGCCAGCTCCCGCACCAGGGAGCGGATCTCCCGCATGCCCTGCGGGTCGAGGCCGTTCGTCGGCTCGTCGAGCACGAGCAGCTCGCGCGGCTGGAGCAGCGCCGTGGCCAGGCCAAGGCGCTGCTTCATGCCGAGCGAGTACGCCTTGGCCTTCTTGCCCGCGGCGGCGGTCAGGCCGACCCGGTCGAGCGCGGCCTCCGCGCGGGCGCTGCGGGTGCGGGGGTCCGCCGTCGGGTCGGCGGCGTCGTACCGGCGGAGGTTCTCGCGGCCGGAGAGGAAGCCGTAGAGGGCGGGGCCCTCGATGAGCGCGCCCACGCGCGGGAGCACGGTGCGCTGCGCGCGCGGCATGGGGCGGCCGAGCACCGAGGCCCGGCCCGCCGTCGGCTCGATCAGGCCCATCAGCATGCGGATGGTCGTGGTCTTGCCCGAGCCGTTGGGCCCGAGGAAACCGAAGACGCTGCCGCGGGGCACGACGAGGCTCAGCCGGTCCACGGCGAGGTGCTTGCCGTAGCGCTTCGTCAGCGCGGAGGTCTCGATCACGCTGTCGCCGTGAGCGCTGTCGCCGTGAGCGCTGTCGCCGCGTGCGCCGCCGCGCGGGTCCCCTTCGGTGCTCGGCACCCGTCTCCTCCTGTCGTCCGGCCGACGGCCGGTGGTCGTGCTGGTCCCGGCGCCGCCGGTGCGGTCAGGGGCCGGGCACCGCCGCGGCGGACCGGGGGGTGTCGCCCCCCGGTCCGCCGCCCGGTCGTCCGTCACAGGTCCACGCTCAGCGGTTGGCCGCCTTCACCAGGGCGTCCTTCGTCACCGCGCCCACGTACACCTTGCCGTCGTCCGTGATCAGGGCGTTGATCAGGCGGGTCTTGAAGACCGTGCCCGAGCCGAAGTCGCCGCTGACCTTGTCGCCGAGCGAGTCGAGGAACCGCTGGGCGTCCGCCGGGACGTCGGCGGAGCCGGACGTGGGCAGGCCCTGGCCGCCGGGCAGCTTCAGCTCGGCGACGGACGTCCAGCCCTCGCCGATGACGTTGACCTCGGGCTCCGCGCCCTTGAAGTCGCCTGCCCCGCGCTTGCCCGCCTTGCCGTCCTCCTCGGTGACCTTCGTGCCCTTGGCGGGCTTGAAGTCGAAGGTGGACGCGGACGGCTTGGCGAAGTCGACCTTCGTGAAGCCGACGTCGACGACCGCCGCGCCGCCGCTCGCCGGGGTGAGCGTGAACTTCAGCGGCGTACCCGTCTTCGCGTCGACCGCGATGGTGATCTGGCCGACCGTGGTGCCGGCGTCCTTCGGCTTGAGCACCAGGCGGTACGCGTCACGGCCCGCGACCTTCGCGCTGCCGTCGACCTTCACCGACGTCGTCTTGTCGGCCGCCTTCAGGGCCTCCCGCGCGAACTCCTTGGGCGTCGTCGGGACGTCCTTCGGCAGGTCGCCCTTCGCGCCGGACCCGTCGCCCGCCCTGCCGGTGTCCTTCGCGTGGTACGCCTCGTTCGACGCGCTGTCGTACGCCCATACGTCGTCGCCGTTGTGGATCACGCTGTACTCGGCGGCGTCGTCCAGGACGGAGAGCTTCTGCTTGTCGGGGCCGTCCGCCGCGACGCGCAGCGTGTGCGAGCCGGACGCCAGCTCCATCAGCTTGGCCGCCGGGTCGGCGGCCGAGCCCTCGCCGTCCTCGTCCCCGCCGCCGCCCGCGCCGCCCGGCGCGAAGGCCCCGCCGCCGCCGAACGACGGCAGGCCCAGATCCGTGTTGATCTTCACGGTGCCGGACAGCTGCTCGGTGTCCGACGCGGCGATCTTCTCGATGAGTTCCTGCGCGGTCAGCTTCGGCAGGTCCGGGTCGCCGCCCGACGCGAGCGCCGGGACCAGCCCGATGGTCGCGGCCGCCACCCCCGCCACCGCGACCGGGACGAGGTAGCGCGCCGCCTTGCGGCGGCCCGCGCTCAGCTCCTCGGCGTCGGTCGTGCCCTGCTCCGGTTCGTACGGTGCCATTGTGTGCCTTACCTCCGTGGTCGGCGGCGGCTTTCCGTTTCGTACACGCGCTCGTCCACCCCGCGCCGCCATTCTCACCCGAATTGGTCAGGAGTGGTGGTCAGTGTTCGCCTTTCGACTGTCTCCATCCGACCAAATCGGCCAGCGGGAAGCGTCAGACCCCGGGAGCAACTCCGCGTACTGCTACGGGATGACAAAAACGGGCGGCGCCTCCCCCGTCCCGTAAGGGGAAGCGCCGCCCTGGAGGTGACGACCGGCCCGCCGGGGGTCTGCCGGGCCGGTCGTCCGCACAGTGGTTCAAGGGGTCAGCGCTGCGGATCCAAGGAGCCAGCGCTGTGGTTCAAGGGGTCAGCGCTGGACGAACACGTAGTCCGCCCCGTACGGCACGGAGACGATCGCGCCCGGCCTGCACGCGCCCGCGGGCTGGACGCCGCCCACCGTGTTCAGGCGCAGGATCTCGACGGTCCTCGCGAAGAGGCCGCTGTGCCGCCCCGCCTGCTTGGCCTTGAGGTCCAGTTCGGGGATGTTCCGCGCGCCGTTCGGCGTCTTGGAGATCAGCTTGCCGGTGACGGCGCTGCGGTCCGGGGCGCGCCAGCGCGGCGTACCGGAGTTCGGGGCGACGAAGTCGTGCGCGATGCGGCCGGCGAGCGTCGCGCGCACGTCGCGCTGGGCGAAGGCGAACCTCCCGTCCGGGCCCTTGGCGCACTGGTAGATCTGCTCGCCCTTGACGACCGAGGCCTGGAAGCCGCGGGCGGCACCGGCGGTGACCCGGTGGAGCTGGCCCCGGACGGCTCCACCGGGGAACTGGGCGGTGTGCAGGTTGGCGTAGAAGGCGGTCGGCTTCGTCTTCAGGCGCTTGAGCAGGGCCGCGTCGCGCACCGTGACCGTGCCGGTGACCCGCCGGCGCTCGGCGTCGGCCAGGAGCCCGGTGAAGTCGACCTTGACGCCGCCGTTCGTTCCCTTCCCACCCTGGTGGATGTGGAGGGCGGTGGGCCTGGCCGTACCGCGCCACGTGGCGGTGACGGTGACCCTGTCGCCCTTGATCCGGACGAACTGGAGCGCGGCGCCGTCCTTGTCGCCGACGGCGGGGCCGCCGGACACGGGCACCTCGTTGGCGCCGTTCAGGCTCGCCACGAGGACAGCGGCACCGGTGCTGGTGACGTCCCCGGTCGCCGCGGTCACGGTCGCGGCCGTCGCCGGAAGCACGGCCGCGGCCAGGGCGCCGACGGTGGCCACCGTGACCCCGGAGGCGAGCAGCGCCCGACGACGGTTCTTCGCAGATGTGGTGACAGCGCCCATGACGTGACATCTCCCCGTTCCGTGGCCAACGCCCCCTGCGTCGGCTTCCGGGCATGAATACGGAACGGATCCGAGCCTGGACTCAATCCAGGCTCAGCCAATTGGTGTGACACGCGCCACAGGGGCGGAAGGCCCGGGGATCACCCCGCCCGGTGCACCACCAGGTCACAGAGCTCGACGAGGGCGGCCTTGGCATCGCCCTCCGGCAGCGGGGCCAGCGTGGCCCGCGCCTCCTGCGCGTACCGCACGGTGTCCCGCCGGGCCTGCTCGAGCGCGGGATGGGCCCGCAGCAGCGAGAGCGCCTCGGCGTGCCGGGCGTCATCCGTCAGGTCGGAGTCGAGCAGCTCGCTCAGGGCGATGTCCTCCGCGAGCCCCAGCCGCTCCACCCGCTCCCGCAGCCGGAGGACCGGCAGCGTGGGAATGCCCTCGCGCAGGTCCGTGCCGGGCGTCTTGCCGGACTCGGTGGAGTCGGAGGCGATGTCGAGCACGTCGTCCGCGAGCTGGAAGGCGACCCCGAGCCGCTCCCCGTACTGCGTCAGGACGTCCACGACCGTCTCGTCGGCCCCGGACATCATCGCGCCGAAGCGGCCCGCCACGGCGATCAGCGAGCCGGTCTTGCCGCCGATGACGTCCAGATAGTGCTCGACCGGATCGCGCCCGTCGCGCGGCCCCGCCGTCTCCAGGATCTGCCCGGTGACGAGCCGTTCGAAGGCCTCCGCCTGGATGCGGACGGCCTCGGGGCCGAGGTCGGCCAGGATGTGCGAGGCGCGCGCGAACAGGAAGTCGCCGGTCAGGACCGCCACGGAGTTGCCCCAGCGCTGGTTGGCGCTGGGCACGCCACGGCGGACCTCGGCCTCGTCCATCACGTCGTCGTGGTAGAGCGTCGCGAGGTGCGTCAGCTCCACGACCACGGCGGAGGGCACGATGCCGGGCGCGTACGGGTCTCCGAACTGGGCCGCCAGCATCACCAGGAGTGGCCGAAAACGTTTGCCCCCCGCGCGCACGAGGTGCTGCGCCGCCTCGGTGATGAAGGGCACTTCGCTCTTGGTGGCCTCGAGCAGGCCCTCCTCGACAGCCGTCAATCCAGCCTGGACATCGGCTTCGAGAGCCTGGTCCCGCACGCTCAGCCCGAAGGGCCCGACGACGGTCACGAGGGGTTCTCCTGTCTGCTGACGATCACAAGTCGATCACTCGGTCGATCATTCGTCGATGACACGGTTTGTCGATGTGTCGCTGCCATCACTCAAGTCAGCGTATCCGGTCGCCTTTCGATCACAGCCAGCGCCTGCCCGACCAGAGGGGGCCAGCCTGCCCGATAGACAGGAAATGACCGATTTACCACCTGGCGGGCGAAGCGCCCCACATGCCGATCGCCCTCCGTACGGCCGTCGCCACACCCCGGTGACACGGCCCGTCCCAGGCCGCGCCACCGGACCGCGCCGAGCGGGCCGACGGCCGCACAGCACCCTTCCGGGTACCCTCACGTGCGCCGCGCGCCACCCACCGCTTTCCGGCCATCGGCGCCCAGCATCCGCTCCAGGACGACGGCGATCCCGTCCTCCTCGTTGGACAGCGTCAATTCGTCCGCCACCGCCTTGAGTTCGTGGTGGGCGTTGGCCATCGCAACGCCGTGCGCCGCCCAGGCGAACATGGGGATGTCGTTCGGCATGTCACCGAAGGCGACCGTGTCGGCCGCCCGCAGCCCGAGCCGCTCCGCCGCGAGGGCGAGGCCCGTCGCCTTGGTGACCCCGCAGGGCTGGAGCTCCACCGTGCCGGGCCCGGACATCGTCACCGTGGCGAGCGACCCGACGACTCCCCGGGCGACCGCCGCCAACTCGTCGTCCGCCAGCGTGGGGTGCCGCAGGAGCACCTTGCTGATCGGCTCCTCCCACAGCACCGCACGGCCGGGGACCCGCATCGCGGGCAGGGTCGGGTGCGGCATCTCGTACCCGGGCTCGATCAGGGTCAGACCCTCGGCCCCGTCCTGGTCGACCGCCGCGAAGACCTGGCCGACCTCCGCCTCGATCTTGCCGAGCGCCACCTCGGCCAGCTCCCGGTCCAGGGTCACCGACCACACCATGCGGTCAGCCCCGGCGTCGTACAGCTGCGCGCCCTGTCCGCACACGGCGAGTCCGCCGTACCCGAGGTCGTCGAAGAGCGGGCGCACGCGGGGCGCGGGGCGTCCGGTGACGACGAGGTGCCGCGCTCCGCCCTCGCACGCGGCGGCCAGCGCCCGGCGGGAGCGGTCGGAGACCGTGTCGTCGCCGCGCAGCAGCGTTCCGTCCAGGTCAGTAGCGATGAGGGAATATGCGAGGGGAGCGGCCATGATCCGAAGAATACGGATCTGAGCCCGGCCGGTAAGCCGTGTGACAGGACCTGTGACGCTTTGGGTGCGCCCGGCGCACTCCCGGCATACACCTGGTCGCGCGGGCAACGTCCCCTGCTTGTACGCGCCGGGGGCGCAGGGACGCGCCGGGCGTGACCGCTCGCTCCTGGTTCACCGGAACGAGGCGGGCCGTGCGGCGGCCGCGGCGACGCGGGCGCCGGTTCGCCCCGCGGCCCGCCGTCCGTCCCGGGCGCCCCGTGCCGCCACCGGAAGCCCGCGCGCACCCCCGCGAGCCCGCTTGCCGAACTCGCTTGTGAACGCGGCGCCTTGGCCGCGGACCGCGCCCGCTCCGCCCGAGCCTTCGCAGGTGACGGAACCTCCGGGCGCCCGGCGACGTCACAGGAGTATCGAAACGCCAGGACCGAACACCGAGACACCGAACACCGAGACAAGGAACGACATGGCCCTCCCGCAGAACCGCAAGCTCGCCCTCGCCACCGCGACCGCCCTCGCGCTCCTCACCGCGGGCCTCGCCTGGCAGGCGTCGGCCGCGGACGGGACGGCGGCAGAGTCGGACACCGTGAGCAGCGAGCACGTCAAGCACGATCCGGCCCCGGCCGGGGACTACTGGACCCCGGAGCGCATGCGCGCCGCCGACCCCGCCCCGATGCCGGTGGTTCCCGGCGACAGCGCCCCTTAAGGGGCGCGGGGAACTGCGCGACCAGCCACAACGAACCCGCAGACGACACCGGCGGCACCGCGATGCCCGGCCCGGCGCTCAGCCGTAAGCCGCCGCCAGATGCCGAGCCAAACGCGGCGACGCGTACTCCGTGCCGCACACGAACCGCATCACCGGCCCGTACGACGACCCGGCCAGCATGCCCGTGAAGTAGAGCCCCGGGACCGAGGAGGCATAGCCGTCGCCGAGCCGGGGCGTACCGCGGCTAACGGCCATGCGGGCACGCAACCCGTGCCCGAGGAAGCTCAGGGCGGCGAGGTCGACGCGGTAGCCCGTGGCGGCGATGACGTGGTCGGCGGTGAGCTCCCGGGTGCGGCCGCCGAGCGACTCCACCGTCAGGACGGGCCGGCCGTCGTGGGTCTCGGCCCGCACCACGCGCCGCATCTCGCGCGCGTCGACCTGGTCCTGGAAGCGCTCGCGCAGCCACCAGGCGCCGAGCGGGCCGAGCACGCGGCGGGTGAGGAAGTGCCGGGTCCCGGGCGGGAGATGGCGGTACTGATCGGCGTGGTAGCTCAGCGCGTACAGCGTCCAGGCGCGGCCGAAGGGCGACTCCGGGCGCAGCCTGGGCTGCTGCCACGGGGGCGCGCCGAAGCCGATGGCGCCCCTGCCGCGGGCCACGAGCCGGACCCGGGCGCCCGCCTCGGCGGCGAGCACGGCCGTCTCCAGGGCGGACTGGCCCGCGCCGACGACGAGCAGGTCGGTGTCCGCGTACCGCGACAGGTCGTGGTGCTGGGCGCTGTGCGAGAGGGGGCCCGCGGGCGAGGGGCCGTCGGGCACGGCGGCGGCGAGGGCGGGCGGGAGCTGCGCGAGGCCCGTCAGACCGCTGGCGACGACGACCGCGGGGGCCGTGAACTGCTCCCCCGAGTCGAGCTTGAGCTCGAAGCCGCTCCGCTCGCCGCGCTCGACGGACACCACCCGCACCCGCTCGACGCCGGGCACGAGCTTCTCCTGGAACCACTGTCCGTACTGGGAGAACGTTTCGACCGGGATGATGTCCTCGTCCGTGAGCAGGCGCGGGATGCCCGCGTCCGCGCAGTAGTCGGCGAGGGTGTGGCCCGGCTGCGGGGCGTCGATGGTCGACGCGGCCGGGGTCGACTTCAGGAGCATGCCCGCGGGCATGTGGGAGCGCCAGCTGACCATGGGGTCGCCGAAGACGCGGACCGGTATGCCGCGGGCGCGGAGGTGGGCTGCGGTGGACAGGCCGTAGGGGCCCGCCCCGATGACTGCTACTGGTTGCTTCACGAAGTCCCTCCCCAGGACATCGCATGCACCGTGCCATTGCACGGCACACGGTCTTACCTCGTGGATGTTCCTTTTGCCCCCGTATTCGCCCCCGTGCTGCCCCCGTTTCCCCCGTGGTCCCCCTATTTCCCCGTGCTTCCCCGTCGGCTGGTCCGCCACAGCTGATACAGATGGATCGCACCCGGTCGGATGAAGCGCGCCAGCATCGTGAAGAACGGCTTCATGTCGTCGGCGGCGAGCCAGGCGAACTCCGTGCCGCTGGCCCGGGCGGGGGCGTGGGGCGTGAGGTATCCGCTGCGGCGGTAGGCGATGAGGGCGGGCAGGTCGATGTTCTCCACCACATAGCGGTGGCCTGCGCGCTGGTCGCCCTCCGGGACCTCGCGCCCCGTCAGATGCAGATGCATGGCCCGGACGACGTCGATGCCCGTCTCGCTCTCGAAGAGACGGAACTGGGCGCCCATGCGCGGGTTGAAGTCGAGCAGTTTGTACTGACCGTCGCGGCGGTCGAAGCGGAGGTCCAGGTCGATGATGCCGGTGAAGCCGATCTCTTTGATGAAACGCGCGGCGAGGTCGGCGAGTTCCGGATTGTCGACGACGTAGGCGCGGGCCGTCATGCCCGCGTGCGGCGGCCAGGAACGGACCTTCACCCCGGTGAACAGCGCGAGGGGCGCGGAATTCTCGTCGAAGTAGGCGTGCACCACCCAGTCCTCGGCCTGCTCGCGCGGCAGATACTCCTGGAGGATCACCCCGGGCCGCTCGCCCCAGTCCCGGGCCAGCTCGCGCAGGCCGTGGGCGGAGTCGATGCGGGTGGTGCCGGCCACCGCGGGCTGCTCGCGGCGCTGGAACGCCTCGCGGTTCTTCGCCACCACCGGGAAGGCCGCCGTCGCCGCGAACTTCTCGATGTCGTCCTGGCTCTGCGGGCACGCCGATGCGGGCGAGCTGAGGCCGTGCTCCACGCACAGCTCGTGCAGCCCCTCCTTGCTGGCGAGGCGGCGCGGCAGGGCGGCGTCGACGCGTGGGAACAGGAAGCCCCCGAAGTCCGTTTCGCTCAGCTCGCGCTGGTGCTCGGCGATGAGAACGGCCGCTTCCTCGTCGGTCGGGATGAGCACCGTCGGCCTGCCGATGCGCCGCCCTATCCGCAGCAGTCCGTCGATCAGATATCCCGGGTCCTCCGCTCCGGTGGTGCGCCACGGAAAGGCTCCGGTGAGATAACGGGACACGGCGGCGGGCGTGTGCCGGTCCTCCGTGATCGCGTACATCGGCACCCCGATGCGGCCGAGACTCCGGATCGCCCCGACACCGCCGTGGTGCAGTGGATAGTCACCGAACTTAACGATCAGTCCGGGCACTTCACGGTCGGGCGTGCATGGCACACCACCGCTGGAATTGGTCACGGGCCCCCACGCGTCCGCATCGCACTGACCCGGACCCACCCCGTCCGCGTCCCCCCGAGGAACCTAAGCCGGAACTGAACACTCCATGCGTGGTTTATCGGGACATTGCTAACTCTTTAGGCACTGCCCGAATACAGGGCTTCCACGTAACGTGTGGGGCACTCAGATTGGAAAGCGAGGCAGGAACGCATGTCCGAGCAGAATCCGCTCGACCTTCCCGAGGGCGACCCCTTCGGCCCGCACAATCTTCCGTACGGAGTCTTCTCCCCGGCCGGATCCGCCGACCCCGCGGCCGGTTCCGCTTCGGGCTCCGCGGCCGGTTCCGCTGCGGGCTCCGCAGCCGGGGCGGCGGGGGGCTCCGCGCCCGTCGCCGAGGGCCGTCGCGTCGGTGTCCGGCTCGGCTCGTACGTCCTCGACGCGGGGGCCGCCGCGGCCGCGCTCGGCTCGCCCTACGTGTCCCTGCTCGCCCAGCCCACCCTGAACCCGCTGCTCGCCGCGGGCCGCCGCACGTGGAGCGACGTCCGCCGCGCCCTGACCACCTGGGTGACGGTGCCCGCCCACCGCGACGCCATCCGCCCGCTGCTCCACCCCCTCTCCGACGTCACCCTGCACCTGCCCTTCGACGTCGCCGACTACGTGGACTTCTACGCCTCCGAGCACCACGCGTCGAACCTGGGCCGCATGTTCCGCCCCGACGCGCCGGCCCCGCTCACCCCCAACTGGAAGCACCTGCCCATCGGTTACCACGGCCGGTCGGGCACCGTCGTGGTCTCCGGGACGGACGTGGTCCGCCCCACCGGGCAGCGCAAGACGCCCGCCGACGCCACCCCGGTCTTCGGCCCGTCCGCCAAGCTCGACATCGAGGCGGAGGTCGGCTTCGTCGTCGGCGCGCCCTCCACCCTCGGCACGCCGGTACCGCTCGCCGACTTCCGCGAGCACGTCTTCGGCCTGTGCCTCCTCAACGACTGGTCCGCCCGTGACATCCAGGCCTGGGAGTACGTGCCGCTCGGGCCGTTCCTCGGCAAGTCCTTCGCCACCTCCGTCTCGGCCTGGGTCACACCCCTGGAAGCCCTGGACGCGGCCCGGGTCGCACCGCCGGAGCGCACCGAGCCGCTCCTGCCCTATCTGGACGACTCCGCCGAGTCCGCGTCCGACGGGCCCGGCGGCTACGACCTCCGCATCACCGTCACCCTGAACGGCGAGGTCGTCTCCAACCCGCCCTTCTCCACCGTCTACTGGACCGCCGCCCAGCAGCTCGCCCACATGACGGTCAACGGCGCCTCCCTGCGCACCGGTGACTTCTACGGCTCCGGCACCGTCAGCGGGCCCTCGCCCGACCAGTTCGGCTCCCTCATCGAGCTCACCTGGAACGGTCGCGACCCCCTTGAACTCCCCTCCGGCAAGCGGACGTTCCTGGAGGACGGCGACGTGGTGACCCTCTCGGCCTGGGCCCCGGGCCCGGGCGGCACCCGGGTGGGCCTGGGCGAGGTGACGGGCCGCGTGGCCGCATCGCGCTGAGGCCGCTTCCCCACCCGCCTCCGCACGGGGGCGGGTGGGATTGTCAGGGGCGGGTGGGCTCACCGGGGGCGGGTAACTCACCGGGGGCCGGTGGGCCGAGGGCCTACTCCCCCTCCTGCGCCAGCACCTCAAGCACCCCTTCCCCATAGGTCGCCAGCTTCTTCTCGCCGACCCCGCCGATCCCGCCGAGCTCCGCGACGGACCCGGGCCGGGCCACCGCGATCTCCCGCAGCGTCGCGTCGTGGAAGATCACATACGCGGGCACGCCCTGCTCCCGCGCCTGCGCCGCCCGCCACGCCCGCAGCGCCTCGAAGAGCGGCACCGCCTCCTCCGGCAGCTCGGCCACGGCCGCCGCGGCCTTGGCCTTGCGCTCGCCCCGCGGCGCGGACCTCGCCGAGCCCGCGGGCTTCTTCGGCTCCTTGCGCAGCGGCACCTCCCGCTGTCTGCCGAGGACCGAGGCGCTGTCCTCGGTCAGCACCAGCGTGCCGTACTCACCCTCGACGGCGATCAGGCTCTGGGCCAGCAACTGCCGCACCACGCCCCGCCATTCGGCCTCGCTCAGCTCCTCGCCGATGCCGAAGACGGACAGCTGGTCGTGGTCGAACTGGATGACCTTGGCGGTCTTGCGGCCGAGCAGGATGTCGACGATCTGGCCCGTGCCGAACTTCTGGCCGCGCTCCCTCTTCAGGCGGACCACCGTGGAGAGCACCTTCTGCGCGGCGACCGTGCCGTCCCAGGTCTCCGGGGGCGTCAGACACGTGTCGCAGTTCCCGCAGCCGGCGGCCGCCGGGTCCTGGCCGAAGTACTTCAGGAGCTGGGCGCGGCGGCAGGCGGCCGTCTCGCACAGCGCCAGCATCGCGTCCAGATGGGCCGCCGAGCGACGCCGGAACGCCTCGTCGCCCTCGCCGGACTGGATGAGCTTGCGCTGCTGCACGACGTCCTGGAGGCCATAGGCCATCCAGGCCGTGGAGGGGAGGCCGTCGCGGCCCGCCCGGCCCGTTTCCTGGTAGTACCCCTCCACCGACTTGGGCAGGTCGAGGTGGGCCACGAAGCGGACGTCCGGCTTGTCGATGCCCATGCCGAAGGCGATCGTGGCGACCACGACCAGGCCGTCCTCGCGCAGGAAGCGCGACTGGTGCCGGGCGCGGGTGCCGCCGTCCAGGCCCGCGTGGTACGGCACGGCCTCGACGCCGTGGGCGCTGAGGAAGTCGGCGACCTGCTCCACCGACTTGCGCGAGAGGCAGTAGACGATGCCCGCGTCGCCGTCGTGCTCCTCCTTCAGGAAGGTGAGGAGCTGCTTCTTCGGGTCGGACTTCGGCACGATCCGGTACTGGATGTTCGGCCGGTCGAAGCTGGCGACGAAGTGCTTGGCGTCCGGCATGGCCAGGCGCTGGGTGATCTCGCGGTGCGTGGCGTCCGTGGCCGTGGCCGTCAGGGCGATCCGGGGGACGTCGGGCCAGCGCTCGCCGAGGACGGAGAGGGCCAGATAGTCGGGCCGGAAGTCGTGGCCCCACTGGGCCACGCAGTGCGCCTCGTCGATCGCGAAGACGGAGATCTTCGCGCGGGAGAGCAGATTGAGCGTGGTGTCGAGGCGCAGCCGCTCCGGTGCCAGATACAGCACGTCCAGCTCGCCCGCGAGCAGCTCGGCCTCGACGACGCGGCGCTCGTCGAAGTCCTGCGTCGAATTCATGAACCCGGCGCGCACGCCGAGAGCCCGCAGCGCGTCGACCTGGTCCTGCATGAGCGCGATCAGCGGTGAGACCACCACACCGGTGCCGGGTCTGACCAGGGCCGGGATCTGATAGCAGAGCGACTTCCCGCCGCCGGTCGGCATGAGGACGACCGCGTCCCCGCCCGCCACCACGTGCTCGATGATCGACTCTTGCTCGCCCCGGAACGCGTCGTACCCGAACACCCGGTGGAGCGTCCGCAGCGCGTCGCTCTCCACCACCTCTGCCATACCGACCCCACTGCTCCCGCTCATCGCCGTGCCCCCGCCTGTCGCACCTCGACCACTGCCTCCACGATAGGCGCCCGCGCCGACACCCCGGGAAGTTATCCACAGGCCCGTCGGGCGCTTCTCGGTCAGTCCAATGGCCGAGGCGTCCTGGCCGCGCGGCCCGCGCCGGGTGATCCTGCTCCTGGCGGCGGCCCGGGGGCTCAGCCCGCCCCAGGTCATGGCGCCCGAGCGCGCCACACCCTCGCGAGGAGCCCCTCCATGTCCCTGCCCCGTACCGTCCGGGCCGCCCTCACGCTGGCGGCGGCCTCCGGTCTCGCCCTGTCCACCGCGCCCGCGGGAGCGGCCGCCCCGTCGCCCCCGCCGCCTCCGCGGCAGGCGGCCTTCGCCAAGGTCTACGCCGCGACCGCCAAGTACGCGTACGAGCCGCTGGCGATCAAGGACGGCTTCGCCCGCACGGACGAGTGCGCCGCCGACCCGGACCTCGGCGGCATGGGCTACCACTACATCAACCCCGCGAACATGGGCTCCGTCGATCCGGCGAAACCCGCCGCGCTGCTCTACGAGGCCACGCCCGACGGCAAGCGCGAGCTCATAGCCGTCGAGTGGATCGTCGTCGACGCCGACCAGGACAAGAGCACCGCCGACGACCGCCCGTCCCTGTTCGGGCAGCCCTTCGACGGGCCGATGGACGGGCACTACCCGGGCATGCCGATCCACTACGACCTGCACGCTTGGCTCTACAAGGACAACCCCAGCGGCAGGCTCTCCCCCTGGAACCCGACCGTCCACTGCCCCGCGCACCCCTGACGGCGCACGCGAAGGGCCCCGGCCCTCCCGAAGGAGAGCCGGGGCCCCAAGCCCGGACGACCCGCTCAGCGCACGAACACGCCGGCCTGGTTCGCCAGGTCCAGGAAGTACTGCGGCGCCACACCGAGGACCAGCGTCACGGCGACGCCGACCCCGATCGCCGCCGTCGTCAGCGGTGACGGCACGGCCACCGACGGGCCGTCCGCCTTGGGCTCGCTGAAGAACATCAGCACGATCACCCGGATGTAGAAGAACGCCGCGATCGCCGACGAGATCACACCGACCACCACGAGCGCGCCCGCGCCGCCCTCGGCCGCCGCCTTGAACACGGCGAACTTCCCGGAGAACCCGGAGGTCAGCGGGATGCCCGCGAAGGCGAGCAGGAACACCGCGAAGACCGCGGCGACCAGCGGCGAGCGGCGCCCGAGCCCCGCCCACTTCGACAGGTGCGTCGCCTCGCCGCCCGCGTCGCGCACGAGCGTCACGACGGCGAACGCGCCGATGGTCACGAACGAGTACGCGCCCAGGTAGAAGAGCACCGACGAGACGCCCTCCTCCGTGGTGGCGATGACACCCGCGAGGATGAAGCCCGCGTGGGCGATCGACGAGTACGCGAGGAGCCGCTTGATGTCGGTCTGCGTGATCGCGACGATCGCGCCGCCCAGCATCGTGATGATCGCGACGCCCCACATCACCGGCCGCCAGTCCCAGCGCAGGCCCGGCAGGACCACGTAGAGCAGGCGCAGGAGCGCGCCGAACGCGGCCACCTTGGTCGCCGCCGCCATGAAGCCGGTGACCGGCGTCGGCGCGCCCTGGTAGACGTCCGGCGTCCACATGTGGAACGGCACCGCGCCCACCTTGAACAGCAGACCCATCAGGATCATCGCGGCGCCGATCAGGAGCAGCGCGTCGTTGCCCATGGTGTTCGCGAGCGCCGGGTCGACCGTCTGGACCGTGCCGTCGACGACGTCGGCGATGGTGCCGTACGACACCGAGCCCGCGTAGCCGTAGATCAGCGCGATGCCGAAGAGTGTGAACGCGGACGCGAAGGCGCCGAGCAGGAAGTACTTCACGGCCGCTTCCTGCGACATGAGCCGCTTGCGGCGGGCGAGCGCGCACAGCAGGTAGAGCGGGAGCGAGAAGACCTCCAGGGCGATGAACAGCGTCAGGAGGTCGTTGGCCGCGGGGAAGACGAGCATGCCGCCGATCGCGAAGAGGGCGAGCGGGAACACCTCGGTGGTGGTGAAACCGGCCTTCACCGCGGCCTGTTCGCCCGCGCCGCCGGGCACGGCACCGGCCTGGGCCACGAAGGAGTCGACGCGGTTGCCGTGCGCCTCCGGGTCGAGGCGCCGCTCCGCGAAGGTGAAGATCGCGACCAGGCCCGCGAGCAGAATGGTGCCCTGCAGGAACAGCGCGGGCCCGTCGACGGCGATGGCGCCCATCGCGGCGATGCGTGCCTTCGTGGTGCCGTATCCGCCGGCGGCGAGCGCGACGACCGCGGCGAAGGCGGCGGCGAGCGCCACGACCGACACGAACAGCTGGGCGTAGTAACGGGACTTGCGCGGCACGAAGGCTTCGATGAGCACTCCGATGACGGCGGCACCGATGATGATGAGAGTCGGCGCGAGCTGGCCGTACTCGATCTTCGGCGCGTCGATCTTGTCCATCGGATCGGCCGCCACTGTCCACAGGCTGTGGACGGCTGTCGCACTCACTTGGCGGCCTCCACCTCGGGCTCGGGGTCTGTCTTCTGTACGTCGGACATGGTGTGCTCCACCGCCGGGTTCACCAGGTCGGCCACCGGCTTCGGATAGACGCCGAGGCCGATGAGGAGCGCGATGAGCGGGGCCACAACGACCAGCTCGCGCACCCGCAGGTCCGGCATCTTCGCCAGCTCCGGCTTCACCGGGCCCGTCATCGTCCGCTGATAGAGGACGAGGGTGTAGAGCGCGGCGAGGACGATGCCGAGCGTCGCGATGATCCCGACCGCCGGATAGCGCGCGAACGCGCCGACCAGGACCAGGAACTCACTGACGAACGGCGCGAGTCCCGGCAGCGAGAGCGTGGCGAGACCGCCGACCAGGAAGGTGCCCGCGAGCACCGGGGCGACCTTCTGCACCCCTCCGTAGTCCGCGATCAGACGCGAGCCGCGGCGCGAGATCAGGAAGCCCGCGACCAGCATCAGGGCGGCCGTCGACAGGCCGTGGTTGACCATGTAGAGCGTCGCGCCGGACTGCCCCTGGGACGTCATCGCGAAGATGCCGAGGATGATGAACCCGAAGTGCGAGATCGACGCGTACGCCACCAGGCGCTTGATGTCGCGCTGGCCGACGGCGAGCAGCGCGCCGTAGATGATGCTGATCAGGGCGAGCACCAGGATCACCGGCGTCGCCCACTTCGAGGCCTCCGGGAACAGCTGGAGGCAGAAGCGCAGCATGGCGAACGTGCCGACCTTGTCGACCACCGCCGTGATCAGCACGGCGACGGGGGCGGTGGCCTCCCCCATCGCGTTCGGCAGCCAGGTGTGCAGCGGCCACAGCGGCGCCTTCACCGCGAAGGCGAAGAAGAAGCCGAGGAAGAGCAGCCGCTCGGTGTTGGTCGCCATGTCCAGCGAGCCGTCGGCCCGCGCCGCGGCGATCTCCTGGACCGAGAAGTTCCCCGCGACCACATAGAGCCCGATCACGGCGGCCAGCATGATCAGACCGCCGACCAGGTTGTAGAGCAGGAACTTCACGGCCGCGTACGAGCGCTGCGCCGAGGCGTTCTCGTCGCTGCCCGCGTGGGCGCGGTCCCCGAAGCCGCCGATGAGGAAGTACATCGGGATGAGCATGGCTTCGAAGAAGATGTAGAACAGGAAGACGTCGGTGGCCTCGAAGGAGATGATCACCATCGCCTCGACCGCGAGGATCAGGGCGAAGAAGCCCTGAGTCGGGCGCCAGCGCGACGACTTGGTCTCCAGGGGATCGGCGTCGTGCCAGCCCGCCAGGATGATGAAGGGCAGCAGCAGGGCGGTCAGCGCGATCAGGGAGACCGCGATGCCGTCCACGCCCAGTTCGTACCGCACCCCGAAGTCCTTGATCCAGGAGTGCGACTCGGTCAGTTGGTACCGGTCGCCGTCCGGGTCGAACCGGACGACCGCCGTGATGGCGAGGGCGAGCGTGGCCAGCGAGAAGAGCAGTGCGAGCCACTTGGCGGCGGTGCGCCGCGCGGCCGGGACGGCCGCAGTGGCGATCGCGCCCACCGCGGGCACCACGGCCGTCGCTGTCAGCAGAGGAAAGGACATCGGTATCAGACCGCCCTCATCAGCAGCGTCGCGGCGATGAGGATCGCCGCGCCGCCGAACATCGAGACCGCGTAACTACGGGCGTAGCCGTTCTGGAGCTTGCGCAGGCGTCCGGAGAGCCCGCCGACCGAGGCCGCCGTGCCGTTGACCACTCCGTCGACCAGGGTGTGGTCGACGTACACCAGGGAGCGCGTGAGGTGCTCGCCGCCGCGCACCAGGACCACGTGGTTGAAGTCGTCCTGGAGCAGGTCGCGGCGGGCCGCGCGGGTGAGCAGCGAGCCGCGCGGGGCGACGACCGGGACCGGCCTGCGCCCGTACTGCGCCCAGGCCAGGGCCACGCCGACGACCAGGACGACGACGGTGGCGCCGGTGACCGTGGCGGCGCTCAGCGGGGAGTCGCCGTGCTCGTGGTGCGTGACCGGCTCCAGCCAGTTCAGGAAGCGGTCGCCGATGCTGAAGAAGCCACCGGCGAACACCGACCCGAAGGCCAGCAGGATCATCGGGATCGTCATGGTCTTCGGGGACTCGTGCGGGTGCGGCGCGTTGCCTTCCGCGTCCGGCTGCCAGCGCTTCTCTCCGAAGAAGGTCAGGAGCATCACGCGCGTCATGTAGTACGCCGTGATGGCCGCGCCGAGCAGGGCCACCGAGCCGAGGATCCAGCCCTCCGTGCCGCCCTTGGCGAAGGCCGCCTCGATGATCTTGTCCTTGGAGAAGAAGCCGGAGAGCCCGGGGAAGCCGATGATCGCGAGATAGCCGAGCCCGAAGGTCACGAACGTCACCGGCATGTACTTCCTGAGGCCGCCGTACTTCCGCATGTCCACCTCGTCGTTCATGCCGTGCATGACCGAACCGGCGCCGAGGAAGAGCCCGGCCTTGAAGAAGCCGTGCGTCACCAGGTGCATGATCGCGAAGACGTAGCCGATCGGGCCGAGGCCCGCGGCCAGGATCATGTAGCCGATCTGGGACATCGTGGACCCGGCGAGGGCCTTCTTGATGTCGTCCTTCGCGCAACCGACGATCGCACCGAAGATCAGCGTGACCGCGCCGACCACCGCGACCGCCAGTTGGGCGTCCGGCGCGGCGTTGAAGATCTCCCCGGAGCGCACGATCAGATACACGCCCGCGGTCACCATCGTCGCCGCGTGGATCAGGGCGGAGACGGGGGTCGGGCCCTCCATCGCGTCCCCGAGCCAGGACTGGAGCGGCACCTGCGCGGACTTGCCGCACGCCGCGAGCAGCAGCATCAGGCCGATCGCCGTGAGCTTGCCCTCGCCCGTCTCACCCGTGGCCTCCAGGACCGGCCCGAAGGCGAACGTCCCGAAGGTGGTGAACATCAGCATGATCGCGATCGAGAGGCCCATGTCGCCGACGCGGTTGACCAAGAAGGCCTTCTTCGCCGCGGTGGCCGCGCTCGGCTTGTGCTGCCAGAACCCGATCAGGAGGTACGAGGCGAGGCCGACGCCCTCCCAGCCGACGTACAGGAGCAGGTAGTTGTCGGCCAGGACGAGCAGGAGCATCGCCGCGAGGAACAGGTTCAGATAGCCGAAGAAGCGGCGGCGGCGCTCGTCGTGCTCCATGTACCCGACCGAGTACAGATGGATCAGCGTGCCGACGCTGGTGATCAGCAGGACGAACGTCATCGACAGCTGGTCGAGCTGGAAGGCGACGTCGGCCTTGAAGCCCTCGACCGGGATCCAGCTGAACAGGTGCTGGTGCAGGCCCCGGTCCTCGGCGCCCTTGCCGAGCATGTCGGTGAAGAGCACCGCGGCGAGGACGAAGGAGACGGCCGAGAGCAAGGTGCCGAGCCAGTGGCCGACGCGGTCGAGCAGACGCCCGCCGCACAGCAGGACGGCCGCTCCGAGCAGAGGCGCCGCGACGAGCAGCGCAATCAGTTTCTCCACGATTCAGCGACCCCTTAGAGCTTCATCAGACTGGCGTCGTCGACCGAGGCCGAGTGGCGGGAGCGGAACAGCGACACGATGATCGCGAGCCCGACCACGACCTCGGCCGCGGCGACGACCATCGTGAAGAAGGCGATGATCTGGCCGTCGAGATTGCCGTGCAGCCGGGAGAAGGCGACGAACGCCAGGTTGCAGGCGTTGAGCATCAGCTCGATGCACATGAAGACCACGATCACGTTCCGCCTGATCAGCACGCCGGTGGCGCCGATGGCGAACAACAGGGCCGCCAGGTAGAGGTAGTTGACCGGATTCACTTCGACGCCTCCTCGCTCTGCCCGGCCCGGTCGCCGTCCGCGCCGCGCCCGGCGTCCGTGCGGCGCAGGTCGGGGCGGGCCAGGCGGTCCGTGGAGCGCTGCTCCAGGGCCCGCAGGTCCTCCAGGGCCTCGGTGGACACGTCGCGGATCTGGCCGCGCTCCCGGAGGGTCTTGTTGACCGTGAGCTCCGAGGGCGTGCCGTCGGGGAGCAGGCCCGCGATGTCCACGGCGTTGTGCCGGGCGTAGACGCCAGGGGCCGGCAGCGGCGGCAGGTGCTTGCCCGCGCGCACCCGCTCCTCGGCGAGCTCGCGCTGGGTCTTGGCGCGCTCCGTGCGCTCGCGGTGGGTCAGCACCATCGCGCCGACGGTCGCCGTGATCAGCAGGGCGCCGGTGATCTCGAAGGCGAAGACGTACTTCGTGAAGATGAGGGCGGCCAGGCCCTCCACGTTGCCGCCCTCGTTCGCCTTGCCCAGGCCGTTGAAGTCCTTCACCGAGGCGTTGCCGATGCCCGCGAACAGCAGGACGGCGAAGCCGAGTCCGCACAGGGCGGCCAGCCAGCGCTGGCCCTTGATGGTCTCCTTCAGGGAGTCCGCGGCGGTGACGCCGACGAGCATCACGACGAACAGGAAGAGCATCATGATCGCGCCGGTGTAGACGACGATCTGGACGATGCCCAGGAAGTACGCGCCGTTGGCCAGGTAGAAGACCGCCAGGATGATCATGGTCCCGGCCAGACAGAGGGCGCTGTGCACCGCCCGCTTCATGAGGATCGTGCTCAGCGCGCCGATCACGGCGACCGTGCCGAGCACCCAGAACTGGAAGGCCTCGCCCGTGGAGGTGGTGTAGGCCGCGACGGAGGTCACGCTTCCACCCCCTCGGCCCTGGGCTCCGGCGCCTGCTCGCCCTTGGAGACGGCGACCTGGCGCTCCGTGCCGGGGGCCGCCCGCGTCACCAGACCGCGGTAGTAGTCCCCCTCGTCCGTGCCGGGGTAGATCGCGTGCGGGGCGTCAACCATGCCCTCGTCGAGGCCCGCGAGCAGCTGCTCCTTGGTGTAGATCAGGTTCTGGCGGCTGGTGTCGGCGAGCTCGAACTCGTTCGTCATCGTCAACGCGCGCGTGGGGCACGCCTCGATGCACAGGCCGCAGAAGATGCAGCGGGCGTAGTTGATCTGGTAGACGCGGCCGTAGCGCTCGCCCGGGGAGTAGCGCTCCTCTTCGGTGTTGTCCGCGCCTTCCACATAGATGGCGTCCGCCGGGCAGGCCCAGGCGCACAGCTCGCAGCCGACGCACTTCTCCAGGCCGTCCGGATGGCGGTTGAGCTGGTGCCTGCCGTGGAAGCGGGGAGCGGTGGTCTTCTGCTGCTCCGGATACTGCTCGGTCAGCCGCTTCTTGAACATGGCCTTGAAGGTCACGGCGAAGCCCGCGACGGGGTTCTGGAACCCCTGATCCGACTGGTTCGCCTGTGCCGCTTCCTGGCTCTGCGGTTGCTCGGGCAGCTGCCCGCTCCGCTTTCGGTCCGGCGTGTTCGACTGCTCAGCCATCGGACGCCTCCTTTCCGTCACTTTGAGTATCCGGGCCACCACTGACAATCAACTCCCGCTCGTGGCGCGGGCGTCGGCGCGGCACGGGTGGCAGGGTCTGTCCGGGCAGCGGTGGCACCGGGAAGCCGCCCGCCATCGGGTCGAAGGCGCCGGACTCGGCGGGCTCGGCGGCGACCGCCGCCTCCTTGTCCCGCTTGTCCCTGAACAGGTCATACAGGACGGAGAGCAGGAGCAGCGCGATGACTCCGCCGCCCACATAGAGCGCGATCTCGCTGAAGTCGTAGTCCTCGTTGCGCAGCGCGCGGACGGTGGCGACGAGCATCAGCCACACCACCGACACCGGGATGAGGACCTTCCAGCCGAGCTTCATCAGCTGGTCGTAGCGGACGCGGGGCAGCGTGCCGCGCAGCCAGATGAAGAAGAACAGCAGCAGCTGCACCTTGAGCACGAACCAGGCCATCGGCCACCAGCCGTGGTTGGCCCCCTCCCAGAAGCCGCTGATGGGCCAGGGAGCCCGCCAGCCGCCGAGGAAGAGCGTCGCGGACACGGCCGAGACGGTGATCATGTTGATGTACTCGGCGAGCATGAAGATCGCGAACTTGATCGACGAGTACTCGGTGTTGAAGCCGCCGACGAGGTCGCCCTCGGACTCCGGCATGTCGAACGGCGCGCGGTTGGTCTCGCCGACCATCGTCACGATGTAGATCAGGAACGACACCGGCAGGAGCACCACGTACCAGCGGTCCTGCTGTGCCTCCACGATCGCCGACGTGGACATCGACCCGGAGTACAGGAAGACCGACGCGAACGCGGCGCCCATCGCGATCTCGTACGAGATCATCTGCGCGCACGAGCGCAGACCGCCGAGGAGCGGATAGGTGGAGCCGGAGCTCCAGCCCGCGAGCACGATGCCGTAGATGCCGACCGAGGCGACCGCGAGGATGTAGAGCATCGCGATCGGCAGGTCGGTGAGCTGCATCGTGGTGCGGTGCCCGAAGATCGAGACCTCGTTGCCCGCGGGCCCGAAGGGGATCACCGCGATCGCCATGAAGGCGGGGATGGCCGCGACGACCGGCGCCAGGATGTAGACCACCTTGTCGGCGCGCTTGACGATCAGGTCTTCCTTGAGCATCAGCTTGATGCCGTCCGCGAGGGACTGGAGGAAGCCCCAGGGGCCGTTGCGGTTGGGGCCGATGCGCAGCTGCATCCAGGCCACGACCTTGCGCTCCCACACGATGGCGAAGAGCACGGACACCACGAGGAACGCGAAGCAGAAGACCGCCTTGATGCCGACCAGCCACCAGGGGTCGCGGCCGAACATGGAGAGGTCTTCGGCGGCGAGCTGGGTCATGGGGCTCACGACTGCACCTCCTGGGCGCCCTGGGCGGGCTCGACGCGGACAGCGGGGCCGATCCTGACCAGCTCGCCCGGGAGCGCACCCGTGTCGGAGGCGATACCGCCGCCCACGGAGTTCAGCGGCAGCCACACCACGCGGTCGGGCATCTCCGTGACCGCGAGCGGGATTTCGAACCGCCCCGCGGTGCCGGTGACGGCGAGCGTGTCGCCGTCCTTGACGCCCGCCTCCGCCGCGGTGGCCGCCGAGAGCCGGGCCACCGCCGCGTGCCGCGTGCCGGCGAGCGCGTCGTCGCCCTCCTGGAGGCGGCCCCGGTCCAGCAGGAGCCGGTGCCCGGCGAGCACCGCCTCACCGACGGCCGGGCGCGGCAGCTGGACCGCGGTCTCCAGGGGCTCGGTCGCGCGCGGCCCGTCCCAGCCGCCGAGCCGGTCGAGCTCGCGCCGGACGGCCAGCAGGTCGGGAAGGCCGAGGGGGACGTCGCCCGCGTCGGCCAGCATGTGCAGGACGCGCGCGTCGGTGGGTGCCAGGCGGCGCGTCATCTGGTCCGGCTTGAGCGCCGCCTCGAAGAGCCGGGCCCTGCCTTCCCAGTTGAGGAAGGTGCCCGGCTTCTCGGCGACGGCGGCCACCGGCAGGACCACGTCGGCGCGCTCGGTCACCTCGCTCGGCCGCTGTTCGAGCGACACCAGGAAGCCGACCTGGTCGAGCGCCTCACGCGCGCGCGGCGGGTCGGGCAGGTCGGCGACCTCGACGCCCCCCACCAGGAGGGCGCCCAGCTCGCCGGTCGCGGCGGCCTCGACGATCTGGCCGGTGTCCCGGCCGTAGCGGTGCGGGAGTTCGGCCACGCCCCAGGCGGCCGCGACCTCGTCCCGCGCGCGCGGGTCGGTGGCCGGGCGGCCCCCGGGAAGCAGCGAGGGCACCGCGCCGGCCTCGACGGCACCGCGCTCGCCCGCGCGGCGCGGGATCCACACCAGCGACGCGCCGGTCGCGGACGCGGCCCGCACGGCGGCGGTGAGCGCGCCCGGCACGGCCGCGAGCCGCTCCCCCGCGACGATGACCGCGCCCTCGGCGCGCAGCGCCTCGGCGGCCTTCGCGCCGTCGTCCTCGATGCCGACCCCGGCGGCGAGCGCGTCCAGCCACTCGGTCTCCGTGCCGGGCGCCGCGGCGAGGAGCGTGCCGCCCGCCTTCACCAGGCCCCGCGTGGCGTGCGTGGCGACGGCGTAGGTGCGCTGGCCGTGCTTGCGCCACGCCTTGCGGAGCCGCAGGAAGACGCCGGGCGCCTCCTCCTCGGCCTCGATGCCGACGAGCAGGACGGCGGGCGCCTTCTCCAGGGCGGCGTACGTGACACCGGTGCCGTCGAGGTCCCGGCCGCGCCCGGCGACCCGTGCCGCCAGGAAGTCGGCCTCCTCGCTGGAGTGCACCCGCGCGCGGAAGTCGATGTCGTTCGTGTCGAGCGCCACGCGCGCGTACTTGCTGTACGCGTAGGCGTCCTCCACGGTGAGGCGGCCGCCGGTCAGGACTCCGGCCCGCCCGCGCGCGGCGGCGAGGCCGCGTGCGGCCGTCTCCAACGCCTCGGGCCAGCTGGCCGGTTCGAGCTCACCCGAGGCCGCGTTCCGCACCAGGGGCGTGGTCAGGCGGTCCGGCTTCTGCGCGTACCGGAAGCCGAAGCGGCCCTTGTCGCAGATCCACTCCTCGTTGACCTCGGGTTCGTCCTGGGCCAGCCGTCGCATGACCTTGCCGCGCCGGTGGTCGGTACGGGTGGCGCAGCCGCCCGCGCAGTGCTCGCACACCGACGGCGACGACACCAGGTCGAAGGGGCGTGACCGGAAGCGGTAGGCGTGCGACGTGAGCGCTCCCACCGGGCAGATCTGGATGGTGTTCCCGGAGAAGTACGACTCGAAGGGGTCGCCCTCTCCGGTGCCCACCTGCTGGAGCGCGCCGCGCTCGACCAGCTCGATCATGGGGTCGCCGGCGATCTGGTTGGAGAAGCGGGTGCAGCGGGCGCACAGCACGCACCGCTCGCGGTCGAGCAGCACCTGTGTGGAGATCGGCACCGGCTTCTCGTAGGTGCGCTTGCTGCCCTCGAAGCGGGACTCGGCGTTGCCGTGCGACATGGCCTGGTTCTGCAGCGGGCACTCGCCGCCCTTGTCGCAGACCGGGCAGTCCAGCGGGTGGTTGATGAGCAGCAGCTCCATCACGCCGTGCTGGGCCTTCTCGGCGACCGGCGACGTCAGCTGCGACTTGACGACCATGCCGTCGGTGCAGGTGATCGTGCAGGACGCCATCGGCTTGCGCTGGCCCTCGACCTCGACGATGCACTGGCGGCAGGCGCCCGCGGGGTCGAGCAGCGGGTGGTCGCAGAAGCGCGGGATCTCGATGCCGAGGAGCTCGGCGGCGCGGATGACCAGGGTCCCCTTGGGGACGCTGATCTCGATGCCGTCGATCGTCAGCGTGACCAGGTCTTCCGGCGGAACGGCCGCCTCCCCGCCCCCGGAGGGAGCGCTGTTCGTGGTCACTGTCATGCGTTCACCTCCGTGTTCTCCAGGGGCCTGTCGGCCCAGAGCGTCGACTTGGCGGGGTCGAAGGGGCAGCCCCTGCCGGTGATGTGCTCCTCGTACTCCGCGCGGAAGTACTGGAGCGAGGAGAAGATCGGCGAGGCGGCGCCGTCGCCGAGGGCGCAGAAGGACTTGCCGTTGATGTTGTCGGCGATGTCGTTGAGCTTGTCGAGGTCGGCCATCACGCCCTTGCCCGCCTCGATGTCGCGCAGCAACTGCACGAGCCAGTACGTCCCTTCGCGGCAGGGCGTGCACTTGCCGCAGGACTCGTGGGCGTAGAACTCGGTCCAGCGCGTCACCGCGCGCACGACGCAGGTGGTCTCGTCGAAGCACTGCAGCGCCTTGGTGCCGAGCATGGATCCGGCGGCGCCGACGCCCTCGTAGTCGAGCGGGACGTCGAGGTGCTCGTCGGTGAACATCGGCGTCGAAGAGCCGCCCGGCGTCCAGAACTTGAGGCGGTGACCGGGCCGCATGCCGCCGCTCATGTCGAGCAGTTGGCGCAGCGTGATGCCGAGGGGCGCCTCGTACTGGCCGGGCGAGGCGACGTGCCCGCTGAGCGAGTACAGCGTGAAGCCGGGCGACTTCTCGCTTCCCATCGAGGTGAACCAGTCCTTGCCGCGCTGCAGGATCGCGGGAACCGATGCGATGGACTCGACGTTATTGACAACAGTGGGGCACGCGTAGAGACCCGCGACCGCAGGGAAAGGGGGACGGAGTCGCGGCTGACCACGGCGGCCTTCGAGCGAGTCGAGCAGCGCGGTCTCCTCACCGCAGATGTACGCGCCCGCGCCCGCGTGCACGGTGAGTTCGAGATCGAGTCCGCTGCCCAGGACGTTCTTGCCGAGGTAGCCCGCCGCGTACGCCTCGCGCACGGCCTCGTGCAGCCGCCGCAGTACGGGGACGACCTCACCACGCAGATAGATGAAGGCATGCGACGAACGGATCGCGTAGCAGGCGATCACGATGCCCTCGATGAGGGAATGCGGGTTCGCGAAGAGGAGCGGGATGTCCTTGCAGGTCCCGGGCTCCGACTCGTCGGCGTTGACAACTAGATAGTGCGGCTTGCCGTCGCCCTGCGGGATGAACTGCCACTTCATCCCGGTGGGGAAGCCCGCGCCGCCGCGGCCGCGGAGCCCGGATTCCTTCACATAGGCGATGAGGTCGTCCGGCTCCATCGCCAGGGCCTTGCGCAGTCCCTCGTAGCCCTCGTGGCGCCGGTAGACGTCAAGGGTCCAGGACTTCTCCTGGTCCCAGAAGGCCGAGAGGACCGGGGCGAGCAGCTTCTCGGGGCTGGTCTCGTTGATCTCGGCGGCCAAGGTCATCACTCCCCCTCCTCGCGGTCCTCGCCGACCGGGCCCGCGGAGTGCGAGGGGTCGGATGCCGAGGTCCGCTGCGGCGCGTCGTGCGAGCTCAGGTGCTCGCTGGGTGACGGATCGTGCGGCTGTGCGCCCTCCGGGCCGCCCGTGCGCGGATGCACCACGCGCGCGGGGGGCGCCTCGCCCTTGGCCAGGCGCAGTCCGATCAGCGAGGCGGGGCCCGCGCCGCCGGTGGCCTCGACGGCTCCGGGGCGCTCGTCGGGGAAGCCCGCGAGGATGCGGGCCGTCTCCTTGAAGGTGCACAGCGGGGCGCCGCGGGTCGGCTCGGCCTGGACACCCGCGCGCAGGTCGTCGACGAGGCGTTTGGCGCTGTGCGGGGTCTGGTTGTCGAAGAACTCCCAGTTGACCATCACCACGGGCGCGAAGTCGCAGGCGGCGTTGCACTCGATGTGTTCGAGCGTCACCTTGCCGTCCTCGGTGGTCCCGCCGTTGCCGACGCCCAGGTGCTCCTGGAGGGCCTCGAAGATGGCGTCGCCGCCCATCACCGCGCAGAGCGTGTTGGTGCACACGCCGACCTGGTAGTCGCCGGAGGGCCTCCGCCGGTACATGGTGTAGAAGGTCGCGACGGCCGTGACCTCCGCGGTGGTCAGGTCGAGCACCTCCGCGCAGAACCGCATCCCGGTGCGCGTGACGTACCCCTCCTCCGACTGCACCAGGTGCAGCAGCGGCAGCAGGGCTGAGCGGGAGTCCGGATAGCGGGCGATGACCTCCTTGGCGTCCGCTTCGAGCCGGGCCCGTACGTCGGCCGGGTAGTCGGGGGCGGGGAGTCGGGGCATCCCCAGGCTCGTCGGCGATGCGTCTGTCACCGGTCGACGCCTCCCATCACGGGGTCGATGGACGCGACGGCGACGATGACGTCGGCGACCTGGCCGCCCTCGCACATCGCCGCCATGGCCTGCAGGTTGGTGAAGGACGGGTCGCGGAAGTGCACCCGGTAGGGGCGGGTGCCGCCGTCGGAGACGACGTGCACGCCGAGTTCGCCCTTGGGGGACTCCACGGCGGTGTAGGCCTGGCCGGGCGGCACCCGGAAGCCCTCCGTCACCAGCTTGAAGTGGTGGATCAAGGCCTCCATGGAGGTGCCCATGATCTTCTTGATGTGGTCGAGCGAGTTGCCGAGGCCGTCCGGGCCGAGCGCGAGCTGGGCGGGCCAGGCGATCTTCTTGTCGGCGACCATGACCGGTCCCGGCCGCAGCCGGTCCAGGCACTGTTCGATGATGCGCAGCGACTGGCGCATCTCCTCCACGCGGATGAGGAAGCGTCCGTAGGAGTCGCAGGTGTCGGCGGTCGGGACCTCGAAGTCGTAGGTCTCGTAGCCGCAGTACGGCTGGCTCTTGCGCAGGTCGTGGGGGAGCCCGGCGGAGCGCAGGATCGGGCCGGTGGCGCCGAGGGCCATGCAGCCGGTCAGGTCGAGGTAGCCGACGTCCTGCATGCGGGCCTTGAAGATGGGGTTCCCGGTGGCGAGCTTGTCGTACTCGGGGAGGTTCTTCTTCATCTTCTTCACGAACTCGCGGATCTGGTCCACCGCGCCGGGCGGCAGGTCCTGGGCGAGTCCACCGGGCCGGATGTACGCGTGGTTCATGCGCAGGCCGGTGATCAGCTCGTAGATGTCGAGAATGAGTTCACGATCGCGGAAGCCGTAGATCATGATCGTGGTGGCGCCCAGCTCCATGCCGCCGGTGGCGATGCACACCAGGTGCGAGGACATCCGGTTCAGCTCCATCAGGAGCACGCGGATGAGGGTGGCGCGGTCGGGGATCTGGTCCTCGATGCCGAGGAGCTTCTCGACGCCCAGGCAGTACGCCGTCTCGTTGAAGAACGGCGTCAGATAGTCCATGCGCGTGACGAACGTGGTGCCCTGGGTCCAGGTGCGGAATTCGAGGTTCTTCTCGATGCCCGTGTGGAGGTAGCCGATGCCGCAGCGGGCCTCGGAGACCGTCTCGCCCTCGATCTCCAGGATGAGCCGGAGCACGCCGTGCGTGGAGGGGTGCTGCGGGCCCATGTTCACGACGATGCGCTCGTCGTCGGCCTCGGCCGCGGACCTGGCGACCTCGTCCCAGTCGCCACCGGTGACCGTGTAGACGGTGCCCTCGGTGGTCTCGCGCGCGGAGGCGGAGGAAGCGGATGCAGAAGGAGTGCTCATCAGCTGTACGACCTCCGCTGGTCCGGAGCCGGGATCTGGGCGCCCTTGTACTCGACGGGAATGCCGCCGAGCGGGTAGTCCTTCCGCTGTGGGAAGCCCTGCCAGTCGTCCGGCATCATGATGCGCGTGAGCGCGGGGTGGCCGTCGAAGACGAGCCCGAAGAAGTCATACGTCTCGCGCTCGTGCCAGTCGTTCGTCGGATAGACCGCGACGAGGGACGGCACGTGCGGATCGGCGTCCGGGGCGCTGACTTCCAGGCGGATCAGGCGGTTGTGGGTGAGCGAGCGCAGGTGGTAGACGGCGTGCAGCTCGCGGCCCTTGTCTCCGAGGAAGTGCACGCCGGACACGCCGGTGCACAGCTCGAAGCGCAGCGCCGGGTCGTCCCGCAGGGTCCGGGCCACGCGGACGAGATGCTCGCGCGCGATGTGGAAGGTCAGCTCGTCGCGGTCGACGACCGTCTTCTCGATGGCGTTCTCGGGGACGAGGCCCTGTTCCTCCAGGGCGCCTTCGAGCTCGTCGGCCACCTCGTCGAACCAGCCGCCGTAGGGCCGGTTGGCCGCGCCCGGGAGCCGGATGGAGCGCACCAGGCCGCCGTAACCGGAGGTGTCGCCGCCGTTGTCGGCGCCGAACATGCCGCGCTGGACGCGGACCTCCTCGCCGTGCTCACCGCGCTGGCCGGGGAGGTTGGAGGCGCTGAGGTCCCGCTCGGGGTTGGTCTCGTGGGTGGCGCTGTCGTTCGCGTCGGTCACCGCAGCAGCCCCTTCATCTCGATGGTGGGGAGCGCCTTGAGGGCCGCTTCCTCCGCCTCGCGGGCCGCTTCCTCGGCGTTCACGCCGAGCTTGGTGTTCTGGATCTTGTGGTGCAGTTTGAGGATCGCGTCCATCAGCATCTCGGGCCGGGGCGGACAGCCGGGCAGATAGATGTCGACCGGGACGACATGATCCACGCCCTGGACAATCGCGTAGTTATTGAACATTCCGCCAGAAGACGCGCAAACCCCCATGGAGATCACCCACTTGGGGTTGGGCATCTGGTCATAGACCTGCCGCAGGACGGGCGCCATCTTCTGGCTCACGCGCCCGGCCACGATCATCAGGTCCGCCTGCCGCGGTGAGCCGCGGAAGACCTCCATGCCGAAGCGCGCCAGGTCGTAGCGCCCGGCGCCGGTGGTCATCATCTCGATGGCGCAGCACGCGAGGCCGAACGTGGCGGGAAAGACGGATGCCTTGCGCACCCACCCGGCGGCCTGCTCGACGGTGGTCAGCAGGAATCCGCTCGGCAGTTTCTCTTCGAGTCCCATGCTCAGTGGCTCCTCTGTCCCCTTCCGGGGCTCAGTCCCATATCGGGGGTCAGTCCCTTGCCGGGGTCAGTCCCATTCCAGGCCGCCGCGCCGCCATACGTACGCGTACGCGACGAAGACGGTGAGCACGAAGAGCAGCATCTCCACGAGCCCGAAAATCCCCAGGGCGTCGAAGCTGACGGCCCAGGGATAGAGAAAGACGATCTCGATGTCGAAGACGATGAAGAGCATCGCCGTCAGGTAGTACTTGATGGGGAAACGCCCGCCGCCGGCCGGCGTGGGGGTCGGCTCGATTCCGCACTCGTAGGCCTCGAGCTTCGCGCGGTTGTAGCGCTTGGGGCCGACAAGCGTGGCCATGACCACGGAGAAAATCGCAAAGCCTGCCCCGAGGGCTCCCAGTACGAGGATGGGCGCATACGCGTTCACCGCTCCTCGCTCCTCTCAGTCGGCACTGACTGCTGGCGGTTGCGTCGGACCCGCTCGCCGCCCCGCCCGTATGCGATCCCCGGGCCTTCGGAGTTCCCCGAAGATCGCTTACATGTGAAGCAGGTCACAAGCCCAACTGCCCCGCATCTTATGCCCGCCGGTCTGTGATCTGCGACACGGGGTACGACAACGGCTTTGTGATCTCCACCACCTGACGAAGGATCATGAAGTCGGATGAGCAGTGATCTTCGTACGCGAAGCACCTGAGTGATCACCAGAGGTGACATCTTGACGCGTCGGGGCAGGTCGGGGCGGTGTTGCATTATCAAGAGGTGGCTACTACAGGCAAATTGGTGCTGGACGTGATCACTTGATAGAGGGGCGCGTTCACACTTTGGCGGCAGGGGTGTGGACGGCGGTGGACGCGGCTTCGCGCGGACGCCGCGGAGGGGTGGACAGTCCGATCGTGTGCACGCGTTCACGAGTCGGACCCGCGCGTCGCGCGCGAGGGGGCGCGAGAAAGCACAGGGAGAGGGGGAGGGGATACGAGGAGGCGCCAGGAGGGCGGAGAGGAGTGACTGGCGAACCGGAGGGCACCCGTCAGATACCCGGGAGATATCAGCCAGATCTCAGCCAGGTCTCAGGCGGCGCTCACCGGGCCCGGAAGGTGACCTGCGCCACACCCGAACCTTGGCTCGAACAAGCGGGCTTGGCCAACGGCATCAACGCGTGTTAGACCACGGGCAATTCGGACGTAACTCGGAAAACCCATGATCACAGGCGTGATCAGGACTGTCCGCATTGCCCGTTACGGCGTCAATAAGAAGCGACACGCCCGGGATTCAAGGTCACGGCGGGCAACTGTGGCGCAGCACACGTTTCTTGAAGGGAACCCCTACTCCTTGATAGCGGTTGTTCCCATGTCCCACACCGCTCACATACCCAGCCACCGGAAGCCCCGTCGCAGCGCGTCGAAGATGGCTCTGCGCGCCGGAGTTGCCGGTGGCGTCCTCAGCACCCTGGCAGTGGCCGGCGCCGCTGGTACGGCGAACGCCGCCGAGCCGGTGACCGAGACGATCGAGCTGCCCACCCTCACCGCCGATCTGACCGCTCAGATCGCGCAGTCCGCGGACGCCACGCAGCAGACCGCCGACGGCTACGAGGCGCGCGCCCAGCAGGAGGCCGCCGCCGTCAAGGCCGCCAAGCAGGCCACCAAGGACCAGAAGGCCGCTGAGAAGAAGGCCGAGGCCGAGAAGAAGGCCAAGGCCGAGGCCGAGGCCAAGCGCAAGAAGGAGGCCCAGGAGCGCGCCGCGCGGGCCACCGAGCGCACGCAGCTCAGCACCAACTCCGCCCCCTCCGGCGGTTCCGGTGGCTCCGGTGGCAGCTCCTCCGCCTCCGACACCTCGAACGTCTCCGCGCCCTCCGGCGGCAGCGTGTCCACCGTCATCAGCTTCCTGAAGGCCCAGCTGGGCGACGCGTATGTGATGGGTGCCTCGGGCCCCAACGCGTGGGACTGCTCCAGCCTCGTCCAGGCCGCCTTCAAGCAGGTCAACGTGGACCTGCCGCGCGTCTCGCAGGCCCAGTCGACGGCCGGAACGCCGGTTTCGCTCTCCAACATCCAGCCGGGCGACATCCTGTACTGGGGCGGCGCGGGCTCCGCGTACCACGTGGGCGTCTACATCGGGGGCGGCCAGTACCTGGACGCCGCGAACCCGAGCAAGGGCGTCGTGATCCAGGACCTGTCGGGCTACCCGGCCTCCGGGGCCGTGCGCGTCCTCTGACGGTCTTTCGCACCTACGCCTAAGGGCCGGAACCCTCCAGAGGGGTTCCGGCCCTTAGGCGTGCGCTTGAGGGGGTCAGGCCTTGGGGGCCACCTTGCTCAGGCCGTTGATGATGCGGTCCATCGCGTCGCCGCCCGTCGGGTCCGTCAGGTTGGCGAGCATCTTCAGGGTGAACTTCATCAGGAGCGGGTGCGTGAGGCCGCGCTGGGCCGCGATCTGCATGACCTTCGGGTTGCCGATGAGCTTCACGAAGGCGCGGCCGAGGGTGTAGTAGCCGCCGTAGGTGTCCTTGAGGACCTTCGGGTAGCGCTGGAGGGCCAGTTCGCGCTGGGCGGGCGTGGCGCGGGCGACGGCCTGCACGATGACGTCCGCGGCGATCTGCCCGGACTCCATGGCGTAGGCGATGCCCTCGCCGTTGAACGGGTTGACCAGGCCGCCCGCGTCGCCGACGAGCAGCAGGCCGCGCGTGTAGTGCGGCTGGCGGTTGAAGGCCATCGGCAGGGCGGCGCCGCGGATCGGCCCCGTCATGTTCTCCGGGGTGTAGCCCCAGTCCTCGGGCATGGAGGCGCACCAGGCCTTGAGGACCTCGCGCCAGTCCAGCTCCTTGAAGGCGGCGGTCGTGTTCAGGACGCCGAGGCCGACGTTCGACGTACCGTCGCCCATGCCGAAGATCCAGCCGTAGCCGGGCAGCAGGCGGTCCTGGGCGCCGCGGCGGTCCCACAGCTCCAGCCAGGACTCCAGGTAGTCGTCGTCGTGGCGCGGCGAGGTGAAGTACGTGCGCACCGCGACGCCCATCGGGCGGTCCTCGCGGCGGTGCAGGCCCATGGCGAGCGACAGGCGCGTGGAGTTGCCGTCGGCGGCGACCACCAGCGGCGCGTGGAAGGTGACCGGCGTCTTGTCCTCGCCGAGCTTGGCCTCCACGCCGGTGATGCGGCCGGTGCGGTCGTCGACGATCGGGGCGCCCACGTTGCACCGCTCGTACAGTCGCGCGCCCGCCTTCTGGGCCTGGCGGGCGAGCTGCTCGTCGAAGTCGTCGCGCTTGCGGACGAGTCCGTAGTCGGGGAAAGAGGCGAGATCCGGCCAATCCAGCTGGAGCCGTACGCCGCCCCCGATGATGCGGAGGCCCTTGTTCCGCAGCCAGCCGGCCTCTTCGGAGATGTCGATGCCCATGGACACCAACTGCTTCGTGGCACGCGGCGTCAGGCCGTCGCCGCAGACCTTCTCCCTGGGGAACGCGGTCTTCTCCAGGAGGAGCACGTCGAGCCCGGCCTTCGCCAGGTAGTACGCGGTGGTCGAACCGGCCGGACCTGCGCCGACGACGATGACGTCCGCGGAGTTGGCGGTGGTGTCGGAGAGCGGCTCGGTCACGGCGGGTTCTCCCGAAGGCTCGAAATCAGTGTGCCGACCGGCACGGGATAGAGGCAGTCTATGAGGCGGTACTGATCAATCACCCGAAGGGCCACTTGTGAGCGACGTGAGCGAGCTGGACGACGCGCCCCACCGGACCCCCGCCGCGCCTGCCGTCGGCCTGCGCGTGCCGACCCACGAGGACGCCTTCGTCTGGCACCGGCTCTTCGACGACCCGGAGGTCATGAAGTACGTGGGCGCGGGCCTGCCCAGCGAGCTCTCCGTGTACGAGGAGCTGACCGCGCGGCAGCGCCGCCACGACGCGGAACTGGGCTACTGCCTGTGGACGTTGCTGAGCCCGGACGGCGAGCCCGTCGGCCTGGCCGGCGCCCAGCCGTGGCCGCGGGAGTGGGGGCCCACGGGGGAGATCGAGATCGGCTGGCGGCTCGCCCGCCGGGCGTGGGGGCGCGGCTACGCGTCCGTCGCGGCCCGCGCGACCCTGGACCGGCTGCGGGCGGCGGGCGTGCCGTCGGCGGTCGCCGTGATCGACGTGCGCAACGAACGGTCCCAGGCGGTGGCCGCGCGCCTCGGCATGGAGCGCGCCGAGACGCACACCGTGCCCGGCCAGGACCGGCGCGCGTACTGCTACCGCATGGGGTTGTAGTCCGGCCCGGCCGGGCTACCCTTCCCCTACCGCCGGGGCCTCCCCTACCGCTGGGGGCTCGCGCCCCTGCCGCTGAGGGGTGACGCCTGTGCCGAGGACGCCGGGGGACGCCGGTCCGCTGGAAGTGCGCGTGCCGCGCTTCGTGGGCCTGATGGGGATGGACGCGCGCGAGAGGGCCCACGAGCGCGGCGTGCGCCTGGTGGCGGGCGACCGCTCCGAACTCCACGACGTGATCCTGGAGTACGTCGTACGCCAGTACCCGCTGCCGGACGTCGAGGTTCCGCGCGGCGCCGTCGTGACCGTGTGGTTCGACCTCGGCTCCGGCGAGGGCGAGGGCGGCGCGGGCGTGCGCGAGCCGCTGCTGCCCGGGCCTTCGGGCGGCGGCCTCCAGCGGGAGCTGGCCGAGCCGGGGCAGCCGGAGGTCGGCGTCGGGGGCTGAGGCCCTCCCCGGAGGGGGAGCCTCAGCCCGTGGCCGGCCGGGCGCCGTCAGTCCGTGGTCTGCCAGGTGTCGAGGGCCGCCTGGTGCGTCCGCGTGCCGTGCGCCGTCGACCACACCGTCGCGCGCCAGGAGAGCTGGATCGCGTACTCGGTGCCGTCGGCGGTGACGTAGCTCTGGTTGATCGCGTGGATCCTGCGGTCCGACTTGTCGGTGTACGTGTACTCCCACACCGCGCCCGCGCGCCCCTGGAAGGTGTTGTCCTCCAGGCGGATCCGCCGGTAGTCGGACTTGTCGGGGTCCTTCTCGGCGAACTCCTCCATCTTCGTGAGGTTCTCGTACGAGGTGTAGCCGGCGTCCGGGATCACGCCGACCTGGAAGTGCTCCGCCTCGCTCGCGCCCGCGAACATGGACTGCGTGGGGTTGTCGCTGACGCTGCTCCCCCAGCCCTCGGGGGCCGCGAACGAGAACCCCTTGGGGTCGGTGACGCGCTCGGAGCCCGGCGGCACGGCGGCGTCCCCCGCGGTCTCACCGCCGCCGCTCTCCTCTTCGGAGGGCTGCGCGGTGCCGGTCGGCAGGTCCTGGGTGGGCTCGTCGGTGCGGCTGGCGGCCGGGCCGTTCTCGCCGTCGCCCTCGGAACCGGTCGCGCCCTTGTCGGCGCCGGTGGAGCTGTCGCCCTTGTCCGCCTCGTCCGACGTGCTCCGGTTGTCCTGCCAGACGACGATGCCCGCCGTCGTACCGCCGCCGACGAGGAGGGCGACGGCCAGCGTGACCGCCCAGACCCCGGTGCGGCCGCCGCGCGGCCGCGCGGGAACGGGCGGCGCGGCCAGGACGCCCTGGGTGGGGGCAGCGCTGGGGTCGTACGGACCGGGGACGGCGTACGCCGCGGGCGCGCCGGGCCCCGCCGCGCCGGGCGGAACCGGCGGCGTCTGCCCCGCCGGCGGGCCGGGCGGCACCGGCGGCGCCCCGCTCCCGCGCGCGGTGAACACCGCCGCCACGAGCACCGCTCCGGCCACCCACAGCAGCCCGAACAGCAGGAGGTCCGGCATGCTCACGCCCGCGTCGAACGAGCCGCTCGACGTCTCGCCGCCGAGTCCGCGCCGCTCGGTGGACGTGTCGACGCCGAGGCCGCTGAAGGCGGCGAGCAACAGGATGAAGCCGAACGAGAGCCCCGCGGCCAGGATCTGCTCGCCACGCCGTGCGCAGCGGCGCGCGCCGACGAGCGCGATCACGAGGGCGCACACCAGGCCGAGCGCCAACGCGCCGACGACCGCACCGGAGTTCACCAGGTCGCCGAGTTTCGACAGGCCGAACGACTCGGTCTCGTAGTTGTCGCCGTACCGCGAGCCCCGGCCCGCCTCGGATTCGAGCGGCGCGCCCCAGCCGAGGCCGAGCGCGTGCAGGCCGAAGTTCGGCAGGAGCAGCAGCGCGACGAGGTAGGGCGAGACCCGGTCGTCCGACACGTCCGAGCCGGGCACGTCGTTCTCGCCGCTGAAGGCGTCGATCTGCGTGACGCTGAGGTACGCGGTGACGGAGCTGAGGACGAGCACGATGCCGAGGGCGCGCAGGGATGCGCCCAGGGCGCGGGTGAAGAACTGCGCGCCGGGGCGCCCGGCCAGCCAGGGCGCCGCGCCGTCGCGCTGAAGGACCGCTCCGCAGATCCCGAGGCTGAGCGCGAGCGCGCCGAGCAGCGCGAGGAGCGGACCGGACGAGATCTCCACGCGCTGGATCTCGGGCTGCCCGAAGAGGGCGAGCACCAGTACGCCGAGCGCGGTGAGCAGCGCGACGCGGACGGCCGCCTCCAGACCGGCCGTGCTGCCCGGCAGGCTCTGCCCGCGCAGCCGAAGGCGGTTCCTGAGGATGCGCGCGCCGACGACGAGCCCCCCGATGAACAGGGCCGTCACCGTGAGCGGTACGAGGTGCACGGCGAAGGTGCCGTCGGTCACCGCCTCCGTCGACGAGCCGTCGAAGCCGCTCTCCTCGCTGCCCGAGAACTCGAGCCTGCCGCCCACCGCCTGGACGACGACCGCGAGCGCGATCCGCAGCCGGTCGGCGAAGCCGACGAAGTCCTCGTCGTCCTGCCCGTACTTCGGGACGGCGCAAGCCAGCGCGGAGAGCAGCAGCGCCGCGAGCGGCCACAGCGCGGCCTGCACGGAACCGGCCCAGTCACCGCGCGCGGTCCGCCCGAGGAAGGCGCCGACGGGCGAGGGCGCGGCGGGGACGGGGGCGTACGCCGGCGGGGCGGCGACTGCCGGGGCGGCTGGAGCAACTGGAGCGGCCGGAGCGGCTGGGGGCGGTGGTGCCAAGGGTGTCGGCGGGGCCGAGGGGGCCGTCGGTGGCGGCGCGGCCGTCGGAGTGGCGGACGGGGCGGCCGTCGGGGCGGGAGGAACCACCAGTGTCTTGGGGTGACTTGGTTCTTCGGAGGGGGCGGCGGGGGCGTCCTGAGGCGCGGCGTCCGAGACCTCCCCCGTCGGCTCCGGAAGGCATTCCCGCCCGCACTTCATGCAGAAACGGGCCTCGTCCGGGGATGGCGCCCCGCAGTGCGGGCAGTACGACGACATCGGAACGCTCCGTCTTGAGGAGATCGTCAGGGGACGGGTCGGTGAGCGCCGACCGTTATGCTCCGGCCACATGGAGTGGTCGGTACATATCAACTGACACATCTTCCCCGGCGCACGGTTCCCGTCAACCGCCGCGTCCTGAACGACCGTTCGACCGTTGTCGAAACGACCGTTCAGTCCTTCTTGAACCCCCGGTGGAGCGCCACCACGCCGCCCGTCAGATTGCGGTACGCCACCTTGGACCAGCCCGCGTCGGACAGGCGCGCCGCCAGCTGTGGCTGGTTCGGCCAGGAGCGGATGGACTCGGCGAGATAGACGTACGCGTCCGGGTTCGAGCACACCGTGCGGGCGACCGGCGGCAGCGCGCGCATCAGGTACTCGATGTAGACCTTGCGGAACGGGCCCCACGTCGGCTCGGAGAACTCGCAGATCACCACGCGCCCGCCGGGGCGGGTCACACGGAACAGCTCGCGCAGCGCGGCGTCGGTGTCCTGGACGTTGCGCAGGCCGAAGGAGATCGTGACGGCGTCGAAGGTGTCGTCCTTGAACGGCAGCTTCGTGGCGTCCCCCGCGGTGAACGGCATCCACGGGTGGCGCTGCTTGCCGACGCGCAGCATGCCGAGCGAGAAGTCGCACGGCACGACGTACGCGCCCGCCTGCGCGAAGGGCTGCGAGGACGTGGCCGTCCCCGCGGCGAGGTCGAGGATCTTCTGCGCGGGCCGCGCGTCGACGGCCCTGGCGACCTCCTTGCGCCACAGCCGGGCCTGGCCGAGCGAGATCACGTCGTTCGTGAGGTCGTACCGTTCCGCGACGTCGTCGAACATCGAGGCGACTTCGTGCGGCTGCTTGTCCAGGGATGCGCGGGTCACCCGGCCTATTGTGTCAGGCCGGTCTTCTCCCTCGGCCGGGGGCCGTGGGTGCGGGGCTGTGCTGGTTGCTCGCGCAGTTCCCCGCGCCCCTTACGGGGCGCTTCGCGCTAGCGGCGGCGGAAGAGGAGGCGGCCCTCGATGGCCGTCGCCACGCAGGTTCCGTCCTCGGTGAAGATCGCGAAGTCCGCGGGGGCCGCGGGGACCAAGGGGGTCGGGGCGGCGGTGGTGACCCTGATGCCCGAACGGGTGACGGCCGTGCGGACCGAAGGGTGGGTGAAGGGGCCCGCGAGGGACGTGGTGCCGGCGGCGAGGAGGCGCTGCAGGCCGCGGCGGGCGCTGTGGCCCCAGCGGGTGTCCGTCATGCCGAGCCGGTCCAGGTCCGCGCCGGTCAGCGGGTCCGTGCCGAGTTCGTCGGCCTCACGCGGGTCGGGCCAGTAGGCGGACTCCAGGAGGGCCACGGCGTCGGGCTCGTGGCGGCCGGGGGTCAGGAAGCCGTCCCAGCGCCGGACCCGGGCGCGCTCGCCGTACGCCGCGAACAGCTCCTCGTACGGGCCGACGGCCGCGATCCGGGCGCCGTCGACGACGACGGCGTCCGCCCCCGCGGGGGCGGACCGGACCGCGCGCACGTGGTGCAGTGTCAGCAACTGGCCCTCGTCGGGGACTAGTTGGCGGTCAGGAGCTTCAGCTCCGGGTGGGCCGTGCCGCCCTCGATGGCGGTGGAGGAGATGTGCGAGGCCACGCGCTCGTCGACCGGGTCGTCCGCCGGGTCGTCGTGCACGACCAGGTGCTCGTACGTCGTGGCGCGCTGGGCGGGGACGCGGTCGGCGGTGCGGATCATGTCGATCATCTCGCGCAGGTTCGAGCGGTGCTTGGCGCCCGCCGAGGAGACCACGTTCTCCTCCAGCATCACCGAGCCGAGGTCGTCAGCGCCGTAGTGCAGCGTCATCTGGCCCGCCTCCTTGCCGGTGGTCAGCCAGGAGCCCTGGATGTGCGCCACGTTGTCGAGGAAGACCCGCGCGATCGCGATCATGCGCAGATACTCGAAGACCGAGGCCTGGGTGCGCCCCTTGAGGTGGTTGTTCTCCGGCTGGTACGTGTACGGGATGAAGGCGCGGAAGCCGCCCGTCCGGTCCTGCACGTCGCGGATCATCCGCAGGTGCTCGATGCGCTCGGCGTTCGTCTCGCCCGTGCCCATGAGCATCGTGGAGGTGGACTCCACGCCCAGCCCGTGCGCGGTCTCCATGATCTCGAGCCAGCGCTCGCCGGACTCCTTCAGCGGGGCGATGGCCTTGCGCGGCCGCTCCGGGAGCAGCTCGGCGCCCGCGCCCGCGAAGGAGTCGAGCCCGGCGGCGTTGATCCGCTGGATGGCCTCCTCGACGGACACCTTGGAGATGCGGGCCATGTGCTCGACCTCGCTCGCCCCCAGGCTGTGGATGACGAGCTGCGGGAACTCCTTCTTGATGGCCGCGAAGTGCTTCTCGTAGTACTCCACGCCGAAGTCCGGGTGGTGGCCGCCCTGGAACATGATCTGCGTGCCGCCCAGCTCCACGGTCTCCGCGCAGCGGCGCAGGATGTCGTCGAGGTCCCGGGTCCAGCCCTTCTTGGTGTCCTTCGGGGCGGCGTAGAAGGCGCAGAACTTGCACGCCGTCACACAGACGTTCGTGTAGTTGATGTTCCGCTCGATGATGTACGTCGCGATGTGCTCGGTGCCCGCGTACCGGCGGCGGCGCACGGCGTCGGCGGCCGAGCCGAGCGCGTGCAGCGGGGCGTCCCGGTACAGGGCGAGTGCCTCTTCGGCGCTGATCCGTCCGCCTGCCGCGGCACGGTCGAGGACGGCTGTGACATCAGAGGACGTGAGGTCGGCCTTCTCGGTCACCGGGGCGTCCCTTCCGTAAGGGGGTTGGACAGATCGCTCTTCAGCGTACGCCAGGCCCTCGGGCCTCCGGCGGCCGGTGCTCCGCGCCCCGGCGTCAGGTCGCGTACGCGCCGAGCAGGACGCCGGTGAGGCCGCCAGCCAGCAGGAACGGGCCGAAGGCTATGGCCGTCCTGCGGCCCGCCCCGCGGACCACGACCAGCCAGCCGCCGTACAGCGCGGCGCACACGAACCCGGCGAACGTGCCGAGCAGCAGCATGCCCCAGCCGTACCAGCCCAGGACCGCGCCGAGCGCGAGCGCGAGCTTGACGTCGCCGAACGCCATGCCGTTCGGGTTGATCAGGAACAGCACGAAGCAGCCGCCGCTGAGCACGAGCGCGCCGAGGGCCGCCTTCGCCCAGTCGCCGCCGTGCTCGGGCAGTGCCGCCGCCACGCCGAGGAGCGCGAGCGCCGCCGCCGCGAGCGGCAGGGTCAGCACGTCCGGCAGGCGCATCACGGCGCGGTCGACGCAGGCCAGGACGAGGGCGGGCGGCACGCACAGCAGCCACACCACGAGCTCCGGGCGCGGGCCCGTCGCCAGGCCGAGCAGCGCGCAGACCGCCGCCGCGACGGCGGCGAGGGCGGGGCCCCAGGGTCCGTACCGCTCCCCGTCCGGGCAGTGGCCGCGGCCCAGCCAGCCCCGCACCTCGTGCGCGCCGCTCGGGCAGCGGTCGTGCCAGGGCTCACCGGCCGGGGCCGAGAAGCGGTAGACGGCGCGCGGCAGCGCGAGCCCGGCCAGGGCTCCCCACAGCGCGCCGCCGAGCGCGAGCACCAGCTCCACGGTCACCCCACCGCCGTGAGTCCGTCGCGCCACGCCGGGAGCAACTCGTCGAGCAGCGCCTCCGTGCGCGGCGGAAGGCCACGCGATCCGCTGTGGGCGACCAGGTCGGCGGCCAGGGCCCGGAGCCGGTCCTGGTCGTCGGTGGCGTGCGTGGCCCGCAGCAGTTCGTTCCACAGCCGTTCGTCGGCGGGCGCCGAGGCGCGGGCGGAGGTCAGCGCCTCGATGGCCTGCTCGGCACGGCCCCTCTCCAGGTGGAACTCGCTGAGCGCGAGCCCGATGTCCGCCACCAGCAGCGGCAGCTGCGCGTCGACGATCTCGTGCGTCAGCCAGCCGTAGCGTCCCTGGGGGCGGTCGGCGAGCAGCGGGCCGCGGACGAGGACGAGGGCGTCCGTGAGCATGCGGCCGCGCACCGCGCGGTTTCCTGCGCCGCGCCCCTGGGTCGCCTCGTGGTACAGCGAGCGCAGCACGTCCAGGTCGGAGACCACGGACGGGGCGAGCGTGAGCCGGCCCGACGCGTCGGCGCGCAGCCGGGGCGCGCCGTCCGGGTCGCTGCCGAGCCACTGCCCGACCCGGTCGACGAGCGCGTCCCGCACGTCCTCGGTCACACCGCGCGGCCACAGCGCGGAGGCGAGCACGCGCGGGTGCACTCCTTCGCGGTGGAGCAACAGCAGCGCGAGCGCCTCGTGCATCAGCGGGCTGCGCTCGCCGTCGGGCGTCTCCAGGCCGATGATCTCGTACGACCCGACCAGGCGCGCGTACACCGCGGGGCGGCCCTGCTCGCTGACGTCGACGAGGAAGGGGGGTGCGGCCGCGCCGCCGGTGGAGTCGTCGTCCCCGTCGCCGCCGTCGGGGTCCGCCGCGGTGAACAGCTCGACCACCGCCCGCTGGAGCGCGTCCGGGAGCCGCTGCGCCGCGAGCTCCAGGCCGAGCAGCGGGGCCAGCAGCCTGCCGTCGCCGGTGATCTCCATCTCCCAGGCGGCGCCGGGCAGTTCACCGGAGTCCGTGCCGACGAGATAGCCGATGCCGAGGCGGCCCGCGTCCGCGGCGAGCTCGGCGAGCTTGACGGCTTCGTCCGCGGCGGGCCGGTCCGCGAGCAGCACCAGGTGCGGCGCCCAGCGGGTGTGCTGGGCGGGCCCTGTGCGGCCGGTGAGGACCGAGTCGTGCCCGGCGGCGCCGAGCGCGCCGCGCCGCTGGCGCGTCTCGGCCTCCATGGCCTCGATGAGCGCCTCGACTTCCTCCAGGTGCCGCAGTCGGTTCGGCGCGAGCGGGGTGAGGTCGCGGCCGAAGCCGACGAGCGTGATCGTCATGCGGTCCGACCAGCCGTTGGTGGCCAGCTCGGCGGCGACGGACGCGAACACGGCGGCCCGGTCGGCGGCGGCACCGCTCAGCGAGACGATGCCCGGCACCGCTTCGAGGTTGAGCAGCAGGCGCGAGTCGTCCATGGTGCCGAGGCAGACCAGGCCGGGGTAGGGCGCCGCCGCGTCCACGTCCTCGTACGCCTCGGCGTCGGCGCGCGAGAGCATCCAGAACGTCTGGTCCTGGCCCAACCGCCAGGGGGCGGGCGGCCGTCCGGCGGGCTGGGCGAGCTGGAGGTGCAGATCGCCGTTGCTCAGCCAGGCCGCGTACACCGTCGGCAGCGGGCGGGACTCGGTGGTGAGCGCGGCGGCGAGGCCGCGCAGGGCGCGGTCCAGGAGCCGGACGCCCTCGGGGTCCGCGCCCACGAGCAGCGCGTCCTGCGCGTCGGCCGCGGTGCCCGTCGGTGTGGGCGGCTCCATGCCGCGGCGCCCGCCGACGGCGCCCATCGCCGACTGCCACAGCGCGTGGCGGCGGCGCCTGCCGAGGGCGCCGAGCAGCCCGGCCGCGAGCAGCGGCGCCCCGACGAGCGCCTCGGGGAGCCCGAAGGAGAAGCCGTCGGACTCGGCCGCCGCGGCCCTGTCGCGCGCGGAGGGCGCGGAGGGCGCGGTGGGCGCGGTGGGGTCGCCGGTGCCCCGGCCGCCGTCCCGCTCCTGGCCCCGCTCGTCGCCGGGGCGCTGCTCGGGGATCGTGATCTGAGTCGTGTCCCGGTCGACGGATCCGCCGCCCTTGCGGTCGCCGCCCTGCTGGGCGCCGCCGCCCTTGCGCTCGTCCCCGGTCGCTCCGGTCTCCCCGGTCCCCCCGGCCTCCCCCGTCTTCGCGTAGTCGGAGATCTGCTCGCGGACCTCCTTCGACACCTTGGGCGCCTCGTCGGGCATCTCGACGAGCTCGCCGCCGTGGGCATCGGCGGGCATCTCCATGATCCAGCCGGGCCGGATCAGGCTGGCCTCGGAGAGGCGGGAGCCGTCGGGCTGCTCGCGGTCCTTGTTGAGCTGGTAGATCTCCTTGTACCTGCGGCCGTCGCCCAGGTGCCGCTCCGCTATCTCCCACAGGGAGTCGTGGTGGCGGCCCTCGGGGGGCTGGATGCGGTAGAACTTCGTGTCGCCGTCCTTGCCGGTGCCCGCGCGGTCGGCGGCCCGCTCCGCCTGGTCCGCGAGCGCGTTCGCCGCGGCCGCCGCGCCCTGGTGCTCCTGCGCGAAGAGGCCCGGCGTCCGCTGGGCGGCCGCCGCCGCGGGCTTCTGGTTCCCCTCGGGGGACTGCCCGAACTGGGAGAGCCCCGGCGCGAAACTGGCCGCCGTGGCGCCGATGAGCAGCATCGCGGCGACCAGTTGCCGCGCGAGCACCTGGCTCGGCCCCGCGCCCGGCACCCGCCCCGGCATCCCGACCCCGGACAGGGCGGCCTTCACCTCGACGAGCACGCAGGCGGTGAACTGGGCCCAGGCCAGCCACACGACCACCGTCAGCACATTGACGAACGTGCCGACCGTGATCTCCTGCTGGAGCCAGTCGAGGGACGGCGTCCCGCCCGGCAGCGGCCAGCCCACGAAGTACGCGAGCGCAGCGGGCACGCCGACGAGCAGCGCGGCGAGGGCGACGAAGGCGAAGAACGCCTTGACGAAGTCCCCGGCCGAACGCTGTCGCGTCGGCAGCGGCTGCGGCGTCCTGTTCCGCGGCGTCACCGGAGTGCCCGACGAGCCGTTCGAGGAGCGGGTGTTGCGTCGCGCCATGGCGGGTGTCCTGGTCCTGGTCGTGTGGGTGCCTGTGATGTCGGATGAACGTACTGCCGGACGTATGAAAGCGATCGTACGGACGGCGCGCCCGGCCGGGAGCAGCCTGTGGACAACCCTCGGGTTGTGGACAACCCACGGCTTGTGCGCAGTCCCGGCCGGACCGCGGCTCAGGTGCGGGTCTGGAACCTGTCGACGACCCAGTGGTTGCCGCCGCGCTTCGTGTAGACCTCGAAGTTCACCCGGCCGCTGCCGAAGTTGAAGTCGCAGGTGCGCGTCTTGCCCTTGCCGCCGACGAGGCAGTGTCCGCCCCTGCCCTCCGTGGCCGGGCCGAAGACCACCACGCCGAAGGAACGGCCGTCCTTCTTGCGGTCCTTGACCTTCACCACGTCATTGGCCGGGTCGTACGAGACCGAGCCCGCGGCGTAGCCCTCGTAGAGGTTGGCGTGGACCGCTGCCGAACTGGGGCTCGCGCCCAGGGCGAGCACCGCGGCCGCCGACGCGGACACCACGGCCAGGGAACGGCGTATGTGCTGACGCACTCTTTCTCTCCTCATGTCGAGCTGTTGAACTGTGGAACTGTTGAGCTGTGGAACTGCTGCGCTGTTGAGCGGACACCGGGAACCGCCGGGTCACCCGACCTGGTTCTCCGCCGTCGCCCGGCCGTGGACCACGACGTCGCCGCCGTAGAACATGCCGGTGAAGACCGGGCTGTACGTCATCTGCACCTCGACCTCCACCTGCTCGGCGTCGGCGCTGACGCAGTGCGTGGCCGCCACATCCGCGCCGCGCAGGCCCATCTCGCGGGCGAACTTCTGCACCCGGGCCCCGCAGTTCTCGTAGCGGATGGGTGCTTCCTCGCCCGCGTAGAGGCCCTCGCGGTCGATGTCCTGTGCGGCGTAGCGCGCGGCCTGTTCCGCGATGTCCGCGGCGCGTTCGCGCTTGGAGATGGACATGCCGCCGTCGATCACGAACGCGGCGAGGGTCAGGAAGACGATCGCGAAGACGATGACCGCGCCCGCGCCCGAACCCCGGTCGTCCAGGCGGGCGCGGCGGGCATCCAGCCAGGCCCGTGCCCGCACCACGAGGGCACCGCTCATGTCTCGGCCCTCCGCAGCGGATCGAGCGGCGAGCTGAACGTGGACTTCAGCGTGGTCGGCACGTCGAGGCCGAGCATCCCGAGTCCCCGTACCTCACAGCTCACTTCGACCGTGAAGAGGGAGTCGGGCCGGAAGCCCGCGCTCTTCTGCACGACGCTCACCGGGCCCGAGCAGACGTCCGCCAGGTTCGCCGTCGCGGCCCTGCGCGCCTCGGTCATGGCCGTGCCCCGGTCCTTCTGGATGGACCCGGCGCGGGCCGCGTCACGGGCCGCGCCGTCGAGGGCGCCGCGCCCGTCGACGAGCTGGCCGAAGGCCACCAGGACGAGGATGAACAGGATCATCACGGGCGCGAGGATGACGACTTCGACCGTGGACAGGCCGCTGTCCGGCGCGGGCCGTCTCATCCGCCCTCCTCCACGAACCGCTCCACGGGACCCGCCGACCGCGCGTGCACGGTCAGATCGAGGCCGGGGAAGACCGACGGCACATGGGCGGTGATCTCCACGCCGACCGTGTTCTGCTCGGGTTGGACCATCTTGACGTCGGGGCCGAGCACCAGCTCCGGGCCCAGTTGACTGATGTAGTCCTCGACGACGTCGTTCGCCTCGCCGCGCCAGCCGCCCGGGTTCTCGTCGGCCGTGGCCCGGGCCGTGCGCGCGCCCGCCTGGGCCGCGGCCTGGGCGACGTGGTCGGCGAAGAAGTAGAGCGCGAACTGCACCGTCGCGAAGATCATGAAGAACAGCACCGGGGTGAGCAGCACGAACTCGATCGCGGTCATGCCGGACTCGCCCCGGGCGGAGGCGGCCTCCACCCGACGGCGTACGCATCCGGGCATCCTGTCGCGGTGCGGCGCGGCTGCGCCCCGGCCCCCGTGGCCCCACATGGTCGTCGGTGACCCGTCGCTCAGCAGGTCTTGCCCGCGTCGGCGCCCTCGATGCAGTCGCCGACCTTGTCGGCGCCGCCCTTGAGGGCGTTGTTGATGATCGCGGCGACCACGCCGACGATCGCCACGACGACCGCCGAGATGATCACCCACTCGACCGCGGACGCGCCCCGGTCGAGCTCGCCGGAGCGGGCCCGCCGCACGCGGGTCTGGAGGAAGGTGACGAGGAAGTCGACGGCCGGGATCCCGGTGCTGACGTTCCGTCCGTTCATGGTGGGTTGTCCTCTCAGGAAGCAGGATGGCGGCGGGCTCGGAAGGGCCCGCCCGTGGAGTGGGGCCGAAGGTCGGCGGATCAGACCTGGAACACGCGCATCGCCGCCGGGAAGATGAGGAAGACCAGGAACCCCGCGCACAGCAGCAGCTGGGCCACGAGCATCGACTGGGACTTCTCGCCCGCGCTGCCCTCGATCTCGGCGAGTTCGCGGTGGCGCATCGTCTCGGCGCGCGAGGCGAGCGACTCGCGCACCTTCGCGCCGTCGTCGGCCACGAGCGCGAGCGACGCGGAGAGGTCCTTGAGCTCTTCGACGCCCAGCTCCTCGCCGAGCGAACCGAGCGCCTGCCACTGGCTGATGCCGGTGATGCGGGCGTCCGCGAGCGCGTTCCTGATGCGCTGCGTCGCCCAGCCGTCGGAGACCTCGGCGGCGGCCATGAGCGCCTCGGGCAGACCGCGGCCGCCCGCCAGGCTCATGGACACCAGGTCCAGATAGGCGCCGATCACCCGGCGCAGGTCGCGCCGCTTCTCCTGCGCGTCCCGCCGCACCTCCAGGTCCGGCAGGAAGAAGAAGAGCACCCCGAACATCAGGGCCAGCCAGACCGGGATGATCGGGCTGCGGCCGAAGCCGAGCGTGAAGACGACGGCGAACAGGAACGGGCCGAAGAACACGCCCGCCGCCGCGAGCAGCACCTTCGTCGCGAGGAACTTCTCCCAGCCGCGGTCGAGCACCGCCAGGTCGGCCCGCAGGGACCGCAGTTCCCAGCCCTGCTGGACGTAGAACTCGGCGACCCGGGCGCCCACCCGCGCGCGCAGCGTGCCGAGGCGCCCCGTGTCGTCCGCGTCCGCCGTGCGGTGCGTGGACTCGTACGCGGCACCGCGCGCCCGCATCGCGTCGATCCGGGCGACGGTGGCGACGGCGCTGCGCTTGCTCGGCATCAGCGCCCGGACCAGGGCGAAGACGCCGAGGCCGAGCGTGGCGCCGACGAGGATCGGCAGGGTCAGGCTCATCGGCGTACCTCCTCGGTGGGCGTGTTCGCGTGCGGCGGCAGCGTCTGGGCGTGGCCGGAGCCGCCCTCACCGCCCGCGGTCCTGGGGCGCACGAACTGCACGCCCCGCTCGTCACGGACGAGGAACCGGTCCGGCGTGTCGACCGTCGACAGCTTGCGCAGCCACCAGAAGCCGAGCGCGAACAGGCCGCACACACAGGCGAGGACGAGCTGGCCGACGGCCGTGCCGTACGGCGAGACGAACTCGCGGTTGAAGATCGAGAGCCCCAGGACGAAGGCGATCGAGACGGCGACGACGATCTGCACGGAGCGGCGCGTGGACGCGCGCTGCGCCATCACGCGCTGTCGCATGTCGACCTCCTCGCGCGCCGACTTGGCGAGCGCGCCGAGGACCTGGCGCAGACCCGGGCCGCGCAGGCGGGCGTTGAGGATCAGCGCGGCGACGATGATGTCGGCGGAGGCGTCGTCGATCTCGTCGGCGAGCACCTGGAGCGCGTCCGGCAGCGGCGTCCGCGCGCGCAGCCGGTCCACGAGCGCGTCCAGATGCGGCCTGAGCACCGGCGCCGCGGCCCGCGCGGAGGCCGGGATGGCCTGCTCCAGACCGACCGCGCCCGCGATGGTGTCGCGCAGCGACTCGGTCCAGGCGGCGAGCGCCTCGACCCGCTTCATCTGCGCGCGCTCCTCGGCGGCCCCGCCGAACAGCTTGTCCCAGAAGAAGACGAGGATGCCGGAGGCGATGCCCGCCACCGCCCACCGCGTGAGCAGCAGCACGACCAGGCCGACGCCGACCGCGAGCGAGCCGCGCTGCCCTGCGAACCGGATGAGTTCGCTCATCCGCTCGCTGGCCTGCCGCTTCTCGTGCTCCGGCTTGGCGGGCAGGCCGCGAAGGGCGACGACGAGCAGGGCGAGCCCACCGCCGACGGCAACGCCGCAGCCGAGGCCGTAGAGCACGGTCAGCGAGAACAGACCACCCATGGATCCCAGCGAATTCACGCGCTCACCCCCACTGTCCGGCAGGCCGGTAGCCGTATGCGACGAGGTCGTCCAGGCAGGAGACCGGGGCGTGCGCGACGACGCGCCCGTCCGGGGTCTCCGCGAACACCTCGCTGGACAGGACCCGGCCGTCGACGCCGTTGACCTCGCGGACGGAGGTCACCACGCGCTGCAACTTGCCGCCGGTCTGGTAGGTGTTGCGCCGCTGGATGAAGACGACGAAGTTCACCGCGCCCGCGACGAGCATCTGGCTCGCCTCGATCGGCAGCCGCTCGGCGGCCTGGAGCGCGTACGTGGAGATCCTGTTGAAGACCTCGCTGGAGCTGTTGGCGTGGATCGTGGACAAGGAGCCGTCGTTGCCCTGCGACATCGCGTTGAGCATGGTGACGATCTCGTCGCCGAGGACCTCGCCGACGATGACGCGCGAGGGGTTCATGCGCAGCGAGCGGCGCACCAGCTCGGCCATGGCGATGGCGCCCTGGCCCTCGGAGTTGGGCAGGCGCTCCTCGAAGGCCACCACGTTCGGGTGCAGGTCGGCGAAGGTGTCGAGGCCGAGTTCCAGGGCGCGTTCGACGGTGATGAGGCGCTCGTGCGGCGGGATCTCGTTGGCGAGCGCGCGCAGGAGCGTCGTCTTCCCCGCGTTGGTGGCGCCCGCGATCATGATGTTCTTGCGCGCCCGCACGGCACAGGCCAGGAAGTGCGCGACGTCGGGCGTGAGCGTGCCGTTGCCGACGAGGTCGGACATGAACACCTTGCCCATGCGCGCGCGGCGGATCGACAGGGCGGGCCGCCGGGCCACGTCCATGACGGCCGAGAGCCGGGACCCGTCGGGAAGGCGCAGGTCGAGCTGAGGGTTGGCGGAGTCGAAGGGGCGCGACGACAGACCGGAGTAGGCGCCGAGCACCTGGATGAGCTCGATCAGCTCCTCGTCGGTCTCGGCGACGGGCTCCCCGGTGACCTCGCGTCCGTCGGCGTATCCGACGAAGACCTGGTCGCAGCCGTTGATGTCGATGTTCTCGACCTCGGGGTCGTCGAGCAGCGGCTGGAGCCTGCCGACGCCGAAGAGCGCGGCGTGCACGGCGGCCGCGTACTGCTCCTCGGTCTCCGCGTCCAGGGGCGTGCGCCCGGAGTTGATCTCCGTACGGGCGTACTCCTCCAGGATCTGCGCGATGACGGCGCGGGCGTACTGCCGCTCGTCCTCGTTCGACATCGGGGTGACGCCGGAGACCTGGTCGAGGCGGCGCTGTTCGGCGATGCGGTCGCCCGCGTCCTGCCGGAACCGCTTGACCAGCTGGTGGTCGACCGCGCTCACCGCCCGGCCCCCGCGGTGCCGGCGACGGGCCCGGACCAGGCGGCGCCGTAGCTCTGGTAGAGGTCGACGGTCACCTTCCGCGCGGAGCGGATGAGCATCGACTTGTCGAGCCGCCCGCGTCTGCGCCCGGCCAGCTGCTCCGCGCCCGCGGGGTCGTCGGCGAGCGTGCCGACGACACGGGCGCCGGTCTGCGCCGCCATCAGCATGTCGTCGACCTGGTGGACGAGCTTGGCGGAGTTCGCCGGGTCGGCGACGAGGATGACGCCGATGAGCGGTGTCGCGAGCGCGGCGGCCCCGCGCGGCCCGCCGTGCAGCTTGGCGGCCAGGGCGGCGGCGCGGTCCCGCACGCGGGCCAGGGACTCCGGCTCGGCGCGCGCCACCAGGAGCACGAGCGCGGCCTGCGGGAACATCTCGACCACCGGGCTGTCCCCGCTGATCCGGCCGCAGTCCGCGATGACGTCGGCGGGCGCGTGCGGCGAGTCGGCGAGCTGGGCGAAGGCCCGGCCGAGCGTCGGCCAGATCCCGGCGAGCCCGGCGGCCTGCTCGGAGATGCCGAGCCCCACCAGCACGTCGAGGCCGCCCGAGAGCGGCTGGGTGTGGTCCCACAGCTGGTCGGGGACGAGGCCGCGGCGCGCGGTCGCGGCGATCGACAGCATGCCGGTGTTCGGGTTGAGCGGCCCGCCGTGCGCGGCGGCGCTGCGGTAGACCAGGTCGCCGCCCGCGGGGTCGGTCTCCGCGACGAGCACGCGCCGCGGCCAGACGGCCGCGAGCGCGACGGAGGCGGTGGTGACGCCGGGCGACCCCTTGTCGGCGGCGAGGGCGATGAGAGCCATGGGTGGTCTTCTCGCCCTCTAGTTGCCGGAGTTGCCGGGCACGACGACCAGGGACACCTCGCCGGCGGACGCGGCGGCGGTGAGGGACGCGGCGTCGTCGGAGTCCACGAGGAGGGTGACGCTGAGGTTGCCCGTGCTGATCGTCGAGTCGTTCTTGCTGGCGACGGTGTTCACGCGCGCGTCGGCGACGATCGGCGTGCTCCCGCCCGCGCCGCCGCGGTCCGTGCCCTTGCCGCTGGAGCCGTTGGTGGCCACGCGGTACGCGGCGACGGTGTCGCCCTGCTTCAGGGTCGAGGGGTACTGCCCCTCCTTGAGCGAGAGGCCGACGGTGGACTTGCCCGTCGGCACGCCGCCGTCCTCGGCGAACATCTGGCCCACGGCGACGGAGCCCGCCGGGATGGTGCTCTTGGCCTTGTAGTCCTCAAGTGCCCTGCGCTGGGACCACTTCACGTACTTGATGCCGGTGTCCTCGGCGACCAGCACGGACGCGATGTTCACGCCCTCCTTCGGGGACTCCCCCGCGGGGATCTCCTTGGTGACCCTCACGACCTCGATGCGGTCACCGGCGCGCAGCACGAGCACGGTGGCGCCGAGCGCGCCCACGAGAATCAGCAGGACGGCCAGCGCGGCAAGCGCCGGTTTGCGCTCGCGAGGTGCCGTGGGAAGTCGCTCACCGACGCCGCCCTGAGCCGATACGCCGGCCCGGTTTCCGCCCGCCCCCGTACGCTCTTGGATCTTCACGCAACCGCTCCCCGTACACCCAAGAAAAACACGTCATTTGGACACCATTGAGGCACTTCGGCCCCGCCTCGGCCGGGGTTCCCTTGGCCCGTCAGCCACAGGCGCAGTGTCAATTCATCGCACCGTATCAGCAGCACATAAGCCCCTCCGTTCCATCGTTATTCACGCGCAATACGAGGCGCACAGTTCACACCCGCATGGGAAGGCTCCCGCGAACCGTCAGCCACAGAGGGGACGCCGCGGGCCGGAGTGGCGGTTCCCTCCAGCAGACCGGGCGGGCGATGAACCTCCGGTGTCCGTAAGGCATCTGACACATCGGCGCGCCGCTCACACGGGGTGCGCCGCAGCTCAAACGGTTCAAAAGTTCAGAAGTTCGACGAAAGAGAAATTCGACCCCCATGAGACTTTCCTTTCCCTCCCGTACGAATCCCTCCCGTACGAAGCGCGCCGCGGCCGCCGGGTTCGCCGGCGCGGCCGCCCTCGCGGTGATCGCCACCGGCGCCCCCGCCGCCCACGCCATCGTCGGCGGCACCGAGGTCTCCAACGACGCGTACCCGTTCATGGTCGCCGTCCTGGACAAGGGCCCCGGCAGCGTCAAGGACCGCCAGTTCTGCGGCGGCAGCCTGGTGGCGCCGGACACCGTGATGACGGCCGCGCACTGCCTGGTCGACGACAACCGCAAGCCGGTCAAGCCGAAGAGCATCCAGACGGCCGTCGGCCGCACCGTCCTGTCCAACTCCAAGCAGGGCCAGATACGCAACGTCGCCAAGGACGGCATCCTCGTCCACCCCCGCTACCTCCAGGGCAAGGACGCCTACGACGTGGCGTTCATCCAGCTGAGCAAGCCGGTGCGGGGCATCAGCGCCGTCAAGCTCCCCACCCAGGGCACCGACTCCCTGCTGCGCCCCGGCCAGAAGGCCACCGTGGCGGGCTGGGGCAACACGGACACCGAGCTGACGCACCAGCCGGACCGCCTGCGCCAGGTGCGCGTGCCGATCCTGTCGCACGCCGAGTGCAAGACGAGCTACGGCGAGTACGACACCAAGCTCAACTTCTGCGCCGGGGTCGAGGGCAAGGACTCCTGCCAGGGCGACAGCGGCGGCCCCGTCTTCCGCAAGGTCCCCGGCCGCGAGGCCCCCATCCTCATCGGCGTGGTCTCGTACGGCGAGGGCTGCGGCGACCAGGGCGCCCCCGGCGTCTACGCGTCGACGAGCTCGGCGAAGCTGTGGAAGACGCTGGACGACACGGCGCAGGCCAAGCGCGTGAAGCGCGTCCTGAAGCGCGGCTGACTCCGGCGTAGCGCCTGACCCGGCGTGCCGGTGCCCTTGCGGCAGGGGGCACCGGCACGTCGCTCTCGCGGGGGCCCGCTACTCCCCCGTGACCCCGTCGATCCGCTCGCGCAGCAGATCGGCCTGGCCGTTGTGCCGGGCGTACTCCTCGATCATGTGGATGAGGATGTGCCGCAGCGAGTACGCGGTGCCGTCGCGCTCGCCTGTGACCTCCAGGGACGTCGCGGCCGCCACCGTCGCCCGGGAGCGGTCGCACTCCGTGCGCCACACGCGGAACGCCTCGTCGGGATCGGCGGCGTCGACGTCCCACTGCGCGTCGCCGTCACCCCCGGGGCCCGGCCAGTGCGGCTTGTCCGGCTCCCCCAGGAACACGCACTGGAACCAGCCGCGCTCGACCTCTGCGAGGTGCCGCACCAGGCCGAGCAGGCTCAACGAGGAGGGGGGAACGGCCCACCGCCGGAGCCGGTCCGGGGTCAGGCCCGAGCACTTGAGAACGAGGGTCTCGCGCTGGTAGTCGAGGAAGGCACTGAGCATCGCGCGTTCATCGGCGACACCGGGCGGCTCAGTCCGGGCATCTGTGTGACCGTCATCACTGGGCATCGCCCCATCATGCCGAGTCCGCACCTGACCCACCAGTGTGCGCGCACGCCCCTGTGCCACGGGTGCCGCTCAGTCGAACCGCAGGTGCTTGAGGCTGGTCAGGGCCCGCCGCGCCCGCCCGCGTACCGGCCCGTCCGTGTTCGGCAGCAAGGTCAGTCCCGCCGACCGCGCGACGTGGTCGGCGACCCCCGCCACGGGCACGGTGTCCGTCCACACCTGCTCGGCGAACTCGGGGCCGCTCAGCCGCTCCAGACACAGGTCGAGCTTCCGCACGGCGAAGGACTCGCGCCGCAGCGCGGCGTCCCTGCCCGCGACGGCCTTCAGGGCGGATCCCAGGCCGCGCTCGCTCAGCCGCTCCAGGACGGTGCGCCGGTCGGCGAGGAGCGCGAAGTGCCGTACGTCGTGGCCCCGTTCGCGGAGCCTGCCGACGGTCTCCTGGAAGTACGCGGGCTCCACGACGGTCATCGGCACGATCACCGTGCCGGGCCTGCCGCCCGGTCCCTCGTACGTCGTCAGGGCCAGATCGAGCATCTCGTACACCGCCTGCCGCCACACCGGCAGGTCCTGGAAGTCCCCGCGCAGGGACGGCGGCAGCATCCGGTGGAGGCCGAACCCGACGTGTTCGGGATCGCACACCACGCTGCCGGGAAGGCGTCGCCGGATCTCGTACGCGGTCTGCGTCTTGCCGCCGCCGAAGGGGCCGTTGAGCCAGAGAAGCATGCGGCGAGAATACGGCGGGGGACGCTTCAATTCCGCCCGCTTTCTCAGCATTGCGCCCTGCTGTAAGACAGTTCACTCTGGCGAAACCACACACCCCACCGTTAGCGTCATGGCCCTTGACCGCACGTCTGCCTCATTCGGGAGTCGACCGTGAAGCGCCGAACTCTGCCCGTTGTCGCCGCATTCGCGGCTCTCCTCCTTACGGCTTGCGGCGGCGGAGACGACAGCTCCGGCGATTCCCAGGACAGCGGCAAAATCGCGGGAGCGGACGAGGGCGGCGGGAAGAAGAAGGAATCGCCGTCGCCCACCGCGCCACGAGGCGGCACCGCCGACCACCCCGCGGTCCGGCTCCCGTCCGACGTGAAGAACGTCTACGAGAGCTGGAAGACGGGCGATCCGGTGAAGGACGCGGCACTCGCCGACGCGCGGCGCCGCATCGACGCGACCGACGCGGCGATCGCCGACGGCGAATCCGAATCCGAGACGATTCCCTTCTACTACAAGGGAGAGGCCCTCGTCGGAGCCGCCCGGTGGATCTCCGGATTCAAGAAGGACGGCCTGTCCATCACGGGCACCACGCGCTATTACGCACCCCAGGTCACCGAGCACGGCAAAACCGCCGTCTCCCTTCTTTACTGCGCCGACGAAAGCAAGGCGTACACCAAGAACCGAAAGACCGGAAAGCCCGACAAGACGCCTGTCACCGACAAGTCGTACGTGCTCTACAACACCCGTCTCGACAAGAACGAGCAAGGCGTCTGGCAGACCACGATGCTCAGCTCCCAGAGAGGGAACGCGAAGTGCACGCCATGATCACACGCAGGTCGTGGGCGCTGGCCGGAGCGACCGCCGCCGCCACGCTGCTGCTGATGCCGGGCCCCGCGCACGCGGACAAATCCCCCGGCAGCGGCTCCCAGGGGAACTCCAGCGCCGACGGCAGGCGCGAGGGCCAGGACATCGTGTCCGTCATCCGCTTCTCGGGCGCCACGCGCGGCGGCGGTGGCGACGGTGGCGGCGCCCTCAAGCCCGTCGGCAACTGGTCCCCGCCCGCCTGCTGGTACGAGCCGCGCACGGCCGAGCAGTTCCGGGACCAGGTCGAGCGGACCTACGAGAGCACCGTCAACTTCCCCGGCCAGCACAGCTACGCGAAGGCGGCCGTCGGGCAGTTCCGCGACAAGTACAAGGACGGCGAGTACAAGAACTACAACCTCAAGGAGAAGGACAAGGGCAACTGGTGGGTAGCCGTCCGCGACGAGGACCGGTGGATGGAGGAGGCGGCGCAGCAGTGCGACAAGGAGCCCTTCTGGGTCGAGAACGGCGACACGCCCCCGGTCGAGAACGCCCTCACCCCCGAGCTCCTCGCCGAGCTGGCCTACAACCGGCTGCGCCTTCCCGACACGAAGGTCAGCCTCGCGCCCGACGGCGCCACCAAGGTCAACCTGCCGACGTGGGCGTGGCTGGACGAGGCCGCGTTCAAGCCCGTGTCGGTGACGGCCTCCGTCGACGTGCCGGGGCTCGACCTCAAGGCCACCACCACGGCCCGGCCCGACGCGCTGAAGCTCGACCCCGGCACGGCCGACGCGCGCACGCACCCCGCGTCCGGCGAGTGCGCGCCGGGCGGCGACGGCTCCATCGGCGCGCCCTACAAGAAGGGCAGGGCCGACGAGACGCCGCCGTGCGGCCTCACGTATCTGCGGTCCTCCGGCAAGGGGACGTTCAAGCTCCAGGCCATGATCACCTGGAGGATCAGCTGGTCGGGCACGGGTGACGCGGGGCCCAACGAGCTGCCGAGCGGCACCTTCGGGGCCGATCAGCCGGTGACGGTGGAGGAGGTCCAGTCGGTCAACCGCTGAGGCCGGGAGCCGGCGCCCCGGGGGCACGGGGCGCGGGGGCCGCGCGCTTTCGCGTTGCGGAACCCGTGCACGCACCACCCGGACACGCCGTCTCGGTCCCCCTGCTTGACGTACGCGAGCCCCAACGCGGGTCCGTGGAGCCGATGTTCACGCCAGCGAACCCGCTGGTAACGTCGGACGCCCCGCCGTGGGAACTCCCGTACGCCGCCTGAAGGGGCCTGCACCGAAGCATGAGCGACTTACGCCTGGACGGAACGGTCTTCGAAGAGCTGAGGAAGACCTTCACCACGGTCAGCGACCGGATGGACGCGGCCCGCCGCACGCTGCGCGGCACCGACGCGACGGCCGTCGGCGCGGGCGAACTCGTGGCGGAGGTCCACGACTTCGCCGACGAGTGGGGCTACGGCATCAAGCAGCTCCGCAAGCACACCGGCGGCGCGGTCAAGCTGATCGACAAGATCGACGAGGAGTTCGGCAAGCTGGACCTGGCGCTCGCCGAGTCCCTGAAGTCCGCCCGGCCGAAGAAGCGGGGCGGCTGACGTGCCCGGCAGACGCCCCGCCTTCCCGCACATCGGCTGGGACCCGACGCCCGGGGACGTCCAGGACACCCGGGACCTCGCCAAGAAGCTGGGCGGACTCGCGGACGAACTGGGCGCGTCCGTGCGGGAGCTGGAGCGGATCTCGTGCGGGGCCTGGAAGGGCGAGGCCGCGCGCGCGTTCGTCCGCTACGTCGGTGAGGACGTGGCCCCGCTCATCCGCAAGAGCCACGAGTCCTTCGGCAAGGCCTCCCGGGCGCTGCACCGCTGGGCCGGGGAGCTCCAGGACTTCCAGGACGAGGCCGACCGCCTGGAGAAGTCCGCCGGGGAGAAGCTCGAGGCGCGGGGCGAGGCGAAGGCGGGCAGCAAGGAGATGGCCGAGGCCTCCGGCGACGTCACCCACGTCACCGGCCAGGTCCACGACCTGGAGAACCGCTACGCGCGCGCCGCCCACGCCATCACCGAGGAACTCGACAAGGCGGGCGACATAGCCCCCGACGAGCCGGGCTTCTGGGACAAGCTCACCAAGGGGATCGCGGACGCGTGGGACGCCACGGGGAAGTGGCTGAAGGACCACGCGGACACCATCAAGCTGATCGGGGACCTGCTGAGCGACCTCAGCGGGGTGCTGGGCATGCTCGCGATCATCACCGCGCCCTTCGAGCCCGTGGGTGCCATCTTCGCGACCGCCGCGGTGCTGACGAGCGGGCTCGCGCTGGTCACCCACATCACGGCCAAGGCCGCGGGCGCCGACGTGAACTGGCTGTCCATCGGGTTCGACGCCTTGGGAACGATCCCCGGAGTCAGCGCCTTCACCAAGGGCGTCAAGGTGGCGAGCCGCGCGCAGGCGACGGCGCGCGCCACACAGCTCGGCAGCGGCTTCCAGAGCGCGGGGACCATCGGGCGAAACGTCGTGGGTATGGGTGACAACGTCATCGGCGGCATGACGCGCACCGTCCGGGGCCGCCGGATCACGATCGGCGGCCACAAGCTCGGGGGCGTGATCAAGACCGAAGGCGGTCTCATGAACCGCATGAACCTGCTCACCGAGCAGACGATCCGTGGCGGGCAGCTGGTCGGCACCAAGGGAATTCCCGGCCTGCGGAACATCGACTCCATGAGCAACTTGGGCCGGGGCATCGACGCCGGGATCAAGATCGGCCTGAAGGCGGTCCCCATCTCCCTTCACACTCAAGAGCTGATGAACCCCGGGGACCGGCTCGAGGAATCAGCGAAGGCACACTGAGAGGACCCGCTGCTGTGGACTGGCAACTGCCCCACGGAGAGACCGTGCACACCCGGCACGACATCGCCTTCGCCACCGGGGTGGCCCCGAAGGTCGCGGGGCTGCGCTCTTTCCGGGACCCCGACGGGCGGGACATCGAAGCCGAGCTGACCGGCACGGGCTGGCCCCCCGGCCCCGGCTTTCAGCCCCGTGACCGGAGCGGGCAGTCGGGCGTGCGGGTCATGGACGTCGTTCTGCTCGGGATCCCGCGACTGATCAACGCGATCTCGAACGCCGCCGGCCCCGGCGGCAACCTGGCGACGGAGCCGAGGGGCCTGGGGCAGTCGCAGGAGCCCCATTTCGAAGTCGAGGACTTTCCCGTGGTGTACGCCGCGCCGGGTGCCGTGGCGCGGACCCTCCCCTGGCAACTCGACCCCGCGCGGCGGCCGAAGGGGTACCGCACCGACCTCTTGCTGACCGATCGGCGCCTGGTGATTCTCGGCCTCCCGGACGGGAGTGACCAGACGTCGGCACAGGAGCTGTGGAGCCTGCCCCGGGCCGGAGTGGCCGACGCCGAGCTGATGACCTTCTCCCAGGGGCCTTCCGATGTGCGGCTGTGCTTCACCGACGAGTCGTGGACCCGTTGGCACGTCCGTGATGCCGCCCGGTTCGTAGGGCATGTCCGTGGCGAGAGAAGCCCCGTCCTGCGTGACCGCCTCACTCCTCAGCAGCGCGCGCAGATCGGCGAATTGATGGCCCATCCGCCCCTTGAAGTGGCACGGTCACTCGGTAAAGCGCACGCCGTCGAGGAGGAACCACAGCTGGAACTCCTTGCCGATGGAGTCGTCGCCGTCCACCTTCAGGTTCCACTCTCGAACGGCAGCCGCATCCCGCTCACCGCTCACCTGGACCCGGCCGGTGCCGACGTGACTCCGGAGGGGGAAACCCTTTGACCGCCGCCCCGCATCCGACGGCCGAGGAACCCGTCCCCCTCCTTCTTCCCCCACTGTCGTTCGTCGTGCCGGACGGATTCCACCACCTGCCCGTCGATGCTTCGGCCGACGAGCTCCCGGCGTCCACCGCCGCGTTCGTGCGTAACCTCTACCCGGCTGGCGAAGCAGAACTCTGGAACTCGGCCGCCCCGTACTACGAACAAGTCGCCGCACTGCTGTCGACTGCCGGACTGCTCTACTCCGGTCTGGGAATCTTCGGCATGGGCGACGAAGGGGTAGCCCACTGCTCCTTCTCGGTGGCCGTCTGCGCGTCGCAGCACGCCGATACGGAGGCAGCCGCCCAAGGAATGCTGGCGATTCTCTCCGGCGACCCGCTGAATGACGCCCGCTGGCTCGATCTGCCGTGCGGCCCGGCAGTTTCCTGCGTATCGATGCGCGAACTCTCCGTGGACGCGGAGCAGACGACGGCATCCGAAGAGCAGGCCAGGATCATCACGGGTCAGATCCAGATATATCTGCCCTTCCCCACTGGCCCCTACATGGCGGTCTTCACTCTCAGCACCGCCTCCATGCAGTGCTGGGGAGAGTTCTGCGACATGCTGACCGCCGTACTCCAGACGGTGTCGTTCACGGATCCCGAGGAGCCCGACGACGGCTGACCGACACCAACACGGCCACCGCTCCCGCCCCCTCTCAAGCAGTGCCCGCCCGCACCGGAATTGTCCGGCCCCGTCCCCGGTGGGAAACAAATTGGCGACAGAGCTGTCCGGTTCGGGGCGGTAAGTCAGGGCATATCGCGCCCTGTTGCGACCCACGTGTCTGGCGAGATCTCGATGCTCGCGGATACCTTATTTTCTCTTGTCCGAGCCCTCGTACCACCCGCACGGGCGCTGAGCCCGGTCCGGAGGTTCGCGAGCGCGCATACGGGACGAACAGCACGGGGGAGCCGATGAGTGACAGAACGAGGGCGGATCTCGGGATGATCCGGGACTGCTCGGACGCGTTGTTCCGGATTCACCGGGAGTTCAAGAACAACAGCAATCCGGCGGACGAGTACGGCGACGCGCTCGGCAGCGAGAAGCTCCGCGACGTCTTCGACGACTTCTCCGGCACGTGGAAGAAGACGCGCAAGAAGCTGATGGAGGACATCGAGAAGCTCGCCAAGTTCACCGACACCGCGGCCGACACGTACGACAAGGTCGACCACGAGCTGGCCGAGGCCCTCCGCAACGCCCGCAAGGAAGCCAAGGGGAAGAAGTGACGCGCCCGACCGACTGGGAGCCGCTGCACGACGGCGACCCCGTTCCCGGTGACCCGTACGAGGTCGCGCGGCTCGGCAAGGAGCTGCGCACCATGGCCGACGAGATCGACAAGCAGGCCAGGAACATCAAGGCCCTGTCGTCGGTGGAGAGCTGGGACAGCGACGCGGGCCGCGCCTTCCACGAGATCGCGGACGGCACGTCGGGCCGCCTCAAGCGCTCCTTCGAGCGGTACGACGAGGCCGCCAAGGCCCTGGGCACGAAGGTCGTCGAGGGCGACACCGAGTCCAAGGAGTACGCCAGCGAGCTGTACCGCGCGCAGAAGGTGGCCGACAAGGCGCTGGAGAAGTACCGCGAGGCGCGCTCCGACCAGAAGACCGCGGTCGGCGACCTGGACAAGTACAAGGGCACCGTGCCGAGCAAGGACGACATCGGGGACCGCACGCGCCTGGAGAAGAAGCGCGACGAGGCGATGAACGTCATCCGCGACTGCCACGGCGAGATCGCGCGCGCGAAGACCATCCGCGACGACGCCGCGAGCGCGGCGGCGAAGCACATCAAGAACATCATCCACCACGACGGCGTCCGTGACCCGGGCGGCTTCATGAACTGGCTCGCCGATTGGGCCGACCGGTTCTCGAACCTGTCCGCGATCTTCGCGATCCTGGCGGTGATCTGTACGTTCGTACCGCCGCTCCAAGTGCTCGCCCCGGTCTTCGCCGCCCTGTCCGTGGTGTGCAGCGCGGCGGCGCTCGCGGGGCACGCGTACGACATGTTCAAGCGCGGCGGGAAGCTCAACCTCCTCAAGCTGGGCCTGGACGTGCTCGGCGTCATGCCGGGCCTCGGCGCCCTGAAGGGGTTCAGCGCGCTCAAGGGCCTGAAGGGCCTGTCGAAGCTGCGCGGCGTCCGCTTCAGCGGCCTCGGCGCGCTCAAGGGGGTCGGGTTCAAGTTCAACAACGGCATCGCCGTGAGCCTCACCAACATGATCCTCAACAAGGCGAAGCTGCCGGTCATCGCGGGCGAGAAGATCACCGCCGGGATCAAGGCGGGCGGCTTCGGCGGCGCCCTGTACAAGATCTTCACCGGCAAGGACGGCGCGCGCACCGGCGACCCGGGCGACCCGGTGAAGCCGGCGAACGTGCCGCGGCCCTCGCCGCGCCCCGCGCCCACGCCGTCGCCGACCCCGTTCCGCACCGCGATGGCGCAGTAGCCGTGCCCGCGCCCTTCGACGAGCCTCCGCTCGGGCCCGGTGAGTACCGGGCCCGGGGGGACATCGTCCGGTCGCTGGTCCCGGGTGCCGTGCTCGCCGCGGTGCCCGAGGCCCGCGCGGCCGCCGGGGCCGAGGGGCGCAGGCTGCGGTTCGACTTCCTCGACGACGCGGCGGTCCTGGAACTGCTGCGCCTTCGCCACCTGGACGAGGCGGCGCTGCACCGGGCCGGGACGCGCCTGGGCATCCCGACCGCGCTCGCGTCCTTCGCGCTGTTCGCGGGCTGGGGCGCCTACGTCCAGCATTGGGAGCCGGGCCGGGAGAAGTACCTGTACTACGGCCTGTGCGGCGCGGTCGGCGTCCTCGTCGTCGCGCTGTACGCCGTCACGCTGACCCGGCACTGGGGCAGCCGCCCGCGCCAGAACGTGCGCGCGCGGGCCGCCGCGTACCGCCGGATCGCGCACCTCGCCCGCGACCACGGGGCGCGGCTGCCGGACGCGTACCCGCACTACGGCCCGTATCCCTTCGCGGCCGCCTTCCGCCCCGAAGCCGAAGCCGACGCTGCCGACGCCGACGCCGACGCCGACGCCGACGCCGACGATCCAGACACGCCCGCAGACCGGCGCGGAGGACCGCCCGGCACACCCGATGGGAAAGGCCCCTGATGAGTTCCGTGGTGTCCGAGACGACCGAGGTCGCGACCGCGGCCGACGGCGAGTTGTTCCACGTCCGGTGGATCATGCCGGAAGGGTTCTTCGAACTCCCCACGGAGGCCGAGGACATCGAGGAGCTGGCCGACAAGCTCATCGACCTGGCCAAGGAGATCCAGCCCAGGTCCACCCCCGAGATGCAGTACCTGTGGGCCGCCATGGTCGGTTCCACCTACGACGAGCTGGTCGACGCCGGTGTCCAGTACGCCGGGTTCGTCGTCACCGAGGTCGACGACGCCCGCTGCACGGCCAATGTGTCCATCGCCCTCGCCGACCTGCCGGACGAGGCCCGCTTCAGCCCGGTGGAGGGCACCGTCCGGGCGCTGCGCGCGCTCGGCCGCGGCGACGTGGAAGAGCTGTCCCTGCCCTGCGGGCCCGCCGTGTCCTGGATCGGCTCGCGGCGCGCGGCCGTGGACGGGTCGCTCACGCCGTCCGGCGAGGAGGAGCCGTTCTGGTCGTCGTTCATCAACGTCCAGGTGCCGCTGTCCAACGGCACCGTCGTGGTCCTGGAGATGTCCACGCCGACGATGGAGGGCTGGGACGTCTTCTCCAGCATGTTCGCGGGCGTCTGCCGGAGCCTCCAGCTCTTCGACGCCACCGGCAGCCCGGTGGACAGCAAAGGCCGCCCCGTCGAGATAGCCGAGGCCGCGGAGTGACCAGTGCCTCCGCCCGACAGGACGGCGGCCCGGCCCGGGACGACGTACCGCCCGAGGACTACCGGCTGCTCGTCCCCCGCGACTGGTTCCGCATCGACCTCACCCTCGATCGCTGGCGGCCCCAGCTGAAGACGTTCGTCGACCGGCAGGCGGCCCGGCGCCGCATGTCCGCGCAGGCCGCGCAGGGGTTGTGGGCCACCCTGCGCAACACCGCGGAGAGCGGGGCGTCCCAGGGCGCGATCGAGCTGTTCCTGCGCGCGGAGGCCGACGGGGCGGGCGCGACACCGGCCACGCTGCTCGTGTCCCTGCTGCCCATGTCCGGCGAGCTGTACGCCGCGCCGGGCGACCTGGCGCGGAGCGTCGCCGAGCGCCGGGGCGCGGGCACGGAGGTGACCGTGACGGACCTCCCGGCGGGTGAGGCCGTGCGCGTCACGACGGCGACGACGCTGGATCTGTACGTCAACATGCCTGGAAGGGCAGGGTATTTGCTGCTCGCCTTCTCCGTGCCGCTGAGCGGCGTGCAGAGCCCTCTGGGCGGCCTGTGCGAGGCGATCGCGTCCTCGCTGCGCTGGGTCTGAGACGGGCGGTACGACGGAGAGGGGCGGGGCGAGGGGAAGCTGCCCCTCGCCCCGCCCCTGCCGCGGCCCCGGCTGACGCGAGCCCCGAGAGCTAGCCGCGCGCGGCCTTGCCCAGCTCGTCGTCGATCTGCTCGAACTTGTCCGCGGCGGTCGTCAGGTAGTCGCCCATGCCGTCGAGGCCGTCGAGCATGTCCTTGGCGCCCCGCACGAACTCGTCGAAGTTCTCGTCGAACGCCTTCGAGGAGCTCTTGGTGACATAGCCCGTCTCGACGAGGTTCGCGATGTACTTGCGAAGGCCGTCGAGCTTCTCCTTGAGCTTGTCCTTCTCCTTGACGACATGCTTGGCCGCATCCCGCATGTCCTGATATGTGACATCAAGGTCCTTGGCCATGAAGCCCACTCCCTATCCAACACGCCGCAGGGCCAACCCCCGTGGCTCCACTGATTGGTGCGAATCGCACCTGAAACGGTGCGAATCACGCTGATGGCACCGCGGAGCCGCCGCACACGGCCGGTGCGTTCGTCCGCTGGTGCGCCAGCAGCTTACGGGTGAGGCCATTGAGGCAATACCCCGGTTGAGTCACAGCTCTGCTATGAGCCGGTGCGCGGGTCAGTCGTGCGGTAAGTGCGGGGCGTTGCCCGTGGAAAGCCTGCCGCGCCCGCACGTTGCCCCTGCCCGGGAGCGAGCGGTTATGGTCGCTTCCACTGGGGGCCGTGGTCCGGAAGCGGCCACGGGGGGCCGTGGGAGGACGAGCGTGCGCCTGACACTGACCGTCGTCGATCCGATCGGCGGCGGCTCCGCCGACGTCGTGCTCGACGCCGATCCCGAATCCTCCGTCAGGGACATAGCCGCCGAACTGGCCCGCGCGGCGGGCCGGGGCGGCGCGCAGGTCATCCCGCTCGGCCAGCACCAGCCGACGCCCGACGGCGCACCGGTGATGTACGTCGACGGGTACGCCGTCGACCCGAACGCCACGGTGGTCGGCTCGCCCCTGCGCGAGGGCGCCGTCGTCAGCCTCCACGACCCCGCGGGCTGCGTGCCCGGTGAACCGACAGGCCTGGTCGAGCTGCGCGTGGTGGGCGGCCCCGCCGCGGGCGCCGTGCACCGGCTCGGCATCGGCCGCTACGACATCGGCAGCGGACCGGCCGCGTACGTCCGCGTCGAGGACCCCGAACTCGCCGCGCGCGCCCTGACGTTGTCCGTCGCCACCGACGGCACCTGCCAACTCGCCGTACACGGGGACGAGCAGCAGAAGGCCGAAGTCACCCTCGACGGCGAGAAGTTCACCGAGGTGAAGGGCGACTCCTGGCCCCTCGGCGCGCAGATCGCCGCCGGGAACACGCTGTTCGAGCTGGTGCGGTACGCGCCGCCGAACGCGGCCCTCAAGTGGTCCGACGACGGTGCGGGCCTCGACTACAACCGGCCGCCCCGGCTGCGCCCGCCGGAGCGGCAGACCACGTTCCGCCTCCCGTCGCCGCCACGGGACTTCGAGGCCCGGCCGCTGCCGTGGCTGATGGCGCTCTTCCCCCTGGTCGGCGCCGTGATCGCGGCGATGATCTTCGACCGCTGGTACTACCTCATCATCGCCGGCCTCAGCCCGATCATGCTGTTCGGCAACTACTTCCTGGACAAGAAGCACGGCCGCAAGTCCCACGCCAAGCAGGTCAAGGAGTACAAGGAGACCAAGGAGCGCATCGAGAAGGACGCGCAGGACGCCCTGGTCGCCGAGCGGCTCGACCGGCGCCACGCGGTCCCCGACCCGGCGACCGTCCTCGCCCTCGGCACCGGGCCGCGCACCCGCCTGTGGGAGCGGCGCCGCACCGACGCCGACCATCTGCTGCTGCGCTTCGGCACCGGGCGACTGCCGTCGGACGTCGTCCTCGACGACCCCGAACAGGACGAGCACAAGCGGCAGGTCACCTGGACGATCGAGGACGCGCCGGTGGCCCTTCCGCTGAAGCAGCTCGGCGTCATCGGCCTGGCCGGGCCCGGCGACTCGGCGGCGGCGCTCGGCCGCTGGGCGGTCGGCCAGACCGCCGCCCTGCACAGCCCGATGGACGTCCAGTTCTACGTCCTGACGGAGAACTCCGCCTGGGAGGGCTGGGACTGGGTGCGCTGGCTGCCGCACGCCCGCCCCTCCAGCGGCCAGGACGTCAACGTGCTGATCGGCACGGACGCCGAGACCGTCGGCGCCCGCGTCGGCGAGCTGACCCAGGTCCTCGACGCCCGCGAGAAGGTCAAGCAGGAGAGCCGGGGCCAGACCGGCGGGTTCACCGACCCGGACATCGTCGTCGTCTGGGACGGCTCGCGGCGCCTCCGCTCGCTGCCCGGCGTGGTGCGGATCCTGCGCGACGGCCCGGGCGTGGGCATGTACGCCCTGTGCCTGGACACCGAGCAGCGGTTCCTGCCCGGCGAGTGCCAGGCCTTCGTCGTGGCCGAGCCCAAGGCCCGGGAGCTCGCGGAACCGGCGGCCGGGGCCGCGCCCGCGGCGGGCGGCATCCCGCCCCGGCCCGCCACCGCACCCGCGGGCGGCGGCTTCCCCTCCTTCCACGCCTGGCACACCACGGACGAGGGCTCCGACCGGGCGGGCGCCGCCGACGAGCTGCGCCTGCGCGTGGAGCAGACCGGCGCCAAGCGCCTGCTCGACGTACGCCCCGACTTCGTGTCGCCCGCGTGGTGCCTGCGCCTGGCGCGCGCCGTGTCGCCGCTGCGCGACATCAGCGGCGAGACCGAGGACTCGGCGCTGCCCGCCGCCAGCCGCCTGCTCGACGTGCTCCAGCTGGAGCCGCCGTCCCGCGAGGCGATCACCGCGCGCTGGCGGTCGGGCGGCCAGTCCACGCTGGCCGTCATCGGCGAGTCGTACGACGGGCCTTTCGGCATCGACCTGCGCAAGGACGGGCCGCACGGGTTGATCGCGGGCACCACGGGCTCCGGCAAGTCGGAGCTGCTCCAGACCATCGTGGCCGCGCTCGCGGTGGCCAACACGCCCGAGAACATGACGTTCGTCCTCGTCGACTACAAGGGCGGCTCCGCGTTCAAGGACTGTGTGAAGCTGCCGCACACCGTCGGCATGGTCACCGACCTCGACGCGCACCTCGTCGAGCGCGCCCTGGAGTCGCTCGGCGCCGAGCTGAAGCGGCGCGAGCACATCCTCGCCGACGCCGACGCCAAGGACATCGAGGACTACCAGGACCTGGTGCGCCGCGACCCCGCGCGCACGCCGGTGCCCCGGCTGCTCATCGTCATCGACGAGTTCGCCTCCATGGTCCGCGACCTGCCCGACTTCGTCACAGGGCTTGTCAACATCGCCCAGCGCGGCCGCTCCCTCGGCATCCACCTGCTCCTCGCCACCCAGCGGCCGAGCGGTGTCGTCTCGCCCGAGATCCGCGCCAACACCAACCTGCGCATCGCCCTGCGCGTCACCGACGGCGGTGAGTCGTCGGACGTCATCGACGCGCCCGAAGCCGGGCACATCTCCAAGAGCACGCCGGGCCGCGCGTACGTCCGCCTCGGCCACGCGTCGCTCGTGCCCTTCCAGTCCGGCCGCGTCGGCGGCCGCCGCCCCGGGGCCGCCGACCCGCGGGCGCTCGCGCCCTGGGTCGACGAGCTGACCTGGCCGGGCCTCGGCCGGGCCGCGGCCACCCGGCCCAAGGCCCAGGCCCGCGAGGACGAGGAGATCACCGACCTGAAGGTCCTCGTCGACGCGATCCGCGAGGCCGACACCGCCCTCGCCATCCCCGCCCAGCACAGCCCCTGGCTGCCCGCGCTCGACGAGACCCTGCTGCTCGACGCCATCGCGGCCCCGCCCGCCCCCGCCGGGGCGCTGCCGCCCGCTCCGTACGGCGTCGAGGACCTGCCCGCCGACCAGGCGCGCCGCCCCGTCACCGTGGACTTCGCGACCTTCGGGCACCTGATGATCGGCGGCGCCCCGCGCAGCGGCCGCTCCCAGGTCCTCCGTACGATCGCGGGCTCCCTCGCGCGCACGCACTCGTGCGCCGACGTCCATCTGTACGGCATCGACTGCGGCAACGGCGCGCTCAACGCGCTGACCCGGCTTCCGCACTGCGGCGCCGTCGTCAGCCGCAACCAGACCGAGCGCGTGGTCCGTCTCGTCAACCGGCTCAAGGGCGAACTCACCCGCCGCCAGGACCTCCTGGCCGAGAAGGGGTACGCCGACATCGGCGAGCAGCGGTCCGGTGCCGCGCCCGACGAACGCCTGCCGCACCTCGTGATCCTGCTCGACCGCTGGGAGGGCTGGCTGCCCACGCTCGGCGAGATCGACCACGGCAGCCTCACCGACGAGATCACCGCGATCATGCGCGAGGGCGCGAGCGTGGGCCTCCACATGGTCCTCACCGGCGACCGCCAGCTCCTGGTCGGCCGCATCTCGTCCCTCACCGAGGACAAGTACGGCCTCCGGCTCGCCGACCGCTCCGACTTCTCCATGCTCGGCATCCCCGCCCGCAAGGTGCCCGAGGAGATCCCGCCGGGCCGCGCCTTCCGCAACGAGAGCGGCACGGAGACCCAGTTCGCGCTGCTCTCCGAGGACGCCACCGGGCAGGGCCAGGCCGCCGCGCTCGCCGCCATCGGCGAGGCCGCCACGGTCCGCGACGCCGACGTGCCGCGCCGTCTGCGCCCGTTCCGCGTCGATACGCTGCCCAGCCGGATCTCCTTCGACGAGGCCTGGGAGCTGCGCGACCCCGAGGCCTCGCGCTCGAAGCTGTGGGCCCTGGTCGGCGTCGGCGGCGACGAACTCATGGGCCACGGGCCCGACCTGGCCGAGGGCGTGCCCGCCTTCGTCATCGCGGGCCCCGCCAAGTCCGGCCGCTCCACCGTCCTGATGAACGTCGCCCGCTCCTGCCTCGCGCAGGGCGTACGTCTCGTCGTCGCCGCGCCCCGGCAGTCCCCGCTGCGCGGGCTCGACGGCACCGAGGGCGTCCTGAAGGTCTTCACCGGCGACGACATCGACGAGGACGACTTCGAGGAGGCCATCGAGTCGGCGACCCCCGAGTCGCCGATCGCCGTCCTCGTCGACGACGCCGAGATCCTGGAGGACTGCGACGCCGCGAGCCAGTTCAAGCGGATCATCCAGCGGGGCACCGACGAGGGCCTCGCCCTGGTGCTCGCCGGGGACGAGGAGGACGTGTGCAGCGGCTTCTCCGGCTGGCAGGTCGATGCGAAGAAGGGCCGGCGGGGCATCCTGCTCTCCCCGCAGGACTCCTCCAGCGGCGACCTCATCGGCGTCCGCGTCTCCCGCAGCATGGTCGGCGGCCCCGTCGCCCCCGGCAAGGGCCTCCTCCACCTGGGCACGGGCGAACCGTCAACGGTGACGACGCCCTTGTAGCACCGGGCCGACCCACCGGGCGGGCCCTAGCCCCGGACGCGGCGCAGCCTGGCCTCCGGGTCGCCCGCGTCCGGGTCGCGGGAGGTGTACTGGAGCTCCGTGCCCACGGGCCGCAGCCACACCGTGTGGGCGGACTGCGAGCACCCGCCGCCGTTGGACTTCGCCCCGACCCCCTTGAGCACCAGCTCCTTCTCCGTGGCCGACTTGAGCGTGAGCACGTCGACGCAGGTGCCGCCGATGAGGTCCGTCTGCGTCACCGTGCCGACCCGCTGCCCCTTCTTCGCGGCCTGGCGGATCGTCACGTCGAACGTGCCCAGGGCGACGAGGCCGTCCTGCGCGGCGGCCTTGCCGCGCCACTTGCCCAGGTACCGCTTGGGCACGAGGCCCTTGGCGTGCGGACTGTCGGTCTCGGAGGAGTCGCCGCTCGCGGCGGGCGGGCGCTGCTCGGCGTCGCTGGAGCCGCCCGAACCGGAACCGGGCAGCACGTCGAACAGGACCGCGGACCCCACCATGACCGCCGCGAGCGCCCCGGCCACGGCGAGCGCGACCGTGCAGCTCAGCTTCCGCCCCCGGCCGTCCGGCGTCCCGGGCGCGGACGTCGCCGCGACGGAGAGGGAGACCCTGCCGGGCGAGGTCGTGGGCGGCGCGGACGACGCCGGGGACGACGCCGGGGACAGCCGCGCGTCGACGGGACCGTTCTGCTCGGGCATCGCCGCCGCCCCCGCCCCGTACGACGCGTCCGGCGGCCCGAACACCCCCACCGCGGGCCCCGCGAACGGCACCGGCCCCGACGCCGCGACCGCGCTGCCCGCGCCGTCCTCCCGCGCCTCCAGGTCGAGCAGCCGCACCGCACCGCGGCTCACCCGCTCCACCAGCGGCCCCGGCAGCCAGCCCGCGGCCACCAGCGGGGCGGCCCCCGCGGGGGCGAGGCGGTGGGCGACCCGGGCCGGGGCGGGCCGCGCCGCCGCGTCCTTCGCGAGGCACGCCGCGGCCAGGTCCCGCAACTCGCCGTCGAGCGCGCCGAGGTCCGGCTCCTCGTGGACGACCTTGTAGAGCAGCGCGGCCGACGTGTCACCGGCGAAGGGAGGCGCCCCCGTCGCCGCGTACACGAGTGACGCGCCGAGGGAGAAGACGTCCGCCGCGCCCGTGACGCCCTTGCCGAGGATCTGCTCGGGCGCCATGTAGCCGGGCGAGCCGATGGAGACGCCGGTGGACGTGAGCGAGGCCGTGCCGTCCGTCGCGCGGGCGATGCCGAAGTCGATCAGGCGCGGTCCGTCCAGGGTCAGCAGGACGTTGGAGGGCTTCACGTCGCGGTGGACCAGGCCGAGGCCGTGGACGTGCGCGAGCGCCTCCGCGAGGCCCGCGCCGAGGACGCGCACCGAGTGCTCGGGCAGCGGACCCGCGTCCCGCACGGCCTCCGTGAGGGAGGGGCCCGCCGCGTATCCGGTCGCCACCCAGGGCTGGGCGGCCTCGGGGTCGGCGTCCAGGACCGGGGCCGTCCACTCGCCGCCGACCCGCCGGGCCGCGTCGACCTCGCGGCGGAAGCGGGCGCGGAACTCCTCGTCGAGGGCGAAGTGCGGGTGCACGACCTTCACGGCTACCGTGCGGCCGCCCGCGCTGCGGCCCACGTACACGCGGCCCATGCCGCCGGAGCCGAGCCGGCCGAGGAGTCGGTAGGGCCCGATGGCCGCGGGCTCGTCCGGTTCTAGCGGGTGCATCGCGAAGGTCTCCCCCTGGTGCGCCGTACGCGTACGACTGCCACGGATCAGCCTACGGCCCCGGGAACCCGCGCCCCGGTTTCTCCCTCTACCCAGAAGGAATTGACCGTATTGCCGCCCTTGTCCCCAGGTCCGTCGAGGTCACATGAACGTCCGCCGCACCCCCGTCCCCCTGGCCGCCGCCGCGCTCGTCTTCGTCGCGGCCCTCCTCACCGGCTGCTCGTCCGACAAGGAGGACGAGCCCATGAGCTTCGACGGCCCGAGCTCCGCCGCCCCGGCCCCCTCCGCGGGCCACGGGAGCAAGGCCTCGGGGACCCGGTTCCCCACCGGTCCCCGCGCCTCCTTCACCACCGAGAGCACCCTTGACGACGGCACCAAGATCGGCGTCACGACACTGCGCGGAAAGAAGTCGGGATTCACCGGAAAGGTCTGGGTCTGGGCGCCGAAACAGTACTTCGACCCGAAGTACTCCCGCAGTGGCTTTCCCGTACTCATCGCGCTGCCCGGCGGACCCGGCTACCCCAATAACTATTGGATGGGCACCGACCTGAAGCTGGAGAGCTCCATCGCCAAGTGGTCGAAGGAGGGAAAGAGCCTGCCGTTCATCGTGGTGATGCCGGTGCTCAATCCCGACGACAAGTTCTATTACGACGGCAGCGACATACCGGGGCAGCCGAAAATGGGCACCTGGATGACCGACGACGTCCCGGATTTCGTCAAGGCGAATTTCCGCACCTTCACGTCCCGTGACGGATGGGGCTTCATGGGTTCGTCGTCGGGTGGTTTCGTGGGCCTGAAGTCCGTCCTGAAGCACCCCGAGAGGTTCAAGGCCGTCATCGCCTCGGGGCCGGACACCGTGCCCGACTCCCCGCTCTGGCGCGGACACGAGCCGCAGCGGCTCGCCAACGACCCGGGGCGCCTCGCCGAGCGCCTCATCCGACGCGGTGGCCCCGAGGTCGACATCGCCTTCCAGGTGGGCACGGCGGAGTCCGGGCAGCCGAACCTGCGGGCCTTCATGAAGAAGTACGGCAAGGGACCGGTCAAGACCCGGCTCAACGTCATCCAGGGCGGCAGCCACAGCGCCCGCTCGTACGTCCCCGCCATGGACGACGGGCCGATCCAGTGGATCAGCAAGAAGATGAAGGGCCCGGTCCCCAACGGCTGAGGCCCGGACCCGGCACGGCTGCTGCGGCCTACGGTCGCAGCAGCTCCACCCGCACGTCCTCGGGGAAGCCCGTCGTCGGCCCCACCCGGCGCGCGAACTCCGTGACGCCCGCCAGCTGCGGGCCGCCGAAGCGGAAGTCGAGCGTCGTGAAGTACCGCTCCAGGACGCCCGCGTCGAACGACTCCCAGCGCGAGGCCTGCTCCGCGACCTTCGTGACCTCTTCGAGGGACAGGTCCCGGGAGGCCAGGAACGCCTTGTGCACCTCGCGGACCACCTCGGGCTCGCGCGCCAGGTAGTCGCGGCGCGCCGCCCACACCGCGAAGACGAACGGCAGCCCCGTCCAGTCCTTCCACATCTGCCCGAGGTCGTGCACCTCCAGGCCGAGCTTGGGGGCGTCGATCAGGTTCGCGCGCAGCGCCGCGTCCCCGATCAGGACGGCCGCGTCGGCCTCCTGCATCATCAGACCGAGGTCGGGCGGGCAGGTGTAGTAGTCGGGGCGCACGCCGTGGCGCTCGGCGAGCAGCAGCTGCGCCAAGCGCACGGAGGTGCGCGAGGTGGAGCCGAGCGCCACCCGCGCCCCGTCCAGGCGGTCGAGCGGCACCTGCGAGACGATCACGCACGACATGACCGGGCCGTCGCAGCCCACGGCCAGGTCGGGGAAGGCCACCAGGTCGTCCGCGTTGCGCAGGAACTCGACCAGGGTGACCGGCGCGACGTCGAGGTCGCCGCGCACGAGCTGCTCGCTGAGCTTCTCCGGGGTGTCCTTGGTGAGCTCGAAGTCGAGGAGGGTGCCGGTCCGCGCGAGGCCCCAGTACAGGGGCATGCAGTTCAGGAACTGGATGTGGCCGACGCGCGGCCGTGCGGTGCGGCGGGAGCTGGGAAGCCGGTCGGCTTCCGCCCCGCTCGGGATGTCAGCGGGAGAATTGTCCACATCCGTGAGGCTAGCCCTCGTGCGCGGCGACCCGAGCGCCGGGGCCCGCGTGGGACTGCCGACAGGGCCCGCGTCAACCCGGCGCGAGGGGCTGTCAAACCTCTGAGTGACGTGATCTTGACCCCTATTGCTTCCGGGTGCCTGCGTGCTAAGCTCGCCGCAAGTTGCAGTTTGGTTTCCCTTGCAGTACAGAGCCTGCGGAGCATGTAACCCGCAGGCTCTCGTCGTTTTCAGACTTTTGCAGTTGTTTCAACAATCGCAGGTTCTGGAGCAGGGCAACCCTTTGGCCCAAGGAGGGCTTATGGCTACCGGAACCGTGAAGTGGTTCAACGCCGAAAAGGGCTTTGGTTTCATCGCCCAGGAAGGCGGCGGCCCCGACGTCTTCGTTCACTACTCTGCGATCAACGCCAGCGGCTTCCGCTCCCTCGAGGAGAACCAGGCCGTGACCTTCGACGTCACGCAGGGCCCGAAGGGCCCGCAGGCGGAGAACGTCACCCCCGCCTAAGGGGTGGCTTGTCGCCCATAAGGGCGGCTTGATCCGGACGGAAGCAGTACCCAAGGGGCCCCGCGCCCTCGCTTCGGCGAGGCACCGGGGCCCCTGCCTTTTCCTGGCGTGGGCGCCTTGAACCGGTGAGCTTCCCTCTGGTGGGGTGGGCCTCTCGCGGCGCGGCTCGATCGGCCTGCGGCCTCGTCCTCAAACGCCGGACGGGCTAAAAGTCTCCGGCGCGCGCCGCGTCTCGTCTGCAGGCCGCAGACAAGATCCGGTCCGCACCGGGAACCATCCAGCCCGTCCGGCGTTTGAGGACGAGGCGCGGAGCGCCGTTTCGGTGGCGAGGGCTACAGGGTCGCGCGGGCGCAGGCCGTGGCCTCGGGGTCCCAGCCCTGCGAGGGGACGCTGGCCAGGAGCAGCCGGGTGTAGGGATGCTCCGGGGCCGCGAGGACCAGCGGCGTCGGCCCCCGCTCCACCACCACCCCCTGGCGCATCACCAGGACCTCGTCCGTGACGTGCCGCACCACCGCCAGGTCATGGCTGACGAAGACCAGGGCCACCCCCGTCTCCTCCCGGATCTCCCGCAGGAGCTGGAGTATCTGCGCCTGGATCGACACGTCGAGCGCGGCGACGGCCTCGTCCAGGACCAGGACCCGGGGGCCCACCGCCAGGGCCCGCGCGATCGCGAGGCGCTGGCGCTGACCGCCGGAGAGGTCCCGGGGGCGCGCGTCCGCCTCGCGCGCGCCGAGACCGACGCGGTCGAGGAGGTCGCGGGCCGCCGCGCCGTCCTTCTCGTCCTTGCCGTGCAGGCGCAGCACCGTACGGAGGCACTGCGTGGCGGTCAGCCTCGGGTCGAGGGAGACGTACGGGTCCTGGAAGACCATCTGGATCTCCCTGGCCCTGGCCAGGCGGGCCCGGGAGGTGCGGGGCGTGCGGGGCTCGCGCGGGCGGCCCGCCACGGTGATCTCCCCCCGGTCCGGCGGGACGAGGCCCACGAGCATCCGGGCCACGGTCGTCTTGCCCGAGCCCGATTCGCCGACGATGCCGAGGGAGCCGCCCTCGGGGACCGTGAAGCCCACGTCGTCCGCCGCCCGGTGGCTGCCGCCCCCGGGCAGGGGGTAGGTCTTGCTCAGTCCGGTGGCCCGGAGCAGGGCGGTCGTCGTCACGGCTTCACCTCGGTCTCGACAGTGCCGCTCGCGGCCAGGCAGGCGGACGCGCCGCCGTCCGGCAGGGGCAGCGGCGCGGGGGCCCACGTCCCGCACTCCGGCAGCGCCTCCCCGCACCGCTCCACGAACGCGCAGCCCTCGAACACGTCCGCGAGGGACGGCGGACGGCCCGGGATCGGGCGCAGCGGGGCCTCCAGGGCGTCCAGGGTCGGGGAGCAGGACAGCAGGCCGCGGGTGTAGGGGTGGGCGGGGGTCGTGAACAGGGCCTTCGCGGTGCGCTCCTCCACCACCCGGCCCGCGTACATCACGTACACGCGGTCGCTGTACGCCGCCGCCAGATGCAGGTCGTGGGTGATGAACAGCAGGCCGAGTCCGTGCTCGGCGCGCAGGGTGCGCAGCAGGGCCAGGATGTCGGCCTGGGTGGTGACGTCCAGGGCGCTGGTGGCCTCGTCGGCCAGGAGCAGCCGGGGCCGGGCGGCGAGGGCGCCCGCGATGACGACGCGCTGGAGCATGCCGCCGGACAGCTCGTGCGGGCGCTGGCGCGCGCGGCGCGCGGGGTCGGGCAGCCCGACGGAGGCGAGGAGCTCGACGGCCTCGGCGCGGCTCGCGCCCCGTTCGGTGAGGAAGTCGCCGACGCGGCGCACCGGGTTGAGGGCCGCGCGCGGGTCCTGGTGGACCAGGGCGACCGACCCGGCGCGGTGGGCGCGCAGCCGCTCGCCGGTCAGGGTGAGGACCTCGGTGCCGTCGAAGCGCACGGAACCGGAGACCGCCGCCCCGTCCGGCAGCAGACCGAGCGCCGTCCGCGCGGTCGTCGACTTGCCCGAGCCCGACTCGCCGACCAGGGCCACCACCTCGCCCTCGGCGACCCGCAGGGACACGGAGTCGAGGAGCGGGCGGGCGGCGCCCGGCACGGTCACGCTCACGTCGTCGATGTCGAGCAGCATCACTGCCTCCCCAGGCGGTCGGCGGCCCAGACGCCGACGACGTTGAAACAGACGACGACCAGGGCGATCGCGGTGCCGGGCACCAGGGCGGGGAGCATCGCGCCCTGGACGATCGCCGCCTGCCCCTCCTGCACCATCAGGCCCCAGTCGGAGGATGGTGGCTGGGCGCCGAAGCCCAGGTAGGAGAGCGTCGCCAGGGACATCAGGGCCTCGCCGAAGAGGACCACGAGATAGCCGAGGACGGACCGGCCCAGGTTCGGTATCAGATAGCGGGCGCAGATCCGGGCGCCGCCCATGCCCTGCACGCGGTACGCGTCGACGTACGGCTTGCGGGCCTCGGCCAGGGCCAGGGAACGGGTGTACTTGGCGATGGTGGGCGTGAAGGCAAGGCCGAGGGCCAGGACGGACGTCGTCGTGCCGGTACCGAAGACGGCGATGATCAGGACGGTGAAGAGCAGGCCGGGGAAGGCGTACATCACGTCCGTGAGGCGGGAGACGAGCGTGTCCACCCAGCCGCCGCACCAGGCCGCGAGCACGCCGAGCGTGACGCCGAGCACCCCGGCGACGGCGAGCAGCAGCAGCGGTGCGACGAGGCTCGTCCGCGCGCCGTACAGGGCGCGGGAGAGCAGGTCCTGGCCGGAGGAGTCGGTGCCCAGCAGGTGTTCGCGGCCGGTGCCCACCAAGGAGGAGGACAGGTCGATGGCGTCCGGCGCGTAGGGCGCGAGGAGGGGCGCGAGGGCGGCCGCGAGGACGACGAGGCCGAGGAGGGCGCCCGCGACCAGGACTCCGATGGGGCGCCGGGCCCCGGCCGCCTTCACGGCGCTCGTACCGCTCAGGGTCAGGGTCATGAGCGCACCTCCTTCACGCGCGGGTCGAGCAGCGGGTGGACGGCGTCCACGGCCGTGGTGACGACGATGTAGCCGGTGACCATCAGGAGCAGGACGGCCTGGGCCACGGGGAAGTCATGGGTGTTGATGGCGCCGACGAGCAGGGAGCCGATGCCGCTGAGGCCGAAGGCGGTCTCGACGACGACGGTGCCGGCGAGCATGCCCGCCATGACCAGGCCGCACATGGTGACGATGGGCCCCAGCGCGTTGCGCAGCACGTGGCGGCGGACTATCTCGCGCTCGGGCACGCCGGACGCGCGGGCCGCCGCCACGTGGTCGGAGGCCGCCGCGTCCGCCATCGCCTGCCGGGTCACGCGGCTGACCAGGGCGAGCGCGCCGAGCGCCAACGACAGGGCGGGCAGCGTGAGATGGTGCACGGTGCCGAGGAAGCCGGAGCCGCTGCCGGTCACAGGGAACCAGCCGAGTCGCACCCCGAAGAACGACACCAGGGCGATCGCCGCGACGAACGACGGCACCGAGGCGGCGAGCGTCGTGATCCCGACCACCGCCGAGTCCACCCAGGTGGACCGCTTCACGGCGGCGAGGACACCGGCGCCCACGCCGAGGACCACGAACAGGACGGTGGCGTACAGGACGAGTTGGAGCGTCGTCGGGAAGCGGGCCGCCACCAGGTCGGACACCTGGTCGCTGTACTTGAAGGACCGGCCGAGGTCGAGGTGCAGGCAGTCCCACAGCCAACGGCCGTACTGGGCGGCCAGCGGCTCGTCCAGGTGGTACTCGGCGCGCACCTGGGCCAGGCGCTCGGGGGTCAGCTTGTCGCGGCCGCCCGCGAGGAAGACGGCGGGGTCGCCGGGCGCCGCGTACACGGCGGCGAAGATGACGAACGACGCGGCGAGCAGCGTGGCGAGCACGCCCGTGAGGCGCCGTACGAGACGGACGACGATGCCCTTTCCCATGGCGGCCTAGCCTTTCCGCGCGCCCAGCCGGGCGGCCCACGGGTAGTAGAGGTACGACTGGGAGGCGGGTGGTCCGGTGAGGCGGTCGCTGAGGACGAGCGCGGTGGGCACCTGGGCGACGGGGATCCACACGGCGGCGTCCACGAACCGCCGCTGCGCCTCGGTGGTGAGCCGGGCCCGCTCGGCGTCGTCGAGCGTGGCCAGGGCCTTGTGCACGAGGCGGTCGTACGCCGCGTCCTTGAAGCCGACCCAGTTGTTGGAGGAGTCGGACAGGCCGTTGTCGTAGAAGCCCATGGGGTCGGCCTTGGAGATGTACCAGTCGGCGACGAGGACGTCGATGTCGGCGCGGGCCTGGGGGTCGCTGTAGAACTCCTCGAACTGCGCGGGCGGCACGGTCTTGATCTGTGCCGGCACCCCGATCCGCTGGAGCGCGGCACGGGTGGCGTTGGCCACGACGGTGCGGCCCTGGCTGCTGTCGGTGCCGATGACGACGGGGTCGCCGGGGGCCCCTGCCTCCTTGACCAGCTTCTTGGCCTCGGCGAGGTCGTCGGCGGTCGGGGTCTCGGGGGCGGTGGCGCTCAGCTTCTTCTGGGCGGCGGCGAACCGGGGCCGCTCATAGCCCCAGGCTCCGGCGCCGACGGGGGCGGCCCAGGGCTGCACGAGGCCGCCGTAGCCGGAGTCGGCGATGCCCTTGCGGTCCAGGGAGAGGGACAGGGCGCGGCGGATCGCGGGGTCCTTGAGGCCGCCGCGCGCGGTGGGGATGAGGACGAGGGACGCGGTGGAGGGGCCGTAGTACTGCCGGAGGTCCTTCGTGCGGCGCAGCGCGGCGGCCGTGTTCGGCGACTCGGCGTACGTGCCGTCGGCCGCGCCCGTGCGCAGGGCGTTGACCAGCGCGCTGTCGGAGGCCCAGCGGAAGACGACGCGGCGGGTCAGCGGCTTGGGGCCCCAGTAGTCCGCGTACGCCTCGATGGTGAGGGAGTCGCCGGACTTCCACTCCTTGAGGCGGTACGGACCCGAGCAGGCGTCGGCCTGGCCGGGGGTGCCGAACTCCTTGCCCGCGTCGGCGACGCGGCGGGGGTTCCACACGATGCCCGCGTCCCCGGCGAGGGCCTTGGTGAACAGGGCGTCGGGCTCCTTGAAGCGGATCGTCAGCTCGCGGGGGCCGGTCCTGCGCATCGAGGACACGTTGCCGAACTCGTCCGACTGCTCCATGTCCTTCGCGGCGTGCCGCTTGAGGCTCCACAGCACGTCGGCGGCGGTGAGCTTCGAGCCGTCGTGGAAGGTGACGCCGTCGCGGACGGTCAGGACGAGCGTGCGGTCGTCCGGCGTGCGGGCCTTCTCGGCGAGGAACGGCTTGACGCTCATGTCGGGCTGGAGCTGATACAGCCGCTCGCAGATGTTGGTGAGGACGACGCGGCCGGCGCTGCCGCCCTGGCGGTCGAGGTCGAGCGAGTCGGGCTCGTCCTCGAGAAGCCAGTCGGCCCGGTCCAGGGGGCCCTGCGCGGGCGGGGTGGTGGCGCGCAGGGCCAGCTTCGCGGCGTCGGCGGGGGCGCCGCCCAGGGTGTTGGTGTCGGCTCCCGCGCAGCCCGCCGCGAGCAGGGACGCCGCGACGAGCCCGGCGGCGGCGCGCGCTCCCTGCCGCGGCGCGGCCCTGCCCGTGCCCGTGCCCGTCGGTCGCCTCGATGGGTGCGTCATCTGGTGGCTCCGGTGGCGTCTCCGGTGGTGTCTCCGAACGGGCCGTCGTACAGGTTCCAGGGAAGGTGCTGGTAGTCGCGGTCGCAGGGGGTGCCCGCCGTGACGCGGTAGTCGCCGGTGGTCAGGTCCACGCAGGAGGAGACGAGCGTGGCCCACTGCCTGAGCTCGGTGCGGCGCGGGTCCGGGTGGGTGCACAGGGACTCGGGGTGGCCCAGGTGGTCGGACATCGCCTGCTTGATGATCTTGAGCGACTCGTCGGGTCCCGTGGCGCCGCGCAGGGCGGCCAGGCCCTCCTCCGCGCGCGGGACGCGCACCAGGGAGTCCGGGGACAGCGGGCGGTAGCCGGGGGCCAGGGCCGCGGGCACCCCCGCCTGGTAGTGGTTGCCGTGCACGAGCAGGCCGTCCTTCGGGTACATCCAGCCGTGCCCCGCGGGGGTCGTCTCCAGGTCGATGGCGAAGCCTTCGCGGCAGGTGAGCAGCGCGTTCGACGCGATGTGGGCGCGGGTGCGGCAGAGGACGTCCACGGCGTCGGTGACGGCGTGCTGGTCGAGCACGCTGCGGCGCACCACGGTCTGCGGCAGGCCCACCGCGTCGCTGAAGCGCCCGCCGAGGCCGTTCGCATTGAGGGCGATGCCCGCCGAATTGGCCCCCTGGCGGCCTATCTGGCCCGCCTCGACCTGCATGATCAGGGTGGGCTTCGGGGGCTGCACGACGCGCAGCATCACGACGGTGTCGGCCACTCCGGCGCGCCAGTCCCAGTTCTGTCCCGCGTACACATGGCCGTCGCCGCTGGCCGGGCCGTAGGCCGCGAAGGAGGTGCAGCCGTCGGCGGCTTCGGCGGTGGCCTCGGCGTCCGGGGCCTGCGCCCCCTCGGGCACCGCCATCCGCTTGAAGGATCTGTCGTAGATCACCTCACCGCGCGCGTTCAACGCGAGGACGTCGAGCAGGTCCACCCCCGCGCCGTCCGCGATGCCGGCCATCTCCTCCTCCAGGTGCGGCGCGTACTCCCGGACGGGCTTGAGCCAGCGGGCGGCACGGGCGGTCACCTGCTCCCAGGTCAGACCCGCCGACTGGCCGAACGCGGCCGCGTAGTACCCGAGGGCCGCGTGCAGTTGGGGGCGGACGGCCTCGCCGTACTGACGGCCGCGCTCGGTCGGCGTGCCGGAGATCTCGACCACGGGAAGGACCCGGGAGGACCGGTCGGAGGTGGTGCGCGGCGCCATTCTTCTCCTGTAACGTCGATTACGAAATGCTCGATGCCTGGAACGTGCCATCCAGCATGTAACGTCCATCACACGGGAGTCAAGACCTGTAATGAAGATTTCAGAGCCGCCGGAGGGCGGAGCGGTGGACGGACCCGCCGGGCCCGGCGGACCCGGCGGACCCGGCGGGGCGGACGACGAGAGCGGCGCGGGCGGCGTCGCGCGGCTGCGCACCGCCGTGCGCGGCCAGTGGGAGACCCTGTCCGCGTCCGAGCGCGCCGTCGCCCAGTACCTGGCGAGCGCGCCCGCCGAGTCCCTGCTCTTCGCCTCCGCGCAGGAGCTGGGCACGGCCAGCGGGACCAGCAACGCCACGGTCGTGCGCGCCCTGCAGCGCCTCGGGTACGCGGGCCTGCCCGCGCTCAAGCGCGACCTCGCCACGGACTTCACGGCGGCGGTCGCGCCCGAGGTGCGGCTCGCCAAGCGCATCGCGCACGTCGGCCGGGACCTCGGCGGCATCTGGGACGAGGTCTTCGACGAGGCGCAGGAGCGCATCGAGCACGCCCGCCGCCTCACCCCCGACGACGCGCTGCGCACGGCCGTCGGCGTCCTCGCCGACGCGGGCGAGATCCACGCGTACGGAGTCGCCGCGTCCGAGCTGGCCGCGCGCCATCTGGCCCTCACCCTGGGCCGCGTGGGACGGCGCGCGCGGTACGTGGGCGCGACCGGGTTCGCGCTCGCCGACCACCTGCTCGCGCTGCGCCAGGGCGACGCCGTGGTGATCTTCCAGCCGGGGCGGGATCTGGCGGAGCTCTCCGTGTTCATCGAGCGGGCGCGGGCGGTGGGGGCGCGGGTCCTGCTGGTGACGGACGAGCTGGCCGAGCGGTACGGGGGGCGCGTGGACGCGGTGCTCACCGCGCCGCACACGCCCACGGGGATCACCACCGAGGCGCTGACCGCCCTGGTCGTGGCGGACGTGCTGCTCCTCGCCCTGACCACGCTCGACGAGGCGCGGGCCGTGGACACCTCGCATCAGCTGACGGCGCTGCGGGAGCAGCTGCTGGCCCCCCGGCCGCGGAAGGCATAGGACCCCGCCGGGCCCCGGGCCCGGCCTACACGTGCTGCATCACCAGGACGAACGTCGTCCCCGGCACCAGCGCCTCGTACGCGTGCGGCACATCGCCCCGGTACGACATGTAGTCCCCGGGGAACAGCTCCACCGGCTCGTCGCGCGGCCCCGCGAGGAGGTGGCCGGTGGAGACGATCAGATGCTCCACGGTGCCGGGGTTGTGCGGGTCGGACTCGCGCGCCGGGCCGGGCTCCATGGCGCCGTGGTAGATGTCACGCCGGAGTCCGGACGGGCCCCTGGAGAGCAGCGTGCCCGCGTACGAGGAGCGCTCCGCGTGCATGGTCGGCCCCTCGCCCGCGCGGATCACGGTGACGGCGGGGGCGGGCGACTCCATGAGCGCGCTGAACGGCACCCCGAGCGCCACGGCGAGCGCCCAGACCGTCTCGATGCCCGGATTGCCGGTCGCCGCCTCCAGCTGGGACAGCGTGGACTTGGCGATTCCGGCACGCTTGGCCAGCTCCGAGAGCGAGAGCCCGGCGCGCGCCCGCTCCCGGCGCAGCGCCTCGGCGACCCATTCCCGCGGGGCGCGGGGGGCGCGAGTGGCGTCCGCGCCGCGAGGGGTATCCGCGCCGCGAGAGGCGTCCGCGCCGCCCTCGACGCCTTCCGTGTTGCGGTCCGTCCCCACCGTTACGACTCCCGACCGTTCGGCATATCAGTCCATTCGTTCGCCTTGACGAACTTGATCTCTCTGAACCATCCTACGTCGCATGCGTTCGACACAGCGAACGGGCGGCCCGATAGAGCGAACACCCGGGCTCGTCCGCTTCTCCGACCTTCCCCCCGACGTGCTCCGCGACATCGCCCTCGTGCTGCTCGCCGACCTCGTCGTCGGCGTGTCCTTCGGCGCGATCGCCGTGGCGGGCGGCCTGCCGGTGTGGCTGCCCGTCACTATGTCGCTGCTCGTGTACGCGGGCTCCGCCCAGTTCAGCGCGGTCGCCGTGCTCACGTCGGGCGGCGGCGCGGCCGCGGCCGCCGCGACCGGGCTCCTCCTCAACACCCGCACCGCCGCCTTCAGCCTGGCCGTGGCGGACAGCCTGGGCCGGTCCTGGGCCGCGCGGCTCGTGGGCGCGCACCTCGTCACCGACGAGACGGCGGCGTTCGTCCTGGCCCAGCCCGACCCGCGGCGGCGCAAGGCCGCGTTCTGGATATCCGGCATCGGCCTGTTCGTCGCCTGGAACGTCAGCGTGCTCGCGGGCGCCCTGGCCGGCTCCGCGCTCGGCGACACCGCGCGGTTCGGGCTCGACGCCGCGTTCCCCGCCGTGCTCGTGGCCCTCGTCCTGCCCGTCCTGCGGGACGCCGACGGCGGCGCGCGCCGGGCGGCGGCCGTCGGCGCGGTGCTCGCGGTGGCGGCGGCCCCGGTCCTCCCCGCGGGTCTGCCGGTGCTGCTCGCGCTCCTCGGCCTGCTCGCGACGGGCCGCCGTCCCGCCGGAGGTGCGGCATGAACGCCCCGCTCGTCTGCGTCCTGGCCCTGGCCGCCGGGACCTATGTCTTCCGGCTCGCCGGGCCGCTACTCCAGGGACGGGTGGAACTGCCCGCGCGCACGCAGGAGTTGCTGGCCGTCGGCGCCACCGTGATCCTCGTGGCGCTCCTCGCGACCGGCGCCTTCACCGAGGGCCACGACTTCGCGGGGTGGTCGCGCCCGGCGGGAGTGCTCGTGGGGGCGGCGCTCGCCTGGCGCCGCGCGCCGTTCGTGCTGGTGGTCCTGGGCGCGGCGGGCGCCACGGCGCTGCTACGCCTCGCCGGTCTGCCGTAGCCCGCCGTACAGCGCCTCCACCACCGGCCCGTAGCGCTCGGCCACCGCCTGCCGCCGCACCTTCAGGCTCGGCGTCAGGAGCCCCGATTCGACCGTGAAGTCCTCGTCCAGGACGGCGAAGTCACGGATCCGCGCCGGGCGCGACGCGCTCGCGTTCGCCTCGTCGACGGCCTCCTGGACCAGGGCGCGGACCGCCGGATCGGCCGAGAGCGGCTCGGTGAGGGCGACGCCCGCGCGCCCCGCCCACCCCGTGACCTCCTCCGCGTCGAGCGTGATCAGCGCGACGGGGTAGGGCCGCCGGTCGCCGACCATGACCGCGCGCGAGACGAACCGCGAGGCCTGGACGGCGAGTTCGGTGAGGGACGGCGTCAGGTTCTTGCCGCCCGAGGTGATGATGAGGTCCTTCTTGCGCCCGGTGATGGTCAGATAGCCGTCCTCGTCCAGCGCGCCCAGGTCGCCGGTGTGCAGCCAGCCGTCGGCGTCGAGCGCCGCGCGGGTCGCGGCCGGGTCGCCGTGGTAGCCGGGGAACACGTTGGCCCCGCGCGCGAGGACCTCGCCGTCGTCCGCGATCCGCACCTCGCAGCCCGCGACGGGCCGCCCCACCGTGCCGTACCTGACGGCGCCGGGGTGGTTCAGGCTGATGACGCCGCCCGACTCCGTCATCCCGTACCCCTCGAAGGCCCGGATGCCGCAGGCCCGCAGGAAGTCCAGGACGTGCGGGGCGATCGGCGCGCCACCGCTGAGGGCCCACCGCAGCCGGCCCCCGAGCGCCTGCCTGACCGGAGCGAACAGCGCCTCGTCGGCGGCCTCGTGCGCCTCCCGGAGCTCCGGCGGCAGCGCCCCGTCCGCCGCGAGGACGCCCACGCGCACCGCCTCCGCGAAGCGCTCGCGCCCGCCCTCCCGGGACTCGGCGAGCGAGAGCACCGTCGCGTACACCTTCTCGAACAGGCGCGGCACCGACGGCAGATGCGTCGGCCGGGCCTCGGCCAGCTCGGCGACGACGTCCTCGATCCGCCCGCCGAAGTACACGAGGGTGCCGCCCTGGACGAGGGTCGTGAACTCGATGAGCTGCGCGAGAAGGTGCGCGAGCGGCAGATAGAGGTACGTCGCGTCGCCGGGCCCGCCCTCGATGAGCGGCAGCGAGGCGTCCTGCACGGCCCCGAGGTTGCCGTGGGTGAGCACACAGCCCTTGGGTGGCCCGGTGGTGCCGGAGGTGTAGATGATGGTCGCGGGGTCCGCGGGCCCCCGGCCGCCCGCCCGGTCGAGCAGCACCTCGTCGGCGACCCCGACGGCATCCTCGTACGCCCGCGGGTCCGTCATCGCCACGAGGTGACGGAGGCCCGGCAGCTTGTCGCGGAGGCGCTCCACCTCGGCGACGCGCGCCGCGTCCTCGCACAGGACCACCGAAGCCCCCGAGTCCCCGAGCACCCAGGCCGTCTCGTCCGCGCCCGCCGTCGGATAGACGGGCACGACGACCGCGCCCGCCGCGAGCGCGCCGAGGTGCGCGTACGTCCACTCGGCGCGGGTCTCGGCGAGCACCGCGACCCGGTCGCCGGGCGCCACGCCCCTGCCGACGAGCGCCCGGCCCACCCGCCGCGCCTCGTCGCGCAGGGCCCGGTAGGACACCTCCCGCCACTGCCCGGCGCGTTTGAACCGCAGCGCGGGCAGCTCGCCGTGGCGGTCCGCCGCCCACTCCGCGAGCACGGACAGGGTCGGGGGCCGGTGCGTCAGGCGTTCCGTCATGCGTACGACGCTAGGGACGCGGACCGACCGGACGGCATGACGCGAAACGTCACCACGGCTGACCCGTGCGCTCACCACCGCACACCCCGCGCGCCCCCCGTGTGAATCAGCCAACCCCGCGCACCCCGTCCGGCGCGCCCTTCTTGAGCGGGTGCCCGGCGGCTAACGTCATGGTCATGGCCAGGCGGACGATCACCGTGCACCACGTGCGGGCCGTGCTGCGCGGCGCCGAGCGGCACGGCATCGACACCGTGCCGCTGCTCCAGAGCGCGCAGATCCCGCCCCTGCTGCTCGGCGACGACCGTGCCCGGATCACGGCGCCGCAGTTCGCCCGGCTCTTCCGGGAGCTGTACCGGTCGACGCAGGACGAGTTCCTCGGCCTCGGCTCCTCGCCCAGCAGGCCCGGCACCTTCGCGATGATGTGCTACGCCGCGCTCGGCTGCCGCGACCTGGGCGCGGCCATGGAGCGCGGGGTCACCTTCTACGGCCTCTTCCCCGGCGGCCCCGACCTCGTGCTCAGCCGCACCGGGGACGCCGCCGTCTTCACCGTGCGCAACGACCTGGAGCAGGACTTCTTCCTCGCCGAGTGCCTCGTCATCATCTGGCACCGCCTGTGCAGCTGGCTGATCGGACGCCGCATCCCGCTGCGCTGGGCCGACTTCGGGCATCCGCCGCCCCCGCACAAGGACGAGTACGAGCTGCTCTTCGGCTGCCCCGTGCGCTTCGGCGCCGAGCGCACCGGCGCCGGGCTCGCCCCGCACTGGCTGAACGCGCCGCTGGTGCGCGACGAGGACGCGCTCGCGGCGATGCTGCGCCGCGCCCCCTTCGACCTGCTCTCGCGCCGCGACTACGGCACCACGGTCGCCGAGCAGGTGCGCCTGACCCTCGCCACCGGGCTTCGCGCCTCGCCGCGCCTGCCCTCGCTCGGCGAGATCGCGGCGCGCCTGGCGCTCAGCCCGTCGACGCTGCGCCGCCGCCTCGCCCTGGAGTCCACGTCGTACCAGGAGCTGAAGGACACGGTCCGGCGGGACGCGGCGATCGCGGGCCTCGCGGAGGGCCGGGAGCCGATCGCCGACCTCGCGGCCCGGCTCGGCTTCTCGGAGGACACGGCGTTCCACCGGGCGTTCCGGCGCTGGACGGGCACGACACCGGGGGCCTACCGGTACGCGTACCGCGATGGTCCCGGCGGTCAACGAAGCTGAGCGTTCCCGTCAGCCCCGTACTTACTCGCGAGTCACTACGGTCGTCGGCGTCTGGGTGACCAACGGCCCAGCCCCCCGCGCACAGTTGGGAGACCCGCATGCACGTACGTACGTCCTTCAGATGGCTGGCGGTGACGGCGGCGGCGGGCCTCGCGGCCGCGACGCTCGCCTCCGCCCCCGCGCACGCGGACGACGCGAAGGCCCCGGACGGCGCGACGGCCTCGGACGGCGCACCGGGAACCGCGAGCGCCCCCGGAGACCTCGTCAAGACCGAGCCCAGCGCCTTCCACCCCCTGCCCGGCCAGCCCACGCACACCAAGGCCTGGAAGATCCACTACCGCTCGACGACGGCGAAGGGCGCGCCGAACACCGTCTCCGGCACGGTCATCGTGCCGCAGGACGGGCGCAAGGGCCCGCGCCCGCTGATCACGTACGCCGTCGGCACGGTCGGCGTCGGCGACCAGTGCGCGCCGAGCGCGGGCTTCCCCCGGGGCACCACCCTCGAAGCCAACCTCATCCAGCAGCTCACCCTGCGCGGCTGGGCCGTCGCCGTCACCGACTACGAGGGCCTCGGCACGCCCGGCGACCACACGTACACGGTCGGCCGCGCGGCGGGCCACGCCGTCCTCGACGCGGCCCGCGCCGCGATCCGGCTGCCGGAGGCGGGCCTGTCCGCGGACTCCCCGGTCGGCATCATGGGCTACTCGCAGGGCGGCCAGGCCACGTCCTGGGCGGCGGAGCTGCACGGCAGTTACGCCCCCGAACTGAAGGTGAAGGGCACGGCGACCGGCGGCGTGCCCGGCGACCTGCCGAAGGTGGCCGCCTTCAACGACGGCTCCTACGGCGCGGGCCTGATCTTCATGGCGGCGATCGGCCAGAACGCGGCGTTCCCCGAGCTGGACCTGGAGTCGTACCTCAACCCCGCCGGGCGCTCCCTCATCGGCGCGCTGCGGGGCAGCTGCGTGGCCGACGGCTCGGTCCTCGGCGCCTTCAAGAAGATCAGCGACGTGACGACCAAGAACCCCCTGGAGCAGCCCGACTGGCGCCAGCGCCTGCGCGAGTCCCAGGTCGGCACCCGTGCCCCCGACGCGCCGGTGTACCTCTACCACGCGCTCGCCGACGAGCTGATCCCCTACGGCGTCGGCAAGCAGGTCCGCGAGGACTGGTGCGCGAAGGGCGCACAGGTCGAGTGGCACACGATCGCGCTCGGCGAGCACGTCAGCGGCGTCATCACCCAGTCCCCCCTGGCCGCCCAGTGGCTGGCCGACCGCTTCGCGGGCAGACCCGCACGCGGCAACTGCTGACTCTCCTCCCCCCCCAACCGGCACCGCGCTTCCCTCCCTGACACCCGCCCGAACACGCGCCGCCCGGGCCCGGACCCCGCCCGGGCGGCGCGCCCGTGGCCTCGCCCCGGGAGTCAGCCCCTGCCGTCCGGAAAGTGCCGTGCGGGGGCCGGGCGTCCCGGGTCGCCGGGCGCGGGGCGCGCCGCGCCGGGACGGCCCGGCTCCGGGAACTCCCGCACGCGCAGCCGCCGCACCGGGGCGCCCTCGGTGTCCGGGTGTCCCGAACCGCGGGTGGGACCGAGGTCTTCGCCGTAGCCGGAGCCGCGCGGGACGTCCGGGCCGTCGGGGCGCGCGGGCTCCTCGCCGTACGCGGTGGTGAACGGGGCCCTCTCCGGGTGGGTGCGGTCGGCGCCGGAGCCGGTCCCCGCGGGCGCCTCCCGTCCGGCGCACGCGCACGGCGCGTGCCCCGTGCCGGGCTCCCGGCCCCGCTCCTGCCAGCCCGCGCGGAACCAGGCCGCGCGGTCCCTCTCGACCTCCTCGTCGGTGACCACGCGCACGCGCTCCGCGCCGACCTCGCGCACCTTGTCGCCGAGTTCGGCAAGGAGCTCGACCACGAGCCGCTGGCCCGCCTCCCGCGCACCGTACGACGGAACCTCCGGCCCGTCCCCCGCGTTGACCATCTTCGTGCTCCTCCTCAACGCCCCGAGGGCATCCGGCCGTTACCCACCGCCACCGCCCTCCGGCAGGAACTGCCTCACCACCCTCACGAACAACTCCTGTAGTTCCACAGGGACTTCCATTCTCCGCGCGGCCTCCTCCGGACTCATCCGGTAATCCGCGGGCCCCCCGTCCGACCGCCGGTTTCCGGACAGCGGAAGATCCTCTTCCGTGAGCCGCCCCGACCTGATGAGCATCTCCCGCAGCGGCACGTCGAGCACCGCGGCAAGGCGCCGCATCGTCTCCAGGTCCGGCATGCTCTGCCGCTGCAACAGCCTGCTGACGCCCGCCCGGTGCACCCCGGCGTCGTCCGCGAGCTTGGACTTGCCGCCGCCGCGCGGACTGTCGATGTCGTAGCCCCTGCGGCGGATCAGGCCCTCGATCCAGCCGACGAACTCGTCAAGCCCGTCGACACGGTCCCTTTCGGCGTCCCCGTCGACCTCTTGGCCCCGGCGTGCGGTGGCCCCCGAGCTCGGACGCATGTGATCGCTCTCCCCTCGTCGCGAGGTGGGCAGCGTATCGAGCGGGCGCGCACCGCCGTGTGTGCGCGCTCGCACGCATTCGTGGAGATTCCGTCAACCCACGCACCGCACCAGTGAGTTCGACCATCGGCGCACCCTTCCCGTCAGACCCGCAACAGCTTGCGTGCGCACACGCACCATGCGACGCTGAGAACTCGTTCGTCACGCTCGAACGAATGTTCCCACATCTTGGGAGGGCTTACACGTGCCTGCTTCAACGATGTCGCCGCAACCCGCCCCGACCAGCCCGGACTTCACTCCATCCGGCGCCGGGGGCGAGCACCTCGACTGGCGCAGGTCGGCCGCTTGCGCCGATCTCCCCCCACACTCCGTGTTCACGAGAATCCCCTCCGAAGCCGCCGCGGTATTGCGAGCCTGCAATCAGTGCCCCATCCGTAAGGAGTGCGAAGCCGTGGTCGACCCCGGGCGCACCTGGTTCGACGGGGTCAGCGGGGGCCGGTTATGGCGCAACGGCCGGGCGGTGGCGGCATGAGCGCCCCCACCGCGGCCGCGCTCCGGGACAGCGAAGGACCCGCGGTGTGGCTGGGCGCCCTCGCGCGGCGCTTCCCCGACCTGCTCGCCGAGCTGACCCCGAGCACGTCCCGCCCCCTGCGCGAGCGCCCCGGCGCCAACCGCGTCGGCGGCACGGCCGCGCCCGTCCGCCTGTACGTATCGGACGCGATCCGCGACATCACCGACGGCGTGGTGGAGCTGGAGGAGGCGGTGCGCGACCGGCTCGGGCTCCGCCGGGTGCCGGCCGCGTCCGTCCCCGTACGCCTGCGGCGCGTCGCCGGGCTCCTGGACCGGGTGGCGGACCACCCCGACCTGGCCGCGCACATCGCCGACGAGGCACGGCGCATGACGTACCGCTGCACGCGGGCGCTCGGCGACCCCGAGCAGCTCCTGCGCGTCGCGGGCCGCTGCCCCGCCTGCGACTCGGTGTCCCTGCGGGCGTTCCCGGAGCGGGCGGTCGTGATGTGCGTGAACCCCGTGTGCCGCCACGTCCTCGAGGGCGCGGAGGCGGTCGCCGGATGAGCCCGGAGCGGGGCGGCGACGGCCCTCTCATCACGGGAGAGCTTGCCGCGGCCGAGGTGAGCGTGTCCGCCGCGACCATCCGCAAGTGGGTGCAGCTCGGCCACCTCGCGGCGGCGGGGCGCCAGGGGCGGCGGCATCTGTACCGCCTGGAGGACGTGTTCGCGGCGGAGCGGACGGCACGGCGACGGCCGGGCAAGGACGGCGGCGGGATGGCGAGGGCGGCGGCGGCCGGATAGCGACGGCGACGGCCGGGCTGTCAGGGCGGTCAGGACGGTCAGGGCGGGTCCCACTCACGGGGCCCGCCCTTTCCGTGTCCGAGGACCTCGTACGCGCCCGGTCGACGCGCGTGCGGGCCGCAGACGGGCCGAGCCCCCCGGCACTCACACCCCAACGCCCCAGCTCAGAGAGGTGAGTTGCGGCCCCGGACCCTCTCGCTCACACTTGGAGCAGCGGCAGAGCTGCGCCCCGGACCGGGGTGGCGGACCTGCCGCTTTTCGCTGCCCAGCGAAGGGAGCATGCATGTGAGCGTCCTGGACTTCCCCGACGCGGAACGCCTGATCGTCGACTTCCTGAAGAACCGCCCCGAGCTGGCCGGTACGACGGTCGACAACCGTCCGCCCACCGGTTTCGACGGCACCCAGAAGGCCGTCCTCGTCTCCCGCGTCGGCGGCGCCTGGGTCGACGACCAGCACCTGGACCAGCCGCTGCTGGACCTGGAGGCGTACGGCCCGGACAAGACGGCGGCGCACGCCGTCGCCCTCGCGGCCCGGGCCTGCGTCCTCGAACTGGCCGGAACGGCCCACGGCACGGCCGTCGTCACCGACGTCGCCGAGTCCGACGGGCCGCGCTGGCTGCCGGACTACAACCGCCCGCGCGGCAACCGCTACCTCGCGACGGTCCAGCTGCGGCTGCGCCTGGCCTGAGTCCGCGCCGCCCGGCCCCGGCCCCGCCTGCTCCGGCGGGGCCTTCTTCCTGCCCGAAACCCCTTTCGCAACCAAGGAGTTCCCATGCCCAACCCCTCCGCCAACAACGGTGGCCAGATCCGCGTCGCGGGCACCGGCCGCGTCCTGGTCGCCCCGGTCACCCTGCCGCCCGTCGGGTCCGCAGAGCCGCTCCCGGTCCCGGCCCCCCGGACGACCACCGACGACTGGCTGCTCCCGCACTGGCAGGACCTGGGCTTCACCACGACCGACGGGATCAAGTTCAACAAGAAGGAGAAGATCGACCCCGTCGACACCTGGCAGTCGGCGTCGCCCGCCCGGTTCATCTACTCCGACCGGGACCTCACGGTGAAGTTCCAGCTCCTGCAGATGAACAAGCAGACGCTCGCCTTCTTCATGGGCATCCCGGCGGCGGAGATCAAGCCGACCAAGATCTCCGAGGGCACGCCCCCGCAGGACAAGGTGGTCGACGGCACCTACGAGTTCCAGCTGCCGAGCAACCCGCAGAAGGACGAGCGCGCCCTGGGCATCGAGTTCAAGGACGGCTCGGACATCACGTACCGCTTCATCATCCCGCGCGGCCAGGTCACCGAGACCGAGGAGCTGGGGCTGACCCGGACCGGGGCGGTGAAGCTCGGCGTGACCTTCACGGCGCTCGAGGGGCCGAACGGCGAGCTGGCCAAGTGGATCATGAAGGACAAGTCCTACGCGTAGGCCGCTGGACCGGGCGGGGCGGCGGCCGGCCCCGGCTACCGCCCCGCCCGGGCGCCCCCGCCCCGCACCCCCTCTTCCGGAGACAGGAGCCCCATGCCCGCCTTCAACGTCAACGCCGCTCGCGCCCAGCGCCTCGAAGCGCTCGGCCGCAGCTGGGCCTTCGAGCTCGACGGCGACACCTTCGAACTCCCCACCGAGCTGACGCGCGCGGTGGCGCACCAGCTCCGCGCCCTCGACGACAACGACGTCGACGGTCTGCTCGCGCTCCTCCTGGGCGAGCGGCAGTTCGCGCGCTTCGCCCAGCACGAGACGACCATGCAGGACATCGCCGCGATCCTCGACGCCTACGGCAAGGAGACGGGGCTCGGCCTGGGGGAAGACTGAGCCTCGGCGAGCTCGTCGACGAACACGCCGAGGCCCTCGAGGCGGACCTCCTCCGCCACTACGGCGTCGACCTCCTGGACTGGCACCGCGCCCGCCTCACCTCCCGCCGCCTGGCGATCCTGATCCGCCACCTGCCGCGCGACAGCGCCCTGCACCGCGAACTCCACGGCGAGGCGGCGGAGTGGACGGTGACGGACTACCTCCTGGCCCACGCGGTGGACCAACTGTCGGAAGCGAACTGGATGTTCGCGACGGTCAACCGAGACGAGGAGGCGGAGCCGCTGGAAGCCCCTCGCCCCATCCCGCGACCGGACTCCGCTTCCCCCGAGCACGCCGGGGCACCGGACGATCCGCCACCCGGTCCCGACCTCGCACGGCTGACCGCCTTCTTCGGATAGGCGCGGTGCTTTTGACGGGCATGTTGAGAGAGGGCACAGCTAGGAAAGTGCGGAGATCAGCCGATAGGCGGCCAGTAGACCCATCGCCATGCCCGCCGCGTTGGCAAGCAAAAGCAAGAGGTTCTGCCCCAGGGAGAACCGCCCCGCATCGGCGTCGACGTCCAAGGCCTCGCATCTCTCCCTGCTGATCGACCAGAGCATTCCCCGAACGCCGACAGGGCGACTGAAGGCCAGGAGCAACAGGCCTGCGAGCGCTGTGGTCAATGCGCCCCACAGCGGCGTCTCGGCCACGAACAGTTCCACGGCACCTGATCCCACCAGCAATGGAACGATCACTCGATATGCCTCGTGCCCCTTTCGATAGGGCCGGAACACAATGCCTTCGAGGAAGAGCACACACAACATCGAGGCAGGGAACAGGAAAATCGCAAGGACGACCTGAGAGGCCTGCCCGATGGAACAGCCGACACCGGCGTACCGGGATCCGCAACCACCCGTGACGAAGAGTTCTCGATAAATGAAGTAGAGCAGTCCGAATAGTGCAGCGGGAACTGCCGTACATAAGGACATCATCACGTAGGTAACAGGGGAAGGCCGCTCCGGAACCGCTCTGACAGGCATATCGCCGCCTCGCTCCATGTAGTTGACCGTCACATCAGGACGCCGCACTCCGACCATTAAACCCAAGGGATATACGACATGTCGACCCCTCTCGACAAGAAGCCGAACACCAGTGAGCGCCTGGCCGAACTTGAGAAGAGCGTCGCGGAGGTCCAGAAGGACGCGGAACAGACCTCGAAGACACTGGAACACGCCCAAGTAGCGCTCAAACCGGAAGTGATCGGCGCCGCGCTCGTCGCCGCGCTGGTGAGTGGCGGAATATCCGCTATTTCCTCGGGCTGGACCCTGGTCAAGGCGGACTTGCCCACGCTGAAGGACTTTACGCCCCGGATCGACGCCTACCTCGATCGCAAATTCGGGTTCACCTCGGAGCCCTTGCGGACGGAGCGAAAGCTGGAGCGACGCCTCACGGGAATCGACCTCAGCATTGACGTCCACGACACCAAGATAAGCCGGATCGGCGAGCGAGCCGATGCCGCGTTCCAGCTGGCCGCACGGGCCGATTCCCGTGCCCGGGCAGTCGGTGAGCACGTCTCCAGGACTCGATCCGCGGTGCGCGAGTTGGGCTCCCAGCCGTCACCGAACGGTGCCGGTTCGCGTAGTGCCTCCCAAGCGTCCACGGCCGTACAGCGACTTGAATCACAGGTGAATCGTCTTATTTCTGCGTTGTCCTGAACGGTGCACCGCGGATTTTTCGCGTCCCCCGATCGGAGGATGTAACACTCATGGCTCTGATATCGGCGCTTGGTAAGGCGTCAGGAGCGCTACACACGCTCAAGAAGAACACCGGAACGACCGCAACGGGCCTCTCCGGCCTCCGGCGGAGTGCCGACCGGGCCGGGTCCGCCATGGGCGGCATTCGCTCCGCGGCGACACGCGGAGATGAAGCCGTACGGAAGCTGCGCGGCGGATCCGATCAAGCCCACACCGCTATGGGAAAGCTCCGTGGCAGCGCCGACCGCGCACGCACGGCCCTCGGCAAGCTCCGCACCGCCACCGCCCGCAGTGACGAAGCCGCGCGTAAGTTGCGGTCCGGGCTGCGGTCCGCCGATGGGGCCCTGGACAAGGCCAAGGGCGGCTCCGACAAGCTCAAGTCGTCGCTCGACCGGCTCCGGGGTTCCGCGGGGAAGGCCAAGGACGCGCTGCGGGACGTCAAGCGGCAGGCCGACGCCGTGGAGCGGTCCGTGGGCAAGGCCGGGCGGAACGCCGACCGGGGCGGGAAGTCCATGGGGCGGCTCGGCAAGGGGCTCAAGGGCGCCTCCCTCGCGCAGCGGGGGCTGAACCTCGCGATGGCGGCGAACCCGTTCGGGCTCGTCATGACGCTGCTCGCCCCGCTCATCACGAAGTTCGTCGACATGGACAAGGTCGCCAAGCTCCTGCGCCGGGGCATCTCCGCCGCCTGGAGCGGCATCAAGGAAGCGTCCGCGTCGGCCTCGCGGTTCCTCAAGCCGCTGTTCACGGGGGTCGTCAACGCCTTCCGGTCGCCCGTCGTACAGCTGGTGAGGGGGCTCAACGTCCTGATCGGCGCGATGAACCGGATCAAGTTCAAGGTGCCGGGCTGGGTGCCGGGGCTCGGCGGCAAGGGGTTCGGGTTCGACCTGCCGCGCATCCCCGTGCCGCACCTCGCCGAGGGCGGCGTCGTACGGGCCCGCCCCGGCGGCACCCTCGCGCTCGTCGCGGAGCGCGGCGAGAGCGAGGCGGTGATCCCGCTGAGCAGGCTGGAGCGGATGCTCGGCGACGGGCAGGGCGCAGGCGGCGGACTGCGCCGCCTCGCCGCCGCCGTCGAGCGGCTCGCCGAGCGGCCCGTCGTCGTCCAGGTCGACTCGCAGGCGATCGCCCGCGCCGCGTTCCTCGGGCAGCGGCAGCTCGCCCGCCGCTAGACGGCCGCGCCACCCACACGCCGCGGGCCCCCCGCCCGTGCCCCCACCCATCAGCCTCCGACCATTGGACGAGGTGCTTTCCCATGGGCAATCTCTGGATCGGCCCGCCCGGGGCCATGTACGAAATCGACCAGGCAGCGAAGTCCTTCGACCGCTCGGCCGACCTCGGCGTCAGCGAGTTCAAGTCGCTGACCGGCCGCATCACCCTCACCCGCCATCCGGCGCCGATACGCCGCGTCAAGCTGAGCTGGGACCTGCTCGGTCCGCACCACGCGCGGGCCCTCGACCGGCTCGCGCGGCGCGTGGACGGCGCCGGGCCGCTGGTCCTTGTGGACCCCGGCTCGGTCAACGTCCTCGGCCCCGCGCAGGCCGCGGGGCGCGGGCCCTCCGGGGCGGCCGGGCTCCAGCAGTGGTCCCGGGTCTCGGCGAACGGCTCCGTCATCGAGACCTCCGCCGCCACCGGCGTCTTCTCGTTCACCGCCGACGACGCCACGAGCCGGGTGGCCTGGCGCTGGCCGGGCCCCGGCGGGAACTTCCCGGTGACCGCGGGCCTCCCGGTGTCGTTCCACGCCCCCACCGCGCTCGCCGTTCCGGCCTCCCGCACCGTCGGCATCGACTTCAAGCGGGCCGACGGCACCACGGTCGGCTCGGCGACGGCGAACGGACCGCTCGTGACGGCCACGGTCCCCGACCAGGCCGCGTACCTGACCCCGCACGTCAGGCCCGGCACCGCGGGCACGTTCGCCCTGGCGGGTGCGTGCCTGACGTACGGCGGCGAGCGGGCCGCGGACGGCGTACCGGGCGACGGACTGCCGCTGATGTCCGTCACCGGGTACAGCGACGCCCCCGCCCGCCCGCTGCCGTACCGCAGCTTCGGCATCGACCTCGTGGAGGTGACCGGTGCAACCGGCTGACGACACCACCAAGGACGCGCTCGCGGCGGGCGAGCGCACCCTGACGCACGGCACCCGGCTCGGCGGCGAGGACGTCTCCGCCCAGGTGCAGTCGTGGCAGGTCGAGCGCGCGTACGCGACGGATCTGCCCAGCGCGATGCGCTCGTTCGCAGGCAGCTCGGCGGCCCAGCTCCAGCTCCAGGTCGCGGGGAGGGACGGCAGGGGGGCGCCCGCCCTGTACTCGCCGTGGGCCCCGCGCGCCACCGGCGACATCGCGCGGCCCGGCCAGTCCGTGGTGCACACGGCCGGTGTGGGCGGCGCGGCCCTGCCCGCCTTCCGCGGCACGATCCGCAGCCGGTCCGCCGTGTCGGGCACCGACTCCGTCGAACTCACGGCGCTGGACGGGGCCGAACGCCTGCGCGGTCCCGCCCAGTTGCCGCGCCCGTACACGGGGGTGCTGCGTCGCCGGCCCGTGGCCACGGCCACCTGGTGCGTGGACGAACTCCTGCGCCAGGCGGGCATGCTGACGTCGCCGCCGCCGCGCGGGCCCGAATTCGTCCCGGGCAAGCCGCTGACGCTCGTCCACGCCACGCTGCACGGCGGGTTCGCGACGCCGTACGGCATGCCGGAGGACCTGCCGGACCCGCGGCACTACACGTGGACGCGCGCCGGCGCCCCGCACGAGATGGCGTTCGTGCCCACGGCCCTGCCGCCGGGCCAGGAGCGCGTCACAGCGAGTTGGTTCCCGAGGGCGCGGGTGACCGTGCCCGGCAACCGGATCTTCGTGGAGGCCTGGGTCAACAACGCCCTGGGCGTGGGCGACCAGTTCCGCATCGATCTGATCCTCAACCGCAAGGGCACGACGACGGGCAGGCTGGCCCTGGAGGTCGACTTCCAGGCCGGTACGTACCGGCTCGTGTCCGCGGGAGAGCAGACGGGCGGGCTCTCCCTGCCCTGGGACGTGGCCTGGCTGCGGGAACAGCGGGGCGTGTGGCACTTCGGCGCGTTCTTCGACACCGTGGCCTCCGGCGGCACCGTGCTCCCGACCGTGCAGCCGTGCATCACCACGCCGACGGGCCACTTCTGGCGCGGCAACGCCCTCACCTTCGCCGACGACCGCGCGGCACAGACCGCGTCCGAGCTGCGTCTCGTACGGATGGAGAGCTCCGTCGGCGTGGAGGGGCTCCAGGTGACGAGCGGTCTGGCCGCCACCCCCGACGAGGCCGGGTTCAGCCAGGCCGCCGAGTGGACCAAAGCCGCCGAACTCGATGACGCCATCCTGCCCTTGCGGGTGATCCCGCAGGTCTCCGGTTCGCAGTGGGAGGCCATCACCGGGATCGCCAAGGCCAGCCTGTCGACGGCGGAGGTCGACGAGCACGGCTGGTTCCGCTGGCGCAACTTCACCCGCTTCCAGACCGCGCCGACCGCACCCGACCTCACGCTCACCTCCGTACGGGAGATCGCCTCGCTCACCGTCACCGAGGAGATCGACGCCTGCCGCAACTACTGCGTGCAGCCCGCCAAGGACTGGTCCGGGGTGAAGGCCGTCGTCAGTTCGGTGACCGAGGACGACCGGATCCGGGAGATCCCCCCGTACAGCTCGCTCACGCTGTCGTACACCTTCGACGAGAGCGAACTCGACATCGGCCCGCCGGACACCGACGATGACTCCGGGATCGCCGGCTCGCGCTTCCGCGTGGCCCGGCAGAACGCCGCGGGCCTGCCCCCGGTGAAGGGCATGGTCGACGCGCTCCTGCGGCGTGAGGACGGCGCGGTCGTGCTGCGCCTGGCCAACCGCGGCCCGGACCGGCTCTACACCGTCACCAAGGAGGGCGGTCCGTCCATCCGGATCGTCGGGATCAAGGCCGACCGGGACCCGGTGGAGCGCCACGGCGTCTCGTACGTCCCGGGATCGGTGAGCGAGCGGTTCTACGGCCGTCAGGAGTACTTCGCCGAGGCCACCGACTGGGTCCAGGAGCTCGACTCCGCGCGGCACCTCGCGGCCGCCATGCGGACGGCCGGAGAGCTGCCGGTCCCGGTCCTCGCGGACGTGCAGGTGCTGTACGACCCGCGGGTCCAGCTCGGCGACGTCGTACGGATCCAGGACACCTCCGGCGCCCGCCTCGACACGCTGGCCTGGGTGGTCGGCATCACCACGGCGGCCACCGCCGACGGCGGCGTCCAGCAGACCCTGAGCCTGCGCGGAACCCGCCCCAACGGCGTCCCGCAGGACTCCGGGCTCACCCCGGACCCGCCGGCGGCCGTCCCGCCTCGCCCGCCCCACGCCGACTACGCCGCCGTGAAGCGGACGCACCCCTCGCTCCAGGCGCTGCGCGAGTCCCGCGCCACCTGGCGCTCGGTGAAGGAGAACAGCGATGTCTGAACACCAGCCCGACCCCGTGCCCGTGACCCTCGACCCCGCGCAACTGCGGCAGCTCGCCTCCTCGGTGGCGGCCGGGCTCGCCGACTACCTCGGTCTGCCGCAGCGCCTGCCCGGCCCGCCCGCCGAGGGCGGCGAGATCGTGCCCGGCCTGCCCGAACCACCCGCCACCCACACCCCTGGCGACCAGGACCCCGGACCCGGCGAGGAGATCCCCGCATGACCATCCAGTACACGCCCATCAGCAACCTGCCCTACCCGCAGCCGTCCGACCCGGCGGACCTTCCGGCGCACCTGAAGTCCCTGGCCGAGGCGGTCGACGGCCGGACCGTCATGCGCTTCCAGGACGCCGCCTCCCGGGACGCCAAGCTGTCCGCCCCGGTCGCGGGCATGATCGCCTGGATCGGGGTCCCGGGCCGGTTGATGTACTTCACCGGCCAGGCGTGGGTGCCGGTCGCTCCGGTCCCGGTCTTCCGCGTCAACCGCGACGAGGGCACCACCACGGCCACGGACTACACGGAGTCGTTGGCGGACTCCAGCGCGGGCGCGCTGTCCGTCTCCTTCACCGTCCCCGCCTCGGGCCAGGTGATCATCGCGGTGGGCGCCTACATGCGTTCGCTCGGCTCCCCTCCCGCGGCCTCCTTCATGTCCGCCAACGTCCGGGCCGGGACCCAGGTCGTCCTCGCCGCGGACGACTCGCGGGCCGCCGCGGTGACCGCCGGGACGCGGACGTCCGTGTCCGCCCAGTACCTGGTCAGCGGTCTCGACGTCGGCACGACCTGCACGGCGACGGGAGCGTTCCGGTCCTACAAGGCCGACGCGAAGGCGTCCTTCGACACCCGCTACATCCGCATCGACCCGATCCCGTGACGCGACGCCCCGCCACCGCGGCCCGCCCGCCGCGCCTTGCCCCACCCGTGAGCCAAGGAGGCCCCCCATGGCCACCCCCCTGACCGCCACCGCCTTCCTCCACGCCCTCCACCGCGAAGGCACCCCCACCCGGCAGCACCCCGACTGGCGCTCCCACAACCGCAACCACAAGGGCCCCTGGGGCCCGGTGCACGGCGTGATGCTGCACCACACCGCCGGGACCGACAGCCTCTCCGCCTGCCGCCACGGACTGCCCGGCCTGCCGGGCCCGCTGTGCCTCGGCCTGATCGCCAAGGACGGCACCGTCCATCTGCTCGGCTACGGGCGCACCAACCACGCGGGGAACGGCTCGGCCGCGGCGCTCGCGGCCGTGCGCGCCGAGCAGCCGCCGCCCGCGCGGCCGGGCCCCGACGCCGTAGACGGCAACGCCCGGTTCTACGGCTTCGAGATAGAGAACCTCGGCAACGGCCGCGACCCCTACCCGGACGCCCAGCTCGACGCCGTGGAACGGCTCTCGGCCGCCCTGTGCCGGGCCCACGGCTGGACCGGCGCCAGTGTCGTCGGGCACAAGGAGTGGACCCGCCGCAAGATCGACCCGTCGTTCTCGATGGCGGCCATGCGGGCGCGGATCGACCGGCGGCTCGGGACGCGCCCGCCCGGCGGCCCCGACCGGCCCGCTCCCGCGTACGCGGCCTTCCCCGGCGCCGCGTTCTTCGTGCCGGGCCGCCGCAGCCCGCTGATCACCGCAGTCGGCCACCGCCTCGTCGCCGAGGGCTGCGGGCGGTACGCCGTCGGGCCGGGGCCCGAGTGGACCGGCGCCGACGTGCTCTCGTACGCGGCCTGGCAGCGCAGGCTCGGATACGCGGGCGGGGACGCCGACGGAGTACCGGGGCGCGCGAGCTGGGACCGGCTGCGCGTGCCCCGGACATGAGGGAGACCGCCATGAACGACACCGGCCGACGCGCCCTGCGCACCCTGGTCCAGACACTGTTCGGCCTGGTCACCGCCCTGCCGCTGCTCGCGGACGACCCCGCGGCGCGCGGCCTGCCCGGCATCGCCGTCGCCGTGGCGGTCGCCGGGGCGCTCAGCCGGCTGATGTCCGCCCCGGCCGTGGAGCGGCTGCTCCCGGCGTGGCTGCGCGTCCGCACGGGCCCGCCGCCCGGTGAGGAGGCGGACCATGGCCGGCTCTGACACCGACGGCATCGCCCTGGAGCTGGAGCGCCTGCACCGCTCGGTCGACGTGGGGTTCGCCACCACCCGCGGCGACCTGGCCCTGCTGCTGCAGCGCGCCGACCAGACCGACAAGGCCCTCAGCGAGCACGAGGAACGCCTCGACGCCCTGGAGCGGACCCGGTGGCCGCTGCCCTCGCTCGCCGCCGTCACGTCCTGTACGGCGCTCGCGCTCACGCTGTGGCAGCAGTCCGGCCGCTGACCCGCGGCGGACGTACGTCGTCGCGCTCCGGCGGACCCCCCGCGGGTGCGCCGGAGCGCGGCGCCCCGGGTCCCGGGCACTAGGTCCAGCGGACCCGGGGCCGTTCGGTCGCCGGTCCGATGCGCCGCTCCGTGGTCGTGGCGAGAATTTCCTCGTCCCCCTCCAGAAGGAGCCGACCATGTCCTACCCGGATCCCCGGTACTTCTCCGACAAGGGCGAGGTCAGTGCCGTGTTCCGCCCGGCCGACACGCCGCCCGACCACTCCACGCCCACGCAGGACTACCACTATCTCGCCACCACCGTTGTCACACAGGGCGAGTTCGGCCTCTACAAGGTGGACATGGGGCCGCGGGCGGGCGGGCCCACCACGCACTTCCACAAGGGGATCTCGGAGTCGTTCTACGTCCTCGACGGGGAGCTGGAGCTCTACGATGGCGACCGGTGGCGCACCGGCGGGCCCGGTGACTTCCTCTACGTGCCGGTCGGCGGGCTGCACGCGTTCCGGAACGCGTCCGACGCGCCGACGTCGATGCTGATGCTGTTCGCGCCGGGTGCCCCGCGCGAGGAGTACTTCGAGAACGTGGCGGAGATGGCGCGGCGCGGCGGCGACGAGTTCGGGCGCTTCCTCGTCGAGCACGACAGCTTCTTCGTGGACCAGGGCTACCGATGAGCGGCCCCGGAGTTCAGCGCCCGCCGCCCCGCGGCACGCCCCGGGGCAGCCGCCACACCGAGAGCGCCGCCGTGCCGAGCAGGACGAGGCCCACCACCACGAGGCCCTGCCGCATGCCGCCCACCGAGTAGCCGCCGCCGCTGCCGATGAGCGCGCCGAACAGCGCCACCGAGAGGGCGCCGCCCGTCTGGCGCAGCGAGTTGAGGAGGCCGGACGCGGTGCCCGCCCGGTGGCCGGGGACCGCGTCCATCAGCAGGGCCGTCAGCGCGGGCACCGCCAGCGCGCCGCCGATGCCCGTCGGCACGAGCAGGACGAGGACCAGCCACATCGGGGTGTCCGCCGCGAGCGGGAGCAGCGCGAACATGGCCACGGCCAGGATCAGTTGCCCGGTCACGATCACCGGGCGGCGGCCCGCCCGCTCCGCGAACCGCGGCGAGACGAGGTTCGTCGAGGTGATGAGCACCGCGAGCGGTACGAACGTCAGGCCCGCGGCCACCGCCGACATGCCCCGCAGCTGCTGGAGGTACAGGCCGAGCAGGAACACCACTCCGTAGAAGCCCGCGTTGACCGCGAAGCCGACCGCGAGCGACACGCCGACCTCGCGTTGGCGCAGCAGGGGCAGCGGCACCATCGGCGCCGGGTGCCGCCGCTCGGCGGCACGGAAGGCGAAGACCGCGGCCACCGCGAGGCCCGCCGCGACGAGGACCGAGGGGCTCGTCGGACCCGCGTGCCCGCCCTCGATGACGGCGTACGCGAGCGCGCCGAGGCCGAGCACGGCGGTGAGCTGACCGGGCACGTCCAGGGGCGCCGGACGGCGCGGGGACGGCGCGGTCCGGGTGAGCAGCGCCAGGATCAGGGCGCCGATCGGCAGGTTGAGCAGGAACACCGCGCGCCAGCCGACCGTCTGGGTCAGGACGCCGCCGAGCACCGGGCCCGCCGCCATCGCGGCGGAGCCGCCCACCGTCCACAGCGCGATCGCGCGGGCCCGCTGCCTCGGATCGTCGTACGCCTGCCGGATCAGCGCGAGCGAGGCGGGCATCACGACCGCGGCGGCGGCCCCCTGGCCGACCCTGGCGGCGATGAGCGCGCCGATGCCGGGGGCGAGGGCGCAGGCCAGGGAGGCGAGCGTGAACAGGGCGGTGCCCCAGGCGTAGGCGCGCCGCGCCCCCGCCCGGTCGGCGAGCGCCCCCGCGGAGATCATCAGCGCCGCGAACATCAGCGTGTACGCGTCCACGACCCACTGCAGGCCCGTCATGCCGCCGTGCAGGGACGAGCGGATGTCCGGCAGGGCGATGTTGACGGCGGAGACGTCGACGGTGATGACGGTGAAGCCGAGGAGGGAGGCGAGGAGGGCGGTGGCCGCTCGGGGGGTGGGGCGGGGTGGGGCGGGGGCCTGAAGGGTGAGGGGCATGGGGGTCCTGTCGGGGGGGCGCCGCGGAGCGGCGGAGATAGGGCGGGCGGGTGGGAGACCGTCGCGGAGCGGCGGAGCACGGCCGCGGAGCGGCAAGGCCCCGGGCCGCGGAGCGGCGAAGGCCCCGCTGCGGCCCGGCGGAGCCCCAGCGCGGCAGGGACAGCCTCCGCTCTCGCCGCCGCCCCCGGCAGACCGCCGCGTTCCTGGTCCTGACACGGCCCCCCACCGCCCCGCCGCCGAACCCCCCGGCCAGGGACAATGGCCGTATGAAGAGCAACGGTGGGACCGAGCTCGGCCGCTATCTGCGGGCGCGCCGCGCCCAGATACGCCCCGAGGACACCGGGCTCCCGGCCGGCACGGGCATCCGGCGGACGCCGGGCCTGCGCCGCGAGGAGCTGGCGACTCTGGCCGGGGTGAGCGTCGACTACTACACGCGCCTGGAGCGCGGCCGCGAGTCCAACCCGTCACCGGCCGTCGTCGACGCCCTGGCACGCGCCCTGCACCTGCGCGGCGACGCCCACGAGCGCCTGCACGAGCTGGCGGAGCTGGCCTCGGGCCGCCTCACCGAGCCGCGCCCCACCGCGGAGTTCACCGTCCGCGAGTCCGTGCACCGGATGCTGGAGGCGCTGCGCCCGCTGCCCGCGTACGTGGTGGGTCCGTACAGCGACATGCTCGCCGCGAACGCGCCGTGCCGCCGCCTCATGCCGGGCCTGTGGGACTGGCCCGCGCAGGAGCGCAACCTCGTGCGCTACCTCTTCCTGCACCCCGTCGGCCGCACCCTGTACGTGCCGTGGGAGGAGACCGTCGCCCTGTCCATCGCGCATCTGCGCGCGGTCGGCGGCCGCGATCCCGACTCCCCGCGCCTGACCGCGCTCGTCGGCGAGCTGATGCTCAAGTCCCCCGACTTCGCCCGGCTCTGGGACCGGTACGAGGTCTGCGAGCGCGGCGGCGGCGTCAAGTCCTTCGCCCACCCCAAGGTCGGCCCCATGACCCTCACGTACGAGGTCATGTCGCTCGCCCGCACCGGCGGCCAGCGCCTGGTCACCTACCAGGCCGAGCCGGGCTCGGCCGACGAGGCGGCGATGCTGCGCCTGGACTCCGCGTCCCGTACGGCGGCCGAGCCGAGCACGCGCTAGCGGCGCCGGGCGGTCACTCCCGCCACTCCGCCGCGCACGAACTCCCGTTCGCGGGCAGCTGCTTGTACAGCAGGAACCCGTCGACCTTCGCCTTCACGCACTTGGAGCCGAAGTACCCGGTGTGCCCGTCGCCCTTGTTGTCGAGCACGACCGCCGACGAGCCGAGGCGCCGCGCGGTCTCCTCCGTCCAGCGGTACGGCGTCGCCGGGTCGCCCCGCGTCCCGACGAGCAGCAGCTTCGGCGTGTCGACGTCCCGTACCTCCTTGCGGATGTACGAGGTGCCCGCGGGCCACCCGAAACACATCAGGACGAGCGTCAGATTGTGCTCGCCGAAGACGGGCGAGACCTCCTCGAACTCCTGCTGGAGCCGCCCGATCTCCTTCTCCACCTTCCGCGCGCCGGGCCGGTCGGGGTCGTCGGCGCAGTTCACCGCCGCGAGCGCGGCGGTCTCGTTGTCCTGCGGCACGTCCTGGCGCCCGTGCCCGAAGCCATGTCCGAAGCCGCGCCCGAAGCCGTGCCCGACCCCCATGCCCCCGGCGCCGCCGACGCGCATCAGCGCCCGCGGATCGCCGTCGGCGAGCAGCGCGCCGAGCGCCTGCGACAAGGCGGGCCAGGCCTGCCTGCTGTACAGGGCGGAGCCGAGGACGCTCACCACGTCCTGTCCGGTGAACTCCGCGCCGTCCGTGGAGCGCAGCGGCATCGCGTCGAGGTCCTCGATGACCTTCACCATGGTCTCGCGGGCCCGCCGCGAGTCGTCGCCGAACACGCACCCGGCGTTCTTCGTGCACCACAGCAGGAAGTTGTCGAGCGCGGTCTGCTGTCCCTCGGCGGACGCGAGCCCCTGCTCGTCGACGGGCTCGGTCAGCGTGTCCACGCCGTCCAGGACCATCCGGCCGACCTTCTTCGGGAACTGCGCCGCGTACACCGCGCCGAGCCGCGTCCCGTACGAGAACCCCAGGTAGTTGAGCTTCTTGTCGCCGAGGGCCGCGCGCATGACGTCCATGTCGCGCGAGACGTTCACGGTGCCGATGTGCGGCAGCACGGGCCCCGACTCCTTGACGCACCGCTCGGCGGTCCGCCGCAGCTGCTCCAGGACGGCCCCCGCGTCGTCCGGGTCGTCGAGCCCCTCGGGCTCCGGTTCGTCGCCGCAGCTCACGGGCTCGCTGAGACCGACCCCGCGCGGGTCGAAGCCCACCACGTCATAGCCCTTGCCGAGGTCGCCGAAGCCCTTCAGATCGGCCGCGAGCCCGGCCACCCCGGGCCCGCCGGGGCCGCCGAAGTTCACCAGGAGCGAGCCGCGCTTCTTGCCGCTCGCCTTCACCTTCAGCAGGGCCAGGTCGACGGTGCCGCTGCGCGGGCGGGCGTAGTCGAGCGGCACGGTGAGCGTGCCGCAGCGGACGTCCTCGTTCTTCGTGACCGTCTCCGGCAGGTTCTGCTTCTCCGGCGTACAGACGGCCCACTTGACCTTCTGGGCGTAGAAGCGCTTGAGGTCGGGCCGCGGCGGCTCGGCGCCGGTCGCGGCGGGCAGGGCCGTGAGGGCCAGGGCGAGGGCGGTGACGCCCGTGAGCGCCGGTGTGCGCACGGCTGCCTCCAAGAGGTGCGGTCTCCCCCAAGAGGTGCGGTCTAGCGGTCCACAGGTCCGGTCCCCTTCCGCAAGGCTAGGCGCCCTGACCGCACCCCGCCCGCCCAGAGCGCCTACGTTCCGTGATCGTCACAGCTCAGGACCGTTCCATACGCCCTTGGGCAACGGAACTCATCGACACCTCTCGACCAGCTTCTGACCCTTGAGTAACCTTACTCAAGGGTAAATTGACGTCGGGCTGAGCCCATTGACGGTGACAAGCCCGTCGAGACCGACCGAGCTGGGAGCTGGGCCATGGCCGACCGCTATCTGACGTTCACCCGTACCGCCCCCGGCCGCTTCCTCACCCGCAGGCTCGGCCTGCCCCGGCCCGTGCCGCTGCGCCGCTTCTCGCCCGAACACCCCGCGCTCGACGGGCCGTTGCTGCACCTCACGGCGGGCGACCTGCCGCTGCCCGGCCTGCACGAGGTCCTGACCCGCACCGGACTCCCGCCGCACACCGGCCCGTTGGGCACGCGGCACCCCGCCGCCGTCGTCCTGGACGCCACCGGCGTCGCCACCGTCTCCGCCCTCGTGGACGTGCACGCCACGCTGCACCCCGTGGTCCGCTCGATCGCGGACTGCGGCCGCGTCGTGGTCCTCGGCGCGCCGCTCTCCCCCGCCGACCACCACCAGGCCGCCGCGCAGCAGGCCCTCGACGGGTTCGTCCGCTCCCTCGCGAAGGAACTCGGCCGGGGCCGCACCGCGACGCTCGTCCGCACCGCCTCCGCGCCCGCCACCGAGCCCACCCTGCGCTTCCTCCTCTCTCCGAAGTCGGCGTACGTCAACGGCCAGACGATCGAGGTGACCCCCGACGCGCACGCACCCGAAAACGACTCGCCTGGACGCCCGTTGGCGGGCCGCACCGCACTCGTCACCGGAGCCGCGCGCGGCATAGGCGCGGCGGTGGCCGAGGTCCTGGCCCGCGACGGCGCCCGCGTCGTCGCCCTCGACGTGCCCGCCGCGCGCACCGATCTCGTACGCGTCGCCGAACGCGTCGGCGGCGCACCGCTGGCCCTCGACATCACCGCCGACGACGCGGGCGAGCGGATCGCCGCCGCGCTGCCCGGCGGCCTCGACGTCCTCGTCCACAACGCGGGCATCACCCGCGACCGACGCCTCGCCAACATGGCCGCCGACCGCTGGAGTTCGGTCCTCGACGTCAACCTGGGCAGCGTCCTGCGCACCACGGACTTCCTCCTGAAGTCCGGCACGCTGCGGCGCGGCGGCAGCGTCGTCGCCACCGCGTCCGTCGCGGGGCTCGCGGGGAACGCCGGGCAGACCAACTACGCCGCCAGCAAGGCGGGCGTCGCCGGCCTGGTCCGGTCCCTCGCGCCCCGGGCCCTGGCCGAGCACGGCATCACCGTCAACGCGGTGGCCCCCGGCTTCATCGAGACCCGCATGACCGCGGCCGTGCCCCTCCTCATCCGCGAGGCCGGCCGCCGCCTGAACTCCCTCGCGCAGGGCGGGCAGCCGGTCGACGTCGCCGAAACGGTGGCCTGGCTGGCGCTCGGCGGGGTGAACGCCCAGGTGATACGAGTCTGCGGCCAAAGCCTCCTGGGCGCCTGACGCCACCGCTGAGCTTGAACCGTGCCTCCCGCAAGGCCCCGCCCCCCTCCGGAAAGGCCCCCATGCCCCGGCCCCCGCTCCCCCTCACCCTCCTCAAGGGCGCCTTCCTCTCACCCCTCAAGCACCCCGGCACCGGGCACGGCAACGGCGGCCCGCGACTGCGGGACCGTGCCCGGGCCACGCCCGGCCGAGCCGACGCGTACCGCCGGGTCTGCGGGTTCGCCCCCACCGGGGAACCCCCCGGGGACACCCTCCCCCTGCCCTACCCGCACGTGCTCGCGTTCCCCCTCACCACCCGCCTCATGGCCGCCAGGGCCTTCCCGCTGCCCCTGCTCGGCCTGGTGCACACCTCCATCGAGGTCGTCCGGCACAGAGCACTCCGGCCCACGGACGACCTCGGCCTCACGGCGTACGTGGAGAAGCTGGCCCCGCACCGCCGCGGCACGGAGGCCACCCTCACCGTGGAGGCGACCGTCGACGGAACGATCGCGTGGGAGTCCCGCAGCACCTACCTCGCCCGCCACGAGACCGGGGCGACGGCGCCACCCCGACAGGGCCCCGGCGACGAGCCCCCGCTCCCCGTCGAGGCACGATGGCGCCTCGCGGCCGGTCTCGGCCGCCGCTACGCCGCCGTCTCCGGCGACCGCAACCCCATCCACCTGCACCCGCTCACGGCCCGCCCCTTCGGCTTCCCGCGCCCGATCGCCCACGGCATGTGGACGTTCGCGCGCTGCCTGGCGGAGTACGGACCGACCGGCACGGAACCAGTGCGCGTGACCGCCCGGTTCCGGGCGCCCGTACTCCTACCCGCGACCGTCACGTACGGCCGCCGCGGCCAGCACTTCGAACTGCGCGACAGCACCGGACGGCCGCACGTGCGCGGCCGGGTGGAGCCGCTAGGCGGGCGGTGACCAGGGGCGGCCCTCCATGAGGTCACCGAGCCCCGCCCAGGCGAAGTTCATGAGCGTGGCCGCGGCCTCCTTGGCCGGGACGGACGGCTCCGTGTTGGCCCACCCGGCGAGGGACTCCGCGGCGCCGACGAGGGCGTGCGCGAGCCCCGCGACCTCGCGGTCGGGCAGCGACGGGTCCCGGTGGGCGGCCCGCGCCGCCGCGCCTATGAGCGCGGTCACGAACGCGACGATCTCGGCCCGCGCCGCGTTCACCTCGGCGGCGAACGGCTCGCCGACCGTGCGCGCCTGGCTGTGCAGCACCGCCCAGGCGTCCGGGTGGAGCGCGGTGTGCTCGAAGAACGCCCGCAGGCCGTCCCAGAGCTGCTGATCGGCGGGCGCGTCGGGGTTCACGGCCGAGCGCACGGCCTGCGTGAGCGCGGCGGCCTCACGCCGGATGCAGGCGGTGAACAGGTCTTCCTTGGAGTTCAGATACAGATACACAAGCGGCTTGGAGACCCCGGCCAACTCCGCGATCTCGTCCATGGAAGCGGCCCGGTACCCGCGCTGCCCGAAGGTCCGCACCGCCGCGTCCAGCATCTGCCGCTCCCGCACGGCCCGCGGCATCCGCTTCTGCCGCCCCCGCTTCCCGCCCTCCCCGGCCCTGCTCCCGGTGCTCCCGGTCTTCACAGCTCCCACCCCGGCCGCCCGCCCTTCCGCACCCAACCGTCCACAGATCAGCGTACGACCCACCACCGACACCCCCACGTACAGCCAGGTGGCCCGGTCTCGGTTGAGGTTGTGAAGCGCGCCCCCTCCTCAGGAGGGGAACTCCGGAGCCATCCAAGGAGCCGCGCCCCTTGCGGCCGAGAGGTCAGCTCAGGCCGCGCCCCCGCTCCGGCAGCAGCGCCTCCGGGAAGTCGCCCGCGAGCTCAGGCGATAGGCGATCACCCACCGGAAGATCCGGCGGCGCGGAGTCCTCATCCGTCACGCCGATGCACAGCAGCCCCGGCCAGGTCATCACCGAGATGTCGATACGCCGCCTGGCACCGGGCTGCGCCAGACAGTTGTCCGGTACGGCGTGCTGTACGACGTTGCTGACGAGCTCGGAGACGGCGAGCCGGGCGTCATCGCCGATGCGCTCAAGCCCCCAGTCCTGGAGGGACCCCCGAACCATTTCCCGTGCGGCGCGGACCGCGTCCCGCGAATCTGCGGAGAGCGTCAGCGCCCGGTGATGACCAGCCGACGAATCGGCGGCATCAGCTCGCGGGGCTGCCATGCCTGAAGTGTTCGCTCTGTTCTTGCTCGGACGAGCTCCCATCACGTCCCCTCCTGATGCCGACGGGCGGCATACCCGGTCGTTCCGTGCCGAACAGTGAACGTCACGAGCCGACGAATCGGGAGCGTTCATCAGGGGGTTCATGTGAACCCCGGCGAAGGCAAAGGGGGTTCACATGAACCCCCGAGCCTTGCGAGCTGTGGCACCATGAACACTCGCCGTCATTCTCGGGTTGGCAGGGAAGCATGGACCGAGATCCGAACGCGCGCCTCATCCCCCTGATGGAAGAGGCCGGAGTCTCGAACAAGGGCCTCGCGAAACGCATGTGCGACCGGGCGGAGCAACGCGGCACACCTCTCGGAACCACGCACGTGTCCGTCCAGCGCTGGCGAGCCGGCGCAGGCATCAAGCCGCAGACGGCGGTGATCATGGCCGACGTACTCAGCGCCAAGCTGAGTCGCCGTGTCACGCCGGGCGATCTTGGATTTTTCGGCGAGCCTGCCCCGCCCGCATCGCAGCCGATCGGGTACCCGGCCACCGTGTCCGACGTGTTGGCCACACTCGACAGCCTCGCCCAAGAACGCGCCGAAACCGCCGCGCCCAACCGCCTGGTCGTCGCGGACGCCGACATCGACTCGGCGGTCCTGTCCTGGATGATCGCCCGCCCCGACGGCATCCAGGCCGACAGACCCGCGCGCCAGCGCATCGGCATGCGCGACGTACGTGCCATCCGAGACGCGGCGAGTACGTTCATGCAGCTCGACTTCAAGTACGGGGGGAGGCCACGGCCATCGGGCGCTGCGGCACTACTTCCGCCACGAGGTCCTGCCGCTGCTCAGCGCCAGCTACAGCGAGAGGGTCGGCACCGCGCTGTACAGCGCAGCTTCCGAAGTCGCCCAGTTGCTCGCATGGACCGCGTACGACGCAGGAAACCACCGCCTCGCACACCACTACCTCACGTCGACGCTACGGCTGTCCCAGGTCAACGGCGACCGCATGTTCGGCGCCCGCATCCTGACCAACCTCAGCCACCAGGCCAACTACCTCGGCACCCACGCCCAAGCGATCCAACTCGCCCGCGCATCAGTCGAAGGCGGCAAAGGCCAGTCCACCCCACGCGCCCTGGCAATCTTCACTGCCCACGAGGCCCGCGCCCTCGCCAACGCCGGAGACGCCCGCGGCGCAGGCCGCGCCATGAACGAAGCCGAGCGCCACTTCGAACGCGCCGACACGGCCGAAGACCCCGACTGGCTCCACTACGTCGACGCCGCAGAGATCCACGGCGAGATCTGCCACTGCCTACGCGACCTCAAACAGTGCCGCGAAGCCCTGGACCACGCCCAACGCGCCGTCGACAGCACGGACCCCCAGTACGCGCGCACCCTAGGCTTCTGCCGCATGGTCCTAGCCCAAAGCCAGCTAATGAGCGGCGAATTGGAGGCCGCCATCACAACAGCAAGCCTGGCGGTTGAGGCAGGCGACACCCTGCAGTCCTCTCGCTTCCAGCGATACGTCACCGACTTCCAGACAGAGGTGAGCGAGCACTCAGGCAACCCATCCGTTGCAGCCTTCAGTGAAAAAGTTCGCAACGCACTCGCTCGCTTGGACGACGACTGAGCCTCCACAGAGACGCCCAGCGCGGCTCGCCATCGCCACAGCTGAACAGCAATGGTTTTACTGTCGAGTTGGCCAGAAAGACGTAGCCTCATCGAGTCGTAAGGCTGCACCACCACAGCCCCCGCGCTAGCTCCGAACCGTGAGGTAATGGATGATTCACTCCAAATACTCGCAATGCCCGAGTCTCAAGAAGTGAGTAAAACCGCCCACCCGCCTGACGAACCCCCAGGTCACAGCCTGTGGTCCCCGCGCGTGCGGGGGTGGTCCCCCCGGCTTGCCCGTGAACGTCACAGGCCAGGTGTGGTCCCCGCGCGTGCGGGGGTGGTCCCATCACGGGGATGCCGTACGGATACTGCACCTCGTGGTCCCCGCGCGTGCGGGGATGGTCCTGCGGCGAGCAGGACGCGGTGAAGCGTGTGCTGGTGGTCCCCGCGCGTGCGGGGATGGTCCCTGGACCCGCAGCTCAGCCACGGGGTGTGCGCTGTGGTCCCCGCGCGTGCGGGGATGGTCCCAGCCGAGCGCATGCAGCCCGCGAGCAGTTCAGGTGATCCCCGCGCGTGCGGGAGTGGTCCCTCCTCGCCCTCCTCGATCGGGTTCAGGCTCATGTGGTCCCCGCGCGTGCGGGGGTGGTCCCTCGACCTGCCACTGGCCGCTGCTGGGGTACGCGTGGTCCCCGCGCGTGCGGGGGTGGTCCCATCTGGCCGCAGACCGCGAAGTGACTGCCGGGGTGGTCCCCGCGCGGGCGGGGGTGGTCCCCTGATCCCCCAGGTGCTCGCGCTCCGGGAAGGGTGGTCCCCGCGCGTGCGGGGGTGGTCCCGGGCAGGTCGGCGGCGAGTACTCCTCCCCCGGGTGGTCCCCGCGCGTGCGGGGATGGACCCATAGTGGCCTCTCCCCCCTGGCCGAGGTTGAAGTGGCTCCCACGCATACGCGGTGGCTCCTTCGCGACAGCCCTAGCCTCTACACCCGGAGTGCGGATCCCACCGCGTGCCCATACCTCGCCAAGGGGTACGCCACACCGCCGTAGCCCTACCAGGGCCGCCAATCCCGAGGCCCATCGTCATCCCGCAGTGCCGCGATCCGGCGCCGGTACTCGTCCGCCACCCGCTCACTCACCCGCACGTTCTGCATGAGCCACGTCGTCATGTTGAACTCCTGCAGCCCGCGGAGCGTCGCGTAGCCCTCCCAGTCGTACAGGTCCCGCCCGTACGCGCCCACGAAGTCGGCGTACTGCTGCTCGGTCTGCCAGCCGAGGCTGTGGTGTTCCACGGACGTGACCATCAGGTCCCACTCCGGGTGGTCGAAGCAGAAGACTTCGAAGTCGATCAGGATCACGCGGCCTTGGACGTCCACCATGAGGTTCTGGACGTGGGCATCCCCGTGGACGGGCCCCTTCGGCGTCTCGAACCTCAGCTCAGCGCACTTGTCCCGGAGCTCCCTCGCGCGCTTCCGCAAGAAGGCCTTGTCGTCATCTGGGATCACGGCCTTGTCCAGTCGTACGTCCGACTTGTCGAACGGCTCGTACGACGGCAGGTGGAGGCCCTCCGGCACGGTCATGGAGTGCAGGTCCCGCAGGACACCGCCCAACTCCCCGTACGTGGCCTTGCGGTCTGCCTCAACGATCAGGTGCCAGAACGTCACGGGATGGCCGTCGATCACGAGTGGCTGCTCCAGGTCCTCGACGGCCCGCGTGGCGGGGAACCCCTCGCCGGTCAGCCAGCGCGAGACCGCGACCTCGTTGCGCGCCTTGGTCAGCCACTCCGGCCCGCGCGCGACGCGGACGATCACGGGCGCCGAGGCGAGTCGGAAGAGCGCGTTCTCTCCGAGCCGGATCAACTCCGCGTCTCTGTCGTCCAGGCCCGCCGCCCGGCACGCGGCAGTCATCACCCGCGTCGCCCCCGCCTCCATGAACCCCTTCTCCGACCCCTGACCAGCGTCAGCCGCCATGCCCGAACCAGCTCCCCTAGTCGCGCGCGATCAACTGGCGCCACGCCCACGGGTGACCAACCCGACGCCCGCCAGACGCGTCATCGACCGTACAGACCACACCACTTGGCCACGAGGGGGCGCCAAGACGACAAGCTGCTGCGAAACGGCCCCATAGCCGCTTGCCTTGGCCACTGCCGCGGCCATCTAGACCGCCTAACATCGACAGCAACCAAGGCTGCACCAGCCCCTGAGACAAGCGACCACCAACCGCCGTCGCATTAACGACTGTACGCATTCGCCATCGAATGACCCCAATGCCGCTATCTCAAGAAGTGAGTCAGAACTCCCCAGTCGCCTGACAAACCCCCAGGTCACCGCCTGTGGTCCCCGCGCGTGCGGGGGTGGTCCCGCCGCCGCAGTGACGCCCCACGAGCCGATGTCGTGGTCCCCGCGCGTGCGGGGGTGGTCCCAACAGCACCATTCTTTCGTCCTGTTGCGCATTGTGGTCCCCGCGCGTGCGGGGGTGGTCCCGCCTCCCCGCGTTTCCGCCGCCGCGGCGGGCCGTGGTCCCCGCGCGTGCGGGGGTGGTCCCCCTGACGCTGGCCCAGGTGCTGGACCGGGCGGGTGGTCCCCGCGCGTGCGGGGGTGGTCCCGTCGACTTCGCAGGGAAGCCGCGAAGACCGTCGTGGTCCCCGCGCGTGCGGGGGTGGTCCCAGGGCGACACGGTTCACCGCGGTGGTCACCTCGTGGTCCCCGCGCGTGCGGGGGTGGTCCCCTCGCCGCCATCGAGGAGGCCTACCGCGCGGTGTGGTCCCCGCGCGTGCGGGGGTGGTCCCGTGCTCGTCTCTGGTGATCGCGCGATGTGCCGGTGGTCCCCGCGCGTGCGGGGGTGGTCCCAGAGCAATCGTCCCGCGGTGGGCGGCGCGGACGTGGTCCCCGCGCGTGCGGGGGTGGTCCCCAGCGCACCGTGTGGCCGCCGGGGGCGTTGTAGTGGTCCCCGCGCGTGCGGGGGTGATCCCGTCGCTCCGCCGCCGCGGGCCAGTTCATCCCAGTGGTCCCCGTGCTTGCGGGGGTAGTCCCGAGCTGAGCGGCGAGCACAGCGAACCCGACTCGTGGTCCCCGCGCATACGGGCCCCCCAAGCCACACCCCGCCACACCGCCGAGCCCCGCGCCAAGACATCGGCGCGGGGCTCGCGGAAAGAGGTCGGGAGGCGTCAGGCGTTAGCCGGTACCACGTCCGGCTCGTCGATCGGCGAAGCCGAGGCGTGCTCGTACGCCTCCCGGTCGAGGATGTTCTCGCGCGCCGCGACCAGGACCGGGACCAGGGCCTGGCCCGCGACGTTCGTGGCCGTGCGCATCATGTCGAGCACCGGGTCGATGGCGAGCAGCAGGCCGACGCCCTCCATCGGCAGGCCGAGCGTGGACAGGGTCAGGGTCAGCATGACCGTGGCGCCGGTGAGGCCTGCGGTGGCGGCGGAGCCGACGACCGAGACGAAGGCGATCAGGAGGTACTCCTTGATGCCCATGTTCACGTCGAAGATCTGCGCGACGAAGATCGCGGCGATCGCCGGGTAGATCGCGGCGCAGCCGTCCATCTTGGTGGTGGCGCCGAACGGCACCGCGAAGGACGTGTACTCCTTCGGCACGCCGAGGCGCTCGGTGACCTTCTGGGTCAGCGGCATGGTGCCGACGGAGGAGCGGGAGACGAAGGCCAGCTGGATGGCGGGCCAGGCGCCCTTGAAGAACTGGAGCGGGCTGACCTTGGCGACCGTGGCGAGCAGCAGCGGGTAGACGCCGAACATCACCAGGGCGCAGCCGATGTAGATGTCCGCGGTGAACGTGGCGTACTTGCTGATCAGGTTCCAGCCGTAGTCGGCGATGGCGAAGCCGATGAGGCCGATGGTGCCGATCGGGGAGAGCTTGATGACCCACCACAGGGCCTTCTGGAGCAGCGTGAGGATCGACTCGCTGAGGTCCAGGATCGGCTTGGCCTTCTCGTCGCCGATCTTGAGGATGGCGACGCCCGCGACGGCGGCCATGAAGACGATCTGCAGGACGTTCAGCTCGGTGAACGGCGTGATGACGTCCGTCGGGATGATGCCGGTGAGGAAGTCGATCCAGGAGCCCTCGTGCTCGGGCTTGGCGCCGTCCTTGGGGGTCAGGCCCGTGCCCGCGCCGGGGTTGGTGACCAGGCCGATGACGAGGCCGATGACGACCGCGATCAGCGACGTGATCATGAACCAGAGGAGCGTGCGGGTCGCGAGCCGGGCGGCGTTGTTGACCTTCCGCAGATTGGTGATCGAGATCAGGATGGCGAAGAACACCAGCGGGGCGACGGCCAGCTTCAGCAGGCCGATGAAGGTGTCGCCGACCTTCGACAGGGTGGTGACGAGCCAGCTGATGTCCTGGCTGCGGGCGAGCCAGCCGAGCAGCACGCCCAGGACGAGACCGCCGAGGATCTGGGCCCAGAAGGGCAGCTTCAGGAACTTCGGTATCCGGAAGCCGGGCTTCGGCTCGCCGGCGGGGGTCGCGGAATTCGCGGACACGGACACGGACACACTCCGGGTAATGACGGGGACGTGAGGAGCGGCGACCGCGAAAGGTCGGCGGGCGCCGCTGCAGTGCAGATGTCGAAGTCGTTCAGATGACGCGACAGGCCGCGGACATGCAGCGGCAGAGATCGACATGCAGGCGCGCCACGAGCGGGACGCTCATGGCGTTGCGGTGCGCGGCTGCTGTCTTCATGTCGAACACGTTAACACTTGAACTTTGAGTACATCAAAGCCCTTGTTTGAGGTAGACGGGGTCCCAAGCGTCCCAGAAACGACGGAACCCCGGCACCGGAGCGGCATGCTCCGGTACCGGGGTTCGCGGCGTGGTGAGTGGGGTGTGACGAACCTTACGACCGCGCGGGCCGCACGGCCCGCGGCCTCCGCGCTACTGCGCGGTGCGCGTGGCGTCGTCGGCGCCGTCCTCCTGGGTGCGGTTGCGCTCCAGGCTGGCCTTGACGTTGTCGACCTTCGCGACGACCTTCTCCGACGCGCGGTCACGCTCCTTGCGCAGGAGCACGAAGCTGAGGGGCGCGGAGACCACCAGGGAGAGCAGCGCCACCCACAGGAGGTTGGAGCCGCCGAGTCCGCGCGGCACGATGCCGGAGTAGACGAGGCCCCAGACGACCAAGAAGCAGCCCGCGAAGACCCCGAGGCGCATCAGCGTGTAGCGGAGCATGTCAATCCACTCTTCCGTTCCGACATAGGCCCGAGCATCCCGAATCAGCCCGAGCCGGACGAGCCCCTCCAGTGAAGCACGGCGCGGCGCCCCGGCAGGAGGCGGGTCAGAGCCGCATCGGCTGCGGCGACTCGCGCAGCTCCCGGTCGGGCCCGGGGAACTCGCGGATGACCTCGTAGCGCGTGTTGCGCTCCACCGGGCGGAACCCGGCCTCGCGGATCAGGTCGAGCAGGTCGTCGCGGGTCAGCTTGTTCGGCGTGCCGAAGTTGTCCGCGTCGTGTGTGATCTTGTACTCGACGACGGAGCCGTCCATGTCGTCCGCGCCGTGCTGGAGCGCGAGCTGCGCGGTGGCGAGGCCGTGCATGACCCAGAAGACCTTGACGTGCGGCACGTTGTCGAACAGCAGCCGGGAGACGGCGAAGGTCTTGAGGGCCTCGATGCCGGAGGCCATCTTGGTGCGGGCCTGGAGGCGGTTGCGGACCTTGCCGTCCTGCATGTCCACGAAGTCGTGCTGGTAGCGCAGCGGGATGAAGACCTGGAAGCCGCCGGTCTCGTCCTGGAGCTCACGCAGGCGCAGCACGTGGTCGACGCGGTGCCGGGGCTCCTCGATGTGCCCGTACAGCATCGTCGCGGGGGTCTTCAGACCCTTCTCGTGCGCCAGGCGGTGGATCCGGGACCAGTCCTCCCAGTGGGTCTTGTGGTCCACGATGTGCTGGCGGACCTCCCAGTCGAAGATCTCGGCGCCGCCGCCGGTCAGCGACTCCAGACCGGCGTCGATCAGCTCGTCGAGGATCTCGGAGGCGGACAGGCCCGAGATGGTCTCGAAGTGGTGGATCTCGGTGGCCGTGAAGGCCTTCAGGGAGACGTTCGGCAGCGCGGCCTTCAGCTCCCGCAGCGAGCGCGGGTAGTAGCGCCAGGGGAGGTTCGGGTGCAGGCCGTTGACGATGTGCAGCTCGGTGAGGTTGTCGGCCTCCATCGCCTTGGCGAGCCGGACGGCCTCCTCGATGCGCATCGTGTACGCGTCCTTCTCGCCCGGCTTGCGCTGGAAGGAGCAGTACGCACAGGAGGCCGTGCACACGTTGGTCATGTTGAGGTGCCGGTTGACGTTGAAGTGCACCACGTCGCCGTTCTTGCGGGTGCGCACCTCGTGGGCGAGACCGCCGAGCCAGGCCAGGTCGTCGGACTCGTACAGGGCGATGCCGTCCTCACGGGACAGCCGCTCGCCGGAGCGGACCTTCTCCTCAAGGTCGCGCTTGAGCCCTGCGTCCATTGCCGTACCTCTATCCCTCAACGACCTGCGAACAGACCCGACCAACCGTACGCCTAGACCTCCTCGGGAAGTTCCCCGACCCGGTTCTCCCACTTCGTGGAGAGGACGATCGTCGTCCGCGTGCGCGAGACGCCCTTGGTGCCGCTGAGGCGGCGGATGGTCTTCTCCAGGCCGTCGACGTCGCTGGCGCGGACCTTGAGCATGTACGAGTCGTCGCCCGCGATGAACCAGCAGTCCTCGATCTCGTGCAGGTCGCGCAGGCGCCGGGCCACGTCCTCGTGGTCGGCGGCGTCGGACAGCGAGATGCCGATCAGCGCGGTGACGCCGAGGCCGAGGGACGCGGAGTCGACCGTCGCGCGGTAGCCGGTGATGACGCCGGCCGCCTCCAGGCGGTTGATGCGGTCGGTGACGCTGGGCCCGGAGAGGCCGACGAGGCGCCCGAGCTCGGCGTAGGAGGCACGTCCGTTCTCGCGCAGAGCCTGGATGAGCTGCCTGTCCACGGCATCCATAGGTCGAAGCCTTTCATTATTTAGCGTTTTCGCGAGTCTACGTGTAGAATCTAAGGCGTAACAGGGTCTAGACCCTGCGAATCTTCCGGATGTTCAGCCGATCAACGACGATCCTTCGAATCCTTCAGGAGTGTTCCCCGTGTACACGATCGAGATGGCCTACGCCCGTATGCGCGAGCTTCAGGACCAGGCCAACCGCTCGCGTGCCCACCAGTCCGCCGTCGCCGCGCGCAAGGCCCGCAAGCGCGCCGCCAAGAAGCGCTGAGCGCCCCTCCGGGCGCTCACCCCTCACGGGAGCCGCCTCCTAGCTCCCCTTCCCATCGGCGGTACAGCCGGTGCGGCACCTGAGCCGCGTCCAGCATCCGCCCGGCGACGAAGTCCACCAGATCCTGGATGTGCGTCGCCCCCGCGTAGAACGCCGGAGAGGCGGGCAGCACGATCGCGCCCGCCTCGTCCAGGCTCACCAGGTGCCGAAGCGTCTGCCCGTTCAGCGGCGTCTCCCGTACGCAGACCACGAGCCGCCGCCCCTCCTTGAGCGTCACGCTCGCCACGCGCTGCAGCAGGTCCTTCGAGAGCCCGAGCGCCACCCCGGCCACGCACGCCGTGGACGCGGGCACGATCAGCATCCCCTTCGTCGCGTACGAACCCGACGAGGGCCCCGCCGCCAGGTCACCGGCCGCCCAGTAGCGCACGTCGTCCGTGCGCACCCGGAACGTGTCCGGCTTGCCGTCCGCGCCCCGCGCCAGCCACTGCTCCAGGTCCGCGCGCCAGTGCGCGTCCCGGAACGAGATGCCGGTCTCGTCGAGCAGCGTCAGACGCGAGGCCCGCGAGACCACCAGGTCCACGCTCTCCCCGGCCGCGAGCAGCGCCCGCAGGACCGCCGCGGCGTACGGGGTGCCGGAAGCGCCCGACACCCCCACGACCCAGGGCCTACGCTCCGTATCTCCCGCGTTCACGCCCCGCAGCCTATCCACGGGCTCGGTGCGGCCCGTCATACCGTGAGCCCGCGCACCAGCAGGTCGAGCAGCGCGCACACGAAGAGCGCGATGCCGATGAAGCCGTTGACCTGGAAGAAGGCACGGTTGAGGCGGGACAGGTCGTGCGGGCGCACGATCGAGTGCTCGTACAGGAACGCACCCGCGACGATCAGCAGGCCCAGCCAGAAGAACGCGCCCGCGCCGGTCTGTACGGCGTACCAGACGAGCAGCGCCGTCGTGACGGCGTGGCAGCCGCGCGCGCCCCGGATGGAGGCCGGAACGCCGAACCGCGCGGGGACCGAGAGCACACCGGCCTCCCGGTCGCTCTCCACGTCCTGGCAGGCGTAGATCAGGTCGAAGCCGCCGATCCACACGCCCACCGCGAGACCCAGGATCACCGCGGTCCACGACCACTCGCCGGTGATCGCGAGCCAGGCGCCGATCGGCCCCATGGCCTGCGCGATGCCGAGGATCGCCTGCGGGAAGTTGGTGAACCGCTTGCCGTACGGATAGACGACCATCGGGATCACCGCGACCGGCGCGAGCGCCAGGCACAGCGGGTTGAGCAGCGCGGCGGAGCCCAGGAAGACCACGACGGCGACGAGCGCGCCGGTCCACGCGGACTTCACCGTGACCGCGCCGGTGACCAGCTCGCGGTGCGCGGTGCGCGGGTTACGGGCGTCGATCTCGCGGTCGATGATGCGGTTCGCGGCCATCGCGAAGGTGCGCAGGCCCACCATGCAGATGGTGACCAGGAGCAGCCGCCCCCAGTGGATGTTCTTGTCCCACTCGTACATCGCCGTCAGGGACGCGATGTAGGCGAAGGGCAGCGCGAACACCGAGTGCTCGATCATGACGAGCCGCAGGAAGGCTTTCGTACGTCCCGGCTGCGGCAGCGCGGCGGAAGCGGAACTCACAGGCCGTACTCCCTCCAGCGGCGGTCCACGAGCGCCGCCGTGTCCGGGTCCGACTCGACCATGTCCGGCCAGCCGCCGTCGCGCGTGTAGCCCTCCTCGGGCCACTTCTTCGTCGCGTCGATGCCCGCCTTGCCGCCCCAGAACTGCTGGTACGAGGCGTGGTCGAGGTGGTCGACGGGCCCCTCGACGACGGTCAGGTCACGCGCGTAGTCGGTGTTGCCGAGCGCCCGCCACGACACCTCGTGCAGGTCGTGGACGTCGCAGTCGGAGTCCACGACCACGATCAGCTTGGTCAGGGACATCATGTGCGCGCCCCAGATGGCGTGCATGACCTTCTGCGCGTGCTTCGGGTACTTCTTGTCGATCGAGACGATCGCGCAGTTGTGGAAGCCGCCCGACTCCGGCAGGTGGTAGTCCACGATGTCCGGAACGATGATCTTCAGGAGCGGCAGGAAGAACCGCTCGGTGGCCCGGCCGAGGGGCCCGTCCTCCGTCGGCGGACGGCCCACCACGATCGACTGGAGCAGCGGCCGCTTCCGCATCGTCACGCAGTCGATCGTCAGCGCGGGGAACGGCTCCTGCGGCGTGTAGAAGCCGGTGTGGTCGCCGAAGGGGCCCTCGGGGAGCATCTCGCCCGGCTCCAGCCAGCCCTCCAGGACGACCTCGGCCTGCGCGGGCACCTGGAGCGGCACGGTCTTGCAGTCGACCATCTCGATCCGCTTGCCCTGGAGAAAGCCCGCGAAGAGGTACTCGTCGATGTCGCCGGGCAGCGGCGCGGTGGACGCGTACGTCACGGCGGGCGGGCAGCCGAAGGCGATCGCGACCGGAAGGCGCTCGCCCCTCCGCGCCGCCACCTGGTAGTGGTTGCGGCTGTCCTTGTGGATCTGCCAGTGCATGCCGATGGTGCGCCGGTCGTGGCGCTGGAGCCGGTAGAGCCCGAGGTTGCGGACACCGCTCTCAGGGTCCTTCGTGTGGGTGAGCCCCAGATTGAAGAAGGACCCGCCGTCCTTCGGCCAGGTGAACAGGGCGGGCAGCCGGTCCAGGTCCACGTCCTCGCCGCGGAGCACGACCTCCTGCACCGGCGCGTCCTTGACCTTCTTCGGCGGCACGTGCGTCATCGCGCCGAGCTTCCCGAAGGCCTCGCGCACGCCGACGAAGCCCTGCGGCAGCTCCGGCCTGAGCAGCCCGCCGATCTTCTCGCTGATCTCGCCGTACGACTTCAGGCCGAGGGCCTTGAGCAGTCGGCGGTCGGTCCCGAACACGTTCATCGCGAGGGGCATGTCGCTGCCCTTGACGTTCTCGAAGAGGAGCGCCGGGCCGCCGGACTTCTGTACGCGGTCGACGATCTCGCCGACCTCCAGATACGGGTCGACCTCGGCCTTGATCCGCTTCAGATCGCCCTCGCGCTCCAGTGCCCTCAGCAGAGAGCGGAGATCGTCATAAGCCATGCGGTCAAGTATCGGTCACCGGCTACCCTGGCCCCGTCACCGGGTACGCCCGGCGCCCGCGCTCCGCTCTCTGGGGGATCTCCGACACATGCTCAGGTATCTGCCGTTCCTGCTGGTCCTGGCCGTGTGGATCTACGCCTTCATCGATGTGCTCAACACTCCCGAGAAGGAAGTGCGCCATCTGCCCAAGGTGGTGTGGGTCATCATCGTGCTCCTCTTCGGCGAGGTCCTCCTGGGTCCGATCGCCTGGTTCGTCACCGGCAAGAAGCGGGGGCCCGCGACCGGCCGGGCGGGCGGCTCCCGCGGCGGCTGGGTCGCCCCCGACGACAACCCCGAGTTCCTGAAGAACCTGAACAAGGACCTGGACGACAAGCGGGACGAGGGAAAATAGCCCGTCCGGCGTTTGAGGACGAGGCGCGCAGCGCCGAAAAGGGGGTCCAAGGGGGCGGAGCCCCCTTGCTCGGGAAGGGGCGGGTCAGGGGCGCACCGCGAGGGCAGCATAGGCACCATGACGATCCCCACCGTCGACCTGCGTGCGTGGCGCTCCGGCCCTCCCGAAGCCCGCCAAGAGATCAAAAGGGCCGTGGACGACGGCCTCCGCACCGCGGGCTTCCTCCTCGTCACCGGCCACGACGTGGCACCCGGCCTGCGCACGGCCATCCGCGAGGAGTCCCGCTCCTTCTTCCGGCTTCCCCCCGAGGCCAAACAGCCGTACTCCGTGCGGGTGGGCGCCCGCGGCTGGCTGGGCCCCGGCGCGGAGGCCAACAGCTACGCGGAGGGCACCCCGTCCCCGCCGGACCTGAAGGAGTCGCTGTCCTTCGCCGCCGACGAGCCGACCGGCGACGCGGCCGTCGACGCGGAGTGGTTCGCGCCCAACACCTGGCCCGCCGAGACCCCGGGCCTGCGCGCCTGTGTGGAGACGTATCTGCGGCTGATGCGGACGCTCTCCGACCAGCTCCTCGAACTGCTCGCGGCCGCGCTCGGCGAGCCCGAGGACTTCTTCACCCGCCACACCGGCCACCCCACCTGGGGCTTCAACATCAACTGGTATCCGGGCCGCGACCGGGTCGGCACGCCCGAGCCGGGCCAGTTCCGCATCGGCCCGCACACCGACTTCGGCACGGTCACCGTGCTCGACCGGCAGGCGGGCCGGGGCGGGCTCCAGGTGTTCACCGACGCCGACGGCTGGCAGGACGCGCCCTGGGACCCGGAGGCGTTCACGATCAACATCGGCGATCTGATGGCGCGCTGGACGGGCGGCCGCTGGCGCTCCGGCCGCCACCGCGTCCTGCCGCCCCCGGCCGACGTGCCCGCCGAGGAGCTGATGTCGCTGGTGTACTTCTACGAGTGCGACCCGGGCACGGACGTGCGCGGCATCGACTCGCACGTCTATCTGCGCGCCCAACTGGACGCGATCGCCTCCGGCTGAGCCGGGTCAGTCGCCGCGCAGCACCAGGGCGAGAAGCCCGGGGAAGCGCGCGTCGAACTCCTCGCGCCGCAGCCGGTTCACCCGCCGCGGCCCCTCGTCGCGCTGCTCGACCAGGCCCGCGGCCCGCAGCGCCGCGAAGTGATGGCTCAGCGCGGCCTTGCCGACGGGCACGTCGAAACTCCCGCAGGCCCGCGACCAGTCCGCCGAGCCCGCGAGCTCCCGCACCAGGCGCAGCCGCACGGGGTCGGCGAGCGCGGCGAGGGCCTCCTGCACGGTGACGTCGTCGAGGCGCGCGTGCACGGGGGCCGCGCGGTGGCTTGTGCGTGGGGCCATGGGCCCGCCTTCCCGTTCGCGAGGGGCAGGGACTTGCAGAGTGTTCGATGAAAACCATACAGTCCCGAGTGTTCAACGCAGATCGAACACGCAGAACGAACACGCAGAACGAACACGCAGATCCAGCACCCAGCACGGGAGACACGCATGCGCGCAGTCACGCTCCACGAGTTCGGCGGGCCCGAGGTCCTGAAGACCGTCGAGACCGACGCCCCCGGGCCGGGGCCCGGCCAGGTCGCCGTCGACGTCGCGTACACCGGCGTGAACTTCGCCGACCTCAAGGCCCGCGCCGAGGGCTACCGCGTGCCGGGCCTGCCGTTCGTACCGGGCCTCGAGGTGGCGGGTCGGGTGCGCGCGGTGGGCGCCGGCGTCGCGGGCTTCGAGGTCGGCCAGGAGGTCGCCGCGCTCACGGCGGGCGGCGCCTACGCCGAGGTGGCCGTCGCGGACGCCGCCACCGTCTTCCCGGTCCCGGCCGGTGTCGGCCTGCGCACGGCCGCCACGCTGCCCACCGTCCTGCCCACCGCCCACGCCCTCCTCCACGAGGTCGGCCGCCTGCGCGCGGGCGAGACGGTGCTCGTGCAGGGCGCCGCGGGCGGGGTCGGCACCGTGGTGGGCCAGCTGGCGAAGGCCGCCGGGGCCACGGCGTACGGCGTGGTGTCGAGCGCGGCGAAGGCGGAGTACGCGCGCCGGTACGGCTACGACGAGGTGTTCGTCGACAGCGGGTCCGGTTTCGCGGCCCCGGCCCGCGCGGCCACCGGCGGGCGCGGCGTCGACCTCGCGCTCGACCCGGTCGGCGGCGACGCCTTCCGCGCCGGCCTCGACGCGCTCGCCACCTTCGGCCGCCTGGTCTCGTACGGCAACGCGAGCTCGGCCGAGCCGTGGCGCGCGGGCCAGGCCGAGCTGTTCCCCGGCGCGCGGTCCGTGGCGGCCTTCTCCATCCTGACCCTGGCCAAGGAGGACCCGCGGGCGCTGCGCGCGATCGCCGAGCGCGCCTTCCGCCTGGTCGCCGACGGCACGGTCACGCTGCCCGTCACCGCCGAGTTCCCCCTCGAAGAGGCCGCGAGGGCCCACGAGCTGATGGGCACCCGCACCACGACGGGCAAGCTGCTGCTGCGCGTGGCCTAGGGCCTGTCCACCGGACAGGCCCTAGGCGTAGGTCTCCCGCAGTTCGCGCCACCGGTCCAGGTTCCACGTCGACCAGTCCTTCGGGCGCCCGGCGAGCGCGTCCAGCAGGAACTCGAAGTGGTCGTGCCACCCGGCGAGGCAGTCGAGGCGGAAGCTGTCCTCGCCGGTCAGCTCGTTGGTGAACCGCAGCGTCGTGCCCGCGTCCCCCGCGGGCTCCAGATGGAACCGGCAGCGCCCGTGCAGGTCGATCGTGTACTCGGCGACGACGTCCGGGTCCCAGGCGGTGATGTGCCCGGAGTGAACGGCGCTGTCCGGGGTCTCGTTGTTGAGCCAGCGCAGGCTCACAGCGCCGCCGAGGCGCGGCTCGAACACGTCGGCGGCGGCGAGCCACCCGGGAAGCCCTTCCGGGGTGGCCACCGCCGCCCACACCCGAGCCACGGGGTGCGGCAGGCGCAGCACCCAGTGGAGCGTGTGCGTGTCCCCCTCGCTCCGGCTCGTCCCCCGCTCGATGATTCCGCTGACATCGCTCATGGCCCAAGCCTCACGCACACGGTCGCCCGCGTCACGCATCCACTACGGGCGTTCGCCCGCCTTGTCGACGACCTCCAGCTCCACGACGGCCGAGCTGGAGGTCACCTCGCCCTTCTCGGCGTGCGGCTGGTCCTCGGTCATGACGGTCCGCTCGCCCATGTACCGCCTGGTCCTCTTGTCGAAGATCAGCTCGGCGCGGGTGCCGTCGTCGTCCTCCCAGGCGATGGCGACCCCGTGCCGCCCGGCGGCGTCCACGGCGTCGTCGACCAGCTCGACGCCGGGGATCCTCGTCGCGGCGAGATACATGGCGGCCGCCTGCTCCGGAGGCATCAGCGACTCCATCACCATGTCGCCCAGGAGCACGAAGGGCTTCCCGTCGGTCTCCTCCTTCGCCACCCTGTTCAGCCAGTCGAGCATGTTGACCGGGTCGGTCGGCAGCTTCTGCAGATTGCGGTAGTCGGTGTCGGACTCGACGGGCTTCCCCTCCGGCGGCATCCACATGTTCGCGTTGTCGTTGGCGGGCTCGTGCAGCAGCTCCGTGTGCTTGCCGTCGACGGAGAGCCAGATCTCCCGGTCGTGCAGGGACTGCTGCTTGCCGTCCGCCCGCAAGCTCACCTTGCTCTTGATGTAGACGAACTGGTCGTCGTCGATGTCCTTCGGTACGAACCGCTGCCGCTTCGCCGCGTCCGCGATCTGCTCCAGCATCCGTACCGTCTCCTTCGACGGCGGCCCGGCCTGCGCCGATTCGCCGCCGAAGGGCTGGGCGACCACGAGGCCCGCGGCGACCGCCGCGGCCACCGCCCCCGCGACCAGCGAGGGCCGCAGCCAGGTCCTGCCCTTGGCGCGCGGCACGGTGTCGCCGTTCTCTTGCCGGATCTCGTTCAACAGATGCTCCTTCAGGCGCGGATGGCGGCCTGGCGGAAGGTCCCGCTCCGGCGGGGTCGGGAAGTCGGCACCGCTCTCGGGTGACTTCATCGCGTGCCCTCCTCTAGAGGCCTGACCGCGGTGGTGCGGTCCTCTCTCATCTGTTCGCGCGCCTCGGGCGGTTCCATCTGTTTCGCGAGCTTTCTCCGGGCCCGTGAGAGGCGCGAGCGCACCGTCCCGACCGGGACGCCGAGCGCGCTCGCCGCCGCCTCGTAGCCGAGCCCCGACCACACGCACAGCGCGAGCACCTCGCGCTCGGCCCGGCGCAGCTTCGCGAGCGCCGTGCGGACGAGGGCCAGCTGCTCCCGGTCGTCGACGCGCCCCGCGACCTCGTCGGCGAAGTCGGCGACGGCATCGGCGCGCGGAAGGCGGGCCACGGCCGCGGCGTGGCGGCGGCCCGCGCGCCGCTGGTTGCGGGTCACGTTCGTGGCGATGCCGAGCAGCCACGGCCGCAGCGAACCGCCGTCCGCGTCGGCCCTGGCGCGCAGCCGCCACGCCTCCAGGAAGGTCAGCGACACGATGTCCTCGGCCGTCGACCAGTCCCCCGTCAGGCGGTAGGCGTGGTTGTAGACGGAGCGGGCGTAGGTGTCGAAGAGCTCTCCGAACGCGTCGGGGTCGGAGCCCCGGATCCGTACGCGTAACCGCCGTCGCTCCGCCGCGAGTTCCCCCTCATTCATCTCCACGCCCTGTTGTCTGTCCGTACGACGAAGGCCGGTTCCCATGACCTGTGTCACGGGAACCGGCCTTCGGGGCCTCGCGGGGTCAGACTCCGGCGTAGGAGTGCTTGCCGCTGACGAAGATGTTCACGCCGTAGTAGTTGAACAGCCAGCAGCCGAAGGCGATGAGCGCCAGGTAGGCGGCCTTGCGGCCCTTCCAGCCCGCGGTGGCGCGCGCGTGCAGGTAGCAGGCGTAGGCGACCCAGGTGATGAAGGACCAGACCTCCTTGGGGTCCCAGCCCCAGTAGCGGCCCCAGGCGTCGCCCGCCCAGATCGCGCCCGCGATGATCGTGAACGTCCACAGCGGGAAGATCGCGGCGTTCATGCGGTACGTGAACTTGTCGAGCGAGGCCGAGGCGGGAAGGCGCTCCATGACGGAGGTCGCGAACCGTCCTGGCGTGCCGCCGCTCTGGAGCTTGGCCTCGTAGCTGTCCTTGAACAGGTACGCCGCCGTGGACACCGCGCCGACGTAGAAGGCGGCGCCGCAGAAGATCGCGGTGGAGACGTGGATCCACAGCCAGTACGAGTGCAGCGCGGGAACCAGCTGGTCGCTGTCGGTGTACAAGACAGTGACGGCGAGACCGAGGTCGAGGAGGATCGTCGTGATCAGCGGCAGGCCGATCCAGCGGACGTTCTTCTTCAGGGCGAGCAGCCCCAGGAAGACACCGACGGCGACGGTGGAGAAGGTGATGTTGAACTCGTACATGTTGCCCCACGGCGCGCGCTGCACCGAGAGCGCGCGGGTGAGGACACCACCGGCCTCGACGAGGAAGCCGAGGGCGATCATGGAGACGGCGATGCGGCCGTAGAGGTCGCCCTGCTCGTCACCGGCGGCGGCGCCCGGCCCGTCGGGCACGTCACGGCTGCCCGCGGCGGCACGGGTGACCACCTTGGGCGCGGCCTTGGGGCGCTCCAAAGTGGCCGTGCCGCCCTTGGCCCGCACGGCGACGGCGGGCGCCGACGCCTTGGTGGCGGCCGCGTCGGCCGCGCCGTCCGCGGTGAGCGCGGCGGCCGTGCGGGCGACCTTGCTGCGGCTGCCGAACAGCCACTCCGCCATGAGCGCGAAGAAGGCGAGGAGGTAGACGGCCATCGCGGAGTAGATCAGCACATTGCTGATGTGCGCGAGGTTCTCGTTGGGTTCGGCGGCGAGGGTCGTGGCGAGCGTCACTTCTCAGCCCCTTCGGCAGGAACATCGGGGGTGGGGTGGGGTTCGTCGGTGGCCGGGGTTTCCGAGGCCCGAGGGGCGTCGGCGGCACCGTCCGGTTCGGTCTGTTCGGCCGGTTCCGACGTGCTCGGAGCCCGCTCGTGCAGGGTCTCGGCGAGCGCGGCAAGCTCCTCGGGCACCTTGGCGGACTCGCTGCGGCCGAGGCCCGCCATCTCGACGACCGTGACGCCGTCGGCGCCCCGCACCGCCCGGACCCAGACGCGGCGGCGCTGGATGAACAGCGACCCGGCGAGCCCCGCGATGGCGGCGACCGCGCCGCCGAGGGCCCAGCCGCTGCCCGGCTCCCGGGAGATCTGGAAGGTCGCCCACTGCTTGAGGTCCTTCTCGAAGGTGATCGACCCGGCGCCGTTCGGCAGCTTCATCGTCTCGCCGACCTTGAGCCGCTTCTTCAGCAGCTCGCCCTTGGAGTCCTTGAACTTCTGCATCTTGCGCGTGTCCAGCTGGTACACGTTCTGCGGGATGCCGGAGTCCACACCGAGGCTGCCGTGGTACGCGGAGAGCGCGAGCCGCGGATTGAAGGGCGCGGGGAACTGGGAGAACATCTGGCCGTTGCCCTCGCCCGCGAACGTCGGCACGAAGAAGGCGTTGAAGCCCAGCTGCTCCTTCTTGCCGTTCTTGTCGCGGTAGCCGTCGAGGATCTTGATGGCGCCGGTGGCCGTGCCCATGGAGTCGATGGGCAGCAGGGGCACGGAGACGCGGGAGACGACCTTGCCGCGCCCGTCGCGGACGGTGACCGTGGGCGCGTACCCGTGGCCGATGAGGTAGACCTTCGTGCCGTTGACCTCAAGCGGCTTGTTGACCTCGATGGCCTTCTTCTTCTCCGGCCCGTCGACGCCCTCGGTGTAGGTCACGTGCGCCTTGTAGGTGCGGGCCGTGCCGCGCTCGGGTCCCGACATCTCGTACGTGCCCTCGAAGCCGCGCAGCCGGAAGCTGAACGGCTCCAGCTCGTCGGTGCTGAACAGGCTGCCGGACTTGAAGTCGTCGTACTGCGTGAGCGTGTTGGAGAACCCGTCGCCCTCCATGATCAGCTTGCCGCCCTCGGACTTGAACAGCTGTCCGGCGGCGAAGGCGAGCAGGAGCACGATCAGGGCGATGTGGAAGGCCAGGTTCCCGGCCTCGCGCAGATAGCCCTTCTCGGCGGCGACGGACCCGCCCACCTCGTGGGAGCGGAAGCGCCGCTGCTTGAGCAGCGCCAGCGCGGCCTCGTTCACCTGCTCGGGCGAGGCGTCGGTGCGCCAGGTGGTGTACGCGGGCAGCCGGGTCAGACGCTTGGGCGCGGCCGGCGGGCGGCCGCGGAGCTGGCCGACGAACTGCCAGGTGCGCGGCACGATGCAGCCGATGAGCGAGACGAAGAGCAGGATGTAGATCGCGGAGAACCACACCGAGCTGTAGACGTGGAACAGGCCGAGCTTCTCGTAGATCGGCGCGAGCGTGGTGTGGGTGTCCTTGAAGTCCTGGACCTTCAGCTCGTCCGTGCCCTGCTGCGGGATGAGCGAGCCGGGGATCGCGCCGAGCGACAGCAGGAGCAGCAGCAGGAGCGCGACCCGCATGGAGGTCAGCTGCCGCCAGATCCAGCGGAACCAGCCGATGACGCCGAGCGCGGGCAAGCCGGTCCCGGACTCCTCCTGGGGAGCGGTGGACAGCTGGGCCCCCGCCGCGCCGAGGTCGGCCCGCTCGTCGTCGCGCGGGTTGGTCTTGGTGTCACTCATGGATCAGATTCCCACGTTGTAGCGGTTGGTCCACACCTGCATGTCCTGCACGATGCTGTCCCACACGCCGGTGACGAGGAGCAGCCCGGTCGCGATCATCATGACGCCGCCGACGCGCATCACCCACACATAGTGCTTCTTCACCCAGCTGAAAGCGCCGAGCGCCTTGCGGAAGGCGACGGCCGCCACGATGAACGGGATGCCGAGTCCCAGACAGTACGCGACGCCGAGCACGGCGCCCCGCTGCGGGTTGCCGCCGTCCAGGGCGAGGAGGTTGACGGAGGCGAGCGTGGGGCCGATGCACGGCGTCCAGCCGACGGCGAAGAGCGCGCCCAGGACGGGGGCGCCCACGAGACCGGCGGCGGGCTTCCGGTGGAAGCGGAACTCGCGCTGGTTCAGCCACGGCATGAGGCCCATGAAGAAGATCCCGAGCAGGATCATCAGGGCGCCCAGCACATTGGTGATGGTGCTCTGGTGCTCCCGCAGGCTCTCCCCGAGGGCGCCGAAGAATATCCCGGCGGGAACGAAGATCGCGGTGAAGCCGAGGACGAAGAGCCCCGCCCCCGCGACCATCCGGCCCCGGCGGGCCTCCTGGAGGTCCTGGCCCGTGACCCCGGTGACGTACGACAGATAGCCGGGTACGAGGGGCAGGACGCACGGCGAGAAGAACGAGACGAGGCCACCCAGCATCGCGACGGGGATCGCGAGCAGCAGCGCTCCGCTCATGATGGTCTGGTTCGGCCCGGACGCGGCGAGCGTGTGGGCGGCGGCGATGGCGGTCGACACGTCGGTCACTTCTCCGCGACCACGGGGTCGATCATCTTGCGCAGCTTCTCCTCGCTGAGGGGCTGCTGCGAACGCGCCGCGATCTTCCCGTCCTTGTCGATGACGAGGGTGGAGGGGATGAAGTTCGGGTTGAGCGTGCCCCGCGGGAAGCGCAGCATCAGCTTGCCCATCGGGTCGTACAGGCTCGGGTACGGCACGCCCTTGTCCTTCTCGAAGGCGATGGCCGGGCCCTTCTCGGGGTCGCGGGCGTTGATGCCCACGAACTCCACGCCCTTGGGCTTGGTCTCCTTGGCCACCTTCGCGAAGCTCGGCGCCTCGGCGCGGCACGGCGGGCACCAGGAGCCCCAGACGTTGACGACGACGACCTTGCCCTTGTAGTCGCCGAGGCTGAGCTTCTCGCCGTCGAGGGTCTCGCCGTCGAGGTCCGGCGCGTCGCGCCGGTCGGCCTTCTTCGCGGTGGAGATGCCGTCGGAGCCGGTGATGAAGTTCGTCTTGCCCGAGCCGCCCGACGTGCCGCCCGAACTGCAGGCCGTCAGGGTGAGCGCGGCGGCCGCCGCGGCCGCCGCCAGCGCCGACACACGACTGCGACGACGGCTGGCACGGCGGTCGAGACTGCGGTTCTGGCTGCGGGGGGCGCGGCAGGCGGCACTCATGTGAAAAGTTTCGCATGCCCGATTCGGGGATCTTCGACGCCCCCCGCGGTAGCGGAAAGTCCCATTTCAGACAGGGTTTCCGCGCGTTTTCAAGCCGGTGGTTCAGGCCGCGTCGCCGGTGGCGCCGGTGTCCTTCTCGGCGTCCTTGCGGCTGCCGCCGGAGCCGGCGTCGGACAGGAAGCTCTTCCAGCCGCCCGCGGGCTTCTGGCCGACCTCCAGGCTGCGCAGCTTGGCGAGGACCTCGGGCTTCTGCACGTCGAGCCAGTCCACGAACTGCCGGAAGGAGACCATGCGGACGTCCTTCTTGCCCGCGATGCCCTTGATGGCGGCCTCGACGGCGTCCATGTAGATGCCGCCGTTCCACTCCTCGAAGTGGTTGCCGATGAAGAAGGGCGCGCGGTTCGACTCGTAGGCGCGCTTGAAGCCGGAGAGATAGGCCTCGGTGGCCTGCTTGCGCCAGCCCGGGTAGTTGGCCGGCGGGGCCTTCGTGGAGTTCTTCGACTGGTTGGCGAGGATGTTGTAGTCCATCGACAGGACCTCGAAGGAGTGCCCCGGGAACGGGATCTGCTGCAGGGGCAGGTCCCAGACGCCCATCTTCTTCTCGGGCCACTTCTGGCGGCCGCCGGGCGAGGAGGCGTCGTAGCGCCAGCCGAGCTTCTTGGCGGTCGGCAGCAGGTTGTTCTGGCCGAGCAGGCACGGCGTGCGGCCGCCGACCAGCTCCTTCTCGTAGTCGAACGGCAGCGACGGCAGGTCCGTCCAGCCCGTGTTCGTACGCCACTTCTTGACGAAGGACTTGGCCTGGTCGATCTCGCTCTGCCACTGGGCGGGGGTCCAGTTGCCGACGGTGCCGGTGCCCGCGCAGAAGTGGCCGTTGAAGTGCGTGCCTATCTCGTGGCCCTCCAGCCACGACTGGCGGACGTACTTCAGGGTCTCCTTGATGTGGCCGTCCGTGAGGTAGCCGATGTCGGAGGCGCCGACGGCGTTGTTCGGCGGACGGTAGAGCCGCTTCTTCGACTCGGGCAGCAGATAGAGCCCCGAGAGGAAGAACGTCATCTTCGCGTCGTGTTCCTCGGCGAGCTTCAGGAAGCGCGGGTACAGGCCGTTGCCGACCTCGCCCGCGCCGTCCCAGGAGAAGATCACGAACTGCGGCGGCGTCTCCCCGGGCTCCAGCGGCCGTGGCGCCTCCGGCTGCTTGGGCTGCTTCCCGGTGAACGCCGTGGAGCCGTCACCGATCGGCTTGGCGGGGCGCTCCGGCGTGGCGCCGCCGCCCTTGCCCTTGTCGGCGGCCGAACCCGATTCCCCGGAGCCGGAGCCGCAGGCGGTGAGCCCGAAGGCCGCCGCGGCACCTACGCCCAGGCCTATCGCGCCCCGTCGGCTGAGCGCACCACGGCTCGCGGCCGCTGCTCCGCCGCCCAGGTCCGGGTCCGTCCGGCTGTCGTCGCGCATTCCATCCCCATTCGTCGCGCCCTCGGTTGTGCAAAGGACAACCACTTAGAGGGCACGACACGGGGGCGGGTTCCGGCCAAGCCGGACCTATTCGGGGCCTATTACAGAGAACAGACATTCCGCGCCATAGGGTGGCCACACCACTACCCGCCGCGCACAGCAACCTCACAGGAAGCGCCCCTAAGGGACAGCGCCCCAAAGGGGCGCGGGGAACTGCGCGCCCAGCCAAGCACAACCGGCGGCCGACAGGCGGCAAGCGGCAGCAGTCAGCCCGGCCCCGCAGGGGCCGATGCTGCTCAAGCCCAGCGCACCGGCTACGCCCCGAAGGCCTTGGACTTGCCCTTGACCGGCTTGGCCCCGGCCAGGAGATGCTTCGGCACCAGATCCCGCGCGGGCTCCGAGTACCCCACCGACACGATCTTGTCGCCGCGGTAGGTGAACGACGTCAGCGAGGCGAGCGTGCACTGCCGCTTGCGCGGGTCGTGCCACAGGCGCCGCTTCTCCACGAAGCTGCGCACGATCCAGATCGGCAGCTGGTGGCTGACGCACACCGCCTCGTGCCCGCGCGCCGCGACCCGCGCCGCCTCCAGCGCGCCCATCATCCGGACGACCTGCTCGATATACGGCTCGCCCCAGGACGGCTTGAAGGGGTTGACCAGGTGCTTCCAGTTGTCCGGGTTCTTCAGGGCGCCGTCGCCGACACCGAAGGTCTTGCCCTCGAAGACGTTGGCGGCCTCGATGAGCCGCCCGTCCGTCGCGAGGTCGAGCCCGTGCGCCTTGGCGATCGGCGTCGCCGTCTCCTGCGCCCGGTCGAGCGGCGAGGCGACGACGTGCGTGACGTCCCGCGACGACAGGTGCTCGGCGACCCGGTCGGCCATCTGCCGCCCCAGGTCGGACAGGTGGTAGTCGGGCAGGCGCCCGTACAGGATCCCGTCCGGGTTGTGCACCTCGCCGTGGCGCATCAGATGGACGACGGTCAGCTCATCGGCCCCGCTCACGCGCTGACCTCCTCGGCCTCGGCGGCGGCGCGCGCGGCGGCCGGAAGCGCCGCGGCGATCTTCTCGACGGCACGCTCGTCATGGGCGGTGGACACGAACCAGGACTCGAAGGCCGACGGCGGCAGATACACGCCCTGCGACAGCATCGAGTGGAAGAACGCGGTGAAGCGGAACGACTCCTGCGCCTTCGCGCCGTCGTAGTCGCGCACCTCGCGGTCCGTGAAGAACACGGAGAACATGTTCGACGCGTTCTGCACGCGGTGCGCCACGCCCTCCTTGGTGAGCGCCTCGGTCACCAGGGCGCGCACGCTCTCGGAGACCGCTTCGACCTTCGCGTACGCGGCGTCGTCGAGCAGCCGCAGCTGCGCGAGTCCCGCGGCGGTCGCGACCGGGTTACCGGACAGCGTGCCCGCCTGGTAGACCGGGCCCGCCGGGGCCAGGTGCGCCATCACGTCGGCGCGGCCGCCGAACGCGGCGGCGGGGAAGCCGCCGCCCATGACCTTGCCGAAGGTCATCAGGTCGGGCACGACCCCGTCCACGCCGAACCAGCCGGCCCGGCTCGTCCGGAAGCCCGTCATGACCTCGTCGGAGATGAACAGCGCGCCGTTCTTCTCGCAGGCGGACTTCAGGCCCTCGTTGAAGCCGGGGCGGGGCGGCACCACGCCCATGTTGCCCGGCGACGCCTCGGTGATCACACAGGCGATCTGGCCCGGGTGGTTGTGGAAGGCCTCGTGCACGGCCTCGATGTCGTTGTACGGAAGGACGATGGTGTCGCCCGCCTGGGCGCCGGTGACACCCGGGGTGTCCGGCAGGCCGAGGGTCGCGACGCCGGACCCGGCCGAGGCGAGGAGCGCGTCCACGTGCCCGTGGTAGCACCCGGCGAACTTGATCACCTTGGCGCGCCCGGTGAAGCCGCGGGCGAGCCGGATGGCGGACATCGTCGCCTCGGTGCCGCTGGACACGAGCCGGACCTGCTCGACGGGGCGGATCCGGGCCACGATCTCCTCGGCAAGGGCGACCTCGCCCTCGCCGGGCGTGCCGAAGGAGGTGCCGCGCGCGACGGCCTCCTGCACGGCCGCGATCACCTCGGGGTGGGCGTGGCCGAGGATCATGGGCCCCCACGAACACACGAGGTCGACGTACTCGCGACCGTCGGCGTCCGTGAGGTACGGACCGGTACCGGACACCATGAAGCGGGGCGTACCACCCACCGCGCGGAAGGCGCGCACGGGCGAGTTCACACCGCCGGGCGTCACGGCCGCCGCACGGTCGAAAAGAGTCTGCGAAACTGGGGCGCTATACGGGAAGCTCACATGAACCATGGTGTCAGAGGGTCCGGACGTCGCGCCGGGGCCTCCTGCGCGCCGGCTTTCCTCCCGTACCGCCTTCCCTCGGGGCGGGTGGTGCGGAGATCCTGTGGACTGGTGTTTCACCCCACGTTTCGGCGGGTGACCGTGGGGGAGGTCACTGACACGATGATCGGGTTGCGCGGCAAGGTCCGCGCGCCCTGGAAAAGCAGTCGGGTGGAGATATGCAGCGCGGTGGTGGACTGGGCGAGGGGACCGACGGCCTGGGTCCCCGGCGTGCCCGGCGGGGAAAGCACCGGCGAGATGCGGAGGCGGGCCCGGCCCCTGAGCAGCGGACGCCGGACGGGGCGCGGCGGGACCGCACGGGAAGCAGGAGCGGCGGGGTGGGGGTGACCTACAAGTACTTCGGGGCCCCCGACGGCGCGACCGCGGCCCGGGTGCCGATCTCGATGCGGCCCGAGGAGCTCGGCGGCGACGAGCTGGGCATGGGCGGCATGTTCACGAAGATCAAGCCGGAGACGATGGCCGCGATGGTCCTCACCGGCATCGAGGGCATACCCCTGCACAAGGTCCCCCCGCTGGAACTGGTCGTCCTCCACCCCGACTACGCGGTCGTGAAGCTCCCCATGACGGTCGTCGACCCGCTGCGCGGCATCGGCGAGGAGTCGGTGGGCGCCGCGGCCTTCATCTGGTCCACGGTCCCCGACCGCGGCGGCCCCCGGGACGCGTTCAACGTGTACCAACTCCTGCACGAGTGGCAGGACTTCAGCCACCGCCTGCACGACGCGGGCCATCAGGCGTACTGCCTGGTCTGGCCGTGAACGTCCGGTTCCCTGGGTAGTCACCGGGGTACCGGCGGGCGACGACCCGGGATGCCCCGGTGCGCGCAGCGCCGGTGCGCGGAGCGTGCGTCCTTCGTACGCTGGCTCCGTACGGGGAAGTGCGCGCCGTCGGATCCGTGCCGGGGGAAGGGGCGGGGCAGTGGCCGAGGGGGATGGGCAGAGCACGCCCGCCGCGGGGCGCGTGCGCGTCCTCACGCCGACGGGCGCCTTGCGGGGTGCCGGGATCATCGTGGCGCCCGGCTCCGTGCTGACCTGCGCGCACGTGGTCGCGGGCGCCCTGCGCCAGGACGGCCCCACCGCCCCTGTCGGCGCGGTCGGCCTGGACGTCGGCGGCCATCCGGATCGCGCGCGGGGCGAGGCCTCGGTCGCCGCGGACGGCTGGTTCCCCGGGCCGCTCGACGGGGCGCGGGGCGGCGACCTCGCGGTCCTGACCACCACGTGGCGGCCGCCCCCGGGCGTCGGCTTCGCGCGGCTCGGGCCCTGCGGCGACCCCGACCGGCGCGAGGTGCACGTGTACGGCCACCCCGCCCGCGCGCCCGACGGACTCTGGTCGCGAGCGAGCCTTGTGGGCCGCGGGGGGCCGCACAGGGACTGGGTACAGCTCGACGGGCTCGACTCCGCGACCGCCTGGATCGAGCCGGGCTTCAGCGGCGCGGGCGTCTGGGACCCCGCCACGGGCCGGGTGGTCGGCATGGTCACGGCCGCGCTCGGCGACCGGGGCACCAGGGCGGCGTGGATGCTGCCCATGGAGGCGGCGGCCCGCCTGTGGCCCGCGCTCGCCCCGGCGGTGACCGGGCACGCGCCCCCCGGCGCGGCGCCCAGTGCCGCGAAGCCCCCCACCGACCACCAGCAATTCGCCCTCGCCGACGCCCTCTTGAGGGTCTCCCTGGTCGAGGAGGACCGCGCGGCCACGCTGCTGCGGCTGCTGCCCGCGCACATCCGGCACGGGGTCCGGGACCACCCGAGGGCACGGCTCCAGGTCTTCTACGTCGTCCAGGCCTGTGTCGACCACCGCGACGGCCGGGCCGCGCTCGTGGCCGCCCTGCGCATGCTTGACGAGTCGTCAGAAGCGGCGGGCGCCGCGCTCGCCCTGTTCGACGAGGTGTGGCCGCAGGGCCCGGGCGGCGATGCCCCGTGAGCCAGGCCTGGGGACCGCCCAAGATCGTGCTCGACGCCCTCGACGGCGTACCGGCCTTCGACGAGACGGCCACCCTCCGGGAGTGCACCCGCATGGTGGGCCGGGCCCTCGGCGCGACGGTCACGGTGCCGGACAGCGCCCGGCGGCGGACGTACCTCTCCTCGCTCCTCATGGCGGTCCTGGAGTACGCCGACGGGCTCCAGGTCCTCGGCGGCGTCGTCGAACTGCTCGAAGGCAACACGCGCTACACCGAGCGCGTACGGACCGCGATCGCCGTGGCGGAGGTGCCCTTGTTCCCGCCGGAGGACTGGTCCCGTCTGATGGAGGCGCTCGGCGGCCTCGAAGTGCTCGACATCGCGGGCGCGTACCAGGAGGTCATGCGGTACCACGCCGACCCGCTGCCCGCCCACTGCACCGAGCCCTGGCTCGCCGTCGTGCACGCCGCGACGCTCAACGCGCGGCCCGGCGAACTGCCGCCCTGCGTCCTGCTCGTGGAGCACCTCGCGCGCTACGCCAAGGGCCAGCAGCAACAGGACCTGCTCGGCTGGGCGACGGAGCACCGCGCCCGCCCCGAGTCGTACGGCGACGGGCCCGCGCTTCCGGCGGCCGCCGCCCGGAGCGAGCGCGGCCGCCCGGCGAGACCGGAGGACGTAACGGCCGTACCCGCCATACCGGCCAGGAGCGGCGATAGCGCCCTCCCCGTGGCGGCAGGGGCGGAATCCGGCCTTCTTGGGCGCGGCGTGCGCACGGCGGCCCCCGCCCCCGCGCCCCTGGTGCGCGCCGTCGGCCAGGAGCCGGTGTGGGCACCGAGCGCCTGTCTGCTGATCCGTCTGCGCCCCCTGCCCGACCCCGACCACAAGGACGAGCGGCTGCTCTCGTACTGGTGGCAGATCGAGGGGCCCGAGCCCTACCCGGTGCGCGGCGGGGATCTGCGCGTCGATGTGGCCGAGCTGCCCGAGCAGGTGAAGTCCCTGGTGGAGGAGGCGGAGACGGGCTGGGCCTACTTCTGCAAGGAGGACCTCACGCTGGAGTTCGTGCTGCCGAGGGAGCTGCTGGGGCTCCCGGTCGAGCGGTGGGCCAAGAAGGGCTTCCACGGCGCCGACGGCAGCCTCGGGGAGGACCACCCGGTGCTCCTGCGCAGCCTGGAGAGGATGGAGCGCACGGACACCCACGGCCGCTGGGCGCGCCGCTGGGACGCGCTGCTCACCGGCTGCGCGGGCCCCGTGCACTGGTTCCCCGACGACGGCCGCTCCCGGCTGCTCTCGGATCCGCGGCGCGTCATGGTGGTCCTGAGCGATCCGCCGGGCAACGCCGACGGGCGCGGCTCCGGGGTCGACGAGCTGGCCGAGTCGCTGCGCGCCGGGGTGCCGATCGTGGTGTGGGACAGACGGGGCGGCATAGATCCGGTGTTCCGCGGCGAGCTGGCCGACTTGGCCGCTCGCACAGGAATCCATCAACTACCTGATGCCGTACGGTCGTTGCGCATAGAGGCGAAATCCGGGGATGCTGCTGAGGGCGACTCAACGCTCGGTCGTCACGCAGCACTGCTCTGGGACGATCCGTACCGCCTTCCAGGAGGGGGCGGCGCCATGGCGGATTCTTCCGCACAGGGGGGAGGGTAGGACGCGATGCTTCCCGAGGACGGCGTGCCTCAAGGGATCCGCCCGGTCGGCGCGGCGGGCGCCGAGGACGTCCGGTCACAGGACATGCCCCCTGACCCGGACATGACTCCCGCCCGGGACACGGCTCCCGCCCGGGACACGGCTCCCGCCCGGGACTCGGCGACACCCACGGAAGCGGCGGACCCGGCGGCCGCGGGCGGCGGCTCCGCCGACGGCGGACCCGGCCCCAGCTCCGGCTCCTCCGGGCAGAACCGCTGGTGGATCTACCGCGGTTCGGGGCAGCCCCTGTACGACACGAGCCTGCGCGAGCTGCTTCCCGACCCGCCGCCCTGGCGCCGCTTCACCGGCGGGCCCGTGGTGGCGCCGCCCCCCGCGGACGACGAGGAGGTCGAGCGCAGGCTGGGCACCCCGTCGGGGCGCTCCCCGGCCTCCGACCAGCTGCGGCGCGAGGCCGATATGGTCAATGCCGCTTTGCTTCTGCGACGACCTCTCCTGGTGACCGGCCGCCCCGGCACGGGCAAGAGCAGCCTCGCGTACCGCATCAGCCGCGAGCTGCGCCTCGGGCGCGTCCTGCGCTGGCACATCACCAGCAGGACGACACTGCGCTCGGGGCTGTACGAGTACGACGCGATCGGCCGCGTCCAGGACTCCGCCGCGCTCCGGGCGGCCGCCGACGGGACGGCGGGCGACGGGGCGCCGGACGGCTCCGCGCCGAGCGAGGAACGGCTCCCCGGGATCGGCGACTACGTCCAACTGGGCCCCTTGGGCACGGCGTTGCTCCCGTACGAGACCCCGCGCGTGCTGCTGATCGACGAGCTGGACAAGAGCGACCAGGACCTGGCCAATGACTTGCTGAGCGTCTTCGAAGAGGGCCAGTTCACCATCTCCGAGCTCCTGCGGGCGCGGCGGCGCCACCCGCGCGTGACCGTCCTGACCGACGACCCGGAGGGCGGCGCGGAGATCGTCGGCGGGGTGGTCCGCTGCCGGGCGTTCCCGGTCGTGGTCATCACGTCCAACGGCGAACGCGAGTTCCCTCCCGCCTTCTTACGTCGCTGTTTGCGGCTGAGAATGCCGGATCCGGATCGCGCACAGCTCGTCGACATGGTGACGGCACACCTCGCGGACGGCGCGGTCACCCGCGCCGGTGACGGCGGCGATCTGATCGAGCGGTTCCTCCGGCGCAGCCGGGAGCGCGGCGGGCTCGCCGTCGACCAACTGCTCAACTCCGTGTACCTGGCGACCTCGGGACGCCTCCCCACCGACGCGGGAGCGCTCGACGAACTGGTCGACGCCCTGTGGCACCGGCTCGACGGGGCGGGGGCGGAATCGAGGCCGGGATGACGGCAGCCTCCGCGGAGCCGTCAGCCCAGGCCGCACGGGAGTCCGCGCGCGCCGGGCAGGACCCGGACACCCCGAACCCGGAAGCGCCCACCTGGACGGAGCTGGCGGACGCCCTGTACCTGGCCGCGTGCCAGGACGCGGCCCTGCCGGAGTTCCCCCCGCTGCCCGCGGCGCGCGGCACGGCCGGGTCCGCGCGGCCGGTACGGCCCGCGCGTCCCGACGAGCCGCCGGCGCCGCCGCGGCGCTCCGCCCCGGACCTCGCGAACGGGCCCCCGGACGGACACGACGAACACCCGGGACAGCGCCCGGAGGAAGTGCACGAGAAGGCACCGCCGTTGGCCGCGGCCCCGGTCAGGCCGCTCGGGCCGCTCGTCGGCCTGCGCGGCGGCGTCGGCGGCGGGGCCGCGGGCGCCGAGCGGACCCCCCGCCCCGAGGACACCGCGCCGCTCGCCGACTCCCTCGCCCTCGGCCGCGCCCTGCGCCCGCTGCGCCTCTCCCGCCCCTCGCCGCACGACGTGGAGCTGGACGAGGAGGCCACCGCCGAGCAGGCCGCCGCGGACGGCCTGTGGACGCCGGTGTGCCGCTCGCTGCCGGAGCGGCACCAGGACCTGCTGCTGCTCGTGGACGACGGCCCCTCGATGGCCCTGTGGCGCGGGACCACCCGCCGGATCGGCGCGCTGATGGAGCAGACGGCGGCGTTCCGCACGGTGCGTCGGGTGCGCTGGAGCCCGCGCGGTGCCGCGCCGCCCGCCCCGTCCACCGGCACGCGCCAGCTGGTCCTGGTCGTCACGGACGGCGGCCACGACGCCTGGCGCGACGGCGCCGCCGCCGCGCTCCTGCACCGTCTCGCGCGCTCGTCCCCCACCGCCGTCCTGAACGTGCTGCCGCAGCACCTGTGGGACCTCACCCTGCCCACGGTCACCCCCACCCGGCTGCGCGCGGCGTCCCCGGCCGAGCCCAACCGCCGCTACGACGCCGAGACCTGCCCGCCGGAAGCCGACGCCCTGGCGCCCCGCGCCGTCCCCGAGCCGGGCCCCGCGGACGCCGTCGCCGTCCCCGTGGTCGAGCTGCGCGCCGAGTCCCTCGGCCGCTGGGCCCGCCTGGTGGCCGCGGCCGACACCAGCGAGTGGCACCGCATCGCCGCGCTCCTGACGGCGCCCGCCGGGGACCTGCGCGCGGAAGCGGTCGGCCCAGTGCCGAGCCGCCTGGCCGAAGCGCTCCTGGAGGGCGCCGACGAGGCCGGGCAGGAGCCGCAGGAGCGGGACCGCGCCGCGCGCGCGGCCGCCGTGGTGCGCCGGTTCCGCGCCACCGCGTCGCCCGCCGCCTTCGCCCTCGCCAAGCGCCTCGCGGCGGTGCCCCTGAACCTGCCGGTCATGCGGCTGCTCCAACAGGCCCTGCCGGGCACCCGGTTCTGGAACCTGGCCGAGATCGTGCTGCTCGGCCTGGTGCGCCGCGGCGACGACGCCACCGACGTCGAGGACGCGCACCAGGTGTCGTACGACTTCGTGGAGGGCGTGCGCGAGGAACTGCTCGCGCTGGGACGGCGCGCCGACACCATCGGGGCGCTGCGCCAGGTCGAGGGCTATCTGGGGCCCCGGCTCGAAGCACTGTGGGAGGGGGGCGGCGCTCTGGTCGCGCCGGACGGCGACCCCGCGGACCCGCCGATCACGGACCAGACGCGCCCTTTCGTGACGCATCTGTACACCGCGCTCTGCGCCCTTTCGGGGCCCTATCTCGCCCGCGCCGATCACCTGGGAAGGCTGTTGCAAAGCCATGCGGCAGGCCCGCGCGCCCTGACTCGGGACGAAGCCTTTACATCAGGACATAAGCCGTCATTACAGTACTCACAGGCTGATAGCGGGTCAAACTTGAAAAAGAGCCATCAAACTGCGATACGGTACCGGCCGCAAGCCCCGGCGAACACCCCCGACCGCCCGGGCCTTTCGTCGTCGCCTCCATCCCAGGCCGCGCCCTCCACCGCCACACCCCCCACCCCGCCCCCCTCTCCCTCAGCTCCCCCTCGCTCCCTTCCTGGAGGCCCCGCCGTGTCTGCCGGTCTGCCGGTTGCCCCGGGCCCGCGCGGCCCGCACGACCCGCCCCGAATCTGGGGGAACGTACCGCAGCGGAACAGGAACTTCACCGGCCGGGAAGCCCTGCTCGAACAGCTGCAGGACCGCCTCGGCACCGGAGTCACCGCGGTGCTCCCCGAGGCACTGCACGGCATGGGCGGTGTGGGGAAGTCCCAGATCGCCGTCGAGTACGTCTACCGGCACAGCCGCGACTACCGGCTCATCTGGTGGGTGGCGTCCGAGCAGGAGAACCAGATCGTCCAGTCCCTCATCGAACTGGGCGAGCAGATGGGCCTCCAGGCAGGGTCCGAGATCTCCGCGGTCCCGGCCGTCCTCGACGCCCTGCGCAGGGGAGAGCCCTACAGCGATTGGCTGCTGGTGTTCGACAACGCGGAAGACCCCAAAGAAGTACGCAAGTACTTCCCCAGCGACGGCCCCGGACGCATCCTCGTCACCTCGCGCAACGTCCAGTGGTCCCACACGGCGAGCTCCCTGGAGGTCGACGTGTTCGCCCGCGAGGAGAGCGTCTCGCTGCTGCGCCGCCGCAGCCCCGAGCTGCCCGACGAGGCCGTCAACCACCTCGCGTCCTCCCTCGGCGACCTGCCCCTGGCCGTCGAGCAGGCCTCCGTCTGGCTGGCCGAGACGGGCATGCCCGTCCAGCAGTACCTGGAACTCTTCGAACGCAAGTGGGCCGAACTCCTCAGGTCCGACCCGCCACCGGACTACGAGATGCCGGTCGCCGCCGCCTGGAACGTGTCCCTGGAACGCCTCCGCGAGGACCGCCCCGACGCCCTCCAGCTCCTCCAGGTCTGCGCGTTCTTCGCGCCCGAACCCATCTCCTGGGACCTGTTCTCCGCCGTGCGCGGCATCTCCGTGCCCCAGGAACTCCAGGCCGCGCTCGACGACCCGGTCAAACTCGGACGCGCCGTGCGCGAGATCGGCCGCTACGCCCTCGCCCGCATCGACCACCGCCAGTCCACCGTCCAGCTGCACCGCCTGGTCCAGCGCGTCCTCGTCGAGCAGATGAACCCGCAGGAGCAGGCCCAGATGCGGCACGCCGCACACCAGCTCCTGTCCAACGCCGACCCCAGGAACCCCCAGCGCGCCACCTTCTGGCCCCGCTACTCCTCCCTCCTCACCCACCTGCGCGCCTCCAACGCCGTCGAGTGCGAAGAGGGCTGGACCCGCCGCCTCGTCCTCAACGAGGTCTGGTTCCTACGCGCCCGCGGCGACTACGCCGCCGCCCTCAACCTGGGGGAACGGGCGGCCGAGATCTGGCGGGGACGGCTGGGAGAGGACCACGAAGAGGTCCTCGCCATCGACCAGCAGATCGCCGAGACCCTGCGCGAGCAGAACCTCGACCTCGAACGCGCCTTCCACATGCAGGCCGAACTCGTCGACCGCTACCGCAGGGTCCTCGGCAACGCCCACGAGAACACCCTCCAGGCCCAGAGCTTCATGGCCGGCAACCACCGCATCCGCGGCAACTTCTACGAAGCCAGCGAGATCGACCAGCGGGTCTACGAAACGAGCCTCGCCGAATTCGGCCCCGACGACCCCGCCACCCTCCTCACCGCGCACAACTACGCGGTGAGCCTGCGCCTCGCGGGTTCGCCCGAGAAGGCGCGGGAGCTGGACCACGACACGTGGCAGCGCCGCGTGGAAGTCCTCGGCGAGGACCACCTCTACACCCTGACCACCTACAACGCCTACCTCCTCGACCTCCAGGAAGTGGGCCGGTACGAGGAAGCGCTCGAAGGGTACGAGCAGCTCGCCGAAGACCTGCGGGAACAGCTCGGCGGAGACCACTGGTTCACCGTCCAGGTGGTCCGCAACCTGTGTGTGACCCGCCGCAAGAAGGGCGACCACGAAGGCGCGTACGAACTCTCCACGCCCTACATCTCCCTGGTGCGCGGCCGCTTCGGGGAACGCAGCCGCCAGTACCTGCAGATGGCCATCAGCCACGCCAACGACCTGCGTCAGGTCGGCAAGCTCCAGGAGGCCCGGCAGCTGACCGAGCAGGCCCTGGCGGCGCACCGCGGCCTCTACGGCAGGGAACACCCGCACAGTCACGCCATGGCCATGAACCTCGCCGTGACGCTGCGCCTGCTCGGTGAGAACGACGGCGCCCTCGCCCTGAACCAGGAGATCGTCGACGGACTGACCCGCACCCTGTCGGCCGAGCACCCGCGCACCCTGCTCGCCCGGATGAACCTGGCCAGCGACCACTTCGCGCTCGGCCGCCCCGACCAGGCCTACGAGATCGACGCGGCGGTCGCGCAGGAAGCCGCGCGGCTGCGCGAGCGCCACCCCGCGAACCTCGCCGTGCAGCTGAACCTCAGCCACGACCTCAAGGCCCTGGGCCGGACGGAGGAGAGCGGGCACCTCCTCGAAGAGGCGCTGTCCACCTACCGGACCATCCTGGGGCCCTCCCACCCCGCCACCCGCGACGCCGAGAAGGGGCTCAGGGCCAACGCCGACATCGACCTGATCTCGCTCTAGCCGCTCCAGCCGCTCTGACCGCTGTCGCCGCCGGGCGCGGCGACAGCACCGCGGAGCCAGTCCGCGAGCTCCAGCGGCGCGGACGGCTCCGCCCCCAAGGCCGCCATCGCCCGGCGCACCGCCGCCACGGCCTCCGGCCGTTCGAGCAGCAGCGCCGCGGCCGCGGACCGGTCCTGCCGGGCGAGGGCCGCGCCGATCCACGCCTCCGCGTCGTGCGGCTCCACCGCGGTCCACGCCGCGTAACGGCGCGCCGCACCGTCGACGTCCCCGGCCACCGACGCGCACTCGGCACCGATCACCACGTCCCGGTCCGCGTCGGCCTCCCGCCAGCGGCGGGCGAACGCGTCGGGCGTCCCGAGGCGGAGCCGGACCACATGGCCGAAGGTGTCCGTACGGATCGCGTCCGGGCGCGGGCGCAGCCGGGAGCCCGGCAGCGGCGGGGCGGGCAGCCCCGCCACCCGGGCGACGGCCGCCCGCCGCGCCGCCGCCCCGTCGAGCTCCAGGTGCCGCGCCCGCCACACGGCGCGCCGCAGCGCGCAGTAGCGCGCGGCGAGCCGGGAAGGCCCCGGCAGGACGTCCTCCTTCGCCCACCGCTCGGCGGCCCCCGCGATCTCCTCCACGAAGAGCCGCCCCGCAGCGGTGAGTTCACCACCGGCGAGCAGCGCGGTGGCGACCTCCCGCACCTGGTCCCGGAACACGGCGAACTCGAAGTCCGCCCGCCGCGCCTCGTCGCCCGTCACGAACTCCCGGTGCAGCCGCCAGAAACGTGTCACTCCCGCGAACGCGAACACCCCGTGCAGCAGGCCGTGCGCCGGCCGCGGATCACTGCGCCACGGCGCGTAGTGCAGCGGACGCCGCGCCCCGGCCTCCTGCTCGCGCACCAGCGGCACCAGGCCGAGCAGCGCGTTCAGCTGCTGGTGGCGGGTCTCGTGCACCAGCGTGGCGGCCATCTGCGCCTCGTCGTACGGCAGCGACAGCGTGACCGCGCCGAAGGCGTCGGGCGAGGAGGAACTGGCCACCTGGCCGCGCGTGGACGCGGCGAAGGCGCGCGGCACCAGGACGCGTACGAGCGCCGCGAGGCGTGCCGTGTCCGCGGGGGACTCACGGGCCAGCAGGGCGCAGGCACCGGCGACCCGCTCCCGCCACAGCCCGGACCTGCGCCCCGGCATCCGCACCGGAGCGCGCGGCGACACCTCGAAGTCGCGGTACGGCGTCACCGTGTCGAGGCGAAGGGCGGCCCCCGGCTCCGCGCACCACGGCGCCGCGTCCCACAGCACGGGCAGCGGACGCCAGCCGGGCGCCGGCGCGCCCAGGTCCCGGGGAAGCCGCACCTCCCCGCTCTCCCCCCGTACGACGGCCCCGTCAGCCGCCACCCGAACCTCGGCGCCGCTCCACCTGCGGGACGACAGCGGCCCCACGACCCCGGCACCGGGCACCCACACCACGCCCCGGTGGGCCGGTACGCCCACGACGGCCTCGCTCCCGGCACGCAGTGCCGCCGCGGCGGCCAGCGCGTACAACTGGCCGACATCCGCCCACAGCGGCGCCGCCGGAGAAGCGACGCCCCTCCCGGCCCCTCCCAGGCGCCGCAGCAGCCGCAGGGCCCACGCCATCACCATGGGGTCCGCCAGGACCACGTCCACCGCACCCGGGTCCCTCCGCTGCGCGGCGGCGAGCAGGCGCCAGGCGGACTCCGCCGACGCCACCGCGCCGACGCGCGGCGGCCTGGCCCGTGCGACACCGCTGTGGTCGACGAGCGACCTCAGGACGAGCAGCAGGTGGCTGCGCTGGGCCGACCGCAGCAGCCGCAGCTCGGGAGCCCCCGCGTCACCTGCGGCGATGGACCTCAACGACTCCTCGGGGAGCCGGTAGAGGTCCAGCCGCCCGTCGGTCACTTCCGCTGCCTCGGCCGGTCTGCGCGCAGCAGGGCCATCTCCTCGCTGTTCTGCTCGTCCAGCGTGCCGGCGAACACGCTCGCCCGGCGCGCCGCCCGGTTCAGTGCCCGCCGCAGCACCGGATCGTCACCGGCGTGCAGCTCCGCCAAGGAGACCAAGGAGACCCTGGACAGATCCACCAAGTCGGAACAGAAGTCCTTCCCAGACTCCGCCATACCGTGGTTCCCCCTGACGTAACGGTTCCGCGACTCAGAATCCGCTTCCATGGTGGCTGCAATGGCACTCCAGCGGAAGACTGGCGCTGGTCATCCCGTGTGCGAACACCCGGTGAAACACGGCTGGTTGAGCCGGACCGGGCCGCGTACCGGAACGGGCGGCGAACGCGCAGCTCAGGCCGCGTTGTCAGACCCTCCCCCTACCGTGAGGGCATGGAGCGCACACCCACGGCACCCCCGGCCCCGGTCCGACTCGTCCCGTACGGCAAGGACGACTTCCCGCAGCTCGTCCGGCACAACACCCCGGAGATGACCGCGCATCTGGGCGGCCCCGAGACCGAGGAGAAGCTGCGCGACCGCCACCACAGATATCTGAACCTGGGCGGCACGGGCCGGATGTTCAAGATCGTGACGACGGACCCGGAAGCGGACGCGGAAGGGGACCCGGAAGCGGACACCGAAGCGGCCGCCGGACTCATCGGGTACTGGGAGTCGATCCACTCCGGGCACACCGTCTGGGAGACGGGCTGGGGCGTCCTGCCGGAGTTCCAGGGCCGGGGCATCGCCGTCGCCGCGACCCGCCTGGTCGTCGAGGAGGCCCGCGCGGCCGGACGCCACACCGCGCTGCACGCCTTCCCCGCCGCGACGAACGGCCCGTCCAACGCGGTCTGCCGCAAGGCCGGCTTCACCCTCGTGGGCGCGGGCGACTTCGAGTACCCGAAGGGCCGCTGGAGCCGGTGCAACGACTGGGCGCTCGACCTGACCGCCGCAGCGCCGAAGGAGCCGCACACCGGCTGACGCCCCCGCCCGTGACACCCTGACCTGCATGCTCGTCGCACGCTCCGCCGCCCTGTTCGCCGTCGCCGCCCTCTTCGAGATCGGCGGTGCCTGGCTCGTCTGGCAGGGCGTGCGGGAGCACCGGGGCTGGGTGTGGATCGGCGCGGGCGTCCTCGCCCTCGGTCTGTACGGCTTCGTCGCCACGCTCCAGCCCGACGCCGAGTTCGGCCGCATCCTGGCGGCGTACGGCGGCGTCTTCGTGGCGGGCTCGCTCGCCTGGGGCGCGGTCGCTGACGGCTACCGGCCCGACCGGTGGGACGTCATCGGCGCCCTGGTGTGCCTCGCGGGCATGGCCCTGATCATGTACGCCCCGCGGGGCGAGTGAGGCCGCCGCCTATCCTGGCTGCCGGAGCGAGAACGCCCGTACGAGCCCCGCACCCGAGGGAGCAGCCCCCATGCCGTCCACGCCGCACGCCGACACCTCCCGCAAGCCCGGAATCGCCGTCGTCACCGGCGCCAGCGGCGGGATCGGCGCCGCGACGGCGCGCGGCCTCGCCGAGGCCGGGTACCGCGTCGTCCTGACGGCCCGCCGCAAGGACCGCGTCGAGGCGCTCGCGGCGGAGCTGACGGACGCGGGCCACAGCGCGATGGCGTACGCGCTCGACGTCACCGACCGCGCGGCCGTCGACACCTTCGCCACGGCCTTCCAGAAGGTCGCGGTCCTGGTGAACAACGCGGGCGGCGCGCTCGGCGCCGACCCGGTCGCCACCGGCGACCCGGAGGACTGGCGGCAGATGTACGAGACGAACGTCATCGGCACGCTGAACGTCACCCAGGCCCTGCTGCCCGCCCTCACCGCCAGCGGCGACGGCACGGTGGTCGTCGTCTCCTCCACCGCGGGCCACGCCACCTACGAGGGCGGCGCGGGCTACGTCGCCGCCAAGCACGGCGCCCACGTCCTCGCCGAAACCCTCCGCCTGGAGATCGTCGGCACCCCCGTGCGCGTCATCGAGATCGCCCCCGGCATGGTCAGGACGGAGGGCTTCGCCCTCACCCGCTTCGGCGGCGACGCGGAGAAGGCCGCGAAGGTCTACGCGGGCGTGGCCGAGCCCCTGACCGCCGAGGACGTCGCCGACACGATCACCTGGGCGGTCACACGCCCGCCGCACGTGAACGTCGACCTGCTGGTGGTCCGCCCCCGCGCCCAGGCCTCCAACACGAAGGTCCACCGGGAACAGCCGTGACCTACGCCGCCGACGACCCCGGCACCCCCGGCGGCTCCCCCGACTCCACGGACCCCCTCGACCGGCTCCGCTACGAACAGGAGTCCCGCCGCCTGGCCGAGGAGAAGAAGAACGAACGCATGGTGTGGTGGTACCTGGCGTACTTCCTCTTCGGCATCCACATCGTGGCCTTCGTCATGATCTACGCGGTCTCCCACGCGAAGTAGGGCCCGGGCCTGCGCCCGGGCCCCTGCGATTCGGGGCGTCAGCCCTTCACGCACACCACCTGCTTGAGCTTCGCCACCACCTCGACCAGGTCGGTCTGCTGGTCGATGACCTTCTCGATCGGCTTGTACGCGCCGGGGATCTCGTCCACGACGCCCGAGTCCTTGCGGCACTCCACGCCCCGCGTCTGCTCCTCCAGGTCCTGCGTGGAGAAGCGCTTCTTCGCGGCGTTCCGGCTCATCCTGCGGCCCGCGCCGTGCGAGGCCGAGTTGAACGACGCCTCGTTGCCGAGGCCCTTCACGATGTACGAGCCGGTGCCCATGGAGCCAGGGATGATGCCGTAGTCGCCGGAGCCCGCGCGGATCGCGCCCTTGCGGGTGACGAGCAGGTCCATGCCGTCGTACCGCTCCTCCGACACGTAGTTGTGGTGGCAGGAGATCTCCCGCTCGAACGTCGGCTTGGCCTTCTTGAACTCCTTGCGGACCACGTCCTTCAGGAGCGCCATCATGATGGCGCGGTTGTACTTCGCGTACTCCTGCGCCCAGAAGAGGTCGTTCCGGTACGCGGCCATCTGCGGCGTCTCCGCGATGAAGACGGCGAGGTCGCGGTCCACCAGACCCTGGTTGTGCGGCAGGTCGCGGGCCACGCCGATGTGGTGGTCGGCGAGTTCCTTGCCGATGTTGCGGGAGCCGGAGTGCAGCATCAGCCAAACAGAGCCCTCCATATCCACACAGACTTCGACAAAGTGGTTGCCTCCTCCGAGCGTTCCCATCTGCTTAGTGGCACGCTCCTGACGGAATTTGACCGTTTCGGCAACCCCCTCGAACCGCCCCCAGAACCCGTCCCACCCCGCCGTGGCGAAGCCGTGGAAGCCGCCGGGGTCGACGGGGGAATCGTGCATCCCGCGGCCCACCGGGATCGCCTCCTCGATCTTCGAGCGGAGGCGGGACAGGTCGCCGGGGAGGTCGTTGGCCGTCAGGGACGTCCGGACCGCGGACATGCCGCAGCCGATGTCGACGCCGACCGCCGCCGGGCACACCGCGTCCTTCATGGCGATCACGGAGCCGACCGTCGCGCCCTTGCCGAAGTGGACGTCCGGCATCACGGCCAGACCCTTGATCCACGGCAGCGTGGCCACGTTCCGCAGCTGCTGCATCGCGACGTCCTCGACCGTGCCGGGATCGGCCCACATCCGGATCGGCACCTGCGCGCCCGGAACCTCTACGTACGACATACCGTCCTCATTCCCCCGGAACCAAAGCAAAAGCACTGGAGCGCAAATACCGGCGCCAAGGTCAACAAATAAGAAAACGGACCGGCGTCCACGGCAGCGCGTGCGATACACATTGTGTCCACCGGCCGCCCGCCGGCGGCAACCCAATAACCAGGCCGGACGGACCGGACAGGACCGAGAGGAGCCAGCACGGTGCAGCGGAGGAAGGTCTATGTACCGGGTGCCGCAGCCCTCCTCGTGGCACTGCTCGCCGGCTGCACCGGCGACTCGGGCCACGACGACGGCGGCGACGGCAAGTCCGGCGACACGGGCGCCTCGACGACGGCGGCCGAGCCCGGCAGGTACCGCACCCTGCCCGAGCCCTGCGGCGCGGTCGACAGCTCGACGCTCGACGCGATGCTGCCCGGCATCGAGGAGATCGAGGACACCGACCGGCGCGAGAAGGCCTACGCGGGCTCCCCCACGGTCACCTACGACACCGACCGCCGCGTGGGCTGCCGCTGGAAGGTCGAGTCGGCTGACGCCACGCACCACCTGCTCGTCGACTTCGAGCGCGTGGTCTCGTACGACGGGACCGTGAGCGACGACGCCCGCGCGCAGCAGGTCTACCGGACCAAGCTCCGCGAGGCGGACGTCCCGGAACCGTCGGCCTCGGGCTCCGACGAGGACGACGAGGAGTCCCCGTCCCCGTCCGGGTCCGAGGGGTCGAAGGGCCCCGAGGATCCCGATGCCCCCGAGGGCTCCGCGAAGCCCAAGGGGTCCGCCGGCTCCGCCGGCGCCGAGGGTTCCCAGGTCGCCGCCAGGCCGCAGGGCGGCACGTCCGCCGAGGTCGGCAAGGGCGACGGGGCCGATCCGGGGGACACCGCGGAGGCCGAGGTCACCCCCGAGGGCCTGGAGTCGCGCACCCTCGACGACCTCGGTGACGAGGCGTTCCTCACGGACGTGCTCACCACCGCCGCGTCGGCGAGCCGCCACCGGACCGTGACTGTGGTGTTCCGCACGTCGAACGTCGTCGTCACCGTCGAGTACGACGAGCAGCCCGCCCGCCGCACCGAGGTCTCGGACTCCAAGGAAATGCAGGACAACGCGCGCGAACTGGCCGATAACCTCGCCGACAGGTTCGACGGCTGACAGGTCCGGGAGGCCGGTCCGGGCTCCCCGGAAGCCGGGTCACCTGCGTCGCTCACCGCGTACGGTGGCCCAACGGACCCAGTGGCCCGTACGCACCCGGCACGGACGCCCCGAGCGAACACGAGTGAAGGAACCATGCACCGACCCGCACAGCGACAGCGCCAGCGACTCACCCGCGTTCTGGTGGGCGCGGCCGCCGCACCGGTGATCCTCTTCGCCTCCGCCTGCAGCGGCGACGACTCCGGCTCCGGCTCGGACGACGCCAAGAAGGACTCCGCGGGCAAGCCCTCCGCTTCGGCGTCGAAGGACTCCGGCGGCGAGGCGGCGACCGTCGAGAAGGCCGTGTACGCCAAGCTCCCCGAGCCCTGCAAGACGCTCTCCAAGCAGACGCTCGGCGACCTCGTCCCGTCCGCCAAGGACAAGACGGGCAAGACGGGCACGTCGGACGATGTGTCCACGCGGGGCAACTGCACCTGGGAGAGCCTGGAGGACAACGGCGTCGACGGCTCCCAGTTCCGCTGGCTGCGGGTCTCCCTGAACCGCTTCGAGTCCGACCAGTCCCTCGGCAGCGGCGCCAAGCGCGCGCAGGCCAACTTCGCCAAGCAGGTCGCGGACGCGCAGGCGGTCAAGGGCGCGAAGAGCGTGAAGACCACGCCGGTGCCGGGCACGGGCGACCAGGCGACGCTGGTCAGCTACGACGTGACCAAGGGCAAGGAGACGTTCAAGCAGCAGACCCTCGTGACGCGCGTGGAGAACGCCGTCGTCACCGTCGACTACAACGGCGCGGGTCTCGCGGGCGACGAGCAGCCGAACGCGGCCGACCTCGCCAAGGGCACGCAGAAGGCCGCGAAGGAGGCCGCCGCGTCGGTCGTCGCGGCGAACAAGGCGGGCGCCCCGGCGACTTCGGACAAGCCGAAGGGCGACGCGAAGGGCGACACCAAGGGCGATGCCAAGGGTGACGCCAAGGACAAGCCGAAGGGCGGCGACGGCAAGGGCGCGGCCCTCGACGGCGGCGCCAAGCCCAAGAGCTAGCCGCTCGATCAGTGACGCGGGTCAGGGAGCCCGGCCGCCCCGCGCGGCCGGGCTCCCTGTCCATCGCCGTCTCTCGTCAGCGGCCCTGGGCCCGGTCGTAGACCTTCTTGGCCGTGGTCTTCCACACCTCGCCGAACATCTTGGTCGGCGTCAGCGAGTCGAGCGCGCTGTTGACCGAGACCAGGACGCCGCCCTTGCCCGTGGTGGCGTCGAAGTCGGCCAGCCACGGGCCGCCGCTGGAACCGCCGCTCATGTCGCAGGAGATGGCCTGCTGGCCGTCCTCCTTCTTCGCCGTACCGGTGCAGCGCAGGAGTTCCTCGCCGCGCTGCGGGCGGGTGGCCGAGTAGCCGAGGGCGGAGACGGTGCCGCCGACCGGACGGTTGAAGGCGAGGGGCGTGCCGCCCACGACGTCGGTGAGCTTCTTGCCGTTCTTGTCGGTGCCGACGGTCAGCGCGGCCATGTCGTTGCGGGAGTCCGTCTCCCAGGTGCGCGGGGTCGCGGCCTGCCGTACGGCGAACGCGCCGTACGGCGTCCTGCCCTTGTGGTACGCGGGCACGAACACCATGGACATGTTGGTGTTGTAGGGCGAGGAGCCCCGGCGCACGCAGTGGGCCGCGGTCATCACGGCGGAGCGGTTGGCGCTCTTCACGGCCGTGGCCGTGCACCAGGTGTCGGCACCACTGGCGTTGACGAAGAAGAGCCGCCCCACGGTCTTCAGGGTGGGGCCGCGCCACGGCTTGGCCTTCGGCCCGGTCGGGCCGAGGTCGACGGACTTTCCGACCGCCGTCATCCGCGCGGGCGTCCAGTAGGCGAGGGCGTCCTTGCGCTCCTTGGCGGTGAACTTCAGGACGGAGACCGGGTCGGCCGACGCGGCCGTGGCCTGCCCGGTCAGGGCCGTCGCCTGCGCCGGGACGGCGAGGACGAGGGCCGTACCGGCCACGGCGAGTCCCGTGGCCCGGCGCCGGAGGGTGCGGGAAGGGGCGGTCTCGGGCATGGCGGCTGTCTCCTCGGCTGATGCGGGCGGCGGGCGGGGTCGTTCCGTCCGTGCTGCAAGAGAGCGGAACTCGCCGTTCGGTTGGCGCTGTTGACGACCTGTGACACACGGGGCGAGGGGTGTGCCCCGGCCCCTGCCAGCGGTACCGGCTCACGCTCGGCCGCACACATGTGCCACGCTGTCGCTCGCAACAGCCGGATTAGGGAGGGGTTCGCGGGTGGCGGCGATGCAGCTGACACGCATGCACCGGATACTCATCGGGGTCGTCGTCTTCGGTGCGCTCGTCATCGCCGGCATCGGCTTCGCCGGTTCCTACGCGGCCGTGCGCGAGCTCGCCGAGAAGAAGGGCTTCGGCTCCTTCTCCGTGGTGTTCCCCATCGGCATCGACGCGGGCATCTGTGTGCTCCTCGCGCTCGACCTGCTCCTGACGTGGATCCGCATCCCCTTCCCGCTGCTCCGCCAGACCGCGTGGCTCCTGACGGCGGCGACGATCGCGTTCAACGGCGCGGCGGCGTGGCCGGACCCGCTGGGCGTGGGCATGCACGCCGTGATCCCGGTGCTCTTCGTGGTGGCGGTGGAGGCCGCGCGGCACGCGGTCGGCCGGATCGCCGACATCACGGCCGACAAGCACATGGAGGGCGTGCGCATGACGCGCTGGCTGCTCTCCCCGCTGCCCACCTTCCTCCTCTGGCGCCGCATGAAGCTGTGGGAGCTGCGCAGTTACGACCAGGTCATCAAGCTGGAGCAGGAGCGGCTCGTCTACCAGGCGCGCCTTCGCTCCCGCTTCGGCCGCCGCTGGCGCAGCAAGGCCCCCGTGGAGTCCCTGATGCCGCTGCGGCTCGCCCGCTACGGCGTGCCGCTCGCGGAGACCGCCCCCGCGGGCCTGGCCGCCGCGGGCATCGAACCGGCCGTCCTGCCGCCCGTGACCGCCGTGCCCGTGGCCGAGCGGCCCGCGCAGCAGCCGGAGCTGGCCCCGGCACCCGCGTCGGCACCGGCTGCGGCCCCCGCCGCCGCACCGCCGCAGGTCCATGCCGAGCCCGAGCCCGAGCGGCCCGTGGAGCTGCAGAAGCCCTCACCGCCGCAGCCGCCTGGGCGGCCCGAGGGGGTCGAGGGACCGGAAGGGCCGGACGGCCAGTGGGCGCCGGGCCAGCACGGCAGCCCTTGGTTCGCGGCGCCGCAGCCGCAGCGCCCGCAGGGCGAGGCACCGCTCCCCTACGACCCGGAGGGCCCGTACGAGGAGTGGTACGAGGAGCAGGATCAGGAGGCCTACGAGACGTTCGAGGGCGCGCGGCCGTACGCCCGCCCCGCGGAGCCGGACGCCGCCGAGTTCCGGGTCCCGTCGGGTCCGGGCCGCACCCGCCCGCTGGCGAACGGCACCGCGAACGGGCAGCTGATCCCGAACCCGCGCGCGGAGCAGGCGCCCGACGACGAGCCGGAGCCGCTGCCCGAGCCCGCCGAGGGCGCGCCGGGCCTGCCGGACGACATGACGCGCGAGGAGGCGTACTTCAGCGCCTTCCGCAAGTACGTGAGCGAGATGGGCGACTATCCGAACGCCCGCCAGTTCAGCCTGTACCTGATGGACCTGTACGGCGTCACGGGCCAGGCGGGCGGCCCCCTCACGGAGAGCACCCTGCGCCCCTACCTGCGCGGCTTCCGGGACCGCTACCAGCAGGACCTGGACGCCGAGGAACACATCGCCTGAGCCGAGCGCGGCTGAACGGGCTCTCTCTCCCACCCGCCCACCCGTGACACCAGGCTTCGCCCGCCCGGCCCCGACGCCCAGCGCCGCGACCGAGTGGGTGGTCCCACCGCTACCGCGGCGGCCTTTCCCACCCGCCCACCCGAAACTCCCCAGCCTTGCGAGGCCCGGGCGGGGGCGGGCGGGTGGGACCGGCCCGACCCCGCTGTGGGCAATCGTCCCGCAGGGCGGGACGGGTGGGCACAGCCCCGGGCGCCGAGCAACCGCACGGCCCGGGCCCGGCGCAGGGCATCCCGCGCCGGGCCCGGTTCGAGGCCCAGGGGCCAGGTCAGGCGCCGAGGAGCTTGCGCACGCGCTCCGCGCCGACCGCGAGCAGCAGCGTGGGAAGCCGCGGCCCGGTCTCCCGGGTGACCAGGAGGCGGTACAGGAGCGCGAAGAAGGAGCGCTGGGCCACCTTGATCTCCGGCGGCAGCTCCTTGGCCGTGGCGTCCGCGGAGAACCCGGCCCGCACCTTCGGCACGCCGTACACGAGGTGCGTCAGACCGTCCAGGGACCAGTGCGAGTCGAGCCCCTCCAGGAGGAGGCGCAGCGATTCACGGCTTTCGTCGTCCAGGGACGACAGGAGCTCGGCGTCCGGCTCGGCCCGGACGATCGTGCGGGCCTCGGCCGGCACCTGCGTGGTGATCCAGTTCTCGGCGCGGTCGAGCCGGGGCCGGACCTCGTCGAGGGAGGCGAGCGGCGCCGACGGGTCGAGGTCGCCCAGGATCCGCAGGGTCTGGTCCTCGGCACCGGCGGTGATGTCGGCGACGGAGGCCAGCGTGCGGTAGGGCAGCGGCCGCGGCGTGCGCGGCAGCTCGCCCGCGGCGGTGCGCACCGCGCGCGAGTGCGCGGCGGCGTCGGCGGGCAGCGCGCTGCCGTCGGCGACCTTGCCCTCCAGCTTGTCCCACTCGTCGTAGAGCCGCTGGATCTCCTGGTCGAAGGCGATCTTGAAGGACTGGTTGGGCTTGCGGCGCGCGTACAGCCAGCGGAGCAGCGGCGCCTCCATGATCTTCAGCGCGTCGGCCGGGGTGGGCACGCCGCCGCGCGAGGAGGACATCTTGGCCATGCCGGAGATGCCCACGAAGGCGTACATGGGGCCGATGGGCTGCACGCCGTCGAAGATCTGCCGGACGATCTGCCCGCCGACGACGAACGACGAGCCCGGGGACGAGTGGTCCACGCCGCTCGGCTCGAAGACCACGCCCTCGTACGCCCAGCGCATCGGCCAGTCGACCTTCCAGACCAGCTTGCCGCGGTTGAACTCGCTCAGGAGCACGGTCTCGCCGAAGCCGCACGCCGTGCAGACGTACGCCAGCTCGGTGGAGTCGTCGTCGTACGAGGTGACGGTGGTCAGGTCCTTCTCGCACTGCCCGCAGTAGGGCTTGTACGGGAAGTACCCGGCGGAGCCGCCGCTGCCGTCGTCCTCGCTGGCGGCGCCGGAGCCCTCCGCGGCCTCCAGCTCGGCCTCGTCGACGGGCTTCTGCGCCTGCTTCTTGCCCTTGGCCGGGTCCTTCTTCGTGCGGTACTGGTCGAGGATCGCGTCGATGTCGGCGCGGTGCTTCATCGCGTGCAGGACCTGCGCGCGGTACGTCCCCGAGGTGTACTGCTCGGTCTGGCTGATCCCGTCGAACTCGACGCCGAGCTCGCGCAGGGAGGCGATCATCGCGGACTTGAAGTGCTCGGCCCAGTTCGGGTGCGCGGACCCGGCGGGCGCGGGCACGGACGTCAGCGGCTTGCCGATGTGCTCCGCCCAGGACTCGTCGACGCCGGGGACCCCGGCCGGGACCTTGCGGTAGCGGTCGTAGTCGTCCCAGGAGATGAGGTGCCGCACCTCGTGGCCCCGGCGGCGGATCTCGTCGGCGACCAGGTGCGGGGTCATGACCTCGCGCAGATTGCCCAGGTGGATGGGGCCGGAGGGGGACAGGCCCGAGGCCACCACGATCGCCGGTGCGGCGGCGCTGGATTTCGCGCCCGCGGCACGACGCTCCGACTCGGCGATGACCTCGTCCGCGTAGCGGGAGACCCAGTCGGTGGTATCGGTGCTCTGAGCCACGATCGGCGCCCTTCTTTTCCTGCCTCGATGCCGGTACGTACGGGCGTACCGCTGGACCGACCCATTCTCCCAGGTCGCCCCGCAACCGCGAAAACGCCTTTCCGCCCACCCGCCCACCTGCGGCGGAGCGCCCCCGCCCGGCCCCGCCGCGGGCGCGAAATCCGCTGGACGCCCCGTGGGATACTGACCAGGTCTATCCGCACCCTCGAGGAGAACGGCACCCACTCCATGGCCTCGGTCCAGTCCCTCACCGCCTCCGTACACCAGCGCCTCGCGGACGCCCTCTCGGCAGCCCTGCCGGAGGCAGCCCCCGCCGACCCGCTGCTGCGACGCAGTGACAGGGCCGACTTCCAGGCCAACGGGATCCTCGCGCTCGCCAAGAAGCAGAAGGCCAACCCGCGCGACCTCGCCACCCAGGTCGTCGGCGCGATCGACGCCCCCGGGCTCCTGAAGGACGTCGAGGTCTCGGGACCCGGCTTCCTGAACATCACGGTCACGGACCGGGCGATCACCGAGACGCTCGCGGCCCGCGCGGCCGACGGCGACCGCCTCGGCGTGCCCCTGAAGGCCGAGCCGGGCACCACGGTCATCGACTACGCCCAGCCGAACGTGGCGAAGGAGATGCACGTAGGCCACCTGCGCTCGGCGGTCATCGGCGACGCCCTTCGCGGCATGCTCGACTTCACCGGCGAGAAGACGATCGGCCGGCACCACATCGGCGACTGGGGCACCCAGTTCGGCATGCTCATCCAGTACCTGATCGAGAACCCGGACCAGCTGTCCGCGGAGACCGACACGGACGGCGAGCAGGCCATGTCGAACCTGAACCGGGTCTACAAGGCCTCGCGCGCGGTCTTCGACGCCGACGAGGACTTCAAGGAGCGCGCCCGCAAGCGGGTCGTCGCCCTCCAGTCCGGCGACAAGGAGACCCTCGGCCTGTGGCAGCGGTTCGTCGACGAGTCGAAGGTCTACTTCTACTCGGTCTTCGAGAAGCTGGACATGGAGGTCCGCGACGAGGAGATCGTCGGCGAGTCCGCGTACAACGACCTGATGCCCGAGACCGCCCGCCTCCTGGAGGAGTCCGGCGTCGCGGTCCGCTCGGAGGGCGCGCTCGTCGTCTTCTTCGACGACATCAAGGGCAAGGACGACAAGCCGGTCCCGCTGATCGTGCAGAAGGCCGACGGCGGCTTCGGCTACGCGGCCTCCGACCTGTCCGCGATCCGCAACCGCGTCTTCGACCTCGCCGCGACGACGCTCCTGTACGTGGTGGACGTGCGGCAGTCGCTGCACTTCAAGATGGTCTTCGAGACGGCCCGGCGCATGGGCTGGCTGAACGACGACGTCACCGCGCACAACATGGGCTACGGCACGGTGCTCGGCGCGGACGGCAAGCCGTTCAAGACCCGTGCGGGTGAGACCGTGCGCCTGGAGGACCTCCTCGACGAGGCGGTGCAGCGCGCCGCCGAGGTCGTGCGCGAGAAGGCGAAGGACCTCACCGAGGACGAGATCCAGGAGCGGGCCGCGCAGGTCGGCGTCGGCGCGGTGAAGTACGCGGACCTGTCCACGTCGCCGAGCCGCGACTACAAGTTCGACCTGGACCAGATGGTGTCGCTCAACGGCGACACGTCCGTCTACCTCCAGTACGCGTACGCCCGCATCCAGTCGATCCTGCGCAAGGCGGGCGACACCGCGCCTGCCGCGCACGCGGAGCTTGAGCTGGCCCCGGCGGAGCGCGGCCTCGGCCTGCACCTGGACGCGTTCGGCGACACGGTCTTCGAGGCCGCCGCCGAGTACGCGCCGCACAAGCTGGCGGCGTACCTCTACCAGCTGGCGTCCCTGTACACGACGTTCTACGACAAGTGCCCGGTCCTGAAGGCGGAGACCCCGGCCCAGGTGGAGAACCGCCTGTTCCTCTGCGACCTGACGGCCCGCACCCTCCACCAGGGCATGGCCCTCCTGGGCATCAGGACCCCCGAGCGCCTCTAGCAGCGGTCACGCTGTGCCCGCCCCCGCCCCGCTGTGGGCGGGGGCGGACCACTGCTAGGCGAGCCCCAGCCGAAGGCGACGCAGGCCCTCCCCGATCTCCTCCGGGGTCTGGGTGACGAAGCACAGCCGCAGCGTCGCCGGGTCGGGCGCACCCGCGTAGAACGGCGCCCCCGGCACATAGGCCACGTCGTGCGCGACCACGTCCCGCAGCCGCTCCGTGGCGTCGTACCCGGAAGGCAGCCGCACCCACAGGAACATCCCGCCCTCGGGACGGTTCCACGTGGCCCCTTCGGGGAGCGCGGCCGCCAGGCCCGCGAGCATCGCGTCCCGCCGCTCCCCGTACACCCCGGCCACCCGCGCCACGTGCGCGTCCAGGTCGTACCGCTCCAAGTACCAGGCGGCGGCGAGCTGGTTGACGGTCGGCGTGTGCAGGTCGGCACCCTGCTTGGCGATGGCGCAGGCGCGCCGCAGCGCGGCGGGGGCGCGCAGCCAGCCGAGCCGGAGGCCCGGCGCCATCACCTTCGAGAAGCTGCCGAGCAGCGCGGTCCGGTCCTCGGCCCCCGGGTGGGCGGCGATCCACGGCGCGCGCTCGCCCTCGAACCGCAGCTCCCCGTACGGGTCGTCCTCGACGAGCCAGATCCCGCACCGCGCGGCCACGGCGGCGACGGCCGCGCGCCGCTCGGCGGGCATGGTGCGCCCGGTGGGGTTCTGGAACGTCGGCACGGTGTACAGGAGCTTGGGCCGGTGCTCGGCGATCAGCGACTCCAGGGCGCCGGGGTCGATGCCCTGCTCGTCACCGGGCACGGCGACGACGTGCGCGCCGGTGAAGGCGAACACCTGAAGGGCCGCGAGATAGCAGGGGTTCTCGACGAGCACGGTGTCCCCGGGCTCGACGAGCGCCGTCGCGAGCAGCGAGAGGGCCTGCTGCGAGCCGGACGTGACGAGGATGTCGTCGGCGTCGGTGACGAGCCCGCGCTCGGTGTACCGCGCGGCTATGCGGGCGCGCAGCGCGGGCTCGCCCTCGGTCGTGGAGTACTGGAGCGCCTGCCCGGGCTGCTCCGTGAGGACGGCCTGGTAGGCGGCGGCGAAGCCCTCGCTGTCGAAGAACTCGGGCGCGGGCAGGCCGCCCGCGAAGTTGATGACCTCAGGTCGTGCGGTGACCGCGAGGATGTCCCGTACGGGCGAGCCGCCGACGGCGGCGGCGCGGGCCGCGAAGGCCGGGACGGGCGCGGTGCTGGGCGCGGGTGCGGGTGCGGTGGCGGTCATCGGCGCTCCTTAGTTTTCCGCTCAGCCTAAGCGGCTGAGTGGCCGATACAGGAGTCGTTTCGCGATACGGACGTGGCGCTGCCCGCCCGGCAGACGTGGCGCTGCCCGCCCGCTACCTGCCCTCCCATTCGTAGCCGTCCTCCCCGTTCGGGCGGCGCCACGCCTTCACCCACTCCCTGCCTTCGAGGGTGTAGCCGAAGAGGTGGTCGTCCGGGGCTCCGCTCGTGCGGAACGGCTTGCCCTCGTCGTTGATGACGACCGTCCCGTGCCGGGTGCCGCTGGACCACTCAAGCTCCAGGTACCAGCGCACGTAACGGGACTTGGCCGTGGTGAGGACGTAGAAGGTCTCGGGGTCCTTCTCGCTCACCTTGTACGGGAAGTCGTCGCCCTCGGGGACGAGGGCGGGCCTGCCGTGGTCCAGCTTCGCGTTGAAGGAGTGCTTGGGCACGTTGCCGCCGCAGCCCACGCCCAGGAAGCCCATGAGGTACTTGTTCCAGGCGGGCGGATCGCTCCTGCCGACGACGCGGATGTTCAGGGACTCCAGGACGACGGTCTCCTTGCCGGTCCCCTGGACGGTGAACTTCACGTCATGGCTCTCGGCCGAGACCGCGTCGAACGCGGACACCCAGCCCGCGGCGTCCTGCGGGGTGGGCGGCGAGGGCAGCCGGTCCGGCGGGCGGTTGATGAGGTAGGGGCGCCCGCACTCGTTGTCCCAGTACTGGGGCTGCGTGGAGACGGTGAGGGGGGCGCGGCCCGAGCCGCCGCCGGAGGCCTCGCCGCCCGCGCCCGGGGCGCGGCCCTCGCTGCCTTCGCCGCCGCCCCGCGGGCCGCTCTTCGTACGGCCGCCGTCCTGCTTGTCCTCGTCCTTCTCCGGCGGCTTGGCCGAGGAGGTGAGCGAGGGCCTGCCGGACGGCTGCTTCTCGGCCGTGCCCGACGGCGAGCGCGCGGTGTCCGGGCGGGGCGTGTCGTCCGCGGCGGCGTGCTTGCCGTCGCCGCCGCCCGAACTCCCCGACGCCGAGTGCACGGCGAGGGCGGTGCCCGCGACGGCGAGCACGACGCCGACGGCGGCGAGCGCGCCGAGCCGCTGCCGCTTGCCGCGCGACAGTGACAGACGGGACTTGGACCGGGGCTCGTGCCGCCGTGCCACTTCGAGTTCCGTCTCCGGCTCCGGCACGGGTTCCGGTTCCGGTTCCGACGACACGGGTTCCGGTTCCGGCACGCGCTCCGGCTCCGGCTCCGGCTCCGGCGTGGCCTCGGCTTCCTGTACGGGTTCCGGCTCCGCCTTCCGCCCGCGCGTCGCGTCGGCGACGATCCACCTGCGGTGGACCTCCATCAGCTCGTCCGGAGTGGCCTTGCACAGCCGGGCGAGGCGCTCGACCGGCGCGAACTCCGTCGGCACGGCGGTGCCGTTGACATAGCGGTGGAGCGTCGACGTGCTGACGTGCAGTCTCTTGGCGAGGGCTCCGTAGCTGAGCCCGGACCGCCCCTTCAGTTCTCGCAACAGCTCCGCGAGATCGCCCGCCCCCACGTGTTCTCCTTCCCACGCCGCCGTTCCAGGTGACACGTATTCCCCCAGGTCAGAGCCGGTACGAACATTCCAGCGTCCCGAACACCGCGGTGAGGCTAACGGCTGGGACGAAACCCCGCACAAGCTTTGGTCATCCAAGCACGCCGCTCGCCGCGGTCCGGCCGAGCGGCACGCGTCTACCCCGTCACACGAGAAGAGACCAGCCATGCGTGCGCCCGTCCGACGCTCCCGTACCCGCCTGTTCGCCGCCGCGACGATCGCGGTCGCCGCGCTCTCGCTCACGGCGTGCGACGACGAGGACGGCACCCGGGACGAGGGCGCGGCGAAGTCCACGCAGTCGTCCACGGGCGGCACTTCGGAGCAGCCTGACAAGACTGACGGTGAATCCGGGGCCAATGGTTCCGACGCGAGCGACGGCGGGGAGGGCTCCGGCGGCGCCTCCGGAAGCGGCGGCGAGGGCACGTCCGGCGGGGCGTCGGGCGGCGCGACCGGCGGCAAGGAGACGGACCCCTACGACCCGGCGAACCGCGTCCCCTGCTCCGCCGCCAACACCTCGATCACCGCGACGCCGGTGCAGCGCCCCCTCAACTACATGCTCCTGACGGTCACCAACACCGGCTCCAAGATGTGCGACCTGAAGGGCTATCCGCGGGTCAAGTTCGAGGACGCGCAGTCCGTCCCGCCGGTCATGGAGAACACCAAGCCGCAGGCGGTCACCTCCCTCAAGCCGGGCGGGAAGGGCTACGCCGGAGTGATCCTGTCCGCCGGTGACGGCAGCGGCGGCGAGGGCCGCACCGCGCAGAGCGTGGAGATCGGCTTCGAGGGCAGCGACCGGATGGCCGAGGCCGCGCTCCAGGCCAAGGGCGTCCACGTGGACGACAAGCTGCGCGTCACGTACTGGCTGACCAGCTCGACCGACGCGCTCAACTGACCACCCTCCGCGTCCGGCCGCCCGGCCGGACCGCACCCACTGACCACACCGGCCACACCGGCCACACCGACCGAGTCATTTCGCGAAAAGAGACGGAACCGACCATGCGCACGAACCGCCGCACCACCACCGCCCTCCTCACCCTCACCGCCGCGCTCTCCCTGACCACTCTCGCCGGTACGGCGGCGACGGCCGCCGCCCCCGCCAAGGCCGCGGCCCCGGTCACCTGCTCCGCCGCCAACACCAAGGTCACCGTCAAGCAGGTCGACCGCCCGATCAACCACCTGCTCCTGACCGCCAAGAACACCGGCACGAAGACGTGTTACGCGTACAACGCCCCGTACCTGCGCTTCGACGAGGCCCAGTCCGCCACCCAGATCGTCGAGGACAGCAAGCCGCAGGCGGTCGTCACCCTGAAGCCGGGCCAGTCCGCGTACGCCGGCATCGGCACCTCGTCGCCGGAGGGCGAGCACGGCCACGACGCCAAGAAGCTCGGCGTCCTCTTCTCCAACCGCTCGGCGACCGGCAGCGTGGGCTCCACGACCCACCCGAAGCTCCCGGGCGGCAGCGTGTACGTGGACACCTCCGCGTACGTCACCTACTGGCAGTCGACGGCCGCGGACGCCCTTCGCTGGTAGTCCCCTACCGGCAGTCCGCCCAAGCCGTACGACTCGCCTCGGCCGCGCCCGCACACCACATCCCCCTGGTGCGCGGGCGCGGCGCCTTCACTGACCAGTTCGTAAGTACCCCACTAAATAGTCGGTACTTGTCCGAAGGATCGCGGGGCCGGAGGATCGAGGCATCACCTCGATCCCCTCCCTTCCCGAAGGAGCCCCCATGTCCTCCGCGTCCCCCAAGCCGCCCGTGTCCGTCCTCGGCCTCGGCAACATGGGCAGCGCCCTGGCGGCCGCCCTGCTCAAGGCGGGCCACCCCACCACGGTCTGGAACCGCACGGCCGCGAAGACGGGCCCCCTCACGGCCCAGGGCGCGACCCCCGCCGAGACGCCCCTTGCGGCGGTCACCGCCGCCCCGCTGGTGATCGCCTGCCTCACCCTCAACGACCACGTCTACGACGTCTTCGAGCCGCTCGCCGAAGAGCTGCGCGGCAAGACCCTGGTGAACACCACGAACGGCACCCCGGCCCAGGCCCGCGAGCTCGCCGCCTGGGCCGCGAAGCACGACATCGCGTACGTCGACGCCGGGATCATGGCCATCCCGCCGATGATCGCGACGCCGGGCGCGTACATCCTCTACAGCGGCGACGAGAAGGCCTTCGAGGAGCACCGCGAGACGCTGGCGGCCCTGGCCGACACCAAGTGGGTCGGCCAGGACGCGGGCCTCGCCGCGCTCTGGGACCTGTCGCTGCTCACCGGCATGTACGGGATGATCGTCGGCGTGACGCAGGCGTTCGCCCTGACGGGCAGGGCGGGCGTGCCGCCGAAGGAGTTCGCGCCGCTCCTGGCCGACTGGGTCACCGCGATGACGAACGGCCTCGTGCCCGGCACCGCGGCGGCCCTGGAGTCCGGGCAGCACCTGACGGACGTGTCCAGCCTGTTGGTGAACCAGGCGGCGTTCCCCAACCTGCTCGCGACGTTCGCGGAGGCGGGCGTCAGCGACGAGCTGTTCGCGGGCGTACAGCCCCTGCTCGACCGCGCGGTCGAACAGGGCCACGGCGCAGACGGCCTCTCCCGCCTGGCCGAACTACTCAAGCAGGACTGAGAACCGCCGCCGCATGGAGGCGCCCCAAAGGGGCGCGGGGAACTGCGCGCCCAGCCACATCAGACCCGCAGACGAACAAAACACTCACGGCACCAACACCACTTTCCCAGTGGTCTCCCGCCGCTCCAGCGCAGCATGCACCTCGGCGGCATGAGACAACGGAAACGACTGCACGGCAGGCACAAGCTCGCCGCGCGCCCCAGCGGCCAGGGCACGGCCCTCGTAACCGGGCCGATCCTGGGGCCGGTTCAGCAGCGCGCGCAGCGCGTCGACGTACGCGACCGGGCCCGGCGGAGGCGTGAAGGCGACCTGCGAGGCGTACCCGATGGACACGAACCGGCCGCCCTCGCCGATGAGTTCGAAGGCGGCGGCGGCCAGGGGCCCACCGACCCCGTCCAGGACCACGGTCACGGGCCGCTGCTCGCCGCCGAGCAGTTCGCGGACGGCGTCGTCCCAGCCGTCCTCGCGGTAGTCGACGGCCTCGGCGCCGAGCTTGCGCACGGCGTCGGCCTTGGCGGCCCCGCCCGCCGCACCGACCACGGTGGCGCCCACGGCGAGCGCGTGCTGGACGACGAGACGGCCGACACCTCCGGCCGCGGAGGTCACCAACACCACGTCGTCGGCGGTGAGTCGGGCGATGTCGAGCAGTCCCACGGCGGTGGCGCCGGTGACGACCATGGCCACGGCGTCCTGGAACCCGAGCCCGTCGGGCAGCGGATGGACCTGCTCCACCGCGGCGACGGCCAGCTCGGCGTACCCGCCGGGCGTCCCGGACCCGGTCACGACGGACCGCCCGAGCCAGGAGCCGTCGACCCCGGGGCCCACCGCGTCCACGACCCCGGCGACCTCACCGCCGAAGATCGCGGGCAGCTCGGGCAGCGGCGGCGCGAGATCGCTCGCGGCCCCCGCCCGCATCACGGTCTCGATGAAGTGGACCCCGGCCGCCCGGACGGCGATCCGGACCTGGCCGGGCCCCGGCTCCGGGTCCGGCACGGTCTCGTAGCGAAGGTTCTGAGCGGGTCCGAACTCGCGCAGTACGACGGCGTGCATCTGTGGTCCTCCCCCATGGGCGGCTACGACCTGACACACACCACTCTGAAACATCAACCAATGTTGAGGTCAAGCGCCGCAGGGGACGGCTCAGAGCTGCCGGGCCACCTCGGTCGCCCAGTAGGTGAGGATCATGTTGGCCCCGGCCCGCTTGATCCCGGTGAGCGACTCCATGATCGCCTTGTCCCGGTCGATCCAGCCGCGCTCGGCGGCGGCCTGGATCATCGCGTACTCACCGGAGATCTGGTACGCGGCCACGGGCACGTCCACGCGCTCCGCCACCTTGGCGAGGATGTCGAGGTAGGGCCCGGCCGGCTTCACCATCACCATGTCGGCGCCCTCCTCCAGGTCGAGCGCCAACTCCCGCAGGGACTCACGGGTATTGGCCGGATCCTGCTGGTAGGTCTTGCGGTCGCCCTTCAGCGAGGACCCCACGGCCTCCCGGAAGGGGCCGTAGAACGCCGACGAATACTTGGCGGTGTAGGCGAGCACGGACACGTCCTCGTACCCGGTCTGGTCGAGGGCGTCGCGGATGACGCCGACCTGACCGTCCATCATCCCGCTCGGCCCGACCACGTGGGCGCCCGCGTCGGCCTGGACCTGCGCCATCTCGGCGTACCGCTCGAGGGTGGCGTCGTTGTCGACGCGGCCCTCACTGTCGAGCACTCCGCAGTGCCCGTGCTCCGTCGTCTCGTCCAGACACAGGTCGGACATCACGATGAGGTCGTCGCCGACCTCGGCCCGCACATCGCGGATCGCGACCTGGAGGATCCCGTCCGGGTCGGTGCCCGGCGTGCCCAGGGCGTCCTTCTTGGACTCCTCCGGCACCCCGAACAGCATGATCCCGGAGACCCCGGCCTCCAGCGCCTCGACGGCGGCCTTCCTGAGGGTGTCCCGCGTGTGCTGGACGACGCCCGGCATGGACTCGATCGGCACGGGCTCGTCGATGCCCTCCCGCACGAAGGCGGGCAGGATCAGATCGGCCGGATGCAGCCGCGTCTCGGCGACCATGCGCCGCATCGCGGGGGTGGTGCGCAGCCGCCGGGGCCGCGAGCCGGGGAACGAACCGTATGCAGTCACTGCGCATGCACCTCAACAAGTCTCAAGCCCGTCCGGTGTCTACGGACGGGCGCGAAGCGCGATCAACCGGGGCCCAGGGGGGCTGACGCCCCCCTGGTTCGGGACGGGGTGGGCCTGGCGCGCACCCGAGAAGGCAGCCTACGGCGCGGCCGCCCGGCGCCGCCGGGCCCCCGGCCGACGCTCACTGGGTCGCGTGACGGGATCGCCCGCCTCGATCGCGGCGGCCCGGCGCCGGGCGCCGAACTCCGCGAGGGCCGCCGCCAGCTTGTGCACGGACGGCTCCGGAGCCATCACGTCCACGCGCAGGCCGTGCTCCTCCGCGGTCTTCGCGGTGGCGGGCCCGATGCAGGCGATCACGGTCACGTTGTGCGGCTTGCCGGCGATGCCGACCAGGTTCCGCACCGTGCTGCTCGACGTGAAGAGCACGGCGTCGAAGCCGCCGCCCTTGATCGCCTCGCGGGTCTCCGCGGGCGGCGGCGAGGCCCGCACGGTCCGGTAGGCGGTGACGTCGTCGACCTCCCACCCGAGGTCGATGAGCCCGGCGACGAGGGTCTCCGTGGCGATGTCGGCGCGGGGCAGGAACACCCGGTCGATCGGGTCGAAGACGGGGTCGTACGGCGGCCAGTCCTCCAGGAGGCCCGCGGCGGACTGCTCCCCGCTCGGCACCAGGTCCGGCTTCACGCCGAAGGCGATGAGCGCGGCGGCCGTCTGCTCGCCCACGGCGGCGACCTTGATGCCCGCGAAGGCACGGGCGTCGAGCCCGTACTCCTCGAACTTCTCGCGCACCGCCTTGACCGCGTTCACCGAGGTGAAGGCGATCCACTCGTAGCGCCCGGTCACGAGCCCCTTGACCGCCCGCTCCATCTGCTGGGGCGTGCGCGGCGGCTCGACGGCGATCGTCGGCACCTCGTGCGGCACCGCGCCGTACGAACGCAGCTGGTCGGAGAGCGACGCCGCCTGCTCCTTCGTGCGCGGCACGAGCACCCGCCACCCGAAGAGCGGCTTCGACTCGAACCACGACAACTGGTCGCGCCGGGCGGCGGCGGAACGCTCACCGACCACGGCTATGACGGGCCGGCCCCCGTCGGGCGAGGGGAGGACCTTCGCCTGCTTGAGGACCTGCGCGATGGTGCCAAGCGTCGCCGTCCAGGTGCGCTGGCGCGTCGTCGTACCGGCGATGGTCACCGTCATCGGCGTGTCGGGCTTGCGCCCGGCGGCGACCAGTTCGCCCGCGGCCGCCGCCACCGAGTCCAGGGCCGTCGAGACCACCACGGTCCCGTCCGACGCCCCGACCTCGCTCCAGCAGCGGTCGGACGCGGTCCGCGCGTCGACGAAGCGCACGTCCGTGCCCTGCGCGTCGCGCAGCGGCACCCCCGCGTAGGCGGGCACGCCCACCGCGGTCGCGATGCCCGGCACCACCTCGAAGGGGATGCCCTCGGCGGCACAGGCGAGCATCTCGTCCGCGGCGTCCGTGTCCAGACCGGGGTCACCGGTCACCGCACGCACGACCCGCCTGCCGCCCCGCGCCGCCTCCATGACAAGATTGGCCGCAGCCTGAGCCGGTGCGGCAGTCGGCGCCTGAGCGCTCTCTGACGTGCCGTCAGCCGACTGGGGCAGCGGTGTGTCCACACCCCCTCGGGCATGCACGCGTACGACATCGAGAACATCCGGCTCGGCGATCAGCACATCCGCTCGGGCCAGCGCCTCGACGGCGCGCAGAGTCAGCAGTCCCGGATCTCCGGGTCCGGCACCGAGAAAGGTGACGTGCCCGTGTGCGGGAAGGCCGGGAAGGTTCGAGGTGGGGCTCAAAGTGCTCGCTCCCCCATCAGACCGGCCGCGCCCTTGGCGAGCATCTCGGCGGCGAGTTCCCGCCCGAGCGCCATCGCCTGGTCTTCCGTCCCGGGCACGGGACCGGTGGTGGTCAGCTGCACCAGCGACGAGCCGTCGGTGGCACCGACGACGCCGCGCAGGCGCATTTCCTTGACAACCTGTCCGTCGGCCAGCAGGTCGGCCAGCGCGCCCACAGGTGCGCTGCAGCCGGCCTCCAGGGCGGCGAGCAGGGATCGCTCGGCGGTCACGGCGGCCCGTGTGTACGGGTCGTCGAGCTCGGCGAGCGCGGCGATGAGGTCCGCGTTGGACGCGGCACACTCGATCGCCAGTGCCCCCTGGCCGGGGGCGGGCAGAACCATGTCGACCGACAGGAAGTCGGTCACCTCGTCGAGCCTGCCGACGCGGCTGAGTCCGGCGGCGGCCAGGACGACGGCGTCGAGCCGCCCGTCGTGCACGTATCCGATCCGGGAGTCGATGTTGCCGCGGATCGGCACGGTCTCGATGGTCAGACCGTGAGCGCGGGCGTACGCGTTGAGCTGCGCCATGCGGCGCGGCGAGCCGGTGCCCACGCGGGCCCCGTCCGGCAGCTGCGCGAAGGTCAGGCCCTCGCGCGCGACCAGGACGTCCCGCGGGTCCTCGCGCACCGGCAGGGCGGCGAGCGTGAACTCCTCGGGCTGCGCGGTCGGCAGGTCCTTCAGCGAGTGCACGGCGAAGTCGACCTCGCCGTCGCGCAGCGCGTCCCGCAACGCGGTCGCGAACACACCGGTGCCACCGATCTGCGCGAGGTGCTCGCGCGAGGTGTCGCCGTACGTGGTGATCTCGACGAGCTCGACGGGGCGCCCCGTCAACTGCCGGACCTCCTCGGCCACCTGGCCGGACTGGGCCATCGCCAGCTTGCTGCGCCTGGTCCCGAGCCTGAGGGCCCTCTCGGTCATGCCCGGCCTCGCTTCGGGTCGTCGTTCTGGTGGAGCTGGTCTTGCAGAGCCGCCTGGACGCCGGGGGCGTCCCGCAGGTGGTCGGCCCGGGACACGGCCGCGACCGTCTCCGGGTCGAGGTCGAAGAGGGTGCGGAGCGCGTCCGCGTACCCGGCGCCGCCAGGCTCGCTGGCCAGCTGCTTCACCCGCACCGTCGGCGCGTGCAGCAGCTTGTCCACGACGCGGCGCACGGTCTGCGTGATCTCGGCCCGCTGCTTGTCGCCGAGCTCCGGAAGGCGCCCGTCGAGCCGGGCGATCTCGCTGCTGACGACGTCGGCGGCCATGGTGCGCAGGGCGACCACGGTGGGCGTGATGTGCGCGGCCCGCTGGGCGGCGCCGAACGCGGCCACCTCGTCGGACACGATCGTGCGCACGGCGTCCACGTCGGCGGCCATCGGCGCGTCGGCGGAGGCCTCCGCGAGCGACTCGATGTCGACGAGCCGGACGCCCTCGACGCGGTGCACGGCCGCGTCGATGTCACGCGGCATGGCCAGGTCGAGCAGGGCGAGCGCGACGGCAAGGCCCGGGGCGGCGACCTGAGCGCGGGCCACGGCCGTGGCGGTCCGCGACGCGGCGGCGCCCACGGCGGGGCTGTTGTCGACGAGCGCGCCGTGCTGCTCGTACGCGTGGGCGTCGCCGATGTGCGGGCCCGCGTCGGGCCCTTCGGCGCCGTCGGTGTCGTCGGCGGGCGTGACGAGGCAGGTGTCGTCCGCGCAGGCCAGGGAGGTGTCAGCGGTGGCCGCGGGCGTGCCCGACTGGCCGGGGAGCGTCACCGCGGGCGTACCCGTCCGGCCGGAGACCGCCGCCGCGACATCGGCGCCCGTGAGCACGAGACCCGTGGCGCCGGTGCAGGAAACGGCCACGTCGGCACGTGTCAGCTCGGCCGCCACCGCGTCCATCCGGACCGCCCGGGCCCGCACACCGGTGCCGCCGTCGGCGAGGATCTGTGCCAGCCGCTCGGCCCGCTCCAGGGTGCGGTTGGCGATCACGATCTCTTCGACGCCGGAGCGCGCGAGGGTCGCCGCCGCCAGGGACGACATGGAGCCCGCGCCGATCACCAGGGCGCGCTTGCCCTTGGCCCACGCCTCCACCGGCTCGCGCCCGGCGAGCTGCTCCAGGCCGAAGGTCACCAGGGACTGCCCGGCCCGGTCGATGCCGGTCTCGGAGTGCGCCCGCTTGCCGACCCGCAGCGCCTGCTGGAACAGGTCGTTGAGCAGCCGCCCCGCGGTGTGCAGGTCCTGCGCCCGCGCCAGGGCGTCCTTGATCTGGCCGAGGATCTGCCCCTCGCCCACGACCATCGAGTCCAGGCCGCACGCCACCGAGAACAGGTGGTGCACCGCCCGGTCCTCGTAGTGCACGTACAGATAAGGGGTGAGCTCCTCGAGGCTCACGCCGCTGTGCCGGGCGAGCAGCGTCGACAGCTCGGCCACGCCCGCGTGGAACTTGTCCACGTCCGCGTACAGCTCGATGCGGTTGCAGGTGGCGAGCACGGCGGCCTCGGCCGCGGGCTCGGCGGCCACCGTGTCGTGCAGCAGCTTGGACTGCGCGTCGACGGTGAGCGCGGCCCGCTCCAGGACGCTCACCGGAGCGCTCCGGTGGCTGAGGCCAACGACGAGGAGACTCATGCCGGCATCACCGCGGGGACGTCCCCGTCGGGTCCCTTCCGGTGCTCCTGGGAGGCGGCGGGCGCGGCGGCGCCGTCGCCCGCCCCTTCCTCGCCGGCCTTGCGCTGCTCGTGGAAGGCGAGGATCTGCAGCTCGATGGAGAGGTCGACCTTGCGCACGTCGACGCCGTCCGGGACGGTCAGGACGGTCGGAGCGAAGTTCAGGATGGACGTGACGCCGGCGGCGACGAGACGGTCGCAGACCTGCTGGGCGGCGCCCGCGGGGGTCGCGATCACGCCGATCGAGACACCGTTGTCCGTGATGATCTTCTCGAGGTCGTCGGTGTGCTGCACCGGCATGCCCGCGACGGGCTTGCCCGCCATCGCCGGATCGGCGTCGATGAGGGCGGCCACGCGGAACCCGCGCGAGGCGAACCCGCCGTAATTGGCCAGGGCGGCGCCGAGGTTACCGATGCCGACGATGACAACAGGCCAGTCCTGGGTCAGACCGAGCTCACGGGAGATCTGGTAGACGAGGTACTCGACGTCGTAGCCGACACCGCGCGTTCCGTACGAACCGAGGTACGAGAAATCCTTGCGCAGCTTCGCGGAGTTGACCCCCGCGGCGGCCGCGAGCTCCTCGGAGGAGACCGTGGGCACGGAGCGCTCCGACAGCGCGGTCAGCGCCCTCAGGTACAGCGGAAGTCGGGCGACGGTGGCCTCGGGGATCCCTCGGCTACGGGTCGCCGGTCGGTGAGTTCGGCCAGTTGCCACGGTGCTCCTGCGGGTAGAGCGGGGCTGCGGGCGGCCCCACGTCCCAAGACCGCCCCGTCGAATGCAGGCTATGTCTTTGTGAACGCGTGCACAAAGATGGTGTCCGATTTGCCCGCCCAACGTGACCGGGGTCACGCGCCCCTGGCGCACTTTCGTGGAACCGGCGCACGGCCAGGAACGACACTCACCTGACGGGGGCAAAGCCGCACACACTCCTCATGATCATCGCCCCCGAGACCTCCGAACCGCACCCGATGCTAAACGACTTTCCGGACAGCTCCGGACGTCATAACCAGCCATCGCCGCGCACGGCCCCCGCCACACCCGTGCTATGCGGCCGGCCCCCGCCCGCTACTGCGTGAGCGCCCGCCGCAGCCGCTCGGCGTCGACCTTCCAGAAGGTGTGCTGCTCCCCGTCCACGAGGACCACCGGAATCTGCTCCCAGTACTCCCGGTGCAGCGCCTCGTCCTCGGTGATGTCCTTCTTCTCCCACGCGGCGCCCAGCTCGCCGCACACCTTCTCCACCACGGCCTCGGCGTCCTCGCACAGATGGCACCCGGGCTTGCCGATCAGCGTGACCAGCCGGTCCCCGGGCACCTTCGCGGCACTCCGCGCCGCCTGCTTCGCCGTCCTACGAAAAATCGGGCTCATGCCCCCAGCTTCCTACGCGCTCCCCCGCACCGGGCGAACCCCGTACTGTGACCAGCGCGACACAGTGCGTTGACGGGTTCGAATCCCAGCCTTCACGGGAGAACCGAACAGAGTGGCTATGCTCGACGGCATGGCCGCTCTCGGTTGGCTCCACCCCCGTAGGCGCTCCGCCACCGCGCGCAGCGTCCTGGCAGGCGAGGCCTCGGCGGAGGCCGCTCGCAAGTCCTCGCAGGAGTTGGAAGACCTCGCGCGGACCCCGCCGCCCGACGAGGCCGCAGGTCCCGAGTTCCCGGTGGTCGGCGACGACAAGGCCGCCGCCTTCTTCGACCTCGACAACACCGTGCTGCAGGGCGCCGCGCTCTTCTACTTCGGCCGCGGCCTGTACCAGCGCAAGTTCTTCCAGCGCCGCGAACTCACCCGGTTCATCTGGCAGCAGGCCTGGTTCCGGCTCGCGGGCGAGGACCCCGAGCACCTCCAGGACGCCCGCGAGAGCGCCCTGTCCATCGTCAAGGGCCACCGCGTCGCCGAGCTGATCTCCATCGGCGAGGCCGTGTACGACGACTACCTGGCCGACCGCATCTGGGCCGGCACCCGCGCCCTCGCCCAGGCCCACCTCGACGCGGGCCAGAAGGTCTGGCTGGTCACCGCGGCCCCGGTGGAGATGGCCACGATCATCGCCCGCCGCCTCGGCCTGACCGGCGCGCTCGGCACGGTCGCCGAGTCCGTCGGCGGCATCTATACGGGCAAGCTCGTCGGCGAGCCCCTGCACGGCCCCGCCAAGGCCGAGGCGGTGCGCGCCCTGGCCGCCGCCGAAGGCCTCGACCTGGCCCGCTGCGCCGCCTACAGCGACTCCCACAACGACATCCCGATGCTGTCGCTCGTCGGCCATCCGTACGCGATCAACCCCGACGCCAAGCTGCGCAAGCACGCGCGCGCCCGCGACTGGCGGCTGCGGGACTACCGCACGGGCCGGAAGGCCGCGAAGGTCGGCATCCCGGCGGCCGCGGGCGTGGGAGCCCTCGCCGGCGGGGCCGCGGCCGCGGTGGCGCTGCACCGCCGCCGCCACTGAGCCCTCGGGGCGCGTGAGCCGTCCCCCGGCGCCGCGCACCTCGTCCTCGGGCGCCGGACCGGCTTCCCTTTCGCGCCGCGTGCTCGTCCTCGAACGCCGGGCGGGCCATATCCCCCGCGTCTCCGCCGGCATCGATCGCGTGTGCGGCCCGGCGGCCGCCACGTACCGTCACCAGTGCGAAAACGGCGGTAATCGTTCTCTCTTACCCGTCGGGCCTCCCGCCAGTCCCGTTCGTTCAACTCGGCCACAACACGCCCCCCGCTCAGCCCGAATGCGCGCCGTTTCGATCAATAAGCGTTCAATAACCGGTACTTGTCCGACCGCTGAACGGTAAGAGAAGCGACGTAATCGATGATTTGAGCAACTGGGTGTAGCGCTGCCTGTACGAAGCGTTATTCTCCTCAGACGCATACCGGACCCCGCACGTCGCTACGACGGGTGAACGGTCCAGCACTGCACGTGATGGAAGCTCTGCCTCTGGGAGTCCCGTGTACCCACACGTCGGGGTTGACGCCTCGGGCCTGGCTACGCTGCGCGCAACGGTCCTCGACCGCCTGCGCGGCTTCGTCCCCACCGCGTACGCCGTCCCCGCCTTCGCCGTCCCGGCACCCGCCGGGCCGTGCTACGCCTTGGCGGACGGCGGTGCCGCGGTCAGCAGACGGACGCGCTCCGGCGCCGCCACCACCACCCGCCGCCCCGCCGCGGACAGTGACAGCGCCCGCATGATGGACCTCGTCGAGCGCGCCCAGGCGGGCGAGGCCGACGCGTTCGGCCGCCTCTACGACCAGTACAGCGACACGGTCTACCGCTACATCTACTACCGCGTCGGCGGCAAGGCGACCGCCGAGGACCTCACCAGTGAGACCTTTCTGCGCGCCCTGCGCCGGATCGGCACCTTCACCTGGCAGGGCCGCGACTTCGGCGCCTGGCTGGTCACGATCGCCCGCAATCTCGTCGCCGACCACTTCAAGTCGAGCCGGTTCCGCCTCGAAGTGACCACCGGCGAAATGCTCGACGCCAACGAGGTCGAGCGCAGCCCGGAGGACTCCGTCCTCGAATCCCTGTCGAACGCGGCGCTCCTGGACGCCGTCCGCCGCCTCAACCCGCAGCAGCAGGAGTGCGTGACGCTGCGCTTCCTCCAGGGCCTGTCCGTCGCCGAGACCGCACGCGTGATGGGCAAGAACGAAGGCGCGATCAAGACCCTTCAGTACCGAGCGGTCCGCACCCTCGCCCGGCTCCTCCCGGACGACGCCCGCTGACCCGGCATCCGGGCCGACAGCCGGGCCGGCACCCGGACCGACCACCGGTCCGACACCCTGAGCGAGCGCCAACTCACCGTCCGTGGCGGCCAGATGGCCGTCGCGGCATCTCCTCATTCTTTGGCGGTCCGATCATCCTCCGTCCGTAACCCAAGTGCCGCGACGCTCGTTGTGCGAGATGCAGGCTCCCTGTGGTCGCATCCTGACCTCCCCCGAGCTCCGAAAGAGCAGGGGGACGCCCCATTCGTTCACCCGATCGTGTGGAAGCGCTCAGGACCTGCAACCCTCAGGACGCCTGGGGAGTCGACGTCATGACGAGAGGAGGTGCCGCCAGTGATCGCGAACGTATCGGCCCACCGGCGGGCGAACGCCTTCGCCCAGGCCCTGGAGGAGCACTCCGGCCAGGACCCGGCGGCCGAGCAGCCCGAAGAACCCGCCGCCCACGCGGTCGCCCGCCCCGACACCGCGGGGCCAGGACCGGCCGAGAGCGACCGCCTCCTGGCGCTCGCCGACGGCCTGGCCCGGCTCCCCAGGCCGGAGCTCGACCCCGAGGTCAAAGTGGTGCAGCGGGCCCAGCTCGTGGCCGCCATGGAGGCCATGCTCGCGGAGGGCACCACAGGCGACGCCGCCTCCGTGCCGCGCCAGCGCTCCCGCAAGGGCGCCCACCGCGCACTGCGGAAGCTCAAGCCGCGCACCCGTCTGTCCAAAGGCATCGCCGCGGGCGGACTCACCGTGGGCGTGGCCGCCGGAGCCTTCGGCGGCATCGCCGCCGCGAGCAACGACGCACTGCCGGGCGACTCGCTCTACGGCCTCAAGCGCGGCATGGAAGACCTCAAGCTCGGCATGGCGGACAGCGACGCCGACCGCGGCCAGATCTACCTCGACCAGGCCTCCACCAGGCTCAGCGAGGCCCGCAGGCTGATGGAGCGCGCCCGCTCCGGCGACCTCGACCACGAGTCCCTCGGCGAGGTCCGCCGCGCCCTCTCCGGCATGCGCCACGACGCCTCGGAAGGCCACCGCCTCCTCCGCCAGGCCTACGAGCGCGACGGCTCCCTCGGGCCCATCCAGGCGCTCTCCTCCTTCGCCAAGGCCCACGGCGCCAGCTGGCGCGACCTGCGCGCCAAGCTCCCCGTCCAGCTCGGTGACGTGGGCCAAGAGGTCAGCTCCGTCTTCGACGCCATAGAGCAGCAAGTCGACCCGCTGCGCTCCCTGCTTCCCAGGACGCCCGGAAAGCACCGCGCGACGGACGACCGCCCCCGCGAGGAAGCCCCCGACACGCCCCGCCGGGACCACCCGTCCCCGCACACCGCGGACGAGTCCCCGTCCCACCGCGCCCCGGGCAAGCCGAGGCCCCCCGCCCCCTCCCACAAGGAGAGCGAAGGCCTCCTCCCCGGAGTGACGGACGGCCTGATCGAACCGCCCGGTCCGCACACCCCGCCCCCCTCGCACCACACGTCCGAGAAGCCCCACAGCAACCCCGACCCCGCGAAGCCGGACGTGACCCTCCCGCCCCTGATCCCCGGGCTCCTGCCGGAGCTGAGCATCGAGGACGAGGGCCAGAAGTAGGCGTTTCGACACCCGGCCGTCCGCCCCCGAAATGGGAAGGCGGACGGCCGGGTCGTTTCAGCTCGTCTACGTCGTTGCAGCCCGTCCGGCCCTGCTGGGCGTCAGAAGAACACCGACCGCCGCTGCACAAGGAGCTTGTACAGCGTGTGCTGAATCTGCTCCCGCACCTGATCCGTGAGGTTGAACATCAGCATCGGATCCTCGGCGGCCTCCGGCGGATACCCGTCCGTGGGAATCGGCTCCCCGAACTGGATGGTCCACTTCGTCGGCAACGGCACCACCCCCAAAGGCCCCAGCCAAGGAAACGTGGGCGTCAGCGGAAAGTAGGGAATCCCCAACACCCGGGCCAACGTCTTCGCGTTGCCCACCATCGGGTAGATCTCCTCCGCGCCCACGATGGAGCACGGCACGATCGGCGACCCGGTCCGCAGCGCCGTGGACACGAACCCGCCCCGCCCGAACCGCTGCAACTTGTACCGCTCCCCGAAGGGCTTCCCGATCCCCTTGAACCCCTCGGGCATCACCCCGACGAGCTCCCCCCGCTCAAGCAGCGCCCCCGCGTCCTCCGCACAGGCCAGCGTGTGCCCGGCCTTGCGCGCCAGCTCGTTCACCACCGGCAGCATGAACACCAAGTCGGCCGCGAGCAGCCGCAGATGCCGCTGCTGCGGATGGTGATCGTGCACGGCGACCTGCATCATCAGGCCGTCCCACGGCAGCGTCCCCGAGTGGTTGGCGACGATCAGCGCCCCGCCGTCACTGGGCACGTTCTCGATGCCCTTGACCTCCACCCGGAAGTACTTGTCGTAGATCGGCCGGAGCAGCGACATCAGGACCTGGTCGGTGAGCTCCGCGTCGTACCCGAACTCGTCGACCTCGTAGTCCCCCGTCAGCCGCCGCCGCAGGAACGCGAGGCCACCGGCGATCCGCCGGTCCCAGCCGCCCCCGCCGCCGCGCGGCTCGGGCACCTGCCGTGCCACCGACTCCCGCTCCCCGGCGCGGTCGGCCTCGGACACCTCACCCCGGGCGCGGCCGTCCCGCCGCGGCCGCCGGCCCGAAGGCTCGGAGGAGTCCCCGCCCGCGGCCCCCGGCTTGGTCTCGTCCACCCCGGGAGCACCTCCGTCGCGCCCTGCCGGCACCGCCTTGACCTCACGCACCGTCGCCGCGTCGCCCTTGCGGCGCGACACGGTGGTCCTGCGGCGCGGCGGCCGCTGTCCGGCCCCACGCGACCGGTCGTCGTCGAACGGAATGACCTTGGCGTCCGCCATCGTTGACGATCTCCTCAGTTGGCGCTGTGGTGGGCACTGTCGTCGGCTTCGCGCCCGGCGCCCACGGGGGCGCCGCGCTCCGGACCGCCGCTCGCGAACGGCAGCGCCGCGACCTTGTCGACGGCCGCCGCGAGCGCCTCCGGAGGCAGCAGCCCGGGACCCCGGCTGCGTACGAAGTCCGCGAAGGTCTCCGCGGTCGTGTACTTGGGCTTGAACCCCAGTGTCTCGCGCATCTGCCGCGTCGCCACGACCCGGCCGTGGGTGAGCAGCCGGATCTGCTCGCGCGAGAAGTCGGTGACCCCGAGCGTGCGCAGCGCGGTGCCCACCCAGGTGACGGCGGGCAGGAACACGGGCAGCGTCGGACGGCCGAGGCGGCGCGCGCACTGCGAGAGCAGCAGCAGTCCGTCACCCGCGATGTTGAAGGTGCCGCTGTTGAGCGTGGAGCGCGCCGGGTCGTGCGAGGCGAGGCGCAGCACCTCGATCACATCGTCCTCGTGGACGAACTGCAGGCGCGGGTCGTAGCCGAAGACCGTCGGCAGGACCGGCAGCGCGAAGTACTCGGCGAGCGGCGAGTCCGCGGCCGGGCCGAGGATGTTCGCGAACCGCAGGACGCACACCGCGACGTCCGGGCGACGGCGCGCGAAGCCCCGGACATAGCCCTCGACCTCGACGGTGTCCTTGGCGAAGCCGCCGCTCGGCAGCGACTTGGGCGGGGTGGTCTCCGTGAAGATCGCCGGATCGCGCGGCGCCGAGCCGTACACGTTCGTACTCGACTTCACCACCAGGCGCTTGACCGTCGGCGACTTCTGGCAGGCGCCGAGCAGCTGCATGGTGCCGATGACGTTGGTCTCCTTGACCGAGCCGCGGCTGCCGCCGGCGAGCGCGGTGCCCGTGACGTCCATGTGCACCACCGTGTCCACGGCGTGCTCGGCGAGCACCCGGGTGATCGTGGGCTGCCGGATGTCGGCCTGGACGAAGTCGGCGCCGCCCAGATGGTGCTCGGGCGGCACCGCGTCGACGGCGACCACCCGCTCGACCTCGGGATCGCGCTGAACGCGCCGGACGAACCTGCCGCCTAGCTGCCGGGCCACCCCGGTCACGAGCACGACCTTGCCCAAGATCAGCGCCGCCTTTCCCCAGCCCCGCGTTGCTTCGGTTGCTGCGGGCCGCGTACCGCGCTTCGGCCTCTTCAGGCATCGCGGTGCGTCCGGCCTCGCGTTACGTGCGTGGCCAACGCTAGCGGGTTGTTGTTGCGCTGTGATGACTGCGAGCTGCGCGAAGTGACGACGGCCACACGACTTCGTAGAGATCAAGCCGTTCGCCCGGCTTTGAACAGTTGAACCCCTTATGAACCCCTTGCGCGAGGTCCCCGAACGCACCGAAGCCCTCCCGTCGGACGACGGGAGGGCTTCAGTACGTGCGCTGGCTCGCTCGCTCAGCAGCCGCTTACTTCTTGTTGCGGCGCTGGACGCGCGTGCGCTTCAGCAGCTTGCGGTGCTTCTTCTTCGCCATCCGCTTGCGCCGCTTCTTGATAACAGAGCCCACGACTACCCTCGCTCACTTCTCGGATCACCCCCGCGTCAGCGGGGATATTGGTGCGGGGCGTCTGGGCCCACACGACCTACGTCGGCCTAGCCTACCCGCCCGTTCGCCGAGCCTGTAATCGAGAGATGTCGATCAGGCTGTCTCCACCCCCACGTATGAGTCGCGAAGGTACTCGTGAACCGCGTTCTCGGGCACTCGGAAGGACCTTCCGACCCGGATTGCGGGCAGATGACCGCTGTGCACCAGCCGGTACACGGTCATCTTCGAGACTCGCATCACCGCGGCGACCTCCGCCACGGTCAGGAACGCAACCTCGCTGAGAGGCCTCTGGTCAGCAGCCATGACACACCTGAACCTTCCGCACATGACGCGCACCGGCTTCCCCTTCCGGTGACTCCTCGTCGCTGTGCGCTCACTCCCCAGAGTAGGGGCGGGTGATGCGAGTGGGGAAGAGGAGCTGCCATCGGCCGTTTACTGTGACAGACACGCTCGATTGAGTACATAGCGAGTAAGCGGTCGGTAGTAATCAGACCGCACAGCGTCATCAAGCGGAACGACGACGGACACTCGCCCCTCGGCCTCTCCGACGAACAGCGCCGGATCGTCCGTATCCGCCAGACCGATCGCCTCAAACCCCAGCTGACCTGCTCCGCAGACCCATCCGTGGTCCCCGATGACCAGCTCGGGCAGGGGGCCACCGGACTCCGCCTGCACCCCGAGAGCCCGTCGAACCGGCAAGGGCGAGTGGCTGTGTGCGCCGGTCTCACTCCCGGTGGGACGCGCGCCGGGTTCGCGCACCAGCGCGACACCTTGTACGTAGTCAAGGTTGTACGTGCGTAGGCCGAACCGGGTCGTTATGTCGACACGGTAACCCTGCGCGGGAGTGAGGACCTGGCAGCCCGCCGCCGACAGGGCATCGGCCAACGCGGCGTAGAAGCCCAGGAGTCGATGCGGGTGCCCCGTCCCGAGCAGCACGGGAACCCGCCGCCGGGCCGCCGCCCGGAGCCGCTCGGCGAACGCGTCGAGCGCCGCCAACGTCCGCTCCGGGTCGATGACATCGGCCCCCGTAGTGTGCCGGGGGTCGCCCGACACCCCGCACTTGTCGGCCATGAGCCGCAGCAAGTCGCCCGTGCCCCAGGTCCATTCGGGATCGAGCCCCAGGAGTATGCGCGGATCCCGGGCGGCGAAGAGCCGGTAGCTCCGCAGGCTCTCCTCCCGTGACGTGGCCACAGGCCCGGCGAGCCGGGCCGCCAGCAAATGCGCACGCAACGCTCCGGTGCTCAACACGCCCCGATGCTGCCGCACCCCCACCAAGCTCATCACGAAAACCCCGAAAACACCGCACAGTTGGGCTAACACGGTGGTAACAGTCCGTCCGGCGTTCGCGGGCGAGGCGCGGAGCGACGATCGAGTGCGAGCACGGGAGCGGCAGCCCCGGAGCGGGCACGGGCGGGCCCGGGGCGCACCGCGAGACCCTAGGCGAGCAGCCCCCGCAGCGGGAACACCGCCCGCCGAGCCGCCAACACGGCTTGATCCACACGGTCAGCGGGGTCGTACCCCTCGTCCCACCCCCGCCATCGCACCGGCCACCGCCCGTCCGTCATCCGCCCCGGAGCGTGGATCCGCGCCCGCGCGAACACCTCCCGCCCCCACTCCTCGGGCACTCCCGAGGAAGGCTCGACCTCGCGCCCTGCCGCGACGCCCACCAGATGCGTCCAGGACCGCGGCACCACGTCCACCACCGCGTACCCGCCCCCGCCGAGGGCCACCCAACGCCCTTCCGCGTACTCGTGGGCCAGCGAGTGGCACGCGATCTGCACCGCCCGCTGCGCGTCCAGCGACACCGCCAGATGCGCCAGGGGATCCTCGAAGTGCGTATCGGCACCGTGCTGCGTCACGAGGACCTGCGGCCGGAACTCCGCGAGCAGCTCCGGCACCAGCGCGTGGAACGCCCGCACCCAGCCCTCGTCCCCCGTCCCCGCGGGCAGCGCCACGTTCACCGCACTGCCCGGCGCCGCCTCGCCTCCCGTCTCCTCCGGCCATCCGGTCCCCGGGAACAGCGTCCTGGGGTGCTCGTGCAGGGAGATCGTCAGGACCCGCGGATCGTCCCAGAACGCGGCCTGCACCCCGTCCCCGTGGTGCACGTCCACGTCCACATAGGCGACGCGCTCGGCGCCCAGCTCCAGGAGGCGCGCGATGGCCAGCGCGGCGTCGTTGTACACACAGAAGCCCGAGGCCGCGCCCGGCATCGCATGGTGCAGCCCGCCGGCGAAGTTCACCGCGTGCAGCGCCTCTCCGTGCCACACGGCCTCGGCGGCACCGACCGACTGCCCGGCGATCAGCGCGGACACACCATGCATCCCCGCGAACGCCGGCACGTCCTCCGTGCCGAGGCCGTACTCCCCGTGCGCCGAGGACGGGTCGGCGGAGGCCGCCTTCACCGCCGCCACATAGTCCTCGCGGTGGACGAGGCCCAGCGTCGACTCACCGGCACGCTTCGCCGCGACGACGTCCAGCTCCCGGTCGAGCCCGAAGGCACCGATCAGGCTTCTGGTCAGGGCGAGCCGGACCGGGTCCATGGGGTGCTCAGGACCGAAGTCATAGCCCGTTACCGCTTCGTCCCACATCAGCCGTGCGCGCCCGCTCATGACCGTCACCGTATCTGTCCGGTCCGGGGGCGAACGACCGGGCGTACCGCAGGATCACAAGCACCAACACCAAGGGAACGACCATCGCGCCGCGATAGTTCCACACGTCCCCGAGCGCCCCCACCAGCGGCGAACCGACCAGAAACCCCACATAGTTGAAGATATTGAGCCGCGCGACCGCCACGTCCGAGGCGCCGGGGAACAGCCGCCCCGCCGCAGCGAACGTCTGCGGCACGATCACGCACAACCCGAGGCCGAGCAGCGTGAATCCACCGATCCCCACCCACGCCCCAGGGGCCACGGCCACCACACCGAACCCCACCGCGGCCACCACGGCTCCGCCCCGCACCACGGCCACCGCCCCGAACCGCCGCACCCCCAGGTCCCCAACTCCCCGCCCCACCAGGGTCATCACCATGTACACGTTGTACGGGACCGTCGACAGCTGCTCCGAGCTTCCCAGCACGTCCTGGAGGTACTTGGCGCCCCAGTTGGAGACGGTCGAGTCCCCGATGTACGCGAACGCCATCACCAGGCAAAGCGGCAACAGCGTCCGAAAAACGACCACGCCATCGGCGCCCTCACCCCCACCGCCCCGGCCGTCCTGCCCCTCCTGGCGGCCCTCCGCGCCCACGTCCCCACGGCCGCGTACGTCGTCGACGTACCACCGACTCCCCAGGAACGCGGCGGGCAACAACACCACGACCACCGGCAGGTACAGCACGAACAGAGACAGGTCCCAGTGCGCGCCGGCCCACGCCAGCGAGGCCCCCACGATGCCGCCCAGGCTGTACGCCGCGTGGAAGCCGAGCATGATGCTGCGCCCGTAGGTCCGCTGGAGGCTCACCCCGAGCATGTTCATCGAGGCGTCGAGAGCCCCCACCGCGACGCCGAACGCCGCGAGCGCCACCGCGATCTCCCACATCGCGTCGCCCGCCCCCGCGCCGAGCAGCGCGAGCAGTGCCGCGGGCTGCGACCACCGCATCACCCGGCTGGGCCGCACGCGCCTCACCAGCCGCTCGGCCCCCACGCTTCCGGCTCCGGCCAGCACGGGCACGCCCGCCAGGAAGACCGGAAGGAGTCCGTCGGATATCCCGTACTGGTCCTGCAGCGCCGGTATCCGCGTCACAAGGAGCGCGAACGCGACGCCCTGCACCAGGAAGCCGAACGCGAGCGAGGCCCTGCCCCGCCGCAGCGTCTCCGTCATGACCGCGAAGCGTAGGCCCGGGCGCTACCGCTGGGTAGATAGATCACTCATCAACTTAGCTTTAGCTGAGGAGCGTGGTCAGCTCCCTCAGGTCCCCGAAGAGCCGGGTGGCCCCGGTCAGCCGCTCGGCCGGGGTCATGCCCGTGAACCCGTACACGTCCATCCCTGCCGCGATCGCGGCCTGCACCCCAAGAGGGCTGTCCTCCACCACGACGCACCGCTCCGGCGCGACCCCCATCCGCTCGGCCGCGTACAGGAACAGATCCGGTGCCGGCTTCCCCCGCCCCACGTCCTGCGAACTGAAGACGCGCTCTTCCGCGAACCACTTGTCGAGCCCGGTCTTCCGGTGCCCTACCCGAATCCGCTCATGGCTCCCCGAGGAGGCGAGACAGTACGCGACTCCGTCGGCGGTCAGCTTCTCAAGGACCTCGTAGGCCCCGGCCATGGGTTCCAGTTCCCGCTCGAAGGCCGCGAAGACCCGCCCGTGAAAAACCTCGTCGAAGTCCTCCGGCAACCGCTGCCCCGACCGCTCCAGAACGGTGTCGTGTACGCGGTGGAGCGCGGCACCCATGTAATCGCGCAGGGAGTCCTCGTAGGTGGTGGGGTGCCCGAGCTCGGTCAGATATCCGGCGAGGAGCGTATTGGAGAGCGGCTCGCTGTCCACCAGGACACCGTCATTGTCGAAGATGACAAGGTCGTATCGCATACTTCGACCCTAAACGCAGAAAACCCCCGTGCCCACTGGCACGGGGGTTTCCCTCACAATTTGTTCGGCGGCGTCCTACTCTCCCACAGGGTCCCCCCTGCAGTACCATCGGCGCTGTAAGGCTTAGCTTCCGGGTTCGGAATGTAACCGGGCGTTTCCCTCACGCTATGACCACCGAAACACTATGAAACTGTGAACTACCGCACCACACCAGAAGGTGTGGGGTTGTTCGTGGTTTCAGAACCAACACAGTGAACGCGAGCAACTGAGGACAAGCCCTCGGCCTATTAGTACCAGTCAACTCCACCCGTTACCAGGCTTCCATATCTGGCCTATCAACCCAGTCGTCTACTGGGAGCCTTACCCCATCAAGTGGGTGGGAGTCCTCATCTCGAAGCAGGCTTCCCGCTTAGATGCTTTCAGCGGTTATCCTTTCCGAACGTAGCCAACCAGCCATGCCCTTGGCAGGACAACTGGCACACCAGAGGTTCGTCCGTCCCGGTCCTCTCGTACTAGGGACAGCCCTTCTCAAGACTCCTGCGCGCACAGCGGATAGGGACCGAACTGTCTCACGACGTTCTAAACCCAGCTCGCGTACCGCTTTAATGGGCGAACAGCCCAACCCTTGGGACCGACTCCAGCCCCAGGATGCGACGAGCCGACATCGAGGTGCCAAACCATCCCGTCGATATGGACTCTTGGGGAAGATCAGCCTGTTATCCCCGGGGTACCTTTTATCCGTTGAGCGACGGCGCTTCCACAAGCCACCGCCGGATCACTAGTCCCGACTTTCGTCCCTGCTCGACCCGTCAGTCTCACAGTCAAGCTCCCTTGTGCACTTACACTCAACACCTGATTACCAACCAGGCTGAGGGAACCTTTGGGCGCCTCCGTTACCCTTTGGGAGGCAACCGCCCCAGTTAAACTACCCATCAGACACTGTCCCTGATCCGGATCACGGACCCAGGTTAGACATCCAGCACGACCAGAGTGGTATTTCAACGGCGACTCCACGAACACTGGCGTGCCCGCTTCACAGTCTCCCACCTATCCTACACAAGCCGAACCGAACACCAATATCAAACTGTAGTAAAGGTCCCGGGTCTTTCCGTCCTGCTGCGCGAAACGAGCATCTTTACTCGTAGTGCAATTTCACCGGGCCTATGGTTGAGACAGTCGAGAAGTCGTTACGCCATTCGTGCAGGTCGGAACTTACCCGACAAGGAATTTCGCTACCTTAGGATGGTTATAGTTACCACCGCCGTTTACTGGCGCTTAAGTTCTCAGCTTCGCCCCACCGAAATGGAGCTAACCGGTCCCCTTAACGTTCCAGCACCGGGCAGGCGTCAGTCCGTATACATCGCCTTACGGCTTCGCACGGACCTGTGTTTTTAGTAAACAGTCGCTTCTCGCTGGTCTCTGCGGCCACCCCCAGCTCAGAGTGTAAAACTCGTCACCGGGTGTGGCCCCCTTCTCCCGAAGTTACGGGGGCATTTTGCCGAGTTCCTTAACCATAGTTCACCCGAACGCCTCGGTATTCTCTACCTGACCACCTGAGTCGGTTTAGGGTACGGGCCGCCATGAAACTCGCTAGAGGCTTTTCTCGACAGCATAGGATCATCCACTTCACCACAATCGGCTCGGCATCAGGTCTCAGCCTCAATGTGTGACGGATTTGCCTATCACACGGCCTACACCCTTACCCCGGGACAACCACCGCCCGGGCTGGACTACCTTCCTGCGTCACCCCATCGCTTACCTACTACCACCTTGGGTCGGCGGCTCCACCACTTTCCTTTCCCCGAAGGGTCCGGAACGGCTTCACGGCCTTAGCATTAATGGGCTCGATACTGGGCGTTTCAAAGCGGGTACCGGAATATCAACCGGTTATCCATCGACTACGCCTGTCGGCCTCGCCTTAGGTCCCGACTTACCCTGGGCAGATCAGCTTGACCCAGGAACCCTTAGTCAATCGGCGCACACGTTTCTCACGTATGTATCGCTACTCATGCCTGCATTCTCACTCGTGAACCGTCCACCACTGCCTTCCGGCGCAGCTTCACCCGGCACACGACGCTCCCCTACCCATCCCAGCGGGCGTTGGCCCTCATGCTGGAATGACACGACTTCGGCGGTACGCTTGAGCCCCGCTACATTGTCGGCGCGGAATCACTAGACCAGTGAGCTATTACGCACTCTTTCAAGGGTGGCTGCTTCTAAGCCAACCTCCTGGTTGTCTCTGCGACTCCACATCCTTTCCCACTTAGCGTACGCTTAGGGGCCTTAGTCGATGCTCTGGGCTGTTTCCCTCTCGACCATGGAGCTTATCCCCCACAGTCTCACTGCCGCGCTCTCACTTACCGGCATTCGGAGTTTGGCTAAGGTCAGTAACCCGGTAGGGCCCATCGCCTATCCAGTGCTCTACCTCCGGCAAGAAACACACGACGCTGCACCTAAATGCATTTCGGGGAGAACCAGCTATCACGGAGTTTGATTGGCCTTTCACCCCTAACCACAGGTCATCCCCCAGGTTTTCAACCCTGGTGGGTTCGGCCCTCCACGAAGTCTTACCTCCGCTTCAGCCTGCCCATGGCTAGATCACTCCGCTTCGGGTCTTGGGCGCGCTACTCAATCGCCCTATTCGGACTCGCTTTCGCTACGGCTTCCCCACACGGGTTAACCTCGCAACACACCGCAAACTCGCAGGCTCATTCTTCAAAAGGCACGCAGTCACGACGCAAGGAGCAAGCTCCCTGCGCGACGCTCCCACGGCTTGTAGGCACACGGTTTCAGGTACTATTTCACTCCGCTCCCGCGGTACTTTTCACCATTCCCTCACGGTACTATCCGCTATCGGTCACCAGGGAATATTTAGGCTTAACGGGTGGTCCCGCCAGATTCACACGGGATTTCTCGGGCCCCGTGCTACTTGGGTGTCTCTCAAACGAGCCGCTGACGTTTCGACTACGGGGGTCTTACCCTCTACGCCGGACCTTTCGCATGTCCTTCGCCTACATCAACGGTTTCTGACTCGTCTCACAGCCGGCAGACTGTGAAAGAGAGATCCCACAACCCCCCAAGCGCAACCCCTGCCGGGTCTCACACGCTTGAGGTTTGGCCTCATCCAGTTTCGCTCGCCACTACTCCCGGAATCACGGTTGTTTTCTCTTCCTGCGGGTACTGAGATGTTTCACTTCCCCGCGTTCCCTCCACACCGCCTATATATTCAGCGGTGGGTGACAGCCCATGACGACTGCCGGGTTTCCCCATTCGGAAACCCCCGGATCAAAGCCTGGTTGACGACTCCCCGGGGACTATCGTGGCCTCCCACGTCCTTCATCGGTTCCTGGTGCCAAGGCATCCACCGTGCGCCCTTAAAAACTTGGCCACAGATGCTCGCGTTCACTGTGCAGTTCTCAAACAACGACCAACCACCCATCACCCCGAACCAGCGGTTCGAGTGCACTGGGGCCGGCATTGAGGTCAGGAACAAGTCCGTACCCTCAGATACCCAACAGCGTGCCCGACCCGGTCCCGCCCGGAGATCATGCGTTCCACGCCCCGAAGAGCAGTACTAACAGCCTCCGACCCGTGAACCAGGCCGAGTAGTCAACGTTCCACCCATGAGCAACCAGTGCGAGACGTTCGCCCGCATGCTGGCCTCTGACCTCACCCCGAGGGGATCGGTAAGAAGTGCTCCTTAGAAAGGAGGTGATCCAGCCGCACCTTCCGGTACGGCTACCTTGTTACGACTTCGTCCCAATCGCCAGTCCCACCTTCGACAGCTCCCTCCCACAAGGGGTTGGGCCACCGGCTTCGGGTGTTACCGACTTTCGTGACGTGACGGGCGGTGTGTACAAGGCCCGGGAACGTATTCACCGCAGCAATGCTGATCTGCGATTACTAGCGACTCCGACTTCATGGGGTCGAGTTGCAGACCCCAATCCGAACTGAGACCGGCTTTTTGAGATTCGCTCCACCTCGCGGTATCGCAGCTCATTGTACCGGCCATTGTAGCACGTGTGCAGCCCAAGACATAAGGGGCATGATGACTTGACGTCGTCCCCACCTTCCTCCGAGTTGACCCCGGCGGTCTCCCGTGAGTCCCCAGCACCACAAGGGCCTGCTGGCAACACGGGACAAGGGTTGCGCTCGTTGCGGGACTTAACCCAACATCTCACGACACGAGCTGACGACAGCCATGCACCACCTGTACACCGACCACAAGGGGGCGACCATCTCTGGCCGTTTCCGGTGTATGTCAAGCCTTGGTAAGGTTCTTCGCGTTGCGTCGAATTAAGCCACATGCTCCGCCGCTTGTGCGGGCCCCCGTCAATTCCTTTGAGTTTTAGCCTTGCGGCCGTACTCCCCAGGCGGGGCACTTAATGCGTTAGCTGCGGCACGGACGACGTGGAATGTCGCCCACACCTAGTGCCCACCGTTTACGGCGTGGACTACCAGGGTATCTAATCCTGTTCGCTCCCCACGCTTTCGCTCCTCAGCGTCAGTATCGGCCCAGAGATCCGCCTTCGCCACCGGTGTTCCTCCTGATATCTGCGCATTTCACCGCTACACCAGGAATTCCGATCTCCCCTACCGAACTCTAGCCTGCCCGTATCGACTGCAGACCCGGGGTTAAGCCCCGGGCTTTCACAACCGACGTGACAAGCCGCCTACGAGCTCTTTACGCCCAATAATTCCGGACAACGCTCGCGCCCTACGTATTACCGCGGCTGCTGGCACGTAGTTAGCCGGCGCTTCTTCTGCAGGTACCGTCACTTTCGCTTCTTCCCTGCTGAAAGAGGTTTACAACCCGAAGGCCGTCATCCCTCACGCGGCGTCGCTGCATCAGGCTTTCGCCCATTGTGCAATATTCCCCACTGCTGCCTCCCGTAGGAGTCTGGGCCGTGTCTCAGTCCCAGTGTGGCCGGTCGCCCTCTCAGGCCGGCTACCCGTCGTCGCCTTGGTGAGCCATTACCTCACCAACTAGCTGATAGGCCGCGGGCTCATCCTGCACCGCCGGAGCTTTCCACACGGAGATCATGCGATCCCGTGTCATATCCGGTATTAGACCCCGTTTCCAGGGCTTGTCCCAGAGTGCAGGGCAGATTGCCCACGTGTTACTCACCCGTTCGCCACTAATCCACCCCGAAGGGCTTCATCGTTCGACTTGCATGTGTTAAGCACGCCGCCAGCGTTCGTCCTGAGCCAGGATCAAACTCTCCGTGAATGTGTACCCGTACTCGGGTGCAACACCACGAGAGCGGAACAACCAGGAGGAATAATCCCGGTCGTTCACAGCGTCCTCGCTGTGCGCCTCTCACCAGAGTGGGAGGACTTTTTCAAAGGAACCTCGCCACCGGACTGATGTCCGGCAGACGGGGTATCAACATATCTGGCGTTGACTTTTGGCACGCTGTTGAGTTCTCAAGGAACGGACGCTTCCTTTGTACTCACCCTCTCGGGCTTTCCTCCGGGCGCTTCCCTTCGGTATTTCGTGTTTCCGACTCTATCAGACTCTTTCCGGCTTCCCGGTCCGTTCCGATTTCCTCGGTGCTTTCCGGCCTTTCGGCCTTCCGGCGGTTTTGACTCTATCAGATCCTTTCGGGCCTGATTCCCAGTCAACCGGGTTTGTCTTCACGACTGTTGGGCCGTTCCGACGAGTGAGACTTTAGCGGAATCTCGGCTCCCGACCTAATCGGGGGCGTCCCTTCGAACGCCGATTCCTCATTTCGCAAAAACACATGGAAACGAGCCGACGCCGGACCCTTCGCGAACACGAAGAGGCTGCGCGTCGATCATTTGATGGTTCTTACGGAATGGCCGCCCGGGGACCGACCAGAGTCGGCGCTCACATCGGGCAACTCGGAGAACACTACGTTCCGGGTCTAGGGGTGTCAACTCCGGGCCCTGGAGCGCTACGGTGGAGACGTGACTACGCACGCGTGCATCCAACTGTGGTGGGCCGCCTGACGGCGGCCGTACTCACGCGTGTACTCAACGGCCGCCGCCTCGGCGGCCGTTCGCGTATCTCCCTCCGGAGGACCTGAGCCCGGCCGTCGGGGCGACGGCCCCGTTCTGGAGGTGGAGAGCAGCCATGACGCGGATCTTCAGTGGGGTCAAGCCGACCGGGCATCTGACGCTGGGGAACTACCTGGGGGCCGTCCGGCGCTGGGCTGAAGTGGATCAGTACCGGGCGGAGGCGTTGTTCTGTGTGGTGGATCTGCACGCGCTGACCGTGGAGCACGATCCCGGCCGGGTGCGCAGGCTCAGTCGGCAGGCGGCGACGCTGCTGCTCGCCGCGGGGATCGACCCCGAGCCGTGCACCGTCTTCGTACAGAGCCATGTGGACGAGCACGCGCGGCTCTCGTATCTGCTCGAGTGCGTCGCGACCGACGGCGAGATGCGCCGGATGATCCAGTACAAGGAGAAGTCGGCCGTCGAGCGGGCGCGGGGCGGGAGCGTGCGGCTCTCGCTGCTGACGTATCCGGTGCTGATGGCGGCGGACATCCTGGCGTACGGAGCCCATGAGGTGCCGGTCGGGGACGACCAGACGCAGCACGTCGAGCTGACGCGGGACCTCGCGGTGCGGTTCAACCAGCGGTACGGGCACGCGTTCGTGGTGCCGCGGGCGACGCCGCCGCAGGTGGCGGCGCGGGTCATGGACCTGCAGGACCCGACGTCGAAGATGGGCAAGTCCCACGAGTCCGGGGCCGGGATCGTCTACCTCCTTGACGAGCCGGACGTGGTGCGGAAGAAGGTCATGCGGGCCGTGACCGACAGCGGCAGCGGGGTCGCGTACGACCGCGAGGCCCGGCCGGGGGTGGCGAATCTGCTGGAGATCCTGGCCGCCTGCACGGGTGGGAACCCGGACGAGTTGAGCGGTGTATATGAGTCGTACGGAGCGTTGAAGAAGGACACCGCGGACGCCGTGGTGGAGCTGCTGCGGCCCGTGCGGGAGCGGCACAAGGAGCTGGTCGCGGATGCGGCGTATGTAGAGGAGGTGTTGCGAGCCGGGGCGGAGCGGGCCAGGGGGATGGCTCGGCCGACGGTCGATGCCGCCTATCGAGCGATCGGGCTGCTGCCCCCTGCGGCCGAGGTGCCCGCGGACGTGCCGGTGAACGTGGCGCGGTAGGCGCGTGGGCTGGTGGCGAGACGCGAGGCGAAGTGCTGTCGCATCGTGATCTCGCTGCCGAAGCCCGCGCGGCGGGCGACTTCGGGCATGGGCAGGTCGGTGCGTTCCAGGAGCTTCTGTGCGGCGGCGACGCGTTGGTCGAGGAGCCAGCGCAGGGGGGTGGTGCCGGTCGCCGCGGTGAAGTGACGGGCGAAGGAGCATGCCGACATGCCCGCCCGGGTGGCCAGGTCAGCGATGGTGAGCGGCTCGTGGAGGTGACGGAGGGCGTATTCACGGACGGCGGCCAGGGCGTCGGCGTCGCGGTCGGCGCGGGGTGTGGGGTGCTCGATGAACTGTGCCTGGCCGCCGGTGCGGAAGGGGGCGGTGACCATCGAGCGGGCGATCGTCGCGGCGGTCTCGGAGCCGTGTGCCATGCGGACCAGGTGCAGGCACAGGTCGATCCCGGCGGCGGTACCCGCGGCGGTCCAGATCTTGTCGTCCTCGATGAACAGGGCGTCGGGCACGACATCGACAAGGGGGTGATGGGCGCGCAGAAGATCGACGAGGTGCCAGTGGGTGATGGCCCGACGGCCGTCGAGCAGGCCGGCCTGGGCGAGCGTGAAGGCGCCGCCGCAGAGGGCGGCGACAGGGATGCCGTGGGCGTGGGCGCGGCGCAGGGCTTCGAGGATCGGAGGTGGTGTGGGGGTCAGGTGGTCGTCGAGGCCGGGGACGACGATCAGGTCGCCGTCGGTCAGACGGCTCAGCCAGGCGAGAGTGCGGTCGGGGGTGAGGCTGAGGCCGCCGCGCATGGGGACCGGCGCGGGTTCGGCGGCGACGCGGCGGAGGTCGAAGGGGGGTACGCCGCGGTCGGTGCGGTCGGCACCCCAGACCTCAGTGATCACGGAGACGTCGAAGGCGCGGATGCCGGGGAAGGCGAGCAGGGCGATGCGCTGCGGGCGCGTGGGCGCCGGGGTGGCGGGCATCGGTTCGGCGGCGGTGGACACGCTGGCAGTAAACCATCGATCGGTGGCTTCTGTACCTCTGGGGCGGAGGGCTCTCGGGCGGCAGCATCGAGGGCATGGAGATCACAGAGAACGCAGCACTGGTCGTGGTGGACGTACAGAAGGGCTTCGAGGAGGTGGAGTACTGGGGAGAGCGGAACAACCCGGAGGCCGACGACAACATCGCCGCGCTGATCGGGACGTGGCAGGAATCGGGGCGGCCGGTCGTGTTCGTACGGCACGACTCGGTGAAGCCGGACTCGCCGCTGCGGTCGGGATACGTGGGCAACGACTTCAAGGAGTACGTCGAGGAGCGGCGTGGGAAGGGGGCCGGTGGTGAGCTCCTGGTGACGAAGAGCGTGAACTCGGCCTTCTACGGGACGCCGAATCTGGACGCCTGGCTCAAGGAGGCGGGGGTCTCGCAGCTCGTGGTGACCGGGATCCAGACCAATATGTGCGCGGAGACGACGGCGCGGATGGGCGGGAATCTCGGGTACGACGTGCTGTTCGCGCTGGACGCGACCTACACCTTCGACCTGGAGGGGCCCTTCGGCTGGCGGCTCGGGGCGGAGGAGATCGCGCGGGCGACGGCGGTGACCCTGCACGGGGGCGGGTTCGCACGCGTGGTGACGACGGCGGACCTGATCGCGGGGGCGTCCAGGCCGTCCGGCCCGTCCGGTGTGTGAGGGCGAGTCGCGAAGTCCCGATGGCGGGGCAAGGGGCGGGGCCCCGAGCCCTCGCCACGGGTGAGCCGGTAAGCGGGTGTGCCGGTAGACCCAGTAAGAGGTGTGCCGGTAGACCCAGTAGGAGGGAGGCGGAATCAGACGCTGTTGCCGGAGGCGAGCTCGCGGCTGCGGTCGCGGGCGGCTTCCAGGGCGGCGATGAGCGCGGCGCGCACCCCGTGGTTCTCGAGCTCGCGGATGGCGTTGATCGTGGTGCCCGCGGGTGAGGTCACGTTCTCGCGGAGCTTCACCGGGTGCTCGCCGCTGTCGCGGAGCATCACGGCGGCGCCGATGGCGGCCTGGACGATCAGGTCGTGGGCCTTGTCGCGGGGCAGGCCGAGGAGGATCCCCGCATCGGTCATGGCCTCGACCAGGAAGTAGAAGTACGCGGGGCCGGAGCCGGACAGGGCCGTGCAGGCATCCTGCTGGGTCTCGGGGACGCGGAGGGTCTTGCCGACGGCGCCGAAGATGTCCTCGGCGTGGGTGAGGTGGGCGGCGGTGGCGTGGCTGCCGCCCGAGATGACGGACATGCCCTCGTCGACGAGGACGGGGGTGTTGGGCATGACGCGGATGACGGGGGTGCCGGCGGTCAGGCGCTCCTCGATGAAGGAGGTGGTGATACCGGCGGCGGCGCTGATGACGAGGCGTTCGGCGGTGACGTGGGGGGCGAGTTCGTCGAGCAGCCGCTCCATGTCCTGCGGCTTGCAGGCGAGGATCAGGGTGTCGGCGCGCTTGGCGGCCTCGGCGTTGGTGAGGGCTTCGACGCCGAAGCGGGTGCGGAGCTCGTCGGCGCGTTCCTGGCGGCGGGTGGTGACCAGGAGGTCGGCGAGCGCCCAGCCACCGCGGATCATGCCGCTGAGCAGGGCTTCGCCGATCTTTCCGGTGCCGAGGACCGCGACGGTCTGGCTCGGCTTGCGCGTCTGGCTCATGAGCGAGGGCCTCTCCCGGGGTGCGTCGTTCGGGCCATCCTCGCATCGGGCGGGGTGGGCCGCGGCGGGGTGTCCGGTGGGCGGACGGTCGCGGTCCGTGGTCAGGCCGTGCGGCGGCGCAGGGTGGCGGCGCCCAGGGCGAGGACGAGGACGGCGCAGGCGGCGACGATGACGGCGTCGCGGACGAAGTCGCCGGTGACGTCGGGGTGGCGCAGGACTTCGTTCATGCCGTCGACGGCGTACGACATGGGGAGGACGTCGGAGAGGGCTTCGAGGACGGGCTGCATCTTGTCGCGGGGGGTGAAGAGGCCGCAGAGGAGGAGCTGGGGGAAGATCACCGCCGGCATGAACTGGACGGCCTGGAACTCGGAGGCGGCGAAGGCCGAGACGAACAGGCCGAGCGCGGTGCCGAGCAGGGCGTCCAGGAGGGCGACCAGGAGCAGGAGCCAGGCCGAGCCGGTGACGTCGAGGCCGAGTCCCCACAGGGCGAGGCCGGTGGCGAGGGCGGACTGGATGATCGCGAGGGCGCCGAAGGCGAGGGCGTAGCCCGCGATGAGGTCGGCCTTGGCCAGGGGCATGGCGAGGAGGCGTTCCAGGGTGCCGGAGGTGCGTTCGCGCAGGGTGGCGATGGAGGTCACCAGGAACATCGTGATCAGGGGGAAGATCCCGAGCAGGGAGGCGCCGATGGAGTCGAAGGTGCGGGGGCTGCCGTCGAAGACGTAGCGCAGGAGCAGCAGCATCACGCAGGGGACGAGGATCAGCAGCGCGATGGAGCGGGGGTCGTGGCGCAGCTGGCGCAGGACGCGGGCGGCGGTGGCGAGGGTGCGATGGGTGTTCATCGTGGGCTCCGGTGATGCCTGGGGTCGGTGGGTCGGTGGGTCGGTGGGTCTGGTGCTCCTGGGGTGAGGGGTCAGGGGAGCTGCGGCTCCCGGCCCGGGTGCGGCTGCGCGGCGTTCGCCTCGTCGACCAGGTGGAGGAAGGCCTCCTCGACGGTGCCGGAGCCGGTGCGTTCGCGCAGGGCGTCGGGGGTGTCGTCGGCGAGGATCTCGCCCTCGCGCATGAGGAGGAGCCGGTGGCAGCGCTCCGCCTCGTCCATGACGTGGGAGGAGACGAGGATCGTGGTGCCGCGCTGGTCGGAGAGGGTGTGGAAGAGGTTCCACAGGTCGCGGCGGAGTACGGGGTCGAGGCCGACGGTGGGCTCGTCGAGGACGAGGAGTTCGGGGGCGCCGAGGAGGGCGACGGCGAGGGAGACGCGGTTGCGCTGCCCGCCGGAGAGGTTGCCCGCCAGGGCGTCGGCGTGGCCGGTGAGGTCGACGTCGGCGATGGCGCGGGTGACGTCCTCGCGGCGGCGGGCGGCGGGGCCGCGGCCGGGGGTGAGGACGGCGGCGAAGTAGTCCAGGCTCTGGCGGACGGTGAGGTCCTCGTAGACGGAGGGGTCCTGGGTGACGTAGCCGATGCGGGAGCGCAGGGCGGGGGTGCCCGCCGGGTGGTCCAGGACGTCCAGGGTGCCGGTGACCTTGGCCTGGGTGCCGACGACGGCGCGCATCAGCGTGGACTTGCCGCAGCCGGAGGGGCCGAGCAGGCCGGTGATCTGGCCGCGCGGGACGGTGAAGGCCAGGTCGCGCAGGACGGTGCGGTGGCCGCGGATGACCTTGAGGTCTTCGGCGTGGATGGCGGCCGGGGCGGTGGCCGGGGCCCGGGCCGGGGTCTTAATATTCATCATGTGATGAATAGTGCGCCTGGAGGGCCCGGCCCGTCAAGACGCCGAAGGGCACTCGGGCCTTGCGCGGGGAGCACGGACTGCCGCGGGCGGCTTCGTCGCGGTGGGGTCAGCGGTGGGGTCAGCGGTGGGGTCAGCGGGGACTGCGCACGACGGTGAGGTCGAGGGCGTAGGCCTCCTCCACCGTGCCGTCGGGGAAGTGTTCGAGGAGGTGGGTGCGCTCGTCCGCGAGGACGGCGGCGGACCGGTCGGGGCCAAGGGAGGCGAAGTACGAGCGGCTGCCGAGGTGGGCGAGGTGGACGTCGAGCGGGACCCGGCGCGTCCAGTGCAGACAGCGGTGGACCGGGGTGAGGCCGGGCACCACGCGGTCCACGATGCGGGCGGCGTCGCCGGTGACGCTGTGGGCGTGGTAGCCGGGGAGGCGTGACTTCAGGCGCGCTTCCTGGGCGGCGGCCCAGGGGACGTCCGGGTCGGGCACGTTCCACCACAGGGCGAGGGCGCCGCCGGGACGCAGCACGCGCAGGGCCTCCGGGACGGAGCGCTCGGGGGCGGTCCAGTGGAAGGCCTGGGCGTAGGTGACGAGGTCGGCGGAGGCCGTCGCCAGGGGCAGGGCGTCGCCCGAGCCGCGCACCAGGGGCGTGCCGGGCAGGGCGGCGCGCAGCTGCGCGCCCATCTCGGGGCCGGGCTCCACGGCGATGACGCGGGCGCCCCTCTCACGGAGGAGCCGGGTGGCGATGCCGGTGCCCGCGCCCACGTCGACCACGGTCGCGCCCTTGAGGGGAGCGTCCGCGAGGTCCTGGACCGTGGTGAACAGGCCGGGCGGGTAGCCGGGGCGGGAGGCGGCGTACTGGGCCGCGACGGATTCGAAGGAGAGGGCGAACTCAGCCGATGCGGTGGGGTGTTGGTCTGCCATGGAGGCATCCTCACACCGCCGGGACGGGCCTCGCGGGCCCGGCGCGGGGGCCCTACTTCTGGTGGCGCTTGCGTTTGGAGGGGTTGCCCGCGCGGCGCTTCGTGCGGCGTTCGTACTGCTCGCGGGCCGTCTCGTACTCCTCGCGGTGCAGACGCTCGCCCGGGGCCTCCTTCAGGGAGCGGAAGAAGTAGGCGAGGAGGGAGCCGATGAAGCCGATGGTCATCAGGCTGCGCATGGACGCCACCGACTGCGGGTCGTGGTGCTTGGAGAACCCCTCCCAGGTGCGCCGGAAAGCGATCGCGCTGCAGATGGCGAACATGACCACGACCAGCAGGTTCACAAAGGCGCCCACGTCCGCGATCTCCAGGCCCTGGTACGCGAAGCGCAGCACCAGACAGCCCGCGGCCGCCGCCACGAGCGCGCCTGCCGCGACCCCGGCGCGGCGGGCGGCGTAGCCGTCGGTGTGCTCCAGCCACGACGTCCCGAAGAAGCGGATGGGCTCGGGGCGGGGACCCGGCGGAGTGCCCTCGGTCTGGCCGGTACGTCGTTCGTCGCTCACGTCTCGATTATCGCCCGCGTCGCGAAAGGGCGGGCCGCCTTGCTCCGCCTCCCCGTCCGGCCGCTAATTTGTGCGGGCAGGTAGTAGTACGGGGGACGACCGGTACCGGGAGGTCGAAAGAGGTGTCGCTCCGCTCAGGGGACCCTGAGGAGATCGGTGGCTACCCACTGGAGTCGCGGCTCGGCTCCGGCGGCATGGGCACCGTCTTCCTCGCACGTACGGCGTCGGGGCGGCCGGTCGCGATCAAGCTGATCCACCAGCAGTTCGCGGGGGACGAGGAGTTCCGCATCCGGTTCCGGCAGGAGGTCGCCGCGGCCCGCCGGGTCAGCGGCGCGTTCACCGCTGCCGTGGTCGACGCCGATCCCGAGGCGGAGCAGCCGTGGATGGCCACCGCGTACATAGAAGGCCCCACGCTCGCGCAGCGCATCGCGCGGCGCGGTCCCATCGTCGGGATGGAGCTGCGGACGCTCGCGATCGGGCTCGCGGAGGCGCTGCGCGACATCCACCGCGCGGACGTCGTGCACCGCGACCTGAAGCCGTCCAACGTCGTGCTGTCCGCCGAGGGGCCGCGCGTCATCGACTTCGGCATCTCGCGCGCCGCCGACCAGCAGACGCTGACGATGACGGGGCGGGTCATCGGCACGCCGCCGTTCATGTCGCCCGAGCAGCTCCAGACGCCGCGCGGCGTCGGTCCCTCGTCGGACGTCTTCTCGCTCGGCACGCTGCTCGTGTACGCGGCGACGGGGCAGGGGCCCTTCGACGCGGACAGCCCGTACATGACCGCGTACCAGGTCGTGCACGAGGCACCGGCCCTCGACGAGGTCCCGGGCGAGCTGCGCACGGCCGTCGAGCCCTGTCTCGCCAAGGACCCCGCCGTCCGCCCCACCATCGACGAACTCCTCGTCCGGCTGCGGGACCTGCCGGTGGACCTCGCAGCGGCGCCCGGGCCCGGCGGAAGCCGCACGCGGGACACCGACACGCAGCACCACCTCTCCACCGCCTCCGCCGATGCGGGAGACGCCGGGGCCGACGCGGCGGCGACCCGCGGCCTCGCCGGTCGGCTGCGCCACCGCTGGCGGCCCGTGCTCGCCGCCGTCCTGGGCATCGCCGTGATCGCCGGCGGCGTCGCGCTGCTCGGTCCGGGCGCGGACGGCCCCCGGGACGAGGGGCCCGACGACGGCGGCCGCAATGTGGCGGCGACCGGGGCGCCGCTCCCCCACGGCTTCCGGGCCTGGCGGCAGAACGTGTCGCCCGGCGCGGCGAAGCTCCCGGACGAGCTGCGCTGCGTGCCGCGCGGCGGCTCGGCGTACTGCGGGGGCGGCGGCGTCATCGCCACCCGGATCCGCGTCGCCGACGGCCACCGGATGTGGACCGCGCACCACCCGGGCGTCCCCATGCAGAACACGCACATGGTCGGCGTGTCCGGGAACACGGTCCTCGGCTACCGGCTGCTCCCCGACGGTTCGGGCCCCGGCGAGGTCGTGGCCCTCGACGCGGCCCGGGGCAAGGAGCTGTGGTCGACCCGGTTCGCCACCAAGTCGATGGCCGTCACGAGCCGTTCCGCCGACGCCGAGGTGATCGGCTCCACCGTCATCACCCTCAACGCGCCGGGCACGCACGTCGAGGGCCGCGCGGTCCGCTCCGGAAAGGTGCTGTGGAGGACCCCGGTCCCGGCGGGTGCCATCTGCGCGCCGCTCTCCGCCGGTGGCGCGGCGTACGTGATGTGCGGTTCCGCCGCCGAGGTGTCGAGCACCGTGCTGCGGCACGCCACGGTGCGCGGCCTCGACCTCAAGTCGGGTGCCTTCGGCAAGGCCGTCGCGCTGGAGGGCCCGCTCCAGGTGCTCGGCGCGCACGAGGGCCGGCTCGTCATGGCCAAGGAGCGGGTGGGCGAGATCGGCGTCATCGAGTACGAGGCGGTCGTCCGCGTGGACGTGGCGCGCGGCGAGGTCGCGAAGACCCGGCTGCCGAAGCGGTTCGGCGGCGCCCCCAGCCTGGCCGCCGGGACGGTGTACTTCACCGAGCAGAACGGCGAGGTCAGCGCGGTCAACGCGGCGACGGGCAAGCTCAGGTGGACCCGGCAGGCAGGCGTGGAAGGGGCCTCGGGGCCGGTCGCCGGACCCGGGGCGCTGTACTTCAGCTCGGCCAGCGGCCGCGTCGCCGCGCTCGCGCCGCGCGACGGCGCGCGGCTCTGGACGACGGACCCCAGGACCAACGGCTCGGCGGAGGTGGGCGCGAGCCCGCGCGTCGTCCTCGCGGGCCGCGCGGCGATCGTGACCGGGGCCAAGAACCTGGTGTACGCGTTCGACACCGCGAAGCCGCCGAAGTCCGGGTGACCCCGGGCCCGGCGGCCTCAGGAACCGGCGGCGCGGGTCAGCAGCGCGGCGCCACGTAGCCGTTGCTGCCCGTGCGGACATAGGTGTCGGAGACGTACCGTCCGCTGCCGATGCGGTCCCAGATCTTCGACGTCCCGGTGGGGCCGGTGACCGTCTCGCCGGGCTGCTGGCAGCCGATGGTGACCTGGGTGCCCGCGGAGAGGCGGCCGACCTTGTCGTACGCGGTGCCGGGGCCTGAGCGGACGTTGACGTCGGCGACGATCGCGTACCGTCTGGCCGTCGCGGCCTCTATCGTCAGTTCCGCCCCGTCCGCCACATCGGCGGTGGCGGGCATCGTCAGTTCTTCGCTGCTCATGGTGATCCCCCGTGTGTCCCCGTGTTCCACGTGAAACGGGCGGCGCGGGCCGCCCATGGCATGTACTCCACACCATAGACGCGCCCGCGCTCCACACCAGTTGCAGGACAAACCGGGACAGTCGGCCCGCCGGGTGGCGGAGCCGCCGCGCCGGAGGGGCCTCAGCCCAGCCGCGACACGTCGCGCACCGCGCCCTTGTCCGCGCTCGTCGCCATCGCCGCGTACGCCCGCAGGGCCGCGGAAACCTTGCGCTCACGGGACTTGGGCGCGTACGTGCCGCCGAGGGCCTCGCGGCGGCGGGCCAGCTCGGCGTCGTCGACCAGGAGGTCGATCGAGCGGCCGGGGATGTCGATGCGGATGCGGTCGCCGTCCTCGACGAGGGCGATGGTGCCGCCGGACGCCGCCTCGGGGGACGCGTGGCCGATGGACAGGCCCGACGTACCGCCGGAGAAGCGGCCGTCGGTGACCAGGGCGCAGGCCTTGCCGAGGCCGCGGCCCTTGAGGAAGGAAGTGGGGTAGAGCATCTCCTGCATGCCGGGGCCGCCCTTGGGGCCCTCGTAGCGGATGACGACGACGTCGCCCTCCTTGACCTGCTTGTTCAGGATCTTCTCGACGGCCTCGTCCTGGGACTCGCAGACGACGGCCGGGCCCTCGAAGGTCCAGATCGACTCGTCGACGCCCGCGGTCTTCACGACACAGCCGTCGACGGCCAGGTTCCCCTTGAGGACGGCGAGGCCGCCGTCCTGGGAGTAGGCGTGGGCGACGTCGCGGATGCAGCCGTTCGCCGCGTCCGTGTCGAGGGTGTCCCAGCGCTCGGACTGCGAGAAGGCCTCGGCGGAGCGCTTGCAGCCGGGGGCCGCGTGCCACAGCTCCAGGGCCTCGGGGACGGCGGAGCCGCCGCGCACGTCCCAGTCGTCGAGCCACTGCTTGATGGAGGGCGAGTGGACCGTGTGCACGTCCTCGTTGAGGAGGCCGCCGCGGTAGAGCTCGCCGAGGATCGCGGGGATGCCGCCCGCGCGGTGCACGTCCTCCATGTAGTACGTGCCTTGCGGCGCCACGTTCGGGGCGACCTTCGCCAGGCAGGGGACGCGGCGCGAGACGGCGTCGATGTCGGTCAGGTCGTAGCCGGCCTCGGCCTCCTGGGCGGCGGCCAAGAGGTGCAGGATCGTGTTGGTGGAGCCGCCCATGGCGATGTCGAGGGCCATGGCGTTCTCGAACGCGGCGTGGGTCGCGATGTTGCGCGGCAGGACGGAGGCGTCGTCCCCGTCGTAGTAGCGCTTGGTGATCTCGACGACGGTCGCGCCCGCCTGCTCGTACAGCGCCCTGCGGGCGGTGTGGGTGGCGAGCACCGAGCCGTTGCCCGGCAGGGACAGGCCGATGGCCTCGGTCAGACAGTTCATGGAGTTGGCCGTGAACATGCCGGAACAGGAGCCGCAGGTCGGGCAGGCGTTCTCCTCGATGCGGAGGATGTCCTCGTCGGAGACGTTCTCGTTCGACGCGTCGACCATCGCGTCGATCAGGTCGAGCTTGCGGACGGTGCCGTCGACCAGGGTGGCCTTGCCCGCCTCCATGGGGCCGCCGGAGACGAAGACCGTCGGGATGTTCAGGCGCAGGGCGGCCATCAGCATGCCGGGCGTGATCTTGTCGCAGTTCGAGATGCAGATCAGGGCGTCGGCGCAGTGGGCCTCCACCATGTACTCGACGGAGTCGGCGATCAGATCGCGGGAGGGCAGGCTGTAGAGCATGCCGCCGTGGCCCATCGCGATGCCGTCGTCCACGGCGATCGTGTTGAACTCGCGCGGGATGCCGCCCGCCTCCCGGACGGCCTCGCTGACGATGCGGCCGACCGGCGCGAGGTGGGTGTGGCCCGGCACGAACTCGGTGAAGGAGTTGGCGACGGCGATGACCGGCTTCCGGCCGATGTCCGCGCCCGGTACCCCGGAGGCCCGCATAAGGGCGCGCGCGCCCGCCATGTTGCGTCCGTGGGTGACTGTGCGGGACCTCAGCTCGGGCATCGTCGCTCGCTCCTTCAGGGGCAGATCTCGATACGGCTATCGATACGGCCGAGCGTACGCCGATGATCCAAGATCCGGACAGGGTGTCCGCATGGCGGGACGGCCGTCTCATGCGGATCCGTACGGATCAGGCCGGGGCCACACCGGCCGGGCCCGGGGCCACGCCGGCCGGGCCGGGGTCACTCGGGGTTCGAGAAGCCCGTCAGATGCCCCTGCACCACCGGTGCGAGGCGCGCCACCAGGTCCTCCATGTCCGCCGAGGCCAGCGGCTCCACCTGGATGACGTACCGGAGCATCGAGACGCCCACCAGCTGGGCCGCCGCCAGCTCGGCGCGCAGCTCCGCGTCGGGCAGGTCGAGGGTGGCCGCGACGCGGGACAGGAGCTGGGTCGTGACGAGGCGGCGGAAGACGGCGGCGGCCGTCTCGTGGTTGACCGCCGAGCGCACGATCGCGAGCAGCGGCGTACGGGTGGCCGGGTTCTCCCAGACGCCGAGGACGAAGCGGGTCAGGCGCTCGCCGACGGCGTCGAAGGGGCCGTCCTCGATCGCGGCGGGAGCCTGCAGCGCGGGCGCGAAGGAGACCTCGATGGCCGCCGCGAAGAGCTGCTCCTTCGTGCCGAAGTAGTGGTGCACGAGGGCCGAGTCGACGCCCGCGGCCTTGGCGATGGCGCGTACGGAGGTCTTCTCGTAGCCGTGTGCGGAGAACTGCTCGCGCGCCGCTTCCAGGATCACCTCGCGGGTGGCGGGCCCCCGCTCGGTCTGGGTGCGTGAGGGACGGCCCCGGCGCCGGGGCGCGGCGGCGCCGGCCGTCACGAGCGCGGCACCTTCACCGACGACGCCAGGTGCAGCCGGGTGAAGGCCAGGGCCTCGGCGAGGTCGGCCTCGCGCTCGGCGCTGGACATGGCGCGGCGGGTGTTGACCTCGATGACCACGTGGCCGTCGAAGCCGGAGGTGGCGAGGCGCTCCAGGAGCGCGGCGCAGGGCTGGGTGCCGCGGCCGGGCACGAGGTGCTCGTCCTTCGCGGAGCCCCGGCCGTCGGCGAGGTGGACGTGGCCGAGCCGGTCGCCCATGCGGTCGACCATCTCCAGGGCGTCCGTACGGGCGGTCGCGGTGTGGCTGAGATCTATCGTGAAGTGGCGGTAGTCGTCCTTGGTGACGTCCCAGTCCGGGGCGTACGCGAGCATCTCGCGGTCGCGGTAGCGCCAGGGGTACATGTTCTCCACGGCGAACCGGACGTCCGTCTCCTCCGCCATCCGCCAGATCCCCTGGACGAAGTCCCGGGCGTAGCCGCGCTGCCAGCGGAAGGGCGGGTGCACGACGACCGTCGACGCGTCCAGCTTCTCGGCGGCGGCCCGGGCGCGCTGGAGCTTCACCCAGGGGTCGGTGGACCAGACGCGCTGGGTGATCAGCAGACAGGGCGCGTGCACCGCGAGGATGGGGATCTGGTGGTAGTCGCTGAGGCGGCGCAGGGCCTCGATGTCCTGGCTGACGGGATCGGTCCACACCATGACCTCGACGCCGTCGTACCCGAGGCGCGCGGCGATCTCGAAGGCCGTCGCCGTCGACTCCGGATAGACGGAGGCCGTGGACAGGGCGACCTTCGCGTCCGGGATGCGTACGACTGGTTCCACCACGGGGAACAGCGTACGGGGCCCTGCGAGGGAGCGGGGAGGCGGCGTCCGGCCCGGGCCCCCTGCCCCCGGCTTGATCGGCCTGCGGCCTCGTCCTCAAACGCCGGACGGGCTGGATTGTGCCGGTGCGGACCAGTTCTCGTCTGCGGGCGCGCAGAAGGCATCCGGTCCGCACCGAGGTCTTTCAGCCCGTCCGGCGTTTTGAGGACGAGGCCGCAGGCCGAAACGGCTTGGCGCCTCGGCAGGGTCAGGGCTGGGGCAAGTGGTCCAGGCGTCGCAGGATCACGCCCTCCCTGAGGGCCCAGGGGCAGATCTCCACGGACTCGACGCCGAAGAGGTCCATCGCGCCCTCGGCGACGAGCGCCCCCGCGAGCAGCTGTCCGGCCCGCCCCTCGGACACCCCGGGAAGCTCCGAGCGCTCGCCCGTGGTCATCGCGGCGAGCTGCGGCACCCAGTCCTCCAGGGACTTCCGCTTCAGCTCGCGCTGCACATAGAGCCCCTCCGTGGAGCGGGCCGCGCCCCCGAGCCGGGCGAGCTGCTTGAAGGTCTTGGAGGTGGCCACGACGTGGTCGGGGCTGCCGAGGCGGCTGAACTCCCCCACGGTCCGCGCGATCTGCGCCCGTACGTGCCGCCGCAGGGCGCGGACGTCGCCCGGCTCCGGCGGGTCCTCGGGCAGCCACGCGGCGGTGAGCCGCCCGGCGCCGAGCGGCAGGCTGACCGCGGCGTCGGGCTCCTCGTCCATGCCGTACGCGATCTCCAGGGAGCCGCCGCCGATGTCGAGGACGAGCAGCTTGCCCGCGGACCAGCCGAACCAGCGGCGGACGGCGAGGAACGTGAGCCGGGCCTCCTCCTCACCGGTGAGGACCTGGAGGTCGACGCCGGTCTCCGCGCGCACCCGGGCGAGGACGTCGTCGGCGTTGGTGGCCTCGCGCACGGCGGAGGTCGCGAACGGAAGCAGATCCTCGACGCCCTTGTCCTCGGCGGCCTGGAGGGCGTCACGCACCGTGGCGATGAGCTGATCGACGCCCTCGGGGCCGATCGCGCCCGCCGGGTCGAGCAGTTGGGCAAGGCGCAGGTCGGCCTTGTGGGAGTGCGCGGGCAGCGGGCGCGCGCCGGGGTGGGCGTCCACCACCAGCAGATGCACCGTGTTCGAACCCACGTCGAGGACACCGAGTCTCATATACGGAACGCTACTGCGCGCGCGGCTTTCGCTGGTCCCGGGGCGGGTGTGAGCGCGCATACCCTGGAGGCGTGCCAAAGACGAAAAAGGCGAAGGCCGACAAAACGAAGTCCGCGCGCTCATCGGAGCCCTCGGACCTGTCGGCGCCGCCCGCGCGGGACGGCGCGGGCGGCAGCGCGGACCGGACGGGCAAGGGCGAGAAGACCACCAAGACGGGCAAGAAGAACAAGACGGGCAAGGAAGCCAAGGCGGGCAAGGCCGTGCGCAAGCTCCGCAAGACCGCGGAGGGCGCCGTTCCGGCCGACGACGAGAAGGGCCTCGACTTCCCCCGGGCCTGGGTGGAGTTCCCCGACCCGGCGGACGACGAGCAGCTCTTCCGCTGCGACCTGACCTGGCTGACCTCCCGCTGGACCTGCGTCTTCGGCAGCGGCTGCCAGGGCATCAAGGCGGGCCGCGCCGACGACGGCTGCTGCACGCTCGGCGCGCACTTCTCGGACGAGGACGACGAGAAGCGGGTCGCGGGGTTCGTGGACCGGCTCACGCCCGACATCTGGCAGCACCACGACGTGGGCCGGGAGACCGGCTGGGTGGCCGAGGACGAGGACGGCGAGCGCCAGACCCGTCCGTACAACGGCTCGTGCATCTTCCAGAACCGCCCGGGCTTCGCGGGCGGCGCGGGCTGCTCGCTGCACATCCTGGCGCTCAAGGAGGGCCGGGAGCCGCTGGAGACCAAGCCGGACGTGTGCTGGCAGCTGCCGGTGCGGCGGACCTACGACTGGATCGAGCGGCCGGACGACACCAAGGTCCTCCAGGTCTCCATCGGGGAGTACGACCGCAGGGGCTGGGGGCCGGGCGGCCACGACCTGCACTGGTGGTGCACGTCGGCGACCTCGGCGCACGGGGCGGGCGAGCCCGTGTACGTCTCCTACCGGCCGGAGCTGATCGAGCTGATGGGCAAGGCGGGCTACGACCGGCTCGTGGAACTGTGCGAGGCGCGCCTCGCCTCGCAGCTTCCGCTGCTCGCCCCGCACCCGGCCGATCCGCCGCGCGCCTAGCCGGGCCGCCCCGCCCACCGCTGCTCCGGTCAGCCCTGGCCGGGGCTGCCGTCGCCGCTCGGCGGGGGCGTGGAGCCCGGGTCCGACGGCGTCGGCGCGGGGTCGGTGGGCGCCGGGTCCGTGGGGGTCGGGTCGGGGTCGGGCGGGGTGGGCGTCGGATCGCCGTCGCCGCTGGGCGTGGGGGCCGGGTCCGGCTCCGACGGCCCCGGGCGGGTCGGGGTCGGGCGGGGGCCGGGGTGGCTGGGCCGGGAACTGCCGTACCCCTCGATGGAGATGACGGCTCCCGAGGGTGCGATCGTGACGCGCGCGCTCCAGTGGCCGGCCGGCTCGCGGTCGTCGTCGACGTACACCCGGATCGTGAACGAATCGCCCGGCGCGAGCGTTCCCGACGACTGGCTCAGGACGAGCCAGGGCGCTCCGGTGCTCGCGGACCAGCGCACCGGCGAACTCCCGGACGCGGTCAGGGTGATGAGGGTGACCCCGCCGTTCGACCGGGCCTGGACGGCGACGCGTCCGGCGCCGGGCGCCGCGGGGGCGCCGGGGCTGATGACCTCCACGGAGACGCCGGGGCCACCGCGCCCCGCGGCGAAGCGGGGGTCGGGGGTGGTCTTGGCATTGCCCGCGTTCTCGTAGCTGTCCCGGCCGCGGGAGCCGTCCCGGCCGCCGGGACCGTCGTCGGCCTCGGAGGCGCTGGACGCGCGGCCGTCGGTGCCCTCGCCGGTCAGGGGCGCGCCCCGGTAGGCGGCCCACAGGGCGAGGACGGGAGCGGCCACCACGGTGGCGACGACCGTGGTCGTGACGGCCCGCGCGCGAAAGCGCTCCCGGCGGGCGGCGTGGTCCTTGGGGTCCATGGGGAAGCCGCGCCGGTCGAAGCGGGGCCCGCCGCGGGTCCTGCGGTGGGCGCGCGGAGCGTGGGCCATGGCGTGGTGCAGGGCCGCGCGCGGGGCTTCGATCAGGGGCAGCGCGGCCGGGGTGACGGCGGTGCCGGGCCAGGCGCCGGACGCGGTGCGCTCGGCGGTGCGGCGGCAGCGCGGGCAGTCGTCGACGTGCCGGACCAGCTCGCGGCGCAGGGCGGTGCCGAGCAGGACCTGGTTGTCGCCGGTGAGGCGGGCGACGATGGGGCAGGTGCCCGTCTCGACGACGGCGAGCGCGGCGCGGGTGCGCTCCACCTCGCAGGCGGCCGAAGCGAGCAGCTCGCGGGCAGCCGTGAGGTCGAGGCCGAGGACGGCGGCGACCTCCTTGGGCGCGAGCTGATGGCGGACGGCCAGCTCCAGGGCCTCGCGCTGCTCGGGCGTCGTCCCGGCGGCCTCGGGCCAGGCGAGCTGGGCGAGCTCGCGGCGCCGGGCGCGCTCGGCGTCGTCCTCGGGTGGCGGGTCGGCGGCGTGCGGGGGCGCGGGCGGCGTCTTCCCCTGGTTTCCCTGCTTCACCTGCTTAGCCTGGTTCGCCTGGTTCGCCGAGCCGGCCGCGTGCGCCCCCTGGCGGCTTCCCTTACGGGCGTCGGCGAGCGCGCGCAGACACATCCAGCGGGCGAGCGCGTACAGCCACGCGCGCGTGTCGCCGTCCGGCCGGGCGCCGCGGCGCTCGGCGAGCGCCAGGACGTCGCCGAGGGCGGTGGTGGCGGTGTCGTGGTCGCAGAGGACGGACAGGCAGTACGTGAACAGGCCGTCCAGGAACGGTTCGTAGCGGGCGGGGGGCGCCTGCGAAACCGTGCGCGGCACCACACGATTGCGGGGGCCCGCGTAGGCCCGGTGCGCGCCGGTGGTGTGCGTGGGGACTTGCGGACTGCTGCTCATCACCCGTGCGAAGTTAGGCGCATGATGCAGAGGGCTTCCTCCCCCTTGAGCACATTTAATCCTTACGGGTGAACAGATCCCTCAAAAGGGGACAGGAAGCCACGATTCCGTTGTCTGTTCGAGCCGTGCCGCGTCGGAGGGGCGCGATGGTGGGCCCTGGCGGGCCGGGGTGGCCCGAGGTGGCGCGGCCTGGCGGCGCTGTCGGCCTTGTCAGGGGCGGCCGCCGGGGGGGTGTCAGTGGCGGCCGCCGCGGTGTTGTCAGTGGCGGCCGCTACGGTTCCTTCCATGGCTGCCCGTACGAAAACCGCCAAGGACCGTCCGTCCTACCGCTGCACCGAATGCGGCTGGCAGACGGCCAAATGGCTCGGCCGCTGCCCCGAGTGCCAGGCCTGGGGCACGGTCGAGGAGTACGGCGCGCCCGCGGTCCGCACCACCGCGCCCGGCCGCGTCACCACCTCCGCCCTGCCCATCGGCCAGGTCGACGGCCGCCAGGCCACCGCGCGCTCCACCGGCGTGCCCGAGCTCGACCGCGTCCTCGGCGGCGGCCTGGTGCCCGGCGCCGTGGTGCTGCTCGCGGGCGAGCCCGGCGTCGGCAAGTCCACGCTGCTGCTGGACGTCGCGGCGAAGGCGGCCACGGACGACCACCGCACGCTCTATGTGACCGGCGAGGAGTCGGCAGGACAGGTCCGGCTGCGCGCCGACCGCATCGGCGCGCTCGCCGACGACCTCTATCTGGCGGCGGAGACCGACCTGGCCGCGATCCTCGGCCACTTGGACGCGGTGAAGCCCTCGCTGCTGATCCTGGACTCGGTGCAGACGGTCGCGTCCCCGGAGATCGACGGCGCGCCCGGCGGCATGGCGCAGGTCCGCGAGGTCGCCGGGGCCCTCATCCGCGCTTCCAAGGAGCGCGGCATGTCCACGCTCCTGGTCGGCCACGTCACCAAGGACGGCGCGATCGCGGGCCCCCGCCTCCTGGAGCACCTCGTGGACGTGGTGCTCCACTTCGAGGGCGACCGGCACGCGCGCCTGCGCCTGGTCCGCGGCGTCAAGAACCGGTACGGGGCGACGGACGAGGTCGGCTGCTTCGAGCTGCACGACGAGGGCATCGTCGGGCTCGCCGACCCCAGCGGCCTGTTCCTCACCCGCCGCGCCGAGCCCGTGCCCGGCACCTGTCTGACGGTGACCCTGGAGGGCCGCCGCCCGCTGGTCGCCGAGGTCCAGGCGCTCACCGTGGACTCCCAGATCCCGTCCCCGCGCCGCACCACGTCGGGCCTGGAGACGTCCCGGGTGTCGATGATGCTGGCCGTCCTGGAGCAGCGCGGCCGCATCAGCGCCCTCGGCAAGCGCGACATCTACAGCGCGACGGTCGGCGGCGTGAAGCTCTCCGAGCCCGCCGCCGACCTCGCCGTGGCGCTCGCGCTCGCCTCCGCCGCGAGCGACACCCCGCTGCCGAAGAACCTGGTCGCGATCGGTGAGGTGGGCCTCGCGGGCGAGGTCAGACGGGTCACGGGGGTGCAGCGCAGACTGGCCGAGGCACACCGCCTGGGCTTCACGCACGCGCTCGTGCCGGCCGACCCCGGGAAGGTCCCGGCCGGTATGAAGGTCACCGAAGTCGCCGACATGGGCGACGCGCTGCGCGTCCTTCCGAGATCGCGTCGCCGAGAGGCCCCACGGGAGGACGAGGACCGCCGGTAGACTTTGCCCTGGTCTCGCCCATCCGTACGAACTCAGCCGTACGGCAGAGCGTCGGCCGAGCCTCGGAAACCTGCGACCGGAGGAGTGCAGTGGCAGCCAACGACCGGGCAGCGGTTCCCGGGAAGCCCGGTGGCGGCTCCGGCGCCGACGGGCTGATGCGCGCCTCACTGAGCGCCGTCGCACCGGGCACGGCCCTGCGGGACGGCCTGGAGCGCATCCTGCGGGGCAACACGGGCGGGCTCATCGTGCTCGGCTCCGACAAGACCGTCGAGTCGATGTGCACGGGCGGATTCGTCCTGGACGTCGAGTTCACCGCGACGCGACTGCGCGAGCTGTGCAAGCTCGACGGCGGCATCGTGCTCTCCTCGGACCTGTCGAAGATCCTGCGGGCGGGCGTCCAGCTGGTGCCGGACCCGACGATCCCCACGGAGGAGACGGGCACGCGGCACCGCACGGCGGACCGCGTGAGCAAGCAGGTCGGCTTCCCCATCGTGTCCGTGTCCCAGTCGATGCGCCTGGTCGCGCTGTACGTCGACGGACAGCGCCGGGTCCTGGAGGACTCGGCGGCGATCCTGTCACGTGCCAACCAGGCCCTCGCCACCCTGGAGCGGTACAAGCTCCGCCTCGACGAGGTCGCGGGCACGCTCTCCGCCCTGGAGATCGAGGACCTGGTGACCGTGCGGGACGTCACCGCCGTCGCGCAGCGCCTCGAAATGGTGCGCCGCATCGCCACCGAGATCGCCGAGTACGTGGTCGAGCTGGGCACCGACGGCCGTCTCCTGGCCCTCCAGCTGGACGAGTTGATCGCGGGTGTCGAGCCCGAGCGCGAGCTCGTCGTGCGGGACTACGTCCCCGAGCCCACGGCCAAGCGCTCCCGCACCGTCGACGAGGCCCTGTCCGAGCTGGACTCCCTCACCCACGCCGAGCTCCTCGAACTGTCCACCGTGGCCCGCGCGTTGGGCTACACGGGCTCGCCCGAGACGCTCGACTCGGCCGTCTCCCCGCGCGGCTTCCGGCTCCTCGCGAAGGTCCCCCGGCTGCCCGGCGCCATCATCGAGCGCCTGGTGGAGCACTTCGGCGGCCTCCAGAAGCTGCTCGCCGCGAGCGTCGACGACCTCCAGACGGTGGACGGCGTCGGCGAGGCCCGCGCGCGCAGCGTGCGCGAGGGCCTTTCGCGGCTGGCGGAGTCCTCGATCCTGGAGCGCTACGTCTAGCCTCCGGCGGGCCGCAGCGGCCGGGGCCGGGCCCCGGCGCCCCCCTGACGCTCCGCACCCTTCGACGCCCGGTGAGCGACCCGGGAGTCAGTCGGCCGTGAGGACGAAGGACGCGCGGTCCGAGCCGAGGGCCTCGGACTTGGCCTCCACCAGATAGGTGTCGGGCTTCGCCGACCCCGGCGGAGGCGTGGCGCACTGGGGCGCGCTCGGCTTCAGGTCCCACTCGACGACGTGCGAGACCCGGCCGTCCCCGGGGACCCGGAAGAGCAGGCTCGTACCGCCCGCGGCGGGGCAGTCGTCGGAGGACCAGATCTCGTCGCCCGAGCCGGACTGAGTGATCGTCAAGACCGTGCCCTTGGCGCCGAGATCGACCTTGCACGCCTTGCCGCCCGTGTTCACGGCGGTCAGCTGGAGCTTCGGCTTCTGCCCGGCCCCGTACTCGTTCCGCAGGCTGCGCAGCTTCAACTTCACCGCGCCGGGGGCGCAGTTGGGGAGCGTGGAGCCCGCGGGCAGCCGGTTGCCCGAGCCGCCGCCGCCCTTCGCGCCGTCGTCGGAACCGGAGCCGTCCCCGGCGCCGCCGCCGGAGCCCTCGCCCGAGCCGCCGCCGGAACCGGAGCCCCCGTCCCCGTCCCCGTCTGAACCGCCGGAACCACCAGAGCCGCCGGAGCCGCCGGAGCCCTCCGACTCCTCCCGGCCGCCCGGGTGTTCGCTGATCGCGGGGCCCGAGCCCGAGGGGCCCGGCGTGATGGACGTCGCGGGGCCGTTGCCCGACGGCCCGTCAGCACCGTTCTTCCCGCCGCCCCCGCCCGAGGCGAGGGCCCAGACGACGAGGAGCAAGAGGAGTCCGAGCACGGACAGCAGAACGGCCCTCCGACGCCAGTAGATGGAGGAGGGAAGCGGCCCGATCGGATTGCGCAGAGATCCCACGCCCAAACCTTACGAGAGAACGGCGCGTTCTCTGGCCCCACCCGCCGCCCAGGTTCACAACTTTTGCGGATCATCATCACGGTTCCGGCCACGCGCCCCGCCCCGCACCCGCCCCCTACCGGGCCCGTCGTCCCGTCCTCGCCCCGTCCCCGCCCCGCGCCCTCCCTGTCTTTCGTCAGGTCTGATATCGGTCCATCGCTGGATGTGACGATTCGAGATCCCTACGTACGGTCCGTAATCATGGACACCATGGATTCCTCCGGCCTTTACCGCGACATCACCGAGTTCGCCCATGACACCCCCGGCTGGGTGCAGCACCTCGCCGAGGTGTGGACGGAACTCGGCCTGCTGCTCTTCGGCGCGCTGTTCGTCGTCGCCTGGTGGCGGGCGCGGCGCGGGGACTCCCGCGCGCTCGCGGTGGCGGTCCTGGCGCCCCTGGGCACGGCCCTCGCGTATGTGATCAGCGAGGCGGCGAAGTCCATGGTGGACGAGGAACGGCCGTGCCGGGCCGTGAAGGGCGCGCTCACGCCGCTCGTCGAGTGCCCGCCGCACGGCGACTGGTCCTTCCCCAGCAACCACTCCACGATCGCGGGCGCCGCCGCCGTCGGCCTCGCGCTCGCCTGGCCGCGCGTCGCCGCCCTCACCTTGCCGATGGCGGTCCTCATGGCCTTCTCGCGGGTCTTCGTGGGCGTGCACTACCCGCACGACGTGGCCGTCGGCCTGGTGCTCGGCGCGGTCGTCGCGTTCCTCGCGGTGCGCCTTGCCACGCGCCCCGTGGCGCGGGTCGCCGAGACGATGCGGGGGTCGCGCACGGCGCTCGTCACCTGGTTCGCGGGCCCCGGCCCGGCGACGGCGCACGCGTCCGGAGGCGCCTCGGCTCCGGCACCGGCGTACGCGGCGCCTTCGACGTACGACGGGTACGGGGCGTACGGGTCGTACGGGGCGCCCTCTGCACAGCACCCGTCCCCGGCGCACGCCGACGCCCCGCACGCCGCCCCGTACGACGACACGACGCCGTACCCGTACGCCACGCAGGCCCCGTACGCCACGCAGGCCCCGTACGGCACGCAGGCGCCCTACGGCACCCAGGCCCCCTACGGCGAAGCGGCGTACCCGGGGCAGGCCGCGGACCCCTACGTCCCGCACCCCCAGCAGGGCGGCTACCCCCAGGGCGACTACCAGCAGAGCGGCTATCACCAGGGCGACTACCAGCAGAGCGGCTATCACCAGGGCGACCACCAGCAGCCCCCGACGCACCGCCCGTGAGGCGGGATCAGCCCGGGGCGCCCGGAGCGGTCCGCGCGCCGTCGTCCGCGACGAGCCCCGCCTCGTGCGCGACGATCGCGGCCTGAACGCGGTTCTTGACCTCCAGCCGGTCGAGGACCGCGCTCACATACGCCTTGACCGTGCCCTCGACGAGGTGCAGGCGCGCGGCGATCTCCGGGTTGGACAGGCCCGCCCCCACCAGGCCGAGGACCTCGCGCTCGCGCGGGGTCAGCGCGGCCACGCGCGCGCGGGCCGCCGACTCGCGGCCGATGCGCCGCCCGCCGAGCCCGTCGATGACGTACCGGGCCACCTTCGGCGACAGGAACGCGGCTCCGCCCGCCACGGCCCGTACGCCCGCGATGAGTTCGTGCGGGTCCCCGGACTTCAGCAGGAAGCCGGTGGCGCCGCCGCCGAGCGCGCGGGCGACGTACGCGTCCTCGGAGAACGTCGTCAGCATCGCGACCGCCGTGCCCGGCAGCGTCCGTACGATCTCCTCGCCCGCGGCGAGGCCGTCCAGGCGGGGCATGCGGATGTCGAGGAGCGCCACGTCGGGGCGGTGCGCCCGGGCCAGCTCGATCGCCTCCCGGCCGTCGGCCGCCTCGGCGACGACCTCGATGCCGTCGCCCGCGGTGAGGATGGCCCGTACGCCCGCGCGGATCATCGCCTCGTCGTCGGCGAGGAGCACGCGGATCACCGCCGTCCTCCGGCGCCGCTCTCGGTGGCCGAACCGGCCTTGGGGATCACCGTCTTGTCCACGAGCTTTCCGTTCTCGAAGCAGAGCCTGAAGTGCGCTGAGGAAGTGAAGAGTTGACCGCTGGCGCGGTAGTAGCGGCAGTCCGCCCCCGGAGGCGGCCGGCTCGGCGCCCGGTCCACGGGCGGGTCGTCGACGCCGCGCTCCGGCAGCACGGCCGCGACGTCGGCCTGCTCCGCGCCCACCCGCAGCGCCGCGAAGTCGGCGGGCTTCAGGACCGAGTGCGTCTTCGTGTACGCGTACCAGCCGAAGGTCCCGGCGATCAGCACGGCGCCGGTCGCGGCGGCGGCCCCGAAGGCGAGCACGGTGCGGCGCCGGGCGTGGGCGAGCGTCCCCGAGGGCAGCGGCACGGCGTCCACGAGGACGCCCGTCCCCGGCGGAACGCTCGCGTCCGCCGGAATCACCGCGCGCACCCGGAAGCCCCCGCCGTGCGGCCCCGCGTCGAGGTCGCCGCCCAGGGCCGCCAACCTGGTGTGCAGATCCGCGAGGCCGGAGCCGCCGCCGGGGGGTGAACCGGGCTCCCGGGACGGTCCGTTGGTGACCGTGATCGTCGTACGGGGGTCCGCGCGGGTCGCCGCGACGGTGACGGGGGCTCCGGGCGCGTACTTCGCCGCGTTGGTCAGGGCCTCCTGGACCACGCGGTAGGCGAGGCGCTCCGTCGGGCCGGGTTCCTCCGCGCCGTCCGCGACGTACCGCACGGGGAGGCCCGACTCGGCCGCCCGCGCGACCAGTTGCTCCACCGTCTCGCCGGGCGGCGCGAGGGGGGCGGGTTCGTCGCCCTCGTCCCGCAGTACGCCGATGATCTCGCGCAGCCGGTCGGTGGCGTCGGCGGCGGCGACGCGCAGGTCGGAGGCCGCCGCGCGATGGTGCTCCGGCAGGTCGGCGGCCAGCTGGAGGGCGCCCGCGCGCACCGCGATCAGGCTCAGCTCGTGGCCGAGCGAGTCGTGCATGTCCTGGGCGATGCGGGCCCGCTCGCGCAGCCGGGCGCGGTCGGCGACGATCCGCTGCTCGCGCTCCAGCTGGTCGGCGCGGGCGAGCGCCGCCGCGGTCAGGGCGAGGCTCTGCCGCCAGTAGCGGCCCGCGAGCCAGGGGAAGACCGCGCCGAACAGGAGCGTGGCCATGAGCACCAGCCACTCGACGACCGGGTCGACGTCGCGCACCGCCACCTTGGCGGTGCCCGCCGCGGCGACCGCCGCGAACGCCAGGAGCGCGGGCCTGGCCCGCGGCCCGTGCCTGCCGAGCAGATACGCGAAGGCCGCGAGGGCCATGCCGTACGAGACCGTGAACAGGGAGGGCGCGGTGGCCTCGCCGGGGGCCGCGGCGAGCAGGAACGCCAGGGTGGGGCGGCGGCGCCAGACCGCGGCGGCCGCGGCGAGGGCGGCGAGGCCGCCCAGCTGCTGCCAGGCCGTGCGCGGCTCGTTCAGGCCGATCGCGTCGGCCGTCGCGGCGGGGATGGCCAGGGCCAGCCACAGCAGGGCGTCCACATGGCGTCGGGTTCTCACCCTCCCGACGCTACGTGCCTGCGGCCGCGTGCGGACCTGTCGATCGGCAGGGCTCTTCTCCCACCCGCCCGCCCCGTTCGTCGCGCTCCGCGCTCGTCCTCAGACGCCGGACGGGCTTGATCGGTCCACTGACACCGCCGTCGTCCGACCGTTCCCGCACCGCGCTGACGCGCTTGTCCTCAAACGCCGGACGGGCTGGGTGGGCCGGGGCCCACGTTCAGCGCGCGGCGAGCGTGCCGTGCCGCTGGCCCGTGCCCTCCGTGGCAGGATCGTGGGCATGCCGACCGCACTCGCCGCCGACCGGACCGACAGCCGAGCCGCAGAGGGGCCCTCGGCCCACGGCAGGCTCCACTCCCCCGTCATCGCCTGGTTCGACGCACACGCGCGTGACCTGCCGTGGCGCCGCCCGGACGCCGGGCCCTGGGGGGTCATGGTCAGCGAGTTCATGCTCCAGCAGACGCCCGTCGCCCGGGTCCTGCCCGTGTACGAGCAGTGGGTCGCGCGCTGGCCGCGCCCGGCCGACCTGGCCAAGGAGGCGCCCGGTGAGGCCGTGCGCGCCTGGGGGCGGCTCGGTTATCCGCGCCGCGCGCTGCGCCTGCACGGCGCCGCCGTCGCCATAACGGAGCGCCACGGCGGCGACGTACCGACGCAGCACGCGCAGCTGCTCGCGCTGCCCGGCATCGGCGAGTACACCGCGGCGGCCGTCGCGTCCTTCGCGTACGGGCAGCGGCACGCCGTGCTCGACACGAACGTCCGCCGGGTCTTCGCGCGGGCCGTGACCGGCGTGCAGTACCCGCCGAACGCCACCACCGCGGCCGAGCGCAAGCTCGCCCGCGCGCTGCTGCCCGAGGACGAGGCGACCGCCGCGCGCTGGGCCGCCGCGTCCATGGAGCTCGGCGCCCTGGTGTGCACCGCGAAGAACGAGGACTGCGGGCGCTGCCCGATCGCCGCGCACTGCGCGTGGCTCGCGGCGGGCAAGCCCGCGCACGAGGGCCCGGCGCGCCGCGGCCAGACGTACGCCGGTACGGACCGCCAGGTGCGCGGCAAGCTGCTCGCGGTGCTCCGCGAGGCCGTGACGCCGGTGCCGCAGACGGCGCTCGACCGGGTGTGGGACGAGCCGGTGCAGCGGGCCCGCGCCCTGGACGGGCTCGTCGCCGACGGTCTGGTGGAGCCCCTGCCGGACGGGTTCTACCGGCTGCCGCTGACCTGAGTCACGAAGGGCCGCGGGCCGCCGCGGGGTCTCCGTAACAAGCCCGCGGCGACAAATCGGGCAAGCACTCCCACATTGAGCTGCGGGTTTACCTCTGCCCTACTTCTGTTACACAACCGACGTACAGCCGTGCGTCCGCCGCTGGCTGCTCCGCATGGCGCCGTGACAACGCCTCCGTAACTTCATTCCCGTACCGCACAGGCAAGGGATCGCGGTCAGCGAACCGGGGACGAACGGAACGGAGGCGGTTGGGAATGGCGCACGGCGAGGTGCTCGAGTTCGAAGAGTACGTCCGCACTCGGCAGGACGCCCTGCTGCGCAGCGCCCGACGGCTCGTTCCGGACCCCGTCGACGCGCAGGACCTGCTGCAGACGGCGCTCGTGCGGACGTACGGCCGCTGGGACGGCATAGCCGACAAGCGGCTCGCGGACGCCTATCTGCGCCGCGTCATGATCAACACCCGGACCGAGTGGTGGCGCGCCCGCAAGCTCGAAGAGGTGCCGACCGAGCAGCTGCCGGACGCCTCCGTGGACGACGCCACCGAGCAGCACGCGGACCGCGCCCTGCTGATGGACATCATGAAGGTGCTCGCCCCGAAGCAGCGCAGCGTCGTCGTGCTGCGACACTGGGAGCAGATGTCCACGGAGGAGACGGCCGCCGCCCTCGGCATGTCGGCCGGGACGGTCAAGAGCACGCTGCACCGGGCGCTCGCCCGGCTCCGCCAGGAGCTGGAGAGCCGCGACCTCGATGCGCGCGCGTTCGAACGTGAGGAGCGGGAGCGTTGCGCGGCCTGAGTTCCCGGGGTGTGCGTCCGAAGGCGGGGAGTGCGGCGGTGGCCGTGCTCGCCGCCCTCGGGCTTTTGCTCGCCGTGACGAGCTGCTCCACGGGCGGCTCCGGCACCCGTGACGAGGGTCCGGCGCGCACCGGGGCCGTTGCCTCGGCCTCCCCCTCGGAGTCCCCGTCGCCCGCTCCCAAGAACGTCGACGCGGTCCAGCTCGTCAAGGACGACCCGAAGGTCAGCCTCGCCGTGAAGCGGGATCTGAAGCCGTGCACCGAGGACGAGTACCCGGTGGACGTCTCGTACGGCAACCTGACCGGAGCAGCGTCGTCCGACGTGGTCGTGAACGTGCTGACCTGTGGTGACGCCGTGGGCATCGGAAGTTACGTGTATCGCCCGGACGGCAAGAAGTACGAGAATGTCTTCGCCGACGAGCAGCCTCCCGTCTACGCCGAGATCGACCGGGGCGCCCTGGTCGTCAGCAAGCAGCTGTACGGCAAGGACGGCTCGGTGGCGGAGCCCACCGGCGAGGACGTCATCACGTACCGCTGGACGACGGACCGCTTCACCGAGCGGGGCCGCGTCCGCAACAACTACAGCAGCGCGGTGGGCGGCGAGTCCACCGCTCCGAGCGACAACTGAATCCCGTCCGGACCCGACCTTGACCACCCCTAACTGAGAGCACCCGATGGCAGAACACACCCATGTCCTGTTCGTCGAGGACGACGACGTCATCCGCGAAGCCACGCAGCTCGCCCTGGAGCGGGACGGCTTCGTGGTCACCGCCATGCCCGACGGCCTGGCGGGCCTCGACGCGTTCCGGGCCGACCGGCCCGACATCGCGCTGCTCGACGTGATGGTCCCGGGCATGGACGGCGTCTCGCTGTGCCGCCGCATCCGCGAGGAGTCCACGGTCCCGGTGATCATGCTGTCGGCGCGGGCCGACTCGATCGACGTGGTCCTCGGCCTGGAGGCGGGCGCGGACGACTACGTGACCAAGCCGTTCGACGGCGCCGTCCTGGTCGCCCGCATCCGCGCCGTCCTGCGCCGCTTCGGGCACGCCAGCGGCTCCGGCACGGCGGGGTCGGCGGCCCAGGACCAGGGGCCCGCGGACGGCGGCGTGCTGACCTTCGGCGACCTGGAGATCGACACCGAGGGCATGGAGGTGCGCCGCGGCGGCCAGCCGGTCGCCCTGACGCCGACCGAGATGCGCCTGCTCCTGGAGTTCTCCTCCGCCCCCGGCACCGTCCTGTCCCGCGACAAGCTCCTGGAGCGCGTCTGGGACTACGGCTGGGGCGGTGACACCCGCGTCGTCGACGTCCATGTGCAGCGCCTTCGTACGAAGGTGGGCCAGGACCGCATCGAGACGGTCCGCGGCTTCGGCTACAAGCTCAAGGCGTGAGCTTGCGGGATGCGATACGAGGCGCTGCGCGCCGGGCACGCCGCAGCGGTGCCCGCACGGCGGTCCGGGGGACGGACATGAGCGGGGCGGCACGGCCCGGGCTCGGCCCGCGCGGCGAGCGGGGCGGGCGCGACGGCCGCACCGGCTTCGGCGGCCGCGCCGGCGGTGTGCGGGACCGGCTGCTCGGCCTGGTCGGACAGCGGCTGCGGACCGGCGTGCGGTGGAAGATCGCCACCGCCATCGGCCTGGTCGGCGCGCTCGTCGCGATCGCGCTCAGCCTCGTCGTGCACAACGCCGCCCGCGTGTCCATGCTCGACAACGCGCGCGACCTCCAGGACGAGCGCGTCCAGATCGCCCAGCGCAACTACGAGGCGCGCGGCACCACCACCGCCATCTTCGGCACCAAGGTCGACGACCCGGAGCTGCCGCAGGAGCTGCGCCGCCAGGTCCTCAAGGGGCGCCGCGCCACCTACGTCCAGGAGCGCGGCGAGGGCCCGCCCGACATCTGGGCGGCCGTGCCGCTCAGCAACGGCCACGTCCTGTCGGTGCACACCCGCTTCACCGACCGCAGCGCCACGATCATGAAGGACCTCGACCAGGCCCTGGTCATAGGGTCCATCTCGGTCGTCTTCGGCGGCTGCGCGATCGGCGTGCTCATCGGCGGCCAGATGGCGCGCCGGCTGCGCAAGGCGGCGACGGCCGCGAACGAGGTCGCCCAGGGCCAGACCGAGGTGTCCGTACGGGATGCCATCGGCGGCGTCGTGCGCGACGAGACCGACGACCTCGCGCAGGCCGTGGACGCCATGGCGGACGCGCTCAAGCAGCGCCTGGAGGCCGAGCGGCGGGTGACCGCCGACATCGCGCACGAGCTGCGCACGCCGGTGACCGGGCTGCTCACGGCGGCCGAGCTGCTGCCGCCCGGCCGCCCGGCGGAGCTGGTCAAGGACCGCGCGCAGGCGATGCGCACGCTCGTCGAGGACGTCCTGGAGGTGGCCAGGCTCGACTCCGCTTCGGAGCGGGCCGAGCTGCAGGACATCATGCTCGGCGAGTTCGTGAGCCGGCGGATGGCCACGCTGCCCACCGAGGTGACGGTGGCCGTGGTGCACGAGTCGGAGGTCACCACCGACCCGCGCCGTCTGGAGCGCATCCTGCACAACCTGGTCACCAACGCCGCCAAGCACGGCAAGCCGCCCATCGAGGTGAGCGTGGAGGGCCGCGTGGTGCGCGTGCGCGACCACGGCCCCGGCTTCCCCGAGGCGCTGCTCGCCGAGGGCCCGAGCCGCTTCCGGACCGGCTCCGCGGACCGCGCGGGCCGCGGCCACGGCCTGGGCCTGACCATCGCGGCGGGCCAGGCGCGGGTGCTCGGCGCGCGCCTGACCTTCCGCAACGTGCGCCCGCCGGGGGCGTCGCCCGACGAGCCCGCCGAGGGCGCCGTGGCCGTCCTGTGGCTGCCCGAGCACGCGCCGACGAACACCGGCAGCTACCCGATGCTCCAGCTGCCGGACCACATGTGAGGCGCCTTCACGGGCGCGGCACCGGCGGCGCGGTCAGGAGCACCACTCCTGGTCGAGGTCGAGGCCGCCCTCGCGGCGCTGCGTGAACGAGAACCAGTTGCCGGAGTCGTCGCGGAAGAGCGCCTCGGTGCCGTACGGCCGCTCCTGGGGCTCCTGGATGAACTCGACGCCGCGGGCCTTCAGCTTCTCGTAGTCCCCGTGGACGTCGTCGGTGACCAGCACGCCCGCGCCGAGGATGCCCTTGGCGACGAGCTTCTTCATGGCCTCGGCGGACTCCGGGTCCATCCCCGACGCGCTGGGGACCATCAGCGTCAGCTCGACGTCCGGCTGGTCCTTCGCGCCGACGGTGAGCCAGCGCATGCCGCCGTCGCCCATCGTCATGTCGGTACGGACCTCCAGGCCGAGCTTCTCGGTGTAGAACTCCTTGGCCCGGTCCTGGTCGAGGACCCAGACGGTGGAGATGGCGAGTCCCTTGATCATGATGTGCTCCTGTGCGCGGGGGATGTCCTGCCTGCCCGGCCACCGTAGGCAGAGGGTCCGGGGCGCCGCTTCTCAAGAATTGCGGTCCCGCCCGGTGCCGGGGAAGCCGCCGGCCCACAGCAGCGCGTAACACCCCGGTATGAGCGCGGTGCCGCGGCCCACGTGCCGGGTGCGGTACTCGCTGGGGGTCAGGCCCGTCTGCCGCTTGAACGTCGCCGAGAAGGTGCCGACGCTGGAGAAGCCGACGAGGAAGCACACCTCCGTGACGGCCAGGTCGGCCGAGCGGAGCATGTCCTCGGCACGCTCGATGCGGCGCCGCGACAGGTACTGGCCCGGGGTCTCGCCGTACGTCTCCTTGAAGGCGCGGATGAAGTGGAAGCGGGAGTAACCGGCGTGCGCGGCCACCGCGGCCAGGTCGAGGTCGGGGTCGGCCCAGTCGCGGTCCATCGCGTCCTTGGCCCGACGCAGCTGCCGCAGTTTCTCCACGGTTCCGATGCTGGCACGCGGCACTGACAACGGCCCCCCGGCGGGCACAGGGAACGGCGGCGGCCCCCGGCGCGGCTGCGCCGGGGGCCGTGGGGCCGGGGTGCGGGGCGGCCGCTCGGACGGCCTCTGCCGCCGTCCGTTCCGTCCCGCGCGCGGAGTCCCCGTCCGCGCTCCCGGCCGGCCTACTTGTCGCCCGAGGCGGCGGACGCGGCGGGCGCGGCCCCCCGCAGCGGCGTCTCCCGCACGAACACCGCGGCCAGCAGCGCGGCCACCGCCATCACCGAGCCGAGCACGAACGCGGCGTGCGTACCGGACGACACGGCGTGCTGATAGGCGTCGCGCACCACGTCCGGCAGCTTGGCGAGGCTCGCGGCGTCGAGCTGGGCCGACTGCTCGGTGACCTTGCCGCCCGCGGCACCGGCCCGCTCGGCCATCTCCTCGTGCACCCGGTTGTTGAACAGCGCGCCCATGACGGCGACGCCGAAGGACGAGCCGAGCGTGCGGAACAGCGTGGCCGAGGAGGAGGCGACGCCCATGTCCTTCATCTCGACGCTGTTCTGCGCGACGAGCATGGTGATCTGCATCAGGCAGCCCATGCCCGCGCCGAGGACGGCCATGTAGATCCCGGAGGTCAGCCGGGAGGTCTCGGTGTCCATCTGGGCGAGCAGGAAGAGGCCCACGGCCATCAGGACGCTGCCGGCCACGGGGAAGATCTTGTACTTGCCGGTGGAGGTGGTGACGCGGCCCGCGACGTTCGACACGGCCATCATGGCGAGCAGCATCGGCATGAGCAGCAGGCCGGAGTTGGTGGCCGATGCCCCCTGCACGGCCTGCTGGTACAGCGGCAGGAAGAGCATCGCGCCGAACATCACGAAGCCGGTCAGGAAGCTGATCACCGACATCAGCGTGAAGTTGCGGCTGCGGAAGATCCGCAGCGGCATGAGCGGCTCGGCGGCCTTCTGCTGAACGAAGTAGAAGCCGACGAGCGCCGCGGCGCCGAGGCCGATGAGCTCCATGATCACGGCCGAGCCCCAGGCGTACTCGGTGCCGCCCCAGGTGGTCACCAGGACGAAGGAGGTGATGCCGACGGTGAGCAGGGCCGCGCCCAGGTAGTCGATGCGCCCGGTGGTCTGCTTCTTCGGCAGGTGCAGCACGGCGCTGACCATGAACAGGGCGACGACGCCGAGCGGCAGGTTGATGTAGAAGGCCCAGCGCCAGCCGAGGTGGTCGGTGAGGGTGCCGCCGACGAGCGGGCCGCCGATCATCGCGACCGCCATGACGCCGGTCATCATGCCCATGTACTTGCCGCGCTCCCGGGGCGGCACCAGCTCGCCGATGATCGCCATGACGCCGACCATCAGGCCGCCCGCGCCGAGCCCCTGGACCGCGCGGAAGGCGATGAGCTGCCCCATGTCCTGGGCCAGGCCGCTGAGCGCGGAGCCGACCAGGAAGATCACGATGGAGGTCAGGAAGGCGCCCTTGCGCCCGTACAGATCGCCGAGCTTGCCCCAGATCGGGGTGGAGGCGGCGGTCGCGAGGGTGTACCCGGTGACGACCCACGACAGGTGCTCCAGGCCGCCGAGGTCACCGACGATCGTCGGCATCGCGGGGCTCACGATCATGTTGTCGAGCATCGCGAGGAGGATCGCGACCATCAGCGCGAAGATCACCACGCGCACGCTCCGCTGGGGCGGCTCCTCCACCACCCGTTCCTTGCTTCCCGGCCCGACTGCTACGGCACTCGCCATGACGCTCCCCGCTCCCCGACTACTTACTTGCCGCCCGGCAAGTTGACTACACTGAGGGAAGGTAGACCCCCAACTAGCCGGGCGTCAAGCAAGTTGGCTAGCCGGGCGTCAAGTAAGTACCAAGGGGTCGCAAAGAGGCCGGGCCCCTCGGGCGAAGAAGGAGTGCGAGGATCGCCCCATGGGCACAGGGAAGCAGCAGCGCCGCGGTGACACCCGCCAGCGCATTCAGGACGTAGCGCTCGAACTGTTCGCCGAGCAGGGGTACGAGAAGACGTCGCTGCGGGAGATCGCCGAGCGTCTCGAGGTCACGAAGGCGGCGCTCTACTACCACTTCAAGACCAAGGAAGACATCCTCACCAGCATCTTCGACGACATGACCCGCCCCATCGACGAGCTGATCGAATGGGGCAAGGAGCAGCCCCGCACCCTGGACACCAAGCGGGCGATCCTCACGCGCTACAGCGAGATCCTCACGAACGCCGCGCCCCTCTTCCGCTTCATGCAGGAGAACCAGGCGACGATGCGCGACCTGAAGACCGGTGAGAGCTTCAAGGACCGCATGCTCGCCCTCCTGGACATCCTCAGGGACGACGATCCGGCGACGCCGATGACCGCGCAGGTGCGCTGCTTCAGCGCGCTGTTCACCATGCACGGCGGGATGTTCGTGCTCAAAGACGCCGATGGCGACCCCGAGGAGAAGCGGAAGGCCATCCTCGAGGTCGCCATCGAATTGGTGACCCAGGCGCACCACGGCGCCTGAGTCAGAGCGTGCGCGCGGAGGGGATCACACGCGCACGCCCTGCTTGCGCAGGAAGGAGACCGGGTCGACGGCCGAGCCGTAGTTCGGCGTCGTGCGGATCTCGAAGTGCAGGTGGGGGCCGCTGGAGTTGCCCGTGTTGCCGGAGAGGGCGATGCGCTGGCCGCCGGTGACGGCCTGGCCGACGCGGACCTCGACGCGCGAGAGGTGGGCGTACTGCGAGTACGTGCCGTTGGCGTGCTTGACGACGACGGCGTTGCCGTACGCGGGACCGTCACCGGCGCCGTTCGGACCGGCCTTCACCACGGTGCCGGCGTGCACGGACTTGACCACGGTGCCGGTCGGGACGGCGAAGTCCTGGCCGGAGTGCTTGTGGGCCCACATGCTGCCGCCGAGGCCGAAGGTCGCGGAGAGGCGGTAGCGGTCGACCGGGTCCTGCCAGGCCGGAGCACTCGGAGCCTTGCCCGCGGCGCCCGCCGCGCCCACGCCCATGACCGTCACCGCGCCGACGCCGACGGCGACGACGGCCGCGCGGACGCGGCGGGACGGACGGCCGGAATGGTGGGACTTCGAGCGCTTCGACATGGGGACCTCCGGGGCGGGCGGCACAGGTGTGCCGGGGGCGCGGGCCGCACGGGGAGCGGCCCGCACGCTGGGGACGTACAAGGCAAGAACCGCAAAGGGAATCCGGCACGCGAGGGGGGTGCGTGCCGGATGGCCATCCCTTGGTAACCCCCACCCCGCCCGGCGCCCAAAACGCGCTTCTACTAGGAGGGGCCGTAGCCCCGGGGGCGGGTTGCGGGCCGAAAGTCCCGTCCACGGCGTCGAAGGGCACCACTAACCGTCCTCGTATGTGACGTATGCCCTGTGCCCCATGTCACCGCCCGGAAGATCCACCACCGGGCGGATGTGACCGGCGCTACGCTCGCGCGCATGGAACCCGCGGCCGTCGGCATCCGTCTCGCCTCCGGAATCGTCACCCCTCTGGTCAGGAAACTGTTCACGCGTCCCGGCCCGGGCGCCGCCCTGGTGGACAAACCCGTACGTATCGACTCCTTGGTGTCGTTCACGGGAGAGCGCCGGAAGCTGACGGAGAACGACCTGCGCGGCCTCGCCGCCGAACTGGTCCGCCAGGCGGTCCGTGCGGGCGAGCGCCCGCTTCCCGCCGACGAGGAGCAGGCGGTGGTCCACGCCCTGACGGACACCCTGCACGCCCTCGGCGACGTCACCCTGACCGACGTGGAGGCGGTGGAGCTCGGCCACGAGGACCTCGCGCGGCGTCTGCGCCGGGCGGCCGCGACGACGACCGGGGACCCGGCCCGCGACCTGCCGGCGGACGCCACGTACTTCTACGAGCGCCTGCTCACCACCACCTGTCTGCACGTCCTGAACTTCTTCACGCAGCGGTCGACGTTCGTGTCCCACACCCTGGTGCGACAGAGCCGTCGCCAGGCCGAACTGGTAGCCAAAGTTGACGAGCTGATCAGAAGGGACCCCCTTCCGGGAGCCGAGGACGCCTCGTTCGAGCAGCGGTACCTGGAGTACGTCGCGAAGAGGCAGGGCAAGCTGACGATCTTCGGGATCGACCTGGCCAACTCGCCCGGGAAGTGGCCGCTGGACACGGCGTACATGAGCCTGCTCGCGACCCCCCGGGAGGACATCTACTACGTCGGCGACGTCGAGCCGGGCGACGACTGGCCGGAGCTGCTCGGGAAGCCCCTGGTGCCCGAGGAGGAGCCCCACCCCGCCGACCAGGCCCTCGCCACCCACGACCGCGTCCTCCTGCGCGGCGAGGCGGGCTCCGGCAAGACGACCCTGGTGCAGTGGCTCGCGGTGTCGGCGGCCCGCCAGGACCTCGACGACCGGATGGCGTACCTGTACGACCGCGTCCCGTACGTCCTGCCGCTGCGCACCCTCACCCGCCACGGCGAACGTCTGCCCGCGCCGAAGGACTTCCTCGCGGCCGTGGGCTCGCCCCTGGCCGGGGAGCAGCCCGACGGCTGGGAGGCCCGCGTCCTCAGGGCGCGCCGGGCCCTGCTCCTGGTCGACGGCATCGACGAGGTCCCGGACGCGGAGCGCGCCCGCACGCGCGCGTGGCTGGCGGACCTCATGGACGCCTACCCCGGCAACCGGTGGCTGGTCACGTCCCGCCCCTCGGCCGTACGGGACGACTGGCTGGCGGACGAGGGCTTCACGGAGCTGACCCTGGCGCCGATGCGCGGGCCGGACGTGGCCGCGTTCATCGGCCGCTGGCACGCGGCCGCGACGACGGGCGCCCCGGAGGACGACGCCGAGCTCGCGGCCTACGAGACCCAGCTCCTCGCGGCCGTCCGGGCCAAGCCCGACCTCGGCCGTCTCGCCACCAACCCGCTGATGTGCGGCCTGATCTGCGCCCTTCACCGGGACCGCAGGGGCTTCCTCCCGCTCGGCCGCAAGGACCTCTACACGGCGGCCCTGTCCATGCTCCTGCTGCGCCGGGACCGCGAGCGCCACATGGGCATGCCGGAGCTGCGGGAGGAGCCCCAGCTCCAGGTCCTGCAACGGCTCGCGTACTGGCTCATCCGCAACGGCCGCACGGAGATGGACCGCTCGCGGGCGGAGACGATCATCGCGGACGCGCTCCCCGCGGTGCCGGAGCTCGCCGCGCTCGGTGCCGCGCCCGCGGTGTACGACCACTTCCTCCAGCGCAGCGGGCTGCTCAGCGAGCCGGGCCCGGACACGGCGGTGTTCGTCCACCGCACCTTCCAGGACTTCCTGGGCGCGCGGGCGGCCGTCGACGAGGGCGACTTCGGCATGCTCGCGCGCCACGCGGCCGACGACCAGTGGGAGGACGTGATCCGCATGGCGGTGGCGCAGGCGCGGCCGCGCGAGCGGGCCGAGATCCTGCGCGACCTGCTCGCCCACGGCGACGGACTGCGCGACGCCCCGCGCGCCCGCGTCCACCTCCTGGCGACGGCCTGCCTGGAGCACGCGGCGGAGCTCGACCCGGCGGTACGGACGGAGGTGGAGCGGCGCACGGCCGCCCTCGTGCCGCCGCGCGACGCCGCCGGCGCCCGCAAGCTGGGCGCGGTCGGCCCCATGGTGCTCGACCTGCTCCCCGGCCCCGACGGCCTGACCGAGGCCGACGCCCTCAACGTCGCCATCGCGGCGACGCACGTCCCGTCCGACGCGGCGATCCCCTTCCTCGCCCGCTTCACGAGCCACCCCGCCCAGTCCGTGCGCGGCCAGCTCATGTGGGGCTGGACCCGCTTCGACCGCCGCCTGTACGCGGAGCAGGTCGTCGCCCGGCTCGTCGACGGCGAGACCCACTTCACGCTCCGCTCCGACGACGAGATCACGGAACTCGTGCGCCTGGGCCTTCGCCCCCGGCACCTGGACATCAGGGAGACGGTCGGCGTCGACGCGGCCTCGCGCATCCTCACGGCCTGCGACCCCGTCGTCCTCGACCTCGCGGTCCCGCCCGGCCGGCTGACCCCCGAGGCGTGCGCGTCCCTCGGCTCCCTGACCGAACTGCGCGTCATCGACGTGCGCGAGCCGTGGAGCCTCGCGCTCTTCCCCGCCGAGGCGCCGCTGCGGACGTTCGGCCTCTTCGGCCAGCGCCGCTATCTGCGGGACGTCTCCGAGATCGACCGGTGGCCGACCCTCAACTGGGTGATCGCCGCGCGGGACTCCTACCCGGCGGCGCCCGCGCACTGGCAGGCGCTCGCCCGCCTCCCCGAGCTTGATCAGCTCACCTTGTCCACCGGCCCCCTGGCCACCGCCCCGCCGGAGCTGCGCCTGCCGACGGTCCGCACCCTGCGCCTCAACCACTCGGCCCTCTGGGAGTCGGCGGCACCGCGCCTGACCGAGCTCTTCCCGGAGCTGCGCCTCCTGCGCGTGATGGCGCACAAAGTGGACCTGGACCTCTCGGCGCTCGCGCCGCACCCCACGCTGAGCCGCGTCGTGGTGCACGCCAAGCGGGTGTGCGGCCTTCAGGAGCTGCCCGACCGCATGACAGTGGAGGCGCACACCCCGCGCGCCGACTGAAACAGCCGCTCCGTGCCCCTTAAGAAGCCGAACTCCCAAACCACCCCCACACGTTCGGATGACCCCACAGAGTTCCCGCCCCTGTAAAGCACCGGCTGCGCGAGCCTCGCCCCATGCACAAGTACGAAGATCTGCTGGCCGAAGCGAAGGCCACGGCAGAGGGGGCCCGCCTCCGCACCCGGAGGGCCGTGAACACCGAACTGGTCCAGATGTACTGGCGGATCGGCAAGCTGATCCTCGCCCGCCAGACAGAGGACGGCTGGGGCACCGGCATCGTGGCCCGTCTCGCCACGGACCTCCGGGGCGCCTTCCCCCGGCAGCGGATCTTCTCGTACCGGAACCTCGTGCAGACCCCGAAGATGGCGCACACCTGGCCCGCGCTCATCACCCAGCGCCCGGTCGCCCAGCTCCCCTGGAGCCACATCACGGTGCTGCTCGACAAGCTGCACACCCGCGCGGAGCGGGACTTCTACGCCACCGAGGCAGTACGCAACGGCTGGTCGCGGGCGCAGCTGAACCTGGCCATCCGCCAGCGCCTGCACCTCCCGCAGCGCGGCACCACCCCGCTCCCGGACGACGCCACCCTGCCGGACGGCTCCCCGGCCCTCGCCGAACTCGCCTGCGACCCCTACCGCCTGGACTTCCTGCGCCTGGACGACCAGCGCCCCGCGGCCGACCCCACGTACGAGGAGTCGATCGCGAACCGGATGGTCCGGGTCCTCACCGGCCTCGGCACCGGCTTCGCCTTCGTCGGCTGCCGCTACCCCGTCCTCGCCGGTGACCAGTACCACCGCGTGGACCTGCTCTTCTACCACCTCACCCTGCGCCGTTACGTCGCCTGCGCCCTCGGTACGACGACCGCGCGGCCCACCCACCTCACCCGCCTGGACACCCAGGTGCGGGCGGTGGACCGCCTTGTGCGCGACCCCGACCGGGACGCGCCCACCATCGGCGTGCTCATCGAGACGAGCAGCGGCCAGGCCACCTACACCTCGCTGCCCCCGCGCGGCCGGCAGCTGCTGCCCACCGAGGAGGACCTGGCGCGGGTGCTGCGGGAGGCCATCGGCCCGGTCGACGCCGCCCCGCACCTGTGAGGGCGGGCCGCGCCCCGCGGGGATAGGCCGCCGCTCCGAAGGGGTAGGCAGCGCCCATGGACCCCCTCCTCCTCGGCACGCGCCTGGCGTCGAGCGCCCTCACCCCTCTCGTGCGGAAGCTCTTCGTACGCGAAGGTCCGGGCGCGGGGCTCGCGGACCGGCCCGTGCGCCTCTCCGCGCTCGTCTCGTTCCGGGGCGAGAAGCGCGCCCTGGACGAGCGCGACGTACGGAAGCTGGCCGGTCAACTGGTCCGGCGAGCCGTGGAGTCGCCGGGCGAGCCGCCCTTCCCGGCCGACGAGGAGACCGCCGTCACCGACGCCCTCGCGAGTCGGCTGCTCGCCCTCGGCGACCTGGACATGGACGACGTCCAGGCGGTCCGCCTCGGCCATCGGACGCTGGCCCGCAAGCTCCACACGCACGCACCCGGGCTCTCCACGGACGCCACCGTCTTCCTGGACTCCGTCACGGAGTGGGCGTGCGTGCACATCCTGCACTTCTTCACCCAGCGCAGCACCTTCACGGCCCGCACCCTGGTGGAACAGAGCAGGTCCCAGGCGGAACTCATAGTCAAAATTGACGAGTTGATCCGAAGGAACCCCCGCCCCAGCGCCCAGGACGCCTCCTTCGAGCGCCGCTACCTCCCGTACGTCGCCGACAAGCACAACCACCTCACCATCTACGGCATCGACCTGCGCGAGTCCCCCGACCGCTGGCCCCTGGAGGTCGCCTATCTGACCCTGGAGGCGACCACGTACGAGGAGTACTCGGTCGGTGACCACATGGGCGCCGCCCTCGTCACGGTCCCGCTCTCCGCCGCCGCCACGTTCACCGGCCGGCCCCGCGTCCTGCTGCGCGGCGAGGCGGGCTCCGGCAAGACCACGCTCGTCCAGTGGCTCGCGGTCTCGGCGGCCCACGAGGGCACCCGGGTGCCCTTCGTCCTCCCCCTGCGCACCCTCGTGCGCGCGCCCGCCCTGCCGGGGCCCGGCGCCTTCCTGACCGCCGTGTCCTGCCCGCTCGGAGCCCCCGACGGCTGGGCCGAACGCGTCCTGGCCGCCGGGCGCGGCCTCGTCATGGTCGACGGCATCGACGAGGTCCCGGCCGCCGACCGCGCCCGCACCCGCGACTGGCTCCTCGACCTCACCCGCGCCTACCCCGACAACCGGTGGCTCGTCACCACCCGCCCCACCGCCGTCCGCCCCACCTGGCTCGCGGAGCAGGGCTTCCACGAGCTGACCCTGGCCCCGATGAAACGCGCCGACGTGGCCACCTTCGTACGCCGCTGGCACACGGCCGCCGACGCGCGCGACTACGAGGACCGGCTCCTGACCGCCCTGCGCGGCAAACGCGACCTGGCCCGCATGGCCACCAACCCCCTCATGTGCGGCCTGATGTGCGCCCTGCACCGCGAGCGCCGCGGCTTCCTGCCGCAGGGCCGCAAGGAGCTGTACGACGCCGCGCTCTCCATGCTCCTCACCCGCCGCGACCGCGAACGCGGCATGGGCGGCACGGCCGACGGCATCGAACTGGGCGAGGAGGCCAAGCTCGAACTCCTCCAGTCCCTCGCCTACAGCCTGATCCTCAGCGGCCGCACCGAAATGGACCAGGACGGCGCGGTGCTGCTCCTGGAGCGCGCCCTGCCCACCGTCGCCTCCGCCGCCGCGCAGGGCGACGCCGACGCGGTCTTCCGCCATCTGCTGCTGCGCAGCGGACTGCTGCGCGAGCCGGGGCCCGGCGTCGTGGACTTCGTCCACCGCACCTTCCAGGACTACCTGGGCGCGCGGGCCGCCGTGTCCGACGGCCACCTCGACGCCCTCGTGAGCCACGCGGGCGACACCGGCTGGGAGGACGTGATCCGCATGGCCGTCGCCCACGCCCGCCCCCGCGAACGCGCCGCGCTGCTGCGCAAACTGCTCGCCGCCGACGGCTCCGCCCGGGTCGGCCTCCTCGCCCTGGCCTGCCTGGAGGACGCGACGACCCTCGACCCTGCCGTCCACAAGGAGGTCGAGACCCGGGCCGCGGGCCTCATCCCGCCCCGCACGGCGGCCGAGGCCCGCGTCCTGGCGGAGGCGGGCCCCCTGGCCCTGGAACTGCTTCCCGGCCCGGAGGGGCTCTCGGACGACGAGGCCCTGGGCGTGGTCGTCACGGCCGGTCTGGTGGGCGACGAGTTCGCCCTGCCGGTCCTGAAGCGGTTCCGGACCCACGCCGACACCCGGGTGTGCTCCCAACTCAACTCTGCCTGGATCCAGTTCGACACCGAGGAGTACGCCGATGAAGTCCTGGCCCATGTCTCCCCGGACGAGCTCTACTTCACGGCGCGGAGCCGCGCCCAGGCACAAGCCCTCCGCCGGATCGGCCCCTTTGCGCGGATGAGTATTTCCGGCGCCTACACGGCCGAGGAACTCCTCGCCTTCGTCGATCCGGACGTCCTCACGCGCCTCACGGTCTTCGACAACCCGATGCTGAACGACCTCAGCCCATTCACCAGGCTGCGCCGTCTCCGTCAGCTCACGGTGTCCAACTGCCCAACGCCCATTGATCTCGCGCCCATGGCCTCATTGGCCCTGGAAAGGCTGTACCTGCGCGGTACGGGCAATGCCGATTCCATACGCGGTCTGAAACAGCTGAGGACACTGCGCGTACTTGGTATCAACTACACCCTGAACGGCGACGACCTCACCGCGTCGCTGCCTACTGGTGCCCCCTTGGAGAACCTGAGCCTGTATGACGGAGCCCTGGGCACATCGGGCTTGCGAGGTCTCGGCCGCTGGCCGACCTTGACCTACCTGATGCTGGCCATGGGCGAATGCGAGCCGACCTCAGCGGACTTCGAGGAACTGGCCGCTCATCCCTCCCTGGATGAACTCCTCCTGGAGCCGCCCGTGCTTCCCTACCTTCAGGAAGCCCCTGAACTCCCCCGAATCGCGACGCTCCGCCTCTTCCCCTTGTACGGGACCGAAGACCTCTCGCACCTGCCTCGGGTCTTCCCTGGTGTACGCGAGGTCGTCATCACGCCCGCAGGCCAACGATACTTTCCGGCTGACCGCTATGAGGGGCTCTTCCCCCACGCCCGGGTCGAGGTCCGGAAGACCTTCTGGAACACCTCGACCTCCTAGACCGAAACGGGGCTGCCCCGGACCGTTTCGTACGGTCCGGGGCAGCCCCGTCAGCGCGCCCTCGAAGGGCTACGCCTCCTTGCTCAGATTCGGCCCCGAGCCACCGGCGGCCGACTCGATCGGCGGGACGTCCGGCAGCGCGGCCTTCTCCTCGCCACGGAAGGTGAACGTGGCGGCCTCGCCCTCGCCCTCCGTGTCGACGACCACGATGTGGCCCGGACGCAGCTCACCGAAGAGGATCTTCTCGGAGAGCGTGTCCTCGACCTCGCGCTGGATGGTGCGGCGCAGCGGCCGGGCACCCAGGACGGGGTCGTACCCCTTCTTGGCGAGGAGCTCCTTCGCGGCCTGGGAGAGCTCGATGCCCATGTCCCGGTCCTTCAGGCGCTCGTCCACCTTGCCGATCATGAGGTCGACGATCTGGAGGATGTCGTCCTGGCTCAGCTGCGGGAAGACGACGACGTCGTCCACGCGGTTGAGGAACTCGGGGCGGAAGTGCTGCTTCAGCTCGTCCGAGACCTTGTTCTTCATCCGCTCGTAGTTGGTCTTCTTGTCACCCGAGGCCGCGAAGCCCAGGTTGAAGCCCTTGGAGATGTCCCGGGTGCCGAGGTTGGTCGTCATGATGATGACCGTGTTCTTGAAGTCCACGACCCGGCCCTGGGAGTCGGTCAGGCGACCGTCCTCCAGGATCTGGAGCAGCGAGTTGAAGATGTCCGGGTGGGCCTTCTCGACCTCGTCGAAGAGGACCACGGAGAACGGCTTGCGGCGGACCTTCTCGGTCAGCTGACCGCCCTCTTCGTACCCCACGTAGCCGGGGGGCGAGCCGAAGAGGCGCGAGACCGTGTGCTTCTCGCTGAACTCCGACATGTCGAGGGAGATCAGCGCGTCCTCGTCACCGAAGAGGAACTCGGCGAGGGCCTTGGACAGCTCGGTCTTACCGACGCCGGACGGGCCCGCGAAGATGAACGAGCCGCCGGGGCGCTTGGGGTCCTTCAGACCGGCACGCGTACGCCGGATCGCCTTCGAGAGCGCCTTGACGGCGTCCTTCTGGCCGATGACGCGCTTGTGGAGCTCGTCCTCCATGCGCAGGAGCCGGGAGGACTCCTCCTCGGTCAGCTTGAAGACCGGGATGCCGGTGGCCGTGGCGAGGACCTCGGCGATCAGCTCGCCGTCGACCTCGGCGACGACGTCCATGTCGCCGGCCTTCCACTCCTTCTCGCGCTTGGCCTTCGCGGCGAGGAGCTGCTTCTCCTTGTCGCGCAGGGACGCGGCCTTCTCGAAGTCCTGGGAGTCGATCGCCGACTCCTTGTCCCGGCGCACGCCCGCGATCTTCTCGTCGAACTCGCGGAGGTCCGGCGGCGCGGTCATCCGGCGGATGCGCATCCGGGAACCGGCCTCGTCGATCAGGTCGATCGCCTTGTCCGGCAGGAAGCGGTCCGAGATGTACCGGTCGGCGAGGGTGGCCGCCTGCACGAGGGCCTCGTCCGTGATCGAGACGCGGTGGTGGGCCTCGTAGCGGTCGCGCAGACCCTTGAGGATCTCGATGGTGTGCGGCAGGGACGGCTCCGCGACCTGGATCGGCTGGAAGCGGCGCTCGAGGGCCGCGTCCTTCTCCAGGTGCTTGCGGTACTCGTCAAGGGTGGTCGCACCGATGGTCTGGAGCTCGCCGCGGGCCAGCATCGGCTTGAGGATGCTCGCCGCGTCGATGGCGCCCTCGGCGGCACCCGCACCCACGAGCGTGTGCAGCTCGTCGATGAACAGGATGATGTCGCCGCGGGTGCGGATCTCCTTGAGGACCTTCTTCAGGCGCTCCTCGAAGTCACCGCGGTAGCGGGAGCCGGCGACCAGGGCGCCGAGATCCAGCGTGTAGAGGTGCTTGTCCTTGAGGGTCTCGGGCACCTCGCCCTTGACGATGGCCTGGGCGAGGCCCTCGACGACGGCGGTCTTGCCGACGCCGGGCTCACCGATCAGGACGGGGTTGTTCTTCGTGCGGCGGGACAGCACCTGCATGACCCGCTCGATCTCCTTCTCGCGCCCGATGACCGGGTCGAGCTTGGACTCACGAGCGGCCTGGGTGAGGTTCCGGCCGAACTGGTCGAGGACCAGGGACGTGGAGGGCGTGCCCTCGGCAGGACCGCCGGCGGTGGCGGTCTCCTTGCCCTGGTAGCCGGAGAGCAGCTGGATGACCTGCTGCCGCACCCGGTTGAGATCGGCGCCCAGCTTGACCAGGACCTGGGCGGCGACGCCCTCGCCCTCGCGGATCAGGCCGAGCAGGATGTGCTCCGTGCCGATGTAGTTGTGGCCCAGCTGAAGGGCCTCGCGGAGCGACAGCTCCAGGACCTTCTTGGCCCGGGGGGTGAAGGGGATGTGGCCCGAGGGCGCCTGCTGGCCCTGGCCGATGATCTCCTCCACCTGCTGGCGGACCGCCTCGAGCGAAATCCCGAGGCTCTCCAGGGCCTTAGCGGCGACACCCTCACCCTCATGGATCAGGCCCAGGAGGATGTGCTCGGTGCCGATGTAGTTGTGGTTGAGCATCCGGGCTTCTTCCTGAGCCAGGACGACAACCCGCCGCGCGCGGTCGGTGAACCTCTCGAACATCGTTAATCGCTCCTCAGAGCGGTCAGGCAGTAAGGGGTCGGTCCCCTCCCTGTCCTTCCGCAGCTTAGTCCCGCAAGCGGGGACCGCTCATTCCAACTGCCGACACCCGTCCGGATCACCCTCACTACCGTAGGGAACGGTTCCTGACTCCAACGCCGACACATGCTCCAACCTGATGGTGCGAGACGATGTTCCCGCAGGCCAAGCGGTTACCCTCGCCATCAGTACGCCGTTGGCGAACGTGAGACGCCTGAACACTGCGTGTCGCCCCTCCCCACTAGGGATGTCTTACCCGTATGCACTGACACTCCATGCGGCGCACACCGGTTCCCTCCGCTACGGGCGAACACCCTTGCGCCGAAGAGAGCCCTGACACGCCCCCGATTTCGCCACCGTACGCAACCAGTGCACCACCCTGCGTGATGCCTGCCGTAACTCCCGTACGCCTCGGGCGGTTGCTCCTGACATGGCCCTCCCCAGCGTTCCGCACCCCCGGCCGCCCGCCGAACCGCGTACCCGGCGCGACAGCGCGCTGCGGGACGACCCGGTACGACGGTGGTACGAGCGGGACCTCGGCTGGCCGGTGCGCACCGGGCCGGGGCCCGGGACGGCCCTCCGTCTGGTCACGGGCGTGCGCTTCGACGTCCTTCAGCTGCCCGCCGAGGCGGGCTTCGCCGCGCTGCGCCACCTGGGCCCGAAGGCGCCCGTGGCCCTGCACGGCGGGACGATGCGGCTCCTGGTGGCCGCGGGCAGCGCCGATGAGCTGCCGGGGCTGCTCGACTGGCTGGAGTGGGGGGACATTCCCCTGGATCTCACGGCGATCGGCACGGGCGGCCTGATCGACGCCCCGACACCGCCGGGAATGCCCGGCTCACGGGGGGCCGCCGCCTGGCTGCGCCCCCCGGAGCCCGGACACGAAGTGGAAGCCGCGCTGCCGTCGCTCACGACGCTGGCGGCCCCGGCGCCGCGCGCTGCGGCGCGGGCCCTGGACGGCAGCGGAACCGACCCCCATTCCGGCTCCGCCACGGGCTCCGATCTCGTACGGCTCGTGGACACGGCGGCGACGCAGTGCCACCGGATCCGCTTGCGGCGTACGAGCAATCAGCCGTTGGCCTTCTCGTAGGCCTCGCGGATGGACGCGGGGACGCGGCCGCGGTCGTTGACCTCGAAGCCGTTGTCCTTCGCCCAGGCGCGGATCTGCGCGGTGTCCTGGCTCTGGCTCGCCGCCGGAGCACGCCCCTTGCCACGACCGCTCGCGCGGCCCCCGGTGCGCCGACCGCCCTTGAGGTACGGCTCGAGAAGCCCGCGGAGCTTGTCTGCGTTGGCGGTGGTGAGATCGATCTCGTAGCTCTTGCCGTCAAGGGCGAACGTCACGGTCTCGTCCGCCTCGCCGCCGTCGAGGTCATCGACAAGAAGGACCTGAACCTTCTGTGCCACCGGATTTCCTTTCATCGATAACTTCAGGGCCGGGCCACGCGGCCTGAGCCGCCGATTCGCCGCCCCCTGTTATATGCAGCACTGCAGTACGTCGGAAAGCAAACCGCTTTTCCTGGAAAAACACAAACCCCTGGGAGAGACCGGCTCCACGAGATCCCGGGAAACATGCGCGTTTCGGACATAGCCCACCCCGCCATGTGACAGCCCGGAATAGTCCCGTCACGATCACAGATGCAGAAGCATCCGGCTGTTGCCCAAGGTGTTCGGTTTCACTCGTTCGAGGCCCAGGAACTCCGCGACGCCCTCGTCATAGGAACGAAGGAGCTCCGCGTAGACATCTGTGTCGACCGTATCCGCGGGCCTCTCGCCGATCTCCACGAAGCCGTGCTTGGCGAAGAAGTCGACTTCGAAGGTGAGGCAGAAAACGCGCCGGACACCGAGCCAGCGCGCGGTCTCCAGCAACTTACCGAGCAGCCGATGCCCCACGCCCGCGCCCTTGACCTGAGGATTCACCGCGAGGGTACGGACTTCGGCCAGGTCTTCCCACATCACGTGCAGGGCCCCGCAGCCGACCACCGTCCCGGCTTTGCCGTTGCCGCCGCCGCGTTCCGCGACCCAGAACTCCTGGATGTCCTCGTAAAGCGTGACAGTCGCTTTGTCGAGGAGGACACCCCGGCGGGCGTACGAGTCGAGCAGGGACCGCACCGCGGGCACATCCGTGGTGCGCGCCCTGCGTACGGAGACGGCATTCGGCGCGGAGTCGCACGGCGGCGGGACTTCGGATCGCTCCGCGGGGAGTTCGTCGGGCTCGGCTGGCATGGGCGGACGCTATCGCCCGGCCACCCGGTCAGGACCGTCGGGGTTCGCGCGGTTCTCGGGGTTCGCCTGGTTCGCCGGACTCGCGGGGCTCGCGGGGTTCTCATGGGATTCCACCATGCGGACCGCGTCGCTGAGGGCTTCCCGCTGCTGCGGCGACATCATGCCGAAGAAGGCGACGAGAGCGGCCGCGGGGTTGTCGCTCTGCGACCAGGCTTCGTTCATGAGTGCGGCCGAGTAGGCGGCGCGGGTCGAGACCGCCTCATATCGATAGGCGCGGCCTTCCGCTTCGCGGCGTACCCAGCCCTTCTGATGGAGATTGTCCAGAACGGTCATCACAGTGGTGTACGCGATCGACCGTTCCTGCTGAAGGTCTTCCAGGACTTCTCGAACGGTCACGGGGCGGTTCCACTTCCACACCCGCGTCATCACTGCGTCTTCGAGTTCTCCCAAGGGGCGAGGCACAGCAGAACAATAGTGGGCGAAGTGACCTAAGTCACTGAAGCCGCGAAAGAAGGGGCGGGTGGGATAGACATACCATAACGCCTGGTTTGGTGACAAAAAGGGCGTACGGCCCGCGTGGAAGGGGTGGACCGTACGCCGTTGAGGGGCCGGGGACGAGCGCCCCGGTCAGGCGCCGCCGGCCTTCGGCGACTGCCGGACGGACTCGGCACTGGTGAGCGCCGCGTCGACGGCGGCGTCCTCCTTCGCCTTGTTGGCGCCGCCCTGGGTCTTGACGATCGTCACGATGAGGCCGATGAAGAACACGGCCATCACTACGGGGGGCACGAGCGCGGAGACGTATTCCATGCCCCCAGCGTAGCTAGCCCGCCGCGAGCCGCTGCGACGGGGCGGGGGGCGGCGCCGGGCGCTTGGGCGGGAACACCTCGGCGGGGGTGGGCACCGGGCGCGGTCGCGCGGGCGGCGTTGCGGGGGGCTCGGCGGGCGGATTCGGCCGGGGCGCGGGCTTGTCCCCGTCGGCGGCGCGGCCGCCGGGCAGCGCGAGGAGCCGGGTGCGGGACGGCGGCACCAGGGGCCGGGGCGTGGTCGCGGTGCGGCCGTCCGCCGGCCGGGCTTCGCCGGCCGCCGCGAGGCGGGCGCGCAGGGCCCGCTCGGCGAGGCCCTCGCAGCGGGCGAGCAGGGCGGCCGCGCGCGGGGTGCCGCGCAGGGCGCGCAGCGCCGCGAGGTCGTCGGGCGCGGGCCGGTAGCCGGTGGCGAGCACGTCCTCCAGGAGCTCCAGATATCCGGCGGCGGTACCGGGAAGTGCGGCCCGGTAGCGCGCGAGGTCGGCCACCAGGAAGGCGCGCAGCCGTGCGCCTTCGCACACCGTCTCGTCGATGTCGTCGGCGAGGCGCACGCAGTCCTGCACGGCCTGGTCGTCGAGGGCGTGAGCGGTACTGGGGTGCAGGGCGAGGGCGAGGGCGCGGCGGAGCACGCGCAGCTCCTGTGCGCCGAAGGCCATGCCGCCCCGGGATCCGTATGGCGTGGGCATGGGGTGACGATACGCGCGCAAAGGACAAAATCGTCTTAACTCACCCGTTTGCGCGACGCGTCGCCCCTGGCCGCGGCGCACCGGACGACCGCGCCCGCGTGCCGTGACGCCGCGCGCCGACCCGCCGAACGGGCCCTAGTCCGGGCGTCGCCGTGTCGTGGCGAAGGTGACCGCTCCCACGCCGAGGGCCGCCGCGCCGCCGATCGCGATCCACGGCAGCACCCCCGCACCGGTCTCGGCCATGCGCCCGGCCGGTCGGGGCTCGCCCGCGGGGCCGGAGGACGCGCTGGGCTCGACGGTGGAGAGGGGCGCCGGGTCCTCGGCCCCGGCGGGGACGTACGCGGCCTCCGCGCGCGTCACATGGGCCGTGGTCGCCGCGGCGGCCGGCGCGGCGACCGTGAGCGTCGCCGCCGCCAGAGCCACCGCGGCACCCCACCGCCCGCTACGTCTCATGCGTCCCATGCCCATCAGGCACCCAGCCCCCACACCCGCTCGGAACCCCTCCCGGGAGAGACTCCCCGGAGGGGGGCGGGGTTGCCTGACGGAACGTCAAGTACGAGACACGTTCCGCTCGTAGACCAGGCGGAGGCCGATCAGGGTCAGCCAGGGCTCGTGCTCGTCGATGACCGACGCCTCGCCGAGCACCATGGGCGCGAGCCCGCCCGTGGCGATGACCGTGACGTCACCGGGCTCGCCGTGCGGACCCGCGAGTTCGCGGGCCATCCGCCGTACGACGCCGTCGACCTGGCCCGCGAAGCCGTACAGGATGCCCGCCTGCATGGCCTCCACGGTGTTCTTGCCGATGACGCTGCGCGGCCGGGCCAGCTCGATCTTTCGCAGCTGCGCGCCGCGCACGCCGAGGGCCTCCACGGAGATCTCGATGCCGGGGGCGATGACGCCGCCCGCGTACTCCCCGCGCGCGGAGACCGCGTCGAACGTCGTCGCCGTACCGAAGTCCACGACGATCGCGGGCCCTCCGTAGAGCTCGACCGCCGCGACCGCGTTGATGATGCGGTCGGCGCCGACCTCCTTGGGGTTGTCCATGAGAATGGGGACGCCGGTCTTGATGCCGGGCTCCACCAGGACGGCCGGAACGTCGCCGTAGTAGCGGCGGGTGACCTCGCGGAGCTCGTGCAGGACGGACGGGACCGTGGAGCAGATCGCGATGCCGTCGATGCCGTCGCCCAGCTCCTCGCCGAGCAACGGGTGCATGCCCATCAGGCCGTTGAGGAGCACCGCCAGTTCGTCGGCGGTGCGCCGGGCGTCGGTGGAGATGCGCCAGTGCTCGACGATGTCCTCGCCGTCGAAGAGTCCGAGGACGGTGTGGGTGTTGCCGACGTCGATCGTGAGCAGCATGGCGGGTTACTCCGCCCCGCGCGCGGGGGCATCGGCGGCGTCCCTCAGGTCCAGGCCGATGTCCAGGATCGGCGAGGAGTGCGTGAGGGCGCCCACCGCGAGGAAGTCGACGCCCGTCTCCGCGTACGCCCTGGCGTTCTCCAGGGTGAGGCGGCCGGAGGACTCCAGGAGCGCGCGGCCGCCGACGATCGCGACGGCCTCCGCGGTCTCGCCGGGCGTGAAGTTGTCCAGGAGGATCAGGTCGGCGCCCGCCTCCACGACCTCGCGCAGCTGGTGGAGGGTGTCCACCTCGACCTCGACCGCCACGTCCGGGAAGGCGTCCCGGACGGCCTTGAAGGCCTGGGCCACGCCGCCCGCGGCGACCACGTGGTTGTCCTTGACGAGGGCCGCGTCGGCGAGCGACATGCGGTGGTTGACGCCGCCGCCCGTGCGGACCGCGTACTTCTCCAGGGAGCGCAGGCCCGGCGTCGTCTTGCGGGTGTCGCGGACCTTCGCCCCGGTGCCCTCCAAAGCGTCCGCCCACGCGCGCGTGGCGGTCGCGATGCCGGACAGGCGGCACAGCACGTTCAGCGCGCTGCGCTCGGCGGTGAGCAGGTCGCGGGTGCGGGTGGTGATGCTCAGGAGGACGTCTCCGGCCTCGACGCGCTCGCCGTCCTCGACGTGCCGCTCCACCTCGAACTCGTCCGTGCAGACCACGGAGACGATGGCCTCGGCGACCCTGAGGCCCGCGACGGTGCCCGCCTGGCGTGCCGTGAAGTCGGCGGTGGCGACGGCCTCTTCGGGGATGGTGGCGACCGTCGTGACGTCCACGGCGTCCGGCGAGAACTCCATGTCCTCGGCGATCGCGAGGTGCGCGATGTCCTCGACCTGGACGGGGTCGAGCCCGGCGTCGGCCAGGAGCCCGGCGAGCGACGGGTCGAGCCCGCACGCCATGGCGTCGGGCGCCTCGTCGCCGCAGCCGCAGGCGTCGCCGCAGCCGCTGTCGGCGAGGGGGAGTTCGGGGGTGCCGGTGGTGCTCACGTCGGTCACTGCTCCTGAGTGCTGGGGAAGCTGGCGTTGTCGGTGGTGCGGGTGGCGAGGGTGCGATCCGAGTTGATGCGTACGACGATGTGGCGTCCCCACGCCGCGTCGTCGCGGGTCCCGTAGTCCTCGCGCCAGTGGCAGCCACGAGTCTCCTCGCGCCGCTGCGCCGCCGCCACCAGGACGCGGGCCACGCACAGGAGGTTGGTGGTCTCCCAGGCGTCGACGCCCGGCTCGGCGGTCTTGCCGTCCTCGGCGAGCGCGCCCGCCGCGGCCGCGTGGATCGCGGCGAGCCGCTCGGCGGCCTGGGCGAGCGAGGCGGCGGACCGCAGCACACCGGCGCCCTCGGTCATGACCCGCTGGATGGCGAAGCGGGCCTCCGGGGGCAACAGGGGGTGGGCGGGCTGCTCCGGGGTCGCCACCGGGGCGGGCACGCGCGCGTGGAGGGTGTCCGCGGCCTGCCGGGCCGCGATGTCCGCCGCGATGCGCTCGGCGTAGACCAGGCCCTCCAGAAGGGAGTTGGAGGCGAGCCGGTTCGCGCCGTGCACGCCCGTGCAGGCGACCTCTCCGCACGCGTACAGGCCCGCCACCGTGGTGCGGCCGTGCAGGTCGGTGCGGACGCCGCCGGAGGCGTAGTGCGCGGCGGGGGCCACCGGGATCGGCTCGGTCACCGGGTCGATCCCGTGGGCCCGGCAGGCCGCGAGGATCGTCGGGAAGCGCGTGGCCCACATGTCGGCGCCGAAGTGGCGGGCGTCCAAGTACATGTGCTCGGTGCCCTGTTCCAGCATGCGGCGCGTGATGCCCTTGGCGACGATGTCGCGCGGGGCCAGCTCGGCCAGCTCGTGGGCGCCCACCATGAAGCGCACGCCGTCCGCGTCCACGAGGTGGGCGCCCTCGCCGCGCACGGCCTCGGAGACCAGCGGCTGCTGGCCCTCGGCGTCGGCGCCCAGGAAGAGCACCGTCGGGTGGAACTGCACGAACTCCAGGTCGGAGACCTCCGCGCCCGCGCGAAGGGCCAGTGCCACGCCGTCGCCCGTGGACACGGACGGGTTCGTCGTCGCCGAGAAGACCTGGCCCATGCCGCCGGTGGCGAGCACCACGGCGGGCGCGCGCACGGCGCCCACGCCGTCGTGCTGGCCCTCTCCCATGACGTGCAGGGTCACGCCCGCGGCGTGCCCCTGGGCGTCCGTCAGGAGGTCGAGGACCAGGGCGTTCTCGACGGTGGGTATGCCGCGCTCGCGGACCGCGTCGACGAGGGCGCGGGAGATCTCCGCGCCGGTCGCGTCGCCGCCCGCGTGCGCGATGCGGCGCCGGTGGTGGCCGCCCTCGCGGGTCAGGGCGAGACCGCCCTCGGCGGCCGCGTCGAACCGGGCGCCCGTCTCGATGAGGCGGCGTACGGCGTCGGGGCCCTCGGTGACGAGGGTGCGCACCGCTTCCTCGTCGCACAGGCCCGCGCCCGCCACGAGGGTGTCGTCCAGGTGCTGCTCGGGGGTGTCGCCCTCGCCGAGCGCGGCGGCGATGCCGCCCTGCGCCCAGCGCGTGGAGCCGTCGTCCAGGCGCGCCTTGGTGACGACGACGGTCTTCAGGCCCGCCGCCGCGCAACGCAGCGCAGCGGTCAGACCGGCCACTCCGGAGCCGACGACCACGACGTCGGCGTCGAGGGACCAGCCGGGGGCGGGGGCGTGCAGCCGTATGCCAGTACCGCTCATGCGAGGGCTCCGATCACGGTCGTACGGGGGCTCGTGGCGGCCCGGGCGCGCGCGCTCACGCCGGGCCTCCGAAGGTCAACGGGATGTTGTCGATGAGGCGGGTCGTGCCGACCTTGGCGGCGACGGCGAGCACCGCGTCGCCCCGGTGGCCGCGCGCGACCGGCCGGAAGTCCGAGGGGTCGACGAGCGCCACGTAGTCCAGGACGAGCGGGGGCCGAAGGCGCGCCGCCTCGTCGAGGACCTGCCGCGCGGCCGCGAGGACGGCCTCGGGGCCCGCGGGCGCGGCCTGGGCGACCGCGTGCGCGTCGGCTGCCGCGCGGGACTCGCCGAGCGCGTTCAGCGCGTCGGCGCGGGCCGGGGTGGCCGGGGCGAGCGCCGCACGCGCGCGCAGGGCCTCCTGCGCGGCGTGCCGGTCGCGGCCCGCGAACAGGGCGCGGGAGAGCGCGAGCGCGGTGTGCCGCTCGGTCGGCGACAGATAGCGGTTGCGGCTGGAGCGGGCGAGGCCGTCCTCCTCGCGGACCGTCGGTACGCCGACGATCTCCACGGGGAAGTTCAGATCCCGCGCCATGCGGCGGATCAGGGCGAGCTGCTGGGCGTCCTTCTGGCCGAACAGCGCCACGTCGGGGGCCGTCAGGTGCAGCAGCTTGGCGACGACGGTGAGCACGCCGTCGAAGTGCCCGGGGCGCGTGGCGCCTTCGAGGACCGTGCCCATGGGGCCCGCGCTGACGCGGACCTGCGGCTCGCCGCCGGGGTAGACCTCCTCCGCGGAGGGCGCGAACACGACGTCGGCGCCCGCCTGCTCGGAGGTCTTCACGTCGGCTTCCAGGGTGCGCGGATAGCGGTCCAGGTCCTCGCCCGCGCCGAACTGGAGCGGGTTCACGAAGACCGTGACGACGACCTCGCCGTCCTCGCCCGCCAACCGGCGGGCCTCGCGGATCAGTGTGGCGTGGCCGTCATGGAGGGCGCCCATGGTCATGACGACGGCCCGGCGGCCGCCACGCGCGCGTGCGCGCAGTTCGTCGGCCGTGTGCAGGAGCCGGATCGGTGTGCCGCTCATCGGTCTCCTCCGTCCGCGTCGCCGTCATGTCCGTCCGCTCCGCCGTCGCGGAACCCCTCGGTACCGCCCGCCGCTGCCGCGGGGCCCGCGAGCACGCCGAGGAGGTCCTCGGCGAGCTCCGGCTTGAGGAGTCCGTGCGCGAGGGCGCGGTCGGCGGTGGCGCGGGCCATCGCCAGATACCCGGCCACGGTCTGCGGGGCGTGCTTGCGCAACTCGGCGACGTGCGCGGCGACGGTGCCCGCGTCGCCGCGCGCGACCGGTCCGGTCAGCGCGGCGTCGCCGGAGCGCAGGGCGTTGTCGAGGGCCGCGCCGAGCAGCGGGCCGAGCATGCGGTCGGGGGCGGCGACGCCCGCGCCGCGCAGCAGCTCCATGGACTCGGCGACCAGGGTCACCAGGTGGTTGGCGCCGAGCGCGAGCGCCGCGTGGTACAGCGGCCGGGCCTCCTCGGCGATCCACTCCGGCTCGCCGCCCATCTCGATGACCAGGGCCTCGGCGGCGAGCCGCAGCTCGTCCGGCGCGGTCACGCCGAAGGAGCAGCCGGCCAGGCGCTGGACGTCCACGGGGGTGCCGGTGAAGGTCATGGCGGGGTGCAGCGCGAGCGGCAGCGCCCCGGCGCGCAGCGCGGGGTCGAGGATCTTCGTGCCGTACCGCCCGGAGGTGTGCGCCAGGAGCTGGCCCGGGCGCACCGCGCCGGTCTCGGCGAGGCCTTCGACGAGGCCCGGGAGCGCGTCGTCGGGCACGGTCAGGAGCACCAGGTCGGCCTGGGCCAGGACCTGCGCGGGCGGGACCAGGGGCACGTCCGGGAGCATCTCCGCGGCCCGCTTGACGGAGCTGTCGGACACGCCCGAGACGGCCACCGGACGGTGCCCGGCCAGCTGCAGCGCCGCGGCGAGGGCGGGGCCGACGCGGCCCGCGCCGACGACGCCCACGGTGAGCCGCGCGGGCCGGTCCTTGGGGTCGGGGCCGTGGCCTGCTCGGGGGTCGGAGTGCCGCTCCGGCCGGTGAGGTGCGTTCACGCGATGACGCCTTCCGTTCCAGTCCGCTCGGGGTACCGGACGATTTCTCGTCATGCTAACGCTATCCGTCGGCGCGGCGCCGTCGGCTGTCCACAGGCTGTGGGCATTCGTACGACCGCGCGGGATGATCTGTGGATGACCGCACACGACGCACGGGACGACGCGCTCACGCCGCAGGAGGGCCCCGGGGCTGACGGGACCGAAGGGGCTGACGGGACTGACGGGGCCGGGGCCGACGGGGCCGAAGGCCGGGGCGAGCCCGATGAGCAGGCCCGGCGCATCGCGGCCGCGCGGGGCGCCCGGCGGCTGCTCGCCCGCCCCCCGACGACCGTTCCGCTCGGCGAGCGCCTCGCCGCCCTCGCCGCGGGCGCGGCCGACGTCGCGGATCTGGCGGGCCCCACCGACATGTACGGCGACGGCGTGGTCGCCGACCTGGAGGACGAGGTCGCGCGGCTGCTCGGCAAGGAGGCGGCCGCGTTCTTCCCGACGGGCACGATGGCGCAACAGGTGGCGCTGCGCTGCTGGGCGGGCCGCACCGGCAACGCGACCGTGGCGCTGCACCCGCGCTCCCACCCGGAGGTCCACGAAGGGGGCGCCCTGGCCACGGTGAGCGGCCTGCGCACGGTGCACCCCGCGGACGCCCCGCGCCCGCCGACGGCCGAGGAGGTGCGGGACTTCGAGGAGCCCTTCGGCACGCTGATGCTCGAACTGCCCCTGAGGGAGCCCGGTTTCCTGCTGCCCACCTGGGACGAGCTCCAGGAGGTGGTGGCCGCGGCCCGCGAGCGGGACGCCGTGGTCCACTTCGACGGCGCCCGGCTGTGGGAGTGCACGCCGCACTTCGGCCGCCCCCTGGACGAGATCGCCGGGCTCGCGGACAGCGTGTACGTGTCGTTCTACAAGTCCCTGGAGGGCATCGCGGGCGCTGCGCTCGCAGGTCCGCAGACCCTCGTCGAGGAGGCACGGGCCTGGCGGCACCGCTACGGAGGGCTCGGTTTCCAGCAGTTCCCGACCGCCCTGTCGGCGCTGCTCGGCCTGCGGAACGTCCTGCCGCGCCTGCCGGAGTACGTCTCCCACGCGCGCGTGGTCGCCGACGCGCTGCGCGAGGCGCTCGCGGCCTCCGCGGTGCCGTGGTCGCGCGTGCACCCGGAGCCGCCGCACACCCATCAGTTCCAGGTGTGGCTGCCGTACCCGCCCGACGTGCTGAACGAGGCGGCGCTCACCCAGGCCGAGGAGACGAAGACCCTGCTGTTCTGGCGCTGGTTCCCGGACGGCCCGCCCGGCCTGTCCGTCACGGAGGTCACCGTGAACGGCCCCGGCCTGGCGTGGACGGCCGACGACGTCAGGGAAGCGGTCGCGGAGTTCGTACGCCGCCTTCCCTGAGGCCGCTCAGGAGCCGGTGGAGGGCGGCCCGCAGGCGGCCCCGCGCGGGGCGTTCGTGGATCACGGCGTTGAAGCGGCCGTAGTCGCGCACCTCGCGCACGACCTGCCAGTCGTGGACGCCGGGCGCGGGCGGCGCGGCCTGACCGTGCTGGGCGGCGCGGTAGCTGTCGAGCAGGAACTGCTGAGTGACGCTCATGACGTACGACCTTTCATGGCAAATAGTACTTAACGGACAGCGCGAAGGCGACGGAGCCCGTCGGACCGCTCGAAGTGATCGGGGAGTCGGGGAGTCGGGGAGAGGGACGGGCCGGGAGGAACGGCCCCATCAGGGCGGGGCGGCGACATCGGCGCCCGGCGATGACTCAAGCCTGCGCCACGCCCCCGGGCCGCGTCGCGCCGATTGACATCAGTCGTCAATCGGCGGCGGCGCTGTCAGTGGCCCGGTGCACCATAGGGACCATGAGCGTGACCATCGACATCACCGGCCTGGCGCCGGAGCGGGTCCATGTCGTGCCCTCGCCCCTCGCGGAGCTCGGCATGGCGCTGCACGCGCTGTCCGAGACCGGTCACCACCCGGGCCTCCAGGGCTGGGCGACGGCGGTCAACGCGCGCCTCGACCAGAGCCTGGCGGACCGCCTGTGCGAGGCGGACTTCCTGTGGCGGACGACGTTCTCGGACGTCTTCGCGCCCTTCGCGGGCATCCCCGGCAAGCGCGCCCTGCCCGGCGCCACGCTCGCCGAGGAGCTCGACCAGCTCGACAAGCTGACGGACGAGCAGTTCGTGGACGCCGCCCTGGAGTTCACCTGCCAGCTCGCCTACGACCAGAACCGCGTGACGGACCCGCTGAACGACCCGGACATGCGCCGCCACGCCCTGGACCTCGCCGCCGCCCGGGGCGAGCACCAGGTGGCGTTCACCGAGCGGCTCCTGGACGACCCGCCCGCCGTGCGCGGCTGGTTCCGGCAGCTGATGCAGGACTGCGACGAGGCCTTCTTCTCGGACACCTGGGCCCGGCTCAGCCACCAGCTCGCCGCGGACGCCCGGCACAAGACCGAGCTGCTGCGCCGCAAGGGCCTCGGCGAGGCCCTGAAGGCGATGTCCGGGGCGGTGACCCTGGACGAGGACGCCCGGCGGATCACGATCGACAAGATGGCGTCGGGCCACACCAGGACGGCCGAGGGCGGCCTCGTCCTGGTGCCGACCAGCCTCGGCTGGCCGCACGTGATGGTCCTGCACCGCTATGGCTGGCAGTCCTCGATCACCTACCCGATCAGGTCCCCCGGCCTGACCGAGCCCGCCTCCGTGGAGCAGCTCACGCGCCGCATGGCCGCGCTTTCGCACCCGGTGCGGATGCGTCTGTGCCGCCACCTCGCGCGCGGGGCGTACACCACGGGTGAGCTGGCGGACGCCCACGGCATGACGGCTCCGGAGATATCCCGGCACCTGAGCGTCCTGAAGAAGGCCGAGCTGATCACCACACGCCGCCGCGGCCGGTACGTGCAGCACCAGCTGGACCTGGGCGTGGTCTCACGGCTCGGCAGCGAGTTCATCGAGGGCGTGCTCCGTTAGCCGGGGCAGCGGCGTTTCGCGCTGACGCGCTCGTCCTCAAACGCCGGAGGGGAAGGGGCGGCCCCGTCAGGGGCTCAGCCCGCGCCGCCGCCCGCGCGCACGAGGCCCGTCTCGTACGCGAGCACCACGACCTGCACCCGGTCCCGCAGGCCCAGCTTGGTCAGGATGCGGCCCACATGGGTCTTCACGGTCGCCTCGGACAGCACGAGGCGCGCCGCGATCTCGCCGTTCGAGAGCCCCTGGGCGACGAGCACCATGACCTCGCGCTCGCGCTCGGTGAGCCGCTCCAGCTCCTTGTGCTGCGGCTGCGCCGAGCCCGGCAGCATCGGCGCGAACCGGTCGAGCAGGCGCCGCGTCGTGGACGGCGCGACCACCGCGTCGCCGCTGTGCACGGCCCGGATCGCGGCCAGCAGCTCGCCGGGCGGCACGTCCTTGAGCATGAACCCGGACGCGCCCGCCTTCAGGCCCGAGAAGGCGTACTCGTCGAGGTCGAAGGTCGTCAGGATCAGCACCTTCGGAGGGTTGGGCCCGGAGCAGATGCGGCGCGTGGTCTCCACGCCGTCCAGCTTCGGCATGCGCACGTCCATCAGCACCACGTCGACCGCCGTGGCCCGCAGCTCCTGCAAGGCCTCCACGCCGTCGCCCGCCTCGGCGACGACCTCCATGTCCGGCTGGGCGGCGAGGACCATCCGGAATCCGGTGCGCAACAGCACCTGGTCGTCGACGAGCATCACGCGGATGGACATCACACGGTCCCTTCGGGGTGGATCGATGGCAAAACTCGGTGGCGACACGCCACGGGCGGAGTCAACCACGGCCGCACGGCCGGGGCGCACCGGTGACAGGTGTCAGTGTGCGGGTTTGAGTGGCAGCAGCGCACTGATGCGGAATCCGCCCCCCGGCCGCGGCCCCGCGTCCAGGGTGCCGCCGACCATGCCGACGCGCTCGCGCATGCCGATCAGGCCGTGCCCGCTGCCGTCCGCGCCGCCGTCCTCGTACAGCTCGTGCGGGGCGCCCTTGCCGTCGTCCTCGACGAGCAGCCCGAGGCCGTCGTCGAAGTAGACGAGCCGGACGCTGGCACCGGCGTTCTCACCGCCGTGCTTGCGGGTGTTGGTGAGGGCCTCCTGCACGATGCGGTACGCGGTCAGCTCCACGCCGCTGGGCAGCGGGCGCGGGGTGCCCTCGACCTTGAAGTCGACCGGCAGACCGGCGCCGCGCACCTGCTCGATCAGCTCGTCGAGCTGCTCGACGTCGGGCTGCGGGACGTACTCCCCGCTCTCCTCGGGCTCGCCGGTGCGCAGCACGCCGAGCAGCCTGCGCATCTCCGCGAGCGCCTGGCGCCCGGTGCCGGAGATCGTCGCCAGGGCCTGCTTGGCCTGGTCGGGCGCCGCGTCCAGGACGTACGCGGCGCCGTCGGCCTGGACGACCATCACCGACACGTTGTGCGCGACGACGTCGTGCAGCTCGCGGGCGATGCGGGCGCGCTCGGCCGCGACCGCGACCTTGGCCTGCGCCTCGCGCTCCTTCTCCAGGCGGGCGGCGCGCTCCTCCAGCTGCGCGAAGTAGGCGCGGCGGGTGCGGATCGAGTCGCCGAGCACCCAGGCGAGGGCGAACGGCACGACCATGAAGACGGTGTAGAGCACGTTGCCCCACGTGCCGGTCGACGGCTCCGGCCAGCGCAGCTGCGACAGCGGGGCGGCCGCGAGACCACCGGTGAGGGCGAACCGCGAGGCCCACTTGGGGCCGTCGGCCGCCGCCGTGTAGATGATCACGAGCATCGCGAAGTTCGCCGTGTTCGGCCGCACGTCGCCGGCCATCTGCGCGGCGCCGATCACCGCGGCGAGCACGAGCATGTGCTCCGTGAACCGGCGACGCAGCGCCACCACCAGGCACAGACCGATGACGACCGGAATCGCCAGGAGCGTCGGGTCGTGGCCCTCCGAGTCGGCGACGGCCACCACGCTCAGCCCGGAGAGACCGAGGAGGACGAACGCCCAGAAGGCGTCGACCCCCGTCGGGTGTCTGCGGAGGAAGTCATAGAGGCGCTGCACGTAACCCAGCGTAGGCAACCGGTCCGGGCCCCCGGGTCAACCCGAGGTGCGATCCGTACGGCCTTCTCGTACTCCCCAAGGTGGAGGCCCGCATAGCCTTCTCGCTGTGACGCATGAGGCACAGCGAACGGCAGGGCCCCCCGCGCGGGGCTGGCGGGAAGCCACGGAGGAGGCCCTGTACGGGCCGTACGGCTTCTACCACCGCCCCGAGGGGCCCGCGGGGCACTTCCGCACCTCCGTGCACGCCTCGCCGCTGTACGCGGCCGCCGTGGCCCGGCTCCTGCGCCGCGTGGACGCCGTGCTCGGGCACCCGGACGAGCTGGCGTTCGTGGACGTGGGCGCGGGCCGCGGCGAGCTGACCGCGGGCGTCCTCGCGGAGCTGCCCGCCGACGTGGCAGCCCGCACGCGCGCGTACGCGGTGGAACGCGCCGCCCGCCCCGAAGGCCTCGATCCGCGCGTCCAGTGGCGTGCCGCCCCGCCCACCGGGGTGAGCGGCCTGCTGTTCGCCAACGAGTGGCTCGACAACGTGCCCGTGGATGTCGCCGAGACCGCCCCCGACGGCTCGGTCCGCTACGCCCTCGTCCACGAGGACGGCACCGAAGAGCTGGGCGGCCCCGTGGCGGGCCCCGACGCCGACTGGCTGGCCCGGTGGTGGCCGCTGGGCGCCGAACCCGGCCTGCGGGCGGAGATCGGCCGCCCCCGGGACGCAGCCTGGGCGTCGGCCGTGGCGACGCTGAGCCGCGGCCTCGCGGTCGCCGTCGACTACGCGCACGCCCGGGACGCGCGGCCGCCCTTCGGGACGCTGACGGGCTTTAGCGAGGGCCGGGAGACGCGGCCCGTGCCGGACGGCGGCTGCGACATCACCGCCCACGTGGCGCTCGACGCCTGCGCCCTGCCCGGCGGACGGCTGCTCACCCAGCGGGCCGCCCTCGCCGCCCTGGGGGTCAGCGGCGGCCGCCCGCCGCTGACTCTGGCCGCCACCGACCCGGCCGCGTACGTACGAGCCCTCACGCGCGCGGGCGAGGCGACGGAGCTGACCGCGCGGGGCGGGCTCGGCGACTTCGGCTGGCTCGCGCAGCCGGTCGGCACGGCACTCGACGACCTGTTTGCCGGTGACCTACTTGTCGATGTCGCCGACCACGAAGAACAGTGACCCCAGGATCGCCACCATGTCGGCGACCAGCTGCCCCGGCAGGAGCTCGGTGAGCGCCTGGATGTTGTTGTACGAGGCCGAGCGCAGCTTGAGCCGGTACGGGGTCTTCTCGCCCTTGGACACCAGGTAGTAGCCGTTGATGCCGAGCGGGTTCTCCGTCCACGCGTACGTGTGGCCCTCGGGGGCCTTGAGCACCTTCGGCAGGCGCTGGTTGATCGGCCCCTGGGGAAGCTCCGCGATCCGGTCCAGACAGGCGTCCGCGAGGTCGAGCGCGTTGTGCGTCTGCTCCAGGAGGCACTCGAAGCGCGCCAGGCAGTCGCCCTCCTCGCGGGTCACCACCTTCAGGACGTCGGCAAGCTCCCCGTACGCCAGATACGGCTCGTCGCGGCGCAGGTCGAAGTCGACACCGGAGGCGCGGGCGATGGGACCGCTCACCCCGTAGGCATGCACCGCCTCTTCGGAGAGCACGCCCACGCCGCGCGTACGCCCCCGGAAGATCTCGTTGCCGAGCACCAGACGGTCGTACACGTCCATGCGGGAACGCACCGAGGCGACGGCCGCCCGCGCGCGGGTGGTCCATCCGGCGGGCAGGTCCTCCTTGAGGCCGCCGACCCGGTTGAACATGTAGTGCATCCGGCCGCCGGAGATCTCCTCCATGACGTTCTGGAGCTCTTCGCGCTCCCGGAAGGCGTAGAAGACCGGCGTGATGCCGCCCAGTTCGAGCGGGTACGAGCCGAGGAACATCAGGTGGTTCAGTACGCGGTTCAGCTCGGCGAGCAGCGTGCGCGTCCACACCGCGCGCGTGGGCACCTCCATGCCGAGCATCCGCTCCACGGCGAGCACCACGCCCAGCTCGTTCGAGAACGCCGACAGCCAGTCGTGGCGGTTGGCCAGCATCACGATCTGCCGGTAGTCGCGCGCCTCGAAGAGCTTCTCCGCGCCCCGGTGCATATAGCCGATGACCGGCTCCGCGTGCTGGATGCGCTCGCCGTCCAGGACGAGGCGCAGGCGCAGCACGCCGTGCGTCGACGGGTGCTGCGGGCCGATGTTCAGCACCATGTCGGTGCTCTCGGCGGCGCCGCCGACCCCGACCGTCGTCTCCGTCAGCTCCGTACCCGCCGCTGTCCGCGTCTTCCTGTGCTCCGTCGTGGGGCTCATGCGGACAGTCTGACGCACAGCAGCGGCCACGCCACTGTCAGATCCCGTACGTAGGCTTGAGGCATGGAAACGGGGACGGGGACGCCGATGCCGGCGCCTGGCGCGGACGCGGGCGAGCCGGTGTGGACCGGGCTGCCGCGCGGGCTGCTGAAGATGCGCCGGCTGCTGCTCGTGGTCTGGCTGGTGCCGGTCGCGGTGGCGCTCGGCGTGCTGCTCGGCCTGTTCGCCGGGCCCGCCTGGGCCGTCTTCGCGGCCCTTCCGCTCGCCCTCGCGGCCTGGGGCTGGCTGCTCCTGGAGCGCAACTGGCGCTCCTGGCGGTACGCGGAGCGGGCCGACGACCTGCTCATCAGCCGCGGCGTGCTGTGGCGCGAGGAGACGGTCGTGCCGTACGGCCGCATGCAGCTCGTCGAGGTGACCTCAGGGCCCGTGGAGCGCTACTTCGGCCTCGCCGGGGTCCAGCTGCACACCGCGGCGGCCGCCACGGACGCCCGCATCCCCGGCCTCGACCCCCAGGAGGCCGAGCGCCTCCGCGACCGCCTCACCGAGCTCGGCGAGGCCCGATCGGCGGGGCTGTGACCGGGGAACTGGCCCCCCGGCCACGCGAGGACGCCGCGCCCGAGCCGCACGCGGACGGCGGCCCGCGGGAGCGGCGGCTGCATCCCGTGACGCCGCTGCGGCGGGCCTGGGCGCCCGTCGCCGTCCTCATGGGCTGGGCCTTCCATGATCCGGACGGCGCGCAGCGCCGCATGGCCGACATGACCGCCACCTCGCTCGCCCTGGTCGCCACGGCGGTCGTCCTCGGCGGCTCCCTGTACGGCTTCCTCAGCTGGTGGTACACGCACTTCGCCGTCACCGACACCGAGCTGCGCATCCGTACGGGCCTGGTGTTCCGGCGCACCGCGCACATCCGGCTCGACCGGCTCCAGGCCGTGGACCTGACCCAGCCGCTCGCGGCCCGCGTCGTCGGCGTCACCAAGCTGAAGCTGGACGTCGTCGGCACGGACAAGAAGGACGAACTGGCCTATCTCGGCGAGCGCGACGCCACCGCGCTGCGTGCCGAACTCCTCGCGCGGGCGGCCGGATTCGCCCCCGAGACGGCGCACGAGGTCGGCGAGGCGCCCTCGCGGCAGCTGCTGCACGTGCCGCCGCGCATGCTCGCCGTCTCCGTACTCCTCACCGGCGCGCCCTGGCTGCTCCTGCTCGCCACGCTCGTCGTCCCGACCTTCCTGTGGTTCCTGACGCACAGCGTGTGGACCGTCATCGCGACCGGCCTTCCCATGCTCGGCGGCGCCTTCGCCAGCAGCGTCGGCCGCTTCGTCGGGGAGTACGACTGGACGGTCGGCGAGTCCCCCGACGGGCTGCGTCTGGACCACGGGCTGCTCGACAAGGCGCACGAGACGGTGCCGCCCGGCCGGGTGCAGACCGTGCGGCTCGTGGAGCCGCTGCTGTGGCGCCGGTTCGGCTGGGTGCGGGTCGAGCTGGACGTGGCCGGGTCGGCGAACGGCGTGCTCGTGCCGGTCGCGCCGCGCGCGCTCGCCGAGTCGGTGATCGCACAGGTCCTGCCGGGGGTGCGGGTGCCGGGCCCGGACGAGCTGTCCCGGCCGCCCGCGCGCGCGTCGTGGTGCGTCCCGGTGTGGTGGAAAGGGCACGGGCTCGCCGTCACCGACGCGGTGTTCGCCGCGCGGCACGGGCTGCTCCGGCGGCGGCTCTCCCTGGTGCCGCACGCGAAGGTGCAGAGCGTGCGGCTCGTGCAGGGGCCCTGGGAGCGGTTCAAGGGCGTCGCCGACGTGAAGGTGGACAGCGGGGCCGGGCACACGGTGACGGCGCGGCTGCGGCCCGCGGAGGAGGCGGCGGAGCTGTTGCGGGCGCAGGCGGAGCGCTCCCGCACGGGGCGCCGGGCCGCGCGGCCCGATCGGTGGATGGCCTGACTCTGCCTGCCCTCCGGGGGTGGGGGTACCGCGGGGCGCTACCGCGCAGTGGGCCGTGCCGCCGCTACCGCGGCGGACCTTCCCGCCCTCCCACCCGGAACTCCCCCGCCTTGCGAGGCCCGGCCCCGACGCGGAGCGCCGCAGCCGAGTGGACGGCACCGCCGCTACCGCGGCGGGGTTTCCCACCCTCCCACCCGAAACTCCCGAGCTTCGCCGGCTCGGCCCCGACACGGGGCGCTGCGGATGGTGCCCCGCGATCCCGTGGCCGGGGTGGTGGCGGGTGGGTGGGACTGCCCCGGTCGGGCGCAGCGCGGGCCCGGTGTCGGGCGGCGCGCAGATGCCCCCGGGGCGTTCCGCCCGGGCGGGGCGTCAGGCGCGCAGGGCCGTGCGGAGGCCCTTCAGGTCGATCTGCTCCGTCTCGTCGTGCGCGGTGAGGTCGATGACCTGGCCCACGCCGCGCTCGGCGTCGGTCGCCGCGTCCGACGGCTTGAACTCGGCCTCGGCCTGCGCCTTGTGGACCGCGAGGGCTTCCTCGCCCACGACGTCGGCGAGGTCCTCGTTCTGCACGGCGTCGAGGGCGGCCGGGGCCGCGCTCTTGGCGTCCACGTCCGTGGCCTTCGTACCGAAGAAGTCGAAGCCGCCCTCACCGGCGGACCTGCGGACCTGCGCGGCGGCCGGGACGACGACCGCGGCGGCCGGAACCATCAGCTGCGCGCCCACCGCCCGCTCATGGTCGTCCTCGGGCTCGGGCTCGGGCTCGGCGTCCCGCTCCGCGAGGCGGTCGAGCGCCGCGTTGGCCCGCTCGTACAGCGAGGCCTCGGGCGTCTCCGCCGCGGCGGAGTCCTCCGAGGAGGCCGGCGGCAGCGCCCGCGTGGCGGGGCCCGTGGCCCCTAGGGCGAGCAGCCGCCGCCCTTCGAGGGCGCTGGCGCGCTCGGTCTCCGCCGTCGCGTACCGGCGCAGCAGCGCCGCGTGTTCGTTGCGCAGCGCGGCCAGCTCCGCCCGCTTGGAGCGCAGCTTGTTCTCCAGCTTGGAGCGCAGCTCACGCGCCTCGTCGAGGTCGGACTCGCACTCCGCTATGCGCTCTTCGTAGCGCCACTCCTCGCTCGCGCGCGCCCTGCCGAGCTCGGCGACCCGCTTGCCCGCGGCCCGGTCCCAGCGGCGCATGACGACCGAGCCCAGAACGGCGCTCGCGGCCGCGGCCGCGACGAGCCCGCGCAGCACGACGGGTTCCGCGAACAGCCAGGCGCCGCCGGCGCAGACGACGGAGAAGCCTGCGACCGCCGACGGGGGAAGCAGCCTGTGCAGTGGTGGGGAATGGCGGTGACGTCCACGTGGCATGGCCAGAAACTTACCGCGCGTAGGCGAAGTCTGGTGCCCCGCCCGCCAAAATCCCGGTGCCCCCACCGCAACTCCCCACCCCGCCGAGCCACTTCTTCTCCGACCGGCCACTTCACCGCCTCCGGCCGGATTCCGCAACCCGGCACACGATCTCCGCGCTTACTTCTTGATCAGGCCCTTGGACTTCAGATAGTCCTCGGCGACATCGCCTTCCTTCTGGCGCTCCTCGTCGACCTTGCGGTTCAGTTCGATGAGGTCGTCCGTCGTGAGCGTCTTGGTGAGCTTGCCGAGCGCGTCGGCTATCTCCTTGTCGCCCGCCGACTTCTCGTTCACCACGGGAAGGATGTTGTCGGCGTTCTGGAGCTTCTTGTCGTCCTCCAGGATCACGAGGTCGAAGTTCTTCAGCGTCGCGTCCGTGGTCGTCGTCAGGACCAGTTGGTCCGTGCCGTTCTTCACGGCCTGCTTCGACTGGGTGGTGCCGACGCCCTTGGGGTCGATTCCGGCGACGTCGATGCCGTACTTCGTCTTCAGGCCCGGCGCGCAGAACGGCCGCGTCTCGCATTCGTCACCGGCGGCGATCCTGACCTTCTCACCGGACTTGCCAAGATCGGAAAGCGTCTTGAGCTTGTGCTCCTTGGCGTAATCCTCGGTCACCGCGAACGCGTTCTGGTCGACCGCGCCGCCCGCCGGGAGCACCTTGAGGCCGCGCGGCTTCGCCAGGTCGGTCAGTGCGCGGACCGTCGCCGCGAGATCACTGGACGCGACCGGCTTCGCGTCCGAGCCGTTCTTCTTCAGATTCAGGAATTCCGCGAGCGTGGCCGCGTATTCGGGAGCGACGTCGATGGAGCCCTTCTTCAGCTCCGGCTCGTACACCTCGCGGTTCTGCACGGTCTTCACCGACGCGTCGTAACCGGCGTCCCGCAGCACGCCCGCGTACAGCTCGGCGAGCACCTTCTGCTCGGTGAACCGTGCCGAGCCCACCACGATCGAGCCCTTGCCGCCGCCCGAGTCCTTGTCGTCCTCCAGGCTGTCGCCGCCGCACGCGGCGAGGCCCGCGCCCAGCGTCACGACGGCCGCGGCCGCCCCTGCCATCCGTCGCGCGCGACGCGTTCTGCTGTTCATCGGTGAACCACCATTCGAGAGTTTCAGGATCACGAGCGTTTCGAGGCCGGAGGCCGGACCTGCGGGAGGGAGGGGCCCGGATGCTCAGGCACGCATACGGGACCGCCCCCGCATCGGGTCGAAGGCCCACCCCACCGCGACGAGCGCTCCCTCCACCACCAGGGCGAGCAGCGCCACGAGGAAGGCGCCCGCGACCACCTGCGGCGTGTTCTGCAGATTGAACCCGGCCGTGATGATCCGGCCCAGGCCGCCCTCGCCCGCCATCGCGGCGAGCGTCGCCGTGGCGACCACCTGCACGGCGGCCGACCGCACCCCCGTCATGATGAGGGGGTACGCCAGCGGCAGCTCGACCCGCCCGAAGACCTGACGGCCGCTCATCCCCATGCCGCGCGCGGCCTCGACCACCGAGCGGTCCACCTCGCGCATGCCGACGTACGCGTTCGTCAGGAGCGGCGGCACGGCGAACAGGACCAGGGCGATCAGCGTCGGCACGTCCCCGTGCTCCCCGAGCGGGGTGAGCGTGAGCAGGATGAGCACCGCGAGCGTCGGCACCGCGCGCCCCACGTTCGAGATGTTCACCGCGAGGGCGCCGCCCTTGCCGATGTGCCCGAGCAGCAGCGCGATCGGCAGCGCGATGGCGCACGACACGACGAGGCAGACGCCGCTGAAGTAGAGGTGCTCGGCGAGCCGGTGCCACACCCCCTTCTCGCCCTGCCAGTTGGCCGATGTGGTCAGCCATTCATAGGCACCGGATATCGCGTTCATACGGGCTCAGCCACCTTGCCCACACCGGGGGCCGCATCCGCCTTGCGCGCGAAACGGCTCGTACGTATGCGATGCGCCCGGGTCCACGGGGTGAGCAGGCGCTGGAGCGCGAGCAGCAGCAGGTCGGCCGCGAGCGCGAGCAGCACGCACAGCACCGACGCCGTGAGCACCTGGGCCTTGAACTGGGTGTCGAGGCCGTCGAGGATCATCGTGCCGAGACCGCCCTTGTCCACGATGGCGCCGACCGTGGTGAGCGCCACCGTCGAGACCGTCGTGATCCGTACGCCGGCGAGCAGCGAGGGCAGCGCCAGCGGCAGTTCGACCTCCCACAGCAGCCGCAGCGGGCCGTACCCCATGCCCTTGGCGGCTTCTCTGGCCTCCTCGGGCACCGCCCGCAGGCCCGCGAGGATGTTCCGCACGAGGATCGTGAGCGAGTACAGGACGAGGCCCGTGACCACGAGCGACGCGGACAGGCCGAAGAACGGGAGCAGCAGCGAGAACATCGCGAGCGACGGGATCGAGTACAACACCGTCGTCACGCCGAGGATCGGCGCGGCGAGGAACCGCCAGCGCCGCGCGAGCAGGGCGAGCGGCAGCGACACCGCCACGCCTATCGCCACGGACACCGCCGTGATGCCGACGTGCTGCACCGTCGCGTCGATCAACTCCTCACTGCGCGAGCGGACGTACTCACCGCAGATCCAGTCGTTCGTCACGAGACAGTTCCGCTTGCTCACCCGCCCCGCCTCCCCCGATTCCCCGAAGCCATGCCGATCGGACATGTGCTCCATCGCACACGTGCCCAAGCGCACACGTTCATCTGTCCCGCGACCCTAACGCCGAGCACTGACAATCGCCGAGACTCGTCGTGCGGGCGCAACACGGCCTTCACAGACGCGGGCGCACCATGGCCCTCTCAGCACACGCGCCACAATGGGGACTCATGATCCGGTTCGAGCATGTGACCAAGCGGTACGCGGACGGCACCACGGCCGTCGACGATCTGTCCTTCGAGGTCGGCGAGGGTGAACTGGTCACGCTCGTCGGCCCTTCGGGCTGCGGCAAGACCACGACGATGAAGATGGTGAACCGGCTCATCGAGCCCACCAGCGGGCGGATATTCCTCGATGGTGACGACATATCGGACATCGACCCGGTCCAACTGCGCCGCCGCATCGGCTACGTCATCCAGCAGGTCGGCCTGTTCCCGCACAAGACGGTCCTGGACAACACGGCGACCGTCCCGCACCTCCTCGGCGTCAAGCGCGCCAAGGCCCGTGAGCGCGCCGCCGAACTCCTCGACCTGGTCGGCCTCGACCCGTCGGTGTACGGCGAGCGCTACCCCGAGCAGCTCTCCGGCGGTCAGCGCCAACGCGTGGGCGTGGCCCGGGCGTTGGCGGCGGACCCGCCGGTGCTCCTGATGGACGAGCCGTTCGGCGCGGTCGACCCGGTGGTCCGCGAGCACCTGCAGAACGAGTTCCTCCGCCTCCAGCAGGCCGTGCGCAAGACCGTGTTGTTCGTCACGCACGACATCGAGGAGGCGGTCCGGCTCGGCGACCGCATCGCCGTCTACGGCCACGGCCGCATCGAGCAGTTCGACACCCCGTCGACCGTCCTCGGCGCGCCGGCCACGGAGTACGTCGCGGACTTCGTGGGGGCGGACCGGGGCCTGAAGCGCCTCTCGGTGACGCCGATCGAGGAGGGCGACCTGGAGCAGCCGCCGGTCGTGCACCTCGACGACACGCTGCCCAAGGAGCTCGACGCCCGCTGGGCCGTCGTCCTGGACGGCGAGAACAACCTGCACGGCTGGATCTCCACGGAGCACGCGCGCGTGGGCACCGGTACGGTCCGCGAGCACGCGCGGCGCATGGAGGCGTGGCTGCCGGTGGGCGCGAGCCTGAAGCAGGCGTTCTCCACGATGCTCCAGCACGACGCGGGGTGGATCGCCGTCATCGACGAGAACAGCGAGGGGCGCTTCCTCGGCGTCCTCACGCCCGCGCGGCTGCACGAGGCGCTGCGGCGCTCCACGGCGGCGGACGCGCTGGCCATCGCGCGCGACGAGGTCGAGCTGGAGAGTGTGGCTTCGGTCACGGGCAGCTGACCACAGGCGCCCGTGACCGGGTGTCGAAGACGGCTACCGCACGTCCGAGCCGCCGGTCAGGCGCTGGCTCAGCCACACCAGGGACGCCGGGATCTCCCGTCGCCACGTGTTGAAGTTGTGACCCCCGCTTTCGAGGATCATCGACGAGATGCGCGTCGGCGGCTTCACCTTGTCGATGAACTTCAGGGTGTCCTTGTAGTTGCCCTCGCCCTTCTTGCTGCTGCTCACCAGCAAGGAGGTCTTCGGCGGCGGCATGTGCTCCAGGTACCACATGAGGTTGGCCTGGTTCTCCAGGTCCTTGTCCCCGTGGAAGAGGTTGCCCGTGGTGACGTCCTGCGCGGCCTTGTAGTAGCCGGAGAGGCTCGCTCCTGCGCCGTACACGTCGGGGTGGTGCATCGCGAGCTTCAGCGCGCAGTAGCCGCCGGTGGAGTCGCCGATGATGCCCCAGGAGTCGGGCTTCTTGCCCGCGCGGTAGTGCTGGGTGATGGCGTCCGGCAGGTCGCGGGCGAAGAAGGTCTCCGACTGCGGGCCGCCGGGGATGTCCACGCACTCGGTGTCGCGCGGCGGTGCCACGGTCGGCCGGAGCATGACCAGGATCATCGGCTGCATCTTGCCCTGCCGGGCCTGCTTGTGGGCGGTCTGCGGGTAGTGCAGGCCCTTGATGAGCGCCTCGGCGGTGCCGGGGTAGCCGGTCAGGACGACGGACGAGGGGAAGGTGCGGTGGCGGTACTGCGGCTGGAAGTACTCCGGGGGCAGATAGACGTACGCCGGGCTGGCGATCTTCGAGTTCCGGCCCTGGACCTGGATCTTCTGGATCTGGCCGCCGACACGGGGCGTCTCGCCGCCGGGCACGTCCACGGTCTGGGTGTCGGTCACCTTGACCGGCCCCTTCTCGCCCTTGAGCACGTCGTGGTCCACGACGACTCCCTGCTCGGTCTCCTGACCGAGGAGGTCCGCCCAGCTGGCGTAGAACCCGAACGCCTGGTTGGTGTAGAGACCGATGGAGGCGAAGACCGCGACCTGCGTGGCGAGGAGCAGCCCGACGCGCCCGGTGACGGCGCGCCAACTGCGGCGTGCGAGCCGCGGCCACAGCCAGATCGTGCCGATGAACAGCAGCACGCCCAGTGCGATCGCGAGTGCCAGCACTTTGTTGCTCGTGAGACCCATGGGAAGATCCTGCCTGCGCTTTCTGCCTGTTCACTCCCGGGGGCCGGAAGGGCGGGCTCCGGACTCGGGTCAGAGCCCTGGCCCGGGTTTGGCCGGGGCTTTCCTCGGCCTTGCCATGCCTTTTCCGCCAGCTTTGAGCTGGTTTTCCGGTTCGGAGTGAACCCGTGTCCCCGAAGGACCGTCCTAGAGGGCGCAATATTGCCGGTTGCCGGTTTTGGCACCGGATCGAAGCTCTCTCGCGGAACTACGGGATGCGATGTCTGTCAGGATAGATGGGGAAATGTCGGGTGTGGTTCCAGAAGGCAAGGGTGGGCTGCGCCGCATCCTCCGCGGCCCCCGCCCCGAAGCCGTCCCCGCCCTGGTCGCCAGAGCCTGCGCGCTCGTAGGGCTCCTGAACGTGGCGGCGGGGGTGTTCCCCCGCTTCCGCCACAGCCGTTTGCATACGTTTGCCGAGGTCCTGCCCGGTCTGTTCGGGCCGTTCGCCGCCGCGCTCGCGCTCAGCTGCGGCGTGCTCCTGCTGCTCCTCGCGCACGGTCTGCGCCGCAACAAGCGCCGGGCGTGGCGCGCCGCCGTGGTGCTGCTGCCCCTGGGTGCCGTGGCGCAGTTCACATACCGGCACTCGTTCATCGGCGTGCTGATCCCGATCGCGCTGCTCGCGCTGCTGCTCCGGCACCGCAAGGAGTTCGCCGCGCTGCCCGACCCGCGCAGCCGCTGGCGGGCGCTCGCGAACTTCGTCGTCCTCGGCGCCGGCTCCCTCGCGCTCGGCCTGGTCATCGTCAGCGTGCACCCGGACAAGGTCGTGGGCGACCCCAGCATCTCCGAGCGCCTGATGCACGTCCTGTACGGCCTCTTCGGCGTCGAGGGGCCGGTCGACTACACCGGCCGCACCCCGTGGACCGTCGGCTTCTCGCTCGGCGCCCTGGGCCTGCTCACCGCCCTCACCACCATCTACCTGGCCTTCCGCCCGGAGCACCCGGCGGCGCGCCTCACCGAGGACGACGAGACCCGGCTTCGCGAACTGCTCGCCAAGCACGGCGGCCGCGACTCCCTCGGCCACTTCGCGCTGCGCCGCGACAAGGGCGTGGTGTTCTCGCCGAGCGGCAAGGCCGCGGTCACGTACCGCGTCGTGTCGGGCGTGATGCTGGCGTCCGGCGACCCCATCGGCGACGTCGAGGCCTGGCCCGGCGCGATCGAGCGCTTCATGGACGAGGCCAAGGCCCACTCCTGGACGCCCGCCGTCATGGGCTGCTCCGAGACCGGCGGCCAGGTGTGGACCCGCGAGACCGGACTCGACGCCCTGGAGCTGGGTGACGAGGCGGTGGTGGAGGTCGCGGATTTCTCCCTGTCCGGGCGCGCGATGCGCAACGTGCGCCAGATGGTCAAGCGGATCGAGCGCAATGGCTACGAGACGCGCGTACGGCGCATCCGTGACCTCGGCGAGCAGGAGCTTGAGCGCATCCAGCGGGCCGCCGACGACTGGCGGGGCACCGACACCGAGCGCGGCTTCTCCATGGCCCTCGGCCGCATCGGCGACCCGGCGGACGGCGACTGCCTGATCGCGACCGCCCACAAGACCGACGAACAGCCCGGCCCGTACGGCGACTTGAAGGCCGTGCTGCACTTCGTGCCGTGGGGCAAGGACGGCGTGTCGCTCGACCTGATGCGCCGCGACCGCAGCGCCGACCCGGGCATGAACGAGCTGCTCATCGTGGCCGCGCTGCAGGCCGCCCCGCAGCTCGGGGTCGCCCGCATGTCGCTGAACTTCGCGATGTTCCGCGCCGCCCTCGCCCGCGGCGAGAAGCTGGGCGCGGGCCCGGTCCTGCGGGCCTGGAGGGGACTGCTCGTCTTCCTCTCGCGCTGGTTCCAGATCGAGTCGCTGTACAAGTTCAACGCCAAGTTCCAGCCGCGCTGGGAGCCGCGTTTCGTGGTCTACCGCTCCAGCCGTGACCTCCCCCGGATCGGCTTCGCGGCCATGCAGGCGGAGGGCTTCGTGACCCTCGCGCTTCCGCGGTTCCTGCGCCGCCGCACCGCGGGGCCCCGTCCCTGCCCGCACCAGTCGGCGCGGTCGGCCGAGCAGCACGAGGTCCGTGCGGCGTAACACTCCCGCACACGGGCCTAGGCTGGAGGCATGAGTACGTTGCGCGGGCGGGGATCGGTCGAGGGGCTCCCCCAGTGGGACCGCTGTGCGGTCATGGGTGTCGTGAACGTGACTCCCGACTCCTTCTCCGACGGCGGCCGCTGGTTCGACACCACGGCCGCCGTCAAGCACGGCGTCGACCTGGTCGCCCAGGGCGCCGACCTGGTCGACGTGGGCGGCGAGTCGACCCGTCCGGGCGCCCCGCGCGTGGACGAGGACGAGGAACTGCGGCGCGTGGTGCCCGTGGTGCGGGGCCTGGCCGCCGAGGGCGTCACGGTGTCCGTGGACACCATGCGCGCCTCCGTGGCCCGCCAGGCGCTCGCCGCGGGCGCGGTGCTCGTGAACGACGTCTCCGGAGGGCTCGCCGACCCGGACATGGTCCCCGCGGTGGCCGCCGCGGGCGCGCCGTTCGTGGTGATGCACTGGCGCGGCTTCCTGACGGACCTGCACGCCGAGCCGCACTACGAGGACGTGGTCTCCGAAGTCGTCGACGAGCTCCACGCGCGCGTGGAGGCCGCGATCGCGGGCGGCATCGCCCCGGAGCGGATCGTCATCGATCCCGGCCTCGGCTTCTCCAAGAACGCCGAGCACGACCTGACGCTCCTGGCCCACCTGGAGAGCCTGCTCGGCCTCGGCCGCCCCGTGCTCGTCGCGGCGTCCCGCAAGCGGTTCCTCGGCCGGGTCCTCGCGGGCCCCGGCGGCTCGCCGCCCCCCGCCCGCGAGCGCGACGCGGCCACGGCCGCCGTCTCGGCGATCGCCGCGCGCCAGGGCGCCTGGGCGGTCCGGGTGCACGAGGTGCGGGCGACGGCGGACGCGGTCCGGGTGGCGCAGGCCGTGACGGACGCGGCACGGGGCGCCGCGGGCGCGGCCGGAGCGGCGGGCGCTCGGTGACACGCGCCAGAACGGACATCGAGCAGGTCGAAAGGGCGAACACCGCCTTCTACGAAGCACTGGAGCGCGGCGACTTCGACGCGGTCACGGACCTGTGGCTGGACCCGGCCGACCTCGTGGACGGCACCGGGAGCGGCGGCCCGTCGAGCCTGACCACCGCGCTCTCCCGGCTCCCCGTGGACCTGGAGGACGACGAGGACTCCGGGACCACCGGAGCCGCCGAGGCCGTCGGCCCAACGGCCGACGACAGCGACGACGGGGCGGACGACTTCGGCGACGACGGCTTCGGCGACGAGACCGAGGGCGCCGCCGCGATCTCCTGCGTCCACCCGGGCTGGCCGGTGCTCACCGGCCGCGGCGAGGTCCTGCGGTCGTACGCGCTGATCATGGCGAACACGGAGTACATCCAGTTCTTCCTCACCGACGTACGGGTCAGCGTGGCCGCGGACACGGCCCTGGTGACCTGCACGGAGAACATCCTCAGCGGCGGCCCCGCGCCCCGCGACGGCGACGAGCTCGGCCCCCTCGTCGGACAGCTCGTGGTCGCCACGAACGTGTTCCGGCGCACCTGTGACGGCTGGAAGCTGTGGTCGCACCACGCGTCGCCCGTGCTCGCCGAATCCGGTGACGACGAGGACGACGAGACCCCCTCCTGAGGGAGTGCGGTCCGGCGCCGAGTGGGTAGGGGCACCGGCGAACGTCGGCGGCGGGGCCGTCCGGCAGCCCCGCGGGCGAACGCTGTCGGTGCCCGCAGGTAGATTCGAATGTGGCTGGGGTGCCGACCGCACTCGGCAGGGACCGGCCGTACCGACGACTGTCAGGAGTGATTCGCGTGGATCGTGTCGCGCTGCGCGGCCTCAAGGCCCGCGGGCACCACGGTGTCTATCCGCGGGAGCGCGAAGAGGGCCAGACCTTCATCGTGGACCTGGTGCTTGGTCTGGACACCCGTGCGGCCGCCGCCGACGACGACCTGGCGAAGACCGTGCACTACGGCATCGTGGCGGAGGAGGTCGTGGCCGTCGTGGAGGGCGAGCCGGTGAATCTCATCGAGACGCTCTCCGAGCGCATCGCCCAGGCCTGCCTGAAGCACGAGGGCGTCCTGGAGGTCGAGGTCACCGTGCACAAGCCGGACGCCCCGATCACCGTCCCGTTCGACGACGTGACCGTCACCATCACCCGGAGCCGCGTATGACCCCCCACAGCGACCCCACCGTCCAGCCGGTACCCGCCTCCGTCGTGGAGCAGGTGGACGCCGCCGACACCACGCTCTCCAACCCCCACCGCGCCGTGCTCTCCCTCGGGGCGAACCTGGGCAACCGCCTGGAGACCCTCCAGGGAGCCGTCGACGCCCTGGAGGACACCCCGGGCCTGCGCGTCAAGGCCGTCTCTCCCGTGTACGAGACGGAGCCCTGGGGCGTCGAGCCCGGCTCGCAGCCGGCGTACTTCAACGCGGTGGTGGTCGTGAAGACCACGCTCCCCCCGGCCTCGCTCCTGGAGCGCGCGCAGGCCGTCGAGGAGGCCTTCCACCGCGTCCGTGACGAGCGCTGGGGCGCGCGCACGCTGGACGTCGACATCGTCGCGTACGCCGACGTCGTCTCGGACGACCCGGCGCTCACCCTGCCGCATCCGCGCGCGCACGAGCGGGCCTTCGTGCTCGCCCCGTGGCACGACGTGGAGCCGGAGGCACGGCTCACCGGCCGCGGCCCGGTCGCGGACCTGCTCGCGAGCGTCACCCGCGAAGGCGTCACGCCGCGCGCCGACCTGGAACTCCGCCTGCCCGAGTAGTCGTTAGGGTCTACCGAGAAGGCTGAAGCGGGACAGAGGCAAAAAGGGGCGACCTCCGGAATGAAGCAACTGCGCGTGAGGACGCTGGCGGGCCTCTTCGTCGTCGCCGGGGTGCTCTCCTGGGCGGGCGCCCGGCTGTGGAACTCCGTGGGCACGCTGCCGCGCGTGCCCCTCGCCGCGCCCATCGTCCTCGCCGTGATCGCCGTGGTGCTCCTCGCCACGGCGATCTCGCTGCGCGCCCGGCTGCGGGCCCAGCGCGAGCGGCGGCCCGGTGCCAAGGGCGTCGAGCCGCTGATGGCGGCCCGCGCGGTGGTCTTCGGCCAGGCGAGCGCCCTGGTCGCGGCCCTGGTCTGCGGGATGTACGGCGGCGTGGGCGCCTTCATGCTCGAGTTCCTCGACATCCCCGACCGCCGCGACCAGGCGTACTACGCGGGCTTCTCGGTGCTCGCGGGCATCGGCGTGATAGCGGCCGCGTTCTTCCTGGAGCGCGTGTGCAAGCTGCCGGAGAACGGCGACGACGAACACGGCGGCGCGGCCCCTGCGGCCTGACCCACTCCCCGAGGCACCCCGGCGCTCGCCTGGACCACGGCCGCCTGCCCGGACCACAGCGGCCCGGCTGTCCCGGCGGCGTGACACGGACACGATCAACCGGGCCCCGCAAGCACGCCCCCCCGAGGCGCACCAGCGCTCCCTCAGGCCCCGCCAGGCCCCCCGAGCGCACCCCGATCGCACCCCGAGGCCCCACAGCGCCTCACAGGCCCCACAGACGCCCGCGGCCCTCCGCAGGAGCTCCCGCTCCCCCGGAGGGCCGTTATGCCGTGTACGGGCCTCTCAGCCGCCTCAGCGCGCCAGTATCAGGCTCATCGCCTCGGCCCGCGTCGTCGCGTCCCGGAGCTGACCGCGCACCGCCGACGTCGTGGTCTTGGCGCCGGGCTTGCGGATGCCGCGCACCGACATGCACATGTGCTCGGCCTCCACCACGACGATCGCGCCGCGCGCTTCGAGGATGCGCATCAGGGAGTCGGCGATCTGCGTGGTCAGCCGCTCCTGGACCTGCGGGCGGCGGGCGTACACATCGACGAGGCGGGCCAGCTTCGACAGGCCCGTGATCTTGCCGGAGTCCGCGGGGATGTACCCGACGTGCGCCACGCCGTGGAACGGCAGCAGGTGGTGCTCGCAGAGGCTGACGATCTCGATGTCCTTCACCAGGACCATCTCGTCGTGGCCCAGGTCGAACGTGGTCGTCAGGACGTCCTCGGGCTCCTGGCGGAGCCCGGAGAGTATCTCCCGGTAGGCGCGCGCCACCCGGGCCGGAGTCTCGCGCAGGCCTTCGCGATCCGGGTCCTCGCCGACCGCGATCAGCAGCTCCCGCACGGCGTTCTCGGCCCGCTTCTCGTCGAACTCGCCGATCGAGCCCTCGCCGGCCAGCGTCACGGGGTCGGTCATCTGTGCCTCGTTCCTGGTTCCTGGTACTTGCGGACGGCCGAAAAGAGCCGTGCCCCCCAGGCTAGAACCAGGGGGGCACGGCATCCATTCCGGGCCTGCTGAGGCGCGCGGGATCAGCTCTCGGGGCGGTCCTCGGGAGCCACCTCAAGGGACTTGGTCTCACCGCTGGAGCCGCTGGAACCGCTGGAGGCGGTCACCGCGGGGGTGGCGCCGTTCGCACCGTTCGTCAGGGACAGCTCCTTGGGCGAGAGCACCGGCGGGCGGGTCGACGGCGTGCGCCGCGTGGAACCCGTCCAGGCCGGGCGGGCCGGGCGCTTGACGATCGGGGCGAAGACCTCGGCGATCTCCTCCTTGCCGAGGGTCTCCTTCTCGAGCAGCGCGAGGACCAGATTGTCCAGGACGTCGCGGTTCTCGACGAGGATTTCCCAGGCCTCGTTGTGCGCGGTCTCGATGAGCTTCTTGACCTCTTCGTCGACCAGCGCCGCGACCTCTTCCGAGTAGTCCCGCTGGTGCGCCATCTCGCGCCCGAGGAACGGCTCGGTGTTGTCGCCGCCGAACTTGATCGCGCCCAGCCGCTCGGTCATGCCGTACTGCGTGACCATCGCGCGGGCCGTGGCGGTGGCCTTCTCGATGTCGTTCGCCGCACCGGTGGTCGGGTCGTGGAAGACGAGCTCCTCCGCCGCGCGGCCGCCCAGCATGTAGGCCAGCTGGTCCAGCATCTCGTTGCGCGTGGTGGAGTACTTGTCCTCGTCCGGGAGGACCATCGTGTAGCCGAGGGCGCGGCCGCGGGACAGGATCGTGATCTTGTGCACCGGGTCGGAGTTCGGGGAAGCCGCCGCGACCAGGGCGTGTCCGCCCTCGTGGTACGCGGTGATCTTCTTCTCCTTGTCGGACATGATCCGGGTCCGCTTCTGCGGGCCCGCCACGACGCGGTCGATGGCCTCGTCCAGCATGTGGTTGTCGATGAGCTTCTTGTCGCTGCGGGCCGTGAGCAGCGCCGCCTCGTTCAGCACGTTGCTCAGGTCCGCGCCGGTGAAGCCCGGGGTGCGACGGGCGACCGCCGCGAGGTCGACGTCCGGGGCGACCGGCTTGCCCTTCTGGTGAACCTTGAGGATCTCCAGACGGCCCAGCATGTCCGGACGGTCGACGGCGATCTGCCGGTCGAAGCGGCCGGGGCGCAGGAGGGCCGGGTCGAGGATGTCCGGGCGGTTCGTGGCGGCGATCAGGATGACGCCGCCCTTCACGTCGAAGCCGTCCATCTCGACGAGCAGCTGGTTGAGCGTCTGCTCGCGCTCGTCGTGACCGCCGCCGAGCCCGGCGCCGCGGTGGCGGCCGACGGCGTCGATCTCGTCGACGAAGACGATCGCCGGGGCGTTCGCCTTGGCCTGCTCGAAGAGGTCACGGACACGGGAGGCACCGACACCGACGAACATCTCGACGAAGTCGGAACCCGAGATCGAGTAGAACGGGACGCCCGCCTCGCCCGCGACGGCGCGCGCGAGCAGGGTCTTGCCCGTACCGGGCGGGCCGTACAGCAGCACGCCCTTGGGGATCTTGGCGCCGACGGCCTGGAACTTGGCGGGCTCCTGGAGGAACTCCTTGATCTCGTGGAGCTCCTCGACCGCCTCGTCCGAACCGGCGACGTCGGCGAACGTCGTCTTGGGGGTGTCCTTGGTGATGAGCTTCGCCTTGGACTTGCCGAAGTTCATGACCCGGCTGCCGCCGCCCTGCATCTGATTCATCAGGAACAGGAAGACGACGACGATCAGGACGAAGGGGAGGAGGGACAGCAGGATGCCGACGAAGGGGTTCTGCTTCGACGGGGAGACGGTGTAACCGTCGGGGATCTGCTTGTCCTCGTACTTGGCCTGCAGGGACTTGGCGATCTCGACGCCCTGGTCGCCGATGTAGCTCGCCTGGACCTTGCTGCCGCCCTTGACCTTCTGGCCGTCCTTCAGCTCGACCTTGATGGTGTGGTCATCGCCGGTGGTGAGCTTGGCCGACTTGACCTTGTTCTCGTCGATGGCCTGCACGACCTGGCCGGTGTCCACTGTCTTGTAGCCGCCGCCCGAACCGACGACCTGCATCAACACGACCACGGCAAGGACGGCCAGGACGATCCACATGACTGGCCCACGGAAGTATCGCTTCACGTCCATCCACACGGAGCGATGACGCTCCGTACCTCCTGCCATAGTGAGTTTGATAAAAGACTGTTCTTCGGACGGTACCCCAGCATTGTGACCCGAAGCCGCACGGGACTGCTGGCAATCCGGCCTTCGCATGCTCCAACGGCGGGAAACGGCTGGGGGTTCCCGGGCGTCTTACGCCGCCCGGGCCACCCCGCGCAACTCGAGCGCCGTCAGCCGCCGTACACGTGCGGGGCGAGGGTGCCCACGAACGGCAGATTGCGGTACTTCTCCGCGTAGTCCAGGCCGTACCCGACGACGAACTCGTTCGGGATGTCGAAGCCGACCCACTCGACGTCGATCGCGACCTTCGCGGCCTCCGGCTTGCGCAGCAGCGTGCACACCTTGAGGGACGCGGGCTCGCGCGAGCCGAGGTTGGACAGCAGCCAGGACAGGGTCAGGCCGGAGTCGATGATGTCCTCGACGATCAGGACGTGCTTGCCCTTGATGTCGGTGTCGAGGTCCTTGAGGATCCGGACCACGCCGGAGGACTGGGTGCCCGCGCCGTACGACGACACGGCCATCCAGTCCATGGTGACCGGGGTGGACAGGGCGCGAGCCAGGTCCGCCATGACCATGACGGCGCCCTTCAGCACGCCGACGATGAGCAGGTCCTTGCCCGCGTACTCCGCGTCGATCTTCGCGGCCAGCTCAGCCAGCTTCGCGTCGATCTCTTCCTTGGTGATGAGCACCGACTGGAGGTCGGTGCCCATGTCTTTCGCGTCCACCCGCATCACTTTCGGTCGTCCCACCGGCCCGCGGAGAAGAGTCGGGAAAACAGCTGGAACCAGTTGCCACCGGTCTTCCGCGTCAGCCTTGCCGGATCACCAGTCTGCCACCCTGCCGCTGGGCGACGACTTTGCCCGGGAGATTGATGGCCCCCTGACCGCGCCATCCGGTGATGAGCCGGTCGACCTCTTCGATGTGCCGGGCGAACAGCGCGCCCGCCGGGGCACCGGCCTCGATGGCCGCCCGCCGCACGATGCGGCGGCGCACCGCGGGCGGGAGGGCGAAGAGCTTCGCGCACTCCAGGCGGCCGGACGCGTCCCGTACGGACGCCTCGGCCTGGGCGGCCCAGGAGTCCAGCGCGTCGGCGTCGTCCCGGGAGAGCTGGGCCGTCCGGGCGAGGGCCTCCACGACGCCCTTGCCGAGCGCCTTCTCCAGGGCGGGCAGGCCCTCGTGGCGCAGGCGGGAGCGGGTGTAGGCCGGGTCCGCGTTGTGCGGGTCGTCCCAGACCGGCAGGGACTGGACCATGCACGCCTTGCGCGCGGTCTGCCGGTCGATGTGCAGGAACGGCCGCCGGTAGCGGCCGTGGGTGCCGGACACGGCGGCCATGCCGGACAGGGAGCGGATGCCGGAGCCGCGCGCGAGACCGAGCAGGACCGTCTCGGCCTGGTCGTCGCGGGTGTGCCCGAGCAGCACGGCGGCGGCGCCGTGGCGGTCGGCGACGGCGTCCAGGGCCGCGTACCGGGCGTCGCGGGCGGCGGCCTCCGGGCCGCCGTCGCGGCCCACCGACACGGCGAGCGACTCGACCGGGCCGAGGCCGAGTGCGGTCATGCGCGCGACGACCTCGGCGGCACGCAGGTCGGAGCCCGCCTGCAGACCGTGGTCGACGGTGACGGCACCGGCGCGGATGCCCAGCTTCGGGGCCTCGAAGGCGAGCGCGGAAGCGAGCGCCATGGAGTCGGCGCCGCCCGAGCACGCCACGAGCACGAGCGGCGAGGGGGGCGGCTCGTGTGCGGGGAGTGCCGGGTGTGGGGTCTGGAAGGCGTGCGCGTCTACGTGGGGGGCGTGCAGGGAGTCGAGTTCGCGCTGGGCGGCGACGTCGGTCAGTACGTCGTGGAGTACGCGGCGGACCGCCAGGCGTATCGCCGCGACCGCAGGATGGGGACCCATTCCGGTTGGTTCCCTTCATGAAGTTCGGGGGGTGAGCCTCGGGGCTGTCACTCAGCGCCCTCGCGTGGGGGTCGCGAGGTACGGATCCCATGATCCCCACACAATCGGTCACTGAGAGTGTGTCGATGGTGACAGAACCGAGCCGTTACCCGAGCATTGCACGCCTACCCATGCCCCACGGTCCCTCGGACGGGTGATAACGGGGGCGTTCTCCTGCCGTCAGCCGCATCTGTTCGCTCAGTCTGCCTTACGGTGCACCCGCGCGACCCAGTCCGCTGGTTTGGCGATCTCCGCCTTGGTGGGAAGCGTGTTCGGAGATGTCCACACGCGGTTGAAGCCGTCCATGCCGACCTCGTCGACGACCGCCCGCACGAAGCGCTCCCCGTCGCGGTACTGCCGCAGCTTGGCGTCCAGGCCGAGGAGCTTGCGCAGCGCCTGGTCCAGACGGCTCGCACCGCGCTGGCGGCGCTCCTTGAACTTCTCCCGGATCTCGCCGACGGACGGCACGACACCGGGCCCGACACCGTCCATCACGTAGTCCGCGTGGCCCTCCAGGAGCGACATCACGGCCGTCAGACGGGCCAGGATCTCGCGCTGCGTGGGCGTCTGCACCAGGTCCACGAAGGAGCGGCCCCCGTCGTCCTCCTCGGCCTCGGGACGGCCGCCCGCGAGGCTCTGCGCGGCCTCCCTGATGCGCTCCAGGACGGTCATCGGGTCCACCTCGGTCTCCCCGAGGAACGCCTGGATCTCACCCTCCAGGTGATCGCGCAGCCACGGCACGGACGAGAACTGGGTGCGATGCGTCTCCTCGTGCAGGCACACCCAGAGGCGGAAGTCGTGCGGGTCGACGTCCAGTTCGCGCTCCACGTGCACGATGTTCGGTGCCACGAGGAGGAGCCTGCCGCCGCCGTTCGCCCCGGCGGGCAGTTCGCGGGTGGCCGGGGCGAAGGTCTCGTACTGGCCGAGGACCCGGGAAGCGAGGAAGGAGAGCAGCATGCCGAGCTCCACGCCCGTCACCTTGCCGCCGACCGCGCCCAGGACGGCGCCGCCCGGGCCGCCGCCGCGCCGGTCCTTCATCTTCTCCAGGAGGGGCTTGAGGACCTCGCGGAACCCGGCCACGTTCGCCCGGACCCAGCCCGCGCGGTCGACCACGAGCACGGGCGTGTCATGGGTCTCCTCCGTCCCCATCCTGGTGAAGGAACGGACGTGCTCCTCCGAGGACTTGGCGTGCCTGCGCAGCTCCGCGACCACGGCGCGGGCCTCGTCCCGGCTCACCTCCGGGCCCGGCCGCACGAGCCGGGTCGCGGTCGCCACCGCGAGATTCCAGTCGACCATCTCCGCACCACCGAGGCTCGTCATGTGTCAACGGTACGTGGTCGACCGCGCGCGCGTACCGGGTTGGGGCGCCCTTCAGCCGGGCTCGCGGCCCGGTGCCGGGGCCTTGGGACACCGCTACGGAGTACAGCCGCAGGCGGCCGTCGCCGAGGCCATGGCGTCCAGGGCCGCCTGGGCCCCCACCGCGTCCGTCGTGCCGGTCGTCATGAAGGCGAAGGCCAGGAGCCGCCCGTCGGCGGTGACGACCGTGCCGGCCAGGGCGTTGACGCCGGTGAGCGTGCCGGTCTTGGCGCGGACCAGACCCGTGCCCGGCGACCCCTTCGGATAGCGGTCGACGAGGGTGCCGGTGAAGCCCGCGACGGGCAGCCCGGTGACCACCGAGCGCAGCTCCGGGTGGTCGCGGTCGGCGGCGCGGGCGAGCAGCGCGGCCAGGAGGTCCCCGCTGAGCCGGTCCGCGCGGTCGAGGCCGCTGCCGTCGGCGAACTTCGCCCCCGCCAAGGGGAGGTCGAGCTTCTTCAGCCGGGCGCGGATCGCCTTGGAGCCGCCGGCGAAGCTCGGCCGCTCCCCGCTCGCCCGGGCGGTCTCGCGCGCGAGGGCCTCGGCGATGTCGTTGTCGCTGTGGGTCAGCATGCGCTCGACGAGCACGGAGAGGGCGGGCGAGGAGGTCCGCGCGAGCTTGCCCGCGCGGGCGGAGGCCTTGGCCGGGCCGGGGTCGCCCTTCACGTCGACGCCCCGCTCGCGCAGCAGGTCCGCGAACTTCCGCGCCGCGTCCGCCGCCGGGTCCGTGCTGCGCGGGGCGGGGCCCGACGTGGAGTCGTCGAGGCGGCCCTCGTCGGCCATGAGGGAGCTGACCGGCGTGATGTTCTCGTTCGGGCCGATGGGGTGCTGCGCGGGCCCCGCGTACCGGGAGGTGTCGTAGGAGAGCGTCACCCGGCCCTTGGTGCCGCGCTTCTTCAGGGCGCGGGCCGTGTCGTCGGCCAGATCGCGCAGGCTGGCGAAGCCCGTGACGTACCGGCCGTCCTTGCGCGCGGTCAGCGTCGGGTCGCCGCCGCCGACGAGGACGACCTCGCGGGAGCCGGGTTCCAGGACGGTCCGCGTGCTGAGCCGGTGGTCGGGGCCCACGGCCGAGAGCGCGGCCACCGCCGTGGCGATCTTCGTGGTGGAGGCGGGCGTCAGGGCGTCGCCCGCGCGCTCGCCGTACAGGCGCTTGCCGGAGGCGACGTCGACGACGACCGCGGAGCGCTCGGGGCCGAGTGCCCGGTCCTTCAGGACCGGCTCCAGGACGTCGGAGAGCGCCTTGCCGCCCGGCTTCGCGCGGGCGGGGGCGCCGAGCCCGGCGAGCACGGCCGGGGCGCTCGGCGCCGCCCCGGGGCCCCCCGAACCCGGAAAGCCGAGGTGATCTGCGCCACCCCCGGCCTCCTGAGAGGCGGCGGAGCGACGCTCCGCCGTACGCTGACCGGAGGAGTCCCAGGGCCCGGCCGCGGTGACCGCCACGGCCGCGACGGCGAGGCCCACGGCGGCGGAGCCCGTCGTGACCTGCCATGTCTTGGCTGTCCGGAGTTGCCCGGCAGGCTTGACGGCAAGCCGCCGCAGCAGCGGCAGCGGCCGCCGAAGCCACCGCCAAGTCACGTGCTCGTCCACGACGACCTGCCCCTTTCGCGATCACACATCTGCGTGAGGGACACTTAACCACCCGAAGTATGTGCTGATCATGGAGGAGCCACCCGTGGAGTTCGACGTCACCATCGAGATTCCGAAGGGTTCGCGGAACAAGTACGAGGTCGACCACGAGACCGGCCGTATCCGCCTGGACCGTCGACTCTTCACGTCCACCAGCTACCCGGCTGACTACGGCTTCGTGGAGAACACCCTCGGCGAGGACGGCGACCCGCTGGACGCACTGGTCATTCTTGACGAGCCGACCTTCCCGGGCTGCCTCATCAAGTGCCGCGCGATCGGCATGTTCCGGATGACCGACGAGGCGGGCGGCGACGACAAGCTGCTGTGCGTCCCGGCCTCCGACCCGCGCGTCGAGCACCTGCGCGACATCCACCACGTGTCCGAGTTCGACCGCCTGGAGATCCAGCACTTCTTCGAGGTCTACAAGGACCTGGAGCCGGGCAAGTCCGTCGAGGGCGCCGACTGGGTCGGCCGTGCCGACGCCGAGGCCGAGATCGAGGCCTCGTACAAGCGCTTCCAGAGCAACGGCGGCCACTGAGCCTCACGCGTACGAACGGGCCGTGTGACCCCTCCTGGGGCCACACGGCCCCTTTGTGCGCCCGGACGCATACTGAGACGAGCAAAAGCGGCAAGGATCAATCACAGCAACCATCAATTGAGAAACCCCAACGGCGGGTGACCACACCCGCGAGAGCGGCGCCGGCTTAGGCGCAAAGGGGAGAGTGAGGCGGGACCGGTGGCTGACTCGGAGGACGAGGACCGCAAGCCGCAGTCGGACGAGGCGCGCAGCGCCTTCGCCCCGGTGGGCGGGGTCGAGCAGACGACGGCACCGGAGGAGGACCATCCGTCCTCCGAGTTCACGATCCCCACGGGGCTGAGAATCCCCGCCGCGCCCGAGGACAAGGAGTCCTCGGCCTTCACCACGCCGCAGAGCTACGACGGGCAGCAGGCGGTGTCGGCCTTCACGCCGCCCGGCGGGGTGCCGGTGGTCCGGCTCACCAAGGAGGCGCCCTGGCAGGACCGGATGCGCACGATGCTGCGCACCCCGGTCGCCGAGCGCCCCGCCCCGGAGGCGACGCAGCGGCACGAGGACGAGTCCGGGCCCGCCGTGCCGCGCGTGCTCGACCTGACGCTGCGCATCGGGGAGCTGCTGCTCGCGGGCGGCGAGGGCGCCGAGGACGTGGAGGCGGCGATGTTCGCCGTCACGCACGCGTACGGCCTGGACCGCTGCGAGCCGAACGTCACCTTCACGCTGATCGCCATCTCGCACCAGCCGTCGCTCGTCGACGACCCCGTCACGGCGTCGCGTACGGTACGCCGCCGGGGCACCGACTACACCCGTCTGCAGGCCGTCTTCCGGCTCGTCGACGACATCAGCTCCGAAGAGGTCGACGTCTCCCCCGAGGAGGCCTACCGGCGTCTCGCCGAGATCCGGCGCAACCGCCACCCCTACCCGGGGTGGGCCCTCACGGCGGCCGGCGGGCTGCTCGCGGGCGCGGCGTCCGTGCTCGTCGGCGGCGGGCTCGTGGTGTTCATCGCGGCGGCGATCGGGGCGATGCTCGGCGACCGGCTCGCGTGGCTGTGCGCGGGGCGCGGGCTTCCGGAGTTCTACCAGTTCGTGGTGGCGGCGATGCCGCCCGCCGCGATGGGCGTGGCGATCAGCCTGCTCGACCTGCAGGACGTACGGGCGTCCGCGGTGATCACCGGTGGCCTTTTCGCGCTGATCCCGGGGCGGGCCCTGGTCGCGGGCGTGCAGGACGGCCTGACCGGCTACTACATCACCGCCGCCGCCCGGCTCCTGGAGGTCGGGTATCTGATCGTCGGGATCGTCTGCGGCGTCCTCATCGTGCTCTATCTGGGCGTGCAGCTGGACGCGGGGCTCAACCCGGAGACGTCGATCCACTCCACCGACCGGCCGCTGGTCCAGATCCTCGCGTCCATGGCGCTGAGCTGCGCCTTCGCGATCCTGCTCCAGCAGGAACGTTCAACCGTGCTGCTCGTGACCCTGAACGGCGGCGTGGCCTGGGTCGTGTTCGGCGCCCTGGCCCGGGCCGGGGACATCTCGCCGGTGGCCGCTACGGCCATCGCGGCGGGCCTGGTGGGCCTGTTCGGGCAGTTGCTCTCGCGCTACCGGTACGCGTCCGCGCTGCCGTTCGTGACGGCGGCAATCGGTCCGCTGCTGCCCGGCAGCGCCACGTACTTCGGGCTCCTGGAGATCGCGCGCAACAACCTCAACCCGGGGCTCGCCTCCCTGTCCAAGGCGGCGGCCCTCGCCCTCGCCATCGCGATAGGGGTGAACCTGGGCGGGGAGCTGTCGCGGCTCTTCCTCAAGGGACCGCGGCCGCAGGAGGCGCAGGGGCGCCGCGCGGCCAAGCGGACGCGCGGCTTCTAGCTCTTGTAACTCCTGCTACGCCGTCAGTAGCGCGGGTGACCGTGCTGGTGCGGCTCGTCGGGGTGCTGCGGCTGCCGGCCCTGGTACTGGCCCTGGCCCTGGCCCTGGCCCTGCTGGTGCGGGTACGGCTGCTGGGGCTGGTACTGCTGGCCGTCCGCGGGGGTGCCGTACTGGCCGTCGTACTGCCCCTCGTACTGGTTGTCGTACTGGTTGTCGTAGGGGTACGGCTGCTGGGGCTGGTACTGCTGCTGGCCCTCGTACTGGGGGGCGTACTGCTGGTGGCCGCCGCCCTGGCCGCCGTACTGCTGGTGCGGGGGCTGCTGCTGGCCGGGGTACGGGTACTGCTGCTGGTGCTGCTGGCCCGGGTACTGCGGCTGCTGGGCCTGGTACTGGGACTGGTCGGGGTACTGGCCCGGGTACTGGGACTGCTGGTGCTGCTGGGACTGCTGGCCCGGGTACTGGGGCTGCTGCGGCTGGTACTGCCGGGCGGCCTCGGGGGTGCTCTCGGGGGTGTCGTCGTGGGCCGTCCGGGCCGCCGGGGCCGTCGGGGCCTGGGCGGCCGCCTTCTTCTTCTGCGAGCGGGCCCGCAGGAACTCGATGATGATCGGGACCACCGAGATGAGGACGATCAGGATCAGGATCGCCTCGATGTTCTTGTGCACGAACTCGTGCTTGCCGAGCCAGGCGCCGAGCAGCGTGACGCCCGCACCCCACAGGACGCCGCCGATGATGTTGAACGTGATGAACGAGCGGTAGCGCATGCCGCTGACGCCCGCGATGATCGGCGTGAACGTGCGCACGATCGGCACGAAGCGGGCCAGGACCAGGGACTTCGGGCCGTGCTTCTCGAAGAACTCGTGCGCCTTGGTGACGTTCTCCTGCTTGAAGAGCTTGGAGTCCGGGCGGTTGAAGAGCGACGGGCCGACCTTCTTGCCGAAGAGATAGCCCGCCTGGTCACCGAGGACCGCGGCGATGCAGATCAGGATGCAGGTCAGCCACAGGGGGGTGTCCAGCTTGCCCGTCGTGATCAGCAGGCCCGTGGTGAACAGGAGCGAGTCGCCCGGCAGGAAGAAGCCGATGAGCAGACCCGACTCGGCGAACACGATCAGGAGCAGGCCCCACAGACCGAACTGGTTCAGCAGGTAGTCCGGGTCCAACCAGCTTGGTCCGAGCGCAAGCGTCTGCACGGTTCCGGGCTCCTGTGGGGTGTGAGGCGTACGGCGGAGGGGGTGCGGGGCGGGCCGTGCGTGGTGATGGCTTCGGCCGCGCCGCTCAAAGCTATCAACGCGGGCCGGGAGCGACAGGTTCCACCGCTCGAATCCCGCTGGGCGCACGGCCCGCGCCCCTTCCGGGCGCTATGCGTGCCGTGCCGCGTTCGCCGCGATCGCGTCGCGCAGGTAGACCGCGAGACCCGGGCGGATGGCCTCGTACGTGGCCGTGAAGCGCGGGTCGTCCACGTACATGGCGCCCAGGCACGTGTGCATCTCGTGCGAGCAGTCGTAGTAGCTGTCGCGGATCAGCAGCCGGTGGGCCTCGGCCACGTCCATGGCCTCGTCGGACGCGGCGGGCCTGCCGGCGTCGAGCAGGTCCGCCATGCGCGCGTGCAGCGCGTCCATGCTGTCGTTGATCCGCTTCCAGTCGTCCTTCGTGTACGCGGCCGTGCGGCGGCGCGACTCGGCGTAGGCCTCCGTGTCGCCCCAGCGGCGCTCGACCTCCTCCTCGTGCTGGTCGGGATCGAAGTCTCCGAAGACCTCGAACTTCTCCTCGGGCGTGAGGTTGATCCCCATGCGTCTCGCCTCCATGGCGGTCTCGACAGCGGCTGCCATCTCCTGGAGCTGGGTGATGCGCTCGGTGAGCAGCCCGTGCTGGCGCCGCAGATGCTCCCGCGGGTCGGCCGCGGGGTCGTCGAGCAGCGTGGCGATCTCGTCCAGCTGGAAGCCCAGCTCCCGGTAGAACCGGATCTGCTGGAGCCGGTCGAGGTCGGCGTCGTCGTAGCGCCGGTGGCCCGCGTGGCTGCGCCCGCCGGGCACGAGGAGGCCGATCTCGTCGTAGTGGTGCAGGGTGCGCACCGTGACCTTGGCGACGGCCGCCACCTGTCCGACGGAGTAGCTCACCGCTGTCTCCTTTCCTTCTGACACCGATCAGCCTGGGTCCTCACGTCGCGTGAGGTGCAAGCCCAGGATGCTCCAGATGTTGTGCCGGTTTTGTCCGCATACAGTGGCCGGAAGGGCCGGGGTGGGCGTGGAGGGGCCCGGGAGAGCCGACTTCCGGGAGGCACCGCCATGTCGCTGCACCGAGGAGCGGACGAGGGCCGCGACGCGCGCCCGCTGTCCGTGAACCCGTTCTTCGGCGAGGCGAACCCGGTCGGCGGCATGACCGGGGCCCCGCCCAAACACCGCCTCCCCAAGGACCCGCTGCCGCCCTCCACGGCGTACCAGCTGGTCCACGACGAGCTGATGCTCGACGGCAACTCCCGGCTCAACCTCGCCACCTTCGTCACCACCTGGATGGAGCCGCAGGCGGGCGTGCTGATGGCGGAGTGCCGGGACAAGAACATGATCGACAAGGACGAGTACCCGCGCACGGCCGAGCTGGAGCGGCGCTGCGTGGCGATGCTCGCCGACCTGTGGAACGCGCCGGACCCGGCGGCCGCCGTGGGCTGCTCCACGACCGGGTCCAGCGAGGCGTGCATGCTCGCGGGCATGGCGCTCAAGCGGCGCTGGACGCTGCGCAACGCCGACCGGTACCCGTCCCGCGAGGCCCGGCCCAACCTCGTGATGGGCGTGAACGTGCAGGTGTGCTGGGAGAAGTTCTGCGCCTTCTGGGAGGTGGAGGCGCGGCAGGTCCCCATGGAGGGCGACCGCTATCACCTCTCCCCCGAGGCCGCGGCCGCGCTCTGCGACGAGAACACGATCGGGGTCGTCACCGTCATGGGCTCCACGTTCGACGGCTCCTACGAGCCCGTGGCGGACGTCTGCGCGGCCCTCGACGCGCTCCAGGAACGCACCGGGCTCGACATCCCCGTGCACGTGGACGGGGCCTCCGGGGCGATGGTCGCGCCCTTCCTCGACGAGGACCTGGTGTGGGACTTCCGGCTGCCGCGCGTGGCGTCCATCAACACCTCCGGGCACAAGTACGGGCTCGTCTACCCCGGCGTCGGCTGGGCGCTGTGGCGCACGCCCGCCGAGCTGCCCCAGGAGCTGGTCTTCCGCGTGAACTACCTCGGCGGTGACATGCCGACCTTCGCCCTCAACTTCTCCCGGCCCGGGGCGCAGGTCGTCGCGCAGTACTACACCTTCCTGCGGCTCGGGCGCGCCGGGTACCGGGCGGTGCAGCAGGCCGCGCGGGACGTGGCGCGCGGGCTCGCCGGGCGGATCGGGGACCTCGGGGACTTCCGGCTCCTCACCCGCGGGGACGAGCTGCCGGTGTTCGCCTTCACGACGGCGGACGACGTGCGCGCGTACGACGTCTTCGACGTGGCCCGGCGGTTGCGGGAGCGGGGGTGGCTGGTGCCCGCGTACACGTTTCCCGCGCACCGGGAGGATCTGGCGGTGCTGCGGGTGGTGTGCCGCAACGGGTTCTCCGCGGACCTGGCGGGGCTGTTCCTGGAGGATCTGGGGCGGTTGCTGCCGGAGCTGCGGCAGCAGCCTGGGCCTCTGGGCGGGGCTACGGGGTTCCACCACTGACGTGCCCTCGCGGGGCGCCCCAGACCCGCCCCTTCCCGATCCTGGGGGCTCCGCCCCCAGACCCCCGCTCCTCAAACGCCGGAGGGGCTGAAAACACTGCCGCAACCGGCGACAGATCCAGCCCGTCCGGCGTTTGAGGACGAGGCTCGGAGCGCCGAAAAGGGCAGCGGGCCTCAGCGGCTCAGTGCGCTGAATCGGTGCACCGCCAAGGGCAGGAAGAGGGCGATCAGGGCCAGGGGCGAGAGGACCGCGAGGAGTTCGGCGTGGGCGGTGGGCCAGGAGGGGGCGCCCGTCCCGGGGGAGCCGCCGAACAGGTCACGGACCGCCGTGGCCGTCGCCGACATCGGGTTCCACTCGACCGCCGCCCCCAGCCAGTCCGGCATGCCCCCGGGCACCGTGAACGCGTTGGAGAAGAACCCGACCGGCCAGACCAGGATCTGCACGGCCGCCACCAGCTCCGGCCTGCCCGCGACCATCGCGAGGTAGATGCCGAGCCACAGCATCGCGAAGCGCAGCAGGAGCAGCAGCCCGACCGCGCCCGCCACCCCGGCGAGGGACCCGTGCCAGCGCCAGCCGATGGCGAGCCCGACGCCCATCATGACGATCAGGGAGGCGAAGGACTGGAGCATGTCCGCGACCGAACGGCCCACCAGGACCGCGCCGTTGGTCATCGGCATGGAGCGGAAGCGGTCCACCACGCCCTTGTTGAGGTCGCCGGTGACCGCGACCATCGTGGCGTCCAGGCCGAACACCATGGTCAGCGCGAACATGCCGGGGACGAGGAAGTCGACGTAGTCCCCTTCGACGCCCTTCCCGCCGCCGATCAGGTAGTTGAACATCAGCAGCAGCATGACCGGGAAGGCGAGGCCGACGAAGACCTGGACAGGCTGGCGCGCCCAGTGGGCCAGCTCGCGCCGCGTCATGGTCCAGGAGTCGGTGACGGCCCAGGCGAGGCGCGCGCCCGCCCCCTCGCCCGTCGACGCGGTGCTCACACTCGTGCTCATACGGCCTCCTTCGCCCGGTCGTCGGCTTCGGCGCGCTCGGCACGCCCGGTCAGGCGCAGGAACACCTCGTCGAGCGTCGGCCTGCGCACCGCGATGTCCTCCGCCTCGATGCCCGCCTCCTGGAGGGCCCTCACGGCCCGCGTCAGGGCCTCCACGCGGTCCGAGACGGGCACACTGGCCAGGCGGCGGTCGGCGTCGACCGTGACGTCGCCGGGGTCGCCGGGGAGCAGCCGGGCCGCCCGCACCAGCTGGGCGCCGTCGCGCACGACGACGTCGATGCGGTCGCCGCCCAGGCGCGCCTTCAGCTCGTCCGCCGTGCCCTCGGCGATCACTTTGCCGCTGTCGACCAGGGAGATGCGGTCGGCCAGCTGGTCGGCCTCTTCCAGGTACTGGGTCGTCAGGAGCACGGTCGTGCCGCCGCCCACCAGGGAGCGCACCGCGTCCCACACCTCCGCACGGCCGCGCGGGTCCAGGCCCGTCGTCGGCTCGTCCAGGAACAGCACCTCCGGTTCCGTGATCAGCGACGCCGCGAGGTCGAGGCGGCGCCGCATGCCGCCGCTGTACCGCTTGACCGCCTTGCCGCCCGTGTCGGCGAGGCCGAAGCGGGCCAGCAGCTCGTCGGCCCGCGTGCCCGCGCGCCGCGCGCCCAGGTGGTGGAGCCGCCCGAACATCTCCAGGTTCTGCCGGCCGCTCAGCTCCTCGTCGAGCGCCGCGTGCTGGCCGAGCAGGCCGATGCGGCGGCGCACCTCCCCGGCCGCGCGCCGCGCGTCGCACCCGGCGATCTCCACCCGGCCCTCGTCCGCCGTGAGCAGCGTGGACATGATCCGCACCGCCGTGGTCTTGCCCGCGCCGTTCGGGCCGAGCACGCCGTGCACCGTGCCGCGCCCGGCCACCAGGTCGAGCCCGTCCAGGGCCCGCTTCTCTCCGTACCGCTTCCGTACGCCGTCCAGGACGATCGCGTCCGTCATCCGCATCCTCCGAGCCCCGCACTCACCGCCTAGTCAACTTTGACTAGGCCCAGACGGAGGAAAGTACTCCCCGGAAGTCCGGTTAGTCAAACTTGATTACTTGGACAGGGGTGACGACGTCCGCCGGTGCGGGGACCGTCAGCGGCTGTCTCCGGGGTGCTTCGCCCCCGTCGCGAACGGGTTCTCCTCGCCCTCCGCGAGCACGCCGACGAACGGCTCGCCCTCGCCCGCGAAGTCGTACGCCCCGTTCTCGATCCGCTCGATGAGGCCCTTGGTCCATTCGGCGCCCGCGTCGGCCGAGTGGAGCCAGAGGTTCATGATCTCGCCGATGTGGCCGAGCTGCTCGGGGCCGTCCTCTGGCGTGTAGTACTCCGTGACGGAGTGGCGCCAGTCCTCCAGGGCGCGCACCCGCTGCTTGAGGAGCGAGACGACCTCCTCGCGCGGCAGGTGGACCATGAAGCCGACGGCCGCCGAGAGCATGTCGGGCTTCTGCTCGTGCGCGACGGTGGTCAGGGCCCCACGGAGAAGGGCCAGGAACTCCTCGGTGCCCTTCTCCGTGATCTCGTACTCGGTGCGCGGCGGGCCGCCCGCCGTGGAGGGCGCGGTCTCGTGCTCGTGCAGCAGCTCCTGCTTCGCGAGCTGCCGCAGCGCGTGGTAGATCGACCCGGGCTTGGCGTTGGACCACTCGTGGGCGCCCCAGTACTCCAGGTCGTTGCGCACCTGATAGCCGTGCGCCCGCCCGTGCTGGCGGACCGCCCCGAGGACGAGCATCCGGATCGCCGACATTCACCGCACCCTTCGGCTTGAGTCATCAACTTTGACTAGGGTACGGCTCAGGAGGCCCGTCACGCCTCAGCCCCAGGACTGGCCCGACTCCAGCGCCACCAGCTCGAAGGCCGTCTTGCCGTCCAGGCTCTCGCGGATGATGTCCGCGTGGCCCGCGTGGCGGCCGATCTCCTCGACGAGGTGCAGCAGCAGCCAGCGCATCGACACCGCGCCGTCCTGAGGGAACCACGGCGCCTCGGGCAGCGGGAAGGTGTCGTCCAGGCTCGGCACGGACCGGATGAACTCCTCGGTCTCGGTGGCCACTTCGGCCCAGAAGGCGAGGACGCCGGCGAGCGTCTCGCCCTCGACGAGGAGGAAGCTCTCACCCCAGGTCTCCTGGGTGCGCTGCCGCTCGTTGGGCTTCTGCTGGGCCATGCGCAGCCAGTTCAGCTCGGCCTCGGCGACGTGCTTGACCAGGCCCCCGAGGGACAGCTCGCTGGCGCTCGGGCGACTCGCCGCCTGCTCGTCGTCCAGGCCGAGCACCGACCGGCGCAGGCCGCCGCGCTGGGCCTCGACGAAGGCCAGAAGGGCGCCGCGCTCGTCGCCGTGGGCTTCCGCGTTGACGTGAGTGGGCATGAGGTCCGCCTCTCCCGAAGGGTGCTCGCCGGGCTTTCCGACACCTCAGACGCTACGGACCCTTGCGGACAACCACTGTCCTCAAGGGTCCGGGAGCTTTCAGGTGCGAGGGCCTACCCGCACCTGACGGGGCCGGCTCCCCCTGGACCTGCCAGGCCACTCGCCCCTCCCGGCCGCTTCGAGCAGGGCGCGGCGCGCTTCGTCGTGCGGGATGGGCGCTTCCGCGCGACCGAGCGCACGGTCACGCTCCAGACGGGCGAGGGTGAGAGCGTCCTCAAGGTCTTCCAGTTCGGCGGGAGAGATGAGTACCGCCACCGGGACGCCGCGGTCGGTGAGAGTGATGCGCTCGCGCCGGGCGGCCCGGCGGGCGAGGGCGCCGAGCTTGTCCCCCGCCTCGGCGAGGGGATACGTAGCAGACATGTGTCAGGTGTACTCCTGGGCGCACGCCTGGGGCAGTACCGGAAAGGGGCCCGGTTCCCGGCCCCGCTCAGAACGGGAAGCGTGAGCGGCCGTGCTGGACTGAGATCCACTTCAGGGCGGTGAAGGCCTCCACCGTCGACTCGCCGTTCAGGCGGCCCACGCCCGAGTGCTTCTCGCCGCCGAACGGCACGATGGGCTCGTCGTGGACGGTGCCGTCGTTGATGTGGATCATGCCGGTGCGGATGCGCTGGGCGAGGCGTACGCCCCGCTCGGTGTCGCCGGTGTGGACGGCGCCGCTCAGGCCGTACGGCGTCTCGTTGGCGATGCGGACGGCCTCTTCCTCGCCGTCGAACGGCAGGATGATCGCGACCGGGCCGAAGACCTCCTGGCGCAGCACCGGGGAGTCCTCGGGGAGGTCGGTGAGGACGGACGGGGACACGAGGTTGCCGTCGGTGACGCCGTGCAGCAGGGCCGTGGCGCCCCCCTGGACCGTCTGGGCGACCAGCGAGGAAACGCCTTCCGCCTGCGAGGAGTTGATGAGCGGGCCGATGTGCGTCGACGGGTCCGCGGGGTCGCCGACCTTCAGGGTCTTGACCTTGGCGACGAACTTCTCGGTGAACTCCTCCCGCACCGACCGGTCCACCAGGATGCGGTTCGCGGCCATACAGACCTGCCCCTGGTGCACGAAGCGGCTGAAGACGGCGGCGTCCACCGCGTAGTCGATGTCCGCGTCGTCCAGGACGATCAGCGCGCTGTTGCCGCCCAGTTCGAGGATGCAGCGCTTGAAGGTCTGGGCGCAGACCGTGGCGACGTGGCGGCCGACGGCGTCCGAGCCGGTGAAGGAGATGACCCCGGGGACCGGGTGCTCCAGGAGGGCGTCGCCGATCTCCGCGATGTCCGTGATCACGACGTTCAGGACGCCCGGCGGGAGCCCGGCCTCCTCAAAGATCTTGGCGACCAGGCTGCCGCCGAGCACGGGCGCGTTCTGGTGCGGCTTGAGGACGACGGCGTTGCCGAGCGCGATGGCCGGGGCGACCGACTTCAGCGAGAGCAGGAAGGGGAAGTTGAAGGGGCTGATGACGCCGACGACACCGACAGGGACGCGGTAGAGCCGGTTCTCCTTGGTGTCGTCGGGCGAGGGAAGTATCCGGCCCTGCGGGGCGAGTGCCATGTGCACCGCCTCGCGCAGGAACTCCTTGGCCAGGTGCAGCTCGAAGCCCGCCTTGACGAGGGTGCCGCCGAGCTCCGTGACGATCGCCTCGGTGATCTCGGCCTCGCGCTCCTCGACGATCCGCAGGGCGCGCTCGAAGACCGTGCGGCGCGTGTAGGGGTTGGTGGCGCCCCAGGCCTCCTGTGCGCGCTGAGCCGCGCGGTAGGCCTGGTCGATCTCGTCGGCCGTGGCGACCGTGATCGACGCCAGCTTCTCCCCGTCGTACGGGTTGAAGTCGATGATGTCCCAGGAACCTGAGCCGGCCTTCCACTCACCGTCGATGTACTGGTGAGCCAGATCGGTGAAGAAGGACATGAGACGGGACCCCTTGCCGCGGAAGAGCAGACACCTGAATTCCAGTCATACTACTGACGATTCAGGTCAGTTGGAGTAGACCACGGAGAAGGTCGCGGCTGTCGGCCGGATTCGGACAGTCCTCCTGGAGCTCGGCCATCGCCCGCTCGTACTGGGCCACTTCTTCCCGCTTGTCCAGATACAGGGCGCCCGTGAGCTGCTCCAGATAGACGACGTCCGACAGATCGGACTCCGGGAAGCTCAGCATCGTGAACGCCCCGCTCTCGCCCGCGTGTCCGCCGAAGGTGAAGGGCATGACCTGCAGCGTCACGTTCGGCCGCTCGGAGATGTCGATCAGGTGCTGGATCTGACCCCGCATCACTTCCCGGTCGCCGTACGGCCGCCGAAGGGCCGCCTCGTCGAGCACGCACTTGAACTGCGGCGCGCGCTCGGACACGAGCAGCTTCTGCCGCTCCAGACGCAGGGCCACCCTGCGGTCGATGTCGGCCCGGCTGACCTTGGCCGGACGGCCGCCGCGGCCGCCGCCTGCGGCCTTGCCCGCGGCGACCTTCATGCCGCGCTCGACGACGGCGTGGGCGTACGCCTCGGTCTGCAACAGGCCGTTGATGAACTGGACTTCGTAGACGCGGATCAGGGACGCGGCGCCCTCCAGACCGATATATGTCTGGAACCAGCCCGGCAGGACGTCGGAGTAACTGTGCCACCAGCCGGTCGGGTTGGCCTCCTTGGCGAGCGAGAGGAGCGCCGTGCGCTCGGCCTCGTCGGTGACGCCGTAGAGCGTGAGGAGGTCTTCCACATCCCTGGACTTGAAGCTCACCCTGCCCAACTCCATGCGGCTGATCTTCGATTCGGACGCGCGGATCGAGTAGCCGGCCGCTTCGCGGGTGATGCCACGTGCCTCCCTCAGGCGCCTCAGTTGCGAGCCCAGCAGGATGCGCCGTACCACCGAGCCGCTCGACTCCCCAGCGGTCACTTCGCTCAGTCCTCCCCAAGGTGTTGAGACTCGCAGTCTGCCATTAAACGCTTCAGGCGGTACTCGTTCGGTTACGGAAAGGGAAAGCGTAAGGCAGGTCTCCGCAAGAAACCGTAGGAAGAAATAGGCAAGAAGCGACCTAGGAGCGGTCAAGTCCGGCGCGTGCACGTGCATCTGCCCTTGCATCTGCTGTACGCATTCGGAACCATGGTCGGCGCGCCACTTCTGTGCCGTGCTCTACCGACCGGCTGTACCGACCGCGCCACCGCTCGATCGCTTTGTACGCGAACCGCTTGTACCGCGAACCGCGAAAACCGGGGAGTGCCTCGCATGGGGACGAATGGATCAACCATGCTCGAGCCATTACGGCAGGGCCTTCCTCCGCTCGACCCCTCCGCGGTCTCCAGTGCGGCCTCCTGCGCCCTCCCCGCCCGTTACGAAGCCGTGGGCAGCGCGCGCCAGTTCACCCGCAAGACGCTCGTGTCGTGGGAGCTCGACGACCGCTTCGACGACATCGCGCTCGTGGTCTCCGAACTCGTCACCAACGCGCTGCGCCATGCGCTTCCCGGCGACACGCACCCCGAGGTGCACTGCGTCGTCGGCGAGGACGCCCCCGTGCGGCTGCACATGATGAGATGGACCTCACGTCTGGTGTGCGCGGTACGGGACCCCAGCGACGACGGTCCGGTCGCGCGCGAGGCCGGTGACGCCATCGACGACTTCGCGTCGGAGTCGGGCCGCGGGCTCTTCCTCGTGGACTCGTTCAGCGACGGCTGGGGCTGGCATCCGCTCGCGGGCGCGCTGAGCGGCAAGGTGGTGTGGGCGCTGTTCCAACTGGCCTGACGGCCCGGCCCACCGGTGGGCCGGGCGGCCTCGCGGCCGGCCGGAACAGCCCTGCCCCCGTCTCCCGCGGGTGTTCACTCCCCGCGTCCCCGTGAACGATCGCCCTCCGTCGCGGTTCCCCCGCGGACGATCGTTTCTGCTGGCGCCGCCTGCCTTGTTGCCGCACGCGTGCCACTCGTCGACCGGTCGGATCGAAGTGGTCAGCCGTTGATCAGGTGGTCGAACTCGCCGTCCTTCATGCCGAGCAGCATGGCTTCGATCTCGGCGCGCGTGTAGACGAGCGCGGGCCCGTCCGGAAAGTTCGAGTTGCGGACGGCGACCTTGCCGCCCGGCAGCTTCGCGAACTCCACGCAGGAACCCTGCGAGTTGCTGTGCCTGCTCTTCTGCCAGACCACCCCGTGAAGATCCGTGGCCGCCATGCCGTTGAACACGTGGTGCACAGGTCGCTCCCCGGTGGTGCCGTGGCTGTTGTTGTAGCCGTCAACTGTCCCGGATCATAGCTGTGTTCATGTGCCGATGCATGGGCAGATGCACGTGCACGCGGCGTGGTGAGCTGGTTACAGCTCCCCCGCCACCGTGCCGAACCCCGCATGACATGCGAACGCCAGCCCCCGTCCATGATCTTCCACGCCCTCTTCCGGGCCGGGTTGTCCGGATCCGATTCCTCGTGCATTAGGAACAGACGCGTGCGGAGGCCTTCTGGTGGCAGGTGAATTTCCCGGAGAGCGCCACGAGGGCGGTACGGGCTATTCCGGACTGTCGCTCGTGCGCTCGCACGTGCTTCGACACGTGCGTTCGGGCCAGAGGCGCTCGTACGGGCCGAGCCACTCCCGCACCTCGGCGAGCCGAAACGCTTCGAGCCGGTAGATGCGCTGGCGTCCCGTGCGCTCCCCGGAGACGAGACCGGCCTCCCGCAGCACCCTCAGGTGCTCCGAGAGGCTGGGCCTGCGCATGTCGAAGTGCGCGGCGAGGGCCTGTACGGGCTGCGGGCCGCCCTCGCGCAGCAGGCGCAGGACCTCACGCCGCGTGCCGTTGGCCAGCGCGGCGAACAGCCGGTCCTCGTGTCCGCCGGTGCTGACCATGGGGGCGCCGCCTCTCTCTTTGACCTCGGGTCCCGCGGGCCTGCCCCGGGGGGGGCGGGGGGCCGTCCGGGGGGACGAGCAAGATCCGTCGGGGGGTTCCCGGTGGGACGGGAGCCCTGGCCGAGCCGAAGCGTGGGCGCTACACGTGCGCCCCCTTCGCGGCCTGGGCGCCCCGGGTCCTGGCGGAGGGCGGGGCCGGTGGTCGCTAGCGCGACGCGTACGGGAGCAGGGCCATTTCCCTGGCGTTCTTGATGGCCCGGGACAGTTGGCGTTGCTGCTGGGACGTGACGCGGGTGATGCGGCGGGAGCGGATCTTGCCGCGGTCGGAGAGGAACTTCCGCAGGAGTTCGGTGTCCTTGTAGTCGATGTACGTGACGCCCGCCCGGTCCAGGGGGTTGGGGCGCGGCTTCGTAGGGATGCGGTCGGGGCGGCGGGGGGACAAGGGGGCTCAAACCTCCAGGAAGGCGTCGAAGGCGGGGGGCAGGTTCTTCCAGGCGGTGCGGCCCGCGGCGTACTCGGCGTCCGTGAGGAGGCAGGACTCCAGGACCTGTTCGAGCGCGTCGCGGTCCAGGCCGGGCGAGGTGAACACGAGGTGCTGGCAGCAGTCGCCGTGCTCCGGGTGCCAGTCGAGGGCGGCGGCCGCGCGGCGCACCGGCTCCACCAGGTCCCAGGCGGCGTCCGGCAGGGACGCCAGCCACGGCCCCACGCTCTCGACGCACAGCGCGCCGCCCGCCGCGTCCCAGGCCAGCAGCGTGTCCGGCCGGTCCGCGAGCCAGAACCGGCCCCGGCTGCGGGCGGCGGCGCAGGTGAGGTCCTCCAGGGCCGCGTACAGGCGCTCGGGGTGGAAGGGCCGGTCGCGGTGGAACACGACCGTGCTGACGCCGCCGTCGTCGGCCTCGGCGGGGAGCAGCGCGCACGCCGGGTGCTGCGCGGCGGCGGCCGCCTCCACGTCGAAGCCCGCGAGCGCGGCGCCCGCCAGGTCGCCGTGGCCGATCGGGACCTGGCGGGCCGTCGGGTGGAGCTGGGCGAGGAGCGCGCGGTCCTCGGCGTCGGCGGCCGCGGTGTCCAGGACGGCGAGCACCGGCGGGTACTCCAGCTGGCGCGCCCAGGTGTCGGCGACCGTGCGCCGGTCGCCGGGGGCAGCGGCGAGCCCCGCGTCGAGCAGGTCGTCGCCGTTGGCGAGGCAGGGCAGGAGCAGGCCCGGGTCGACGGCCGTCATGACGCCGGTCAGGCGCAGCGACCGTGAGCCGTACCCGGCGATGACCTCGGCCATCGCCTTGGGCTCCACGGAGTCCCACAGCTCGACGACCGCGAGCCGGGTGCGGCCGCCCGCGGCGAGCCGCTCCAGCTCCGGCACGAGGTCTTCGCGCAGGGCGCAGCAGGCGCAGTCGTTCACGAGGGGGGCCTCGCCGGTGGAGAGGAGGCCGGTGGCGTCGCGCACGGTCCGTACGACGTGGCCGGTCGTGGCGCTGGAGAGGTCGTGGTGCAGGGCGACGCTGCCGGGGACGGTGGCCAGCAGCCGGGCCACGGCCGCGGCCCGGGCTTCCGTGTGCAGCCCCGCGACGACGGCCACCGCCATGGCGGTGCCCATCAGCGGGCCGTGCCTTCGGCGGCGCCGGGACGGCCGGGGGCGCCCCCGTACCGCCGCTCGAAGCGTTCCACTCGGCCCGCCGTGTCCAGGACGCGCTGCTGGCCCGTGTAGAAGGGGTGGCTCGCGGAGGAGATCTCGACGTCGATGACGGGGTACGTGTGCCCGTCCTCCCAGGTGACGGTCTGGTCGCTGGTCGCGGTCGAGCGCGTGAGGAAGGCGAAGCCTCCGGCCTTGTCGCGGAAGACGACGGGGCCGTACGGCGGGTGGATTCCGGGTCGCACGGGGATCAGCGCTCCTCTCGGAAGTCGACGTGGCGGCCTGCCACCGGGTCGTACTTGCGCAGGGTCAGGCGGTCGGGGTCGTTACGGCGGTTCTTGCGGGTCACGTAGGTGTAGCCGGTGCCGGCGGTGGACCGGAGCTTGATGACCGGGCGGAGTTCGTTGCGAGCCATGACGGCTAGTATATGAAAATGAATCCCGTTTCCAAATGGATGGGACCGAGACCGATCGAGAGGTGCGTCACCTTGTCCGCCCACTGCCAGCTCACCGGCGCCAAGCCGGGCTTCGGCAAGAACGTCTCCCACTCCCACCGGCGCACGTCGCGCCGGTTCGACCCGAACGTCCAGAGCAAGCGCTACTGGCTGGCGAGCGAGAGCCGGTACGTGCGCCTGCGGCTGAGCGCCAGGGGCATCAGGACCGTCGACGTGATCGGCGTCGAGGCCGCCGTCGCCAGGATCCGTGCGCGCGGAGGGAAGGTCTGATGGCCAAGAAGAGCAAGATCGCGAAGAACGAGAAGCGGCGCGAGGTCGTCGCCCGGTACGCCGAGCGGCGGGCCGAGCTGAAGGAGATCATCCGCCGCCCGTCCACGCCGGACGCCGAACGGCTCGCGGCCCGGCGGGAATTGGCGCGCCAGCCGCGCGACGCCAGCGCCACGCGCGTACGCAACCGCGACAGCGTGGACGGGCGCCCCCGCGGATACGTGGGGACGTTCGGGCTCTCCCGGGTGCGGCTGCGGGAGCAGGCGCACGCCGGATTCCTGCCCGGGGTGCGCAAGTCCTCCTGGTAGCCACGGCGCCGGCAGACGAAGCGCTCAGGGGTCGGCGGGCCCCGGCCGCTCCGTGCGTACGCCGCTGTCCGTGCCGTCCACCAGCATCGGCGGAGGCGTCGTGTCCAGGGCGTCGGACAGCTCGTCGAGGGCCTGGAGCAGGAGGTTCGCGCCCCGGCGGACGACGCGGTCCGGGACGCCCTCGCCGTCCCAGGCGGCCAGGGCCTCGCGCACCGGGTCCCAGGTGGGGACGCGGCGTTCGCGCACGGCCTTCGCGCCCTGCGCGGTCGCGGTGCGCAGGGCGTCCGCGAAGCGGGCCGCGGCCGGGACCGGGGGCGCGCCGCGCTCCGGCAGGTGCGCCTCCATCAGCATGGCGACGCGGCCGATCTGCACCAGGGCGTGCTCGGCGTCCTGCGCGGCGGCGCGGGACAGGCCGCGGTGGCGCACGGGCTCCCGCTGGGCGCGCTCGGCCGCCTCCTGCCAGGCGACGCGGGCGTCCCGGGCGGCGAGGAGCGTCTCGCGGACGTCCGGGCAGGACTTGCCCGCGGGTTCGGCGTAGTGGCCGACGACGGCGGCGGCGTACCGGCCGTCCGCCGCCAGCCAGTCCGCGAGCCGTGTGCGCAGGCGCGGGGTCTCCCAGGCCGGGTAGAGGGCGTACGCGAGCATCGCGAGGGCGCCGCCGAGCAGCGTGAGGAAGACGCGCTCCGGGACCGTCTGCGTCCACTCCTCGCCGCCCATGCCGAGCAGGAACACCACGTACGCGGCGACGCAGGCCTGGGCGGCGAACTGGCCCGTGCGCATCAGCAGGTACATGAGTCCGGCGGAGGCGACGGCGAGGGCCGCGGACAGGCGCGTGCCCGGGTGGGTGAGCTGGACCAGGCCGGTGGCCAGGGCCACGCCCACGAGGGTGCCCGCGAAGCGGGCCACGGCACGGGAGTACGTCTGGGAGAAGTCCGGGCGCATCACCATGACGGAGGCCATGGGGGCCCAGTAGGCGTGGCCGAGGGGAAGGTAGGTGCCCAGGGCGTAGCCCGCGGTGGTGACCGTGGTGACGCGGAGGGCGTGGCGGGTCACCGGGGAGCCGCGCCGGCGCAGCTCCGCGCGCACGGCCCTGGCCGCCGCGGGGACCAGGGCGGCCAGGCCCGGGCGGAGGAGGTTCTTGTCGGCCGCCTTGGGGTCGCGGTCGCCCGGCGCCTCGGCCGTGCGGCCGCCCGCGACTTCCACCACGTCCTTGAGCAGGGCGCCCAGGCGCGTCGCCGCCCGGTGGGGCGGGCCCTGGAGGATGGCGCCCGTGTCGGGGGTCTGGAAGGCGGCCACGGCGGGGGACGGCAGGCGGACGGGGGTGCCGTGGCGGATCGCTCGGGCCGCGGCGTCGAGGATGTCGGCCGCCGCGGCGAGGAGTTCACGGGCGCGGGCGCGTTCGGGGCCCTCTTCGGGGACGCCCATCGCCGGGTCGGCCAGGGAGGCGAGCACCGGGCGGACGCGTTCGGCGAGGCCGCGGGCGCCGTGGAGTTCGGCGGGGCGGGTGCGGGCCTGGCGCGGGGTGATCGTCGCGGCGTCGCGGGCCGCCATCAGCGGGATCGGGTCGAAGGGCGCCACCGGGTCGTGGCGCAGGCGCCGCGCGTAGTCGGCCTCGGCGGCCAGTGCGTCGGCGAGGGCGTCGCGGTGGGCGCCCCAGCGGCGTACCGGGAAGAGGACCACGAGGGCCGCCTGGACCAGGCCGCCCGCGACCATCATCGCCGCGTGGCCGGCGGCCGCCGCGATCGAGGTGGGGAGGGTGATCGTCACCAGCATGATCGCGACGTTGGACGTGGCGATGAGGCCGATCGTGGGGCCCGCCGCCCAGCTCAGGCCCGCGAGGCAGGTCCACAGGGCGAGCAGGGCCAGGAACAGGGGCTGGTGGGAGGCCGTCGCGTAGCCGAGGAAGGTGGAGACGGCCAGGCTCGTGCCGGAGGCGATGGCCAGCTCGGGGCGCGGGCGCCAGCTGCGCTGGAACGTGGCGATGGCCGCCTGGTACGCGCCGAACGCGGAGCTGGCCGCCACGGCGGGGCCGAAGAGGGCGAGGCTCGCGCCGATGACCAGGGCGAGGCCGGTGGCTCCGCGGAGGGCCACCAGGGGTTCCAGGCGGCGGCGTTCCACGGACAGGCCCGTGTGGGCGGTCTGTCTCAGGGCTCGCCACCAGGTCACTCCGTGATGGTACGCAGCGTTTTGGGGGTTTTGCCCTAGGGGTCGGGGCCGGGGGTACGGTCGGGCGCCTAGGCGGGCTGTTGGGCGCGGGTTTCTCGTACCGCTGCCAAGTAGTCCGCTATCGCGTCGCGGTTGCGGGTGAGGCATTCGACGCGTTCGGTCATGCGGTCGCGTTCGTGCTCCAGGGTGGCGAGCATCTCCGGGGTCGCGTCCGGGAAGTGGATGATCCGGGGCTTGTTCAGGCAGGGCAGGATCTGCTTGATGAGGCGGGTGGGGAGCCCGGCCTCCAGCAGGCCGCGGATCTGCAGGACGCGGTCGACGTAGAACTCGTCGTAGTCGCGGTAGCCGTTCGGGGTCCGGTCCGCGACGATCAGGCCCTGTTCCTCGTAGTAGCGCAGCAGTCTGCGGGACGTGCCGGTGCGTTCCGACAGCTCTCCGATGCGCATGTCATGTCACCCCCTGGTTCCCGGAGAGGCGTCCGAAGAGGTGTCCGGAAGCCTCACGCGTGCGTGCAGGGTAGCGCCCGCCGCCGCGGCGGCGCCCTCGGCCCAGCCCGCGCCGTCCACCACGCCCCGCACGCGGGTCGTGGTGGTCTCCGGGAACATCCGCTCCGTGCGGTCGGTGACGGAGACGTCCCGGGCCACGAGCACCGGAAGCAGCGCCCCGTCCCCGTCCTCGTGCGTGACGGGCGCGGCCGCGGCCTCCAGGCGGGCGCCGACGCGGTGGGCGTACGCCATCCAGAAGGCCTGGCGGAAGGTCTTGGTGCGGTTGCGGCCGCCCGCGCGCTGGTCCGCCTCCGCGGTGGTCATGGCGGCGGCGCCCTGGACCAGGAGGGAGGCGTACAGCAACTCGACCACGTCCAGGTCGGGTTCGAAGCCGACGACGGTGGTGAAGGCGAAGGCCTCGTTCCACACGGCGCGGCAGCGGTTCGCGGTGGCGACGGCGTCGAGGAGGATCGCCTTCGCAGTCTCGTACGGGGCGTCGACGCCGACGCGGCAGGCGCCGGGCGTGCCGGCGGCGTGCGTGCGCGCGGCGATGAGCGCCTCGTCGACGCTGTAGCGGGCCATCAGCTCCTGCGCCTTCGCGGTGAGGGCCTCCGCCTCCTCCGGATATCCGGTGGCCTCGGCCTTGGCGAGCAGGGCGCGGATCCGGGTGAGGGCGCGCGGCTCGCCGTGCGCGGGCGGGGTGTCGAGCGGGGCGCGGGCGCCGGGCGGCGGGCCGACCGGCTCGACGGCGGGCAGGCGCAGCAGGAGGCGGTAGAGCGTGAGGAGGGCGGTGGCGCGCGTGAAGCGGTCGGGGGCGCGCCACGGGGCGAGCGCGTCGAGCTCCGCGAGCTGGGCGGGCCAGCGGGCGGGCAGCCGACCGGGGGCGTAGCGGCGGGTCTCGGCGCGGATCAGTTCGGCGGCGAGGCGTACGTGGTCCTCGTCGAGGTCGCGGCGCACGAGCCGGACCACGTCGGCGGGCTGCCAGCCGCGCTCCCAGGCGCGCCGGACGAACTCCTCGCCGCGGCGCGCCACTTCGGCGTCGGCCGAGGGGGTGGCGGCGAGGAGGGAGGCGGCGGTGTCGAGGGCGTCGTCGACGAGCCCCGCACCGGCGGCCCGGCCGGACGCCCGCCCCGGACGCCCGGGGCGCCCGCGCCGCCTGCGCCCGTCCCGCCGCTTCGCGGTGCCGCCGTCCCCGTGACCGTCGTCGCCGTCGTCGTCGGTCCCGGTGGTTCCCGAGGCCGCCGCACCCGCGTACAGCGCTGCCGCGAACGCCTTGTCGATCACCGAGTCCATACCCCTAAGGGTAGGTCTGGCCCTACCCCCGATCCGCCCGCCAGGGGGCGTGAGGCGGCGGGCCCGGGGCGGTTCGCTTGAGGCATGATCTTTGCTTCGCTCCGTTCTCGCTGGGCCGGGTTCCTCGGCGCCTTCGTCGCCCTCGCCCTGGGCGTCGCGCTGACCGCCGCCATGGGGGTGGGGCTCGCGGCGAGCACGGGCGGGGCGGAGCGGGCGCCGCAGCGGTTCGCCGGGGCGCCCGTCGTCGTGGCCGGGCGGGACACGCTGAGCGTGCCGGTGCGCCGGGGCCCGGAGACCGAGCGCGTCAGCGAGCGGCTCGCTCATCCACACCCTGTGGACAAGGATCTGCTCGCGGCCCTGCGGCGGCTCGGGCCCGTGCGCGGGAGCGGGCCGCCGGACCGCGGGAGCCGGTTGCCGGACGCCGTCGGCGTGAGCGCGCCCGTCGGCGCGGTGCGGGCCGCCGTCGCCGCGTCCGGCACCGGGGCCCGCGTGCTCACCGGCGCCGATCGCGCCCGCGTCGACCCCGGCGCCGAGCGGGACGGGCGGGCGCTCGTGGCCGTGAACGCGTTCCTCGGCACGGCGGGCGGCGTCGCCGTGTTCGTGTCGGCGTTCGTGACCGCGTCCACGTTCGCGTTCGTGGTGGCGCTGCGCCGCCGGGAGCTCGGCCTGCTGCGGGCGGCCGGGGCGAGCCGCGGGCAGGTGCGGCGGTGGCTGCTCGGCGAGGCCCTGGTGGTCGGGGCCGCGGCGGCCGCCACGGGCTGCACGCTCGGGGCCCTGGGCGCGCCGCGTCTGGCGCGGGCCCTGGTGGACGCGGAGGTCGCGCCGCCGTGGTTCACGGTGGCCGAGGGCCTGCGCTGGACCTGGTGGCCGTACCAACTCGCCTTCTGGACCGGGCTCCTGGTCGCCGTCGCCGGGGCCTGGAGCGCGGCGCGCCGTGCGGCCCGGGTCAGCCCCGTGGAGGCGCTGCGCGAGGCGTCGCTCGACACCGGCGTCATGCCGCCCGGCCGCCGCGTCGCGGGCGCGGCGCTGCTCGCGGGGGCGCTCGGGCTGCTCGCCTGGACGCTGTGGTCGGACCCTTCGGACCTGCTCAAGCGCAAGACGTACACCACCCAGCCGATGATCCTGGCGACAGCGGTCGCCGCGCTCGCGCCGCTGCTCGTGCGGCACGTCGTGGCCCTGTTCCGCTGGCCCGTCCCCGCGCGGCCGGGGCGGGTGCGCCGTGCGGCGGCCCTGGCCCGGGTCGTCCGCGCCAACAGCGGCGCCGGGGTGCGCCGCACCGCCGCCGTGGCCGCGCCCGTCCTCGTCACCGTCGCGCTCGCGGGCTGTCTGCTCGGTTCGGCCGCGACGGTCGGCGCGGCGAAGGCGGCGGAGGCGCGGCAGCGCACCGCCGCCGACCTGGTCGTCACGGGCGACGGCACCGGCGGCGGCCTGCGGCCCGTGGGCCCGCTCCCGGGCGCCACCGTCGCCGCGTCCGCCGCCACCGCCGTCTTCGTGCCCGAGGACGAAGGATCGGCGGTGGTCAGGGCCGAGGCTCGGGCGGTGGCGGACCCGGCGGCGTTCGCGGCGGTCACCCGGCTGCCGGTCGTGGCGGGCGACGTACGCGACCTCGACGACCGGTCGATCGTCGTCGACGAGGAGTGGCAGCACCGCCGCGTCGGCGACCGGGTGGCCGTGTGGCTCGGCGACGGGCGGCGGGCCCGGCTGCGGATCGTGGCGGTCCTCGCGCGCGGCACCGGCGACAACGGCGCGTACGTCACCGCCCGGAACGCGGCGGCCGCGCCGGTGGACCGGCTCGACGTGCGGCTCCGTGCCGGGGCCGACCGCGCCGCCGTGGCGCGGGCGCTGCGCGCGAGCGGCGGCGAGGTGCGGCCGGTGGAGGACTGGCTCGCCGCCGCGTACCCGGGCATGCGGCCGCAGACCCGGCTCGGGCTGCTTGTGCTGCTCGCGCTCTGCCTCGCGTACGCGGCGATCTCGCTGGTCGCCACCTTGCTGATGACCGCGCCGGTACGGGCTCCGGAGCTGCGGTCCCTGCGCCTGGCGGGGGCGACCCGCGCGCAGCTGCGGCTTGTCGCGGCCGGGGAGGCGGGGCTTGCGGTGGCGGTGGGTGCGGTGCTCGGGCTCGCGGTGACGGCGGTCGGGCTCGGCGGGCTCGCGCTGGCCCTGGCGCGCCTCTCGGTGCCGGTGGAGGTGGTGGTGCCGTGGGGGGCCATGGGGGTGTGCGCGGGGGTGTGCGGGGCGGTGGCCGTCGTGGCGGGGGTGGCGGGGCTGCCCGGACCCGCCGTTCATCGCGCTGGCGCGCTCGTCCTCAAACGCCGGACGGGCTGAATACCCACGGCCCGAGCCGGAGAGTTTCAGCCCGTCCGGCGTTTGAGGACGAGGCGCGGAGCGCCGATGAGCTGCGGGGCCCCCTGCCTAGGAGTCGCCGCCTTCGTCGATCAGGCGGCGGACCTCTCGGTCGACCAGGCCGAGGCGGGCCTCCGCCACGAGGGGGACCGCGCGGCGCTGGCGGCGGGCCTCGTGCAGGTCGATGTCGACCGTGACCAGGCCCGCCTCCCACTTGGGCGCCTGCGCCACCACCGTGCCGCGCGGGTCCACGACCCGCGAACCGCCCCAGAACGTGGCCCCGTTCTCGTTCCCGACGCGGTTCACGAACACCACCCAGCACTGGAGCATGCGGGCCGTGTACGACAGCAGGGTGTCCCAGTACAGGCCCGTGTCCATCGCCTCCGGGTCGAGGCTCGCCGCGCTGTTCGTGGGGATGACGATGACCTCCGCGCCGTCCTGCACCGCGAGCCACGGAAGCACCGGCTGCCAGGCATCGTTGCAGATCAGCGTGGCCGCGCGGCCGTGCTCGCCGGGCAGGTCGTAGGCGCGCAGGTGCTGGCCGGGGCTGACGTGCTTGCGCTCCTCCCAGGCGAGGTAGTTCGGCAGGTACAGCTTGCGGTGCGCGTGCCGCAGGGCGCCCGCCGCGTAGTACCCCGCCGTGTTGTACGCGCGCAGGCTGGTGTGCTCGTGCAGGCCGATCAGGACGTCCGGGCCGAGCAGGGACAGGTCGAGCAGGCGCGGGTCGTCGGCCGCAAGCGAGGTGTCCCGCCTCAGGGCGCCCAGGTGGTAGCCGTGCAGGCTCAGCTCGGGGAACACCACCAGGTCGGCGGACTGGGCCCGCGCCTGGGCCACGCACTCGCGGGCGACCTCCAGGTTCTCGTCCACCTCGCCGAGTGCGCAGTCGGTCTGAGCCAGGGCGACGCGCATGGGACCGAGCGTGGCAGGGGTGGATGGAGGCGGCATGCGGGGTGGGCCATGCGGGGTCCTGCCCGCGGCCGCGGGGCGTTGTCAGTGGGCGGTGCGATCGTCGGGGCATGAACGCGGAACGGTGGGTGATCGGCGCGGACGAGGACGGGGGTGTCCTGGTCGGGCCGGTGGGCGACGACGGACGGCTCGTCGGGCCCGCCGTGCGGGAGGCCGACGTCGTCGAGGCGGTGCGGCGCAGGGCCGGGGTCGGCCGGTGGGTGTGGCGCTCCACCGCCGACGTCTATCCCCGGCTGCTCGCGGCGGGCGTCCGCGTCGAGCGGTGCTATGACGTGGAGGCCGCCGAGGCCCTGCTGCTCGCGTACGAGGGACGGCTCGGCGAGCCGCGTTCGGCGGCGGCCGCCTGGGCGCGCGGCAGGCGAAGACCCGTGCCCCCGGACCCCGCGCCCCGTGCCGCGGTGCCCGGCGCGCAGGACTCGCTGTTCGAGCCGACCGCGGCGGCCCCACTGCCCTTCGACGCCCTCGTGGAGGTGTACGCGAAGCAGCTCGAGCGGCATGAGGCGACCGCGCACCCGGGGCGGATGCGGCTGCTCACCGCCGCCGAGTCGGCGGGCATGCTCGTGGCCGCCGAGATGAACGGGGCGGGACTCCCGTGGCGCGCGGACGTCCACCGCGACGTCCTCACCGAACTGCTCGGCGAGCGGTACGGCGGCGCCGGCGAGCCCCGGCGCCTGGCCGAGCTGGCCGACGAGGTGTCCGCGGCGTTCGGGCACCGGGTGCGCCCGGATCTGCCCGCCGACGTGGTCAAGGCGTTCGCGCGGGCGGGCGTCAGGGTCCGCTCGACCCGGCGCTGGGAGCTGGAGGAGATCGACCACCCCGCCGTGCGCCCGCTCCTGGAGTACAAGTCGCTGTACCGCGTGTGGACCGCGCACGGCTGGTCCTGGCTCCAGGACTGGGTGCGCGACGGCCGCTTCCGGCCCGAGTACACCCCGGGCGGCACCGTCACCGGCCGCTGGACCACCAACGGCGGCGGCGCCCTGCAGATCCCCAAGGTGATCCGCCGCGCGGTGGTCGCCGACCCGGGCTGGCGGCTCGTCGTCGCCGACGCGGACCAGATGGAGCCGCGCGTCCTGGCCGCCATCTCGCGCGACCGGGGCCTGATGGACGTCGCGGGCAGCCCCGAGGACCTGTACACGCGCCTGTCGGACCGCGCGTTCTCCGGCGACCGCGAGCACGCCAAACTGGCGCTGCTCGGCGCGGTCTACGGCCAGACCTCCGGCGACGGCCTGAAGAACCTGGCGGCGCTGCGCCGCCGCTTCCCGCAGGCCGTCGCGTACGTCGACGACGCGGCGCGCGCGGGCGAGGAGGGCCGGCTCGTGCGGACCTGGCTCGGCCGGACCAGCCCGCCCGCCGCGGGCTCCGGCGAGGACGCCCTCGGCGAGGCGGGCCTGCCGCAGGAGGACGCCGCCGAGCCCGAGGACGCCCCGCGCGAGGACGCGTTCACCCCCGGGTACGCCTCGACCAACGCCCGCGCGCGCGGGCGCTTCACCCGGAACTTCGTGGTGCAGGGCAGCGCCGCCGAGTGGGCCCTGCTCATGCTGGCCGCGCTGCGGCGGGCGACCGCCCACCTCCGCGCCGAACTGGTCTTCTTCCAGCACGACGAGGTGATCGTGCACTGCCCGGCCGAGGAGGCACAGGAGGTCGCGGCGGCGGTGCGCGAGGCCGGGGACCTGGCGGGGCGGATCGCCTTCGGCGAGACCCCGGTGCGCTTTCCGTTCACCACTCGGGTCGTACGGTGCTATGCCGATGCCAAGTGAGGTGTGCGGCGCGCCTCGGACCTGGCCTTCTTCGCGCTGCGCGCTCGTCCTCAGACGCCGGACGGGCTCGATTCCCCACCGGTGAGTGCGATCAGTTCCGTCACCACTTTCGGGCTCACCCCGTCCAGGGACTCCAGGGCGGTGAGGGCCGACCGCCACTGATCGTGGGCCTCTTGGGTGCGGCCCTCGGCGTGCAGGAGCAGGCCGTGCTGGTGGCGGGCCAGGCCGGTCATGTGGGTGTCGCCGCGGTGCGCGGCGCGCTCCAGGAGGAGGGCGCAGGCGCGGTCCGCCTCGGCGGTGCGGCCGAGGGCCCGCAGGGCGCGGACCAGGCCGAGGCGGGTGTGGGACTCGCCGTGCCAGTCCTCGTACTCGCCGTGGACGCGCAGGCTGACCTCGAAGTGGCCGAGGGCGGCGGCCGGTTCGCCGAGGGTGAGCCGGGCGTAGCCGATGTTGCAGTGCGCGGACTGGCGGACGACGGCGTGGCCGATGCGCTCGCCGATGGCGAGGCTGCGCTCGTGGTGGACGATGGCGAGGCGGGCGTCGCTGTGCTCGTAGAGGTTGCCGAGGTGGCTGAAGGTGATGGCCTCGCTGAGCGGGTCGTCCAGGGAGCGGGCGAGTTCCAGGGCCCGGGTCAGGGCGTCCACGGCCTCCGCGCGGCGGCCGAGGCCGTCGAGCAGCAGGCCCCGGTGGTTCAGGCCGCGGCGTACGCAGGAGACGTGGCCGATGGAGTGCCACAGGGCGAGCGCCTCGTCGTTCAGGGTCAGGGCCTCGCCCGCGCGGCCCGTCAGGAAGCGGTGGCCCGCGAGGTCGGTGAGCGCCTGGGCCGTCACGGCCGGGTCGCCGTGCAGCCGCGCGGTGTCCACGGCGAGCGCGGCGAGCGTGCCCAACTCGGTGAGGCGGCCACGGCGTTGCAGATAGGGGAAGAGGTAGCGGACCAGGGCGGGGACGAGCCCGGAGGCGTCACCGGGGTACCGCTCGGCAAGCGCGACGACGGTGTCCAGCTCCTCGTCGGCCCAGGCGAACGCGGCATCGAGCGACCCGAAGGGACCGGCCCCTTCGAGCCCGTCGCCGGAGGGGCCGTTGCCCGAGGGGCCGTCGGACGCGGGGACGCCGGTCCCGGAAACGCCGGTCCCGGAAACGCCGGTCCCGGAAACGCCGGTCCCGGAAACGCCGGACGCAGGAACCGCGGGCGCGGGCACGCCAGGCCCGGGGACACCGGACGCAGGCCCGCCAGGCGCAGGAACGTCGGACGCAGGAACCGCGGGCGCAGGGACACCAGGCGCGGGCACGGGGGACGCAGGAACCGCGGGCTCGGGAACACCAAGCGCGGGCACACCGGACGCAGGGACGGTGGGCGCGGGCACGGCGGGCGCGGGCACGCCAGGCGCGGGAACACCAGACGCGGGCACGCCGGACGCAGCGACACCAGGCGCACTCACGCCGGACGCAGGCACGCCAGGCGCAGGCACGCCAGGCGCGGGCACGGCAGACGCGGGCACGGCAGACGCAGGCCCGCCAGGTGCAGGCACGGCGGACGCAGGAACCGCGGGCGCAGGGACACCAGACGCGGGCACGGCGGGGGCAGGCCCGCCAGGCGCAGGCACGCCAGACGCAGGCACGGCAGACGCAGGCACGCCAGGCGCAGGCACGGTCAGGCGGTCGGTGCGGTCCTGGCCCTCCGGGGTGATCGCGAGGAGCGCGGCGCGGGCCGTGTCGCCGTACCAGCGCAGCGCCGTCTCGCCGACGGTCACGGCGTCCTCCCCGACGGGTTTCCGGTGGGCGCGGGCGAAGTCCCGTACGAGGTCGTGCGGGGCGTAGCGGCCGTACGCCGTCTCTTCGAGGAGGGCGACGTCGACTAGGCGGTCCAGGGCGGCCTGGGCGCGGCAGCGCGGCGCGGGCAGCAGCCGGGCGAGCAGCGGCGCGCCGTACGCGGGCAGGTCGAGCGCGCCGATGACGCCGAGGGCGCGGGCGGCGTCCCGGTCGCTCTCGCGCTCCGACGTGCGCAGCGCCTCCAGGGCGACGTCGAGGGAGCGCCGCACGCTCAAGTCGTCGTACTCCAGGTGCCGCAGGCGGCCCTCGCAGTCCGTGAGGAGGCCCGCGAGGGCGTCCGGGGTGAGCGCGCGGCGGGCGGCGAGCCGGGCCGCGACGATGCGCAGCGCGAGCGGGAGGCGGCCCGTGAGCCGCACCAGGGCGTGCCCCGCGCCGAGGTCGTCACGGCCCGAGGCGGCGCGCAGGAGCGCCGTACTGGCGTCGGCGGACAGCGGCGGCAGCGGGAAGCGGGCGGCGCCGTCGAGCGCGGCGAGCGGGGACCGGCTGGTCACGAGCGTGCCGCAGCCGGGCCCGCCGGGCAGCAGCGGCCGCACCTGCGCGGCGCTCGCGGCCCCGTCGAGGACGAGCAGCGTGCGGGTGGGGGCGAGCAGCGACCTCAGCAACGCGGCTGCCGCGTCCGGGTCTTGGGGCGCGTGCCGGGCCTCGGCGCCGAGGTCGCGCAGGAGCGCGGCGAGGGCCTGCCCCGGCGTGAGCGGGGCGACGCCAGGAGTCGCGCCGTGCAGGTTGACGTAGAGCTGGCCGTCGGGGAAGCGCTCCCTGAGGCCGTGCGCGACGTGCAGCGCGAGCGCGCTCTTGCCCACGCCCGCCATGCCCGAGATGACGACCACGGGCGGTGCGCCTTCGCTCCCTGCCGTGAGCCGTTCGCGCAGCTCACGGGCCACTTCCTCGCGGCCCGTGAAGTGTGAGGGCGCGGGCGGGAGCTGGGCGGGCCGGGGCGCGCGGCCCGGTGGCGAGGTGGTGGGGCGGCCGCCGGCGAGGACGACGCGGCTCGCCCGGACGGCGTCGGCGGCGCGGGGCCCGGGGCCGTTGAGGATCTCCCGGTGGGCCGCGCGCACGCCGTCGCCCGGCTCGACGCCGAGCTCCTCGACGAGCCTGCGGCGGAGTTCGCGGTGCACGGCCAGGGCCTCCGCCTGACGGCCGGTGCGGTGCAGGAGGAGCATCAGCTGGCGGTGGAACGACTCGCGGAGCGGATGCTCGGTGACGAGCGAGGTCAACTCCGGTACGAGGGCGGAGAGTTCGGGCCCCTGTCCGGGGGCGCGCTCCAGGGCCGCGTCGTAGCGCCACTGGAGGACGAGCAGCCGGGCCTCCTCCAGGCGCTGGACCAGGGCGTCACCGGCGGTGGTGGTGGCCAGGCCGGAGAGCGGGCTGCCGCGCCACAGGCGGAGGGCGGCGACGGCGGAGCGTTCGGCGGCGTCCCAGTCGCGGGCGGCGTGGGCGGCGCGGGCCCCGGCGGCGTGCCGCTCGAAGACGCGGACGTCGAGTTCGCCGTCGGCCACGCGCAGCCGGTAGCCCGGCGGTACGGCGTGCAGCCGGGCGGGGTCGTCGAGGAGGCGGCGCAGGCGGGTGACGTGGTTCTGGAGCGAGGCGCGGGCGGAGGCGGGCGGCCGCGCGCCCCACAGCGCCTCCTTGAGCGCGTCGGCGGAGACCACGCGGCCGGGTTCCAGGAGCAGCGCGGTCAGCAGGGCGCGGGCCTTGGGGCTGCGGAGCGGGCGGGGCTCGCCGTCGGCGTCGTACAGGGCGGGCACGCCGAGGAGCCCGAACCGCAGCTCGCCTGCCATGCGTGCCCTACTCCCCCAGTGCCCGCAGCCCCCGTTGGCTGTCGCGGCCACGCCAAAACGGGGGCCGTTGGGGCCATGTTAGCCATCTGTTGGCGCGGCCTGATCTGATCCCTGCATCGGACCTGGCCCCGCCGGTGCATGCGCTTGGCGCGTGGCTCGGGGGAGTGTCGCCGCCGCGGCCGGGTCCGCCCAAACCAAGGCCGCCCCTGGCCTCTCCACGCCGGGGGCCGCGCCCCCGCCCCTCCCCTCCGGAGTGTGGGCCCCTTCGAACACCGCGCTGACGCGCTTGTCCTCGAACGCCGGACGGGCTGAAAACGGCACGTCACGTGATGGGGAGGTGGAGGGTGAAGGTGGTGCCCCGGCCCGGGGCGCTTTCGGCGGTGACCGTGCCGCCGTGTGCCTGCACGAGGTTGCGCACGATCGCGAGCCCGAGCCCGCTCCCGCCCGTGGCCCGCGTACGCGACTTGTCCGCACGCCAGAACCGGTCGAACACGTGCGGAAGGTCCGCCGCGGCGATCCCGGTCCCCGTGTCGGCGACCTCGATGGCCACCCGCCCCGAGTCGACACGGGAGGTGACCGTGACGCTGCCCCCGGCGGGCGTGTGCCGTACCGCGTTGGAGACGAGGTTCCCGATGGCCTGCCGCAGCCGCAGCGGGTCGGCGGTCAGCCACGGCTCGCCCTCCGCGCGGGCGCGGAGCCGTACGCCCGCCGCGTCCGCCCGCGCCTGGTGCGCGGCCACGACCTGCTCGGCGAGGTCGGCGGCGCACGCGGGCTCCCGGTGCAGCCGCAGCGTCCCGGCGTCGGCGGCGGCGAGGTCCTGGAGGTCGTTCACGATGTGCTGGAGGAGCAGCGCCTCCTCCAGGAGCGAGGTGACGAGCTCGGGATCGGTGGCGACGACGCCGTCCTCGGCGGCCTCCAGCCACCCCCGGATGTTCGACAGCGGCGTACGCAGCTCGTGCGCGACGTCGCTGACCATGGCCTTGCGCTGCTCCTCCAGTGCCTTGCGGTGCGCCGCCATGTCGTTGAAGGCGGCCGCGAGCTGGCTGATCTCGCCCGCCGAGCGCGCGGGCACCGGCTCGGTGGCCTCACCGGTCTTCATGCGCTGCGTGGCCGTGGTGAGCGCCCGCAGCGGCCGCGTGAGGCGGGTCGCGGCGAAGGCCGTGACGGCGACGGTCAGGGCGAGCACGGCCGCGGCGAGCCCGACGAGCTTCGCGGTGTTGGCGCCGGAGAGCCGGAAGCCGCTCTCGGAGGGGCGGCTGCCGTCCGGGCTCGTGATGAACAGCAGCGCGGGCGAGGAGACGTACGGGCCGAGCTGCTCGCGGCGCGCGCTGTCCACGCAGTTGGCGGCGAGCGCCGCGACGGGGTCGGCGGCCGCGGCGGAGCCCGTGACGGACGGCGCAGGGGACGGCACCACGCCGCCGGACGCGGCCTCCTCGGAGGGCTTCTTGCTCGGCGGCGGCCCGGCGACCGCGTACAGCCACGGGGCACCGCCGCGCGACATGGTCAGGCCCAGCTTCACGGGCTTGGTGCCCTTGCGGCGCATGCACGCGTCGGCCAGCTCGCTGATCTTGTCGAGCGCCTTGCGCTCGGTCTTCGTCGGCTCGTTCAGGGCGATGGCCCCGCACCGGTAGTCGACGACCTCGTCGCTGTCACCCACCGTCTCCAAGTACGTGCGTCCGCTCGGCCCCTCCACGCTCTTGGCCGACACGCCGGTGTCCTGGGCGCAGCCGACGAGCTTCTCCGCCATCGCCCGCAGTCGCGCCCGCTCCTCGGGGGGCAGCCGGAACGGCCCCACGGCACGCGGATCGATGCGGTCCACGGCACCGGTGCCGGTGCCGGTACCGCTGCCGCCGGCCGCGCCGGTGCCAAGGCGCGTACCGGCGCCGACGCCGACCGCCGTGTCGTCGTCGCGCCCCGCGGCGAGCGTCGAGTCCACGGCCAGCGGGTCGACCACCGCCGACGCCCGCGCGGGCAGCCGGGAGCCGGGCACCGCGCCGTGCTCGCCCGCCGCCGAGTCGGCGATGACCTTGCGGTCCTGGGTGGTCAGGGCGATGCGCCGCCCGGTCTCCGCGGAGAGCTCGCGCACCGTGCGGTCGGCGCCGCGCCAGTTGGGGGCGCCCGCGGCGAGGCCGAGGAGGCGGTCGTAGATCCGCGCGTCGTCGGCGAGCACCTGCCCCTGCTCCTGCCGGATGGCCCCGGACGTGGTCTGCGCGGCGAGCCAGGCGGTGGCGGCGATGGACAGCACGGACACGAGGACGGACACCGCGAGCAGCCGGGTGAGGAGGCTCTTGCGCACGGGGATGCGGCTGCGGACCGGGGCGCCGCCGGGCGGGCCGTCGCCGGGCGAACCGCCGCCGTGCGGACCGCCGCCTCGCGGACCGTCGCCTCGCCGCCCCGCCTTACGCCCCACGACGGCCCGCCGTCTCCCCCGCGGCCGGGCCCCGCCTCCGGGCCGCCGGCAGGGCGGAGGGCGCCGCGCCCGGACCCTGGTACGCGACCAGCTTGTAGCCCACCCCGAAGACCGTGACGAGCCGCTGCGGCGTGCGCGGATTCTCCTCGATCTTCTTGCGCAGGTTCAGGACGTGCACGTCCACGGTGCGGACCGATATGTACCCCGACGAGCCGTGGATCCGGTCGAGCAGCTGCGGGCGCGTGAACACCCGCTCCGGCTCCGCCGCCATCGCCGCGAGCAGCTCGAACTCGCCCGGGGTGCACTCCACCCGCTGCCCGTCCACGGTCACCTCGTGCCGCAGCGCGTCCACGACGAGGCCACCCGCGCGCAGCACCTGCGCGTCCCCCTCGGGCGGCGGCCGGTGCGCGGCCCCGCTGGCCCGGCGCAGCAGCGTGCGGACGCGGGCCATCAGCTCGCGGGGGCTGTACGGCTTGGTGAGGTAGTCGTCGGCGCCGAGATCGAGGCCGAGCAGCAGGTCGTCCTCGGTGGAACGGGCGGTGAGCATGAGGATGGGCAGCGTGCCGGTGCCGCGCCCGGTCCCCGGTGCCCCGGGCGCCGGGTCCGACCGCAGCACGCGGGTCACGCCGAGCCCGTCGATCTCCGGCATCATCACGTCGAGGATCAGCAGGTCGGGGTCGTGAAGGCGGACCCGCTCCAGCGCGGTGCGCCCGTCGTGGGCGACGCCGACGGTGTGCCCCTCGCGCTCCAGATAGCGGCGGATGAGGTCGGCCTGCTTCTCGTCGTCCTCCGCGACCAGGACAAATGCGCACATGCGCCGAGCATAGGCGGCGGCCGTCCGATCCCGGTCGGCGCGTCGGCGCCCTGACAGGATCCTCATAACCGGCGGCTGCCCGGCCCGCACCTCTCAGCCGTGCGGTACGACGACGACCTGGACCTCGTCCTCGTAGATCACCCGCCCGGGATCGGCGGACCGCACCTCCCGGCATGGCACGCCGTGCGCGGCGAGGAGCTCCAGATGGCCGGGGACCCGCTCGATGAGGTGGGTGGCGGTGCTCTTGAACCAGGAGACGGCGCCGGGGTACCGCTCCGGGTCGTAGAAGGCCGCGTCGGGCGTCGGGTACGCGGCGTCGAACCAGTCGTTGCCCGCCCGCCAGAAGCGCTGCTGCGCCGCGGTCAGCCGCCCGGCCCTGGCGAGCCCGTTGGCGAGGGCGAACACACCGGGGAAGTGGCCGCGTTCGTGGCGCTGCGGCGATTCGAAGCGTACGTACGTCACGGACGGCGCGGACGTCACGGGCGGCGCGGACGTCACGTGCGGCGCGGCGGAGTCCGTCGCCGCGGGCACGGAATTCGCCGTCGTACCCGCTGAATTCGCCACCACCGGCTCAGAGTTCATCGCCGCATCCTCGCATCGCCGCGAGCGCGGCCCGCGCGGCGGCCGTCCAGTGCGGGGCCCCGGCGCGTTCGGCGACGGCGAGGGCGGCGCGGTAGTGGGCGGCTGCGGGACGGCCCAGGGCCACGGCCAGGTCCCCGAGCTCCTGGGCGACGGGCCCGAGCGCGACGAGGCCGCTGCCCGCGCCCGCCAGCTCGTCCTCGGCGGGCAGCAACCGGCGGTACGCGTCCGCCGCGGCCGCCCTGTCCCCGGAGCGCGCGGCGGCGCGGGCGCGCAGGCACAGCCGCAGGTCGAGGAGCTGCCCCGCGTCGGGCACGTCGGCGTCGGCCGCCGCACCCAGGCACGCCAGGGCGAGGCGCAGCAGCCCCTCCTCGGACATCCCGCTCATCCCGCTGCCGCGCAGCCGCCCGGCGGCGCTCCGGTACGCGGCCTCCGCCTCCTCCGCGCGCCCGGCGACGGCGGTGCGCAGGGCGGCGTACCAGGACGTGAACACGCCCACGAGCGGCAGCCCGTACCGCTCGGCCAGCCGGTCCGCGGCGGCCGCGGCGGCGTCGGCGCGGGCGAAGTCGGCGCGGGCGGCGTGGGCCTGGATCAGCGTGAGGTGGCCGAGGACCTCGAAGCCGACGAGCCCGTGGCGGGCGGAGAGCACGACCAGCTCCGCGCCGACGCGGGCCCGCTCGGGGGCGAGCCCGGGGCGGTGGAAGGTGTGCAGGAAGCGGCCGTTGAGGGCGTACGCGAGCAACGCGGCGTCCTGGTCCGGGTGTTCGCCCCCGGCGGCCAGGCCCCGCGCGAGCGCCTCCGCCTGCCGGGCCGCCTCGGCGCCCGCGCCCGTGGTGTCCCCGCGCGTCTCCATGGCGACGCTGCTCAGGAGGCGGCAGCGGGTGGCCCGGCGCTCCCGCGTCCCGTCGTCGGGCAGCGCGCCGAGGGCCCGCCGGGCCGCGGCCACGACGCGCCGGGACAGCTCCTCGTCGTCGTTGCGGGCCCAGATGCCGGGCACGTCGAAGGCGCCGACGACACGGGCGGTGAGGTCCGGGTCGCCCGCGGCCTCGGCGACGGCGAGCGCCTCGGCCCGGTACCGCCGGGCCTCGGCGAGACCGCCGGTGACGGCGAGGGCGCGGCCGAGGCCCATGAGCAGGGTGAGGCGTTCGGCGGGGTCCCGGTCCGCCGCGTCGCGGTCGTACGCGTCGAGGGCCGCGCCCCACAGCCGCCGGGCCCGGTGCGGCGCCCCCGAGGCCTCGGCCCGGCGCGCGGCGCGGCTCGCGTGGGTGACGGCGCGGGCAGCCGTCGCGCGCGTGGCCGCGCTGACGTAGTGGTGGGCGAGGGCGTCGACGACTGCGTCCTGGGGGCGCAGCCGCTCCAGGGTCTCGGCGACCGCCGTGTGCAGGCGGGCGCGGCGCGGCCGCGACAGGTCGTCGTACACCGTCTCGTGGACCAGCGCGTGCGCGAACCGCACCTGTTCGGCGGCGGGCCCCTCCGCCGCGGGCGGCACGAGGAACCCGGCCGCGGTCGCCGCCTCCACCGCGTCCAGGACGGCCTCCTCGTCCCCGGCGAGCGCGCACAGCACGTCCAGGTCCGCCTCCGCCCCGACGACGGCGGCGAGCCGCAGCACCGTGCGCGCCTCATGCCCGAGGGCGCCGAGGCGGGCGCGGACGAGGTCCCGCACGCCGACGGGGACGCGGGACAGGGCCGCGGCGCCTTCCGCGGCGTACAGACGGGCGAGTTCGCGCACGAAGAAGGGGTTGCCGCCGCTGCGGCGGCGCACGGCGCGGGCGGTCGCGGCGTCGACGTCCCGCCCGGAGACGGCCGCCACCAGGTCCCGTACGGGGCCTTCGGCGAGCCCGGCCACGCGCACCCGCACCGGCTCGGCCCGCGCCGCCCGCCCCAGGAACGCGGCGAGGCCGGGCGGGACTTCGGTGTCGCGGTACGTGCCCACGACGAGCACGGGCGCCGCGGGCGGCACCGCCGCGAGCCCGGCGAGCAGGTCCAGGGACTCCTCGTCGGCCCAGTGCAGATCGTCGAGTACGAGCAGCAGGGGGCGCCGGTCGCGCGCGGCGAGCGAGGCGAGGCGCTCGCCCACCCACCGGCGCCGCCGCAGCCGCAGCGCGGCGGGGTCACCCGGACCGGCGCTCAACTCCCCTACGGGCAGGCCGAGTTCCCCCAGGGCCTCCACCCAGGGCCACCCGGCAGGGACGGCCCCGCCGTCCGGCGCCCGGCCCCAGGCAGTCGTCCAGCCCACCGCGCCGAGGCGCCCCGCGAGCTCACGGGCCAGCGCGGTCTTGCCCGCGCCCGCCTCCCCGGAGAGCAGAGCGAGGGTGAACCGGCCCTCCCGCACAGCGGCATGCGCGGCCCCTTCGAGAGCACCGACCTCGACACCCCGCCCGAACAGAACGACGGCGTTCCGCGCGGAGGGGGCGGTTGCGGCTTGAGGGGCGGGGACGGCCGCGTCCCCCACGACGGGAACAGCCGCGTCTCGTACGACGGGGGCCGCCGTGTCCCGCGGGGCGGAGGCCGTCACGTCCCGCACAGCGGAGGCCGCCGCATCACGCCGCACGACGGGGGCGACCGTGTCCCGCACGGCGGGAGCGGCCTTGTCCCCTACGACGGGAACAGCCGCGCCCCCCACGCCGGAGGCGGTCGCTTCCCCCACGGCAGGGACAGCCGCGTCCCCCACGCCGGAGGCGACCGAGTCCCGCCCAGCGGAAGCCGCCACGTCCCGTGCGGCGGAAGCCGCCGCAGGCACCCTCTGAGTCAGGATCTCCGTCTCCAGGCGGCGCAGCCCCTCGCCCGGGTCCACGCCGAGGTCGCCCGCCAGCGTCTCGCGTGCCCGGCGCAGCGCGGCGAGGGCGTCGCCCTGGCGGCCCGCCCGGTACAGGGCCAGGGCGAGGAGGCCCCACGCCTCCTCGCGCCAGGGGTGGGCCGCGGTGTGGGACTCCAGATCGAGGGCCGCCTCCGCGGCCCGGCCGAGGGCCAGGGCGAGGCGGGCGCGGCGCTCCACGGCCAGCAGCCGCAGGCCGTCCAGGCGTGCCACCTCCGCGCGGGCCCAGTCGGTGTCGGCCCACTCGGCGTAGGCCGGGCCCCGCCACAGGCCGAGCGCCTCGTCCAGGGCGGCGAGCGCGGCCCCGGTCACCGGGCCGCCGCCGTCGAGGAGCAGGCCCGCCTCCCGCACGGCCCTCTCGAACCGCCAGGCGTCCACCGCGTCCGGCGCGGCGAGGAGCGCGTAGCCGGGCCCCGCCGTCACCAGGAGACGGGCGGGCGCCCGCCGGGCCCGGCCGGGTTCGAGGGCCTTGCGCAGGGCCCCCACGAACGTGCGGATGGTGCCGACGGCGGTCGGCGGCGGCTCGTCCCACAGGTCGTCGACCAGCCAGCTCACGGGCACCGTCCGGCGCCGGGCGACGATCAGCCGGGCCAGCACCGCGCGGTGCCGCGGACCCTTCAGGTCGAGGTCGCGCCCCTGCCCGTCGCGGGCGCCGAGCGGCCCGAGCACCCGGAACGCCACCGGCACGGATCCCGCCCCTGACGTCGCCCCTTCCTCCTCCGGCACCCCTTCAACGTACCCGTAGGGACCCGGCCGCTCAGCGCACGCTGATCCACCGCTGATTCGCGCCCCGCACGCTGGCCGCATGAACCCCAGCACCCACGGCGGCGCGCCCGCCGCACCCCGCATCGAAGGCTTCACCCACCACCGCGTCCCCGTCGCCGACGGCGTCCGGCTGAGCGCGGCCGTCGGCGGCGACCCGTCCGGTACGCCCGTCGTCCTCCTGCACGGCTTCCCGCAGACCGGCCTCATGTGGCGGCACGTGGCTGCCGCCCTCGCGGCCGACCACACCGTCATCGTCCCGGACCTGCGCGGCTACGGCGCCAGCGACAAACCGGCCGAGGCCGCCGACGGACAGACGTACGCGAAGCGGACCATGGCGGCGGACGTCGTGGCCCTGGCCCGCGCGCTCGGGCACGAGCGGTTCGCGCTCGCGGGCCACGACCGGGGCGCCCTCGTGGCGATCCGGGCGGGGCTCGACCACCCCGACGCGGTCACGCACCTCGCGTCCCTCGACGTCCTCCCGACGCTCGACATGTGGGACGTGCTGCGCGGCACGGGCGCGGCCGTCGGCTTCCACCTGTACTTGATGGCGCAGCCGCCCGGCCTGCCGGAGCGGATGATCGCGGCGGACCCGGACGGGTTCTTCGGGCACTTCCTGGACCTGTGGGCCAAGGACCCGGGCGCGATCCCGGCCGACGTACGGGCCGCGTACCTGACGGCGTGCCGGGAGGCCGTCCCCTCCATCGTGGCCGACTTCCGGGCGTCGTCCTTCGCGGACGTGGAGCACGACGCGGCCGACCGCGCCGCCGGGCGGCGGCTGCGGATGCCGGTGACGGTCCTCCAGCAGGACTGGGGCACGGCCCTCGGCTTCGACGCGGTGGGCCTGTGGCGCGCGTGGGCGCCGGACCTCGTCCACCGGACGGTGCCCTGCGGCCACTTCATGGCGGAGGAGTCCCCGGCCACGGTCACGGAGGCGATCCGCGCGCTGCTCCTGCGCTGACCGAGGCGTACGGCCCGTGGCGTACGACCCGACGGGCCGGCCCGCGCCCCGAAGAGGGGAGTTTTTACCACCGACTCCGGGCCGCCCCGCCTTCGATAATGACCGCCATGACCCGCATAGGCCCCACCGGCTTCCGCCGCTCCCTCACCCTCTGGCGCCTGTCGCTGCGCGCCTTCTGCCTGTCGCCGTGGCTCGGCGTCGTGTACGCCGCGCTCACCACCCGGCTCGGTCCGCGGCTGCTCCCCGGCGCGGTGCGCGCCACCCGCGCGCTCGCCGACCGGCAGCGCGCGCTGGCCCTGGAGTGGTCGGGCGTCGACGTCCCCGTCGCCTACCCGCCGGCCGAGACCGCCGGTGACCTGCGCGCCCAGCTGCTGGACCGGGACAGCCAGGTCCGCAGGGACTGGCGCTGGGTCGCCGTCGACCCGTACGTCGGCGGGATGCTGGCCTTCGTGCCGACGCTGTTCCTGCTCAGCGGGGTGTGGGGCCTGTCCACCGCCGTGTTCGGACCGCGGCTCTCGGACGACTGGGGCAGCCTCTGGTACCTCTTCATCCCCGTCTACGACACGGCGTCGGCGGGCCTCGCGGGCGTGCTCGCCGCGCTCGCCTTCCCCCTGGCCCTGTTCTGGGCGGGCCCGTACGTCGTGCGGCGGCACGCCCGCTATCTGCGCGTGATGCTCGCGCCGGACGAGGCCGCACTGCTCGCGGCCCGCGTCGAGCACCTGCGGACGACCCGCTCCGACGCCACCGACACCCGGTTCGCCGAGATCCGCCGCATCGAGCGCGACCTCCACGACGGCGCGCAGGCCCGCCTGGTCGCGATGGGCATGACCCTCGACGCCGCCGAGCACCTCCTGGAGTCCGACCCCGACGCCGTGCGCGACCTGCTCGTGGAGGCGCGGCAGTCCTCGACGGCCGCCCTCAAGGAGCTGCGCGACCTGGTCAAGGGCATCCATCCGCCGGTGCTCGCCGACCGCGGCCTGGCCGATGCCGTACGCTCCCTGGCGATGATCAGCCCGCTGCGGACCGAGGTGGTGGCCGACCTGGAGGCCCGCCCCGAACCCCCGGTCGAGTCGGCCGTCTACTTCGCCGTCTCCGAGCTGCTCGCCAACGCCGCCAAGCACTCCGGGGCCGGGCGCGGCTGGATCGACCTGCGGCACGAGGACGGCTCCCTGCGGGTCACCGTCACCGACGACGGCCACGGCGGCGCGGATGCCGCCCGCGGCACCGGGCTGCGCGGCATCGAGCGCCGCCTCGCCCACTTCGACGGCGTCCTCGCCGTCAGCAGCCCCGTCGGCGGCCCCACCCTGATGACCCTGGAGGTCCCGTGCGCGTTGTCCTCGCCGAAGACCACTTCCTGCTGAGGGACGGCGTCACCCGCCTCCTCGGCGCCTTCGGCCACGAGGTCGTCGCCGCCGTCGACAACGGCCCCGACCTGCTCGGCGCGCTCACCGGCCTGCGGCCCGACGTGGCGGTGGTGGACGTCCGCCTGCCGCCCACGTTCTCCGACGAGGGCCTGCGGGCCGCGGTCGCCGCCCGCACCGAGGTCCCGGGCCTGCCGGTGCTGCTCCTGTCCCAGTACGTGGAGCCCCTGTACGCCCACGAGTTGCTGACGACGGGCTCGGAAGCCGTCGGCTACGTCCTGAAGGAACGGGTCTCCAACGGCGCCGAGTTCATCGCGACGATCGAGCGCGTCGCGGACGGCGGCACGGCCATGGACCCCGAGGTCGTCGCCAAGCTCGTCACGGGCAGGTCCCGCGACGAGCCCTTCGCCGCCCTCACCCCCCGCGAGCGCGAGGTCCTTCAGTGCCTGGCCCAGGGCCTCTCCAACGCGGGCTCGGCGGAGGCCCTCTTCATCACGGAGAAGGCCGTCGCCAAGCACATCGGCAACATCTTCACCAAGCTGGACCTCCCCCCGTCGGAAACGGCCAACCGCCGGGTCCTGGCCGTCCTGGCGTACTTGGACCGCTGACACCGGGCCCTCTCCGGGCGCACCCCCTCTGGTTGCGGGGTCAATAACGTCCGAAACCATGCCGTATCGGGATCACGGCCCGCGCTTCTAGGCTGACCCGCGCACCCTCCCCGACGTTTCAGCCCGACGCACCAGGAGGCCGACGTGGCAGCGTTATCCGAGGGCATCTACCTCATCAAGAACGAGGCGAGCGGGTTGTACGCGACCGTGCAGCCCGGGGCCGGGGCGAAGCAGAGCGCCAAGGTCGTACTGGAGGAGCTGCACGGCGACGGCGCCGCACGGCACGGCCAGCTGTGGCACGTGCGGCCGCACAGCGCGCGCGAGGGCGCGTGGACGCTGCGCAACGTGCACAGCACGTACTTGATGGACGTCATGGCGGGCCGCGGCCGCGCGGGCGCGGCGGTCCAGCAGTGCGCGGCGGAGACGCGCGACGACCTGCTGGCCTCGCAGCTGTGGCGCCCGCAGCAGGTCAGCGAGGACGTGTACACGCTGACGAACGGCTACAGCGACAAGGCGCTCGCCGTGAAGGCCGAGCGCCGCGAGGCGAACGCGGTCCTGGAGCAGGCGGAGCCGCGGCCCAGCGAGGACCGCGGCACCCAGGCGTGGCGCCTGGAGCGGCTGCCCGCGCGCGGCGAGCCGAAGGGCTTCGACGCGCTGACCGCGTCGGTCGTCTCCGGCCACGGCGGCGCCATCGCCGCCACCCTCAGCGGTCTCACGGGCCTCGCCAAGGGCGTCCTGGACGCGGGCGGCGGCGTCTTCGAGACGATGGCGAAGGTGGTGACCGACCCCAAGGCCCCCTATCTGCGGTTCGACGGCTTCCGCGGGGACGAGTTCATCCGCTTCTCCCAGCGCCACGGCATCGAGGCGGGCCCGAAGAAGATCAGCGAGCAGTTCACCCGGCCGCCCCGGGGCTTCCGCACCGACTACGAGGACGTCCTGACCGCGCGCCGGGGCAGCGGCCACACCCACGCCGCCCTCATCCGCGACGAACTCCTGGAGTTCTCCGAGCGGTCGGCGAGCGACACGCCCCGGATCCTGCCGCGGGAGCTGCGCGAGCGGCTGCCGGTGAAGGCGGCCACCGTGGCCGACGCCAAGGGCGAGACGGTGGCGTTCTTCACCGGCGAGGCGATCGTCGTCACCGACGGCTCCCTGCGCCCCACCGGTGAACTCCGCCTGCCGCACGCGCCGGACGCCTTCCGGACGGACCTCGACACGGCCACCGCCGTCTCCGTCGACGACGAGATGCACTTCTTCCTCGTCAAGGGCGAGGAGTTCGTCATCGTGAGCGAGGGCAAACTCGTCCAGGGCCCGGCCAAGCTGACCGACGCCTACTCCTTCCTCACCGGGGTGTGGATGTAGGACCCGCGAGGGGGGCGCGCGCCGAGCACGTGCGCGTGCGGGGCGCGCCCCCCGTCCGGGGCAGGTCGAGCGCTGACCGCGCGGGCCTACACCTCCTGCGGAGCGACCGTGGGCAGCGGCAGCGGCGGCGACATCGGGTACGCCGAGGGCGCGCCGCCCGCGTGGCGGGACTTCGGCAGCCACAGCGAGAGCAGCGCGCTGACCCGGTCGAAGACGGGCTCCGCGCGCAGCGCGGCGGGCAGCAGTGGGCCGAGCCAGGAGGGGCCGGCCAGCTCGTCGGCCGCGGCGGCGATCGTGTGCAGGCCGATCAGGCGGTGCTCGGGCTGGTGCAGGAGCCAGGCGCCGCCCAGGCCCCGGCTCTCGGCCTCGTCCCGCACGCGCGCCCAGGCGCGGTCGAGCGCGGCCTCGGCGTCACCCTCGTACCGCAGCCGCTCGAAGCGGCTGACGTGGTGCGTGTCGAGCGGCGCGAAGTTGTGGGCGCCCGCGACCCGCCACACGTACCGCTCCACGTCCAGGAAGAACGGACGGCTCCAGAACTTCACGCCCGGCTCGAACTCCAGCTCCTGGCTGGTGAACCGCTCGTAGTCGAGCACGTCGGCCCACGTCTCGAAGAGGTAGCGGCCACCGGTGTGGTGGCGCCCGCCCAGCGGGTCGAACCGGCTCGGCATGTACTTCGCGTACATGCCGGGACGCGCGTCCATCACGCGCCGCTCCACCTCCTGCTTGTCGACGATCTCCTGCAGCCCGACGCCGTCCGCGAGCGGGAAGTCCGAGGTGAACGCGGCCTCCATGGAGAGGGGGCCGACGTCGTAGCCCTTGATCGGGCCGGGTCCGTACGCGTGCTTGGTCATGGCGCTCCTTCAGGCAGGGGTACGCGGCGGCCGGCGCGGGTCGCGCCGTCGCCGTACGACAGGACCGTATGCCGAACACCGGCCAAACTCCAAACAGTGTTCAATCTTTGTCCGCCGTACCATGGTGCTCATGACCAGCCCGAAGGAAGGCGCCAGCAGACGCGCGCGCCACCGTGCCCAGACCACCGCCGAGATCAAGGCCACCGCGCTGAAACACCTGGTGGAGGGCGGTACCGACGCCGTCGCACTGCGGGGGATCGCCCGGGACATGGGCATGGCGCCCGGCACCTTCTACAGCTACTTCGACACCCGCGAGGCCCTCCTCGCGGCGCTGGCCGCCGACGCGTACCGCGCGCTCGCCGCGCATCTGCGCACGGCCCGCGAGGGCGCGCGGGAGCCCGCCGGGCGCGCCCTCGCGCACGGGCTCGCCTACCGCGCGTGGGCCCTCGCCCACCCGCAGGAGTTCCGGCTGCTCTTCAGCGGCCGCAGCCCGCACGCGCAGACACGGGACAGCACCGAGGCCGAGTACGAACTGTGCCTGGGCATCGTGGAGATCGCGACGACCGAGGGCGCGGCCGACACCGCGTCCCCCTACTCCTGGGGGGACTTCGACCCGGCCTTCACGGAGGTGGCGCGCGCCGCCTTCCCGGCCCTCACCCCCGCGGTGCTCGCCCGCTCCCTGCGCCTGTGGGGCCGACTGCACGGCCTGGTCACCCTGGAGATCGACGGCCTGCTCCGCCCCCAGATCACGGACCCGGAACGCCTGTACCGCGACGAACTCGCGGACATCACCGCGTGGTTGAACGGATCCGGCCTATGACCTCAGCTGCGGTTGATACGAACCTCGCGCCGCAGCACCTTCCCGGCCTCCGACCGGGGCACCTCCGCCCGCACCTCGATCACCCGCGGCACCTTGAACCCCGCGAGCGCGCCCCGGCAGTGCGCGACGAGCCGCTCCACGAGCCCGTCGGACGCGTCCACACCCGCCTCGGGGCGCACGACGGCCCCGACGCGCTGCCCCCACTCCTCGTCCGGCACGCCCACGACGGCCGCGTCGGCGACCTCGGGGTGCGCGAGCAGCACGGCCTCGACCTCGGCCGGGTACACGTTCACGCCCCCGGAGACGATGAGGTCGGTGCGCCGGTCGCGCAGATAGAGCCAGCCGTCGGCGTCCAGGTATCCGTGGTCGCCCGCCGTGAAGTACCCCTCCCGCATGGACCGCCGGGTCTTGTCCGGGTCCTGGTGGTACGCGAACGGAACCACCGGCCGGAAGTAGACGCCGCCCGTCTCCCCCGCGGGCAGCGGCCGCCCGTCCTCGTCGAGGACGCGGATGCCGACGTCGGCCATCGGAAGGCCGACCGTGCCGGGCCTGGCCAGCCAGCCCGCGCTGTCCACAGCGGTCACCCCGCCCTCCGTGGCCGCGTAGAACTCGTACAGCACGGGACCGAACCAGTCGATAGCGCGCCGCTTCACGTCCTCGGGGCAGGGCGCGGCCCCGTGCACGACGGCGCGCAGGCTCGACGTGTCGTACCGCTCGCGGACCTCGGCGGGCAGCCGCAGCAGCCGGTGCAGGACGGTGGGCACGGTGAACAGGAAGTCGACGGCGTGCTGGTCGACGAGGCGCAGCCAGTCCTCGGTGCGCGGACGCTCCGCGAGAACGACGGTGTGGCCGAGCTGGAGCGCCATGTTCGCGAACAGGCCCGGCGCCGCGTGGTACAGCGGCGCCGCGCACAGCTGCGTGAACGGCCCGGGGCCGACGCCGCACCGCGCCATGAAGTCCAGCTCGTACGGGCTCGGCCCGGGCAGCGCCGACGACAACTGCCTGCGGACGGCCTTGGGCCGCCCCGTCGTACCGGAGGTGTAGAGCATCACGCCACCCGCGCGCCGCTCGGCCGGAGGCGTGGCGGGCTCGGCGGCGAGCAGCTCCTCGTACGCCACCCAGCCCGGCGCCGATCCTCCCCACACGACCCGCCGCTCACGCGGCACCCCCGCCGCGTCGAGCGCGGCCCCGGCGACACCGACCAACTCGACGTCCACCACCACGACCCGAGCCCCACTGTCCACCACCACATGCTCGACCTCGGGCGCGGTGAAGTGATGGCTGAACGGCGTGAAGTACAGCCCCGACTGCCCGGTGGCAAGCCGCAGTTCGAAGAAGGCCCGCCCATTGGGCAGCATCGCGGCGACACACTCCCCCGGCCGCACCCCGAGCCGCGCGAGCGCCCGGCTGAGCCGATGCACCCGCCGCTCCAGCTCCCCGTACGTCATCACCCCGCCATCGGCCTCCACCAACGCGACCCGCTCCGGCCACGCCGCGGCCACACCCCCGAACCCGACGACCGCCCCCTCCACCCGCCCCACCCCTCTCCTTGGTCGGCGCATCGTAGGCAGACCCCGGCCACCCCCGTACATAACGCCCCACCACACGGATCCCCACCCGGATCTGTCCACTACACACAGCCCCACGCACGGCACCCATGCGGTACACACCCGCCCCCCACGGAGGCGCAAACACAAAAGAACCCCAGATCGTGACCTACACGACCTGGGGTTCCAGTGGAGCCGCCTTCGGGATTCGAACCCGAGACCTACGCATTACGAGTGCGTTGCTCTGGCCATCTGAGCTAAGGCGGCGCGCGTCCCGCACCTATGGTGCGATCAGCAACGTCAGCAAGTCTACACAGTTTCCGGGGGTGCTCCGTACACCCCTCCGGGCGGGCGGGTGGAGGGGTGTGAGCTGGGGTTACGCGCAGCGCTTGGCGGTGCGGGGGGCGCGGCCCTGCAGGAGGTAGGTGTTGATCGTGTCGTCGACGCAGCGGCTGCCGCGGCCGTACGCCGTGTGGCCGTCGCCCTCGTAGGTGAGGAGGCGGCCCGAGGAGAGCTGGGCGGCGAGGGCCTTGGCCCAGCGGTAGGGGGTGGCGGGGTCGCGGGTGGTGCCGGCGACGAGGATGGGGGCGGCACCCTTCGCCTCGATGCGGTGGGGTTCGCCCGTAGCCTTCACGGGCCAGTACGCGCAGTTCAGGGCCGACCACGCGAGGCCCTCGCCGAAGACGGGCGAGGCCTTCCTGAAGGCGGGGAGCGCGGCCTTCACGTCGTCGGGGGAGCCGAAGGACGGCGGGAGGTCCAGGCAGTTCACGGCGGCGTTGGCGTACATCAGGTTCGAGTACGCGCCGTCGCCGTCGCGCTCGTAGTAGCTGTCGGAGAGGGCGAGCAGGGCCGAGCCGTCGCGGTCGCGCATCGCCGCGTCCAGGGCGTCGCGCAGCTGGGGCCACGCCGACTCGTCGTACATCGCGGCGATCACGCCCGTGGTGGCGAGCGCCTCGCCGAGCGCGCGGCCGCCCGCCGGGCCCGGGTCGCCCGCGGGGATCGGGGAGCGGTCCAGGTCCGCGAAGAAGGCCTTCAGGCGGCGGCCCGCGTCCGCGGGGCTCTTGCGGCCGAGGGGGCAGCCCGCGCTGCGCACGCAGTCCTTCGCGAACGACTGGAAGGCCGTCTCGAAGCCCGCCGTCTGGTCCTCGTTCATCCGGCGGGCCGAGAGGGAGGGGTCCATCGCGCCGTCCAGGACGAGGCGGCCCACCCGGTCGGGGAAGAGCCCGGCGTACGTCGCGCCGAGGAACGTGCCGTACGACGCCCCCACGTACGTCAGCTTGCCGTCGCCCAGGGCGGCGCGCACGACGTCCATGTCCCGGGCCGCCTCGACCGTGGAGACGTGCTTCAGGAGGCCGCCCGCCCGCTGTTCGCAGCCCGCCGTGAACTTCCGGTAGGACGTGGTGAGGCGGGTCGTCTCGGCCGCGTCGTCGGGTGTCACGTCCGTCTGCGTGTACGTGTCCATCTGGCGGTCGTTCAGACACGTGACGGGCTCGCTGCGGGCCACGCCGCGCGGGTCGACCGCCACCATGTCGTAGCGGGCGCGGACCTTGTCGGGGTAGCCGAGCGCCGCGTACGACTGGAGGTAGTCGATCGCGGAGCCGCCGGGTCCGCCCGGGTTGACCAGGAGCGAGCCCAGACGGTCGGCGGCCTTGCCCGTCGCCCGCTTGCGGGACACGGCGAGGCGCAGGTCGCCCGCGCCCGGGGCGGCGTAGTCGCGCGGCACGCGCAGCGTCGCGCACTCGAAGTCGGGCACCCCGCAGGCGCGCCAGCGCGGCTTCTGGTCGTAGTACGGCGCCAGCTGCTTCGGCGTGGCACGGGGCAGCGCGGCCAGGGCGACGTTCGCCGTGGGATCGCCCGAACCGTCCGACGAGCAGCCCGGGATGAGCAGCGCGGCGGCCAGCAGCGCGAGGACTCCCCGGCGGAGGCGGGGCGTCCCGGGGCGACCTTGGGGACGGGGGCGTCGGGCGCGGCTGGTGGTTCCCATCACGCGAGAGTAACGCTCCGGTGTCGCACGATCACCATGCGTGCCCTTTTGGGTGACCTCGGAGGCTCGGGGGCCTCGGAGGGTGGGCGGACTCGGAGGGTGGGCGGTCTCGGAGGCTTGGGCGGCCCCGGAAGCTTGGGGGCCCGGAGGCTGCGCGGCCTCAGCGGTCCGCGCCGGTCACCCCGCCCGCAGCGCCACCGTCATCGCCTCCACCGCGAGCAGCGGCGCCACATTGCGGTCAAGGGCCGTGCGGCAGGCGCCGATCGCCTCGATGCGGCGCAGCGTGGACTCCGGAGAGGTGCCGCGCGCCATGCGCTCCAGCATGTCCTGCACCTCCGTGTTGGCGAGCGGCACGCGGGAGCCCAACTGGAGCGCGAGGACGTCCCGATAGAACCCGGTCAGGTCGACCAGGGCCAGGTCGAGGCTGTCGCGCTGCGTACGGGTCCTGCGGCGCTTCTGCTTGTCCTCCAGCTCCTTCATCGCACCCGCCGTGCCGCGCGGCATCCGGCCGCCCTGCGCCGCGCCGAGCGCCGCCTTCAGGTCCTCGGTCTCCTTGACGTCGACGTCCTCGGCGACCTGCTTGGCCTCCTCGGCGGCCGTGTCGATCAGCTCCTGCGCGGCCCGCAGACAACCGCCGATGTCCTCGACGCGCAGCGGCAGCTTCAGCACGGCGGCCCGGCGCTGCCGCGCGCGCTCGTCCGTCGCGAGGCTGCGGGCCCGGTCGATGTGCCCCTGGGTGGCACGGGCGGCGGCCGCGGCGGCCGTCGGCTCGATGCCGTCGCGGCGCACGAGCATGTCGGCGACCGCCTCCACCGACGGCGTACGCAGCGTCAGGTGGCGGCAGCGGGAGCGGATGGTGGGCAGCACGTCCTCAAGGGAGGGCGCGCACAGCAGCCACACGGTGCGGGGGGCGGGCTCCTCCACGGCCTTCAGCAGGACGTTCCCCGCGCCCTCGGTGAGGCGGTCGGCGTCCTCCAGGACGATGACCTGCCAGCGGCCCACGGCGGGCGAGAGCTGGGCGCGGCGGACCAGCTCGCGGGTCTCCTTGACGCCGATGGAGAGGAGGTCGGTGCGGACCACCTCCACGTCCGCGTGCGTGCCGATCAGGCTCGTGTGGCAGCCGTCGCAGAAGCCGCAGCCGGGCTCGCCCCCGAGCGCGCGGTCCGGGCTCACGCACTGCAGGGCCGCGGCGAAGGCGCGGGCGGTGTCGGCCCGGCCGGAGCCGGGCGGGCCCGTGAACAGCCAGGCGTGCGTCATCTTCGACGACTCGGGCACGGGAACGCCGGTGTCGGCGGCGGTGACCAAGGCATCGGCGTCACGTGCGGCGGCCGCGAGCTGGACGCTCACCTTCTCCTGGCCCACCAGGTCGTCCCATACCGGCATGGGTCACCGCCTTCGCCTTGCCTTCGCGCACACGTCACCGTCGTACGCGCGCCTCCTTCACCACGTGCGTGACCGTCACCAGGCACGTCAGGCACGTCGCGCTGTCGGAACTCATTGTGGGGCACGGCACTGACAACCCCGGCCGCGCACTCGTTGACCTGGGCCTTTGCGCGGCCGCCCGGTCAGCGGCCCCGCAGTCAGCGGCGGCGCCGCCTGCCCCGCTCCTCCGGCTCGTCCTCGTGCGACCCGAGGAGTTCGTCGGCGAGCGACGGCAGGTCGTCCATCGGCGTCTCCTCCGCCCACTCGGAGCGCTGACGGCGCGGGGTGCCGTTCTCGTCGACCTGCGGCAGCTCGCGCGTGCGGTCGTTCGGGCCGAGGTCGTCCCGCGCGTCGGCATGGGCGCGCTCGTCGCGGAAGTAGCCGGGCGGGACCCGGTCCGCCACGTCGTCCCGTACGGGCGCGTCGTCGCGTACAGGCGCGCTGTCCGGTACGGCCGCGTCGTCCCGCAGTGCCGGAAGGACCGTCGTCTCATCCGCCGCTCCGTCCACACTCACCTGCGGAAGCACGGTGGTCTCGTCGGCGGAGCCCGGTACCGCGCCCTGCGTGGCCTGCGGCAGCTTCGCCGTCTCGTCGGCGGCGCCCAGCGCCTTCGGGTCGACGACCGGCGTCGCCACGGTGGTCTCGTTGTCGGGCGAGGTCGGCCTGTCGGACTCGGCCGAGGCGGGCTGTCCGGCCGACGAGGACTGTCGGGCCGAAGAAGGCTGCTCGGCCGACGAGGGCCGCGCGCCCGAAGACGACCGCTTGTCCAGCTTCGGCGCCTGGGCAGGACGCGCGGGCGGCTCAGGCGAAGCCGAAGCCGAGGCCGGAGCACGGGCCGGAGCCGGCGGCGCCTCCGCGGCCGAGCCCGTCACCGCCGCGGACGCCGCCGCGGAGGCAGCCGCCTCCGCAAGGCGCCGGGCCTCCTCCGCCCGCCGCAGCGCCTCCTCCGCCTTGCGCTGCTTCTCCAGGCGCCGGGCCTCCGCCTCGGCACGCAGCCGGGCCTCTTCCTCGGCCTTGCGCCGGGCCTCTTCCTCGGCGCGCCGCCGCGCTTCCTCCTCGGCCTTGCGGGCCGCCTCTTCCTCGGCGCGGCGCTTGGCCTCCTCCTCGGCCTTGCGGCGGGCCTCCTCGGCGCGCTGCCGGGCCTCCTCCGCCTGGCGCTCGGCCTCGCGGCGCTGGGCCTCCTCCAGCTCGCGCCGCTTGCGCTCCTCTTCCTCGGCGCGCAGCTTGGCGAGCTGCTCCTGGCGCTCGCGCTCCTTGCGCTCCTCCTCGGCCTTGCGGGCCGCCTCCTCCTCGGCGCGGCGCCGGGCCTCCTCCTCGGCCTTGCGACGGGCCTCTTCCTGGGCCTTGATCTCGGCTTCGGAGAGCGGCAGTACGACGTCGAGCCGGTGCCGGATGACCGTCGTGACGGCCTCCGGCTCCTGGGCCGCGTCCACGACCAGGTAGCGCCCGGGGTCGGCGGCGGCGAGGGTGAGGAAGCCGGACCGCACGCGCGCGTGGAACTCGGCGGGCTCCGACTCCAGGCGGTCGGGCGCCTCGGTGAAGCGCTCGCGCGCAGCCTCGGGCGCCACGTCGAGCAGGACCGTCAGATGCGGGACGAGGCCGCCCGTGGCCCAGCGGTTGATGCGGGCCACCTCGGTGGGCGACAGGTCGCGGCCCGCGCCCTGGTACGCGACGGACGAGTCGATGTACCGGTCGGAGATCACCACGGCCCCGCGCGCGAGGGCGGGCCGTACGACGGTGTCGACGTGCTCCGCGCGGTCGGCGGCGTACAGCAGCGCCTCGGCACGGTGCGAGAGACCGGCCGACGACACGTCGAGCAGGATCGACCGCAGCCGCTTGCCGACGGGCGTGGCGCCCGGCTCACGCGTGACGACGACCTCGTGGCCCTTGGCCCGGATCCAGTCGGCGAGCGCCTCGGCCTGGGTGGACTTCCCGGCGCCGTCGCCGCCCTCCAGGGCGATGAAGAAGCCGGAGTCGGCGGGCGTCTGCACCGGGTCGTCGCCGCCGCGCAGCGCGTCCCGCAGGTCGTGGCGCAGCGGCACGCCCTGCCGGTCGTCGGCCTTGGCGAGGACGAGCGCGGCCACCGGCAGGAGCAGCGCGCCGACCAGCATCAGCGTGAAGGAGGCGCCCCCGTGGTCGAACACGAACTTGCCGTTGACCATCCGGTGCGGCCCGATGACCGCGGCCAGCAGCGGCGCCACCAGTACGGCGAGCGCCACGAAGAGGCGTACGGCCGCCTGGAGGTGCTCGGTGGTGCGGGCCCTGCGGTAGTCCTCGACCTCCTGGTCGAGGAGCGCGTGCCCGGTGTTCGCGGCGACGCCCGCCGCCACGCCCGCGAGCAGCAGGATCAGCAGCACGCTCGTCAGGTCCGGCACGAGGCCGGCGGCGAGGAGGGCGACACCGGTCACGGCGATGGCGAGGGCGAAAAGGCGGCGGCGCGACAGCGAGGGCAGCAGCGCGGGCGCGAGACGGATGCCGGCGACCGTGCCACCGGTCAGCGCGAAGACGAACAGGCCGTACGTGACCGGCCCGCCCTGGAGGTCCTTGGCGTGCAGCACGGTGACCGCGACGGCCGCGGCGACCGCTCCGGCGACGGCGGTGCAGGCGGCGACGAGCAGCGGGATCGCGCCGGTACGGCCCTTGTCGGTGCCGGTTCCGGTACGGGGCCTGCGCAGGCCCTCCAGGGGGCTGCGCGGGCGCGGCGTCTGCGTGCCGGGCAGCCGGATGGCGTACACGACCGAGGCGGACGCGGCGAAGAGCCCGGCGGCGACGAACGAGGCGAGCCCGACCTGGTGCCGCTCGAACCAGTCGACGCCCGAGCCGAGCAGGTTGCTGACGAGACCGACCGCGACGAGGACGACGGCGGCCAGGGGCAGCGCCACGAACCCCGTGCGCAGCGAAAGGCGCCGCAGCGCGTCCAGGTGGTCGGGCAGCGGGCGCACGGCGGCGCCCTCCGGCGGCGGGTTGGGCAGCAGCGCGGGCGCGGCGCTCTCGCGGGCGACCGTCCAGAAGCGCTCGCTGACGCCGACGACGAAGGAGGTGACCAGGAGCAGCGCGAGCGCGTTGGCCGGTGTCCAGACGATCCACAGGGGCGCGCAGACGAGGAGCGCGGCGCGCACGCCGTCGGCGCCGATCATGGTCCAGCGACGGTCCAGGGGCCCGTCCGGCGAGGTGAGGGTGGTGAGCGGGCCGAGCAGGACCGCCCCGAAGAGCAGCGTCGCGAGGACGCGGGCTCCGAAGACGGCGGTCACGGCGATCGACACGCCGCGGTAGCCGCCGCCGAAGGACCCTTCGGCGATGGCCGCCTGGAGCCCGAGGACGACGAGGACGAGCAGCGCCAGGGCGTCACCGACGCTCCCGACGAGGTGCGCGCTCCACAACCGCTTCAGCTGCGGTACGCGCAACAGGGCCCGCACCGCGCGCTCGCGGGAATCCGCCGCCAGGGAATCGTCGGGAACCGTGGTCATGGCGGGTGGCTGCTCGGCACGCGTCATCCGTCCAGCCTATCTGGAGGCCGAGCCTTCACAGCGGCGACGCCCGAACATACGGGCGTCGCCCGCGGGGAGTACCGGAGGTCCGCCGGGGCGCTCGGAACCACGCGAGCCCCTGACCGGGAACGGTCAGGGGCTCGCGGGAGCAGGCCTACGGCGGGCCGACGGTCAGTCGGTGGTCTCCGACGGTCAGTCGGTGGTCTCCGCGGCGGCGGTCTTCTTGGCGACGGCCTTCTTCGTAGTCGTCGTCTTCTTGGCAGCCGTCTTCTTTGCCGTCGTTTTCTTGGCGGCGGTCTTCTTGGCCGCCGTCTTCTTCGCGGGAGCCTTCTTCACGGCCTTCTTGGCGGTCTTCTTCGCGGGACCCTTCGCCCGCTTCTCCGCGAGCAGCTCGAAGCCGCGCTCCGGGGTGATGTCCTCCACGGAGTCGGCCGCGCGCAGCGTCGCGTTGGTCTCGCCGTCCGTCACGTACGGGCCGAAGCGGCCGTCCTTGACGACGACGGGCTTGCCGCTGACCGGGTCCTCGCCGAGCTCCTTGAGCGGCGGCTTCGCGGCGGCGCGGCCGCGCTGCTTCGGCTTGGAGTAGATCTCCAGGGCCTCGTCGAGGGTGATGGTGAAGAGCTGGTCCTCACTCTCCAGGGAGCGCGAGTCGGTGCCCTTCTTCAGATACGGGCCGTAGCGGCCGTTCTGGGCGGTGATCTCGACGCCCTCGGCGTCGGTGCCGACGACGCGCGGCAGCGACATCAGCTTGAGCGCGTCCGCGAGCGTCACCGTGTCCAGGGACATCGTCTTGAAGAGCGAGGCCGTGCGCGGCTTGACCGCGTTCTTGCCGGTCTTCGGAGTGCCCTCGGGGAGCACCTCGGTGACGTACGGGCCGTAGCGGCCGTCCTTGGCGATGATTTCGCGGCCCGTCTCCGGGTCCGTGCCGAGCTGGAAGTCACCGCTCGGCTTGGCGAGCAGCTCCTCCGCGTACGCGACCGTCAGCTCGTCCGGAGCCAGGTCGTCCGGGACGTCCGCGCGCTGATGGTTCTCGGAGTCCTTCTCACCGCGCTCCACGTAGGGGCCGTAGCGGCCGACGCGCAGCACGATGTCGTCGCCGACGGGGAAGGACGACACCTCGCGGGCGTCGATCGCGCCCAGGTCGGTGACGAGCTCCTTGAGGCCGCCGAGGTGGTCGCCGTCGCCGTTCCCGGCGTCGGCGGCACCGCTCGTACCGATGCCGTCGCCCTCGCCGAAGTAGAAGCGCCGCAGCCACGGCACGGCCTGGGCCTCGCCGCGCGCGATGCGGTCGAGGTCGTCCTCCATGCGGGCGGTGAAGTCGTAGTCGACGAGCCGCCCGAAGTGCTTCTCCAGGAGGTTCACCACGGCGAAGGAGAGGAAGGACGGCACCAAGGCCGTGCCCTTCTTGAAGACGTAGCCGCGGTCCAGGATCGTGCCGATGATCGACGCGTACGTCGACGGGCGGCCGATCTCGCGCTCTTCCAGCTCCTTGACCAGGGAGGCCTCGGTGTAGCGGGCCGGGGGCTTGGTGGCGTGGCCGTCGACGGACATGTCGTCGGCGGACAGCGGGTCGCCCTCGGAGACCTGCGGAAGGCGGCGCTCGCGGTCGTCCAGCTCGGCGTTCGGGTCGTCGGCGCCCTCTACGTAGGCCTTGAGGAAGCCGTGGAAGGTGATGGTCTTGCCGGACGCGCTGAACTCGGCGTCGCGGCCGTCGGCGGCCCGGCCGCCGATCTTCACGGTGACCGAGTTGCCCGTCGCGTCCTTCATCTGGGAGGCGACGGTCCGCTTCCAGATCAGCTCGTAGAGCCGGAACTGATCGCCGGTCAGACCGGTCTCGGCGGGCGTGCGGAAACGATCACCCGACGGTCGGATCGCCTCGTGCGCCTCCTGCGCGTTCTTGACCTTCCCGGCGTAGGTGCGCGGCTTGTCCGGCAGGTAGTCGCTGCCGTACAGCTGCGTGACCTGCGTGCGGGCCGCCGTGACCGCCGTGTCGGACAGCGTCGTGGAGTCCGTACGCATATAGGTGATGAAGCCGTTCTCGTACAGCTTCTGGGCCACCTGCATGGTGGCCTTCGCGCCGAAGCCGAGCTTGCGCGAGGCCTCCTGCTGCATCGTCGTCGTACGGAACGGGGCGTACGGCGAGCGGCGGTACGGCTTGGACTCGACCGAGCGGACCGAGAACGCGGTCTGCTCCAGGGCGGCGGCGAGCGCGCGGGCGTTCGCCTCGTCCAGGTGGAGCGTGTTCTGGCTCTTGAGCTGCCCGACGGAGTCGAAGTCGCGGCCCTGGGCGACGCGCTTGCCGTCGACCGTGGTGAGGCGGGCCACGAGCTGCGAGGGGTCGCTCGCGTCGCCGCCGCGGCCGGTGCCGAAGGTGCCCGTCAGGTCCCAGTACTCGGCGGAGCGGAAGGCGATGCGCTCGCGCTCGCGCTCGACGACGAGCCGGGTCGCCACGGACTGCACGCGGCCCGCCGAGAGCCGCGGCATGACCTTCTTCCAGAGCACCGGCGAGACCTCGTAGCCGTACAGGCGGTCGAGGATGCGGCGGGTCTCCTGGGCGTCGACCATGCGCTGGTTGAGCTCGCGCGGGTTGCGGACGGCGCCCTGGATCGCGTCCTTGGTGATCTCGTGGAACACCATGCGCTTGACCGGCACCTTGGGCTTCAGGACCTCGAGGAGGTGCCACGCGATGGCTTCGCCCTCGCGGTCCTCATCGGTGGCGAGGAAGAGTTCGTCGGACTCCTTGAGGAGGTCCTTGAGCTTCTTGACCTGGGCCTTCTTGTCGGCGTTGACGACGTAAATGGGCTGGAAGTCGTGCTCGACGTCCACGCCGAGGCGGCGCACCTCGCCCGTGTACTTCTCGGGGACCTCGGCGGCGCCGTTGGGAAGGTCACGGATGTGCCCGACGCTCGCCTCGACGGTGTAGCCGGGGCCGAGGTAGCCCTTGATCGTCTTCGCCTTGGCAGGCGACTCGACGATGACGAGTCGGCGGCCGCCCTGTGCGGTCTCGCTGGTCGGGGACAACTTCGCTCTTCTCTCCGGTCGACACTCGGTTGGCAGTACGGTGCCCGGCGCCCCCTGAAGGGTCGCCGTGACGGCGCTTGCGGTTGCGCTGTCGCTGCGGAGTGTGACGGTACATCCCGCCCCCGTGTCAAACGGGAAAAGCTCGCAACGGCCACTCGAACGGTAACCCGACTACCGCCATTCCTGCCGCCTGGGCTGGCCGCGGGGCCTTGAACCGTGCACGGTGGCCGGGCCCGGCGCGCATCGACCGCCCGGTGGTTGTGGTCGCGCTGTGCGCTCGCCGACGGCCTGCCGCGGTCTCTCTCCCGTGTCCCGGGCAGGAGCATGCGTGGAGCGGGCCGACGGCCGGGGGCGGACGCGCCGCCCGCCCGGCCTCACATGCGTGTGAAGGACCACACCGCCAGGGCCAGGGCGCCGCAGCCCGCCAAGGTGGCCAGGGCCGCGGCGGCCGTCTGCTGCACCCCGTGCGCCACCGGGGCGCGATGGGCGACCCGGGTGCCGGTCCACAGCAGCAGCGCGGCGCCGAACAGCGCGAACACCGTCCCGGCGAAGATCGCTGGTCCGCTCTCCATGGCCCGGCCTCCCCGTGCAGTCCCGTACGTGACATCTGTGGGATGCCCCGGCTGCGGACGCTGGCACGTCCAGGCGGCGGAACCACGAAATCCGGGTGAACGAGGGGCGGCGGGGCGGGACGACAATGGCCGGTTCCATACGCGGAAGGGCCGACTCCGGGTGGGTACGGGGATCGGCCCCCGGTGGTGACAGGGACTCGTCACGTTGCGTACAGAAGTCGCTCACACCGCGTACGTGACCGGCCGGAGCCCGCACGAGACGCGCCTCCGGTCGCCACGGCCGTCCCTACCGCCCCTGCTGCCCCACCGGCTCCAGGAATCCCTGCTCCACCAGGAGCCGGATCTGGGCCGGGGTGCGGTCCCGGAGCGCCACCGGGTCCTCGCCCATCAGCTGGGCGATGGCGTCCAGGATGCGGCCGGCGCCGAGCGTGCCGTCACACACGCCGGCGAAGCCCGCGCCCACGGTGTCCACGCGGGTTGCCCGCCGCATGCCGCGGTGCTGGCGCAGCACGACGTGCTCCGGGTCCTCGGCACCGGGCATGCCGACCTGCTCCTGCACGACGTCGGCGGCGAGCTTGAAGTGGTCGGCGAGCAGCGCGGCGTCGTCGTGGGCACGCAGATAGTCCTGGCGGGCGAAGTGGGCCCGGACCGTCTCACCGAGGGGCTGCTCGACGGGGTGCGGCCACTCCTCGATGGTCACGGACGGCTCGGCGGCCCCGGACTTGCGCAGCGTGATCCAGCCGAAGCCGACGCCCTTGGCCTTGCGGGCCTCGAACTCGTCGAGCCACGCGTCGTACAGCGCCGCGTACTCCGCCGGATCGGTGCGGTGGTCCCCGGCGTCGCGCAGCCACAACTCCGCGTACTGCGTGATGTCCTGCACCTCGCGCTGCACGATCCAGGCGTCACAGCCACGCGGCACCCAGGAACGGACGCGCTCGGTCCACTCCTCGCCCTCCACGTGCTGCCAGTTGGCGAGGAAGTGCGCGTACCCCCCTTCGTTCAACATGTCCCCCGCCTGCTGAACGATCGAGCGGCACAGATCGTCCCCGCCCATGCCGCCGTCGCGGTACGTGAGCCGCGCGCCGGGCGAGATCACGAACGGCGGGTTGGACACGATGAGGTCGTACGTCTCGCCCTCGACCGGCTGGTACAGCGAGCCCTCCCGCAGGTCCGCGTCCGGTGCCCCGGAGAGCGCGAGCGTGAGCCGGGTGATGTGCAGGGCACGGGGGTTGAGGTCGGTCGCGGTGACGCGGGTGGCGTGCTGGGCGGCGTGCAGGGCCTGGATGCCGGAGCCCGTACCGACATCGAGGGCACTGGCCACGGGTGTGCGCACGGTGACCCCGGCGAGCGTCGTGGAAGCGCCGCCGACGCCGAGCACCACGCCTTCGTCACGGCTGCCGATGCCCCCGGCCCCGCCGACCGCGCACCCCAGGTCAGAGACGATGAACCAGTCCTCGCCGTCGGGCCCTCCGTACGGGCGTACGTCGACGGTGGCCTTGAGGTCGCCGCCCTCGCCCGCCGCGCGGTCCTCCGCGAGCCAACCGCTCTCCAGGAGGGGGCCGACGGGCAGCACGCGCTCCACGCGCGCGCGAGGCACGGAGCGCTGCAACAGGAAGAGCCGTACGAGCGTCTCCAGGTCGCCGTCGCCCCGGGTGGCCCGCAGCGCGGGCACGGTCTCGCTGCGCGCGAGTGCGGCGTACGCGGACGCCCCCAGGAGTTCGAGGAGTCCGTCCGCGGTGAAGTCGGCCCCCAGGAGGGCCTCCCTGAGGCGGGCGGTGACATCGGAACGTTCAGACAAAGGCAGGCCATAGCTCACGCCCACATTGTGACCCGTGCTCAGGCAGACGGTCCGCGCACAACGCCCGCGACGACCGTACGCACGACTTTCTCGACGGCCTCGGGCTCCGGCGGGGCGCCCTTCCGGTCGGCGAACAGCAGGTGCCCGGCGCCGATCAGCGTGGGCGCGAGCGTGTCGACGTCGGCGTAGGCCGCGAGACGGCCCCGTTCGCGCTCGGCGCAGAGGTACGCGACGACCATGGCGGTGGCCTCCGCGAGCACCGGCACCCCGGTGGGCCGCACCTGCCGCAGCCGGGCGCGCAGCTCGTCGCGCGAGGTCACGAGGCCGACCACCGCCACGGCGACCGAGCCGAACAGCTCCGTCAGGGCGCCGCTGAGGTTGCCGACGACGGTGCCGGTCCCGGCGGACGCGCGCAGCACGGCGGCCTGACGGTCGACGCGGGCGACGCGGTCCAGGACCAGTTCGGCGAGGAAGGCGTCGAAGTCGGCGAAGTGCCGGTGCAGCACGCCCTTGGCACAGCCCGCCTCCGTGGTGACCGCCCGGCTGGTCAGCGCGCTCGGCCCGTCCCGGAGCAGGACGCGCTCGGCGGCGTCGAAGAGCTGCTCGCGCGCGTCGCGGATGGCGACTCCTGTGGGCACCGGGGCCTCTCCTTTACTAGCGGGCACTTACGGGCACTTACGGGCTGCTTCTAGGGCGCTGCGGCCTTCGGCTGCCGGGCCGTTGACGAGTGGGCGAGCGCCCACTCATAGTGGGCGCATGCCCACTTTACCGCCGGGGCCAGCGGAGCAGGGCCCTCCCAGCGAGCCGACGCCCCATCAACATCGCGACGTGGCCGAGTCGTTCGGTGCGGACGCCGACCGCTACGACCGGGCCCGGCCCGGCTACCCCCAGGACCTGGTGGACCGCGTCGTCGCCGCGAGCCCGGGACCCGATGTCGTCGACGTCGGCACGGGGACCGGTATCGCCGCCCGCCAGTTCCAGGCGACCGGATGCCGGGTGCTCGGGGTCGAGCCGGACGCGCGGATGGCGGCCCTGGCGCGGCGGCGCGGCCTCTCGGTGGAGGTGGCGGCGTTCGAGGGCTGGGAACCGGCCGGGCGGGCCTTCGACGCGGTCGTCTCCGGCCAGGCGTGGCACTGGGTGGACCCGGTGGCGGGCGCGGCGAAGGCGGCCCGGACGCTGCGGCCCGGCGGCCGCCTCGCCGTGTTCTGGAACGCGGGCGAGCCCCCGGCCGGCCTCATGGAGGCCTTCGCGGGGGTCTACAGCCGCGTGCTGCCCGACTCGCTCGCCGCCCGCCAGTGGACGATGTCCGCCGGAGACGCGTACGCGGCGCTCGTCCTGAAGGCCGCCGACGGGATGCGTGCGGCGAGCGCGTTCGGCGCGCCGGAGGAGTGGCGCTTCACCTGGGAGCGGGACTACACCAGGGACGAGTGGCTGGACCAGCTGCCCACGACCGGGGGCCACACCGGCCTCCCGGCCGCCCGCCTGGAGGAGGTCCTCGCGGGCGTCGGAGCCGCCGTGGACGCGGCAGGAGGCGGCTTCACGATGCGGTACACGACGGTGGTGGCCACGGCGGTGCGTACGTAGGACGCGAGAAGGGCGCGAGAAGGGCGCTCCCTGCCGAGGAGGCGCCCTTCATCACACCGCACGGGCGGGGTCGCCGGGCTCTGGTCGCCGTGCCCTGGTCGCCCAGCTCTACAGCCGCCGCCCCGACGCGCCGACGAGCCCCGCGACCTGCCGAGCCGTCAGCTGGCCGAAGGCGAGCTTCCGGCCTTGCAGCTGTCCTGCTCGCGCATGGCCTTGCCGACGTCCCCGGCCTCCAGCTGCTTCTGGGCCGTGTTCTCGCTCTTGCTGAGCTTGCCCAGCTCCTCGGCGACCTTGGCGAGGTCGTCCGCGAAGGCCGACTGGTTCTTCGTGTCGAGCTTGTCGGTCTGCGTCTTGAGGCCCGCGTACGACTTGGAGAGGCCGTCCAGCTCCTTCACGGCGGCGTTCAGCTTCTTCTCGCCGTCGTCGACCGGCGGCGCGCCCGCCTTCTTCAGGGCGGCGCTGCGCTCCTTGTAGGCGTCGGAGATGTCCTGGAACGCCTGCGAGTCGGTCTTCTTCACTTCCTCCGGCGAGCTGTTGTCCGCGGTCTGCTTCTTGATCGCCGCGTTGGCGTCCGCGATCTTCTTCGACTGGGCCTGTACGGCCGTGTCGCAGACCTTCTTGGCCCAGTCGTCCAGCTTCTTGTTGCCGTCGTCGTCCGAGCACCCCGACAGCGCCAGTACCAGTACCGCACCGCCGGACAGTGCGGCCGCGAGCTTCTTGTTCACCGGATTGGTCCCTTCCATGGCTCTCGGCCCCGGAACTTACACGTCGAGGGGGCGGTGACCGCACGCCGGGCGTCCGGTACCACCGCTATTGCAGCCATTTGCACCAAGGGGCGCGGGGCGAGAGAAGGCTCACGGGAGGCGCCGGGAGGCGCCGCCGACACGCACGAGGGGCGGGCAGCGCCTCAAAAGGCGCCACCCGCCCCCGTGTTGGGACGGAAAGACCGGCTACGAGACGATCGCGGGGTCGGCCGAGCTGGCGACCTTCCCCGGGTTCTCCTCGTCACCGACGGCGATGCCGCGCCGCTTGGACACGTACACCGCGCCGACGATGACCGCGATGGACAGGGCCGCGATCAGGACGCGCATGGCGACGCTCTTGTCCTCTCCGTAGCTGAACTTGACGACCGCGGGCGCGATGAGCAGCGCCACCAGGTTCATCACCTTCAACAGCGGGTTGATCGCCGGGCCCGCGGTGTCCTTGAACGGGTCGCCGACCGTGTCGCCGATCACCGTCGCGGCGTGGGCCTCGCTGCCCTTGCCGCCGTGGTGGCCGTCCTCGACCAGCTTCTTCGCGTTGTCCCACGCGCCACCGGAGTTGGCCAGGAACACCGCCATCAGCGTGCCCGTGCCGATCGCGCCCGCGAGGAACGAGCCGAGCGCGCCGACGCCGAACGTGAAGCCGACCGCGATCGGCGTGAGCACGGCGATCAGACCGGGCGTGGCCAGCTCGCGCAGCGCGTCCTTGGTGCAGATGTCGACGACGCGCCCGTACTCGGGCTGCTCCGTGTAGTCCATGATCCCGGGGCGCTCGCGGAACTGCCGCCGCACCTCGTACACCACGGCCCCCGCCGACCGCGACACCGCGTTGATCGCGAGCCCCGAGAAGAGGAACACGACCGCGGCGCCGAGGATCAGGCCCACCAGGTTGTTCGGCTGTGAGATGTCCATCACCAGGTTCATCGGCGCACCGTCGCCGAGTTTCTGGCCGACGTCGTCGGCCGCTTCGGCGATCGCGTCCCGGTACGAGCCGAACAGCGCCGAGGCCGCCAGGACGGCCGTGGCGATGGCGATGCCCTTGGTGATGGCCTTGGTGGTGTTGCCCACGGCGTCCAGGTCGGTGAGCACCTGCGCGCCCGCGCCCTGGACGTCGCCGGACATCTCGGCGATGCCCTGCGCGTTGTCGGAGACCGGTCCGAAGGTGTCCATGGCGACGATGACGCCGACCGTGGTGAGCAGGCCGGTCCCGGCCAGCGCCACCGCGAACAGGGCGAGCATGATCGACGCACCGCCGAGCAGGAACGCCCCGTACACGCCGAGGCCGATCAACAGCGCCGTGTAGACGGCTGATTCCAGGCCCACGGAGATGCCCGCGAGGATGACGGTGGCCGGGCCCGTGAGCGAGGTCTTGCCGATGTCCTTGACCGGCCGCCGGGTGGTCTCGGTGAAGTAGCCGGTGAGCTGCTGGATCAGCGCGGCCAGGACGATGCCGATGGCGACCGCCACGACCGCGAGGATCCGCGGGTCGCCGCTCTTGGCCAGGATCGCCGCGTCCTCGACCCCGTCCAAGTCCGCGTACGACGACGGGAGGTAGACGAAGACGGCCACCGCGACGAGCGCGAGCGAGATGAACGCCGAGATGAAGAAGCCGCGGTTGATGGCGGTCATGCCGCTGCGGTCGGAGCGCCGTGGCGCCACCGCGAAGATGCCGATCATCGCGGTGATCACGCCGATCGCGGGCACGATCAGCGGGAAGGCGAGCCCGGCGTCACCGAACGCGGCCTTGCCGAGGATCAGCGCGGCGACGAGCGTGACGGCGTACGACTCGAAGAGGTCGGCGGCCATCCCTGCGCAGTCGCCGACGTTGTCGCCCACGTTGTCGGCGATGGTCGCGGCATTGCGCGGATCGTCCTCCGGAATGCCCTGTTCGACCTTGCCGACCAGGTCGGCGCCGACGTCGGCGGCCTTGGTGAAGATGCCGCCTCCGACACGCATGAACATCGCGATCAGCGCGGCTCCGAGGCCGAAGCCTTCGAGCACCTTCGGTGCGTCGGCCGCGTACACGAGCACGACACAGGAGGCACCGAGCAGACCGAGCCCCACTGTGAACATGCCGACGACGCCGCCCGTACGGAAAGCGATCTTCATCGCTTTGTGCGAGACGGCGGTGAGATCCTTTTCCGGCTCGCCTTCCGCCGGTGTCGCTTCCCGGGCCGCGGCGGCCACGCGCACATTGCTGCGCACGGCGAGCCACATACCGATATAGCCGGTGGTCGCCGAGAAGGCAGCTCCGATCAGGAAGAACACCGACCGGCCGATGCGCTGATTCCAGTCGTCCGCGGGCAGCAGCATGAGCAGGAAGAACACCACGACGGCGAAAACGCCGAGGGTCCGCAACTGCCGCCACAGATAGGCATTCGCGCCTTCCTGCACCGCCGCCGCGATCTTCTTCATGCTGTCGGTGCCCTCGTCGGCCGCGAGCACTTGACGGACGAGCACCCAGGCGACCGCCAGGGCGGCGATCGCGACGGCCGCGATGACCATCACGATGAGCCGGTTGTCGTCGGTCAGTACCGGACCCGCGAGGATTGAGGGGTGGTCGAGCTGATGAGGGGTAGAAAGCCCCGCCATTCGTCCTCCTTGACGCTTGGGCTGAGCTCAAGATGTGGACGGATTGTAGGGAGCCTGACCTGATCAAAACAGTGCGCCGCAAACAGAATTGGCGCGCAGGTGCGTATCTTCAAAAGATCGCGCCCGCCGATTGACCCCGAAAGCGGTAATGCCCCAAAACCATTGACGCCGCCGCCGAGACCGCCCTCCCCGCTGTCACCTCCATTGATCACCGTTCTCCCGCTCACCAATTTCCCCACTTGTCACACAAACAGAAACTGCGCGCACGCATACGGCGAACAGATTTATGTAACGCGGGAGCGGGAGGCGGTGGGGACGGGTTGAGAACCGGTCGGAGGCGGGTCGCAGGCCGATCGGGAGCCGCTTGGGGGGCCGGTCGGGAGCCGGACAGGAGCCGCTTGGGGGCCGGGCAGGAGCCGGTCGGGAGCCGCTGGAGGCACTGGGGGCGGCAGTTCATGCCAGGAGGCCCCGCTGGGGTGTCCAGGAGGCCTCTGGGGTGTCTGGGGGTGGCGTCGCCGACGGTGCTGCGCGGGGGCCGGGTCGCTAGGGCGTCGTGGGCCAGGTCATGCGGATCAGGCCACCGGCCTCGTCCGCCGTGACCTCCACGTCGTCGACGAGGCCGCTGATCACCGCGAGCCCCATCTCGTCCTCGCCCTCGGCCTCCGGATCCTCCGCGCCGGGCCGGCCGCCCGGCGCGGCCGCGGGCACGACGCGCGGCGCCTCGTCACCGACCTCGATGGAGAACTGCTTCTCCTCCTCGACCAGCGCGACGCGCACGGGCGCGGTGATCCCGGCAGCCTGGTGCAGCCCCACGGCGCGGGTGCAGGCCTCGCCGACCGCGAGCCTGACCTCATCGAGGACGGCCTCGTCCACTCCGGCCCGTCGCGCCACCGCGGCCGCCACCAGTCGGGCGGTCCTGACGTGCTCGGGCAGCGCGCTGAAGCGGAGTTCAACGGTGGCCATGCATCCCCCTCGGACATACACGCGTGCTGTCGAAGGGCCGGGCCGACGGCCCGGCCCTCCGCCGTACTGCCACTCCGGGACGGAGCCCGGAACCCCGGACCTGCCGGGGCGTCCGGCTCAGTCGGTGGCCGCGACCGCTTCGTCGACCGAGGTGTGGATCGGGAACACCTTGGTCAGGCCGGTGATGCGGAAGATCTTGAGAATGCGCTCCTGGTTGCACACCAGGCGGAGCGAGCCCTCGTGGGCACGCACCCGCTTCAGGCCGCCGACCAGCACGCCGAGTCCGGTGGAGTCGAGGAAGTCCACTCGCTCCATGTCGACGACCAGATGGAAACTGCCGTCGTTCACCAACTCGACCAACTGCTCGCGCAGCTTGGGCGCGGTATAAACATCGATTTCGCCACCGACCTCGACGACCGTACGATCGCCGACGGTACGGGTCGACAGAGACAGGTCCACGGATCCTCCAGCACCTTGCTATCGAGCGGTCGCCCCTCGGGACACCTCGGCCCACGCCCCCGGGACGGATCGCCAGCCGCGATGGCATTCAATCACTTACGGGCAGGCGCGCACGACGCCTTCGGACCATTGTCCATCCCGCCAGTGACACACTCGATGCCGATGGCCAACTTTTCCCCTTCCGGAAGACCCTCGGCGGACCCCCCGGCCCACGTCTCCCCGCAGTCGGTCCTGGACCGACTGACCACGGGGCCGAGCCGGGCTGCGCGCGTCACTCATACGGAGCACCTGCCCCCGAGGGCGGCCCGGTATGCCGTCTGGCCCGATCGCATCCGCTCCGAGGTCGTCGCCGCCGTCCGGAAGGCCGGAATCGAGCATCCCTGGGCCCACCAGGCACGGGCCGCCGAACACGCCCTCGACGGCGAATCCGTCGTCGTCGCCACCGGCACCGCCTCCGGCAAGTCATTGGCATATCTCACACCGGTGCTCTCCGCCCTCCTGGACGGCTCCGAGGCCGCGAACGGGCGCGGCACCACCGCCCTGTACCTGGCCCCCACCAAGGCCCTCGCGGCCGACCAGCGCCGTGCCGTGCGCGCCCTGGCCGCACCGCTCGGCACCGCCGTCAGGGCCGCCGTGTACGACGGCGACACCCCCGTCGAGGAACGCGAGTGGGTGCGCCAGTACGCCAACTACGTCCTGACCAACCCCGACATGCTGCACCGCGGCATCCTCCCGTCCCACCCCCGCTGGTCCTCCTTCCTGCGGTCCCTGCGCTACGTCGTCATCGACGAGTGCCACACCTACCGCGGCGTCTTCGGCTCGCACGTCGCCCAAGTCCTGCGCCGTCTGCGCCGCTTGTGCGCCCGCTACGGCTCCGCGCCCGTCTTCCTCCTCGCCTCCGCCACGGCCGCGGAACCCGCCGTGGCCGCGCGGCGCCTGACCGGCCTGCCCGTCACCGAGGTCGCCGACGACGGCTCGCCCCGCGGCGAGGTCGTCTTCGCCCTCTGGGAGCCGCCGCTCACCGAACTCCACGGCGAGAAGGGCGCCCCGGTGCGCCGCACCGCCACCGCCGAGACGGCCGACCTGCTCACCGACCTGACCGTCCAGGGCGTCCGCTCCGTCGCCTTCGTCCGCTCCCGGCGCGGCGCCGAGCTGATCTCCGTGATCGCCCAGGAACGCCTCAGCGAGGTCGACCGCTCCCTGGCCCGCCGTGTCGCCGCCTACCGGGGCGGCTATCTCCCCGAGGAGCGCCGCGCCCTGGAACAGGCCCTGCACTCCGGCGAACTCCTCGGCCTCGCCGCCACCACCGCCCTCGAACTCGGCGTGGACGTGTCCGGCCTGGACGCCGTCCTCATCGCGGGCTATCCCGGGACCCGGGCCTCGCTGTGGCAGCAGGCGGGCCGCGCCGGACGCTCCGGGCAGGGCTCCCTGGCGGTGCTCGTGGCCCGTGACGATCCTCTGGACACGTATCTCGTCCACCATCCCGACGCGTTGTTCCACCAGCCCGTCGAGTCGACCGTCCTCGACCCCGACAATCCGTACGTCCTCGCGCCCCACCTCTGTGCCGCCGCGGCGGAACTTCCCCTCACCGAGGAGGACTTCCCGCTCTTCGGACCGGCCGCCGAGGAGCTGCTGCCGCAGCTGGAGGCCGCGAAGCTGCTGCGCCGCCGCACGAAGGCCTGGCACTGGACCCGCCGCGAGCGCGCCGCCGACCTCACGGACATCCGCGGCGGGGGCGGCCGCCCCGTCCAGGTCGTCGAGGAGGGCACGGGGCGGCTGCTCGGCACCGTCGACGCCTCCGCCGCGCACACGACCGTCCACGAGGGCGCGGTCCACCTCCACCAGGGCCGTACGTATCTCGTGCGCCACCTGGACCTGGAGGACTCCGTCGCACTCGTCGAGGAAGCCGTCCCGCCCTACTCGACGACCGCCCGCGACACCACCGCCATCTCCGTCCTCGACACCGACACCGAGATCCCCTGGGGCCCCGGCCGCCTCTGCTACGGATCCGTCGAAGTCACCAACCAGGTCGTCTCCTTCCTGCGCCGCAAGCTCATCACGGGCGAGGTGCTCGGCGAGACCAAGCTGGACCTGCCGCCGCGCACCCTGCGCACCCGCGCCGTGTGGTGGACGGTCACCGAGGACCAGCTCGACGCGGCCCGCATCAACCCGGAGATCCTCGGCGGCGCCCTGCACGCCGCCGAGCACGCCTCCATCGGCATGCTGCCGCTGTTCGCCACCTGCGACCGCTGGGACATCGGCGGCGTCTCCGTGCCGCTGCACCCGGACACGCTCCTCCCGACGGTCTTCGTCTACGACGGCCATCCCGGTGGCGCCGGGTTCGCCGAGCGCGCCTTCCACACCGCCCGCGCCTGGCTCACCGCCACCCGCGAGGCCATCGCCTCCTGCGAGTGCGAGGCCGGGTGCCCGTCGTGCATCCAGTCCCCCAAGTGCGGCAACGGCAACGACCCCCTGCACAAGCGCGGCGCGGTCCGCCTGCTCACCACCCTCCTGAAGGACGCGCCCGCGGCCACGGACTGAGCGGTGCGCGGATGCGTCGACCGGGCCGTGGCCAGGCCCGCCGACTGGGCCGTGGGCTGGGCCGTGGGCTGGGCCGTGGCCGGGGACGTCGTTTGGGCCGTAGCCGGGTGCGTCAGCTGGTCCGCGGCCGGGTGCGCCCGCTGGTCCATGGCCGGGTGTGCCAGCTGAGCCCTGCGCAGGCGCGTCGACCAAGCCGTCGCCGGGTGCTCTGAACGCCACGGGCCCCGGGGCCGTCGGGGGCCCCGCCCGTGACCTGACCTCCGTCGTGAACGGCCCGAGCTCCGCCGCCGCCGTCACGTCCGACACCTGGCCCCGGACCTCGCACCGCACGATCCGCGTGCCCTGGGCCCGCGCCACTCGGCCGGCCCGCTCGCAGGCGCCGCCGGGCCCGGCCATCCAGTGGTCCGCCGCCGCGAGCGCGGCCAGGTCGGCGGCACCGCCCGCCCGGTGCCGGGCGACCATCACCTGCCCCATCGCCAGGACGGCACCGGTGACCACGCACAGCACGGCCAGCACGACCACCACCCACACCGTGGCGGCGCCCCGGTCCGTCCGCACGCCCCCTCGGCCCGCCGGGGCAACGCTCCCGTCCGCCCGCCGTCCGACCCGACTCACGTGCCCACCCCCACCGTGCCCGCGCCCACCGTGTCCTCCGCCAGCGCCACCGCCTCCGCGCGCAGCCGCACGCCGAGCCCCAAGGGCCGCGGTCCCGGTGACGGCGCCACCACCTCGACCCGCACCAGGTCTCCGTCCCTGCGCACGGCGACCCGCGCCCCGCGCGGCGCCGCCTGCCGGGCCGCCGCCACGGCCGTGCCCTGCGGGTCCTGGCGCGCCATCGCACGGGCCCCGGCCCGGGCCGCGTCCACGCACTGGATCTGCGCGGACGCGGTCATGAGGACCCATAGGAGCCCCATCGTGAACAGCACCAGGGTCGGCAGGACCACGGCCGCCTCAGCCGTCACGAACCCGTCGTCGTGCCGCCTCCCGGGCCCGCCACCGACCGGGCCCGTGGTGCCTTCTCCGTCCGTCCCGGCCTCAGAACTGCACATGGAGCGCCCTCTCCACCACCGCTTGCAGCCCCGCGCGGACGGGCCCGCTCGTCACCACCTTGTAGAGCAGCCCGGCGAAACCCACGGCTGCGATCAGCCCCATCGCGTACTCGGACGTCGCCATCCCGGCGTCCCGTGTGCCGGTGCGCATCCGCGTCCAGCGCCGTGACCCCCAGGCCCGCGCCGAGCCCGGCCCGCGCCCCGGCTCCTGCCCGCAGCCACGGACGCTTCCCTGGCCTCGCTCCTGTCCCTGTTCCTGCGCCTGTTCCTGCGCCTGTCCCCACATGACAACCCCCATGAAATGCCGACTCGTCTGAGATGCCGACTCGTTGAGATGAGATTCGAAATTCCTGCTCTTTGCTCACAGCCGCTTCCTGCCGGTGCGGCCGACACCACCGCCTCAGCGGGCGCTCAGCAGCGCTCCCCCGAGGCCCATGACCACCGGCACCACCCCGAGCGCGATGAACGCGGGCAGGAAGCACAGCCCCACCGGTGCCGTCATCGAGACCGCGGCCCGGCGCGCCCGGGCGGTCGCCTCGCGCGCTCTCTCGGCCCGGCAGTCCGCCGCGAGGCGGGCCACCGGACCGGCCGCGGGCGCCCCGGACTCACCCGCCCGCTCCAGGAGGCGGGCCAGCGCCCCGGCGCCCGGTACGGCGCTCAACTGGCGCCAGGCGTCCGCGGGCGCGCCGCCGAGCCGCACCTGTGCCGCGCCCCACGCGAGCCGCTCGCCGACCGGCCCCCGCAGCGACTCCCCGACGGCCTGGGCCGCCACGACCGGCCCGGCCCCGGCGGCCACGCACGCCGCCACCAGGTCCGCCGCCAAGGGCAGTTGACGCGCCGCCTCAGCCGTGTCGAACTCCGCCTCAGGGGCACCACCCCGCCCTATCCGCAGCACGGCACAGCCGAGGCCCGCGCCCACCAGGAGTCCCGTCACCCCGCCGACCAGCGCCCAGCCGGCGGCAACCGCCCCGGCCGCGGCGAGCCGCACGCGGACCGCGTCCCGCCGCCCGGACAGCCCGCCACGCCACCGCCCGCGCCACTGCGGCTGCCACGGCCAGCACCGGACCGGCCGTCCGCGCTCGCCCAGGGCCGCCACCACGCGTCTGCCCAGGGCCCGTTCGCGTCGGGCCATCGTCGCCACGAGGGTCAGCCACAACACCGCCACCGCCGACCACAGCGCCACCCCCAGCCTGTGGAAAACCTCGGCCCCGTTCATCACCCCTCCGCCTTTCGCATGATCCGCAGCGCCCACCAGGCGCCCGCGCCCTCCAGAAGTCCGCCCACGAGGAGGCACCCGAACCCCGCCCCCGTGTGCAGCAGCACCCGCAGCGGCCGAGCGCCGAGCGCGCCGCCCATCAGCAGACCGAGCGCGGGAAGCCCGGCGAGCAGCACTGCCGTCGATCGGGCACCCGCCAACTGGGCGCGGAGATCGGACCGTTGATCCCGCTCGGCCCGCAGGGCGCCCTCCAGACGCTCAAGTCCCGTCGCGAGCCCCGCGCCCCGGTCGACGGCGACCCGCCAGCAGGCCGCGAGCCCCAGGAGCCCCTCCGCGCCGGGCTTCCGCGCGGCCTCCCGCAGCGCCCCCGGCACATCCCCGCCGAACCTCGCGGCCGCGAGCACCCCGGCCCACTCCCCGCCGAGCCCTCGACCTACGGCCCGACCAGTGCCTGTGGGCTCCGCAGCCCCCGCACGCGCCCGGCCCGCCGCAGCGCCTTCCACGGCCTCCGTGGCCGTCCGCAGCGCCTCTCCCGGCTGCCGTCCCGCGCGCACCTCACCCGCGAGCGCCCCGCACAAGGCGATCACCGCGTCCGTCCGCCGCTCCCGCTCCCGGCGGGCCTCCCGGGCTCTGCGCAACCGCCGGGCCAGGGGCACACCGACCACCCCCGCGACGAGCGGCACCACTGATTCGCCCAGGACCGCGACGGCCAAACCGCCCACCAGGACCCACACTTCAGGCCCCACCCGGTCCGCGAGGCGCCCGCGCGCCCCGGCAGCGGCCCGGCGCCAAGCGGGCGCGGGACCCACCTCCCCGGGCACCGCGAGCGCCAGCCGGGCCCGCCTCAGCTCCCGGGCCCGGGCACGCCCGCCCAGGAGCCACACCGACCCGCCCGCGCACAGTGCCGCGCCCCATGCCATCGCCGTGCTCACGCGGTCTCACCCCGGCTTCCGAGCAGCGCGCCCAGCCGCCGCCAGCCGCGCTCCTGGACGAAGCCGCGCTCGCCCCACCGCAGCGCGGGCACCGTCGCCACCAGGCCCGCGGCGTCCCGCTCCAGGACGTGCACCTCGGCGATGCGCCGCCGCCCGGCCCGGTCCCGCGCGAGATGGATGACCACCGAGAGCGCGGCCGCCACCTGGCTGTGCAGGGCCGCGCGGTCAAGCCCGGCTGCCGTGCCCAAGGCCTCCAGACGGGCCGGGACGTCCGCCGCGGCGTTCGCGTGCAGAGTGCCGCAGCCGCCCTCGTGGCCCGTGTTGAGCGCGGCCAGCAGATGCACCACCTCCGCGCCGCGCACCTCGCCCACGACGAGCCGGTCGGGACGCATCCGCAGGGCCTGGCGCACCAGGTCGTCGAGACCGACGAAGCCCGCGCCCTCCTGATTCGCCTGCCGGGTCTCCAGGCGCACCACGTGCGGGTGCTCGGGGCGCAGCTCCGCGGAGTCCTCGGCGAGCACGATCCGCTCCCCCGGGCCGACCAGACCGAGGAGGCTGCTCAGGAGCGTCGTCTTGCCGCTGCCCGTGCCGCCGCTGATCACGTACGACAGACGGGCGTCGAGCAGGGCGCGCAGGAAGCGCTCGCCGCCGGGCGGCACCGTGCCCGCCGCGGTCAGCTCCGCGAGGGTGAAGGCCCGCGGCCGCACGACCCGCAGCGACAGGCACGCCGAGCCGACGGCGACCGGGGGCAGCACGGCATGCAGCCGGGTGCCGTCCGGAAGGCGGGCGTCCACCCAGGGCCGCGCGTCGTCCAGGCGCCGGCCCGCGACCGCCGCGAGGCGCTGGGCGAGCCGTCGCACGGCCGCCGCGTCCCGGAACGCCACGTCCGTGAGCTCCAGGCCGCCGCCCCTGTCCACCCACACCCGGTCCGGCGCGGACACCAGCACATCAGTCACGGAGGGGTCCGCGAGCAGGGGCTCCAGCGGGCCCGCGCCCACGAGCTCGGAGCGCAGCTGCTCGGCCGCCCCCAGGACTTCGGCATCTCCGAGGACGCCTGCCTGGGCCCGCAGCGCTTCGGCTACCCGGGCCGGGGTCGGCTCCGTGCCGTTCGCAGCGAGCCATTGGCGTACGCCGTCCAGCATGCGCGCGCCCACCACCGCGTTCATACGCGCCCTCCGGTGGCGTCCACCGGGAGCTGCTGCCAGAAGGCGGCGCAGAACCGGGCGAGCGGTCCGCGTGTCAGTCCGCCGGGTGGCCGCCCGGCGTCCAGGCCTTTCGTGAGGCCGTGCTCCCAGGGCAGCTCGCCGACGAGCGGCAGCTGGAGGAGGCGCGCGATCTCGCCCGCATCGAGCCCCTCACCGCCGTCGAGCGCGCCGCGCCCGGACCGGCCGGTGGCGGCGACCACCCTCAGATCCCGCAGCACCATGCCCACGGCCGACGCGACGCGGCACGCCCCTGCCACCGCGCGCAGCTCGCGCGGCACCACCAGGAGGCCCAGGTCGAGCTGGGCCAGCGCCTCCCCCACCGTCTCGTCCACGCGGCGCGGCAGATCCACGACCACCACGCCGCCGCGCCTGCGGGCCGCGGCGAGGACGGCCCGCATCGCCTGCGGAGCCACGGCCACGGTGTCGCCGCGATCCCAGCTGAGCACCCGCAGGTCGTGCAGCTCGGGCAGCGACTCCTCCAGGGCGCCGCCGCCGACCCGGCCGCGCGACTGGGCGAAGGCGGGCCAGCGCAGCCCGTCCGCGGTCTCCCCGCCGAGCAGGACGTCGAGCCCGCCGCCCAGCGGGTCGGCGTCGATGAGCATGGTGCGGCGCCGGGCGCGCGCCGCCGTGACGGCGAGGGCGCAGGCCAGGGTGGAAGCTCCGGCTCCGCCCCGGCCGCCGATGACGCCGATGGTGAGCGCGGGCCGCCCCACGCCCTCGGCCACGTCCGCGATGCGGTCCACCAGCCACTGCTCGCCGTCCGGCAGGACGAGGACCTGCTCCGCGCCGATCTCCACCGCTCGCCGCCAAACGTCGGAATCGTCCTGATCCCGCCCAACCAGTACTACTCCGCGCCGCCGCGCGGCTCGGCGGACCCGGTCCACCGCGTCGTCCCCGACCAGGACGAGCGGGGCCGATGTCCAGGTGTCCCTGCCACCCCCGCGCTCCGGCACCCCGTGGTGCACCTCGGGTCGCGCGCCCGCCGCGGCGCACAGCCGCAGCAGGTCATCCAGCAGGTCCGCGTCCTCGGTGACGATCAGTGGTGCGCCGGGCCGCCCGTCGGACGGCGGCGACGCGTCGCCCGTAATGACTTCGGCCACGATCTCCAGCCCCCTCTCGCTGCAAGTCCTCGAATGCGCGCCTGTGTGCATCCGGGTCCGAGCTCGCGAAGACCGGCCGCTGGAATCCGGCCATGAACTTCACGAGCGGAATCAGCGTGCTGCGCTCCCGGAAATCGTGTGGATCTTGGTCAATAACTGTGGAGAAGACGGCGGCTGTGAATATCTCCGTCACCCATACCGGTGAGGCCCCGAACGACTTCCGCAGCGCAGCGCCACGACTACGCACAGTGATGAATCTTGGGCAGGGCTCAGCGGCGCCTCAGCGGCCCATGAGGGCGCACGGCGATCATCAGAGATCAGAAAACGAGGGAGAAAACCCACCCGGACATGCGACGACCCCCGCCGGGGGGGAGAGCGGGGGTCGTCCCCTCGGTCCGACTCGGGGGGGGAGGAGCCAGACCGGGTTAGCACGGTCGCGAACGATCCGTGACTTCCATGGTGTACCCGAGAGCCTTCTCAGGCAAACCCACGCGCCTCAGCTTACGCCGAATGGTGGGCGCCTATGCTCAGGCTCGTGGAAAACCACTCCTTGCCTCGCACGGCCGCCTTCTTTGACCTGGACAAGACGGTCATTGCGAAGTCGAGCACCCTCACCTTCAGCAAGTCGTTCTACCAAGGCGGCCTGATCAACCGCAGAGCGGTACTGCGCACCGCATATGCCCAGTTCGTGTTCCTGGCAGGCGGCGCCGACCACGACCAGATGGAGCGCATGCGCGAGTACCTGTCCGCGCTCTGCCGCGGGTGGAACGTGCAGCAGGTCAAGGAGATCGTCGCCGAGACCCTGCACGACCTGATCGACCCGATCATCTACGACGAGGCCGCCTCGCTCATCGAGCAGCACCACACCGCCGGACGGGACGTCGTCATCGTCTCCACCTCGGGCGCCGAAGTGGTCGAGCCGATCGGCGAACTGCTCGGCGCGGACCGGGTCGTGGCCACCCGGATGGTCGTCGGGCCCGACGGCTGCTTCACGGGCGAGGTGGAGTACTACGCGTACGGGCCGACGAAGGCGGAGGCGGTCAAGGAGCTCGCGGAGTCGGAGGGGTACGACCTGGAGCGGTGCTACGCCTACAGCGACTCGTTCACCGACATGCCGATGCTCGAGTCCGTGGGCCACGCCCACGCCGTCAACCCCGACCGGGCGCTGCGCCGGGAGGCACTCGCGCGCGAGTGGCCGATCCTCGATTTCCACCGCCCGGTGCGGCTCAAGCAGCGCCTGCCCGCGCCGCCGCGCCCCGCGCTCGTCGCCGCGGCGGCCGTGGGGGCCGCCGCGGCCACCGCGGGCCTGGTCTGGTTCGCCACCCGTCGCCGCGCCGCGGCGGCGAGCTGACCCGCTCCGCGCCACCGGGCGGCACGAGGGACCCCTCGAGGGACGCGACAGGCACGCGCGCGTAGGGATGCGACCGGGCTTCGAGGGGCACCCGGAAAGCAGCGCCCGATTCGCCCTTGTTTGAACCTAAAAGTAAAGAAGTGCGGTCAGGGCTTCCGCTTCCCGGAGGACCGTAGTACAAAGGATTCAACGGCCCGCGAGACCAAGGACATCCGAGAGGATTACCTTCAACCGCAGAATTGGCCCCACGGACCGAAGCATGGACACCGAGCACCCACGCGACGTCGACCCGTCGATTACGGGCCAGCCGCACCAGGTGACGGGCAAGGTTCCCGACCTGATGGGCACATGATTCGAGGACGCTTGGTACCCCGGTGAACATGCCAGCGGCGGTACGAATCCTCGTACCGCCGCAACCCTGTTCAGGGCCGGTCGGCAACCCTCTTCGGGGCCGATCGCACACCCCGGGGCTTCAGGGCCGATCGCACACCCCAGGACCTCGCCCTAGGCGGCGCCCCGCTGCAGCGCCTCGCACACCGCCGTCGACTCCCTGACGCCCAGCTCAACGGCCTTGCCGCAGTGGGCGATCCAGGCAGCGAGCCCCTCCGCCGTGCCGGACGCGTAGCCCGCGAGCGCCGCCGCGTAGGCGTCGCGCCCCAGCTCCGCGTGGCCCGCCTCGGCCGGGCACACCGACTTCGGGTCGAGCCCACTGCCCACCAACACGATGCGCTCGGCCGCGCGCGCGACCAGGCCGTTGTGCGAACCGAAGGGCCGCAGCACCGCGAGCTCGCCGTGCACCACGGACGCCAGCACCAGGGCGGGTGCGGAGCTGCCCGCGACGACGATGCGCGAGAGCCCCTCCAGGCGCCCCGCCACCTCGTCGGCGTCCGGCAGCGCCAGCGCGGACGAGGGCCCGTCCAGGGGTTCGTCGACCGGCTCGCCCGCGAGCCGTGGGCGGCCCGCCGCCTCGTCCGAGTCGGCCGCCGCGACCAGGTGCAGCCGCGCGAGGACCCGCAGCGGCGACTGCCGCCAGATGGACAGCAGCTGCCCCGCCTCGGCCGTGAGCCGCAGCGCGGCGCCCACGACGCGCGCCTCGGCGTCACCACTGAAGTCGCTGCGCCTGCGCACCTCTTCGAGCGCCCACTCGGCACCGGACAGCACGGCGGAGCCACGGGCGCCGCGCAGCGCGGCCTCCGAGGTGATCTCGTTGCTGCGGCGGCGCATGATCCGGTGTCCGTAGACGCGGTCCACTGCCTTGCGCACGGAGTCCACGGCTTCCGGGACGCCGGGCAGGGCGCCCAGGGGAGCCAGCGGATCAGGTGTCGTACTCATGAGTACGACCCTACGCACTCGGGGCCGCCGCCCCACGAAGGAGTGGTCTTCTTCACTCGGGGGCCCGTCCGCCGCCGGGCCCGCCGCTACGCTAACCGACCATGAAAATCGCTTTCGTGGGGAAGGGCGGCAGCGGCAAGACCACGCTGTCCTCGCTCTTCATCCGACACCTCGCCGCCACCGGCGCACCCGTCGTCGCGGTGGACGCCGACATCAACCAGCACCTCGGCCCCGCGCTCGGCCTCGACGACGAGCAGGCCGCCGAGCTGCCCGCCATGGGCGCGCGCCTGCCGCTGATCAAGGACTATCTGCGCGGCGCCAACCCGCGCATCGCCTCCGCGGAGACGATGATCAAGACGACGCCGCCCGGCGACGGCTCCCGGCTGCTGCGGCTCCGCGAGCAGAACCCGGTGTACGACGCCTGCGCGCGGCCGGTGGAACTCGACGGCGGCGCCGTGCGTTTGATGGTCACCGGGCCGTTCACCGAAGCCGACCTCGGTGTCGCCTGCTACCACTCCAAGACCGGAGCGGTGGAGCTGTGTCTGAACCACCTGGTCGACGGCCGTGACGAGTACGCCGTCGTCGACATGACCGCGGGCTCGGACTCCTTCGCCTCAGGGATGTTCACCCGCTTCGACATGACGTTCCTCGTCGCCGAGCCGACCAGGAAGGGGGTCTCCGTCTACCGCCAGTACCGCGACTACGCACACGACTTCGGCGTGGCCCTGAAGGTCGTGGGCAACAAGGTCCAGGGCCAGGACGACATCGACTTCCTGCGCGAGCAGGTCGGCGACGACCTCCTGGTGACCGTCGGGCACTCGAACTGGGTGCGCGCCATGGAGAAGGGCCGCCCGCCCCGGTTCGCCCTCCTGGAGGACGCCAACCGCAGCGCCCTGCGGACGCTTCAGGACGCCGTCGACGCCACGTACGAGCACCGCGACTGGGACCGGTACACGCGCCAGATGGTCCACTTCCACCTGAAGAACGCGCAGAGCTGGGGCAACGCCAGGACCGGAGCCGACCTGGCGTCCCAGATCGACCCCGACTTCGTCCTGCGCGAGGAAGCGGTCGCCACGGCCTGAGGGACCCGCGCGACCGCCACCGCCCGCGCGTCCCGCGGACCCCTACCTCTTGGCCGGTTCAGCCCCCGGGACCCCCTTGGGTGCCGGAGCCGGGCGGGCCGAGAGGAAGGCGGGCCAGCCCTCCTTGGGGGCCTTGCCGACGCCCAGCTCGGTGAGCTTGGCGAGGACCTTCGGGTCCTGGGCGTCCAGCCAGTCAGCGAGCTGCCGGAAGGACACGCACCGCACGTCCCTCTTGGTGCAGACCCGCTCGATGGTCTCCTCGATGGCGCGCATGTACGTGCCGCCGTTCCAGGATTCGAAGTGGTTGCCGATGATCAGGGGCGCGCGGTTTCCGTAGTAGGCGCGGTCGAAGCCCTTCAGCAGGCCGTCGCGCATCTGGTCGCCCCAGTACTCATGCCGGGACGGGTCGCCCTGGGAGGTCGAACCGGACTGGTTCACCATGAAGTTGTAGTCCATGGTGAGCGTCTCGAAGCCGCGCCCGGGGACGGGGACGAGCTGCATCGACAGGTCCCACAGACCCTCCTTCTTCTCGGGCCAGAGCTGGTTGTTCACACCGCTGGTGTCGTAGCGGAAGCCCAGTTCGCGCGCCGCCCGCATGAAGTTCGCGCGGCCTTCGAGACAGGGGGTGCGGGCGCCGATGAGCTCCTTGTCGTAGTCGAAGGGCAGCGGCAGCGCGCTCTTGAGGCCCGTGTTCGTCTTCCAGGCCTTCACAAAGGACTTGGCCTGCCGGATCTCGCTCTTCCAGTCGGCGACGGACCACTCGTCGACGCCCCGGCCCGCGCCGCAGAAGTGGCCGTTGAAGTGCGTGCCGACCTCGTTGCCCTCCAGCCAGGCGCCGCGGAGCTGGTCCACGGTGTCCTTGATTCCCTGGCGGTCGTTGAAGCCGATGTCCGAGCTGCCGGCCAGGTGCTGGGGCGGTTTGTAGAGCGCGCGCTTCTCCTGCGGAAGCATGTACACACCGCTGAGGAAGTAGGTCATGGTGGCGTTGTTGCGCTTGGCGACCTTGCGGAAGTGCGAGAAGAGCTTCTGGCCGTCCTCGCCCGCGCCGTCCCAGGAGAAGACCACGAACTGCGGCGGCTTCTGCCCCGGCCTCAGCCGTTCCGGCCGGGGCAGCAGCGGCTGCTTGCCGGTGAACGCGGTGGAGCCGTCGCCGATCATCCGGACCGGCGACTTGGGCGCGGCGGCGCCCGGCGGCTTCTTCGCGCCGTGCGCGCCCTCGCGCGCGCTCTTCTTCGTGTCGGACGCGCCACTCCCGCACCCGGCCAGGGCCGCTACGCAGACCACGAGGGCGGCGAGCCCGGCCGCGGCGGCAGTCCTCTGGTTGGCGGCCATCCGCCCACCTACTTCCGTACGAATTGGGACAGAACCCGAGCAACTTCGCACAGGGGTACGGAAGCCTTGTTACGACAAGCCGATGAATAGGGTTATTCACTCATTGGGATGATCGGTTGCCCCATTTGCGTCGAAAATCCTGCCGTGACCTTTACTCTGCATTACGATTCGTTTACCGAGAGTTGAGTCATCCCGCCGCTGCAACGCCGTGACCCACGGCCGCGACCCGCCCTCCGGCAGCCCGTCGGAGGCCCACCTGTTCCGCGACCGCGCCGCCCCGGAGGAGACGGGAAAATGTCTGCCAGCGTCCCCCCACGCGCCACCGACTCGGCCCCAGCCGCAAGCGCCCGGCAGCCGCACGCGCCACCGCCGCGCCGCGCCTTCCGCATCGCAGGCGCCGACCTCTCCGCGTCGATCGCCGTGTTCCTGATCGCCCTGCCCCTGTCCCTCGGCATCGCCCTCGCCACCGGGGCGCCCCTCCAGGCCGGCCTCGTCGCCGCGGCCGTCGGCGGCATCGTCGGAGGCCGCCTCGCCGGCTCCCCGCTCCAGGTCAGCGGCCCCGCCGCCGGGCTCACCGTCGTCACCGCCGACCTCATCCAGCGCTACGGCTGGCGCACCACGTGCGCGATCACCGTCCTCGCGGGCATCACCCAGGTAGGCCTCGGCTGTCTGCGCGTAGCTCGCACGGCCCTCGCCGTCAGCCCCGCCGTGGTGCACGGCATGCTCGCCGGGATCGGCGTCACCATCGCCGTCGCCCAGCTCCACATCGTGCTCGGCGGCACCCCCCAGAGCTCAGTGATCGACAACCTCCGCGGCCTGCCCGCCCAGCTGACCGAGCTGCGCCCGGCGGCCCTGTCGATCAGCCTCCTGACACTTCTGCTGCTGCTCCTCTGGCCGCACCTGCCCGGACGCGCGGGGCGCGCCGCGCGCGTGCTGCCCGCACCCCTGGTGGCCGTCGCCGCCGCCACGGCGCTCGCCGGCTTCGCCGCGCTGCACCTCGACAAGGTCGACCTGCCGTCCTGGCGCAGCCACGCGCTCGCGGGACTGCCCGAAGGGCCCACGCTCGGCCTGGTGGCGGCCGTGCTCACCATCACGCTGGTGTGCAGCGTGCAGTCGCTGCTCGGCGCGGTCGCCATCGACAAGCTCACGTCCGGCCGCCCGGACTCGCCCCCCGGCGTGGGCCGTTCCGACCTCGACCGCGAACTGCGCAGCCAGGGCGCGTCGAACATCCTCTCCGGAGCGCTCGGCGGCCTCCCGGTCGCCGGAGTCGCGGTCCGCAGCGTGGCGAACGTGCGCGCGGGCGCCGTCAGCAGGAACTCCACGATGCTGCACGGCGTTTGGGTAGTAGTGGCCGCCCTGCTGCTCGTGCCCGTCCTGGAGCTGATCCCGCTCGCCGCCCTCGCCGCCCTCGTCATGGCCGTCGGCATCCAGATGGTCAGCCTGAACCACATCCGTACGGTCACCCGGCACCGCGAGATCCTGGTCTACGCGGTCACCACCCTCGGCGTGGTCGTGCTCGGCGTCCTCGAAGGGGTCGCGCTCGGCGTCGCCGCGGCCGTGGCCGTGGCCCTGCACCGCCTCGCCCGCACCCGCATCACCTGCGACGAGGACACGGAAGGAGTCCACCACATCCACGTCCGGGGCCAGTTGACGTTTCTCGCGGTGCCCCGGCTCAGCCGCTGTCTGCACCACATCCCCCACCGGGCCCACGCCGTCGTGGAGCTGGACGGCTCCTTCATGGACCACGCGGCGTACGAGACGCTACAGAGCTGGCAGGACGCGCACGCCGCGCACGGCGGCACGGCCGAGATCACCGGCCGGGGCGGCCAGCGGATCGCCGAGCCCGCGCGGATCGCCCACTGCAGCTGCCGCCCCTGGACTCCGTGGCGCAACCACAACTGCGAAGCGCCCCCGCAGCCCTCCGGGAGCGACCACCACGGCCACCCCCACCACCAGCACGAACTGGCCCAGGGCATCAGCGCCTTCCAGCAGCACACGGCCCCGCGCGTGCGTGGCGAGCTGGCCCGGCTCGCGCGCGAGGGCCAGCAGCCCGTGCAGCTGTTCCTGACGTGTGCCGACTCCCGGGTCGTCACCTCCATGATCACGTCCAGCGGCCCGGGCGACCTCTTCGTCGTACGGAACGTGGGCAATCTGGTGCCGCTGCCCGGCGCCGAGAGCGGCGACGACTCGGTCGCCGCCGCGATCGAGTACGCGGTGGATGTCCTGAAGGTCAAGTCCATCACCGTGTGCGGACATTCGGGCTGCGGGGCGATGCAGGCGCTGCTCAGCTCCCCGCCGTCCGGGGCGCAGACGCCGCTCAAGCGGTGGCTGCGGCACGGCCTGCCGAGCCTGGAGCGGATGGCGGCCTCCAGCACCGCCGAGCCGCCCGGCAGGATCGCCCCGCGCCTCGCCGGGCGGGCGCCCGCCGACGCGGTGGAGCAGCTCTGCCTGACCAATGTGGTCCAGCAGCTGGAGCATCTGCGGGCCCACGAGGCGGTCGCGCGACGCCTCGCCGAGGGGACCCTGGAGCTGCACGGGATGTACTTCCACGTCGGCGAGGCCCAGGCCTATCTGCTGGCCGAGGGCCCCCGCGGCGCACCGGACACGCACGGCGGCGCGCACGGCAGTGAGGGCGGCGAGGGCGGTGCGGCCGACGGCGGCAAGCCCCTGCCGCACGAGGTGTTCAGCCAGGTGCGGCCGTCGCCCCGGGCGGAGGCCACACCGACGGGCTGAGCACGACGGCCTCCCGCCGGGCGGGAGGCCTCGCCCTCGCCCTTCAACGCCTGAGCGCCCTGAGCGCCCTGAAGCATCCCGAAGCGCCCCTCAAGCACTCTCGCGCACCCTCAAGCGCACGCAAAAGCGCTCCGACACGCCCCTACGCGCCCCGGCGCGCCCCCTATGCCGAACACCCCCGACCTGCCACCCTCTACAGGTCTAAACCAATTATCGGCAAGCCCTTGTCACCAGGGCCGGGTGTCTGATGAGCTGTGGCTTGGGACACAACGGACACCCTGAGAAAGGGAGATGTCGTGAGTAACGAAAGCCTGGCCAACCTCTTGAAGGAGGAGCGTCGCTTCGCGCCGCCGGCCGATCTGGCCGCGCGGGCCAACGTCAGCGCGGAAGCGTACGAGCAGGCCAAGGCTGACAGGCTCGGCTTCTGGGCCGAGCAGGCCCGTCGGCTGACCTGGGCCACCGAACCGACCAAGACGCTCGACTGGTCGAACCCGCCGTTCGCGAAGTGGTTCGAGGACGGCAAGCTCAACGTCGCGTACAACTGCGTGGACCGCCACGTCGAGGCGGGCCACGGCGACCGGGTGGCCATCCACTTCGAGGGCGAGCCCGGCGACAGCCGGGCCATCACCTATGCCCAGCTGAAGGACGAGGTGAGCCGCGCCGCCAACGCCCTGACGGAGCTGGGCGTCGGCAAGGGCGACCGGGTCGCCGTCTATCTGCCGATGATCCCCGAGGCGGTCGTGGCCATGCTGGCGTGCGCCCGCATCGGCGCCGCGCACTCGGTGGTCTTCGGCGGCTTCTCCGCCGACGCGATCGCCGCCCGCATCAAGGACGCCGACGCCAAGCTCGTCATCACCGCCGACGGCGGCTACCGCCGGGGCAAGCCGTCCGCGCTGAAGCCCGCGGTCGACGAGGCCCTGGGCCGTGTGGAGGGCGTCGACAAGGTCCTCGTCGTACGGCGCACGGAGCAGGAGGTGGCCTGGACCGAGGGCCGCGACGTGTGGTGGCACGACGTGGTCGGACGGCAGTCGGCCGAGCACGCCCCGGAGGCCTTCGAGGCCGAGCAGCCGCTGTTCATCCTGTACACCTCGGGCACGACGGGGAAGCCGAAGGGCATCCTGCACACGTCGGGCGGCTATCTGACGCAGGCGTCGTACACCCACCACGCGGTCTTCGACCTCAAGCCGGAGACCGACGTCTACTGGTGCACGGCCGACATCGGCTGGGTGACGGGCCACTCGTACATCACGTACGGACCGCTGTCGAACGGCGCGACGCAGGTGATCTACGAGGGCACCCCGGACACCCCGCACCAGGGCCGCTTCTGGGAGATCGTGCAGAAGTACGGGGTGACGATCCTGTACACGGCGCCCACGGCGATCCGTACGTTCATGAAGTGGGGCGACGACATCCCCGCGAAGTTCGACCTGTCGTCGCTGCGCGTCCTCGGTTCGGTCGGCGAGCCGATCAACCCCGAGGCGTGGATCTGGTACCGCAAGCACATCGGCGGCGACAACTGCCCGATCGTGGACACCTGGTGGCAGACCGAGACCGGCGCGATGATGATCTCGCCGCTTCCGGGCGTGACCGAGACCAAGCCGGGCTCCGCCCAGCGCGCGCTGCCGGGCATCGCCGCGACCGTCGTCGACGACGAGGCGAACGAGGTGCCGGACGGCGGCGGTGGCTATCTGGTCCTCACCGAGCCGTGGCCGTCGATGCTGCGCACCATCTGGGGTGACGACCAGCGGTTCATCGACACGTACTGGTCGCGTTTCGAGGGCAAGTACTTCGCCGGGGACGGCGCCAAGAAGGACGAGGACGGCGACATCTGGCTGCTCGGCCGGGTCGACGACGTGATGCTCGTGTCCGGGCACAACATCTCCACCACCGAGGTGGAGTCGGCGCTCGTCTCGCACCCGTCGGTCGCCGAGGCGGCGGTCGTGGGCGCGGCCGACGAGACCACGGGACAGGCGATCGTGGCCTTCGTGATCCTGCGCGGCACGGCGAACGCCGAGGACGAGGGGCTCGTCGCGGAGCTGCGCAACCACGTGGGCACGACCCTCGGGCCGATCGCCAAGCCCAAGCGGATCCTGCCGGTGGCCGAGCTGCCGAAGACCCGTTCCGGGAAGATCATGCGGCGCCTCCTGCGGGACGTCGCGGAGAACCGCCAGCTCGGCGACGTCACCACGCTCACGGACTCCTCCGTGATGGACCTCATCCAGTCCAAGCTTCCGGCTGCCGCCAGCGAGGACTGATTCCCTCGTCGGTCGGCTGCGGGTTGTTCGTGGCTGGTCGCGCCCACGCGGCGTAGCCGCATATCGACACAGCCCCGCGCCCCTTTGGGGCGCCCCAAAGGCACCCGGCGCTCCGCGCGCCGGGTGCCTTTTCGCGCCTGCCGGGCGAGCCTTTTGTCCCTAAAGTGGCTTTCGCCGGATACCCCCGTCGCACGCGCGTCCAAGCGATTAGGTAAGCTAAGGATCAACGTCAACAACGCGACAAGAATCGCAAGGTGCGCCGGGAAGTCTGGTCGGCATGTGCTCAGCCCTGCCTACCGACCGGAGGTCGACTCCCGTGGCCGCGCCCACCCCCAGCAACCGCAAGTTCCTCGGACGCCTCTCCCTGCCCGAGCGCACCTTCGTCGCCAACGCGCTGCGCACCGAGACCGTCGGCGGCGTCCTACTGCTCGTCGCCGCCGTCGCGGCCCTGATCTGGGCGAACACCCCGCTCAAGGACAGCTACGCGAGCGTACGGGACTTCCATCTGGGCCCCGGCTCGCTCGGTCTCGACCTGTCCCTCCAGCACTGGGCCGCCGACGGGCTGCTCGCGGTCTTCTTCTTCGTCGCCGGGATCGAGCTCAAGCGCGAGCTGGTCGCGGGCGACCTGCGCGACCCCAAGGCCGCCGCGCTGCCCGTCATCGCCGCGATCTGCGGCATGGCCGTACCGGCGCTCGTCTACACGCTGGTCAACACCGTCGGCAGCGGCTCCACGGACGGCTGGGCCGTGCCCACCGCGACCGACATCGCCTTCGCGCTCGCGGTCCTCGCGGTCATCGGCACCTCGCTGCCGTCGGCCCTTCGCGCCTTCCTGCTCACGCTCGCCGTCGTCGACGACCTCTTCGCGATCATGATCATCGCGATCTTCTTCACCAGCGATCTGAACTTCGCCGCGCTCGGCGGCGCCGTCATCGGCCTCGCCGTCTTCTGGCTGCTGCTGCGCAAGGGCGTGCGCGGCTGGTACGTCTACGTGCCGCTCGCCCTGGTCATCTGGGGCCTGATGTACAACAGCGGCGTCCACGCCACCATCGCCGGTGTCGCCATGGGCCTGATGCTGCGCTGCCACCGCGAGGAGGGCGAGGGGCACTCCCCCGGCGAGCACATCGAGCACCTCGTACGCCCCGTCTCCGCGGGCCTGGCGGTGCCGCTGTTCGCCCTGTTCAGCGCCGGGGTCGCGGTCTCCGGCGGCGCACTGGGCGACGTCTTCACCCGGCCCGAGACGCTCGGCGTGGTCCTCGGCCTGGTCCTCGGCAAGACGGTCGGCATCTTCGGCGGCACCTGGCTCGCCGCCCGCTTCACCCGGGCCGAGCTGAACGACGACCTGGCCTGGCCCGACGTCTTCGCGGTCGCCTCGCTCGCCGGGATCGGCTTCACCGTCTCGCTGCTCATCGGCGAACTCGCCTTCAGCGACGACCCCGCCCTCACCGACGAGGTCAAGGCGGCGGTCCTCGTCGGCTCCCTGATCGCGGCCGTGCTCGCCACCGTCCTGCTGAAGCTCCGCAACCGCAAGTACCGCGCGATGTGCGACGACGAGGAGCGCGACGAGGACCTCGACGGCATCCCGGACATCTACGAACAGGACAATCCCGATTACCACTTGCGGATGGCGGAGATCTACGAGAAGAAGGCCGCCGAGCACCGCAGGCGGGCGGAAATGTCGGCCGGATCGGGCGATCCGGACCACCGTCCGGCATGATCTGTCCAGAACCTTCCGCGCGGCGCCGGTCCCCGGGCGGCAGGATTGCGCACGCTGACCGGCAGACAGAGAAATGAGGAGTACGCGATGAGCGCACCCGACGGTCCCGTCGGCACCGAACGCAGCCTCGGCCAGCTCGTCTCCGCGGCGAGCAAAGAGATGTCGGAGCTGGTGCACGACGAGATCGCGCTGGTCAAAGCCCAGCTGACGCAGGACGTCAAGCGTGGTGCGATCGGCAGTGCCGCGTTCATCGCGGCCATTGCCGTCCTCATCTTCTCGCTGCCGATGCTGAGCTTCGCCCTGGCCTACGGCATCCGCACCTGGAGCGGCTGGAACCTCGCGATCTGCTTCGTGCTGTCCTTCGCCGCGAACGTCCTGGTGGCGGGCGTGCTCGCTTGGATCGGCGTGATCTTCGCCAAGAAGGCCGCCAAGGGCAAGGGCCCGCAGAAGGCCGCCGCCGCGGCCAAGGAGACGGCCGCCGTGCTGCAGAACGTCAAGCCGCATCCGCGCCCCGTGACCCCCGCGAAGAGCGCTCTTGAGCTCGAGAAGGGTGAGCGGGCCGACGCTGTGGCACGCTCGACTCCATGACGGACCCCGCCAATCCCCCCCAGCACGCCTCCGCGACCGCGTCGGCCGTACGCATCGACGGACCCTGGACGCACCGGGACGTCGCCGCCAACGGCGCCCGCTTCCACATCGCGGAGCTCGGTGACGGGCCGCTGGTGCTGCTGCTCCACGGCTTCCCGCAGTTCTGGTGGGCCTGGCGGCACCAGCTCGTCTCGCTCGCCGACGCGGGCTTCCGCGCGGTGGCGATGGACCTGCGGGGCGTCGGCGGCAGCGACCGCACCCCGCGCGGCTACGACCCGGCCAACCTGGCCCTCGACATCACCGGCGTGGTGCGCTCCCTCGGCGAGCCCGACGCCGCGCTCGTCGGCCACGACCTGGGCGGCTACCTCGCCTGGACGGCCGCCGTGATGCGGCCCAAGCTGGTGCGCCGCCTCGCCGTCACCTCCATGCCGCACCCCCGGCGCTGGCGCTCGGCGATGCTGCGGGACATGAAGCAGACCGCCGCCGGGTCGTACGTGTGGGGCTTCCAGCGACCCTGGGTCCCGGAGCGCCAGCTCATCGCGGACGACGGCGCCCTGGTGGGCCGCCTGATGCGGGACTGGTCCGGGCCGCGCCTCCCGGACGACGAGGCGGTGGAGACGTACCGCCGCGCGATGTGCATCCCCTCGACGGCGCACTGCTCGATCGAGCCGTACCGCTGGATGGTGCGGTCCATGGCGCGCCCCGACGGGATCCAGTTCAACCGGCGCATGAAGCGGCCGGTGCGGGTGCCCACGCTCCATGTGCACGGATCCCTCGACCCGGTGATGCGCACCCGCAGCGCGGCCGGTTCCGGCGAGTACGTCGAAGCGCCGTACCGCTGGCGGCTGTTCGACGGCCTGGGGCACTTCCCCCACGAGGAGGACCCGGTGGCCTTCTCCAACGAGCTGGTGAGCTGGCTGAAGGACCCCGAGCCGGACCGCTGACGCCCCCGCCCGACCACGGCGTCACCCGAATGCGGGAACGCCAGTCCTACGAACGCCAATTGCCTGGCGCATAGGCCAATTGGGGCCCCTGTGCGCGGTTACCGACCTTGAGGCACGGGCACACGTCCGGGTATGGGCTGGACGCACGACTACAGTGACGTAGCACGCAAGCGCCGCACGGCCACCGTGGTGAACGGCCACGAGGGGGGCGGCGGCCCGCGCGAACAGGGCTACCCGGAGCACTCGGCATCCGCACAGGCCATCGGCATCCCGCGCATCCTGCGGCGCCGCGCGCGCTGGGTCTCGGCGCGGTTGCGGCACACGCGCGACTAGCGTTCCGCTGGGAGGCGCGGCGCGAAATCTGCGGGCCGTCTGTGGCTGGTCGCGCCCACGCGGCGGAGCCGCACATCGACGTAGCCCCGCGCCCCTTCGGGGCGCTCCTGTATCGCACCCCTAGAGCGCGCACCCCTGGCTGTCGACCTCCTGGTTGGCGGTGCGGCCGCGCTCGATGTCCTCGCGGATCTCGTCCGCCGTCAGGGCGTAGCCGGTGTCGGGGTCGTCGAGGGACTTGGCGAACACGACGCCGTAGACCTCGCCCTTGGGGGTGAGCAGCGGTCCGCCGGAGTTGCCCTGGCGGACCGTGGCGTACAGCGAGTACACATCGCGGCGGACCGTGCCCCGGTGGTAGATGTCCGGGCCCTTGGCCGTGATGCGGCCGCGGACGCGCGCGGCGCGCACGTCGTACGGGCCGTCCTCGGGGAAGCCCGCCACGATGGCGCTGTTGCCGCTCACGGCGTCGCCGGAGGCGAACTTCAGGGCGGGGGCGGGCAGCGAGGGCACGTCGAGCACGGCGATGTCGCGCTCCCAGTCGTAGAGCACGACCTTGGCGTCGTACTTCTCGGCCTCACCGCCTATCTGGACCCTGGGCTCGTCCACGCCGCCGACCACGTGCGCGTTCGTCATGACGCGGCGCGGGGCGAAGACGAAGCCGGTGCCCTCGAGGGCCTTGCCGCAGCTGTGCGCGTCGCCGCTGACCTTCACGATGGAGCGCTTGGCGGTGACGGCGACCTGGCTGCGGGCGAGCTTCGGGTCCGGGGGCGGGACCTCCTTGATCGGCTCGTTCGAGAACGGGCTGAAGACCTGCGGGAAGCCGTTCCTCGCGAGGACCGAGGAGAAGTCCGTGAACCAGGTGTCGGCCTGGCCGGGCAGGGCGCGGTCGATGCCGAGCAGCACCTTGGAGTTGCGGACCTCCTTGCCGAGCGTCGGCAGCGTCGTGCCCGCGAGGAGGGAGCCGATCAGCCAGGCGACCAGCAGCATCGCCACCACGTTGACCAGGGCGCCGCCGGTGGCGTCCAGGGCTCTGGCGGGCTGCCAGGTGATGTACCGGCGCAGCTTGTTGCCCAGGTGGGTGGTGAAGGCCTGGCCGACGGAGGCGCAGACGATCACCACGACGACGGCGATCACCGCCGCGGTCGTCGTGACCTTCGCGCCCTCGTCGGTCATGGCGTCCCAGACGACGGGCAGCAGATACACCGCGACGAGACCGCCGCCGAGGAAGCCGATCACGGACAGGATGCCGACGACGAAGCCCTGGCGATAGCCGACGATCGCGAACCACACCGCGGCGAGCAGCAGCAGGATGTCCAGCACGTTCACCGATTCAGTCCTCGCCTCGCATGAATCGCCGCCTCGCGGTCGCCGTCGCACGCCACGCCCCGCGTGGCCGCGCCCGTCCTCGGCCCCGGTGGCCTCGGTCCCCGCAACCTTGTCATGAGCCCCAGTCGAGCGGGACGCGGCGGTCCCTGTCCCAGGGGCGCTCCCACCCGGCGAAGTGCAGGATCCTGTCGATGACCCCGGCGGTGAACCCCCAGACCAGAGCGGACTCCACGAGGAAGGCGGGGCCCTGGTGACCACGGGGGTGCACCGCCATCGCGCGGTTCGCCGGGTCCGTGAGGTCGGACACGGGCACGGTGAAGACCCGGGCGGTCTCGGCCGGGTCGACGGCGAACACCGGGCTCGGCGCGCGCCACCAGCCGAGGACGGGGGTCACGACGAAATCGCTCACGGGGATGAACAGGCTCGGCAGCACCCCGAAGAGCTGGACGCCGCGCGGGTCGAGCCCGGTCTCCTCCTCGGCCTCTCTGAGGGCGGCGCGCAGCGGCCCCTCGCCCCGCGGGTCCCCGTCCTCCGGGTCCAGGGAGCCGCCGGGGAACGACGGCTGCCCCGCGTGCGAGCGCAGCGAGCCGGCCCGCTCCATGAGCAGCAGCTCGGGCCCCCGCTCGCCCTCTCCGAAGAGGACGAGCACGGCGGACTGCCGCCCGCCGCCGCCTTCCGGGGGCAGGAACCGGCTCAGCTGATCGGGCCGCACCGTGGCGGCCGCCCGCACGACGGGGTCGAGCCAGGAGGGCAGGCCCTCGGTGGTGAGGGGGGTCCGGCCGTGGTCTTGGGGGGCGGAGGCGGCAGGCCCCGGGGTGTCCCGGGGGGCGGTGGCGCCCTGCGCGCGGGAGGCGCCGACGGCCTGCGCGCGAGGGGCGTACGGCTGCCGCGCTCGCGGGGCGCCCGGGGCGGGGTGCGTCTGGGCGCCGCCGGGCGGGTGGGGCCGGGCTCCGTCCGGGGTCTCGTGGGTGTGGGGGCCCCGCGCCCCGTGGGAGTCCGTGCCGTGCTTCTCGCCGTCGTCGCTCATGTCCCTGCCGCCTGTGTGCGTGTCACTCGCGTGCGTCATCGGAACCCCGGTCCCCCCGTGCTCCCCCGTCCGTCCCTCCATCTCTCCACAACGCCACCGGCCCCGCCGATGGTTCCTCGATCACCCCGCGGCGCCGAGCGGCGGCGCGGGCTTGCCGGGGTAGTCCGGCGGGGGCTTGAGGCGCTGTCCGGGCAGCCCGCCCTTCTCGTACTTCAGGAGCTTCTCGGCCTTCTCCGGGTCCGTCTCGCCCTCTCCGTACGACGGACAGAGGGGGGCGATCGGGCAGGCGCCGCACGCGGGCTTGCGGGAGTGGCAGATGCGGCGGCCGTGGAAGATCACGCGGTGCGACAGCATCGTCCAGTCGCTCTTGGGGAAGAGCGCGCCGACGGCGGCCTCGACCTTGTCCGGGTCGGTCTCCTCCGTCCACTTCCAGCGGCGCACGAGACGGCCGAAGTGGGTGTCCACGGTGATGCCGGGGACCCCGAAGGCGTTGCCGAGGACGACGAAGGCGGTCTTGCGGCCCACGCCCGGCAGTTTCACCAGGTCTTCGAGGCGGCCGGGGACCTCACCGCCGAAGTCGTCCCGCAGAGCGGCGGAAAGGCCCATGATCGACCGGGTCTTGGCGCGGAAGAACCCGGTCGGCCGGATCACTTCCTCGACCTCTTCGGGGTTCGCGGCGGCGAGGTCCTCCGGGGTCGGGTACTTGGCGAAGAGGGCCGGTGTCGTCTGATTGACCCGCAGGTCCGTCGTCTGCGCGGACAGGACGGTCGCCACGAGCAATTGGAACGGATTTTCGAAATCGAGCTCGGGGTGCGCATACGGATACACGTCGGCGAGCTCGCGGTTGATGCGGCGGGCCTGGCGGACGAGGGCCGTGTGCGTCCTGGGCGCGGCGGGGGCCTTCACGCCCTTGGCCGCGGCGGGCGCCTTCACACTTCTGGCGGGCGCCTTCGCGGCCGGCGCCCGCTTCGCGGGGGCCTTCTTCGCCGGGGCCTTCGCGGCCGCGGCCTTCTTCGCGGGGACCTCCGCGTCCGACACCTTCTTCGCCGGGGGCCGAGCGGCCCGTGAAGCGCCTTGATTCGCCATGCGGCCAGCGTACGGGCCGCTACCGACAGCGGCGGCGGAGATGCGCACTTGTCACCGCGGCGGGCACCGGCCGAGGTGCCGGCCGAGACTCCGACCGCGGTGACCGGTGCCGGGCGCACGCCGGAGCGCACCCTCCCCAGCGCACCCCCGGCGCCCTCCCCCAGCGCGCCACACCAGCCCGATTTGTCCGATTCTCAGCAGTGGCGGAAGCGTGTTCGCCCACAGCAGAATCATCCTGCGTAACCGTGCTTCGCGCCGCTGTGGCCTGTGCTCTCACGGGCCCGGAGGCGGGTGTCCGGTCTCCGGCCGGGCGGCCGCATCCGGCGCCGATCCCCCGGATCGGCCCCCAATTGGCCCCCTTCCGCATTGCCTCCGTCACAAGTGCGGCAGACTTGAGTGACTGATCACACTGTTTGAACCGTCCGGCAAACTGGGGGCACCGTCCCCTGATGCAGGTCGACAAGGAGAGAACTCGTGGACGACGTTCTGCGGCGCGCCCCGCTCTTCGCGGCGCTCGATGACGAGCAGGCCGCGGAGCTCCGCGCCTCCATGAGTGAGGTGACGCTCGCACGCGGAGACGCGCTCTTTCATGAGGGCGACCCCGGAGACCGCCTGTACGTGGTCACCGAAGGCAAGGTGAAGCTCCACCGCACCTCCCCCGACGGCCGCGAGAACATGCTCGCCGTCCTCGGCCCCGGCGAGCTCATCGGTGAGCTCTCGCTCTTCGACCCGGGCCCCCGTACGGCCACCGCCACCGCCCTCACCGAGGTCAAGCTGCTCGGCCTCGGCCACGGCGACCTCCAGCCGTGGCTCAACGCCCGCCCCGAGGTGGCCGCCGCCCTGCTGCGCGCCGTCGCCCGGCGCCTGCGCAAGACCAACGACCAGATGTCGGACCTCGTGTTCTCCGACGTCCCCGGCCGCGTGGCGCGCGCCCTGCTCGACCTGTCCCGCCGTTTCGGCGTGCAGTCCGAAGAGGGCATCCACGTGGTGCACGACCTCACGCAGGAAGAGCTCGCCCAGCTCGTCGGCGCCTCCCGCGAGACGGTCAACAAGGCCCTCGCGGACTTCGCGGGCCGCGGCTGGCTGCGCCTGGAGGCCCGCGCCGTGATCCTCCTGGACGTGGAGCGCCTGGCCAAGCGGTCGCGCTGACCCACCCCGCTCACCGAACGCACCGCGCCCACGGGCCCGGTGCGTTCGGCGTACCCGGCCCCCGCCCGCACCCCGGCGCCGTACGTCCGACGGCGTACGTCCCGCCGTGCCGCCCGGGAAAAGTGCGTGCCCCGCGGGCACCCACCCTGCACAGTGGCCCCATGACTACCGTCAGGCGTGGCCTCGACAGCCAGGGCTACATCGAGCGCGACGGCTCCCTGGGACGCGTCCAGGACGCCTTCCGGCCCGTCGTCGCCGCCGCGCGGGACCAGGTCGCGGACGTCTTCGGCAAGCGGCTCGACAGCGCCTACCTGTACGGCTCCGTGCCGCGCGGCACCGCCCGCGTCCACCGCTCCGACCTGGACCTCCTCCTCGTCCTGCGCGAGGAGCCGGGCGACGGGGACCGCGCCGACGCGCGCGCCGTGTCCGCCGCCGTCGACAAGGAGTTCGCGGAGGTCGACGGCGTCGGCATCCTGCTGCTGAGCCGCGCGCGCGTCCTGAGCGACCACGAGACGTACGACCACGGCTGGTTCCTCGCCTGCCTCTGTACGCCGCTGCTCGGCGAGGACCTGGCCGAATTCCTGCCCCGCTACCGGCCCGACAGCCGGCTCGCCAGGGGGACCAACGGCGACCTGGCGGCCCTCCTGCCGTCCTGGCGAGAGCGCCTCGACTCCGCCGCGGCCGCGGGCGACGACGCCGCCCTGCGAGCCCTGTGCCGGACGGTCTCCCGGCGCGTCGTCCGCACCGGCTTCACGCTCGTCATGCCCCGCTGGAACGGCTGGACCGGCGAACTCGACGAGATGGCGGAGGTGTTCGGCCGGTACTGCCCCGAGTGGGCCGACCGGATGCGGGCGGCCGCCGCCCTGGCGTACGAGCCGGTGGCCGACCCCGGTGCGGTGCGCGAGCTCACGGACGTACTCGGACCGTGGCTCGCGCGGGAGTACACCGCACGGCACGGCGCCAGGACGCCCGGCCCATCGGACACGCCCTAGATCAGGCCGTGCTCCTTGAGGTACTCCAACTGCGCGAGCACCGACAGCTCGGCGGCGGGCCACAGGGAGCGGTCCACGTCCGCGTACACGTGCGCCACGACGTCGGACGCCGTCACGTGACCGTTCTCGACGGCCGTCTCCACCTGGGCGAGGCGGTGGGCGCGGTGCGCCAGATAGAACTCGACGGCCCCCTGGGCATCCTCCAGGACCGGGCCGTGACCCGGCAGGACCGTGTGCACGCCGTCGTCGACGGTCAGCGACCGCAGGCGGCGCAGCGAGTCCAGGTAGTCGCCGAGCCGTCCGTCGGGGTGGGCGACGACCGTGGTGCCGCGGCCGAGGACCGTGTCGCCCGTCAGGACGGCGCGGTCGGCCGGGAGATGGAAGCAGATCGAGTCGGCGGTGTGGCCGGGCGTCGGTACGACGCGCAGCTCCAGGCCGCCGGTCGTGATGACGTCACCGGCGGCGAGGCCCTCGTCGCCCAGGCGCAGCGCCGGGTCGAGGGCGCGGACCTTGCTGCCGGTCAGCTCGGCGAAGCGGACGGCGCCCTCGGAGTGGTCGGGGTGGCCGTGCGTGAGGAGGGTGAGCGCGACGCGCTTGCCCGCCCGCTCGGCGGTCGCGACGACCTCGGCGAGGTGCGCCTCGTGCAGCGGGCCCGGGTCGATGACGACCGCGAGGTCGGAGTCCGGCTCGGCGACGATCCAGGTGTTGGTGCCGTCCAGGGTCATCGCCGACGGGTTCGGCGCGAGGACGTTGACGGCGCGGTCGGTGGCGGGGCCGCTGAGCACCCCGCCACGGGGCCGGCCCGGCAGGGCGGCTGCTTCGGTCATGCGGGGACGGCTCCCGTCGGACTCGGGGTGGTCGATGTCTGCGGCCGGGTCATGCCGGGCCGCCGGAGGGGATGTGCTTGGTGAACTCGTCGTGGCCCGGCCAGGAGAGCACCAGCTCCCCGTCCTCGATGCGGGCCCGGGCCAGGACCGGGGTGAGGTCGTGCCCGGACGCCGCGGCCACGGCGTCGGCGGCGGCGCGGTGCGGGGCGAGCTGGCGCAGGGTGGCGATGGTCGGCGGCATCATGACGAACTCGCCGCGGTCGTAGCGGGCGGCGGCGGCCGCCGGGCCGATCCACTCCGTGCGGTCGGCCTCCGTGGAGGCGTTGCGGGTGCGCTGGCCCTCCGGGAGCGCGGCCACGAAGAAGAACGTGTCGTAGCGGCGCGGCTCGAACTCCGGGGTGATCCAGCGGGCCCACGCGCCCAGGAGGTCGCTGCGCAGCACCAGGCCGCGGCGGTCGAGGAACTCGGCGAAGGACAGGTCACGGGCCACGAGGGCCTGCCGGTCCGCCTCCCAGTCGTCGCCCGTGGTGTCGCCGACGACCGTGTCCGGGCTCGGGCCCGCGAGCAGGACGCCCGCTTCCTCGTACGTCTCGCGGACGGCCGCGCAGACCATGGCCTGGGCCGCGGCCTCCTCGACGCCGAGGCGGGCCGCCCAGGCGGCGCGCGGCGGGCCCGCCCAGCGGATGGCGCGCTCGTGGTCGCGGGGGTCGACACCGCCGCCGGGGTAGGCGTACGCGCCCGCCGCGAAGGGCATCGACGTACGGCGCCGGAGCAGGTGCACCTCCGGGCCCTGCGGGGTGTCCCGCAGGAGCATCACCGTCGCGGCGGGGCGTGGGGGTGCCGGGGTCAGGTCGCCGCTCGCGAGGGCGCGGACGCGGTCGGGCCACTCCGGTGGGTACCACTGCCCAGTTGCCATGGGCGGAGGCTATCCGAGGTGGAGCGGATGTTCGAGGGTCACCTTCGGTGCCCCGGCGAGGGGGCCGGGGCCCCGGGGCGGGTGGCCGGGCGGGAGCGGACCGCCGCCCGGCCGCCCGAGGCACTACGGCTTGAGCTCCACCTGGATCTCGACCTCGACCGGGGCGTCCAGCGGGAGGACCGCCACGCCCACCGCGCTGCGCGCGTGCACGCCGGCGTCGCCGAGGGCCGCGCCGAGCAGCTCGCTCGCGCCGTTCAGGACGCCGGGCTGGCCGGTGAAGTCGGGGGCCGACGCGACGAAGCCGGTGACCTTCACGACCCGGGCGATCCGGTCGAGGTCACCCGCGACGGACTTCACGGCCGCGAGGGCGTTGAGCGCGCACAGGCGGGCCAGGTCCTTGGCCTCCTCGGGCGTGACCTCGGCGCCGACCTTGCCGGTGACGGGCAGCTTGCCCTCCACCATGGGCAGCTGCCCGGCGGTGTACACGTACACCCCCGAGCGCACGGCCGGCTGGTACGCCGCGAGCGGCGGGACGACCTCGGGCAGCGTGTGCCCGAGCTCCGCCAGCTTCGCCTCTACGGCGCTCATGCCTGCTTCTCGCGCTTCAGATAGGCCACCAGCTGCTCGGGGTTGTTCGGACCCGGAACGACCTGGACCAGCTCCCAGCCGTCCTCGCCCCAGGTGTCCAGAATCTGCTTCGTGGCATGGACGAGCAGCGGCACGGTTGCGTATTCCCACTTGGTCATACGGCGACTGTAATGCCTGGGACCGGCCTGCTATGGACAGCCTCATGCGTAGCCCGCGAGGGGACTGGTTAGGCTCGAAGACGTGAGCAGGCTCCAGGTCGTCAGCGGCAAGGGCGGTACCGGCAAGACCACGGTCGCCGCGGCCCTCGCGCTCGCCCTCGCGACCGAGGGCAGACGCACCCTCCTCGTGGAGGTCGAGGGCAGACAGGGCATCGCGCAGCTCTTCGAGACGGAAGCGCTTCCGTACGAGGAGCGGAAGATCGCGGTGGCTCCCGGCGGCGGGGAGGTGTACGCCCTCGCCATCGACGCGGAACTGGCGCTGCTCGACTACCTCCAGATGTTCTACAAACTCGGCGGCGCGGGCCGCGCCCTGAAGAAGCTCGGCGCCGTGGACTTCGCGACCACGATCGCGCCGGGCCTGCGGGACGTGCTCCTCACCGGCAAGGCCTGCGAAGCCGTCCGCCGCAAGGACAAGAGCGGGCGGTACGCGTACGACTGCGTGATCATGGACGCGCCGCCCACGGGCCGCATCACGCGCTTCCTGAACGTGAACGACGAGGTCGCCGGGCTCGCGAAGATCGGCCCGATACACAACCAGGCCCAGGCCGTGATGCGGGTCCTCAAGTCCCCCGAGACGGAGGTCCACTTGGTGACGCTCCTGGAGGAGATGCCCGTCCAGGAGACCGCCGACGGCATCGCCGAGCTGCGCGCCGCGGGCCTGCCGGTGGGCCGCGTGATCGTGAACATGGTGCGTCCGGAGCTGCTCGACGAGCAGGCCCTCGACCTCGGCCTGGAGCGCACGCCCCGCGCCGCCATCGCGAAGTCCCTGGCGGCCACCGGCCTCGGCGGGGCCCGCGGGGCCGCGGCGCGGCTCGTGGACCCGCTCCTGGACCAGGCCGCCGAGTACGCCGCGCGGCACGCCCTGGAGGGCGCCCAGCGGGCCGTGCTCGCCGATCTCGGCCTGCCCACGCACGAACTCCCGCTGCTGGCCGGCGGGATGGACCTGGGGGGCCTGTACGAGCTCGCCAAGGAGCTGCGTCACCAGGGGGTGAGGAACGCATGAGCCTCGATCCGGCACGTGACCCGCTCGACGTGGACGCGCTGCTCGACGACCGCGGGACGCGCATCGTGGTGTGCTGCGGCTCGGGGGGCGTCGGCAAGACCACGACGGCTGCCGCGCTCGGCCTGCGCGCCGCCGAACGGGGCCGATCCGTCGTGGTGTTGACGATCGACCCCGCGCGCAGGCTCGCGCAGTCCATGGGGATCGACTCGCTGGACAACGTGCCGCGGCGCGTGGAGGGCGTCAAGGGCGAGGGCGAGCTGTGCGCCATGATGCTCGACATGAAGCGCACCTTCGACGAGATCGTCGAGGCGCACGCGGACAAGGAGCGCGCGAAGGCGATCCTGTCCAACCCCTTCTACCAGTCGCTCTCGGCGGGCTTCGCGGGCACGCAGGAGTACATGGCGATGGAGAAGCTGGGGCAGCTGCGGGCCCGGGACGACTGGGACCTGATCGTCGTGGACACCCCGCCCTCGCGCTCGGCCCTGGACTTCCTGGACGCGCCGAAGCGGCTCGGGTCCTTCCTCGACGGCAAGCTGATCCGGCTCCTGATGGCCCCGGCGAAGGTGGGCGGCCGGGCCGGGATGAAGTTCCTGAACGTCGGGATGTCGATGATGACGGGCGCCCTCGGCAAGCTCCTCGGCGGTCAGCTGCTGCGGGACGTGCAGACCTTCGTGGCGGCGATGGACACGATGTTCGGCGGCTTCCGCAAGCGCGCGGACGCGACGTACCGGCTGCTGCAGGCGCCGGGCACGGCGTTCCTCGTGGTGGCGTCGCCGGAGCGGGACGCGCTGCGGGAGGCGGCGTACTTCGTGGAGCGGCTGGCGGCGGACGACATGCCGCTGGCCGGGCTCGTGCTGAACCGGGTGCACGCCAGCGGGGCGGCCGGCCTCTCGGCGGAGCGGGCGCTCGCGGCGGCGGAAAATCTTGAGGAGCGCGGCATTGTGGATCAGGAGGACGGGAAGGTTGGAGGGCGTAGCTCCTCCGAGGCTCCCTCCTCCGAGGCCCCCACGTCAGCGGCTCCCACATCTCCTGAGGCCCCCGGCAGTTCAGCATCCACCGGCACCCCGTCGTCCGAAGGGCCCGAGCCCGCGTCCGCGTCCGGATCGGCCCCGTCAGCAGCCACGTCCGACGCCGACACGCCCGGTGCCGACACGTCCGCCGACCCCTCCGTCGAGCGGCTGACGGCGGGCCTGCTGCGGCTGCACGCGGAGCGGATGCGCCTGATCGCCAGGGAGCGGCACACGCGTGACCGCTTCACCGCGCTCCACCCGGAGGTGGCGGTGGCCGAGGTGGCCGCGCTGCCGGGTGATGTGCACGACCTCGCGGGCCTGCGCACCATCGGCGAGCAGCTCGCGGCGGCACGCGGCACGGAAGGACCGACCGGGTCGGCGTGAACCGGGAGCCGTGCGCCCCTTGGCCGTGCGCCTCGCGGGGCCTCGTACTGCACCGTCGCGGCGCTCTTCCGCTTCCGCGGCACCCCGAAGGCACCGGCGGCCCGGCACGGCTCCGGGGCCGCCCGAGAGAGAGGCGGCACCCGTGGGAGCCGGTAGCAGGATGTGCGTGACGTGGGGTCAGCCCACGGCCGCGTAGCTCTCGTACGTCTCCTCGTCGTCCAAGTCCACGGGCAGCAGGCCCGTGCCGCGCTCGTACTCGGAGCGCGCTGTCTCAAGGAGCCTGCGCCACGAGGTGACCGTGGGGCGCCTGCGCAGCAACGCGCGGCGCTCCCGCTCCGTCATCCCGCCCCACACGCCGAACTCGACGCGGTTGTCCAGCGCGTCGGCCAGGCACTCGGTCCGCACCGGGCAGCCGGTGCACACCGCCTTGGCCCTGTTCTGCGCTGCTCCTTGTACGAACAGTTCATCCGGATCGGTAGTGCGGCAGGCGGCCTGCGCACTCCAGTCGGTTACCCAGCCCATACCGGCGCCGTCCTCTCCCGAATCGAGGCTCCCCCACGGCGGCAGCGGCATATTCACCGCCGCCAGTTGAGGACGTTACGGAAGGTGGGCACAGCGCAACACCCCCTTCGGGCCCAATCTTGAATGGCCCGAACGGACTATGCGTAAGCGGCAGATCACCCGACGGAGTGAGCGGACGACATGCGTGACCAACCCGGCAAACACGGGCAGTTCAGTTGAGCCACAGCGGACACGGGGCGACGCGTGAGGCGGATCCGGACAGACTTCCGCCGGAACGGCCGAATACGCGCTGTAACCGAGCCACATTCGAGGAATGCTGAACGAACGGGGAAAGGCCGACGTAGAACTTGGTGCGGGACCGCACTGCTGTGACAGTTGAGAGCAGCTTAGGCCAAGGCATATACGCCTGTCCGGCGAATCAGAACGTAGGCTGCCCCCATGGGAAACAAGCGATCGGGCGGTGGTCTGTCCCCTGCGCAGCAGGGCGCCAAGTTCCTGGGCGTCAGCGTGCTCGCGGGCGCGGTGCTCGCCGGGATCGCGCTGCCCGCCGTGGGGGTGATCGGGCTCGCGGCCAAGGGGTCGGTCGAGGGCTTCGACGAGCTCCCCGCGAATCTGAAGCAGCCGCCGCTGAGCCAGCGCACCACGATCCTGGACTCCGCGGGCGGCCCGATCGCCACGGTCTACTCGCGCGACCGCACCGTGGTCCCGCTGAAGCGGATCTCCCCGTACATGCAGAAGGCGATCGTCGCCATCGAGGACGCGCGGTTCTACGAGCACGGCGCGGTGGACCTCAAGGGCATCCTGCGCGCCGTGAACCAGAACGCGCAGAGCGGCGGCGTGGCCCAGGGCGCCTCGACCCTCACGCAGCAGTACGTGAAGAACGTCTTCGTGGAGGAGGCCCATGACGACCCCGCGAAGGTCGCCGAGGCCACCCAGCAGACGCTCGGCCGCAAGATCCGCGAGCTGAAGTACGCGATTCAGGTCGAGGAGGAGCTGGGCAAGAAGCGCATCCTCAAGAACTATCTGAACATCACGTACTTCGGTCAGGCGGCGTACGGCGTCGAGGCCGCGTCCCAGCGGTACTTCTCCAAGCCGGCCAAGGACCTCAAGGTGCAGGAGGCCGCGCTGCTCGCGGGCATCGTGCAGTCCCCGAGCCGCTACGACCCGGTCAACGACGCGACGGAGGCCAAGCAGCGGCGCAACGTCGTGCTCCAGCGCATGGCCGACACCCACGACATCTCGCAGGCCCAGGCCGACCGCGCCAAGAAGACCCCGCTCGGCCTGGACGTGAGCCGCCCCAAGAACGGCTGCATCACCGCCGTGAAGGGCGCCGGGTTCTTCTGCAAGTACGTCGAGAAGGTCTTCAAGAACGACCCGGCCTTCGGCAGGACCAAGGAAGCCCGCGCCAAGCTCTGGGACCGCGGCGGCCTGCGGATCAGGACGACCCTCGACCCCCAGACCCAGCGCTCGGTGCAGGCCTCGATAAAGGATCACGTCTACCAGACCGACGACGTGGCGACCGCCGCGACCATCGTCGAGCCGGGCACCGGCAAGATCCTCGGCATGGGCCAGTCCCGCCCCTTCGGCTACGGCAAGAACGAGACCGAGATCAATCTGTCCGTGGACGAGTCGATGGGCGGCGGCGCGGGCTACCAGCCCGGTTCGACGTTCAAGCCGATCGTGGCCGCCGCCGCCCTGGAGCGCGGCATGTCACCGGGCAAGCGCTACTCGGCCCCGTACGAGATGCCGTACCCGTCGAGCGTCGCCGCCTGTGACGGCAAGACGTGGCGGAACGACCCCAACCTGCCCGCGAAGCTCACCAACGAGAACGAGTCCGAGGTCGGCCCCTACCGCCTCCGGGAGGCCACCGCGAAGTCGGTCAACACCTACTTCGTGCAGATGATCGGCGAACTCGGCATCTGCCCGGTCACCGAGATGGCCGGGAAGATGGGCGTCGAGCGGGCCAACGGCAAGCCGATGGACCAGGCCCCGTCGATCGCGCTCGGCACCCAGGAGGTGTCGCCGCTGACGATGGCGAGCGCGTACGCGACGTTCGCGGCGCGCGGCAGGTACTGCACGCCGATCGCCATCGAGTCGATCAGCACCATCGCGGGGAAGTCCCTGCCGGTGCCGAAGTCGCGGTGCTCCCGGGCCATGTCGGAGCGGACCGCCGACACGATCAACACCCTCCTGAAGGGCGTGGTCGAGGACGGCACCGGCAAGCAGGCGGGCCTCGGCTCCCGCGACAGCGCGGGCAAGACGGGTACGACGGACTACCGGTACGCGGCCTGGTTCGCGGGCTACACCCCGAACATGTCCGGCGCGGTCTGGGTCGGCGACCCGGCCCACGAGCGCAAGATGATCGACATCTCCATCGGCGGCCGGGGCTACGGCAAGGTCTTCGGCGGTGAGGTCCCCGGTCCGATCTGGCGCGACGCCATGAGCGGCGCCCTCTCGGGCAAGCCCGACCCGCGCTTCGACACGGTCCGCCTGCCGGGCGACCGGGACCGCGACGACCACGACGGCCACGACGGCGGCGGGAACGGCGACGACGACGGGGACGACGGCAAGCCGGGCGACGGCCGCGACCGCGGCAACGGTGGCGGCAACGGCAACGGCGGCAACGGGAACGGCGGCCGGGGCGATGACGACTGGGGCGGCTGGGACGACTGAGGCCAACGGCCCGCGCCAGACGGCACATTGACGGGGGCGGCCCCTGAGCTTCTGCTCAGGGGCCGCCCCCGTACTGTCCGGCTACCCGGCCGTCCGGGAAAGGCGCTGGTCAGCCGCCCGCGAGCAGGCGCTTGACCGTGGCGGCGACGCGGCCGCCCTCGGCCTGGCCCGCCACCTTCGGGTTCACGATCTTCATGACCTGGCCCATGGCCCTGGGGCCCTCGGCGCCCGCGGCCTTCGCCTCGGCGACGGCCTCGGCGACGATCCGCTCCAGGTCGTCGTCGGAGAGCTGCTTGGGCAGGTACTCCGCGAGCACCTCGCCCTCGGCCCGCTCGCGCTCGGCCTGCTCGGGGCGGTTTCCCTGGGCGAAGGCGTCGGCCGCCTCGCGGCGCTTCTTCGCCTCGCGGGTGATCACCTTCTGCACCTCGTCGTCGGAGAGCACGCGCTTCTCCTTGCCCGCGACCTCCTCCTTCGTGACGGCGGCGAGCGTCATCCGCAGCGTCGAGGAGCGCAGCTCGTCGCGCCCCTTGATCGCGGCGTTGAGGTCGTCCTGAAGCTTCGACTTGAGCGTGGTCATGGGGCAATTGTGGCAGGTGCACCGCACGCCCGGCCCCTTCATTTCCCGGGGCGGCCGCCCGGGGGCGACGGGGCGTCCGGCGGGCGTACGGGGTCTGACACGATGGAGGCATGCGCGCGCGATACGCAGTACCTCTGGGAATCTCGGCGACGGCCGCGGCCGGTATCGCCTACTCCGTGGGCATCGAAGCCCGCTCCTTCCGGGTCCGGCGGGTGACGGTCCCCGTACTGCCGCCGGGGATGCGGCCCCTGCGCGTACTCCAGGTCTCGGACATCCACATGGTCTCCGGTCAGCGCAAGAAGCAGCGCTGGCTGCGCTCGCTCGCGGGCCTGCGCCCCGACTTCGTGATCAACACGGGCGACAACCTCTCGGACCCCGAGGGCATCCCCGAGGTCCTGGACGCGCTCGGCCCGCTGATGGACTTCCCCGGGGCGTACGTCTTCGGCTCCAACGACTACTACGGGCCCAGGCCCCGCAACCCCGCCCGCTATCTGCTGGAGAAGGTGCAGGGCCGCCACGGTCTGAACGGCAACCCGCCCGCCGTGGGCGTCGTCCACATCCAGTGGGAGGACCTGCGCGACGGCTTCGACGCGGCGGGCTGGGTCAACCTCACGAACACCCGGGGCACCCTCAAGATCGACGGCTACGAGATCGCGCTCACCGGCGTGGACGACCCGCACATCAAGCGGGACCGGTACGCGCAGGTCGCGGGCGGCCCCGACACGAACGCCGACTTCTCCATGGGCGTCGTCCACGCCCCGTACCTCCGCTCCCTGGACGCCTTCACCGCGGACGGCTACCCGCTGGTCCTCGCGGGCCACACCCACGGCGGCCAGGTCTGCATCCCCTTCTACGGGGCCCTCGTCACCAACTGCGACCTGGACACGGACCGCGTGAAGGGCCTCTCCACGCACGAGGCCGGAGGCCACACCTCCTACCTCCACGTCTCCGCCGGCTGCGGCGCCAACCGCTACACCCCGTTCCGCTTCGCCTGCCCGCCCGAGGCGACGCTCCTGACCCTCACGGAGCGCCCCGCCCGCCCCTGACCCGGCCCTCCGGAAAACCGGATTTCGTCTCCGGGCGCCGGTCCGCTAAAGTAATCGATGTCGCCGCGACCTGCGCAGCAGAGCTGACAGTGAGCGGAGCATCGACATCGGGGTGTGGCGCAGCTTGGCAGCGCGCTTCGTTCGGGACGAAGAGGTCGTGGGTTCAAATCCCGCCACCCCGACAGCTGAAACACCAGGTCAGGGGCCTGATCCGCTTAGCGGGTCGGGCCCCTGACTCGTTTCTGGCCCCCTCACGTCCCTCCAGCGGAAGTGATTCCGGTGGCCGCCAGGATCTCCGCGGCCGATGCGCTGTTGCCGTCCTGCACGGCCATGGCCATGGCCGTACGCGCGGCGGAGGCGTCGGTCCCCGGCGGGAGCATCAGGAAGGAGAAGATGTCCTGCCGCCCCCGAGTGATGAGCATCGTGCTGTCGTCGACGGCGGACCAGTCGATGCGGACCATGTGACCGTCGACGATCACGTGGCGCGTGTGCACGTCCCAGGCGCTCGCGTCCAGGCCGATACGGGCGAGGGGGCCCAGGCGCTCGGTCAGCGCGCGCAGCAATTCGGGCAGCTGGGTTTCGAGGTTCCGGGAGCGCGGCCACCAGGCGCCGTCGAAGGTCCCGTCACGGCGGGGCGTCGTCTGCATCCTCAGTACGGCCGCACCGGGTGCCACGAGATGGGTCTGCGTGTCCGCCAGCAGCTTCGCGGGGCGCTCGAGGTCATCGGTCATGGCGCACCGCCAACCCGGTGCGCGGCAGCAGTCGCTGCTGATCCGGCGCGGCCGTCGGCCAACCCGCCTTCAGCACATGGCTGTTGGCGGGTGTTTCCTTCAGGCGGGGTGTGGTTCGTGTCCATGGGCGTGACCTCGCTTCGTGCGGGCCCGGTCCGGTGGCTCGCCGAGCGCGACACGGGTGTCTGGGCTCGTGCGCGCAGAGCCCTCGGCACTTCGAGCCTACTCCCGACCGCTGTCCGTCCGGCCAGGGGCGGCCCGCTGGTCGGGCAGTCGTGGTCGGGGCCGCCGCAGGAGTAGGCTCGACAGCGCCGAGAGAATTTCTTGACCGACTTCCGTGCCGGTTTCTCGCTCGGTTCCATCGCACCGGGCCGGCTCGCTCGGTTCCATCGCACCGGGCCGGCACGACAGCCCGGGGACAGGTCGACACCATGACGGTGCTCACCGCACGGCCCCCGCCGACCGCACCGACCGCCGAGCCCTCCGACCATCCGCCGCCGCGGCTGTCCGTCAAGCCTCCGGGCCCTGCCTCCGGCCTGCTCGACGGCGCCTGGTGGCCGCGCTCCCGAGACCTCGCTCGTGAACTTCCCGCCCTGACCGACCTGTTGGGCCCCCTGTGGGGCCGCATCACGCGCGTCACGGTCAACCCGACGTACTGGCCTGACGTACCGCGCAAGGTCCCCGTCAACGGACGTGTGGTCAAGGTGGGTTGGTTCCGTGCCGAGCAGGACCCGCACCAGCTCATGCTGCGCTCCTACCGCGTAGGGCGCTGGGACCTGCTGATCATTCCCCCAGAGACCGGGGCTGAAGCCGCCGGGCGCCTCATGGCCGCGGCCTGCGATCCTCGGATCGCACGGACCGGCAGCGCTCTCATCGCCGACGAGCTGGACCGTCACCCCGCGACCCCGGCCGAGGCGGACCCGCCGGGCCGCACGCAGGCAGAGGCCTGGGAGGCGGAGGGCGGCGCCATGGCCGCACCCGTCGCCGCGGTCGACGGGAGGTGACGGCCATGGACACCGGCATCACCGTCGCCGCCGTACTCGCGATGATCGCTCTGGGAGCATTCCTGATCCACCTCCTCAATGACCAGCACGCCGACAGGATCGCGCTCCGCCAGTACGCCCGTCGCCTTCCCGGTCGCAGCGGTTCCCACAGCCCCGCACAGCCGCAACCCGACAGCACCGCACCACCCGCCGTCCGCGCCCGCCGCGACCACCGGGACGGCGGGCGCGGGCGCCTCCGCCCACGGCGCAGGACCAACAGAGCCGCGAAGGGCCGAAGGACATGACCGGGCATACGGCGACGCGGCTCGGCCCGATCGGGCCGAGCCGCCAAGAACAGTCGGCCGACGGGCACGTCGAGGTCCGCATCGTCGCCACCGACCCCGACGCGGCGCGGCAGGTCGCCCTGCTCCTCAGCCGGTACTTCGTCTGCGACGAGCCCCGCAGCTACCCCACGGGCAGCGCGGGAGGCGGCACCCGCCTCCACCTGACAGTGGACACCCTGCCCACCCACGTGCCCGACCCGGCGGCCAAGTCCTGGCTCGCCGAAAGCAGCTCACAGGCACGGCGCACCCACGTCGGCGAAACGGCTTGACTCCCCGGGCCGCCCACCACCGATTCCCTGGCCCCGGACCCCGGCCCCCTCTGCCAGACCGAGGTCAAGGAGCCTTGCATGTCCACCAGTTCCACCCTTTCCCGAGCCCCCGCTCCGTCGCACGACGTCACCACGTCGCAGACGTACGACGGGACGGCCCCCTTCCCCACCGACGGCCGCCCGGCGCCCGTGCGCAAACGCGGTGAGCGGCTGTACGTGACGGTGACGGCGCTGATCGTCGTCCTGCCGTTCCTCGCTCTCGGCCTGGCCGCCTGGCTGCTGTGGGGGCGCCTCATCCACTCCACCGACGTGCTGCTCGCCCTGACCCTGTACGTCGTCACGGGGCTCGGGGTCACCGTCGGCTTCCACCGCGGCCTCACCCACGGCGGGTACCGGGCCACCCGGCCCGTGCGGATCGCCCTCGCGGTGGCCGGGTCGATGAGCTTCCAGGGCGATGTCATCGGCTGGGTCGCCACGCACCGCCGCCACCACGCCTTCACCGACCGCCCCGGCGACCCGCACTCCCCCTACCGCTACGGCACGCACCTGCGCGGCCAGCTGCGCGGCCTCGCCCACTCCCACGTCGGCTGGCTGTTCCGCAACGACCCCACCTCCGCCGAGCGCTACGCCCCCGACCTGCTCGCCGACCGCGACATCCGCGCCGTCTCCCGGGCCTTCCCCGCCCTGTGCGTCCTCACCCTGGCCCTCCCCTTCGCCCTGGGCTGGGCGATCGGCGGCACCTGGGCCCACGCCCTCACCGCCCTGCTGTGGGCGGGCCTCGTCCGCATCGCGCTGCTCCACCACGTGACCTGGAGCGTCAACTCGCTGTGCCACGTCATCGGACGGCGCCCGTTCCGCACCCGGCGCCACGACCGCGCCACCAACCTGTGGCCCCTGGCCCTGCTCTCCTTCGGCGAGAGCTGGCACAACCTCCACCACGCCGACCCCACCAGCGCCCGCCACGGCGTGGACCGCGGACAGATCGACCCCTCCGCCGCCGCCATCCGCCTGCTCGAACGCCTCGGCTGGGTGCACGACGTACGTTGGCCGACGCCGGACCGCGTCGAGGCCCGGCGTACCTGAACCGCGTCCTGGCCGCCATCGGGGCAGCCTCGTCGACCAGGGCATCCCACCGTCACCCGGAACAGCACCGCCGGGTGCGTGGGCGTCAGCGTTTCGGGCGGGGCCGGCACGGGCCCCAGCCGGAGTCGCGGGCGGTCGTGCGGGGTGGCTGGTGCGCGTGGGAGTGCCCTGTGGGCGGGAGGTCGTTTCGGCACCGGTCCCTCCCCTCGTGGGGACCGGTACCAAACGACACGGGCGATGTCGCCCCGCGCCGGGACGGCGCGGATCGGAGAGAGCCGGGGCCCGCGGCCGACGCGGAGGCGGTCCGGATGTGACCGGCCGCGCGCGTCGTCCGACAGGGCATGGCGAGAGCCTCGCCACCGCTCCGTAACTCCAGCAAAATCCAGCCAGGAAGTGGCAGCGCCATCAGTCGCCTCTCCAGGCGCAGGGCCGGTGGCCTGCCCTGACGCCGCGTGATTGCTTCGCCCCTGCCGCGATCCTGCCAACTGTGGCGGCCGCTGAGGAGGATCCGGTTCCGTCCGGTCCGCTGAGCCGCAGGTCAGCCGTATAGAGTGAGTTTTCCGGTCCGGAAGTCCAGGTGCCGCGGAAGTAAAGGGGTGGAGGCCTTGAGCTCCGACTCAGGGGCACGCACAGCCTTCGCGGAACGTCTCGCGCTGCTGTACCAGGAGGCCGGAAACCCTCCCTTGAAACGCGTTGCCGAGGCGGTTGCCCGACTGCAACGGGTCGATGAGCGCGGCCGCCCCGTGCGGGTGTCCGCGCAGCGGATCAGCGACTGGCGGCGGGCCAAGAACGTCCCGGCCCAGTTCACCGCCCTCGCCGCCGTCCTGCACGTCCTGGTCCCCGAGGCGCGGCGCGTCCGCACGACGCCGGTGTCGCCCGGCCTGTACGACCTCGCCCAGTGGCAGCGCCTGTGGGAGCGCGCGGTGGCCGACCCGGTCGTCGGCGACGCCGCCGCGGCGGCCGCGGGCGAGGAGGAAGGCGGCCCGGCCGACACCCCGGTGCCCAGCGTGTGCCCGTACCGCGGACTCGCTTCGTACCGTCAGCAGGACGCGCAGTGGTTCTTCGGCCGGGAGCGGAGCACGGACGCGCTGCTCGCCCAGCTCCGCGCGGCGGAGAAGACCGGCGGCCTGGTGATGCTCGTGGGCGCCTCCGGCGCGGGGAAGTCCTCGCTCCTGAACGCCGGGCTCGTGCCCACCCTGCGCGACGGCGCCCTCGGCGACGGCAGCGGCCGGGCCGCCCAGGTGCTGCACCTGGTGCCGGGCGCGGACCCGCTCGCGGAGCTGACCGGGCTCATACCCGAGCTCGCGCCCGCCGTCGCCGCCGCGGAGGAGCAGGCGGCGGAGTCGGGCGAGGAGAGCCCCGGCGCCCCCGGCACCCCCGAGTTCGCGGACGAGGTCAGGGAGTGCGTGACGACGTGGGCGCGGCGCGGGACCGCGTCCGACGCCCGGCCGGTCGTCATCGTCGACCAGTTCGAGGAGGCGTTCACGCTCTGCGCCGACGAGACGGCCCGGCGCACCTTCGTCCAGCTCCTGCACGCCGCGTGCTCGGCGGCGGGCTCCGACCCCGCCCCCGCGCTCGTCGTCCTCGGCGTCCGCGCCGACTTCTACGAGGAGTGCCTCGCCCACCCGGAGCTGGCCGACGCGCTCCAGCACCGGCACATGGTGCTCGGGCCGCTGACCACCGCCGAGCTGCGCCACGCGGTGACCGGCCCGGCCAAGGCCGTGGGCCTGGAACTCGAACCGGGGCTCGCGGAGCTCATCGTCCGGGAAGTGAGCACGGACGGCCCGCGCGGCGCCCACGACACGGGCGTCCTGCCGCTGCTCTCCCACGCCCTGCTCGCCACCTGGCAGCGGCGGAAGGCGGGCCGCCTCACGCTCGCCGGGTACCGCGCGGCCGGCGGGATACAGGGAGCGGTGGCGGCGACCGCCGAACGCGCCTGGTCCGACCTCGACTCGGCGGCGCGCACGGCCGCGCGGCTGCTCCTGCTGCGCCTGGTCAGGCTCGGCGAGGACACCCAGGCCACCCGCAGGCGGGGCACGCGGCGCCAGCTCGCGGAGGAGTCGACGAACCCCGACAAGACGGAGGAGTCCCTGGAGGCGCTGGCCCGCGCCCGCCTGGTGACGCTCGACGCGGAGACCGTGGAGATCACGCACGAGGCGCTGCTGCACGCCTGGCCGCGCCTGCGCGACTGGATCGACGAGGACCGGGGTGACCATCTGCTGCGGCAGCGGCTCGAAGAGGACAGCAGGACCTGGGAGGACTGCGAGCGCGACGCGTCGCTGCTCTACCGCGGCTCCCGCCTGGAGCAGGCCCGCACCTGGGCGGAGTCCGCCGAGGACACCTTCCTGACGCGCAGCGCCGTGGACTTCCTCGCCGCGTCGACCAGGCTCCGCAAGCGCACGGTCCGGCTCCGGCGCGGCGCGGTGTCGACGCTGCTCGTCCTCGCGATGCTCGCCGCCGTCTCGGCGGTGGTCGCCTGGCAGCAGCGGGACGACGCGGTGTCCGAGCGGAACGACGCGATCTTCGCGCAGGTGACCGCGGCGGCCGACCGCGCGCAGCGCACGGATCCCTCGCTCTCGGCCCAACTCGCCCTGGTGGCGCACCGCTTGCGCCCCGGCGACCAGGGCACGATGAACCGCCTCATCTCGATCGTCAACGCGCCCCTCGCCACCCCGCTCACGGGCCACACCGGCGCCGTCTACCTCACCTCGTTCCATCCGAACGGGCGGCTGCTCGCCACCGCGAGCTACGACCGGACGGTCCGCCTGTGGGACGTGTCGGACCGGTCGCGGCCGAAGCCGCTCGGCAAGCCCCTGACCGGGCACACGAGTTGGGTGAGCAGCGCGGTCTTCAGCCCGGACGGCAAGACGCTCGCCAGCGCCGCGGACGACGGCACGATCCGGCTCTGGGACGTCTCGGACCCGCGGCGTCCGCGCCCCCTCGGCGCGCCCCTGACCGGCCACGCGGGCACCGTCTACCTGGTGGCCTTCAGCCCGGACGGGCACACGCTTGCCTCCGCGAGCGAGGACCGCACCGTACGGCTGTGGAACGTGCGGGACCCGCGGCGTCCGAAGGCGCTCGCCACCCTGACCGGGCATACCGCGCCGGTGCGTTCCGTGGCGTTCGGGCCCGACGGGAAGACCCTCGCGGCGGGCGCCGACAACGGCGTCGTCCGGCTGTGGGAGACGGCGGACCCGCGCCGCCCGAAGCGGATCGGCACGGTGCTGACCGGCCACAAGGACACGGTGCACTCCGTGGCGTTCGCCCCGGGCGGCAAGACGCTGGCCAGCGGCAGCTCGGACAACACGATCCGGCTCTGGGACGTCGCGGAGCCGCGCCGCGCGCGCCCGCTCGGCCCGCCGCTCGCCGGCCACACGGGGCCCGTGTGGTCCGTGGCCTTCAACCACGAAGGGTCGATGCTCGCGGCCGCCAGCGCGGACAGCACGGCGAGCCTGTGGAACGTCCGTGACCCGGCGCACCCTTCGCAGGTGGGCGAGCCGCTCGCGGGCAGCAGCGGGGAGATGTACGCGCTCGGCTTCAGCCCGGACGGGCGCACCCTGGCCACGGGGAGCGGCGACAACAAGGTCCGCCTGTGGTCGATCCCGACCTCGGACATGATCGGCCGCATCGGGGCGTTCCGCCCCGACGGGAAGCTTCTCGTCACGGCCGCCCGCGACGAGAAGCTCCGGCTGTGGAACGTGCGGCGGCCCACCCGGCCCGTGGCCGTCGGCAAGCCCTTCGAGCCCGGCGACGGCGCCGTGCGCGCGCCCGCGTTCTCGCCCGACGGCCGCACGCTCGCGGTGCTCACGGGCACCCGCGCGGTGCAGCTGTGGGACGTCTCCGAGCCCGCACGCCCGGTTCCGTACGGGGATCCGGTCGAGCTGCGGACGCGGTTCGCGGCGGCCCTCGCCTTCAGCCGGGACGGGCGCACCCTCGCGACCGCGTACGAGGACCGCACCATCCAGCTGTGGAACGTCGGCGACCCGTCCCGCCCGCGGCGGCTCGGCCCGCCGCTCACCGGCCACAAGGGCTATGTGAACGACCTCGTCTTCGGCAAGGACGGGCGCACCCTCGCCAGCGCCAGCTCCGACGGCACCATCCGGCTCTGGAACGTGGCCGATCCGCGGCGCGCCGCACCGCTCGGCAAGCCGCTGACCGGGCATCTGGGACCCATCAACACGCTGGTCCACAGCCCGGACGGCCGGACCCTGGCCAGCGGCAGCGACGACGGCACGGTCCGGCTCTGGGACGTCTCGGATCCCCGTGCCGCGGCCCCGCGCGGCGCCCCGCTCACCGGGCACACCGACGCGCTCGTGTCCCTGACGTTCAGCCGGGACGGCCGCACCCTGGCCAGTGGCGGCAACGACAACACGGTGCGGCTCTGGGACCTCACCCACCCGTCCGAGGCCGCTCCCATCGGGCAGTCGATGAGCCCCAACGCCAAGACGGGCAGTTTCCTGTCGTTCAGCCCGCAAGGGCACATGCTCGGAGTTTCGAGCGGCCCCGATACGGTCCGGCTGTGGAATCTGGACGCCACCACGGCAATTCGCCGTATCTGCTCGACCACTCGGGGCGTCCTGACGCCGGAGAATTGGCGCGAGTATCTGCCCCGGCTCTCGTATGAGCCGCCGTGCGCGAAGTAACGCCCCGTTCCTTCTCAGTTGCGGATCGCGTACGTGATCCCGATCACAACTCGGCATCTTTATGGGGAAGTTCACTCCCCATACCCAGGCCGCCTTGTTAAGGTGGTGAACAACCCGATCGCTGGTGCATCCCCCGTCGCCAGCGATCGGGTTCTTCCATATCCGGAGCCCCTGCGGGGCGCCCCGCGCACCCCCTACAAGACCCCTAATTACCCAGCGCATTTCACTGGCCACGGCTGGCACCCGGGGCTCGGACAAAAGATACTTTCCCGTTGCATGCAACGCTGCCGCCGCGAACTCGCGCCCCGGCGGCCCCGGGATCCGTTGCACCCTCAACAACGGCCTGCAAACCGGCGCGCCGTGCGGCCGTCATGGCGTGGGAGCCGTCTTCGAATTCACCGACCGTGGATTTCCGCGCGGCGCCGCGCCACGTGCCGCGCCATGTGCCGCGCCACACGCCCCGACCCCGCCCCCACCCCCTCGTCGCCGCCCGTCGAGGGGTCGTAGGGTGAGGGTCATGCGTCAGCGCGTCACCGTCATCACCGCTGTCCACGCCCCGTCCGCGCGCTTCCTCAGCGACGCGTACGCCTCGCTGCGCGAGCAGGAGCTGCCCGACGGCTGGGAGTGGCACTGGCTGATCCAGGAGGACGGCAAGAGCGACCAGGTGGCCCCCCAGGTGCCCGACGACGAGCGGGTGACCTTCCGGCAGGGGCGCGCAGGCGGCCCCGGCGTCGCCCGCACCATGGCGCTCGCCCACGCCGACGGCGCGTACGTGAAGGTCCTCGACGCCGACGACCGGCTCGGCCCCGGCGCACTCGCCCGTGACCTGGCGGCCTTAGAGGCGGACGACACGATCGGCTGGGCGACGTCGCGCGTCCTGGACCTGCTTCCCGACGGGTCGACGGCGGGCTTTCCCGGCGACCCCGAGCACGGCCCGATCGAGCGCGCGGCCCTCCTCGACCGCTGGAAGGCGGACGGCTTCCGCGCCCCGGTCCACCCCGCGACGCTGTTCGTCCGCCGCGACCTGCTCGTCGCCCTGGGCGGCTGGATGGCGCTGCCCGCCTCGGAGGACACCGGCCTGCTCCTGGCCCTCAACTCGGTGGCCCGCGGCTGGTTCTCCGCCGAGGTCGGGCTGTTCTACCGCAAGTGGGAGGGCCAGGTCACCGGCCAGGCCGCGCACACCGAGACGGCCGAGCGCGCCGCGCGCATGGCGGTCGTGGAGTCCCGGGCCAGGGCCCTGTCCCACTTCCGGTGGCGTTACGCGCTCGGCTCGGGCTGAGCCCTTCGGGCCCTGACACTCAGGGACCGTCCGGCCCCATTCCCATGCTGGTTCCTGTTTCCGTAGCCGGGGTTCGCGGAGAACGCTTCCTCTTCATGAAGCCCCCCCTTCATAAAAGGACTTCGCCGCACGCCGCTCGAAGGGCCGCGCAGCCTTGCGCCACACAAGATGCAGTATGCACCGATTTGCCGGTCGGAGGGAACGCGCGCATGACTGCCGACATGGCCTCTGAGCAGGCTTTTCCGTCTTCCGGGCGCGGCTGGGCACGGTGTCGCCCCTGATAGGATCCTCGATCGGCCAATCAACAGGATCAGGACAAAACGATCCGGGCGCAGGATTTCGGAGGCACGTCGGTGGCGCGTGACGGATTCGACAGGGTACTCACGATCCCCAACGCCCTGAGCGCCCTGCGCGTGGCCGGAGTTCCCGTATTCCTCTGGCTCGTCCTCCAGCCGTACTTCGGAAATCCGAATCGCGACGGCTGGGCCGTCGCCCTGCTCGCGCTCAGCGGCGCGACCGATTACCTCGACGGCAAACTGGCCCGCCGCTGGAACCAGATCACGCGCCTCGGCCAGATCCTCGACCCCGCGGCGGACCGCCTCTACACGGCGTCCACCCTGCTCGCCCTGTTGCTGCGGGACATCATTCCCTGGTGGTTCCTGGTGCTGCTCCTCGCGCGCGACGTCTTCATGACGTTCAACGTCGCCGCCCTGCGCAGAAGCGGGTACGGCCCGCTCCAGGTGAACTTCATGGGAAAGGCGGCCACCTTCAACCTGATGTACGCCTTCCCGCTGCTCCTCCTGGCGAGCGGGGACGGCGCGGTCGCCGACTGGGCGCACGTCTTCGGCTGGGCGCTCGCGCTGTGGGGAGCGGCCCTGTACTGGTGGTCGGCCGGGCTCTACACGATCCAGACGCGCGGGCTGAGGCGCGGCGCCGCACCGGCGCGGTAGCCCGCGCGGCCCGGCGGGCCCGGCGGGCCCGGCCTCACTCCAGGGCTTCGGCGTCGACGCGCGAGAAGATCAGGTCGCTCTCCCCGCGGACCGGCCCGCGCCATCGGTCAGGGCCCGCGCCCGCGTACCGGACGGCCGCCGGATAGCTGCCCGGCGCATAGTCGTTGAGCAGGCGGTACGTGTGGAAGCCGTGCGCGCGCATCGTCTCCAGGAGTTCGTCGACGCTGTCGCCGAGCTGCGCCATCCGCTCCGGGGTGACCTCCACCGCGATCTCCGCGTCCGGCCGGAGCCGGTCCAGGACGGGAGCCAGGCCGCGGACGACGCTTCCCTCCGCTCCCTCGACGTCCACCTTGATGACCCTGGCACGGGCGATCTCGTCCGGCTCCAGGAGCTCGGGCAGCGGCACGGCCTGGGCCTCGAAGCGGGAGGCGACCGGCCCGTCCCACGGAACGACGCTGTTCGCGCCCATGTTGTGCGCGCTGGCGAGGACGAAGGTGAGCCGCTGCCTGCGGTCCGAGACGGCGGCGTTGACCGCCCGGATGTTGTCGCAGCCGTTCAGCTCCCGGTGCAGCAGCACCCGGCGGTGGAACTCGGGCGAGGCCTCGATCGCGACCACGCGTCCCCCGGGGCCGACGAGGCGGGCCCCGAGGACGCTCAAGTAGCCGATGTTCGCGCCGACGTCCACGAAGACGTCGCCGGGGCGCAGCCGCCCCCTCAGCCAGCGCGACATGTGCGGCTCCCAGACGCCGAACAGATAGAGGTAGCGCTGGATGAGGTCCCGCGTGTCGACGGCGAACCGGGCGCCGAAGACCGAGTCGACCACCCGCTCGCGGGGGTGCTCCCGCAGCCAGGGGTTCAGACACCGGGTCACGAGCGCGGCCTTGCCGAAGGTCCCGGGAGCGTCGCGCACGTACCGCCGGCCGAGCGTGGCCAGGACCTCCGACACCGTGCTGCCGCTGCTCAATGCTCTCGCCTCTCCCACGGGGCCCACGCGAACCGCGGCGGTCCGCTCCCGGGGTTCGGGTCAGGCGGTGGCCGCGACCGTCCGGTCCTGATCGAACGGCAGGTCCAGCATACGAATCGCGTTGCCGCGCAGCAGCTTGTAGGCCACCTCCGCGGACAGGCCGCCGACGTGCTCCTCGGCCACCCGTTTCGTGTGCGGCCAGGTCGAGTCGACGTGCGGGTAGTCCGTCTCGAACGTCGCGTTGTCGACGCCCACGGTCTCGATGGCCTCGATGCCGTGCTTGTCGCGGAAGAAGCAGCAGAAGACCTGCCGGTAGTAGTACGACGACGGCGGCTCCGGGACCAGGTCCCGCACCCCGCCCCAGGCGCGGTGCTCCTCCCACACGTCGTCGGCGCGCTCCAGGGCGTACGGGATCCAGCCCATCTGCCCCTCGCTGTAGGCGAGTTTGAGCCGCGGGAACTTCACCAGGACACCCGAGAAGAGGAAGTCCATCATCGAGGCCATCGCGTTGTTGAAGGACAGCGCGGCCTGCACGGCGGGCGGCGCGTCGGGCGACGCGGCGGGCATCTGCGAGCTGCTCCCGATGTGCATGTTCACCACCGTGCCCGTCTCCTCGCACGCGGCGAAGAACGGGTCCCAGTACCCGGAGTGGATCGACGGCAGGCCCAGATGGGTCGGGATCTCGGAGAACGTCACCGCCCGCACCCCGCGCGCCGCGTTCCGCCGGATCTCCGCCACGGCGAGGTCCACGTCCCACAGCGGAATCAGACACAGCGGGATCAGGCGTCCGCCGCTGTCCCCGCACCACTCCTCCACCATCCAGTCGTTGTACGCGCGGACGCAGGCGAGGGCGACCTCCTTGTCCCGCGCCTCCGCGAACGTCTGGCCGCAGAACCGCGGGAAGGTGGGGAAGCACAGCGAGGCCTCGACGTGGTTGAGGTCCATGTCCTCCAGGCGCGCCTTGGGGTCCCAGCAGCCGCGCCGCATCTGCTCGCGCGTGATGCCGTCGAGCGTCATCTCGTCCCGGGAGAAGCCCACGGCGGCGATGATCCGCTTGTACGGGAAGACCTCGCCCTCGTACCGCCACCAGTCCGTGATCTGGCCGTCCGGATCGGTGGTGAAGCGGTACTTCCCGCCCACGTACGCCAGCTCTCCGATCCCGGCCGTGAAGGGCTTGGGGCCCTGGTCGCGGTACTTGCTCGGAAGCCAGGTCTCGAAGAGGTGCGCGGGCTCGATCACGTGATCGTCCACGCTGATGACCTGGGGAATGTCCTTCGTGCCGGACTCATTGCCGCTCATGCCGCAGCTCCCTGCCCGCTGGTTCGGCTGCCGGGTCCCATATCTGACGACCCATCAGGTTCAGGGTAGGTCGCCGCGCCGCGGGACGGCAAGCGGGCGCGGACCCTTGCGAGTTGCGCGCCGTTCCGCTGAACTGACGCCCCGTCAGTTCCGTGTCCGCTGCGACGCCGGGAGGGACTCACCCATGCAGACGATCTGGCTCGGCGGCGCCGAGTGGTTCGCGGCCTTAAGGATCGGCCTGGGCCTGTGGTGGCTGGAGAGCTGGCGGCACAAGGACAAGAAGAGCTGGTTCTCGGGGGGCGGCATCGCCTGGGCCGCGGGCATCGCCGAACGGCACCGCTGGCCCGTCGTACGGCGCGGCTTCGACGGCCTGGTCAAGCCGCGCCCGCGCCTCATGGCCCACGTCGTCGCCCACGCGGAACTGGCCCTGGGCCTCGGCCTGGTCCTCGGCTTCCTCACCCCGGTCGCCCTGGCCGCGGGCCTGGTGCTCAATCTGATCTACCTCGTCCTCATGATCCACGACTGGGCCGAGCAGGGGCAGAACCTCATGATGGCGCTGGTCTCCGCCGTGGCCTTCTCGGGCATGGCCTGGCAGACGTGGTCACTGGACGAGGCGCTGGGGCTGTTCGGGTAGGGGCCCGGCCCTCTCGAAACAAGTCCGTCCGGGCCTGGCTACTTCCCCGCCGGCGTGCCACCCTGCCGCAGCAGCGCTGCGCCCTACACCGAGGAGGTGGCCATGAGCGTGCCCGTCCGCAGTGACCAGCCGGAGCCCGCCGACGAGCGAGCGCTCCAGGACCAGCACCTGGCCCGTGCCAGAAGCGCGTACGAGCGTGCCGTCGCCGCCTGCCGCGCCGCGGGCATCGAACCGGACCGGGCGGAGATCGTGCCGACCGGCCCGGCCGCCCGGGCCGCGAACGCGGTGCGCCTGTCCGCCCGGTCGCTCGCCGAACGCGAGGGCCGGGCCCCCGACCCCGCGGCCGACGCCCGCTGCGCCCGCAACGCCGCGGCCACCGCCGCGACCGCCGCCCAGGCGGCCCACGCCCACACCCCCGGAGACCTGACGGCCACCGCCCTCCAGGCCGCCCTCAAGGCCTCCCAGGCCGCCGCCGAGGCAGCCGGGGGCCGCAGCTCGGGCCGCGACCCGACCCTGACGGCCCGGGCCGACACGACCGAGGCCACGGCCGTCGCAACGGCGAGAAGAGCGGGCTGGACCGGGGCGGCCGCCACCCGCTAACGCGCCGGGGGTACCTCCGGCCGCGGACTCACGCTGCCCAGCCACAGCACGTCACGGGCCCGGGTCATGGCCACGAAGAGCTGGCTGCGGAACAGCTCATCGCGCTCCCGCTCGGTCTCCGAGACCCCCTCGCGGGGCGTACGACCGGTGTCCGCCAGGGTGGCGTCGTGCTCAGGGAGGTAGACGCGCTTGAACTCAAGGCCCTTCGCCCTGCGGTAGCTGCCGAGTTTGACGGCGTCGACGGGGTGGCCGTCGTAGTGCTCCAGCAGGCACACGGGGATACCCGCGCGGGTGAGGAGCCGCTGGTAGTGGCCTATGGCCCGCATGGAAGGGCACAGTACTGCGCTGTCGGAGCGGGCCGCGGACGACAGGTCCAGGAGCGACTCCAGCAGGGCCCGGTCGTGATCGGCGCGCGTCGCCTCGACGACGCGGACCACTTGGCCGTCGTGGTAGGTGAGATCGACGTCCCGGCGACCCGGCGTGCGCAGCCCGTCGATGTCCTCGAAGGAGTCGTCGGCGACGACCGCGAGCGCCGCGTTGAGGATCTGCCCGCTGTTGCGGTAGTTGGTGCGGAGAACCTGCCCGCGGTCACCGCGGATGTCGATTCCCGCGTCGGACAGGCGGAAGCCGCCCGGGTAGACGGCCTGCTGTCCGTCACCGACCAGCAACAGACCGTTGGCGATGTCGCCGACGAGGGCGTGCAGGAGCCGCACACCGACCAGCGTGAGGTCCTGCACCTCGTCCACGACGACGGCCGCGTAGCGGTGCTGCCCCGCGCGGCGGTGTGCCTCCGCCAGGGCGAGGGAGAGGACGTCGTTGAAGTCGTGCACGCCGCGCTCCTCCCGAAGTTCCTCGTACGCCTCGTACAGCGCCCAGACCGCCTGCCGGTGCGGGCGGCGCAGGGCGGCGCGGCGACGCCTGCGGGGCACCGTGGCGTACTCCTCGAAGGAGGTGATGCCACGCCCCTTGATGACGTGGTCGATCTCGTCCTTCCAGTAGGGCGGGGCCGGGTCGATCTCGGCCAGGCAGCTGTCACGGCCGACGTGCTTCCAGGCGAGGCTGAAGGCGGTCTGTGCCTTGTCACCGTGCAGCCGCACCGGCACCTCGCAGTCGTGCAGGAACTCCTGGGCCCAGGAGTGCAGGCTGCGAAAGTCGACCCGCCCGGCCACTGCCGGAGACATCGTGGTCAGGAACGTGGCCTGCACCCGGGGAAGGTTGTTGGCGAACGTGACGTAGAGGACACGGCCACCGGTGCGCTGGGCGAGGTGGGCCGCGCGGTGCAGACCCACCACCGTCTTGCCGGTTCCCGCAGGACCGCTGATCCGTGCGGGTCCCGCCCAGTTCCGGCGCACCAAAGCCACCTGGTCGGGATGGAGGAAGGTCATCCACTGCTCGATCGGGGCCCGCAGGGCCTCCGCAAGGGCGGCCTCGCGCAGTCCTTCGAGGTCGAAAAGCCCGTCGGACAGCTCTTCTTGCGGCTGTGGCGGAGGCGGGACTGTCGCCGCCTGGTGCACGGAGGACCCCTCGTACTCGGGGAACACCCGCTCCAGATGGTCCGCGATGGCCCGTACGGACTCGGGGCGCAGCCGATGCCGCTCCGTCAGGAGGGCAGGGCCGACCTCGCGCTCCCCCAGCAGCCTGATCCGGCCGAGGTCGGCGTCGACACGGTGCCCGGCGAAGACCATGAGGGGCCGGACCGCGACCGGCGACATGCCCAGGGACGCCACGGCTGACTCGGCCACCTTCGTCACGGCAAGCAGCTTGGCCGCTTGCTCGTCACGGGGCTCCGGGCCGGCGTGGAGCCGCCCGTCCGGAGTCTCCGGTGCGGCCCGCCAATTCTTGACGTCGATGACGAACACACCGCCGGGGCCGACCAGCAGGATGTCCACATTGGCCGCTCGCGTCCCCGGCCACCTACGGTCCACCAGTAATCGCCAGCCGCGCGCGGTCAGGACCAACAGCTGAGCCGCGACCCGGCGTTCGCTCTCGCTGGCGGCTTCCCACCGGCGTGCTTGCCGCCGGGCCGCCTGCCACTGCTCCCGCAGCAGCCTTTCCTGCCGTCGTGCCTCCTGCGCCCGCCTCGAAGCCGAGCCACCAGCCCCCATGCCACGCTCACCCCCATCGCCGTTTCGGTTCGCACACGCGCGAAATGCCCGGGCTCACCGAATCCTGCCAGCGATCAAGTCACGGGTCAGCGACTCCGCGTGATCGGCGGAGCCGGGGCGTCAGAAGGACGCCCCGGCCGGAGCGTGGTCAGGCCCCGTTGTCCTCCAAGTTGCCCTCGGTCTCCAGGTAGGTCTGGCGGAGGGCTTCCAGGGTTGCGGGGTCCGGGTTGGACCACATGCCTCGGGATTCGGCTTCCAGGAGGCGTTCGGCGATGCCGTGGAGGGCCCAGGGGTTGGCTTCCTTGAGGAAGGCGCGATTGGTGGGGTCGAGGACGTAGGTCTCGGTGAGCTTGTCGTACATCCAGTCGGCGACCACGCCGGTGGTGGCGTCGTAGCCGAAGAGGTAGTCGACGGTGGCGGCGAGTTCGAAGGCGCCCTTGTAGCCGTGGCGGCGCATCGCCTCGATCCACTTGGGGTTCACCACGCGGGCGCGGAAGACGCGGGAGGTCTCCTCGACGAGGGTGCGGGTGCGGATCGTCTCGGGCCGGGTGGAGTCGCCGATGTACGCCTCGGGCGCCTTGCCGCCGCGCAGGGCCTTCACCGTGGCGACCATGCCGCCGTGGTACTGGAAGTAGTCGTCGGAGTCCGCGATGTCGTGCTCGCGGGTGTCGGTGTTCTTGGCCGCGACCGCGATGCGCTTGTACGTCGCCTCCATCTCGGCGCGGGCCGGACGGCCCTCCAGGCCGCGGCCGTAGGCGTAGCCGCCCCAGACCGTGTAGACCTCGGCGAGGTCCGCGTCGGTGCGCCAGTCGCGCGAGTCGATGAGCTGGAGCAGGCCGGCGCCGTACGTGCCGGGGCGGGAGCCGAAGATGCGGGTGGTGGCCCGGCGTTCGTCGCCGTGCTCGGCGAGGTCCGCCCGGACGTGGGCCCGGACGTGGTTGGCTTCGTCGGGCTCCTCCAGCGACGCCGCGAGGCGCACCGCGTCGTCCAGGAGGCCGATCGTGTGCGGGAAGGCGTCCCGGAAGAAGCCGGAGATGCGCAGCGTCACGTCGATGCGGGGGCGGTTCAGCTCCTCGTACGGGATCGCCTCCAGGCCCGTCACGCGGCGCGAGGCGTCGTCCCAGACCGGGCGGACGCCGAGCAGGGCCAGGGCCTCGGCGACGTCGTCGCCCGCGGTGCGCATCGCGCTGGTGCCCCACAGGGAGAGGCCGACCGAGGTGGGCCACTCGCCGTTGTCCGCGCGGTAGCGCTCCAGGAGCGAGTCGGCCAGGGCCTGGCCCGTCTCCCAGGCGAGCCGGGAGGGGACCGCCTTGGGGTCGACGGAGTAGAAGTTGCGGCCCGTCGGCAGGACGTTGACCAGGCCGCGCAGCGGGGAGCCCGAGGGGCCCGCCGGGACGAAGCCGCCGTTCAGGGCGTGCACGGCGTGGTCCAGCTCGGCCGTGGTCGCCGACAGGCGCGGCACGACCTCGCGGGCGGCGAACTCCAGGATGGCCGTCACCTGGTCGCGGCGGTCCTCGGCGACGGACGCCACCACCGCAGGTACGGCCGCCGGGTCCCAGGCCGCCTCCTCCATCGCCACGACCAGGGCGCGGGCCTGCTCCTCCGCCGCGTCGGCCGTCGTGCGCGTCGCGGCCGACTCGTCGAGGCCGAGGGCCTCGCGCAGACCGGGCAGGGCGGTGGTTCCGCCCCAGATCTGGCGGGCGCGCAGGATCGCGAGGACCAGGTTGACGCGGTCGTCGCCCGCCGGCGGGGCCCCGAGGACATGCAGGCCGTCGCGGATCTGGGCGTCCTTGACCTCGCACAGCCAGCCGTCGACGTGCAGCAGGAAGTCGTCGAAGCCGTCGTCGTCCGGGCGGTCCTCCAGGCCCAGGTCGTGGTCGAGCTTCGCGGCCTGGATGAGGGTCCAGATCTGGGCGCGGATGGCCGGGAGCTTCGCCGGGTCCATCGAGCTGATCTGCGCGTACTCGTCCAGGAGTTGCTCCAGGCGCGCGATGTCGCCGTAGGAGTCGGCGCGCGCCATCGGCGGGACGAGGTGGTCGATGAGGGTGGCGTGCACCCGGCGCTTGGCCTGGGTGCCCTCGCCCGGGTCGTTGACCAGGAACGGGTAGACGAGCGGGATGTCGCCGAGGGCGGCGTCGGGGGCGCAGGCGGCGGACAGGCCCGCGTTCTTGCCGGGCAGCCACTCCAGGTTGCCGTGCTTGCCGAGGTGGATCATCGCGTCGGCGCCGAAGCCGCCGTCGGACGCGGCCGCCGCGATCCAGCGGTACGCCGCCAGATAGTGGTGCGAGGGCGGCAGGTCCGGGTCGTGGTAGATCGCGATGGGGTTCTCGCCGAAGCCGCGCGGCGGCTGGATGAGGATCAGCAGGTTCTCGAACCGGAGCGCGGCCAGGACGATGTCGCCCTCCGGATTGGCGCTGCGGTCCACGAACATCTCGCCGGGCGCCGGGCCCCAGTGCTCCTCGACGGCCGTCCGCAGCTCCTCGGGGAGCGTGGCGTACCAGCGCCGGTAGTCGGCGGCCGGGATGCGCACCGGGTTCTTCGCCAGCTGCTCCTCGGTGAGCCAGTCCTGGTCGTGGCCGCCCGCCTCGATCAGCGCGCGGATCAGTTCGTCGCCGTCGCCGGAGACCAGGCCGGGGATCTCGGCGTCGCCGAAGTCGTAGCCCTCCGCGCGCAGCCGGCGAAGGAGCTCCACCGCGCTCGCGGGGGTGTCCAGGCCGACCGCGTTGCCGATCCGGGAGTGCTTCGTCGGGTACGCGGACAGGACGAGCGCGATCCGCTTGTCGGCGGCCGGGATGTGCTTGAGGCGGGCGTGGCGCACGGCGATCCCGGCGACGCGGGCGGCGCGCTCGGGGTCGGCGACGTACGCCGGGAGGCCGTCCTCGTCGATCTCCTTAAAGGAGAACGGCACCGTGATCAGGCGGCCGTCGAACTCCGGCACCGCGATCTGGCTGGCGGCGTCCAGCGGCGAGACGCCCTCGTCGTTCTCCTCCCAGGCGGCGCGCGAGCCGGTCAGGCACAGGGCCTGAAGGATCGGCACGTCCAGGGCGGTGAGCGCGCCCGCGTCCCAGGACTCGTCGTCGCCGCCCGCGGAGGCCTCGGCGGGCTTGGTGCCGCCCGCGGCGAGGACCGTGGTGACGATGGCGTCGGCGGCCCGCAGCTCGTCGATCAGCTCGGCCTCGGGGGCGCGCAGCGAGGCCACGTACAGCGGCAGCGGCCTGGCGCCCGCCGCCTCGACGGCGTCGCACAGGGCGTGCACGAAGGCGGTGTTGCCGCTCATGTGGTGGGCGCGGTAGTAGAGCACGGCGACGGTCGGGCCCTCGCCCGCCGGGGCCTGCCGCTCCAGGGGGCCCCACGTCGGCGCGGGCGCGGGCGCGTCGAAGCCGTGGCCGGTGAGCAGGACGGTGTCGGACAGGAAGCGGGCGAGCTGCTCCAGATTGCCGGGGCCGCCGTGCGCGAGGTAGGCGTGCGCCTCGGCGGCGATGCCGACCGGGACCGTGGAGGCGGCCATCAGCTGGGCGTCCGGCGCCTGTTCCCCGCTGAGGACCACGACGGGGCGGCCGTCGGCGAGCAGCAGGTCGAGGCCTTCCTGCCAGGCGCGGATGCCGCCGAGGAGGCGTACGACGACCAGGTCGGCGCCGTCCAGAAGGCCCGGCAGGTCGTCCAGCGGGAGCCGGGAGGGGTTCGCGAAGCGGTAGGCCACGGGGCCCGCGGCGGCGCGGGCGCTGAGGAGGTCGGTGTCGGACGTCGACAGAAGCAGGATGCGGGGCCCGGTCGTGTGCTGCATGCGGCGTCGGCCTTCCTCGGGGTGTCCGCGCCCCGGGTGGTGTGTGGGTCTCTCCTGCCCGGCCGGAGCCGGGCGTGCGGAGAAGGGAGTTCCTGGCTCGCCCGGCCCCTCACGGGGTCGGGCTCACAGTGGCGGGACCGCGCCGGAATCGCACCGGGCTTCCTCCCCTGTCGCCGTCATGGCGATGGTGGATCGGGTGATCCACTGTGGAGCATAGTAAGCGGCGGCCGTTCGAGGCAGGGCGTATCCGCGGTGTGATGGTCGGTATGCTCGCCGCCATGTCCACGGCTCCCCTCCGCCCGTCCCCGCAGGCCACAGCGGCCCCACGGGACCGCGGCGACGCCTGCCCGGGCAGCCTGCGGCTGCACGCGGCGGACGACGGGGCCCTTGCCCGCGTACGGCTTCCCGGCGGCGTGCTGACCGTCCGGCAGGCCGCGGCGCTCGCCGCGGCCGCCCGGGACCTGGGCGACGGCGAGCTGCATCTGACCTCGCGCGGCAACGTCCAGCTGCGGGGCCTCGCGGACGGCTGTGGCGCGGATCTCGCCGCGCTGCTCGACGCGGCGGGCCTGCTGCCCTCGCCCGGGCACGAGCGGGTGCGCAACATCGTCGCCTCGCCGCTGTCCGGCCTCGACGGCCGGGGCGAGGGCGACGTCCGGCCGTGGCTCACGGCCCTCGACGCGGCGCTGTGCGCGAGCGAGGCGGCGCGGGCCCTCTCGGGCCGGTTCCTGTTCGCGCTCGACGACGGCCGCGGGGACGTGGCGGGGCTCGACGCGGACGTGACCGTGCGGGCGGCCGCGGGCGGCCGGGCCGTGCTCGGCCTCGGCACACCGCACCCGGCCCTCGCGGTGGCCGCGGCGGACGCGCCCCGAGCGGCGCTCGTGGCGGCCGAAGCGTTTCTGCACCGCGTGCGGGAGAGCGGCACCAAGGCCTGGCGGATCAGCGAACTCCCGCTGCCGCCCGGGGCGTTGGCGGCCGAGGTGCGGCGACGCCTGGCAGCCGAGGGCATCACGGCCGAGCCCGCGGTGCCCGAGGCGCCCACCGGGCCTGCGGCGCCCGCCGAGAGCGCCGAGTCCGCGACACCCGCCGGGCCTGCGGCACCCGCCAAGTGCGTCGGGTCCCCAGCACCCGCAAAGCCCGCCACGTCCACGGCGCCCGCGGCGCCCCGCGTGGGAGGGCCGCCCCCCGGAGTCATCGGTTCCGCCCTGTCCGTCCACATCCCCCTCGGCCGCCTCTCCGGGCTCCAGTGGCGGGAGTTGACGCACGTCGCCGCCGCCACGCAAGCCGGTGAACTGCGCCTGACCCCCTGGCGCGGCGCCGTCGTGCCCGCCCCCGGCCTCGGCCCCGCGGACGCCGCCGCCGCGCTCGCCCGGCTCTTCGCCACCGGCCTCGTCACCGAGCCGGACTCGCCCTGGCTGCGCGTCGGCGCCTGCGTGGGCCGCCCCGGCTGCGCCAAGTCCCGTGCCGACGTACGGGCGGACGCGGCCCGGACCCTCGCCGCCGCCGGACGGGCGGCACTGCCGCTGTACTGGTCCGGCTGCGAGCGGCGCTGCGGCCACCCGCGCGGTGACCGCATCGACGTGGTCGCCGCACCGGGCGGCGGCTACGACCTCTCCGCCGTCCGCGGGGAGCAGCAGACACCCGGCGCCTCCGTCGCCGACCCCACCCACCTCGCCACCGCCCTGGCGGCGTTTCCCCCCGCATGACGACCGAGAGCAGCGAGAACAAGACCGTGACCACGTACGACTACGAGAAGGACGGGGCGGCCATCTACCGCGCGTCCTTCGCCACCATCCGCGCGGAGGCCGACCTCGCGGCCCTGCCCGCCGACGTCAGCCAGGTCGCGGTCCGGATGATCCACGCCTGCGGGATGGTCGACCTCGTACGGGACCTCGCGCACACGCCCGGCGTGGTGGCCCGCGCCCGGGAGGCGCTGCGCGCCGGGGCACCGATCTTCTGCGACGTGCAGATGGTGGCGAGCGGCGTCACGCGCAAGCGGCTGCCCGCCGACAACGACGTGCTGTGCACGCTCTCCGACCCGTCCGTGCCGGAGCTCGCGGCGAAGCTGGGCACCACGCGCAGCGCGGCCGCCCTCGAACTCTGGCGCGACCGCCTGGAGGGCTCCGTGGTGGCCGTCGGCAACGCGCCCACGGCCCTGTTCCGGCTCCTGGAGATGATCGAGGAGGGCGCGCCGCGCCCCGCCGCCGTCATCGGCGTCCCGGTCGGCTTCATCGGTGCCGCGGAGTCCAAGGACGCGCTCGCCGCGCACCCTTCGGGCCTGGAGCACCTGGTCGTGCGCGGCCGGCGCGGGGGCAGCGCCCTGGCCGCCGCCGCGCTCAACGCGATCGCGAGTGAGGAAGAGTGAACGGCAAGCTGTACGGCGTCGGGCTCGGCCCCGGCGACCCGTCCCTGATGACGCTGCGCGCCGTCGAGGTCATCGCCGAGGCCGACGTGGTGGCGTACCACAGTGCCCGGCACGGCCGGTCCATCGCGCGCTCCATCGCGGCGAAGCACCTGCGCGCCGACCACATCGAGGAGCCGCTGGTCTACCCGGTCACCACGGAGACCACCGACCATCCGGGCGGCTACCAGGGCGCCATGGAGGAGTTCTACGCCGAGTCGGCGGCGCGGCTCGCCGCGCACCTCGACGCGGGGCGCACCGTCGCGGTCCTCGCCGAGGGCGATCCGCTCTTCTACGGCTCGTACATGCACATGCACAAGCGGCTCGCCGACCGCTACGACACCGAGGTCATCCCCGGCGTCACCTCGGTGTCCGCCGCCGCGGCCCGGCTCGGCACGCCGCTCGCGGAGGGCGAGGAGGTCCTGACCATCCTGCCGGGCACCCTGCCCGAGGAGGAGCTGACCGCCCGGCTCGCCGCGACCGACGCGGCCGTGGTGATGAAGCTGGGCCGCACCTTCCCCAAGGTGCGCCGCGCCCTCGCGGGCGCGGAGCGCCTGGACCAGGCCCGCTACGTCGAGCGGGCCACCATGGCCGGGGAGCGCCTCGCCGAACTGGCGGACGTCACCGAGGACTCGGTGCCGTACTTCTCGGTGGCGGTCCTTCCGAGCCGGGTGGCCGCGCTTCCGGTGCCGGGCCAGGGGGCCGCGCCCGCGGCCGAGGCGGCCGAGGCCCCCGCTCGGGGCGAGGTCGTCGTGGTCGGGACGGGGCCCGCGGGGCCGCTGTGGCTGACGCCCGAGTCGCGCGGCGCGCTCGCCGCCGCCGACGACCTGGTCGGCTACACCACCTATCTGGACCGGGTGCCCGTGCGCCCCGGCCAGGTCCGGCACGGCTCGGACAACCGGGTCGAGGCCGAGCGCGCCGAGTTCGCGCTCCAGCTCGCCCGGCGGGGGCGGCGCGTCGCCGTGGTCTCCGGCGGCGACCCGGGCGTCTTCGCGATGGCCACCGCCGTCCTGGAGGCCGCGTCGGAGGCCGCGTACGCGGACGTGCGCGTACGGGTCCTGCCGGGTGTGACCGCCGCCAACGCGGCCGCCGCACGGGCGGGCGCCCCGCTCGGCCACGACTACGCCACGCTCTCCCTCTCCGACCGGCTCAAGCCGTGGGAGGTCATAGCCGAGCGGCTGCGCGCCGCGGCCTCGGCCGACCTGGTGCTCGCCCTGTACAACCCCGGCTCGCACAGCCGCACCTGGCAGGTCGGCAAGGCCCGCGAGCTGCTCCTCGAGCACCGGGCGCCGGACACCCCGGTCGTGGTCGCGCGGGACGTCGGCGGCTCCGGCGAGCGCGTGCGGATCGTCCGCCTCGCGGATCTGGACCCGGCCGAGGTCGACATGCGCACGATCCTGCTCGTCGGCTCCTCGCAGACGCGGGCCGTGCGGCGCGGGGACGGCGCGGAGATCGTCTGGACGCCGCGCCGCTACCCGGAGGCGTAGGCCGCGGTCAGGCCCTGTCGAGGCGGTCCGTGAGCCAGCGGGCCGCCGCCGCGGGGTCCGCCACCACCGGGACCCCCTCGGGCACCGGCGGCCTGCGGACCACGACCACGGGGAGCCCCGCCTCGCGGGCGGCCGTCAGCTTCGGCGCGGTGGCGGCGCCCCCGCTGTCCTTGGTGACCAGGACGTCGACGCGGTGGCGGCGCAGCAGCTCCCGCTCCCCTTCGAGGGTGAAGGGGCCCCGGTCGAGGAGCACCTCCATCCGGGGCGGGTGCGGTGGCTCGGGCGCGTCCACGGACCGGACCAGGAACCACTGCCGGTCCAGGGCCGCGAAGGCCGCGAGGCCCATCCGGCCCGTGGTCAGGAACACCCGGGCGCCGAGCGCGGGCAGCAGCTCCGCGGCCTCCTCCAGGGAGGCCGCCGCGTGCCAGTCGTCCCCCGCCACCGGCACCCAGCCGGGGCGGCGCAGCGCCAGCAGGGGAACATGGGCCGCGGCGGCGGCCCGCGCCGCGTTGAAGCTGATGGTCCCGGCGAAGGGGTGGGTGGCGTCGATGAGCGCGTCCACCGCGTGCGCGCGCAGCCACGCGGCCAGGCCCTCGGGCCCGCCGAAGCCGCCCACGCGCACCTCGCCGGGCGGAAGCCGGGGCGCGGCGACGCGTCCGGCCAGGGAGTTCGTCACGCGCAGCCCTCGCGGCGCCCCGTCCGCCAGGTGCTCGGCGAGGCGACGGGCCTCGGTGGTCCCGCCGAGGATGAGGATGTGCACGAAAGCCGGTTCCCTTCGGAAGAGCGAGGCATGAGCAGCGAGGCCAAGGGCGGCCGCGGCGCCCAACTCAAGCACACCGGTCTGCGGCCCGGCTGGACCACCGGCTCCTGTGCGACGGCGGCCACGACGGCCGCGTACACCGCGCTGCTCACCGGCGCGTTCCCCGACCCGGTGACGATCACGCTGCCCAAGGGGCAGACGCCGTCCTTCGCGCTCGCGGCCGAGGAGCTGACGGCGGGCCGCGCGATGGCGGGGGTCGTGAAGGACGCGGGCGACGACCCCGACGTCACGCACGGCGCGCTGATCCGGGCCACGGTGCGGCGCCTTCCCGCCGGGTCCGGGGTCGTCTTCAGGGCGGGCCCCGGCGTGGGCACGGTCACCCGCCCTGGCCTTCCCCTGCCCGTCGGCGAACCGGCCGTGAACCCCGTGCCCCGGCAGCTGATGCGGGACCACGTCGCGCGGGTCGCGGCGGCCCACGGCGGCAGCGGCGACGTCGAGATCACCGTCTCCGTCGACCACGGCGAGGAGATCGCCCGCTCCACCTGGAACCCGCGGCTCGGCATCCTCGGCGGCCTGTCCATCCTCGGCACCACCGGCATCGTCGTGCCGTACTCCTGCTCGGCGTGGATCGACTCCATCCGGCGGGGCGTGGACGTGGCGCGGGCGGCCGGGCGCACGCACGTCGCCGGGTGCACCGGGTCGACGTCGGAGCGCACGGTCGTCGCCGAGTACGACCTGCCCGAGGACGCCCTGCTCGACATGGGCGATTTCGCGGGCGCCGTCCTGAAGTACGTCCGCCGCCACCCGGTGGACCGCCTGACCGTCTGCGGCGGCTTCGCGAAGCTCTCCAAGCTCGCCGCCGGCCATCTCGACCTGCACTCCGCCCGCTCCCAGGTCGACAAGGGCTTCCTCGCCGCCCTGGCCCGCCGCGGCGGCGCGGACGAGGACCTCGCCGAGCGGGTCGCGACCGCCAACACCGGCCTTGCGGCCCTCCAGCTGTGCGCGGCGGCCGGGGTGCCGCTCGGCGACCTGGTGGCCCGTGAGGCCCGTGACCAGGCGCTCGCGGTGCTGCGCGGCGCGCCGGTGGTCGTGGACGTCATCTGCGTCGACCGCGCGGGCACGGTGGTGGGCAGATCGAGCCCGGCCAGCGGCTGAGGACGGGCCCGACGCGCGTCGCCTAGCAGGTGTGGCGGTCGCGTTCGGCCGAGTAGAGGTGGCTGTCGCGGAACTGCTCGGCTCCGAGCGTCCGCCCCACCATGATCACGGCGGTCCGTACGACGCCCGCGGCCTTCACCTGCCCCGCGATCTCGTCGAGGGTGCCGCGCAGGACCAGTTCCTCGGGCCGTGAGGCGTACGCGACGACGGCGGCGGGGCAGTCGGCGCCGTAGTGCGGAAGCAGCTCCTCGACCACGCGGTCCACGTAGCCGGCGGCCAGGTGCAGCACGATCAGCGCGCCGCTGCGGCCGAGCGTCGCCAGGTCCTCGCCCTCGGGCATGGCCGTGGCGCGCTGCGCGATCCGGGTCAGGATCACGGTCTGGCCGACGGTCGGCACGGTCAGCTCCCGCTTCAGAGCCGCGGCCGCGGCGGCGAAGGCGGGCACGCCCGGGACGACCTCGTAGGGCACCCCGGCCGCGTCGAGCCGCCGCATCTGCTCGGCGACCGCGCTGAACACCGACGGGTCCCCGGAGTGCAGCCGGGCGACGTCGTGCCCCTCCTCGTGGGCGCGGGTCAACTCGGCGACGATCTCGTCCAGGTCGAGCCGCGCGGTGTCCACCAGGCGGGCGTCCGGCGGGCATTCGGCGAGCAGTTCGCGCGGCACCAGGCTGCCCGCGTACAGACAGACCCGGCAGGCGGCGAGCGTCCGGGCGCCGCGCACCGTGATGAGGTCGGCGGCACCGGGTCCGGCGCCGATGAAGTACACGGTCATAGCTCTGCTCCCGCTGTTCCTGCTGCGTCTGCTGTGTCTGCGGTCTTCTGTACGGCCCACTGGGTCACCGGCATGGCCTGGCGCCAGCCGGTGAAGCCGCCGACGGGCACGGCGTGGGCGACGGCGAGCCGCACCAGGTCGCCGCCGTGGCGCCGGTAGGCGTCGGCGAGCAGCGCCTCGGACTCCAGCGTCACGGTGTTGGCGACGAGGCGGCCCCCCGCGGGCAGCGCCCGCCAGCAGGCGTCGAGAAGCCCGGGGGCGGTGAGCCCGCCACCGATGAAGACGGCGTCGGGCCGGGGCAGTTCGCCGAGCGCCGCGGGCGCGGCGCCCGTGACGACCCCGAGGCCCGGTACGCCGAGCCGCTCGGCGTTGCGGCCGATGCGCTCGGCCCGCACGGGGTCGCGCTCGACGGTGACGGCCCGGCACGACGGATGGGTGCGCAGCCACTCCACGGCGATCGAGCCGGAGCCGCCGCCGATGTCCCACAGGAGCTCGCCGGGGGCGGGCGCGAGCGCGCCGAGCGTGGCGGCGCGGACGTGCCGCTTGGTGAGCTGCCCGTCGTGCTCGTACGCCGCGTCCGGCAGGCCCGGGACCGCGCCGAGCCGCAGGGCGTCCGGGGCGCGGCGGCACTCGACGGCGACGACGTTGAGGGCGTCCCCCGGCGGCAGCGCCCACGCGTCGGCGGCGGCCGCGTCGGTCATCCGCTCGGCCGGGCCGCCGAGTTGCTCCAGGACCCGCATCCGGCTGGGCCCGAAGCCGCGGTCCCGCAGCAGGGCCGCGACCTCGGCCGGGGTGGCGGCGCCCGCGCTGAGGACGAGCAGGCGGCGCCCGTCGTGCAGGGCCGCGGCGAGCCGCCCGGGCTTCCGCCCCACGAGCGTGACGACCTCGACGTCCTCCGCGGGCCAGCCGAGCCGGGCGCAGGCGTACGACACGGAGGAGGGGTGCGGCAGGACGCGCAGCGCGCCGGGGCCCAGCTCCTCGGTGAGGGCGCGCCCGATCCCGTAGAACATCGGGTCGCCACTGGCGAGCACGGCGATCGCGCGGCCCGCGTGCGCGGCGAGCAGCCGCGGTACGGCCGGGCGCAGCGGTGACGGCCAGGCGATCCGCTCGCCGCCGCAGTCCGGCGGAAGCAGCGCGAGCTGGCGGGGGCCGCCGATCAGCACGTCCGCCGCGCGCAGCGCGTCCCTGGCCGCCTCCGGGACGCCCTCCCAGCCGTCGGCACCGAGCCCCACGACGGCGACGGGGGCGGGTGGGGCTGGGTCGGGGCGGATCACTGCGCGGTACCTCGTGACTCGGGGGCAACGGAGGCGCACTTTACTGGGGCCGCGCGTTCCCTCGCGGGGCGCCCCTGACCCGCCCCTTCCCGACCTGGGGGCTCCGCCCCCAGACCCCCGCTCCTCAAACGCCGGAGGGGCTGAGATCCCTGCCGCGACCGGCGACAGTTTCAGCCCGTCCGGCGTTTGAGGACGAGGCGCGGAGCGCCGAAAAGGCGGGGGTACGGGGGCGGCAGTCCCCGGATCGGGAAGGGGCGGGTCAGGGGCGCCCCGCGAGGGCACGCCTCAGGAATGCTCGCCGAACGGGGCAGGGGACAGCGCCCGCAGGCGGCGTGCGCACCGCTCGCGGAAGTCCGGCGAAGCCGCAGCCGCGGCGATCACGAGGGCGACGGTGCCCAGGCCGAGGGCGAGGGCGGTGGGGTTCAGCCAGCCGGGCACGCCCGCGGTGTACGTGCCGTCGCCCGCGACGTGACAGCCGAACCGCAGCGGGAAGTAGGTCGCTTCATAGCCGTCGACGCGCGAGGCGCGGCTCGCGCCCACGGCCTGCCGACAGGCCTCGGCGTGCACGGTTATGTCGAAGCGGAGCAGCTGGACGGCCCCCCAGGCGTAGACCCCGGTGGCGCCCGCCGCGCACAGGGCGGCACCGGCCCGCAGGGCCGCCGGCAGGGCGGGTCGGCGCCTGGCCACGCACACCCAGGCGTACGCCACGAGCGACGTGACGGCGACCAGGGCGATGAGGACGATGCCCATCAGGGAGACGAAGTTGTGCTCCTGGAGGGGATCCGGTGACATGGCGCTTTGCCTCCCTTTGTCTTTCCGGGAAGCTATCAGAGGGCCCGCGCGCGGCCCGGGGCGGCGCCTGCGCGGCCGCTCCCCTGCGACCGCGCAGGCGGGGTGCGGTGTTCGCCGGCCACGTCCTCAGCCGTGCCGCACCTGGTGACGGTCCCGGAACGGCGTCGCCGTCTCGGGCGCCGGGACCTGGGTCAGGGGCCGCCCAGGCACCAAGATGCCCTGCGGGGTAGGGGTATCGCGAGGGCCGACCGGCCCCCTCCCGGGGCCGGTCGGTACCCCCTTCGCCGTCGCGGCGGGCCGTTCGGCCCCTGGCAGGAGTAAGCCCTTACCGCCACCCTCGTAAGGGCCACACCACGGAGATCGCGGCGAACGCAGGGGGCAGTGATGAACACACCCGCCGCGGCGGACCGACCGCCCGCGGAGCGAAAGGCCCCCATCCGGGTCTTCCTCCTGGACGACCACGAGGTCGTCCGCAGAGGGCTGCGCGACCTCCTGGAGGGCGAACCCGACATCGAGGTGGTCGGCGACGCCGGGACCGGCGCGCAGGCGCTGGTGCGCGGCCCCGCCCTCCGCCCCGACGTGGCGGTGCTCGACGTCCGCCTCCCCGACGGCGACGGCATCAGGGTCTGCCGCGAACTGCGCTCGCTGATGCCGGACCTGGCGTGTCTGATGCTCACGTCGTTCGACGACGAGGACGCGCTGCTCGACGCGATCATGGCGGGCGCCGCCGGGTACGTGCTGAAGCAGATCAAGGGCTCCGACCTGGTCACGGCCGTACGGACCGTGGCGTCCGGGCAGTCGCTGCTCGACCCGGCGACGACGGCCCGGCTCATGCGGTCCCTGCGCGGCCCCGGGGACGCGCCGCCGCCCGAGGACGCGCGCATCGCCGCCCTCAACGACCGGGAGCGCGCCATCCTCGCGCTCGTCGGCGAGGGCCTCACCAACCGCCAGATAGGCGAGCGGCTCTACCTCTCCGAGAAGACCGTCAAGAACCACATCTCCCGCATGCTGGCGAAGCTGGGCGTGGAGCGCCGGGTCCAGGCGGCGGTCCTCGCGGCCCAGGTGACGCCCCCCACGGCGCCGCGGAGCAGGGAGCGCTGACCCACCGGGCGGGCCCCGGGGCCGGGCGCTAGGACGCGCGCCGCAGCGGGACCTGCCATTCGAGGCGCGTCCCCCGGCGTTCCCCGGCCCGCACCCCGAGGCTTCCGCCGAGGCGCCCGGCCCGCTCCGCGAGGTTGCGCAGGCCCGCGCCGTGCTCCGCGTCCAGCGGCTCGGGCGCGGGCTCCCCGGGCCGCGCGATGCCCACGCCGTCGTCGGCGACGGCGAGTTCGAGCGCGCCCTCGCGGACCGTGAGGGAGACCTCCGCGCGGTGGGCCCGCGCGTGCCGCGCGACGTTGGCGAGCGCCTCGTTCAGCACGGCGACCACGTCGTCGGCGACCTCGCGCGGTACGTCCGTGTCGATCAGGCCCTCCATCCGCAGCGCGGGCGTGAAGCCGAGCGCCCCGGCCGCGTCCTCGACGGCCCGCACCACGCGCACGCGCAGGCCCGCCGCGCCGCCGGGCGCCTCGTGGTCGCGCAGGCCGAAGATGGTGGACCGGATGATCTTGATGGTGGCGTCCAGGTCGTCGACGGCCCGGCGCAGCCGTTCCGCGGCGCCGGGGTGCTCGACGAAGCGCTGCACGCTCTGCAGCGTCATGCCCGTCGCGAAGAGCCGCTGGATCGCCAGGTCGTGCAGGTCGCGGGCGATCCGGTCGCGGTCCTCCAGGAGGCTCATCTGCTCGGCGTCGCGCCGCCGGTCGGCGAGTTCGAGGGCCAGCGCGGCCTGCCCCGCGAAGCCCGTCAGGGGCGTGGTCTCCGCCTCGGAGAAGCCGGGGCGCCCGGCGCTGCGGGCGAGCAGCAGGACGCCCCGTACGTCGTCGCGCGTGCTCATGGGCACGGCCACGGCCGCCCCGAGCCCCTCCCACCGGTCCGCCTTGAACGTGACCCGCGGGTCCTTGCGCACGTCGGTGGCGGACACCAGCGCCTGGGCGTCAAGGGCGGCGCCCGCGAAGGTGCCCCGGCGCGGCAGGGTGGCGCCCTGGTGGGCCCGCGCGCGCTCGCCGATGGCGATGACGACGCGCAACTCGCCGTCGCCCTCGACCAGTTCGATCACCCCCAGCTCCGCCGACGTCAGCTCCCTGGCCCGCTCCGCCATCAGCTTCAGGACCTGGGCCTGGGGCGCGCCCGACAGCAGGGCGCTGGTGACCTCCGCGCTGGCCTGGAGCCAGCGCTCGCGCAGCCGGGCCTCCTCGTACAGGCGGGCGTTCTCCACGGCCACGCCCGCCGCGACGGCGAGCGTGGAGAGCACCGACTCGTCCTCGGCGTCGAACTCGGCGCCGCCGTGCTTCTCCGTCAGGTACAGATTGCCGAAGACCTTGTCCCGTACGCGGATCGGTACGCCGAGGAACGAGTGCATCGGCGGGTGGTGCGCCGGGAACCCGGAGGACGCCGGGTGCTCGGACAGCTCCGCGAGCCGCAGCGGCTCGGGGTTGCGGATCAGCTCCCCGAGCAGGCCGTGCCCGGAGGGCAGGTCACCGATCTGCGCGCGCAGTTCGTCGCTGATGCCCACCGGCAGGAACTCGTCGAGCATGCGGCCCTGGCCGATCACGCCGAGCGCGCCGTACTCGGCGTCCACGAGCGCGACGGCCGTCTCCACGATCCGTCTGAGCACCTGGGCCAGGTCCAGCTCGCGGCCGACCGACAGGACCGCCTCCAGGAGGCTGTGCAGACGGTCGCGGGTGCCGCGGACCGTGCCGATCCGTGCCGCGAGTTCCTCGAGCAGCTCGTCGAGACGCAAGCGCGTCAACTGCTGGCCGCCGCCCGCGCCTTGCTGGCCCATCGGCTCCTCCACCCGAGCAGACGTGCACGTGCCCCGCCCCGCGTTCCGACGCTCACGGTAGCCGCTCGGCAGGGCCCCGCGGAGAGGAACCCCGGGAGAAGCCCCGCCGGGGCAGGTTCCGCGTGGCGGCTCGTGCTGTCACCATGCTGACCCAGGCGTAGGGGGAGGCGCGGATGGCAGAGGTGTTCTTGCGGCGGCTGTCACGTTGGCAGGCGGAGCAGCAGCGCGAGGACGTGGCGACCGTGTACACGGCGTGCCACGAACAGACCCCGCATCAAGAGCAGGTCCACGACCGGGACGTGAGCCGGGGGCAGGGCGCGTACAGGATCAGGGGGCAGGAGCGCGCCGAGTTCCTGGCGAGGTTCGAACGGCACGTGCAGGAGCGGGACTTCGACATGGTGGCGGCCGACTCCGCCACGGGCCTCGTCGGCTGTCTGTACGGCTACCGCGCCGCCCCGGACACCCCGGACCTCACGGCCCTGCGCGACGTCCTGCCGCCCGCGGCGACGGGCGCGGCGGCCGCGGGCCGCCTGTTCCTGCTCGTGGAGCTGATGGTCCTTCCGGAGCACCGCCGCAGACGCGTGGCGACGCGCCTGCGGGACCTGCTCCTGGCCCGGCACGGCACGGACGTCGTGGTCACGACGCCGACGGCGGTGGCGGGCGACGGGGCCGCGCACGAGGTCCTTCGGGCCTGGTCGTGCACGAAGCTCGGCGAGTTCGGGACGCCGCCGCGGGAGGCCTGGCTGCACCCGGCCTAGGCGCGCGGCTTCCCGGCCTTCAGGGAGTACATCAGCGGCACGCGCGGGCTGGTGGCCGGATAGCGGTAGAGGCCGTCGCGCGGTTCGAGCGCGGCGAACCTCCGGAAGAGGGTCACGTCGTGCTCGTGCAGGAAGTCGACGCGCAGGCCCGCCCGCGCGAGGGCCGTGACGACCTCGCCGACGGGGTGCTGCCACTCCACGCTGCGGTTGTGGACGGTGACGGCGTCCCCGTCGGCGTACCCGCCGGGCCCGTCCTCGACCCACGGGTCGCGCGCGAAGTAGTCGTGCTCGATCCGCGTGCCGGTGGCGTCGTCGAGGACGTCCGTGAGGGGGTGGAACTCGGCGAGGTAGAGGAAGCCGCCGGGCGCGACGAGCGAGGCGGCGGTCTCGGCCCAGCGCCGGATGTCGGGCAGCCAGCACAGGGCGCCGACACCGGTGTAGACGATGTCGTACGAGGAGTCCGGCACGGCCTCGGCGGCGTCGTACACGTCGGCCGCGACGAACGCCGCCCGGTCCTGGGTGAGGCCCAGCTCGGCGGCGAGGCCGCGGGCGGCCTCCACGGCGGGTTCGGAGAAGTCGAGGCCGACGACGCGGGCGGCGCCGTGCCGCGCCCAGGAGAGGGTGTCGAGGCCGATGTGGCACTGGAGGTGCAGCAGCGAGCGGCCGGTGACGTCGCCGATCTCGGCGCGTTCGAAGGCGCGCAGCGGGTCCTTGCCCGCGCGGAAGGCGGCGAGGTCGTAGTAGTCGCTGGCCAGGTGGATCGGCACACGCTCGTCCCAGCGCCGCCGGTTGGACTCGCGCCAGTCGGCGGGGTTCGGTGTGTACATGCCCGAAAGTTATCCACAGGCCTGGGACCCTCGCCAGCGGATTGCGGGGAGAGCCAGGCACTATGGGGCCATGAGTGAGACGGGCAAGCAGGTGGACGCAGGAACCGGAAGCGACGCGGGAGCCGGAAGCGACGCAGGGGGCGCCGTGACGCCCGACTGGGAGAAGCGCTTCCGCGCGCCGCGCGTCTCCCTGCCGGACTGGGCGGAGGACGCCCCGGACCGCTCCCTGTTCGTGTCGAACGCGACGGGGACGTACGAGCTGTACGCCTGGGACCGCGCGACCGGCGCCCAGCGCCAGGTCACCGACCGGGCGAACGGCACGACGGACGGCCTCCTGACCCCCGACGGCCACTGGATCTGGTGGTTCGACGACAAGGACGGGGACGAGTTCGGGGTGTGGCGCCGCCAGCCCTTCACCGGCGGCGCCGACGAGGCCGCCGTGCCCGGCCTCGCCCCCTCCTATCCGGCCGGGCTCGCCCTCGGCCGGGACGGCCGCACGGTCGTGGTGGGCCGCTCCACGGACGAGGACGGCTCGACGGTCCACGTCGTGCGCCCCGACGCGGCCCCGGGCGCCGAGCCCGTCGAGATCTACCGCCACCGCGAGTCCGCGGGCGTCGGCGACCTCTCGCACGACGGCTCCCTGATCGTCGTCGAGCACACCGAGCACGGCGACGCGATGCACTCCGCCCTGCGCGTCCTGCGCCTGGACGGCTCGGTGGTCGCCGACCTGGACGACAGCAAGGGCGGCGAGGTCGAGCTCGGCCTGGAGTGCCTCGGCTTCGCGCCGGTCGACGGGGACACCCGGCTCCTGGTCGGCCACCAGCGCCGCGGCCGCTGGGAGCCGATGGTCTGGGACGTGGCGTCGGGCGAGGAGACGGACCTGGCCCTCGACCTGCCGGGCGACGTGTCGGCGGAGTGGTATCCCGACGGCTCCGCGCTGCTCGTCGCACACGACTTCGAGGCCCGCGGCGACCTGTGGCGGTACGACCTGGCCACCCGCGAGCTGACCCGCGTCGAGACCCCGCGCGGCTCGGTGTCCGGCGCGACGGCACGCCCGGACGGCACCGTGGAGTACATGTGGTCGTCGGCCGCCGAGCCGCCCGTCCTGCGCTCCACCTCCGGCCGGGTCGTCCTGGACCCGCCGGGTCCGAAGGCGCCCGCGTCGGTGCCGGTGGAGGACGCGTGGGTGGAGGGCCCCGGCGGCCGCGTCCACGCCCTGGTCCAGAAGCCGGCCGGGGCCACGGGCCCGCTGCCCACGGTCTTCGAGGTGCACGGCGGCCCCACCTGGCACGACAGCGACTCCTTCGCGGCGGGCCCCGCCGCCTGGATCGACCACGGGTACGCGGTGGTCCGGGTCAACTACCGCGGCTCCACGGGGTACGGCCGCGAGTGGACCGACGCCCTCAAGCACCGCGTCGGCCTCATCGAGCTGGAGGACATCGCGGCGGTGCGGGACTGGGCCGTCGCCTCCGGCCTCGCCGACCCGGACCGGCTGATCCTCTCCGGCGGCTCCTGGGGCGGCTATCTCACGCTCCTCGGCCTCGGCACCCAGCCCGACGCCTGGGCGCTCGGCCTCGCCGCGGTCCCCGTCGCGGACTACGTGACGGCGTACCACGACGAGATGGAGGCCCTGAAGGCGATGGACCGCACCCTCTTCGGCGGGACGCCGGAGGAGGTGCCCGAGCGCTTCGAGGCCTCCTCCCCGCTGACGTACGTGGACGCGGTCAAGGCCCCGGTCTACATCTCCGCGGGGGTGAACGACCCGCGCTGCCCCATCCGCCAGGTGGAGAACTACGTCGACCGCCTCGCAGGGCGCGCCGCCGTCCACGAGGTGTACCGCTACGACGCGGGCCACGGCTCCCTCGTCGTCGACGAGCGCATCAAGCAGGTCGCCCTGGAGCTGGACTTCGCGGCCCGCCACCTGCGGTAGCCCGCGCGGGGCGCCCCGGGGACGGCCCGCCCCGGAGCGCCCCGTACCGTGGAAGGCGTGTACCGGTTCCTGCTGACCCCCCGCTGGTGGGGGATCAATGTCTTCGTCGCGCTGGCCATTCCGCTGTGCCTGTTCATGGGTTCCTGGCAGCTGAGCCGCTTCCAGGACCGCGCGCAGGACCACGAGGACGCCAAGCAGCGGACCACCGTCGACACGAGCGCGAAGGCGCGGCCGCTGGCCGGTCTGCTGCCCGTGGACCGGGAGACGTCCGGCGAGCGGACGACCGCGACCGGCCGGTACGGCAAGCAACTCCTCGTCCCTGACCGCACGTTGGACGACAAGAGCGGGTACTACGTGCTCACGCTCCTGCGCACCGACGGCGGCAAGTCGCTGCCGGTCGTGCGCGGCTGGCTGCCCGGCGAGGCCGACGCGGCGAAGGCGCCCGCACCGCCGAAGGGCGAGGTCACCGTCACCGGCGCGCTCCAGGCCTCGGAGAGCCCCAGCTCGGACGGTGTGCGCACGGCGGGCGGCCTGCCCACGGGCCAGGTCGGCATGATCAGCGCGGCGTCCCTGGTGAACCTCGTACCGGACGACGTGTACGACGCCTGGGTCACGCTTGAGCGGGGCGCCGACGGGCTGCGGCCGGTCCCCGCGGCCGCGCCGGAGGACTCGGGCCTGGACATCAAGGCGTTCCAGAACCTGGGCTACACGGGCGAGTGGTTCGTGTTCGCGGGGTTCGTGGTCTTCATGTGGTTCCGCCTGTTCCGGCGCGAGCGGGAGTCCGCCCGGGACGCCGCGCTCGGCCTGGTGCCGGAGCCGGAGGCTCCGCAGCCCTCCACCACCTGAGGGCCCGGCCGCCGAGGGGAAACCCCGGCGGCCCCTTCGCGGTGCGTCACTCCGCGGGAAGCACCCCGGTCTTGTAGACCGTGCCCGAGCACGCGTTCGTCACCGTCGCGTCCGCCGACGGGCCGCCCGCGTCCGCCGTGAGGGACACCGCGACGCTGCCGTCCTTGGCGACGTCCTCGCGGACCAGCTGGGGCGTCACGCCGCCGCTGTCCCCGGTGCCGCCCTCCGAGCCCGTGCCGCCCGCGCCGTTGTCGGACGGGGACGGGTTCGGCGTGGGCTCGCCGCCGTCGGACGGGCACTGCTCCGAGGGCACCCAGGCGAAGCGCACCTCGTACGACGCGCCGGGCTTGAGCACGAGCGAGCTGGCCTCCTGGGCCGGGTCGGGCAGTCCGGTGCCGTCGCCCGGGGTGTGGTCGACGACGTTGATGTCCGAGGGGCTGGTGGCGCCCTGGGCGGTGGCGGCCACGGCGCCCGCGCTGTCGACCGTGCAGCTGTCGCCGGAGACGTTGGCGACGCGGAAGGTGCCGTAGACCTTGCCGTCGGCGTCGGCGGGCCCCACGGAGCCGGAGGCGCCGAGCTGGGAGGCGTCGCAGGCGGGCGAGCTGACGGCGTCGGTGCCCTGGTCGTCCGGCTCGGTGCCGCCGGTGGCGCCGCCCCTGCCGGTCTCGCCCTTGCCCTTGCCGCCCTTCTCCTTGCCCTTTCCGCCCTTGTCCTTGTCCCTCTTCTTCTCCTTCTTCTCCTTGCCGCCGCCGGTCTCCTTGCCGGGGCGGTCGGTGCCCTTGCCCTCGCTGCTGCCGCCCTGGCTGTGCTGGCTGTTGCCCGCGCCCGCGATGGACGGCCGCGCGTCGGAGTCGCCCGACGAGCGGGTGACGTGCACGAGCGCGGGCACGGCGGTGGCCGCGAAGAGGACCACGGCGGCCGCCCCGACGAAGGCCTGCCGCTTGCGGGTCCGGCGGGCGGGCACCGCGTGCCGGAGCTTCTCCAGGGCCGCGTCGCCCGGCTCGATGTCCTGGACGGCGGTGCGCAGCAGCTGCCGCAGCGCCAGCTCGTCGTCGGCGAGCCCGCCGGGGGCGTCGGGGCCGCCGAGCGCGTCGGGGCCGCCGACGGCGGTCAGCCGCCCGAGGCCGCGCAGCCGCTCCGTGACGTCCGGCGCGCTCGGCGTGCTCGACGCGTGCGAGGCGTCCGGTACGTCGTGTCCGTGGTCGAGTCGGTCGCCGTCGCCCGGCCCGTGCTTCACCGTGTCGTTCCCAGCGTCGTGCTCGTGCTCGTGGTGCTTGCCCATGTCGCCCGTTCCGCTCATGCCGGGGCCTCCATGGCGATGCGCAGCGCTGCGATGCCGCGCGAGCCGTAGGCCTTGACCGAGCCGAGCGATATGCCGAGCGTCTCGGCGACCTGGGCCTCGGTCATGTCCGCGAAGTACCGCAGGACGAGGACCTCGCGCTGACGGCGCTGCAGACCGCGCATGGCCTTGATCAGCTCGTCGCGCTCCAGCTGGTCGTACGCGCCCTCCTCGGCACTCGCCATGTCGGGCATCGGCTTGGTCAGGAGCTTCAGACCGAGGATGCGCCGACGCAGCGCGGACCGGGAGAGGTTCACCACGGTCTGGCGCAGATACGCGAGGGTCTTCTCGGGGTCGCGGACGCGCTTGCGCGCGGAGTGGACCCGGATGAACGCCTCCTGCACGACGTCCTCGCACGACGCGGTGTCGTCGAGGAGCAGGGCGGCGAGGCCGAGCAGCGACCGGTAGTGGGCGCGATACGTCTCGGTGAGGTGGTCGACGGTGGTGCCCGCGGTCACGGCCACCTCATCGCCCTCGCGCTGCGTCGGAATGCGGGCGGGCCGCGTCACGGGCATGGGGGCGATCACCGGCATGCCGCCGGGTACGCGAGGACGGCGGGACGGTCGTAGTGCCGCCGCGCCGCTCGCGGTGAATTCGAGTACCTCTGCCACGCCTGTTGGACACGCTTCCCCCCATCAGGGTTGTACGCGTCAGGCATGGCGTTCGGCACCGCGGGCGCGGCGTGCCTCACAGCCACCGCTCTCCACGGTGCGTCAAAAGCCCCCATGCGTACCAGCTCTTCCCCTATGCCCCAATTGCTTTTCGCAGCGTTCAGGCCGCCCACCGGAAGGGCGACGGCGAAGACGCCTGTGCCGCCCGGTCGGTTGCAGCGGCCGGAAGCCGAATCTTCGAACGCGCGGACGCCCCAGTTCAAGCGGTCTGGACCAGAGATCGGACACAGAACTTACACAGCTCCTACAGGCCGCTCCGCTTCGGGGAGCCTTTCGGGCAGCCGGATCTGCCCCCGGGAGCCGCCCTTCGGGCACACCGCACAGGCACACCGCACAGGCGCCCGCCCGGCCGTCGGCTCAGGCGCACGCTCGGGTGCCCGCTCAGGCGCCCGGGAACTCCCCCGCCACCAGCTCCGCGATCTGCACCGTGTTCAGCGCGGCGCCCTTGCGCAAGTTGTCCCCGCACACGAAGAGTTCGAGCGCGGCCGGGTCGTCCAGGGCGCGCCGGAGCCGCCCGACCCAGGTGGGGTCGGTGCCGACTGCGTCGGCGGGCGTCGGGAACTCACCGGCGGCGGGGTCGTCGAACAGGACGACCCCGGGCGCGGTGGCGAGGATCTCCCGGGCCCTGGCGACGGTCACCTCGCGCTCGAAGCGCGCGTGGACGGTCAGCGAGTGCGTCGTGACGACCGGCACCCGTACGCAGGTGACCGCGGCCTTCAGGTCCGGCAGGCCGAGGATCTTCCGGGACTCGTTCCGGACCTTCATCTCCTCCGACGACCAGCCGTCGTCGCGTACGGAGCCGACCCAGGGCACCACGTTCAGGGCGACGGGCTCCGGGAAGGGCCCGGTGTCGTCGCCGACGGCGCGGCGCAGGTCGCCGGGCCCGGTGCCGAGGTCGCTGTCCGCGACGAGCTTGAGCTGGCGCCGCAGCGTGTCCACGCCGTCCCGCCCGGCCCCGCTGACGGCCTGGTACGACGACACCACCAGCTCCCGCAGGCCGAACTCGGCGTGCAGCGCGCCGATGGCCACGATCATCGAGAGGGTGGTGCAGTTCGGGTTGGCGATGATGCCGCGCGGGCGCAGGCGCGCGGCGTGCGGATTGACCTCCGGCACGACCAGCGGGACGTCCGGGTCGAGCCGGAAGGCGGCGGAGTTGTCGACCACGACGACGCCCCGCGAGGCGGCGATGGGCGCCCACTGGGCCGCCACCTCGTCGGGCACGTCGAACATGGCGACGTCGACGCCCTCGAAGACGTCCTCGCCCAGCGCGAGGACCTCGACCTCCTCCCCGCGCACGGCCAGCTTGCGGCCGGCCGAGCGCGGGGAGGCGACGAGCCTGATCTCGCCCCAGATGTCGGCGTGCTGCGACAGGATCTGGAGCATCACCGAGCCGACGGCTCCGGTCGCCCCGACGACCGCGAGCGTCGGCTTGCGGTTCATCGCCCGGTGCCTCCATAGACCACGGCTTCGTCCGAGTCGGAGTCGAGTCCGAAGGCGGTGTGCACGGCGCGCACGGCCTCGTTGACGTCCTCGGCGCGGGTGACCACGGAGATGCGGATCTCGGAGGTCGAGATCAGCTCGATGTTCACGCCCGCGTCCGTCAGCGCCTCGAAGAACGTGGCGGTGACGCCGGGGTTCGTCTTCATGCCCGCGCCGACCAGGGAGATCTTCGCGATCTGGTCGTCGTAGCGCAGGGAGTCGAAGCCGACGCCCGCCTTCGTCTTCTCCAGGGCGTCGATGGCCTTGCGGCCCTCGGCCTTGGGCAGCGTGAAGGAGATGTCGGTGAGGCCCGTCGCGGCGGCCGACACGTTCTGGACGATCATGTCGAGATTGATCTGGGCGTCGGCGACGGCGCGGAAGATCGCGGCGGCCTCGCCCGGCTTGTCCGGCACGCCCACGACCGTGATCTTGGCCTCGGACGTGTCGTGCGCGACACCAGAGATGATCGCCTGCTCCACCTTGCGGTCCCCTTGCGGTTCGTTGCTGACCCACGTGCCCTGCAGCCCACTGAAGGAGGACCGCACGTGGATCGGGATGTTGTAGCGGCGCGCGTACTCCACACAGCGGTGGAGGAGCACCTTGGACCCGGAGCTGGCCAGCTCCAGCATGTCCCCGAAGCTGATCCAGTCGATCTTCCGGGCCTTCTTCACGACGCGCGGGTCGGCGGTGAAGACGCCGTCCACGTCCGTGTAGATCTCGCACACCTCCGCGTCGAGCGCGGCGGCGAGGGCGACGGCGGTGGTGTCGGACCCACCGCGACCCAGGGTCGTGATGTCCTTCTTGTCCTGGCTCACGCCCTGGAACCCGGCGACGATGGCGATGTTGCCCTCGTCGAGCGCGGTCCGGATGCGGCCCGGCGTCACATCGATGATCCGGGCCTTGTTGTGGACCGAGTCGGTGATGACACCGGCCTGACTGCCCGTGAACGACTGGGCCTCGTGGCCCAGGTTTTTGATCGCCATGGCCAGCAGGGCCATGGAGATCCGCTCTCCGGCGGTCAGCAGCATGTCGAATTCGCGCCCGGCAGGGATCGGCGACACCTGCCCGGCAAGATCGATCAACTCATCCGTCGTGTCACCCATCGCCGACACCACGACGACCACCTGGTGGCCGTTCTTCTTGGCGTCGACGATGCGCTTGGCGACCCGCTTGATGCCCTCGGCATCGGCTACGGAGGAGCCTCCGTACTTCTGCACGACAAGGCCCACGTGCGCTCCTCGCTCAGTTACGTCTCTTCCCGCCCACGGCGGTCGGCTCAGTCTAACGAGCGGCCGAATTCAGCCCCGGCAGTATCAGATCGTGAGATGTCCCGCTCACGTCGTGATCACCGATGGCTCCTTGTCCTCCGGCCGCTCCGGGGACTCCACTGCCCGCTGCGGAGCGGAGCACGCCGGAAAGTGGGGTGGGTCACAGGGGCGCGCGGGATCGCACGGGGGAGCTGTGGCTATGAGGAGGCGGCCTGCTCCAGGGCCTCGGCCAGACTGCTCCGCGCGTGCGTCGTCACCGGGTGGCCCTCGCCCAGGGCCCGGGCACAGACGTCCAGCGTCCGCTCAAGGAGCGCGGTCGCCCGCGGCAGGTCGCCCGCCGCCCGGTAGGCACGCGCGAGGTGCAGCTGTGACCGCAACGCGTCCGGATGCTCCCCGCCCAGCGTCCGGACGCGGTCGGCGGCCGTCTGCTCAAGCAGGGCCACCGCGCGCTCCAGGTCCCCCGCGGCCTCGCAGCAGTACGCGACGTTGCTGCGCACGACGTGGGTGAAGGGGTGGTCGCCGCCCAGCACGCGCAGGCAGCCGGCCAGGGCCTCCTCGAACATCGGGGCCGCCCGGGCCAGCTGCCCCGCCAGCAGATACGCGTCCGCGAGGTTGTTGCGCGAGAGCAGCGTGCTCAGATGGTCGGAGCCCAGGAGACGCATGCGGTCGGACAGGTTCCGCTCGTGCAGCGGCGTCGCGCGCTCCAGGTCCCCCGCCGTCTGATAGGCACTCGCGAGGTTGTTGCGCACGATGAGCGTGTTCGGGTCGTCGTCGCCGCTCACTTCGATCCGGGCCGTCAGCGTCCGCTCCAGGAGCGCGATCGCCTCGTCCAGCTCCCCCGCCGACTCGTACGCGCTCGCGAGGTTGTTGTACGCGGTCAGCGTGCTGGCGTGCTTCTCGCCGAACAGACGGGACGAAGCGGCCACGGAACGGCGCAGGAGCGCGATGGCCCGGCCCCGCTGCTCCTGCCCCGCCAGGTACTGCGCCCACTCGTTGAGGGCGAAGTCGGTGTCCTCGGTGTCGTCGGCGGGGTCGACCGCGTCCAGGAGCGCTTCGACATGGGGCAGCAGACGCCTCCACTCGGGCCAGCCCGCGACGTTGAGACGGGGGTCCAGCGGAAGGACGCGCCGCAGCGCCGCCGCGGCCCTGTCCCGCGCCTCCGTGATGCGCTCCGGCGCCCGGTGCGGATCCTCGGGCGACGCCGTGCGCGCCACCCGCTGCACGAGGCGGTGCACGCCCAGCGTCTGCCGCTCCAGCGAGATCAGGTTGTAGTCGGCGAGCAGCCCCAGGGCCTGGGCCAGGTCCAGCGGGTCTTCGACCACCTCCGTGAAGAGCTCCCGGGGGATGTCCGTGGGCGCGCACCACGCGGCCATGCGCAGGAGGTCCACCGCGCGGGGGTCCTTGGCGTGCACGGCGTCGAGAGTGATGCGCCAGATCCGGGCCACGGTCCGCATCGGGTCCGTACCGCCGGGCGCGGCGGCCGTCGTGCGCTCCGGATGCCGCCGGAGCATGAGCCGGTACTCGCCCAGCGTGCTCCCGGTCTGCGCCACGAAGGCACCCGCCTGCTCCAACGCCAGGGGCAGATGGCCGAGTTCCTCGGCGAGGGCCCGCGCCTCGGCCCCGGCCTCGCCGTCGTCCGTGAGCCGGGCGAGCAGGTCGAGGGACGCGCCCTCGTCCAGGACCGGCAGGGCGATCGGGGCGCCCGCCCAGCCGCTCCGGTAGCGACTGGTGATCAAGTACCGCCCGGAGGACCGCAGTTGCCCCGTCACCGCCGCCGCGACCTGAGGCCGCTCCACGTTGTCGAACACCAGGAGCCAGCCCGGGTGCGTCTGGAGCCAGCCGACGGCCCAGTCGGCTGCCTGGGTGGTGGTGAGGTCCGAGGCGGCGGCCCCCTGGACGCGCAGGGCGAGGGCGGCGAGGCTCGCCTCGATCAGTTCGCGGCTGTCCGAGCGGATCCACCACACCAGGCGGTACGTCCCCACGTGCGCGTGGGCGTAGTGCAACGCCAAGGTCGTCTTGCCGACACCGCCCAGGCCGTGCAGCGTCTGCGTGATGGTCTGGGAGTCCCCGGCCAGGGCCCGCTCCAGCTCGGCGAGCACGTCCTCGCGGCCCACGAAGTGCCGGGACGGCAGCTCGGGCAGGTTGTTGAGGCCGGGCGGGGCCTCGATGTCGTACGCCGTCCGCCCGTACGGAAGCTCCGCGGTCAGGGTCTCCAGGAGCAGCTCCCCCACCGCCCGCGCGAAGCCGGGCCGGGCCGCGAGCGACTCCACCGACACCGCCGTGAGCTGGTTCGCCTCGTAGTCACGGGCCCGGTCCGCGGTGAGGACGCCGATGATCCGTCCCCGGCAGAAGAGCGCGGCTCCCGAGGCCCCCGCCCAGCGCCCCTCGCCCTTGCTCGGTGCCGCCGCCCGGTCGACGTGGACGGTGATGACGCCGTCCGCCTTCAGGCCCGTCAGGGCCTCGACGTGGCCGCGGATCTCCTTGGTGTCACGGAGGCCGTCGCGCGCCTCCGAGCGGGGCAGGCCCACGGCGAGACAGGGGAGCCGGCCCTCCGCCGGGGGCGCCGCCGCGTCGATCCTGCCCCACCGCACCGGCTCTCCCCCGGGCGGCGTCCACCGGGTGTCCACGATCCGGAGCAGCGCCGCGTCGGGTGCGCCGGCGTCCGCGGCGGGCCAGAGCACCTCGGCCCGCGCCCACGCGTCGCTCCCGAGCGGTCTGACCTCCGCCGCTCCGGCGCCGCGCACGTTATGGAGCGCCGTCAGGACCAGGCGGTCCGCGACGAGGTAGCCGGTGCCGGAGAGGCCCGCGTCCGGATTCCACAGCTCGACGACCCGTCGTACGTCCATCGCGCGCTACCGAGGGCGCCCCTGCGCGTCACGGTCGCCGATGAGGCGGTCCTCGCCCGCGTCGTCCACCGGCTGGAGGGTCACCTTGAGGCGGTGGGTCGTACCGGTCGAGCGGGACCCCTTCGCCTCCGCCCCGAAGGGGAGCACGAAGACCTTCGCCCGTGCCTCGCCCTCCTTGCGGACGTCGACGGAGAACTCCAGCTCCACGGGGCCGGTGCGGAACCGCACGCTCTCGTTCCGGCCCGCTTCCTCCGCCCGGAGCAGCTCCGCGCGCACCGCGCCGATCGCCTCCGCGAGTCCCGCCCAGGATGTCTCGTCCGCCACAAGCAAGCCCCCCTCACCGCACGGCAGTAGTGCGCAGCGTAACGCCACGCCCCGCCGGGGGAGCCGGGAAGCGGATTACTGGACCGGGCGCAGGCCCAGGGGCCCGGCGATCTCCTCGGCCATGACCTTGCCCGCGGCCTCTTCCAGGGTCTCGTCCGTGAGGTCCTGGTCGGTGTCGAGGCCGTTGAGGTCCTCCAGGGGCTGGTTCAGGCGGACGTGGGCGACCAGGGACTGGAGGGCGCGCAGGGACGCCGACGCCGTGGCGCCCCAGTTGGAGAAGTAGGAGAACTGCCACCACCACAGGGCCTCCGTGGTGCGGCCCTCGCGGTAGTGGGCCAGGCCGTGGCGGAGGTCGGTGACGACGTCGGCCAGGTCGTCGGAGATGCGGCAGGCCACCGGGGCCTTGCGCGGCTCGTACGGGTCGAAGACCTCGGAGTAGACGTCGATCGGGTCGAGGAGGACGGCCAGGCGCTCGCGGAGCTCGTCCACGTCGCCCTCCGGGCCCAGGTCCGGCTCGTAGCGCTCGTCGGGGACGATGTCCTCGTGCGCGCCGAGGCGGCCCCCGGCCAGGAGCAGCTGGGAGACCTCCAGGAGGAGGAAGGGGACGGCCGAGTCCGGCTCGTCGCCCCGGGCGACCTCCGTGACCGCGACGATGAAGCTCTCGATCTGGTCGGAGATCTGGACCGCGAAGTCGTCCGGGTCCTGGGACGCGGCGTGCACCAGCGTCTTCGGCTGGGGCTCAGGTGACTTAGACATCTAGGAGTCGTCTCCCCTCGAAAGCGCGGCCCAGGGTGACCTCGTCCGCGTATTCCAGATCTCCCCCGACAGGGAGTCCGCTGGCCAGGCGGGTGACCTTCAGGCCCATCGGCTTGATCATGCGCGCGAGGTACGTCGCCGTGGCCTCGCCCTCCAGGTTCGGGTCCGTCGCGAGGATCAGCTCGATGACGGTGCCGTCGGCGAGGCGCGCGAGGAGTTCCCGTATGCGCAGGTCGTCGGGGCCCACGCCCTCGATGGGGCTGATGGCGCCGCCGAGCACGTGGTACCGGCCCCGGAACTCACGGGTCCGCTCGATCGCCACGACGTCCTTGGGCTCCTCGACCACGCAGATGACCGCGGGGTCCCGACGGGGGTCGCGGCAGATGTTGCAGAGCTCCTCCTGCGCCACGTTCCCGCAGGTCGCGCAGAAGCGGACCTTCTCCTTCACCTCCAGGAGCGCATGCGCGAGGCGCCGCACGTCCGTGGGCTCCGCCTGGAGGATGTGGAAGGCGATCCGCTGCGCGCTCTTGGGACCGACGCCGGGCAGCCTGCCCAATTCGTCGATGAGGTCCTGGACCACGCCTTCGTACAACGGACTGCCTTTCCTGCGGGTTTTCCGGGGTCAGTGTTCGGGGGTCAGGGGGCTTTGATACGTACCGTAGTTGGCCGCCGGGCGACTTTGAAGGTAACGGCGATTAGAACGGCAGGCCGGGGATGCCGCCGCCGCCGAGTCCCTGGGCCAGCGGGCCGAGCTTCTGCTGCTGGAGCGCCTGCGCGTTCTCGTTCGCCGCGTGCACGGCGGCCACGACCAGGTCCGCGAGGGTCTCCGTGTCCTCCGGGTCGACCGCCTTCGGGTCGATCGCGAGGGCGCGCAGCTCACCGGAGCCGGTGACCGTGGCCTTGACGAGGCCGCCGCCCGCCTGGCCTTCGACCTCGGTGCGCGCCAGCTCCTCCTGTGCCTTCGCGAGGTCCTGCTGCATCTTCTGGGCCTGCTGGAGCAGCTGCTGCATGTTGGGCTGTCCACCACCGGGGATCACGATCAGCTCCTGGTGTCGATCGAGTGCGTACGACGTGCTTGTCGGGCGGGTTGACGCCTGGCACGAGCCTACGTGGTGACCGGGGCGCGCGCCCCGGCACTCCCGGCGGCACTCTTTCGGGTGAGATCGACCGCGCTCCTATACCTGATCAAGCTCCCCTTCCAGGCGGAAAAGCCGTGAAAACGGCCGCATAGCCACCCATTGGGCGGTAGGACTTGTGCTCGCGCAGAGGCACCGTCCATTACGTTGCGTCACTTATGCGGAACTTATGCGGAAGCCGAGGGAGTGCCGGGTGAGCCACCACCAGCCGGAGATGCAGCCTGAGGGGGTGCCCCATGACGGGCACGAGGCCGGGGCGGGGGCGCCGGGCGGCGCGGGTGGCGGGCTCGGGGGCGCCCCGGGCGGCCGGGAGTTCCCCACGGGCGACTGGGGCGAGCCCGCGGCGCGGCTCGACGAGCTGTACCGGTGGGTGGAGCGGGGTGCGCTCGACACCGCCGGGTGGTACCTGCGCGACCGCGTCCGCAAGCGGCGCGGGGCCCGGCTCCTGCGCGGCGGCGCCGCGCTCGGGGCGCTCGGGGCCGGGGTCCTTCCGCTGCTCGACCTCACCGGGGCGGTGGGCGCCTCGGCCACGTGGGGATTCGTTTCGCTGCTCGCCGGGGTCGCGTGCGTGGGGTGCGACCGGTACTTCGGCTTCACGTCCGGGTGGATAAGGGACGTCGCCACCGCGCAGGCCGTGCAGCGGCGGTTGCAGGTGCTGCAGTTCGACTGGGCGTCGGAGAGCGTGCGGGAGGTGCTCGGGCCGACGGAGGGGACCGCGAGCGAGGCGGCGGAGCGGTGTCTCGGGGTGCTGCGGAGGTTCTCCGACGACGTGACGGAGCTGGTGCGGGCCGAGACCGTGGACTGGATGGTGGAGTTCGGCGCGGGGGCCGCGCCGCTCGCCATGCAGTCCGGCGGGGGCGGCCCCGCCCCCGGCCCCGCCCGCGAGCCCGGCGGGGCCCCGGGCCGTTTCCCCCTGCCACCGGGGGCCCGGCCGAACATGCCCCGGCAGCGCCCCCCTGAGCCCCGGTGAGGCGAGGGCGCCCCGGTGGCCGGCGGGGCCCGGCTGCATGGCTGGGCGGCACCTGGGCTGTGCCCACCCGTTCCGCCCTCTGGGCGGACCAGCTGCCCACAGCGGAGGGGAGAGAGCCGGCTAGCTGTAGATGATCATTGAGCCCTGGGCCAGGCTTCGGGTCGTGGCTGCGTGGAGGCCGAGCCAGACGTGGCGTTCGCGGGCGAAGGGGCTCGGGTCGTGGGGCGGCGCGGGGGCCGGTTCCTCCAGGGCCGTCGGGGACCGCGGCGGGGCCGGGGGCAGCGGCGGGTTCGCGGGGTCTATGCCGATGGACGGCGCCACGAACTCCAGCTCGCGCAGGAGGGCGTGCGAGGACCCCAGCGGACCGCCGCCCGCGAGCAGCTCGTCGTTGGCGAGCGGCGCCGGGAAGTCCACGGGCACGTACGCCCCGGCGTGGTCGTAGTGCCACACCAGATGCGACTGCTGGGCCGTCGCATCGAACATCTCCAGGAGCTGTTCGTAGTCACCGCCGAGCTCGTCGACCGGCGTCACCTCAAGACCGCAGACGCGCAGCAGGTACGCGCGCCGCAGGAAGTGCAGCGCGTCGTAGTCGAAGCCCGCCACCGGCGCCACGTCGCCGGACAGGCCCGGCATGTACGCGTAGACGGGGACCGTCGGCAGGCCCGCGTCGGTCAGCGCCTTGTCGTACGCGGCGAGTTCCTCCGCGAAGGGGTTGTCGGGGCTGTGGCAGAGCACATCGACGAGCGGGACGAGCCACAAGTCGCAGGCCAAGAAGGGCTCCTCGGGTCAGCGGATGGGCGGGCGCGTGCGCGGGGGTTCACTACCGTGCGTGTTGTTCCCGCAGCGTAGTGGCAGCGGGGCCGCTCAGGATCCCCCTTGCACGTCCCAGATCCACACCCCGTCTACCCACTTTCCGCGCTGTCCAAGAAGGTCGTCGAGGGTGCTGCGCAGCGCCGCGTCGGCGGCCTGCGGGGCGAGCACGACGACGCCCGCGTTCCAGTACCGCAGGTCCTCGCGCACGGCCCGCCGCCAGGCGTCCGTGGCGCCCACGGCCACGCCGGTGCCCCGGATGTCGCGGAGGAGGTTGGTGGTGTTGCGGGGCGGGGCGCCGTAGATGCCGACGCGGTCCGGGCCCCAGGGCCCGTTGAAGTAGCCGCCGGGGAGCCTGAAGCCCAGGCCCGCGGTGGTCTGCCAGTGCAGCGCCTCCGCGTAGCCGGGGTCGGGCAGCGGCACCGGGACGAGGGTCTCCCCCGCCGCCGTGTCGACGTAACGCCGCCAGGTGCCGTCGGCGATGAACGCCGGGACCTCGATCCGGTCCACGGCCTTCAGGGGCAGCGGTACGAGGGGCAGCAGGGCGGCGGCGACCGCGCCGAGGCCCGCGTACCGCACGGCGGCGGCCCGGGTGCGGCCCGCCGTCGGCGCCCACCCCGGCGCCCGTCGCGTGCTCACGAGCAGCCGCTCGATCGCGAGCGCCACGAGCATGCCGAGCACCGGAGCGCACACCATCGCCACGCGCCCCTCGATGACCGACTCGAAGAGCGGCCGGTCGGAGAGGAGGGCCCACGGCCCGGGCAGGACCACGTCCGTCAGCGGGATGCGGAACTTCGGGCCCAAGGACAGGAACGCCGCCGCGACCGCCGTGAACGCGAGGGCCTTCACCGCGGGGCGCCGCCACAGCCACACCGTGATCACGAGGGCGAGCACGACGAGCGGCCAGCCGTAGAAGGCGTTCTGCTCGGTCGGGTTCATCGAGAGCGAGGCAGCGGTGTCCGCGTCGCCCGCGAGGGAGCGCTCGGCGAAGGACAGCAGGGCGAGCGGGCTGTTTCCCGCGTTGTCGCCGTGCAGCACGCTCTTGTAGCTCTGCGGCCCGAAGAACTGCCACCACAGAGGGAAGGCGACCAGGGGCAGACAGACGCCGACGCCGATCGCCAGGCCCCGCGCGAGGGGGCGCCAGGCGGCGCGTGCGACATCCCGCCGCACCACCGCGTACGCAAGGGTGAAGAGCACCATCCCCATGGCGGCGAGCAGCAGCGGCTCCTCGCCGAGGAAGATCTGGTACGCCGTGAACAGGCCGAGCACCACGCCGTCCCGTACGACGTGACGGCCCGCGCACAGGCGCAGCGCCCGATCGATGATCAGCGGGATCATGAACAGGACGATGAAGTTCGGGTGCGCGTGCGCGTGGCTGACCATCGGCGGCGCGAAGGCGGCGAGCGCCGCGCCGACGGCGGCGGCTCCCCGGTGCCGTACGAGCCGCCGGCGAAGGAGCCAGTACCAGGCGGTCGCGGTGGCGGCGAGGCCCAGCGTCATCGCCACGTTCAGGCTGACGGCCGGGCCGAACACCCAGGTCACGGGGGCCAGCGGCACGGAAAGCCCGAGCATGACCGTGTTGGCCATGAGGTTCACGCCGTCCGGGGCGTTCTGGAAGGTCGTGAACAGGGGGTTGTCGAGGTGCCTGACGTTGTGGGCGGTGACCTCGAAGAACCACTCCCACTGGTTCTGGTCCTGGAGGGCGTGCGGGAGGTAGCGGGTGTCCGGGGAGATCCAGCGGCGCGCGTACAGGGCGGTCGATGCGACCAGGAACAGGGCGGCGACGAGCAGATCGGCGGGGCGCAGCGCGCGGGCGCGCAGCGCGGTCAGCTCGGCCAGGACGCGGACGTAGTCGGTGGGCCGCACCTTGGAGCCCTCCTGGTGCGACCACTGCACCGGCACCTCGGCGACCGGCCAGCCCTGGGCGCGGAAGTGGTGCAGGATCTCGACGTCGATGCCCCAGCCGCGCAGGCGTGACGCGGCGAACGCCGCGCGGGCCCGGTCGCCGTCGAACAGCTTGAATCCGCACTGGGTGTCACGGATCCCGGGGACGGCGACCGTGCGTATGACGAAGTTCCCGCCCCGGCCGAGCAGCTCGCGCAGCCGGTGCTGGTGCACGCCGATCGTCGCGCCGGGCCGCGCCCGGGAGCCGACCGCGGCCGCGTTCCCGTCGGCCAGGGCCTTCTCCAGGGCCTCCAGCTCCTCGATGGGCGCGGCCAGGTCGGCGTCCGTGACCAGGACGCGGCGGCCGTACGAGGCGAGGACGCCCTGGCGCAGGGCGTGGCCCTTGCCGCGGTTCCTGCCGCCGCGCACCAGCTGGACGCGGGGGTCGGCCGCGGCGGCCGCGGCGGCGATCTCCGCCGTGCGGTCCGTGGAGCCGTCGTCGACGACGATCAGCTCCCACGCCGGGGGCTCGGGGGCCGCGTCGAGGTAGGCGCGGACGGCCTCCAGGGTGGGGGCGAGACGGCGCTCCTCGTTGAAGGCGGGGATGACGACGCTGAGGTCCACGGCGGTCATCCGGAGGCCCGCTCGTCGTCCCCGGCGGCCAGCGTCTCGATGAGCCGCAGGGAGTGGGCGTTGTACTCCGCGACGATGCGGTGCGCGGCGAGCGGGTCGCGGCGCGACACGGCGTCCACCAGCTCCGTGTGCCGCGACCACAGGCGGCCGCGCAGCTCGCCGCCGCGCTCCGCCTCGCGGCGCAGGTGCGGGACCGCGCACACCCAGGACTTGACGCGCAGGCGGTGCAGGAAGTCGGCGAGGTAGGCGTTGCCGAAGAGGGCGCTCAGCTCGCGCCAGAAGCGCAGGTCGTAGCCTATGAGGACGGTGAGGTCGCCCGCGGCGGCGGCGCGGGCCGCCTCCTCGCCGCGGCGGCGCACCGACACGAATCCGGCCGCCGGGACGGTGCGGCGCTCCGCCGTCACGGCGAGGTCGCGGAAGATGCCGTCGGCGACGAGGCCGCGGGCCTCGATCATGCCGCGGTAGTCGGCGAGCGTGTGCTCGTGCACGCGGAAGCCGCGGTGCTGCACCGAGTCCAGGAGGCCCTGCGCCGAGAGGTTCACCAGGGCCTCGCGGACCGGGGTCGCGGAGACGCCGTACTGCTCGGCTATCTCCTTCACCGTGAACTCCTGGCCCGGCACGAGGCGGCCCGCGAGGATCTCGTCGCGCAGGGCGTCGGCGATCTGCTGGCGCAGGGTGCTGCGGATGACGGCGGGGCCGTCGGCTCCGGGCATGGTTGGTGGCCTCCCCCTGCGTGGTGCTGTCCGGGTCCGCTCGGACGACGCTCCCGGCGTCGTCGCTTACGAGCACGTCAGACTACGCGGTCGGGGTTCCGCCCCCCGAGCCCCGCCCGCCCCCGCCCGGGGTGCGGACGGGGGCGGGGCGCCGGCGCGAGGGCCGCCGCCGGGATCAGGTCGTGTGGGTGTCGGTGATGTCCAGGGCCCGGTCAAGGGCCGCGAGGCCGGCCTTCGCCTCGGCGTCGGTGATGGTGCAGGGCGGCACCACGTGGGTGCGGTTCATGTTCACGAAGGGCCACAGGCCGTTCGCCTTCGCGGCGGCGGCGAACGAGGCCATCGGGGCGTTGGCCTCGCCGGTCGCGTTGTAGGGGACCAGCGGCTCCCGGGTCTCCCGGTCGCGTACGAGCTCCAGGGCCCAGAACATGCCGATGCCGCGCACCTCGCCCACGCTCGGGTGGCGCGCGGCGAGCTCGCGCAGGCCGGGGCCGATGATGTCGGCGCCGACGCGGGCCGCGTTCTCGACCACGCCCTCGTCCGCCATGACGTTCAGCGTGGCGACGGCGGCCGCGCAGGCCAGCGGGTGGCCGGAGTAGGTGAGTCCGCCCGGGTAGGGCCTGCGGGCGAAGGTCTCGGCGATCGCCGACGAGATCGCCACGCCGCCGAGCGGCACGTACCCGGAGTTCACGCCCTTGGCGAAGGTCAGCAGGTCCGGTACGACGCCCTCGTAGTGGTCCACGGCGAACCACGCGCCGGTGCGGCCGAAGCCCGCCATGACCTCGTCCAGGACGAGCACGATGCCGTGCCGGTCGCACAGCTCGCGCACGCCCGCGAGGTAGCCGGGCGGCGGGGGCATGATCCCGGCGGTGCCGGGGATCGTTTCGAGGATGATCGCCGCGATGGTCCCGGGCCCCTCGAAGGCGATGGTGTCCTCCAGGTGCGTCAGGGCCCGCTCGCACTCCTGGGTCTCGTTCTCGGAGTAGAACGGGGACCGGTAGAGGAAGGGTGCCCAGAAGTGCACGACGCCCGCCGAGGCGGTGTCGGACGGCCAGCGGCGCGGGTCACCGGTCAGGTTGATCGCGGCGGCGGTGGCCCCGTGGTACGAGCGGTACGCGGAGAGCACCTTGGGGCGGCCCGTGTGCAGCCGGGCCATGCGGGTGGCGTTCTCGACGGCCTCCGCGCCCCCGTTGGTGAAGAAGATCTTGTCCAGGTCGCCCGGGGTGCGCTCGGCGATAAGCCGGGCCGCCTCCGAACGGGCCTCGATCGCGAACGCCGGGGCGAACGTGGCGAGGCTCGCGGCCTGCTCCTGGATCGCGGCGACGACCTTGGGGTGCTGGTAGCCGATGTTCGTGTAGACGAGGCCGCTGGTGAAGTCGAGGTAACGGTTGCCCTCGTAGTCCCAGAAGTACGAGCCGTCCGCGCCGGCCACCGCGAGCGGGGTGATCAGTTCCTGGGCCGACCAGGAGTGGAAGACGTGCGCGCGGTCGGTTGCGGCGACCGCTGCGCCGAGCTGGGGGTTGGGCTGAGGGGTCATGGGGGTGAGGGTAGGTGTCCGGAATGCGCCCTGGACATGTGCGCGGTGTCTGGCGGCCGCCCCATAACGCGACAACCTGTCGCCCGCGGGGTGGGGCGCCGGGCCTCAGTCGTCCGGAGCCCGGTGGGCCCGGGGCCTGCCGTCGGGGCAGGTGATGTCGTAGGTCAGGTCGTCGGCGTCCTCCGCGCCATCGCCGTCGTCGGCGTCGTCGCTGGGCTCCGCCTCCAGGCGGGCCGCACGGCCCGGCCCGCGCACCACGTCCTCGTCGAAGTGGTAGCCGTCCGCCGGGCTCCAGGAGACGAGGTACACCGTGCCGCCCGGGCGGCACTCCACCGTGGCCGTGCCTCCGGTGAAACGGACCGTCGACCGCTCGGGGGCCATCGACCGCGAGGGCCCTGGGCCCGATGGCCTCGGATCCGAAGGCGTCGGGCCCGAAGGCCGCGGGCTCGACGGCGTCGGGCCCGAAGGCGTAGGGCTCGAAGGGGTCGGGCTCGGAGGGGTCGGGCTCGGAGGGGTCGGGCTCGAAGGCGTCGCGTCCGCCGTCCCCTCCCCCGCCAGCGCCCTGCGCACCGCCCCTTCGTCCAGCGGACGGCTGTGCGCCGCGCCCCCGCCGTCCGCGCTCGCCAGCTGCCAGGCCCCGAGGCCCCCCGCGGCCGTGCCGACCGCCACCCACGCCACCGTGCCCGCGGCACTCCACCACTTCCGCATCCGTCCACCCTCCCCCGCCGTTCCCTAACGTCCGGTTAAGAGCCCGGTTAAGGGTCGATCAGCAGCCCGGTCAGCCGGAAACCGATGGTGAACTCGCCCCGAACTCCTGGCTACCGTGACCCCATGGCCCATCTTCTCGTCGTGGAGGACGACCCCCAGCTGCGCGGCGCCCTGCTGCGGGCCCTGCGGGACAGGGGGCACGCCGTGGTGACGGCGCCGACGGGCATGGCGGGGCTCGACGCGGCCGTGACGCACCCGCCGGACCTGGTCGTGCTCGACCTGGGCCTGCCGGACGTGGACGGGGCGCAGGTCCTGCGGATGCTGCGCGCCGTCAGCGACGTACCGGTCATCGTGGCGACGGCCCGCGACGAGGAGCCGGAGATGGTGGCGGCCCTGGGCGACGGGGCGGACGACTACATCGTGAAGCCGTTCGGCGCCGCCCAGTTGGACGCCCGCGTCAAGGCGGTGCTCCGGCGGCTCGGCGCGGGCGCGGCCGAGGAGCCCCTGCGGGTGGGCGGCCTCACCGTGGACCCGGCCGCGCGCGAGGTGACCCTGGACGGCGCGGCCGTGGACCTCACCCCGCGCGAGTTCGACCTCCTTGCCCATCTGGCCCGGCGCGCGGGCCGGGTGGTGTCGCGGCGCGAACTCCTCGCCGAGGTCTGGCACCAGCCGCTCGGCGGCGCCGACAAGACCGTCGACGTGCATCTGTCGTGGCTGCGCCGCAAGCTGGGCGAGACCGCGCAGGCCCCGCGCTATCTGCACACCGTCCGCACGGTGGGCGTCAAACTCGCCGCGCCCGAGCCGTCGTAGGAAGCGGCCGTCATGCGCCGCCGCCTGCTCCTGCTGACCGCCGCCACCACCGCCCTCGTGCTCACCGCCCTGCTCGTGCCGCTCACCCTGCTCACCCGCAGCCACGCCGCCGACCGCGCCACCGCGGAGGCCACCGCGCGGGCCCAGTGGGTGGCGCACGCCATCGGGCCCGCCCTGGCGTCGCGGAAGGAGCGGCCGACCGCCGAGCAGACCGTGGAGAGCGTCAACGGACCCGGGCTGCCGCGCACTTCGCTGATCCTGGGCGGCGGCGCGACCGTCGGCCCCGGGCCCGCCGAGATCACCGACGCCGTCCGGCTGGCCCGCACCGGACGGGCGTTCACGTACGAGCCCTCGTCCGGCGGCCGCCAGGTCCTGGTCCCCGTGCACGGCGCGGCCGACGGCACCGCCGTCGTCCAGGTCACGCTCACCGACCGGCAGTTGTACGCGGGCACGCTGACCTCGTGGCTCGTGCTCGCCGGGATCGGCGTCGGGCTCGTCCTGCTCGGACTGCTGCTCGCCGACCGGCTCGGGGCCCGCCTCGTGGGCGCGACGCGGGGCCTGGCCAGGACCGCCGACCGGCTCGCCGCCGGGGACCTGTCGGCCCGCGCCGCCCCGGAGGGGCCGCCCGAGCTGCGGCTCGTCGCCGCCGAGCTGAACCGCCTCGCGGCCCGCATCGACGACCTGCTCACCGCCGAACGCGTCACCGCCCGCGAGAACGCCGCCGACCTCGCCCACCGCCTGCGCACCCCGGTGGCCGCCCTGCGCCTGGACGCGGAGACGCTGCGGGACCCGGAGGAGGCCCGGCGCATCGCGGCGGACGTGGTCGCCCTGGAGCGCAGCGTCGACGACGTGATCCGCAAGGCCCGCCGCCCGCTGAACGCCGCCCCGGGCGCGGACCTGGCGGCCGTGGCCCGCGAACGCGCCGCCTTCTGGCAGCCGTTGGCCGAGGACCAGGGGCGCAGCGGTGACGTCGAGGCCCCTGACGACAGGCTCACCGTGCCCGTGCCGTACGACGAACTCGCCGCAGGCATCGACGCGTTGATCGGCAACGTGCTCGACCACACGCCCCAGGGGACCGCCTACCGCGTCGCCGTCACCACGGGGCCCGACGGCCGCGCGCGCCTGACCGTCAGCGACGACGGGCCCGGCTTCCCCGGCTCCTGCGCCCGGTCCGCCGCGCGCGGCGCGAGCGGCGGCGGGTCGACGGGCCTCGGCCTGGACATCGCCCGGCGCACGGCGGAGGACGCGGGCGGCTCGTTCGCCGTCGAGCACCGCCCGACCCGCGTGACGCTCACCTTTCCCCGTCCGGCCCGTCCCCAGGACGGCCCGGACGGCCCGGACCGTCCGGATCACCCGAACCACCCGGCCCGCCCGGATCGCCCGGATCGCCGGGACCCCCCACCGCCCGCGGGAACGCGACCCGGACCGCCCGCGCCCAGCGGTTGATCCCCAGGTCCGGGCGGACCGCCGCCAGGCCGCCGCAGTACTTGGTGAACTCCGCGGCCCGCAGGCCGTACCGGTGCAGGACCCGGTCGGCGTCCGTCAGCTTGCCGCGCGTCTTCGTCTCGACGAGGACGAGCCCGCTGTCGGCCGTCGCCGTGCGGCCCGTCGCCACGTCCCGGACGACGAGGGCGGCGTCGCACGTGATCCGCTGGCCGTCGGCCACGAACGTCGCCCGCCGGTAGTGCGTGACCAGGGAGGGCGTCAGGGAGGCCGGCGCCTCGACGCCGTACGAACCGCGGAGCACCCCGGCGAGGAAGCCGCGCCGGGTGTCGTCGAGCGCGTGCTCGTCGCCCCGCATGCGCTGGCGGTGCTTGACGGTCTCGCCGCGCCCGGTCTTCAGCTTGATCTCGAACTGCCGCTCCCCGCTGTCCTGATAGACCCGCTCCCGTATCCGGTAGCGCAGCCGGCGGCCCTGGCGGTGGTCGTGGAAGGTGCCGAGGCCCGGGGTGTCGTAGTACGTCGAGTGGTACCCGAAGCTGCGGCGGCCGCCGATGCTCAGGGCCCGGAACGGGCCGCCGCGTCTGCGCGGGTCGGTGAGCAGCGCGGCGAAGTCCTCGAAGACCTCGACGGGGACCAGATAGCCGTGGTCGTAGCGGGCGAGCAGCTCCGCGCGGGCGTTCAGCTCCGCGAGCGAGACGGGGTGCGCGGCGAGCGCGGCGCGGCTCAGGGCACGAAGGGCAGGGTTCACGCGGGCTCCTTGCTGAGGCGTGCGGCCGGTCCTGACGTCGTACGCGTACTCCTACTCGTACTCCTAGTGAACGACCGGGAGCCCTCCGTGAGTTCCGGCTGCCGGAAGCGGACTTCCAGCACCATGAGGTCGCGGACGAAGTCCACCTCGTGGACGGTCCAGCCGAGCGGCTGCCCGACGCGGCGCTCCAACTCGGCGCGCAGGGCGTCCTCCTCGCGGTACACGGCGTCGAGGGTGACGACGGCGCGGCGGTCGCGGGCGTACAGGCGCGGGTGGTCGGCGACGTACATCACGAGCAGGAGCACGGCCGCGAGGCCCGCGGCGGAGGGCAGGGACAGGCCGGGAAGCCCGCACAGGAGCCCGAGGACGAGCGTCGTGAAGTAGTACGCGACCTCCTGGTGGCGCACCGCGTCGGAGCGGAGCCGGACGATCGAGAGCACGCCGAAGAGCCCGAACCCGAGCGCGAGTCCGCCGCCCCTGGCCTCCGACAGGGCGGCGACGACCGAGAACAGCGCGACGTTCAGGGCCAGATAGGCGGGCACCAGCTCGCGCCGGTGGTGGCGCGGATAGAAGACGGCGAAGGTCAGCAGCGCGACGGCCAGGAGGTCGAGGCCCAGATGGGCGGCGAGCGTCGTGAGGTCCATGCGCCGGACGCTAGGCGGGGGCGGGTTAAGGGGGCGCCTGGTGAGCGTTAAGGCTCCCCGGGCTCGGGCTCCCGCCCAGCCATTGACAGCAAACTGTCGTAATGACAGCATCCTTACATACCCACTCGGGCAGCGGCCCGGGTCCGGGAGCCCGGCACTGGAGGTCACCATGAGCAAGGCCGTTCACCTCGCCGTCTACGACACGCTCGCCGACTGGGAGACCGGGTACGCCACCGCGTTCCTCGCCCGCACCGGCCACACCGTCCGCACGGTCGGCCTGACCGCGGAGCCGGTCACCAGCATCGGAGGCGCCCGCGTGGAGCCGGACCTCACGCTCGACGCGCTGCGCCCCGAGGACAGCGAGCTGCTCATCCTGCCCGGGGCCGACCTGTGGGACACGGGCGACGGTCTCGCGCCGTTCGCCCGCACCGCCCGCGCGTTCCTCGACGCGGGCGTGCCCGTCGCCGCGATCTGCGGGGCAACGGCCGGACTCGCCCGCGAGGGGCTGCTCGACGAGCGCGCCCACACCAGCGCCGTACCGATGTACCTGGACGCGACCGGCTACAAGGGCGCGGACCGGTACGTCGAGTCCGACGCCATCACCGACGGCGACCTGATCACCGCGGGGCCCACCGAGCCCGTCGCGTTCGCCCGCGAAGTCCTGGGCCGCATGGGCGCGTTCGAGGGCGAGAAGCTCGACGCCTGGTACCGGCTCTTCCACGACTCGGACCCGGCCGCGTACGAGACGCTGAACTCATGAGCGCCGCGGACGACGGCGAGCGCGCCGCCCAGGACCTGCTCAGCCGCACCGCGGTCGGCGTCTTCCGGCTCAACGGCCAGTTCCTCGGCATCTCCGAGGAACTGGCCCGGCCCGCCGGGCTCACCGCCGCCTGGTGGCAGGTGCTCGGCGCCGTCCTGCGCGAGCCCCTGCCGGTGGCCGGCATCGCCCGCGCCATGGGCATCACCCGGCAGAGCGTGCAGCGCGTCGCCGACCTGCTCGTACGCCGCGGACTCGCCGAGTACGCGCCGAACCCCGCGCACCGCCGCGCCAAGCTCCTGCGCCCCACCGACGAGGGGCGCGCGGCCGTCGCGAAGATCGAGCCGGGCCACGCGGACCTCGCCGCCCGGCTCAGGGACGCGCTGGGCGCGGCCGAGTTCGAGCGGACCGTGCTGGCCCTGGAGCGACTTTCGGACGCGCTCGCGAGCCTTGAGCAGGCCGTTACGCAACCGTAGAGCGATGCCGTGGTCGTAGGCGAGGGAACTCAACGGGACTACGACGAACAGCCTCAAGGGCTCGCTCACGTCACGCATGGGATCGCACCCCCCAGAACCACCGCTCCGTACCGGCGGCCCCGTAGCCGGGCCAGTCCTCATCCAGCCAGGCGGCGGCGAGGCGCGCGCCTTCGACGCAGTCGGCGAGGAGGCCGGTGTGAATACCGGGGCAGTGGTCGAGGTGCTCGCGGTAGGCCCCGTAGAGGTCCGGGAACTCGTAGTCGCCCACGTACTCGTCGGGCCCTGCGGCGGTCACGTCGTCACGCCCTTCATCGCCTCGTGCGCGGTGGTGTACGCGGACAACAGCTCGGCTGGGTCCGTGAGGAGGAGCGGGGTGGTGGGGGCGACGATCCAGGAGCGGGTGCGCACGGTGAGCGGGGCGACGACGGCGGGGCCTGGGGCCGCGATGAAGTCGCCGCGGCTGAGCGTGGTGGCCTGCGGCGCGCACCAGGACCGCGCGGTCCCAGGAGGGACGAGGACCTCGACGTGCGTCGCGGTGTGCAGCACGGGCCCGAGCAGAGCGCTGTCGGCACGCAGGCAGTGGATGGTGCGCCAGCCGATGCGCTGCGGCATGCGGACCACGTCCCAGGCGGCTCCGACGGGGACCGGCGCGAGGTCGCCGCGATCCCACTCGGCGAGTGCTCTGCGGACGTCGGCGCGTGCTTCCGTGAGCCAGGTGACAGCGCCTGCGGTTGTCGTGCTCTCGGCCATGTCGGCTCCTGCTGGTCGGCCACGCCCCGGGACCGTTCGCCTGGTCGCCGGAGTTTCGTCGTAACCACCGACGCTAGGAACTGGCGCAGCGCAGGCGCCACGAAGTTGCACCGAATTACAGGGAAGTTGAGGCTCCCGAGGTGGCTGCACAGGCCCTCTTGACGCCATGACGCGAGGGGATGAACGTGGTGCAAATCTCTGCAACCGAGTGGCGCGGAAGGCGGGGCACCATGACCATTCACTTCGTCGGGATCGACCCTGAGACGGACGAGGACGGATGCCCAACAGTGTGGGTGGACAGGTCGACGTCGGATCTGCTGATCCAGGGGTACGAGGCCGACGAGAGGACGAGCGCCCAGTGCGAGGCCCTGTCGCCGGCGCGGGCCCCGATCCCGCCCGGCGAGGGAATCATCAGGGTCCCGGCCCGTATGGTTTCGATCATCAGGAAGGCGTGCGATGAGCTCGGTCCCGGAGTTCGCTGAACTCCTCGCCGGCGCCGTGAAGTCGGCCGTCCACCTGGAGATGAGGGACGCCTACTACAGCAACCCTCGCTTCGAGGCCTGGCAGGAGGGCCGACGGGTCGAATGGGCTGATCGCACTTCCTGGTGGCGTCCCTACCACCAGGTCATCGCGGATGCCGTCGCCCGTGGCGTCCACGTACGCCGCGCCCGGATCGTCTCGGAGCCCGTCACCGATTACATCAGGTGGGAGCACTACCAGACCCGCGCCAACACCGAGGCGGGCGAGGAGGTCCGCTGGCTGCCCCGCCACCGCACGTGGGACATGCTGCTTCCCGGTAGCGATCTATGGATCTTCGACGGACGGCTGATGCGCGTCCACCACTTCTCCGGTGACGGCGAGTGGATCAACAAGGAACTGTGCGACGACTCAGCCGTGGTCGGCCAGCAGGCAGCCGCGTTCGAGCGCGTCTGGGAGCGGGCCGTTCCGCACGACCAGTACGAGGTCAAGTAACCGCCGATGCCCTCCTTCCCGACGACCAGCGTGCAGGAGGCGCGCGCAGCTCTCGCAGGCCGCCTGCGAGAGCTGCGCCTGGACGCCGGGATCACCGGCAGGGAACTCGCGCGCCGCTCCGACTGGTCCGTCGCCAAGTCGTCCCGCATCGAGAACGCTGTTACCGCCCCTTCAGACGCGGATGTCCAGGCCTGGTGTACGGCCTGCGACGCCGCCGACCAGGCTGCGGACCTGATCGCGGCCAACCGCCAGGCCGACTCCATGTACGTCCAGTGGAAGCGTCTCCAGCGGAGGGGCATGAAGCAGCTGCAAGAGGCTTCGACCGCCCGATACGAGCGCACCCGCCGTTTTCGGGTGTACGCCTCCCACGTGATCCCCGGCTACCTTCAAACGCCTGGCTACGCCACAGCCCTCATGAGCACGATCGCCGCCTTTCGCGGCACCCCCGACGACGTGAGCGAGGCCGTGAAGGCGCGCATGGAGCGCGCGCGTGTACTCCACGAAGGAGATCGCCGGTTCGCGACCCTCATCGAGGAGAGCGTCCTGCACCACCGCGTCGGCGATACGGACGTCATGGCAGGCCAGCTCGGGGCACTGCTCGCCGCGATGGCGTTGCCCTCCATGTCCCTCGGGATCATCCCCGCCACCGCGCCGCGAGAACAGGTCATGTGGCCGCTGGAACAGTTCACGATTTTCGACGACGCACGCATCCACGTCGAGCTGCTCGCCGCGAAAGTCACTGTCACAGCTCCGGGGGAACTGGACATCTACTTACGGGCCTTCGCGCGGCTTTTCGATCTCGCTGTCCATGGAACCGAGGCACGAGCCCTGATCTTGCGATCCATCGAAGCCCTGCACTGAGGGACAGCTCGCCCCCGGGGCCCTGGTGGAGGATGTCCGCCCGCAAGTCCCCGGGGCGACGATCACTGTGGCGGGGCCGAGCGCTGTCTCACGGATGTGTCACAGATTCCGTCGACACACTGCGGAAGAGGCGCCCATGTAGTGGGCTTATAGGGACTCGGGGGCGTCGCGCGGACCATGTGGACGGTACGTAGACTCCTCGGTCTGTTGCACGGCGGTACACGCACAGTGGCCGTCTGAAAGTGGCTGGAACTGGGGGAGGACGGCGCCGCGATGGCCATGGAGAAACTGGGTCCGGGCGAACCGCAGCGGATAGGCGCCTACCGCCTGCTCGCACGGCTCGGCGCGGGTGGCATGGGGCAGGTGTACCTGGCGCGTTCCGGCAGGAACCGCACGGTCGCCGTCAAGCTGGTGCGCGAGGAGCTCGCCGCGCAGGAGGAGTTCCGCAGCCGCTTCCGGCAGGAGGTGCAGGCCGCGCGGCGCGTCGGCGGCGCGTGGACGGCGCCGGTGCTCGACGCCGACACGGAGGCCGCGATCCCGTGGGTCGCCACGGGGTACGTCGCCGGGCCCTCGCTGCAGGCCGTCGTCTCGCACGACCACGGCCCGCTGCCCGAGCGCTCGGTGAAGATCCTCGCGGCCGGGCTCGCGAACGCCCTCAAGGACATCCACGCCGCCGGGCTCATCCACCGCGACCTCAAGCCGTCCAACGTCCTGGTGACCATCGACGGGCCGCGCGTCATCGACTTCGGGATAGCCAGGGCCCTGGAGACGGTCACCGACGGCGGCCTCACGCGCACCGGCGCGCTCGTCGGATCTCCGGGGTTCATGGCACCCGAGCAGGTGCGCGGCGACCGCGTCACCGAGGCGGCGGACGTCTTCTGCCTGGGGTCCGTGCTCGCGTACGCCGCGACGGGCGCGCTGCCCTTCGGCACGGCCAACAGCGGTGTGCACGCGCTGATGTTCCGCATCGCCCAGGAGGAGCCGGACCTGGAGCCGGTGCCGGAGTCGCTGCGCGACCTCGTCAAGCACTGCCTGGCCAAGGCACCGGAGGACCGGCCCTCCTTGGACGACGTCCTGGACCGTACGGGCGCCGGGAACACGGTCTTCGAGGGGAAGTCCCGGGATCCGTGGCTCCCCGGCGCCCTGGTCGCCCAACTCGGGCGGCACGCCGTGCAGTTGCTGGAGGTCGAGGACCCGGAGGCGGAGACCTCGGATGCGGGCGGGGCCGGGGCCGCGGCAGAGGCCGTGCCCGACGGACCGCGGCCGTCCGCGGAGAGCACACCGCCCCCGCCCGCGAACCCTCCCGCCACCCCGCCCGCGGCTCCCGGGCAGCCCGACACCCCGCCGCCGCCCGGCGTGCCGGGACAGGGCTCGGTCGACCGCCTGCCGACCATGGTCAGCGGGGCGCCGCCCGCGCCCCTGCCCGCCGCGCCCGCCGTCACGGCCGCGCCGCCGCCGGTCCCCACCCCGGCCTACGCCTACCCCCACCAGGCCGCGGGGCCCGTGGGGCCCGCCGCGTACGGCTATCCGCACCCGCAGGGGCCGTACGGCACCGGCACCGGCACGCCCCCGTACGGCCCGCCGCCGCTCGACCCGCCGCGCCGCAGCGCCCGGTCCACGGCGCTGCTCGTCGCCGTGGCCGTCATAGTGGCGCTCGGCGCGGGCGGCACGGTGTACGCGGTGATGAAGGGCGACGGCGACCCCAAGGCGCGCGGCGACAGCAAGAACCGCGAGAGCTCCGCTCCCACCACGCCGGGCACCCCGTCCGACTCGGCGGAACCCGCCTCGCCGACGCCGTCCGCGTCCGCGTCCGACGAGGACACCGTGCCGGACAAGTACCTCGGCACCTGGAACGGCACGGTGTCCGGCGAGGCCGGGACCAGCACCCGCCGCCTCACCATCCAGCAGGGCGAGGTCGGCGACACCGTCCTGTCCCTGACCGCCGACGGCCCGCTCAAGGGCGGCGGCACCTACCACTGCGTGTTCCAGGGCACCTTGACCTCCGCGTCCGACAGCGAACTGCGCATCTCCAGGACCCAGGTCACCGTGGGCCCGCCCCGCACCTGCGAGCCGGGCGCCCCCAGCGTCGTCAGCATCCTGCCGAGCGGCGAGCTGCACCGGGTCAACACCGACGGCGGCAAGGCGCTCACGTACACCAAGGGCTGACCGGCTCGCGCGACCGGGCCGCCGCCCGCCCCCCGTCGGTCGGGCGGCGGCCCTGCCACCCGGCGATTCCAACCCGCCGCGCCGTTGTCCCGCACCCCCTCCGCGTGCCCCGGGACAAAACAGGTTTTGGCTCGCTCACGGCTTCCGCGGGGCCGGGCTGCGGAGTTGGGTGGGTGCCCATCACGCACGTACGGGGGCACACGCGGGGGGATGCGTCGTGGGACGTCGCGAGAAACCGATCGATCCGGCGGCGGGACCCGTGGAGCGGTTCGCCCACGAGTTGCGCGCGCTGCGCCGCGGGGCGGGCGCGCCCACGTACCGGGCGATGGCCGCCGACTCCGCCTACTCCGCCACCACCCTCGCCTACGCCGTCGCGGGCGAGAAGCTGCCGTCGCTGCCGGTCGCGCTCGCCTATGTGAAGGCCTGCGGCGGCGACCCCGGCTGGTGGGAGCGGCGCTGGCGCGAGGCCCGCGTCGAGGAGGCCGCGCACGGGCCCCGCGACGACGCCCAGGACGCCGATCCGCCCTACCGGGGGCTCGCGCGCTTCGACACCGGGGACCAGGAGCGTTTCTTCGGCCGCGACCGGCTCACCGCCGAACTCGTCTCCCTGGCCAGGGAACACCGCGTCACCACCGTCTTCGGCCCCTCCGGCAGCGGAAAGTCGTCGCTGCTGCGCGCCGGGCTCATCCCCTGTCTGCGGCAGCCCGCGTCCGGCGCGCCCCGGCCCGCCGCGATCCGCGTCCTCACCCCGGGGCCCCGGCCCGTGCGCACCCACGAGCGGCTGTTCGCGCCGGCCCCGGGCGACGGCGACACCTGGCTGGTGGTCGACCAGTTCGAGGAGGTCTTCACCCTCTGCCACGACGCGGGCGAGCGGCAGGAGTTCATCGACCGGCTCGTGTCCGCCCGCACCCCGGTCCTGCGCCTGCGGGTGGTGCTCGGCGTGCGCGCCGACTTCTACGGCCGCTGTCTGCAGCACCGCGGGCTCGCCGACGCCATCCGCGAGGCCAACCTTCCGGTGGTCCCGATGAGCCCCGCCGAACTGCGCGAGGCCATCGTCCGACCGGCCGCCGCGCACGGCCTCATCGTGGAGCGCGCCCTCACCGCCCGGCTCATCGAGGAGACCCTGGACGAGCCGGGCTGTCTGCCGCTGACCTCCCACGCGCTCCTGGAGACCTGGCGCCGCCGCCAGGGCCGCACCCTGACGATGGCCGCGTACGAGGCGTCGGGCCGGGTCACCGGCGCCCTGGCCCGCACCGCCGAGGACCTGTACACCCAACTGCCCGAGGACCAGCGGGAGTCGGCGCGCCGCATCCTGCTCCGTCTGATCACGCCGGGCGACGGCGTGCCGGACACGCGGCGGCCGGTGCGCCGGGCCGAACTGGACGGCGGGGACGGCAGGGACGGCAGGGACAGCGGGGACGGCACGGACACAGTGGGCGCCGCAACGCCCGCCGCCCGCGTCCTGGACCGGCTCGCCCGCGCCCGCCTGGTCACGCTCGACCACGACACCGCGGAGCTGACCCACGAGGCCGTCATCACCGGCTGGCCCCGGCTGCGCGCCTGGATCGACGAGGACCGCGAGCGGCTGCGCTGCCACCGCCGCCTCACCGAGGCCGCCGAGGCCTGGCGGGAACTGGGCCGCGACGCCGGGGCCCTGTACCGGGGCACCCGCCTCGCCACCGCGGACGAGCACTTCCCGAAGGCCCGCACCCACCCCGAACTCACCCCACTGGAACGGGACTTCCTCGCCGCGAGCACCGCCGCCCGCGACCAGGAGCAGCGCGCGGCGGCCCGCGTCACCCGCCGCCTGCGCCGGTTCACCGCGGCCCTGTCCGCGCTGCTCGCCCTCGTCCTCGCCGCCACCCTGATCGCCTGGCAGCAGAGCCGCGACAGCGACCGCGAGCGCGACCGGGCCCGCGCCGCGCAGCGCGTGGCTCAGTCCCGCCAGCTCGCCGCGCAGTCCGCGGCGCTGCTCGACAGCGACCCCGACCTGGCCGCGCTGCTCGCGGTGCGGGCCCACCGCACGGCTCCCACGCCGGAGGCCGCGGGCAGCCTCTACGCCGCCGCCGAGCTGCCGCTGCGGCGCCGCTTCACCGCCGCCGAAGGACCGGTCCTCTCGGTGGCGGTGAGCCCCAGCGGGCGCACCCTCGCCACCAGCGGCTACGACGGCGTCGTACGGCTGTGGGACGCCACCACCGGCCGGCTGCGGGCCGACCTCAGCAGCGAGACCGGGGACGTCCACTCCGTGGCGTTCAGCCCCGACGGACGCACCCTCGCGGCCAGCGGCGACACCCGGGTCCGGCTGTGGAACGTCACCACCGGCACCGTGCGCCGGGCCTTCCCCCGCCACACCGACGCGGTCTTCACGCTCGCGTTCAGCCCCGACGGCCGCACCCTCGCGAGCGGCAGCGACGACGGCACCGTACGCCTCTCGGACACGGCGACGGGACGGACCCGCGCCACGCTCACCGGCCACGAGGGCGAGGTCTCCAAAGTCGCCTTCGGCCGCGGCGGGCGCACCCTGGCCACCAGCGGCGCCGACCGGACCGTACGCCTGTGGGACACGGCCACCGGCGAGCCGCGCGGCACGCTCCGGGGCCACCGCGGCGAGGTCTCCGCCGTCGCCTTCAGCCCCGACGGGCGCACCCTTGCCAGCACCGGCTACGACCGGACCGTACGGCTGTGGGACGCGGCGCGGCGGCGGACACGGGCCGTCCTCAGGGGGCACACGGGCGAGGTCTCCACCGTCGCGTTCAGCCCCGACGGGCGCACCCTGGCCACCGGCGGCGCCGACCGCACGGTACGCCTGTGGAACCCGGCCGACGGCCGCACCCGGACCGTCCTGACCGGCCACACCGCCCCCGTCTCCGGTGTCGCCTTCGGCCCGGACGGGCACACCCTGGCCACCAGCGGCTACGACAGGACGGTGCGGCGGTGGGACACGGCGCCGCAGACCCCGCGCACCACGCTCACCGGGCAGGGCGCCCCGGTCTCGCTCGCCGCGTACAGCCCCGACGGGCGGATTCTGGTCACGGGCGGCACCGACGGGAGCGTACGCCTTTGGAACGCGGCCACCGGCCGCACGCGCGCCACGCTCACCGACCGCACCGGGCCGGTCCTCGCGGTCTCGTTCAGCCGGGACGAGCACACCCTGACGACCGTCAACGACACCCAGCGGGTGCGGCGGTGGGACGTGGCCACCGGCAGGCCGCGCAGTACGTCCGTCGACAGCGCCGAGGCCGTGGTGGCGGCGGCCATCAGCCCGGACGGCCGGACCCTCGCCGTCGTCACGGGGCAGCGCACGGTCCGGCTGTGGGGCGTGGCCGCGGGCCGGGCCAGGACCGAGCTCGACCACCCGGGGGCGGTCCTCGCGCTCACCTTCAGCCGGGACGGGCGGACCCTCGCCACCGGCAGCGCCGACGGTTCGGTACGGCTGTGGGACGTCGGCAGCGGCACGCCGCGGGCCACCCTCACCGGGCCCGCCGACGCGGTCGGCGCGGTCGCGGTCAGCCCCGACGGCCGCACGGTGGCCGCGGGCAGCGACGACGGGACGGTACGGCTCTGGGACACGGCCACGGGCCGCACCCGGGCCACCCTCACCGACCGCACGGGCCAGGTCCTCGCGGTGGCCTTCAGCCCCGAGGGCCGCACCCTCGCCGGCGGCGGCGCCGACGGCACGGTACGGCTGTGGGACACGGCCACAGGGCACCTCCGCGCCCGGCTCAGCGGGCACACCGAGTCCGTGCGCGCGGTGGCGTTCAGCCCCGACGGACGGACCCTGGCCACCGGCGGCGAGGACGCGAGGGCCCGTCTGTGGCGGACCGACCTGCCCACGCCGGCCGGGGCGGTCCGGCGGATCTGCCACGCGGTCGGCCGCGACCTGACCCGGCAGGAGCGCGCGAGCTACCTGCCGGACCAGCGCCGCGGCCGTGGCTGCCAACAGCTGTCAGCAGTCGCCAGTCGCTAAATGAACGAGTTGATCTCGATCGTCTCGTCCCGGCCCGGACCCACGCCGATCGCGGAGATCGGGGCGCCGGACATCTCCTCCAGGGCCTTCACGTACGCCTGCGCGTTCTTCGGCAGGTCGCCGAAGGTCTTGGCCTTGGTGATGTCCTCGGACCAGCCCGGCAGCGTCTCGTAGATCGGCTTCGCGTGGTGGAAGTCCGTCTGGTTGTACGGGAGCTCCTCGACGCGCTTGCCGTCGATCTCGTACGCGACGCAGACCGGGATCCGCTCCCAGCCGGTGAGGACGTCCAGCTTGGTGAGGAAGAAGTCCGTCAGGCCGTTCACGCGGGTCGCGTAGCGGGCGATCGGGGCGTCGAACCAGCCGCAGCGGCGGTCACGGCCCGTGGTCACACCGCGCTCGCCGCCGATCTCGCGCAGCGCCTCGCCGTCCTTGTCGAACAGCTCCGTCGGGAACGGACCGGCGCCGACACGGGTCGTGTACGCCTTGAGGATGCCGATGACGCGGCTGATCTTCGTCGGACCGACGCCGGTGCCCGTGCAGGCACCGCCCGCGGTCGGGTTCGACGAGGTGACGAACGGGTACGTGCCGTGGTCCACGTCCAGGAGCGTGCCCTGGCCGCCCTCGAACAGGACGACCTTGTCGTCGTCGAGCGCGTTGTTCAGGATCAGCGTGGTGTCGGCCACGTACTGCTTGATGTTCTCGCCGTGCTCCAGGAGCTGCTCGACGATCTGCTCCGCCTCGATGGCGCGGCGGTTGAACACCTTGGTGAGCAGCTGGTTCTTCTGCTCCAGGGCGGCTTCGACCTTCTGCTTCAGGATCGACTCGTCATAGAGGTCCTGGACGCGGATGCCGGTGCGGTTGATCTTGTCGGCGTACGTCGGGCCGATGCCGCGGCCGGTCGTACCGATCTTCCGCTTGCCGAGGAAGCGCTCGCCGACCTTGTCCACCGTCACGTTGTACGGCGTGATGATGTGCGCGTTTCCGCTGACCAGCAGCTTCGACGTGTCGACGCCGCGCTCGTTCAGACCGCTCAGCTCGGAGAGCAGGACCGACGGGTCGACGACGACACCGTTACCGATGACCGGTACGCACTCCGGCGAGAGGATTCCGGAAGGGAGAAGGTGCAGCGCGTACTTCTGGTCGCCTACGACGACCGTGTGGCCGGCGTTGTTGCCGCCCTGGTAGCGCACTACATAGTCCACGGATCCACCGAGCAGGTCGGTGGCCTTTCCCTTGCCTTCGTCACCCCACTGAGCACCGAGCAGCACGAGTGCGGGCACAGGCGTACACCCCTTCCGGGCGGGGCATGTCCAAGGTCAGGGGCCGTAGCCGCCGTATGGGTGTGCCTTGGATGCTGCCCCGGAATAGACGAAGCCCCTGGCGCAATAGCGCAAGGGGCTCTTGCACAAAGATGCTACCCGAGGACTAAAGAAAGGGCGCACGTGTCGGCTCGCGGCCCGCGCGATGACCTCATCGTGATCATCGACCCGGTCGCCCGGCGCACGGACGGCGAGTCCGTACGCATCGCCAAGGACGTGCTTGGCGCGGGCGCGGCGCTCAAGCTCGTTCTGCCCGAGGGGCCCGAGGAATTCGCCCGCGCCCTGGCCAGGCGCGGCACGCGGCGCCCGGTCGTGGTCGGCGACGACGCGGCCCTGCGGCGGGCCGTGGCCGTCCTGCACCGGGAGCGGGCGCTCGGCGCGACCGACCTGGCCGTCGTGCCCGTCGCGGGCGGCGCCACCGGGGTGCGGCTCGCCCGCGCCCTCGGCGTGCCCGCCGGGGCCGTCGCCGCGGCGCGCACCGTGCTCGACGGGGTGCCCCGACGGCTCGACCTGCTCGTCGACGACCGGGACGAGGTCGTACTCGGCGACGTGCGGATCCCGTCCCTCGGCGCGGGCCTCGCCGACGAGCCCGGCGCCGAGCGGCACGGGCACGCCTGGCTGCGGACCTGCCAGTCCCTCGTCCGCACCCTCGGCGCCCGGCCCGCGGCGGGCCGGGCCGGGCCCTCCCGGCTGCGCGTCGAGGCCGACGGGGTGACCCTCGTCGACCTCGACCAGCCCGTCGAGGGCGTGTCCGTGGCCACGGGCGGCGGGGGCCTGGCCCGGGTGGAGGTGCGGCCGTCGTCCGTCGGGGCCGGGGTCGCGCCCGTGGGGGCGCGGGCCCGCTCCGTGACGGTGTCGGGGCCGGACTTCCGCTACCGCGCGGACGGCGCGACGGCGGGCCCCGTCCGCACCCGCACCTGGACCGCCCGTCCCCAGGCCTGGGGGCTCACCCTTCCGGCGGACCTGCGGGCCTAGGCTCGGCCCGCTCGTGCGCGGTCCGCCCTGGGCCGGGCCCCGGCGCCCCGGGGCCTGCGCTCCGCGCCGCCGGGGTGGCCCCACCCACCCGCCCCACCGGTTCGACTCCCTCGGGCCGGAGCGCCCTGGCCCGGGGCCTGCGTCTGCTGCGGGGCGCTTGCGGTGGCCCCCACGCTGGTGCCCCGGCGACAGCGTGCTTGCGCTCCGCGCCGCTGGGGTGGTCCCACCTACCCGTCCCACCGGTTCGACTCTCTCGGGCCGGAGCGCCCTGGCCTGGCGGGGCCCGACCGCGACGCGGGGCGCTCGTGGGGGTGCCACCCGCGCTTCTGCCCTGGCGACAGGGGGCTGCGCTGCGCGCCGCCGGGACGGTCCCACCCACCCGCCCCACCGGGCCGAGTCCCCCGGGCGGCAGGGCCCTGCCTGGCGAGGCCCGCCCCCGGACGCGGGGGGGGTGCCTGCGGCTGGCGCCCTCGCTGCCCGCCCGGCCCAGCTGGGCCGGGGCCCGGCGCGGGGCGCTACCGCGCAGTGGACGGCCCCGCCGCTACCGCGGCGCGTGCTTTCCCACCCTCCCACCCGAAACTCCCGAGCTTCGCCTGCCGGGCCCCACAGCCCCCTGTCGCGGGCGGGACCGCCCCCGCTCCGCGCGGCTGGGGCCCGTGGTGCCCTCACGGTCCCCCACCCGGGTGGGGGCGGGTGGCGGGACCACCCTCGGCACCGCACAGCCAGACCCGGTCCGGGGCGTTTGCCGGTGGTGCCCAACAGGTCCCCACCCCGGACGGGGCGGGTGGCGGGACCACCCCGGTTCCGCACGGCCAAGCCCCCGCCCCAGGGCTTGGCCGTCGTGCCCCGCAGACCCCCACCCCAGGCGGGGGCGGGTGGCGGGACCACCCTCGGCTCCGCACGGCCAGGCCCGGCGCGGGGCGTTTGCCGGTGGTGTCCCGCAGGTCGCTGCCCCGAGTGGGGGCGGGTGGCGGGACCACCCCGGTTCCGCGCGGCCGGGGCCCCCGCCCCAGGGCTGCCCTCGTGCCCCGTAGACCCCCACCCCAGGCGGGGGCGGGTCGCGGGACCGCCCTCGGCACCGCACGGCCAGGCCCGGCGTAGGGCGCTTGCCGGTGCTGCCCAACAGGTCCCCACCCCGAGTGGGGGCGGGTGGCGGGACCACCCCGGTTCCACACGGCCGGGGCCCCCGCCCCAGGGCCTAACCCTCGTGCCCCGCAGACCCCCGCCCCAGGTGAGGGCGGGTGGCGGGACCGCCCTCGGCACCGCACGGCCAGGCCCGGCGCGAGGCGTTCGCCGGGGGTGCCCAACAGGTCCCCGCCCCGAGTGGGGACGGGTGGCGAGACCGCCCGCGTAGTACTTGCGACGGACCCCTGGGAACCCGTCTCGGAGGGGACGTCCGGGGGGTGGCGGCCCCCGTACCGTCTTAGGCGTGACCGAGAAAACGCGCAGCCCAGAGTTCCACCTCGCGCAGAACGCCCTCCAGGGACTGCGGGCCGATCTGTTCCAGGACGTGTTCGCCTACCGGCCGCTGCAGCCGCTGCGGCGGGAGGCCGCGCGGCTGCCGGGGCGGGCGGGACAGGCCTCGGTGTGGCTGCCGCACGGGCTCGTGGCCGGGCTCGCGCTGCTGACCCTGTTCGTCGCGTACGCGGGCGGCTTCGGCGGCTGGGACGTGCGGGGGGAGTTCGCGTGGGCGCTCACCGGCTTCCTGCCGGCGGGCGCGGTGCTGCTGACCCTGGCGCGGCCGGTGCTCGCCTGGTGGTGCTCGCTCGGGATGACCCCGATGATGCTGGTCCTGAGCGGCGGCGGCTGGGCACCGTGGCCCCCCGGTTCGATCGTCGGGCACACGGCGGTGATGGCGGTGGTCGCGGCGCGCACCCGGCCGCGCACGGCGGCGTGGATGTGGGTGCTGACCGCCCTGTACTCGATGTTCGCCGAGGCGACCGTCGCCTGGGACTCGAACTCGGTGCAGATGCTGATGTTCAGCGGCGTCGTCGTCGCCATCGTGACGCTGGTGTCGGCGAACCGGGACGCGCGCCGCGAGGTCGTCGCCGAGCGCACCGTGACCGCCGTCGAGCGGGACAAGCGCACGCTCCTGGAGGAGCGCACGAACATCGCCCGTGAGCTGCACGACGTCGTGGCCCACCACATGTCGGTCGTCGCCATCCAGGCGGAGGCGGCCCCGTACCGCGTGCAGGACCCGCCGCCGGAGCTCGCGCAGGCCTTCGCGACGATCCGGGAGAACGCGGTGGTCGCGCTGACCGAGCTGCGCCGCGTCCTCGGCGTCGTACGGGCGGAGGACTACGAGGCCCCCGACGCCCCGCAGCCGACGCTCGCCGATCTGGACCGGCTGATCGCCAACGTGCGGGAGACGGGCCTCGTCGTGGAGAAGGCCGTGACCGGGGGCGTGCGCGAGCTGCCGCAGGGCGTCGAGCTGTCCGCGTACCGGATCGTGCAGGAGGCGCTCAGCAACAGCCTGCGGCACGCGCCGGGGGCCACGGCCCGGGTGGAGATCGGGTACGTCATCGGCGGCCTCGGCCTGCGGATCGTGAACGGGCCCGCGACCGGGCTCGTGAAGCCCTCGCCGGGCGCCGGGCACGGGATCACCGGGATGCGGGAGCGCGTCGGCATGCTGGACGGGGAGATGACGGCCGGTCCGACGGCCGACGGCGGGTACGAGGTGACGGTGTTCCTGCCCGTCCCGGTGGCGGCGGCCCCGGGCGCGGCCGAGGGGGAGGCCGCGTGAGCGGCGAGGCCATCCGCGTGCTGATCGCGGACGACCAGATGATGGTCCGCGAGGGCTTCTCCGTGCTGCTCAACGCGATGCCCGACATCGAGGTCGTCGGCGAGGCGGTGAACGGCCGCGAGGCCGTGGAGCGGGTGCGTGAACTCGCCCCCGACGTCGTCCTCATGGACATCCGCATGCCCGAGCTGAACGGCATCGAGGCCACGCGCGAGATCGTCGCCGCCGACGGCACCACCACCAAGGTCCTCGTCCTGACGACCTTCGACCTCGACGAGTACGTGTACCAGGCGCTGCGCGCGGGCGCGTCCGGCTTCCTGCTCAAGGACGCCTCGGCGCAGCAGCTGGCGGACGGCGTCCGGGTCGTCGCCTCCGGTGAGGCGCTGCTCGCGCCGAGCGTGACGCGCCGGCTGATCACGGAGTTCTCCCGGCTCGCGGACCGGCCGCGGCCCGCAGGGACCGCGCAGGCGCAGGCCCAGTACGGGGAGCTGACCGAGCGCGAGACGGAGGTGCTCGTGCTCATCGCGCAGGGGCTCTCCAACGCGGAGATCGCCACGCGGCTCGTCGTCGCCGAGTCCACCATCAAGACGCACGTCAGCCGGGTCCTGGTGAAGCTCGGGCTGCGCGACCGCACCCAGGCCGCCGTGTTCGCGTACGAGGCGAGGCTGGTCACACCCGGGTGAGCGCGGCTAGCGTCCGTCCATGGCCGACGCAGCTGATGTGACCGAGGTGTTCGCGCCCTCGTCGGACGCCTTCCTCGCGGATCCCTACCCCGCCTACGCGGAGCTGCGCGCCCGCGGGCGCGTGCTCCACTACGGGCCGAGCGACCAGTATCTGATCCCGCGCCACGCGGACGTCGCCGCGCTCCTGCGCGACCGGCGGCTCGGCCGGACCTATCTGCACCGGTTCAGCCACGAGGAGTTCGGGCGGGTGGCGCCGCCCGCCGCGCACGAGCCGTTCCACGTCCTCAACGATCACGGCATGCTCGATCTGGAGGCGCCCGCGCACACCCGCATCCGCCGTCTGGTCGCGAAGGCGTTCACGCCCCGGACGGTGGAGCGGCTGCGCCCGTACGTGGAGGGGCTCGCGGACGACCTGGTGCGCGGCCTCGTCGCGGACGGCGGCGGCGATCTGCTCGCGCGGGTCGCGGAGCCGCTGCCCGTCGCGGTGATCGCCGAGCTGCTCGGCATCCCGGAGGGCGACCGGGACCCGCTGCGGCCGTGGTCGGCGGACATCTGCGGGATGTACGAGCTGAACCCGGGCGAGGCGGCGGCCGCGCGGGCCGTGCGGGCCTCGGTCGAGTTCTCCGCGTACCTGCGGGAGCTGATCGCCGAGCGGCGCGTCCGTCCCGGGGACGATCTGCTCACCGACCTCATCGCCGCCCACGAGGAGGGCGACCGGCTCAGCGAGCAGGAGCTGGTCTCCACCTGCGTGCTGCTTCTCAACGCCGGGCACGAGGCCACCGTCAACGCCACCGTGAACGGCTGGCACGCGCTCTTCCGCCACCCCGGGCAGCTGGCCGCCCTGCGCGCGGAGCCGGAGCGGCTGCTGCCCACGGCCGTGGAGGAGCTGCTCCGCTACGACACCCCGTTGCAGCTCTTCGAGCGGTGGGTGCTGGACGACATCGAGGTCGGCGGCACGGTGATTCCCCGGGGCAGCGAGGTGGCCCTGCTCTTCGGCTCGGCGAACCGGGACGGGGCGGTCTTCCCGGCCCCCGACGCCCTCGACCTGTCCCGCCCCCGGGACGCCAACCCCCACATCTCCTTCAGCGCGGGCATCCACTACTGCATCGGCGCCCCCCTGGCCCGCCTCGAACTCGGCGCCTCCCTACGGGCCCTGCTGCGCCGGGCCCCGGGGCTCCGCCTCGCGTCCGAGCCGCCCCGGAAGCCGGGCTTCGTGATCAGAGGCCTGAAGGGCCTGCACGTGACGATGTGAGGGCCGGTCGGGACCGGTGCGGAACCCTGGCGTCCCCGTCGGGCCGCTCCCGCCCACCCGCCCCCGCCCCGGGCACGGCTGAACCCTGCGGGCCCGTTCAACCCCCTGCCCACAGCGGGGGGGCGTGCACCCGCGCGGGGTGGTCCCACCCTCCGCCCCCACCGCCCGGGCACGTGGCCCCGGGCAGGGGGCACCACGCGCAGGGCTTCACACCGAAGCCAAGCACCATCAGACGGGCCGGTCCCACCACCCGCCCTCACCCAGGCAGGGTTCCACGAGGCGCCACCAGCGAGCGCCGTGCGTCGGGGCGAACTGGCGAAGGATCCTTCGGTCGTCCGGGGTCACATTCGCTGAGCAGCTACCGCCCCTGTGTACGTCTCCTTCGTGAGGTCGTCATCATCGATGCCGAGTTCGGCGAGCACGGCCCGGATGTCTGTCAGGGCATCGCCCAACTCGGCTTCCTCCACGAGTGTTTCCACCTCCAGGAACACGCCGTCGAGTTCGGGGACGCGTACGAGAGTCGCCAGCATCTGCCGCCCTCTCGCCTCGAACTCGTAGTTGCAGCAGTGCTTTTCGAACGCGATGACCACCACGTGGCCAAGGCCCCGAAGAATCGCGTGCGCTGCTTCCACGCCCTCGACGAGGATCTCGTGCTCCGGCTTGGATCCGGACGCCTCATCGACCGACGCGTCCTTGAACGTCAGCACCGTGCGCGTGCTCTCCGGCCCGTGCACCGTACGTACGCGCAGCTCCTGGTCCGCCGCCTCCAGCGAGCCGTCGGGCCGGTCGTAGTAGGTGTCCCGGTACACCTCAACGCGAGCGGGCGCCCGCTTGTCCAGTTCGCCCATGACTGTCTCCGGCGCGCGCACTCGCGCCTTCAGCTCGGCCTCGATCACCGGTTCCCCTTCCGTCAGACAGTGCGCTGCGCGCCGTCGATGACCGCCTCGAACATCCTGCGGAACCCCCTGAAGAGCGGTCCGTGTGGCGTCGCCATCACCTTGTACGTCGCCGACTCATGCCCTTCCCACCCCTTGTCGAACGCACCCACGAACATCACATCGCCCGTCCGGATGAGGCGCCAGGTCGGCAGCATGCCGTACCGCCACACACTGATGTCGCAGGTGTCCGCCAGCTCCCGCAGCCGCGCCTCGGTGAGCCGGACCCCCGACGCCAACGACTCTGTGGACTCGCCGATCTCGGCTGCCCGCCGCGCTAGGGCCGCGCTGTCGGGATCGAGCAGCGCGACCCGGACCCGCAGCCCTTTGCCACCTTGATCTCGCGGGAGGCAGGCACGAAGCAGGCTGTCGTTCAGCCCGACCAGGCCGAGGCCGCGTACGGCCAGCACGTCCAACTCGTCGGTTTCATGGGCCAACTGCTGGATCTCTTCGGCTGCCGACCTTTGTGCCGCGTAGACCCGCACGACCTCTGGGAAGGCGGCCAGGTCGAAGGCGGCACCCCCGCTGCGCTTCTCGCGACCGGCGGCCAGCCCGAGAAGGTGGCGAGCGTCGTCGGGCATGTGCAGGCCGTCGGCGATCCGCTCGTACACGTCGAGCCTGCTCACCTCACGCCGACCGTTGATGATCTCGTTGACGCGGGCCTGCGTCATCCCGACGGCCGCTGCGATACGGGCTTGGCTTGCTCCCGTGTACTGCTGCACGTACCGGAACACAGCTCCTATGGCGCGACCTCTGAGGGCTTCCCGTACCTCGGCGCGCTCCCACGCCCAATCCGGTAACTCAATGGGCCCCGACGCGATCGGCATCGCACTCCCTGCTCACCACGAGATGGAAAGTCATCCCACCGTGAGATTACCGGCAGGGGATCGAGCAACCACGTTGCGTCACAAGATCCTGGCCTGACTACGAAGGACCCCGGCGACCGAGCGACCGACCCCGGGGCGTGGCCGACTACCGAGGAGTCGACATGGGCGAGAGTGCGGCCCCCGTGCCAGCGCCGAGAAGCAACGACCGGGCACGGGGCCTACCGAACGATCCCGCGTGTCGAGCGATCCCCTGCCGGTGGGTGGCGGCCCCCCAACGACCGGAGGCAGTCCGGTGAACACGCAAGCGGAGAACAGACTCATCGCTGACTGGCTCGCTCAGGCCCACCCGCTGCCGAGCAGGGCCCGGCGGGAGTGGGCGGACGCCTACGTCGCGATGATCCCGCTCGGACGCCGCTTCGACGCCGTACGTGTGCCTGCTGCGCGGGTGCACGCCGCAGTCGCAGGCGAGGAGCCTGCCACGGTGGCCGCGGCACTGAAGGACTGGCTTCGCGGCCCGGTGATCCGGGACCTGCGGAGTCCGCTGGGCGCGTACTACTTCCTGGTGCCCCCCGGCGCGGAATGGGACGGCCCGGAGGCCCGCCTGAGCACCGGCACCTACCTCGGCGTCCCCCGCGTGGGACACATCGCCTACCTGATGACGTGGGTGGTGCCGCCGGAACACCCCGGGAACCTGTGCGACGTCGCGGCCCTGCACACGCTGCTCGCCACAGCCGATCCACTACCGACGGCGGGCCGACGATGACCGACTTCGACGACTACACCGGCCGCCAGGAACCGATGGGCCCGTACGAGGCCTACCGAAACCACCTCGACACCTGCCCGCACCGGCACTTCGGCATCCTCGCCGACTGCTCCGAAGGCGCCCGCCTGCACGCCGCCTGGATCGAGGGGGACCGCAGGGCCACCACGCCCACGGGCCCGGCCAGGGGAGGCCAGGGTGCCTGAACCCGCTCCGGTGGTGCTGCTGCGCGTCCTGCCCGAGATCCACACGCTCACTCCGACACAGCTGTCCGGCGCCGCGTGCGTGTGGTGCCGACACGCGTTGCGCCCCGGCGAAGGGATCGACCTCGGCAGTCCCGGTCCCGCCCGGCCGCACGGCTGCTTGTCCTGCTGCGAGAGCAAGACGCGGTCCCTGAGGACCTACCTCGACTGGTACGACCACGGCATCACCTGCCTGCGGTGCCCAACCGGTCCCTGCGATCGCGGCGAGGCCCTCGGCGCAGCGCACCTGGCCGTGCGGGAGGAGGCGGGCCAGCCGCCGATGCGGTGCTGCGCCTGCGAGACCGACATCGCCCCCGGCGAGCTGGTCCGCCCCTACCTCTGGGAACGGCCGGACGGTCCGGTGCTCGGCTACCTCCACGCCCGTGACTGCCCCCTCCCTCGCCCACCCTCATAGCGCCCCCAGACCTTCAGGCCGCAGGACCGGGACCGGGGCGCGCCCCCGCGGGGTGGCATGGAGCAGACTGGAGCCCATGGCCATTCACGAGAACCTGCTCGGGGGACCGCCCCCGACCCATCTGCCCGACGACCCGGAGCCCCGGGAGCTGCTCGCGGGCGGCACGGCGGCCGCCGACGTCGCCGCCAAGTACCCGACGTCCTCGCTCGCGTGGGCGCGCCTCGCGGACGAGGCGTTCGAGGCGGGCCGCGTCGTCGAGTCGTACGCGTACGCCCGCACCGGCTACCACCGGGGCCTGGACGCCCTGCGCCGGGCCGGCTGGAAGGGCCACGGCCCGGTGCCGTGGGAGCACGAGCCGAACCGCGGCTTCCTGCGGGCGCTGCACGGCCTGGCCCGCGCGGCCCAGGCGATCGGCGAGCAGGAGGAGTACGAGCGCTGCTCGACGTTCCTGCGGGACTCCTCGGCGACGGCCGCGGACACCCTGGGCTAGCCCCGCCGTCGCGGACCTGCCTGGGCCACCCTGCGTGACCAGGCAGGTCTTGCCGTTTCCGGGGATGTTGCGGAGGATGCGGGTGGGGACCGGGGCCCCCGTGTCGGTACCGGCAGGGGCGGACCGCTACCCGGATCACGCATCTAGGAGACAGCGATGTCCCACGAGGCGAGCACGGCAGACGAGACTCACGAGATGAACGAGACACAGCAGATGCCCGGCGAGACGCCCGACCAGAGTCCCGACAGCCCCAACCTCGACTTCGCAGGAAGCACGCCGTACGAGGACTACGTGAAGGCGGACGTCCTCACCCACCTCCAGCACCTGCGCTCCGACGACCCGGGCGAGATGGTCTTCCTGGTCACGACCCAGGTGATGGAGCTGTGGTTCACGGTCATCGTCCACGAGTGGGAGACCGCGGCGCGCGCCCTGCGCGACGACGACGTGCCGACCGCGGTGGCCGCCCTGAAGCGGTCCGTGCGCGAGCTGGAGGCCCTGAACGCCTCCTGGAAGCCGCTCGGCCAGCTCACCCCCGGCCAGTTCAACTCCTACCGGGGCTCGCTCGGCGAGGGCTCCGGCTTCCAGTCGGCGATGTACCGGCGCATGGAGTTCCTGCTCGGCGAGAAGTCCGCGTCCATGCTGGTCCCGCACCGCGGCACGCCGCGCGTGCACGCGGAGCTGGAGAAGGCCCTCCAGGAGCCGAGCCTGTACGACGAGGTGCTGCGGCTGCTCGCGCACCGCGGGTACGACGTCCCCGCCGAGGTCCTCGGCCGCGACGTGGCCGCCAAGTACGAGCCGTCGCCCCGCGTGGAGGCCGTGTGGACCGAGCTCTACTCCGGTGACGACAGCTCCGACCTGGCCCGTCTCGGCGAGGCCCTGACCGATGTCGCCGAGCTGGTGTGGCGCTGGCGCAACGACCACCTGGTGGCCACCCGCAGGTCCATGGGTGCCAAGACCGGCACCGGCGGCTCCGCGGGCGTGGCCTGGCTGGAGAAGCGCGCCACCAAGCACGTGTTCCCCGAGCTGTGGACGGCGCGCAGCCATGTCTGAGCCGAGGGAAGCAGACCTGCGCGTGCGGGCCGCCGCCCTCGACGCCGCCGACGGCCTGGCCGCCAAGCGCAAGGAGTTCGTCCTCGACGCCACGGTGTACCTGGACGGGAACTCCCTGGGCGCCCTGCCCGCGAACGTGGCGGGCCGGGTCGCCGACGTCGTCACGCGCGAGTGGGGCGGCCTGCGCATCCGCTCCTGGGAGGAGAGCGGCTGGTGGACCGCGCCCGAGCGGGTCGGGGAGCGGATCGCCCCGCTCATCGGCGCCGGACCGGGCCAGGTGGTCGTCTCCGACTCGACGAGCGTGAACGTCTTCAAGGCGGTCGTCGCGGCGGTGCGCATGGCCCAGGCCGACGACCCCGCACGCGACGAGGTCGTCGTCGACGCCACCACGTTCCCGACGGACGGGTACATCGCCGAGTCCGCCGCCCGCCTCACCGGCTGCCGTCTGGTCCCGGCCGCACCGGCTGACGTGCCGGGCCTGCTCGGCCCCCGCACGGCGGCGGTCCTCCTCAACCACGCCGACTACCAGTCGGGCCGCCTGCACGACATGGCGGGGCTCACCGCGGCCGTGCGCGCGGCGGGCGCCCGCGTGGTGTGGGACCTGTGCCACACGGCGGGCGCGCTGCCCGTCGCCCTGGACGAGCACGGCGTGGACCTGGCGGTCGGCTGCACGTACAAGTACCTGAACGGCGGCCCGGGTTCGCCGTCCTACCTGTACGTACGCCGTGACCTCCAGTCCCGCTTCGACTCGCCGCTGCCGGGCTGGAACTCGCACACCGACCCGTTCGGCATGCGGCCCGACTACGAACCCGCCGCCGACGTGGTGCGCGGCCGGGTCGGCACGCCGGACATCCTGTCCCTGCTCGCCCTGGAGGCGGCCCTCGACGTCTGGGACGGCGTCTCGCTCGACGACGTACGGGCCAAGTCCCTGGCGCTCACGGACTTCTTCCTGGAGTGTGTGGCGGCGTACGTGCCCGAGGGCCGGGTCGAGTCCGTCACCCCGGCCGCGCACGCGGAGCGCGGCAGCCAGATCGCGCTGCGCTGCCCGGACGCGCGCGAGGTGATGCCGCGGCTCGTCGCGGCGGGCGTGGTCGGCGACTTCCGCGCACCGGACGTGCTGCGCTTCGGGTTCACCCCGCTGTACGTGTCGTTCGCGGACACGGAGCGGGCGGCGCGGGTGCTCGGGGGGATTCTCGGCGGCTTCGGGGAGCTGGGCCCCGAGGGCGACCGGGATACCTGATAACGTCCGGCGAATCTGGATCATGGCCCGCCCGCGCGGCCGGTCCGGACTCGTCCGCGAACGCCCGCCGGGCGCCGGTCCGTTGTCACCGGCGCCCGGCGGTCCCGCACCACGCCGAGCTGGGAGGTCACCGCATGCCGGACGACGACGCCGTGGCGCGGGACGCCGCCGAGGAGCAGTCCGCCTTCGCGCACCCCGCGGTGCGGCCGGACGCCACCGCCGCCTACGGGCCGCACGCGGACCAGGTCGTGGACTTCTACGCGCCGCGCGGCGGCGAAGGCCCGGCGCCGCTCGTCGTCGTCCTGCACGGCGGGGCGTGGCGGGGCCCCTACGACCGGCAGCACATCACGCCGTTCGCGGACTTCCTGGCCCGGCGGGGCTTCGCCGTCGCCAACGTCGAGTACCGCAGGGGCCGTTCCTCCTCGGGCCCGGTCCCCGCGCAGGGCGGCGCCGCCGGGCCCGTGGCCGGGCGCTGGCCGGAGACCTTCGACGACGTGGCCGCCGCCCTCGACGCGCTGCCCGCCCTTGCCCGGGCGGCGCTGCCCGTCGCCGACGCGCGCCGCACCGTGGTGACCGGCCACTCGGCGGGCGGCCACCTCGCCCTGTGGGCGGCGGCCCGGCACGTCCTGCCGGAGGGGTCGCCGTGGCGCACGGCCCGGCCCACGCCGCTGCGGGGCGTCGTCGCGCTCGCCCCCATCGCGGACTTCCGCGCCGCCGACGAGCTCGGCGTCTGCTCCGGAGCCGTACGCCAGCTCCTGGACGCCGAGGGCCCGACGGCGGCGGCGACGGAGACCCGCTTCGCCGAGCGCCTGGCGCACGCCGACCCCGCCGCGCTGCTCCCCACCGGCATCGCCACGACCGTCGTCCAGGGCCGCACCGACATCGTCGTCCCCCAGGCGGTCGCCGAGGCCTACGCCGACGCCGCCGCGAAGGCGGGCGAGGTCGTCGGCCTGACGCTCCTGGAGGACGTCGGCCACTTCCCGCTGATCGACCCGGCGGCGGACGCGTGCGCGGTGGTCGCGGAGGAGATCGCCCAGCTGGCGTTCTGAGCCGCCGCTCCCGCTAGCCTTCCGACGCCACCGCGCGCACCGCCCGCACCAGCGCCTCCGCTCCCGCCTTCGCCTTCTCCCCCGGGCACCCCACGTTCATCCGCACGAAGCCGGGGGCGCCGTAGGCGGCGCCAGGCATGACCGCGACCCGCTCCCGGTGCACCAGGTGGCCCTGGAGGGCCTCGTCGCGCGTCTCGCCGAGGACGGGGCGGAGGTCGATCCACGCCAGATAGCCCGCCTGCGGGGGCCGCAAGGCCAGGGCGGGGAACGCCTCGTTCAGGGTGGCGGCCACCAGACGCAGGTTGGCGTGGGCGTAGCCGCGGACGGCGTCCAGCCAGGCCCCGCCCTCGCGGTAGGCGGCGATGTGCGCGGTCAGCGAGAGCACCGCGGGGGACGCGAGGCCCTCACCCGTGTCCATGCGGCGGACGAAGGCCGCGTGGTCGCCCGGGTCCCCGATGATGCCGTAACTCCCGCTCAGGGACGGGAAGTTGAAGGACTTCGTCGCGGAGGTGACGAGGGCCCAGCGGCCGCGTCCGTACTGGGTCCACGGCCGGTGGACGTGCCCCTCGTGGGTGAGGTCGGCGTGGATCTCGTCGCTGATGACGGCGACTCCGTGCCGCTCGCACAGCTCGGCCGTCCGCGCCAGCTCCGCGTCGGTCCACACCCGGCCGGTGGGGTTGTGCGGGGAGCACAGGATGAGGACGCGGCTGTCGGCGCGCGCCAACGCGGCGTCGAGGGCGGCGAATCCGGGATCGTCGAGCGGCACGGTGCGCAGCTCCCGGCCGAGGCCGGTGACCGCCTTGCGGAAGCCGTCGTACGTCGGGGTGTGCACCACGACGCCCTCGCCCGGCTCGGTCCACATCCGCAGGAGCTGGGATATCTGGTTGAGCACGGAGGGCGCGTAGACCAGCGAGGCGGGGTCGACGTCGGTGTCGTAGCGGCTCTTGAACCAGTCCCGCACCGCGCCACGGAAGTCGTCGTTGCGCCAGTCGGTATAGCCGAACACGCCGTGTGCGAGGCGCTGTTGGAGGGCGTCGAGCACCTCGGGCGCGCACCGGAAGTCCATGTCGGAGATGGTGAAGGGCAGCAGGTCGGGCACCGGGAACCGGTCGCGGATGCCGTCCCACTGCACGCACCAGGTGCCGCGCCGGTCCACGGGGGTGTCGAAGTCGTACGCCACGGGCGGTTTCCCTTCGGGTACGCCGACGGGCCCGGCACCCACGAGGAGTGCCGGGCCCGTCGAGCGGTGGACTACTTCAGCTTCGTGCCCGTGGAGCGCAGCGCGGCGCACGCCTCGGTCACGCGCTTGGCCATGGAGGCCTCGGCCAGCTTGCCCCAGGTGCGCGGGTCGTAGGTCTTCTTCGAGCCGACCTCGCCGTCGACCTTCAGGACGCCGTCGTAGTTCTTGAACATGTGGTCCGCGACGGGACGCGTGAAGGCGTACTGGGTGTCGGTGTCGAGGTTCATCTTCACGACGCCGTTCTCCAGGGCGGTGGCGATCTCCTCGGCGGTGGAGCCGGAGCCGCCGTGGAACACGAAGTCGAAGGGGGACGCCTTGCCGTACTTGGAGCCGACGCCCTCCTGGAGGTCCTTCAGGAGCTCGGGGCGCAGCACGACGTTGCCCGGCTTGTAGACGCCGTGCACGTTGCCGAAGGACGCGGCGAGGAGGTAGCGGCCCTTCTCGCCCAGGCCGAGGGCCTCGGCGGTGCGCAGCGCGTCGTCGACGGTGGTGTACAGCTCGTCGTTGATCTCGTGCGTGACACCGTCCTCCTCGCCGCCGGTCGGGGTGATCTCGACCTCAAGGATGATCTTCGCGGCGGCGGCCTTGGCGAGCAGCTCCTGGCCGATGGCCAGGTTGTCGGCGAGGGTCTCCGCGGAGCCGTCCCACATGTGGGACTGGAAGAGGGGGTTCTCACCGCGGGCGACGCGCTCGGCCGAGACGTCGATCAGCGGGCGGACGTAGGTGTCCAGCTTGTCCTTGGGGCAGTGGTCGGTGTGCAGCGCGATCGTGACGTCGTACTTCTTGGCGACGATGTGCGCGAACTCGGCGAGGGCCACCGCGCCCGTCACCATGTCCTTGCTGTGCTGCCCGCCCAGGAACTCAGCGCCACCGGTGGAAATCTGGATGATGCCGTCGCTCTCCGCCTCCGCGAAGCCACGCAGGGCGGCGTGCAGGGTCTGGGACGAGGTCACGTTGATGGCCGGGTAGGCGAACTTGCCTGCCTTCGCCCGGTCGAGCATCTCGTTGTAGACCTCGGGGGTTGCGATGGGCATGTGTCCGCTCCTTGTGATGTGCGGGGTGAGTGCTGCTGTGCTGCTTGGCCCTGACCTGGGGTGTCTAGGGATCCCTGAGACGTACGGGGAGCCCGGGGGCGGCGACGGCGATGTCGTCGCCCCCATCTTTCCAGACTTACTGGACTTGCTCGGTCCGCGGACTCAGTCGAGCCCGAGCTCGTCCTTGGAGTACGCGAAGAGGTACGGGACCCCGGCGCCCTCGGTGATCTTCACATCGGCGCCGGTGGCCCGGTCCACGATCGTGGCCACGCCGACGACCTCGGCGCCGGCCTCGCGCACGGCCTCCACGGCGGTCAGCGGGGAGCCGCCGGTGGTGGAGGTGTCCTCGACGACGAGGACGCGCCGCCCCTTGATGTCCGGGCCCTCGACACGGCGCTGCAGGCCGTGCGCCTTGGCGGCCTTGCGCACCACGAAGGCGTCCAGGCGCCGGCCGCGCGCGGCGGCCGCGTGCAGCATCGACGCGGCGACCGGGTCGGCCCCCATCGTCAGGCCGCCCACGGCGTCGAACTCCAGCTCGCTCGTGAGGTCGAGCAGCACCTGCCCGACGAGCGGGGCGGCCTCCCCGTCCAGGGTGATGCGGCGCAGGTCGACGTAGTAGTCGGCCTCCAGGCCCGAGGAGAGGGTCACCTTGCCGTGCACGACGGCCTTGTCCTTGATCTGCCGCAGCAGGTCGCCGCGTACGTCGTTCGTCATGGCTACGAGCTTAAGGGCGCGGCCGGGCCTTCAGAGCCGCCGCCAGGTCCAGGTGGTCGAGGTCTCCAGCGGCTCCAGGGGCGTGACCAGGCGCGGCAGGGTGTTCAGGCCGTTGGGCGGTCCTGTCTGCGGCTCCACGCACACGGCGGCCTCCTGCTCGTCGTACACGACGACCCACTCCTCGCGGCTGGCCACATTCACCTCCAGCTGCCCCGGCCAGGTGAGGGTGACGTCGACGCCGTCCGGCATGCCGAAGCAGTCGTCCCAGGGGCCGGGCTGCGGGTCGACGCGCTCGCCGGTGGGCAGGTGGTCGTCGCCGCGGCGCTCCTGCCAGGCCGCGTCGAAGGCGATCCGGACGTCCTCGCCGTCGGCGGTGAGCCGCCGGTTGAACCACGGGTGCCAGCCCGCCTGCGCCGGGAAGGAGTCGTCGTACGTCTCCACGGACATCCGCAGCGTCAGGGCGCTCTCCGTCAGCTCGACGATCTGCGTGACCCGGCCGGAGTAGGGCCACGGGTCCGCGAGGTCGTAGGTGAACACGGCCTCGCGGTCGCTGACCCGGGCGGTCTTCCACGCGGTGTCCCTGCCGGTGCCGTGGATGGCGTGCGGCGGGGAGTTGAGCGGCAGCTGGTGGGGGTGGCCGCCGCTCAGGAAGCGGCCTTCCCTGACCCGGCCGCACCACGGCACCATCGGGAAGCAGCCGTACCGCTCCCCCTGCCGCAGCAGCTCGACACCCCCCACCTTGAGACTCCCGAGCCGGGCCCCGCGCCCCGGCCGCACCGAAACTTCCGCGTCACCCGCGGCCAAAGTGATCTCATCGCTGCTCACGCTTCGACCCTAACCGCCAGTGGACCGGCTTGATCGGCCTTCGGCCTCGTCCTCAAACGCCGGACGGGCTGGATGGTTGCCGGTGCGGACCGGATCTCGTCTGCGGCCCGCACCGGAGATCTTTCAGCCCGTCCGGCGTTTGAGGACGAGGCGCGGAGCGCCGAAAGCGCGGACACGGGGGCGGAGCCCCTCAGCGGCGCTTGCGCAAGGCCCTGGTCACCACGATCGCCGAGGCGACGAGGACCGCGGCGGCGGGTGCGGCCCAGCGCAGGGCGGCGCCGCCGCCGAGCGTCTCGGGCGCGGGGACGGGCGCGTACCGCCCCCGGGGCGGCGCGTGGTCGACCTCCTCCGCGCTGCGCCCGATCATCGTCCGCCGCGCGTGCGCGGCCTCCGGCCCGACCCCCACCTCGGCGAGCGGTTCGAGCGAGGGCGGCGGCACCTCGGCGTCGAAGACGCGGGACACCCCGGCGGGAGCGGACGGCTCGTCGTCCGCGGCGGGAGCCGCGAGCCCCTCGGCGAACCGCGCGAGCAGCCGGCGCACCGCACTCTCCACAGCCTGTGGAGAATTCTTCACGGCCTCGGCGACCCGGCCGTCCGCGGACGCGGTCCCGCTGAAGGACACCTGCGTGCCCCCCTCCGCCGCGGCGGCCAGGCGCAGCACGAGGGAGAACGTTACGGCGCCGCTGCCCCGGGCCTCGTGGGCCTCACCGGTCACCGCGTACCCGCCGTCGCCGCGCGCGGCGATCCGCAGGCCGCCGCGGTAGGTGATCGTGTGACCGCCGGCGCGCACCTTGAGCCGCCCGGTGACGGGCAGCGCGTCGGGCCCTGGGTCGGCGTCGCGCTGCAACCCGGGCACCGCGCGCGCGACCCGCTCGGGGTCGGCCAGCGCCTCGCGGAGCGGCTCTTCCGGAACCGGTACGAACACCTCATGCTCCATGACAGTCGAGCGTACCGACGCCGCCGCCGTGATGTACGCCACTTCGGCCCGGCCGTCGTACCGCGGGCCGTCAGTCGGCGTAGCGCGGATGCACGAGCGTGGACGGCTCGATGGTGCGCCAGTCGGACGGCCGCAGCCGCTCGGCGGCGCGGGATCCGGCGCGCAGGACGGTGGCGCCGCGGGCCGCGCCGAGCACCGGCTCGGCGCGGGCGGCGAGCACGAAGCCCCAGTCGCGGGGCGCCTCGCCGGGGTCGGCGGTGCGGTCGGGCCCGGCGGCGTGCGCGCCGCGGCGGCCGGTGAGGCGGTAGGGCTCGGTCCAGTACCCGGCGGCGCGCAGCGTCGCGTCGACGGTCCAGTAGGTGCGCGGCCGGGTCGCGGCGGGCCCGGCGTGCACGGCGAAGCGCCCGTCGTCGGTGAGGACGCGAGAGACCAGGCCGTAGAACTCCTGCGAGTACAGCTGGGTGCTCGCGGTGATGCCGGGGTCGGGCAGATCGGCGACGACGACGTCGTACACGCGGCGGTGCGGGCCGCGCAGCCAGCGGAAGGCGTCGGCGTGGGTGACGCGCACGCGCGGGTCCCGGTACACGTGTCCGTTGAGGTCGCTCAGGGCCGGGTCGTGCCGTGCCAGGTCGACGACGGCCGGGTCGGGTTCGACGATGTCGACGCGGCGCACCCCGGTGTGCCGAAGGACCTCGCGGGCGGCCAGCCCGTCGCCGCCGCCCAGGACAAGGACGCGCCGGTGGGGGCCGCCGCGCAGGGCGGGCTGGACGAGGGCCTCGTGGTAGCGCCGCACGTCGCGGCCGCTGACGCGCAGCCTGCCGTCGAGGTAGAGGTGCAGGGACTCCCGGTCGCGGCCGGTGAGGACGACTTCCTGGAGGCCGGTGTGGACGGCGACGCGGATCTCGGAGCCGTACACGGCGCGGCGCGCGGCCCGCTCGAAGTCGTCGACGAGGACGGCGGCGGAGGCGAGGACGGCGAGCACGACGGCGTTGACCACGAGAAGTAACCAGCGGCCGCGCGGGCTCAGATCGCGCCCGAACAGGCCGAGCACGAGGGCGCCGCCCGCGAGCACGTTCACGGCGCCGGTGAGCAGCGCCCCGGTGAGCTGCCCGAACCAGGGGAGCAGCAGGAAGGGGAAGGCGAGGCCGCCGACCAGGGCGCCCACGTAGTCCGCGGCGAAGAGGTCGGCGACGGCGCCGCCCGCGTCCTGCCGCCGCACCCGCTGGATGAGCACCATGAGCAGGGGGACTTCGGCGCCGATCAGGACGCCGATGGCCAGGGAGAACACCACGAAGAGATAGCGGGAGCCGCTGGCCCACATCTCGCCCCGGTCGCCCGCCCACGCGAACGCCGCGTACAGGACCATGGCGCTGCACCCGCCGACGAGCGCGAGGGCCGCCTCGACGAGCCCGAACCCGGCGGCGGCCCGGCAGCGCAGACGCTTGGCGAGCAGCGAGCCGACGCCCATCGCGAAGACCATCACGGACAGCACGACGGAGGCCTGCGTGACGGAGTCCCCGATCAAGTACGCGGCGAGGGCGACGAGTTCCAGCTCGTACACGAGTCCGCAGGCGGCACAGATGAACACGCCCGCGAGGACGAGGAAGCGGCCTGTCCGGGGCGTGACGGGCAAACGCTGACGCGGCTCGATCACGCTGGGAACGCTACGTCACCGTCCGCTCACACCAAGTCCCCCACAAGGGTGGAGGTGGCGGCGAGAATGTGTGAACCGCCGCCCGGCGAGCCGTCGCACGGCCCCGCTCAGAGCGCCACGGGCATCCGCACACCCACCCGCGTGCGGGTCGCCACCAACTGCCCGTCCTGCGGATACGCGTGCCAGGTGCGCCACATCACCGAGCCCTCGTGCCGCTGCGCCAGCATCGCCGTGAACGCGTGCGGGATGCCGGGGAAGACCCCGGCGAGCCCGTGCGGGTGCTCGGCGACGAGGGCGAGCAATTCCTGCGCCCGGCCCGCGAACTGACCCCGCGACAGCGTTTCGACGCGGGCCGCGAACTCGTACTCCCACTCGCCGACGCGCTTGGAGACGCCGAGCGGCAGCGGGGTGCTGCTGCCGGGGATGCAGGCGACGGTCTCGGAGCAGCTTCCCCTGTCCTCTTCGAGCAGCACTTGGTGGGAGGCCCCGAGGAGTCTCAACTGCACGGTGGCACCGGTCAGTTCGAGGTCGAGAGTGGCGAGCGCGGGCAGCGGCTCGCGGCCGAGGGCCCAGGCCAGGTCCCCGGCGCGCGTGTCGGTGTAGACAGTCTTCAGGGTCGTGAGCATGGGTCGGCTCCGCTAACACGCAATGGAGGTGGGGGGGCCGGCGCGCCCGGTCGGACACCGGGCTGAGGGGGATGCCGGCGCGTGCCCACGGAGACGAACCGCTGCCTGCCGAGCAGAGGCGTCCGAGGGCGGTGTGACGGTTAAGAGGGAATCATGAACTGCGACACTGCCACAGCGCTTTTACCCAACTTCGTAGGGTTTCCATCCCCTAGAGGGCCGAACAGTTCATCTGTTCACGTTTCAGGGAAAGCAGTCAGTCCGGAAATGGCATCCTATGGTCGCCAATCGGTCCGTCAACGACGAAGCGCCCGGCGGGAGTTGCCTCCCGCCGGGCGCTCGGCCCAGTGGACCAGCTGCCCCGTGTCAGCTGCCTCCGCCGCCGCAACCTCCGCCCCCGCCACCGCAGGACGAACCGCCGCCGCAGGACGAACTGCCACCGCAGGAAGAGCCTCCGCCACAGGACGAACCTCCGCCGTCGTAGGTCGCGGTCCCGCTACTCGAGCCGGACCCCGCCCACCAACTGCGGCCCCCCGATGTGGCGCGCCTGCGGCCGTTCCTGCTCACGTGCACGAGCAGCCCGATCACTACGAACCAGCCGATGAAGAACAAGGCCACAACCATCCACCCCATCCCTCACTTCCTTTCCCCCGAAGCGGCCCCGGACCGTTCCCCCGAACCGGCGCCGCTGTGCGGATATGGTCCCGCGTCGTTGCGTGACAAGGGGATGCCCCCGGCCGACCGCGGTCAAAGCAGAGTTGAGGAAGTCCAGAGGTTCGGCGGAGGATGACCGCCATGACGTCATCTCCCGGTGCCTCCAGGAACGACCGCCCGCTGCTCAACCGCCGCCTCGCGGAATTCGGTACGACGATCTTCGCCGAGATGTCCGCGCTCGCGGTGCGGACCGGAGCGATCAACCTGGGCCAGGGCTTCCCGGACACGGACGGCCCCGAGCAGGTGCGCGAGGCCGCGGTGCGCGCCCTGCGCGACGGCCGCGGCAACCAGTACCCGCCGGGCCCCGGCGTCCCCGAGCTGCGCACCGCGATCGCCGCGCACCAGGAGCGCCGCTACGGCCTGGCCTTCGACCCCGACCGCGAGGTCCTCGTCACCGCGGGCGCCACCGAGGCCATCGCCGCCTCGCTGCTCGCCCTGGTCGAGCCGGGCGACGAGGTGATCGCCCTGGAGCCGTACTACGACTCGTACGCCGCCTCGATCGCCCTCGCGGGCGGCACCCGGGTACCGGTGACGCTGCGGCCCGGCGGGGGCCGCTTCTCCCTCGACCTCGACGAGCTGCGCGCCGCCGTCACCCCGCGCACCCGGCTGCTCCTGCTCAACACCCCGCACAACCCGACCGGCACCGTCCTCACCCGCGAGGAGCTGGCCGAGATCGCGAAGCTCGCCGTGGAGCGCGATCTGCTCGTCGTCACGGACGAGGTGTACGAGCACCTGGTCTTCGACGAGGGCGGCCACGTCCCGCTCGTCTCCTTCCCCGGCATGCGCGAGCGAACGGTGACGATCGGCTCGGCGGGCAAGACGTTCTCGTTCACGGGCTGGAAGGTCGGCTGGATCACGGCAACGCCCGAGCTGGTCACGGCGGTGCGGTCGGCGAAGCAGTTCCTCACGTTCGTGTCCTCGGGCCCGTTCCAGTACGCCGTCGCGGAGGCGCTCGCGCTGCCCGACGCGTACTTCACCTCGTTCCTCGACGACATGCGCGCCAAGCGCGACCTGCTGGCCTCCGGCCTCACCGCGGCGGGCTTCGAGGTCTACCGTCCGGCGGGCACGTACTTCATCACCACCGACGTCCGCCCCTCGGCGAGAGCGACGGCCTGGCCTTCTGCCGCGCCCTGCCCGAGCGCGCGGGCGTCGTCGCCATCCCGAACGCGGTCTTCTACGACCACCGCGACCAGGGCGCCCCCTTCGTCCGCTTCGCCTTCTGCAAGCAGACGCCCGTCCTGGAGGAAGCGGTCTCCCGTCTGAAGTCCCTCTAGCCCACGACGAGCCCGCACCCAGGCGAAAACCCCCACCCACACGGCCCCGCCTAACTCGCGCCCGCCCCGCGGGGCCCGCAAGGTTCCGGGTGTGACCCACCCCAGCCCCACCGTCCCGCACCCCGTCACACGCGCCCCCCGCACGGAGCAGGCACCCCTCGGGCCGAGCCGCCGCACGGCCACCGCGGCCCACGCCCTGGGGGCCTTCGCCGCCGCACGGCTCACCGGCCTGCTCGCCCTCGCGGTCGCGGCCCACGTCAGCGACCAGGACGTCTTCCGCCTCCTCGGCCGCTCCTGGGACTCCCGCTGGTACACCGGTATCGCCGCCCACGGCTACGGCCGCACCCTGTACTTCGAACCCGGCGTCGTCCAGAGCGACCTGGCCTTCTTCCCGCTCTACCCGGCCCTGATCCGCGCGGTGGAGGCCCTCACCCCGCTCGGCTACGGCGCGGCGGGCCTGCTCGTCTCCTGGCTCGGCGCGGGCGCGGCCGCCGTCGCCATCTACAAGATCGCCGCCCGCCTCCACGACCACCGCACGGCCACGGTCCTCGTCCTGCTCTGGGGCCTGCTACCGCACTCCGTGATCCTGACGATGGCGTACACCGAGCCGGTCCTGACGGCGCTCGCCGCGGGCTCCCTGTACGCGCTCCTGACCGGCCGCTGGATCTGGGCGGGCACCCTCGCCGCGCTCGCGGGCCTGGCACGCCCGAACGGCTTCGCGGTGGCCGCGGCCGTCGCGGTGGCGGCCGTCTGCGAGCTCGTCCGGCACCGGGGCCGCGTTTCCCACAGGCTGTGGACGGGCGCGGCGCTCGCCCCCGTCGGCTGGGGCGCGTACGTGCTGTGGGTGGGCGTGCGCAGGGGCGACCCGCTCGGCGGCTACTTCGCGGTGCAGCGCGGCTGGGGCTCCCGCTTCGACTTCGGCCGGGGCTCGCTGGCCTTCGTCCGGCATCTGCTCCTGGACGGCGACAAGCTCGTCTTCGCCATGACCCTGGTGATCGTCGCGGCGGGGCTGCTCCTGTACGGCCTTCTGCTGTGCGACCGCGCCCCGCTGCCGCTGCTCGTCTACACCGGGGTGCTGCTGCTCATCACGGTCGGCGGCTCCGGCTTCTTCGAGTCCAAGCCGCGCTTCCTGCTGCCCGCGTTCCCGCTGCTGCTGCCGCTCGCCTGCGCCCTGGTGCGCACGGCGAGAGCCCGGCCGGGGCACGCCGCCCTGGTGGTCGGCGCCCTGGCCGGGCTCTCGCTGGCGTACGGGACGTATCTGGTGACGACGGCCCGCATGCCGTTGTGACGTTGTGACGCTGTGCGCGCGCTACGGAACCGGCGTCAGGCCTGCTCGTCGCCCGGCTCGGCGTCGGCCGCCGCGTCGGCGTCCTTCTCCAGGCCGAGGTGCTCCACGAGCCAGCGGTCGAACTCGATCGCGGCCCGCACCCAGCTGACCGTCGACGACACGAAGTGCTCCAGGGAGACACCCGTGCCGATCAGCATCTGGGCCTCGCCGATGAGGCGGACCGTGCCGTCGTCGTGCGTGTGCGTGTAGACCTTGGGCCAGAGGGTGCGGCGGTTCCAGTCGTCGATGGACTCCAGGAGCTGCGGCTTCTCCTCGATGCCGTGCGGCCTGTCGTAGAAGGTCCGCACCGAGAAGACCTGCTGGTCGTCCTCGCCGCGGAACATGAAGTACGTACGGAACTCCTCCCACGGCGCCGCGAGGTCACCCTCGTCGTCGACGACGTACTTGAGTTCCATCTGCTCCAGGAGCTGCTTGACGAGGTCCTGGTCAGGGATGACGGGGCCCGCCGGTCCTTCATTGGGCATGGGCTCGGGCTGGCCCCCGAAATTCGGAATCGAGGACGGGTCGATGCTCACCGTGTATTTCCCTTCGTACGGATTGAGCCATCCTCTCCCATCCGGGGCGGGGGCTCGCAACCCCCGCCCCGGATGTGACCGGTTACGGCGCCCCGCCCGCCTCCGCTACAGGGACTTTCCGGACGGCTCGGCGGTCGCGGGCCCGACGATGAGGTCGTCCCCGAAGACGTCCACGCGCACGGTGTCGCCGTCCTTGACCTCGCCCGACAGGATCTCCTTCGCCAGCCGGTCGCCGATGGCCGTCTGGATCAGCCGGCGCAGCGGCCGGGCACCGTACGCCGGGTCGTTGCCCTTGTCCGCGAGCCAGGCCAGGGCCTGCTCGGTGACGTCGAGCGTGAGCCGCCGCTCCGCGAGGCGCTTGGCGAGCCGGGAGATCTGCAGCTCGGCGATCCGGGCCAGCTCGTCCTTGTGCAGGGCGGAGAAGACGACGAGGTCGTCGAGCCGGTTCAGGAACTCGGGCTTGAAGGAAGCGCGGACCACCTCAAGGACCTGCTCCTTCTTCTCGTGCTCGCTGGTCAGGGGCTCGACCAGGAACTGGCTTCCCAGGTTCGACGTGAGGATCAGGATGGTGTTGCGGAAGTCCACCGTCCGGCCCTGGCCGTCCGTGAGCCGCCCGTCGTCGAGCACCTGGAGCAGGACGTCGAAGACCTCCGGGTGCGCCTTCTCGACCTCGTCGAGCAGGACGACCGAGTACGGCCGCCGCCGCACGGCCTCGGTGAGCTGGCCGCCCTCCTCGTACCCGACGTAGCCGGGGGGAGCGCCGACGAGGCGGGCCACGCTGTGCTTCTCGCCGTACTCGCTCATGTCGATGCGGACCATGGCCCGCTCGTCGTCGAAGAGGAAGTCGGCGAGCGCCTTGGCCAGCTCGGTCTTGCCGACGCCGGTGGGGCCGAGGAACAGGAAGGAGCCCGTGGGCCGGTCCGGGTCGGCGATCCCGGCCCGGGTGCGCCGGACCGCGTCGGAGACGGCCCGCACGGCCTCGCCCTGGCCGATGAGCCGCCTGCCCAGCTCGTCCTCCATGCGAAGGAGCTTCTGCGTCTCGCCCTCCAGGAGGCGCCCGGCGGGGATGCCGGTCCAGGCCGCCACGACGTCGGCGATGTCGTCGGGTCCGACCTCCTCCTTGACCATGGTGTCGGCCTTCGTGCCGGCCTTGGCGGCCTCCTCCTCGGCCTCGGACGCGGCCTCCAGGTCGCGCTCCAGGGCGGGGATCTCGCCGTACAGCAGCTTGCTGGCGGTGTCGAAGTCGCCGTCGCGCTGGGCCCGCTCGGCCTGGCCGCGCAGCTCGTCGAGCTTCTCCTTCAGCTCGCCGACGCGGTTGAGGGACTGCTTCTCCTTCTCCCAGCGGGCGGTGAGCCCGCGCAGCTCCTCCTCCTTGTCGGCGAGGTCGCGGCGCAGCTTGTCCAGGCGCTGCCGGGAGGCCGGGTCGGTCTCCTTGCTGAGCGCCAGCTCCTCCATGCGAAGGCGGTCCACGGCGCGCTGCAGCTCGTCGATCTCGACGGGCGAGGAGTCGATCTCCATGCGCAGGCGCGACGCCGACTCGTCGACGAGGTCGATGGCCTTGTCGGGCAGGAACCGCGAGGTGATGTACCGGTCGGAGAGCGTGGCGGCCGCGACCAGGGCGCTGTCCGCGATCTGCACCTTGTGGTGCGCCTCGTAGCGCCCCTTGAGCCCGCGCAGGATCGCGATCGAGTCCTCGACGGACGGCTCGGCGACGAGCACCTGCTGGAACCGCCGCTCCAGGGCCGGGTCCTTCTCGATCCGCTCGCGGTACTCGTCGAGCGTGGTGGCGCCCACCATGCGCAGCTCGCCGCGGGCCAGCATGGGCTTGAGCATGTTGCCCGCGTCCATGGCGGAGTCGCCGCCCGCGCCCGCGCCGACGACGGTGTGCAGCTCGTCGATGAACGTGATGACCTGCCCGTCGCTCTCCTTGATCTCGGAGAGGACGGTCTTCAGGCGCTCCTCGAACTCGCCGCGGTACTTGGCGCCCGCGACCATCGCGCCGAGGTCGAGCGAGACCAGGCGCTTGTCCTTCAGCGACTCCGGCACGTCACCCTTGACGATGCGCTGGGCGAGCCCCTCGACGACGGCGGTCTTGCCGACGCCGGGCTCGCCGATGAGCACGGGGTTGTTCTTCGTGCGGCGGCTGAGCACCTGCACGACCCGCCGGATCTCCTGGTCACGGCCGATCACGGGGTCGAGGCGGCCCTCGCGGGCGGCGGCGGTGAAGTCCGTGCCGAACTTCTCCAGGGCCTTGTACTGGCCCTCCGGGTCGGGGGTGGTCACGCGTCGCCCTCCACGGCTCTGCTCAAAGGCGGCGAGCAGCTTCTTGTCCGTCGCGCCGTTCTCGGTCAGTACGTCGCCCGCGGCGCCGCCCTTGGCGGCGAGGGCGATGAGCAGGTGCTCGGTGGACAGATAGTCGTCGCCGAGGTCCTTCGCGCGCCCGGCGGCGTCCGCGATCACGGCCAGCAGCTCGCGGTTCGGCTGCGGCGGGGCCACGGTCGAGCCGGTGACGCTCGGCAGCGTGGCGAGCGCGCGCTCGGTGGCGGCGCGCACGGCGGCCTGGTCGGCCTCGACGGCGGCGAGCAGGTCGGTGATGTTCTCGTTGTCCTGGCCCTCCAGCAGGGCGAGGAGCAGATGCGCGGGGGTCAGGTCCGGATGGCCTGCGGACACGGCCCGGCTCGTCGCCGCGTTGATCGCGTCCCGGCTCCTGTTCGTCAGCTCGGCGTCCACTGGGGGCTGCTCCTCCTTCTCGCTCCACTTACTGACTTACTGACTCACCTAACGTACACAAAGTTGAGTCTATTCCACTCAAGGCGAGTGCCGGAAGTCCGACCGGCTACCTTCCGGCCATGGCCATCGACCTCGGCGCCCTGCCCGCGCCCTACCTCAGCTTCTGGCGCGAACGCCACGTCTGCACCCTGACGACGCTCCGCCGCGACGGCACCCCGCACGTGGTGCCCGTCGGCGTGACGTACGACCCCGAGCAGCGGGTCGCCCGGGTGATCGCGAGCGGCACGAGCCGCAAGGTGGCGCACGTCCTGGCCGCGGCGGACGGGGCGGGAGCGGGCGCGCGGGTCGCGGTCTGCCAGGTGGCGGGCCGCCACTGGGCCACGCTCGAAGGCCGGGCCACGGTGTCGGCGGAGCCCGCGCGGGTGGCGGACGCGGAGCGCAGGTACGCCGAGCGGTACGGCAGGAACCCGCGGGAGAACCCGGCCCGGGTGGTGATCGAGATCGCGGTCGACCGCGCGCTCGGGAATGTGAAGGAAGCCGCGGCCTGACGGGCGCGACCGGCACACACCACAGCGGCGCCACCGTGTTCAGGTCCACGGTGGCGCCGCTGCTGGGGGAAGCACCTGCGCGATTTACAACGACGGGGGAATCGCGTCAGGCGCTGCGGGGGGTGGCTGTGAGGGGGTCGGAAGCCGCGGAGTGCCGCTCGGCGTCGCGCTTCCGCTTCCCGATCAGCTGGTGGTCACGCTGGTCGAGGTTGACGAAGACCATGCCGTAGCGCACGGCGCAGCGCACCGGCTGGGGCGCGCCGCGGGGGCGGCGCAGGCAGCGGTAGGCGCGGATGTCCTCGTCGTCGTCACGTACGATGATCACCGGCTCGCCGACCAGGGTGACCATCAACGAGTCACCGGGGTGGGGGATCGCGGTGGCGAGGTCGATGAAGTGCCAGCCCGACCGGTAGGCGGTGGCCATTTCCCGGCGGAAGGTGCGGTCATCGGGAGGCGTGCTCATGCCTTGTCACCCGCCGGCGTGATCCAGGCAAGGTCAGACGGCGCGGCTGTGCTCTTCGCTGGGTGGCTCCAGGCGAGATCCATGGCACTCACCGCACCCAGGCCAATCCCTGCGGAGAGAGCGGTCACCAGGACCGCGCGAAGCATGCGCTTGAACATGGTCGGCTTCGTCCTCACTTGGTAGGTTCCTCTCCCCCGGCACAACAAGACGATGTCTCAATCGAGCACGTCAAAGCCACAGGGTGGATGCATCATGTTCCTGCACGTTCAGGACCCTGGGGGGTGGAGAATTGCTCACAACTGACGCCAAACCGACACATCCTCACCCCGAGAGCCCACTATGTGGCGAAGGAGCGAGGCTGTACGCCACCGCGCTGAGCAACGGGCGGCTCGCGCGGGCCGAGGCTGAGAACGCACCGTGCCTTCTGGAGTCCGCACTCGTACATCCCGACCCGGATGACGCGGCCTGGCTGCGACCCGTTCCACCGGTCACGGCACTCGCCCAGCGACTTCATCCCATCGAGCGCGAGATCCAGGACCGGAGGCGGCTCGCGGTCGAGCTGACCGACACCTTCGAGCCATTCATGGCCATCCCCACGCGGGTTGAACCCACGAGCCACGCGATCACGGTATTGGAGGGCGAGGCCCGCATCAACGAAGCGATCGAGCAGGCCACGGCCGAGTGCCGGCACGAGGTCCTGACGGTCCAGCCCGGCGGCGGCCGAAGCGAAGAGAGGTTGAATATCGCGCTCCGGCGCGGGCAGACCATCCTCGACCGCGGCATCTCGATGCGTACCCTCTACCAGCACACCGTCCGGCACAGCCGGGGCACCCTCGCCTACGCGGCCTACATGTCGCACGGCAACGTGCAGATCCGCACGCTGGAGGAGGTGATCGACCGACTGATGATCTTCGACCGCACAGTCGCCATCATCCCCGCGCGCGCCGACCGGCAGGACGCCCTGGAGATCCGGCACCCCGCCCTGGTCGAGTACCTCTCCAAGGTCTTCGAGCAGCAGTGGCAGCTGGCGACGCCCCTGCTCGACGAGGACCCGTACCCGCCCTCCGCCGACGGCATCACCGGCGTCCAGCGCTCCATCGCCCGGCTGCTCATCGAGGGCCACGTGGACGAGGCCATCGCCCGCCGCCTCGGCATGAACGTGCGCACCTGCCGTGCCCACATAGCCAAGATCGCCGCCGCCCTCGGCAGCGGCAGCCGCGCCCAACTCGGCTATCTGATCGCCCAGTCCGGCATCCTCGGGCAGGACAAGCCGAAATGAACACCGACCCCCGCCGGCACCCCCACCCGCACGGGCCCGACGAACTGTGCGCGGAGGGCTCCGCCCTCTACACCCGCGCCCTGCGCGAGGGCCGCGTCGCGCAGCGGGAGGCCGACTCCACGCCCTGTCTGATCGACTTCGGCCTGCTGCACCCCGACGTCGAGGACATGCGCTGGCTGCGCCCTACCGCCCCCGCCATCGCCCTGCCCCAGCTGCTGCGCGGCATCGAGGACCGCATCGCCCAGCAGCGCCGCCGCGAGGAGCGCCTGACGGCGATGTTCGAGCCCCTGATGGCGCTCGACGCCCGGCAGACCCTGGGCGCCGAGCACCAGGACATCACCGTCCTCGACGGCTTCGACCGGATCAACGAGGCGATCACCCGGGCCACCGCCGACGCCGCCCACGAGCTGCGCACCGTCCAGCCCGGCGGCGCCCGCTCCCCGGAGATCCTGGCCGACGCGCTCCCGCGCGAGCAGGAGTTCCTGTCCCGCGGCTGCCGCATGCGCACGCTCTATCAGCACACCACCCGCCACTCCCTGCCCGCCCTCGCACACTACGAACAGCTAGACGGTGACGTAGAGGTCCGCACGCTCAACGAAGTAACGGAGCGCATGGTCGTCCTCGACCACACGGTGGCATTCATACCGGCGAGCAAGGACCGCACGGCGGCCCTCGAGATACGCCAGCCGGCGATCGTCGACTACCTCATCACCACCTTCGAACGACTGTGGCGCCTCGCGACCCCCATGTACCCGCACGCGGCCCAGCTCCCCGCGGAGAACGGGGTCACGACCCGCCAGCGGGCCATCGCCGAGCTCCTCGTCGAGGGCCTCACGGACACCGAGATAGCCGAGCGGCTCGGCATGAACGTGCGTACCGCCCGCGAACACATCGCGAAGCTCGCCGCGATCCTCGGCAGCAACAGCCGGGCCCAACTCGGATATCTCATTGGCCAGGCAGGAATCCTGAACCAGAATCACTAGCTGCTGAGCGTGGGAGCCGGCGGACGGATGCCGGCGAGCCGTGAGGAGGGGCAGCGACGTGGCGAGGGATCACAGTCCGCACGGCGCCGGGGAGCTGTGCGGAGTGGGCAGGAGCACATACGTCCGCGCCCTGCAGGACGGCGGCGTACCGGCCGGTGACGCGGACCGCGCCCCCTGTCTCATCGACCTCGGCCTGCTCCACCCGGACCCCCGCGACGCCGCCCGGCTGCTGCCCACCGCCCCGTCCGTCGCGCTGCCCCGGCTCCTGCACGACCTCGGCGCCGACGTCACCGACGAGCGCGCGCGGCAGCGAAGGCTCGCCGAGGTCTTCGCGCCCCTGATGACGCTCGGGGAAGGGCAGTTCACGGGGGCCCGCGCGCCGGGCGCCACGGTCCTCAAGGGCGTGCCGCGCATCAACGAGGCCATCGACCGGGCGGCGTCCCGCGCGAGTCAGGAGGCCCTGGCCATCCAGCCGGGCGGCAGACGGACCCAGGAGACCCTGGAGCACGCCCTTCCGCGCGCGGACGGCATCCTGTCCCGCGGCGGCCGCATGCGCTCGCTCTACCAGCACACCGGGCTGCACGCCTGCCCCGTGTTCGCCTACTTCCAGCGGCTCGACGGCGACGTGGAGGCCAGGACCCTGACCGAGCTGCCCAACCGGCTGCTCGTGTTCGACCGCTCCGTGGCCTTCATCCCGGCGGGCGAGAGCCGTGACGTGGCCCTGGAGATACACCAGCCCGCCGTCATCTCCTACCTGGTGACCACCTTCAAGCTGCTGTGGCAGCTGGCCACCCCGATGTGGCCGGACACCGCCCCGCCGCCGCCCCGGCAGGGCATCACCCCCCGCCAGCTCGCCATCGCCGAGCTCCTCACCGAGGGCCTCACCGACACCGAGATCGCCACCCGGCTCGGGATGAACGTACGGACGGCCCGCGTGCACATCGCCAAGCTCTCGGCCGTCCTGAACAGCCAGAGCCGGGCCCAGCTCGGCTATCTCATCGGCCAGTCCGGCATCCTCGGCGACCGGTCGCGGACCGGCCCTCGACCGGCCCTCGAGCAGCCCTAGATGGCCCGCTGAAGCGGCAGGCCCACCGACCGCAGCGCCTCGCGCACCACGCGCTCCCCGTCCAGGCCTTCGGCGCCCAGGTCGAGCACCGCCGACTGCTCCCACCGCACCGACGACGGGCGCCCCATGCTCACCCGCCACACCACGGCGGGCGCGGCGCCGTCGCCCCGGACGTCGAGGGCGATGTTCAGGACCCGCACCACGGAGACCTTCGCCACCACCTGGAGCGGGAAGTCACCGGCGAGGAGCTGTCTGTCGACGACCCAGGTCACCGGGTAGCCGCGGCCGTTGAGGTCGTCGGCGATCGCGTGCACGACGGCCGCGTGGCGGTCGGGCGCGCGCGACGCGGTGCCGCGCCCCGGCACCGGCGCGTCCCGGCCGGAGGGCTCGGCGGGCGTCCGTACCCCGGCTGCCTCCATGTCGCCATCACCTCACCGTCCAAGGGCCGTTCAGGGCGTTCGGGTCGCGCACGCCGCCGATCCCCCCGCCCCTGCCCCCTGTGCCGCTTCCCCGCGCGCGCACGCGGGTCCGCGCGCGCGTTCCCTGCACCATAAGCCCAAGGGCCCGCCCGCGGCCGCTCCGCCCGGGGCATACGTCGATGTCTGAATAGGTGCGTGCGGATTGCAGGGAATAGCCCCACCATTGAAGGCAGTTGCCGCGTTGGCAACAATGGTCACTTACGTGCCGCGCCTCATGCGCACGCGATGGCCGATCCGCGCACCCGATGCGCGCACCGGACGGGAGGAGCAAGGGGAGCGCCGTGCCGGACGGAGCGATGCGCGAGACGGACACGGGCCGCACGGCCCACCCGCCGCACGGCCACGACGTCCTCTGCGAGCAGGCGCGGGATTTGTACGCGCGCGCCCTGCGCGACGGCCGCGTCGCAGCCGACGCGCCCCACGCCGACTGTCTGCGCCCCTTCGGCCTGCTGCGCGCGGACCCGGCGGGCGAGCGCGGCTGGCTGCTGCCCGCGGCGCCCGCCGTCGCCCTGCCCCGGCTCCTGGCGGACATCGAGCGGCGCGTGGCCCGGCACCGGGCCCTGGCCGCCCGGCTCGCCACCGCGTTCGAGCCGTTCATCCGCGCGGAGCCGGTGCCGGACCCGGACTCGGCGGCGGCGCACCTCACCGTCCTCAAGGGCGTGCCGCGGATCAGGACGGCCGTGCGCCAAGCCCTCGCCGACGCCCGCGAGGAGCTGCTCACGATCCAGCCGAGCCGCCCCCGGCCGCGGCTCCTGCCCCACGACGAGCCCTGGCGCATCGCCGAGTTCGTCGCGCGCGGCGGGCAGCCGCGCACCCTGGCCAGGGCGCCGCTCGCCTGCGCGCCGCCGCCCCTGACGCACCCGCTGGGGCCCGCCGTCGACGGCGAGGCCCGCACGCTCGACGAACTCCCGCCCTGCCTCATCGTCCTGGACCGGCGCGTGGCGTTCCTGCCGGCGGACGAGCACGGCGAGATCGCCTTCGAGGTGCGCTCGCCCGCCCTCATCTCGTACGTCGCGAGCGCCTTCGACATCCTCTGGCGGCTCGCCCGGCCGCTGTACCGGGAGGACACCCCGCCGCTGCCCGACCAGGCCGTCTCACCGGTGCAGCTGGAGATCGCGCGCCTGCTCACCGAGGGCCTCACCGACACGGACATCGCGGGCCGCACCGGCATGAACGTGCGTACCGTACGCGTCCACATCGCCAAGGTGGCCCAGGCGCTCGGCAGCACCAGCCGCACCCAACTCGGCTTCCTCATCAGCCGGTCGGGGATGCTCGAAGGCCCTTCCCCACGGCGCTTCCCACCCGCCCGGTGAGCGTCGCGGGCGGCGGGGGGCCGCACCGGCCGCACGGGGCCGACGCGCCGTGCGCCGCGGGCGCCGCGCTCTACGGCCGGGCCCTCAGCGAGGGCCGCGTCCGCGCCCGGGAGGCCGAGGACGCGCCCTGCCTCGTCGACTTCGGCCTGCTCCACCCCGACCTCGACGACATGGCGTGGCTGCTGCCCAGCGCGCCCTCGCACGCCCTGCTGCGGCTGCTGCGCGGCATCGAGGAGGACGTGGCGCACGAGCGGCGCCGCGAGGCGGAGCTGACCGCCGCCCTGAAGCCGTTCCTGGCCCTGGCCAGGCAGGCCGCGCCGCGGGCCGCCGCGGCCGCGCCGCCGGACGGTGACGCCGCGCCCCGGCCGCCCGCGATCGCCGTGCTCAGGGGCCTGCCCCGCATCAGCGACGCCATCTGCGAGGCCGTGGCCGCCTGCTCCGACGAGGTCCTGACCGTCCAGCCGGGCGGGTTCCACCGCATCTGGGACCTGGGCCCCGCGCCGCCGCGCGAGCAGCCGCTGCTGTCCCGCGGCTGCCGCATGCGCACCCTGTACCAGCACACGACCCGGCACGCCTTCCCCCTGATCGCCCACTTCGAGCGGTTGGACGGCGACGTGGAGGTCCGCACGCTGAGCGAGGTCACCGCGCAGCTGGTCGTCTTCGACCGCACGGTCGCCTTCCTGCCCGCCGACCGGGACTGCGCCCTGGCCCTGGAGATCCGCGTGCCCGCCCTGGTCGGCTGCCTGGCCACGCTCTTCGACCGCCTGTGGCAGCTGGCGACGCCGCTGTTCCCGCACCCGGCGCCGCAGCCCGCGCGCGGCGGGGTCACCGCCCGCCAGCGCGCCATCGCCGAACTGCTCACCGAGGGCCTCACCGACGCGGACATCGCCGAACGCCTCGGCATGAACGTGCGTACCGTACGCGTCCACATCGCCAAGCTCGCCCAGGTCCTCGGCAGCACGGGCCGCACCCAACTCGGCTATCTCATCGGGCAGTCGGGGCTGCTGAGCCCCGGCGGCCCGGGCGGCCCCGAGCGCACCCGCTGAATCACGAAGGTCCCGAATTGCGGCCACTTGCCCCCGCCTCCGCCCCTTGCACCGCAACAAGTTGACGGTAGCGGAGAGTGGGCACGGCACTGCATCGTGATGAGCGCAGCGGCTCTGTTGTGGTCTCCCCCCGCGGAGTCGCGCTTCCCTAAGGCGCTCCGGCCCGCCTCGTTCCACGGCGGGCCGGGGCAGCCACGCCCCGCGCGGACAGCGGACGCGGCGGGGGCCTAGGCCTCTCCCGCCCACTCCCGCAGCAGCCGCTCGCGCAGCTCCTTGCGGGGCGTGCCGCCCTCGTGCGAGCGCCCCCACTCGGCCATCGCCGACAGCGTGGTCAGCAGCGTGGCGGCGCCCTCCGTGAGGCGGGCGAGCACGGCGCGGGAGAGGTCGTACTCCTTCTGGGAGTAGCCGTACGCCGCCGCCACGTACGCGGTCAACTCGACCTCCACGTCGGCGGTCTCCACGCACACGGTCATCGACGGCGCGTCCTCACCGCCGCCGAGGCCGACCGTGAGCGCCATGTCGACCACCATCCCGACCTGCCGCTTCAGCGACTTCACGGGAACGTCCTCGACGGTCAGCGCCCGTACGTCGTCCCACAGCCACAGGCCGGACTGCGGATGCCCGAGCCCGGCCACCCCCTCGGGTGTGAGCCGGACCCCGGGAGCGAGCCCGGACGGCTTCGAGCCCACGTACACATCGCCCTCGGCGATCCAGAACAGCCCCACCATGGCCATGGAGAATCCAGCTTTCCCGCGGAAGAAATCACGACAGCCTGCCAACTATAGGAGCGCGACGCGCCGTCTACCGTTCCCGTCCGTCCGCTCGCTAGAGTGCGCAGTCCCCCACGGACCAGCAGCTTCTCCCCCCACGCCTGCGCCTCCCGTCACTTCCGAAAGGGACTGCCAGCCGTGTCTCACCCCTCGCGGAGATCCCGTCTCCGCACGTTCGCCGTCCCGTCGGCTGCGGCCGCCGCCGTGCTCGCCGCGGGCCTCGGCCTCGGCGCCGCGCTCGATTCCGGACCCGCCGGTGCCACCGCCGCCCCCGCGTCGGGCTCGGCGCCGAAGGTCCCGGAGAAGCCGCGGGCCGTCTCCGGCACGAACGCCAACACCGTGACCTGGACGGCCTCTTCGGGCGCCAGGAAGTACGACGTGTACCGGGCCGAGGGCGACGGCGCCTTCACGCGCGTCGGCTCGGTGACGGCGCCGAAGTACACCGACGGGCGGGTCGTGCCCGACGTGCCGTACACCTACAAGGTCAAGGCGGTCGGCTCCGCGGGCAAGGCCTCGCCGTACTCCGCGGCCGCGCGGGCGGCCCGGGACACCATCGCGCCGCTGCCGCCCGCGAACCTCGCCGTCGTCCCGTCCGACGACGGGCCCGGCACCGCCCTGGCCTGGCGCGACGGCACCGACGCCGTGGCGTACACGGTCTATCGCTCCACGTCCCCGCAGGGGCCCCTGAAGAAGATCGGCACGTCCACGACCACCTCGTTCCGCGACACCGGGGCCCCGGCCCCGGACCGGCCGTACGTCTACTGGGTGAAGGCGGTCGACGCCGCGGGCAACGCCTCCGAGGCGGCCACCACCAGCCGCCCGCCGGAGCCGACCCGGCCGCCCACGCAGTCGCCGGGGCCGACGCAGCCGCCCACGTCCCCGCCCACGACCCCGGCGCCGTCGCCGACCTTCGGGGACGGCTGAGCCGCCCGCCGCGCTCCGGCACGACGAAGGCCGGGCGGCCCGCGCACGAGTCGTTCGTACGCGGGCCGCCCGGCCTCAAGTGCCGGATTCCGGCGGGCTACTGCTACTGCTCAGGCGACCTCTTGGGCCGCCACACCACGAGCGCGCTCGCCTGCTGCACGTCCTGGTACGGCACCAGGTCGCGGCGGTAGGAGGCGTGGACCTGGGCCTCGCGCTGCTGCATCGCGACCGCCGCGCCCTCGACCGCCGCCGACAGCTCGGCGACCCGGGACTGGAGCGCGGCGACCTGGTTCTCCAGCTCGATGATGCGCTTGATGCCCGCGAGGTTGATGCCCTCCTCCTGGGAGAGCTGCTGCACGGTGCGGAGCAGCTCGATGTCCCGGGCGGAGTACCGCCGGCCCCGGCCCGCGGTGCGGTCGGGCGAGACCAGGCCCAGGCGGTCGTACTGCCGCAGGGTCTGGGGATGGAGACCGGAGAGCTGGGCCGCCACCGAGATGACGTACACCGGGGTCTCGTCCGTCAGTTGATACGGGTTGCGTCGGCGGCCGTCCCGCTCCATGAGGTCACGCTCCCTTCGCGGCCTTGAACAGTTCTGCCCGCGGATCGAGATCCGCAGTCGCCTTGCGGTACCCCTCCAGGGCTTCCTTCGCCGCGGGGGACAGTGTCGTCGGTACGGACACCTCCACCGTGACGAGCAGGTCGCCGGGCGTGCCGTCCTTGCGGGCGGGGCCCTTGCCGCGCACCCGCATGGTGCGGCCGTTCGGCGTGCCGGGGGGCAGCTTCAGGGTGACGGGCACGCCGCCGAGCGTGGGCACCCGCACCTCGCCGCCGAGCGCGGCCTCGGTGAGGGTCACCGGGACCGTCACCGTGAGGTTCTCGCCCCTGCGGCCGAAGACCGGGTGGGCGTCCACGTGCACGACCACGTACAGGTCGCCCGCGGGGCCGCCGCGCTCACCGGGCGCGCCCTTGCCGCGCAGGCGGATCCGCTGGCCGTCGCTGACGCCCGCCGGGATGCGCACCTGCATCGTCCGCGACGACTTCGCGCGGCCGCTGCCGTGGCACACCTCGCAGGGCGTCTCGGCGATCAGGCCGCGGCCCTTGCAGTCCACACAGGGGTCGGTGAGGGAGAACCCGCCACCGCCGCCCCGGGAGACCTGGCCCGTGCCCACACAGGTGGGGCACACGCGCGGCGTGCCGTTCTTGTCGCCGGTGCCCGAGCACGCCTTGCAGGCGGCCTGGGAGGACATGCGCAGCGGAACCGTCGCGCCCTCCACCGCCTCCGTGAAGCTCAGCGTGACCTCGGACTCGACGTCCTGGCCCCGGCGCGGCTGCGTGCGCGTCCCCGTGCCCGCGCCACCGCGGTTGAACAAGCCCCCGAAGACGTCACCGAGGCCGCCGCCGAAGCCGCCGGCACCCGCTCCACCGCCGCCCGGGGCGCCGCCTCCGAAGAGGTCGCCCAGGTCGAAGTTGAACGTGCCGCCGCCCGCTCCGGGGCCTGGCCTGAATCCGCCGTTGCCGAAGAGCGCGCGGGCCTCGTCGTACTCCTTGCGCTTCTTGGGGTCGCCGAGGACGTCGTTCGCCTCGGAGATCTCCTTGAAGCGCTCCTCGGCCTTCGCGTTGCCCTTGTTGGCGTCCGGGTGGTTCTCGCGGGCGAGCTTCCGGTACGCCTTCTTGATCTCGGCTTCGGTGGCGTCCTTGGGGACGCCGAGGACCTTGTAGTAGTCCTTCTCGATGAAGTCCTTGGTGCTCATCCCCGACGTCCCTCCTTCCTCGTCGTCAGGTCGACGCCGACGCCGACCGCGGCGCCGGGTCCGCGACCATGATGGTCGCGGAGGGCCCGGCCGCGGTCGACGTCGCCGTCCGTGTCAACGTCAGCCCTTGTCCGGGCCACCGTTTTCCTTGCTCTCGGCCTGGTCGGCCTTGTCGGCGCTCTTGCCCGTGTCCTCGGCCTCGGCCTGCTCCGCGGCGTCCGGCCGCACGGGCTCGTCGCCCTCGCCGCCGGTCTCGTCCGCCGATTCCGGCTTCACCGTCTGCGCGCCGGGCTGGGGCTCCGCCACCGCCACGCGGGCGGGACGGATGACGCGCTCGCCGATGCGATACCCCGGCTGGAGGATCGCGACGCACGTCGTCTCCGTGACGTCCGGTGCGTAGCTGTGCATCAGGGCCTCGTGGATCGTCGGGTCGAAGGGCTCGCCCTCCTTGCCGAACTGCTGGAGGCCCATCTTGGCGACGACGGTCTCGAGCGATTCGGCCACCGACTTGAAGCCGCCGACCAGCTCGCCGTGGTCCCGCGCGCGGCCGACGTCGTCGAGGGTCGGGAGCAGCTCGGTCAGGAGGTTCGCCGAGGCGATCTCCTTCACCGTCACCTTGTCCCGCTCCACCCGGCGGCGGTAGTTCTGGTACTCGGCCTGGAGCCGCTGGAGGTCCGCGGTGCGCTCGCCGAGCGCCGAGCGGGCCTGGTCCAGCTGGGCCGTCAGTCCTGCTTCTCGCATTGCGTCCCCGGCCGGGGCCGCCGGGCCCTCCTCGGTGGAGGGCTCGGCGGCCTGCGGCGCCGCTTCGTCAGGGGTGGCGCCGGAGGGGACGTCGGGCCGCTCGGCGTCACCGAAGCCCGGGGTCTCCTCCGTCATCAGGCAGCGCCGCCCTTCGCGTCACCGGGCTTCTCGTCGTCGACGATCTCGGCGTCGACGACGTCGTCCTCCTTGGACATGTTCGGCGCGTCGGCGCCGGGGGCGGCACCTTCGGCACCGGCCGCGGCACCCGCAGCCTGGGCGTCGGCGTACATGGCCTGGCCCAGCTTCTGGGAGACGGCGGCGACCTTCTCCGTGGCGGTGCGGATCTCGGCGGTGTCCTCGCCCTTGAGCTTCTCCTTCAGCTCGGCGACGGCCGTCTCGACCTCGGTCTTGACGTCACCGGGGACCTTGTCCTCGTTGTCCTTGAGGAACTTCTCCGTCTGGTAGACGAGCTGCTCGCCCTGGTTGCGCGACTCGGCGGCCTCACGCCGTGCGTGGTCCTCGTCCGCGTACTTCTCGGCCTCTTCGCGCATGCGGTTGACCTCGTCCTTCGGCAGCGAGGAGCCACCGGTGACGGTCATCTTCTGCTCCTTGCCCGTGCCGAGGTCCTTCGCGGTCACGTGCATGATGCCGTTGGCGTCGATGTCGAAGGCGACCTCGACCTGCGGCACGCCGCGCGGGGCCGGCGGCAGACCGGTCAGCTCGAACATCCCGAGCTTCTTGTTGTACGCCGCGATCTCGCGCTCGCCCTGGTAGACCTGGATCTGCACGGACGGCTGGTTGTCCTCGGCCGTCGTGAAGATCTCGGAGCGCTTCGTCGGGATCGTGGTGTTGCGCTCGATCAGCTTGGTCATGATGCCGCCCTTGGTCTCGATGCCAAGCGACAGCGGGGTGACGTCGAGGAGCAGGACGTCCTTGACCTCGCCCTTGAGGACACCGGCCTGGAGGGCGGCGCCGATGGCGACGACCTCGTCCGGGTTCACGCCCTTGTTGGCCTCGTTGCCACCGGTCAGCTCCTTGACGAGCTCGGCGACGGCGGGCATGCGGGTCGAGCCGCCGACGAGGACCACGTGGTCGATCTCGGAGAGGGCGATGCCCGCGTCCTTGATGACGTTGTGGAACGGCGTCTTGCAGCGCTCCAGGAGGTCGGACGTCAGCTGCTGGAACTGGGCGCGCGTGAGCTTCTCGTCCAGGTGCAGCGGGCCCTCGGCGGAGGCCGTGATGTACGGCAGGTTGATCGTCGTCTCGGTGGAGGACGACAGCTCGATCTTCGCCTTCTCGGCGGCCTCGCGCAGGCGCTGGAGCGCCATCTTGTCCTTGGACAGGTCGACGCCGTGGCCGTTGGCGAACTGCTTCACCAGGTAGTCGACGACGCGCTGGTCCCAGTCGTCACCACCGAGGTGGTTGTCGCCGTTGGTGGCCTTCACCTCGACGACGCCGTCGCCGATCTCGAGCAGCGAGACGTCGAAGGTGCCGCCACCGAGGTCGAAGACGAGAATGGTCTGGTCGTCCTTGTCGAGGCCGTAGGCCAGGGCGGCGGCAGTCGGCTCGTTGACAATGCGCAGGACGTTCAGACCCGCGATCTCACCGGCCTCCTTCGTCGCCTGGCGCTCGGAGTCGTTGAAGTACGCGGGCACGGTGATGACCGCGTCCGTGACCTTCTCGCCCAGGTACGCCTCGGCGTCGCGCTTCAGCTTCTGCAGGATGAAGGCGCTGATCTGCTGCGGGTTGAAGTTCTTCTCGTCGATGTCGACCTTCCAGTCCGTGCCCATGTGGCGCTTCACGGAGCGGATGGTCCTGTCGACGTTGGTGACAGCCTGGCGCTTGGCGACCTCGCCGACCAGTACTTCACCGTTCTTGGCGAAGGCGACGACGGACGGCGTGGTCCTGGCGCCTTCGGCGTTGGTGATGACGGTGGGCTCGCCGCCTTCGAGAACGCTGACGACGGAGTTAGTCGTGCCCAGGTCGATGCCGACCGCACGTGCCATTTCGATGCCTCCAGATGAACTACTTGAGTGGATCTGGCTCAAGGATGCCCCACGGGTTGCCCCGAGTCAACAGAGCTGAGTCGATGGGACTCAACTCTTATCCACTCCTTACGCGCAACCTGGTGTTCACGGGGAGAGACGGCGAGCGGCCCCGCACGGTTGAGCCGCCGCACCCCGGACCCAGGAAGGCGAGCCTGAGCGACGCAGATCACCGCCTGCCCGGCTGCGAGGCCGCACAGTATGTGGGTAGTCTCAGACGGACTGCATAAGTTACTGCTTAGTAATAGACGCCTCGCAGGCCTGAGGAGCCCCGAAATGCAACTCGCCGCGATCATCGTGTCGCTGGTCCTAATCGCGGTCGGCGTCGCGCTGTTCGGCCGTGCCATCCTGCAGATCTACCAGTTCGTGCGGCTCGGCCAGGCCGTGCCCGCCGGCACCCGGACCGACGCGCCCGCCGAGCGCACCCTGACCGTGGCCAAGGAGTTCCTCGGCCACACCCGGATGAACCAGTGGGGCATCGTCGGCGTCGCGCACTGGTTCGTGGCGGTGGGCTTCTTCTCCCTGCTGCTGACGATCGTGAACGCCATCGGCCAGCTCTTCCAGGCCGACTGGATGCTGCCGGTCATCGGTGACTGGGCGCCGTACAACGTCTTCGTCGAGTTCCTCGGCACCATGACCGTGCTCGGCATCCTGACGCTGATCGTCATCCGGCAGCTGAACCGGCCCGGCGGCGCGGGCCGCAAGTCCCGCTTCGCGGGCTCCAACACGGGCCAGGCGTACTTCGTCGAGGGCGTCATCCTCGTCGTGGGTGTCTGCATCTTCACGCTGCACGCCCTGGAGGGCGCCCAGCACCACGTGGACGGCTACGAGGCCTCGTTCTTCATCTCGTACCCGTTCGTCTCGTGGTTCTCGGGCATGGACGTCTCCACGCTCCAGAACCTCACGTACTTCTTCGCCGGGCTGAAGATCGCGACCTCCTTCATCTGGATGATCACGGTCGCCCTGAAGACCGACATGGGCGTCGCCTGGCACCGCTTCCTGGCCTTCCCCAACATCTGGTTCAAGCGGAAGGCCGACGGCTCCACCGCGCTCGGCGCGCTGCTTCCGATGACGAGCGGCGGCAAGGAGATCGACTGGGAGGACCCGGACGAGGACACCGTCTTCGGCGTCAGCCAGGTCGAGCAGTTCTCCTGGAAGGGCATCCTCGACTTCTCCACCTGCACCGAGTGCGGCCGCTGCCAGTCGCAGTGCCCCGCCTGGAACACCGGCAAGCCCCTCTCGCCGAAGCTCCTGATCATGTCGCTGCGCGACCACGCGCACGCCAAGGCCCCGTACCTGCTCGCCGGTGGCGGCAAGACCATGGAGGGCGAGGAGAAGGCGTCGGCCGAGCAGCTCGCCGACGTCCCCGCCGCCGCCCTCGCGGAGGCCGAGCGCCCCCTGGTCGGCACCGTCGAAGAGGGCGGCGTCATCGACCCCGACGTCCTGTGGTCCTGCACCACCTGCGGCGCCTGCGTCGAGCAGTGCCCGGTCGACATCGAGCACATCGACCACATCGTCGACATGCGCCGCTACCAGGTGATGATCGAGTCCGCGTTCCCGTCCGAGGCGGGCACGATGCTCAAGAACCTGGAGAAGAAGGGCAACCCCTGGGGCCTGGCCAAGAAGCAGCGCCTGGAGTGGACCAAGGAGGTCGACTTCGAGGTCCCGGTCGTCGGCAAGGACATCGACGACCTCACCGAAGTGGACTACCTGTACTGGGTCGGCTGCGCGGGCGCCCTGGAGGACCGGGCCAAGAAGACCACGAAGGCCTTCGCGGAGCTCCTGCACATCGCGGGCGTCAAGTTCGCGATCATGGGCGGCGACGAGAAGTGCACCGGTGACTCGGCACGGCGTCTCGGCAACGAGCCGCTGTTCCAGCAGCTGGGCGCGGAGAACGTGGCCTCCCTGAACATGGCGTTCGGTGAGGACGACGAGGACGAGTCGACGAAGAAGCCCAAGTCGGCGAAGAAGATCGTCTCCACCTGCCCGCACTGCTTCAACACCATCGCGAACGAGTACCCGCAGCTCGGCGGCGACTACGAGGTCATCCACCACACCCAGCTGCTCCAGCACCTCATCGACGAGGGCAGGCTGATCCCGGTCACCCCGGTCGAGGGTCTGATCACGTACCACGACCCGTGCTACCTGGGCCGTCACAACAAGGTCTACACGCCCCCGCGCGAGATCATGGACAAGGTCCCGGGCCTGCGCCAGCAGGAGATGCACCGCCACAAGGAGCGCGGCTTCTGCTGCGGCGCCGGCGGCGCGCGGATGTGGATGGAGGAGCGGATCGGCAAGCGCATCAACACGGAGCGCGTGGACGAGGCCCTCAGCCTCAACCCGGACATCGTGTCGACGGCCTGCCCGTTCTGCCTGGTCATGCTCACGGACTCCGTGAACGGCAAGAAGAACGACGGCGCGGCCAAGGAGTCGCTCCAGGTCGTGGACGTCGCGCAGCTCCTGCTCGACTCGGTGAAGACCCCGGCCGACAACCCGCCCCCGGCGGGCGAGGCCGAGGCGGAGAGCGAGCCGGAGCCCGAGCCGGTGAAGTGAGCCGGTGCCCTCGCCGGTGAGGTGAGCCGCACAAGACGGTCGTAACGGGCCGGTTCCGCCCTGGCGGGACCGGCCCGTTGTCGTTCGTGTAAACCTGTGGTGCTCATGACGACTGTGCCGACCGCACCGGCTGAGGAGTGGGTGGACTTGAGGAGATCCGGTATCCGGCTGCTGGCCGCCGTCGTCGGCGGCGCCCTGCTCCTCGCGGGCTGCGGCGGCGACGGCGAGTCCCCCGCCCGCCCCACAGCCGAAGGGCTCGCGGCCAGGGGCGCGCCCGCGAAGGCCGTCCCCCACGGCAAGGGCAGCGAGGTGCCGGACGACTTCAACGGCGACGGCGCCCGTGACCTCGTCCTCGACGACCTGGCCCACCAGGGGCACGGCGACGACCCCGGCATCGGCATCGTCTACGGCGGCCGCGCCGGGCTCGTCCCCGACACCCGGCACCTCCTGACCGCGCGCGCCGACGGCGCCCGTACGAAGGGCGAACTCCCCGCCGCCTTCGAGTCGGAGGCGGCGTGCGACCTGGACGGGGACGGGTTCACCGACCTGGTGGTGTCCACGGATCCGCCGTACGACGGCCAGGGGCAGCCGCCGGTGCCGCTCCAGCTCCTCTTCGGCTCCCCGAAGGGGCTGACCGGCACGGCCGTCAAGCTCCAGGTGCCCGCGCGGGCGCGGCTCGGCAACGACTGGCCGGACCAGCCGGTGTGCGGCGACTTCGACGGGGACGGCGCCCAGGACCTCGTGCTGCACGCGAGCGGCGCCCATCTGAGCTTCCTGCGCGGCCCCTTCACCCACCGGGGCGAGCCGCGCGCGGCCGCCGCACCCCTCGCCGCGCCCGGCAACGAGCTGGTGACGGGCGGCCCCGCGGTGGACGTGAACCGCGACGGCTACGACGACCTGGTGGTCCGCGAGGAGGCGGGCGCCTCCCGGGGCGGCCTGGTCCTCGGCGGGCCCGAGGGGCCGCGCCGCACCGGGGCGCTGCTCCCCGCGGGCACGGACACGGCCTTCGGCACCTTCCGCGGCGGGCGGGCCGTGGACGCGGCGCTCCCCGGGCCGCGCGGCATCGCCCTGCGCTACGACGTACCGGGCACCGCGCGGGCATCCCTCGCGGTGCGCGCCGCGACCGTGCGGACGGGCGACCTCGACGGCGACGGCCGCAGCGAACTCGTCGTGACCGGCGGCGGCAGCGGCGAGGTGTGGATCTACCGGGGCCGCGCCGCGGGCCTCGCGGCCAACGCCACGGCGACGCTCGTCCCCGCGGGCGGGAGCGGCCCGGTGCAGGTCCTGAAGGTGGCCGACTTCGACGGCGACCGGCGCGCGGACGTGGTCGTACGGACGTCCACCGGCCGGGGCACGGACCGCGTGCGGGTCTACCGGGGCGTGCGGAACGGGGACCTGGTGGAGCGGAAGCCGGGGCTCACCTTCTCCACGACCATGTTCGCGAGCCGCTAGAGCGAGCCGAGAGGCCCGCCCAAGCCCCGGGCCGCAAGGTCCGGTTCACTTCACAGTCGTCCTCGCACAACCATTCGTACAGCCCGCCGGTCACATCCCCGGAAGCACCACTTCATCCACGGGGAGCGTACGTGCGCGCAAGGAACCTGGCCCTCACGGCGACCGCGGTCGCCCTCGCCGCGGGCGGCGTCACGCTGCCGCTGGCCGGGACGGCCACGGCCGCCGGGACCGGCACGGTCCGCAAGGACGACTTCAACGGCGACGGCTACCGCGACCTGGCGATCGGTACGCCGGGGGCCAACTCCGTGACCGTGACGTACGGTTCGGCGGCGGGAGTCGGCACCTCCCGGGCCACGACCGTCACGCAGAACACGGCTGGGGTGCCCGGAGTCACCGAGCAGGGCGACGAGTTCGGCGAGAGCGTCACCAGCGGCGATCTGAACAGCGACGGCTACGCGGACCTGGTCGTCGGCGCCCCCGGCGAGAAGACGGCGGGCAAGCCCGAGGGCACGGTCACGGTCGTCTGGGGCGGCAAGGACGGCTTCAAGAAGGGCGGCAAGACGCTCACCGCGCCCGCCGACAGCGAGCGCCGCTTCGGCGAGGCCGCCGTCTTCGTCGACATCGACGGCGACGAGGTCGCGAACCTGGCCGTGATCAGCGGCGACTCCTGGTGGTTCTACCCCGACGGCGTCCCGGAGGACGGCCGCGCCATCGGCCTGGAGACCGACTTCCTGCCCCAGGGCGTCCGCCTGGACAACATGACCGCGGGCCACTTCACCTCCAAGGACGGCTATACGTACGTCCTCACGGGTGAGCGAGCCGACGGCGGCGCCTACACCGCGTACATGAAGGGCGGCGCGGGCGACTACGGCTACTGGTCCGGCGTGCTGGCCGAAGGCAACGCCCCGAGTGCCTCGCGCGACCCGCTCGCCGTGGGCGACGTCAACGGCGACGGCTACGACGACCTGGTCACCGGCAACCCGCGCGTGGGCAGGGGCGGTGCGATCAGCGTCCGCTACGGCGCCGACGCGAAGCTCGGCGCGCCCGTGACGTACACGCAGGACAGCGCGGGCGTGCCCGGGACCGGCGAGACCGACGACGCGTTCGGCTGGTCGGTGGCCGCGGGCGACGTGACCGGCGACGGCCGCGCGGACATCGCCGTCGGCGTGCCCGGCGAGACGTCCGGCGAAACGGCCCCGCGGGGCGCGGGCGCCGTCGTCGTGCTCAAGGGCGGCGCGCACGGCCCGCACGACGGCCGCGTCTGGCACCAGGACACGCCCAAGGTGCCGGGCGTCGGCGAGAAGGGCGACGTGTTCGGCTCGACGGTCCGCCTGAAGGACGTCAACAAGGACGGCAAGGCGGACCTCGCGGTCGGCGCGGGCGGCGAGGACATCGGCTCGGGCCGGTCCGAGCGGCGGGACGCGGGCGCCGTGTGGGTCCTGCGCGGCTCGTCGGCGGGCATCACGGCCGCGAGCGCGACGTCGTTCAACGGCTCCGACTTCGGCGTGCGGCTGCCCCCGGGCGCGGGCGGCGTCGGCAAGGCCTTCGGCGAATCGCTTCGCTGACCTTCATCCCCCTTCCCTCTCAGCTCAGTTGGAGACACCTTGCGCAAGAAGCACCTTTCGGCCGTGATGCTGTGCACGGCCACCGTGATCGGATTCGCCGGTCTCTCCGCGACGGCCGCCCAGGCCGCGCCGCGACCGGACGCGAAGGCCGACTTCAACGGCGACGGCTACGCGGACCTCGCGGTCGGCGTCCCCGGCGCGACCGTCGGCGGCAAGGCCAAAGCGGGTTACGTGAACGTGGTCTGGGGCGGCCGGAGCGGCCTCGGCAAGCACGGCTCGTCGACCGTCAGCCAGGACACGGCAGGGGTCCCCGGCCACGCCGAGAAGGGCGACGGCTTCGGTCGGACGGTGGTGCCCGCCGACATGAACGGCGACGGCATCACGGACATCGTCGTCGGCACCCCCGACGAGGACAGCGGCACGATGCTGAGCGCGGGCACCGTCACCGTCCTGTGGGGCTCGAAGTCCGGCATCAAGGGCGGCTTCACGGCGGTCAACGGCGCGTACTCCGACAGCCGCCTCGGCGACCTGCTCACCACCGGCGACTACGACGGTGACAAGGACCAGGACATCGTGCTCAGCCGCAAGGGCGAGGAGACCGGCGGTGTCGCCCTGCGGCCCGGCCCCTTCAAGGCGGGCTCGCCCTCGGACCTGAAGCCCATCGCGAGCTGGCACTTCAACCGCCCGGTCGCGGTGACGTCCGCCGACTTCGACGCGGACGGCCGCGACGACCTCGCGGTGTCGTACGGCGACGGCGAGATCACCGGCACCGACGTGCTCTCCCACCCGGAGACGGGCACACGCCCGTGGAAGGAGAAGTGGGGGATAGCCGAGTACAGCAACTCCCTCGCGGCGGGCGACTTCGACGGCGACGGCACGGTGGACCTCGCGCTGGGCAACATCAGGCCGAGCAGCGAGAGCGAGGGCGACAACTTCTGCCCGGACACGTTCGGCGGCTCGATCGCCCTGGCGTACGGCAAGTCCGGCACGACGCTCGGCGGCCCGCGGTCCTGCACGAACCAGAACTCGCCCGGCGTCGGCGGTGAGGACGAGACCGGCGACGGCTTCGGTACACGCCTCGCCGTCGGCAACCTCGACCGGGACGGCGTCGACGAGCTGATCGCCGGTTCGGAGTACGAGACGGTGGGCACCGCGAAGAACGCGGGCAGCTACTGGACGCTGGCCTCCGCGGGCACCGGCAAGCCCTTGGTGGGCCCCTCCCGCAGCCAGAACTCGGCGGGCGTGCCCGGCACGGCCGAGGCGGGCGACCGCTTCGGCGCGGCCGTCGCCACGGGTGACTTCAACGGCGACGGCTACCCCGACACGGCGATCGGCGCGCCCGGCGAGGACTCCGCGAAGGGCGGCGTCTGGTACGCCCGGACCCCGAAGGACGGCCCCAACCCGGCGCAGGTCTCCCTCACTCCGGGCACGCTCGGCCTCTCGGGAGCCCACAAGTACGGCTCGGTCCTGGGCCGCTAGGACCGACGCCCGCACCCGACGGCCGGGGCCACGCGCACACCGCGCGGCCCCGGTCCCGGGCGGGGGCGGGGGCCACATGCGAAAAGGCCGATGGCCCTCTCACTGACTCAGTGAGAGGGCCATCGACTTCGTGGAGCGCCCGGCAGGCCTTGCACCTACATTTCCCATCGGATGATGGGCGTCTTTCCTTGGACCACAGACGCGCGACTTCGGTGTTGTGCGCCGAAGTTGTGCCTTGATCTTACACAGCTTTCGTGGCCCGGGTCCAACTCGGCGCCCTGGGGCGGACCCCCGCGCCGACGCCTCCGCCGCACGGGGGAGGCGAACATCGCGCGGCGGCCCGATTCCGGCTGACCGATGGTCAACAACAGTGGTGTCCATGGCGATCAGCGAAACGAATCCGGTGCGTACGTCCCCCGGCTCCGGTACGACCGAACGGCCCGTCCCCCTCTGGGCGGAGCGGGTCGCCCGGCTGCTCCCCCTCGTGGCCCTGCCCGTGTGCCTGTGGCGGCTGCCCATCGGCTTCGGCCACCAGATGGGCATGGACGTGGCACCCGAGACGTGGCCCCGCTGGCAGCTCGTGGCCTACGTCCTGACGCTCAGCCTGCTGACCGAGGCGTTCGCCCTGCTGTGCCGGGGCCTGGTGCGGCCGTGGGGCGAGACCGTCCCCCACTGGGTGCCGAAGGTCGGCGGGAAGCGGATCCCGCCCTTCCTGGTGATCGTGCCCGCGGCCCTGAGCGGCCTGCTGCTCACGGCGCTCCTCGTCGACTGGGCGCTCTGCACGTTCCACATCGGGGGCTTCTCGGACGTCCCGTACACGAACCCGGGGTGGCAGCTGCTCGCCTCGGTCGTCAGCGGCCTGTTCGCGCTGTGGGGCCCGATGGTGCTCGCGCTGACGTACGCGTACTGGCGGAGGCACCAACTCCCCATCACAGCAAGGTAACTTCACTCCCGTCACACACAACCCTCACACCCCGTCAGCGGTCTCTCCTAGGTCAAGGTCCAGGCCAACGCATCCGCAAACGCGTGGCCGGGCTTCGGCAAACACCTCATCAGACCCGCAGGAGAGATCACCGCATGGCTCAGCGCAAGCGCACCGCCTCCCGCGACACCCGCCCCCACAGACCCGGCCGCCGCCTCCGCCTGGCCGCCGCCACGACGACCGTGGCGCTCACCGGCGGGCTCCTCGTGAGCGCCGTACCCACGGTCGCGGCGGCGCCCCGCGCCGCACTCCCGGCCCACGACGCCGACTTCGACGGCGACGGCTACGCGGACGTGGCCGCCGCCGCCCCCTACACCTACGTGAACGGCAAGGAGGCGGCGGGCGCCGTCGTCGTCGCGTACGGAAAGGCGAGCGGCGTCGACCGCTCCGTGAAGTACACGCAGAACAGCCCGGGCGTCCCCGGCTCCGCCGAGAGGCGGGACGCGTTCGGCACCGATCTGGCGTACGGGGACTTCGACGACGACGGCTACGACGACCTGGTCGTGGGCGTCTCGGGCGAGGACGTCGGCCGCGACAAGGACGGCGGCAGCGTCCAGATCCTGTGGGGTTCGGCGAACGGCCTCAGGGGCGGCACGGCCCTGAAGGACCCGCGCCCCGCGAAGCACGACTACTTCGGCGCGTTCCTTGAGGCCGGGGACTTCAACGGCGACGGCAAGGACGACATCGCCCTGGGCACGACGGTGGCGGTCGTCGACATCTACCGGGGCGGCTTCACCCGCGGCGGCAGGACCGGCGGGCACTACACCGTCACCCCCCGCATCCACGGCAACGGCGAGGACGGCGTGCAGAACCTGCACTCCGGGGACGCCAACGGCGACGGCAAGGACGACCTGATCGTCAACGGCTACGAGAACGACACCCGGCGCGGCTACAACGCCAACTGGTGGCTCCCCGGCTCCCGTTCCGGCCTGAAGGTCTCGGCCGCGCAGAAGCTGCCCGCCGGTGTCATCACGGACCTGGGCGACACCGACAAGGACGGCTACGACGACGTCGTCATCGGCAACCACTGGGACAGCGGCATCACGGGCGCGGCCAAGGGCGGCGCGGTGCACGTCGTGCGCGGCGGGGCCCGCGGCCCGGCGAACGGCGACCGCGACAAGATCACCCAGAACACCTCCGGCGTCCCCGGCAGCGGCGAGAAGGGCGACGGCTTCGGCAACGAGCTGGATCTCGGCGACGTCAACGGCGACGGCAACCTGGACCTGATCGTCGGCGCCCCCGGCGAGACCGTCGACGGCATCGAGGACGCGGGCGCGGTGACCGTCCTGTACGGCCGCGCGAACGGCTCCGGCATCAGCGGGCGCGGCGCGAAGCTCCTCACCCAGAACACGCCGGGCGTGCCGAACACCGACGAGAAGCACGACTTCCTCGGTACGGACGTGCACGCCGACGACCTGAACGGCGACGGCCGCGCGGACGTGGTCCTGGGCGCCCACGGCGAGAACGGCGGCAACGGCGCGGTCTACCCCCTGCTCTCCACCGCCGGCGGCTCCTTCAAGGGCACCTCGGGCATCTACCCCGGCACGGCGGGCCTCCCGGCCACGGGCAACCCCCGCCTGGGCTCGAACTTCGCCGACTGACACCAGCACTCCCCCGCCCCCAGCCGGGCCCGACACCCCGGGCCCGGCCCTCCCCTAGGAGCCCCCGTGCGCCTGCGCACCGCAACCCTGCTCACCACCGCCCTCACCGCCGCGACCCTCACCCCTCTCACCCTGCCCACCACGGCGACGGCCGCCCCCGCCACGTACGCGGACGACTTCAACGGGGACGGCTACCGGGACTACGCAGGGCAACAGTCGCTCGACGGCAACAAGGGCGGGTCCGTCCAGGTCACCTTCGGCACGGCGGAAGGACCCGGCAGCCGGTTCCAGATCGTCGACCAGGACAGTCCTGGCGTCCCCGGCAGCGACGAGCGGGGGGACTCCTGGGCCGAGGGCACCCGCGTCGCCGCGGACTTCGACCGCGACGGATACGGCGACCTCGCCGTGTCCGCCGTCAACGAGAAGGTCGGCCGCCAACGGGGCCAGGGCGCGGTGACCGTGCTGTGGGGCTCGCCGACCGGCCTGAAGGGCGGCACGGCCGTCCCCAACAAGGCCCCCGGCGCGCAGAAGGCCTTCGGGGACGGCCTCGCCACCGGTGACTTCGACGGCGACGGCAAGCCGGACCTCGCCGCGACCAACGGCGGCTCGGTGTACGTCTACAAGGGCGGCATCTCACGCACAGGAGTGGGCAGTTCCGCACAGCGCCTCGCCAAGCGCGGCCTCACCCCCACCGACCTGATCGCGGGCAAGGTCACCAAGGACCGCGCGACGGACCTGGTTGTCGTGGGCCCGGTGGTACGGGACTGGCAGGAGACAGGTGACGCCTGGTTCGTCAAGGGCGGCAGAACCCTCAAGCCCGGTGCCACGCTGCGCCTCGGCGCGTACGCGGACAGCGCGAACGGCGTGATCGCCGACTTCGACAGGAACGGGTACGGCGACCTCGCCATCGGCAACTACGCGGACTCCAAGTACAAGGGCGCGGTGACCGTCTGGCGCGGCGGCAGGACCGGCCCCGGCGCGACGGCCCGGATCACGCAGGGCACCCCCGGCGTCGCGGGCACCCCGGAGAAGGGCGACCGCTTCGGCGGCTCCCTCTCGGCGGGCGACACCAACGGCGACGGCTACCCGGACCTGGCCGTCGGCGCGGAGAGCGAGACCGTCGACGGCACGCGGCGCGCGGGTGGTGTCCATGTCCTGCGCGGCGGCGCGTCCGGCCTGAAGGGCACGGGGTCGAAGTGGTTCGCCCGCAACAGCGCCGGGATCCCCGGTTCCCCCGGCGAGGCGGACCGCTTCGGCAGCACGGTGCGCCTGCGGGACACCGACCGCGACGGCTACGCGGACCTGTACGTGCACGGCGAGTTCGACCCGGTCCGTCTGCCCGGCTCCGCGTCCGGGATCAAGAACAGTGGGGTGTCCCGCGTGGAGTACGGGATCGTCGAGGGCTTCCTCCAGTAGCTCCCGTTCGCGTACTGGGTCCGCCACCACAACCCTCGCCCAACCTCGTGTGTCACACAGGTGAAGACCAAGCGTCACCCACAGAGTTGGAGCACCCGTGCGCACACGCACCCTCGCCCTGGCCGCCGCCACGGCGCTCGCGGCGACCGGCCTCACCCTGCCGCTCGCCGCGGGCGCGAGCGCCGCGCCCGCCGGCGCCACCCCGCCCACCAAGGCCGACTTCAACGGCGACGGCTACGAGGACCTCGCCGTCGGCGTCCCGGGCGCGGGTGTCGGGGGCAAGGCCAAGGCCGGTTACGTGAGCGTGGTCTGGGGCGGGCCCGAAGGGCTGCGGCCCAAGGGCGCCGTACGGATCAGCCAGGCCACCGCGAACGTGCCGGGCACCCCGGAGGCGGGCGACCGCTTCGGCGCGTCCGTGGCCGTCGCGGACTTCGACGGCGACGGCCTCACCGACCTCGCGGTCGGCGCCCCGGGCGAGGACGTCGACGGCAAGGCGGACGCGGGCAACGCGACCGTCGTGTACGGCACGAAGACCGGCTTCGGCAAGGCCAACAGCGCGGGCCGCGGCGCCAAGGCCAAGGACAGCTACGGCAACGCCCTGGCCGCCGCCGACTTCAACGGCGACAAGCGGTTCGACCTGGCCATCGGCGGCACCGACAAGGTCGTCGTCAACTACGACCCGCGCGCCGCGAAGACCGAGCCGGGCATGGGCGACCGCATGGGCGGCCGCGCCCCCGTCCTGTCCACGGGCGACTTCGACGACGACGGCCTCGCCGACCTGGCCGTGGCGTACTACACCAAGCAGCAGCCGTACACCCAGTCCCACGTCCAGCTCTACCGCTACGACAAGCAGGAGAAGCGCCTCCTGCTGTCCTGGTCCAACAGCAACGGCGCCACCTCCGCCTTCGCCACCGGCGACTTCAACGGCGACGGCCTCGACGACCTCGCCCTCGGCAACTGCCGCGAGATCGCCGACGAGAACATCGACGACCCGTGCGGCCCCGAGGAGCTGACCAAGGGCGGCGGCGTCCACATCCGCTACGGCAACCCCAACGGCTCCTTCGGCTCGCGGACCCAGACCCTCAACCAGGACACCCCGGGCGTCCCGGGCGTGGCCGAGAAAGGCGACGGCTTCGGCGAGGCCGTCACCGCCCGCGACATCGACAACGACGGCTTCACCGACCTGATCATCGGCGCCCCCGGCGAGGCCATCGGCAGCAAGAAGGGCGCGGGCAGCGTCACGGTCCTCCACGGCGCCAAGAAGGGCATCCTCGACGCCGACGACGAGCTCGGCGACGGCGAGGCCGACGGCTACGCCTTCCAGCAGGACACGAACCAGATCCCCGGCACCGCCGAGACCGGCGACCGCTTCGGCGCCGCCCTCGTCACCGGCGACTACGACAACGACGGCAAGCCGGAGCTCGCCACCGCCGCCCCCGGCGAGGACGCCTCCGCCGGCGGCGTCTGGGTCTCGCCGGACGTCCTGCCGCCGGGCACCACCACCGTCACCCCCAAGTCCCTGAACCTGCCCGTGTCTTCGACGGCACTGACGTACGGCGCCGTCCTCGGCCACTAGTCCGACGCGCCACCCGAGCCACCCGCGCCGCACCAGGTCACCGGCGCCACGGGGACCCTGAGGACAACCCCTCCGGGTCCCCCTAGGGGTTGTTACAGGTCAGCCGCAAACGGGCTCTCCTCCACAACAGGGGCGCGACCGCCCCGCCGGACCAGGTACGTTCGATTCCGTGGCTGGATTCAGGATCGGACGCGGCGGCCGGGACAACCGCGCACAGCAATCGGGACGCCCCCAAGGACACCAGGGGCCGGGACAGAGCCCGCAGCAGGGCCCCGGGCAGGCCCCGTACGGACAGCGGCCCCCGCAGCAAGGCGGCGGCCAGGCGCCGTACGGCTACCCGCCCGCGCCCTCGCACGGACACCCGGCCCCACCCCAGTACGGCGGCCGGCCCGCCTACGGCGGCGGCCAGGGCCCCGGCCCCGGCCAGTACGGCGGCGGCCAGCACCACGGCGGCGCCCAGCAGTGGCCCCAGCCCCCCGGCGGCAGGGACGAGCCCGAGTACTTCGGCGGCCAGGGCGGTCACGGGGGACACGGCGGCGGCCACGGCGGCGCCCCCGACCCGTACGCCGCCAACAACCCCGGCAACACCCAGGCCTTCTCCCTCGGCGAGGACCCCTACAACGACGGGGACACCTACCGCGCGGGCCAGGCCCCCGCCGGACCCATCGGCCCCAAGCTGCCCTGGAAGGACCTGCTGCGCGGCATCGTGCTGCGCCCGGGCCCGACCTTCCTCCAGATGCGCGACTACGCGATGTGGGCCCCGGCCGTCATCGTCACGTTCCTCTACGGACTGCTCGCCGTCTTCGGCTTCGACGAGGCCCGCGAGGACGTCCTCAACGCCACGCTGTCCACGGCGGTCCCGTACGTCCTCACCACCGGCGTCGCGATCTCCCTGAGCGCGCTCATCCTCGGCGTCGTCACGCACAGCCTCGCCCGCCAGTTCGGCGGCGACGGCGCCTGGCAGCCGACCGTCGGCCTGTCCATGCTGATCATGGCGCTCACGGACGCGCCGCGCGTCATCGTCGCCCTGTTCCTCGGCGGCGGCAACGGCTTCGTCCAGCTGCTCGGCTGGGCCACCTGGCTCGCGGCGGGCGCGCTGCTCACCCTGATGGTGACCAAGTCGCACGAGCTGCACTGGACCCGCGCCCTCGGGGCCAGCGCCATCCAGCTGCTCGCGATCCTGTCGATCATCAAGCTCGGCACGTTCTGACGCCGCCGCGCACGGCGCGCGTCACCAAGGGCCCCGGCGGGCACGACCGCCGGGGCCCTTGCCCGTACGCGCCTCCGTCACGTACCTTGCAATGCAATGTTCCAGGCAAAGCAAGGAACTGGAGGGGGGCGAGGGGCATGGCGGACCCGCTGACGAAGGCCGCGAGCCAGCTGCGCAAGGGCGTACTGGAGTACTGCGTCCTGGCCCTGATGCGCGACGGCCCGCGCTACGGCGTCGAGCTGGTAGAGGAGCTGTCCGCCGTCGCCGTGATGACGACGAGCCAGGGCACGATCTACCCGCTCCTGTCCCGGCTGCGCCGCGACCGCCTGGTGGACACGGAGCTGCGCGAGTCCCCCAGCGGCCCGCCCCGCCGCTACTACACGCTCACGCCCGAGGGCCGCACGGCCCTCGCGGACTTCACGGCGAGCTGGCCCCTCTTCCGGGACGCCGTCGACCACTTCCTGGCGCCGGCGCCCCGCCCTTCGCACGACACGGAGAACCCCCATGACGGCACTTGACCACGCCCTCGTCCGCGCCTATCTGACGGAGGTCGAGCGCGCGACGACGGCCCTGCCCGCCGCCCGCCGCGAGGAACTCCTCGCCGACCTGCGCGAGCACATCGAGGTCAGCCTCGCCGAGGCGGACACCCGGGACGACGCGACGGTGCGCGGGATCCTGGACCAGCTGGGCAGCCCGGCGGCGATCGCGGCCTCGGCCCTCGCGGAGGCCCCCGCCATGCCCGAAGCCCCCGAGCCGGACCGGCTCCGCACCCGCCTCACGATCCTCGTACTGGCGGCCTCCGGGCCCCTGATGCTGATCGCCGGACCGCTCGCGATGCTGGCCGCGATCGCGGCGGGCGTCTACCTCCTGTCCAACTCCACCCGCTGGACCGCGCGCCAGAAGCTCAAGGGCGCCGCGCTGACGCTCTCGCTCCCGGCCCTGCTCCTGGTCGGCCTCGTCGCGGGAGCGGACCGCATCGGCCCGACGGAACTGCTGCTGCTCCTGCTCCTGAACGTGGTGCTGCCGCTGCTCGGCGCGCGCCTGCTGTGGCGCACGCGGCGGCCCGCCGGCCCCGTACCGGCGCGGGCATGACGAAGCCGCGGCGCCCCCGCCCGGGTGGGGCAGGGGCGCCGCGGCCTTCGCGCGTACGGGTCGGGCTGCCGGTCAGGCGTCGAGAACCTGCCCGTGCCGCTGCACGACGGGCGGCTCGACGCTCCACGGGAAGTTGATCCACTCATCCGTACGCTTCCACACGTACTCGCACTTCACGAGCGAGTGGGACTTCTCATAGATGACGGCGGAGCGCACCTCGGCCACGTGGTCGAGGCAGAAGTCGTGCACGAGCTTCAGCGTCTTGCCGGTGTCGGCGACGTCGTCGGCGATGAGCACCTTCTTGTCGGTGAAGTCGATCGCGTTGGGCACCGGCGCCAGCATGACGGGCATTTCCAGCGTCGTCCCCACTCCCGTGTAGAACTCCACGTTCACCAGGTGGATGTTCTTGCAGTCGAGGGCGTACGCGAGGCCACCGGCGACGAAGACGCCCCCGCGGGCGATGCTCAGCACGACGTCGGGCTCGTACCCGTCGTCGGCGATCGTCTGGGCCAGCTCACGGATGGCGCCGCCGAACTTCTCGTACGTAAGGTTCTCGCGCACGTCGCTCATGGGGGATGTCACACCTGGGTCCGATGGAAGTTGAGGAAGGAACGGGAGGCCGTGGGCCCGCGCTGTCCCTGGTAGCGCGACCCGTACCGCTCGGACCCGTACGGGGCCTCGGCGGACGAGGTCAGCCGGAACAGGCACAGCTGCCCGATCTTCATCCCCGGCCAGAGCTTGATCGGCAGCGTGGCGAGGTTCGAGAGCTCCAGGGTCACGTGCCCCGAGAACCCGGGGTCGATGAACCCGGCGGTGGAGTGCGTGACGAGCCCGAGCCGGCCGAGGCTCGACTTGCCCTCCAGCCTGCTGGCGAGGTCGTCGGGCAGCGTGATGACCTCGTACGTCGACGCGAGCACGAACTCCCCCGGGTGGAGGATGAACGGCTCGTCCCCCTCGGGCTCCACGAGCCGGGTCAGATCCGCCTGCTCCACGGACGGATCGATGTGCGGGTACCGGTGGTTCTCGAACACCCGGAAGTACCGGTCGAGGCGCACGTCGATGCTCGACGGCTGCACCATGGATTCGTCGTAGGGATCGATCCGTACCCGCCCGGAGTCGATCTCGGCCCGGATGTCCTTGTCTGAGAGAAGCACGCACCGAGGATACGCAGAGCGCGCGGGAAGGCCGCAATTTGCGCAATGCGCCACCCGCGCGCTCTGTCGCCGTACTGGCGGTAGCGGTGGTAGGCGGGTACCGGCCACGGGCCCGTGCCGACCGACCAGGCCGCACCACCCGCTCCCGCCCCTCGCTCCTACCGCTTCTCGAACTCCACCGGCACCGCATGGCGGAGCCGCGCACACCGCGGACAGCGGATGAGGCGTCCCGGCCCGAGCCGGTCGGCCTGCTGCATCGGGAACGAAGCGGTGCTGAACACGTGCCCTTCGGCACAGCGGACGACGGTGCGCTCCATCAAGTCGACGAGTCCCTTCCCCAAAGCCGTAACTGGCGGACGACGAAAGCCACATTACGGGATGAAAGGGACGCCACTCCAGGCGGCACTCCGACCCCTCGGGAGCCCCTCACGACCCCCACACACGTCCCCCGGAATCAACCACGGGGAAGCCTCGGCGCGGCCCCCACCGTACGCCCCAACTCCCTTCGCCCGCAGTCACACCGGGCCCACGCAGCGCAGCCAGGCCCTGGGCGGCACGGCGCCCGGGGCCTGGGATGGGGTACAGTGTGCGACAGTACGAAACCGGTTCAACCGGTGTACCGCGCGGGTGTAGTTTAATGGTAGAACATCAGCTTCCCAAGCTGAGAGCGCGAGTTCGATTCTCGTCACCCGCTCTTCTGAAACCCCAGGTCAGTGGCCTGGGGTTTGTTGTTTTCCGGGGCGTCGGTGCGCCGGTCCGGTCAGCGGTGTTCCGGGTACGCGGAGCCGTCGTGCAGATACTCGGGACACCCGGTGGCGAGCGCCCGTATCGCGGCTTCGAGGCGCGTGCCGAGGCGCGGTCGCAGGAGCTCCTGGGCGTCGCTGACGGTGGCGAAGGCGGTGTCGGACAGTTCCTCGTCGTGCGGGCGGAGTGCGGACGCCCGGTCACGGGGCAGGACGCCGCCGTCGAAGACGAAGCACAGCTGGTCGTCCCACGGGCCGTGGGGCGGGACCCAGTCCACCACCAGAAGCCGGAGCGGGGCGACGTGCAGGCCCAGTTCTTCCCGCAGCTCCCGTAGAGCCGCCTGGTGCGGGGGCTCGTTGGCCTCGGCCATTCCGCCCGGCAGGTCCCAGCCCGGCTTGTACGTGGGCTTGACCAGCAGCACCCGGCCGTCGGCGTCCCGGATCAGCACGTCCGCCGCGACGCGCTTGCGCGGCTGGGTGGCGTTCCCCTCGGCGAGATACGCGTTCCAGGCCACTGGGTCGGCGGGAGAGGGAGGCTTCATCTCAGGTCCTCCGGGGCGTGAGGATGTCGGCGAGAAGAGCCGTTCTCGCCGTCCGGGCGGCGTCGGAACGCTCCAACTGTCGACTAGGCTCGTCGCTCTGACCATGATTGGTCCATGCCCGAGTTCAGTTGGCCGGACCGCGCCTTGGCTCCAGATCCGGATGCCATAGCCCAGTGCTGGCCAGCAACAGTCTCTGCGCTACCCCTCGGATCTCACGTCAGCGGACGAGTCATCGGCCGACAACCGTTCGGCGTCTTCTTCCACCTCGATGGTGTGCCGAACGCAGTCGGCCTCGCCGAAATCACCGCCATGCCCAGCAGCATGGAGCTGCCTGCCTTGGGGGCCACCGTCGCAGGTGAGGTGATCTGGCACGCGGACCACAACTGTCAGGTGATGGTCCGCCTCGATGAATGGCGCGTGTCCGGCTGATCACCCCCTGGTCGCCGCAGCCCTGCACCACCACCGCACCAGAACGCGCCCGTTCGCCCAGGTCATCCCTCGAACAGCCCCAAAAGAGCTCAGCTTCCCAAGCTGAGAGCGCGAGTTCGATTCTCGTCACCCGATCCATGGTGAAGGCCCAGGTCAGCGACCCGGGCCTTTCTGCTGTCCGCGCTGGTCGTTCAGCGTGTGCCTGCTCCGTGCCAGACCTTGAGTGCCCGCCAGCCGAGCGCGAGGGCCCGGAGCTGGGCCGCGACGGCGGCCGGACCTCGGGTGGCCATCGCCCACAGTGCACGTCGGCCACGCCCGGGGCGGCGGGCTGGTGAGCGGCGCGCAGTCTCCTGGGAGGGCGGGGTCAGGGAGCGATGAGGCGGCTGGTGAAGCCGTCGCGGATGAGGGATTCGTACGCGGCATGCACGTCCTGCGGGACCTCCTGCTCGATGGCGAAGCCGAGCCTCGGGTACTCGATCACCCGCTGGAGGTCGCCGACGAGCATGTCCACCACGAGCTTCTCGTCGCCGATGCTCTTGAGGTAGTCGTCGAATTCCAGTGGCTCCGAAGCGCACACGATCTCGACCTCGGGCCACAGCTTGCGGGCGGTCGCGAACGATCGTCGTTCCATGTAGGGCTTGGAGACCAGCAGCGCGGTGGTCGGGGTGACGCCGACGGCGGCAAGAACGTCGCGGGAGAGGGTGATGTTCTGCCCGGTGTTCGCGGCGTTCGGCTCCAGCAGGATCGCGGAGGCGGGGACGCCGAGGTCGATGGCGTGCTCGCGATAGTGCACGGCCTCGCCGCGCGGGAAGCGGGACCGGGTGGTGGGACTGTTGCCGCCGGTGAAGACCAGGAGCGGGCAGAGCCCCCTGCGGTAGAGCTCGGCTGCGTGGGTGGCCACACCGAGATCATGACTGCCCAAGCCGATCGCCACGTCGGCCGCTCGAGCCTCGTGGTGCATCTGATGGTGGTCCCAGACCAGCTTCGCCTGGTGCCACTGGTCCTCGGTGATGGCCTTCTGGTTGTCGCTCACGCGTTGGTCTCCCTGATCACCGTTGCCGGAGCCCTCCCGGCCCCTCACTGCTGGCCTTCACGCTCTCGATACTGCGCAGTTGGTGCACGAGGCCGTACTGCGCGGCTGTTCCAGCAGCCTGGTCGAGGACGTGAAGCCCATCATCCCGGGTCGCCCTGTCGGAAAGCAGGACGTGGCCGTGAGCGGTGTCCATGCGTACGCATTGCATCGGTGAGTCAGTGCACCCGCTGCGGCGGGCGATGTCGATGAAGTAGAGGGCCTGGGTGAGATCACCGGCGCCTCGACGGGCAAGGGCGAGTTTCTGGTGTGCCACCGACCAGTCGTCGGGTTCGGACAGGTCCTCGAACTCGCGGGTCGCGGCCTGCATGACACGGGTCGCGTAGTCGTGGTGCCCGTCCTTGCTCAGTGCGGTTCCCACCCAGAGCCTGGCTCTGGTCCGGTCCCGCCGGGACAGCCGCTCGTCTACGGCGAGGTTCTGGTAGGTGTGAGCGGCTGTGTCCAGCTTGCCGGACATCTCCGCGACGACCGCGAGGGACAGGTCGAGCTGGGCGACGCGGCGGGGGATGTCGAGATGGGTGAAGACCGAGCGCGCGTCCCTGTACGCATGGTGGGCGGACAGCGGTCCGAGTACGCACCCCTGATCACGCTTGAGATCTCCGAGGAGTGCGGTGGAGCGGGCGTAGAGATATAGGCCCTTGTCATCCAGTTCGGTGGCTCTGAAGCGGTTCAGCCACCTGGCCAGCAGGCTGTCGGCGAAGGTGAAGTCCTGCCGGGACAGGGCTACGGAAGTACGGTCCAGGTCGTCGGTCCAGGACTCGTACTCCCAGGCTCTGGGACCGGCGGCCGTCACCCGGCACCCGGCCGCCGACCCCGCGCGACCGCCGGTCTCCGACAGGATCGTTTCGAAGCGCAGGTGCACGGAGGAGTCTGCGCGGCCTAGCGCGGTGTCGAGGATGGCCTGGGTATCGGGCCGGGGCTCCGTGGCGGCCAGGAGCTTCTCCCACTTCGACACGGTCGCGACCGCGAGTCCGAGGCGCTGGGCGAAGCCCCGCACACTCATGCGCAGGGCAAGCCGTAGGGCTCTGGCTTCCAGGCCGGTCCAGTGGTGCACGGTCGCCACGCTTCCCTCCCTTCCACCGGTCATCGAAGCAGACACGTGCAATCGACGGGACGGAAGTGGAGCGGAAGTAGAACGGCCGGTGATTCCCCATGAGTTGGCGCTCCGGAATGCTCAAGTGGCTACCACTTCGCCGAGCCCGGACGGTCGAAACCATGGAACCCCTCACGGAGCATCGCCCAGTCAACGGCCCCATCGTGTATTGCAGACACCTACGGTCTCATCGCCCCGCCCCTCTCCCACCTGGAGCCGAAAGCCATAGAGCCGAGCAAGTCCGGAAGCCGGCGCGCGTTCGGGTCGACGAAAGGGGGGCACGGGATGATCGCGTCGACACAACAGCTCTTCGCCGCGCGACCTGAATCAGTGCGTGAGGCGCGGGAGTTCGTGGCCAAGGCGTTGGACAACTGGGGTCTGATCGCCCGCGCTGAGGACATTCGTCTCTGCCTGTCCGAGCTCGCCACTAATGCCGTGGTCCACGGCACCGATCCAGGACAGGGGTTTCTCGTCAGGCTCCGTTCCGATGACGACGTCGTACGCCTGGAAGTGCAAGACAGCCGTCGTCGGCGGCCCACCGTGCGTGCGCCGTCCGCAGATGAACCCTCCGGACGGGGCCTGACACTGGTGGTCGCGCTCTCCGACGGATGGGGGGTGGAGGACCGCACCCCGGCCGGGAAGGTCGTCTGGTCCTGCTTCAAGGGCGCAGGAGGGAAGCCACGCTGATCCCTCTCGCCTGCCGAACATCGCCCTGCCCGCGCGTCTGCTGCCCGAGCGCCCCGCCTTCGTCCGCGCCGTCGGCGGAGCGTCCGCCCCGAGCAGTGCCTCTCTTCGAGAGGTAGTACGCCCATCATCGGGCGGGTACAGGGGCTTCCTGCCGTGCGCGGCGCAGGGCTGTCAGTGAGGCCGCGTCGGCAGGGCTTCGCCCTCGGGGACGGCGCTTCGGGGTGAATTTGTTGTCGCGCCGTGGCTGACGGGGGCCGGGCGGGGGTGGCTGGCCGTGAGGGCGGGGCGGGATGCGTCGTGGGAGGTCACAGGGGTTGCGGCGGTGTGTGTGGCAGGAAGGCTGTGGCCGGTGGGGAGCAAATCTGTGGCCGCGAAATGAGAAATAGGCGGGGGGCCTTGCGAGTATTTCGCGACTGTCGGGCGGATTTTGAATTATTGGCCGCACACGGCGGGGCGCACCGTGCTACTGTCGAAAGCAGTTGCAAGTGTGGTTGCCAGCAGGATCATTTCCCGACGAGGTAATCATCACGGCGACACGGAATTCTGACAGTGAATTCCTGAAACCGCCTCCGAAGGAGAATTGATATGTCTAATGGCACCGTGAAGTGGTTCAACGCGGAAAAGGGCTTCGGCTTCATCGAGCAGGAGGGTGGCGGCCCCGACGTCTTCGCCCACTACTCGAACATCGCCACCCAGGGCTTCCGCGAGCTGCAGGAAGGCCAGAAGGTGTCGTTCGACATCGCGCAGGGCCAGAAGGGCCCGACGGCCGAGAACATCGTCCCCGCCTGACACCGGTAGCGACGCGCATACTTCGCAGCTGGGGCCCGCACCTTGGGGTGCGGGCCCCAGCTCGCTGCGTTTCAGGGCACGGTTCCCCGTCGCTTCCCCATCACTTCGGCTCGTTCTCGCGATTCTCTGCGCTGTCCTCCGCTGCGGGAATTCCTTGTTACGCGCCGTATCGCCGTATCGCCGTATCGCCGTATCGAGGAAGGTTCCGCTTGAATCGCAGGCGCACCACACGCAGCCCTGACCGCTCCGGCATTCCGCGCAATTCCCGGTCCTGCGATCCGGTATCGCCGGGGACGGGCACGCCCGCGCTGCCCGCCGTCGAGGCGTTCGCCGATCTCGCCCTGCCCGCGCGGCTGTTGGCCGAGCTCGGCCGTGAAGGTGTGACCGTGCCGTTCCCGATCCAGGCGGCGACCCTGCCGAACACCCTGGCCGGCCGTGACGTGCTCGGCCGTGGCCGCACCGGCTCGGGCAAGACCCTCGCCTTCGGCCTCGCCACCCTGGCCCGTACGGCAGGACGGCGTGCCGAGCCGCGGCAGCCGCTCGCCCTCGTCCTCGTCCCCACCCGCGAACTCGCGCAGCAGGTCACCGACGCGCTCGCTCCGTACGCCCGTGCCGTGAGCCTGCGGCTCGCCACCGTCGTCGGCGGGATGTCCCTCAACAGGCAGACCGGTGCGCTGCGCGCCGGGGTCGAGGTCGTCGTCGCGACGCCGGGGCGGCTCAAGGACCTCGTCGACCGCGGCGCATGCCGGCTGGACGACGTCGGCATCACGGTCCTCGACGAGGCCGACCAGATGGCCGACATGGGCTTCGTACCGCAGGTCACCGCCCTGCTCGACCGGGTGCGTCCGGACGGGCAGCGGATGCTCTTCTCGGCCACTCTGGACCGCGACGTCGACCTGCTGGTCCGCCGCTATCTGGTGGACCCGGTGGTCCACTCCGTCGACCCGTCGGCGGGCGCGGTCACCACGATGGAGCACCACGTCCTCCACGTACACGACGCGGACAAGCAGCGGACGACCACCGAGATCGCCGCGCGGGACGGCCGCGTGATCATGTTCCTGGACACCAAGCACGCGGCCGACCGGCTGACCAGGCACCTGCTGAGCAACGGTGTCCGTGCCGCGGCCCTGCACGGCGGCAAGTCCCAGCCGCAGCGCACGCGGACCCTGGCCCGGTTCAAGAGCGGGCACGTGACCGTCCTGGTGGCGACCAACGTCGCGGCGCGCGGGATCCACGTCGACCATCTCGACCTGGTCGTCAACGTGGATCCGCCCGGTGACCACAAGGACTACCTGCACCGCGGCGGTCGCACGGCCCGCGCGGGCGAGTCCGGCAGCGTCGTCACCCTGGTGACTCCCGGCCAGCGCCGCGCGGTGCGCCGGCTGATGGCCTCGGCGGGCATCACCCCCCAGGTCGCCCGGGTGCGATCGGGCGAGGAGGAGCTGAGCCGCATCACCGGCGCCCAGGCCCCTTCCGGTGTCCCGGTCGTCATCACCGCGCCGGACGTGGAACGGTCCCGGAGCCGCCGGGGGCGACGAGGCCCGGCCGGACAGGAGCGGCCCTTCGGCGAAGCGGCGCGCTCCAGGGCCGCCTAGAGCCGCCGGGCCACCGGCCCGCCCCTTGCCCCGCAAGAAACCCACCCCTCTCCAGGAGGCACCTATGACGCCTGTTCGGACGCAGCACCGTGGAGTGGCCCCCGCCCCTGAGGCCGTCGTCGGCGGAAGGGACGCGGTCGGACCGCGGGTCTGTGACGACATGACGGTCGAGGTGGCCCTGTCCCTCATGGCCGGTGCCCGTGTCGATCACCTCGTCCTCTGCGACGGGGACGAGCAGAGCACGGGCCTGGTCACCCTGGCAGGGCTTGCCGTTCTCCGCGGCAGCCCCGCCTACACGGACCGGCTCCGGCTGCGGGACGTGGTCACCGGACCGTGCCTCCTGCCCGGCCCCCGGTCCACCGCCGTCGGCGAGTACGACCGGACTACGGGCATCCGCACGCTCGCCGGCTGACTCTCCCCGCCCGGTCAGCCCGTCCCCGTCCTACTTCTTCCCTGTGAGGCATCATGCGCTGTGTCATCGCCCGCTACCCGTTCGAGCTGACCAAGAACGGGGTGCTGGCCTCGATGAAGGGCATCATGCCCGAGGTCGTCACGGGTGCGTCCGTGACCATCGGCCGCCGCCGCTACCCGGTCAAGCAGGTGGGCCGGATCATCACCCGGCAGGACCCCCGCGACTTCACCAGCGGCGAGGTCGTCCGGGCCATGACCCGCCTCGGCTTCAGCTGCGACGAGCACCCCGGGACCGCCCCGGCGAGCGCCCCCACCCCGTTCGAGAGCGCGGCGGCGCTGCTCGGGGGCACCCCCGAGAAGGTGTGAGACCGGCGGAGAGCCCGCCACGAGAGGCCCGGCGAGGGCCCTGCCGACGCGCGTCGGCAGGGCCCTCGCTGTCGTATGACCGCAAACAGAAGGTCGGCACCGCTCGAGGGCCGACGGATGGTGTTGAATTCCCCTCGGGGCCCTGGTGCCGTACGGCAGCGGGGCCCCTCGACGCGTTGCACAACGAGGTGACATGGCAGCAGATAATCCACTCAGTGGCCGTCTGGACGACGACGACTACCCCGCGTACACGATGGGCAGGGCCGCCGAAATGCTCGGCACCACCCCTGGCTTCCTGCGAGCCATCGGTGAGGCCCGTCTGATCACTCCGCTGCGCTCGGAGGGCGGACATCGCCGGTACTCGCGCTACCAACTGCGCATCGCCGCCCGCGCCCGCGAGCTCGTCGACCAAGGGACCCCGATCGAGGCCGCGTGCCGCATCGTCATCCTCGAGGACCAGCTTGAGGACGCTCAGCGCATCAACGCCGAGTACCGCCGTGCCGCGGACGCCGCGTCCGACCACCGTTCCGGCCCCGGCCCGAGCTGACCGCGTCACCCGTGCCCCCGCCGCGGAGCGAAGCACCACGGACCCGACAGCTCTCCCTCTGCCGTGAGGCCGTAGCGCGGGAGGTCGCGCCAGCGCGGGGTGGTGCGGGCGCGGAGGGCCGACCAGGTGGGGAGGGACGCGTCGTGGCCCGCGTCGACCGCCAGGCGGTAGAGGCGGTCGGCCTCGGCCGGTGAGCCGCGGTGGGCGCAGAGCTCCGCCAGGTCGGAGAGGGCCTCGACGTGCCCCGCGCGGGCGGCGGCGCGGGCGTGGTGTTCGGCGGCCTCGTGGTCGCCGGACTGCTGTTTGAGGCGGGCCAGCTCGCCGAGGGCCCGGGTGCGGCCCAGGTCGGCGGCGCGCTGGTAGAGGCGCTCCGCCTCGGACTTGCGGCCGTCCGACTCCCACAGGCGGGCCAGTTGCAGCAGGACGCGGCCGCCGCCGGCCGCGGCCAGGCGTTCGGCGCCCTCGCTGTCGCCGCTCTTCTCCCGGCGCAGCACGAACTCGTTGAGCACCTGGGCGTCCCCGGCCCGCGCGGCGCGCAGGACGAGGGCCTCGGCTCCGGCCTTGTCGCCGGACTTCTCGCGCAGCCGGGCGAGGAGGACCAACGCACCGGAGTTGCCCGCGCGGTTGGCGGTGTGGGCCAGGCGTTCGGCGCCTTCGGAGTCGCTGTTCTTCTCGCGCAGCCAGGACAGTTCGAGGAGCGCGAAGGTGCTGCCGCCGCCCGCCGCGCCGCACGCCATGCTCTCGGCCTCCGCGCCCGCGCCCTCCTCCTCCTTGAGCAGGGCGAGGTGGGCGAGCGCGTCCGAGCTGCCGGCCGAGGCCGCGCTGCGGTAGAGGCGCACCGCGGCCTCCCGGTCCCCGGCCTTCTCGCGCAGGCGGGCCAGCTCGGTCAGGGCGTACACGCTGCCCTGGCGCACGGCGGTGCCCAGGAACCGCTCGGCCCCGTCGCTGTCGCCCCACCGCCGCTTGAGGCGGGCCAGCTCCGTCAGGGCGAAGATGCTGCCCGCGTCCGCGGCGAGGTCGAGGGCGCGGGCCGCGCCCTCGCGGTCCCCGGCCTGGCGCCGCAGCCCGGCGAGGCGGAAGGCCGGGCGCACCTTGCCCCCGGCGGCGGCCGCGCGGACCAGGCGCTCCGCCGCCGCCCCTTCGCCCGCCTTCTCGCGCAGGCCCACCAGGTCGGAGAGCGCGTACGTGCTGCCGGTCCGGGTCAGGGCGAGGAAGGCGAGTTCCTCGGCGCCCCGCCGGTCCCCCGCCTCCTCCCTGGAGCGGGCGAGCCCCGCGTACGTCCGGATCTTTCCGCTGGCGGCGGCGTTCCGCGTCAGGCGCTGGGCGCCCTCCTCGTCCCCGGCCTCCTGGCGGAGCCGGACGAGCCGGGTCAGACAGGAGCTGTCGCCCTGGTTGGCGGCCTCGTGGGCCAGCTCCTCCGCCCGGCCGGGTTCGCCCTTGAGCTGGCGCAGCCGGACGAGTTCCCAGTGCGCCCGGTGGTCGTCCTCCCACGCGGCCTCGTAGAAGTCCTTCGCCCGGTCGAGGTCGCCGACGCCCTCGGCGAGGCGGCCCAACTCGGGCCGCACGTCGGTGTTCCCGGCCTGCAGGGCCCGGCCGTAGAGGGACGCGGCGATCTGGAGGCGGCCCCTGCGCTGTGCGGCGCGCGCGAGGGCGACGCTGTCGTCGGTGTGCGGGCAGCGGCGGACCGCCGCGCGCCAGAAGGCGGCCGGGGGGCTCATGAGGCGGCGGTCGACGCGGCCGTACTGCTCCAGGTAGTCCGCGAGCCGGTAGGCCCGGGCGGTGAGCGCGCCGCTGCGGGCCGCCACGGGCGTCAGCGGTCCCGGCACGCCGTGGCACGGCATGGCGCAGTGCGCCAGGGCCTCCTCCAACCAGCGGCTGCCGCGCAGGCCCCGCTCCTGGTCGCGCAGATAGCCCTCGGCGGCCTCGGCGAGCAGCTCGTGCGGGAGCACGGGGCCGTGCCCCAGCCTGCGGTAGTCCATGGCGGCGTGGATCAGCGCCTTCTGCGCGGGGGGCGCGCACAGATAGCGGCGCATGAGCTCCGGGACACCGGCGAGGAACTGGGTGATCTCCCCGTCGGTCGCCCCGGCCAGGGCGCTGGCGAGGCGCGGGTCGTCGCGTGCCCGCTGCCGCGCCTGGCGCAGGTCGTGCTCGGTGAACGCCTTGGGCACCACCACGCACCGGCCGAGCCCGGTGAGGAGCTTGCGCTGCTGCTCGAAGCGGTCGTCGGCGCCGGTGGCCGAGGGCAGCGTCAAGGTCTCCCAGAACCGGGGCCAGATGGTGGCGAGGACGAGGACCGGGCCGCGCCGCCGGTCGGTCAGGAGCGAGCGCAGGCCCGCGGCGATGCCCTCGGCGGTCTTCGCGTCGGGGGCGAGGAGGTAGTGCTGGATCTCGTTGAGCCAGATCACCGTCTGCGCGCCGACCTCCGCGAGGTGCACGAGCGCGGCGTCCGGGCGCGTCGGGTCGAAGGGGTGCCACACCCGCCACCCCTGCGGAAGGCGGCGCAGCACCTCCCAGCAGGCGCGGGTCTTCCCGGTCGAGGACTCGCCGACCAGCGTGACCATGAGGCTCTCGCCGCCGGTCGCCCGGTCCACGAGGTCGCCGAGCGCCGCGTCGTGGTCCCTCGGCACGTACGCGGGAAGGCGCGGCAGCGCCCGCTCCCCGGGCACGCTGATCGCCCGGTGCACCTCGAGGGCGAAGGGGTCGAGGTCGACGACGGGGCTGCCGAGGGGCTGGGCGAGCTGGGCGGCGAACCACATCCGGCGGACCAGCGTCCCCGCCCGGCCCTCCTCCCGGCCCGCCCACCGGGCGAGGAGGAGGGCGACGGAGACGACGTCCTCCTGGCCCGTCGGGAGTTCCGTGGAGCCGATGATCCGGTGGATGGTGGCCTTCGACGGGCTGCCAGGAAGGGCGTCGTCCTGCCCGATCTCCTCCGCCATGCGCTGTGTCGCGGGCGCGCCGGCGTCCACGTAGAGCTGGTAGACGTACTCCTTCAAGTCCCGCAGCGGCGCGGGAGTCACGCCCAGCGGCTGCGGAATCCGTCGCTGGCTCCCTTGCCGCGCACCACTCTTGCGACCGGTCATCGAAGCATCCTTGCGTGTGGGAGGCGCGGCCGCCGGGAGAGTCACGGATTCGGCCGCGGACAGGGCACGGGGCACGGGGCGTCCGGGCGGACAGGGCGTCCGAGGGGAGCCGCTCAGGACACCAGCGCCCGGAAGGTCTCGTCGGCGGCCGCTCCGACGAGGGCGGACACGAGTCCGCTGAGGACGAATCCCAGCAGGGTCAGCCGCTCACGACGGCTCAGGGGGCGTCGGGGCATGACGGGGCTCCTGTCTCGGTGCGCTCGGGCGGCCGACCGGATCGCCGGCCAGGACCTACTGTCGCGGACCGGCTCGCCCCGTGGACGAGTTGAGACGAGCCGCCGCGCACGCCCGGGCACCGGCCGCGCTCAGGTCGTGAAGCCGCCGTCGATGTTGATCGTCGCGCCCGTCACGTACGCCGCCTCGGGGCCCGCCAAGTAGACGATCAGGCCGGTCAGTTCGTCCGGGGTCGCGTAGCGGGCGGCCGGGGTCAGGCCGGTCATGACGTCGGCGACGGGGCCCTCGGGCGGGTTGGTGTCGGTCGCCACCGGGCCGGGCTGGACGTTGTTGACCGTGATCGCCCTCGGGCCCAGCTCCCGGGCGAGCGCGCGGGTGAATCCGGCGACGGCCGCCTTGGTCAGGGCGTACGTCGTGCCGTTCGGGAACGGCATGCGGTCGGCGAAGACGCTACCGATCGAGATGATCCGGCCGCCGTCGCCCAGGTGCCGCAGGGCTTCCTGCGAGGCCACCCACACCGCGCGCACGTTCACCGCGACGTCCCGGTCGAAGTCGTCGACGGTGAGCTCGCCGAGCGGGCCCATCGTGCCGACGCCCGCGTTGTTCACCAGGATGTCCAGGCGGCCGAAGGCGGCGACCGTGCCGGTGACCGCCGCGCGGACCGCCTCCGCGTCGCCCGAGTCCGCGGCGATCGCCACCGCCCTGCCGCCCTCGGACTCGATGTCCGCGACGACGCCGTCCGCGCGGCCGGGCGACGAGTGGTAGGTGATCGCCACGGCCGCGCCCTCGCGGGCGAGGCGGCGCGCGATGGCCGCGCCGATGCCCCGGCTCCCGCCGGTCACCAGGGCGACCTTTCCGCCGAGGGAACCGTCGGGGGATGCGTCCCGCGTCCGTGTGCTCGTCATGCGACTGCCCCTCGTTCGGCGCTTCGACCACCGGTTGATACGTCAACCCGAAGCTAGGCCCGATAGGTTGATACGTCAACCTGAACGCGTAGAATCGCGCCATGGGCGATTCCGGGTGGCTGAGCGACGAACAACAGCGCGCGTGGCGGAGCTTCGTCTCCATGCACACGGCTCTGCTCACGCGCCTGAACGCGCACCTCCAGGACGAGGGCGGCCTGTCGTCCCCCGACTACCAGATCCTGGTCGCGCTCTCCGAAGCGCCGCGCGGGCGCGCCCGGGCCACCGCCCTCGGCAGGGAGACCGGCTGGGAGAAGAGCCGCCTCTCGCACCATCTGAGCCGCATGGAGCGGCGTGGCCTGCTGCGTCGTGAGGCGTCGGCGGAGGACAGCAGGTACGCCGACGTCGTCCTGACCGACACCGGCCGGGCGGCGATAGAGGCGGCGGCCCCGCGCCATGTCGCGCACGTGCGCGAGTGGTTCGTCGACGCGATGACGCCCGAGCAGCTCGCCGCCTTCGGTGACCTGTGCGACGCCGTGGTGGCCAAGGTGCGGACGCCGACGGACGGGCCCTGCCGGATCGGTTTTGAGCCGACCGGGGCCTGAAACCCCCGCCGGCCGCTCGCCCCGGGCCCTTTTGCCCCTACGCTCGTTGATCCCCTCAGTGCGGTGTGAGCGGTGCCCGAGCGGCATGGAGGCATGGACCGACAGTGCTGCCCGGCGTCGGCCTCCCGAGGGCAGGTGAGCGGAGAGTCCCGTGCGCATGACCGACCTTCAGCGTTGCGAGATCCGTCCCGGACGGCTCGTGGAGTGGACGCTGCACCCGGCCGCGGTGGGGGCCGCGCGGGCCCTGCCCGACGACGTCAGGCCGCCCGCGTACGTGCAGGAGTCCCACATCCGCACCTCGCGCACGGTGCGCCGCGACGGCCTGTTCGTGCCGACCTGGCTCGGCACCGTCTTCGACCTGCCGGGCCGCGTCGACCTCGACGTCCTCCAGGGCGCGCTGCGCGTCTGGACGCTGCGGCACGAGACGCTGCGCAGCGGCTTCCGCTGGGCGGGCGACGAGATGCGGCGCTTCACGCTCGCCGCCGACGACGTCGCGCTGCAGCGCGCGGAGGGCGGCACCTTCACCGACGCGGCCACCCTGATCCGCTATCTCCAGGACCGCTTCGACACCGCGGCGGACGCGTTGACCTGGCCGAACTTCATCTTCACCGCCATCGTCCGGGACGACGGGGCGACCGTGTGCATGGCGTTCGACCACAGCAACGTCGACGCGTACTCGGTCCACCGCATCACCGCCGAGATCCACGAGCTGTACGCCGCCGGGCTCGGGGGCACCGCCGTGGCCGCCCCGCCGGTCGCCAGCTACGTCGACTTCTGCGCGAGCGAGCGCACCGACGCCGACCGGATCGACCACACCCACGCCGTCGTGGCCCGCTGGCGGGAGTTCATCGGCCGGTGCGACGGCAAGCTGCCGAACTTCCCCGTCGACCTCGGCCTCGACCCCGAGGGCCCGCTGCCCGAGCAGCGGCTGCTGCACGAGATGCTCGTGGGCGACGCGGAGGCCGCCGCCTTCGAGGCGTACTGCCGCCCCTACGGCGGCAGTCTCGTCGGCGTCCTCGCGTCGGTCGCGCTCATCGCCCGGGAGATCAGCGGTCTGCGGGTGTACCGCACCGTCGTGCCGTTCCACACCCGGGTGCGCTCGCAGTGGGCCGAATCGGTGGGCTGGTACGTGGGCGGGGCGCCGATCGAGGTGCCCATCGCCGACGCGGTGGACTTCGACGACGCGCTGCGGATGGTCCGCGCCGCCCTGCGCGAGGCCAGGCCGCTGTCCCGGATGCCGATCGCCCGGGTGCTCCCGCTCCTCGGCGCCGACTTCCGGCCCACGTCCCCCGACCTCTACTCGATCGTCAGTTACGTCGACACGCGGGCGACCCCGGGCGCGGAGCGGTGGCAGGAGCTGAAGGCGTACGGCCTGATCCGGGTGTCGTACGGCGACCAGGTGTGCGCGTGGATCACCCGGCTCCACGAGGGGCTCCAGTTCGCCTGCCGCTACCCGGACACCGACGCGGCGTACAAGAACATGCGGCTCGTGGTGGAGCGGCTGCGGGAGCGCCTGGTGGAGGTGGCGGGGGCGGTGCCGGACGGCGTCCCGTCCGCGCGGTCCGGGCAGGGCGCTCCCCGGGTCACCCCGGTCCCGTAGGGCCGGGGCGCGCGGCCGCCTGCGGGGCGAGGACCGCCGCCGCCAGGTGGTCGCGGAACCAGCGGTGGCCCGGGTCGGCGTCGTTGCGCGGGTGCCAGGCCATGCCCAGGTCGATCGGCGGCAGCGGCAGCGGCACCGGGAAGGTCCGCAGGCCCAGGGCCTCGGTCGCGCCGGGGAGCCAGCCGGGCAGGGTGAGGGCGACGAGGTCGCTGTCGCGGGCGAGCAGCAGCGCGCTGGTGTGGCTGGGCACGACGACCGCGACCCGGCGGCGCAGGCCCAGCTTCGCCAGCTCCGCGTCGATGGGGCCGAGGCGCTTGCCGAGCCGGGAGATGCCGATGTGGCAGGGCTCGGCGAAGCGGCGGGCGTCCACCGGCCCGTCGAACAGCGGGTGCCCGGCGCGGGCGACGCCGACCAGGGTGAGGCGGGCGAGCTGCCGGGTGCGGGTCTCGGGGTCCAGATGCGCGAGGACGCCCAGTTCGACGTCCAGGAAGCCCTGGCGCAGCGCGGGCCCGCCCTCCCCCGACTCCGGCAGGAACACCACGTCCACGCCCGGGGCTTCGGTCCGGACGCGCTCGGCCAGGGGCCCGGCGAGACCCGCCTGGAGCAGGTCGATGGCCTGCACGGTGAAGGTCCGCTGGAGGTGCCGGGCGGCGAAGCCCGCCCCGGGGCGCAGCACGTCGTCGCAGCCGCGCAGCAACGCGCCGACCTGCTCGCGCAGTTCCAGGGCCCGCGGCGTGGGCACCATGCCCTGGCCCGCGCGGACCAGGAGGGGATCGCCGACGGCGCGGCGGAGCCGGGCGAGGGTGCGGCTGGCCGCCGCGGGGGACGTGCCGAGCCGCTCCGCGGCGCGCGTCACGCTGTTCTCCTGGAGCAGGGCGTCCAGGGCTCGCAGCAGATTGAGATCCATGAACTGGCCCTCCTGAGCGGCGGTTTTGCGTTGGCGGCAACTATTGGGTGCCGATCCTTGCATTGCCGCGGAATCCTCCGGTGGCGAGGGTGGAGACATCCCAGGGGGCGTCCGCGACAGGGCGGGCGACACCCCGCGCCGTCTTCCTCAGGAGCCTTCATGCAGCAGCCCGACCGTCAGTCCGCCCGTGCCGGTCGCGAGGGCGACGTGCTGGCCGTCGTCAGCCAGAGCGGCCCGACCGTCTCCTTCTTCGACGCCGCCACCGACCGGCACCTCGGCGCGGTGGACGTCCTCGCCGAGCCCCACGAGTTGTGCTTCGACCCGACCCGGCGACTGCTGTGGTGCGCGTCGACGTACTCCTCCGGCTACTACCACGACAACGCGGGCCGCCGTACGGAACTGACCGTCATCGACCCCGACGCCCGCCGCGTCGTCGACGTCGTCGACATCGCGCCCGAACACGGGCCGCACGGCCTCGCGTTGGACGCCGCGCGCGGCCGTCTCTACGTCAGCGTGGAGGGGTCCGGCGACCGGCCCGGCGGCGTCGTGGTGATCGACACCGAGTCCCGCAAGCCGCTGGGCCGGATCGACACGGACGCACCGGGGCCGCACTGGTTCGCCATCGACCCGGCGGGCACCATCGGGTACGCCACCAACAAGGAGGCGCCGTTCGTGTCGGTCGTCGACCTCGAACGGGGCGTCCTCACCGCGAAGGTCGAGGTGCCGGGCAGCGAGGGGCTCGCCGTCTCCGCCGACGGCACGCACGCCTTCGTCGCGGCCCCGTACGGGTCCTTCTCCCCGCCGCGGGCCGCCGACGGGTCCGTCGGGGCCGCGCCCGTGCCCGGCATCCGGGTCGTCGACGCCGCGACGGCGTCCGTCACCGAGGTCCTGCCCACGGAGAACACCGTCTTCCCGGTGCACCTGACGTCGACGGGCCTGCTGCTCGCGGGCGAGCTGCGGATGGAGACCGACCCCGGATCGCGGCTCGGACGCCAGGCGCCCGGACGGCTCCTGGTGTACTCCGCCGACACCCGCGAGGCCATCGGCGAGGTCGAGGTGGGGCGCTTCCCGCTGACGATCACCTCGTCGCCCGACGGGGGGCTCGCCTATGTCTCCGGCGTCGTCTCCTCCACCGTCGACGTCATCGACCTGGAGATACTGCGGAGCCTGGCCCGCCTCGACATCGCCCGAAGCGGCGAGCCCGGCGCCCACGGCCTGGCATACGTGCCCCGCCCAACCTGAAGCGGCACGCGCCCGAAGGGGCGCGGGGCTGTGCTGATATGCGGCTCCGCCGCGCGGGCGCGACCAGCCACGACGGACCCGCAGGCGCCCGACGGCATGGGGCGGCACATCGAGCGGAACGCTAATCCGCCTGCAACGAGCGCCAGATGCGGTCCGGCAGGACCCGGGCCGCCTCCTCCAGGTCCACCTCGTAGGTGCTGGAGAGCCAGCGGTGGGCCGTCTCCGCCACCGGGCCCATGACCAGGACCTCGATCAGGGGCGCGGGCAGCGCGGCCACCTCGCCGGAGACGATGCGCGGGTGCAGCCAGGCGGCGATGGGCGCGAACTTGGCGTCCTTCGCCGCCATCACCCGCTTCGCGTGGGCCGCCAGATAGCTGGAGTACGCGGAGCCGTGCAGGAAGAGCGCCACGTCCCGGTGGTCGCGGGTGAAGTCCAGATAGGCCCGCACCAGGGCGCGGATGCCGGTGCGGGCCGTGCGGCAGCGGGTGACGGCGGCCACCACCGGGTCGCAGAGCTGGTCCACGCAGCGCAGATAGAGCGCGGCGGCCAGGCCGTCGAAACTGCCGAAGTGGTGGTAGAGGCTGCCGAAGCTCACGCCGCTCGCCGCCGTGACCGCGTTGACCGTGAAGCCCTGCGCACCCGCGTGCGCGTACACCCGCAGGGCGGTGTCGAGGAGCAGGTCGACGGTGGCCTCGCCACGCTGCTGCTTAGGGGACACGGCACCGCCCCGGCTTCCCCCGAGCCCCGGAACGGGCGCGTCCGCCTGGTGTCACCTCGTCCGCAGCCATGCGTTCCAGCGTAGAGCAGAACCGGTGTCACGGAGCGCCGCGGAAAGCCTTCGCCGCACCAAGAATTTAGAGGCAATTTCTAGAAACTCTCTCCACCAACTCGCTTGCTGGGCCACACTCCTGTCATGGCAGGTCCTCCACCCCAGCGGCCGCACGAGCCCGTTCCCGGCAATCCGTACGTCCAGCCCGTCCCCGCCCCGAAGAGGCGGAAGGGCGCGGTGGCCTGGGTCGTCGCGGGTGCGGTGATCGCGGCCGCGGGCGTGGGCGCGGGCGCGTACGCCCTCCTGAAGGAGGACGACGGTAGGCGGTCCGGTGGTTTCCGGGCCCCGCTCGCCCGCGACACGGGACCGTCGGGCGAGCCGTCCGGCTCGGGGGAGCGGACGGACGCGCCCGGCGGCCCCGACGCGCCGGTGCGGCGCGTGGACGTCAACGCCGGGCGCAAGCAAGGCGAGTCCAAGGGCTGGCTCGACCTGAACGGCGTCAAGCTGCCCGGCAAGGGCGCCATGCTGGGCGATCTGTGGACCGTGGACGGCGGCGGGCCCGGCAGGGCCGACCAGCTCGTCGTGCAGGCCCTCTACGACACGGTCACCGCGTACCGCGCGCGGGACGGCGAGAAGGCCTGGACCCTGCGGCTGCCCGACAGGGTCTGCGACACCCCCGTCGACACCGCGCCCGGCGGGCACGTCGTCGTCGCGTACGGCAACGGCACCACCTCCGGCTCCGGCAAGTGCAACCAGCTCCAGCAGATCGACCTGCGGACCGGCGAGAAGGGCTGGCACCGCGAGCTGAAGGAGCACGACCTCTCGGACAGCACGAGCACCGTGCACCTCGCCATGACCGGCGGCACCGTCACCGTCGGCCAGGGCGACATCGCCCACGGGTACCGCGTGAGCGACGGCAAGCGGCTGTTCTCCTCCCGGCGCGAGCGCGTGGGCGCCTGCTTCCTGCGCGACGTCGCGGGCGGCGCCCGGCTCCTGTACGTCGAGGGCTGTGCGGCCGGGGCGCCCAAGGCCCACGGCCTGGTGAAGAACGTCGACCCCAGGACCGGCGACGTCCGCTGGCGGTACCGCACCAGGGCCGGCTGGAGCGTCGACAAGGTGTACTCCGTCGACCCCCTCGTCCTCGCCGTCCGCAACAAGGACGACTACGACAAGTGGGGCATCGTCTCCGTGGACGGCAAGGGCCGCGAGCGCGCCTGGATCCCACTCGACAAGGGACCGTACGCGTACGAGATGTGCGACGGGGCCGGGGACGCCGGGGAAGGCGTGCAGAACTGCCCGGGAGGCGCCGTCGGCGGCGACTCCCTGTATCTGCCGACCGAGCCGAAGGACGGCGTCCTCGGGCCCAACAGGGTCGTCGCCTTCGACCTCGCGACGGGCGAGCGGCGCTGGACCGCCACCGTGCGCGGGCGGCAGCTCATCCCCGTGCGGCAGACCGGGGACGGCAGGCGCTCGGGCGTGGTCGTGTACGTGCGCGCGCAGCACGGCAAGACCGGCCGCACCGTGCGGTTCCCGGCCGGGGGCGGGGCGCCGGAGGTGCTGCTCCGGCACTCCACGCCCGCCCAGAAGTGGGAGGCCGAGATGTTCGCGGGGGAGACGCTGTACAGCGGTGGGCGGATCTTCGTGGCGCCGTCGCGGCTCGAACCCAAGGCGCTCGGCGGCAAGAAGGAGCAGGGGCGGCTGGTGTCGTTCGGCCGGTGACGGCCGCCGCGGCGCGACCGGGCGCCGACCGAGCACCCCGCAGGGCACCGACTTTGGAGAGACGATGACGCAGCCGCCGCCCGGACCGTCCGAGCCCCAGGGGCAGTTCGGACCGCCGCCCCCGCTCGCGGGCCCGCCCGGGAGCGGATTCGGGCCGCCGCAGGCCGGGTTCGGGCCGCCGGTGCCGCCGCCTCCGGGAGGCTTCGGGCCGCCCGCGCCCCCTTCCCCGCCCCCGCCGAAGGCCCGCCGCCGCACGGCCGTCGTGATCGCGTCGGTGGCCGCGCTCGCCCTCGTCGCCGGGGGCGGGGCCTGGTACGTCGCCGCCCGCGACGGCGGCGGCTCCGACGACGGCGGGGGCAAGGGCGGCTCCAAGAAGCCGGGGCCCGCGTACGCGCGGCCGAAGGAGGCCGTGCCCGCCGATCCGAGGGCGACCTTCCACGGCGGGGCACCGGTGCCGAAGCTGCCCGAGAAGGAGAGCACCTGGCCGGTGAAGGGCTCCTGGCTCACGGACGAGGTGTACGTGAAGTCGTCCGTCGCGAAGATAACGGGGCTCGACGCGGCCACGGGCAAGACGCGGTGGACGCTGCCCAAGCCCGGCCAGTCCTGCGGCGGTTCGCCGGAGGTCGGCGCGGGCGGGATCGCCGTGGTGGTGTTCGCGCCCGCCGCGCACGACAAGAAGGGGTTCCGCGCGACCTGCACCCAGGTCATGGCCTTCAAGGTCGCGACCGGCGAGAAGCTGTGGACGAAGTCCGTCCGTACCGGCTACCAGACGGAGCGGACCGCCTTCAACCAGGTCGCGATCAGCGGGCGGACGGCCGCCGTCGGCGGTCTGTACGGCGGGGCCGCGTTCGACCTGCGCACCGGCGAGGTGCGGTGGAAGCCCCGGTCCGGCGACACCTGCCGCGACGTCGGGTACGGCGGCGGCGCGCGCCTCGTCGCGATCCGCACCTGCGGCGAATACGGCGCGGAGAAGTACACGGTGCAGGACATCGACCCCACGTCCGGGAAGCCGCGCTGGAGTCACAAGCTGCCCGGGGGCGTGAAGAACCTCAACGTCATCTCCACCGACCCCGTGGTCGTCGGCCTCGACTCCGGCGAGATCACCGGGCAGGGCGCGAGCGACGTCTTCGCCCTCGACGGCCGCGGCAGGCTGCGCTCGAAGATCGCGCTGCCGGAGCGCAGGTATCTGCACGACTGCGGCGACACCAGCGTCGTCAACGACTGCCGGGGCCTCGTCGTCGGCAACGACCGGCTGTACGCCCCGACCGCGCGCCGCGACGCCAAGGACGGGATCTCGTCCACGAACGACATCGTCGCCTTCTCCCTGGCCACCGGCAGGACGACCGGGCCGCGCGGCAACACCGACAGCCAGGGGCCGACGTTCCCGTTCCGCATGGACGGCGGGAACGTGCTCGCGTACCGGGACGCGCTGGGCGTCCAGGTGGTGGCGCTCGACGGCCGGACCCTGAAGGAGAGGAAGCTCCTCATCTCCACCAAGGGGCCCAGCGGACTCGTCCCGGTCGAGTCGGAGCTGCACTTCGTCGACGGCAGGCTGTACATGAGCACCGACCTGGTCTCCAAGTCCAGTACGAAGGGGCCCGCGCGGTTCATGATGTACGTCTTCGCCCGCAAGGACCAGAAGGATCAGAAGGGCCGGCAGGACCAGCAGGGCGGGAAGGGCTAGCCGTCCAGGAACTGCGAGCAGCGGTACGGGCCGAAGCGGCGCTCGCCGTTGTCGAGGGTGACCTGGACGTCGTCGGGGCGGATGCGGCGGGCCTCGTCCTTCGACGACAGGTACGAGTGGGCGCGGGCCAGGGTGCAGACGAGCTGGCCGTTGGGCAGCCGGTCCCGGTCGGAGTCGAAGAAGGCGCCCGGCGAGCGGTAGGTGACCCGGTCGCCCCGCGCGGTCACGTCGATCTCGCCGATCTCCACGAGGTTGGTCAGACCGGCCTCCCGCTCGGCCTTGTTGGGCCCCTCGCCGAGCATCTTGATGACGCCGGGGAGGTCCCTGAGCCCCGAGTCGGGGCGGGAGACGCCGCGCAGGCCCGTGCCGTCCACGTAGTAGAGCCGCAGCCCCCGGGTGAGTCCTGTGGCCGGGTCCGCGCCGGTCACCACGCCGGTGGGGCGCACCCCGCAGGCCGTGAGGGCGGCGGCGAGGGCGAGGGTCAGGGCGAGCGTGACCACGCGTACGGGGGTCACCGGGGCTCGCCTTCCGGGCCCGCCGCCGGACGCAGGGGCAGGCGCAGGGTGAAGACCGCGCCCGGCCCTTCGGGGCGGTTCGCGGCCTCGACGGTGCCGCCGTGAAGGCGGGCGTTCTCCAGGGCGATGGCCGTGCCGAGGCCGCTGCCCTCGGAGCGGGTGCGGGCCGCGTCGGCCTTGTAGAAGCGGTCGAAGACGTGCGCGACGACGTCCGGGGCGAGTCCGGGCCCGTGGTCGCTGACGGTGACCGTGGCGAGGCCGTCGCCGGTGGTGAGCCGTACGGTCACGGGCGGGGCGCCGTGCCGCAGCGCGTTCCCGACGAGGTTCGCCAGGGTCACGTCGATCCTCCGTACGTCGATCAAGGCGGGCGCGGAGTCCGGGAGTTCGGTCCTCACCCGGTCGGTCCAGGCGCGCAGGCCGAGGGACGAGCGGACGGTGGCGGCCAGGTCCGCCTCCGTCAGGTGCAGCCGGGCGACCCCGGCGTCGAAGCGGGACATCTCCATCAGGTCGTCGACCAGGCGGGTCAGCTTCGCCGTCTCGGCGCTGACGGTGCGGGCCGCGTGCGCGGCGTCGGGTGTGAGCCGGTCGGCGTCCTCGTCGAGGACGGTCGCCACCATGGTCATGGCGGCGAGCGGGGTGCGCAGCTCGTGCGACACGTCGGCGACGAACCGCCGGGCCTTCGCCTCCTGCTCCCGGGCCCTGGCCTCCTGCTCGCGCGCTTTCGCCTCCTGGTCGCGCAGTTCGGCGACCGTGGTCTGGAGCGCGTCGGCGGTGGTGTTGAAGTCCCTTGCCAGATCGGCGAGTTCGTCGCGGCCGCGGGGTTCGACACGGGTGCCGAGGTCGCCCTCGGCGAGGCGGCGCGTGGCCCGGCCCAGGTCCCGCACCGGGCGCAGCACCGTACGGGCGGCGAGCAGCGCGAGCACGGCGGTGAGGACGAGGACGGGCAGAAGGCCGTCGCGCACCGAGGTCAGCAGGGCGGCGATGTCCCGCTCCTCGGCGCGCAGCGGCGTGACGGCGAAGACCTCCAGGCGCGAGGGGCGGCCGCCCTCGTAGGTGACGGGCGTGCCGACCACCAGGTACGGCGTGCCGTCGCGCGTGACCCGCTGGAAGCTCATCCGACCGGAGACGCGGACGTCGGCCCGCAGCTCCGCCGTGACGCGGGGGTCGTCCGGCGATCCGTCCGACGCCGCCTTGAGGTTCTCGTACCGGGCCACGACCAGGGGCGCGCCGGTGAGCCCGGAGGACACCGAGCGCGCGAGGGCGGCGAGCGAGCGCGGGTCGGGCGGCACGTCGACGTCGGGCGCGAGCGCGGCGACGCGGGTGCGGAGGTCCTCCTGCGCGGCTTCCTGGGTGCGGCTCAGGACGGCCGTGCGGGCGTCGCGGTAGGCGAGGGCGGTGGCGGTGCCGGTGCCGATGAGGGCGACGAGCACGAAGGTGACGACGAGGCGGGCGCGAAGGCCGCGCGGGACGCGCGAGCCCCGCGGCTTTCCGGAGCGGCGGCCGGGCTGCCTCACGGCGGGCCGGACGGGTCGCCTCGCCGCGGGCCGGACGGGTCGCCTCACAGCGGGCCGGACGGGTCGCCTCACAGCGGGCCGAACCGGTAGCCGAAGCCGCGGACCGTCTGCACGTAGCGCGGCCGTGACGCCACGTCCTCGATCTTCGCGCGCAGCCGGCCGACGGCGGCGTCCACGATCCGGGAGTCCCCGAGGAAGTCGTGGTCCCACACGCTGCGCAGCAGCTGCTCGCGGCTGAAGACCTGGCCGGGCGACGCGGAGAGCTCCAGGAGGAGGCGCAGCTCGGTGGGCGGGAGCGCGAGGGGCGTGCCGTTCTTGGTGACGGTCAGGCCCGCCCGGTCGACGACCAGGCCCGCGTACGCGTCCCGGGCGGCGACCGGCGTCGCGCGGCGCAGGGCCGCGCGGATGCGGGCCTCCAGGACGGGCGCGGTGACGGGCTTGACCACGTAGTCGTCGGCGCCCGCCTCCAGGCCCAGGACGACGTCCGTGTCGTCGCCGCGCGCGGTCAGCATGATCACGGGGAGCGTCGAGTGGGACGTACGGGAGCGCACGCGGCGGCACACCTCGAAGCCGTCGAGCCCGGGGAGCATCAGGTCGAGCACGGCGATGTCGACCGCCTTCCCCTCGGGGGCGTCGAGCAGGGCGAGGGCGGCCTCACCGGTGGAGGCGACGGACACCTCGTAGCCGTGGCGGCGCAGCACCAGCTCCATCCCGTCGCGTACGGAGGCGTCGTCCTCGATCAGCAGCACATGCGGCATGCGCTCGATTATGGGCGAGGGCCCGGCCTTTCCAAGCTGGTCAGAGGGGTCGGACGGGGCCCGCCCGCACATTGTTACGTGCTCATCATGTGGCCATGGAGGGACCATCATGCGGCCGCCGGACGGTGGGGCGCATGACCACCACCTCACGCAGGGCGCCGCTCTCCGGCGCGCCCCGGATCCGTCTCGTCGCGCTCGCCGCGGCTCCCCTGCTCGCGCTCGCCGTCGGCTGCGGCGGCGGGGACGACGGGGGCGGCAAGGACGACCAGGTCGCCTCCGTGCCCGAGAAGTCCGGCAAGAAGTCCGACGGCTCCGGTGGCAAGGCCGCGGGCTCCGCCGACAAGACGGGCAAGAGCGCCTTCTTCGACGCGCAGATGACGTACGTCCGCTGCATGCGCACCAAGGCGGGCCTCAAGGACTACCCCGACCCCAAGCTCAGCGGCCACCTCGACTTCCCCGCGATCGAGAAGCTCGTCGACCCGAACGGCGGCGGCGAGGAGTACAAGGGCGGCAAGAACGGCGTCTGCAAGGACGAGTTGCTCGCGGCGATGAACGCGGAGCCCAAGCGCGACCAGCAGCGGGACTACGAGTCGATGCTCGCGCACGCCAAGTGCATGCGGGACAAGGGCGTCTCGCTGTTCCGCAACCCGACGATGGCCGACGGCAACGCGCAGCCCGGCGGCGAGCCCGACCCCGCCTCGCCGAGGATCGACACGGAATCCCCGCTCTACAAGCAGGCGCGGGAGGCCTGCGCGGCCAAGCTGCTCGACGGCCTGGACGGGATGCAGTGAGACGCCGCACGGGCTTGACGGCGGCCGTCGGCGCGGCGGCCGCCGGGGCCGTCGCGGTGGGCGCGTTCGCGTGGGGCGGCGGGTCGCGGGACGGGGTCAGGGACGAGGGCGGCGCCCCGCCCGCGACGGCCGAGGTCGTCCGCACCGACCTGGTGCTCAGCAAGACCGTGGACGGCACGGTGGACTTCGCCGGGCGCAGGCCCGTGAAGTCGGCGGTGGAGGGCACGGTGACCGTGGCCGCGCGCGAGGGCGCGACGGTGCGGCAGGGCCAGGCCCTGTACGAGCTGGACGACAAGCCGGTGACCCTGCTGTACGGGCCGGTGCCGGCGTTCCGCGAGATGAGGAAGGGCGACCGGGGCACGGACGTCCTCCAACTGGAGCGCAACCTCCGGGACTTGGGCCACGGCGCCGGTCTCTTCGTCGACGCGCGGTACGACGCCGCGACCGCGGCCGCCGTCAAGCGGTGGCAGAAGTCCCTCAACCGCACCCCGACCGGCCGGGTCGGCAAGGGTCACGTGGTGTTCCAGGGCGGCCCGGTCAAGGTGGTGGCGGCGGACGCCGCGCTCGGCGACCAGGTCGGCCCCGACGGGCCCGTGCTCACCGCCGCCTCGCCGAGGCCCGTGGTGCGGGCCGGTCTCGACCAGGGCGACAGCTCCCTTGCCGCCCGCGGCACCAAGGCGGAGATCCGCCTCGCCGACGGCGAGAAGGTGCGGGGGAAGGTGACCGGGACCGTGCGCCCCGAGGGCTCCGACGAGGAGTCGGGCGGCGACGGCATCACCGTGGAGATCGCGCTCGACGGCAGCGCCTCCGCCCTCTCGGGGCAGGCGGCGCGGGCCGCCGCGAGCGTCACCTTCGTCAGCGAGAGCAGACGCGGCGTCCTCGCCGTGCCGGTCGAGGCGCTCGTCGCCCTGCGCGGCGAGAACGGCGGCTACGGCCTCCAGCTCGTGCCCGCGTCGGGACCGCCCCGCATGGTGCGCGTCGACACCGGCATGACGGCCGAAGGCCGGATCGAGGTGCGCGGCGCCGGGCTGCGCGAGGGCGTGCGGGTGGGGGTGGCGGCCCAGTGAACCGGCCCGCGCCCCACGGCGCCGCGCCCCGGGCCGCAGCGGCCGCCGCGCCCTGGGCCGAGGCGGCCGCCACGCCCGAAGCCGTGGTCGAGCTGCGCCGCGCCACCAAGGTCTACCCCGGTGGCGTCACCGCGCTGCGCGAGGTCGACCTCACCGTCCACGCGGGGGAGTTGCTCGCCGTCGTCGGCCCCTCCGGGTCCGGGAAGTCCACCGCCCTCAACCTCATCGGCACCCTGGACCGGCCCACCTCCGGGACCGTGCGCGTCGCCGGGCACGACGTGGGGGCCCTTTCCGACGCGCAGGTCGCCGCGTTGCGGGCCCGGCACATCGGGTTCGTCTTCCAGCACTTCCACCTCGCCCCCGGGCGCGGCGCCGTCGACAACGTCGCCGACGGGCTGCTGTACGCGGGCGTCCCCGCGCGGCGGCGGCGCGAAGCGGCGCGCGAGGCCCTTGAGCGGGTGCGGCTCGGGCACCGGCTCGACCACCGCCCCGGCGAGCTGTCCGGCGGCGAGAAGCAGCGCGTCGCGATCGCCCGCGCGCTCGTCGGCGCGCCCCGGCTGCTGCTCGCCGACGAGCCGACCGGCGCCCTGGACTCCGCGTCCGGGCAGATCGTGATGGATCTCCTGCGCGAGCTGAACGCGGCGGGCACGACCGTGTGCGTCATCACGCACGACCACGACATCGCGGCCGCGCTGCCGCGCCGCGTCCGCTTCCGCGACGGGCAGGTCGTCGCATGACGGCGCCCCGCCGGGACCGGCTCAAGCCCGCGCGGCTCTCCTTCGCCGACGTGCTGCGCGTCGGCTCCGTCGGCCTGCGGGCCCGGCGCGCCCGCGTCGTGCTGTCCTCGCTCGGCATCGCCATCGGCATCGCCACGATGGTGGCCGTCGTCGGCCTGTCCACGTCCAGCCGCGCCGATCTGATGCTGCGCCTCGACCGGCTCGGCACCAATCTGCTGACCGCCGAGGCGGGCAAGGACGCGAGCGGCCAGGAGGTGAAGCTGCCGAAGAGCGCCGTCGCCATGGTGGAGCGCATCGGCCCGGTGCGGCAGGCCACCGCGACGGGCGACGTCAACGCGCCCATCCGCCGCAGCGCCGCCGTACCGGAGGAACGGACGGCCGGAGTCACCACGCAGGCCGCCCGCACCGACCTCCTGTCGGCCCTCAACACCCGGATGGCGAAGGGCACTTGGCTCGACCGGGGGCGGGAGCGGCTGCCCGTGACCGTGCTCGGCCGGGTCGCCGCCGAGCGGCTCGGCATCACCGCGCCCGGCGAGAAGATCATGATGGGCGACCGGTACTTCGTGGTCGTCGGCATCCTCGCACCGGTGGAGCTCGTGCCGACGCTCGACCGGGTCGCCCTGGTCGGATTCCCGGCCGCGCAGCGGTACTTCGGCTTCGACGGCCACCCCACGACGGTCTTCGAGCGCTCCACGGACGCCTCCGTCGAGGACGTGCGCGCGGTGCTCGCCCGCACGGTGAACCCCGGCGGCCAGGGCTCCGTGACGGTCTCGCGCCCCTCCGACGCGCTGGCCGCCAAGACCGCGACCGACGAGGGCCTGACCGCCCTGATGCTCGGGCTCGGCGCGGTCGCGCTGCTCGTCGGCGGGGTCGGCGTCGCCAACACGATGGTGGTCTCGGTGCTCGAACGCCGTGCGGAGATCGGCCTGCGGCGGGCCGTCGGCGCCACGCGGGGCGCCGTCAGGGTCCAGTTCCTGACCGAGTCGCTGCTCCTGTCGGCCATCGGCGGCGCCGCGGGCGCGGGCCTCGGCGCCCTCGCCACCTACGGCTTCGCCCTCGCCCAGGGCTGGACCCCGGTCGTCCCGCCCTGGTCGCTCGCGGGCGGCCTGGCCGCGACCCTCGTCATCGGCGTCCTCGCGGGCCTGTACCCGGCCGCGCGGGCGGCGCGGCTGCATCCGACGGTTGCCCTGAACGCCACGTGACATCCGGCGCGATCGCGGTACCCATCCCGTATGGAGCCCATCGACCACACCTCGGCCCCGGTCCTGGAAGCCCTGGACGCCTACCACGACCGGGGCCGGCTCGCCTTCACTCCGCCAGGCCACAAGCAGGCCCGCGGCGCCGATCCCCAGGCGCGGCGGGTCCTGGGGGACGCCGTGTTCCGGTCCGACGTGCTCGCCGTCGGCGGCCTCGACGACCGGCGCGCGGGCGGACACGTGCTGAGCCGGGCCGAACGCCTCATGGCCGACGCCGTGCACGCCGACCACACGTACTTCACCACCTGCGGCAGCTCCCTGTCCGTGAAGGCCGCCATGCTGACGGTGGCCCACCCCGGCGACCGGCTCCTGATCGGCAGGGACGCGCACAAGTCGGTGGTCGCGGGCCTCATCCTGTGCGGCATCGACCCGGTGTGGGTGGAGCCGCAGTGGGACGCCGAGCGCTCCCTGGCGCACCCGCCGTCCGTGGCCGCGTACGAGGAAGCCTTCGACCGGCACCCGGACGCGCGCGGCGCGCTCGTCACCAGCCCCACCCCGTACGGCGGCTGCGCCGATCTGCGGGCGCTCGCGGACCTGTGCCACGCGCGCGGCCTGCCGCTCGTCGTCGACGAGGCGTGGGGCGCGCACCTGCCCTTCCACGAGGACCTGCCGTCGTGGGCGATGGACGCGGGCGCCGACATCTGCGTCACCAGCATCCACAAGATGGGCAGCGGCCTGGAGCAGGGTTCCGTCTTCCACCTCAGGGGCGACCGCGTCGACCCCGCCGAGCTGGCCTCGCGCGCCGATCTGCTCGGCACCACCAGCCCCTCCGTCCTCATCTACGCGGGCCTCGACGCCTGGCGCCGCCAGATGGTCCTGCGCGGCCACGAGCTGGTCTCCGGCGCGCTGCGCCTAGCCGCCGAGGTGCACGAGGAGATCGCGCTCATCCCGGGCCTGCGCGTGAACGGCCGCGACGACCTCACGGGCCCCGGGCTCGCCGCCGACCTCGACCCGCTGCACACCGTCATCGACGTCTCCGCGCTGGGTACGACGGGCTACCGCGCCGCCGACTGGCTGCGCGAGCACCACGCCCTCACCGTGCACATCAACGACCACCGCCGCATCGGCGCGCAGCTCACCCACGCCGACTCGCACGAGACAACCGAGCCGCTCCTCGACGCCCTGCGGGACCTGTCCGCGCACCGCGCCGAACTGGCCGACGCGCCCCGCGTGGACGTGCCCTCGCCCGCCGGGCTGCGGATGGAGCAGGTGTGCCTGCCGCGCGACGCGTACTTCGGCGACGTGGAGCCGGTGCCGCTGGAGCGGGCCGCGGGCCGCGTGGCCGCCGAGATGGCCACGCCCTACCCGCCCGGCATCCCGGCCGTGCTCCCCGGCGAACGCCTCACCGAACCGGTCCTCGCGTATCTGCGCAGCGGCCATGCGGCGGGCATGTACATCCCCGACACCGCCGACCCCGGCCTCCGGACGATCCGCGTGCTCAAGGAATGAGCCTTAGCCTTGCCGTATGCCGGACACATGTCCGACGTACGAGCTGAAGCGAAGTGCCTGGCGGCGCGACGCGGTGGAGAAAGAGGACGGAAGCCGATGCCGCGGCGGGCCCCGAGACGCACCCGCGGGCGCAGCCGCCCGCAGCCCCGAATAGCGGGGTCGCCGCCCCTGGCCGCGGGCGCGGCGGCCCCGGAGGGCGAGCGGGCGGCGCGTCCCGGACGAGGCATGGTGTCCCGGGCCCGTGCCGTGCTGCGGCGGGAGTGGCGGGACGTCGGGGTCGCCGCGTGGCGCGCGCTGCGCGCCCGGGGCGTGGCGGGCGTCGCGCTCGCCCTCTTCGGCACCCTCGCGATGATCGTGCTGCACGGCCTGGAGCAGATTCCCGAGTCCGACCGGGTCGTCCGCATGCTCGGTGAGGTCCGCGCCGACCAGCCCCTGTGGCAGTCGCTGCTGCGCACTCCCCTGTCCGTGTTCATCCCCACCCGCGAGCAGCCGCCCTGGGGCGGCATCCCCCGCCTGGTCATCGCCTTCGGCCTGGGGCAACTGCTCATCGGCTGGCGCCGCACCCTCCTGGTCGCGTACGGGGCCACGCTGGCGGGCACGCTCGGCGCCCGCGTGATGGTCGCCATCGGCCCCGGCCACTGGGCCGGGGTCCCCGAGTCCTACGCCCACGCCGTGGACACCGGCGCCTCCGCGGCCGTCGTCGGCCTCTTCACCTACCTGGCGATCCGGTTCCGGGCCCCGGTCCTGTGCCTGGCCTTCGTGCTCCCCACGGTCATCGGCTCCGTCCTCAACCCGAACCTGGCGGGACGGGAGCACCTGGTCGCGGTGGCCTTGGTCGCGACGGCGGCGGTGGCCCTGCACGGGCGGCGCGGCGCCGCGCCTTGACCGGAGGACCCGGGCGCCCCGCGGCCCGGCCCGTCAGCGGGTGCGCGTGGTGGGGCGGAGGACGGTGGCCGCGATCAGGAGTGCTGCGGCGAGGAGCGCCGCGCCGATGCCGAAGGCCAGGTGGTAGCCCGAGGTGAGGGCCTCGGGCCGGGGGCGGCCGGAGGCGAGGGCGGACTCCGTGCGGGAGGCGGCGAGGGTGGTCAGGACGGCGACGCCCAGGGCGCTGCCGATCTGCTGCGTGGTGTTGAAGAGCCCGGACGCGAGCCCCGCGTCGTCGGCGCGGGCCCCGGACATCGCGAGGGAGGTCAGCGCGGGCAGCGCGAGCCCGAAGCCCGCGGCGAGGAGCATGACGGGCAGCAGGTCCACCCAGTAGTCGGCGTGCACGGGCACCCGGGTCAGCAGGCCGAGGACGCCGAGCAGCAGCACGAGCCCGGCGAGGAGCACGTTGCGCTCGCCGAAGCGGGCGTTGAGCCGGGCGGACACCCCGAGGGACACCGCGCCGATGACCGCGGCGGCGGGCAGCATGGCCAGGCCGGTCTCGGCGGCTCCGTACCCGAGGACGTTCTGGAGGTAGAGCGCGACGAGCACCTGGAAGGAGAAGAGGGCGGCGACCATCAGCATCTGGACGACGTTGGCCCCGGTCACGGCCCGGGAGCGGAACATCCGCAGCGGAAGCAGCGGCGTCCGCGCCTTCGTCTGGCGGACGACGAAGCCGCCGAGCAGCACGACGGCGAGCGCGCCGAAGCCGAGGGTGTGCGCCGAGGTCCAGCCGTACTGCTCCACCTTCACCACGCTGTAGATCCCGGTCATCAGGCCCGCCGTCACCAGGAGCGCGCCCGTGAGGTCGGCCCCGGCGCGCAGCCCGAGCCCCCGGTCCGCGGGCAGCGCGGGCAGGGCGAGCAGGAGGGCCGCGAGGCCGATCGGCAGGTTGATGAAGAAGATCCAGTGCCAGTTCAGGGCGTCGGTGAGGACGCCGCCGAGCACCTGTCCGAGCGAGGCGCCGGCGGCCCCGGTGAAGCTGAACACGGCGATGGCACGGGCCCGTTCGCGCGGCTCGGTGAACAGCGTGATGAGGATGCCGAGGCTGACCGCCGAGCTCATGGCCCCGCCGAGGCCCTGGAGGAAGCGCGCCGCGATGAGCATCGCGGGGCTCGTGGCCGCGCCCGCGAGGACCGAGGCGAGCGTGAAGACCCCGATGCCGGTGACGAACATCCGCTTGCGGCCGATGAGGTCGCCGAGCCGCCCGGCGAGCAGGAGCAGGCTGCCGAAGGCGATGAGGTAGGCGTTCACGACCCAACTCAGCCCGGCGGGCGTGAAGTTCAGGTCCTGCTGGATGGCGGGCATCGCCACGGTCACGATGCTGCCGTCGAGGATGATCATCAGCATCCCGGTGGCGATGACCCCCAGGGCGAGGCGCCGGGAGCGGGCCTCGGGCGGGGCGGTCCCCGCCCGGTCGGCGGTCCCGGCGGTCTCGGCGGCCGGGGCCTCGGGCGATGCGGTGGCGGTCATGGCTCTCTCCTGTCTGGGGCGGCGGCCGCGCCGCGGGCGCACCCCGTCGATACGCAGGACCGTAGCAGATAGTTTTGTTGCAGACTATCTACCTCGGTCGCACACCCGCGTTCTCGGCTACCCTTGCCGCATGACCGCCATGGCACCCGCCCGCACCGAACCGGACCTCTCCTTCCTCCTGGACCACACCAGCCACGTCCTGCGTACGCAGATGGCGGCGGCGCTCGCCGAGATCGGCCTCACGGCGCGCATGCACTGCGTCCTCGTCCACGCGCTCCAGGAGGAGCGCACCCAGGCGCAGCTCGCCGAGATCGGGGACATGGACAAGACGACGATGGTCGTCACCGTGGACGCCCTGGAGAAGGCCGGGCTCGCCGAGCGCCGCCCGGCGCGCGAGGACCGCAGGGCCCGCGTCATCGCCGTCACCGACCGGGGCGCCGAGGTCGCGGCCCGCAGCCAGGAGATCGTCGACGGGGTGCACGAGCGGGCGCTCGACGCGCTCTCCAAGACCGACCGCACCGCCCTGCTGCGCGCCCTGAACCGCCTGGTCGAGGGCCACTTGGCGACCCCCGCCGAGAGCCCGCGCCCGGCCCGCAGGGCCCGTCAGCGGGCCTGAGGCCGACCTTCGCGGTCCGTCCGCCCGGTCCCGTACGGTGAAGAGGTCCCGGCACGCCGTCAGCGCGTACGGGCGACCGCACACGGACCGCATACGGAACGAACGAGGGTGGGGCCACCATGGCGCTGTTCGGAAACGCGCACACCGTCGACCCGGCGTCGGCGCAGCAGGAGTACGCGCGACTCATGGGCCACGGCGAGCAGGTGTACGCCGCGTACCGGCTGATACGCGACACGATCCTGCTCACCGACCGGCGTATGATCTTCGTCGACAAGCAGGGGATGACCGGCAAGAAGGTCGAGTACCACTCCGTGCCGTACCGGAGCATCACGCACTTCGCGGTGGAGACCGCGGGCCACTTCGACCTGGACGCCGAGCTCAAGATCTGGATATCCAGCAACCCGGTGCCGATCGAGAAGACCTTCACCAAGGGCGTCGACATCTACGAGGTGCAGGCGATCCTGACCCAGTTCGTCGCGCGCTAGGGCCCGGGCGGGCGCCCCGGGCGGGCGCCGGACGGGTCCGCCGGGGTACGTTCGTAGGGCACCTAAACGCTAAGAGGGAACGCCCCATGATCTTCATCACCGTGAAATTCACCGTCCGCCCCGAGCGCAGCGACGACTGGCTCGGCCTCGTCGACGACTTCACGCGTGCCACCCGCGACGAGCCCGGCAACATCTTCTTCGAGTGGTCCCGCAGCGTCGACAACCCCCACCAGTTCGTCCTGGTGGAGGCCTTCCGCGACGGCGAGGCGGGGCGCGAGCACGTGCAGTCCGCGCACTTCGCCGCCGCGATGGAGACCATGTCGTACGCCATCGCCAGCACGCCCCAGATCGTCAGCACGGAGATTCCGGGCATGGACGGGTGGGGCGCGATGGGCGAGGTCTCGCCGCGCGAGGCCTGAGCGAGGCGCGCACACGTGAGGGGCCCGGGCCGCACTGCGGCCCGGGCCCCTCCCCCTATCCCCTCACGCCTGCGGCAGGCGGTCCAGGAAGCCGTACACCGTGCGGATGCGGCCGTCCTCCGCGAGCACCGCCACGTCCGAACCGGCCACCGGGGCGGAGCCGTCCGCCCCCGACACCAGCTCCCAGGTGAAGCGGACGATCCCGTGGTGTCCGTCGACCTCCCCCGTCCGCCGGAACGCGAAGCCCGGGAACTGCTCCCGCACCGCGGCTATCACCGCCGTCAGCGCCTCCGGGCCCGCCGCGTCGGCCAGCGGGTCGGTGTACGTGCCGTCCTGCGTCCAGGCCGCTTCCACGGCCTTGCGGATGCCCTCGGGGCCCGTGGCGTTCCAGGCCTCGAAGTACCGGGCCACGGCGGTCTCGTGAACGTCCTGTGCGGGCATGGTCTTCGCCTCCGGTGAGTCGCGGTCATCCCTACGTGGTCCCGAAGCCCGACCGAAGCACACCGCCCGGCCTCCGTTCCCCTCACCCTGCCCCACCCCGCCCACCCCCGACGATTACCCCCCAGGTAAACCCCCGCCAGCTGGACCCCGACCCACCGGCCAGTTCCAGCCCGTCCGGCGATTGAGGACAAGCGCGTTAGCGCGGGGCTTGAGACGGTTCGGGAGTCGAGGAGGCGGGGGGCGAACGGCCGTATTCAGCCCGTCCGGCGATTGAGGACAAGCGCGTTAGCGCGGGGCTTGAGACGGTTCGGGAGTCGAGGAGGCGGGGGGCGAACGGGCGTATTCAGCCCGTCCGGCGTTTGAGGACGAGCGCGTTAGCGCGGGGTTTGTGCGGGAAGGGGGCGGGGGTGAGGTGGATCGGGGGTGTCGACCGGGCTCTGGTGGGGGTGGGGGCCACCCCGGTGGAGCGGGGTGTCGGGTACGGGACGGGCGCGGCCGGGGCGGGGATCGCGGTGGCGGGGCTGCCCGCAGGCCTGGCCCCCTGGGCCTACGGCCTCGTCGCCCTGGTCGCCTTCGACCTGTTCGGCGGCGCCGCGGTCAACGCCACAGCCACGGCCAAACGCCAGTTCCACGCCCCGCACCGCACCACCCGCCACCACTTGGCCTTCGTGGCGGCCCACGGCCAGCCGTTCCTGCTCGCCCTGGCGGTCCCGGCCCTCGCCTGGAGCACGGCGGCAGCCGTGTACGCCCTCGCGCTGGCGGGCGCGGTGGCCGTCACGGCGGCCCCGGCCGCGGCCCGCCGCCCCGCCGCGTTCGGCGTGACGGTCCTCGCGATCGCCGCCACCCCGACGACCCCGCCCGAAGTCGCCTGGCTCGCCCCCGTGCTGTACGTCAAGCTGCTGCTCGGCCATCTCCTCCCGGAGGACGCGCCCGAGTCGCACGGGTGACTTCCGCCGCGCGCGCACGTGTGCTTGCCTGGTGGGCCGATTCTGTTCGTTGGACCGGGAGTTGCCGGATGCGGAAGCAGTTGGTCGCCGGGGCCCTCGCGGGCATGCTGCTGCTCGGGGCCTGCGGGGACCCGGGCGAGGAGGACGCCGCGCCGAAGCCACCCGCGGCGGCCCGCACGGACGCCTCGGAGCCCCCGTCGCAGACGAACCGGCAGCAGGCCGAACGGGACCGGCGGACGGAGAAGGACCGGCGGACGGAGAAGGACAGCCGGAAGCCCGCCCGCCCCAAGCCCGCCCCTCGCGTCCTCTACCTCGGCGACTCCCTCGCCATGGAGAACCAGGACGTCCTCGGCACCCTCCTGCGCGACCAGCTCGCCGCCCGCTACACCAGCGCCCCCTACTCCGGCACCACCCTCTGCGACTACCTGGAAGGCACCGGCGAGGACTCCCTCGTACCGGACAAGGCCAAGGCGGCCAGGCTGGTGCGCGAGCTGCGCCCCGACTTCGTGGTGCTCCAGTTCTGGGGCAACGCGTGGGGCTACACGCCGTGCATGGGCGGCGTCACGTACGACAAGCAGCGGGACACGTACTTCGCGCGGTACGCGGCCGACGCGCGAAGGCTCACCCGGCAGATCGAGGAGGCCGCGCGGGACGCGGGCGCGCCCCGCCCGAAGGTGGTGTGGGTGTCGCAGGGCCCGGACGTCATGACGCCCGACCGCGTGCGCCGCGTGAACGAGCTGTACCGGCGCCAGGCCACCGCGTCCGGCGACCTCGTGTCGGACGCGGGCCGGGTGGTCAGCCCGGCGTCGGCCCGCTACCGGTGGGTGCGGGAGCTGCCCTGCACGGCGTACGAGCGGTCGCACCCGGCGTACTGCACGGAGCCGGGCGGCCGCACCGCGCTGCACCGCGGCGACGACCACCTGCACTTCTGTCTGGCCCCGACGACGCCGAAGTCCCGCCCCTGCCCGGTGCGTTCGCCGGGCATTCGGCGGATCGGGCAGGCGGTGACGGACACGGTGGCCGCCGCGGCGCGGCGCTGACCGGGCGCCGCGGCCGCCTCAGTCCCGGCGCCACGCGCTGTACGACATCACGTCCCCGGCCCGCACCGCGAGCCACGGCTGCGCCTTGGTGAACATCACCTCCAGGCCGAGCACGGCCCCCGTCCCCGGGTCCAGGATCAGCATCCGGCGCAGCGCCTCGTCGGCCGGGTCCGCGGACTCGTGCACGTACGCCTGCCCGGCGCGCCCGAGCCGGTCGGTGACGGCGCCCGCGGGCCGCAGGCCTTCGGTGCCGGCGAGGACGCGGGCGAGCGCGGCCTGCTCGCGGGCGCCGAGCGTCCAGGTGTCGAGGAGCTGCGGCAGCGTGTCGAGGAGCTGGTCGGCGGTGAGCGGCCCGGAGCGACTGGACAGGCCCCCGTCGTAGGCCTCCGTCAGGTACGCGCGCAGTTTGCCGGGGGTGTGCGGCGGGCGGGCCCCGGGCGGCGCGTCGGAGCTTGCCGACGGGAGGATGCGCTCGCCGACCAGGTCGCCGCCGGACTCGACGCGTTCGGTGCGGCTGCCGTCGGCGCGCCAGCGCACCTCCCGCTCCTCGGGCAGCGTCACGGGCCGCTCGGCGTGCGGCCCGGCGTCCATGGCGAGGCTCCAGGTCTGGATGTGGCTGCCCCTGCGCAGCTCCGGCTCGCCGTCGCGCGCGGCGGCCCGGGCCCGCTCGGCGACCTCGGCGAGCGGCACGGCGGCGGAGCCGGCGCGCGGGCGCAGGGCGCTCGGCGCGGCCGTGGCGGACGTGGCCGCCAGGTCGGGCAGCGTGAGCACGAGCACGGCGGCGAGCGCGGCGACGGCGGCCTCCGCGCACAGCACGACGCGGCGGCGGGCCCGGCGCCGGCTCGTGTACAGGAGCTGGTTGAGCCCGCGTTCGGCGCGGGCGTCGAGCGGCCGGTCGCGCCAGGGCCCTTCGGTGGCGGACACGGGGTCGGCCGCGCGCAGCAGGTCCAGTTCGTCAGTCATGGGTGCCGTCTCCTGCCGTTACGTTCATCCGCATCCGGTCGATCTCCGCGCGCAGCCGCCGCCGCGCCCGGTGCAGTCGCATCGCGGCGGCGCTGCGGCCGCAGCCGAGGGCGACGGCGAGGTCGTCGATGCCCAGCTCCTCCCAGGTGGTCAGGCGCAGCGCCTCCTGGTCGGCGGGGGAGAGCCGGGCGAGGGCCTCGTGCACCCAGGCCCCGGGCGCGTCGGTGTCGGGCCCGGTGACGACCTGGCCGTGCCGGGTGGCCTCGTGGTGGCCGATGCGGTGCAGAAGGCGGCGGTAGCGGCCGAGGCCCCGCACCGTGTTGGCCAGACAGTTGCGGGCGACGCCGTACAGCCAGGGCAGCGCGTGCTCGGGCAGCTCGGAACGGCGCCGCCAGGCTATGGAGAACACCTCCGCGACGACTTCCTCGACCTCGTGCGCCTCGCCCGCGCCGAGTCTGCGCGCCACGAAGCGGCTCACCGCCCAGTAGTGCTCGCGGTAGGCGGCCGCGAAGGCTTCGTCCGTGCTCATGAACCGTAGGTGTCCGGCATGGCCCCGATCTTCACACCCGGTCGCTGTGATCTTCCCGGCAGGGGTGAGCGGTGACGCGCCGGGCGGTCCCGGACACGTACGGGGCATGAGGGCAACCGTGAAGTGGCTGACGACCACCGACCACAAGACGATCGGCACGCTGTATCTGGTGACAGCGTTCGCGTTCTTCTGCATCGGCGGCGTGCTCGCGCTGTTCATGCGCGCCGAGCTGGCCCGGCCCGGCACGCAGATCATGTCGAACGAGCAGTTCAACCAGGCGTTCACGATGCACGGCACGATCATGCTGCTGATGTTCGCGACACCGCTGTTCTCGGGGTTCGCGAACTGGCTGATGCCGCTCCAGATCGGCGCCCCCGACGTGGCGTTCCCCCGCCTGAACATGTTCGCCTACTGGCTGTACCTGTTCGGCTCGCTGATCGCGGTGGGCGGCTTCCTCACGCCGGGCGGCGCGGCGGACTTCGGCTGGACCGCGTACGCGCCGATCACGGACTCCGCGCACGCGACGAACATCGGCGCCGACATGTGGATCATGGGTCTCGCCCTCTCCGGCTTCGGCACGATCCTCGGCGCGGTCAACTTCATCACCACGATCATCTGCATGCGGGCGCCCGGCATGACCATGTTCCGCATGCCGATCTTCACCTGGAACGTGCTCCTGACCGGCGTCCTGGTGCTGCTCGCCTTCCCGGTCCTCGCGGCCGCGCTGTTCGCGCTCGAAGTGGACCGGAAGTTCGGCGCGCACATCTTCGACGTGGCGAACGGCGGCGCGCTGCTGTGGCAGCACCTGTTCTGGTTCTTCGGCCACCCCGAGGTGTACATCATCGCGCTGCCGTTCTTCGGCATCATCTCCGAGGTCATCCCGGTCTTCTCGCGCAAGCCGATGTTCGGCTACATGGGCCTGGTCGGGGCGACCATCGCGATCGCGGGCCTGTCGGTGACGGTGTGGGCGCACCACATGTACGCGACGGGCGGCGTGCTGCTCCCGTTCTTCTCCTTCATGACGTTCCTCATCGCCGTGCCGACGGGCGTGAAGTTCTTCAACTGGCTCGGCACCATGTGGAAGGGCTCACTCAGCTTCGAGACGCCGATGCTGTGGGCCGTCGGCTTCCTCATCACGTTCGTGTTCGGCGGTCTGACCGGCGTGCTCCTGGCGTCCCCGCCGATGGACTTCGCGGTGACCGACTCGTACTTCGTGGTGGCGCACTTCCACTACGTCATCTTCGGCACGGTCGTGTTCGCGATGTTCTCCGGATTCCACTTCTGGTGGCCGAAGTTCACCGGCAAGATGCTCGACGAGCGGCTCGGCAAGATCACCTTCTGGACGCTCTTCATCGGCTTCCACGGCACGTTCCTCGTCCAGCACTGGCTGGGCGCGGCGGGCATGCAGCGCCGCATCTCCGACTACCTGGACGTCGAGGGCTTCACCGGGCTCAACACCCTCTCCACGATCTTCTCGTTCCTCCTGGGCATGTCCCTCCTGCCGTTCCTCTACAACGTCTGGAAGACGGCGAAGTACGGCGAGGACGTCAAGGAGAACGACCCGTGGGGCTACGGCCGCTCCCTGGAGTGGGCGACGACCTGCCCGCCGCCGCGCCACAACTTCCACACCCTGCCGCGCATCCGCTCCGAGTCCCCGGCGTTCGACCTGCGCCACCCCGAGATCGCGGCGGAGCTCGCCCCCGCGCCGGAGCCGGCCGAGAAGGCCGCCCTGTGACCGCGATGGACGACCGCCCGGTGGCCCCGGCGGAGGCGGCCCTGCTCATCCACGAGATCGAGGGCCACCTCCTCGTGGAGTCCGCCCGCACGGAGAGCCGCGCGGCGGCGGCCCGCTTCACCGCCCGCCTCGACTGGCTCTCCCGGGCCGAGCGCGAGGAGGTGGAACGCGCCTACGCCGAGGACCACCTGGCCCTCACCCACCGCACCTGGCGCCACACGGCCCACCGCTGCCGCGAGCTCCGCACGGAGTACGAGACCCGCTACCGCGCCCTGCGCAACCGCCTCCTCGCCGGATGCCTCCTGGGCCTGGCGTTCCTGACGGCCCTCGCCCTGGTGCTCGCGGGCGTCTGATCCCCCGGTCGGGAGCGCCCCGAAGGGGCGCGGGGAACTGCGCGACCAGCCCCCACCAACCCGCAGGCGAACACCTAAAGGGCAGGAGGCCCGGCCTCCACCCGCCGGAGAACGGGGGCAAGGCGATCCAGACCGGGCCCGGTCTGGAGCTGCCTCTCGTCCCACCAGGTGGCACCCGCGTCCCGCAGGGGCGCGATCACCTCCCGAGCGGCCTCCGGGTCGAAGGGCGTGGCCCCGCCCAGCACGACATCGAAGGCCCCGCCCCCGTCAGGGCGGTGCGCCCGAAGGTAGGCCACGAGCTCGCGCACCTCGGCGAGAGCCGGAACGCACCCGTGCCGGGCGGACTGGAAGAGCGGCACGGCCCCGTCCCACCGGGCGGCCCGCCGCATCGGGGGCCGGTTGGGCCAGAAGCCCCCGATCCAGACGGGCGGCCGGGGCCGCTGCACGGTCGCGGGCAGCAGCGTGACGTCGCGGACGCGGTGGTGCGGACCCTCGTGGTCGACGGCCCGCCCCGACCAGTAGCGGTCCAGGAGGCCGAGGCCCTCGTCCAGGAGCTCGGCGAGGACGCGCGGGTCGGTGGGCTCGCCGAAGCTCCCGTACTCGTCGTCGACGGGTCCGCCGAGCCCGGCGGTGAAGATCACCCGGCCCCCGGACACGGCGTCCAGGGTGGCGACCTGCCGGGCGAGCTGGTGCGGGCGGCGGCGGGCCACCGGCGTCACCAGGGTGCCGAGCCGGATGCGCGAGGTGGCGAGCGCGGCGGCGGTCAGGAGCATCCAGGGGTCCCCGAAGGGCTTGCCCTGCTGCGCGGCCTTGTCGTGCACGACGTGGTCCCAGACGAACAGGCCGTCCCAGCCCGCCTGTTCGGCGGCGACGGCGACCCGCGCGACCGTCCTCGGGTCGGCGAAGTCACCGAAGTTCGGAATGTTGATCGAGAAGCGCATGGGACGCATGGTGACGCGGAGCCGGGAACGGCGGCAATCGGTTTGCCCCGCGCGGCGGAGCGCCGACCGCCCGCGCCGCCAGACGTACGACATCCGCAACGCGGTCGCCACGGCAGGATCAGCGGCCGGCGCGACTACGACTGCTACGAGCCGCCGGCCTGAGGGCGGCCGCCCCCGGGCCGGCGACTCCCCCGGCCGGGGTCAGAACGGGGGCCCGTAGTCCTCGCACGAGGGCTTGAAGTCCGGCTTGTCGGCGCCCAGGGCGTTGACGACGTCCTGGGTCGTCGGTCCGTCCGCGAAGAGCCCGATGTGGCCGACCGGGTTCTTCGGGCACTGGTCCTGGACGACGACGTTGCGGACGTTGTCGCCCTTCAGGAAGCCCTGGCTGTACGGGGTCGAGACGCGGTCGTGCTTCGTCGCGATGACCGTGTAGCGCACGCCCGGCACGGTGTCGCCGTCCGCGAACAGGGCCTTCTGGAAGTCCGAGCCGTCCTCCTGGTCCTTGAGGCCCTGGAGGTTCAGATGGTCGAAGGCGCCGTTGACCAGGCCCATGAGGCCGAGCGCGTGGCCCAGGTTGGTCAGGCCGCTGAGGGTGGTGCCGTGGTTGGTGGGGGCGAGCGCGACGAGCCGGTCGACCTTCTTCGCGCCGCCGAGCCGCTTGATGTAGTAGTTCGGCATCATGCCGCCCTGCGAGTGCCCGAGGACGCTGACCTTCTTCGCGCCCGTCGAGGCGAGCACCTTGTCCACGAAGCCGCTCATCGTCTCGGCCGACTTGGCGATGCCGGTGAGCGCGCCGACGCGGCCGCCGAAGTTGAACGGGCTGCCCATGCCGTAGTTGAAGGCGTAGACGCAGTGGCCTTCGTTGGCGAGGGTCGGGCCCATCTTCACCCAGTTGGCGCCCAGGTTGACGCCGGTGCCGTGGACGAGCACGACGGGGTTCGGATGCTCGGCGGAGGGCTTGCAGCTCCAGTCGTTCACGCCGGTCACGGCGTTCGGACTGAGAAGGAAGTTGCGGACGCCGTCGGCGACGCCGCCGACGGGGTACGACGGCTTGCGCGGCTGCTCACCGGCGTGCGCCGGGGTCCCGACGGCGGTGAGCGCGGTGGCGGCGAGGGCGACGGGCACGACGGCGGCGGCTCCGCGGCGCAGGGAGCGCGGCAGACGGCGGCCGGGTGCGGAGGGTCCGTTCACGGTTGCTGTCCCTTCGAGCGAGCTGTCACGAGCAGGAGTGGGGGGCGCCCCCGAGGGCACGCCAAGGGCAGGCCATGGCCATGACACACCGACTGACACCATTCTGAAACGACATCGCTTCAGATTTGGTTACTTGAAAGTAGGAGCGGGGTGACGCCGACGCAAGGGGCGTGCGCGAGACAATTTCCGTACGGGGAGGGCGAGTTGGCGGATGAGCAGGTGAGAGGGGTGGCAGGGGTGGAATCCGACGGGCCGGACGCCGTGACGGACGAGCCGGGCGGTGCCGCGCGCCGCCCCGCGAGGGCGTACGGCGGAAAGTCGGCCGAGCAGCGCAGGGCCGACCGGCGGCGGCGCCTCCTGGAGGCGGGCGTCGACCTCTTCGGCGCGGGCCCCGGCGCCTACCGCTCCGCGTCCGTGGCCGCCCTGTGCGCCCGCGCGGGCCTGTCGACGCGGCAGTTCTACGAGGAGTTCCGCAATCTGGAAGAGGTGCTCGCGGCCCTGCACCGGCACGTCCAGAAGGCCGCGCAGGGCGCCGTCGTGGAGGCGCTGGCCGAGGCGGCGGGCGGCACCGTCCGCGAGCGCGTGGAGTCCGCGTTCCGCGCCTACGCGCGCGTCCTCACCGCGCACCCGCACCTCGTACGGATCGCCTTCGTCGAGGTCACCGGCGTCACCCCCGAGCTGGAGAGGCAGCGCCTTGAGGCCCGCAAGGGCTGGGTCGGCCTCCTCGTCGCCGCCCTGGACGAGGCCGTCGAGCGCGGCGAGATCGGCGCCCGCGACTACCGCGTGGCCGCGCTCGGCTTCGTCGGGGCGGTGAACGCGCTCCTGTACGACTGGACCGCCGGGTACGTGGACGCCGACCTGGACACGATCGTGGAGGAGCTGATGCGGATGTTCATGGGTCTGCTCCAGCCGCCCTCCGCCGAGGGCTCGGCCCCGGGCTGTTGAGCGCCGCGATGCGCCTCGCCGACGTCGCCTGCGGGTTCGCTGTGGCCGGGCGCGCCGTTCCCCGCGCCCCATCGGGGCGCAACGGCTCAGGGCCTCAGGTGGGTGAGCAGGGCGTCTCCGGCGGGGTAGACCGGCTCCGTCGGCAGCAGCGTACGGGCGCGGTCGAGGGCGCCCGCGGCCACCAGCTCCCGTACGCGCCGGGCTCGCTCGGTGACGTCGGTGACCGAGACGATCCACTCGTCCGCGTACCGCCGGGAGGCCTCCCCCGCGAGCCCCAGCTGGAGCGACCGGTGCGGCAGCGGGCGCAGGTGAAGGTCCCTCTCCGGGTCCCACTGCACCCGCGCGGGCGCCTGCTTGAGCTGCCGCTTCCAGTCCGCGGCGTCCGCGTGCACGCCCGGCTCGTAGTGCGACAGGCACGCGTGCGCCAGGGCCCAGTCGAAGCCCTCCCGGCTGATCTCCAGGGCCAGGACGGTCTCTTGCCCCTCCTTCGTACCCCAGCCGCAGCGGTACATCATCCACAGGAACGAGGGCTTGATCCACGTCATCCGCTCCCGCCGCCACGCGGCGGGGAACCGCCCGTTCCGGGCGGTGGGCTCCCCGATGTGGGGGGCGTACGCCTGGTAGACGGTCACGGTGGTGTCGGTGTGGGCGGCTCGGATCTGGTGCTTGGGGTGTTCCACGAGGTCAGCGTGCGGGGTCCGGCGGGGCGGATGCCAGCGAATTTGCCGCGGCGGGTGCCCTCGCGGGGCGCCCCAGGCCCGCCCCTTCCCGAACCGGGGGCTGCCGCCCCCGGGCCCCCGGTGCCTAGAGGGTGCTCACGAGGGCCGTGAAGGCCGCTGCCGAGACGGTGAGGTGGGGCCCGGCGGGGCGCTTGCTGTCGCGGATGGCTATGTGGGGGCCGGGCAGTTCGGTGACTTCTAGGCAGTCGCCGCCGGTGCTACCGCTGTGCGAGGACTTGCGCCAGGCCGCGCCGTCGAGGGGGGCGCACTCCACGCATTCGCCACCTGTGTTGCCGCTGTACGAAGACCTACGCCACCGCGCGTTCGTCAGGTCCTGGTAGCCCATACCGTTCCTCCATCACGCGGGTGATCAGTCCCGCTGATTCCTCCACAGAGAGGGCAGCGGCCTGCAAGTTAGCGTAACGGAAGGCCGCTTCGCGGACGGTCTCTGGATTGGCAGTCATGTGGCCGGAGATGAGGTCCTCCGTGTAGACGAGGTCGGGATCATCCTCGAAGCGCAACGCAGTGAACGAGCCAATCAAGCTGGCATGTTCGCCTGCGGAGTACGGCAACACCTGGATGCGAACCCAGCGCCGTTCCGCACACTTCAATAGGTGAGCGAGTTGGCCGCGCATGACCTCTCGGCCACCGATGGGGCGGTGCAGGGTGGCCTCGTCGAGGATTACTAGGGCCAGTGGGGGACGCTCGCGGGTGAGGATTCGCTGCCGTTCCATGCGCGCAGCAACCAGGTCATCCAGGTTGTTCGGCATGCCGGTGGCGAGTACCGCTCGTGCGTACTCCTTGGTCTGGAGCAGCCCATAGATCAACTGGGCCTGGTAGGTGGAGATGTACGTCGCCTTGGCTTCCATCTCGGCAAACGCCTGGAACCAGCTCGGCAACTGGCTGCGCAGCACCAGGCCCACCAAGCGCGAAAACGCACCATCCGTGCCCAACGCAGCGTCGAGGCGCTCCGAGAAGTCCCGGGTGGGCACCTTCTTCGCGGTCTCGATCTGCCCGACCAGGGACCCCGTACAGAAGATGCACCCGCCCAGCTCGGCCTGGTTGAGGCCCGCCGCCTCTCTCAGGCGGCGCAGCTCCGAACCGTAGTAGTCCAGCGGGGACGCACTGGGATCAAGCTCATTGATGCGGACCACGGGAGGGTTCACCCCCAACGTCAAACGCTCATCAGCGTTGCTCTCGTTGCGTAGCCAAGGGTATGCGCAGCGCGTCAGCCTGAGTGACATGAATCACGCAACTGACCTCCTTGACCAAGGAGTTGGCGGCAGCTATCGGATGAGCTTCACCGTCGGTGAGCACTCGGCCCGACCGCTGCGGCGGATCCTGCGGCTGTACCTGGGGAGCTGGGGCCTGGCAGGCCTCGCGGACGAGGCCGAGCTGGCGCTCACAGAGCTGGTGGCGAACGTCGTACGGCACGTACCGGACCGCCGCTGCGCGGTGCTGCTGCTGCGCCGCCCGCGAGGGCTCCGCGTGGAGGTGACGGACGGCAGCCCGGCGCTGCCCGCCCCGGCGGACGGCGGCCCGGCCGGCGAACCGGCGGAGGGCGGGTACGGCCTGAGGCTCGTCGACGCGGTCACGGACCGGTGGGACGTTACGGTGCTGCCTGGTGGCGCGGGCAAGACCATCTGGTTCGAGTGCGACGACGGGAAGGACGTGGACGGTGACCCCTGAGGAACTGATCGCCGAGCACGGGCTGGTGCCGCTGGAGTTCGAGGGGGGCCGGTTCCGCAGGACGTGGGCGGGTCCGCCGGACGCGGCGGGGCGCCCCGTGGGGACGGCGATCATCATGCTGCTGACCGCCGAGCCGGGCGACTTCTCGGCGCTGCACCGCCTGCCGATCGACGAGGTGTGGCACTTCTACCGGGGTGACGCGCTCGAACTGCTGCTCCTGCACCCCGACGGCAGCGACGAGGTGCGCGTACTGGGTCCGGGGGACGGGGAGTTCCAGACCGTCGTACCGGCGGGTGCGTGGATGGGGGCGCGGGTGCGGGACGGCGGCGCGTGGGCGCTCTTCGGTACGACGATGGCGCCCGGGTTCATAGACGAGGATTTCGAGGGCGGGGATGCGGACGCGCTGGCGGCCGCGTATCCGCGCCAGGCGACGAGAATCAGGGAGCTGTGCCGTGACTGACCCCGAACTGCCCTCGCTGGAAGGGCGCGTGGCCCTGGTGACCGGGGCCAGTGGGCTGCTGGGCGGCGGGATCGCCCGGCGGTTCGCGGCGGCCGGGGCGGCGGTGGTCCTGCACTGCCGCGAACAGGGCGAGCGGGCGCGGGAGTTGGCCGAGGAGATCGGCGAGGCGGGCGGGGACGCGCTCGTCGTGGCGGCCGACCTGCGCGAGGAGGACGAGTGCCGACGCCTGATCGGCGCGGCCCGCGACTGGCGGGGACGGCTCGACGCTCTGGTGAACAACGCCGGGGTGCAGCCGGTGCAGCCCTTGCCCGGCATGACCGCGGCCGATTGGCGAGAGCTCCAAGAGGCCAACGTGACCAGCGCGTTCGCCTGCACGCAGGCGGCGGCCGAGGTCATGGGCGCGCAGGACGGCGGCGGCAGCGTCACCCAGATCGCCTCCATCGAGGGACACCAGCCCGCCCCGGGACACGCGCACTACGCCTCGTCGAAGGCGGCGCTGATCATGTTCGCGCGTGCGGCTGCCGTGGAGTACGGGGCCGCCGGGGTGCGTGTGAACAGCGTGTCGCCGGGGCTCATCGGGCGGCCGGGGCTCGCGGAGGACTGGCCCGAGGGGGTGGAGCGGTGGGGCCGGGCCGCGCCCCTCTCCCGCCTCGGCCGGGCCGAGGACGTGGGCTCGGCCTGCGTGTTCCTGGCGTCGCCGGCCGCCTCGTGGATCACGGGGGTGGACCTGGTGGTGGACGGCGGGGTGAGCGCCCGCCCTACGTGGTGACCTCCACGGTGGCCTCCCCGGCGAAGCCGTCCGGGCCGGAGACGCCGGGGGCGCCCCGCCGCAGCAGGGCCGTCGCCCGCTCGCTGCGGCGCGTCATGAGATACGCGTACGGCGACTGGCCGTAGGCGGCCCGGAACTGGCGGCTCAAGTGCCCGGCGGGCATGCGCACTTCGCGGGCCAGCGCCTCCACGTCCAGCGGCTGCGCGTACTCCCTGTCGATCCGGTCACGGACGCGCCGCAGCCGCGCGAGATCGTCCAGTCGCTGCGCCTGGACGCGTGCGCGCCGCCATTCGGGCTTGCACATGAGAACCTCCCCTTCGTCGCTGCTCAGCGCAGCTCCTGGATGCGGACGAGGTTGCCCGCGGGGTCGCGGAAGGCGCAGTCCCGGACGCCGTACGGCTGCTCGGTCGGCTCCTGGACGACCTCGGTGTCCCCGGCCTGCACCCTCTCGAACGTGGCGTCGAGGTCCCGGGTGGCCAGCAGGATCCAGCCGTACGTGCCCTTGGCCATCATCTCGGTGATGGTGCGGCGCTCGTCCTCGGTGATGCCGGGGTCGGCGGCGGGCGGCGCCAGCAGGATCGACGTGCCGGGCTGACCCGCCGGGCCGACCGTGATCCAGCGCATCCTGCCCTGCCCGACATCGCCACGGACCTCGAAGCCGAGAACGTCGCGGTAGAAGGCGAGCGACGCGTCCGGGTCGTCGTGCGGGAGAGCCGTCGTGTGGATGGTGATGTCCATGACGCGCAGGCTAGACGCGGGCCCGTGGGCCGCGCTTCTCCATTCCTGCTCGATCCGGACACGTCCTCGGGTGGCCGCGACGCCTCAGTGCCGGATCAGGCCGCCCACCGGGACGGTGGCGACATGGCCGGTCGGCGGACGGGTCCGCGCCAGGGCCAGGCCGACGTCGACGAGCGATGACCGGCACAGGCCCGCGACATCGGGAAGCGGGGTCCAGACCGACTCGGCGATGCCGCCGCCGTCCGGCTCCGGTCGCGGCTGCCCGCCGGTGATGCGGACCTGGTAGAAGACGCCGACGTTCTGGTGGTCCAGCTCGCCCGGGACGGCACGCTCGGCCGCGGGGATCACCCGGGAGTCCACGCCCAACAGGCGTTCCACCACCGCGTCGCAGCCGGTCTCCTCCGCGACCTCCCGGACCACCGCGTCGAACGGATCCTCCGCGTGCTCGACCCTGCCCCCTGGAAGGGTCCAGGTGCTCTCGCCCTTCCGCGACACATGCCGGGCGAGCAGTACCCGCCCGCCCTCGACGCACACGGCGTACGCCGCCAGCCGGAAGCTCATCCCCCCGTACCTCCCTGCCCTCCCTCGGACTCGCTTACTTGGGCGGAAGCTCCGCCGTGACCTCCATCGCCCACTTCAGCCAGTCGTCCAGGACCTCGTCGTCGAGGGTCTCCTCCGCGAGGACCACCCAGCCGTTCTGCTCCTTGCCGCGGAACACGAACTGCCTGGCCCCGGGGCGGCCCAGGGCCTCTTCCATCCCCTCGGGCCCGACGCGCACCATCAGGCCCTCCTCGTAGAGATTGGCCAGGGCGTTGCCCTGGAGCAGGAAGGTGATCCCGCCGAACATCTTCTTCGCGGTCACCCCCTCCGGCTCAAGCCGTTCCCTGATCCGGTCCGCCAGCACCTCGTCGTACGCCATTCCCCCACGCTAACCACGCCCACCGACACCCGCCCGCCCAAGCCCTGCCGTGGGCGGGGGCCGCCCGGACCAGGGCGACTTCGGGGTGAGCCCCCCCGGGGCGGGGCCCCTGGGCCCACACCTCACGCCGGAGCGGCCCCGCCCACCTTGAGGGCCCCACGCACCGGGCCCGGCCGTGCGCAGCTGGGGGCACCCGGGGAGGGCCTGTGCGGCACCACGGGCAAGCACCGGGCCCGGCCACCGCCCCCGCCCCGAGGATCTGCGGGGCACCTCAGGCAGCACCCCCCGGCCGGGCCCAGCTGCGCGGAGCCATAGGTGGCCCCACCCCCACCCCGGCGCATGCATGCGGGCCACCCCCACCGGCCCAGCCACACGAATCCAGGGCCAGCCCTCGCGACGGGGCCCGCGTGCACTACACCCACACCGGGCCCAGCCATCGCAACACCGGGGGCAGCCCCACCACCCACCCCCACCCAAGCGAAAGCCTGCGAGGCACCACCGGCACACCCCACACCCGGCCCACCCATCGCAACACCGGGGGCAGCCCCACCACCCACCCCCACCCAAGCGAAAGCCTGCGAGGGCACCACCGGCACCAGGCCCAGCCATCGCAACACCGAGGGGCAGACTCACCGCCCACCCCACCCCGGCGAAAAGCCTGCGAGGGCACCACCGGCACACCCAGCCCCGGGTCCGCCTGCGAAGCCGGGGGCAGTCCCACCCGCCCGCCCCCATCTGCGAGGGGGGCCTTTGGGGCTCGGCCCGCGAAGCTCGGGAGTTTCGGGTGGGAGGGTGGGAAAGCATCCGCCGCGGTAGCGGTGGCGCCACCCACTGCGCGGTAGCGCCCCGCGTCGGGGTCGGGCCTCGCGAGGCCAGGGCGCTCCTGCCCGAGGGAGCAGACCCGGTGGGGGCGGGTGGGTGGGACCACCCCGGCGGCGCGCAGCGCAGCCCCATGTCACCAGGGCAGAAGCGCAGGGGGAGGCACCAGCGGCGAACGCCCCGCGCCCGGGCAGAAGCGCGGGCGGCACCCCCACAAGCACCCCGCGTCGCGGCCGAGCCCCGCCAGGCCAGGGCGCTCCCGCCCGAGGGAACAGACCCGATGGGGGCGGGTGGGTGGGACCACCCCGGCGGGGCGAGGCCGCGTCATGTGGAAGGGGAAGAGCCCCGTAGAAGGGGAAGAGCCCGCCCGTGGGAGCGGAAGAGCCCCGTGGAAAGGGGAAGGGCCCCGTGGAAGGGGCCCAGAACGGCGACAACCCGCGAGCCGGGGGAGGATCGCGGGTGTCGCCGGGGGATCTATGGAGGGCCGGGCGGGAGGTGACCCGCCGGAGGCCCAGGGCCGAAGCCCCGTGGAGAGGGCCCAGGGTCGGACCCCGTGGTAGGGGGCCCGGGGGGCCGAACCCCCGTGGTCCGGGGGCCCGGGTGGTCCGGGGGCCCGGGGCCGAAGCCCCGGGGTCGGGGGGCCTGGGGTCAGGCCCCGTAGGAGGGGGACCTTGGGTCAGGGCCCGTTGGAGGCCCAGGGGCCAGGGTCAGTGGGAGACGAGGTCCGGCTCCCGGTCCTCGTCGACGGCGGGCGCGTCGGGCCCGGGCTTCATCAGGAAGAGGGAGAGGACCGCGGCGACGAGGACGGCGGCCGCCCCGGTCACGAAGGTCGCGGACATCGCGTCGGTGAAGGCGGACCGCACCGCGTCCCCAAGGGCCGCGTTCCCCGTACGGGCGGCTTCGGCGAGGCCCTCGACGACGGAGTTGTCCGCGACGTCACCGGCCGAGGCAGGCATCTCCTTGGCGTACGTGCTGGAGAGGACGGAGCCGAGGAGCGCGACGCCGAGGGCGGCGCCCGCCTGCTGGACGGTGTCGTTGAGGGCGGAGCCGACACCGGCGTGCTCACCGGGAACCGCGCTCATGAGGGCGGCCACCGCGGCGGGCATCGCGAGACCGCCGCCCATGCCCATCAGGACCATGGCGACGGCGACGATGCTGAAGCCGTCACCGGGCTCGAGCGTGGTGAGGGTGAAGAAGCCGCCGGCGGTGATGGTGAGACCGACGGCCACCAGGACGCGGTTGCCCAGCTTCTGGCCGAGCGTGGCGCCCAGCGTGTTGAAGACGAGGGAGGCGACGGCGAGCGGTGCGAAGGCCCAGCCGGTCTTCGTCGGCGAGTAGTGCAGGACGAACTGCAGGTACTGGGTCAGGACCAGCAGCAGACCGCCGTTGGCGAAGGTCAGCAGGACGATCGAGAAGCTGGCGCCGGTGAAGACGCGGTTGCGGAACAGCTCGATGGGGACCATCGGCTCGTCGACGCGCGTCTCCCAGAAGGCGAAGCCGACGAGGGCGACCACGGCCACGATCCCGGCGACGAACACCTTCGGGTGGTCGAAGCCTTCCTTCGGCCACTCGGTGATCGTCCACACGAGGGCGACCATGCCGACGACCGACAGGACGATGCCGAGCGGGTCGGCCTTGCGCCAGGGCCCCTTGGACTCCGGCATCAGGATGAGCGCGGCGATGATCGCGAGGCCCACGATGGGCAGGTTGATCAGGAAGACCGAGCCCCACCAGAAGTGGCCGAGCAGGGCGCCGCCGAACACCGGGCCGCCGACGAGGCCGACCATCGCCACGGCGCTCCAGGCCGCGATGGCCCTGGGCCGCTCTTCCTCATCGAAGACGGTGATGAGGATCGAGAGGGTGCTGGGCATGATCAGCGCGCCGCCGATGCCCATGAGCACGCGGCCCGCGATCAGCTGCTCGGGGCTGTTCGCGATCGTCGCGATCAGTGAGGCCGCGCCGAAGAGGACGAGGCCGATCACCATCACCTTGCGGCGCCCGAAGCGGTCCGAGAGTGAACCGGACGTCAGCAGCAGGCCCGCGAAGACCAGCATGTACGAGTCGAGGATCCACTGGATGTCGGAGGCGGTGGCGTCGATGTCCTCGGCGATGGGCGGGATCGCCACGGTCAGGATCATGTTGTCCACGACCAGGACCAGCGTGCTCAGGCACAGCACGACGAGGATCAGCCAACGTTTCGGGTCACGCACCGGGGCCGCGCCGCCCGTTTCCTCCCCCCGGTCGTCCTTGCCCTGTGCTGCAAGCCCGTCCATCGGTCCTCCTCGGTACGTCGTTCGTTGTCTCCGAACACTGTACGTACGCCGCACAGCGTTCGCAACCTCCGAACGCTGTTCGCATTCTGCGCTAAGGTAGGGGGGTCACGTCGGAGCAGAGAGAAGGGTGGCCGCATGCCGCGCACCGGGAAGCCGACCGCGATCTCCGTCTGGACCCGGCCGCAGCGACCGCGCCGGGACCAGCCCGCACTCAGCCGCGAGCAGATCGTCAGCGAGGCCATCGCGCTGCTCGACGCCGAGGGCATCGAGGCGCTGAGCATGCGCAAGCTGGGCACGCGCCTGAACGCGGGCGCGACCTCGCTGTACACCCACGTGTCCAACAAGGACGAGATCATCGAGCTGGCCGTGGACCAGGTCTACGGCGAGATCGAGGTGCCGCAGCCCGTCTCCGGCTCCCACGAGGACTGGCTCGCGGCCGCCAAGCAGTTCGCCGAGAACGTCCGCGCGACGCTGCTGCGGCACCCGTGGATCGCCTCCGTCCTCGGCGAGCTGGGCATGGCCCACCTGGGGCCGAACATGATGGGGCTCACGGAGGAGATGCTCGGCCTCTTCGAGTCGGGCGGCTTCGACCTGGAGACCTCCGAGATCGCCGGCAAGACGATCTGGGCGTACGTCATCGGCGTCGCCCTCACCGAGGCCGCGTACCTCACGACGCTCGCGCGCAGCGGACGCGCCGAGCAGGAGTGGCACGACATGATCCAGCCGGCGGCCGCGGAGGCGGTGCAGGCCTATCCGCGGCTGCGGAAGATGTACGCGATGGGCCCGCGCGGAGCCGACGCGATCAGCGCGCGGCAGGGGTTCTTCGAGGTGGGCATCGCCTGCATCCTGGACGGTCTGCAGACCCACGCCGCCCACTGAGCGGGCCGGTCACCCCAATGGCCCGCTCCGGTGGCCGTCCCCCGACGGCCGCCGGACGCTCGGGCCATGACCTCTCCGGAACGTGACACGTGGCGTGCGGCGCCCTCGGGGCCGGCGGACGACGACAGCGGCTGGGCGACGGGCGGCACGCTCTTCGCCGGCGTCCTCATGTTCGTCTACGGGATCCTCAGCGTCCTCGAGGGGATCGCGGGCATCGCCAAGGACGACGTGTACGCGCGCATCGGCGACTACGTGTACAAGTTCAACCTCACCACCTGGGGCTGGATCCACCTCGTGCTCGGCGTCCTGGTGGCGGTGACGGGCTGGGGCATCCTCAAGGGCGCCGACTGGGCTCGCGCGACCGGCATCGCCCTCGCCGCGGTGGCCATGGTCGCCCAGTTCCTGTGGCTCCCCTACACCCCCCTGTGGGCCCTGATCTCCCTGGCCATCGGCGCGTTCATCATCTGGGCCCTGTGCACCGACGGCTCCCGCGACGGTGCGACCGCGCCCTGAGCCGGGCTAGAACGCGGCGGGGCCGCCGTTGGCCTCAAGGGTGTCGTGGACGGCCTGGGCGAAGGCCCGGGCCGGGGCGGAGGGGGTGCCCGTGCGCCACACCGCCGCCACCTCCGCCGCGGGCAGGTCCGGCACGGGCACGAAGGCGATGTCGGGCCGGGCGTAGTACGTCTCGACGGAGGCGATGACCGGTGACACCCCCTGCCCCGTGGCGATGAGCGTCATCAGCTCCTGGAACGTGGCCACCGCCTGCCCCCGCCTGATCTCCCGGCCGGACGGCGTGCGCGGCGGCACCTGGAAGTCCCACCAGTAGGACGGCGCGCTGTTCACCACCCCGAAGCAGGTCTCGCCCGCCAGGTCCTCCCAGGACAGGGACGCGCGCCCGGCGAGCCGGTGGTCCACGGGCATCGCCAGGACGCGGGGCCTGCGGATGACGACGGGCCCGACGGTCAGGTCGGGCTCCTCCACGGGCAGACAGGTGAAGAGCACGTCGACGTCCCCCGACCGCAGCGGCCCGAGCGGATCCCGGAACTGGGTCTCCCGCATCCGGACCTCGCACCGCGGACACCGCTCGCGGAAGAGCTTCAGGATGGGCTGGGTCAGCGCCCCGGCCCCCGCGCCGAGGAACCCGACGCCCAACTCGCCCTCCACACCGCGCGCCACGTCCTTGGCGCGGGCCACCGCCTCCTCCATGAGCCGGTGCAGCGGCGCCAGGTCCTCGTACAGCTGACGTCCGAGCGGCGACAACCGCACCACGCGGCTGGTGCGTTCGAAGAGCGTGCCGCCGATGCTGCGCTCCAGCTTCTTCACGGTCTGGCTGACGCGCGCCTGCGAGACGAGCAGGCGCTCCGCCGTGTGCCCGAAGTGCAGCTCCTCGGCGAGCGTCAGAAACGTCTCCAGCTCCTGCCGTTCCATCCGGCCCCTCCCCCTGATCGACCCCTGACCCGCCCCTGAAATGGCCCTGAACTGACCGTGAACTGGCCCTGGAAGCTTCTGACCTGCATCGATAAGCCAGAGCGTGGTGATCGTTTCATGGATCGTCGTTGATCGGCGGCGAGTGGCGGCGGATCGTTGTCATCAGCCCACCCCCGTCTCAACTCCCAAGGATCCGCCATGTCTTCGCGCACCCGTCGGTCCGTCGTCGCCGCCACCGCACTCGCCCTCGTCGCGGGCCTCTCCACGGCCGGGGCCAGCGCCTCCACGGACGGCGGCACGCAGTGGAACGCCGCCTGGGCGGCCTCCCCGCAGCGGCCCAGCACCGGCTTCACACCCAACTGGTCGGAGGCCGGGTTCGACCACCACACGCTGCGCCAAGTGGTACGCGTGACCCAGGGCGGCGACAGAGCCCGCATCCGGCTCTCCAACGCCTACGGCGCGTCCCCGCTGCGCGTCGAGGGCGCCACCGTCGCACGCACCCAGGGCACGAAGGGCGCCGCCGTCGAGAAGGGCACGCTGCGCCGCCTCACCTTCGGCGGGAAGCGCTCCGTCACCGTTCCCGCCGGAGGACAGCTCTCCAGCGACGCGGCCGCCCTCGGCCTGGACCGCTTCGACTCCGTCACCGTGACGCTCCGGCTCGCCCGCACCACCGGGCCCGCCACCTTCCACGCCCAGTCCTTCGCGACCAGCTACCGCGCCGCGGGCGACCACCTCACCGACACCGGCGGCGGCGCCTTCGGCGAGTCCACCGAGTCCTGGTACTACCTCTCGGGCGTCGACGTACGCGGCGAGCGGCCCGCGCGGCGCGACGGCGTCGTCCTGTTCGGCGACTCCATCACCGACGGCTTCGGCTCCTCCGCCGACGGCAACCGCCGCTGGTCCGACGCCCTCGCCGAGCGCCTGGCCGCCGCGGGCGCGCCGCGCCCGGTGGTCAACTCCGGCATCGGCGGCAACCTGGTCCTGAACGACTCGGCGTGGTTCGGGGACAAGAGCTCCACCCGGTTCGCGCGGGACGTCACGGAGCTGCCGAACGCCAGGACCGTCGTCGTCCTCGAAGGCGTCAACGACATCGGCTTCAGCGAGACCGACAAGCCGGTGTACAAGCCCGCCCCCGTCGTGACCGCGAAGCAGCTCATCAACGGCCACCGGAAGCTGATCCGCGCCGCGCGCGCCAAGGGCCTGAAGGTCGTCGGCGCGACCCTGGTGCCGTTCGGCGGCTCCGACCACTACGGCGAGCGCGCCGCCGCCGTCAGCGACGCCTTCAACACCTGGGTGCGTACGTCCGGCGAGTACGACGGGTACGTGGACTTCGACAAGGCCCTCGCCGACCCGAAGGACCCCGAGCGCATCCGGCCCGCGTACGACAGCGGCGACCATCTGCACCCGAACGACGCGGGGTACCGGGCCATGGCCCGCGCCGTCGACCTGAAGGCGCTCTAGCGGGACGACCTACTCGTGCGTGTAGAAGTAGTAGAACGTCGCCGCGAAGACGCTGCCCGCGACCACCGCCGCCATGCCCGTCGACCGCAGCACGCTCGCGTCGGTGAGGCTGTAGAGGAAGCCGAAGCCCACGCCCGCGAAGGTGGCCCAGGCCAGGGCGCGCAGCTCGCGCGGCAGGCCCGGGGCGAAGCGGCGTACGGCGGCGTACAGGGCGCCGAAGGCCACCCCGGTGACCACCCCGTACAGGACGTTCCCGCCGGTGATGGGGCCGCCGTCGCGGTGGATGCCCGCCGCCCAGACGCCGTAGACGACGGCGAGGACGAGGGGTCCCGCCCAGACGTGGGAGAGGCTGCGGATGCCGGGGGATCCGTGTGCGGTGAGTGCCATGGCGGTTCCTCTCTGCTCAGGCCCTGCGGCCTCCTCCCAGGAAACACCCGCGCGGCCCGGCGCTCCACCGGAGCGCGTGGCACGCTGGGAATGAGCCACGGTCCCGGCGATGAGTTTCCGGTGCCGACCCGGTCTCCCCTCATGACACGGCGCAAGGCCACCGCGCCGCGCGAGGCTTCGCATCGGAGGGCTAAGGGACATGACCAGCACACAGCCGGGACGGGGCCCGGGACCGGACGGCCTCGCCATCGAGACCGCGGGCCTGGTGAAGACGTTCGGCGAGAACCGCGCGGTCGACGGCGTCGACCTGGCCGTCCCCGCGGGCACCGTCTACGGCCTGCTCGGGCCGAACGGCGCGGGCAAGACGACGACCGTGAAGATGCTCGCCACGCTGCTGCGCCCGGACGGCGGCGAGGCGCACGTCTTCGGCCACGACGTGGTCCGCGAGGCCGACGCCGTCCGCACCCGCGTCAGCCTCACCGGCCAGTACGCGTCGGTGGACGAGGACCTCACCGGCACCGAGAACCTGGTGCTGCTCGCCCGGCTCACGGGCCACGGCAAGAAGGCCTCGTACGCGCGCGCCGAGCAGCTCCTCGCCGCGTTCGGCCTGGCCGAGGCCGCCGGGCGGCAGGTGAAGAACTACTCGGGCGGCATGCGGCGCCGCATCGACATCGCCGCGTCCATCCTGAACACGCCCGACCTGCTCTTCCTCGACGAGCCGACCACCGGGCTCGACCCGCGCAGCCGCAACCAGGTCTGGGACATCGTGCGCGCCGTCGTCGCGCAGGGCACCACGGTCCTGCTGACCACGCAGTATCTGGACGAGGCCGACCAGCTGGCGGCCCGCATCGCCGTCATCGACAAGGGCCGGGTCATCGCCGAGGGCACCAAGGGCGAGCTGAAGGCGTCCGTCGGCGCGGGCTCCGTGCACGTCCGCCTTCGGGACGCGGCCCAGCGCGCGGAGGCCGCCCAGCTGCTCGAACACGCCCTGGCCGCGCAGGTGCAGCTGGAGCCGGACCCGGTGGCGCTCACCGCCCGGGTCGGCGACGGCGGGCGCCACGCCGAGGAGGCCGCCGCCGAGAAGGCCTCGCGGGCGCTCGCCGGACTCGCCCGCGCGGGCATCGTCGTCGACAACTTCTCCCTGGGCCAGCCCAGCCTCGACGAGGTGTTCCTGGCCCTCACCGACCAGCCCCTCGACCACCACCGGCAGAACGGCACGCAACAGGACCGCACGCAGCAGGACCGCAAGGAAGCCGAGGCCGCGCTATGAGCACCGTGACCACCGTCGAGGCGCAGGACCTCGCGCCCGTCCGCACCGAGTCCCTCGCCGAACTGCTCATCTCCAAGGAGCGGCCGCGCCGCCCCAGCGCCCTGTCGACGTCCCTGACCTTCGGCTGGCGGGCCGTCCTGAAGATCAAGCACGTGCCGGAGCAGCTGTTCGACGTGACGGCGTTCCCGATCATGATGGTGCTGATGTACACGTACCTCTTCGGGGGCGCGCTCGCCGGGTCGCCGCGCGAGTACATCCAGTACCTGCTGCCCGGCATCCTCGTGATGTCCGTCGTCATGATCACGATGTACACGGGCGTCTCGGTCAACACCGACATCGAGAAGGGCGTCTTCGACCGCTTCCGCTCGCTGCCGATCTGGCGGCCCTCGGCGATGGTCGGCTATCTCCTCGGCGACGTCCTGCGCTACGCCATGGCGTCCGCCGTGATGCTGAGCGTCGGCCTGATCCTCGGCTTCCGACCGGACAACACGGTCGGCGTGCTGCTCGGGGTGCTGCTCCTGCTCGTGTTCTCCTTCGCCTTCTCCTGGGTGTGGACGATGTTCGGCCTGCTGCTGCGCACCGAGAAGTCCGTGATGGGCGTGAGCATGATGGTGCTGTTCCCGCTGACGTTCCTCTCGGACATCTTCGTGAAGCCCGAGACGATGCCCGGCTGGCTCCAGGCCTTCGTCAACAACAACCCCGTCACCCATGTCGCCTCCGCCGTGCGCGGCCTGATGGCCGGTGACTGGCCGGGCACCGAGATCGCGTGGAGCCTGGGCTGGGCCGCCCTCCTCGTGGCGGTCTTCGGCCCGGTGACGATGCGCCTCTACAACCGCAAGTAGGCGGCGGGCAGGCAGCCGCACGCCCCTCCTGCTCCATCCGGAGTCACCCCGGTCGCGCCCCTCGCGGCCGGGGTCTTGCCTTGAGGCGTGCCCCCACGCCTGCGCGCCGCCCTCTCCACCGTGCTGCTCGTCCTCAGCTGCCTCCTGGTCCCCCTCGGCGTGGTCTCGACCTGGGCGGCGTACGAGATCCAGGACACGGACCGGTACGTCGCCACGATGGCGCCGCTGTCCTCGGACCCGGCCGTGCGGGCGGCCGTGGCCGACGCCGTCACCGACTCCGTGGTGAAGGAGATCGACGCGGGGCCGCTGCAGTCCACCGTCGAGTCGTTCGTGCGGGACGCCGTCCGCTCCTTCACCGGGACGGCGGCCTTCCGCACCGCCTGGAACGCGGCGAACCGCGCCGCGCACGCGGCCGTCGAACAAGCCCTGGAGAACGACTCCGAAGGCGAGGTGACCATCGACCTCGCGCCGATCACCCAGCAGGTCAAACGGCAGCTCAGCGAGGAGGGCGTGCCCTTCGCCGACCGCATCCCCGTGCGCCACACCGAGGTCACGGTCATGAAGGCGCAGGATCTGAGCGACTACCGGAAGGTGTTCCGCATGCTCCAGGCCGCGGGCCTCTGGCTGCCGGTCGCCGCGGCGGTGTTCGCCGTCGGCGGCATCCTCCTCGCGGCGCACCGCCGCCACGCCGTCCTCGCCACCGCCCTCGGCACGGCCGCCGGAGCCGCCGCGCTCGCCGCCGCCGTCGCGGTCGGCCGCGCGCTCACCCTGGACGACCTGCCCCCGGACGTGTCCCGGGCCGCCGCCGGGGCCGTCTACGACGCGCTCACCCGGACCCTGTGGGTGACGGCCTGGGTCCTGGTGGGCCTCGGCCTGCTCGTGGCGGCCGGGATGTGGTGGCTCTCCCACAGGCGCGCCGGGAAACTTTCCGTGGAGCCGCCACGTCTCTAAGGGAGGATCCGGACAGCACGCCGCCCGGCGGGCGTCCCGTCGAGGAAAGGCCGCCCCTTGGAGCACGCGACGGCACCGCCCACCGCCCCTGAGGACGCGTTCCCCGCCGATGTCCCCGTGCGGCGGCCGGGCAGGTGGCGCCTCGCCGCCTGGACCGCGGGCCTGCTGCTCGCCGGGGTGAGCGCCGTGCTCGGCTGCCGCGCCGCCGACACCGACGCGTTCACACCCGTGCCGCAGGTCCTCGCCTTCCTGCCGTGGCTTCTGGCGCCCGCCGCGCTCGCGCTGCTGCTCGCCGCGTACGGGCGCTGGCGCGTCGGGCTCGTCTGGGCGGTGGCCGTGCTCGGCGGGCTCGCCTGGTTCATGGAGCCGTACGGGAAGGTGGCGGAGCCGGACGGGCCGCCCCTGGCCGACCTGCGCGTCCTCGCCTCCAACGTCGAATTCGGGCGCGGGGCGCCCGGCCTGGTCAAGGCCGTGCGCGAGCACGAGCCGGACCTCGTCTTCGTGTCCGAGTGCGACCGCGCGTGCCAGGACACGCTGCGCGAGGAGCTGCCGGACTCGGCGTACCCCTACCGGGTGGCGGCCGGGGGGAACGGGGCCGACGGCTCTGTCATCCTCGCCAACGTGCCGCTGAAGCGGGCCGCCGGGGTGCGCGGGACGCTCGGCATGCCCGGGGCCGTCGCCGACGTCAAGGGCGTCGCCGTGCGGCTCCAGCTCGCCCACCCCATGCCGCCCACGCCCGGCGACGTCGACCGCTGGCGCGCGGAGCTGGGCTCCCTGCGGGCGTACGCCGCGGCGGGGGACGGGCGGCCCACCATCCTGGCCGGGGACTTCAACGCCACGCAGGACCACGCGGCGTTCCGGCACATCCTCGACACGGGCCTGCGCGACGGCGCGCGCGTCGCCGGGGCCTCCCGGACACCCACCTGGCCCACGGCGCTGCCCCGGCCCTTCGGCGCGCAGATCGACCACGTCCTGACGACGCCGGACTTCGCCGCGCACGAGGCGCGCTTCCTCACCATCGGCAACACCGACCACCGCGCGGTGCTGCTGGACCTGACCCTGCACCGAGGCTGACCCGGATTCGGCCTCCGGCCTCGTCCTCAAACGCCGGACGGGCTTGATGGTTGCCGGTGCGGACCGGATCCCGTCTGCGGCTTGTGGACGAGATGCGGCCCGAGCCAGAGACTTTCAGCCCGTCCGGCGTTTGAGGACGAGGCGCGGAGCGCCGATCGAGCGGTTGGGGACGGCCATAATGGCCGCATGCGCCGCCGAGCCCCACTGGCCTCACTCGCCCCACCGGACTGGCTCGTCAGGTCGCTCAGGCCGCAGCCGGCCCCCGTCCCCTGGGCGGCGGTCGCCCGTGCCGCCGTCGCCATAGCGCTGCCCCTGGCGATCGGCACGGCGGTGGGCCACCCCGCCTACGGCGCGCTCGCCAGCATGGGCGCCCTGTCCGGCGTCATCGGCGACACCGCCGACGCGTACCGGATGCGGATCCTGAACATCGCCGTGCCGCAGCTCTTCGGCGCCCTCGGCGTCACGCTGGGCTCGCTCGCGCACGGCCACGGCTGGGCCGCCGTCGCCGCGGTGACCGTCATCGCCCTGGTCTCCGGGATGATGTCGACGATCGGCGCCGTCGCCTCCGTGTCGGGGCTCCTGCTGCTGCTCAACGCGGTGATCGGCGCGGGTCTGCCGCTCCCCGGCGCGTGGTGGCTCGCCCCCGCCCTGATGACCGGCGGCGGTCTGCTCGTCCTCGTGCTCGCGCTGCTCGCCTGGCCCCTGCGGTCCGGCGTGCCCGAGCGGGCCGCCGTCGCGGCCGCGTACCGGAAGGTGGCCGCGCTCCTGGAGGCGGCGGGCACCGAGCACACCGGTGAGGACGCCTACGACGAGGCCCGCGCCGCCGTGACCGCCCAGCTCAACCAGGCCTACGACCTCGTCCTCGCCCGCCGCGCCCGCGACCACGGCCGCAGCCCCGACCTGGTGCGGCTCATCGCCGTCCTGAACGCCATCACCCCGGTCGTCGAGGCCGCGCCCGTCGCCCACCAGTACGGCGAGGAGCTGCCGCCCGAACTCCCGGAGGCGGCCCGCGGCCTTGCCGCCGCCATCGCGCGCGGCCCCGACGACGAGCCGGTCGCCCTCGGTCTGCCCGCGGAGCTGCCGGAGGCGTACGGGGCCGCCGCCCGCGCCGTCCACCAGGCGCTGCGGCACGCCGCCGACACCCTCGCCGACCCCGACCCGCTCACCGCCGTGCACGCCGACGACCGCCTCGGACGGCCCGCCGCGCTGCGCGTACGGGCCCGGCGCGCGACCCGCAACGTCATGCTCTCCGGGGCCTCCTGGCGCTACGGCCTGCGGCTCGCGCTGTGCATCGGCATCGCGCAGTCCCTCGTCTCCCTCATCGACGTGCCGCGCTCGTACTGGGTGGCGCTCACCGTCACCTTCGTCCTGAAACCGGACTTCGGCTCGGTGTTCTCGCGCGCGGTGATGCGGGCCCTGGGGACGGCGGCGGGGCTCGTGGTGGCCGCCGCCGTGCTCTCCGCCGTCGACCGGGGCTGGTGGGACGTGCCCGTGGTGCTCGTCCTCGCCACGCTCATCCCCGCGCTCACCCCGCGCGGGTACGGCTACCAGACCGCCGCCATCACCCCGGTGATCCTGCTCCTGTCGGACGTCCTCAACCACCAGGGCTTCGGGCTCGTGCTGCCCCGCCTGCTCGACAGCCTCATCGGCTGCGCCATCGCGCTCGTCGCGGGCTATCTGCTGTGGCCGGAGAGCTGGCACACCCGGATCGGGGACCGGCTCGCGGACGCGGTCGCCGACACGGCGGAGTACGTGGAGTGCGCGTTCGGCCAGGACGGCAGCGGCGGCGATCCCGCCGCGCGGGCCCGGATGCGGCGGCGGCTCTACCGCGATCTGTCCGACATCCGTACGGAGTTCCAGCGGGCCCTTACCGAACCGCCGCCCATGGGCGCGCGGGCCGCCGCGTGGTGGCCGCTGGTGGTGGCCGTGGAGCGGATCGCCGACGCGACCACGGCGGCACGGGTGCGGATACGGCACGGAGCCTCCGCCCCCGAGGGGGCGGAGGCCGGGGAAGTCGTGCGGCAGCTGCGCGAACTGGCCGCCGCGCTGCGGGAGGTGGAGGTGCTCGTCCCGGTGCCGGTGGAGTTCACGGGGCCCAAGGACAGCGTCCTGGAACCCCTCCGCCAGGAGGTGGCCGCGGCGCGCGCCATCGCGTCACCGCGGCCCTAGCCCTACTTGGCTGCCTCGACCTGCTTCATGGCCTTGGCCAGGCCGTTGGCCCAGAGCTGGTTGACCCGGGCGCGCTCGGCCGCGTTGGGCTGGGCGTTCTGGCAGGACGTGCCGGGGCCGCCGCCGGACATGAGCTCCGAGCACGGGCCGCGGTAGTTGTCGGGGAGGCCGAGCACGTGCCCGGTCTCGTGGGCGGTCACGCGGGTGGAGTTGTACTGCTGGTTCTGCCGGTAGTCGAGGAAGATGTAGCCGCGACCGTGGCCGTTGGTGCTCGCGTACGAGCCGCGCGGGTCGTTGCCCTCGCGGTACTCGAAGCTCGTGCCGCTCGTACCCTCCTGGAGCTTGACGTTGGAGACGGCCGCGTTCCATATGGAGGTGCTCGTGGCGATCTGCTGCCGGAACGACGGGGCGCGCTGGGTGCTGTAGGTCACCGTGACGGCCTTGACGCCGGGGTTCGCGGCACGCTTCTCGGCGACCGCCTTGACGACGGCCTCGAAGAACGCCTTGTTGGCGGCCGCCTCTTCGGCGGAGCCCGCGTACCGGGCGGCCGATACGGTGGCCTTGGTGGACTTGGCCGAGTCGGCCGACGTGGCGGCCGAGGCGACGGAGGAGGTACCGAGCGCGGCGACCGCGAGTCCGAGTGCGGCGGCGACGGACACATAACGCTTGTGCATGTGGGGGGCTCCCTACTCGTTCGGTGAAAGATGAACGTTTCGGTATCCGTGAGTGTCGGGCAGCCTGGCGCGTCGCGGATGATGGCAGGTGCCGATAGCACGGGCCTATCGCCGCACATCCGGTCACCGGACGGAGGGGCAACTTCTACGGTTCCATGGGTGTTTGGGAGGCTGGTGTGCCGCCGCAACCCGCTCTACGCTCACGGCCATGGAGCTCGAGGTCAGGCACCTCCGCGCACTCTGCGCCATCGCTGACAGCGGCAGCCTGCACAAGGCCGCCCGCCAACTCGGCATGAGCCAGCCCTCGTTGACCACCCAACTGCGCCGCATCGAACACGCGGTGGGCGGCCAGCTCTTCACCCGCGAGCGCACCGGCTGCCGCCCGACCCCGCTCGGCCGCACCGTCCTGAGCCGCGCCCGCCCGCTCGTCATCGAGATGCGGGCCCTGGTCACCGAGGCCCGCGCGGCCGCCGCCCGCTCCGCCGACGGCCAGCCGCGCCTGCGCATCGGCTCCACGGCGAGCCGCGCCATACCGGGCTGGCTGCGCAGGCTCCGCGCCAGCCTGCCCGGCACCGAGACCTCGCTCCAGATGGACGTATCGGCGAACGCGCTGCTCCGCGACGTCGCCGACGGCCGCCTCGACGTCGCGTTCGTGCACGAGGTGGAGGGCAGCCCGCTCAGATTCCCCGACGGGCTCGACCACCGCGTCCTCATCGACCGCGAGCCGCAGTTCGTCTCGCTCGCCGCCGACCACCCCGCCGCCCACGAGCCCGTCGTCAGCCTCACCGACCTCGCCGACGACCGCTGGATGGTCGACCCGACCGTGGACGGCGAGTGGGACGGCCTGCGGCGGATGCTGAGATCCGCCGGGCTCAACCCCCGCGTGCTGCACGGCGACTACCTCACCGCCGCCACGCTCGTGGCCACCGGCGAGGTCGTCACCGTCTGCCAGCCCACCTCGGTGGCGAGACCCGACATGGCGGTCAGACCCCTGCGCGGCGACCCCCTGGGCGTCCGCCTGTACGTGGCGGCCCGTACGGAGACGGAGCTGAACGCCGTGTACGGCGAGCTGGAGGCCGCGTACTGGGAGGCCGCCGCGGAGGCCCCCGCCTACCAGGACTGGCTGCTCGGCACCCGCGGGGCCGGGCCCCCCGCGACCCGTCCCCCCGCGTGTCCGCCGCCCCGCGCGGTTCCCCCGCCCGGGGACCTTGGCCCCCACTCAGCTCGGGACCTTCGGCCAACCCCTCTCTGACCTGCACTTTCCACCGTTTTACGGTTCTGCGTCGCGGTCTGCGGCCAGTTGTTACGTTCCCTACGGATGACGCACACATGGCGCCCGTAGCTTCATATCCGTCGCCACCGCAAAGGGGCACAAAGACGGACAAGACGCCGACCAGTACGAGGGAACCACGCCATGCGCGCCACCCGACGCACCATCCGCACCGCCGCCATCGCCACCGGCGCGATCGCCGCGCTCGCCGTCCCCACCACCGCTGCCTTCGCCGACACCCCGCCGGCCCCGCACTCGGCCGACGGCGCCACCGCGCCGGGCGACCGGACCGACGGCGACCGCACGCCGAACCCGGACGACCGGACGACGCCGGACGACCACACGACTCCGGACGACCACACCAAGCCCGACGACGACCGGACCAAGCCGGACGAGGACAAGGACGCGGACAAGGACAAGCCCGTCCCCGGCGGCTGGGAGTCCAAGGGCACCGTCAGCCTCGGCGGCGGCTGGACCGCACAGGTCGACGTGAACGCCTCCGCCCGCTCCGCCAAGGCGCAGATCCTCCAGGACGGCGTCCTCAAGGGCTCCCTGAGCGCCGAGGGCCGGTCCGCGTCCACCAAGATCAGCGGCTATACGTTCACGCTCTCCACCGACGGCGGCGTCACCAGGACCGGCTCCGGCGACGACAAGGACAAGGACAAGCCGGTCCCCGGCGGCTGGGTCTCCAAGGGCACCGTCGCCCTCGGCCACGGCTGGACCGCCAAGGTCGACGTGAACGCCTCCGCGCGCAGCGCCAAGGCCCAGCTCCTCAAGGACGGCGTCGCCAAGGGCTCCCTGAAGGCGTACATCAAGCCCGCCTCCACGAAGATCGACGGCTGTACGTTCACGCTGAGCGCCGACGGCACGGTCACCAAGACCGGCACGCCGACCCCGCCGAAGCCCAAGCCGCAGCCGTCGGAGAAGCGCGTCTTCGTGCGCGAGTACACCAACCTCGGCAAGACCGGCTTCGACGCCAAGGTCTACAAGACCAAGGCCGGGTACGAGGCCGACATGATCGCCCCGGCCCCCGACACCGGCAAGAAGATCGTCTGGGACACCCTGAAGCAGACCGGTGCCAAGGCCGCGTACGGCCGGCACAACGGCGCCCACTTCGTGCTCAACCCGGACGGCACCATGAAGGGCTGGGTCGAGGGCCACAAGGGCGGCGCCAAGCCGACCACCGCTCCGGGCACCTCCACCAAGGTGCCGCACGGCGGCGTCAAGGCGGGCGCCGACGGCGTGGGCGAAGGATCGCCCGGCACCCCGCTGGTCGCCGCGGGCGGCGGCATGGCGGCGCTCGGCGCGGCGGGCCTGGGCTTCGCGATGTACCGCCGCAGGCAGAACGGCTGATCGCCGACGGCCGTACGGAGACGGGGCACCCCCTGCTGAAGGGGGTGCCCCGTACGCGTACTCAGACGCCGATGTCGTCGCCGTTCGCGCGCCACACCGACACGACGGCCGGGCGCACGATCTTGCCGGGCCCGTCGGGCCAGGCGCTCGCGGGCTTCTCGACGGAGGCGCCGTCGACCTCGCCCGGGTGCTGCACGGCGACGAGCACGCGCCGCTCCTGCACCAGCGGGCCACAGGTCTCCGCGCCCGCCGGCATCGTCAGGAACTGCTTCAGCTCACCGCGCCGCTCGCCCTTCGTGGCCACGCCGAACAGGCCGTCGTGGGAGCCGAGCTGGTTGCCGTCGGTGGAGATCCACAGGTTGCCGTGCGGGTCGAAGGCCACGTTGTCGGGGCAGGAGATCGGGCTGACCTTGTCCTTCGGGAAGCCCGCGAAGTACGTGGCCGGGTCGTTCGGGTCGCCCGCGACGAGGAAGAGGTTCCAGGCGAAGCGCGTGGACTCGGGACGGTTGCGGGACTCGGTCAGTTCGAGCACCTGCCCGTGCTTGTTGAGGTTGCGCGGGTTGGCCTCGTCGGCACCGGCCTTGCCGGGCTTGCCGCGGTCGCTGTTGTTCGTCAGGGCGACGTACACCTTGCCGGTCCGGGGCGACGGCTCGATGTCCTCGGGGCGGTCCATCTTCGTGGCGCCGACCTTGTCACCGGCGAGGCGCGTGAAGACGTACACCTCGTCGGCGGTCATGCCCTCGACGTGGGAGACGGCCTTGCCGCCCGCGTACGCGGTGGCCAGCGGAATCCACTGGCCGCCGCCGTCGAACTCGCCGTCGGCCGGGAGCTTGCCGGTGCCGTCGATCTCCGCGGCCGGGGAGTCGCCCGTGAACTTGGCGACGTACAGGGTGCCCTCGTCGAGCAGCGTGAGGTTGTGCTCGCGCGCCCAGCGCGAGTCGCCCTTGGCCATGCGCTTGCTGCTGACGAACTTGTAGACGTAGTCGAAGCGCTCGTCGTCGCCCATGTAGACCACCGGGCGGCCGTCGCGGGTCAGGCGCGGCTGGGCGCCCTCGTGCTTGAAGCGGCCGAGCGCGGTGCGCTTGCGCGGCGTGGAGTCGGGGTCGTACGGGTCGAGTTCGACGACCCAGCCGAAGCGGTGCGGCTCGTTCGGCTCCTTGGTCAGGTCGAAGCGGTCGTCGAAGCGCTCCCACTTGCGCTCGGACTCACCGCCGACGACGCCGTAGCGCTTCAGGCGGGCGGCCTGGGTGGGGTCGGTCACCTTGTCCGCGTGCGCGAAGTACTGGTTGAAGTTCTCCTCGCCGTGCAGCGTGGTGCCCCACGGGGTGGTGCCGCCGGAGCAGTTGTTGAGCGTGCCGAGGACGGTGGTGCCGCGCGGGTCGGCCTTCGTACGGACGAACTCGCTGCGGGCGGCGGGCCCGGTGAGGTGGAACTTGCTGGTGGTGGTGAGGCGCCGGTTGAGGCGGTGGCGCGGCACGGGGCGCAGCGCGCCGGTCTTCCGCTCGCCGTCGACGACGACCACGGACAGGCCGTGGGCCGCCCAGGCGATCTCGACCTGCTCGCGGGTCGGGTTCTTCGCGTCGTAGCCCTTGAACATCAGGACCTCGTCCGTGTACTCGTGGTTGGCCACGAGCACCTGGCGGCCGTGCTCCTCGCTCTCGCCGCGCAGCGGCAGCAGGCTGAGGAAGTCGTTGTTGTAGCCGAACTGACCGGCCTGTGCCTTCGCGGACTGCTTGTCCGCGTCGAAGGCCGGGGCGCCGCGCAGGATGGGCTCGCCCCAGCGGATCACGACGTTCTGGCGGTAGCCGTCGGGGACGGTGACCTTGTCGGCCGTGTTGGGCGCGACGGGCGTGAACCGCAGGCCGCGGGCGGCCTTCTTGCCCTTGGGTTTGTACGCCGCCGGGGAGGCGGCCACGGCCTCGCCCGCGCCGGGGCCGAGGGCGACGCCGCCCGCGGCCGTGGCGGCCACGGTCACCACGGCGGCGGCGCGCATCACGGAGCGGCGGCTCAGGGCACCGGCTATGACGTCGCCGACGTACTCGTTGTCGCTGGTGTTCGGCACCGGGTGGAAGCAGGCGTCGCCGCAGCGGAACCGGCACGTCATGGCCGAGCGGCCGCCGGCACCGCCCGGGTGCGAGGTGATCAGGGGCAGCAGCTTGCGCACGGGTTCCTCCAGGGTGGCCGAATCGGCCGCGGTGTGGCTGTTTTCGCTCGATTGACCGCGGTCCGGCTGGAGGCTAGGGGCGGCTGCCAGCAGGACGGGGGACTGCGGGTGAACGGAGCGTGAACCGCACCTGGCCCCTGGGCTCGGCCGGGGGCCCGGTGGGTCCGGTGGGGCGGCGGATACCCTTACGTGTCCCTCGGGGCCGGGGACCCACTCACGCCGAACTCACACTTAGGGGTGCGCACATGGGCATTCTGGATCGACTGCGGAGCGCCTTCCGCCGCCGCCGAACCACTCCGCCACCCCCTGCCGAAGCCGCCGCCCGGCCCGAGGCCCCCACCCCGCCCGAGCCGGAGCCCCAGCTCTCCGTCCCGGCCCAGGCCTCCCCGGCGGAGGACCTCGTGGCCGCGGCCTTCGACAACGTCACGGTCCGCCCCTCCGCGTCGGCCGCTCCCGCCCACCCACCCGCCCATGACGGGGAAGCCCCCACCACGGCCCCGACGGAGAAGCCGCAGGCCGCGGAGGATGTACCGACGGAGACGAGCACTCCCGCTCCCGCTGTGGACAACCACCCCGCAGACCAAGACGGCGAGGCACCCCCCACCGCTGTGGGCAATCGTCCCGCAGGGCGGGACGGGTGGGCACAGCCCACGGCGCCGAGCAACCGTGAAGCAGAGCCCACCCCCGCGGACCCCGCCCCCATAGAGACGCCCCAGCCGGAGGCACCCGCCGAAGAAGCCCCGGCTCCGCAGGAACCCGAGGCGGAGGCCCCGGCCCAGGAAGCCCCGGTGGAGGAAGCCCCGGCCCAGGAAGCCCCGGTGGAGGAAGCCCCGGCCCAGGAGGCCCCCGGGGCGGAAGCCCCGGGAGAGGCGGTCGGGGAGGCTCCGGCCAAGGCCGCGCTCAGTCTGGCCCGGCTCAAGGCGCGGGCGCCGGGCCTCGCCCCGGCGTATAAGGCGGCCGGGGCGGCCCTGCGCAAGCGGGGTCTGACGGGCACCCGCGCCCGGGTCTACCTCGTACTGGACCGCTCCGGCTCCATGCGCCCGTACTACAAGGACGGCTCCGCCCAGGCCCTCGCCGACCAGACCCTCGCCCTGGCCGCCCACCTCGACCCCACCGCCACCGTCCACGTCGTCTTCTTCTCGACGGACATCGACGGCACCGGCACCCTCACCCCCGCCGGCCACGAGAACCGCGTCGACGAGCTGCACGCGGCCTGCGGCCGCATGGGCCGCACCAGCTACCACCGCGCCGTCGAGGAGGTCGTGGCCCACTACGAGAAGACCGACGGCGAGGGCCCCGCCCTCGTGGTCTTCCAGACCGACGGCGCCCCGGACACCAAGGGCCCCGCGACCCAGGCCCTGGCGGACGCCGCCCGGCACCCGCTCTTCTTCTCCTTCGTCGCCTTCGGCGACCGGGACAGCAAGGCCTTCGACTACCTGCGCCGCCTCAAGGCGGACAACGCCGCCCACTTCCTCGCGGGCCCCGCCCCCAAGGAGCTCACCGACAAGCAGCTCTACGACGGCCTCCTGGCCACCTGGCGCCCGCGGCCGTGAGGTGAGTCGATCTTCGTGGGGCCGTTAGGATTTCGACCATGGCGGCCACTGGATCCGAGAAGCAGGGAGCGGACGAGAACGCGAAGGCGTTCTACGTCTCGACCCCCATCTACTACGTAAACGACGCTCCTCACCTGGGCCACGCCTACACGACCGTCGCAGGCGACGTGCTCACGCGCTGGCACCGGCAGCGCGGCGAGAAGGTGTGGTACCTCACCGGCACGGACGAGCACGGTCAGAAGATCATGCGCACGGCCGAGGCGAACGGCGTGACGCCGCAGGAGTGGTGCGACAAGCTCGTCGAGGAGGCCTGGCGCCCCCTCTGGGAGCACCTGGAGATCGCCAACGACGATTTCATCCGCACCACCGAGAAGCGGCACACGGACCGCGTCCAGGAGTTCGTGCAGGACCTGTACGACAAGGGCGAGATCTACAAGGGCGGCTACGAGGGCCCGTACTGCGTCGGCTGTGAGGAGTACAAGCTCCCGGGCGAGCTGCTCGACGGCGAGGGCGCGTACGACGGCCAGAAGCTCTGCCCGATCCACAAGAAGCCGGTCGAGCTGCTCAGCGAGGAGAACTACTTCTTCAAGCTGAGCGAGTACGGCGACAAGCTCCTCGAGCACTACGCCGCGAACCCCGGCTTCATCCAGCCCGAGTCCGCGCGCAACGAGGTCGTGAACTTCGTCAAGCAGGGGCTCCAGGACCTCTCGATCTCCCGCTCCACCTTCGACTGGGGCGTCCCGGTCCCCTGGGACGACAAGCACGTCATCTACGTGTGGGTCGACGCGCTGCTCAACTACGCCACGGCCGTGGGGTACAACGAGAACCCGGCGAAGTTCGGCGACACCTTCCCGGCGAACGTGCACCTCGTGGGCAAGGACATCCTCCGCTTCCACGCGGTCATCTGGCCCGCGATGCTGATGGCCCAGGGCCTCCCGCTGCCCGGCAAGGTCGCCGCCAACGGCTGGCTGATGGTCGGCGGCGAGAAGATGTCGAAGTCGAACCTGACCGGCATCAAGCCGCAGGACCTGACCTCGCACTTCGGCGTCGACGCCTACCGCTGGTACTTCCTGCGCGCCATCGCCTTCGGCCAGGACGGGTCCTTCTCCTGGGAGGACTTCACCGCCCGCTACACCAGCGAGCTGGCCAACGACTACGGCAACCTCGCCTCGCGCGTGGCCGCCATGGTCGGCAAGTACTTCGGCGGCGCGCTGCCCGCCGCCGCGGCGGACGGCCCGGCGGAGACCGCGGTGCACGAGGGCCTGGCGCAGGCCGTCGCCGCGGCGGACCGGAAGATCGGCGAAGACCTCGACTTCCAGGGCGGCATCCTCGCCGTCTTCGACTTCGTGAAGCAGGTCAACGGCTACATCACGGAGCAGGAGCCGTGGAAGGTGGCCAAGGACGAATCCGAGGAGGGCAAGGCCCGCCTCGCCACCATCCTCTACACCGCCGCCGAGTCGCTGCGCGGCGTCGCCGTGCTGCTCAACGCCGTCATGCCGGACACCTCCCAGAAGCTCTGGGACTCCCTCGGCGCCGAGGCGTCCCTGGGCGCGCTCGCGGACCAGAAGGTCCAGGACGCGGGCGTCTGGGGCCTGCTGCCCGCGGGCTCGACGGTGACGAAGGGCGCGGTGCTCTTCCCGCGTCTCGAGGAGCCGAAGAAGGCCTAGCCGCCTCCCCCGCAGAGACACGAGAAGGGCCCGGAACGGTTTGTTCCGGGCCCTTCTCGTTGTGGCTGTCGTGGTCAGTCCCGGTACGTCCCGACGAGCCGGGCCAGCTGGCGGCCCGCCGCCCGTAGGGGCTCCTCGCTGCGGTTCACCTGGGCCGTGACCTCCGCGCCCTCCAGGGCGCTGATCACCGTCGTGGCCACCTCGCGCGCGTCGGTCTCCGTGAAGCCGCAGCTCAGCAGCTTCTCGGCGACGATGTTCTCCCAGCTGCGCAGCGCCTCGCCGCACACCCGCTGGATCTCCGAGTCCGTGCCCAGGGTCTCCAGGGCTGCGGCCGTGATGGGGCAGCCGTCGATCCAGCCCGACTCGCGGAGCCCGACGGCGAGTTGCACGGCGCACGCCTCGATGGCGGCGGCCGGGTCGTCCTCGGGGCCGAGCACGTCCTTGAGGAGCCAGCCGAACTCCTTCTCGCCGCGCTTGATCGCGGCCACGGCAACGGCTTCCTTGCCACCCGGGAAGAAGTGGTAGACGGAGCCGAGTGTGGCCTGGGCCTCCTTGGCGATCTGCTTGATGCCGGTGCCGACGTAGCCCTGACGCTGGATGAGCCGCGCGGCGACCACGACGATCCGCTCGCGCGTGCTGGGGGGCGCGCTGTACTCGCTCATCCCGTCACCTTATCCGTTCTCTAAGTAGAGCGTTCGTTCTAGTGCCGTGCTACGTTACTCCCGCGCCCTAGATAGAGCGCTCGTTCTAGTAACTCTTCGTTGGAACAGGGGACACTCATGTCACATTCCGTAACGGTCATCGGACTCGGCCCCATGGGGCAGGCCATGGCGGGTGCCTATCTGGACCGGGGCTACGAGGTCACGGTGTGGAACCGCACCCCCTCGCGCGCCGCCGCGCTCGTCGAGCGGGGCGCCCGGCTCGCCGCCACCCCCGAGGAGGCCCTGCGCGCCAATGACCTGGTGGTTCTCAGCCTGATCGACTACGACGCGATGTACACCGCACTCCAGGGCGCCGAGGCCGCGGTCGCGGGCCGCGTCCTGGTGAACCTCAGCTCGGACGTCCCCGAGAAGGCCCGCGCCGCGGCCCGCTGGGTGACGGACCTGGGCGGCACCCATCTGACCGGCGGCGTCCTGTCCCCGCCGCCCACCATCGGCAGCCCGGACATGTCGACCTTCTACAGCGGCCCGCGCGAGGCCTACGACACGCACCGCGAGGCCCTGGAGGTCATCACAGGGCAGACGGACTACCGGGGCGAGGACCCGGGCACCGCGGCCCTGATGTACCAGCTCAACATGGTCGTCTTCTGGCCCGCGATGCTCGCCTACTGGCAGGCCGTCGCCCTCGCGGGCGCGCACGGCATCTCGGCCGCGGAGCTGGCTCCGTACGTCGCCGGGAACCACGAGGGCATGCGGCAGTTCATCGACTTCTACGCACCCCGCATCGACGCGGGCAACCACGAGGGGGACGTGGACCGCATCTCGATGGGCATGGCGAGCATGGAGCACGTCGTCCACACGAACGCGGACGCGGGCGTGGACACGGCGTTTCCGCAGGCCGTCCTGGACGCCTTCCGCAGGGGCGCGGACGCGGGGCACGGCGCCGACAGCTTCAGCAAGCTGGTGGACCTCCTGAGGAAGCCCGCCTGAGAGCCCGGTCGGTGCGGGCCGCGCGCCGGGGCCCGCACGAGTGGCTTGATCTCTACCCCGTCAATGAGCTGTTGATCACTTCGTGACCGGACTCACTCCCTCTTCACGCCCACGCACGTACGCTTCACAGCATGGCCACGAATCCCGCTTCCGAGACGCGGCGCCCCCGGCGTACCGCGGACGAGGTGAATGAGGAGATCCGTGCGCTGTGGCTGCGCTGCGGCGGGCGGTTGAGCACCGACCAGCGACGTGAGTATCAACGCCTGGTGACGGAGTGGGCGACGGCGGAGGCCGCGGACCACCAGGACTCCCCGACGAGAGCCGCGTAGGCGTCAGCCGCTGGGCACCACGCAGTCGCGCGGCTGGGCGCGCCCCTCGGGCCACCCGAGCCCCACGAACCTCAGCTTGCGGGTGCGGGGGTCGAGTTCGACCACCGCCACGGGCTTGTCGTAGGGGTTGCCCGCGTTGGTCAGACACACCCACCCGCTGGTTCCGGCCACCCGGTGCGCGGACTCCAGACGGGACCACTGGGCGGCGACCCGTTCGCGGGGCGGCACCGCCCCGGCCGAGCGGGCGTTGGCGAGGAAGACGGCCTGTGCGATCGTGCGCACGCCGTCGTGCACGAGCATCGTGCGCGAGTCGTCGTAGCGGACGGGCCCGATGTCACCGGCGCCCTGCCGGTCGGTGAGCGCGCGCAGCTCGGTCAACTCCCGCTGCGGCTCGGTCAGATGCGCGGGCCGGTCCTTCGCCCCCGCAAGCGCCCGCGACCAGGCCTCGGGGTGGCCGGGCGCGGTGTACTGCACGGTGACCGTGGGCTCCTTCGCGCTCGGCTCACCCCGCAGCTTCCGCCAGTCCGCGTCGCTCATGTACCGGTCCAGGGTCGCCGCGCCCGAACCGCTCACCACCGTGTACCGCTTGCCCCGGCACGGGACCTCCGCGAGCTTCAGCGCGAACAGGCGCAGATGCACGGGGCGGCCCGCGAAGTAGACGACCTTCGCCCGGGACTGGCAGATGTTGTGGCCGATCAGCGAGAAGTCGTTGCCGGTCTCGCCCGGGTCGTTGATGGAGGGCGAGGTGAACTCCTGGTCCTTCGCGCCCGCCGGGCCCTCCTCGTCCCCGCTGAACGCCCGCGCGAGCGACTCGACGTAGATGTCGTCCGGGCGGGTGTCCTTGACCAGGACCGTCTCCTCGTCGCGCAGGCCGTGGTGGAAGGCGGCGAGCGCGGCCGCCTGCTGCCGGTTGGTGGGGATCACCCGGGCGAGGCCGGGGAAGCGCGGCCTGCCCGCGCGCCGCTCGGCGTTGGCGAGTTCGTCGGCGCTGGCCCGGCTGATCAGGACCGGGATCCGCAGCTCGTTCGTGAGCCGGTCCACGGCGTCGACGGTGTGCCGCAGGCTCAGGTTGAAGCCGGTGACGGCACGGAGGTTGTGCTTCTCGTCGTCCGCGAGGTCCGCCAAGTCGTCGACGACGCGGGCCTGCTGGGCGTAGTTCCGGCCCGGGTTGGCGAGGACCAGGCGGATCAGCGGCTTCTGCTCGGTGCGGTTGGCGCGGTACTGGGCCAGGTAGGCGCCCTGCACATCGCTGCGCAGCTGCTTGCGCTCGGCGTCCGACTCCGGCTGGAGGGGCAGCAGCATCGCCACGGTGACGTGCGGCTCGCCGTCGATCCGCCGGTTCTCCGCGGCGATCGCACCGCTCACCCTGCCGATCTCGGGCGTACCGAAGTCGTAGCCGGAGCCGTTGACTCCGACGCACTCTCCGCCGTGCTTCTCCACGCCGTCGGCGCAGTGGTCGGGCCCGCCCACGGCGGGCGGCACCAGGATGCCCACGGCGACCCCGACGGCCGCCACGACCAGGATCGTGACGGCCTTCTTCAGACGTGTCGCCCACACGTGGTTGTACAGCCAGTTCAGCACTCGCCGCCCCCTTCGTCAGCCGATGTGCCGCGTGCACGCGCAGGGGTGCAGCGGCAGCTTCTCCCGGGCCCGTCCGGCCCATTCGCCGGCCGTGCGCGACAGCACCTCGATGCCCGGCACCGGCTCGTCGCCGAGCCGGTCGAGGAGCTGGCGCCAGGTGGCGGGGACCGCGGGGTCCACCGGGCCCGTGCGGTCCTCGTACAGCCACACCGCGTGCAGCAGCCGGTCCACGCGGCGGCGCAGCACGTCGTCGCCGGCCGCCGGGCTCTCCCCGAGCGCGCGGGCGTGCCGCTCGTCGGGCGTGCCCGCGAGCGGCGCCTCGCAGGGCGCGCCCGCGATGGTCAGCAGCTCCCCGCACCAGTCGGCCATGGCCCGGCGCGGGTCCCGCGCGGGGAACGTCCGCGTCAGGTGGTCGACGGCCCGCGCGGCCCCGCGGGCGGCCAGGTCGTGGTGCGCGGCGTGCGCGGCCGCCGAGCCGAACAGCTCGTCGGCTCCGTCCTCGTCGTCGGGACCGGCGCCCGGGAGCGGCGCGAAGTGGTCCCGCAGCAGCGCCTGGTCGGCGCGCCACACCGCGCCGCGGCGCTGCCCGGGCCCGTCCGTCATCCCGTACAGACGCCGCATCAGGAGGTGGCGCAGGCCGCGGTCGCCGATGAAGTGACGCGGGCAGTGCGGCCAGCCGCTGTCCTGGAGGAGTTCGGCGACGCGGTACGCGGACAGGCGCTCGTCCCGGTCGCCCTGCCGGGCCCTGATCAGGCGCTGGGCGCACGGTCCCGTGTGCGCGACCGAGAGGTGGCTGAGCAGGTCGAGCCAGTGGCCGTGCTGCTCGGGCGGCAGCTCCTCGGGGAGCTGCCGCCCGATCAGGTCGTCGAGGAGCAGTTCGGCGACGGGCCGCGGCGGCGCGTCGGACGTCTCCCGGGAGCGCACCGGCGCGTCAAGGAGGGCCCAGTCGGTGAGCGCGGCCGGGTCCGGGACGCGCAGCGTGGCCGCCGCCTCGCCGAGGCGCGTGACGAACCGGGGGCGGCCGCCGCCGAGCCGGTGCACGGCGCTCTCCACGCGCAGCCGCGCGGCGTGCTCGCCCGGCTGGTGGCCCGCGTCGCGGCCGTGCCCCTGGAGCCGGGCCAGTTCGTGGTTCTGCTGCTCGGTGGTGAGGAGCGGCATCCGGACGAGCAGCACGCCGCGCGCGGGCGCGACCAGGCCCGGAACGCCGCCCTGTCTTCGCGCCCAGCCGGGCAGGCCGCCGTCGGAAGGGCTCCAGACGGCCGGGGCGTCCTCGGCTCCGGCGGAGGCGTCCGGCGAGCGGTACAGGAAGCGGCCGCCGTCCGCGCGGCGTGCGGTGGCGAGGACGACGACGCGGTCGTGGTGGCCGCTCTCGCGGTCGAGCAGCACGGACCGGAGCAGTCGGCGGCCGACGCTGTCGTCGGCGTGGTCGAGCAGGACGACGGGCCGTCCGGCGCGCGCGACGCGGCCGCGCACGGAGGTGTAGGCGGCCTCCACGTCCTCGCGCAGCGCCCGGAACAGGAAGCTCTCCGCGTTGGCGCGGGCGTCGCCGCCCTGCTGGAAGTCGACGCTGAGCGCGTGCAGGCCGAGCCGGGGGTGTCCGGCCGCGCCCGAGTAGGAGCCGTAGCAGGCCTCCAGGGCGGCCTTGCCCTCGGACGAGGTCCGCGCGAAGAGCTCGTCGAGGATGGCGGTGATCAGCGGGGTGGCCAGCGGCTGGGCGACGAGGAGCGCGCCGAGCGCGGCCAGGTAGGCGCGGAAGGCGCGGTGCAGCACGCCGCCCCAGAACGAGCCCCTGGGCAGCAGGTCGTCGTAGCGGCGCACCTCTCCCAGGCCGTCGGCCGGGTTGGCGAGGGCGTCGCCCGCGGCGACCGCCACCAGGCCCGCGTACAGGCGCGGGGCGCCGATCGGCCCGCCGTCACCGCCCCACGCGCCGAACTGGACCGCCAGCTCCCGCAGCGCCTCCGTGGCCTCCGAGCGGGTGCTGAGCCGTTGGTCGGCGCCGTCGCGGAGCACGGGCGCCGCGCAGTCGACGTACGCGGCCGGGACGTAGCGCCCGAACTCGTCGCGCACGCGGCGCAGCAGCCGTCCCTTGCCCATGCCGGGGCCGCCGGTGAGGAACACCACCGGCAGGTCGGGCCCGTACAGGAGCGGGCGGTTGCGGCCCTTGGCCGTCTTGCCGAGCAGCCGGGCGACCAGGCCTTCGTCGTCCAGCAGCTTGCCGAATCCCAGGTCGTCGGACACCGGTCCCCCGAAGCGTCACGATTGCGCCCCGCACCCCCAGCGCGTGACGAATCGTCAGGGTAAGGGATACGCAGGGGAGTTGAGGAGACCCCGCCGCGTCACGATGTGCCGGTGAGCGCCGGGTTGGGGGTGAGGATGCGGCGCAGGATCGTCTCGACCTCGGCGCGGGATGGCGGGCTCTCCGACGCCAGGGAGCGCAGGCTGACGCCCATCAGGGCGGCGCCCGCGGCGGCGGCGGTGTCCGGGTCCGTGTAGTGGGCCAGGGCCCGCAGGATGTGCGCCTGGTGCTCCTCGGCGATGTGGCGGAGGGTGGGCCGCCGCAGGGCGGCGAGATACAGCTCCAGGTCCACCACCTGCTGGGCCCGCTCGGGCCCGCCGAGCGGCGGCAGGACGGCGTCGGCGAGCAGCACGGCGTGCTGCTCGGGGGTGAGCTCGGGCCGCCGCTCGACCCAGGCGTCGAGGTAGGCGGCGAACCGGTCCACGGACCGGCGCAGGGCGGCCGCGATCAGGTCGTCCTTGGTGGCGAAGTGGTACGTCGTCGCGCCCAGCGGCACCCCCGCCTCGGCGGCGACGGCCCGGTGCGTGAGCCCTTCGACGCCGCGCTCGGCGATGACGCGCTCGCTGGCGGCGGCGATCTCCTCGATGCGCCGCGCGGGGTCACGCCTACGGGGCTCGGCGGCGGCCATGGGGTCCCCTCCTGACGGAGCAGGCAACAGTACGTATGTACTGTAACGCGGCACGGAGTCTCCGGCGGAGATCCAGCCCGTCCGGCGTTTGAGGACGAGGCGCGAAGCGCCGACAAGGGGGAAAGGGGCGAAGCCCCAGACGGAAGGGGGCCGGGGCCACCAGGCCCCGGCCCCACCGCAAAGCCGGAGGCCTACTTCTCGGCCTGCTCACCCTTGGCGGGAGCCTTGCGCAGGGAGATGTTCAGCTCCTTGAGCCGCGCCTCCTCCAGGACGGTGGGCGCGCCCATCATCAGGTCCTGGGCGTTGCCGTTGAGCGGGAAGGCGATGGTCTCGCGGATGTTCGGCTCGTCCGCGAGGAGCATGACGATGCGGTCGACGCCCGGCGCGATGCCACCGTGCGGCGGGGCGCCGAGGCGGAACGCGCGCAGCATGCCCGCGAACTCCTGCTCGACGGTCTCCGCGTCGTAGCCCGCGATCTCGAAGGCCTTGAGCATGACCTCGGGCTCGTGGTTCCGGATGGCGCCGGAGGACAGCTCGATGCCGTTGCAGACGATGTCGTACTGCCAGGCGAGGATGTCGAGGGGGTCCTTCTCCTCCAGGTCCTTCATGCCGCCCTGGGGCATCGAGAAGGGGTTGTGGGAGAAGTCGATCTTGCCGGTCTCCTCGTCCTTCTCGTACATCGGGAAGTCGACGATCCAGCAGAAGCGGAAGACGTTCTCCTCGAAGTGGCCCGCGCGCTTGGCGGCCTCGACGCGGACGGCGCCCATGATCTTGGAGACCTCGTCGAACTCGCCCGCGCCGAAGAACACGGCGTGGCCGGCCTCCAGGCCGAGGCGCTTGGTCAGCTCCGCGACGTTCGCCTCGGTGAGGAACTTGGCGATCGGGCCCGCGAAGGCCCCGTCCTCGCCGACGCGGATCCAGGCCAGGCCCTTGGCGCCGTGCTCGACCGCGTACTCGCCGAGGCCGTCGAAGAACTTCCGGGACTGACCGGCCGTGTCCGGCACCGGCAGGGCGCGCACGTGCTTGCCCGCGAAGGCCTTGAACTCCGAGCCCTCGAAGACGTCGGTGATGTCGACGAGCTCCAGCTTGGCGCGCAGGTCGGGCTTGTCGTTGCCGTACTTCAGCATCGACTCGCGGAACGGGATGCGCGGGAAGGGGGACGTCACCTCGCGGCCGCCGCCGAACTCCGTGAAGAGCTCGGTCATCAGCTTCTCGATCGGCTGGAAGACGTCCTCCTGCTCGACGAAGGACATCTCGACGTCGAGCTGGTAGAACTCGCCCGGCGAGCGGTCCGCGCGGGCGTCCTCGTCGCGGAAGCACGGCGCGATCTGGAAGTAGCGGTCGAAGCCGGAGATCATCAACAGCTGCTTGAACTGCTGCGGCGCCTGCGGCAGGGCGTAGAACTTGCCCGGGTTGAGGCGCGAGGGCACCACGAAGTCGCGCGCGCCCTCGGGGGAGGTCGCGGTGAGGATCGGCGTCGCCATCTCGTTGAAGCCGAGGGCCACCATCTTGTGGCGGATCGCGGCGATGACGGCCGACCGCAGCATGATGTTGCGGTGCATGCGCTCGCGGCGCAGGTCCAGGAAGCGGTACTCCAGGCGCCGCTCCTCGTTGACCCCGTCCTCCGCGTTGATCGTGAAGGGCAGCGGGGCCGCGGCGCCGAGCACCTCGACCTCGGTGGCCTCGATCTCGATCTCGCCGGTGGGCAGCTCCGGGTTCACGTTCTCCGCGCCGCGGGAGACGACCTTGCCGTCGACGCGGACGACCGTCTCCTTGGAGAGCTTGTCCAGGACCTCGGCGGCGGCCGTGCCGGGGCGGGCCACGAGCTGCGTGATGCCGTAGTGGTCGCGGAGATCGATGAAGAGGATGCCTCCCAGGTCGCGCCGATTGTGCAGCCAGCCGCTCAGCCGGACGTCCGTGCCGACGTCGGAGGCGCGGAGCTCACCGCACGTGTGGGACCTGTACCGATGCATCGTCGTTCATCCAGTCTTTCGAGATCGGGAGACACTGGCTGCCAAGGCTACCGTTTACGAGCGCCCCTAAGGGGCGCGGGGAACTGCGCGCTCAGCCACAGCAAGCCCGCGGACGCGAAACTGCGCGAAGCAGTACGGCGGGTGCGCAGCCCCGTCCGCGATGCCACGCCCGGCACTCGGTGGCGAGTGGTCCGTACCTGTTCCTACAGTGAACCAATGCGCACCGATGAGCCCCGCGAGCAGAGGGGTGACGCCTCCCTGCCGCCCGGCCAGGGCGCCCTGCCCCCTGTGGAGGACGTACTCGCCGCGATCGCCACCGGCCTGTGGCGCTGGGACAACGCGAGCGGCACCGTCACGCTCGACGCGGAGGCCGCCCGGCTGCTCGGGCTCGCGCCGCGCGCCCAGACCACCACCGAGGTCGGCGTGCGCTCCCGCTTCCACCCGGTCGACTGGAACGAGATCCACGGCATCGTGCAGCTCGCCGTCGCCGAGGGCACCCTCGCCGAGGCCCGGCTGCGGATCATGGACGAGCAGGGCCGGCACGTCCTGCGCACGGTCCGCAGCCGCACCAAGCCGGTCGTCCACGACTCCTCGTCGACCGCGTACGAGCTGATCGGCACCCTCCAGGAGGTCACCGAGCCGGGGCCCGGCGCCGCCGCCCGCGCGCCCGTCACCGGCGACTGGCGCCGCTCGCGGGAGGCCTTCCTGCTCGACGCGGGGCGCGCGCTCGCGGAGGCGCGGTCCACGGAGGAGGTGCTGCGGGTCGCCGCGGGCCTGTCCATGCCCGGGTTCTCCCCGGACGGCCTGGCCGTCTTCGGCTCCACCGGCGACCGGCTCACCGTCGTCGGCCACCACGGACACCACGGCTACGGAGACGACGATCCGCTCGCCGCCATGCCCCTGGACACCGACTACCCGGCCGCCGAGGTGCTGCGCACCGGCCGCGCCGTGTACCTCTCGTCGCCGCAGGAGTACCGCCGCCGCTATCCGACGACGTGGCCCCTGGCGTCCCGCTTCAAGCGGCAGTCCTGGGCGTTCCTGCCGCTGACCGTGGCGGGCCGCACGATGGGCGCCTGGATGGCCGCGTTCACCTACCCGGTCTCGTTCACGCCCGACGAGCGCTCGGTCCTGACGACCGTCGCCCGGATGCTGGCGCAGGCCCTGTCGCGGGCCGGGGTCGCCGAGTCCGAGCGGGAGCTGACCGAGGGCCTCCAGCGGTCCATGATGCCGACGCTCGGCCCCGAGATCCCCGGCATGAGCGTCGCCGCGCGCTACGTGCCGACCGGCGGCGGCCTCCAGGTCGGCGGCGACTGGTACGACATGATCCCGCTGCCCAGCGGCCGCATCGCCTTCGTCATCGGCGACGTACAGGGCCACGACGTGCGGGCGGCGGGCCTGATGGGGCAGCTGCGCATCGCCCTGCGCGCGTACGCCTCCGAGGGACACCGCCCGGACGCGGTGCTCTCCCGCGCCACCCGCTTCCTGTCCGGCATCACGGACGGCATCACCTACGGGTCCACGGACACCCGGGACGACCCCGACCACGCGGCCACGGACCCGCGCTTCGCGACGTGTCTCTACGTGGAGGCCGATCCGGCGACCGGCCTCCTGGAGATCGCCCGCGCGGGCCACCCCGAGCCCGTCGTCCGCATGTCCGACGGAACGGTCCTGCAGCGGCCCATCGCGGGCGGCCTGCCCCTCGGCATCGACCCGGACGCGGACTACCCCACGACCCGGCTCGTCCTCGACGCCGGCGAGACGATGCTGATCTGCACCGACGGCCTGATAGAGACCGGCGGCCACGACCTGGAGACCGGCTGGACGAGGATCCGGCGCATCCTGGAGAACTACGACGGGTTCTCCGAGTACGCGGAGCCCGCGGGCCCGGAGTACGAGGCCCGGTCCGGCCCTTCCGGGGCCGACGACGACCTGGAGACCCTCGCCGACACCCTCGTCCAGGCGGTGCACGGCCCCTCCTCGCACCACACCACGGGGCCGCTCGCCGACCGCCGAGAGGACGACATCGCCGTCCTGCTGCTGCGCCGCACCGGGGACCCCCAGGAGCGCGCCCGCATCCGCCGCACCATGCTGACCATCGCGCAGGCCGAGCCGGAGCGCGTCGCGGGCGCCCGGGGCCATCTGCGGGACCTGCTGCACGACTGGGCGGACGACGACCAGGTCGACTCCGCCGTCCTGCTGATCTCCGAGATGATCACCAACGTCCTGGTGCACACCGACGGCGACGCCCTCCTCGTCGCCGAGGTCACCGGCGAGAGCGGCACGCGCCGGCTGCGCGCGGAGGTCGCCGACAGCAGCGACGACCTGCCGCACAAGCGGCACCCCGGCGAACTCGCCTCCTCCGGGCGCGGCCTGGTCCTCATGGACCTGCTCGCCCACCGGTGGGGCGTTGACCCGCGCGGGGAGGGCAAGAGCATCTGGTTCGAGCTCTACGAAGGCTCGGCCTCGGCCGACGAGGGCCCCGGGGCCGCGGCCGCCTTCTCCGCGTAGCGGGCCCGCAACTCGCTGACCACGCCGAAGGCCGCGGCCGTCAGCGGCACGGCGAGCAGCATGCCGATGATCCCGGCGACGGAGGCGCCCGCGGTGATCGCGAGCATCACCACCGCGGGATGCATCTGCACGGTCCTGCTCTGGATCATCGGCTGGAGGACGTGCCCTTCGAGGACCTGCACCGCGAGCACCACGCCGAGCGCCCACAGGGCGATGACCAGGCCGCGGTCGGCGAGCGCCACGAGGATGGCGATGGCGCCGGACAGAAAGGCCCCCAGGTACGGGATGTAGGCCCCGACGAACACCAGGGCCCCGAGCCCCCACGCCCCCGGCACGCGCAGGATCAGCAGTCCGACGGTGATGCACACCGCGTCGATGAGCGCGATGAACGTCGTCCCGCGCATGAACCCCTCGACGGCCGTGAAGGCCCGCCGCGCCATCGCCTCCACGGTGTCCCCGGAGTGCGCGGGCACGAGCGAGCGCAGCGTGCCCGCCGCCTTGTGGGAGTCCCGCAGGAAGAAGAACACGAGCAGCAGCGCGAGCACGGCGGTCGCGATCATCTCGCCCACCACGCTGAGCCCGCTGACCACCCCCGAGGCCGCCGTGCCGCCGAACTTGCCGAGCAGGTCCTTGGAGTTGGACGCCAGGTCGTCCAGGGACGTACCGGCCGCGCCGAAGTGCTTGGAGAGGTCGTGCGCGGCGTTCTTCAGCGAGTCCACGATCTGGCCCCCGGTGTCGATCAGGGCCTTCACGACGATGTACGTCGCCCCGCCGACGACCGCGAGCACGGCCGCGCAGGTCAGGCCCGCCGCGAGGGACCGCTGCACCCGCATCCGCAGCAGGCGCCGGTACAGCGGCCCGAGCAGGGCGGTCCCGAGCAGCGCGAGCAGCACGGGGGTGACGGCGGTCTTGAAGACGACGCACAGCCAGACCCCGACGGCGGCGACACCCGTGACGAGCAGCGCCACCACGCACCAGGCGGCGATCCGCCGCACCGCTTCAGGCAGGAGGGAAGACACCCACCCACCCGAACACGCCGTACGGAGGGCCGCACGCGGGGTAAGGCGGCCGGGTGGGCGCCGTAGCCCTCCGCTGTGGGCTGTGCCCACAGCGCCGAGCAACTGTCTCAGCAGGGCACCTGCCCCAGGCAAGGGGCAGGCACCCCGCGCGGCTCACATGCCGTGCACCGCAGGCACGGACCCCAGGCGCCCCTTCTGGAAGTCCTCGAACGCCTGCTGCAGCTCCTCGCGGGTGTTCATCACGAACGGCCCGTAGTGCGCCATCGGCTCCCGGATCGGCTGTCCGCCGAGGAGGACGACCTCCAGATCCGGCGTGTGGGAGTCCTGCTTCTCGTCCGCCCGGACGGTGAGCGACCCGCCGGACCCGAACACCGCGGTCTGCCCGCGCTCGACGGGCCGCCGCTCGTCCCCGACGGTCCCGCGCCCGGCGAGGACGTACGCGAGGCCGTTGAAGTCCTCCCGCCAGGGCAGCGTGACCTCGGCGCCGGGGCGCACGGTCGCGTGGACCATGGTGATCGGGGTGTGCGTGATGCCGGGCCCCTCGTGCCCGTCGAGCTCACCGGCGATGACGCGGAGCAGCGCGCCCCCGTCCGGCGAGGTGAGCAGCCGCACCTGGCCGCCGCGGATGTCCTGGTAGCGGGGGTCCATCATCTTGTCCTTCGCGGGCAGGTTCACCCACAGCTGGAGCCCGTGGAAGAGCCCGCCGGACATGACGAGCGACTCCGGCGGCGCCTCGATGTGGAGCAGGCCGGACCCGGCCGTCATCCACTGGGTGTCGCCGTTCTTGATGGTGCCGCCACCACCGTTGGAGTCCTGGTGCACGAACGTGCCGTCGATCAGGTACGTCACGGTCTCGAAGCCGCGGTGGGGGTGCCAGGGCGTGCCCTTGGGCTCTCCGGCCGCGTACTCCACCTCGCCCATCTGGTCCATCATGATGAACGGGTCGAGGTACTTGTAGTTGATGCCGGCGAAGGCCCGGCGCACCGGGAACCCTTCGCCCTCGAAGCCGCTCGGCGCGGTCGTCACGGCGAGCACGGGCCGCGCGACGGTGTCTGCGGGCACGGTCACGCGGGGCAGGGTCAGCGGGTTCTCAACGGTCACTGCGGGCATGGTTCGGACCTCCTCTTACGCTGAGGTTAGTTGAACGTAGAACTTTCTGCCACTTGGAACGCGGCGCGACCCGACGGCATTCCCCCCGGCCGCGCCACCGAACGCCCCCTGGCCGAAACGCGCCCCCACCAGCCCCGGCACCCCGCCGCGCCCCTCCACGCCCCCGCCACACCCCCACCCGCCCGCGCCGGACACCCGTACCGCCCGCGCACCCCCCTCCACACCCGCCGCAGAGTCACCACATATCCCGTATATAGAGACAACGACTTCACAGGAAACAGCAAAAGAAGAACAACCCATTGACAACGCGAGCCAGAGACAGATTCACTCACCACGCAACTACTGGAGCGCATTTTCCGGCACCCTTCGGGGCGCCCGGCAATTTCCGCTCCTAAACCGTTTGCAACCGTTTGCCGCGTGCAGACGACACATGGAGGGAGAGGTTTTACATGGCTAAGATCATCCGGGCCCTCAAGTCCGCCACGAAGAAGAGCGAGCCCAGCCTGAAGCAGTCCGCCTGGTACATCTGGTACTGAGCGTCCTGCGCGGGCCCGCGCACGGCACAGGAGTCGGCTGCTTTCCGTTCCGCCGCGCGCGGGCCCTCGGCCCTTCCTTCCGGAGACCTCCGTATGTCAGCCACAGAGCACGCCCAGAATCGGCAGAGCCAAAAGGCAGGGAATGCCGCTCCCCACGCTTCCGTAAAGAATTCAGAAAGCGGAGCGGTGCACGGAACCGAAGGTCCCGGAAATGCATCGGGCCCGGCCGGGCCGCGGCCGCGAAATCGCCGCACCACCGTTTTCGCGCCACGGCTCCAGGCCCTCCTCGACGAGCACACCGGCAAGGACCTCGTACGGCTGGAACCCGACACGATCGGCATCCCGGGCGCGGAGCTCTCCGACCGCATCCTGGCCGCGCGCCGGGCGACCGAGACCGAGCGCCCCACCTTCAAGCCGCTGCACGGCCGCTCGATCTCCAAGAACGAGGCCGCGTCGGTGATGCGGACCGTCGGCCGGGACGTCCGCGCCGCCCTGGACGGGCCCGACCCGCTCCCCGCGGACACCGATCTGTCCGGGCCGTGGCCGATCACCGGGCACCGGTTCCTGCGCGATCTGGTCCTGCGCGACGATCCGTGGCGCCTGCGCGTCCTGATGTCCCGGCTCCTGGAGATCGACACCAAGGTCACCTGGACCACGATCGTGACCGGCGCGGCCCTGCCCCGGCGCCCGCGCCCCGGCCCGCACCTGACCCATCTGGCGAACCTCGTCGCCGAAGCGGAGACCTACCAGGACCGGCGCTACGCCATGGGCATGTACCGCCGCGCCGCCGCCCCGGTCTGCTTCACCGTCTCCACCCTCGTCGCCAACGCCCTGTGGCTGGGCTCCCCGTTCGACGACTCCGTCTCGGACCGCGCCGCGCTGTACGAGGCGATGCGCCTGCTGCCCCCGTCGTGGAACCTGCTGCGCAACCGGTCGCCGGAGTACCCGGCCGTCGACGACCGCATAGGCCCGGGCGACGACATCCTGATGCTGCCGCTGCTCACCCACCGCGACCCCGCCCTCTGGGACGCCCCGGACGAGTTCCGGCCCGAGCGCTGGGACACCCTCGACCCCGACGACACCCCCGGCTATCTGCCGTTCGGCCACGTCAGCGAGCGCTGCTGGGGCCGCCACCTGGTCATGCCGCTCGCCGAACTGCTCCTCGGCCACATCCGCAGGACCGGCCTGATCGTCGCCCCCGGCCAGCGCACCGCGGAGGTCCCCCTCCTCGGCCTCCTGGGCGTGCGGACCGTCCACGTGGGCCACCGCACGAAGGTCCGCCACCTCTGAACCCGCCGCGGCAGGACGGGTCCTGATCACCCGTACGCGTACACGTACGCGCGGGCGCGGGCCGGTCAGCCGTACATGCGGCGCATCGCGAAGTCCACCATCTGCTCGACTGCCTTCGCGTCGAAGACCATGCGGTGCTCGCCCTCCATGTCCAGGACGAAGCCGTAGCCGGTCGGGAGGAGGTCGATCACCTCGGCGCCGGTGATGACGAAGTACTTGGAGTCCTTGCCCGCGTAGCGGCGCAGCTCCTTGAGCGAGGTGAACATCGGGATGACCGGCTGCTGGGTGTTGTGCAGCGCGAGGAAGCCCGGGTTGTCGCCGCGCGGGCAGTAGACCTTCGAGGTCGCGAAGACCTGCTGGAAGTCCTCGGCGGACATCGAGCCCGTGGTGAACGCGCGCACCGCGTCGGCGAGGGACGGCGGCGACGGCTCGGGATACAGCGGGGGCTGCTGGCCGTAACCACCGGGCGTCTGCGCGTGCTGCTGCGGCTGCTGCGGCGGGGCGTACCCCTGGCCGACACCGGCGTGTTGGTCGTAGCCGTACATGCCCCCAGCCTACCGAGAGCGGCGTCGCGGCCCGCCGGAAACTTTCTCTAACGACCGCTAGACAATGGCGCGGCGGCTCGGCTACGGTTTCTGTAGTGGCAGCTACAGATAGTCGTGGCCGCCGGAACCGGAGGGGGACCCCCATGCCCGCACACCCGCAGACGCCGACCTCAGCGGCAGGTTCACCCGCGTCCACGCGCCCCGCGCCGGAGGCGACGTTCGCCCGCACGGCCGCGGGCAGCGGCCCCGGCGTCCTGCTCGCCCACGGGGCGGGCGGCTCGACAGCGGCCAACTACGCCCCCGTGATGGATGAGTTGACGCCGACGCACCGCGTCGTGGGCGTCGACTACCCGGGCACGGGCGCGACCCCCCGGACCCGGACCCCCCTGACGCTCGACGCCCTCGCGGACGAGCTGGTCGCGGCGGCCGACGCCGAGGGCCTGGAGACCTTCGCGGTGTCGGGCTATTCGCTGGGCACGGCCGTGGCGCTCCGCGCGGCGACGCGGCACCCCCAGCGGGTGACGGCCCTGGTCCTGACGGCCCCCTTCGCCCACCCGGACACCCGGACGCGGCTCGCGGCCGAGGTCTGGCGCGGCCTCGCCGCGTCCGGTGACCGGGACACGCTCGCCCGCTTCCTGGTGCCGCTCGCACTGAGCCCGGCCGCCCTGGCGTCCCTGTCCGCCGAGGACCTGGAGGCGACCGTGCGGGGGACGGCGGAGACGGTCCCGGAGGGCTCGGCGGACCATGTGGACCTGGTGGCCAGGGTCGACGTGCGGGCCGACCTGGCGCGGATCGCGGTGCCGACCCTCGTGATCACCACGACCGAGGACCAGCTGATCCCGCCCGCGCTCCAGCGCGAGGTGGCGGCGGGCATAGCGGGCGCCCGCACGGCGGACCTCGCGACGGGCCACCTGCCCTTCGCCGAGGACCCCGCGGAGTGGCGGCGGCTGATATCAGCCTTCCTCGGCACCCTCCCCGCTCCCCAGGGCGCGGGAAAGTAGACCCAGCTCACACTTGGGCGCTCAGGGGTTGCCTCTTATTACCGACGGGTAGCATCATTTAAACCCACAAGCTACTTACTGGTACGCCTACGAGGTCCCCGCCTCCCAAGCCACTACGGAGCCGTCGCCATGGGGCACTACAAGTCGAATCTCCGCGACATCGAGTTCAACCTCTTCGAGGTCCTCGGCCGCGACAAGCTGTACGGCACCGGCCCGTTCGCGGAGATGGACGTCGAGACCGCCAAGAGCATCCTCAGCGAGCTCGCCCGCCTCGCGGAGAACGAGCTGGCCGCTTCCTTCGAGGACGCCGACCGCAACCCTCCGGTCTTCGACCCGGAGACCAACACCGCCCCCGTCCCGGCGTCCTTCAAGAAGAGCTACCAGGCCTTCATGGACTCCGAGTACTGGCGGCTCGGCCTGCCCGAGGAGATCGGCGGCACCACCTCGCCCCGCTCCCTGATCTGGGCGTACGCGGAGCTGCTGCTCGGCTCGAACCCGGCGATCTGGATGTACTCCTCGGGCCCGGCGTTCGCCGGGATCCTCTTCGAGGAGGGCAATGACGTCCAGAAGAAGATCGCCCAGGTCGCCGTCGAGAAGCAGTGGGGCTCGACGATGGTCCTCACCGAGCCGGACGCCGGTTCGGACGTGGGCGCGGGCCGCACCAAGGCCGTGCGGCAGGAGGACGGCTCCTGGCACATCGAGGGCGTGAAGCGCTTCATCACGTCCGGCGAGCACGACATGTCGGAGAACATCCTCCACTACGTCCTCGCCCGCCCCGAGGGCGCGGGACCCGGCACCAAGGGCCTGTCCCTCTTCCTCGTCCCGAAGTACGAGTTCGACTTCGAGACCGGCGAGCTGGGCGCCCGCAACGGCGTGTACGCGACGAACGTCGAGCACAAGATGGGCCTCAAGGCCTCCAACACCTGCGAGATGACGTTCGGCGACCAGCACCCCGCCAAGGGCTGGCTGATCGGCGACAAGCACGACGGCATCCGCCAGATGTTCCGCATCATCGAGTTCGCCCGCATGATGGTCGGCACGAAGGCGATCTCCACCCTCTCCACCGGCTATCTGAACGCCCTGGAGTACGCCAAGGAGCGCGTCCAGGGCCCCGACCTCGCCCAGTTCATGGACAAGGCCGCGCCCAAGGTGACGATCACCCACCACCCGGACGTGCGCCGCTCGCTCATGACGCAGAAGGCGTACGCGGAGGGCATGCGCGCCCTGGTCCTCCACACCGCCGCCGTCCAGGACGAGATCGCGGTCAAGGAGGCGGCGGACGAGGACGCCACCGCCCTGCACGCGCTCAACGACCTGCTGCTCCCCATCGTCAAGGGCTACGGCTCCGAGAAGGCCTACGAGCAGCTGGCCCAGTCGCTCCAGACCTTCGGCGGCTCGGGTTATCTGCAGGAGTACCCGATCGAGCAGTACATCCGCGACGCCAAGATCGACACCCTCTACGAGGGCACGACCGCGATCCAGGGCCAGGACTTCTTCTTCCGGAAGATCGTCCGCAACCAGGGCGCCGCGCTGAACAGCCTCGCCGAGGACATCAAGAAGTTCCTCGCCGTCGGCACCGGGGGCGAGGCGCTCGCCGGGGCCCGCGAGGAGCTGGCCAAGGCCGCCGTCGAGCTGGAGGCCATGGTCGGCGTCATGCTGACCGACCTCGCCGCCACCGAGCAGGACGTCAAGTCCATCTACAAGGTCGGGCTCAACACCACCCGCCTGCTGCTCGCCTCCGGTGACGTGGTCGTGGGCTATCTGCTCCTGCGCGGTGCCGCCGTGGCCGCCGAGAAGCTGGAGACCGCCACCGCGAAGGACGTGCCCTTCTACCAGGGCAAGATCGCCGCGGCCCGGTTCTTCGCGGCGAACGTCCTGCCGGGCGTCGCCGCCCAGCGCGCCCTCTCCGAGGGCGTGGACCTCGACCTGATGGAGCTGGACGAGGCGGCGTTCTAGGACCCGCCGAGGCTCCGGTGGCCCGCTCCCTTCCGGGGGCGGGCCACCGGCGTCGGGCAAGGACCCGCCGACAGCGGGGCGCGGTCGGGAAGGACCAAGAGCACAACGGCGGCTGCGGGCCCCGCACAAGGCCCGGGGGCGTGGTTAGGCTGAGCGGCATGCGCACACGCTTTGATCGCGGTCACACCGACGACCTGATGTCCTTCCTGGCGGCGAGCCCATCGCCGTACCACGCCGTGGCGAGCGCCGCGGAGCGGCTGGAGAAAGCGGGCTTCCGGCAGGTCGAGGAGACCGACGCCTGGGACTCCGCGAGCGGCGGCAAGTACGTGCTGCGCGGCGGCGCGATCATCGCCTGGTTCGTGCCGGAGGGCGCCACCGCCCACACCCCGTTCCGCATCGTCGGCGCACACACCGACTCGCCGAACCTGCGGGTGAAGCCGCTGCCGGACGCCGGCGCCCACGGCTGGCGCCAGGTCGCCGTCGAGATCTACGGCGGGCCGCTGCTCAACTCCTGGCTGGACCGCGACCTCGGCCTCGCGGGCCGCCTTACCCTGCGGGACGGCTCCACCCGCCTGGTCAATGTGGACCGCCCGCTCCTGCGCGTGCCCCAACTGGCCATCCACATGGACCGTTCGGTGCCCACCGAGGGCCTCAAGCTCGACAAGCAGAAGCACATGCAGCCCATCTGGGGCCTGGGCACCGACGTCCGCGAGGGCGATCTGATCCGCTTCGTCGAGGAGGAGTGCGACCTCGCTCCCGGCGAGGTGACCGGCTGGGACCTGATGACCCACTCCGTCGAGCCGCCCGCGTATCTGGGCCGCGACCGCGAACTGCTCGCGGGCCCGCGCATGGACAACCTCCTTTCCGTGCACGCCGGTACGGCCGCGCTCGCCGCCGTGGCCACCGCGGCCGGGGCCGACGCGCTTCCGTACATCCCGGTCCTCGCCGCGTTCGACCACGAGGAGAACGGCTCGCAGTCCGACACCGGCGCCGACGGCCCGCTGCTCGGCGGCATCCTGGAGCGCTCGGTGTTCGCGCGCGGCGGCCGTTACGAGGACAAGGCCCGCGCCTTCGCGGGCACGGTCTGTCTGTCGTCCGACACCGGGCACGCCGTGCACCCCAACTACGCGGAGCGGCACGACCCGACGCACCACCCGCGCGCCAACGGGGGCCCGATCCTGAAGGTGAACGTCAACAACCGCTACGCCACCGACGGCGGCGGCCGCGCCGTGTTCGCCGCCGCGTGCGAGCGGGCGGGCGTGCCGTTCCAGTCGTTCGTCTCCAACAACGCGATGCCCTGCGGCACGACCATCGGCCCCATCACGGCGGCGCGGCACGGCATCAAGACGGTCGACATCGGCGTCGCGATCCTGTCCATGCACAGCGTGCGCGAACTGTGCGGCGTCGACGACCCGCCCATGCTGGCGGACGCGCTGCGGGCGTTCCTCGAAGGCTGACCCCTTTCGGGCCGACTCCCTTACGGAGAGGCGGAAACGCCCCGTTTGCGGGTACTCATGTCCGCATGAGGCTTCTCGTGCGCGACCGTCTGTTCGGCATCGGCGACGACTACTGGATCGAGGACGACCGGGGAGGCAAGGTCTTCCTCGTCGACGGCAAGGCCATGCGGCTGCGGGACACCTTCGAGCTGAAGGACCCGCAGGGGCGGGTGCTCATCGACATCCACGCCAAGATGCTCGCCCTGCGCGACACGATGGTGATCGAGCGCGAGGGCGAGCCACTGGCCAGGGTGAAGCGCAAACGGCTCTCGCTGCTGCGCAACCACTACCGCGTGGAGCTGGCCGACGGCAGCACCACGCTCGACGTCAGCGGCAAGATCCTCGACCGCGAGTTCGCGATCGAGTACGAGGGGGAGCTGCTCGCGGACATCTCCCGCCGCTGGTTCAGCGTCCGGGACACCTACGGCCTCCACATCGCCCGCGACGACGCGGACCCGGCCCTGTTGGTCGCGATCGCGGTCTGCGTGATCCGCTTGGCAGAAAAGGAGCGTGGCGCGGACTGAGCGCTTCGCCTGCGGGTCGTCCGTGGCTGGTCGCGCAGTTCCCCGCGCCCCTTCGGGGCGCCGCCCAGCCGTCAAAGGCGGGGCGCGGCCACGCCCATCCGTCGGTCCTTCAGTGCGGGGAACTGCTCCCGGGTCTCGGCGACCTTCGCCAGGTCGAGATCCACGGTGAGCACCTCGGCCGAAGAGGGCCCCGCCTCGGCGAGCACCTCGCCCCAGGGGTCGACCACGACACTGGCCCCCGCCTGCTCCACCCCCGCGTGCGCCCCCGCGGTCCCGCACGCGAGCACGAACACCTGGTCCTCCACGGCCCGCGCCCGCGCGAACAACGACCAGTGCGCGCGCCGCCGCGCGGGCCACCCCGCGGGCACCACGAAGACCTCGGCGCCCGCGTCCACGAGCCCCCGGAAGAGCTCGGGGAAGCGCAGGTCGTAGCAGGTGGCGAGGCCGAGCACGGCCTCGGGCGTCCGGACGGTGACCAGCTCGTCGCCCGCGCCCATCAGGACGGCCTCGCCCTTGTCGAAGCCGAAGCGGTGGATCTTCCGATAGGCGCCGGCCAGCTCACCGGCAGGCGAGAAGACGAGGGAGGTGTTGTAGAGGGGGCCATCTGGGTCACGCTCGGGGATGGAGCCCGCGTGCAGCCACACGCCCGCGTCCCGCGCGGCCGCGGCCATCGCCTCGTACGTCGGTCCCTCCAGCGGCTCCGCCTCCGCGGCGAACGCCTCGTACCCGAAGGCCCCGGTCGTCCACAGCTCCGGCAGCACGATCAGGCCGGAACCCTCCCGCTCGGCGACCTCGCGCACCAGCGAAGAGACCCGCTGCCGCCGGGACTTGACTGATTCGTCATCCTCTACGGCGATCTGGAGGAGAGAGGCGCGCACAGTACCACCGTCCTGGCATTCGAACCGTCAAGTAGGCCTACGATCGTCACACGAAAGCACTGCCGGGGTGCCCACGGGCAGCGTAACTTAAAGCCCAAGACACCCACCGCCCGCGTACGACCGCCGAGGGGTCCCGTGAGTCTCCATCCCAGCCTGCAAACCTACGCCGATGCCTGGGCGCACGCCGTGGAAGCGATATCCGAGCTGGTGACCCCGCTCGCCGAGGGCGAGTGGAACCAGCCAACCCCGTGCCCGGGCTGGTCCGTCCGGGACATCGTCTCGCACGTCATCGGCCTGGACTGCGAGATGCTGGGCGACCCGCGCCCGATCCACACGCTGCCGCGGGACCTGTACCACGTGAAGACCGAGGGCCAGCGGTACATGGAGATGCAGGTGGACGTCCGCCGCCACCACACGGCACCGGAGATGACCTCCGAGCTGGAGTACACGATCATCCGCCGCAACCGCCAGATCCGGAACGAGTCGCGGTCCCCGGAGACCCTGGTGCGCGGCCCCCTCAGCACCGAGCAGACCCTCGAACTCGCCATGCGGCTGCGGGCCTTCGACGTATGGGTGCACGAGCAGGACCTGCGGGTGACCCTGGGCCGGCCGGGGAACCTCGACTCGCCGGGCGCGTACGTCGCCCGCGACCTGATGCTGTACGGCCTTCCGAAGGTCGTCGCCAAGAAGGCGGGCGCCCCCGCGAACTCCGCCGTCGTCTTCGACGTGAGCGGCCCGGTGGAGTTCCTGCGTACGGTCCGCGTGGACGCGGAGGGCAGGGGCACCGTCGACAACACGCCCTCGCTCGGCCCGCTCGTCACCATCGCCACGGACTGGGAGACGTACTCCCGCCTCGCCTGCGGGCGCGTGCCGTACACGGCGGTCGGCGACCGGGTGAAGGTCGAGGGCGACCACGACCTCGGCGAAGCGATACTGGCGGAGTTCGCCGTCACCCCCTGACCCACGGTCCCGACGCGGCGCGGGAGGGGGCGAGCCCCCTCCCACCGCTTCACGCGGCGGGCACGTGCACCGTCTCCACCCGGCTGGCGACGAGCCGCTCCCGCTCCCGCCGCGCCGCGCGCCCCCGCAGCCGCAGGATCTGGCTCACGCCGAGCGCCTGGAGGACGAAGACGGAGGCGAACGCGATCCGGTAGTCGTCGCCCGTGGCGTCGAGCAGGACGCCGACCGCGAGCAGCGTGGTCATGGAGGCGACGAAGCCGCCCATGTTGGTGATGCCCGACGCCGTGCCCTGCCGCTCCGGCGGGTTCGCGGGGCGCGCGAAGTCGAAGCCGATCATCGACGCGGGGCCGCACGCCCCGAGCACCGCGCACAACACCACGAGCAGCCACATCGGCGCGTGCTCGCCGGGGTACGCGAGGACGCCCGCCCAGACGAGCGCGGTCGCGGCCACCGTGCCGAGCGCCAGCGGGAGCCGCGCCGCGTGGTGCCGGGCCACGACCTGGCCGTAGACCAGGCCGACCACCATGTTCGACAGGACGACGAGGGTCAGCAGGTCGCCCGCCGCGGCCCGGCTCAGGCCCTGGGCCTCGACCAGGAACGGCAGGCCCCACAGGAGCAGGAACACCATCGCCGGGAACTGCGTGGTGAAGTGCACCCACAGGCCGAGCCGGGTGCCGGGTTCCCGCCAGGAGCGCGCGATCTGCTCGCGCACGAAGCCGGGGCCCGCCGTGTCCCGGGCGGGCGGCGCGGGCGGCTCGTGGCCCTCCGGGTGGTCCTTCAGGAACAGCGTCATGAGGACGAGGACGACGACTCCGGCGAGCGCGCTGCCCGCGAACGCCGTGGTCCAGCCGACGTCGTGCAGGAGCCGGGCCAGGACGAGCGTCGAGACCAGGTTGCCCGCCATGCCCACCAGGCCCGCGAGCTGCGCCACCAGGGGCCCGCGCCGGGCCGGGAACCAGCGGGTGCCGAGCCGCAGCACGCTGATGAACGTCATCGCGTCGCCGCAGCCGAGCAGCGCGCGGGCCGCGAGCGCCGTCCCGTACGAGGGCGCGAGCGCGAAGCCGAGCTGGCCCGCGGTGAACAGGACCGCGCCGAGCGTGAGGACCTTCTTCGTGCCGAGCCGGTCGACCATCAGGCCGACGGGTATCTGCATGCCCGCGTACACGAGGAGCTGGAGGATCGAGAACGTCGACAGGGCCGACGCGTTGACGTGGAAGCGGTCGGCGGCGTCCAGGCCCGCGACGCCCAGCGACGTGCGGAAGGTGACGGCGACGAAGTAGACGGCGACACCGACGGACCACACGAACACGGCCCGCCGCCCGCCCGGCGGGTCCCCGGGCAGCCGCCCGGCCCCGGCCCCGGTGGCGCTCATCGCGTGGCCCCCCTGGCCAGGTTCTGGAACCAGCCGACGTGCCGGGTGACGACCGCCACCGCGGCCTCCGCGTCGTTCGCCGTCAGGGCGGCCAGGATCTCCTCGTGCTCGGCCAGGGTCTTCGCGATGCGGTCGGGGTGGGAGTGCATCACCGCGACGCCCATCCGCAGCTGGCGGTCGCGCAGCTGGTCGTACAGGCGCGCCAGGATCTCGTTGCCCCCGCTGCGGACGATCGTGGCGTGGAAGCAGCGGTCCGTGGTGGCCGCCCCCGCGAGGTCGCCCGCGGCGGCCTGCGCCCGCTGCTTCTCCAGGAGCTCGGCGAGCCGGTCGAGCAGGCCCGGCGGCGCGGGCACCGCCTTGCGCACCGAGTGGGTCTCCACCAGGAGCCGGGTCTCGACGACGTCCGCGATCTCCTGCGCGGAGACGGGCAGGACGAGCGCGCCCTTCTTCGGGTAGAGCCGGAGCAACCCCTCCACCTCCAGCTTCAGGAGCGCCTCGCGCACCGGGGTGCGGGACACCCCCACGGCCTCGGCCAGTTCGCCCTCGGTCAGGAGCGTGCCGCCCTCGTAGCGCCGCTCCAGGACGGCCCGCTTCACATGCGCGTAGACGCGCTCGGCGGCGGGGGGCTGTTTCCCCGAGGAAGTGGTGGTCGTGGCGGGGTCGGACGTCGCGAGGGCGGGGGGAGCGGCGGGCGCGGTCGGCATGCGCACAGCATAGATACAACACGTATGCGAGGGATCTTGCGTCCACGATCCGGACGGCGCTCTCGCACGTACGTGACCATGCGACAACTTTCGGGTCACTTTTTCCGTCGTCCGTGCATCCTTCGTGCCCCCTCGCGAGTCTTGTCCGTGGCGGCTCCCCCATGTCGTCTGTAATTCGGGGGGATTTGAGGCGCGGGCCGCCCAACACACATATCAGGGACAATGGAGCGTTTACCTTGAGAATCCGGACAACAGGCATGCGCCGGGCATCGGCCGCCGCCGTCGTCACGGCCGGAGCCGTCCTGACGACGACGGTCATCACGGCCCCCGCCGCGCAGGCCGCCGCGCCGCCCAAGCCGTCGATCTCGGCCAAGGGCGGCTTCCTCATGAACAGCGCGACGGGCAAGACGCTGTTCACGAAGGGCGCCGACTCCCGCCTCAAGACGGGGTCCACCACCAAGATCGCGACCGCCCTCACGGTCCTCAACCAGCCGAACCTGAACCTGAACCGCAAGGTCAAGTACCAGAAGGCGTACAGCGACTACATCGTCCGCAACGGCGCCTCCTCGGCCAAGGGCCTCATCGTCGGCGACACGGCCACGGTCCGCGAGCTGCTGTACGGCCTGATGCTGCCGTCCGGCTGCGACGCCGCCTACGCCCTCGCCGACACCTACGGCAAGGGCTCCTCGCGCGGAGCCCGCGTGAAGTCCTTCATCGGCAAGATGAACAAGACCGCGCGCGACCTCGGCCTGCGCAACACGCACTTCGACTCGTTCGACGGCATAAGCAATGGTGCGAACTACTCCTCGCCGCGCGACCTCACCAAGCTGACGGTCAAGGCGATGAAGAACTCGCTCTTCCGCACCGTCGTGAAGACCAAGGGCTACAAGGCCAAGCCCAAGATGCCCAACGGCGGCACCCGCGGGATGCCGGTCTGGGGCAACACCAACCAGCTGCTCGGCACCTACCGCGGCGCCATCGGCGTGAAGACGGGCTCCGGCGCCCAGGCCAAGTTCAACCTGGTCTTCGCCGCGACCCGCAACGGCAAGACGGTCGTCGGCACCGTCCTGACCGCGCCGACGAAGGAAGCGCGCTACAAGGACGCCAAGAAGATCATGGACTACGGCTTCCGCGTCGCGTAACTCCCTTGAGGTCTACGGAGAAGGGGCCCGCCGCACCCGCGGCGGGCCCCTTCTCGCGTACGCGTGCGACTACGCCCAGGTCATAAGGCGCTTCGGCTGCTCCAGGATCGCCGCCACGTCACCGAGCACCTTCGAGCCCAGCTCCCCGTCCACCAGGCGGTGGTCGAAGGAGAGGCCGAGGGTGGTCACCTGGCGCGGCTTGACCTTGCCCTTGTGGACCCACGGCTGGAGCTTGATCGCGCCGACCGCGAGGATCGCGGACTCTCCGGGGTTCAGGATGGGCGTGCCCGTGTCGATGCCGAAGACGCCGATGTTCGTGATCGTCACCGTGCCGCCCTGCATGGCGCCGGGCGACGTCCTGCCCTCGCGCGCCGTGGACACCAGGTCGCCGAGCGCACCGGCGAGCTCGGGCAGGGTCTTGGCGTGCGCGTCCTTGATGTTCGGCACGATCAGACCGCGCGGGGTCGCCGCGGCGATGCCCAGGTTCACATAGTGCTTCTGCACGATCTCCTGGTTCGCCTCGTCCCAGGCGGCGTTCACGCCCGGGTTGCGGCGGATGGCCACCAGGAGCGCCTTGGAGATCAGCAGGAGCGGATTCACCCGCAGGCCCTCGAAGGCCCGGTCCTGCTTCAGCTCCTCGACGAGCTTCATCGTGCGCGTCACGTCCACCGTCACGAACTCCGTGACGTGCGGCGCCGTGAACGCCGAGGCGACCATCGCCTGCGCGGTCGCCTTGCGGACCCCCTTGACCGGAACGCGGGTCTCGCGCGCGTCACCGGCCACGGCCGCCACCGGCTCCTGGACCGGCGCCGGCGCCGGGGCCGCGGGCGCGGGGGCGGGAGCCACCGCCGCGTGCACGTCCTCACGGGTGATGATGCCGTCCGGGCCCGTCGGCGTGACCGCGGCCAGGTCCACGCCCAGGTCCTTGGCGAGCTTGCGCACCGGCGGCTTGGCCAGCGGCCGGGCGCCGGTGGTCGCGGGGGCCGGGGGGGCCGGGGGGGCCTCCGGGACCGGCGGCGCGCTGTGGCCGTTCAGCTCGGCCTGCACCGCGGCCGCGGCGAGCGACGCCTCGGCCTGGCCCGGGACGGGCTTGCGCGCGCGCCGCTTGGTGGAGGACTCCGCCACGCCGTACCCGACGAGGACCGGCTGGCGTCCGGACGGGGCCGCGGGCTCCGCCGACGGCTCGGGCTCCGGCGCGGCGGCGGGCGCGGGCGGCGCCGCCTCGGGCGCGGGCGCCGCGCCCCCGGACACGTCCACGGTGATGATCACCTGGCCGACGTCCACGGTCGTGCCCTCCGCGAACCGGAGCTCACGGACCGTGCCGTCGAAGGGGATCGGCAGCTCGACGGCCGCCTTGGCCGTCTCCACCTCGCACACGACCTGGCCGTCGGTGACGGTGTCGCCCGCGGCCACGTACCACTTGAGGATCTCCGCCTCGGTGAGTCCCTCGCCCACGTCGGGCATCTTGAACTCGCGGACGGCCGCCGTGGTGTCAGTCATTGTCGTCACGACCTCTTCCCTCAGTACGCAAGCGAGCGGTCGACGGCGTCGAGCACCCGGTCGAGGCCCGGCAGATAGTCCTCTTCCACCCGCGCGGGCGGATACGGGGAGTGGAAACCGCCGACCCGCAGGACGGGCGCCTCCAGGTGGTAGAAGCTGCGCTCGGTGATGCGCGCGGCGATCTCCGCGCCCGCGCCGAAGAACACCGGCGCCTCGTGCACGACGATCAGCCGGCCGGTCTTCTCGGCCGAGGCCTGCACCGTGTCGAAGTCGATCGGCGAGATGGAGCGCAGGTCGACGACCTCCAGGGACTTGCCCTCCTCCGCGGCGGCCGCGGCGGCCTCCAGACAGGTGCGCACCATCGGGCCGTACGCCACGAGCGTCGCGTCCGTGCCCTCGCGGGCCACGCTCGCCTTGTGCAGCGGGTCCGGGATGGCGTCGGTGTTGACCTCGCCCTTCTCCCAGTAGCGCCGCTTGGGCTCGAAGAAGATGACGGGGTCGTCGCTCTGGATGGCCTGCTGGAGCATCCAGTACGCGTCCGACGAATTCGAGGGCGAGACCACCTTCAGGCCCGCGACGTGCGCGAACAGCGCCTCCGGGGACTCGCTGTGGTGCTCGACGGCGCCGATGCCGCCGCCGTACGGAATGCGGATGACGACCGGCACCTTGATCTTGCCGAGCGAGCGCGCGTACATCTTCGCGAGCTGCGTGACGATCTGGTCGTACGCGGGGAAGACGAAGCCGTCGAACTGGATCTCCGCCACCGGGCGGTAGCCGCGCAGGGCCAGGCCGATGGCCGTGCCGATGATGCCGGACTCGGCGAGCGGCGTGTCGATGACGCGGTCGTCGCCGAAGTCCTTCTGGAGTCCGTCGGTGACCCGGAAGACACCGCCGAGCTTGCCGACGTCCTCGCCCATCACGACGACCTTGGGGTCGGCCTCGAGGGCCGTGCGCAGGGATTCGTTGATCGCCTTGGCGACCGGCAACTTCTTCACGGCCATAACTACTTGACCTCCCCGCCGGTGGCGGCGTCCGCAGGAGCGTCCGCGAACGACGCTTGGTAGGCGGCGAACTCGGCCCGCTCCTCGTCCACGAGGGCGTGCCCGTCCGCATAGATGTTCTCGAAGATGGACATCGGCTCCGGGTCGGGCATCGACCGCACCACTTCCCGCACCCGCTTGCCCAACGTCTCGCTCTCCGCGTCGAGTTCCGCGAAGAACGCCTCGTCGGCGTGGCCCTCGGCCTCCAGATACGCGCGCAGGCGCTTGATCGGGTCCTTGGCCTCCCACGCCTCGCGCTCCTCGTCGCGGCGGTAGCGCGACGGGTCGTCGGAGGTGGTGTGGGCGCCCATGCGGTACGTGAACGCCTCGACGAGGGAGGGGCCCTCGCCCGTGCGGGCCCGCTCCAGGGCCCACTTGGAGACCGCGAGGCACGCGAGCACGTCGTTGCCGTCGACGCGCACGCCTGGGAAGCCGTAGCCCTGCGCGCGCTGGTACAGCGGTACGCGGCTCTGCTTCTCGGTCGGCTCGGAGATCGCCCACTGGTTGTTCTGGCAGAAGAACACCACGGGGGAGTTGTAGACCGCCGCGAACGTGAAGGCCTCCGCCACGTCGCCCTGGCTGGTGGCGCCGTCGCCGAGGTACGCGACGACCGCGCTGTCCGCGCCGTCCTTGGCGATGCCCATCGCATAGCCCGTCGCGTGCAGCGTCTGGGAACCGATCACGATCGTGTACAGGTGGAAGTTGTTGCTGTTGGGGTCCCAGCCGCCGTTGTTCACGCCGCGGAACATGCCGAGCAGCAGCGTCGGGTCGACGCCCCGGCACCAGGCGACGCCGTGCTCGCGGTAGGTGGGGAAGACGTAGTCGTCCTCGCGGGTCGCGCGGCCCGAGCCGACCTGCGCCGCCTCCTGGCCGAGCAGCGAGGGCCACAGGCCCAGCTCGCCCTGGCGCTGCAGGGTCACGGCCTCGGCGTCGAAGCGGCGGGTCATCACCATGTCCCGGTACAGAACGCGCAGGTCCTCGGGGGTCACGTCCGCGACGTACTTGTCGTACTCGGGACTCTCGACCCGCTCGCCCTCGGGCGTCAGCAGTTGTACGAGCTCGGGCTGAGCGCCGGCGCCCGCGTCCTTCGCGGGCTTCTTCGCGCTCGCGCTCTTCTTCGCACTGGCGCCGGCGCTCTTCGCGCTCGCACTGGTGCGCTTGCCGCCGCTGCTCGCGCGGCGCGGCGTACGCGCGGCGGTGCTTTCCACGGTCACGTGTGCTCCTCCGTCGGTCCGGCCCCCGGGGTCCACCGGCAGGCCAGTACGGCTCGCCCGATTCCAGCCCGTCGCACGGGGTGGGTGCGGCTCAGCGGGATTAGGCGTGACAGTCGTCCCGGCGAGCGCCCTTCTCCAAGCACGTTACCCAGTACGTACCAAAACTGTGAAACCCCGTCTGACCTGCAATTTTGCTTGGATTTCCAAGTAAAGGCCCACTAGGAAATCCAACTAAATCGAGAAGCCGGGAAACACACGCTGGTCACGCCACTGATCACAGCCTGGCAGGGGGCCGGAACACCGGCACGTTATCTCGGCCACCCCGGGCACGGGAAGACTTGATGTGTGACACTGACACCGTGCGCGAACAAGGAAAAATCACGGTATTCCTGCTCGATGATCACGAGGTCGTGCGACGCGGAGTCCATGAGCTGCTCTCGGTGGAGTCCGACATCGAGGTGGTCGGAGAGGCGGGCACGGCCGCCGACGCCTTGGTGCGCATTCCCGCCACGCGCCCGGATGTCGCGGTGCTCGACGTCCGCCTTCCCGACGGCAGCGGCGTCGAGGTCTGCCGTGAGATCCGCTCGCAGGACGACTCCATCAAATGCCTGATGCTCACCTCGTTCGCGGACGACGAAGCCCTCTTCGACGCCATCATGGCCGGTGCCTCCGGCTATGTCCTGAAGGCCATTCGCGGAAATGAACTCCTGACCGCCGTGCGGGACGTGGCCGCGGGAAAGTCCCTGCTCGACCCGGTCGCCACGGCCCGCGTCCTGGAGCGCCTGCGCGACGGCAACGGCGCCAAGGGCGACGACCGCCTGGCCAACCTCACCGAGCAGGAGCGCAAGATCCTCGACCTGATCGGCGAGGGCCTCACCAACCGCGCCATCGGCGAGCGCCTTCACCTCGCCGAGAAGACGATCAAGAACTACGTCTCCAGCCTGCTGTCCAAGCTCGGCATGGAGCGCCGCTCGCAGGCGGCGGCGTACGTGGCGCGGATGCAGGCGGAGCGCCTTCGCTGAGCGCTCGGCAGCCTGGCCCCTGTCGATACCGCCCCGCGCCCCTTCGGGTGCTCCCGTACCCCGGGCCCCCGGGACTTACGTCCCTTGTTTACGGGGCGGGCGGCTCTTCTCCCGCCCCGCGCGCGTGCCGCACCGTAGGGACATGCCCTCCGACTCCGACCAGCAGCTCGCCTTCGCCCTGCTCCGGCGCACCGCGTACGGCCGGGTCGCGACCAGCATGCGTGCCCTGCCCTTCCTCGCGGCGGCCCGCCACATCGTGAGCGACGGGCACGTCCTGCTGCGCATGCACCGGGGCTTCGGGTACCACGACGCGTGCGTCGGGAGCGTCGTCGCGTACGGAGCGGACAACCTGGGCACGGCGGGCACCGCCGAGGGCCAGTGGACGGTCCAGCTCGTCGGCCTCTGCGAGGCCGTGCGCCCCAGCACCGCGGAACTGGCCCGCTTCGGGCCGCCCCCCGGCTATGTGGACGGCGAGCCGTACGACGCGGTGTACCTCCGCATCGAGCCCCAGAAGGCCGTGGTCCACACGCTCAGCCCCGCGGTGGACAGCGCCGTCGCCGGCGCCTTCCCCGCGGTGGGCTGAGCCGAGGTCACTCCGAGTCGGAGCCCTCGCCACCCTCCGTGTCGCCGCCGTTCCCGCCGTCGTCCGGCGGCGAGACCGGGTCGGACGGCTCGGTCGGCGGATCCGAGGGATCGGTCGGCGGGTCCGTGGGGTCCGTGGGCGGATCCGTCGGCTCGGTCGGCGGATTCGTCGGCTCCGTCGGCTTCGTCGGCTGCTGGGTCGGCTGCTGCGTGGGCCGGGTCGGCTGCTGCGGATAGCCGCTCTGCCCGCCGGTGCCGTCGCCACCGGGCTGCGTAGCGCTGTCCGGCGTCTCGTCGTCGTCCGCGCTCTTGCTCGGCTTCTTCTCCTGCGACTGCTTCGTCGAGGGCGTCTTGGAGGGACCGCCGTCCTTCTTGCCGTCGCCGTCGCCACCGGACAGCGCGAACGCGACGCCCACCGCGATCGCGATCACCGCGAGCACGGCCAGGATCCACACCTTGCCCGCACGGCCACGGCCGCCGCCGTCCCGGTGGCCGCCGTCAAAGCCGCCGTCGTCGCCGCCCGGCGGCCGCAGCATCGGGCTCGGGATCTGCTGGGTGCCGCTGTCGCCGGGGTGCGGCATCGCGGTGGTGCCCGCCATGCCCATGGCCGGAGTGTGCGCGCCCTCGTGCCCGTGGACGGCCTCCACGGGCCCGGTGTTCCAGGTCCCCGTGTGGCTGCCCTGCTCGGCGAGCATCTGGAGCCCGTACTGGATCAGGCCGCGCATCTCTTCCGCGGTCTGGAAGCGGTCGTCGGGGTCCTTGGCGAGCGAGCGCATGACGAGCCCGTCGAGCTCCGGCGGCGCCGCGTCGGACACCTCGGACGGCGGCACGGGCGTGTCCTGGACGTGCTGGTAGACCACGGACAGCGGCGTCTCACCGGTGAACGGCGGCCGCAGCGCGAGCAGTTCGTACAGCAGACAGCCCGTCGCGTACAGGTCGGACCGGTGGTCGACGGCCTTGCCGAGCGCCTGCTCGGGCGACAGGTACTGGGGCGTGCCCATGACCATGCCGGTCTGCGTCATCGTCGTGGACGCGCCGTGCAGGGCGCGCGCGATGCCGAAGTCCATCACCTTCACCGCGCCGGTGTTGGTGATGGAGACGTTCGCGGGCTTGATGTCGCGGTGCACGATGCCGTGCTGGTGCGAGTAGGCGAGCGCCTCCAGGACGCCCGACACGATGATCAGCGCCTGCTCGGGCCCGGGGGCCTCCGCGTTGATCAGCAGATCGCGGATGGTGCGGCCCTCGACCAGCTCCATCACGATGTAGGGGACGGAGGCACCGCCGACGAAGTCCTCGCCGGAGTCGTAGACCCCGACGACCGCGTGGTGGTTCAGACCGGCGACCGACTGCGCCTCGCGCGTGAAGCGGGCCTTGGACACCGGGTCCTCTGCGAGGTCGGCGCGCAGCAGCTTGACCGCGACCGTGCGCCCGAGCCGGACGTCCTCGGCGGCGAACACCTCGGCCATGCCGCCCCGGCCGAGCCGGTGGGTCAGGCGGTACCTACCGTCTCCGACAAGGCCACCGTTCCCCCACATCTCGGGCACGTCTGACATACCGCCGCCAGTCGCCTCGGGGTCGGACGGGCCCTGAGCGCGCTGCGTCTGTGCCATCAGTCCTCGCCGTCGTTCTGATCGTGGTCCGCCCGTGGAGGGCGTGTACCGGATACGTGATGGGAGCGGTACGGGGTACTCCGCCGTGCCACGCTACAGCCTTCACGCGACATGCCGGTCCGAGGCGGACCGGCCATCAAACCCGCCGGGGGCCCCTCGGGGCAAACTTGTAACGCTTACGAGACTCTTCTTGCGCGTACGGTCACGGAACGGGCACCGAGCTTGACGTGGCATCGCCCTCGGGCAGACTTGGCCAGGAATAGTGGATCGATCACCGTCTCCGGGACGTCTTCGGTCGCAACCCACAGCCACAGTCACAGCCGCGGCGCCGTCTCGCGTCCGCGCCGATGGGGGACGCACGACATGAGCCAGGACGGCGCTCAGGGCCGGTACGCGGGCAGTTCACTGGCCGGCGGCCGCTATCAGCTGCGCGATCTGCTCGGCGAGGGCGGCATGGCCTCGGTGCACCTCGCGTACGACACGGTGCTCGACCGACAGGTCGCGATCAAGACACTTCACACCGAGCTCGGCCGCGAGCAGTCCTTCCGCGAGCGCTTCCGGCGCGAGGCCCAGTCCGTGGCCAAGCTCACGCACACGAACATCGTGTCGGTCTTCGACACCGGCGAGGACGACCTCGGCGGGTCGACCATGCCGTACATCGTCATGGAGTACGTGGAGGGCAAGCCCCTCGGCTCCGTCCTGGACGCGGCGGTCCGCCAGCAGGGCGCGATGCCCACCGACCAGGCCCTGAAGATCACCGCCGATGTGCTCGCGGCCCTGGAGATCAGCCACGAGATGGGCCTGGTCCACCGCGACATCAAGCCCGGCAACGTGATGATGACGAAGCGGAACGTCGTCAAGGTCATGGACTTCGGCATCGCCCGCGCCATGCAGTCCGGCGTCACGTCGATGACGCAGACCGGCATGGTCGTCGGCACCCCGCAGTACCTGTCGCCCGAGCAGGCACTCGGCCGCGGCGTCGACGCCCGCTCCGACCTGTACTCGGTCGGCATCATGCTGTTCCAGCTCGTGACGGGCCGGCTGCCCTTCGAGGCGGACTCGCCGCTCGCCATCGCGTACGCGCACGTCCAGGAGGAGCCGGTCGCCCCGTCCTCCGTCAACCGCTCGCTGCCCCCGGCCGTCGACGCCCTCGTCGCCCGCGCGCTCAAGAAGAACCCGAACGAGCGCTTCCCGACCGCCGAGGCGATGCGCGACGAGTGCCTGCGCGTCGCGCAGTCCTTCCAGACGGCGGCCCCCAGCATCGTCCCGGGCGCCCGGACCGCCAGCGGCGCGGGCGTCGGCTCCGCCGTCTTCCCGCCGGTCGACTCGACGAACCCGCAGGCCCACGGCAGCGTCCAGACGCCGTACCACCCGGGCCCCTACGGCACCGCGACCCCGGCGCCCACCCCGCAGCCGGGGTACGGCTACCCGCAGCAGGGGTACCCGACCCCCGCGCCCACCAACGCCTACGCCCCGGCCCCGCAGGCGGCCCAGACCCCGCCCCCGTACACCCTGTCCCCCCAGGCGGCCACGGCGGCGTCGCCGAGCGGCGGCTCCGGCGGCGGCAAGCGGACCATGCCGGTCGTCATCGGCTCGATCGTCGTCGCCCTGCTCGCCATCGGCGGCGTGATCACCGCGATCTCCCTGAACGGCGACGGCGACGACGGCGGCGGCTCCAAGGAGTCGAAGAAGCCGGTCGCCGGGCACCTCGGCCCGGACCGCTCGAAGACGGTCGAGAAGACGGAGTGCACCGAGCCGGACACGGCGTACAACGACCCGGACAAGGTGAAGATGCCGAACTTCGGCTTCAAGGACTGGAGGTCGGTTCTTTCCTGCCTGCAGGCGGCAGGGTGGCAGTACGAGAAGAACTACGTCGACGAGAACACCTTCGGCGAGGACACCGTCATGCGGACCATCCCCAAGGCCGGTGACGACATCGATCCGAAGGACGTCGAGATCCAGTTCGACATCTCGACCGGCAACCCAGCCTGAGGCCTCTGGACCTGGTGGCGCCGCGAAGCCACAGAAGACTTCGCGGCGCCACCGGTCACATTCTTCTCCCCCGCTTCGTCAGTGAAGTAACAGACCTAGCGGCGCGAGAGCGGCACAGAGGAGACCAGCCATGCAGGCTCGTATGAAGAACCCGGCCTTCGTCCTTTCCGACGGGCTCAAGGGCATCGGCAGCATCATGAAGGCCATCTCCGAGAGCGGCCTCCCGCAGGAGCTCCAGGAGATCGTCGGGCTGCGGGTCAGCCAGATCAACGGGTGCAGCGCCTGCATCCACAGTCACACGGCGAACCTGGTCAAGGCCGGGACGAGCGCCGAGCGGATCGCCACGGTGGTGGCCTGGCGCGAGGCGCCGTTCTTCACGGACGCGGAGCGCGCCGCCCTGGCCCTCGCGGAGGTCTCCACGCGGCTCGCCGACCGCTCCGCCCAGGCCGTCTCCGACGAGCTGTGGGACGAGGTCGCCGACCACTTCGACGAGCGGGAGCTGTCCGCCCTGATCCTGGTCATCGGCGTGACGAACATGTTCAACCGGATCAACACCACGATTCAGGAGCCCGCGGGCCAGACGTGGGGCTGAGCCCACGGGCACGGACACGGACGAAGGGGCCGGGTACGCGGTGCGTACCCGGCCCCTTCACGTACGGGCTGGAGGTCTAGAGGTAGGGGCCTCCGCTGCGGCCCGCCACACCGCCCTCCTCGTCGTCCTCGTGACCGCCCACACCGGGCGGCAGCGCGCGGCGCATCTGCTCCAGCTGGGCCCGCGCGGCCATCTGCTGCGCGAACAGGGTCGTCTGGATCCCGTGGAAGAGGCCTTCGAGCCAGCCCACCAGCTGGGCCTGCGCGATGCGCAGCTCCGCGTCGCTCGGCGTCGTCTCGTCGGTGAACGGCAGCGACAGGCGCTCCAGTTCCTCCACGAGCTCGGGCGCGAGGCCGTCCTCCAACTCCTTCACGGAGCTGGCATGGATCTCCTTGAGGCGCACCCGGCTCGCCTCGTCCAGAGGTGCCGCGCGCACTTCTTCCAAAAGCTGCTTGATCATGCTGCCGATCCGCATGACCTTCGCCGGCTGTTCGACCATGTCCGTCACCGGGACCTCGCGGACGTCGTCGTCGCCACCGCCGCCGAGCGCCATGCCGTCCTGGCCGACAACCAGGACCTGGGGGTTCTCCGGCGACCTTTCGTTCCTCGGCATCTCCATGCCGCCATTCTCTCGCACCCGTTGCTCACACATCCGTGGTGCCCCCATTCGCCGATGATCCACCCAGGACGACATGGGAAGTTCATGGCCGAAACGCCGTGGTCTTCCCACTGTTGACAGCTGGGTACAGGCGTTCGATACTCCCGTGTCTCATACATCAGAAACAGGGGGATCAGTGTTCAAGCGCTCACAGGCCGCTGCCGGGATTGCTTGCGTAGCGAGCGCGATGGTCGTCATCGCTGCTGGCACGGCTAACGCGGCCGACAAGAGTGTGACGGTGAAGCATGGCGGCACTGCCGTGGGCTTCATGCGGCACAACGACGGTGGTGACGTCTTCCAGGTGTTCGACATTCACACCGATGGCCATGGTGTCCGTGGGAGCCTGCTCGACGTCAACCAGCGTGTACTCGCGACCCAGTACGTCGGCGGTGGCTCAGGCGACATCAAGCAGTTCACGTATGACGTCAAGGCGGGCAAGACCTACTTCATGAAGGTCTGCACTTTTGACGGTGCTGGCGACACGACGCCGATTGACTGCGAGCGAGCCGAGCTCCACGAGTAGTCACTAGGCACTCCTTACCCGTGCCGCCTCGGCATTGAAGAGACTCGACCCGCTTCTTGACAGCCCCCACCCCACGGGGGCTGTCAGGTTGCTGTCACAGAATGTAGTTTCAAGCTCACGGTCGGCGCAGGCGCAGCCCCAGGAAGCCGAGGCCGAGGCCGATCAGGACCAGGCCCGCGCCGAGCGGCAGGACGCGCAGGCCGGGGATGGGCGGCCCCGTCGCCGTACGCCGGGCGAACGGCTCGGCGGCGTCCGCGGCGGGCGGCGGCTTCGGCTCGGCGCGCCGCTCCCGGGCCGCCGGGGGCGGCAGCGGACGCCAGGCCCGCGGATCGGGCACCACGAGCGGCTCCGCCCGGCCCGGCCGGGTCCTGCCCTCGCCCGCACGGCTCCCGGCGAGCTCCACCTCGTCGTAGTACGCGGCCGAAGGGGCGGGGGACGGGTCGGCGGCGTACCCGGGGCCCGGGGCGAGCAGCACGGCCGCGAGGGCCACCGGTACGGCCGCGCGCGGGGCGCGGCACCGCCATGAAGTCACCGCACGGCTCCCTCCCGCTGCCGGGTCGCCAAGATCGCGGGCGTGCAGCAAGCGTCACACGGCACGCCCCGTCCGGCATCTCGGAGCGGCGGGGCGCCCGGCCCTTCCGGGGCCCTGCGGGGCGCCCCGCGAGGGCTACCGCACCAGCAGCACCTTCCCGATGTGCCCACTCGACTCAAGGACCTGGTGCGCGGCCCCCGCGTCCCGCATCGGCAGCGTCCGGTCCACCACCGGCCGCACCTGCCCCGCCCCGATCAGCGGCCACACGTGCTCCCGCACCGCCGCGACGATCGAGGTCTTCTCCGTGACCGGCCGGGCCCGCAGCGAGGTCGCGGTGACGGCGGCGCGCTTGCGCAGCAGCGTGGCGATGTTCAGCTCGCCCTTGACTCCCCCCTGCATGCCGATGATCGCGAGGCGGCCGCTGACCGCGAGGGAGTTCACGTTCCGCTCCAGGTACTTGGCGCCCATGATGTCCAGGATCACGTCCGCGCCCGCCCCGTCCGTGGCCCGCTGGATCTCCTCGGCGAAGTCCTGCTCGCGGTAGTCGATGAGGACGTCCGCGCCGAGGTCGCCGCAGAACGCCAGCTTCTCCTTGCTGCCCGCCGTCACCGCGACGCGCGCGCCGACGGCCTTCGCGAGCTGGATCGCCATCGTGCCGATGCCGCTGGCACCGCCGTGCACGAGGAGCGTCTCGCCGGGGCGCAGATGGGCCACCATGAAGACGTTCGACCAGACCGTGGCCGTGACCTCCGGCAGCGCGGCCGCCGTGACGAGGTCGACGCCGTCGGGCACCGGCAGGACCTGCCCCGCCGGGACGGCGACCTTCTCCGCGTAGCCGCCGCCCGCGAGCAGCGCGCACACCTCGTCGCCGACCGCCCAGCCCGCGACGCCGGGGCCGAGCGCGGCGATCCGCCCGGAGCACTCCAGACCCGGGTACGGGGACGCGCCGGGCGGCGGGTCGTAGAAGCCCTGCCGCTGGAGCAGGTCGGCACGGTTCACGGCGCTGGCGGCCACCTCGATGAGGACCTCGCCCTCAGCGGGTACGGGATCGGGGACCTCGGCCCACTGGAGCACCTCGGGCCCACCGGATTCGGGGATCGTGATCGCATGCATGCGGGCGAGGCTACTCCCGCACCCTTTGGCCGGAAGGGCTGTGGCGGCGGGAGACCCCTCTCGGGGCGCGGAGCCGTGGCGGCAGAGCGCTCCCGGGGCAGGGCTCTCCCGAGGCAGCGCGTCTCAGTCCAGCGGTCGCGCCGCCCGCCGCACGTCCGCCGCGGGCGGCTCCGGCGCCGGGGAGGCCCGGACGATCGTGATCAGCCGGTCCGTCAACTGGAGCTCGCCGATGGCGGGATCGTCGTACGCGAGCAGCCGGTGCCCCCGTACGACGCTGACGACCAGGTCCTTCATCTCGCGCACTCCGCGCCCGACCTCGGCCTTTATGACCGGCCTCTCGACCAGGTCGAGACCGCTGCCCTGCTGGATGAGGTCCTCCATGACCACGCCCGCGCTCGGGCTGAGCACCGACAGGCCAAGGAGCCGTCCCGCCGCGCTGGCGCTGGTGATGACGGCGTCGGCGCCGGACTGCCGCAGCAGCGGCGCGTTCTCCTCCTCGCGGACCGCGGCCACGATCTTCGCCTGCCGGTTGAGCTGCCGCGCCGTGAGCGTGACCAGGACCGCCGTGTCGTCGCGCTGGGTCGCCACGATGATCCGGCGGGCCTTCTGCACCTCGGCCCGCAGCAGTACGTCACTGCGCGTCGCGTCGCCGACGACTCCCGCGTAGCCCTCCGCCGTGGCCGCGTCGACGACCTTCGAGCTGGGGTCGACGATCACGACCTGCTCGGGCTTGAGTCCCGTCGCCTGCACGGTCTGGATCGCGGAACGGCCCTTGGTGCCGAAGCCGACGACGACGGTGTGGTCACGCAAGTTGGACCTCCAGCGGGAAAGCCGCCATTCCTCACGGGTGCGTTCCGTCAGCACTTCGAGCGTGGTGCCGACGAGGATGATCAGGAAGAGCACGCGCAGGGGCGTGATCAGGAAGATGTTGGCCATCCGCGCGCTGTCGCTGTGCGGGACGATGTCGCCGTACCCGGTGGTGGAGAGCGTCACGGTGGCGTAGTACGAGGCGTCGAGGAAGTCGATCGTCCCGTTCGCGTTGTCGTGGTAGCCGTCGCGGTCCACGTACACGATGAGGATGGTGAGCCCCAGCACGAACATCGCCATGAGCAGGCGTTTGCCGACCTGGCGCAGCGGGCGTTCGACGACGCGCCTGGGGAGTTTGACGCGGTGCGTGACGAGGTGTTCGTCGGCTTGGCGCGCGATCGCGTCATGGCCGGGCAGTTTCACGTGAAACACACCTCGCTGAAGGGGTCCGCCGAGCCGTTGGGCCCCAACTCACCGTGCGATCCGCCTGGTTCGGTCCAGGGCAGATCGAGGATCTCCACTTCCTGGCGACGGCGCGCACCGCCCGGAGGCACCACCGCGAGCCCGTCGGCCACGGCGATGCCCCGCAGCATCGCGGGTCCGTTGTAGTGCAGCGGCACCGCGTACTCGGCGCGCAGGACGACCGGCACGAGACGGGTGTCGTGCGGATGCCCGTGTACGTCGTCCCGCAGGGGCGCGGTGTACGGCTCGGCGGCGGGACGGCCAGCGAGGCCGCGCAGCAGCGGATCGGCCAGGGTGAGCAGGCCGGAGACGGCGGCCAGGGGGTTTCCGGGGAGGCCCACGAGGTGGCGTGGACGGCCCTTCGCGTCGGTCCGGTCCGGCGAATCCGGCGCGCCTTCGGCCCCGCTGGGGGCCGCGGAGGGCGCATCGGGGAGGCGTGCGAGCAGCATCGGGTGGCCGGGGCGCACCGCGACCCCGTCGACGAGCAGTTCGGCACCGAGGCGGCGCAGCGCGGGGTGGACGTGGTCGACGGGTCCGGACGCGGTGCCGCCGGTCGTCACGACCACGTCGGCCGTGGACCGGGCCAGGGCCTCGTGGAGGGCTTCCGCGTCGTCGCCGAGGCGGCGTACGGCGGTCACCTCCACGCCGAGCGCGCGGAGCCAGGGCGGCAGCATCGGGCCGAGCGCGTCCCGGATGCGGCCTTCCTGGGGCAGCCCCTCGGTGAGCAACTCGTCGCCGAGGACCAGGACTTCCGCGCGGGGCCGCCGCGCCACGGGCAGCGCGTCGTACCCGGCCGCGGCGGCCAGGCCGAGCACTGCGGGCGTCACCAGGGCGCCGGGCGGCAGGAGTTGGTCGCCCGAGCGGCACTCCTGGGCGCGCGGGCGGATGTCCTGGCCGGGGACGACCTCGCGCTGGGCGTGCAGCTTGTTCTTGTCGTCCACGCGCGCGTGCTCGCTGCGGATGACGGCGGTGGTGTCCTGCGGGATGCGGGCACCGGTCGCGATCCGCACCGCCTCGCCGTCGCCGAGCGGCTCGGGCCGCTCCTGTCCGGCCAGGATGCCGTCCGCGAGGACCGTCCAGGGGCCGGGGCCGGCCACGGCCCAGCCGTCCATCGCCGAGGTGTCGAAGGAGGGCAGGTCGGTGAGGGCGGTCAGCGGTGAGGTGAGGACGCGGCCCAGGGTTTCGGGCAACGGGGTCGGCACGGGAGCCGCCGCTGCCGGCGGGGCGCCGGCCCCGCGGGACACGGCGCGGGCCTCGGGCCAGGCGGTGGCTCGGGGTCGGGGCTGTGTGCCGTCGGGGGGCGGGGCGCTCGCGTCGGTGGGCGGCGCGGGGGCGGGGCCGGGCTGGGGCTGGGGCTGCGGGCGGGGTTCGCGGCTGGGGTCGGCGGGGGGTGCGGAGGCGTGGGGCACGCTCGCGGGCCCGGGTGCGGGCGCGGTGCCCGCTCCGGAGGCGGAGCCGGATGCGGACGCGGACCCGGCCCCGGGCCCAGCCGCGGTCGCGGTCGCGGTCGCGAACCCTGAGCCGGTCGCGGTCGCGGACTCTGAGCCGGGCGCGGGAGGCGCGCTCGCGGCTCGGGTGGCGGCGCGGTCCTCGTTCACCAGGGCCAGTGCCTCGTCCAGCTCGGCGTCGGCCGAATGGCCCCCGCTCATCGGGCGCCCGGATTCTCGTCGGCCGGGGCGGCGTGCGGGCTGCCGGAAGCGTCGTCCGGCGCCGCACCGGCGGGGGCGCCGGACGCCGCGCCGGTGGACGCCGCACCAGTGGGGGCGCCGGACGCCGGCGCCCCGCCCGTGTCCCCTTCCTCCGCCCAGCGGGCGGCGAGCGCGGCCGCCTTGCGCGCCGCCTCCGCGACGGCCTGCGGCCCGCCGCTCGCCCCGGCGAGCCCCGCCGCGTACCCGACCAGGAAGGTGGTCAGCGGCGCGGCGGGCCGGGCCACTCCGTGCGCGGCGTCGCGGGCGAGGTCGAGGAGGGTGCCGGTGTCGACGTCGAGGTCGATGCCCAGTTCGTCCTTGACTGCGGAAATCCATTCATCCAAAACCACGTGCCCATGCTCCCTGATCCGCGCGCGGGCGGCGGCGATGTCGTCCCAGGTGTCGCAGTCGAACGCGGCCAGCGGCTCGGCGATCCGGGCCAGGTCGAGGCGTTCGGTGAGCAGCCGCAGCGGCAGCCCGGCGAGCCCGGAGCCCGCGCGGGCGGGGTCCCCGGCAGCGATCCGGGCCAGTTCCCGCCGCAGCGCGGCGCTCCGGTAGGCGGCGACGAGCGGCTGGTCGCGGCCGTCGGGGTCGGTGAGCAGCGCGCCGTCCCCCGAACCCACCGCGGCGACGAGGGCGCGTACCGTCCGCTCGCGCAGGAACGGCAGGTCGGCGGAGAACACCACGACCAGGTCCGCGGCGGTGCGGCGCAGGCCCGCGTCGAGCGCGGCCAGGGGCCCGCCGCCCGCGGGCTCCTCGCGGGCCCACACCACGGGGCGCGCGGTGGGCCGGGGCGCCGCGACGACGACGGTCGTCGCCGCGCCGGAGCAGGCGGCCAGGACGCGGTCGAGCAGCGCCCTGCCGCCCACGCGTACACCGGGCTTGTCCGCGCCGCCGAGCCGCGCCGCGCGGCCTCCCGCGAGCACGACGGCGTCGAACGCCACCGCCGGGCCCGTGTTCGAGGTCATCTTCCGAGTATGGGCGCACGAGATGTCAACGCCACCCCTTATGGGTGCCCCTCAGGTCTCGTGTTCCTCACAGGTGTGGGGGCCCGACGCGTGAGGACGCCTCCCGGCAGGGGCCTCGGCCCTTGTCCGGGAGGCGCGGCCGGGGCCCGGTCACACCTTGCGCAGCAGCACCGCCGGCTGTTCGACGCAGTCCGCCACGAACCGCAGGAAGCCGCCCGCCGTGCCGCCGTCGCACACCCGGTGGTCGAAGGTGAGCGACAGCTGGACGACCTGCCGGACCGCCAACTCCCCCTGGTGGACCCATGGCTTGGGCACGATCCGGCCGACGCCGAGCATCGCCGCCTCGGGGTGGTTGATGATCGGCGTGGATCCGTCGACGCCGAACACGCCGTAGTTGTTCAACGTGAACGTGGACCCCGTCAGTTCCCCGGGCGTGAGCGTCCCGGCCCTGGCCGACTCCGAGAGCCGTGCGAACTCGGCACTCAGGGACTCCGTGTCGCGCGCGTGCGCGTCCCGTACGACGGGCACGACGAGCCCGCGCTCGGTCTGCGCGGCGAACCCGAGGTGGACCTCGTCGAGCTGGACGATCTCGCGCGCCTCCATGTCGACCCTGGAGTTGAGCTCCGGGTGCCGGGCGAGGGCCGCCGTGCAGATCCGGGCGAACAGCGCGAGCAGGGACACCTTCGGTCCGCCCGCCGCGTTCATCGCCACGCGCGCGTGCATCAGCTCCGTCGCGTCCGCGTCGACCCAGGTGGTGGCGTCCGGTATCTCCCGGCGGCTGCGGGACAGCTTGTCGGCCACGGCACCGCGCACACCGCGCAGCGGAACGCGCGTCCCGGAGCCCGCGGCACGGCGCGCTGCGGGCGCGCCCTCCCGGGTGCTGCCGAAGGTGGCGCCGAGGCCCGTCGCCGTGGTGCGCGCGGTGGCGGTCGCCGGGGCGGGGGCCGCGAGCGGCGCGGCGGCGGCCGCCCTCATGACGTCCTCCACGTCGGCCCGCAGGATGAGCCCGTCCGGGCCCGAGCCCGCAAGGTCCCGCAGGTCCACGCCGTTCTCCCGCGCCAGCTTGCGGACGAGCGGCGAGATCACCGGCACGGGGCCTTCCTCGAACTCGGTGCCGTGCCCGGCGGACTCGGTGCTGTGCCCGACGGACCCGGTGCCGTGCCCGGCGTCGAGGCTCCGGCCGGGGCCGCTCGCGGGCGCCTCCGCGCGGGCCTCCGCGCGGGCCACAGGCGCCTCCCTACGGGCGGCCGGGGAGCCCGCCGCCACGTCCCGCGCGGGGCGTATCCGCCGCCTCCTGGCGGGCGCCGCTCCCGTGCCGTAGCCGACGAGTACGTTCCCGGACGACTCGTCCGCCGCGGCCGGGGCGTCGGCGGCTTCGGAGAGGGCGTCGTCCGCCGCCCCGCCGCTCGCCGGGGCGCCCACCGCCGGAGTGCCCACCGCGACCGTCAGCAGGGGTGCCCCCACCGGCAGTTCGGTGCCCTCCTCGCCGAAACGGGCGGTGATCACGCCCGCGTACGGGCACGGGACCTCGACCATCGCCTTGGCCGTCTCGACCTCCACGACCGGCTGGTCCACTTCCACCACGTCGCCGACCTGCACCAGCCAGCGGGTGATCTCCGCCTCCGTGAGCCCCTCACCGAGGTCGGGCAGTTTGAACTCCAGGACCTGGGCCATCAGTTCTCCGCCTCCCACTGCAAGCGGGCCACGGCGTCCAGGATGCGGTCGACGCCCGGCAGGTGGTGCCGCTCCAGCATCGGCGGCGGGTAGGGGATGTCGAACCCGGCGACCCGCAGCACCGGCGCCTCCAGGTGGTGGAAGCAGCGCTCGGTGATCCGTGCGGCGATCTCCGCGCCGGGCCCGCCGAAGCCGGTCGCCTCGTGCACCACGACCGCGCGCCCGGTGCGCCGCACGGACGCGGCCACCGTCTCGTCGTCGAACGGCACCAGGGAGCGCAGGTCGACCACTTCGAGGTCCCAGCCCTCCGCGCGCGCCGCCTCCGCGGCCTCCAGACAGACCGGCACGGAGGGGCCGTACGTGATCAGCGAGGCGCTGCGCCCGGTGCGCCGCACCACGGCCTTGCCGAGCGGCTCCACGGTCTCCGGAGTGTCCGGATTCCACTCGGCCTTCGACCAGTACAGGCGCTTGGGCTCCAGGAAGACCACGGGGTCGTCGGACGCGATGGAGGCACGCAGCAGGCCGTAGGCGTCGGCGACCGTGGCGGGCGTGACGACATGGAGCCCCGGCGTCGCCATGTAGTACGCCTCGGAGGAGTCGCTGTGGTGCTCGACGCCGCCGATCCCGCCGCCGTACGGCACCCGGATGGTGATCGGCATCGGCATCGCGCCCCGGGTGCGGTTACGCATCCGCGCCACGTGCGAGATCAGCTGCTCGAACGCGGGGTACGCGAACGCGTCGAACTGCATCTCCACGACGGGCCGCAGGCCGTACATCGCCATGCCGACCGCTGTCCCCAGGATGCCCGCCTCGGCCAGCGGCGTGTCCGTGCAGCGGTCGTCGCCGAACTCCTCGGCGAGCCCGTCGGTGACGCGGAAGACCCCGCCGAGCGTGCCGACGTCCTCGCCCATGACGTGCACGGTCGGGTCGTCGGCCAGCGCGTCGCGCAGGGCCCGGCCGAGCGCCTGCCCCATGGTGGCCGGTTTCACGGCGACAGTGGTCATCGGGCTGCTCCGTCCGACTCGTTCTCGGCCTCCAGCTCGGCCCGCAGCTGCGCTGCCTGCTCGCGCAGTTGGGAGGTCTGCTCGGCGTACACGTGGGTGAACAGGTCCATCGGGTCGAGCTCGGGGTCCTGGTTCATCCGTTCCCTCAGGTCCGCCGCCATCGCCTCGGCGTTCTCGCGCACCGTGGCGGCGCGGTCCTCGTCGAGCAGCCCGCGCGCGGTCAGCTCCCGCTCCACGAGCAGGACCGGGTCGTGGTCGCGCCAGGCCGCGACCTCGTCGTCCTCGCGGTAGCGCGTGGCGTCGTCCGCGTTGGTGTGCGCCTCCATGCGGTACGTCACCGCTTCCACGAGCGTGGGGCCGCCGCCTTCGCGCGCGTGCCGCACGGCCTCGCTGAGCACCTGGTGCACCGCGACCGCGTCGTTGCCGTCCACCAGGCGGCCCGGCATGCCGTAGCCCACGGCCTTGTGCGCCAGGGAGGGGGCGGCCGTCTGCTTGTCCAGCGGCACGGAGATCGCGAAGCCGTTGTTCTGCACGAGGAAGACCACCGGCGCCCGCCACACGGCCGCGAAGTTCAGCGCCTCGTGGAAGTCGCCCTCGCTGGTGCCGCCGTCGCCGACCATGGCGAGCGCGACCACGTCGTCGCCCTTCAGGCGCGCGGCGTGCGCGAGGCCCACCGCGTGCGGAAGCTGGGTCGCGAGCGGCGTGCACAGGGGCGCTATCCGGTGCTCACGCGGGTCGTACCCGGTGTGCCAGTCGCCGCGCAGGAGCGTCAGGGCGCGCACCGGGTCGAGGCCGCGCGCGACGGCCGCGAGGGTGTCCCGATAGCTGGGGAAGAGCCAGTCGCGCTCCTCCAGGGCGAGCGCGGCGGCGATCTCGCACGCCTCCTGGCCGGTGCTGGACGGGTACACCGCGAGCCTGCCCTGCTTGGTCAGGGCCGTCGCCTGCGTGTTGTACCGACGCCCGCGGACCAGTTCGGCGTGGAGGCGCAGCAGCAGCTGCGCGTCCGCCTCGGCCGCGGCCTCGGTGCCGAGCACCCGGAACGGCGCCGCGTCGGGCAGCAGCGGCTCAGGGTCGGTCCTGAGCTGCCATGCGGGGGGCGGGGCGGGTCGATAGGCGCCCCGCTGCTCCATGACCGTCATGACGGCACCTCCTGGGGGGATGCTGAGGGAAGCGGTCTCCTCGTGGGAGCTGCAAAAGAGGCGCGGCGATGTGATGCGCCTCACCTACCGATTGTTCGGTCGTTGGCACATTTTGGCTACAGGCACCTCCAGGCTGTGGACAAACGGTTCTGCACAGCCTGGGATGGACGCATTACGTCCATGGTAAGGAGGCGGGGGGACATGGCAGCTGAACGAATGGCCGACAGGCAGGACGGGGGCCGACCGGAACCACCGCCCCGTCCGCTGGACGCCATCGACCGCGACATCCTGCAGATCCTGCACACGGACGGTCGCGCCTCGATACGTTCCGTGGCGGAGCGCGTCCATGTGTCGCGGGCGAACGCCTACGCGCGCATCAACCGGCTCATCGAGGACGGTGTCATCCGCGGCTTCGGCGCCCGGATCAACCACGAAAGGGCAGGCCAGGGCGCTTCCGCATATATCACCCTGAAGATCGTCCAGAACACCTGGCGCACGGTCCGCGACCAGCTGCGCACCCTGCCGGGGGCGTCCCACATCGCCCTGGTCAGCGGCGACTTCGACGTACTGCTCCTGGTGCACACGCCCGACACGCGCGCACTGCGCGAGCTGGTCCTTACCCGCCTCCAGTCCATCCCCGAAGTCCTGAGCACGCGCACGCTGCTGGTCTTCGAGGAGGACGACCTGGAGACGGAGGGCTGAGGCGCGGACGGTGCGCGCCGACCGGTACGCCGACGGTTTCAGCCGTCGGCGTACCGGCCGTCCTCAGCCGTCCGTACGCAGCCCCGCGAACGCCAACCGCACGACCGCGTCGGCGATTTCCGCCCCGTCGGCGGCACCACGGCTGTCCGGCCGGTACCACTCCACGACGGAATTGATCATTCCGAAGAGCAGCCTGGTGGCGAGGCGCAGCTCGACGTCCGAGCGCAGGTCGCCGTCCGCCGCGGCCTCCTTGAGGAGGGCCGCGACCTGGTGGTCGAAGTCCCTGCGCCGCTCCATCGCCCAACGCTCGGTGTCGGTGTTGCCCCGTACGCGCAGCAGCAGCGTCACATAGGGCAGCTCGTCCACCAGCACCTCGACGGTGCGACGCGTGACGTACTCCAGGCGGTCCACCGCCCTGCCCACGCGCGCGTGCTCTTCGGAGAGGACCGCGAAGAGGCCGTCGAGCGCCCGGTTCACCGCGCGCCGCAGCAGCTCCTCCTTGCCCGCGACGTGGTGGTAGATCGACGACTTGGAGATGCCGGCAGCCTTGGAGAGGTGCTCCATGGACGTGCCGTCGTAGCCGCGCTCGTTGAAGACCCGCACGGCGACTTCGAGCAGGGTCTGCGGGGTGTAGGTGTCACGTCTCGCCGTGGTCATCCGTTCTCCTCCTGAGCGGCCGCGAGGCGCAGCCCCGGAGAGGGGGCGTAGCGCCCCGAGGGGTACTCGCTGTGCACGTCGTCGAGGAACTGGGCCACCCAGTAGAGGCCGAGTGAGGCTCCCCAGGAGAGCGGTCCGCGCGGGTAGTTGACGCCCAGGCGCATGGCGGTGTCGACGTCGTCCGCGTCGGCCACCTCGCGCGCGACGGCGTCGTGCGCGAAGTCGACGAGCATCGCGACGGTACGGGCCACGATCATGCCCGGGGTCGCGCGGATGACGCTGACCTTCTTGCCGAGCGCCTGGAAGAGTCCCACGGCCTCGCTGAGGTCCTGGTCGCTCACGCGCACGTCACGGGCGAGCGCGACCCTGGTGGCGCTCGCGTAGTCGAGGGCCAGGTCGAACTCGATCGTGGGCTCCGCCATGGCGTGCACGGACGAGCCGGAGACGAGGGCGAGACGCGCCCCGCCGGGCAGCTCGATCCAGCCCGGGTACGGCGCCCGCGCGGACTCCTCGCGGTCCACGCGGATGCCCGCGGCCTCGATGAGCCCGACCAGCGCCGCGGCCTGGAACAGCTCGCCGCGCAGGGTGACGGACGCCGGCGCGTCGGCGGGCTCGGCGGTGTGCGGCTCGGCGCGCGGCGCGTCGTCGCCGTACGCGTACCAGCCCTGCCCCGACTTGCGCCCCAGGCGGCGCGACTCGACGAGACGGCGCTGGGCGAGGGACGGCGTGAACTTGGGGTCCTGGAAGAAGGACTCCCACACCGAGCGCGTGACGGCCTCGTTCACGTCCTGGCCGATGAGGTCCGTGAGCTCGAAGGGGCCCATCTTGAAGCCGCCGCACTCGCGCAGCACGGCGTCGATCGTCGCCGGGTCCGCGGCCCGCTCCTCATGCGCGCGCAGCGCCTCGGCGTAGTAGGGGCGCGCGACGCGGTTGACGATGAACCCGGGGGTGTCGGCGCAGCGCACCGGCGTCTTGCCCCAGGCCCTCGCCGTGTCGTACGCGCGCGTGGCGGCCGTCTCGTCGGTCGCGGAGCCGCTGACGACCTCGACGAGGGGCAGTAGCGGCGCCGGGTTGAAGAAGTGCAGTCCCACGAAGCGGCCGGGCCTGGTCAGCGCGCCCGCGATGGCGGTCACGGACAGGGAGGAGGTGTTCGTCGCGAGCAGACAGTCCTCGGAGACGACGCTCTCCAGGTCCTGGAACAGCTTCTGTTTGACGTCCAGTCGCTCCAGGACCGCCTCGACCACGAGTCCGCATCCGGCCAGCTCGGCCAGGCCGTCGACGGCCTGGAGGCGCCCGGCAGCGGCGGCACGGGCGTCCGCGTCGAGGCGGCCCTTGGCCACGAGCCGGTCCAGGCGGGCGGTGATCGCCTCGGCCGCCGTCTTCGCGAAGCCGGGCACGGCGTCGTACAGCCGCACCGGGTGTCCCGCCACCAGCGCGACCTGGGCTATGCCCTGGCCCATGGTGCCGGTGCCGACCACGGCGACCGGGCTGCTGAGATCGAGTGCTGTCATGCTCGCGATCCTCCCGCACAAGGGTCTTGGCCAGGGGTTCGGGGTGGGAGGGGGCGGTTTTCCACAGCTTTGGCAGACCCTCTTGTCCCGACCGATCGTTCGGTTACTCTAGCTCTGTCCAGCTGTTCCTGCCCACTGCCCCTGCCCAGCTCGCCAGCTCGAAGGAGAGCTGACTCGACGAGGAGTTGGTCCCTCATGGCCGCCGAACTCACCGCGCACCAGCTGATCGCCAAGCACCGGCCCACGCTCGACCAGGCCCTTGAGGCCATCAGCACGCGCGCGTACTGGTCGCCGCACCCCGAGCACCCCAAGGCCTATGGGGAGAACGGCAGCTTGAGCCTGCCGGAAGGCAAGACCGCCTTCGAGTCCCTCCTGAACGGCCGATTCGACCTCGACCAGCCCGGCACCGACGACTGGACGGGCGCGGAAGTCTCCCCCTTCGGCCCCGAGTTGGGCATCACGTATCCGCACCCGGACGTGGACACCCTGCTCCCCGCAATGCGCGCGGGCCTGCGCGCCTGGCGCGACGCGGGCGCCGAGGCGCGCGCGGCGGTCTGTCTGGAGATCCTCTCCCGCATCAGCGCCCGCACGCACGAGTTCGCGCACGCGGTCATGCACACCAGCGGCCAGGCCTTCATGATGGCGTTCCAGGCGGGCGGCCCGCACGCCCAGGACCGGGGCCTGGAGGCGGTGGCGTATGCCTATGCCGAGCAGTCCCGCACCCCGGGCACCGCCGAGTGGAACAAGCCCCAGGGCAAGCGCGACCCCCTGGTCCTCACCAAGCGCTTCACCCCGGTCGGCCGCGGCATCGCCCTGCTGATCGGCTGCAACACCTTCCCGACGTGGAACGGCTACCCCGGACTCTTCGCCTCCCTCGCCACGGGCAACGCGGTCCTGGTGAAGCCCCACCCGCGCGCGGTGCTCCCGCTCGCCCTGACCGTGCGGGTCGCCCGCGAGGTGCTCACCGAGGCGGGCTTCGATCCGAACCTGGTCGCGATCGCCGCCGAGCGCCCCGGCGAAGGCATCGCCAAGACCCTCGCCGTCCGCCCCGAAATCAAGATCATCGACTACACGGGCTCCACGTCCTTCGGCGACTGGCTGGAGACCCACGCCCGCCAGGCCCAGGTCTACACGGAGAAAGCCGGTGTGAACACGGTCGTCATCGAGTCGACCGACAACTACAAGGGCATGCTGGCGAACCTCGCCTTCTCCCTGTCGCTGTACAGCGGTCAGATGTGCACGACCCCGCAGAACCTCCTCATCCCGCGCGAGGGCATCGCGACGGACGCGGGCGCCAAGTCGTACGACGAGGTGGTCACGGACCTCGCCGGCGCGGTGAGCGGCCTCCTGGGCGACGACGCCCGGGCCAACGGCATCCTGGGCGCCCTGGTCAACCCGGACGTGAAGGCCCGCCTGGAGGCCGCGCCCGGCATCGGCGAAGTCGCCCTGCCCTCACGGGAGATCGCCAACCCGGAGTTCCCGGACGCCGTGGTGCGCACCCCGGTGATCGTGAAGCTGGACGGTGCGAAGCCGGACGCCGAGGCCGCGTATCTGAGCGAGTGCTTCGGCCCGGTGTCGTTCGCCGTCGCCGTGGACTCCGCGGCGGACGCGGTGGACCTGCTGCGGCGCACGGTGCGCGACAAGGGCGCCATGACGGTCGGCGCGTACACCACGTCCGACGACGTCTCCTCCGCCGTCGAGGAGGCCTGCCTGGACGAGAGCGCCCAGCTGTCACTGAACCTGACCGGCGGGGTCTATGTGAACCAGACCGCGGCGTTCTCGGACTTCCACGGCTCCGGCGGCAACCCGGCGGCGAACGCCGCGCTGTGCGACAGCGCCTTCGTGGCCAACCGCTTCCGGGTGGTGGAGATCCGCAAGGAGGCGTGAGCGAGCGGCCCCGGGCCCGGAAGCGGCCCGGCCCCCGGGGCGGAGGCTCAGTCCTGCGCCCCCGGCAGCCCGCCCGCCGGGCCGTGGAGCGACGACCAGTGGAACAGCGCCATGCCGACGCTCGTCGCCAGGTTGTAGCTGGACACCTGCGGCCGCATCGGCAGGGACACCAGGTGCTCGGCGCGCGCACGCAGCTCCGGGGACAGGCCGCTGCGCTCGGACCCGAAGGCGAGGACGGCGTCGTCGGGGAGCTTAAGACCCCGGATGTCCTCGCCCTCGGCGTCGAGCGCGAACGCCGGGCCCGGGGGCAGCTCAGCGATGTCCAGGCGCTCCACGGCCGTGGCGAAGTGCAGCCCCGCACCGCCGCGGACCACCGTGGGATGCCAGGGGTCGAGCGTGCCGGTCGTCACCACGCCCGTCGCGCCGAAGCCGGCGGCGAGCCGGATCACCGCCCCGGCGTTGCCGAGGTTGCGCGGATCGTCGAGGACGATCACGGGCGCGGTCCGCGGCCTGCTCGCCAGCACCTCCAGGTTGGCCGCACGGGACGGGCGGACCGCCAGGGCGGCCACCGCTGTGGGGTGCAGCCGGGGCACCAGGGCGCGCAGCGTCGCGTCGTCGGTCTCGGCGAGCAGCGCGTCGAGCGCGTCCGCGACATCCGGCGCGAGGTCCGCCGCGAGGGCGAGCGCGGCCGCCTTGTCGCTCGTCAGCGCCACCGGGACGCGCGCGCCGAAGCGCAGCGCGTGCTTCAGCGCGTGAAAGCCGTCCAGCAGCACCGACGTCCCGGCGAGCTCCCGCCACCCGCGCACCGCGTCCGCCGTGCCCGGCCCGCCGCCCTCATCCGTACCGCTCATGCACCGAAGCCTACGCGCGCGTGCTCGGCGCTCTCCTGGGCGCTCTGACCGCCCTGCGGGGCCGTCTCCGGCGCCGCAGGACCCCGGGAGAGGCGGGAGCCCCGGGAGAGGCGCGACAGCGGCAGACGGGCGGACAGCGCCCCACGCGCGCGTGCCACCCACGACCCGACCCGCCGCAGGAACGACGTCGGCAGGAACACCGCGTCGGCCGCGATCATCGCGAGCGAGAAGAACGGGAGGCCGAGGACCACCGCGATGACGGCGTGCTCACAGATCATCAGCGTCAACAGCACGTTCTTCACGCGCCGGTTGAGCAGGGTGAACGGGAAGGCGACCTGCACGATCACCGTCCCGTAGGTGATGATCAGGATCATCACGCCGTGCGAGGACAGCAGCTCGGACAGTGTGGGCCAGGGCGAGAAGTAGTCCAGGTTCAGCGGGTAGTAGACCGCCGTCCCGTCCTGCCAGCGGCTCCCCTGGATCTTGTACCAGCCCGCCGTCGCGTAGATCAGACACGCCTCGACCATGATCACGAGCAGGGCCGCGTTGTGCGCGAGGTTGGCGACGACGTCGAGCAGCAGCCGCTGCGCTCCGCGCGGCGCGTACCGTCCGGCGGCCCACCACAGCCCCTGGGAGGCCCACAGACCCCAGAAGAGCACCAGCCAGAACCAGCCGAGCTCATCCATGCCCGTCACGAGGGCCAGCGCGGTCCCGAGCACCGCCCACAGCACGGGGCCCACCCGGTCCACGCGCCACGCCCCGTCCGCCTGCTCGGTGCCGTCCGCACGCGCGCGTGCCCGCCGTCGCGCGTCCAGGGACCACACCTGGCCGCAGCGCGTGAACACCAGGTAGATCGCCATCAGATGGATGACGTTGTCACCGCCGTCGCCCATGAAGATGCTGCGGTTCTGCAGCGAGAGGACGCCGATCATGAACAGCACGGACATGGTCCGCGTACGCCACCCCACGAGGAGCAGCGCGCTGGTGAGCACGGCGAAGCCGTAGACGAACTCGAACCAGAGCTGCGCGTCGGACCACATGAGCACCGTGAACGCGTCGTTCTCGGAGATCAGCTGCCGTGCCATGTCCCAGCCCCACGGGCTGTCGGGCCCGTACAGCTCGTCGCGGTGCGGCAGTTCGCGCAGCAGGAACAGCAGCCACGTCGCCGCGAAGCCGATGCGGACCACCGCGGACTGGTACGGACCGAGGGCCTGCGCGGTGACGCGCTGGAGCCCCCGCCCGAGGGGGTCGAGACGCGGCACTGTGCGCTCCTTCGGACTGCTCACCGGGCACCGCTCCCCTCGGCGGCGACGTCCCGCCGCGCCCGCGTGTCGTCGGCGAGCGGCAGGTCGTCCGGGGTCACCGACCACCACGGCAGCAACCGGAGGACCGGTTTCACATTGGCCTTCTCATCACTCCACTTCGGCGGCCGCACACCCGTCGTCCGCGACCGGACCTGCACCTGGTCGATCGACTCACCGCGCGCGAGCGGCTCCTGCCGGTCGATGCGCAGCAGCACGATACGGCGGACGTAGCGCTCGGAGATCTCACCGCGCAGACCGGTGGCACGATTCTGCGCGTCGTGCGTCGAGACGAAGAAGTCCCAGGCCCGGCGCAGTTCGTTCTGCTGGGTGTGGCTCGGCAGGAGGTTGTGGTCGATGGCCGCGCCGTCCTGCGCCGACAGGTCGTACCAGTCCGTGATCCGATGGCCGCCGTCCGCGGTGCGCAGCTGCGCACGGGCCTGCACCGCGACGTTCTGCTGAAGCGGATTGGGCGCGAACAGCTTCCAGTTCTGCTCGAACTCCGGGTACACCCAGTCGTAGATCTTCTTGCCGTGCTCCTTGCTCAGGGTGTTCGCCGGGGCGACGTGCAGGAACATCATCCCGAGGTGTACGCAGACGGTGACGGCGACCAGCGCGAGCGCGAGGGCGGCGGCGAGCTGGTAGCCGCGGGGGAGACCGGCGATGCCGGTGGGCGGGCCGAGCGGGGGGCCGTCGTCGGTCGAGGAGCCACCACCGCCGGGCACGTGCGCCTCATGTCCCTCAGGGGCCTCATGTCCCTCAGGTGCCTCACCCTTCACAAGGGCCTTACCTTTCGCAGGGGCCTCCTCAGCCCCACACGACGCTGAAGGCACCACGGCTCCGTCCGACGCAGATGGCCTGTCGGCCCCGTCCGGCGCAGAGGACCCGTCAGGCCCGACAGGCCCGTCCCGCGGGCCCTCGTCGTAGGCGTCCATTCCGTCCCGTTTCCCGTTCCCGCACCGAACCCTGCCGCCGGAACCGTACTCAGGCCTGCCCGCCAGGCACAGCGCCGCGGAGGTTATCCACAGGGTTGACACCTTATGGCGAGGCGCCGCACCATTGAATTGCGGCGGACCGAACGATCGGTCGGGAGGCCGTCGAAGGACGCAGAGACTGCCCGAGGTCGAGGGGGACCGAGATGGCGACAGCGCACAAGGCGCCCGACGTGGCGAGGGACGGGGCTGCGGCCGCCGCCGTGGTCACGGACATCACCGAGCTCGAGGCCGTCTTCGACGCGGCCGTGGCGGCCGACGAGCGCATCGAGCCCCGCGACTGGATGCCCGACGCCTATCGCGCGACGCTCGTGCGCCAGATCGCGCAGCACGCCCACTCCGAGATCATCGGCATGCAGCCGGAGGCGAACTGGATCACGCGCGCCCCGTCGCTGCGCCGCAAGGCGATCCTGATGGCCAAGGTCCAGGACGAGGCGGGCCACGGCCTGTATCTGTACAGCGCGGCGGAGACGCTCGGTGTCAGCCGCGACGAGCTGCTCGACAAGCTGCACTCGGGCCGCCAGAAGTACTCATCGATCTTCAACTACCCGACGTTGACGTGGGCGGACGTGGGCGCCATCGGCTGGCTCGTCGACGGCGCAGCGATCACCAACCAAGTCCCCCTGTGCCGCTGCTCGTACGGCCCGTACGCACGCGCGATGGTCCGCGTCTGCAAGGAGGAGTCCTTCCACCAGCGCCAGGGGTATGAGCTGCTGCTCGCCCTGAGCCGCGGCACCCCCGAGCAGCACGCCATGGCCCAGGACGCCGTGGACCGCTGGTGGTGGCCCTCCCTGATGATGTTCGGCCCCCCGGACGCCGAGTCGTCGCACTCCGAGCAGTCCATGACCTGGAAGATCAAGCGCCACTCGAACGACGAGCTGCGCCAGCGCTTCGTGGACATCTGCGTCCCCCAGGCCGAGTCCCTCGGCCTCACCCTGCCCGACCCCGACCTGCGGTGGAACGAGGAGCGGGGAGAGCACGACTTCGGCCCCATCGACTGGAGCGAGTTCTGGTCGGTCCTCAAGGGCAACGGCCCGTGCAATGAGCAGCGCCTCACCCAGCGCAAGCAGGCCCACGACGAAGGCGCCTGGGTGCGCGACGCGGCGGCCGCGTACGCCGCCAAGCACAGCGACCACGACAAGGACCGCCGCCCCGCGGCGCCCGGCACCCCGGCGGAGGCGACCGCATGAGCAACTCGACCGAATGGCCCCTGTGGGAAGTGTTCGTGCGCTCGCGCCGCGGCCTCTCCCACACCCACGCGGGCAGCCTGCACGCCCCGGACGCCGAAATGGCCCTGCGCAACGCCCGCGATCTGTACACCCGCAGAAGCGAAGGCGTCTCCATCTGGGTCGTGCCGTCGGCCGAGATCACGGCCTCGTCCCCGGACGAGAAGGACTCCTTCTTCGAACCGGCCGCGGACAAGCCGTACCGCCACCCGACGTTCTACGACATCCCGGAAGGAGTGAAGCACCTGTGACCACCACACCCCGCACCGCCGACATCGCGGCCCTGGCCCTCGGCGACGACGCGCTGGTGCTCTCGCACCGCCTGGGAGAGTGGGCGGGCCACGCCCCCGTCCTCGAAGAAGAAGTCGCCCTGGCGAACATCGCCCTGGACCTCCTCGGCCAGGCCCGCGTCCTGCTGTCCCTCGCCGGCGACGAGGACGAGCTGGCGTTCCTGCGCGAGGAGCGCGCCTTCCGCAACGTCCAGCTGGTCGAGCAGCCGAACGGCGACTTCGCCCACACCATCGCCCGCCAGCTCTACTTCTCCACCTATCAGCACCTGCTCTACGCCCGACTGGCCACCACGGACAGCGAGTTGGCCCCCTTGGCAGCGAAGGCCGCCAAGGAAGTCGCCTACCACCAGGACCACGCCGAGCAGTGGACGCTCCGCCTCGGCGACGGCACGGCGGAGAGCCACGAGCGGATGCGGCACGGCCTGGACGCCCTGTGGCGGTACACAGGAGAGCTGTTCCAGCCGGTGCCCGGCCTGGACATCGACTGGCAGACGCTGCGCGAGCAGTGGACCACCACTGTCACCACAGTCATCGAGAAGGCCACGCTCACCGTCCCGGAAGGCCCGCAGAGCGGCGCCTGGACGGCGGGCGCCGGACGCGAGGGCCTGCACACGGAGTCGTTCGGCCGGATGCTCGCCGAAATGCAGCACCTGCACCGCAGCCACCCGGGGGCATCATGGTGACCACCGCCCCCACCGCGCTCGAAGAGCGGCTGCTCGCCCTGGCGGGCTCGGTGCCCGACCCCGAGCTGCCCGTTCTGACCCTCGCCGAGCTGGGCGTGGTCCGCGCCGTCCACGTCAGCGCCCCCGGCCGGGTCGAGGTCGAACTGACGCCGACGTACACCGGCTGCCCCGCGATCGAGGCCATGTCCGCCGACATAGAGCAGGTCCTCCACGACCACGGCGTGGCCGACGTCAAGGTCCGCACGGTGCTCTCCCCGGCCTGGTCCACGGACGACATCAGCGCCGAAGGCCGCCGCAAGCTCGCCGAGTTCGGCATCGCCCCGCCCCGCCCGCACGCCGCCGACGGGCCCGTACCGCTCACCCTCGCCGTCCGCTGCCCCCACTGCGGCTCCACCGACACCGAGCTGCTCAGCCGCTTCTCGTCCACGGCCTGCAAGGCCCTGCGCCGCTGCGTCGCCTGCCGCGAACCCTTCGACCACTTCAAGGAGCTGTGATGGCGCGCTTCCACCAGCTGCGCGTAGCGGCCGTCGAGCAGCTCACCGACGACTCCGTGGCCCTGACCTTCGACGTCCCCCCGGCTCTGCGCGAGGACTACCGCTACACCCCGGGCCAGCACCTGGCCCTGCGCCGCGTCGTCGACGGCGTCGAGATCCGGCGCACCTACTCGATCTGTTCCTCGGCCCCGGCCCCCCAAGCCGCCGGGGAACCGAGCACGTTGCGGGTCGGCGTGCGCGTGGTGGACGGCGGCGCCTTCTCGACGTACGCGCACAAGGAAATAGCCGTGGGCGACGAGCTGGAGGTGATGACCCCGGCGGGCCGCTTCACCCTGGACCCCGCCCCCGGCCGGTATGCGGCGGTGGTCGGCGGCAGCGGCATCACCCCGGTGCTCTCCATCGTCACCACGCTCCTGGAGCGGGAACCGCGCGCCCGGTTCTGCCTGATCCGCAGCGACCGCACCACGGCGTCCACGATGTTCCTGGAGGAGGTCGCCGACCTCAAGGACCGCTGGCCGGACCGGTTCCAGCTGGTGACGGTGCTCTCCCGCGAGGAGCAGCAGGCCGGGCTCACCTCCGGGCGGCTTGACGGGGAGCGGCTCGCGGCCCTGCTGCCCGCCCTTCTCACGGTGCCCGAGGTCGACGGCTGGTTCCTGTGCGGCCCGTACGGCCTGGTGCAGAGCGCGGAGCGGACCCTGCGGTCCCTCGGCGTGGACCGGCGCCGCATCCACGAGGAGATATTCCACGTCGACGACGCCCCCCAGGCGACCGCGACCGTCCCAGTGCCTGAGCACAGCACGGTCACCGTGACTCTCGACGGCCGCTCCGGCACCTGGCCGGTGCAGTCGGGCGAGACGCTCCTCGACACGGTGCTGCGCAACCGCGCGGACGCGCCGTTCGCCTGCAAGGGCGGCGTCTGCGGCACCTGCCGGGCCTTCAAGGTCTCCGGCGACGTCCGGATGGACCGGAACTTCGCGCTGGAGCCGGAGGAGACCGAAGCCGGATACGTCCTGGCCTGCCAGTCCCACCCGACCACGGACAAGGTGGAGCTGGACTTCGACCGCTGAGCCCGGCCGCGTCGGCGCCCACCGCCAAAGCGGCAGCTGTTCCCATCCGCTAGAACCTGTTCTATCTTGACGACCCGTCAGAACTGACGGACGGGGCGAACGGACACGACCGGGCCGGCGCGCGTGGGAGGACGAACAGTGGACTTCACCTTCACCGAGGAACAGCAGGCGGCGCTCGAAGCGGCCCAAGCGCTCTTCGCCGATGTCGTACCGGACGGCGTGCCCAGCCCTTCGCTCACCCCCGGTGCCGTCGCCGATGACTTCGACCGCGCCCTGTGGGCCAGGCTCGCCGAGGCCGACCTGCTCAGCCTGCTCCTCGCCCCCGAGCACGGCGGCTCGGGCCTCGACGCCATCGCGCTCTGCCTGGTCCTGCGCGAAGCGGCGAAGGTGCTCGCCCGCGTCCCGCTCCTGGAGTCCAGCGCGGCCGCGTACACCGTGCAGACCCACGGCGGCGACGAGTTGAAACAGCGGATCCTCACGCGGGCCGCCCGCGGCGAGGTCGTCCTGACCGTCGCCGCGCACGGCCGCACCGGTCACGACGGCGCCGAACTCGCCGTCTCCGCACGGCCCGACGGCACCGACTGGCTGCTCGACGGCGCCCAGACCGCCGTGGCCTGGGCGTACAACGCCGACTTCATCCTCGTACCGGCCACCGCCCCCGAAGGCCGTACCGTCCTCGCCCTCGTCCCCCGCGCCGCCCAGGGCCTCAGCCTCGCCGAGCAGACCTCCACCACCGGCGAACGCCTCGGCGAACTACGCCTTGACTCCGTGCGCGTCCCCCACGCAGACCTCATCACCACCGAAGGCGCCTGGGAGTTCCTGCGCGACCTGCTCACCACCGGCACCTGTGCGCTCGCCCTTGGCCTCGGCACCAGGGTGCTTCGCATGACCAGCGAATACACCGGCAAGCGCGAGCAGTTCGGCCACCCCATCGCCACCTTCCAGGCCGTCGCGGTCCAGGCCGCCGACCGCTACATCGATCTGCGCGCGATGGAAGCGACCCTCTGGCAGGCCGCCTGGCGCCTGAGCACACCGGACCGCACGGCACCGGGCGACGGGCTGCTGCCGGTCGCCGCCGACATAGCCGTGGCCAAGACCTGGGCCGCGGACGGCGTACGCCGCGTCGTACAGACGGCACAACACCTGCACGGCGGCTTCGGCGCCGACACCGACTACCCCCTGCACCGCTACCACGCCTGGGCCAAGCACCTGGAGCTCTCCCTCGGCCCGGCGGCAGCCCACGAGGAAGCACTGGGCGACGTACTCGCCGCGCACGCACTGGGCTGAGACGGCACGCGAAACAGCGCCCGGAGCCCGCCGACCAGGGCACGGCTCCACACGGGACGCCACCGGGGCGCCACCACGTGACAGTGCGCGGCGCGGTCGCCGTGGAGGCGACGGCCCTAGATCACCGTGCCCGGCTGGCCCTTGTCATCGACGACCGGCTTGCCGGAGGCCTCCCAGACCTGCATGCCACCGTCCACGTTGACCGCGTCGATGCCCTGCTGGGCGAGGTACATCGTCACCTGCGCCGAACGGCCCCCGGACCGGCAGATCACATGCACCTTGCCGTCCTGCGGCGCCGCCTCGGTCAACTCCCCGAAGCGGGCCACGAAATCACTCATCGGAATGTGCAGCGCGTCGGCCGCGTGACCGGCCTGCCACTCATCGTCCTCGCGGACGTCGAGCAGAAAGTCGCCGTCCGAGAGATCAGCGACCGTGACCGTGGGCACACCAGAACCGAATTCCATGCGTCCGACGCTACCCGACCCCCGCGCCACGACTCCGCCCGTCCGCCCACAGCGGACGGACCGCCGCGGAGCGCCCGGCCACCGCCGCTCACGTCGCGGTCAGCCGCTCCAGCTCCGCCTCGCGCTCCGCGACCTGCGCGAGCAGCTGCTCGGCGATCTCCTCCAGCAGCCGGTCGGGGTCGTCCGGCGCCAGCTTCAGCATGGAGCCGATCGCGCTCTCCTCCAGCTCGCGCGCGACCACGGCAAGCAGTTCCTTGCGCTGCGCGAGCCACTCGAGCCGGACGTACAGCTCCTCGCTGGGGCTGGGCCGCCGCTCCTCGGGCACCGGCCCGGCGTCCCACTCCGCGAGGAGCTCCCGCAGCGACGCCTCGTCACCGCGGCCGTACGCCGCGTTCACCCGGGCGATGAACTCGTCACGCCGCTGCCGCTCGTCCTCGTCCTGCGCGAGATCGGGGTGTGCCTTGCGCACCAGTTCCCGGTAGAGCTTGCGGGCCTCGTCGCTCGGCCGCACCCGCTGCGGCGGCCGCACCGACTGCTCGGTCAGCATCGCGGCGGCCTCGGGCGGCAGCCCGTCGCCGTCCATCCAGCCGTGGAACAGCTCGTCGACCCCCGGCATCGGCAGCACCCGCGCCCGCGCCTCGTCGGCCTTGCGCCGGTCCTCCGGATCACCGGACCGCTCCGCCACCGCCTCGGCGATCTGCGCGTCCAGCTCGTCGAGGCGCGCGTACACGGGGCCGAGCTTCTGGTGGTGCAGCCGGGAGAAGTTCTCCACCTCGACCCGGAACGTCTCCACCGCGATCTCGTACTCGATCAACGCCTGCTCGGCCGCCAGCACAGCCCTCTCGAGCCGCTCCTCAGGCCGCGCACCACCCTCAGGGGGCGCTCCCTCGGGCGACTCGTCCTGTGCTTGCTCGGCTTCCGGGGTCGTCACCAGGCCAGCGTAGGCCACGGGCCGGGCGGCCCCGCGCCCAGAACCCACATCCGCCGCGGTCCCGCTCAGACCCCCGTCTCGGCGGGCACCCGCCCTCCCGCACGGCGGCGGCGAGCAGCGCGTGGTCCGCCTCCGTGCGGTCGGCGTAGGCGGTCGCGAAGTCGGCCATCGCCTCGTCCAGCTCGTCGCTCTTGCCGCAGTACCCGGCTATGAGCCGGGGGTCCGCGCTGTGGGCATGGGCGCGGGCCAGCAGAGCTCCGGTCATGCGGCCGTAGTCGTCCAGCTGGTCGGGGGCGAGCGCGGCCGGGTCGACGCTGCCCTTGCGGTTCCTGAACTGCCGTACCTGGTAAGGGCGTCCGTCGATCGTGGTCCAGCCGAGCAGGAAGTCGCTGACGACCTGCATCCGCTTCTGGCCGAGCACGACGCGCTGGCCCTCGTGGGCGGCCTCCTGCTCCTTGAAGCCCGCCGTCGGCAGGTGGGGCAGCAGCGCCGAGGAGCACGCCTCCTTGACCTGGAGGACCAGCGGCTCGCCCCGGTGGTCGAGGAGCAGCACCACGTAGGAGCGCAGCCCGACGCTCCCGGTGCCGACGACGCGGAACGCCACGTCCTGGATCGCGTACCGCGCGAGCAGGGGCAGCCGGTCCACCGCCAGCGTGTCGCGGTACTCACCCAGCGCCAGGGCCACCGCCGCGGCCTCGGCGTCCGGTACGCGGCGCAGGACCGGGGGCGCGTCGACGAAGCGCCGGGGTGTGACCCCGCCGTGGTCGTCCCCTGCGGCGGTGACGGGCTCGGTCGACTTGGCCGCGAAGCGGGCGCTCGTGTTCTGCCGCGCCTTCTGCGAGACCCGGTCGAGGGTGCCGAGCAGGTCGCGTGCGTCGGTGTGGGAGACCAGCTCCTCGTCGGCTATCGCGTTCCACGCGTCGAGGACCGGGAGTTTGGCGAGCAGTCGCATCGTGCGGCGGTACGCGCCGACGGCGTCGTGGGCGGCTTCCTTGCAGGTGTGCTCGGAGGCGCCCGCCTCGCGGCCCGCGAGGACCAGGGAGGCGGCCAGACGTTTGACGTCCCACTCCCAGGGGCCGTGCACGGTCTCGTCGAAGTCGTTCAGGTCGATGATGAGGCCGCCGCGCGCGTCCCCGTACAGACCGAAGTTGGCCGCGTGGGCGTCGCCGCAGATCTGCGCGCCGATGCCGGTGGTGGGGGTGCGCGCGAGGTCGTACGCCATGAGTCCGGCCGAACCGCGCAGGAAGGCGAAGGGGGTCGCGGCCATCCGGCCGGTGCGGATGGGGGTGAGCTCCGGGAGCCGGCCCTTGTTGGTCTCGGCCAGGACGGCGAGCGGGTCGGGGCGGTGGGCGTCCTCGGCGTACTCCGCGTGCGCGGAGCGCGGGACGCGGGCGCGCAGGGCCTTGCCCTCCTGCTTGGGCTTCGGGTGCCGTCCCGCCCCGTGCGTGGGCAGGTGCGCGAACCCGTCCACGTGCGGCACCCGCCGGGCGGCCTCCGACCCCCGCGGCCCCGGCACCACGGCCCCGGCCCCGGCGTCCGCGACTGCCCCGGCGCGCTCGCCTCCGCCCGGCTGTCCGTCCGGCTGTCCGTCCGTGCCACCGCCGAGCGGCCCGCCCATGCCGGATGTGTCGGTTGTCTCAGTCACGGCCATCGCCCCCCCGAATTCCGGAGTCCGCGGAGCCTCGTCGGCGCGTGCGCCCCGTCCGGGGCGGCGCCGTGGAGCGGCGTCGCGAACATCAACTGGCTTCGACCGTACCGCCGCGAGCGAATCCCCGTCACAGCCTGTGGATAACTCCGGCTCGACGCTCATGGCCGTCACCGCGTGACATACGTCACCGCCCGGCGAAGAGGGGCCGGCCACCCCGACACAGACGATCCGACCAGCGGACCCGGCGGACCCAGCGGACCCAACGCCTCAGCCCCGGACGCCTCCGGCACAAGGCCGGGAAAAACAGAAAGACCCCAGATGAACTGGGGTCTTACCTGTGGTGCGCGAGGGGGGAGTTGAACCCCCACGCCCTTTCGGGCACTGGAACCTGAATCCAGCGCGTCTGCCTATTCCGCCACCCGCGCATGGGTGTTGTCTTTGGGTCTCTCACTGTGTGGTGCGAGCGCCTGCCGACATCCAGAAGATTAGCACGCTGCGAGGGGTGGATTCACATCCGTATGTGCGGGCACCTGCGCGGAGACCTTCCGACCGGCCCCGCGGCCCGACAGGCCCGCCGACCTGCGAGCCCACCGACGGGCGGCACCCCGGCCCCATCAGCGCGCGCCACCCCGGACCCCGCGTCCCCCGCGCTCCCGCACCACCCCGGGCACGCGGAACCACGACCGGGCGGCTGAGCGGCCAGGAACCCCCCGACCACCCGACGGCCCCACAGCCCGGCCCCACGGCCCGGCCTCCCCACCCCGGCCCCACGCGTCCAACATCACGCCGAACCCCCGCCCCCCGACGCAACCGAGCCGCCCGTCAAGTCCTCCTCCAGAGTCGACAGCCGCGTACGGGACACTGTCTTGAGAGCCCCTCTACGATCCCTGGTAAAGAGGAACCCCGGCCCGGTCCATAAGGGCACCAGATGTCCGGCACGGACATGGGCGGGTACCTGGAAGGGAACTCGGCGGGAACGGACCCGAAGGCCTCCCTGACCGGGCGGCCGCGCGGGCCGGTGAGGACTGCGGAGGACAACAGAGGAAGGAAGGGCGGGAGGCGAGGACGGAGCGAGCAGCGAGGGCGGCAGCAGCGGCGGCACCTGAGCCGAAGGACCAGCGCCACACACCGGACAGATGGATCCGCACCGAAGAACCCCCGGGGAACCCCCGAGGAACGCCCCGGACGAGGGCGCCCCGCGATGGTTCCCGAAGGAGCCCCTGAGGTGTCCCTGAAGATCGACGGCGGGTCGTGGACGGGACCCCGGCAGGGCTCCGGTGGAACCCTGAAGGAACCCGGAGGATCCCGGAAGAGCGGTGCGGGCATGCCTTGTGAGAGGCGACACTCGTGGTCTGGGCAGACAGGGGGAACCAGCTGATTTCCCGGCGCGTGGATACGATCAGTAAGCAGTACGAGGATGACAACGACGGAGGAGGTGCCCCATGGGAGTTCTGAAGAAGTTCGAGCAGCGACTCGAAGGTCTGGTCAACGGCACCTTCGCCAAGGTGTTCAAGTCCGAGGTCCAGCCGGTCGAGATCGCGGGCGCGCTCCAGCGCGAGTGCGACAACAACGCGACGATCTGGAACCGCGAGCGGACGGTCGTCCCGAACGACTTCATCGTGGAGCTCAGCGCCCCCGACTTCGAGCGCCTGAGCCCGTACTCCGGACAGCTCGGCGACGAGCTGTCCGGCATGGTGCGTGAGTACGCGAAGCAGCAGCGCTACAGCTTCATGGGCCCCATCAAGGTCCACCTGGAGAAGGCCGAGGACCTCGACACCGGCCTGTATCGGGTACGCAGCCGCACGCTCGCGTCCAGCACCTCGCAGACCCCCGAGCCCCCCGGCGGCGGACCCACGAGCGCGGGCCAGGGCGCCCGCGGCGTCGGCCAGCCGCAGGGCCCCTCGGGTGCCCCTCCCATGCCCGCCGCGCCGCCGCCCGGCGCGGGTGCGGGCCGCGGCGCCCAGGCGCCGGGCCGCCCGCAGGGCCCCGGCGCCCTACCGGGCGCGCAACAAGTACGGCGCTGGATTGAGATCAACGGCAATCGCCACCAGATCTCCCGCCCGACGCTGGTGCTGGGCCGCAGCACCGACGCCGATGTGCGGATCGACGACCCCGGCGTATCGCGCCGGCACTGTGAGATCCGGACCGGAACGCCCTCGACGATCCAGGATCTCGGGTCTACCAACGGCATCGTGGTAGACGGGCAGCACACCACCCGCGCTACGCTCCGCGACGGCTCGCGGATCGTCGTGGGCAGCACCACCATCATTTACCGGCAAGCCGAAGGGTGAAGCGGGGGCAATGTCAGAGCTGACCCTGACGGTCATGCGGCTGGGTTTCCTGGCCGTTCTGTGGCTGTTCGTGATCGTGGCCGTCCAGGTCATCCGCAGCGACCTGTTCGGTACGCGCGTCACTCAGCGCGGCGCGCGCCGTGAGGGCGGCCGCCAGGCGGCCCGGCAGGCCGCCGCGCCACCGCCGCAGCGCCAGCAGGACGGCGGCGGCCGAGGACGGCAGGGCGGCGGGGGCGGCCGCCAGCGCCGTGGGGCCCCCACGAAGCTGGTCGTCTCGGAGGGCACGCTCACGGGTACGACCGTCGCCCTTCAGGGCCAGACGATCTCGCTCGGCCGGGCACACGACTCGACGATCGTGCTGGACGACGACTACGCCTCCAGCAGGCATGCCAGGATCTATCCGGACCGTGACGGTCAGTGGATCGTCGAGGACCTGGGGTCCACCAACGGCACGTATCTCGACCGGACCCGCCTGACCACCCCGACGCCCGTTCCGCTGGGCGCGCCGATCCGCATCGGCAAGACCGTCATCGAGCTGCGGAAGTAGTACGACAATGAGCGAGCGGAGCGAGCGAGCCGACGCGGTCCAGACACAGGACGCCAGCGCGCTCCCGACCGGAGGGTGGGCACCGTGCGGATGTACCCGGAGCCGACGGGCGAGGTGCGCATGAGTCTGTCACTGCGCTTCGCCGCCGGATCGCACAAAGGCATGATCCGGGAGGGGAACGAGGACTCCGGTTACGCCGGTCCGCGGCTCCTCGCCATCGCCGACGGCATGGGGGGCCAGGCGGCGGGCGAGGTGGCGAGCTCCGAGGTGATCTCGACGCTCGTCACGCTCGACGACGACGTGCCGGGTTCGGACATCCTCACCTCGCTCGGCACCGCCGTGCAGCGGGCCAACGACCAGCTGCGGCTGATGGTCGAGGAGGACCCGCAGCTGGAGGGCATGGGCACGACGCTCACCGCCCTGCTGTGGACCGGCCAGCGGCTCGGTCTGGTGCACGTCGGCGACTCGCGCGCGTATCTGCTGCGCGACGGCGTGCTCACGCAGATCACGCAGGACCACACCTGGGTGCAGCGGCTCGTCGACGAGGGCCGCATCACCGAGGAGGAGGCGACGACGCATCCGCAGCGCTCGCTGCTCATGCGCGCCCTCGGCAGCGGCGACCACGTGGAGCCGGATCTGTCGATCCGTGAAGTCCGCGCGGGCGACCGGTACTTGATCTGCTCCGACGGCCTGTCGGGCGTCGTGTCCCACCAGACGATGGAGGACACGCTCGCCAGCTACCAGGGCCCCCAGGAGACCGTGCAGGAGCTGATCCAGCTCGCCCTGCGCGGCGGCGGCCCGGACAACATCACGGTGATCGTGGCCGACGTCCTGGACATCGACACCGGCGACACCCTCGCGGGCCAGCTGTCCGACACCCCCGTGGTGGTCGGCGCGGTCGCCGAGAACCAGCTCCAGACGAACGACGGCGGGGCCATGCAGACCCCGGCGGGCCGCGCCTCCGGCCTCGGTCGTCCCACCCCGCCGTCCGCGGGCGGCTTCGGCCCGCCCGGCAGCGGCGACACCGCGGGGTACGTACCGGAGGACGGCTCCTTCGGTACGTACGGCGACGACGACTTCGTGAAGCCCGGCGGCGGCCGCAAGTGGCTGAAGAGATCGATGTACACGGCGCTCGTGCTCGCCGTCGTCGCCGGCGGCCTCTACGGGGGCTACCGCTGGACGCAGACGCAGTACTTCGTGGGTACGAAGGACGAGCACGTAGCGCTCTACCGCGGCATCGACCAGGACCTCGCCTGGGTGAGCCTGTCCAAGGTCGAGAAGGACCACCCCGAGATCGAACTCAAGTACCTGCCGCCGTACCAGCGCAAGCAGGTCGAGGCGACCATCGCCGAGGGCAGCCTCGACGACGCCCAGAGCAAGATCGAGGAGCTGGGCCTGCAGGCGTCGGCATGCGAGAAGGACGCCGAGCGGCGCAGGATCGACCGGGAGAACAAGGAGCGTACGGAGCGCGAGGCCAAGCCCGGCGCCAAGCCCGGTGAGGGCGAGGCGGGCGGCATGAGCGGCCAGACCGGCGCACCCGCTTCCGACGACGACAAGAACGCCAAGGACGACAAGTCCAAGTCCACCACCGCACCGACTCCCACACCCGGCCCCAGCCTCTCCGAGGAGGAGCAGAAGCTGGTCCCGCAGTGCGGTAAGCAGTAAGCAGCCGTTGGGGGCCTTCGCACGCCATGAGCAGTAGCACTACACACACGTCGACGATCGGCGCCATCGGAGCGCCGAGCCGGCGCAACACCGAGCTCGCGCTCCTGGTGTTCGCCGTGGTCATCCCGCTGTTCGCCTATATGAACGTGGGGCTCGCCATCTCCGGCGAACTCCCCCCGGGCATGCTCGGCTACGGCCTCGGACTCGGCCTGCTCGCGGGCGTCGCGCACCTGGTGGTGCGCAAGTTCGCGCCGTACGCCGACCCGCTCCTGCTGCCGCTCGGCACGCTGCTCAACGGCCTGGGCCTGGTGGTGATCTGGCGCCTGGACCAGTCGGAGAGACTCCAGCAGCTGGCCAAGGCGTCGTTCGGGGCGTTCAGCCCGTCCGCGCCGAAGCAGTTGCTGTACTCCGCGGTCGGCATCGCCCTGTTCGTGATCGTCATGCTGTTCCTGAAGGACCACCGCGTCCTGCAGCGGTACACGTACATCTCGATGGTCGCCGCGATCGGACTGCTGCTGCTTCCGCTGGTCCCGGGCCTCGGCAAGAACATCTACGGCGCCAAGATCTGGATCCAGGTCGGTGCCTTCTCCATCCAGCCCGCGGAGTTCGCGAAGATCGTCATCGCGGTGTTCTTCGCGGGCTATCTGATGGTCAAGCGGGACGCGCTCGCGCTCGCCAGCCGCCGCTTCATGGGCCTTTACCTGCCGCGCGGGCGTGACCTCGGTCCGATCCTGGCCGTGTGGGCGATGTCCATCCTGATCCTGGTCTTCGAGACCGACCTCGGTACGTCGCTGCTGTTCTTCGGCATGTTCGTCGTGATGCTGTACGTCGCCACGGAGCGCACCAGCTGGATCGTGTTCGGTCTGCTGATGTCGGCGGTGGGCGCGGTCACCGTGGCCTCCTTCGAGCCGCACGTGAAGGTGCGTGTGGACGCCTGGCTGGACCCGTTCAACCCCGACGTCATCTCGGCGACGGGGACCGACCAGATCGCCCAGTCACTGATGGCGTTCGGCTCCGGCGGCACCCTCGGCAGCGGCCTCGGCCAGGGCCACTCCGACCTGATCGGCTTCGCCGCCAACTCCGACTTCATCCTCGCCACGTACGGCGAGGAGCTGGGTCTCGCCGGTGTCATGGCGATCCTGATGCTCTACGGCCTGATCGTGGAGCGGGGCGTGCGCACGGCCCTCGCGGCCCGCGACCCGTTCGGCAAGCTGCTCGCGGTCGGCCTGTCCGGCGCGTTCGCCATCCAGGTGTTCGTCGTCGCGGGCGGTGTCATGGGCCTGATCCCGCTGACCGGTATGACCATGCCGTTCATCGCGTACGGCGGTTCGTCCGTCATCGCCAACTGGGCGCTGATCGGGGTCCTGCTGCGCATCAGCGACACCGCGCGCCGCCCGGCGCCGTCGCCCGCTCCGAACCCCGACGCCGAGATGACCCAGGTGGTACGGCCGTGAACAAGCCCCTGCGCCGCATCGCGATCTTCTGCGGGCTGCTCGTCCTCGCGCTGCTCGTCCGGGACAACTGGCTCCAGTACGTGCAGGCCGACAAGCTCGCCGAGCACACCATGAACCGCCGCGTGCCGATCGAGCGGTACGCGCAGCCGCGCGGCGACATCATCGTGGACGGCAACCCGATCACGGGCTCCAAGAAGGTCGACGGCGACGACTTCAAGTACAAGCGGACGTACAAGAACGGGCCCATGTGGTCGCCCGTCACCGGCTTCGCCTCGCAGCGCATAGGAGCCACCCAGATCGAGTCGATCGAGGACCGCATCCTCACCGGCAACGACGACCGGCTCTTCTTCCGCCGCAGCCTCGACATGCTGACCGGCAAGAAGAAGGAGGGCGGCAACGTCGTCACGACGCTGAACGCCGCCGCGCAGAAGGCCGCGTACAACGGCCTGAAGGGCCGCGGCAAGGGCGCCGTCGCCGCGATCGACCCGGAGACCGGCGCGATCCTGGCGCTCGCCTCCACCCCGTCGTACGACCCCTCCCGGTTCGCGGGCAACACCAACAAGGAAGCCGAGACCTTCCAGAAGCTCGACAAGGACCGCGACAAGCCCATGCTGAACCGGGCGCTGCGCGAGACCTACCCGCCCGGCTCCACCTTCAAGGTGGTGACGGCCGCGGCGGCCCTGGAGCACGGCCTGTACTCGGACATCGACTCCAAGACGCGCTCGCCGCTGCCGTGGGTGATGCCCGACACCCGCACCGAGCTGAAGAACGAGGGCCCCATCCCCTGCAAGAACGCCACGCTGCGCGAGGCGCTGCGGGTGTCCTGCAACACCGTCTTCGGCAAGATCGGCTCGGATCTCGGCAAGGACAAGATGCGGGAGACCGCGGAGGAGTTCGGCTTCAACGAGGAGCAGTTCGTCCCGGTCCGCTCCAACGCGTCGAACTTCCCGAAGGAGATGGACAAGCCGCAGACCGCGCTGTCGTCCATCGGCCAGTTCGAGACCGCGGCCACGCCGCTGCAGATGGCCATGGTGACGTCCGCGATCGCCAACGACGGCACGCTCATGGAGCCGTACATGGTCCGTGAACTCCAGGCGCCGAACCTCGACGTGGTCGAGAAGCACTCGCCGAAGGAGATGGGCAACCCGCTGTCCAAGGAGAACGCGCAGAAGCTCCAGGACATGATGCAGACGGTCGTGAACGAGGGCACGGGCACCAAGGCCAAGATCCCCGGCGTCACCGTCGGCGGCAAGACCGGTACGGCCCAGCACGGCCTGAACAACAGCAAGAACCCGTACGCGTGGTTCATCAGCTACGCCAAGACCGACTCGGGCTCGCCGGTGGCGGTCGCCGTGGTCGTCGAGGACAGCAACGCCGCCCGTGACGACATCTCCGGCGGCGGTCTCGCGGCACCGATCGCGAGGGACGTGATGAAGGCGGTTCTCGACAGCAAGAAGTGACCCGTGTCACGGCCACTCCCCATCGGTGCACGTTGCGATACCGGTCCTGTATCGGGTGACGGTTGCGGCCGGGTCACGTTAGGCGATCCGGGTACGGTATGCCCGGACAGCACACCGCCGGACCGCGCAACACGGTGCGGTCGGGACCGACGGAGAGGGCTGGATTAGCTATGGAAGAGCCGCGTCGCCTCGGCGGCCGGTACGAGCTGGGCCAGGTGCTCGGCCGCGGCGGAATGGCCGAGGTCTACCTCGCGCACGACACCCGCCTCGGCCGCACCGTGGCGGTGAAGACGCTGCGGGTGGATCTCGCCCGCGACCCGTCGTTCCAGGCCCGGTTCCGCCGTGAGGCCCAGTCGGCCGCCTCGCTCAACCATCCGGCGATCGTCGCGGTGTACGACACCGGCGAGGACTACGTCGACGGGGTCTCCATCCCGTACATCGTCATGGAGTACGTCGACGGCTCCACGCTGCGCGAGCTGCTGCACTCCGGGCGCAAGCTGCTGCCCGAGCGCGCCATGGAGATGACGATCGGCATCCTCCAGGCCCTGGAGTACTCGCACCGCAACCAGATCGTCCACCGCGACATCAAGCCCGCGAACGTCATGCTGACGCGCAACGGCCAGGTCAAGGTCATGGACTTCGGCATCGCCCGCGCCATGGGCGAGTCCGGCATGACGATGACCCAGACCGCGGCCGTCATCGGCACCGCGCAGTACCTCTCGCCGGAGCAGGCCAAGGGCGAGCAGGTCGACGCCCGCTCCGACCTCTACTCCACGGGCTGTCTGCTGTACGAGCTGCTGACCGTGCGGCCGCCCTTCGTGGGCGACTCCCCGGTCGCGGTGGCCTACCAGCACGTGCGGGAAGAGCCGCAGGCCCCGAGCGTCTTCGACAACGAGATCACGCCCGAGATGGACGCGATCGTCCTCAAGGCGCTCACCAAGGACCCGGACTACCGCTACCAGTCGGCGGACGAGATGCGCGCCGACATCGAGGCCTGCCTCGACGGCCAGCCCGTCGCCGCCACCGCCGCGATGGGCGCCGTCGGCTACGGCGGCCACCCGGACGACCAGGCCACGGCCATGCTGCGCCCGCAGAACGGCGCGCCGGGCCAGGGCCAGACGTCGATGATGCCCCCGGTCAACCCGGACGACGGCGGCTACGACGAGAACGGCCGCCGCGGCCGCCAGAAGAAGAGCAACACGTCGACGATCCTCCTCGTCGCCGCGGGCATCCTCGTCCTGGTGGGCGCGATCCTGATCGGCAAGTGGGCGTTCAGCGGCACCAGCGGCGCGAGCGACGACAAGAAGGCCCCCAGTTTCATCGGCGAGACGCTGAAGGAGGCGCAGAGGTCCGCGAAGAACGTGGACCTGGAGATCAGCGTCTCCCAGCGCAAGCCCTGCGAGAAGTACCCCAAGGGCGAGATCTGCTCGCAGACCCCGACCGAGGGCACCAAGGTCGAGAAGGGCGACACGATCGACGTGGTCGTCTCGACCGGAGCCCCGAAGGTGGCGGTTCCCAGCGTCCTCGGCCTGGACGAGGACGCGGCCACCGAGAAGCTGGAGGACGACAAGTACCAGCTCAAGGTCGAGACCAAGCAGCGGATCTCCACCGAGACCGAGGGCAAGGTCCTGGAGCAGGACCCGGTCACCGGCACCGAGGTCCAAAAGGGCAGCACCGTCACGCTGTACATCGCCAAGGAGCAGCAGAAGCCCACCGTCCCGGACGTGTCCGGTCAGACGTGGGAGGCGGCGAAGAAGCAGATCGAGGCGAGCGGTCTCGTCGCGACCCGTACGGACGTGGAGAGCGAGAGCGTCGAGGAGGGCAAGGTCATCCAGACCACGCCCACCGCGGGCACGAAGGTCGACCCCAACTCCACGGTCACCGTCCAGGTCGCCAAGAAGAAGGCCGAGGAGGAAGAGGACGTACAGGTCCCCACCGTCACCGGCCAGAAGCTCTCCGACGCGCGTGACGCCATCGAGGACGCGGACCTGACGGTCGGCAACATCCAGGGTCCGCAGGACGACGACGCCCTGGTGGTCCACAGCAACCCGGCCGCGGGTACGAAGGTCAAGTCCGGCACCTCCATCACCTTGACCACCATCGGCGGCGGTGGCGGCAACGACCAGGGCGGCGGCGACAACGGAGGCGGTGACATCGGCGGCGGCTTCATCGAAGGCGCCACCGGCTTCGGCCGCCACGAGCGGGACTGAGCCCCGAGCGATCCACGCACAGAGCCCCGGCACCAGACAGGTGCCGGGGCTCTCGCGTACAGCACGTACAGCTCGTGCGGCGCGTACAGCACGTACAGCACACAGAGCGCGTACAGCGCGTGCGGCGGGCTACTTCAGTTCAGGCGGCGGTGTCCGCTTGTTGTCGACCTTCTCGACCCGCTCCAGCTCGCCCCACACCACGTAGCGGTACTTCGACGTGTACACCGGCGTGCAGGTCGTGAGCGTGATGTAGCGGCCGGGCTTCTTCGCGCCCGACTCCTTCGGGATGGGGTCCAGGACGCGGACGTTGAACTTCGAGGTCTCCGGGAGGGTCTTGTAGACCTTGTACACGTACCACTTGTCGCGGGTCTCGAAGACGATCGGGTCGCCCTCGTCGACCTTGTCGATCTTGTGGAACTTCGCGCCGTGGCCGTCGCGGTGGGCGGCCAGCGAGAAGTTGCCCTTCGCGTCCTGCGGCAGGGCCGACTTGATCGGGTCCGTGTAGTAGCCGGCGACGCCGTTGTTGAGGGTTCCGGTGGCGGTGCCCTTCTTCACGAGGATCTCGCCCGCGCCCATCGACGGCACGTGGAGGAAGCCGATGCCGTCCTTGGTGTTCAGGGCGCCGGGGCCACCCGCCCAGTGGTCGCGGACGCGGTCGCCCTGCTTCCTCGCCTCTCGGTCCGCTATGACGTTCGTCCACCACAGCGAGTAGACGACGAACAGGCCCAGGACCAGGCCCGCGGTGATGAGGAGTTCGCCGAAGACGCTGACGGCCGTCGCGATGGGGCCGCGGCCGCGCGGCGGCGTCCCGTCCGCGGGCCCGGACGCGTCGGTCCGCTCGTCCTCTTCGGTGGTGGCTGCCACTGCATCCGCCCTGTCTGTCTTGGCTTTCCGGCGCCCTTAGTCGACCAGCGCGGCCGGTTTCCCCTTGGCCCGTGGCCGGTCTTCGACCATCTTGCCCCACACGATCATTCGGTACTTACTCGTGAACTCGGGGGTACAGGTGGTCAGTGTGATGTAGCGGCCCGGTTTCGTGAAGCCGGAGCCCGGCGGGACGGGGCCGAGAACCGCCGTGTTGCCGGGGCTCGTCTGCGGGAGGATGCTCGCCATCTTGTAGACGTAGTACGTGTCCTGCGTCTCGACCACGATGGGATCGCCCGGTTTGAGCCGGTTGATGTAACGGAACGGCTCGCCGTGGGTGTTGCGGTGTCCGGCGACGCCGAAGTTGCCGGGGTCCGCTTCCGGCATCGAGGTCTTGGTGCCGCCCTCGCTGTAGTGGCCGACCATGCCCCGGTCGAGGACCTTGTGCTTGTCGATGCCCTCGGCGACCGGCACCACGACGTCCAGCTCGGGGATGTGCAGCAGCGCGAAACCCTGCCCCGGTTCGAAGGCGCCCGGCTTGCCCTTGCCCTCCGCCCAGTCCTCCTGGAGGTCGCGGGCGGCGGCGTTCGCCTGCTGGTGGGCCCTTATGTTCGTCCACCACAGCTGATACGTGACGAACAGGAGCATCAGGACGCCCGCGGTGATGAACAGCTCGCCGATGACGCGGCTGGCCACGGTCGCCGGGCTCGGTCTGCGGGCGCGCTCGGCGCGCCGGGCTTCCAGCCGGGTCAGCGGGCGGTCCTGCGCGCCCTCGGCGACAGGAGCCGCCGTCTGTGCCCGGGGCTTCCGCCGGCCCTTGTGCTTGGCCGCCTTCCGCCGCGCGGCCCGGCCGCCCGGCGCCGCGGGACCGCCCGCTATTCGCCGTGTGTCCGCCGTCCGCAGGCCGATGGTCTCGTCGTCCGGCGGTGGCTCGTACGCGGGCACGTACGGCCCTGTGGCCCCGGTATCAGGGGGAGCGGACGGATCAGGCACGGCCTCGGGCGGATCAGGCGCCGCCTGATCCGGCGCGCCCGGCGGCGTCGCACTGCGGAACCACGGTGACGGATGCCCGCCCTCCGCGTCGGCGCCCCGGTGCGCCTCCGCGGTCACGCCGTGGCCCTGCCCACCACCGGGGCCAGCCCGCTCGATCGCCCGACGGCCCCGGCGTCGCCGCACTCGGCGAGCCAGTTGGCAAGCATCAGGTGCCCGTGTTCGGTGAGGACGGACTCGGGGTGGAACTGCACGCCCTCGACGGGCAGTTCGCGGTGGCGAAGGCCCATGATGATGCCGTCCGCCGTGCGGGCGGTGACCTCCAGCTCCGCGGGCACCGTGGCGGGCTCGGCCGCGAGCGAGTGGTACCGGGTCGCGGTGAAGGGCGAGGGCAGGCCCGCGAAGACGCCCTTGCCCTCGTGCGTGACCGGCGAGGTCTTGCCGTGCAGGAGCTCCGGCGCCCGGTCCACGACGCCGCCGTACGCCACGGCCATCGACTGCATGCCCAGGCACACGCCGAAGACGGGCACCCCGGTGGCGGCGCAGTGGCGCACCATGTCCACGCAGACGCCCGCCTGCTCGGGGGTGCCGGGGCCCGGCGAGAGCAGCACGCCGTCGAAGCCGTCCTGCGCGTGCCGCAGCTCGACCTCGTCGTTGCGCAGCACCTCGCACTCGGCGCCGAGCTGGTACAGGTACTGCACGAGGTTGAAGACGAAACTGTCGTAGTTGTCGACGACGAGGATGCGCGCGCCCATCAGTTGTCCACCGTCACGTCGTTGAAGGGCAGCAGCGGCTCCGCCCAGGGGAACACGTACTGGAACAGCACATAGACCACGGCGAGGACCAGCATCAGGGAGAGCAGTGCCCTCACCCATGCGTTCCCCGGCAGATGTCGCCAGATCCAGCCGTACATGCCGTCCCTTTCGTCGCCACACGACCACCCGGCCCCATCGCACCGGCCGTCGCCGCCGTACCGCACCAGACTAACGGCGCAGTGCCTCGGGTTTCCCGGCCTCCACGGGCTGGGTGGCGTCCAGATGGGCCCAGGCGATGAGGCGGTGGCTGTGGCCCCACTCGGGCTCGCAGGTGGTCAGGGTGAGATAGCGGCCGGTCTCGCGGTAGCCGGACCCCCGCGGCACGGGGTCGACGACCCCGGTGTCGCTGGGCAGCGTCTTGTACGGCTTCCTGTCGATGCGGTACGTGAACCAGGTCGTGCCGTCGGTCAGGACCACCGCGTCGCCGGGGCGCAGCTCGGGGAAGTCCTTGAACGGGTCGCCGTAGGTGCGCCGGTGCCCGGCCACGGCGAAGTTGCCCTTCTGGCCGAGCCGGGCGGTGCGCGCGTAGTGGCCGAGGCCCTTCTTGAGGATGTCGGTGGCGGTGCCCTGGAGCACGGGCTTGTTCCACGTGAAACCGAAGCGGGGGACGTACATGACGGCGAAGGGTTCGCCGTTCTCGTAGAGGGCCGGTTTCGGGGGCGAGGCGTCCAGGGCCCCCGCGCCGGTGGCGACCCGGCCCTGGGACCACCGGTCCTGGAGGCGGTCGATCTGCTGATCCATCGCCCGGTCGGCCTTCACCCCGGTCCAGAACAGCACGTACGCCACGAAGAGCACGATCAGAGTGCCGACGGTGATGCACAGTTCGCTGAGCGTCCGGACGATCACGCGTACCGACACCGCAGGGACCTCCCGAGCGAGCGCTAGTCCACAGGCTTCGCGTAATGAAGGTTCACTGTGCCCGAGTAACCGGGAAGAGTCACCGCCCCGTCGTCGTCGACTTTCCAGCCGAGCCCGTAGGCGTTGACGTAGAGCATGTAGTTCTGGATCTCGGGCGAGGCGGCGAGGGCCTTCTTGAGCCGGTCGGGGTCACCGATCGCGGTCACCTTGTACGGCGGTGAGTAGACGCGGCCCTGGAGGATCAGGGTGTTGCCGACGCAGCGCACGGCGCTGGTGGAGATCAGCCGCTGGTCCATGACCTTGATGCCCTCGGCGCCGCCCTGCCACAGGGCGTTGACCACGGCCTGGAGGTCCTGCTGGTGGATCACCAGGTCGTTGGGCTGGGGCTCGGGGTAGCCGGGGAGCTTCGCGGTGGCGTGCGGCGGGGCGTCGGTGAGGGTGACGGAGACGGCCTGGCCGCTGAGCTTCTTGGTGCCCGCGTTCCGCTCCAGGGCGTTGAGCCGGGCGTCGTCGGCCTTGGTGCCGGGGCTGTCGCGGCGGGCGAGGGACTCGACCTCGTCGCGCAGCGAGCCGGTGGACTGGTCGAGGTCCTTGTTCTTGCGGCTGCGTTCCTGGATGAGGTCGGAGAGCTTCAGGAGGGAGTCGTCGGTGCGGATGTTGGTGCCCTTGGCCGTGTTGAAGCTGGTCATGAAGAGCAGCCCGGCGAGGGCGAAGACGCCCGCGGTGAGCACCCGGACCGGCCGCCAGCGGCGGCGTCGGCCCGTGCCCGGCGATGGCCGGTCCGTGCCCGAGGGGAAGTCGGCGGAATTGCTCAACGTACCCTTATCTCCTTCACCGCCGCGGAAGCACTACGCTAACGGACGCCCGGGGGAAGACTTAGCGCACCGTAGTGTCCGCCCCCGGCGCCGGACCCAGTTACCTGCGCGGCCACGCAGCGCATCGACAGGAGAGACCCTCGTGCCGAAGTCACGTATCCGCAAGAAGGCAGACGACTACACGCCCCCGTCGTCGAAGAAGGCGACGAACATCAAGCTGACCAGCCGCAGCTGGGTCGCTCCGGTGATGCTGGCGATGTTCCTGATCGGCCTGGCCTGGATCGTCGTCTTCTACGTCACGGACGGCGAGCTTCCGATCGACCCGCTGGGCAACTGGAACATCGTCGTCGGCTTCGGCTTCATCGCCGCGGGCTTCGGCGTCTCCACTCAGTGGAAGTAACGAGCCGGGGTAACGGCGAGGGCGGAACGCAAGCCCTGGCCTGAGTTATCCACAGCGCGAGCGGCGCCATCCACAGACCTGGGGAAAGGTCTGAAGATCTGTGGATAACTCTCCGGACGTTGACGCCGGTGTGACTGGTCGGCCCCTTGTGGCCGGCCCGCCCGCCCCTTGCCCTGCCTGGGAAAACCCGGATCAGCGACGCACGGAACAGACGTTCCCCACTTCGTGCACAAGATCGGGCACAGACTGTGGACAACTTGGGGGTACGCGGTGGAAAGCCCGCGTACCCCCAGTCCAAGGCGGCCGCTGCACCCCAGCTCGGGCGGGCCGCACGGCGCCCGCGCTCAGGTGAGCTGCACGGTCCGGACGACCACGGTGACCGCGATCGCCAGGAACACCAGGGCGCAGGTGCCCCACTGCACCAGGGCCCGGCGCTCGCGGGGCGCGTGCACCATGCCGTACGCGATGGCGACACCGGCGACGAGACCGCCGACGTGCGCCTGCCAGGCGATGCCGCTCCAGGTGAACGTGAACAGCAGGTTCAGCGCGAGGAGCGCGATGACCGGGCGCATGTCGTAGTTCAGACGGCGCATCAGGACCGCCGTCGCGCCGAGCAGGCCGAAGATCGCCCCGGAGGCACCGAGCGAGGCGTCGCTGGGATCCGAGACCAGATACGTCAGGGCACTGCCGCCGAGCCCCGACAGCAGATAGAGCGCGAGGAAGCGCGCCCGGCCGAGCGCCGCCTCCAGCGGACCGCCGAGCCACCAAAGACCCAGCATGTTGAACGCGATGTGCCAGATCTCCTGGTGCGTGAACATGGCCGTGACCAGGCGGTACGTATCGCCGTCCGCCACGCCCTCGGTGGCGGGGAACGGCTCCGGCGGCCACCGGCCGATCAGGAACAGATCCCCGACCAGGTCCTCACGGGCGCGGACCGCGATGAACACCAGGACGTTGATCGTGAGGATGATCTTCGTGAGCAGGCGCGGGTCCTGCGTGAGCGTGCCGCCCGCAAGCGTGCGCGGCTGGCTGGCCGCCGGGGCGTGCCCGGTGCCGGAGCCGCCCTGGACGCACTCGGGGCACTGGAAGCCGACCGAGGCACTGATCATGCACTCCGGGCAGATCGGACGCTCGCAGCGGGTGCAGCTGATACCCGTCTCCCGGCCGGGATGCCGGTAGCAGCTCGGCAGGCTCTGCGCGTCCTGCGGGCTGCCTGGCGCCTGGTCCATCACGGTCCCCTCTGGTCTGCCGTACGCGGCGGCGTCGGCATGCTGGTCAACGCACCGCCCCGCCCTCCTCTACGGATGGGCGGGGCGGTTTTGTTCCCTGACGGGCGGGGTCGAGCGCGGAGCGCTCAGCCCTCGCGCGTCTCGACGACGACGGACTCGATGACGACGTCGCTCACCGGGCGGTCCGTGCGCGGGTTGGTCTGCGTGCCGGCGATGGCGTCCACGACCTTCTTCCCGGCGTCGCTGGTGACCTCGCCGAAGATGGTGTGCTTGCGGGTCAGCCACGCGGTCGGGGAGACCGTGATGAAGAACTGGGAGCCGTTGGTGCCCGGGCCCGCGTTCGCCATGGCCAGCAGGTACGGCTTGTCGAAGGCGAGGTCCGGGTGGAACTCGTCCTCGAACTCGTAGCCCGGGCCGCCCGTGCCGTTGCCCAGCGGGTCGCCGCCCTGGATCATGAAGCCGCTGATCACCCGGTGGAAGACCGTGCCGTCGTACAGCTTGTCCGTGGACTTCTTGCCGGTCGCGGGGTGCACCCACTCGCGCTCGCCCTGAGCGAGCTCAACAAAGTTCCTGACCGTTTTGGGCGCGTGGTTCGGCAGAAGCCGGATCTCGATGTCGCCCTGGTTGGTCTTGAGAGTGGCGTAAAGCTGCTCAGCCACGATCTGCCTTCCGTTGTCCTCTGTGACCCTCCGATCCTCGCACGGACCTGTTTGGGACGAGTAGCCGCCGAGCAGGCGCACCTGGAGGCGATCCGTGGCATTGTCGTCGACGGGCCCGACTCGTACCGGAAGCCGTGTCCGGTGCCGCGCCGGAAGCCGTGGCGCACCGGCGGCCACGGCGGACCGACGTGCGCCCCGCGCTCGGGGAATGCCCCGGATGCCCGTCCGCGCGTGCCCCGGTTCCATCCCGGCAGGCATGATCCCGGAAAGGGTGGAAAGGTGACATACCTATACGCCACCAAGGAGGAGGATCCCGTGACCCGCAAAGACAGCGTGCGCGCCGCGGCCGACTCGGCGAAGGAAAGCGCGCGGCACGCCGCGGACGCGGTGGCGCCCTACGCCGAAGAAGCCAAGGACCGGGCCACTCACCTGGCACAGGAGGCGCGCTCGCGCCTCGCCCCGAAGGTGTCGCACGCGGCACACGCCGCCGCCGACCAGGCCCGCGTCCAGTACGGGGCGCACGTCGCGCCGCGCGTGGTGCAGGCGCGCGGGCATGTGCCGCCGAAACTCGACCACGCGGCGCACGAGGCCGCGGCCCGCACCCGCAGGGCCGCCCGCCAGGCCGCCGACTTCTCGAAGCCCCGCATCGAGCACGCCGTGGCCGTCTCCGGTCCGGTCCGCGAGGAGGCGAAGGGCCGGGGAGCGGCGGCGCTCGCCGCACTGCGCGGCCAGGTGTCGCCGCAGGAGATCAAGGAGCTGGCCCGCAGGCAGGAGCGCCGGGCCCGCACCGGCCGCACGGTCAAGCGCCTTGCCGTCCTCGGTCTGCTCGGCGCCGCCGCGGTGGCCGTGTGGAAGTGGTGGGACAAGCAGGCCAACCCGGACTGGCTGGTCGAGCCGCCGGCGGCCACGGAGATCCCCGCCGACCGCACCCCGCTGACCTCGGTGGACGGCAGCGGCCAGGCGTCCCTCGACCCCGAGGTGCAGGCGAAGCAGGCGGAGGCCGAGGCGGAGGGCCGGAACGAGCAAGGCTGACGCCCGGCGCTGGGGGCGAGGCACCACGGGCCTCGCCCCCAGCCCCGCGCCCGGTCGGCCCCGCGTCCGGCCTCAGCCCCTCCAGCCGGGACCGCGCCCGGACCCGAGCCCCCGGCCGAAGCTCCCTCAGGGCTCCAGCCTGCCCTCCACCACGTCCCGGGCCACCCCCGCCAGCTTCCGCTGGTGCGAGCGGGCGTAGCCGCGCAGGAGCGCGAACGACTCGTCCATGGTCAGCGCCCGGCGCGCGGCGAGGACGCCCTTGGCCTGCTCGATCACGAGGCGGCTGCTCAGGGCGTGCTGGAGCTGCCCGGTGAGGGTGTGGGACCGGCGCAGCTCGTCCTCCCGCAGCAGCGCCGAGGCCACGAGGGCCACGAGGGACTGACCGATGGCAAGCCCCTCGTCGGTGACCGGCTCCTCACGGGAGCCGAAGAGCACCAGCGCGCCCACGGTCCGCTCGCGCCCCCGCAGCGGATGGGCCGCGACATGCGTGTACCCCAGGGCCAGCGCCTGCGGTACGTAGTGCGGCCAGCGCAGCCGGGCGACCGGGTTCTCCAGGTCGGTGCGCTCCACGGGACGGCCGGTCTCCTGGCAGTACGGCCCCGGCCCCTCGCCCTCCTGGTACGCCCCCAGGACGAGGTCGCGGGCCCCGGCCTCGGACGCGTACACCTGCGCTTCCTCGGTCTCCGACGACACGCCGAGGACCGCGCAGGCGCGGGTGCCGAGGAGTTCGCAGCCGTGGGAGGCGAGCGCCGCAAGCAGGGCGGGCGGGTCGACCGGTTCTCCGGGGGCGCCGCCCGCGAGTTCCACGAAGGCCTCGGCAAGGCGCTGCTGCGACACGGTCATGGCCAGTCTCCCGGATTCATCTTCAAGTCACCGGACACGATCTTCCGCGCGAGCGCTTCCAGGCTCTCCGCGCCGCTGAACGCCCGCGCCTTGATGAGCGCGAGGGCGTCCTCGACCTGGCATCCCGCGTGCACGGAGAGCATGCCCGCCGCCTGCTGCACCACGTCCCGGTGGTCGATGCCGCCGTACAGCTCGGGATCGGCGTCCGGGTCGAGGAGGACCGTGCGGGTCAGCGCCCCGACGATCTCCGCGAACGCCCGGGTGCCGACGAGGCCGGGGCGCGGGTCGAACACCGCGAGCGCGCCGAGGCAGTGGTCGGCGGAGCCCAGCGGGACCGCGGCGACCTCCCGGATGCCCAGCGCGGTGAGGGCCGGGCCGTAGCAGGGCCAGCGCGTCTCGATCTCCTCGTGCGCCACGAAGACCAGGTCCCGGCGGAGCGTGGCGTCCTTGGTGGGCCCCTCGCTGAGCATGAACTCCAGGTCCTGCGCGGCCCGCGCGGGACCGTCGGACGCGGCGACGGCGAGCTGCCGCTGCCGCCCGTCCACGAGGGTGAGCGCCGCGCTGCCCGTGCCGCAGGCCTCGGCGACGCCGCTCATGAACCGCGGCCGGGGCCCTCGCCCCCGCGCCCACCCCGACATGCGGCGCGCGAACGACTCCTGCAGCTGTGCCGACGAGCGGTGACAACCCGCCGCGGAGCGCAGCGCCTCAGCCATTTTCAGGTGTACCTCGCGTCCCGTGGCCGCCGCCAACTCCTCCTGCCGCGAGGCCGCCTCGTCCACGCGGGCGGCCCGCGCCCGCGCGGATGCGGCGCGACGCCAGGCCGTCATCGCCTGGTCGGCATAGCCGTCGCCCTGGGTCATGCTCGAAGCGTACGCCCGGGCTCTCACCCGGAGGAGGGTATTTCGGGCTAGCCGTCGTAAGACGCCCGGGTCCGCGAGGTCTCCGTACCGCTTCCGTACGAAGCGGAGCACATCAGTTCAGGGAGGCGCCCGCGCCGTCCTCGAGCAGGCTGGTGCCTTCCTCCATCAGCAGGACGACGCCACCGTGGTGGCCGTCGAAGGGCGAGCAGACCACGTGGCACATGATGCCGCGGCCGATGCGGTTCACCGCGGACACCACGACCGGACCTGTGCGCTTGCGGGTGTCGAGGCACTTCTGGACCACGGACCGCAGCTCCTCCGTCGGCAGCCCGAAGTCGAGCCCGAAGAACAGCTCGTCCATGACCTCGTCACGGCGCAGCCCCCACAGGTCGGCCGCGCCCCGGTTCCAGCTCTTGACCTTGGTGTCCGTGTCCAGGACCACCACACCCGCCGCGATGCTGCTCATCACGCCCTCCAGGAAGGCGTGCACCTCGTCCAACTCCTCGGTGCGGATCCGGAGTTCCTCGTTCATGGTCTCCAGTTCCTCGTTGCCGGACTGGAGTTCCTCGTTGGTGGTCTCCAGCTCCTCGTTCGTGGACTGGAGCTCCTCGTTCGTCGTCTCCAGCTCCTCGATGCTGGACTGGAGTTCCTCGTTGGTGGTCTCCAGCTCCTCGTTCGTGGACTGGAGCTCCTCGTACGCCGTCTCCAGCTCCTCCCGCACCCGCTTGACCTCGGACTTGAGCCGGGTGGGGACCGTGACGTCGGTGAAGCTGATGATGGTGCCCGACGGCAGCCCGTTGGGACCGGTGAGCGGCTGGATCAGGATGTCGACGTACTGGACGTCGTCGCCGACGCGGCGCTCCACGCTGTTGACGCGCAGCGTCCTGCGCTCGTGCGTGGACTGCTCGATCAGCGAGCGCAGCTCGACGGGGCGGTAGGAGACCTCCAGGTCCTGGAAGGGCCGCCCGCAGTCGTTGGTGGTGAGGCCGAACTGCACCCGCGCCTGGCTGTTGATCAGGACGACCGCTCCCTCGGTGTCGACGGCGACCGCGGGCACCGGCAGGGCGTCCATGATGAGGTCGCGCATCTGGCGGGTGCGCGCCGCGGAGCGCGGTTCGAACGTGACGCCCGCCCGGAGCTTCAGCGGCGCGGGCTGGTAGGGCGGCCCGGCGTCCCCGGGGCGGCGCCGGAAGAGGCGCTGTCGCATGCTGACGACCTGGAAGCGGTCGCCGTCGTTCAGGAGCATCTCGGCCTTGCCGAGGAAGAGGTAGCCGCCCTCGCGCAGCGCGTAGTGGAACCGGTCGATGATCTGCGTCTGCGCCTCGACGTTGAAGTACATCAGGGTGTTGCGGCACACCAGCAGGTCGAGCCGGGAGATGGGGGCGTCCCGGGTCACGTCGTGCCGCCCGAAGATCACCCGGCGCCGCAGGTCGGGCCGGAAGCTGTACTGCGTGCCGTTCTGCTCGAAGTACTTGTCGCGCAGCTCCACCGGCAGGGCCTCCAGGCTCTTGGCGGTGTACAGCGCGGTGCGGGCGTCGCGCAGTGCCTCCTCGTCGACGTCCGTGGCGTAGATCTTGACCCGGTTCAGGCTCTCCTCGATGCCGAGCGCCTCGGCGAACATGATCGCCAGTGAGTACGCCTCCTCGCCGCTGGAGCAGCCCGCGCTCCACACCCTGATCTCGTCCTCGGGCAGCACGGCGGCCAGCAGCTCGGGCAGCACCTCGCTCTGGAGGTACGTCCACGCGTCCGGGTCCCGGAACATCGAGGTCACGTTGATGAGGATGGTGTTGAAGAGCGCGCCGAATTCGTCCGCGCTGGTCTCCAGGCGGTCGCGGTAGTCCGCGTACGAGGTGACGTCGGCGTCCTGCATCCGCTTGCGGATGCGGCGGCCCAGCGAGGAGCGCTTGTACCCGGTGAAGTCGAAACCGCGGGCGTCCCTCAGAAAGCCGAGGAGGTCCTCCAGCTCCTCGTCCGTTTCGGAGTCTCGTGTTTCGCCCATCACTGCCTCTTGGTTTCGACAAGCCCGCGGATGACCGCGGCGATCTCCTCAAGGGGTAGCACGAAGTCAACTGCTCCCGTACCCAGGGCCGCCTCAGGCATGCTCTTGAATTCCGCGGTCTGCGGATCCTGGGCGATGACGGTACCTCCGCGCGTCTTCACGGCGTCCACGCCCATCGCTCCGTCGACACCCGTCCCGGTCAGCACGCACGCGATGGCCTGTGGCCCGTACGCGCCCGCCATCGATTCGAACAAAAGATCCGCCGAGGGGCGTACGAAATGGACGAGGGCGCTGTTCGACAGGGCCAGGACGCCGTCGGAGCCCACCAGCAGATGCCGGTCCGGCGGCGCGACGTACACGGTGCCCGGCAGCACCCGCTCCCCCTCCTCCGCGAGCTTCACTTGCAGCTCCGTGCGGCGGGCGAGCACGTCGGCGATGACCGTGCGGTGGCGCGGGTCGAGGTGCTGGACGACGAGGACGGGCACGGGCAGGTCCTCGCCCAGGTCGCCGAGGAGCACGCTCAGGGCGTGGATGCCTCCGGCCGACGATGCGACGGCCACTACGACATACGCGTCCTCGGCAGTCGCCTCAAAGGGCTGATGAGCCGTCACGGAGGCGAGCCTAGCGGACCTGCCAAGCTGCGACACGGGGCGTGAACGGCGCCTCGGCGCCGTTCACGCACTCGGGCGCGTTACGCCAGGTGGCGCAACCGGGCGTGCGCCGCCCGGCCGCCGCCGTTGTCCTAGCGGACATGGGCTACCACATAGACGGCCCGCAACCAGCGGGCCGAACACGACGTGACGCACTGGGAATCGGCGTGATCCTGCTCGCCTCAGGCGCGCTCGGCATGGCGGGCACACCGCCGGACGACGTCGCGGACCGCGACGACGTCCTTGACCACGAGGACGTCCTGGACCACGACGACCTCGTCGATCCGGACGGCCTCGTCGACCCCGACGACCCCGACGACCTCCTGACCCCGGACGACGTCACGGACCCGGGTGACGTCACGGACCCGCACGACGACTGCGCGGCCGACTACGACCCGCACTTCGAGGACGACCTGGCGGCGGCCGACGCCGCGGTCCCCGAGGTCCGCGCGCTCACGGGCCCGCCACGCCGCTTCGCACGGCCGCTGCGCCGCCGCTTCCGCGTGAGCGCCCGCTACGGCATCCGCGGCAACTGGATCGCGGGCCACCACACCGGCATCGACCTGGCCGTGCCCCGGGGCACCCCGGTGTACGCCGTCGGCTCCGGAGTCGTCGTGCTCGCCCGCTGGTCAGGGGCGTACGGCAAGGCGGTCACGGTGCGCATGCCGGACGGCCACTACGCGCTGTACGCGCATCTGAACCGCATCTCCGTGCGGCAGGGCGCGCGCATCCGCACCGGCACCCGCATCGGCAGCAGCGGCAGCACCGGGCGCGCCACGGGCCCCCACCTCCACCTGGAGATCCGGTCCCGGCGCGGCTACGGCTCGGACATCAACCCGGTCAGATACCTGGCTCGGCGCGGGGTGCGGCTCACCTAGCCCAGGCCTGGGAGGCGCTCAGGTCTGTACGGCGGGGACGAGCTGGGTCACCGGCTGCACCAGGTCCGTGACCTGGTGCAGCTCGTTCAGCCGGTGGAGGCCGCCGAGCTGGCTGGACACCGTCGGCACGTCGTCGTGCTGCGCCTCGGGCAGCGGCATGCGGCCCAGCTCGTCGATGGTGGCCATCGGCGAGATCTCCTTGGCCTCCTGAGCCCCGGTGGACGCGTGGGCGGCGGGCGCCACGAGCGTCGCCGCGCCGGCGGCGAGGGAGACGGCGGCCAGAATGCGTCGTGCTGAAGTCATGCCCTCAGCAACGGCGAAGCCGCCTCCGGGACACGGGCGACCGCCGCATTCCGCCCGCCGCTGGCACTAATGGCCTACAGAAGTACTGATCGAATCGCCCCGCGTGTTCGATATCCAGAAGATCATCGACGATTTCACGCCGTTACTTCACATCAGCGCAACGCGTTAGAGGAATCGCGGCCACACCCACGCGGCCGTGCTTTCCAATTCGAAGGAGAACGTGATGTCTCGCATCGCGAAGGCAGCCGCCCTCACGCTCGGCGCGGGTGCCGTCGTGCTGGGCGGCGCCGGACTCGCCTCGGCGGACGCCGACGCGCACGGCGTGGCCAAGAATTCCCCCGGCGTCCTCTCCGGCAACCTGATCCAGGTGCCGGTCCACGTCCCGGTCAACGTCTGCGGCAACACCATCGACGTCGTCGGTCTGCTGAACCCGGCGTTCGGCAACACCTGCGTCAACAACGGCGGCACCGGCGGCGACGGCGGCTACGGCCACTGAGCACGCCACCAGGAGAAGCCCCCGGCGAGTACGTTCGCCGGGGGCTTCCCGGTTCACGGGGCACTTCGGTGGTGTCCGCGGCGGTGTCACACGTAGCGATAGATCCGCTCGTGGTCGAGCATGTCGCCCGGCGTCGTACGCCACGGGGGCATCGGCTCGTTCCGGGCGACGACGCGGCCGTGCCCCGGCTCACCGAGGCCCGGCGGGCGCTCCGGCAGGAACCGCGCGCCCCTGCGGTGCTCGCGCTCCCAGCGGCTCCACAGCAGGTCCACGAAGGCGTGGTTCAGCCAGAACACCGGGTCGTTCACGGAGCCGCCGCCCAGCATGTGTCCGCCGACCCAGCGGTGCACGCGGTTGTGGTTGCGCCACCGCGCGGTGCCCACGCCGGACGTCCAGCCCTCCAGCTTGTTGCGGAAGCCCCCGTCCGCCCGCGAGTCCCAGGGCGGGACGTCGTACCGGGAATCCTTCATCGCCCACTCCACGTCGGCGGGCGTGGGCAGCTCGATCGGGTTCGAGGGGTTGCCGAACGCGCGGGTGAGGAAGTCCCCGTCGGTGACGCTCTCCTTGATCCGCCAGTGGCCGCCGCGGCGCGCGAACGGGCCCGTGAGCACCTGCCGGTCGCCCGCGCGCCCGTTCCCGCCCAGGAAGTCCTCGCCCCACAGGGACGCGGCCGGGGTGCGGTCGCGCGTCCAGTCCCAGTAGGGGACGGTGACCGCGTCGTCGACGCGCTGCAGGGCCCGCTCGAAGTCGAGCAGGAAGCGCCGGTGCCAGGGCAGGAACGTGGGCGTCATATGGGCGACCCTGAGCCGGTTCTCGCCGTCCGCCACGTAGAAGTCGATGTGCGTGCGGACGAATTCGTCGTACTCGCCCCGGCGCTTCAGGCTCAGTACGGCGTCCACGAATCTGCGCCGCTCGGCCCCGGTCAGCCGGTTCTGGTTCTTGCGTGTGTAGGCCACGCGCGCCCCCTTCACGATCCCTCGCGCCCCGTGCGGCCGGGGCCGTGCCCCTCAGTGCGTGTGACCGCTGAGCCGCGCCGTCACCCCGAGCTCGTCCACGGCCCCGCGGGCGGCCGCGAGCGGGCTCTCGTACGACCCGTAGTGGTCGACCATGGTCAGATAGCTGCCGTCGGCCCGGCGCATGAGGCCGAGCTGCCGGCCGTCGACCGTGACGCGCCACGCCGACGGGCCCGCGCCGCGCTCGCCCAGGACCGGGTCGCCCTGGATGCGCCGCCCCCGGTACATCTCGTCGAAGGAGCCCTCGTCGGGCGCGCCCGGCGGGGTGGCCCGCGCCAGGGCCGCCCGCATCACCCCGACGGAGGCGAGCGTGGCCGCGGCCGCGGCGCCAAGGAGGTGGCGCCGCCCGAGGCGGTGGATCAGTGGCGTACCGGGCGCTGCGGTCATGTGCTCCCTCTCCCGCGACCATGTGCTGCCAAGACCTCTAACCGCCCGACCCCCACGGTCCGTTACGGGCCGGGCGTGGCGGGCCCGGCCGCACCGGAGCCGAGCCCTCGCGGTCCACCGGGTCCGCAGGCGTCAGTTGAGGCCCAGATCGGCCGCGGGCTGCGCGCTCAGCAGGGGCTGGTGCAGGCCGCCGCCGGGCAGGGTGAGCGGCGGCAGGGCGGTGCCGTCGGCGCCCGGCGCGCCCAGCGGCGCTTCGAGCGTGGCGCCCGGCGTGAGGGCGTACACGTCGGAGCCGCGTGCGGACAGGCCCACGCTCTTCAGGCTGTCCTCGCCCACGACGTCCGTCAGCGGGGCCGTGATCTGGACGTCGGGCAGCGCGTTGCCGACCGGGATCTGCGGGACGGCCCGCTCGGGCAGCAGCTTGCCCTCCACATAGCGGGGGCCCTCCAGCTCGCCGCCGGGCAGCGGTACCGGCAGGGTGCTGGTGACCTCGGGGGTCTGCAGGCCCAGGGAGTGCTTGACCCCGTCCAGCGGCACGGTCACGCCGGGGTGGTCCGCCGCGGCCGCGGTCGACGCCGCGCAGGCTGCCGCGGTGCAGGCGAGGGCCGTGGCGATGGCCCCCCTCGTGGTGTGCTTCATGGCTCGGATCCTTTCGCTACGGCGACCGCTCGGTTCGCACAGGCTCAACGAGCCCGCCCCGCGCACCAGCACAAACTTCGCCCGAGCAACCGAATACTCGCTTTAGCGGATGATCCCCTCGACTGATCGCCCCACCGGATTCCGGCCCGGTCGGGAAGCGCGCGGGCACCCGGCCGGGGCCGGGCCGCTCATCAGCCGCGCAGCCGCTGCACCGGCAGCAGGCAGTGCGTGGCGTTGGTGAGGGTCTCCTCGTCGCCCGCGAAGTTCCTCAGGTTCTCCTCCGACACGGGTACGCCGGGCGCACCGTCCGGCCACGCGCGCGTGGTCATGATGAAGTACGCGTGCCCCCGGTCCCGTACGGCGGCGAGCCACTCGGGCGGGACCACACACTGGGCGTTGACGTGCGGCATGGTCACGACCGCCTGCCCGGCCTCGACGAGCAGCGTCACCGGGAGGCTGGGGTTCCGCGCGCCGTCCAGGAGCGGGCCGCCGACCGGCAGACCGGAGTTGTGCAGCAGCGCGCCGACGGCCTCAGCCGAGGCGTCCGGGCCGCCCTCCGCGTCCCCCAGGGGATAGGCCATGAGAAAGGCCATGTCCTTTTCCTCCTCGGGGTGTTCACCGCTCCAGGCGATGACGCCGAGGGTGCCCATGTCGGCCACTCGGAAAGGACGCTGCTCACTCGGTTTCGTGGTCATGGGCGAAACCGTAGCGACGCGCGCGGCACGGTCTTTCGCGCTTGTCACCTAAGTGGCCGAACGGCCGTTCCGCATCACACGTTGGGGTGAGCAGGTCGAACGCGCGTGGCCGCCCGTGGCCGGGCGCGCGAAAGGCCGGTCCGCGGAAAGGGTTCCGCTGACCGGCCTTTGAGTGCCGCGGGCGCCCGGAAGGGCACCGGGCGAGCGTCGCGTGGTGGCCGCGACGCCGCGCGGGCGAAGGTCAGTTGTTCGCGCCGCTGTTGCCGAACGCCGGGTTCAGGGCGCCGATCAGGTTGGCGGTGTTGCCCACGACGTTGACCGGGACGTTCACCGGGATCTGGCCGACGTTGCCCGAGCCGACGCCCGGGGAGTGCGCGGCGTCAGCGGCGGCGTCGGCGTCGGCGAAAGCGGTCCCCGACGCGGCACCCGCGGCCATACCGGCGGCGGCGAGGGCGAGAGCGGCCTTCTTGGCAGTGTTCATCATCAAACCTTCCCTTAGGGTTTAGCTGAAGCCTAGGGGCGTAATTCTGGGGATTCCCGGAATAACACGCCCAAGCATTCTGGGTTTCCCGTTCGGCTCAGGCCACCCGAAGGGAAACGGGAATTCGGACGACTAGTTGGCGAGCGGCAGGCCGCCGAGCAGCTGCGTCGGCCCTCCGGCCGCGTTCAGTCCGTCCGTGGCCGTCTTGACCGTGTTGACGACGGAGTTCTTGTTCTCGGTGTCCAGCATGTTGGTGCTCAGCGGGGCCGCGTCCAGGGTCGGCTGGCTGAGCAGCGTGTCCAGGCCGCCGTTCAGGCTGGTGGGCGTCAGGTCGTTGGCGAAAGCGGGCGCGGCGGCACCGGCGATCGCCATCGATCCAGCGAGGACAGCGGCAGCCTTCAGGGGCTTCATCGTGTTCCTTTCCTGGTAACTCTTGTCACCGTTGGCCGGGTCACCAATGGGCTTCACTCTTCAGGCATTTACTTCTGCCTGGCGTCTCTCTCACCGCTTCTAACGAGCGGAACTCGGCACGGAAACCCCTGAAACTCAAACTTCCCGGAACCCACTCGATGGAAGGGAACCCGCATTTTTCTCATATCAACTGGACTACGCACCCACAGAGTTGACGAACAGCTGTCGCCGTGGGAAGCCGTGGGAATGGGAAGAGGGCATGACGAGACCCGCCGACACCGGTACGCGCCGGTGTGGCGGGTCTCGTCATGCGCGCCCCGGAGAGGACGCGTGCTTTCCCGGTCCGCTCGCTTCCCTGACTACTCCTCGATCGGGAGCGGGACAGGCAGCTTCGGCAGCGGCAGCGCGTCCGTCGGGAGCTTGGGCAGCGGGGGCAGGCCCGGCAGGTTCGGCACCGGAAGGCCGCCGCTGAGCACGGTGGCGACGACCGTGTTGACCAGGCCGGTGAGGACACCGGTGACGGCCGGGACGACCTGCGTGGGGTCGCCGCCCGTGACGGCCTTGATCAGACTGTCCACCGCGGCCTGGAGCGCCTTCAGGGCGTCGTCCTTGACGTCGAGGGGGGCCTGCGCGGCCTGCGGTCCGCCCAGCGGCAGCTTCGGCAGCGCGGCGGGGAGCTGCGGCACGGCCGGAGCCTGCGGCACGGCCGGAGCCTGCGGGACAGCGGCGGCCGGGGGCACGGCGGGCGCGGCCGGGGCCTCGGGGACGGCGGGCACGGCGGCGGGCGGGGCGACCGGCGCCGCAGCGGTGATCTTGGCGATCGCGGCCGTGACGGCCTCGGCGAGCTTGGTGGCGTCGGCGGCGGGGATCTGGCCGTTGTCGGCCTTGAGCGCGGCGTTGAGGAGGTCGGTGACGGGGGTGAGGACAGCGCCCAGGTCGCCGAGCGCCTTCACCTGGCCGAGCAGCGCGTCCGCTCCGGGGAGGGGCACCTCCGCGGCCGTCACTTCCTGGCGGGACTCCGCCTGCATGGCTATGGCCGGTCCGGCCGTGCCGAGGAGAAGGGCCGCGCAGAGCGTGGTGGTCGCGATACGCCGTGCGGGTAGAGCACGCATAGGTCGTTCCCTTTCGGTGGTCCGTCGGATCTTGTGATCACCGTGAAAGGGAGGATCGCCCTCCGCAACCGAGCGGGCGCGTCGCGTCATACCGCCCTGCGGCCCAACTCAGCGTTTGCGCAGGTGAGAAGCCAAAGTAGGGGACGGTTCCAGGGGTGTTGCGGCTACCCGCCATTCGAGTACGGGATCGGGGGCGCGACACGCCGACGGCGTGGGGCCGACACGCCGACACGGGGGGGACCGGCCCGGGGGCCGGGAGCCGCCCCATGGAAACGGCCGCCCCGCAGGCTGCGGGGCGGCCGTACCGATCGACGCGTCAGCTCAGTCGTTGACGCAGGTGTTGCCGAACGCCGGGTTCAGCAGGCCGATCACGTTGATCGTGTTGCCGCAGACGTTCACGGGGACGTGCACCGGCACCTGGATGACGTTGCCGGAGACGACGCCGGGGGAGTTGGTGGCGGCACCCTGCGCGCCGCTGTCGGCGGCGGCGACACCGGCGCCACCGGCCACGGCGGCGGCCGCGACGGCGGAGAGGGCGAGAGCCTTGGTGGTACGCGACATGGAGAGTTGCTCCTTGGTCAAATGACGCTTGTGCCGTGCGGGATGCCCGGCGCGTGGATCAACGGCAGTTCTTGACGGTCGGTTGTGCCCCGGACGGGTGATGGATGGGGCGAGCCATTTCGGTGACAACCGTGTCGCCGTGTTGCCCCGCCGTGCCGCCCGCACCGGCGGCGTTGCCCCACGAACCCTCTGCGGCCTGGGAATTGACCACCCGCTTCACAGTTTCGACACACGCTGCCGGGTCACGGAGAAGGCTCTCGGCTCCCGCTACAGTTGCGCTTCCTCTCGAGGAATTTCAGCCATAGATGTGCTCATGCCACAAATGTGCATATTCACTCGGTTAGCCCGAACTTCGCCCTCCACGCCCCCCCCTCACCGGCTGCCGCGCCCCAGCGCTTCTCCGCTCCTCCCACTCCGGAAGGCCAACGCCGTCATGTGCCACTCCCCGGGCCCGCGTCGCGTCCTCGCCGTCCCGCTGCCGTGCGCCGCGTTCCCGCTGGTGCCCGGGCATGCGGCGGCCGCGCGGGACGGCAGCGGGGAGAAACAGGGTGAGTCGGCAAAGAGGTATCACGCGCCGCGTCGCGGAGGGGTCGTACGCGCCGCCGTCCCGGCGATCAGCTACCGCCGGGTGGTCACCCGGACGGCGGCCCCGGGCCCGGCCCGCCCCTGCCGTCCCCTCGGCGGCCCCCGCCCGGCCCGCGGCCGACGCCCCGTCGCGCGGCGGTAACGCACCTTGCCTCGCACCCATCCAGAGGAATCGCGCATGCCGCAGCCGGTGCTCCCTCCCCCGCGTGTCCTGCACGTCAGCCAGCCCGTGGACGGCGGCGTCGCGCGCGTGGTCCTGGACCTCGTCGCGGCCCAGCGCGCCGCGGGGCTCGACGTCCACGTGGCCAGCCCCGGAGGCGTCCTCGCGGGCGGCCGCGGCCACGCCTGGGCGGCGACCCGCTCCCCCGGGCCCGCGCTGTGGTCCGAGGTCCGCGAGCTCGCCCGCGTCGTGTCGCTCGTACGCCCGGACCTCGTCCACGCCCACAGCGCCAAGGCGGGCCTCGCCGTGCGGCTCGCCGTGCGCGGGCGCGTGCCCACCGTCTTCCAGCCGCACGCCTGGTCGTTCGAGGCCGTCGGCGGGGTGACGGCCGCGCTCGCCCGCGCCTGGGAACGGCACGGCGCCCGCTGGACGGCCCGGCTCGTGTGCGTCAGCGAGGCCGAACGGCACACCGGGCGGCGCGCGGGCGTCGGCGGCGCGGCCCGGGTCGTGCCCAACGGCATCGCCGTCGACCGCTTCCCGCCCCTGGACAGGGGAGCGAGCCGGGCCGCGCTTCCGCTGCCCCCCGCACGCGACGCCGCGACACCCCTGGTGGTGTGCGTGGGGCGGCTGTGCCGGCAGAAGGGGCAGGACGTGCTGCTCCGGGCCTGGCCAGCCGTCACCGCGGCGCTGCCCGCCGCCCGCCTCGCCCTCGTCGGCGACGGTCCCGACGCCGGGGCCCTGCGGGCGCGCGCCGACGGCTCGGTGCTCTTCGCCGGGGCCGTCCCGGACGCGGCGCCCTGGTACCGCGCCGCCGACGTCGTCGTCCTGCCGTCGCGCTGGGAGGGCATGGCCCTGGCCCCGCTGGAGGCCATGGCGTGCGCCCGGCCCGTCGTCGTCACCGAGGTCAACGGCGCGCGCGAGAGCCTGCCGTCCGACCTCGTGCCCCACGCCCTGGTGCCTCCGGAGAACCCCGACGCCCTGGCCCGCGCGCTCATCGCCCTCCTTGAGGACCGGGCGCTGCGCGACCGGCTCGGTGACCGGGCGCGCCACCACGTACTCGACCACCACGACGTGCGGCACACCGCCCGCGCGATCGAGGAGGTCTACCGCGAACTGCTCGGCACGGCACCCCCCACGTACGCGGCCGCCACGAAGGACAGGGAGTGCACCAACCCGTGAGTGCGGAACGAACCGTCACCACCTCGTCAGGGGAGCTGAGACAGCACCAGCAGGACCCGGCCGCGGCCGTCGTCGTGGCGCCCCGGGAGGCGCTGGCCACGCGTGTCGAGCACGGCACCTGGCAGCCCGCGCGCCAACGCCCGGTGCTCTGGCCGCTGTTGGCCGCCGACGGGGCCGCGGCGGCACTCGGGGTGTGCGCGTACGCCGAATACACCTCGGGGTACGACGCCGCCCGGACGTCGGTCACGTCCTGGGCCGCCGCGGTGGCTCTCCTGGCCGCGGTCGTCATCGCGCTCCACGCCCACGGCGGTCTGTACCGGCCTCCGCGGATGCCCCGCGTGCTCGACGAACTGCCCGCGCTCGGCGGCCGCGTGGCGGTCGCCTGGTGCGTGACGGCCACGTGCGCGACGTCGCTGTCCGGGCTGCCCGTCCTGCCGCCGCTCGCCCCGCTCGCCTCCCCGTCGCCCGTCCCGCTCCTGACGGCGTGCGCTGCGCACTGCGCGCTCGGCGCGCTCGGCCGGGCGCTGGTGTACTGGCGTTTCCGCAGGGCGCTCACGCGCGGGCCCCGGCCGGTGCTCGTCCTCGGCCACGGACCGCGTGCCCGCGCGGTCGCCATCGCGCTACTGCGCCAGCCCCGGTGCGGGATGCGCCCGGTCGGCGTCGTCTGCGACCCCGCGGAGCCGGCCGACCGGGGCCAGGACCCGGCGCCCGGCCTTCCGGTGCTCTCCACCGTGGACGAACTCCAGCGCGCCGCCATCCAGAACGACATCCGCACCGTCCTGATCGCCACCGGCCGTACGGACTCCCGCGAGCACTGGCTGCCCGCCCTGCGCGCACTCGGTTGCGACCTGTGGGAGCTCGCCCCGGCGGGCGCCCCCGCACGGCACCAGCACGTGGCCGGGTTCCCGTGCCGCCCGCTGCCGCCCGGCGGTCCGCTCCGCACCAGCCTGCGCAAGCGCGCCCTGGACGTGCTGGTGTCGGCCGCGCTCCTTGTGGTCGCCGCGCCGGTCCTGGTGGTGTGCGCGGCGCTGCTGCGTGCCCTGGAGGGGCCCGGGATCGTGTTCCGCCAGGAGCGCGTCGGCAAGGACGGCCGCCCGTTCACCCTGCTCAAGTTCCGCACCCACCGGCCCGCCGACCCGCAGGAGGCCGCCACCCGGTGGAGCGTCGCCGACGAGCACCGGATGAGCGCGTACTGCCGCTTCCTGCGCCGCACCTCCCTCGACGAGCTGCCGCAGTTGTGGAACGTGCTGCGCGGCGACATGAGCCTGGTCGGGCCGCGCCCCGAACGTCCCTACTTCGTCGCCCAGTTCAGCCAGAAGTACCCCGACTACGCGCACCGCCACCGCATGCCCACCGGCATCACCGGGCTCGCCCAGATCCACGGCCTGCGCGGTGACACCTCCATCGAGGACCGGTGCCGCTTCGACAACACGTACATCGACAGCTGGTCCTTCTGGCAGGACCTGTGCATCCTGCTGCGCACCGTCAGCTGTCTCGTACGACACTCGGGGAGCTGAGGCACGGTGCCCACCGCTGACCACGCGCTGGCGCCGCCGCCCGCATCCGCCCCGCCGTTGCTCACACCGCTGGCGTCCGCGGCACGGCGCGCCGCGCCCGTGCTGCCCGTCGTCGCCGTGGTGGCGCTGCTCGCGCTTCCGGTGCCCTCCGGGGGCTCCGGCGACGGCCCGCAGATCACCGTCGCCGACGTGGCGTCGGGGCTCGTCGTGGCCCTGTGCGTCCTGACCGCCGTACGCTCCGCGCGGCGCCCGCTGACCCGGGCGGCGGCGCTCCTGTTCGGTCTGCCCGTGGTCGGTGTGACGGTCGCCGCGTGTGCCGCGCCGACCGGTGGTGCCGCGCTCGCCGGGGCCGCCCGCTACCTCCAGGTCTTCGTCCTGGTGCCGCTCGCCGTCCTCTCGCTGCTCCGGGACGGCCGTGACGTACGCGTGGTGGCCTGGGCGTTCGTCGGGCTCGCGGGGTGGCAGGGCGGGCTCGGCGTGCACCAGTACGTCACCGGGACCGGCGCCTCGTACATGGGTGAGGACATCCGCGCCGTCGGGACGTTCGGGCCGACGGACGTCATGGGGATGGCCACCGTCGTGTCCTTCGGCCTTGTCTGCGCCCTTTCCCTCGCCTTCCGCGACGGTGCGCCCCGGCAGCGGGCCGCCGCCATCACCTGCGCGGTCCTGCTGCTCGTGCCGCTCGCCCTGTCCTTCAGCCGGGGCGCGTGGATCGCCACCGCGGCGGCCTGCGGCGCGGTCCTGGTGCTCTCCGGGGTGCAGCGGGCGCTGCGCGTGCTGCTCGCCGCGACCGCCGCGGCCGTGGTCCTCGTCGGCGGCTTCGGCGTGGGCTCGCAGATGCTCCAGCAGCGCCTCGGCAGCATCACCGACGTCGCGGACGCGCCCGACCAGTCGGTCACCGACCGGTACACGATGTGGGCCGCCTCCCTCGACATGTGGCGCGAGCGCCCGCTCACCGGCGTGGGCCTCAAGGGCTTCCCCGAGTACCGGGACAGCCACGCCTCGGTCGCGCTCTCCTCCGGCAGCGACACCGCGGGCGCGGGCCACGGCTTCGCCCGCCAGCCGCTCCTCTCCCCGCACAACATGTATCTGCTGATCCTCAGCGAGCAGGGGCTGCTCGGCCTGTGCGCCCTCACGGGCTGCTGGGTGGGCCTCCTGGTGTGCGGGCTGCGGCGCTGGGCCCGCACGCGGGCGCTGCCCGTCACCGCGCCCGGCGACCGCCTGGACTGCGCGCTCCTGGCCTGCGGCCTCCTCGTGTGGCAGCTGGTCGACTTCCTGTACGCCGACATCGGCGGGCCCTCGACGGTGCTCACGGCCGTCGTCCTCGGGGTCGCGGCCTGGTGGGGGGTCGGCGACCACACGCGGCGGCGAGAGGTACCGACACCATGATCACGGCCTCCGGGGGTGGGGACACGGGAGCGCTACGGGCTCCCGGGGAGGCCCCCGTCGACGTCCGTCCGCAAGCGGCGGCCCCTGACGAGGAGGCGGGCCCCGGCGGCGGGCCCGCGCCCTCGCGGGGCGGCAGCTTCCTCGCCAGGGCCGCGCTCGTCACCGCCGCCCTGTCCGTCGCCGGGTCCCTGCTCGGGCTCGCGCGGGACCAGGCGCTCGCGCACTTCTTCGGCGCGGGGACCGACACCGATGCCTTCCTGGTGGCCTGGACCGTGCCGGAGATGGCGGCCACGCTCCTCATCGAGGACGGCCTGGCCTTCTTCCTCGTACCGGCGTTCAGCCTGGCCCTCGCACAGCGCGGGCGCGGCACCGGGCGCGACCCCGTGCGGGCCCTGGTCGCCGCGTCGCTGCCCCGGATGTGTCTGTGCTTCGCGGCCGCCGCCCTGGTCCTCGCCCTCGCGGCGCCCTGGGTGGTGGCGGCCCTGGCGCCCGGCCTGCCGGACCAACGCCTTGCCGTGGACTGCACGCGGCTCACGGCGACCTGCGCGCTCTCCTTCGGCCTCGCGGGCTACTGCAGCGCCGCCCTCCGCGCCCACCAGCGCTACACCGTGCCCGCCACGATCTACGTCGTCTACAACGCGGCCATCATCGCCACGCTCGCCCTGCTCGCCGCGCGGTGGGGGGTCCGGGCGGCGGCGGCCGGGGTCGCGGTGGGCGGCGCGTTGATGGTGGTCGCGCAAGTTCCCTCGCTGGTCCGGCAGTTGCGGAGCGGCCGCGGCACGGGAGGCTCACCGGCGCCGGCCGAGCCGCCCTCCACCCGGCTGCGGACCACCGTCATCTGGACCGTGCTGCTCTTCGCGCTCTGCCGCCAGTCGCAGGTCCTCATCGAGCGGTTCCTGGCCTCGTCGCTGCCCGGCGGCGCCATCTCGCATCTGAACTACGCGCAGAAGGTCGCGCAGATGCCGATGGCCCTGGCCCTGATGCTGTGCACCGTCACCTTCCCCGTCCTGGCCCGGGCGCAGGCCGAAGGGCAGACCCTCAAGGCGCGGGACCGCGTGGAGCGCGACGTCGTGATGGCCGGGTGCGTGGTGCTGCTCGGCGCGGCCGCCGTGATCGCCGGGGCGCATCCGATCATCCAACTCCTCTTCGAGCGCGGCGCGTTCACCCCCGAGGACACCGCCGCCACGGCCTCCGTCATGCGCGTGTACTCGCTGGGGCTCCTCGGCCACACCCTCGTCGGCGCCCTCGCCCGCTCGTACTTCGCGGGCGGCCGCGTCACCTGGGCGCCGGTGACCGCGATGGGCCTCGGCATCGTCGCCACGGCCGGCCTCGGCGTACTGAGCGTCGGCACGTTCGGGGTGTACGGGATCGCCGCCTCCAACGCCATCGGCATCTGCCTCACCGCCACGCTGCTGCTGCGCGGCATGGGCCCGCGCACCGTCCCCATCCGCATCCCCAAGGTCGTCGCGGAGCTGGCCGGGCTCGTGCTCGCCGCCGCCGTCGCCACGCTCCTGGGCGCGCTCTGCGCACGCTCACTGACCGCACCGGTGCCCGCCCTGCTGGCCTGCGGCCCGACCGTGCTCCTGACCTTCGTCCTGGTGGGCTGGTCCCTGCGTGTCGGCCCGCTGGTCTCCGCCGTCTCCGCCCTCGGCCCCGCCCTACGAAAGCTGGCTTCGCGTCATGACCGCTGACACCAGACCCGCCCCCCGCACCGCCGCCACACAGGCGTGGATCGCGATGTACCACTCCGTGGACCGCTGCCCCGACGACCCGTACCGGATCACCGTCACCCCCGAGCGCCTCGACGCCCAGCTCGCCCGGCTGCGCCGCCGCGGTCTCACCGGGGTGTCCATGGCCGAGCTGCTGCGCGCCCGCGCCGAGGGCCGCGCCGACGGGCTCGTCGGCCTCACCTTCGACGACGGCTACCAGGACTTCGTGGACCACGCCCTGCCGCTGCTCCGCCGCCACGGCTGCACCGCCACGCTCTTCGTCCTGCCCGGCCGCCTGGACGGGGACAACGCCTGGGACCCGCTGGGCCCGCGCAAGCCCCTCCTCGGCGCCACGGGCATCCACGCCGCCCACGACAGCGGCATGGAGGTCGCCTCGCACAGCCTCACCCATGTGGACCTCACCCGGGCCGACGACGAGCAGCTCCAGCGCGAGATCGCGGGCAGCCGCAGCGCCCTCGTCCAGCTCATCGGCGCCCCCGTGGACGGCTTCTGCTATCCGTACGGGTACGTCGACACCCGGGTCCGGGACGCGGTCCGCGCGGCCGGGTACCGCTACGCCTGCGCCATCGATCCCGGCCCCCTCGCCGATGACTTCGCCCTGCCGCGCGTCCACATCGGGCAACGGGACATCGGCGCACGACTGTGGCTGAAGGAGCGGCTGAACCGGACTCGGGGGAGGGCGTTGCCGACGGCGGGGAGCACGTCGGCGGGGCTGCCCTGCGGGCATGTTTCACGTGAAACAGCCGCGCACGCCCCTCGGGAGTCGACTCCGCGTGTTTCACGTGAAACCACGTCGCGTGTTCCACGTGAAACATCGACCGGCCCCTCGGCCGGGCCTCGCGCCACGTCGAACACGGCCGCCGCACCGCCCAGGGCGGTGAAACCGTGAGGGCCCTGCACGTCATCACCGGCCTCGGCATGGGCGGCGCCGAGCAGCAACTCCGGCTGATGCTGCGGCACTTGCCCGCGAGCTGCGATGTCGTCACGCTCACCAACCCCGGCTCCGTCGCACGGCAGATCATGGACGAGGGCACCCGCGTCACCCACCTCGGCATGACCGGCAACCGCGATCTGTCCGCCCTGCCGCGCCTCACCAAGCTGATCCGCGCCGGGCGCTACGACGTGGTCCACACCCATCTGTACCGGGCCTGTCTGTACGGCCGGATCGCCGCCCGGCTCGCGGGCGTTCGCGCGGTGGTGGCCACCGAGCACTCGCTGGGCGAGTCACAGATGGAGGGACGGCCCCTGACGGGCGGCGTGCGCGCCCTGTACCTCGCCGGGGAACGACTCGGCCGCGTCACCGTCGCCGTGTCGCCCGCCGTGGCTCGCCGCCTGCACCGCTGGGGAGTGCCCCGGCAGCGCATCAGCGTCGTACCGAACGGCATCGACGCGGACCGCTTCCGCTACGACCCCGCCGCCCGCGCGACCACCCGCCGCCGTCTGGACCTGCCGGAAGACGCCTATGTCGTCGGGGGAGTGGGCCGCCTCACGCCCGGCAAGCGCTTCGACGTGCTGCTGCGCGCCGTCGCCCAGCTCCCGGGCGACGTGGTGGCCGTCCTTGTCGGTACGGGACCGCAGGAGGCCGAGCTGCGGAACCTCGCCGAGCGGCTGCGGATCACAGGCCGCGTGCGGTTCGCGGGAGAGGCCCGGCACGAGCCCGACGTCACCCCGTCGGACGGCACCGACCTGCCCGCTCTCCTGTCGGCCATGGACGCACTCGCCTCGCCGTCGCCCGAGGAGGCCTTCGGGCTCGCCCTCCTGGAAGGCCTAGCCAGCGGGCTTCCCGTGCTCTACGCCGACTGCCCGGCCATCGACGCCCGGCCCTGCGCCGAGCGCGGCCTCGCCATGCCCTGCGCGAGCGACCCGGACTCCCTCGCCCGTGCCCTGCACACGCTGCGCCCGCGCGGCACCGCGGCCCGCACGGCACCGCCCGCCGCCCACCACTACAGCATCGCCCGCAGCGCCGGGCAGCTGATGAACGTCTACGAGTCGGCTCTCTCCGGCTCGATCTCGGAGGTGACCTGCGATGCGTAACCCCTTCCCCGGCGCGCGCGCCCGAATGGCCCGGCTGCCCCGCTGGTGGCCACTGCCCGCCTGTGCCCTGCTCGGCGCCACCGCGGGCGGCGCGTACGGCGTCCTGCACACCCCGCAGTACACGGCGACCAGCTACGTCATCGCCGTACCGCAGGACCGCACGGACCCGTCGGCGGCCCTCGGCTACGCACAGGCCTACGGCCGGGTCGCCACCCAGCTGGCCGTCCTCGGCGACGCCCAGGTCGCGGCGGGCATGTCGGCCACGCGGCTCAAGGACAGCGTGCGCGTGGCGACCTCGCCGGACGCGCCGATGATCGCCATCACCGCGTCCTCGGCCCACCCGGGCGAGGCCGCGCTCACCGCCAACGCCGTGGCCCGCTCCCTCACGGTCAGCGCCAACCACGCCAAGAAGAGCACCCAGATCAAGCTGCTGCCGTTCTCCCGCGCCCTGAAGCCCACCGCGCCCTCGTCGGTGTCCACACCCGTGAGCACGCTGGTCGGCACCAGCGCGGGCGGCCTCATCGGCGGCCTCGCCCTCCTCGTGCGGCCCCGGCGCCCCGCAGACCGGGTGGGCACGGCGACCGTGCCCGCGCCGACTCCGGTCCTGGCCGGGGACGCGGTGTGACCGCGGCGGGCGGCCGGATGACCGTCGAACTCTGCGTACGCGAAGAGGAGTTCGAGCGCCTGGGCGCGCCGTGGGGACGGCTCTACCGGTCGTGCCACGCGGCGACGCCGTTCCAGAGCCACGCCTGGCTGTCCTCCTGGTGGCAGTCGTACGGCACCCGGGGACATCTGCGGGTCCTGCTGGTCCGGGACGGCGAGGACCTGGTCGCGGCGGCGCCCCTCATGCGGGCGCGCGGCCCGCTGCCCGTGCTCACCCCGCTGGGCGGCGCCATCTCCGACTTCACGGACGTACTGCTCGACGAAGCGGCGGAGGGCAGCCTGCGCGCCCTGACCGAAGGCCTCGCGGGCCTGGCGAGCGGCGCCCTGCTCGACTTCCGCGAGGTCCGTCCGGGCGGCTGCGTGGAGCGCGTGTACGCGCGCTGGCGCGGGCCGCGCCACGTCGTGGACGACTCGCCGTGCCTCGAACTCCCGCCGCTGCCCATGGAGGAGCTGCTCGCCCGGCTGCCGACGCCCCGGGCCCAGCGCACCCGCGCCAAGCTGCGCAAACTCGCGAAGCTCGGCGTGGAGTCGCACGTCGTACCCGCGGAGGACGTACCGGATTCCCTGCGCACGCTGCTGCGGCTGCACCAACTCCAGTGGCAGGGACGGAAGGTGACCACCGAGCACCTGCGGCCGCGCTTCCGCGAGCACCTGATCCGCTCGGTGCGGCCCATGGTGGCCGCGGGCGAGGCGGTCGTCACCGAGTTCCGTCTTGACGGCGAGGTGATGGCGGCGGACCTGACGCTCCTGTCCGGCGGTCTGGCCGGGGGCTATCTGTACGGCGCGCATCCGCTGCTGCGCGAGCGCAAGGCCGACGTGGCGACCATGCTTCTGGACGCCTGCACCCGCCACACCGCGGGCGAACGGCCCCGCACGCTCAGCCTGTTGCGCGGCACCGAGCCCTACAAGCGGCACTGGCGGCCCGACCCGGTCGTCAACCGCCGCTATCTCCTGGCTCGCACCGGCACGGCCCCGCTGCTCGCCGCGGCCGCCACCTCGGCGGCCGCCCGCCGCTGGGGCAAGCGGCTGCTCGACGCCCGGCGTGAGCGTCGCGGTGACGCGGCCCCCGAGTAGGTCCGCGCCACCGCGACCGACTGTGCGGCCCGCCTCAGCGGTCCCTGCGCCACCAGTCGAAGCGCAGGCACAGCTTGCCTCCGAGCCAGTACTCGACCCAGTCCCCGAGGTCCAGCGGCGAGCACTCGGTCGGCTTCGGCGTCGGCTCGGTCGGCTTCGGCGGCGTGTCCCCGCGACCGGTGAGCAGTTCGCGGTACACCCGCGACGACTTGGGGTTGGTGGAGCACTGCCACACGCCGTGCGGGCAGTAGTCGGTGATGGTGTTGTAGAGCGGCTTCTTCTCGTCCATCCAGGCCAGCATGCGGCGCATGTACTCCGCGTTGTCGCCGTTGCGGAACAGGCCCCATTCCGGATACGAGATGGCCTTCTTGTGCTCCGCCGCGAACTCGACGTGGTGCTTGAGCCCGTACGGCTCGCTCACCTGCTCGTCGAACGTCATGCCCCGCGGCTGGTCGTACGAATCCATGCCGATGATGTCGACGACGTCGTCACCGGGGTAGCACTCGGTCCAGGGAACGGCGTCCCGGCCGCGGCTCGGCGTGAAGTCGAACTTGAACTTCTGCCCCGGCACCGCGCGCATGGCCGTGACGATGCGCTTCCAGTACGCCTTCCAGGACTCCGGGTCGGGAGCGCACCGGTGCGTGTACGTGATGCCGTTCATCTCCCAGCCGAGGACGAGGACCGTGTCCGGCACCCCGAGGTCGACCAGGCGCCGCGCGAGCACCCGGTAGTGCTCGTCGAACTCGCCCGCCGCGCCCCTGCGCAGCAGCGAGCGCACCGCGTAGTCGCCGACGCCCTCCTCGTTGCGGTCGAGCATCGGCACGTTCAGCACGAACAGCCGGTCGTCCCGCTCCTTGCGCCAGTCGGCCCAGCTCTCCAGGAAGGTCGGCGCGCCCTCGATGTTGCTCCACCGGTCCCCCGGCAGATACGTGTGCCCGACCCGCAGCTTCGCGCCGCCGAGCCACTCGCTGAGCTCCTGGATCCGGCCGGGCCCGCGCGATCCGTAGTCGACGTACGCGCCGAAGCTGCTGACCCTGTCGGGCTCCGCGGGCGACGGCACGGCGGGCGACGGCACCGCGGGCGCGGCGGGCGGCTGGGGAGCCACCGGGGTCGCCGGTGTCGCGGGTGTCGCCGGAGCGGCCGGCACGGGACTGGCGGGCGGCGGCGGATCGTCAGCTCGCCGGAGATCCACCGTGTATCCCGGCCCGGCGGCCAGCACGGCCGACATAATGGCTCCGGCGGCGATAAAGACCGCGCGTTTACCGCGTCGATGACTGTGTCGGGTCCTCATGCCTGCTCCTCGATTCCGCCTCCGCCTACTGACGCTCAGTCATTTTTATGTTTATTGCGCCAATCGAGCTCCTAATCCTCCGCGCCGGCAGATCGCCCCTTTGGGCGATCGAACAGTTAGGGCGAAAGTGCAGCGTCTGGATACACGCATCCCCGCGGTCCTGCTGCGGATCGACAGGAATTCCTTCCACCACGGAACGCTGGGCGCGGTGCGCTCCCTGGGGCGTGCGGGAGTGGAGGTGCACCTGGTCGCGGCCGATGCGCACAGCCCGGTGGCCCGCTCGCGCTATCTGCACCGGATGCACCCGCCGCCCGCGCCCGCCGCGCCCCCCGCTGAGGTGGCCGCCGCGCTGCTCCGCGTCGCCGCGACGCTGCGCGGGCCCGCCGTGCTCATCCCCCTGGACGACGCGGGCTCCCTGGCCGTCAGCGCCCTGCGGACCGAGCTGAGCGACCGGTTCCTACTGCCCGCGATGGCGCCCGGCACGGCGGAGAGCGTGGCGGACAAGGCGGCGCTCGCCGAGGTGTGCGCGACCGCTGGAGTGCCGCATCCGAGGACGGAGCTGCCGGACTCGGCGAGCAGGGCCGAAGCGGTGGCCCGCAGCCTCGGCCCTGCGGCGGTCGCCAAGTGGAGCCGCCCCTGGTGCCTGCCGCGCGACGCGGGCCTGCACAGCACGGTCGTCGTCCGCTCCCCCGGCGAGGCCGCGGCCCTGTACGAGCGCGGCGCGGAGGCGGGCAGCCCGCTGCTGCTCCAGGCCTTCGTGGCGGCGGGCGCGGGCGCCGACTGGTTCGTGCACGGCTATGTCGGCCGCGACGGCCGTGTGCACGGCGGCGGCACGGGTCGCAAGCTGCGCGCCTGGCCCCGCGCGGCGGGCATCACCGTGCGCGGCGAGTGGGTGCCCAACCCCGCCCTGGAGGCGCTCGCCACGCGGCTCGTGACGAGGGTCGGCTACCGCGGCGTCTTCGACCTCGACTTCCGCCAGGACGCCGCGACCGGCACGTACCACCTGCTCGACTTCAATCCGCGCCCCGGCGCGCAGTTCCGGCTCTTCGCGGACGGCGCCGAGCTCGACGTGGTGCGCGCGCTGCACCTGGACCTCACGCACCGCCCCCTGTCCGCGCCGCGCCCCCTGCCCGGCCGCACCTTCCTGGTGGAGAACTACGCCCCGCTGACGGCGCTCCTTCCCCGCCAGGGCCCGGCGCGGGAGCTGGCCTGGCACGCCCCGGACGACCGCGCCCCCGGCACGGCCCTGCGCAGCCTGTGGGGCCGCAATGTCGTACGGCGCCTTCGGGAGCGCGTACGCACGCGGGCCGTACCGGCGTCACGGACGGGCGTACGGGAGCCGGAGCGGCTCGGCAGCTGAGCGGGCCGCTCGGCTGCCGAGCGGCCCGAAAACGCGTGCAGCGCGGGACGCGGACCCTGTTCGGGTCGGCGTCCCGCGCTGCGCGTGGGGACGGTCAGTCGTGAACGACCGGCTGCCGGCGGGCGGGGGCTACGACCGGGCCGTGGCCCGGCCGCGCCGGTAGAGGACAGCACCGGCGCCGAGCAGTGCGGTGCTCGCCACCGCGGCGCCGAGGAGGCCCGGCTCCGCGCCCGTCCGCGCGAGCTGCGCCCGGGGGGCGGGGACGACGTCGGCCCGGGGCGCGGGCGGCACGGCTTCGCGTACCGGCTCGGGAGCCTCGGGCGGAGTCACCGCCCGGGGCGGAGCCTTCGGTTCCGGCACGGTGGGCTCGGCGGGGCGGACCGGGGGCTTCCCGCGCGGCGGCAGCGGCGGCTGCTCCTTCGGCGGGGCGGGCGTCTCGCCCTCCTCGCAGCGGTTGCCGAAGGCCGGGTTGAGGGCCGCGACGACGTCCGCGGTGTTGCCGCAGAGGTTCAGGACGGGCTCCAGGGGCAGCTGCCCGAGGTTGCCCGACAGGAGACCCGGCGAGTGCGAGGCCTCACCCGTGGCCGTGGCACCCGGACCGGCGGGCCGCGGCGCGGGGTGCGGCGTCGTGGCGGCGGGCTTGGCCTCGGACTCGGCGGCGGGCCGCGCGGCGGGCTTGGGGACGGGCTTGGCCGCGTGCTTGGGGGCGTGCTTGGCCGCCGGCTTGACGGCCGGGGTCTGCGGACGCGGGGCTTCCTGCCGCGGGGCCGCGTGCCGGGGGGCGTGCGGCCGGGACTCGTGGCGGGGGGCCGGGTGGGCCGTCGCGCGCTGGGTGGAACGGTCGGCACGGTCGGCGTGGTCGCCACGGTCGGCGTCGTCAGCACGGTCAGCGCGATCGGACGCCGCCGAGTGCTCCCCGTAGGCGGCCGTCGACGGCGCCTTCCGCTCCTTCGGGGGTGCCGCCTTCCGCTCCGCGTGGGCGGGCTTGGCCGCCTCGCGGGCGGGCGCTGCCGGCTGCTGCTGCGCACGGGCGGCGGCACGCTCGGGCGCGGCCGAACGGCCCGAGTTCGCGCAGCTGTTGCCGCTCGTCGGGTTGAGTCCTGCCGCAGCATCGGCGGTGTTGCCGCAGACGTTCACCGGCACTTCCACCGGGGCCTGCACGCTGTTGCCCGACAGGAGGCCGGGAGAACCGTGGGCCGCTCCGCTCGCGTCAGCCGCGAGGGCGGAGGTGCCAGACAGAGACAGGATGCTCGACGCCGCGGCGGCGGACAGCATTCCTTTACTGAGGGCCTGTCGCAATCTAGTGATCTTCCTCTGTGCGGTGGAGCCGGCCTTGGCACCGTGTGGGTGTGCCAAGGCCGGCGAAGGCGCAGCCTGAACAGCTGGGCTGGCTGCGTCAGTCGTTGACGCAGGTGTTGCCGAACGCCGGGTTCAGCAGCGCGATCAGGTCGAGGGTGTTGCCGCACACGTTGACGGGAACGTGGACGGGAACCTGGATGACGTTGCCGGACAGCACGCCCGGGGAGCCGTGCGCGCCACCCTTGGCCTCGGCGTCGGCGAACGCCGGGGAAGCCACACCCAGAGCCAGAACCGCGCCCGCGACGATGGCCGCGCTCTTTTTGAGCTTCACAACATTTCCCTTCTGTCGGGTCACGCCTATACGGCGGTCGAAACCGGGCGGTCAATATTTGCTTCGCGCACCGTGACCTGAGTCCTGATAACGAGTGGCATCGGCCGAAGAAACCGAGAAATTGACGCGATTCGGAATTTCACTCGATTGACTCAGCACGCCAAGATCCCTTGAAGTAGGGAGAGTTGAGCGCACACCACGCACACCAGGCACACCGCGAGTAATCGCGAACACAGCGAACACAGCGAGCACTCGCGAACACTCACGACCCTCCGCACAAAAGGACCGCCCGGGCCGCCGCCCCCGAGAACGGGGTACGGACGACCCGGGCGGCCCCGGATGACGCGGTGGATCAGCCGTTGTTCACACCGTTGCCGGACAGCGCCGAGATGTCGTCCAGGATGTGCGAGAGCGGCTCGTCGCCCTTGGCCTGCGTCGAGTTCTCGACACACTGCTGGTTCTGCGGCGCCGACAGGATCGGGATGTCCTGGACGGCGATCGGGACCAGGCCGACGATCGAACCCACGTTGGCCTTGATCGGGACACCCGCGCACAGCTTGTTCAGCGAGCCCTGGACGGCCGAGAGCTGCGGGCTCATGTTGCCGTGCGTGGCCGAGTTGCCGAACGCCGACTTGGCGTCGTTGCCGCTCATCGAGTGGGTGCCGTTGTCGTCACCAATGGCCAGCGCGGTGGGCGCGGCGGCGGCAGACATTCCGACGACGGACGCGGCGACCGCGGCCGCTGCCATTGACTTCTTAAGCATTTCCTGTTCCTTTTCCTGGACAGAGACACGGCTTGCTTCAGCACGGTTCAACAGACCGACCGGGCGCACGGTTGCGCACATTCACTCCATCGGATCTTTTTCCCGGAGGGAACTCGACACCGCATCTGGCAACGCGTCCGCAGCACAGAAATCAGCTGATCGCACCACCCTTGTCCTTTTGTCATTTCTTCTGCCTTCCCCTGTTTCCGCAGGGAAGTAGGAGATTCATATCCCGCACCTGGGCCATCCGGGTGAACCGGAGCAACCACTGGCCATAGCGACAGTTACCCAAAGTGCTCCTGGAAGGGCTGAGACGGGGCTCATCAGAAGGGAAATACTGTGCTCAAGAAGGCTATGGCCGCCACCGCGGTCACCGCTTCCGCTGTAGGCATGACGGCCGCGCTCGCGCCCACCGCGAGCGCCATCGGCAACGACCACGGCACCACCTCCGCGAGCGGCAACGGCGCTTCGCAGAAGTTCGGCAACTTCGCCACGCACGGCAACATGAGCCCGCAGATGGCGCTCATCCAGGGCTCGTTCAACAAGCCCTGCATCGGCCTTCCGGCCAAGGCCAACGTGGGCTCGATCGTCGGCGTGGTCCCGATCGCCGTCCAGGACATCCCGATCCTGTCGGCGCCGCAGAACCAGCAGTGTGTCGAGAACTCGACGCAGGCCAAGGGCGACGAGCCGCTGTCGCACATCCTCAACGACATTCCCGTCCTGTCCGGCAACGGCGCGGGCAACCACTGACGTCCGCCCGTCGCCCCCGGTACCAGCGGGCCGCCACGCTCTCCTCGGCGGCCCGCTGTGCTGTGGGGGACCGCCCCTCACCGGGCCCGGATCCGGGCCGGCTCAGGAACGGGGCCAGAAGTCGCGTCCCACGAGCTTCTGCCACTCCTGATCGGGTCGGCCCGGAACTGTCTTTCCCTGAGCACTCCACTTGTGCAGCAGCGATTCATAGATCGGCTCCACCCGGCATTCCGAGGATCGCCTGCTGACCGGAATGACGCCCTGCCGCTGCCACTTTCCGCCAGGGTTGCTCATGCCCTCACCTCGACCCCGTGAAGCTTTCGCTGTCTTACGTACTCGGTCGCCTTTTGCGTACTTGACCACGTAGTTGTTCCACGTAGTTGACCCACGTACTTGACCCACGTACCTGATTACTACGTACCTGATGGCCCGCCCGGCAAAACAGCGTGCGGCCGCTCCTGATACGCGGCGACACCCATGTAATACCCGAGCGGCACCCCGGTCGGTTCCACGATTTCACGTTCTGAGCGATGAGCCCACTAATGGGCCGACCAGGTCAAGGGGCGCAACTCCGGCGCCATCACTCAGTTGATCATCACGCGGCTCCGTAACGGAGCCTCATTCCGAAGGGAACCCACATGAAGAAGGTCCTGGCCTCCGCCGCCATCGCCGCGTCCGTCGCGGGCATGTCGGCCGTCGCGGCCCCGCAGGCCCTCGCCATCGGCGACGACTCGGGCACCACGTCGAAGAGCGGCAACGGCGCCTCGCAGGCGTTCGGCAACTCCGCGACGCACGGCAACATGAGCCCGCAGATGTCACTCGTCCAGGGCTCGCTCAACAAGCCCTGCATCGGCCTGCCGGCCAAGGTGAACGCGGGCTCCATCGTCGGCCTGGTCCCGATCGCTGTCCAGGACATCAACGTCCTGTCCGCCCCGCAGAACCAGCAGTGTGTCGAGAACTCGACGCAGGCCAAGGGCGACGAGCCGCTGTCGCACATCCTCAGCGACATCCCGATCCTCTCGGGCAACGGCGCGGGCAACCACTGACGCCTCCTCCCTCCCGCCACCGTTCGGGGCCGGCCACCGCCGTGGCCGGCCCCGAACGCGTCTCCGGCGGCCCCGCTCCCGCCCATGACCGCCGCTCGTCTTCCGGTCGGGTGAAGGCACGAGCGGCACGCATCCCCTTCCGCGAGTCATCGACGGCGGAGCAAAAGTGCCCTGTTTGGATGCGGATTAACCAGATTGTCTGCATGGAGGGATCCGATCATGCGAGTTCTGAGAAAGTCCGGGGCGGCCGTGGCCATGGCCGTCGGCACGGCCTGCGCCGTCGGCGTCGCGTGCGGCACCGCCCTGGCCGGGGAGGCCGATCAGACGCCAGGGGCCACCGAGGTGCACGCGCCACCCGCGGCCGCCGCGGCACCGCCCGCCACAACGAGCTCCTCCGCGCGGAAGGCTGAGCAACCGTCAGGCGGCACGCCGCCCGCAGGCGCCGCCGCCAAGCCGGCCGAGCCCCCATCAGCCGCCGCCGACAAGCGGGCTGAGCCACCGTCATCGGCCGGCGGATACGGCGACCACGGCCCCGAAACGGACGCGCCCTCCTCGCACCACGGGGACACGACGGATTCCGGATACGGCGACACACACGATTCCGGATACGACGACACGCACGGTTCCGACTACGGCGACACGCACGGTTCTGACTACGGCGACACCCCCGAACACGGCTACGGAGACGGCGGAAAGCCCGGCTACGGCGGCTCCGAGGATTCCGGTTACGGCGACGACCACGGGCCGTCCGGCTATGGCGACACCCCCTCCACAACGCCTCCGCCGTCCACGACGAAGCCGCCCACGACCCCGCCTCCGACGACGCAGCCGCCGACCACACAGCCGCCCACGTCGCAGCCCCCGACGACGCAGCCCCCCACGTCCGCCCCGCCGACGACGCAGCCCCCCACGTCCGGGCCGCCGACCTCGCAGCCGCCGTCCCCTTCGCCCAGCACCTCGCGCCCGCCCGAGATGCCCCAGACCGGCCCCGGCGGCACCGTCGCCCTCGTCACCGCGAGCGGCCTCCTCATCGGCGCCGGAGTGCTCGTACGCCGTCTGAACCGCCGGTTCGGTGACCGAGCGTAATGATCTGAACCAGGGTCAGCAGCCACCGAGCACACCCCCTAAAGCTGCTCTGAGCTGCGAAAACACTGCGAACCCCGACGTGGGGCCCGCCTTGCCACCCCAAGGCGGGCCCCACGTCGATTGCACAAGCGAACGCTTTCGATCGCCCGCCCGCCGACGCGCTGCGGATCACGCCATCCCGGGACATTCTTGAAGGAAACGGCCGCCACACACGGCCGAATCCGGGAGCGGGAGGCACGCCGATGAGCGAGAACACCCCGTCGGGCGTGGGGCGCGGCCGGTCGGTGGTGCCGCTCGTGCCCATGACGGCCCGGCGCCGCGACGAGGCGCACCGCACGGCGACGCCGCTGGAGCTGCTCTTCGACCTGTGCTTCGTGGTCGCGGTGGCCCAGGCGGGCGCCCGCCTCGTGCACGCGATCGCCGAGGGCGACCCGGGCCACGGCGTCGGCGGCTACTTCCTGGTCTTCTTCGCCATCTGGTGGGCCTGGGTGAACTTCACGTGGTTCGCCTCCGCCTACGACACCGACGACGTCCCCTACCGGCTCGCCACCCTCATCCAGATGGCGGGCGTCCTCGTACTCGCCGCCGGGATCCCCCGGGCCTTCGACAACGGCGACTACGCCGTCGCCATCACCGGCTACGTGATCATGCGGGCGGCGCTCGCCTTCCAGTGGCTGCGCGCCGCGCGCGGCGAGACGGGGCCCGCCCGGCAGACCGCCCTGCGCTACGCCGCCGGGCTCGTGGTGGTGCAGATCGGCTGGGTCGTCCTGCTGTTGCTGCCCGACGCCGCCTGGTGGTGGGGGTTCGTGCCACTGGCCGCCGCCGACCTCGCGGTGCCCGCCTTCGCCGAGCAGCACTACCGCACCACCTGGCACCCGCACCACATCGCCGAACGCTACGGCCTGTTCACCATCATCGTGCTCGGCGAGACCATCGCCGCCGCCACCGTGGCGGTGCGCTCGGCCCTGGACGACTCCGCCGCCCTGGACGAACTCCTTCCGATCGCGGCCGGCGGGCTGCTCATCGTCTTCGCCGCGTTCTGGATCTACTTCGCCGTGCCCATCCACGAGTACCTGGCCACCCACCAGCACCCGTTCCTCTGGGCCTACAGCCACTACCTGATCTTCGGCTCGGCCGCCGCGATCGGCGCGGGCATCGAGGTGGCCGTCGAGCAGGCCACCCACCACGCCCACATCTCGACGCTCGCGGCGTCCCTCGCCGTCACCGTGCCCACGGCCGTGTTCATGATCACGACCTGGGCCGTGCACGCCCGCCACTTCAAGCGCGGCACCGCCCAGCACGCCGTCCTGCCCGTGGGCGCCGTCCTGGTCCTGGCCAGCAGCTTCGCCGGTCACTGGGCCGTCCCCCTGGCGGGCATCGCCCTGGCCTGCACGATCGCCACGGGCATCTGGCTCGCGGCGCGCCCCGCCCCGGCCCGGCCCTGAGGCTCTACCCGGAGCGCGGGTTGGAGCGCCCTGCCCGCAGCCGGTGCGCAGAACAGCTGAATTCACGGCTCCGCGGACAGCTCCCTGCCGCCCCGGGGAGGTCTAGGCTCGACTGCGTACCGTGAGTCGTCCAGGCGAGAGGGAACTGGCCACAGCGACGACTCGGGCGGGCGGACACGAATCGAGGCGACAGCCGGAACCTTCCGTCAGCGGGCACCACACGGCTCCCTGTAGCCGGCCCTACTTCGGCGCGCCTCTCAGTGCGTTCTCCCGCGGGCCCGGCCCCGTTCGCTGCCGCATGTCCGGGAGGCGACGGAACGGACTTCCCCGGTGTCTGTCCTACGACATGACGTCCTCGCCGCCCAGGCCGTGCTCGACCTGGCCTCCCGCGCTGACGGATTCGACGTACTGGAACTGCTGCACGATCTGACCATGCACACGGTCAGCCTCCTGGGTGTGCGCTCGGCCGGGGTCACCCTCCTCGACGAGACCGGGCAGGTCGACTACGTCACCGCCTCCGACGAAACGTGCCGCCGCCTGGAGGAGGACCAGCTCGAACTGGATGAGGGCCCCTGCGTGGACAGCACCCGCGTCGGCACCGCCCTGGCCCCGGTCCTGCTGCGCGCCGACTATCCCAGCTGTCAGCGCTGGCCCCGCTTCACCCCACGCGCGCTGGGCGCCGGCATCACCTGCGTCGCCGCCGTACCGCTGCGCGCCGCCCAGCACCCGCTCGGCGCCCTCAACCTGCTCAGCGCCGACCGCGTGCCGACGCGCGAGGACCTGTGCCTGGCCCAGTTACTCGCCGATGCCACGGGGAGCTGCCTGCAACACCGGCAGACCGTACTGGCCAAGGACGAGATCAGCTGTCAGCTGGAGACGGCCCTGGAGTCCCGCATCGTGATCGAACAGGCAAAAGGCGTCCTCGCGTACCGCCTGGGAGTCGACGTGGAAGAGGCGTTCACCCGACTGCGCGCCCACGCCCGCTCCCGGCAGCAGCGGCTCACCGAACTGGCCGCCCAGGTCACGCAAGGAGTCATCCCCGCCGAACTCGACACGGTGGTCTGACATGCCCCGCGAGGACCGGGACGCCGCCCACGGCGACGCCCCGCCACCCACCGACGGCCTGAGCGCGTTCCTGGCCCGGGCGCACCTGGCCGCCCGCAACCGGCACGGTCCCGGCACCGCCGTGCCTTCCGGCGCCGCCCGCCTGCTCGGCCTGGACGCCCTCACCCTGAACATGCTCGCCCACGACGGCCACCTCGAACTCCTGTGGTGCGACCCGGCCACCGGCTTGGGCCCCGAGCTGGACAACCTGCAGTACACCCTCGGCGACGGCCCCACCCCGGAAGCCGCACGGCAAGGCCACCCCCTGACCGAACTCGACCTGTCCACCGCCGACCCGGCCCGCTGGCCCCTCTTCCTGCCCGCCGCCGCGAGCACCCCGGTCCGCTTCCTCATCGCCACGCCCCTGCGCCTGGGCGCCGCCACCGTCGGCGTCCTCACCGGCTACCGCACCGCCCCCGGCCCCCTCGCCCGCGCCCAGCTCCGCGGCCTCGACCGTCTGGGCCGCGCCCTGCTGTACCTGCTGTACACCGAACTCGCCACCCCGGCCGACAGCACCGGACCGGCCACCGGCCTGCGGCTGCACCGCGCCGAAATCCACCAGGCCACCGGCTTCCTCGCCAACGCACTCGGCATCCCCATGGGCCAGGCCCTCCTCCGCCTGCGTGCCCACGCCGCCGCCCACGACCACTCCCTGTCCGACCTCGCTCACGCCCTCCTCGCCCGCCACCTGCCCCCCGACGCCCTCGATCCCACGAGGTAGCAGCAGGGCGCGCCCATCCCGTGCAAACCAGCATGAAAAAGACCCCTCCAACCGCGTTTCCGCAGGTCGGAGGGGTCATAAGAAGTGGAGCCTAGGGGAGTCGAACCCCTGACATCTGCCATGCAAAGACAGCGCTCTACCAACTGAGCTAAGGCCCCGGACAACGACACCGGTACGTGAAGATCCCGACCGGGTGAGCGTCGCAGACCAGAGTACCGGGTCCCCCGGGGGATCTCGCAAAAGGATTGGGGGTCCCCGTGCGCGACCACTCTCCGTAAGATGCTCGACGTGGTTCGCGGCAGCGAACCGCAGTCCAATGGGGAAGCGATGGGGAGACGCAACATGGACGCTGCACAGCAAGAATCGACCGCAAGAGCACGGGAACTCCAGCGGAATTGGTACGGGGAGCCGCTGGGGGCACTCTTCCGTCGCCTCATCGACGACCTGGGCCTGAACCAGGCACGGCTGGCCGGGGTGCTCGGCCTGTCCGCGCCCATGCTGTCCCAGCTCATGAGCGGCCAGCGCGCCAAGATCGGCAATCCGGCCGTGGTCCAGCGCGTCCAGCTGCTGCAGGAGCTGTCGGGGCAGGTCGCGGACGGCAGCGTGAGCGCCGCCGAGGCAACCGACCGCATGGACGAGATCAAGAAGTCCCAGGGGGGTTCCGTACTGACCAACACCACCCAGACCACGTCGAGTTCGGGCGCACCCACCGTGAAGCGCGTGGTGCGCGAGATCCAGTCGCTGCTGCGCTCCGTCGCGGCGGCGGGCGACATCATCGATGCCGCCGACTCCCTCGCCCCGACCCACCCGGAACTGGCAGAGTTCCTCCGGGTGTACGGGGCGGGCCGCACCGCGGACGCCGTCGCCCACTACGAGGCGCACCAGAGCTGAGCCGTCGGCCGGGCCGCTGCCGGGCGGCCCGGAAGGGGAGCGGGGCACGACCATGGGTGAGGTCTTCGCCGGCCGGTACGAACTCGTCGACCCGATCGGCCGCGGGGGAGTAGGCGCCGTATGGCGTGCCTGGGACCAGCGGCGGCGCCGGTATGTGGCCGCCAAGGTCCTGCAGCAGAGGAACGCCCATACGCTGCTCCGCTTCGTACGGGAGCAGGCGCTGAGGATCGACCATCCTCATGTGCTCGCCCCGGCCAGCTGGGCCGCCGACGACGACCAGGTCCTGTTCACCATGGACCTGGTCACCGGCGGCTCGCTCGCCCATGTCATCGGCGACTATGGAGCGCTGGCGCCCCGCTTCTGCTGCACCCTCCTCGACCAGCTCCTCGCCGGTCTCGCGGCCGTGCACGCGGAAGGCGTCGTCCACCGCGACATCAAGCCCGCCAACATACTCCTCGACGCCACCGGCACGGGGCGCCCCCACCTGCGCCTGTCCGACTTCGGCATCTCGATGCGCAAGGGCGAGCCACGGCTGACCGAGACGGACTATGTGGTGGGCACGCCCGGATACTTCGCTCCCGAGCAAATGCTGGGCGCCGAACCGGACTTCACCGCCGACCTCTTCGCCGTCGGACTCGTCGCCCTCTATCTGCTGCAAGGTGCCAAGCCGGACTCCAAGGCCCTCATCGAGCACTTCGCGGCCCACGGCACCCCGGGCGCTCCCCGGGGCGTGCCCGAGCCGCTGTGGCAGGTCATCGCGACACTCCTGCAACCCGATCCGCAGGCGCGCTTCCGCACCGCCACGGGGGCGCGCAAGGCGCTGGCCTCCGCCACCGAGATGCTGCCGGAGCTCGGACCCGACGACGAGCTCGTCGAGATCTTCGACCAACTCGGGCCGCTGCCCGAGGGGTTCGGGCCCGACGGGCCTCTCGCCCGCCCGCCGAAGCCACCACCGCGCCAGCCACCGCCACCCCAACTGCCCGCGTCCCAGCAGTCCTCTGCCCGTCTGCCCGCTGCTCAGCCGCCCGTGTCCCAGTCGCACACTCCGCCGCCCCCGGCGGGCCAACCGGTCGTCGGCCAACCGTCCGTGGGCCAGCCAACCGTCGGCCAGCCAACCGGAGGCCAACCGTCCGCGGGGCGCCCCTCTCTGCCGCAGCGCCCCGTGACGGAGCCGTCCACTCCCTCCGTACCGCAGCGTCCCGTCATGCCGCCGTCGCTGCCGCCACACCCCCCGATGTCGGAAACCGGCAGCTTCCATCTGCCCCCGCCGGCACAGGCGCCCCCACAGCCCGCGCAGCCGCCCACTCCCCCTGCACCGACGCCTCTCCCGCCACCGGCTCAGGAGCCGTCGGGCCCGGCCGCACACGCCCACGTCCCGCCTGCGCACACCCCGCTTCCCCCACTCCATCCGATCCACCCGCCGCATCCGCCACACCCACTCCACCCGCTCCACTCCGAACCCGCCCACGCCGCATCCCCATCCCCCCGTCAGACCGCACCGGCGGAGGGCGACCTCTCACCGGTCGCGGGCTCCTCGGTGCAGCGCGCCTACGCATACGCTCCTACTTCTCCATACACCGCTCACCCGGCGCAGGTTCCCACCCCGAGTTCCCCAATTCCGGGATCGCTCGCGCAGGTTGAGGCCCTGCCGCGGCCGCAGGAGGCAGAGGCCGAGGCGGAGGCATCGCGGACTGGGAAGCCCTCGCGTCCCCGCGCCCCCCGCTCCCACGCGGCCCGCCCTCCACGCACCGGACCGCCCGCGAAGGTGGCGCTGCCGATGCTGCTCGCCGCGCTGGCCTGCTTCGCGGTGGGATTCTGGGCCCTCAGCCGCATCTGACGTGCATCTGAGCTGCATCCGACCCGCGTCTGAGGCCCGTCTAAGGCGCGGCCCACGGCTCCTCGCGGCCCAAGTCGCCCCCTCAGACCGAAGCCCGGCGCCCCGCCGCCCGTCTCCGCCCCACCAGCGTCCACACCCCCAGCACGGCCACCAGGACCGTGCCCGTGCCGATGCCCGCGGCGGCCAGCACCTTCATGGCCTCGTCGCCGTTTGCGCCCGCGGCCGCCGAGCCACCACGGCCCGCGCCACGCGCACCAGGCCCGTCGGAGGCGTCGTCCCCTCCGGCGCCGCCCCGCGCCGCGGCCTCGTCCCGCTCCGTCACGCCGAACGCGTCAGCGGGCCGTGCCGCCCCCGCGTACGCGGGCCCCGTACGCCGCTGCCCGGAGACGCCCACACGCAGGGTGAGCCCGACCCCGCCCTCACCGAACAGCGCGCCGACATCCGGGTCGAGGGAGACCGCCAGGTAGTACCACCCGGCGAAGCGCACGCCCGCGAGCCGGTCGATGGGCGCGTAGCGGTTCTCGTAGGCGACGGGCGGCAGCGGTGGCAGCGCGGTCGACTTCTGGCGGCCGTCGTACGCGGTGTCCATGTCGTCGACCGGCCCGCGCGCGGGGTTGAACACGGACACGACCAGCGCGGACGTGACGTACTCACGGCCTCCGGAGCCACCGCCCGCCCCGGCCCCGCTGGACCTGCCGGAGCCGTCGGACCCGCCAGAAGAACCGGATGAACCCCCGATCCCACCGGGAATCCCCCCGCCCCGCCCCCCGCCGACCTCGATCGTCGCGGAGAGCCGTTGCCCCCAGTCCACCGGCACGCGGTAGTAGCGCGTGCGCCCCGGCTCGACCCGGTCGCCCCAGACGCCCTGGTCCAGGGCCTTGGCGGTGCTGAAGCTGCTGCCTCCCGCGCGTGGACGTACCGGGCCCGCGGGCGGCGAGGGCGTGCCGGAGTCCTCCGTCGGGGGCGGTGTCGTAGCGCTCCGCCTGGCGAGCCCGGGCTCCGACGTGACGTGCAGCTCCAGATCCCAGCTCTCCGGAGTGGACGGTTTGTCTGTCGCGGACGACATCGACGACCTGGAGGAGGCGGTTCGCTCGACGACCACGTAATAGGTGCCCGCCGCGGCGCAGCGGCTCTCCTCCGGCCCGGCGGCACGCAGGGCCGACGCGGTGAGGGGGCGGGGGCTGCGCGAGGCGCCGAAGCGCGCGGAGCCCGAGTCGCAGTCGAAGCCGTTCGCGTCCTCGACGGACACCTGGATGCCGTCCGCGAAGCCGACGTCGCTGCCGAGGCCGGGGAGCGCGGTGGCGGAGACGTAGACGTTGTCCTTGGCGCCCAGTTCCAGCCGGTAGTAGAGCTGGGTCGTGCCTCCGACGCCGGGGTGCTTGATGGAGCTCCTGTACGTCGATCCCGGCGTGAGCGCGCGGCTCCCGGTGCTGCTCGGCGTACCCACGACGGTACGTACGTCGTCGGCGAAGGCGTAGGGCTGGGGTGTCTCGGCCGCGTGGCCGGTTCCGGGGAGCGCGGTCGCGCACCACACCGCGCCCAGGAGCGCGGCTCCCGCGCCCGCCACCGTCCGACGGCCCGCCCGGTGCCGCGTCACGCCGCTCTCCACCTCACCCTCCATTGATTTGCCCAAGCAAGCAATGAAATTGCGTAAGTGAATCGAGGGGCCCGCCCGCCCACGTCTCCGGGCGACACACACCCACGGACCCAGACGTCACACACCCGCGGACCCGGAGATCACGCCCCCCGGCCGGGACGTCACCCCTGCGCACACACCAGGACGCACCGGGACACCCCGTACGCCCCGCACACGCCCCGTACGCCCGCCCCAGGACACCCCACACGGACGGACCGGAGGACGTCAGGCACCCAGCCCGGGAGAAGCGGGGCAAAAGCCCCTTCGCACAGCACAGGGCCCCGATCGCTCTAGCGATCGGGGCCCTGTGACGAGACTGCTGTCGATACTCACGAACCCGTGGGCACGGAGTCAGTCGCCTCCGTCCACAGATCCTGCTCGGCGCGATCCGCCTGGATCTGGCGGTACACGAGGAGCCCGCCGATGGCGGCCAGTGCGACCAGGAGAAGCTTCTTCACCGCGCGACCTCGTCTTTCCTTGACGTAGGGGACTTCTGGCGCCCGACTATACACACCGACCGATACCGATCGGTGACCTGGATCGGCCTCAACTCCCCTCAGGAACACCGCAGTAGATGCGGACCGAATCCCTCCGCCTACGCTCCGTTCTCGGCGGGGCTCGCGACGGGGTTCGCCGCGCTTGCCCCGCTTCCCCGCTTTCTCGGGGCTCCTGCACCCATCTGGGTGGTGTTCATCTGAAGATCGACGCCATGCGAGCGTCGGTCCCCCACTGTCGGCCCCGCATACACATCATGAGGAAAGTACGCAAATCGCCCAACCTGAAAGTGAGGGGTCATGCCCGCCACCAAGGCCATGAAGCTGTGGACCGCGCTCGTCTCCGCCGTCCTCGCCCTGTTCGCCGCACTCGGCTTCGCCTCCGCGGCGACCGCGGCCACGCCGGTACAGGACGCCACGACGACGTGCAAGAGCACGACGAGCGCCCAGGCGCACGTGCTCGCCGCCTGGGCGATGGCGTACGAACGGTCCTTGCCGCCCACGATGAAGCAACGCATCCGCGCCGAGGCCCACGGTTCGACGCCGAGCTGCCGCCATCTCCCCACGACGGACACGGAAGCCGCGGACGACGACTCGGCGACCCTCACGAGCGCGAGCCTCGCCGCGGAGCCGTAACCCCGGAGCGGTGGACGTCACACACGCAGAAGACCCCCAGCCTGTACCGGCTGGGGGTCTTCTTGCTTGTGGGGCTAACAGGATTTGAACCTGTGGCCTCATCCTTATCAGGGATGCGCTCTAACCAACTGAGCTATAGCCCCGCCGCGCTCTGCGGGTCTGCCCCGCGCGCTGACCTCTGAAGATTAGCGCACGTGGGGGCCAGTCCCAAAATCGATGTCCCGTGGACCGGTGACCTCGCCGTTGTCAGCGGTGCGGGCCCGTCACCGCAGCCCCTCACCAGCCGGCCGACCGCCTGACCGGCGCCTCTGAGGCCTCACCCGAGCCGCCCAGCGCATTGCCGGGGCCCCTTTACCCAAGGACCCCGATACCTAAGGACCCCAACGGCGTACCGAAGCACAGGAGACGCACGAAAGCTCGGCGAGAGGATGACGGAGAGCCGAAACGGCCGGACGGGCCGGAAGAACGGCGGTTACTCGTCCTCGGCCAGCGTCAGTTCCACACCGCCGACGAAGCCCGCCGAGAGGTTGTAGATGAACGCGCCGAGCGTCGCGAGGGCCGTGGCGAGGACCACGTCGATGACCGCGATGATCGAGGTGAAGATCAGCACGCGCGGCAGCGAAAGGAAGGCCTGGAGGTCGAAGCCGTTGGACTCGTTCGACCCCGTGGCCTCGGAGATCGTGCCGCCGACCGTCGAGAAGACGCCCATGGCGTCCATGACCATCCACAGCACCGCGGCCGCGACGATCGTGCAGATGCCGAGAGCGATGGACAGCAGGAAGCTGACCTTCATCACCGACCAGGGGTCGGTCTTGGACACCCGCAGCCTCGCCTTGCGCGTGCGCGGGGTGGTGCGCGCCCCCGTGCGGGGACGGCGGACCGCACCGGCCGGAGCCGCCTGATAGGCCTGCGGCGGGTGGTACGGCTGGGAGCCCTGCTGCTGGGGCGGGCGCTCACCGGGCAGGGCGCTGGCTCCGCCCCCCGCGGAGGCGCCCTTCTTGCCGGTTCCGCCCTTGGCGGCCTTGGCCGCCTTGGCGGCCCCGCTCTTGGCGGGGGCCTCGGTCTCGGACGTCTGCGCGCCTCGACCTCGGGTGTCTGTCACAGTCCCCCCCTGGGATCCATGAGACTCGTGGGAGTCGTCATCAGTGGCGGAGCCACGGGCACCGTCCGTGCCGGTTCCACGCGATCCAGCCGCTCCGGCGCCCGTGGCTCCACTCACGATGACTCACTCCTCGCGCTACTCGGCCGGGGACGGTGTGCCCTCGTCCGTACTGACGGCCGGAGTGCCGTCAGTCGATTCGTCGACACCGTCGACTTCCTCGGCCTCGCGCCCGGCCTCGGCGTTGCGAGCGATGCCGACGACGGCATCGCGCTTGCCCAGGTTGATCAGTTGGACGCCCATGGTGTCACGGCCCGTCTCCCTGACCTCGTTGACTCGCGTGCGAATCACACCGCCGGAGAGGGTGATGGCGAGGATCTCGTCGGTCTCCTCGACCACCAGTGCGCCGACCAGCTCACCGCGGTCCTCGACGATCTTGGCGGCCTTGATGCCGAGACCACCGCGGCCCTGGACGCGGTACTCGTCGACGGCGGTCCGCTTCGCGTACCCACCATCGGTGGCGGTGAAGACGAACGTACCGGGCCGGACCACATTCATCGAGAGCAGCTGATCGCTGTCGCGGAAGCTCATGCCCTTGACGCCGGAGGTCGCGCGGCCCATCGGGCGCAGCGCGTCATCCGTAGCGGTGAACCGGATCGACTGCGCCTTCTTGCTGATCAGAAGCAGATCGTCCTCGGCGGACACCAGCTCCGCGCCGATCAGCTCGTCGTCCGAACCGTCGTCCGTCTCGCGCAGGTTGATGGCGATGACACCGCCGGAGCGGGGCGAATCGTAATCCTTCAGAGGCGTCTTCTTGACCAGACCGCCCTTGGTGGCGAGGACCAGGTAGGGCGCCGCGTCGTAGTCACGGATCGCGAGGATCTCGGCGATCGCCTCGTCCGGCTGGAAGGCGAGCAGGTTCGCCACGTGCTGACCGCGCGCGTCCCGCCCGGCGTCCGGGAGCTCGTACGCCTTCGCGCGGTAGACACGGCCCTTGTTGGTGAAGAACAGCAGCCAGTGGTGCGTCGTCGACACGAAGAAGTGGTCGACGATGTCGTCCTGCTTCAGCTTCGTGCCGCGGACGCCCTTGCCGCCGCGCTTCTGCGAGCGGTAGTCCTCCGTCTTGGTCCGCTTGATGTAGCCGCCACGGGTGATCGTGACGACGATGTCCTCCTCGGCGATCAGGTCCTCGATGGACATGTCACCGTCGAACGGCACCAGGGCGGAGCGGCGGTCCTCACCGAACTTGTCGACGATCGCCGCGAGTTCCTCGCTGACGATGGCGCGCTGCTTGGCGGGCGAGGCGAGGATCGCGTTGTACTCGTTGATCTTCTGCTGGAGCTCGTCGTGCTCCGCGACGATCTTCTGGCGCTCCAGGGCGGCGAGGCGGCGGAGCTGCATCTCCAGGATGGCGTTGGCCTGGATCTCGTCGATCTCCAGGAGGCCCATCAGGCCCTCGCGCGCGACCTCGACGGTGTCGCTGCGCCGGATGAGCGCGATGACCTCGTCGATGGCGTCCAGGGCCTTGAGGAGGCCGCGCAGGATGTGGGCGCGCTCCTCGGCCTTGCGCAGCCGGAACTTCGTGCGCCGGACGATGACCTCGATCTGGTGCGTCACCCAGTGGCGGATGAACGCATCCAGGGACAGGGTCCGCGGCACGCCGTCGACGAGCGCCAGCATGTTGGCGCCGAAGTTCGTCTGCAGGTCCGTGTGCTTGTAGAGGTTGTTCAGGACGACCTTGGCGACCGCGTCCCGCTTGAGGACGATGACCAGGCGCTGGCCCGTGCGGGACGACGTCTCGTCGCGGACGTCGGCGATGCCGCCGACCTTGCCGTCCTTCACCAGGTCGGCGATCTTCTGCGCGAGGTTGTCCGGGTTCACCTGGTAGGGGAGCTCCGTGACCACCAGGCACTGGCGGTTGTGGATCTCCTCGACCTCGACCACCGCGCGCATCGTGATGGAGCCGCGGCCCGTGCGGTACGCCTCCTCGATGCCCTTGCGGCCCACCACGAGGGCGCCGGTCGGGAAATCGGGGCCCTTGATGCGCTCGATCAGGGCGTCGAGCAGTTCCTCGTGCGAGGCCTCCGGGTGCTCCAGGGCCCACTGCGCGCCCGCCGCGACCTCGCGGAGGTTGTGCGGCGGGATGTTGGTGGCCATGCCGACCGCGATGCCCGCCGAGCCGTTGATCAGCAGGTTCGGGAAGCGGGACGGCAGGACGGTGGGCTCCTGGGAGCGGCCGTCGTAGTTGTCCGTGAAGTCGACGGTGTCCTCGTCGATGTCCCGGACCATCTCCATGGACAGCGGCGCCATCTTGCACTCGGTGTAGCGCATGGCGGCCGCGGGGTCGTTGCCCGGAGAGCCGAAGTTTCCGTTCGAGTCCACCAGGGGCATGCGCATCGACCACGGCTGCGCGAGGCGGACGAGCGCGTCGTAGATCGAGGAGTCGCCGTGCGGGTGGTAGTTGCCCATGACGTCGCCGACGACGCGGGCGCACTTGTAGAAGCCCTTCTCGGGGCGGTACCCGCCGTCGTACATCGCGTACAGGACGCGGCGGTGCACGGGCTTGAGACCGTCGCGGACGTCCGGCAGCGCGCGGGACACGATGACGGACATCGCGTAGTCGAGATACGAGCGCTGCATCTCGGTCTCGAGCCCGACGGGCTCGATGCGCACCGTCTGGCCTTCGCCGTCCTCGGCAGGGGTGGGGTTGTTCTCGTCGGCCATGGCCGGTCAAGATCCTTTCGTACGTCAGTCAGCAGCCGTCGGGGTGCCTGACCGGCTCAGATGTCGAGGAAGCGGACGTCCTTGGCGTTGCGCTGGATGAACGAGCGGCGCGCCTCGACGTCCTCGCCCATGAGGACCGAGAAGAGGTCGTCGGCCTGGGCGGCGTCGTCGAGCGTGACCTGGCCGAGCACGCGGTGCTCGATGTCCATCGTGGTGATGCGCAGCTCCTCGGCGTTCATCTCGCCGAGACCCTTGAAGCGCTGGACCGAGTCGTCGCGGATCCGCTTGCCGTTCTGCCGGCCGAGCTCGATCAGCGCGTCGCGCTCGCGGTCCGAGTACGCGTACTCGAAGTCGTCCTTGCCCCACTTGATCTTGTAAAGCGGCGGGCGGGACAGGAAGACGTGGCCCGCCTCGACCAGCGGACGCATGAAGCGGAACAGGAACGTCAGCAGCAGGGTGTTGATGTGCTGGCCGTCGACGTCGGCGTCCGCCATCAGGATGATCTTGTGATAGCGGAGCTTCTCAATGTCGAAGTCCTCGTGGACTCCGGTGCCGAAGGCCGAGATCAGCGCCTGGATCTCCTGGTTCTGGAGGATCTTGTCGACGCGGGCCTTCTCGACGTTGAGGATCTTGCCTCGGATGGGCAGGATCGCCTGGTACTCCGGGTCGCGGCCGGACTTGGCCGAGCCGCCGGCGGAGTCACCCTCGACGATGAAGATCTCGCACTTCGTCGGGTCGTTCGACTGGCAGTCGGAGAGCTTGCCCGGCAGGGACGCGGTCTCCAGGAGGCCCTTGCGGCGGGTGAGGTCACGCGCCTTGCGGGCGGCCACGCGCGCGGTGGCGGCCTGGATGCCCTTGCGGATGATGTCCGCGGCCTCGTTCGGGTTGCGGTCGAACCAGTCCGTGAGGTGCTCGTGCACGACCTTCTGGACGAACGTCTTCGCCTCGGTGTTGCCGAGCTTCGTCTTGGTCTGGCCCTCGAACTGGGGCTCGCCCAGCTTCACCGAGATGATCGCGGTCAGACCCTCGCGGATGTCCTCACCCGTGAGGTTGTCGTCCTTCTCGCGGAGCAGCTTCTTGTCGCGCGCGTAACGGTTCACCAGACCGGTCAGCGCGGCGCGGAAGCCCTCTTCGTGGGTGCCGCCCTCGTGCGTGTGGATGGTGTTCGCGAAGGAGTACACGCCCTCGCTGTACTGCGAGTTCCACTGCATGGCGATCTCGACCGAGAGCAGGCGCTCCTTGTCCTCGGCCTCGACGTCGATGACGGTGGGGTGGACGACCTCGCCCTTGCGGGAGTTGAGGTACTTCACGAAGTCGACGATGCCGCCTTCGTAGTGGTACGTGACCGTGCGGACCTCTTCGACGGTGTCGTCGCTGGCCTCGGCGGAGTCGGCGCCCGCCGTGGCCTTGGCCGACTCGCGCTCGTCGGTGAGCTTGATCGTCAGGCCCTTGTTGAGGAAGGCCATCTCCTGGAAGCGCCGCGCGAGCGTCTCGAAGGAGTAGACGGTCGTCTCGAAGATGTCGGCGTCGGCCCAGAAGGTGACGGACGTGCCGGTCTCCTCAGTGGCCTCGTGCCGCTCCAGCGGCGCCGTCGGGGCACCGCCCTTGTAGTCCTGCGTCCAGCGGTAGCCGTCGGTCTTGATCTCGACGGAGAGCTTCGTGGAGAGCGCGTTCACCACGGACACACCCACACCGTGCAGACCGCCGGAGACGGCGTACCCGCCGCCGCCGAACTTGCCGCCCGCGTGCAGCACCGTGAGCACGACCTCGACGGCCGGCTTCTTCTCGACCGGGTGGATGCCCACCGGGATGCCGCGGCCGTTGTCGATCACGCGCACGCCGCCGTCGGCGAGGATCGTGACGTCGATGGTGTCGGCGTGCCCGGCGAGGGCCTCGTCGACGGAGTTGTCGACGACTTCCTGCACGAGGTGGTGCAGACCACGCTCGCCGGTCGAGCCGATGTACATGCCGGGCCGCTTGCGGACCGCGTCCAGACCCTCGAGGACGGTGATGGCGCTGGCGTCGTACGAGGCCGTGCCCTCGCCGGAGGCCTCGATGGCCTCGGGGGGTACGGCGCCGTCGCCGGCGGCAGTGGACGGGATGTTCTCGTTGGGGTTGCCGGAATCGGCCACGAAGCGCCCTTTCTGGCACAGCACAAAGCCAAGCTCCCGGCGCTGGCCGGAGCGGCTGCGGCGTGTTGCGTTGGTAAGCCTGGTTCAGCTCTTGCTCAGCTTCTCCCGCTGCTCCCCACGACTGGGGCGGGATTAGCTTCCAGTCTACCGGTAGCGCCGACAGTGATGGGGGTTTGCCGGTACCTGAGTCCGCATGTGCCGCCCTGAACCGGCATCAGCCGACTCCCCATATGCGCCCCCGGGCCCTAAGAGGCTCACAGCGGCACTCAGCGCTTCGGGCAGTCAACCCCCAGCTACCGACCGGATCTCGTCATCCGTAGGTGTCGCCGGGACCCGTGCTGCCGGGCGCCCGCAAGGGTCCGAAGCGGCGTGCGGGGCCACCGGGTCCGAGGACCTTGATGAGGCGTACGGTGCCCTGCCCCAGGTCCTCGTTCAGGCGCGCGACCAGCTGCGGAGCGAGCAGCCGCAGGTTCGTCGCCCAGGCCGTGGAGTCGCACTGCACGGTCAGGACGCGCTCGTTCTCGTCGTACCGCTGCGGTACGCAGTGCTTGGCGAGGTCCTCGCCGACGATCTCGGGCCAGCGGCCCATCACGCCGCCGACGGCCGCCGGGGTCTCCCAGCCGCGCTCGGTGATCAGACGGTTGATCGCGGAGCCGAGCGGCAGCGGATCGCGCCCGTCGGAGCGCGCGCCCGAGCGCAGGCCGCCGCGCCGGGCCTGCTTCTTCTGGCGGGTCGCGTCCCCACGCGCGCGTGCCTGCTCCTTGGCGGCGCGCAGGGCGACGCGGGCGAGGTCGACACCGGAGGGCTCCGGCGGCGCGGGCCGGGACGCCCCGGCCTCGGCGGGCTCCGCGGGGCGGGCCGCGTCGGACGGCTTGCGGGACTCCGACGGCTTGCCGGGCTCGGTCATACGCGCTCCACCTCGCCCCCGGACACGGCGTACCGCGCTCCGGTCAGCACAGCCGGTACGTCGTCGTCCACGGCCGCCGTGACCAGGACCTGCTCCCCGGGGGCCACCAGTTCCGCGAGCCGCTCCCGGCGGCGCGCGTCCAGCTCGGCGAAGACGTCGTCGAGGACGAGCACCGGCTCATTGCCCTCGGCCCGGAGCAGGTCGTACGAGGCGAGGCGCAGCGCGAGCGCGTACGACCACGACTCTCCATGGGAGGCGTAGCCCTTCGCGGGCAGCTGGCCAAGTTTGAGTAGTAGGTCGTCCCTGTGGGGTCCTACGAGAGTGACGCCCCGCTCGATCTCCTGCTTGCGGGCCTCTTCCAGAGCGGCGATCAACTGCTCGTAGAGCTCCTCGCGCGCGTGGCTGACGATTCCGGGCGAGGAGGGCTTGTAGTCGAGGCCGAGCGGGCCGCCGCCGGGGGCCAGCTGTTCGTACGCCTTGTCGGCGAGCGGCTGGAGCGCGGCGATGAGGTCGAGGCGCTGGGCGAGCAGTTCGGCGCCCGCCCGGGCGAGGTGCTGGTCCCAGACGTCGAGGGTCGACAGGTCCATGGAGCGGCCGCCGTGGCGCCGGGCGAGGGCGGCGGACTTCAGGAGCGTGTTGCGCTGCTTCAGGACGCGGTCGTAGTCGGAGCGGACCGCCGCCATGCGCGGGGAGCGGGCGGTGATCAGCTCGTCGAGGAAGCGCCGCCGCTCTCCGGGGTCACCCTTGATCAGGGCCAGGTCCTCGGGGGCGAACAGGACCGTGCGCACGATGCCCAGGACGTCACGGGGCCTGACCTGCGAGGACCGGTTGATGCGGGCGCGGTTCGCCTTGCCCGGGTTCAGTTCGAGCTCGATGAGCTGCTGGCGCTCGCCCTGCCGGACGGCGGCCCGGATGACGGCCCGGTCGGCGCCCATGCGCACCAGGGGCGCGTCCGAGGAGACCCGGTGGCTGCCGAGCGTCGCCAGATAGCCGACGGCCTCGACGAGGTTGGTCTTGCCCTGGCCGTTCGGCCCCACGAACGCGGTGACGCCCGGGTCGAGCGGAACCTCGACCCGGGCGTACGAGCGGAAGTCGGCGAGGGACAGGTGCGTGACGTGCATGGTGTGGCGCCGACCTCCCCCGGCTTTCCTGCTGTGGCTAGGGGCCGCCGTGGCCTGGGTGCCGGCGGCCCGCCCGCCACGGCCCGCCGCGGTCCACACAGACTGTGGACAACGGGCCGCGCGGGCTGTGGATCAGTGCTCGCTCTTGGACTCGACGGCGTGGCCGCCGAACTGGTTGCGCAGCGCCGCGATCATCTTCATCTGCGGTGAGTCGTCCTGCCGCGAGGCGAAGCGCGCGAACAGGGACGCCGTGATCGCGGGCAGCGGCACCGCGTTGTCGATCGCCGCCTCGACCGTCCACCGGCCCTCGCCGGAGTCGGCCGCGAAGCCGCGCAGCTTGTCCAGGTGCTCGTCGTCGTCCAGCGCGTTGACCGCCAGGTCGAGCAGCCAGGAACGGATCACCGTGCCCTCCTGCCACGACCGGAAGACCTCACGGACATCCGTGACCGAGTCCACGGCCTCAAGCAGCTCCCAGCCCTCGGCATAGGCCTGCATCATCGCGTACTCGATGCCGTTGTGAACCATCTTCGCGAAGTGGCCGGCGCCGACCTTGCCCGCGTGCACGGAGCCGAAGTCGCCCTCCGGCTTGAGCGCGTCGAAGATGGGCTGCACCTTGGCGACGTTCTCCTTGTCGCCGCCGTACATCAGCGCGTAGCCGTTCTGCAGGCCCCAGACGCCGCCGGAGACGCCGCAGTCGACGAAGCCGATGCCCTTGGCGGCGAGCTCCTCGGCGTGCTTCTCGTCGTCCGTCCAGCGGGAGTTCCCGCCGTCCACGACGACGTCGCCGGGCGAAAGCAGCTCGGCGAGCTCGTCGATCGTCGACTGGGTCGCGGCTCCGGCCGGGACCATCACCCACACCACGCGCGGGCCCTTGAGCTTGCTCACCAGCTCTTCGAGGCTGTGGACATCGGCGAGGTCCGGATTGCGGTCGTATCCGATGACGGTGTGGCCTGCGCGGCGAATGCGCTCGCGCATGTTGCCGCCCATCTTGCCGAGGCCGACGAGACCGAGCTCCATCAGTGCGTTCCTAACTAGCGATGTGGCGTGAGGGCACGTCACGGCCGCTCTGCGCTGAGCGGCTCCGCGTACCCGCGGCACGTTCGTACCCGCGTCCGAGCCTACGCCCGGACGCGGCCACACACCTGTGGGCTCAGCCGCTCAGACGTACGGGCATGATCAGGTACTTGTACGCCTCGTCCGCCTCGGCGTCCACGGCCGGCTTGCCGCTCAGGAGCGCGGGCTTCGTCGACGTCGTGAACGACAGCTGGGCGACCGGGGAGTCGATCGCGCTCAGGCCGTCGAGCAGGAACGTCGGGTTGAAGGCGATCGAGATGTCGTCGCCCTCGAGCTGGGCGTCGACCCTTTCCACAGCCTGTGCGTCGTCGCTGGAACCGGCCTCCAGGATGAGCACGCCCTGCTCGAAGCTGAGCCGCACCGGGGTGTTCCGCTCGGCCACGAGCGCGACGCGCTTGACGGCCTCCACGAAGGGGGCGGTCTCGATGACGGCGACCGAGTTGAACTCCGTCGGGAAGAGCGTGCGGTACTTCGGGAGGTCGCCCTCCAGGAGGCGGGTCGTCGTACGGCGGCCCGCGCCCTCGAAGCCGATGAGGCCCTCGCCCGCGCCGGAGCCGGACAGGGCCAGGGTGACCGTGTCGCCGCTCGTGAGCGCCTTGGCGGTGTCCAGGAGCGTCTTGGCGGGCACCAGGGCGACGGCGGACGTCTCCGGGTTCTCCGGCTTCCACAGGAACTCGCGGACCGCGAAGCGGTAGCGGTCGGTGGAGGCCAGCGTGACCGTGTCGCCCTCGATCTCGATGCGGACACCGGTGAGGACGGGCAGGGTGTCGTCGCGGCCCGCGGCAATGGCGACCTGGGAGGCGGCCGAGGCGAAGACCTCACCGGGGACGGTGCCCGTGGCGGTCGGCATCTGCGGCAGCGCCGGGTACTCCTCCACAGGCAGGGTGTGGAGGGTGAAGCGGGAGGAGCCGCAGACCACCGTCGCCCGTACACCGTCTGTGGAGATCTCCACCGGGCGGTTCGGCAGGGCGCGGCAGATGTCGGCGAGCAGGCGGCCGGAGACGAGGACCGTGCCCTCCTCGTCGACCTCGGCGTCCACGGAGACGCGGGCCGAGACCTCGTAGTCGAAGCTGGACAGGGAGAGGGCGCCCTCCTCGGCCTTCAGCAGCAGGCCCGCGAGGACGGGCGCTGGCGGCCGAGCCGGGAGGCTGCGTGCCGCCCACGCCACCGCCTCCGCGAGTACGTCGCGTTCCACCCGGATCTTCACTTAGCCGCCCTCCTGCTGTTGCTGGCACTGGGGACCAGTCTGACGCACCGCACTGACAGCTGGTGCCCGTCGGGGTCAAGTCGTGCCGATAGGTCGTGGCGGGCCGAGCGGCGAGTTGTGCACAGCCCCCACTTCAAAGCGGAAATCTGACTCTCTCTAGTCGGGAGTAGTAGTAGGGCCTGTGGAAACCGTGGATAACCGCGTATGCGCAGGTCAGCGTCCGTTTTTTGTCCACTGGCCCTGTGGGCGACGGCGGTGGACAACCGGGGGTAACTGTGGACGGGCGAAAGTTCTGCACACCCGATGCACAGGAGAGGGCTACTTCTCCCCAGCCCTGTCCCCAGCTTTACCCAGCTTCCCCACAGGGCAACCCGGCACCTTTGTGTGACGCCTTTCACTCGACCCGGTGAGAGGGCGCGTCGCGTTGCCGAACAGTGGACAGGGCTGGGGAGAAGCTGTGCACAACAGGCCTCAGCCTGTGGGCCGCCGGTGGACAACTTTTCCCACCCCCTGTGGACAAGATCTTCATCCACAGTCTGTGGACAGTCTTCGTCCACGAATCCACAACCACTTGACCTGGCCTGATGACCATTCAGCAGGGTGCCCTGTGGACACGGTTGGGACAACTTCCCAGTCCCCAGGGTGTGGAGGGCGAAAAGACCGCTGATCTGTGGAGAACCCAGGTGAGGTGACCATGAATCGAACAGAAGATGACGAACAGGTCGCGGATATCGGGGGCGATCGGGGCCGTGCACAGCTGTGAGGGCGGGGCCGGAGGGGGTTCCGCGCAGGCGTCGGCGGCTCTCAGGAGGGCGCTGGTGGAACCCGGAAGGGGCGTCGGGGCGCTGTGGAGCGACCTCACCGCAGGCCCTCGTAGGCGCTGTGGGTCGAGCCACTGAGTAGGCGCTGACTGCGTAGCCGTGGACTACGGAGGCGTGGACTACGAGGGCACGGACTACGTAGGCACGGGAAAACGCGAAGGGCGCCCCGGAGACGTGCTCCTGGGCGCCCTGGCGCGGCGTACGGCCCTTGCTGTCAGCCGTTCTTGATGCGGTTGGTGAGCTCGGTGACCTGGTTGTAGATCGAGCGGCGCTCGGCCATCAGCGCGCGGATCTTGCGGTCGGCGTGCATCACCGTCGTGTGGTCGCGGCCGCCGAACTGCGCGCCGATCTTCGGCAGGGAGAGGTCGGTCAGCTCGCGGCACAGGTACATGGCGATCTGGCGGGCCGTCACCAGGACCCGGCTGCGCGACGATCCGCACAGGTCGTCCACCGTCAGACCGAAGTAGTCGGCGGTGGCCGCCATGATGGCCGTCGCCGTGATCTCCGGAGCCGCGTCCTCGCCGCCCGGGATCAGGTCCTTCAGGACGATCTCGGTGAGTCCCAGGTCCACAGGCTGTCGATTGAGCGACGCGAAAGCCGTGACGCGGATCAGCGCGCCCTCCAGCTCACGGATGTTCCGCGAGATGCGGGACGCGATGAACTCCAGGACCTCCGGCGGTGCGTTGAGCTGCTCCTGGACCGCCTTCTTCCGCAGGATCGCGATGCGCGTCTCCAGCTCGGGCGGCTGGACGTCGGTGATCAGGCCCCACTCGAAGCGATTGCGCAGCCGGTCCTCCAGGGTCACCAGCTGCTTGGGCGGCCGGTCACTGGAGAGCACGATCTGCTTGTTCGCGTTGTGCAGCGTGTTGAACGTGTGGAAGAACTCCTCCTGCGTCGACTCCTTGTCCGCGAGGAACTGGATGTCGTCGACGAGCAGGATGTCCATCTCGCGGTAGCGCTTGCGGAAGCTGTCGCCCTTGCCGTCGCGGATGGAGTTGATGAACTCGTTGGTGAACTCCTCGGAGCTCACATAGCGCACGCGCGTGCCCGGGTAGAGGCTGCGCGCGTAGTGCCCGATCGCGTGCAGCAGGTGCGTCTTGCCGAGCCCCGACTCCCCGTAGATGAACAGGGGGTTGTACGCCTTCGCGGGGGCCTCGGCGACGGCGACCGCGGCCGCGTGCGCGAAGCGGTTCGACGCCCCGATCACGAAGGTGTCGAAGAGGTACTTCGGATTCAGGCGCGCGGTGGGCTCACCGGGGCCGGTCGCGGGCGCCGGCTGTGCGGCCAGGGGGCCGGGAGCGCCGCTCGACGCGGGCAGGGGGGTCCCGCCGTGCCCGACGGGGCCCGAGGGGCCTCCAGGGCCTCCTGGGCCCCCGCGCGGCCCTGCGCCGGAGCCCGCGCCGGGGGGCGGCTCGTGCCGCTCCCGCCGGTCGTGGCGGTCGTGGCGGTCCTGCCCCGGCCGTTCGGAGCGCTGCTGCTCGTACGGCGGGCGCTCCTGCGGCGGCTGCGGGCGGTAGTCGTGCTGAGGCTGTTGCCCGGGGCTCGCGTACGGGTCGCGCTCGGGGAAGCCGAGGCGCGGCTGCTGCCAGCCGTAGTCGTCCTGCGGCTGCTGCGGCCAGGCGCCGGGGCGCTGGTAGTCCGGATACGCCGGGCGGGCCGACGGCATCTGGTCCGGGCGCGGGCCCGCGGAGCGCTCGTCCCCGGGGTGGCGCCCGTACGCGTCGTACGTGTCATGCCCCTGCCCGGAGGCGGAAGGCATCTCCGGCTCCTCGTACCGGGGCGCGGGCTCTTCGTAGCGGGGCGGCTGCTCCTCGTAGCGGGAGGGCTGGTCCTCGTACCGCGGCTGCTGTTGCTGGACCGGCGGCGCGGGCGGGGTCTGCGGCTCGCCCATGGAGTCGTCGACCGTGATGGCGATGCGGATCGGGCGCCCGCACTCCCGGCTCAGCGTCTCGCTGACGACTGGGGCGAGGCGGCCCTCCAGGACGCCCTTCGCAAATTCGTTCGGAACGGCAAGGAGGGCGGTGTCGGCGACGAGCGCGAGCGGCTGGCACCGTCGGATCCAGTGCTCGTCCTTCGCCTCGACGCCCTGCCCCCGGCCTTCGCCCAGCAGCTGCTCCAGAACCCTTGGCCACACTGCGGCAAGATCGGCAGGTACGTCAGCCACAGGGCACGCTCTCTCACAGGTCCCACGAAGGTGTGGTTCTTGGGACGGGTCGGGACGGAAATCGGGAGGGGCAGGGGGAAGGGAACGAATCGGAGTTCAGCCACGGTAGTCAGGGCGACGGGTGCGGTTCAAGTTGTTGTCCACAGGCTGTGCACAGTGTCTCTCCCTGACGGCTGGTTTGACCGGATGGCGTAGCCCCGCGTACCGTAACCAGGTCGAGTTGTCGATGGCTGCTGCCGCCTGCCTCCGATGGGCAAAGATCACGGTCAGTGATTGTGAAGCGGTGCACTCGGTGCCTACACGCGAGCTTCTCCGAGCTTCTCGTGGGCGCACGGTGACAGCCAGGCGATACCCGCCAACACACGAGTCATTTCTGGAGCCCCCGAGTGAGCAAGCGCACCTTCCAGCCGAACAACCGTCGTCGCGCGAAGACCCACGGCTTCCGGCTGCGTATGCGCACCCGTGCCGGCCGCGCCATCCTGGCGTCCCGCCGTAGCAAGGGTCGCGCCAGCCTGTCCGCCTAAGCGCAACTAGGTCATGACGTCGTGCTGCCTACCGAGCATCGGCTGAGGCGGCGCGAAGATTTCGCGACCGCGGTACGCCGAGGACGCCGGGCCGGACGCCCGCTACTCGTCGTCCATCTACGCAGCGGTGCAACGGACCCGCACGTGCCGGGGGAGAGCCTTCCCCCGACGCGTGCGGGTTTCGTCGTGAGCAAGGCCGTGGGTGGAGCCGTCGTACGCAATACGGTCAAGCGCCGACTTCGCCATCTGACACGCGACCGGTTGGCCTTGGTGCCCCCCGGTAGCCTGGTAGTCGTACGAGCGTTGCCCGGCGCGGGCGACGCCACCTACGCACAGCTGGCCCAAGACCTGGACGCCGCCCTGCGGCGCCTCCTTGGAGGGGGCGCGCGATGAAGTACCCGCTGCTGGCGCTGATCAAGCTGTACCAGTGGACGATCAGTCCACTCCTCGGCCCGGTGTGCAAGTACTACCCGTCGTGCTCCCGCTACGGCTACCTCGCCATCGACCGGCACGGTGCGGTCAAGGGAACAGCGCTCACAGCCTGGCGCATCCTGCGATGCAATCCGTGGTCGCTCGGTGGTGTAGATCACGTTCCGCCGCGCAAGCGTCCGCGGTGGCACGAGATGCTGCGCGCCGCCTGGCGCGAACGCAAGGGCGGGCCCTCCGCCGCTGGCGTGCCGACCGGAGACCTCCCACCGGCTCCCCCGAGCCCGGCCGCCGAGACCCCGTCCCATGCTCAAGGAGCCTGATTAGTGGACACGATTGCCGGTTTCTTCAGCTTCATCACGACACCCGTCTCCTGGGTCATCGTGCAGTTCCACAAGCTGTACGGTGCGATCTTCGGCCCTGACACGGGCTGGGCCTGGGGCCTGTCGATCGTGTCCCTGGTGATCCTGATCCGAATCTGCCTGATCCCGCTCTTCGTGAAGCAGATCAAGGCGACCCGGGCCATGCAGACGCTGCAGCCCGAGATGAAGAAGATCCAGGAACGCTACAAGAGCGACAAGCAGCGTCAGTCCGAAGAGATGATGAAGCTGTACAAGGAGTCGGGTACCAACCCGCTCTCCTCGTGCCTTCCCATCCTGGCGCAGTCGCCGTTCTTCTTCGCGCTGTACCACGTGCTCAACGGCATCGCGTCCAACAAGAAGGTCGGCGTCATCGACCAGCAGCTGCTGGACAGCGCCCGTGACGCCCACATCTTCGGTGCCCCGCTCGCGGTGAAGTTCACGGACAGCGCCGACAAGGTCGCCTCCCTCGGCGCCTCGCTGACCGACGTGCGCGTCGTGACCGCGCTCATGATCATCCTGATGTCGGCGTCGCAGTTTTTCACCCAGCGCCAGCTGATGACGAAGAACGTCGACACCACGGTGAAGACGCCGTTCATGCAGCAGCAGAAGATGCTGATGTACGTCTTCCCCATCATGTTCGCCGTCTTCGGCATCAACTTCCCGGTCGGTGTCCTCGTCTACTGGCTGACCACCAACGTGTGGACCATGGGCCAGCAGATGTACGTGATCCGCCAGAACCCGACGCCCGGCTCCAAGGCCCAGGCCTCGTACCTGGAGCGCCTGCAGAAGCACATCACGGACGCGGGCAAGACCCGCAGCCGTGGCCAGGTCAGGGCCGTGAAGGCCATCGTCGCCAAGGGCCGCGACCGCAACGAGTACGAGCGGAAGTTCATCAACGGCCTGAACAAGGCCGGTTTCGCCGCCCAGGCCGACGGCACCGTGATCGTCAGCGAGCCCGAGGTCACCACGGCCGAGGACGGTACGCCCGCCACGCCCAAGCGGCAGCAGCCCAAGCGCCAGAGCAAGGCCAAGCGCCAGTCCGGCACCACCACGGGCGGCAAGGCCGACGGCGGCGCCACGAGTGACCCGGCCTCCGACGCTTCCGGCACGAAGACATCGCTGACCAAGTCCGAGGCCAGCGCGCCCCAGGACGCCCCGGCCAAGGCCAAGTCCACCGGCGGCGCCTCGGGCAACCAGCCCGGCCAGGGCACCCGCAGCAAAGCCAAGTCCGGACAGCGCAAGGGCCAGCAGCGGCCCAAGCACCCGTCCAAGAAGTAAAAGGAGTCCATCCCGTGACGGAAGGCACCACCACCTCCGCCGCAGCTGAGGCCGGCGACGCTCTGACCCGCCTCGAGCAGGAGGGGGAGATCGCGGCGGACTACCTCGAGGGTCTGCTGGACATCGCCGACCTCGACGGCGACATCGACATGGACGTCGAGGCCGACCGGGCCGCGGTGTCGATCATCAGTGACGCCGGCAGCCGCGACCTGCAGAAGCTGGTCGGCCGGGACGGCGAGGTCCTGGAGGCGCTCCAGGAGCTCACCCGCCTCGCGGTGCACCGGGAGACCGGCGACCGCAGCCGCCTGATGCTGGACATCGGGGGCTACCGCGCCAAGAAGCGCGAGGAGCTCTCCGAGCTGGGCGCCAAGGCCGCTGCCGACGCGAAGAGCTCCGGTGAACCGGTCAAGCTCAAGCCGATGACGCCGTTCGAGCGCAAGGTCGTGCACGACGCGGTCAAGGCCGCGGGCCTGCGCAGCGAGTCCGAGGGCGAGGAGCCGCAGCGCTTCGTCGTGGTACTCCCGGCCTGATCTGTACGTCTCATCCCGGCCCCGTCTGTTCGCAGACGGGGCCGGTCTTTGTCAGCCTGATAGTCAGCGATCCAGTGCGGTACGGAAGGACGGTCCCCGTGACGGAGGAAGCGGAGCTCCCCCCGGCGCCGGAGCAGGCGCGCGCGGTTTTCGGCGAGCGATTCCCGGACGCGGTCCGGTATGCGGAGCTGCTTGCCGAGGCGGGAGTGCGGCGTGGTCTGATCGGCCCCCGTGAGGTTCCCCGGCTGTGGGAGCGGCACCTGCTGAACTGCGCCGTGCTGTCCGAGGTGGTCCCCGAGGGCGTGACGGTGTGCGATGTCGGCTCCGGTGCCGGGCTGCCGGGCATCCCGCTCGCGCTCGTCCGTGAGGACCTCAAGATCACGCTCCTTGAGCCGCTCCTCCGGCGGACGAACTTCCTCAGCGAGGTCGTCGAGCTGCTGGGGCTGGACCATGTGACGGTCGTCCGTGGCCGCGCCGAGGAGGTCCTCGGCAAGCTTCAGCCCGTCCATGTCGTGACCGCGCGTGCCGTCGCTCCGCTGGACCGTCTCGCCGGATGGGGCGTCCCGCTGCTGCGTCCGTACGGAGAGATGCTGGCGCTCAAGGGCGACACGGCCGAGGAAGAGGTCAAGGCCGCGGGCGCCGCCCTGAGCAAGCTCGGTGCCGAGTCCGTCTCCGTGGTGCAGGTCGGTGAAGGGGTAGTGGACCCCCTGTCCACCGTGGTGCGGGTCGAGGTGGGCGAGAGCCCCGGCGGTGTGCGCTTCGCCGCCAAGCGGGCCAAGGCCGCACGGGTCGGACGGGTACGCCGCCGCCGCTGAGAGACGTGGGCGCTGCCGCAGACGCCGACGCAGACGATGAGGGCGGGGTGGAGCTGAGCTGCCTCACCTCATCGCTCGTCGACCGCATGGCTGATGCATGTTGACGTTCGTCGCTGATCCGTCCTGACGACGAGCCGTACTCCACAAAAGCTGTCAAACGTACGCGTACCGGGGTGTCGCACCAGCGGCACCCCGGTCGCCATGCATCGTGTTTCACGTGAAACGTCGCTCACTGCTGCATGGCATCATCAGTCGCGGTCGCGCTGCCGAACCTCGCGAGCGTCGGCCACTTGGTTCCCTCGATAAGGGAACGGAGTTGTCCACAGAGACGGATTCGTCCACAGAAGACCGGGCCTCGCTGGTTCACGACCCCGAAAGCATGGGAGGCTCTGTTCATTGCGAGCCTGAAGTCGAGGAGAGTGAATCCTTGCGGTCCGACGCCAACATCGCGGGACCGATGACCGATCCGGTCCCCGGTCCCCGTACCGAGTCGGCGGGGGAGGATGTTTCACGTGAAACACCGAGCCCGATGGACGACACCCCCATCGGTCGTGCGGCCCAACTGGCGGTGGAAGCCCTTGGCCGCGCGGGCGAGGGTCTGCCACGGCCCGAGCAGACCCGAGTCATGGTGGTCGCCAACCAGAAGGGTGGAGTAGGCAAGACGACGACGACCGTCAACCTTGCCGCCTCACTGGCCTTGCACGGCGCGCGCGTTCTGGTGATCGACCTGGACCCGCAGGGGAATGCCTCCACGGCGCTCGGTATCGACCACCACGCCGAAGTCCCCTCCATCTACGACGTGTTGGTCGAGAGCAAGCCTCTCGCCGAGGTCGTCCAGCCGGTCCCCGATGTCGAGGGCCTCTTCTGCGCCCCGGCCACCATCGACCTCGCCGGTGCGGAGATCGAACTGGTGTCGCTGGTGGCTCGGGAGAGCCGACTGCAGCGAGCGATCCAGGCGTACGAGCAGCCGCTCGACTACATCCTCATCGACTGCCCGCCGTCGCTGGGGCTGTTGACGGTGAACGCCCTGGTGGCCGGTGCGGAGGTGCTGATCCCCATCCAGTGCGAGTACTACGCCCTGGAGGGTCTCGGTCAGCTCCTGCGCAACGTCGATCTGGTGCGGGGCCACCTCAACCCGCGCCTGCATGTATCGACCATCCTGCTCACCATGTACGACGGCCGGACCCGGCTCGCCTCCCAGGTGGCTGACGAAGTGCGCAACCACTTCGGCGAGGAGGTGCTGCGGACGAGCATCCCGCGCTCGGTGCGCATCTCCGAGGCGCCCAGCTACGGCCAGACCGTGCTGACCTACGATCCAGGATCAAGCGGTGCCCTGTCGTACTTCGAGGCGGCGCGCGAGATCGCGCTGCGCGGAGTAGGCGTGCGGTTCGACGTGCAGCACGCCCACACGGGCATCCAGAACGACCAGAACATGACGGAGGGGATCCAGTGAGCGAGCGACGAAGAGGGCTGGGCCGTGGCCTGGGCGCTCTGATCCCTGCGGCTCCGACCGAGAAGGCAGCTACTCCGAGCACGGGTGGGGCGTCCACCTCGCCGACGGCCGTGCCGGTGCTCACGGCGGAGCGCGGAGTGGCGGCCGCCACGGTGGCCACGCTTCCGCAGAGCTCCCTTGTACAACCGCCCGTTTCACAGGAAACGGAGGCGCCCGGCAACGGGACGGTGGAAGAACTGCGGAGCCCGGCCGGTGCGCACTTCGCGGAGCTGCCCCTCGACTCCATCACGCCCAACCCGAGGCAGCCGCGTGAGGTCTTCGACGAGGACGCCCTCGCCGAGCTGGTGACCTCCATCAAGGAGGTCGGACTCCTCCAGCCCGTGGTCGTACGGCAGCTGGGTCCGTCGCGGTACGAGCTCATCATGGGCGAGCGGCGCTGGCGGGCCTGCCGTGAGGCGGGCCTGGAGCGCATCCCCGCCATCGTGCGGGCGACGGAGGACGACAAGCTCCTCCTGGACGCCCTCCTTGAGAACCTGCACCGCGCTCAGCTGAACCCGCTGGAAGAGGCCGCGGCCTACGACCAGCTGCTCAAGGACTTCAAGTGCACGCATGACCAGCTGGCGGACCGGATCGGCCGTTCCCGCCCCCAGGTCTCCAACACGCTGCGGCTCCTGAAGCTGTCGCCGAAGGTGCAGAACAGGGTCGCCGCCGGCGTGCTGTCCGCGGGTCATGCCCGCGCGCTGCTGTCCGTCGAGGACCCGGAGGAGCAGGACCGTCTCGCCTACCGGATCGTGGCCGAAGGGCTCTCGGTGCGGGCGGTCGAGGAGATCGTGACCCTCATGGGCTCGCGGCCGCAGACCAAGCCGAAGGCCAAGGGGCCCCGCGCCGGAGCGCGTGTGTCCCCCGCGCTGACGAGTCTCGCCACGCGGCTCTCGGACCGGTTCGAGACGCGGGTACGGGTCGATCTGGGCCAGAAGAAGGGCAAGATCGTCGTTGACTTCGCCTCGCTGGAGGACCTGGAGCGCATCCTCACCACCCTCGCTCCCGAAGAGGGCTCGGTCCTCAAGCGTGGTCTGGCCGAGGTAGCGGCCGAGGAAGCCTCGGAGGACGAGCAGAGCTGAGCTGCGAAGGCAGCGCCCTGAGGGCCTGAGTGCTGAGCGCGGGCATCGGCGGACTGTCGTAGCCGAATCCCGTGGCGCCTGTGAAAGCGGGCCGTGTCCGGTGTGTGCCGGAACACGGCCCGCTCTTTGCTTTCTTCCGGTATCGATGCAATCACATCGTGGATACGATGCGCTTGGGTATGGCGCAACACCTGACGGCACCTCTTAGGGGAGGCGGGGGCCATGCGATCGGTGAGCCGCACCGGATTGATGACCGCGGGGTTCGGCCTGGGCGCGGTCGGTGGGTTCGTCGGCAGCCTGCTCAGGGAACGGAGCGCACTGACAGCTGCTCGTGGCGTCGCGGGCGAAGGAAGTGAGGAACCGCCTTCATGGGGCGACGGCTCGTACCGCTCACGCTGGACAACCTTCCGGACCTTCCCAGGCGTTGCCGCGCGTGTGTCTTCTGGGAGCTGGACCCGGTCAGCGGCCAGGCCGCGCTGAAGGCCGGAACGCCCGAGCTGGAGAAGGAGGCGTGGATCTCCGCCGTCCTGCTGGAGTGGGGGTCCTGCGGTCGGGTCGTCTACGTCGACGAGGTGCCGGTGGGCTTCGTCCTCTACGCTCCCCCCGCCTATGTGCCGCGGTCCACGGCCTTTCCCACGAGTCCGGTCTCGCCGGACGCCGTTCAGCTGATGACTGCCTGGATCATGCCGGGCTATCAAGGGCAGGGGCTTGGCCGCGTCATCGTGCAGACGGTCGCCAAGGATCTGCTGCGCCGGGGGTTCAAGGCCATCGAGGCCTTCGGCGACGCGCGCTGGGAGAAGCCCGCGTGTGTGCTTCCCGCGGACCATCTCCTCGCGGTGGGCTTCAAGACGGTCCGCCCACACCCTGCCTATCCGAGGCTCCGGCTGGAGCTGCGGACGACGCTCTCGTGGAAGGAAGACGTCGAGCTGGCGCTCGACCGGCTGCTGGGAGCAGTGCAGAAGGAGCCCGCGCTTCGGCCGCTCTAGGCGGTCCCGGTGTACTCCAGCGGCGGTGAATCTCAGCGGACAGACGAATGGGCCGACCCCGTGGGGTTGGCCCATTCGTGTTTCACGTGAAACATCGCTCTCCGCCGATGCGGCGGACCCCGATGACGTGGTGCCTTACTCGGCGATGAAGTCGGCCAGGTCGCGCTCGATGGCCGCCTTCGGCTTGGCGCCGACGATGGTCTTGGCGACCTCACCGTTCTGGTATACGTTCAGCGTCGGGATCGACATGACGCCGTACTTGGCGGCCGTGCCCGGGTTCTCGTCGATGTTGAGCTTGACGATCTCGATCTTGTCGCCGTGCTCCTGCGCGATCGCCTCGAGCGACGGCGCGATCTGGCGGCACGGACCGCACCAGGCGGCCCAGAAGTCCACGAGTACGGGCTTGTCGCTCTTGAGGACGTCCTCGTCGAAGGAAGCGTCGGTCACGTTCTTCAGGTTGGCCACGGCGGGCTCCTCACATGGTGGTGCGGGTGGGGGCGAAACGAGGTCAGACAGCAGCAGCGGCCGCAGTCTCGCTGTCCGCGAGGGCGGCGAGGAAGCGCTCGGCGTCCAGAGCGGCGGCACAGCCGGTGCCCGCCGCCGTGATCGCCTGGCGGTAGGTGTGGTCGACGACGTCACCGGCGGCGAAGACACCGGTGAGGTTCGTCCGGGTCGACGGCGCGTCGACCTTCAGGTAGCCCTCACCATCCAGGTCCAGCTGGCCCTTGAAGAGCTCGGTGCGCGGGTCGTGGCCGATCGCGATGAACAGGCCGGTCACCGGCAGCTCGGACGTCTCGCCCGTCTTGACGTTGCGCAGGGTGAGACCGGCGAGCTTCTGCTCGCCCTTGATCTCGGCGACCTCGCTGTCCCAGACGAACTTGATCTTCGGGTCGGCGAAGGCGCGCTCCTGCATCGCCTTGGAGGCACGCAGGCTGTCGCGGCGGTGGACGACCGTCACGGACTTGGCGAACCGGGAGAGGAAGGTCGCCTCCTCCATCGCGGTGTCGCCACCGCCGATGACGGCGATGTCCTGGTCCTTGAAGAAGAACCCGTCGCAGGTCGCGCACCAGGAGACGCCACGGCCGGACAGCGCGTCCTCGTTCGGCAGGCTCAGCTTGCGGTGCTGGGAACCCGTCGTCACGATGACGGCCTTCGCGCGGTGCACCGTGCCGGCCGTGTCCGTGACGGTCTTGATCTCACCGGTGAGGTCGACGGAGACCACGTCGTCGGGCACGAGCTCGGCGCCGAAGCGCTCGGCCTGGGCGCGCATGTTGTCCATGAGCTCCGGGCCCATGATGCCGTCCTGGAAGCCCGGGAAGTTCTCCACATCGGTGGTGTTCATCAGCGCGCCGCCCGCGGTGACGGCGCCCTCGAACACCAGAGGCTTCAGGGACGCGCGCGCGGTGTAGAGCGCCGCCGTGTAGCCGGCGGGCCCGGAGCCGATGATGATCACGTTACGGACGTCGGTCACGGCTTGATTCCTCGTCTCTGAAGACTGCTGCGTACTGCTGGCGGGTGCCTGTCTCAGGGCTCTCACCCCACCCAACGGATCCTACGGGGCGCGCATTCCCAAACGTGTCCGAGCACACGGAAGCGCCGGGTGCGGGACAGCGGGGGTGAGATCGGCGCAAGTCAGCCGGGCCGGGCGCTGCTCAGTTCCGGTTGTAGGACTCGACGAGCAGTACCTTGCCGGTGGCGTCGGGCGACGAGGACTCGTTCACACAGGCGGCATCGACGATATACGCGGACACCTTGGTGCCGTCGGTCTTGTGCGGCACCACGACCAGGTAGGCGCTCTTGCCTTCGTAGGTGCCCTTGTCCGCGGCCAGGGGGGCTCCGCCGCCGAGGCTCCGCTCGATACAGGCGGGAATCTCGACGTAGTCGTCGGGTTCCGTCGCGCCCTTCTTCGGGCGGGCCGGGGTGGTCTGGGGGCCGATGCTCTGCTTGGGAGAGGGCGTGTCCTCGGTGCCGGCGATCCTCTGCTCGCCAGTGAGCATCTTGTTGACGCGGTCCTTGAGCTTGCCCTTGGAGAAGGCGTCGGCGCTTGCCGTTCGGCCCGCCGTGGCCTTCTGCGAGCCCTCTGAGTCGTCCCACGGCTGGATCAGCAGTGCACCCAGCCCCAGGGCGGCAGCGGTGAACACGGCACCGAGGGCCGCGGTACGCCGACGCCGACCCCGGAAACGACCGCCTCGCCCCGGACCGGTGGCCGCACGGGGACGTCCGGACGGGCCGTGGGTGCCGCTGCCACTGCCGGTTGCGGTACCGGCTGAGGTTGCGGACTTGCTCGATGAAGCGGTCGCTTCGCTCGGCTCGGAGGCCGATGTTTCACGTGAAACATGAGCGGCGCCCTCGGTGACGGATGCGCCGACAGGTTCGAGGCTCGGTTCGCGGCCGGATTCAAGGCTCGGTTCACGCCTGGAAGCGGTCTCGGCTTCGTGAGCTGACGGGGAAGCGCCCGCGTCGTCCGTGACCGCGGAGTCCAGGAGCGCCTCGGCCGCGAGGGCCGCGTCGATGCGCTCCGCGACATCGGCGGGCATGCGCGAGGGCCCGGGCAGCGTGCCGAGCATGCCGCGAATCTCTTCGAGGGAGTCGTAGACGTCGGTACAGAGCGCGCATTCGTCCAGATGCCGCCGCACATCGAGGGTGCGGGACGGCGAGAGCAGGCCCTCGGTGAGGTCGGAGATCTCGGAGACGTCCGGGTGCCCAGTCGAGTCCGTCGTCGTGGTCACGCTCGCCCACCTCCGCCCTTCACTGCCGCTGAATCGCCGGGTTCCGTGTCCTGGGACGACCCCGTACGCGGGGGGTCCGCTGCCGGTGGGACGGTTGTCCCCTGCGTCCGGTTCCTTCCTGGGGCGGCCCTTTTTCCTTCGCCCTGGCTGCCGGGGCCGCTTTCGCCCGGTGGCGCCGTCCGCAGATGGGTCAGGAGGGGCAGGAGCCTCGCTCTGCCCCGTGCGCAGCGGCTCTTCACCGTGCCGGTGGGGACGTCGAGCACCTGGGCTGCCTCGGCCACGGGATAGCCCTGCATGTCCACCAGGACGAGGGCGGCCCGCTGGTCGGGCGGCAGCGTGTTGAGCGCCCGCAGGAGCTCCCGGTGCAGATCGCCGCGCTCGACCGGTGCCGCGGCGGACTCGTGCGGTTCGAGGAGCTGGTCCAGGCGCTCGGTGTCGTCGACGGGCGAGGTCTTCCGGGAGGCGGCCTTGCGCGCCCGGTCGAGGCAGGCGTTCACGGTGATGCGGTGCAGCCAGGTCGTCACGGCGGACTGGCCGCGGAAGGTGTGCGCGGCCCGGTACGCGGAGACCAGGGCGTCCTGGACGGCGTCCGCGGCCTCCTCACGGTCTCCGAGGGTGCGCAGGGCCACGGCCCACAGCCGGTCTCGGTGGCGGCGGACGAGTTCGCCGAAGGCGTCCTTGTCGCCGTCGACGTGGCGGGACAGGAGGTCCTGGTCGCTCAGCTCACCGTGCGCGGCGTCGTCCACCTCGAACCCCCTCCCCACCCCGAGCCGCGTGGCCTCAGCCCTTGAGACCCTTGAACTGGACGCCCGTGATGCCCTGCCGGAAGCCGGCGCCCCGGTACTGCTCGGCCGGGACCGACGGAACCGCCGTCACCCAGAGGAGTACGTACCGGGTCTTCACCTTGGAGTTCGCCTTGATCTTCAAGGAGCTGCCGGTTGCTTCGCCCGAGCCGATCTTCTTCATCGAGCCGGCAGGTCCTGTGGGCGACATCGAGTCGGCCGCGTGCAGTGAGATCGTCGTGTGGTCACCGCTGTACAGGAGCTTGATCGACACGTCCGAGAGCTGCTTTTCCGATCCCAGGTCGTAGACGATGCCGGCACCCGGCTTGTACGGGGCGAGGTTGGGCCCCTCGTTGTACGTCGCGGTGCGCCAGAGCTCGGAGCCGCCCTCGGTGGACTTCTTGAATTCCCCGCCCATGCCGCTCGCCTGGGCGTTCTGGATCGTGATCGGCTTGCCCGGCTTGGGCTTGTTCTTGTCGCCGCCCTCGGACGTCTGCGAGGTGCCCGAGTCCCCCGACTTGTTGTCGTGGTCCATGAGGGCGTCCGCCAGCTGCCAGCTGCCCAGGCCGAGCGCGGCGATGAGCAGCGCCGAAACGGCCCATTTGAGGGCCTTGCCGGTGCGGCTCTGCAATGGGGGCGGCGGGGGCTGGATGACCTGCGTGGCGCCCGGAGGCGGTGCGCCGCGGCCGTACGTGCCCTGCTGGTACGTCGTGCGCTGGTACTCCGGCGGAGCCGTGAAGGAGGGCTCCGGCGGGCGGATGCGGGGCATCTCGCCAACGGCCTTCGCCAGGTCGTCCGGCGTGGTGCAGGCGGGCTCCTGGCGGGACGCGGTCGCGCCGTCGTTGGCGAGCGCGCGCATGGAGAGCTCCGACAGGCCCCGGTGCACACCCGCGCGGACCTGGTCGGGGGCGATGAGGCCGACGCCCTTGGGCAGCCCGGACAGGCCGTGTGCGTCGTTCTCGTACGGCCAACGCTGGGTCAGGGCGGCGTACAGGAGGGCGCCGATGGCCTCCGTGTCGGTGCGCTGCGGGGCCTCGGAGGTGATGCCGCGCAGGGCGGCGTTCACGGCGAGGCCGCGGATGCGGTACTGGCCCGATGAGGTGCGCAGCACGGCGCCGGGGGTCAGCCGCAGATGGGCGAGGCCCTCGCGGTGCGCCGCCGCCATGGCCTGGGCGACCTGGCTGACGAGCTGGTAGGCATCGTGGGCCTCCAGCGGACCGGCGGCCAGCAGAGCGGTGAGCTCCGTGGCGTCCGGTAGCCATTCGTGGACCACGTAGACGAGGTCGTTCTCCTCGACCGCGTCCAGGACCTGCACGAAGCGCGGGTCGCCGAGGAGGGCCGCGGACCGGGCCGCGGCGAGCACCGAGCGCCCGCGCGGATGGTCCGCGGGCAGCACGTGCACACCCACCGCCCGGCGGAGCTTCTCATCCACCGCGCGCCAGCTGCTGAAACCGTCCAGACGGGTGACGCACTCCTCGAGGCGATAGCGTCTGGCGAGTTTGTGGCCGCTGTGCAGTTCAGGGGGCGTGGTCGCCCCGGGCGGACTCGAGGGCCCCTTCGTCTCCGCCGCGCTGTCGTCCGCCGTGTCCCGCTCCCGGGTCTGGGCCACCCCGTCGGCCGTGGACTGCTCCGCCTTCGCGGTCAGCGGCTCGTCGCCGCTGTTGTCTGCCACGTCGACGGCAGCCGTGCTCCGTTCCGCCACCGTCGTTCCTGCCTCCCCATCCGTTGCGCTACGTCAGACGCCAAAGCCAATTGTGCCCACAGACCGCCGCTATGCACGACACGCGGTGGCCGCCGATGGTTGTGCGGACTTCCGCGCCTCAGCGTCCCAGGCGCCCCCGTACCGTGCCGACCAGGGAGTTGAGTTCCTGGATGCGCAGGCGCCGCGCGACGAGGAAGAAGACGCCGAACAGTACCGCGCAGCCGACGACCAGCGCGGCCAGTGAGCCGAAGACGCCCTGTCCCAGCGCCTTGGTGATCGCGTACCCGGCCGCGGCGCCGAGAATCGCACCCGGCACCGAGGCGATCACGAGACGGGCGTACGTACGGACCACGTTCGCACCGTCCAGATCGCCCCCCAGCCGCTTGCTTAGCCGTCGCCAGGCCACACCCACACCGATCGCGTAGGCGAGGCCGTAGGAAGCGGCCATGCCCGCTACGGCCCAGCGGGCGGGCAGCACCATGTAGCAGAGCGCGGAGGCGGCGGCGTTGAAGGCGGCCACGATGACGGTGTTGTAGAAGGGGGTGCGGGTGTCCTCGTACGCGTAGAAGGCGCGGAGCACGACGTACTGCACGGAGTACGGGATCAGACCGAGGCCGAAGGCCATCAGCATGTAGCCCATGCGAGTGGCGCCGTTGACGCCGGACGAGCCGAACATGAGCGTGCACATCGGGATGCCGAGTGCGACGAAGCTGAAGGCGATCGGCACGATCGCGACGGCGGAGGTGCGCAGGCCCTGGGAGATGTCGTCGCGGACCGCTCCGGCGTCGCCCTCGTGGGCCGCGCGGGCGAGCCGGGGCAGCAGGGCGGCCATCAGCGAGACGGTGATGATGGCCTGCGGGAGCCCCCAGATGAGCTGGGCGTTGGAGTAGGCCGAGAAGCCGGTGCCGTCCATGCCGGAGTGCTTGACGGCCGCGGTGCCCAGCTGGGTCACGACGATCGCGCCGGCCTGGTTGGCGAGGACGAAGAGGATCGTCCACTTGGCGAGCATGGCGGCCTTGCCGAGGCCCTGGCCCTTCCAGTCGAAGCGCAGACGCGGCTTGAAGCCCGTCTCCCGGAGGTACGGGATCATCGCGAGCGACTGGACGACCATGCCGAGCAGGACGCCGACGCCGAGGAGGCGCACACCGTCGTCGGGGATCGACGTGACGCGCATGCCCGACTTCTCCGAGGTGCCGTACACCCACAGGAACATGCCGAGCGTCGCGATGATGACGACGTTGTTGAGGACCGGCGTCCACATCATCGCGCCGAACTTCCCGCGCGCGTTGAGGATCTGGCCCATCACGACGTGGATGCCCATGAAGAAGATCGAGGGCAGGAAGTACCGGACGAAGGTGATCGCGACTTCGTTGGCCGCCGGGTCACTGGCGACCGGTGTCGACAGCAGGTGCACCAGGACGGGCGCGGCGAACCAGCCGACCACGGTGAGGAAGCCCAGCGCCACCATGACCAGTGTGAGCAGGCGGTTGGCGTACGCCTGGCCGCCGTCCTCGTCGTCCTTCATGGCACGCACGAGCTGCGGCACGAAGACCGAGTTCAGACCGCCGCCCACGGTGAGGATGTAGATCATCGTCGGCAGCTGGTAGGCGACCTGGAAGGTGTCGCCGAGGAGGCCGATGCCGAGCGCCGAGACGATCATGGCGGAGCGGACGAAGCCGGTGAGCCGGGACACCATCGTGCCCGCGGCCATCACGGCGCTCGACTTCAGCAGGCTGGACGCGCGGCCGCCGGACTTCGCCGCGGGCGCCGCGGGCGCGGGCTCCTGCGCCGGGGCCGGGGCCGGCACGGCGGGGGACTCGCCGGGCGGACGCGAGATGTCGTACTGCGGCGCGTCCTGGTACGGCTGGCCCTGCTGGTTCGGGTCCTGGTAGTAGCCGCCCGCCTGCTGGTTCGCGTACGGGGTGTTCTGGTGGTTCACGTACGGGGTGCCGCTCTGGGGGTAGTACTGGGGGTCGTTCTGCGGGTACGCGTACTGCGCGTTTCCCTGCTGCTGGTCGTACGGGGCCGCCGCGCCCTGCTGCTGGTACGGGTACGCGGCCTGGTCCGGGTAACCGGCGCCCTGCTGGCCCTGCTGAGCCTGGTACGCGGCGCCTTGCTGGTGGGCCGCGCCCTGCCGGTGCTGGTATCCGGCGTCCTGCTGCTGATAGCCGCCCTGGGGATGACCTTGATCGGGGTAGCCGCCCGCCTGGTACGCCTGGTTCCGCGGGTCCTGCTGGTAGCCGTCGCCCAGGTGCGGGTCCTGCTGGTGTGCTCCGGCGCGCGGGTCGGGGTAGCCGCTGCCCTGCTGGTCGCGGAAGAGGTGGGCGAAGGCGTCCGGCTGGTGCCGCTCCTCGCCGGCCTGGGTGACGAGGTCGTCGACGCCGACGTACTGCGTCGTGCGCGGGTCGTCGCCGTACGGAAGGTGCCGGGTGGCGCCGTCCGGCTCCGGGGGCGGCGTCTGGGCCCAAACACGGGGGTCCGGGGCGTGCTGGGGCGACGGCGGCTGGGCGTAGAGCTGCTGCGGGTCCTGGTACGTGCCGGGCGGGGGCGGGGGGTGCGCGGCACGATCGTAGAGCGCCTCGGCCACCGGGTCCTGGGCAGAGAGGTCCTGAGCGCGGTAGGGGTCCTGGGCGTAGGCGTCCTGGAGGTAGGCGTCGGGCGCCTGCTGCTGGGGCACCTGGCCGTCCTCATGGGGCCCTGGCGGCGGGCCCCCGGCAGCGCCGGAGCCGCCCGCGCCCTGGCCGCGCTCACCGTCGTACGGCGCGTTCATGGTTTACCCCACCTCATGGTCCCCGGGCCCACCGGCCACGACATCGCTCAACGGTCCACTCTCTCACCCGTGTGCGACGGCTCGGTGCTTTCCGGAGCGGTGTCCGGTGTCGGGTCACTCGGCTGCTCGGGTTCCCCCGCGTCGGGTCCCGTGTCGGGGGTGGGCTCGTCCGTGGCGTCGCCGTCGCCGTCGGGGCCGCCGTCCGGGCCCGCCTCCGCCCGCTGCCGCGCCGCGCGCTTGCGCTGGGTGTACATGCGGAACCCGGCGAGGACGAGCAGCAGGACGCCGCCGGCGATGACCAGCATCACCGTGGGGGTGACCTCGGTGACGTTGACGTCGAAGTACACGGCCTCGCCGTACGGCTGGTTGTCCTCGGTGTAGAGCTGGGCGTACACCTGGACCGGGCCGTTGGCGTTGGCCGTGGTGGTGAACTTCACCGACTGGGTGTGACCGCCGCCCGTGATCTTGACTGGCTGCTCCTCGTAGAGGCCGTCGCCGATCTTCAGACGTGTGGGGTTCGTCGACGTGAGCCGGAGCCTGAGGTGGTCGACGCCCTGGACGAGGTTGTTCTGGACCGTCACCGGGATCGTCGCGCTGCGGCCCGACAGCTTCGCGTCGGACTTCTTGATCAGCGAGACCTGGCGCATGAGGCTGGTCAGATAGCCCTGCACGCTCTTGCGGTAGCCCTGCGCCGCCTCCGCGCGACCGCGCCACGACGTGGACATCTCGCGGTCCATGGCCCGCCCGAAGGGCGTGATCACCCGGTCCGGCTCGGAGAGGACCATCTTGAAGACGTCGAGCTTGTCCTGGGTGCCCCGGATCTCCTCGAACGCCGACCGGGGCAGCTCCTGCCTGCGGAGCGAGGCCGGGTAGGAGGCGGCCGATGGCACCTGGGTGGTGGCGCCCGGATCGGGCTTGGCCTTCGCGGCCGTGGTCAGGTCCTGCGGCTGCGACCAGCGCTCGTCGTCGAGCGCGGTCAGTGCCTTGGCCATCGCCTGGGCCTGGCTCGTGGTGGGCGTGCGCTGCGGGGCGACGACGATGTTGCGCTGCTTGGTGTCCTGGAGCGTGATCATGAAGCTTTGGGCGAGGAACTCCTGGACCGCGAGGGTGGAGTTCTCGGACCGCGTCATGTCGCCCTGGAAGGCCGTGGAGAGCCGGGCGTCGGCGACCACAGCGGTAGTGCCGCCGCCGATGGGCCGGGCCGCGCTGGGCGTGTACAGCAGACCGTGGGTCTCACGCAGGCTGTCACTGCGGGTGATCACCCGGTGGGCGCCCGCCGAGGTCGCGACGTCGACGACGGACGGGTCGATGGCACCGTCGGCAGGCCAGGCGAAGTCGGTGGTCGGCTTCACGAAGAGGATGTCGCGCACGGCCTTGGCGCCGACCTCGGTGGCCTCCTTGAGGTGGCCGAGGGACCCGGAGACCGCCTTGCCGTTGTGCGCGAGCGAGGCGAGGTCGGGGTCGGCGAACGGCAGCGCGACGACCTTCTTGCCCTTCACCGTCTGTTGCAGCTCGGTGAGCCACTGCTGCGCGACCGTGTCGTAGCGGCCGGGAACCGTCGTCCCGTCCGGCCCCTCGACCTCGTACTTGTCCGCCATCGCCTCCACGGAGACCAGCAGGTCGGGATCGATGACCCAAGTGACGTCGAGCTGCTCGCCGAGCGTCACCAGCTGCTCGAGGCGGCCGCCCGGCTGGATCTCCTTGGCGAGGTCCTCGTTCTTGAAGACGGGCGTCTGCTGTTCGTCGGAGCGCGTCCGCGCGGTGAGGTGCGTGGTGGAGATGAGCGGCCACAGGTACGTGGTCTTCGTCTTCGTGTCCGCGGACCCGTCCTGCCACGGCAGGAACGTCCGCTCGATGCCGAGCACCTGCGGGTACGGCTGGGCCGCCGTCTGGCCCGTCAGCGTCACACCGAGCTGATAGACGCCGTCCATGCCGAGGTCGAGGGCGCTGACGGGCACGGAGATGCTGAAGCGCTGCGGGACGCCCGGGGCGAGCGCGGCGAACTTCTTTACGTACTTCCCGCCGACCTCGGTGCCGTCGGCACCCGGCTGGAACCCCTTGCGCTCCGCGGCCGTGTCGATCGCGGTGCGGCTGCCGAGGGGAGGCGCGATACGCAGACCGACCTGGGCCGCGGTCACCGCCTGGCGGCCGTCGTTCGTGACCGTGCCGGAGACGGTGACGGTGTCGCCCTTACGGGGCGCGCTGGGCGTCAGGGCGTCCAGGGAGACGTCGACGGTCCGAGATCCCGTGGCGGCGGCCTTCAGACCCGTCCGCACGCTGTTGGCGGTGCTCTTCGCCCCTGTGGGCGCGGTCTTCACGTCCGGTGTGGCGGCGATCGCGGCGGAGCCTGCGGGCACCTGGAGCAGACCGGCCAGTAGGGGCGCTCCGGCCAGCAGTGCCGCTGTGCGCCGGAGCCACCGGCGGGCAGGTGAGGGGGTGGTCCCCGGGAAGTCTGCCGCCTCGGCCACGCGTTGCCCGTCCCTCGTCGTCGTCAGCTGTGTCGGTGGTTGTCGGATGCTGCGTCCACGCATGGTAACGAGGCGCGCCGGGCCTGAGTGCCGCGGACCGCTTCACAAGATCGGAAGACCGTGTCCTGCGGCTGGCAAGGGCCGAGGTGAGCGCTGTGGACGGCCTTCGTGGAGCCCGGCGAAATCGGGGCGGCCTCGGGGCGCCGGGGCACGTACCCTTTTCTGTTGTGCCGAACGCCAACGAAGACAACCCCCGTGCCCTGAGTCAGGTGCAGCAGCGTGCCGTGAGCGAGCTGCTGCGCGTGTCCCCTGTCGCAGACGACCTCGCCCGCCGCTTTCAGGAGGCCGGGTTCTCGCTCGCCCTGGTCGGCGGTTCGGTCCGGGACGCCCTCCTCGGCAGGCTCGGCAATGACCTGGACTTCACGACGGACGCCCGCCCCGAGGACGTACTGAAGATCGTTCGTCCGTGGGCGGACGCGGTCTGGGAGGTCGGAATCGCCTTCGGCACGGTGGGCTGCCAGAAGGACGCCCGTGTCGACGGTGTCGAGCAGCGCTTCGAGATCGAAGTGACGACATATCGATCGGAGGCGTACGACAGGACCTCCCGCAAGCCCGAGGTGTCGTACGGCGACTCCATCGAGGAAGACCTCGTGCGCCGCGACTTCACCGTGAACGCCATGGCCGTGGCGCTCCCGGAGAAGGAGTTCATCGACCCGCACGGAGGGCTCGACGACCTCGCGGAGCGGGTCCTGCGCACCCCCGGCACCCCCGAGGAGTCCTTCTCGGACGACCCGCTGCGGATGATGCGGGCCGCGCGCTTCGCCGCGCAGCTGGACTTCGACGTGGCCCCGGAGGTCGTCGCCGCGATGACGGCGATGGCCGAGCGCATCGAGATCGTGTCCGCCGAGCGGGTCCGTGACGAGCTGAACAAGCTGATCCTGGCCGCGCACCCCCGCAAGGGTCTCGCCCTCCTGGTGGACACCGGCCTCGCGGCCCACGTGCTGCCGGAGCTGCCGGCGCTGCGCCTGGAGCGCGACGAGCACCACCGGCACAAGGACGTCTACGACCACACCCTGATCGTCCTCGAGCAGGCGATGGCCCTGGAGGCGGACGGCCCGGACCTGAGGCTGCGGCTCGCCGCGCTGCTGCACGACATCGGCAAGCCGAAGACGCGCCGCTTCGAGAAGGACGGCCGGGTCTCCTTCCACCACCACGAGGTGGTGGGCGCCAAGATGACCAAGAAGCGGATGACGGCTCTCAAGTACTCCAACGAGCTCGTCAAGGACGTCTCGCGGCTGGTGGAGCTGCACCTGCGCTTCCACGGCTACGGCACGGGCGAGTGGACGGACTCCGCTGTGCGCCGCTATGTCCGCGACGCCGGTCCGCTCCTCGACCGCCTGCACAAGCTGACCCGGTCCGACTGCACGACCCGCAACAAGCGCAAGGCCAATGCCCTGTCCCGGGCGTACGACGGCCTGGAGGAGCGCATCGCCCGCCTGCAGGAGCAGGAGGAGCTGGACGCTATCCGCCCCGACCTCGACGGCAACGAGATCATGGAAATCCTGGGCGTGGGCCCGGGCCCGGTGATCGGCCAGGCCTACAAGTTCCTGCTGGAGCTGCGCCTGGAGAACGGCCCGACGGAGCGGGATGCGGCGGCCGCGGCGCTCAAGGAGTGGTGGGCCGCACAGAACGCGGACAGCTGACGCAAAGCTGACCAAGAGAAGGGGCGCGATGTTTCACGTGAAACACCGCGCCCCTTCTCTTGGCTCTGAGGGCCCCTATGCCGGGGCCGCCTATGCCGAGGGGCCATGTTTCACGTGAAACATGGCCCCTCGGCAGGCGCACTGTCATCGACAGAGTCACACGGTCAGCCTCGTGACACTGCCAAGCCCTACTTGTCCGTCGAGCCTGACGGCACGTACGGCTTCAGGCAGAGGGTGAAGTCATCGCTGCCGCCCGTCTCGCGGTACTCGGCGTACTTGTTGCGGTCGCAGGCCCCGCTTTCCTTCTTCTCCATGACCTTGTACTTGGCCTTCTTGTCGCCGCAGTCGACGATCTTGAGGTCCGGGTCCGTGGAGTTCGCCGGGTTGCCGATGCTCATGCAGTCGCCGACCTTGGCTGCGGAAGGCTCGTCCTTGCCCGCCATGACGGCCGTGACCGCGAGGCCGATGACCACGGCGACCGCCACGCCGATGAATATGAACTTCTTCTTGCCCTTGCGCGGAGCCACCGGGTCCGGGCCGCCCTGGTAGAAGGGGACGCCCTGCTGCGGTGCGCCACCCGGGTGCTGCGGGTACGGCGGGGGCGTCTGGCCGTAAGGAGCCGCGCCCTGGGGGTGCGGAGCGCCCGGGCCCTGCGGCTGACCGTAGGGCTGCTGGCCCTGGCCGAATGGGTTCTGGCCCTGGGGCGGCGGAGTGGACACGGGGATCCCCCTAGAAGAGAAACAGGACGAAGGGATGGGAGCGCGAGGGCGCGTAAGACCTCCGTAAGTTATCCGGCTCCTGTGGGCGTGACGAACCTCAGCCGGGCTCTGTGGCATTGATGTGACACTTACTGAGCGTCAAACCTGGTCATAGCCCCAGCAATCGCCGCGTAGACCAGCGCTACCGAGGCAACCAACAGGACCGATTTGCCGTCAGGGGGCAGCATCAGCGCCGCTACACCCGCCGCCCCGACGAAGGCGACGTTGAAGAGCACGTCGTACAGGGAGAAGATCCGGCCGCGGAAGCCGTCGTCGGCCGCCGACTGCACGACCGTGTCCGTAGCGATCTTCGCGCCCTGGGTGGTGAGCCCGATGACGAAGGCGGCGGCGAGTATCGAGCCCGGCGCGAAGGGCAGCAGGAGCGCGGGGCCGAGGACTGCGGCGGTGGCCGCACAGACGATCATCCAGCCCCGGGCTCCGAACCTCCCGACGGCCCACGGCGTCATGACGGCGGCGGCGAAGAATCCGGCGCCGGAGAACACCACGGCGATGCCGAGCAGCGCGAGCCCGTCGTCCTCCGACGACGACCACGCGTACCGGCACAGCATCAGGACCATGACGGTCAGGGCGCCGAAGCAGAACCGCATCAGGGTCATCGAGACCAGGGCGTGGGCCGCCGCACGGCGCTCGGCGAGGTGGCGTACGCCTGCCAGCAGCCCGCGTGCGGTGCCGGCGAGCGCCACCGCCAGACGCGGCTGCACCAACTCCTTCTCGGGCCCGAGCAGCTCCCGCGGCATGCGCAGGGAGGCCAACGCCGAGCACAGATAGAGGGCGGCTCCGAGGAGGACGACGGCCGCGTCCGAGTCGGCGGCGACGATGCGGACGAGGAAGGCGAGGCCTCCGCCCGCCGTCGCCGCCAGCGTCCCCGCGGTCGGCGACAGGGAGTTGGCCATGACGAGACGGTCGGCGTCGACGACGCGCGGCAGCGCCGCCGAGAGCCCCGCCAGGACGAAGCGGTTGACGGCGGTGACGCACAGCGCGGAGGCGTAGAAGAGCCAGTCCGGCGCGTCGCCGAGCATCAGGACGGCCGTCAGGGACGCCAGGGCGGCCCGCAGGACGTTGCCGTACACGAGGACCTGGCGGCGCCGCCAGCGGTCGAGGAGGACGCCCGCGAAGGGGCCGACGAGCGAGTACGGAAGCAGCAGCACCGCCATCGCGGAGGCGATCGCCGCGGGAGAGGCCTCCTTCTCCGGCGCGAAGACCACATAGGTGGCGAGCGCGACCTGGTAGACCCCGTCCGCGCCCTGGGAGAGCAGGCGCACGGCGAGCAGCCGCCGGAAGTCCCGAAGGCGCAGCAGAACGCGCAGGTCACCGACGACAGCCATGGCGCACAGCCTCACATACGACAAGGGTCCCCGGGTCGACGACCCGGGGACCCTTGGCAGGTCAGGTGTTCAGCGCGGTCAGCGCTCGACCTCGCCCTTGATGAACTTCTCGACGTTCGCGAAGGCCTCGTCGTCGAAGTACTGCACCGGCGGGGACTTCATGAAGTACGAGGACGCCGAGAGGATCGGGCCACCGATGCCCCGGTCCTTGGCGATCTTCGCGGCGCGCAGGGCGTCGATGATGACACCCGCCGAGTTCGGGGAGTCCCAGACCTCGAGCTTGTACTCCAGGTTCAGCGGGACGTCGCCGAAGGCGCGGCCCTCGAGGCGGACGTACGCCCACTTGCGGTCGTCGAGCCACGCCACGTAGTCGGACGGGCCGATGTGGACGTTCTTCTCGCCCAGCTCGCGGTCGGGGATCTGCGAGGTGACGGCCTGCGTCTTCGAGATCTTCTTGGACTCGAGGCGGTCGCGCTCCAACATGTTCTTGAAGTCCATGTTGCCGCCGACGTTCAGCTGCATGGTGCGCTCGAGACGGACGCCGCGGTCCTCGAAGAGCTTCGCCATGACGCGGTGCGTGATGGTGGCGCCGACCTGGGACTTGATGTCGTCACCGACGATCGGGACACCGGCCTCGGTGAACTTGTCCGCCCACTCCTTGGTGCCGGCGATGAAGACCGGGAGGGCGTTGACGAAGGCGACCTTGGCGTCGATGGCGCACTGGGCGTAGAACTTCGCCGCGTCCTCGGAGCCGACGGGCAGGTAGCAGACCAGGACGTCGACCTTGCGGTCCTTGAGGATCTGGACGACGTCGACCGGGGCCTCGGCGGACTCCTCGATGGTCTGGCGGTAGTACTTGCCCAGGCCGTCGTGGGTGTGGCCACGCTGGACCTGCACGCCGGTGTTCGGCACGTCGCAGATCTTGATGGTGTTGTTCTCGCTGGCACCGATGGCGTCCGCGAGGTCGAGGCCGACCTTCTTCGCGTCGACGTCGAAGGCGGCGACGAACTCGACGTCACCGACGTGGTAGTCGCCGAACTGGACGTGCATCAGGCCCGGGACCTTGCTGTCCGGGTCGGCGTCCTTGTAGTACTCGACGCCCTGGACCAGCGAGGCGGCGCAGTTGCCCACGCCGACGATGGCTACGCGAACCGAACCCATTCCGGTTGCTCCCTGTGTGATCTCGGTATTCCGGATGGCACCCCGCGAGTGCGGGGTGTCACTTGGCGGTGTCGCCGGACGTATCCGGCGGCGGGTTGTCCCCCCGCCGCCGGGGCAGGACGTCCGACTCCCCAGATGTGCTGTTCTGCTGAGCGGAGCCCCCGGGACCGGACCGTTGCTGGTCGCGGCCCGCGCGCTCGCTCTCGATGAGCTCGTTCAGCCAGCGCACTTCGCGCTCCACGGACTCCATGCCGTGGCGCTGCAGCTCAAGCGTGTAGTCGTCGAGGCGCTCCCGGGTGCGGGCCAGGGAGGCGCGCATCTTCTCCAGGCGCTCCTCCAGGCGGCTGCGGCGGCCCTCGAGCACCCGCATCCGCACGTCCCGCGAGGTCTGGCCGAAGAAGGCGAAGCGGGCGGCGAAGTGCTCGTCCTCGTACGCGTCGGGGCCGGTCTGCGAGAGCAGCTCCTCGAAGTGTTCCTTACCTTCCGCGGTCAGCCGGTAGACGATCTTGGCCCGGCGCCCGGCGAGCGGAGCCGCCAGGGCCTCTGCGGTGGCGGTGCCCGACTCCTCGATCAACCAGCCGTTGGCAACCAGTGTCTTCAGGCAGGGGTACAGCGACCCGTAGCTGAAGGCGCGGAACACGCCCAGTGAGGTATTGAGCCGTTTGCGCAGCTCGTAGCCGTGCATCGGGGACTCGCGGAGCAGGCCGAGCACAGCGAACTCGAGGATGCCGGAGCGCCTGCTCATGGTCTCCTCCTGTCTGTCCCGGTCTGCCTCACACGGCCCTTTATGCCGAGCTGATGTATCGACTCGATACATCACGACGATAGAACGACGTGCCTGCTGCGACAAGAGGGGGGACGGTGAACGGCGTCACATCACCGATTCGTAGGAAGTAACTTGCCTGATTTGGGGTGAACTTCAGCGCTAAGAGGGTTTTGACGGTGCGTAGTCTGTGCGCCATGCGTACTGCCGGGAACCAAGTGACGTGAGATGGCGTTACTGTCCCGGTGCCGTGCGGACGAGTGCCGGAATGGACTCGTCCGTACGTCGGGGGGACCGGAAACCAGCTGCCGTTTCCAGGTGCGGATCACCGCGCCTGCCCGAGGAGTAGTCGTTCGATGAGCGAGCACCGTCGCAAGCCGCCGCAGGGCGGCGGACGCGCCGCGGCCAGGCGGGGCGCGTCCGGCGCGCCGTCCGGTCGTCGCGCAGCACCGCGAGGCGCCACCGGATCGCCGTCTTCGTCGTACGGACCTTCGTCGTCGTACGAGTCCGGCGCCACCGAGGACGAGGACCGGCCTTACGGGGGGCGCGCGGAGGCCAGGCGCGCCGCCCGCAACGGCTCCGTGAGCGGAGGCCGACGCCGGGCGCCGGAGAGCGGCGGACGCGGCCGCGGGCGGGGCTACGGCCCTCCCAAGAAGCGCTTCATCGACTATCCGCGCGCGGGTCGGAGCGGGCCGCGGCGCTGGATCCCGTCGTGGCGGCTGATCACGAGCCTGATCATCGGGTTCTTCGGCAGCCTGCTGGCGGTCGCGGGCATCGCGTACGCGCTCGTCGAAATCCCTGAGGTCGCCAACGCGGCCAAGGCGCAGAACAACGTCTACTACTGGGCCGACGGCTCGCAGATGGTCGCGACCGGCGGCGAGACCAACCGCCAGATCATCAAGTACGAGGACATCCCCGAGGCGATGCGCAACGCCGTCATCTCGGCGGAGAACAAGACGTTCTACAAGGACAAGGGCGTCGACCCGATGGGTATCGCCCGCGCCGTGGTGAACATGGCCAAGGGCGGCCAGACCCAGGGCGGCTCGACCATCACGCAGCAGTACGTGAAGAACGCCCGGCTCGACGACCAGTCGCAGACGTTCAGCCGGAAGTTCAAGGAGCTGTTCATCTCCATAAAGGTCGGCCGGACCGTCAGCAAGGAAGACATCATGGCGGGGTACCTCAACACCGCCTACTACGGCCGCAACGCCTACGGCATCCAGGCCGCCGCGCGCGCCTACTTCGGCAAGGAGGCGCAGAAGCTGAACCCGAGCGAGTGCGCCCTGCTCGCCACGGTCCTCAAGGGCGCCACCTACTACGACCCGGCGGGCTACCCCGAGATCGACCCCGCGGCCGGTCCGAAGGAGAACACGGAGCGCGCCAAGAAGCGCTGGGCGTGGATCCTCGACGAGGAGGTCAAGGACGGCAGCATGGAGGCCGCTGACCGGGCCAAGTACACCGAGTTCCCGACGCCGCAGAACCCGCGCTCGAACGTCAAGCTGAGCGGCCAGATCGGCTACCTGGTCTCGCTCGCCAAGGCGTACGTCGTCAACAACACCAACATCTCCGCCCGCGAGCTGGACCAGGGCGGCTACGAGATCCACACGACCTTCAGCAAGAAGAAGGTCACGGCGCTCGAAAAGGCCGTGCAGAAGGTCCGCAAGGAGAACATCAAGCCCAAGCTGCGCCCGGACAAGGACAAGCACGTCCAGTTCGGTGGCGCCTCGGTCAATCCCAGGACCGGTGCGATCGAGGCCATCTACGGCGGTGAGGACGCGACCAAGCACTTCACCAACAACGCCGACACGACCGGCGCCCAGGTCGGCTCCACGTATAAGCCCTTCGTGCTCGCCGCGGCCTTCAAGAACGGCATCCGGAGCAAGACCGGAGGCGCCGAGCAGGACAGCAGCCAGCGCATCATCATCAACCCGAAGAGCCTGTACAGCGGCAAGAACAAGCTCAAGATCCAGAATTACGACGGTACGGTCTGGACGGACAAGGACGGCAAGGAGTGGCTGCAGACCAACGACGGCCACCAGTCCTACAACCCGCCGTCGTACAAGATCGACCTGCGTGAGGCGATGCGGGAGTCGGTCAACTCCGCCTACGTCCAGCTCGGCATGGACGTCGGACTCGACAAGGTGAAGGCCGCGGCCATAGACGCTGGTCTGCGGGACGACAACTCCATGGCGGGCGCCACTTACCCATCCTTCTCCCTCGGTACGTCGTCCCCGAGCGCGATCCGGATGGCCGGCGCGTACGCCACGTTCGCGGCCAGCGGCAAGCAGAACGACCCGTTCTCGGTCAAGGAGATCGAGAAGGAGGGCCAGTCGGTCTACCGCCACGACACCAGGCCCAAGTCCGCTTTCGACCCCGCGGTTGCGAACAACGTCACGGACGTCCTGCGCACCGTCGTCGAGAAGGGCACGGGCACCTCCGCCAAGCTGCCCGGTCGGCAGGTAGCGGGTAAGACCGGTACGACCGACGGCAACAAGTCCGCCTGGTTCGTCGGCTACACCCCGCAGTTGTCCACGGCGATCAGCATGTACCGGATGGACGACGACGAGACCAACAAGAAGCGCAAGTTCCTGGAGATGTTCGGCACGGGCGGCCAGGAGAAGATCCACGGCGCCTCGTTCCCCGCCGAGATCTGGCAGGACTACATGGCCGTCGCGCTTAAGGACAAGCCCGCCCTGAGGTTCCCTACGCCGGAGCCCATCGGCGAGATCGTCGGCCAGCCCGTCGTGCCCTCGCCCACGCAGACCGAGGAGGAAGAGGAGCCCAGCGACTCCCCGTCGCCCACGCCCACGGAGACCAAGTCCTCCGCGCCGCCCACGACGAAGTCCCCCGACCCGACGGAGACCTGCAAGGAATGGGACCCGTCGTGCAAGGACGACGGCGGGGCCTCCGAAGGCGGGGACGACGACGGAGGCGTCATCGGTGATCCGGGCGGTGAGTCACCACCGCCGACGGGCGACGCGGACGGCGGCAACGGAAACGGCAACGGGAACGGCCACAACGGCAATGGTGGAGGGATCTTCGCCGGTCCTACCGGAGGGGACTGACCGCCGAGCACGCCGTGTGTTTCACGTGAAACAAGGCCGCCGCACCCGCGTGGTGCGGCGGCCTTGTCCGTGCCCGAAGGCTTGCCGGCGCGTGTGGGTGGCCTGCTGGAGCCCGGCTGAGAGTCCGCTGCCGCCCGGCTGGCGCCTCCGGGCGCCGATGCCACGGGACGGGGCACGTCGATGCTTCCAGGGCCTGACAGGGTCCGTACGGCAGGATGTGCGCCATGCCCAGCGCAGAGAAGACGCCCCCCACACGCGCACACCCCCCTTGAACGAACGGGTGCCGCAGCCCGCGCTTCCCACGAAGCAGGACGAGGTCGCGGCCTCCGGCAGTGAGCTGCTCGGCGGTCCCGTCGGCCGCAGAGCGCTCCTCACGGCGACCTGGTGGACGCCCGTACGTGTCATCGCACTGGTCGCCCTCGGCATGTTCGCCCTCGGCATGGTGCAGAAGGCACCGTGCTACAACGGCGCCTGGTTCGTCGGCGCGAGCTCGCAGTACACACACGCGTGCTACTCCGACATCCCCCACCTCTACCAGGGCCGTGGCTTCGCGGACGGGCTGACGCCGTACTTCGACAAGCTGCCCGGTGACATGGAGTACCTGGAGTACCCGGTGCTCACGGGGCTGTTCATGGAGGTGGCCGCCTGGCTGACGCCGGGCAGCGGCAGCCTGCAGCACCAGGAGAAGTTCTACTGGATGGTCAACGCGGGCATGCTGATGGCCTGCACAGTCGTCATCGCCGTCTGCGTGGCGCGCACCCACCGGCGCCGCCCCTGGGACGCGCTCCTCGTCGCCCTGGCGCCCGCCTTCGCGCTGACGGCCACGATCAACTGGGACCTGTTCGCCGTCGCTCTCACCGCCGCCGCGATGCTGATGTGGTCGCGCGGTCGCGCGGTCACCTTCGGCATCCTGCTGGGGCTCGCGACGGCCGCCAAGCTCTACCCCGCACTGCTTCTGGGCCCGCTGCTCGTGCTGTGCTGGCGCGCGGGCAAATGGCGGGAGTTCGGGTCCGCGCTCATCGCTACGACCGCCGCCTGGCTGGCGGTGAACCTGCCGGTGATACTGCGGGCGCCGGACGGCTGGGCGAAGTTCTACAGCTTCAGCCGGGAGCGGGGCGTCGACTTCGGCTCGTTCTGGCTCATCCTCGCCCAGCGCATGGACGACCCGCCGACCACGGACACGGTGAACAAGCTGGCGATGGCGCTCATGCTGCTCGCCTGTCTCGGCGTCGCCGCGCTCGGTTTCACCGCCCCCAGGCGACCGCGCTTCGCACAGCTGGCGTTCTTGTTGGTCGCCGCCTTCATCCTCACCAACAAGGTCTACTCGCCGCAGTACGTACTGTGGCTGGTTCCGCTCGCCGCGCTGGCCCGTCCGCGCTGGCGGGACTTCCTGATCTGGCAGGCGTGCGAGGTGGCGTACTTCCTGGGCATCTGGATGTACCTCGCGTACACGACGAGCGGAGACGCCCACAAGGGGCTGCCGACCGAGGGCTACCAAGTGGTCATCGCCATCCATCTGCTGGGGACGCTGTACCTGTGCGCCGTGGTCGTCCGCGACATCCTCATGCCGGAGAGGGACGTGGTGCGGCGCAACGGCGAGGACGATCCTTCGGGCGGCGTCCTGGACGGCGCGCCGGACGTGTTCGTGCTGGGTGCGGCCGGGCAGTCACCGCGGTACGACGGGGCGCGGGACGGCGAGGAGACGTACGTGAAATGGGGGACGCCGGGAAAGCGTTCGCTCTGAGCGAACGCGATGAGCCCCGGATGGCGGTGGGCCGGAGCGGCCGGGAGCTGTAGCCGACCGGTACGTGAGCAAGAGCTGTAGCCGACCGGCACCTGGGCGAGAGCGACAGCTGACCGGCACGTGGGCGGGAGCTGCAGCTGACCGGCACGTGAAAGGGCCGGGCGCGACAACCTCGCGCCCGGCCCTTTCGCCGTTCAGAGCCGCGCCCTCGGGCGCGGGAGCCGGAGGATCAGCGGTCGAGGATCCGGTCGAACTGCGTGGTCGTGTGGCGCAGATGGGCCACCAGTTCCTCGCCCACCGTCGGCTCAGGGGCGTCCGACGGCACGAACAGGATCGACACCTGCATGTGCGGCGGTTCCGCGAACCAGCGCTGCTTGGCACCCCAGACGAACGGCGAGAGGTTGCGGTTCACGGTCGCGAGACCCGCGCGGGCCACGCCCTTCGCGCGCGGCATCATCCCGTGCAGCGCCTTCGGAGCCTCCAGGCCGACGCCGTGGGAGGTGCCGCCCGCGACGACGACGAGCCAGCCGTCGGACGCGGCCTTCTGCTGCCGGTAGCCGAAACGGTCCCCCTTGGCGACGCGCGTCACGTCCAGGACGGAGCCCCGGTACTCGGTCGCGTGGTGGTCGCCCAGCCACAGGTGCGTGCCGATCCGCGCGCGGAAGCGGGTCTGCGGGAACTGCTGCTGCAGACGCGCGAGTTCATCGGCCTTGAGGTGGCTGACGAACATCGTGTGCAGCGGCAGCCGGGCCGTGCGCAGCCGGTCCATCCAGCCGATGACCTCGTCGACGGCGTCCGAGCCGTCGGGGCGGTCGAGCGGCAGGTGGATCGCGAAGCCTTCGAGGCGCACGTCCTCGATGGCGGCGTGCAGATGCGGCAGGTCCTGCTCGGTGATGCCGTGGCGCTTCATCGAGGACATGACCTCGATGACGACACGGGCGCCCACGAGCCCGTGCACGCCGTCCAGCGACGACACGGAGCGGATGACGCGGTCGGGCAGCGGCACGGGCTCCTCGCCCCGCCTGAACGGGGTGAGGACCAGCAGGTCGCCGCCGAACCAGTCCTTGATCCGAGCGGCTTCGTAGGTCGTGCCGACGGCCAGGATGTCGGCGCCGAATCGCGTGGCTTCCTCGGCGAGGCGCTCGTGGCCGAACCCGTAGCCGTTGCCCTTGCAGACCGGGACGATGCCTGGGAACTGGTCAAGCACGTGCTTCTGGTGTGCCCGCCAGCGCGCGGTGTCGACATAGAGCGTGAGCGCCATGGCTGGTCCCGGAACCTTTCTGGTGGCTGCGGTGTAACAGAGATATGGAAGGAATTGCGGAAGTCGACTGCGCGGGATCAGCGACGCGACATGTAGATGTCGAGCGCCTTGTGCAGCAGCTTGTTCAGCGGGAAGTCCCACTCGCCGACGTACTCGACGGCCTCGCCGCCGGTGCCGACCTTGAACTGGATCAGGCCGAAGAGGTGGTCCGTCTCGTCCAGCGAGTCGGAGATGCCGCGCAGGTCGTAGACCGAGGCACCCAGGGCGTAGGCGTCGCGCAGCATCCGCCACTGCATCGCGTTCGAGGGCCGGACCTCACGGCCGATGTTGTCGGACGCGCCGTAGGAGTACCAGACGTGCCCGCCCACGACGAGCATCGTCGCCGCCGAAAGGTTCACGCCGTTGTGCCGCGCGAAGTACAGCCGCATGCGGTTGGGGTCCTCGGAGTTGAGGGCCCGCCACTGCTGCTGGAAGTAGCTCAGCGGCCGCGGCCGGAACTTGTCGCGGATCGCCGTGATCTCGTAGAGCCGCTGCCACTCGGGAAGGTCGTTGTAGCCGCCCTGGACGACCTCGACACCGGCCTTCTCGGCCTTCTTGATGTTGCGGCGCCACAGCTGGTTGAAGTTCTTGAGGACCTCGTCCAGCGAGCGGTTGGCCAGCGGCACCTGGAACACATAGCGGGGCTGCACGTCGCCGAAGCCGGCGCCGCCGTCCTCGCCCTGCTGCCAGCCCATGCGGCGCAGCTTGTCCGAGACTTCGAAGGCACGCGGCTCGATGTGCGTGGCCTCGATGTCGCGCAGACGCTTCACGTCGGGGTTCTGGATGCCCGCCTTGATCGCGGGGGCGTTCCAGCGGCGGATGACGACCGGCGGGCCCATCTTCACCGAGAAGGCACCCTGCTTCTTCAGGTGCGCGAGCATCGGCTGGAGCCACTCGTCCAGGTTCGGCGCGTACCAGTTGATGACCGGGCCCTCGGGGAGATAGGCGAGATAGCGCTTCACCTTGGGCAGCTGGCGGTAGAGCACCAGGCCCGCGCCCACCATGTGACCGGTCCTGTCATCGAACCAACCGAGGTTCTCCGAACGCCATTCACTCTTCACGTCTGCCCATGCGGGGACCTGGCAATGGCTCGCCGACGGCAGGCTCTGGATGTACGCCAGATGTTGCTCTCGGCTGATGGTCCTCAGGGTCAGGCTCATTCGCGGCGCTCCTCGGGCTGGTCTGTCCCCATGGGTACAGGGGCTCCGGCTCTAGCGCCGAAGCCTACTGCGCCCTGCGAGCGCCCCGTCTGGGCGTATCGCACCTTCGCCCCTGGCCCGTCTCTGACCAGGGGTGGTGCGGATCGGTCAACGGCCGGTCCGGAGAAGGCCGTGCGGCCCCGGATCGCTCATCCGCGGCCGTCGCCGGTCACCAGAGTCCGCCGAAGAGGCCGCCGTGCGCCATGCCCAGGAAGAAGCCCATCGCACAGGCCCCGAGTCCGACGATGAGGAAGAAGCGTTCCCGTGTCGTCACCGAGATGAACTGCCCGTACGCGCCGGTGGCGATGCCCACCAGGCCGGTCCAGGAACTGAGCAGATGGAGGTTGTGGAACATCGCGGACACGAAGGCGATCGCGCCGAGGATCAGCGTGACGCCGAGCAGTGTGTCCTGGAGGGGATGGGGCTTGCCGTCGGTCGCGAAGAGAGAGCCGGCGGTGTCACGTCGCAATGTCTGTGCCATGGAGACACCTCCTGCGGAAGGCAGCGCATCGTAGCGCCATACACACCCGATGTGTACAGATTCTGCCCGCCCGCCGCCGGATTTCAACCGGAAGCCTAGGTGCGGGTAGTCTGTACCGTCTGCACCGGTGTCTGCCCAGGCCAGTCACTGATCCGTCACTGACTGGTACAGCCACACGGCACGGCTCCCCCTCGGATCTCCGCTCGGGGCGGTCGATTGTCAGTGGCGGCCGATACCGTTGCGTACGCATCACGACCCTCCTGCCACGGAACGACCGTGGCCGCTGAGTCCAAAGGAGGTGGGTTCCACATGCGTCACTACGAGGTGATGGTCATCCTCGACCCCGATCTCGAGGAGCGCGCTGTCTCCCCGCTGATCGAGAACTTCCTCTCCGTCGTCCGTGAGGGCAACGGAAAGGTCGAGAAGGTCGACACCTGGGGCCGTCGTCGTCTCTCGTACGAGATCAAGAAGAAGCCCGAGGGCATCTACTCGGTCATCGACCTGCAGGCCGAGCCTGCGGTCGTCAAGGAGCTCGACCGCCAGATGAACCTGAACGAGTCGGTCCTCCGGACCAAGGTCCTCCGTCCCGAGACCCACTGAGCCCCCTGGCTCAGATCCGTTGAGCCGAGAGGCTCGGCGGCACTCGGGATTCGAGTAGCAGCACCAGCAGCCAGCAGCAAACCCGCCGAGAGGTTCCCCCAATGGCAGGCGAGACCGTCATCACGGTCGTCGGCAATCTTGTCGACGACCCCGAGCTGCGCTTCACCCCGTCCGGTGCGGCGGTCGCGAAGTTCCGCGTCGCGTCCACTCCCCGCATCTTCGACAAGCAGACCAATGAGTGGAAGGACGGCGAAGGCCTGTTCCTGACCTGCTCGGTCTGGCGTCAGGCGGCGGAGAACGTCGCGGAGTCGCTCCAGCGAGGCATGCGCGTCATCGTGCAGGGCCGGCTGAAGCAGCGGTCCTACGAGGACCGTGAGGGCGTCAAGCGCACGGTCTACGAGCTGGACGTCGAGGAAGTCGGCGCCAGCCTGAAGACCGCCACGGCCAAGGTCACCAAGACCACCGGTCGAGGCGGCCAGGGTGGATACGGCGGCGGTGGCGGCGGCCAGCAGGGCGGCAACTGGGGCGGAAGCTCCGGCGGCGGTCAGCAGCAGGGCGGCGGCGGTGCTCCCGCCGACGACCCCTGGGCGACCGGTGCGCCGGCCGGTGGCGGCCAGCAGGGCGGCGGCGGTGGCGGCTGGGGCGGAAGCTCCGGCGGCTCCGGCGGCGGCTACTCGGACGAACCCCCCTTCTAGGACCCAGGGCCCAGCGCCCGGGACGAGAAGGCGGGTCGTACCCACACTTCTTGATCACACAGGAGAAACACCATGGCGAAGCCGCCTGTGCGCAAGCCTAAGAAGAAGGTCTGCGCATTCTGCAAGGACAAGGTCACGTACGTGGACTACAAGGACACGAACATGCTGCGGAAGTTCATTTCCGACCGCGGCAAGATCCGTGCCCGCCGCGTGACCGGCAACTGCACGCAGCACCAGCGTGACGTCGCCACGGCCGTCAAGAACAGCCGTGAGATGGCGCTGCTGCCCTACACGTCCACCGCGCGATAAGGGAAGGGTGACCGAAACATGAAGATCATCCTCACCCACGAGGTCTCCGGCCTCGGCGCCGCTGGCGACGTCGTCGACGTCAAGGACGGCTACGCTCGCAACTACCTGATCCCGCGGAACTTCGCGATCCGCTGGACCAAGGGCGGCGAGAAGGACGTGGCGCAGATCCGCCGCGCCCGCAAGATCCACGAGATCGCGACCATCGAGCAGGCCAACGAGATCAAGGCCCAGCTCGAGGGCGTCAAGGTCCGTCTGGCCGTTCGCTCCGGCGACGCCGGTCGTCTCTTCGGCTCCGTCACCCCGGCTGACGTCGCTTCGGCGATCGAGGCTGCCGGTGGCCCGAAGGTCGACAAGCGCCGTGTCGAGCTGGGCGCGCCGATCAAGACGCTGGGCGCCCACGCGACGTCCGTGCGTCTGCACCCCGAGGTTGCCGCGAAGGTCAACGTCGAGGTCATCTCTGCCTGAGTGTCGCGTTAGCGCCTCGCAGGACTGAGCAAGAGGGCCGCACCTACGGGTGCGGCCCTCTTGTCATGCGTGGACTTGTCGTGCGTGGAGGGGGCGCGGTATGCGGCCGGCGCTCAGCGAATGGTGCGCAAACAGAGGCCGTGTTTCACGTGAAACATCGCCTCAGCGCGTGGCCCCCGTGACGATCCAGCGACCCGAGCGCGAGCGTAGCCACAGGGTGACCATGCGCACGGTCATCATGAGCGTCATCGCGACCCACAGGGCGGTCAGCGCTCCGCCGAGCGTGGGGACGAGCAGTGCAGCGGGTGCGAACACCGCGAGGGTGATCAACATGGCCCACGCCAGATAGGGCCCGTCTCCTGCGCCCATGAGGACACCGTCGAGCACGTAGACGATGCCGCAGATCGGCTGTGCGAGGGCTATCACGATCAGGGCGGGCAGCGCGGCGTCCTGGACGGCGGCGTCGCTGGAGAAGAGCGGGACGAACACGGGCCGGGCCAGGACGACCAGCAGACCGAGGACGACGCCCGAGGCGAAGCCCCACTGCACCATGCGGCGGCAGGCGTCGCGGGCGCCGTCGGTGTCACCTGCTCCCAGATAGCGACCGATGATGGCCTGCCCGGCGATCGCGATGGCATCGAGGGCGAAGGACAGCAGGCTCCACAGGGACAGGATGATCTGGTGGGCGGCTATGTCGGCATCGCCGAGCCGGGCGGCCACGGCGGTGGCGATGATGACGATCGCCTTGAGAGAGAGCGTGCGCGCCAGGAGAGGGACGCCTGCCTGGGCGCAGGCCCTGATCCCCGCGGCGTCCGGTCGCAGCGAGGCGCCGTGGCGCCGGGCACCGCGGACGACGACGGTCAGATAGACGGCGGCCATCGCGCACTGGGCAAGGACGGTGCCCCAGGCGGAACCGGCGATGCCGAGGCCCGCTCCGTAGACGAGGAGCACGTTGAGCACGCCGTTGGCGACGAAGCCGCTGACGGCCACATACAGCGGGGTCTTGGTGTCCTGAAGGCCGCGCAGGACACCGGTGGCGGCGAGGACGGCCAGCATCGCGGGGATGCCGAGGACGGAGATCCTCAGATAGGTGACCGCGTGCGGCGTGGCCGAGTCCGAGGCTCCGAAGAGGCCCACGAGGGCGGGCGCCGTGGGCAGGGCGACGGCGATCACGACCGCGCCGAGCAGGAGGGCGAGCCAGATGCCGTCCATGCCCTGCCGGATGGCGGCCTGGAGGTCACCGGCGCCGACGCGGCGGGCGACGGCGGCGGTGGTGGCGTACGCGAGGAAGACGAAGACGCTGACGGCGGTCGTCAGGAGGGCCGAGGCGATGCCGAGGCCGGCGAGCTGAGCGGTGCCGAGATGGCCGACGATGGCACTGTCGGCCATGACGAAGAGGGGCTCGGCCACGAGTGCGCCGAAGGCGGGGACGGCGAGTGCGACGATCTCTCGGTCGTGTCGTCGCCGTGCGGCCTTGGGTGCCGCGGGAGCCTGTGTCATGAGCACCAATCTAATCTTCCACAGGTAAGAGATGCAATTGACTTAGGACCCTTACCTGAGCTGAGGGTGGGCGCGCGGACGGGCGCAGTTCGACAAGATCTTGGGCCGACTGGGGAAGTTTTTCTTCTGCACAGCCGGTGGATGGTAAAGATGCAGGTCAGAGCGGCTGTGGAAAGTCATCTGAGGGCTTGTTCACAGGGCTGTCCACCGGGCCGTGCACAGGTTTCCCGGGGTTCTCCACAGCATCGGGCCAGTCATCCACACCGCCTGTGGATAACCAGATTGGCTGACGGTGCCGACGGGCCTACGGTTGTGCGGCGCCCGCCTCGTCCTGTCATCGGCGAAACCACGCAAATCCGACGCGTCAGAACCGGAGTTGGGCCCCCTTATTTGTCAGTGTCGTGCCGTAGGAAAGAGGGGCACGGCGAGGTCCGCGCGGCGGACGGGAGGAGGTGGCCCGGTGAGTATTTCCGAGCCCTTGGACGACCCGTGGGCCGACAGCGGACCGGGGGACCGGCTGCCCGCATCCCGCCCGCGCCGCGACGGCGGTCGGGGCCGCGAGGAGCAGCACGAGCGGGGCTGGGACGGAGGCAGTTCCTCCTTCGAGCGCGTACCGCCCCAGGACCTGGACGCGGAGCAGTCCGTGCTCGGCGGCATGCTCCTGTCGAAGGACGCCATCGCCGACGTCGTCGAGGTGCTCAAGGGCCACGACTTCTACCGCCCGGCCCACGAGACGATCTACACCGCGATCCTCGATCTGTACGCCAAGGGCGAGCCGGCCGACCCCATCACGGTCGCCGCCGAGCTCACCAAGCGCGGTGAGATCACCAAGGTCGGCGGCCCCTCGTATCTGCACTCGCTGGTCCAGACGGTCCCGACCGCGGCGAACGCCGAGTACTACGCGGAGATCGTGCACGAGCGCGCGGTCCTGCGCCGTCTGGTGGAGGCGGGCACCCGCATCACGCAGATGGGATACGCGGCGGACGGCGACGTCGACGAGATCGTCAACAGCGCCCAGGCCGAGATCTACGCCGTCACCGAGCAGCGCACCAGCGAGGACTATCTGCCGCTGGGCGACATCATGGAGGGCGCCCTCGACGAGATCGAGGCGATCGGCTCCCGCAGCGGCGAGATGACGGGTGTGCCGACGGGCTTCACCGACTTCGACTCGCTCACCAACGGTCTGCACCCCGGCCAGATGATCGTCATCGCGGCCCGCCCCGCCATGGGTAAGTCCACGCTGGCCCTCGACTTCGCGCGCGCCGCCTCCATCAAGCACAACCTGCCCAGCGTGATCTTCTCCCTGGAAATGGGGCGCAACGAGATCGCGATGCGTCTGCTGTCCGCGGAGGCGCGCGTGGCGCTGCACCACATGCGGTCCGGCACGATGACGGACGAGGACTGGACCCGGCTCGCCCGGCGGATGCCCGAGGTGTCGGCGGCCCCGCTCTACATCGACGACTCCCCGAACCTGTCGATGATGGAGATCCGTGCGAAGTGCCGCCGCCTCAAGCAGCGCAGCGACATCAAGCTCGTGATCATCGACTATCTCCAGCTGATGCAGTCCGGTGGTTCGAAGCGCGCCGAGAGCCGCCAGCAGGAGGTCTCGGACATGTCGCGAAACCTGAAGCTGCTCGCCAAGGAGCTGGAGGTCCCGGTCATCGCGCTCTCGCAGCTGAACCGTGGCCCCGAGCAGCGCACGGACAAGAAGCCCCAGGTCTCCGACCTGCGTGAATCCGGCTCCATCGAGCAGGACGCCGACATGGTCATCCTGCTGCACCGCGAGGACGCGTACGAGAAGGAGTCACCGCGCGCGGGCGAGGCGGACATCATCGTCGGCAAGCACCGTAACGGCCCCACGGCGACGATCACCGTCGCCTTCCAGGGCCACTACTCGCGCTTCGTGGACATGGCGCAGACGTAGGCCCAGGGTGTGCAGGGTCTCGGATGGGCTCTCAGCGCCTCGTCTCGTACCTCGTCAGGATCACGCCGCACGGAAGAGTCCGCGTCTCCACCAGGTTCAGGTTCACCCAGCTGTCCAGCGCGGTGAAGAACGGCGTGCCGCCGCCCACCAGGACCGGCGCGGTGGCCAGCACGTACTCGTCGATCAGCCCGGCCCGCATGGCAGCCCCGGCGAGCGTCGCGCCGCCGATGTCCATCGGGCCGCCGTCCTCGGCCTTGAGCCGGGCGATCTCGGCGACCGCGTCGCCGGTGACCAGGCGGGTGTTCCAGTCGACCTTGTCGATCGTCGAGGAGAACACCACCTTCGACATGTCCCGCCAGCGGCGTGCGAACTCGATCTCCGCCGGGGTCGCGTTGGGCTGCTGGTCGCCGGTCGGCCAGTACGAGCTCATCGTCTGCCACAGCTTGCGTCCGTACAGCGTCAGGTCGGTCGCCTGCAACTGGTCGGACCAGAACTGGAACAGCTCGTCGCTCGGCACGCTCCAGCCGATGTCGTCGCCGGGCGCGGCGATGTAGCCGTCCAGGCTCAGGTTCATGCCGTAGATCAATTTCCGCATGGCGCCAGCCTTCCGTGAGTCGGTCTCACGCGTACAGACCGACGCGGCGCGGGAAACTCATCGGTGCGCGACCTGAGACCGATCTCGGGTGATGCCGCGGTGAGACAGCAGAGAACCAGCAGGTCGCAGAAGATCGACATGCCATCGGCGGCGAGACCCTACAGGGCCGCGGTACGCGCCTGCCGGGCTAGGCCTCCTTGCGCCCGCGCGGGGTCAGCTTCACGAGGCCCGGATGGCGCTGGGCCGACAGGGCGCCGCGGACGACGAACTCCTTGTACCAGGCGGCGACGCGGCCGGTGAGCACGCGTTCGACCGCGCTGTCGTCGTCCCGTACGAACTGGATGAGGCCGTCGCGGCGGCCCAGGCTGACGCACTGGTTGACGTACCGGAACCGCAGCGGGCGCGGGGTCCGGCCCGCCAGGCGGTCGCTGATCGACTGCGCCACGTGGGCCGCCGCCGGCAGGCCGGTGGCGCAGGCCATGCGCAGTTCCTGCCCGTCCTGCCGACGGGCCGCGGCCGCGTCGCCGATGGCGTAGACGTCCGGGTGCGAGACCGAGCGCAGCGTCGCGTCGACGAGCATGCGGCCGTGGTCGTCGCACGCGATCCCGGCCTCGCGTGCGATCTCCGGCACACGGAAGCCTGTCGTCCACACCACCGTGTCCGCGGGCAGCAGTACCCCGTCGGCGAGGAGCACGCCGTCCGCGCGGACCTCGGCGACCCTGGCGTGGTCCTGTACCTCTACGCCGAGCCGGGCGAAGACGCGCCGCAGATGGAGTCGGCCCCGCTCGGAGAGCGCCGCGCCGAACGCGCCGCCGGTGACAAGGCGCACCTTCAACTCCGGCTGCGTCTCGGCCAGTTCGGCCGCTGCCTCGATGCCGGTCAGGCCGCCGCCGACGACCGTCACGCTGCCGCCCGCGGTCAGCCGCGCGCGCAGGCGGTCGGCGTCCTCGGCGACGGCCAGCGGGTACGCGTGCTCGGCCGCTCCCGGCACGGCGTCGTGGGCGGCGCGGCTGCCCAGCGCGTAGACCAGCGTGTCGTAGACGAGGGGCGCGCCCTCGGCCAGGACGACCTCACGGCGTTCGGTGTCGAGGGCGACGACACGGTCGACGACGAACTCCACCGGCGAGCCCGTGAGCAGCTCGGCGATCGGACGCTGCCGCACCGGCTGGCCCACCGCGACCTGGTGCATCCGCACCCGCTCGACGAACAGATCGCTCGCGTTCACCAAGGTGACCCGGGTGCCGGGCTGCTTGGCGATCGACTTGGCCGCGACCACGCCCGCGTAGCCCGCTCCCAGCACCACGATGCGCGTTGCCATGACGTTCTCCCTCCGACGCCTGCCGACGATGGGGCGTCGAAGAGTTGACCGGACGGGGGTGCCGATCCGTGACATGTGCCGGCGAGACGTGAGTCACACACGTTGGGGCGGGCGGTCACACGGGCTGGGCCGACGCGAAGGCGAGCTTGGCCGGGTTGACCACGTTGCGCACGGCCGTCACGAGGCCGTTCTCGATCTCCAGATGCAGCACGGCGATCAGCTCGCCCGCCAGATGCGCCACGATCGCCGGTCCGCCGTTGACCGTACGGACATCCAGGGCCGCACCGGCCGCCCGCGGGTGCGCGGCGATGCCGATCAGCAGACGGGCGACCTTGTCCGCCCCGGCGACCGGACGGCGCGCGGCCGAGACCTGGCCGCCGCCGTCCGCCCACGCCACGACGTCCTTGGCGAGCAACTGTTCGAGACCTGCCACGTCCCCTTCCGCCGCGGCGGCCAGGAACCGGCGCACGATCTCCACACGGTGCTCCGGATCCGCGACGAACCGTCGACGTGGCTGCTGCACGTGCTCGCGAGCCCGTCGGTACAACTGGCGCACTCGTGTCTCCGGTACGTCCAGGACCTCGGCGATGTCCGCGTGCGGATAGCCGAAGGCCTCACGCAGGACGAACGCCGCGCGCTCGGCAGGTGTCAGCCGCTCCAGGAGGACGAGCAGTCCGACCGACACCGAGTCGCGCTGCTCGACCGTCTCCAACGGGCCCAGTTGCCCGCCGTCGGTGAAGACCGGCTCGGGCAGCCACGGCCCCACATAGCTTTCACGGCGCGCGCGTGCCGAACTCAGCCGGTTCAGACAGAGGTTGGTCACCACCTTGGTCAGCCACGCCGCGGGAACCTCCACCGGACCGCTGTCCGCCCAGCGCACATAGGCGTCCTGGAGCACGTCCTCGGCTTCGGCGGCCTCGCCGAGCAGCCGGTAGGCGAGGCCGAACAACCGCGCACGGTTCTCCTCGTACGTCGCCAGCCTGTCCATCGGCGGTGCTCTCCGATCGTGTCTCGCCAGCAGGAGGACCACCCTTTCCGGCTCAGCAGCTCGTGCGCAAGGGGGGAAGTTTCACGTGAAACATGGCGTGGTCAGGCCGGATGCGGACTGACGGCGTCCCGGTGGTCAGGGACGCGTTCGTAATGGACTCGACGCCCGGGGACGCGCCCGTATGAACTGTCCCCATGACTAACGAAGAGCTGCTTCCCGCTACCCGACGGGCCCTGACGCATCGGATTGCCACTGCTCAGACGGAGGGGCGAGCACCGTCCCTGGTCGCTGCCGTCGTACGCGGAGGCGAGCTGGTGTGGACGGGGAGCCGTACCTCGGTCGATGGCCATGGGCCGGACGAGAACGTCCAGTACCGCATTGGATCGATCACCAAGACGTTCACCGCCGTCCTGGTGATGCGGCTGCGCGACGAGGGTGTGCTCGATCTCGCCGATCCCCTGGAGAAGCATCTGCCGGGTACTGGCGTCGGTGAGGTCACCATCGCCGAACTCCTGTCGCACCGGGGCGGTCTCGCGGCCGAGACGCCGGGGCAGTGGTGGGAGCGCAGCCCCGCGTCACTGCGACCCGAGCTGAGTGACGTCCTCGGGGAGCAGCCCTTCAAGCATCCTGTCGGGCGCCGATTCCACTACTCCAACCCCGGCTACACACTGCTGGGTTCGCTGATCGAGGCGCTGCGTGGTGCGCCGTGGGAGGACGTGCTGCGCAGGGAGGTCTTGGAGCCGCTCGGCCTGAACCGTACGAGTGGGCAGCCGATGGCTCCGAGCGCGGGCGGCTGGGCTGTGCATCCGTGGGCCGATGTGCTGCTGCCCGAGCCCGTGGAGGACTTGGGTCTGATGGCTCCCGCCGGGCAGCTGTGGTCGACGACGGCTGATCTGGCGCGCTTCGCCGTGTTCCTGATGCGCGGCGATGACCGTGTGCTCTGTCTCGACTCGGTCCGGGAGATGAAGGCGCCGGCGGCGGTCGCGGAGCTCGGTGACACGGAGCAGACGTACGGGCTCGGCGTCAGCATCGTGCGGTTCAGCGGCGGCGCGCTCATCGGTCACACGGGTTCGCTGCCGGGCTTCGTCGCCAGCCTCTGGACCTGCGAAGAGGACGATGTCGCGGCCGTGGTCCTCGCCAACTGCACCTCCGGGCTCCCGGTGGCCACGGTGGCGGCTGAGCTCGTACGGATCGTGGCGGAGGCGGAGCCGCGCATCCCCGAGCCGTGGCGGCCGCTGCCCGAGGTCGACCCGTCCGTGCTGGAGCTGACCGGGCCCTGGCATTGGGGGACGAGCACGCAGGTGCTGCGCCTCGCGGCAGATGGCGCGGTCCAGCTGGGCCCGCTGGCGGGCGGCGGCCGTGGCTCGCGGTTCCGGCCGAACGGGGACGGGACATGGACCGGGCTCGACGGGTACTACGCGGGGGAGCTCCTGCGAGCCGTCCGACGGCCGGACGGCTCGGTGAGCCACCTCGACCTGGGATCGTTCGTCTTTACGCGAGAGCCGTACGACGCGAAGGCGCCGGTGCCCGGCGGGGTGGACCCGGAGGGGTGGCGGGGCCTCGCATAGGCCGGGAGAGGCAAGGACCGGGCTGCTGCCCTGTTTCACGTGAAACAGGGCAGCAGGGCACCCTGGTGCGCTTCGCCTCGCACGTCAGAAGCCGCGTTCGAAGCCGGGGCAGTAGCCGGTGGCAGACGCCGCGTCAGACGCCGCGTTCCGCGTTCAGAAGCCCCGTCAGCGGCCGCTCAGGAGTTTCGCCACCCGCTTCAGAGCTGGAGCTTGAAGCCCACGTGCGAGGCCGTGAACCCCAGGCGCTCGTAGAAGCGATGCGCGTCGGTGCGGGTGGCGTCCGAGGTCAGCTGCACCAACTGGCAGCCCTGGCGCCGGGATTCATCGACGGCCCACTCGATGAACCGGGTGCCGAGGCCGCTGCCCCGCTCCTCTGCGTGCACCCGCACGGCCTCGATGATCGACCGCGTGGCGCCCTTCCGGGACAGGCCCGGAATGATCGTGAGCTGGAGCGTGCCGACCACACGGCCTTCGCGGACGGCGACGACCAGATGCTGGTTCGGGTCCTCGGCGAGCCGCTGGAAGGCGGGGAAGTACGGGCTGAGGTCGTCCAGTGACTCGCGCTGGGCGCCCAGGGGATCGTCCGCCAGCATGGCCACGATCGCGGGGATGTCATCGGTGACGGCAGGTCGTATCTCAAGATCTCCCATGGCCGCAGCCTATGCGCAGGCCCCTGCGTGAGCCGTTGGGGTCTGCGGTGGCCTCGCGTGCTCCTTCGAGCCCGGTCCGGGGGCCCGTGTCTCACGCGGGCACGCGCGCCGTTTCGACGACCCTGACCAGCGGGGCGAGCTCGGGGTTCCGCGCGGCCTCGTCCAGGGCCTCGCGCAGGGCCGTGTCGTTGGTGGGCCGCGCCTCGGCGAGGAGCTGAAAGCCGCTCTCGCTGACGTTCGTGTAGATGCCGCGCCGGTCAGTCGGGCACAGATAGCGCGAGAGGAGACCGCGGTCCTCAAGGCGGGTGACCAGGCGCGTGGTGGCGCTCTGGCTGAGGACCACGGCATCGGCGACCTGCTTCATCTGCAGATGGCCGCCTTCGCCGTCGTGCTGGCGGCTGAGCACGTCGAGCAGGCTGTACTCCCGCACGCTCAGGCCGTGCTTGGCCTGGAGCGCCCGCTCCACATGGGACTCGATCTTCCCGTGGAGCAGGGAGAGCGCGCACCAGCCCTGGGCCAGCGCGGTGAGTGCGGGGTCGGTCGCTGTCATGGCTGTTCCTCCGTCTTCCTGCGTCCCGGAGCGGCTGCGTCCAGGATAGTCCACCGCTGCAATATCCAGCGCTTGCAATTATCCCGCGTCTGCAACTATTGTGGACGCACGTTAAGTGCTCCCGCAATCGTTTGGAAGGTAGCTCCATGCCTCTCGCGCTTCTGGCCCTGGCGATCGGGGCCTTCGGAATCGGGACCACCGAGTTCGTGATCATGGGACTGCTTCCCGAGGTCGCGGGTGACTTCGACGTCTCCATCCCGACCGCAGGGTTCCTCGTGACCGGCTACGCCCTGGGCGTCGTGCTCGGTGCCCCGCTGATGACCGCCCTCGGCACCCGCATCTCGCGCAAGCGGATGCTGATGCTGCTGATGGGCCTGTTCATCGCGGGCAATCTGCTCTCGGCCGTCGCACCGGCCTTCGGCGTGATGGTCGCCGGACGCGTCGTCGCCTCCCTCGCCCACGGTGCCTTCTTCGGCATCGGCTCGGTCGTCGCGGCCGAGCTGGTCGCCCCCGAGAAGAAGGCCGGGGCGATCGCCACCATGTTCTCGGGCCTGACCGTGGCCAACGTGGTCGGCGTCCCGCTCGGTACGTTCGTCGGCCAGGCCATCGGCTGGCGGTTCACCTTCGTCATCGTCGCCGCCCTGGGCGTGGTCGGCCTCGTCGGTGTCGCCAAGCTCGTGCCGGACCTGCCCAAGCCCGAAGGCGTGAGCCTGCGCCACGAGATCAGCGCGTTCCGCAATGTGCAGGTGCTGCTCGCCATGGCGATGACCGTCCTCGGCTTCGGCGGCGTGTTCGCGGCCATCACCTACATCACGCCGATGATGACGGAGGTCGCCGGCTACTCGGAGTCCTCGGTGACCTGGCTGCTCGTCCTCTTCGGTCTCGGCATGGTCGCCGGCAATCTGATCGGCGGCCGGTTCGCGGACCGCGCCCTGATGCCCATGCTGTACGTCTCGCTCGGTGCTCTGGCCCTGGTCCTCGCCGTCTTCACGCTCACTGCGCACAACAAGATCGCCTCTGCGGTGACCATCGTCCTGATCGGCGCGCTGGGCTTCGCCACGGTGCCGCCGCTGCAGAAGCGGGTCCTCGACCAGGCCTCCGGAGCCCCCACGCTCGCTTCCGCCGTCAACATCGGCGCCTTCAACCTGGGCAACGCCCTGGCGGCCTGGTTCGGCGGGATCGTCATCTCCGCGGGCTTCGGCTACACCGCCCCGAACTGGGTCGGCGCGGTGCTCGCCGCGTCCGCCCTCGTCCTCGCCTTCCTGTCGGCCGCTCTGGAACGCCGGTCCCCCGCGCCCACCAAGGTCGTCACGGGCGCCACGCCCATGCCCGAGCCGGCGGTCGCTGCCCACCGCTGACCCCAAGTCTCCCTCGCCCCGGCTTCCCCCGGCCCGGGGCGAGGGGCATCACCGAAACACCGTTCCGCCAAGGAGAGACCCCTCGTGAGCACCACCCCCGCCCCCACCGCCGTCGCCCCGCTGACCATCGCCGACGCCGAGGCCCTCGTGAGCGCCGCGCACCGTGCCGCCGACGCCGCCGGAGTCACGGTCAGCGTCACCGTCCTCGACGCCGGTGGCCATCTGCTCGCCTTCCGGCGCGACGACCGGGCGGTGCTGATCTCCGGCGAGACCAGCACCCGCAAGGCGTACACCGCGCTCCAGTTGAACGCCCCGACCGCAGACCTCGTCGACGCCGTCCAGCCCGGCGGCCTCTTCCACACGCTGCCGACGGCCCTCGACCGGCCGATGCTGTTTATCGCGGGCGGCCTGCCCGTCCACCGCGACGGCCGTCTCATCGGTGCCATCGGTGTCGGCGGTGGCGCCCCGGAGCAGGACCACGGATTCGCGACGACGGCCGTGGAGTCCCTCGCCTAGCTCCCCCATGGGCCCTCTCTGGGCCATGCAGAAGCCCGCCCTCACTGCCGGAAGAGTCACGGCACGTGAGGGCGGGCTTTCGCGTGGAGGCGGCTCTGCGTGTGGTCAGCCTGCCGCCACCGTCAGCGGAGCGAATCGGCGCGTCCAGTCGCCGCCCAGCTCCGGAATCCCGTACGCCATCACGGAGTTGAAGGCGACCGACTCCAGGCCACGCGCCTTGACCCATGCGAGCAGTTCCTCGTGGCGGACGTCGATGTCCGTGCGCAGCGGGCGGTCGGTCCGGGCGCCGAGTGAGGCGATGAGCGCCTTGGCCGTGTCCGTGTCCCTGGCGATCAGCGGGCCGACGACGTGGGTCTCCATGTTCGGCCAGGCCCCCGCGTAGCCGACGATCTCGCCGTCCGCCTCCGCGACCCGCAGCAGGTCGGTGAAGGCCGGGAGGCGGGTGAGGATGGGGGTGCGGTCGAGCCCGAAGACCTCTGTGTCGAGCCGGATCAGGGTGGGCAGGTCCTCCGCGGCCGCCGCCCGGGTGACGATGCCCGGTACCTCGCCCTCCGGGCCTTCGGCGGCGAAGCGGCCGCGGACCATCTCGGCCCGGCCGATCGTCTTGAAGCCGAGCTGTTCATAGAGGGGACGGCCGTTGGGCGTCGCGTGCAGGGTCAGCGGGGTGGTGCCCGCGGCCTCGACGACGTAGCGCATCAGATGGCGGCCGATGCCTTTGCGGGCGTGCCGTTCGGCGACCAGCACCATGCCGATCGCCGAGAGTCCTGGGTTTTCGTACGGTCCGTACTGCGTCACGACGCACGCGGCGACGAGGCCGGGGCGGTCGGGGTCGTCGATGCCGTAGCCCGTTCCGGCCGAGAGGAGCAGCCCCCATTTGTGTTCCTCGCGGGGCCAGCCGCGGTCCTCGGACAGATCGGCGCAGGCGGTGAGGTCGCGGGGGGTGAGCTTGCGGATGGGCAGTGCGGAGAGGGTAGGTGTCGACACGCGGGTCAGGCTGTCTGACGCATGACCTCGGCGTCCACCTCTTTGTGGGGAGAAGCACTCTGCTTTTCGGCGAGTTGTCTCTGACCACGCTGGTGAGCGGCGCGGAGGCGACGGCCGCGCCGGGTCTGTCCCCAGGGCTTGAGCACGGAGATGACCGTCATGAAGAGGTAGGCGCTGAGGGAGACGATCGGCCCCATGATGAGGTCGGTCGAACTGGCCGGTGCGTCCCCCGCGGACACGGTCGCGGCCGCTTCGTTGATCCCTGGCCGCAGCGCGAAGGCCGACGCGACCGTCGTCGCCAGTGTCAGCCAGAACTTCGTGTACACCCAGCGATGGCGGGCGAGACCCCAGGACGTGCCGAGCGAGAGCAGCAGACCGCTCAGCAGGGTGAGCAGCGCCAAGGGGAGTACGAGCCAGTCGGTGAAGACCTTCATCGCGCGGACGGAAGCGTCAATGGTCGGATGGGAATCCGTGGTGATCGCAGCCGTGGCGAGTGCGAGCAGCCCGAGGGTGAGCCCGAGCCAGCCGGCCGAGGCGGCGACATGGACAACGAGTGTGGCCCGGCGTGCGGGGCGACGTAGTTTCACGTGAAACACGGTGCCGGGAGCGGCGGACTTCGGCGTCTGACAGCGGGAGTAACCGCGGGTACTAGTCTCGGCGTACATGGCACGCCTACACCTCTTTGACCTGGACGGAACGCTGCTGTACGGCACTGCGGCGCCGGTGGAGATATCCCGGCAACTGGGCCTGGAGCAAGAAATAGCCGCACTTGAACGGGATTTCATCTCGGGGCGTATCGATTCGATCCAGTACGGAGTACGGGTCCATGCGCTGTGGGCGGATCTCACCGATGCCCAGGTGGGCCTGGCCTTCGACGGGGCGCCCTGGCTGTCCGGCATCCAGGACACCTGGGCCGAGATCCGGGCGAACGGCGACTACTGCGCCGTCGTCTCGCTCTCGCCCTCGTTCTTCGTCGAACGGCTCCTCGGCTGGGGCACCCATGCCGCGCACGGCTCCCGGTTCCCCTCGGTGCCGTTCAGCGAGCCCATGGATCCCACCGGCATCCTCAACGCGGCGGCGAAGGTGAAGATCGCGAACCGGCTCTGTGAAGAGTTCGGCGTGGCCAAGGACGACTGCGTTGCCTATGGAGACTCACTGTCCGACCTGGATCTGTTCGCCGCCGTGCCGGTTTCGGTCGCGGTCAACGCGGATCCGCGGCTGGTCGACCTGGCCACGCACTCCTATGTCGGGAGGGATTTGCGACAGGCGTACGAACTGGTGCGCACGTCGGCAATGGAGGCAATCGGAGAGTGCGGATTCCAGAATTCCGAATGAAGGAAGAGCACTTGTGTGTTCGACGGCTGCCGGTATGGTCGAGTCCGGTTCAAGCCGGATGGGTTCCGGTGCGCGCCGGGTGCGCGGGAGGCGCACCCCTGAAGGCGCGCACGGATCAGCAAAGTTTAACGGGGTAGAGAGATCGACAACCCGTTCTTCCGGCTAAGGGCCCCGCGTGACGGGCACGGATGCGATGCTGCGGGAGAGGTGACTGCGGCCAATGTCACATTCTTTCCCTACTTGTCCGTAAGGCGTGGGGCATCAAGGTTCAATGTGATCAACATGGGTTGCCGAGGCAAGGCGGGGAAGCAAGCACCTTCCGGTGGGGAAGTGCGCGGACCGACTGAGAGATGTTCGAGGCGAGGCACAGCATGGACGCTCCGACCACCACGTCGGCGGGCAACGGCACTTCCGGGCACGGCGGCGGCTGGTTCACGCCACGGAGGCCGCCGGAGCGGCCGGAGGCGGCCGCTGCCTCCGACGGGGGCGCGGACGGCCCAGACCACGCCGAGCAGGGGCAGGGCGGGCCCGAGGCCGGCCATCCCCAGGCGCCCGAGGGGCGGCGGGTAGCGACCATACGGCCCCTCGGCAGACCGGCCGCCATGGCTCCCGGGGCCGGGCGAATACCCCCTGCCGGGTCCGCCCCGCCGGAGCCGACTCCGGAAGCAGCCCAGGAGCGCGTGCCGGAAACGTCCCTCCGTACGGTGGTCGAGCCTTCTCGCCGGACGGCGGCGGAGAGCGTGCCAACGGGCCCCGAGGACACCGAGGTTGGTGCCGCTGACAGCAGTACGGAGGCACTTCCGGAACCTGAAGACGCGGTCGAGGTTCCGGGGGCGGAGGCCGAGGCCACGGCCGGGCGTCCGGCGCCCGAAGAGGCGGTCACGGCCGAGGCGGACGCGGGCCCGGACGGCACTGCTACGGCCCGGCCCGACTTCCCGCAGGCCTCCCCCGAGCCTGCCCCGTCACCCGACGCCGTGCTCGTGCAGCGCACCATGGCCGAGGTCGCTCCCATCGCCGACAAGGTCACCTCGTACTTCTACGCGCTGCTCTTCACCCGCCACCCCGACCTGCGCGCGCTGTTCCCCGCGGCGATGGACACCCAGCGCGACCGGCTCCTGACGGCTCTGCTGACCGCCGCGGAGCACATCGACGAGACCGACGTCCTCGTCGACTATCTGCGCAACCTCGGCCGCGGGCACCGCAAGTACGGCACGCAGGCCGAGCACTACCCGGCCGTCGGGGAGTGCCTGATCGGGGCGCTGAGCCGGTACGCGGGCGCGGTCTGGGACGACGACACCGAGGCCGCGTGGGTCCGTACGTACACGACGATCTCCCAGGTGATGATCGACGCGGCGGCGGAGGACGAACTGCGCGCGCCGGCGTGGTGGTACGCCGAGGTGGTCGCGCACGACCTGCGGACGCCCGACATCGCCGTCATCACCGTCCGCCCCGACCAGCCCTACCCCTTCCTCGCCGGGCAGTACACGAGCCTGGAGACCCCATGGTGGCCGCGCATCTGGCGGCACTACTCCTTCGCGTCGGCGCCCCGCTCCGACGGGCTGCTCTCCTTCCACGTCAAGGCGATCCCGGCGGGCTGGGTCTCCAACGCGCTCGTGCACCACGCGCGCCCCGGCGACGTGCTCCGGCTCGGCCCGCCGTCCGGCTCCATGACCGTCGACCACAGCACGGACAGCGGACTGCTCTGTCTCGGCGGTGGAACCGGCATCGCGCCTATCAAGGCCCTCGTGGAGGACGTCGCCGAACACGGCAGGCGGCGCCCCGTCGAGGTCTTCTACGGCGCCCGCACCAACCACGACCTGTACGACATCGACACCATGCTGCGGCTCCAGCGGACCCACCCGTGGCTGGCCGTCCGCCCCGTCGTCGACACCCGCGCGCAACTGCCGGACGCCGTACGCGAGTACGGCCCGTGGAACGAGTACGACGCGTATCTGTCAGGCCCGCCCGGAATGATCCGCAGCGGCGTCGACGCGCTGCGGGAGGTGGGCATACCGGCGGGCCGGATCAGGCACGACTCCGTGGAGGAACTGGTCTCCGCGGGTGGCTGACCGCTGGGGCAAGCCCGAGCCCAGAGCTTCAGCCCAGGTCAGGCGCGTGCATCGCGCGTACGCCCTCGATGTTGCCGTCCAGATAGTGCCGTAGTGACAACGGCACCAGATGGACCGAGGCGATCCCGACACGGGTGAACGGCACCCGGACGATCTCGTACTCGCCGCTCGGCTCCTCGACCTCGGGGCCGTGCCGCTGGCCCGGGTCCATGGACTCCAGACGGCAGACGAAGAAGTGCTGGACCTTCACGCCGGTGGCGCCGCCGTCCTCACCGATGTGCTCGACCGTGTCGACGAAGCACGGCACCACATCAATGATCTTGGCGCCGAGTTCCTCGTGCACTTCGCGGTGGAGCGCGTCCACCACCGTCGCGTCCTCGGCTTCCACCCCGCCGCCGGGAGTGACCCAGTACGGATCCACGCCTGGCTTGGTCCGCTTGATGAGGATCAGATTGTCCCCGTCCAGGAGGACGGCACGTGCGGTGCGCTTGACCACTGGTCGGACGGTCATGGGGGAAATGTGGCCCGGACTGTTCCACGTGAAACATCGTGAACCAGTCGGGGCTCGCCTTACGCCCAGTCGACCGCAGCACGCAGCAGCCACTCGTGCGCCCGCGCGATGTGCGGCATGGCGAGTGTGCCGGTGCGTACGACGAGGAAATAGGTGCGCAGGGGCGGCACCGCGGGGTCGAGCAGTGCCACGACCTCGCACCGCTCCAGGGCGGGCGCGCACAGATAGCGGGGCAGGACCGCGAGTCCGGCGCCCTGGATGACACATGCCAGTACGGCCCGCAGATCCGGCACGATGACGGCGCCCGCCGCGGCCGGGCGGGAGTCGAAGACGGCGGCCCAGTAGCGGGCGACGAGCGGCAGCGACTCGTGAACCTCCACGACCGGCAGGTTCTCCACCGTCAGGGCACCCTTGCGGCGCAGTTTGCCGGGGCCGATGCGGGCGGCCCAGCGCGGTGCCGCGACCAGGACGTGCTCCTCGTCGCAGAGCGGTGTCGCGGTGAGCAGCGCGCCACGGGGGCGGGCGGTGGTGATGGCCAGGTCGTGGTGCCCGGCGGCGAGCCCCTCCAGGACCTCCTCGGCGTTGCCGAACGACGCGCGCAGGGCGAAGCCCTGCCCATCGGCGCCGGTCAGCGCGGTCAGCGTCGGAAGAGCCCGCTCCGCCGTGAACTCGGGCGGTCCCGCGAGGTGCAGGGTGCGGACGGACGAGTCCTCGTCGAGCCCGGCCTCGGCGATCTCCACGAGCGCGTCGAGGTGCGGGGCGGCCTTGTGGGCGAGCTCGTCGCCGATGGTCGTCGGTGTGACGCCGCGGGCCTGGCGCAGGAAGAGCGGGCGGCCCAGCTGGCGCTCCAGCGTGCGGATCTGAGAGGTCACCGCGGGCTGGGAGAGACCGAGGAGGGCCGCGGCACGCGTGAAGGAGCCGGCCCGGTGCACCGTGACGAATGTGCGCAACAGGGCCAGATCCATGGTGTCTCCCTCTCCTCCGTGACGGCCCCCGGCGCAGCCCAACTATAAATTTGTCGATAGGTTGCTGTCGCTACTGTGATTGGACACTGACACAGAGTCAACTAGCCTTGTTCGCGCGGTTCTTCGCGCGCAGAACCGAGGGCGGTCCGAGCCACGAGGGGGGAGGCTCGGACCGTCCGATGTGCGTAGCCCCGACGCCCGCTACCGGGGCCCGATACGCGGGAAGTGCCTTGGTCAGGCGATGGAGGGCGCCCGGAGGGCATCAGTCCGCCGTCTCGTCCAGCGCACGCAGCACATCGGCCACCAGGTCCTCGCCGTCCTCAGCCCCGGCCGAGAAGCGGATGAAACCTTCCGGAACGGCGTCCCCGCCCCAGCGGCCGCGCCGCTCGGCCGTGGAACGTACGCCTCCGAAACTCGTCGCATCGTCCACGAACCGCAGCGCTTCGAGGAAGCGATCCGCACGCGCGCGTGAGGGCAGTGCGAACGACACCACGCACCCGAAGCGCCGCATCTGCCGCTCCGCGACCTTGTACGAGGGGTCGTCGGGCAGACCCGGGTAGCGCAGGCCGGTCACGTCGGGATGGCCGCGCAGCGCCTCGGCGAGAGCCAGGGCGTTCGCGTTCTGCCGGTCGACCCGCAGCTGGAGCGTGGCGAGCGAGCGGTGCGCGAGCCAGGCCTCCATGGGTCCCGGAATGGCACCGACGATCTTGCGCCAGCGCCGCACGGCGGCCGCGCGCTCGGCATCCAGGCAGGTCACGTATCCGAGCAGCAGGTCGCCATGGCCGGTGAGCTGCTTGGTGCCGCTGGCCACGGAGAAGTCGGCGCCGAGGTCGAGCGGGCGCTGTCCGAGCGGAGTGGCAAGGGTGTTGTCGACGGCCACCAGGGCGCCACGCGCGTGTGCCGCGTCGGCGAGACGGCGTACGTCACAGACGTCGAGGCCGGGGTTCGACGGGGTCTCCAGCCACAGCAGCCGGGCGCCGTCGAGGACGTCGAGCTGCGCGTCGCCGGCCGTGGGCGCGGTGCGGACCTCGATGCCGTACGCGGCGAGCTGCTCACGGACCAGGGGCAGCGCCTGGTAGCCGTCGTTCGGCAGCACCACGGCGTCGCCGGTGCGGAGCTGGGAGAAGAGCACCGCGGAGATCGCGGCCATCCCGGAGGCGAAGACCAGTGTCTCCGCCCCGCCGCCAGGGGCTTCGAGCTCCCCGATGGCCCGCTCCAGGAGCGTCCAGGTCGGGTTCTCGTCGCGGCCGTAGGTGTACGGGCCCGTGGGGTCGCCGGGCAGATGGAAGTGCGCGGCGAAGACCGGCCCCGGCAGCGTCGGCTCGTGCTTCACGGGCTCGGGAAGCCCGGCTCGCACGGCGCGCGTGCCGTCGCCGGGGCCCTTGGCCGCTGAAGGGCCCGTGCCGGCGTCGGCTCCCACCGCTCGTGCGGGGCCCGCACCCGTTGCCCGTATGCGCTCCGACTCCGTCATTCCGGCCGCCCTTCCACCGTGTCCCGTACGACGTCGAGCAGACCCTCGCACGCCGCTTCGACCATCTTCAGGCACTCCTCGAAGCCCACGAAGTCCCCGTAGTACGGATCCGGGACGTCGAGGTCGCCGGCCGCTACGGCCGAGGGGTCGAAGGAGCGCAGCAGGCGCACCTTGTCGGCGTCCTGGGGAGTCCGTGCCAGACGGCGCAGGGCGCGCTGGTGGCCGCGGTCGAGCGCGACCACCAGGTCGAGCCGCGCGAACCAGCCTGCCTGGAACTGACGGGCCGCGTGCGCGGTGTCGAAGCCCGCCGACGCGAGGACGGCGACGGTGCGCGGATCGGCCTCGTCCCCTTCGTGCCAGCCGTCGGTGCCCGCGCTGTCCACCAGGACGAGGCCGTCGAGGTCCGCGTCGCGCACCAGGGCGCGGAACACCGACTCGGCCATGGGCGAGCGGCAGATGTTGCCGGTGCACACGAAGCAGACGCTGAACGGCGCGGTGGCGGGACGGGACGACGGGGCGGAGGAGGCCATGGGGCGGCTCAGTCCTTGTGGTCGGGCAGGGCGACGTTCAGCGCCCAGGAGACGATCGAAATGATCAGGCCACCGAACACCGCGGTCCAGAAGCCCTCGACGTGGAAGCTGACGTCCAGTTTGTCGGCGAGCCACGACGTCAGGAGCAGCATCAAGGCGTTGACCACCAGTGTGATCAGGCCGAGCGTCAGAATGAACAGCGGGAAGGTGAGCACCTGTACGACGGGCTTGACCAGGAAGTTCACCAGACCGAAGAGCAGGGCGACGACGATCAGCGTGAGCGCCTTCTCGCCCGTGCTGTCGCCGGTGAGCGTGATCTTGTCGAGCAGCCAGACCGCGACGGCGAGGGCCACCGCGTTGGCGATCGTCTTGACTACGAAATTCTTCATGTGTCTGATCGTGGCAGACGTAGGTCAGCAGCGGTCGGTCCACGACCTGGGGCAAGGGGCGCACAAGAGCGATGAAGGCATTCCGACTGGACGAGCTGGAAGCGGAGCGAGCCGCGAACGACGGCGCGTATCTGCAGTTTCTGCGGGAGCGGAACATGTCGGTCGGGCTCTACGCGCTGGACGCCGGGGAGACCGATCCGCAGCAGCCTCATCGTCAGGATGAGGTGTACATGATCGTCAGTGGCCGTGCGTCGATCACCGTGGGGATGGAGACGACGTCGGTGGCGCGGGGCAGCGTGGTGTACGTCCCGGCCGGGGTGCCGCACAAGTTCCACCACATCACCGAGGACCTGCGGGTACTCGTCGTGTTCTCGCCGCCGGAGCGGTGACCGGCCCGGCTTTCGGCCTGGCCCCGTCTTGGGGACGGGGGTTGATCAGGGTCGGGGCCCCTGGGTTCCCTAGGGGACGAGTCAGGGGCGGACAAGGGATCTCGCGGCCCCGAACGGGCTCTTTCCGTCCTAGCATCGAATGCGAGACACAAGGAATCCGCGCAGAGGCGGAGAACCGAACGCAGTGATGGAGAAACGGGAAAGGGCGAGGCAATGCGAGAGATCTTCGCGGGTATGCCGTGGTGGGTGAAGTGGGTCGCGGTGCCGATCGTCGCTCTGGTCGTGTTCGGGGGGCTGATAGCGAGTGTCATCGGCTTCGTGTTCACCCTGCTCTTCAAGGCGCTGCTCTTCGTGGCCCTGGTCGGCGGACTGATCTACATAGTGCGGAAGTTCATATCCCGCTCGCCTTCGTCCCGGGGCTCGTCGCACGCCGACTGGTGAGCGCGGCGCAGGCTGCTCGATGAGCTTGGCGCATGTCGCCCGGTGAGTGTCGCCCGCGCCGATGTGGACTCCCGCAGCGAGCAGAGGGGGACTGGCAGCAGGCCGAGGGGACACCCAGCAGGCCGAGGGGACACCCAGCGGACCGAGGGAACAGCCGGCGGACCGAGGGAACAGCCGGCGGACCGAGGGGGACACGCAGCACGCCAGAGCGAGGGCGCGCGGCAACAGGCTGAGGGGGCCCAGCAGTAGGCCGACAAGGGCTGCTACCCACAGATCTGCGAAGTCCTCGCACACCGGCAGGTGAAGACCGCCGCGATTCCCTCCCGAGGGGGAAGTTTCCCCACGCGGAGCCCCGGAGCGGTGGCCAAGGGTTAGAGTCCGAAAACCGACGCGGGGCCGCCCCCGCAGGCGGGACCACTGCCCCCTCCCGTGTATCCCCGACACGGGTGGACCCCCATGTGCACCGGGAGTGACCCATGGCCACGGTTGACGCCTCACCCCCACACACTTCCCACCACGCCACCGCCCCCGCACGCGAAGCCAACACGTGCGGGAACGGCTCGACTTCCGCTTCGGCGGAGTCGACTGCGGCGGACACCGGCTCAACCGGAGTCGGCCCGACGCTGATCGGCTCCGTGCAGCGGGCGATGCGGCTGCTCGAGGCCGCCGCGTCCCACCCGGACGGGGCGCCCGCGAAGCAGTTGGCCCGTGAGTCCGGGCTCGCGCTCCCGACGGCGTACCACTTGCTGAGGACGCTGACCCACGAAGGCTATCTGCGCCGGGAGCACGGGGTGTTCGTGCTCGGTGAGGCGGCGGAGCGGCTGGGGGCCAGCGCGGCGCAGCAGAACCGGCGCTCCATGATCGGTGATGTGCTGGCGCACTGGCGGGATGCCATCGGTGTGCCGGTGTACTTCGCCATCTACCGCGACGGAGAGATCGAGGTCGTCTCCATCGCCGACACCTCGGGCAATCCGGCCGTCGAGGAGTGGGCCGACTTCCGCGAGACCGGTCACGCCCATGCGATCGGGCAGTGCCTGCTGGCCCAGCTCGACGACGAGGCGCGGCGCGAGCACCTCGACCGCCACCCGGTGCGGTCGCTCACGCCGAACACGGTGCGTGACGAACGGACGTTGCTGCGCAGGCTGGACGCGCTGGGGCGGATGACACCGGTGGTGGAGCACCAGGAGTACGCGCTGGGGACGGTCTGTGCCGCGATTCCGATCACGGTGGGGACCACGGCGGCCACGATGGCCATCTCCGTGCCGTCGGGTCAGGCGGACCGGTTGATGCCCGCGGCACGCGTCTTGCAGGGCGAGCTCGGAAAGCTACTAAGGACACTCGCCTTCTCTATCAGCATCTGAAAACTCACTCCTTGTGATCTGATGTGTACGTTGAGCAAGATGACACGAGTGTCAGGGAGTTGGTTCCTGGCCACGGAAGGCTAATGACGGGGTAGGCGGCGATGCGCGAGTCGGTCCAGGCAGAGGTCATGATGAGCTTCCTTGTGTCGGAGGATCTCTCGTTCCGGATCCCGGTGGAGCTGCGGTACGAGACGTGTGATCCCTACGCCGTGCGGCTGACCTTCCACTTGCCCGGCGACGCCCCGGTGACCTGGGCCTTCGGGCGGGAGCTGCTGGTGGACGGGGTGGGCAGGGCCTGCGGCGACGGCGATGTGCACATCGCGCCCACCGGCCCCGACGATCTCGACGAGGCGGTCATCAGGCTTCAAGTGGGGGGTGACCAGGCCTTGTTCAAGGTGGGGATTCCGCCGCTCCTTGCCTTCCTCGACCGGACGGACAGGCTGGTGCCGCTGGGGCAGGAGCGGACGCTGGCCGACTTCGACACGCATCTGGACGAGGCGCTGTACCGCATCCTCGCGGAGGAGCAGAGCGCGGGCTGAGTGCCGCTCGGCACTCGGGCGGGACGCGTGATGGCGGATTGGTGCTTTTCACGGTGAGTGACCGGGAGGGCGGGCAAGGGCCCGTCAGGTGAGGGGGGTTCAGGGTTTTCGACGGCGGCCTGTGCCGCCGCGGGTGAGGCGTGGGCGGGCCGGGGAGGCGCCCGTGCGGGGCGAGGCGACACCGGCGGGCCCTGCGGGGCCCACGCCCTCGGCCCCGGTCGGCCCGCCCGGTCCACTTGGCCCGCCGGGTCCACTTGGGCCACCTGGGCCACCCGGGCCGCCCGGACCACCCAGGTCACCCGGCCCACCGGGCCCCACCGCTCCGCCCGGGCCTGCCGGGTGCGAGGAGGCCGCGCCCGCGGTGCCCGGTGCCGCCGCCGGGCCCTGCCGGTCGGCGGAGACGACGAGGGCGGCGAGCGCGGTGGTGACGGGGACGGAGGCGACGAGACCGATCGAGCCGATCAGCGTACGGACGATCTCCTCGGCGACCAGCTCGCTGTTGGCCACGGTGCCCACGCTGCTCTGGGCGATGGAGAAGAGCAGCAGAAGGGGGAGAGCGGCACCCGCGTAGGCGAGGACCAGGGTGTTCACGACCGAGGCGATGTGGTCGCGGCCGATGCGGATGCCCGCACGGTACAGACCGCGCCAGCCCATCGTCGGGTTGGCCTGGTGCAGTTCCCAGACCGCGGAGGTCTGGGTGACGGTGACGTCGTCGAGCACGCCGAGGGAGCCGATGATGACGCCCGCGAGCAGCAGGCCGCTCATGTCGATGTCCGGGTAAAGGCCGTGAATCAGACCGGTGTTGTCGTCCGTGTTGCCGGTCAGGGAGGCCCAGCCGATGAAGAGCGAGCCGAGCAGGCCGATGAGGAGGAGGGAGATCAGGGTGCCGAGCACCGCGACCGACGTACGCGCTGTCAGGCCGTGGCACATATAGAGCGCGATCAGCATGATGGCGCTCGCCCCGATGACCGCGACGACCAGGGGGTTCGAGCCCTGCAGGATCGCCGGGAGGATGAAGAAGGTCAGGATCAGGAAGCTCACCGCGAGGGCGACCAGAGCCATGACGCCGCGCAGCCGTCCCACCACGACGACGGCCAGGGCGAAGATGCCGGCGAGCAGGGCCATCGGGACTTTGCGGTTCACGTCGGCGATCGAATACTGCAGGCCCTTGGGCGCCTTGGGCTCGTAGGCGACCACCACGCCCTGGCCCTGCTTCAGCTGCCGGGGGGAGTCCGGCTGGACGATCTCCGTGAAGGTGTAGCCCTTGTCCGGGCCGCTGGTCACTTTGATCGTGGCCTTCTTGCAGGTGCCCTTGGCGCGCGACTGCGCGGACTGGCCCTCGGGGGTGGAGGTGTCGCCGTTGGGCGGGGTCTGCGAGGCGTTCACGTCCTCGCAGGGGAGCGTGTCCACCTTCGCCACGGTGGCCGACTGGGTCTGCCGGTCGAAGCCGACGCCGGTGCGTTCGTGGTCGGGGGTGCCGCCGGGCCAGAGCACCACGAGGCCGACGAGGACGGCCGTGGCGAAGGGGATCAGGACGGCGGCGATGACCTTGCGCAGATGCCGGGAGACGGGCGCGGCCGGGCCGTGGCTGTGCGCGTGGCTGTGCCCGTGTCCATGGCCGTGGCCAGGCCCGTGGCCATGAGGACCCGGCGGCTCCGGCGGGGGCGGCGGTGTGGGGGGCTCTGTGGTGGTCACGGCCCGATCATCGCAAGAACGGCGGGGGCCCTCTGTTCACCGCGCCCGATATGACGCTAGCGTGGAGGCACCTTTGCACACGCGGGAGCTCGGAGCACCGGGCTGAGAGGGCGCTGACCTCCGTACGAACGGGAATCGGACCGTACGGAAGCCGCTGCGTCGACCGCCGAACCTGTTACCGGGTAATGCCGGCGTAGGGAGTAGGTCTCATGACCACATCGGACACACGCACGCCTGTCTCCGACCAGGGCGAGAGCCCGAGCGGAGCCGGGAAGTCCACCGGCTGGCACAAGGCGTACATCGAGGGCTCGCGCCCCGATCTGCGCGTGCCGGTCCGCCAGGTGCACCTCACCAACGGCAAGGCCGTGACCCTGTACGACACCTCGGGGCCGTACACGGACCCGGAGATCGACACCGACGTGCGCAGGGGGCTCACCCCCCTGCGGGAGAACTGGATCATCGGCCGCGGCGACACCGAGGAGTACGCGGGCCGCCCCGCCCGCCCCGAGGACGACGGCATCAAGCACACCTCGCCCCGCGGCGGCCTGCGCAACCTCGACGCGGTCTTCCCCGGCCGCCCGCGCCAGCCGCGCCGCGCCCGCGCCGGGCAGGCGGTGACGCAGCTCGCGTACGCGCGCCGCGGGGAGATCACTCCGGAGATGGAGTACGTGGCGATCCGGGAGAGCATGGCGCCCGAGGTCGTCCGCGACGAGATCGCGGCGGGGCGCGCGGTGCTCCCGGCCAATGTGAACCACCCGGAGATCGAGCCGATGATCATCGGCAAGAAGTTCCTGGTGAAGGTCAACGCCAACATCGGCAACTCCGCGGTCACCTCCTCCATCGAGGAGGAGGTGGACAAGATGACGTGGGCGACCCAGTGGGGCGCCGACACGGTCATGGACCTGTCCACCGGCCGCAACATCCACACGACCCGCGAGTGGGTCCTGCGCAACTCCCCCGTCCCCATCGGCACCGTGCCGCTCTACCAGGCCCTGGAGAAGGTCGACGGCAAGGCCGAGGAGCTGACCTGGGAGATCTACAAGGACACGGTCATCGAGCAGGCCGAGCAGGGCGTGGACTACATGACGGTGCACGCGGGCGTCCGCCTGCCGTACGTCCCGCTCACCGCGAACCGCAAGACGGGCATCGTCTCGCGCGGCGGCTCGATCATGGCGGCCTGGTGCCTCGCGCACCACAAGGAGAGCTTCCTGTACGAGCACTTCGAGGAGCTCTGCGAGATCCTCGCGGCGTACGACGTCACGTACTCGCTCGGTGACGGCCTCAGGCCCGGCTCCATCGCGGACGCCAACGACCGCGCGCAGTTCGCCGAGCTGGAGACCCTCGGCGAGCTGAACAAGATCGCCAAGGCGCACGACGTGCAGACCATGATCGAGGGCCCGGGCCATGTCCCGATGCACAAGATCAAGGAGAACATCGACCTCCAGCAGGAGATCTGCGAGGAGGCGCCGTTCTACACGCTCGGCCCGCTGACCACGGACATCGCGCCCGCGTACGACCACATCACGTCCGGCATCGGCGCCGCGATGATCGGCTGGTGGGGCACGGCGATGCTCTGCTACGTCACGCCGAAGGAGCACCTCGGCCTGCCCAACCGCGACGACGTGAAGACCGGCGTCATCACGTACAAGATCGCGGCGCACGCGGCGGACCTCGCCAAGGGGCACCCGGGCGCGCAGGACTGGGACGACGCGCTCTCGGACGCGCGCTTCGAATTCCGCTGGGAGGACCAGTTCAACCTGGCGCTCGACCCGGTGACGGCCCGTGAGTTCCACGACGAGACGCTGCCCGCGGAGCCCGCGAAGACGGCGCACTTCTGCTCGATGTGCGGGCCGAAGTTCTGCTCGATGAAGATCTCCCAGGACATCCGCAGGGAGCACGGGGGCACGCAGGCCGAGATCGAGCAGGGCATGGCGGAGAAGTCCGCGGAGTTCGCGGCCGCGGGGAACCGGGTCTATCTGCCCATCGCCGACTGACCGAGGGCCGGACGGGCGCGTACGGGCAGGGCGGAGCGGCCTCTTGGCGCGCCGGGGCGGGGGCCTGGCGCGCCCTGCGCGGGGGCCGGTCGCCCGTCCCGGAGTGGCCCCGTCGCCTGGGGGCGACCGGGCCGCTCCCGTCGCCTGGCGGCGACCGGATGACGTCCGTCGGGTTACTCGGGCCGGTGCTCGGGGCCGCCGTAGTCCGGGCTGGAGAAGTCCGGGCTGGAGTAGCTCGGCCGGGTGCCCGTGGTGGAGCCGCTGTCGGGGCTGCTGAAGCCCGGCCTGTGATAGCCGAGTTGCGGCATGCGCCCGGTCGGTCCGGTCGAGGGCGCCCTGGGTGCGGGCGGCCCGCCCGGGTCCGCGAGTGCCTCCCGCAGGAACGGCAGGATGCCGCGCTCCAGGAGAGCCCGGCTCCAGGCTTCCCTGGCCCGTTCCACCTCCGCGTTCCGCTCGTCGTGCGAGCCTGCCTGGAGGGAGGTGGAGCCGTTGCGCAGGGCGGTCAGGAGCAGGCCGACCGCGGCGACCAGGATGGCGCCCGCAGTGAGCGCGCCGAACAGCCACCCGGCGGTGAGCAGGGTGTCCGCGAAGGCGGGCTCGGGGTTGAGCATCTTCAGGATGTAGCCGACGAGAAGGAAGATCGCGGCGGCCGCTCCGGCGAGGACCGGCGCGAGGACCGCGATCACGGCGACCGCTCCGGCACCGGCGGTCTCGGTGACCTCGCCCATCGTGGCGAGGCCGACGCCGCCGGAACTGGATTCGGCCGGGGTGGAGCTGGAACCGTTCCCTTCACGGATGGATGGAGACGTGGAGCGTCCGGAGTCGCGCAGATCCTCACGGACCTTCACATATTGGCGGTATTCGGTCGCTGCTGCGGCCGTGATCAGTGCGGTGGCGTTGAGAGCCATGGTGCGCAGCTGCTCGGGGTTGAGTCGCTGGCCCACCGCGGCCAGCTCCGGGCGGTTCGGTGCGGTGCGCAGCGCCTCATCGAGGATCCGCGCGTATTCGGGGCGGTCCTCATTGAGCAGGTGTGGAGCGCTGTTCATGTGCATCCCCCGATGCTCCGTAGGGCTTGGGGCTCGCAGGATCACGAGCCGTCGGGCAGAAACGGAGGGGAGCCTGCTACGGATAGAGCGATGGTAGAGCCGTGACGGCACGCGGTGACAGGGGGTTTCCAGAATTGGCCCGCTGGCCAGCGAGATCCTGTATCGACGTGCTTACTCGTGCCCTTGCCCGGTGAACGCTCAGTTAGCCAGTGGCAGCTGACAGACCAGTAGCTTTCCGGCCATGGTCACTCCGCCGTCCATGGCGATGGCCAGGCCGTCGGCGTAGACGTGCGGTCCCTCGATGACCGGGCGGCCGTCGTCGTCCCCGTCGTACTCGGAGCCGACCTCGCCCAGGAGGTACGGGATGGGGCTGTGACCGTGGACGATGCGGCTGCCGCCGTAGACGTCGAGGAGTTCGCGCACGGCGGCCGGGCCGGAGTCGTCGCGGAAGGCGAAGCGCTTGGTGAACTTGCGGAACAGGTCCCAGTACTCGTCGGCGTCGTTGCGCGTGAGCGCCTCGCGGATGGTGTCGTTGACCTCTTCGATCGAGTCGCCGTAGTCGAGGTACGCGGTGGTGTCGGAGTGCACGAGCAGGTGCCCGTCCGCCTCCTCGATGGCGTCGAGGCGGGCCATCCACTGGAGGTGGTGGTCCTCCAGGCGCTCCATGTCTGTCTTCTGCCCGCCGTTCAGGAGCCAGGCGGCCTGGAACGTGGCGGTGCCCGCGCCCGAGTTGACCGGGGTGTCGCCGAAGCGCTTGGCGCCGATGAGCAGCAGCTCGTGGTTGCCCATGAGCGCCTTGCAGTAGCCGCCCGCGGCGGCGGCCTCGGCGGACAGGCGCATCACGAGGTCGATGACGCCGATGCCGTCGGGCCCGCGGTCGGTGAAGTCGCCGAGGAACCACAGCCGGGTGTTGCCCGCGCACCAGGTGAGGTCGGCGTCGATGAGTCCCTCGGCCTGGAGCGCCGCGACCAGCTCGTCCAGATAGCCGTGGACGTCGCCCACGACGTAGAGCGGACCGAGCTCGTCCCCGCCGGGGGCGGGCGGCGGCTCGGGCATCTCGCGCACCTCGACCTGCACGGTGTCCCCGCGGTTGATGACGGGCAGGTCGCGCTCGGTGGGGGTGTAGCCGGCGGGCATCTCGCCCGCCGCGCCCGGGTGGGCCGGGGCCGTCATGGCCTGCGGCACGGGCGCGGGGGCCTGCGCGGCCATCGGGTGCGCCTGGGCCTCGGGGGCGTGCGCGTGGCGCCCGGCGCCCGGCTGTGCGGGAATCCGCGGCGGGGTGGAGCCCGGCGCCCCGGAGGGAGTCTGGGGGGCGTACGGGGCCCGCTGGGCCTGCGGAGCGTGTCCGGTGGGGAACTGCCCCTGGGCGGGGCCGGGGCCCTGCCCGGCGGCGGGCGCCTGGGCGGCGGTCTGTTCCTGCTCGGCGGCGGCCCGGTCGCCGTGTTCGGCGGCCTGGTTGCCGGTCTCGCGGACGCCTTCGTACACGTACGCGGGTACGCGGAAGTCGCGCAGCGTCGCCGTCCGCACCTCGGGTCCCTGACCGGCCCCCTGAGTCATCGACCCCTCCACCACCATTGCGCCGCATCTGCACCGGGATCGGACTGCCTGGTCGCAGCGGCCCGCGGTGTCGTCCGCCCATCATAGGAATGCGGCTGTCGCTGTGTGGTGCACCAGGGGTGGTGAATCGATGGGGAGAGCCAGTTCACCACGGTTTTCTCCCGAATTGGCCCGAGGTTTCCCCGCAGGCCACGGGCCTGAGGCGATGGCCCCGGGCCCGTGGTCGGGAGCGTCGGCGGTCAGCCGTGGCCGGGGGCGCGGGGCGGACTGACGGTTGTGCGCGGGGGGCGTCGCTCGGACGAGGTGCGCACGATCAGCTCGGTCGGTATCACCTGCTCGACGGGTCGGCCGGTGTCCAGGCCCTCGATGGCGTCGATGAGGAGCTGGACCACGGCGGTGCCGATGCGGCGGGGCTTCAGCGAGAGCGTGGTGATGGGCGGCTCGGTGGTGGCGTACACGGTCGACTCGCTGCAGCACACGAGCAACAGGTCGTCCGGTACGCGCAGGCCGTAGCGGCGGGCCGCGGCGAGCAGATCGGTCCCGTTCGGGTCGAACAGGCCGTAGACGGCGTCGGGCCGGTCCGGCCGGGCGAGCAGCCGGTCGGCGGCGACGGCGCCCGCGCACGGGTCGTGCGCGGGGTAGGACTCGTACACCGGGTCCTGGCCGACGCGCTCGCACCAGCGCAGATAGGCGGTGGTGGACAGATGGGTGTACGTGTCGGTGGTGGTGCCGGTGAGCAGGCCGATGCGGCGGGCACCGGCCGCGGCGAGGTGTTCGAGGATCTCCAGGACCGCGGCCTCGTGGTCGTTGTCGACCCAGGCCGTGACCGGTAGGGACCCCGCCGGGCGGCCGTCGGAGACCACCGGCAGGCCCTGCCGGACCAGCTCGCTGACCACGGGGTCGTGGTCGGAGGGGTCGACGACGACGGTGCCGTCGAGCGCCACGTTCGACCAGACGTCGACGGGGCTGCGGCGCGAGGTCGCGGGCAGGATGACCAGGGCGTAGCCCCGGGCGAGCGCCGCGGAGGTGGCGGCTCTCGCCATCTCCGCGAAGTACGCGAACTCGGTGAAGGTGAAAGGTTCATCCCCGTACGTCGTCACGGTCAGGCCGATGAGGCCCGATTTGCCGGTACGGAGTGTTCGGGCGGCTGCCGACGGTCGATAGCCGAGGCGGTCGGCGACCTCGCGGACATGGCGTCGAGTGGCATCGGGCAGTCGCCCTTTGCCGTTGAGGGCGTCGGAGACCGTCGTGATGGAGACACCGGCTGCGGCGGCGACGTCTCTGATGCCGGCTCGGCTCTGCCGGTTGCCCCGGCGGGCGGTCTCCGCTCGGCTCACCTGGTGCTTCCCTGCTGCTGTCATGGCGAGCCGATAGTAGGGCTCATGGGGGTGGGTAGTGCGGGCGCATATTCACCCGTTGACAGGCACGATTCTGCATGGCGATTTTCCCTCAATGACCTTGGATTGCAAGGGAGTTGGGCGCGTGTCTCGGCATCGCCCCCTTGTCGTCGCATGGGGGCCTGCCAAATGGGCGAGGTCTCGAAGAGGTCTCAACTCACCTTGACGGGTGATGCGCGCCACGGAGTGAGCCACCGGCGCGCGCGTCCGCTGGGGGCGCCCCCTGGGTTCGTGCGCGGCGGGCGTGAGCCGGGCCGCGCCCCGGACGCTCCGTGGGATGACCGTGGGATGCCCGTGAGATGCCCGTGGGACGGCCGCTCGGGACGGCGTACGCGCTGATTGGGACGGCCAGGCCATTCGCAGCGGCCGCGAATCCTCATAAGGTGAGAATCATTGAAGGCCGGATGATCACGAGGAGGACCGCGGTGAGCGAGACGAGCCCGAGGCTGCGCGCCGAGTTGGAGGGCATTCCCACCTACAAGCCGGGCAAGCCCGCCGCGGCCGAGGGCCAGCAGGCGTACAAGCTGTCCTCCAACGAGAACCCCTATCCGCCGCTGCCGGGCGTGCTCGAGACCGCGATGGAGACCGTGCGGTCCTTCAACCGGTACCCGGACATGGCCTGTACGGGCCTGATGAGCGAGCTGGCCGACCGGTTCGGGGTGCCGGTGTCGCACGTGGCGACGGGCACCGGATCCGTGGGCGTCGCCCAGCAGCTGATCCAGGCCACGTCGGGCCCCGGTGACGAGGTGATCTACGCCTGGCGGTCCTTCGAGGCGTACCCGATCATCACGCAGATCAGCGGGGCCACGTCGGTGCGGGTGCCGCTGACCTCCGGGGAGGTGCACGACCTCGACGCGATGGCGGCGGCCATCACCGACCGCACCCGCCTGATCTTCGTCTGCAACCCCAACAACCCGACCGGCACCGCGGTCCGCAAGGCCGAGCTCGAGCGCTTCCTCGACGCGGTGCCGAGCGACATCCTGGTGGTGCTCGACGAGGCCTACCGCGAGTTCGTCAGGGATCCGGAGGTCCCGGACGGGATCGAGCTCTACCGCGACCGGCCGAACGTCTGCGTCCTGCGGACCTTCTCCAAGGCGTACGGCCTCGCGGGTCTGCGCGTCGGCTTCGCGATCGCGCACGAGCCGGTGGCGGCCGCGCTGCGCAAGACGGCGGTGCCCTTCGGGGTCAGCCAGCTCGCCCAGGACGCGGCGGTGGCCTCGCTGCGGGCGGAGGACGAGCTGCTCGGCCGGGTCGGGGTGCTGGTCGGCGAGCGCACGCGCGTCCTGGAGGGGCTGCGGACGCAGGGCTGGACGGTGCCGGACACGCAGGCGAACTTCGTGTGGCTGCGGACCGGCGACCGGACCGTGGACTTCGCCGGGGTGTGCGAGCAGGCCGGCGTCACCGTGCGGCCGTTCCCCGGCGAGGGCGTCCGCGTCACGATCGGTGAGGTGGAGGCCAACGACATCTTCCTGAAGGTGGCGGAGGCGTTCCGCAAGGAGCTCTAGGCCTCCGGCCGGATCTGCTCGGTCCGGCCCTGACGCCCCGCGTGGACCGCTGTGTCCGCGCGGGGCGTTCTTGTTGCGGCCGAGAGGCTCGCAAGCGCCCGCGAGATGGCATTCGCCCAGGTCACAGCAGAGATGCCCGTCCGGGTGGCGGAGCCTCGCGCGGGCCGCGCCAGGGCCGAACGGCAGCCGTACGGCCCCTGTGGCCCGCCATGACAGGGCCGAACGGCCCCACCCGCGATCACGTCGCCTACCCCGTTCCCTGCGGTAACGGGACCCCCCTTTCAAGCCTCGCAAGGCAGTACGACATAATGCTTGTGAATGTGAACGCGTTCACAAGCGTGTCCCACTTGCTCCGCAGTTGTCTATGACATAAGGGGCAAACTGCCGCTATGACAACGGCATGTAAGGAGAAGTCGACGTGGACCTGGCACTGGCGCCGGAAACACTGGCGCGATGGCAGTTCGGCATCACCACCGTCTACCACTTCCTCTTCGTCCCCCTGACGATCTCCCTGGCCGCCCTCACGGCGATCCTTGAGACCGCCTGGGTGCGGACGGGCAAGGAGCACTACCTCAGAGCCACCAAGTTCTGGGGCAAGCTGTTCCTGATCAACATCGCGATGGGCGTCGTCACCGGCATCGTGCAGGAGTTCCAGTTCGGCATGAACTGGTCCGACTACTCACGGTTCGTCGGCGACGTCTTCGGCGCTCCGCTGGCCTTCGAGGCCCTGATCGCCTTCTTCTTCGAGTCGACCTTCATCGGTCTGTGGATCTTCGGCTGGGACAAGCTCCCGAAGAAGCTGCACTGCGCGACGATCTGGATGGTGTCGATCGGCACGATCCTCTCGGCGTACTTCATCATCGCCGCGAACGCCTTTATGCAGCACCCGGTGGGCTACAAGATCGTCGAGCGGGACGGCAAGAAGCGCGCCGAGCTCACCGACTTCGCCAAGGTGCTGTTCCAGGAGACGACGCTCGTCAACTTCTTCCACGTCATCGCGGCGACCATCCTGGTCGGCGGCGCGTTCATGACCGGCATCGCCATCTTCCACCTGCGCAAGAAGCGGCACGTCCGCACGATGCGGATGTCGCTGCGGCTCGGCCTGGTGACCGCGTTCGTCGGCACCCTGCTCACCGTGATCAGCGCCGACACCCTCGGCAAGGTCATGTACGAGCAGCAGCCGATGAAGATGTCGGCCGCAGAGGCCCTGTGGGAGTCCGAGAAGCCCGCCCCGTTCTCGCTGTTCGCCTACGGAGATGTCGCCAAGGGCCACAACGAGGTCGCCATAGAGATCCCCGGTGTCCTCTCCTTCCTCGCCAAGAACAACTTCAGCGCGGAGATCCCCGGCATCAACGACCTCAACAAGGAGGCGCAGGACAAGTTCGGCCCCGGTGACTACCGGCCGAACATCCCCACCGCCTACTGGTCCTACCGCTGGATGATCGGCTTCGGCGGCGTCTCGATGGCCCTGTGCACCGCCGGACTCTGGCTCACCCGGCGGAAGGTGTGGCTCGCCCCGGAGCACCGCACGGGCGACGAGGAAGTGCCGAAGCTGATGCTCACCAAGAACAAGGAGCTGGCGCCGAAGCTCGGCAACTGGTGGTGGCGCCTGTCGCAGTGGACGCTGATCTTCCCGCTCATCGGCACCGCCTGGGGCTGGATCTTCACCGAGACGGGCCGACAGCCCTGGGTGGTCTACGGCGTCCTGAAGACCGAGGACGCGGTCTCCCCCGGTGTCTCGCAGGGCGAGGTGCTCACCTCACTGATCGTCTTCACGCTGATCTACGCGATCCTCGCCGTGATCGAGGTCAGGCTGCTGCTCAAGTACGTGCGGAAGGGCCCGCCCGAGCTCACCGACGCCGACCTCAACCCGCCCACCAAGATCGGCGGTCCGCCCGGTGGCGGCACCGGCAAGGACGCCGATGACGATGCCGACCGGCCCATGGCCTTCTCGTACTAAAGGAGCTGGGCGCACATGGAACTGCACGACGTCTGGTTCGTCCTGATCGCCGTCCTGTGGATCGGCTACTTCTTCCTCGAAGGCTTCGACTTCGGGGTCGGAGTCCTCACCAAGCTGCTCGCCCGTGACCGGACCGAGAAGCGGGTGCTCATCAACACCATCGGTCCCGTCTGGGACGGCAACGAGGTCTGGCTGCTCTCGGCGGGCGGCGCGACCTTCGCCGCCTTCCCCGAGTGGTACGCGACGCTCTTCTCCGGCTTCTATCTGCCGCTGCTGCTCATCCTGATCTCCTTGATCGTGCGCGGTGTCGCCTTCGAGTACCGGGCGAAGCGGCCCGAGGAGCGCTGGCAGACCAACTGGGAACACGCGATCTTCTGGACGTCGCTGCTCCCGGCGTTCCTGTGGGGTGTGGCCTTCGGCAACATCGTGCGCGGCGTGAAGATCGACGCGCAGAAGGAGTACGTGGGCAACGTCTGGGACCTGCTCAACCCGTACTCGATCCTCGGCGGTCTGGTCACGCTGACGCTCTTCACCTTCCACGGCACGGTGTTCACGGCGCTCAAGACGGTGGGTGACATCCGGATGCGGGCCCGCAAGCTCGCGGTCGTGCTCGGGCTCGTCACGGCGGCGCTCGCGCTCGGCTTCCTGATCTGGACGCAGCTGGACAACGGCGACGGCAAGAGCCTGGCCGCGCTGATCGTCGCCGTCGTGGCGCTCGTGGCCGCCATCGGGGCGATCCGACTCGGCCGTGAAGGCTGGTCATTCGCCCTGTCCGGCGTCACGATCGTCGCCGCCGTCGCGATGCTCTTCCTGACGCTCTTCCCGAACGTCATGCCGTCGTCGCTGAACGAGGACTGGAGCCTCACGGTCACCAACGCCTCGTCGACGCCCTACACCCTGAAGATCATGACCTGGTGCGCGGGCATCGCGACGCCCATCGTGCTGCTCTACCAGTCGTGGACGTACTGGGTGTTCCGCAAGCGCATCGGTACGCAGCACATCGCTCCCGACCTCCCGGTCGGCGGCGCCCACTAGCCCATGACCGCGTCCGCCGCGGCAACTGGCCCTGCTTCCCCGGTCCTTGGGAGGGTGTGTTTCACGTGAAACCGATCGACCCGCGCCTGCTCCGGTACGCCCGTGCCACCCGCTTCTTCCTGGCCGCGGTGGTGGCTCTCGGCCTCGCCGGGGCGGGGCTCGTCGTGGCCCAGGCGATGCTCGTCGCCGAGATCGTGGTGGGCTCCTTCCAGCAGGGGCTTGCGGTGGGCGAGTTGCGCACCCCGATCCTGCTGCTCACCGCGGTGGCCGTGGGCCGGGGGATCGTGGCCTGGCTGACCGAACTCGCCGCGCACCGGGCCAGCGCGGCGGTCAAGTCGGAGCTGCGGCGTCGGCTCGTCGAGCGGGCGGGGGCGCTGGGGCCCGGGTGGCTGACCGGTCAGCGGACGGGCTCGCTGATCAACCTGGCCACCCGGGGAGTGGACGCGCTCGACGACTACTTCTCGCGCTATCTGCCGCAGCTCGGGCTCGCGGTGGTGGTCCCGGTGGCGGTGCTCGCACGCGTCGTCACCGAGGACTGGGTGTCGGCGGCCATCATCACCGGCACGCTGCCGCTGATCCCGGTCTTCATGATCCTGATCGGCTGGGCGACCCAGGCCCGGATGGACCGCCAGTGGCGGCTCCTCTCGCGGCTTTCGGGGCACTTCCTGGACGTGGTCGCGGGGTTGCCGACGCTCAAGGTGTTCGGCCGTGCCAAGGCGCAGGCCGAGGCGATCCGCAAGATCACCGGCGAGTACCGGCGGGCGACCATGCGGACGCTGCGCATCGCCTTCCTGTCGTCGTTCGCCCTGGAGCTGCTCGCCACCATCTCCGTGGCCCTGGTGGCGGTCACCATCGGCATGCGGCTCGTCCACGGCGACATGGCGCTGTACGACGGCCTGGTCATTCTGATCCTCGCGCCCGAGGCGTATCTGCCGCTGCGGCAGGTAGGGGCGCGGTACCACGCGGCGGCGGAGGGGCTGGCCGCGGCGGAGGAGATCTTCGAGGTTCTGGAGACGCCCGTTCCGGCCGGGGGGAGCGGGCCGGTGCCCGCGGGCCCGCTGCACGTGGAGAACCTGAGCGTCCGCTATCCGGGCCGGGCGGTGGACGCCGTCAGCGAGGTCTCGTTCACCGTCGGACGTGGGGAGACCGTGGCCCTGGTCGGGCCCAGCGGCTCCGGCAAGTCGACCCTTCTGACCGCGCTGCTCGGCTTCGTCGAGCCCACCGGGGGGCGGGTGCGGATCGGCGCAGCGGACCTGGCGGACGTGTCTCTGGAGCGGTGGCGGGAGCAGGTGGCGTGGGTGCCGCAGCGGCCGCACCTCTTCGCGGGGTCCATCGCCGACAACGTACGGCTCGCGCGGCCGGACGCGGATGACACGGCCGTGCGGGAGGCCCTGCGGGCGGCTGGGGCGCTGGAGTTCGTGGACGCCCTGCCGCTCGGGGCGGAGACCGCCCTCGGCGAGGACGGGGCGGGGCTCTCCGCCGGGCAGCGGCAGCGGGTCGCTCTGGCGCGGGCGTTCCTCGCGGACCGGTCCGTGGTGCTGCTCGACGAGCCGACCGCCGCGCTCGACGGGGCGACCGAGGCAGAGGTGGTCGAGGCGGTTCGGCGCCTTGCGGTGGGGCGGACCGTGGTGCTTGTCGTGCACCGGCCCGCGCTGTTGGCGGTCGCGGACCGGGTGGTTCGGGTGGACCGGGTGGACCGGGTGGACGTCGGGCGGAACGGTGGCTCGGTGGCTGGGCGTGGTGCGCGGGTGGCCGTGGGCGGTGCTCAGGGGGGTGGGGACGGCGTCCAGGCCGCCGGGGGCGGTGCCCAGGCAGTCGGCGGCGGTGCGGGCGTCTCCCGGTCTCTGAGCGACCCGGCCGCCCCCGGCCCCGGCGAGGAAGCGGTAGCCGGTCACGGTGGCGACTCGGTGCTCCCCGCGACTGAGGACCGGTGGGCAGAAGGCCGTTCGGGCGGCGGGGTGTTGGCTCGGGTGCGGGGCGTGGCCCGGGTCCGGCGGGGCCGACTCGCCCTCGCGCTGCTGCTCGGCAGCCTCGCGCTCGGCAGCGCCGTCGGCCTGATGGCCACCTCCGGCTGGCTGATCTCGCGGGCCTCGGAGCAGCCGCCCGTGATGCATCTGATGATCGCCGTCACGGCGACCCGTGCCTTCGGCATCGGGCGTGCCTGCTTCCGCTACGCCGAGCGCCTGGTGTCGCACGACGCGGTGCTGCGGATGCTGGCCGACATGCGGGTCACCGTGTTCCGCCGCCTCGAGCACCTCGCGCCCGCGGGCCTGCGCGGTACGCGCCGCGGTGACCTGCTGTCCCGGCTCGTCGCCGACGTGGACGCGCTCCAGGACTACTGGCTGCGCTGGCTCCTTCCGGTGGGCGCCGCCGCGGTCGTGAGCGTCGGAGCGGTCGGCTTCACCGCCTGGCTGCTGCCGGAGGCAGGCGCGGTGCTCGCCGTCGGGCTGCTGGTCGCCGGGGTCGGGGTGCCGCTGGTGAGCGGCGCCGTGGCCCGCCGTGCGGAGCGGAAGCTGGCCCCCGCGCGCGGGGTGCTCGCCACCCGGGTGGCCGATCTGCTCACGGGGACGGCCGAGTTGACGGTCGCGGGCGCGCTGCGGCGCCGCACCGCGCACGTCGGGGACGCCGACGCCGAGCTGACCCGGATCGCCTCCCGGACGGCCAGTGCCACCGCGCTCGGCGACGGGCTCGGCGCGCTCGCGACGGGGCTCACCGTGGCCGCCGCCGCGGTCGTCGGCGTCCAGGGCGTGCACGACGGGCGGCTCAGCGGTGTCGCGCTCGCCGTGGTCGTCCTGACGCCCCTCGCCGCGTTCGAGGCCGTGATGGGGCTGCCGCTGGCCGTGCAGTACCGCCAGCGCGTCAAGAAGAGCGCCGAGCGGGTCCACGAGGTCCTGGACGCGCCCGACCCCCTGCCGGACCCCGCCCCCGCGTCCTCGGCCCCGCTCGGATCCGGGAGGCCCCAGGCGCCCCGGTCGCCCTTCCCGCTGCTCCTCGACGGTCTGCGGGTCCGCTACGAGGGGCAGGAGCGGGACGCGCTCGCGGGCGTGTCCCTGGCCCTCGAACGCGGCCGCCGCGTCGCCGTCGTCGGCCCCTCCGGCTCGGGCAAGACCACGCTCGCCCACGTCCTGCTGCGCTTCCTGGGCGCGTACGAGGGGACGTACGCCATCGGCGGCACCGACACCTCCCGGCTCGACGGTGACGACGTGCGGCGCCTGGTCGGCCTGTGCGCGCAGGACGCGCACGTGTTCGACAGCTCCGTACGCGAGAACCTGCTGCTCGCCCGCAAGGACGCGAGCGACGACGAGCTGTACGGGGTCCTCGCGCGGGCCCGGCTCGACGGCTGGGTGCGGTCCCTGCCCGACGGCCTGGACACGCTCGTCGGCGAGCACGGGGCCCGCCTCTCCGGAGGCCAGCGGCAGCGGCTCGCGCTGGCCCGCGCGCTCCTCGCGGACTTCCCCGTCCTCGTCCTCGACGAGCCCGCCGAGCACCTCGACCTGCCGACCGCCGACGCCCTCACCGCCGATCTGCTCGCGGCCACCGAAGGGCGGACGACGCTGCTCATCACGCACCGTCTCGCCGGACTGGACAAAGTTGACGAGGTGGTCGTCCTGGAGGCCGGTCGGGTCGTGCAGAGGGGCGCGTACGAGGAGCTGGTGGCCGTCGACGGGCCGCTGCGGCGGATGCGGGAGCGCGAGGCGGCGGCGGATCTGCTGACGCAGGCGGTGGGCTGACGTCGTGGGGCCCGGGCTGGGGCTGGGGCCGGGCTCGGGAACAGGGCTGGGCCCGGGAACAGGGCCGGGGCCGCGCCCGGCGCCGTCGCCTCGGCGTGCCACGGCAAAACGGACTAACTACGCTCAAGGCATGTCCGTCCCCCCGGCCTCCGCCGCGCCGCCGCCCTCCGAGGGCATGTCGGCCCCGGCAGACGAGGCCGAGGCCGCCGCGCGGGCCGGCCGTAGTCTCCAGGACCTCTCCACGGAGCTCACCGCGCGCGTACCGCAGCTCCTGGAGGCGATGCGGTCCGTCGGGACGGGTCTTGAGCTGCACACCACCCTGGACCGCATCTGTGAGACCGCCGCCAAGCTGACGAACGCCCGCTACGCCGCGATCGGCGTCGTGGCCGAGGACGGCGAGGGGCTCTCGGACTTCGTCTCCTACGGCATCGACGAGGCCACGGCCGAGCGCATCGGACGCCTGCCCGACGGCCACCGCGGGCTGCTCGGCGCGCTCATCCACCAGCCCGAGACGCTGTGCCTCGCCGACCTCTCCACCGACCCGCGCTCCTGCGGCTTCCCCGCCGACCACCCGCCGATGCGCACCTTCCTGGGGGTGCCGATCCGCGTCCAGGGCGAGATCTTCGGGAACCTGTACCTCACGGAGAAGCGCGTCGGGGCGGCTCCCGGGGAGGCCGCGGAGTTCAACGACTACGACGTGCACATGGTGCGGGTCCTCGCCACCGAGGCGGGCATCGCGGTCGGCAACGCCCGCCTGTACGAGGCCGCCAAGCAGCGCGAGCGGTGGATCGACGGCTCCGTGGCGGTCACCACGGCGCTGCTCTCGGGCTCCGACGCGGAGGACGCCCTCGCGGTCGTCGCGGAGCAGGCCCGGCACCTCGCGGACTCGGCGGCCGGGATCGTGCTGCTCCCGGACGACGAGGGCGGCATGGAGATCGTCGCCGTCTCATCGGACGAACCCAGCGGCGCGCTCGGCGTCACCGTCCCCCCGGAGAGCCGCATCATCGCCGACCTCCTCGACGGACAGGCGGTGTTCCTCGACGACGCGGCCACCGACCCGCGCATCATGACGGACCTCGCGCGCGGGTACGGCCCCGTGATGATGCTGCCCCTCCAGAGCGACGGCCGGGTCCTGGGGACCCTCGTCACGCCCCGCGCGCGGGGCGGACGGCCGTTCACCGAGACGGAGCGGACCCTCGCCACCCAGTTCGCCTCGCAGGCCGCGCTCGCCCTGATGATGGCCGAGGCACAGCGCGACCGGGAGCGGCTCGCGGTCTACGAGGACCGCGACCGCATCGCCCGCGACCTGCACGACCTGGTCATCCAGCGGCTCTTCGCCACCGGGATGATGCTGGAGAGCGCCCAGCGCCGGTCCGTGGTGCCCGAGGTGGTGCGGGGCGTCGGCAAGGCCGTCGACGAGCTGGACGTGACCATCCAGGAGATCCGCACCGCGATCTTCGCGCTCCAGCAGGGCCCCGCAGAGGCGCCTTCGGGCCTGCGGACGCGGGTCCTGCGCGAGATCAACATGGCCGCCGTGCCGCTCGGCTTCAAGCCCTCGCACCGCTTCCTGGGGCCCGTCGACACGGTCGTCAGCGAGCTCACCGGCAAGAACCTCATCGCGGCCCTGCGCGAGGCCCTGTCGAACGCGTTCCGGCACGCGGGCGCCGATCGCATCGACGTCGTCGTCGACGCCACCCTCGTGCTGCCCGACGGCCGCCAGGGCGTGCGCCTGACGGTGGCCGACGACGGCGTGGGCATCACCGAGGGCGGCCGCCGCAGCGGTCTGAAGAACCTCAAGCGACGGGCCGAGTCCCTGGGCGGCGCGAGTTGGTACGGGCCCGGCATCGGCGAGGACGGCGGCGGCACGACGGTGGTGTGGCAGGCACCGCACTGAGGCCCTGCCGCCGCTCTGCCCGGCCGCTGATCGGCGGTACGCGGGTGCACCGTACGGGTCACCCGGTCCCCCGCGCGTACGAGTCCGCCGGGCGACACGCGCGCGTGGGGGCAACGATCCGAGTCATGTGTGCCCGCCCGAGCAGCCCGAGCCGCCCGAGTCGTCCGCGCCGTGTCCGTACCCGCCGTCCGCGGCGCCTGGTCGCCGTGCCGGTCCTGCTGTGCGCGCTCATCGCCCTGGGCACGCCGCCGACCGCGGCCGCCCACGGGACCGACGGGACGGACAGGACGGACGGCCCCGAAGGGTCGGGCACCAGCGCCGAGGTGGTCCGCCTCTACGAAGAGGCGTCCAAGGCCACCGAGCGCTACGAAGTGGAGCGGCGCGCCGCCGAACTGCAGCGGGGCCGCGTCAAGAAGCTCGACCGGCTGCTCGCCGACGAGCGCTACCAGGTCGCCGTCCTGCGCGAGGACCTCGGTCGGATGGCCAGCGCGCAGTACCGCACCGGCGGCGGTCTTCCGCTCACCGCGCGGCTGCTGCTCGCGGACAGCCCCGACGAACTGCTGCGCGGCAGGCGCGCCCTCGGCCAGGCAGACCTCGCCGTCACCAACGCCGTCGCCAAGACCCAGCGGGCCGCCGCCCGGCTGACGACCGCCAGGCAGTCGGCGGAGCGGGCGCGCGGCGTTCTCGACCGGCGCACGGCACGCCTCGCGCGCCTGAAGAGGAACATCGAGACGAAGCTGGAGTCGGCGCGCTGGACCCTCCAGGGCGAGGCGGACGAGGCTGTAACGGCCGGTCAGTGCCGGGGCGCCGTGCGCCTGGAGCAACCGGAACCGGCCGCCACGCGCGCGTGGGTGGCGCCCGTGGAGACGTACGAGCTGTCCGCGGGCTTCGACAGCGCGGGCGAGCGGTGGGCGCGACGGCACACGGGGCAGGACTTCGCCGTCGACATCGGTGCCCCGGTACGGGCGGTGGGCGAGGGGCGCGTGGTGCGGGTCGCCTGCGGCGGGGCCTTCGGCATCGAGGTCGTGGTGCGCCACCCGGACGGCTACTACACGCAGTACGCGCACCTGGCGGCCGTGACCGTCGACCAGGGGGACGCGGTACGCGCCGGGCAGTGGGTCGGGCAGGCGGGCACGACGGGCAACTCGACAGGGCCGCATCTGCACTTCGAGGCCCGCCTCACCCCGGACCTGGGCTCGGGCGTGGACCCGGCGAAGTGGCTGGACGAGCGCGGGGTGAGCCTGGAGTCGGCCTCTACGGGCTGATCGGCCTCTAGGGGCCTAAGGGCTGATCAGCCTCAACCGGCCTCTACGGAGAGGCGGTCCGCCAGGATGCGTTCGATGACGACCGCCACGCCGTCCTCGTTGTTGGCGACCGTACGGCCCGAGGCGGCGGCGATCACGTCGGGGTGGGCGTTGCCCATCGCGTACGACACTCCGGCCCAGGAGAGCATCTCCACGTCGTTCGGCATGTCCCCGAAGGCCACGACCTCGTCCGGGGAGATGCCGCGCTCGGCGCAGCACAGCGCGAGGGTGCCCGCCTTGGTGACGCCGGGGGCGCTGATCTCCAGGAGGGCGGTCGGGCTGGAGCGGGTGATCTCGGCGCGCCCGCCCGCGGCTTCGCGCGCGAGTGCCAGGAAGGCGTCCGGTGCCATCTCGGGGTGGTGGGCGAGCAGCTTGAGGATGGGCTCCTCCGCGCAGGCGGCGTCCGCCATGAGGAGCTTCTCCGCGGGTGCCACGCTGCCCGCGGGGTCCATGCGCAGCGGCGGGTACTCCGGCTCGTGGTGCACCCCGCCCGTACGGTCGACGGCGAAGGACGTGCCGGGAGCGGCGGCGCGGAGCAGCTCGACGACCTCGAGGGCGTTCGGCGCGGCCAGGCCCCGCACCTTGGTGAAGCGGTGCGCCCCGGGGCCGCCGTGCAGGTCGACGACCGCCGCGCCGTTCGCGCAGATCGCCAGGCCGTGGCCGTGGACGTGGTCGGCGACCACGTTCATCCAGCGAGCGGGGCGCCCGGTCACGAAGAAGACCTCGATCCCGGCCGTCTCGGCGGCGGCGAGTGCGGCGATCGTGCGCTCGGACACGGACTTGTCGTCGCGCAGCAGCGTGCCGTCCAGGTCCGTGGCGATCAGCCGGGGCGGTACGGAGGGGTCCGGGGTCCGGGGCCGGGCGGTAGCTGAGGTCACGTAGCTGATTGTCCCGCATATGCGCGCACGGGTGTGTGGCGGGGCGCACATTTGAGTACAACGCGCCCCCGCACGCCCCGCCCGTACCCCGGACTACGGCGGACGAGCCCCCTCCGGCGGCGCCCACAGCCGCGCCGGCGCCTCTGTCACGGCTGCGCCAGGGCCTCCCTCTCCGTCACAGCTGCGCCAGGGCCTCCGTCGCGATGCGCTCGAAGACCTTCTCGTCCGCGGCGAAGTCCGTGCCCGGCAGCGGCCAGTGCAGCACGATCTCGTCGAAGCCGAGCGCGGCGTGCTTGCCCGCGAACTCCACGAAGGCGTCGAAGGACGCAAGGGGCCGGTCCGGAGTGAAGCCGGTGAGCAGGATCTTGGGCAGCTCGCCGGCGTCGCGGCCGACCTGCTCGCAGGCGGCGCCGAGGCGGTCGACCTGGCCGCGGATGGCCTCCAGGGACTCCTCGGGGGTGCCGGTCGCGGAGATCTTCGGGTCGCCGGTGGTCACCCAGGCCTGGCCGTACCGGGCGGCGAGCCGCAGGCCGCGCGGGCCCGTCGCGGCGACCGCGAACGGCAGCCGGGGGCGCTGCACGCAGCCCGGGATGTTCCGCGCCTCGTGCGCCGCGTAGTGCTCGCCCTCGTAGGTCACCGCGTCCTCGGTGAGCAGGCGGTCGAGCAGGGGCAGGAACTCCCCGAAGTGGTCCGCGCGTTCACGGGGTGTCCAGGGCTCCTCGTCGGCGCGGCGCAGCGCGGTGGCGTCGAAGCCGTTGCCGCCCGCGCCGATGCCGAGGGTGATCCGTCCGTTCGACACGTCGTCCAGCGTGATCAGCTCCTTGGCGAGCGTGACCGGGTGCCGGAAGTTCGGCGAGGTCACGAGTGTGCCCAGGCGCATGCGCTCGGTGGCGGCCGCGGCGGCGGTCAGCGTGGGCACCGCGCCGAACCACGGCCCGTCGCGGAAGGTCCGCCAGGAGAGGTGGTCGTAGGTGTACGCGGTGTGGAAGCCCAGTTCCTCAGCGCGCTGCCAGCGCTCCTTGCCGCCTTCGTGCCAGCGGGCCACGGGCAGGATCACGGTGCTCAGACGCAGACTCATGCGTTCGAGCGTACGGCGGCCCGGATCGGGCCCCGGCCCGCGGTCCGGGCGCCGTCGCGGGCCCGGCCAGGGTCGCTGCCAGGCACTTCGCCGAGTGCCTTGAGCTCAGCGGACCTTTCCGCTGAGCCAGGGAGTGAGCGAGATCATGGGAATCAGCTCCTTGTACGTCGCGTCCCCGGGCAGCGGCACGACCAGCCAGTAGCCGGGCGGGAAGCGCCGCCCCTTGACGTACGCCAGGCCGCCGAGGACGGACCGCAGGAAGGGCGGCACGTGGTCGCGCGGCACGTCGTGGCACTCGACGCCGTCGACGCTGATCACAGCGTCGTCGTCCGGGTAGAGCCGCACGGACACCCGAGGCGAGCCGCCGAACTCCACGAACGCCTCGTGCGGCAGCGAGCCGTCCGCGTCGGTGGTCACGGCGACCCCGGCCGCGGTGCGCCGGGACGTCCGGTCGGCGCCTATGTCGTGGCTGACCTCGAACTCCAGGTTGTACTCGCGGGCTATCTCCCGCAGTGCCCTCACGGCCGCCTCGGTGCTGTGCAGATGCTCCATGCTCATCGATCCTGCCCGGTCAGGGCCCGCCGTGCCGAGTCGGGTCAGTGGGGTGCCGGGAAGCGCAGATAGCGGGCGGGCACGGCGGCGGTGAGCCAGACGCCGTTGGCGCTGACGTGGAAGACGTGGCCGTCGCGGTGCATCGCGCCGGAGTCGACGGACAGGACGACGGGGCGGCCGCGCCGCGCTCCCACGCGCGTGGCCGTCTCGCGGTCGGGCGAGAGGTGGACCGCGTGCCGGTTCATCGGCCGCAGGCCCTCGGCCCGGATCGCGGGGAGATGGCGGGCCACCGTGCCGTGGTGGAGGTACGCGGGCGGGACGGCCGGGGGCAGCCGGAGGTCCACGGTGACGGAGTGGCCCTGGTTGGCGCGGATCCGGTCGCCGTCCACCGTGAACCGCTGCTTGTCGTTGGCGGCCACCACGTGGTCGAGCTCGGCCCGGGTGAAGCGGAACCCATGGGCCGCTGCGGCCGCGAGCAATGTGCCGATGTCCACCCAGCCGCTGTCGTCGAGGGTGATCCCGATGCGCTCGGGCTGGTGCCGCAGGTGCTTCGACAGGTATTTCGACACCTTTAGGGCGCGCTGGTCGCCCGGAGGGGCCTCTCCCGTGCCTCTCTCGTCCAGAGGGCGTCCTTCCGGAGCTTGTCCTTCTTTCATCTCTTCAGCGTCGCGGTCCGCCGTTCTCCACGCACTCGGTTTTCTGCCATCGACTTTTCACGGAGGAATTCAGCTTTCCAGGTTTGATCCACAGACAAGTCTGGTTATCCACAGGCCACTTGGAAATTCTGTGGACAACTCTCAGGCGAAAGGAGGCTTTTGGGGAACTATGCCGGAATCATTCCTAGTTGTCGTAAGTGCATCCAATGTCCGGCTGTGCAGCTCGCGTTCGGCTGCCGCCGTGATGAACGCGGCCATGTTCTCCTGCCCAACCAGCGCCTGGACCGCGTCCATTGTGCTGGCGGGCAGCGCCACGTACTGCAGCTCGTCACGCCGCTGCGGCGGCTCCTCCGCGGCCAGATGGCGACGGAGGTGACGGGTGGCGAACAGGCGCATGGCACGGGCCAGTTCGGCGTCGACCGACTTCTGCGCGAGCGGCCTCAGTCTGCGGATGAGGGAGGCCGCCTCCGCCGCGTCCGCCTCGCTCGGCGGATGGTTTCCCAGATAGCGCGCGAAGACGTGCTCATTGGTGAACTCCAGGAAACGCGCCGCTATGTGCTCGACCTGCCCCCGCAACTCCCGCAAATGTCCGCCGATCGCCGACAGCGGAACACCCGCCGCGTGCAACTCGGCGGCCACCGCCAGCTCCTGGGGGCTCGGCACCAGGAACTCGTCGTCCGTCCCCGGCAGCGGTTCGAGCACGCCGAGCGCCACGGCGTCCGCGACCGCGGCGTCGTCCGGAGTGCCGCCGAACGCCGCCGCCAGCTCCGCCCGGGTGATCCGGTCGGCCTTCTCGTCCGTCCACGGCCCGTCGACCTCGGCGACCAGACCGAGGACGCCGCCGAGGCCACGGCCCGCGTCCCAGGCTTCGAGCAGCTCCTTGATGGAGGCCAGGGTGTACCCCCGGTCGAGCAGGTCCGCGATCTGGCGCAGCCGCGCCAGATGGGCGTCGCCGTACACATTGGACCGCCCGCGCCGCTCCGGCCGGGGGAGCAGGCCACGGTCCTGATAGGCCCGGATGGTGCGCACCGTGGCTCCGCTGTGGTGGGCGAGATCCTCTATGCGGTACTCCACCCGGGGCGCGCCCGGCGGCTCCACCGGGGGCGGTCCCGGTGCCTCCGCGACCCGGGCTTCCTCCCTGTGCTCGTCCAACGCTCCCCGTCCTTTCCCGGCGGCACCGGCGGCACCAGCGGCCCCGGTCGTACTCGGCGCTAGGCGATCGCCGCGCGCCCGGCCGCCGCCACCGCGGCCCGCGCGGCGGGCGACCAGGCCAGATACTCGACGGCCCTGCGCAGCGAACCCTCCTGCGACGGATGGTACGACCGCCGCAGATAGCGGGGCACGGCCGCGCCTATCTGCCGCCAGGTCGGCAGCAGCCCCTTCTTGACCGCCCTGTTGTGTGCGAGCAGCGAATACCGCAGCCGCCCCGCCAGCCGGGGATCGTGGCGGACGAGATACGCGGCGCCCCACAGCCACAGGTACAGCATCACCGGGGCCGTGACCGTCATGCCCGCCACCCGGCGCACGTACCGGGCGGCCCCGGTGCCGCCGCAGTGCTGGTACATGTCGAAGGCGACGGCGCGGTGCTCGACCTCCTCCGCGCCGTGCCAGCGCAGCAGGTCCAGCATGACCTCGTCCGCCCGCGCCCGGTCGAGGCCCTCCGCGTGCAGCACCCAGTCGCCGAGCACCGCCGTGAACTGCTCGATGGCCGCGACGATCGCGAGGCGGAAGCGCAGCCACTCCTGCGTGGGCACGGGCGCGCCCAGCGGCGGCCGCTCGCCGAGGAGCTTCTCGAACAGGAAGTCCACGTACTTGGTGAACCCGGTGGTGTCCAGGCGCTGCGCGGCCAGGTGATCGAGCACGTACGCGTGCTGCACGCTGTGCGTGGCCTCCTGCCCCATGAACCCCTTGACGTCCGCGCGCAGCACCGGGTCGGTGATCAGCGGCAGGCCCTCCTTGAAGACCTTCACGAACCACCGCTCGCCTGCCGGGAGCAGCAGATGCAGGACGTTGATGACATGGGTGGCCGTGGGCTCGTCCGGGATCCAGTGCAGCGGGGTGGCGTCCCAGTCGAAGGAGACCCGGCGCGGAACGATCGTGTAGTGCTCCTCGGGGGGCGGCGTGGCGCGGTGCTCCGTGCTCACAGCGGTGGCTCCAATCGGGCCAGCGCGCGCAGGGCCCTGGGCGCGAAGCGGGACATGAGATGGGCGCCACGCGCCTCCGGGGTGACCGGCACCACGGCCTGGTTGCGGACCACGGCGCGCAGGACGGCGTCCGCGACCTTCTCCGGCGGGTAGTTGCGCAGGCCGTAGAGCCGGGCGGACTTCTTCTGGCGGCGGGCCTCCTCGTCGGCGGAGACCCCGGCGAAGCGGGCGGTCGCCGTGATGTTCGTGTTCACGAAGCCCGGGCAGATGGCGGAGACGCCGATGCCCTGGCCCGCGAGCTCGGCGCGCAGGCACTCGCTGAGCATCAGGACGGCCGCCTTCGACGTGCTGTACGCCGGCAGGGCGCGCGAGGGCTGATAGGCCGCGGCCGACGCGGTGTTCACGATGTGGCCGCCCTGGCCGCGCTCGGCCATCTGCTTGCCGAAGAGGCGGCAGCCGTGGATGACGCCCCACAGATTGACGTCCAGGACCTTCTTCCAGTCCTCGGCGCTGGTGTCGAGGAAGGAGCCGGACAGGCCGATGCCCGCGTTGTTCACCAGAACGTCCACCACGCCGTACTCCGTGGCGACCTTCTCGGCGAGCTTCTCCATGGCCTGCTCGTCGCTGACGTCGACCGTCTCGGCCCAGGCCGCGGGGGCGCCGTCGAGCCGGGACATCTCGGCGGTGCGGGCCGCGCTCTCCGCGTCCCGGTCCACGGCCACCACGCGCGCGCCCGCCTCGGCGAACGCGAACGCCGTGGCCCGTCCGATGCCGCTGCCCGCGCCCGTGACGAGCACCAGCTGGCCGGAGAACCGGTCGGCGTGCTTACCGGGGGCCGACGCCGCGCTCGCCACCGGCGGCACGCCGTCCTCGTGGGTGGTGACGAAATCCGTGATCCAGGCGGTCAGTTGGTCGGGCCTGGTGCGCGGCACCCAGTGCTTGGCGGGCAGCGTGCGCCGGGTCAGGTCCGGGGCCCACTGCTCCAGGTCGTCGTACAGCCGCTGGGACAGGAAGGCGTCGCCCGCGGGAGTGATGAGCTGCACCGGCACGTGCGCGTACGCGTCCGGGCGGGGGCGGCGCAGCCGGGCGCGGACGTTGTCGCGGTAGAGCCAGGCGCCGTGCGCGGCGTCCGTCGGCAGGGACGGCGTGGGGTAGCCGTCCGCGGGCACCTTCTCCACGCGCTGGAGGATCTTCGGCCAGCGGCGGCCGAGCGGACCGCGCCAGGCCAGCTCGGGGAGGACCGGGGTGTGCAGCATGTACACGTACCAGGACTTGGCGCCCTGGTTGATGAGCTGGGCGGCCCGGCGCGGGGTCGGCCGGGACAGGCGCTTCTTGATCCAGTGTCCGAAGTGGTCGAGGGACGGGCCCGACATCGAGGTGAAGGACGCGATCCGCCCCTGGGTGCGCTGGACCGTCACGAACTCCCAGGCCTGCACCGAGCCCCAGTCGTGGCCCACCAGGTGCACCGGCGCGTCCGGGCTGACCGCGTCGGCGACCGCGAGGAAGTCGTCGGTCAGCTTCTCCAGTGTGAAGCCGCCGCGCAGGGGCTTCGGGGCCGTCGACCTGCCGTGGCCGCGCACGTCGTACAGCACCACGTGGAAGCGCTCGGCCAGGCGCGTGGCGACCTCGGACCACACTTCCTTGGAGTCCGGATAGCCGTGCACGAGCAGCACCGTGGGCCGCCCGGCGTCGCCCAGCTCCGCGACGCACAGCTCCACGCCACCGGTGCGCACCCAGCGCTCCCGGGCGCCCTTCAGATCGACGGTCGTCATGCGGCAGCCCTCTCAGCGTCTTCCTCGGACCAGCGCCGCACATGCGGCAGGTCGTCGTCCAGCCAGAACGCGCTCTCCTCGGGGTCCCTGGAGTCCGTGACGACCAGGATCTCCTCGAACTTCGCTCCCGTGCCCCGGAATCCGAGGTGCGGCTCGACCGCCCACAGGCCCGGCTGCGGCGGATGGTCGGAGAACTTGTACGGCGACCACAGCGGGGACCAGCCGTCCCGGTGGCCGCGCAGCGCGTCGCTCGCGAGGCCCTTCAGGGACTGGGTGCCGAAGCCGAACACATGCGGCGAGAAGCGCCGCTGCCCGACCCGGTCGACCTTGTGCGCGATGACGCCGAAGGGATACGCGCGATGGCGGTTGGCGTACCCCTGGCGGACCATGAGGCGGTCCACGTGCTCGTAGATCTCGCGCAGCGGGCGCCGCTCGCGCACCTCGCGCAGGATCAGCTCGCGGTGCGCCTCCAGGTCGGCGAGGAGCTTGTCGTGCACCGGGTTGAGGCCGAGGCAGCCCGAGTAGCCGATGTCGGCGGTGTAGCCCTCGTACACCGGGGCCATGTCGAGGATGAACGGCATCCCCGGCTCAAGCCTGCGGTTGGTGGGGAAGAACTGCAGGGGGATCCGGAAGTTCACGAACGCCGTGCGGTCGCCGAACCAGGCGAAGGGCAGGTGGAACCAGTCCCGCACGCCCCGCTCGCGCAGCCACATCCGCTGCATCCGCGCCGCCTCGCGCTCCGTCACCCCCGGCTTGAGCTGGGCGGCGACCGCTTCCGCGCATTCGTACGCCAAGGTCTGCACGCGGCGGAACCCCCGCAGCTCCGCGGAGAGTTCACCCTTCACTGCTGAGGTCATGCCACCGTCCGTCCCGTGTCCGGTCCACGCCCGCCGAGGCGGCACCGCGTCACCGCCGCGTCACCGCCGTCTCCGTACGTGCTCGTAACTTGACACTGATGAATGTGACAATGCTTGGCGGCTGCGTCAATAGGTCTGCGTGAGCCTTCGGGTCCGGTCCGGAAGAACCCTGAGAGGGCCACCGGGAGAACCCCCAGGGGTTCGACTTCCGGACGACCCCTACGGGCCCGTAATACTCCAGAGTGAGGGCGGAGACAGCCTGTGGAGTGACGCCCCGGTGTGGCCCGCGCCACTACCGTCGAACACGTGACTGTGATCGCGACCGAAAGCCTGAGCAAGCGGTTCCCGAGGGTGACCGCTCTTGACCGGCTGACCTTGGACATCGGGCCCGGTGTGACCGGACTCGTCGGAGCCAACGGCGCCGGCAAGTCAACGATGATCAAGATTCTCCTCGGCCTGTCCCCCGCCACCGAGGGCACCGCGGCCGTGCTCGGCCTCGACGTCGCCACCAGCGGCGGCGAGATCCGCGAGCGCGTCGGCTACATGCCCGAGCACGACTGCCTGCCGCCCGACGTCTCGGCCACCGAGTTCGTCGTCCACATGGCGCGCATGTCCGGCCTGCCGCCCGCGGCGGCCCGCGAGCGCACCGCCGACACGCTGCGCCACGTCGGTCTCTACGAGGAGCGCTACCGCCCCATCGGCGGCTACTCGACCGGCATGAAGCAGCGCGTGAAGCTCGCCCAGGCGCTGGTGCACGACCCGCAGCTGGTCTTCCTCGACGAACCGACCAACGGCCTCGACCCCGTCGGCCGCGACGAGATGCTGGACCTGATCCGCCGCGTGCACACCGACTTCGGCATCTCCGTCCTGGTCACGTCGCACCTCCTCGGCGAACTGGAGCGCACCTGCGACCACGTCGTCGTCATCGACGGCGGCAAGCTCCTGCGCTCCAGCTCCACCACGGACTTCACACAGAGCACCACGACCCTGGCCATCGAGGTCACCGACAGCGACGAGCACCCCGACGGCACCGCCGCGCTGCGCGCGGCCCTGCACACCCGCGGCGTGACCACGCACGACGACGGGGGCGGGCTGCCCGGCGCGGGCCACATCTTCCTGCTCGACGCCGCGGACGAGACGGCGTACGACCTCGTCCGGGACACCGTCGCCGACCTCGGCCTCGGACTCGTCCGCATGGAACAGCGCAGGCACCACATCGCGGAGGTCTTCCGCTCCCAGGACGAGCAGCGGCCGGAGCAGGTCTCCGAGCGCGCCGCCGCCCGGGCGGCGACCGCGGCCACCGCCGAGCAGACGGGAGGCGACAAGCGATGACCGCCGAGTCGACACGGGCGCGCGACGCCGACTCCACCCAGATCCACAACATCGGGTACCGCAACTACGACGGCCCCCGCCTCGGCCGTGCCTACGCCACCCGCTCGCTGTACTCGCAGAGCCTGCGCGGTGCCTACGGCCTCGGCCGCTCGGCCAAGTCCAAGGTGCTCCCGATGATCCTCTTCGGGGTCATGTGCGCCCCCGCGCTGATCATGGTCGCGGTCGCCGTCGCCACCAAGGCCAACGAACTGCCCGTGGACTACACGCGCTACGCGGTGCTCCTCCAGGCCGTCATCGGCCTCTACTTGGCGGCGCAGGCCCCGCAGACCGTCTCCAGGGACCTGCGGTTCAAAACCGTGCCGCTGTACTTCTCCCGCCCCATCGAACGCGTCGACTACGTACGCGCGAAGTTCGCGTCCATGGCGTCGGCCCTGTTCATCCTCACCGCGGCACCGCTGATCGTGCTCTACGTAGGGGCGCTGTTGGCGAAGCTGGACTTCGCGGACCAGACGAAGGGGTTCGCGCAGGGGCTCGTCTCCGTCGCCCTGTTGTCGCTGCTCTTCTCCGGGATCGCGCTCGTCATCTCGGCCGTGACGCCCCGGCGCGGCTTCGGCATCGCCGCCGTCATCGCCGTGCTGACCATCTCCTACGGAGCGGTGTCCACCGTCCAGGCCATCGCGCACGAACAGGGGGGCAACGGCACCGCCATCGAGTGGCTCGGCCTGTTCTCGCCGATCACCCTCATCGACGGCGTGCAGACCGCCTTCCTCGGCGCGACCTCCTCGTTCCCCGGGAACGAAGGCCCCTCGGCGGGCGTGGGAGCCGTCTACCTCCTCGTCGTCCTCGCCCTCGTCGCGGGCAGCTACGTCGCCCTGATGCGCCGTTACCGAAAGGCCGGGCTCTAAATGACCAGCATCACCATCGACCACGTCTCACGCTGGTTCGGCAACGTGGTGGCCGTCAACGACGTCACGATGACCATCAGCCCAGGAGTCACCGGCCTGCTCGGCCCCAACGGCGCCGGGAAGTCCACCCTCATCAGCATGATGGGCGGCTTCCTCGCCCCCTCCACCGGCTCCGTCACCCTCGACGGCCGGCCCACGTGGCGCAACGAGGAGATCTACAAACACCTCGGCCTCGTGCCCGAGCGCGAGGGCATGTACGACTTCCTCACCGGCCGCGAATTCGTCATCGCCAACGCCGAGTTGCACGGCCTGGGCAAGAACGCCGCCCAGCGGGCCCTCGCCACGGTCGAGATGGAGTACGCGCAGGACCGCAAGATCTCCACGTACTCCAAGGGCATGCGCCAGCGCGTGAAGATGGCGTCCGCGCTCGTCCACGAGCCCTCCGTGCTGCTCCTGGACGAGCCCTTCAACGGCATGGACCCGCGCCAGCGGATGCAGCTCATGGACCTGCTGCGGAAGATGGGCGACGAGGGCCGCACCGTCCTGTTCTCCTCCCACATCCTCGAAGAGGTCGAACAGCTCGCCTCGCACATCGAGGTGATCGTCGCCGGGCGGCACGCCGCGAGCGGCGACTTCCGGAAGATCCGCCGCCTGATGACGGACCGGCCGCACCGCTACCTGGTGCGCTCCAGCGACGACCGCGCGCTCGCCGCCGCGCTGATCGCCGACCCGTCCACCGCGGGCATCGAGGTCGACCTCAAGGAAGGCGCGCTGCGCATCCAGGCCGTCGACTTCGGCCGGTTCACAAGCCTGCTGCCCCGCATCGCGCGCGAACACGACATCCGGCTGCTCACGGTCTCGCCCTCGGACGAGTCCCTGGAGTCGGTCTTTTCCTACCTCGTCGCGGCCTGAAGGGAGTCACCGTGTACGACCCCACTGTCGCCCGGCTCACCTACCGGGCCCTGCTCGGCCGCCGCCGGGCACTGATCCTCTTCGCCCTGCCCCTGCTGCTCATCGTGATCGCGGCCGCCGTGCGCGGCTTCAGCGGTGCCGACGACCAAGTGGCCTCCGACCTGCTCGGCGGCTTCGCGCTCGCCACCATGGTGCCGATCATCGGCGTCATCGCGGGCACCGGCGCCATCGGCCCCGAGATCGACGACGGCTCCGTGATGTACCTGCTGTCCAAGCCGGTCAAACGCCCCACGATCATCGTCACCAAGCTCACCGTCGCCATCGCCGTCACCATGGCGTTCTCGGCGGTCCCGACGTTCATCGCGGGCCTGATCCTCAACGGCAACAGCCAGCAGGTCGCCGTCGCGTACACCATCGCCGCCCTGGTCTCCTCCATCGCGTACGCGGCGATCTTCCTGCTCCTCGGCACGATCACCCGGCACGCCGTGGTCTTCGGGCTCGTGTACGCGCTCGTCTGGGAGGCCCTCTTCGGCTCCCTGGTCTCCGGGGCCCGCACGCTGAGCGTCCAGCAGTGGTCGCTCGCCGTGGCACAAAAGGCCACCGACGGCGGCGAACTCGTGACCTCCGACGTGGGCCTGCCCGCCGCCGTGATCCTGCTGATCGTGGTCACGGCCGGGGCCACCTGGTACGCGGGCCAGAAGCTGCGGACCCTGACGGTCGCCGGCGACGAGTAGCCCGGCGGGCCGACTTGACGGCGCCTTCACCCTCCTGCCGGGACACTGGTGGGAGGGGGATGCGCAGGAGTGTCTAGGAGGTGCCGCGATGGCATCGGACGAGGGACGGGGCGACGGTCCCGGGAGCGACGCCTGGGACGAGGTGGTCCTCGACGACGACTTCATACGGTCCGCCGAGACCGCCGAGCCCTCCGCGCGGGCCCGGATGCTGACCGCCCGCTGGCGGCAGCGGGCCCCCGAGCCGCAGCCGTGGCGGTCCGACGAGCCGCCCGCCGGGTGGTTCTTCAGCCGGGCCCGCAAGCGCAGGCGCAGACGGCGCGAGAGCTGATCCGGGAGCGTGCCAGGGCCGGGCGAAATTCAGTGGCGGGCCCTCACCCGGCCCGGCACAGTAGGGGTGTCACCACGCGCCGGAAGCACCCGAACTGGCGCTCTCCTACCGGGAGTGGAGCCGACGGCCCGCAAGGGTCATCGCGCTTCCAGCAGGGCGGTCCGCGGTGGCTCCGGAGTCATCACCCACTCCGTCGAGCACCGTCACGGGGGAGACCGCCCGGGGGCGGCCGCTTCGAGCGCGCGTCACTGCGCGGGCCGCCCCTCCCGGAGGGGGTGTCGCCAGGCGGGAGCCCGGCGCCCTGCCCAGGGCCTAAGCCAGCAGCCGTTCAAGCACCACGGCGATGCCGTCCGCCTCGTTGGACGTCGTCACCTCGTCCGCCACCGTCTTGAGCTCTTCATGGGCGTTGGCCATGGCCACGCCGTGGGCGGACCAGGCGAACATGGGGATGTCGTTGGGCATGTCGCCGAAGGCGATGGTGTCCACGGCCTTCGCGCCGAGCCGACGGGCCGCCAGGGACAGGCCCGTCGCCTTGGTCAGACCCAGCGGCAGTATCTCCACGATGCCCTCGCCCGCCATCGTGACGCCCACCAGGTCCCCCGCGACGTCCCGCGCCACGGCCGTGAGCGCGTCGTCGTCGAGGCCCGGGTGCTGGACGTACAGCTTGTTCAGCGGGGCCGACCACAGGTCGGCCGGGTCGGACAGCGGGACGGCCGGGAGCGGGCCGTCCTGGACCACGTACCCGGGGCCGACGAGGACCTCGCCGTCGATGCCGTCACGGCTCGCGGCGAGCGCCAGCGGGCCGATCTCCGCCTCTATCTTCGACAGGGCCAGGCCCGCCAGCTGCCGGTCGAGCGTGACCGACGTGAGCAGGCGCCGCTCGCCCGCGTGGTAGACCTGCGCGCCCTGGCCGCACACCGCGATGCCCTCGTAGCCGAGGTCCTCGAGGACGTGCCGCGTCCAGGGCACGGAGCGCCCGGTGACGATGATGTGGGCCGCGCCCGCCGCGGTGGCCGCGGTGAGCGCGTCACGGGTGCGCGTCGAGACCGAGTCGTCCGGGCGCAGCAGCGTCCCGTCGAGGTCGGTGGCGACGAGCTTGTACGGGAAGGCGGGACCGGCGGAACTCACTTGGCGAGGGGCTCCAGGATCTCGCGGCCGCCCAGGTACGGACGGAGGACCTCGGGGACGCGCACGGAGCCGTCCGCGAGCTGGTGGTTCTCCAGGAGCGCCACGATCGTGCGCGGCACGGCGCACAGCGTGCCGTTCAGAGTGGCGAGCGGCTGGACGTTCTTCTTGCCGCCCTGCTCCTCGCGCATGCGCACGGAGAGCCGGCGGGCCTGGAAGCTGTCGCAGTTCGACGCGGAGGTCAGCTCGCGGTACTTGCCCTGGGTGGGGATCCACGCCTCGCAGTCGAACTTGCGCGAGGCGGACGCGCCCAGGTCGCCCGTGGCGACGTCGATCACCTGGAAGGGCAGCTCAAGGGCGTTCAGCCACTGCTTCTCCCAGTCGAGGAGCCGCTGGTGCTCGGCCGCGGCGTCCTCCGGGGCGACGTACGAGAACATCTCGACCTTGTCGAACTGGTGCACCCGGAAGATGCCGCGGGTGTCCTTGCCGTACGTGCCCGCCTCGCGGCGGAAGCAGGGCGAGAAGCCCGCGTACCGCAGGGGCAGCTTGTCGGCCTCGATGATCTCGTCCATGTGGTACGCCGCGAGCGGGACCTCGGAGGTGCCGACCAGGTAGAAGTCGTCCTTCTCCAGGTGGTACACGTTCTCCGCGGCCTGGCCGAGGAAGCCCGTGCCCTCCATGGCGTGCGGGCGGACGAGCGCGGGGGTCAGCATCGGGATGAACCCGGCCTCGGTGGCCTGCGCGATGGCCGCGTTGACCAGGGCGAGCTCCAGGAGCGCGCCGACGCCCGTCAGGTAGTAGAAGCGCGAGCCGGAGACCTTGGCGGCGCGCTCGACGTCGATGGCGCCGAGCGCCTGGCCGAGCTCCAGGTGGTCCTTCGGCTCGAAGCCCTCGGCGGCGAAGTCGCGGACCGTGCCGTGCGTCTCCAGGACGACGAAGTCCTCCTCGCCGCCGACCGGGACGTCCGGGTGCACGAGGTTGCCGAGGCGGAGGAGGAGGCGCTTGGTCTCCTCGTCGGCCTCGTCCTGCTCGGCGCCCGCCGCCTTGACGGCGGCGGCCAGCTCGCCCGCCTTCTTCAGGAGGTCGGCCTTCTCGTCGCCGGAGGCCTTGGGGATGAGCTTGCCGAGCGCCTTCTGCTCGGACCGGAGCTCGTCGAAGCGGACCCCTGACGACCTGCGCCGCTCGTCGGCGGAGAGCAGGGAGTCGACGAGGCCGACGTCCTCTCCACGGGCGCGCTGCGAAGCGCGAACACGGTCGGGGTCCTCACGGAGCAGGCGAAGGTCAATCACCCCCCCAGGCTACCTTCGTGCGCTTCCGGCCCACGACTTGATTTTCCCCTGCCCTCCGTTATGACCGATATGCCGGAATGTGAATTTCTCGCCCGTCGCTTCGGCTTTCACGGGTGGGGACGGGCGCCTGCCGGGTGCTCGGCGAGGCCGTCGCGCGCGGCCCGACGGGGTCAATAAAACGGGCGTCATTCCCCGAATCGGGGCAGACGGGCCTTGTCGCCTTGACCGGATTGCCTTGTGGGAAACGGGACTTGGGGAGCCGGTTGTCCACAGGAATGGGGCTGTCCGGAAAGTTATCCACAGGCTGTGCGAAAGATCTGTGGATGCAGGATCGGGGCTCTTTCCATGGTTCCCCATGCTGAAGGATTCCCTTCCCAAACCTGCTCAGCGCCAACTTTCGAGTGGAATTGGTTAACTCCAAAGTGTTGCCGCATGGAAAAAGGTGGACGAAGGAGTGACGAGAGTGGCTGTGGGCGGACTTGGGTGCTGGGTACCGATTTGTCGACGATGTCGTGCTGCCGTGTCGACTTGTCCCCAGGTCGAGAAGGGAACCTGTGGATAACTTCTGTGGACAACATAAATCTGCAGGTAGGACTGCAGATCCAGGCCTGTGTACGGGCAGGCCGAAGCACCGGGAAGACCCGGTGACGGAGCTCTAAACGCTCAGAATCGGCCGTCCTGGCAGCGCGCGAGCCAGTCCGACGCCGACGTGAACTCCTCGTCGGACGTCCCGGGGCGCGGCGGCCGTACGTCCTCCGGGGCCACGCCCGCGCGCGGATACGAGCCGAGGAAGCGCACCTTCGGGCAGATCCTCTTCAGGCCCATCAGCGCCTCGCCCACACGGCGGTCCGTGATGTGCCCCTCGGCGTCCACGGAGAAGCAGTAGTTGCCGATGCCGCGCCCCGTCGGACGGGACTCGATGCGCATCAGGTTGACGCCGCGCACCGCGAACTCCTGGAGCAGTTCGAGAAGCGCGCCGGGGTGGTCGTCGCCGAGCCAGATCACCAGGGACGTCTTGTCCGCGCCCGTCGGCGCGGCGGGCCGGGCCGGGCGGCCCACGAGGACGAACCGCGTCGCCGCGTTCGCCGCGTCGTGGATCTCGGTGACCAGCGGTTCGAGCCCGTACGTCACCGCGGCGAACTCGCCCGCGAACGCCGCGTCGAACCGGCCCTCCTGCACGAGGCGGGCGCCGTCCGCGTTCGACGCCGCCGACTCCCACACCGCGTCCGGCAGCTGGGCGGCCAGCCAGTTGCGCACCTGCGGCTGGGCCACCGGGTGCCCGGTCACCGTCTTGACGTCCTTGAGCGCGGTGCCCGGACGCACCAGGAGCGCGAAGGCGATCGGCAGGACGACCTCGCGGTAGATCATCAACGGCTCGCCCTTGGCCAGCTCGTCCACGGTGGTCGTGACGCCGCCCTCCACCGAGTTCTCGATGGGCACCAGCGCCGCCGCGGCCTCGCTCGCGCGCACGGCGTCGAGGGCGGCCGGAACCGAGACCATCGGCACCAGCTCGCGGGCCGCCGCCTCCGGCAGGGTGCGCAGGGCGGCCTCCGTGAAGGTGCCTTCAGGGCCGAGGTAGGTGTAGCGCGTCGCCGACATGACGTCACCCTAATGCGGCGGATGGGGCGGGCGTCACGCGTTGGCGGAGGCGGGACCGCCCACGGCCGCGGAACGCCTCGGTGCGGGGGCCGCCCGCGGTTGCGGAACGGCTGGGCGCGGAGCCGCTCACGGTCGCGGAACGCCTCGACGCAAGGCCGCCGTGGCCGCGGAACGCCTCGGTACGGGGGCCGCCCACGGCCGCGAAACGGCTGCCCCCGCCCGCCCCGCCCTCCGCTCACCCCTCCAGCAACGCCTGCCCCACATACCCACCGGCTTCCGCCCCGCCGGGCACCGCGTACACCCCGCTCGCCTCGTGCCGGATGAACTTCGACAGGGCGTCTCCCCGGTCGAGCTTCCGCTGCACCGGGACGAAGCCGCGCAGCGGGTCGGCCTGCCAGCAGATGAAGAGCAGACCCGCGTCCGGCTCGCCCTTGTCGGTGAGGCCGTCGTGGTACGAGAACGGGCGGCGCAGCATCGCGGCGCCGCCGTTCTGGTCGGGGCGGCTGATGCGGGCGTGCGCGTTGAGCGGGACCACGAGGTCGCCGCCCGCGGTGGTCTTCTCCAGCTCCATCTCGGTGGTCTCCGTGCCACCGGTCAGCGGCGCCCCGTCGGCCTTGCGGCGGCCGATGACGCCCTCCTGGGCCTTGGCGGAGAGCCCCTCCCAGTCGTCCAGGAGCATCCGGATACGGCGTACGACGGCGTACGAGCCGCCCGCCATCCAGGCGGGGTCGGCGTCGGCGGCCTTGTCGGGCACGAAGATCCGCTTGTTGAAGTCGTCCTCGGACGGCTTCGGGTTGTTCGTGCCGTCGATCTGGCCCATGAGGTTGCGCGTCGTCATGGGGCGGGCGGTGGCGCCGGGCGAGCGGTTGAAGCCGTTCATCTGCCAGCGGAGCCTCGCCGCCGAGCCCGTCTCCTTCTGGAGGGCGCGCAGCGCGTGGAAGGCGACCAGGGAGTCGTTGGCACCGATCTGCACCCACAGGTCGCCGTTGCCGCGGGCCTTGTCCAGCCGGTCGGAGGAGAACTCCGGCAGCGGGTCGAGCGCGGAGGGGCGCTGCTTCTCCAGACCGGTGCGGCCGAAGAAGCTGTGGCCGAAGCCGAAGGTCACGGTCAGCGAGGACGGCCCCGCGTCGCGCGCGATGTCGGTGTCCCGGCCCTGGCCCTGGCCCTCCACCGGCTTGCCCGCCATCAACCGCTCGGCCACCGCCGACCAGCGGCGCAGCAGGGCCGCCGCCTCCTTGCGCCCGGAGCCCGGGGCGAGGTCGAAGGCGACCAGATGGCCGCGGGACTGCACGGGCGTGGTGATCCCCGGCTGATGTTTCCCGTGAAACATCACCTCATCGGCCCCGAGTGACGTCAGCGGCGTGCCCGTCGTGTCCGAGCCGCCGGTCGAGCCCGAGGACGCGACCGCGTATCCGGCCGCGCCGCCTGCCGCGCCGAGTGCGAGGCCGGTGGCGCCCGCCGTACCGAGCAGGCGCCGTCGCGAAATGGTGTGGTCCGCCATGGTGGTTCAGCCGATCTGCACGTTCTTGTCGAGGGTGACCTGGTCGATGTCGGAGGTGCGGACGGTCACCGCGACCTTCCAGTCGCCGGCCATGGGAATCTGCACTCCGCTCGCGCTCCAGTGTCCGGTGGCGATGCGGTCGGGGGCCACGGGCAGGGGCCCGACGTCCTTGGCCTTGAGCGTGAAGGCGATCTTCACCTCGGGGATGTCGAAGGCGCTGCCGTTGGGCCGGGTCGCGTACACGTGCAGGTCGTTGCTGCCGGTGCGGCCGGGGTCGAGTTCCAGGCGCACGGTGCCCTTGCCGTCCTGGCCACCGGTGTCGAACGGGATCTTGATCTTGACGGGCCCCGCGGTCCGCGGCGCGGACGAGACGGCGTTCTTGGCCTCCTCCTCGGTGCGCCCCGGCTCGGTGCTGGTCAGGGCCGTGGTGACGGCGAGCAGCACGACGGCCACGCCGACCTCGGCGAGCACGGAGCGGCGCAGGCCGGAGCGGTGCGGGTCGGCGTCGCGGACGCGCTTCTCCCGGGCGGCGTCCACGGCGGCCCGCTGCCGGGCGAGCTGGGCGGCGCGCTTGTCGTCGCCACCGTCCTTGGCGCCGGTCTTGGCGCCCGCCTTGCCGCCGTCGGCCCTGTCGTCGGCCCTGTCGTCGGTGTCCACCGATGCCGCCACCCCGGTCTTGGAGCTGTGCGCGACGGCGACGGGCTTCTTCTTGGTGGTGGCGCCCTTGGCGGTGGTGGCCTTGGTGGTGGCGCTCTTCGCGGCTGCGGAGTTCTTGGCGCCGACGGTCCCGGTGCGCTGTTCGACGACCGCCGTCGCCGCCGCCTCCGGGGCCAGGCCGCCCGCCTCGGCGATGATGCGCCCGGTCCAGCGCCGGGACACGGAGGCGATGCCGACGAGGACGACGACGAGCCCGATCTTGATCAGGAGCAGCTGCCCGTAGTCGGTCTCCACCAGCGCGGTCCAGGAACCGACCTGCCGCCACGACTGGTAGAGCCCCGTCGCCGCGAGCGCGATGACGCTGCCGAAGGCCACCGCGGAGAACCGGCGTACGGCACTCGCGTCGATCAGCGGCGCCCGGTACAGGCACAGCAGCAGGGCCACGACCCCGCCGAGCCAGACGGCGACGGCGATCAGGTGCAGCACGTCGACGGGCATGGCGAGCCCGGCCTGGATACCGGTCGAGGCGTGCTCGGCGAGCGCCCAGGTCGCGGCGATGCCGATGGCGACGACACCGCCGCCGACGGCCAGACCGAAGGCGAGGTCCCGCTTCTCCTTGGGGTCCTCGCGCTTGTCGTACGCGCCGAAAAGGACGGCGATGAACAGCGCGGCGGCCGCGAGCAGCAGCAGCCGCGAGACGAGCGCGGCGCCCGTCTTGGTCTGCAGGACGTCGCCCAGCTTCGCGAGGTCGAAGGCGTCGGCGAGCTTGCCGGAGCCGGTGTAGGGCGCGCGGAGCAGGAGCGTCGCGAGAGTGGCGCCGGTCAGGGCGAGCCAGCCGGAGACGACCAGGCGCTGGAGCGGCCGGACACCGGCGCCGCGCGGCCAGCAGCCGAGGACGAAGGCGGCACCGCCGACGACGACGATGAACCCGGCGTACGCGAGGTAGCGCGCCGTGTCGTAGAGCTTGCCGACGAGGCCGCCGCCGACCTCCTGGTCGGGCAGCGCGACCTTGGTGTCGGACGGCGCGCCGATGGAGAAGGTGAAGGCCCCGGCGATGGGGTGGCTGTCGGCGGAGACGACCTGGTAGGCGACGGTGAAGGTGCCGTCGGGCAGGCCGGGCTTCAGCTTCACGCCGTACGTGGTGGAGCCGAGGTCGGTGGTCTTGCCGGTGTCGGCGCGCTTGCCCGCGGGGTCGAGGACCCGTACCGAGCCGTCGGACATGGCGACCTTCTCGGAGAAGGTCAGGGACACCTGCTCGGGTGCCTTGGCGACCACCGCCCCCCGCTTGGGATCGCTGTCGGTCAGCGCGGCGTGCGCGCCGGCGGGCGCCGCGGTGGCGAGGACGGCGCCGAGCCCGGCGGCGACCAGGGCCGCGACGACGAGCAACAGACGCCCGAGTCCGGCGAGGTCGGGACCCGGGCGGGGAGCGGTGGTCCGCATCAACTCTTCAGTCCCCTCAGTGCGACGAGTGCGAGGCGTGCGACGAGTGCGAGGCGTGCTGGTCGGCCTTGGAACCGTCGGCCATGGAGCTGCCGGCCTTGGAACCATCGGCCGTGGAGCCGTCGGCCATGGCGTGCTGGTCGTGCTCGGCGTGCTTCTTCGGGTCGCCGGAGTGCGGCTTCGGGTTGTACGTCGCCTCCTTCACCGGCATCTCGACCGTGATCGGGGCCGACTTCTCGAAGCGGAGCGTGACCTCCACCTTGTCGCCCTGCTTGGGCTTGTGCTTCAGCTTTTCGAGCATGATGTGGTTGCCGCCGCGGGCGAAGACGAGCCGGCCGTTCGCGGGCACGGCGAACGACTTCTGCTCCTTCATCGTGCTGCCCTTGGTGGCGTGCAGGGTCACGCTGCCCGCGAGCGGGCTGGACGCCGAGACGAGCTTGTCGGCGGCGCCCTTGTTGGTGAGCGTGAAGAAGCCGCCCGCCATGTCGTCCATGGCGGGGACGGGGACGTAGGCGCCGCTGACCTTCAGCTCGGGCTTCGTGGCCGCGTCGGCCGAGGCCTCGGAGCTCTTGGTGCCCTTGTCGCCGTTGTCGTCCTTGTCGTCGTTGCAGCCGGTCAGGGCCAGGCCCGCGGTCAGGGCTATGGCACAGCCGGTGAGGAGGCGGCGCCGGGTGGTGCGGTGGTTCACGGGTTCTGTCCCTTGATGATCTTGGGGAGGTCCTGCGCGTACTCCTCGGCGCGGGTGTCCTGGCCGTTGTAGACGACGTATCCGGCGTCGGTCTTCGGGGAGAACGCGATGACCTGGGTGCCGTGCATCGACTCGATCTTGTCGTTCTTGAGCTTCTTGGACGGCTCGATGCTGATGCCGACCGTCCGGGCGCTGGCCTGGATGGTCGGGAAGTCACCGGTCAGGCCGATGAACTCGGGGTCCTGGGCCTTCAGCCACTTGCCGAGTTCCTTGGAGGTGTCGCGCTCGGGGTCGGTGGTCACGAAGACGACCTGGAGCTGGTCGAGCTCCGCCTTGGTGACGGCCTTCTTGCGCAGCATGTCCTTCTTGGCGACGGCGATGTTGCTCATCGTCAGCGGGCAGACGTCCGGGCAGTTGGTGTAGCCGTAGTACAGCAGCACCGGCTTGCCCTTGGTCCGCTCGCGCAGGTCGTACTTCTTGCCGTGGGTGTCGGTGAGGACCAGGTCCGGCTTCTTGAACGGCTTGTCGAGGACGGTCGCGGCCTGCTTCGACTCCGCCTCCACGGAGACGTCGGCGATCGGCTTGTCCTTCTTGTCGCCGTCGTCACCGCCGCAGGCGGTCAGCGTGAGCCCCGCGGCGGCGAGCAGGGCGGCGCCGGCCAGCGCGCGCCTCTTCGTGGTCTTCGGGCCCGACGTGGTGGTCTGGTTGCTCAACTTGCGCATACGAAAATGTCCCAGATGTGAGGGGGCCGGGACGCGCCGGGGCCGGGTGTCCGGCGTCGGCGCGTCCCGAGGGCGGCCGAGGCGGCGACGCCTCAGCTGGTGGCGCGGCGGCGCTGGGCGACGACGCCGAAGGCCACGCCCGCGACGCCGACGACGATGCCGACGATGCCGAGGGTGCGGGCGGTGGTGTCGCTGCTGTCGCCGTCCGAAGCGGTCTCCTGCTTGGCGTCACCCGACTTGGCGCCGGACTTGTCGTCCTTGGCGGCGGAGGCGCCGTGGTGGTCGTCGGACGCGGCGGTCAGCTGGAGCGTCGGCGCCGGGTACTCCGGCTCCTCGTCGCCCTTCTGCGGCTCGATCCAGCGGACGACTTCCTTGTTGTCGTACGTCTGCAGGGCCTTGAAGACCAGCTGGTCGGCGTTCTCGGGGAGCTGGCCGATGGACAGCGGGAACTTCTGGAAGTAACCGGGCTCGACGCCCTTGCCGTCGGCGGTCCAGGTGACCTTGGAGACGGCCTCGTTGATCTTCTCGCCGTGGATCTCGATCGGCTTCTGGAGCTTGGTCTTGGTGACCTTCGCCTTCCAGCCGGGCACGGGCTGCGGCATCACGGACGCGAGCGGGTGGTCGGTGGGGAAGGTGACTTCGAGCTTGGTCGTCGAGGCGTCGTCGCGCTCGTTCGGGACCTTGAAGTTGACGGTCGCGTAGCCGCCCTTGGCCGCCTGCCCCTCGGGGCTGACGCTGACGTGCGCGAAGGCGGGCACGGAGAGCAGCAGGACGGCGGAGGCGGCGACGCCGCCCACGACGGAGGCGCGGGTGAGGGCGGCGGACTTCGGGGACTTCTGGGTCGTCATGGCGGAGTGCTCCAGTTTCGGCAGGAGTGCGCGGCGGCCGGACCGTCGTGGCGGGACCCGTGGGGCCCACGTGAGCGAAAGGCACGGCTGTGCGGACGAGAGGTGTGCGGAAGGGGACGCGCTGCGGCGGGCCCGAGGGCCACGCGCAGGTGCGGACGCGCCGCGCGGCACCCCTCCCACAGCAGTACGTCAGTACGGCCGTACGTCACTCAGTACGTCGGTACGTCATGGCGTACGCGTACGGCGGCGCAGGTGGAGCGGTCCGCGTCAGGCGGCGAGCGAGAACGCGGCGGCCGCGGGCGGGCCGCGCCGGATCACCGTGTGCTGGAGCACGGCCGCCCGGAGCTTCGGCGGCACCAGGGTGCGGGCCGCGCGCGCCGGTCCTGAGGCCTGCTCGGGCGCGCCGGGAAGCCCGGCGCGCAGCGCGCGGACAAGCGCGAGGGCGGCGCGCAGGGAACGCATGAGCGCCCCTTGGGCGACTCCCTGCGCCCCCTGGGCGGAGAGCCTGACGAGCCGCATGAGCGCGACGTCGCCGCGGCGCAGCAGCCAGCCCGCGGCCACCGCCGCGAGCACGTGCGCGAGCAGCATCGGCAGCGACGGCAGGACGGACATCGCCGAACCCGCCATCGTGGTCTGCGCGGCCGCCGCCTCACCGGTGGCGTGGGCGTGCGCGCCGTGGCCGCCGGACGGGTCGACGCCCGCGGTTTCCAGGATCTGCCGGGCCTGGACGGGGGTGATGGTGGCTCCGCCCGCCCCGCACACGATGCTGGCCGCGCGCTCGACGAGCGAGCCGCCGCCCGTGCCGCCCGCCGCCATGGCCGTGCCGTGCTGGCCGAGCCCGAACAGCGCGTGCAGCCCGAGCTGTCCGACCGCGAGCGCCCCCGCGATGCCCGGAAGCGACCGCTCCCGTCCGGCGAGGGGCACCGCGAGCGCGAGCACGGCGAGGAACCCGGCGCCGAGCGTCCACAGCGGGACGGTGGCGCAGGAAGCGAGTACATGGCCCCCGGCGGACAGCACGAGGCAGACCGCGGCGAACATCGCGGCCCGCAGCAGCCGGAGATCGGCTCCGGCGCGCGCCTGGCGCTGGTGGGGGGCAGTCATGGCCGGGCCATCATCGCACTGGGCCGCCCGACCCCGTGCGGCAGGTCCGCAAGCTCCCGTCCATGCCGCAAGGCGACGGAATCAACCGAAATGAGCGATAAGGGTGACTGCGTCCCTGAGGGGGACCGGCTCCGGGAATCCGTGGTGCCGTGCCGGGTAGGCGCAGCCGTATGTCCCGCTACACCGGACACAGCCCTCGCCGCGTCCGCCGTATGGGCGGCGTCACGTCAACTGGGCGCTTATCCCGGGGCACTGGCGGCAATACGTATCGGTATGTCGAGCCGCGGCCAGAGGGCTGGAGCATGCCAGGAGGCTGAAGCATGAGCATCTGGTGGTCCCTCCATTTGCGGCGCGAAGCCGCGAGCGTCCCGCTCGCGCGGCGTCTGCTCATCGGCACGATGGAGACGGCCGGGGTGGACCCGGACGTCTCGTACGACCTGTCGCTCGCGCTGACCGAGGCCTGTGCGAACGCGGTGGAGCACGGCGGTGCGACGGGCGCCACGGCGGGTGCCTACCGCGTCACCGCCTATCTCGACGGCGAGAAGTGCCGCATCGAGGTCGCCGACTCCGGCCCCGGCCTGCCGCCGGGCCGGGTCTTCATGAGTGCCGCGAACACGCCCGCCACGAGGGTGAAGGGCAGGCGCGGCACCGGGCGCGGCCGCCGCACGCGCCGCCGTGCGGGCGCGGGGACCGCCCAGACCCAGCGCAAGGCCCGGACGCAGGGCCCGCCCGCCGCGCCCGCGCCGCCTTCCGAGTCCGCCGAGAGCGGCCGCGGTCTGTGTCTCATCCGGGAGCTGGCCGACGACGTGCACTTCGGCAACAGGCCGGGCCGCGGCGGCGGCGCGGTGATCAGCTTCGACAAGATCCTCAAGTGGCGTGAGGACGCCCCGCTCGCGGCCGTGTGAGCCGCCCGGGGCCCGCAGGACCCGGCCCGGGACGCGCCGGACTCAGCCCCGGACCGCCGTCACATACGCGTCGAGCGCGGAGCGGGGGGCGCGGCCGAGGAGCGTGCGCAGGGCGTTGTCCGCTATGGAGGTGCCGTCGAGGAAGCCGCCCGCTATCGACGAGTACGTGCTGAGGAGCATCGGCACCTGGAAGGGCAGGGCCTGACCGGCCCCCGTGATCGCGGCGCGGGTCGCCTCCAGACCGCCGGGCTCGTACGAACCGCCGGTCGCCGCGGCCAGGTCGGCGCCGCCGAGCGGCTCCTCACCGACCAGCTCGTACGTGCGCCCGGCGTGGGCGGCGGGGGCCGTGGCCACGCGGACGGCGACCTCGGCCAGGTCCTCGCGGGCGACCGCGGCGAGCCGTCCGTCGCCGAGCGGCGCGGCTATCGTCCCGTCCGGGCCGGGCGCGGCGACGGCGGCGAGGAACTCCGCGTACAGGCCGTTGCGCAGCACCGTCCAGGCGAGGGTGGAGCGGCGCAGCCTGCGCTCGGTCCAGCGGTGGGCGAGCGCGTACGTCAGGTGGTCGCCGTCGCCGCTCAGGCTGGTGTAGACGAGGTGGCCGACGCCGGCCTTCTCGGCGGCGGTGATCACGGCCTCGTGCCGGGCGATGACGACGTCGTCCTCGGCGGCGCCCGCGGAGATCACGAGGAGCGTGTCCACGCCGGTGAAGTCCAGGGACTCCGGGTCGTCGAAGTCGACGCGGCGCTGACCGGGCGCGGGATCGCGGGTGCCGACGACGAACGGCGCGTCGGTGCGGCCAGCGTGGTCTGCGTGGTCCGCGAGCTTCGCGGTGATGAGCCGGCCGAGTGCGCCGGTGGCGCCGGTGATGAGCAGCATGGGAACGATCCCCCGGAACGAGCGGTTGAATGAGGTGACGACCGGTGCGGAAGTGCTGTGCATTCGGTACGTGACCATCGTGTTCGATGGTGGGGGATCGCGTAAGGAGGCACTTTGATGTCAGCGGGGCACACGGATGTAACCACCCTCAAGACGCTCGTCGGCGAGCCCGTGATCGCGTGCGAGACGCCGCAGGAGGAGTGCGGGGTCAGGGACGTCCTGGACCGGCTCGGCGACAAGTGGTCGGTGTACGTCGTGGTCGAACTGGCGGGCGGCGTACTGCGGTTCAAGGAGCTCCAGCGCCGCATCCACGGCGGCATCTCGCAGCGCATGCTCACGCTGACGGTGCGCCGCCTGGAGCGGGACGGCCTGGTGAAGCGGACGGTGCACCCGACGATCCCGCCCCAGGTCGAGTACGAGCTGACGGAGATGGGCCACAGCCTGACCCACCTCATCAAGTCGCTCGCCGACTGGTCGATAGCCCACCGCCCGGCGATAGCGGCGGCACGGCAGGCGTACGACGGGGCACAGGACGGGGCACAGGGAGCCACCGACTCCCGTTAGGAATGCCCGAGTTGCCGTTATGGCAACAATGGTTGCCGCTTCCGATGTGTCGATCGCAGTCTGGACCCAGTCCGGAAGACGCTCGAAACCGTCAGGAGGCCACACCATGTCCACGCACGACACACCGCCGAACAACCGCGTCCACCACGTCCGCGCCGGGGAGCTGGACGGCTACACCGCCCTCAGCGGCGGCACGGTCGGCGCCCGGAACCTGTGGATGGGGCTCGTGCGGCACGAGCCGATGAGCAAGACCGACGACCACCACCACGGCGCGTCCGAGGCGGGTATCTACGTAGTGAGCGGCCACCCGGTGTTCGTCTTCCACGACGGCGAGCAGGAAGTCAGGATCGAGGCGGGCCCGGGCGACTTCCTGCTCGTGCCCCCGTTCGTCCCGCACCGGGAGGAGCACCCCGACCCGGACGAGCCGGTCGTGGTGGTGATCGCGCGCACCACCCAGGAGCCGATCAAGGTCTCCGTGCCGGAGCTGTACCAGCTCACGGCGGCGGACGCGCGCTGAGCGCTCCGCCGGATGTGCCGCACCATGCCATCGGGCGCCTGCGGGTTCGTCATGGCTGCTCCCCCGTAGGGGATACGAGCGTAGGCGGTACGAGCCTTCGTGCGCCGCTAACGTCCGACGGTTCGGACGCCCCTGTCGGGGTCGGCGGCGGGCGGCAGTGCCCGGCACAGGGCCTCGATCGCGGCTGTGTACGCGTGCTCGGCGGGTGTCGCGTAGCCGACGACCAGCCCGTCGGGGGCCGTTGCCGTCGCCTCCGGGTGCCGGTATGCGGCCAGCCCCTCCAGGCCCACGCCGTGCCAGGCGGCGGCCTTCACGGCGGACGCCTCGGTGCCGGGCGGGAGCTGGAGCACGGCGTGCAGCCCCGCCGCGATGCCGGTGACGGTGATGTGCGGGGCGTGTTCGGCGAGCGCGGCCACGAGCTGGTCGCGGCGGCGTCGGTAGTGCTGGCGCATGCGGCGTACGTGGCGGTCGTAGCTCCCGGACGCGATGAACTCGGCGAGCGTGAGCTGGTCGAGGACGCTGGCCCACGCCTCCCGCTCGCCCTTGGCGGTGACGACGGCGTCCACGAGGTGCTCGGGCAGGACCATCCAACCGAGCCGCACGGCCGGGGACAGGCTCTTGCTCACCGAGCCGACGTAGAGGACCCGTTCGGGGTCGAGCCCCTGGAGGGCGCCGACGGGCTCGCGGTCGTAGCGGAACTCCCCGTCGTAGTCGTCCTCCAGGATCAGCCCCGCGCGCGTGCGGGCCCAGTCGACGACGGCGGTGCGGCGCGCGGGGTGCAGCGGCCCGCCGGTCGGGAACTGGTGCGCGGGCGTGAGCAGCACCGTACGTACCGGACTCGTGGCGTCCGGCAACTCCTCGACGCGGGCGCCGTGTTCGTCGAGGGACAGCGGAACGGGCCGCACCTTGGCCGTGGAGAGCAGGGAGCGGTGGAAGCCGAGCCCGTACGCCTCCACGGCGAGGGGGCCGCGCAGCACTCCGCCGGAGCCCGTGCCGAACAGGAGCCGCAGCGCGTGCGCGAAACCGGAGCACACCACGATCCGCTCCGGGTCCGTCCGCACCCCGCGCGAGCGCGCCAGATAGTCCGCGAGCGCGCGCCGCAGCTCGATGCGGCCGCGCGGGTCGCCGGGCCCGAACGCCTCGTTGGGCGCGGCGGTCAGCGCCCGCCGGGCGGCGGCGAGCCAGGCCGTGCGCGGGAAGGAGCCGGCGTCCGGCTGGCCCTGCACCAGGTTGTGCGCGGGGGGCGCGGGCACGGTGGGGGCGCGCTTGGGGACCCGTACGCGCGGGGGCGGCGCGACGCGCTCGGCGACCCGCGTCCCCGAACCCTGGCGGGCGGTCAGCCAGCCCTCGGCGACCAGCTCCGCGTACGCGTCGGCGACGGTGTTGCGGGCGATCCCGAGGTCGGCGGCGAGGGAGCGGTACGGCGGCAGACGGGTGCCCGGAGCGAGCCGCCCGGAGCGCACGGCCTCGCGCAGGGCCCCGATGAGGGCGGCGCGACGGCTACCGCTCCCGGAGAGGTCCACGTGCAGGTCGGCGCCGATGCGCTCGGCCGAATTGACCCATGATTCCACCATGGAAGTGCACCCTACCCAAGGTCTTTGTGGCTCGTAGATTCATGGTCATGACGAACAACACCGCAGTCATCGAGACCGCCGCCCCCGCCGCCCAGACCCCCCGCCTCAACTTCGCCAAGGTCGCCCCGAAGGTCTTCAAGGCCGTCATCGGCCTGGACGCCGCCGCCCGCGACGGCCTCGACCCCGCCCTGGTCGAGCTGATCCAGATCCGCGCCTCGCACCTCAACGGCTGTGCGTACTGCCTGCACATGCACACCAACGACGCGCGCAAGGCGGGCGAGAGCGAGGACCGGCTGCACATGGTGGCCGTCTGGCGCGAGGCCAGGAACTTCTTCACCGCCAAGGAGCAGGCGGCGCTCGCGCTGACCGACGCGGTGACCCGCCTCGCCGACGCGGGCGTCCCCGACGCCGTCTACGCGGAGGCCGCCGCCCACTTCGACGAGGCCGAACTGGCCCAGGTCCTGTCCCTGATCTTCGCGATCAACACGTGGAACCGGATCGCCCTGGCCACGGCCAAGGTCGCCGGCACGGACGAGCGCCAAGGCTGAGCCGCCACGCTGGACAGTTGCCTTCCCCGGGGCACTCCTGGCTTGTCGGCCTGCGGCCGAGCGCGCAGCGCGATCGGTCTCCGCCCAGCGGGCCGCAGGCCCCATCGCGTACGACGCCGCGAGGATCATCCCGCCCAGGACCAGCCACCCCGGCGTCCCCCACTCCACGAGCAGTGCGGTGAGGACCATCGGTCCCAGGGTGCGGGCCACGGTGACGCCGGTGCCGAAGAAGCCCTGGTACTCGCCGATGCGCCCGGCCGGTGCCAGGTCGAAGCCGAGCTGCCAGGAACCGGCGGACTGGAGCATCTCGGCGGCGAGCAGCACCAGGGACCCGACGACGAGCACCCCGGCCGCCTCCCACGGCCCGGCGTCCACGGCCGAGAGGGCGAACACCGCACATGTCAGGAGCATCAGCAGACCCGACCTGCGCACGGCCCGCACCGCCGTCGGAACCCCGGAGACCGCACGGGCGGTGCGCACCTGGAAGGCCATCACCCCCAGCGTGTTGAGCACGAACAGGGCCGAGACGAGCCACGCGGGCGCCTGGGTGCGCTCGGTGAGCCACAGCGGAACGCCCAGGCTGAGCAGCGGCATTCGTAGCAACAGCACGGTGTTGAGGGCGGTCACGACCACATACGGGCGGTCCTTGAGCACCACGAGCCGGTCGCCCGGGACGGCTGGGGCGGGGGCGACGGCGGGCAGCCGCCCCAGGACGTACGCGCACGCCACGAAGCTCGCCGCGTCGAGCGCGAACACCGACAGATAGGCGGCCTCGCCGCCGTGGTGCAGAGCGAGCCCGCCGAGGGCCGCGCCCACCGCGAGTCCCGCGTTGAGCGTCGACTGGAGGTGGGCGAGGGCGCCGGTCCGCTCGTCCCGGGTGACGAGCCCGGCGAGCAGCGCCTGCCGCGCGGCGGCGAGCCCCGACTGGGCGGTGGCGTAGACGAGCGCGGACAGCACGAAGGGCACGAAGCCACGCACCACGAGGAAGGACGCCACGGCCGCCGCGGTCGCGAGGGCGAGGAGCACGGCGGTGCCGCGCGGCCCGCGCCGGTCGGCGAGTCGTCCGAGCGGCACGCCCACGACCGAGCCCACCGCCCAGGCGACGGTGAGCCCGAGCCCGATCCTCGCCGGGGCGAGGCCGACGACGTGCGTGAAGTACAGGGCCGAGGTGACGTAGTAGGCCCCGTCGCCCACGGAGTTGCTGAGCTGGGCGAGGGCCAGAAGCCGGAGCGGACCGCGGGCGGGAAGGAGCCGGGGCGTCGTCATGTCCCGAACATTAGGGAGCCGGTGGCACCCTCAAGTGGTCCATTTCCCAGGCCGGTTCATGGGCCACTTCTCGCACTGGTACGCAAACGCCGGACGGGCGACAAATAGCCCGTCCGGCGTTTGAGGACGAGGCCGAAGGCCGATAAGACAGCGTCCGAAGCGGGCGTCAGCCCTTCAGCCCGGCCATCCACGACTCGACCTCGTCCGCGCGACGCGGCAGCGCAGCGGACAGGTTCCGGTTGCCGTCCTCCGTGACGAGGATGTCGTCCTCGATGCGCACGCCGATGCCGCGGTACTCCTCGGGCACGGTCAGGTCGTCCGCCTGGAAGTACAGACCGGGCTCGACCGTCAGGCACATGCCGGGCTCAAGCGTGCCGTCCACATACGTCTCCGTGCGCGCGGCGGCGCAGTCGTGGACGTCCATGCCGAGCATGTGACCGGTGCCGTGCAGCGTCCAGCGGCGCTGGAGACCCAGCTCCAGGACGCGCTCGACCGGGCCCTCGACGAGGCCCCACTCGACCAGCTTCTCGGCGAGCACGCGCTGCGAGGCGTCGTGGAAGTCGCGGTACTTCGCGCCCGGCTTCACGGCCGCGATGCCGGCCTCCTGGGCCTCGTACACCGCGTCGTAGATCTTCTTCTGCAGCTCGCTGAACCGGCCGTTGATCGGCAGCGTGCGGGTGATGTCCGCCGTGTAGTACGTGTGCGTCTCCACACCGGCGTCGAGCAGGAGGAGGTCGCCGGAGCGGACCGGGCCGTCGTTGCGCACCCAGTGCAGGGTGGTGGCGTGCGGGCCCGCGGCGCAGATGGAGCCGTAGCCGATGTCGTTGCCCTCGACGCGGGCGCGCAGGAAGAACGTGCCTTCGATGTAGCGCTCGCTCGTGGCCTCGGCCTTGTCGAGGACCTTCACGACGTCCTCGAAGCCGCGCACCGTGGAGTCCACGGCCTTCTGCAGCTCGCCGACCTCGAACTCGTCCTTGACCAGGCGCTGCTCGGAGAGGAAGACCCGCAGCTCCTCGTCGCGCTCGGCGGTGACCTTGTCGGTCAGGGCCGCCTCGATCCCGGCGTCGTAGCCGCGCACGACGCGGACGGGCCCGGTGGCCTCGCTCAGCTTGCCCGTCAGCTCGCGCACGTCCGAGGCGAGGATGCCGTACAGCTTCGCGGCCTCGGTCAGCGAGTTCCGGCGGCCGACCCACAGCTCGCCCTGGCCGTCGAGCCAGAACTCGCCGTTCTCGCGGTCGGAGCGCGGAAGGAGGTAGATCGTCGCCTCGTGGCCGTCCCGCGTGGGCTCCAGGACGAGGACGCCGTCCTCGGTCTGGTTGCCGGTGAGGTACGCGTACTCGACGGACGAGCGGAAGGCGTACTCCGTGTCGTTCGAGCGGGTCTTCAGATTGCCCGCGGGGATCACCAGGCGCTCGCCGGGGAAGCGCGCGGACAGCGCGGCACGGCGGGCGGCGGTGTGCCCGGCCTGGGCGATCGGCTCCAGGTCACGCAGCTCGGTGTCGGCCCAGCCGGACTTCATGTTCTCGGCGAGCTCGTCGGAGACACCGGGGTAGAGGCCGTTCTTGCGCTGCTTGATCGGCTCTTCTTCGGTCTCCACCAGCTCTTCCGGGGTCTCCGGGTTGAGGGCGTCCGACACGGTCTGCCTCCCTATGTACGACAACGGACCCTCCTCATCGTACGGCGGTCCGGAAGGGGTTCCAGAGGCAGAAGGACCCTTACACAGCGCAGTCGGAAGGTCACGCGGACGCCGGTCGCGCGCCGCGCCCCGCGGCGGCCTACTCGAACCGGGCCGCGAGCAGCACCACGTCCTCGTCGCACGCGGTGGCGTCCTTGTCGCCGCCCTCGCCGTCGAGGCCCTCGGGCAGCACGGCCCGCAGCACGTGGTCGGCGATCGCCCCGGGGTCCTCGCGGGCGGCCTTCGGCACGCTCGCCGCCGCCGCGTGCAGCCGAGCGAACGCCCGGTCCATCGCGTCGCCGGTGCGGTGCAGCAGGCCGTCGGTGTAGAGCAGCAGGGTCTCCCCGGGCTCCGGGCGGATCTCCACGCTCGGCGCCTCCCAGCAGGCGAGCATGCCGAGCGGCGCGGACAGGGAGGTCTCCACGAACTCCGTGCGCCGCTCCCCGATCAGCAGCGGCGGGCTGTGCCCGGCCCCGGCGACGACGACCTTGCGCAGCGCGGGTTCGCAGTACGCGAACAGGGCCGTCGCCGACCGCGCGGGCTCCGTCAGGCGCAGCAGCAGCTCCAGGTCGGACAGGACGGCGACGGGGTCCTCGCCCTCCATCACCGCGTACGCCCGCAGGCTCGCGCGCAGCCGTCCCATCGCGGCGACCGCGCTCGGCCCGGACCCGGTCACCGAGCCCACCGCGAGGCCGAGGGCCGCGTCGGGCAGCGGCAGCGCGTCGTACCAGTCGCCGCCGCCGCGCGCCCCGGCGCGGTGCCGCGCGGCCAGCTGCACGCCCGCGACCCGCGGCAGGCGCGAGGGCAGCAGCTCCTCGCGCAGGGTCGCCACGGTGGTGCGGGCGCGGGTGAGCTCGACGAGGCGGGCCAGGTGCTCGGCGGCGTAGCGGACGTACAGGCCGATCAGATGGCGGCGGCGCGGCGCCGGTTCGGCGGGCTCGTCGTACAGCCAGACGGCCGCGCCGACGGCGCCGGTCGCCTCGGCGGCGAGGGGCAGCGCGTAGCTCGCGGCGTAGCCGAGGCGGCGGGCGACCTCGCGGTGGCGCGGGTCGAGGCCCTCGTCGGCGAAGAGGTCCGGCTGCGCGACCTCCGCGAGGGGGGTCCCCGCGGCGTTCGCTTCGAGGAGCCGGCCGTACGAGGTGGCGGCGCGCGGCACCGTCTCCAGATACCCGAGGTCGGCGCGGGCGAAGCCGAGGCCGACGGTGGTGTCGGGGCCGAGGCCGTCGGCGGGCTCCACGACGACGAGGCCGCGGCGGGCGCCGACCAGGGCGGCTCCCGCGCGCAGGAGCTCGTTCAGGGCCTCGTCCAGGGTGGCCGTGCGGGACAGGCGCTCGGTGAGTTCGTGCAGCGTGGTGAGGTCGGAGACCCAGCCGGCCAGGCGGTCCTGGATCAGTGCGCCGGGGGCGCCGGGGGCCTCCGGGGAGGGCGCGACAGGCGGGACAGTGTGCGCCGGTGGGGGAACAGTGGAATCGATTCCGGCCACTTTCGGCAGGTGAGGGGCGTTCATGGCTGACCGCTTTCCGGCCAGTGCGTATTGCTCAATAGCATCGCAAACCCCCTGTCATTCTGCGCCGCTAGCAATGTCTCCACATCTACACGCAGTGGAGAGGGGATGTCCAGCATTGTCCTGCTGGGATTCCTGGTGTCCAGTGCGCCGCGTGTGAATTCTGTGAACTGAAAATGATCTTGAGAACTTGGCTCAAAACTGTTGCAGGGAAGGGCATATTGCGGTCGACTGACATTGTTCGAAGGAGCGTCACAGCGGCCGTGATGGGTACGGATTCAAGTGGTGGCTCGGGGTCGGCCAGGGGCAGTTGCGCGACGCCTGGAACCTGCCGCCGGACCCGGACGTCTTAACCCACGGCGACCGCGCCCCATCGTCCCGTGGCACCGGGGGCAGGAAAAACGCGGGACGGCAAACGCCAGGCGCCGCCACCCCACGCCACGTCAACGCTCGGCCCATAGGGGTTCCCCATGCCGCAGGCTGGGGTGTGACGCGCCAGCTTGTACGCACCTTGCATGCACCTTGTACGCGCACCTCGTACACAGCGATAGAGATCCACACATGGTGTGATGTGGCCCGAAGTGTCCCTCTGCGTGTAACGGAAAGGAACGAGCGCTCATGCGCGAGATCCTCGGAAGGCGACGCAGGCTCCTGTCCTGGCGAATCGGTAGGAAGTCTGACCAGAGTCCCTCTCTGATCGGTGCGGCCCTGACCTTCGCGACAGCATGGGGCTGGCCCGTGCTGCCCGGTGTCGGAATCGAAGGGCAGAGCAGGCAGCTCCTCGACGACATCGCCGGACTCGAAGGGCGCTCCGGACCCGGCGAGCGGCAGGGCGACACGCGCGGCAAGAGCAGCAGAAGGAGCGGCAAGCGGGGCGCGAAGCGGGGGTCGCGCGCCGCCCGGCGAAGCGCGGCGGACGAGCGGCCTGAACTGCCGCTCACCTCGCGCGACGCCGCTCGCGGCGGCCGGGTGCGGTGCGCCTGCCCCGACCCCGAGTGCGTCGTTCCGGGCGCCCACCCGCTCGACCCGGGGCTCCTCGCCGCCACCACCGACGAGCGCATGGTCCGCTGGTGGTGGACCAACCGGCCCGGCGCACCCGTCCTGCTCGCCACCGGCGGACGCGCCCCGTGCGCCGTGAGCCTGCCCGCGGCCGCCGGCGCGCGCGCCCTCGCCGCACTCGAACTCGCGGGCGTCCGCCTCGGCCCCGTCGTGGCCACGCCGGCCCGCTACTTCGTCCTCGTCGCGCCGTACTCCATGGAGCGCCTGGGCGAGCTCCTGTACGCCAAGGACCGGGTGCCCGGCTCGCTGCGTTTCCACGGGGACGGCGGGTATCTCCCGCTGCCCCCCTCCGAGACCGGCCAGGGCCAGGTCCGCTGGGAACGGGGCCCCCTGCCCGGCTCTGCCGCCCCCTGGGTGCCGGATGTGGAAGTCGTCGTGGACGCCGTGGTCGACGCGCTCACTCATACGGGTGTGAGCGCGCCCGAGTTCTAAGGGAATCGGGCGCGCGGCGCCGGGGCGGGCGCCCGGGGTCGTTATCTTCGGCGCATGCACCCGCGCCCGGCCGTGAACCCCCGCCTGCTCGCGCTCCTGGGCATCGTGGCCGCCGCCGCGCTGCTGCCCCTCGCCGGGGCGGCCGCCGGGCCGGTCTTCGAGGACGCCAAGGCGCCCGCGGACCCGGGGCGCGCGGGGGCGCTGCCCCCGCGGACGGACGGCGGCGCGCAGGAGGCCGGTGCCCACCGGGCGTCCCCGGCCGAGCCGGTTGCCCGGCCGCAGTCGGCAGGGGGCGGCAGTACCGCGCACTCCGCCGCCGATGCCGCGCCCCTGCCCGACACGCTCTCCCGCTGCGGTCCCGAACTCTCCTCGCCCGACGGCGTCGAGGCCCAGACCTGCGTACTGACCCAAGGCGCGGACACCTGGGCGCGCACCTACTACCGCAATGTGACCGGTGAGGCCCTGGAGGCCGTCCTGAGCGTGATGGGCCCCAAGGGGCGCACGGTGCAGATGCACTGCGTGGTGGGCGCGGGGGACGAACCGGGGGCGTGCGACACCCCCAGGGAGCGCACGTCGGGGACCGCGGCGCACTACACGGCGGTCGCGGAGTTCGCGAGTGAGAGCGGGGACGCCCTGTTGCTGCGGTCGGGCAGCAACTCCGGCGGGCCACAGGGCAGTTGAGCGCGTGACTACTGTCCGGGCATGGAAACGCCCGGTTGCTGGCGACGGGGGATGCACCAGCAACCGGGCTACCTGAACGGTAACAAGAGATCTGCGCTTGGCAAATTCGATCTCAGTTATCCGGACAGGGATTCACCTGCGCCCATGGGGAGTTGTGACAGGAGTCACGCGTTCGGCCTGACTGACTGGTGAGTCAGTGCGGCAGAGGTGAGGCGCCTGCGCGGCCTCAGCCCGGTCACCGGGCGCACTCGCCCGGTTAAGAACGCGTGACGACGTGACGGCGAAACGCCGTTACCCGGCGCTCGGCACCGCCCACCCGTTCGAAATCCGACGCGAGAGCTCAGCCGAATGTCATCCGTGAGCGGGGCAGGGGGGTTGGCGAAGCGCCGGTGGGAGGTCCAGTGTGAGGTTCGGGAAGCGTGCGCGGAAGCGGTGCTCCCGCGCGCGGGGAAGGAACCCCGCGCGCGGTGCCGGGCCCCCGGGACGGCGGCCCGGATGGCGGCGAACCTCCGGCTCAGCCGCCGTACCCCGAGTGGATCAGCTGAGCGTGACCTGGCGGTTGGTGAGGCCGCCGCGGGCGCGCCGCTCCTCCGCGGTCAGCGGCTCCGTGACCGCGAGCGCCGCCGCGAGCCGCTCGGCGAACTCGGCCGCGGGCTTCTCGACGTCCTGCGCCCCCATGCCGCTGGGCAGGTCCCACACCGGCACGGTCAGGCCGTGCGCGCGGAAGGAGCCGACCAGGCGCGTGCCCTCGCCGAGGCTCGACGTACCGGCGGCGTGCAGGCGGGCGAGCGCGTCGAGCAGCTCGTCCTCGCCGTGCGGCATGACCCACCGCAGGTGGTTCTTCTCCGGCGTCTCGCACCAGTACGCGGAGTCGGCGCCGGCCAGCTTGACGGTCGGGATGGCGGCGGCGTTCGCCCGCTCCAGGGAGGCCGAGACCTCCGCCGACGCGTTCTCCGCGTCCGGCACCCAGAACTCGAAGCCGGAGTGCACGACCGGCTCGAAGGGCGCCTTGTCGTCGAGGACGTCCTGCAGGCGCGGCCCGTCGGCGGGGGCCCTGCGGCCCGCCACCGGCTGGCCCGGCTCCGTGGTGAGCGCGCGCGCCAGCGTGTCGGCCAGGTCGCGGCTGAGGTCGCCGGACGCGGTGTCGTTCTGCAGGCCGAGCAGGACCGAGCCGTCCTCGCGGCGCAGCGCGGGCCAGGCCATCGGCAGGACCGTCGCGAGGGTCACGGAGGGCACGCCCTCGGGCAGCCCGTCCTTCAGGGTCAGCTCGACCGTGGCGGCGGGCACCAGCTCGCGCAGCGCCACCCAGTCGCATTCGCCGGACAGCCCCTCGAAGGGGCGCTGCACCAGCTCGGTGACCGCGTGCGCGGCGGCCCGGCCGTGGCAGGCCTTGTAGCGGCGGCCCGAACCGCAGGGGCAGGGCTCCCTGGCGCCGACCACCGGGACCTCGTGGTCCTTGAGCTGCGGCTGCTTGCCCTTCGTCTGCGGGCGCTTCTTGGCCATCGTGGGTGTCTCCCGGTTACGGCTCACTTGCGTACGGGCGCGAGCCTAGCCGTTCAACGGTGGACCGACGGGGTCACGGGGTGCGGCGGCCGCCGGGCGGCGGCCCGGGTCCGACCGCCCCGGTCCGGGCGTCGCACGGAGTCGCACGGAGTCGCCGTACAGCCGTACAGAGGCGCGGCTTCGCCGGTCCGCGTACGTACGCTCGTCAGTGCCGGGCTCGTCAGTCCACGTCGTCGAAGGGGTCCGTGAAGCCCAGCTCGGCTATCGCGGAGGCCGACGGGGCGGCGACGCGCGTAGCGAAGTCCTCGGAGCGGTGCCCGGCGTGCACCAGGGCCCAGACCGTGACCTCCCCGCGGGCGTCGTCCCGGACTCCCCAGGACTCGGCGAGGGCGGTGATGATGTTGAGCCCCCGGCCGCCGTGGGCGGTGACCGACGGCGTGGCCGGAACCGGGCGGGTCGGGCCGCCGCCGTCCGTCACCTCGACCGTGAGGCGTCCCGCCTTGTCGACCTGCCAGGCGGCGCGCACGTCTCCGTCGCCGCTGCCGTCACTGTCCTTCGGGCTGTCGTGCAGCCCCTTGCCCAGAGGCCTGCCGTGTCGGCAGGCGTTGCTGAGCAGTTCGGAAAGGATCAGTACGGCGTCGTCGATGACCGTCTCCGACACCCCGCTGACGCGAAGCTGATCGCGCATCCGGTGTCTGGCTTCCCCCACGCCCGCAGGACCATGGGGTACGGCCATGCTCGACGACGTGGGCACTTCCCGTGCCACCACAAACGCCACCCCCGAGACCTCCTTTGCCCCACGCCACGGAGTGGATGCCCCAATGGACTGGACCGGAAACCGGCCAACACCGGGATGGTGACGCACTCGTCACGATCGAATACGGAACGAACGCGCCGGTGCACTCCCCGTAACGAAAGTCAGTCGCGGCCCAGTTGGGACAGAACCTGCTTCGGGCGGTTGGTGATGATGGCGTCGACGCCCAGACGGGCGCAGAGTTCGACGTCCTGGGGCTCGTTCACGGTCCACACGTGGACCTGGTGGCCCGCGCGCTTGAGCTTGTCGACGTACCCGGGGTGGCTGCGGATGATCCGCATGCTCGGTCCCGCGATACGCACCCCTTGAGGCAGGCGTCCGTCGCGGTGGCGCGGCGAGACGAACTGCATCAGATAAACGGTCGGCAGAGTCGGCGACGCGGCACGCACGCGCTGCAGCGAACGCGCCGAGAAGCTCATCACCCGCACCGGAGACGGCTCCTCCGGAGAGGGCGCGTCCAGACCGAAGCGCTTCAGGAGGTGCAAAAGGCGCTCCTCGACCTGGCCCGCCCAGCGCGTGGGGTGCTTGGTCTCGATGGCGAGCTGAAGGCGACGCCCGGAGGCGTTGTTTTCGGCCACGAGCTCCAGGAGGCGCTCCAGGGTGAGGACCGAGGTGTCCTCCGGAGCCGGCCCCTCCTCCCAGTCGGGGTCCTCGGCGTACGGGCCCTGCTCGCGGTTCTTCCAGGAGCCGAAGTCGAGCGCGGCCAGCTCGGCGAGCTCCAGGGCCGAGACGGCGCCCCGGCCGTTCGACGTGCGGTTGACGCGGCGGTCGTGGACGCAGACGAGGTGCCCGTCGGCGGTGAGCCGGACATCGCATTCGAGGGCGTCCGCGCCGTCCTCGACGGCCTTCTTGTAGGCGGCCAGTGTGTGCTCCGGGGCGTCCTCGGAGGCCCCTCGGTGGGCGACGACCTGGATGAGGTGCTGTCGTGCGTGGGTCACCGCGTCATGGTGCCACCGTCCGGGGGCGGGGGCCCGCGGGGGCCGGTGCGCGGTCTTTCTCAGCTTCCTCTCACGTGGCCTTCAGGTGGCTCTGTGACTCGGCTGTGAACCTTCGGATGAGCTTTCCGGAGCGTCCGGGGGCTTCCGGAGGGTGCCCGAGGCCTTCCGGGGCCTTCCGAAGCTTTCCGAATGTGGCGGTTTCGCCCGCCGTGAACGCACAGCGTCGGCTTATGGTGGCCTGACAGCCCATGGGAAAAGCTGACTGGGACAACTGAACGGTTGACCGGGTGTCCGACCTGTGCCGCCCCTGGCCGTGACCGAGTACGACAGCGTGGACCGAGGAGAAGAAAGCTGTGAGCACCGAGAACGAGGGCACCCAGGTCCCCCCGGCCCCGTCCGCACCTCCCGTGCCGGTGGATACTCCCGCTGCTCCCGCCCCCACCGCCGACACGCCGTCCGGGCCTCCTGGACCGGAGGCGTCCGCGAGGCCGGAGCCCGCGCCGGCCGGTGAGCCCGAGCACGCGCCGCGGGACGCCGCGCCGGAGCCGGCCACGCCCCAGGCTCCCGCCGCACCTCCGGCGCCCGCGCCCCAGATCCCCGACCCGTACGCCCACACGACAGGCACGCACGCGATGGGCACGCCCGCGCCGGGCACGCATGCGACGGGCACGCACCCCGCCGCCGCGCACGCCCAGGCACCGGCCCCCGCCTCCGTGGCCGCGTCCGGCGGCGCCTGGCCGCCGCCCCCGCCGCCCGCCGTGCCGTCGTACGCGCAGGGCGGAGGCTCCGGTTGGGGCACCTCCTGGACGGCCGAGCAGCCGTCCGCGCCCAAGCCGGGCGGCCGCCGTCGCGGCGGCCTGGTCGCGGCCGTGCTCGCGGCGGCCCTCGTCGCGGGCGGCGTGGGCGGCGGCATCGGCTACTGGGCGGCGGACCGCAACGACGACAACAGCACGGACTCCACGACGGTCTCCGCGTCGGACGCCCCGGCCGACCTCAAGCGCGAGCCGGGCTCGGTCGCGGGCATCGCGAACAAGGCGCTGCCGAGCGTGGTCACCCTGGAGGCCCAGAGCGGCAGCGGCGAGGGCGGCACGGGCACGGGCTTCGTGTACGACAGGGAAGGCCACATCCTCACCAACAACCACGTGGTGGCGTCGGCCGCCGAGGGCGGCAAGCTGTCGGCCACGTTCTCGAACGGCAAGAAGTACGACGCCGAGGTGGTCGGCCGCGCCCAGGGGTACGACGTCGCGGTCATCAAGCTCAAGAACAAGCCGTCGGACCTGCGCCCGCTCGCGCTCGCCGACTCCGACAAGGTCGCCGTCGGCGACTCCACCATCGCGATCGGCGCCCCCTTCGGCCTGTCCAACACGGTCACGACGGGCATCGTCAGCGCCAAGAACCGCCCGGTGACCTCCAGCGACGGCGGCAGCAGCAAGAGCTCGTACATGAGCGCCCTGCAGACCGACGCCTCCATCAACCCGGGCAACTCCGGCGGCCCCCTCCTGGACGCGCGCGGCGCCGTCATCGGCATCAACTCCGCCATCAAGCCCGCCGAGAGCGGCGGCCTCGGCGGCGGCCAGTCCGGCTCCATCGGCCTCGGCTTCGCCATCCCGGTGAACCAGGCGAAGAACGTCGCGCGGCAGTTGATCAAGACCGGCCAGGCCACGTACCCGATGATCGGCGCCTCGGTCTCGCTGGCCGACGCCTCGGGTGGCGCGGTGATCTCCGACCGCGGCGCCACCGGCTCGGGCCCGGCCGTCGAGCCGAACGGCCCCGCGGCCAAGGCGGGCCTGAAGTCCGGCGACGTCATCACGAAGCTCGACGAGACGGTCATCGACAGCGGCCCGACCCTGATCGGCCAGATCTGGACCCACAAGCCGGGCGACACCGTCAAGATCACCTACGAGCGCGACGGCAAGGAGCGCACGGTCGACGTGACCTTGGGCGAGCGCAAGGGCGACAGCTGACCCGCTACTCTTGACCCCGCGCCAGGCCGTCCGATCACACGGCGGCGGCGCGGGGTGGGTTGCCCGAGCGGCCTAAGGGAACGGTCTTGAAAACCGTCGTGGCGCGAGTCACCGTGGGTTCAAATCCCACACCCACCGCGGGTGCTGGCCCAGGGCCAGCCGTCGAAGGGGCGTCCGGAGCGATCCGGGCGCCCCTTCGCTTATGCCGGGCGCCCCTGGGCGTGCAGGCGTGGGGCACGCGCGCGTGGGGTCAGGCCTGGCCGGTCAGGCGGGCCGCTGAGGCGATGGTGGAGCGGGCCTCCCGGAGGGTGAGGCCGACGCGCAGGGCCGCTTCGGTGAGGGGGGCGGTGAGGGCTTCGCCGAGGCCGTTCTCGTAGGCGCGGCAAGCGGCCCAGAACAGGCGGGTGTTGCGCTGGCCCTCGTGCGCGGCGAGGACGAACTGGACCAGGCCCTGGCCCTGTTGGGCGTCCGCGCGCGGGGGTGCCGTCGCCGGGCGTCGGCGCAGCGGGGGCACGAGCAGCCGCAGGAGGGCCTCGGGGCACGCGGCCGGGGGCAGATGGGCGGTGCCGGGCACGGTGCTGTACACGCCCTGCTCGGTGCGCGAGCCGGGGCCGACCAGATAGCCGCCCGCGCCGCGGATGTCGATCCCTGGGGCCAGGCGGCCCGCCGAGTTGGGCACGACGACGTCCGGCGGCCCGGACAGCCAGACGTGGCGCCCCCCGCTGGGGGTGGTGACGACGACTGTCTCCGGGATGGTGAACAGGTGCCTCAGCGCCAGCTCGCGCAGCGCGGCCGGGGCGTCGGTGCCGGTCTTGGTGTCCAGGTCGATGCCGATCAGGTGGTACGGCGGCAGTCCGCAGGCGATGCCGTAGCCCGAGGCCCAGGGCGCGGCGGCGAACAGCTCGCGGATGCGCACCGGGTCGGTGGACGCGTCGTACACGCCGTGCCCCAGGCGCCCGCACTCGCCGTGGCACGGCGGCGGGTGCCGTTCGTCGTGGTGCGGCGAGCGCAGCGCGGGGAGCTTGCCGCGGGACAGGGGGATGACGGCGAGCCCCCGCTCGGCGGCGGACAGGGCGTGGGCCAGGGCCAAGGTGGCGGTGTGGCGCTCGGCGGCGTGGCGCCCGCGCGCGGGGGGTGTCTGGTCGTGGGCGGCCGGGTGCTCGGCGGCCGGTTCGTGGGGGCCGTCGTGCAGGGGGCGGTCTTCGGCATGGCGGTCGCTGGGGGCCATGACTTCATTTTCGTACTGACGTTCGATGAAGGGAAGAGGGGGAGGCGCAGATGGCGGTCGAATGGGAGCAGCGCCCCCTTTTGCCGGGGTTTTGCCGGAACGCTTCAGCCCGTGCGGCGTCTGGGATCGGCTGGGGCGGGAGTGCTGAGCTGGGGCTTTGATGGAGCGAAGCGGGTTTATCGACTTGTCCTCACGCTTGCGGGGGAATAGTGACTTCCGGGGTGGTTCGGCGGGGATTCGGTGGGCAATTCTTGATGCGCGACGTCGTGCAGATGTCCAAGGCGGTCGGCCAACTGCCTTGGAACAAGCCGTATTTGAGGTGGGCCCGGCCGGGCCGGCGCCCACCACCCCTTCTGGAGGAAATAGACATGGCAAGCATCCGTACCGCCCGTGCCCTCGCCGCCGTCGCCGCCCTGCCGCTGGCCGCCGCCCTCTTCTCGGGTGTCGCGATGGCCGACAACGGCTCGTTCGCGGACAACGGATCGAACGCGGGTGTTGCGGTCGTCGACGGCAGCGGTGTCGGCGATGACAACAACGGCAACTCCTCGACCACCCAGCAGCAGGCGGTCGGAAACGGCGCCTCCAACCAGAGCAACACCGCTCAGGTGAACGGCTCCGCGTTCACGGAGATCGACCAGTCGAACGCCAACGTCGCCGTCAACTTCAGCGAACTGTGGTGATCCGGGGCCTCGTTGGGGAGTGATCCTCGGGGCCTGCTCTGTGGGGTGATGTGACAGTTTGCGCGGCGGTGCCTGGGGCGCCGCCGCGCAGCTGTGTTCGCGGGCACCCCGGTGACCTGTCCCGGCTCCACGCCTCGGCTCCACGCCTCGGCTCCACGCCTCGGCTCCACGCCTCGGCTCCACGCCTCGGCTCCGCGTCCGCGCCGTCTCCGCGCCGTGTCTCCGACCCACGTCTCCGCGCCGCGTCTCCGCTCCGTGTCTTGACACCCGTACGAGAACTGACGGACAGTCAGAAATCAGTGCGTGGCGGCGGAGCATCGGTGGGAACCGATGCGGCGGCTGCGGTGTACCGAATATGTCAGGAGCTCGCGGGGGCGGTTGATCGGGGCGGCGGAGGGGACGACGGTGACGGGCAGCGCGCGGAGCAGGGCGGAGAGCAGGGCGGAGACAGGGCCGTACGGGCCCGATGAGGTGTATGGACGGCTGAAGGCGTACGAGGGCCGGTCCGCGGCCGAGTCCGGCCGCGGCAGGGATCCGGTCAACGCGCCGATGATCCGGCACTGGTGCGAGGCCCTGGGCGACACCAGTCCGGCGTACGAGGGACCCGACGCGATCGCCCCGCCGACCATGCTCCAGGCCTGGACGATGGGCGGCCTCTCGGGCCACGCGGCCCGCTCGGACGCGTACGACGAGCTGCTGGCCCTGCTCGACGACGCCGGGTGCACCTCGGTGGTCGCCACCGACTGCGAGCAGGAGTATCTGCGCCCGCTGCGGCCGGGTGCCGAGATCACGTTCGACGCGGTGATCGAGTCGGTGTCGGACCGTAAGACGACCAAGCTCGGCGCGGGGTATTTCGTGACGACCCGGATGGACGTCCGCGCGGACGGGGAGCTCGCGGGCACGCACCGCTTCCGGATCCTCAAGTACCGCCCCGCGAAGCGGAGACCGCCGGTCACGGCCACCACCCGGACCCGCGGAGCGGACGCGCCCATCCGCCCCCGCCCGGTGGTCAACAGGGACAACGCCGGTTTCTGGGAGGGCGTGGCCCTGCACCGGCTCCTCATCCAGCGCTGCGGGGGCTGCGGCACGCTCCGCTTCCCCTGGCTGCCGGGGTGCGGTGCCTGCGGCTCCCCCGAGTGGGACACGGTCGAGGCGAGCGGCGAGGGCACGGTCTATTCGTATGTGGTGATGCACCACCCTTCCTTCCCGGCCTTCACGGCGTCGGGCGGGCCAGGTCCGTACGCGGTGGTGCTCGTCGAGCTCGCGGAGGGCGTGCGGATCATCAGCAATGTGGTGGGCGTGCCGCCCCGGGCCGTACGGATCGGGATGCCGGTGCGGCTGGAGTTCCAGCGGGTGGACGAGGACCTGGAGCTGCCGGTGTTCCGGGCCCTGGAGGAGGCTGCCGTGGCCGCTCTGGAAGGGGGTGTGGACCGATGAGCCGCACGGAGACGGGCCGCTCGGCCAAGGACCATGCGGAGACGGGGCATGCGGAGATGGGCCATGCGGAGGCGGGCCGGCCTTCGAAGGGCGCGGCCGCCGTGAAAGCCGGTGACGCGCTGCCGCCGCTGGAGATCCCGGTCACGCGCACGCTGATCGTCGCGGGAGCGATCGCCTCCAGGGACTACCAGGACGTGCACCACGACGTGGAGCTCGCGAAGGAGAAGGGTTCCCCCGACATCTTCATGAACATCCTCACCACCAACGGCCTGGTGGGGCGGTACATCACCGACCACTTCGGGCCGAGCGCCGTCCTCCGCTCGGTGAAGATCAGGCTGGGCGCGCCCAACTATCCGGGGGACACGATGGTGTTGACGGGCTCTGTCGAGGAGATCGCCCGGACCCCGGAGGGCACCACGGCGACGGTCAGGGTCCTCGGGGCCAACGCCATAGGCAGACACGTCACCGGCACGGTGAAGGTGACCGTGCCCGACGCCGCGGCGGGAGGCGCGGCATGAGCGGGCGGGCGAGGGACGGCCTCGGCGGCAGGGCGGCGGTCGTCGGGATCGGTGCCACCGAGTTCTCCAAGGACTCCGGGCGCAGCGAGCTGACGCTGGCCGTGGAGGCGGTGCGGGCGGCGCTCGCCGACGCGGGCCTCGCTCCCGCCGACGTCGACGGCCTGGTCACCTTCACGATGGACACGAGCCCGGAGATCACGGTCGCCCAGGCGGCGGGCATGGGCGAGCTCTCCTTCTTCTCCCGCGTGCACTACGGCGGTGGCGCGGCCTGCGCCACCGTGCAGCAAGCGGCACTCGCGATAGCGGCGGGAGTGGCCGAAGTGGTCGTCTGCTACCGGGCGTTCAACGAGCGGTCGGGCCGCCGCTTCGGCGCCGGAGTCAGCCGTCGGGAGCCCTCGGCGGAGGGCGTGGCGCTCGGCTGGGCGCTGCCGTTCGGGCTGCTCACCCCCGCCTCCTGGGTCGCGATGGCCGCTCAGCGCTATCTCCACACCCATGGCCTGACCCCGGAGGTCTTCGGCCACGTCGCGGTCACCGACCGGAGGTACGCGGCGACCAACCCGGCCGCGTACTTCCACGGCAGACCCATCACGCTGGAGGAGCACGCCGCCTCCCGGTGGATCGTGGAGCCGCTGCGTCTTCTGGACTGCTGCCAGGAGACGGACGGCGGGCAGGCCATCGTCGTCACCAGCGTGGAGCGGGCCAGGGATCTGCCGAGGCCGCCCGCGGTGATCGCCGCGGCCGCGCAGGGTGCGGGCCGCGCCCAGGAGCAGATGACCAGCTACTACCGCGACGATCTCACCGGCCTGCCCGAAATGGGCGTCGTGGCGCGGCAGTTGTGGCGCACCTCGGGGCTCGCCCCCGGCGAGATCGACGTCGGGATCCTCTATGACCACTTCACGCCGTTCGTGCTGATGCAGCTGGAGGAGTTCGGGTTCTGCGCGCCGGGTGAGGCCGCGGAGTTCGTCGCCAAGGAGCGGCTGCCGCTGAACACCCATGGCGGACAGCTCGGCGAGGCCTATCTCCACGGGATGAACGGCATCGCGGAAGCCGTGCGCCAGCTGCGCGGCACGGCGGTGAACCAGATACCCGGCGCCGGGCGCGCCCTGGTCACGGCGGGCACCGGCGTCCCCACATCGGGGCTGATTCTGACGGCGGACGGCTGAACGCGCGCGTGTCCCGGGTCCGGCGACCGCCCCGGCCCGTTCACTCGCCGTATGCGCCACCGGAAGACGATCACTGGACTTGTCCTCGCCCTCTCCCTCGCGACGCTGGCCCTGGACACCTCGGCTCCCCCCGAGGGGTCGGGACCCGCGCGCCGGGCGGCCCTCGGGCAGCCGACGGGGCAGGGCGGCCCGGCCCGGCCCGGAGCGGCGGCGGAGCCCGGTGTGTTCAGCGGCCGGGCCTTCGACACCTGTCTGACACCCCCGGCCGACACCATGCGGCGCTGGCTCGACTCCCCGTACCGCGCGGTGGGGGTCTACTACGCCGGGCGCGGACGGGCCTGTCAGGACCAGCCGCAGCTGAGCCGGGCCTGGCTGACGGAGGTCGACGGGATGGGCTGGGGCGTGCTGCCGGTGTACGTCGGCTCGCAGTCCCCGTGCGTACGGGCCAGGAACAAGCAGCACGTCCGCATCGGAAGCGAGCCCGGGCCCCAGGGTGCCCGGGAGGGACACGACGCGGTCCTCAGGGCCGAGGCGCTCGGCATGGGGCCGGACAGTCCGCTCTACCTCGACATGGAGGCGTATACGTACCAGAACGAGAAATGCGCCACGGCCACGCTCAGTTTCGTACGGGCCTGGAGCCGCGAAGTGCGCAGCCATGGCTACGTACCGGGCTTCTACAGCAGTGCCGACTCCGGCGTAGCGCACCTGGAGGCGGCGCGGCGGGCGGGGGCCGACGACCTGCCCTCGATCCTGTGGTTCGCCCGGTGGAACAACCGGCCGGACCTGTACGGCGAGCAGGCGCTGCCCTGGTACGCCTGGCATCCGGAGCGGCGGATCCATCAGTACGCGGGCAACGTCACGGAGCGGTACGGCGGGCGCACTTTGCAGATCGACCGCAACCTGATGCACGCGCCGGTTGCGCGGCTCGGCTGAGCCGTGCCGAGAGCCGCGCGGGCAAGCGGTTTCCGGGACCTCAGGGTCAAACCCTCAGGAGTACGCTCCCCCTCCTCCACCTTCAGGAGGTGGGAGTACGTCCCCTCGTACAACCTGAGGCGGACACCGCTTCGGGACCTGCGGCCGATCCGCTGATGTAGGGGGCGCTTCTAGCGTGGAGCCATGACCGCATCCATGGTGTCCGTGTGCACCAGCGCATCGAAGGCCGCGACGCGGGGCGCGGGTCCTTCCGCTTACCCGTCGTTCGCCTCGTACGTCCGGGCCCGACAGCCCGTGCTGCTGCGCACCGCCCGCTCGCTGACGGCGAATCCGAGCGACGCCGAGGACCTGCTGCAGACGGCCCTGACCAAGACCTATGTGGCCTGGGACCGGATCGAGGACCACCGGGCGCTCGACGGGTATGTGCGCCGGGCCCTGTTGAACACGCGCACGTCGCAGTGGCGCAAGCGCAAGGTCGACGAGTTCGCCTGCGACGAGCTGCCCGAGCCGGAGGCCGTGCCGGCCGGTGACCCGGCCGAGCAGCAGGCGCTGCACGACGCGATGTGGCGCGCGATCATGAAGCTGCCCGCGCGGCAGCGGGCCATGGTCGTCCTGCGCTACTACGAGGACCTGAGCGAGGCCCAGACGGCCGAGGTGCTCGGGGTGTCCATCGGCACGGTCAAGAGCGCGGTGTCGCGTGCGCTCGGCAAGCTCCGCGAGGACCCGGAGCTCACGCCGGTCCGTTGAGCGGCGGTCGGCCGAGCGGTCGGCTCCGCCGCGCGGGCGCGACCAGCCACGACGAACCGCAGGCGCCCGCTGGCGTGGTGCGGCACAGCCAGCGGAGCGCTGAGCAGCCGACCGCCGCGCCCGGCGGCGGCGCACCGGCGGCAGCACGCCCGAGGGCGGCGTGCGGGGCCGGGCCGGGGCGTGCCGGGTGGATGGCCGTCGTAGCTGAATTTGCCTTCTTGTGCGCTCGCGGTAGTGACATACCGATCGGTATGCGGCGAGAATCTGGGGCTACCGCCAGGTAGAGCGCCGGGACCGCCCGGCCGCCTGCCGCCCGCCGACCGGGAGGACGCCGTGCTGAGCACCATGCAGGACGTACCGCTGACAGTGACCCGCATCCTCAACCACGGCGCGACCGTGCACGGGACCTCCCAGGTCACCACCTGGACCGGCGAGAGCGAGCCACAGCGCCGCAGTTTCCGGGAGATCGGTGCCCGCGCCGCCCAGCTCGCCCACGCCCTGCGCGAGGACCTCGGGGTCGGCGAGGACGAACGCGTGGCGACGTTCATGTGGAACAACGCCGAGCACGTCGAGGCCTACTTCGCCGTTCCCTGCATGGGCGCCGTTCTGCACACCCTCAATCTGCGGCTGCCCGCCGAGCAGCTCACCTGGATCGTGGGCCACGCGGCGGACCGCGTCATCATCGTCAACGGCTCCCTGCTCGGCCTGATCGCGCCGCTGCTCGACCGGATGCCGTCCGTCGAGCACCTCGTCGTCTCCGGCCCCGGCGACCGCTCCCTCCTCGACGGCGCCCGCGCCCGCGTCCACGAGTACGAGGACCTGATCGCGGCCAAGCCGACCGACTACGACTGGCCCGAGCTCGACGAACGCCGGGCCGCCGCCATGTGCTACACCTCCGGCACGACCGGCGACCCCAAGGGCGTCGTCTACTCCCACCGCTCCATCTACCTGCACTCCATGCAGGTCAACATGTCCCAGTCCATGGGCCTCACGGACGCCGACACCAGCCTCGTCGTCGTACCGCAGTTCCACGTCAACGCCTGGGGACTGCCGCACGCGACGTTCATGACGGGTGTCGGCATGCTGATGCCGGACCGCTTCCTGCAGCCCGCGCCGCTCGCCGAGATGATCGAGGCCGAGCGCCCCTCGCACGCCGCGGCCGTGCCCACCATCTGGCAGGGACTGCTCGCCGAACTCACCGCGAAGCCCCGCGACGTGAGCTGTATGCACCAGGTCACCATCGGCGGCGCGGCGTGTCCGCCCTCCCTGATGGAGGCCTTCGACCGGCTCGGGGTCCGGGTCTGCCACGCCTGGGGCATGACGGAGACCTCCCCGCTCGGCACGGTCTCGCGGCCGCCCGCGCACACCATCGGCACCGATGAGGAGTTCGCCTACCGCCTCACCCAGGGCCGCTTCCCGGCCGGGGTCGAGGGCCGTCTCATCGGCCCCGACGGCAGCCGGCTCCCCTGGGACGGCGAGTCCGCGGGCGAGCTGGAGGTCCGCGGCCCCTGGATCGCGGGCTCGTACTACGGAGGCGCGGGCGGCGAGGACATCAGGCCCGAGGACAAGTTCAGCGCGGACGGCTGGCTCAAGACCGGGGACGTCGGCGTCATCTCAGCGGACGGCTTCCTGACCCTCACCGACCGGGCGAAGGACGTCATCAAGTCCGGCGGCGAGTGGATCTCCTCCGTCGACCTGGAGAACGCCCTGATGTCCCACCCCGACGTCGCCGAGGCGGCCGTCGTGGCCGTCCCCGACGAGAAGTGGGGCGAGCGGCCCCTCGCGACCGTCGTCCTCAAGGAGGAGGCCACCGCCGACTACGCCGCCCTGCGCGACTTCCTCGCCACCCGCGTCGCCAAGTGGCAGCTCCCCGAGCGCTGGGCCTTCGTCGCCGCCGTCCCCAAGACGAGCGTGGGCAAGTTCGACAAGAAGGTGCTGCGCAGGCAGTACGCGCACGGAGAGCTGGACGTGACGCGGATCTGAGACCGCCGCCGCCCTCCGCCCCTGGAGCACCGCCCCTGGAACACCGCCCTCCGCCCCTGGCCCCACCGGTCAGGGGCGGACCGCACGGGTCAGTTCGTGCCGATCTTCGCCAGCAGGTCCACGATCCGGGTCTGCACCTCGCCGCTCGTGGACCGCTCGGCCAGGAACAGCACGGTCTCGCCCGCCGCGAGCTTCGGCAGGTCGGTCTCGTCGACGGCGGCGGTGTACACGACCAACGGCGTGCGGTTCAGCTGACCGTTGGCGCGCAGCCAGTCGATGATTCCGGCGCGGCGGCGGCGTACCTGATGGAGGTCCATCACCACCAGGTTCGGCCGGGTCTGGGCGGCGAGCGTCACCGCGTCGGCGTCGCTCTCGGCCCGCGCGACCTGCATGCCGCGCCGCTCGAGCGTCGCCGTCAGGGCGAGGGCGATCTCCTCGTGCTCCTCGATGAGCAGGACCCGCGGCGGGTGCTGCTCGCTGTCGCGCGGCGCGAGGGCCTTCAGGAGCACGGCGGGGTCGGCGCCGTACGCCGCCTCGCGCGAGGCCTGGCCGAGCCCGGCCGTGACGAGCACCGGCACCTCCGCGGCGACCGCGGCCTGGCGCAGCGACTGCAGCGCGGTACGGGTGATCGGGCCGGTCAGCGGGTCCACGAAGAGGGCCGCGGGGAACGCGGCGATCTGCGCGTCGACCTCCTCGCGCGAGTGCACGATGACGGGCCGGTAGCCGCGGTCGCTCAGCGCCTGCTGCGTGGTGACGTCGGGCGCGGGCCACACGAGCAGCCGGCGCGGGTTGTCCAGCGGCTCCGGCGGCAACTCGTCGTCCATGGGCTGCGGCTGGGGCCGGTTCGTCACCTCGACGGCGCCACCGGGGCCGTCCAGCGGCTCGGGGCCCTCGGCGGCGTTCTCGTCCGGGGCGCCGATCGCGTACGAGCGTCCGGTGCCCTCGGTGCCCGGCGAGAGCCGGGGCTGCTGCGGCTTGGCCTGCGGCGCCTGCGGGTGCGGCCGTGCCGCGCTCTCCGGGCGCTCGTCGGCGCCGGGCTCGGGCGGCGTCCCCAGCTTGCGGCGGCGCCCGGACCCGCCCTGCGCGGGCTGTGCGGCCTGTGCGGCCTGAGCGGGGGAGTGCGGCGGCTGGGCCTGCGGCTGCACGGGCGGCTGGGCCTTGCGCCCGAACGGCACGCCCTGGCCGAGGGTGCGCACGCTGATCGCGCGCCCCTGGGTCGAGTTCGGGTCGACGGGCGCGGCCTCGGCGGGCAGCGGCTGCGCGGCACGCGCGCGTGGATCACGTTCCGGCGGCAGGGCGGCCGAGGGCGTGCCGCCCGCGGGGGTGCCGTCGGCGGGCGTACCGGCCGTGGCGACGCCCCCTGCCGGGGTGCCCGCGACGGGCACGGCCCGGGGCGGAGTCGCTCCGACCGCGGGGTCGGCCGCGGGCGGAGCCTGCCGCGCACGTCGGCGTCCGGTCGGGGCCTGCGGCTGCGCCTGGGCGGGCAGCGCGGGGGACTGCGCCGGGTGCGGCTGCGGCGGGGTGTGGTCGTCGATGGGGTCCTGCGGCGCCGCGGCGTGCTGGCCGGGGTCGTCCTGCCCGGTGTCGTCCTGCCCCGCGGGGAGGCCGCCCGACGCGGGGGCGGGCCTGCCGCCCTGCGCCCCTGCGCCACGTCCCTGGGTGGGCACTCCGCCGCGCGCGGCGGCCTGCAACCCCGCCTGTACGCCCGCCGGAACGTTCACCGAGGCGCCGACCTGCGCGTGCCCCGCTTCCGTGGCGACCGCGCCGCGCGGGGCCTGCTCGGCACCGGCCGACCGCACGCCGGCGAGCTGCCGCGCACCACCCTGCGCGGCCTGTCCAGCGGCTTGCCCAGTGGTCTGTCCAGCGGCCTGCCCAGTCGTCTGTCCAGCGACGTGGCCCGCGTCCGGCCCGTCGGCCTGACCCGTGACCTGCTCGGCGCCGACCAGCGCCCCGCTGCCCGCCTCACGGTCCGCCTCGGCCGGAGGCAGCGCGAACACACGGCTGTTGGACGCCTCTTCCGCCGCCGCCCGCTCCTGGGCCGCGGCAAGGGCGCGCCGGGCACGACGGCCGCCGGGACGCGGTGCGTCAGGGCCCTCGCCCTGCCCGTCCCCGTACTCCGGAGCGGCCCCGGTCCCCGACGGCAGCGCCAACGCCTGCGGCTCGCCCGTCCGTCGGGCACGCCGCCCTGAAGGCATCGCGTCGCCCTGGGGCGGCACCGCCTGGGACGGCACTCCCTGAGGAGGCACGGTCTCGCCGAGCGCCGCCGAACCGGCGGCGTGCTCGGCCGCCGTCATCACGGCGCCCTCGGCGGGGCTCGGCCGTCCACGACGCCGCCCGGTGCCTCCCGACGTATCGCCGGAGGACGCACCGAAACCCGTACCCGTACCCGTACTCGCACCTGTACCCGTGCCCGTGTCGGCGGGAGCGACCTGGGCGGGCTCTGCCGGGCCGTGCGCGACGGCACGCCGCCTGCGCCGCCCGGTGCCGCCACCGGGACCGGCCTCGGCGGCGGGTCCGGCGGGACCCGGGCCGGAGTCGGCGGCCTCCACGCCTCTGGTGTCACCGGAACCCGCCGCACCGGGAACACCGCTGTCCAGGAAGGAGTCCACCGAGGAGCGCCGCGCCCGCCTGCGACCGCCCCCGGAGGGTGCGCCCACCTGTTCGGGCACCACGGCACCGGCGCCCGCGGCGCCGCCGTTCCGCACCGCCGGGGCCTCGGCGACGACCTCGGGAGCCATCCGTGAGGACACCTCGACGGACGTCCCGGGAACGGCCCCGGAGCCGTCCCCGACCGGTACTTCGAGCACGTACGCGCTGCCGCTCGTGCCCGGCACCTCGTGCGTCTGGAGCACGCCGCCGTGGGCCCGCACGATGCCCTGGACGACGGGCTCGTGGACGGGGTCGCCGCCGGTGTAGGGCCCGCGCACCTCGATGCGGACGACCTCGCCGCGCTGGGCCGCGGCGACGACGATCGTCGAGTCGACGTACCCGGCCGCGGCCTCGGGGCCGCCCGAAACCACGGCTCCCGCGCGCGTGTTGCCGGTAGCGTCGATTCCGGCCACGTCGGCGATCAGATGCGCGAGGGCCGTCGAGAGCCGGTGCGCGTCCACCTGGACCGCGACCGGCGGCGCGTGCACGGCGAACTGGGCGCGGCCGGGCCCGATCAGCTCGACGGCCCCGTCGACGCCCGCCGCGACGACGGCGTCCAGCGGTACGACCGTACGGGTCAGCTCCTCGTCGCCCGCCTCCAGGCGCTGGAAGCCCAGGACGTTGTCCACGAGGGTCGTCATGCGGGCGTACCCGGCCGACAGGTGGTGCAGGACCTGGTTGGCCTCGGGCCAGAGCTGGCCCGCGTCGTCGGCGGCGAGCGCGGCCAGTTCGCGGCGCATCTCGTCGAGCGGCCCGCGCAAGGACCGGTCGAGGACGGCGATGAGCTGGGTGTGCCGGGCGGCGAGGGCGTCGTAGCGCTCCTGCTCCTGCTCGGCGAAGGCCTCGTAGCGGTCCTTCTCGCGCTCGGCGAGCGCCGCGTACCGCTCCTGCTCGGCCGCGAGTTCCTCCTCGCGGCGCTCCGCCGCCTCGCGCAGCTCCTCGGCGTGCTGGGCGAGCGCGGTCTCGTGCTTCTCGGCGAGCGTGTCGTACGGCCGCCGGTCGGTGAAGGTCATGACCGCGCCGACGAGCTGGTCGCCGTCGCGCACGGGTGCCGTCGTCAGGTCGACCGAGACCTTCTCGCCGCTCTTGGCCCACAGGACCTGGCCGCGCACGCGGTGCTTGCGCCCGGAGCGCAGCGTGTCCGCGAGCGGCGACTCGTCGTACGGGAAGGGCTCGCCGTCGGCGCGCGAGTGCAGGACCAGCGGGTGCAGTTCCTGCCCGCCGAGGTCGCTCGCGCGAAAGCCGAGTATCTGGGCGGCGGCGGGGTTGACCAGGACGACCCGGCCGTCGGTGTCCGTGCCGACGACGCCTTCGGCGGCGGCCCGCAGGATCATCTCGGTCTGCCGCTGCGAACGCGCCAGTTCGGCTTCCGTGTTGAGCGCACCGGACAGGTCGCGGACGACGATCATCAGCATCTCGTCGCCGCTGTAGCCGCCATAGCCGCTGTGACCGCTGTGGCCGTAGCGCTCGTCGTAGGCGTTCCTGCTGTCCTCGAGGCTGGAGCTGGTGACCTCGACGGGGAACTCGTAGCCGTCCGTTCGGCGGGCGATCATCCGTTTCGGCTTGGTCCGTCCGCGTTCGTCCGTACTGTCCGGACGGCGCATGGAGCCGGGAATGAGCCGGGAGTCGAACTCCGGCAGCAGATCGAGCAGTCCGCGCCCCACGAGCGCGGTGCCGGGCGCCTCGAAGGCCTCGAGCGCGATGGCGTTCGCGTTCACGACGGTCCCGTTGGCGTTGACCAGCACCAGCGCGTCCGGGAGCGCGTCGAGTATGGCTGCGAGGCGAGCAGCGCCTCGGGATGGCCTGCTGCTCACGACGACGCTTCCTCCCTGGTTACCGCACCTTGCCGACCGCCCAGGCCATCTTGCCCCGCGGCCCGCGGCATGTCACGGGAGGGAAGTCTACGGGGAGCGGTTGCGGGCGCGACGCCGGATGAGAGGGAGGTCGCACGCAGAAGCTGTGAGGTTTCGGTCGTGCCTGGTCACGGGGCGGGCGCGAGGGCGTACTTCACCAGGGGCGGGTCGGGGACGGCATCCGCGCGCGGGGAAGCGAGCCTCCACGCGCGCGTGCAGTGCTCTACGCGCCGGCGGACGGAAGCACCGGAACCAGGGTGTTCCACCGCGAAATCTCGCATCCGTTGGTGCGCTTGAAGGATGCCTCCACGGGCTGCCCCTGCCAGGTGCCCGTCACATGGGCGGTCTGCTCGCCGCCGTACTGCTGGGTGCACATGACGCCGCGCTCCACCGGCTTGAAGGGGTCGCGACCTTCGCTCGCGAGCCCGTCCAGGTGCTCGCACGCTTCGGCGGGCGCGGGGTGGGTGCCGCCGTCCTCCAGACCGCACGTCAGCTCGTACGTGCGGGCCGTCGTCCCGCCGTTCTCGGAGTACGTGACCTCCAGCCGGTCCTGGGTGACCAGGTCCAGGTGGTCCCGCGCGATCAGGTCGGCGGGGGCGGCGGCGGCCGGGGCGGCCAGCGCGCCGAGGGCGGCGGCGACGGAGGTGACGGTGGACGCGACGGCGGTGAGGAAGAGGCGGCGTTCGCTGACGGGCTTCACGGGGGCTCTCCTGGGGTGTGCGGTTTCCAGCTCGCGCCGGCCCCGGGGGCAGGCGCCTACCGTCCCCTCTAACGCCCCCGGCCGTGCCGCGTTGCGGTGCCCTTTAGCGCTTTGCCCTCCAGGCCGGGTGACTAGTACCGTGGAGGCCGCGATTGGTGGCGTAGCCCCTGGCTGTGTCATCATCTGCACGCACACCCGCGCTCGCGGGGGTGTGAGGTTGGAGGCGTCGCCTAGTCCGGTCTATGGCGCCGCACTGCTAATGCGGTTTCGGGGTAACCCCCTGATCGAGGGTTCAAATCCCTCCGCCTCCGCACTGAGTACTGAAGCCCCGGTCCACTGGACCGGGGCTTCAGTGCTTCCCGTCGGCTCCGGCCGCGCCCCCGCATCGCCCGCTGGAACGTTTTCGCAGGTCACAAGGGGTGAGGCCAATGGATTTCACATGGCGGCGGCAGTCATGTAATGTTCTTCCTGTCGCCGCGAGCGGGCCGAAAGGACCGGGAAGCGAAGACGAAAACAGAACAAGCACTCGTAGCTTAACGGATAGAGCATCTGACTACGGATCAGAAGGTTGCAGGTTCGAATCCTGCCGAGTGCACATTGAAGCGAGAGGCCCCGGGCGATGAGTCCGGGGCCTCTCGCGTTGTGTGGGTCAGACGGTCTTCACGGTGCCGCCGTCGATCACGTAGTCCGCGCCGGTGATGTTGCCCGCCACGTCCGAGAGCAGGAACGTGATCAGGGCCGCGACCTCGGTGGGCTCGGTGATGCGGTCCGAGGCCATGCCGAACGCCTGGGGGAGCTGGGCCAGGTACTGGGCGTGGTCGGCGCCGGCCGCCGCGGCCACCGCGCCTCCGAAGCCGTCGGGGTCCTCCCAGATCGCGGTGCGTACGACGCCGGGCGAGACAGTGTTGACGCGGACGCCCTGGGGGCCGAACTGCTCCGAGAGGGCCTTGCCGAAGGCGGTGAGGGCGGCCTTGGCGGTGCTGTAGGCGATCGGGCCCGCGCCGGGCAGCCGGGAGGTGATCGAGGAGACGTTCACGATGGCGCCCCGGCGTTCGACGAGGCCGGGCAGTGCGGCGCGGGCGGCGCGGACGGCGCTGAGGAGGTTGATGTCCAGGGCGGCCTGCCAGCGGGCGTCGTCCACGTCGAGGAAGCCGTCGACGCCTATGTCGTCGCCCGCGCCGACGTTGTTGACGAGGAGGTCGAGGCCGCCCAGTTCGCGCACGGCGTGCTCGACGAGTTCGGCCGGGCCCCGCGCGGTGCCGAGGTCCACGGCGTACGGCAGGGCGCCGGACTCCTTCAGCTCCGGGGTGATCGTGCGGGCGGCGCCGACCACGCGGACGCCCTCGGCGACGAGGGCGCGCACGGTGGCGAGGCCGATGCCGCGGCTGGCTCCGGTGACGACGGCGGTCTTTCCGGTGAGGTGCAGGTCCATGGGGTGTCTTCCTTAAGGGTTTGGAATTTTTTTGACCTTTAGGTACAGAATTTGGGTGTGCGAGGGCCCGTCCGGGGCTGGGCTCGGTGCCGCCGGGGGATGGGGCGGCGCGGGTCAGAGGAGGTCGAGGACCGCTCGGATCGTGCGGCGCATGCCGTCGGGGCCGTCCGCGACCCGTGCCGTCAGGCGCAGTCCGACGACCGTGTTCATGAGCAGGCTGCCGACGCACGCTGCGTCGCGGTCCGGGGCGATCTCGCCCGCGCGCTTGCCCTCCTCGACCAGGGCCTGGAGCGTGGACTCGGTGCGGGCGAACATGTCCCGGACCAGTTCGGTCGTGGTCCGGTCGGAGCCCGCGAGTTCGGCCGCCGCGTTCACGGCCATGCAGCCGCGCCGGTCCGGGTCCGCGAGGTCCAGGGTCACCAGGAGTTCGAGGGCGGCGCGGAGCCGCTCCTTGACCGGGCCCTCGCTCTCGAAGAGTTCGATGAGGCGGCTGGCCTGGGTGTCGCGGTAGCGGCGCAGGGCCCGCTCGAAGACGGCGTGCTTGCTGCCGAAGGCGTTGTACAGGCTGCCCTTTCCGATGCCGAGCGCGTCGACGAGGTCCTGCGGTGTCGTGCCCGCGTACCCCTTGCGCCAGAAGACCTCCATCGCCTGCTCCACGGCGGTCTCCGGATCGAACTGCCTCGGCCTTCCCATGCGGAGCAGCGTAGCAGTGTTTTGTACTTTGAGGTCAAGAATTGAGTGCGGCGGTGTTGTCAGTGGCGTGCGTCATGCTCGTTCGTATGACGTGGTGGTGCACGGGGGTGCGGTGGCACCCGGAGGGCGGGCCCGCCCTCGGCTGGTACGCGGCGGGGCGGGAGCCGCGCGAGAGCGCGCTGGCGTACGGCGCCGCGCTGGCGTTCCGTGCCCGGGGCGGGCGCGTGTGCCTCGGGGTGTGGCGCGGCGGGCGCCGGACGCCGTGCCCGGCGGGGGCGGGCGTGGCGGGGCGGGGCACGCGCGGGCAGTGCGAGGAGTGCGCGCGCGTCGACCGGGCGCACTCGGTCGCGGCGGACACCTTCGCCGACGACCCGCGGCCGTACCACGTGTACGTGGCGTGGTTCGGCCCCGGCGTGGTGAAGGTCGGCATCACGGGGGTCGCGCGGGGCGGCACGCGACTCCTCGAGCAGGGAGCGCTGGCGTACAGCTGGCTGGGGCGCGGCCCGCTGATGGCCGCGCGCCGCACCGAGGAGCTGCTGCGCACCGCGCTCGGCGTGCCGGACCGGATTCCGTACGCGCGCAAGCGGGCCCTGCGGGCGCGGCTGCCGTCCCCGGCCGAGCGCGCCCGGGAGCTCGCGGAGCTGCACCGGACGGCGAGCGGGCTCGGCGGCTGGCCCGACTCCCTCGACCGGCTGCCGTACGCGTGCGTCGACCACGCGGGGGCGTTCGGGCTCGCCGGGGAGCCCGCGGAGGTGACGGGCGTGGTGAGCGAGCTCGTGGACGGCGGAGTGGTCGCGGGCACGCTGGTCGGGGCCGCGGGGCCGGACCTCCATCTGGAGGTCCGGCGGGGGCAGGGGAGCGGGGGAGTGGTGGTCGTCGACGGGCGGGTGCTGAGCGGGTGGCGGCTCGAAGCGGTGGAGGGGGCCGCGGAGGTGACGGTTCCGGTCCGGGGGATACCTGCGGTGCAGGGCGGGTTGTTCTGAACCCGGGCCCGGGCTCGGAACAACCCACCTCACGCCCCCTTCGCTGACCGGAAGGTCAAGACTGGCTGCCCGTTCGGCAAGGTGGGGCCGTGGAGGTGGACAGGAGGTTCGGCCGCCGGTGACGGTGGGTGCCATGACTGATCACCAGCTGGCCGACTGTGGAACACGCGATGTGACCGAGCCCGTCGGACCTTTCGAACCGCCCTACTACTCCGTCGTGTTCACCGCCCGGCGCGCCGAGGAGGACCACGGGTACGCGGAGACGTCGCAGCGCATGGACGAGCTGGTGGAGACGCTCCCCGGCTTCCTCGGGGCCGACTCGGCGGGGACGCCCGGCGGGCTCGCGATCACCGTCGCGTACTTCCGGGACCTGGACGCGATCAAGGCGTGGCGGGACGACCCGGAGCACCGGGTGGCACGCAAGCGGGGCCGCGAGGAGTGGTTCGAGCGGTACGTGGTGCACGTGGGCAAGGTGGAGCGGAGTTACGGCGGGCAGCGGCGAGCGGGGGTGGCAGGCGGTGGTGAGTGAGGCCGCGGAGCGGCGGCACGGTCGGGAGGAACGCGGTCAGGAGGAGCGCGGTCAGAAGGCAGACGGCGGGGCGGGGCCGGGTGAGGCCGAGGCCGTGGTGGCGTTCTGGCGGCGGCTCGGCCTGCCCGGACTCGTCGACGTGCACACGCACTTCATGCCGGAGCGCGTCCTGGCGAAGGTGTGGGCGTACTTCGACGGGGCCGGCCCGCTGACGAACCGGACGTGGCCCATCAGGTACCGGCACGACGAGGAGCGACGGCTCGCCGTGCTGCGGGAGTTCGGGGTGCGGGCCTTCACAGCGATGCTCTATCCGCACAAGCCGGGCATGGCGCCCTGGCTCAACGGCTGGGCGGCGGACTTCGCGGCCCGCACGCCGGACTGTCTGCACACGGCGACGCTGTTCCCGGAGCCCGGCGTCGACGGCTATGTGCGGGAGGCGGTCGAGGCCGGGGCCCGGGTGTTCAAGGCGCACGTACAGGTGGGGGCGTACGACCCGAACGACGCGCTGCTCGACCCCGTGTGGGGGCTGCTCGCCGAGGCCGGGACGCCGGTGGTGATGCACTGCGGCTCCGGGCCCGTGCCCGGCAAGCACACCGGACCCGAGCCGGTGGGGCGGCTGCTCGCGCGCCACCCCCGGCTTCGGCTCGTCGTGGCGCACATGGGGATGCCGGAGTACGCGGACTTCCTGGACCTGGCGGAGCGGTACGAGGAGGTGCGGCTCGACACGACGATGGCGTTCACGGACTTCAGCGAGCGGGACGCGCCGTTCCCGCGCGCGGAGCGGGGGCGGCTCGCGGCGCTCGGCGACCGGGTGCTCCTCGGCACGGACTTCCCCAACATCCCGTACGGGTACGGGCATCAGCTGGAGGCCCTGGAGCGGCTCGGCCTCGGCGACGAGTGGCTCAGGGGGGTGTGTCACGGGAACGGGGCGCGGTTGTTCGGGCTGACGTGAGGCCCTCTCGCGAGCCCGAGCAACCGCGCCCCCGCCCAGGGCGTTCTCAGGGAATTCACAGGTTGCCGCAAGCCCCCTCTCACGCCCCGTGCCGAAGCTGAGCGCATGACCACGACCTCGCCCCAGGGGCGTACCGAACTGCGCAGGCCGGACGGGAGCCCCGTCCGCGTGCTCGTCGTGGACGACGAGGCGTCGCTCACCGAGCTGCTGTCCATGGCCCTGCGCTACGAGGGCTGGGAGATCCGCAGTGCCACTGACGGCCTCGGGGCCGTGCGGGCCGCGCGGGCGTTCAGGCCGGACGTCGTCGTGCTCGACATGATGCTGGCGGACATGGACGGCCTGTCCGTGCTCGGGCGCGTGCGACGGGAACTGCCGGACGTGCCGGTCCTCTTCCTGACCGCCAAGGACGCCGTCGAGGACCGGATCGCCGGGCTCACGGCGGGCGGTGACGACTACGTCACCAAGCCGTTCGGCCTGGAGGAGGTCGTCGCCCGGCTGCGCGGACTGATCCGGCGGGCGGGCGCGGGGGCGGGGCGGCGCGGCGAGTCCGTGCTCGCCGTCGGCGACCTCACCCTCGACGAGGACAGCCACGAGGTGACGCGCGGCGGGCAGTCCATCCACCTCACCGCCACCGAGTTCGAGCTGCTGCGGTATCTGATGCGCAACCCGCGGCGCGTGCTCAGCAAGGCGCAGATCCTCGACCGGGTGTGGAGCTACGACTTCGGCGGCCAGGCCAACGTGGTCGAGCTGTACATCTCGTATCTGCGCCGGAAGATCGACGCCGGGCGCGAGCCGATGATCCACACCCGGCGGGGCGCCGGCTATCTGATCAAGCCCGCGCCGATAGCGGCGTGACCGCCTCGGGCGCCGGGGGCAGCGGGGCGCGGCCTCCCCCCCCCCGCACTCCGGCGCCCGGGCCCGGCTCCCGGCCGGGGCAGGGGCGCGCCGCGCGCTCGTCCTCAAACGCCGGACGGGCTTGAACGTGCGCCGGGCACGCCCGAATCGGCGGCGGATGCGCGGTGACGCGCGGCCGCCCGGCGCGCAGAGCGCGGCGAGCCGCCAACTCGCCGTCGGCCAGCCCGTGCTGACCGTCGGCGGCTCCGGTGGCAGCGACCCGTACCCGAGGCTCGCGCGGTTCGAGAGCCTACCGGCGGCACCGACCCCGCCTCGTCCCTCACGTCCTGGTCCACCGCCGCCTTCCCGAAGGCCAGGGCCCCGAGCTCCCCGTTCTACGACCCGACTCGGCCGAATGAGTGAGCGCCTCAGGAAACTTCTTGTACACCGTAAGGCGACTCCTCTACGGTGTATGACGCATTCGGCCTCATACACCGTAGAAGAGGAGCCGCCATGACGGCGACCACCGCCGAGCCCCCCGAGGCGGCCGCCGCGCCCCGGGACCGGCACCCGCAGCGCTGGCTGATCCTGGGCGTCATCTGCCTCGCCCAGCTCACGGTGCTGCTCGACAACACCGTCCTGAGCGTTGCCATCCCGTCGCTCACCCGCGAGCTCGACGCCACGTCGTCCGACATCCAGTGGATGATCAACGCGTACTCGCTGGTCCAGTCGGGGCTGCTGCTCACGGCGGGCAGCGCGGCGGACCGCTACGGCCGCAAGAAGATGCTGACCACGGGCCTGGTCCTGTTCGGCGTCGGCTCGCTCGCGGCGGGCCTCGCGCAGTCCTCGACGCAGCTCATCGCGGCCCGTGCCGGGATGGGCATCGGCGGCGCGCTCCTGATGACCACCACCCTCGCCGTCGTCGTGCAGATCTTCGACGAGGACGAGCGGGTGCGGGCCATCGGCCTGTGGGCGACCGTGAACTCCCTGGGCTTCGCGGCCGGACCGCTGCTCGGCGGCTTCATGCTGAACCACTTCTGGTGGGGCTCGATCTTCCTGATCAACCTCCCGGTGGCGCTGCTCGGCGTCATCGCGGTGGTCCGCCTGGTCCCCGAGTCCAAGAACCCGCAGGGCGACCGGCCCGACCTGGTCGGCGCGGCGCTCTCGACCGTCGGCATGGCCTCGGTCGTGTACGCGATCATCTCCGGACCCGAGCACGGCTGGACGTCGGCGCACGTCCTGGTCGCGGCGGGCGTCGGCCTGAGCGTCCTCGCCGCGTTCACGGTCTACGAGCTGCGGATCCCGTACCCGATGCTGGACATGCACTTCTTCCGGAACAAGCAGTTCGTGGGCGCGGTGACCGGCGCGATCCTGGTCGCCTTCGGCATGGGCGGCTCGCTCTACCTGCTCACCCAGCACCTCCAGTTCGTCCTCGGCTACGAGCCGCTCGAGGCCGGTCTGCGCACCGCGCCGCTCGCGGTCGCCGTGGTCGTCCTGAACACGGTGGGCCTCGGCGCGCGCCTGCACGCCAAGCTGGGCACGCCCGGCACGATCCTGGCGGGCATGAGCATGATGGCGGGCGGGCTCGCGGTGATCGCGGTGTTCGGCGGCCACGCCTACTCGGGCATGTTCACCGGGCTCGTCCTGATGGGCGCGGGCATCTCGTTCTCCATGCCCGCGATGGCCAACGCGATCATGAGCGCGATCCCGCCGGAGAAGGCGGGCGTGGGCGCGGGCATCAACGGCACGCTCGCGGAGTTCGGCAACGGCCTCGGCGTGGCGGTCCTCGGCGCCGTCCTCAACGCCCGCTTCGCGGCGCTCGTCGCGGTCTCCGCCACCTCCTTCCCCGCGGCCATGGCGGCGGCGGGCTCGGCGGGCGAGCGGCAGCGCATCTCCGACGCGTTCGCCTCGGGCCTGGAGACCAGCCAGCTGGTGGGCGCGGCCGCGGTGCTCCTCGGCGGCGCCATCGCGGCGGCGCTGCTGTGGCGGGCCGAGCGGGCGGACTCGGGAAAGCCCGCACCGGCGGCCGCGGACCCGACCGCCACGGACCCGGCCTCCGCATAGCTCCGTGGCCGAGGCGTCCGCATAGCATCGAAGGCGGGCGGACCGAAGCGTTTCGGCCCGCCCGCCCGGACCCGCCGGGAACAGGACCCGTACCAGGGAAGGTGCGCCATGGTGAAGGCAGCCGACCGCACGCAGCGACCGGCGCGCACGAGTGTCTGGCTGGCGGACAAGGCGCCCCGCGGCTCGGGCCGCAAGGGCGTCCAGCCGTCCGGCCTCGACCGGGACCGCATCACCGAGGCCACGGTCCGGCTCCTGGACGCGGAGGGGCTCGCCAAGTTCTCCATGCGCCGCCTCGCCGCGGAGCTCGAGGTGACCGCGATGTCCGTGTACTGGTACGTGGACACCAAGGACGACCTGCTCGAACTCGCCCTGGACTCGGTCTGCTCCGAGGTGCGCCTGCCCGACACCGAGACCGACCCGAGCGCGTGGCGCACGCAGCTGTGCGAACTGGCGCGCTCCTACCGGGCGTTGCTGATCCGCCACCCGTGGGTGTCGCCGCTGGTCGGCCAGTTCCTGAACATCGGCCCGAACTGGCTGCGGTACTCCCTCGCCGTGCAGCGCGCGGTCGGGAACACCGGCCTCGCGCCCCAGCAGCGCAACGGCGCGATCGCCGCGGTCTTCCAGTTCGTGTACGGCTACGGCACGATGGAGGGCCACTTCATCGCCCGCTGCAACGAGGCCGGGATGACGCTGGAGGAGTACTTCCGCGACGCGGTCGGCACGGTGAACGAGGAGATGCCGGGCAACGAGACGATCCGCAGCGCCCGGGAGCTGATGAACTCCCGCACCGAGGCCACGGTCGTCGAGATGTGGGAGCGGGACTTCGAGACCGCCCTCGACCTCCTGATCGCGGGCATCGAGGGCCTCCTGTCCCGCTCCTGAGGGCCTAGGCCCCCGGCAGCTCCTCGCCGCGCACCGCCTGGATGTCGAGCTCCACCCGCAGCGTCGTGCCGATCGCGGCGATTCCGGCCCGTACGACCTGGTTGTAGTTCATGGCGAAGTCCTCGCGCCGCAGCTCGGCGGTGGCGCGGAAGGCTGCGCGGGTGCCGCCCCACGGGTCGGCGCCGGTGCCGAGGTAGATCAGATCGAGGTCCACGGGCCGGACCACGCCGCGCATCGCGAGCTCGCCGCGCACGGTCCACCGGTCGGCACCGGCGGGCTCCAGGTCCATGGACCGGTAGGTGATCTCCGGGTACGCCGCCACGTCGAGGAAGTCGGCGCCCTTCAGGTGCTCGTCGCGCAGGCCGTTGCCGGTGTCGATGGAGTCGGCCCTGATCACGGCCTCCACACGGGACTTCGCCAGGTCGTCGGCGACCTCCACGCGCCCGGAGAACTCGGTGAACCGCCCGTGCACGCTGGAGATCCCCAGGTGCTGGGCGACCGCGCCGACGGAGGAGTGGGCGGGGTCGACCGTCCACGGCCCCGCCGGAGGCAGCTCGGCGCCGCCCGCGCGGGCGAGCACCACCTCGCCCACGTCGGCGCGGCCGCTGGCGGTGACCAGGGCGGTCGCCGCGGCGGGCGCGTACCCGACGGCCGTCACGATGACCGTGTACGGTCCGGCGGCGAGCGCGGTGGCGTCCCGCACCGCGCCCTCCGCGTCCGCGTCCACGCGCAGTACCTGCGCCCCCGTCATGTCCGTGACCGTCACGACGGCGTGCGGTACGGCCCATCCGTCCCGTGTCCGGACGCGCGCGCTGATCCCCATCCCACAACTCCCGTTTGCTCTGTCGCTGTTCGCGTCGGGGGCAGGGCCCCCGTGAAGCCGGTCCGGTCCGGGGCGGTGCCGGCCGGCCGTCCCCTGCCGTGGAAATCGCCGGCACCGCCCCGGACCGGGGTCGGTCACTCGCCCGGGTGGGCGAGTTCGATCTCGTGCCCGTCGACGCCGTCCCCGGCGACGACGAGGGCGGTGGCCACCGGTGGGTACCCGGCGGCGATCACGGTGTACTCGCCGACGTCCAGGTCGCTGAAGGCGTACGCCCCGTCCGCTCCCGTGGTCGCTCCGGCGACGACGTTGCCCGCCGCGTCGACGAGGGTGACGCGCGCGTCGGCGAGCGGTCCGCCGGCGGCCCGCACGGTGCCGAGCACCCGCGCGCCGGGCCGCAGTTCGGCCTCGACCCGGGTGACGCCCACCGCGGCGACCTCGACGGGCAGTGCCACCGGCCGGTGCCCCGTCGCGTTCACGGCGACGGTGACGGCACCCGGCACGAGCTCGCCGAAGGCGAACGCGCCCTGCTCGTCACAGGCCCCGGTGGCGAGCACGTCACCGCGCACGTCGGTCACGACGACCATCGCGCCGGGCAGCGGCTGCTTGCCCCCGGCGGTCCGCACGACCCCGGCGAGCCCGCTGGTCCCGCTCAGGAGCACGTCGTACGCGAGCGGCTCGTCGCCGACCACGACGGTCGAGGCCTGCGGCTGGAACCCGTCGGCGGCCGCGATGAGCACGTACGACCCGGCGCCGGGCGCGTCCACGGCGTACGAGCCGTCGGCCCGCGCCACCGAGCGCCCGAGCTGCTGCCCGCCGAGCGAGATCAGCGTGACCGCGGAACCGGGCACGGGCGCGCTCTCGACGCCGCGCACGAAGCCGCGTACCGGAATCCCTCCGGTCGCCGGGACGGCGAGCACGGGCTCCTCGACGGCGGCCTGAGTGACGGCAGGTGCAGCGGCGACCGGAGCGGACTCCGCGGCCTGCACCGCCGCCCCGGCGGACCGCAGCGGCACCTCCTTGATGAACAGGGTGATCACGAAGGCGACGAAGGCGATGGGCGCCGCGATCAGGAAGACGTCGGCGATGCCGTGCCCGTACGCGCTCTCCATGACGACGCGGAACGGCTCGGGCAGCTTGTCCAGGTCGGGGATGCCGCCACCGGCGGTCCCGCCGTGGCCGAACGCGGCGCCCTGCGGACCGAGATCGGCGATCCCGTCCTTCACGTAGTCAGTGATCCGAGTGGACATCACAGCACCCAGAGCGGACACGCCCATGGCTCCACCCAGTGACCGGAAGAAGGTCACCACGGAACTCGCGGCACCGATGTCCTGCGGATCCACCTGGTTCTGCGTGCACAGCACCAGGTTCTGCATCATCATGCCGATGCCGAGACCCATCAGGGCCATGTAGACGGCGATGTGCCAGTACGGGGTGTCGTACCGCATGGTGCCGAGGAGCCCGAGCCCGGCGGTGAGCAGCACGCCACCACTCACCAGCCAGGCCTTCCACTTCCCGGTCTTGGTGATGAGCTGCCCGGAAACGGTCGACGAGACGAACAGCCCACCGATCATGGGAATGGTCAGCACACCCGACATGGTCGGCGACTCGCCCCGCGCCAGCTGGAAGTACTGACTGAAGAACACGGTGCCGGTGAACATCGCGACACCCACGAACAGCGAGGCCGCCGAGGCGAGCGTGATGGTCCGGTTCCGGAAGAGCCGCAGCGGGATGATCGGCTCGCTGGCCCTGGACTCCACGAGCAGGAACAGCAGCCCGAGCAGGATCGCGCCGCCGACCATCGTGTACGTCTGCCACGACAGCCACTCGTACTTCTTGCCGGAGCCGCTGCCCGCGAAGGTGATCCAGACGAGCAGCAGCGACACGGCGGCCGAGATGAGCAGGGCACCGCCCCAGTCGACCTTCACGTCCCGCTTGACCACGGGCAGCTTCAGGGTCTTCTGCAGCACCACCAGGGCGATGACCGCGAACGGCACGCCCACGTAGAAGCACCAGCGCCAGCCGAGCCAGGAGGTGTCGGTGATGACGCCGCCGAGCAGCGGCCCGCCGACGGTGGCGACGGCGAAGGTGGCACCCAGGTAGCCGGAGTAGCGCCCCCGCTCACGCGGGGCGATCATCGCGGCCATGACGATCTGCGCGAGCGCGGACAGACCGCCGACGCCGATGCCCTGCACGACACGGCAGGCGATGAGCATGCCCGCGTTCTGCGAAAGCCCGGCGACGACGGACCCCAGCACATAGATGACAAGCGCGATCTGGACGAGCGCCTTCTTACTGAAGAGATCGGACAGCTTGCCCCACAGGGGAGTACTGGCCGTCATCGACAGCAGAGCGGCGGTGACGACCCACGTGTACGCGGACTGGCCGCCGCCGAGGTCGCCGATGATCTCGGGCAGGGCGTTGGAGACGATCGTCGACGACAGGATCGCGACGAACATGCCGAGCAGAAGGCCGGAGAGCGCCTCCATGATCTGGCGGTGAGTCATCGGCGCGCTGTCGTGCGGATGCCCTCCGTGCTTGGCATGGCTGCCCCGCACACCGGACGGTGTGGATGTTGCCATGGGGTTCCTTTTCCTGGTTCTTACGCGGGTGTACGGGTGGGTGCCGGGACGCGCGGCGCGGCGGACCTGCAGTCCCCGAAGCTGTCGCGGAGCCGGGCCATCAACGCGGTGAGCAGGCCGACTTCGTCGTCGGACCAGTCGCTGAGCCGCTCGGCGAGCAGCCGGGTCGTGCACGCGGACAGCACTTCCATCTGCCGCTCACCGGCGGGGGTGAGGCGCAGGATGCGCGAGCGCTTGTCGGCGGGGTCGGGGGACCGGTCGATCCAGCCGCGCTCCGCGACGTGCGCCACGTGCCGGCTGGTCACCGACATGTCGACGGCGAGCAGCTCCGCGAGCCGCCCCATCCGCATCTCGCCGTAGCGGCTGAGCAGGGTCAGGACGGCCGCGGAGCCCGCCGGGCAGTCGTGCGGCAGGATCCGGGCGAGGTCGCGTTTGACGGCGCCGATGGCGCTGAGCTGGCGGGCCAGCTCCTCGTACTGACGCTGAGCGGCCACGACACCCTCGCTTTCGTTGCTTAGGGCAACGATAAAAGCAGTTGGTTGCCACAGGCAAACTAAATCGGCCCGACCCCTCTAAAACCCTGGCAAAGCTCAGTACCCCCCTCTGTAAAGTCCCCGGTCAGAGGGGGGTTGGGCGGAACACCCCGGATTCGCTAGGGTCCTGCCCCATGGCACACAACCCCCATGCCCCGCAGGGCCCCGAGGGCCAGCACGACCCCGCAGGCTCCACGCAGATGTTCCGCGCGTTCGTCGACGAGACCCCACAGGGCCGCTCCCGGCCCCAGCAGGCGCCCGCGGGCCCGCGCATCGGCCTGATCGTGGGCGTGGTGGCGGCGATCGCCCTCGTCGCGGCCGTGGCCTGGCTGGCCCTGAAGTAGCTACCGCCAGTCCACGTCCACGTCGCGCGTCTCCACGTGCATCCCCCAGGGAACACGCCACGCGTCGACACAAACCGGCCAAGTCTTCCTGACGCTCTGCCCGCCCCGAATGGGCGCGGGCAGCTTCACCGTCGACTCCACGCTCCCCCAGTCGACCCCGAGCGCCCCGATGATGTGCGTCCCGAACTCCACGGTCCCCGACCGCACGGCCGCCCCACCCCGGTTCCGCAGCACCAGCGTCACGTCCTCACACCACCGCCGCGCCCCTGCCTCCCGCAAGGGCGCCCCCACCTCCAACACGGCGGGCCCTGCCGGGCCCGGCGAACCGTGAGAGGCCTCGGGCCCTCCAGAGCGGGAGGGCCGACGCGCGGACGACGTAGAAGCGGGAGCAGGAGCAGCCGACTCATCCCCACGCGGCGAACGGCTAGCGGATGGGGATGGGGATGAGGATGAGGACTCAGAGGCGCTGGGCCGGCCCCCCAAAGGCTCACGGGACGGCTTCTCGGGGGAAGAGGGAAGCGGAGTGAAGGAAACGCCCCCACGGGGCGCGACGGCCCTGACGGGTGCCCCGTCCTCGGAGGCGACGTACGCGTCCCGCTCACCCCCGCCGCACGAGGCGATGAAGCCGACGCTCAGCACCACAACAACCGGGAGGCTCGCGAGTCTCCGACGCATCGCGCAAGTGTGCCTGATGCACCGTCAATAAGGAACCACCGAGCCGCAGTCGCCGACGAGACGAGAGGGGACGTGCCGGTATGTCCGCCCGCAGCCACTGCAACGGCACTGCCCCGCACGGGAGTCCGACCCGCGCACATGACGGGCGAGGACGGACATACCGGCGCGGCCCCGCCGCACACCGACGCGAGGCGTCAGTCAACGGCGGGAACGCGGAACGAACACCTCAGTCGGAGATGAGCCCTTCCCGAAGCTGCGCAAGGGTCCGGGTGAGCAGCCGGGACACATGCATCTGCGAGATCCCGACCTCCTCGCCGATCTGCGACTGCGTCATGTTCGCGAAGAACCGGAGCATGATGATCCGCCGCTCCCGCGGCGGCAGCTTCGCAAGGAGCGGCTTCAGCGACTCCCGGTACTCCACGCCCTCAAGAGCGGTGTCCTCGTAACCGAGCCGGTCCGCGAGCGACCCCTCGCCGCCGTCGTCCTCGGGCGCGGGGGAGTCGAGCGAGGAGGCGGTGTACGCGTTCCCCACCGCGAGGCCGTCGACGACGTCCTCCTCCGAGACGCCGAGCACGGCCGCGAGCTCGGGCACGGTCGGCGACCGGTCGAGCCGCTGCGCGAGGTCGTCGCTCGCCTTGGTGAGCGCGAGCCGCAGCTCCTGCAGCCGCCGAGGCACCCGCACCGACCAACTCGTGTCCCGGAAGAACCGCTTGATCTCCCCCACCACGGTCGGCATCGCGAACGTCGGGAACTCGACCCCGCGCTCGCAGTCGAACCGGTCGATGGCCTTGATAAGGCCGATGGTCCCGACCTGGACGATGTCTTCCATCGGCTCGTTCCGGCTGCGGAAGCGCGCGGCCGCGTACCGCACGAGCGGCAGATTGAGCTCGATGAGGGTGTCTCTGACGTACGCGCGCTCGGGGCTGTCCTGATCGAGCGCGGCGAGCCGCAGAAAGAGGGAGCGGGACAGGGTGCGGGTATCAATGGCCTCCGGCGCCGCCGCCACGGCGGCGGGCTCGGGAGCCGAGTCGACGGCGGCCTCCGGACCCGGCGGAGTGGCCTCGGAACCCTGAAGCGCGTCGGGCGCGGACGCGCTCTCGCGGCCTTCGAGCGTGAGCGTGAGCACCTTCGAGCTGCCCTGGTCTGCGGACATGCCACCCCCTTGAGGTCGCGGACGGTCGCGGCCTGCGCCCCACCGAAGGAACGCAGCCTCCACCTGAATACCGGAGCCGGAGCTGCGGCAAACGCGGTTCCAGCAGAATGTCACATGTCGGCAACACGCTGTAGTGACTTGTCGACAAGTGAGGGTGACGTACCCGCAGGAAGGAAAGGGTCTCGGCCGACGTCCCCCAACTCCCCGTCGGCAACGGCCAGAAGACCGCTCCACCCGATACGGTTACGCCTCGATCCGATTTGCGGATCGAAGCCGCGCGAAGCTTCTGGCCAACAGTCTTGACACATGCATCTGGGACACGCCCAATTCCGCACTGATCTGGGACTGGGTCAAATTACTGTAGTACCGCAGCAGCAGAATGCGCTGCTCCCGCTCGGGCAACTGCACGAGCAGGTGCCGCACCAGATCCCGGTGCTCGACCCCGTCGAGGGCGGGGTCCTCGTACCCGAGCCGGTCGAGCAGGCCCGGCAGCCCGTCGCCCTCCTGCGCGGCCTCCAGGGACGTCGCGTGGTACGAGCGTCCGGCCTCGATGCAGGCGAGGACCTCGTCCTCGCCGATGCGAAGGCGCTCGGCGATCTCGGCGGTGGTGGGGGACCGCCCGAAGGACGTGGTGAGGTCCTCCGTGGCCCCGGTGACCTGCACCCACAGCTCGTGCAGCCGGCGCGGCACGTGCACCGTGCGCACGTTGTCGCGGAAGTACCGCTTGATCTCGCCCACCACGGTCGGCATGGCGAAGGTGGGGAACTGCACCCCCCGGTCCGGGTCGAACCGGTCGATGGCGTTGATGAGGCCGATGGTCCCGACCTGGACGACGTCCTCCATCGGCTCGCTGCGGCTGCGGAAGCGCGCGGCGGCGTACCGCACGAGCGGGAGGTTGGCCTCGATGAGCGCGGCGCGCACGCGGGCGTGTTCGGGGGTGCCCGGTTCGAGCCCCTTCAGCTGGGCGAACAGGACCTGGGTGAGGGCCCGCGTGTCGGCGCCCCGGGTGCTCGCGGGCCCCTTCGCGGGCGGCGCTTCGGGCGCAGAACTGGCCGGCAACGTCAACGCCACCCCTTCGAATCGGTCGACTCGATCAGCTCGGTCAACTCATCCGTCAAAAGCGGTCATAGCATCACAAGACATGTGCACTGTGTGCAAGCACCCCGTAACTCCGTGTTGAGGGCGGTGGGACGGCGCCCGGCGCCGGGAAACACACAGCGGCCCCGCACCGTTGAGGTACGGGGCCGCTAGGGGTCGGCCGGGAAGGAGGCGCGCGCTCAGAACTCGTAGTCGGCGATGACCCACGTGGCGAATTCGCGCCAGAGCGCGACGCCCGCCTGGTGGGCCGGGTGCTCCAGGTAGCGCTTGAGCGCGTCGGTGTCGGCGACGGCGGAGTTGATGGCGTAGTCGTACGCGATGGGCCGCTCCGAGATGTTCCAGGCGCACTCCCAGAACGTCAGTTCCGGGATGAGGCCGCCCAGCTCCTCGAAGGCCTTGACGCCCGCGACGACGCGCGGGTCGTCGCGCTCGACGCCGTCGTTCAGCTTGAACAGGACCAGATGGCGGATCATCAGGTGCTCCTAGTCGTCCTTGCCCCCGTTGGCGACCCACGTCATGAAGTCGCCGATGGCCTTGGCGGCGTCCGAGATGCCCTCGAAGCCGACCTGTACGTAGTCGGCGGCCTTGGCCGGATCGGTGATGATCACGTACAGGACGAACACCACAAGGACGAAGAGAATGAGCTTCTTTGGGTCCTTCACGCGGTGCCCTCCCCGTGCTCGCTCATCCCACGCCCCCGTCGCCCTCTGTCCTAGCCGCTGCCGCCTGTTGCCGGGCGAGTCTAACGTGGCGCTAACTCACCTGGTTTTTAAGGACCAATGACCCCCGCTCAGGGGCCATTGGCCTGCGGTGTTCCGGTGGTGTCCGGCGGAGTATGGACGTGGGCCCGCGGGATCTGGCAGGAATCCACGGGCCCGAACCGGCCTCCACTGCGGGGTCCGTGCCGTCCTCTCCCCCGGTGGCGGCACGGACTTGAGAGCGCCGGTCCTCATCGGGGGGAGCGGCTGTCCCCCCGATGCCGCTCCCCCCGGCCTAAACGGCGAAACGACGAAGGGCCCCGTCCTGAGGACGGGGCCCTTCGTGCTGAAGAGCGGTAGCGGAGGGATTTGAACCCTCGGTGACTTGCGCCACACTCGCTTTCGAGGCGAGCTCCTTCGGCCGCTCGGACACGCTACCGAGAGAGATCCTAGCCCAAGGTGGGCCCTGCGCTGAAATCCGTTCCCGGCCAGACCGCCGCCGGGCCCGGAAAGGGCGTGGAGAGGACCCGGAAAAGGCCCGTCACCGCCCCCGGAAGAAGGCGGTGAGCAGCGTCGCGCAGTCGTCGGCGAGGACGCCCTCGACGACCTCGGGGCGGTGGTTGAGCCGTCGGTCGCGCACGAGGTCCCACAGGGAGCCCGCGGCGCCCGCCTTCTCGTCGCGGGCGCCGTACACGACCCGGTCCACGCGGGACTGCACGAGCGCGCCCGCGCACATCACGCACGGCTCCAGGGTGACGACGAGGGTGCAGCCGGGCAGCCGCCAGGAGCCGAGCGCGGCGGCGGCCCGGCGCAGCGCGAGGACCTCGGCGTGCGCGGTGGGGTCGCCGGCCGCCTCGCGCTCGTTGTGGGCGCGCGCGAGCACCGTCTCGCCGTCCGGGGCGAGGACGACGGCGCCGACGGGCACGTCGCCGCCCCGGACGGCCAGTGCGGCCTCGTCCAGGGCGAGCCGCATCGGCACCTGCCAGCGGTCCCGTACGGGATCGGGGAGAGGGTTCACACGAGGGGCCACACGACGAACCTTACGGATCACGCGGGCCGAGTCGCGCGGACGTGGTCAGCGGACCGCTTCGAGCACCTCCGCGGCGCCCAGGACGTCGGCGATCTCGTTGAGGGCGTCGCCGCTCTCCAGGGCGAGCAGCTCCTTCTCCGGGACGCCGAGGTCGCTCAGGATCTCCCGGTCCCCGAGCGGTCCCGAGGGCACGGCCTCGATCCCGCCCTCCGCCTCGTCGTCGCCGGACGTGTCCTCGCCGTCCTCCGTGCCGTCGAGGTCGAGCGCGTCCAGGTCGTCCGCGCCGTCGTCCGGATCGCGCCCCAGCATCTCGTCGGTGAGCAGGATCTCGCCGTAGGCGCTGCGGGCGGCGGCGGCCGCGTCCGAGACGTAGATGCGCGGGTCGTCCTCGCCGTCCACGCGGACGACGCCGAACCACGCGTCTTCCTGCTCGATGAAGACGAGCACTGTTTCGTCGTCGGCCCCGCCCGCCTCGGCGGCGGCCTCACGGGCCAGGTCGGTCAGATCCGACAGGGTCTCCACATCGTCGAGCTCCGTGTCGCTCGCTTCCCACCCGTCTTCGGTGCGCGCGAGCAGTGCGGCGAAGTACACCGTGACTCTCCCACTGTTCATAGGCGCCGGTTGGGGATCCCCCCGGCGGATGTCGGGGGCGGGAATGCGGTGCCGAGCCCCGCCCACTCGGAATCGTGGCAGAAACAACGGCTACAGGAGAGGTCTTCCGGCCGCTGTGTCCGCGTCGCGTTGCGAATCACACGCCGTTTCGGTGCCGCGGCCCCCGGCGGCTACCAGCGGAACGTGCGCATGCGCATCGCCTGTCGCAGTCGGGCCGCCCGTGCGCGGCGCGGCGTCACCCGCTCCCGCAGCTCGCGGGCCTCGGCCAGCTCGTGCAGGAACTGGGCGCGGCGCCGTCGGCGCTCGGCGTCGGTCTCGCGCTGTTCCCGGTCGGGCATCGACACCACCACCCCAGTTCGTACGACCACCTTCCCCCGACGGGCGCGGTTGATGCCAACGGAGGGACGGACAGGGCCCGAGAAGGCAGGTGGGGCCCGCGGGGGACGGAGGGGGCGCTTCGCCCGGTTACTGTTGAACAATGCGGATCCATGTCGTCGACCACCCGCTGGTGGCGCACAAACTCACCACGCTGCGCGACAAGCGCACCGACTCCCCGACCTTCCGGCGCCTGGCCGACGAGCTGGTCACCCTGCTCGCGTACGAGGCCACCCGGGACGTGCGCACCGAGCAGGTCGACATCGAGACCCCGGTCGTCTCGACGACCGGCGTGAAGCTGTCGCACCCGCGTCCCCTGGTGGTGCCGATCCTGCGCGCCGGGCTCGGCATGCTCGACGGCATGGTGCGCCTGCTGCCCACCGCCGAGGTCGGCTTCCTCGGCATGATCCGCAACGAGGAGACGCTCCAGGCGTCCACGTACGCGACCCGCATGCCGGAGGACCTGTCAGGGCGCCAGGTGTACGTCCTCGACCCGATGCTCGCCACCGGCGGCACGCTGGTCGCGGCGATCCAGGAGCTGATCAAGCGCGGCGCGGACGACGTGACGGCCGTGGTGCTGCTCGCCGCCCCGGAGGGCGTCGAGGTCATGGAGCGGGAGCTGGCCGGGACGCCGGTGACCGTGGTCACGGCCGCGGTGGACGAGCACCTGAACGACAGCGGGTACATCGTGCCGGGCCTCGGCGACGCCGGGGACCGGATGTACGGGACGGCCGAGTAACAGGTCGCCGTACCGCCGCGCGGCGGTGTGCGCTCAGCAGTTCCTGCCGTCGTCCGACGACGGCCCGGAGGGCGCCGGTGAGGGCTTGGCGAGTGCCGCCAGGGCCTTGGCGGCGTCCTTCTCCTGTGTCAGGCCCTTGAACCCGGCGCCGAGGATCAGGTCGACCGTGTCGCCCTTGCGGCCGTCGGTGCGCTTCTCGGCACCCGTGAGCTGGGTGGCGAGCACCGGCAGTGCGGTGTCCAGGGCGGAGCGGGGGCCGAGCACTATCCCGGGGCCCTTGACCTTCTTGTCGTACGTCTTCGTCGCGTTGTCGAACTTGGCGACGGCGAAGCCGCGCTTCTTCAGGGCGTCGGCGGTCTTCTTGGCGAGGCCCTCGCGGGGCGTGGCGTTGAAGACGTTCACGGTGATCCGGCGGGGCTCGGGCAGCGGCGCGGCCTTCTTCGCCGCGCTCTTGCGCTCCGGCCGCTTCGCGCAGTCCTTGCCGCCGGCCGCGGACGCCTCGTCGCCGCCCGTGAAGACGTCGATGAGCTGCAGGGTGCCCCAGCCGATCAGGCCGAACGCGGCGAGGGCCGCGACGGCCGCGAGCACGATCCTGCGGCGGCCGCTCGGGCGGCGCATTCGCGGATATTTGTCCCCCGTGATGCGGTACTTGCCGCCCATGCCGGGGGGAGTGAGCATGCTCATGGGCGCAGCGTAGTGCCGACGGGGCGCGATGCCTACTAAATGATCATTACCCGGCGCGCAGTCCAACCCGAAAGGGCCAATGCGGAATTGGGCCCCGTCGCGGGGGTCGCCCGGGGTGGCGTCAGCCCAGTTCGAGGACGCGGGCGTGCAGGACCTGGCGCTGCTGGAGCGCGGCGCGGACCGCGCGGTGCAGACCGTCCTCCAGATACAGGTCGCCCTGCCACTTGACCACGTGGGCGAAGAGGTCGCCGTAGAACGTGGAGTCCTCGGCGAGCAGGGTCTCCAGGTCGAGCTGGCCCTTGGTCGTCACGAGCTGATCGAGGCGGACCGGGCGCGGCGCGACGTCCGCCCACTGCCGGGTGCTTTCCCGGCCGTGGTCGGGGTACGGCCGGCCGTTTCCGATGCGCTTGAAGATCACACGGAAAGCCTACCGGTCAAGGCTCTCCGGGCGCAGCCATGGCGGCCGAGTGCGACCCTGGGAAATGCCGCCAGAAAGCAGGGCAAAGCGGGAACTCTCCAGTCGGGAGCAGGGTGCGAAGTGAGCGACAGCCAGCCGACGCCGTCCACACCCGATGGCGGAAACCGCCCGAACGAGTCCGCGGCCGGTGCGTCGCCGGGCGCCGCGGCCGACACCGGGGCGCCCGCCGAGGTCACGGAGATCGCCGCCGGGTACGCGTTCCAAGGGCCCGCGCTCGACCTCGGTGCCGTCCTGTGGGAGGGCGGGTGCCACGCGGACGCGCAGGTGCGCATTCCGCTGGCGATGCTCAACCGGCACGGGCTCGTCGCCGGGGCGACCGGCACCGGCAAGACCAAGACGCTGCAGCTCGTCGCCGAGCAGCTGGCCGCGCAGGGCGTGCCGGTCTTCCTCGCCGACGTCAAGGGCGACGTCTCGGGCGTCTCCGCGCCCGGCGAGCCGGGCGACAAGGTCGCCTCGCGGGCCCGCGAGGTCGGCCAGGACTGGGCGCCGCGCGGCTTCACCAGTGAGTTCTACGCACTCGGCGGCATCGGCACGGGCATCCCCGTGCGGGCCACCGTGACCAGCTTCGGCCCGCTCCTGATGGCCAAGGTCCTCCAGCTGAACCAGACCCAGGAGCAGTCACTCGGCCTGATCTTCCACTACGCCGACCAGAAGGGCCTCGAACTCCTCGACCTCAAGGACCTGCGGGCGGTCGTCACCTTCCTCACGTCGGCCGAGGGCAAGCCGGAGCTGAAGACCATCGGCGGCCTGTCGACGGCCACCGCCGGGGTCATCCTGCGGGCGCTCACCACGTTCGAGGCGCAGGGGATGGGGGACTTCTTCGGGGAGCCGGAGTTCGACACGAGCGAGTTCCTGCGCGTCGCCGGGGACGGGCAGGGCCTGGTGTCGGTCCTGGAGCTGCCCTCCGTCCAGGACAAGCCCGCGCTCTTCTCGACGTTCCTGATGTGGCTGCTCGCGGATCTGTACCACGACCTCCCGGAGGTCGGTGACCTGGACAGACCCAAGCTCGTCTTCTTCTTCGACGAGGCGCACCTGCTGTTCAACGGGGCGTCCAAGGCGTTCCTGGACTCGATCACCCAGACCGTGCGGCTCATCCGCTCCAAGGGGGTCGGCGTCTTCTTCGTCACCCAGACGCCCAAGGACGTGCCCGCCGACGTGCTCGCCCAGCTCGGCAACCGCGTCCAGCACGCGCTGCGCGCCTTCACGCCCGAGGACCAGAAGGCCCTCAAGGCGACCGTGCGGACCTTCCCCACGTCCGCGTACGACCTGGAGGAGACCCTCACCGGCCTCGGCACCGGCGAGGCCGTGGTCACCGTGCTCAGCGAGAAGGGCGCGCCGACGCCGGTCGCGGCGACGCGGCTGCGGGCGCCGCAGTCCCTGATGGGCCCGGTGCCCGCCGCGGACCTGGAGCGGGCGGTGCGGGACTCCCGGCTCTACTCCCGGTACGCGGAGGCGGTGGACCGCCACTCGGCGTACGAACGCCTGCGGGAGGCCGCGGCCGCCGCTGCCGAGGCTCCGGCCGCCGAGCCGCCCAAGGCCGCCAAGGGCAAGGGCGACGGCGGCGGAGGCGGTGGTTCCGTGGTGGAGCAGGTGGTCGGCAGCGGCATGTTCAAGTCGCTCCTGCGGTCCGTGGGGACGCAGCTGGGCCGGGAGATCTCCCGCTCGGTCTTCGGGACGGCCCGGCGGCGGCGCTGACCGGCCGGGCGGCTACGCCGAGGCGGCCCGCTTGGCCGCCGCCTTCTGCTCCTGCTTGTAGGCGCGGACCTTGTGCAGCGTCTCCGGGCCCGTGATGTCCGCCGCCGAGCGGTACACCTTCGCCTCGCCGTAGGACCCCGCGGCCTCCCGCCAGCCCGTGGGACGGACGCCGAGCTGCTTGCCGAGGAGGGCGAGGAAGATCTGGGCCTTCTGCTTGCCGAAGCCGGGCAGCTCTGTGAGGCGGCCGAGCAGCTCCTTGCCGCTGCCCGCGTCCCGCCAGATCCCGGCCGCGTCCCCGTCGTAGTGCTCGACCAGGTACTGGCACAGCTTCTGCACGCGCCCGGCCATCGAGCCGGGGTACCGGTGCACGGCCGGTTTCGTGGCCAGGAGCGCGGCGAACGCCTCGGGGTCGTACGCGGCGATGTCGTGCGCGTCGAGGTCGTCCGCGCCCATCCGCCGCGCGATGGTGTACGGGCCCGCGAACGCCCACTCCATGGGGACCTGCTGGTCCAGGAGCATCCCGACGAGCGCGGCCAGCGGGCTGCGGCTCAGCAGCGCGTCGGCCTCGGCCTCCTGGGCGAGGTGCAGGGTGACGTCCTTGTCCATGGGCCGATCATCCCCCGGCCGCCCCCGGCGCGCAGGGCGGCAGCCGCCGCGTCCTGGCCTGAGCGCCCTCGCTGGTCCGGCTCACAGCACCGCGCTACCGCGCTTGTCCTCAAACGCCGGACGGGCTGGATGATCTCGGCCGAGCCCCGGACGACGGCGTGCGGGGGCCGGGAAAAATCGTGTGCGGCCCCGCCGGCCGTCGCCGTACCCTCGGACCCATGTCGACGCCCCGCATCTCCTAGCCAGGACACACGCCTTCACGTCACCCGTGTGTCCTTTCGCTACTGCGGAGCGTATTCCCTTGATCTCTGTACGTGACATCGATCTGTGCGTCGGTGCCCGGACCCTGCTGTCCGGGGTGTCCTTCCACGTCGGTCCCGGTGACCGCGTCGGGCTCGTCGGGCGCAACGGCGCCGGCAAGACCACCCTTCTCAAGGCCCTCGCGGGGCAGGTGCCGTGTGCCGCGGGCGCGGTGACGCGCACCGGTTCCCTCGGCGTGCTCGCCCAGGACCCGGCCGCCGCCGATCCCGCGGCCACCGTCACCGACCGGATTCTGTCCGCGCGCGGCCTCGACCGGGCGGTACGCGCGCTGCGGGCCGCCGGGGCGGCCCTCGCGACGGCGTCCGGCGCCGGGCCCGAGCGCGCGGCCCTCGCCGCTTACACCCGCGCGGACGACGCGTTCCAGGCCCGCGGCGGCTACGCGGCCGAGGCCGAGGCCGCCCGCGTCGCGGCGGGCCTCGGGCTGCCCGAGCGCGTGCTCGCGCGACCCGTCGGCGAGCTGTCCGGCGGGCAGCGGCGCCGCGTCGAGCTGGCCCGCGTGCTCTTCGCGCGCCACGACGTGCTGCTGCTCGACGAGCCGACGAACCACCTGGACCGCGACTCCGTGGAGTGGCTGCGGGGCTATCTGGGCGGGTACCCGGGAGGCTTCGTGCTGATCAGCCACGACACCTCGCTGCTCGCCGCCGTCGTCAACCGCGTGTTCCACCTCGACCCGGCCCGTGCCGCCCTCGACGTGCACAACACCACCTGGCACGCCTACCTCGACCAGCGCGCCGCCGCCGACCGGCGCCGTGCCCGCGAGCGCGCCAACGCCGAGCGCAAGGCCACCGCGCTGCGCACCCAGGCCGACAAGATGCGGGCGCGCGTCGCCACCGCGACCGCGGCCAAGAACATGGCCCGGCGCGCCGACCGCATGCTCGCCGGGACGGAGCCCGTGCGCCGGGGCGAGAAGGTCGCCCGCATCCGGCTGCCCGAGCCCGCACCGTGCGGGCGCATGCCGCTGGGCGCCGTGAGCCTGGAGAAGTCGTACGGGGACCTGGCCGTGCTCAAGGGCGTCGACCTCGCCGTCGACCGGGGCAGCAGACTCGTCGTGCTCGGCTACAACGGGGCGGGGAAGACCACCCTGCTGCGGCTGCTCGCGGGCCGCGAGCGCCCCGACGGCGGGCGCGTGGTGCACGGGCACGGCCTGCGGCTCGGCTACTTCGCGCAGGAGCACGACACCCTGGACACCGGGGCGAGCGTCCGGGAGAACCTGGCGGCGGCCGCGCCGGGCCTGACCGACGGGGAGGTGCGGCGCGTGCTCGGCTCCTTCCTGTTCGGCGGCGACGACGCGGACAAGCCCGCGGGCGTGCTCTCCGGCGGTGAGAAGACCCGCCTCGCCCTCGCCGGGCTCGTGCACTCGGGCGCCAACGTGCTGCTCCTGGACGAGCCGACCAACAACCTCGACCCGGCCTCGCGCGACGAGGTGCTCGCCGCCGTGGGCACGTACCCCGGGGCGATCGTGATGGTCACCCACGACGAGGGCGCGCTCGACGCGCTGCGGCCCGACCGGGTGCTGCTGCTCCCCGACGGCACCGAGGACCTGTGGAACGCGGAGTACCGGGAGCTGGTCGCCCTGACCTGACGGGGCCGGGGCGCGGCGGCTAGGCGAGAGCCCCGGCAGCGGCCGCCGCCGTGCTCAGGGCCTCGACGAAGGCCCTGAGCACGGGGCTCTCGGGTGCCGTCGCGCGGACCGCCGCCCAGATCGAGCGCACCGGCTCGGGCCGCGCGACACGGCGTACGACCACGTCCGCGCCCTCGTCCGGGACCCCGGCGAGGCCGAGGCCCGGCACCAGGGTCACGCCCACGCCCGCCGCCGCGAAGCCCCGCGCCGTCGCGTAGTCGCCGCTGTCGACGACGGAGTCCGGGGTGAAGCCCGCCGCCGCGCACGCGTCGAGCACGGCGTCCAGGCAGGGCCCCGGCAGCTCGCTGCCCACCCAGGGCTCGCCCGCGAGGTCGGCCAGGTCGAGCACGTCCCGTCCGGCCAGGCGGTGGCCCGCAGGCAGGACCGCGCGGTAGCGGTCGTCGAGGAGGTGGACGAAGCGGACGCCGTCCACCGGCGGGGCGTCGTGGCGGCGCACCACGAGCGCCAGGTCCACGCGGCCCGCCTTCACCTCCGGCAGCGGGTCCTCGTCGAGCCGCAACTCCGTGTGCACGCCCGGGTGTTCCCGCCGCAGCCGGGCGAGGGCGGGCGCGACGAGCCGGGCGCCCGCCGTGGCGAAGTACCGCACCGAGATCCGCCCGGTGCGCCCGGTCCGCAGATCGGCGAGCGCGGTCTCCGCCTCGGCGACGTGCCGCCCGAGGGCCGCCGCGCAGTCCGCGAGCAGGCGCCCGGCGTCCGTGGGCCGCACCCCGCGCCCGGTGCGCTCCAGGAGGGCGACGCCCGCCTCCTTCTCCAGGGCCGCCATCTGCTGGCTGACCGCCGAGGGCGTGTAGCCCAGGTTCCGGGCCGCCGCGGTGACCGAGCCGCTGCTGACGACCGACCTCAGGATCTGCATGCGCCGCATGTCGAGCATGCGGTCAGCGTACGCCACGAATGTAGAGCTGCTTAAGGCTTGATCCACATCTTTTCGCTTGTCTTATAGGTCGGGTCGGGGCACCGTCGACGTACACCCGCTGCCCGCCTAGCCGCCTCTGGAGCCGTCGTGCGCGTCGCCGTCCTCGCCCTGCTGTGGGGTTCGAGCTTCCTGTGGATCAAACTCGCCCTCGACGGCGGGCTCGCGCCGCTGCACCTGACCGTGGTCCGCTGCGCGCTCGGCGCCGCCGTGCTGCTCGGGCTCGCCCGCGCCGCACGGCAGCGCCTGCCGCGCGACCGCCGCACCTGGGGGCACCTGGTCGTGGCCGCGCTGTTCTGCAACGCGCTGCCGTTCCTGTTCTTCGGCATCGGCGAGCAGACCGTCGACTCGGGCGTCGCGGGCGTCATGAACGCCACGACCCCGCTGTGGTCCCTCGGCCTCGGGCTGCTCCTGCGCACGGACCGGGGACTCGGCCGGTACCGGCTCGGCGGGCTCGTCCTCGGCTTCGCCGGTACGTCGCTGATCTTCGCGCCCTGGCACGAGGCGGGACTCGCCAGCGGTGGCGCCCTGGTGCTGCTCGCCGCCGCCGTCAGCTACGCGGTCGCCTTCGCGTACATGGCCCGCCACCTCATCGGCCGCGGCACCGAACCGCTCGCCCTGTCCGCCGCCCAGCTCCTCGTGGCCACCGGCCTGACCGCGCTCGGCCTGCCCTTCACCACGGGGTCCGGCACCGCGCCGAGCCTCACCGGCGTCGTCGCCGTCGTGCTCCTGGGCGTCTTCGGCACCGGCCTCACCTTCCACCTCAACTCCCGCCTCATCGCCGACGAGGGCCCCACGGCCGCCGCGACCGTCGGCTATCTGCTGCCGGTGGTCTCGGTCGCCCTCGGGGCCCTCGTCCTGGGGGAGGCGCTGAGCGTGCGCGTGGTGGCGGGGATGGCGGTGGTGCTCGCAGGCGTCGGGCTCACCCGCTACCGGCCGAGCAGCGAGCGCACCGCCGCCCGGTCCACGCCGTTCAGGGCGCGGACGACCGGCGGAGTGAGCAGCACCAGCAGGATGCCGAGGCCGGAGACCGCGGCGACCTGCCACGGCGACTCGATGTAGTACGCGTGGTGCTCACCGCCCGAGGTGAAGTCGTAGACGCGGTAGCCCGGCCAGTCCAGGTAGCGCTCGAAGACCCAGGAGTACGCGGGGAAGAGGGCCACGACCCAGCCCGTCACCCACAGCGTCACCGCCACGCAGAAGCTCGCCACGCGCCACGGGAACATCACGACCTGGAACAGCAGGGCCTTCCAGCCCGCCGCGTCCCCGAGCCGCGCCCACGCCCGGGCCCAGGCGCCGCCCTCGCCCGGCGTCCGCGCGGGGGCCGGGTCACCCACCGCGAGCCCGAGCCGGGTCCGCGCCCGGCGCCGCTCCACCGCGCCGAGGCCGCGGGCCCCGGCCAGCATCGCCGCGTACACGGGGATGCCGAGCAGGGTGACGGCGAGGCCCGCCCCCAGCGAGAACAGCGTGACGGCGAAGACGAAACCGGCGATCGCGACGGGCAGGTTCGTGAGCGTGTACCCGAACTCCCGGAAGGTGCCCGCCGAGACGGGCGCCCGCCAGAAGCCCGGGCGCCGCGCGGGCTCCGCCGCGGTGGCGGGGACGGCGTAGGGGAGAGTCGTGGTCATGGCGGGCCTCGCGTTCGTCTGCGTGGTGGGGACGTGCCGTGCTGACGTCCTCGACTCTCCCCGCACGGGGGCCGCGCCGACATGGGGCGAAGTGGCGTCCCGGGGTGTACCTAGGCCCCCTCTTCGCTTGTGGATCCGCTTCTGGATCCGCTTGTGGACACGAGCCGCGATCCGCGAGCCGGGAGGCTAGCCGCGCGCCGCGGAGACCTCGACGTTCTCCAGGACGCCGAGCGCGTCCGGGACGAGCACGGCGGCCGAGTAGTACGTGCTCACGAGGTAGGAGATGACGGCCTGGTCGTTGATCCCCATGAACCGCACGTTGAGCCCCGGCTCGTACTCGTCCGGTATCCCGGTCTGGCGCAGCCCGACGACGCCCTCGTCCTCCTCTCCGGTGCGTACGGCGATGATGGACGAGGTCTGCCCGGCCGAGACGGGGATCTTGCCGCACGGGAGCAGCGGGACGCCGCGCCAGGCCGGCACGCGGTGTCCGCCCATGTCCGTGTGCCCGAAGTACAGGCCCCGCTTGTTGCACTCGCGCCCGAAGGCGGCGATCGCGCGCGGGTGCGCGAACAGGAACCGCGTCTGCCGCCGCATGCTCAGCAGTTCGTCGAGGTCGTCCGGGGTCGGCGGCCCCGAGTGCGTCTGGATGCGCTGCCCGTACTCGGCGTTGTGCAGCAGGCCGAACTCCCGGTTGTTGACCAGCTCGTACTCCTGCCGCTCGCGCAGCGCCTCGATGGTCAGCCGGAGCTGCTGCTCGACCTGGTCCATCGGGTCGTTGTAGAGGTCGGCGACGCGCGAGTGCACCTTCAGGACGGTCTGCGCGACGCTCAGTTCGTACTCGCGCGGCCGGAGTTCGTAGTCGACGAACGTGCCCGGCAGGAGGGGCTCACCGGAGTGCCCGGAGGCCAGGTCGACGGCCGCCTCGCCGTGCTTGGTCTGCGGCAGGTCGCGCTCGGCGAGCCGCCGCCGCGCGTGCTCCACCAGGGCCTCGTGCCGCCCGGCGACGGCCTCGTACTCCTGCCGCGAAAGCACGAGCGCGGTGGTGGCGGTCGCGGCGCGCGCGGTGAACTCCCACTCGCCCGCGTCCGCGGCCCGCGGCGCGAGCGTCCGCCCGCCGAAGAACCCGCCGTCGGCGACGACGCCGAGCGCGGTCTCCTCGCCGTACGGGCCGCGCCCGATCCGCTCCACCCGCCCGTGCGCGACGAGCACGACCCGGTCGACGGGGTGCCCGGCCTCGACGATGACCTGCCCGGGCTCGTACTCGCGCCGCGTGAACCGCGCGGCGAGCGCCTCCAGGGCGTCGGCCTCGTCGAACCCGCGCAGCAGGCCGAGCTCGGCCAGCTCCTGCGGGACGACGCGGACGTCGGCCCCCTCCTGCACGAAGGCCACCCGGCCGTCGCCCACGGCGTACGTGAGGCGTCGGTTGACCCGGTACGTGCCGCCCCTCACCTCCGCCCACGGCAGCGACCGCAGCACCCAGCGGGAGCTGATGCCCTGCATCTGCGGCACGGTCTTGGTGGTCGTCGCCAGGTTCCGCGCGGCGGCGACCCCCAGGCTCAACTGGGCGCGCCCGCCCTCCTGTCCGGTGTCCGGCTGCTGCTCCGCTGCTGTCGACATCGCACGTCCCTTCGGGCTTCGGCACGACCTGCTGAGGCGCGACGAGCCAAACAACCGGCGCGAACCCGGTCAACGAGCGCCCTGTCCGCCGCGCGCGCCCGATGGCCGGTAAGCGGCGGTGCCCAAGACGGCCAGGCACGTCGTGGCACGTCGAACGCCCGCGCCCCCCCTCCTGTGGGCCAAGGCCCCTTGAGGGAATGGCCGTTTGGCATATCACTCGAACGTGTAAATCCAGCGAGGTGTGAGCCCAGGGTGGTGGTGGCAGACCCAGGCTCGGCTGACTCTCCCCGCCGCGGCCGCCGCGCCCCGACGATCGATCCATGCAGCGATTCACGAACAAGACGGCACTGATCACCGGCGGCACCAGCGGCATGGGCCTCGCGACGGCACGGCGCCTCCTCGACGAGGGCGCGCACGTGGTCGTCACCGGCCGGGACGAGGCCCGCCTGGCGAAGGCCGCGGCGGAGCTCGGCGCCCCCGACCGCGTGCTGGCCGTCCGGGCGGACGCGAGCAGCCTGGCGGACCTGGACGCGCTGATGAGCGAGGTCGAGGCGTGGCGCGGCGGCCTGGACACGGTCTTCGCGAACGCGGGCGTGGGCGTCTTCAAGCCCAGCGCGGAGATCACCGAGGAGGACTTCGACCTCGCGGTGAACGTGAACTTCAAGGGCGTCTACTTCACCGCCCAGAAGGCCGTCCCCCTCCTGCGGGAGGGCGGCTCCCTCGTCCTCAACGCCTCCTGGACCCTCCACCGGGGCCTCGCCGTGGCGTCGGTCTACTCCGCCACCAAGGCGGCGGTCCACAACCTGGCCCGCACCCTGGGCGCCGACCTCGCCCCCCGGGGCATCCGCGTCAACTCCGTCAGCCCCGGCTACATCGACACCCCCATGTACCGCGAGGCCAACCCGGACCCCGCCGCCGAGTCCGCCGTCACCGCCCAGGTCCCCCTCGCAGCGCTCGGCCGCGCCGAGGAGGTCGCCGCCGCGGTCGCCTTCCTGGCCTCGCCCGACGCGTCGTACGTCACGGGGCAGGACCTGGTGGTCGACGGCGGCCTGGTGGGCTCCGTCCCCGCGGCCTAGGGGACAACGTCGAAGGGCCCCGCTGCAAGCAGCGGGGCCCTTCGACGTTAGTGCCCGGTGAGGCACTGGCGGAGGATACGAGATTCGAACTCGTGAGGGGTTGCCCCCAACACGCTTTCCAAGCGTGCGCCCTAGGCCTCTAGGCGAATCCTCCGCGGCAAACAATACAAGACGTTGAGGAGTGCTCGCGAACTCGTTCCCGGGGGCCGGGATCGGCTACTGTGGGGGCCAGCCCCTCACGTGGCGCTATCTGACTGAACTCCCCCAGGGCCGGAAGGCAGCAAGGGTAGGTCGGCTCTGGCGGGTGCGTGGGGGGCGCTTTGCGTTCTGTGGCCGGTGCTGCCGCCGGGCGGTCCGTGTTGTCAGTGGGCGCCATTAACCTCGTATGTGTGTCGTCTCTCGCGCTGTACCGCCGCTATCGCCCGGAGTCGTTCGCCGAGGTCATCGGGCAGGAGCATGTAACCGACCCGCTGCAGCAGGCGCTGCGGAACAACCGGGTCAATCACGCGTACCTGTTCAGCGGCCCGCGCGGCTGCGGCAAGACGACGAGCGCGCGCATCCTCGCCCGGTGTCTGAACTGTGAGCAAGGTCCCACTCCGACCCCCTGCGGGGAGTGCCAGTCCTGCCGCGACCTCGCGCGGAACGGACCGGGGTCGATCGACGTCATCGAGATCGACGCCGCCTCGCACGGTGGCGTGGACGACGCGCGCGACCTGCGCGAGAAGGCCTTCTTCGGCCCTGCGAGCAGCCGGTACAAGATCTACATCATCGACGAGGCCCACATGGTCACGTCGGCGGGGTTCAACGCCCTCCTGAAGGTCGTCGAGGAGCCCCCGGAGCATCTGAAGTTCATCTTCGCCACGACCGAGCCCGAGAAGGTCATCGGCACCATCCGGTCGCGCACGCACCACTATCCGTTCCGTCTCGTGCCCCCCGGCACCCTGCGGGACTACCTCTCCGAGGTGTGCGGGCGCGAGGAGATCCCCGTGGCGGACGGGGTGCTGCCCCTGGTCGTGCGCGCGGGCGCCGGTTCCGTGCGCGACTCCATGTCCGTGATGGACCAGCTCCTCGCGGGCGCCCGCGAGGACGGTGTGACGTACGCCATGGCGACCGGCCTCCTCGGGTACACGGACGGGTCGCTCCTCGACTCGGTCGTCGAGGCCTTCGCCTCGGGCGACGGCGCGGCCGCCTTCGAGGTCGTCGACCACGTCATCGAGGGCGGGAACGACCCGCGGCGGTTCGTCGCCGACCTCCTGGAGCGGCTGCGGGACCTCGTGATCCTCGCCGCCGTCCCCGACGCCGCCGAGAAGGGCCTCATCGACGCCCCCGCCGACGTCGTCGAGCGCATGCAGGCGCAGGCCGGGGTGTTCGGCGCCGCCGAGCTCAGCCGCGCCGCCGACCTCGTCAACCAGGGACTCACGGAGATGCGCGGTGCCACCTCGCCGCGGCTCCAGCTGGAGCTGATCTGCGCCCGCGTGCTGCTGCCCGCCGCGTACGACGACGAGCGGGCCGTCATGGCCCGCCTCGACCGCCTGGAGCGCGGCGGACACTTCATGGCGCAGGGCCCCGCCTCAGCACCCCCCATGGGGTACGTCCCCGGGCCCGAGGCCCACGCGGGCGTGCAGCAGCCGGGCGTCGCCGTGCCGCCGCCCGCGCCCGTCGGCCCGCCCATCCCGCCCGGAGGGGGTCCGGCCGCCGCGCGTGCCGCGGTGCGGGGGGCCCCCGCCGGGGACGCGTCCGCGTCCGCCGATGCCGCGCCGGGGGCCACGCCGCCTCCGCCGCCGTCACCGCCCGCGCCGCAGGCCGCGCCGGTGCAGGCCGCGCCGCCCGTCGCCCCGAGCCCGCCCGCGCCCCCGGCCCCGGAGCCCGCGCCCGCCGCGAACCGCCCCGGCGGCTGGCCCACCGCCTCCGCGCCGGGTGGCGGGGCCCCCGCCGCGCCCCGGCCCGGCGGCTGGCCCACGGCCGCCTCCGCGGGCGGCGGTGCCCCTGCGCCCGCTCCCGCGCCGAGCGCGCCGTCCGCCCCGCCCGCGGCCCCCCAGACCCCGGCCCCGCAGGCCGCCGCGCCCGCCCCCACCGGCGGCCTCGACCCCCGCGCCCTCTGGCCGAACATCCTCGAGGCGGTCAAGAACCGCCGCCGCTTCACCTGGATCCTGCTCAGCCAGAACGCGCAGGTGGCGGGCTTCGACGGCACGACCCTCCAGCTCGGCTTCGTCAACGCCGGCGCCCGGGACAACTTCGCGAGCAGCGGCAGCGAGGAAGTCCTGCGCCAGGCGCTGTCCGAGCAGTTCGGCGTGCAGTGGAAGGTCGAGGCGATCATCGACCCGTCCGGGGGCAGCGCGCCGCCGCCCGCCGCGGGCGGCTTCGGCGGCGGCCAGAGCGGCGGCCCGAGCGGTGGCTATGCCGCTCCGGCCGCTCCCCGGCCCGCCCCGCAGGCGCCCGCGGCCCCGGCCCCGCAGCCCGCCACCCGCCCCGCCCCGCCCCAGGCACCCCCGGCCGCGCCCGCCCCCGCCCCCCGGCCCCGGAGCACATCGCCCCGGAGGACGACACCCCCGAGGACGACGACCCGGACCTCGTCGACTCGGCCCTCTCCGGCCACGAACTGATCGTCCGCGAGCTGGGGGCGACGGTGGTCGAGGAGTACACGAACGAGTAGGCGAAGCCCCCCTGGGGCGCCCCGCGAGGGCCCACCCGCGCCGCACTCGTACGAACCCACAAACCTCCCCCACCCCCCACCTAGGACACCCGACCAAACCCACCCGCCCCGCCGGGCTAGGCTGACCCCGTGAAGGTCCTCGTCATCGGCAGCGGTGCCCGCGAACACGCCCTGTGCCGCTCCCTGTCCCTCGACCCCGCGGTCACCGCCCTGCACTGCGCTCCCGGCAACGCCGGCATCGCGGACGCGGCCGAGCTCCACCCGGTGGACGCCCTGGACGGCGCCGCCGTGGCCGGGCTCGCCCGTGACCTCGGGGCGGATCTCGTCGTCGTGGGGCCGGAGGCGCCCCTCGTCGCCGGAGTCGCCGACGCGGTGCGGGACGCGGGCATCCCGTGCTTCGGACCGTCCAAGGAGGCCGCGCGCCTGGAGGGCTCCAAGGCCTTCGCCAAGGACGTGATGGCGGGCGCCGGGGTACCCACGGCACGCTCGTACGTCTGCACCACCGCCGCGGAGGTCGACGAGGCCCTCGACGCCTTCGGCGCGCCGTACGTGGTCAAGGACGACGGCCTCGCCGCGGGCAAGGGCGTCGTGGTCACCGACGACGTCGAGCAGGCGAGGGAGCACGCCCGTGCCTGCGGCCGCGTCGTCATCGAGGAGTTCCTCGACGGCCCCGAGGTGTCGCTGTTCGCCGTCACCGACGGCGAGACCGTCGTCCCGCTGCGCCCCGCCCAGGACTTCAAGCGCGCGCTTGACGGCGACGAGGGTCCCAACACCGGCGGCATGGGCGCCTACTCGCCGCTGCCGTGGGCCGACCCGAAGCTCGTCGACGAGGTCCAGGAGACGGTGCTCCAGCCGACGGTCGACGAACTGCGCCGCCGCGGCACCCCCTTCTCCGGACTGCTGTACGCCGGGCTCGCGATCACCGCCCGCGGCGTCCGCGTCATCGAGTTCAACGCCCGCTTCGGCGACCCCGAGACGCAGGTCGTCCTCGCCCGGCTCCAGACCCCGCTCGCGGGCGTCCTGCTCGCCGCCGCGAACGGCACGCTCGCCGACCTGCCGCCACTGCGCTGGAGCGACGACGCGGCCGTCACCGTCGTCATCGCCTCGCACAACTACCCGGACACCCCGCGCACCGGCGACCCCATCGTGGGCCTCGACGCGGTCGCGGCGCACGACGCCCCGACCGCGTACGTCCTGCACGCGGGCACCAAGCGCGACGGCGACGCGGTCGTCAGCGCGGGCGGCCGCGTGCTGTCCGTGACGGCGACCGGAGCCGATCTGACGCAGGCGCGCGAGCGCGCGTACACGGCGGTGGCCCGCATCAGCCTGGACGGCTCCCAGCACCGCACGGACATCGCGGAGAAGGCCGCCCGCGAGCAGTAGGAGCGGCCCGTGGGCAGCCGGGGGCGACCAGGTCGTGACGTAACGTAAGGCCATGGCCTCGACCTGCCCCCGTGCCCGCCTCCTGTACGTCACCGACCTCGCCTACGAGGCACGCGGACGGCGCTACTGCGACGAGGACATCCACCTGTCCGCCCGGCTGCGCGAGGACTTCGACGTCGCGCTGTGCCACCCGCTGGACGCGGCCGCCCTGATGGACGGCTTCGACCTCGTCCTCGTACGCAACAGCGGACCCGTCATCCACTACCAGAAGGCGTACGACGCCTTCCGGGAGCGCGCGCTGCGCGGCGGCGTACGCGTGTACAACCCGCTGACGGGCCGCGCCGACATGGCGGGCAAGCAGTACCTCGTCGACCTGACCGCCGAGGGGCTGCCGGTCATCCCGACCGCCGACCGCGCCGAGGACCTCCACCGGCTCCCCGAGGCCGAGGCGTACGTCGTCAAGCCCAAGCTCGGCGCCGACTCCATCGGCCTGCGGACGGTCGGCCGCGAGGAGCTGGCGGGCCTGGACTTCACCGAGGGCGGCGGGCTCCTCGCTCAGCCCCGGATCGACTTCGGCTACGAGGTGTCCTTCTACTTCATCGACGACGCCTTCCAGTACGCGCTGTACGCCCCCCGCCCCGACCGGCGCTGGCAGCTCGAACCGTACGCGCCGACGGCCGAGGACCTGGACTTCGCGCGGAGGTTCGTCGGCTGGAACACGCTCCCGTACGGCATCCAGCGCGTCGACGCCTGCCGGGCGCCCGACGGACGCCTGCTCCTGGTCGAGCTGGAGGACCTCAATCCGTATCTGTCCCTCGACCTCATCGGCGCCGAAGGGCAGCGGGCGTTCGCCGGGAACCTGGCCGCGTCGCTCCGTCGTTACCTGACGGCCAGCTTTGCCCAAAGCCATTCCATCGAGTGACCGCTGGCCCATCCGGCTGACGGTGACCAGTGTCCCAACTAGTGTGCGGCGCAGGCGTTCCGGCACTCATAGCCAAACAGCCCACCGGCATTGCGATGTCGGTGGCGGGTGCCACAGTGGGGGAGTGAGCAACGCCATCGACGTGCGCCGCCGGCTCCGGCCGACGGCCGAGCTGTGAGGCAGTAGGGGGTGTCTTCGGTCGTGTCAGGTATGGGTGAGGAGGCGGGCGCGCAGGCCGCGCGCTCCCGGGCTCTCGCCGTGCTGCGCATCCGCGGCAGGGCGCTGGCCGTCGCCCTGCTGCCCGCGGCCGTCGCCGTCGTTCTGCTGGCCGCGGCGGCCACCGGCCGCGTCGAGGGCACCGTCTGGGCGGCGGCCCGCTGGGCCGTCACGGTGCTCGCCGTGCTCGCCCTCGCCGCCGCCGCGGTCGTCGCCCTGGTCGTCGCCCGCGCCAGACCGGCCCTGAGCCCCACGGTCCCGATCAGCGAAGCCGCGGCGCCGGACCTGTACCGCCTGGTGCGCGACCTCGCCGACCGCCTGGACGTCCCCGCGCCCTCCGCGATAGCGCTCACCCCGGACTGCGACAGCTGGCTGGAGGACCGCACCCACCCGGCCCACGGCGCGTGCGCACGCCGCCGCGAGGCCGGGGCGCCCCAGGGCGAAGGACCGCCCGCGGGCGGTGCGGACGACGCCGACGACGCCGACGACACGGACTCCGGTACGCGGATAGGCGGCGGCCGCCCGGTCAGGAGCCGCGCCCCCGCCGCCCCGGTGCTCGTCATCGGCTCGCCCTTCCTGTGGTGGATGCGGGTAGGCGAGCTGCGCGCCGTCCTCGCCCCCGTCGTCGCGGGCACGGGCCCCTCGGCCCACCCGGACATAGCGGCCGCCCGCCGCTTCGTGCGCGGCCTGGACGCGGCCGTCGCCGTCGCCTCCGCGCCCGGCCGCGGACCGCTCGCCCGCACCGTCCTCGGCGGTGTCGGCTGGGTGGCGCGGCTGCTGCTCCGCGGCTGCCGGATGCACGCGGCGGAGATGGAGCGCGGCGTCGCGGCCGCCGCCGCCGAGCGCGCCCAGACCGTGGACTACGGCGCGCGGATCGTCGCCCAGGAGCAGGTGGGCCTCGCGTACGCGGGCTGGGACCGGCTCCTGACCCGGGTCGCGCTGCCCGCCTGGCGCATGGGCCGGTGGCCCTCACGCCTCGACGCGGGGGTGGTCTCGGCCCTCACCGAGCTGTCCCGCAGGGACCGCCTCGCCGAAGGCTTCGCCTCGCGGCTCGGCGAGCGCCCCGCCTGCGACCTCCTGGAGGAGCCCGGCACGGTGGACGAGGCCGCCTCGCTGCTCGCCGCCCGGCTCTTCCACGGCGGCCCCGCCGAGTCGGGCCCCGGCTGGGCCCCGGTGGCCTGGCAGGAGTACCCGGACGAGATCGTCGACCGCAAGTGGCGCATGGACGCGGCCCGCCTGCACCGCGTGCTCGACGCGCTCGGCGTCAGCCGCTCCTGCGACCCCGAGGCCCCCGACCCCGAGGGCCCGACGCTCGGCCGGGTCATCGACCATCTGACGGACCCGGAGCGGGCGGCCCGCCGCGGCCCCGGCACCCGCGAGGCCGACGACCACTACGCCGACGCGGCCCCGGCCGACGAAGACCGCGAAGACTCCGACGAGGGCCGCAGCGGCCAGCTCGCCGCCGGGCTCAGCGCCGAGCTGGCCCGCGAGGAGGCCGCGGCCCCCGCCCGGCCCGCCCCCACGGGCCAGTCCCCGGACGACGCGCTCTGGGACGACGGCGCGCTGCCCCTGTTCCCGCTCCAGCCGCCCCGGTCGGGCCGTGAGCTGCTCGCCGACCACGTCTCCGCGATGGTGTGCTGCGCGGCCATGGACACGGCGGGCGCCACCCCCGGCCTCGACTGGCTGGATGGCCCCTCCCTGCTGCTCGGCGGCGAGCGCGCCGCCGACCTCACCCCGCGCGTCCTCACGCTCGTGGAGGACGGCGACCCGGAGCCGCTGCGCGCCTGGCTCACCACCCAGGGCGTCCGCCCGGAGAAGCCCCTGCGTCTCGTCTGACGCCCCGCCCCCACGGCGCCCGGCCGTCCGCCCCTCCCATCCCGGAGCGAAACGTTCCGGTCATCGCCGGTCTCGTTAATTCACGACGAACGGTGACGGACCGCGTGCGTAATGTGATGTGCTGGTGCAGGGAAAGGGAAAGACCGCCGCGGCCCGCGGCGGCTCCGCCTCCGCACCGGCACGGAGCCATCGACCACGCAGCGGCGGAGAACAGGCTCGGGGGAGCGAGGGAGGGGACACGCATGGGACCGGAGCCGATCCGCCGCTGGGAGTCGGGCGCCCTCGCCCACGCCGTGACCGACCCCTTCGGCCAGGGCCCGCTGCCCTGGCTCCGGGGCGCCGAGCACTACTTCGACGACACCGGCCAGGTCGTGCCCTGGTACGTCGACCACGCCCCGGCACCCGGCGCCACCCGGCCCGCCCGCGCCCCCGCCCCGCGCCCCGGCGGCGGCCCCCGCACCGCCGACGACGTGCACCGGCAGATCAAGGGCTTCACGAGCACCGGCGCCGCCGCCCCCGGCGAGGCCCTCGACTTCCACATCACGGTCGACCCGCCGCAGCAGTTCAGCGTGGACATCTACCGCATCGGCCACTACGGCGGCGACGGCGCCGCGCAGATCACCACGAGCCCCCGCCTCGCCGGCATCGTGCAGCCCCCGCCGCTCACCGCCGACCGCACCGTCTCCTGCCACCACTGGTGGCTGTCCTGGCGCCTGCAGATCCCCGCGTACTGGAACATCGGCGCGTACGTCGCCGTCCTCACCACCGTCGACGGCTACCGCTCCCACGTGCCCTTCACCGTCCGCGACAGCCTCGTCCAGGGCGAGCTGGGCCACGCCCCCTCCGCCGATCTGCTCGTGGTGCTGCCCGACATCACCTGGCAGGCGTACAACCTCTACCCGGAGGACGGCCGCACCGGCGCCAGCCTGTACCACGCCTGGGACGACCACGGCCGGCTGCTCGGCGAGAGCGAGGCCGCCGTCACCGTCTCCTTCGACCGGCCGTACGCGGGCGCGGGCCTGCCCCTGCACGTGGGCCACGCCTACGATTTCATCCGCTGGGCCGAGCGGTACGGCTACGACCTCGCCTACGCCGACGCCCGCGACCTGCACGCGGGCCGCATCGACCCGTCCCGCTACCGCGGCCTGGTCTTCCCCGGCCACGACGAGTACTGGTCCGCCGCGATGCGCCGCACCGCCGAACTGGCCCGGGAGAACGGCACCTCGCTCGTCTTCCTCTCCGCCAACACCCTGTACTGGCAGGTGGAGCTGGGCCCGTCCCCGTCCGGCGTCCCCGACCGCCTGCTGACCTGCCGCAAGCGCCGCGGCCCCGGGAAGGCCGCGCTGTGGCGCGAGGTCGACGCCCCCGAGCAGCAGCTCATGGGCATCCAGTACGCGGGCCGGGTCCCCGAGCCGCACCCGCTGATCGTCCGCAACGCCGACCACTGGCTCTGGGAGGCCACCGGCGCGCACGAGGGCGACGGGATCGAGGGCCTGGTCGCGGGCGAGGCCGACCGCTACTTCCCGCGCACGGCGCTGCCCGAGCACCAGGACCGCATCCTGCTCGCCCACTCCCCGTACGAGGACAGCGAGGGCACCGTCCGCCACCAGGAGACCTCGCTGTACCGCGCCCCCTCCGGCGCGCTCGTCTTCGCCTCCGGGACCTTCGCCTGGTCCCCCGCGCTCGACCGCCCCGGCCACATCGACGCCCGGGTCCAGCGCGCCACCGCCAACCTCCTCGACCGGATCTGCAAGCGCGACTGACCCCGGCGCGGACGCCGCCGCGGCCCCGTCCCGTCGAGAGTCGGCCAACCCTTGGCCAAGACCACTCCCCGCATACGGGAGAATCGGAGCACTTGGACAGAACCACGGGGAGGAACCGTGTCCGGATTCGTCGAAAAGCCCGAGCCGATCCAGGTTCCGGGCCTGGTGCATCTGCACACCGGCAAGGTGCGCGAGCTGTACCAGAACGAGGCGGGCGACCTCGTGATGGTCGCCAGCGACCGCATGTCCGCCTACGACTGGGTGCTCCCGACCGAGATCCCCGACAAGGGGCGCGTACTGACCCGGCTTTCGCTGTGGTGGTTCGACCAGCTCGCCGACATCGCCCCGAACCACGTGCTCTCCACGGACCTGCCGGCCGGGGCTCCCGCCGACTGGGAGGGGCGCACGCTGGTCTGCAAGCGCCTGGAGATGGTGCCCGTCGAGTGCGTGGCCCGCGGCTATCTGACGGGCTCGGGCCTCGTCGAGTACAACGAGACGCGCACCGTCTGCGGCCTCGCCCTTCCCGAGGGCCTGACCGACGGCTCCGAGCTGCCCGCGCCGATCTTCACGCCCGCCACCAAGGCGGAGGTCGGCGAGCACGACGAGAACGTCAGTTACGAGGAGGTGGCGCGCCAGGTCGGTGCCGAGACGGCGGCCCAGCTGCGCCAGACCACCCTCGCCGTGTACGGCAGGGCCCGGGACATCGCGCGCGACCGGGGCGTGATCCTCGCCGACACGAAGTTCGAGTTCGGCTACGAGGGGGAGAGCCTGGTCCTGGCCGACGAGGTCCTGACGCCGGACTCGTCCCGCTTCTGGCCCGCCGACTCCTGGGAGCCGGGCCACGCCCAGCCCTCCTTCGACAAGCAGTTCGTCCGCAACTGGCTGACGTCGCCGGCGTCCGGCTGGGACCGCCACGGCGAGCAGCCGCCCCCGCCGCTGCCGGGGGACGTGGTCGAGGCCACCCGCGCCAAGTACGTCGAGGCGTACGAGCGGCTCACCGGCACCGCCTGGTAGCCGGGCGCACGAGAAAGCCCCCCGGTTCGGAGAACCGGGGGGCTTCAGTTGAGCGGACGACCAGGTTCGAACTGGCGACCTCAACCTTGGCAAGGTTGCGCTCTACCAACTGAGCTACGTCCGCGCTGCGCCGAAGCGCGATAGCTACTATACCCAACCTCGCTCGCGCGCGAGACGCACTGCCGCGTGCCGGTTCTCGGCACCGGTCTTGGTGACCGCCGACGAGAGGTAGTTCCGGACCGTCCCCTGGGACAGTGAGGCGCGCTCGGCGATCTCCGCGACGGACGCGCCGTCGGCGGCGAGTTCGAGCACTTCGGCCTCGCGGGCGGTCAGCGGGGAGTCCCCCGCGGAGATCGCGTCGGCCGCCAACTCCTGGTCCACGTACCGCCGTCCGTCGTGCACGGTGCGGATGATCTCGGCGAGCCGCTGTGCGCTCACCGTCTTCGGTACGAATCCGCGCACACCGACCGCGAGCGCCCGCTTGAGGTGTCCCGGGCGGCCGTGGCTGGTCACGATCATGACGCGGCAGTCCGGGAGTTCGTCCCGCAGGGATGTGGCCACGCTCACACCGTCGGCGCCCGGCATCTGGAGGTCGAGCACGGCCACGTCGGGCCGGTGGGCCCGCGCCATGGCGAGGGCCTCGGGCCCGGAGGCGGCCTCGGCGACGACGGCGAGGTCGTCCTCCAGGCTGAGCAGGGCGGCGAGCGCGCCGCGGATCAGATGCTCGTCGTCGGCGAGCAGCACGCGCACGGTCACGAGACCTTCGCCTCCGGGGCTCCGGCCGGGACGGCGTGCTCGGCGTGCTCGGCGTCCTCGGCCCGGCGGGTTCCGTCGGGCATCGGCACCCGCGCGGTGAGCCGGAAGAGGCCGCTGTCGGCGGCGTGCTCAAGGGTGCCGTCCACGGCGGCGAGGCGCTCGCGGAGCCCGGCGAGGCCGGTGCCGCCCGCGGCCGCGCGGGCCTCGGGCACCCCGTCGTTCTCGATGGTCAACGTCGTCCGTCCTTCCATGACCGACACGGTGATGGAGCAGTGCTGCGCGTCGCCGTGGCGCAGCACGTTCGTGGTGCCTTCGCGCACCACCCAGCCGAGGGCCGACTGCACCGCGGCGGGCAGGCCCGCGGGCTCCCCGGTCACCCGGCAGGTGATCCCGGCGGCCTCAAGGACGCCCTGGGCCCCCGCGAGTTCCACGCCGAGGTCGGCCTCGCGGTAGCCGCGTACGACGTCCCTGATCTCCCGCTGCGACTGCTGGGCGATGCGCTGCACCTCGACCATCTGGTCCACCGCCTCGGGCCGCCCGCGCCGGGCCAGCTGCGCGGCGAGCTCGCTCTTGAGCGCGATGACGGCGAGGTTGCGCCCCATCACGTCGTGCAGATCGCGGCCGAAGCGCAGCCGCTCCTCGGCGACGGCGAGCCGGGACTCGACCTCGCGGGCCCGGTCGGCCTCCCACATCACCGCGAGCGTCCAGGCCCCGCAGCGCGTGCTGAGCAGGGCCACACCGGCGCCGAACGCGACCAGCACGGCGATCCCGAGCAGCCGCCCGTCGCGTACGCCGACCGCGGTGAAACCGGCCACGACCACCGCCTCGACGAGCGCGAAGCGCACGAAGAAGCTCCGCAGCGGCAGGGCGAAGGCGAGCGCCTCGAAGTGCGGTACGACGAGGAAGGCCACGGGGAAGCCGATCAGGCCCTCCTCGACGCCGTCGACGGCCTGGAGCGCGAGGGCGAGGCCGAGCATGGCCACCATCAGGGAGCGCGACACGGCGAGGTCGCGCGCGGGGTACGGCGCGCGCCCCAGGTAGTGGTTGAGCGCTCGCCGCACGCTGCGGTTCACCTGGACGCACTGCCCGGCGGCCGTCACGATGATCGCCCAGCCGAGCACCTGGGCCGGGAGGTCCGGCGCCAGGCTCAGGCCGAGCGGCAGCGAGCCCCAGCTGAGGTAGAGCAGCCAGGGCATGGCGTGCCAGATCGCCACGGACTGGAGTTCCACCCGCTCGATCTTGCTGCGCTCGTGCCAGCCGCGCTGCCAGGCCCGCATCCGGCCGACCACGTCGATCTCCTCCTCAGCGCCGGGGCTCCCAGCGGAACCACCGTCGTACAGCAAACACGCCGATCAGGATCCAGGCCACCGCGGTCGCGAGGGTGCCGAGCGCGTCGGTGAAGGAGAGCTGCCCGGTCCAGCCGCCGCGGATCAGTTCGATCACCGGGGAGAGCGGCAGGAGTTCGCAGATCCGGGCCAGCGGGTCGGGAAGGACTTCGAGCGGCACCATCGCGCCGGAGCCGAAGAACGAGAGGAACAGCAGCGGCATGGCCGCGACCTGCGCGCTCTCCACGCTCCGGCTGAAGCTCGCCGTCACGGCCGCGAGCAGGGGCCACAGTGCGAGGCCGAGGACGAGACCCAGGACGGCGTAGTGCGGCGCCTCGGGCGCCCCCACGTCGAGGAGTGCCAGGCAGCCCGCGGTCAGGAGCACGGACTGGACGAGGCCGATGGCCACGGAGGGGAGCGCGGCGCCCGCGAGGATCTCCGCGTCCCGCACCTCGCCGGTGCGCAGCCGCTTGAGGACGAGCTCCTCGCGCCGGGCCGCGTACACGTTCACAAGCGCCGAGTAGACGGCGAAGAGCAGGGAGAAGCCGATCGCGCCGGGCAGGACGACCGAGCCGACCGAAAGCCCGGTGCCCTTCAGGTCCATCCCCTCGGCGGCCTGGCGCACGCTGAACGGCATGACGAGCGGCAGGAAGAGCGCTCCGAACAGCGTGCCCTTGCTGCGGCCGAGCAGCGTCAGTTCGGCGCGCGCGAGGGCCCGCATGCGCCCGGCCGGAGTGGTGCGTGCGGAGCGCTCCGCCACGGGACGTGTCGTGGTCATCGTGCTCATGCCGCATCCTCCTCGGCCGCTCCGGCGGCGCGGGCCGCGTGCGGTTCGTTCGTCATGGGGGTGGTGCCGTCCGCGGCCGTCGCGTCCCGCGCGATCCGCAGGAAGGCCTCTTCGAGCGAGGCGGCGCGGATGTCGAGCCCGCGCAGTTCGACGCCCGCCCGTTGGGCCCAGACGAGCAGTTCGGTCGCGGAGCGCTGGAGCGTTCCGGTGCGCAGCCGGACCGTGCGGCCCACCAGTTCGTGGCCGGTCACGCCGAGGTCGGCGAGCGGCGGCAGATCGCCGGGGAAGTAGCCGTCGGGCAGGTCGAAGGAGATCTGCGAGGGCTGGGTGGCGACGACGTCGGCGACGCGTCCGGAGGCGGCGATGCGGCCCTCGTGCATGATCGCGAGGCGGTCGGCGAGCTGCTCGGCCTCCTCCAGGTAGTGCGTGGTGAGCAGCACGGTGGTGCCGTTGTCGCGCAGGGCGCGCACCAACTCCCAGGTCTCGCGGCGGCCTTCGGCGTCGAGTCCGGTGGTCGGCTCGTCGAGGAACAGCACCTCGGGGTCGCCCATGAGCGCCATCGCGAGGTCGAGCCGGCGCTTCTCGCCGCCGGAGAGCTGTTTCACGCGGGTCTCGCCGCGCCTGCTGAGCCCGACGGCCTCCAGGGCCTCGCCGACGGGACGTGCCCCGCTGGTGCACCCGGCCCACATGCGCGCGGTCTCGGTGACGGTCAGCTCGGAGGGGAAGCCGCCCTCCTGGAGCATCACGCCGATGCGCGGGCGCACCACGGCCCGGTCGCGGTAGGGGTCGTGCCCGAGGACGCGGATCTCGCCCGCGGCCGGTTCGGTGAGGCCTTCCAGGAGTTCGACGGTGGAGGTCTTGCCCGCGCCGTTCGTCCCCAGGAGGGCGAACAGCTCGCCCCGCCCCACGGTGAACGAGATCCCCCGGACCGCTTCGTAGCCGCCCGCGTAGGTCCGCCGCAGGTCGGTGACGTCGATCACGTGCTCAGTCATGACTCAAGCGTTCCGTGGCCGGGGGCGGTCCGGCAGTGCGGCCTGTCATCGGCACCCATGACAAATGTCAGATCGCCGCGCCGCGGGCCGTGGTCCGGAATCGGCCTGTGGACTGGAATCGGCCCGTGATCCGGAAGCGTCCGGGGAACAGCAAGAAGCCCGGTACCTGGGGTACCGGGCTTCTCCTTGTGGAGCGAACGACGAGGTTCGAACTCGCGACCTCAACCTTGGCAAGGTTGCGCTCTACCAACTGAGCTACGTTCGCATCTTGCTCCCGACCGGCTTTCACCGATCGGTGCGAGCACCAGCCTACCGCACCCGGAAGGGTGGTCGGTCACTGGTGTGGAGCGGGTGACAGGGATCGCACACTGCGCCTTCCCCCTGGAAGGGGGATGTTCTACTACTGAACTACACCCGCACGCTGCTGTGGGATTCGGCCTTTCGGCCTGGCCCCTCGGCGTGCTCCAGACTTTAGCTGATCACCAGGGGTGCCGCGCAAGTCGGCTGCGCAGCACCCCTGGAGAGGCCGGCCGGCCGGGGTCGGCGGGGACCCGGCCGGAGGTCAGTTGGCGGCTTCGAAGGCCTCGTACACCTTCTTCGGGATGCGCCCCCGGGGCGGCACGTCGAGCTGGTGGGAGCGGGCCCAGGCGCGCACGGCGGCGGGGTCGGCCGTCACCGCCGTGTGCCGGTAGACCTTGCCGGACTTCGACTTCTTGCGGGCCGCCTGCAGGTAGGGAGCCAGCACCTTGCGAAGTTTCTCGGCATTGGTTTCGTTGAGGTCGATCTCGTACGACCTTCCGTCGAGACCGAAGGCGACCGTTTCCGCCGCTTCTGAGCCGTCGATGTCGTCATAGAGAGTGACCACGACACGCTGCGCCACGAATATCGGTCCTTTCGTGCGACGCCACCGCATATGACATGCGCTGATGCCGACTGTCCGGCAGTTTTGGGACAAAGTATCGGCTATTGCCAATTCCTTTGTACAGGGCCCGGCAATGAAGGGGGAAGTCGGCTAAATCTCACCGCGTGTTCCGGCGCCGTGGAGCCGGGAATGTCGCCCCTGGGCGCACGTCAGCAGACTGTCCGGGCGGGGGCGCCCGGCGCAATGGTGAACTGTGATCTTTTCCGGGATTTTTCGCGCACGCGACGGCCGCGACACCCGGATGACCAGCCGAGCCCCGCGTCGAAGTGACTGGCGTCACGTATGTTGCTACGAATCTACGCGGGTAGAAATTTTGTGCGGGTAGTCTGAAGGAACCTGCTGAGCACCACGCCTGGCAGCACACGCAAGCACCACACACCGGGAGTGCCAGTGGCACGCGTCGTAGTCGACGTCATGCTCAAGCCGGAGATCCTCGACCCCCAGGGACAGGCGGTGCAGCGTGCACTGCCGCGCCTCGGATTCCAGGGCATCTCCGATGTACGTCAGGGAAAGCGCTTCGAACTCGAAGTGGACGGGCCGGTGGACGACGCCGCGCTCGCCCGTATCCACGAGATGGCGGAAACCTTCCTCGCCAACACGGTGATCGAGGACTTCGTCGTAAAGGTGGAAGCCGCCGAGGGATCCGCGGGGGCCCAGAAGTGACTGCCCGAATCGGAGTCGTCACATTTCCGGGAACCCTGGACGACCGTGACACGCAGCGCGCGGTGCGCCTTGCGGGCGCGGAGGCGGTGCCGCTGTGGCACCGGGACAAGGACCTCAAGCAGGTCGACGCCGTGGTGCTGCCCGGCGGTTTCAGTTACGGCGACTATCTGCGGGCCGGCGCGATCTCGCGTTTCTCGCCCGTCATGGAGTCGGTCATCGACCAGGCCAAGGCGGGAATGCCGGTCCTCGGGATCTGCAACGGCTTCCAGGTCCTGACCGAGACGCACCTGCTGCCCGGCGCGATGCTGCGCAACAACCACCTGCACTTCATCTGCCGCGACCAGAAGCTGCGGGTCGAGACGGACAAGACCGCCTGGACGGCCGACTACGAGCCGGGCCAGGAGATCTCCATCCCGCTGAAGAACATCGACGGACGCTACGTCGCGGACGAGCGCACCCTCGACATGCTGGAGGCCGAGGGCCGCGTCGCCTTCCGCTATCTGGACATGAACCCGAACGGCTCGCTGCGCGACATCGCGGGCATCACGAACGAGGCCGGGAACGTGGTCGGCCTCATGCCGCACCCCGAGCACGCGGTCGAGCCGCTGATCGGGACCGGCCGCACGGACGGCCTGGGGTTCTTCACCTCGATCCTGAAGAAGCTGGTGGACGCCCGATGACCCTCGACACCGTCAAGCACGCGACGGAGAACCCCGAGGCCGCGCAGCCCTGGAAGGAACTCGGCCTCAAGGAGGACGAGTACGCGCGGATCAGGGAGATCCTCGGCCGCCGCCCGACCGGCGCCGAGCTCGCCATGTACTCCGTCATGTGGTCCGAGCACTGCTCGTACAAGAGCAGCAAGGTCCATCTGAAGCAGTTCGGCGAGAAGGTCCCCGAGAACGACGCCATGCTCGTCGGCATCGGCGAGAACGCGGGCGTGGTCGACGTCGGCCAGGGCTACGCGGTCACCTTCAAGGTCGAGTCGCACAACCACCCCTCGTACATCGAGCCGTACCAGGGCGCCGCGACCGGCGTCGGCGGCATCGTGCGCGACATCCTCGCGATGGGCGCGCGCCCGGTCGCGGTCGTGGACCCGCTGCGCTTCGGTGCCGCCGACCACCCCGACACCAAGCGCGTGCTTCCCGGCGTGGTCGCGGGCATCGGCGGCTACGGCAACTGCCTCGGCCTGCCGAACATCGGCGGCGAGGTCGTCTTCGACCCCTGCTACCAGGGCAACCCGCTGGTCAACGCCGGGTGCATCGGCGTGATGAAGCACGAGGACATCCACCTCGCGAAGGCCTCGGGCGCGGGCAACAAGGTCATCCTGTACGGCGCCCGCACGGGCGGCGACGGCATCGGCGGAGTCTCCGTGCTCGCGTCCGAGACCTTCGAGTCGACCGGTCCGGCGAAGCGCCCGGCCGTGCAGGTCGGCGACCCCTTCCAGGAGAAGCTCCTCATCGAGTGCACCCTGGAGATCTTCAAGGAGAAGCTGGTCGACGGCATCCAGGACCTCGGCGGCGCCGGGCTCTCCTGTGCGACCAGCGAGCTGGCATCCGCCGGTTCCGGCGGCATGCGCGTCGAGCTCGACACCGTGCCGCTGCGCGACGCGACCCTCTCGCCCGAGGAAATCCTCATGAGCGAGTCGCAGGAACGCATGTGCGCGATCGTCGAGCCCGGCAAGGTCGAGCGCTTCCTGGAGATCTGCGAGAAGTGGGACGTCATCGCGACCGTCATCGGTGAGGTGACGGACGGCGAGCGCCTGGAGATCTTCTGGCACGGCGAGCAGATCGTGGACGTGCCGCCGCGCACGGTCGCGCACGAGGGCCCGGTCTACCACCGCCCCTACGCGCGCCCCAGCTGGCAGGACGCCCTCCAGGCCGACGACGCGGCGAAGCTGCCGCGCCCGGCGACCGCCGAGGAGCTGAAGGACCAGGTCCTGAAGGTCGTGGCGTCCCCGAACCAGGCCTCCAAGGCGTGGATCACCGACCAGTACGACCGCTTCGTGCAGGGCAACACGATCCTCGCGCAGCCCGAGGACGCGGGCATGGTCCGCGTCGACGAGGACACCAACCTCGGCGTCGCCATGGCCACCGACGGCAACGGCCGGTACGCGAAGCTCGACCCGTACGCGGGCGCGCAGCTCGCGCTCGCCGAGTCGTACCGCAACGTCGCGGCCTCCGGCGCCAAGCCGCTCGCCATCTCCAACTGCCTGAACTTCGGCTCGCCCGAGGACCCGGACGTGATGTGGCAGTTCGCCGAGGCCACCCGCGGCCTCGCGGACGGCTGCCTCCAGCTCGGCACCCCGGTCACCGGCGGCAACGTCTCGCTGTACAACCAGACCGGCGAGACGGCGATCCACCCGACCCCGGTCGTGGCCGTGCTCGGCGTCATCGACGACGTCACGCGCCGCACGCCGATCGCGTTCAAGGAAGAGGGCCAGCTCCTCTACCTGCTCGGCGACACGGCCGAGGAGTTCGGCGGCTCGGCCTGGTCGGGGGTCGTCCACGACCACCTCGGCGGCCTGCCGCCCAAGGTCGACCTGGAGCGCGAGCGGCTGCTCGCCGAGATCCTGATCTCGGCCTCGCGCGACGGCATGATCGACGCCGCGCACGACCTGTCGGACGGCGGCCTGGTCCAGGCGGTCGTGGAGTCCTGTCTGCGCGGCGGCAACGGCGCACGCCTCGTCGTGCCGGACGGCCTCGACGCGTTCACGTTCCTCCTCTCCGAGTCGGCGGGCCGCGCGGTCGTGGCCGTGCCGCGCAGTGAGGAGCTCCGCTTCACCGACATGTGCGGCGCCCGGGGCCTCCCGGTCACGCGGATCGGTGTCGTGGACGGCGACGCCGTGGAGGTGCAGGGCCAGTTCGCGCTGCCCCTGAGCGAGCTGCGCACGGCCCACACGGAGACGATCCCCGGGCTCTTCGCCTAGGACGTCACTTCGCTCGCGGAGCCCCCGCCCGGACCTGGTCCGGGCGGGGGCTCCGGCGTTTCCGGACGCGGCCGCGGCTTCTCCACTTGTTTGGAGTTACGTAATTACGTAACCTACGATCATGGAGTTGGAGGAGCGCGTCGCCGAGCTCGAACGGCGCATGGCGGCACTGGAGAGCGCGGGCCGTGACCGCGAAGGGGCCGCGCCCGTCGTGAGCGAGAGCGACTTCTGGGCCCTGGAGGGCCTGAAGGCGCAGCTCGCCGAGCACGGGGCCGCCGACGGCGGTGTCCTGTACACGGGGGCGGTGCGGCTGCCGACCGGGGAGCGCTACGACTGGCAGACCGGCCAGTTCACCGAGGTGCTCCTCGACGGCGACTGGTCCGAAGCCGCCGAGTCCTTCGCCGCGCTCGGCCACGCCGTACGGCTCCGGCTGCTGCGCGAGATCCTCGGCGGCCGCCGCACCGCCGCGGAGCTCGCCGCGCTCGACGGCGTCGGCACGACCGGCCAGATCTACCACCACCTGCGCCAACTGACCGGCGCGGGCTGGCTGCACACCACGGCCCGGGGCCGCTACCAGGTGCCCGCGGACCGGGTGGTGCCGCTGCTCGTCTTCGTCGCGGCCGCCCGGCCCTGACCGCACCGCATCCGCCAGGGGGAAACCACCGTGTCCATACGCAAGTTCGCCGCCGTCCTCGGCCGCTTCCTGTGGCTGGTCTTCATCGTGCAGGCGACCGCCGGGTTCTTCGTGGACCTGCCGTACAACTACTGGCTGGGCTGGCTCCCGGCCGTCGCCGCCATCGGCCTGCGCCTGCTGCCGGGGCGCAAGGCGCGGCAGCAGATCGTGAGCGACCCGCCGGAGCCCGTCGAGGTGGAGGCGCCGGTCACCGGCCGCTGGTCCGCGCTCAACAGCCCGGCCGACAAGGTGCCGAGCCACGGCACGCACAGCCTCGGCCAGACGTACGCCATCGACATCACGGCCGAGGGCGACGAGTCCGGCAAGGACGCCCGGCCCGGCTTCTCCTGGCTCTGGCCCGTGGCCCGGCGCAACCGCGCCTACCCCGCCTTCGGCGCCCCGCTGCTCGCCGTCGCCGACGCGACCGTCGTGCACGCGGAGGACGGCCAGCGCGACCACCTCAGCCGCACCTCCCTCCTCGGGCTCCTCTACTTCTTCTTCGTCGAGGCCGCGGTGCGCGGCGCGGGCCCGGTCCGCCGCGTCGTCGGCAACCACGTCGTCCTGGACCTCGGCGACGGCACCCACGCCATGTACGCGCACGTGCGGCGTGGCTCCCTCGCCGTGCGCGTCGGCGACCGGGTGCGCGTGGGCCAGGCCATCGGACAGTGCGGGAACTCCGGCAACACCACGGAGCCGCACGTCCACTTCCAGCTGATGGACGGCCCCGACATCGACACGGCGCGCGGCGTCCCGTTCCGGTGGCGCGGGGTGGGTGTGCCCGCCAACAGGGAGGTGTTCACGGTGGCTCCCGAAGGGGCACCTGCGGCCAGCAAATCCCTGACCCGGTAAATCTTTGATCTCAGCCAAAAATCATCCGCATACAATGCGGAGCATGGCACAGAGAGACGCGCTGGCCGCCGCTGAGGCGCCCCAGGCCCGTCGGCCCGGGTTGCGCGAGCGCAAGAAGCGGCAGACCGCCGAGCGCATTTGGCGGGCCGCGGTGGACCTCTTCGTCGAGCGCGGCTTCGACAAGGTGTCCGTCGCCGAGATCGCGGAGGCCGCCGACGTATCGAAGATGACCGTCTTCAACTACTTCGGTACGAAGGAGGACCTGGTCCTCGGGCCGATGGAGGAGCACGTCGCCGACGCCGCCGACGCGGTGCGCGGCCGTGCCCCCGGCGAGTCCGCCGTGGACGCCCTGCGCCGCCAGCTGCTCGGCGCGATCGCGGAGCGCTCCCCGGCCGTCGGGCTCAGCGACGACCAGCGCTCGCTCCGGACGCTGCGCCTCGTCCTGGAGACACCCGTCCTTCTCAAGCGGGCGCACGACTTCCACCTGCGCGGCCAGACCCTGCTCGCCGACGTCCTCGCCGAGGAGATCGACGAGCCGGTGCTCGCCCACGTCGCCGCCGCCCAGCTCATCGCCGTACGCAACGCCGTCTGCTCGGACGCCATGCGCCGCCGCATGGCGGGAGAACCCCTTGAGGCGATCGCGGCGGACGCCGAGCGGCATGCCCGAGCGGCCTTCGACCTCCTGGAAAAAGGACTCAGCGAGTTCGCGGTGAAGGCTTAGGCTCCCGCTATGCCACCGGCCAAGAAGCGTGCGCGCGCCTACGACCCGACGAAGATCCGCACCGCCGTCCTCGCCCAGTACGCGACCGTGCGGGAAGCGGTCGCGGGCCTCACGGACGAGCAACTGGCCCGGCCCACACGGCTCGGCGACTGGACCGTGTGCGAACTGGCCGCGCATTTGACGATGTCGCTCGGCGCGGTCGCCCGCTCCCTGGCCGCGCCCGAGCCGGACAAGGCCGATGTCACCCTGCGGAACTGGGCGTTCCAGACCTCCGCGGCCGCGGGCCAGGTCGACGAGGACGTCCGTGCCGTCGTGAGCGGGGGCGCGGACCTCGACGCCCTGTTCGGCCAGGCCGCCGACCGGCTCGCGGAGGCGCTGCCCGGCGTCCCCGGCACCCGGCTCGTCCAGATGCGGTTCGGCGGCATGACCCTCGCCGACTTCATGGTCACGCGCACCGTCGAACTCGTCGTCCACACCGACGACCTGAACGACGCCGTGCCCGGCCTCGACGTCCCGTACGATCGCCAGGCCCTGGCCGCCTGCACCCGGCTCCTGGCCGACACCTTGGCCCTCAAGGCCCCCGGCGGCTCGGTGGAGGTGCGGATTCCGCCGTACGCCGTGGTGCAGTGCGTCGAGGGGCCCCGGCACACCCGCGGCACCCCGCCGAACGTCGTCGAGACCGACCCGCTGACGTGGATCCGGCTCGCGACCGGGCGGACGACGTGGGCCGCCGCGCTCGACGCGGCGAAGGTCGGCGCGAGCGGCGAACGGGCGGACCTGGGCGGGCTCCTGCCGCTGATGTCGTAGCCGCTGCGGGGAGGGAACCGGTCCGCTCGTCGCCCCGTCACAGTGACATGTACAAGCAGCGCGTTACCCAGACCCTCACCGTCCTCGCCGCCGCCGGTCTGCTCGCCGCCTGCGGCTCGGAGTCCGGCTCCGGCGACTCCGACACGTCAGGCAAGAAGGACTCCGGCTCCGTCGGTTCCAAGACGTCCCTGACCGGCGTGCGCTGGAACGTCGAGAGCCTCACCGTCGACGGCAAGAAACAGAAGGCGCCCGACGACGTCTACGTACGGCTCGGCGGAAAGGGCGGCACCGGCGGCCACTTCGGCTGCAACGGCTACGGCGCCGACGTCTCCGTGAAGGGCGACACCGTCCGCTTCAAGCCCGGCGTGCACACCCAGATGGCCTGCGAGGCGCTCGACTTCGAGAACAGCCTCGCCCGCGCCATCGACGGCAAGCTCAAGGCCAGCGTCGACGACGACCGCCTCACCCTCACCAACGCCAAGGGCGACCGGATCGCCCTGACCTCAAGGCCCGTGGCCCCCGGCGCCCCGCTCCAGGGCACCACCTGGACCGTGGACTCCGTGGGTACGGGCGACTCGGCGCGGCCCCTGCCGAAGCAGGTGGCGGGCAAGGCCAAGCTGATCTTCGGCAAGGACGGCACCGTCCGCGGCAACCTCGGCTGCAACGACGTCACCGGCAAGGCCGAGGCGCACGACGGCGCCCTCGCCCTCGGCGCGCCGAAGCTGACCCGCATGATGTGCGTGGGTCCCAAGGCGAAGACCGAGAGCGACCTGCTCAAACTGTTCGACGGCAAGGCCGAGTACGAGGTCAAGGACGACGGCCTCACGCTCACGGCCGAGGACGGCACCGTGGTCAGCGCGACCGCGACCCTGTCCGCCGACGCGAAGAAGTAGCCCGCCCGCTCCGCGCCGCGGCCGCCCGGCAGCGGCCCGCCGCACCCCCGCGCGGAGCCGGCCCTCACGCCGTCGGATACGGCAGCAGTCCCGCGTCCGTCCGCTCCCACGCCGTCCGCAGCTCCGCGAGGAGCGCCGGCTCCCGGCGCGCCAGGTCCGCCTGTTCCCGCTGGTCGCGGCCCAGGTGGAAGAGCTGGTCCGCGCCGCCCTTGCCGCGGTAGTACTTCCACGGCCCGCGCCGCAGCGCACGCTCGCCGCGCACCCGCCAGAACAGGTCCCGCTCGCCCGGCTCCGTACCGCGCAGCAGATAGCGGGCGAGGCTCGTGCCGTCCAGCGGACGGGCCGGGTCCGGCCGGGCCCCGGCGAGTTCGAGCAGCGTCGCCGTCCAGTCGGGCGTGTACACCGGCTCCTCGCTGACCTGCCCGCCGTCCAGTCGGGCGGGCCAGCGCAGGATCGTCGGCACCCGGATGCCGCCCTCCCGCAGCGAGCCCTTGTTCCCGGAAAGCGGCCAGTTGTAGGAGAAGCGTTCGCCGCCGTTGTCGGAGGCGAAGAAGACGAGGGTGTCGCGCTCCTGGCCGGACTTCTTCAGGGCGTGCAGCACGTGCCCGATCGACCGGTCCAGGTCCTGCACCATCTCCGTGTACTTGGCGATCGACCCGCCGTCCTGGTGCCTCAGGGCGCCGCGGTCCCCGGCCTTGATCCGCCGCACGACCTCCGCGCTCGCCTCGGTGTCGCCGTCGGCGATCCACGGCCAGTGCGGCGTCGTGAAGTTGAGGTTGAGCAGCCACGGCCGGTCGTGCTCGCGCCGCACGTAGTCGCTGGCCCGCTCGGTCAGGATGCGGGTGTAGTAGCGCAGGTCCTTGTGGGTCGCGTCGCCCTCGTACAGGTCGTACTCGCCGCCGAGGCCGAGCTTGGAGTAGTACTCCAGGGCCCCGCCGAAGTTCCCGAAGAACTCGTCCCAGCCCGACCTGGTGGGCGAGTAGTCCGGCAGGTAGCCGCAGTGCCACTTGCCGATCAGGGCGGTCGCGTACCCGGCGTCGCGCAGCAGCGAGGCGAGCGTGGGGTGGGTGGGCTCCAGGCCCACTGACTTGTCCGCGATGGGCTCGGCGAGCCCGCCCTTCGTCCGCCCGGGGAAGCGCCCGGTGTACAGGCTGAAGCGGGTCGGGGAGCAGGTCGCGGAGCCGGAGTAGGCCTGGGTGAAGCGCACGCCCTGGCGGGCGAGGCGGTCCAGGTGCGGGGTTCTGATGTGCGGCGAGCCGTAGGACGACAGATCGGCCCAGCCGAGGTCGTCGCCGAGGACGAAGAGGATGTTGGGCCGTCGGCCGGCCTTGCCGTCGTGCCGCTCGCGCGCCGCGAAGGGCCGCTCGGCGGGTCGCTCGGCGGGCCGCTCGAAGGGCGCGGCGACGGCCTCGCCCGCCCCGACCCCGACGGCAGCGGCGGCCCCCGCCACCCCTCCTGCGAAGGCACGCCGGGACAGTGGACTCTCGTACGAAGACACAAAGGGCTCCAGGAGCGGAGAAGGCCCCCGTCGCGGGGGCGTGCGGATGCCTCCGCGACGAAGCGGCGGGGCACGGCCCGCGGGGGCGGAGGAGCGCCCCGGGCGGGGCGGAAGAAGCGCGGAGGAAGCCGGACGACCCGGGCGGAGAGGCACCGAAGTGACCCGAAGGGGGAACGTTTCAGCGTGACAAACGTCCCATGGGCCAGTGGGGCAAACCGCCCTGAAACAGGGCAAAGTAAAAGACCGGCTCAGACGCCGAAACGACAGATCGCGCTCGCGACGCGGGCCAGATCGACATGGCGGCGCCACACGAGCGGGACCGTCAGCGGGTCACCGAAGGGCTGCATGAACCAGGAGCCTCACGGAGCCCGCTGAGGCCTGTCAATGCACTGTCGTGCCTGTTCACGAGCCGTTCGCACGGTCGAAGCAACCCGGCCGGGACACGATCGGGAAGGGCCTCGCCAGGAGATCCGCAACCGGGCTCCTTGGCGGAACGTACATATTCAGCCGCGGCCCTCCGAGCCCCCGTAAAGGCCGCGCCTACGCTCCGTACAAGACCCGCATCCCCAATTCGGACCAGTGGTCGATCTCGCCTACACTCGGTGCCGTGCCACGTGGTGACGGTCGACTCAATCACGATCTGCTCCCCGGCGAGAAAGGCCCCCAGGACGCTTGCGGCGTCTTCGGTGTCTGGGCTCCGGGCGAAGAGGTCGCAAAGCTCACGTACTTCGGGCTCTACGCCCTCCAGCATCGGGGTCAGGAATCCGCGGGAATCGCGGTCAGCAACGGCTCCCAGATCCTCGTCTTCAAGGACATGGGCCTCGTGTCCCAGGTCTTCGACGAAACCTCCCTCGGCTCCCTCCAGGGTCACATCGCGGTCGGACACGCCCGCTACTCGACCACCGGAGCCTCCGTCTGGGAGAACGCCCAGCCCACCTTCCGCGCCACGGCCCACGGCTCCATCGCCCTCGGCCACAACGGCAACCTGGTCAACACGGCCCGTCTCGCCGAGATGGTCGCCGACCTGCCGAAGGAGAACGGCCGCGCGACCCAGGTCGCCGCGACCAACGACACGGACCTGGTCACCGCGCTGCTCGCGGGCCAGACCGACGCCGACGGCAAACCGCTGACCATAGAAGAGGCCGCCGCCGCGGTCCTGCCGCAGGTGCGGGGCGCCTTCAGCCTCGTCTTCATGGACGAGCACACGCTGTACGCGGCCCGCGACCCGCAGGGCATCCGCCCGCTGGTGCTCGGCCGCCTGGAGCGCGGCTGGGTCGTCGCCTCGGAGTCCGCCGCGCTCGACATCTGCGGCGCCAGCTTCGTCCGCGAGATCGAGCCGGGCGAGTTCGTCGCCATCGACGAGAACGGCCTGCGCACCTCCCGATTCGCGGAAGCGAAGCCCAAGGGCTGTGTCTTCGAGTATGTCTATCTGGCTCGGCCCGACACCGACATCGCGGGGCGGAACGTCTATCTCTCGCGCGTTGAGATGGGTCGAAAACTGGCCAAGGAAGCGCCGGTCGACGCGGACCTGGTCATAGCGACGCCCGAGTCCGGCACCCCCGCCGCGATCGGCTACGCGGAAGCCTCCGGCATCCCCTTCGGCGCGGGCCTCGTCAAGAACGCCTATGTCGGGCGGACCTTCATCCAGCCCTCCCAGACCATCCGCCAGCTGGGCATCCGGCTGAAGCTGAACCCCCTCAAGGAAGTCATCAGGGGCAAGCGCCTGGTGGTCGTCGACGACTCGATCGTCCGCGGCAACACCCAGCGCGCCCTGGTCAAGATGCTCCGCGAGGCGGGCGCCGCCGAGGTGCACGTGCGGATCTCCTCGCCGCCCGTGAAGTGGCCGTGCTTCTTCGGCATCGACTTCGCGACCCGCGCCGAGCTCATCGCCAACGGCATGACCATCGACGAGATCGGCACCTCGCTCGGCGCCGACTCCCTGTCGTACATCTCCATCGACGGCATGATCGAGGCGACCACCATCGACAAGCCGGACCTGTGCCGCGCCTGCTTCGACGGCGAGTACCCGATGGAGCTGCCCGACCCCGAGCTGCTGGGCAAGCAGCTCCTGGAGACGGAGCTGGCCGCGGGCCCGGCGGCCACGGCCGCCGCCGACGCGATCCGTCGCCCCTGAGCCCCATCGTCAACACCGAAAGATCCCGGGCAATGTCTGAGACAACTGCTGGTACTGGTGCCTCCTACGCCGCGGCGGGCGTCGACATCGAAGCGGGCGACCGCGCCGTCGAGCTCATGAAGGAGTGGGTCAAGAAGACCCAGCGTCCGGAGGTGGCGGGCCTCGGCGGCCTCGGCGGCTTCGCCGGGCTCTTCGACGCCTCCGCCCTCAAGCGCTTCGAGCGGCCGCTGCTCGCCTCCGCGACGGACGGCGTCGGCACCAAGGTCGATCTCGCCCGGCAGCTCGGCGTGTACGACACCATCGGCCACGACCTGGTCGCCATGGTCATGGACGACATCGTCGTGTGCGGCGCCGAGCCGCTGTTCATGACCGACTACATCTGCGTCGGCAAGGTCCACCCGGAGCGCGTCGCCGCCATCGTCAAGGGCATCGCCGAGGGCTGTGTGCTCGCGGGCTGCGCGCTCGTCGGCGGCGAGACGGCCGAGCACCCGGGCCTGCTCGGCCCGGACGACTTCGACGTCGCGGGCGCGGGCACGGGCGTCGTGGAGGCGGACCGCGTGCTCGGCCCCGATCGCATCCGCAAGGGTGACGCCGTCATCGCCATGGCGTCCTCCGGTCTTCACTCCAACGGGTACTCGCTGGTCCGGCATGTGGTCTTCGACCGCGCGAAGATGACCCTGGGTCAGCAGGTCGAGGAGTTCGGCCGCACCCTCGGCGAGGAGCTCCTGGAGCCCACCAGGATCTACTCCCTGGACTGTCTGGCGCTCACCCGCACCACCGACGTGCACGCGTTCAGCCACGTCACCGGAGGCGGCCTCGCGGCGAACCTGGCCCGGGTGATCCCCGAAGGGCTGCACGCCACCGTCGACCGCTCCACATGGGCGCCGGGTGCCGTCTTCGACCTCGTCGGCAAGGCGGGCCGGGTCGAGCGCCTGGAGCTGGAGAAGACCCTGAACATGGGCGTCGGCATGATCGCCGTCGTGCCCGAGGACTCCGTCGACGTGGCCCTGGCGACGCTCGCCGACCGCGGCGTCGACTCCTGGGTCGCGGGTGAGATCACCGACCGCGGTGACCACGCCACCGGGGCCGAGCTCACGGGCGACTACGCCAAGTAATCCACGCCGCACAGCACGAAACCCGGTCCGGCAAACTGCCCGGACCGGGTGAAGTGCGTTGTCGCGCTGCCTGCGAGAGGTCGCGGACGTTTCCGCGCGAAGTACCGAACTACGAGGTCAAGCGCCGCGGCGCTGCTGTGACGGGCCGGACTCGTCCGCCTCGTCGTCATCGTCGTCGGTGTTGTACAGATCCGCGTACTGCGCGTACGGGTCTTCTTCGTCTTCGTCATCCTCGAACGGCTCGCCGTTCGGCGGCTGCTGCGAAGTCGAAGCGCCCAGCTCATTGGCCAGACGCGACAGGTCAGTCCCGCCGCTGTTGTACTTCAGCTGGCGGGCGACCTTTGTCTGCTTGGCCTTGGCCCGGCCGCGCCCCATGGCTCGACCCCCTCGGTATCGGGGCTCATGGCCCCAGAGTCTTGACACGCGTTCATGATCCGGAACGGGCTCTCCGTGGAGAGACCGGTCCGTAGGGCTTCCACGGTACCTGTTCCTGCGGCCATACGGTACGTCGCCCGCAGGACGCGCCTCGGCGCACGACCGGCGAGGAGCCCTTTCCTCGCTGGTCAGCTGCGATTTTAACCTCTTCTTGGCGGGCGACCCGCCGACGGGCGTGAGTCTTCTCTCCCGATGACGCCGGCGGGCCCCGACGGGGGCCTTGTCAGGGCCCGATCAGGCCGTTCTGGAGGCCGTATTCAGTTGTCCACGGGCTGCGTTCCATTGCCTTTCGGACACTTTGCGCAGCCTTTCGCCCGGTACGCGTCAGCCGCGACGGGCCTCCGCGATGCGCTGCTCGGCGATCCTGTCGGCCGCGGCGGCCGGCGGAATCCCATCCGCCTTCGCGCGAGCGAATATGGCGAGCGTGGTGTCGTAGATCTTCGAGGCCTTCGCCTTGCAGCGGTCGAAGTCGAAGCCGTGCAGCTCGTCGGCGACCTGGATGACACCGCCCGCGTTGACCACGTAGTCCGGGGCGTAGAGGATGCCGCGGTCGGCGAGGTCCTTCTCGACGCCGGGGTGCGCGAGCTGGTTGTTGGCCGCGCCGCACACGATCCGCGCGGTGAGGACCGGCACGGAGTCGTCGTCGAGCGCGCCGCCGAGGGCGCACGGCGCGTACACGTCCAGGCCCTCGGTGCGGATCAGGGCCTCGGTGTCGGCGACCGCGCCCACCTGCGGGTGCTTGTCCGTGATGCGGCGCACGGACTCCTCGCGCACATCCGTGATCACGACCTCGGCGCCGTCCTCGATGAGGTGCTCGACGAGGATGTGGCCGACCTTGCCGACGCCCGCGACGCCGACCTTGCGGCCGCGCAGCGACGGCTCGCCCCACAGGTGTGCCGCCGACGCCCGCATGCCCTGGAAGACGCCGAAGGCGGTCAGCACGGACGAGTCGCCCGCGCCGCCGTTCTCGGGGGAGCGGCCGGTCGTCCAGCGGCTCTCGCGCGCCACGACGTCCATGTCCGCCACGTACGTACCGACGTCGCAGGCCGTCACGTAGCGGCCGCCGAGGGAGGCCACGAAGCGGCCGTAGGCCAGGAGCAGCTCGTCGCTCTTGATCTTGTCCGGGTCGCCGATGATGACGGCCTTGCCCCCGCCGTGGTCGAGTCCGGCCATGGCGTTCTTGTACGACATGCCGCGGGCGAGGTTCAGCGCGTCGGCGACGGCCGCTTCCTCGGTGGCGTAGGGGTAGAAGCGCGTGCCGCCGAGGGCGGGGCCCAGGGCGGTGGAGTGGATGGCGATGACGGCCTTGAGTCCGCTGGCGCGGTCCTGGCAGAGCACGACCTGCTCATGACCCCCTTGTTCCGACTGGAACAGGGTGTGCAGGACGCCGTCGGTTACATCGGTCACGGTGGTGACTCCCGGTTACGTAGCGGCGGTTGGACGGGTGGCCCGTGCGGGTGGCGGGTCCCGTTGTGGCATGAGAGTAGAGCCTCGGAGGGACCCGCCGCCGCACGGAGGTCGGCAAGACTCTGTCCCCTCCTCGCGGGGGTCACTCTCCCGGGCTGAGAGACGGAGTACGACGGTGTTCGGCCATGGCACGATCTGCAGTGTTTTCCAGCCGGTACGCGGGGGAGGGGAGGAGCCGTGCCCAAGGTGTCCTCGGTGGTCGTCCCGTATGCGTCGTACTTGCGCGTGTACGAGCCCCTCGCCGCCTTCCCCGAGCCCGAGCGCACCCACTGGGCGCGCTACGCACGCCGCTCGGAGCGGCCCTCCTACCAGGACGAACTACGGGCTTCGCTGGCCGATCTGGCGCCCACGCCGCCGATCCCGGTGCCGGTGCACGAGAGCCGCGACGCGTTCGTGGTGGAGGCGGACGGCGTGGTGTGCGTCTGCCCCTGGCGCACCCGGCTGCGCGGCTGGCAGGCCCTCGGCGATCTGGCCGAGCAGCTGCCCGCGCCGGTCCTGGACGCGGTCATCCCGCCGGTGGTGCGCCGGCAGGCGACCGCGGACTACGAGGCCTGGCTGGCCCGCAACCCCGACGCGCGCCCCTGGATCCGCACGGCGACCTGGCACGTCCCGCTGAACTGGTTCGTCCTGGTGGCGGACGAGGAGCGCTTCTACGACACGGGGTACGCCGACGCCGCCGACGAGAGCGAGCCGCCCGGGGCCGCGGCGCCCGTCCTGCGGTACCGCACGCCGATGGTGCAGGCCCGCCGCCGGGTCGCGCGGGGCCTGAAGGCGCTGCGCGACGCCATGGACGAGGGGCCGCTCATCGACGGCCTGGTGGACGTGGGCCGGTGGCTGGAGGAGTTCCATCCGCGCTCGCTCGTCGAGCTGGACTACGGCGGTCTGGTGCACACGCTGTCGCGGGAGACGCTCGACGAGGACCACTCGGCGGCGGACGTGGCCGCGGGCATCGAGGCGCTGCGCGACGGTGACGGGGTGGGCGCGAGTGAGGCGTACGCCCGGCTCGTCGAGCGCTGGCGCGCGGTCCGGGAGCGGCAGTTCTCGAACTGACGTCGCGTTCCTTGACGAAGCCGTGACCACGAGCCGGTGGTTTTCCCCTGGAAGTAGTGCATCCTGGGCTTTCCTTGTCCCGGCGCCGGGACGTAGGTCCCGATCCGGGCCTTTGCCTCAAGCGTGATGGACCGCACTTAACTGACCCTTGCGCCGATCGGCCTTCCTCATGCCAAAATAGGACAAGGAGTCCGGACAGGGCTCCTTCCGTCCAACTACGGGCGGAATGCTCAGCATTGCACGCTATGGGGGGTCTGTTGACTCCTGATCGCTCTGTGACTGATCGTCACTGTGGCGTGACTGTCCGCTATGGCATGGTCCATCGGCTTCCGTCGCTGATGGACACCTGGGAGGGCAATTCCATCGGTTTGGCCGACGCGGCTGGACGGATGGTGTAGTTGTAGTGCCGAGGACAAGCCGTTCGTCCTATAACCGACTCGACTCGCGTCCGCCATTTCGGGCAACGCGGGTCAAGGTGCAGAATTTAGAGGAATGAACCGAGAAGGTTCGGTTCTCCCGAGGAGGCCGCTCATGACCGCTCGCACCCCTGATGCCGAGCCGCTGCTGACCCCGGCTGAGGTTGCCACGATGTTCCGCGTCGACCCCAAGACGGTCACGCGCTGGGCCAAGGCTGGCAAGCTCACGTCGATTCGCACGCTCGGCGGGCACCGCCGTTACCGCGAGGCCGAGGTCCGCGCACTGCTCGCGGGCATTCCGCAGCAGCGCAGCGAGGCCTGACGCAGGGCGTTATCGCAGCAAGCAGTACACATCGGACGAAGAGCACCATCGCTGCTGGGTCCCCCAACCCGGCCGCACCGTCCGACCCATAGCTCCACACGACGCGGGTCCTGCCCCAACGGGGCCCCCGCCCGAGCCGCTTGGGTGCGTCGTCGATCGCGCTGGACTCCGCCGGGTCCAGCGCGATCTTTTTTGTGCCCGGGCTCGCGCGCCGGGGCCGCTCGCCCTACACGCTCTCCCAGGCTTCAACAAGGCGGCTCACAGGGCCACTCAACAGCGCGCAGCGTGCGGCTCTACTCGTAGGTGCAATTGCACATATTAGATTGACCTGTTGTAGGACGGGTGTAAGTTCAACGGTTTCTGAAACTCATTCGGTGACTACCGTCACACGCACCGTGGCTTGTTGCCTTCGCCGCCCTTGCGCTAATGGGGCGTAGCGCCCGGGCGGAGGCGTTCGCTCCCGCTTCCGTGGCTCTCAGCCTCCCACCGCGCGGCCGCCGCGCGCGGCGGCTTTGGTCATGCCTTGGGGGGACTTTCGTCCTCGCATTGCCCGGAGTGCCGCTCGGCGGCCTCGGGCGCCTCTGTGGCCTCGTGCGCGTCGTCGGCGGGCTCCATCGCGAGGCGCAGCAGCCGGTGGCAGATGGGGCAGTGCCGCGTCAGATGGCGGTAGCTCGACGCCGCGGCGAGATGGGCGCGCAGCAGGGCGCGCGTCTCGTGCCGTGCGGATGCGGGGACTGGCGTCATGCGTCACCTCCGGGGGGCGGGGCTGCCCCTGGGCCCCAGGGTCCTGCTGATTGGGGTACCGGGGGAATGTGACGCCGTCAAGAAGGGCAGCGCGGAATCGGGCCGGGGGCCTTGGGGGGCGTTGTCGCCCTTCGGGCTCGTCCTCGGGCGCCGGACGGGCTTGATTGTCGCGCTGGCGCGCTCGTCCTCAAACGCCGGACGGGCTTGATGGGTGCTGCTCGCCGTCGGCCGTGCACGCGAAAGCGGGCCGCACCTTGAGGGTGCGGCCCGCTTTCCTACTGCGGTCCTGACGGGATTTGAACCCGCGGCCTCCACCTTGACAGGGTGGCGAGCACTCCAAACTGCTCCACAGGACCAGGTTTCGCGGCGCTCGTACTGCGTTGCGCTGCGAGAAGGACTGTACAGGAGTGCAGGCCAGCGGTCGAACTCACCCTGGGTGTCCGGTCGGTTACGGCACCGCCGCGTCGATGGCCTTCACGATGCGCTTGTCCGAGACGGGGTAGGCCGTGCCGAGCGCGTGGGCGAAGTAGCTGACGCGCAGCTCCTCGATCATCCAGCGGATGTCCAGGACCTCCTGCGGCACCGGGCGGCCCCCCGGCAGCTGCTCCAGGAGCCAGGCGTACTCGTCGCGCATCTCGCGGACCTTCTCCATGCGCGTGGTGTCCCGCTGCGCGTTCGCCGGCATCTGCTGCAGCCGGCGGTCGGCGGCGACCATGTAGCGCATCAGGTCCGGCAGCCTGCGGATGCCCGCCTCGGTGACGAAGCCGGGCTTGATGACGGCGTCCAGCTGCTCCCGTACGTCCTTCAGGTTGGCGAGCAGCGCGGGGCTTCTCGTCGACTTCAGGCGCCGCTCACAGGCCTGCCAGGCGGCGAGGACCTGCTGGACCTGTGCGACCGTGCGGACCGTCGTGTCGACGATCTCGGCGCGCACCTTCTCGTAGAGCTTGCGGTACGACTCCTCGTCCCATACCGGGCCGCCGAAGTCCGCGATCAGCTTGTCCGCGGCGGCGGTCGCGCAGTCGGCGAACAGGGCGGGCATGGAGCCGTGCGGATTCGCCGACAGGGCGAGCTTCTGCTGGTTGGTCAGCCTGTCCTGGGCGAACTTGGCCGGATTCACCGGGATGTTGCGCAGGATGAGGCGGCGCGTTCCCTTCCACATGGCCTGGGCCTGCTCCGCCTCGGTGTCGAAGAGGCGTACGGAGACCGTGTCGCCGTCGTCGACCAGGGCCGGGTAGGCCTTCACGGGCTGGCCCGCCCTGCGTGTCTCGAAGACGCGGGTCAGGGTGCCGATGCTCCAGTCCGTGAGGCCGGTGCGCTCGATGGTGGCGCCGCCCGTGCGCTCGGCCGTCGCGGCCGCCGCCTGCGACAGGGCCTTGCGGGCCTTCGGCTTGAGCTGGAGCTTCAGCGCCTGAAGGTCCTTGTCCTCGGCGAGCTTGCGACGCCGCTCGTCGGTGATCCGGAAGGTGATCTTCAAGTGGTCGGGTACGCGCGTCAGGTCGAAGTCGTCCGGCGAGACCGGCACCCCGACCATCCGCTGCAGCTCGCGCGCGAGCGTGACGTGCAGCGGCTCCTGCAGCGGCACCGCGCGCTCCAGGAACGCCTTCGCGAAGTTGGGCGCCGGGACGTAGTTCCGGCGGATCGGCTTCGGCAGGGAGCGGATCAGCTCGATCACGACCTCCTCGCGCAGGCCCGGGATCTGCCAGTCGAAGCCCTCGTCCGTGACCTGGTTCAGGACCTGCAGCGGGACGTGGACCGTCACGCCGTCCGCGTCCGCGCCCGGCTCGAACTGGTACGTCACCCGGAACTTGAGCTGCCCCTGGCGCCACGAGTCGGGGTAGTCGTCCTTGGAGACGTCCCCCGCCTTCTCGTTGATGAGCATCGACCGCTCGAAGTCGAGCAGCTCCGGCTCGTCGTGGCGCTTCTTCTTCCACCAGGAGTCGAAGTGCGCCCCCGACACGACGTCCTCGGGCACGCGCTGGTCGTAGAAGTCGAAGAGCGTCTCGTCGTCGACGAGGATGTCCCGGCGCCGCGCCCGGTGCTCCAGCTCCTCGACCTCGGTGAGCAGCTTGCGGTTGTCGGCGAAGAACTTGTGGTGCGTGCGCCAGTCGCCCTCGACGAGCGCGTTGCGGATGAACAGGTCGCGGGAGACCTCGGGGTCGATCCGCCCGTAGTTCACCTTGCGGTCGGTGACGATCGGGACGCCGTACAGCGTCACCTTCTCGTACGCCATCACGGCCGCCTGGTCCTTCTCCCAGTGCGGCTCGCTGTACGTGCGCTTGATCAGGTGCTGGGCGAGCGGTTCGACCCACTCCGGCTCGACGCGCGCGTTCACCCGCGCCCACAGGCGTGACGTTTCGACCAGCTCCGCGGACATCACGAAGCGCGGCGGCTTCTTGAAAAGCGCCGAGCCCGGGAAGATCGCGAACTTGGCGCTCCGCGCCCCCAGGTACTCGTTCTTGGCGCCGTCCTTCACGTCCTTCATGCCGACGTGGCTGAGCAGCCCCGCGAGCAGCGAGATGTGCACCTGCTTCTCGGCGGCGTCGCCGTCGTTCAGCTGGATGCCCATCTGCTTGGCGACCGTGTGCAGCTGGGTGTAGATGTCCTGCCACTCGCGGATGCGCAGGAAGTTCAGGTACTCCCGCTTGCACATGCGGCGGAAGGCGGAGGAGCCGAGCTCCTTCTGCTGCTCGCGCACGTACCGCCACAGGTTGAGGTACGCCAGGAAGTCCGACGTCTCGTCCTTGAACCGGGCGTGCTGCTGGTCGGCCTGCGTCTGCTTGTCGGCGGGGCGCTCGCGCGGGTCCTGGATGGACAGGGCGGCGGCGATCACCATGACCTCGCGCACACAGCCGTTCAGGTCCGCCTCCAGGACCATGCGGGCCAGGCGCGGGTCCACGGGCAGCTGCGCCAGCTTGCGGCCCTGCGGGGTGAGGCGCTTGCGCGGGTCCTTCTGCGCCGGGTCGAGCGCGCCGAGCTCCTGGAGGAGCTGGACGCCGTCGCGGATGTTGCGGTGGTCCGGCGGGTCGATGAAGGGGAACTTCTCGATGTCGCCGAGGCCCGCCGCGGTCATCTGGAGGATGACCGACGCCAGGTTCGTCCGCAGGATCTCCGCGTCCGTGAACTCCGGGCGGGCCTCGAAGTCGTCCTCGGAGTACAGACGGATGCAGATGCCGTCGGACGTACGGCCGCAGCGGCCCTTGCGCTGGTTGGCGCTGGCCTGGCTGATCGCCTCGATGGGCAGGCGCTGCACCTTCGTGCGGTGGCTGTAGCGCGAGATGCGGGCCGTGCCCGGGTCGATCACGTACTTGATGCCCGGGACGGTCAGGGACGTCTCGGCGACGTTGGTCGCCAGGACGATTCTTCGGCCGGTGTGCTGCTGGAAGACGCGGTGCTGCTCCGCGTGCGAGAGCCGCGCGTACAGCGGCAGGACTTCCGTGAACCGGTACTTCTTCTTCTCCAGCGCGTCCGCCGTGTCGCGGATCTCGCGCTCGCCGGAGAGGAAGACGAGGATGTCGCCCTTGCCCTCGGCCTGGAGCTCCTCGACCGCGTCCGTGATCGCCGTGATCTGGTCGCGGTCCGGGTCGTCGCCCTCCTCCTCCAGGAGCGGGCGGTAGCGCACCTCCACCGGATACGTACGGCCGCTGACCTCGACGATCGGGGCGTCGCCGAAGTGCCGCGAGAAGCGCTCGGGGTCGATGGTCGCGGAGGTGATCACGACCTTGAGGTCCGGGCGCTTGGGCAGGAGCTGGGCGAGATAGCCGAGCAGGAAGTCGATGTTGAGCGAGCGCTCGTGGGCCTCGTCGATGATGATCGTGTCGTACGCGCGCAGCTCGCGGTCCGTCTGGATCTCGGCCAGCAGGATGCCGTCCGTCATCAGCTTCACGTACGTGCCGCCGCTGACCTGGTCCGTGAAGCGGACCTTCCAGCCGACGGCCTCGCCGAGCGGCGTGTTCAGCTCGTCGGCGACGCGCTCGGCGACCGTGCGGGCCGCGATGCGGCGCGGCTGCGTATGGCCGATGAGGCCGCGCACGCCCCGGCCGAGCTCCAGACAGATCTTCGGGATCTGGGTGGTCTTGCCGGAGCCCGTCTCACCCGCGACGATCACGACCTGGTGGTCGCGGATCGCCTCCAGGATCGCGTCCTTCTTCTGGCTGACCGGGAGCTGCTCGGGGTAGGTGATCGCGGGCACGCCGTCGGCGCGGCCCGCCATCCTGGTGGCGGCCTGGTCGATGTCCGTCGCGATCTCGGCGAGGACGGTGGCCCGGGCTTCGGGTTTGCGGATCCGGCGCGCACCTTCGAGCCGCCGGCCGATGCGGTGCTCGTCGCGCAGCGACAGCTCCGACAGGCGGGGGGCGAGGGCGTCGAGGGTGAGGGCGGGCTGCGTAGACATACGCGGTCCAGGATCTCACCCGGTGCTCACAGGTGGCCAACCGATTTCCCGGGGCGCGCGCCGCGGCACGTACCATTCCGGGCATGTCGTCCCGTGTGCGTACGCCCTGGTGCCCCCTGGTGGCGGTGCTGCTCGTGGTGCTCGGGGCGTTCTGCGGGCCCGCCTTCGCGGACCGGCCCGCGCCGCCCGTCGAGCAGGCGGCACACGTCTTCGCCCAGGACGCCGACGGGCGCGGCGTGCCGGGGTGCGGCCGGAGCGACGCCTCCGACCTGGGGCAGCGGCCCGCGGTGCCGCCGCGCCAGGGGCCCGGGTACGAGCTGCCGCCGTCGGCGTTCGCGGTCCGCGTCGTCGACGACTGCGGCTCCTGGAGCGGTGAGCTCGCCGTGCGGGCCGTCGCGTCGCTGCGCGCGCCGCCGCCGCTCACGCCCCCGTCACCGGTGGATCTCTCCGTACTGCGCGTGTAGGAGGCCCCTGTCTCAGGGGCCCCTTCAGCTACGCACGCAACAGGAGAAGCGCATCACCATGTCCACTGCCCGCAAGAAGAAGAACATCGCCGTCGTCGCCGCGGTCGCCGTCGCCGCCGGGGCGCTCGGTCTCGCCTCGTACACCGCCACCAAGCCGGACGATTCCGGGTCCAAGGGGTCCTCCGCGGCTGCCGCGAAGGGCTCGGACTCCGCCGCGCCGGAGGCGGGTGTCTTCCCCGAGCTGGAGGCCCTCGCGCGCCGCGACGCCAAGGACGCGCTCGCCCAGGGCAAGGCCGACGCGCCCGTCGTCATGATCGAGTTCGCCGACTTCAAGTGCGGCTTCTGCGGCAAGTTCGCCCGGGACACCGAGCCCGACCTGGTGAAGAAGTACGTCGACAACGGCACCCTGCGCATCGAGTGGCGCAACTTCCCGATCTTCGGTGAGGACTCCGAGCGGGCGGCGCGCGGCGCCTGGGCCGCGGGCGAGCAAGGCCGGTTCTGGCAGTTCCACGAGGCCGCGTACGCGGACGGCGCCAAGGAGAAGGGCTTCCGTGAGGGACGGCTCAAGGAACTGGCGCGCGAGGCCGGGGTCAAGGACGTCCCGCGCTTCCTGCGGGACGCCGAGAGCGACGCGGCCAAGGCGGCGGTGAAGAAGGACCAGGACCAGGGCTACAAGCTCGGCGCCACGTCCACCCCGTCCTTCCTGATCAACGGGCGGCCCATCGCGGGCGCGCAGCCCCAGTCCGTCTTCGAGGAGGCGATCGAGAAGGCGGCGGCGAGCCGCGCCAAGGGCGGCAAGGGGGGTTCCGGCAAGTGACGGCCGACGTCGGATACTTCGCCGCCTTCCTCGCCGGTCTCCTCGCCCTGGTCAGCCCGTGCAGCGCACTGCTGCTTCCGGCGTTCTTCGCGTACTCGATCGACTCCACGTCGCGGCTGCTCGCCCGGACCGGGATCTTCTACGCCGGGCTCGCCACGACCCTCGTGCCGCTCGGCGCCGCCGGGTCGACGGCCGGGCGGTTCTTCTTCGGGCACCGGGAGCAGCTGGTGTTCTGGGCGGGCTGGACGATCATCGCGCTCGGGATCGCGCAGGTGGTGGGGCTCGGCTTCGCCTCCCGCCGCCTCGCCGAGCTTTCCGGGCGCATCCGGCCCACCACGGCGGTATCGGTGTACGCGCTCGGCGCCGTCTACGGGCTCGCCGGGTTCTGCGCGGGCCCGATCCTCGGCAGCGTCCTGACGGTCGCCGCGGTGAGCGGCAGCCCGGTGTACGGGGGCGCGCTGCTCGCCGTGTACGCGCTGGGGATGGCGGTGCCGCTGTTCGTCCTCGCCGCGCTGTGGGAGCGGTTCGACCTGGGGCGGCGGCGGTGGCTGCGCGGCCGTGCCTTCCGCGTCGGCCGCCTTGAGCTGCATACGACGTCCCTGCTCTCCGGCCTGTTCTTCGTGCTGCTCGGCGCCCTGTTCCTCGCCTACGACGGCGCCGCCGCGCTGCCCGGCCTCCTCGACGTGGACGACTCGTACACGGTCCAGGAGCGGGCGAGCCGCATCGGTGACGCGGTCCCGGACTGGGCGGCCCTGCTCGGCCTCGTCGCCGTGGCCGCCGCGGTCGCCCTGGCGGCGGCGGTCCGCGGCCGCCGCACGGAGTCCGGCGCGGGCCGTCGCGCGGAGTCCGGCGTGGCACCGGACGCGGAGTGACTCCTGCTCTGGGCGGGCCTGCCGGGCCCGCCCAGAGCGGACGCCAACTGGCGCGCGGGGCAAGGTGTTTCACGTGAAACATCACCCGGCCGGACCACGGCCCGGGAAACGACGAAACCCCCGTCCGGAGACGAGGGCTTCTGGTGGTGGCTGGGGCCGGGATCGAACCGGCGACCTATCGCTTTTCAGGCGATCGCTCGTACCAACTGAGCTACCCAGCCACGCAGCTCACCGGGGTGATCTGCAAGCGGTCCTGACGGGATTTGAACCCGCGGCCTCCACCTTGACAGGGTGGCGAGCACTCCAAACTGCTCCACAGGACCTTGCGTTGTGCGAGCACTAGTCTCGCACAGGGTGGTGCGTGCCCCCAACGGGATTCGAACCCGTGCTACCGCCTTGAAAGGGCGGCGTCCTAGGCCGCTAGACGATGAGGGCTATCGACCCGCCTGGGCGCTTCGCAGCGCGTCGGGGACGTGAGAAGCATATGGGATGCGGGGACCGATCGCCAAAACGGTTTACGGAGGAGGGCCCGGCGGAGGTGTCGAGGGCTTGGCCCCGGGCTGGTTCTCCTTGGGCAGATGGCGGCTGACCTCGGCTTTCGTGAGGCCGAGCCCACCGAGCTTGATCTCGTCCCAGGCCTGGAGCCGCTTGGTGGCGCGGTCCAGATAGAGCACGGAGGTCTCGACGGGGTCCGGGTGCTCGCCCTCGACGGCGCGCAGCCCGCTGCCACCGGTGGAGCCCTCGATCCGCAGCCGGGTGCCCTTGTCCATGACCTCCATCTCCTGGTGGTGCAGATGCCCCGCGAGGACCAGGGGCACCGTGCCGTCCGTCTCGCGCGCGGCCACCGGGTTGTGCGCGACCGCCACGTCGACCGGGGTGCGCGCGGCGGCCTGGGCGCGCAGGGACGAGGCGAGCGTGATGCCCGCCACCTCCTCCGCCGGGTCGCCCTCCGCCTTCGTGGAGCGGTCGGGCGTGAACTGGGGGTCGCCGATGCCCGCGAACCGCAGGCCCGCGACGTCCACGGGCTTCCCGTCGTCCAGCACGTGCGCGTTCTTGAGCTTCTTCAGATAGCGCTGCGTGGTCGTGGAGTCGTGGTTGCCGCGCACCCACACATAGGGCGCGTCGAGGTCCTCGATGGGGTCGAGGAAGCCGTTCTCGGCGCTGGTGCCGTGGTCCATGGTGTCGCCGGAGTCGACGATGACGTCGATGTCGTACTGCTCGACGAGCGAGTTGACGATCTTCCAGCTCGCCGGGTTGAGGTGGATGTCGGAGACGTGCAGGAGGCGGATCGTGGAGGGGTCCGGCTCGTACGCGGGCAGCGTGGACGTCACGTCGTACAGCTTGGTGACGTTCGTCACCAGACGGGCCAACTCCCGCTGGTAGACGTCGAATTCACTCACGATGTTGCGGGCGTTGCCGACCACGGAGGGCGCGCTGCTGAGCAGGCCCGAGAACTTCGGCTCCAGGACGGAGCGGGGGTTCCAGGTCGCGAACGCGGCCACGCCGGACGCGGCGAGCAGGGTCAGGGCGAGGCCGCCCGCGGCAAGGGCGCGGCGGGGCCGGCGGTAGACGGCGAGGCCGAGCGCGGTCGCCCCGGCGACCACCGCGGCGCAGGAGCGCACCGCCAGGTTCAGCGTGCCGCCGGCCACGTCGCTCGCGACCTCCTCCTGGAGCCCGTTGATCCGCTCGGGGTGGTTGACCAGGGCCTCGGAGCGCACCGGGTCGAGGCGGTCCACGTCGACGTCGAGGCGGATCGGCGCGGTGTGCGAGCGCAGCTCCAGGGCGCCGAGCGGCGACACGTCGATCTTCGTGCCGCCGGTGAGCGAGGGCCGCAGCGCCATTCGGGTGTCCATGGGCCCCACGGACGTACGGACGCTGCCGACGACCAGCAGGCCGAGCCAGGCCCCGAGCACCACGACGGTGATCAGTCCGAGGGAGCGGGCGAAAGGGTGCGGGGCCTTGCCCAGCTCGGGCAGGGCACGCCGCTGACGTGCGGTTTCGCGGGCGCTCCGGTGCCCGTGCCACCGGGTGCGGGCGCGGTCCAGGAGAGCGGAGGGGGCACCGCGCAGGCTGCGCAGGTGCCGCAGAACGACCGTGACGTCGCGCCCCATTGGGCGCGTATGCCCATGCGGGGAGGTGGCTATGCCTGCCGGTGATCGACGGTCGACAATGGACGTGTGCTGGAGATGACGCGCGAGGAGTTCGAGGAACTGGTGGCCGAGGCGCTCGACCGGATCCCGCCGGAGCTGACACGGCTCATGGACAACGTGGCGGTGTTCGTCGAGGACGAGCCGCCGAGCGACGACCCCGAGCTGCTCGGGCTCTATGAGGGCACGCCGCTGACCGACCGCGGCGAGTGGTACGCCGGGGTCCTGCCGGACCGGATCACCATCTACCGGGGCCCGACGCTGCGGATGTGCGTCTCGCGCGAGGACGTCGTGGCGGAGACGGAGATCACCGTGGTGCACGAGGTGGCGCACCACTTCGGGATCGACGACGAGCGGCTGCACGCGCTCGGGTACGGCTGAGCCGCGCTCGGGTACGGCTGAGCCGCGCGCGTGTCCTCTTGCCGGGCGCGGGAGTTGGGCAGGGCGTCTCTCTCCCCCTGCGCCTCGGAGGTGCTCGGCCGTGCGCCAGTTCTACGTTTCCGTCCGATGGGCCGCGACCGTGGTGGCCGTCGCGGCGACCGCGGGCTGCATGAGCATCGGCGACGACGGGAGCGGCGCGCCCGTACCCGGGAAGTCGGCCAAGGAGCGCGGGGGCGCCGCCGCGCCCGACGGCGGCACGGTGCTGCCCGGCGGTGAGCGCGGCCGCGGCGACGACGGGGGCCGCGGGGGCGGCGACGGCAAGGGCAAGAAGGGCAAGGGCAAGCGCGGCGCCAAGGACGAGGCGTCGCCGGAGGCCGACGGCGACGACAAGCCGGGCAGCAAGCCGTCGCGGGCCGGTTCCGGCACCACCCCCGCGTCGGTCGAGCCGACGAGGAACGGGCGGCCGACGCCGACGCGCACGAAGCCGGGGCCCCGCCCCACGAAGACCACGCCCACCCCGGACCCGCCGTCGCCCGAGCCGCCCGCGCCGACGCCGGACCCGACGACCCCGGAGCCCTCGTCGTCGGCGCACGGCGAGGCGGAGGGGCCGGTCAAGGAGCAGGGGGAGCCTTCGCCTGAGGCGGGCCCGGCGTAGCCCGGGGCGGGTGGGGCGCGGCTTGATCGGCCTTCGGCCTCGTCCTCAAACGCCGGACGGGCTTGATCTTGAGCGCGGGGCGGCCGTGACGCTCCGCCGCGCCGTCGCCACCCCGGTCGGTACAGGGCCTCTGTGGTGCACATTTGCCAATGTGGGGGGTGGGTGCGTATGGTGGTAGATCGTTTGATCCCATTTGCCCGGCGCCGACACAGAAGAGCGCCGCGTGGCGCGTACTCTCCCCTTGCCGTGGCTGACCGCATAGAGGCGGTCCATTGCGAAATCACGGAGTTGACGGGCGCGTGCCGAGACTCCGGAAGGTTTCGCATTTCGCATGTCCATTTTCAGTTCTGACCACGCCGTCCTGCCCGAGAACGAGTCCGCCCTCGACGCGGCCGAGGCCGTCGTAGAGGCCGCCGCGGTCGTCGAGACCGAGGCCGTCGTGACCGAGGCCGTGGAGCCCGAGGTCGCCGAGACCGCGGAGCAGGTCGTCGAGGCCGACGCGGAGGCCGTCGAGGCCGCCGACACCGACGCCGACGCCGAGCCCGAGATCACGTTCGGTGACCTCGGTCTGCCCGACGGTGTCGTCCGCAAGCTCGCGCGCAACGGCGTGCACACCCCGTTCCCGATCCAGGCCGCGACCATCCCGGACGCCCTGGCCGGCAAGGACATCCTCGGCCGTGGCCGCACCGGCTCCGGCAAGACCCTCTCCTTCGGTCTGCCGACCCTGGCGCGCCTCGCCGACGGCCACACCGAGAAGAAGAAGCCCCGCGCGGTCATCCTGACCCCGACCCGCGAGCTGGCGATGCAGGTCGCCGACGCCCTCCAGCCCTACGGCGACGTCCTCGGCCTGAAGATGAAGGTCGTCTGCGGCGGTACGTCCATGGGCAACCAGATCTACGCCCTGGAGCGCGGCGTCGACGTCCTCGTCGCCACGCCGGGCCGGCTGCGCGACATCATCAACCGCGGCGCCTGCTCCCTGGAGAACGTCGAGGTCGCCGTCCTCGACGAGGCCGACCAGATGTCCGACCTGGGCTTCCTGCCCGAGGTCACCGAGCTGCTCGACCAGGTCCCGGCCGGCGGCCAGCGCATGCTGTTCTCGGCCACGATGGAGAACGAGATCTCCACCCTGGTCAAGCGCTACCTGACCAACCCGGTGACGCACGAGGTCGACAGCGCCCAGGGCAACGTCACGACGATGACGCACCACATCCTGATCGTGAAGCCCCGCGACAAGGCGCCGGTCACGGCCGCCATCGCCGCGCGCAAGGGCCGCACCATCATCTTCGTCCGCACCCAGCTGGGCGCCGACCGCATCGCCGAGCAGCTGCGCGACGCCGGTGTGAAGGCCGACGCGCTGCACGGCGGCATGACGCAGGGCGCGCGCACCCGCACCCTCGCCGACTTCAAGGACGGTTACGTCAACGCGCTCGTCGCCACCGACGTCGCCGCCCGCGGCATCCACGTCGACGGCATCGACCTGGTCCTGAACGTGGACCCGGCCGGCGACCACAAGGACTACCTGCACCGCTCGGGCCGCACCGCCCGCGCGGGCCGCTCCGGCACGGTCGTGTCCCTCTCCCTGCCGCACCAGCGCCGCCAGATCTTCCGGCTGATGGAGGACGCGGGCGTCGACGCCTCGCGCCACGTCATCAACGGCGGCGGCGCCTTCGACCCGGAGGTCGCCGAGATCACCGGCGCCCGCTCCATGACCGAGGTGCAGGCCGACTCCGCCAGCCAGGCCGCGAGCCAGGCCGAGCGCGATGTGCAGGGCCTGACCAAGGAGCTGGAGCGCGCCCAGCGCCGCGCCGCCGAGCTGCGCGAGGAGGCCGACCGCCTCACCGCGCGGGCCGCGCGCGAGCGGGGCGAGGACCCGGCGGAGGCGCTCGCCGCTGCCGCCGCGGAGACCGTCGCCGAGACGGCCTCGGCCGAGGCCGAGCCGGTCGCCCTGCCGGAGCAGACGGACCAGCCGCAGGCCGAGCGCGCCGAGGGCGACCGCCCGTCGTACGACCGTCGCCCGTCCCGCGACGACCGCGGTGGCCGCTCCTTCGACCGTGACCGTCGTGACGACCGCGGCAACTTCCAGCGTCGTGACGACCGTGGTGACCGTGGTGGCTTCCAGCGTCGTGACGACCGTCGTGACGACCGTGGCGGCCGTTCCTTCGAGCGTCGTGACGACCGCGGTGGCCGCTCCTTCGACCGTGACCGTCGTGACGACCGCGGCAACTTCCAGCGTCGTGACGACCGTGGTGACCGTGGTGGCTTCCAGCGTCGCGATGACCGTCGTGACGACCGCGGCGGCCGCTCCTTCGACCGCGACCGCCGTGACGACCGTGGCGGCCGCTCCTTCGAGCGTCGTGACGACCGCGGTGGCCGTCCCTTCGAGCGCCGCGACGACCGTGGCGGCTTCCAGCGCCGTGACGACCGTCCGTCCGGCCACCGGGGCAGCGACCGTCCGTTCAACCGCGACCGCCGCGACGACCGCCCCGCCGGCGGCGGCTACCGCTCCGGCGGCCACGACCGTCCGTCGTACAACCGTCGTGACGACCACCGCTCCGGCGGCTCCTTCGGCCGCCGCGACGAAAAGCCGCGCTGGAAGCGCAACGGCTGACACACCGGCCCGGCGCACAGCCGGTAGCCGATAGCCGATGACCAACGACAGCGGGCACATCTCCGGATGTGCCCGCTGTCGTCTGTACGCGCTCTGTACGCGGTCGGCACGCGGATCGAGCAACTGCCACGGCCGCGCCGCCGATACCCGATCGGACTGCGGGGCCGGGCGGGCTATGCTCATGGGTGCGCCGACATCGCGTCGGCGAGGACCGTTAGCTCAATTGGCAGAGCAGTGGACTTTTAATCCATTGGTTGTGGGTTCGAGTCCCACACGGTCTACCGGGAGCGGGCGAGGGAAGCCCCTCCGAGCTGTTGCGCGGCGCCCGGGTTCACTTCGGTGGGCTCGGGCGCTTCGTCGTTCTTCGGCGGGTGCTACAGGGCGCGTTGGTACTCGTGGGCGGTGTGCGTGGGCACGTAGCCGAGTTCGTCGTTGACGCGCCGCATGTGCGGGTTGTTGTCGGCGGTATCGGTGAGCAGGCCGTCGAGCCGGGGGTGGTGTGTGCGGGCCCGGAGGATCGAGGCGGCCTTCATGCGGCGGGCGAGGCCGTGGCCGCGGTGCTCGGGCAGGACCGCGGTGCCGTAGTGCTGGGCGTCGCCCGTTCCGCTGCCGGGGATCACGAGTTCGGTGAAGCCGACGACGGAGCCGTCCGACCGGTCGACGGCCGCCACGGTGTGCAGGAGGTCGCCGCGCGCGGCGACGGCCGCTGCCGCCGCCCGTACCCGGTCGAGGTCCCAGAGCACCGTGCCGTGGTCGACGGTGCCCATCGGCATGTCGTCCATGGCCCGGCGCGAGGCGACGAAGGTGGCGGCGAGTGCGTCGGGCACCGTGCCCTCCCAGGCCGTCAGGCGGTAGTCGGCGTGGGGTGCTTCGGCGACCTCGGTGAGCGCGGCGAGGTCGACGGCGGCGAGCGGCAGCCGGGCGTAGGTCAGGGCCAGCGCCGGGCGGAAGTCCCGCGCGGTCAGGAAGGCGGCGCCGGGGGAGTCGGCATCGGCCTGGGCGACGACGCTGCGGCGGCCGTCCTCGCGGGCGGCGGCGAGGGCCGCGTCGAGCAGCAGGGAGCCCGCCTGACGGCGCCGGCCGGACGGCTGGACCTGGATGTCCAGTTCGGCGAGGTGGCGCTGGCCCTCCTTGGTGAACAGGCGCAGGGAGGCGCGGCCGACGGGGTCGCCGTCGGGGTCGGAGGCCAGCCAGGCCAGGCGGCGGCCGGAGGCGGTCTCCTCGGGGTCGGCCAGGGCGGTGATGCGCAGGGTCAAGTCGTCTCCGTCACGAGGGCACGTGGGCACGAGGGAAGGGGGCGGGGGAGGAGCCTGGGGAGTGCTTACTGGGCCCAGGGCAGGGGACGGGTGCCCTCGGTGCCGGGCACGGAGGCTACGCCGTCCGCACGCATCGCGACGTGCGCCTCGGCGGTCTGCGGCGCGTGGACCTGGCGGACCACGTCCGGCGGGAGCACGAAGGTCTGCCCGGCCGTGACCTTCTCGGTGCGGCCCGCGCAGGTGACGTCGAGGGCGCCCGCGGTCACCGTCCAGACCTGTTCGCGGCTGACGGCGTGCTCGGGGCCGGTCCGGCCCGCCTCCATCGCGACGGTCCAGGTGCTGAGTTCCGCGGCGCCCCGGCTGGGGGCGGCCAGGCCGGTCATGCGGGCGTTCGGGGACGCGGTGACGTCGTCCTCGGTGGGGCTGATCACGCGCAGGGCGGGCTCCTCTGGCTCGTCGGACCCGGCGGCGGGCTCCTCGGCGGCGGCCCATTCGACGAACTGGACGACGATCCCGTTCGGGTCGGTCAGCTGGAACAGCCGCTCGCCCCAGGGCTCTTCGCGCAGCGGCATGGTGATCGGGGCGCCCGCCTCGCGAAGCCGCCGCTCCTCGGCCTCGATGCCGGTGACGGTGAGCGCGAGGATCAGGCCCGTGGCCCGCTGGTCGCGCTGCTCGGGCGGGAGGACCTCGGTGCCGCGGCGCAGCAGCACGATGTCGGCGGCGGCGTCGTCGCGGGTCAGGGACGCGAAGCCGTCGGCGGCCATGGCGACCTGGTAGCCGAGGTGGGTGCGGAAGAAGTCGAGGGAGGCGTCCACGTCGGCGACGGTGAGGGACAGGGTGGAGGTGGTGACGCGCAAGGGGGCTCCTGAGGTTCGCGTGCAGAGGTTCGAGTGCAGAGGTTCGCGTGTCGATCCGTTCTCCGGGGAGAACTTTGCGACGGACGTAACTTTAGGCCGAGCTCGATCAAAGGTCAAGCATATTTTTGCTACGAGGGTAAGATTGCTCCATGGCTAATGAGATGGGGCTCCGCGAGTCCAAGAAGCAGGAGACCAGGCAGCTGATCTCCGACTGCGCCACGAGGCTCTTCATCGAGCAGGGCTTCGAGCAGACGACGATCACCGAGATCGCGGCAGCGGCCCGCGTCGCCAAGAAGACGGTCACCAACTACTTCCCGCGCAAGGAAGACCTGGCCCTCGACCACCACGAGGCGTTCACCCAGGGCCTGGCCTCGGTCGTCGCCGGGCGCGAGCCCGGGGAGGAGCCGCTCGCCGCCCTGAGGAGGACGTTCCGCGCGGCGCTGCTCGAGCACAGCCCCGTCGTCGGCTTCACCGGCCCCGCGTTCGCCCGCATGGTCGCCGACAGCCCCACGCTCAGCGCCCGGCTGCGCGAACTGCACGAGCAGCGGGAGGAGGCGCTCGCCGCGGCGCTGGCCGACGCGGCGCTGGCCGACGCGGCGCCGACCGACGCGACGCCGACCGGCGCGACGTCCGATCCCGCACCGGCCATCGCGCCCCGCGCCGCCGCCGCCCTGATCGCCGCGGCGGACCGGCTGCTGTTCCGGCGCATCCAGGAACTCACCCTGGCCGGGTACTCCAACGACCGGATCGAGGCCGCGCTGCTTCCGGAGGCGGATCACCTGCGCGCCCTGCTCGCCGCGGCCCTCGGCGGGGCGCCCTCATGACCTGGGGGCCGGGCCGGGCTCAGTCGCCCAGGCTCTAGCTCTCGCCGCTCCGGCCGTTCTTCCGGGCCTTCTTCTGGTAGCGGTCCGCGGCCTCGCCCGCCGCTGAGGTCAGCCGGGCCGCGGCGCGGACGCCGCGCGGTGCGTTGCCGCGTACCGTCCAGACGACCGCGCCGAAGCCCGCGAGCACCAGTACGAGCAGCACGATGAGCAGTACGAGCATGGGCTCACCCTTCGGTCTCTCGGTCGGATACCGCTGTGGCCCCGATCCTCTCAGGCGCGCTGAGAAAGCCGGGCGAGGTCCGCTGCGCGAACGGCCACGGCGCTCCCGCGGACGATCCACGGTGGGTCGGCGCCGCGGAACCGGCGGAGCGTTCAGCCCGCCCAGCGGCCCGTCAGGAACGTCAGCGCGCAGAGGGTCATGAGGGGCGCCACCAGACAGACGTACGCCGTACGGACGCGCGGTGCGCGCAGGCTCCAGGAGGCGAGGACGATCCACAGCGGCCACCACAGGAGGGTGGCGCGCGGGAGGGACATGTACCAGTACGACGTGCCGAGGGCCACGAGGGCCAGGCCCGTGTACGCCGCCTCCGCCCAGCGGCGGCGGAAGAGGAGGAAGCCGGTGAGCACCAGGCCGAGGACCATGGCGAGCAACTCGGCCTGGAACTCGATGGCGTAGCCGGTGGACGTGGTGTGGTGGAAGGCCGCTTCCCAGGTGTTGCGCCAGGCCTCCCACGGCGTGTGGAAGTCGCGGTACCAGCCGCGCTCCTCGGCGTGCTTCCACGCCATCCAGTCGCCGGTACGGGACTTGAGGTACCAGCTGTACGCCAGCGGCGGCAGCGCGGGAAGGAGCAGCCAGGGCAGGGCGCGGCCGTCGCGGTGGGCGCGGACCGTGGTCAGGAAGTGGACCGCGAGGGCGGCGGCGAGAAACAGGCCGCTCACCCGGACCGTGGTCGCGAGCGCGGCGAGCGTCGCCGCGAGCGGCCAGGCGCGGCGCCGCGCTGCCAGCCACGCGGGCAGGGCGAAGGCGAGGAAAAGCGCCTCGGTGTAGCCCGCCGCGAGGAAGACCGCGCACGGCGACAGGAGGAAGAACAGGACGGCCCGGCGGCCCGCGTCCGGATGGGGGACGTGGTCGCGGGCGATGCGGGCCAGGGCCAGGACCGCGACCGCCCCGGCCACGAAGGAGACGAGCAGCCCCGCCGCCGCCCAGTCCGGTACGACGGCGTGGACGGCGCGCAGGGTGAACGGGAAGCCCGGGAAGAAGGCCTCCCGGTTGTCCCAGCCCTCCATCCCGGGGCGCAGGTCGCCGGGGAAGTAGCCCTCCTGGGCTATGCGCAGGTAGTGCCACCAGTCCCACTGCTGCCAGGCGGACAGCGGGGACGCGGCGTGGTGGGTGCGGGAGTCGGGCGGGAACAGCCAGGTGGCGCCGTACGCCGTCGTCCACAGGCCCGCGCGCGTGAGGACGTAGAGGAAGAGGACGTCCGCGTCCTCCTTGCCGAGGACGCGCCACCGGACGTGCCACCGGGCGCGCCGCGGGGCGCCGCGCCGCCGGGGAGCGGAGGCGACCGCCCGGGGCCGGGGCGGCGAGGAAACGGACAAGACGGGTGCCTCCGTGGGTGGTCGGGGACGTTTTGGGGCGCGCGGGGGCGCCGCGTGGCGCACTGCGTGCGTGCGAGCGGGGCGGTGGGTGGGATCGGGGAGTGCGGGGCGGCGGTGGGCGGGTAACGGGTCCGGGGCGTTAGCCCCGTGGGGTCAGGGCCGTGCCCAGCGTCCCCGTGCTCTCCGGCGGATACGTGGGCGGCGCACTCCTCTCCGCTTCGCCCAGCTGCGTCTCCGTACCCGAGGTCTCCGTGGGCGGGAAGCTCGCGCTCGGCGGGGGCGGCGAGCCGGAGTCGGTCGGCGGGGGCGACGGAGAAGGGGAGGGCGACAGCGGGGGCGACGGCGACTGCGGGCCCGAGGGGACGGTGGCGGGCGGCGTCGGCTCGGAGCTGTACGAAAGCGCCAGCGCGCCCGCGCCCGCGACGACCAGGCTCGCGGCGACGGCGACCGCCGTGACGAAGACGCGGTGGGCCCGGCGGCCGCGCCGGACGACGGCGGAGACGGGCGGCACGTCCGCACGGGAGCGGCCGGCGTCGGCGGCCTCCTGGAACAGCGAGCGCAAGGGGTCGTGCGGTTCAGACACCGTGGGCCTCCTCGGTACGCGGGTCTGTCAGACGGAGGGCGAGCGCGGCACGGCCGCGGGACAGATGGGTCTTGACCGTGCCGGGGGAAAGGCCTGTCTCCCCCGCGATCTGCTCGACGGTGAGGTCGCACATGTAGTGCAGGGCGAGCGTCCGGCGCTGCTGCGGCGGCAGTTCGCGCAACGCCTCGACCAGGGCGACCGACTCGGGGCCAGGACCCTCGGCGTGCGGCGGCGCGCCGCTGCGCTGCCAGGCCGACGCCGAGCGGCGCAGGCCGCGCCACCGGCTCACCGCGAGCCGCCAGGCGACGGTGCGGATCCACGCCTCGGGGCGGCCGTCGCGGTCGAGCCGCGCCCGGCGGCTCCAGCCCTTGACGAACGCCTCCTGCACGACGTCCTGCGCCTCGTGCAGGTCACCGAGCATCACGTACAGCTGACCTGTCAGCCGCGCGGCCGCTTGCGCGTAGAACTCCTCGAACTCCTCGACGGTCAACTGATCGCTCCCGGATCTCCTTGGTCTCACCGTGCTTACGCCTGCCGAGCCGCATCCGGATGACACGGAAGGCGAAAGATCCTGGTGACGACGGTCACAGCCCCCGCGGCCGCCCACCCGGGGCGAGGGCCCCTGCGCCCCACGACCGGCCCATCAAATCCTGCGCCCCCGCCGCCCCCGCGGCACGCTGCCAGTGAACGTGATCCGGAGGTGCGGCATGGCGGCTCAGGCACAACCAGGGGCCCGGTCCCTCGGGCCCCGCGCGGGCATACGCGGCCGCCGCATCCGCGTGGCGGTGGTCGCCCTGCTCCTCGCCCTCACCGCCCCCGCCTGCGGCGGCTCCGACGAGCCCGGTGACGCGGCCACCGGCCCGGCCCGCAGAGCCGATCTGCCCTTCACCCACCCGGGCGTGCTCGTCAGCAAGGCCCAGCTCGACCGGGTGCGCGCCCACGTCGCGGCCCGCGAGCAGCCCTGGCTCAAGGCGTACGAGCAACTGCGCGCCAGCAAGTACGCGGCCGCCGACTACCGCCCCAAGCCGTACGCCGTGGTCGCCTGTCCGCCGGGCGACGAGCCGGGCCGGGGCTGCGTGGAGGAGCGCGAGGACGCCCTGGCCGCGTACACCCAGGCGCTGCTCTACAACATCACCGGCGACCGCGCCCACGCCGTGAAGGCCACCGGGATCATGGACGCCTGGGCCCGCGTGGTCACCCGGCACACGGAGGCCAACGCTGGGCTCCAGACCGCCTGGGCCGCCACCTCCTGGGCCCGCGCGGCCGAGGCCGTGCGCTACACGTACGACGGCTGGGCCGACGGCGACCTGCTGCGCTTCGAGCGGATGCTCCGCAACGCCTATCTGCCCCAGGTCGTGGCCGGCTCGGTCGAGTCCAACGGCAACTGGGACCTGGTCATGGCCGACGCCGTCATCGGCATGGCGGTCTTCCTCGACGACCACGCGGCCTTCGAGGAGGCGGTGCGCCACTTCCGCGGCCGCGTGCCCGCGTACTTCTATCTGAAGTCCGACGGGGCGCTGCCCGTGGCGCCCAAGGGCAGCGAGCTCGACACGGCGGACGAGCTGAGCCGGTACTGGTTCGGGCAGCGGCGGTTCGCGGACGGGCTCGCGCAGGAGACCTGCCGCAACTTCAAGCACGCCGGGTACTCCCTCGCCGCCACCGCCCACATCGCAGAGACCGCCTGGCACCAGGGCGTCGACCTGTACGGCGAGGTCAAGGACCGGCTGCGGGCCGCGTTCGAGTTCCACTCCGGCTACCAGCTCGGCGCCACCGCGCCCGGCTGGCTGTGCGGCGGCAGGCTCCAGCGCGACCTCGGGCCCGACACGGAGGTCGGCCTGAACCATCTGCGCGGGCGCCTCGGCATGGAGCTGCCGCACACCCGGAAGCTCACCCTGGAGCGGCGCCCGGAGGGCACCGACGACCTCTTCGTGGCGTGGGAGACGCTGACGCACGCGGAGAACACATGAGGCGCGCGGAGGCGTCTCGGGAACCAGTTCGCGTTCGGTGCCCCTGATGGCGTACTGTTGGGTTCACCGACGCGGGGTGGAGCAGCTCGGTAGCTCGCTGGGCTCATAACCCAGAGGTCGCAGGTTCAAATCCTGTCCCCGCTACTGAAACCGAAGGCCCGGAATCCGAATGGATTCCGGGCCTTCGGCATTCCCCAGGGGTCCGGGGGCGCGCGCCGCCCGCGCCACCGCCCCGCGCCAGGGCGCGCGCTGCCCGCCGGGTCACCCACTCGGAGCACGCCGGGTCGCCCCGGGGCCCCAACGCGGGAAGCCTTGGGCCGATGCGGCGGGTCTGCGGCGGGAGTGGAACGGTGGTTGCTTCGGGCGGTGGGGGCCTCGGCGCCGGGGGCGGCGGGGGCCTCCGTGCCGGTGCCGGGCCGAAGGAGCGCCATGTCCGCTGAGGGTCCCGGCCTCCCCCGTGAGCGGGCCCTCGCCCGGGTGCTGCCCCCGCTCCTGCTCGTGGTCGGGGTCGTCTTCGACGCGCTCACGCCGCCCCAGTTCACCGCGTCCCCGCTGTTCGCCGCCGCGCCCCTGATCGCGGCCCCGTTCTACTCGCTCGCCACCACCGTGGCGACGGCCGCCGTGTCCTGCGTGGCCGTGCTCGCCCTGCGCATCGACAACCACTCGGGCGTGGACGTCCAGGTCGTCACCTCCTTCGTCACCATGCTCACCGTCGGCGCCCTCGCCGTCGTCATCAACCGCGTCGTCCGCCGCGGCGACGTCCGCCTCGCCTCCGCGCGCTCCATCGCCGAGGCCGCGCAGCGGGCCGTGCTTCCGCAGCCGGACCCGCGCATCGGCGGTCTCGACGTCGCCGCCCGGTACGAGGCCGCGCAGGCGGGCGCCTTCATCGGCGGCGACCTGTACGCGGTGCAGGACACCCCGCACGGCGTCCGGCTCGTCGTCGGCGACGTACGCGGCAAGGGCATGGGCGCGGTGGCCGCCGTCGCCGTCGTCATCGGCGCCTTCCGCGAGGCGGCCGAGCAGGAGGCCACCCTGGAGGCCGTGGCGCAGCGCCTGGAGCGGGCGCTCGCGCGCGAGGGCACGCGGCGTGACGGGCTCGACGCCTTCGAAGGGTTCACCACGGCGGTCCTCGCGGAGATCCCGCGCGGCGACGGGACCGTACGGCTCGTCAACCGCGGCCACCCCGAGCCGCTCCTGCTGCGCGCCGACGGGCGCCTGTGCGTGCTCTCGCCCGCCGAACCCGCCCTGCCGCTGGGCATGGGCGACCTCGGCGCATGGCCCGACCGCGCGGACGAGACCGACTTCCCGCCGGGCTCCACGCTGCTGCTCTACACCGACGGGCTCAGCGAGGCCCGGGACGCGCGGGGCGTCTTCTACGACCCCGCGATCCGGCTCGGCGGCCGCGTCTTCTCGGGCGCGGACGCCCCCGACGCGCTCCTGTCCACCCTCGTCGCCGAGGTCCTCGACCACACCGGCGGCGGCGCCAACGACGACATGGCGCTTCTCGCCGTACGCCGCCCCGTCACGCCCAGTGACTGAATGGAGCCCCAGTGCAGCGCGACTGACGACCCGTCACCCGCAGGCGAAGATCGATCCGGCTGCGCAGCGTCATGGCGCGCGCTCAACTCGCCCCGTTCCCCACGCTGATGTCCCGTTGTGTTCGTGGCGTAAGCGTTAACGATCAACCCGAACAGCTTGGAATACCGACCCGCTGTCTATTAACGTTCGATAACGCAGCGCGGTCGTCCCAGCCGTCACACCCGGCGGCTCCGCGCGCACGCGCCTAATCCCGCAAGGGAGCCGGGGAACCACCACATTGGGGTGAATCGGACGCCTTTCACGTACGCGGACCCGTATCCGCCGTACCCGAGAAGCGGCCGTAGGAGACCTTCCTGCTCCGAACCCGTCAGCTAACCCGGTAGGCGAGAAGGAAGGAAAGGAGTGCGCCCCCGTGGCGTCCAACCGGCCTGCCCCAGAAGCGCTCTGCATACCGAACGACGGTCTCATCGAGGGTGCCGACGGCGGTGACGGCCCCGGCGGATCCACCGCGTACGCCGCGCACTCCGAGTACTTCGATCCCTCCGCGACCTCCGCGGCCTCCGCGCCCGCCGGGTACGCCGGTTACGCCGCCCAGGAGCCCCCGGCTTCCTGGGAGGAGTGGAACCCCACCGCGGACACCGTCCGCCCCGTGCGCGGCAAGCACCGCATCCACAAGAAGGGCGGCGGCGGCCTCGCCCGCAGCTCCACCGTCCTCGGCGTCGGCGTCATCGCCGCGGTCGGCGCGGGTGGCATCGCCACCGCGCAGGGCGGCAAGCCGCCCGTCTCCATCTCCCTGCCGGACATGGCGTCCGTCGCGGACTCGCTGCCCGGCGTCGGCTCCCTGATCGACGGCGACGACACCGCGGAACCGGCCACCGCCGCGGCCGCGGCGCCGCTCAGCTCCGCCGGTGTCACCGGCGTCGACGCCGAGCGGGGCACCACGGACGCGGGCGAGGCCCTGCGGGCCCGCATCCTCCAGCAGGCCGAGAACCAGCGCCACCAGGCGGACGACGCGCAGCGCAGGCAGGCCGAGGACGCGGCCGTCACGAAGGCCGCCGCGACCGCCAGGAGCCAGCAGGGCAAGGCGGCAGCCGAGGCCAAGGCGAAGGCCGCCGAGGAGAAGCGCGAGAAGGAGGAGGCGGCCCGCAAGAAGCGCGAGGCCGAGCGCCTCGCGAAGCTCGCCAAGAGCTACACGCTGCCCGCCTCCTCGTACGTCCTCACCTCCCACTTCGGCGACTCCGGCTCCATGTGGTCCTCCGGCCAGCACACCGGCCTCGACTTCGCGGGATCGAGCGGCTCCCCGCTCAAGGCCGTCCACTCCGGCACCATCACGGAGGCGGGCTGGGCGGGCGCCTACGGCTACCGCACGGTCCTGAAGCTCGATGACGGCACCGAGATCTGGTACTGCCACCAGTCCTCGCTCTCCGTCAGCGTGGGCCAGAAGGTCAGCACGGGCGACGTCATCGGCCGCATGGGCGGCACGGGCAACGTCACCGGCGTACACCTCCACCTGGAGGTCAGGACCAGCGGCGGCGGGGCCATCGACCCGCTGTCCTGGCTGCGGGGCAAGGGCCTGACTCCCTGATCCCGCTGAACTCCGGCGGCCCTGGCGACGACCCCCCGACGCCAGGGCCGCCGGTCATGTCTTTCAGCCGAAAACAGCCGTCTCCTGCCGGAATTCCCAACTCCGTAAGGATGTTGGCCTCCGTATGACCATTCTTCGCCCTCTGGGCTCGTCCGACCTCGAAGTCTTCCCGCTCGCCCTCGGCGGCAACGTCTTCGGCTGGACCGCCGACCGGGACCAGTCCTTCGCCGTCCTCGATGCCTACGCCGCCGCGGGCGGCAACTTCATAGACACCGCCGACGCCTACACGTTCTGGGTGCCCGGCAACAAGGGCGGCGAGTCCGAGACCGTCCTCGGGCAGTGGATGGCCGCGCGCGGCAACCGGGACGACGTCGTGGTCGCCACCAAGGTCGGCGCGCTGCCCGAGTACAAGGGCCTGTCCGCGAGCACCATCAAGGCCGCGGCCGAGGAGTCGCTGCGCCGCCTCGGCACCGACTACATCGACCTGTACTACACGCACTACGACGACCCGTCCGTGCCCGTCGAGGAGTTCATCACCGCCCTCGACGAGCTGGTGCGGTCCGGCAAGGTGCGCGCGATCGCCGCGTCGAACATCACCGCCGAACGCCTCCAGGAGTCCCTGGACTTCTCCGACCGCGAGGGCCTCGTGCGGTACGTGGCGCTCCAGCCGCACTACAACCTCGTCTCGCGCGACACCTACGAGGGCCCGCTCCAGGAGATCGCGTCGCGCTCCGGGCTCGCCGCCGTCCCGTACTTCGGGCTCGCCTCCGGCTTCCTGACCGGCAAGTACCGCCCCGGCACCGAGGTCGAGAGCGCCCGCGCGGAGAAGGCGGGCGAGTACCTGGCCACCGAGCGCGGCCGCCGCGTCCTGGCCGCCCTCGACGAGGTGGCGAAGGCACACGACGCCGAGGTCGCCACGGTCGCCCTCGCCTGGCTCGCCGCCCGGCCGACCGTGGCGGCGCCGATCGCATCGGCCCGCACCCTCGAGCAGCTCCCGGCGCTCCTCGCGGTGGCCGACCTGGAGCTGACCGGGGCGGAGCTCGCGGCGCTCACGGCGGCCTCGGCCTGACGTCAGGGCCGATAGGGGTTGTGGCAGGGGGGAAGCACCGGGCCGTACGCCCCGACGGGCCCGTACGCGGCGTGCGGCAGCGGCACCAGGACCGGGGCCGTCGCCCGCGCCGCGTACCCGAGCGCGGGCGCCGCGACGGCCCTGCGCTCCCACAGCGCCTCCAGGAGCTCCCGCTCGCGCGCGACGAAGTCGGCGCAGGACCGGCCGTGGCGGGCCCGGTGCCGCAGCAGCGCGAGCAAGGTCGCGCACGTCTCGTACTCGACGACGGTGCGGCCCGCGGGCTTGCCCAGGTGGAAGGCCGCGTAGTCGCGGGCGAGGGTGCGGGCGGGCATGGAGCCGAGCGCGTGGGGCTCGGGCGCGGTGAACCAGCCGGCGGCCACGTACACGGGCAGCTCATCGCGCACCAGGCGCAGCTCGCGCTGGCGCAGCCAGACGGCCAGCCAGGTGAGAAGGCCGAAGACCGGCAGCATGAAGGCCGCGTACACGACGAAGAAGCCGTACTCGCCGAAGCCCGCGGAGCCGTTCCAGAAGGCGTGCAGGCCCATCGCGAGGAGCAGCCCGGCACAGGGCAGCAGCGTCCGCCGTGCGGTGCGGTGCTCGGCGGTCACGGCGGCGGTGCCGAAGCCGATGCCGGTGAGCACCGTGAAGAGCGGATGCGCGAACGGTGACATGACAACGCGCACGAAGAAGGTCGCGGCGGTCACCGAGGCGAGACCGCTCTCGCCGCTGAGCTGGTCGGTGCCGAAGGCGTTGCCGAGGTAGAGGATGTTCTCGGTGAACGCGAAGCCGGTGGCGGTGACGCCCGCTATCACGAACCCGTCGACGACCCCGGTGAAGTCGGCTCTGCGGAACAGGAAGACGAGCAGCACGGCCGCGGCCTTCGCCGTCTCCTCGACGACGGGGGCTATGACGGTCGCGCCGAGGGTGTCCGCGCTGGTCGGGTCGGCCGTCGCGGTGGCTATCCAGCGGGTCGCGAAGCTGTTCGCCACGATGGCGATGAGCGCGGCCGCGCAGGCTCCCCAGGAGAAGGCGAACAGCAGGTTCCGCCAGGGGCCCGGCGCCACCCGGTCCAGCCAGCGGAACGCGGCGATCAGCAGGGGAACGGGGAGCGTGGCGAGGCCGAGCCCCACCAGGAAGCCCTCGGTGCCGGTCTGCTCGCGCACCAGGGCGAGGATCACCAGGCCGGAGAGCGCGAGGAGGATGACGAGCCCCGTGGCCCGGATGGCTCCGCGCTGCCACCAGTGCGGATGCCGGGGTCCGGGTGCTCCGGCGCACCCGGCGGGCCCGCCGGGCGGCGTCGGGTGGCTCGGGAGTGCGGGGCTGGTGGCCACGGATCGACCCTAACGAGGGTTGGGGCGGCCCGCGACGGTGCCTCGGGCCGCGCGGCTCGCGGAGCGCCTCAGCCTTGGGCGAGCGTGGCGGCCCGGCGGAACAGCAGGTCGTTCACCACGTGCCCCTTCCGCAGGCCCTGGCCCTCGAAGCGGGTGAGCGGCCGGAAGTCGGGACGCGGCGCGTACCCGCCGTCCGCCCGGGTGTTCTCGAAGTCGGGGTGCGCGCCGAGCACCTCAAGCATGTGCTCCGCGTACGGCTCCCAGTCCGTGGCGCAGTGCAGGACCGCGCCGGGCTTGAGGCGGGGCGCGAGCAGCGTCAGGAACTCCGGCTGGATCAGGCGCCGCTTGTTGTGGCGGGCCTTGGGCCAGGGGTCGGGGAAGTACACGCGCGCGCCGTCCAGGCTCTCCGGGGCCAGCATCTCCCGGAGCAGGATCACGGCGTCGCCGTTGGCCACCCGGATGTTGGACAGGCCGTTCCGCTCCGCGAGATTGAGCAGGTTGCCCTGGCCGGGGGTGTGCACGTCCACGGCGAGGATGTTCGTGTCCGGGTCGGCGGCGGCCATCTGCGCGGTGGCCTCGCCCATGCCGAAGCCGATCTCCAGGACGACGGGGGCGTCGGAGCCGAACAGCTCCCCGAGGTCGAGCACCTTCGCCCCGTCGATGTCGAAGCCCCACTTGGGCCACAGCCGCTGCAGGGCGTCGCCCTGCGCGGTGGTGACCCGGCTGCGGCGCGGCGTGAAGCTGCGGATCCGCCGCTCGAACCGGCCCCCGGAGGGGTCGGGCACGGGACCTTCGGGGAAGCGGGGGGCGCCCTTCGGGCGGGAGTTCTCAGACACAGTGCCCCGATTTTAGTGCGCCCGGCACCGGCGGGGCCTCCCGAGCCGCCCCGCCCCCGGTCCGCGGGTCAGCCGAGCGTGGCGAGCACCCGGCGGGCGACCTCCCGGCCGATGGGCAGCGAGGCGGTGGCCGCGGGCGAGGGCGCGTTCAGCACGTGCACGGCCCGGGCTCCCTCCTTGATCAGGAAGTCGTCGACGAGCGTGCCGTCCCGCAGCACGGCCTGGGCGCGCACGCCCGCCGCCGCGGGCACCAGGTCGTCCGCGCGCACGCCGGGCAGCAGCCGCCGCACGGCCTCGGTGAACGCCTCCTTGGACAGCGAGCGGCGCAGCTCCCCCGCCCCGTACCGCCAGTGGCGCCGGGCGATCTGCCAGGAGCCCGGCCAGGCGAGCGTCGCGGCCAGCTCGCGGGGGCGCACCACCGACCAGTCGTACCCCTCGCGGGCCAGTGCGGGCACCGCGTTCGGTCCGACGTGGACGCCGCCGTCGACGCCGCGCGTGAGGTGCACGCCGAGGAAGGGGAAGGCCGGGTCGGGCACGGGATACACGAGCCCGCGCACGAGCTCGGGCCGGGCGAGGGTGAAGTACTCCCCCCGGAAGGGCACGATCCGCATGTCGGGCTCGTCGCCGGTCATGCGGGCGATCCGGTCGCAGTGCAGCCCGGCGCAGTTGACCAGGACCTTGCCGCGCAGGACGTCCCCGCGCGCGGTGCGCACGGCGACGCCGAGGCCGGGGCGGCGGTCGACGTGGACGATCTCCGCGTCGTACCGCACCTCGGCGCCCGAGGCGTGGGCGAGGTGCTCGGCGACCGCGCCGTAGTCGCAGATCCCGGTGGTGCCGACGTGGATGGCGGCGATGCCGCGCACGTCCGGTTCGTACTCCGCGATCTGGGCGGGGCCGAGCTCGCGGACCGGGATGCCGTTCTCCCGGCCGCGCTGGACGAGGGAGTGCAGGCGTGGCAGCTCGGCGCGGTCGGTGGCGACGATGAGCTTGCCGGTGACCTCGTGCGCGATGCCGTACTCGGCGCAGAACTTGACCATCTCGGCGGCGCCGCGGACGGCGAAGCGCGCCTTCAGGGAGCCGGGGCGGTAGTAGATCCCGCTGTGGATCACGCCGCTGTTCCGCCCGGTCTGGTGCCGGGCGGGGCCCGCCTCCTTCTCCAGGACGGTCACCCGGGTGCCGGGCGCGGCACGGGTGAGGGCATGGGCGACCGAGAGCCCGACGATCCCGCCCCCGACGACGAGCACGTCACAGTCATACGCCACGGCACCCCGACCCATCGCTCTGCACCTCCCACCCCGATAGTGCCCTGCACCACTGACAACGCCGTTAAACGTGGTCCTGGGCACCGGTGGTGCGAAGGCCCCGTGGCGCCGCTCACGCCGGGGCGACCAGCAAGGGGCGCGCCCGCTCCCGCAGCTCCACCACACGGGGCTCGTCGCCGTAGGGCTCCAGGCGGTGCAGCAGGTCCTTCACGTACTCCGTGGTGCGCGCGGAGGAGATGCGTCCGGCGACCTCCACCGCCCGTACGCCCTGCTCGCAGGCCGCGTCCAGGTTCCCGGACTCCAGCTCGGCGACGGCGGAGACGACGAGCCGCAGGCCGTGGGAGCGGACGAACTCCTCGGTGGGCCGGGACAGGGCCTGCTCCGTGAAGCGCCGGACCTGGCGGGGCGCCTTCAGGTCGCGGTAGCACTCGGCGGCGTCCGCGGCGAAGCGGTCGTAGCCGTAGAAGCCGAGCCAGGAGGGGTCGTGGTCGCCGTCGCGGGCCCGCTCCAGCCAGCCCTCGGCGGCCCGCAGGGCCGCGCCCGCGGCCTGGGCGTCGTGGGCGCGCGCGTGGGCGCGGGCCTCGACGAGCCGGAAGAAGCTCATGGTCCGGGCGGTGGCGAGCCCGCGGTTGCGCTCCAGGGCGGCCTGCGCGAGGTCGACCCCCTCGTCGCCGAAGCCCCGGTAGGTCGCCTGGAGGGACATCGACGCGAGGACGTACCCCCCGAGCGGCACGTCGGCGGCGGCGCGGGCGAGGCGCAGCGCCTGGATGTAGTACCGCTGGGCGGCCTCCTGCTGGCCGGTGTCGAACGCCATCCACCCGGCGAGCCGGGTCAGCTCGGCGGTCGCGCCGAACAGGGCGCGGCCCACCTCGTCCGAGTACGAGCCGAGGAGCAGCGGCGCCGCCTCGACGCGCAGGCACTCCGGGACCATCGACGAGCGCCAGTCGCCGCCGCCGTACTTGGAGTCCCAGCGCCGCGCGTCCTCGGCGGCCTCGCGCAGTTTCAGAACGTCGCTGTGGCCGACCTTCATCGGCGCGCCGCCGTCGTCGGCCTTGGCCGCGTCGCGCGGCCCCTCGCGGCTGACGTCGCGGGCGACGGAGCTGTCGGCCGGGGTTATGAGCCAGCGGGACGCGGGCGTGGCGTACGCGCTGACGGCGAAGGAGCCGGCCAGGGACTGCCAGATGCCGCCGCCCGTGCGGCGGCCCGCGAGGTCGAGGCGGTACAGCTCGGTCGCCGACTTCACCGCGGCGCCGACGTCGCGCGGGAAGGCGAGGCCCACTTCGGGCGCCGGGTCCGCGTCGGCGAGGCCGATCTCGTGCAGGGGCACGGGGCGGCCGAGCTTCTGGCCGATGGCGGCGGCGATGAGGTGCGGCGCGGCGCCCTGCGGCACCATGCCCTTGGACACCCAGCGGGCCACCGAGGTCTTGTCGTACCTGAGCGTCAACCCGCGTTGCGCGCCGAGGTCGTTGACCCTGCGGGCGAGGCCCGCGTTGCTGATTCCCGCGAGGGCGAGAACGGTGCCGAGCTTTTCGTTCGGCCCGCGTTGCTCCCTGGACATGCGCCACCCCTCGGACACAGACGGCTGCCGGGCAGTGGCGTGACCGCGCGGCATTCGTGCTGTCTTCCCCCCGGGGGCGGCTACCGGGGGGCGTCGGTGCGAACGGCGTGTCACGCGCCGTTTCCCGATCCCCGGCCGCAAGAGCACGTGGCCGAGCCCCCAGGTATATGCCTCCGCGAAAACAACAGCACACCCAGCGTAGTTCGATGAATCCCAAGCGTTAAGAGGCGTAGTTCCGTATGGCGAGATTGTTGTCCGTACGGGCGTGCGGCACCGTCCCGGCGTGCTCCGGGTGTGTGGCCGTGCGCCTGTGCGTGCGCTCTTCTACGGCCAACGGGGGAGCGTTTCCATGGATGACGCGTGGGTCGGCCCGCTGCGCTGGAGTCAGCGGGCTGGGGGACACCGCCGCCTCCATCCCCGCGGGCGGCGGACCGGTCCGGGAGGCGAACACCGCCTCCCGGGCTGTGCGTTGGCCGGAACGGCCCTGGGGGGCGTGTTCGGCCATGGCTGATTTGGCCGAAAATCGCCCCCGCCTGCCCGCTCTCCGGCCGCCCTACGTCCCGGTGTTGATGTCGTTGCGGCCTCAACCATAGATCGCCCGGGGCGTGTTCGCGCCGGTACGGGCGCCGTCGTAGCCCCTCTTGCGCGCCTCCTTCGTGGCAGCATGGGTCCCCAGTCCCCCGGTTCCAGGGGTGCACTGGATTGCCCACAGGCTGTGGAGGCGGCGATGCGGTGGTTGGTGGGGTGGAGCAGTACCACCGCGAGGCCCTCGGCAGCCCCCGGCACGGCGGGTGCCTCGGGGGACGACGGCGAGACCGTCCACCCCGTGGGGTCCCAGCTCCTGTGGGGCGACCCCGATCCCCTGTGGGCGGTCGGTGACTGGCGCCCCGACGAGGTGCGCACCGTCCAGGCCGACGACGAGACCCGCATCGCCGTGCTCGGCACCTGCGGGGCGAGCGACGAGGAGCTGAGGGCCAGCCTGTTCGCCGCCCGCGGCGGCGCGCTGCGGCACCTGACCGCGTGGCCCGGCAGCTACACCGCGGTCGTCCGGGTCGGGCGCCGCGTGATGATCGCGGGCGATCTGGCGGGCGCCCGGCCCGTGTTCTACACCCCGTGGGCGGGCGGCACGGCGTACGCGACCGCCGCCCTGCCGCTGGCCGACCTCATCGAGGCCCACCTGGACATCGGCCACCTCGCGGCGCTGCTCGCCGCCCCCGACGTCCCGGAGGCGCTGCACGACTCGACGCCGTACCAGGGCGTGCGGCGCGTGCCCCCGGGGCATGCCCTCATCCTCCGCGCGGGCGCGCGCGAAGTCGCCGGGTACGAACCCGTCGCGTCGCTCGCCGTCGCGGCCCCGCCGACCGACGAGGCCAGCGCGGTGGCCGGCGTCCGGGACGCCCTCGTCGAGGCCGTCCGCGCCCGCCTCCGGGCCCCGCGGCACGTCCCCGGCACCGACATCGACCCCGGCCCCGTCCCCGGCATGGGCCCCGCCGAGCGGCGCGCCGCCCGCGGCATGCCGGTGCCCGGCATCGGCGCCGACCTCTCCGGCGGCCCCGCCTCCGGCACCCTCGCCCTGCTCGCCGCGGGCCTGCCCGGGATGCCGGGCACGGTCCTCGGCCACGGCACCGGCGCGGGCGAGCGGCTCGTCGCCGTCACCTTCAACGACCTCGCCACGGGCGGCCGCGAGGCCGAGCTGGAGCGCGCGGGCACCATCGCCGCCAACCCCCGCCTTCACCACGTCGTCGTCACCGGGGGCGAGGAGACACTCCCGTACGCCGATCTGGAAGGGCCGCTGACCGACGAGCCCAGCGGCGTGCTCGTCGCCGCCCAGCGCCACCGCGCCCGCCTCGCGTCGGGCAGCGCGGACCACTTCACCGGCTACGGCGCCCGGCAGGTGCTCGACGCCCATCCGGCGCGCCTCGCCGACCTCCTGATGGACCGCAAGCGACGCCACCTGGTGCGCCCGGTGACCGCCCTCGCCAAGGCCGAGGGCTCCGTCATGGTCCCCGCGCGCGTGTACGGCGCCGCCCGCCGCCTCGCCCGTACGGCACACCGCGCGGGGGTCGAGGCCCTCGCCGACCGTCTGCTGCACCGGCACTTCGAGGAGCCGGGCGGTGCCGTGGGGGCCTCGCTCGCCGCCCTCGCGTGGGCCAGACCCGGGCCGGCCGCGCGCTGGCTGACCGGTGAGGCCCTCGCAGAAGTATCGGTTCGTCTCCAGGAGACGACGACCCGCCCCGGGCCCGGCCCCGGGCAGCGCCCCGGCGAGTTCCGCGCGCGGGCCGCCCTCTTCCGGCACGCGGCCGACCTGCGCGTCCTGGAGCAGGCGGCGGAGGTCCGCTTCCAGCGCCTGCACGCGCCGTTCCTGGACAACCAGGTCGTCCGCGCCTGCCGGGCCCTCCCGGAGTCCGTACGGGTACGCCCCGGGGCACGGGCCCAGATCCTGCGCACGGTGCTCGAAGGCGCGGGCGTCAGCGAACTCCCGCCCGGCTGGGGCGCCCCGTCCCACGCCTCGAACGCGGCGGCGGCCCGCACCGGCCTCCGCACCGCGGTGGACGGCCTGGTCGCCCTCTTCGACACGCCCCTGCTCGCGCAGGCGGGCCTCGTCGAGGCCAGGGTCGTCCGCAAGGCGCTGCGGTCGGCCGCCGAGGGCGAACGGGTGCCGCTCGACGGCCTCGCCGACCTGGTCGCCACGGAGGTGTGGCTGCGCCGGCTGCTGTCCCGCCGGGGCACCTGCTGGACCGGAACGCCCGCCCGCCAACGGGCCGTTCCCACCGGGACGGTGGTCCCGCAGCAGGGCGCTCTGGGAGGGGCCCGGACACCGCACTCGCTGCCGCACTAGGTGTGACCTTCAGGACGGGCCCGCACCGAGCCCTTTCCCCCGGAGCGGGAAGGGGCGGGCCTGGGGCGCCCCGCGAGGCCCCCCGGAAAACGCGACGGCACTCGCGCCCCCGACGAGCCAGAATGACCCCGTGCGGTATCGAGTCCTGGGCGCCACGGAGGCGTACGACGATCAGGGAGCCCCCGTCCCGGTGGGCGGCCCCCGCCTGCGCGCGCTCCTCGCGGCCCTGGCCGCCCGCGCGGGCCGCACCACCCCCGTCGACGCCCTCGTCGACGACGTCTGGGCGGACGCCCCGCCCGCGGACGCCCCGGCCGCGCTCCAGGCCCTCGTGGGCCGCCTCCGCAGGGCCCTCGGCAAGGACGCCATCGCCTCGGAGCCCGGCGGCTACCGCCTCACCGCCGCCCCCGACGACGTCGACCTCCACCGCTTCGAACGCCTGGCCCGCGCGGGCACCGCCGCCCTGGACCGGGGCGAGCACGAGGCCGCCGCCCGCACCCTGCGCGAGGCGCTCGCCCTGTGGCACGGGCCCGCGCTCGCCGACCTGCCCGACCGCACGGCGGCGACCCGCCCGGAGGCCCGGCGCGCGGAGGCCGCCCGCGCGCGGATCGAGGCGGACCTGCTGCTCGGCCGGGCCGCGGACGTCGTACCGGAGTTGCGGGAACTGACCATCACCCAGCCGTACGACGAGGCGCTGCACGCCCTGCTGATCCGCGCGCTGCGCGACGCGGGCCGGGGCGCGGACGCGCTCGCCGCGTACGAGCGCGCGCGCCGCACCCTCGCCGACGGGCTCGGCGCCGACCCGGGGCCGGAACTGCGGGCGCTGCACGCGGAGTTGCTCGCGGGTTCCGGGCCGCCGGGGGAGGCCGCACCGGGAGAGGGGCGTGCCCCGCGGCCAGACGCCCCGCAAGCGGACGCTTCGCGAGGCGGGCACGCCGGGCGGGCACGGCACCACCCCGCCGAGCGGAAGGGGAACATCCGTCCCCGTTTGACCTCTTTCGTCGGCCGGGAACCCGAACTCGTCGCCATCCGTTCGGACATGCGGAGGGCCCGACTGGTCACACTCACCGGACCGGGCGGCTCCGGCAAGACCCGCCTCGCCGAGGAAGCCGCCGCCGGGCATCCCAGCGCATGGCTGGCCGAGCTCGCCCCGCTCGACCGGCCGGAGGCGGTCCCCGGTGCCGTCGTCAGCGCGCTCGGCCTGCGCGAGACCGTGCTGATCACGAGCGAGCTGACCGCCCCGCAGGACGACCCCGTCGCCCTGCTCGTCGAGTACTGCGCCCCGCGCAGCCTGCTCCTGCTCCTTGACAACTGCGAGCACGTCATCGGCGCCGCCGCCGAGCTGGCCGAGACCCTCCTCACCCACTGCCCGGGCCTCACCATCGTCGCCACCAGCCGCGAACCGCTGGGCGTGCCGGGCGAGTCCGTGCGCCCCGTGGAGCCGCTGCCGCCGCACCCGGCACACCGCCTGTTCGCCGAGCGGGCCGCGGCCGTGCGCCCCGGCTTCGACGCCACCGCCGACGCCGAGGCAGTCGACGAGATCTGCCGTCGCCTCGACGGCCTGCCCCTCGCCATCGAGCTGGCCGCCGCCCGCCTCCGCCTGCTCACGCCCCGGCAGATCGCCGACCGCCTCGACGACCGCTTCCGCCTGCTCACCAGCGGTTCCCGCACGGTGCTGCCCCGCCAGCAGACCCTGCGGGCGGTCGTCGACTGGTCCTGGGACCTCCTGGACGACGCCGAGCGCACGGTCCTGCGCGAGGTGTCCGTCTTCGCGGGCGGCTGGGACCTGGAGGCCGCGGAGGCCGTGTGCACAGGACCCGCCGCCGACCTCATCGGCGCCCTCGTCGACAAGTCCCTCGTCGTCGCCACCCCCGGCGTCGGCCCCGACGGCCCCGACATGCGCTACCGCATGCTGGAGACCATCCACGAGTACGCGACCGAGCGCGCCGCCGAGACCCCCGCCCTGCGCGCCGCCGCCGAGGACCGCCACGGGGCGTACGTCCGCGCGCTCGTGGAGCGCGCCGAGCCGCTGCTGCGCTCCGCCGAGCAGCTGCCGTGGATCCGCCGCCTGGAGACCGAGCTCGACAACATCCGCGCGGCCATGCACCGCGCCGTCGAGCACCGCGACGAGGAGCGGGCCACCGCCCTGGCCCTCGGCATGGGCTGGTTCTGGTGGCTGCGCAACTACCGCACGGAGGGCGCGGACTGGATCGGCCACATCCTGGACCGGGAGCGCGCGGCGGGCGCCGCAGAGCCGCCGCCCGGCGCCTCGCCGCTCGCCGCGGGGGCCGCCGGGTTCGAAGCCGACCTCGCGGACGAGGACCACCCGCTGTACTGGTCCCGCATGGGCCTGCGGATGCTGCACCTGTTCCTGACGGTGGAGGCGCGGCCCTCGGAGGTGCTCGCCGACGACCAAGCCCGGCAGTACATCTTCCGGGTCCGGGACGTCCTGGCCCGGCCCCTGCCCGCGAGCGGCCGCTTCCCGGGGCTGCTCTGGCCGTTCACGATGTACTTCCTCGACGAACCGCAGAACGTGGTGCCGTCCCTGGACGCCGCGGTCGCCAACTGCCGCCGCTTCGGCGGCGACTGGGAGGTCGCGATCACCCTGATGTTCCGGGTGCACACGGTCATCGACCGCCCCGGCCACCTCGCCGGAGTCGACGAGGACCTCCTCGAACTGCGCGAGCTGACCAGGCGGGTCGGCGACCGCTGGCTGCGCGCGCAGGTGAGCAGCGCGGCGGGGGAGGCCGCCATGGTCCGCGGCCACCACGCGGACGCGCGCGGGGAGTACGAAGAGGCGCTGCGCCTCGCGGACGAGGTGGGGGCGCACGCGGAGACCCCCTTCCTGCTCGCTCGTCTCGCCGAGATCGCCTACCGCGACGGCGACCGCGAACGGGCCCTCAAGGGCCTGGACGAGGCGAGCGCCGAGGCCGACCGGTTCGGGCTCATGGAGTCCCGTGCCTTCGTCTCCCTGATGCGCGCCTACCTGGCGATCGACGACGGTGACGCGGCGCGGGCGCGCGCCCTGTGCGACGCGGCCCGCGCCGAAGGGGAGCGCGGCACCATGCCGCCGCAGTTCGCGGCGGGCCTCGGCCATGCGGAGGCCCGGATCACCGCCGCCGAGTCGGGTCCTGGAGCCGGGCTCGCCGTGCTCGCCGATGTGCTGCGCGCGGCGCTGTACCACCGCTGCTCGGAGCCCGTCACGGCGAGCCTGGTGGATGCCGGTGCCGTGCTGTTCCTGCGCCTCGGCGACCACGTCCGAGCGGTCCGGCTGCTCGCCCTCGCCACGCGCTGGCGCGGCAGCCACGAGCGCCCCGCGCCGGACCGCGCCCAGGCCGAGCGCGTCGAGGCCGAGGCCCGCGAGGCCCTGGGCCCGCGGGCGTACGAGCGGGAGCGTGCGGCGGGCGACGCGCTGACCGTCGACGAGGTCCTGGCGGAGCTGGCCCCGCCGCACTGACCGGCGCGCGAGCCGCCCGGTGCCGCCGCCCTCAGGTGCAGCGGAGGCGGGACTGCGCCCAGTCCGCGAGGGCCACCGAGTCGAAGTGCGTATGCGGCTCGACCACCAGACGGATCGTCTTGCGGCCGGTCAGATCGACCCGTACGGGCACGGCCTGATCCCCGCCCTTGACCAGCTGCGACCGCCACAGGCGCACCCCGTCGGCGTACACGGAGAACCGCACCTGGCCGAGCCGCATCGTCATGTCGTCGACACCGACGAGCGCCTCGTACGAGGTGCACTTGCGGTTGAGGTCGATGGTGACGGAGGAGGTGCCGTGCACGGTCACGCCGTGGCCGTACCGCTTGTCCGCGATGGACATGCCCCAGCGCTGCCACACCCAGCTGCTCTCGCCGAGCCGCATCTCCGGCTTGGTGCCGTCGCCGGTGAGGCCGTACTCCAGCTCGTTCCACTGGTAGACGACCGGCGCGGGCGGCGGTGTCGGGGTGGGGGTCGGCGTGGGCCTGGGCGGGGTCGGCCGCGGCGGCGGGGGCGGCTTCGGCGCGGGCTTCGGCGGCGGAGGCTTCGGCTTCGGCGACGGCTTGGGCGCGGGCTTCGGCGGCGGCTTCGGCTTGGGCTCGGGCGTCGGCTCGGCCTTCGGCGGAGGAGCGGGCTTCGCCGGGGGCGCGGGCGGCGGAGGCGGCTTCGGCAGCGGCTTCGAGGGCGGCGGATTGCGCGGGATCACGGGCGGCTGGGCGGACGCGGTCGGCTTCGGCTTCGCCTGCGGCGGGTCGTCCTTGTCCGGGCCACCGGCGAGCGCGACCGCCACGGCCACCCCGGCCGCGACGACGCCCGCCACGATGCCGACCTTCGCCGGGGTGCCGAGGCCCTCGGCCGCGGCACCGCCACCGGCGGCCCCGGCGCCGCCCGAGCCGCCGCCCGCGGCCGCGCCCGCGGCACCCGCCGCGCCCGCGCCCGCGACGCCGCCCCCGATGAGGGCGGCCACCTTGCCGTACCCGGCGGCGCCGAACCAGCCGATGACGGCCACCGGCACGACCGCCGGGATGCCGCTGGCGACTTCCTTGATCTGGCCCGCCGCGAGACGGCAGTTGGCGCACTCCTCCAGGTGCTTGCGCAGGCCCCGCTCGGCGCGCGTGCGCAGACCGCCGCGGGCGTAGGCGCCGAGCCGGTCGGCGTAGCGCGCGCACTCCTCGCTCTCGGTGAGCGTGGCGCTCACATGGGCCTGGAGATAGGCCTGCTTGAGGCCTTCGCGGGCGCGGCTGGCCAGCACGCGCGTGCCGTTGGCGTCCAGACCGAAGAGCGTGGCGACGTCGCTCGGCGACTCGTCCTCGACCTCCGTGTGCCACAGGACCGCCTGCCAGCGCTCGGGCAGGCTGCGGAAGGCCTGCATGGCGAGCGACTGCTCGGCCTCGTGCATGGCCCGCACGTCCGCGCCCAGGTCCAACGTTTCGTCGTCCGACACTTCGGAGCCCCGGGCCGCCTGGGCGGCGAAGACCGCGAAGTCGTCGACCAGTTGCTCCCGCTTCGCCGACTTCGTCCACCCCGCCGCGACGCGCCGCACCGTGGTCAGCAGATAGGCGCGCACCGCGTGCTCGGGCCCGGAACCGGACCGCACGGCCTGGAGCATCCGCGCGAACACCTCGGCCGTGAGGTCGTCCGCGGTGTGTGCGTCCCGGCAGCAGGTGCGGGCATAGCGGCGCACCGCTTCGGCGTGCCTGCGGTACAGCTCCTCGTACGCGGAGTCCTCGCCCGCCCGCATCCGGGCGATCAGGTCGGCGTCCGGCGGCGGGGCGTCGCCGCCGCGGGTGCCGGGCGTCCCGGCTTCCGTGCCCGATGCGCCGGCCGAGCCGCTGCCGCGCTGGAGCGGCACGCTGGGGTCGGGTGCGGCCGCGCCGGAACCGGCGCCGGACGCGGAGCCGCTCGTGCCCCCGCCGCCACCGCTGCCGCCGGGGCCGCCCTGGCTCGGAACCTGCCGGGAGGGCAGTCCGCCCGACTCGCCACCGGTGGAGCCGGGCTCGTCCCGTCCGTCAACACTCATCGCGGAAAGCCTCCGCATGCACACTCAGACCCGGACACCGGGAAAGAGTGCCACACGGCCGCGCCCCGTCGAATAGGGACGACGAGCAACCACCCGTCCGGGGCGAGTTACCGGAACCGAGCACTATCGTTCACCCATTCGGGGAATGCTCAACTACCCAGGGTCTGGGGGCAGTTGAGCATCCCTGGCCCCTGAGGGCCCGAACGGGTGTTTACGAAGGCCGCGACCTGAGCCCCTCGAGGAGGATGTCGAGCAGCCGCGACGAGGCCGCCGCCTGCTGTGCGGCATCCGGCAGCGAAGGCGCCGCCGTCGCTATCACGAGCAGCACGTCGGACACCGTCACGTCCGCGCGCAGCTCACCTGCCGCCCTGGCCCGCTCCACGAGCCGTCCGACCACGTCGAGCAGCGCCGCGGCACCTGCGTCGTCGCTCTCCCGGGCCGGCGCGGGCCGCTGCTCCACGAGCCGCAGCTCCGGCGAGAGCGTCGGCGGCACCTGTCGCTGCTGCGGCACCCGGACCTCGGCGGCGTCCGCCACCCTGGGCCCGTCGACCGCGTCGGCGACTTCGGCTCCCTCGCCCTCGTCCACGCTCACGCGCAGCACCTGGGGCGGCAGCAGCCGCCCCGCGCCCGAGGCCACGGACGTCCGCAGGAAGCGCGAGAGCGCCGACCACGGTTCGTCCTCCTGCCCGAGCGCCGCGCGGGCCTGTTCGGTCAGCCGGGAAGTCTCCTCCTCGGCTATCCGTCGCACCAGTACGTCCTTGCTCGGGAAGCGGCGGTAGACCGTGCCGACGCCGACACGGGCCCGCCGCGCCACGTCCTCCATCGGCGCGCCGTACCCCAGCTCGCCGAAGACCTCGCGCGCCGCGCGCAGGACGTGCTCGAGATTCCGCTGCGCGTCCACGCGCAGCGGCGTCGTACGCGCTACGTCCCCCACTTCCCGTCCGTTTCCGCTCGAGGCGACGGCGGGTGCCGACGCTGTCGCGGAAGTCCAGTGAGAGTCCTGAATGTGCATATGCGTTCCCCCGGTAATGACGTCTCCCCCCGGAGACACTCCCCGCCATTGATGACCGGCGTGTGAGGAGCGAGCTGCGCACGAACCCGGCAAACCGGACTCGACGAGCGCATCCCCCGACACCCCGACGTCACACGAACATAGTTGAGCCAGAGTCAATTCAGAAGAGGTGGGTTCCGCACAGGGTGCCCCCCGATCGGAGTACGCACCGGTTCCCACCCGATTGCACCCACCGCCACCACCCGGCCACCACCCTCTGACCTGCACACATTCCATCCGGTCTGCCAAGCGGAGCGGCTGCCGCCACCCGAGGCTTCCAGTCATACAAATTGCCGAGCCTGTGGACAAACGAGAAGTGCGGGTGCGTCATGGGATGGTGACGGAACCTGTGCGCATTCTCGTTGTCGGCGGTGGCTACGTCGGGATGTACACCGCGCTGCACCTCCAGCGGAAACTCAAGCCGGAGCTGAGGCGGGGCGAGGTGGAGATCGTGGTGATCTCGCCCGATCCGTATATGACGTACCAGCCCTTCCTGCCCGAAGCCGCGGCCGGCTCGATCTCCCCGCGCCACGTCGTCGTCCCGCTGCGCCGCGTCCTCGACCGGTGCCGCGTGATCGTCGGCGAGGTCACCGCGGTCGACCACGCCAAGCGCACCGCGTCGTTCAAGACGCTCGCCACCCAGGAGGAGGGCACGGGCCCCCTCGACCTCACGTACGACGAGATCGTGCTCGCCCCCGGGTCCATCTCGCGCACCCTGCCCGTGCCCGGCCTCGCCGACTACGGCATCGGCTTCAAGACCGTCGAAGAGGCCATCGGGCTGCGCAACCACGTCATCGAGCAGATGGACATCGCCTCCTCGACGCGCGATCCCGCCGTCCGCGACGCCGCCCTGACCTTCGTCTTCGTGGGCGGCGGCTACGCCGGTGTGGAGGCGCTCGGCGAACTGGAGGACATGGCGCGCTACGCGGCGCGCTACTACCACAACGTCAAGGCCGAGGACATGAAGTGGATCCTCGTCGAGGCCTCCGGCCGCATCCTGCCCGAGGTCGGCGAGGAGATGGGCAAGTACACGGTCCGCGAGCTGCGCCGGCGCAACATCGACGTACGCCTGGAGACCCGCCTCGACTCCTGCGAGGACCGTGTCGCCGTCCTCAGCGACGGCGCCCGCTTCCCCACCCGTACGGTCGTGTGGACCGCGGGCGTCAAGCCGAATCCGCTGCTCGCCGCCACGGACCTGCCGCTGACCGAGCGCGGCCGGCTGAAGTGCACCGCCGAGCTGACCGTCGACGGCGCCCCCCACGCGTGGGGCGCCGGTGACGCGGCCGCCGTCCCGGACGTGACCGCCGAACAGCCGGGCACCGAGTGCGCGCCCAACGCCCAGCACGCCGTGCGCCAGGCGAAGGTCCTCGGCGACAACATCGCCGCCGCGGTGCGCGAGCGGCCCCTCCAGGAGTACCGGCACAAGTACGTGGGCTCCGTCGCCTCCCTGGGACTGCACAAAGGCGTCGCGCACGTCTACGGCCGCAAGCTGAAGGGCTACCCTGCCTGGTTCATGCACCGCGTCTACCACCTCAGCCGGGTGCCCACCGTCAACCGCAAGTCCCGCGTGCTCGCCGAATGGACGCTGTCCGGCCTGTTCAAACGCGAGATCGTCTCCCTGGGGTCACTGGAACACCCGCGCGCGGAGTTCGAACTCGCGGCCGGAGGCCGGCGCCCGAAGGAGTCCTGATCACCTCCGGCCGGAACTCCCCGGGCAGGACCGGCGTCTGACGGATGTCAGTCCGGTCGGCCAGACTGGACGTGTGACCATGAGCGGGCCCACAAGAGGGCACCTGAGAAGCAAGGGTCCGCTCCACGCCATGCTGTGTCTTCCCGGGAGGCGGCGCCGCACGCCGCACCGCCACCGGCCGAACGCCCGGCCGTACACCCCCGCCCGATCCAGAAGCGACACCACGAGGCCTACCGCAGTGAACTTCACGCGCTGGAGCGCCCGGCTCCCCGGAACACAGCGCCGCGCCGCGGCGCGCACCGAGACCGGCGGCTCCCCGGCACAGCGAGGCGAGAGCTCCGTCCCCGCGGCCCGCGCCGAGCGCACCGCGGAGCACTCCACCGACAGCGCCGACGGCCCCGGAGGCGTCGACGGACTCCCCGCCCGCGAGGTCCTCGACAGCGTCCCCGCCCTCGTCGCGCTCGTGCACGGCCCCGACCACCGCATCGCGTACGTCAACGACGCGTACGCCACGGCGTTCGGCCCCCGCCCCACCGGCGCCCCCGCGCGCGAGGCGCTGCCCGAGCTGGAGGAGGTCGGGCTCCTGCCGCTCCTGGACCAGGTGCTGCGCAGCTCCAAGCCGCGCACGGTCAAGTCCCGCAAGGTGCCCGGCGGCCGCTCGTACACGTTCACGTGCACCCCGGTGTCGCTGCCCCTGGGCGGGCCCGCGACGGGCGGCCAGGACGGCGGGGTCCTCGTCTTCGCCGCCGACGTCACCGACCACGCGGACGCCGCCGAGCGCCTGCGCGCCAGCGAGCGCAGCCAGCGCGAGACCGCGGTGACGCTGCAACGCTCACTGCTGCCCCAGGAGTTGGAGCAGCCCGACGACCTGCGCATCGCCGCCACGTACCAGCCCGGCGGCACCGAGGCCGCGGTCGGCGGCGACTGGTACGACGTGATCACGCTCGGCGGCGGCCGCACCGCCCTGGTCATCGGCGACGTCATGGGGCGCGGCGTGCGCGCCGCCGCCGTCATGGGCCAGCTCCGCACGGCCGTGCGCGCGTACGCCCGTCTGGACCTGCCGCCGCACGAGGTCCTGCAGCTCCTCGACGGCCTCGCCGCGGAGATCGACGCCAGCCAGATCGCCACGTGCGCGTACGCCGTCCACGATCCGAACGAGGGCAGCCTGACGTACGCGTCGGCGGGCCACCTGCCGATCCTCGTCCGCGACGAGAACGGCACGATCCACCGCGCGGACGAGCCCACGGGCCCGCCGCTCGGCACCGGCGGCTGGCTGCACGCCTCCGGCTCCGTGCCGCTCGGCCCCGGCTCCACCGCCGTGCTGTACACGGACGGCCTGGTGGAGCGCCGCAGCGAGGACATCGACGAGGGCGTCGCCTCCCTGGAGCGGGCCCTGGGCGGCGCCACCGGCACGCCCCAGGTGGTCTGCGACCGTCTGATCCGCGCCCTGGGGGTCACCGCCGACCACGACGACGACGTCGCGGTCCTCGTCCTCCAGCAGCCCGCCCGCACCGGCGCGGACGCGGAGCTGTTCCGCAACGCGGCCTTGGAGCTCCTTGGCGGTGTGGAGGCCGCCCCACGCGCGCGTGCCTTCGCCACCGGCGTCCTCGCCAGCTGGCGGTTCCCGCCGGACCTTCTCGACCTGGGCGTCCTGGCCGCCAGCGAGCTCGTCGCGAACTCCCTCCAGCACGGCACCCCGCCGATGCGCCTGCGTCTGCGCCGCACCGACCGCCGACTGATCATCGAGGTCACCGACGGCGACGACCACCTGCCCAGGCGCCGCCGCGCCGAGCCCGCGGACGAGTCGGGCCGCGGCATCGCGATCGTCGCCACGATCGCCTCGAACTGGGGCTCGCGCCGCACACCGGGCGGCGGCAAGGCCGTGTGGTGCGAGTTCGCGCTGCCGCGGCCCTAGGGGCCGATACGACGACGCGCGCGTGGGCGATGCCCACGCGCGCGTAGCTGACGATTTCCCCGACCGGCCTCTTAGGAGTGGGCGGTCACGGCTTCCTCCGGTGCGCCCTGGGCGACGACCCGGCTCTTCTGGGCGTACGGGTGGTTCTGCGCCGGCGTGAGGTGCTTGCCGAGCCGCAGCGCGAGCACCGTGATGCCCAGCGAGAAGAGCAGGAACGTCACGATGTACGGCGCGTGCAGCGTGGCGCCCATGGGGCCGCCCACGGCCGGGCCGACCGCCAGGGCGAGCTGCTTGACCAGGGCGAAGGCCGAGTTGTACCGGCCGACCATCGACTCCGGCGCCAGATCGGCGACCAGCGGCGCCACGGTCGGCGCGAGCATGGTCTCGCCGATCCCGAAGAGCGCGTACGTCGAGATGAAGGCGGCGGTGGCCATGGCCTGGCTGCCGTGGCCGACGCCCGCGTAGCCCGCGGCGATCCACGCCACGGCCCAGATGAGGCCCACGGCCGCGATCACCTGCGAGCGCTTGCGGCGCTCGACGAACCGCAGGACGGCGAACTGGGCGATCACGATCGCGCCGGTGTTGGCGGCGAGCGCGATGCCGAGCGTCGACGGCGAGATCCCCGCGGCCTCCACGCCGTACGCGGACAGGCCGGACTCGAACTGGCCGTAGCAGGCGAAGAACAGCACGAAGCCGAGGACGCACAGCTGGAGCATCACCGGGTTGCGGAAGACGTCCTTCATGCTGCCCCGGGCCTGCGGCGCGGCGTCCGCGATACGCGGCGAGCGGGGCAGGCGCGCGGTCAGCATGACGCCGACGAGCACCAGGAAGATCACGGTCTCGATGGCGAAGAGCAGGGTGAAGTCACTGGGCCGCTCGTGCTTGACGAGCTGGCCGCCGATGAGGCCGCCGACGCCGAGGCCGAGGTTCTGCAGGAAGAACTGAGTGGCGAACGCGCGCGTGCGGGTGTCCGGCGTGGAGCACTCGACGATCATCGTCGCGAGCGCGGGCTGCATGACGGCCTGACCCGCGCCGAGCGCACCGGCGGACAGCAGGACCAGGGGAGCACTGCTGGCCAGGCCGAGGCTCATCGCGCCGACCGCGGCGGTGAGCAGGGCGGCGACGAGGACGGGCAGCGGACCGCGCCGGTCGATGGCGCGGCCCGAGAACGGCAGCACGATGAGCGCGGCCACCGCGAAGGCGGCGAGCACGAGGCCCGCCGTCACGGCGCCGAGGTCCCGGACCTGTGCCACGTACACGTACAGGAAGGGGACGGTAAAGCCGAGGCCGAACGCGCTCAGTGCGTTGCCCACGTGGATCCGGCGCATCGCGGCGCCCATCGCCATGGTCACTTTCACCTGCCTTAGGAGTGAAGACTTCGAAGCTAAAGTTAGGATCTAAACAATACACACCGAAGGACTTCGATGCCAACCACTGCCGTGCCATACTGCGCCCATGGGTGACACCCCCGGCCCCTCAGAGCCGACACTCGAAGAGCAGATCGCCGCGTACCAGCGCGAGTTCCAGGACCTCGATCCCCAGGTCGAGAAGATCGTCTCGGCCCTGGGCCGCCTCAACCGGCGGATGAACGTCGCCTACGGCCGCCAGACCGCGACCCTCGGCATCAGCAACGCCGAGTGGGAGGTCCTCAAGGCCCTGGTCCTCTCCGGCGCGCCCTACCGGATGGGCCCCGGCGAGCTGGCCAAGCGCCTCGGCCTCACGCCCGCCGCCATGACCCACCGCATCGACCGCATGGTGAGCGAGGGCCTGGTCACCAGGGAGCGCGACGAGTCCAACCGCGTACGCGTGATCGTGGAGCTCACCGGCGAGGGCCGGGAGAAGTGGCTGGAGGCGATGCGCCTGGCCACGGTCTTCGAGGAGGACCTCCTCCAGGACCTGTCCGCCTCCGAGCGGGGCGTCCTCGGCGAGGTGCTGACCCGGCTGCTGCGCCGCGTGGAGCACGCCCAGCCGGACGCGGGCGGGCGCCTCAACGACCTCGACTGATGTTCACGGATCCAGGGGTTGACACCGCCTCGCCGGATCCGTAAGGTTCTTCGAGTTGTCGCGGGGCCGTAACGGTTCTGCGACAGCGACTCTCGCCGCTCACGCGGCACCCAAACACCAGCACGACCTCCCCACGGGACTGATTTCGGCATGTCCGAATTCAATTCCAAGGGCGCGATTATGAATCGCCGGGAGAATCCGCTAAAGTTTGGGACGTCGGAACGGCCCAACAGCCGCGAAGACAAACCCGGTTGACTGGGAATCAGGCCCGAAAGGATCTGATAGAGTCAACACCGCCGGAAGGCCGAAAGGCCGGAAAGCACCGAGGAAGTCGGAACGGACCGGGAAGCCGGAAAGAGTCTGATAGAGTCGGAAACACGAAATACCGAAGGGAAGCGCCCGGAGGAAAGCCCGAGAGGGTGAGTACAAAGGAAGCGTCCGTTCCTTGAGAACTCAACAGCGTGCCAAAAGTCAACGCCAGATATGTTGATGCCCCGTCTGCCGGACATCAGTCCGGTGGCGAGGTTCCTTTGAAAAAGTCCTCCCGCATTGAGTGGGAGGCGCACAGCGAGGACGCTGTGAACGACCGGGATTATTCCTCCTGGTTGTTCCGCTCTCGTGGTGTTGCACCCGATTACGGGTACACATTCACGGAGAGTTTGATCCTGGCTCAGGACGAACGCTGGCGGCGTGCTTAACACATGCAAGTCGAACGATGAAGCCCTTCGGGGTGGATTAGTGGCGAACGGGTGAGTAACACGTGGGCAATCTGCCCTGCACTCTGGGACAAGCCCTGGAAACGGGGTCTAATACCGGATATGACACGGGATCGCATGATCTCCGTGTGGAAAGCTCCGGCGGTGCAGGATGAGCCCGCGGCCTATCAGCTAGTTGGTGAGGTAATGGCTCACCAAGGCGACGACGGGTAGCCGGCCTGAGAGGGCGACCGGCCACACTGGGACTGAGACACGGCCCAGACTCCTACGGGAGGCAGCAGTGGGGAATATTGCACAATGGGCGAAAGCCTGATGCAGCGACGCCGCGTGAGGGATGACGGCCTTCGGGTTGTAAACCTCTTTCAGCAGGGAAGAAGCGAAAGTGACGGTACCTGCAGAAGAAGCGCCGGCTAACTACGTGCCAGCAGCCGCGGTAATACGTAGGGCGCGAGCGTTGTCCGGAATTATTGGGCGTAAAGAGCTCGTAGGCGGCTTGTCACGTCGGTTGTGAAAGCCCGGGGCTTAACCCCGGGTCTGCAGTCGATACGGGCAGGCTAGAGTTCGGTAGGGGAGATCGGAATTCCTGGTGTAGCGGTGAAATGCGCAGATATCAGGAGGAACACCGGTGGCGAAGGCGGATCTCTGGGCCGATACTGACGCTGAGGAGCGAAAGCGTGGGGAGCGAACAGGATTAGATACCCTGGTAGTCCACGCCGTAAACGGTGGGCACTAGGTGTGGGCGACATTCCACGTCGTCCGTGCCGCAGCTAACGCATTAAGTGCCCCGCCTGGGGAGTACGGCCGCAAGGCTAAAACTCAAAGGAATTGACGGGGGCCCGCACAAGCGGCGGAGCATGTGGCTTAATTCGACGCAACGCGAAGAACCTTACCAAGGCTTGACATACACCGGAAACGGCCAGAGATGGTCGCCCCCTTGTGGTCGGTGTACAGGTGGTGCATGGCTGTCGTCAGCTCGTGTCGTGAGATGTTGGGTTAAGTCCCGCAACGAGCGCAACCCTTGTCCCGTGTTGCCAGCAGGCCCTTGTGGTGCTGGGGACTCACGGGAGACCGCCGGGGTCAACTCGGAGGAAGGTGGGGACGACGTCAAGTCATCATGCCCCTTATGTCTTGGGCTGCACACGTGCTACAATGGCCGGTACAATGAGCTGCGATACCGCGAGGTGGAGCGAATCTCAAAAAGCCGGTCTCAGTTCGGATTGGGGTCTGCAACTCGACCCCATGAAGTCGGAGTCGCTAGTAATCGCAGATCAGCATTGCTGCGGTGAATACGTTCCCGGGCCTTGTACACACCGCCCGTCACGTCACGAAAGTCGGTAACACCCGAAGCCGGTGGCCCAACCCCTTGTGGGAGGGAGCTGTCGAAGGTGGGACTGGCGATTGGGACGAAGTCGTAACAAGGTAGCCGTACCGGAAGGTGCGGCTGGATCACCTCCTTTCTAAGGAGCACTTCTAAGCCGGGCTTGCCCGGTTCAGAGGCCAGTACATCGGCGAATGTCCGATGCTGGTTGCTCATGGGTGGAACGTTGACTACTCGGCACACTCGGCCGTCTTGTCCTGCTAGTACTGCTCTTCGGAGTGTGGAACGCGGAGGGAAGCGGTGAGGGTGTCGGGCACGCTGTTGGGTATCTGAGGGTACGGAACTTGTTCCCGACCTCAATGCCGACCCCGGTAAAGGCCTGCTTTGGTGGGTTGTGACGGGTGGTTGGTCGTTGTTTGAGAACTGCACAGTGAACGCGAGCATCTGTGGCCAAGTTTTTAAGGGCGCACGGTGGATGCCTTGGCACCAGGAACCGATGAAGGACGTGGGAGGCCACGATAGTCCCCGGGGAGTCGTCAACCAGGCTTTGATCCGGGGGTTTCCGAATGGGGAAACCCGGCAGTCGTCATGGGCTGTCACCCACCGCTGAATATATAGGCGGTGTGGAGGGAACGCGGGGAAGTGAAACATCTCAGTACCCGCAGGAAGAGAAAACAACCGTGATTCCGGGAGTAGTGGCGAGCGAAACTGGATGAGGCCAAACCTCAAGCGTGTGAGACCCGGCAGGGGTTGCGCTTGGGGGGTTGTGGGATCTCTCTTTCACAGTCTGCCGGCTGTGAGACGAGTCAGAAACCGTTGATGTAGGCGAAGGACATGCGAAAGGTCCGGCGTAGAGGGTAAGACCCCCGTAGTCGAAACGTCAGCGGCTCGTTTGAGAGACACCCAAGTAGCACGGGGCCCGAGAAATCCCGTGTGAATCTGGCGGGACCACCCGTTAAGCCTAAATATTCCCTGGTGACCGATAGCGGATAGTACCGTGAGGGAATGGTGAAAAGTACCGCGGGAGCGGAGTGAAATAGTACCTGAAACCGTGTGCCTACAAGCCGTGGGAGCGTCGGACATCAAGCTTGCTTGGTGTCTCGTGACTGCGTGCCTTTTGAAGAATGAGCCTGCGAGTTTGCGGTGTGTTGCGAGGTTAACCCGTGTGGGGAAGCCGTAGCGAAAGCGAGTCCGAATAGGGCGAATGAGTAGCGCGCCCAAGACCCGAAGCGGAGTGATCTAGCCATGGGCAGGCTGAAGCGGAGGTAAGACTTCGTGGAGGGCCGAACCCACCAGGGTTGAAAACCTGGGGGATGACCTGTGGTTAGGGGTGAAAGGCCAATCAAACTCCGTGATAGCTGGTTCTCCCCGAAATGCATTTAGGTGCAGCGTCGTGTGTTTCTTGCCGGAGGTAGAGCACTGGATAGGCGATGGGCCCTACCGGGTTACTGACCTTAGCCAAACTCCGAATGCCGGTAAGTGAGAGCGCGGCAGTGAGACTGTGGGGGATAAGCTCCATGGTCGAGAGGGAAACAGCCCAGAGCATCGACTAAGGCCCCTAAGCGTACGCTAAGTGGGAAAGGATGTGGAGTCGCAGAGACAACCAGGAGGTTGGCTTAGAAGCAGCCACCCTTGAAAGAGTGCGTAATAGCTCACTGGTCTAGTGATTCCGCGCCGACAATGTAGCGGGGCTCAAGCGTACCGCCGAAGTCGTGTCATTGCAGTACATACCCCCAACGGGGACTGTGATGGGTAGGGGAGCGTCGTGTGCCGGGTGAAGCTGCGCCGGAAGGCAGTGGTGGACGGTTCACGAGTGAGAATGCAGGCATGAGTAGCGATACATACGTGAGAAACGTGTGCGCCGATTGACTAAGGGTTCCTGGGTCAAGCTGATCTGCCCAGGGTAAGTCGGGACCTAAGGCGAGGCCGACAGGCGTAGTCGATGGATAACCGGTTGATATTCCGGTACCCGCTTTGAAACGCCCAGTATCGAGCCCATTAATGCTAAGGCCGTGAAGCCGTTCCGGACCCTTCGGGGAAAGGAAAGTGGTGGAGCCGCCGACCCAAGGTGGTAGTAGGTAAGCGATGGGGTGACGCAGGAAGGTAGTCCAGCCCGGGCGGTGGTTGTCCCGGGGTAAGGGTGTAGGCCGTGTGATAGGCAAATCCGTCACACATTGAGGCTGAGACCTGATGCCGAGCCGATTGTGGTGAAGTGGATGATCCTATGCTGTCGAGAAAAGCCTCTAGCGAGTTTCATGGCGGCCCGTACCCTAAACCGACTCAGGTGGTCAGGTAGAGAATACCGAGGCGTTCGGGTGAACTATGGTTAAGGAACTCGGCAAAATGCCCCCGTAACTTCGGGAGAAGGGGGGCCACACCCGGTGACGAGTTTTACACTCTGAGCTGGGGGTGGCCGCAGAGACCAGCGAGAAGCGACTGTTTACTAAAAACACAGGTCCGTGCGAAGCCGTAAGGCGATGTATACGGACTGACGCCTGCCCGGTGCTGGAACGTTAAGGGGACCGGTTAGCTCCATTTCGGTGGGGCGAAGCTGAGAACTTAAGCGCCAGTAAACGGCGGTGGTAACTATAACCATCCTAAGGTAGCGAAATTCCTTGTCGGGTAAGTTCCGACCTGCACGAATGGCGTAACGACTTCTCGACTGTCTCAACCATAGGCCCGGTGAAATTGCACTACGAGTAAAGATGCTCGTTTCGCGCAGCAGGACGGAAAGACCCCGGGACCTTTACTACAGTTTGATATTGGTGTTCGGTTCGGCTTGTGTAGGATAGGTGGGAGACTGTGAAGCGGGCACGCCAGTGTTCGTGGAGTCGCCGTTGAAATACCACTCTGGTCGTGCTGGATGTCTAACCTGGGTCCGTGATCCGGATCAGGGACAGTGTCTGATGGGTAGTTTAACTGGGGCGGTTGCCTCCCAAAGGGTAACGGAGGCGCCCAAAGGTTCCCTCAGCCTGGTTGGTAATCAGGTGTTGAGTGTAAGTGCACAAGGGAGCTTGACTGTGAGACTGACGGGTCGAGCAGGGACGAAAGTCGGGACTAGTGATCCGGCGGTGGCTTGTGGAAGCGCCGTCGCTCAACGGATAAAAGGTACCCCGGGGATAACAGGCTGATCTTCCCCAAGAGTCCATATCGACGGGATGGTTTGGCACCTCGATGTCGGCTCGTCGCATCCTGGGGCTGGAGTCGGTCCCAAGGGTTGGGCTGTTCGCCCATTAAAGCGGTACGCGAGCTGGGTTTAGAACGTCGTGAGACAGTTCGGTCCCTATCCGCTGTGCGCGCAGGAGTCTTGAGAAGGGCTGTCCCTAGTACGAGAGGACCGGGACGGACGAACCTCTGGTGTGCCAGTTGTCCTGCCAAGGGCATGGCTGGTTGGCTACGTTCGGAAAGGATAACCGCTGAAAGCATCTAAGCGGGAAGCCTGCTTCGAGATGAGGACTCCCACCCACTTGATGGGGTAAGGCTCCCAGTAGACGACTGGGTTGATAGGCCAGATATGGAAGCCTGGTAACGGGTGGAGTTGACTGGTACTAATAGGCCGAGGGCTTGTCCTCAGTTGCTCGCGTTCACTGTGTTGGTTCTGAAACCACGAACAACCCCACACCTTCAATGCGTGTGGTGCGGTAGTTCACAGTTTCATAGTGTTTCGGTGGTCATAGCGTGAGGGAAACGCCCGGTTACATTCCGAACCCGGAAGCTAAGCCTTACAGCGCCGATGGTACTGCAGGGGGGACCCTGTGGGAGAGTAGGACGCCGCCGAACAAATTGTGAGGGAAACCCCCGTGCCAGTGGGCACGGGGGTTTTCTGCGTTCCGGGCCAGAAAGCCAGGCCGGAAAGCCAGGCCAGGCAACTCGGGCCGGACAATTCAGGCCGGGCGTACCAGCTTCGTGTCGTACGCCAGAATCACCGCCTGCACCCGGTCGCGTGCGCCCGTCTTCGCGAGGATGCGGCCCACATGTGTCTTCACCGTCGATTCGGCGAGGTGCAGCCGCGCGGCGATCTCCGTGTTCGTCCAGCCCTGGCCGATGACCGTGAGGATCTGGCGTTCGCGGTCCGTCAGCGAGGCGAGCAGTGGATGGCTGGCCGGGTCGACCGGGCTCTCGCCGTTCGTCGGCAGCTGGTCCGCGAAGGCGTCCAGGAGGCGGCGGGTGAGGCGCGGTGCCACCACCGCGTCGCCGGTGGCGACCGCGCGGATGCCGGACAGGAGCTCCTCCGGCAGCGCGTCCTTGATGAGGAAGCCGGAGGCCCCCGCGCGCAGACCCGCGTACGCGTACTCGTCCAGGTCGAACGTCGTGAGGATGAGGACGCGGGAGGACGAGCCCGACGCGACGATGCGGCGGGTGGCCTCGATGCCGTCCATGTCGGGCATGCGGATGTCCATCAGGATGACGTCCGGGCGCAGGCCGGCGGCCATGCGGACCGCGTCGGCACCGCTGCCGCCCTCGCCCGCCACTGTCATGTCGTCCTGGCTCTCCAGGAGCATGCGGAAGCCGAAGCGTTGCAGGGGCTGGTCGTCGACTATGAGGACGCTGGTCACTGAGCGGTTTCCTTCGGGGCGGTGGCGTGGGGAGGGGCGGTGGTCCCGGGCAGGTGGAGGCGGACCTCCCAGCCGGTGGCCGGGAGGGGGCGCGGGCCGGTCTCAAGTGTGCCCGCGTACAGGGCCGTTCGTTCCCGCATGCCGGTGAGGCCGCGGCCGTCGCGGGCCGAGGCCGAGGGCGGCGGGGCCGCTCGGCCCGTGTCGGTGACGGTGACCGTCACTCCGTCGTCGGCGTAGGAGAGCTCGACGGCCGCCGTCGCGCCCGGGCCGCCGTGCTTGAGGGTGTTCGTCAGGGCCTCCTGCACCACGCGGTACACCGTGAGCTCCTGACCCTGGGGCAGGGCGTCGGGGCGGCCGCGGACCGTGGTGCGGACGGGCAGGCCCGCGGACCGTACGCCGTCGATGAGGCGGGTCAGATCGGTGAGCGCGGGCTGCGGCGCCAGGGCCGCGGCCTCCGGGGCGTCGTCGCGCAGGACGTCGAGGAGGCGGCGCAGCTCGGCGAGGGCCTGGCGGCTGGTGGAGCCGATCGCGTCGAGGGCCTTCGCGGCGTGCTCGGGGGACTTGGCGGCCGCGTACTTGCCGCCGTCGGCGAGGCCCGTGATGACGGACAGGTTGTGGCCGATGATGTCGTGCATCTCGCGGGCGATCCGGGTGCGTTCGGCGGCCGCGGCGAGCTGGGCCTGCTGGTCGCGCTCGACCTCCAGCTGCCGGGCGCGCTCCACGAGGGCCTGGGTGTAGTCCTGGCGCGAGCGCACGGCGATGCCGAGGAGCGCGATGAGCGTATACGCCCACACCTGCGGCACGATCTGCTGGTCCCAACTGCCCTTCGGGTAGCGGACTGTCCCCACGAGCAGCGGCACCAGCATCAGCGCGCCCGCCCCGCCCAGCGTCCGCAGCGGCAGCCGCAGCGCGATGTTGAACAGGACGATGAGCTGCACGAGGGAGACCTGGAGCATCGCGCCGGTGCCCGAGTTGAGCGTGCCGAACGCCACCATGACGGCGAGGGCCGCCATCGGGTGGCGGCGCCGCCACAGCAGCGGAAGGGCCAGGCCGAGGCTCGTCGTGAGGACGAGCCAGCCGGGGACGTCCTGGTTGTGCGCGACGTTGCGCCAGCCGCCGCCCGCGAAGTCGATGCCGCCCGCCGTCACGAAGAAGCCGGTCACCAGCAGGTCCCAGACCAGCGGGCGGCGCTCGTCGACGGCGCGCACCCGCTGGACCAGGCGCTGGACGTACTGGGTGAGGGGGTGCGGAACGTGGGCCACGGACTCATCCTCGTACAGGAGTTCCCCGAGTGGGGCGGTGCGGTGGGGGTCAGACGTCGCGGCGCTTCAGGAGGAGCGAGGCCGCGGTCAGGACGGCGAGGGCCCACAGGGCGAGGGTGAACAGGGCGGGTCCCGGGGCGATCGTGTTCTCCACGCGGGTGATCGAGCCGAGCGACGAGGCGGCCTGCGCGGGGAAGCAGCGTACGACGTCGTCCACGGCGTCGAACGGCAGCGTCGTGATGATCTCCGGCAGGACGAGCACGGCGCCGACGAACGCGCCGATGCCGCCGGGCACCGAGCGCAGCAACGCACCGAGCCCCAGGGCGATCAGGCTCATCAGGGTGATGCCCGTCGCGTTGCCCGCGAGGGCGCCGAGGACGCCGGAGTCGGTGAGCGTCAGCTCCTTGTCGGTGTCCGCGAGCCAGATCTGGGCGGTGAGGAAGGTGACGACGTTGGTGACGAAGGACAGCGTGAACGCCACCGCTGTGAAGACCGCGGCCTTGGACCACAGCACGGGCAGCCTGCGCGGCACGGCGGTCAGGGAGGCGCGGATCATGCCCGTCGAGTACTCGCCCGCGGTGATCAGGATGCCGAGGACGGCGAGGCAGATCTGGGAGAGCTGGGTGCCGAACAGGGTGAGGACGACGGTGTCGATCTCGGAGTCGTCGCCGTCGTACGTGCTGCCCATGGTGATGCCGACCGCGAGGACCAGGGCGCTCGCCGCGAGCAGGGTGATCCAGGTGGTGCGCAGCGTCCACAGCTTGTGCCACTCGGAGCGCAGGACGCGGGCCGGGGTGACGCGGTGCGGGGTGACGCGGTGCGGGGTGGGGGCGGCCGTGGTCATGCCGCTGCTCCTTCCAGGTGCGCGCCGTCCGGGGTCACGTACTCGACGGAGTCGTGGGTCAGGTCCATGAAGGCCTGCTCCAGAGAGGCGGTGTGCGGGGTGAGTTCGAAGAGCGGGATGGCGTGGGCGGCTGCGGTGCGGCCGATGTGCTCGGCGTCGGTGCCGCGCACTTCGAGGGTGCCGGGGGTGTCGCCGCCGATGGTGACGCCGGGGCCCGCGAGCAGCTCGGCGAGGCGGGCCGCCGCGGGGGAGACGACCTTCACGGAGCCGGTGCCGGACTCGCGGACGAACTTCTCGACCGTGGTGTCCGCGAGCAGCCGGCCCCGGCCGATGATGATCAGGTGGTCGGCGGTCACGGCCATCTCGCTCATGAGGTGGGAGGAGACGAGGACCGTGCGGCCCTCGGCGGCCTGCGCCTTGAGGAGGTTGCGGATCCACAGGACGCCCTCGGGGTCGAGGCCGTTGACCGGCTCGTCCAGGACGAGTGTCGCGGGGTCGCCGAGGAGCGCCGCCGCGATGCCGAGGCGCTGGCCCATGCCGAGGGAGAAGCCCTTCACCCGGCGGCCCGCGACATCGGTGAGGCCGGTGGTGGCGAGGACGTGCTCGACGCGGGAGCGGGGGATTCCGTGGGTGTGCGCGAGGGCCGTCAGATGGTGGTACGCGGAGCGGCCGGGGTGCAGCGAGCGGGCCTCCAGGAGCGCGCCGACCTCGGTCAGGGGCGCGCTGTGGGCGGCGTAGGCGCGGCCGCCGACGGTGCAGTGGCCGCTCGTCGGGGCGTCGAGGCCGAGGAGCATCCGCATGGTGGTGGACTTGCCCGCGCCGTTGGGGCCGAGGAAGCCGGTGACGGTGCCGGGGTGGACCTCGAAGCTGAGGCGGTCGACGGCGGTCTTGGCGCGGGCGCCGCCGCCGTAGCGTTTGGTGAGTCCTTGTGCGCGAATCATGGGTCGATGGTCGCGGCGGCACGGGTCCGTGCGCGTCGGACCGGGGGCCTCTGCTCGGGCGGCGAGTAGTACCGGGGTACGACGGCGGGTGGTCCCGCCGGACCGCCGCGGGAAAACCGGGGGGCTTCGAGCCGGGGTGCTGCCTAGGATCGGTGTATGGAGCACCTCATACGCCCCGTGCGTGGCGACGAATGGCGGCAGGTCCGGGCGTTGCGCCTCCTGGCCCTGCGGGATCCGGCGGCCTCGGTCGCCTTCCTGGAGACGTACGAGAACGCCGTCGCGAAGCCGGACGCCTACTGGCAGGACCGGACCACGAACGCGGCGCCGGGCGGGCCGTTGCGGCAGTTCATCGCGGAGGGCCCGGACGGCGGCTGGGTGGCGTCGGTGACCGTGCTCGTGGAGGAGCCGGGGGCGCAGAGCGCGCTCGGGGACGCCGTCGAGGTGCGGCAGGCGCATCTGGTGGGCGTGTACGTACGGCCCGAGCACCGGGGCACGGGGCTGACCGAGGCGCTGTTCGACGCGGCGGTGGAGTGGGCGCGGGCGCCGGACGGCGCCGGGGTCGAGCGGGTGCGGCTCTTCGTGCACGAGGGCAACGGCCGGGCCGAGGCCTTCTACCGGCGCTTCGGCTTCGCCCGCAGCGGCCGGTCGGCGTCGGTGCCGGGGGATCCGTCGGCGCTCGAGTACGAGATGGTGCTGGCGTAGGCCTCGGGGCCTGCCGGTGGGCTAGCCGATCAGTTCGTCGTGGGGCCAGCGGGCGCGGCCCTGTTCGCGGGAGCGCAGCAGGGCCAGGGTGGGCATGCCCTGGTCGGCTCCGGCGGCGAGCAGCTCCGGCAGCTGGGGGAGCGGGGCGACGGCCGCGACGTCGTCGAGTACGAGCGTCAGGGGCGGGTCGAGGCGTCCGGCGGGCGAGCGCTCTGCGAGGCCCCGGCCGCGCTCGACCATGCTGGAGGCGAGCGCCGTGAGCAGCGGCATCGCGCCCGGGTTCGCCTTGGGGTCCTCGATCGACTCGCCCACCACGAAGAGGGTGCCGCCTTCGTCGACGAGGGATTCCAGGCCGAGGGCGTCCGCGCGGTTGGGGGTGCAGGACTCCCGTACGTTCAGCGTGAACAGGCAGGACAGGGCGCGGGCCGTCAGCTCCTGGGCCATGTCGCGGCGCTCCGCGTACGCGGTGAGCGCGGACTCCAGCTCGCCCGCGGCGCCCGGGGCGGCCTTGGGGTGGGTGCGCAGGACCCGGACGGCGTCCTGGACCTGGGTGCCCTGGGCCCAGCGGTGGACGTGCTTCACGGAGCGGCCGTCCACGGCGGCGGCGTGCAGGAAGCTCCGCAGCAGGAGTTCGGCGGTGTCCGCCACGGCCGTGTCGAGTTTGGCGGTGGGTCTTATGGGGGCGAGCAGGGCGCGGGCGCGGTGGGTCGCGGTGGTCTTGTCCTCGCAGCCGGTGGTGGGGGACCAGTGGAGGCGGGCGGGGGTGTCGCAGAGGTGTGAGGGGTCGTAGACGAGGACGGGGCCCAGTTTGGCGCGGGCGTCCTTCGTCTCCTCCCACAGGGTGGGGTCGGAGGTGATGACCAGGGTCGCGGACTCGGCGTCCGCGATGGCCTCCGCGGCCAGGGGGCGACGGGTTTCGGGGGTGCCGAGGACCAAGGGGGTGCGGGGGGTGGGGACGGTGGGGGGTCGCTTGGCCAGCGTGGGGGGAGCGGGCTCCGGCTCCGGTTCGGGCTCTGCTTCGCGCGGTTGCTCGGTGGTCGGGGCTGTGCCCACGCGTTCCGCCCTCTGGGCGGACCAGCTGCCCACAGCGGGGGCGGGGGCGGTGGTGGGCGCGGCGGCGGGGGCCGGAGTCCCCGTGCGGCGGGCCCTGCGGACCGCTCGGAAACGCGTCAGGGTGCCCATGACGAAGATCGTCAGGACGATGAGGACCATCACCTGGCCGATGAGGAAGCCCCAGAAGAGGCCGTAGCCGGAGAGCTGGTCGCGGGGGGTGGCGGGCCAGGCGCCCGCGACGTCGTGGGGTTCCTGGACGAGGTGGCGTACGGCGGGCGGCGTGTTGTTGAACGTGACGTGGTCGGGCCACTCGCCGTGGGCCCACCAGGCCGCGATGCCCGTGGCCGACCACATGAGGAAGACCATGCCGACGACGAAGGCCAGGACGCCCACGAGCAGGGCGTCCGGGACGCCGCGCTCGCGGCCGCGCTGGTCCTGGCGGTCCCGGTAGCGGTCCTGCTCCATGTCACGCCACCGTCGACCGGGAGGACCCCGCGGGGCCTTCGCCCATCTGCTGTTCCATGTACGCCGCCCTTTCCTCCGCCTCCCGTTCGGCCGCCGCGAGGACGTCGTCGGTCGCGAGCAGGTCGCTCGCGGACTCCGTCATGGCGCGGTCGGTGAAGACCAGGGGGCGCTCCGTGTCCGTGATCAGGTGCTTGACCACCTGGACGTTGCCGTTGACGTCCCAGACCGCGATGCCGGGCGTCAGGGTGGGGATGATCTCAACCGCCCACCGGGGCAGGCCGATGACACGGCCCGTGGCGCGCGCCTCGTCCGCCTTCTGGGCGTAGATCGTGCGCGTGGACGCCATCTTCAGGATGGCGGCGGCCTCCTTCGCGGCCGCTCCGTCGACGACGTCCGAGAGGTGGTGGACGACCGCCACGAACGACAGGCCGAGGCGGCGGCCGAACTTCAGCAGGCGCTGGAAGAGCTGGGCCACGAACGGCGAGTTGATGATGTGCCAGGCCTCCTCGACGAGGAAGATGCGCTTCTTCCGGTCGGGGCGGATCCAGGTGTGCTCCAGCCACACGCCGACGATCGCCATGAGGATGGGCATGGCGATGGAGTTGCGGTCGATGTGGGACAGGTCGAAGACGATGAGCGGCGCGTCCAGGTCGATGCCGACGGTCGTGGGGCCGTCGAACATGCCGCGCAGGTCGCCGTCCACCAGGCGGTCGAGGACGAGGGCCACGTCCAGGCCCCAGGCCCGGACGTCGTCTATGGCCACGTTCATGGCCTCGGCCGACTCCGGTTCGGGGTGGCGCAGCTGCTCGACGATGTCGGTGAGGACGGGCTGGCGGTCGGTGATGGTCTCGTTGACGTAGGCGTGCGCGACCTTGAGCGCGAAGCCGGAGCGCTCGTCCAGGCCGTGCCCCATCGCCACCTCGATGATGGTGCGGAGCAGCGCGAGCTGGCCGGTCGTGGTGATCGCCGGGTCGAGCGGGTTGAGCCGGATGCCCATGTCAAGGGCGGCCGTCGGGTCGAGCCGGATGGGGGTTATCCCCAGCTCCTGGGCGATGAGGTTCCACTCGCCGACGCCGTCCTCGCCCTGGGCGTCCAGGACGACGACCTGGCGGTCCTTGAAGCGGAGCTGCCGCAGGACGTACGTCTTCTCCAGGGCCGACTTGCCGTTGCCGGACTCGCCGAGGACGAGCCAGTGAGGGGCCGGCAGCTGCTGGCCGTACAGCTGGAACGGGTCGTAGATGTAGCCCTTGCCGGAGTACACCTCGCGGCCGATGATCACGCCGGAGTCGCCGAGGCCGGGCGCGGCCGTCGGCAGATAGACCGCCTGGGCCTGCCCCGTCGACGTGCGCACCGGGAGGCGGGTGGTCTCCACCTTCCCGAACAGGAAGGACGTGAACGCGTCCGTGAGGACGGTCAGCGGATCCCGCATCGCACCTTCACACCCCTACCGTTGTGGTTCATCGCCGGATGCCGGTCGCGAACGGCAGCGTGTTCACAAATGCCCGGTGGTGCTCGCGGTCGCACCACTCCAGTTTCAGATACGACTTTCCGGCCGACGCCCTTATCGTCCGCTTGTCGCGGGCGAGGGCTTCGGGGGAGCGCGAGGAGACGGTGATGTAGCCGACGAGGTTGACGCCCGCGGCGCCGCTCGCCAGGTCCTCGCCGCGCTGGTCGAGGCGGGAGTGCGACGCGATGTCGCGGGGGTCGACGGTGCGGTTCATCTTGGCCTGGCGGCTGGCCTCCGCCTCGTCGTTGGTCTTCTCCGTGAGCATGCGCTCGATGGCGACCTCGGTGGGTTCGAGGTCCATCGTGACGGCCACCGTCCTGATCACGTCCGGGGTGTGCACGAGCAGCGGCGCGAGGAAGTTGACGCCGACCGGCGTCATCGGCCACTCCTTGACCCAGGCGGTGGAGTGGCACCAGGGGGCGCGGGTCGAGGACTCGCGGGTCTTCGCCTGGAGGTAGGTGGGCTCCATCGCGTCCAGCTCGGCGGGCCAGGCATTACGTTTCGTCATCGCCTGGATGTGGTCGATGGGGTGGTCCGGGTCGTACATGGAGTGCACGAGGGAGGCGAGGCGGCCCTGGCCGAGCGGCTGGCGCACGCGGATGTCGGCCTCCTGGAGGCGCGAGCAGATGTCGGTCAGCTCGCGCGCCATGACGACGGCGAGCCCGGCGTCCCGGTCGAGCTTCTTGCCGCCGTGCGGGCGGGCGGCGCGCGCCATGGCCTGCGCCTCCGCGGCCAGTTCGCGGGAGTAGTGCATGCAGGCCACGAGGTAGGCGCGGTGCTGCTCGCTGCTGGTGGACACCATCGACTGGAGCTGGTCGTAGCTGTGCTGGAGCCAGGGCAGCGCGCGGTCGTCGCCGCGCGCGGCGACGTCCTTGGCGTGCGCGTCCGGGTCGGCGGGCAGCGTGCGGGCCAGCATCTGGAGCCGCGTCACGAAGCCGTCGCCGTTGGCGACGTGCTTGAGGAGCGTGCCGAACCGGTCGACGAGGGCCTCCTGGTCCTCGCTGTCGCGCAGGCCGACGCCGGGGCCCTCGATCTCGATGGCGGCGGTGACGGTGCGCCGGTCGGCGTGCAGCAGGACGGCGATCTCGTCGGGCCCGAAGGGCGCGGCGAGCCAGCTGATGCGGCCGATGCCGGGCGGCGGCCCGATCTCCACCTCGCGCCCGTCGAGCCGGATGCCCGCCTCGGCGACCGACGAACGGTAGGCGGTGCCGCGCCGCAGGGACCGCTTGTAGCTCTTGTTGATCTCGAACCACTTGTAGAACGTACGTCCCTTGTACGGGAGGTACACGGCCGCGATGGCGATCATCGGGAAGCCCATGAGCAGCACGATGCGCAAGGCCAGGAACGGGATGAGGATGCCGCACATCATGCCGAGGAACGCGCCGCCGATGATCAGCGCGATCTCGCCGGTCTCGCGGTTGCGGCCGATGATGGCGTTCGGCCGGGCCCGGCCGATCAGATAGGTGCGGCGGGGCGTGACCGGTGGGGACACATGGGACTGGGTCGTCAACGCCCTTCACCTCCAGTGCTGTTCGTACCGCCGCGGTTGCCCGCGTGCGGGGTGTTCGACGGGCTCGTACGGGGTGGGGGTGCGGCGGAGGGGACAGTTCCGCCGCCGTTCTGGGCGGGCCCCGGCTGCCGGTGGGCGTGTGAGGACATGCCGCTGCCGACGGCGTTGGCCGTGGCGGCCTGCGGCGGGCTGTCGCCGCCGCCTGCCTGGCCGCCGCCCGCCTTGCCGCCCGGGCGTGCGCTGTGGGTGCGGATGCCCTGGGCGACCCAGGCGGCGGGCGAGTTGAGGGCGGTGGCGGCGCGGTTCTCGGCGCCGCGCATCAGGCGGTTGTTGCGGGTGGCCATGATGTCGTCGCCGAAGCCGGGGATGAACCGGTAGATGGAGGCGCTGGCGAAGATGGCGAGGAGGATGACGGAGAGCCCGGAGACGACGGCCGACAGGGAGTCGGGCCCGTCCTCGCCCTGGAGGGCTCCGGCCACGCCGAGCACGATCACGATGATGGGCTTCACCAGGATGATCGCGACCATCAGGCCGGCCCAGCGGCGGATGCGGCCCCAGGTGTTCTTGTCGACGAGGCCCGAGTACACGACGGTGCCGAGCAGCGCGCCGACGTAGAGCATCGCGGCGCGGATCACCAGTTCCAGGCAGAGGATGCCGGCGGCGGCGATCGACACGGCGGACACGACGATCAGCATGATCGGGCCGCCGCCGATGTCGGTGCCCTTGTCGAGGGCCTGCGAGAACGTGCCGAAGAACCGGTCGGTGTCGCCGCCCACCGACTTGGCGAGCACCTCGGACACGCCGTCCGTCGCGGAGACGACGGTGGACAGGATCAGCGGGGTGAACGCGGACGCGAGCACCGTCAGCCAGAGGAAGCCGATCGCTTCCGACAGCGCGGTGAGCAGGGGTACGCCGCGCACGGCCCGCTTGGTGACCGCGAGCAGCCACACGATCAGGGTCAGGATCGTCGAGGCGGCGAACACCACGGCGTACTGCTGCAGGAACTTCTCGTTGGTGAAGTCCACGGCCGCGGTGTCGTTCACGTACTCGGTGAGCTTGTTGACGATCCACGAGGCGGCGTCGCCGAAGCCGCGCGCCAGCGAGCTGAGCGGATCGAGCTCGGACAGGGCCCCGTTCTCGGGCACCTTGGGCCGATCCCCACCACCACCTCCGCCTTCGCCTTGTTCGCAGTACTTCTTGGCGGGGCCGTGGATGAGCGCGCACGGGTCGTCGTCGGGTTCGGCGGCGGCGCGCGTCGCGAAGAGGAGCACCGCTGTCTGGATGGCCGCCAGGGCGGCGGTGAGCTTCAGTACGGGGCGACTACCGCGCATACGTGAACCCTCCGTACCCCTCGACGGCGTCCGCGATCTCTTCGGAGCCGGACGCGCGGTCGTCGCCCGGGACCGGGGCGGGACCGTCCTTCTGGGTGTGCGTGGTGATCTTCCAGTCGCCGTCGGTCCACGTCAGCTTCATGGTGATCGTGAACCAGCTGCTGGTGACCGGCTTGGTGGACCGCTCGCCCGCGAGGCCGAGGAGGCCGCCGCACCAGGTGGCCACGGTGGCCTTGCCGTCGGCGAAGGCGGTGACGCGGGTGCCGATCGGGCTCGTGCGGGAGACGAACTGGTAGCCGCTCGGCGTGGACCCGTTCGCGTTGAGCCCCACGTTCTTGAAGAAGTCCGCGCTGTACGCCTTGTCCAGGTCCGCCTTGAACTTGGGCACGCTGGAGGGGGCCATGATGGCCTTGAGGATGCCGTCCCGCTTCGACTTGTCGAACATCTCGGCCGAGCCGAGCGCCACCGCGTAGTTCGCGGCCGCGCTCTGCGCACCCTGCTCCGTCTTCGCGTACCCCGCCGGGATCCCCCCGTTCTTCCCGCTCACCGGCTTCTCGCCGGTCGGGGCCGTTGGCTGGACTCGATACATCCGGGTCGAACCCCGACGTCAGCCTGCTCTACGACATCAACGGCCTGGCGGAGGACTCCCCAGGCTGGTTCGCCCGCGCCATGGAGTTCGTCGGCGAGTACGGACTGCTGCTCGCCCTGGTGCTGCTCGTCCTCTGGTGCTGGTGGGGCGCCCGCAAGCGCGGCACGCTCGACGACGCGGCCGGCTCCGTCGCCGCGGTCGTCTGGGCCCCGCTCGCCGCCGCGATCGCCGTCCTCGTGAACGTGCCGATACGGAACTTCGTGGAGCGCCCCCGCCCCTTCAAGGACCACCAGGGCCTGGAGGTCCTGGTCGACGGCAAGAACGACTACTCGTTCGTGAGCGACCACGCGACGCTCGCCATGGCCATCGGTGTCGGCCTCTTCGTCGCCCACCGCAAGTTCGGCTTCGCCGGGATCGCGCTCGCCGTCCTGGAGGGCTTCTGCCGCGTCTTCATGGGCGTGCACTACCCCACCGACGTGATCGGCGGCTTCGCCCTCGGCACCGCCGTGACGCTGCTGCTCTCGCCGCTCGCGATGGCGCTGCTCACGCCCGTCACCAAGGCGATCGGGCGCTCCGGGAAGGCCGCCCGTCTGGTGTGGGCGCCGCACCGCGGCGCCCGGCCGGTCGCCACCCTCCCCGAGCAGGAGGCCGCCGGGGCGGACGAGAAGGGCCTCGCCGCGTAGAGGCGCCGGGCGCCACCAGGCGCCCGCGCACGGCCCGTCCGCCGCGGCGGCACAGCAGCCACACGCCGGTGCCGCCCGAGAGGGCGCCCGCCACGGCCATGCGTATCCGGGTACGTGTCATGCCCCCAGGCCAGCGGTCCCGCGCCCGCCGGGCCACCCGGGGGCGGTCCGGGCGGGGCCGAACGGGTGCGGGCCGGGGCCGTCGGAGTGGTCGGCGCCGGTGCCCCGGCCGGTGCCCTACAGGGCCTGCGGGAAGCTGAAGAAGCGCGTCGGGTCGTAGGCCTTCTTCACCTTCTTCAGACGGGGCGCGGCCGGGCCGTAGTACGCCTCGCGCCAGTTGGTGAGCGTCGGGTCCGTGTAGTTCTGGTACGCCGCGCCCGAGGCGTGGCGCCGCATCGCGCCGTGGGCCCCCGTCAGCCAGCCCTGGGCGCCGGTCCCCGAGGTGCCCGCGCGCCAGGAGGCGATGTACTGGGCGAGCATCCGGGAGCGGCGGTGCACGAACGCCGTGGCCGTCGGGTCGACGCGGTTGATGGCGCCGCCGAGCGCGGTCAGGGCGATGCTGCCCGCGGTGCCGCGCTCGCCGCGCACGTGCTCGATCTGGCCGAGCAGCGCGCGGATCCCGGCGGCGGACAGGGAGCGGTCGAAGAAGTCCGAGCGGGCCGCGTACGTCTCCCGGCCGAGCGCGCCCGTCGGGGTGCGGCCCGGCGTCCTGCCCGGCAGATGGCACTGGGCGTCCGTCGCGAACGACGAGCAGCCCGCGTACACCTCCATGGCCTCCTCGTAGCCCCTGCGCTTCAGGGAGACGCTGCGGGCGGGCGCGCCCACCTTGTCGGCGAGGCGGTCGACGGCGTTCTGCAGCGCGCCGTACGTGCCGAGCGAGAAGGCCGCCACGGAGACGGTGGGGGTGCCGCCGGGGACGGCCGCGAGGTGCAGCGAGGACCAGATCTCGTCCGGCTGCGAAGGGCCCCACTCCTGCCAGGCCTTCACCACGGCGGCGGCCTTCGCCCACGGCCAGGTGAGGTACGCGGAGACCGCCTGCGGGGCCGGGTGGGTGCGGAACGTCAGCTCCGTGACGACGCCGAACTGGCCGTTGCCCGCGCCGCGCAGCGCCCAGAACAGGTCCTTGTGCTCGGACTTGTCGGCCCTGATCACCTTCCCGGCCGCCGTGACGAGCGTCGCGGAGGTGAGGCTGTCGCAGGTCAGGCCGTACGCGCGGGAGACGACGCCGTGGCCGCCGCCGAGCGTCAGACCGCTGATGCCGACCGTCGGGCAGGAGCCCGCGGGGATGGTGACGCCCTTCGCGGCGAGGGCGCGGTAGACGTCGATGAGCTTCGCGCCGCCGCCGATGGTGGCGGTGGAGCCGGAGACGCGGGTGCGGTTGAGGCGGGATACGTCGAGGATCAGCCGGCCGGTGCCGGAGGACCAGCCCGCGTACGAGTGGCCGCCGTTGCGGACCGCGACGGGGACGTCGTGGGCGCGCGCGTAGGCCAGCGTGGTGCGGATGTCGTCGGGGTGCGCGACGTACGCGACGGCGGTCGGCCTCAGGTTGTCGAAGCGGGTGTTGTACAGCTGGCGGGCCGTGGCCCACTGGCTCTCGTCCGGCCGGACCAGGGAGCCGTCCAGATCACGGGCGAGCGCGGTGAGGTTGGCGGCGGCGGACGCGGCGGCCGTCCTGATCGGGGTGGTGGCCGTGGTCCCCGCCGTGGTACTGGCCGACGCGCTGCTGCTCGCCCTGCCCGAGCCGCCGCCTCCGCCGGTGCAGGCGGCCGTGCCGGCCGCCGCGACCGCGGCGGCCGCCGTCCCTATGAACGTACGTCGTGCCAGCCGTTCCATGAGCCCTCCCGTTGCTTTCCCGCACAACGAGACGACAGCGGGGCCCGTGGGGTTCCGGGGCAACGACCGTACCGGGCCGAGGGATCAGGGGCTCTCGCCGTGGGCGGCGGCGTCGGCGCGGGCCTTGCTGCGGGCGCGGCGCGCGGGGCCGCGCCAGCCACAGCTGCACCGAGCGGCGCAGAAGCGGCCGGTCTCCACGGTGGTCGTACGGTGCGGCGGTTCGGGGCGATGCTGCTCGGGCACGGCCCCACGGTACGCCGGGAGAGTGAACGCGCTGTCGCGTGACAACACCCCGTACCGGTCGTTATGGGGAACAGGGGGCTTGGCCCGGTGGGCGCCGCACGGCGGGCACCGACGCGTGGAAAGGCTTGGGGGTCGGCAGGGCGATGGGGCAGCAGCGCAGGCACACGGGCACGGCGGCCGTCGCGGCCGCGGTGGGTCTCATGACGCTCGCCACGGGCTGTTCGGGCGGCGGTGCCGCCGCGAGCGACGACCCCGCCAAGGAGGTGCGGGACGCCGCCGACTCGCTGGTGCGCGCGGGCACCTCCAAGGCGCGCACGTCCATGGAGATGGCCAGCGGCGGCACCCGGGTGACCATCCGGGGCCACGGCGTGTACGACTACCGGCGGCGGCAGGGGCGGCTCGACGTCGTGCTGCCGCAGGACCCGGCGGACCGCGGCCGGCGCAAGCCGCCGGTCACGGAGCTGCTGGCGGGCGGGGACCTCTATATGAAGAACCGCGGCGCCGGAGTGCCCGCCGACAAATGGGTGCGGGTCGAGACCTCGTCCCTCTCGGACGGGAACCTCGTCACGGGCGGAGCCACCGATCCGCTCGTCGCCGCCGAACTCCTGCGCGGGGCGCGGCAGGTGACGTACGTGCGCGAGACGCGCGTCGACGACGTCGCCGTGCGGCACTACCGGGGCGTGGCCGATCTGGCGGACGCGGCGTCGGCGGCGTCCGCCCAGTACGGGGACGCGCTGCGGGCGGCGGTGGCGAAAGGGTTCAGCAAGGGCGGTGTTCCGTTCGACGCGTACCTCGACGACCGGGGGCGGCTGCGCAAGCTGCGCCACCAGTTCCAGGTGGCCAATGCCGAGGTCGCGTCGACGACGTTCCTGTACGGGTTCGGGGCGCCGGTGCGGGTGCGGCTGCCGCCACGGAAGGACATCTACGCCGGGAAGATCGCCGAGCGGTAGCGGTGGCCGCATATCGATGGCCGATAGTCGCAATATGGCCCGTCCGTGCCATGCGCGGTACGTAGGCCGCTCCCTACTCTAGGAAGCCGGTACCGGCACAACCGTGGTCAGGAAGAGGTGGTGAACGTGGCTCTGGTGCGCGGCACGGCGGTTCAGGACCACGTTGCCCTCGCCGAGATCGAGCTGTGCGGCGAACTGATCATCGCGGCGTCCGCTGCGCGTGGTGAGCGGCTCAGTGCGGACCGGATCGACGAGGTGCTGCGGGTCTCCGACAGCCAGCAGGACGACGGCCCGCCGCCCCCGGGCCCGGGGGCGTAGCGCCCTCCCGGGGGGCGGGCGGGAAGCAGCAGGGCCCGGGGCGGCGCTCCGTGGGGGTCAGGTGCGGAGCATGCGGGCGATGGCCTTCGTGGCCTCCTCGACCTTCGCGTCGATCTCGTCGCCGCCCTTGACCGCCGCGTCCGCGACGCAGTGCCGCAGGTGCTCCTCCAGGAGCTGCAGGGCGAAGGACTGGAGCGCCTTCGTGCCGGCCGACACCTGGGTGAGTATGTCGATGCAGTAGACGTCCTCCTCGACCATGCGCTGCAGGCCGCGGATCTGGCCCTCGATGCGGCGCAGCCGCTTGAGGTGCTCGTCCTTCTGCTTGTGGTACCCGTGCGTCTGGTGGCCCGCGCTCTGCTCGGAACCGGAGGGCGCTTCGGTGCCCGTGGCCGCCGCGGCCGCCTCTGTGGTCGTCATCGCGTCCTCCTGTGCATACCCCTGGTGGGTATATGGTACTGGATTTCTCGGGTGGTGTGCTGATAACTGTGCCTGATGGGCGACACTGGGGTATGGCCGGTTAGCCGTGGCCAGATGATGCGCCTAGCATCAGCCTGACCGCATCCAAAGCACCCCGAGGACCCCACGTGCGATTTCGTCTGACCCCCAGGGAGACGAGCTTCTACGACATGTTCGCCGCATCCGCGGACAACATCGTCACTGGCTCGAAGCTCCTGATGGAACTGCTCGGGGCCGACGCCTCGGCCCGAGCCGAGATCGCAGAGCGTATGCGGGCCGCGGAACACGCGGGGGACGACGCGACGCATGCGATCTTCCACCAGCTGAACTCCTCGTTCATCACGCCGTTCGACCGCGAGGACATCTACTCCCTCGCGTCCTCGCTCGACGACATCATGGACTTCATGGAGGAGGCCGTCGACCTGGTCGTCCTGTACCAGGTCGAGGAGCTCCCCAAGGGCGTCGAGCAGCAGATCGAGGTGCTCGCCCGGGCCGCCGAGCTGACGGCCGAGGCCATGCCGCACCTGCGCACCATGGACAACCTCACCGAATACTGGATCGAGGTCAACCGCCTGGAGAACCAGGCCGACCAGATCCACCGCAAGCTGCTCGCCCACCTCTTCAACGGCAAGTACGACGCCATCGAGGTGCTGAAGCTCAAGCAGATCGTGGACGTCCTCGAAGAGGCCGCCGACGCGTTCGAGCACGTGGCGAACACCGTGGAGACCATCGCGGTCAAGGAGTCCTGAGTCACTTCATGGACACCTTCGCTCTGATCGTGACCATCGGTGTCGCGCTCGGTTTCACGTACACGAACGGCTTTCACGACTCCGCGAACGCCATCGCCACCTCGGTCTCCACGCGTGCGCTGACGCCCCGCGCGGCGCTCGCCATGGCCGCGGTGATGAACCTGGCCGGTGCCTTCCTCGGCAGTGGCATCGCCAAGACGGTCAGCGAAGGGCTGATCGAGACGCCGCACGGCACCAAGGGGATGTGGATCCTCTTCGCCGGTCTGGTCGGCGCGATCGTCTGGAACCTGGTCACCTGGTACTTCGGCCTGCCGTCCTCCTCGTCCCACGCCCTTTTCGGCGGGCTCGTGGGGGCCGCGCTCGCCGGTGGCATCGGGGTCATCTGGTCGGGCGTCGTCGAGAAGATCGTCATCCCGATGTTCCTGTCGCCGCTCGTCGGGCTCCTGGTCGGCTATCTCGTGATGTGCGCGATCATGTGGATGTTCCGGAAGTCCAACCCGCACAAGGCCAAGCGGGGCTTCCGGATCGCCCAGACCGTGTCGGCCGCGGGCATGGCGCTCGGTCACGGTCTGCAGGACGCGCAGAAGACGATGGGCATCGTGGTGATGGCCCTCGTCATCGCCGACGTGGAGAACCCGGGCGACCCGATCCCGGTCTGGGTGAAGATCTCCTGCGCGGTGATGCTGTCGCTGGGCACGTACGCCGGTGGCTGGCGCATCATGCGGACGCTCGGCCGGAAGATCATCGAGCTCGATCCGCCGCAGGGCTTCGCGGCGGAGACCACGGGCGCGGGGATCATGTTCACCACCGCCTTCATGTTCCACGCGCCGATCTCCACGACCCATGTGATCACCTCGGCGATCATGGGTGTGGGTGCCACCAAGCGGGTCAACGCCGTGCGGTGGGGGGTCGCCAAGAACATCATTCTCGGCTGGTTCATCACCATGCCCGCGGCCGCGATCGTCGCCGCGGTCAGCTTCTGGATCGTGAACCTGGCGTTCCTCTAGGACTGGAACGGACAAGCGCGCGGGCCCGCCCCTGGGAGCCAGGGGCGGGCCCTTTTGCGTCCCCCGCGGTGGCACCGCCATGCAGCACCGCGGGGAGTCGGGGTGGCTCAGCCGAAGCGGCCGGAGATGTAGTCCTCGGTGGCCTGGACCGACGGGTTGGAGAAGATGCGCTCGGTGTCGTCGATCTCGATGAGCTTGCCGGGCTGGCCGACCGCCGCGAGGTTGAAGAACGCCGTACGGTCCGAGACGCGGGCCGCCTGCTGCATGTTGTGCGTCACGATGACGATCGTGAAGCGTTCCTTCAGCTCGCCTATCAGGTCCTCGATGGCGAGGGTGGAGATCGGGTCGAGGGCGGAGCAGGGCTCGTCCATGAGGAGGACCTGCGGCTCCACCGCGATCGCCCGCGCGATGCACAGCCGCTGCTGCTGACCGCCGGAGAGACCGGAGCCGGGCTTGTTGAGGCGGTCCTTGACCTCGTTCCAGAGGTTGGCGCCCTGCAGGGACTTCTCGACGACGTCGTTCAGCTCGGACTTCTTGTACGAGCCGTTGAGCTTCAGACCCGCCGCCACGTTGTCGTAGATCGACATCGTCGGGAACGGGTTCGGGCGCTGGAACACCATGCCGATGGTCCGGCGCACGTTCACCGGGTCGACGCCCGAGCCGTACAGGTCGTCGCCGTCGAGGAGGACCTTGCCCTCGACGCGGCCGCCGGGCGTGACCTCGTGCATGCGGTTCAGGGTGCGCAGGAACGTGGACTTGCCGCAGCCGGAGGGGCCGATGAAGGCCGTCACCGAGCGGGGCTCGACCGTCATGGAGATGTCTTCGATCGCCTTGTGCGAGCCGTAGAAGGCGTTCAGGCCCGATACGTCGATTCGCTTGGCCATGGGGATCACTGCTTTCGAGAAGTCTGCTGTTGGTCGCTGATGGCCCCACTCGGCGGAGCCGAATGATGTCGCCTTAGCGACCGGTCTTCGGGGCCTTCCAGCGGGCGATGCCGCGGGCCACGAGATTGAGGATCATGATGAAGGCGATCAGGGTGAGGGCCGCTGCCCAGGCACGGTCGTAACCGGCGTTCGTGCCGGACGAGTACTGCTGGTAGATGTAAAGCGGCAGTGAGCCCTGGGCGCCGTCGAACGGGTTCGTGTTGATGAAGGGCGTCGTCCAGACGAGGAGCAGGACGGGCGCGGTCTCACCGGCGATGCGGGCGACGGCCAGCATGACGCCGGTCGTGATGCCGCCGATCGCGGTGGGCAGGACCACCTTCAGGATGGTGCGCCACTTCGGTACGCCGAGGGCGAGCGACGCCTCGCGCAGCTCGTTCGGGACGAGCTTCAGCATCTCCTCGGTGGAGCGCACGACCACCGGCATCATCAGGATCGACAGCGCCATGGCGCCGGCCCAGCCGGAGGGGTCGAAGTCCAGGATCAGGATCCAGAAGCTGAGGACGAACAGACCCGCGACGATGGACGGGATGCCCGTCATCACGTCGACGAAGAAGGTGACCGCCTTGGCGAGCCTGCCGCGTCCGTACTCGACGAGGTAGATCGCGGTGAGCAGGCCGATCGGCACGGCGATCAGGCAGGCGAGCCCCACCTGCTGGAGGGTGCCGACGATGGCGTGGTAGATGCCGCCGCCGGTCTCGTCGTCGGCGACGACGCCCATGGAGTGGGTGAGGAAGTAGCCGTCGAGGACCTTCACGCCGCGCTTGACGGTCTCGTAGATCAGCGACGCCAGCGGGACCACGGCCAGCAGGAACATCACCCACACCACCGAGGTGGCGAGGCGGTCCTTGGCCTGGCGCGTGCCTTCCACCCGGGCCGCGAGGGCGTAGGAGACGCCGACGAACAGCAGGGCCGCGATCAGGCCCCACTGGGCGCGGGAGCTCAGGTCCGCGGCGAGGCCGACACCGCTGGCCACGGCGAGGGAGCCGGCCGCGACGACGTAGGGCGTCCAGCGGGGCAGGCGCGCGGCCTTGAGGTCGGCGGGGGCGGGCTTGATGGTCGTGGTGCTCATGCGTTGGCCCCCGAGTACTCCTTGCGGCGGGCGATGATCATCCGGGCCGCGCCGTTGACAAGAAGAGTGAGAACGAAGAGGACGAGACCGGAGGCGATGAGGGCGTCCTGGCCGTACTCGCTGGCCTCACTGAACTTGCTGGCGATGTTCTGCGCGAACGTGCCGCCGCCGTAGTCGAGTACGGAAGCCTGGATCACGAAGGTCGGGGAGAGCACGGTGGCCACGGCGATCGTCTCGCCGAGCGCGCGGCCGAGGCCCAGCATCGAGGCGGAGATGACGCCCGAGCGGCCGAAGGGGAGGACCGACATGCGGATGACCTCCCAGCGCGTGGCGCCGAGGGCGAGCGCGGCCTCCTCGTGCATCTTCGGGGACTGGAGGAAGACCTCGCGGCTCACGTTGGTGATGATCGGCAGGATCATGATCGCGAGCAGGATGCCGACGGTCATGAGGGAGCGCGGGGCGCCGCCCTGGTACTCGAAGATGCCGGTCCAGCCGAAGTAGTCGTCGAGCCAGCTGTAGAGCCCGGTGAGCTTCGGGGCGACCACGAGGGCGCCCCACAGGCCGTAGACGATCGAGGGCACGGCGGCAAGCAGGTCGATCACGAAGGCGAGGGGGGCGGCCAGCCTGCGCGGCGCGTAGTGCGAGATGAACAGGGCGATGCCGATGGCCACGGGCACGGCGATGGCGAGCGCGATGATCGAGCTCACGATGGTGCCGAAGACCAGGACGGCGATGCCGAAGTAGGGCTTGCCGTCGTGCAGGGCGCCGGCGGGGTCCCACTCGAAGGTGGTGAGGAAGCTGCCCTCGTTGTCCGCGAGCGCGATGGACGCGCGGTAGGCGAGGAAGGCCGCGATGGCGGCCATGATCAGCAGCAGCACGATGCCGGAGCCCCGCGAGAGCGTGAGGAAGATCCGGTCACCGGGGCGGGTGGCGCCGCGTGCGGCGCGCTTCTGCTCGGTGGTCGTGGGCTTGATGTCCTCGACGGGCGAGGGCGGGGGAGGGGTGTCGGTGGGTATGTCCATGGGGTTCTCCGGTCTGCGGAGCCGGTCGCGCGGTGGGCGCGGACGGTTCCAGGCGGCGGTGCACCGGACGGCGCGGCCCGCCGGGGAGGCGGGCCGCGCTCAGGTTCAGCTCAGGCCCTTGACGGTCTCGCGGACCTTGGTGATGATCTCGGTCGGCATCGGGGCGTAGGACTCGTCCTTCAGGACGGACTGGCCGTCGTCGCTCGCGATGTAGTTCAGGAAGGACTTCGCGGTGGCGAGGGTGTCCTTGTTGTTGTTCTTCTCGCAGACGATCTCGTACGTGACCAGGATGATCGGGTACGCGCCCTCGGCCGAGGGCTTGTAGTTCAGCTCCATGGCGAGGTCCTTGCCCTTGCCGACGACCTTGGCCTCGGAGATGGCCTTGGAGGCGTTGTCGACGGTGGCCTTGACCGGCGCCTTGGCGCCCGTCTTGATGTCGACGGTCTTGATGCCCTCGCTGGCGTACGACAGCTCCATGTAGGAGATGGCGCCCTCGGTCTGCTTCACCTGCTGGGCGACGCCGGAGGAGCCGCTCGCGGACTGGCCGCCCTTGGCGGCCCAGATCTTGGCGGGCTCGTGCGGCCAGGCGGAGGGCGCGGCGCCCTTCAGGTACTTGGTGAAGTTGTCCGTGGTGCCGGACTCGTCCGAGCGGTGGAAGGCCTGGATCTTGGTGCTGGGGAGCTTGGCGTCCGGGTTGAGCTTCTGGATCGCCTTGTCGTCCCAGGTCTTGATCTTGTCGTTGAAGATGTCGGCGACGGTCTTGGCGTCCAGGGTGAGGCTGTCGACGCCCGGGACGTTGTAGCCGATCGCGATCGGGCCGCCGACCATCGGCAGGTCGATGGCCTGGCTGCCCTTGCAGACCTTCTTCGACTTGGCGATCTCCTCCGGCTTCAGGGCCGAGTCGGAGCCCGCGAAGGCGGTCTGGCCCTGGAGGAAGGAGGTGATGCCGGCGCCGGAGCCGTCGGGCTTGTACTGCAGCTGCACTTCCTTGCAGGCCGCGCGGTACTGCTTGACCCAGGCGTCGATGGCGCCCTTCTGCGCGGACGAGCCGGAGGCCATGAGCTGGCCCTTGGCCCCCTCGCAGTCGATGTTGCTGTTGGCGGTGGTCTTCTTGCCGCCGTTGCTGCTGCCGTCGTCGTCCGAGCCGCACGCCGTGAGGGCCAGGGCGCCGGAGACGGCGAGAGCACCGAGGGTGAGGGCCCGCCGGTTCATGCGCTGAAGCTTCACTTTCGGGAGTTCCTTCCGGGAGCCGCCGGCCGTGAGCTGGCCTGTCGTGGCGGCGTGCGAAGTGGTTCGGGTGGCCGTGGTGGCCGCTGGTGCGAGTACGCGGGCGGGGCTTCTCGACGATCACGCCGTCGCACCGCGTAAGGCCGAAATTAGGCAGAACAGGTGAAGCCGCCAATGGGCATAAGTGAACGAGCGGTGAACCTACGCGGACTTTGTGGTTAGGTCACGGGCCGATTACATCGACGAGCGCGTGAAAGCTTCGGTGGGCGCGCATTCGTGAGCGGGCGCTGGGTAGTGCACGCCCCCCGGTGAAGGCGGGGCCGCAGGTGGGCGCGGGGTCAGAGCGTCCCGAGGGCGTGCGGGGCCGCCAGGAAGGCGTCGAGGAGCTCGCGGTCGCGGAGCTGGGTGAGGCGTGCGCGGGCCTCTCCCGGGGCGAGCCAGCGGACGCGGTCGACCTCGCGGCTGGGCGTGAAGTGGCCGCCGAGGGCCTCGGCGGCCCAGTAGTGGACCTCTTTGGGGCGGCCGTTCGCGAGGTAGCGGGCCGTGGGGAGCGGCGGGCCGGGGGCGCAGCGCTGGCCCGTCTCCTCCTCGACCTCGCGCAGGGCGCAGGCCAGGAGCGTCTCGCCCGGCTTGATCTTGCCCTTCGGCCAGCTCCAGTCGTCGTACTTCGGCCGGTGGACCAGGCAGAGGACCAGGCCGTCCGGGACGGTGGAGCGGCGCCACAGGACGCAGCCCGCCGCCCTGACCGGCTCCGGTGCGCCCGTCATCGGACCGCCCTTCGGCTCACGGTGCCGTGACCGCCTCCCGCAGCCACGCCTGCTGGAACGCGAACCTCGCCGCCTCCACCTCGTGGCGCTGGTCGGCGTGCAGGACGCCGAGCGCGTACGCGGTGGCCGGGGCGATGCGCGGGGTGCGGGCGGCGGCCGCGGCCGCCGCGGCGGCCTCCGCGGCCTCGCGGTGGCGGTCCAGGGCCGCACCCGCCGCGGCGAGCCGGGCGTCCGGCGGGGCGGCGCCGAGCAGGACCTCCTGGGCGTAGCGGTGCAGGCGCAGCAGCGAGCGGACCTTCAGCCAGGGGGCGTCCTGGGCCTCCGGCGCCGTGTCGGCGGCCAGGCCGTGGACGAGGGCCTCGGCGTTGTACGGGTGGCCCGCGCGCAGCAGTGGCAGGGCGGCGACGGCCTCCGTGAGGTGGGCGTCGGCCGCGGCGGCCAGGGGCTTCAGGTCCGTGTCCGGGGCGGGGCGCAGGGGCACCTCGCTGGCCATGACGGCGACGTTGTCGGCGACGGCGTGGAAGCGGGAGGAGCCGAAGGCCTGGAGGGCGGCGGAGTGGGCCCTGGTGCGGGCCAGGGTGAGCTGGCGCTCCAGGAGGGCTGCCGCCTTGGCCGCCCCCACGGCGAGCTGCCCTGCGGGCTTCCTGGCGCCTGCCTTTGCTTCGCCCGCGCGGGGCGCCGGGGGCTGTGCCCGATTGCCCACAGCGGGAGCAGCCGGGGTCGACAAGCGGTGCAAGGCGCCCAGGAGGCGGTCGAGCCGGGCGGCGTAGGCGTGCTCGCGCGCCAGCGTGCCCGAGAGCCAGGCCAGCTCCGGCCGGAGCCCCTCCGTCCACTCCTGGTCCAGGAGCGGGCGGAAGGTGTGCAGGGTGGCGCCGACGCGGCGCGCGGCGCGGCGCAGCGAGCGGGCCGCGGCGAGCGCCTCCTCGGCCCCTTGTGCGTCCGTGGAGGACTCGCGGTGCAGCCGCAGCGAGCGGAGGAATTCGGTCGCCTGGTCCTGCAGGTAGACCGACAGGGCCTCGCCCGCCGTCATCTCATGGTGTTGCTGTGCCACGCCGGCGCCTCCGGGCGTCTATGAGCATCTCCTGTACGTTCCGCAGGGGCTGGCCTTCCGGGTCCGTGGAATGCCGCGTCCAGTTGCCGTCCGCCCCCAGGTGCCACGAGGCCGTGGTGTCCGACATGCCGGTCTCGAGCAGCCGGTTGAGGGTGGCCCGGTGGGCCGGGGCCATGACCCTCACCATCGCCTCGATGCGGCGGTCGAGGTTGCGGTGCATCATGTCGGCGCTGCCGATCCACACCTCCGGTTCGCCGCCGTTGCCGAAGGCGAAGACCCGGGAGTGCTCCAGGAAGCGGCCGAGCACGGAACGCACGCGTATGTTCTCGGAAAGCCCCGCGACGCCGGGCCGCACCGCGCAGATGCCGCGCACCCACACGTCCACCGTGACGCCCGCCTGCGAGGCGCGGTACAGCGCGTCGATGACGGCCTCGTCCACGATCGAGTTGACCTTGATGCGGACGTAGGCGGGGCGGCCCGCGCGGTGGTGCTGGACCTCCCGGTTGATGCGGGTGATCAGGCCGTCGCGCAGGGAGCGCGGGGCCACGAGGAGCCGGCGGTAGGTCTCGCGGCGCGAGTAGCCGGAGAGCCGGTTGAACAGGTCCGAGAGGTCCGCGCCGACTTCCTGGTTGGCGGTGAGCAGGCCCAGGTCCTCGTACAGGCGGGCGGTCTTGGGGTGGTAGTTGCCGGTGCCGACGTGCGAGTAGCGCATCAGCTGGTCGCCCTCCTGGCGGACGACGAGCGACAGCTTGCAGTGGGTCTTCAGACCGACCAGGCCGTAGACGACGTGGCAGCCCGCCTCCTCCAGCTTGCGGGCCCACTTGATGTTGGCCTGCTCGTCGAAGCGGGCCTTCAGCTCCACCAGGACGAGGACCTGCTTGCCGGACTCGGCGGCGTCGATGAGCGCGTCCACTATCGGCGAGTCGCCGGAGGTGCGGTACAGGGTCTGCTTGATGGCGAGCACGTTCTCGTCGGCCGCGGCCTGTTCGAGGAAGGCCTGCACGGACGTGGAGAACGAGTCGTACGGGTGGTGCAGGAGCACGTCGTGGCCGCCGCGCAGGGCGGCGAAGATGTCGGGCGCGGACGCCGACTCGACCTCGGCGAGGTCCCGGTGGGTGCCCGCGACGAACTTGGGGTACTTCAGCTCGGGCCGGTCCAGGCCCGCGATGGCGAACAGACCGGTGAGGTCGAGCGGCCCCGGCAGCGGGTACACCTCGGCCTCGCTGATCTTCAGCTCGCGCACCAGCAGGTCGAGGACGTCCTTGTCGATGGACTCCTCGACCTCCAGGCGCACCGGCGGCCCGAAGCGGCGCCGCATCAGCTCCTTCTCCAGGGCCTGGAGGAGGTTCTCGGCGTCGTCCTCCTCCACCTCCAGGTCCTCGTTCCGGGTGAGCCGGAACATGTGGTGCTCCCGGATGTTCATCCCCGGGAACAGCTCCTGGAGGTGCTTGGGCGCGGCGATGACGTCCTCGATGGGGACGTACCGCTGCGGCGAGGCCTCCAGGAAGCGGGACAGGAGCGGCGGGACCTTGACGCGGGCGAAGTGCTCGTGGCCCGTGACCGGGTTCTCGATCACCACGGCGAGGTTCAGGGACAGGCCCGAGATGTACGGGAAGGGGTGCGCGGGGTCCACGGCCAGGGGAGTGAGCACCGGGAAGATGCGCTGCATGAACAGCGTGTAGAGCCGGGACTGCTCCTTGTCGGTGAGCTCGTGCCAGCGCACCACGTGGATGCCCTCGTCGGCGAGGGCGGGGGCGACCTCTTCCTGGTAGCAGGCGGCGTGCCGGGCCATGAGCTCGCGGGAGCGGTTCCAGATGAGTTCGAGGACCTCGCGGGGCTGGAGGCCGGAGGCCGATCGGGTGGCGACGCCGGTCGCGATGCGGCGCTTGAGCCCCGCGACCCGGACCATGAAGAACTCGTCCAGGTTCGAGGCGAAGATCGCCAGGAAGTTCGCCCGCTCCAGGAGCGGGGTGCCCGGGTCCTCGGCGAGCTCCAGGACGCGTTCGTTGAAGGCGAGCCAGCTGCGCTCCCGGTCCAGGAAGCGGCCCTGTGGAAGGGCGGCGCCGCCGTGGCCCGCCTGGGCGTCCTCGTCGTACGCGTCGAGGTCGGCGTCGATGTCCGGATCGAGGTCGGAGACGGCGGCCGCGATGGTGTGCGGCCGGTGCGCGGCGAGGGCGCCGACGGAGGGCTGGACGTGCCGGATGCCGTCGGCGTCCGGGCTCGGGGCTTCGGTCTGCGCGGTGGGCTCGCTCATGGTCTTATTCTTCCGTGCGTCACCCCCGGCGGGCGCGCCGGAGAGCGCGGGCGCGGGACGGGCCCGGCCGTTGTGGCGCGCACGGTCCTGCACCGGTTCGGGCACGGTGGGGGGCTGCATTGCCTGAGCGTCGCAAGCCTGTCTGAATCATTGGTTACGCCGACATGACGCCTGGGAGTGCGCATGGGGACCCCCAGGCGTCTACACGACGCCTCGGCCAGGGAAACGGCCTGAACGAACTCGTGCCGCCCCACTCCGAGTTCGCCGCGGACGAGCGGTGCGGGCCAGGCCACATTCAGCCCGTACGCCAGGTCCGCCTCAAGGGTGCGGACGAGCGGTGCGGCTCAGCCCACATTCAGCCCGTCCGGCGTCTGAGGACGAGCGCGGAGCGCGACAAGCGGTCCCGGAGGCCCCCCGTCAGGACGCGGTGCGGCTCAGCCCACTTTCAGCCCGTCCGGCGCTTGAGGACGAGCGCGGAGCGCGACAAGCGGTCCTGGAGGTCCCCCGTCAGGACTCCGTGCGGTACATCAGGTCCGTCTCGTGGATGCTGAACCCCATCCGCTCGTACACGCTCACCGCCGCCTTGTTGTCCGCGTCGACGTACAGCATCGCCGTCGGGAGGCCCGCCGCGGCCAGGTGGCGGAGGCCGATCGCGGTGAGGGACTTGCCGAGGCCGCCGCCCTGGGCGCCGGGCCGTACCCCGAGGACGTACACCTCGCCGAGCCGCTCCGCCGCGTGCGTCTTCGTCCAGTGGAAGCCGATCAGCTCGGCGCCGTCCGGGGAGACGCGCTCGGCCAGGAAGAACCCGGCCGGGTCGAACCACGGCTCCGCCTTGCGGTCGTCGAGGTCCCGCTGCGTCAGCGAGCCCTGCTCCGGGTGGTGCGCGAACGCCTCCGCGTTCACCGCGAGCCAGGCGGCGTCGTCCGCGCCGGGGACGAAGGCGCGTACGCGCACGCCCTCGGGCAGCGCCGGCTCGGCGAGGTCGAGGCCGTCCAGGGGCCGGCGCATCTGGCGCAGCTCGCGGAACAGGGTGAGGCCGAGCACCTGCGCCAGGTGCCGGGCCGCGGAGTGCCCGCCGTGCGCCCACACCCGCAGCCGCCTGCCCGACTCCGCGAGCAGCGCGGCGCCGAGCGCACGGCCGTGCCCGTGGCCGCGGTGCGCCGGGTGCACCACCAGCTCGGCGGCCGGGGCCTCGACGGGGTCGTTGTCCTCCAGCTGTGCGTAGCCGACGAGTTCGCCGTCGACCGTCAGGAGCAGATGCCGCACGCCCTCCCGGGCGCCGCCGCGCAGCTGGAGGCGTCCCTGCTCGGACACGGCCTGCTGGCCGTCGGTGCGCGCGGCCTCCGTGAGGAGCGCGAGCACGGCGGTGGCCTGCTCGGCCGTGAGCACGTCGTACGTGTCGATCTGACGGAGGGCGGCGGGTGTCCTGGCGGGCGTCTCGTCTGTCATGCGTCGAGGGTAAGTCGGCTTCCGCCGACGGCGGCACCTTGGGCGGCGTCGCGCTGCGCGCTCGCCCCCGGCCCTCCGGGGAGGGGCCGGTCTTCACCCGGCGTTCCCGTGAATGGCTATCAGGCTGTAACCAGCGGGACTCTGTTGCGCTACGCGCGTTGACCATAGGCTTCCGCACGGCCCCAGTCGTCCACACCACCCCAGGGGAACACGTGTCAGCCACATCCCAGCCACGCAGGCCGAGGCGCAGAGCCGCCCGGGTGCTCGCCCTCACGGCGGGCCTCGCCACCGTCGGCGCGCTCGCCGCCGCGCTGCCCGCGGCCGCGGGCCAGGAGCAGGGTCAGGACCGGATGGCGGCCGTGGGGCACCACGGCAAGAAGCGCACGGTCGATGTGCAGCTGCTCTCCTTCAACGACTTCCACGGCAACCTCCAGGCACCCGCCGGTTCCTCGGGCCAGGTCACCGAGAAGCAGCCGGACGGCACGGAGAAGAAGATCGACGCGGGCGGTGCCGAGTATCTGGCGACGTCCCTGCGCACGGCCCGCAAGGGCCACCCGTACTCGATCACGGCGGCGGCCGGCGACCTCATAGGCGCGAGCCCGCTGCTCTCCGGGCTCTTCCACGACGAGCCGAGCGTCGAGGCCCTGAACAAGATGGACCTGGACGTCTCCAGCGTCGGCAACCACGAGTTCGACGAGGGCGCCGCGGAACTGTCGCGCATCCAGAACGGCGGCTGTCACCCCAAGGACGGCTGCTACGAGAAGGACAAGCACGGCAAGGCCAAGGAGTTCAAGGGCGCCGACTTCCCCTACCTCACGGCGAACGTGACCAAGGAGAAGACCGGCAAGTCCCTCCTCAAGCCCTACTTCGTGTGGAAGCACAAGGGCGTGAAGATCGGCTTCATCGGCCTCACCCTCGAAGGCACCCCGGACATCGTCTCGGCCGACGGCATCAAGGGCCTGAAGTTCCACGACGAGGTCGAGACGATCAACAAGTACGCGAAGGTCCTCGACAAGCAGGGCGTGAAGTCGATCGTCACCCTCATCCACGAGGGCGGCTCCCCGGCCAGCCAGGCCTACAACTACGACTGCGACTCGCCGGGCGCGGGCGACGGCATCTCCGGCCCCATCGCCGCGATCGCCAAGAACGCCTCGCCCAAGGTCGACGCGTTCGTCACCGGCCACACGCACCAGGCGTACGTGTGCACCATCCCCGACCCGGCGGGCAAGCCGCGCATGGTCACGTCGGCGTCCTCGTACGGCAAGCTCTACACCGACACCACGCTGACGTACGACCGCAAGACCAAGGACATCGTGCGCACCGGCGTGCAGTCCGCCAACCACGTCGTCAGCCGCACGCAGCCCAAGGCCGCCGACATGACGCGCCTGATCGACCGCTGGAACAAGCTGGCCGCGCCCATCGCCAACCGGCCCGTCGGCTACATCTCCGGCGACATCCCCGGCCGGGGCGCCGGAACGCCCGAGTCGCCGCTCGGCGACCTCATCGCCGACGCGCAGCTCGCGCACGCCAAGTCCCTGGACCCGAAGGCCGCCGTGGCCCTGATGAACCCGGGCGGCATCCGCTCCGACCTCGTCCACAAGGCGAGCGGTAGCGAGGGCGACGGCGTCGTGACGTACGGCGAGGCGTTCACCGTGCAGCCGTTCGCCAACACCGTGAACCTCGTCGACCTCACCGGCGCGCAGCTGCTCACCGCCCTGCGCCAGCAGGTCAGCGGCTCGAACGAGGCCTCCCCGAAGATCCTCCAGATCTCCGACGGGCTCACGTACACGCTGGACATGACGAAGACGGGCGCGGACCGGATCGTCACCGACTCGGTGCGCCTGAACGGCAAGCCGCTGGACGCGAACGCCACTTACCGCGTCGCCCTGAACTCCTTCCTCGCGGGCGGCGGCGACGGCTTCGCCGAGCTGGGCAAGGGCACGAAGCCGCTGGTCGGCGCGGACGACCTGAAGGCGCTCAACGACTACTTCGCCGCGAACTCCTCGGCGGCCAAGCCGATCGCGCCGCCGAAGGCGGACCGCATCACGGTTGTGAAGTAACTCTCCGCAATGAGGCTTGGGGTGGGGTGTGAACGTATGGTGAGATCACCGGATGCGTTCCCCCCACCGCATAGCCCCCACGACTGACCCCCCGACTGACCCCCCGAAGAAGCCCAATCCGTACGACGAGCTGGCAGAACTCGCGCCGAACCCGCTGGACGACTTCCTTGAGGAAGACGGCGGAGCTGCCGACGACGAGCCCTGGGCTCCGCCCAACCACCGGCGGGGCAGCCGTCGCCGTCGCAACCGGTTCGCCGGGCTTCCGTTCGCCGTGAAGACGCTCGTCGCGCTTGCCGTCGGCGCCGCCTTCTTCGTCCTCGCCGACCGCTGGGCCCTCCTCTACGCCGAGCACGAGGCCGCCGACAAGCTCAAGGACCAGCTGAACCTCAGCGCGGCGCCCGAGGTCGACATCGAGGGCTTCCCCTTCCTCACCCAGGTCCTCGACCAGCGTCTCGACCAGGTCCGGGTCACCGTCCCCGACGTCGCCGCCGACCGGGTCTCGCTCGCGAAGGTCTCGGCGACCGCGACGGACGTGACCCTCAAGGGCGACGGGCCCACCTCCCTCACCGGCGCCGTCATCGACAAGATGCACGGTGAGGTGCTGCTCTCCTTCGACGATCTGAACCGTGAACTCGGCGCCTCGCAGGTCACGTTCACCGGGCACGGCCGTGACCAGGTCCTCGCGCGCGGCACGCTGCCCGTCGCCGGGCACGACCTGAAGGTGCGCGCCGACGCCCACATCGAGCGCGTCGGGGTGCGCGGCGTGGCCACCGACATCGACCGGATGCGGCTCGACATCGGCGACCTGGCCACGTACCGGCCCGGGGCGCGGGCCTCCGAGGGGCTGCATCTGAGCCGGAAGTCCGCCGGGCGGGTGGCCCGGGAGTCGGACCGGGCCAAGGCGCTCCTCGCGGTGCCGACGATCGCCCACCGCCTCGGCCTGCCCGACGCGGCCGTGCGCGAGGCGCTGCGCAGCGACGCCAAGCTCAACGACCTCACGGGCTCGCCGCGGTTCGTCGACGACGTGATGCGCCTGAACCTCCTGGACGTGGCCATGGAGCACCCCGAGCTGCTCCGCCGCCTCGGCCTCGACCCCGCCCTCCTCAAGGGTCTCGACGGCCTCACCCGCCCCGTCCTCGCCGACCGCCTCTCCCTAGCCTTCCAACTGCCCCGGCTGCCGGGCGAGGGAGCGGTGGGCCTGCGCGACGTCACGGTCCGCAGGGACGGCATCCGCGCGGAGGTACAGGGCTACGGCATCGGCTTCGGCTAGCCCCGGTGCGGCGGCGGGGCGGCAAGGCGGGCGTGCGGTGTCAGCCGAGGCGCAGGGTCTGGCCCGGGAAGGCCTCCCGGAGTCTCCTGTCGTGGCTGACCACGACCACCGTGCCGGGGTAGGCCGCGAGCGCCGCCTCCAGGTCCTCCACCAGGGAGGGCGCCAGATGGTTCGTCGGCTCGTCCAGGAGCAGCAGGTCGTACGGCTCGCTGACCAGGCGGGCCAGGGCGAGCCGCCGCCGCTGCCCGGTGGAAAGGTCGCGCACGGGCCGGACCAGGTCCCGCTCCCGGAAGAGCCCGAGCGCGAGCAGCTCCTCGGCGCGCTCCGCGCCGAACGCGGCGAGCACCGAGCGGTTCCCGCCGGGCCGTGACAGCGGCTCCTCCACCTGCCGCAGCAGCCCCACCCGCGCGGGCCTGCGGACCGTGGCGCCCGGGTCGGGGGCCAGCTCGCCCGCGAGCACGCGCAGCAGTGTGGACTTGCCCGCGCCGTTGGGCCCGGTGACGAGCAGGCGCCCGCCCGCGGGCACGTGCAGCTCGTCGAGCGCGAGCCGCCCCGGCACGCGTACGTCGGCGAGTTCGACGGCGCGGTCCGCGGTCCCGGCGATGGCGGCGGTGAACCGCAGGGGTTCGGGCGGCCGGGGCGCCGGGTTCGCGGCGAGCCGCGCCAGGCGCTCGCGCGCGTCACGGATGCGGCTCATCGCGCCGTGCGCCCGCGACCGGGCGCGGAAGGCCCCCGCGCCGCTGAACGCCGCAGGCGCCTTGCGCGGAATCGCGTCGAGCCGCCCGATGTGGGAGTCGGCGAGCCGCGACCTGCGGGCCACCTCGGCGCGCCACTCCTCGTACTCCCGCGCCTGCCGGGCCCGTTCGGCGGCCTTGGCGGTCAGGTATCCCGCGTAGCCGTTGCCGTAGCGGCGCACGGAACGGGTCTCGTGGTCGACCTCCAGGATGGTGTCGGTGACGCGGTCGAGGAACGTCCGGTCGTGGGTGACGGCGACGAGCGTGCCCCGGTGGGCGCGCAGCCGCTCCTCCAGCCAGGCGACGGCCTCGTCGTCGAGGTCGTTGGTGGGCTCGTCGAGCAGCAGCAGCTCGGGCGCGGCGGCGAGCGTCGCGGCCAGGGCGAGGCGGGAGCGCTGCCCGCCGGAGAGGGTGCCGAGCCGCCGCGCGCGGTCCAGGCCCGTGTGCTCGCCCAGGTGCCGCAGGGCGACGTCGACGCGCCGGTCCGCGCCGTAGCCGCCGCGGGCCTCGAACTCCTCGACGAGGGCGGCGTACTCCTCGTACGAGGACGGTTCGCGCTCGTCGAGCCGCGCGGCCGCGGCCCCGATCCGTCGCTCCAGGGCGCGGAGTTCGGCCAGGGCGAGGTCGACGGCGTCGCCGACGCGCGCCGAGTCCGGCAGGTCCAGGGTCTGCGCGAGGTGCCCGACGCCGCCGGGCGCGACCACGGTCACCGTGCCGTTGTCGGGCCGCTCCGCCCCGGCGAGCAGCCGGAGCAGGGTGGACTTGCCGGAGCCGTTGTCCCCGATGACCCCGGCCTTCTCGCCGGGCCGGACGCTGAGCGAGACGCGGTCGAGGACGACGTGGTGCGGATGGCGCTTGGTGACGTCGGCGAGCGTGAGCTGCGAGGAGGCGGCGGCAGGGGCGGCGGGTACTGCGGGTGCACGGAACAAATGAGGCTTCTTTCGTGGACGACAGGGGAGCTATGAGACGAGACGGTTCGTCTCTCAGTAGTGCAACCGTAGCGCCCGCTCGCCGTCCACGCAAGACGCTGCGTCTCGTTTGTTTTCCGTACGGGGGTCAGGGCGCGGCAGGCGGTGGCGCGGGAGCCCCGGGGAGCGTCACGGTCGCCACCGTTCCGGCGGTGGGGGCCGGGCCCAGGGTCACCTCGCCGCCCGACTGGCGGACCGCGCGGGCCACGATGGACAGACCGAGGCCGGAGCCGGGCAGGCTGCGGGCGGTGGGGGAGCGCCAGAAGCGGTCGAAGACGTGGGGCAGTTCGTCCGGCGGGATGCCGGGGCCGTGGTCCCGTACGGTCAGGACGCCGTGCTTCAGGGCGACCTCGATGGCCGTGCCCGGCGGGCCGAACTTCACCGCGTTGTCCAGGATGTTGACGATGGCCCGCTCCAGGGCGGGCGGCTCCGCGCGGACGTACCACGGCGTGAGGTCGGCCTCGAAGGTCAGCTCGGGGCCGCGGAGCCGGGCCCGCTGGAGGGCCGTGTCCACGATCTCGTGCAGGGCGACGACCTGCACCTTGCTCTCGCCCGCCGCGTCCGGCCGGGACAGCTCCTGGAGGTCGCCGATGAGCGAGGCCAGCTCAGTCATCTGCGCCTTGACCGACGCGAGCAGCGCCCGGCGGTCGTCGGGCGGGATGGCGCGGCCCGTCTCCTCGCTGCGGGCGAGCAGCTCGATGTTCGTACGGAGCGAGGTGAGCGGGGTGCGCAGCTCGTGCCCCGCGTCGGCGATGAGCTGCTGCTGGAGGTCGCGGGATGAGGCCAGGGCCGACGTCATCGCGTTGAAGGACCGGGAGAGCCGGGCGATCTCGTCGTCGCTGGCCTCCTCCGTCGGGATGCGCAGACTCAGGTCCTCGGTACGGGCCACGTGCTCGACGGCGGCCGTCAGCTCGTCCACCGGGCGCAGCCCCGTGCGCGCGACCCACAGACCCGCGGCGCCCGCGCCGACGATGCCCACCCCGGCCACCAGGGAGAGCACCAGGACGAGGTTGCTCAGGGTGTCCTGGACCTCGTTGAGGGGGCGGGCGATGGAGATCGCGAAGGGCTGACCGGGCATCGGGTAGGTGTAGACGCGGTACTTCTTGCCGTCGGACGTGGTGGCGTCGTGGAAGGCCTCGTCGCGCTCGCGCAGGGCGACCTCGGTGTCCGACTTCTTCAGTTGAAGGGTGACGTCCGGCCGCCCCAGGACGACGCAGCTGTTGCCGCCCTGGTCGACCACCTGGAAGATCTGCTCGTACAGGTCCGGGCTGTTGGTCCGCGCGAGCGACGCGCGGCCGCACCGGCCGGTGTCCTTGTCGATCAAGGCGCTCACCGCCTCGTCGAGCCCGCTGGTACGGCGCTCGCTCAGGGCGGAGTCCAACGAGCTGACCAGCACGTTGCGCACCACGAACCAGCACGCCACCGCCGCGGCGGCGACCGCGAAGGCGACCGCCGCGGCGACGAGCAGCGCGAGCCGCGACCGCAGCGGCAGCGCCTTCAGACGGTTCGGCAGGCCCCTCACTCGCGGCCGCCGGTCCCCGCGGCGTCCGCGCGCAGCACGTACCCCACGCCCCGCACCGTGTGCACCAGGCGCGGCTCGCCGCCGCCCTCCGTCTTGCGGCGCAAGTACATGACGTACACGTCGAGGGAGTTGGACGACGGCTCGAAGTCGAAGCCCCACACCGCCTTCAGGATCTGCTCCCGGGTGAGCACCTGGCGCGGGTGCGCCAGGAACATCTCCAGGAGCGTGAACTCGGTGCGGGTCAGCTCCACGGTGCGCGTGCCGCGCGTCACCTCACGCGTGGCGAGGTCCATCCGCAGGTCGGCGAAGGAGAGCACCTCGCTCTCCGTCGTCTGCCCGGCGGCCACCGCGTACGAGCTGCGCCGCAGCAGGGCGCGGATGCGGGCGAAGAGCTCGTCCAGCTCGAAGGGCTTGACCAGGTAGTCATCCGCACCCGCGTCCAGGCCCGAGACGCGGTCGCCGACCGTGTCCCGGGCGGTGAGCATCAGGATCGGGGTCGTCGAGCCGGTGGCGCGGAGCCTGCGGGCGGCCGTCAGGCCGTCCATGCGGGGCATCTGGATGTCGAGCACGACGAGGTCGGGGCGGTACGCGGCCGCCTTCTCCAGGGCGTCCGCGCCGTCCACGGCCACCTCGGTGCCGTAGCCCTCGAAGGCGAGGCTGCGCTGGAGCGCCTCGCGTACGGCGGGCTCGTCGTCCACGATCAGGATCCGCTGCGGGTCGCCTTCGGCGGGGCTCATGGGTGTTCGTCTTCCTCGGGGTGTACGGGGTGGTCGGGGCCAGTATCAGCGTCGCACGGGCCCTCGCGGGGCGCCCCGGGCCCGCCCCTTCCCGATCCGGGGGCTCCGCCCCCGTACCCCGTTTGTCGGCGCTCCGCGCCTCGTCCTCAAACGCCGGACGGGCTGGATCTTCCAGGGCGTCCCACGCGGGCTCAGCCGTCCGCGCCCGCCCGCAGCTTCGCCAGGTCCGCCTTCACCGTGTTGACGGGAATCGCGAAGCCGAGGCCGACGCTGCCGGAGTCGCCGGACCCCCCGGCCCCACCGCTGCCGGAACTGGGCGCGTACATCGCGGAGTTGATCCCGACGATGTTCCCGTTCATGTCGATGAGGGCACCCCCGGAGTTCCCGGGGTTGAGCGACGCGTCGGTCTGCAGCGCCTTGTACGTCGTCTTCGACGACCCCGTGTCGCCGTTGAACTCCTGGCCGCCGAACTCGAAGGGCCAGCCGCCGCCGGGCCCCTGCTGCTCCTGGCCGCCGCCCTTGCCGGGGTCCGCGGACACGGTCACGTCCCGGTCGAGCGCGGAGATGATGCCGCTGGTGACGGTCCCGGTCAGCCCCTCGGGCGAGCCGATCGCGACGACCTCGTCGCCGACCTGGACCTTGTCGGAGTCGCCGAGGCTCGCGGCCTTCAGACCCGAGGCGCCCTCCAGCTTGATGAGCGCGAGGTCCTTCTTGCTGTCCGTGCCCACCGTCTTGGCCCGGTACGTCTTGCCGTCGCTGGTCCGCACGGTGATCGACGTGGCGCCGGAGACGACGTGGTTGTTGGTGACGATCTCGCCGTCGGACGTGATGATCACGCCGGAGCCGGTGGACTTGCCCGCGTTGCCGGAGGCGTTGATCTCGACGGTGCTCGGCGTCACGGCGGCGGCGACGCCGGAGACGGTGCCCTTGCTGCCCGCGGAGACGCTCGTGCCGTTGACGTTCCTCGCGCCGGTCCCGCCGTCGTCGCCGGTGAGGGTCTGCACGGCGTACGCGGTGCCGCCGCCGACGGCCGCGGCGGCCAGCGCGACCGCGGCCAGGAGGGCGACGGGCCCCTTGGCGCGGCGCCGGTGCGCGGCCGCGGGCGCCCCGGCGGGCTCCGGCTCGTAGGCGGGCGGGGGCGGGTACGCGCCCTGCGTACCGCCGTGGTGCCCAGGGGAGGCCTGCTGCTGGTGGTACTCGCCGCTGTGGCGGAAGCTCTCGGTCATGTACCTGAGCATCACGGCCGTAGATGAGAGCCCTCTGAGCGCGCTCTGAGAAGCCCGGCAGAACCCTGTTTGCCCGACATAAAGGCCCGGCGCCGGGGCTTCGGCGCCGGGCCCCGCTCACAGGTCGCGGTGGCGTTCGTCGCTCGCGAAGAAGAAGCCGAAGGCCGCGCTGGCCAGGGCCACCACGGGGGTGAAGACGAGGCTCAGCTCGCGGTAGTTGTCCGCCTTGAAGTGCGTCCAGTGGCTGAAGACCAGGGCGAGGCTGGGGACCACCGCCAGGACGCAGACGAGCCAGAAGAGCCCGAGGGCGAGCGTGCGCCGGGTCTCGTTCATGTGCCGCTGTTTGCTGATCTTGAGCCAGTTCTCGGTGTCGAGCCCCGCGGGCGACGGCGGCTCGTCCTCGATGAGGGCGGGCCCCGCCGCGGGGCCCTCGGCGCCGGGGCCGCCGGGCTGGATGTGCTCGCGCAGGAAGCCGAGGTCGAGCCCGTCCCGCGAGGGCGGTTCGGTCTCACTCAGGTCGTCACCGGGTCCGGTGGTCACAGCGCCCTCCCGTGTGCGGCGAGCAGGGTGCCGGCGGCCCCGGCCGCCACGTCGGTGCGTCCGTCAACGGTTGCTCGTCCTCCCGGGTCGGGTCGGGTCCGGCGCCGACGGCGGGGGCGCCTGCCGTCGGCCCCGCCCGCCGTCTCGTGACTCGTGCCATTCGATGCGCGTTACTCGTGTGCGGGGCACCCCTGGCCCCCCGCGACGCAGGGCTCCACCGGAAGAGGAGGGCCGATCCGGCAGATCTCGCCGTCCGGCAGGGGCAGTTCATCCTCGCGCAGCAGCACTTCGCCGACGAGGGCGGGGTCTTCGTCGTCGGTGTCGATGAACTCCCCGAAGGGGGCCGGGAGTTCAGGCACCTCGGTGAGCTGCTGCTCGTTGTGCCATTCGCGGTAGGGAGTGAGGTGTCCCACCTTCGTCGCGCAGCAGAGCTGCACGGCCACGGGCCGGGTCTTCCCGCGCGCCCCATGCGCAGGTGTCGGCTCATTCATCCGTGGTGCCCCCTCCGGTGATCGCCCTGTGGGCGAGGGAGCCGTGCCACAGCTCAGGACCCCCAAGCTTCACCTGAGCGAGGCTAGCACATTGCATGTGATCTATTTCAACATCCGACGCACATTCGATGTGGATTTGATGCACACTGGAAGTGTACTGAAAGCGCATCGGGTACGGATTTGCTTGACATGATGTGTGCGGGAGGGCAACATGGAAGCCACGTTCCGACGGGCACGGCTGGGAGGAGCAAGTCATGGGTCGCTTGACCGGCCGCTTACCGGCCCCATGAGATCCAGCGCGTGAGCCGGTGGGACCGCCGGCGTCGGCACGCGCTGACCTGGCTTTCTGGCGCACGGGGTGCGCCGGCGCGGACCTGTGAGAGGTAGCGCCCATATCCGCGGCACCGGGGTCGGCCCCGATGCCCGCGATCGCTCGGGGAGCGTTCAGGGAATTCCCTGGACAGAGCTGCCCGGCCGCCGTGTGTCCGGAGCTCCCGCGACATCTTTGCCTACTGAGGATCTGAGGGGAACTGGCATGCCTGCTGACAACACGACCGAGACGCCCACCACGGCGGCAGACACACAAAGCACCCGCCTCAGCGTGAACATCAACGCGGAGACGGCCGCGAAGCTGCGCTGGTACAAGGAGCAGAAGGGCATCTCGATCACCGAGACCATCCGGCGAGCGGTGGCGCTCCTGGACCTCGTGGAGCGAGAGTCGGCCGGTGGCAACGAGGTCCTGCTCAAGTCCCGCGACGGCAAGTCGGTCCGCCAGCTCTGGCTGGTCTGACCCGCGCTCGCGCCGCCCCCGGCCGGGGGCTCCGCGTCAGCCCTCGCAGCCGCAGGAGCTGCGTATCACCAGGCGGGAAGGGAAGACCCTCAGCCGCTCGCGCCGCGACCCGGCGACCCGCAGGCCGTCGTCGAGGACCAGGTCGACGGCCGCGCGGGCCATCGCCGGGCGGTCGGAAGCGACCGTCGTGAGGGGCGGATCGGTGAGCGCCGCCTCCTTCACGTCGTCGAAACCGGCGACGGCCAGCTTGCCCGGCACATCGATCCGCAGCTCGCGCGCGGCCCGCAGGACGCCGATGGCCTGGTCGTCGGTGGAGCAGAAGATCGCGGTGGGCCGGTCCGGGCCGCTCAGGAAGCCCAGCGCCAGCTGATACGCGTCGTAGCGGTTGTACGGCGCCTCGAAGAGGCGGCCCTCGGTCGACCGGCCCGCCTCGCGCATCGCGCGCCGCCAGCCCTCGACGTGGTCGGAGACCGGGTCGCCGACGGTGGGGGTCTCCGCCATGCCGCCGACGCAGGCCACGTACTCATGGCCGTGCTCCAGGAGGTGCCGGGTGGCGAGCTGGGCGCCGCCCACGTCGTCCGTCACCACGGCCACGTCGTCGATGGCCTCGGGCCGCTCGTGCAGCAGCACCACGCGCGCGTCCCACGCGTCGATCTCGGCCGCCGCCTGGTCCGTCAGACCGTGGCTGACCAGGATCAGGCCGGAGACCCGCATGCCGAGGAAGGCCCGCAGATAGTGGGTCTCGCGCTCTTCCACGTAGTCGGAGTTGCCGACCAGGACCATCTTTCCGCGCTCGGACGCCGCCTGCTCCACGGCGTGCGTCATCTCCGCGAAGAACGGCTGGCGCGCGTCCGGCACGATCATGCCTATGAGGTCCGTGCGGCGGGACGCCATGGCCTGGGCGACCCGGTCCGGGCGGTAGCCCAGCTCCTTGATCGCGGCGAGGACACGCTCGCGCGTGGCCGGGGCGACCGGCCGGGGTCCGTTGTTGATGACGTAGCTCACGACCGCGGTCGAAGTACCCGCCAGTCGCGCCACATCGTCCCGCGTCACCTTGGCCACGCGCGCAGTCTACGCGGATGGAGTCAGCCCTGAGCAGGCCGTGCGGCGGCTTCCTCGGGCGTCCGGGCCACGGGCCCGGGCGCCCGCCGTGACGAAGCGGACGAAGGGGGCGTCCGCTTGCTCTCGGCCGTCTCCGCCTTCTCCGTCCGCTCCGGCTTCTCCGGGACGACGAAGCGGTAGCCCACGTTGCGCACGGTGCCGATGAGCGACTCGTGCTCGACGCCGAGCTTCGCCCGCAGCCGCCGTACGTGCACGTCGACCGTGCGCGTGCCGCCGAAGTAGTCGTAGCCCCAGACCTCCTGAAGCAGCTGGGCGCGGGTGAAGACCCGGCCCGGGTGCTGCGCGAGGTACTTGATCAGCTCGAACTCCTTGAAGGTCAGGTCGAGGACCCGGCCCTTCAGCTTGGCGCTGTACGTCGCCTCGTCCACGGACAGATCGCCGTTGCGGATCTCCATGGGGGAGTCGTCGGCGGTGATCTCCTTGCGGCCCATGGCCAGGCGGAGCCGCGCCTCGACCTCGGCCGGGCCCGCGGTGTCAAGGAGGACGTCGTCGATGCCCCAGTCCGCGGTGACGGCGGCGAGGCCGCCCTCGGTCACGACGAGGAGCAGCGGACAGCCGGGTCCGGTGGAGCGCAGGAGCTGGCACAGGCTGCGGACCTGCGGCAGGTCGCGGCGCCCGTCGACCAGGATGACGTCGGCACCGGGGGTGTCCACGAGGGCCGGGCCCTCGGCGGGGGCCACCCGCACGTTGTGCAGGAGCAGTCCGAGGGCGGGGAGCACCTCCGTCGACGGCTGGAGGGCGTTGGTCAGGAGCAGCAGAGAACTCATCGCGCCCCACCTGCCTGGGGGGACGGGGCCTGCTGACTGCCGTGCACGTTTCGCTCGCCCATTACGTCGGTTCCTCCTCGGGTCCCGTGCGAGGACGTGGGGGCACTGCTTCGTACGTTGCTACACCTCCCGCGCCCGGGGAGGCGTCCGTGCTCGCCGGTCTTGAGGCTACGTTTACCGACCGCGTTGCGCGCGGTCCGTACCAACGGGCCCGGAAAGCACGAAAGGACCCGGGGGCTGCGTTGCCCGGATCCTCTGCGCAGCAGAATAGCCCACATGAGTTCCGGTCCGGCAGGTCAGACGGCGCGATCTTCTGTGCCCCCGATCACTCGCGTTCAGCGGAGCGCAACGCTGCGTACGACGCTCCGTAGCGCGGACGGGGTACGCCTCGACGCCGCGTACGACCCGGGCCCGGGGCCGGTCGGCGGGCCCGCGATCGTGGTGGCGCACGGCTTCACGGGGGACCGGGCGCGACCCCACGTGCGGCGGGCGGCGCGGGCGTTCGCGCAGCGTGCGGCCGTGGTCACGTTCTCGTTCCGGGGGCACGGGGCCTCCGGCGGACGCTCCACGGTCGGCGACCGCGAGGTGCTCGACGTGGCGGCGGCCGTCGCCTGGGCGCGCTCGCTCGGGCACACGCGCGTGGTGACCGTCGGTTTCTCCATGGGCGGCTCCGTGGTCCTGCGCCACGCGGCGTTGCACAGGGGGCGCACGGAAGCGCGGGTTGACGCCGTCGTCGCGGTCAGTGCCCCCGCCCGCTGGTTCTACCGGGGCACCGCGCCGATGCGGCGGCTGCACTGGCTGGTCACCCGCCCCGCGGGCCGGGCCGTGGGCCGCCTGGGTCTACGCACCCGCATCCATCCGCGCGAGTGGGACCCGGTGCCCCTGTCGCCGACGGAGGCGGTGCCGCTGCTCGCGCCGACGCCGCTCCTGATCGTCCACGGCGACCGGGACCCGTACTTCCCCGTCGACCATCCGCGGATGCTGGCGGCCGCCGCGTCCGGCGCGGCCGAGCTGTGGCTGGAAGCGGGCATGGGCCACGCCGAGCACGCGGCGGACGACGCGCTCCTGGGGCGGATCGCCGACTGGGCCACGGCATCATGGACGTCGGCAACCGCCGAGTGACGAGTGGCAGGAGGGGCACCATGGCAGCCGGGACGATCCGGTACTGGGCCGCGGCGAAGGCGGCCGCGGGCCTTGCCGAGGAGCCGTACGCGGAGGCCACGCTGGCCGACGCGCTGAGCGCGGCCCGCGTGCGACACCCCGGGGAGCTGGAGCGCGTCCTGCTCCGCTGCTCGTTCCTCGTCGACGGCGACCCCGTGGGCACGCGCGCCCATGAGACGGTACGTCTGGCCGAGGGCGGCACGGTCGAGGTGCTCCCGCCGTTCGCAGGAGGATGACGTTGAGCGACCAGCCGCACCAGGGGTACGACCCGTACCAGGCGCAGCAGGGGCAGCAGGGGTACGACCCCTACGACCCGTACCAGCAGCAGGTGCCGCAGGCGCAGCCGCAGCACGCCGATGCGCAGTACCAGCAGCAGTGGGGGTACCAGGACCCCTACGCGGGGCAGCAGGACCACCAGGACTACACCCAGCAGTGGCAGGGGCAGACCTGGGAGACGCAGATCCAGCCGATGCCGATGCCTGTCGCCGACGTCACCGAGACCGCGTACCTGCCGCAGCAGTCCGCCGACCAGTGGGCCCCGGCTCCTGAGGCCTCCTACGCCCAGGCCCCGTACCAGCAGCCCGCGGGCGGCGCGGGCGGCGGGTACGAGCCGCCCGCAGAGGTGCCGGAGGAGCCCGCGCCCACCTACGGCCCCGCCACCACCACCGGGAACGCTCGGATCACCGATGCCCAGCGGGCGCGGGCCGAGGGGCGGTCACCGATCATCGAGCCGGGGATGCAGCCCGCCGCGCTCACGGCGGTGCTCGGCCTGCTGCTCGCCGGGGGCGCGGCGATGGGGCAGTACGCGCTGCTCGTACCGCTGGTGATCCTCCAGGCCGTGACGGCCGCGGGCTGGTTCCGCCTCAACGGCATGTGGCCCGCCCGGCAGGGCATCGCGCTCGCCTTCCTCGGCGGGCTCGTCGCCGACGCCGCGCTGCTCGCCACCGGCGAGGGCAACGCCCCGGCCGCGATCCTGGGCACCCTCGGCGTCTGGGTGCTGCTCGTCCTCGTGCTCCAGCTGCGCAGCCACGCCGGCGCCGACGAGCGGATGTACGGCCTGATGGCGACCGTCGCCTCCAGCGCGCTCACGATCATCGCGGCCGGGCACCTGGCCGCCGCGCACGAGGCGGCGACCGTCGGCGGCATCGCGGTCGCGGCGGCCGTGCTCGCCCGCGCGCTGCCGCTGCCCACGGCCGCGTCCGTGGTGGTGGCGCTGCTCGCGGCGGCCGGTGCGGGCATCGCGGTCGGCGGCCCCACCGACTTCGGCTCCAAGGGCGCGCTGCTCGGCCTCGCCGCCGGTGTGTGCGCGCTCGTGGGGCACCGGGTGGCCAGCTACGACTACCCGTCGCGGTTCGTCCACTTCACGGCCGGGGTCGCGCTGCCGCTGGCCGCCGCGGCGCCCGCCGTGTACCTCCTGGGGCGTGCCATCGGCTGACGCGCAGGCCGCGCGCGTCCGCTTCGTACGGGTGCGGGGCGATCGTCACAGCTGTTCGACAGGTCCCCGCCCTGCCGCTCCCGCCGGGGACCTGTCCTTTAGGCTCGCGGCAACTGACTCTGAGGCGGGGGAACGGGAATCCAGGCATGAGCAAGCGCGCGATACGCATACTCCTGATCGTCGTCGTGGTCCTCGGCGGCCTGTTCGTCGCGGCCGACCGCTTCGCGGTCTCGTACGCGGAGAGCGAGGCGGCCGACAAGATCAAGAGCCAGGAGGGGCTCAGCAGCACGCCGGACGTGTCCATCAAGGGCTTCCCGTTCCTGACCCAGTTCCTCGGCGGCAAGCTCGACGACGTCGAGATCACGATGAAGGACTACGACGCCAAGTCCGACGGCGACACCATCCGCGTCGCCGACCTCAGCGCCACCATGCACGGCGTCGACTTCTCCAGCGACTACAGCTCTGCCACCGCCGACCGGGCCGCGGGGATCGCCCGGATCTCCTACGACGAGCTGCTCAAGACCGCGAAGGCCGAGCCGGTCGAACTGCCCCTCGGCGCCAAGGGCGAGGTGGTCGGCCTCTCCGACGGCGGCGACGGCAAGATCAAGGTCTCGGTCGAGGTCAGCAAGGGCGGCACGAAGCTGCCCGAGCCCGTGGACGTGCTGAGCACGGTCAGCGTCGAGGGCGACACCATCCGCGTGCACGCCGACAAGATCCCGGACAAGCTGAACGTGCTCGGCGTCAGCGTGCCGCTGCCCGAGGGCCTGGTCCGCGACGTCACCGACTTCCAGGAGAAGGTCTCGGACCTGCCCGGCGGCATCCAGCTCGACACGGTGCAGGCCGCGCCGGACGGGGTGGACGTGGCGGTGAAGGGCGAGAACGTGGACCTGGTGTCCTGAGCTCCGGCCTCCGGCCCCCCGGTCCCTGGCCTCCGGTTTCGTCCGGCGCGCCGGTTTTGCCGCGCGTGCTGTCCGTAGTACGAGACGCGGATGTCCGTACTTCAGATGGCGGGCGTGCAGTCCTCCGGCGGGGACGGGGCGGCGCGCCCTCGGCGGCGGCCGGAAAGCGGCACTCCGCTCACATGCTGGACGAAATCGTCTCACCATCCGACATGCCGGTGACACGGTCGTGCCGTCGTCCCTACGATCGGACCCATGCACCGACAGGCGGACCTCACGAAGCGGCGGGCAGTGGACCTGTGCCGCGTCGCCGCCATGCTCTGTCGCGCTCTCTGAGCGGGATGCCCGACTCCCGTATCTCCCCGGCCCGTTGACCACCGTCAGGGCCATCACGTGCCGTACGCCCGTGCCTCCCCGCACCCGCGTGACCGCACCTCACCGTTCAGCTTCGCCGCACCTGCTCCGGAGGAGAAACGCATGAGCCGCAGCGACGTCCTGGTAGACGCCGACTGGGTCGAGGCCCACATCGACGACCCGAAGGTCGTCCTCGTCGAGGTGGACGAGGACACCTCGGCGTACGACAAGAACCACATCAAGAACGCGATCCGGATCGACTGGACCAAGGACCTCCAGGACCCGGTCCGCCGCGACTTCATCGACCAGGAGGGCTTCGAGAAGCTCCTCTCCGCCAAGGGCATCGCGAACGACTCCACCGTCGTGCTCTACGGCGGCAACAACAACTGGTTCGCGTCCTACGCCTTCTGGTACTTCAAGCTCTACGGCCACCAGGACGTGCGCCTCCTCGACGGCGGCCGCAAGAAGTGGGAGCTGGACTCCCGCGACCTGGTCGACGGCTCCCAGGTCCCGAGCCGCCCGGCCACCGCGTACAAGGCCAAGCCGCAGGACTCCTCCATCCGCGCCTTCCGCGACGACGTCGTCGCCGCGATCGGCACGCAGAACCTGGTCGACGTCCGCTCGCCCGACGAGTTCTCCGGCAAGCTGCTGGCCCCGGCCCACCTGCCGCAGGAGCAGTCGCAGCGCCCCGGCCACGTGCCCAGCGCCCGCAACATCCCGTGGTCGAAGAACGCCAAGGACGACGGCACCTTCAAGTCCGACGACGAGCTCAAGGCGCTGTACGCCGAAGAGGGCGTCGACCTGGCCACGGACACCATCGCGTACTGCCGCATCGGTGAGCGCTCGGCCCTGACCTGGTTCGTGCTGCACGAGCTGCTCGGCGTCGAGAACGTCAAGAACTACGACGGCTCCTGGACCGAGTACGGCTCCCTCGTGGGTGTGCCGATCGAGCTCGGCGCCGGCAAGTAGTCCGCCGCCCCTTCCCCCTCATTCCTAGGAGTACCCATGTGTGGAGCCAAGGCCGGCGGCCCCGACGCCTCGACGGCGAAGTCCGGTGAGACCACCATCCAGGGCCAGGTGACCCGCGACGGCGAGCCGGTGACCGGCTACGTCCGGCTGCTCGACTCGACCGGCGAGTTCACCGCCGAGGTGCCGACCTCGGCGACCGGTCAGTTCCGCTTCTACGCGGCCGAGGGCACGTGGACGGTGCGTGCCCTCGTGCCGGGCGGCACGGCCGACCGCACCGTGGTCGCGCAGAAGGGCGGGCTCGCCGAGGTGGCCATCGCCGTCTGAGCCCTTCACCGGCCGGGGGCCGCATCCCAGGGGTTGGACGCCACGGGGTGCGGCCTTTCGGCCTGTGCGGGCGCTCATCGGCGCTCCGCGCCTCGTCCTCAAACGCCGGACGGGCTGGAAGCTGCCGCAAGTGGCACGTCTCAGCCCGTCCGGCCTGTGCGGGTGTTTATCGGCGCTTCGCGCCTCGTCCTCAAACGCCGGACGGGCTGGAAGTCTCCGGCTCGGGCCGTGGGTATTCAGCCTGTCCGGCGTTTGAGGACGAGGCCGAAGGCCGATCAACCGTTGGGCACCCGCTAGGGCCGGCGCTTGCCGTCTAGCTCGTCCCACCACTCGTCCGATCTGGGGTCCCCGGACGGGTCGTCCCACCAGCGGTCGTCGGGGCCGCGGCGGTTCGCCACGATGGCCGCGAGCGGGGGGATCACCATCGCCACCACGCACATGCCGACCGCGGCCGGGACCGACCAGAGCCGTACGACGCCCCAGGCCAGGACGAACAGGGCCAGGCACGTGCCCATCATGGCGAAGTACACCTGACGCCGTCGCGCGTACATACGTCCAGCGTACGGCGGACCTCGCCGAGAAGCGGCCGCGCGGCCCCACTACAGTGGAGCCTGGCTCTGTATACCGCTCACCACAGCTCACCGAGGAGCACCCCGTGCTTGAGGCCTTCTTCTCCGCACTCCTTGTCCTGGTCTGCGTCGGCGTTCTCGCCTTCACCGGTCTGGCCGTGAAGAAGCTGTACCAGGGCCAGCGCTGACCCCCCACCGGGACCCCCACGAGAGACTCCTGAGCAACCCATGATCCAGATTCCGTCCGACCTGCACCCCGACCTCGTCCCCCTCGTCTGGCTCCTCGGCACCTGGGAGGGCGCGGGCGTCACCGACTTCCCCGGCTCCGCGAAGGCGAACTTCGGCCAGGAGGTCACCTTCACGCACGACGGGCGGGACTTCCTCGAGTACCACTCGCACACGTGGGTGCTCGACGCCGAGGGCAAGAAGACCGAGCCCCTGGAGTCCGAGTCCGGCTTCTGGCGCGTCGACAAGGACCGCAAGGTCGAGGTCGTCATGGTCCGCCAGGACGGCGTCGTCGAGGTCTGGTACGGCGAGCTCGCCGACCAGAAGCCGCAGATCGACCTGGCCACGGACGCCGTGGCCCGCACCGCGGCCTCCGGCCCGTACAGCGGCGGCAAGCGCCTCTACGGCTATGTGAAGAGCGACCTGATGTGGGTCGGCGAGAAGCAGACCCCCGAGGTGCCGCTGCGCCCCTACATGTCGGCTCAGCTCAAGAAGGTCGTGTCCCCCGAAGAGGTCGCGGAGATGGCCCGCAACCTGGGCGACCTGCCCGACGACGGCATCGCCTTCTTCAAGTAGTCCCTAGACTCGGGGGTGTGGTGACCACGGACCCGGACGCGACGACGGACTGGAAGAGCGACCTGCGGCAGCGCGGCTACCGCCTGACACCGCAGCGCCAGCTGGTGCTCGAAGCCGTCGACAAACTGGAGCACGCGACCCCCGACGACATCCTCTGCGAGGTCCGCAGGACGGCGTCGGGGGTCAACATCTCCACCGTCTACCGCACCCTGGAGCTCCTGGAGGAGCTGGGTCTCGTCTCCCACGCCCACCTCGGGCACGGCGCGCCCACCTACCACCTCGCGGACCGCCACCACCACATCCACCTGGTGTGCCGGGACTGCACGGCGGTCATCGAGGCCGACGTCGAGGTCGCCGCCGACTTCACCGCGAAGCTGCGCGCGACGTTCGGCTTCGACACGGACATGAAGCACTTCGCGATCTTCGGCCGGTGCGGTACGTGCGCGACGGACGGCCCCGCCGCAGCCCGCGACGACTCCGACGAGGCCACGGGGGCGGCTTCGCGCAAGACCTCCGGCGAGAGCCCGGGGGAGAAATAAACACGGGCCCGCGCGGGTCGTAGTCTTTGTGAACATGAAGAGCCCCCTGCTGTCCCTGCCCGGCGCCGTCCCCGCCGAGGGCGTGGACGAAGGCGTCGCGGCCCACTACGGCGACCTGTTCCGCGAGCAGCGCGCCCTCGCCGACGGCACCGGATTCGTCGACCTCTCGCACCGCGGCGTGGTCACCGTGACCGGTGCCGACCGGCTGAGCTGGCTGCACCTGCTGCTCACCCAGCACGTCAGCGACCTCCCGGCGGGCCGGGCCACCGAGGCGCTGATCCTCTCCGCCAACGGGCACATCGAGCACGCCCTCTACCTCGTCGACGACGGCGAGACGATGTGGGCGCACGTCGAGCCCGGCACCCAGGAAGCGCTGATCGCGTACCTGGAGAGCATGAAGTTCTTCTACCGCGTCGAAGTCGCCGACCGCACCGAGGACTTCGCGGTCGTGCACCTGCCCGCCGGGTCGATCGCCGCCCTGCCCGACGGTGTGGCCGTACGCGAGACCGCGCACGGCCGCGACGCCTTCCTGCCGCGTGCGGAGCTGCCCGCCTTCGCCGGGACGCACGGCCCAGCCGCCGGGCTCCTCGCCCACGAGGCGCTGCGCGTCGAGCACCACCTCCCCCGGCTCACCTTCGAGACCGACCACCGCACCATCCCGCACGAGCTGGGCTGGATCGGCACCGCCGTGCACCTCCAGAAGGGCTGCTACCGCGGCCAGGAGACCGTCGCCCGCGTCCAGAACCTGGGCAAGCCGCCGCGCCGCCTGGTCTTCCTGCACCTGGACGGCAGCGAGGTGCACCTGCCGGCGCACGGCACGCCGATCCACCTCGCCGCGGATGGCCCTGACGGGCGGAAGCTGGGGTTCATCACGACGTCCGTACGCCATCACGAGCTGGGGCCGATCGCGCTCGCCCTGGTCAAGCGGAACGTGCCCGTGGACGCGGAGCTGATGGCGGGCACGACGGCCGCCGCCCAGGAAACGGTGGTCGAGCCGTAGGCTCCCCTCCCGCCCACCCGCCCCTCCATCGCGCTGGCGCGCTCGTCCTCAAACGCCGGACGGGCTGGATGGTTGCCGGTGCGGACCGGATCTCGTCTGCGGCCCGCACCGGAGACTTTCAGCCTGTCCGGCGTTTGAGGACGAGGCGCGGAGCGCCGATCGACGGGGGGCCAAGGGGGCGGAGCCCTCACATTTCAAGGAGCACGGTGAAGGGCCCGTCGTTGGTGAGCCCCACCCGCATGGCCGCGCCGAAGCGTCCCGTGGCCACCGTCGCGCCCAGGCCACGGAGCTGAGCCACCACCTCGTCGACCAGGGGCTCCGCCACATCCCCGGGCGCGGCCGCGTTCCACGTGGGCCTGCGGCCCTTGCGGGCGTCCCCGTACAGGGTGAACTGGCTGATCACCAGGAGCGGCGCGTCGATGTCCGAGCAGGACTTCTCGTCGTGCAGCACCCGCAGGGACCACAGCTTGCGGGCGAGGCGCGCGGCCTTCTCCTTGGTGTCGTCGTGCGTGACCCCGACGAGCACGCACAGCCCCTCGCCCGAGATCTCGCCGACCGTCTCGCCGTCCACGACGACGCTCGCGCCGTCCACCCTCTGCACCACCGCACGCATGCCGCCATCATGCCCTGCCCGCGCGCGCCGCCCGTGCGCCGGTCCAGAACCCCCCATCCGGGGCTGATCGGGGCCACTCGGTCACAGAGTGGCCACGAGGGGTGGCACCATGCTCACACGCGGTGTACCGCGCCGGCTGAGGGGACGGTAGAGCCACATGAGCACACCCAGTACGCCCAGCGCACCCAGGGCGAGGCAGGCGGGCGGAACAGGCGGGACAGGTGGCGCGGGCTTCGGCGGCACACCCGTGCCGCGCCCGCCCGCACAGCGCACCGACAGCCCCGTCCTGCCCGAGGCGCCCGCCCACGACCTGACCGCGCTGCGCCTGCCGGCCCTGCGCGAGCTGCGCAGGGCCACGCAGCAGGACGAGGCCGATCTGAGCTACGTACGACGGCTGCTCCAGGGGCGCATCGACATCCTGCGCGCCGAGGCCGCGCGCCGCGCGCGGTCCCGGTCCGGGGCGACCCAGGACGGCGGCGCGGACGCCCCGGGCGGGGACCGGGCGGCGGCCCTCGTCGTGGACCGGCTCCCGGAGATCCTCACGGACGGCCCGGCCCGCCGCCGCGCCTCGGCCCGGCACGTGACGCTCGGCACGCCGCACAGCGAGGAGTACCGGCGGCTCGCCGCCGACATGCTCTCCGAGGTCGCGCTCTCCGACCTGGCCGCCCGCACGGACGACGAGCTGCACACGGCCATGGGCCGCCTCGTGCGGTACGAGCAGCAGGTGTCGCGGCGGCGCCAGGAGATGCAGCGGACCACGGACGATTGCAGTGCGGAGATCGCGCGCAGGTACCGTGAAGGCGAAGCACAAGTGGACGACCTGCTCGCGTGACCCCTCCGGGCGCGGCCGGTCAGTCGCACCACCCGCACCCGGAAGGCCGAAGATGACGCCGACGTCCGCCACCCCCCTGATACCGCCGGTCCTCGCCGAAGTCGTACGTTCCGGCTTCGTCGAGGGCCGACACCGGGGCAGCCTCGTGCTGCTCGGGGCGGACGGCGAGGTCGAGCTGGCGCTCGGGGACGTCGCGGCGCCGGTCTTCCCGCGCTCCACGAACAAGCCGATGCAGGCGGCCGCCGTGTTGCGCGCGGGCCTCGACCTGTCCGGCGAGCGGCTGGCGCTGGCTGCCGCGAGCCACTCCGGAGAAACGTTTCACCGGGATCTGGTCCTGAAGATGCTCGCCGAGCACGGGCTGACCGCCGACGAGCTCCAGTGCCCGCCCGACCTGCCGCTCGACCCCGTCGAGGCCGAGACGTACCTGGCGGCGGGCGCCGTGCGGGACCGGGTCACCATGAACTGCTCCGGCAAGCACACCGCGATGCTCGCGGTCTGCGACCTGAACGGCTGGGACAAGGAGACCTACCTGGATCCCGCGCATCCGCTCCAGCGCCTCGTCCACGAGGTGATCGAGGAGGCGGCGGGGGAGCGGGTGGCCGCCGTCGGCACGGACGGGTGCGGGGCGCCGCTGATGGCGATCTCCCTGACGGGGCTGGCCCGCGCCTACCGGCACTTCGTCCTGGCGGCGCCCGGTACGGCCGAGCGGCGCGTGGCCGACGCGATGCGGGCGCACCCCGAGTACGTGGCGGGCACGCGGCGGCCGGACACGTGGCTCATGCGGGAGCTGCCCGGGACGCTGTCCAAGATGGGGGCCGAGGCGGTGCAGGCCGTGGCCCTCGCGGACGGCCGGGCCCTCGCCTTCAAGATCGACGACGGCAGCACGAGGGTGCTCGGGCCCGTCCTGTCCCGAGCCCTCACCCGAGCGGGCGTCGAGACCCCTCTCCTGGCCCGCCTGGCAGAGGCCCCCCTACACGGCGGCGGCGCCCCGGTGGGCGGCATCAGAGCGGCCTTCTGACCGACCACGACGCGCCTGCGGCCGCGCCCAACCGCGCTGTCGCGACATCCTCACTCCTCGCCCGGCAGCGGTGGGAAAGCCCCGTGGGGGTGGGTTGCCGTGGGGGTGGCGGGCCCCATGTGCCGCCGCCCCCACGGCCTGGGGCACCCCCGCCCCGCTCAACGGCTGACCGAACTCCCGGCTCCCCTCCGGATGAGAGCCCGGTCAGCCCGACCTGGGAGTGGAGTCGGCGGCCAACCCTCCCGTGGTTGCGACCAGGTTCGCCCGAGTTGGCCGCCAACTCCACTGGACTTATCTCCGTCCTGGCGCGTCTTATAACCACCTACCGTACAACTCCCCAAAGATGGCGGGAAGTTGTACGGTTTGGTTGTGAGCACGGACCAAGCCTCCGTCAACGATCGCAAAAGGCCGGGCATGCCGCCGCACCGCTCGCACCGGGACGTGGCGGACGAGCTGCGGGCCCGGATCCGCTCCGGTCTGCTGCGGCCGGGGCAGCGCATGCCCACGCAGGCGGAGCTGGCGTCCGAGTTCGGCGTGGAGCGCGGCGCGGTGCGCCAGGCCCTGCGCATCCTGCAGAGCGAACACCTGCTGGCCAATGTGTCGAAGGGCAGCCCGGCCACGGTCGCGACGCCCGCCGCGCCGAGCCGCGACGCGGTGCGTCCGCAGCCCACGATGGTGGGGCTCGCGCCGCGCATCGCCGCCGCGTTCCACGCGCCGCACGTGGAGATCGACGCCCTGTGCCTGACCTCCATCTCCTTGACGATGGCGATCGGCGAACCGCTCCGGCAGATCCACGCCGGGCGGCTGAAACCGGCCAAGGTCCACGTCCGCGTACTGCTGCCGAGCCGCGATATCGACCTCGCCTTCCCGGCGCCGGTGGGGGGCGGCGGCGCGGACGGCCCCGTGCACCGCCGCTGGCTCGACCAGCGGAACGCGCAGGGGCAGGTCCTGCGCCACAATCTGCTCACGCTGCGCGGCACGCACGGCATCGACGTACAAGTGGAGTTCCGCGCCCTGCCGTTCACCCCGCCCGTCAAGCTGTATCTGCTCAACGGCTCCGAGGCCCTCTTCGCGTACTACACCCTCACCAAGCGCGGCGAGGAGATCGGCCAGGAGTATCTGGAGATGTGGGACGCGCAGGGGACGCAGTCGATGCTCTTCCCCTTCCGGCAGGGGGACGGCCTGCGGGACACCACCTTCGTGGAGCAGTCGCACCTGTGGTTCAACGCCCTGTGGAACACGATCAGTCGGGATCTGAGACTGAACCCGGGCCCCTAGCGGGACCCGCCTCACAAGGCGGGCCCCGTCACCATCAGGGCGAGGACGAGCGCGCCCAGGGAGCTGCACGTGGTGTTCCGCGCCTTGACGCCCACGGTCAGCAGGAGCAGTCCGACGATGCCGAGGGTTCCGTACTTCCACTGCACGAGCTGCTCGGCGACGACGGCGAGCACGGCTGCGAGGAGAGCTATGGCGGGCATGGTGGTTCCCCCTTCTGCCATCTCGGGAGAGTTGGCAACCAACTCATTGAAGTTGTCCCCACTTGGCAGGTGTTCATAAACAACTTTGCCCCCAACTCCCAAAAGATGGCGGGCAGTTGTATCGTCTGGCCGTGACCAAGGAGAACGGTGCCGTGACCGGCAGGAGCAAGCCCTCGCCCCAGGACATCGCCGACGCGCTGCGGGACCGCATCCGCACCGGCACCCTCAAACCGGGTGACCGCCTGCCCACCCAGGCCCGTCTCGCCGAGGAGTTCGGCGTGGAGCGCGGCACCGTGCGCCAGGCCCTGCACGGCCTGCACCGCGACGGCCTGATCAACCACGTCACCAAGGGCAGCCCGCCCCGTGTGGCGGCCCCGGCCGAGACGGCCGTCCCCGCGACGCCGGAGCCGCAGCCGTCCATGGTGGCGCTCGCCCCGCGCCTGGTGGAGGCGTTCAGACAGCCCCACGTGCGCGTGGACGCGGTCTCGTTCACGGCGGAGACCCTGATGAACGCCCTCAGCGAGCCGATCCGCCACATCCACGCGGGCCTGCTGCGCCCGAGCTCCATCGACGTACGCATCCTGCTGCCGAGCAGCGACATCGAGCTGGCCTTCCCGGTGCCGGTGGAGGCGGAGGGCGCGGGCCGCGAGCGGCTGCACCGGCGCTGGCTGGCGCAGCGCAACGCGCAGGGGCAGGTGCTGCGCCACAACCTGCTCACGCTGCGCAACGCGCCGCACGGCATCGACGTCCGCGTCACCTTCCGGGCCCTGCCGTTCACCTCGCCGGTGAAGCTCTACGTACTCAACGGCTCCGAGGCGCTCCTCGCGTACTACACGCTGGAGCGCGACCGGGTGGAGCTGGACGCGGACGGCGGCGAGACCCTGGAGCTGTGGGACGCGGGCGGGCTCAAGACGCCGCTGTTCTCCTTCACCGGCGGCACCAACCCGCGTGACACGGGCTTCGTGGAGGAATCTCAGAAGTGGTTCGACGCACTCTGGGAAACGATCACGACGGACCTAACACTCTCTTAGGTGACTTCTGACACGAGTGATCCGACCGAGGGCCTGCGGAAGCTGATCGAGCTCGCCCGTTTCGTGCTCTTCGACTTCGACGGCCCCATCTGCCGCCTGTTCGCCCGGCACTCGGCGGTGGGGGTGGCCCGTGAGCAGGTGCGCTGGCTGGAGGAGCGGGGGCTGCGCGGCCTGCTCACCAACGGGGTGCGCAACGACCCCGATCCGCAGGTCGTGCTGCGCGCCGTCGACCGCCGCAGGCCCGGCAGCGACCTCGTCGTCGACCTGGAGGAGCGGCTCACGCACGAGGAGCTCACGGCGGTCGATTCGGCCTGGCCGACGGAGTACGCCGACGCGCTGATCCGCACCTGGTCGGCCATCGGCACCCGGCTCGCCATCACCACGAACAACTCGCCCCGGGCCGCGATCCGTTATCTCGCCGGGCGCGGCCTGATCGACTGCTTCGCGCCGCACATATACGGGCGCACGCAGGACCTGCGGCTGCTCAAGCCGAACCCGTACTGCGTTAGGCGCGCCCTGAGCGCGATGGGCGCCGACCCGGCGGGCTCGCTGATGATCGGCGACACCCCGTCGGACTTCCACGCCGCCCGCGCCGCCGGGGTGCACTTCCTGGGGTACGCGCGCGACGCCCGCAAGGAGGGGCTGCTGCGGGAGGCCGGTGCCGACCGGGTCGTGACCTCGCTCAAGCCGGTGCTCGACGTGGTGTACGGCCTGGGGGCGCCGGGGTGACCCGCGCCGAGGTGGCGGAAAAACGTTTCAACTCTGGGCAGTTGAGCCGCCGGAGGCCCGGACTCAGGGGGTACTTTTGCTCCGCTCCTCTCGTTCCGTCTTCAACGGACCGGTTTCCCCGTCTGGAAGAACCGGTTTCCCAGCCTTGGAGAAACGTGCCATGCCCTCTGAGTCGACCTCCGCGGCCCGGGCCCGCGCCACCCGCGCGAGCGGCGGCCTGGCCGCGCTCGAAGGGCCGCTCAGGGGCTATCACCACGAGACGTACGTCTTTCCGCTGCCGGACGGTTCGGGGGTGACCTGGCGCTGGAAGTGCCGGGAGCCGCGCCCGGGCCTGCTCTGGTTCGACCGCCGCTGCTTCTGGTCGGAGGAGGAGCTGCTCGTCGGGCTCGCGGGGCGCGTCACGCGCATTCCCGAGGTCATCCAGAAGGACGCGTTCCGGCTCCAGCGGTTCATCGAGGGGCGCACCCTCGGCTCCTGCGCGCGCCCGGAGGACGGGGGCGCCGCGGAGTTCGACGCCGGACCCGGCGCGGGGCGCGGCGCCGACATCCCGGCCGGGGTGATCGACCAGATCGTCGGCCTGTTCGGCGAGCTCGCGGGCGTGGGCCCCGACGACGTGGTGGCCGAGCGGCGGTGCGTCGCCGCGGACCGGCCGCGGGACGGGGACACCGACGGCTTCATCGAGCGCCTCGTCCTCTTCACCGAGGAGCACGTCTACCTGAAGAACGAGGACCGGTTCGGCCCGCTCTTCAAGGAGTTCGGGATCGGCCGGGACTCCTTCGCCGTGCTGCGCGAGCGGGTGGCGGGGCTGACGCGCCGCCCTTTCTGTCTGCTCCACGGCGACCTGCACCGGGAGAACTTCGTCCTCGACCGCTGCGGCCAGCTCTGGACGATCGACTGGGAGCTCGCGATGGTCGGCGACCCCCTGTACGACCTGGCCACGCATCTGCACCTCATGCGGTACGCCCCCGCGCAGGAGCGGGAGGTCGTCCGGCGCTGGTGCGCCGCGGTGTCGGAGGTCAGGCCCGGGAGCTGCGCCGGGTGGCACCGGGACCTGCCGCGGCTGCTCGCCTACAAGCGGGCCCAGTCCGTCTTCACCGACGTCATCCGGGCGGCCCTGATGCTGGAGGCGGAGCCGGCGGCGGAAGGCGGCCTGGAACGGGCGGCCGGGCGGGTGCACACCGCCCTCGGCGCCGCCCGGCACGCCCTGGACCTCGGGCCCACTCCGTCGTACGCCGACACCATGGACGCCCTCAAGCGCTGGTCCTGGTCACAGGAGGAGGGGACGTGACGTGAAGGAATCACTGCGGCCGTCGGGGCGGCAGTACGCGTCGACAGCGGCAGGGGCCGCGGCCGTGCTCGAGCACTGCCTCGACGTGGCCCTCGACCAGGACACCCGTATCGACGCCGTCGCGTTCACCGGCGAGGACGTGGTGCGGGCGCTGGTGTGCTGCCTGGGCAGGCCGGAGCTGACGGCGCGGCCGCACGTCACGCTGCGGGTCATCGTGCCGGACTTCACCCGCCCTGTGCCCCTGCCGGGCCGGAGCGGCGGCGGGGGAGAGGGCGCCGAGGACGACGCGGCTGCGCGGCGGGCGCTGCTGCGCCGCGTGCTCGGGCACGCGCGGGACGTCGCGGCGCTGCGGCGCGCCCTCGCGCGGAGCGAACAGGCCCGGCTCGACGGGGAGTTCCGCGCCCTGCACCTCACGCCGTTCCCCGGCTTCTGTCTGATCGGGCGGGAGCAGCTCGTCGACGGGGGCGGCGATCCGACGCGCTGGCACGCCGGCGCGGGCGCCGTCGCCCGTGAGCGGATCCGGCTCCGGGGCCTGCTCTTCGACACCCTCTGGGGCCTGGCCCGCCCGCTTCCTACGCGTACCGCCTGAGGCCCGAACGCAGCTGCTCGAAGGCCGCGTTCGCGGCCGCCGTCGCGTCCGCGCGGAGGGCGGCCGCGGGCTCGCCCGCGGCGATGCGGCGCCAGTTCTCCAGGGCGAGCACTCGCTGCACGGCCAGGATCTGGGCGGCGGCCAGGCGGGCTTCGAGGGAGGGCTCGCCGGGCCCCGCCGCGTCGTCGAGCGCGTGCGCGAGGGCGCGCTCGGCCCGCTCCTGGTACGCGTACAGGCGGCCGACCAGCGACGGGGTGCCGTAGAGCAGCCGGTGGAAGGCGAGCACGTGGGGGTCGTCGCTGAGGCCGGTCACCGGGTCGTGCCGGTCGAGTCCGGCCCGGAAGTGGTCGCGCAGCGCCGTCAGCGGGGAGCGGGCGCCGCGGCCCGTGACCACGCGCGCCGCCTCGTCCTCGTGGTCGGCGAACCGGTGCAGGACCAGGTCCTCCTTGGCCGGGAAGTACCGGAAGAGCGTCGGTTTGGAGACCTCCGCCGCGGCCGCCACCTCCGCGACCGACACCTTGTCGAAGCCGCGCTCCAGGAAGAGCGCGACCGCCGTGTCGGAGATCGTCTGCCGCGTGCGCCGCTTCTTGAGCTGCCGCAGGCCCGTCGTACCGGTCATGGCACCAGCGTAGCGCAGCATGAGCCTCAGTAATAAATGTAACCGAGTAACGTTTTTTGCTACGCTCGTCGGCATGACACCACTCGACGAAGAGCTCGTACGGGAGCGCGGCTACCACGACACCTGCCGCGCCGCCCTCGCCGCGATGGTGGACGGGGCCCAGGAGCAGGTGATCACCGGCGAGCACGCCTCCGCGTCCGGCGCCGACGCCGAAGTGCTCGGACGCCGGCTGCGCGGCAAGGCCAAGGAGATGCGCGAACTCCCGCAGGCGCCCCTGTACTTCGGACGGCTCGACTTCGACCCCGAGGCGGCCGAGGCGGGCGACCACCGCGGCCAGCGCTACCACATCGGACGGCTGCGCATCACCGAGGACCCGGCCGCGCCGCCGCTGGTCGTCGACTGGCGGGCACCCGTGTCGCGCGCCTTCTACCAGGCGGGCGCCCGCGACCCGCAGGGCGTCGCGGTCCGCCGCCGCTTCGGCTGGGCACCCGGCAGCAAGGGCGAATCCGCCGACCTCACCGGACTCGAGGACGAGCACCTGACGTCCGGCTCCGGCGAGGCCGCGGCGCCGAGCCGCATCGTCGCCGGGGAGATCGAGCGGCCCCGCGTCGGCCCGATGCGCGACATCGCCGCCACCATCCAGCCCGAGCAGGACGACCTCGTCCGGGCCGCGCTCACCACGTCCGTGTGCGTGCAGGGCGCCCCCGGCACCGGCAAGACCGCCGTCGGCCTGCACCGCGCGGCCTACCTCCTCTACACCCACCCGCAGCGCGTCCGCCGCTCCGGCCTGCTGATCCTCGGCCCCAACCGCACCTTTCTGCGGTACATCGCCGAGGTCTTGCCCTCGCTCGGCGAGACCGGGGTGCGCCAGTCCACCGTCCAGGACGAGATCGCCCGGCAGCCCGTCACGGCGTACGACGACGAGCGGGCCGCGGTCGTCAAGCACGACCCCCGGATGGCGGAGGTCCTGCGCCGCGCCCTCTACGCGCGCGTCACGCCCGTCGCGGCCGACCTCGCGCTGCCGGACGGCTCGTACCGCTGGCGGGTCCCCGCCGCCGACCTCGAACGGATCGTCGCCGACGTCCGCGCGGAGGAGCCGCCCTACGACACCGGCCGCGAGCGCGTCCGCAGCCGCGCCGTCCGCCACGTCCAGGACCAGGCCGAGCGGCGCGCGGGCCCGATGAGCAACACCTGGGTGCAGAAGGTCTCCCGGGCGCGGCCCGTCTCCGCCTTCGTCGACGCGGTCTGGCCCAAGGCTCGCCCCGAGGAGGTCCTCTGCGCGCTCCTGGGCGACGCGGACGCGCTGGCGCGGGCCGCCGACGGCCTCCTCGCGCCCGAGGAGCAGCGGGCGATCGTGTGGGCCCGGCCCCCGCGCTCGTACAAGTCCGCGAAGTGGTCGGCCGCCGACCTCGTCCTCCTCGACGAGCTCGCGGGCCTCATGGAGCGGCCCGAGGGCTACGGCCACATCGTGGTCGACGAGGCGCAGGACCTCTCGCCGATGGAGTGCCGCGCGATCGCGCGCCGCGTCGGCTTCGGCTCCGTCACCGTCCTCGGCGACCTCGCGCAGGGCACCACGCCGTGGGCCGCCCGCGCCTGGCCCGCGCTCCTCGCCCACCTCGGCAAGCCGGACGCGGCGGTCACCCCGCTCACCACCGGCTTCCGCGTCCCGCGGGCCATCGTCACGCTGGCCAACGACCTGCTCGCCGGGCTCGACGTCGACGTGCCGCCCGCGCGCTCCCTGCGCCGGGACGGCGACCTCGCGGTCCTGCGGGTGCCGGACGCGGTGGCCGGGGCCGTGGCGGCGGTGCGGGAAGCCCTCGCCCGCGAGGGCTCCATCGGCGTCATCGCGGCCGACGCCGCCACGGAGGCGCTGCGCGCCGCGCTCGCCGGGGCGGGCATCGGGGCGGCGGGCCCGGACGAGCTGGGCGCGCGCGTCACGGTCGTCCCCGCGTCGATGGCCAAGGGCCTGGAGTACGACCACGTGGTGGCGGTCGAACCGGCCGCGATCGCGGAGGCGGAGGAGCGCGGACCGCACCGGCTGTACGTGGTCCTGACACGGGCGGTGTCGAGCCTCGCGGTGGTGCACAGCAGGGAGCTGCCGTGGGCGTGGAAGCCGGGGCGGGCCGGGGTGGGCCGGGGTGTCCCTTCCTGTTCGGGCATTGGATAGATGGTTCTATTTACCGCGGGACATGAAGTCGTCCTGCTCCGCCCTCGGCCCCGCGATGGAGGACGTACCGTCATGAGCCCCCGTGCCGACACCCTGACCACGGCCCCCGACGGGCGGAGCGTGCTGCGGATGGAGCGCCGCATCGGCCACCCGCCCGAGGAGGTCCGGGCGGCCCTCACCCGACCCGGGCACCTGAAGGACCGGCTCCCGGCGGAGGTGCGCGTGGCCCCGGAGGCCGGTGGTTCGCTGCTCACGCTCACGCACACCTTCGACGACCGGTTCGCCGCCCCCAGCTTCGCCGCCGGGTGGCACCTGTGCGTCAGCGCGCTCGGCGAGCACCTGGACGGCGTCGCCGAGCCGGCCCGCGTCCTCGACACGGGCGAGCTGCACGAGGCGTACCTGGAGCAGTTCGACCTCGGCGGCGGCGAGGTCACGGCCGACGGCACCGTCCGCTTCGAGCGCCAGCTGGTGCGGCCCGCCGACGCCGTCTGGGCCGCGCTCACCGAGGGCGACGAGGTCCTGAAGGGCTCCGAGGCACCGGAGGGAATCGTCGCGGACGGCGTCCTGGCCGGGGAGGTCACGGAGGTCCGGGCGCCGGAGACGGTGACGTACGAGGTGGCCGGGGGCGGCGAGGTGAGCATCCGCCTCGGCCGGGGCACGGAGTACGGCGCCCGGCTCGTGCTGACCCACCGCGGTGCCGGGGACCCGGCCGCGGCACGGGCGGCGTGGCACGCCCGGCTCGAGAGGCTGGCGGGGCGGCTGCTCGAGGAGTGAGCCGCGCGGGTGGGGGAGGGGCCTCAGCCGTGCGGGTTGGCCTCCCGGCCCTCCGTGCTGAGAAGCACCACCGTCGTGGTCGGCGTGACCCCGAGCGCGGCCCGGCGTCCGGGCCCGGTGAGGGCGGCCCGGGCGCCCGCGAGGGCGGCGGCGCCGCAGGGGCCGGGCGTGACCCCGAGCGCGGTCAGGTCGCGCAGTGCCGCCGCGGCCGCCGCGTCCGGCACGGCCGTGGCCGCGTCGAGGCCGTCGCGGAGGTGGGGCCAGGCGAGGCTGGAGACGGTGCCGCAGTTCAGGCCCGCCATGGCCGTGGTGCGGGTGGGCACGGTGACGGGCTCGCCGCGGACGAGGCTGGCCAGGGCGGGCGCCGCCGCGGTCGGCTCGACGGCGAGCAGCGCGGTGCCGGTGCCGGGGGCCGGGCGGCCGCGGTAGTGCGTGACGGCGGCCTGCGCGAGGGAGCCCACGCCGACGGGCACCGCGACCAGGCCGGGCGCCCCCGCCCCGGCGGCCGCGAGCTGCTCGTCGACCTCGGCGAACAGCGTGGCGTACCCCTGCACGATCAGCGCGGGCACCTCCTCGTAGCCGGGCCAGGCCGTGTCCTGGACGAGCACCGCGTGCGCGGTGCCGCGCGCCGTCGCGGCGGCCTCGCGCACCGCCCGGTCGTAGTCCCCGTCGACCCGGGTGACGCGCGCCCCCTCGCCCTCGATGGCGGCGGCCGCGCCGGGGTGGACGCCCTGCGAGACGAAGACGTGGGCGCCGTGGCCGAGGCGCCGCGCCTCGCGGGCCACCGCGCGGCCGTGGTTGCCGTCGGTCGCGGTCACGAACTCCACGCGCTCCCCGGCCGGGCGGCCCGCGAGCAGCCGGTGCACGGCCCAGGACGTGCCGAGCACCTTGAACGCCGGCAGCCCGAGCCGCGCCGACTCGTCCTTCACGAAGACCCGGCCCACACCCAACTCGGCTGCCAGGGACGGCAGTTCCGTCAGCGGCGTGGGCGCGTAGCCGGGCAGCGACGCGTGGAAGGCGCGGACGCCGTCCGGGGCGGGCGCACAGGTCCAGGCGCGGGCTTCGGGGTGCGCGAACCACGGCGTCGTACGGGAGGAGGCGGAGGTCTCGGTCATGTGCCCCACCCTGCTGCCGACCCGATCTTTCGGTCCAGCGGATCTTTCCGACCTATATTCGTCGGGAATCCCGAAGGGTTGGAGCGGCCGCACGTGTACGACCTCCGCCGACTGCGTCTGCTGCGCGAGCTGAAGCACCGCGGCACCCTCGCCGCGGTCGCCGCCGCACTCTCGTACAGCCCCTCGTCCGTCTCCCAGCAGCTCGCCCAGCTGGAGGCGGAGGTGGGTGTGCCGCTCCTCGAACCGGTCGGGCGGCGGGTGCGGCTCACCGCGCAGGCCGAGATCCTCGTCGCCCACACCGAGGCGCTCCTGGAGCGCATGGAGCGGGCCGAGGCCGACATCGCCGCCTCGCTCGCCGAACTCACCGGCACCCTGCGTGTCGCCGCCTTCCAGACCGCGGCCCTCGCGCTCGTCCCGGCCGCCCTCGCCGCGCTGCGCGCGGCCCATCCGCGGCTGCGCGTGCACGTCACGCAGCTGGAGCCGGAGGCGGCTCTCCCGGCCCTGCTCGCCCGGGACTTCGACCTGGTCGTCGCGGAGGAGTACCCGGGCGGCGCGGGGCCGCGCTCCGACGTCCTCGAACGGGAGGAGCTGTGCCGGGACCCGCTGCGGCTCGCCGTGCCAGGCCCGGTCGACGACCAGGACCCGCGGTCCCTCGCGGAGCGTCCCTGGGTCATGGAGCCCGAGGGCACGGCCGCGCGGCGCTGGGCGACGACGGTGTGCCGCGAGGCCGGGTTCGAACCGGACGTGCGGTACGAGTCCGCCGACCTGCTCGTCCATCTGCGCCTGGCCGAGCGGGGGCTCGCCGCCGCGTTCCTGCCGGACCTGGTGTGGGGCGCGGGCCCCTTCTCGGCGGCGCCCGCCACGCCGACGGTCGCGCTGCGGGACCTGCCGCCGGGGCTCGGCGCGCGCCGCATCTTCACCGTCGTACGCCGCGGCGGTGGTGGTCGCCCCGCGGTACGGGCCGCCCGGCACGCGCTCCGCGAGGCGGCCGACCGTGGCTCTCTGCTGCCCTGACCGGCACCTCCGTGGCGCACAGGCGGTGCCTGCGTGGCACGCGTGGCGCACCCTGCTTCCGGCGTATCTGCGTAGGTATATCTCCAGGTCAGTGGGTGTTCGGGGGTGCGGGCGCACGCGCTGTGCGGCGTGGATTACGCCCAGTGGCACCACGCTTGCGCCAAGGAGGCTTGCATTGGCGCCATTGTGATGCCATGCTGGCGTCACGGAAGTTCGCAGGACCTCCGCTCGCCGACCGGCGGCCGGACCCATCGATCGGAACAGGACGGCCATGCCTACCTTCGACACCCCCGAACCGCTCTCCGCCCTCGTCGAGTTCGACATGGGCACCGCCCGCTTCACCGCCACCAAGCGTCTGGACACCGTCGTCACGGTGACGCCGACCGACGACCGCGAGAGCGCCGACGTCAAGGCCGCCGAGCAGGTCGAGATCTCCTGCGTCGACGGGCGCCTCGTCGTCAAGGGCCCCAAGCAGCGGTCCGTGTTCGGCAAGAGCGGCTCGGTGGAGGTCGCCGTGGAGCTCCCGTCCGGGTCCGACGTCCGGGGCGTCACCGCCGCCGGGGCCTTCTGGACCCAGGGCCGCCTCGGGGACTGCCGCTTCGAGTCGTCCGCCGGTGACATCCACGTCGCGGAGACCGGCGCGGCCTACCTCAAGACGGGCTTCGGCGCGGTCCGCCTGCAGCGCGCCACCGGCGACGTCGTGGTCGAGGCGGCAGGACAGGTCGACCTCGGCGACATCACCGGCACCGCCACCGTCAGGAACCACAAGAACGACACCAGCATCGGTGAGATCACCGGCGACCTGCGCGCCACCACCGCCAACGGCAACATCTACGTGGGCATCGCGCACGCCGCCGTCGACGCCAAGGCGGACAACGGCAGCATCAAGCTCGGCGACGTGGCCCGCGGCCGGGTCACCATGGAGGCCGCCATCGGCGACCTCGAGGTCGGCATCCGCGACTCCAGCGTCGCCTGGCTGGAGGCCAACTCCCAGTTCGGCGCGGTCCGCAACGCGCTCGGCTCCGCCGCGGGCCCCGCGCCGGGCGCCGAGACCGTCGAGATCTCGGCCCGCACCGGCTACGGCGACATCGTGGTCCGCGCCGCCTCCGTCTGACACGAAGCAAGGAGGCGGCACGATGACTGCCACCACCGGTGAGACCGCACCGCCGAAGGCGATCGCCGCACAGGGGCTGCGCAAGGCGTACGGCGAGAAGGTGGTGCTCGACGGGATCGACCTGAGCGTCGTGCCCGGCACGGTCTTCGCGCTGCTCGGTCCGAACGGTGCGGGCAAGACCACCACCGTGCAGATCCTCTCCACCCTGATCTCCCACGACGGCGGCACGGCCGAGATCGCGGGCCACGACCTGGACCGGCACCCCGACGCCGTCCGCGACTCCATCGGCGTGACGGGGCAGTTCGCGGCGGTCGACGGCCTCCTGACGGCCGAGGAGAACATGCTCCTCATCGCGGACCTGCTGCACCTGGACCGGGCCGAGGGCAAGCGCCGGGCCGCCGAACTCCTGGAGCGCTTCGAGATCGCCGATGTCGCGCGGAAGCCCGCCGCCACCTTCTCCGGCGGCATGCGCCGCAAGCTGGACCTCGCGATGACGCTGGTCGGCCGCCCGAGCGTGATCTTCCTCGACGAGCCGACGACCGGCCTCGACCCGCGCAGCCGCCGCACGATGTGGGACCTCATCCGCGACCTGGTCGCGGGCGGCACCACCATCTTCCTGACCACGCAGTACCTGGAAGAGGCCGACCAACTGGCCGACCGCATAGCGGTGCTCGACGACGGGAGGATCGTCGCCGAGGGCACGGCCGAGGAGCTCAAACGCCGCATCCCCGGCGGCCACATCCGCCTGCGCTTCAACGACATCCACCATCTGAACGCCGCCACCGACCGCCTCGCGCTCAGCACCGTCACGCGCGACGACGACGAGCTCACGCTCCAGGTCCCCAGCGACGGCAGCATCCCCGTCCTGCGCGCCGTCCTCGACGTCCTGGAGGGCTCCGGCATCCAGGCCGAGGCGCTCACCGTGCACACCCCAGATCTGGACGACGTGTTCCTCGCCCTGACCGGCCAGGACCGCAGGACCGTCGCCGTGGGCACCGCCGTGGGCACCGCCGTGAAGGAGGCTCAGCGATGAGCACCACCACCAGCTACGCGCTGCGCGACTCGATGACGATGCTGCGCCGCAACCTCAAGCGCGCGCAGCGGTATCCGTCGCTGACCCTGTCGGTCGTGGTCCTGCCGGTCCTGATGCTGCTGATGTTCGTGTACGTCTTCGGCGCCCCGCTGGGCAACGGCATCGACGTCCCCGGAGTCGGGGGCGGCGGCCGGGAGGAGTACACCAACTACATCACCCCCGGCATCCTGCTGATGGCCATCGCCACCAGCTCGATCGCCACGGCCGTGTCGGTGTGCACCGACATGACCGAGGGCATCATCAACCGCTTCCGGACGATGTCGATCTCCCGGGCCTCGGTCCTCGTCGGGCACGTCCTGGGCAACGTGGTGCAGACCGCGGTCAGCCTGCTGCTCATCGTGTGCGTCGCGCTCGCGGTCGGCTTCCGCTCCAACGCCCACGTCCTGGAGTGGGCGGCGGTCCTCGGCCTGCTGCTGTTCCTGGCGTTCGCCCTCGCCTGGCTCTCGGCGGCGATCGGCCTGGGCTCCGAGAGCGTGGAGACGGCGTCCAACGCGCCGCTGCCGCTGGCGTTCCTGCCGTTCCTCGGCTCCGCCGTGGTGCCCCCGGACTCGATGCCCGAGGGCATCCGCTGGTTCGCGGAGTACCAGCCCTTCACGCCGATCACCGAGACGGTGCGCGGGCTGCTCCTCGGCACCGGGATCGGCAACGACGCCTGGATCTCCCTGGCCTGGCTGACCGCCCTGACCGTGCTCGGCTACGTGTGGGCCAAGGCCTCCTTCAACCGGGTCGCCAACCGCTGAGCGGCCCCGCACGGGCGGCCCCGCCGGAGCGGGGCCGCCAGGGTCAACCGACCATCCGGTAACCGAAGTTGCCGCCGCCCGCCGGGCCGCCCAGGGTGTCGAGCCGGAAGCTGGTGGAGCCGGTGCCGGTGACGCCGCCCGGCCCCGTCGGCAGCCGCCAGACGCGGCCCTTGAAGCCGTCCTCGCCGTTGCCGCCCACGAGCACCTCGGGGCGGCCGCCCGCGCCGGTCACGGCCACCGCCGCGCCGAAGTGGTCGTCGGCCTCCGAAGTGCTGGGCACGCCCTTGGAGTTCTGCGTGAGCGTCCGCGCGCCCTCGGTGGTGATCCCGGAGGGGCCGCCGCGCAACACGGTCACCGCGCCCGCCTTCGCCGTCGCCACCGGGTCGGAGCCCGTCTCGTACGAGGCGCCGACGACGAGGTCCGCGTACCCGTCGGCGTCGGTGTCCCCGACCGCCACCGCCGAGCCGAAGTTGTCGCCCGCCTCGTCGACGCCCGGCACCCCGGCGCTGGCCTGCGAGTACGAGCGCGACTTCAGGGTGGTGCCCGTACCGTTCGGACCGCCGTACGTCACGTACACCTGGTTCCGGTCCGGGTGGCCGGTGACCAGGTCCTGGTAGCCGTCCTTGTTGAGATCGCCGAACGCGGACGGCAGCTCGGTGCCGAGCTTGCGCGGGCCCGTGAAGGGATCGCCCTTGACCAGGCCGTCCTTGGAGCCCTTGAGGACGACACCGCCCGGCTTGCCGTTGCCGAGGACGACACCGCCGCTGGCCACGACGTCGTCGATGCCGTCGCCGGTCAGATCGCCCACGTAGACGGTGCCGATGACGAGCTCGTCGGCCTTCGCGGAGTCGCGGTGCCACACGCCCGCGGGCTTGCCGGTCTCCCGGTTCAGCGGGCCGAGCAGCACGGAGACGCCGTACGAGAGGCCGTTGTTGCCGCGGCTGACGAAGTCGTCGACGCCGTCGCCGTTGACGTCGCCCACGCCGGCGCCGCCGCCCAGCAGCTTCGGGGAGTCGGCCCGGTAGTCGCCGGGCGGCAGGGCCGTGCCCGCGCCGGTGATGCCGTCCTTGCTGCCCCAAAGGACCATGTTCTTCTGGAGCCAGTGCAGGACCAGGTCGTCGTACCCGTCGCCGTCGAGGTCGCCGTAGTCGCTGACCGCGCGCCAGCGCGCGTCCGGCACGGGCTCGCCCGGGACGCCCGGCGTGCCCTGGCCGAGGATGTGCGCGGTGTCGTACGTCAGACCGTGCGCGGAGCCGTAGGCGACGGTGACGGCGCCCGCCCGCTTGACTCCGTCGACGGTCGCGGTGTGCGCGCCGACGGCGAGGTCCGGACGGCCGTCCCCGTTGAAGTCCGGCCCCTCGACGGCCGGACGGGCGCCGCCGGGCGCCTTCTCCGCCGTACCGGCAGAGGTACCGGCAGGCGTACCGGCACTCGCGGTCGGCGCCAGGCCGACGGCCCCCAGGACGACGGCGGCGCACAGGCCCGCCGTGGTGAGCGCTCTGTGGCGCATGGGTTCCCCCCCATTGGTTCGCGGCGGCCCCCCGGCCACCGGAAGATCGAATAGGTGTCCGGATGATACGCGGACGAGCCGGACGTGGCGTGTACGCGAGTACGGGCCCCGCGGCCTCAGACGATCCACCGCGGGCGGTGGGCGGCCGAGGGCAGGGGCCGGTCGTCGGCGAGCGCGGCGGCCAGACGGCGCACGGCCTCGCGCAGCACGTCCGGCGCGGCGGCGAACGGGAGGCGGAGCCGCTGCTCGAACACGCCCGGATCGGCGGCGAAACAGGCGCCGCCCTCGATCCGCACGCCGTAGTCCAGGGCCCGCTCGGCCAGCGCGGCGGCGACAGGGGCGCCCAGGTCCACCCAGAGCGAGAGCCCGCCGGGCGGCTGCCGCCAGGTCCACTCCGGCAGGTGCGCGGCGAGCGCCCCGGTGAGCGCGTCCCGCCGCTCGCGCAGCCGCGCGACCCGCTCCGGCACCTCCGCCTTCTCCAGGAAGTGCAGGGCGAGGAGCTGGTCCACGACCGGGCCGCCCAGGTCGTGCGCGACGCGCTGGGCGGCCAGCTCGGTCACGAGGCGCGCGGGCGCGCGCAGCCAGCCGACGCGGAGCCCGCCCCAGTGGCTCTTGCTCATCGAGCCGACGGTGATGACCTGCGCGGACGCGCCGGGCGCGGCGTGTGCGGCGCAGGGGAGCGGGGCCGGGACGTCCAGGGCGAGGTCGGTGAGCGTCTCGTCGACGACCAGCCAGGTGCCGCAGCGGTGCGCGGCGCGCAGCACCCGGGCCCGGGTGTCGTCCGGCATGAGCAGGCCGGTGGGGTTGTGGAAGTCGGGGATGAGATAGGCCAGTTGGGGCACGGCCTGGCGCAGCGTCGACTCGACGAGCCCCGCGTCCCAGCCGTCGTCGGTCACCGGGGCGGACACCGGGCGGAGCCGGGAGCGGCGCAGCGCCTCCAGGGCGTTCGGGTACGACGGGCTCTCGACCAGGACCCGGTCGCCCGGGGTCGAGAGGAGCCCGAGGACCAGCGTGAGCGCGTGCTGGGCGCCGGAGGTCACCAGGATCTGCTCCGGCACGGTGGCGAGGCCGCGCCGCGTGAACCGCTCGGCGACGGCGGCGCGCAACTCCGGGAGTCCGTACGGGTGGTAGCCCGGGCTCCGCGTGTGCTCGGCGACGTGCGGCGCGACCGCCGCGAGGGCCGCGGTCACGGCCTGCTCCGGCGGGCTCGGCGCCGCCCGTGCCAGGTCGATGGCGGTGTCCGGCGGCGCGAGGGCGCGGGTGACCCCGCTCGGTGCCCGCCCCGCGGGCAGCGCGGTCCAGGTGCCGGAGCCCCGGCGGCTGTGCGCGTAACCGCTGTCGCGCAGGAGGTCGTAGGCGGCGGTGACGGTGGGCCTGCTGACCCCGAGCGCCACGGCCAGCTCCCGCTCCGCGGGCAGCCGCACCCGCAGCGCGATCCGGCCGTCGAGCACCAGGTCGCCGATGGCCCGGGCGAGATGCCGGTAGGCGGGCCTCGCCTCCGCCGCGCCGGGCAGCAGCGCGGCGAGCTGCGGCCCGCCCAGAGTCCGCTCGGCCATACCACTCCCCGAAGATTGGCCATGCTTTCCAGGCCGATGACTGTACAGACTCCTGGCCATTGGCGAAGTGGAGGAGGGCGAGGCGTGGAGCGGGTTTGTGGGGCACCGTGCCCGGGGCCTCGGCGGGCGAAGCCGGGGAGTTTGGAACCCCGCCGCGGTAGCGGCGGAACCACCCACGGGGCGGCAGACGAACGGGAGGAGCGGGGCCCGGTCCCGGGCCGGGAAGCTGGGCGGCGGCGGACGGGGTGGTGGCGGACGGGGTGGTGGCGCCCGGCCAGACGGACCCGGCGATGGCGCCCGGCCAGGCGGACCGGGCAGCGGGGCCCGGCCCAGGGGACGCCGCCCCCGCCCCTCACCTACCTCCCCTTCGCCGAAGGCGCCTCACGGCGCATCCCCCAACTCCTCATCGGCCTCGCCCTGTACGGCTTCAGCATCGCGCTCACGGTCAGGGCCGACCTGGGCGTCAACCCCTGGGCGGTCCTGAACCAGGGCCTGGAGCGCCACACCCCCTTCAGCTTCGGCCTGCTGACCACGCTGGTGGGCGCGGCCGTCCTCGCCCTGTGGATCCCGCTGCGGCAGCGGCCGACCTTCGGCACCTTCGCCAACATCGCCCTCGTGGGCGCCGCGGCGGACGTCGGCCTCTGGCTGGTCCCGCAGTCCGCGGGCCTGCCCGTGCGGATCGCCCTGCTGACGGCGGGCATCCTGCTGAACGGCTTCTCGATCGCCGTCTACGTGGGCGCCCGCTTCGGCCCCGGCCCCCGCGACGGCCTGATGACCGGCCTCACCGCCACCACCGGCCGCTCCCTGCGCACCGTCCGCACCGGCATCGAGATCACCGTCCTCGCCACGGGCTGGCTCCTCGGCGGCTCTGTGGGCGTCGGCACGGTCCTGTACGCCGTGGCGGTGGGCCCGGTGGCGCAGCACTCCGTACCGAAGTGGGCGTACACGCCACGGCACACGACCACATGAGGGCCGCCCGGCCCGCGTGGCGTAGCGCACTATTGCAAGCGGCTGCTTGCAATAGTTAGCAAGCCGGGGCAGTATCGGGGACATGGCATCGCTCAACGTCGGCAATCTCGGTGAGTACCTGCGCGAGCAGCGGCGCAGCGCGCAGCTGTCGCTGCGGCAGCTCGCCGATGCCGCCGGGGTGTCCAATCCGTATCTGAGCCAGATCGAGCGAGGGCTGCGCAAGCCGAGCGCCGAGGTGCTCCAGCAGGTCGCCAAGGCGCTGCGGATCTCCGCCGAGACGCTCTACGTCCGGGCCGGGATCCTCGACGAGAAGGAGCGGGACGAGCTGGAGACGCGCGCCGTCATCCTCGCCGACCCGTCCATCAACGAGCGGCAGAAGCAGGTGCTCCTGCAGATCTACGAGTCGTTCCGCAAGGAGAACGGCTTCGTATCGGCGCCCGTGGAGCCCTCGGATCCCTCGTCGTCCACGGACGCGTACGCCACCTCGTACTCGGAGCGCTCGAACGGTGCCCGTCCCGAGAGCGCCCACGACGGCGCCGGGGACGGCGCACCGGCCCCCACCGCTGACGGACCCCGCACGGCCGACGGCAGTGATGTCCACCCCGAGGGCCGCCGGCCCTCGGACGAACAGCCCCCCAGCTGAAGCCGATCCGGGAGGACCCTCCTCATGCCCATCACCGAAGAGGTGCGCAAGGCCGTCACCAACCCGACCCCCCTCTACTTCGTCGTCGGCAGCGCCGAACTCGCGCTCCAGCAGGCGAAGAAGGTGCCCGGCGCCATCGAGCAGCTCGCCGCCGAGGCCCCCGCCCGCCTGGAGGCGGTGCGCAACACCAACCCCAAGGACGTCCAGGACCGGGCGGCCGCCCGCGCCAAGGAGGCCCGCGAGGTCATCCAGCGCAAGGTCGGCGAGTTCTTCGGCGTCCTCGACACGGACCTGAAGCGCATCGGTGAGAACGCCCAGGACTTCGCCCTGCGCGGTGTCGGCGTCGCCGTCGAGTACACGGTCCAGGCGCGCGAGACGTACGAGAAGGTCGCCGAGCACGGCGAGCAGACCGTGCGGAACCTGCGCGGCGAGGCGGCCGACGAGCTCGTGGAGCTCGCCGACACCGTCGAGCCCGACGCGCCTGAGGCGTCCGCGACGACGGAGACGACGAAGACGTCGGAGACGTCGGAGACGTCCGAAGCCTCCGACACGTCCGAGGGCGCCGCGGCCACCAAGCCCGCCGCGAAGAAGACGACCGCCAAGAAGACGACCGCGAAGAAGACCACGCCGCCCGCCAAGTAGCGGAAGGCGGGGCTGGCGCTCGCACACCCGGCCGGGCACTCTCGGAGTGCCCGGCCCGTTGTGCGGGTAGCGGTACCGTGACTTCGTACGTACGACACGTGCGTCGTGTTGGATTTGCCGAGACTGGTGGTGGACGTTGTGCTGATGCAGGGGTTCGCGAACTTCATGTGGCTGCTGTCGCTTGCCCTGATCCTGTTCAGCGGATTCGCGCTCATCGACGCCGCCGTCCGGCGGGAGGACGCCTATCGGGCGGCCGACAAGAAGACCAAGCCGTTCTGGCTGATCATCCTCGGTCTCGCCTTCGTGGTGAACCTGATCTTCAACATCCTGTCGTTCCTGCCGATCATCGGCCTCGTCGCCACGATCGTGTACATGGTCGACGTACGCCCCGCGCTGCGCCAGGTCATGGGCGGGGGCGGCGGCCGCCGCGGCTCCAGCAGCGACGGTCCGTACGGCCCGTACAACGGCGGGCGGTGACCGGAGGGGCGGCGGCTGAGCGGGCTTGGTGAAGTCCGCTGCGGTTCGGCCGTGCCCCGAAGGGGCGCGGGGCCGTGCACATCTGTGGCTCCGCCGCGCGGGCGCGACCAGCCCTGACGAACCCGCAGGCACCCGACGCGTGGTGCGGCACATCCAGCGGAACGCTCAGCGCTCGCGGCCCGTCTCGCGGTCGAGGAGCAGCACGGCCACGTCGTCCGTCAGTTCGCCGCCGTTGAGCTCCCGCACCTCGGTCACGGCCGCCTCCAGGAGCTCGTCGCCGCGCAGGCCCGCCGCGAGCTTGCGGCGCACCATCTCCACCATCCCGTCCTGGCCGAGCCGCTGGTTGCCCTGGCCGATCCGGCCCTCGATCAGGCCGTCCGTGTAGAGCATCAGGCTCCAGGTCCCGCCGAGCTGCACCTGCTGGCGCGGCCAGCGGGCGCGCGGCAGCAGCCCGAGCGCCGGGCCGCCGTTGTCGTACGGCAGCAGTTCGGCCGGGTGGCCGGGGCGGGCGATCAGCGGCGACGGGTGACCGGCCAGGCACAGGCCCGCCCGGCGGCCGTCCGGCGCGATGTCGACCGTGCACAGGGTCGCGAAGATCTCCTCGTTCGCCCGCTCGTGCTCCAGGACCTTCTGCAGCGTGGACAGCAGCTCGTCGCCGACCAGGCCCGCGAACGTCAGGGCCCGCCAGGCTATGCGCAGCTCCACGCCGAGCGCCGCCTCGTCGGGGCCGTGGCCGCAGACGTCGCCGATCATCACGTGCACCGAGCCGTCCGGGGTGCGCACCGTGTCGTAGAAGTCGCCGCCGAGCAGCGCGCGGGAGCGGCCGGGGCGGTAGCGCGAGGCGAACCGCAGCGGTGACCCTTCGAGCAGCGGCGTCGGCAGCAGGCCCCGCTCCAGGCGGGCGTTCTCCTGTGCGCGCAGGCGGGACTCGGTGAGCTGGCGCTGCGCGGCGTCCGCGCGCTTGCGCTCCACCGCGTACTGGATCGCGCGGCTCAGGAGCCGGCCGTCCAGCTCGTCGCGGAACAGATAGTCCTGGGCGCCGACCCGCACCGCCCGCGCGCCGCGCTCGGCGTCGCCGGACGTGGTCAGGGCGAGGACGGCGTGCCGGGGCGCGAGGCGAAGGACGTGCCGGAGCGGGGTCAGTTCGTCGGCGTCGGCGGGCGTCCGGTCCGTCCCGTGCGCCGCGTCGGGCCCGTCGGGCAGGGCGAGGTCGAGCAGGATGCAGTGCACGTCGTCCGTGAGCAGCCGCTCGACCTCGGTGAGGTTGCGGGCGGTGCGGATGCGTATGGGGCGGCCCGCGGAGTCCACGAGCTCGGGCAGGCTCAGGGAGCCGCCCGGGTCGTCCTCGACGAGCAGCAGGGTGAGCCCGGGGCTTCCGGTGGTGCCGGGGCCGCCCGGGCCGCCGGTGCGGCCGGAGCCGTCCGGGGAGGCGTCGGGCGTCGCCGCCGCCGGGGCCTGACCGCCTTCCGCGGCCGGGATCGCTCTCTGCCGCGGTATGGGTACGGGCATGCGTGGAGTTCCTTCCCTCCCCCCGAGGGCACGGTGGGGCGACGGTCGCACGCCCCACACCAAACGGGGACCATAGCGGTAGCCGAGGCCACGGGGGAATGCGGCGCGGCACCCGGCACGCGGCATATGCCGCCTCCTGGACCGCAATGGGGCACGAACCCGGTTCGACAGGGATGACGAACATCACGCCCGCGGGGTTGAGCGGGGCGGTGCCTCGTGCGGTGGGTCACAGGCGTGCGCGGCACACCGTAGGCGGTGCGCGGTGGGACCCCTCCCGGGCATTGGGGAGGGGTCCCGCAACGGCTCCGCGCGGGGTCCGCACGGCGCCGCACGACTCCGCACGGCGAGGCGTGAGGTCACGCGGAAGGCTTCCGGCCGGTTCGGCCGTCCGGGTCAGCCGTCCGGATCAGCCGTCCGGATCAGCCGTCCGGGTCAGCCGTCCGGGGCAGCTGTCCGGATCAGCTGTCCGGGCGTACGACCCCGAGGATCTCCATCGAGCCCGCGCCCGCGATCGTCACGTTCCGCCCCGGTCGGGGGGCGTGCACGATGGCGCCGTCGCCCACGTACATCCCCACGTGGCTGGCGTCCTTGTGGTAGATGATCAGGTCGCCGGGGCGCATGTTCTTCACGTCGATGTGCGGCAGGCGCTTCCACTGCTCCTGCGAGGTGCGCGGGATGCCGCGGCCCGCGGCCGCCCAGGCCTTGGACGTGAGCCCCGAGCAGTCGTACGACTTCGGGCCCTCGGCGCCCCACACGTACGGCTTGCCGATCTGGGCGGTGGCGAAGGCGACGGCCTTCCTGCCGCGCGCGGTCGCGTCGCCCTTGAGGTCCTTGAGTATCCCGGAGCCGACCCACGCCGACTGCTGCTTGAGGGCGGCCTCCTCCTCAAGGCGGCGCAGCCGCTCGCGCTCCTTCTTCTCCAGGCGCGACTCCAGTTTCTCGGCGGCGGCGATCTTCTGCTTGATCTTCCGCTTCGCCTCGGCCTTGGCCTTGCGGCCCGCCTCCAGCTTGCGCCACTGGGCGGAGGCGTCCTTGGCGTACGTCTTCAGATCGGCCTGGGTCCTGGCCATCTCCGTGAGCAGCGACTTCGTGCCGTGCTGGCCCTGGCGCAGCCGGCCCGCGCCGTCCAGGAACCGCTCGGGGCTGTCGCTCAGCATCAGCCGGGCCTGGTCCGGGATGCCGCCGCTGCGGTACTGCGCGCGGGCGGCGGCGCCGGCCTGGGCCTTGAGCCGGTCCAGCTTCCGCTGGCCCTTGTCGATGTCGCGGGCGAGGCGGACGATCTGCCTGGACTGCTTGTCGGCCTTCTCCTCCGCCGCGTTGTACGCGTCGGTGGCCGTGCCCGCTTCGCGGTAGAGCCGGTCGATCTGCTTGCGGACCTGCTCAAGTGGTGTGTCCCCGGCGGGCGTCGGCGGGCCGGGCGGGGTGGGCTCGGCCGGGCTCGCGAACGCCGTGCCCGGTGCGGCGAGCACCGCCGCCGCGCAGATCAGAGCCATGGCTGTCGCCGTCGAGTACCGCTTGCCGGACACGCTCCACCCCCACCGCAGATCCATCGGTGGATCCATGGGCGGACCCACCGCTCAGAGCTGATTTACCGTCAGTAACTTCGTGACGTGCTCGGGATGGTGCCATGTCCACGCCCCGAACGACAGGGCCGCGTGGCAACTCCCGTTCCCCTCCCGTCTCGTGTGACGAACGGCACGCGGTGATCGTTCCCTTCGGTCGAACGTTCACTCGCGGCGAACCGGCGGCGCCACCTGATGCGTTCGGCCGCCGCGGGGCGCGGTCTGCGCGCCGCCCGGGCGCGGTCCCGCCCCGGCGCTCACGCCCCGCGGGGCGCGAGCGCCTCCCAGCGCACCGTCACTTCGCCCTGCCGCCAGCGCGTGCCGCGGTCCACGACCGGCCAGTCCGCCCGCAGGTCGCGCACCGCCCGGATCCACCGCTGCCGCGCCCCGTACGACGCGTACGGGGCGGCCGCCGCCCACGCCCGGTCGAAGTCGCGCAGGAAGGCGTGCACCGGCTCGCCCGGCACGTTCCGGTGGATCAGCGCCTTGGGCAGCCGCTCGGCCAGGTCGGAGGGGCGCTCCAGGGAGGCGAGCCGGGCCGCGAAGGTCACCGTGCGCGGGCCCTCGGGGCCGAGCGCGACCCACACGTGCCGCCGCCCGATCTCATCGCAGGTCCCCTCGACGAGCAGCCCGTCGGGGGCGAGCCGCGCGCACAGCCGCTCCCAGACGGCGCCGACGTCGCCCTCGTCGTACTGGCGCAGCACGTTCGCGGCGCGGATGAGGACCGGGCGCGCGGGCAGCGGCACTTCGAAGCCGCCGTGCCGGAAGGAGAGCCCTTCGCGCTCGTACGGGCGCGCCGCCGCCACCCGTGCCGGGTCGATCTCGATGCCCACCACGCGCGCGTGCGGGGCGGCGGTGCGCAGCCTCAGGAGCAGCTCGACGGCGGTCCAGGGGGCGGCGCCGTAGCCCAGGTCGACGGCGAGCGGGTCGGCGGCGCGGCGCAGCGCGGCGCCGTGGGCGGCGGCGATCCAGCGGTCCATGCGGCGCAGCCGGTTGGGGTTGGTCGTCCCGCGCGTGACGGTTCCCACGGGGCGAGCCGCGGAAGAGGGGGTGCGAAGTGCGCGGGAGGACATGGGGCAAGCGTATGCAAGGGCTGCGGTGGGGACCCCCAAGGTAATGCTTTGGCAAAGAGGAAATGGAGCAGGAAGTTCCGGTGTTGCCGTCCTCAGAGGACCTCGTACGCCCTCCGCAGCGCTGTGCCCTCGGATGCGAGAGCGCCGTGCCCGCGGTACGAGGACCAGGACGCCGCCGCCAAGGCCAAGGAGGACCGCCACGTGAGCCACTACGTGACCAGGCTCGGGCGTCGTCTCCCAGCGGCCCCTGCGGCACCCGCCCGGCTTCGCCTCCCCGGCTCGCCCCGCCGCCCGCGGCGCGTCGCCATGCTCAGCGTGCACACCTCACCGCTGCACCAGCCCGGCACCGGCGACGCGGGCGGCATGAACGTCTACATCGTGGAGCTCGCCAAGCGCCTCGCCGAGATCAACATCGAGGTCGAGATCTTCACCCGCGCCACCACGGGAGCGCTGCCGCCCACCGTCGAGCTGGCTCCCGGCGTCCTCGTGCGCCACGTGGACGCCGGGCCCTACGAGGGCCTGGCCAAGGAGGAGCTTCCCGCCCAGCTGTGCGCCTTCACGCACGGCGTCATGCTCGCCTGGGCGGGCCAACGCCCCGGCCACTACGACCTCGTCCACTCGCACTACTGGCTCAGCGGCCACGTCGGCTGGCTCGCCGCCGAGCGCTGGGGCACCCCGCTCGTGCACGCCATGCACACCATGGCCAAGGTCAAGAACGCGGCGCTCGCCGCGGGCGACACCCCCGAGCCCTCCGCCCGCGTCATCGGCGAGACCCAGATCGTGCGCGCCGCCGACCGGCTCATCGCCAACACCTCCGAAGAGGCCGACGAACTCGTACGGCACTACGACGCCGAGCCCGGCAACGTCGCCGTGGTCCACCCCGGCGTCAACCTCGACCGCTTCCGGCCCGGCGACGGCCGGGCCGCCGCCCGCCACCGCCTGGGCCTGCCGCAGGACGCCCTCGTCCCGCTCTTCGCGGGCCGCATCCAGCCCCTGAAGGCCCCGGACGTGCTGCTGCGCGCGGTGGCCGTCCTCCTCGACGAGCGCCCCGAGCTGCGCCGCCGCATCGTCGTCCCCATCGTCGGCGGCCCGAGCGGCAGCGGCCTCGCCAAGCCGGAGGGGCTGCAGAAGCTGGCCGCCCGCCTGGGCATCGCGGACGTGGTCCGCTTCCAGCCCCCGGTCGGCCAGGACCAGCTCGCCGACTGGTTCCGCGCGGCGTCCCTGCTCGTCATGCCCTCCTACAGCGAGTCGTTCGGGCTCGTCGCCATCGAGGCGCAGGCCGCGGGCACGCCGGTCCTCGCGGCGGCGGTGGGCGGCCTGCCGGTCGCGGTGCGCGACGGCGTCACCGGCTTCCTGATCCCCGATCACGAACCGGCCCACTACGCGCGCGTGCTGCGCGACTTCGCCGACGCCCCCCACCTCGTCGACCGCATGGGCGCGGCGGCCGCCCGGCACGCCGAGTCCTTCGGCTGGGGCACGGCGGCGTCGGCCACGGCGGACGTGTACACCGCGGCGATGCACGACCACCGCCGTCGCGTACCCTCGCACCATGGGTGACGTTGCTGCCGGTGAGACACCTGGTGCGGTGATCGAGCGGTTCCTGGCCGACGCCGAGCTCGACTGGGAGTCCCCCGAGCCGGGTTCGTACGTGGTCAAGCTCCCCGGCACCCGCAAGCTCTCCACGACGCTCTCCCTGCGCGTGGGCAGGCACTCCCTCTCCCTGAACGCCTTCGTGGTCCGCCACCCCGACGAGAACCACGAGGCGGTCCACCGCTGGCTCCTGGAGCGCAACCTCCGCCTGTACGGCGTGGGCTACGCGATCGACCCCCTGGGCGACGTCTACGTCACCGGCAAGCTCCCGCTCGCCGCCGTCACCCCCGACGAGCTGGACCGCCTCCTCGGCTCCGTCCTGGAAGCGGCGGACGGCTCCTTCAACACCCTCCTGGAACTGGGCTTCGCGACGGCGATCCGCAAGGAGTACGCCTGGCGCGTCGCCCGCGGCGAATCGACCCGCAACCTGGACGCCTTCACCCACCTCACCCAGCCCCGCCCCACCACCGCGGAGTAGCCCCGCTCAGGCCCTGCGGCGTCGTCCCGTCGCCCGACGCGGCAGCACCCGCCACAGCAGGAGCGCGCCGCACGCCAGCCCACCGAGGACGGCGAACTGCGCCCCCGGATGGTCCTCGACCCACATCCGCCCGCCCGGCCCGCGCCCCAAGGAGCCGAGCAGCCGCCCGTCGCGCCCCCGCACCAGACTCACGAGCGCCACGGTCGCGACCCCGCTCACCCCCGCCGCGAGGGCCGCCACGACCCACCGCCCCCGCTTCCGCGCGTCCATGGCCGCCGCCCACCCCACGAGCACCCCGAACCCGCACAGGCCCCCGAAGAGATACCCGCCCACGGCCCACGCCTCCCCGGCGAGCCGCCACAGCCGGTCCCCGAAGGCGACAGCGGCCCCCGCACCTCCGAGGAACACCCCCCACGCCAGTGGCGCGGCCCACCGCTCGGCCACACTCGAAGAACGGCCCTGACTGGCCTTGCGCATAAGGGACACCACCACATAAGAAGAACCCCCGCCCACGGCTTCCCGAGGACAGGGGTCTTCGTTCGTACGGGAGGGCTACTTCTTCTTGCCCTGGTTCTTCACGGCCTCGATCGCGGCCTTCGCGGCCTCCGGGTCGAGGTAGGTGCCGCCCGGGTTCAGCGGCTTGAAGGCGGCGTCCAGGTCGTAGGCGAGCGGGATGCCGGTGGGGATGTTCAGGCCCGCGATGTCGGCGTCGGAGATGCCGTCGAGGTGCTTGACCAGGGCGCGCAGCGAGTTGCCGTGCGCGGCTACCAGGACGGTGCGGCCGGCCAGGAGGTCGGGGACGATGCCGTCGTACCAGTAGGGGAGCATGCGGACGACGACGTCCTTCAGACACTCCGTGCGGGGGCGCAGCTCCGGCGGGATGGAGGCGTAGCGCGGGTCGCCCGACTGGGAGAACTCGGTGCCGTCCTCGAGGGCGGGCGGCGGGGTGTCGTACGAGCGGCGCCAGAGCATGAACTGCTCCTCGCCGAACTCGGCGAGGGTCTGGGCCTTGTCCTTGCCCTGGAGGGCGCCGTAGTGGCGCTCGTTCAGACGCCAGCTGCGGTGGACGGGGATCCAGTGGCGGTCCGCGGACTCCAGCGCGAGCTGGGCCGTGCGGATGGCGCGCTTCTGGAGCGACGTGTGGACGACGTCGGGCAGCAGGCCCGCGTCCTTGAGCAGCTCGCCGCCGCGGACCGCCTCCTTCTCGCCCTTCTCGTTGAGGTTGACGTCCACCCAGCCGGTGAACAGGTTCTTCGCGTTCCATTCGCTCTCGCCGTGGCGGAGGAGGATCAGCTTGTACGGTGCGTCGGCCATGCCCACGAGCGTAATGGAACTCCGGAGGGGGCCGCGTCCCGGAGCGATTGACGCTACCTGTCAAATGAGTAGTCCGGAGGGACCGCGGTTGCGTAAGTTGTGACTGCCGTTCCCGACACTTACATCCCTGGCCGCCCCGGCGGCCGGGCCCGCACCGCCTCGGGGGATCCTCGTATGCCGCTCACCGCCGCAAGACGCGCCGTGAAGGAATCCGTGTCGGGGCTGCCCCCGGCGTTCTGGTGGCTGTGGACCAGCACCCTGGTGAACCGCCTCGGCGCCTTCGTGTCCACGTTCCTGGCGATCTACCTGACCCTGGAACAGGGCTACTCGGCCACGTACGCGGGCCTCGTCGCGGCCCTGCACGGGCTCGGCGGCGTCGTCTCCTCGCTCGGCGCGGGCGTCCTGACCGACCGCCTCGGACGGCGGCCCACGCTGCTCATCGCGCAGACGTCCACGGGTCTGTCCGTGGCGCTGCTCGGCTTCATGACCCACCCGGTGGCCATCGCGGCGGTGGCCTTCCTCGTGGGCATGGCCAGCAACGCCTCGCGCCCCGCCGTGCAGGCGATGATGGCCGACATCGTCCGGCCCGAGGACCGCGTCCGCGCGTTCTCGCTCAACTTCTGGGCCATCAACCTCGGCTTCGCCATCTCCTCGGCGGCCGCGGGCTTCATCGCCTCGTACAGCTACCTCGCGGGCTTCCTCCTGGAGGCCGCGATGACGCTCGCGTGCGCGGCCGTCATCTTCGTGAAGCTGCCGGAGTCGCGGCCCGCGCCCGTCGAGGGGGAGGCGGGCGACGAGCCGGAGGCCGGGCTCGGCACGGTGCTGCGGGACGGGCGCTTCATGGGCGTCGTCGGGCTCTCCTTCCTGGTCGCGCTGATCTTCCAGCAGGCGTACGTGGGACTGCCGGTGGCGATGGGCGAGGCGGGCTTCAAGCCGAGCGACTACGGCATCGCGATCGCCTTCAACGGCGTCATGATCGTGCTGTTGCAGATCCCGGTGACACGATTCATCGAACACCGGGACCCGCAGCGCCTGTTGGTGATCTCCTCGCTCGTGGCGGGCTACGGCTTCGGCCTCACGGCGTTCGCCGGATCGGTCGGCCTCATCACCCTCACGGTGTGCCTGTGGACGCTCGCCGAGATCGTCAACGCCCCCACCCAGACGGGCCTGGTCGTCCGCCTCTCGCCGACGCACGCGCGCGGCCGCTACCAGGGCATGTACACCATGTCCTGGGCGGTGGCGGCGCTCGCGGCCCCGCTGATCTCCGGCTCCGTCATCGACCGCCTGGGCGCGGACTGGCTGTGGGGCTTCTGCGCGGTCGTGGGCACGGTCGCGGCCCTCGGGTACTGGGGCCTGATGCGGAACCTCCCGGAGCCGGTGGCGCACGAGAGCGGGCCGCGGCCCCCGGCCGCCACGGAGAAGGCGGGGCGGTCCGAGAAGGCCGACGCCACCGGCTGAAAGCCCCGGTCCCGGCCGCTACGGTGAGATCAGCGCCGGGACCGTCCAGGGACCCCAGGGAGAGTGACCCGACCATGGCCGAACCACTGAAGACCTTCGTCGGCGGCGAGGAGGTCGAGGTGCCCAACACCATCCCGGACATCCGCGCCGCCCTCCCCGAGGACAGGCGCGCGGACTTCGACCGGGCCATCAACGGAGCGGGCGTCGACGAGATCCACTCGGTGATGCGGCACTGGATGCTGGAGGCCGTGCCCGACCCGGAGGCCGAGGCGGTCCTCGACCGCCTCGCGGCCGACGAGGCCGAGAGGCGGAGCATCGCGTGAGCCGTCACCGGAGCCGGAGCTACCGCATCACCTACGCGCCGCCCGCCGACGACACCCTCGCCAAGATGGGCGACGCCGACCAGTTCCGGGCGGCGATGGAGCGCACCCTCGGCCGCGACCCGTACGGGCACGGTTCGGCGTCCGTGGACCAGGAGCGGGACCGCAGGGAGGCGACGGTCGGCGGCGCGATCGTCCTCTACTACGTGTCGGGTTCGGTCCTGACGGTGACCGTCGTCCGCCTCGTCCCCTTCGGCTGAGCCCCCGCCGGGGCCCGTCAGCGCTCCAGGGCGCGCTGGGCCTCGTACAGATTCCGCGGCCGGACGGCGGCGGGCGAACCGTACGCCTCGATCCGGGAGTTGAGCTCCCCGGAGAAGTCCGGCACGTCGATCTGGTCGAACTCCCGTACGTGGGAGATGCCGACCGTGGCGCTGTACGGCGCGATGCCGTCAATTTTGACCAGTCCGGCGCGCTGGTTGACGACAGTGACGTTCCAGTGGGTGAACCGGGCTCCGTAGAGGGGCCCGGCGCTTGCGTCGCCGCCGTGCCGCCCGTCGTTGGTGACGACGATCTCCGTGCGGACGTTCGCGAACGGCATGCCCCGGTGCGTGTCGAAGGTGCCCGTCTCCATGTGGCCGCGCGACCAGACGTTGTACGAGGACAGACCCTCCACGTTGATGCCGTGCAGCTGCGTCCCCGCGGGGGCGGGCACGGTCCGCCGCTCGATACGGAAGTCCTCGATCAGGTTGTCGTGCGAACCCTCGCGGCAGAAGTACGGGTGGTGCGCGCCGCGCCCGCCGACGGAGGTGCGGCGCAGGGTGCAGGCGGACGCGGCGACGAGCCCGAAGCCGTTGTCCACGTGGCGCACGCGCACGTCGTCGGCCCAGCAGTCGTACGCGCACTGGAAGGTGACGCCGTTGAACCCCTTGTCGAGGAGGTGCGGCGACTGCGGCGTCCGGACGGCCTCCAGGGTGAGCCCTTCGACGCCGGAGCCGGTCAGGGCGGTCACATGGGTGGTGAGGAGCGGCTCCCACTCGGGCCGCACGTCGAGCGGCAGCGGCCGTTCGAGGGCGACCTCGCGCCCCCGCACCCCGGCGACCCGTACGGGCCATTCGTAGGGGACGTACGACGTCAGCTTCGTCTTGTCGTCCCAGACGTACGCCTCCGGGCCCGGGCCACCGCCCGCCATGTGCTCCAGGAGGGTGTGGCCGCGGTCGTCGGAGAGGCGGAGCAGGACGAGGTCGCCGGGGCGCACGCGCGCGGGGTCCGTGACGCGGACGGACCGGTCGCCGCGGCGGGCGGGGGAGACGGCGGTGAGGGCGCGCCACTGGTCCCGCTTGTTCCCGGTCCACCCCTCGAAGGGCCAGTCCTCGGCCCTGATCGCGGCGACGAGGGAGTCCCAACGCTGCTGCGGGCACAGCCAGATGAGCCCGCCGGCCCAGGACCAGCTGGACTTGTCCCCGCCGTAGCGGCTGCCGTAGGGGCCGATCAGCTCGGTGAGGTGGCGGGTGGCGACGAGCGTGGTGCGACCGCTGCCCGCGCCGCGCAGGACGACGCCGTCGTGGGCGATCCGGAGGACGTCGTCGATCCGGTACGCGCCCGGTCCGAGCTGGACCGTGCCCCCGCCGGCCCTTCCGGCGGCGGCGAGGGCGCGATTGATCGCGGGCGCGGCGTCCGCCCCGGCGCCGGGCCGCGCGCCGTAGTGGCGGACGGGGAAGACGGCGCGCGGGCGACGGAAGCGACGGGCGCCACCGCGGTATCCGGCACGCCCCACGTACGGGATCTGCGGGTGCCCGTACGGATTCCCGGCGAACTCCCGCCACAGCTCGGCCGGTCGGGGCGCCGCGGCCGCTGCGGGCCCGGTCGCGACGGCGGCCGCGACGGCGGCGGCTCCCGCCAGGACACCGCGTCTGCTGAGGTCGGCCATAGTCCCCCCGGTTCCCACCGCCGCTCTCGCGGTCTATGTATATGAATGACGTTCATGTCTGCGTTGGGCGGGAGCATGCCATGCGGCTGACGCTGGAGGGAAGACGTCGTACGAGCGTCTGTTTCGGAGCCGTCGGGTGCGTGGTGTGTGCCGTGGCCGGTAGCGGCCTGTTGAAGTGGGCGCCACAGCGGGTAGGACCTGTTACACGTACAGCGCTTCTCGGAACGAGCCTTGCGTTGGCAGGGGCCTGGGGCGCCCAGCGCGGTCTCCCGACGCAGCAGGCTGCCAGGAGAGCGGCACCTTGGTGGGTGAGAGGGGGCGGCATTGGCTGAGGATCGGGGTGCGGTTTCCTGGCGGAGGAGTAGCTACAGCAACAGAGACAACGACCCAAATTGCTGTGAGGTGGCAGTGTGCCCCGGGGTGGTCTTGGTACGTGACTCGACGCGCACGGACGACCCCATGCTCACCTTCACCAGGAGTGCCTGGCTCTTGGCGCTAGCGTTGTTCTCGGACCTGGGGCGATACCAGGCGCGGCGATGAACGACTCGGACACGACCGGATGCGCGATGAGTAGTCAGCGGCGAGAGTCGGCGAAGGGCGGGGAACCCGGGATCTTCGGGTACTGCCTGGTGACCGGCGCGCTCGCCTCGGCTTTCGGCGCGGGTGCGTCCCTGCTGGGCGGAAGCGCGTGGGTGCGGTTGGCCATCTGGCTGGCGGTGCTGGTGGCGGCGGCCGCTGCCGCGGGCTGGTGGTGGACCAAGTCCCCTGCTAGGGCACGTCATTGGGTGGTGGGTCTCTGGGCGCGTCCGGTAGGGAGGGACGCACCGTCTCGAAAAGCTTGATGAACGTTCTGACCAGCATCGGTGCTCCCGTCATGGTGCCGAACCAGCAGATCTCTGGCGGAACGCCCATCCGTATGCCGGCGTAGGCGATCAGGACCGAGACGGCGGAGAAGAAGACGATCGCCACCACGAGGAAGCGGATGACACGCATCATGTCGTCCGTGTGTGCGCGCCTGCGCCGAATCCTGCTGTCGGCCTCCGCCTTCTTCCAACGGAGTAGCCGTGCGCATGTCTCGCGGCCGTTGAGCAGCAGTCCGACGACCGCGGACAGCTCCGCCGGGTCGCGGGGCCCAGGGGCGGCGGGGCGTGTGGTGCTGACGCGCGCGGGATCGGGCCTCAGCTCCGGTCCGCCGCGCTTGGCGCGCCCCTTCTTCATCGTCATGCCTTCCCCTGAGCCCCGCCACCACACTGATGTGGCTTCAGGTGCGCTGGAATTGTTCGATGAGGCCGTCGATCAATGCTGCGGAGTCCTCCTCGGGGAGCGCTTTGCTCCGCAAGTCCTCGAAGCACTCCTGATAGCGGGCCACGATCTCGCGGTCGTCCCGGATCGTGGACACGCCGCCGGGGCCCGCCACGTAGAGGACGTCCTCGTCGTCCTGGAAACCCAGCAGGAAGAAACTGCTGTCCAAGCTGTCGTGAGCACCCGCAGTGAAGGGCAGGACACGCAGGATGGCCCTGCCCTCCGTGATCAGCTCTTTCAGGAAGGCCAGTTGGCGGCGCATGACCGCCGGCCCGCCGACCTGGCGGCGCAACGCCGCCTCGTCCAGGATCATCTCCACTCGGGGGCCGCCCTCTTGGAAGATCCGCTCCTGCCGGGCCAGACGGAGGTCGATGCGCTGCTGGGCTTTGGAGATGGGCTGGCCGACCTCGAAAAGCGCGGTGATGTAGTCCGCGGTCTGCAGGTGTCCGGGGATCAGGCTCGGGTGATAGCCGCGGATGTCCGTCGCCGCGCTCTCATAGCCCAGGTACTGGGTGAACGGCTGGCTGATGACGTCCTTGTAATCCGTCCACCAGGACTGGCCCTTGCTGCCCCGGGCGGCCTCTTCCAGCTCGGCGACGACGCCTGGGTCGTCGACTCCGTACTCGTGGAGCATCGCGCGCAGGTCCGTGACCGAGAGGCTCACCGTGCCCGCTTCGATGCGGATGAGCTTCGACAGCGACCACTCCAGAGTGTCCGCCGCCTCGCGCTGAGTCAGACCGCGTTTGTCACGTGCCGCCTTGAGGGCGAGACGCAGCTTGCGGCGATTGAGGCTCGGGTCCACGACCGTGGGCATGGTGCTCCTTCGACTGTGTGACAGCGGGTCTGCACTTAGGGTGTCGAAACCTACCCATCGTACGGGTTCATTCAGCCGTCATCACTTCGAGGTACTCTAATGGCCCATGCTTGACAGCCGCCGTCGGGGAGCTCATACCCAAAAGACATATGGCTAATCGACCTCGGCTGGAGTAGACCTGAAGGGTGCCGAGCATCACGCGGCACGGGTCCTCCGAGGGCCTGTCGGCGGGCGGCGGCGAGGGCTCTACGTGCGGGGTAGCCCTGCTTCGCGTCAGTCCGTGTGCCCGGCGTCGGTCAGCGGGTGACGTACAGGTGCTGCCAGGCTCCGTGCGTCGTCGAGCTGACGTTGTCGCCCGACGTGCCGTCGGGGTGCAGCTTGAAGCATGTCGCGGCTTCTCCTTGCCAGCGGCCGTCCGCGTAGATCTGGATCTCCAGGCGCTGCTTGCGGCCTGGCGGTACGTCATCTTCATCGCGCGGAGCGGAAACCGTGACGGGGGCGTACGCCGTAGCCTTCGTGTTCGCCGCCTTCGTACGGGAGTCGCCCGCGCCGCACGAGTCGGCCCGGATCTCGGCCATGCGGTCTTGTACGTCTTGCCCAAGCGGGCCGTGAACGCTCACGCCGGAGTCGTAGACCTTGCCGCTCTCGTCCAGGGGGAGCGTCGTCGCGTCGCGGCCGACGTCGACGTAGACAGCCACCCGGGCCGGGCGTTCATGCCGTCACTCGCGTATGCGGGCGAGGGGCTTGCCGCGTTACGTCTTCGCGGGCGCAGCCGACGTCGCTCGGGCAGCGGTCTGCCGGGCTCGAGCAGGGCCGAGTGAGGGGGGCGGGCAGGGTCTCGTCAGAGTCCGCCGCAGCCGTCGCGGCGAGCGCAGCGGAGGCCCCACAGGAAGCACGAAAACGGTCACGGGTCGACTGCCCAGGCTGAGACGCCCCGTTGCACAGCGCAAATCGAGCCATGTCTATGACGAGGGAGGCGGGGGTTGCACGGGAGGCGGCGAGCGGCGCGCTTGGGGCTTGGCGCGCTCGTGTGCGCCGTTGACGCGCCCCGTTGCTCGATGCATGGAATGGATAGCAGGCAGTACGCCTCACGCCTTCGAGGAGGAGACCATGGCCGAATCCCCCGAGCGCGACACCTGTACGAACGGTTGCCAGTGCGGTCCTGGCTGTAGCTGTGGCTGTCAGTCGGGTGGGCCCTGCCAGTGCGGCGGCGGCTGCGGCTGACGCTCCGCTGGGCCAGCCAACGACGGGCGCCGGGCCCTGGCCCTGCGCCCGTCCCCCTGCCCGGCCACGCCCCCCTCCGGGGGCCTCTCCCACCCGCCCACCCGAAACTCCTTGGCTTCGCCGGGCCCAGCCGGGCGCGTGACCTGGTGGGGGCGGGCGGGTGGGACCGCCCCGGCGCTCGGCGCGGAGCCTTGCGTGGCGGCCTAGGGGCCGGTGCGCCGGGTGGGGCCACCCGGCCTCGGTGTGAGGCCTGTCGTCGGTGGATGGGCCTCTGTCCGGGTGGAGGCGGGCGGGTGGGACCGCCCCCGGCGCGCGGAGCGCGGGCACCGGTCAGGACCGACAGCCCCTGCGCCAGCCGAGCCCAGCGCACCGGCGGAGCCCAGTGCACACGGCGGAGCCCAGCGCAAGGAGCCGAGCTCAGCGCAAGAGGCCGAGCCCAGCGCCCCCAGCGGAGTCCAGCGCTCCCGGCCGTGCCCCACGCACAGGGCGGCGCTCAGCCCACCCGGCCGCGCCCCACCCGCCCGCGCCCAGGGATCAGGCCCCCTCCACCGGCGCGTTGCCCGACTGGAGCTCGTCCGCGTGCTCGCCGGTCACCAGGTACACGACCCGGTTCGCCACCGACACCGCGTGGTCCGCGAACCGCTCGTAGTAGCGGCCGAGCAGCGTCACGTCGACCGCGGTCTCGATGCCGTGCTTCCAGCGGTCGTCCATGAGGTGCTGGAAGAGCGTGCGGTGCAGCAGGTCCATCTCGTCGTCGTCCTGCTCCAGCTGGAGCGCCAGGTCGACGTCCTTGGTGATGATGACCTCCGCCGCCTTGGCCATCAGGCGCTGTGCGAGCTGGCCCATCTCCAGGATGGTCGCGTGCAGGTCGCGCGGCACCGGCGACTCCGGGAAGCGCAGCCGCGCGAGCTTCGCCACGTGCTGGGCGAGGTCGCCGGAGCGCTCCAGGTCGGCGCTCATGCGCAGCGAGGTCACGACGATGCGCAGATCGGTGGCGACGGGCTGCTGGCGGGCCAGCAGGGCTATCGCGCGGGCCTCCAGGTCGTGCTGGAGGTCGTCGACCTTCTGGTCGGCGGCGATCACGCTCTCCGCCAGCTTCAGATCCGCATCGAGCATGGCCGTGGTGGCGCGCCCGATCGCCGACCCGACGAGCCGGGCCATCTCGACCAGTCCCTCGCCGATCGAGTCAAGTTCCTCGTGGTACGCGTCACGCATCTGGCTGTCCCTCTCTCGTACGTCACAGGGGCTGGCCCCTACGTCATCAGGGGTTCTCCCCTACGCTCCCACGGTGTGACGCGGACGCGTCCGTTACCGGCATCACAAGTGAATCGCCCCTGTCGTCGAGGTGAACGCTGGGCGACGCCCCCTCCGCGCCGGATTCAGCCGCTCCGCCACCCCGGCCATGCAAAATGAACCATCACTGTCCCCTCGGTGAACTCTGAGCGACGACTGTTCGAGGGGCCACTCGGATGGCTGTGGCTGGTGCTCCGACCCCGCATAACCTGGAGGCATGGACGTGAACGCGGCGGTCGCCGCAGCGGCAGCGATCGCCGGGGTGTGCACCGGTGTCATCGCCATGCTGGCGTTCCGCTGGAGCGAACGCGACCAGAAACGCCCCACCAGGACCTCCCTGCACACAGACGCAGTGCTGCCACCAGGCGTCGACACCGTGCTCTCCGTGCTGCGCTCCTCCGCCGTCGTCCTCGACGAGGCGGACAGCGTGGTCAAGGCCAGCTCGGCCGCGTACGCGCTCGGTCTCGTGCGCGGCGGGAAGCTGGCCGTCGAGCCGATGCTCCAGATGGCCCGGGACACCCGGCGCGACGGCGAGATACGACAGGTCGAGCTGGACCTGCCGCGCCGTGGCACCGGCAGGGGCGACGCCCTCGCGGTCTCCGCGCGCGTGGCCCCGCTCGGCTCCCGGCTCGTACTGCTGCTCGTCGAGGACCTCACCGAGGCCCGTCGCATCGAGGCCGTGCGCCGCGACTTCGTGGCGAACGTGAGCCATGAGCTGAAGACCCCGGTGGGCGCCCTCAGCCTGCTCTCCGAGGCCGTCATGGACGCCGCGGACGACCCCGAGGCCGTCGAGCGCTTCGCGGGCCGCATGCAGAACGAGGCGACCCGCCTGACCAACCTCGTGCAGGAGCTGATCGACCTCTCCCGGGTGCAGAACGACGACCCCCTGGAGGACGCCGAGCCCGTCCGCGTGGACGAGCTCGTCGCCGAGGCCATCGACCGCTGCCGCCACCAGGCGGGCACCAAGCAGATCACGATGGCCGCCGGAGGCACCGCGGAGCTGCACGTCTGGGGCAACCGCGGCCAGCTCGCCGCGGCCCTCGGCAACCTCGTCGAGAACGCCGTGAACTACTCGCCCGCCCGCACGCGCGTGGGGATCGCCGCCCGGCGGGTCAACGCCCCCGGCGGGGACCTCATCGAGGTCGCGGTCACGGACCAGGGCATCGGCATCTCGGACAAGGACAAGGAGCGCATCTTCGAGCGCTTCTACCGCGTCGACCCGGCCCGCTCCCGCGCCACCGGCGGCACGGGACTCGGCCTCGCCATCGTCAAGCACGTGGCGGCCTCGCACGGCGGGGAGGTCACCGTGTGGAGCTCGGAGGGACAGGGCTCCACCTTCACCCTGCGCCTGCCCGAGGCGGGCGCGACCCGCGACCGCGGAGCCGGGCACGGCCCCGGCCGTGAGGGCGCATACCAGGGCGCCAGGCCCGACGACACAACCGCATACGAACCCATTCCTGCCGCCCCGGAGGTCCTTCCGTGACCCGAGTGCTCGTCGTCGAGGACGAGGAATCCTTCAGCGACGCCCTGTCGTACATGCTCCGCAAAGAGGGCTTCGAGGTCGCGATCGCGGCCACCGGCCCGGACGGACTCGACGAATTCGAGCGCAATGGCGCCGACCTCGTCCTGCTCGACCTGATGCTGCCGGGCCTGCCCGGCACGGAGGTCTGCCGCCAGCTGCGCAGCCGCTCCAACGTCCCGGTGATCATGGTCACCGCCAAGGACAGCGAGATCGACAAGGTCGTCGGACTCGAAATAGGAGCCGATGACTACGTCACCAAGCCCTTCTCGTCGCGCGAGCTGGTGGCCCGCATCCGCGCCGTCCTGCGGCGCCGGGGAGAGCCGGAGGAGGTCACCCCGCAGGCCCTGGAGGCGGGCCCGGTTCGCATGGACGTCGACCGGCACGTGGTCACGGTCTCCGGCTCCAAGGTCGACCTGCCCCTCAAGGAGTTCGACCTCCTGGAGATGCTGCTGCGCAACGCGGGCCGCGTCCTGACCCGCATGCAGCTCATCGACCGCGTCTGGGGCGCCGACTACGTGGGCGACACCAAGACGCTCGACGTCCACGTCAAGCGCCTGCGCGCCAAGATCGAGCCGGACCCCGGCGCCCCCCGCTACCTGGTGACGGTACGAGGCCTGGGCTACAAGTTCGAGCCGTAAACCACCCCGAGCAGGAGCGCCCCGAAGGGGCGCGGGGAACTGCGCGCCCAGCCACACACGGCCCGCAGGTCACAGACGGACACAGATACGCGGAAGGGCGGGAACCCCTCGGGGTTCCCGCCCTTCCGCGCGCTACGTGCGAAACCTCAGTGCCCAGCGGCCTCGTGCGAGGCACCGGCCTCCGCGTCCGCCCCGTCGGCAGGCGCCTGCGCCTCGCCGGACTGCTGCGACTCGGGCGAGCCCGACGCGCCGCCCGCCGGAGTGCCCGAGGCCCCCTCGGAAGGCTTGCCCGAGGGCTTGCCGGAGGGCTTGCCGGAAGGGGAGCCGGACGGCTTGGCGTCCGGCGCCTTCGGCAGCTCGGTCGGCCCCCACTTCTCGAAGTAGCTCTCGGCCGGGACGACGAACGTCTTCAGCTTGACGTCACCGGTCTTGCTGAAGCCGAAGGTGACGGGCTGCGCGTTGCCGTCCTCGACGGACTCGCGGCTGCTCGGCAGGACGGCGGACGCGTTGTCCTTACCGCCGATGACGATGGAGCCGCCGGCGGGGACGACCAGGCCGCCGCCCTTGCCCTTCTTGCCGGGGCGGTCGCCCTTGGCGGGGCTCAGGGCGGCCTTCTTGCCGGTGCCGTCGACCGTGACCGACTCCAGGACCTGGTCGGTGCGGCCGTTGTTGAAGACGGTCGCGGCGACCACGGCGGGGCCCGTCGACTCGCGGTCCGGCTGCGTGATGATCATGGCGTTCTGGATCTTGATGTCGCCGACGGCGGTCGCCGCGTTGTCCGGCTTGATCTCGATCGTCTGCGCGTTGTTCCCGGCACCGCACGCGGTGAGCGAGGCGAGCGAGATCGCGAGGGCGGTGGCGGCGAGGGCGCCGCGTCGAAGGCTGCGGCTCACGGCGGCGGCAACTCCTTGAACGTGGGCGATACAGGGCGGGCGGGTTGCCCTAAGGGTGTGTCAGCGCGCTTAGGTTACCGAGCCGTTCCCGCGCCGCCGCACCCGACCCGCCCCTCGGAGTCACGAGCCTCCGGCGGCTCTGGCGCCCCACACTTCCCATTGGCCTCACGTTTCGACATTCGTATAACCGCGTCAGTGGTGTCTCCGGGATTTCCCCTAAGGAATGTGCGGCGGACCGGAAATTGATCAGTGGGTGGATCATCGGGGTAACGGCAAGCGCATCGGAGCGCGGTTCCGGCGCATCGGCGCCCGTGCTTCTTGATCAATTTCAGATTCGCTCCGGCGGGGCCCGCACTTCGCCGCTCACCGGCGGACGTACACGTGTCCCCGGTCACCGAACGGAGTAGCGGAAGTTCACCTGAGGGAACCCGGCAAACCGGGACGTTCGTCCCCTTGGGGCGCTCTCGCGGGGTGTGTAACGTGGGCGTTTCACCGCCGTCGGAGAGCGGCTCCGACCTGCGAATACCCCCTTCCGCACCCGGTCCGCAGCACGTTCCTGTTGCTGTTGTCAAGCCCCGAGATATGCCCTGACCTGCGAAAACGCCATTCAGAAGACGCCGTATCCGTGTTACCCTGGATAGCCACGGAAGGGGTACCTGTCACATGACGTTCAAGGTTGGCGACACCGTGGTCTATCCCCATCACGGGGCCGCGCTGATCGAGGCCATCGAAACTCGTCAGATCAAAGGCGTGGACAAGACCTACTTGGTGCTGAAGGTCGCCCAGGGCGACTTGACGGTACGTGTGCCAGCGGACAACGCGGAGTTCGTCGGTGTGCGTGATGTGGTCGGCCAGGACGGCCTGGACCGGGTCTTCGAAGTACTGCGCGCGCCGTACGCCGAAGAGCCCACGAACTGGTCGCGTCGCTACAAGGCAAATCTCGAGAAGCTCGCCTCCGGCGACGTCATCAAGGTCGCGGAAGTCGTCCGTGACCTGTGGCGCCGGGAGCGTGAGCGCGGACTGTCCGCCGGTGAGAAGCGCATGCTCGCCAAGGCGCGTCAGATCCTGGTGAGCGAGCTCGCCCTCGCGGAGAACACGAACGAGGACAAGGCCGAGGCCCTGCTCGACGAGGTCCTCGCGTCCTGACGACCGAAGCCGTCGCTCCGGCGCGTGCGGATACCGTGCCCCACGTGGGCCCGCGTCCGGAATGAAGGAACTGCCGCAGTGCCCGCCGACCCCTGAGGGGTGTCGCCGGGCACTGCGGCATGTTCGTACCCGAAAGGCGCCCGGGACCCGGGGGTCGCCGCGCCCCGCCGTCCCCCGGACTTCACCGGCGGTTGGTGGGCGAGGAAAGATCCCCCGGTACTTTGGCGTGCCGGGCTCGGGCAGCTGGCTCGACCAGATGTCACGGAAGGGTCCGGTCAAGGCGTCGCGCCCGGCACGGTGTGGCCATACCCATGTCGGCCGAGCGCACAAACCTGAACGGAACCGATGTCTGACGTAACCTCTCGCACCGCGGCCGTGATCCCCGCCGCGGGCCGCGGCGTACGCCTCGGCCCCGGTGCCCCCAAGGCCCTGCGCGCCCTCAGCGGCACGCCGATGCTCATCCACGCCGTACGCGCCATGGCCGCGTCGCGCGCCGTCTCGCTCGTCGTGGTCGTCGCCCCGCCGGACGGCGCCGCCGAGGTCAAGACGCTGCTCGCCGACCACGCGCTGCCCGAGCGCACCGACTTCGTCGTCGTGCCCGGCGGCGCCACCCGGCAGGAGTCGGTGAAGCTCGGCCTCGACGCCCTGCCGGCGGACGTCGGCATCGTCCTCGTGCACGACGCGGCCCGCCCGCTCGTGCCCGTCGACACCGTCGACGGCGTCATCGAGGCCGTCCGCGACGGGGCGCCCGCCGTCGTGCCCGCGCTGCCGGTCGCCGACACCGTCAAGGAGGTCGAGCCCGGTGCGCCGGGGGAGCCCGAGCCGGTCGTCGCCACGCCGGAGCGCGCGCGCCTGCGCGCCGTGCAGACCCCCCAGGGCTTCGACCGCGCCACCCTGGTCCGCGCCCACGGGGCCGCCGTCGTCGGTGAGGGCGCCACGGACGACGCCGGGCTCGTCGAGCGGCTCGGCGAGCCGGTCGTGCTCGTCCCCGGCCACGAGGAGGCGTTCAAGGTGACCCGCCCCCTCGACCTGGTGCTCGCCGAAGCCGTACTCGCCCGGAGGAGGGCCAACGATGGCTTCTGAACCGCCGCCCTACCCTCTGCCGCAGGTCGGCATCGGCACCGACGTCCACGCCTTCGAGGACGGCCGCGAGCTGTGGTGCGCCGGGCTCAAGTGGGAGGGCGAGGGCCCCGGCCTTGCCGGGCACTCCGACGCGGACGTCGTCGCGCACGCGGCGTGCAACGCGCTGTTCTCCGCCGCCGGGCTCGGCGACCTCGGCGCCCACTTCGGCACCGGCAGGCCCGAGTGGGCCGGGGCCTCGGGGCTCACGCTGCTCACCGAGGCCGCGCGGATCGTCCGCGCGGCCGGGTTCACCATCGGCAATGTCTCCGTTCAGGTGATCGGGGACCGGCCGAAGATCGGCAAGCGTCGCGAGGAGGCCCAGAAGGTCCTCTCGGACGCGGTGGGCGCCCCGGTCGCCGTCTCCGGCGCCACCACGGACGGCCTCGGCTTCCCCGGTCGCGGCGACGGCCTCGTCGGCATCGCGACGGCCCTGGTGGTCCGTACGGGCTGAGAGGGGGCCGAAACCAGCCCCGCCCCGTGGTGCGGGGCTGCCGGATCCGATAGGGGTACGACTCGTCCAGCGATCAACCAGGCCGAGGAGTGAAGCCATGTCCGCCGCACTGTCCGAAGACCTCAAGTCCCTGCTCGACACGCCCGTGTTCGTCACCGTCGCCACCATCCAGCCCGACGGCAGCCCCCAGCTCTCACCGGTCTGGGTGACGCGCGACGGCGACGACGTCCTCATCTCCACCACCATCGGGCGGCAGAAGGAGAAGAACCTGCGCCGTGACCCGCGCGTGACGGTGCTGTTCCAGCCCTTCGACGCCCCTTACACGTACGCGGAGATCCGCGGCACCGCCCAGCTGACCACCGAGGGCGGCCAGGAGCTGATCGACGAGCTGTCGCGTAAGTACACGGGCAAGGACTACGCCGACTTCAACCCGGCGTCCAAGGACGACGCGCAGCGCGTGGTCGTCCGCGTGACGCCCCGCAAGGTCGTCGGCCGCATCTGACGAGCCGGAACGTCACGGTTGCGTGCCCCGCGTCCCCCAAGGGAGCGGGGCACTGCCCGGCGCCCACTACCCTGGAGTGGTGACGATTCGCCTGTACGACACCAGCGCCCGGCAGATCCGTGACTTCCAGCCCCTCACCCCGGGCTGTGTCTCGATCTACCTGTGTGGCGCCACGGTGCAGGCTGCCCCGCACATCGGGCACATCCGGTCGGGCCTGAACTTCGACATCATGCGCCGCTGGTTCGACTACCGCGGCTACGACGTGACGTTCATCCGCAACGTCACGGACATCGACGACAAGATCATCTGGAAGTCCGCGGACCAGGGCCGCCCCTGGTGGTCCATCGGCTACGAGAACGAGCGCGCCTTCAACGACGGCTACGACGCCCTCGGCTGCCTCCCGCCCACCTACGAGCCCCGCGCCACCGGCCACGTCACCGAGATGGTCGAGATGATGCGCGGCCTCATCGAGCGCGGCCACGCCTACGAGGCCGACGGCAGCGTCTACTTCGACGTGCGCTCCTGGCCCCGGTACCTGGAGCTGTCGCGCCAGGACCTGGACAAGATGCAGCAGCCCGCCGAGGAGGGCATCACCGGCAAGCGCGACCCGCGCGACTTCGCCATGTGGAAGGCCGTCAAGCCGGGCGAGCCCGCCTGGGACACGCCCTTCGGCCCGGGCCGCCCCGGCTGGCACCTGGAGTGCTCGGCCATGGCGCACAAGTACCTGGGCAGCGCCTTCGACATCCACGGCGGCGGCATCGACCTGATCTTCCCGCACCACGAGAACGAGATCGCCCAGGCCAAGGCCTTCGGCGACGACTTCGCGACGTACTGGGTGCACAACGCCTGGGTCACCATGAGCGGCGAGAAGATGTCCAAGTCGCTCGGCAACTCGGTGCTCGTCTCCGAGATGGTCAAGCGCTGGCGCCCCATCGTCCTGCGCTACTACCTGGGCACCCCGCACTACCGCTCGATGATCGAGTACAGCGAGGAGGCCCTGCGCGAGGCCGAGGCGGCGTTCAGCCGCATCGAGGGCTTCGCGCAGCGCGTGGTGGAGCTGGCCGGGGGCGTCGTGGAGCCCACGGCCGAGGTGCCGCCCGCGTTCGCCGACGCGATGGACGACGACCTGGGCGTCCCGCAGGCGCTCGCGATCGTCCACACCACGGTCCGCCAGGGCAACTCCGCGCTCGCCGCGGACGACAAGGAGGCCGCCGTGGCGCGGCTCGCCGAGGTGCGGGCCATGCTGGGCGTCCTCGGCCTCGACCCGTTCGACCCGCACTGGGCGGCGGCCGGGAGCGAGGGCCCGGGCGACGAGCTGCACGGCGTCGTCGACACCCTCGTCCGGCTCGTGCTCGACCAGCGCGAGGCCGCGCGCGGCCGCAAGGACTGGGCCACCGCCGACGCCATCCGCGACCAGCTCGCCCAGGCGGGCCTCGCCATCGAGGACGGCCCCTCGGGGCCGCGCTGGACGCTCGGGTCGCGCTAGCCGGGACCCGCTGATGTGCCGCCCGGCCCGCTGGGCGGCACACTGCATGTACGACATCAGTACGACTTCGGATTCACGCCGCGTGCGTTCACTCGCGCACGCGGCCACGCTTCACACAGACGGGTAGGTCATGGCCGCTAACAACCGCCGCATGTCCGGCAAGAAGGGCGCGCAGGTCGGCAGCGGCGGAAAGCGGCGCCGGGCCCTCGAAGGCAAGGGGCCGACGCCGCCCGCCGAGATGCGCAAGGGGCACGCCAAGCAGCGCATCGCGCAGGCCCAGGCGCGGCGCGCGCAGGGCCGCCCGCAGCAGCGCCGCGGTGGCCCCAAGGGCACGTCCGAGATGGTCGTCGGGCGCAACCCGGTGTTCGAGGCGCTGCGCGACGGCGTGCCCGCGACCACGCTGTACGTACAGCAGTTCATCGACAACGACGAGCGCGTCCGTGACGCGCTGCGGCTCGCCGGTGAGCGCGGCAACATCCACCTGATGGAGGCCCCGCGGCCCGAGCTGGACCGCATGACCAACGGCCTCAACCACCAGGGCCTCGTGCTCCAGGTGCCGCCGTACGAGTACGCGCACCCGGAGGACCTCGCCGCGGCCGCGTACGACGAGGGCGCGGACCCGCTGATCGTGGCGCTCGACGGCGTGACGGACCCGCGGAACCTGGGCGCCGTGGTGCGGTCCGTGGCCGCCTTCGGCGGCCACGGGGTCGTCGTGCCCGAGCGGCGCGCCGCCGGGATGACGGCGGGCGCGTGGAAGACGTCCGCCGGTACGGCCGCGCGCACGCCGGTGGCGCGGGCCACCAACCTGACGCGGGCCCTGGAGGCGTACCAGAAGGCGGGCATCGTGGTCGTCGGCCTGGCCGCCGACGGGGACCGCGAGATCGGGGACCTCGAAGCCCTCGAAGGCCCTGTCGTCATCGTCATCGGCAGCGAGGGCAAGGGGCTCTCCCGGCTCGTGGGCGAGACCTGCGACTTCCGCGTGCGCATCCCCATGCCGGGCGGGGCCGAGTCCCTGAACGCCGGTGTCGCCGCGGGCGTGGTGCTCTACGAGGCGGCCCGCCGCAGGGGCTGAGCCACGACCCCGCCGGGGGCGGGGAAAGTCGGGGTTTGACGGGGTCCGGACAGATCCGGGCGGTCAAGGCAGTGTCCAAACCTCGCGTCACTCGGTTAGATGAGTGTGGACACCAGAACACCCCGCACACCCACGGGGGGACGCTCGTCAGGGTTCGACGACGCTCCCGCGCTGAGCATGGTGAAGGTGCCCTGCGACCCCGCGCAGGTCATCGTCAATCACGCGAGCTTCCGCGTCCAGCTGCCCCCGGCCGGGCGGACCCAATCGCCGCGCGTCGCCCGCCACTTGAGCGCTGCCGAGGACACCGTGCGCATGCCCGCGGTGGGCGCTTCGAGCGGCGCCGCGCGCCGGCGCGCGCCGGTCGTCTGGAGCGGGAAGTCCGAGCCGGGTGACCCCGGCGCGGGCGGACTGCTGCAGGCCGTGCGCGGCAGCGGGGTGCGCCGTTCGGCGGACGCGGCGGCCGGCGGCGATCCGCACTTCGACGACGCCGGTGCCACGCAGGTCATCCCGCGCGTCGACGTCGGCGATCCGTACGGCGACACCGTGCAGACCCCCGCCGTCGGCATCGGCGCGCGCGGCGGCGACCACGGCCCCACCCGGCTCCTGCCGCAGATGCGGATGCCGGGCAGCGCCGACGACGAGCACCGCGTCGAGGAGCCGTACGACGACGGCTACGGGGACGAGGCCGGGCTCGACGACGCGGCGGAGGAGCGCAGGACCGGCAGGCCGCCGGGCGGGGTGCGCCACGCCTACTACCCGGGGCGCCGCCTCAACCTCGGCGTGGTGCTGCTCCCGCTGCGCGTCTTCCTCGGCTTCATCTCCATCTACGCGGGCATGGGCAAGCTCTGCGACCCCGTCTACTTCGACGGCGGCGAGCGCGGCTCCATGGTCAAGTGGCTGAATTCGCTGCACCCCTGGGCGCTCGCCGAGCCGCTGCGGGACTGGGCGCTCCAGCACCCCGTGGGCGCGGGCCTCGTCATCGCCTTCCTGCAGGTGATCGTGGGCGTGCTCACCGTTCTCGGGCTCTGGCAGCGGGTCGCCGCCGGGGTGGGGATGCTCCTTTCGATCGCGCTCCTCGTGACGGTCAGCTGGAAGACCGTCCCGGCGTACGACGCGCCCGACATCATCTACCTCGCCGCTTGGTCGCCGCTCATCATCGCGGGCGCCCCGGTCTACTCCGTCGACGCCCGGCTCGCCGGGGAGGCCTGGCGCACCCTCGGGCCGCGCGCCGCGCTGTGGGAGCTGCGCCGCCGGGTGCTGCGCAGGGGCGGGCTCGTCGGCACCGTCGTCGTCGGTCTGACGCTGCTCGTCGGCTCGCTGCTCGGCGGCGCGGTGCGGGACGCGGACCGCGTGACCGTGCCCGGGCCCGGCGAGGCGCCCCGCAACGAGCTGCCCGGCTCCCCGCTGCCGGGCGACCCCGACGCCAAGCGCGAGCGCCGCGGCGGCGCGAGCAGCCCCTCGGCGTCCGCGGGCGCGCCGACGCAGGGCAGCACGGCGAGCCCCACGCAGGGCGGCGCCACCGGCACCCCGGACGCGGCCCCCGAGACGGGCAGCGTCAGCGGCACCGGCAGTCAGCCGAGCGCGACGCAGGGCACCGGCGAGCAGGCCCCCGCGCAGCAGCAGCCCGCGCCGACCCAGGAGCGCCCGCCCGCCGCCTCCAGCGGCCCGACCTCCAGCGGCGGTACGACCGGCGGCGGGACCACCGGCGGCACGACCGGCGGTTCGGGCGGCTCGACCGGCGGCAGCAGCTCCGGCGGCAGCGGCGGGCGTCCCGGACTGCTCGGCGGCGTACTGGGCTGAGGCCGTCGCTCGTACGCGAAGGGCCCCGCACACGGCTTGTGTGCGGGGCCCTTCGGCGCGACGACGCTCAGCGGTTCCGCGCCGACAGCTCCTTGGCGGCCTCGGTGAGGTCCTTCGCGGTGTCGATGGCGCGCCAGTACGCGCCCTGCGGCAGCGGGAAGCCCGCCAGGCGCTTCTCGCGGGCCAGGCGCGGGAACGTGGTGCGCTCGTGGTCGCCGAGGTCCGGGAGCAGGGCGGTGAAGGCGGAGGAGAAGACGTACACGCCCGCGTTGATGAGGTACGGGGACGGCGGGGCCTCGATGAAGTCCGTGATGTGGCCGAACGCGTCGGTCTCGACGGCGCCCCAGGGGATGCGGGGGCGGGCGAGGGCGAGCGTGGCGGTGGCGTCGCGCTCGGCGTGGAAGGCCGCCATGTCGCGCAGCGAGAAGCGGGTCCAGATGTCGCCGTTCGTGGCGTACCACGGCTGATCGGGGTGCGGCAGGTGGGCGGCCGCGTACTTCAGGCCGCCGCCGCGGCCCAGGGGCTCCGTCTCGACGACGGTGGTGACCTTCAGCGGCAGGTCGGCGGTGTCCAGCCAGTCCTGGAGCACCTCGGCCAGGTGGCCGCAGGAGACGACCGCGTCCGTCACGCCCTCGGCGGCGAGCCAGGCGAGCTGGTGGCCGATGATCGGGGTGCCCGTGCCGGGGATCTCGACCATGGGCTTGGGGCGGTCATCGGTGTACGGGCGCAGCCGGGAACCCTGGCCGCCGGCCAGGACCACGGCCTGTGTGGGCTGTGCTGTGTGGGTGTCACCGGTGGTCATGACGGAACCCTACGCGTTGGGGCGCGCAGGGTTCCGACGTGGCCGGCGCTGACAGGGGGTGCTAGGGGTGGGGCCGGGGTCGGCCCGGTGCTCCTCAGCTGTTGTGGTGGGCGGCGACGCCCGTGGCGAAGGACGTGTCGCACACGGGGCGGGCGTACGACTGGGCGCGGGTCGGGCCGTAGGCGCGGACGGCGGCGCGGCCGAGGGCGCGGGCGATGGACACGCAGTGCTTGGCGAGCGACGGGTGCCGGTCGACCTCCCGCTGGAGGTGGGTGAGGGCGACGCCCGGGTTCTTCTCCTGGAGCTCCAGGAGGAGGCGGTCGCGCAGCACCTCGTGGGGGCCGCGGGACCTGGCCGGCGCGGAGAGGTCGCCCGCGGACGCGGTGAGGACCGAATCCGATGAGCTGCCGGACCAGTTGACCCGGGTGACCGCGAGCGTGCCGGACAGCACCAGGACGACGGGCAGGACGAGGGCGAGCGTGCGCCCGATGCGGCGGCCGGGGCCGCGGTGGCCTCGGCGCGGCTTCTGGGTGTGGTTGGCGGAGTGCGTCACGCGAGTGAGGGTAGCGCTAGGTGATGATTTGGCGACATTTAGTCACCCGGTCGGGTGAGGGGAAATGTGGTTTGGCGAAATGGATGTTGACGAACAGCGGACGAAATGACTGATGTGCCGGGGTATTTGTCGACAACGCTCGGAGATGTCCGAGAGCGCGCGAAGGGCCCCGTGCCTGAGCACGGGGCCCTTCGGTGCGGTTGACGACGGCGGCCGTCGCCGCTAGGCGCGCTCCGGACGCGTCAGTCGGAGAGGCGCTCGCCGGTGGAGGTGGAGAAGACGTGGGTCTCGCCCGGGCGCGGGACGACGTGGAGCTGGGCGCCCTTCTCGGGCACCTGGCGGCCGTTGACGCGGACCACCAGGTCCTTCTGCTCGCCGCCGACCTCCGCGGTGCCGTAGACGTAGCCGTCGGCGCCGAGCTCCTCGACGACGTTCACGGACACGGCGAGACCGGCCGGGGCGTCCTCGCTCTCCTTGGTGAGGGCCTTCGCGGCGCCGCCGTTCTGCTCGACCACGTCGAAGTGCTCGGGGCGGACGCCGACGGTGACGGTGCGGTCGCCCTTGTCGGCGGCCGCGGCGAGGGCCTCGCGGTTCACCGGCACCACCGAGTTGCCGAACTTCACGCCGCCGTCGGTGATCGGGACCTCGACGAGGTTCATGGCGGGGGAGCCGATGAAGCCCGCGACGAAGAGGTTGTTCGGGCGGTCGTACATGTTGCGCGGCGAGTCGACCTGCTGGAGCAGGCCGTCCTTCAGGACGGCGACGCGGTCGCCCATCGTCATGGCCTCGACCTGGTCGTGGGTGACGTACACCGTGGTGATGCCGAGGCGGCGCTGGAGCGAGGCGATCTGCGTGCGCGTGGAGACGCGCAGCTTGGCGTCGAGGTTCGACAGGGGCTCGTCCATGAGGAAGACCTGCGGCTCGCGGACGATGGCGCGGCCCATCGCGACGCGCTGGCGCTGACCGCCGGAGAGTGCCTTGGGCTTGCGGTCCAGGTACTCGGTGAGGTCGAGGATCTTCGCGGCCTCTTCGACCTTCTGCCGGATCGTGGCCTTGTCGACGCCCGCGATCTTCAGGGCGAAGCCCATGTTCGCGGCGACGGTCATGTGCGGGTACAGCGCGTAGTTCTGGAACACCATGGCGATGTCCCGGTCCTTGGGCGGCAGGTGCGTGACGTCGCGGTCGCCGATGCGGATCGCGCCGCCGTTCACGTCCTCCAGGCCCGCGAGCATGCGCAGCGACGTGGACTTGCCGCAGCCGGACGGGCCGACCAGGACGAGGAACTCGCCGTCCTCGATCTCGATCTCAAGACCGTCCACGGCGGGCTTGGTGGAACCCGGGTAGATCCGGGTCGCCTTGTCGAACGTAACAGTGGCCATGGTGAGGGCCCCCTTCACCGGCAGGAACGTGCCGGACGATCCGAGTAAAGGATGGGTCTAGTCCAGTCATCCGGACTGCCCGTGACGCTACCCCGCTGGTCACCGCTCTGTCAGTAGTCCGGAGAGGATGACCTTCGACGAGATTTTCGACTGCGGTGGGGGTCCCGTTGGTTACACTGCACGGGCACGGCCGCTCAGGGGCCCGTGCAGGCCTCCTTAGCTCAGCTGGTCAGAGCGCCGCTCTTGTAAAGCGAAGGTCGTCGGTTCGAATCCGACAGGGGGCTCCACCACCTTCCTCCCGAACCGTTTCCGCTGCGGCCGGTGGGAGGCGGGACCGGCTCAGCCGCGGCCGGTGAGGCGGTCCGCGAGCCGGGCCAGGCGCGTGGTGCGCGCCGTCGGCCGCGCCAGCTCCCTGCGGTCGGCCGCGCGGTACGCCGCGTACAGGCCGTGCACCCCCAGCCAGCGCAGCGGCTCCGGCTCCCACTTGCGCACCCGGTGGTCCACCCAGGCGAGTCCGGTCAGGTCCGTCGCGCCCGCCTGCCCCGAGTCCCGTCGCACCAGGTCCCGCAGCGTGCGCCCGGCGAGGTTGGCGGTGGCGACGCCGGAGCCGACGTACCCGCCCGCCCAGCCGAGGCCCGTCGACCGGTCCAGGGCGACCGTGGCGCACCAGTCGCGCGGCACGCCGAGGACGCCCGCCCAGGCGTGGTCGATGCCGACGCCGGTGAGCTGCGGGAAGAAGCGGACCAGGAGCGTGCGCAGGGCCTCGACGGTGGCGGCCTGGGTGCGGCCCGGGTCGGCCGCGGTGTCGGTCTTCGAGCCGTAGCGGTAGGGCACGCCCCGGCCGCCGATGGCGATGCGGCCGTCCGCGGTGCGCTGGGCGTACATGTACGCGTGCGCCATGTCGCCGAGGGTCTCGCGGCCCGCCCAGCCGATGGCGTCCCAGGCGTCGTCGGGCAGCGGCTCGGTCACGATCATCGAGGAGTTCATCGGCAGCCAGGTGCGGCGCTGGCCCTTGAGCGACGCTGTGAAGCCCTCGGTGCAGCGCAGCACGTACGGGGCGCGGACCGTGCCGTACGGGGTGACGGCGTGCCCGGGGCGGATGTCCGTGACCGGCGTCGACTCGTGGAGGGTCACGCCGAGCGCCTCGACGGCCGCCGCGAGGCCCTTCACCAGCTTGACCGGGTGCAGCCGGGCGCCGTGCGGCGTCCAGGACGAGCCGACGGCTCCGGCGACGCGCACCCGCTCGGCGGTCTCGCGGGCGCCGCGCAGCACCCGGTCGCCCTCGCCGTACGACAGTTCCGCCGCGTGGAAGGCCTTGAGGCGGGCCAGCTGCGCGGGCGTGTACGCGACTTCGAGGACGCCGCCCTGGTGGATGTCGGCCTCGATCTTCTCCTCGGCGGCGACGCGGACGACCTCGCCGACCGTGTCGTTCATGGCCCGCTGGAGGCGGACGGCGGCCTCGTGGCCGTGCAGCGCGGCGTACCGGTCGCGGCCCGCGATGCCGTTGTAGAGCCAGCCGCCGTTGCGGCCGGAGGCGCCGTAGCCGCAGAACCTCTGCTCCAGGACCGTGACGCGCAGGAAGGGGGCCGCCTTCTTCAGGTAGTACGCGGTCCACAGGCCGGTGTAGCCGCCGCCCACCACGCAGACGTCGGCGCTGGTGTCACCGCCGAGGGGCTCGCGGGGCGCCGGGAGCCCGTCGTCCGCGTACCAGAAGGAGATGCCGCCGTTCACGGTGTCCGCGCTGCTCATGGGGCGGGAGGTTACTGCGCGCACGGAGCTCTGGGCAGGGGTCGGATAGATTTCCGGTACTTCGGGTGCCCTCAGCGGTACGTGGTGATTTCAGGAGTTCTGGAGGGCTTTTCATGGCCGTACGCAAGGCCGGGCGCGTGGCCGCCTCGGTGGCCGCCGTCGCGCTGCTCGGTGCCGTCGTCACCGGGTGCGACTCCGACGACGACGGCGACGGCGACTGGATGGGCGGGGGGAAGAAGTCCCCCTCGGCCTCAGCCGAGCCGTCCGATCCGGCCGGGAAGTCGCCGTCCCAGGACACCGGACCGGCGGCGAAGGTCCCGCCCGCCTCGGTGAACGACCTCGCGAAGGTGCCCACGAAGGTCGAGGGTGGAGTGATCACCGTCGGCGAGCCGTCGGCGAAGCACACCGTGAAGGTGTACGAGGACCCGCGCTGCCCCTTCTGCAAGAAGTTCGAGGAGAACGGCGCGCAGGCGCTCGTCGGGCCGCTGGCCGCGGGTGACGTGAAGGTCGAGTACACGATCGCCTCGTTCCTCGACAACAACTTCGGCGGCGACGGCTCCAAGAACGCCGCGAACGCGCTGCGGGCCGCCGTGGACACGGGCAAGTTCCCGCAGTTCCACTCCGGGCTCTTCGCCAACCAGCCCGAGGAGAGCGACGACGGCTTCACGCCCGGGTTCCTGCTGAAGATCGGTAAGGCCGCGGGGATCAAGGACCCCGCGTTCGAGAAGGCCGTGGCCAGCAATGCGCACCAGGCGTGGGTCGCCACCGCCATGAAGGCCTTCACCGCCGACGGCGTCTCCGGGACGCCCACGGTCGAGATCGACGGCGAGAAGGCGCCCGCCGACTCCCTGTACAGCGAGTCCGACTTCGGGAAGGTCCTGAAGGACGCCGGTATCTCCTGAACAGGTCAGGTGGCCGGAATTAATCGGGCGCGGCCCGCGCGGCACCCTGCGTAGGGTCGCGCCCGTGATCGAGATCCACGTCCCGGACGCCCTGGTCGAATCCCAGCACCTGTACGCGGGCGAGGCGGGCCGCGCCTTCATCGCGGGCCTGCCGGACCTTGCCGCGCGCACCCTGGAGCGCTGGGAGCTGACGCCCGTCGGCGGCTCGATGCACGGCATGGCCGCGCTCGTGCTGCCGGTGGAGCGCGCCGACGGCTCCCCGGCCGTGGTGAAGTTCCAGGTCCTCGACGAGGAGACCGAGGGCGAGCCGGTGGCGCTGCGCGTGTGGGACGGCGACGGCGCGGTGCGGCTGCTCGACCACGACGCCACCACGGGCACGATGCTGCTGGAGCGGGCCGGTGACGGCCAGGAGCTGACCCGGTCCGCCGAGGCCGGCAGGGACGCGGCCCGGCGGGGCGTCGTCGTCCTCGCGGAGCTGCTCGCGCGGCTCACCGCGGGGCCCGCGCCCGCGGGCATGCGCACCCTCGGCGACATCGCCGGGCAGATGCTGGACGACACCCCGGCCGCGCTCAAGGAGATCGCAGACCCGGCGGAGCGGGCGCTCGTCGCGCGGTGCGCGGACGCCGTGCGCGAGGTCGTGGGCGAGCCCGGGGACCGCATGCTGCACTGGGACCTGCACTTCGACAACGTCCTCGCGGCCGAGCGCGAGCCGTGGCTCGCCATCGACCCCAAGCCCCTCGCGGGCGACCCCGGCTTCGATCTGTGGCCCGGTCTGAACAACCTCTTCGACCCGGACGACGTGCGCTGGCGCTTCGACGCGATGACGGAGGTCCTGGGCCTGGAGCGGGGCCGGGCGCTCGCGTGGACGCTGGGGCGGGTGCTGCAGAACGTGTTGTGGGAGGTCGAGGACGGCCGGGCGCTGCCCGCGGAGGACCTGGAGCTGGCGCGGAGGCTGCTCGGGCGTCCGCTCTAGGACCGGCTGCGGCCGACTCTAGGACCGGCTGCGGTCGACGCCGCGCACCGCGGCGCGAAGGCCCGCGTCCCCGGGCATCTCCTGGGCGAAGTACCACCAGAAGGTGCCGCCGACGCTCGACGGATAGCCGAGCGCGGCCGCGTAGTACCGGCGGGCCACCTGCCGCCGGGCCGCCGCCGGGTCGTCCTTGTCGAAGGCCCAGTAGAACCGGGACGTGTCCTCGTTCCAGTAGCCCAGCTCGCCCAGGCCGACGCGCCGGCCGGGGAAGTCGGCCGCGAGCCGCGTCATCACCTGGTCGAAGGCGAGGCCGAGCGGGGCGTCCTCGATCCAGCTGGACAGGAGCACGACGTCGATGTCCTCGCGGACCGCGCGCGGCAGGTTCGCGCGCGGCCAGGTGAAGGCCGACCAGCGGGCCGCGTCCGTGCCGAGCTGCCAGTACAGGGTGAGGACGACGGAGGCCTCCGGCCGCTTCTTCCGCACGTACGCCGCCGCGTCCGCGATCTTGTGCTGCATGCGGTCGCGCGGCGGCAGGAGCCGGTCCGTGCAGTCGCCGTCGGCGGTGGTGCGGGAGTCCGTCCAGCAGCCGTTGACCTCGTTGCCGATCTCCCAGGCCTCGATGTCGGGGAACGCGTCGACGTACCGCTTGACCCGGGCCAGATAGCCCGCGCGGGTGCCGAGACCGGGGTGCTCGGAGCCGTTGGCGTACGCGGAGTCGACCGGCTGGCCGAGGACCTTCAGACCGGCCGCGTGGGCGGCGGCGACCGCCTCGCGGTAGCGCCGGGGCACGGGTGCGCGCGGGTCGTCGGTGTCCTCGTCGGGGTCGAAGACGATCCGGACCCAGCCGTGCGGGCGGGTGAGCCGCCCGGCGAGCGGCGCCCACCGCTTCGGATCGGCGTCGTCGGCGGCGGTCACGCCCGTCCAGGGCGCGTGCGTGCGGCGGGCGCGCGGCCCGTACTCCTCCAGGAGCCGCCCGTACGCCGCGTCGACCGCGCTCAGGGCCCGCTGGCCGTGCCTGCCCCGGCCCGCGTCGGAGTCCGCGGCGTCCGCGCGGGCCAGCTCGCGCGCGGCCGTGCGGTAGGCGGTGGTGAAGCGCGCCGAGCGGCGGTGGTCGGGGCGCAGGTCGAGGGCCGCGTCCAGCCGGCGCTTGGCGTCCTTAGCGGCGGCGTGGTTGAAGACGATCGTGGCGCCGCGGGTGAAGCCCTCGCCGCCGTTGTCGACGACGACGGTGGAGAAGCCCTGGTCGGTGGGCCAGTTCAGGGCGAGGGCCGCGGGCCCGCCGCGGCCGGGCAGATCGAAGCGGAGCCGCCGCCCGGCCTCGTACAGCGGGAAGTCGTCGAGGACGCGCAGGGTGCGCGGGTCGACGAGGGCGTCGCTGTCGGAGCCGCCGCTGCCGTGCGTGACGGCGCGGGCCCCGCGGGGCGACAGGAGCGTGCCGTGGCCCTGGGCGTCGTAGAACTTCAGGGTCACGGCCCGCCCCGCGCGGGCGGGGGGTTCGGCGGAGGTGCAGCCCGCGAGGAGGCCGAGGGCGAGCAGCGCGGCCGGGGCCCTTCGGTTGACCCGCGGGCGTCGTCCGTGGCTTGCTGCGCTCATGATTCGTACCGCCGCACCGGCCGACGTCCCTCTCATCCACACCCTGATCCGTGAGCTCGCAGAGTACGAGAAGGAGCCGCAGGAGGCGCGCGCCACCGAGGAGCAGCTCCGCGAGGCGCTGTTCGGCGAGCGGCCCGCCGCGTACGCCCACATCGCCGAGGACGACGCGACGGGCGAGCCCGTCGGCTTCTCCCTGTGGTTCCTCAACTTCTCCACCTGGCGCGGAGTGCACGGGATCTACCTGGAGGACCTGTACGTCCGCCCCGACGCGCGCGGCGGCGGCCACGGCAAGGCGCTCCTCAAGGAGCTGGCCCGCATCTGCGTCGAGCGCGGCTACGAACGCCTGGAGTGGTCCGTTTTGAACTGGAACACCCCGTCGATCGGCTTCTACGAGTCCCTCGGTGCGAGGCCGCAGGACGAGTGGACGGTGTACCGGCTGACCGACGGGGCGCTGGCGGCGCTCGGCGCGGACGCCTAGAACGTGTCGACCGTGTGCGGCAGCAGCGCGGTCGCGAGGGCCGCGTCCAGGGCGGCGGCCGCGCCCGGCGTGTGCTCGGTGACGACCCCCGCCCGGACGAAGGACACGAGCGGCGCGCCGCCGAGGTAGGCCGAGCCCAGCTCCCGCACGTCGAGGGTGAGGTCGGCGGGCGCGTCGGTCGGCTCGTACGCCGCTCCTCCGGCCCCGGTGACCGTCAGGCGGAAGCGGCCCTCGTTGCCCGGGAGCCGGGGGTCGCGGACCTCCAGGACCAGGTCGGCGGGGGCCGCCCAGGAGCGGGCGAGCAGCGCGGCGCGCACATCGACGAGCCGGACCCGCAGGCCCGGGTACTGGCCCGTCACACGGACCTGGTCGCGGTCCCCGGCGAACAGGAGCAGCGGGTCGTCGAGCGGGCGGCCCCACGCCTGGATCAGGCCCGTCAGGTCGATCGACGCCAGATACCGCCACAGCGCGGCCTCGGCCTGCGGCGTGTCCGCCTCCAGCTCGTCTAGGCGGACCAGGCCGGGCGCGTCGTCGCGGCCCTTGGTGCGGTAGATGGCGTACCCGGTGACGCGGCCGGGGTCGTCCGCGGCGCCGAGGACCACGACGCGCGGCGGCGACAGGTCGTCGTCTTCCTCGTCCTCCGTGGCCATCCACTCCTCGCGCCACCAGGCCTCGGTGCGGTCGATGCGGCCCGCGCGGGCGGCGCGCGTACGGTCGTAGTACGCGGCGAGCAGCTCGGGGGCCGCCGCCGGGTCCACCAGGCGCAGGGGGCCTTCGGACGGGACGATCCGCAGGTCGAGGGGGCGCTCGGACTTCACCTCGACGGTGTTGTTGTACGTGGCGGGGCCGAAGCCGAAGCGGCCGTAGATCGCGTCTTCCGACGCCCACAGCGCCGCCAGCGGACGGTCGCTCGCGCCGCACCTCTCGAACAGCGCCGCGATCATGCCGGAGAGCACGCCGCGGCGGCGGTGCGTGGGGGCGACGGAGACGAACGTGACGCTGGGGCACGGCAGTTCGCCGCCCGGCACGGACATGGTGAAGCGGAAGGCGGCGAGGAGGCCGACCAGCGTCCGGCCGTCGTACGCCCCGACGCGCTCGCAGCCGCGCAGCAGGTCGTGGTGGTGCTTGCGCTTCTCGTCCTCCGGGGTCTCGTGGAAGGCGAGGTAGACCAGGTCGAGGGCGCGGTCCAGGTCGGTGTCGGGGAGGTCGCGGAAGGCGATGGCGGTGGACGGGGCCGGGCTGGGGGGTGCGGAGTCCATAAACCGGACGGTAGTTCGCGAATGTGGTACTGGCATCTGATTTTTCCCCGGCGCAGCGGGGAACCAGGCGCAGCAGGGAACCAGGCGCTCAGGGGATCAGGACCACCTTGCCCGTCGTGGCGCGGGATTCCAGGGCGCGGTGCGCCGCGGCCGCGTCGGCGAGCGGGAAGGTCTGCACGGCGGGCGTGAAGTACCCGCCCTCGTGGGCGTGCAGGGCGGCCAGCTCCAGGGTGCGGACGGGGTTGTCGCCGCCCGCCTTCTCCAGCATGGCCGCGCCGAGCGGGCTGATCTGCGTGATGCCGCGCGCGGCGAGCTCCTCCTCGGTGAGGGTCACCGGGCCCTTCTTCTCCGACCAGCCGAAGACGAGGTGCGTACCGCCGGGTCCGAGCAGGTCCACGGCGGCCCGGCCCGCGTCGCCGCCCACCCCGTCGAAGACCGCGGTCGCGGTGCGGCCGCCGTCGCCGAGGCCCTTCAGATACGCGCGGACCTCGTCGGGCCAGGCCGGGTCGGTGTAGTCGACGGCCAGGTCGGCGCCGTTCTCCGTGACGCGGGCCGTCTTGGCGGGGCCGCCCGCGAGCCCGATCACCGTGGCCCCGGCGTGCTTGGCGTACTGCACGAGCAGCGTGCCGATGCCGCCCGCGGCGGCGGGCACGACGACGACGGACTCGGCGTCGAGCTCCGCGAACTGCAGGATGCCCATCGTCGTGCGCCCCGTGCCGATGAGCCCCACGGCCTCGGGGAAGCCGAGCCCGTCGGGCAGTTCGTGCAGCCGGTCGGCCTCGGTCACGGTCAGCTCGGCGTAGCCGCCGGGCGCGAAGCCGATGTGCGCGACGACGCGCCGTCCTGCCCAGGCGGTGTCCACGCCCTCGCCGACGGACTCCACGGTGCCCGCGACCTCGCGGCCCGGCACCGTCGGCAGCGTGGGCAGCTGCGGCAGCGGGCCCTGCTCGCCCTCCCGGATCGAGGTGTCGAGCAGGTGCACCCCGGCCGCGGCGACGGCGATCCGCACCTGGCCGGGGCCAGGGCGCGGGTCCTCGACGGTCTCGTACGTGAGGTTCTCGGCGGGGCCGAAGGCGTGCAGACGGACGGCGTGCATGGCGGGCTCCTCAGAAGTGCGGGCTTGCCGGTCACCACTCACCCTCCAACCTCAAGCAGACTTGAGGTCAACCCAGGGCGTGGTGGTGGCCAGCCGGCCCGTGCCGGTCAGGGCGAGCGACACCGCCTCGATGGCGCTGTTGAAGGAGACTTCGCTGAGCAGCCCCGGCGCCGCCACCTGGTCGCCCACCAGGAAGACGCCGTCGCCCCGGTCCACCGCGGGCCGGTCGCGCCAGGTGGTGCCCGGCCGGTCGACGGCGCCCGTGCGGCCGTTCGCCACCGCCGAGCGGCGCCAGGTCACGCGCTCGCGCCAGTCACGGAAGCCCAGGTCGAGCAGTTCCTCCGCGCCCCTGACGCCGTCCGCCTTCGACTCGTGCGGGGCGAGCGGGAGCTGGCCCTGGATCAGCTGCTGCCCCTCGGGGGCGAGCGTGCGGTCCTGGGCGGTGAAGCGCTCCACCCAGCCCGTGCCGTCCAGGTCCGAGAGCGCGAACAGATCGCCCCTGCGCGAGCGCAGCGCCACGTCCACCAGGGCCGTGCGCCCGCTCTGCCACGTCAGCCCCTCGTCCTTCAGGAGCCGCCGCGCGGCGTCGAGCGAGGTGGCGACGATGACGGGGCCGCGCCGCGCCTGCTCCGCGATGTCGTCGACGCGGGCCAGGGTCTCCACCCGGACGCCCAGGTTCCAGGCGCGGGCGGCCATCCGGTCGACGACCGCGCCCCAGCCGCCCAGCGGGTAGTGGGCCTCCGGGGGCAGCTTGGCGGCCCGGCGGAGCCGGGTGTGCACGAAGCGGGCGGACAGCGCGCCCGGGTCGTGGTGGAAGAGGGCCACGGCGGTGTAGTGGGCGGCGGCGCGGGCGGCGTCCTGCCCCACCTCGCGGCTCGCCCAGGTCAGGAAGTCCTCGTCGACCGGGGCCTGTTCCGGCGCCCGGCGCAGCAGCCGCAGCATCCCCAGGGGCGGGGTGCGGCGCAGCGCGCCCCGGTGGCGAAGGCGCAGCCGGGTGCCTTCCAGGGGCGGCAGCGGCGCCAGCTCGCCGATCAGGTCGCGCTGCTTGAGCCAGGTCCAGTGCGGGCCGCCGTTGTAGAGCGCGTGCGGGCCCTCGTTCGTCCTGTACGTGCCCTCCGAGGTGCGGGCGCGGCCGCCGAGGGTGTGGTGCGCCTCGTGCACGGTGACCCGGGCTCCGCCCTCGGCGGCGGCGATGGCGGCGGTGAGTCCCGCGAAGCCGCCGCCGACGACGGTGACGGTGGGGGAGGCCGGACGAGTACGGGAGCTGGTGGCGCGGGCCATGGGTGGGGTCCGTTTCTGTCGTGGGCCGTACGGGCCTGCACGGGCCCGTACGGGTACGACGAACCGGACCCCCGAGAATGTGACATCGCCGGGCCGCGATTCTCCGGTACCTCGCGGGGCGGGCCCTAGGGCACCCGGGGGAAACGGGCGAGGAGGGTCCACATCGCCGGGTTCTCGCCCAGGTCCTCGTGCAGATCGGTCAGGTCGGCCACCACGTCGTGCAGGAAGTCCCGTGCCTCGCGGCGCAGTTCGGCGTGCGAGAAGGTGAGGGGCGGCTCGCCCGGGTCCAGCCAGTCGGCGTCGATGTCGACCCACCCGAAGCGCCGCTCGAACAGCATCCGGTCCGTGGACTCGGTGAAGTCCAGCTCGGCGTGCTGGGGCCGCGCCGCCCTGCTGCCCATCGGGTCCTGGTCGAGCCGCTCCACGATGTCGCACAGCGCCCACGCGAAGTCGAGCACCGGCACCCATCCCCAGGCTGTGGACAGCTCCCGGTCCGCCTTGGTGTCGGCCAGGTACACGTCCCCGCAGAACAGGTCGTGCCGCAGGGTGCGGACGTCCGCGGTGCGGTAGTCCGCCTGCGGCGGATCGGGAAAACGGCGGGAAAGGGCGTAGCCGATGTCAAGCACGCCTCGATGGTGCCATGCCCCCGCCAGCTGCCCTCCACGGCCGCGCTCGGCCCCGGCCAGAGGGCTAGAGGAGGCGCTGTTCCTTGGCCACGGCCACCGCCCCCGCGCGGGTCTCGACGCCGAGCTTGTCGTAGATGCGCCCCAGGTGCGTCTTCACCGTGGCCTCGCTGATGAACAGCGCCCGGGCGATCTCCCGGTTGCCGAGCCCCCGGGCCAGCTGGCCCAGGATGTCGCGCTCGCGCGGGGTGAGCCCCGCCCGGGGCTCCCGCATGCGGGCCATCACGCGGGACGCGACCGGCGGCGAGAGCGCGGTGCGCCCGCACGCGGCGGCGCGGATCGCCGAGAACAGTTCGTCGGGCCGCTCGGCCTTGAGCAGATAGCCGGTGGCGCCCGCCTCGATCGCGCGGGTGATGTCGGCGTCGGTGTCGTACGTGGTGAGCACGAGGACGTGCGGCCGCCCGCCCCCGGCCGCCGCCGTGATCCGCCGCGTCGCCTCCACGCCGTCCATTCCGGGGCCGAGCTGGAGGTCCATGAGGACGACATCCGGCCGCAGTTTCGCGGCGAGGGCCACGGCCTCCTCGCCGGAACCCGCCTCGCCGACCACCTCGACGGCCGGGGCGCTGCCGAGCAGGGCGAGCAGGCCCGCCCGGACGACGGCGTGGTCGTCGCAGACCAGGAGCCGCACCGGCGCGGTGCCGCCCGGGTCGTCCGGGGCCGGGCCCTCAGGGCCCTCAGTCGCGTTCATCGTGGCTCCCTCCAGCCGCGCCGTCCCCCAGCGGAACCACCACCGAGAGCACCGTCCCCTCACCGGGTGCCGACTCCACCGTCAGCGTCCCGCCCAGCCGCGCCGCCCGTGCGCGGATCGCGGGGAGGCCGTGCCCGCGCCCGGCCCGCCCGCCGCCGGGCGCCGGTGGCGAGAACCCGCGGCCGTCGTCCGCCACGTCGAGCACCACCTGGTCGTCGAGGTACGTCAGGGTCAGCGCGGCCGTCCCCGCCCCGGCGTGCTCCCGTACGTTCGCGAGGGCGCCCTGCGCGATCCGCAGCAGCGCCGAGCGGGCCTGCGCCGTCAGCGGGACCGGGGTGCCCTCGGGGTGGAAGCGCACCGCCAGGCCCGCCCCCGACTCCCGCCCCGCCAGTGCCCGGAGCGCCGCGGGCAGCGCGTACGCCGGATCGGGGCCCGCCTCCGCCAGGTCCACCGGTGCCAGGTCGTGGACGAGGCGGCGGGCCTCGGCGAGGCCGCGGTCGGCGATGGACTCGGCGGTGCGGACGTGGGTGCGGGCAGCCGCCGCGTCCGTGTCCCACACCCGGTCCGCCGCCTGGAGCAGCATCCGCTGGCTGGACAGGCCCTGGGCCAGCGTGTCGTGGATCTCCATGGACAGGCGCTGCCGCTCGGCGAGCGTGCCCTCGCGCCGCTCGGTGGCGGCGAGCTCGCGCCGGGTGCGCAGCAGGTCGTCGATGAGGGCGCGCTGCCGCGCGGTCTGCCGCTGCATGTGGACGAAGACCGCCGTCGCCACGGCCGCCACGGCGGGCGGCGCGAACGCCAGGTTCGGGTCGAAGCCGTCCGCGAGCCGCAGCTGGGCCGCGACCACGAGGGCCGTGAGGACGGTGACGAGGGCGAGGGCCGCGCGCGTCGGCAGCGTCCGCAGGCCCGTGTAGAACAGCGGCACCGCGCACCACGCGTAGCTCGGCGCGAGGATCACGAGCACCACCCAGACGCCGACGACCGCGCCGAGCCACAGCAGGCGCCGCGGGTTCGGCGTGGCCCCCAGGACCGGGCCGAGTACGTACAGCAGGGCGAGCACGGCCGAGAGGGCGATGATCCACGGTGTACGGGGCTCGCCGGGGTGGCGCAACAGGAACCGGCTGAGCGAGGCGGCGAGCAGCAGGAAGAACGCGGCGTGCATGACGGCCGCGAGCCACCGCTCCTCCGGCCCGGCGACTCCTGGACGGGCGGCCCGGGCGCCGTCGCCTCCGTGCATCCCCGGCCTCCTGCCGTACGCGTGAACTGGGCAAACACCCTCATTGTGGCCTGCTGGGCGGGGACCGGGGTCAACCGATCGGCTGACCCGGGTGTCGGCCGAAGCGCGCGCGACCCGCAGCCGGAGCGCCGACGGGGCGGGCCGCGATCCGCCCGCAGGATCGAAGCACAGGGCCCACCAGCGGACCCGTACCGCCGCACGGATCGTGCCGGCCGACCCAAGGAGTTCCCCCATGAAGCAGCTCTCGCCGCGTGCCCGCGTCCTCACCGCCGCCGCCGTCCTCGGCGTGGTCGGCGCCGGCACGTTCGGTGCCGTGTCCGCCAGCGCCGACGCCCCTGAGGCCGCCGCGAAGGCCGCCGTCACCGCCGACGCGGGCAATCGCGACCTGACGCAGACCACGCACCTCACCGTGGCCGCCGCCACGAAGGCCGCACAGGCCACCCTGGACGCGGCGAAGAAGGAGAACCAGCGCGTCACGGTCGCCGTCGTTGACCGCAACGGCAACACGATCGTCACCCTGCGCGGCGACGGCGCGGGCCCGCAGTCGTACGAGTCCGCCGAGCGCAAGGCCTACACCGCCGTCTCCTGGAACGCGCCCACCTCCGAGCTGGCCAAGCGCCTGGCGCAGGCGCCGAACCTCAAGGACATCCCCGGCACGCTGTTCCTCGCGGGCGGCGCCCCGGTCACCGCGAAGGGCGGCCCCGTCGCGGGCATCGGCGTCGCGGGCGCGCCCAGCGGCGACCTGGACGAGAAGTTCGCGAAGGCGGGCGTGGCCGCGCTCGGCCGCTGACCCCCGGCGCGCGGGGGCCCCGTGGCGGGCGGGTGCGGTGGCCATAGGATCACCGGGGTGATCTACCGAGCCACCGCCCCCCTGACCAAGGGGCCCCGCCGCACGCCCCTCGCGCTGCTCTGCGCCACCGCCCTCGCGACCGCGCTCACCGCGTGCACGAGCAGTGGTGTCGGGGGCACTCCCGGTGCCGCGGGCGTCCGCGACCCGTACTTCCCGAAGCTCGGCAACGGCGGCTACGACGTGGCTCATTACGGCCTGAAGATCGGCTACGACCCGGAGTCGCGCCACCTCACCGGCACCGCCGACATCACGGCCCGCGCCACCAAGACGCTCAGCGCCTTCAACCTCGACCTCAAGGGCCTGGACGTCGAGTCCGTGACCGTCGAGGGCAAGGAGGCCCGCTTCCAGCGCGCGGGCAGCGAGCTGACCGTCCGCCCCCGCGACGACCTCGACCGCGGTGAGACCTTCCGGGCCACCGTCCGCTACTCCGGCACCCCGCAGACCATCACGGACGTGGACGGTGCCAAGGAGGGCTGGCTGACCGGGGAGGAGAGCGCGCTCGCGACGGGGCAGCCCGCGGGCTCGATGGCGTGGTTCCCGGGCAACCACCACCCCGTCGACAAGGCCTCGTACGACATAGAGGTCACCGTCCCCAAGGGCCTGAAGGCCATCTCCAACGGCGAGTTGACGAAGGAGACCACCGCCAACGGCCGGACCACCTTCGCCTGGCACAGCGCCGAGCCGATGGCCAGCTATCTGGCGACGGTCGTCGTCGGCACGTACGACACCAGGACGGCGATGACCGAGAGCGGCATCCCCGTCTTCACGGCGATCGACCGGACGCTGCCCGCGGCCAAGCGCAAGAAGGTCCAGAAGGTCCTCGCCGACATCCCCGACATCGTGGACTGGGCGGAGTACAACTTCGGCGACTACCCCTTCTCGTCCACCGGCGCCGTCGTCGACGGCCGCGCGGACCTCGGCTACGCCCTGGAGACCCAGACCAAGCCGCTGTTCCCCGTCCAGGACGCCGACACCACGACCCTCGTGCACGAACTGGCCCACCAGTGGTTCGGCGACTCGGTCTCGCCGAAGAGCTGGCAGGACATGTGGCTCAACGAGGGCCTGGCGACGTACGCCGAGTGGCTGTACGAGGAGGACAACGACGGCGACACCGTCGAGGAGACCGTCGACGCGATCTACGAGGACGAGGACGACGAGTACGACTCCGTCTGGGACTTCCCGCCCGCCAAGCAGCCGGACGCGGAGAGCATCTCCGACGACCCCGTCTACTACCGGGGTGCCATGGTCATCCAGAAGATCCGCGAGACCGTCGGCGACGAGACCTTCTACGAGATCCTCAAGGGCTGGACGAAGAAGTACCGCCACGCCAACGCGGACACCGAGGACTTCACCACGTACGTCGAGAAGCACGCGGGCGACGACGAGGCGCGCGAGGAGCTGAAGCGCGTGTGGTCGGACTGGCTGTACGGCGACGGCAAGCCGGACGAGCGCTGACGCGCTCCGCCGGGCTGCGGCGCTCTGCCGTCGCTCGGCTGCGGGCGCGTTGGGGCTGGGCGCACCCGGGCCGCCGCGGCCCGGGTGCTGGACGGCCTCTCAGAGGCCGAACTCCTGGGGGGACACGCCGAGTGCCGCGCAGGCCTCGCGCAGGACCTGCTCCTCGGCCGGGGCCACATAGCCGTCCGCGCCGGCGATGACGAAGCCGGTCTGCACGACCGCACGGGCCTCCGCGGGCTTCTTCGCGGCCTTGGCGATCTCCTGCATCACCGCCGCCTTGCCCTGCTGGAAGTTGAACGACAGCTGGTCCGCGTGCTTGTTGAAGCGCTGGCGGAGCTGGTCCGGGGGGAAGTTCTGCAACACGTCGTTCTGCAGGATGAGGGATTCGACGTGCTGGCGCTCGGCCGGGTCGACGGTGCCGTCGGCGGCGGCCACCAGGGCGCACATGGCCATGCTCGCGTCGCGGTAGGCGCCGCTCTTCAGCTCCGACTTCAGCGAGGTGAGCTGGGTCTTGAGCAGGCCCACGAGCTGGGCCTTGGAGCTCTTGGACCCGCTGCCGTGCGCCCCGTGCCCGCCGGGGGCACCGGGAGCACCGGGGGTGCGTCCGCCCTGCGTCTGCTGCAGGTTCTTGGCCTGGTCTTTGATCCGGTCCCACATAGCCATTCCGCGCCACCTCGGCTTCTGCCCGTGTCGTACCCGTCGGCCGCGCGCGCAGTGCGCACGTCGTCCTGGCAACGCCGTCCCGCGCCCCGAAGTTCCCCGCGCGGCCCGCGCCTTGGACGCGCGTACGCGACGGGCCCCGGCCGGAAGCGCTCCGGCCGGGGCCCGTGGTCAGGCGGTGCGGACTCAGACGTTGACGCCGAAGTCCTGGGCGATGCCCACCAGGCCCGAGGCGTAGCCCTGGCCGACGGCGCGGAACTTCCACTCCGCGCCGTTGCGGTAGAGCTCGCCGAAGACCATGGCGGTCTCGGTGGCCGCGTCCTCGGAGAGGTCGTAGCGGGCGATCTCGGCGCCGCCGGCCTGGTTCACGATGCGGATGAACGCGTTGCGGACCTGGCCGAAGTTCTGCGAGCGGTTCTCGGCGTCGTAGATCGAGACCGGGAAGACGATCTTCTCGATGTCGGCGGGCAGGCCCGCGAGGTTGACGTTGATCTGCTCGTCGTCGCCCTCGCCCTGGCCCGTGACGTTGTCACCGGTGTGGACGATGGTCTGGTCCGGCGTCGCCTTGTTGTTGAAGAAGACGAAGTGGCCGTCCGAGTAGACCTTGCCCTGGGTGTTCACCGCGATCGCGGAGGCGTCCAGGTCGAAGTCGGTACCCGTGGTGGTGCGGACGTCCCAGCCGAGGCCGACCGTGACGGCGGTCAGGCCCGGTGCCTCCTTGGTGAGCGAGACGTTGCCGCCCTTGGACAGGCTTACAGCCATTGTTGGGAGTCCCTTCCCTAGTCGCCTATGTGCGGGCTTCACTCTGAGGGCGAAGCTACCGGCACCCCTATGAACGCCGCGGGGGGTACCCAAGGTTCCATATGCGGACTCGCTTCTTTACTTTCTTTGCCGAAGGTGCGCAGGGAAGAGGCCACGGCGGCGGAAAACAGGTGTCGTACGGCGGACGGACGCGGGATCATAGGAGACATGTCTGGTCGGGAACACGTCATCCGCGGCTCGGTCGTCCTGCCGGAGGCCGAGCTCATGTGGCGTTTCTCGCGCTCCTCGGGGCCCGGCGGCCAGCACGTCAACACCAGCGACTCGCAGGTCGAGCTCCGCTTCGACCTGGAGCGCACCGACGCGCTGCCCGAGGTGTGGAAGCAGCGGGCCCTGGAGCGGCTCGCGTCCCGGCTCGTCGACGGCGTCGTGAGCGTACGGGCGAGCGAGCACCGCTCCCAGTGGCGCAACCGGGAGGCCGCGGCCGTCCGCCTCGCCTCGCTGCTCGCGGAGGCCACCGCGCCGCCCCCCAAGCCCCGGCGCGCGACCCGCATCCCGCGCGGGATCAACGAACGGCGGCTGCGGGAGAAGAAGCGGCGCGCGGAGACGAAGCAGGGCCGCACGGGCAAGGGCTGGCAGTAGCCCCGGCGCGCGGGGCCTCAGCCCAGCTGCCGGTACCGCCCCCGGAAGTACAGCAGCGGCCCGCCGTCCGCGCTCGGCAGCTCCGCCGTCAGGACGCGGCCGATCACCAGGGTGTGGTCGCCCGCGGCCACCGTCTGCTCGGTGCGGCACTCCAGGGTGGCGAGCGCGCCGCCCACCAGGGGCGCGCCGCTGGCCCGGCCGCGCGCGTAGGCGATGTCGTCGAAGAGCAGCCGGTCGCTGATGCGGCCCTTCATGGCGAAGCGGCCCGCGATGTGCCGCTGGCTCTCGGTCAGGACCGACACGGCCCACAGCGGCTGCTCGGCGAGCAGGTCGTCCATGCGGGAGCCCGTGCGCAGGCTGACCATGACCAGGGGCGGCTCCAGGGAGACCGAGAGGAACGCGGTGGCCGTCATGCCGACGTCCTCACCGGCCGGTGCCATCGGGTCGTCCGGGTCCAGCGGGGGCTCCTGCGCGGTCACCAGGACCACGCCCGCGGCCAGGCGGGACATGGCGGCCCGGAACTCGTCGTTGCTCACCCCCACAGGATGAGGGGTGGACGGGGCGGGAGGGGGCTGTGTGTTCAAGGTCAGATCGGCAACCACACGACTGACGCTAGTCCCGGACCGGAGCGCGGCGCATCGGACCCGGGGCCGATACCGGTCCTAGGTCTCGCCCTAGGACCGCGCTACTCCCGCGCCGTTCCCGCCGCCCGCGCCCCCGACGCCGCAACCACCCACTCCCACCTGTGACTTGAGTCACAGGGCCGATATTTTGTTGACCCTGTGTACCGGGTGGGCAGCTCGCTGTGATTCAGTGACCGTGGCAATCAGACAGACGCTGAGGGCACGGAAGCACAGCACTGTACGTAGAGGTACGAAGAAGTACACACCGTACGAAGCCAGAAGAGTCACGAAGAGTCAGAGATTACGGACACTGAGGACGCTGCGGATCCTGGAGTTGCTGTCGAGGTCTCGGGGAGAGCGAGCATGGAGACCGAGTCGGAGCCGTACGTCCGTCTTGCGACCCTGCGGCAGCTGCACCAGGTGGTGGCGGAGCTCAACACGGCCCGCAGCCTCGCGGACACGCTGCAGACCGTCGCCGACGGCGTGGTGAACGGCCTGGGCTATGAGCTGGCGTGCGTCAATCTCGTGCGCCCGGACGGCGACCTCGTCGTCGCCGCCTTCGCCGGCAACCCCGCGGCCGAGGCGCTCATCACCGGCCGCGTCGGCTCCCGCGAGTCCTGGGACCGCCGCCTCGCCATGGGCGAGGCCTGGGGCGCCCTGCGCTTCATCCCGCACACCGAGGGCTGGGTCCTCGACGAGGACGACGTGCCGCAGTGGTACACCGAGGGCCCCGAGCCCCGCTTCGAGGACGAGTGGCACCCCTCCGACCGGCTCTTCGCCCCCATGTACGCGACCGGCGGCTCCGGCGGCGAACTGCTCGGCGTGATCTCCGTGGACCGGCCGCGCAACGGCCGCAGGCCCGGCGCCTGGGGCCGCGAAGCCCTCCAGATGTACGCCTTCCAGGCCGCGATCGCCATCAGCAACGCCCGGCTGCGGGCCAACATGCAGCGGGCCCTGGTCCGCCTGGAGCGCGAGCAGCAGGCGCTGCGGGCCAGCGAGGAGTCCTTCCGGCAGGCCTTCGAGTACGCGCCGAGCGGCATGGCCATCGCCGAGATGGGCGGTGACCAGCACGGCCGCATCCTGCGCACCAACGACGCGCTGTGCCGCCTGCTCGGCCGCCCCGCCTCCGCGATGCGGCGCCACTCCTTCTCCGACCTGGTCCACCCCGAGGACATCGGCACCCTCCTGCGCACCTCCGCCGAGGGCGGCCGCGCCGAGCTGCGCTTCGGCCGCCGCGACGGCACGTACGTCTGGGTGTCGCTGCGCAACTCCGTCGTCGCGGACGCCGCGGACGGGCCCCGGTTTCTGCTCACGCACGTCGAGGACATCGAGGAGCGCAAGCGGCGCGAGCTCCAGCTCGCGCACCGCGCCTCGCACGACTCGCTCACCGGCCTGCCGAACTCCGCCGAGCTGCGCGCCCGGCTGAGCGCCCGGCTCTGTCGCAGGCCGCACGCGGGCCAGCCGAGCACGGTGGACTCGCTCGACGCGGCGTACGACAACAGCGGCCTGTACGGCGGCGTGCACGCGGCCGCGCACGGACACGAACACGGGCACGCCGCACCGCCCGGCGCGCAGCACGGCGCGCACGGGGAGTTCGACCACCACGTGCACACCGTCGCCCCGCCCGAGGAGAGCGAGGCCGACGACGGTACGAAGGGGCTCGCCGTCCTCTTCTGCGACCTCGACGGCTTCAAGTCGATCAACGACCGCTTCGGGCACCACACGGGCGACGCCGTCCTCATCGAGGTCGCACGCCGTCTGACCAGCGGTGTCCGCGACGGCGACACGGTGGCGCGGCTCGGCGGCGACGAGTTCGTGGTCCTCGCCGACGGGCTCGGCAGGGCCGACGCGCAGGACCTCGCGGTCCGGCTGCGGAACGCCATCATCCCGCCGATCAGGGTCGACGGCCGGGCCGTCCGCGTGGGCGCCAGCTTCGGCATCGGCTGGGCGCACTGCGGCATGTCGGCGGACGAGGTGTTGCACTCCGCCGACCAGCGGATGTACGTCGAGAAACGTTCCCGTGCCAAGCAGCACCGGCGGGCCGGATAGGCCCCGCGCCGGGAACGGGATTGAGGCCAACGACACCTTGGGCGGTCGCGTGGAGCGGGTAGGCTCGCCCGCATCCGCGATGCGAGGGAGTGACCTGCGAATGACGCCCGGCAACAACGGCGAGCAGACGCCGAACGCGCCACAGGGCGACGACGACCCGTTCGGCTATCTGTACGCCGACGGCCAGGCGGCCGGTGCCACCCCGCCCCCCGGGGGCGGCGGTTACGGCTACCCCGGGCCCCGGTCCTCGTACCACCAGGTGCGCCCGGTGGGCGAGCGGCAGTACGGGCAGCAGGCGCACCAGCCCCCGGCGCAGGGCGGCTACGGCTACCCCCCGCAGCAGCCCCACGGCCAGCCCAGCGCGCACTACACGGCCCCCGAGGCCCAGCCCGGCGCCACGGCCCCCATCCGCCAGGCGCCGCCCGCGCCCCCGGCCGGGCGCGGCCGCGGGCCCAACACCAAGGGCCTGCTGATCGGCGCGATCGCGGTCGTCGCCGTGGTGTCGCTCGGCATCGGCGCGGCCATGCTCACCGGCGGCGACGACGAGGGCGGCGACAACAAGGCCGGTCCCTCGCAGCGGCAGAGCGAGTCGAGCGACCCGAGCCCCAGCGCGTCCAAGGACAAGGACAAGCCGGACAAGAAGGCCGAGCTGCCCGAAGCCGACGCCAAGGCCCTCAAGCTGGAGGGCGGCACCACCACCGCGTCCGACATCGAAGGCGCCAAGTCCGCGGGCGGCGTGTACGTGGCCGGGCTCAACAAGGTCGGCGCGCAGGTGACCTGGACCGTCAACGGCGTCCCCAAGGACGGCGCGTACACGGTCTTCGTCGGCTACGGCGTGCCCGGCAAGGCGGCCGAGACCACGCTCGTGATCAACGGCACGGCGTCCGAGCGCAAGCTCAACATGGACAACTTCGCGCACGCCGAGGAAGGTGCCTGGGACAAGGGCTGGACGAAAACGTTCGCGTTCGTGCAGCTGAACAAGGGCACGAACACGATCTCCGTGTCCTGTCAGCAGGGCGACAAGTGCGACGCGAACCTCGACCAGATGTGGCTGAAGGCGGGCCACGTCAAGGACTGACCCTTTACGGCGCTTCGCGCCTCGTCCTCAAGCGCCGGACGGGCTGATCGGCTTGCTGTCAGCCGGTCAGCTGGAGGAAGTGGGTGACTACCTCCGCCATCGCTTCCCGGGCAGGGGTCAGGTACTTGCGGGGGTCCACCGTTGCCGTGTCCTCCGTCAGGAAGTGGCGCACCGCCCCGGTGAAGCCGGTGTTCAGGGCCGTGCCCACGTTCACCTTGACCACGCCCGCGGCCAGCGCCGCGCGGATCTCCGCGTCGGGCACGCCGCTCGACCCGTGCAGGACCAGCGGCACGGGCACCCGCGCGCGCAGGGCGCGGATCAACTCGTGGTCCAGGGACGCCGTGCGCGACGTCATGGCGTGACTGGAGCCGACCGCGACGGCGAGCGAGTCGACCCCGGTGTCGGCGACGTACGCGGCGGCCTCGTCCGGGTCCGTGCGCACCCCGGGCGCGTGCGCGTCGAGGGGTGCCTCGCCCTCCTTGCCGCCGACCCGGCCCAGCTCGGCCTCGACCCAGATGTCCCGCTCGTGGCCCCAACGCACCGCGTCCGCGGTGGCCTTGACGTTCTCCGCGTACGGCAGATTCGACGCGTCGAACATGACGGAGCTGAAGCCCTCGGGGTGCGCGGCCCGCAGCAGGTCCACGTCCGTGACGTGGTCCAGGTGCAGGGACAGGGGCGCCGCCGAGGCGCGGGCGACGGCCGCCGCGGCCTGGGCGATCGGGGTGAGGTCACCGCCGTGGAAGCGCACCGCGTTCTCGGATATCTGGAGCACGGCCGCGCGGCCCGCGCGCTCCGCGCCGAGTGCGACGGCCTCCGCGTGCTCCAGGGTGATGACGTTGAAGGCGGCGAGGCCGCGCCCCTCGGCGCGGGCCCGGCCGATCAGTTCGCCGGTGGTGATCAGTGGCATGGTGCCCTCATTCCCGGGCACGCGCGGCCCGTATCGCCCAACCCGGTGTCGCCGACCCCGTTACGCGGCCGACGCCTTGCCGCTCACCGTGACCTTCGGCAGTACGTCGTCGTACACCGACCGGTCGAACTCGCCCGCGGCCGGGGCCGCCACGGTCGCCGCCGAGAGGGCCACCGCGCGGGCGAGCCGGTCCGGCCAGTGGAGGCCCTCCACGAGCCCGGAGAGCAGGCCCGCGACCGCCGAGTCGCCCGCGCCCGTCGGGTTGCCGCGCACGGCGGCGGGCGGCGTCGCCCGCCAGGTGCCCTCGGGGGTGACGGCGAGCAGGCCTTCGGCGCCGAGCGAGGCGACGACCGCGTGCGCGCCCCTGCGGCGGGCGTCACGGGTGGCCCGGGACGGCTCGTGGGCGCCGGTGAGTTCGGCGAGTTCCTCGGCGTTCGGCTTGACGAGGTCGGGGCGGGCGGCGACACCGCGGCGCAGGGGTTCGCCGCTGGTGTCGAGCAGCACCGGGACGCGCGCGGCCCGTGCCGCGCGCACGAGCAGGGCGTACGCGCCGACCGGGACGCCCGGCGGCAGGCTGCCGCACAGGGCCACCGCCGTGACGCCGGAGCCGCCCACCAACTCCTCGTACGCGGCGAGGAATCCGGACCACTCGGCGGACGACACGGACGGGCCCGGCTCGTTGAGCTGTGTCGTGTCGCCAGTACGGGCGTCGACGACGGCCAGGGTGCGGCGGGTCGCGCCCTCGACGGGGCGCAGCGCGTCCACCAGGCCGGAGGTGCGGGTGAGGTGCTCGCGCAGGGTGCGCCCGGTGGCGCCGCCCGCGAAGCCGGTCACCGTCACCGTGTGGCCGAGTGCGGCGAGCACCCGCGCCACGTTCACGCCCTTGCCGCCCGCGCGTTCGGACACCTCGGTGACGCGGTGGGTGGTGTGGGGCGTGAGGGACGGGACGCGATAGGTGAGGTCGAGGGCGGCGTTGAGCGTGACCGTGACGATCACTGCTTCACCCCCGAGGTCCGCCTATGGCTTTCGGGGCCTGATCATGCCAAAAAGAAGGCGGTTGGCCCAGACCTCGGGGCCAACCGCCTCACTGCGAAGGGATCGCGCGCGACCGCGCGCGCCTCACCTCGGGTCGACGATCCACTCGCCCTTGCGGAGCACGCCCTTGAGCGCGAAGTCCGCGTCCAGGACCACGAGATCGGCGTCCTTGCCGGGCTCCAGGGAGCCGACCCGGTCGTAGAGGCCGAGCACCTTCGCCGGGGTCACGGAGATCGCGGTGACGACGTCCTCGACGGGCAGCCCGTCCACAGTCACCGCGCGTTGGAACGCTCTATCCAGAGTCAGAGTAGAACCCGCGATGGCGCCGCCCTCGGCGAGCCGCGCGACGCCGTCCGACACCACGACCTCCAGCGGGCCGAGGTGGTAGGTGCCGTCGCCGAAGCCCGCCGCGTCCATCGCGTCCGTGATGAGCGCGACGCGGTCGGCGCCCGCGCGGTGGAAGGCCAGCTGGAAGGCGGCGGGGTGCAGATGCGTGCCGTCGTCGATCAGCTCGACGGTGACCCGCTCGTCCTCCAGGAGCGCGGCGATGGGCCCCGGCGCGCGGTGGCCGAGCCCCGGCATCGCGTTGTACAGGTGCGTGGCCACGGTGGCGCCCGCGTCGACGGCCGCCGCGGTCTGCTCGTACGTCGCGTCGGTGTGGCCGATCGCGGCGATCACGCCGTGCTCGGCGAGGAGGCGCACGGAGTCGATGCCGCCGGGCAGTTCGGTGGCGAGGGTGACCATCTTGGCCTGGCCGCGGGCCGCGTCGAGCAGCTTGCGGACCTCCGCCGGGTCCGGGTGGCGCAGCAGGGACTCGCTGTGGGCGCCCTTGCGGCACGGCGAGATGAACGGTCCCTCGAAGTGGACGCCCGCGATCTCGCCCTGCTCGGCCAGCTCGCTGAGCAGGCCCGCGCGCTGCGCGAGGGCGTCCATCTCGCCGGTGACCGTGGAGGCGACGAGGGTGGTGGTGCCGTGCAGGCGGTGGGTGTGGATGCCGTGCAGGATGTCCTCGACGGTGCCGTTGGTGAAGGAGGCGCCGCCGCCGCCGTGGTTGTGCATGTCCACGAAGCCGGGGACCAGCCAGTGGCCGGCCAGATCGAGTGTCTCCGCGTCCGCGGGAGCTCCCCCAAGCTCTCGGCTTCGCTCGAGCAGGGAGGTGCCCCCTTCGGCGATGCGCGTGCCGTCCACGATGACGCGGCCGCCGGACACGGTCCCGGTGGGCAGGACCACCCGGGCACCGGCGAGAACCTTGCTAGTGGCCATCAGGTGGATACCTCCGGGGGTGCGTCGGTGGGGGAGTGGGTCGGGGTGGTGATCGGTGTATCGGTACGCGGGCCCTCGGGCGTGAGCAGGTCCCACGCGAGCAGGCCCGCGCCGAGGCAGCCCGCGGCGTCGCCGAGCACCGCGGGGACGATCTCGGGCAGCGTCTGGAACTGCACCACGCGGTCCGCGACCGCCTCGCGCAGCGGGGTGAACAGGGTGTCTCCGGCCTCCGCGAGGCCGCCGCCGACGATGAGCGTGTCGGGGTCCAGGAGGGTGAGGGCCGTCAACAGGCCGTCGGCGAGCGCGTCCACGGCGTGCTGCCACACCTCGACCGCGCGCGGGTCGCCGGAGCGCACCGCCTTGGCGCAGTCCGCGGCGTCCGCGCCCGGGTCGCCGCTCGCCTCGGCCCACGCCTTGCTGACGGCGGACGCGGAGGCGAGCCGCTCCAGACAGCCGCGCTGGCCGCAGCCGCAGGGCGGGCCGCCGGGCCGGACGACGATGTGGCCGATCTCGCCCGCCGAGCCGTGCGCGCCGGGCTCGATGACGCCGTTGATGCCGATGGCGCCCGCGATGCCGGTGCCGAGCGGCACGAACAGGAAGCGCGCCGCGCTCCGGCCCGCGCCGAGGCGGCCTTCGGCGAGGCCGCCGGTGCGCACGTCGTGGCCGAGCGTCACGGGGATGGAGCCGAGCCGGGCGCTGAGCAGGTCGCGCAGGGGCACGTCGGACCAGCCGAGGTTCGCCGCGTAGACGGCGACGCCGCGCTCGGCGTCGACGATGCCGGGGACCGCGACGCCCGCCGCGGCGGCGCTCTCGCCGAGGTGGGCCGCGCCGTGGGCGCGCAGCTCCGCCGCGAAGTCCAGGATCGACTCGACCACGGCGTCCGGGCCGCGCTCACGCCCCGTGGGACGGCGCGCCTCGTGCAGCAGCGTGCCGTCCGCCCCGACCAGGGCGGCCTTCATTCCGGTGCCGCCCACGTCCAGGGCGATGACATGTCTCACGGGGACAGTGTCGCGTGTGACCCCACAAGAGGTCTAGTCCAGTGTGCGCACCGTCCCCGACCGGACCCCGGCTACTTCAGGACCACGCTCCGGGTCAGATTGCGCGGGCGGTCCGGGTCCTGCCCCCGGTCCTCGGCGAGACGCACGGCCAGGCGCTGGGCGCGGATCAGGTCGGCGAGCGGGTCGACGTCGGTGCGCGCCACGAGCTCGCCGCCGACGCGGGCGACGTCCTCCGCGAGGCCGTCCGGCAGCGCCCCGAACATCCACGCGACGCGGGCAGGGGCCGTGATGGAGATCGGCCCGTGCCGGTACTCCATGGCCGGATACGCCTCCGTCCACGCCCCCGCGGCCTCCCGCATCTTCAGGCCCGCCTCCAGGGCGAGCCCGTACGTCCAGCCGCGGCCGAGGAAGGTCCACTGCTCGGCCGCGACCACCGCATCCGGCAGCGGCTCGGCGACGGTGCGCTCGGCGTCGGCCGCCGCCTCCGCGACCGGCTTGACGCCCGGGACCGCGCCGAGCCCGGCCCGCAGGAAGGCGAGCGCGGTGGTCGCGAACCGGGTCTGCACGACCGACTCCTCGTCCGCCCAGTCCAGGACGGCCACCGCGGCGGCGGCGTCCATGACGGGCGTCTTCGGGTCGGCGGTCAGGGCCAGCGTCGGCACGGCGGACCGCACCTGCCGGAGCAGGTCGAGCACCTCCGTCGTCGTGCCGGACCGGGTGATCGCCACCACCCGGTCGTAGCGCCGCCCGGTGGGGAACTCCGACGCCGCGAACGCGTCCGTCTCGCCCTGCCCGGCGGCCTCCCGCAGCGCCGCGTACGCGAGCGCCATGAACCACGAGGTGCCGCACCCGGTCACGGCGACCCGCTCGCCCGGCTCGGGAAGTCCCGCGAAGGCCGCGGCGCCCTCGGCGGCCCGCCGCCAGCAGTCGGGCTGGGTGGCTATCTCATTTGCGGTACGCGACATGTGCCAAGGCTCCTTGCCGGTGCGGGAGTTGTGCCGGAGCAGTGCTTAGCAGCAGGACCACCGGCCCGGCAATGGGTGACCGCCGTTGCAGAAGTGATACTCGGGTGGTGTAGACCTGGTGTGTTGACGCGGGGGAGACTCGCGTTCCGGTACGTCTCGGCAAGGGTGGGAAAAAGCGGTGCAGCGGCGCGTGACAGGCCTTACGGCGGCGGTGGCCGCACTGAGCATGGCGGCGCTGCTCGCCGGGTGCGGCGAATCGGGCGGATCGGGCGATGTGACCCTCAAGCTCGTGGCCGCCGACTACGGCGACTCCTCGGCGAACAGCTCCAAGAAATACTGGGACGCGCTTGCCGAGAAGTTCGAGGACGAACACCCGGGCATCAAGGTCGACGTGGCCGTGTACTCCTGGACGGACGTCGACCGCAAGGTCAAGGAGATGGTCGCGGACGGCGAGGCCCCCGACCTCGCGCAGATCGGCGCCTACGCGGACTACGCGGCGCAGGACAAGCTCTACAGCGCCGACGACGTGCTCTCCATCCCCACCCAGGCCGACTTCCTCGCGCCGCTGGCGAAGGCGGGCGTCGTCAACCGCGTTCAGTACGGCATGCCGTTCGCCGCGTCCACGCGCCTGCTGTTCTTCAACGAGAAGCTCTTCAAGAGCGCCGGCGTCACCCCGCCGGAGAGCTGGAGCGAGCTCCAGGCCGCCGCGAAGAAGCTCAAGGCGCGCGGCGTGAAGATCCCGTACGCGCTGCCGCTCGGCCCGGAGGAGGCGCAGGCCGAGACCTACCAGTGGCTGCTCAGCGGAGGCGGCGGCTACACCGACAACGTCGGCACGTACGACTTCGACTCCAAGCAGAACGTCGCCACGTTCAACTGGCTGAAGAACGAGCTGGTCGGCAAGGGTCTGACCGGGCCGACGCCGCCCGGCAAGCTCAACCGCGCCGAGGCCTTCGCCGCCTTCACGCGCGGCGAGGTCGGCATGCTCAACGGCCACCCGACGCTGATGCAGATGGCCGCCAAGAAGCACCTGAAGTACGGCATGGTCCCCATGCCCGGCGTCAACGGCAAGGCCCAGTCCACGATGGGCGTCGCCGACTGGATGATGGCCTTCAAGGAGAACGGCCACCGCAAGGAGATCCGCCAGTTCCTCGACTTCGCCTACTCCAAGAAGAACGTCCTGGAGTTCTCGCGCGAGTACGACCTGCTGCCGGTGACCACCTCGGCGTCCCAGGAGATGTCCGACGACAAGGCCGACGCGAAGAAGCTCGGCGGCTTCCTGGAGGAGCTGCCCGCCTCCCAGCTCTACCCGGTCGGCAAGACGTCGTGGGCGCAGGTCTCCGTGCAGATCAAGAAGTACATCGGCAAGACCGTCGACCCGAACGGCGACCCGCAGGCGACCCTGGCCCAGCTCGACGCGAAGGCGGCGGCGGAGGAGAACGCGAGCTAGCGTGGGCCGGGTGAACGGTGTGCCTGAGGCGGAGCCTCCCGTGCCCGAGCCCTCCGAGGCCGAGGGCGGCCTGTCCGCGCGGGCCCGCGCCGTGCTCGCCCTGGAGCGGCGGGGCTGGAGCAGTCCCGGCGCCAAGGAGCGGGCCATACGCGAAGAGCTGGGCCTCGCCCCGGTCCGCTACTACCAGCTCCTCAACGCCCTGCTCGACGACGAGCGCGCCCTCGCCCACGACCCGGTCACCGTGAACCGCCTGCGCCGGGTACGCGACGCGCGCCGCGCCGAGCGCTGACGCTAGGGTCGTGGCCATGGGTGACGACCGCACGCACTCCCCGTCCGAGCTGTCACAGCCGTCAGGGCTGCCCGAGCCGCTGACCCCCGCGGGCCGCGACGGCCTCGCCGCGATCCTGGCCCGGCCCGAACGCGCCGTGATCGCCCTGGACTTCGACGGCACGCTCGCGCGGATCGTGCCGGACCCCGAACTGGCCCGGGCGCACCCGGACGCCGTGCCCGCGCTCGCCGCGCTCGCCCCGAAGGTCCGCTCCGTCGCGGTCGTCACCGGCCGCCCCGCGGGCGTGGCCGTCCGCCACGGCGGGTTCGCGGGCGTCCCCGGCCTGGAGCACCTCGTCGTGCTCGGGCACTACGGCGCGGAGCGCTGGGACGCCCGCACCGGCACCGTGCGCGCGGCCGAGCCGCACCCCGGCGTCGCCGCCGTCCGGGCCGAGCTGCCCGGCTTCCTCGACGGCATCGGGGCCTGGCGGGGCTCCTGGATCGAGGAGAAGGGGCGCGCCGTCGCGGTGCACACGCGCCGGGCCGAGGACCCCCAGGCCGCCTTCGACGCGCTGCGCGGCCCCCTCGGGGAGCTCGCCGCGCGCCACGGACTGATCGTCGAGCCCGGCCGCATGGTCCTGGAACTGCGGCCGCCCGGCGTGGACAAGGGCGTGGCGCTCACCGAGTACCTGCGCGAAGCGGGCGCCGACGCGGTCCTCTACGCCGGGGACGACCTCGGAGACCTGCCCGCCTTCGCCGCCGTGGACAAGCTGCGGGCGGACGGCGAGGTGCGGGGCCTGCTCGTGTGCAGCGGCAGCGCGGAGGTCACGGACCTTGCGTCCCGCGCCGACCTGGTGGTCGAAGGACCGGCGGGCGTGGTCGCCCTCCTGGCCGGTCTTGCGGCGGGCGTCGCATAGGCCCGGAGGTCACGCCTCCAGGGCCGCGAGCTGGTCCAGGAACCAGCGCGCCGGCGGCAGGGCCGTGGCCGCGACGGCCAGGCGCTTGGTCCGCTCGGCCCGCTCCGCCGCGGGCAGCAGGAGCGCCTCGTGCAGCGCGGCGGCCGTCCCCGTCACGTCGTACGGATTCACCCCGATCGCGTCCTCGCCCAGCTCCTCGTACGCCCCGGCCTCCCGGGACAGGACGAGCGCGCAGCCCTCGTCGGAGACGACCGGGACCTCCTTGGCGACCAGGTTCATGCCGTCCCGGATGGGGTTGACCAGGGCCACGTCGGCGAGCCTGTACGCGGCGAGGGAGCGCGCGAAGTCGTCCTTGACGTGCAGCACCACCGGCGTCCAACCGGCCGTCCCGAAGCGGGCGTTGATGGCGTCGGCGACGCGCGAGACCTCCGCGGTGTAGTCGCGGTAGACGGCGAGGTCCTGCCGCGAGGGGTAGGCGAACGCGACGTGCACCACCCGCTCGTGCCACTCGGGGTGCTCGTCGAGAAGGAGCTCGTACGCCCGTAGGCCGCGGACGATGTTCTTCGACAGCTCGGTGCGGTCCACGCGGACGATGACCTGACGGCCGGGACCCACCTGCTCGCGCAGCGCCGCGAGCCGCTCCTCGACGTCCGCGCGCCGCGACCGCTCCCGCAGGAAGTCCGCGTCCGCGCCGAGCCCGTGCACCCCCACGCGCGTCCCCGACGTGCCGCCGAGCAGCCGCACACAGCACTCCGTGAACGCGTCCGCCCACCGCCCGGTGAGGAAGCCGAGCCGGTCCGCTCCCAGCATGCCGCGCAGAAGCTGCTCGGCGACGTCGTCGGGCAGCATCCGGAAGTAGTCCACGGGCGCCCACGGGGTGTGCGAGAAGTGCCCGATCCGCAGATCGCCGCGGAGCTCGCGGAGCATCCCGGGCACAAGGGCGAGGTGGTAGTCCTGCACGAGGACCGTCGCGCCGGGCGCCGCGCTGTCGGCGAGCGCCTGCGCGAAGGCCTGGTTGTACTGCTCGTAGGCGGCCCACTGGGTGCGGAACTCGGGGCCGAACTCCGGCTCCAGAGGCGTCTGGTACAGCATGTGGTGCACGAACCACAGCACCGAGTTCGCGATGCCGTTGTACGCCGCCGCGTGGGTCTTCGCGTCGATGTCGAGCATGCGCACGCCCGGCTCGGAGACCCCGCGCCGCACCGCCTCGCGGTCGCCGTCGCCGAGCGCGGAGCACACCCACAGCGCGTCCGCCTCGTCCCCGATGGCGCTGAGCCCGGACACGAGCCCGCCGCCCCCGCGCGCGGCGGTCAGCTCGCCGTCGTCCCCGACGGCGTACGAGACGGGGCCGCGGTTGGACGCGACGAGGACCCGGGCGGCGGCGTGAACGGAGACCATGTTGGCGAACCTAGCCCGCCCTGGATCCGCGTAAACGCGCATCCGTGCGAGTGGCCCCTCACTTGGCGAAGTAGCGCCCCAAAGGGGCGCGGGGAACTGCGCGACCAGCCAGTGACGGCCCGCAGACGAAACCCAGCGAACCGCCGGTCAGGCCACGCGCCGCTTCGCGTACTCGTCGATCTCCACCATCGGCGGCCGCTCCTCCGTGTCCACCGGGTACGTACGCGGCTCGAAGCCGGACGCCCCCCGCACGAACTGCGTCAGCTCGGGCCGCACGAGGTGCCCGCGGGCGAGCCGCAGCTGCGCCGTGCGGTAGATCGACGCGGCCATCCGGCCGAGCGCCTGCCCGTCCTGGTGCCGGTGCCTGCGCACCCCGACGTCGACCTGCGCGAGCGCGTCCAGACCGACGGTGTGCAGGGCGTCCACGAGCAGCCCGAGCTCCACGCCGTACCCGACCGGGAACGGCAGGCGTTCCAGGAGCGACCTGCGGGCCGCGTACTCGCCGCCGAGGGGCTGTACGAAGCCCGCGAGCTGGGGCCAGTGCATGTTGAGCAGGGGCCGCGCCATCAGCTCGGTGACCCGGCCGCCCTGGCCCGCCGTGGCGCTCGACGCGTCGCCGGGGTCGCCCGGGCCGTCCATCACCGTCATCGGGCGGTCGTACATCGCCTTCACGAAGTGCACGTCCGGCTCGGTGAGCAGCGGGCCCACGATGCCGGTCACGAAGTCGGCCGAGAACTCCTTCAGGTCGGCGTCCACGAACGCGATCACGTCACCGTGCGTCACCAGGAGCGACCGCCACAGGACCTCGCCCTTGCCGGGCACCGCCGGGACGCGCGGCAGGACGTCGTCCCGGCGCACGACCCGGGCGCCCGCGGCGCGCGCCACCTCCGCGGTGCGATCCCGCGAGCCGGAGTCCACCACCACGAGCTCGTCGACCAGGGGGACCTTCTCGATCAGCTCGCGGCGGATCTCCGCGACGATCTCCCCGACCGTCCGCTCCTCGTCGAGCGCGGGCAGCACGACGCTCACCGTGGTGCCCGAGGCCCGCTTCGCGGCCGTGAGACGGTCCAGCGGGCGGTCGGTCACGGACCAGGAACGCCTGCTCAGCCAGCGCTCGACCTCTTCCAGCACGCGGGTTCCTCCCGTTGGTGGCCTCATGTGATCCATCTCGCGGTTCGGACGACTATCTCAACTGTCCTGGCCGTCGGTTACAGTCTTGAACAAGGCCGGTGACCATCGCATGTCGGGGGTCGCCGCCCGCACGCGTGCCACTGGCACCCTGCGTACAACAACCGAATACCGCTCATCCAGAGGGGCAGAGGGATACGGCCCGTTGAAGCCCCGGCAACCCTCCAGCCGGTCTCGTAGCGCCACAGGCGCACCGCGAGGCTCCCGGCTCGGGAAGGTGCCAATTCCGTCTCGTGGCGAGATGCGCCGCGAGGAAGATGAGGAGAAAGGGCCTCGCCTCCATGGCTGTGCAGACTGTCGACACCACCTCCCCCACGGGCACCGCGGTCGACCTGGGACCCGCGTCGGGTCTCTCCTGCCGCGAGTGCGGCACCGTCTTCCCGCTCGGTCCGATCTTCGCCTGTGCCGAGTGTTTCGGTCCGCTCGAAGTCGCGTACGACCTGCCGCTCGGCGACCCCGAGGCGCTCCGGGCGAAGATCGAGTCCGGCCCGGCCAACATCTGGCGGTACGCCCCGCTGCTGCCCGTCCCCGCCGACGTCGCCGACAAGCCGAACCTCAACCCCGGCTGGACCAAGCTCGTCAAGGCCGACAACCTGGCCCGTGAACTGGGCGTCGACCAGGGCAAGTTGTTCGTCAAGGACGACTCCGGCAACCCCACGCACTCCTTCAAGGACCGTGTCGTCGCGCAGGCCCTGGAAGCCGCGCGCGCCTTCGGCTTCACCACGCTCTCCTGCTCCTCCACGGGCAACCTCGCCGGGGCCGTCGGCGCCGCCGCCGCCCGCGCGGGCTTCCGCTCCTGCGTGTTCATCCCGCACGACCTGGAGCAGGGCAAGGTCGTCATGGCCGCGGTCTACGGCGGCGAGCTCGTCGGCATCGAGGGCAACTACGACGACGTGAACCGCTTCTGCTCCGAGCTCATCGGCGACCCGCTCGGCGAGGGCTGGGGCTTCGTCAACGTGAACCTGCGGCCGTACTACGGCGAGGGCTCCAAGACCCTCGCGTACGAGATCTGCGAGCAGCTCGGCTGGGAGCTGCCGGACCAGCTGGTGATCCCGATCGCCTCGGGTTCGCAGCTCACGAAGATCGACAAGGGTCTGAAGGAACTCATCGAGCTGGGCCTCGTCGCGGACAAGCCGTACAAGATCTTCGGCGCCCAGGCGGAGGGCTGCTCGCCGGTCTCCGCCGCCTTCAAGGCGGGCCAGGACGTCGTCCGCCCGCAGAAGCCGAACACCATCGCCAAGTCGCTCGCGATCGGCAACCCGGCCGACGGTCCGTACGTCCTCGACATCGCCCGGCGCACGGGCGGCGCGGTGGAGGACGTGAACGACGAGCAGGTCGTCGACGCGATCAAGCTCCTTGCGCGCACGGAGGGCATCTTCGCGGAGACCGCGGGTGGCGTGACCGTCGGGGTCACGCGCAAGCTGATCGAGGAGGGGCTCCTCGACACCTCCCTGACCACGGTCGTCCTCAACACGGGCGACGGCCTCAAGACCCTCGACGCGGTCGCCGCGACGTCTCAGGCGACCGCGACCATCCGGCCGAGCCTGGAGGCGTTCCGCTCCGCGGGGCTTGCGGGTTAGCGCCCCGGGGCTCGCTGTCCGTTCTCCGTCTGCGGGCCGGTCGTGGCTGGCCGCGCCCACGCGGCGGAGCCGCACATTCGATACAGTCCTGCGCCCCTGAAGGGGCACCCCGATCCACCGAGGTGAAGAGTATGAGCGTCAACGTTCGCATCCCGACCATCCTTCGTACGTACACCGGGGGGAAGGCCGAGGTGAGCGCCGAGGGGGCCACCCTCGCCGAGGTAATCGCCGACCTGGAGAAGAACCACACCGGCATCGGCGCCCGCGTCCTGGACGACCAGGGCAAGCTGCGCCGCTTCGTGAACGTGTACGTCAACGACGACGACGTGCGCTTCGAGCAGGGCCTGGAGACGGCGACGCCCGACGGCGCGGGCGTCTCGATCATTCCGGCGGTCGCCGGCGGCTGATCCGCCGCGCCCGCGGAGCCGTTTCGTATACAACGGCTCTTGTTTCTACGCAGAGTTACCTCGATTGCCCCCTCCGCAAGAGAAGCGGAGGGGGCAATTCTGCATGGTTGAGCGCGGTACAGTTGGGAATACAGCTCCGCTTTTGGCGTCGAGTGGCGTCAGCCGCCCGGATGAAGTCGGCCTCGGAGCCGACAAGAAGTAGCCAAAGTGCCCTGCCTATTTGAGCCGAACGTGGCTTTTGTCTGGCCCGACTTGCCCTGAACAACGGTGAATTCTCCGGATATCGGCGATCGGTCGTGCCCAGAATTCTCGTCCGATTGACCTGTTGCAGACGGCAGTTGGGCAGATACATTCAGCCGCGGTCGACGCGTTCCGGCGCACACCCCCAACCCATGGGGGGTGAGGTCTGACCCGGGTCCGCGAAGTGCGGGTCTGCGCAAGGGCCAGTAATAGGGGAGTTAGGCATGGCTCAGGGCACCGTCAAGTGGTTCAACGCGGAGAAGGGATACGGCTTCATCGCGGTCGACGGTGGTGCGGATGTTTTCGTCCACTACAGCGCGATTCAGATGGACGGCTACCGCACCCTTGAAGAAGGTCAGCGGGTCGAGTTCGAGATCTCGCAGGGCCAGAAGGGTCCGCAGGCGGACATGGTCAAGCTCGCCGTCTGATCGGCTTGGCGCGATCGGCCACCAGCGACGCGTGGGCCCGCCTCCCGGTTCGGGAGGCGGGCCCTTCTGCGCTCCCGCCCCGCTCCGCCGGGGCCCGGCCCCCCTTGCCGGGGGCTTTCCGCTTCCGCTTGCCGTCTTCCGGGTGCCGCTTGTCGCCCATGGCGCCGGCTGTCGCCCATGGCGCCGGCGCTGCCGCGCCGGGTGTTTCCCGCCCACCCGCCCCTTTGGTCGGCGGTGCGCTGTGCGGGCAGGGAAGGGCCGCCACCCGCGCGGCGAAACCGCCTGGCCATGGGCGGGTGGGTGGGAGAGATCCGGCGCGCCAGCGCCGGCGTCGTGGGCGACGGCCCGCAGCCGGGGCACGGGCGGGCGGTAGCGGCGGCGTTGGGGGCGATGGCCTGCGGCCGGGGGCGGGCGGTGGTGGCGGCGCTGAGGGGGACGGCCCGCAGATGGGAGGCGGGCGGGCGGTGGTGGCGGCGCTGTGGGGGAGCCCGCAGTCGAGGGGCGAGCGGCAGTCGGGCTGGGGTAGCCGGACCGCGGACTGTGGGGGCGACCTTGCACTCGGAGGGGGCGAGTGCTAATCATTGGCGTTAGCACTCTACGAGTGAGAGTGACAGAACTTGGATCGGGCCGGTGAGGTCCGCAGGCCGGGTGGGGCAAGGAACCACAAGGACTGCAGGCCGTCCGTCGCGGGCACCAGTGCGGTCCGGATTTTCCACCCCTGTCCGGGAGGACCACTTCACATGGCCAAGATCATCGCGTTCGACGAGGAGGCACGGCGCGGCCTCGAGCGCGGCATGAACCAGCTCGCCGACGCCGTCAAGGTGACCCTGGGCCCCAAGGGTCGCAACGTCGTCCTCGAGAAGAAGTGGGGCGCCCCCACGATCACCAACGATGGTGTGTCCATCGCCAAGGAGATCGAGCTCGAGGACCCGTACGAGAAGATCGGCGCCGAGCTGGTCAAGGAGGTCGCGAAGAAGACGGACGACGTCGCCGGTGACGGCACGACGACCGCGACCGTCCTGGCCCAGGCGCTGGTCCGCGAGGGCCTGCGCAACGTGGCCGCGGGTGCCAACCCGATGGCCCTGAAGCGCGGCATCGAGAAGGCCGTCGAGGCCGTCTCGGGCGCCCTGCTCGACCAGGCCAAGGAGGTCGAGACCAAGGAGCAGATCGCCTCCACGGCCTCCATCTCCGCCGCCGACACCCAGATCGGCGAGCTGATCGCCGAGGCCATGGACAAGGTCGGCAAGGAAGGCGTCATCACCGTCGAGGAGTCCCAGACCTTCGGTCTGGAGCTGGAGCTCACCGAGGGTATGCGCTTCGACAAGGGCTACATCTCGGCGTACTTCGCGACCGACATGGAGCGCATGGAGGCGGCGCTCGAGGACCCGTACATCCTCATCGTCAACTCCAAGATCTCCAACGTGAAGGACCTCCTTCCGCTCCTGGAGAAGGTCATGCAGTCGGGCAAGCCGCTGCTGATCATCGCCGAGGACGTCGAGGGCGAGGCCCTGTCCACGCTGGTCGTCAACAAGATCCGTGGCACCTTCAAGTCCGTCGCCGTCAAGGCCCCGGGCTTCGGCGACCGCCGCAAGGCCATGCTCGGTGACATCGCCATCCTCACGGGCGGCACGGTCATCTCCGAGGAGGTCGGCCTCAAGCTGGAGAACGCCGGTCTCGACCTGCTCGGCCGCGCCCGCAAGGTCGTCATCACCAAGGACGAGACCACGATCGTCGACGGTGCCGGTGACTCCGAGGCCGTCCAGGGCCGCGTGAACCAGATCCGCGCCGAGATCGAGAACAGCGACTCGGACTACGACCGCGAGAAGCTCCAGGAGCGCCTGGCGAAGCTCGCGGGCGGCGTGGCCGTCATCAAGGCCGGTGCCGCGACCGAGGTCGAGCTCAAGGAGCGCAAGCACCGCATCGAGGACGCCGTTCGCAACGCGAAGGCGGCCGTCGAGGAGGGCATCGTCGCCGGTGGTGGCGTGGCCCTGCTGCAGGCCTCCTCGGTCTTCGAGAAGCTGGAGCTCGAGGGCGACGAGGCCACCGGTGCCGCCGCCGTCAAGCTGGCGCTCGAGGCCCCGCTGAAGCAGATCTCCGTGAACGCCGGCCTCGAGGGTGGCGTCATCGTGGAGAAGGTCCGCAACCTCACCCCGGGTCACGGCCTGAACGCCGCGAACGGCGAGTACGTGGACATGATCGCCGAGGGCATCATCGACCCGGCGAAGGTCACGCGCTCCGCGCTGCAGAACGCCGCGTCGATCGCCGCGCTGTTCCTCACCACCGAGGCCGTCATCGCCGACAAGCCGGAGAAGGCCGCCCCGGCCGCTCCGGGCGGCATGCCCGGCGGTGACATGGACTTCTGAGCCGTCTGACGGTTCAGGCTCGTCCTTTCCGAGGGCGGCACCCCTTGCCTCTGGCAGGGGGTGCCGCCCTCGGGCGTTTCTGTGTGCGTGGCAGGGGTGTCAGTCCGCGTAGTCCTTGAGCTTCTCGGTTTCGAGGGTGAGGGCGACGGGGGCGGGGATGCGGACGGTGGAGCCGTAGGGGTATGGGCGGCGGCTCTGGTAGGCGCCGTTCTCGGGGGAGCTGTACACGACGACGGTGTGCTCGTCGCGGTCGACGAGGAGATAGACGGGGATACCGGCGTGGGCGGAGGCGCGCGGTTTGTCGTGGCGGTCGCGGCGGTCGGTGTCGCTGTCGCGGGACGTGACCTCGACGGTCATCAGGACGCCGTCGGGGGACGCCCACTCGCCCTGCCCGGCGAAGTAGTCGATCGGGGCCAGGGCGCCGTCCGGCCTGATGCAGCCCTTCCGATACGTGTCGATCCGCAGACCCTGCTCCACGTACAGGCCCAGCTCGGGGCGTTGCATCATGCACTGGCGGAGCACCCACATGATGATCTCGCCGTGGTCGCCGTCCGGCACGGGCTTGACCTCTAGCTTTCCGTCGATCAGTTCCAGCGTCACCGTCTCGGGGGCGACGCGGGCCAGTTCTTCGAAGTCGTCGACGTCGATGGGGCCGTGCCGTACGAGCAGCCGCCCGTCGAGGAATTCGAGCTTGTTCCGTACGGTCTCCGGGGCCCTGCGGACCAGTTCCTCGAAGTCCTCGACGGACATCTGCGGGCGTTCGGCGGTGCCAGGGGTCATGGTGGTGCCTCCTCCCTTCCATGGTGCCCCGGAGCCGTGCGGCCGGACCGTTTGAGCGGTCATGCGGGTGTCCCTTCGGGCAGTGGACGCGCACGGCCGAGTGCCGCGCGGGCCACGGCGGCGTGCGCCCGGACCGCCAGGGCGGTGAGAGGGGCTGGGGGCCGGGTGCGGGCGGACTCTCCCCGGCAGGGCCCGCAGGCACCTCCCGGCAGTTCCTCCGGGCGACCCGGAGCGCCGCAGTGTGCGCACTCCAGTACGCGTAGGGCGGGCCGGTCGGCGATCGGCTCGGGCGGCAGCTTCGCGGTCAGGCGGCTGCGTACGAGGGCCGCCGGGCTGTGGATCGGGGTGGGCAGGCCGGTGGTCAGGGCGCGCAGGATCGCCTCCTCCGTGGCGCCCCTCGCGAACCACCGCTCCGCGAGGGGGACGAGCGCGGCGCAGTCCGCCGCCGAAAGCGACAGCGCGGGGGCCGTCCGGCCCAGGGCCGCCAGGAGGATGAACGCCCGGCTGCGCGTGGGGCGTTGGCGCTCCCTCGGTAACTCGCCCCGCGTGAACTCCGCCCACCACGTGTCGTCCCTCGCCGTTCGTGAGAACCACGTCCGGGTGATCCAGCGGGCGCTCCCGCTGCCGTGCACATGTTCGCGGCCTCGGCGCAGATGGCCCGCCGCCTGGAGCGCGTTGAGGGCCGTCCGCAGCGCGCACTGCCCGTACGGGAGGGTCTTGGCCAGCGTCTTCACGGAGATGTCCGTGCCGTCGGGCAGCCGGTCGACGTACGCCGCGATGGCCGCTTCGCGGGGCGGCAGGTGCGGGAAGTCGTCCCCGGTGCGGGGGAGTTGGTCCGGAGCGGAGCGCTTTCCGTAACCCGGATTGGCCATCGGGTGCGGGGCCGCGTGCGCGGAGCGGGCGGCATCGGTAAACTTGGCATCAGCCATGAGATCGGTTCCTTAGTCGTCGATCTTGTTGGTTAAACCCCCGCAGGTGTTCCAGCACCGGGCGGGGGTTGTTCGTTATGCGGGCACGTTAAGGCGTCGCTACGTTGCGTGGCAAGTCGGTTGCGGGAAGCGAGGCTTCCGCCAACTCGCGGGAGGGTGGGCGGGTTGAGGCCCACCGCCCGTTCCTTGGAAAGAGGGCTCGGGGCTGAGGGCTTGAGCTTCGGGCTCGTCCTCAAGCGCCGGACGGGCTGGAGCTGTGCTTGAGGTCCTCTATGAAGGCGCGCCAGGCCGCAGCCTGGAACACGAGCTTCGGGCCGTGGGGGTTCTTGGAGTCGCGGACGGGAGTGACATCCGGGTAGCAGTCGGCGACCTCCAGGCAGTCGTTGGCGCCGGCGCTGTGGCTCGACTTGTGCCAGGCGGCTGTGCTCAGGTCGTAGTCAGGGATGTTCCTCATGGGTGTAATCCTGGGCCAACGCCTCGATCAGGGCCAGGGACTTCTCCGGCGAGAGCGCGTCGGCCGCTAGGAGGTCGAACACGAACCTCAGTTGGTCGACCATGGCCGGGTCATCCTCCAGCCGCCCGTTGCGCACCCCCTCGAAATAGACCAGCGGAGGTGCGTCCTCGAACTCCATCAGCTTCAGGGCGCCCTGCGCTGCTGCGTGTGCTCCCGCGCTGAGCGGTAGGACTTGCACGATGGCTCGGCTTCGGCGGGCCAGTCCCGCGATATGGCGCAGGGCCTCAGCCATGACTGCCCGGCCACCGGTCTCCCGACGTAGCGCTGACTCGTCAAGCACCACCCACAACAACGGTTTCGTTGGATGGTCGAGCAGCCGGGCCCGTTCCATCCGGCCGTCCACCCATTCGTCGACGGTTTCTTCCGGTGTCGTCGGGTCGTATGCGCGGTTCACGGCCCGTGCGTAGGCGGGCGTCTGGAGCAGCCCGGGGATCAGGAGCGGGGCGTACTGCCTGATCGCGGTGGCGTGACCCTCGGCCTCCGCTGCCTCCGCGAAGTGCTCGTCGTACTTCGACTTGGCCGCCGCCTTGCAGTTGCGGGCGAAGAAGCCCCCTGTCCCCAGCGCCTCATCGAGCATCCGGGCATGGTCCGGCTGCATGCGGCGCGTACCGGCCTCCAACTGGCCGATGAACGAGCCGCTGACGAAGATGCGGCAGCCCAGCTCTTCCTGGCTGAAGCCGGACTTCTCGCGAGCGTGGCGCAGCTCCGCGCCCAGTAACGCACGGGGGTTCGAGGACGGGTCGAGGTCTTTGGGGCGGGTCATCGGCGAGCGGCTCCTCGGACACCGGGGACTGTTGGGTGGCCTGCGCTTTTCAGGGTAGGCGCGGGTGAACACCCTGGGTGAGGAACGTTGAACACTCAGTAGAAAGGCGTAGGCGATGGCGATGACACCGGAGGAGCGCGGCCGAGCGGCCGAGGACGTCGTGGCGGCGCTGCGGGCGGAGCTGGCCCGCCTGGGGGTGACCCTGCCGTCGCTGCGCGTGGACCCCCTCACCATGGCGGCCGAAGCCCCGTACCCGCTCGTGGAGTTGGGGCGCTGCAACCTCGACACGGCGATGCGGCTCGTGGCGGTGCTGCGCGGGGCCGCCGGGTGAACCCGGGGGAGTACGCCGTCGACGTACGGGACGGCAGCGTCGGGCAGGTGATGGGCCGCGAGGGCGGCTACGTACAGCTGCGGCCGGTGGGTGGCGGCCGCGAGTGGGACTGCCCGCCGGAGGCGACGGAGCCCGCGTCGACGGCGGAGGTGCTGCGGGCGCGGGTACGCCAGGTGAACCGGGAGGGGCGGCTGCCGTGAGGGGCGCTGTCAGTGGCCGGTGGGACGGTGGGGCGCATGGGACTTTCGATCCGGTGCCACCGTGACGATCTGACCGGCCTGTGGACCGCGACCGGTGGCGACGGGGGCCGCATGGTGACCATCACGGCAGGGACGGCGGACGAGGCCGGCGCGCTCGTTCAGGAGGCGTTCGGCTTGGTCGCGCGCCGTCCTCCGCCGCCGTTGCCACCCGGGTGGCACCGCTTCAAGCTGATCCACTGCCCGGCCGGGCGGCCTCCCGGGTTCGAGGACCCGCTGTACGACGCGGTCAAGGCGCAGCCGCCGGAGGGCTGCGCGGTGGAGGACTTCGGCGGGTACTTCGGTCTGAGGTGCGAGCGACCGGGTGTGACCCTGCTCGACGCGGTCGGTGAGCTGTGTGCCGAGATCCGGGCCGGGCACGGCCTGTTGATGACGGACCTCGGCATCGAGAAGCTCTGGGAGTGGAGCTCGGACGGGACCGACGGCTGGGGCGCCGAGATCGTGGGCCAGCTGCTCCTCATGGCCGCCGAGCGCGGGCCGGAGCTGGGGTACAGCCAGGAGGATCTGGTGCGGTTCCTGCGGAAGGCGGGCGGCGCGTCGGGGGTTGGGGGCGTCGCCCGCCCTTCTGCGTCAGGGGGCCGTGGCTAGTCGGGCAGGCGGTCCAGGATCCAGGTGCAGAGTTCCTCGGTGATGCGGGTGTGGCCCTCGTTCTGGGAGGCGCAGCGGAATTCGTTGAGCTCGCTGTCCTCGGGGGAGAGGGTGCTGATGTTCGCGTACAGCTTCTCGTCGGTGTCGAGGTCGCGGATGGCGACGGCGCTCACGGCGGGCACGAAGCTGTGGGACTTGATGTGTGCCTCGGAGCGGAAGCCGAGGATCGGGGGCAGCGCGTTGAAGCGGTCCGCGAGGATCTCGAAGCTGTTGAGGGTGCCGCCGGGGGCGCCGTCGATGCGCGGCAGGCCCGAGGTGTAGACCTCCTTGGCGGGCGGCGGCGTCACCACGCGCAGCTTCGCGACGAGTTGGCGCTCGCCCGGCGACTGCGTGAGCAGCCTGCTACCGAGGACGGACAGGCCCTTGCCCTCGAAGGCGAGCTGCCCCGGCTCCACGCCGTTGCCGGTGCCGTCCGCGACGCCGTTGGCGACGCCGATCAGGAGGGGCATGCGCGGCCAGTTGCCGACCTCCTCAAGCGCCGCGAGGAACTCGGTGCGCAGCTTGCTGGTCGCGGGCGTGTCCTGCCACTCGGCGATGTGCTGCCACAGGAGCTGCTGCGCCGCCGGGCTGTTCATCTGGTCCGAGAAGGCGCTGTTGAGTTTGCGGATGTAGTGCGCGAACGACTGGAGCGCGATCGGAATCCAGGCGCCCCGGTGCGGGCTGTCGTACGAGACGTACAGGGCGGTCCGGTGGTCCATGTCCCGCGTCTCCATGCGGGCCAGCGCGTAGCGGGTGACGAGGCCGCCCATGCTGAAGCCGCCCACGGTCAGGCGCGCGTCGTTCTGTAGCTGGGCGTTGGCCCGCATGATGGCGGCCTCCGCCGCCTGCGCGTTGTCCAGGATCGAGGCGCTGCGCTCGTTGAAGCCGAGGAGGACCACGTCCCGGCCGCGCCGCCGCAGCTCGGTGAGGAACGCGAAGTCCTTGCGGTCCAGATGGTCCCAGAGGTCGTTCAGGCTGCTGGGGCCCGAGTTGAAGCCGTCCGCCAGGATGACGGGGCGGGTCAGGCCCTGGTTGCCCTCGCCGTGGTACACCCAGGCCGTGCCGTTCGGCAGCGGCCACACCTCGCTGGGCGCGGGCGCGGCGGTGGTGACGGGCTCGGCGGGGCCCGAGCCGATCGTGATGGGCGGCGCCGCCCGTAAGGCTTCCTGGACCTGCTCCTCGCTCGGCGGCTGCTCTTCAGGCATGGGGTCCCCTCTCGATGTACGCGTAGGCATGCCATCGCGATGACATGTGGTGACATCCTTGGGACACGGGGTGATCGCAGGAACCCGTCATTCGCGCCATTCACGTCACGTCCGAAGAAATTCGCACATGACCGGAAAGGTGCTCTTGCGTCAGGCGTTCGGGTCCGCGTCCGCGAGGGCCGCGCGCAGATGGCCCTTCGACTCGGCGAGGAGGCGGGCCGCCGTGGGGCCGTCGACCTGGCCGAGAATCGTGAGGATCGCGTTCTTCACCTCGCCGTTGGTGGCGGTGAGGGCGCGGGCGATCTCCTCGTCGGGGGCTCCGGTCGCCAGGGCGACGATGCGGTGGGAGCGGGCGCGCAGCTTCTCGTTGGAGGCGCGGACGTCGACCATCAGGTTCCCGTACGTCTTGCCCAGGCGGATCATCGTGATCGTCGAGATCATGTTGAGGACGAGCTTCTGGGCCGTGCCCGCCTTCAAGCGCGTGGAGCCGGTGAGGAGTTCGGGCCCCACGACGACCTCGATGCCGTGCTCGGCGGCCGCCGCGAGCGCGCTGCCCGCGTTGCAGGACAGGCCGATCGTCAGGGCGCCGAGGGCGCGCGCGTGCTCGACGGCACCGATCGCGTACGGGGTGCGGCCTGACGCAGAGATGCCGACGACCGTGTCCTCGGGGGTGAGCGCGAGCGCCTCCAGGTCCGCGGTGGCCAGGGCCCTGCTGTCCTCGGCGCCCTCGACCGCCGTGACCATCGCGGGCGGGCCGCCCGCGATCAGGCCGATCACGTCGCCGGGGTCGGTGTTGAAGGTCGGCGGGCACTCGGACGCGTCCAGGACGCCGAGGCGCCCGGCGGTGCCCGCGCCCGCGTAGACCAGGCGGCCGCCGCGCGCCATGCGCTCCGCCGTGGCGTCGATGGCCGCGGCGATGCGGGGCAGCTGCGCGGCGACGGCGGTGGGGACGGTCGCGTCCTCGCCGTTCATGATGCGGGCGATGTCCTCGGTGGGCAGTTGGTCGATCTCGGCCAGCTCGGGCCGGAAGGCCTCGGTGGTGAGGGAGGCGAGCTGGGCACGGAGTGCGTCGTGGCCGTCGGAGGTGGAGGTCATGGAAGCGGCGGCTCTTTCGGTGACGGAGGGATTCTTGAGCCCGTCCGGCGTTTGAGGACGAGCGCGGAGCGCGATGGGCCGCTCAGCCGTTGCGGTGCCGATGGGCCAGGGCTTCGTACGATGCCGCGAGGGCCGGCGCGGCCGTCTCGTACGTGCGCTGGGCCACGCCCACGAACAGGCAGTCCACGACCAGGAGTTGGCTCGTACGGGACGACATGGCCGCCGGGCGCAGCTCGCTCTCGCGGGCGGTGGAGGTGGTCAGTATGTGGTCGGCGTACTGCGAGACGGGGCTCTCGGGGCGGCCGGTGACAGCGATCGTCGTGGCGCCGTGCTCGAAGGCCACCCGCAGCGGTTCGATGACGTCGCCCGTGGAGCCGGAGTGGGTGATCGCGATGGCCACGTCCTTCGCGCGCAGCGTCACCGCGTTGGTGACGGCCAGGTGCGGGTCCGAGTGCGCGTGCGCGACCTGGCCGATGCGCAGGAGCTTCTGCGCCAGGTCCTGGGCGACGAGCCCGGACGCGGCCACGCCGTAGATCTCCGTGCGCCGTGCCGCGGCCAGGGCGGCGACGGCCGCCCCGAGCTGCACGGTGTCGAGCCCGGCGGCCGTGTCGGCGAGGGTCTGCTGCTCGTCGTACGCCAGCTTGGCCACGACGTCGGCGATCGGGTCGTCCACGGCGATGTCGGCGGTGACGGCCGGGGCGCGGCCCGACTGCTGCTGGGCGGCGAGTCCGGCGAGGGCCAGCCTGAGGTCGCGGTAGCCGGGGTAACCGAGGAGACGGGCGGTGCGGACGACCGTCGCCTCGCTGGTGCCGGTGAGCTCGGCGAGGCCGGTGACCGTGAGGGCGGCGCAGCCCGCCGGATCGCCCGCGACGGCCTCGGCGACGCGCTGCATGGAGCGGGTCATCGACGGCGCGAGCGTGCGCACCTTCGCCGCGAGGGCGGCGGGCGCGGGCGGAGCCCCGCCCGCGAAAATTTCCTTCACGTCAGAGGTCACCCTTGGAAGATATTTTCAGCGTCGCGACCGGGTCAAGGCCCTTGCCGACCGCACCGTGGGGCGCGCGGGTGCTGACCGCACCGTGGGGCGCGCGGGGCGACAATGGCTGCATGGACACGATTGACCCCCTGGAGCAGGCGTTGCACGCGGCCCGCGCGCTGGTCCTCGCCGACCTCGCCGCGCGCGAGGTGGCGCAGGCCGACGTGGTCTCCTTCGTCGAGGAGTCCGTGGTGCACCGCCGCTGGTGGGTCGAGCAGTGGCCCGAGGGCGCCGCGTACGTCGCCGGGCTCGTCGCCCAGGACGTACAGGACAAGATCCTGGAGCGGTACGGCCGCTGGCCGCTGTGCCCGGTGTGCGGCTCCGGGGAACCGCACGCCCTGGACGTGGAGCCGGAGCTGGGGCCCGATCCGCACTGGGTGTGCGGCAAGGCGGGGGTAGTCGTGGCGCCGGTCGGGGGCCTGACGTGACCGTCTACATAGACCCGCCCGTCTGGCCCGGGCACGGACGGCTCTGGTCCCACCTGGTCAGTGACGTCTCGTACGAGGAACTGCACGCGTTCGCCGCGCGGATCGGGGCGCCGGAGCGGGCCTTCGAGCGCGACCACTACGACATTCCCGCGCACCGGTACGCGGACGCGGTGGCGGCGGGGGCCGTGGAGGTGGGGTCGAAGGAGCTGGTGCGGAGGCTCACGGAGGCCGGGCTCCGGCGGCGCAAGGGGGCCGTGGGCTAGGCACTGCTGCCCGTGTCGGCCCCGTTGCCCGTGGCGGCGCTGCTGCCCTCGTCGGCGCTGCGCGCCTCGGCCTCAAACGTCGGACGGGCTGGACGGTTCGCCGGGGTGGGCTGGGTGGGCTGACAACGTGTAGGTCCGTTGGTTCTCCCGGTCCGCGTCCCGCTGGAAGCCCGCTCGGGTGAGGACCGCCTCCGAGGCCGCGTTGCCCTCGTCGACCACCGCGCGGATGCCCCGGACCCCGGGCAGGGCCAGGGCCCACGTCGCGAGCGCGCGCAGCGCTTCCGTGGCGTAGCCGTTGCCGCGGGCCGCGGGGGCCAGGTCGTAGCCGACCTCCGCCCAGCCCTCGTGGTCGGGGGCGCCGTGGAAGCCCATGGCGCCGACCGCGAGCCCGTCGGCGGTCCGCCGGATCGCGTACGAACCCCACTCGGGGCGGTGCGTGCCCGCCGCGTACGCCTTCGCGATCATCCCGGCGCCGATCCGGGTGCCCTCGCACGGGCCGCCCTCGATCCAGTCGAAGCCGCCGGTGCCGCCCGCGGCGAGGTCGGCGAGCGCCGGGGGCGCCACCTCCAGGAGCGCCACGCGCTCCGCGGGCAGATGGATCTGGTTGTGCCACCGCCAGCGCTCCGGCCGTGACCGCCCCGGCAGGGTGCCGCGCCCTGTCGCCCACAGCAGCGTCCGCCACTGCGAGGCGCCGTCCCTGGCAGGCGGCACATGCGGGAACTGCCAGGCAAGCAGCGCCTCGCAGAGCCGTTCCGGGGGCTCGTACGCCACCTCGAACGCGCTCAGCACGTCGTACGTGTGCAGCAGCAGCTCCACGATGCCCATCGCCGCGAAGCCGCGCGCGTCCGCGCTGCCGTACGGGAATGGGTGGTAGCCGCGCACGTCCTTCGGCGTCGTGCGCACCACCGCCGCGAGCAGGCCGGCCGACGCCTCGATCGCGTGCACCGCCGCCGCGGGGTCCGTGCCCTCTTCGAGCCGGATGTCGAGGGGGATGTACGAGTCCTTCGTGCGGCCCGTCAGCTGTGCGGCGTACGCCGTGAAGTCGCTCACGACGTGCTCCGCCGTCGCCAGGCAGCTCCACTCCAGGCCGCCCGCGGGGCGCGTCCAGTCGTACTCCGCCGTCGCCACCGCGCGCAGCGCCCCGCACGCGTGTGCCACCGCCTCGTCGATCTCGTCCGCGCCCATCGTCAGCATGGCCGTGAGGCTACGTGAGCAGTGCCAGCTCGGCCGAGAGGTTTTCGCGCGCCGGGGCCTCCCAGTGCGCGGCCCCGTGCGGGGTGCGGAACAGGCGCGGCAGCGCCAGGAGTTGGCGCAGCACGTCCGCGCGGCCCTGGCGGAACGCCTCGTCCGGCACGAAGGCGTACTCCTCGCGGACCGCCGCCGCGTACGCCGCGTACGCGTCCGGGGGCGCGGCCAGGATCGCCAGGTCCGCGTCGCACAGGACCTCGCCGTCGCGGTCCCCGTCGGCCGGGTCGTGCGTGACGGTCAGCCGGACCAGGCGGGCCACCTCCGCCGTGTCCTCGTCCGTGAGCCCCGCCTCCGGCAGGGCCCGCTCGGCCAGGCGGGCGCTGCGCTCCTCGTTCTCCGAGCGGTCCGGGGCGTACACGGCGTCGTGGAACCAGGCCGCCAGCCGCACCAAGTGCGGGGCGTCCGCGTGCTGTTCCAGGGTGTCGATGTGGTCGAGCACGGCGGTGAGGTGGGTGGTCGTGTGGTAGCGGCGGTGTGGCTCCGACCAGCGGGTGAGGAGGTTGTCCGCGTAGGGCCCGGGGGGCGGGGGGTTGGGTTTGTGGCGGGCTGTGGTGAGGGTGGTTTGCCAGCGGGTGCGGAGCTCTTCACGCGGGTCGGCCATACCTCCGACCCTACGCGGCTCCATGGCTTGGCCCCGCCTCGGCCGGGGGCGGCCTCTCCCACCCCCCACCCGTACCCGCGCGGCTTCCTGGCTGGGCCCCGCCCTGGCGGCTCCCGCCCCGCCGCGCCCGTGGCGGCCCCTCCCACCCGCCCACCCGTGCCTGCCCAACTCTCCGGCCCGGCCCCGACCTGGCGGCTCCCGGCCCGTCGTCCGGCCGCCCCACCGCTACCGCGGCGGGATCTCTCCCACCCGCCCGCCCGTGTCACCCCAGCTTCCCGGTCTGGCCCCGACCTGGCGGCTCCCGGCCCGTCGTGCGTCTGCCCACCGCTGCCGCGGCGGGTTTCCCACCCACCCACCCGTGCCACCCCGGCTTCCCGGTCTGGCCCCGACCTGGCGGCTCGCGGCTCGTCGTCCGGCCGCCCCGCCGCTGCCGCGGCGGGATCTCTCCCACCCCCCACCCGTGCCACCCCGGCTTCCCGGCCGGACCCCGACCTGGCGGCTCGCGGCCCGTCGTGCGTCTGCCCGCCGCTGCCGCGGCGGTTTCTCCACCCACCGTGCCACCCCAGCTTCCCGGTGCTGGCCCCGGGCCTAGCGGCTCGATGCCCGTCGTTCGGCTGGCCCGTCGCTGCTGCCGTGGTGGGGGCGGGTGGGTGGGACTGCCCGTGCCATGTCGGTTTTCTGGTCGGGCCTCGGTCTGGCGGTTTGTGGGCTGTGGTCTGGTTGGCCTGCTGGTGCTTGGCGTGGGGTGGGTGGGGCTGCCCGTGCAACCCCGGCTTTCTGGTCGGGCCCCGGTCTGGCGGCTCGCGGGCCGTTGTCCGGTTGGCCCGCCGCTGCTGTGGTGTGGGGCTTCCGTTCCGCGTCGTGGTGGGGGTGGGTGGGTGGGACTGCCCGTGCCGTTTCGGCTTTCTGGCCGGGGCTCGGCCTGGCAGTTCGGGGGCCGGCGGCCGGTTGCTTCGCCGCTGCTGCGGCGCGGGCTCGTGGCTACGCCATGGTGGGGGCGGGTGGGTGGGACTGCCCGTTCCTGCCTGGCGGCAAGGGCCCGGTGGAGTTCGGCTGTTCCGGCGGTGCCCGGGGCGGAATCCAGCCCGTCCGGCGTTTGAGGACGAGGCCGGAGGCCGATGGGCGGGCGGGTGGGGGAAAGCCGGTCCGGTGGGTGTGGGCGAGGCCGGAGGCCGATGGGCGGGTGGAGGGGAAAAGCCGGGCCGGTGGGTGGGGGAAGGGCTTGGTCGGAGGGTGTGGGGAGGGCGGGTGGGTGGGGGAGAGGCCAGGGGTGGGGCGTTGCCAAGCGGCGCCCGGGGCGGTTGGGTGGCCGGCATGACGAGCGAGCCCTCAACGCCCGGCGCGGCGTTGGAATCCGACCGCCCCGGCCGACTCCTGCGTACCGAACGAGACGCCCTCATCCCCCTCCTGCGCACCGCGGACCCCTCCGCCTTCGCCGCGCCCACCTGCTGCCCGGGCTGGACGGTCCGCCACGTGCTCGCCCACTGCGCCGCCGCGCTGACCCGCGTGGTCGAGAGCCGGTTCGAGGAGGGCGTGTTCACCGCCGAGGGCAACGACCGGGACATCGCCGAGCGCGCGGACTGGCCCGTCTCGCGCATCGTGGACGAGCTGGAGCACGGCATGACGAACGCGGGCGCCGCCATCGCCGCGTCCAAGGGCCTGTTCGACGGGGTCGCGCTCGGCGAGTGGGTGCACGCGGGTGACGTACGGGACGCGTGGGACCTTCCCGGCGCCTACGGGGGCGCGGGACTCGGGGACGCGCTTCCGCTGCTCGCGGAGTTCAGCAGGCAGCGCTCGGCGCTTCCGCTGCACGCCGACGTCGACGGTCTGGACGAGCCGCTGATCCTCGGCGTGAACGACGGCCGCCGCCCGCCCGCGCGGTACATCGGCGACGCGCCGACGCTGGTGCGGCTCTACGCGGGCCGCCCGCTGGGCAACACCCCGTTCGAGCTGGCGGGCGCGACGGAGGACGAGCTGACCATCTTCGGCTGAGCCTCAGGCCGTCAGTGGCCGTGGCTGCCGCCGTCGGTGGGCGTCTCGTGCGCGGCGCCCCCGCCCTCGCCCACCCGCAGGGTGAAGGGCGCCGTCCGCACCTTTCCCTCGTGCCGGAAGTCCAGGAACAGCCGGTACGTGCCCGCGCTCGGTGCCGTCGCCGTGAAGGAGACCTCGGGGCCCGGCTCCGTCCCGGCGTCGCCGGGTTCACCGCCCGGGTGAACGTGGAGGTAGGCCAGGTCTCCGGAGCGCAGCGCGACCAGGTGGCCGTACGCGCCCAGATACGGCTGGAGGTCGGTGACGGGCTTGCCCCGGCGCGTGACGCGCAGGGTCAGTTCGCCCGGCTCGCCGGGCATCAGGGCGCCGTCCAGGCGCACCTCGTAACCGCCCGGGAGCTTCGCCGTGGCGGCGGGCGCGAGCGTGGGCGCGGGGGCGTACGCGCCCGTCACCGCCAGGTCCGCGCCCAGGGTCACCTTCTCCTTCGCCCGCTCGGGCCTGAAGTCCGCGAAGACGCGGTAGTCCCCGGCCTTGGGCAGGGTCGCCGGGACCGACCAGGTGCCGTCGGCGGACCGGGTGGGGTGCAGATGGCGGTACGTCGTCAGGTCGCGTGAGGCGACGATCAGGTGCAGCTCCTTGCCGTGGTCCCGCGCGTACGCGGTCACGGCCCGGCCCGAGTCCGACTTCAGGATCCTGAAGTGCAGGTCGGTGCGGTCGCCCGCCTCGGCGCGCGGGGTCCGCAGGTCGAGGGCGTAGCCGTCGGCCGCGATCTGGAGGCCGCCGGGGGTGTGGTCCCCGCGCCCGCCCCGGTCCCGCGCGCCGTGTTCCTCGCTGTGGGCGACCGGCTCGCCCACCGTGTCCACGCTCGCGCCCACGGCGTACGTGGTGCCGAACGTCGCCGCGACGGCTGCTGCGAAGGCGGTGATTTTGAGTCCGGTGTTCATGGCGGCGGCTCCTCGTGAGGGGAATGTATGCCGTTGACGATACCCCTGGGGGGTATGAAGTCAAGCGCGGGCCTCCCTTGCGTTCGATACCCCCTGGGGGTATAAATGATCCTCGTTGACAGGCATACCGGATCGCGGCGTGAGGAGCAGAGGGCATGTCCACTACGCAGGTAGAACTCTCCATCGGCGGCATGACCTGCGCCTCCTGCGCGGCCCGCATCGAGAAGAAGCTGAACCGCATGGACGGCGTCGAGGCGACCGTCAACTACGCCACGGAGAAGGCGAAGGTGAGCTTCGAGGGCGACGGCGTCGCCGTCGCGGATCTGATCGCCACCGTGGAGGCCACCGGGTACACCGCCCAGGAACCCGCGCCGCCCCGCGCGGAGAAGGGGGGCGGGGGAGAAGCGGACGGTGAGGGCGAGGGTGCCGAGCTGCGGCCGCTGCGGCAGCGCCTCGTCACCGCCGTGCTCCTGTCCGTGCCCGTCATCGCGATGGCGATGGTCCCCGCGCTCCAGTTCGAGTACTGGCAGTGGCTGTCCCTGACCCTGGCCGCGCCCGTGGTGACGTACGCCGCCTGGCCCTTCCACCGGGCGGCGGTCACCAACGCGCGGCACGGCGCGGCCACGATGGACACGCTGATCTCGGTCGGTACGTCTGCGGCGTTCCTGTGGTCGCTGTGGGCGCTGTTCTTCGGCTCGGCAGGGGAGCCGGGCATGACGCACGCCTTCGAGCTGACCATCGCGCGCACCGACGGCGCCGGGAACATCTATCTGGAGGCCGCGGCCGGTGTCACCGCGTTCATCCTCGCCGGGCGGTACTTCGAGGCCCGCTCGAAGCGGAAGGCGGGCGCGGCGCTGCGCGCGCTGCTGGAGCTGGGCGCCAAGGACGTCACGGTACTTCGTCATGGCACTGAAAAGAACGTTCTAGTCAGTGAGTTGATGACCGGGGACCGGTTCCTGGTGCGGCCCGGGGAGAAGATCGCCACCGACGGGCGCGTCGTCGAGGGGGCCTCCGCCGTGGACGCCTCCATGCTGACCGGCGAGTCCGTGCCCGTGGAGGTCGGCGAGGGCGACGCCGTCACCGGCGCGACCCTGAACGTCGGCGGGCGGCTCGTGGTCGAGGCGACCCGCGTGGGCGCCGACACCCAGCTGGCCCGCATGGCCCGGCTCGTCGAGGACGCCCAGAACGGCAAGGCCGCCGCGCAGCGCCTGGCCGACCGCATCTCCGGGGTCTTCGTCCCCGTCGTCATCGCGCTCGCCGTGGCCACGCTCGGCTTCTGGCTCGGCAACGGGGCGGGTCTGACCGCCGCGTTCACGGCCGCCGTGGCCGTCCTGATCATCGCCTGCCCGTGCGCCCTCGGGCTCGCCACCCCGACCGCGCTCATGGTCGGCACCGGACGCGGCGCCCAGCTCGGCATCCTCATCAAGGGCCCCGAGGTCCTGGAGTCCACGAAGCGCGTCGACACGATCGTCCTGGACAAGACCGGCACCGTCACCACCGGCAAGATGACCCTGCTCGGCACGGTCGTCGCCGACGGCACCGACGAGACGGACGTGCTGCGGCTCGCGGGCGCCCTGGAGCACGCTTCCGAGCACCCGATCGCGCAGGCCGTGGCCGCCGGGGCGGCCGCGAAGGTGGGCGCGCTGCCCACGCCCGAGGACTTCGCGAACGTCCCCGGGCTCGGTGTGCAGGGCGTCATCGAGGGGCATGCGGTGCTCGTGGGGCGTGAGCAGCTGCTCGCCGAGTGGGTGATCCCCCTGCCCGAGGGCCTGAAGAAGGCCAAGGACGAGGCCGAGGCGGCGGGCCGCACCGCCATCGCCGTCGCCTGGGACGGCGAGGCGCGGGCCGTGCTCGAAGTGGCCGACGCGGTGAAGGAGACCAGCGCCGAGGCCGTTCGGCGACTGCGCGACCTCGGCCTCACCCCGATCCTCCTGACCGGTGACAACAAGGCCGTGGCCGCGTCCGTGGCCGCCGAGGTGGGCATCGCGCCCGAGCACGTCATCGCCGAGGTCCTGCCCCAGGACAAGGTCGACGTCGTCAAGCGGCTCCAGGGCGAAGGGCGTTCGGTGGCCATGGTCGGCGACGGCGTCAACGACGCGGCCGCCCTCGCCCAGGCCGACCTGGGGCTCGCGATGGGCACCGGCACGGACGCCGCGATCGAGGCGGGCGACCTGACCCTCGTCCGCGGTGACCTGCGCGCCGCCGCCGACGCGATCCGGCTCTCGCGCAAGACCCTCGGCACCATCAAGTCCAACCTCTTCTGGGCCTTCGCCTACAATGTGGCGGCGCTTCCGCTGGCCGCCGCGGGGCTGCTCAACCCGATGATCGCGGGTGCGGCCATGGCCTTCTCCTCGGTGTTCGTGGTCGGCAACAGCCTGCGGCTGCGCGGTTTCCAGCCACTGAGCTGAGGTATCCGAGCCCTTCTGGCTTGATCACCCCGGTGCGTCCTCCCTGCGCGCCGGGGTGATCTGCGCGTACCCTGGTAATTGGACTAGACCTGTGTTTCTGTGGTGCGGCCGCCGATACGACGTCGGCTCCGCAGAAGGCCCGAAGGAAGGCACCCATGAGCAAGCGCGCACTCCTGGAGGTGATCGCCCTCGACGCCGAGGACGCGATCGCCGCCCAGGCCGGAGGTGCGGACCGGCTGGAACTGGTCACCGACATGGCCGCCGACGGCCTCACGCCGTCCCGCGCGGACTTCGCCGCGATCCGGGCCGCCGTGGACATCCCCCTGCGCGTGATGCTGCGCGTCGCCGACGGCTTCGCCGCGGGTGACGTCAGCGAGCTGGTGCGCAGTGCGCGCGAGCTGCGCGCCGAGGGCGCCGACGAGTTCGTCCTCGGCTTCCTCGACGAGGCGGGCGGGCCCGACCTGGCCGCCGTCGAGGCCATCGTCGACGCGCTCGACGGCTGCCGCTGGACCTTCCACCGCGCCATCGACCGGGCCGCCGACCGGGACGCCCTGCGCAAGCAGCTCGCGGAGCTGCCCGGGCTCGACACGTATCTCACGGCGGGGGCCGCGGGCGGGGTCGACGAGGGGCTGCCCACCCTCGTGGGCGAGGCCGCGCGGTCCGGGGAGCCCGGCTACGAGCCGCGGCTGCTCGTCGGCGGCGGGCTCCGCCTCGAACACCTCGCGCGGCTGAAGGCGGCTGGGCTCGACGCCTTCCACATCGGCGGCGCCGCCAGGCCCCACGGGTGGGGCCGGGCCCTCTCGGCCGAAGCCGTGGCCACGTGGCGCGGGGCCGTCGACGCCTGAGCCGTTTTCGGGTGCGGGCCGCCCCCCACGGCGCCGCCGCTCCGCGGCGGATGCTTTCCCGCCCACCCGCCCATGACCACCCCGGCGACCCAGCGCGGGCGGCCGTGCCCGGCAAGGCCGCCGAGTGACGGGTGGGTGGGTGGGAGACACCCGCCGCGGCGCGGCGGCGTCGTGCGTCGCTGCGCGCGCGGAAGAACGGGCGGACGGCAGGGGCCCGGGCCGGGCCCGGCGGGTCAGGCCAGCGCCGGGGGCAGTGGGGCCGAGTGGAGGACCGTGAGGCCTGAGACCGCTCGGGTCAGGGCCACGTACAGGCGCCGCAGGCCGGTGCGTTCGTCGGGCTCGCCGTCCACCACGGCGGCGGGCTCGTCCAGGACCACGTAGTCGTACTCCAGGCCCTTGGCGAGCGAGGCGGGCACGAGGGTGAGGCGGGCCTCGGCGGTGGTCTCCTCACCGGGGGAGAGGTACGGGACGCCCGCCGCGTCCAGGGCCGCGGCGAGCGCGGGCACCCGCGCGTCCGCCGCGATGAGCCCGATCGACCCCTCGCGCCGCAGCGACTCGGCGCAGGCGTCGAGCACCGCCGCGTCCAGGCCGCCGGGCCCGACCTCGCGCACCGCGAGCGAACCGGGCGACTCGCGCACCGACGCCACCTCGGTCAGGCCCGGCGCGATCGCGGGCAGCAGCCGCGACGCGTACGCGATGACCTCGCGCGGCACGCGGAAACCGGCGGTCAGCTCCTCCACCACCGCCTCCTCCTTGCCCAGGTGCCCGAGCGCCTCGGCCCAGGTCGGCGTCGCCCACGGCGTGGTGCCCTGCGCCAGGTCGCCGAGGACGGTGACCGAGCCGGTCGTGCAGCGGCGCCCCACCGCGCGGTACTGCATGGGCGACAGGTCCTGCGCCTCGTCGAGCACGACGTGGCCGAGGGAGTGGGTGCGGGTGACGAGGTCGTGCGCCTCGTCGATCAACACCGCGTCCGCGGCGGACCACTTGGTGCTCTTCGGCGTCCGCGCGGGCTTCGCCCACAGGACCGTCTTCTGCTCCTCGTCGGTCAGGACGCCCTCGGCGTGCGCGGCGAGGAACTCCGCGTCGGAGAGCAGCCGGTGCACCAGCTTCGCCGGGTCGACCGGCGGCCAGACCGCCTTGACCGCGGCCTTCACCGCCGCGTTGCGGGCCACCGCGTCCTGCACGCGGTCGTCGGGCGCCTCCCCCGACCGCTCCATCTGGACGAGCACGGCGTGCGCGATCCGCTGCGGCAGCGCCTCGCGCGCGGCGCCGTAGCGCATGTCGCGGGCCTGCAACTCCCGCACGATGTCGTCGAGTTCGTACGACGGTACGCGCCAGCGCCGGGAACCGCGCACGACCACGACGCCTTCGGTGGGCGGCGTGACGTGCGAGCGCACCGCCCGCCGCAGCACCTCGGCCATGCGGGCGTCGCCCTTGACGAGGGCGGCGGCCGCGTCGTCCGTGCCCCGCACCTCCACGTGCGCCACCAGGTCGTCGACCGTGGCCTGCTTCACCTCCAACTCGCCGAGGGCGGGCAGGACCTGCTCGATGTAGTGCAGGAAGGAGCGGTTCGGCCCGATGACGAGGGTGCCCGTGCGGGCGAGCCGCTCGCGGTGGGCGTAGAGGAGGTACGCGACGCGGTGCAGGCCGACGGCCGTCTTCCCGGTGCCGGGGCCGCCCTGCACGCACACCGAACCGGCGAGCCCGCTGCGGACGATCTCGTCCTGCTCCGGCTGGATCGTCGCCACGATGTCGCGCATGGGGCCCACGCGCGGCCGCTCGATCTCCTGCTGGAGCAGCTTGCTGACCTGCTCGGCCTCCGTCGCGTCGGTGAGGTGCTCGTCCTCGTACGCGGTCAGGTCGCCGCCGGTGTACCCGAACCGGCGGCGCAGCGTGACGTCCATCGGGTCCTTCTTGGACGCCCGGTAGAACGGCTGCGAGACGGGCGCGCGCCAGTCGATGACCATGGGGTCGCCCGCGGCGTCGTGCACGTGCCGCCGTCCGATGTAGAACCGCTCGCCCTCGGCGCCCTCCGCCTCCTCGGCGCCCGGCGCGTGCGCGTAGTCGAGCCGGCCGAAGAACAGCGGCGTGTGCGCGAGGTCCGCGAGGGCCTTGATCCGGTCGTCGATCTGCCCCTGGAGGACTTCGGCGTTGACCCAGTTCGCGGTGACGTCGCGGATGTCCAGGGCCTCGACGTCCTCCCGCATGGCGCGCAGCGCGGCGCGGGACGAGGTCAGATGGGCCCGCTCGCGGGCGAGGGGGTCGGCGGATACGGCGTTCACGGGGCTGCCTCCGGGTACGGACGTTCTCGGTGCGTGACTCAGGGCCGCCGGTTTCCGACCGGGCGGCGGCGCTCCGTGGCGGGAGGCGGGGGTGTCGCGAGGAAAGAGGCATCCTAGGTGAGCCGCCCGTGGCGGCACCAACGATTTTCCCGGCCGTTCCGTCGTCCCCCCGCCCTGTCCCTGGTCCGGAAGCCGAACCCCGAGTCATCCCTGAGAAGGGCCTCAGGGTCGCCGTCCGTCCGAAGGCGTAGAGCGCCCGGTCCCGGAGTCCTACGGCGGACACGGGCGGTTGGACCCGCAGGCCGATGTGCGCGGACGCCCGGGATCCGACCATGGAGACATGAGCAGCGCAGTCATCACCCCCGCGTCCCTGTCCGCCCCGACGGCCCCGGCCGGCCTCCGCCGCGCCGACGGCGCGACCGCCGTCTCCGATGCCCACCGGCCGCACCGCGTCGGCGACGCCCTGCGCGCCGCGAAGGTCTTCGTGGGCGCCGTCGTCGGCGTCGTCGTCCTCGGCGAGTACGCCGAGGAAGCAGGCGTCCGCCGCCGCTGACCCCCCTTGGCCGGGCTCACGCCTCGCGCGTCGGCAGGAGGGTGAGCAGCGGCAGGTTCACATGGCGGGGGCGGGTGACGGCGAAGGCGATCAGTTCGGCCACGTCGGTGCCCGTGGGGAGCTGTCCGAGGGAGTCCACGAACCCCTGGACGGCGGCCGTCAGCTCGGGGTCGCCGAGGTGATCGCGCAGTTCGGTGTCGACGGTGCCCGGCTCGATGGTCGTGACGCGTACGTCCTTGGGGCTCAGCTCCGCGCGGAGGTTGCGCAGCAGGTGGCTCACGGCGGCCTTCGACGCGGCGTAGCCGCCGAAGCCCGGCAGGACGGACGTCGCGGCCGCGGAGGAGATGGTGACCAGGTCCGCGTGGTCGCGCTCGGCCGCCGCCGCGACCAGGTCGGGGACGAACGCCTCGGTGACGGCGAAGGCGCCGTTGACGTTCACCTCGATCATGCGCCGCCAGTTGGCGCCGCCCTGGCCGAGCAGGTCCGGCAGGGCGAGGCCCGCGTTGTTGACGAGGAGATCGACCCGGCCGTACCGCTCGCGGACGCGGTCGGCGGCCGCCGTGACCGCGTCCGGCTCTGTGACGTCCGCCGGGACGGCGAACGCCGTGCCGCCCGCCGCCTCGATCGCGGCGACGTGACCGGCGAGGCGGTCGGCGCGCCGGGCGAGCAGGGCGACCCGGGCGCCCCGTGCGGCGAGCAGCCGCGCGGTGGCCGCGCCGATGCCGCTGGAGGCGCCGGTGACGACCGCCACCCGGCCGGTCAGGGGAAGGGCGGAGGCGGCGGGGCCGACGCGGTCCGTGGTGGTCGTGGTCATGGCAGGCTCCAGGAGTCGGTGGGCGGGGCCCCGGCCCCCGGCGGGCCGGGTGGTGCCCGGTGGCTCCGACTCTGCCGCCGTCCGGCCACCTCACCCAGGGCTCCGTTCGACCCTGGGTCCGGCAGAACCAGGCTGGCGGGGGGCGAGGACAATGAGGCCATGGACTTCCGCGCCGAACTCGCCAGCTTCCTGAAGTCGCGCCGGGCGCGGCTGCGCCCGGAGGACCTCGGCGTCCGCCCGTTCAGCGGCCGCCGCCGCGTCCCCGGGCTGCGCCGGGAGGAACTGGCGGAGCTCGCCGGGGTCAGCGTGGACTACTACACGCGCCTGGAGCAGGGCCGGACCCAGAACGTGTCGGACGGCGTGCTCGACGCCGTCGCCAGGGTGCTGCGGCTCGACGAGGCCGAGCGCGCGCACCTCGGCAACCTCGTGCGCGCCCTGCGCGGAGCCGCCGGTTCCGGCCGCACCGCGCGGCCCGAGCCGGTCCGCGAGGGCGTCCGGGTCCTGCTGCGCGCCCTGGGGGACGTGCCCGCGTACGTCGTCGGCCCCCGCCTGGACGTCCTCGCCGCGAATCCGCCGGCCCGCGCCCTGTTCGCCGACTTCGACGCCCTGCCCGCCGCGCGCCGGAACGTGGCCTGGCAGCTCTTCCTCGACCCCGGTGCGCGTGAGCTGTACGCGGACTGGGAGGAGGCGGCGCGCGACACGGTCGTGGCACTCCGCCTGGACCTGGGCCGCTACGCGTGCGACGACCGCCTCTGCACGCTCCTCGGTGAACTCTCCGTACGCAGCGAGGACTTTCGCCGCCTGTGGGCGGAGCACCAGGTGCGGGAGAGCTCCCACGGCACCTGGCGGCTCCGCCACCCGATGGCCGGGGAACTGGTCCTGCACCGGGAGACGCTGCTGCTGCCGGACGCGCCGGAGCAGACCCTGGTGACCTTCGCGGCCGAGCCGGACAGCGCATCGGCGGACGCGCTCGTGCTCCTGTCGATCGCCTCGGCGCGCCCGTCCGCGGCCTCCGGACGGGCTCAGTCCTCCGCGAGCAGGGACTCCGCGTCCATGATCCGGTAGGCGTACCCCTGCTCCGCGAGGAACCGCTGGCGGTGCGCCGCGAAGTCCTGGTCGATGGTGTCGCGGGCGACCACGGAGTAGAAGTGCGCCTGGTGGCCGTCCGCCTTCGGGCGCAGGACGCGGCCGAGGCGCTGCGCCTCCTCCTGCCGCGAGCCGAAGGTGCCCGAGACCTGGATGGCGACGGTCGCCTCCGGCAGGTCGATGGAGAAGTTCGCGACCTTGGACACCACGAGCACGGAGATCTCGCCCTCGCGGAAGGCGTCGAAGAGCTTCTCGCGCTGCGCGTTCGACGTCTCGCCCTTGATGACCGGCGCGTTCAGGTGCTCGCCCAGCTCGTCGAGCTGGTCGATGTACTGGCCGATGACGAGGATCTGCTGGCCCGCGAACTTCCGGACGATCGCCTCCGTCACCTTCCGCTTCGTGGCCGTCGTCGCACAGAAGCGGTACTTCTCCTCGGCCTCGGCGGTGGCGTAGGCGAGCCGCTCGCTGTCGGTGAGGTTGACGCGCACCTCCACGCAGTCGGCGGGCGCGATGTACCCCTGCGCCTCGATCTCCTTCCACGGCGCGTCGAAGCGCTTGGGCCCGATGAGCGAGAACACGTCCGACTCGCGGCCGTCCTCGCGGACCAGGGTCGCGGTGAGCCCGAGCCTGCGCCGCGCCTGGAGGTCGGCGGTGAACTTGAAGACGGGCGCGGGCAGCAGGTGCACCTCGTCGTAGAGGATGAGGCCCCAGTCACGGGAGTCGAAGAGCTCCAGGTGCGGGTAGACGCCCTTCCGCTTGGTCGTCAGGACCTGGTACGTGGCGATCGTGACGGGCCGGATCTCCTTCTTCGTACCGCTGTACTCGCCGATCTCGTCCTCGGTGAGGGAGGTGCGCTTGACCAGCTCGTGCTTCCACTGGCGCGCGGAGACGGTGTTCGTGACCAGGATCAGCGTGGTCGCCTTCGCCTCGGCCATGGCGCCCGCGCCCACCAGGGTCTTGCCCGCGCCGCAGGGCAGCACGACGACGCCGCTGCCGCCGTGCCAGAAGCCCTCGACGGCCTGGCGCTGGTAGGGGCGCAGCGCCCAGCCGTCCTCGTTCAGGTCGATCTTGTGGGCCTCGCCGTCGACGTATCCGGCGAGGTCCTCGGCGGGCCAGCCCAGCTTGAGCAGCGTCTGCTTGATCTGGCCGCGCTCGGAGGGGTGCACGGCGACCGTGTCCGGGTCGACGCGGGCGCCCACGAGCGGCTGGACCTTCTTCGACCGCAGGATCTCTTCCAGGACCGGCCGGTCGGTGCTCGTGAGCACGAGACCGTGCGTCGGGTGCTTGCTCAGCGTGAGGCGGCCGTAGCGGGCCATGGTCTCGGCGACGTCGACGAGCAGCGCGTGCGGCACCGGGTACCGCGAGAACTCCACGAGGGCGTCCACGACCTGCTCGGCGTCGTGCCCCGCCGCCCGCGCGTTCCACAGTCCGAGCGGCGTCACGCGGTACGTGTGGATGTGCTCCGGGGCGCGTTCCAGCTCGGCGAACGACGCGATGGCACGACGGCACGCGTCGGCCCGCTCGTGGTCGACCTCCAACAGGAGTGTCTTGTCCGACTGGACGATGAGGGGTCCATTCACGTTCCGGGCCCTTTCGCTTGCGATCACTGCCGGAGATCAGCCGGGCGGCCAAACCTCCAGTGTGCCGCAGACTCCAGATGTGTGGAGAGGATCTTGTGGCCCTCGGGGTCCGGGTGCAGGCCGTCGGTGAGGAGGTCGGGGCGGTCGCGCAGGGGCTCCCACAGGTCGAGGAAGTCGGCGTGGTGCGCGGCGCACCAGGTGCGGAGGCGCTCGCGCAGGTCGAGGGCGCGGGCCGCGGTGAAGCACAGGCCTTCGTAGTCGGCGGTCCGGCTCTCGTCGAGCCAGGTCGGGCCCGCGACGACGAGCCGGGCGTTGTGGGCGTGGGCCGCGGCGGCCAGCGCGTCGAGGTGGTGCGCGAGCCGGTCGAGGCCGCCGGGCAGGGCGGAGTCGTTGATGCCCGCGGCGACCAGGAGGGTGTCGGGCAGGCGCGGCGGAAGGAGCGCGGGCGTCTGCTCGGCGACGTCGGCGAGGGTGCTGCCGGGGATGGCCAGGTTGAAGACCCGGTGGCCGGTCTCGTCCGCGGCGATGTGGGCGGACGCCAGGTGCCCGGCCCAGCCGCCGTACGGGTCGCAGCGGCCGTAGGCGATGCTGTCGCCGACGATCACGATGCGCGCCGCCGGGCGCAGCGGCCGCGCGTCCAGATACGCCCAGGCGCTCTCCCCGGAGGAGAGCCGCACCCGGCGCCGCACGTAGTCGTCGACCTCGTACGCGTCGGCCGCCGCGAGGTCCGCGTCGGTCAGGCGCAGCACGGCGCCCTCCACCGCGGCGCCGACGCGCCGCTCCAGGGTCAGGTGCACGTCCAGGCCGCTGGTGGCGATGACGTCCGGGGCGGTGATGGTCAGGGGCCGGGTCGTGTGTCCGGCGAGGGCGGCCGGGGAGCTGGGCACGGCCCCGCCGAACAGGGTCGTCTGGACGCGCTCGTCCAGGAGCGTGCCGAAGGAGAACAGGGCGTGCGGGCGGGACTCGGGCACCGGAACAACCATGACCTTTCTAGAAAGAACGTTCTAGCCAGTCTAGTGAGAGGTCGGGCGCCCCGGCCCCCCGCGGGGCGCACCACCCCCCGCCGCCCGCCGGGGCGCGTACGGCACGGCACACCGGCGCCCGCCGGTGACCCGCTACCGTAGCCAGGATGAGCACCCCGGACGCCCCCCGTTCCCTTGCGGAAGCCCTCCGGGCGAGCGACGACGCGACGCTCGTCGCGCTGTTGCGATCCCGGCCCGACCTCGTCAGCCCCGTGCCGAACGACCTGACGCAGCTGGCCACCCGCGCGGGCACGCGGGCCTCGGTGGTACGTGCCCTGGAGCGCCTCGACCGGTTCGCGCAGCAGGTCGCCGAGGCCCTCGCCGTGGCCTCGGACCCGGCGTCGTACGAGGAGTTGGCGCATCTGCTCGCGCCCGCGCCCGGCGAAGCGGTGGACCGGGCCCTGACGACACTGCGCCGACAGGCGCTCGTGTGGGGCGCGGAGGACCGGCTCCGCCTGGTGCGCACCGCGCGCGAGCTGCTCGCGCCGACGCCGCAGCGGCCCTCGCCGACGGGCCTCGGCCCGACGGTCGCCGAGGCCACGGCGGGCATGTCGCCGGGCCGGGTGCAGAGCGTGGTCGCGGCCGCCGGGCTCGCGTCCACGCACGACGCGGTGTCGGCCGTGGAGTCCCTCACGGCGCTCTTCACCGACCAGGAGCGGATGTCCCACCTGCTCGACGGGGCGCCCGCCGACTCCGTCGAGGTCCTGTCCCGGCTCGTGTGGGGCCCGCCGTACGGACAGGTCACCGCCGACCCGGCGCCCCATCTGCGCTGGCTGCTCGACCGGGGCCTGCTGCTCCCGACGGCGCCGGGCACGGTGGTGCTGCCCCGGGAGGCCGCCCTTCACCTGCGCGGGGGCCGTGCCCACCGCGTACTGGAGCCGGCGCCTCCGGCGGTGGAGGCCGCGCGCGAACACCGTCCACAGGTTGTGGACGCGACGGCGGCAGGACAGGCCTACACCGCGCTCGCCACCGTCGAGGAACTGCTCAAGGACTGGGACGAGGGCGGCCCCGCCGTCCTGCGCGCGGGCGGCCTGAGCGTCCGTGACCTCAAGCGGACCGCCGCGGCCCTGGACGTGGCGGAACCGCAGGCCGCGTTCTGGGTCGAACTCGCCTACGCCGCGGGCCTGCTGGCCGCCGACGGCGAGGCCGACGAGCGCTACGCCGCGACCCCCGCCTACGACAGCTGGCAGGAGCTGCCCGCCGCCGAGCGCTGGGCGCGGCTCGCCTCCGCCTGGTACGAGGCCACGCGCACCCCCGGCCTCGTCGGCGGACGCGACAGCAAGGACCGCACCCTGTCCGCGCTCGGCCCCGGCCTCGACCGCTCCGCCGCGCCCGAGGTGCGCCACCGCGTCCTGGCCCTCCTGGCCGCCCTGCCCGAAGGCGCCGCGCCCGCCGAGGAGTCCGTGCTCGACCGGCTGCGCTGGGAGCGCCCCTCCGGCGGCGGCGCATCCGAGCTGCGCGCCCGCCTGGCCCGGTGGACGCTGAGCGAGGCGGAGCTGCTCGGGGTCACCGGGCGCGGGGCGCTCTCCGCGCACGGCCGCGTGCTCCTCGCCGCGGACCACGGGCAGCCGTCCGCCGCCCAGGACGCCACGAGTGCCGCCGAACGCGCCGCGGCCGGTGCCGAGGCCGCCCGCCGCCTCGCCCCGCTCCTGCCCGAACCCCTCGACCACGTCCTGCTCCAGGCCGACCTCACCGCGGTCGCCCCCGGGCCGCTCAAGCGCCCCCTCGCGGACGCCCTCGCCGTGCTCGCCGACGTGGAGTCCAAGGGCGGCGCCACCGTCTACCGGTTCACCCCGGGCTCCGTGCGGCGGGCGCTCGACGCCGGGCAGAGCGCGTCCGACCTGCACGCGTTCCTCGCCGCGCACTCCCGCACGCCCGTCCCGCAGCCCCTCGCGTACCTCATCGACGACGTGGCCCGCAGACACGGCCATCTGCGCGTCGGCGCCGCCTCCGCGTACGTGCGGTGCGACGACGAGGGCGTGCTCGACGAGATCCTCGCGGACAAACGGGCCCAGGGGCTGCGCCTCAGGCGCCTCGCGGGCACCGTGCTCGCCGCGCAGGCCGACCCCGGCACGCTCCTGGAAGGGCTGCGCGCCATGGGCTTCGCGCCCGCCGCCGAGAGCGCCGAGGGCGACGTCCTGATCACCCGTGCCCACAGCCACCGCACCCCGCCGCGCACCGCGCCCGAGCCGGTCCCGGACGGGCCGCCGCTGCCCGACGCCACGCTCATCGGCGCCGCCGTACGCGCCATCCGCGCGGGGGACCTCGCGTCCACCGCGCCGCGCAAGGAGGCGCCCGCCGCCACCGGCGAACTGCCCCGCACCACGTCCGCCGAGACCCTCGCCACCATGCAGGCGGCCGTCCTCACCGGCGAGACCCTGTGGATCGGCTACGTCAACGCCGAAGGGGCCGCGAGCCAGCGCGTCATCGCCCCCGTCCGCGTCGAGGGCGGCTTCGTCACCGCGTACGACCACACGGCGGACGAGGTCCGCACCTACCCGCTGCACCGCGTCACGGGCGTCGCGGAACTCGCCGACGACTGACGGGAAACCCCCAGCTGAGGGGGCGTCATCGGCGAGGTCGCGGCGACGCGGTAACTTCGATGTCCGGGACCACCTCAACACCGCAGCCCCGGAGGGAACTTCGTGGGGATCGAGAGCGACCAGCTCGTCTTCGACTATCTGAGCCGCGTCGGCGACCTCGCGCAGCAACGCCAGCTGCCGTCCGGCGCCCGCATGCGGCTCGTCTCCGAACTCCGGGGCGAGATCGAGCGCCGCCGCGCCAAGGCCGCCGACAGCCCCGCCGCCGTGCGGCGCATCCTGGACCGCATCGGCTCCCCGGACGACCTCGTCACCGCGGCCGCCGCCCCCTCGGCCGACGCCGGGCCCGAGCGCCCGCGCCGCGAGGTGCCGCGCCCGCGCCGTGCGCCCGAGCCGCCCCGCCCCGCCCCGCCGCACCTCGCGGGCACCGACGAACTCGGCGACAGCGCACCGGATCTCGAACCCGACTGGTGGCGGGTGGAGCGCGTCCCGGAGGGGGGCGCGCACACCCTGCACGGGTTCGTGGGCGGGGTGGAGATCCCCGAGATGCTGCGACGGCCGACCGCGGACCTGGAGAAGAAGGGGCCCGGTGAGAAGGGGGAGGAGGACGAGCCCGAGGACGCCGAGGACACCGAGGACGCCGAAGACACCGAGGCCACCGGGGACACTGAGGACGGGGACGGGGACGGGGGCGGCGAGGAAGCGGCCGCGCCGGAGGCGGCGCGCCGCCGCCGCTTCGGCGCCCTCGCGTCCCTGACGAAGAGCGCCCCGCCCGCCCCGGCGGAGGCCCCCGCCCCGGAGGCCCCCGCCGGGGCGGCCGGCGCGCTCGCCGGTGTCCGCTCCCTGAGCAACCCCGTCCTGCTGCTCGCCGCCGCCGCGCTCGTCGTCGGCGCGGTGATCGGCAACTGGTTCGCGCTCGGCGGCGGTTGGGTCGTCGCCTGGTTCTCGCGCAAGCTCAGCCCGGCCGAGAAGAAGGCCGCGGTGATCGCGGTGCCCGCGCTCACCGTCGCGGGCGGCATCGCCTGGCTGTGGGGCCGCTCGCAGGGCAAGTGGGGCGAGCCCATCGTCAAGGGGCAGATGAACGCGGCCGTCGAGGACACCTGGCCGTGGGTGGTCCGGGTGGCGGCCGTGGCCTCCGCCCTGTTCCTCGTGTGGAGGTCGCAGCGGAGCAAGCCCGAGTAGCCCCGAAGGGCTTGCCGCTACTTCTTCGTCAGGGCCGCCTTCATCTCGTCCAGGATCTTGTCGGCGGCCGTGTAGCCGATGCCCTGGATCCACAGCTCGTCGTTCACGACGTGGACGTTGCCGGACTTCACGGCCTTCATGTTCTTCCACAGGCCGCTGTTCACGGTCTGCGTCTGCTTGGCCTTCTTCGGATCGCCGTACGTCGACTGGAAGATGACGTCCGTGTCGGCGAGGTCGATCTTCTCGGGGCTCACGTCGTACGAGAACCCGTCCTTGGCCTTCTTGGAGATGGGCGCGCGGCCCAGGCCGACGTCCTTCAGGAGGGTGGCGATGTACGACTGCTCGCCGTAGATGCGGATGTCGGCGCCCTGGACGAAGCGCACCACGTTGACCTCGGTGGCCTTGGCCTTCGCCGGGCCGCCGAGCGCCGTCGTGACCTCCTTGACGTGCGCGTCGTAGGCGGCGAGGGTCTTCGTCGCCGCCGCCTTCTTGCCGAGCGCGTCCGCGTGCACCTGGAAGTTCTCCTTCCAGGGGTAGCCGGTGGTCTCCGTCATGACGGTCGGCGCGATCTGCTTGAGCTGGTCGTACTTCGCGCCGTGGCGGACCTTGGAGGTGAGGATCAGGTCCGGCTTGAGGCCCGCGATGACCTCCATGTTCGGATTCATCATCTCGCCGACGTCCTTGATGCCCGCGACCTTCTCCTTGGGAAGGTAGCCGGGGAAGCCGGTGGCGGCGTCGGCGTGCGTGGCGCCGACCGGCTTCACGCCGAGCGTGAGCGCGGAGTCCAGCTCGGCGGTGTCGAGCACGACGACCCGCTCGGGCGCCACGGGCACCTTGACCTCGCCCATGGCGGTCTTCACGACGTGCGTCCTGCCCGAACCCGAGCCCGAGTCCTTGTCGTCGTCGGACGAACCGCATCCGGCGAGCGCGGCCGCGAGCGCGCCGGTGACGGCGAGGGCGCCCGCGGTGCGGACACGGCGGCGGGAGCTGAGGGTCATGAGGAGGGCCTTTCGTCGAGGGGAGGCTTCTTGTCTTCGGGAGCCGGACCGTCTTCGGGGACCGGGGGCCGCCACGGCGTGCCCGGCACCACGAGGGGCGATCCCGTCACCGGATCGGGGACGACCACGCACTCCAGGCCGAAGACGTCCCGTACGAGCTCCGCGGTGACGACGTCCCGCGGCGCGCCCTCGGCGACCACCCGCCCCTCCTTCATGGCGACGAGGTGGTCGGCGTACCGGGCGGCCTGGTTCAGATCGTGCAGGACGACGGCGACGGTCCGGCCCCGGTCGTGGTTCAACTGCCGCACCAGGTCGAGGACCTCGACCTGGTGGGAGATGTCCAGATACGTCGTCGGCTCGTCGAGCAGCAGCAGTTCCGTCTCCTGCGCGAGGGCCATCGCGATCCACACGCGCTGCCGCTGCCCGCCCGACAGCTCGTCCACGGCGCGCTCGGCGAGGGCGCTCACGTCGGTGCGCTCCATGGCCTCGGTGACGGCCCGCTCGTCGGCGTCCGACCACTGCTGCCACCACCGCTGGTGCGGCTGGCGGCCGCGCGCCACCAGGTCCGCGACCGTGATGGCCTCGGGCGCGACCGGGGTCTGCGGAAGCAGCCCGATCCGCTGGGCGATGCGCCGCGTCGGCAGCTTCGCGAGCTCGTCGCCGTCGAGCAGGACGGCGCCGCCCTTGGGCTTGAGCAGCCGCCCGAGCGCGCGCAGCGTCGTCGACTTGCCGCAGGCGTTCGGGCCGACGATGACGGTCACCGCCCCGTCGGGGATGGCGAGGTCGAGCGCGTGCACGACCGTACGGTCCTCGTAGGCGAGGGTCAGCTCGCGCGCGGTCAGACGCGCGCCGGCGGGGGCGGTCACGCGGTGCCTCCATTGCGGACGGAACGGCTGCGGACGATCAGCCAGATCAGATAGGGCGCCCCGACGGCGGCCGTGAGCACGCCCACCGGCAGCTCCGTCGGCGAGAAGAGGCGGCGGGCGAGCAGGTCGGCGAGGACGACGACGAGCGCGCCGAGCAGCGCCGAGCAGACCAGCGGGATCTGCGCGGTACGGGTCAGGCGCCGGGCGATCTGCGGGGCGAGCAGGGCCACGAAGTCCACGGGCCCGGCGGCCCCGGTCGCCACCGACGCCAGGACGACGCCGAGCAGCACGAGCCCGGTGCGCACCCGGCCGAGCCGCACGCCGAGCGCCGTCGCGGTGTCGTCGTCCATGGACACGGTGCGCTGGGCGCGGGCCGCCCAGGCCACGAACGGCAGCAGGACGAGCAGGGTCAGGGCGAGCGGTTCGGCCTCGGCCCAGCCACGGCCGTTCAGGGATCCGGTCATCCAGATCTGCGCCTGCTGGGCGACGAGGTAGTCGCCCTTCGTCATGAAAAGCGTGGTGACGGACCGCAGCGCGATCGCGAAGCCGATGCCGATCAGGACGAACCGCGTCGCGTGCAGGCCGCCGCGCCACGCGAACGCGTACACGAGCAGCGCGGCGGCGACGCCGCCCGCCACGGACAGATACGGCAGGACCGTGTACGAGGTGAGCCCGAACGTCATCGCGGCGACCGTCACGGCGCTCGCGCCCTGGCTGATCCCGATGATGTCCGGGCTGGCCAGGGGGTTGCGGGCGACGGTCTGGATGAGCGCGCCCGCGACGCCGAAGGCGGCGCCGACGAGCAGGCCCACGGTCATCCGCGGCTCGCGGAGCGTGCCCACGACCAGCTCGTCGGGCGAGGGCATGCCGAGGACGACCTTGAGGGCCTCTACGGGCTGGACGTAGCTCTCGCCGACGCAGAGGTAGGCGAGGCAGGCGGCGGCGAGGAGCAGCGCGAGGGCGGTGGCGACGGCGGTGGCCCTGCGGTGGGCGAGGAAGGTGGCGCGCTTGAACCGGAGCACGGCGTACCCGGCGGGGCGCACCCGGCGCGGGGCGGCCGGGGCCCGGCGGTCCACGGACGTCCGCGTCATGCCGCCACCGCCTTCCTGCGGACCAGGGTCACCAGGAACGGGACCCCGATCAAGGCCGTCATGACCCCCGCGGGCACCTCGCTCGGCGGGAAGACGATCCGGCCCGCCGTGTCGGAGACGAGCAGCATGACCGGGCCCAGGAGGGCGGCGAGCGGCAGCACCCAGCGGTGGTCGCCGCCGATGAGGGCGCGGGCGATGTGCGGGACCGCGAGGCCGATGAAGGCGATGGGCCCGGCGGCGGCGACGCCGACGCCGGTCAGGACGGTGGCGCCGAGCCCGCCCACCACGCGGACGAGGGCGACGTTCTGGCCGAGCCCCTTGGCCACGTCCTCGCCGAGCGCGAGGGCGTCGAGGCCGCGGGCCACCGCGAGCACGAGCAGCAGCCCGCCGAGCAGGAACGGCCAGGTCTGCCCGACGATCGCGGCCTCGCGCCCGGAGAGTGCGCCGACCTGCCAGAAGCGGTACTCGTCGAGGGCGGCGGCCCGGGTGGTGAGGATGCCCGTGGTGACGGAGACGAGCAACGCGTTGATCGCCGCGCCGCCGAGGGCGAGTTTGACGGGGGTGGCGCCGCCCCGGCCGCTCGCGGCGATCGCGTAGACGGCGACGGCCGCGAGGGCGGCGCCCGCGAAGGCGTACCAGACGTAGCCGGTGAGCGTGTGCGTGCCCGCGTACGCGATGGCGATGACCACGCCCACCGACGCGCCCTGGCTGATGCCGAGGATGCCGGGGTCGGCGATGGGGTTGCGGGTGATGCCCTGGAGCGCGGTGCCCGCCACGGCGAGCGCGGCGCCGACCATGACGCCGAGGACCGTGCGCGGCACGCGCATCTCGCGGACCACTTCGGCGGCGTCGCTGTGCCCGCCGTGCAGCAGGGCGTCGAGGACGGCGGACGGCGCGATCGCGCGGGCGCCGACGGCGAGGCTGAACAGGACGGCGAGCAGCAGGGCCACGACGGCCGCCGTCATCACGACGGCGCGTCTGGCGTTCACACGCATCGGCTGGCTCGTTTCGGGGGGCGATAGGTAAGGCTTGGCTAAGAAGCATAAGGGGGCCCGGCCGCCCCGACCGGGCTCCGGGGCCCCGGCACAATGGGCGCCATGACCTCACGGACTGCACGGACCACCCGGGACGGCGGCACGCTCACCGTCGGCTTCGACCTCGACATGACCCTGATCGACTCCCGGCCCGGCATCCACGCCTGTTACGTGGCGCTGTCCGAGCGGACCGGTACCCACGTGGACGCGGACCTGGCCGTGACCCGCCTCGGGCCGCCCCTCGAACAGGAGTTGGCCCACTGGTTTCCGGCCACCGAGGTCGCGGCGACGGCGGAGCTCTACCGTGAGATGTATCCCACATACGCGATCGCGGCGACGCCCGCGCTGCCCGGCGCCCGCGCGGCGGTCGACGCGGTGCGCGCGGCGGGCGGCCGCGCGATAGTCGTGACCGCCAAGTACGAGCCGAACGCCAAGCTGCACATCGAGCACCTCGGCATCGCGGCGGACGCCGTGGTCGGCAATCTGTGGGCGGAGCGGAAGGCGCAGGCCCTGCACGAGTACGGGGCGTCGGTGTACGTCGGCGACCACACCGGGGACGTACGCGGGGCGCGTACGGCGGGCGCGCTCTCCGTGGCGGTGGCGACCGGGCCGTGCGACGCAGACGAACTGCGCGCGGCGGGCGCCGACGTCGTACTCGACGATCTGAGCCAGTTCCCGGCCTGGCTCGCGGCTCACGTGGCCGATGGGCCCGCCGCTGACCTGGCCTGACGCCGCTGCGCGGCGATGCCCCTGAACACCCCGGCCCCGGCGATGAGGAAACCCACGCCCATCAGCATGCACACCGCATAGGCCACGGGTGGGAAAGGGTCGCCGCCGAGGAACAGCGGAGCCACCGTGACCAGGGTGGCCACGGCGCCGACGAAGAAAACGATCGCGCCAATCCGTACGAGGCCGTCGCCCGGTCCGGTGGAATTCGCTTGGGTTTTGTCACGCACCGGACCAGGGTAGTTCCCAGCGCGAAGGAAGAAACCGGGGACGTCTTGTCACCGGCCCCGGGACCAATAGTCTTGGTGCCGGCGGGTCGTGCGACCCGCTGTAGTGCTATCCAGAGCCGTTTTCGCCCGGCGGACGGGGACCGGAGGGTCCACGCCGATGGCGGCGCGGCGCCGCCGATACGACGACTAGTACGAGGACGAGGACTTCACGTGCCTACCGGCAAGGTCAAGTGGTTCAACAGCGAGAAGGGCTTCGGCTTTCTCTCCCGCGACGACGGCGGCGACGTCTTCGTGCATTCCTCCGTACTGCCCGACGGCGTCGACACACTCAAGCCCGGCCAGCGCGTGGAATTCGGCGTGGTCGCGGGCCAGCGCGGGGACCAGGCCCTTTCGGTGACGCTTCTCGACCCGACGCCGTCGGTCGCCGCGGCCCAGCGCCGCAAGCCGGACGAACTGGCCTCGATCGTCCAGGACCTCACCACTCTCCTGGAGAACATCACCCCCATGCTGGAGAAGGGCCGCTACCCCGACAAGGCCTCCGGCGCGAAGATCGCGGGCCTGCTGCGCGCGGTGGCGGACCAGCTGGACGTGTGACCCCGGGCCCCGGGCGCGGGGCCATCGCGCTGGCGCGCTCGTCCTCAAACGCCGGACGGGCTAGAACCTGCCGGTTGCGGCAAGTACTCAGCCCGTCCGGCGTTTGAGGACGAGGCGCGGAGCGCCGTTGCGTGGCGCACCGCGAGGGTCAGGGGAAGGTCAGGGCGCCGGGGGCCAGGGGCGGTACCAGGCCCTCGGCGGCGGCGCGGGTCAGAAGCCCGCGCACCGCGGCGTAGCCGTCCTCGCCCAGGTCCGCGGTGAACTCGTTGACGTACAGGCCGATGTGCTGGTCGGCCACGCGCGGATCCATCTCCTGGGCGTGCTCCAGGACGTAGGGCCGCGAGGCCTCGGGGTCGTCCCACGCCCTGCGCACGGACGCGCGCGCCGCGTCCGCGAGGCCCCGCAGCACGTCGTCGCCGAGGGACCGCTTCGCGATGATCGCGCCGAGCGGGATCGGCAGGCCCGTCGTGGCCTCCCAGTGCTCGCCCATGTCGGCGAGCTTGTGCAGACCGTAGTTCTGGTAGGTGAAGCGCGCCTCGTGGATGACGAGCCCCGCGTCGACCTTCCCGTCCCGCACGGCGGGCATGATCCGGTCGAAGGGCAGCACGACGATCTCCCCGACGCCGTCCGCGAGGACGTCCGCGGCCCACAGCCGGAACAGCAGGTACGCCGTCGACCTCTCGCTCGGCACGGCGACCGTCTTGCCGCTGAGGTCGACGCCCGGCTCCCGGGTGAGCACCAGCGGCCCGCAGCCACGGCCGAGGGCGCCGCCGCACGGCAGCAGCGCGTACTCGTCGAGGACGTACGGCAGCACGGCGTACGACACCTTGAGGACGTCGAACTCGCCGCGCTCGGCCATGCCGTTGGTGATGTCGATGTCCGCGAACGTCACGTCGAGCGGGGGCGCGTCCGGCACGCGGCCGTGCGCCCAGGCGTCGAAGACGAAGGTGTCGTTGGGGCAGGGGGAGTAGGCGATGCGCAGCGCCTCGGGGGTGGTGTCAGTCATGCCTGTTCCAACTCTCCAGTACGGGCGCGAACTTCCCGAACGCCCCGGTGAGCGCGGCGAGCGCGTCGCCGATGCGCCAGGCGGCCCGGTCGCGCGGGCCCACCGGGTTCGAGACGGCGCGGACCTCGCACACGGGCAGCCCGTGCGCGGCGGCCGCCTCGGCGACGCCGAAGCCCTCCATCGCCTCCGCGAGAGCACGCGGATGGCGGGCGCGCAGCTCGGCCGCGCGCTCGGCGGAACCGGTGACCGTGGACACCGTCAGGACGGTGCCCGTCGCGGCTCCCGACACGGCGGCGAGCCGTCGTACGACGGCGTCCGGCGGCTCGTACGTGACCCGGCCGAAGCCCAGCTCGGTGACGGGCACGAAGCCGTCCGCCGTCTCGGCCCCCAGGTCGGCCGCGGTGACGGCGTCGGCGACGACCAGCGAGCCCACGGGCGCGTCCGGCACGAAGCCGCCGCCGATCCCGGCGGAGACCACGAGGCCGTACGGCACGCCGCGCGCGGCGGCACCGGCGAGCACGCCCGCGGTGCCCGCGGCGGCGGCCGCGGGCCCGACGCCGACGGCCAGCACGTCAACGCGGCCGACGGACACGACGCCGCCGTCCGCGGGCACCGCTCCCGCGGACAGGCCGGAGGCCACCGCGTCCCGCTCGGCGGGGACCGCGGTGGCCACCAGAACGCGTGGGGCCCGCCCGGTCCCGGTCAGGCGTCCTTGTCCTTCTTCAGCTTGAACGACCACAGGCCCGTGGCCTTCGGCGCGCCGCTCTCGCTCTTGCCGCCCTCGAGCAGGCTGACGGTCGTCGAGGAACCGCCGCCGCCGTACTGCTGGTTGAAGAACACGCTGCCGGGGATGACGACGTACGTCTTCTTGCTGGCCTCGGTCAGCGGCTGGCCGTTCATCAGCAGCGTCCAGCCCTTGTCGGCGATCTCCGGGTCGACGCCGAAGCGGACCTTCTCGTCGGGGTCGACCGTGATGGACTTGATGTCCTTCGTGTCCTTCAGGCAGTCCTGTACGGCGGACTGCGTGAGCTCCTTGCCGTCCTTGTAGCAGGACGCCTCGGAGTGCACGGACTTGCTGCCGACCGTCACGGTGGCCAGCGGCGTCGGCTTGTCACAGGCCGACAGGACGAGCAGTCCTGCGGAGACGGCGCCGAGGGAGGCGACGGCGCGGCGGCTGCGCGCTGAGCGGGGTACCAGGGAGGTCATGGCGAAAGGCTATCTCCTGGCCCCTGCCCCCTCACCGGCCGCCCCGCCTCCGACGCGGCCTTTCCCACCCGCCCACCCGTACACCGTCGTCCGGGGCTCGGCCGAGACCACCCAGCCCGTCCGGCGTTTGAGGACAAGCGCGGTAGCGCGGTTCTTTGAGCCGGACCAGCGACGGCGCGAGGGAGGGCGGCGGCGGTCACGCCAGGACGCGGCGGCTGCCGCCCCGGCGGGCCGCGGCCAGGAGGCCGCGGACCGTCGGCAGCCAGCCGATCGCCACGATCGCCGCCGCGACGGAGAGCCCCAGCGTCCCGTTCAGCGGGAGCGCGATGCCGATGCCGCCGCCCACCACCCAGGCCATCTGCAGCAGCGTCTCGGCGCGCGCGAACGCGGACGTGCGCACCGCCTCCGGCACGTCCCGCTGGATCAGCGCGTCCAGGGACAGCTTCGACAGGGCCTGCGCGAAGCCCGCGACGGCCGCGAGGCAGGCGATGCCCACGGGGCCGTAGAACAGCGCCGCGCACACCGCGACCCCGAGCACCACCGCCACCACGGTCACGATGATCAGCTCGGGCGCGCGCGCCTTCAGCCACGCCCCGACGGCCGTGCCGAGCGCGTTGCCCGTGCCCGCGGCGACCCCGACGATGCCGAGCGACACCGCCGCGCTCTGCCCGCCGAGGGGGTGCTCGCGCAGCAGGAAGGCCAGGAAGAAGATCAGGAAGCCGGAGAGCCCGCGCTGCGCGGCGTTGACGGCCAGGCCGTGGGTCACGGCGGGGCCGACCGTCCGCAGGCCCAGGCGGCTCCTGCGGGTCGAGTCCTCGCGGTCCCGGGCGCGCGCCAGGTGCAGATGCTCCTCGTCCGCCGCGAGCAGCGCCTTGCTCTCGCCCTTCGCCGAGTCCACCTTGCGCGGCAGCGTGAACGAGAGCACGGTCCCGGCGATGAACACCAGGCACGCCGCGTACAGCGGCCAGCGCGCCCCGACCGCCTGGAGCCCGGCCCCGATGGGCGCGGCGATGCCCGTCGCGAGGAGCCCGCTCAACGTCACCCGGGAGTTCGCCTTCACCAGCGAGAAGGCGGGCGGCAGCAGCCGGGGCACGACGGCGCTGCGGACCACGCCGTACGCCTTCGAGGCGACGAGCACGCCGAGCGCGGCCGGGTACAGCTCCAGGCCGCCGGTCGCCACCGCGCTCGACAGGATCAGCGCGAGCAGCGCCCGCGCCAGCATCGCCCCCGCCATCGCGGCGCGGCGGCCGTGCGGGAGCCGGTCCAGGAGGGGGCCGATGACGGGGGCGAGGAGCGTGAACGGCGCCATGGTGATGGCCAGGTACAGCGCGACGCGGCCGCGGGCCTCGTCGGTCGGCACGGAGAAGAACACGGTGGAGGCGAGCGAGACGGTGATCAGCACGTCGCCCGCGCCGTTCACCGCGTGCAGCTCGATCAGCTTGCCGAGGCCGGACTCGCCCGCTCCGTGGGCGTGGGTCGCCTTGCGGATGCCGCGGGCCGTTCCGGTGAACGGCAGGTGCAGCGCGCGGGCCAGCGCACGGGCTGCCCTGTTTGCCGGGCGGGGGGAGCTCAGCCCGTGGGACGACGACGACCTGACGCCAGCCACCCAGTCATAGTGCCCCCTTCCGCGCCCGACTAGTGGCACCTCTTCCACCCGGCCTCCCCTCGCGCCGCCGCCGGACGGGGTGGATCACGGTGCGGAACGGGGGTGACGGAGGGCGCGTCGGCGGGTCGGGGCGGGCGCCGGTGTGGGCGCAGGGGCCAGGAACAGGTAGCGTGCGTAACGCGCCTGCGGCGGAAGCTCTCGGCCGCGCGCCTCATGGCCATCCCGCAGAATGGATGGCGTAGGCGCGCCCGTGACGTCGGGCGCGGACGTCGACGCGGCCCCCTGGTCCGCTCCGTCCGTGCCCCCGCGTAAGGGTGGCGCACCCGTGAGACGGCGTAGGAGAGAAGCGATACCTGTGAGCGCAGCGACAACGCGAAGCCGCACCCAGCGCACCCCGCGTACCCCCGACCGCCTCTGCGCCGAGGCCGTCGGGTTCGCCCGGGCCGCGGCCGAGGAGGCCGCCGCGCCGGGGGTGGTCGGTGAGCATGTCGAGGTCGTCGTGGAGGGCGACCGCGTCGTCACGCACCTCTTCGAGTGCAAGGAACTCGGCTACCGCGGCTGGCGCTGGGCGGTGACCGTGGCCCGCGCCTCCCGCGCGAAGGTCGTCACGCTCGACGAGACCGTGCTGCTGCCGGGCCCGGACGCGCTGCTCGCGCCCGAGTGGGTGCCGTGGAGCGAGCGTCTGCGCCCCGGCGACATGGGCCCGGGCGACCTGCTGCCCACGGACGCCGAGGACCTGCGCCTGGAGCCCGGCTACTCCGGCGACGACGCGCCGCCGCCGAACTCGGTCCTCTCGCAGGAGCTGGCCGAGCGCGTCGAGGTGGAGGACGCGGCCCTCACCGACGTCACCGACGCCGCCCCCGCCGCCGATGCCGCGCCCGCCCGCGGTTCCCTCACGGCGCTCGCCGAGGAGCTCGGGATGCGCCGCGCGCGTGTCCTGTCCCGGTACGGCCTGCACACCTCCGCCGACCGCTGGGACGAGGGGTACGGCGCGAAGACGCCGATGGCGCAGGCCGCGCCCGCGTCCTGTGTGAGCTGCGGCTTCCTGGTGCCCATCGGGGGCTCGCTCGGGCAGGCCTTCGGCGTGTGCGCGAACGAGTTCGGTCCCGCGGACGGCCACGTGGTCTCGCTCGCGTACGGCTGTGGCGGGCACTCCGAGGCCGCGGTCATGCCGAAGCCGTCGCGTCCCGCGCCGCCGGTCCTGGACGAGACGAAGGTCGACGCGCTGCCGCTGCGGCCCGCCCCCGACTCGGGCTCGGTCCCGGTCGCGGACACCGGGGCGAACGAGGACCTGGGCCACTCCTAGCCTCCACGGTTCCTGAGACCCGGGGCGCGGCCCCGGTGTCGCTCGCCGGGCCGCCTTCCGGCTCCGGACCGGTGCCCGGCCGAGGGCCTGTCCTCCGTGGATCGCCTGCGGGCCGGTCGTGGCTGGTCGCGCAGTTCCCCGCGCCCCTTCGGGGCGCAGGGCGCGGTACCGTTCGGCCCCACAGTCCAAGGCGCCCCCGCCAGCAAAGGGCGTCTCCCGCCACAGAAGGGCGACGTACCGTGAGCAAGACCGTGCGGCCGGCCACCGAGGGCACCGACCCGTTCGGCACCGCCCGTCTGCGCCGCTCCGTACTGGAGTCCTGGGCGGCGAGTCCGGCCCGGTTCCGGGAGGACGCCAACGCCGAGGAGGACCTGGCGCTCGGCGGCTACCGCGACCGCCTGGTCGTCGAGCTCGCGCAGAACGCCTCGGACGCGGCCGCCCGCGCGGGCGTCGAGGGCCGGCTCGCGCTCACCCTCCAGGACGGGGTCCTCGCCGCGGCGAACAGCGGCGCCCCGCTGGACGCGGCGGGCGTGGAGTCCCTGGCGACCCTGCGGGCGTCCGCGAAGCGGGAGGGGGACGCCCGGCGCCGGACCACAGGGCGTTTCGGCGTGGGCTTCGCCGCCGTGCTCGCCGTGTCGGACGAGCCCGCCGTGGTGGGCCGCACCGGCGGCGTCCGCTGGTCCCTCGCGGAGGCCCGCGAACTGGCCGCCGAAACGGCCAGGTTCAGCCCCGGCCTCGGCGACGAGATGCGGCGGCGCGACGGCCACGTACCGCTCCTGAGGCTGCCGCTCGCGGCGGAGGGCAGCGCGCCGGACGGGTACGACACGGTCGTCATCCTGCCGCTGCGGGACGCCGCGGCCGAGGACCTGGTGGCGCGCCTCCTCGACGGCGTCGACGACGCGCTGCTGCTCGCCCTTCCCGGCCTCGCGGAGGTCTCCGTGCGCACCCCGGACGGCACGACCCGGGTCCTGCGCCGTTCCGAGGACGGCGCGGACACGGTCGTGTCGGACACCCGGGACGGCACGACGCGCTGGCGCACCGTCACTCGTGCAGGGGACCTGGAGGCGCGGCTGCTCGCGGACCGTCCCGTGGAGGAGCGGCTTCGTCCCTACTGGCAGCTCACCTGGGCCGTGCCGGTGGGTGAGGACGGCGCGCCGCTCGCGCCCCGCACGAGCCCGGTGCTGCACGCGCCGACCCCCAGCGACGAGCCGCTCGGCGTGCCCGCGCTGCTCATCGGCACGTTCCCGCTGGACACCAGCCGCCGCCACGCCGCGCCGGGGCCGCTCACAAACTTCCTGGTGGAGCGGGCCGCGGACGCGTACGCCGAGCTGCTCGCCGCCTGGCGCCCGGTGACGGAGGCGATCATCGGCCTCGTGCCGGGGCCGCTCGGCAGGGGCGAGCTGGACGGCGCGCTGCGGCAGGCCGTCCTCGACCGGCTGCCGCGCACCGCGTTCCTGCCGCCCGCCGTCGCGCCGGTGCGCGAGCCCGCCGACGAGTGGTCGCAGGCCGAGGCCCCCGAGGCGCTGCGGCCGCGCGACGCGGAGGTCGTCCAGGGCGCGGGCGCGGACACCGTACGGGTCCTCGCCGAGGTCCTGCCGAGCCTGCTGCCCGCGGGCCTGGAGCGCCGGGGCGAGCTGCGCACGCTCGGCGTGGCCCGGGTGGAGCTGACCGACGCGGTCGACCGGCTCGCAGGGCTTGAGCGGGAGCCGTCCTGGTGGCGGCGCCTGTACGACACCCTCGCGGGCGTCGACCCCGACCGGCTCTCGGGCCTTCCCGTGCCGCTCGCGAGCGGGCGGACGACGATCGGGCCGCGCCAGGTCCTGCTGCCCGCGCCCGGCGAGGGGGCCGCGCCCGCGGCGCTCGCCCGGCTCGGCCTGAAGGTCGCCCACGCGGACGCCGCGCATCCGCTCCTGGAGAAGCTGGGCGCGCTGCCCGCCACGCCGCGCGCGGTCCTGACGACGCCTCAGGTGCGGGCGGCCGTCGCCGCGTCGCTCGACGACGACTCCTGGTACGACGGCCTCGACGAGGAGGCGGGGCTCGACGCCGAGGAGCTCGCGGACCTCGTGCTCACCCTGGTCCGCGACGCCGACCTCGCGCCCGGCGACGAGCCCTGGCTCGGCGCGCTCGCGCTGCCCGACGAGGACGGCGAGCCGGCGCCCGCCGGTGAGCTGGTGCTGCCCGGCAGCGACTTCGCCGAGGTCATGCGCGAGGGCGAGCTGGCCTTCGTGGACGCGGACGTCGCCGGGCGGTGGGGCGAGCGGCCGCTGGCCGCCTGCGGGGTCCTCGCGTCCTTCACCCTCGTACGCGCCACGGACGTCGTCCTCGACCCGGACGAGCTCGAACCCCGCGACGGGGACTTCGCCGAGCCCGACGACGCGGGTCTGCTCGACGCGGTCGACGTGTGGTGCGAGGACGTGCTCGACCGGCTGCCGGACACGCCGGTGCCGCCGGTGGCGACGGAGCTGGTGGCGGTGCGGGACCTGGACCTCGTGGACGACGACCAGTGGCCGCGCGCGCTCGCGCTGCTCTCCAGGCCGCCGCTGCGGGACGCGCTCACCCAGCCGGTGCGGGTGCTGCTGCCGGACGGCACGACGGAGAGCGTGCGCCCGTACACGGCGTGGTGGCTGCGCGGCCACCCCGTCCTGGACGGCCGCCGCCCGGCCGGTCTGCGGTCCGCGGGCGGCGATCCGCTCCTGGAGGGCCTGTACGACGCCGCGGACGCGACCGGCTTCGACGACGAGCAGGTCCTGCGGGCCCTCGGCGTCCGCACGTCCGTGGCCGCGCTGCTCGCGGAGCCGGGCGGCGCGGCCGAACTCCTCGACCGGCTCGCCGACCCCGAGCGGACCGTTTCCGCGGCGCGGCTGCACACCCTGTACGGGGCGCTCGCGGACCTCGACCCGGAGCGGGTGACGCTGCCCGACGAGCTGCGCGCGGTCGTGGGCGGCGAGGTCGTGGTCGTCGACGCCGCCGACGCGGTGGTCGCGGACGCGCCCGACCTGCTGCCGTACGCCGCCGACGTGCCGCTCCTTCCGGTGTCCCCGGCCCGGGCGGGCGACCTGGCGGACCTCTTCCAGGTGCGCCGCCTCAGCGAGCACGTCCGGGCCGGGGTCGACCCGGCCGCCGGCGTGGAGCACGAGGTCCCGGAGTCCGTGCGCGTCCTCCTCGGGCCCGCGACCCCGGCGACGTACCGCGAGCACGAGGAGCTGCTCGTCGACGGCGTGGACCTGGAGTGGCGCCGCACCCCCGACGGCACGGTGCACGCCGCCACCGTGGAGGGCGTCGCCGCGGGCCTGGCCTGGGCTACCCGGCAGTGGCCCCGCCGCTTCGAGGTGGCGGCGCTCCTGGAGGACCCGTCGCGGACCGCGGAGCTGGCGCGCGACCGCTGGTTCGACTGAACCCCACCGGTGAGGTTCCACGGAACGTACAACCTTTACCCAAAGATGAGGGTCTGATCTCGCGAGTCAACAGACTCCTAGATCAATTGGGCCCCGTGTGACGGCGTACGCACCACGGGGCCCCTTCTCCACCAGGGGAAACACATGCGCATCCGTGCCACCGTGGCCGCCGTGTCCGGCGCCCTGGCCCTGTCCGTGCTCGCCGTGCCCGCCGCGCAGGCGGACGAAGCCGCAGGCGACCTCAAGATCACGAAGTTCAGCGTCAACGGTGGCAAGGACGTCGTGATCGGCACCACCGAGATGAAGAAGTTCACGCTCTCCGTCACCGCCACTGACCCGGCCGGTGTGCGGGGCGCCAGCGGGTTCCTCTGGTTCGGCCCGGACTTCAGCACGTCCAAGGAAGTCATCGCGCCCGTGGTCTACAACGCCGAGTGCGTCGAGGTGGACGCCACCACGAAGACCTGCAGCGACACCGTCATCGCCTTCCCGCAGGACCTCCGCAACGCGCACGCCGGAACCCGCTGGAACGTCTACGCCACCGCGGTCAACAACAACGGCGACAAGCACCGCGAGGAGTACCTCAAGTCGGACGCCCGCCTGAAGCGCAACGCCCGCCTCACCGTGAACGCCTCCCCGGAGCCCGTGAAGAAGGGCAAGACGATCACGGTCACGGGCGCCCTGACCCGCGCCAACTGGGACACCGGCACATACGCGGGCTACACCCAGCAGCCGGTCAAGCTCCAGTTCAAGAAGAAGGGCGCCAGCGCGTACTCCACCGTGAAGACGGTGAAGTCCGACGCCAAGGGCAATCTGAAGACGACGGTGAAGGCCTCTGCCGACGGCACCTTCCGCTACGTCTTCGCGGGCACGTCCACGACCCCCGCGGTCACCTCCGCGGGCGACGCCATCGACGTCCGCTGACGCACCCCGCCTTCTCCGACCCACCCCGAGGAAACACCCCCATGCGCATCCGCACCACCACCGCGGCCGCCGTCTCCGGCGCCGTCGTCCTGTCCGCCCTCGCCGTCCCGGCCGCGCAGGCCTTCGACTCGCAGAAGGGCAACACCAAGATCACGAAGGTCGTCGTCAACGGCGGCAAGGACCTCGTGGTCGGCACCTCCAAGAAGAAGTTCGTGATCACCGTCACGGGCACCGACCCGAAGGGCATCAAGGAGGGCATCGCCCTCGTCTGGCACGGCAAGGCGTACCCGGAGCGCGCCGACGGCGCCATCGCCCCGCAGGTCGAGCCCGAGTGCGTCAAGCTGAGCGCGACCAAGGGCACCTGCAAGGTCGTCGTGGTGGCCGACCCGCGCGGGCTCCGCAACGGCACCGCGGGCCAGTGGAAGGTCCTGGCCGGCCTGCTCGGCAAGGGCAGCGCCGAGAACCACGTCGTCAAGGGCAAGTACACGACGGTCGGCGTCAAGCGTGCCGCCAAGCTGACGGTCAACGCCACCCCCGAGCCGGTGCGGAAGGGCAAGACCCTCACCGTCTCCGGCGCCCTGACCCGTGCCGACTGGGAGAAGCGCACGTACGCGGGCTACACAGGCCAGCCGGTCAAGCTCCAGTTCAAGGCCAAGGGCGCGAGCGCCTACAAGACGCTCAAGACGGTGAAGTCGGACGCCAAGGGGAACCTGAGGACCACCGTGAAGGCGTCCGTGGACGGGTCCTTCCGGTACGTGTTCGGCGGGGCGGGGACGTCCCCGGCCGTGACGGCGGCCGGGGACTTCGTCGACGTGCGGTAGTCGGCTACGCCGCGAAGCGGCGGTCGATCCAGCGGAAGGCGAACTCCGTCGCCGCCGCCGCGACCGCCGCGATCGCGACCGCCGCCCACGGCAGGGTCGTGCCCACCAGCCTCAGGGCGAAGAAGTCCTGGAGGTAGGGGATGGTCAGGACCAGCAGGAAGCCCAGGCCCATGGCCGCCACCAGGCAGATCCGCCACCAGGTGTAGGGGCGGGCGATGATCGCCAGGACCCACAGGGAGACCAGGAAGAGCGTGAGCGTGGCCGCGCTGGTCTCGGCCTCGCGGGCGCCGTCGCCCACGTAGTGGTGGCGGGCGAGCAGATACGTCGCGAAGGTGGCGAGCGCCGCGATGATGCCGCCGGGCAGGGCGTAGCGCATGACCCTGCGGACGAAGTGGGGTTTGGCGCGTTCCTTGTTGGGGGCGAGCGCGAGGAAGAAGGCCGGGACGCCGATCGTCAGCGTGGACAGGAGCGTCAGGTGGCGCGGCAGGAACAGGTACTCCACCTGGGAGCAGACCACGAGCAGGGCAATGACGACGGAGTAGACCGTCTTCACCAGGAAGAGCGTCGCCACGCGCGTGATGTTGCCGATGACGCGGCGGCCCTCGGCCACCACTGAAGGCAGCGTCGCGAAGCTGTTGTTGAGCAGGACGATCTGGGCGACGGCCCGCGTCGCCTCCGAACCCGAGCCCATGGACACGCCGATGTCCGCGTCCTTGAGGGCCAGGACGTCGTTCACGCCGTCGCCCGTCATGGCGACCGTGTGGCCCTTGGACTGGAGGGCACCCACCATGTCCCGCTTCTGCTGCGGGGTCACGCGGCCGAAGACGGAGTTGGCGTCCAGGGCCTCGGCCATCTCGTCCCGGTCCGTGGGCAGCTGCCGCGCGTCCACCGTGTTCTGCGCGCCGGGCAGGCCCAGCTTGCCCGCCACCGCGCCCACGGAGACCGCGTTGTCACCGGAGATGACCTTGGCCTGGACGTTCTGCTCCTCGAAGTAGCGCAGGGTGTCGGCGGCGTCGGGCCGCAGGCGCTGTTCCAGGACGACCAGGGCCGTGGGGCGCGCCCCGGCGGCGAGGTCCGGGGCGTCCAGTTCGCCCGCGGCGCGGGCCAGGAGCAGCACGCGCAGGCCCTGGTGGTTGAGGTGCTCGATCTCGTCGAGCGCCGGGTCCCCGGCGGGCAGCAGCACGTCCGGCGCGCCGAGCAGCCAGGTCGAGCTCTCGCCGTCGCCCTCGCTGAAGCTCGCGCCGCTGTACTTGCGGGCGGAGGAGAACGGCAGCGACTCGGTGCAACGCCACTCCTCGCCCGCCGGGTAGGCGTCGATGATGGCCTGGAGCGAGGCGTTGGGGCGCGGGTCGGACTCCCCGAGGGCGCCGAGGACCTTGCGTACGTAGGGCTCGTCCGAGCCGTTCAGGGGGCGCAGCTCGGTGACGTCCATGCCGCCCTCGGTGAGCGTGCCCGTCTTGTCGAGGCAGACGGTGTCCACGCGCGCGAGGCCCTCGATGGCCGGGAGTTCCTGCACCAGGCACTGCTTGCGGCCGAGGCGGATGACGCCGATGGCGAAGGCGACGGAGGTGAGGAGCACCAGGCCTTCGGGGATCATCGGGACGATGCCGCCGACCGTGTACGCGATCGACTCCTTGAAGTTGTCGTCCTTGACGACGAGCTGGGAGATGATCAGGCCGATCGACGTCGGGATCATCAGCCACGTCACGTACTTGAGGATCGTGGAGATGCCGGAGCGCAGCTCGGAGTGGACGAGGGTGAAGCGGCTCGCCTCCTCCGCGAGCTGGGCGGCGTAGGCCTCGCGGCCCACCTTGGTGGCCGTGAACGCGCCGCCGCCCGCGACCACGAACGAGCCGGACATGAGCTTGTCGCCGGGCTTCTTCAGGACCGGGTCGGCCTCACCGGTCAGCAGGGACTCGTCGACTTCGAGGCTGTCGGACTCGACCGTCTCGCCGTCCACGGCGATCTTGTCGCCGGGCCCCAGCTCCACCAGGTCGCCGAGGACGATCTCGGAGGTGGAGATCTCGGCGGCCACGCCGTCGCGCCGGACCGTCGGCTTGGCCTCGCCTATGACGGCGAGCCCGTCGAGGGTCTTCTTGGCGCGCAGCTCCTGGATGATGCCGATGCCGGTGTTGGCGACGATCACGAAGCCGAAGAGGCTGTCCTGGATCGGCGCGACGAACAGCATGATCACCCAGAGCACGCCGATGATCGCGTTGAAGCGCGTGAAGACGTTGGCGCGGATGATCTCGGTGGTGGAGCGGCTGCTGCGGACCGGTACGTCGTTGACCTCGCCGCGGGCGACCCGCTCGGCGACCTCAGCTGCCGTCAGACCGGTGGCGCGCCCCGTGGGGGGCGCCACCGGATGGACCGGGTCGAGCTCGGCGCCCGCGTCGATATGCGTCATGCCTTCGACGGTAAGGCGGGATCAGGGGCTCCACCCCTTGAATGTCCGAAAGATCCGACCACGGTAGGAGAGGGTCTGCCCTCAGGTCGCATCCCGTACTGCGCCCGTACGAGAGGCCTCCGCGCGCTTGATGGCCGCGTCGCGCCCCCGCACGTACCAGATGCCGATCAGGCCGAGGCCCGCGCCCGCGAGGCAGGTCCACACCCACCACGTGGCGTCGTGGTCGTCGAACCAGCCGTAGAACGGCAGCTGGACCAGGAAGAGGACGAACCAGAGGACCGTGCCGCCGGTGATGGTGGCGACGACGGGCCCCTCCAGGGGCTCCGGTGCCTCGTGCTTCGGTGTCCACTTCGCCATGCCCTCAGCTTAGACGGGGCCTCCGGCGGGCCGGAGGACGCTCCCGGGCCCCCCTTGTGACCCCATGCGACCCCTTGTGCCACAAGGCTCTACGCGCGGAGATGGCCATTTCAGTCTCATGTATTCATACTGAAACGGCTTCTTAATGGCCAGTTGCTTTCGTATGAAGACACAAGTACGCGCAAGTCAGGCCTATCCCGCTCAACAGAGGTCATGAGGTCCCGCATGTCCCCCTCGGCCACCGCTCCGGTCGACGCCAAGCAGCCGCCCCCGAATCCCCCGCAGGGCGGGCTCGACGGGTTCTTCAAGATCACGGAGCGGGGTTCGACCCTGGCGCGCGAGGTGCGCGGCGGCTTCGCCACCTTCTTCGCGATGGCGTACATCATCGTGCTCAACCCGATCATCCTCGGCAGCGCGAAGGACATGTACGGCCATCAGCTGGACAACAAGCAGCTGGTCACCGCCACCGTGCTCACGGCCGCGTTCACCACGCTGCTCATGGGCGTCATCGGCAACGTCCCGATCGCGCTCGCGGCCGGGCTCGGCGTGAACACCGTGGTGGCGCTCCAGCTCGCGCCCCGCATGTCCTGGCCGGACGCCATGGGCATGGTGGTGCTCGCGGGCTTCGTGGTGATGCTGCTCGTCGCCACGGGGCTGCGGGAGCGGGTGATGAGCGCGGTGCCGCTCGGCCTGCGCAAGGGCATCGCGATCGGCATCGGCCTGTTCATCATGCTGATCGGCCTCGTCGACGCGGGCTTCGTCTCGCGCATCCCGGACGCCGCCCACACCACCGTGCCGCTCCAGCTCGGCGGCGACGGCCACCTCAACGGCTGGCCGGTCCTCGTCTTCGTCCTCGGCGTGCTGCTCACCCTGGCGCTCCTGGTGCGCAAGGTGCCGGGCGCGATCCTGCTCTCGATCGTCGTGATGACGGCTCTCGCCATGATCATCCACGCGGTCGCCGATGTGCCCTCCTGGGGCCTGACGACCCCCGAGTGGCCCGGCAACCCGGTCGCGACCCCGGACTTCGGCCTCGTCGGCGAGATCAGCCTGTTCGGCGGCTTCGAGAAGGTCGGCGTCCTCACCGGCGTCCTCTTCGTCTTCACCGTGCTGCTCTCGTGCTTCTTCGACGCGATGGGCACGATCATGGGCGTCGGCGACGAGGCCAAGCTGACCGACGACAAGGGGAACTTCCCCGGCATCAACAAGGTCCTGTTCGTCGACGGCATCGCCGTCGCCGCGGGCGGCGCCTCGTCCTCCTCGGCCACCACCTGCTTCGTGGAGTCCACGGCGGGCGTCGGCGAGGGGGCCCGCACCGGCTTCGCCAACGTCGTCACCGGCGGCCTGTTCACGGTGGCGCTCTTCCTCACCCCGCTCGCCACGATGGTGCCCTCGCAGGCGGCCACGCCCGCGCTGCTCGCGGTCGGCTTCCTGATCCTGTCCGGCTCGATCGGCCAGATCGACTGGAGCGACCACACGATCGCGATCCCGGCGTTCGTGACGATGCTGATGATGCCGTTCACCTACTCGATCACGAACGGCATCGGCATGGGCTTCATCACCTTCACCGTCCTGCGGGTCGCGGCGGGGCGCGGGCGCGAGGTGCCGGTGGCCATGTACGTGGTCTCGGCCGTGTTCGCCTTCTACTACCTGATGCCCGCGCTCGATCTGACGTAGCGGTCGACCGACGCGAGCCCTGAGGCCGCGTACCGCGTCCGGGTCCCGAGCCCGGGCGCGGTACGCGGCCTCAGGCGTAGAACCTCTCTGTCTCTTCGACGGACGACTTGAAGCGTTCGTCGAAGTCATCACGGACGAGCGTCCGGACCACGTAGTCCTGGACGCTCATTCCCCTCTTGGCGGCGTGCTTCCGGAGCCGGTCGAGCAGCTCACCGTCTATCCGCAGGCTGAGCACTGTCGATCCCATGCACGCCAGGGTCGCCGTCCCCGGACGGGCGATGCGTGACTTTCCGAATCCGGCTCACTCGTTCGGGTGAGGAAAGGGTTCCGTGCCCCGCTCCCTGGGCAGGTCTCGCGCCCACGCGCGTAAACGCGGTGGTACTTAGCCTGGGTAATGAGTTACTCTAAAGACCATGCCGGACCTCTCCCATGGCGACGACGCCGCCGCCGTGAACTCACTGCGCTCCGCCGTGATGCGCCTCTCCCGTCGACTCAAGCACCAGCGGGTCGACGAGTCGCTGAGCCCCACAGAGATGTCGGTGCTCGGCACCCTCGCCCGCTGTGGCAACGCCACCCCGGGTGAGCTCGCCCGCAAGGAGCACGTGCAGCCGCCGTCGATGACCCGCATCGTCGCGCTCCTCGAAGCCAAGGGTCTGGTGCGCCTCGAGCCGCACCCCGACGACCGCCGTCAGAAGGTGGTCACCCAGACCGAGCAGGCCGAGACCATGCTCGAGGAGAGCCGCAGAAAGCGGAACGCGTGGCTGGCGCGGATCGCCGAGGAGCTCGACGACGACGAGTGGGCGAAGCTCCGCGACGCCGCGCCCGTCCTGGAGAAGCTGGCACACCTGTGACCGAATGACCACCGGCACGGCCCCCCCCGGGGGGCCGTGCCTTCCCAAGGGCCCCCGGGCCGGGACCCGCCAAAGGAGGCGAACCTTTTTGAGTACGGGATCCGGAGCAGACTCCGCCCCCGCACCAACCACCCTCGACAAACCCGCCCACCCCAAGAACTCGATGTTCAGCTCGCTGCGCATCCGGAACTACCGGCTCTTCGCGGCCGGAGCCGTCGTGTCGAACACCGGCACCTGGATGGCCCGCATCACCCAGGACTGGCTGGTCCTCAGCCTCACCGGGTCCTCCGCCGCCGTCGGCATCACGACGGCCATGCAGTTCCTGCCGATGCTGCTCTTCGGCCTGTACGGCGGTGTGATCGCCGACCGGTTCGCCAAGCGGAACCTGCTCTTCGTGACCCAGGGAGCGATGGGCCTCGGCGGCCTGTTCCTGGCCGCGATGACCCTGACGGGCCACGTCCAGGTCTGGCACGTCTATGTGACGGCCTTCTTCACCGGCCTCGTCACCGTCGTCGACAACCCCACCCGCCAGTCCTTCGTCTCCGAGCTGGTCGGCCCGGACCAGGTGCGCAACGCCGTCAGCCTGAACTCGGCCAACTTCCAGTCCGCCCGCCTGATCGGCCCCGCCGTCGCGGGCGTCGTGACCGCGGCGGTCGGGCCCGGCTACGCCTTCCTGGCGAACGGCCTGTCCTTCCTCGCACCCATCGCCGGTCTGCTGCTCATGCGCACCGGCGAGCTGACCCGCAGCCCGCTCGCCCCGCGCCGCGGCAAGGGCCAGCTGCGCGAGGGCCTGAACCACGTGCGCGAGCACCCGGAGCTGATCTGGCCGATCGTCCTGATCGGGTTCATCGGCACCTTCGGCTTCAACTTCCCGATCTGGCTGAGCGCGTACGCCGACGAGGTCTTCCACGGCGGCTCCGGCATGTACGCGGCGTTCACCACGCTGATGGCGGCCGGTTCGCTGATCGGCGCGCTGCTCGCGGCCCGGCGCCCGGCGTCCAGGCTGCGGATGCTCACGGCCACGGCGGGGCTCTTCGGCGTCGCCCTGATCGCCGTGGCCGCCGTGCCGAACGCGTACGTCTTCGCAGGCCTGCTCGTCCCCGTCGGCGCGATCGGCCTGACCGTCAACGTCACCGCGAACTCCTCGGTGCAGATGGCCACCGACCCCGAGATGCGGGGGCGCGTGATGAGCCTGTTCATGATGGTGTTCGTGGGCGGCACCCCGTTCGGCGGGCCGCTCTTCGGCTGGCTCACCGACACGTACGGGGTCCGGGTGAGCTTCGCGCTCGGCGGTCTTGTCGTCGCGGTGGCCGCGCTCGCCGTCGGCCTGATACTGGCCCGCGCGGCGAACCTGCGCCTGAAGGTGGATCTGCGGCGGGGCCGCCAGCACGTCCGCTTCGTGCCGCGCGAGGCCGAGCTCGCGCCGGCCGCCTGAGCCGGTTCCCGGCCCCGGTCCCGCCGGGGCCGGGCGGGGCTCAGACCCGCATGGTCAGGACCTGGCCCGGCCAGGTGCCGTCCTTCGCCGTGAACGTCTCCGTGCGGACGAAGCCGTTGCTCTCGTAGTACGCGACGAGCTTGCCGCCGTTGCCCGCGTAGCAGTCGACCCGCAGCAGGGACACGCCCTGCGCGCGGGTCTCGGCCACGGCGTGGGCCAGGAGCGCCCTGCCCACGCCCAGGCCCGCGAAGCGGCGGCCGGTGGCGAGGTAGTGCACGTACCGCTCGGGCTCGTCGACCGCGGCCACGTAGTCGGTGGGCCTCTCGGTGAGCAGCAGCATGCCCGCGGGCTCCCCGTCCACCTCGGCGATCCACGGCGTGCCCTCGGCGACGTACTTCTCCACGAGCTCCACGAGCCTCGGCCGCGTCGACAGCGGCTCGGTGCCCCACTGCTTCGTGTAGCCCCGGGAGACCAGCCACTCGGCGGCGCTGTCGAGCAGGTCGAGGAAGACGGGGACGTCGGCGGCGGTGCCCACGCGTACGCGTATGGGGCCGGAGTGAGCTGTGCTGTCGCTGTTCATCAGGGCAGGCTAGCCGCATGAGACTCTTCGTGGCGGTGCTGCCCCCGGAGCCGGTGGTGGCCGAACTCTCCGGGCGCGTGGACGACTTGAAGCGGCTGCCCGGGGCGGACGCGCTGCGCTGGACGGAGCGGGCCGGGTGGCATCTGACCCTGGCGTTCCTCGACGAGGTCGACGACAGGGTCGTGCCCGACCTCACCGCCCGGCTCGCGCGGGCGGCCGGGCGCACCGCGCCCTTCCCGCTCGCGCTGCGCGGGGGCGGGCGGTTCGGGGACCGCGCGCTGTGGGCGGGGGTGGCCGGGGGCGTGGCGGAGCTGCGGCTGCTCGCGGGCCGCGCGGAGGCGGCCGGGCGCCGGGCCGGGGCCGGTCCTGAGGCGGGGCGGGGGTTCCATCCCCATCTGACCCTGGCGCGAGCGCGGGGGGCCGCGGATCTGGTGCCCTTCGTGGAGGGGCTTTCGGGGTTCGAGGGGGTGGAGTGGGAGGTGCGGGAGCTTTCGCTGGTCCGCAGCCACCTGCCCCGGGGCGGGGAGCCTGGAGCGCGGCCTCGCTACGAGCCCTTGGCCGGGTGGGCCTTGCGCGGCTGACGCCGCCCTCGCCTCCCACCCACCCGTACCTGCCCCGGTGACCCGGCCCGGCCCCGGCCTGGCGGCTCTCCCGCCGTCGTTTGCTTTCTCCGCCGCTGCCGCGGCGGGTTTCTCTCCCACCCGCCCACCCATGACACCCGAGCGACCTGGCCGGGCCCCGGCCTGGCGGCTCGCGCGTCGTCGTTCGGCTGGCCCGCCGGGGCGTTTCAGCCCGTCCGGCGTTTGAGGACGAGCGCGGTAGCGCGGTGTTTGAAGCGGTCCAGCGTCTGGGGGCGGGAGCGGGGCGGTTACGCTCGATGGTGTGGATCCCAAGACCAGGAACCGGATCATGGCCGGTGTGCTCGTGCTGATGTTCGTCGTCGTGGCCGTGGCGGCGGCAGCCGGACAGTAGCCGCCGCCGGGCCGCCCCGCCCGGTTCGACGCCGTGCTCGTCGGGCAGGTCCGCGTACTCCTGTACTTGCGGGCGGTGTTGCCGCGTAACGCCCTGGCCTGCGCAAACGGCGGGACCCGCCCAGAATCGGCAGCGAATTGACGCGGGGTGAGGCGCCCGCGTCCAATGGATGCCGTGGCCGGGACGCCGGGCTCGAGGGAGAACGAGCGCGGGGTAGTCCGGCACCAGGGGGGAACACATCCGCCGCGTGGACCGGCGCGGCCGCGTCCCCCTGCGCCGAAGGGGGAACGCTGTGATCGAACTGCGCGTACTGGGGGCGGTGGAGGCGTGGGACGACGGGCGCCGCGCCGATCTGCGCGGGCCGCGCCACCGGGCCGTCCTGGCCCGGCTGCTCATGGCCCGCGGCCGGGTCGTACCGCTCGACCAGCTCATCGACGACCTGTGGCGGGACACCCCGGCCGAGCGGGCGCTCGGCTCCCTGCGCACGCTCGTCTCCACGCTCCGCAAGGCGCTCGAACCGGGCCGCCCGACCCGCACCCCGGCACAGACCCTGGTCACCGCGCCGCCCGGCTACGCGCTGCGCCTGGACCTCGCGTCGGTCGACGCCTGGCGGTTCGAGGACCTCGTACGGCGGGCCGCCGAGCCGTCCGTGCCGGGCCGGGCCGCCGAGACCAGGGACCGGCTGACCGCCGCCCTCGACCTGTGGCGGGGCGGCGCCTACGCGGAGTTCGCGGCGGAGGCCTGGGCCGCGCCCGAGGTGACCCGGCTCAGCGAGCTGCGGCTGCTCGCGGCCGAGCGCCTCGCCGACGCGGAGCTCGCCCTCGGCGCGGCCGCCCGGGTCGTCGCCGACCTGGAGGCCCACACCCGGGCCCACCCGCTGCGCGAGGAGGGCTGGCGGCTCTTCGCCCTCGCCCTGTACCGCACCGGGCGCCAGGCCGACGCCCTCACCGCCCTGCGTACGGCACGCGCCGTGCTCAAGGAGGAACTGGGCATCGACCCGGGGCTCGCGCTGCGGACCCTGGAGGAGGACATCCTCCGCCAGCGCCGCAGCCTCGCCGGGGCCGTGGAGCGGGAGCCCGGGCCGCCCGTCCGGGCCGCGGTCCCCGCCGTGGCCAGCCGTCCCTCCGGGCGGGTGGAGCAGCCCTTGCCCGAGGCCCGAAGACCCCTGCCCGGCAGGGGCCCGGCGCTGGAGCGCCTCGGGCGGGAGGCGCAGCAGGCCGCCGCGCGGGGCGTGCTCCGCGTGGCCCTCGTGGGCGGAGCCCCCGGCACGGGCAAGACCGCGCTCGCCGAGGCGGCCCTGCACGGGCTCGCCCCCGGCTGGACGGCCACCCGCGGCCGCTGCCCGGAGGAGGCGGGCGCCCCGCCCGCGCACGCCTGGGCGGAGCTCCTGCGCACGCTCGGCGGCGCCGGGCAGCCGGCCCCGCCCGACCTCGCCCCGCTCCTCGACCCCGGTGCCGGGGCCGTCCCCGAGTCCCTCCGGTTCCGTACGCACACCGCGGCCACCGCGCACCTCGCCGCCGCGGCCCGCCGCGCCCCGCTCGCCGTCGTCCTGGAGGACCTGCACCACGCCGACGACGACACCCTCACGCTGCTGCGCCGCCTGCCCACGGCCCTGGCGGCGAGCCCCGTGCTGCTCCTTGTCACCTTCCGCACGGAGGAGCTGACCGCCGCGGCCCGCGACACGCTCGCCGCGCTCGCCCGCTGCGAACCGGCCCGGATGGAGCTCCAGGGGCTCGACGCGACCGCCGTCGCCGCCGTGCTCCGCGACCTCGCGGGCCGTACGGACGAGCCCGCCCCGGACCTCGACGAGGACACCGTGCGCCGCCTCACGGAGCGCACCGGCGGCAACCCCTTCTTCGTACGCGAGACCGCACGGCTCCTGACGGCGGAGGGAGCGGATGCCGCCCTGACCCGGGTCCCGCCCGGCGTGGCCGATGTGGTCAGGCATCGCCTCGGCGCGCTGAGCCCCGGTGCGCAGACCGTGCTGCGGCGGGCGGCCGTCGTGGGGACGGAAGTTGACATCGATGTCCTGTTGGAGATGTGCGCGCCGGAGGGCGACGGCGGCCCCGCACCCGATGGGGGCCTCGCACATGACGGGGGCCTCGGACCCGACGGTGGCCCCGCGCACCGAGGCGCCGCCGTCGAGGTCCTGGAGGAGGCCCTGCGCTCCGGGCTCATCGGCGAACCGGGGCCCGGCCGTCTCCGCTTCGCGTCGGCCCTCGTCCGCGACGCCCTCTACCAGGACACCTCCCGGCTGCGCCGCACCAGCTGGCACGCCCGCGCCGCCGCCGCCGTCGAACGGCTGCGCCCGGCCGACACGGGCGCGCTCGCCCACCACTGCCTGGAGTCCGCGGGCCCCCGCGACGTGGACCGCGCCGTGCGGCACGTGCACGCCGCCGCCACCGCCGCCCGGCAGGGCGGTGACCACCAGGAGGCCGCGCGCCTGTGGCGGCGCGCGCTCGCCGTCCACGAACGCCTCGGCACCGCCCCGCTGGTGGCCGCCCCCGACGGCTGCGACCGCGTCGTCGGCCTGGTCCGCAGCCTCACGCTCGCCGGTGATCTCCAGGGTGCGCGGGCCCAGCGCCTCAGCGCCCTGGAACGCTTCCCCGCCGACGGCGAACCGGCCGCCCTCGCGCACCTCGTGGCCTGCGACGACATGCCCACGCTCTGGTACCACCGGGACTACGCGGGCGGGCCTGACCCACGCGTCACCGGCGCCGTGGAGCGGCTGCTCGCCCACGTCCCGGAGGCGGACGACGAGGTGAGGTGCCGGCTGTTCGCCGTCCTCGCCCGCGAACTCGACGGCGTCGGCGGCGAGCGGGCCAAGGGCGCCGCCGCGGAGGCCGAGCGCCTCGCCCGCCGCAGTGGCGACCCGCGGCTGCTCGTGCACGCGCTGAACAGCCGCCTCCTGCAGACACACGGCGCCGCGGGGCTCGCGCCGCGCCGCGCCCGCGTCGCCGAGGAGATGCTGTCGGTCGCCCGGGGCGCGGGCCTCGGCGCGGCCGAGGCGGTGGCCCGCACCGCCCTGCTCCAGGCGCACGCCGCCCGTGCCTCCTTCCGCGAGGCGGACGAGCAGGCGGCGGCCGTGCGGCGGCTCACCGCCGGGCTCGGCGTCCCGGTGCTCGACCTCGTGCCCACGCTGTACGGGGCGCTGCGCCCGGCCGTCGCCCACCGGCACGACGAGGCCGCGCGGCGCTACGCCGCCGCGCGCGACACCTTCGGCGCGCTCGGCCTGTGGGGCGCCGAGCACGCCGTGTACGGGCTCGCGCTGTTCTGTCTGCGCCAGCAGGACGGGCGCCTGGCCGAGCACGTGGACCTGTCGCTGCGCGAGTACGAGACGTGGGGGCGCGGCGCGGGCTGCGGCGCCACCCACGCGCTGACCCTCGCCGCCGCGGGGCACGGCGCGCGGGCCCGCGCGCTGCTGCCCGAACTCCTCACCATGCGCCGGGACTTCCTGTACGAGCTGCGCCTCGTGGCCGCCGGGCTCGCCGCCGTCCGCCTCGGCGAGGACGACATCGCGGAGGCCGCGTACGAGGAACTCCTGCCCGCCGCGGGGGAGTTGGCGGGCGCCGGGTCCGGGATGGCCACGCTCGGCCCGGTCGCCCAGTACCTCGGTGAGATCGCCGAACACCTGGGCCGCGCCGACGACGCCGTCACGCACTACTGCCAGGCCCTGTCCCTGGCGCGCCGGGCCGACGCCCCGCACTGGCGGGACCAGGCTCAGCGGGGGCTGCGCAGACTGGCCCCGGCGTCGGCTTTCCGGGCCCCTTCGGCCCCGGCCCCGATCCCGGTCCCGGCCCCGGCCCCGGCCCCGGCCCCGGCCCCGGCCCCGGTCGAGCCCGCCGTCCGGGCCGAGGCCGTCCGGGCGCCGTAGGCGAGGCGCCGGAGCAACGCCTCGGCCGGGCCCCGCCGTCCGGCCTTCTCCAGCGCGTACGCGCCCGCGACGGTCACCAGCCACACGGCCGTCGCGACGAGGGCCGTCGTCGCGCTGCCCAGCTGCCCGCCGAGGCCCAGGCCCCAGGCCGCGAGCAGCGGGGCGAAGAGCAGGGAGTGGGTGAGGTAGCAGGACATCGACCGCTTGCCGACGGCCGCGACGGCCGTCACGGCCGTGCCGCCCCTGCGCCCGGGCCGGTTGGTCCACCACACGACGAACAGCGCGACCGCGGCCACGTATCCGACGCCGCCCGCGGTGCCCGTGACCTCCCGCAGCACCGTCAGGGCGCCCTCCTCGCTCTGCGCGTCGTCCGGTACGCGGACCGCTCCCACGTGGGCGAGCGCGGCGGGCAGCGCGCCGAGCCAGCCCACCGCGACACCGATCACGGCGGTGCGGCGCAGCAGCGGCAGATGGCGGCCCGGCTCCTCCAGGATCCGCCGCCGCGCCGCCCAGAACCCGAGCAGGAAGACGAGGTACCCGCCGCCGACCAGGGACAGCAGCGCCGCGGACGTCACGAAGAGGCCGGTCACGACCCGCGTCCCGGCGGCGGCCGACCAGCTCTCCTCGTCCGCCCCGTACGCGAGGTAGCCGGGCTCGGCGCCCGCGTCCCCCATCGAGCCCAGGTCCCCGCGCAGCAGCGCGGCGACGAACGGCGCCATCGTGAAGAGCAGCGTCTGCGCCACGCCGATCCAGATCCACCACTTCAGGGCCCGGTCGCTCCTGCGCACGAAGATCCAGCCGAGGAAGAGGCTCAGGACGCCGTAGTAGCCGATGATGTCGCCCGCCATCAGGAGCGTGGCGTGGCTGAGCCCGATGACGACCATCCACAGGCTCCGTCTGCGCAGCACGCCCACGGCGGCGCGCCCTTCGGTGCCGTGGGCGGTCTGGCGCAGATACATCTGCGTCATCCCGTACCCGAAGAGGAACGCGAACAGCGGGTAGATCCGCAGGTCGAGTGTCGTGATCATGGTGAACTGCACGACGTGGTCGAGCCACGACCCGTCCACGGGCTGCCACCCCGACGGCCCGCGCTCGGCCCGCCACAGATGGAAGGCGGTGTTCGACAGGGCGATGAGGAGCAGCATGAGCCCGCGCGCGAGGTCCGGCGCGAGCGCCCGTTCTGCGGTGCGGGTGGGAGGGGTCGTGACCGTCATGCCCCGAACCTAGGAAGCGGGACACCCCCCGCACGTCGGCCTTCCGGCCAGGAGCGGATGCCGAAAGTCGAGGGCCCGGCGCCGAAGGGCGGCCGTCGGGCGGTGGAGCCGGTCCGGACGGCCCGGCCGGGTCAGTGCGGCTCCGGGACCGAGCCCAGGTCCCAGGCCTGGGAGAGGGCCTGGGCGTAGGCGTCGGCCAGTTTCTGTTCGCCGCGTTCGTTGGGGTGGGTGCCGTCGTACGTGTCGTAGTGGATGTCGTACGCCTCGGGGGGCGAGGCCAGGAGGAGGGCGGACGCCGGGGTGTCCAGGTCGGCGACCGTCTTGGCGAGCAGCTCGTTGAAGAGGGCGACTTCGGCGGCGAAGGCGGCGTCGTCGTGCGCGCGGACGTTGGGGATGACGGGGAGCACGGCGATCGCGACGCGCGGGTTGGCGGCGCGGGCCGCCGTCACGAAGGCCCGGACGTTCGCGGCGGTCTGCTCGGCGTTCGTGTAGAAGCCGAGGTCGATCAGGCCGAGCGAGACGAGCAGCACGTCCGCCCGCTCGCGCCGCACGGCGTCGCCGATCAGCGGCGCCATGTGCAGCCAGCCCTCGCCCCAGCCCGCCAAGTGGCGGCGCGGGAAGTCCGGTTGGGCGTACGCGTACGACGTGGGGGCCTCGGCCACCTTGTCGTAGAGGGCCTCGCGGGGGCCGACGACCTTGAAGGGGGCGCCGAGGGTGGCGCACAGGTGGCGCCACATCCAGTAGCGCCAGGTGTGTTCCCCGGCGCTGCCGATGGTCATCGAGTCGCCGACGAACATGAACCTGAGCATCCGCTCATCATCGCGGATCACGCCCGTGCGCAGCGATGTGAGCCTTGACACCTGGCACCGGGCTGCGGGGTGGCAGGCTTGAGCCATGCGTTCTTCGAGGGTGTGTGCGGCCGGGGCCGCTGCGGTGGTGGCTGCGGTCCTGGTGGCGTCCGGCGGTCCCGCCCTGGCCGCGGACGAGGCGGGCAACGACGGGTTCACGATCGAGGACCCGCGCATCACCGAGTCCAGCGGCCTGGTGGCGTCCCGCGCCCACCCCGGCGTCTACTGGACCCACAACGACCAGGACAGCGGCGCGTATCTGTACGCCGTCGACAGCAGGACGGGCAAGACCGTCGCCCGGATCACCATGACCGGCGTCGGCAAGCCGCGCGACGTCGAGGCCATCTCGATGGGTCCCGACGGCAGCCTGTACGTCGGTGACATCGGCGACAACCTCGGCGGCAAGTGGTCGTACGTGTGGGTCTACAAGCTGCCCGAGCCCAAGGAGCTGAAGGACCAGTCCGTGCGGGCCACGCAGTACGTCGTGAAGTACGCCGACGGGCCGCGCGACGCCGAGGCGCTGATGGTCCACCCCAAGACGGGGCGGGTCTACATCGCCGACAAGAAGGAGGACGGCGGCTCCCTCTACGAGGGCCCGGCCCGGATGTCCACCTCGGGCACCAACGTCTTCCGCCGGGTGGCGAGCACCGATCTGTGGGTCACCGACGGCGCCTTCTCGCCCGACGGCAAGCACCTCGCGCTGCGCGGCTACCTCGGCGGCGTCGGCTTCACCTGGCGCGACGGCGGCAGGATCAAGCGCGAGGGCCGGCTGAGCGTCCCGCTCCAGCGCCAGGGCGAGTCCGTGACGTACAGCCCCGACGGCAGCCGGCTCATGTACGGCACGGAGGGCGAGCAGAGCGACGTCGAGGCCGTCGAGGTGAAGGGCGCCGGTGCCGGGGGCGGCTCGTCGTCGGACGGCGGGGGCTCCGGCGACGGGAACGGCGGCTTCTCCGGCGGCGCGACCAAGGGCGCGGTCGTCCTGGGCGCGGTGGTGCTCGCGGTACTCGGCCTGAAACGGCTGTTCCGCCGCGGGTGAGCGCCCCGGTGCCCACTAAGGCGCCGGGGGAGCCTCCTCGGGGACGGGCCGCACCTCGTAGTGCAGCGTCGCGTCCCGGCGGAACTTGTGCCACAGGGGCACGAGGACGCCCTGCTGCACGGGGTACTTGCGGTTGATCAGACGGGCCGCGCGCGCGTACTCGCCGCTGCCGCGCTCCAGCGGCCGCACCCGGGCCCTGAGTCCGGGCCCGGTCGGCCTGCCGCGCAGCGTCGAGGGGGCGATCTCGACCTGGGGGTCCCGGCGCAGCCGCTTGACCTTGCCCGCCCTGCCGAAGGTGCGGAAGTACGCGTGGTCGCCGTCGACCGCGAAGTGGACGGGGGTGCCGACGCCGGTGCCGTCCTTCTTGTGGCTGGTCAGCAGGACCGCCTGCTGCTTCTCGAACCGGGCGAGCTCGGGGCTCGCCGGACGCGCGGGACTCGGCTTCATCCCTCCATACAGACACGGGCGGGCCGGTCTGTCACGCGGGGTGCCGCCGTGCCCCGAGGCCATGCGCCTCTTTGCGCCGCGCACCCGTGGCGCGCCGCGCCCCTAGGCCCGCCCCGCCGCGCGTTCGCGCTGCTCGACGAGGGTGTCGAGGCCGTCCAGGATCCGCTGCAGGCCGAACTCGAAGTGGTCGAAGTCCGAGCCGAACGTGTCGTCCGAGAGACCGGCGACGAGCGGATAGCGGCCGCTGGTCATCACCCGGCCGAGCACGGGCCCCTGCTTCTCCCAGAAGGCCTCCTCGGAGAGCCCGGCGGCGTCGGCCTCCACCGACTGCGCGTGCATGCGCGCGACCCCGGTGACGTACCCCTCGACCAGGATCAGGACCGAGATCAGCTCGGGGTCCCGCAGGCCCATGGGCTTGATGCGGGACAGGACCTTCTCCAGGCCGCCGACGGCGCTCGGGCCGAGCACGGGCCGCGACTGGTTGACCTGGAGCAGCCAGGGGTGCGCGTGGTAGCGGTCCAGGGCCTCGCGGGCGTACGCCTCCACGCCCGCGCGCCAGCCGCCCTCGAAGGCGTCCTCGTCTTCGGTGGGCGCCTGGACGTGGTTGAGCATCAGGTCGAGCAGCTCCGCCTTGCCCGGCAGATAGCGGTACAGCGACATCGTGCCGGTGCCCAGCTCCTGCGACAGACGGCGCATGGAGACGGCGGCGATGCCCTCGGCGTCGGCGAGGGCGACCGCGGCGGTGACGATCCGGTCCAGGGTCAGGGCCGGTTTGGGGCCCCGCGCGCGGCGCTCCCCCTCGCCCCAGAGCAGTTCGAGGCTGCGGGTGATGTCGCCGCTTCCGCTGGTCTCCGTGGTCGTCATGGATCTCACGATAAGCCCTCGGACAGAAACTGGGTACGATGTACTCTCAATTGAGTACGGTGTACTCAGCAGGGCTCGGCGAGGGGAACGGACGGTGGAGCTTCGATGAGTGAGCACACACGCGGGGAGCACGCGGTGGCGGCCCGCGGCCTGGAGAAGCGGTACGGCGAGAAGAAGGCCCTGGACGGCTTCGACCTGACCGTCGCCCACGGCACGGTCCACGGCTTGCTCGGGCCGAACGGCGCGGGCAAGACCACGGCCGTGCGCGTCCTGGCGACCCTGGTCCGCCCCGACGGCGGCCGGGCCGCGGTCGGCGGCGCCGACGTCGTGCGCGACGCGGCCGCCGTGCGCGGCCGCATCGGCCTGACGGGTCAGTACGCGGCCGTGGACGAGATCCTCACCGGGCGGCAGAACCTGGAGATGTTCGGCCGCCTCTTCCACCTCGGCGCGCGCCGGGCCGAGCGCCGGGCCCGGGAGCTGCTCGCCCAGTTCGGCCTCGAAGCCGCCGCGGACAAGGGCGCCGGGCAGTACAGCGGCGGCATGCGCCGCCGTCTCGACCTCGCCGCCTCGATGATCCTCGCCCCGTCCGTGCTGTTCCTCGACGAGCCGACCACCGGCCTCGACCCGCGCGGCCGCAGCGAGGTCTGGGACTCCGTACGGGACCTGGTGGCGAGTGGGACGACCGTTCTACTCACCACGCAGTACCTGGAGGAGGCCGACCGGCTCGCGTCCCGCATCACCGTCATCGACCAGGGCCGCGCCATCGCCGACGACACCCCCGACGGCCTGAAGGCCACCATCGGCGGCAGCCAGCTGGAGGTCGTCGTCAGCGCGGCGGCCGACCTGCCCGCCGCGGTGAAGGCCGTGGCGCGCGTCGCCGACGGCGAACCGGAGACGGTCGACGCCGAGCGGCGCGTGCGGGCCGCGGTCACCGACCGCGTCGGCGCCCTCGCCGACGTCGCCCGCACCCTGCGCGACGAGGGCGTCGCCGTGGAGGACCTGGGTCTGCGGCGGCCGAGCCTCGACGACGTGTTCCTGAAACTGACGGGCACGAAGAGCGCGGAGACCTCACCGGCGGAGGCGGCGGCATGAGCGACGTACTGACACGGGACCTGAGCGGGGACCTGGACCTGGCCGCGGCCCCCGCGCGTGGCCGGGCCCAGTGGGCCGTCGCCGACACCCTGAACATCGCCCGGCGCTATCTGACCCACTTCCGGCGCATGCCCGTCATGATCGCCTGGCAGCTCGGTTTCCCCATCATCAGCGTGCTCCTGTACGGATTCGTCTTCGGCGAGGCGATGAAGGTGCCCGGCGGCGAGGGCGACTACAAGGACTTCCTGATGCCCGGCATGTTCGTGATGACCATGGCCTTCGGCTTCATGAACACCGCGATGGGCGTCGTCACCGACGCCTCCAAGGGCGTCATCGACCGCTTCCGCTCCATGCCGATGGCACCCTCCGCCGTGGCCGCCGGGCGCGGCGTCGCCGACCTCGTCGTGGCCTGCGCCGAGCTGACGATCCTCGCGCTCACGGCCGTGGCCATCGGCTGGCGCCCCGACAACGGCGTGGGCAACGCCCTGACCGCCTTCGCCCTGCTGCTGCTCTTGCGCTTCAGCCTGATCTGGGTCGGCGTGTGGCTCGGCTTCGTCGTGCCGACCCCGGAGGCGGCGGGCGGCCTGTACGCGGTGGCCTTCCCGCTCACGATGATCTCCAGCGTGTTCGTGGCGCCGTCCCTGATGCCCGACTGGCTCGCGCCCGTCGCGGCGTGGAACCCGGTCTCGTCCACGGGCACGGCCGCCCGCGAACTGTTCGGCAACCCAGGCGCGGGCGGCGCCAGTTGGGTCGAGCAGCACGCCGTCCTGATGTCGGTGGCGTGGCCGCTGGCCGTGACCGCGCTGTTCCTGCCGCTGGCCGTACGGAAGTTCAAGGCGCTCAGCCGGTGAGTTCCGCAGGGACGGGGACGCCGAAGGGCCCGGCACGCGCGCTGCGTGCCGGGCCCTTCGGGGTGCTGTGGTGCGGGCGCCGCGTGCGGGGCCCGGGGGGTTACAGCCTCTCGATCACGTAGTCCACGCAGCGCGTCAGCGCCTCGACGTCCGCCGGGTCGACGGCCGGGAACATCGCGACGCGCAGCTGGTTACGGCCCAGCTTGCGGTACGGCTCCGTGTCCACGATGCCGTTCGCGCGCAGCGCCTTCGCGACCGCCGCCGCGTCGATCTCGTCGTCGAAGTCGATCGTGCCGATCACCTGCGAGCGCTTCGCCGGGTCCGTGACGAACGGCGCCGCGTACTTCGACTCCTCCGCCCAGCCGTACAGGGTGCGGGACGAGGTGGCCGTGCGGCGCACCGACCAGTCCAGGCCGCCCTGGCCGTTGATCCAGTCCAGCTGCTCGCCGAGCAGGAACAGGGTGGCGAGCGCGGGCGTGTTGTACGTCTGGTTCTTGCGCGAGTTGTCGATCGCCGTGGGCAGGCTGAAGAACTCCGGCACGTGGCGGCCGCTCGCGTGCACGCGCTGCGCCCGCTCGATCGCCGCCGGGGAGAACGCGGCGAGCCACAGGCCGCCGTCCGACGCGAACGACTTCTGCGGCGCGAAGTAGTACACGTCCGTCTCGGCGATGTCGACCGGCAGGCCGCCCGCGCCCGACGTGGCGTCCACCAGGACCAGCGCGCCCTCGTCGGCGCCCGCGACCCGCGCGATCGGGGCGGCGACGCCGGTGGAGGTCTCGTTGTGCGTGAACGCGTAGACGTCCACGCCCTCTTCGGCCTCGGGGTCCGGGTGCGTGCCCGGGTCCGAGCCGATCACCGTCGGGTCCGCCAGCCACGGGGCGAGCTTCGCCGCCTTCGCGAACTTGGAGGAGAACTCGCCGAACGAGAGGTGCTGCGACTTGTTCTCGATCAACCCGTGCGTCGCGACGTCCCAGAACGCGGTGGAGCCGCCGTTGCCGAGCACCACCTCGTAGCCGTCCGGGAGCTGGAACAGCTCGCGCACGCCCTCGCGCACGCGGCCGACCAGGTTCTTCACCGGCGCCTGGCGGTGCGAGGTGCCGAGCAGGGAGGTGCCGGTCGCGGCCAGGGCCGCCAGCGCCTCCGGTCGCACCTTGGAGGGGCCCGCGCCGAAGCGTCCGTCGGTGGGCCTGATGTCTGCGGGGATCTCGATCTCAGCCACGCCGCGAGCCTATCCGCCCCTCGGGCTCCGGCGGGGCGCCCGTCCACCCCCCGAGACGGGGCGTCCCGTGCGGTGGCCTCCTCGGGGCGGGGCTTGCCCACCCTCCCTTGCCGGGCTCGGGCCGCCACCGCGGCTGCTTTCCCACCCACCCACCCGAATCTCCCCGGCTCCGCCAGGCCGGGCCCCGGCGCGTGGCGCTTGCGAGTGGTGCCTTTCCCTGCGGGCTTGTGTGCGGCCCCGGCGACAAGGGGCTGCGCTGCGCGCCGCCGGGGTGGTCCCACCCACCCGCCCCCACCGGACCGAGCACCCACGTTGCCTCCCGCCCGCCTACCTGAATCGCCCGAGCTTCGCGAAGCCGTTCCAGGTGGGCGTGGTGGGTGGGACTGCGCTGGCTCTGCGTGGTCTCGCTCCGGTGGGACCGCCGCGGTGCTGGGCGGCCTGGGGGGGCGCTGTGGCGCGGGGCGTAGGCGGGTGGTGTCCCAGGGGCCACGGGTTGTCCGTGGCGGGGCCTGGCCTGGCGGGAGGGGGCTTGTGGGGCCCCGGGCCCCTCGTCCTACTAGGTGGGGGCGGGTGGGTGGGACTGCCCCGGTGGTGCGCACCGTGCCCGCTGGGGGCGGTCGCATCGCAGGGCGAAGCGAGGCCGAGAGCTCGGGGAAGGTGGGCACAGCGCCGAGGTGCCGTCGCGCCGTTGGACGGGCCCCACTCCGGCTAGGGCCGGTTGGCGAGGCTCCGCCACGCGCAGGCCAGGCCAGAGCCGGGTTGGACGGGCCGCGCCCGGCGCCCGGCCCTCTGGGCCCCCGAGCCAGAGTCGGGTCCCACAGGCCCAGCCGAGGCCGGAGCCGAGTCCGGGTGTGGGGCGGGCTCAGCCCAGCCAGGGCCAGCGCCGGGCCTTGAGTGGCTCAGGCCAGTCAGGGCCGGGGCCAGGCCCGAGTGTTGGGCGGGTCTAGGTCAGCAAGGGCCCAGGGCAGAGCCGGGTGTTGGCCGGGCCGGGTCAGCCAGGGCCCTGGGCAGGGCCGGGTGTTGGGCGGCCCAGGCCAGACAGGCCAGGGGTAGAGCCAGGGCCAGGCCCGGTGCAGGGCGGGCTCGGGGCAGGCCCGGGCGTTGGGTTGCTCAGGTCAGACGGGCCAGGGCCCAGGGGCAGAGGCGGAGCCAGGCCCGGCCCTGGCAAGGGTGCTGTTATGGGGGCGGGGGGCGGGGCAGGCTTCGGGGCATGGGTGAGGATGCGGAGCTCGTGCGGGCGTTGCGGCGTGCGGTGCGGGGCGCGGTGGACGCCTCGCCCACGGCGAGGGCCCTGGTCACCATGGACGCCTCCAACTACCGCAGGGTCCCGACGGCCGTGGTCGCCCCGCGCGACGCGGCGGACGTGGCGGCGACCCTGGCCGTCTGCCGCGAACGGGGCACACCCGTGGTGGCCCGCGGCGGCGGCACCTCCATCGCGGGCCAGGCGACCGGCACGGGCGTGGTGCTCGACTTCACCGCGTACATGACGCGGATCGTGGACCTGGACCCGGAGGCCCGGACGGCCCGGGTCCAGCCGGGCGTGGTCCTGGACACGCTCAGGGCCGCCGCGGCCGCGCACGGCCTCACCTTCGGCCCCGACCCGTCGACGCACAGCCGCTGCACCCTCGGCGGCATGATCGGCAACAACTCCTGCGGATCGCACTCGGTGGCCTGGGGGACGACGGCGGACAACGTGGCGGAGCTGGCGGTCGTGCGCGGCGACGGCGCCGCCGTCACGCTCGCGCCCGGCACCTGGGACGGGGCCCCGGAGGGACTGCGGGCCCTCGTCGACGCCCACCTCGCCCCGCTGCGGACGGGCTTTCCCGACCTGCCCCGGCGCATCTCCGGCTACGCCCTCGACGCCCTGCTCCCGGAGGGCGGCGGCCCCGACCTGACCCGCGCCTTCTGCGGCAGTGAGGGCACCCTCGGCCTCCTCACGGAGGCCACGGTCCGCCTCGTCGAGGCGCCGCGCGCCCGCGCGCTCGCGGTCCTGGGGTACGCGGACGAGAGCGCGGCGGCCCAGGCGGCCGCGGGACTCCTGCCGTACGGGCCGCTCACGGTCGAGGGCATGGCCGCGGACCTCGTACGGGACGCGGAAGGGCTGCCCAAGGGCGGCGCCTGGCTGTTCGTGGAGACGGGCGGCGAGACCCCGGCCGACGCGCGGGCCCGGGCCGCCGCGATCGCGCGGGCCGCGGACTGCGGCGACGCCGTGGTGGTCACCGAGCAGGCCGCGCAGCGCGCCCTGTGGCGGGTGCGCGAGGACGCGTCGGGCACGGCGACCCGGATGCCCGACGGCAGCGAGGCCTGGCCCGGCTGGGAGGACTGCGCGGTCCCGCCCGCCCGCCTCGGCCCCTATCTCAAGGACTTCCGCGCCCTCCTCGCCGAACACGGCCTCCGCGGCACCCCGTACGGTCACTTCGGTGACGGCTGCATCCACGTCCGCATCGACTTCGACCTGTTGACGCGGCCCGGCGTGGCCCGCTTCCGGCGGTTCTCGGAAGACCTCGCGGACCTCGTCGTCGCGCACGGCGGCTCCCTGTCGGGCGAGCACGGCGACGGGCAGGCCCGCGCGGAGCTGCTGCCCAGGATGTACGGGCCGGACCTGGTGCGGCTCTTCGAGCGCGCCAAGGACCTCTGGGACCCCGCGGGCCTGCTGAACCCGGGCATGCTGGTCCGTCCGGCCCCGCTCGACGCGAACCTCCGTTTCGAGGTCCTGCCGCGCGAGCCGGTGGGCCCGCCCGCCACGGCCTTCGGCTACCGGCACGACAACGGCGACTTCGCCGCCGCCGTGCGCCGCTGCGTGGGCGTCGCCAAGTGCCGTACGACGACGGCGACGGCGGCGACAACGGGCAGCGGCGTCATGTGCCCGTCGTTCCGTGCCACGGGCGAGGAGCGGCACTCCACGCGCGGCCGGGCCCGGCTGCTGCACGAGATGCTCGCGGGCGAGGTGGTCACCGGCGGCTGGCGGTCGACGGAGGTGCGGGACGCCCTCGACCTGTGCCTGTCCTGCAAGGGCTGCGCGTCCGACTGCCCGGTGGGCGTGGACATGGCCACGTACAAGGCGGAGTTCCTGCACCACCACTACGCGGGCCGGGTGCGGCCCGCCGCGCACTACGCCCTCGGCTGGCTGCCGCGCTGGCTGCGCGCCGTCGCGGCCACGCGCACCGCGCGTCTCGTCAACGCCCTGGCCGCGCTGCCCCCGTTCGCGGCCGTGGCCAAGCGCGTCGGCGGTATCGAGCCGCGCCGTGCGCTGCCGCGGGTGGCTCCGGTGACGTTCCGCCGCTGGTGGCGCGGGCGGCCGCGGACGCACGGCGGGGGGCGTGCGGTGGTGCTGTGGCCGGACACGTTCACCGACCATCTGGCGCCGTCCGTGGGGCGGGCCGCCGTGCGCGTCCTTCAGGCCGCGGGCCTGACCGTCCAGCTGCCGCCGGGGGACGTGTGCTGCGGTCTGACGTACGTCTCGACGGGCCAGCTGGACCGGGCGCGTGCCGTGCAGCGGCGCACCCTCGCCCGGATGCGCCCGTTCCTGGAGGCGGGCACCCCGGTCGTCGTCCTGGAGCCGAGCTGCGCGGCGGCCCTCAAGGCGGACCTGGTGGAGCTCGCCGGTGAGACCCCCGACTTCCCGCACGCGCGCGTGCTCGCCGACTCCGTCCGCACCTTCGCCGAGGCGCTTCAGGAGTACGCCCCCGACTGGCGGCCCCCGCGTCTGGACCGGCCCGTGGCGGGCCAGACCCACTGCCACCAGCACGCGGTCCTGGGCGACGCGGCCGACCGCGGGCTGCGGGAGAAGGCGGGCCTGACGGGCGAGTTGAGCGGCGGCTGCTGCGGCCTCGCGGGCAACTTCGGCTTCGAGAAGGGCCACTGGGAGGTGTCGAAGGCCTGCGCCGACGAGCAGCTCCTGCCGTCCGTGGCCGCGGCCGCGCCCGGCACCGCGATCCTGGCGGACGGGTTCTCCTGCCGTACGCAGCTGGAGCAGCTGGCGGGGGTGCGCGGACGCCATCTGGCGGAGGTGCTCGCCGACGCCCTGGACGACGGGGCCTAGCCGGGGCCCCGGCCGACGGGGCGCATCGGCCCCCGCCCGGCTCCGTACGCCGCGAACACCTTCGACATCCCCGGCATGGTCCATTACCTTGTACGAGAGGGTGCAGGAGGATGGACTGTGAGGCGGGCTTGATGTGAACGTATCCCGGACGGATCGGGCGGCCGTGGCCGCCCCTGCCACAGTGGCGCAGCCGGAGGCGGCGGGGGTGGCCGACGCCGCACCCGCGGGCATCGCGCCCGCCGACCAGGGCGGCGCCGCGCGGGGGGCCGGGCTCGGGCCCATCGGGCTGGTGCTCGCGGGCTGCGTCTCCGTGCAGTTCGGCGGGGCCGTCGCGGTCAGTCTGATGCCGCGCGCGGGCGCGCTCGGCATCGTGACGCTGCGGCTCCTCTTCGCCGCCGTGATCCTCCTCGTCGTGTGCCGGCCGCGCGTGCGTGGGCACTCGCGCGCCGACTGGGGCACGGTCCTGGCCTTCGGCGCCACGCTGGCCGCCATGAACGGCCTCTTCTACCAGGCCGTCGCCCGCATCCCGCTCGGCCCGGCCGTCACCCTCGAAGTGCTCGGCCCGCTCGCGCTCTCCGTCCTCGCGTCCCGCCGCCTGGTGAACGTGGTCTGGGCGGGGCTCGCCCTCTGCGGCGTCTTCCTGCTGGGCGGGGGCGGCGGCTTCGGCGGCCTCGACCGGGTCGGCGTCGCCTACGCACTCGCCGCGGGGGCCGCCTGGGCGGTGTACATCGTCTTCAGCGCCCGCACCGGCCGCCGCTTCCCGCAGGCCGACGGGCTCGCCCTGGCCATGGCCGTCGGCGCCGTGCTCGCGCTCCCGCTCGGCATCGCGGAGTCCGGCTCGAAGCTCACCGTGCCCAGCACCCTCGGCCTCGCCGCGGCCGTCGCCCTGATGTCCTCCGTGCTGCCCTACACCCTCGAACTCCTCGCCCTCAGGCGCCTGCCCGCGTCCACCTTCGCGGTCATGATGAGCCTGGAGCCGGCCATCGCCGCGGTGGCCGGGTTCCTCATCCTCGACCAGGGCCTGACCCTCGTCGAGGGCCTGGCCATCACCCTGGTCATCGCCGCGAGCATGGGCGCGGTGCGCACCCAGGTGGGGCGCGGCAGGGCGAAGGGGCTCCCGGAGGAGTCCAAGGGCGGTGCGGCGCGGGCGAGTTCGGCCCCGTCGGAGGCTCCGGTCGAGGAGGGTCCGGCGACCCCGGCGACCCCGGAAAAATAATCCAAGCACGCTTGATTGTTTCTCCGGGCGCTGCCATGCTCCCAGGGCACACCGCCGTGCCCTGAGGGGAGCGCACCGTGTCCGACGCCCGCGCCGTCATCGGCGTACTCGACGATCTGCGCGACGAGAGCGACGAACTCGACCGCCTCGTCGACGCCTTGGAGCCCGAGCGGTGGTCCCTGCCCACGCCCGCGCCCGGCTGGACCGTCGCCCACCAGATCGCGCACCTCGCCTGGACCGACCGGGCCGCGCTGCTCGCCGCGACCGACCCCGACGGGTTCGCCGCGCAGGCGGCCGCCGCCCTGAAGGCGCCGGACACCTTCGTCGACGACGGTGCCCGCGAGGGCGCGGCCAAGGCGCCCGCCGCGCTCCTCAAGAGCTGGCGCACCGGCCGCGACGCGCTCCAGCGGGCCCTGCGCGCCGCCCCGCCCGAGGCCCGCTTCCCCTGGTACGGGCCGCCCATGTCGCCCGCGGCCGTCGCGACCGCGCGGCTCATGGAGACCTGGGCCCACGGCCAGGACCTCGCCGAGGCGCTCGGCGTGACGCGCGCCCCCACGGCCCGTCTGAGGCACGTCGCCCGGATCGGGGTGCGGGCGCGGGACTATGCCCACGCCGTGCGCGGACTCGACGCCCCCGGCGAGGAGTTCCGCGTCGAACTCACCGCCCCGGACGGCTCGCTGTGGACGTACGGGCCGAAGGACGCCGCCCAGCGCGTCACCGGGCCCGCGCTCGACTTCTGCCTCCTGGTCACCCGGCGCGCGCACCGCGACGACCTCGCCGTCCGCGCGGAGGGCGTCGCCGCCGACCGCTGGCTGGACATCGCCCAGGCGTTCGCGGGCCCACCCGGCGCCGGGCGCGCGCCGAAGGGCGGGCGGGGGTGACGGCCCCCGGACCCCTGCGCGTCGGCAACGCCTCCGGCTTCTACGGCGACCGCTTCGACGCCGTGCGCGAGATGCTCACCGGCGGCCCCCTCGACGTCCTGACCGGTGACTACCTCGCCGAGCTGACCATGCTCATCCTGGGCCGCGACCGCCTCAAGGACCCCGACCTCGGCTACGCCAAGACCTTCCTGAAGCAGATGGAGGAGTGCCTGGGCGAGGCCCACGACCGGGGCGTCCGCATCGTCGCCAACGCGGGCGGCCTGAACCCGGCCGGACTCGCCAAGGCCCTGCGCACGGCGGCCGCCCGCTTCGGCCTGCCCACGCGCGTGGCGCACGTGGAGGGCGACGACCTGGGCGCCCGCTTCCCCGGCGCCCTCACCGCCCACGCCTACCTCGGCGGTTTCGGCATCGCCGAGGCCCTGCGCGCGGGCGCCGACGTCGTGGTGACCGGGCGCGTCACCGACGCCGCCCTCGTCACCGGGCCCGCCGCCGCCCACTTCGGCTGGGCCCCGGACGCGTACGACGCACTCGCGGGCGCCGTCGTCGCCGGGCACATCCTGGAGTGCGGCACCCAGGCGACCGGCGGCAACTACGCGTTCTTCACCGAGCACGACCCCGCCGCCCTGCGCCGCCCCGGCTTCCCGCTCGCCGAGGTGCACGCGGACGGCTCCTGCGTCATCACCAAGCACGCCGCCACGGGCGGCGTCGTGGACGTCGGCACGGTCACCGCGCAACTCCTGTACGAGACCTCCGGCGCCCGGTACGCGGGCCCCGACGTCACCGCGCGCCTGGACTCGGTGCGGCTGCGCCAGGAGGGGCCGGACCGCGTCCGGGTCGAGGGGGTCGTCGGCGAGCCGCCGCCCCCCGCCCTCAAGGTCGGCCTGTCCCGCCTGGGCGGCTACCGCAACGAGGTCGTGTTCGTGCTCACGGGACTCGACGTCGACGCCAAGGCCGAGCTGGTCCGCGCCCAGGTCGAGGACGCCCTCGGCAGCGCCAAGTCGCGCCCGGCCGAGGTGCGTTGGGAGCTGGCCCGCACCGACCACCGCGACGCCGCGACCGAGGAGAGCGCGAGCGCCCTGCTCCGCCTCGTCGTCCGCGACCCCGACGCGGCGGCGGTCGGCCGCGCCCTCAGCGGCGCCGCGGTGGAGCTCGCCCTCGGCAGCTACCCGGGCTTCCACGTCACGGCCCCGCCCGGCAAGGGCACGCCGTACGGGGTCTTCGAGGCGGCCTACGTCCCGGCCGGCACCGTACGGCACGTCGCGGTCCTCCCGGACGGGCGGCGCCTGGAGATACCGGCGGCGGCCGGGACCCGCGACCTGGCCGACGCCGAACCGCCGCCCCTGCCCGAGCCGTTGGCGCACGCGGGACCGACCCGCAGGGTTCCGCTCGGGTACGTGGCGGGCGCCCGCAGCGGCGACAAGGGCGGCGACGCGAACGTCGGGGTGTGGGCGCGCACCGACGAGGCGTGGCGGTGGCTGGCCCACCGTCTGACGGCCGACGCCTTCCAGGAGCTGATCCCCGAGAGCGGGCCGCTGAAGGTCACCCGGCACCTGCTGCCGAACCTCCGCGCCCTCAACTTCACCGTCCACGGCATCCTCGGCGAGGGCGTCGCCTCGCGGTCCCGCTTCGACCCCCAGGCCAAGGGCCTCGCCGAATGGCTGCGCTCCCGGTACCTGGACATCCCGGAGGTGCTCCTGTGACCGTCCTCGCGTCCGCGCTCGACACCGCGAGCCCCGAGTACGCCGCCCACCGCGAGGCCATGCTCGCCAAGCTCGCCGAACTCGACGCCGAGCAGGCCAAGGCCCTGGAGGGCGGCGGCGAGAAGTACGTCCGGCGGCACCGCGAGCGGGGCAAGCTCCTCGCCCGGGAGCGGATCGAGCTGCTGCTCGACCCCGACACGCCCTTCCTCGAACTGTCCCCCCTTGCCGCCTGGGGCAGCGAGTACCCCGTCGGCGCCTCGATGGTGACCGGGATCGGCGTCGTCGAGGGCGTCGAGTGCCTCATCACCGCCAACGACCCGACCGTGCGCGGCGGCGCCAGCAACCCCTGGACGCTGAAGAAGGCCTTCCGCGCCCACGAGATCGGGCAGGCGAACCGGCTCCCCTCGATCCACCTCGTGGAGTCCGGCGGCGCCGACCTGCCCTCGCAGAAGGACATCTTCATCCCGGGCGGCGCCCTGTTCAAACACCTCACGCAGGCCTCGGCGGCGGGCGTCCCGACCATCGCCGTCGTCTTCGGCAACTCCACCGCGGGCGGTGCCTACGTACCCGGCATGTGCGACCACGTGATCATGGTCAAGGAGCGGGCGAAGGTGTTCCTCGGCGGCCCGCCCCTGGTGAAGATGGCCACCGGGGAGGAGAGCGACGACGAGTCGCTCGGCGGCGCCGAGATGCACGCCCGCACCTCGGGGCTCGCGGACTACCTCGCGCAGGACGAGCACGACGCGCTCCGCCGCACCCGCCGGGTCGTCGCCCGCCTCAACTGGCGCAAGGCGTACGCCGATCCGCCGCCCGCCGAGCCCCCGAAGTACGACGCCGACGAACTCCTCGGCGTCGTCCCGGGCGATCTGCGCACCCCCTTCGACCCGCGCGAGGTCATCGCCCGGATCGTCGACGGCTCCGACTTCGACGAGTTCAAGCCCTTGTACGGGACTTCGCTCACCACCGGCTGGGCGCGCCTGCACGGCTATCCCGTGGGGATCCTCGCCAACGCCCAGGGCGTGCTGTTCAGCGAGGAGTCGCAGAAGGCCGCGCAGTTCATCCAGCTCGCCAACCAGCGCGACATCCCGCTGCTCTTCCTGCACAACACCACCGGCTACATGGTCGGCAAGGAGTACGAGCAGGGCGGCATCATCAAGCACGGCTCGATGATGATCAACGCGGTGAGCAACTCGAAGGTCCCGCACCTGTCCGTGCTCATGGGCGCCTCCTACGGAGCCGGGCACTACGGCATGTGCGGCCGCGCCTACGACCCCCGCTTCCTCTTCGCCTGGCCCGGCGCCAAGTCGGCCGTCATGGGCCCGCAGCAGCTCGCGGGCGTCCTGTCGATCGTCGCCCGGCAGTCGGCCGCGGCGAAGGGACAGCCCTACGACGAGGAGGCCGACGCGGCCCTGCGCGCCATGGTGGAGCAGCAGATCGAGGCGGAGTCGCTGCCGATGTTCCTCTCCGGGCGGCTCTACGACGACGGCGTGATCGACCCGCGCGACACCCGCACCGTCCTCGGCATCTGCCTCTCGGCCCTGCACACAGCCCCCTACGAAGGCGCGCGCGGCGGCTTCGGCGTCTTCCGGATGTGAGGTGGTCCCCGTGATCTCGAAGCTGCTCGTGGCCAACCGGGGCGAGATCGCCGTCCGGGTCTTCCGCACCTGCCGGGAGCTCGGCATCGCCACCGTCGCCGTGTACTCCGACGCCGATGCCGACGCCCTGCACGTCCGCGCCGCCGACGAGGCCGTACGCCTGCCCGGCGCGGCCCCGGCCGCGACCTATCTGCGCGGCGACCTGATCGTGGCGGCCGCGCGGACCACGGGCACGGACGCGGTCCACCCCGGCTACGGCTTCCTCTCCGAGAACGCCGCGTTCGCCCGCGAGGTCGTCGACGCGGGGCTCACCTGGATCGGGCCGCCCCCGGAGGCCATCGAGGCGATGGCCTCCAAGACCCGGGCGAAGGAGCTGATGGGGATCGCGCCGCTCGCCCCGGCGGATGTCACCGGCGCCGATCTGCCCGTCCTGGTGAAGGCGGCGGCCGGAGGCGGCGGCCGCGGCATGCGCGTCGTACGGGAACTCGCCGACCTCGCGGGCGAGTTGGCTGCCGCGTCGGCGGAGGCGGCGAGCGCCTTCGGTGACGGCGAGGTGTTCGTCGAGCCCTATGTGGAGGGTGGGCGGCACGTGGAGGTGCAGCTCCTCGCCGACGCGCACGGCACCGTGTGGCCCCTCGGGACGCGCGACTGCTCCCTCCAGCGCCGCCACCAGAAGGTCATCGAGGAGGCCCCGGCGCCCGGCCTGCCCGACGCGCTCGTCGAGCGCCTCCACGAACTGGCCACGCGCGCGGCCCACAAGGTCGGCTACCGGGGCGCGGGCACCGTCGAGTTCCTGCTCGCCGCGGACGGCACCCCGCACTTCCTGGAGATGAACACCCGCCTCCAGGTCGAGCACCCCGTGACGGAGGAGGTGTGCGGGGTCGACCTGGTGGCGCTCCAGATCCGCGTCGCCGAGGGCCACGCCCTTCAGGGGCCGCACCCGCCCCGGCCCGTCGGACACGCCGTCGAGGCCCGTCTGTACGCGGAGGACCCGGCGGCCGGGTGGGCCCCGCAGACCGGCACCCTGCACCGCCTCGCCGTGCCCGACGGGGTGCGCCTGGACACGGGCTACGCCGGCGGCGACACCATCGGCGTGCACTACGACGCCATGCTGGCGAAGGTCGTCGCGTACGCGCCCACGCGCGCCGAAGCCGTCCGCAAGCTGGCGGGCGCCCTGGAGCGGACCGTGGTCCACGGGCCCGTCACCAACCGCGAGTTGCTCGTCCGCTCGCTGCGCCACCCCGAGTTCGCCGCCGGGCGCGTGGACACGTCCTTCTACGACCGGCACCTGCCCGAGCTGACAGGGCCCGACGACGCGGGCCCGCAGGTCCGGTACGCCCCGCTGGCCGCCGCCCTTGCCGAATCGCGCGGCCGGTCCCGCTTCGGCGGCTGGCGCAACCTGCGCTCGCAGCCGCAGGTGAAGCGGTACCGCGACGCGGCCGACGGCACCGAGCACGAGGTGCGGTACACGCACACCAGGGACGGCCTCCGGGCGGACGGCGTCCGCGTCCTCGCCGTCGCCCCCGACCGCGTGGTCCTCGAAGTCGACGGCGTACGACGGGAGTTCACGGTCTCCCGCTACGACGACTCCGGCCGGGTCCACGTCGGGAACGTGACCCTCGTGGCGCTGCCCCCGCTCCCGGAGCCCACCGTCCGGCAGGAGCCCGGCTCCCTGCTCGCGCCCATGCCGGGGACGGTCGTCCGGGTGGCCGAGGGGCTTGCGGTGGGCGCCGAGGTCACGGCGGGGCAGCCGCTGATCTGGCTGGAGGCCATGAAGATGGAGCACCGCGTCACCGCCCCCGCGTCCGGCACGCTCACCGCGCTGCACGCGGAGCCGGGCCGACAGGTGGAGATGGGCGCGCTCCTCGCCGTCGTACAGGAGTCAGTACGGGAATCAGCAGAGGAATCAGTAGAGGAATCAGTAGAGGAATCAGCAGAGGAATCAGCGCAGGCATCAGGCCAGGCATCAGGCCAGGAACCCACGTCTCGGGAGGAAGTCTCAGCATGACCGGCATGAGCACAGTCCTGGAATCCGAGGAACACGCCGCGCTGCGCGCCGCCGTCGCCGCGCTCGGCCGCCGCTACGGCCGCGACTACCTGACCCGCGTCGTGAGCGAGGGCGCCCACCCCGACGAGCTGTGGGCGGACGCCGCCAAGCTGGGCTACCTGGGCGTGAACCTGCCGGAGGAGTACGGCGGCGGGGGCGGCGGCATCGCCGAACTCTCCCTCGTCCTGGAGGAGTTGGGTGCGGCGGGCTGTCCGCTGCTCATGATGGTGGTCTCCCCGGCGATCTGCGGCACGGTGATCGCCCGCTTCGGCACCGACGCGCAGAAGCGCGCCTGGCTCCCGGGCCTCGCCGACGGCAGCCGCACCATGGCGTTCGGCATCACCGAGCCGGACGCGGGCTCCAACTCGCACCGCATCACCACGACCGCCCGCAAGGACCCCGGCACCGGCGACTGGCTCCTGACCGGCCGCAAGGTGTTCATATCGGGCGTCGACATCGCGGACGCCACGCTGATCGTGGGCCGCACGGAGGACGCCCGCACCGGCAGCCTGAAGCCGTGCCTGTTCATCGTGGACCGGGACGCGCCGGGCTTCCGGCGGCGCCCCATCGCCATGGAACTCAAGGCGGCGGAGAAGCAGTTCGAGCTGGTCCTCGACGACGTGCGGCTGCCCGCCGACGCGCTCGTCGGCGACGAGGACGCGGGCCTCCTCCAGCTCTTCGCGGGCCTCAACCCCGAGCGGATCATGACGGCCGCGTTCGCACTCGGCATGGGCCGCTTCGCCCTCGCGCGCGCGGTCGAGTACGCGAAGGACCGCACCGTGTGGAAGGCCCCCATCGGCGCGCACCAGGCGATCGCGCACCCGCTCGCGCAGTGCCACGTCGACCTCGAACTCGCGGGCCTGATGACCCGCAAGGCCGCCCACCTGTACGACGCCGGGGACGACGTGGCGGCGGGCGAGGCCGCGAACATGGCGAAGCTCGCCGCCGCCGACGCCTGTGTGAAGGCCGTCGACCAGGCCGTGCACACGCTCGGCGGCAACGGCCTGACGGCCGAGTTCGGCCTGGCCTCGCTGATCGTCGCGTCCCGGGTGGCCCGGATCGCCCCGGTGAGTCGCGAGATGATCCTCAACTACGTCTCGCACCAGACCCTGGGCCTGCCCAAGTCCTACTGAAGTCCCGCCGCCCCCGCACCCCGTGGGAAGGGAAGTGCCCATGACCGTGGTGACCGCCTCGAAGCCCGAACGGGGCGTCGTGACCCTCGCCCTCGACTCGCCCGCCAACCGCAACGCGCTCTCCGCGGCCCTGGTCGCCGAGCTGACGGCCGCCCTGGAGCGGGCCGGGGCGGACGACGGCGTACGGGCCGTGGTGCTCACGCACACGGGCTCGACGTTCTGCTCGGGCGCGGACCTGCGGCAGCCGCCCGACCCCGCGGCCTTCGTGGCGCTGATGCGGCGGATCGTGACCCTGCCGAAGCCCGTGGTGGCGCGGGTGCGCGGCCATGTGCGGGCGGGCGGCCTCGGCCTCCTGGCCGCCTGCGACATCGCCGTCGCCGGTGAGGGCGCTTCCTTCGCCCTGACCGAAGTGCGCATCGGAGTCGTCGCCGCGGTGATCTCGATACCGCTCCTGGCCCGTGTCGACGCGCGCGCCGCCGGCCGCTACTTCCTCACCGGCGAGCGCTTCGAGTCGGCGGAGGCGGCCCGGATCGGCCTGGTCACCGCGTACGACGACGACGTCGACAGGGCCCTCGCGCCCGTCCTGGACGGGCTGCGCGAGGCGGCCCCCGGGGCACTCGCCGACACGAAGAAACTCCTCACGGCTAAGGTTCTCAGCGCATTCGACGAGGAGTCGGACGCTGTCATCGCCCTGTCCGCGGGCCGGTTCCGCTCGGCCGAGGCGCAGGAGGGCATGGCGGCGTTCCTGGAACGACGGGAGCGCCCATGGGTGCTGTGACGGAGGCCGACCGTTCGCCCAAGCAGGACCGCAGCCGGGCCACCCGGCAGCGGCTCCTGGAGGCGGCCGTGGCGTGTCTGGCCGAACACGGCTGGACCGGCTCGACGGTCACCGTCGTGTCCGAGCGCGCCGGGGTGTCGCGGGGCGCGGCCCAGCACCACTTCCCGACCCGCGAGGACCTCTTCACGGCCGCCGTGGAGTACGTCGCCGAGGAGCGCTCCGCGGCGCTGCGGGGCCTGTTCCCCGAGGGCGCCGGTGCCGCCGACCGGGCCGCGGTCGTGCGCGCCCTGGTCGACCTCTACACCGGCCCGCTGTTCCGCGCCGCCCTCCAGCTGTGGGTGGCCGCCTCCAACGAGCCCCAACTGGGGCCGCGCGTCGCCGAGCTGGAGGCCCGCGTCGGCCGCGAGACCCATCGCATAGCCGTCGAGCTCCTCGCCGTCGACGAGTCCCGCCCCGGCGCCCGCGAGACCGTCCAGGGCCTCCTCGACATGGCCCGCGGCCTGGGCCTCGCCAACCTCCTCACGGACGACGCCCACCGCCGCGACCGGGTGGTCCACCAGTGGAGCCACCTGGTCGCGGGGGCGTTGGGTTAGCCCGCTCACGGGGCTGGGCGCCAGGGTCAGCCCGAGATGTCCGCGTACCCCGGGATGTCACGCGGACTGCGGGCCGCGGGCCCCACGTAGCGGGCGGACGGCCGCACCAGGCGCCCCGTCCGCTTCTGCTCGAGGATGTGCGCCGACCAGCCGGCGGTCCGCGCACACGTGAACATGGACGTGAACATGTGCGCCGGCACCTCGGCGAAGTCGAGGACGATCGCCGCCCAGAACTCCACGTTCGTGGCAAGCACCCGGTCGGGCCGCCGCGCGTGCAGCTCGTCGAGCGCCGCCTTCTCCAGCGCCTCGGCCACCTCGAAGCGCGGAGCGCCCAGCTCCCGCGCGGTCCGCCGGAGCACCCGCGCCCGCGGGTCCTCGGCGCGGTAGACCCGGTGCCCGAAGCCCATGAGCCGCTCGCCCCGGTCGAGCGCCTGCTTCACGTACGCCACGGCGTCCCCGGTGCGCTCGATCTCCTCGATCATGCCCAGGACCCGCGAGGGCGCGCCCCCGTGCAGCGGCCCCGACATGGCCCCGACGGCCCCGGAGAGCGCGGCCGCGACGTCGGCGCCGGTGGAGGCGATGACCCGCGCGGTGAACGTGGACGCGTTCATCCCGTGCTCGGCGGCCGACGTCCAGTACGCGTCGACGGCCTGGACGTGCCGCGGGTCGGGCTCGCCGCGCCAGCGCCGCATGAACCGCTCCACGACGGTCTCCGCCTTGTCGATCTCCCGCTGCGGCACCATCGGCAGGCCCTGCCCGCGCGCGGACTGGGCGACGTACGACAGGGCCATCACGGCGGCCCGCGCGAGGTCGTCGCGGGCCTGCGCCTCGTCGATGTCGAGCAGCGGCCGCAGGCCCCACACGGGGGCGAGCATGGCGAGCGCGGACTGCACGTCGACGCGGATGTCGCCGGAGTGGACGGGGATGGGGAACGGCTCGGCGGGCGGCAGGCCCGGGTTGAACGCGCCGTCGACGAGCAGGCCCCACACGTTGCCGAAGGAGACGCCGCCGACCAGGTCCTCGATGTCGACGCCCCGGTAGCGCAGGGCACCGCCCTCCTTGTCCGGTTCGGCGATCTCCGTCTCGAACGCGACGACTCCCTCAAGTCCGGGTACGAAGTCGGACATCAGGCGGCTCCTCATGATGGGTACGAGATGTGTACGACAGCTCTGTGCGACAGATGCGTGCGACCAGTGATCTGGCGATGCTCTGGGGTAACCCGGTGATGCCCCGCGCGGCCGGAGGTCACCCAACCGAAACGGTTTCGGCACGATAACCCTTGGTGCCACCCTTCGCGATGGACTGCGGCACTCAGTGCCACACATCACCTCATGGTGGGGCGCGCCGGGGCCGCGCGCCCGCCGACTGCCGCTGCGCGCCCCGGCATTCGTATACGGCAAGATGACCGCGTGACCGAGTCCCGTGCCATCGCCTCCGAGTCCGCAGCGGCCGTCGACCTGGCCGCCATGCGTGCGCAGTACCGCACCGACGGCATCGCCGAGGCCGACTTCCCCGAGGAGCCGTTCCAGCAGTTCGCGCGCTGGTTCGAGCAGGCGGCCGCGGAGGCGGCGGACCCGGCGGGGGTGCTCGCCGAGCCGAACGCGATGATCGTGTCCACGGTCGACGGCGAGGGGCGGCCCAGCTCGCGCACGGTGCTCCTGAAGGGCGTCGACGAGCGCGGCTTCGTCTTCTTCACCAACTACGAGTCCCGCAAGGCGCGGGACATCGCGGGCAACGCACACGTGTCGCTGCTCTTCCCCTGGCATCCGATGGGGCGTCAGGTGATCGTGACGGGCACGGCGGAGCGGACCGGGCGCGAGGAGACCGTCCGCTACTTCCGCAGCCGCCCGCACGGCTCCCAGCTCGGCGCCTGGGCCAGCGCGCAGTCCTCGGTGATCGCCTCGCGTGACGAACTGGACGCGGCGTACGCGGAGTTGGCCGCGCGCTATCCCGAGGGCGAGCAGGTTCCGGCGCCGCCGCACTGGGGCGGCTTCCGGGTCCTGCCCGACACGGTCGAGTTCTGGCAGGGCCGCACCAACCGCCTCCACGACCGCCTCCGCTACACCCGCGAAGCCTCCACCTGGACCTTGCACCGCCTCAGCCCCTGATCCCCCTCCGCCCCGGCTCAACGGGTGCCCGGCGTCGGGGCGGTCGCTGAGCCGCGGTGCCCGCTGCCGGGGCGGTCCCGCCCACCTGGGCAGGGCCCCCGTAGGCCTCCACCACGGAGCCGCGCCGCCACCGCGGGGCCCGGCCTGGGCATCTGCGACGTCCGGGCCCCTGCTCAACGGTTGCTCGGCGCCTGGGGCTGTGCCCACCCGTCCCGCCCTGCGGGACGATTGCCCACAGCGGGGGGCATGGGGCCCACCCGCAGGGCTCCGTACCGAGACGCGGCTGCGGGGCCGCTACGCGCGGGCGCTCGGCGTCGGGCCGAGGGCGCGGGGTCGCCACCCGCGAGGGCTCAGGGCCGGGGCCTGGCTGCAAGCCGCCGGGACGGTCCCACCCGCCCGCTCCCGCCCGAGGGCACGGGATCGTGGGGCTGCCGCCCGCGAGGCCTCAGCGGCAGGGCCCAGCTGCAAGCCGCCGGGGCAGCCCCGCCTACCCGCTCCCGCCCGAGGGCACGGGGTCGTGGGGCCGCCGCCCGCGAGGGCTCAGGGCCGGGGCCTGGCTGCGCGGTGCCGGGGTAGTCCCGCCCACCCGCCCCCCGCCCCGGGGTGGGGATCCGCAGGGCTCCGCTCCGGGCCGAGTCCGGCGAAGCTCGGGAGATTCGGGCGGGCGGGTGGGAAAGACCGCCGCGGTAGCGGCGGCAGCTGTCCACTCAGCCGCAGCGCTCCGCGTCGGGGCCGAGTCCGGCGAAGCTCGGGAGATTCGGGCGGGCGGGTGGGAGAGACCGCCGCGGTAGCGGCGGCAGCTGTCCACTCAGCCGCAGCGCTCCGCGTCGGGGCCGAGTCCGGCGAAGCTCCGGAGATTCGGGCGGGCGGGTGGGAGAGACCGCCGCGGTAGCGGCGGCAGCTGTCCACTCAGCCGCAGCGCTCCGCGTCGGGGCCGAGTCCGGCGAAGCTCGGGTGAATCGGGTGGGCGGGTGGGAAAGAGCGCCGCGGTAGCGGCGGGAGCGCTCCGTGCCAGGGCCGCGCCTGGCGAAGCCGGGGGGCTAGCCCTCGGCGAGGGCCCGGTCCAGGAAGGGCTCGATGGCTTCGCGCCAGCCCTCGGGGCGGTCGTAGTGCACGAGGTGCCCCGCGTCGGAGACCTCCGCATAGGCCCCTCGCGGCAGCACCCGCACCATCTCCTGGGCCTCCGCCCGCCCCAGCTCCCCGTCGAGGCCGCGCACGACGAGAGCGGGGCACTGGACCTGGACGAGCTCCTCCCAGTGCGCGTCGTACACCCACGTCTCGCGGGACTTGAGCATCTGCGCGGGGTCGAAGACGGGCCGCCAGCCGTCCGGGCCCTCGGCCATGACCTCGGCGAAGAAGGCACCCCGCGAGGGGTTGGGCCGCTCCACCCAGGGATCGTCCTCGCCGAACCACTTGCGCACGTCCGCGAGCGTCGCGAACGGCACCGGCCAGGACTTGAACCACGCCTCCCACTCCCGCTGCGAGGCCGCCCCGAGCGCGGAGGCCCGCATGTCGCAGATGATCAGGCCCCGGACGAGGTCGGGGCGGCGCGCGGCCAGCTGCCAGGCGGTGAGGGCGCCCATGGAGTGGCCGATGAGCACGGCGGGGGAGAGGGCGAGCTGCTCCAGGGCGGCCTCGGCGTCGTCGACGTACGCCTCACGGGTGTAGGGGCCGTCGGCGGGCTTCTCGCTGCGCCCGTGGCCGCGCTGGTCGATGGCGACCGCGCGGTGCCGCTCGGCGAGCCAGCGGGCGGTGCCCGCCCAGTGCGAGGCCCGCCCCATGAGCCCGTGCAGCAACAGCACTCCGCCCCGCGGCTGCTCGGCCTCCCTGGACTTGGGAGGGTCGGCGTACTCCCAGGCCGCGAGGCTCACGCCGCCCGCGCCGGTCACGTCGATGCGCCGCACCATGGTCCCAGGCACCCCCCTTGGTTCCGCTTGGATCCGCTCGGGTTCTCAGCTCACGCTCCCCGGCACGCTATCGAACTATCATTCGAGAGCGGCCGTCTTGCCGCCAACACCCCTCGTTCGGGTGACCATGCTCAAGGATTGACCGCCGTCGCCGAGGGGAGATCTTCATCGGGAGGCGGGCCGCTCGGGGAGACCGGTCCGAGGGGAATGACCCTGGGAGCTCGGGGCTCCGGGTCAGCACAGGGGAGGACAGGCCCCGGCGCCGCGAGGTGCCGGGGCCCTCTGCTGCCCGGGGGTCGCGCTCCGCGTACCCCCGTCCACCAGGCGGGCACATCGTCTGTCCCCTCTCCGGCCGGGCGGTCCGGCCGTCCGGCCGGGACCCGGCGGCCACTCGGCCAAGTCCCGGCACCGGCGCGATCAAGAGCTCTCAGGTCATATGCCTCTCGCGACAGCGTCGCACGCAAATCGTCCCGGCGCTGCGATTCGGCACACTGGATCTTGGGCTCCGACACGTCTCGGACTCGCCTCAACCGCCGCTGTGGTAACGGCCGTTGACGCCCGTGCCGAGGCGGGCCGGAGCCCGGTGCGCCGGTCTCAGCGCTTGGCGACGAAGACGTGCGAGGCCACGTCCGCCGCCAGCTCGGCGGCTTCGCCGCTGCTGCCGACGAGCACGCCGCCCGCCGACTCCGTCACGCTCACCACGGAGCCGGGCTGCACGCCCGCGCGCCGCAGCGTGTACATCAGCTGCGCGTCCGTCTGGATCGGCTCGCCGATGCGGCGCACCACGACCGTCTTGCCGTCCGTGCCCGGGTCGAGGTCGATGAGGGAGACCATGCCCTCGTCCAGGAACGGGTCGGCGCCGTCCTTCTCGCCGAGCTCCTCGAGGCCCGGGATCGGATTGCCGTACGGCGACTCGGTGGGGTGGCGCAGGAGCTCCAGGACGCGGCGCTCCACCGCCTCGCTCATCACGTGCTCCCAGCGGCAGGCCTCGGCGTGCACCTGCTCCCACTCCAGGCCGATCACGTCGACCAGGAGGCACTCCGCCAGGCGGTGCTTGCGCATGACGCGCGTGGCCAGGCGGCGGCCCTCCTCGGTCAGCTCCAGGTGCCGGTCGCTCGCCACGGCCACCAGGCCGTCGCGCTCCATGCGCGCCACGGTCTGGCTCACCGTCGGGCCGCTCTGGTCGAGCCGCTCGGCGATGCGGGCGCGCATGGGGACGACACCCTCCTCCTCCAGTTCGAGGATGGTGCGCAGGTACATCTCAGTGGTGTCAATAAGCCCCGACATGGGTTGCCCCTCAGAATTCGCTCGTGCGCTGGCCCTGCCCTCAATTCTGACCCATACCACTGACAACCGGGTCGCGCCGGGTCGAAGAGGCGCTGTGAGTCCGTATTGACAGGGCGCTGGTTCAGACCGCACCGTGATCCGCGACACGACGGGACGCGGCGGGACGAAGGGGTTTCGCGGATGACCAACGGTACGCGGGACGGCGGCGCGGGCGGGACCGGTGGTGCCGGGCTCGCCGGACGGTACCTGGACGCCGCGATCGGGCTCCTGGAGCGGGTGCGCGACGAGGAGGCCGCCGCCATCACCGCCGCCGGTGAGCTCATCGCCGACGCCGTCGCCGCCGACGGGCGGCTCTTCGCCTTCGGCGCCGGGCACTCCTCGCTCGCCGCGCAGGACGTCGTCTACCGCGCGGGCGGGCTCGCCCTGATGAACCTGCTGTCCGTACCGGGCGTCGTCGGCGTGGACGTCATGCCCGCGACCCTCGGCTCCGCCCTGGAGCGGGTCGACGGCCTCGCGGGCGCCGTCCTCGACTCCAGCCCGGTGCGGCCCGGCGACGTCCTCGTGATCATCTCCCTGTCCGGCCGGAACTCGCTGCCCGTCGAGATGGCCGTGAACGCCCGCGCGCTCGGCCTGCGGGTCATCGGCGTGACGTCCGTGGCGTACGCGGAGGGGACGAGGTCGCGGCACTCCTCCGGCACGTTCCTGAAGGACCACTGCGACCTCGTGCTCGACACGAAGATCGCTGTCGGTGACGCGGAGCTGACCCTCGACTCCGTCGAGACCCCCTTCGGGCCCGCCTCCACGATGGTCGCGAGCGCGCTGATGCAGGCCCTGATGGCGACGGCCGCCGCGGGGCTCGCGGAGCGCGGGATCCAGCCGCCGTTGCTCCGCTCGGGGAACGTGGACGGGGGGCACGACTGGAACGGCCGCGTCTTCCAGGAATACGGCGACCGCATCTTCTACCGCCACTGACCCCCGGCTCCGCCGGGCGCGGAGCGCACCCGCCCGCCCGGCCGGGCCCCGACGCGGAGCGCTGCGGCTGAGCGGACAGCTGCCGCCGCTACCGCGGCGGTCTTTCCCACCCGCCCGCCCGAATCTCCGGAGCTTCGCCGGACTCGGCCCGGAGCGGAGCCCTGCGGATCCCCACCCCGGGGTGGGGGGCGGGTGGGCGGGACCACCCCGGCAGCGCGCAGCGCGGCCCCGATGCTGGGCCCTCGCGGGTGGCGGCCCCACGATCCCGTGCCCTCGGGTGGGGGCGGGCGGGTGGGACCGTCCCGGCGGCTTGCAGCCAGGCCCCGGCGCCGAGCGCACGCGCGTAGCGGCCCCGCAGCCGCGTCTCGGTACGGAGCGCTGAGGGTGGGCCCCATGCCCCCCGCTGTGGGCAATCGTCCCGCAGGGCGGGACGGGTGGGCACAGCCCCAGGCGCCGAGCAACCGTTGAGTAGGGGCCCGGACGTCGCAGATGCCCAGGCCGGGCCCGGGCCCGGGCCCGGCGGTGGCGGCGCGGCTCCGTGGTGGAGGCCTACGGGGGCCCTGCCCAGGTGGGCGGGACCGCCCCGGCAGCGGGCACCGCGGCTCAGCGACCGCCCCGACGGTGGACAGCCTGGCCCCGGGGGCGCCCGGGCCTTGGCGCGGCCCCGGTCAGTCGGGGAGGGTGGCTGCCAGGTCGAGGGCGGCGGCGATGCGGGCCGCCACGCTCTCCGCGTACACCGCGTCCGCCCGCTCGAACTGCGTCCGCGCCCCACCCCGCAGAAACGTCACGACGCCCACCGTGCGCCCCCGGCTGCGCAGCACCGCGCACAGGGCGTGCACGGAGGAGTCGGGCCACTGCCGGGCGGCAGCCCACTCGCGGGCCCGCTCGGGCGCCGCGAGCCCCGCGCTGGCCCGTACGGAGCCCGCGCGCTCCACGCACTGCGTGGCCGGATGCCCCTCCGGATAGCGCACGGGAAGCCCGGCCTTGTCGGCGGGCAGACAGGGCCCGGGGGCGCCGGCGGGCGTCGCCGCGGCCCGGACGAGCCGCACCGCGGGCTCGGCGGCGGTCAGGAGGTCGATCAGGGCGTGGTCGGCGAACCCGGCGAGGGAGAAGTCCAGCTGCACGGTGGCGGCCTCCATCGGGTCCTCGCACTCGGCGGCGGCCCGCGCGGAGCGGTGCAGCTGCTGCGAGCGGAAGCGCAGCTTCGCGGCCTCCTGCTCGGCCCGCTTGGAGTCCGTGACGTCCCGGAAGAGCCAGCCGACGCCCAGCGGCACCGGCTCCTCGGCGAGGGGCGAGCCGAGCCGCAGGAAGCCGCTGCGCCAGCACCGGCTCTCGGCCTCGCCGCCCTCGCCGCGCGTCGTCACCCACATCTCGGCGGGCGCGGGCGGCGCGCCCTCGGCCAGTACGTGTGCGAGAGCGCTCTCCAGCTCCTCGACGCCCTGGAGCAGCACCTCGCCGAGGGGCCGCCCGAGCAGCGCGGTGCGGCCGAGGCCGAGCAGCCGCGCCGCGTGTTCGTTGACGACGGCGGGCCTGAGGTCGGCGTCGACGAGGACGACGCCCCAGGAGGCGTGCTCGAACAGGGCCTCGCTGAGGGCGATGGACCGCTCCAGGTCGATCTGCGCGTGCACTTCGCTGAAGGCGCAGTACACCCCGGCGGGCTTGCCGTCGCCGCCGGGCACGGCCGCGGACTGGGTGCGGACGAGGACGCGCCCGCCGCCCTTGGTCAGGAGCGCGAACTCGTGCACCTGGCGGCCGGGGGCGTGCATGGCGGCCAGGAGCCGCTCCTCGACCTCCTCGGCGTCGGCGGGCCGCACGGCCCACCCGGCGAACCCGCGCCGCCCGACGGCCTCCGCGGCGGACCAGCCGAGGATCCGCTCCGCCTCGCGGTTCCAGTGCGTCACGACCCCGTCGGAGTCGAAGGCGCACAGCGCCGCGTCCATCCCGTCGAGGAGCGCCGCGAGCAGTTCGGAGCCGCCGGGCTCGGGCTCTTCCGGGCCCAGTTCGTCGGTCGTCCCGCTCTGTCGGGAAGCACTCACCTGGAACCCCCTGCAGGCCGCGTCGTCTTCCGCATGAGCTGAGTCTGCTGCACGTCAGATCATTCAACTCGAACGTGACGCGGACCACAGTAGGTTCCCGGAAGTTGAGGCAAATCGTTGTGAGTCCCGGCACGCGGAAAAACAGTTGAACGGCCGTGGCCCGCTTCCTAGGGTGAGTGTTACTTCGGAGAGGAGGTGGTTCGGCAGATGTATGGAAACCGGACGGAAGAGGTGGCTGCGGGCTAGCGGCCCGCCACCACATTCAGTGCGGTGCCGGACCAGCGCGTGAGACAGGCGCGCAGCCGGCCGGAATTCACAGCAGTCACCCGACCCGCGAGCCGCCGGTGCGTCCGGCCGGCTCCTCCCGCCCCCAGGGGCCAGGAGGACCAGGCTCGCGGGTTGCTGCGTTCCCGGGCCCCGCCGTGCGGTTCAGCCCCTGCTGACCGCCGTGAGGATCTCCGGCAGCCGCGCGGCCACGCGGGGCGCCGCGAGCCGCAGTCCGAGGGCGGTGACGGCGGCCCCGTACCCCGTGCCGACGGGCAGCAGCAGCCAGGACCAGGACTCGTGGCCCGAGGCGTGCAGCCAGATGGCGAGGGCGATGAGGGGCGCGCACAGGGCGGCGGCGCAGAGCATCCCGCCGAGGAGGGAGATCCAGACGAGGCCCCCCTGGCCGGGCGCCGCGTTCTTGTAGCCCTCCTGCGGGATGGAGTACGGGAAGCGGGCCGAGGCCCAGGCGCCGGTGGCCAGCATGGCGCCGAGCAGCGCGAAGGTGAGCCCGAGGGCTTCGGGCAGGCTGCGCCAGGCGCCGAGCAGCGCCGCGGTCATGACGGTCACGAGGGCCGCGTAGGGGAGCGTGACCACGAGGAGCGCGTAGGCGCGGCCCCGCAGTTCGTCGTAGGCGTCGCGCGTCGAGGCGATGGTCATGGCCACCATCCAGAAGGCGGACGTGTCCTGGCCGAACTGGTTGTACATCTGGATGCCGAGCATGCCCGCCGCGAAGCAGGCGATGTAGACGGAGCCGGTGCCCTGGAGGGCGTTGAAGAGCGGCACGATCAGACCGATGGCGAGCAGGGTGACCCAGGCGGCCTTCGTCTTCGGGTCGCGCCACACGTAGCGCAGGGTGCGTTCCATGACGGTTCCGGTGCGGCCTGGCGGGAGCAGTCCCGCGAGGCTGCCGCCGCGACGGGTGCGGGACGGCTCGGCCGCGGCGAGCGTGGAGCCGTCGGGGGTGGTCATCAGGCGGGTCAGGCTGCGCTGCCACAGGCGCAGCAGGAGCACCAGGGCCACCACGGAGAGGGCGAGTTGGGCGGCGGCGATCCCGTAGCGGGCCTCGCCGGTCTCGTGCACGGCGGACAGGGCGGAGGCGGGCGGGATCCAGCCGACGACGTCCGCCGCGGGGTCCAGCTCGCCCAGGCCCGCGTCGGAGGAACCGATGCGCTGCGCGCCGAAGTTGACGAGCTGCGCCCCGACGGCGATGACGAGGCCGCTGAGGACGGCGAGGTCGCGGCCCTTGCGGCTGGTGAGGAGGCGGATGTTCGCGGCGGCGACGGCGCGGGCGAGCGCGACGCACAGCAGCAGGACGAGGGGGACGGCCACCGCGCCCACCGCGACGGCCGCACCGCCCCGTGCGACCGCGATCGCGGTGCCGAGCGCCAGGCAGAGCGTGAACAGCGGCCCGATGCCCACGAGGGAGGACACGAGCAGCGCCCGCACCAGTGGGCGCGGGCGCAGCGGCAGCATCACCAGGCGGGTGGGGTCCAGGGTCTCGTCGCCGCTGGGGAAGAACAGCGGGAGCACGGCCCAGCCGAGCGCGAGGACCGCGACGAGGAGCACGGAGACCGTGGCGGCGTGCTCCTCGCCGCGCAGCAGGACCAGACCGAGCAGCTGGAGCGCGGCGACGAGCAGGGCGAACGCCGCGGAGGCGACGTACGCGGCGCGGCGCCCGCCGGACTGGCGCAGGCCGTTGCGCAGGAGCGACAGCTTCAGGCGTACGAAGACGGGGACCAGGCCGGTCGCGACGGGGGCCAGGGGTGCGGCGCCGGGGCCGGGCGCGGTGGTGGGCGGGTGCGTCATCGGGTCCCGCCGCCGAGCCAGTCGAGGTCGGAGCCGGTGTCGCGGCCGTTCGCGCCGACGAGTTCGAGGAACGCCTGCTGGAGGGTGGGGGCCTCGCCCCGGACCTCGGCGAGCGGCCCCTGGGCGCGGATGCGGCCCGCCGCCATGACGGCGACCCAGTCGCACAGGGACTCCACCAGCTCCATGACGTGGCTGGAGAAGACGACGGTCGCGCCGGAGGCGGTGTACCGCTCCAGGACGCCGCGGATGATCTGCGCGGAGACGGGGTCGACGCCTTCGAACGGCTCGTCGAGGAAGAGCACTTCTGGGTTGTGCAGGAGCGCCGCGGCGAGGCCGATCTTCTTGCGCATGCCGGTGGAGTAGTCGACGACGAGCTTGTGCTGGGCGCCCGCGAGGTCGAGCACGTCCAGGAGCTGGGTCGCGCGCTTGTCGACCTCCGTGCCGGGCAGGCCGCGCAGCCGTCCGGTGTACGCGAGGAGTTCGCGTCCGGACAGCCGCTCGAACAGGCGCAGGCCCTCGGGCAGGACGCCGATGCGGGCCTTGACCTCGGCGGGGTCCCGCCACACGTCCTGGCCGACGACCTCGACCGTGCCCCGGTCGGGCCGGAGGAGGCCGGTGACCATGGAGAGGGTGGTGGTCTTGCCCGCGCCGTTCGGGCCGACGAGGCCGACGAACTTCCCCGCCGGCAGGGTGAGGTCGACGCCCGCCACGGCGACTTGCCGGCCGAAGGCCTTCCACAGGTTCTCTACGCGTACTGCCGCCTGGGTCACCGGGGCCCCTTCGCCGTCGCCGTCGTCCGTGTGCGCACGATACGTCGGCGGGAACGGCGGGTCCTTCAGCGGCGGCGGGCCTCCCTGCCGCAGGCGTAGGCCAGGGGGGAGATGATTTCCTCCGCGTCCGGGAGCCAGCGGTTGGCCGCGGTGGGGCGGCAGGCCCACTGGACGGCTCCGGAGGCGCCGAAACGCGTGGGCGGCGCGGCCACGTACGCGCCTTCACCGAGGGTGACGAGGTCGAGGGTCGCGGGCGGCCAGCCGAGCTTGCGGACGAGATCGGGAACCTTCGCGATGGCCCCGGGAAGGACGAAGAACTGCATGCGCCGGTCGGGCGTGCACGTGACCGGGCCGAGCGTCAGCTCCATGCGCTCCATGCGGGCGAGGGCGAGGAACCCGGCGGTCTCGGGGACGTCGATGGCGTCGAACGTACGGCCCGTCGGAAGGAGGATCGAGGCGTTCGGCTGCTTCGCCCAGAGGCGCCTGGCGACGGTCGCACTACCGGTGGCCTGCGTGGGCCAGTCGTCGCGCACGGCGTGCGCGCCGGGCGCGGGGCAGCCCGCGTCGCCGCACGAGCAGCGCCACGTGCCGTCGACGGACTCGAGCCAGGCGCCGGGGAAGACGTCCCAGTGCCGTTCCTCCGCGTACCGTACGGCCGAATCCTGCAGGGCCTCTCCGCGCTGCTTCGGGATCTGCGCGGCTGACGTGACTCCGATGGTCTCTTCCACGGAGTCCTCAACTTCCCCTCGTCAGCTCCGGTTACGGCCCGTCATGTGCGCGGGGGAGGAGCATCGTTCCCGCTACGGGGCGCATGGGTGCACGAATGGGGGCGCGCATGGGCAAGGGGGTCCGGGCGCGGGTAGCCACGTCCAGGGGCAGTCGGAGTTCACCCAAGTTCACCCGGCTCGCTGACGTGTGACGCGTTGTGCCATGTTGCGATGTATTGCGATGCGTTGTAGCAGGGTGTGGTGCGTTTGTGGGTGTTTGTGGTGCATCTTCCGGTTGTTTCCCGGGCATTGATCATCTGGGCGGCTCGGACGGACCAGTCCGGGACCGTTCCTCATTCGTCATCCGACCCGAAGTACCAGATGGTCCACGGTGCACACAGGGGGTACGCCATGGCCGCCAGGCCACTCGTCGCGCGGCAGCCCAATGAACGGCTGCAAGCACTCATTCAGGAAGCCGGCTGCTCGAACGCCGGTCTGGCCCGCCGCGTCAACATGTGCGGGGCGGAGCACGGTCTCGATCTTCGATACGACAAGACGTCGGTGGCGCGCTGGCTGCGCGGGCAGCAGCCGCGCGGTCGCGCCCCCGGCATCATCGCGGAGGCGCTCGGCCGCAAGCTGGGGCGCACGGTCACGATCGACGAGATCGGCATGGCGAACGGCAAGAACCTCGCCTCCGGCGTCGGCCTGCAGTTCTCGCCCACCGTCCTCGGCGCGATCGAGCAGGTCTGCGAGCTGTGGCGCAGCGACGTGGGGCGCAGGGACTTCCTGTCCGGCTCCTCCGTGGCCGCGTCGGCGCTCGTCGAGCCGAGCCGCGACTGGCTGATCTCGTCACCGGACCCGCAGGTGGGCCGGACGGCCGGGCCGCGCGTCGGCCTGTCGGACGTGGCGGCGGTCAAGGCGATGACGGAGGCACTGACGCAACTGGATCACCAGTACGGCAGTGGACACGTGCGACCGGTCGTCGTGCACTATCTGAACTCCGTCGTCTCCGGGCTGCTCGCGGGCTCCTACCGGGAAGCGGTGGGGCGCGAACTGTTCGCGGCCGTCGCACGGTTGACGGAGCTCGCCGGGTACATGGCGGTGGACACGGGCCAGCCGGGTCTCGCCCAGCGGTACTACATCCAGGCCCTGCGCCTGGCCCAGGCCGCGGGCGACCGCGGGTACGGCGGCTACGTCCTGGCCGCGTCGATGAGCCATCTCGCGGCCCAGCTCGGCAACCCCCGTGAGATCGCCCAGCTCGCGCGGGCGGCGCAGGAGGGGGCGCGCGGGCGCGTGACCCCGCGCGCGGAGTCGATGTTCTACGCCGCCGAGGCCCGTGGGCACGCGCTGCTCGGCGACGCCCGGTCGACCCAGGCCGTCGCGGGCCGCGCGGTCGAGGCGATGGAGCGGGCCGTCGGCGGGGAGCGGTCCGGGGACGACCCGGTCTGGATCCGCCACTTCGACCAGGCCTATCTGGCCGACGAACTGGCGCACTGCCACCGTGATTTGGGCCAGGCGGACGCCGCGGCCAGGCGCGCCGAGGAGGCCCTCGCCGGGCATCCGGAGACCCGGGCGCGGCGGCGCGCGATCGGCCTCGTGCTGCTGGCCACGGCCCAGGTGCAGCGGCGCGACGTGGAACAGGCCTGCCACACAGGCCTGAAGGCCGTGGAGCTCCTCGGCACGCTCCGGTCCAACCGCGGCGCGGAGTACCTGGACGACTTCCAGCAGCGCCTGGAGCCGTATCGGGAGGAGCCGGTGGTGAGGGAGTTCGGCGCGCGCGTCGAGTTGCAGGCCGCGTGACGTCGGCGGGAGGCGCGCGTGGGGCGCCCGGTCACACGTGGTGTGGCCGTCGCGCCCCTTGAACAGCGTCTCCCGCGCAACTTCCGTTACTTCCGCGGCGTCTGTGACAAGGGCGTCGTCGGAGTGCTCTGAGCTGCGTGGCAGACGGCCACGGGGACCCGGTAGCGTGAGCCGACGTTCCGAAGGTCCCCCATAAGTAGGAGTCCCGGTGACGCAGCAGAGCGGTCAGGGCGCCGCGTCCTCCGACCCGCGGCAGCCCGCGGAGCGGCACGCCCACGAGGGCATCGTGCTGCCCGCGGACGGTGGCGAGCCCCTGATGCCCGGCGGCCACCAGGCGGCCCCGCCGGTCGGCAGCCCCTGGGGCGAGCCGTGGGGCCCGGAACCCACCCAGCCGCCGGCGGGCCCGGGCCAGGCCTGGGGCGACGCGGGGGCCGAGCCCCGCCCGGCGGGCGGCATGCCGCTGCCCCCCGAGGGCACGCCCCTGCCGCCCAGCGCGCCGCCGCAGCAGTCGTACGGGGGCGGGACGGGCGCGCTGCCGCCGGAGCAGCACGGTTCCCCGGGGCAGGGGCAGCCGCCCCTCGGCCGCGGCCGGCAGACGTACGGTGAGACGTTTCCGCCCGCCGCACCGGGCCAGCACTACGCGATGCCGCCCGTGGGCTCTCCGCCCGCCGAGCACACCCAGGTGCTGCGCCCCACCGGCGCGGGGCAGCCGCTGCCGCCCGTCGGGCACGACGCGTACCTCCCGTCGCCGGGACAGCCGAGCGGCCCGCAGGGCGGGCCCGACGCGCAGGCGACGCAGTACATACCCCCGGTCGCCCCCGGCGCGCTGCCGCCCGAGATGCCCACGGGGAGCACGGGGCACATGGGGCACACAGGACAGATGGGGCACCCGGGGGTCACGGGGCACGCGGGGCACACCGGGCAGGCGGGGGACGCCACGCAGTTCCTCGGCCGCGCCGACTCCACGCAGTTCCTGGGCCAGGCCGCGGACGTCGTACCCGAAGAGCCCGCCTTCCACGGGGACAACGCGCCCACGCAGTTCATCGCCCCCGTCACCGACGACGGTCCGCCCGCCGCGGCCGCCGCCGGGGGGTACGGCGAGCGGCAGCCGCCCGCCGAGTTCGACAACCTCTTCCGCCGCGAGCCCGAGGGCGCCTCCGCCACCCAGCAGATGCCCCGCGTCCCGGCGGCGCCCGAGCCGGTCCCGGCGCCGGAGCCCGTGCCGCGCCGCAGGGGGCGTACGGGATCCAAGACGCCGCTGCTCGTGGCCGTCGGCGTGGCCATCGCCGTGGTCGGCGTCGGCGCGGGGGCGATGCTCGCCGGTGGCGGCGGGGACGCCAAGGCGGAGAACACCGACAAGAAGGAGCCGCTGGCCTCGACCTCGTCGGAGGCCCCGGACGACAAGGGCAGCGCGAAGCCGTCCCCGTCGGCGGACCCCGCCAAGCGGCAGGCCGTCGCCCTGGACAAGCTCCTCGCGGACAGCAACGACAGCCGCGAGTCGGTGATCAGCGCGGTGCGCAACGTGGGCACGTGCAAGAACCTGCGGCAGTCCGCGGCCGATCTGCGCGACGCGGCCAAGCAGCGCAACGGCCTCGTCGGCCGTCTGTCGGGCCTGACCGTTGACAAGCTGCCCGCGAACGGACGCCTCACCGCCGCGCTCAACCGTGCCTGGAAGGCCTCCGCGTCGGCCGACAACCACTACGCCGCCTGGGCCGACCAGGCCGGGGGCAAGAAGGGCTGCCACAAGGGACGCGCCCGCACCACCGCGCAGACGGCGGCGGGCAACCGCGCGAGCGGCGAGGCCACGAAGGCCAAGCGGCAGGCGGCCGCCCTGTGGAACGCGATCGCCGACAAGCACGGCCTGACCAAGCGGAACCCGACCCAGCTCTAGGGCGTGTCCGATGGGTCGGCGCGGCGTCGCGACGCCTGGCACGCACGCTCGCCGCGTTGCCGAAATGTCCTAGTAGCTCCGCTACGAGAACATCCCGGCGCCTTGCGATCGCACGCACCAGACGCCGCTCCTTGCTCCACGCCGACCCATCGGACACGCCCTCGGCGGCCCCGCCGCCGCCTGGCTCAGCGGACGGACTCCAGGGTCTTCCGTACGTTGACGAACGACCTGCGCGTCACCACCAGGCGGCCGTCGCGCACCACCTGGAAGGTCACGTCCGCGTTCACCAGGCGCGGGTACTCACCGGCCGCGAGCATGTCGCCGAAGCGCCAGCTCAGCATCGGTGTGAGCCCGCCGGTGTCCACGCGCAGACCGCGGTCGAGGGCCTTGCGCAGGGCGCGCGACGTCACCTCGGCGCCGTTGAGCGACTCGACGGCCTGCCGCAGCACGGTGAACGCGATCCAGGTGGTCTGCACGCCCGCGTCCGAGGGGTCCACGCGGGTGTCGTCGAAGGCGTGCTCGCGGATCACCTCCCGCATCGGCTCCCAGCGCCTGTCGCTCTCGGCCGGGTACCAGCCGGTGACGTACGCGCCCTCGTACGGGCCTTCCGCGCCGCCGGTACGGTCGACGAGGGACTGGTCGACGCTGCCGAGCACGGAGGCGGTGCGCACCGCCGGGTAGCCGTCCTCGACGCGCCGGAAGGAGTCGAAGAACGTGTCCGTGCGGGTGCCGAGCGCCGCCGCCACACAGCCCTTCTTGCCGCCACGCGCGGAGTGGTCGAGCGCCTGCTCGGCCTGTGCGGTGTAGTCCGTGCCGTCCTCGGGCGCCCGGATGTCGGCGGGGGCGGCGCGGTGGTCCTGGGCGATGCCGGAGCCGAGGAGCTTGGAGAGGTTGTCGCCCGTGGTGGTGTCGGGCCGGACCAGGGACACGCGGTCGCAGACCCCGGCGAGCTGGCGTCCGTTGCCCGCGAGCAGCGCGGGCTGGCCGCCGTTGACCGGGTAGGACAGCGGGCTGGAGAACTCCTCGTCGGTGAGGCCGTAGCCGCCGATGTACGGGATGCCCGCGACCTCCAGCGGGGACATGAAGGACCGGCCGTACTGGCTGTACGAGCCGACGACCGCGGCCACGTCCCGCTCGGCGGCCTGCCGGGCGCAGCCCGCGGCCTCCACCGGGTCGTTGTGGTCGTTGCAGGTGATGACCTCGAGCGGGTGGCCGTCGAGGCCGCCGTTCGCGTTGACCCAGCGGGCGAAGGCCTTGGCCATCGCGGGCATGCCGGGCTTGTTGGTGGCCTTGGTGCCGTCGGGCGCCCAGGTCATGACGGTGATGGGGTCGTCCCCGGATCCCCCCGTGGTACCGGGGATGACCCCACAACCGGCCGCCAGGGACGCACACGCCACCAGAGCCGCCGCGCTGAGCACGGCTTTTCGCGCTCGGTGCGCGGTCTCGGCGGGGCGGGGGAGGAAGACGCGTCGCAAGGCGGCCATGGACCCGCACGATGCCGCGAGGGGAACAACCGGGGAGTGACGCCCCTTCAACGGATGGTGACGAACGCGTGAACGGGTGGGGCCCGGGAGGAGGGGAGGATGTGGGAACGTACGATCGATGACCGTGCAAGGTTCGGAGAACTCTTCCCGTCGTGGCCGTCGGTCAAGGACCATAGGCGCCATGCCAACGAACGACATGCCGTGGTGGCGCTGGCGCAGCAATGTGCGCTCGGCGCTGCACATGCTCTCGGACCAGGAGTTCCAGCGGGAGTGCTGGCTCGCGGGTCGCGAGGAGTACGGGGACGTGACGGACGCCGTGTACCGCCTTGTCGAGGATACGTGGCTGGACAACTGGTCCGCGGAGAAATACGTCGGGACGATCTTCCGCGACTCCCAGGAGGCGGCCCTCGTCGACTCGGCCGTGCTGCGGGTCCTGCGGATCATGCACGAGGTGGGCCCGGACGCCGCGGTCGCCGCGTATCTGGACCACCCCGGGTGGCCGGAGGCGGTGCGGGCGGCGCGGGACGCGCACGTACGGCTCGCGACCGGTGACAACGACGACCCGGACAGCGCGCCGCGCACCCTGGAGGTGCTGCGCATCCTCACGCGGTCGGCCTGAGCGGGTCCGGTACGCGGCCGGGGGGCCTGCCCGGATATGGGACCCTGGGCGGATGAACGAGCAGCCCGCCGCCGCGAGCGAGAAGCGCACCGACCGCACGACCGACCGCGCCGAGCAGTACGTCCTCACCCTCTCCTGCCCGGACAAACAGGGCATCGTGCACGCCGTGTCGAGCTACCTCTTCATGACCGGCTGCAACATCGAGGACAGCCAGCAGTTCGGCGACCACGACACCGGTCTGTTCTTCATGCGGGTCCACTTCTCGGCGGAGTCGCCCGTCACCCTGGACAAGCTGCGCGCGAGCTTCGCCGCGATCGGCGACTCCTTCCACATGGACTGGCAGATCCACGCGGCGGACGAGCGGATGCGGATCGTCCTGATGGTGTCCAAGTTCGGCCACTGCCTGAACGACCTGCTCTTCCGCTCCCGCATCGGCGCGCTTCCGGTGGAGATCGCGGCCGTCGTCTCCAACCACACGGACTTCGCCGAGCTGTCCGCCTCGTACGGGATCCCGTTCCACCACATTCCGGTCACGAAGGACACCAAGGCCGACGCGGAGGCGCGCCTCCTCCAGCTCGTCCGTGACGAGAACGTCGACCTCGTCGTGCTCGCCCGCTATATGCAGGTGATCTCGGACGACCTCTGCAAGCAGCTCAGCGGGCGGATCATCAACATCCACCACTCGTTCCTGCCGAGCTTCAAGGGCGCGCGGCCGTACCACCAGGCGCACGCGCGCGGCGTGAAGCTGATCGGTGCCACCGCGCACTATGTGACCGCGGACCTCGACGAGGGGCCGATCATCGAGCAGGAGGTCGAGCGCGTGGGGCACGAGGTGACTCCCGCGCAGCTCGTGGCGATCGGCCGGGACGTCGAGTGCCAGGCCCTCGCCCGGGCCGTCAAGTGGCACGCGGAGCACCGCATCCTCCTGAACGGCCACCGCACGGTCGTCTTCGCCTGACCTTCCCGGCGGGAGCGGGAGCCGGGGGCCCGGCCGACGGCCGGGCTACATGCGGCTCAGGGACGCGGCGGCGAAGAGGACGTCACGGATGGCCTCGCGGTCGCCGACCTGGCCCGCTGCCGCCTCCTCGGGGGACACGTGGCCCGCGGCGAGGCGGCAGAACTCCACCCCGTCGAGCGCCACGTGCGCGACCTCCAGATCGGCGGAGCCGCTGGCCCCGGGGGAGTCGAGGGGGGATCAGCCACTCGCCGCCCCCGACGCCCTCGACCTCCAGACGCAGGCTGCGCCCCGGCGCGCCCGCGGCGACCAGCTCCCGCGGCGGCCCCGCCCGCCCGGACCGCCGCCGCTCGGCGAGCGTCGCGGGCAGCAGCCGCGCCGCCAGGTCGATCATGTGGTGCAGATGCCGGGGCGCGGGCGGCTCGTACGGGTAGTCGACGGCCTGGGCGATGTCCTCCGCGTGGATCCAGCACTCGAAGGCCCGCTCCAGCATGGAGTCGCGCAGCGGGAGTTCGAACCGCCCGGCCGGGCCGCCGGGCGCGTCCGGCACGACCCCGTACGTCACCGCGAGCCGCCCGGACCCGCCGCCCGCGAACGACACCGTCCGGATCAGCTCGTGCGTCTGGTCCCGCCAGGGCCCGCGCACCGCCCGCGTGGGCGGGAACTGCGACGCGCGCCAGTACGCCTCCGTGCGCTCGCCCGGGTCGAGGCTCGGCGGCGCGCCGCCGCCCAGCGGGTCGTCGAGCCCGAGCGCGGTGCCGACCAGGCCGTCGACGGCGAGGAGGTGGGCGATCACTCCCGCGACGGTCGTCTTGCGGGTCACGGGGTGGTCGTCGTCGAACCAGCGCAGCCGCACCGGCGCGTGCCACTCGGAGTCCCCGATGTCCTGGAGCAGCGCGTCGAGCCGGGCGGTCTCCGCGTCGTACGGAGTGGCCCACTCCGGGAGCGGGATGCGGGGCGGGCGCCGTCCCAGGCAGCTCGCCAGGACGCGGGTGCGCAGACCGGGGTCGAGGTCGAGGCTCTCCTCGGGGTGGAGGAGCCCGACGGCGTCCCGCAGCCGCAGGGCCTCCTCCGCGCACGGCCCGCAGTCGCCGAGGTGCTCCTCGACGGCCCTCGACTCCGCGGCGGAGCAGGCGGCGAGCGCCCACGCGCCGAGGAGGGACTTGAGGACGTGGTGGTCGAGCACCAGCGGCTCGGGCGGCACGCCGGCGGGCTCCGCGTCGGGCAGGGGCGCGCCGGTGTCCTCCACGGACGCGCGCGGTGCCGGTATGCGCGGCTTGCCGACGCCGTCGCCCTGCCCGCGGCCCACGCCCTCGTCCCCGCCGTCGTACGGACCGGGGCGGCCCGGCCAGTTCACAGTGCTCTCCCGTACCCGTGCGCGCCGTGGTCCTGATCGGACGGGCCGTCGCCGGAGCCGGCGGCGGTGGCGTCGTGGGCGGTGGACAGGAGCTGCAGGCCGAGCCGGAGCCTGCGGCGGGCCTCGTCCTCGGTGACGCCGAGGTCGGCGGCGGTCTGGCGGTAGTCGCGCCGCTGGAAGTAGGCCAGTTCGAGCGCGGCGCGCAGCGGGGCGGGCATGGCCGTGACGATGTAGTCCGCGCGGGCGGCGGCGGAGGCGCGGCGCACCTTGCGCTCCAGGTCCTCCGTGGTGCCCGCGCCGCCGCGGGCCAGCGCGGCGGACTCGGTCTGGCGCAGGCGGCGCACGGCCTGCTGGTGGGCGAGCGTGGCGATCCAGGAGCGCAGCGGGCCCTGCTTGGGGTCGTACGCCTCGGGGTTCTCCCACACGTGCGTGAACACGTCGCGCGTGATGCGGTCGGCCGCCGCGACGTCGCCGAGCACCCGGTGCGCGAGGCCGTGCACGAGCGAGGCGAAGCGGTCGTACAGCTCTCCAAGGGCCGCCGCCTCCCCGTGCGCGAGCCGCTGTTGCATGCGGCGGTCCCAGCGACGCGGCGCGTCCTTCGGCATGCGGCCCCCTCGTGCGCTCGCCGTGCTCACCTTCACCGTTGAATCGAATGTAGTCGGCGACCCTGACGGCGCACCTCTCTTTCCCCGTGCTTTCCCGCTCTTTGCGGCAACGCGGGGCTTCGGGGCGCCGCGGATGATATTGACCGGCTCGTCCGCGATGCCCCCTTCACGTGCCGGGAAGGGCCTGGTGTTTCATGGAACGACGGTGGGGCAGCCGCGACGAAGAGGGACGGAAGGGTTCCGGTGGGTTCGGTGGACGAGAGGCGTGGCGCGTGACGCTGAAGGTTGCCGTCGGCGAGCAGCAGGGCTGGGCCGTGCTGCGGGTCTCGGGAGAGCTGGACCTGCTGACGTCGCCCGTGCTGCGCCAGCGGGTGCACGAAGCGGTGGCGGAGGGCCGCCGCAGCGTGGTCCTCGACCTGTCCGACGTGCTGTTCTGCGATTCCAGCGGCGTGGGCGTGCTGATCGCCACGCGCCGTCTGATGCGCTCGTGCCGGGGGCGCCTGCGGCTGATCCTGCCCGCTCAGGGCGCGGTCGACGGCTCGCACGTCAACCGGGTCCTGGCGGCCCTCGGCGTCCGGCGTCTGTTCGAGGTGTACGCGGACGCGGACCGGGCCGTCGACGACACCGCGGAGCCGCTGTCGGCCTAGGGCGTGTCCGACGCGCGGAAGGCAGCGTGAAGACAAGCGGAACCCCGTCTACCCGTCAAGATCGGCTTGCTGATACAACCGTTCCGAGCGGATGCCACCGTCGGCGCCACCGCCGGGCCCGGAGCGCGTCCGCGACACGCCCTTGTCGCAGAATTCCCTCGGTCTTGGCACAAGCGTCGCTTTTCTGCCTCCCGGCGGCCGACGGCGTCGTACGCTCGCTGAACAGATACCTGAAGGATGTCCGGCTCGGCCCCCGGCCGCGTCGGAAGACTCCACCGCATGAGAGTGAGGCGGCCCGACCACCATGGACAGTGCCGAGTACGAGCGTAAGATCGCGGCCCGTTTCGCCACCTTCGACCAGGACGGCAACGGCTACATCTCCCGTGAGGACTTCAGCACGGCGGCCGCGGCGCTGCTCGCCGAGTTCGGGGTGACCGCGCGGTCCGAGAGGGGCCAGGCCCTGTACATCGGGGCCGAGGCGTTCTGGCAGGGCATGGCCGGGATCGCCGACCGCGACGGGGACCAGCGGATCACCCGGGACGAGTTCGTGGGCGGGGCCGTGAAGCGGCTGCGGGACAACCCGGCGCGGTTCGCGGAGATCGCGCGGCCGTTCCTGCACGCGGCCCTCGCCCTGGCGGACGGCGACGGGACCGTGCGGGGGGCGGACGTGGAGCGGGCCCTGCGGGCCCTGGGGGTGCAGCGGGAGATCGCGTCCCTGGCCGCGCAGTCTCTCGGTCCGGTGACCGAGGATCAGGTGCTGGCTGCCTTCGCCGCGTACTTCACTGTTCCTGAGTAGGGGGCCCTGTGCCGCCGCTTCGCGGCGGATTTCTCCCACCCGCCCACCCGTGGCTCCTGGCTTCGTCGGCCGGGCCCCGGCGCGTAGCGCTTTCCCGCCGTTGTCAGGTGGCGTAGCGCTGGCGGAGTTTGTACTTGAGGATCTTGCGCAGCGCGTCGTTGCGCGGGAGTTCGTCCACCAGCTCCAGTTGTTCCGGGAGCTTGTGGGCGGACAGGCCCGCGGCGCGCAGGTGTGCCGTCGCCCCGGCGAGGGTGAGGTCGGGGGTGTGGGGGGCGCGTTCCACGACGGCGCAGACGCGTTCGCCGCGGGTGGGGTCGGGCAGGCCGATCACCGCCACGTCGGCCACGGCGGGGTGACCGTGCAGCAGGTCCTCGACCTCCTTGGCGGAGATGTTCTCGCCCTTGCGGATGATGACGTCCTTGGCCCGGCCGGTGAGCACCAGGTGCCCGGAGGCCAGGACGTGGCCGAGGTCGCCGGTGCGCAGGAAGCCGTCGGCGTCGAAGGCCTCGCGGGTCGCCGCCGCGTCGAGGTAGCCCTGGCAGACGGCCTCGCCGCGCAGCCGCACCTCGCCGTCCTCGCCGGTGGGCAGCTCCCGGCCCGCGGCGTCGGTGACGCGGATCTCCATGCCCGCGGGCGGGCGCCCCTCGGTGGTGGCGAGGTGCTCGGCGGTGTCGTCGGGGGAACCCATGGTGATCATGGGTACTTCGGTCATGCCGTAGCCGTGGGTGAGCGCGCAGCCCAGCTCGCGGACCACGGCGTGGTACAGCTCGGGCGGCTTGGGGGCGCCGCCGCCCGCGAGCAGCCGGAGGGTGGGGACGAGGGGCCGCGCGGGGTCCTTGCGCTGTTCGGCGAGAAACATCGAGTAGAAGGCCGTGGAGCCGCCCGCGACGGTCACGCCGTGCCGCCGGTAGCCGTCGAGGGCGTCCGGCAGGGCGAACCGCTCGAACATCACGGCCGGGAAGCCGTACAGGAGCAGCATCACCGTGTAGTCGGGCCCCGCGATGTGCGCGAACGGGAAGGCCATGGAGCCGACGTCCTTCGGTGAGGGCTTCAGGGCGTGGGCGAGGCACGCGCCGCCCGCGAGCAGCGAACGGTCCGTGTGCAGTACGCCCTTGGGGTCGGACGTCGTGCCGGAGGTCCAGTAGATCCAGCGCACCGCCGTGCCGTCGCGCGGCGGCTCGGGCAGCACGCCCGGGTCGCCGTCGGGCAGCTCGTCGTACGCGGTGAAGACGGACCGCGCGCCGAGGCGGCGGGCCATCTCCGTGTGGTCGTGGCCCCGCCACACCCCGGGCACCGCGAAGAACTCCGCCTTCGACTCGCGCAGCGCGAAGCCGACTTCGCGGTCGCGGTAGAACGGGATGACGGGGGACTGGACGGCCCCGAGCCGGGCCAGGGCGAAGGAGAGCACCGCGGTCTCGATGCGCGTGGGCAGCTGCCAGGCGACGACGGTGCCGGGCCGTACGCCGCGCTCGTACAGGCCCGCCGCGACCCGCTCGCAGCGCTCCCGCAGGCCGCCGAAGGTGAGCGTCCGGTCGTCGCCGGGGTCGTCGGCCGCCTGGATCAGGGCCGGGGCGCGGGGGGTGAGGGCGGCGCGCCGCTCGATCAGTTCCCACAGGGTGCGGCAGGCGGCGAGCGCGTGGGCGGTGTCGGTCACGGGGTGCCCCCTTAGGCGGCCGGACGACGGAACGGCCCGACGCCGTCCATTGCTGACGGCTCGTCAGATCGTGCGCAGAGCGTAGGGCGCCACGCCTTGTCGGTCCAGGGGTGCGGGGCTAGCCTGCCATCTGACAGGCCATCAGAAACGGTTGAGGCGGGTGCTCCCGATGGACCTCTCGTACACCGATGAGGAAGAGGACTTCCGCGCCCGCCTGCGCGACTGGCTCGCGGAGGTGCTGCCCAAGCTGCCGGAGCGCCCCGACCCGCTCGACTGGCCGGGCCGGCGCGCGTACGACTCCGGCTGGCAGCGCGCGCTGTACGACGCCGGGTACGCGCACGTCCACTGGGAGGCCTCGCCCACGCTGCGGATGATCTTCCTGGAGGAGAGCGAACGCGCCGGGGCGCCGTACGTGGGCGCGAACTTCGTCGGGCTGCTGCACGCCGGACCGACCATCGCCGCCGAGGGCACCCCCGAGCAGCGGGCGCGCTGGCTCCAGCCGATCCTGCGCGGCGACGAGATCTGGTGCCAGGGCTTCAGCGAGCCGGACGCGGGCTCCGACCTGGCGTCGCTGCGCACGCGCGCGCGGCGCGAGGGCGACCACTACGTGGTGACCGGGTCCAAGGTCTGGACCTCGCACGCCGAGGTCGCCGACTGGTGCGAACTCCTCGTGCGGACCGACCCGGAGGCGCCCAGGCACCGGGGCCTCAGCTGGCTCGCCCTTCCGATGGACGCGCCGGGGATCACGGTGCGGCCGCTGCGGACGCTCGCCGGGTCCGCGGAGTTCGCGGAGGTCTTCCTCGACGAGGTGCCGGTGCCCGTCGCCAACAGGGTGGGCGCCGAGAACGACGGCTGGCGCGTGACCACGGTGACGCTGTCCTTCGAACGCGGCACCGCCTTCGTCGGCGAGGTGGTCGGCTGCCGCCGCGTGCTCGGCGAACTCGCCCGCGAGGCCCGCGCGAACGGCCGCTGGGACGACGCGGTGCTGCGGCGCAGACTCGGGCGCCTGAGCGCCGAGTTCCAGGCCCTGTGGCGCCTCACGCAGCGGAACGTGAGCGAGGCCCAGCGCACCGGCGGCGTGCCCGGGGCGGGCGGTTCGGTGTTCAAGCTGCGCTACTCGCACGCGCGTCAGGAGCTGTACGACGCCGCCGCCGACGTGCTCGGGGACGGCGGCCTCGACCTGGGCAACGCCTGGGCGCGGGAGCGGCTCTCCTCGCTGTCGTACACCATCGCCGCGGGCACCTCGCAGATCCAGCGGAACATCGTGGCCGAGCGGATCCTCGGACTGCCGAAGGGGCGGTGACGGCCGGCGTGGACCTCCAACCGGACGACGACCAGCGGGCGTTGCGCGACGGCTTCAGGGCGCTGCTAGCCCGCCGCTTCGGGCGCGACGCCCTGCGAGCCGCCGTGTCCGCGCCCGGCCTCGACCGGACGCTGTGGCGGGCCGTCGGTGACGCCGGGTTCTTCGCCCTGCGTGTTCCGGAGGCGCGCGGCGGCCTCGGCCTCGGCGCGGTGGAGGCGGTGCTCGTGTTCGAGGAGGCCGGGCGGGCGCTGCTGCCCGGGCCGCTGGTCGCCACGTTCCTCGCGGCGGGCGAGGTCGAGGGGGCGGCGACCGGCGAGACGGTCGTGACCGCCGTGGACGGCACGCTCGTGCCCTGGCTCGACGAGGCCGACGTCGTCGTGGGGGACGCCGCGGGGGCGACGCCCCTGCGGTCCGTGGACCCGCTGACGCCGCTGCACCGCGTTCCCGGCGCGTGCGCGAGGGAGCCCCTGGCTTCGCTGCTGCTGGCCGCCGAACAGCTCGGGTCCGCCTGCGGCACCCGCGACATGGCCGTCCAATACGCCCGCGAGCGCGAGCAGTTCGGGCAGCCGATCGGCGCCTTCCAGGCCGTCAAGCACCTCTGCGCCGAGCTGCTCGTGCGCACCGAGGTCGCCCGTGCCGCCGTGTACGCGGCCGCCGTCACGGGCGATCCGGGCGAGGTGGCCGGGGCCAAACTCCTCGCCGACGAAGCCGCCGTGCGCAACGCCCGCGACTGCCTGCAGGTGCACGGCGGCATGGGGTTCACCTGGGAGGCGGACGTGCATCTGCACCTCAAGCGGGCCTGGGTGCGGGCCGGACTCGGCACGACGGCGGCCCGCGCCGAGGAGGAACTGGCCGCCGCGCTGTGACGGCACGGACGCCCGTGGCGTCCCGGGGCGCGGGCCACGCCGTGGGGCCGCTTTCGCTCGTTGGGGTCGCTTCGTCACGCAGCGCTGGCGGACGGCTTGATCGGCTTGAGAAACTCGGAACGGCGCGAAGGCTACTGAGCGTCGATATCGGGTTGTGTCCTACGCGTGACTCGTCGCGACGCGGAGTCGGCGTCCGGCTCCGGTACCTTGTGTGAGATGCGAGTGGTCCTGATGCCGAGCCGCGCCGGTGTTGCCCCCGAGGCAGCTCCGTGCCTGGTAGCGCGCTCCGCTCGCCGCACAGGACGCGGCCGAGCGCCCGCCTGTTCGACCCCCTGCGGCGCGCGTCGCACAGTATGCCGCACGCGTACTCCTTCGCGCTGGAATATGCCCGAAGCGCTTGTTGGGGTGACTGTACGTCAACCATGCTGTCTCCTCAGGGGCTCACGTTCCGTGACCCTGGGGCGTCACGAGGCGTTGTGTCCGCCGGTTCGGATGGTGTGAGCGGTGCAGGTGCTTCAAGTTCAGCTGGAAGTCGAGCCGGACCCCGCGGAAGTGGGCCGGGCCCGCAGATGGGCGCGGTCACGGCTCGCCGGGTCCGGCATAGCGGCGGACGAGCCGCTGGCCGAGACGCTCATCCTGCTGATCTCGGAGCTCGTCACCAACGCCGTTGTGCACACGGGCTGTCCGGCCGTCCTGCACATGCTGCTCCCCGGTGTGCCGACCGGTGAGCCGGGCACGGTGCGCGTCGAGGTCGCGGACCGCTGCGCGCGGCCGCCGCGGCCCCGGCACGCCGAGGGCGACGAGACCAACGGGCGCGGGCTCGAACTCGTGGACGGGCTCGCGGATCGGTGGGGGTGGCAGCCGGAGGGGGGCGGCAAGCGGATCTGGTGCGAGGTGGACCGGTGCGTGGGCGCTGCCGCTTCGGCTTCGCGGTATTCAGAGGTTGCTCTCGGGGTGCGCTGAGGGTTTTGTCGGCCTTCGGCCTTGTCCTCAAACGCCGGACGGGCTTGATGGGGCCGTCGTGGCTTGTCGCAGAAATGCTTGATGGTGCCCGTCGTGGCTTGTCGTCGAATGCTTGGTGGTGCCCGTCGCCGCTTGTCGTCGAATGCCTGGTGTGCCCCTGGCGTGCTGGCGCGTGCGCCGTCGCGTGCCACGGTGCGCGGCCGTGCGCGTGCGGTGCAAAACCGGCATAGTTCATAAATCCCCGGACGGGTGTTGACGTACCGTACTCGGCTGATCACGCTGGTGTGCAGCGATTCGCCGCGAGGGGACGTCGAGGGACGGTGGCGCCTGTGGCCCGGTCCTCGGCGAGGTGCGGTTCGCGATTCGGCGTCGCGCTCCTTCAGGGCAGAAGGGGGGCGGGGCTCGTACGCCGGAGCCGGATGGCGGCGCGCGGTCACGCGCTCGGGGCGGGGCGCCGACGCGCCGCCACCCGAACTCCGTACGGGGTCAGAAGACGGCGACCGGTGCCACCGGGGTGCCCGTCGCGCCCGTGAACGGCTCGGGCATCGCCACGAGCAGGAAGCTGTGGCGCCGCTCCTCTCCACAGGCTGTGGACAACTCTTCGAGATTCCAGTTCTGGCCCTGGAGCATGCCCATCTCCACCAAGTGGAGGGCGTGCACCGGCAGCCAGAGGTTCTCGATCTCCGGCGGGAAGATCTCGAAGGTGAGCGTGTCGTTGGCGACGGCTGCCACGTCCCGCGCGTGGAACCACTCCGGGGTGCGGCAGGAGAGCCCGGGGGACGGCATCGCGTACGCGTTCTTGTCGCCCGCCAGATAGAGCCGGACCTGGCCCGTGCGGATCAGTACGACGTCCCCGGCGCGCACCGTGACGCCGCCGAACTCCGCGGCGAGGGCCAGGTCTTCGGGGGTGACGGCGTGATCGCCGGGCAGCCGGTCGAGCCCGTGGGCGCGCGCCACGTCGAGCAGGACGCCGCGCGAGACGACGTGCGGGATCTTCTCGATGCCGCTGAAGCGGGCGCCCTCGTGGGCCGTGACGCTGTCGGCGGGGCGGCCGTTGTAGAGCAGGCCCGAGTGCGAGACGTGCGGGAGCGCGTCCCAGTGGGTGGCGGCCTGTAGGCCCATGGTGACCGCGTCGTCGCTGGTCGCGACCGTGCCGGGGCCGAAGAGGCGCTGGTTGATCTGGACCATCGTGTGCAGCGGGTTGACCCGGCCCGGGATCAGGCCCGCCTGGACGCCGTCGTGGCGCAGCGGCAGCGCGAGCGGGACGCGGCGGCCCGTGCGCACGGTGGCCGCGGCCGCGCGCACCACCTCGTCGGTGATCAGGTTCAGGGTGCCCAGTTCGTCGTCGGCGCCCCAGCGGCCCCAGTTGTTGACGCGCTCGGCGAGCTCGTGGAACGCGGGCGGCATGGCCGGCAGGTCCGGTCCGCGCAGCGGAGCCGACATGGGTCCTCCCCGGGGCTTGTCTCACCGTGTCTGACGGGTCATAGAATCTAACGGTCCGTCAGAAACCGCGGGAAGGGGCCGGTGTGGGGAACTTCTTGGCAGGCAAGGTGGTCGCCGTGACGGGCGCCGGGCGCGGCATCGGCAGGGCGGTCGCCTTCGCCGCGGCGGCCGAGGGCGCCAAGGTCGTCGTCAATGACTACGGGGTGTCGGTCGAGGGCGGTGAGCCCGCGAGCGAGATAGCCGACGCCGTGGTCAAGGAGATCGAGGCGGCCGGGGGCGAGGCGGTCGCCGTCGCCGACGACATCTCCACCATGGCGGGCGGGCAGCGCGTCGTCGACGCGGCCAGGGAGGCGTACGGGCGGCTCGACGGGGCCGTGTGCGTCGCCGGGATCCTGCGCGAGCGAATGCTGTTCAACATGACCGAGCGGGAGTGGGACCCGGTCATCGCCACTCATCTGAAGGGCACCTTCACCGTCTTCCGGGCCGCGTCCGCCGTGATGCGCGCACAGCGCTCCGGCACCCTGATCGGCTTCACCAGCGGCAACCACCAGGGCTCCGTGTCGCAGGCCAACTACAGCGCGGCCAAGGGCGGCATCATCTCCCTGGTGCGCAGCGCCGCGCTCGGTCTGCACAAGTACGGCGTGACCGCCAACGCGGTGGCGCCCGTGGCGCGCACCCGGATGTCCGCGAACGTCCCCATGGAGCTGACGGAGATCGGCGAGCCGGAGGACGTCGCGGCGCTCGTGGTGTACCTGCTCAGCGACCGGGCCCGGGACGAGCGGATCACCGGGCAGGTGTACACCGTCGCCGGACCCAAGATCGCGGTGTGGGCGCAGCCGCGCGAGCTGCGGGCCGCGTACGTCGACGGCGGCTTGACGCCGGAGCGGATCGCGGACCAGCTGCCCACCGCGGTGGGCACCGACCCGATGCCGCTCCTGGAGCGGGTGGAGGCGATGGCGCGGGCGGCGGCGCGGGGGGCCAGGCCCAACGCGGCGCCGACCGCCCCGCCCGACGCCCCGCCCGGCCGGTCCCCGTCGGGCCCCACCGCCTAGGCCCGGCCGTGGACTTCGCATTCGGGCCCGCGGACGAGGCCTTCCGCACCGAGGCGCGGGAGTGGCTCGACCGCCATCTGACCGGCGGCTTCGCGGCGGCCGCGGGGCACGGCGGGCCCGGGGCCGAGCACCAGGACCCGGCCCTGCGCAGGGACTGGGAAAGGGAGTTGGGGCGCGGCGGCTGGATCGGCATCGGCTGGGACACGGCGCCGGGCGCGTACGGCAACCGTACGGCCTCGCTCACGCAGCAGGTCGTGTGGGCCGAGGAGTACGCGCGCGTGCGGGCGCCGGGACGCTGTGGCCACATCGGCGAGAAGCTGCTCGCGCCGACCCTCCTCGCGTACGGGAACCAGGAGCAGCGCGACGAGTTCCTGCCGTCCATCGCGCGCGGGGAGACCCTGTGGTGCCAGGGGTACAGCGAGCCGGGCGCGGGCTCCGACCTCGCGGGCGTCCGCACGGTCGCCGAGCGCGACGGGGACGCGTACCGGATCAGCGGTCAGAAGATCTGGACCTCGCTCGCGCACGAGGCCGACTGGTGCTTCGTGCTCGCGCGCACCGGGGGCGCGGGGGCGCGGCGGCACGAGGGTCTCTCGTTCCTGCTCGTGCCGATGGACCAGCCGGGGCGGATCGAGGTGCGGCCGATCCGGCAGCTGACCGGGACGGCCGAGTTCAACGAGGTCTTCTTCGACGGGGCACGCGCGCGCGTGGGGCACGTCGTCGGCGGCGAGGGCGCGGGGTGGCGCGTCGCGATGGGGCTGCTCGGCTTCGAGCGCGGGGTGTCCACGCTCGCCCAGCAGATCGGCTTCGCGGCGGAACTGGCGGCTGTCGTACGCGACGCCGTGCGCGGCGGGGCCACGGGCGACCCGGTCGTGCGGGACCAACTCATCGCTCTGTGGGGTGAGTTGCGGGTCATGCGGTGGAACGCCCTGCGGACCCTGGGCGGCGGGGACCCGGGCGCGCCCAGCGTCGCGAAGCTCCTGTGGGGCGGCTGGCACCAGCGGCTCGGGGAGCTGGCGGTGCGGGTGCGCGGGGCGCTCGCCGCGGCGGGCCCCGGCGACTGGTCCGCGGACGCTCCCTACGAACTCGACGCGGCCCAGCGGCTCTTCCTCTTCTCGCGCGCCGACACGATCTACGGCGGCTCCGACGAGATCCAGCGGAACATCATCGCCGAGCGGGTGCTCGGCCTGCCGAGAGAGGCCGAGGGGCCTCGGTGAGGGGTGTGCGATGAGGGGCGTGGTGTTCGACGGGCGGAGCGTGGAGGTCGTCGACGACCTGGAGGTGCGGGAGCCTGGGCCCGGCGAGGTCCTGGTGGCCGTCGCGGCGGCCGGGCTCTGCCACAGCGATCTGTCGGTGCTCGACGGGACGATCCCGTTCCCGGTCCCCGTGGTGCTCGGGCACGAGGGCGCGGGCGTCGTGGAGGCCGTGGGGCCCGGCGTCACGCACGTCGTGCCCGGTGACCACGTGGCCCTGTCCACGATCGCGAACTGCGGGGCGTGCGCCGAGTGCCACCGGGGGCGGCCCACCATGTGCCGCAAGGCGATCGGGATGCCCGACCGGCCGTTCGCGCGGGGCGGCACGCCGCTGTACCAGTTCGCGGCGAACTCCTCCTTCGCCGAGCGGACCCTGGTCAAGGCCGTGCAGGCCGTGCGGATACCCAAGGAGATCCCGCTGGCGTCCGCCGCCCTCATCGGGTGCGCGGTGGTCACCGGCGTCGGAGCGGTCCTCAACCGGGCCGAGGTCGCGTACGGGGACTCCGTCGTCGTCATCGGCACCGGGGGCGTCGGGCTCAACGTGCTCCAGGGCGCGCGGATCGCGGGGGCGCGGCCGATCGTGGCCGTCGACGCGAACCCGGACAAGGAGGCGGTGGCACGGCAGTTCGGCGCCACGCACTTCCTGCCGTCGGCCGAGGGCGTGGCCCAGGCCCTGCCGACCGGCGCGGACCACGTCTTCGAGTGCGTGGGCCGGGTGGAGCTCGCCCGGCAGGCCGTCGACCTCCTGGACCGGCACGGGCAGGCGGTGCTCCTCGGGATGCCGCCGGCCGCCGCCGAGGCGTCGTTCGTCGTCTCGTCGCTGTTCCTGGACAAGTCGATCCTCGGCTGCCGGTACGGGTCGTCCCGGCCGCAGCGGGACTTCGCGCTGTACGCGGAGCTGTATCTGGCGGGGCGCCTGCTGCTCGACGAACTGGTGACGCGGACGTACGGGGTGGAGGACTTCGCCCGGGCCCGTGCGGACGCCGAGGCGGGCCGGGTGGCACGGGCGGTGATGGTGTTCTGAGACGTCCGCTCACCGGGCGGTGTGGACCGCCCCCTCCCAGCCGGCGCGCCCGACCATCCCTCACAGAGAGCGGACCCCCTCCATGGCCGACCCCCGCATCCACCACTCCACCAGCCACCACGTCACCTGGATCACCCTCGACCGGCCCGATGTGCGCAACGCGCTCGCGCCGGGCGACCGGGACCGTCTCGTCGGGCTGCTCGACGAGGCCTCCCGCGACCCGGCCACGCGGGCCGTCGTGATCACCGGTAGCGGTGGCGCCTTCTGCGCGGGAGCCGATCTGCGCGGCGCCTCCGGCGGGGGCGAGCGCGTCGCGGGGGACATCGCCCGCACGCTGCGCGAGGGGGCGCAGCGGCTGATCACCGGGGTCCTCGACTGCGAGAAGCCCGTCATCGCCGCCGTGAACGGCACCGCCGCGGGGCTCGGTGCCCATCTGGCGCTCGCCTGCGATCTGGTCCTGGCCGCCGAATCGGCCGCGTTCATCGAGGTGTTCGTCCGCAGGGGCCTGGTCCCGGACGGCGGCGGGGCGTATCTGCTGCCGCGGCTCGTCGGGCCCCAGCGCGCGAAGGAGCTGATGTTCTTCGGCGACGCGCTCGCCGCCGCCGACGCGGAGCGGCTCGGCCTCGTCAACCGCGTCGTGGCGGACGCCGACCTGGAGAAGACCGCCCGCGCCTGGGCGGAGCGCCTTGCCTCCGGGCCCACCCGGGCTCTCGCTCTCACCAAGCAGCTCGTCAACGCGTCCTTGGAGTCCGGGCGTGCCGCCGCGCTGGCCGCGGAGGCTGCCGCCCAGGAGATCAATATGGGTACCCGTGACGCGCGGGAGGGCGTTGCCAGCTTTTTGGAGCGCCGTTCCCCCACCTTTGAGGGGCGTTGAGCGCTTTGCTGGGTGTGCGTCTGCGGGTTCGTCGTGGCTGGTCGCGCAGTTCCCCGCGCCCCTTTGGGGGCGCTCCCCCAGGGACCGCCTCTTCCAATCTGATGGGCCGTCAGCTTCAATGGGGGACGTGATGGGACACGCGGGAATGGCGGCCACGGTCGTGCGCTACCTCAGGTCGGTGGGGGCCCCTACGGCGGTGGCGGTCGATGCCGTGCCGCGGCCCCGGCTGCGGGCCGTCCGTGAGGGTGAGCGCGCGCCGCTCGACGCGGCGGAGTTCCGCCGTGTCCTGGGCACCTTCGCCACCGGCGTCACCGTGGTGACGGCCCCGGCCGAAGGCCGCCGCGGCCCCGCGGGGTTCGCCTGTCAGTCGTTCTCCTCGCTCTCCCTCGATCCGCCCCTGGTCTGCTTCATGGTGGCCCGTACGTCCACGACGTGGCCGCGCATCGCCCGCGCGGGCGTCTTCTGCGTGAACGTGCTCGGTGCGGATCAGGCGGAGCTGTGCCGGGCGTTCGCGGTCAGCGGGGCCGACAAGTTCGCGGGGGTCTCCTACGACGCCGCGCCCGTCACGGGCTCCCCGCGCCTCGCGGGCGCGCCCGCGTGGATCGACTGCACCGTGCACGCGGTGCACACCGGCGGCGACCACCTCATCGTGGTCGGCCGGGTGGAGGCCCTGGACGCCACGGACCGGGAGGCGGCCCCGCTCCTGTTCCACCGCGGCCGCCTGTCCTGAGGCCCGCCCGGGCTCACGCCGGGAGTTCCGCGTCCCGGCCGGTGCGCCGGATCACGAGGGACATCAGGGCCGCGGCCGCGCACAGGCCGCCGGACGCGTACCAGACCACGTCGTACGACCCGAAGACGTCCCGGGCCACGCCGCCGAGGAAGGCGACGAGCGCCGCGCCGACCTGGTGCGAGGCGAGCACCCAGCCGAAGACGATCGCGCTGTCGGCCCCGTAGTGCTCCCGGCACAGGGCGAGCGTGGGCGGCACGGTGGCCACCCAGTCGAGCCCGTAGAAGACGATGAAGAACAGCATCGGGACGTGCACGCTGGGCGCGAGGAGGATCGGCAGGAACACCAGCGAGACGCCGCGCAGCGCGTAGTAGACGGCGAGCAGCCGCCGCGCCTCGAAGCGGTCCGTGAGCCAGCCGGAGGCGATCGTGCCCACGACGTCGAAGACGCCGATCACAGCGAGCAGCGAAGCCGCCGCGGTGACGGGCATGCCGTGGTCGTGCGCGGACGGCACGAAGTGCGTGCGCACCAGGCCGTTGGTGGACGCCCCGCAGATGGCGAAGGTCCCCGCGAGCAGCCAGAACGGGCCGGTCCGCGCCGCGTCGAACAGCACCCGCAGGGTCCGCGCGGCGGCGCCCCGCGTCGGCTCCGGCTTGGGTGTGAACGCGCCGCCGTACGGGGCGAGTCCGACGTCGGCGGGGTGGTCGCGCAGGAGCAGCCACACGAACGGCACCACGGCGAGCGCGGCGAGCGCGACCGTCACGGACGCGGGCCGCCACCCGTGCTCGTCCACGATCCACGCGCACAGCGGCAGGAACACCAGCTGCCCGGAGGCGCCCGCCGCCGTCAGGATGCCGGTGACCAGGCCGCGCCGCTCGACGAACCAGCGGTTGGTGACGGTGGCGGAGAAGGCGAGCGCCATGGACCCGGTGCCCAGGCCGACCAGGAGGCCCCAGTAGAGCATCAGCTGCCAGCTCGCGGTCATCCACACGCTGAGCAGCGCGCCCGCCGCGACCAGGCCGAGGGCGCTCACGACGACCTTGCGGATGCCGAAGCGGTCCATGAGCGCGGCGGCGAACGGCGCGGTGAGCCCGTAGAGCGCCATGTCGATGGAGACCGCGAGGCCGATCTCGCCCCGGGACCAGTCGAACTCCTCGTGCAGGGGGTCGATGAGCAGGCCGGGCAGGGAGTTGAAGGCGGCGCCGCCGATGATCGTCACGAAGGTGACGGCCGCGACGAGCCAGGCGCGGTGGACGCGCGGCGCGCGCCGCCCCCGGCCGCGCGGGGACTCGGTGCCGTCCGGCCGTGCGGAGCTCTCGGTTGTCTGGGTCACGTCAGCCAGGATCGGGCCGGGCCCCGGCGCGATCGAGTGGCCGGGGGGACAGCGTTCGCTAGGATCGGGCCATGGACGGGCAGCGGGCGCGCAGGGGCGGGCGGGGGCGGCGGGCACCGGTCCCGCACCGCGTCGCCGTTCTCGTCATGGACGGTGTCATCCCCTTCGAGCTGGGCATTCCCCAGCGCATCTTCGGCCGCGCGCGGAGCGCCGACGGACGGCGCCTGTACGAGGTCGTGACCTGTTCCGTGCGGCCGCCGGGGCCGGTCCGCACCGACGCCGACTTCGACGTCGTGGTGGAGCACGGGCCCGAGGCGCTCGCCACGGCCGACACGGTCGTGGTGCCCGCCTCGCACGAGCTGGGGCCCGTGTACGAGGAGGGCCGCCTCACCGACGAGCTGGCCGCCGCCCTCGCGCACGTACGTCCCGGCACCCGCATGGTGTCGATCTGCACGGGCGGCTACGTCCTGGCGGCCGCGGGCCTCCTGGACGGCCGCCCGGCGACCACGCACTGGGCGCACGCGGAGCACTTCCAGCGGCTCCACCCGCGCATCGAGGTCGACGCGGACGTGCTGTTCATCGACGACGGCGACGTGCTCACCTCCGCCGGGGTCGCCGCGGGGCTCGATCTGTGTCTGCACGTGGTGCGCCGCGACCACGGCGCCGCCGTCGCCAACGAGGTGGCCCGCTCCACGGTCGTACCGCCGCACCGCGACGGCGGTCAGGCGCAGTACGTCCAGCGCCCGGTGCCCGAGCCGCAGCTGGCGACGACGACCACCGCGCGGGCCTGGGCGCTCGGCCGCCTCCACGAGCCGCTCCAGCTGCGCGACCTGGCCGAGCAGGAGGCGATGTCGGTGCGCACCTTCACCCGCCGCTTCCGCGAGGAGGTCGGCGTCAGCCCCGGCCAGTGGCTCACCCGGCAGCGGGTGGAGCGGGCCCGCCACCTCCTGGAGTCCACGAGCCTGTCCGTCGACCGGGTCGCCCGCGAGTCCGGCTTCGGCACGGCCCAGTCGATGCGCCAGCACCTCCAGTCGGTCCTGGGCGTGACGCCGACGGCCTACCGCCGCACGTTCCGGAACGCGGACGAGGGCTGACCCCGGCGCCCGCTCACCCGCAGCGCGCGAGGGCGTCCAGGGCCACCGCCCCCTGGCCGCGGCCGAGGACCATCAGCGGGTTGATGTCCAGCTCCGCCAGCTGCCCCTCCAGTTCGAGGGCCATCCGCTGGACCCGCAGGACGACCTCGACGAGGGCGTCCAGGTCGGACGGTGGTGCCCCGCGCACGCCGTCCAGGAGGGCCCGGCCGCGCAGTTCGTCGAGCATCGCGCGGGCCTGGTCCTCGCCGAAGGGCGGCACCCGGACCGAGGTGTCGTGCAGGACCTCCACGAGCACCCCGCCGAGCCCCACGGTCACGGTGGGGCCGAACAGCGGGTCCTGGCTGACGCCGACGACCATCTCGACGCCGCGCTCCACCATCTGGCAGACCAGGACGCCGTCCAGGTCGATGTCCTCGTAACGGGCGATGTCGGTGAGGTCGCGGTAGGCGTCGCGGACCTGGCTCGCGGAGGTCAGGCCGATCCGGACGAGGCCGAGTTCGGTCTTGTGGGCGATGCGCGCGCCGGAGGCCTTCATGACGACGGGGTAGCCGACCTGCCCGGCGGCGCGCACGGCCCCGGCCGCGCTGGTGACGAGCTGCTCGCGCGGCACGCGGATGCCGTACGCGCGCAGGAGCTGCTTCCCGGCGTGCTCGCTGAGCAGCTGGCCGGGGCGCATCAGGGCCTCGGCCTTGCGGGAGGAGGGCGAGGCGGTGCGCGGCGCCTCGTCGAAGGGGGAGCGGTAGGCCGTGGTGAAGCGGTGGTGGTCCACGTACGCGCGCACGGCCGTGACGCAGTTGGCGAAGGTGCGGAAGGTGGCGACGCGGGACGAGCCGAGCAGCGTGGAGCGGTAGGCCTCCTCCGTGCCCACCGGGGAGCCCCAGACCACGCAGATCAGCTTGTCCGTCTCCTCCGCCGCGGCGACCAGGTCCTCGGCGAGGCGGTCGCTCATCGGCGGGAACGGACCCGTGATGGGGCAGATCAGGACGCCGATCGCGGGGTCGGCCAGGATCGCGTCGATGATCTTGCGGCCGCGCCAGTCGCCGACGGGGTGGCCGCCGTTGTCGATGGGGTTGGAGACGTTCAGATAGTGCGGGATCCACTGGTGGAGCTCGGTCTGCTTCGGCTCCGCGAGCGTCGGCAGACTGAGGCCCGCAGCCGTCGCGAGGTCGGCGAAGTGCGCGCCCGTGCCGCCGGAGATCGAGTAGACGGCCACGCCGTCCGCGCGGGGCGGCCGGGCACGGGCCAACAGGGCCGCGGTGTCCTGGAGTTCGTCGAGCCCGTCGACGCGTATCACGCCGAACTGCCGCATCGCCGCGTCCACGACGGTGTCGGCACCGGTCAGCTTGCCGGTGTGGGACGCGGCCGTGCGGGCGCCGGTCTCGGTGCGGCCGACCTTGACGGCGACGACCGGGACGCCGCGCCGGGCGGCCCGGTCGGCGGCGAGCAGGAAGGCGCGGCCGTCCTTGAGGCCCTCCACGTACGCGGCGATGGCGCCGACGTCCGGCTGCTCGGCGAAGTACGAGACGAAGTCGGCGGTCTCCAGATCGGCCTCGTTGCCGGTGGGCGCCCAGTGGGAGAGGCGGATGCCCAGCTCCTGGAGGGTGAACAGGGGGCGGCCCTGGTGGCCGGACTGGGTGATGAGGGCGATGGCGGGGCCTTGGAGGTCCTCGCGGAACTCCTCGAAGGCGTTGAGGTTGGTGTTCGGGCCGAGCAGGCGCAGGCCCGAGCGGCTCACGGCGGCGGCGAGCCGGGCCTGCGCGGCGGCGCCCGCCGCGCCGGTCTCGGCGAAGCCGGAGGCGAAGACGACCGCGAAGCGCGCCTTGGCCTCGGCGAGTTCCTCGACGACGGGCAGCGGGTCGCGCACCAGGACGACCGCCACGTCGACGGGGCCCGGCAGGTCCGCGACCGAGCGGGCGCAGGGGATGCCGAAGACGGCGGGCCGGGTGGGGTGCACCGGGTACAGACGGGCGCCGACGCGCCCGGCCCAGTCGACGAGCTTGCGGGTGATGCCGGTGTGGGGCCGCCCCTCGGCGTCGGACGCGCCGATGACGGCGACGGTTTCCGGCCGGAAGAAGCGGTCGAGATCGGGGGCGTCGGCGTACAGCGGGCGCCCGCTGACGTCCAGGTCTCCGGGGGTGGCGGCACGGCCGTGGACGGTGGCGGCGGGGAGGTTGCCGCAGGCGACGGCGCGTGCGCGGCGGGGGTCGGAGGTGAAGGTGCCGTACGTCGATCCAAGCATCGGTACGCCCGCTCCTGTGTGACAGCGACGACTGGGCCGGCCGGGCCCCGGTGGACGGGGGCCGCGGGCGGCTGCGACAGTGCCGGGACTCGTAACTGACGCTTAGTCAGATTACTGAACTGACGGCCTGTCAGGAATGGGGCTGCGGGCAAAGTCCGTGGCGGGCGGCGGGCTCCGCGACCGGCGCGCGGCAGGGCTCCGCCCGGCGGGGCGCGTGGGGCCGCTGCGGCGGTTGCGCACCCGCCCTTCCACCGAACCGTACGAACCACCGCCTGCCAAGAGCGCCTCGGGCAACTGGCCGGTTGCGTACGGGTGCCCGGGGCCAGGCCTAGGCCGCGGACCGCGCCACTGCGCGGGCGATCCGGCCCGCGTCCCTCGCCAGCTCCCGCAGCATTCCGCTGATGGGGTTGGTGAAGCCGGTGAAGTACAGGTCCGGGGCCTCGGGGGCGGTGCGCGGGCCGTGCGCGCGGGGGCGGCCGCGCGCGTCGAGGACGCCGAGGTGGCCGAGGAGGGGCTCCAGGGCGCGGCGGTAGCCGGTGGCGGCGATGACGGCGTCGGGCCCGACGCGGCTGCCGTCGGCGAGGAGCACCTTGCCGCCCTCGAAGGACTCGACGGCGGCGACGGGTTCGACCCGGCCCGCGCGCACCGCGTCGATGAGCCCGACGTCCTGCACCGGGATGGCGCCGTCTCGGGCGCGCGAGTACAGGCCGGTCGCGGGGCGCGGCAGGCCGTGCGCGGACAGGTCGGGCACGCTGACGCGGGCGATGGCGCGGCCGAGCCGGTCGACGACCGGCACCGGCAGCCTGCGGCACAGGATGCCGGAGCGCTGCGCGGGCCAGCCCGCGGTGGAGCGGCGCACGATGTGCGGCGCGGTGCGCACGGCGAGGCGGACGCGGGCGGCGCCGCCCTCCGCGAGGTCGACGGCGATCTCCGCGCCCGTGTTGCCGACGCCGACGACGAGGACGTCCTGGCCGGCGTAGGGGGTGGGGTCGCGGTAGGCGGAGGCGTGCCGGAGGTCGCCGGGGAAGGTGTCGGCGCCGGGCCAGTCGGGGACGTGCGGGGTGTGGTTGTAGCCGGTGGCGACGATCACCGCGCGGCCGGTCAGCTCGCGCCCTCCGGTGGCCCGCAGGAGCCAGCCGTCGTCGTCGGCCGTGCGCTCCAGGCGGGTCACCTCGACGCCGGTGACGACGTCCAGTTCGTGGTGCTCCGCGTACTTCTCCAGATAGCGGACCACGTCGTCCCTGCGGACCCAGCGGCCGAACGAGCGCGGCATCGCGAGGCCGGGCAGCGCGGAGAGGCGGCGCGTGGTGTGCAGCCGGAGGCGGTCGTAGTGGCCGCGCCAGGACGCGCCGACGCGGTCGGACTTCTCAAGCACCACGGCGCGTACGCCGCGTGCGCGCAGCGCGGCCGCGACGGCGAGGCCGCCGGGGCCGCCGCCGATGACGTACACGGGGCGGACCGGCCCTGGTCTCTCCGGGAGGGGCCGGTCGGTGCTGGGGGGCGGTGGGTTCGAGTCGGCCATGACGGGAGAGTAGCCACGCCGTCACTTGATGGGTGACGGACAAGTCCGAAACCGGTTGCGAATTGATCACGTACGACGGCCTCTTGCGCGCGGCCTGACCGTTGCGCTGAACTGACACCCCATCAGTTACGCCTCTTCGGCCCCGCTGATCAGGAGAGATTCCCGCATGGACACCCACCGCCCCAGCGGCACCGCACGCCCCGGCCGATGACGGGCGACGGACGACCCCGCTCCGACCTCCCCGAAGTTGACGCCTTCACCCGGACCTACTGGGACGCGGCCGCCGAGGGGCTGCTGCTGATCCGCCGCTGCCGCGCGCCCGGCTGCGGGCGCGCGCACCACTACCCGCGCGAGTTCTGCCCGCACTGCTGGAGCGAGGACGTCACCTGGGAGCCGTCCCGCGGCCGCGCCACGCTCTACACCTGGTCCGTCGTCCACCGCAACGACCTGCCGCCCTTCGACGCGCGCGTGCCGTACGTCGCCGCCGTCGTCGACCTCGCGGAGGGCCCGCGGATGATGACCGAGGTCGTCCGCTGCCCGGAGCGGGACCTGCGGATCGGCATGGAGCTGCGCGTCGCCTTCCGCGAGGCGGCGGAGGGCCTGGCGGTGCCGGTGTTCGAACCGGGCTGAATTCAGCCCGTCCGGGGCCGGACGGGCCGGCAGGGCTCCGGCGCGGGTCGGCCGTCCCGTGTCGGCCCGCGGACAGGGTCCGGTCCGCACTGGCGCCATTCAGCCCGTCCGGCGCTTGAGGACGAGGCCGAAGGCCGATGAGGCCGGTCCGCAGCCCGGTGGCTACGGCGCGGCGACCTGTTTCACATAGCGGTGGCACGGGACGCGGATGGGTCCTGTGGCGCTCGCGGCCAGGTATTCGAAGAGGCCCTCGTCGCGCCAGCCGTGGCGTTCGTAGAAGCGCCGCGCGCGGGCGTTGCCGTCGACGACCGCGAGCCAGGCGCGCCGGTGGCCCTTGGCGGCGACCACGCGCTCGGCCTCGGCGAGCAGGGCCGCGGCCACGCCCGTGCCCCGGTGCGCGGCGGCCACGTAGACCTGCTCGACCTCGTCGTCGACCACCATCACGAACCCGGCGTGCACCCCGCCGACGAGCGCGACCACCGTGTCGTCGACGCGGCGCGGGGCGCGCAGCACGAACGACTGCGGGGTGCGGACCGTGAGGAGCGCCTCCGGCACGTGCCCCAGATGGCCGTCGCTCCAGCCCGCGTGCCAGATCGCGGCGACCGCGGCGGCGTCCTCCGCGCGGGCGGGGCGCAGCACGGGACCGGCGCCTTCTCCGGTCAGGCCTTCCTCTTCGGTCACGGCCACAGCAACTCCCTCAGCCAGCCCCCCTGTTGGTCCCCCGCCCGGTACCGGAGGCGTACGTGCCGCCGTCGGGCGTCCCCTTGGAAGAACTCCACCTCATCGGGGGCCAGTACGTACAGTGTCCAGCTCGGCGCGTCGGCGTCCGGTCGCTCCGCCGCCCGCTCCCAGGCGGCCTCCGACGCCCGCGTCAACTCGGCGCGCGAGCCGAGGACTTCGCTCTGGTGTCCGACGAGCGCCGCGGCGAGCGCCCCCGTCGTCCGGGCGTGCAGGTCCGCGAGGGCCTCGGCGTGCGGGGCGACGGCGACCGGGCCGCGCAGCCGGATCTGGCGGGCCTGGGCGGGCCAGTAGAAGTGCAGGGCCGCGTGCGGCACGCGCGCGAGCTGGCGGCCCTTGCGGCTGATGTCGTGCGAGGCGAAGTGCCAGCCCGCGGCGTCGGCGTCGTGCAGCATGACGGTGCGCGCGTCGGCGCGGCCCGCCTCGTCCGAGGTCGCCAGGGTCATGGTGTGCGGCTCGGCCTGTCCCGCGGCCACCGCCTCGGCGAACCAGCGGTGGAAGAGGCCGAGCGGTGCGTCGGGTGCGGCCGCCGGGTCGAAGACGGGGAGTTCGGTGTCCCACACCTTCTGGGATCTGAGCAGGTCGCGAAAGCCGTCCGTCGTCGTCATGGCTCGATTGTGCGCCCACGGGCCCCTCGATCACCTCCCCCCTCCCGATACGCCGGCCGCCTCCGCAGGCTCTGCGGTGCCTTGCCGTCGATCGCCTGCGGGTTCGTCCTGGCTGGGCGCGCAGTTCCCCGCGCCCCTTCGGGGCGCTCCCGTCCGGCCCGCTCAGTCGCGGCCTAGGACCACCGTTCCCGATGAGCAGAACCAGCCGCCTGTGCCCGATGCCACCGCCAGTTGGGGGAGGCGGCCGTTCGGGCCCCGGACCTGGCGGGCCTCGCCCGCGTCGCCGCGCAGCTGCCGCACCGCCTCCACGAGCAGGAACAGGCCGCGCATGCCGGGGTGCTGGGCGGAGAGCCCGCCGCCGTCGGTGTTGGTCGGCAGCTCGCCGCCCCGCAGAAGGCGCCCCTTCTCCACGAACGCGCCGCCCTCGCCCTTCGCGCAGAACCCGAGGTCCTCAAGCGTCACCAGGGTCATATAGGTGAAGGCGTCGTAGATCTGCGCCACGTCGATGTCGGCGGGCCGCACCCCGGCCCGCTCGAAGGCGAGCCGCCCGCTGACGGCCGCGGGGGAGACGGTGAAGTCCCGCCACTCGGACATGGCGGTGTGCGAGACGTGCTCGCCGGTGCCGAGGACCCAGACGGGCCGGGGCGCGCAGTCGCGCACGAGGTCCTCGGCCGCGAGCAGGACCGCGCAGCCGCCGTCGGAGCGCAGACAGCAGTGCAGCCTGGTGAACGGGTCGGCGATCATGGGCCCGCCGAGCACGTCGTCGACCGTGATCGGCGCGCGGTGCATCGCCTCCGGGTTGGTCGCCGCGTTGGCCCGCGCCTGCACGGCCACGGACGCGAGCTGCTCGAGCGTGGTGCCGTACTCGTGCATGTGGCGCCGGGCCGCCATCGCGTACTTGGCGATCAGCGAGTGCCCGTAGGGGACCTCGAACTGGAGGGGGCCGCGCGCCCCGAAGGACAGGTTGCCCGTGCGGCGGCCCGCCCTGACGTCCGCGCGCGCCGTCGAGCCGTACACGAGCAGGACGGCGTTGGCGTGCCCCGCCGCGATCGCGTCCGCCGCGTGCGCCGCCATGACCTCCCAGGTGGCGCCGCCCACGGCGGTGGAGTCCACCCAGCGCGGGCGGAGGCCCAGATACTCCGCGACCTCGACGGGTGCGAGCGTGCCGAGGCCCGCGGAGGCGAGCCCGTCCACGGCGTCCCGGCCGAGCCCGGCGTCGGCGAGCGCGCGCCGGGCGGCCTGGGCGTGCAGGGCGTAGGGCGTGGCGTCGTCCACGCGGCCGCAGTCGGCGAGGGCGACCCCCACGACGGCGACCTTGCGGGTTCCTGTGCGCGAGGGGCTCGGCATGGATCTGACGGTACATCAGACGACCCGGGCGGCGGGAGGCCGTCGCGGGCCTGGGCATCTGTCCCTCGCGGTCCTAACATGTCGGCCCGTCGCCGCACGTGACGGTTCGTCAGATACGGGTGTGCCGCCCGGGGAGGAGCCCGCCGATGGACGCCGCCTGCACAGTGGAGCAGGACGAGATCCGCCGCGCCGTGCGCGAGGTCGTCACCAAGCGCCGGGCCGCCGACGGGGTCCGCGCCGCCGTACGCACCCCCGCCGGGTACGACGCCGCGCTCTGGGGCGCCCTCGCGGGGCGGCTCGGCCTGTCCGGGCTCGCGCTGCCCGAGGAGTACGGCGGTGCGGGCTGCGGGGTCACCGAACTCGCCCTGGCCGGGGAGGAGCTGGGCCGGACGCTCGCCCCGTCGCCGCTGTTCGCCACCGCCGTGCTCGCCGCGCCGCTGCTGCTCCGCCTCGGCACCGATGGGCAGCGCGCCGCGCTCCTGCCCCGGGTCGCGTCCGGCGACCTCACGGCCGCCCTCGCCGTGCCCGGGGCGGCGCTCGGCGCCGCGCTCGGCCTCACCGGCGACAACGGCGGCGCCTGGGCGGGCGGCGGCCGCGCGGGCGGCGTCCAGGCCACCGCCGCCACCGGCTCCTGGCGGCTGTACGGACAGGTGGACCAGGTCCTCGACGGGCACAGCGCGGGGCTGCTGCTCGTCGCCGCGCACACCGGCGGCTTCGCCCGCTCGCGGACCCTGCTGTTCCTCGTACGCGGCGAAGCCCCCGGGCTCGTCCGCACCCGGCGGACCGCCCTCGACGAGACGCGCGCCCGGGCCCGTCTCGAACTCCGGGACGTAGAGGCGGAGTTGCTGGGTGAAGGCGCGGGCGACGACGTGCTCCCCGCCCTCGCGGACGTGGGGGAGCGGGCCGCCGCGGTGCTCGCCGCCGAGGCCGTCGGCGCCGCGGACGAGGCGCTCGCGCGCACCCTCGGACACGTCAAGGAGCGCGAGCAGTTCGGCCGCCCGGTCGGATCGTTCCAGGCGGTGAAGCACCGCCTCGCGGACGTGTACGTGGCGGTGTGCGCGGCGCGCTCCGCGGCGTACTACGCGGCGTGGGCGGCGGGCGCGGCGGTTCCGCCGGGCCTGGAGGGGGTGACGCCCGAGCCCGTCGCGGGGATCGCGCTCGCGTGTGCCCTCGACGCGCTGCGGACGGCGGCGTCGGAGGCCGTCCAGCTGCACGGCGGGATCGGCTTCACCTGGGAGCACGACGCGCACCTGTTCTTCAAACGGGCGTCGGGCGACGAGCTGCTCTTCGGCCCCGCGCACCGGCTGCGGGCGTACGCGGCCGAACGCGCCGGACTGTTCACGGGGCAGGCCGACGCCGTGGCGTCCGCGCGGGTGGCGGTCTGATGGCCGCGCCCGGCGTCCGGTTCGTACGGAGGGTGTCGGCGACCCGCGCCTTCGCCCGGGTCGCCCCGCACGTGGTGCCCGCCGTGGACCGCGCGGTGCACCGGCTCACGCGCGGAAGGGTGCTGCTGAGCGCGCGCATGCTGCCGGGGCTCGTGCTCACGGCGCGGGGTGCCAGAAGCGGACTCGCGCGGCGGACGCCGCTGGCCTGTGTGGAGTGGCGGGAGGGCGGTTGGCTGCTGGTCGGCTCCAACTTCGGGCGCCCCGCCCACCCCGCGTGGACCGCCAATCTGCTGGCCCACCCGGAGGCGGAGATCAGCTGGCGGGGCCGGGACGTGCCGGTGCGGGCCCGGCTGCTCACGGGCGACGAGCGGGCCCGCGCCTGGGCGGCGGCCCTGGAGTTCTGGCCGCCGTACGCGGCGTACCAGAAGCGGGTGGACCGGGAGATCCGGATATTCCGCCTCGAACGCCGGACGGAAGGCCCGTCCGGCGGGTGAGGTCGAGGCGCGAGGCGCCGAGAACGGAGGCAAGGGGAAAGGGGGCGCAGCCCCGTGCGGCGCGGCCCGGTGTGACCGCGCCGGGGTGACAGGACGTGAGGGGCCGCGGCCGTTACTTCGTGGGCTTCTTGCCCGTGACGCCCATATGGACCAACACGGCCAGATTCGGCTTCAGTTCGGCCTGTTTGACGCCCCATGTCTGGAATCCGCGCTGATGGGACGCCACCGCGGCGAGCATCGCCACCAGCGAGCCGGCCATCGCGGCGGGGCTCACGTCCTTGTCGACCTTGCCCTTGGACTGGAGCTCCTTGACGGTGTCCGCAAGGGAGTTGTTCACCGAGTTCAGGATCTTCATCCGGATCTTGTAGAAGCGCTTGTCGCCCTCGGCGGCGCCCAGGTCGACCACCCGGAGGATCGCGTCGTTCTTCCGCCAGAACTCCAGGAAGCCGTCGACGAGGTCCTGCGACGTCTGCAAGGCTGCCTTGCCGACCCAGGAGCGGCCCTCCAGGAGGTGGGTCAACTCCGCGCCCTCGGTGGCCATTTGCTCGGCGATCTCCAGGACCGCGCCTTCGACGTCCGGGAAGTACTGGTAGAACGTCGCCGGTGAAGTGCCCGCCTTCCGGGCGACATCGATGACCTTCACGTCGCGGTAGGGGGAGGAGCTGAGCATCTCGCTCAGGCAGTCGAGCAGTTTCTGACGTGTCGCCTGACCGCGTCGACCGGCCACTCGGCCGTCGACGGTTCGTACCTGTCCTGTCATGCCGTCAGCTTACCGAGGGGTGATCGGAGCGCGATTCGACCGAGTGCAAATGGGGTTGGAGCGGTGGCACAGGGGCGCTGGAGAGGGTTCTGAGTGCGCCGGAGGGCGCCCGTGAGGGGAGGTGCGCGCCGTCCGAAATGAATGGGACGCATGTTCGATTCGATGGGCTGCGCGGTCCCGGCCGTGCGGTTAGCTTGACTGTGACGGAAGCCATAGGAAGGCCTTCCGGGCGGGCCGACGGCAAGCGCCGCGGCAGGAGCTGAGGAAACGGTTCTATGGAATTCGCGGAAGGCGTCCCCTGCTGGGTGGACGCGATGCTGCCCGACGTGGAGGGCGGCAAGCGTTTCTACGGTGAGCTCTTCGGGTGGACCTTCGACGAGGGCGCGGGCGCCGAGTACGGGCACTACACCCAGGCGCTGCTCGACGGTGAGCCGGTCGCCGCGCTCGCCGCCAAGCCCGACGGCCGCATGCCGACCACCTGGACGGTCTATCTGGCGACGCCCGACGCGGCCACGGCCGCCGCCCGGGTCACGGCCGCGGGCGGGCAGGTGATCACGGAGCCGGTGCCGGTGGGTCCCTTCGGCACGATGGGGCTCGTGACCGACCCCGAGGGCGCGGTCTTCGGCCTCTGGCAGGCGGGGAGCCACCACGGCTTCGGCAGGCTCCGGGAGCCGGGCGCCTACTGCTGGACCGAGGTGTACGTACGCGACAAGAGTGCCGTGGACCCGTTCTACGAGTCCGTCTTCGCGTACGGCGTCGACGACGTCGAGGTCGGCGGCGATGTCGGTGGCGAGGTCGGCAGTGAGGAATTCCGCATCTGGTCGCCGGAGGGCGCCGAGGCCGGGCCCGGGACCGCGGTCGGGGGCCGCGCCGTGATGTCGGGCGCCGTGCCCGCGGAGATGCCCGCGCACTTCCTCAGCTACTTCAGCGTGGCGGACTGCGACGCGACGGCCGCCGCGGCACGACGTCTCGGCGGGCGGGTGCGGACCGAGCCGTTCGACATGCGGTACGGCAGGGTGGCCGTGCTCGTCGACAACCAAGGGGCGACATTCGGCATCCTCCAGGACTGAAGTCCCCCATCCAGTACCCTTGCGCGGCTTTTGTCCGTAAACATCCCGATGTTGCCCCGGGTTCGCAACCATCGCCCGGGACAGGAAGAATCAGGGTGCGTGCCGCCCGAGCGGCTCGGTGGTGAGACGCTGCACGAGGCCGCTGTGGAACGGCGGCCGGGTACGGGGAGGTGGCAGGCAAGTGGTGGACCAGCTGACGCAGCACGATCCGCGGCGGATCGGCCCGTTCGAGGTCCTTGGGCGGCTCGGTGCCGGCGGCATGGGGCTCGTATATCTCGCGCGCTCCGCGTCCGGACGGCGCGTGGCGATCAAGACGGTGCGGACGGAGCTCGCCGAGGACCAGCTGTTCCGGGTCCGCTTCACGCGCGAGGTGGAGGCCGCGCGCGCCGTCTCCGGCTTCTACACGGCCGCGGTGGTGGACGCCGACCCGCGCGCCGCCGTGCCCTGGCTCGCCACGGCGTACGTGCCCGCGCCCTCGCTCGAAGAGATAGTGAACGAGCACGGGCCGCTGCCCACCCAGGCCGTGCGCTGGCTCGCCGCGGGCGTCGCCGAGGCCCTGGAGTCCATCCACGGCGCGGGCCTGGTGCACCGCGACCTGAAGCCGTCCAACGTCCTCGTCGTCGAGGACGGCCCCCGCGTCATCGACTTCGGCATCGCGTCCGGCGTCTCCAACACTCGTCTGACCATGACGAACGTCGCGGTCGGCACCCCCGCCTACATGTCGCCCGAGCAGGCGAAGGACTCCCGCAGCGTCACCGGCGCCAGCGATGTCTTCTCCCTCGGCTCCACCCTCGTCTTCGCCGCCACCGGGCACGCGCCGTTCCACGGCGCCAACCCCGTCGAGACCGTCTTCATGCTCCTTCGCGAGGGCCCCGACCTGGAGGGCCTGCCCGACGAGCTGCGGCCGCTCATCGAGTCCTGCATGCAGATGGACGCCACGCTGCGGCCCAGCCCCGCCGACCTCCAGGCCCAGCTCGCCCCGCACCTGTTCGCCTCCGAGAGCTCCGGCGACGACAGCGGCACCGCGTCCGCCTGGCTGCCCGAGCGGGCCGTGGCCCTCATCGAGGCCCGGCGCGGCGGACGGCCGCCCGCGCGCGCCGCCGCCACCGCGGGCTCCGTGGGGCGCAACAGCCGCGCCGGGGCCGCGTCCGCGCCCGTGTCCATGCCGCCCCCGCCGCGGCAGGCGCCCGCCATGCCCGCGCACGCCCCGTCGCAGGCGGCCCCGTCCGCGCCCTCGCACGCCGCGTCGCGCGCCCCCTTCCACGGCGGCGCGCCCGACCTCCACGGGGGCCTGCCCGACGCCGGGCCCGTGCAGCTCGCGGGCGCCCCGGTGCCGATCGGGCCCGGGCCCCGGGTCGCCGAGGCCCGCGCCGCCGCCGCGCCGCAGCCCTCCGGGCTCGCCGGATCCTGGTCCCGCTCCGCGGCGCCCGCCCCGGCGCAGCCGCGCGCCAACGGCACCGGGCCCGCCGCCGCGCCCACCGGCGCCGGGGCCGCCGCGGGCGGCTCCTGGCGGCCCTGGCGGTTCCGCATGTCGAACGACGTGTGGGGCACGCCCGCCGTCGCCGGGAACCTCGTCTACGTCACCTCCTTCGAGGTCCACGCCCTCGACGTGGGCACCGGGCGGCGCAGCTTCAAGACCCGCGACGTCGCCTGGTCCATGGCCGTCGCGGACGGCCGCATCCACGCGTCCGACGGGCCCACCCTCTACGCCCTCGACGGCTCCGACGGCACCGACCTGTGGCGCCTGTCCACCGACGCCTGGGTGTACGCCCTCCAGGCCGACCGGGGCACCGTCGTCACCGCCACGCGCGGCGGCGGCGTCCAGGGCTGGGAGGCCGCCAACGGCGAGAAGCTCTGGGAGATCACCGGCGCCCAGACCGAGTTCGAGACGCCCGAGGCCGCGCCCGTCATCCGCGACGGCACGGTGTACGTCTGGAAGGACGCCCGGCTCCGCGCCGTCGACGCCCGCAGCGGCATCGAGCGCTGGTCGTACCCCATCGGCGACGCCGCGTCCTGCGGCGGCGTGCCCGTCCGCGTGACCCAGGCCGACGACGGCTTCGTGTACGTGGCCGCGGGCACCCGCGTCCTCGCCCTGGACGTCGCGGCCGGACATGTGCGCTGGCACTTCGAGGCGCCCGCCGCGTTCCTCTCCCCGCCCGCCTTCGCGCCGGGGCCCGCCGTCACCGGGGGCGGCGTCTACCTCGCCGACTACCTGGGCACCGTGTACGCCCTCGACGCCACGGACGGCCGCGACCGCTGGCGCATCGCCACCGAGTCCCGCTCCTCCGTCGACCCCGTCCTGGTCGCCGACGGGCATGTCCACGTCGGCAGCGGCAAGGGCCTCTACACCCTCGACGCCGTCACCGGCACCCCCAAGTGGCGCTTCCAGGCGGGCGGCGAGGTCGTCGGCTCCCCGGTCGTCGCCGACCGCCGCATCCACTTCGGCGCCACCGACCACCTCCTCTACACCCTCAAGGCCGACGACGGCCGCCTCCGCTGGAAGCTCGCCACCGGTGGTGAGATCACGGGGGCGCCGGTGGTGCGGGACGGGGTGGTTTATGCGTGCAGCAAGGACCGGTGCGTGTACGCGCTCGACGCGGAACGAGGCACAGCCACAGCCCGCTAACCCCCCGACCCCAGCCTTGGCCCCACCCCGGCCCCAGCCCCAGCTCCGGCCTTGGCTCCGGCTTCGGCCTCGGCCCCGGCCCGGCCTTGGCCCCGCTCCGCTTCCGCCCCGGCCCCGGTTCGCCCTTGGCCTTGGCCCCGGCTCTGGCTCAGCCTGGGCTTTGGCCCCGCCGTGGCTCCGAATCCGCCCCGCCCCGACTTCGGTTCCGTCCCTGCCCCGGCCTTGGCTCCGGCCCCGCCCCAGCCCTGACTTCGGTTCCGTCCCGGCCTTGGCCCCGGCTCCGGTCCCGGCCTCCGCCCTGGGCCCAGCTCCGTGCCGGGGTCGCGCTGCGCGCGCCCGGGGCAGTCCCACCCACCCGCCCTGAGCTATGGCCTTGCCGAAGCCCACCACCCATCGGGGCCTGGGCCTGCCCGCCAGGGTCCGCCCAACCGACAAGGGTCGGACTGCCCCAGCGAGGCCGCCCACTTGGGTTCGGCCTGCCCGCCATGGCCAGGTTCACGACCGCTCACCCCCGTGCCATCGCCCCCCAGGCCACCAACGGCAGGCAGCAACCTTGCTCCCACCCGGAACACGGGCCACAGCGACAGCGCTTCACCCCGCCCGGTGCACCCACACACACGCCCGGGGCAGTCCCGCCCCCAAGGCACGGGCCCAACGACAGCGCTCCGCGCCCTCGGAACGCTCCCGCTGGGGGCGAGAGCCCGCAGGGCGGCAGCCGCAGCGCTTCGACAAGGAGCCGTGTCCCCCAGGCCCGGGACGGTCCAGCCCCGTGCCCTGCCTGGAACCCAGCGGCCGCGCTCCATGTGCCCGGGGGCCCCGGCCTCATTGGGGTCGCAAGGCGCAGGCCGACATCGGCGGCGCCCCGAGCCAGGCCACGCTCGAACAGCTTGGCGCGGTCCCGCCACCCGCCCCCGCCAGGGCACACCGGTTCACGGAACGCCATCGGCAGCGCCCCCAGCTCGAGCCTCTGTCAGGCTTCACGCGCCGGGGACGGCCCCCCCCGGCAAGCCGCAGGGCAGCAGCCGCAGCGCCCCGAGCCCGGCCCCACCTGGAGCACGGCCTCAGCGGCAGCGCCCCAACCCGAGCCGTGCTCAACGAGCTTGGCGCTGTCCCGCCACCCGCCCCCGCCGGGCTCCGTTCGCCCGGCCCCGGCGCGGAGCGCCCCTGCCGCTACCGCAACGGCGTTGTCCGCCCCGGCTGCGCAAGGCCCGGCCTGAAGTGCCACTCGGCGGGGGTGGGGGGGGCGGGACCATCCCGGGCATGCGGAGTGAAGCTCAGGCTTGGGTCGTTGCGGGTAGCGGGACTACCCCGGCACGTGGTGCTCGGCTCGGACTTGGGGTGCTGCCGCTGGGGCCTGTGTCCCAGAGGGCTGTCCCGCACGTGACCCCGGCGCAGCTGTCGTCGGGCTCGTGCCCCAGCGGGGCAGGTGGTGGGGCCGTTCCGGGCTGTGGCATGCGGCTCACGCCCGGGGCGCGGGTGGGGCTGCTCTCGGCGTGAGGTGCCTGGGGGCGGGTGCTGAGCGGGGGCGGATGGTGGGGGTGCCCTTGGTACTTGGAGCGTGGCTGCGGCTTGGTGGAGGGGAGCCCGGCTGGGTGCCCGGGGCGGGGCAGGTTGGGCGCCGGGGCTGTCCGGCGCGGAGAGGCTCGGTGTGCCCTGTGGTCGGGGCGGGCGGGTGGAGCGCGGCTCGGGGCTGGAGAGGGTGGCGCTGGGCCCGGGTGGGGGCGGGTGGGTGGGACCGTGCCAAGCGGTTCGGGCGCGGCCCCCGCCACGGAGCTGGGGCCCGGGTGGGTGGGAGCGCCCCGGGTGCACGGAGCGCGGCTTTGGTCCAGGCGCACCAGTGTGGCCAGGCCCGGCGCACGGGGCACAGGCGTGGCAGGCCCAGCGCACGGGGCACAGGCGTGGCAGCCCCAGTGCGCCGGCCGGCCGGGGCTCGTGGGGTCAGCGGAGGTCGTAGGTGTGGGGGCGGGTGGTGAAGAGGGTCGTCTGGTGGGCGGGCGGGGCGTTGCCGAGGGTGATGAGGTGGGGAGCCAGGGGGAGGGCCCCCGCCCGGGCCGCCGCCTTGGTGGACCAGAGCGCCCGCACCGTGCCCTGCACGGCCTCGGTGGGGAAGGAGGCGACGGTCGCCGCCGCCCGGAGGGCCGCCGGGAGCAGCCCGTCGCCGGGGCACAGCTCGGAGACGAGCCCCACCTCGTACGCCCGCTGCGCGGACATCCGCTCGGCCGCCCCCATGAGGGCCATGCGCGCCACCTCCCCGAACGGCATCCGCTGCGCCATGTGGATGGTCTCGTACGCGCTGACCATCCCGTACGTCGTATGCGGATCGAAGAACGTGGCGTGCTCGGCGGCGAGGACGAACTCCGCCTCGCCCAGCAGATAGAAGGCCCCGCCGCAGGCCATGCCGTTGACGGCGGCGAGCACCGGCTTCCACAGGTCGTTGGCCTTGGGCCCGACCGTGAGCAGCGGGTCGTCGAGGGAGTAGGGCGATGACGGCTGCGGCACCTCGGCCCCGCGGTCGATGCCCGTGCAGAACGCCCGGTCGCCCGCGCCGGTGAGGACCACGGCCCGGACGGTGTCGTCGTAGCGCAACTGCCGCCAGGCGGAGGCGAGTTCGGCCGCCATGGGGAGATCGATAGCGTTGTGGCGGGCCGGGCGGTCCAGGGTGACGACGGCCACGCCGGTGTCCTGGTCCCGCTCCACCCGCAGGCCCGCGGACGCCGCCGTCACGGTCGCTCCAGGACCCAGCGCGGCACGACGACGCCGCCCTGGTCGGCGAAGACGACCTGGACCCGGGCCCCGACGCGGACCCTGCCCGGCGGCACGGAGTCCAGCGGCGCCCCCGCCCGCGCGACGAGGTTGCCGACGAGCCGGACGAGCGGGGCGTCGGCGAGCTCCACGACGACCGGGTGGTAGGGGACGAGCGCGGCGTACGCGGGCAGGAGCGGCGGGTGCGGGACGACGTACGACCAGATCCGGCCCTTGCCGCTCATCCGGCGCCAGCTCGTGGCGAAGGACCCGCAGTGCGGGCAGCAGGGGCGGGGCGGGAAGCGGAGTTGGCCGCAGCCGTCCGCCGCGCAGGCCTGGACGCGCAGCTCGCCGCGGGCCGCGTACTCCCAGAAGGGGGCGCCGTCGTCGTCGACGACGGGGGTCAGCAGGGGTTCGTTCATGGGGATCACAGCTCCTCGGTAGCTCCTCAGTTGCGCAGGAGCACCGCTGACGTCGGCACCCCCTCGCCCGCCGTGACCAGGCACGTCGCCGCCCCGGGCACCTGTGCCGTGCTCGCGCCCCGCAACTGCCGTACGCCTTCCGTGATCAGGTTGAAGCCGTGCACGTACGCCTCGCTGAGGCCGCCGCCCGCCGTGTTGAGGGGGAGGCGGCCGCCGATCTCCAGGGCGCCGCCCTCGGTGAACGCGCCGCCCTCGCCCCGGTCGCAGAAGCCGTAGCCCTCCAGGGAGAGCGGGACCAGGGCGGTGAACGCGTCGTAGATCTGGGCGACGTCGACGTCCTCGGGGCCGAAGTCGGCGTGTTTCCACAGGTGTCGGGCGGCGGTCCAGGCGGGTCCGGAGAGCGGGTCGTCGTTCCAGTAGTTGACCATGCCGTGGTGCTGGGCGGGCAGCCCCTGGGCGGCGGAGTGGACGTACACGGGCCGGTGGCGGCAGTCGCGGGCGCGGGCGGCGGAGACGAGGACGCAGGCCAGCGCCCCGTCGGTCTCCAGGCAGTTGTCGAAGAGGCAGAGCGGTTCGCTGATCCACCGCGAGGTCATATACATGTCCCGGGTGAGCGGACGCTCGTACATGATCGCGGCGGGATTCTGGTTGGCGCGATTCCTGCAGGCCAGGGCCACGTTGAAGAGGTGATCGCGGCTCGCGCCGTACTCGTGCATATAGCGGCGGGTGAGCATCGCTATCTCGTCGACAGGACGAAGGAGCCCGAAGGGCCGGGTCCACTGGGCGGGGGTGGGGAGTTGGGTCGTGGTGTTCTTCCAGGGGCGGGGTCCGCTGCCGCGCTTGCGGGACCGCCAGGCGACGCCGACCGTGGCCTGCCCCGTGGTGATCGCGGCGGCGAGATGGGCGAGCGTGGCGCAGGAACCGCCGCCCCCGTACCCCGCTTTGCTGAAGAAGGTCACGTCACCGGCGCCGATGGCCTTCGCCACCTCCACCTCGTCGGTCTCCTCCATGGTGTACGAGGCGAAGGCGTCGACCTCGGCGGGGGAGATGCCCGCGTCGGCGAGGGCGGCCAGGACGGCACGGCACGCCAAGGCCTTCTCGCTCTCGGGGAGTTGCCGGGCGAAGGGGGTCTGCCCGATGCCGACGATCGCCGTGGCGTCCTTGAGGGAGGCCGTTCCCTCGGGCCTTCTGACACGACCCGTGGGCCGTGCGGCCCTTCCGGTGGCCGCGGGTCCTGTGGAACCGTCGGTTGTCCGAGGTTTTCTGGGGGAAGTCATCCGGGTACCTCCACACGCCTGAGCGGTGCACCACGCTGCTGACAGCGCGCCAGGCTACAGCTAATCTGACGGATAGTCAGCTACGTGGCGGAGGGGGATGGGTGAGCATGCGCGGTGACCTGGAGTGGGGCAGCGTCCCGGGCCTGGTCCGGGCGGCGGTGCGGCGCTTTGGCGACCGGGAGGCGGTCGTGGAGGGCCGTACGCGCGTGACGTACGAGGAGCTGGGCGAGCGCGTCGAGCGGGCCGCGGCCGCGTGTCTGGCGCGCGGGGTGCGGGCCGGGGACCGCGTCGCCGTCTGGGCCCCCAACACCCTCGACTGGATCGTGTCGGCCCTCGGCGCGGTCAGCGCGGGCGCCGTGCTCGTGCCGATCAACACCCGCTTCAAGGGCACGGAGGCGGCCTACGTCCTGCGCCGCTCGCGCGCCCGGCTGCTCTTCGTCACCGGCACCTTCCTCGGCACGTCGTACGTCGCCTCGCTGCGGCGCGCGGCCGGTGACGGCACCGGCGACGGGCCGCTGCCCGGCCTGCCGCACCTGGAGGAGGTGGTGGTGCTCGCCGACGACGCCCCCGCCGACTTCCGCACCTGGAAGGACTTCCTCGCGGGCGGCGACGCGGTGCCGGGCGCCGAGGTGCGGGCCCGCGCGGAGGCCGTCGAGTCCACCTGGCCCTCGGACATCGTCTACACCTCGGGCACCACGGGACGCCCCAAGGGCGCGGTGATCACCCACGCCCAGACCCTGCGCTGCTACGAGATCTGGAGCGACCTCGCGGGCCTGCGCGAAGGGGACCGCTATCTGATCGTGAACCCCTTCTTCCACACCTTCGGCTACAAGGCCGGGATCATCGCCTGCCTGATGCGGGGCGCCACGATGATCCCGCAGCCGGTGTTCGACGTGGACGCCGTCCTCGCGAACGTGGCCGCCGAGCGCGTCTCCGTCCTGCCAGGGCCGCCCACCCTGCACCAGGCGCTCCTCGACCACCCCGCGCGCGGCGCCCACGACCTGTCCGCGCTGCGGCTCGTGGTGACGGGCGCCGCGGTCGTGCCGCTGCGCCTGGTGGAGCGGCTCCGCACCGAGCTGCGCATCGCCACCGTCCTGACGGCGTACGGGCTCTCCGAGGCCAGCGGCATCGTCACCATGTGCCGCCGGGACGACCCCGGGGAGGTCGTCGCCTCGACGTCCGGCCGTGCGATACCCGGCACCGAGGTGCGGATCGTGTCGCCGGCGGGGGAGACGCTGCCGCCGGGCAGCCCCGGCGAGGTCCTGGTGCGCGGTCACCACGTGATGAGCGGGTACTACGAGGACCCGTCCGAGACCAAGAAGGTCCTGACCGGCGACGGCTGGCTGCGGACGGGTGACGTGGGCGTCCTCGACGCGGACGGCAACCTCCGCATCACGGACCGGATCAAGGACATGTTCGTCGTCGGCGGCTTCAACGCCTACCCCGCCGAGATAGAGCAACTCCTCGGCGTCCACCCCGACGTGGCCGACGTCGCCGTGGTCGGGGTCGCGGACGCGCGCCTGGGCGAGGTCGGCAAGGCGTACGTGGTGCGCCGTCCCGGCGCGACGCTCACCGCCGACGACGTGATCGCCTGGTCGCGGCGGGAGATGGCGAACTACAAGGTGCCGCGGCAGGTGGAGTTCGTGCCGGACCTGCCCCGCAACGCGAGCGGCAAGGTCCTCAAGGGCGAGCTGCGCCACCGCGGCGCCACGGGCTGACCGGGCCCCGGCTCAGCCGCCGGTCGCGGCCCGTTCGGCCGCGCTGCGCTCCACGCAGAACTCGTTGCCCTCGATGTCGGCCAGGGTCACCCAGCCGAGCCCGTCGGGCCTCCGGTGGTCGGCGAACACCGTCGCCCCCAGTTCCAGGAGCCGCTCCACCTCCTCGTCGCGGGAGCGCTCCTGCGGCTGGAGGTCGAAGTGGACGCGGTTCTTCACGGTCTTGGCCTCGGGCACGGTGATGAACAGGAGCGTCGGCCCGGCGGGCGTGCTCACCAATACCTCCGGGTCCCCCGGAGAGTCGTCGTCCGCCAGCGATCCCTCCAGGACCTCGGCCCAGAAGGACGCCAGCTTGTAGGCGTCGGAACAGTCGACTGTGACGTGGCGCACCAGTGTGGTCATGCGCCGGACTATGGGCCACGACGCCCGCCCTGTCCAACGATTTCCGCCCCTTCCCGCCCCCCGGAACGGCTCCGGGGCCGAGCGGGCGGCTCGGCCCCGGGGGCGCTCAGTTCCGTGGTGTGGACGGCATCTGGCCATCACCGGGCGGCGCCGGGAAGTGTCCGTCGCCCAGCGGGGTGACCACTCCGTGGCCCTCCTTGTGCGGTGCCACCGGGCTGTGGCTGTCGGCGAAGGCGGGCGCGGACGCTCCCGCCGAGGCTGCGGCTACCACGGCCAGCGTGACGAGGATCTTTCTGGATTTAGTCATTCCAACTCCTTGGAGGGGGCAGACTTTCACTGACGACTCTAGCCGCATATGGGAGCTTTTGTTCGAACAACTCCCGGTAAATCCCTCTGTGTTACTGCGCAAGCAAGCAGGTCCGGATACGCCTCGGCCGCGGCGGCTCCCCCTCCGCGCCGCCGCGGCCGATCCCCGTCAGGATGAAAGTCTCAGGCGTCCTTCGTCGGCGGCGCCGGCATGTGGCCGTCACCCTTCGTGGTCGCGCCGCCCTTGGGAGGGGTGGGCATGTGACCATCGCCGGTCGGGACTATCGGTCCGTCCTCAGGCGGTGCGGGCATGTGCCCGTCCCCCATGGGCTTGAGGACTTTCTTCTTCTTGTTGTCGCTCATGCGTGACTCCAGCTTGGTGCGGGGCTCCGGGACTAGACCGCCCGCTCGGCAACTCCCCCGAGGGTCGCCGAGCGGGCGGTCCAGGGCCGCTCACGATAGCTGTGGGGCCCACGCGACCCGTCTGCCCCCCGACGCGACGGATCGTTGTAATAAGAGAGTGGCAGCCCGTCATAAACGTTCGATGAACGTGCTCGAAGAAGGCCCTACGCGGCCGCGACCGGACGCAGCAGGACGCGCACCTCGTCCGCCTCCGGCGCCCCGGTCTGCTCGTGCAGGGCCAGGGCCTTGCTCCAGCAGGCCCGGGCGCGGTCGATCTGCCCGAGGGTGTCGAGCGCCCTGCCGAGCACGGTGAGGACGTTGGCGCGCATCCAGTCGCCGCCGACGCAGCCGGTGGCGAGGGCCTGCTCGGCGTGTTTCGCGGCCTGTGCCGGGCGGCGCGCCGCCAGGTGGGTCTGGGCGATGCGGTAGTGCGCGGTGCCCTCCCACAGCCGCTGGCGGTTCTCCGCGAAGACCCGGTGGGCCTCGGTGAGCTGGGCGAGCGCCTCCGCGTGACGGCCGGCCTGGCTGAGGCTGATCCCCAGCGCGTAGCGGGCGTTGGCGACCCGGAAGCTGAGCCCGAGTTCGTCGTAGAGTTCCACGCCCTGGCGGGCGAGGTCGATGGACTGGTCGGTGCGCCCCATCATCGCGAGGACGCGGGACCAGTTGCACAGGGCGCTCGCCTCGCTGTGGCGGTTGCCGTCGAGCCGGAAGGCCTCGATGGCGCGCAGGACGTGCGTCTCGATGGTCTTGAGCACGTGCGGCTCGCTGCCGGAGTGCTGGTTCATGCAGCCCACGGCGATGGCCAGCTCGTTCGCCGCGTTGCCCCGCGTCCAGGGGTCCTCGGTGGTCTCGGCGTGGTCCGCGACGCGCTGCAGTTCCACGGCAGCCTGCTCGAAGGAGCCGAGCTTGTTGAGTACTTGGCCGAGGGTCACGCGGGCCCGGCCCTCGGCATGGGCGTCCTCGGCCCGGTGGGCGGCGTCGCAGGCCGCCCGGGTCACCAGCTCGAAGCGGTGCGAACTCGCCCCCGACTCCACCAGGTCCTTGGCCGCGAGCAGCAGGTCCACCGCGCGCCGCAGCCCGGCGTGCCCCAGGGACTGCTGTACGCAGGCCAGGATGCAGGCCGCCTCCGCGTGCAGCCAGTCGAGGGCCTTGTCGTCTTCCGCGAAGCCGCGTACGGGGTGGTCGACGGACTCCAGGTGATCAACTGTCCGGTCACCGGGACGTTCGATCGCGTACACCCGGGCTGCCGAGGCCAGGTAGAAGTCCAGGAGGCGGGAGAGCGCGGCCTCGCGTTCGCTGGGCGGGAGCTCGTCGCGTTCGGCGCAGGCGCGGGCGTAGAGGCGGAGGAGGTCGTGGTAGCGGTAGCGGCCGGGGGCGGCGGACTCCAGGAGGGAGGTGTCGACCAGGGACTCCAGGAGGTCCTCGGCGTCCTCCGGCGGGAGGTCGAGCATCGCGGCGGCGGCGGTGAGGGAGATGTCGGGGCCGTCGGCGAGGCCCAGGAGGCGGAAGGCGCGGGCCTGGACGGGCTCCAGCTGGCCGTAGCCGAGTTCGAAGGTGGCCTCGACGGCGAGGTCGCCCGCCTGGAGCTCGTCGAGGCGGCGGCGCTCGTCGGCCAGCTTCGCGGCCAGGGTGGAGACGGTCCAGGTGCGGCGGGCCGCGAGCCGTGAGGCCGCGATGCGGATGGCCAGGGGCAGGAAGCCGCAGGCGGCGACCACGTCGAGGGCCGCCTCCCGCTCGGAGGCGACCCGCTCCTCGCCGACGATCTTCGTGAAGAGCTGGAGTGCCTCGTCGGGGGACATCACGTCCAGGTCGACGAGGTGGGCCCCGGCCAGGTCCACCATGCGGGTGCGGGACGTGACCAGGGCGGCGCAGCCCTCCGTGCCGGGCAGGAGGGGCCGGACCTGGGCGGCGTCGCGGGCGTTGTCGAGCAGGACGAGGACGCGGCGGCCGTCCAGGACGGAGCGGAACAGGGCGGCCCGCTCCTCCAGGGTGTCCGGGATGTCGGGGTCGGCTGTGCCGAGGGCGCGCAGGAAGGCGCCGAGGACCGTCTCGGGCTCGGCGACTCTGGGGCCCGCGCCCTGGAGGTCGACGTACAGCTGGCCGTCGGGGAAGTGCGGGCGCGCGGCGTGCGCGACGTGCACGGCGAGGGTGGTCTTGCCGACGCCGCCGATGCCCGCGAGGGCCGAGACGGCCATGACGCGGCCCTCGGCCGTGGAGAGGATGTCGCTCAGCTCCTTGACGAAGGAGACGCGGCCGGTGAAGTCCTGCACGGTGGCGGGCAGTTGCGCGGGCCGGATCACCCCGGCGGACGGCTCGGCGGCGGGGGCCGAGGGCTCGGCGAGGGCCGGGTCGGCCTGGAGGATGCGCTGCTGGAGCTCCTGGAGGCCGGGGCGCGGGTCGACGCCGAGCTCGTCGGCGAGCAGGCGGCGGGTGTCGGCGTAGACGGCGAGGGCCTCGGCCTGGCGTCCGGAGCGGTAGAGGGCCAGCATCAGGAGTTCGCGCAGGCGCTCGCGCAGCGGGTGCGCGGCGGTGAGGGCGGTGAGTTCGGAGACGGACTCGGCGTGGCAGCCCTGTTCGAGGTCCATGTCGAGGCGGGCCTCGACCAGTTGCAGGCGCCACTCCTCCAGGCGGGTGCGCTGGGCGTCGGCGTACGGTCCGGGGACGTTCGCGAGGGGCTCGCCGTCCCACAGGGACAGGGCCTGGTTGACGAGGGCGCGGGCCTGGCACAGGTCGCCCTGGGCGCGGGCCCGTTCGGCGGCGGTCCACAGGGTCTCGGCCTCGGCGAGGTCGAGCGCGCCGTCGGCGGCGCGCACGGCGTAGCCGCCGGACTCGCTGACCAGGGCGCCGGTCGGGAGCACCTTGCGCAGCCGGGACGCGTAGGTGCGGATCGCGGCGAGGGCCTGGGACGGGGGCTCCTCGCCCCAGATGGCGTCGATGAGTTCGGAGGCGGTGGCCGTGCGGCCGTCGCGCAGGAGCAGGGCGGCGAGCAGCGCGCGCTGCTGCGGGGACCCGGTGGACAGCGACTCGTCGCCGAGCCAGGCCCGGACGGGCCCCAGCACGCTGAACCGTGCGGTTGGCTGAACCCCACCCCCGCCCGAGCCCACCGCGCCCGCGGCCCCCGCTGTGCCTGCGGCCCCCGCTGTGCCTGCGGCACCCGCGGCACCCGCCGAGACCGCTGCGCTTGCCGTGCCTGCGGCACCTGCCGTGCCTGCGGCACCCGTCGGGCCCGCGGTGCCCGCAACACCCGCGGTGCCTACCGCGCCTGCGGCACCTGCTGCACCCGCCGCGCCCGCGGTACCCGCCGCGCCTGAGGCACCTACCGCACCTGCCGTGCCAGAGGCACCAGCCGCACCCGCGTTGTCCACCGCGCCGGCGGCGAGAGGCCCCGCGGCCAGGCCCTTCTTGCCTCGGCCGCCGCGCGTGGGGCGGCCCGGGGCAGGGGTGGGCCCGTGGGGCGTGGCAGGTGGGGGCCCGGCCGGGCCCGTGCCGGGGTCCGGCTCCTGGCCCGCGCCAAGCGAAGCGCTTCCCGCCGCCGGACGCCGCTGCTCCGGAACCCGCGGTAGACCGTCCATCGCTCCCCCTGCTGCCCTGCCGCACGCAGTTGCCTATGTCTGATCAAATACGCCCAACTGTGCCCGGCTGTGCCCGGTTCGTGCCTGCTGTGCCTGATACGGGCCTGCCCTGCCCGTACGACGTGTTGCGGTGCACAGTTTGCCTTGTCGAGGGCGAATGCGTCAGCCGTGCGAGACGGCTCTCACAGGGTCATCGCACCAGTGACGGGATTCGGACAACTGACGGATCGTCAGATACGCGCTACCGTGGTCGGCATGGAGACCGTGGAGAACACTGCGGAGAGCACCCGGGACGCCGCCGTCACCAAGCCCCCGTTCCCCCGGATCATCTCGGTGGACGACCACACGGTGGAGCCCCCGCACGTCTGGCGGGACCGGCTGCCGCGGAAGTACCGCGACCGGGGTCCGCGCATCGTCCGCGCCCCCTTGAGGGAAATGTCGTTCCTGGGCGGTAAGTTCGCCCCGGTGATGGGCGCGAAAGGGGAGGAAGGCCCCATCGGGGACTGGTGGGTGTACGAGGATCTGCACCGGCCCCTGACCCGCCTCGACACGGCCGTCGGCTACTCCCGTGACGAGATCCGGCTGGAAGTCATCACCTACGAGCAGATGCGCCCCGGCTCCCACAGCGTCCCGGAGCGGCTCGCCGACATGGACGTCAACCACGTCCAGTCCGGTCTGTGCTTCCCCACCTTCCCGCGCTTCTGCGGCCAGACGTTCACCGAGGCGAAGGATCGTGACCTGGGTCTTCACTGTGTGCGCGCGTATAACGACTGGATGGTGGAGGAGTGGTGCGGGCCCGCGGCCGAAGGACGGCTGATACCGCTCACCCTGATCCCGCTGTGGGACGCGGAGCTGGCGGCCGCCGAGGTGCGGCGCAACGCCGCCCGCGGCGTGCGGGCCGTGGCATTCTCGGAGATACCCCCGCACCTGGGGCTTCCGTCGATCCACACCGACTACTGGGACCCCTTCCTCGCCGCCTGCGACGAGACCGGCACGGTCGTGGCCATGCACATCGGGTCCTCCAGCAAGATGCCCTCCACGTCGGCCGACGCGCCGCCCGCCGTCGGCTCCACCATCACGTTCGCGAACTGTTGCTTCTCGATGGTCGACTGGCTGATGAGCGGGAAGTTCGAGCGCTTCCCGCGCCTCCGCGTCATGTACGCCGAGGGGCAGATCGGCTGGATTCCCTACATCATGGAGCGTGCGGACGTGGTGTGGGAGGAGAACCGCGCCTGGGGCGGCGTCGCCGACAAGGTCCGCAGGCCGCCGTCCGAGCTGTTCGCCGAGCACGTCCACGGCTGCTTCTTCGACGACGCCTTCGGCCTGCGGAACCTCGACGCGATCGGCGTCGGGAACGTCCTGTACGAGACCGACTACCCGCACTCGGACTCCACCTGGCCGAAGTCGCGCGAGGTCGGGGAGGCGCAGATGGGGCAGCTGGCCCCGGAGGACGTGGAGCGCATCGTGCGCGGCAACGCCATCGACCTCCTCGGCCTCACCCCCGACGGGCTGTGGCCGGGCCCCGGGGCCTGAGGGGGCCGCTCAGTCCTCCACGGGGAACCCGCTGGTGTCCAGCGTGAACTTGCGGCCGTCGGAGAGCTTCAGGTCGACGGCAGCCCCGTACGGGTACTCGGTCTTCTTGCGGTAACCGGTGGCGCCGGAGCCTTCGTACAGCGTGCACAGCTTCTTGAACGGGTCGAGGATGAGGTACGTCTCGATGCCGAAGCGGCTGTACTTCGCGACCTTGGTGACGTAATCGTTGTCGTCGGACTCCGTGGAGACGACCTCGATGGCGGCGATCACGTCCTGGCAGATGTAGCGCTTGCCGCGGGGCTCGGCGTCCTCATCAAGGATGGTGATGTCGGGAGCTGTCGACGTCTCGCCGGGGAAGTCGATGCCTACATCGAAGACGATGGGGGCGCCCTGCAGGATGGTGTGGGCCTGCATGACCACGTTGAGGATCGTGTTCGACTGTGCCGGGCTCTGCGGGGTCATGATCACCTTTCCGTCGATGATCTCGACGACAAAGCCCTCGATGTTGGTCTGCGCTTCCACGTCCCGCCAGAGGCGGTCGAGAACTGTCATCGCCATCGTCCTTCCGTCCCTCACTGGCTGGATCTCCGCGCGTTCCAGCCTAGCGGGGCAGCCGGTGCGAACCAGGGGTAATCGCGATCTCTCCGTGAGTGACCTTCCCCCGCCGGTGAGGGGCCGGGGCTTCGCAGGGGCGGGATGTCCCGTGCCGCTCGCGGGCCTTGTCTGATGGGGCGTCAGGTACGACCATGTGGGGCGGCAAGAGGGATGACGTACCGCCGGATCAGGGCAAGGGATGGAGTTCCTATGGCACCGGTGCCGGGTAGTGCGGAAGCCTTTCCTCCGGGCCGTCTCGTCTATGGCATGCAACTGCCGGTGCAGGCCCGCAGCGTGGTGTTCGCCGAGGCGTGGGAGGCGGGCGCGGGCGCGGCCGACCTGGTGGCGGTGGCGCGGGCGGCGGACCGGGCGGGGTTCGCGTACGTGGCGTGCTGCGACCACGTGGCGATCCCGCGGCGGCTCGCCGACGCGATGGGCACGACCTGGTACGACCCCGTGGCCACGCTCGCCCACCTCGCGGCGGTCACCGAGCGCGTCCGGCTCCTCAGCCACGTCGCGGTGGTCGGCCTGCGGCACCCGCTGCTCACCGCCAAGCAGTACGCGACCCTGGACCACCTCAGCGGCGGCCGGCTGATCCTCGGCGTCGGCGCGGGCCACGTGCCGGAGGAGTTCGCCGCGCTCGGCGTGGACTTCGCCCGGCGCGGGCCGCTGCTCGACGAGACGGTGGACGCGCTCAGGGCCGCTCTCGGCCCGGAGGAGTACCCCGAGCACCACGGCCCCGCCTACGACTTCGCGGACCTCGGGCAGCGGCCGCGCCCCGCCGGACAGCGGGTGCCGATCTGGGTCGGCGGCTCCTCCCCGGCCGCCGTGCGCCGCGCCGCCACGCGCGGCGACGGCTGGCTGCCCCAGGGCGATCCGCGCGACCGGCTGCCCGCGCGGATCGCCGAGCTGACGCGGCTGCGCGAAGGGGCGGGCGTCGAGGAGCCGATCACGGTCGGCGCCATCACCGAGCCCCTGTACGTGGGCGAGCCGTCCTGGCATGTCGGGCGGCGCACCCTCACCGGCGAGCCGGCCGCCCTCGCCGACTCGCTGCGCGCGTACGCGGCGATGGGCGTGCACCAGATCCAGGTGCGGTTCCGCAGCCGGAGCCGCAGTGAACTCACCGACCAGATGGCGGCGTTCGGCGCACAGGTCGCGCCGCTGCTCGGCTGAAGGGGACCCGGATGGGCAAGCTCGACGGACGCGTCGTCATCGTCACCGGTGGGGCGCGCGGCCAGGGGGAGCAGGAGGCGCGGCTCTTCGTCGCGGAGGGGGCCCGGGTCGTCATCGGGGACGTCCTGGACGAGCAGGGGGAGGCGCTGGCCAAGGAGCTGGGGGACGCGGCCCGGTACGTCCACCTGGACGTGGGGAGCGAGGGCGGCTGGCGGGCCGCCGTGGAGGCGACGGAGCACGCCTTCGGCAAGGTCGACGGGCTGGTCAACAACGCGGGCATCCTGCGCTTCAACGAGCTGGTCAACACGCCCCTGGAGGAGTTCCAGCGCGTCGTCCAGGTCAACCAGACCGGGGTGTTCCTCGGCATCAAGTCGGTGGCCCCGCACATCGGGGACGCGGGCGGCGGCACGATCGTGAACACCGCCTCGTACGCGGGGCTCACGGGCATGGCGTACATCGGGGCGTACAGCGCGACCAAGCACGCGATCGTCGGCCTGACGCGCGTCGCCGCGATCGAGCTGGCGTCCCGGGGCATCCGTGTGAACGCGATCTGCCCCGGCGCCATCGACACCGCCATGAGCAACCCCGCCCAGCTCGACCCGGAGGCGGACGCGGAGAAGGCGTCCCGGGGCCTGGACGCGCTGTACCGCAGGCACGTGCCGCTCGGCCGGGTCGGGCAGGCGCACGAGGTGGCGCGGCTCGCGCTGTTCCTCACCGCCGAGGAGGACTCGGCGTACATCACCGGGCAGCCGTTCGTGATCGACGGCGGCTGGCTGGCCGGGGTCAACGTCTTCTGACGGAGCGTCAGTTCGGCCGGGCGCCACCCTTGACGCTCCCGGTCGCCGGTGGAACAGTCGGAGCAATCGATCTGACGGTCCGTCAGAAATGATGAGGACGGTGAACCGCCTTGGAATTCGGGCTCTTTGTACAGGGATACGTCGGCCGGCGGGCCCAGACCGACCCGCTGGCCGAGCACCGGGCGCTGATGGAGGAGACCGAGTACGTCATCGCGGCGGACAAGGCGGGCTTCAAGTACGCGTGGGCCTCCGAGCACCACTTCCTGGAGGAGTACTCGCACCTCTCGGCCAACGACGTCTTCCTCGGCTATCTGGCGCACGCCACCGAGCGCATCCACCTGGGCTCGGGCATCTTCAACCCCCTCGCCCAGGTCAACCACCCGGTGAAGGTCGCCGAGAAGGTGGCCATGCTCGACCACCTCAGCGAGGGCCGGTTCGAGTTCGGCAGCGGGCGCGGCGCCGGATCGCACGAGATCCTCGGCTTCCTGCCGGGCATCACGGACATGAACCACACCAAGGAGATCTGGGAAGAGACCATCGCCGAGTTCCCCAAGATGTGGCTCCAGGAGGAGTACGAGGGGTTCCGGGGCAAGCACTGGTCGCTGCCGCCGCGCAAGGTGTTCCCCAAGCCGTACGGGGCGTCCCACCCCGCCATGTGGTACGCGGCCGGGTCCCCGTCGTCGTACGCCATGGCGGCGAAGAAGGGCCTCGGCGTGCTCGGCTTCAGCGTGCAGAAGGTCTCCGACATGGAGTGGGTCCTGGAGCAGTACAAGACGGCGATCCGGGACGCCGACCCCGTCGGGGGCTTCGTCAACGACAACGTGATGGTGACGTCCACGGCGATCTGCGCGCCCACGCACGAGGAGGCCGTGCGCACCGCCGTCGACAGCGAGCTGAACTACCTCCAGTCCCTGGTCTTCCGCTACCACGACACGTTCCCCCGGCCCGAGGGCATCCCGCGCTGGCCCGAGGTCCTGCCCGCCTACACCGAGGAGATCGTCGAACTGCTCATCGCCGAGGAGCTGATGATCTGCGGGGACCCGGACGAGGTCCTTCGGCAGTGCGAGCGGTGGGAGCGGGCCGGGGCCGACCAGCTGTCCTTCGGGCTTCCGGCGGGGATGCCCCGCGAGGACACGCTGCGGACGATCCGGCTGATCGGCGAGCACGTGATTCCCAAGATCGATACGGATCCCGTGCACCGCACGAGCCGGTTCCGTGCGGCCTAGCTCCCGTCCCCCGTTGTTGCCGCTTCGCGGCTCGTCCTCAAACGCCGGACGGGCTTGATTGGGAGGCCGTCTCACCATGCTTGACCACCTCATCACGGGGGCCACCGTCGTCGACGGAACCGGCGCCGCGGCCCGCGTGGCCGACGTGGGCATCAAGGACGGCCGGGTCGCCGTCGTCGCCCCGGGGGTCACCCAGGAGAGCCGTACCAGCGAGGACGCCCACGGCCTCGTGCTCGCGCCCGGGTTCGTGGATCCGCATACGCACTACGACGCGCAGCTCTTCTGGGATCCGTACGCCACGCCGTCGCTGAACCACGGCGTGACGACCGTCGCGGGCGGCAACTGCGGGTTCACGCTCGCGCCGCTCAATCCGGCGCGGCCCGAGGACGCCGACTACACGCGCCGGATGATGTCCAAGGTCGAGGGCATGTCGCTGGTGGCGCTCGAAGAGGGCGCGCCCTGGTCGTGGCGGTCCTTCGGGGAGTATCTGGACGCACTGGAGGGGCGGATCGCCGTCAACGCCGGGTTCATGGTCGGCCACTGCGCGCTGCGGCGGTACGTGATGGGAGCCGACGCCGTGGGCGGGCAGCCGTCGGACGAGCAGCTTCAGCGGATGGTCGCGCTGCTGCACGAGGCCATGGATGCGGGAGCCTGGGGCCTGTCCACGACCCAGTCGTCGACGCACTCGGACGGCGACGGCGCGCCGGTGGCGTCCCGGCACGCGCGCCCCGCCGAGCTGCTCGCCCTCGCGCGGGCGGTCGGCGAGCACGAGGGCACCCAGCTGGAGGCGATCGTCGCGGGGTGCCTCGACCGGTTCGACGACGCCGAGGTCGATCTGCTCGTGGAGCTGAGCGCGGCCGCGGGGCGGCCGCTGAACTGGAACGTGCTCACCATCGACGCGGCCGTGCCCGACCGCGTGCCGCGCCAGCTCGAACCCAGCGAGCGCGCCAGGAAGGCGGGCGGCCGGATCGTCGCCCTGACCATGCCGATCCTCACGCCGATGAACATGTCCCTGGGCACGTTCTGCGCCCTGAACCTCATCCCCGGGTGGGGGGACGTCCTGGGGCTTCCGATACCCGAGCGCATCGCGCGCCTGCGGGATCCGGACGTACGCGCGGAGCTGCTGCGGCGCGCCACCGGCGAGGAGGCGGGCGTCTTCCGGCGGCTCGCGCACTTCGACCGGTACGTCATCGGGGACACGTACTCCGACGCCAACGCCGGGCTCGCGGGCCGGGTGGTCGGCGACATCGCCGCCGAGCGCGGCCAGGAGCCCTTCGCCTGCCTCGTCGACATCTGCGCCAACGACCGGCTTCGGACCGTCCTGTGGCCCATGCCGACCGACAACGACCCCGCGTCGTGGGCGCTGCGCGCCCGGACCTGGGAGCACGAGGACGTCCTGCTCGGCGGCTCCGACGCCGGGGCGCACCTGGACCGCATGTGCGGGGCGCCGTACACGACGCGGTTCCTCGGCGACTGTCTGCGCGGCCGCAGGCTCGTCGGCCTGGAGCGGGCGGTGCGGATGCTCACGGACGACCCGGCGACCCTCTTCGGCCTGCGCGAGCGCGGCCGGGTCACGGAGGGCTACCACGCGGACCTCGTCCTCTTCGACCCGGAGACCATCGCCGCGGGCGCCGCGACGCTCGTGCACGACCTGCCGGGGGACAGCCCGCGCCTGGACTCCAAGGCGCTCGGGGTGCGGGCCGTGTGGGTCAACGGCGTCGAGGCGATCCGCGACGACGTGGTGACGGGCGCGGTGCCCGGCCGGGTCCTCAGGTCGGGCCGGGACACGCGGACGGTGGCCACCAAGTGACCGTCACCGAGAGCCTGTTCATCGGCGGCGAGCCGGTCGCCCCCGACGGCGGCCACTACGACGTGCTCGACCCGGCGAGCGAGGAGGTCGTGGGCCGCGCGCCCGAGGCGAGCCCCGCGCAGGTCCGGCAGGCCGCCGCGGCCGCGCGGGAGGCCTTCGGGCCGTGGTCGCGCACGGCCCCCGAGGAGCGCGCGGCGGTCCTCGACCGGGCCGCGGGCCTCCTCCAGCGGGACGCCGACGCGCTCACCGCGCTCGCCCGGGCCGAGACCGGCGCGACCACGGCGACGGCGCGCTCGATGCAGGTCGCGGTGGCCGCGGCCCGCTTCAGGCGGTATGCGAAGGGGGCCCTCGAACCCGTCGAGGCCGCCCTGCCGCCGCAGGTGAACGAGGCGGGGCCGCTGGGCCGCGCCGCCGCCGTCGGCGCCGTGGCGATCCGCCAGCCGGTCGGCGTGGTCACCTGCGTCACCTCGTACAACAACCCCTGGGCCAACGCGGTGGGCAAGGTGGCCCCCGCCCTGGCGATGGGCAACACCGTCCTCGTGAAACCGGCCCCCCAGGACCCGCTGTCCGTCTACCGGATGGCCGCCGCCCTGACCGAGGCCGGGGCCCCGCCCGGTGTGGTGAACGTGGTCAGCGGCACCTCCACCGCCGTCGGCGAGGCGGCCGTGGAGTGCGCCGACGTCGACATGGTGAGCTTCACCGGCTCCACGGCCGTCGGGCGGCGCATCGGCGAGGCCTGCGGGCGCGGCATGAAGCGGCAGCTCATGGAGCTGGGCGGCAAGGGGGCCGCGATCGTCTTCGCGGACGCGGACCTGGACGCGGCGGTCGCCGGGATCGGCACCACGTTCTCCTTCTACAGCGGCCAGATCTGCACGGCACCGACCCGGGTGATCGTCCAGCGCGCCGTGTACGAGCCGCTCCTGGAGAAGCTCGCCGCGTACGCGTCGTACCTGAAGGTCGGCGATCCGCGGGCGCGGGGCACCGTGGTCGGCCCGGTCATCTCGGCGGCGCACCGGGACCGCGTCGAGTCGTACGTGGAGCTCGGCCGCAAGGAGGGCGCGCGCCTGGTCACCGGCGGCACGCGGCCGCCGGGCCCGGGCTTCTACGTCGCCCCGGCGCTGCTCGCCGACTGCGCCCCCGGCATGCGCGTGGTCCGGGAGGAGATCTTCGGCCCGGTCGTCGTGGCCGTCCCCTTCGACGGCGCCTCCCCGCAGGCCGCGGAGGAGGTGGCGGTGGACCTCGCCAACGACAGCGACTACGGCCTGCTCTCCTACGTCTGGTCGGCGGACGTGGCCCGCGCCTTCCGCGTCGCGCGGCGGCTGCGCTCGGGCGGCGTCGGCGTGAACACCATCGCCCGCAACATGGAGGCCCCCTTCGGCGGCTTCAAGGCCAGCGGGGTGGGCCGCGACTGCGGGTCCTACGCCCTTGCCGCGTACAGCGAGACGCAGTCCGTGGTCTGGGCGGGGTGACCGCGGGGGACCGGCCGCTACGGGACCGGGGGACTAGGTCCGGAGTGGTCCCCGGCTGGTCCCCGGGACGGATACGGGCCGGTCGCGGCCCCAACTACCGTCCCGGACATGAGAATCGGAGTGATCGGAACCGGAAACGTCGGCCGCGCCCTCGCCAAGGCCTGGGCCGCCGCCGGACACGAGGTGGTGCTCGGCTCGCGCGACCCCGAGGCCAGGAAGGACCTTGGCCTCCCGGTGGCGGAGGTGCGGGAGGCGGCGGCCGGCGCCGAGGTGGTCGTGAACGCGACGCCCGGCGCGGACTCCGTGGCCCTGCTGCGCGCGGCGGGCGCCGACGTCCTCGACGGCAAGGTGCTCGTCGACATCGCCGTGGGCTTCACAGTCGAGGACGACGGCTTCGCCCTCACCCACACCGGCGTGTCCCTCGGCGAGGAGATCCAGCGGGCCTTCCCGGCGGCCCGGGTGGTCAAGACCCTCTCCACGATGGACTCCTCCGCCATGGTCGCGCCGGACGACCTGGCCGAGGAGAGCACCGTCTTCCTCTCCGGCGACGACCCCGCCGCCAAGGCGGTGACCGGCACCCTCCTCACCGACCTGGGGTGGAGCCCGGCGTCGCAGCTGGACCTCGGCGGCATCGAAACATCGCGCGGCCAGGAACACTTCGCCCTGCTCTTCGTGGCCATCATGGGAGCCCTCGGCACCCACACCTTCAACGTACGGGTGGTGCCGCAGGGCAAGGGGTGATCAGCGGCCCAGGAAGATCGGGTTCGTGAGCGCCCGCATCGGGCCCGGGAGCGGGGGCGCCACCTGCGGTTTGCGGACCTCGGCGCGTACGTACGCCGCGTAGGAGGCCGTGGTGCGCCACTCGGCGGAGCCGGTGCCGGACTCCGGCAGGGGCGGGCTCGTGAACAGCACGCCCTGGTCCGTCACGAAGCGGATCGTGCAGCCGGGGGCGCCCTTCACGTCCAGGCGCACCGTCACGGGGGCGTCGGCGTCCACGCGCAGGCGCTCGCCGATGCCCGCGTGCCGGCCCTTGCCGCCGGTTGCGGAGAAGGCCAGCTCGACCTCCTTGGCCTCGGCGATGTAGGAGCGGCCCGCGCGGATGCCCTCCTGGACGGCCTCGCGCGTCAGGTCGTCGGCGAGGACGACGGTCTGCGGGCGGCCCACCGGGTCCGGGTCGCGGTGGGCGTCGCTGTTGCCCATCGCCGGTGTCCAGCGGCGCCCGCCGCGCGCGGCCGCCACCAGGGCGTTGTCCCACTCGGAGAGGGCGACCTCGTCCTCGGGCGAGTAGGCGCCGTTCCACACCTCGACCGCGTCCGCCTCGCCGAAGCCGAACTTCCAGTTGCAGCCGACGCAGGTGGCGTGCGGGTGCGCGGGCACCACGAGGCCCCCGGAGCGGCGGACGGCGCGGGCGTAGTGGCCGAAGCGGTTGTCGCGGGCCCGGTAGCGCCAGTCGACGAACGTGCCGGGCTCCGTGCCGATCGCGAGGACGTGGCCGTTGCGGGTGGTGATCTCCTCGCCGAGCAGGACGAGGAGGTCGTCCCCCGCGACCTCGGACCAGTGGGCGTGCGCCGAGTGCGTGTTGTGCTCCGAGGAGTTGATGAAGTCCAGGCCCGCCGCGCGGGCGAGGGCGCCGATCTCGGCCGGGGTGCGGCGCCCGTCCGAGTACCAGGTGTGCAGATGGCAGTCGCCGCGGTACCAGGCGCGGCCCCGCCCCCCGGCCCGCTCCGGCGGGTACACGGGCTTCGGGGTGGTGCCGGGGGCGCCGTAGGTGAGGGTGATGGTCACCTCGTACGGCAGGCCCTGCGGCGCCACCGTGTACGGGCCGAGCGCGATGTGCCAGCGGCCCGCCCGCACGGGCCCGGGGATATAGCCGGGGGTCGCGTCGTCGGCGCGGACGAAGAACTCCGTGCGGGCGCCGCCCGACCAGCCCCGGAAGCCCTTGCCGCCGAGGTCCGTGCCGCGCTCGTCGAAGACGCCGATGTCCAGGGCGTTGCCGACGGTGCCCGCCGGGACGGGCGGTTTCTCGTAGGTGTAGGCGACGTGGATCTCCCGCACGCCGCGCGGCACGTCCACCGGGAGGTAGACGAAGTCGGGCGAACCGGTCGGCAGCGTGCCCCTGACGGTCTTCGTCTCCTTGCCGGACCGCCGCTCGGCGGCTGCCGCGTCGTCTGCGAAGCTCACGGTTCCCAACGTAAGGGCGGTGGCCGCCCCCGTCACGAGCAGCGCCCGTCTGTTCAGGTGGCGTTCGTCCTCGCACATGGTGGCTCCCCAGGTCGGTGGCGACGGTGACGACGAGACATGAGTGGTGCGTGCAACCCTGGTATTGAGCCGTGAACTCCCCTGTAAGGGAAGGGAATCGACAGGTTTACGGGTGGGGACGACGGGGGCGCTCGCGCGCGGCGGCGGGCCGCGTGCGACGGCGCCCGCGCGCCCGCCGCGACCTGGCGGAAGTGCCTGTAGGTGTCACGTGTTGTCGCTCGTATGCTCAAGGACATGACCAACAGCGCACAGCCCGCCGACGCCGGACGTCCCACAGCCAACGCCATGCGGCGGGCCCTGAGGCGGGCCAGGGACGGCGTCACGCTGGACGTGACGGAGGCCGCCGTGCTGCTCCAGGCGCGCGGCGAGGACCTCCAGGACCTGTCGGCGTCGGCGGCCCGGGTGCGGGACGCGGGCCTTCGGGCGGCGGGCCGCGCCGGGGTCATCACGTACTCGAAGAGCGTGTTCGTCCCGCTGACGCGGCTGTGCCGGGACAAGTGCCACTACTGCACGTTCGTCACCGTGCCGGGCAAGCTGCGCCGGGCCGGGCACGGCATGTTCATGTCCCCGGACGAGGTCCTCGACATCGCCCGCAAGGGCGCCGCGCTCGGCTGCAAGGAAGCCCTCATCACCCTCGGCGACAAGCCCGAGGACCGCTGGCCCGAGGCGCGCGAGTGGCTGGACGCGCACGGCTACGACGACACGATCGCGTACGTACGGGCCATATCGATCCGCATCCTGGAGGAGACGGGCCTGCTGCCCCACCTCAACCCGGGTGTGATGTCGTGGACGGACTTCCAGCGCCTGAAGCCGGTGGCGCCTTCGATGGGCATGATGCTGGAGACGACGGCCGAGCGGCTGTGGTCCGAGCCCGGCGGCCCCCACCACGGCTCGCCCGACAAGGAACCGGCCGTCCGGCTGCGCGTCCTTGAGGACGCGGGCCGTTCCTCCGTGCCCTTCACCAGCGGGCTGCTCATCGGCATCGGCGAGACGTACGAGGAGCGCGCGGAGTCCCTCTTCGCGCTGCGCCGCGTGGCGCGCTCGTACCACGGCGTCCAGGAACTGATCATCCAGAACTTCCGCGCCAAGCCGGACACGGCGATGCGCGGCATGCCCGACGCCGAGATCGACGACCTGGTCGCCACGGTCGCCGTCGCCCGGCACGTCATGGGCCCCTCCGGCTGCGTCCAGGCCCCGCCGAACCTCGTCGACGGCGAGTACGGCCGCCTCATCCGCGCCGGGATCGACGACTGGGGCGGCGTCTCGCCGCTCACCATCGACCACGTCAACCCCGAGAAGCCCTGGCCGCAGATCGAGGCGCTCGCCGAGCAGTCCGCGGCAGAGGGCTTCGAGCTGCGCGAACGCCTCTGCGTCTACCCCGAGTTCGTCCGGCGCGGCGAGCCCTGGCTCGACCCGCGCCTGCGCCCGCACGTGGACGCGCTCGCTCTGGAGTCGGGGCTCGCGAACCCCGACGCCGAGGTGCGCGGCCTGCCCTGGCAGGAGCCCGACGAGGGGTACGTGGCCTCCTCCGGCCGCACCGACCTGCACCGCACCATCGACACGGAGGGCCGCACCGCCGACCGGCGCGACGACTTCGACGAGGTGTACGGCGACTGGGAGGCGCTGCGCGAGCAGGCCGCCCCCGGCATGGTGCCCTCACGCCTCGACGGCGACGTCCGCTCCGCCCTCGCCACGGCCGCCGACGACCCCACCCGCCTCACCGACGCCGAGGCCCTGACCCTGCTGCACGCGGACGGGGCCGCCCTGGACGCGCTCTGCTCCGTCGCCGACGACGTCCGCAAGTCCGTGGTGGGCGACGACGTCACGTACATCGTCACGCGGAACATCAACTTCACGAACGTCTGCTACACCGGCTGCCGCTTCTGCGCCTTCGCGCAGCGCCGCACCGACGCCGACGCCTACACCCTGTCCCTCTCCCAGGTCGCCGACCGCGCCGCCCAGGCCTGGGACGTCGGCGCCGTCGAGGTGTGCATGCAGGGCGGCATCCACCCGGACCTGCCCGGTACGGCCTACTTCGACATCGCCGGGGCCGTGAAGGAGCGCGTGCCGGGCATGCACGTGCACGCCTTCTCCCCGATGGAGGTCGTCAACGGCGCGACCCGCACGGGCCTGTCGATCCGCGAGTGGCTCCAGCGCGCCAAGGAGTCGGGCCTGGACTCCATCCCCGGCACGGCCGCCGAGATCCTCGACGACGAGGTCCGCTGGATCCTCACCAAGGGCAAGCTCCCGGCCGCCACGTGGATCGAGGTCGTCAAGACCGCCCACGAGGTGGGCCTGCGCTCCTCGTCCACGATGATGTACGGCCACGTCGACCAGCCCCGGCACTGGCTCGGGCACTTCCGCACCCTGGCCGCGATCCAGCGGGAGACCGGCGGCTTCACGGAGTTCGTGACGCTGCCCTTCATCCACACGAACGCGCCCGTCTATCTGGCGGGCATCGCCCGGCCGGGCCCCACCACCCGCGACAACCGCGCCGTGACGGCCATGGCCCGGCTCCTGCTCCACCCCCACATCCCCAACATCCAGACCAGCTGGGTGAAGCTCGGCACGGAGGGCGCCGCCGAGATGCTGCGCTCCGGCGCGAACGACCTGGGCGGCACGCTGATGGAGGAGACCATCTCCCGGATGGCGGGCTCCGGTTACGGCTCGTACCGCTCGGTCAAGGACCTCGTCGCGATCGCGGAGGCCGCGGGGCGGCCCGCGAAGCCGCGCACGACCCTGTACGGGGAGGTCCCCGACGAGCGCGTGCGGGCGGCCGCCGCGTCGGACGGCCACCTGCCGGAGCTCCTGCCGGTCCTCGACGTGTAGGCCGGCAGCCCCTCTGCAGAATTGACCCATGATTTTCAAGCCAAAGTGACCTGTTCGGGGAGTCATTCTGGCCATAGAGTTCTGATCATGAACGAGAACGCAGCCACCGCGAACACCGCCACCACGACCTTCGAGCCGGTGCTGACCCGCCACGCCGAGGCCGAGACCTGCGCCGACCCGAGCAGCGTCATGACCCTCCTGGGCGAGGCGGGCGGCGCCGCGGGCTTCACCAGCTACCGCTCGACCTTCGCCACGGGCGCGGTGGGTGCCCCGGCCCACTTCCACACCAAGGCCACGGAGCTGTTCTTCGTGATCAGCGGCTCCCTCCAGGTGCTGCTCGGCGAGGAGATCAAGGTCCTGAACGCGGGCGACTTCCTGGCCGTCCCGCCGCACACCCCGCACGCCTTCGCGGCGGCGCCGGGCCACGAGGCGGACGTCCTGTTCGTCTTCACGCCGGGCATGGGCCGCTTCGACTACCTGCGCCTGCTCGGCCGCGTGCTGCGCGGCGAGGCCGACTTCAAGGAGATAGCCGAGTCGAGCGAGCGCTTCGACAACCACTACGTGGACAGCCCGGTGTGGCGCGCCGCCCTGGAGGCCGCGAAGACGGAGGCCGCGCGATGATCGACGCGACGACGCACGTGCGCGTGGCCCGCCCCTCGCGGGACCTCGCCGCCGCCGAGCGCTTCTACGTGGACGCACTCGGCCTCGCCGTCCTGTGGCGGTCCACCGAGCGCGTCCCCGGCAAGCACGACCTGCTGATGGTCGGCCCGCAGGGCGGCTCCTGGCACTTCGAGCTGACCCACGACCCCGAGAAGCCGCTGGACCCGACCCCGACGGTGGACGACCTGTTCGTGGTCTACCTGGGCGAGCCGGTGGCCGAGGCCCTGGTGGACCGCCTGGTCGCGGCGGGCGGCACCCGGGTCGCCGCGCACAACCCGTACTGGGACGAGTACGGCGTGACGGTCACCGACCCGGACGGCTACCACCTGGTCCTGTGCTCGCGGGTGTGGGGCTAGCCGCTACCGGAAGGCGGCCGCGTTGCGCGCCGCCCACTGGGCGAACGAGCGGGCCGGACGGCCGATGACCCGCTCCACGTCGCCGCTGACCTGCCGCTCGGCGGGCAGCGGGACACCGAGGACGTCCAGGGTCCCGCCGATGACCTCCTCCGGCATGAACCGCGCCAGGTGGGCGTGGGCCTGCTCGCGGGACAGCTCCACGAACGCCACCTCCTCGCCCAGGACGTGAGCGATCGCCTCGGCCTGCCGGCGCGGGCTGACGGCCTCCGGCCCGGTCAGCTCGTACGTACGCCCCGCGTGCCCGTCCTCGCGCAGCGCGGCCGCCGCCACCTCCGCGATGTCCGCCGGGTCCACGACGGGCAGCGCCACGTCGGCGAACGGGGCGTGGACCGTGCGCTCGGCGCGGACCGCCCCGGCCCACGCGAGGGCGTTCGAGGCGAAGCCGCCCGGGCGCAGGACCGTGAAGCCGAGCCCCGAGCCGCGCACGGCGGCCTCGAAGTCCCGCAGGCGCGCGTGCGAAGGAGCCTCGGGGCGGGTGGAGTTGAGCTGCGACGACACCAGGACGATCCGCTTGACCCCGCCCCGCGCGGCCGCCTCGACGAGGGCCTCCGGGCTCTCGCCGCGGCTGTTCAACTCCCCGCCGAGCAGGAGGAAGAGCGCGTCCGCGCCGTCCAGGACCGGCCGCATGCCCGCCGCGTCCCCGACGTCCGCACGGGCGTGCCGCACGCCGGCGGGCAGGTCCGCGGAGCGGTCCCGCCGCGACACCGCGACGACCTCCTCGCCCGCGTCGGCCAGCAGGGGAACCAGCGTCCGGCCGATGTTGCCCGTCGCACCCGTCACCACGATCATGGAGTCTCCCGGAATTAGTTAGTTAGTTGACTGACTTACTCGATGGGTGTGACCGTAGCACGGTCGTTCGCCGCCTGCCTATAGTTAGTCGGGTGACCGACTCAGTGAAGCCGAGGGCGCGTGGGGCCGACAAGCGGCGGCGGCTCGCTGCCGCGGCCGCCCAGGTGCTGCACGAGCAGGGCGTCGAACGCACCACGCTCGCCGACATCGCGCGCGCGGCGGACGTGCCCGTCGGGAACGTCTACTACTACTTCAAGACCAAGGACGAGCTGGTCCGCGCCGCCCTTTCCGAGCACAGCACGCGCCTGGACGAGATCACGGCGGGGCTCGACGAGCTGCCGGACCCGCGCGAGCGCCTCAAGGCCCTCGTCGCGGCGTGGGTCGAGCGGCGCGAGGTCGCCGCGCGGCTCGGCTGCCCCACTGGCACGCTGGCCGTCGAACTCGACAAGCGTGCCGACGGGGTCCTCGACGCGGCGGCCGCCGCGGTGATCCGGCGCCTCCTCGACTGGGCCGCGGACCAGTTCCGCGCCCTGGCCCTGCCGGACCCCGACGCCCTGGCCGTCACCTTCGTCTCCGCGTACCAGGGCATGTCGCTCCTGGCCAACGCCCTGCGGGACCCGGAGATCATGACCCGGGAGGGCGCGCGCCTCACCGCGTGGCTGGACTCGCTGGAGGCGCGCGCCGGTTGAGCCGGAGGCGTCAGCGGCCCAGCCACGCCCCGAAGTAGCCGCGCTCGGTCGCGGCGCCGAGGGCGTTCGGGCCGAAGGACGTGCTGCCGGTGGCCGTCAGGCCGGACTTCGTGCCCTTGAGGACCCAGGCGGCGCCCACGTCCTGGACGGTGGTGTCCTCCTGGGACGCGGTGGCGGTCAGGTCGGCCTTCTTGTCGCCGTCGACGTCGGAGAGCAGGACGCGGCTACCGAAGCCGTCGCCCGTCTCGGACACGCCGGGCACGCCCGCCGTGGACTGGGTGAAGGCCTGGGAGCCCTTGCCGCTGAGGCCGCTCTTGGCGCCCTTGAGCAGGATGACGCCGCCCGCGTCGTAGGCCTCGGCGGCGCCCGCCTTGACGTCCTCGCCGGGGACGCCGACGGCGATGTCGGCGTAGCCGTCGCCGTTGACGTCGCCCGCGCCGAGGTCGGCGCCGAACCGGTCGCCGCGGTGGTACTCGCCGCCCTCGCCGGGGATGGGGCCGCCCCGCTCGCCCGCGCCGGGCACGCCCGGGCTGTCCTGGGTGATCTTCACGCTGCGGGTGGCGGCGGGCCCGTTCTTGTGGCCGTAGTCGACGCGGACGGTGCCCTCGTCGTCGGACTGCACCTCGCCGTCGCCGCTGACCGCGCGGGTGACGAAGTCGCCGTACCCGTCGCCGTCGACGTCCGCGACGACGCCGCCCCGGGAGGGCTTGAGGGCCTTCGCGGAGGTGCCGCTGAGGCCGTTGCGCGTGCCCTTCCAGAAGCGGCTCGCGAACGGCCCGTCCTCGTCGCCGTCGTTGGTGACGAGGTCGTCGACGCCGTCGCCGTTCAGGTCCCCGGCCACCACGTCCAGGAGCCCGGGCTCCGTGGGGACGCGCACGGCCTTCTTCCTGGCCGGGTGGCCCTGGGCCGTGAACGGGCCGTAGGAGACGGACAGGGTGGCCCGGTCGTTGTCGTGCGCCGGGTAGACCTCGTTCACCAGGTCGCGGTTCCCGTCGCCGTCGAAGTCACCGGCCGTGATGTTGCCGTAGGCGCCGTTCGCGACCTCGCCGGAGGTCCCGGTCAGACCGGCGGCGGAACCCCACAGGAGGACCGCCTTGGTCATGGGGTGACCGCCGACGACGAGGTCGGTGTAGCCGTCCTTGTTGAAGTCGCCGGTGACCAGTTGGCCGCCGAACTGGTCGTCCTCGCGGGCGTCGCCGGGCACGCCCTGGGTGGTGCGGTCGATGATGCGCGGGTGCGCGCGGTCGGGCCCGTTCTTGGACCCGTACACGACGGCGACGTACCCGGCGTTCTTCTTTCCGCCGGCGGTGCCGTACGCGGCGCTGATCGCGAGGTCGGCGTACCCGTCCTTGTTGAAGTCCGTCACCGGCGCCTTGGGGGGCCGGGGCGCGGCGGACGCGGTGCCCGTCGCGGTGAGCATGAGCGGTGCGGCGACCGCGGCCGCCGCGACGGCTGCGATGAGGGAGCGGCGCAAGGTTTCTCCTGTGGTGTGCGTACGGAGCTGGTGTGTCAGGGGTGGTGGTGCGGGCGCTAGCGCGCGAGGCGCTCGCCCAGGCGGGCGTCCTTCTCGGGCGCGCCGAGCGCGGCCGGGCCGAAGGAGCTGATCCCGGCCGTCGTCAGGCCGGTGGCGGCGCCCTTGAACACCCAGGCGGCGCCGGAGTCCCGGTATGTGCCGTCCTCCCAGGGGGCGGTGACGGTCAGGTCGGCCTTCTTGTCGCCGTTGACGTCGGACAGCAGGACTTCGGCGCCGAACTTGTCGCTCTTCTCGGAGGCGCCGGGGACGCCGGGCGTGGTCTGGGTGAAGGCCTGGGCGCCCTTGCCACTGAGGCCGCTCTTGGCGCCCTTGAGTAGAACTATGTTGCCGCTGTCTAGAACGTTCTTTCTAGCGGCGGTGACGTCCTCGCCGGGGACGCCGACGGCGATGTCGGCGTAGCCGTCGCCGTCGGCGTCGCCCGCGCTGATCGAGGCGCCGAACTGGTCGCCGCTGTAGTACACGTCGCCGACGTACCCGCCCCTCTCCCCGACGCCGGGCACGCCCGGGCTGTCCTGGGTGATCTTCGTGGTGCGGGTCGCGGCGGGCCCGTCCTTGCTGCCGTAGTCGACGCGGACGGTGCCCGCATCGGAGTCGAGGTCCTCGTTGCTGCTGCCGTTGTCACGGGTGACGAAGTCGCCGTAGCCGTCGCCGTCCACGTCCGCGACGGCACCGCCCACGGACGCCTTGAGGCCCTTGTACGTGTGGCCGAGGCCGGACTTGGCGCCCTTCCAGAACCGGCTGCCGTACGCCCGGTCCTCGAAGCCGTGGCTGGTGACGAGGTCGTCGACGCCGTCGCCGTCCAGATCGCCCGCGACGAACTCGCCGAGCTCGCGGAACGACCCGAAGCCGATCGCGTCCTTCCTGGCCGCCTCGCCGCCGCGCGTGAACGGCCCGTACGAGACGGTCATGCCGGTGTCGTCGCTCTCGGGCGCGGCCTTGTACTCCTGCGTCACCAGGTCGCGGTGCCCGTCGCCGTCGAAGTCACCGACGGCGAGGGAGCCGCCCGCGCCCGGCAGTTCGGCGGCGGCGTCCGTGAGCCCGGCGGCGGAGCCCCACAGCACCACCGTGCCGCCCGAGGCGGCGCCGACGACCAGGTCCGTGTACCCGTCCCCGTCGAGGTCGGCGGCGGTCAGCTCCTTGCCGAAGCGTCCGTACTCGGTGACGTCCCCGGGCACCCCGGCGCCGGCCCGGTCGACGACCTTCCGGTGCGCCTGCCCGGCCCCGCTCTTGGACCCGTACACGACGGCCACGTACCCGGCTTCCTGCTTCCCGCCGACCGTCGCGTTCGCCGCGCCGAGCACGAGGTCGGCGTAGCCGTCCTTGTTGAAGTCGACGACCGGCGCCGTGGCCGCCTTCGCCTTGGGCGCGGCGGACGCGGTGCCGGTGCCTATCGCCAGCGGCGCGGCGATGGCGGCGGCCGCGATGGCGACGACGAGGGAGCGACGCACTGTTCCTCCTGTGACTGGTGGCCCTTCGGATCACGTTGATCAGAGCCGACAGAGAAGAGACAGCCGAGGTGACGAGAGGGTTGCACAACCTTGAACAATCAGAACCGGAAGCCCAGCCTCAGCCGCTGCCCACCTCTAGTGAGAGGGGGCACGCAAGGTGCGGCATCGCGTGGTTCGGGGTGCAGCACACCAGGGCCAGTGACAGGAACGTGGGGCGTTCCAGGTAGAAGCCGTGGGAGACGTCGCCGCCCCGCGCGAGCCGTGCGGCGGCGGAGTGCTCCAGTGCCTTCAGGCGCGTGGGGCTGCGCTCCGCCGAGGAGGCGAAACGCTCCGCATGGGCGGCCAGTTGACCGGAGAGCCAGCGGGCCGCGTCCTGCGGTGCCTGCCATGTTCCCCTGACCAGGCCCGCCGGTTTGACCAGCCAGTAGGCCGTCTCCAGCGGCGGCAGGTCCGTCCTGGGAAACTCGGCGGCCACTTCGCGGTGCCGCTGGACCAGCTCGGGCCGGCTCCCGGGCGGGGGCGGGTCGGGGTGCGCGGGCCGCCGCAGGGCCTCGTCGTCGAAGCGCTGTTTCGGGCCCGCCCACAGGTATCCGTGGTGGTGCAACGGTCGCCCCCTGCGGGAGTTCAAGAGGACTGCTGAGAGGCCCTGGTCGGTCCGCTCATGTCGTCATCGGTGCTTGAATTGACCCGTTCGCGTGGACAACCGCTCCATGCGCTCAACATCGTCGCGAGGATGCCTCCACACGTTCTCGGGGTGCTCAACCAGTCGTGCTGGACAAGCTTCAAGAAACTCCGTGAACTGGTGGTCGCACCAGCTTGGAACCCAGGCACGGGAACGGCATACGAAGACCGCCTCGAACGTGACGGTCGGGGCTTCCCCGCTGTCGATGCTCATGCTCACGGGGATAACGGGCTCTTCTGTGGGCCTGGCCAAATGGACGCTGGTCCAGCAGCCTTGCCCTCCGATGTCGGAGGGGAAGACATGGGCGGCCCACGCGTTGGAGTCCGCGTACCAAACGGTGGCGGCGGGGGCGAGGGTGAAGCGGTCCCAGAAGTCCTCGTACCCGTGACAGCGGGGCAGTTCAACGCCCGCCTCGTGGAAACGGGAAAGAAGAAGTCCCAGTCCACGCACAGCAGATGCACTGGCAAGTGCCTTCCTGACCGGCGAAACGATGGTGGCGGGTGCCCCCAGCCGGGGCCGGGGGCCGAGTTGCTCGGGTGTGGTCAATGGCCGGGTGAGCCGCCACCGCCCTGGCCGTCACCGTCTTCGATGTCGGTGTTGTCGGTGTCGTCGCCTCGTTCCTTCAACCCATTGATTTCTGGGGCATGTTTTGAAGGTATGGAAGGGGAGAGTCGGCGCTCAATGAACTTCTACGGACTTGCGTAGCTTCACCTGATGGCGTCGATCGCCTCTGTGATGAGATTTCTGGCAGACGCGCCGTAGACAGCGATTCCTGCCAGCTCGGCGAAGGTCCTGGCGTACTCGGCGATCTCGCACGGCTGCGTCACCGTCAGACCTGCTGAGACCAGTTCGCAAGCGACCTGCTTGTCGTCGTACATGGAGAAGGATTCACACGGCCACGCATTTCCGCGTGTGACACCCATAGGGACAACACCCAGGCTCAGCATGGGAACCGACGTCATGCCGATCAGGTGGCGGAGCTGGTTCACCATGACGTTCGGGCTGCCGATGACCGATCGGAGAACCCACTCCTCGATCACGAAGGCGAACCGGCGTCCGCCGGAGCGGAGCACGTGCTGACGCCCCATGCGGGCCGATACGGCTTCCTCGATGTCGTCGGGGGCGCTGCGCAGGGCGACGAGCGTGGTGAGGACCGCATGCGTGTAGTCCGCGGTCTGCAGCAGGCCGGGAACGACTTGCGACTGGTAGAAGCGAAACCAAAGCGTTCGCTCGTACAGCGGGAGCACGGACTCCTGGACACGTCTGAGTCCGGCTCGCTCCATGCGGCGCCATTCGACGTACATGCCGTCGATGCCGCGGGCCGTCGCGATGAGATCCGCCGTCTGCTCCTCTGCCCGGCAGATACTCGTCCAGATGCGAATGTCGGCGTCGGACGGCGACGTCTTGCCGTTCTCAAGCCGGGAGCTCTTCGATTCATGCCATCCGGCTGCCGCTGCCAGGGCCCGAGCGGTCAGGCCGGCGTCCTTGCGGATGTCGCGAAGACGCCCGCCGAGAGCCGCGCGGGCCTGCTGGATGCTGGACGGTGGCAGTGGCGGCATGGAACATCAGGCCCGGATCACACCGGCCTGTACTCCTCATGCGGGATGGCGCGGTCCCATACGGACTCGAAGGCCGTGGAACAGAGGCGCACTACGCCCGGGTCACGCGTGCGCTCCTCGTCGCCCTCTGGGGACAGTTCGCCCTCGCCCGTGAAGTGCAGGAACAGGACCAGCGCGTCGTCGAAGAGCCAGAAGTCGTTGCCAGGCAGCGCCAAGTCCGAAGCCCTGCGTCGTGGCAGCCAGCGGACCTGTTCCCCTGCTCCCACGTTGCCCGCGGTGAGGTGGTGCTCGAACCGCAAGTAGTCGCTCATCGGTTCCGAGAAGATCCGGGCCCGGCGTACGGCGACGCCACGGTCGGTGGTCTCCCTCATCAGCGCGAGCCAGTGGCGCGAGACCGGGTCGTGCCGCGCCGGAACGCTGTGAGGGTCACGGGACCAGGCGACGAACTCCGGATCGGACCGCATGTACCCGTCCCGCATCTCCAAGTGCACGGCGGAGTGCTTGGCCTGCCGGAACAGGTCCTCAAACGTCGGTTCCCCCACCACTGTTCACCTCCGGGAAGAACGCCACCATGTACTTCGGGATCTCCACGACGGTCTCGTGGTCCGGGAGATCCATCTGCGACAGCCGCTCCTTGTCGAGTACCTTCAGCCCTTGGACCAGGTATCGGTCTTTCACGTCGTCGTAGTAGACCGTCGCGGACTTGCCGTCGGGCGACTCGGGGTCCTTCCCAAGCATGTGCAGTGTCATCGTGACCTCCTGCTTGGCCGTGGAGATGGTCTCCGGGCACAAGCCTGCCCGCAACCAGTCAGGCCTCGCAGTTGACTTGCGGGAGCTTGCATGATTTCAGGGTCAGCCCGTGTCGCCCGCACCCGGCTTGGCGCGGTGGCGTTGCCAGGGGAGGCGGCGGGGTGGGCGGGCCACTATGTCGCCGCCGGTCGACGTGCCGGTCAGCAGGACGCGCAGGTGGACGGGGGTCTCCGGGCCCGGGACCGGGGGGAGTTTGATCTCGCCCCGGCTCTTGGTGATCCCGTCCGCGTCGACCACGACCCCCGGCGGCGTGACCAGCGTCAGATTCCCGCCGATCCGCAGATCCACCTCGATCTCCAGCGTGCTGTGCGCGATCACGGCCTCCGTGAAGTCCAGCTTCAGGTCCGTGAACATCAGCCGCACCTCCATCCGGCGCGGCACCCGCCACCCGCCCGTCCGCTTGCCCTCCCCGAAGCGCTGGTCTATCCGGAGCACTTCGGCCGGCTGCGGCGGCATGCCCTCCCACGGCAGGTCCGCCGTCAGGTCCCTGAGGTCACCGACCGTCCGCGCCGCGAGCGCCGCCTCCACCCGCTCCTCCAACTCGGCCCCCGTCAGCCGCCCGTCACCCGCCGCGACCCGCAGGATCTCCACCGCCTGGTCCCGCTCCCGGTGCGACACCCGCATAGCTGCATCTACCATGCGTCCAGTCTGCGCGGGGGCCCGGCGGCCCGGCAATGGCCTCCCGGAGAGATCAGGGAACACCCTGACGGATCTCAGGGTGCCGTCACCTCTCGGGCGAATGTCCCGAAACCGCCCTTTCTGGCCCACCGACCCGCTGCTTGAATCCCTCTTCGCACAGGGACATACCGGGAGTGCCGACCGGCACCCCCTCGCGTGCGAGAGAGGGGTACCACCATGAGCATGATCCAGAGCGGCAAGCTGACCATGGACTCGTCCCACTCCACCGAAACACAGGGCGGGAAGACCGACACCTTCAAGCAGGTCACCTTCCCGACCCCGTTCCCCAGCGGTACGGACGTCGTCGTCCAGGTCACCGTGCAGACCTTCAACGGTCCTGAGACCCCCGGCGTCCGCCTGCACGAAGTGACCAACAAGGGCTTCAAGGTCCGCTTCAACGAGATCTACGGCGGCGGCGTCACCGCCGACGGCAAGCACACCACGGAGACGGTCGGCTGGACCGCCTACACGGTCTGAGTCCCCGCCGCGAAGCCGACGAACGGAGCCCAGGCCGCGCCTTCGACGGCCACCTGGGCTCCGTTCTTGTTCTTGGAGTCACGGATGTGCACGGTGGGCCCCGGGCCGGGGCTGGCTATGGCGACTTCGACGCAGTCCGCGTCGTCGCTTCCGCTGTGGCTGCTCTTACGCCAATCCTGGGCGACTTCAACGCACTCGGGGCCGTCGTTGCTGCTGTAGCTGCTCTTGCGCCACTTCAGCGCGAAGGTTCCGGTGGCCGGGGTGGAGGTCATGTCTCTCCCAGTACGTTCTCGATGAAGACCAGGGACTCCTGTGGCGGGAGGGCCTGTGCCCGGATCATTCCATAGCGCATTTCGACGATCTGGACTTCGCGGGATTCGCTGATCAGCCTGTTGGAAAGCTGCGCTTCTGTGTGTCCGAGCGTCTTGCCGTTCCGTAGCTTCAGTAGCTGGAGCGAGCCTGCCATTCCAGCGTGGTCCTCACAGCCAGTCGGCATCACCTGGATCTCCACGTGCCTCAACCTGCTGACACCCAACAGGTGTTCGAGCTGCTGCCGCAGGACCATTCTGCCCCCGATCGGACGCCGCAATGTCACCTCCTCCTGGACGAAGGTGATCAGTGGCCGGGGGACGCGCTCGAAGATGGACTTCCTGGCCATGCGAGCGCCGACGTGGCGCTCGATCTCCTCCTCCGTGTAGGAGGGGCGTCGCATCGCGTACAACGCCTGCGCGTACTCCGGGGTCTGAAGCAGCCCGTGGATGTGATGGCTGGCGTAGGCCCCAAGCTCCACCGACTCCTCCTCCAGCTTCTTCAGATCCCGAACCTTCTTCGGGTACCTCGCCTCCTCCACGTCCTTCTTCATCGCCGCGATCTTGCCGCCGGCTCCCAGGACCTCGTCCGCCCCCTCCAGGAACTCCGGCTTCGGCACGCGCCGGCCCCGCTCCACCGACGACACCATCTCGTCGCCGTACCCGATGGCCGCGCCCAGCTCCGCCTGGGTCATGCCCGCCGCCTCGCGCCACGCCTTGACCTGGCGGCCCACCGCCTTGAGTACCGCCGCGGCTTCCTCGTCCTCCATGCGGCCCACCTTCCGCGTACGAGCCGGACGGCTCCGAGCGGTACCCGGACAGTCGCTCTGCGTACCGGCTTCCCTGCTGGTCAGGGTAGACAGGAGTGACCACGCTGAGTGATGTGAATGGTGAAATGACTCAAGCCGCCGTCCAGGCACGGCACTTCACGCTGCTGCTGACCTCCTCCCGGAGGGGAGCCCGCCTTGCCCGGCTACTCACGGAGCGTCAACTTGACGCCTGGGGTTGCCCGTCGGCCGAGGCATCGCACATCGTCGCCGAACTCGCCGCGAACGCCGTCGCGCACGGCCGCGTGCCGGGCCGTGGCTTCCGCCTGACGCTCCGGCTCGACGCGGCCGGGAGGCTCCGGATCGAGGTGAGTGACGCCCGGGGCGACCGGGTCCCGGGTATCCAGGACCCGGGGGATCAGGAGGAGTCGGGGCGCGGGCTGCGCATCGTCGCGGGGTGCGCCGACCGCTGGGGCGTGGTTCCGGCGCCCTCCGGGTGCAAGACGGTGTGGGCCGAACTCGTACCGGATCGCGCGGAACCGTGACCCGGTCGGGCCCGACGCCAAAGACGCCGAAGAGGAGCCGCACCCGGAACCCGGCCCCGTGCCCGCCGACGCCCCGGCCGGACGTTGCCGCTTGACCTCAAGCGCGCTTGACGTACGAGGGTCGCTGACCATGACACCCTTCCTGGAACTCGTCCACCCCGCAGCGGGGACCGCGCTGATCAGTGAGTGGATCACGGCCACGCCCGAGCGGACGTGGGCCGCCGCCGACGCGGTGGTCGAGGAGTGGGCGGCGGGGGAGTGGCCGTCCGCGCTGCTCGCCCAGCACGTGTTCCGCGCGACGGACGGCACGGACCTGCTCTTCTACGCCCAGTGGACCAGCGACGAGGAGCACCTGACGTGGGCGCGGGCCCGGCGCGGCGCGCTCGTGAGCCGGGTCGACTCGCTGGTGCCGGGCATCGAGCGGCCGGGGCTCCACCGGACCCGCCTCCACCGCAGCGTGGTGCACCACGGCGGCCGCCCGCCCTGCGTGCTCGCGGTGACCAGGACGGCGGTGGGCGCGGTCGTGGCGGCACCGGGCCTGTTCGCGGCGCACGTCCACCTGACGGCGGACGGCGAGGAGACCTTCGTCATCGAGGAGTGGACCGACGCCGCCTCCTTCGGAGCGGCCGTACGCACCGGCGGCCGCGCCTCCAAGCGGTACACGCTCCACCAGTCGTTCCTCAACGAGGGTGGCGGCCGCCCGGTGTGAGCCCGGCGGGACTTACGGTTTGTGGGTCACCCAGAGCAGTTCCGCGGGCCAGCGGTGGGCCCAGTCGGGTGGGTCGGTCTCGTTGTAGCCGTTGGGTGTTTCGGGGTCGGGGCGTGGCTCGATGAGGTCGTCGATGACGAGGCCCGCGCGGCGCAGGACCCTGACCCAGTCGCCGTAGGTGAGCTGATAGCTGGTCGCGCCGCCGCCCTCGGCGATGGTGTTCAGCCCGAAGTAGTCCTGTTGCAGCGTGGTCGTCACGCGGCTCGCGGCGTCGTCGTAGCACGCTTCGAACCAGGGGCTGGCGACGTTGAACACCAGGCGCCCGCCCGGGCGCAGGACGCGGGCGGCCTGGGGGACGGCCAGGTGCGGGGGTGCCCAGCTGAGCCCGCCGAAGTCGCAGAACACCAGGTCGAAGCTTTCGGCGGCGAAGGGGAGGTGTTCGGCGGCGCCTTGCACCAGGGGGTAGCGGTCCGCTCCCATGGCGCGGGCCGCCGCGGTGAGCTGGGCTTCGGACAGGTCGAGCCCGACCACGGTGGCGCCCTCGGCGGCGAGCGCCCTGGACCACTGGCCGGCGCCGCAGCCGAGTTCGAGGACGCGCTTGCCGGTGACGTCGCCCAGGGCGTTCAGGTGCGCGTCGGGGATGGAGTACATGCCCCACAGCCGGGGCGCGGCGCCGATGTGCGGGTCGTGCTTGTGCTGGTAGGCGCTGCTGATCCGGTTCCAGAGCCGCCGGTTGGCGGGGATGCTGTCCACGCGCCGACTCCAGCACTGCCTGCCGGGGGCGGTCAACAGGATTGGCGCACGGGCCGTCGGTCAGGTACGACCCGGTGCGCGAGGGCCTCCGCCGACCGGCGTCTGCACCAGGACCGCCCCGCCCCGCGGCTCCGGGGTGAGCAGGAGGGTCATCTCGTACGGGCGTACGTCGCCGTCGGGAGCGGTGAGGGTGACGGCGCGCGGTGCGAAGTCGGCCACTGAGCGGCAGGCCCACCAGGCGTCGAGCTCGGGGCGCTCCGCGCGCAGCAGGGCGGTCACCTCGTGGCTGCGGGACGCCGGGGGCTCGCGGTCCGCGCGGGTGCGGAAGTGGCGGTAGAGGTCCGTGGCCAGCGGCTCCCAGTCGGGCAGGACGCGCTGGTGGCCCGGGTCGGTGGCCAGGAGCAGCAGGAGGTTGCGGCGGGCCGGGGGCACGTGGGCCGGGTCGGGCCAGAGCGCCGCGTACGGGCCGTTCCAGGCGCGCAGGTCCAGGGCCGGGTCGAGGAGCGCGGCGGGGGTGGCCCAGCCGTCCAGCATGGGCTGGTGGTCCACCGGCGTGGAGGGGCCCGTCTCGAAGGTGGCGAAGCCCGCCAGGCCGAGGGCGTGGCGGTGCGCCGCGGCGTCCAGGCGCAGGGTCCGCGCCACCGCGTCGAGGACCTGCCGCGAGGTGTCGACGCGGCCCTGCTCCAGCCAGGTGTACCAGGCCACCGAGACGCCCGAGAGCGCCGCGACCTCCTCGCGGCGCAGGCCGGACGTGCGACGCCGCGCCGTGCCCGGGAGCCCCACGTCGGCCGGGGCCACGCGCTCGCGGTGAGCACGCAGGAAGCCACCCAGCTCCCGCCGGAGCGCGGCGGGGTCGGTCGCCAGGGTCGCGGGCCGCGTCGGTGCCGCGGGCGCGGGCCGGGTGGGTGCCGCGGGCGCGGGCCGGGTGGTTGTCGGGGGCGGCGCCGGGTCCGTCATCGTGTTACCTCCACTCACCCCATGAACACCCGCCTGGTCGGCGGGCATTCCCCGCGCGAGCCTTGGCGCATGAGCAACGACACCGACCTCACCCCCACCGTCTGGCGCCGCGTCAACGACTCCTCCGGCTTCGCCGCGCCCCGCACCCTCATCCGCGTCTACACCCCCCTCGGCACCCTGGAGTCCGTCACCTCCTTCTACGAGCGGCTGCTCGGCGTGGAGCGGGACATGCGGTTCACGTATCCGGAGAAGCGGCTCACGCTCGCCGTCGTCGGGAGCTTCCTGCTCGTCGAGGGCGACGAGGAGACGCTCGCGCCGTTCCGGGCCACGGACGGCACGCTGATCGTCGACTCCGCCGAGACGTATCTGGCCCGGCTCGCGGCGGAGGAGGGCACGGAGGTCCTGGACCCGCCGCACCGGGTCCCGACCGGCACGGGCTTCACCGTGCGGCACCCCGACGGCACCGTCGTCGAATACGTCGAACACCGCCCAACTCCCGACGGGAACTAGGGAAACCGCACCTTCCGCACAAACCACGTGCACCCTGAACCCACCGTTCCCGTTCGATTACAGTGCTGCGGAGTCGGACGCCGAGGCACGGGAAAGGGGGTTCGGTGAGTGCCGTAGCAACCACGGGGGTGTGGGGCCGCACCGAGCAGCAGGACTTCCGCAGCCGGGTCCGCGGCACGCTGCTCGCGGCCGCCGTCGGGGACGCGCTCGGCGCGCCCGTGGACGGGGCGGACCTGGCGGAGATCCGGGCCGCGCACGGCGCCGAGGGCCTCACCGAACTCGCGCCCGCGCACGGCAGGCGCGGCGCCGTCACCGCCGTCACGCAGCTGTCGCTTTTCACCGTGGACGGGCTCATCCGGGCCCAGGTGCGGCGCGACACGGGAGCCTGGCACCCGCCGACCGATCTGCACCGGGCCTATCTGCGGTGGGCCGTCACCCAGCACGACTGGGGGCCCGACGAGCGGCGCAAGGAGGACGGCTGGCTGGCGCGCGAGGAGTGGCTGTACTCGCGCCGCGCGCCCGCCCGCGCCTGTCTCACCGGGCTCGCCGACGACCGCATGGGCACGCTCGACGTGCCCAAGAACCCGGGCGAGCGCGGAGCGGAGGCCGCCGCCAGGTCCGCGGCCTTCGGGCTGCTCGTGGGGTGGGAGCCGCAGCTCGTGCTGCAGCTCGCCGTGGAGTGCGCCGTGCAGACGCACGGGCACCCGCAGGCCTACCTCGCCGCGGGCGCGCACGCCGTCCTCGTGCACGGTCTTGCCCGGGGCGAGTCCCTCGACGGGGCCGTGCAGCGCGCCCTTTCGCTGCTCGCCGCGCGGCCGGGCCACCAGCCCGTCACCGACGGTCTGCGGCACGCGCTCGGCGCCGTACGGCAGGGCATGCCGAACGCGGCCCGCGTCGAGGAGCTGATCGGCGAGGGCGACGCGGAGGGCGTGCTCTCCGCCGCCGTGTACTGCGCCCTCGTGGGCGAGGACGTCCGCCACGGCCTGCGCCTCGCCGTCAACCACGGCGCGTCCTCCACGGCGGCGGGCGCGCTGTGCGGGGCGCTGCTCGGCGCCCTGCACGGCGAGACCGCGCTGCCGCCCGGCTGGCTCACCGAACTGGAGGGCCGCGCCACCGTCCTGGAACTCGCGGACGACTTCGCCATGGAGATGACCCAGGGACCCGCCCTCCACAGCCCAGCAGGCGCGTCCCCAGGCTGGCTGGCCCGCTACCCGAGAGCGTGACGGGGGGCGCGCCTTTGGGGCGCGCCCCAAAGGGGCGCGGGGAACTGCGCGACCAGCCACGACGAACCCGCAGACGAACGAGGTTCTACACCTGAGAGTCCTCCAGGAGCTTGAGGGCCCGGGCCCTCAACTCCGCACTGGCCCGACGCCAGTCGCCCGCATCGAAGGGCGGACGCGGGTCGTACTCGACCGCCAGCTGAATCGCCCGCGCGGTGTCGTCGTCGGTGAGCCGCGCCGCGAGGTGCAGCGCCATGTCGATCCCCGCCGAGACCCCGGCCGACGTGAGGAACTTCCCCGACTCCACGTAGCGTTCGGGTACGTACGTCACGTCGAAGGTCTTCTCCAGGTACTCCGCCGATGCCCAGTACGTCGTCGCGCGGCGGCCGTCGAGCAGCCCGGCGGAGGCCAGCACCAGGGAGCCCGTGCACACGGAGGTGGTGAAGCGGGTGTGCCGGTTCGTGGCGCGGATCCACTTCAGGAGGGTCTGGTTCCGCATCGCCGCGATGAGGCCGCGGTTGCCCGCGCCGGGGACGAGGAGCACGTCCAGGCGGCCCGCCTCGTCGAGGGAGCGGTCCGCGACGACGGCCACGTCACCGGTGTCGGTGCGCACCGGGCCGCGCCGCTCGGCCACCATCGTGACGCTCGCGCCCGGCACGCGCGAGAGCACCTCGGCGGGGCCCGTGGGGTCGAGGAGGCTGTAGCCGTCGTAGAGGAGGATGCCGATCCGGGGGCCCGCGGTGCCGGGCTCGCGGGGTGCGTCGGCATGGGCGGGGGCGGTCCGCGCGGCGATTCCCGCGGTGGCGAGCGCGGCCGTGGCGGCGGTGGAGCGCAGCACGGTGCGGCGTGTCGTGGGGTGCGTCATGCCCCGGGAGTCTGCCGCCGGGAGCCCGCCCGCGGCCGTGGCATGTCCGGCATCTTGCGCATCGTGTCCCCGCTGACGCCGTACGCGTCGAGAAAGGCCTGGCGCAGCGTCTGCGCGGAGCCGAAGCCGCAGCGGCGGGCGATCGCGGCGAGGGGCAGCGCGCTGGAGCGTACGAGGTGCGCGGCCGCCTCGGTGCGGGCGGCGCGCACCGCGCGGGCCGGGGTGGTGCCGAGGTGCGCGGCGAACAGGCGCGTCAGATGCCGGGTGCTCACGCCCGCGCGGGCGGCGAGCGCGGCCGGGGACAGGTCCTCGGCCAGGTGCGCGGCGATGTGCACCGCCAGATCGCGGACCAGGCGGTCGCCCGGCGGCGGCGCCGCGAGGAACATGCTGATCTGCGCCTGGTCGGCGGGCCTGTGCAGATACGAGACCAGCTCGCGGGCGACGGCCCGCGCCAGGGTCGGGCCGTGGTCGTCCTCGATCAGGGACAGGGTGAGGTCGAGGGCGCTGGTGACGCCCGCCGCGGTGTAGACGTTGCCGTCGCGTATGTACAGCGGGGCGGTGTCGACGGCCACCGCCGGGTGCCGCGCGGCCAGTTCGGCGCCGTAGCGCCAGTGCGTGGTGGCGCGGCGGTGGTCCAACAGGCCCGCGGCGGCCAGGACGTAGGCGCCGGTGCACACGGACGCGACCCGGCGGCTCGCGCGCGCGAGCCGCCGGACCTGGGTGACCAGGCGGGTGTCGGCCGCCGCCCGCGCGTACCCGCCGCCGCCCGCCACGAGCAGCGTGTCAAGCGGCCCGGCCACCTCCTCCAGGCTCCGGCAGGCCCCGAGGGCGATCCCGGCACTGCTCCTCGCGGGGGCGCGCCCGACGGTCCCGAGCTCGATCTCGTACGGCGGGTCGGCCCCGTGCCGGTTGGCCAGGTCCAACGCCCCGCTGGGACAGGCGACATCGAGGATCTGGGAGTCGTCGTACGCCACGATGAGTATGCGTCTCGCGCTGAGCATGGGGGCATCTCACCATGCCGGTGCGGGCCCGCTGCCGGGTGCGCCGCCGTCGTGGTGTTCCGCCGCTCCGCGGCGGATTTTTCCCGCCCGCCCGCCCCAAAAGGGGCGGGCGGGCGGGAGAAGCGAGCGCGTCAGCGCGAAGCCACCCGCGGACGAGGGACGGCAGAAGGCGCTACGACACCGGCTTCGAAGGGGCGGGCTCTGCCTGGCCGGGCAGGGGGAGAGCCGCGGCGGCGGAGTCGCCGTCCGTGTTGATGCGCTCGATGAGCGCGTCGCGCTCGGGGGTGTCCTCCGGTTTCACCCAGCCGATGACGACGTACAGGACCAGCGAGACCGCCAGCGGTATGGACACCTGGTACTGGAGGGGTACGCCGCCGTCGACGTTCCAGTGGACGGGGTAGTTGACCAGCCAGAAGGCGAGCAGCCCCAGGGCCCAGCTGGTGAGCGCGGCCGTGGGGCCCGAGCGGCGGAAGGTGCGCAGGAGGCCCAGCATCATCGGGATGGCGATGGGGCCCATGAGTCCGGCGACCCACTTGATGACGACGGTGATGATGTCGTTGAAGGTGGGGGAGTTGACCTGCGTGGCCACCGCCATGGAGAGGCCGAGGAAGACGACCGTGGTGAGGCGGGCGGCGAGGAGTCCCGCGCGGTCCGTCCACTGCCGGGCCCTGCGCGACAGGACGGGTGCCACGTCCCGGGTGAAGACGGCCGCGATGGCGTTGGCGTCGGAGGAGCACATGGCCATCGTGTGCGAGAAGAAGCCGACGATGACCAGGCCCAACAGGCCGTGCGGAAGGAGCTGTTCGGTCATCAGGGCGTACGAGTCCGAGCCGTCGGGCTTCTTCGCGTCGACGAGGAGCGGCGACATCCACATCGGGAAGAACAGCACCAGCGGCCACACCAGCCACAGCACGGCGGACAGCTTCGCGGACCGCGAGGCCTCGCGGGCGTTGGCCGTGGCCATGTAGCGCTGGGCCTGGTTGAGCATGCCGCCGTTGTACTCGAAGAGCTTGATGAAGAGGAAGGCGAGCAGGAACACCGTGCCGTACGGGCCGATCAGGGGCTTCTCGTGGCCGTCCAGCTCGGGGCGGTCCCAGACGCCGAAGAAGCCGCCGTAGTCGCCCAGCTCCACGACCACGGCCACGAACATCGCGATCCCGGCGAGCAACTGGATGACGAACTGGCCCAGCTCGGTCAGGGCGTCCGCCCACAGGCCGCCGATGGTGCAGTAGACGGCGGTGACGGCACCGGTGATGAGGATGCCCTGGTTCAGGGAGACGCCGGTGAACACGGACAGGAGCGTCGCGATCGCCGCCCACTTCGCGCCCACGTCCACGATCTTCAGGAGCATGCCGGACCAGGCGAGGGCCTGCTGGGTGGGCAGGTCGTAGCGGTTCTTGAGGTATTCGAGGGGGGACGCCACGTGCAGGCGCGAGCGCAGCCGGTTGATGCGCGGGGCGAAAAGGCGGGAGCCGATCGCGATGCCGAGCGCGATGGGGAAGGACCAGGTGACGAAGGACGTGACGCCGTAGGTGTAGGCGATTCCTGCGTAGCCGGTGAACATCACCGCGCTGTAGCCGGACATGTGGTGCGAGATGCCGGACAGCCACCACGGCATCTTGCCGCCCGCGGTGAAGAAGTCGCTGACGTTGTCCACGCGCTTGTGGGACCAGACGCCGATCGCGACCATCACGCCGAAGTAGCCGATGAGCACGGCCCAGTCGAGTCCGTTCATATCCCCCTCCCGGGGTCCGCCTTGTGAACTAGGTCAACTCCGTTGATCTGGTGGGAACTTCACCCGTGCGGCGCGGGAACGGCCGGGAAGGGCCCGCTCATCGTCGGTTCGGCCGCGTGGCGCGGACAACCGCCCGCACGGTCAAGAGGAAGTAAAATCGTTCGGGATGACGATCTCGATTCATGTACGTGACCAAATGAGGGCCGGGAAAGCCCCCGGCGACGGGCCGGGGGCAGGGGTGGGGGCCTGGCGGTGCCGGGGCCTCAGCGCATCAGCTCTCCCGCGTTCACCAGGAGCGACTGCCCGGTGATGGCCCGCGCCCGGTCCGACGCGAGGAACACGCACGCCTGCGCCACGTCCCCGTCCGTGGCGAGGTCGGGCAGCGCCATGCGCTCGGTGAGCCGCCGCTTCACCTCGGCCTCCGGCACGCCCTCGGCCCGCGCGGTCAGGGTCACGTACGCCTCCACCGGCGGGCCCCACATCCAGCCGGGCTGCACGGTGTTGACCCGGATCCGGTGCGGGCCCAGCTCGCGCGCCAGGGAGTACATCGCCGAGGTCAGCGCGCCCTTCGACGCCGCGTACGCCGCCTGCCGCACCTGGGAGGGCGCCGCCACCGACGACTGCGTACCGATGAGGACGACCGAGCCGCCGCGCTCCTTCAGGGCGGGCAGGCACGCCCGGGTCATGCGCAGCGAGCCGAGCAGGTTCACGTCCAGGACGCCCGCCCAGGCGGTGAAGTCGGCGTCCTGGAGCCCGCCGAAGTGGCTGTCGGACGCCGCGACCTGGACCAGCGCGTCGATGTCGCCGAACCGCTCGACGGCGAGGTCCGCGAGCGCCCCGCACTGGACCTCCTCGGTGATGTCCGTCGGCAGGTACGCGACGCGGGCGCCCCCGGGGTCCACCTCGGCGGCGGTCTTGGCGAGGTTCGCCTCCGTGCGGGCGCCGAGCACGGCGTTGCCGCCCTCGGCCACGACGGCCGCGGCCACCTCGTGGCCGAGCCCGGCGCCGACACCGGAGACGATCACGGTCTTTCCCTGGAGCAGCGGCATGCGGGCCTCCCGGCTCTGGCCTTATGTCTGACGGGGCGTCAGAGTATGGGTCCGCGCCGAAGAAGGGGAGAGGCATGGGCGACGACCCCCGGTCCACAGACGGCTCCCGGTCCACCGACGACTCCCGGCCGGCAGACGGCCCCCGGTCCGCCGACGACACCCGGTCCGCCGCGTCCGGTGGCGACGCGTACGGCGAGCTGGCCGCCGTCGGCCCGTACGGCGTGCGCCCGGGGCACGCGCTGATCACCATGGTCGAACCGCACCCGGGCCACGAGTTCGCGTACAACCGCTGGTACGAGGACGACCACTACTACGCGGGCGCGATGGCCATGCCCTGGATGTACGCGGGCCGGCGCTGGGTGGCGACCCGGGAGCTGCAACTCCTGCGCGTGCCCGAGAAGTCCGCGGTCGCGCGGCCCGTGACGGCGGGCTGCTATCTGTCGACGTACTGGATCACCGAAGGGCGCTACGACGAGCACATGAAGTGGACCGTCGCCATCAACAAGCGCCTCAACCGCGACGGCCGTGTCCACCAGGCCCGCACGCACGTGTTCACGGCCTTCCAGGACCACGAGGCGACCGTCTACCGCGACGGCGCCGCCGGGCCGCGCGACCTGCACGCCCTGGACCACCCGTACCAGGGGCTCGTCCTGGAGGTCATCGACGCCGCGGGGCCGCGGGAGCGCGCGGAGGTGCTCGAATGGCTGCGCGCCCGGCACCTGCCCCGGGCGCTCAGGGATTCGCCCGCCGCCATGGTGACCCTCTTCCGCCCGACGCCGCTGCCGGGCGACCGGATGACGTACGTGCGGCAGGTCGAGGGCGTGGACACCCGCCTGACGCTGCTGTGGTTCCTGGAGTGCGATCCGCGCGCGTGCTGGGCGGAGCGCTTCGCGGCGCGCGAGGCGGAGGTGGCCGCCGGGGGCCTGGGGCGGGTGGAGCTGCTCGCGCCGTTCATCCCGACGGTGCCGGGCACGGACCGGTACGTCGACCAGCTCCGCTAGCACCCGGGGGCAAGGCCGAGCCCCCTCGGCCGGGACGGCGGACCAGTCGAGAGGGCTCTGCGGGTGGAGCTATGCGGTTGTTGCTGCGGTTGCCTTCACTGGCACGTATCACCCGAGGTCGTGGGACCCTTCACGCACCTCGGTCACGAAGGCGTTCCACGAGTCGGCCGGGAAGGCGAGGACCGGGCCGCCCGTGACCTTCGAGTCGCGCACGGAAATGGCGCTCAGAACGGGGGACTTGACCTCGACGCACGCGCCGTTCCCGGTGGAGTAGGACGACTTGGTCCACGAGGGCGACGCGCCTTGCTGGATTGCCATGTTTGCTCCGTTTGTACAGTTGGTGAATTGCGCTGTCCCGCGGGAGAGCGGGATGCGCCAACAGCGCGGAATCCGCGTTGCTCTGTTGGCGTGAATGACGCTACTCGCCAACATCGAGTGGCGGATGGTTCGTTCACTCAACCGGATGGCATATTCCAGAGGGGTCTTCCGTCACGCCGAGGCAAAGGTGTACCGTGCGGCGCTTCCCGGGCTGGGCGGCCCTCGGCGATAAGCGGAAGGTCAACTTCCGAATACCGGGCGGGCGTATGTCAGCGGGTGTATGTCAGCGGGCGTAGTCCTTGGCGATGTCCGCGATCAGCTGCCGCGATTGCTCCACGTTCAGCGCCTGGGCCCGCAAATGCTCGTACATGACGCTGTACTGCTGCACGTCATTGGCCTTTTCCAGATACAGGTCACTGGTGACGCCCTCGATGTAGACGACGCTGGAATCCGACGCGTCCGGAAACTCCAGGATCGCGTACTGCCCATTCAGGCCGGGGTGCGCGCCCATCTCGAAGGGGATCACCTGCACCGTCACGTGCGGCAGCTGCGACTGCTCGACCAGGTACTCCAACTGCTCGCGCATCAGCGCGCGGTTGCCGACGACGCGGCGGAGGGCGGACTCGTCGAGGACGGTCCACAGGCGCAGCGGATTCTCCGGCGCGGCGATGCGCTCCTGGCGGCGCATGCGGACCTGGACCCGTTTCTCGATGTCCGTCGGTGTGGTCTCCGGCAGCGCGCCGGTGATCAGCGCCTCCGCGTACGGCCTGCTCTGCAGCAGACCGGGGACGACCTGCGGGTCGTAGACGCGCAGCGACGCGGCGTCGGTCTCCAGACCGATGTACACGCTGTACGGGATGTCGCCGAAGGAGTGCCACCAGCCCTGCTGGCGGGAGTCCTTGGCCATCTGCATCAGCGAGTCGACGATGCGGTGGTCCTCGACCTCGTACACCCCGCACAGATCGCGCACGTCGCGCTGGCTGATCGAGCGGCGGCCGTTCTCAAGGCGGCTGATCTTCGACTGCGAGACGAGCAGGCGCTCCGCCACCTCCTCCGCCGTCATGCCCTTGAGCTCACGGAGCCGCCGCAGCTCCTGGCCGAGCCGGCGACGCCTGACGGTGGGATTGACGTTGGACGCCACGGGAAGTGCACCTCCGGCAAATATGCCTCTACATTGCGTGTCTGCTGTGGAGCAGAGTGCCACCAAGGGGCAACTCGCCGCTGGGAAACAGCAGAACGGCGGTCATGTGGGGGTGCCGACGCCCCGACGGCGTCGCGCGTGCTTCTCAACAGGCGTGTTGTGTGCGGTGGTTGCCGTCGTGCGGGGCCCGGGCGCCGGTGCGACCGGCGTCCGGCCCCGCACGGCTCGACGGTTCCCGCGCCGGGTCTCGTGGGACCGGCGCGGAGTGCGTCACACGGTGCGGGTGACGCGGCGTGCGGTGGTGCTGCGTAGTGCGGTGCTGCGTGGTGCGGTGCCGTGCGCGGCGGCCGCTGCGGGCCGCGCGCCCGTGGTTCCGGTACCGATGCCGGTGTCGGCGCCCGTACCGGTCCCGGTGCGTGGTGCTGTGCCGCACGGGAATCGGCTCCCCGTGCGCGACCGCTCGGTCAGTGGGCCACGGCGCGGGCCATGGCTCCCGCACCCCGGCGCGGCTGCATCGGCACCCTGCCGGGTTCCGTCACCGCCCTCGCCGTCGGCCGTGCGCCCTGCTGTCCCGCCGTCGCGGGGCTGCGGCGCGGCTGCGCCGCCACGCCGTTCTGGACGTCCATCACGGCGTGCGCCACGAGGCCGCCCATCGGGTCGTGCCGGATCAGGTCCCGCAGCCGGGAGCGGGACGATCGTCCCTCGTTGCCCGGATACAGGTGCTTGCCGAGGCCGACCGCGTGGGCCAGCGCGGCGAGCGCCGCGGTCCGCGGGTCCGGCGGTACGCCGGTGCGGATCGCCGAATCGAGCCGGGACCTGATTTCCCGGCTGATCGCCGTGTCCGTCGCCTGGTAGCGAGTCGTCGGCAGCACTCCGCACATCTGGCCCGCCACGGCATGCACCATGCCGCACCGTTCCAGGTGTGAAAGGTAGGTCTGGCGCAGCCCCAGGCGGGGCCCGCCGATCCAGTGGACCGCGCGGACCGGGCTGCCGCGCCTGCGCAGCAGCTCCAGTGCGGAGTCCAGAGTCGGATCTCCCGTGGGCCGTGGCATCACCACGGCGATACGATCCCCGTCAGGGGCTATCCGTCCGGCCAGCGCCAGCTCCACTAGCTGTGCTCCGGCCAGACCGAGGTCGAGCGACTGCGGCTGCGCTGTGGTACCCGTGGTCGGGTCCAAAGCGAGCAGCAGAAGCTCCTCCGGAATTGTTCTGCGGCTCCTGCCCATCCATGCCTCCCCGCGTGGATGAATGACAGGGTGACCCCTCTCACATTGGTCTGTCGAGAGCGCGTGGGCGGTACGTACGGGAACCAGTAGGTATGTCGTTCTCGTCTACCACGGGGGTTAAGCCCTCACACAGGACACTGGTACATGGTTCGGACAGTGGGTCCGGGCCTCGGTCGGTGTGGCGAAGCACGGCGAGTACGGCGAGTACGAGGAGGAATCGGTGGCGGGCGAGTACCCCGACAGTTCGAAGACGGTTTCTGGCGGGGGCGCCTCTGAGGACGACGCGGCCGCCTCGCCCCCCACGCCCCCGAAGGCCAAGGCGGCCAAGGAGGCCAACGGGGACGCGCGCCTGCGGAACGCGGTGGCGGCCTGGGTCGCCTCCGCGGACGCGGAGGGCGACGAGGAACCCGAGGGCGAAGCGAAGCCCGAGGGCGGCGCGGGCGGCCGGGCGGGCGGTGTTCCTGCTGGCGGTGACGTTTCCGCTGAGGCGGATGCCGCGGCCGAGGACGCCGACGAGGCGGACGACAAGGCCTCGTCGAAGGCGGAGTCGGCCTCTGCCGGTGAGCCGAAGTCGGACACGGCCACGGCTGTGTTCCGGACCGACCGGCCGCGGGTCGAGACCTCTGACGGCGAGGAGGCCGACGCCGACAAGACCGCCGACGCGACCTCGTCGAAGACGGCGGAGGGCTCCGCCGGTGAGCCGAAGTCGGCCGCGGCTGTCCAGGTCGAGACCTCCGGTGACGAGGAGTCCGACGCCGGTGAGGGCGAGGGCGACGCCTCGTCGAAGGCGGAGTCGGGCTCCGTCGGTGAGCCGAAGTCCGATACGGCCACGGCTGTGTTCCGGACCGACCGGCCGCGGGTCGAGACCTCTGACGACGACGAGGCCGACGCCGGTGAGCCGCCCGCCGACCGGGCGACGGCGGTGCTCAAGACCGTGCCGTCGTGGGCGAAGAAGGACGCCGCCGAGGCGGAAGGTTCCGCCGGGGCCGCAGGTCAGAGCGAGTCCGCTACCGGTGCGGACGACGCCGACGAGCGTCCCGTGGACCAGGCGACGGCGGTGTTCAAGGCCGTCAAGCCGGACGCGGACGCCAAGTCGGACGCCAAGTCGGACACCAAGGCCGACGCCACCGACAAGCCCGGCGACGACAAGCCCGTCGACCAGGCCACCGCCGTCTTCAAGGCCGTCAAGCCCACCGGCTCCGGCTCCGGTGCCGGTGTCGACCAGCCCACCACCATGCTCAAGCTCGGCGACACCAAGGGCGACACCAAGGGCGAGAAGCCCAAGGCCGAGTCCGAGTCCGAGCGGACCAGCAAGTTCGTCGCGCTGAAGCCGCTCGACGAGCCCCGTGCCACCCCCGAGCGGAAGGCCCCGCCGCAGGGCGCGCCCAAGGCGCCCGCCGCCTCCGCCGCGGCCCCGGCCGCCCCGCGGGCGGCCGAGCCGGCGGCGCCGGAGGCCCCGGAGCCGACCACCCAGCAGCCGCTGCCGCCCAAGCCGCCGCTCGACCTGCTGGCCGAGCTGACGAACACGCCGCCGCCCGCGGAGACCCCGACCCGCACCCTCGTGCGGCGGTTCAAGATCTGGACGCCGCTCGTGGCGCTCCTGGCGATTGTGTTTGCAGTCGTACAGGCCGTACGTCCGCTCCCGGACGCGAAGCTCACCATGACCGCCAAGGACACGTTCTCCTTCGGCGGCGGCAAGCCCTCCATCCCTTGGCCCGCCGACGGCCAGGCCGCCATGGACGTGGACGGCATCGGCACCTTCGGCAGCTCGGGCAAGGCGAAGCCCGTGCCGATCGCGAGCATCGCGAAGGTGATGACGACGTATCTGATCCTGCGCGACCACCCCATCAAGAAGGGGACCGAGGGCAAGACGCTCACCGTCGACGCCGAGGCGCAGCGCCACTACGAGAAGGGCAAGCCGGAGAACGAGTCCGTGGTCAAGGTGACCGAGGGCCAGAAGATCAAGCAGTACGAGGCCCTCCAGGCCGTCATGCTGCCGTCCGCCAACAACGTCGCGCGGATGCTCGCGCGCTGGGACAGCGGCGGCGACGAGAAGAAGTTCGTGGCCAAGATGAACGAGACGGCCAAGGAACTCGGCATGACGAACACCCACTACACGGACCCGAGCGGCCTCGACAAGACCACCGTGTCGACCGCCGAGGACCTGGTGAAGCTCGGCCGGGTGGCGATGGAGAACCCGACGTTCAAGGAGATCGCCCGCCAGCCCAAGTACGACGACCTCAACGGCGACGAGCAGAAGAACTACTTCGGCCTCGTCCCGACGGTCGCCATCGGCATCAAGACCGGCACCACCACGGCCGCGGGCGGCAACATCCTGTTCGCCGCGGAGAAGCGGGTCGGCGGCAAGACCCACGTGATCATCGGCGCGGCCCTGGCCCAGTTCGGCAAGCCGGGCGTCGCCAACATCGACCAGGTCACGAACGTCGTGAAGGACCTGATCAGCGGCGGCCAGGACGCGCTCACGGCGAAGACGGTGGTGAAGAAGGGCACGGTCGTCGGCCACGTCGACGACGGCCTCGGCGGCGAGACGCCGGTCGTCACCACCAAGGACGTCACGGCCGTCGGCTGGTCCGGTCTGACCGCGAAGCTGGAGCTCGGCGACGGCGGCAAGAAGGTCCCGCACACGGCGAAGAAGGGCACGAAGGTCGGCGTCCTGTCCGTGGGCGACGGCACCAACGGCGCCATCAAGGTGCCGGTGGCCCTGGGCGAGGACCTCGCGGAGCCGGGCCTCGGCGCGAAGCTCACGCGGATCGGCTGACGCCGACGACGCGCGCGACAGCGCAAGCCGAAGGGGTGGGGGCGAGCCGGAAGGCTCGCCCCCACCCCTTCGTGGTGCGTCGGGTGGTGCCCGGTCAGTCCTTCTCGTTCTCGGGCGCGCACCGCGGCTGCGGGCCCGAGGGGCCGGAGTAGTTCGAGCCGATGCGCACGTCGCCGGGCTTGGTGACGGTCAGGCGCGTGAAGTCGCCGTCCTTGCGCAGACAGGCGCCCTCGGCCCACAGCCACGGCGAGTAGGCGACGCGGACGATGACGGAGCCGGGCTTCGCCATCCGGACCGTCATGTTGGCGCCGTCGGCGGCGAGCAGGGTGCCGGGCTCGTCGACCAGCGGCACCGGGTCCTTGACTCGGTAGATCCGCCAGTTGTCGTCGTTCCAGACCTCGGTGAGGTAGCTGGGCCCGCTGGTCACGAGGTTGTGCTCGCGCTCGGCGGCGCCGTCCGGCACGCTGTCGCCCTTGTAGAGCACGACGAAGCCGACGGCCCACTGGTTCAGCCAGGCGCGGTAGGAGGCCGAGCTGAAGGCGCCCTCCTTCACCTCGGAGACCGGGCGGCCCTCGTAGAAGAGCCGCCCGCGCTCGACGTCGGCCTGGCGGTTCCAGCCGCGCGCCATGTTGATGTACGGCGACAGGACGGCGGCCTCGCGGTGGTCGCGGGCCGGGACGACCTCGACGCGGGTGCGGTCGGCGCCGAGCCGCTTGAGCTCCTTGACGACGCCGTCGGTCTCCACGGCCCAGGTGGGCACCTTCGTGTACGCGACTATGTCGGAGGTCGTCTTGATCGACACCCAGATGAGGGACAGGGCGACGGCGCTGATGAGCAGGGCGTGCCGCCAGATCAGGGCGGGCTTGCCGTTGGGCTTGAGCAGCCGCACGCGCGGGAAGTCGCGGTTCAGGACGGCGGCGAGCACTATGGCGGGGGCCGCCAGCTCCGCGAGCCGCTCCACGTTCGTGCCGATCGGCGTGGGGATGACCCAGGTCAGCACGACGCCGACCGCGTACACGGCGGCGCCGAGCTTGAGCAGCCGCCAGGCGGGCGGCGCGGCCAGGATCACGACCAGACAGAGCAGCACCGGCGGGAAGATCCGTACGAACGCCATCGGCTGCTCGCCCTCGAAGGGGAACAGCCAGGTCGTGAGGCCGACGACGGCGAACGGCGGCAGGATCAGGCCGAGGGCCTTGCTCCACTCCCGCGACAGCAGGTAGGCGGCGCCCACCACGACGATGAAAAGGCCCGCCACCGGGCTGCCCATGGCCGCGAGCGCCGCGCAGGCCACGGCGGCCGCGAGCCGTCCGCGGCCGATCTTCCCGGAGACGGCGAGGACGGCCCCGACGCCGAAGGCCACGCCCAGCATGAAGGTGGCGCGCCCGCACACCACCTGGCACCACAGGGAGAAGCCGACGATGATCGACGGCCACAGGGGCTTGCGTATGCCGACGCGCGTGATGAGCGCGACGGCCATCCAGGTCGAGGCGAGGCCCGAGGCCATCGCCACGGTCCGCACGCCGAAGGCCGCCATGAGGTACGGCGAGATCACGCTGTAGTTGGCGGTGTGCACCCCGCCGTACCAGAAGAGGCCGTACGCCGAGCCGGGGTAGCGTCTGACGAAGCCGGCCCAGGCCTGCTGCGCCGCGAGGTCGCCGCCGCCGGTCGCGAAGACCGTCCACCACAGCGCGTAGAGCGGCAGTAGACCCAGCGTGATCATCAGCGGCAAGCGGTAGCGCCAGTACCAGGGCTCCCTCATGTCACTCCCCCGATGGGTTCGGGAGAGTGTCGGCGGAGACAGTTCGGCAGAGGCCACGGGCGGCGATCCGTTCGGCTGGCGGGGTCAACTCCTTCGGAGTAGACGCTAACCGCTGCGGAATGGTTGGCAGACAGCGACCCCGAGCCCAGGTATCCGTCAGTATGCGACTGATTGCGGCCGGTCGCAGTACGTCCACGTCAGGGCCGTCATGGCTGGTGCGCGTGGGCTTTCACGGGCCTGTCCGACGGGTGCGGGCCGCCTGGATATTTGCACTTGTGCGTTTGCTCACAAGGGTGCCCGTGGTGCTGTCAGCGCACCGGGAACGCCACGTCGCACACCTCGTCCTCGGGCCCGGCCGTGTCCCAGTCCGCGAAGTACACCTCCCGGCACGGCCCGGTGGGGACGAGCCCCTCGCGGGTGATCCACTCCTCCACGGTGTCGAACGCGGCGAGGATCTGCGGATAGAGGACCTGCGCCTTGGTGATGCGGACGTACGCCATCCGGTACGCGGGCTCCATGCGGGCGGTGAGGCCCTGGGACCGCCCCCGCTCCTTGACCCAGGCGCGGGCCGCCTCCAGGTCGGCGACGGGCACACAGGCCTCGGCGGGTCCGTCGCTCTCCTCGCTGACGTCGGAGTGGTAGATCACGAACGGCGGCCCGGTGATCCCGCCGCACTCCTCCGCGGCGGCCCGCTCCAGACGGCCGAGCGAGGTGCTGATCCACACGGGCAGCTCGTCGCTGACCAGGTGCCGGGTCTCGCTCACGACGGGGGTCTCGGGCACCTCGACGATCTTGACCTCGAACGTTCCTTGCATGGCGGTACTCCTTCCGGACAGACGGCCGCGGAGGTAGCCCACCAGGGTGCGCTGGGCCGCGTGCCGCTCCTCTACGCCCGCCCAGTAGCCGTCGAGCGCCGACGCGGCCCGCTCGCCGTCGAGCCGGACCACCGCCGCGATCTCCGCGAGCGGCATGTCCAGGCGCCGCAGGAGCGCGACGGTCCTGGCCTGCTCGACCTGCTCGGGCAGGTACGAGCGGTAGCCGGTCACCGCGTCCACGTGGGCGGGCGTGAGCAGGCCCTGCCGGTCGTAGAGCCGCAGCGCCTTCGCCGAGAGCCGGGTGCGGCGGGCGAAGGTGCCGATGCTCAGCAGACCGGCGGGCCTGCCGGAGCCGCAGCTGTCGGTGCTTTCGGTGCTGTCGGTGCTGTCCATGGGGGCATCCTCGGCGACCTCGGGGCGGGTCAGGGTTTCGCCGGGGCGGACGCCCCGGCACGAGGCACCTTGGACCTTGTCCCAGGGGCAAGGTCAATCCCGCGGAGCGCGTCCGTCCAGACGCGCTCGACCAGGGCGTTCCCGTACCGGGAGCCCTTGCCGCCGACGCCGGAGAGCGGCTGGAGCAGCGGGTCGCCCTTGCGCATCCGGAACAGCGTGACGGCCGTGGACACCTCGGGTGTGTACCCGGCGAACCACGCGGACTTCAGGCGGTCCCGGTCGGTGGTGCGGCCCGCCGCGACCGGCTTGCCGCGGGTGCCGGACACCGGGCCGAGGCTGTCGGCCGCCGCCCCGCGCAGCGCGCCGTCGACCTGCCCGGCGACCCGGGAGTCCAGGGCCCGCCGGGTGGGCGGCCGCTCCAGGCCCTCGATCTCCTCGCCGTCCTTGGTCACCGAGATCACCGAGTACGGGTCGTGCTGGAGCCCGCCGCGGGCGAGCGTGCCGTACGCGCTCGCGAGCCGGATGGCGCTCGGCGTGGAGGTACCGATGGCGAACATGTCCTCCTTCGGGCCCATGCTGGCGGGCAGCATCCCGGAGTCCACGGCGACGTCCCGCATCCGCTGCCAGCCGACCCGCTTGCCCAGGTGCAGATAGGTGGCGTGGCCGCCCTCGATCAGGGCGCGGCGCGGGGTCATCCCGGTGGGGCCCTTGCCGGTGTCGACGCCGTCCTGGAGGGCGGCGGCGAGGACGAACGGCTTGAACGCCGAGCCCGCGGGGACGCCGGAGGTGTCGGCGTTGTTGCTGAAGTGCCGGGTGGCGTCGGCCCCGCCGTACAGGGCGAGCACGGCCCCGTCCTCGGTCCGCACGGAGGCCGCGCCGATCTCGACGCCCCGGTCCTGCCGCCGCCGCTCGGGGTCGAGGTCGCGCCGGGCCACGCCGCGCGCGGCCGCGGCGAGCTGCCGCACCCGGCGCTCGTCGAAGGTGGTGCGGATGCGGTAGCCGCCGCGGGCCAGGTCCTTGTCGGTGAGTCCGGTGCGCTGGCGCAGGTACTTGTTGGCGATGTCGACGAGATAGCCGGCCTGCCCGTTGTGGGCGTTGAGGCTGGTGGAGCGCGACCGCGCGAGCGGCTCGGGGAAGGTGCGGTAGCGCGCGCGCTCGGCCTTGCTCATCCGCCCGACCTCCACCTGCCGGTCCAGGATCCAGGACCAGCGCGCCTTCGCCCGGCGGTGGTGGGCCGGGCTGACCGCCGGGTCGTACAGCTCTGCGCCCTTCAACAGGGCGGCGAGGAAGGCGCCCTGGCTGGGGGTCAGCTTCCGTGCGGGGACGCCGTAGTAGGCGTGCGCCGCGGCCTCGATGCCGTACGCGCCGCGCCCGAACCAGCTGCTGTTCAAGTACCCCTGGAGGATCTCGTCCTTGCTCTTGCTCCGGTCCACCTTCAGCGAGATGACGAACTCCCTGACCTTGCGCGTCACCGTCTGGTCCTGCGACAGGTAGGTGTTCTTCACGTACTGCTGCGTGATGGTGGAGCCGCCCTGGGTGTCCCCGCCGCTCGCCATGCTCGCCACGGCCCGCAGCAGACCCTTGGGGGAGACGCCCGAATCGCTGTAGAAGCTGGCGTTCTCCGCGGCGATGACGGCGTTCCGCACCGCCACGGGCACCTCGTCGAGCGGGACGTTCTGCCGGTTGACGTCCCCGGTGCTGACCATCTGCGTGCCGTCGGCCCAGTAGTACACGTTGGCCTCCTGCTGCGCCGCCGCGTTCTCGTCGGGGATGTCGACGGCCGCGTAGACGTAGCCGAAGAGCCCGCCGATGGCGCCGCCGAAGAGACCGAAGACGCTCAGCCACTGCCGCCAGGAGGGCAGCCAGCGGCGCACCCCCCGCCGGCCGCGCCGCGGATAGTCGATGAGCCGACGCCGCCGCCGGTCCTTGGCGCTGCGCGCCGTGTGTGTGCCCATGCTGGAAGAGAAGTGAAAAACCTGCGCACGGTTGACCGACAAGCTGTCAGCTCTTCGTAACAAGGCGCAGGTCAGGGCGTGTTGGCAAGATTCGGACGAATCCCTTCCGTCGGGACGACCCGGGCCTCCGGCCCCTGCCCCGGGCGCTGCCCCCGGGCGCTGCCCCCGGCCCCTGCCCCGGGCCGGGCCCTGGCCCCTGAGCCGGGGCTGCGCCCCGGGCCTGGCCGGACCCCGGCTTTGCCCTGCCGGGGTGGTCCCGCCCGCCCGCCCCCACCCGGGCTGTGCCCTGCGGCCCTGGCTGCGACGGCCGGGCGGCGCCTGTGCGCTGTGCCCACCCGTCCCGCCCTGCGGGACGATTGCCCACAGCGGGGGTGGGGTGGCGTGCCGCCTCCGTGCCCGCCCCCGCCGGGGTGGGTGTCCGTGGGGCACTTACCCGCGAGCGCCGTGCGTCGGGGTCCGGCCTCGCAAGGCTGGGGAGATTCGGGTGGGTGGGTGGGAGAAACCCGCCGCGGTAGCGGCGGGCGGTGGGCCGCCGGGCCGCAGCGCCACGCGTCGGGGCCGCGACGGGCAAGGCAGGCCAGGCACGGGTGGGCGGGTGGGAGGGAAACCCGCCTGGCGGGGATACCTCGTATTGGGGCATACATCGTATCGGCCACGCCATGTGTATTGTGCGACGCATTCACCGGGCGACGAAGGACGAGGCGACATGGCGGCACGACGCGGTGGCGGTGGGGACGGGCCCGGGCTCGTCTGGGATCGGCCCGAGCCGCCGGACCGGCCGGCGCCCAGCGCCCTGAGCCGGTACCGGATCGTCGCCGCGGCGATCAGGATCGCCGACGCGGACGGCCTGGCCGCGGTCTCCATCCGCAAGGTCGCCGCCGAGCTCAACGCGGGCCCGATGCGCATGTACACGTATCTGTCCACGAAGGAAGAGCTCCTCGACCTGATGGCGGACGCGGTCTACGGCGAGATCCCGCTGCCCCGGGGCGCGGGGCAGGACTGGCGCGAGGCGCTGCGCACCCTCGCGGAGCGCACCCGGCGCGCGGCCCGCCGCCACGAGTGGTTCGCGGACCTGCTGGGCGGGCGGCCGCTGCTCGGGCCGAACGCCCTGGCCCATCTGGAGGCCTCGCTCGCCGCGCTCGCCGGGGCCCCCGGCTTCGAGGACATCGACACGGTCGTACGGGTCAGGGACGCGGTCAACGCGTACGTGATCGGCGCGATCCGGAACGAGATCACCGAGCGGCGGGCCGAGCGGGACACGGGCCTGGACAAGGAGCAGTGGCAGCTCGCCTCCAGCGAGTACCTCAACCGGGTCATCGCCGGCGGCCGGCACCCGATGCTCGCGAAGGTGGTGCGGGACGCCGGGGACCGGGACGCGGACGCGAAGTTCGACACCGGTCTTGAGTACCTGTTCGACGGGATCGCGGCGCGGCTCGGCGGCTGACGGGCACCGTAGCCAGAGCCGAACCGACCGCACCGAGCCGGTGCCGGGCACCCGCCCGGCACCGGCTTTCGCTTGCGGCCCCGCACACCCCTTCGATACGGTGTATCGGTCCATACAGCGTATGGACCGAGAGAAAGGGGGTCCGGCGAATGACCACGGCACAAGTCGAGAAGGCCGAGCACCAGGTCGAGGCGCCCTGGCGCGCGCTCGCCGCGATGATGGTCGGCTTCTTCATGCTCATGCTCGACACCACGATCGTGGTGGTGGCGATGCCCAAGCTCTCCGCTGACCTGCACGCGGACATCAGCACGACGGTCTGGGCGACCAGCTCCTATCTGCTCGCCTACTCCGTGCCGCTGCTCCTCGCGGGCCGCCTCGGCGACCAGTTCGGACCCAAGCGGATCTATCTGATCGGCATGGCGGTCTTCACCGGCGCGTCCGTGCTGTGCGGACTCGCGGGGAACATCGGCCAGCTCATCGCCTTCCGGGCGCTGCAGGGCGTCGGCGCCGCGCTCATGGCGCCCCAGTCCATGGCCACGATCAGCAAGATCTTCCCCAAGAACATGCGGGGCCGCGCCATGTCGTACTGGGGTCTGGTGTCCGGCGCCGCCATCCTCGTGGGGCCCATCTCCGGCGGGCTCCTCATCGACGCGTTCGGCTGGCGCTCGATCTTCTTCATCAACGTGCCGATCGGCATCGCGGGCATGGTCGCCGCCCGGCGCCTGGTCCCGAACCTGCCCGGCAGGCGGCACCGCTTCGACGTCCCCGGCATCCTCATCAGCGGCGCCGCCCTGTTCTGCGTGATCTTCGCCCTGGAGAACGGGGACACGTACCACTGGTCCCGCATCACCGACAGCCTGAACCTGTTCGGACTGCGCACCGGCGTGCCCGTGTCCGTCTACGGGGTCCTCGCCCTCGGCGTGCTCTGCGCGGCCGCGTTCGTCGTCTGGGAGGCGAAGAACAAGGACGAACCGCTGGTGCCGCTCGGCATCTTCAAGGTCAGGACGTTCTCCGCGGCGAACCTCGCCATCGTGGCCGCGGGCTTCGCCATCACCGCCGCGAGCTTCCCCGGCACCTTGTACTTCCAGGTCGGCCGGGGCATGACGCCCGCGCAGGCCGCGCTGATGATGCTGCCCTCCGCCCTGGTCTCGGTCCCGCTCGCGCCGCGCATCGGCAAGCTCGTGGACAAGGTGGGGCCCAAGTGGCCCGCGTTCAGCGGGCTCGCCCTGTTCAGCGCGGCCCTGTTCGTGCGGCATTTCCTGATGACGCCCGACATGAGCCTCGTGGTGCTGCTCGCCCACGCCGCGTGGATGGGCGCGAGCAGTTCGCTGATGATGAGCCCGCTGGCCGTCGCCGCGATGCAGAGCCTGCCGCCGAAGTACATCGGCGCCGGGTCCGGCCTGTTCAACACCGCGCGTCAGGTGGGCTCCACGCTCGGTTCCGCGGTGATCGCCTCCGTGCTCGCCGCGCAGTTCAAGAGCCAGCTCGAGCGGCACTCCGCGGGGCTGCCCGCCGACCGGCGCGCCGGGCTCGCGCGGCTGGACTTCCACCACATGACGGCGGGCAAGGGCGCCGAGGGCTTCGTGCGCACCGTCACCTCGGCGACGATGGCCAACGCCTTGCTGTGGCCCGCCTGTGCCCTGGCCGTCGGAGCCGCGGTGATCCTGCTCGCGAAGCCCCGGCAGCGCTGAATCCGCCCGGTGGGCTGCGGCGTGGGCAGCGGAACCCGCCCCGGCGGCGCCGGACCCGCCCCGGCGCCCGGCCCTATCCGCTCGCCGCGTCCGGCAGACCGTCTCCGATCATGAAGCCGACCCCGCGGACCGTGATGATCCAGCCGCTGCACCCCAGCTTGCCGCGGATGCTGCTGACGTGCGTGTCCACCGTGCGCCGCGACCACGACTCGCCCCAGATCCGGCGCAGGATGTCGTCCCGCGAGACCACGGTTCCCGGGTGCGAGGCGAGCAGGTGCAGCAGGTCGAACTCCTTGCGCGTCAGCTTCACCGGCCGCCCCTCGTACGTGACTTCGCGCAGTCCCGAGTCGATTCTGAGGGGGCCGTGCTCCACGGTCCTCGGCGCCGCCCGCTCGCGCCGCGGCCGGGCGCGCCGCATCACCGCCTCGATCCGGGCGAGCAGCTCCCGCAGGCCGTACGGCGTGACCACGTAGTCGTCGGCGCCCGCCTGCAGGCCGAGGACCTTGTCCAGCTCGGAGGAGCGGGCGGTGACCGCGATGATCGGGACGTCGCTGGAGCTCCGGATCACCCGGCACAGCTCCAGGCCGTCCAGATCGCTCAGTTCCAGACCGAGCAGGATGAGGTCGGCCTCCTCGTGCACGTCGAGCGCGTGGGCCGCCGTCGCCGCGGTGTGGACGTAGTACCCGTGCCGCATCAGATCCTTTTCGAGCCGCTCCCGCTCCGCCGGCCTGCTCTCCACCAGGAGGATGCGCAGGGAGGCCGCCGGTTTCACCGGGAGCGAGGGCCAGAGAATCGCGGCCTGCAAATACTTGACCGATATCGCGGAGTGCCCGCCGAAATGAACGGCCAGGTGTCGGAATTGCTCTATGGCATGAAACACAGTTGTCCCCCGTATGTCAGTTAAGGTGCGCCCGACCTGGGTCGGCCGCAGCCTCGCGTGATCAACGGGGTCATGGTGCCACACGGGAGCGCCGCCGCCATCGGCGCGGTGGTGACGGGAAGTCTTCTTTGTGTCATGACATCGTAAATCTTGGTCAATGGCTTGAACCGTGTGCTCAGGTCCTGGCGTCTTCAGGGCGATTTCACGCCACGGTGTTCGCCGTCGGCGGAGTCTGGTGCGGAGCGCCGATTGTCGGTCTGACCAGCGGGCCTGTCAGTGCGATCGCTCCAGGACCGGTGCGGGGCGCTTGCGGCTCGCAACGCTTTTCCGATACAACGTATCTCCCCATGCGGTGTACGTTGTCAGGCCGTGGGCAGGCTGGAAGCAGCGCATGGAAAGATCCGGTCAAGCCTTTGGAGCGACCGGGCAAAGCGGCGCTGTCGCCGCCCATTCCCGCGTGCCCTCACTCATCTTCCGCGGCGATTCCACGAAGGAGTGCAATGTCCGACGCCCCGGTTCAGGAAACCGCCGGTCCGATACGCTTCCCCATCACCCGCACCTGCCCCTTCGCCATTCCGGAAACCTATGAACGGCTGCGCGAAGAGGAGCCGGTGAGCCGCGTCGAGATGTCTGACGGACGGCACGCCTGGATGCTGACCCGGCACGCGGACGTACGCGCCGCCCTGGTCGATCCGCGGCTCGGCTCCGATCGCAGCGACCCCGGCTACCCCTCCATATCGAGCGGGGGAAAGAGCGCCTTCGCGCATTTCGCGCCCTTCATGATCTCCCTGGACGGACCCGCGCACTCCGCCGCCCGCTCCCCGGTGATCAGCGAGTTCTCCATGCGCCGCGTGAACACCCTGCGGCCGCGCATCCAGGAGATCGTCGACGAGGCCATCGACAAGATCCTCGAACTGCCGCGCCCCGTCGACCTCGTGCAGCACCTGGCCCTGATCGTGCCCCGCCTGGTCATCACCGAGCGGATCGGCGCGAGCCCCGACTACCTGGAGCGCTTCTACGCCCTGGCCGCCGGAATGCTCCAGCGCTCCACCACCGGCGAGGAGCGCGACGCCATCGCCCGCGAGATGCGCGCGAACATGGACCGCCTCGTCGCAGAGAAGGAGGCCGACCCCGGCGACGACCTGCTCAGCCGCGAGATCGCCCGGCAGCGCGCGGAGACCGGCGACGTCGACCGGCCGGGACTCGCCAGCCTCGCCCAGCTGCTGCTCCTCGCCGGACACGAGTCGACCTCCGAGATGATCTCCCTCGGCATCGCCACGCTCCTGACCCACCCCGAGCAGCTCGCGAGGATGGTCGCAGACCCGAGCCGGACCCCCGCCGTGATCGAGGAACTCCTGCGGTACTTCTCGGTCGTCGAGATCGGCATGGGCCGCGTCGCCACCGAGGACGTCGAGCTCGGCGGGGTGCGCATCAAGGCGGGCGAGGGCGTCATCGCGTCCAACGTCGCCGCCAACCACGACCCCCGGGCGTTCCCGGACCCGGACGTGTTCGACCCCGACCGGGACGCCCGCCAGCACGTCGCGCAGGGCTACGGACCGCACCAGTGCCTCGGGCGGAACCTCGCCCGGGTCGAGCTCCAGACCGTCTTCGACACCCTGTTCCGGCGCATCCCCGGCCTCCGGCTCGCCGTCGGCGTCGAGGAACTGCCCTTCAAGTACGACGCGCTGGTCCACGGCCTGCGCGAACTGCCCGTCACCTGGTGAACCCCGAGGAGCCCGACGTGACCACCACCGCCGAATCCACCCTCTCCCACCACACCCCGAGCAGCGTCGACTCCGGCGCGGCCACCGCGCGCCGCGCCGCGGAGATCGAGGCCCGGCTGCGCGCCGACGAGGCCCGGCTCCTGCTGCCCCTCGACCGCGAACTGGCCCTGCTCGCCGAGCTCCAGGAGTTCGAGTTCGGCCGCTTCCTCCTGCACAACGAGGGCCTCAACGGCTACTGGACGTCGTACGTCTTCCAGTACGAGCCCGGCGACCCCACGGCGAACGACCTGGAGCGGTGGCTCCTGACGAAGTCCCTGATGCCCGGCATCAGAGAGCGCTTCCACCGCTTCAAGGCCCACATCGCCCCGCACGTCACCGACGGCGCCGTGCTCGCCTCGGTGCCCTGCGGCCTCATGGACGACCTGCTCCAGCAGGACTACACCGCCGTCGCCCCGGGCAGCGGCCTGCGTCTGATCGGCGCCGACATCGACGCGGAGTCGGTGGAGTCCGCCCGCGCCCGCGCCGCCGCGCGCGGCCTCGCCGACGTCTGCGAGTTCCATGTGCGCGACGCCTGGCAGCTCGGACTGGACGGCGAGGTCGACCTGCTGACCAGCAACGGCCTCAACATGTACGAGCCCGACCGGGCCCGGCTCGTGGAGCTGTACCGCAACTTCGCGCGCGCCCTGCGCGTCGGCGGCCGGCTCCTGGTCAGCTTCATCCCGGCGCCGCCCGCCCCGCCGTGGGCCGAGGGCGGCCGCAGCGGGGACTGGGACCGGTACGGCATCCACGCCGACGACCTGCGCCAGGACCTGGCGATCTTCGGGGACATCCTCCAGGCCAAGTACCTGAACTTCACCAGCGAGCAGGAGATCCGCGAGCAGCTCGCCGAGGCGGGCCTGACCGTGACCGGCATCTCCTACAGCGACACCGGGGTGCTGCCCGTCGCCACGGCCGTGCGCAGGCACTGAGCCGCGACGGCGGCGCGCGGGACATGGGGGAATCCACGGGGGCATGATGAACGGCAGAAGCAATGTGACGGATCTCGTCCGGGAGCCGCGGGACAGACCGCTCAGGTCGCTGAGTTCCGCGGTGGCCGGGGCGCGCGCCCTGTCCGCGACCTGGCAGGTCCTCGTGGTGGGCAGTGACTCGCCCGACCGGGACCGGCTGACGCGCGACCTGGAGCGGCACGGGCACGACGTACGGCAAGCGGCGACGGGCGCCGAGGCGCTCGCCGCGTACGGGGAGGCCGACGTGGTCCTCCTCGATTTCGACCTGCCCGATCTGGACGGCCTTCAGGTGTGCCGGGTGATCCGGGCCGCGGCGAATACGCCCGTCATCGCCGTCACGGGCCGGGGTTCCGAACTCGACACCGTTCTGGGACTTCAGGCGGGCGCCGACGACTACGTCGCGAAGCCTTATGGATTCCGTGAACTCCTCGCCCGTATCGAGGCGGTGATGCGCCGTTTCGAACCGCGTGCGGAAACCGCCCGGGTCATTGAGCACGGGCCGCTGCGCATCGATGTGAACTCCCGCGAAGTGCACTTCCACCACCGGCGCGTCCCGCTGACGCGCAAGGAGTTCGACCTGCTGCACATGCTGGCCGCGCACCCGGGGACCGTGGTCTCGCGCCGGGTGATCGTCCGGCAGATCTGGGGCGACTCCTGGTCGCGGCGGACGGTGGACACCCATGTCAGCAGCCTGCGCGGAAAGCTGGGCGACAGCGACTGGATCGTCAACGTACGCGGAGTGGGGTTCATGATGGCCGAGGCGTAAGACAGGGCTTGAGCATGGAGAAGGCCGACGCGGCACCGCCGCGTCGGCCTTCTCCATGCTCTCACCCCGCCCTTTCCGCGTGCTGCGGTTGTCAGAGATTTGACGTGCGTCTGACGTATCCACGGGTAGCAGCGGACAACCCTGAGATTCCCCTGAGAAGACCTATAACTGCCGTGCACCGGCTGTCTGGAGACTTGAATCGCGGGTCGGCCAAGCTGAGCGCAAGGTTCTACTCGGGAGGCAGGAAGAACTCCGCATGCACACCACTGTGACGCTGGCCAGCAGGGAATCCGACGCGATTCCCGATGCGCCGCGAGGCGCGGGCCTCACCCGCCGCCAAGTGTTCACGTACCACGACCTGTTGATCGACGTACGGGACTTCGCCGAGGCCCCGGGCCCGGCCGGGACCGACGGCAGGGCGGCCCGCTTCTACGACTGGTCGGCGAGCACCGCCGTCCCCGGCCCGCTGCACAGCACCCTCATCGTGAACCGCATGGACCCCGTGCGGCAGACCGAGGTCGCCGCGCTGTTCGCCGAACTCGACGCGACCGACTTCCCCGAGCGGATGGGCACCCGGCACCGCCAGCTCTTCCTCGTCGGCGACGTCTACCTGCACCTCCAGCACTTCGGCCAGGAGGACGGCGGCGCCCTGATCGACAAGGCCTGGGTCGACGCCGACCCCCGCTTCATCAGGATCTGCGACGCCCTGATGCCGATCGTCCCGCCGTACGACCCGGCGACCTGGACCACGCCCGCCGACGCCATCGCCACCCGCGTCCACCACTGGGAGGCCGCGTGACCAGCCACGGCCGCCGCGTCGTCATCACCGGCGTCGAGGTCATCGCCCCCGGGGGCGTCGGCGCCGACGCCTTCTGGAACCTGCTCAGCGAGGGCCGCACCGCCACCCGCGGCATCACCTTCTTCGACCCCGCCCCGTTCCGCTCCCGGGTGGCCGCCGAGGTCGACTTCGACCCGTACGCGCACGGCCTGACCCCGCGGGAGGCGCGGCGCATGGACCGGGCCGCGCAGTTCGCCGTGGTCGCCGCGCGCGGCGCCGTCGCCGACAGCGGCATCGACGTGGGCGCGTACGACCCCTACCGGGTCGGCGTCACCGTCGGCAGCGCCGTCGGCGCCACCATGAGCCTCGACGAGGACTACCGGACCGTCAGCGACGGCGGCCGCCTCGACCTCGTCGACCACGCCTACGCCGACCCGTTCTTCTACGGGTACTTCGTGCCCAGCTCGTTCGCCGCCGAGGTCGCCCTCGCCGTGGGCGCGCAGGGCCCCAGCAGCGTGGTCTCCGCGGGCTGCACCTCCGGGCTCGACTCCGTCGGGTACGCCGTCGAGCTGATCCGCGAGGGCACCACCGACGTCATGGTCGCGGGCGCCTCCGACGCGCCGATCTCACCGATCACCATGGCCTGCTTCGACGCCATCAAGGCCACCACGCCGCGCCACGACGACCCGGCACACGCCTCGCGGCCCTTCGACGGCACCCGCAACGGCTTCGTGCTCGGCGAGGGCGCCGCGGTGTTCGTCCTGGAGGAACTCCAGAGCGCCCGGCGGCGCGGCGCGCACGTTTACGCGGAGATCGCGGGCTACGCGACCCGCAGCAACGCGTACCACATGACCGGACTGCGCCCGGACGGCGCCGAGATGGCCGAGGCCATCCGCGTCGCCCTCGACGAGGCCCGGATGAACGGCGACGAGATCGACTACGTCAACGCGCACGGCTCCGGCACCAAGCAGAACGACCGGCACGAGACCGCCGCGTTCAAGCGCAGCCTCGGCGAGCACGCGTACCGCACCCCCGTCAGCTCCATCAAGTCCATGGTCGGCCACTCCCTCGGCGCGATCGGCTCCATCGAGATCGCGGCCTGTGCCCTCGCCATGAAGCACCACGTGGTGCCGCCGACGGCGAACCTGCACACCCCCGACCCCGAGTGCGACCTGGACTACGTCCCGCTGACCGCACGCGAGCGGCGCACCGACGCCGTCCTGACCGTCGGCAGCGGCTTCGGCGGCTTCCAGAGCGCCATGGTGCTCGCCCGACCCGAGAGGACCGCGCGGTGACCGTGCCCGTAGTAGTGACCGGCCTCGGCGTCGTCGCGCCCAACGGCCTCGGCACGAGCGACTTCTGGAACGCCACCCTCGCGGGCAAGAGCGCCATCGGCCCGCTCACCCGCTTCGACGCCTCCGGCTACCCGGCGACGCTCGCCGGAGAGATCTCCGGCTTCGCCGCCGACGAGCACCTGCCGAGCCGGCTGCTCCCGCAGACCGACCGGGTCACGCGGCTCTCCCTCGTCGCCGCCGACTGGGCGCTCGCGGACGCGGGCGTCGCCCCGGCGGACCTGCCCGCCTTCGACATGGGAGTGATCACCGCGAGCTCCGCGGGCGGCTTCGAGTTCAGCCAGGGCGAGCTGAAGAACCTGTGGAGCAAGGGCAGCCAGTACGTCAGCGCGTACCAGTCCTTCGCCTGGTTCTACGCGGTCAACACCGGCCAGATCTCCATCCGCAACGGCATGAAGGGGCCCAGCGGCGTGGTCGTCACCGACCAGGCGGGCGGCCTCGACGCCGTCGCCCACGCCCGGCGGCAGATCCGCAAGGGCACCGGGCTCGTCGTCGCGGGCGCCGTCGACGCGAACCTGTGCTCCTGGGGCTGGGTGGGCCTGCACACCAGCGGCCGCCTCAGCACCGGCACCGAGCCGACCACGGCGTACCTGCCCTTCGACGACCGGGCCGCGGGCCACGTCGCGGGCGAGGGCGGCGCGCTGCTCGTCATGGAGCGCGCGGACGCGGCGCGGGAGCGCGGCGCCCGGGTGTACGGCGAGATCGCCGGGTACGCCGCCACCTTCGACGGCCGCGACGACCGTGATGGCCGCAGCCTGCGCAAGGCCGTCGAACTCGCCCTGGCCGACGCCGGACTGCGCCCCGGGGACGTGGACGTGGTCTTCGCCGACGCCGCGGCGGACCCCGGCCTCGACCGGGCGGAGGCCGAGGCCCTCACCGGCGTCTTCGGCCCCCACGGCGTCCCCGTGACCGCCCCGAAGACCATGACCGGGCGCCTGTACTCGGGTGCCGCCTCCCTCGACCTGGCCGCCGCCTTCCTGGCCCTGGCGGAGGGGCAGATCCCGCCCACGGCCCACGTCGAGCCCGCCGACCGCTACGGCCTCGACCTCGTGACCTCGCAGCCGCGCGCCGCCGAGCTGCGCACCGCGCTCGTCCTCGCCCGCGGCCACGGCGGCTTCAACTCGGCGATGGTCGTGCGCTCCGCCGCGTGACGGCGCCCCGGCACCACCCCTTCCCACCAGCCCGACCCACCCACCAAGGAGCACCGGCATGACCGCCGCCCCCTTCACCCTCGACGACCTCAAGCGCGTGCTGCTCGAAGGCTCCGGAGCGCCCGAGGGCGTGGACCTCGACGCGGCCGACGTCCCCGACACGGAGTTCGAGCAGCTCGGCTACGACTCGCTGGCCCTCCTGGAGACCGCGAGCCGCATCGAGCGCGAGTACGGCATCGAACTCGACGAGTCGGTCGTCGGCGACGCGACCACCCCGCGCGCCTTCGTGGCGGCCGTCGCGGCCCACGCGGCCTGAGCCCCCCCCCCGACTCCCCACCGAATTCTCCGAAGGAGAGCACATGCCCCAGCAGGACCCGCGCGTGGCCGTCGTCACCGGTGCCACCAGCGGCATCGGGCTCGCGGTCGCCCGCCTCCTCGCCGAGCAGGGCCACCGCGTGTTCCTCGGCGCCCGTACCGCGGACAACGTCGTCACGACCGTCAAGCAGCTCCGCGAGGACGGCCTCGACGTCGAAGGGGCGGTGGTCGACGTCCGCTCCGCCGCGTCGATCCACGCCTTCGTGACGGCGGCCGTCGACCGCTTCGGCACGGTCGACGTCCTGGTGAACAACGCGGGCCGCCCCGGCGGCGGCCCCACCGCCGACATCGCCGACGAACTGTGGGACGACATCATCGAGACCAACCTCAACAGCGTCTTCCGGATGACGCGCGAGGTCCTGGGCACCGGCGGGATGCGGCACAAGGACCGGGGCCGGATCATCAACATCGCGTCCACGGCGGGCAAGCAGGGCGTCGTCCTCGGCGCCCCCTACTCGGCCTCCAAGCACGGCGTCGTCGGCTTCACCAAGGCCCTCGGCAACGAGCTCGCGCCGACCGGCATCACCGTCAACGCGGTCTGCCCCGGCTACGTCGAGACGCCGATGGCCGAGCACGTCCGCGGCAACTACGCCGCCCTGCACGGCACGACCGAGGACGCGATCCTGGCGAAGTTCCAGGCGAAGATCCCGCTCGGCCGCTACTCGACGCCCGAGGAGGTGGCGGGCCTCGTGGGCTACCTGGCCTCCGACACCGCCGCCTCCATCACCGCGCAGGCCATGAACGTCTGCGGCGGACTCGGCAACTTCTGAGCCGGACGAGGAGAGCACACATGACCGTTCACGACGTCGAAGACACCGTTCACCAGGCCGAAGCCGCCGAGGGCGGGCACACCGTGCGCGAGGTCGAGCACGAGATCACGGTCTCGGCGCCGGCCGATGCCGTGTACCGCCTGATCGCGGACGTGGAGAACTGGCCGCGGATCTTCCCGCCGACCGTCCACGTCGAGCGCGTGGAGGGCGACGACCGCGAGGAGCGCATCCGCATCTGGGCCACCGGCAACGGCGAGGTGAAGCACTGGACCTCGCGCCGCGTCCTGGACCGGGCCGGGCTGCGCGTCGACTTCCGGCAGGAGGTCAGCACGCCCCCGGTGGCGGCCATGGGCGGCGCCTGGATCATCGAGAACCTGCCGTCGGGTCAGTGCCGGGTACGCCTCCTGCACGACTACCGCGCCGTCGACGCCGCGGGCCTGGCGTGGCTCGACGAGGCCGTCGACCGCAACTCGCGCACCGAGCTGGCCGCCCTGAAGGAGAACGCGGAGCGCGGTCTCGCCGCCGAGGACGAGGGCCTGCTGTGCTCCTTCGAGGACGCCGTCCGCATCGACGGCACCGCGAAGGACGTGTACGACTTCATCAACGAGGCGCACCTGTGGCCCGAGCGGCTCCCGCACGTCGACTCCGTACGCCTGGACGAGCCGGTCCCCGGCCTCCAGACGCTGGAGATGGACACCCGCTCCAAGGACGGCTCGGCGCACACCACGAAGTCGCACCGGGTGACGTTCCCGCACCGGAAGATCGCGTACAAGCAGATCACGCTGCCCGCCCTGATGACGCTGCACACCGGCTACTGGACGTTCACCGACACCGGGTCCGGCGTCACGGCTTCCTCGCAGCACACGTTCGTCCTCGACACCGGGAACGTGGCGCGGGTCCTCGGCCCCGACGCGACGACGGCGGACGCGGTCGCGTACGTGCGCACGGCCCTCAGCACCAACAGCCTGGCCACCCTCGGCGCGGCCAAGGCGTACGCGGAGAGCCGGGGATGACCGGGCCGCAGCCCGGCGGGGTCGCCCTCGCCCCGCAGTCCCCGTCGACGGCGGGCGCGCCGACCCCCACGCGCCCGCCGTCGGCGGCCCGCCGCCCGGCGGGCCCCGCGCCCCGGCCGGCCCCGCCCGTGCCGCTGCCGCCCTGGACGCCGTCGCCCGGCGTCCGGCAGGTCACCCTCGCCGCGGGGGACGGCATCACCCTGTCCGGCCTGCTCGCCCTGCCCCGGGGCGAGCGGCCCCGCGCCACGGTCCTCGCCTTGCACGGCGCGGGCACGAGCGCGGCCTACTTCGACGGCCAGGCCCACCCGGGCACCTCCCTGCTCACGCTCGCCGCGGACCTCGGCTACGCGGTGCTCGCCCTCGACCGCCCCGGCTACGGCCTGTCCGCCGCCCGGCTCCCGCAGGGCCTGCCGGTCGCCGAGCAGGCGGCCACCGTCCGGGCCGCGCTGCGGGGCCACGCCGCGCTCCACGACACGGGCGCGGGCGTCCTCGTCCTCGCCCACTCCTTCGGCGGCAAGGTGGCGCTGCGGATGGCGGCGGACGACCGGGGCGACCCGTCGGACCCGGTCCTGCTCGGCCTGGACGTCTCCGGCTGCGGCGAACGGTACGCGCGGCCCCTCGCCGAACTGACCGGACCCGCCGGGGGCGTGCGCTGGTCGGGGCACTGGGGGCCGCTGCGCCTCTACCCGCCCCACACCTTCCGCGCCAGTGCCCGCATGGTCTCGCCGGTCCCGCCGCGGGAGCTGCGGGACGCCGCGCGCTGGCCGGGTGCCTTCGCCGCGCTCGCGGGCCGGGTGCGGGTGCCGGTGCGGTTCACCTTCGCCGAGTACGAGGCCCTGTGGCACTGCGACGCCCCGGCGCTCGCCCGCCTGCGCGCCGGGCTGCGCGCGGCCCCGCGCGTGAGCGTCGACCGGCAGCCGGGCGCGGGCCACAACATCAGCCTGGGCTGGGCGGCCCGGGCCTACCACCTGCGGGCGCTCGCCTTCGCGGACGACTGCCTGCGGCGCTGACGCGCGTAGGGACGCAGGGACGTATTGAGGCACGGACGGACGCACTTTCGCACGGAGGGCGACGATGGCATCCACCGGCTCCACCGACAGATTCGCTGAACTCCATCCGCTGCTCGGCGCCTTGAGCGTCTTCGCCGCCGCGCCCGGCACGCCGCGGCAGGATCTGGCGACGGCGGCCCCGGCCCCGCCCGCGGGCACCCCGCCCGCCGTCCCCGACGCCGCGCTGAGCGAACTTCCCGCCACCGCCTGGCCCTTCGTCATCTTCCGCGCCGGATGAGCCCCGACCCCTTTCCGACGTGGGGAGTTACGGTGGGAGGGACCTCGTCGGACTGATCAAAGGGGGAGCCGTGGGCGGCGCGGGCGCGGACCGGAGGAGCGGACGGCGGACATGGGGCGCCCTGGGCGCGAGCGCGGCGACCCTGGTGCTGCTCGTCGCGCTGCCCCTCGCGGCGGCCCATCGGCTTCCCGACCGTCTGGCCACGCACTGGAGCGCCGGTTCCGCGCGCCCCGACGACTCGATGCCGCTGTGGGCGGCGACGCTGTTCCCGGCGCTGGTCTGGGCGGTGGTCGCCGGTGGGGCGCTGCTCGCGGGACGGCGCGCGGACGCCTGGCGCACGCCCGTGCTGCTGCCCCTCGGCGTGGCCCTCGTCGGCGCGCAGGCGTCGATCGTGCGGGCCAACGTGGATCACGAGGACTGGCGCGACGCCACCTCGGCGACCGGGTGGGGCGTGGCCGTGGCGGTGGCCGCCGTGGCGGCGGCGGGCCTGGGGGTCCTGCTGGCCCGCCGCCGTCATCCGGACGCGCCGCCGCCGCGGGGCGCCGCCCCGCGCGCGGAGCTAGCGCCCGGGGAGCGCGTCGCCTGGCGATCCCGTACGTCGAGCCCCTGGATGCACGTGCTCGCCGCGGTCTTCGGCGTGGTGGCGGTAGTCGCGGCCGTGGTGACGGCGGCCGGGCTCACCGACCCGCTGTGGCCGCTAGCCGTGCCCCTCGCCCTGGTCGCCGTCACCTGTCTGGCCTGCGCGTCCGTCGAGGCGGCCGTGACCGACGACGGCCTGCGGGTCACGTTCGGGCCGCTCGGCCGACCGGTCCGGCGCTGGGCCCCCGAGACCATCGAGATCGCGTACGCCGAGCACCGCACGCCCGGTCAGGTCGGCGGCTGGGGCTACCGGCTGAGCGGCCTCGGCACGACGGTCATGCTGCGCGCCGGGGAGTGCCTGGTCATCCGGGCCAAGGGGAAGGCCTTCGCGGTGTCGGTGGACGACGCGGAGCGCGGCGCGGCGCTCCTGAACGCGCTGGGCGCGCGCCGCGCGCCGGACACGCACCACCCGTAGCGGGACCGCAGGCACCCTTGACAGGCTGCGTACTGCTTCGCCAGGTTTGAGCCGCGTCGGAACGGTTGAAGGACCGTCCGCCGGAGGGGCATGACGCGCACAGCGCCATGGGGGAGTTGGGGGAGGGGCCGCCCGTGCGATCCGTCAGGAAGGTTCCACGCGCCTCGGGGACCAGGACCGGCTCCGGACCCGGGTCCGGTGTGCCACCGCCACCCACGGTCGCCGAGGTGGCGTCGTGCCAGCCCTCGTGCCAGCCCTCGTGGTCCACGTCGGCCCGCACGATCGACGCCTGCGTGCCACCGGCGGCCACCGTCCAGACCAGCGCCGGGAACAGCGTCGCCGCCCGCACCCGCACCCGCGTATTCGTCCGCGTATTCGTCCGCGTACTCGTCCGCGTGCCGGGCACGCGGTCCGCACGCACCCGACGCACGCACTCGACGCACGCACCCACCGCATCGCCCGCAAGGTCCTCGCATCGCCCGCGAGGCCGCTGAGGCGCAGAAGGGCAGTTGATCCGACGTGGACATAGAGATCCACAGACCCGAGAAGCTGACCGACTCCCTGCGCGCGGCCTGGCACCGGGCCATGGACGAGTCGCCCGACTACGCCAACCCCTTCCTGGCACCGCAGTTCGCGGCCGGCATCGGCACGTACCGGGGCGGGACGCGGGTGGCGGTCCTGCGCGAGGCGGGCGAGGCCGTCGGCTTCTTCCCGTACGAGCGCAACGCCGTCGGCGTGGGCCGGGCCGTCGGCCTCGGCCTGTCCGACTGCCAGGCCCTCGTGCACCGTCCCGGCGTCACCTGGGACTCCCAGGAACTGCTGCGCTCCTGCCGGCTCTCCGCCTTCGAGTTCGACCACCTGGTGGAGGAGCAGAAGCCGTTCGGCCGGTACGTCACGGGGATGTTCGACTCGCCCGTGATCGACCTGAAGGACAGCGACGACGACGCGGGCTACGCCGAGTGGCTGCGCGGCGCGTACCCGGGCATCGCCAAGACGACCCTGAAGAAGGAGCGGCGCCTGGGGCGGGACGCGGGCGAGACGCGCTTCGTCTTCGACGAGCGCGACCCCGGGCCGCTGCGCCAGCTCATGCGCTGGAAGTCGGACCAGTACCGCAGGACGGGACGCATGGACCGCTTCGCGCGGCCCTGGATAGTCGACCTGGTGACCCACTTCTCGCACGTCAGGGACGAGCACTTCGCCGGTGTCCTCTCCGTCCTGTACGCGGGCGGACGGCCGGTGGCCGCGCACTTCGGGCCGCGCTCGCGCACGGTCTTCGCGTGCTGGTTCACCGCGTACGACCCGGACTTCCGCTACTACTCGCCCGGCCTGATCATGCATCTGCGCCTCGCCGAGGCGGCCCGCAGGGACGGGGTGCGGCTCATGGACCTGGGCCGCGGCGACAAGGAGTACAAGGACTGGCTCAAGACCCGGGAACTGCGCGTCGGCGAGGGCTTCGCGACGCGCCCGCACCCGGTGGCGGCGGCCTACCGAATGTGGCGCAGACCGGTGCGCGGCCTTCGCAACACGGTCCTGGCCCACCCCCGGCTGCGGGAGCCGGCGGACCGCCTCCTGAAGTCGGCGGGCTCCCTGCGCACGCGCACGTCCGCTCCTCCACAGGCTCCTCGACGAAAGAGGTGACGATGCCGTACGGCTCACGGCTCGCCGCGACGATGACGCGGCGACTGGGACGCGAATGCGTCTACACGCCCTCGGCACGCCTGGCCCTCTACCTCGCGCTGCGGCGCTGGTGCAGGCCCGGCGCCCGGGTGCTGATGTCGCCGGTGAACGACGACGTGATCCTCTTCGTCGTCCTCGCGGCGGGACTGCGCCCGGTGCAGGCCCCGGTGTCCCCCTGGACGGGGAACATCGACCCGGCCGCCGTACCGGACGCCACCTGGGCGTCCGTGGACGCGGTCCTCACCACCAACCTCTACGGCATGCCGGACCGCGTCACCGAACTCCGGTCGCGCTGCGACGCACTGGGCATCCCGCTCTTCGAGGACGCGGCGCACGCGATCGGCACGCACGTGGACGGCAGGCCGGTCGGCACGTTCGGGAAGGCGGCGGCCTTCAGCCTGTCCAAGCACGTGGCGGGCATGGCGGGTGGGTTCCTCGCCGTCGAGGACGCGCGCACACGGCGTGAGCTGGAGGTGCTGCGCGACGACCTGCTGGTCCCCGGGCGCCTGCGCGAGGACGTGTACACGACCGTGCGCCCGCTGGCGCGTTCGGCCGTGCGCGGGCTGCACCTGGTGCGCCCGGTGTGGCGCACGCTCCAGCGCCTCGGCCTCCTGGAACGCGACTCCTTCCGCATGCCCCTGCACGCGCCCCGCCTCTCCGGCTGCGCGCACCGGGCCCCGAACCTGTCCGCGTACGAGCCGTGGGTCCGCGTGGACCTGCACGGCTACCGGGCCCGCCACGGGGCCCTGGTGCGGGGCCAGTTGAGCCTGCGCATGGCCGGGCTCGACGCGGACCTCACCCGGCGCAGGGCGGGGGTCGCCGAGCTCTCGGGCACCATCTGGGCCACGCCGGAACTCCGCGCCCGGGCCACCGACGACGGCCCTCCGGCGCTCTTCCGGACGCCCCTCCTGGTCCGCGACCGCGACGCCCTCGTCGACCGCCTCGTACGGCGCGGCGTGGTGTGCGGCTACATCTACGACCCGCCGCTCGACGACTACGCGGGCGCGGAGTTCGTCGAGCCGTCCCCCGATCCGAAGGCCGCCCGGTGGTTCGCGTCCCACGTCCTGCCCGCGGACCCGCTCCTCGCCCAGCACGTCGCCACGGCCCTCACCAAGGAATCCGCGGCCCCGGCCACCTACCCGACCCCGCCCACGACCCCGTCCCCGGACCGCCCCCGGGCGAGTCCCTTGGCCACCTGACACCCGGCTAGGAGGCGCGGCCTCCCGGAGCCTCGGTCCGCCCGACCCGGGCCCACCGCATCCGGGGCGGCTGCGCGACCCCGACGTCCTCGACGAGCTGGTGCCGCAGCTCACTGGCGCACCGCCGGACGGCCTCGGAGTCCGCGGCGGACACGGGGGAGTCCCCGGCCTCCTCCGTGTCCGCCGCTGTGCCCGTCCCGATGCCGTCGAACAGCGCGTTCTGCAGCGCGAGATACAGCTCCTTGGCGGCGGGCGTGAGGTACATGCCGCCCGCCTCCTCGCCGAAGTACCAGTCGTGGAACTCCTTGCGGAAGCGCACGAGGTCGGCGCGTGAGGGCTCCTCCCCTTCGGGCCAGTACCGCGGGACGCATCGGGAGACGTGGAACAGCCGCTCGTACCGGTCGAGGCGCCGGTCGCGCAGCGTCACGTCGTACGCGTGCTCCAGCTGCATCAGCAGCCCGGACCGGGTCGTCACGTAGCTGCCGACGGCGCCGAGAAGTCCGCCCAGCACCACGCCGAGCAGCCCGATGACCACGGTCATGCCGGCTCCGTTCCCTTCACGTGTCCTCCGGGGCGGCCAGTTCCTGGAGTCTTTCGGTGATGTCGTCCGCCCATTCCTGGGCCCAGCGGCGCAGGTCGTCGACGGCCCGGCCGTCGAGGCCGCAGGCGGCGAACTCCCCGTCGTCGATCCACTCCGCGCCGCCCAGGCGGGCGAGGAGGTCGGTGAGGTCGAAGGCGTCGCGGGCGTGGCGGCGGCCGAGCTCCTCCAGTTCGGCGCGGCTCCAGCGGTCCGCGGCCGCCCGGACGCCGACGAGGTCGCGGGCGAGGCCGCGGTCGGCGAGGGCGCGGACCCGCGTGCCGACCGTGTCCTGAAGGGAGAGGACGAGGCCGTGCTCACCCGGCACGGGCGGCTGCCAGAGGGCTTCCTTGACGAGGTCGACGTCGTACGCGCCGCCGGTGTCCGGGGCGCCGACCACGACCCGGGCGGACAGCGGGTCGCTCTCCCGGACCTGGGCGTGCCATCCCCGCGCCTCCACGCCCGTACGCACCAGGGCGACGATCCCGGCCATCGGCTCGGGGCTCTCGGTGGCGAAGCCGAGCCTGCTACAGGGGAGTTCGAGGAGCCCGTGCTCCCGCGCGGCCCAGCACCCGGCGAGGGCGAGGGGGTACGAGGCCCCCGCTTCCAGTACGTCGGCGATCAGCCGCGGCCGCGGCCCGGTCACGCTCACGCCGGGCCGGTCAGGGTCTGCCGCACGGCGGCCAGCGCGGCGTCCCACGGGTAGTCCGCGTCCGCGCCGGGGACGAAGCCGCCCTCGCCGTACAGGACGCCGACGCCCTGCTCCCGCAACTCGGTGACGCTGCGGTCCAGTTGCCGGTGCCGGGCGAGGGCGGCGGTCAGGCACGGCACCGTCACCGTGGGGACGCCCTTGCCGATGGCCTCGGCCACGACGCCGATCACGAAGTCCTGGGACAGCCCCAGCGCCCACGAGTTGAGGCTGTCGAACGTCGCGGGGGCGAAGAGGATCGCGTCCGCCGCGGGCCAGGGGTCCACCTCGCCGGGAAGCCCGTACTCGCTGCGCACGGGGTGCCCGGTGAGCACGGCGAGTCCGTCGAGGCTCTCGCGCAGCCAGCGGCCCGCCGTCGGTGTGAGGCCGAGGCAGACGTCCCACCCGTCGGACTGCGCCGCCTCGATCACCTTCGCCACGTCGAAGAGCGGAGGCGCGGCGGAGCCGAACAAGTACAGAGTCGGAGGGGTCATGCGGGTATCCCACCCCGCGGAGTCGATCACACGCAACAGCCCCTGGGCCGGGGCCCGCTCCGCCACCCGGCCCGGACCCTTGCGGTCAAGGCTTTGAGCTGCGTAAACGTCACCGTAAGTGTTCCTGGCCCGGGAGCCCCCTCGGGAACGCCCCGCGCCGACGGCCGGCTACGACTCCCTGCGTGCCGCGGGGGCCGAGGGCCGGGCGGCGGTCGCGGGGGCGATCACGCTGGTCGGCCGGCACAGGGCGAGCGCGATGTCGTCGGTCGGCGCGCGGCCCGTGTGCGTGGCCACCATGGCGTACAGCGTGTCGAGCGCGTCGGAGGGGGAGAGCGCGGCCAGTGCGTCACCGACCCGTTCCAGGAGCGGGAAGTCGGCGCCGTCGGCGTCGCGCGCCTCGCTCAGGCCGTCGGTGTAGAACAGCAGCCGGTCCCCGCTCGTGAGGTAGAAGCGGCACAGCCGCGGCTTCGGATGCAGACCCAAGGGGGGCGCCGGCTCCATTGGTTCCAGCAACCGGACCTGCTTGCCCGCCCGTACGGGCGCGGGGTGACCGCAGTTGACGATGCGGACCTCCCCCGGGGCGAACTCGGCGAGTACGGCGGTGACGAAGTCCTCCGCCTTCAGTTCCGGGGTGAGCCTGGCGTCCATGGCGGTCGCCAGGTCGGCGAGGCCGGGGGTGAGGTAGGCGAGGTCCTTGAAGGCCCCGATGGTCGCCGCGGTGGTCCGCAGGGCGTCCAGGTCGTGGCCGCGTACGTCCCCGATGAGCAGGCGCACTCCGTACGGGGTGTGGACGACGTCGTACAGGTCCCCGCACACCGACGCCCCCGGCACGGCGCAGCGGTTGCGGGCGCACACCTCGATGCCGTCGAGCTCCACCGACATGGGCCGCAGGATCGCGTCCTGTGACGCCTGCGCGACGTCGGTGGCCCGGGCCAGCGCGGCCGCGTCGGCCGTGTGCCGGGCGGCGTCGCGGACGGCCAGAGCGCCGCCGACCAACAGGACGAGGAACTCGATTCCGAAACCCGGAGTCGTTATGACGCCGTTCGCGGCGCCCGCTCCGAGAGCGAGCGACAGCGCCGCGGCCGCCACCGCCGCCGTGCGCCGTGCGTCCAGGCGGGCGCAGGCCAGCACGGGACCGATGACCAGGACAGCGACTCCCGGCTGCCGACTGCCGAGCACGCTGAGGACGGTGAGCAGGACACTCACCCCCAGCGCGAGCACCGGTCCGCCCCGGCCGCGCCTGCTCCGCGTGGTCGTCTTCCGCCACCACCGCCCGACTGCCCTGAGCGCCATGTGCGGCCCTCGCCTCCCCGTGCGTCTCGTGAGTCCGCGGCAGAGGACGGCCACTCTGGTCCAACGTCCCGCCGGGCAGGTCCGGTCGACCGGAGCGGGCCGGGAGGTGGTCGGATGTTTTCGCCGTGGTGCGGTCATGTGAGCGCCTTGCTCGAAGAAGGGGGCCCCTCGTGACGTGCGCGGCCCGGGCCTTGAGCCGGGGAGGATACCCGTGAGGGAGGGCCGTGGCGCGGCATGCCCGCGTCCCCGCTTCGCGAGGCCGCCTCCCACGGCGACCGGTTGTGGACAAGGGACGGCGGTGATCCGGGGCCGCCGCCCCGGATCACCGCTGCCGTCCTCTGTGGCCCCCTACCCCTGGAGCTTGGCCAGGGCGAAGTCGAGCCCGGTGCCGCTCGACGTCGCGCCGCCGGCGATGACGATGTCGTCGTTGCCGGTCAGTGCGATGCCGCGCGCGACATCGGCCCCGCCGGAGTGGTCGAGGGTGACGATGCCGTCCTCGCTGAACCCGGTGTCCAGGGTGCCGTTGGAGTTGTAGCGGATGACGAGGGCGTCCCCGTCGACGGGATCGACGGGGAACACGACGGATTCGCCGGTCAGACCGGCGATCACGATCTTGCCGTCGCTGTCCACCGCGACGTCGCGCGCCTCGTCCGCCCGCAAGGTGTCCACGTCCGTGGTGACCTTGCCGTCGCCGCTGAACCCGGTGTCCAGGCTGCCGTCGGAGTTGTAGCGGACCACGCCGGACTTGATGGGGCCCGCGACGCCGAACGGCTCGGGAGCGTCGACCGCGCCCGCGATCACGTAGTCGCCGCCGGGCGCCTGGCTGAAGCCGAACGCGAGGTCGGAGAGGCCGTTGAAGTCGGTGCTGACCTTGCCGTCGCCGCTGAAGGAGGTGTCGAGGGTGCCGTCGGAGTTGTACCTCACCAGCAGGAAGTCGCTGTTGGCGCTGCCGGCCGCGATCAGCTTCCCGCTGGACAGCTCCTCCAGCGAGAACAGGTGGTCGCCGGTGCCGAAGTCCGTGACGATGTGGCCGTCGCCGCCGCCGAAGCCGGTGTCCAGGCTGCCGTCGGAGTTGTAGCGGGCGATGAAGGAGTCCGCCCCGGCCGCCCCGGCCGCGAGGATCTTGCCGCCGCTCGTCAGGCTCAGGCCGCGGATGCCGTCGCCGAGCCCGCCGGACAGGTCGGTGGTGACCTTGCCGTCGCCGCTGAAGGAGGTGTCGAGGGTGCCGTCGGAGTTGTACCTCGCCAGCGCCAGGTCGGCTATCTGCTCCCCTCCGGTGAACCCGCCCACCAGGATCTTGCCGTTGCCGCCCTCGATGACCGACCGGGCCATCGACAGGGTGTCGCCGAAGCCGGTGGTGACCTTGCCGTCGCCGCTGAAGCCGGTGTCCAACGCACCGCTGGAGGTGTACTTGGCGACGCCGAAATCGCTCGGGCCGACGCCGGGGGTGCCGAAGCCCGCTCGTCCGACGACGAACAGGGAGCCGTTGGACGTGCGGAGCAGGTCGTTGCCGATCTCGGGCTCCGACGGGGTGGCGCCGAAGTCGGTGGTGACCTTGCCGCCGGTGCCGAAACCGGTGTCCAGGTCACCGGGCGCGGCCGCGGCGGTGGGCGCCATGGTCATCATCAGACCCACGGTCAGCGCGGACAGGGCCGCCAGGTGGGCCTTCCGCGCCGGGCGGCGTCCGAAGAGCGGGCCCTGCCGGCGTCCGGAGTGCGGGCCCTGCCGGCGTCCGGAGAGTGAGAAGAGTCTGGTCATGGGTGGACCTCCTCGTGCTTGTCGGCGAAGATGCCGTCGATTGGCGGGCACCATTCCGCACCCCCAGCCCCCACACAACCGGTCCATCGGAGGCGCCCGGATGGCCGCCGGGGCGCGCCGCCCGTTCGCCGGAGCGGGTCGGCGGTCACGCTCCGTGGTGTGCGCTCCGCGCTCCGTGGTGCGGGTTGCGCGCTCTGCGACTCCACCGGTCGTGAATGCCGGCGAACCGGTCGCCACCTGCCTCGAAGTGAACAGGGAGGGCAAGGCGACGCCGTGTTTCTGTCCCCGTTCCCGGTGCCTGCCCCGCGGGTGCGCCGCTGGAGCAGACTGAGCCGGGTTCGCACAGGAGCGGGAACAGCGGGAACGGGGAGGGAGCACCGTGTCACACGGCGTGCCGGGAGAGACGGAGACGGGCGAGTGGTCGGGGAACCTGCCGCGGGAGGCCGGCAGCTTCGTCGGGAGGCAGGACGAACTCGCCCGGCTCGACGGCATGTTGTGGCCGGACGGCCTCACGACCGGGGGCGGCGGGGTGCCGCGGAGCAGGGACGGCGGACGCCGTCTTGTGACCCTCCTGGGGCCGGGAGGGGTCGGCAAGACACGGCTTGCGCTACGGGCCGCGCACGGGATGCGGGCCGCCTACCCGGACGGTGTGTGGCTGGTGGAGCTGTCGCCCCTGCACGGCATCGGGCTGACCGGGCCCAGCGTGCTGGGGCTCGTGGTGATGGAGGCACTGCGGGTGGCCGATCAGACGACGCGCCCGGCGGAGGAGGCGCTGGCCGCGTGGATCGCGGACAAGCGACTGCTGCTGGTGCTCGACTCGTGCGAACACCTGCTGGAGGACTGCGCCTCCTTCGTCGATGCGCTGCGGCTCGCGCCGCACGTGGACATCCTGGCCACCAGCCGCCGACGGCTCGGGCTGTCCGGGGAGCGGTGCCTTGAGGTCGAGCCGCTGCCGGTGGACGAGTCGGGTACGGCGGCGCGGGACGACGCGGTGACCCTGTTCGCCGACCGTGCGGCCGCCGTGCGCCCCGGCTTCGTACTCGACGAGGCCACCCGGCCGGTGGCGGTCTCCGTCTGCCAGTACCTGGACGGCGTTCCGCTGGCCGTCGAACTGGCTGCGGCCCGGCTTTCCACCCTGTCGCTCACCGACCTCGACAACCACCTCGGGACGCGGACGGACCACCGCCTCGCCCTGCTGGCCTCGGACGACGGCACCGAGGACCCGTCGCGCCACCAGGCCCTGCGCACCACCATCGGCTGGAGCCACGAGCTGTGCGCTCCGCTGGAGCGGCTGCTGTGGGCCCGGCTCTCGGTGTTCACCGGCGGCTTCGGCGCCGAGGCCGCCCAGGAGGTGTGTGCCGGGGGACCGCTGGCGGCCGGACAGGTGCCCGTCCTGCTGGACGAGCTCGCCGCCCAGTCCATCGTGCAGCGCGACCGGCGCACCGGCACGGACCGCTTCCGGATGCTCGACACGGTGCGCGAGTACGGCGCGGACTGGCTGGGGGAGTTGGGCGAGGAGGACGCCGTCCGGCTGCGCCATCGCGAGTACTACCGGCGCCTGGCCCGCGACGGCTGCGCCGAGTGGAACACCGGCCGCCAGGTGCACTGGTGCGAACGCGTGCTGACCGACCACGCCAACCTGCGCGCCGCGGTGGACTGGTCCCTCGACCGGCCCGACCGGCGGGCCGCCCTGGAGATCGCGGGCACCGTGGGCTTCCTGTGGCGGCACTGCGGCCACGTGCGCGACGCGAACCGGTGTCTCGACCGGGCGCTCGCCGCCGATCCGGCTCCGGGGCCCGACCTCCTGCGGGCCCTGTGGACGCGTGGCGCCGGAGCGATCATGCAGGGCGACATGGACGCCGCCGCCGAACACGGGCGGCGGTTCACCGACGTGGCACGGCAGCAGGCGGACCCGGTCGCCCTCTCCGTCTCCGCCTACCTCACGGGCAGCCAGCTCGCCCTGCGCGGCCGGTCGGCCGAGGCGGTCGGCCTCATGTCCGTCGCCGCCCGCCTCCGCGTCCGGGACGACTGGCTCGGTTCGGCACAGATCCAGATGATCGGCGCCTTGGCGTACGCGCACCTCATGAGCGGCGACTACGAAGCGGCCCGCGCGGTGTCGGAAGAGGTCCGCGCCGAGTGCGCCCGGCGGGGCGAGCACTGGACGCGCTCGACCTCCGACGTGATCGTGGCGAAGCTGGACCTCGCCCAGGGCGACACCGCCGCGGGGGTCCGCAACGCCGCCCGGGCCGTTGCCGCGCACCGCCTGCTGCGCAGCGCCGGCGGCCTCGCGGCCCTGGCCCTCGACACCCTGGCATCCGCCATCGTCGCCGCGGGCGAGGCGCACCGGGCGGCCGAACTCCTCGGCATCGCCCAGCGCCTGTGGGACCGCGCCGGCGGCCGCGCCCAACTGAGCTCCCCGGACTTGATCGCCGCCCGCCGAGCCTGTGAACGCGTCATCCGCGACAAGATCGGTGACCCGGCCTACGAGTACTCCTACGAGGCGGGTCGCGCCATGTCGTACGAACAGGGAATGAGCTACGAGCCGGACACCGCACCCCGCACATCCGACTGAGCCCGCGCCCCCGCCTTGGCCTGCCTGCTGTTCCCTGGGCGGGGACGGTGCCCGTCGCGCCACCCGGGCCCGGTCGACCCGCCGTTAGTACGGGCCCGTGCCGAAGGAGAGTTACGCCCCTTCGGACAGCTGCCGCACGGTCGCCAGCGCGGTGTCCCAGGGGTAAGCCGTCGGCTTCCCGGAGCCAGGCGGGTTGGGGACGAAGCCACCCTCGCCGTACAGGACGGTGATGCCTTGCTCGCGCAGTTCCGTGATGCTGCGGTTGAGCTGACGGTGCTGCGCGTACGCGGCGTTCACGCACGGCATCACCACCGTCGGGATGCTCTTGCCGATGCCCTCGGCGACGACGCCCACGACGAAGTTCTGAGTGAGGCCGAGTGCGCAGGAGTTGATGCTGTTGAACGTCGCCGGGGCGAAGAGGATCACGTCAGCTTTGGGCCAAGCGTCGGGCTGCCCCGGCAGCTTGTAGTCGCTGCGCACCGGGTTCCCGGTGAGAGCGGCCAGCCCGTTCAGGCTCTCGTCGAGCCAGCGGGCCGCCGTCGGTGTCAGACCGAGGCAGACGTCCCACCCGTCCGCCTGTGCCGCTTCGATCACCTTGGCCACGTCAAACACCGGAGGCGCAGCCGAGCCGAACAGGTACAGGGTCCGTGAGGTCATACCGCCACCCCACCTCGCGGTGTCGATCACACGCAACTGCCCCTGCTCCGCGCGGAACAGGGGCCGTTGCCGGTCCAGCGCCCTTTGGCACGGGTGCCGATCCAGATGGCGACCCGCCGTTCCCCCCCAGAGGGCGCGGATGTCCCCGCCCACGGCCGCGGTGGGGCGCGAGGCGGCCCGGGGGCGGGGTTGGAGGACAGGCCTGCCAACGTAGAGGGCAGCACGGACAGGCCGCCACGAGCTTTCGCGCCTCAGTGCTGCGGGCGCAGGGGCAGCGCGGCGACGGCCGCGCCCCAGGGGAAACCCTCCGGGTTCCCCTGCTTCGGCGGGTGCGGCTCGTATCCGTCGGGACCGTCGAGGTACCGCACGCCCTGCTTCCGCAACGCCGCGACGCTGTTCGCCACCGCTGGCTGCGCGCCCTGCGCCTGGTTGAAGTACGGCATGGCCGCGACGGGCACTCCCATGTGGACGCCTTCGGACACAAGGCCGAGGGCCAGCGTGTCCGCGATGCCCGCGCCCCACTTGTTCAGGCTCGTGCAGGACAGCGGCGCCACGAGCATGGCGTCCGCCTTACTGGCCCTAACAAAGCCTCTGGACGTGCCGATGGGTGATCAGGCAGACGGCGAGTCCAAGGAATGCCTCATGAATGTCGTCGCGTCGTTCCCAGCGGATCCGCAGGCGGCGGAAGCCGTGCAGCCAGGAGATCGTCCGCTCGACAACCCAACGGAAGGTGCCCAGACCGGTGCCGTGCGGCTGTCCCCGCTCAGCGATCGCCGGCCGGATCCCGCGTTGTCGAAGGAGCCGACGGTACTTGTCGTGGTCGTAGCCGCGGTCCGCGAAGAGCATGTCGGGCCGCCGACGTGGCCGGCCGACGACTCCCGCGACCGCTGGGATCTTGTCCAACAGCGGCAGGAGTTGGGTGACGTCGTTGCGGTTCCCGCCGGTCAGCGACACTGCGAGCGGGATGCCCTGCCCGTCGGTGAGGACGTGGTGCTTGCTGCCCGGGCGTGCGCGGTCGACCGGACTGGGTCCGCTTTTGGGCCCCTGCGTGCGGCCCGGACGTGGGAGGAGTCGATCACCGCCCGCGACCAGTCCAGCTGGTTCTTCGACCGCAGCTTGTTCAGCAGCAGCTGGTGCAGCTGGTCCCAGACGCCGGCCTCGTTCCAGGCCGCCAGGCGGCGCCAGCAGGTCATGCCCGAGCCGAAGCCGAGCTCCTGGGGCAAGTACTCCCACTGGATGCCGGTGTGCAGGACGAACAGGATGCCGCACAGGGCCTGCCGGTCGGGCACTCGAGGCCGTCCCTCCACCTGCTTCGGCGGCGGCTCGGGCAGCAACGGCTCGATGAGCGACCACAGTTCGTCCGACACGATCCACGGCCGCGACTGACGCTTCCCCATGCCCACATCAACGAGCGATCAAGTCGACAGTCACATGATCAACCCGCTTTTGTTAGAGCCAGTTAGGCAGTGCATCGCTTTCACCAGGAAGTTTGTACTGCGAGCGCACCCGGTGCCCGGTCAGTTCCGCCAGCTCGTCGAGGCGGCCTTCCCACCACCGGGCCGCAGAGGGCGTGAGGATCACACACGCCTCCCACCCTGCGGCCTGCACACAGCGGACTCCACGATCGATGTACTGGGTCGGACCTGCGGCGCAGGCGATCAAGTAGAGAACCGGCTTCGTCATGCCGGGAGTCCACACCGCTGCGCGAGCACACGCAACTGCCCTCCGGGGCCGCATGCGTGTGATGCCCCCGCGCGCTGTCTGCCGCCCGGCGAAGGCATCGCCCCCAGCCCTGACGGCCGCCCGCGCGCCTGCACGCCCTGCCACACCGTCCAGACCCGGGTCCTGGCGGCCTACCTCGACTGGTACGACCACGGCATCACCTGCCTGCGCTGCCCGCAGGTGCCCGCAGCAGGGCGTCCGGACAGCGGTACGCCGAGGACGTCGACGAGGGCGGGCACGCCGGCCGCAACCCGGGCGGGCATGGGGTCGAGCGGCATCCGCGAACAGAGGAGGCCTCCCGTTCGAATGAACGGGAGGCCTCTCGACTCGCTGGCCTGCTGCGCAAGCTGGTGCCCCCGGCAGGATTCGAACCTGCGACACCCGCTTTAGGAGAGCGGTGCTCTATCCCCTGAGCTACGAAGGCGTGCCGTCCGTGAGGGCGGCTCTGGACAGGGTATCCGATGAGGGGGCGGAGGCGGCCGGGTGTGGGTGGGGTCCTGTCGTCGTGGGCGGGTGGCGTAAACGGTCGTACGTACGGACTGTTGATGGACCTCAACTGTCCGTGTGCGTCACGATGGCAACTCCGGACACTTCCCGGCGGAAGGGGTTGGTCTCTGTGGCGCAGGCTCGGTCGTCCCGTGTCGTGGTCGTCGGTGGCGGGGTCATGGGGGTCTCGGTGGCCTTTCACCTCGCCGAGGCGGGGGTCCGGGACGTCGTGGTCGTGGAGCGGGGCGCGCTCGGCCGGGGGAGTTCGGGCAAGCCGATCGGCGGGGTGCGGGCGCAGTTCTCCGACCCGGTGAACATCGCCCTGGGCGCGCGGAGCCTGCGGGCCTACGGCGACTTCGCGGCGCGGCCGGGCGGCGACATCGGCCTGGAGCGGGTCGGGTACCTGTTCCTGCTCGACCGGGCTGAGGACGTCGCCGCGTTCGAGGAGAGCGTCGCGGCGCAGACGGAGATGGGGGTGCGCGGCCGGATCGTCGGGCCGGACGAGGCCCGCGAGCTGTGTCCGTACGTACGGACCGACGGGCTGCTCGCCGCCGCGCACTCGCCCGACGACGGGCACGCCCGGCCGGGAGCCGTCGTCGCCGGGTACGCGGGGGCCGCCGCCGCGGCAGGGGTCTCCTTCGTCACGGAGACCGCCGTGACCGGGATGGACGTGACCGGCGGGCGCGTCACCGCCGTGCGGACCGACCGCGGGGCGATCGCCTGCGACGCCGTGGTGTGTGCCGCGGGCGCCTGGTCCGCGGGCGTCGGGGAGATGGCGGGGGTGCCGCTGCCGGTGCGGCCGCTGCGGCGGCAGATCGCGTTCTCGGCGCCGCTCGTGCCGCCCCCGCCCCGCACCCCGTTCACCATCGACTTCTCCTCCACGGCGTACTTCCACAACGGCGACCGCGGCGGGCTGCTGTTCGGGCTCGCCGATCCGGGGCAGCCGGAAGGTTTCGACACGACGTGGACCGAGGAGTGGGTGGAGCTGTTCCGGGACGCGATGCGGCGGCGGGCGCCCGCGCTCGCGGGCCTGGACGTCGTGGGCGGCTGGGCCGGGCTCTACGAGGTCACGCCCGACCGCAACGCCCTCGTCGGGCGCTCCCGCGACGTGCCCAACTTCCTGTACGCCACCGGGTTCTCCGGGCACGGATTCCTCCAGGCCCCGGCCGTCGGCGAGGTCGTGCGCGATCTGTTTCTGGAGCGCGAGCCGGTCGTGGACGTGTCGTCCCTGAGCGCCGAGCGGTTCCGGGTGGGCGTGGGCGGCAGACCGGAGGCCCACGTGGTGTGACGGTCACCCCGCGCCCGCCCGGCCCCCCCCGCCCGCCCGGCCCCCCCCGCCCGCCCGGCCCCCCCGCCCGCCCGGTCCCGCCGAGAGGAGCCCCCATGACCTCCCCGTACGCCCCCTGGCAGCTCCGCGCCGCCTTCGCCGCGCGTCTCTCCGACATGTACGGGCGCGAAGTGCCCGCGTACACCACCCTCGTCGACGTGTCCCGCGAGGTGAACGAGGACGTCCTGCGCGAGCGCGGCGCCGACGCCGAGCGGCTCGGGTCCATCGGCCGGGTCACGGCCGAGCGGCACGGCGCGATCCGCGTCGGGACCCCGGCAGAGCTGGGCCAGGTGGCGCGGATCTTCGGGGCGCTCGGGATGCGGCCCGTCGGCTTCTACGACCTGCGCGAGGCCGCCGCCAGCGCCGTGCCCGTGGTGTCCACCGCCTTCCGGCCCGTCGACGGGGACGAGCTGGCCCGGAATCCGTTCCGGGTGTTCACCTCGCTCCTCACCCCCGCCGACCCGCGGTTCTTCGACGACGGGCTGCGGCGGCGCCTTGAGGACTTCCTCGCCGCGCGCGAGCTGTTCCCGCCGGAGCTGCTCGCGCTCGCCGACCGGGCCGCGGCCGAGGGCGGGCTGCCCGCCGCCGCGGCCGAGCGGTTCCTCGAACTCGCCGTCGCCGCCTTCGAGTTGTCCGCCGAACCGATCGACAAGGCGTGGTACGAGGAGCTGGCGCGGGTCTCCGCCGTGGCCGCCGACATCGGCGGCGTGCGCAGCACCCACATCAACCACCTCACGCCCCGCGTCCTCGACATCGACGAGCTGTACCGCCGGATGACCGCGCGCGGCGTCCGGATGATCGACACCGTGCAGGGGCCGCCCGCCTGGGACGGGCCCGACGTGCTGCTGCGCCAGACCTCGTTCCGGGCGCTCGACGAGCCGCGCGCGCTGCGCCTCGCCGACGGCAGCGTCGTCAGCGGGGCGCTGCGGGTGCGGTTCGGGGAGGTGGAGGCGCGCGGGATCGCCCTCACGCGGGCGGGGCGCGCCCTCTACGACGACCTCCTCGCCCGGGTCGACGCGCGCCGACCGGCCACCCCGGCCGAGCGCACGGCGACCGCCCGCGAGCTGTGGGCGGCCCTGCTGCCCCGCACCGAGCGCGACCTGGCCGCGCGGGGGCTCGGCCACTTCACGTACCACGTGGTGGCGGACAGGCCCCGCGACGGCGCCGCGCCGCCCGCGAGCCTGGACGGGCTCCTCGACGGCGGCTGGGTGCGGGCCGCGCCCCTCGTGTACGAGGACTTCCTGCCCCGGTCCGCCGCCGGGATCTTCCAGTCGAACCTGGAGGAGGCGGGGGTCCGGGACGACGCCGTCGCGGGGGCCGCGTATGACAGCGCCTGGCTGTCGGGGGCCGTGGGGCGCGAGGTCCTCGACCCCTTCGCCCTGTACGCGGCCCAGGAGCGGGCCTCTCTGGACGTGGTTGCCCAGGAGCTCCGCATCCCCGGCCTCGGCGTCCCGGCTGGGGGCTGCGCCCCCTAGACCCCCGCATCGCGCTGCGCGCTCGTCCTCAAACGCCGGACGGGCTGATTCTGTCCCTCCGCCCCTCTCCGAAGGAGACTTCCGTGCCGCCCACCCTCCCCGCCACCGACACCCTCCGCCGTCGCGCCCACGACGCCCTCTCCCGCGTCGGGGCCGAGATTCCCGAAGGACGGGGGATCCAGGCCCGTACGCCGATCACCGGTGAGGGCTTGTTCGCGCTCGCCGCGGCCGCGCCGGAGGCCGTCGAGGAGGCCGTCGCCGCCGCGCACGAGGCGTTCCTGGAGTGGCGGGCGGTTCCGCCGCCGCGCCGGGGGGAACTGGTGCGGCGCCTGGGCGAGTTGCTGCGGGAGCACAAGGAGGACGTCGCCGATCTGATCACCGTCGAGGCGGGCAAGATCCGCTCGGAGGCGCTCGGCGAGGTGCAGGAGATGATCGACGTCTGCGACTTCGCGGTGGGCCTCTCGCGCCAGCTGTACGGGCGGACCATCGCGTCCGAGCGCCCGGGGCACCGGCTCGCGGAGACCTGGCATCCGCTCGGGGTCGTCGGTGTGATCTCCGCGTTCAACTTCCCGGCCGCCGTCTGGTCCTGGAACACCGCCGTCGCCCTGGCCTGCGGCGACACCGTGGTGTGGAAGCCGTCCGAGCTGACGCCGCTGGTCTCGCTCGCGTGCGCGCGGCTGCTCGACCGGGCCGCCGACGACGTGGGCGCCCCGGCCGGCGTGCACCGGCTGCTGCTCGGCGGCCGGGCCGTGGGGGAGCGGCTCGTGGACCATCCGCGGGTGGCGCTCGTCAGCGCCACCGGGTCCACGCGCATGGGGCGCGAGGTGGGGCCGCGGGTCGCCGCCCGCTTCGGGCGCTCGCTGCTCGAACTCGGCGGCAACAACGCGGCCGTCGTCGCGCCCTCGGCGGACCTCGACCTGGCCGTGCGGAGCGTGGTGTTCGCCGCGGCGGGCACGGCGGGGCAGCGGTGCACGACCCTTCGCCGCCTCATCGTGCACGAGGACGTCGTGGACGCGCTGGTGGGGCGGCTCGCGGGCGCGTACCGGAAGCTGCCCGTCGGGGACCCCTTCGACGCGTCGACGCTGGTGGGGCCGCTGGTCTCGCTGCCCGCCCTCGACCGTATGCAGGAGGCCGTCGGCCGGGCCCAGGCCGAGGGCGGCAAGGTCCTCGCGGGCGGTCAGCGCCGCCTCGCCGACATCGCGCCCGACGCGGCGTACGTGGAACCCGTCGTGATGCGCGTCGGCACGCAGACCGGGGTGGTGCGCGAGGAGACCTTCGCGCCGATCCTCTACGTGCTGACGTACGGCGACTTCGACGAGGCGATCGCGCTGCACAACGACGTGCCGCAGGGGCTCTCGTCGAGCGTCTTCACGCGTGACCAGCGCGAGGCCGAGCTGTTCCTGTCGGCCGAGGGCTCCGACTGCGGCATCGTGAACGTCAACATCGGCACGTCGGGCGCGGAGATCGGCGGGGCCTTCGGCGGCGAGAAGGAGACCGGCGGCGGGCGCGAGTCGGGGTCCGACGCCTGGCGCGCGTACATGCGGTCCGCCACGAACACCGTCAACTACTCGGGCGGGCTCGCGCTCGCGCAGAACGTCAGCTTCCTGTAGCCGCCGGACGGACGTCCGGGCCGGTCAGGTCGCGGACGTAGCGGACCCCGGGGCGGTCGTCGAGGACGATCTCCCCGGCGGGCACGAAGCCGGTGCGGGCGAGCACGGCCTGCGAGCCGGGGTTGTCGGTGGTGGTCTCGGCGCGCAGCGACGTCAGGCCGTACTCGGCGGCGGCGAGGACGCACACCTGCCGCACCACCGATGTGGCGAGCCCCTGGGAGGTGGCCTTCTTGGCGATGCGGTAGCCGAGCTCGGCCGAACCGCCCGCCACGTCCACCAGGTTGACCCGCCCGAGGATCTCGCCGTCGCCGCCGACCACGACGTGGAAGTGGCAGGCCCCCGTCTCCTGCTCGGCGAGCAGCGCGCGGTGGCGCTCGTCGAACGCGGCGAAGTAGGCGTCACCGCGGTCCGGGACCGACGCGGCGAAGTAGGCGCGGTTCTCCCGCTCGAAGGCGAGCAGGGCCGGGGCGTGGTCTGCGCGCAGGCGCTGGAGTTCGGGCATGTCAGAACCGTACGTCGTGATGGGCCGTCAGCGGCACTGCTTAACGGCCTGTGAACAGGGACTTGGCCAGGTGCCCGGGGCTGCTCGGGGTGCGCGGCCGGACGGCTAGTCCCGCCTCGAGATGTCGAAACCGAAGGCGACCGTGCCCGGGTCGACCGCCGTCACGCCGCCGTCGACCGTGAGCGTCGCGCCGTTGACGAACGACGCGGCGGGCGAGAGCAGCCAGGCGATCGCCTCGGCGACCTCCTCCGGGGAGCCGGGGCGGCCCGCCGGGATCAGCCGCGTCGCCTGTTCGTACGCGGCGTCGAGCCCCTCCTCGCCGGTGCCGAGCCGGGCGGACCGGGCGAACATGTCCATGCGCCGGTCCGCCATCTCCGTGCGCACCCAGCTGGGGCAGACGGTGTTGGCGCGCACGCCCAGCGCCCCGTAGTCGACGGCGACGGAGCGGCAGAGCTGGAGGAGCGCCGCCTTGGAGGTGGCGTACGCGGCGTTGCCGACGCCGTTGCGAAGGGCGGAGACCGAGGCGACGGCGACGACCGAGCCACGGGTCTCAAGGAGGTGCGGCAGCGCGGCGCGCAGCAGGTGGAAGGGGCCGGTGAGGTTGGTGGTGAGAACGGTCTCCCAGTCCTCGGGGGTCACGTCGCCGACGGCCCCCGGGCGGCCGGTCCCGGCGTTCAGGACGACGCCGTCGAGCCGTCCGTACGCCTCGACGGCCGCCGCGACGAGACCGGCGACGGCCTCGGGGTCGGCCGCGTCGGCGGGGTGGGCGAGCGCGCCGGTCTCCTCGGCGACCTGGCGCAGCGGCTCCGGGCGCCGCCCGGAGACGACCACCTGGTGCCCGGTGGCGCTCAACTGGCGGGCGGTGGCGGCGCCGATGCCGGTACCGCCGCCGGTGACGAGGACAACGCGGCTGTCAGCCATGGTCGTTCGGCCTCCCTGAAGAGATCGCCCCGAGGGCGCTGGCACGCTCCACTCTGTTACCCCCGCCCGCCTGTCCGATCACCCTTCAGGGGATGTATACGTTCGCGCCGAACGCCGAGATCGTGGAGGCCCGGGAGCCGACGACCTCGATGGGCGCGCCGCCGCAGTCCGACGCGGGGTACGACCAGCACCCCCTCGGCCGCGAGCGCGGAACCCGGCACCGCCAGGGCCAGCGTTCCGGCCGCGACGACGGAGCCGAGGGCGAGGGCGATACGACGCATGAGCGGTCCTCCTGCCTGCCGGGGCCGCCGAGCACGACCCGCGAGGAAACCGAACGTACGCGATCACGCACACAGCGTCACCGGCGTGCGGAAGCTCAAGATCCCCTGCGCGGCAGGCCGTGCACGCCAGGTCGTGTGCTACGGTGCGAACAGCACGTGTGTACGCCCCCTCTGGGCGCCGTGCCTTCGTTCTCCGACTCGGTGCGCTCTTCGCCCGGTCCGGACTCTTACTCCGATCAAGCCGTCGTACGAGGCAACGATCCGTCGCCACCCTGTGTCACGGACCCTCGCGACCGGCCTTCTCCGCGCACTCGCGCACGTCCCGCGTCTTCCGCGAAAGGACCACCCACCACCATGAACCCCACTCAGACCACCATCCCCACGGATCCCGCGGCCGGCCTGCGGATCCACAGCGGTGTCCTGGACATCGCGAAGGTCGACGGGCAGCTGCGCGCCGCGGGGTGCCTGCCCGGGCCCGGCGACGTCCTCGTCCCGGCCGCCCTCGTCCGCCGGCTCGGCCTGCGGGCGGGCGACTTCGTCGAGGGCACCTGCGGCCCGCGGCCCCGTGTCCTCGCCGAGGTCACCCGCGTCAACGGCCGTCTGCCCCAAGGCCTGCGCGCCAGGCCCCGGTTCGCCGACCTCACCCCGCTGCACCCGCGCGAGCGGCTGCGCCTGGAGACGCCGGGCGGCTCCCTCGCCCCGCGCCTCGTCGACCTGGTGGCGCCCGTCGGCAAGGGGCAGCGCGGCCTGATCGTCGCCCCGCCGCGCACCGGCAAGACCGTGCTGCTGCGCCAGCTCGCGGACGCCGTCGCCGTCAACCACCCCGAGTGCCACGTCATGGTCGTCCTGCTCGACGAGCGGCCCGAAGAGGTCACCGAGATGCGCCGCGCCGTGCGCGGCGAGGTGCTCGCCTCCACCTTCGACAAGGGGCCCAAGGCACACGTCACCCTCGCCGAACTCGCCGTCGAGCGCGCCAAGCGGCTCGTCGAGGACGGCAAGGACGTCGTCATGCTCTTCGACTCGCTGACCCGGCTGTGCCGCGCGTACAACAACACCGCGGCGAGCGGCGGCCGCACCCTCAGCGGCGGCGTCGACGCGGCCTCCGTGCAGGGGCCCAAGCGGCTCTTCGGCGCCGCGCGCCTCGCCGAGGAGGGCGGCTCCCTGACCATGCTCGCCACCGTCCTGGTGGAGACGGGCTCGCGCGCCGACGAGTACTACTTCGAGGAGCTCAAGTCCACCGGGAACATGGAGCTGCGCCTCGACCGCACGCTCGCCGACCGCCGGGTCTTCCCGGCCGTCGACGTCACCCCTTCCGGCACCCGGCGCGAGGAACTCCTCGTACCGGAGAGCGAGTTGGCGGCCATGCGCGGTCTGCGGCGGGCGCTCGGCCGCCGCGACGGGCGCGAGGGGGCCGAGGCGCTGCTCGACCAGCTGCGCAAGGCGCCCAGCAACGCGGCGTTCCTGCGGCAGGTGCGCCTGTCCGTGCCGGGTGCCGCCCTCGCGGCGTGAGCGGGTCCGGGGCCTCAGTCGCGCGTGACCAGGATCCGGTGGTTGCCGTCCAGGTCCACGCCCGCCACCTTCACCTTCACTCCCGCCCTGCGGTCCGTGAAGGTCTCGCCGAGGGTGAACGGCGCGTCCGACAGCTCCGCGTGCACGTTCGGGCTGCGGGTGCAGCCGCCGCTGTCGCGGGTCGCGTCGGTGACCGCGATGGGGCCGTGGCCGGTGTCGACGTCCGCGTCCACGCGGTACACGAGCACGCCGGGGCGGCACACCGCCTCGTCGTTGCCCGCGCGGGTGCGCAGCTCCACGGCGTACCCCGTCTTCGCGTCGGCGGGGACGAACACCAGCTTCGTGCCGCCGCGCCCGGCGAGCGGGGTGAGCAGGTGCTCCGTGGTGCCGCGCGACGGGGCGCAGTCGACCTGGGTGTCGTCGAGCCAGCCGAGCTTCCACTTGTGCCAGCCGAGCAGGTCGTTGTTGGCGCCCCAGTCCTCGCTCATGATGTCCCAGTGGCCGACCGCGCCGCCGCCGTCGCGCGTGTACAGGTCCGGCAGGCCGAAGACGTGGCCGTTCTCGTGCGGCAGGACCCGGTAGCCCGTCTGGTCGTAGCTGCCCGAGCCGTCGTCCTGGCGGCTGTACACGAAGGAGGCGTTGGCGATCGGCACGCCGTCGGCCACCGGTGCCTCGTGGTTGCCCGCGAAGGTCACCGACAGGACGGTGTCGAGCGCGGAGGGGCCCGCGTTCGGCGTGATGAGGACGTTGAGCAGGTCGTACGCGCGAAAGTCCACGTCCGGGTCGGCGGCGGTCACGATGTCCCGGACCAGGTCGCGGTAGCCCGGGTCGAAGGGCGCGCCGCGCTCTATCCCGTACTTCTTGAACGGCTTCGGCATCCGCAGCCAGTCGGACACCGGCACCTCGGGCCGGTAGTCGAGGCGGCCGTAGGAGCTGGTGCGGAACCAGTCGGAGGTCTGCGGGAAGAACTCCCCGAGCCGGTCGAGCGCCGAGCCCTCGCCGGGGGCGTCGGGGAAGTCGACCATCAGGTTCAGGGCGCGCACGGTGCCGGTGGAGCGGGTGTAGCCGGGGCCCGTCGGGATGCCCTCCGACATCTGGACGCCGAGCTCGCCGCTGATCATGCAGGGGCCGAGCGCGGTGGACCGGGCCTGCGAGACCGGGCCCGCGGCCGACGGGGTGTCCGCGAGGAGGCGGCCGGTGCTCGCGGAGGTGGTGACGGCGAGCACGACCGCGGCGGCCGAGCCGAGGGCCACGGCCCTGGCGGCCCGGTGGCGGCGCGGCCGCCCCGGCCCCCGGGCCCCCGTGCCGCGGCCCCGGCCTATGCCCTTCCACGTCGGCTGCTGCATGCGTGGGCCTTCCGCTCCGCGGCAGCCGCCGGGTCCGGCTGCGCCCTGTGCGATCACCCTGTGCCGGAGGGTGCGGGGGCGCGCGCTGAGCGCGACCGATCGTGGGTTTCTCGGAAAGTTCCGGGGGAGCGGGGCCGGGGGTGTGACGCGGCCCGACAGCCCTCCTTCGACATGTGATGCAGGTCACATGGAAGGCGGGAAATAACCGGGGAGCGTCTCCCCGTTTAGACCGGTGTCGCGCGAAACGGGGATCCACTCCCCGGAACGCGTACCTCAGCTCCCGCCGGGAAATTCGTTGGACCCGCCACCCGGGCCCCTGCGAACCTGAGGCCTTTGACCGCTTCGAGGAGAACTGCCGTGTCCACCGCCACCGCCACGCAGCGCAGCGCACCGCGTCCGCGGGCAGACGCCCTGCGCAACCGGGAGCGGATCGTCGCCGCCGCACGCGAGATGTTCGTGCAGCACGGCCCCGACGTACCGCTGGACGAGATCGCGCGCCGCGCGGGCGTCGGCAACGCCACGGTCTACCGTCACTTCCCCGACCGCGGCGAACTGGTGCACCACGTCCTGCTCTTCGTCACCGACCGCGTCTCGCTGCTCGCCGAGGAGGCGATCGAGGCCGTCGACGCGGACCCGGACAGCGCCTTCGAGGCACTGCGCGGCTTCGCGCACGCCGCGGTGGACGAGCGCATCGGCGCCCTGTGCCCGATCGTCTCCGAAGCCCTCGACCCCGAGCACCCCGAACTGCACGCGGCCCGCATGCGCGTCGAGGGCGCGGTGCAGGGGCTCATGGACCGCGCCGCCGCGGCGGGTCAGCTGCGCCGCGACATCGGCGTCGCCGACGTGATGATCGCCCTGTCGCAGCTGACCCGGCCGCTGCCGGGGTCCAGCGGCTGCCTCCTGGACTTCGACCGCTTCGTGCACCGCCATCTCCAGCTGTTCCTGGACGGCCTCATGGCACCGGCCCGCTCACAGCTTCCGGGACACCCCGCGACCTTGGAGGAGCTACGCCAGAAGGCCGACTGACCGGCGCGCGACCGCCCGGGGCCCCGGCATCCCAGGTCCCCGGCCCACGGACCGGGGACCAAAGGACGAGCCGTCCTCACGACCCGCGGCCCATGCGCCCTCCCGCCCGCCCGGTGTCTCATGTCTCCGTCACCCCGCCTGAAGCAACCACGTCCGTCCTGAAGCAACCACGTCTGTACCGACCGCCTGACTCAGCATTCGCCGACTACGTCTGAATCAGCACTCGCCTCGTTCACTCCTGCGTCATTAGGTGGCTCCACCCATGTCTGCATCACCCGTCACAGCACTCGCTCCCGACCCAAAGCGCTGGAAGGCGCTCGTCTTCATCGCGCTCGCCCAGCTGATGGTCGTCCTCGACGCGACCATCGTGAACATCGCGCTGCCCTCCGCCCAGGAGGACCTCGGCATATCCGAGGGCAACAAGCAGTGGGTCATCACCGCCTACGCCCTCGCCTTCGGTGGTCTGCTGCTCTTCGGCGGCCGCATCGCCGACCTGTGGGGCCGTAAGCGCACCTTCGTCACCGGTCTCATCGGCTTCGCCGCGGCCTCCGCGCTCGGCGGCGCCGCGACCGGCGAGGCCATGATGCTCGGCGCCCGCGCCCTCCAGGGCGTGTTCGGCGCGCTGCTCGCGCCCGCCGCGCTCTCCCTGCTCGCGGTGATGTTCACCGAGGCCAAGGAGCGCGCCAAGGCGTTCGGCATCTACGGTGCGATCGCCGGTGGCGGTGGCGCCGTCGGCCTCATCCTCGGCGGCTTCCTCACCGAGTACCTGAACTGGCGCTGGACGTTCTTCGTGAACATCCCGTTCGCGATCGTCGCCGCCGCCGGTGCCTACTTCGTGATCCGTGAGCCCGAGGGCGGCCGCAACCGCTCGCCGCTGGACATCCCCGGCGTCGTGCTGTCCACGGTCGGTCTTGTCGCGCTCGTCTACGGCTTCACGCGGGCCGAGTCCGACGGCTGGTCGGACAGCGTGACCATCACGATGTTCGTCGCGTCCGTCGTGCTGCTCGCCGCCTTCGTCCTCACCGAAGCCAAGGTCAAGAACCCGCTGCTCCCGCTGCGCGTGCTGACCGAGCGCAACCGCGGCGGCGTCTACCTGTCGCTCGGCCTCGCGATCATCTCGATGTTCGGCCTGTTCCTGTTCCTCACGTACTACCTGCAGATCGTGAAGGGCTACTCGCCGGTCAAGACGGGCTTCGCGTTCCTGCCGATGATCGTCGGCATGATCACGGGTTCCACGCAGATCGGCACCCGCCTGATGATCCGCGTGCCCCCGCGCTACCTGATGGCCCCGGGCTTCCTGGTCGCCGCCGTCGGCATGCTGCTCCTGACGCAGCTGGAGGTCGACACCTCGTACGCCGGTCTGATCATGCCCGCGCAGCTGCTGCTCGGCCTCGGCATGGGTACGGCGTTCATGCCCGCCATGTCGCTCGCCACGCACGGCGTCGAGCCGCGTGACGCCGGTGTCGCCTCCGCGATGGTCAACACCTCGCAGCAGGTCGGCGGCGCCATCGGCACGGCCCTCCTGAACACCATCGCGGCCTCCGCGACCACGGCGTACATCGAGGACCACGCGGCCTCCGCGACCACCCCGGCGGCGCAGAAGCTGCTCGCGGCCCAGTCCATGGTGGAGGGCTACACCGCCGCCATCTGGTGGGCGGTCGGCATCCTCGCCGCGTCCGCGGTGATCGCCGCCGTGTTCATCAACACCGGCGCCCAGAACGGCGGCCAGTCGGCCTCCGGCGACGGCGACGGCGTCGAGGACGAGGTGAAGATCCCGGTGGTGGCGCACTGACGCCCCGCACGATCCGGCGGCGCGGGCCCGCCCGGCGCTCCTAGCGGAGCCAGGGCAGGTCCGCCCCCGCCTCCTTCGGCTGAAGTCCCTCGGCGACGATCCGCATGATCTCGCCGAGGGACTTCTGCTGTTCCGGGGAGAGCCGGTCGAAGAGCGCCTGGCGCACCGCCTCGACATGTCCGGGCGCGGTCTGCCGCAGCACCTCCTGGCCCTCCTCGGTCAGGATCGCGAACTGCCCGCGCTTGTCGGTCGGGCAGTCCTCGCGCCGCACCCAGCCGCTGCGCTCAAGCCGCGCGATCGCGTGCGAGAGCCGGGACCTGGTGATCTTGGAGCCGCGGGCGAGCTCCGTCATCCGCAACCGGCGGCGCGGCGCGGCCGAGAGCTGCACCAGGAGCCCGTAGTACAGATGGGGCATGCCCGCGTCGCGCTGGAGCTGCCGGTCGAGAGAGTCCTCCAGGAGCGTGGAGGCGTGTACATACGCGAGCCAGGTGCGCTGCTCCTCGTCGTCGAGCCAGCGCGGCTCGGCGGCGGCGCGCTCCCCGGCGGCGTCCCGTGCCGCGGTGGATGGCCTGTCCATGTAACCCACTGTACGAGGCTTTCCTGTGCCTCCGGCAGGGGCGCCCGCGTGCCGCGGGACCGCCCGCGGCCCGGCGAACGCGCTCAGAGCGCGGGCGGGTTGAGCTCCACGCCCCGCAGCGCGGCCGCGCGCGCCCGCTCGTCGCCGACGTCCAGGGCGGTGTCCGCGAACTTGATGGTGTGGTCGTCGCCGTGTGCCGCGGCCCGCGCGAAGACCTCGTCGAAGGTGCTGCGTCCGGCCTCCGCGTACGCCTCGCGCAGCTCGTCGGAGGGGGCCGGGGCCGCCGGGGCGTAGGCGGCGGTGACGGCGGCGCTCGCCGCCCAGGCCGCGTCCAGGGACGGCGCCCACAGCTCGCGGGGGAGCGCGGGCAGGGCGCGCAGGACGGCGTTCGGCGCGGTCGCCGCGTGCACCAGCATGATCGGGTCGGTGTGGCCATGGGTGGCGTACCGGTGCACGGCGGCGGTGACGAGGTCGCCGAGGCGGGCGCGCGCGGTCTGCGGGTCCGTGGCCGGGGCGGTGGGCCACGCGGGCACGGAGGTCAGCTGCGCGAAGCGGTCCGGAAGGCCGCCGTCCTGCACCGGGATCCGCTGCACGGCGTCGAGCGCGGCGGCGGCACCGGCCGCGTCCGGCAGGGCGCGGGGCGCGCGCGGCGGCAGCGGGGCGTGCCGGGCCGCCCAGTAGCCCAGGCCGTGCGCCAGCTCGGCGACGCGGGGCGCGGTCCCGCCGCCCGGCGCGGTGAGGCCGCGCACGGCGTGCCCGACGCGGATCACCGGGTGCGTGGAGCCGCCCGCGATGCCGGGAAGCAGCACCGGCCACCAGGCGGCGAGCACCTCGCGCCAGGGCCGCTCGGCGAGGGCGCGGGAGAAGTGGTCGATCCAGTCGGCGGCCCGGCGCGGCTCGCCGAGCGCCTCGCGCCAGTTCTCGTCGGTGACCGGGGACACGCGCGCGGGCATGTCCTCCAGCTTGTGGCGGTAGTAGTCGAGCCAGCGGTGCACGGTGTGGGCCTGGCCGCCCCGCACCAGGGACTCGACGGCCATCGGGCCGTGGTTGGTGAGGCGCACCACCCGCTCGGGGCCGCTGGAGTGCAGGCGCTGGAGGGCTTCGTCGAGGATGCCGTCGGAGTCGGGTGCGGAGGTGGTGTCCGCCGGGGCCGCGCTGGTCTCGTTCATGGCGGCACGCTAGGCGCGCCGACCGGCCGCGAGGAACGGTCTGCGGGACTAGTCCCTTGGCCCTAGGGGCAGCTCGTACCAGGCCACGTCCCAGTAGCGGTGAAACTTCCGGCCGACTTCCGCGTACGTACCGATGTGCCGGAAACCGAACCGTTCGTGCAGTCGCACCGAGGCCGCGTTGGGCAGTGCGATGCCCGCGTACGCCCGGTGCAGGTCCTCGCCCTCGAGTGCGGCGAAGAGGGAGCGGTAGAGCAGGGTGCCGACGCCGCGCCCGGCCGCCCGCGGGTCGCAGTAGACGCTGACCTCCACGGAGGTCGCGTAGGCGGGCTTGGCGCGCAGCGGGCCCGAAGTGGCATAGCCGAGAATGTCAGGTTTCCCCGAATTGCCAGCCTGGGCAACCATCAGGCGGTGAGGGCCGTCTTTGGGGTGGGAGAGCAGCCAGCGGCGTCTCTCTTCCGGCAGAAACGGGACGGTGTCGAATGTGATGGCTGTCTCACGGACGTAGTGGTTGTAGATCTCCGTGAGGGCCCCGAGATCCGCCTCGTCGCCGGGTCTGACCTGCACCTCTGTGGGTTCCTGCGGCACCCGACCTCCCTGTGTGGCGGCACAGGGTACTGCATGATCAGGAAAACGGACGCGCCGGTTGGGAATTCTGTCCGGATTCCAGTCGTTGTATCCATCGGATGCGGGGCACCTGGGAGGGTGTGCCGTCCACCACAGGTCCATACCGGACCGCCCGGCCCCGGCCGGACCGACCAGTGACAACCACGCAAGGGAGCACGCATGGCAACCCGTGCCGTCGCCCGTCGTAAGTCCGCCGACACCGGCGAGACCGACGCGGCACGCAGTGTTCGCGCATCTGGCGGCGAGATCGCCGACCGCGACCTGGTCGGCATGTACCTCGACGAGATAGCGCGCACGCCCCTGCTCGACGCCGCCAAGGAAGTCGAGCTGTCCCAGATCATCGAGGCGGGTGTCTACGCCCAGAAGATCCTCGCGGGCGAGGTCGAGGAGAAGTCGGCCGTGACCGCATCCGAGGCGGAGCTGCGCGCCCTCGTCGCCGACGGCGAGCGCGCCAAGGACGTGTTCATCCGCTCGAACCTCCGCCTGGTCGTCGCCGTCGCGCGCCGCTATCCGCGCAGCGGCCTGCCCCTGCTCGACCTCATCCAGGAGGGCAACGCGGGCCTGGTCCGCGCGGTCGAGAAGTTCGACTACGCCAAGGGCTTCAAGTTCTCCACGTACGCGACGTGGTGGATCCGCCAGGCCATCACCCGCTCCATAGCCGACCAGTCCCGCACCATCCGCCTTCCCGTGCACCTGGTGGAGGAGCTCGGCCGGATCCGCCGCGTGCAGCGCGAGTTCAACCGCGAGCACGGCCGCGAGCCGGAGGCCACCGAGATCGCCGCCGAGCTGGCCTCGACCCCCGAGCGCGTCACGGACGTCCTCGACTGGGCCCGCGACCCCGTCTCGTTGAACATGCCGGTGGACGACCAGGGCGAGACCCAGTTCGGCGACCTCCTGGAGGACACCTCCGCGGTCTCCCCCGAGCAGTCCGTCCTCACGCTGCTGCGCAGCGAGGAGCTCGACGACCTCATCGGCCGCCTCGACCAGCGCACCGCCTCCATCATCAAGATGCGGTACGGCATCGACGACGGCCGCGAGCGCACGCTCACGGAGGTCGGCAAGGAGCACGGTCTGACGCGCGAGCGCATCCGCCAGATAGAGAAGCACGCGCTGCTCGAACTGAAGAAGCTGGCGCGCGACACGGGCTTCGACGCGGCGGCCTAGGGCGGGCCGCCGCCTTGCGGCACCGGGCGGGCCCCGCCCGCCCGCGCCGGGCTGCTCAGCGCCCGGCGCCGTCCACCGCCGCCCTGGTCAGTGCCCGGCGCCGTCCACCGCCGCGCTGAACCGGCGCCCCAGCTCCCGTACCCGGGACACCAGCTCCCCGGGGCCGTGCACGGTGAAGTCGCAGCCGACCCAGACGAGTCGGCCCGCCACCCACTCCACGGGCTCGGTCACCGTCCCGCGCAGCCGGCAGCGGTCGTCGCCGACCGCGGCCAGCTCACCGAGCGCGGCGGGCAGCCGCCCCCGCACCCGATACAGCGGAGCGTGGAACTCCACGTCCACCTCGTACGCCGAGGACTCCGGCCGCCGCGCGAGCACGCTCTGCCGCACATAGGCGTCCGCGCTCCCGCCCGGCAGCATCCGCGGGGCGAACCGCACCGCCGTGGCGAACGGCTCCGACACCCGGTCCACCCGGAACGTGCGCCAGTCCTGCCGCTCCAGATCGAACGCGACCAGGTACCAGCGCCGCCCCGTGGACACCAGGCGGTGCGGCTCGGTGAGGCGCCGCGAGGGGGTGCCGTCCTTGGCCTCGTAGGCGAACCGGAGCTGCTCGTGCGCGGCCGTCGCCGACGCGATCACCGTCAGCGTCTCCGGCGCGATCCGCGCCCCGTCCCCGCTGGTCAGCGACATCGTCGCGGCGCCGAGCGCGGAGACCCGGTGGCGCAGCCGGGACGGCAGGACCTGCTCCAGCTTGGCGAGGGCCCGCACCGACGCCTCCTCGACGCCCTCGACGGCGTGCCCGGCCCCGGCGCGCAGCCCCACCGCGATGGCCACGGCCTCCTCGTCGTCCAGGACGAGGGGCGGCATCGCCTTGCCCGCGACGAGCCGGTAGCCGCCGCTCGCGCCCTGCGTCGCCCGCACGGGATAGCCGAGCTCCCGCAGTCGGTCGACGTCCCGGCGCACCGTGCGGCGCGAGACCCCGAGCCGCTCGGAGAGCTCGCCGCCGGGCCACTCCCGCGGCGTCTGGAGCAGCGAGAGCAGCTGGAGGAGCCGTGCCGGTGTGTCCGTGGTCATGAGGGGCCTCCCGCCGCCGTGGTCGCGCGTTCGCGTGTTCGTCTGCCGGGAACGCGCATCCATGGTCCCGCAGAACTAGGTCATGACCTGACCTATAGGGCCTCTAGCCTGGCGGCATGACTTCTCCCAGCACCCCCACCGCGGCTGCTCCGTCCCCGGAGACACCCTCCGACCGCCGTCGGTGGTTCGCCCTCGCGATCGTGATGACGGCCGCCTTCATGGACCTCGTCGACGTGACGATCGTGAACATCGCGATACCCGCCATCCAGCGGGACGCGGGCGCCACGTTCAGCCAGATCCAGTGGATCACCGCCGGGTACGCGCTCGCGCTCGGCGCGGGCCTGATCACCGGCGGCCGGCTCGGCGACATCTACGGCCGCAAGAAGATCTTCCTCATCGGCATCACCGGCTTCACCGTCGCCTCGGCGCTGTGCGGCTTCGCCGCGAACCCGGAGATGCTGGTCGCCTCGCGCATCCTCCAGGGCGCGATGGCCGCCCTGATGGTGCCGCAGGTCCTGTCGATCGTGCACGCCACGTTCCCCGCGCACGAGCGCGGCAAGGTCTTCGGCCTGTTCGGCATGGTGGTGGGCCTCGGCGCGGTCTCCGGTCCGCTGCTCGGCGCGCTCCTGACGGAGTGGAACATCCTCGGCCTCGAATGGCGCCCGATCTTCCTGATCAACCTGCCGGTCGGCATCGCGGGTCTGCTGCTCGGGCGGAAGTTCATCACCGAGTCCAAGGCACCGCGCGCGCTGCGGCTCGACCTCGTCGGCGTCGTCCTGGTCACCGCGGGCCTCCTGATGCTCCTCTACCCGCTGACGCGCGGCCGGGAGCTGGGCTGGCCGCTGTGGGGCTACGCGATGATGGCCGGCGCGGTCGTGGTGTTCGGCGCGCTCGTCGCGTACGAGCGGAACAAGGCGGCCAAGGACGGCTCGCCGCTCGTGGAGCTGTCCCTGTTCAAGGTGCGCAGCTTCGCCGCGGGCATCGCCGTGCAGACCGTGTTCGGCGTCTCGCTCGGCATCTTCTTCCTCGTCTGGACCATGTACATGCAGGTCGGCCTCGGCTGGAGCGAGCTGCGCGCGGGCCTGACCGGTGTGCCCTTCTCCATCGCCGTCTCCGTCGCCGCGGGCATCTCCGTGCAGAAGCTGGTGCCGCGCTTCGGCCGCAAGGTCCTCCAGGCGGGCGCCCTGACCATGGCCGCGGGCGTCCTTATCTACATCTGGGAGGCCGGTCGGTACGGCGCGGACATCGCGCCCTGGCAGATGGCGCTCCCCCTCGCGGTGATGGGCCTCGGCATGGGCCTCATCGTGGCCCCGCTGACGGACGCGGTGCTCTCCGAGGTCCCGCGTGAGCACGCGGGCTCCGCGTCCGGCCTCATCAACACCGTCCAGCAGATGGGCAACGCGCTCGGGCTCGGCCTGGTGTCCGTGGTCTTCTTCGGCGCCATGGACGAGAACGTGGTGCCGCAGCAGGTCGCCGCGGAGTTCGCCCACGGCTTCCAGAACGCGCTGTGGTGGGTGTTCGGCGTCCTCGTCGTCATCTTCCTGCTGATGCTGGGGCTGCCGCGCCGCCCGGCCCAGCACGTGGAGGGCGCCGAGGCCCTCGACGCGCCGTCGGCCTCCGCCGCCTCCGACCGCGAGCCGGCCCTCACTTCCTGAGCCGCCCCGCTCCTCGCGCCGTTCGACCGAGGCCCCGCCAGGCCCCCGTTCCGGGGCCGGGCGGGGCCCGTTTGCGTCCAGGTGGTGCCCGTTCCTGTTTACTTCCGGCCGGATGCTCCGTACGATCCAAGAGAACCCACACAACCGGGCACGCAACCGGGCACGCAACCGGGCACAACAGCAGGAGGCCCCGAGCCATGTACGCGCCAGAGCGCCAGCAGGAGATCCTGCGCCTGGCACGAGAGGGCGGCCGCGTCGACGTCCTCTCGCTCGCCGCCGAGTTCCAGGTCACCGCCGAGACCGTCCGCCGCGACCTGAAGGCCCTGGACCGCGCGGGCCTGCTCCGCCGGGTGCACGGCGGCGCGATCCCGGCGGGCCGCCTGGACTTCGAGCCGGACCTCGCCGAGCGCGAGGGCACCGCCGCGGACGAGAAGGACCGCATCGCCCGCGCCGCCCTCGCCGAGCTCCCCGCCGACGGCACGGTCATCCTCGACGCGGGCTCCACCGTCGCCCGCCTGGCCGCCCAGCTCCCCCTGGACTCCGCCCTCACCGCGGTCACCCACAGCCTCCCCACCGCCGCCCGCCTCGCCGACCACCCGGGCATCCAGCTCCACCTGGTCGGCGGCCGCATCAGGCACCGCACCCGCGCCGCCGTGGACGCCTGGTCCCTGCGCGCGTACGCGGAGATCCGCGCCGACGTCCTCTTCCTCGCGGCGAACGGCTTCTCCGCCGCGCACGGCCTGACCACCCCGGACCTCGCCGAGGCCGCCGTCAAGCGCGCCGCCGTCGCCGCCGCCCGCCGCGTCGTCCTGCTCGCCGACAGCGGCAAGTACGGCCAGGAGCACTTCGCCCGCTTCGGCGACCTCACCGACGTGGACCTGCTGATCACGGACACCGACCTCGGCCCCGAGGACGCCGCCGCCATCGAGCGCGCGGGCACGGAAGTGGTGCGCGCATGATCCTCACCGTCACCCCGAACCCCTCCCTCGACCGTGCCTACGAGGTCCCCGCCCTCACCCGCGGCGCCGTCGTCCGCGCCACCGGCGACCGCATGGACCCGGGCGGCAAGGGCGTCAACGTCTCCCGCGCGGCCGCCGCCGCGGGCGTCCCCACCCTCGCCGTCCTCCCGCTCGGCGGCGCCCCGGGCGCCCTCGTCGCCCAGCTCCTCGACGAGCAGGGCATCGCCGTCGCCCCGGTCGCGATCACCGGCCCCACCCGGTCGAACATCTCCGTCGCCGAACCGGACGGCACCCTCACGAAGATCAACGCCCCGGGTCCCGAACTCACCGCGGCGGAGAGCGAGTCCCTGCTCGCCGCCGTCGCCGCGCACTCCGCCCGCGCCGACTGGATCGCCTGCTGCGGCAGCCTTCCGCGCGGCCTCGCCCCGTCCTGGTACGCGGACCTGGCCGACCGCTGCCACGCCGCCGGGGCCCGGATCGCCCTCGACACCTCGGGCCCGGCCCTCCTCGCCGCCCTCGCCGGACGCCCGGACGTCGTCAAGCCGAACGCCGCGGAGCTGGCGGAAGCCGTCGGCCGCCCCCTCGCCACCGTCGGCGACGCCCTCAAGGCCGCCGACGAGCTGCGCGAGCGCGGCGCCCGCGCCGTCCTCGCCAGCCTCGGCGCCGACGGCCAACTCCTCGTCGACGACTCGGGTACGTACTTCGGGCACGCCCGCGTCGACGTCGTACGCAGCGACGTGGGTGCGGGGGACAGCTCCCTCGCCGGCTTCCTCGTCGCGGGCGGCACCGGGCCGCGCGCCCTCGCCGCCGCCGTCGCGCACGGCGCCGCCGCCGTCCGGCTTCCCGGCAGCCTCATGCCCACCCCGCCCGACCTCGTACCGGACGCCGTCACCGTCACCGCCCGAGTCCCACTCGACCTGCCCCTGACCGAACCCGCCGCCCTGACCGAACCCGCCGCTTGACCGAACCCGCGCTTGACCGAGTCCGCCGCGTGACCGAGCCCGTGCTTGACCGAGCCCGCCGCCCTGACCGAGCCCGCCGTCTGAAACCGTCCCGCTGCTTGATCCCGCCCGCCGCCTGACCGAGCAGCCTGACCCCGTCCGCAGCCAGAACCCGTCCCGCCGCTTGACCCCGCCCCGCCTGACGGAGCCCGCCGCCCTGACCGAGCCCGCTGCCTGATCCCGTCCCGCCTGACCTCGCCCGCCGTCTGATCCCGCCCCTGCCTGACCCCGTCCCCCCTGAACGAGCCCGCCTGACCCCGCCCGCCGTCTGGGCCCCCGGGCCCGACCCCCGTGCCCCCGGGCCGCCCGCGCGCAAAGGAGCCCGCGATGAGCGAGAACCATGCCATGATCACCGCGGAGTTGGTCGATCTCGATCTCGACCGGTCCGCCGACACCAAGGAGGCGGCGGCCCGCGCCCTCGCCGAGCGCATGGTGGCCCTCGGCCGCGTCACCGACCTGGACGGCTTCCTCGCCGACGTGGCCGCGCGCGAGGCTCAGATGCCCACAGGCCTGGACGGCGGCATCGGCATCCCGCACTGCCGCAGCGCCCACGTCACCGAGCCCACCCTGGCCTTCGGCCGCAGCGCGCGGGGCATCGACTTCGGCGCCCCCGACGGCCCCGCCGACCTCGTCTTCCTCATCGCGGCCCCCACCGGCGCGGACGACGCCCATCTGACGATCCTGTCGTCCCTGGCACGGCAGTTGATGGACGCCGACTTCACGGCGGCGCTGCGGGCCGTGACCTCCGCGGCGGACGCGGCGGGGCTGGTCTCCGGCGACCTGGCCGTGCCCACCCCCGACCAGTCGGAGGCCGAGCCTCCGGAGGAGGAACCTCCGGCACAGGACAGCACCCCGCGCTTCCGCATCGTCGCCGTCACCTCCTGCCCCACCGGCATCGCCCACACCTACATGGCCGCGGAGGCACTGGAGAGCGCGGCCCGCGAGGCGGGCGTGGAGCTGACGGTCGAAACGCAGGGCTCCGCGGGCTTCACCCGCCTCGACGCCGAGACCGTCGAGCGGGCCGACGCGGTGATCTTCGCCCACGACGTCCCCGTACGGGACAAACCCCGCTTCGCGGGCAAGCCCACCGTCGACGTGGGAGTCAAGGCGGCCATCAACCGCCCCGCCGAACTCATCGCGGAGGTGCGGGAGAAGGCCGCCCGCGGCGACCGCACGGCCCCGAGCGGCCCGAGCCCCGTGGACAACGCGGGCGACAGCGGCGACAGCTACGCCACCAAGCTGCGCGTCTGGCTGATGTCCGGCGTCAGCTACATGGTGCCGTTCGTCGCCGCGGGCGGTCTCCTCATCGCGCTCGGCTTCGCCATCGGCGGCTGGAAGATCGACAAGGCCCCGTCCGTCGCGGAGCACTTCGTCTGGACCGACCACACCAGCTGGGCGGCCCTGCTCTTCCAGACCGGCGGCCTCGCCTTCGCCTTCCTTGTGCCCGTCCTCGCGGGCTACATCGCGTACGGGATGGCCGACCGGCCGGGCCTCGTACCGGGCTTCGTCGGCGGTTCCGTCGCCGTCACCATCGAGGCGGGCTTCCTCGGCGGCCTCGCGGCCGGTCTGCTCGCGGGCGCCGTGGTCATGGGCATCCAGCGGCTCCACGTCCCCGCCGTGCTGCGCGGCATCATGCCGGTGGTGGTGATCCCGCTGATCTCGGCGGCGGTCGTCGGCTTCCTGATGTTCCTCGTCGTCGGCAAGCCCATCGCCTCGCTGCAGAGCGCCCTGACCGACTGGCTGGAGGGCCTGTCCGGCGCCAACGCCGTCATCCTGGGCGTGATCCTCGGCCTGATGATGTGCTTCGACCTCGGCGGCCCGCTCAACAAGGTCGCGTACGCCTTCGCCGTCGGCGGCCTCACCCACCCCACCGACGGCTCGCTGAAGGTGATGGCCGCCGTGATGGCGGCGGGCATGGTGCCGCCGCTCGCCATGGCGCTCGCGACGACCGTCCGGGGCCGCCTGTTCACCAGGACCGAGCGGGAGAACGGTAAGGCGGCCTGGTTCCTCGGCGCCTCCTTCATCACCGAGGGCGCGATCCCGTTCGCGGCCGCCGACCCGCTGCGGGTCATCCCCGCGTCGATGGCGGGCGGCGCCGTCACGGGCGCCCTGTCCATGGCCTTCGACTGCACGCTGCGCGCCCCGCACGGCGGTGCCTTCGTGGTGCCGCTGATCGGCCGGCCCCTGCTGTACCTGCTGGCGATCGCCGCCGGCGTGTGCGTCTCGACGGCCGTGGTGGTGCTGCTCAAGAGCGCCCGGAAGACACCCGCCGCACCCGGGCAGGACGCGCCCGACACCACCGCGGACGCGTCACGGGTTCCGGCCGCCGCCTGACCGGACGTTCCCGGGCCCCCCTCGCGTGGGCATACTGCTGGTACTGCGGCATGGGCGCCCGGGACACGGGCCACACCCGTGGGGGCCACCGTGAGTCAGCTTCAGCAGAGCCACCTCAGCAGCCTGCTCGGCATGGTCACCGAACTCACCGAGCAGGCGCGGGCGAGCGTCGAGAGACCCACGGAGGCCGACCGCGTCTTCCTCGCCGTCTACTCCGGCTTCCTCATCGAGACCGGCGCGGGCATCCGCTGGCTCCTCGAACCCTCCCTGATCGAGCACGCCACCCACGTCGTCCGCCACCAGGCCCCCGCCGCAAGCCCCGCCCGCACCGACGTCGCCGCCCGACTGCTCGCGACCCTGTGGGCATCCTGCCTGCTCGCGGGCATCGACACCGAGGACTGGGACCTGGAGGCCCCCGAACTCCCCGCGATCTGCGTACGGATGGCGGGCCTGGTCACCGGCGAGCGTGAACCGGAATCCTGACGCCCGGATCCGCCCCGCCCGACGGGAGCTGCGCCCCTGCCCGAGGGGAGATGCGTCCCCGCCCGATGGGAGATGCATCACTTCAAGGCCAAAGTCCCATAAACGCCCCTGTTGTTAGGCTGGCGGCTGTTGTCTACTGAGCGGCATGTTCGACGGTGCTTCGATCGTTCAGCAGACAAGTGTGGCGCTGTTCGCCGCCGTGACCACCATCTGGGCCGTGACCTTCCTGCGCGTACGACGCGACCGGGAGGCCGGGCCGGGGATCTCGAGCGGTCCGGCGCTGCGCTCCCTGCCCGTCCAGTCGGGGCCGCCGGGCGCGGAGTCCGTGCAGCTGACGGCGGCCGAGCGGGCCGCGTTCGCCGGTCTGGTCCGGCAGTTCGGCAAGGGGCGCGACTAGGCCTCGGCCCGGGGGCGCGTCGGGCGGCTAGCGGCTGCGCGTCACCGGGAACGCCCGGGCACGCCGCTCCATCGCCGCACGCGCCGCGCGCTCGCTCACATACACCTCGCACATGTGGCGGCCGTCGGTCGTCGCCGTGTGCTCGACCTCCCACAGGCTGACTTCCGAGCCGTCGAAGAGCAGGAAGGCGTGCTCGTACAGGGAGAAGCCGAGCCGGGCCTCGCCGGTGAGGCCGGAGCGGCCGAAGGCCTGGGTGATCTGGTGCGCGAAGGCCGAGCGCAGCAGGCGCGCCATGTCGTCGCCGGGGCGCTCCACGCTCGCCGGGTTCTCCGCGCGGCGCAGCAGTCTGCGGGCGTGGTCGGCCGAGTCGTCCGGCACGTAGGTGTGCCGCGGTTCGTTCGCCGTGGTCAGCTGGAGGACGACGGGCAGGTCCCCGGCCGGGGTGTCGGGCGGCAGCGGCAGGCGCGCGGTGGCGACTCCGGCCTCCTCCTCGTCCAGATACAGCTCGTACTGGGCCTGGCTGCCGGGGCCCGCGTTGTGCACGAGCTCCCACAGCGTGAGCGCGCTGCCGTCGGCGAGGAGCCAGGTGTGGCGGTACGTCTCGCGGTGCAGACCCGCGCTGTGGTGCGCGGAGTGCAGTGAACTGTCGTAGGCCAGGGACCGCTCCAGGCGCCGGACCGTGTCGTCCGGCAGGTCGAAGGAGTTCAGCGCGCGGCTGAGCAGTCGCTCGAGGTGCTCCTCAGGAGTCAGGGGCTCGGGCGACTCGGGTGGTTCGTACGCTGTCTCGTACGGAACGCTCACGGATACTCCCGGATGCTTCCGGCGTTGCTGCATGTCACCTTGTGCGTGCATACCGTAGCCCCTGGGTCCGACATCATGTCCGGGAACAGGAAAACGATCGAGCCGCACGGCAAGTTCCCGTGCGGCTCGCTCCGTTGGCGCCCCGAGTGCGCCCTTCGGGGTGTCTTACGCGCCCCTTTTGCGGTGGTGTCGGTCAGTCCCGCGTCACTCGGCGCTGCCCGCGGTCCACTGGCTCCACGACATGTTCCAGCCGTTCAGGCCGTTGTCGGGGGCGATGGTCTTGTCCGGCGAACCCTTGACCGTGACGATGTCGCCGATCAGCGAGTTGTCGTAGAACCACTTGCCCATCGTGTCACTCTGGGCGCCCTGGGCATCCTGGAGCCCAACGCAGCCGTGGCTGGTATTCGAGCTGCCGAAGATGGAGGGCGAGCTCCAGTAGTTGCCGTGGATGAACGTGCCGGACGTCGAAAGACGCATCGCGTGCGGTACGTCCTTGATGTCGTACTCCCCGCCGAAGCCGACCGTCGAGCCGTTCATCCGCGTCTGGACGAACTTCTCGGAGATCACCATCTGGCCGTTGTACGTGGGGTTCTGCGGGCTGCCCGCGGAGATCGGGACGCTCTTGAGGACCTTGCCGTCCCGCTCGACCGTCATCTTCTTGGCGCCCACGTCGACGGTGGAGACCTGCTTGCGGCCGATGGTGAAGGTGACCGTCTTGTCCTGGACGCCGGTGATGCCGTTGCCGCCCTTCACACCGTCCAGGGCGATCTTCATCGTGACCTTGGAACCGGCCTTCCAGTACTCCTGCGGCCGGAAGTCCAGGCGCTGGTTGCCGAACCAGTGGCCGACGACCTTCTGCCCGCTGCTGGACGTGACCGTGATGTGCTGCTGCACGTCCTTCTTGTTGGTGATCGCCTTGTCGAAGTTGAACGACACCGGCATGCCGACGCCGACGGTGGTGCCGCCGTCCGGCGCGTACGAACCGATGAAGCTGTTCGACGAGGACACCGTCGTGAACGTCGCGTTCTCCGTCGCCGGGCGGCCTTCGCCGTCCTTGGCGTTGGCGGCGACCTTGTACTTCGTGCCGCGCTCCAGCTGCGCCTTGGGCTTCCAGGTGCTGCCGTCGGCGGATATGGAACCCTCGACCGCGGCGCCGGACGTCACCTGCGTCATCTTCACGCTGGTCAGCTTGCCGTCCTTGACCTTCACGCCGGTGGCGTTGATCGAGGCGTCGGTCGCGCCGTCCTTGGAGGAGATGGATATCTGGGCGCCGGACGCGTCCTTGGCCGCACCGGACTTCTTGTCGTCCTTGGCGTCGGCGTCACCGCCGCAGGCCGTGAGGGTCAGCGCGCCGACAGCCGCGAGCGCGGCGGTCGCGAGGACGACCCGCCGCCGGCGAAGGTGCCGAGGCTGCGCTGCAATGTCCGGCGTTGTCACGGGCTGCTCCCATTCGGTCTGCGTTCAGCACGTTCTCGGTATGTACGTGGTCTGATCCGGTACGGGTAAAGAGTTTTCTCGCGGAGGAATGGTTCCGGGGCGCGGGTGTGAGCGCGGGCACATGGCTGCGCCCGCGGCTGTTTTCAAAGGCCCTCGGCGTGGCGGCAGTTGATGTGGTTGCAGCCCTTATGTGGGGCTTCGCCCCTTTCCCCCTTTGTTGGCGCTCCGCGCCTCGTCCTCAAACGCCGGACGGACCGGTTTCGTACAGGCTTCGGTAGGACGGGAAGGTTCCGCCCGGGGTCTCCACCGGGGTGGCCGCCAGTAGGGCTCTGACGATCGCCCGGGTCACCATGTCCGCGCCCGCCGCGAGGATCTCGTTCAGCGCCAGGGGGTTCCCGGCGTCGAGGCGATGCTCGCCCGTGGCCAGGGCGAACACCGTATCCCCGTCGTTCAGCAGGTGCACCGGTCGCACGGCCCGCGCCATGCCGTCGTGCGAGGTGCCCGCGAGCTTCTGCGCCTGGGCCTTGGTGAGCTCGGCGTCGGTGGCCACCACCGCGAGCGTGGTGTTCAACGGAGGTCGGCCGTTGCGCTCCGCGGCCTCGGCGAGGCGCCGCAGGGCCGCCTCGTGGACCTCCGCCGGGGGCAGCTCGACCGGCGCCCCCCCGAAGAACCGTCCGTACAGCGCCCCCGTCGACGGATCCACCCCCGACCCCGCCGCGTTCGCCACCACCAGGGCGGCGACCGTGATCCCCGAGCCCAGGACCGTGCTCGCCGTGCCGATGCCGCCCTTGAGCCGGCCCACCACCGCGCCCGTGCCCGCGCCCAGATTGCCCTCGGTCACCGCGTGCCCGCTCGCGCGCGCCGCCGCGTCCTCGACCGCCGCCCGGCCCAGGGCCGCGTCGGGCCGGGCCCGGAACGCGCCGCCGCGCCCCAGGTCGAACACGCACGCCGCGGGCACCACCGGCACCACATGCGCGCTCTCGGGCCCCACCCGCACGCCGCGCTCCTGCTCCTCCAGCCAGGCCATCACCCCGGTCGCCGCGTCGAGGCCGTACGCGCTGCCGCCCGTGAGCACGACCGCCTCCACCCGCTGCACCAGGTTCCGCGGGTCGAGCGCGTCCGTCTCCCGGGTGCCCGGGCCGCCGCCGCGCACGTCCACGGCCGCCACGGCCCCGCCCTCCGGTGCGAGCACGACGGTCGTCCCGGTGAGCCAGCCGTCGCCCACCCGGCCCGCGTGCCCGACCCGCAGCCCCGCGACGTCGGTCAGTGCCCCGGCCGACTCGTCCCGCGTCCCTGCCTCAGGTGCGTCAGATCTCGTCATGCGGCATGCGTATCACGGGCCTTGCCAGGAGGGGGACGGGCACTCGGCACGCTCCCGCGCTCCGCCCCGGCGGCCGTCAGACGGCGCGCTCGGACCGCACCATCCGGGACGTCAGCGTCACCCCGACCGCCACCGCGAGCGCCGCCACCACACCCGCCGCGAGGACGCCCCAGCGGCCCGCGAACGTGCAGGCCAGGATCGCGACCGCCGTGACCGGAAGCACCAGTTGCTGGGCGAGGCCCACCTTGAAGTGGCGCGAGTGCAGCAGCCACACCGTGAACAGATACACCGCCGCCGGCACCGTCACCGCGGCTGCCGCCGCCGTCTCCGAGATGTGCGCCTTGCCGACCGCCTGCTCCACCGCCACCTCGATCCCCGCGCCGATCGCCGCCGCCGAACCGAAGATCACGTAGTGGCCGTAACCCCACAGGAACGCCTGCTGGTTGGAGCGGAGATGGCCGTGGATGGGCACCACGAAGTAGATCCACCACGCGGCGAAGATCAACAGGAGTCCGCCGACGGCGATGGGCAGCAACTCGCCGAGCGCGTCGTTCTCGTCGATGCCCGACTTCACCGCGATCGTCGCCGCGGCGATCGTCTCGCCGAGCATGATGATCGTGAACAGGCCGTACCGCTCGGCGATGTGATGCGGGTGCCACGGGGTCGTCCGCGCCCTCTCCGCGATCGTCGGCACGGCCATCTCGGCGATCGCCATCACCAGGAACGTCCACGGCCGCGCCCCCTCCGGCAGGACGAGGAGGCCCAGCCAGCCCACCTGGCACAGCGCGACCCCGCCCGCATAGCGCAGTGCCGTGCGCCGCTCGGCGCCCGTCGTCGAGGCCGCCGCCCGCAGCCACTGCGCGATCAGCGCGAGCCGCATGATCAGGTAGCCGAGCCAGAGGGCCAGGAACTGATGGTCCTCGAAGGCCTTCGAGACCCCCGCCGCGAGCACCAGGACGCCGGCGATCTGGAGGAGCGTCACGACGCGGTAGAGCGAGTCGTCGTTGTCGTACGCCGAGGCGAACCAGGTGAAGTTCATCCAGGCCCACCACACGGCGAAGAACACCATCGCGTAGTTGAGGACCCCGTCGCCCGGGTGCCCCTCGGCCACGGCGTGCACCAGCTGCACCCCGGCCTGGGCGACCGCGACCACGAAACACAGGTCGAAGAAGAGCTCCAGCGGCGTCGCCGCGCGGTGGGACTCCTCCCGCCCGCGGGCGACCATCGGGCGCAGCGGCGGGGGAGGGGAGACGGGAGCCGGACTCGCAGGGGGAGGACTGGACGTCATGGGGCAAGAACAGCAGAGCCCGGCGGCGCGACGGCCCGGGCCGGGCCGTGTCGGAGCGGGAGCACCCGGGTGGGTGGCGGCGGCCCTCCGCCAGGGGCCGGGCCGCGGCCACCGCGGTGCCGGGGCCGCCCCGGCCCCGGCGGACGTACGCTGGAGGCATGAGCACCGCCCCCGCACCGCGCGACCCCAAGGACGCGAAGCCCCGGCAGGCCCCGAAGAAGCCGGCCGGCGCGCTGATCTTCGACGACCCCCTGGCGCAGCAGTCCTCGGACGACACGGATCGCGGGTGGGGCGAGCGGCCGTCGGCGGGCGGCGACAGCGCCGCCGATCTCGCCCGTTTCCTGGACGAGAAGCCGCCCCACCACATCTGAGCCCGCGCCGCCGCCCGCGCGGCGAGGGCCCGTGTCCCCGCTAGCGGGCGTCGCCCCCGGGCTGTCCCGTCTCGCCGGGGCTCGTGCCGCGCTGCGCGACCAGCGCGTCGCGGATCTCCTTGAGCACCTCCAGCTCCGTCACCTCGAGGACCTCCTGCGTGCCCTCCTTGGCCGCCTGGCGGGCGGTCTGCTTGGCCAGGTACTTGGACATCGGCAGGACCATGAGGAAGTAGACGACGGCCGCGGTGATCACGAAGCTGAGGGTGGCGCTGAGCACCGAGCCCCACATGATCGGGATGCCGCTCACGGCCTCGCCGTTCTTCACCACGCACGGGTCCTTGAGACACGAGCTGTAGTGATCGAGGTCCTTCGTCCCGAAGGCGCCCACCAGGGGGTTGATGACGCCCTTCACCACGGAGTTCACGATGTTCGTGAACGCGGCGCCGATGACGACCGCGACCGCCAGGTCGACGACGTTGCCGCGGGTCAGGAAGGCCTTGAAGCCCTGCCAGACGCTCGGTTCCTTCTTCTCGCTCACCACTAGGCCTTTCGTTGCAAATGCGGGTTGTGCGGCAAACCGCTTCGCAACCTACGGCAGCGCCTGGCAGCCCTGTCCACTTCCGTAACGCGAACGAGCGACTTGACAGAGCATCAGGCGTCTGCGCGGGCGCGCGACTCATCGCAGCGTCACCGCCAGGCGCGCGGTGGCGCTCGCTCCCGCGAGCCGCGCCGCCGTCCTTCTGGGCACGGAGAGGACGACCAGTGCCCCGCCCTCCGCCGTCCCGTCCGCGAGCTCCGGCACCTCGGACACCCGGGCGTTCGACGCGACCACCCGGGGTGCGCCGCCCCCGCCCGTCGCCGGGTCCTCCGCCGCGACCACGTCCACGCGGTCGCCGGGGCGCAGCAGGCGCGCCGTCGCCGCGTCCGCGATCCGGACCGGCGCGGTCACCGGCCGGGCCGCCCGCCGCGGCCGCTGCCCTCCGTCGTCCGCCCCCTTCGCGGCCACGGACGCCGTGGAGTCCTCGGGCCGTGACCGCTCGGCGTCCTCCGGGCCGGCGGCCGCAAGCGCGGCGGCGGTCATCGCGAGCCCCACGGCCACCGCCCGCCTGCGGTGCCGGGCCAGCCGCCGCAGCCGCCGACGCCCGCCGCGCACGTGCAAGGGGGAGAAGTGCGGCACCTCGCAGGGTGGGGGCGGGGCACCTCCGCCCCCACCGCCGCCGGGCCCGGGCCGCGTCCCGGACACGTACGACGCTGCCCGGGCGCCGGGCCACGTACTGGTGCGCGTACCGATGTGTGAAGCGTCCTGCGTCATGACGACCACCGCCCGCCGTGAGGAGTTCGGACCGAGGAGTTCGGATTCCGATCCCACGATGCGGGCCCGCCGCCGATCCCGCTGAGCCCCGTGCGCTACCGGCCGGTTGTGGACAACTCCCTCACCCGAAGGGAAAGTTCCGCCGCCCGTCCTCCGGCCCCCACCCCCGTCCCCACCCCCACCCCCGTCCCCGCCCTGGCTCCGGCCCCCGACCTCGGCTACGGCAGCCGAAACCCCGGATCCATCCCACCCAGCGCCCCCACGCACAGACAGTCCCGCGCCCCGGCCGCCGGAAGCCCCGCCACCGCGTCGAAGAGCACCGTCCGCAGCCGGTCCACGTTCGCGGAGAAGACCCGCAGGACCTCGTCGTGCGAGACGCCCGCGCCCGATTCCGCGCCCGCGTCCAGGTCGGTGACCAGCGTCATCGACGTGTAGCAGAGCTCCAGTTCGCGGGCCAGCGCCGCCTCGGGGTGGCCGGTCATGCCCACCACGGACCAGCCCTGCGACGCGTACCAGCGCGACTCCGCGCGGGTCGAGAACCGCGGCCCCTCGATCACCACGAGCGTCCCGCCGTCCACCGGCTCCCAGTCCTGGCCGCGCGCGGCCTTCAGGGCGGCGGCCCGACCGGCCGGGCAGTACGGGTCGGCCAGCGACACGTGCACCACGTTCGGCACGCTGCCGTCGGGCAGCGGAAGCCCGTCGAAGTACGACTGCGTGCGCCCCGTCGTGCGGTCCACGAACTGGTCGGGCACGAGGAGAGTCCCCGGCCCGTACTCGGGGCGGAGCCCGCCCACCGCGCACGGGCCGAGCACCTGCCGCACGCCCAGGGAGCGCAGCGCCCACAGGTTGGCGCGGTAGTTGATGCGGTGCGGCGGCAGGTGGTGGCCGCGGCCGTGGCGGGGCAGGAAGGCCACCCGGCGCCCCGCCATGTCACCGAGGAGGACGGAGTCGCTCGGGGCGCCGTAGGGGGTGTCGACGTGCACTTCGGTCACGTCGTCGAGGAAGGAGTAGAAGCCCGATCCGCCGATGACGCCGACATCGGCCTGCTGCGCGTTCGCCGTGTTCACCATGGCCCGCACAGTAGCCGTACGGACAAAGGGCCGGGAGGCCGCGGCGGGTGCGCGAAAGGCCCCGCCGTCCCGGGGGACGGAGGGGCCTTGCGAAGTGCGGAGAACCGGCGCGCTACGCGGCCGATGAGCTCGACGAGGTGGTGCTCGACGCCTTGGAGTCCGAGGACGACGACGAGGAGGAAGAGGCCGACTTCGCGGACGACGTCGAAGAGGACGACGCGGACGAAGAGGACGTCGACGCGGGCGAGCTGCTCGACGACGAGCCGCGGCTGTCGTTGCGGTAGAAGCCGGAGCCCTTGAAGACGATGCCGACCGCCGAGAACACCTTCTTGAGGCGTCCGTCGCAGTTCGGGCACACGGTCAGGGCGTCATCGGTGAACTTCTGCACCGCCTCGAGGCCCTCGCCGCACTCGGTGCACTGGTACTGGTACGTCGGCACTTGCTTCCTCCTGGCACTCTCACTCGATGAGTGCTAACGACGGTCCATAGTGACGTATTCCGCGGGTTCAGTCCACCGTCACCGGTACGCGGTGACCCACGCCACGTGCGACGGTCCGGCCCGTGCCCGGCGGCGTGAGCCGCGAACGCAGAGTCAGCAGCACGGCCAGAGCGAGCACGGTGCCGCCGAGCGGCACCAGGAATCCGGCACCGTCCCAGAGGCGGTCCTCCAGCTGCCCGGCGACCGTGACGGCGGCCGCCTGCCCCAGCGCGACGGCACCGGTGAGCAGGGTGAAGGCCTCCGTGCGCGCGGTCGGCGCGACCAGGCTGTCGACCAGGGTGTAGCCCGTGATCAGGGCGGGCGCGATGCAGACGCCGACGAGCAGGCCGAGCCCGGCCAGCAGGAGCACCGACTGCGCGGCCCACAGGCCGGAGGCCATCAGGGCCAGCGCCGTGTAGCCGACGACGAGCCGCCGCTGCGGGGAGACCTTCCAGGCGATGGCGCCGCAGATGATCCCGGAGAGCATGTTGCCTGCGGCGAAGGTGCCGTACAGGACGCCGTTCAGACCGGGCCGGTCGATGGACTCCGTGAAGGCGGCCAGGGAGACCTGCATGCCTCCGAAGACCGTGCCGATGCCGAGGAACGTCACGATCAGTACGCGCACACCGGGCACCCGGAGCGCCGAATCGTGCTTCACGCGCGCGTGGCCCGCCGCGGCCGGCTGCGGCTGAGTGCTCTTCTGGGCGGCGAACAGCAGGCCGCCCACCAGGGTCAGACCGGCCTCCGTGAGGAGTCCGGCGGCCGGGTCGACGCCCGTGCACAGGGCGGTCGCCACCAGCGGGCCGAGCACGAAGGTCAGCTCGTCCGTGACGGACTCGAAGGCGGCGGCCGTCTGCGCGAGCGGCGAACCCTGGAGCTTGACGCCCCAGCGGGCCCGCACCATGGGGCCGATCTGCGGCGTCGAGGCACCCGTGGGCACCGCGGCGACGAAGAGGGCCCACAAGGGGGCGTCGGACAGCGCGAGCACGGTGAGGGCGACACCGGACGCCGTGTGCACGAGGACGCCGGGCAGCAGCACGGCACGCTGCCCGAACCGGTCGGCGAGCTTGCCGCTGAAGGGGGCGAACAGCGCCATGGAGACGCCGGTGGCGGCGGAGACGGCACCCGCGGCGCCGTACGAGCCGGTGGTGTGCTGCACGAGCAGCACGATGGAGATGGTGAGCATCGCGAACGGCTGCCGCGCGGCGAAGCCGGGGAGCAGGAACGTCCAGGCGCGGGGGGTGCGCAGCAACTGCCCGTAGCCCGGGCGGGGGTCAGTGACCGTGGACGCCACGGCCCATGCCTTTCTGCTGCCTGGTAGCGCGCCCGTGCGGGGGCGCCGAGAGCTGTCCTCTAGCGCAGAACTGCGGTAGATACCGGGCAGCCCACTGCGAGGGCGCCGCGGCCGCCATACGGTCGCGCCAGCTCTGCGTCAGACAGAGTTGGTTCGATCAGTGTCGGTGCGTGGGTCTCGGTACGCGCGCCGCCGACGCGCTGAGAGCGCGCTGACGGGACGGACCGAGTGCGCCTTCATCATACAGGTACATCACAAATGAGGCCTGTGATTACGAGAAGTGAGACCGGCGACACCTGTGATTCCCCCGGCCACTCGTGGCCTGTGGTCACCGCTGCCCTCCCTGCACCCCCAGCCAGCCCGCGAGCTTGCCGCCCTGGGCCACCGCGCGCAGCCGCTTCTCGGCCGCGTCGCGCGCCGGCTCGGTCGCCACCACCAAGAGCTCGTCGCCGTGCCGCAGGACCGTGGTGGGCAGCGGCACGAACGAGGTCTCGTCCCGTACGACGAGGGTGACGGCCGAGCCCGCGGGCAGCCGCAGCTCGTTGATCTCGACGCCGTGCAGCAGTGAGCCCTCCGGGACGGGCACCGACAGCAGATGGCCGCGCAGCCGCTCCAGGGGGGCCGATTCGATGCCGAGGTCGGAGGTTCCCGAGCCGTTGCCGAGGCCGAGCGCCTTGGCGAGTCCCGGCAGCGTGGGCCCTTGGATCAGGGTGTAGACGACGACCAGGACGAAGACGATGTTGAAGATCCGCTCGCTGTTCTCGACCCCGTTCACCATGGGGATCGTGGCGAGGATGATGGGCACGGCGCCGCGCAGGCCCGCCCAGGACATCAGCGCCTTCTCCTGCCAGGGCATCGTGAAGGGCAGCATGCTCACGAAGACCGAGACGGGTCGCGCGACGACCGTCAGGGCCAGGCCGATGAGGACGGCGGGCCAGATGTCGTCGAGCAGGGTGTGCGGCGTGACCAGCAGGCCGAGCAGGACGAACATGCCGATCTGCGCGATCCAGCCGAGCCCTTCGGCGAAGCCCCGGGTGGCGGGCCAGTGCGGCAGCTTGGCGTTGCCGAGGACCATCGCGGCCAGGTACACCGCGAGGAAGCCGCTGCCGTGGGCCATGGCCCCGGCCGCGTAGGAGGTCACGGCGATGGCCATGACGGCGATCGGGTAGAGGCCGGACGCGGGCAGCGCCACGTGCCGCAGGCCGTAGGCGCCGAGCCAGCCCACCGCGAGGCCGATGGCGGCGCCGATGGCGAGCTCCAGGGCGATCTCGCCGATGAGGACGTACCAGTGGTCCACGGGGCCCGCGGCCGAGAAGGCCACGACGAGGATCACCACGGGGGCGTCGTTGAAGCCGGACTCCGCCTCCAGGACGCCGGTGACCCGGGAGGGGAGGGGGACCCTGCGCAGGACGGAGAAGACCGCGGCCGCGTCCGTCGACGAGACCACCGCGCCGATGATGAGCGCCTGTCGCCATTCGAGCCCGACCAGGTAGTGCGCGGCCGCCGCGGTCACGCCGACGCTCACCGCGACGCCCGCGAGCGCCAGGGACGCGGCCGCGGGAAGCGCCGGTTTGATCTCGCTCCACTTGGTGCCGAGGCCGCCCTCGGCCAGGATCACGACGAGTGCCGCGTAGCCGATGACCTGGGTCAGTTGTGCGTTGTTGAACGTGACGTTGCCTATGCCGTCCTGGCCCATGGCCACCCCGATGCCGAGGTAGAGCAACAGGCTGGGCAGTCCGCTGCGCGAGGAGATGCGCACGGCGACCACCGCGACGAGCAGGACGAGCGAGGAGACGAGCAGGAGCTGGTTGAGGTCGTGGACAGACAGGGGCGTTCCTTCCGTCGTGCGAGCCGTGGTGCTTCGTTACTTTACCTAAGTTTTAACGCTTCCTTGACGTGGGCCCCTGTACTTCATCCACATTGAGCGAACTTTCGTTCGATGTCGGTTTCCGACTCCGCGTCCGGGGCCGTCCCGCCCTGCGCCTATGGTTGCTCCAGCACTCCAGGACCCGCCCATGCCCCGAACTGCCGCTCGCGAAGGACAGCAAGGACAGCGATGCCCTCCAACACCACCGCCCCTTCCGGCGCTAAGCCCGGGAAGAAGAAGGGGCGCCGAGCCCGACTGATCGTGATCCTCCTGGTCCTGGCCGTCGTCGGCGGCATCGGCTTCGGCGCGTACTGGAGCATCAGCACCGTCCGCGCCTCCTTCCCGCAGACCAAGGGCACCATCGACCTGAAGGGCCTGAAGGGCCCGGTCGACGTCAAGCGCGACGGCAACGGCATTCCGCAGATCTACGCCGACTCCCCCGAGGACCTGTTCATGGCCCAGGGGTTCGTGCAGGCGCAGGACCGCTTCTGGGAGATGGACGTCCGCCGCCATATGACCTCCGGGCGGCTCTCCGAGATGTTCGGCAAGAGCCAGGTCAAGACCGATGAATTCCTGCGCACCCTCGGTTGGCACCGGGTGGCCAAGAAGGAGTACGACTCCAAGCTCTCGCCCGGGACGAAGAAGTACCTCCAGGCGTACGCCAAGGGGGTCAACGCCTATCTCGACGGCAAGGAGGGCAAGGAGATCTCGCTCGAGTACGCGGCGCTCGAGTTCGAGAACGACTACAAGCCCCAGAAGTGGACGCCCGTCGACTCGGTGGCCTGGCTCAAGGCCATGGCCTGGGACCTGCGCGGCAACATGCAGGACGAGATCGACCGCTCCCTGATGACGAGCCGCCTCGGCCCGTCCCAGATCAAGGACCTGTACCCGGACTACCCGTACGACCGGAACAAGCCGATCGTCCAGGAGGGCGCGTACGACCCGGTCACCAAGAAGTTCACCGGCGACGGCTCGGGCACCGCGCAGTCGCAGACCGGTACGGGCACCGGTACCGGCAGTACGGGCATGGGTACCGGCAGCACCGGCACCGGTACCGGCAGCACTGGTACTGGCAGTACGGGCACCGGCACCGGCACCGGCACCGGTGTCGCGGGCGGCGGCCAGCCCTCCAGCGGCCTCCAGTCGCAGCTCTCCGGCCTCTCCGACGTGCTCGACGAGGTCCCGGACGCGGGCCTCGGCTCGAACGGCAACGGCATCGGCTCCAACTCGTGGGTCGTCTCCGGCGCCCACACCATCACCGGCAAGCCCCTGCTGGCCAACGACCCGCACCTGGCGCCGCAGCTGCCGTCCGTCTGGTACCAGATGGGCCTGCACTGCCGCTCGGTCTCGGCGAAGTGCCAGTACGACGTCAGCGGCTACACCTTCTCCGGGATGCCCGGCGTGGTCATCGGCCACAACCAGGACATCGCCTGGGGCATGACGAACCTGGGCGCCGACGTCACCGACCTCTACCTGGAGAAGTTCACCGCGGACGGGTACCAGTTCGGCGAGAAGGTGCTGCCGTTCACCGCCCGCGAGGAGAAGATCAAGGTCGCGGGCGGCAAGACCAAGACCATCACCGTCCGGGAGACCAACAACGGCCCGCTGATCTCCGACCGCGACGACGAGCTGGTCAAGGTCGGCAAGAGGGCCCAGGTCGACTCGGCGGCCCCGGACCGCGGCGAGGGCTACGGCATCGCGCTGCGCTGGACCGCGCTCGCGCCCGGCAAGTCCATGGACGCCGTCTTCGAGCTCAACCGGGCCAAGGACTTCAAGGAGTTCCGCAAGGCGGCGGCCTCCTTCGAGGTGCCCTCGCAGAACCTCATCTACGCCGACACCAAGGGCAACATCGGCTACCAGGCGCCCGGCAAGATCCCCACGCGCGGGAAGGGCGACGGCTCGCTGCCCGCGCCCGGCTGGGACCCGAAGTACCGCTGGACCGGCTACATCGAGCAGGACGAGCTGCCCTACGAGTACAACCCCAAGCGCGGCTACATCGTCACCGCCAACCAGGCCGTGATCAGCGACAAGTACCCGTACAAGCTCACGACGGACTGGGGCTACGGCGCGCGCAGCCAGCGCATCGAGGACCTGATCAAGTCCAAGACCAAGAACGGCGGCAAGATCTCCACGGAGGACATGCGGCTGATGCAGACCGACAACAGCAGCGAGATCGCACGCCTGCTCGTGCCCAAGCTGCTCAAGGTCGACATCAGCGACAAGCACGTCCGTGAGGCGCAGAAGCTCCTGGAGGGCTGGGACTACACCCAGGACGCCGACTCGGCGGCGGCCGCGTACTTCAACGCCGTCTGGCGCAGCATCCTGCAGCTGTCGATCGGCAACAAGCTCCCCAAGGAGCTGCGCGTCAAGGGCCAGTGCCTGTGGGTGGACCACACCAGCGACACCCGGCCCGCCGACGAGGACAAGAAGGTCCGCGAGTGCGGCGAGCGCGACGCGGACTCGGCGCAGCCCGACGGCGGCGACCGCTACTTCGAGGTCATCCGCAAGATCCTCAACGACGAGGACAACGACTGGTGGAAGACCCCGGGCAACCGCACCGACAAGGAGACCAAGAACCGCGACCAGCTGTTCGCACGGGCTCTCGCGGACGCCCGCTGGGACCTGACGGCCAAGCTCGGCAAGGACATCGACACCTGGAACTGGGGCCGTCTGCACCGGCTCACGCTGAAGAACCAGACGCTCGGCACCGAGGGCCCCGGCTGGCTGCAGTTCGTGCTCAACCGCGGCCCCTGGAAGCTCGGCGGCGGCGAGGCCACGGTCAACGCCACCGGCTGGAACGCGGCGGGCGGCTACGGCGTCATCTGGGTGCCGTCGATGCGGATGGTGGTGAACCTGAAGGACTTCGACAAGTCCAAGTGGATCAACCTCACCGGCGCTTCGGGGCACGCCTACAGCGACCACTACACCGACCAGACGAGCAAGTGGGTCAAGGGCGAGCTGTTGCCGTGGTCGTACTCCAAGAAGGCCGTCGAGGACAGCACGAGCGACACGCTGGTGCTGAAGCCCTGACAGGCAGTTGATGCGAAAGGGCCCTCCACGCGCGCGTGGAGGGCCCTTTCGCTTTTCGCCCTCTTAGGGAGGGCCGGTGGCCTCAGCCGAACCGCCGTACCCCTGAAGGCGTCACGACGGCGCGCACCGGGCGGTCGTGCGCCTCTCCGGGGACGTGCGCGACGACCTCGGCGTCGTACAGGAGCACGACGAGCGCGGGGTCGGCCCCCGCCCGCTCCAGTCGTGCCAGGACCCGGTCGTACGAGCCGCCGCCGCGCCCCAGGCGCATCCCGCGCCCGTCCACCGCGAGCCCCGGGAGCAGCACGGTGTCGGCCTCCAGGACGGCGTCCGGGCCCAGTCGCGGGCCGGAGGGCTCCAACAGCGCCATCTTCCCCGAGTGTTGGACGCGGGCGAGCGACGCGGGTCCGTCGTACGCCGCCCAGTCCAGGTCGTTGTCCGGGAGCAGCACGGGCAGCAGGACGCGGGTCCCGCGCGCGTGGAGGGTGTCCAGGAGTGCGCGAGTGCCCGGTTCGCTGCCGACGGAGACGTAGGCCGCTACCGTACGGGCCGTGGCGAGTTCGGGCAGTTCCAGCGCGCGCTCGGCGAGGCGGGCCGCCGCCTCGTGCGCGTCATCTTTCGGCAACCCCCGTCTCACCGCGAGGATCTCTCCCCGCAATGTGCGCTTGATTCCCTTGCCTGAGTCGGGGTGATCCATGACGAAGTCACACATCCTTCCTATTGTGCTCACATGTGGGCCAATAATCCGGAGCCGCAGATTCTTCGCATAGGCACCGGATATGGTGACGGGCATGACTGAGTCTCACCCCAAGATCACCAAGGCTGTCATCCCCGCAGCTGGTCTTGGCACGCGCTTCCTGCCCGCAACCAAGGCCACGCCCAAGGAAATGCTGCCGGTCGTCGACAAGCCGGCGATCCAGTACGTGGTGGAGGAGGCGGTCGCCGCGGGCCTGGACGACGTCCTCATGATCACGGGTCGCAACAAGCGTCCCCTGGAGGACCACTTCGACCGCAACTACGAGCTGGAGTCCGCCCTGGAGAAGAAGGGCGACGAATCCCGGCTCGCGAAGGTCCAGGAGTCCAGCGACCTCGCCACCATGCACTACGTCCGCCAGGGCGACCCCAGGGGCCTCGGCCACGCCGTCCTGTGCGCCGCCCCGCACGTGGGCCGCGAGCCCTTCGCGGTGCTCCTGGGCGACGACCTGATCGACCCGCGCGACCCGCTGCTCGCCCGCATGGTCGAGATCCAGGACCGGTGCGGCGGCAGCGTCATCGCCCTCATGGAGGTCGCGCCGGAGCAGATCCACCTCTACGGCTGCGCCGCGGTCGAGGCCACCGACGAGGACGACGTCGTGAAGGTGACCGACCTGGTCGAGAAGCCGGACGTGGCGGACGCCCCCTCGAACTACGCGATCATCGGCCGGTACGTCCTCGACCCGCACATCTTCGACATACTGCGCACGACCGAGCCGGGCCGCGGCGGCGAGATCCAGCTGACCGACGCCCTCCAGCAGCTCGCGGCCGACGAGAAGATCGGCGGCCCGGTGCACGGCGTGGTCTTCAAGGGCCGCCGCTATGACACCGGCGACCGCGGCGACTATCTGCGTGCCATTGTCAGACTCGCGTGCGAACGTGAAGACCTGGGCCCGGATTTCAAGGCCTGGCTCCGCAGTTACGTCACCGAGGAGATGTAGCACTTGAGCAGCAGCGGCACGACGACGCACGACGGCACCGGGACGCACCGCGGGCAGGACACCGGCCGGGAGCACGTGTGGTCGGTGGACGAGCACCTGGAGGACATCCTGGCGGCCGTCCGCCCGCTGGAGCCCATCGAGCTCCAGCTCCTCGACGCCCAGGGCTGCGTCCTGGTCGAGGACGTCACGGTGCCCGTGTCGCTGCCGCCCTTCGACAACAGCTCCATGGACGGGTACGCGGTCCGGGCCGCCGACGTCGCGGGCGCGGGCGAGGAGTTCCCCGCCGTCCTGACCGTCGTCGGGGACGTCGCCGCCGGGCAGGGCGAGCAGCCCGCCGTCGGCCCCGGCCAGGCCGCCCGCATCATGACCGGCGCCCCGCTGCCGCCCGGCGCCGAGGCCGTCGTGCCCGTGGAGTGGACCGACGGCGGGCTCGGCGAGGGCCCCGTCTCCGGGATGCGGGCCCACAGCGCGGCCCCCGAGGGCGCCTCGGGCGAGGTCCGGGTCTATCGCCCGGCGAAGGCACGCGCGCACGTCCGCGCGCGGGGCAGCGACGTGCGCGCGGGAGACCGCGCGCTGTCCGCGGGGACGGTCCTCGGCGCCCCGCAGATCGCCCTGCTCGCCGCGATCGGCCGGGGCACGGTCACGGTCCGCCCGCGCCCGCGCGTGGTCGTCCTGTCCACCGGCAGCGAACTGGTCCAGCCCGGCGAGGAACTGGCCGACGGTCAGATCTACGACTCCAACAGCTTCTCCCTCACGGCCGCCGCCCGCGAGGCCGGGGCGATCGCCTACCGGGTGGGCGCCGTCGCCGACGACGCGGAGACGCTGCGCTCCACCATCGAGGACCAGCTCATCCGCGCCGACCTGGTGGTGACCACGGGCGGCGTCAGCGTCGGCGCGTACGACGTCGTCAAGGAGGCCCTCTCCGCCCTCGGCGACCCGGACGACGAGGAGGGCCTCGGGGCGGGCGGCGGCGTGGAGTTCCGCAAGCTCGCCATGCAGCCGGGCAAGCCGCAGGGCTTCGGCTCGATCGGCCCCGACCACACCCCGCTCCTCGCCCTCCCGGGCAACCCCGTGTCGTCGTACGTCTCCTTCGAGGTCTTCGTGCGCCCCGCCGTGCGCGCCCTGATGGGCCTGCCGGACGTGCACAGGGCCACCGCCCGGGCCCGGCTGAGCACCGCGCAGGCGCTCACGTCGCCGTCCGGGAAGCGCCAGTTCCTGCGCGGCCGCCACGACGCGGAGGCGGGCACGGTGACGCCCGTCGGCGGCAGCGGGTCGCATCTCGTCGCCGCCCTCGCGCAGGCGGACGCGCTGATCGTCGTCCCCGAGGACACGACGTCGGTCGAGCCGGGCGCGGAGGTCGACGTCGTGCTCCTCGGCTGACCCCGGCCCGGCGCCGGATCGGGCGGGGCGACCGCGCGGCACGGGCGGGCGGTACGGTGTCGCGCACAGCAGGCCGCGCGCCCGCGCGGGGTCCGGACCAGGAGCGCCACAGCACATGAGCAGCCAGCAGGGACTGACGCACATCGACGAAGCGGGCGCCGCCCGCATGGTCGACGTATCGGAGAAGGACGTGACCGCGCGCACCGCGCGGGCGAGCGGGCGCGTCCTGGTCGCGCCACGCGTGATCGAGCTGCTGCGCGGCGAGGGCGTCCCGAAGGGCGACGCCCTGGCGACGGCCCGGATCGCGGGCATCATGGGCGCCAAGCGCACGCCCGACCTGATCCCGCTGTGCCACCCGCTCGCGGTCTCCGGGGTGAAGCTCGACCTGTCCGTCGCGGACGACGCCGTGGAGATCACCGCCACCGTGAAGACGACCGACCGCACGGGCGTGGAGATGGAGGCCCTCACGGCGGTGAGCGTCGCCGCGCTCACGGTCGTCGACATGGTGAAGGCCGTCGACAAGGGGGCCGTCATCACGGACGTACGGGTGGAGGAGAAGACGGGCGGCAAGTCCGGCACCTGGAGCCGCGAGGGAGCGGGCGCGTGAGCGCCGCCGCCCCGGGCCCTCCGGCCCCGTACCGCGCCCTCGTCATCACCGCGTCCAACCGCGCCGCCGCCGGTGTCTACGCCGACAAGGGCGGCCCGATCCTCGCCGAGGGGCTCGCCGCGCTCGGCTTCGCCGTCGAAGGACCCCAGGTCGTGCCCGACGGCGAGCCCGTGGCGGCGGCGCTGCGCGCCGGGGTGGAGGCCGCGTACGACGTCATCCTCACCACCGGCGGCACCGGCGTCTCGCCCACCGACCGCACGCCCGAGGCGACCCGTGGCGTCCTCGACCACGAGGTGCCGGGGATCCCGGAGGCGATCCGCGCGTACGGCCGCGAGAAGGTGCCCACGGCCGCGCTCTCCCGGGGCCTCGCCGGGGTCGCGGGCCGCACCTTGATCGTGAACCTGCCGGGTTCCAGCGGCGGCGTGCGCGACGGCCTGGCGGTCCTGGGGCCGCTCCTCACGCACGCCGTCGACCAGCTGCGCGGCGGCGACCACCCGAGAACCGACGGGGGTGCGAGCTGAACAGCCCCAGCTGGCCCGCCGAGCTGACGGACGGTGACGTCACCCTCCGCCCCATAAAGCTGCGCGACCAGCGCGCCTGGCGCGAGGTCAACCGGCGCAACCGCGACTGGCTGCGCCCCTGGGAGGCCACGATCCCGCCGCCCACCCCCGGCGGCCCGGTCGCGCACCGGCCCACGTACCGCCAGATGGTCCGGCATCTGCGGGCGGAGGCGGGCGCGGGCCGGATGCTGCCGTTCGTCATCGAGTACCAGGGGCGGCTCGTCGGGCAGTTGACGGTCGCCGGGATCACCTGGGGTTCGATGTGCTCGGGGCACGTCGGGTACTGGGTGGACGAGTCCGTGGCGGGGCGCGGGGTGATGCCGACGGCCGTGGCGCTCGTCGTCGACCACTGCTTCCGGACGGTCGGACTGCACCGCGTCGAGGTCTGCATTCGGCCGGAGAACGCGCCGAGCCGCCGGGTCGTGGAGAAACTCGGATTCCGCGAGGAGGGGCTTCGTCCACGATATCTTCACATCGACGGAGCCTGGCGCGACCACCTCGTGTTCGCGCTCACCGTGGAGGAGGTCCCGGAGGGCCTGCTGCACCGCTGGCACCGGGCCCGGCCCCGGCACACCGCGTAGCGGACCGTGTGCGCGGGGCGGGCGTGACGGGTCGCCCGGGAGCGAGCGTGACGGCGCCCACCAGGGCGCTTTGGCGCGCGGGCGGCGCGAGTTGGCGCGCCCCGACCGCCGACCGGCGGGGATGCTGCCTCTCTCATAAATGAAATACCTGTTCGAAATTGGTCGGTGAGCGGCCGTTAAATTCCTTGCGTCGTCGGGCTGTTGATCGCACCAGTCGGAAAAAAAGTTTGAGATATCAGCCAGATCGTGCGACACACCGGCCCAATTGGCGGATGGCCTCGACAAAACCCCTCTACCGTGTGAGGCGTGAGCAGCAGCGGCCTCTTCTACGCAGTCATCGTCGGGGCCTGGGCCGCCTACTTGGTGCCGATGTGGCTCCGTAGGCAGGACGAGCTCAATGAAGCCCGTCCGACGGAACGCTTCAGCACCGCCATCCGGCTGCTGTCCGGACGGGCGGGCATGGAGCGCCGATACGCCAAGGACCTGCGCGCGCGCACGTCCGACTCGTCCGACGAGGAGGAGTCGCGCGCCGAACCGGACGCAGCCACCGACTCGGTGGACGTCCGGTCCTTCGCCATGCTCCCGGACGAGGACGTGGCGACCGAGCCGCGCGGCCGGGCGACGGGGCGGCAGCGGCCCCGGCACCAGGCGGGCGTGGACACGGAGCCGCACGGCCGGGAGCCGTCCGCGCCGGAAGGGGCGCCCCAGCGCGAGCGCCGGGGTCCGGGCCGTCCGGCCCCCGACCGCCCGCAGGCCCACCGGCAGGGCCCCCGGAGCGCGGCCGCCGAGCGGCAGGCCGCACGCGGCGCCGCCGAGGCCGCCGCGCGGGCCCGGCGCTCCAAGGTCCTGGCGCGTCGCCGCCGCACCACCGTGATGCTGTTCTTCGCCTTCACGCTCGGGGCGGTCGCCGCCGCGGTCGGCGGTGTCGCGCTCCTGTGGGTGCCCGGCGTGCCCGCGGCGCTGCTGAGCGCGTACATCGTCTATCTGCGCCGCCAGGAGCGGCGGCGCTTCACGTACACGATGGACCGGCGCCGGGCCGAGGCCGCCGCGCGGCAGCTGCGCGAGCGGCAGCCGCGCCGGCGCGAGCAGAGCGCCGAACCCGTCGCCGAGGAGCCCGTCGCGGAGGCCGACCCCGGTCTGTCCGCGCTCGCCGCCGACCGGCGCGCGCTCGTCGAGCAGACCGACCACGCCGAGTGGGTCGACCAGCAGCGCGAGCGGCGGCACGGCCCCGACCGCGGCGACAGCTGGGACCCGGTCCCGGTGCCCCTGCCGACGTACGTGACGGCCCCGGTCGCCCCGCGCGCCACCGGCAGCGTCGACCTGGGCGCGCCCGACACCTGGAGCTCGGCCCGGTCGAGCACGGTGGAACCGGCCGCGGACGGCACGGCGGACCGCGCCGAGCAGGACCGGTCGGAGCGGTCCGGGCGCGAGCACCCGGCGCCGGAGGAGCGGACCGAGGCCGTCGCGGACGACACCCGCAGCGACGCCCGCCGGGCCGCGTCCGCCCGCCGCTCCCGCGAGCGCGGCCGCACCCCGCTGTTCGACCAGTACGACGACGCCGCCTCCGCCGACGGCCGCCCGCGCGCCGCGAACGAGTGACCCGCGGCACACCCCGGGATCCCGTCGCGCCGCCGCCGGGTCCCGCTCGCTGACCAGCGGGGGAGCGGATTTCCAAGCACCCCGTCGGGGGTGCTAGAGTTTCACTCGTTGCAAGGGCCTGTGGCGCAGTCCGGTAGCGCACCTCGTTCGCATCGAGGGGGCCAGGGGTTCAAATCCCCTCAGGTCCACTGCACATGAAGATCCCGCCCGATCGAAAGATCGGGCGGGATCTTTGCGTTGTGCCCTCCCCTCTTACGCGAGGACCGCGAGGTCGAGTGCGCGCAGGCGGGCCGGGGTGGCGATCACGTCGTACGCCGTGACGCGGCCGGCCTCGATCGTGAGGGTCAGGGCCAGGAGCAGACGGCCGTGCGGGGCGACGATCAGGCCGGGGCGGCCGTCGACCAGGGCCGGGGCGGCGACCAGGGCGTTGCGGGTGAGCAGGACCGTCTCGCGGGCGACGGCGTCGGCGCCGCGGATCTCGGCCAGGGCGCCCGCGGGCAGCGCCGCGGCCTCGGCGCGGCGGACGACGTCGGGGGCCAGGACCGCGAGGAGCGCGGTGAGGTCGCCGCAGCGGGCCGCGCTGAGGAAGGCCTCCACGACGTCGCGGTGCCGGGCGAGTTCCGCGTCGGGCAGGGCGGGGGTGCCGCGGACCTTCTGGCGGGCGCGGCTCGCCAGCTTCTTGGTGGCGACGGGGGAGCGCTCCACGATGGGGGCGATCCGGTCGAAGGGCACCGCGAAGGTGTCGTGCAGCACGAACGCGACCCGTTCGGCGGGGCCGAGCCGGTCGAGGACCACGAGCAGGGCCCGGCCCACGGACTCGACCAGGACGGCCTCCTCCTCGGGGGCGGGCGTGGCGTGGCTGGGGACGCGGTCGAGGGCGCCTTCGTCGGACGCGAACTCCTCGCGGCGCGAGGCGCGCGTGCGCAGCGTGTCGAGGCAGATGCGGGAGACGACTGTCGTCAGCCAGCCGGGCAGGTTCGCGATGTCCCCGGCGTCGCTGCGGGCGAGCCGCAGCCAGGTCTCCTGCACGGCGTCGTCGGCCTCGGCGACGGAGCCGAGCATGCGGTACGCGACGGCCCGCAGACGGCCGCGGTGCGTCTCGAAGAGGTCCGCGAGGCCGTCCGCCTCGTTCCGCTCGTCCATCGGTCACCTTTTCCCGGGTCGCTCCGTCAGGGCCGTGACGTAGCCAACCACCTTGTGGTGACAGGAGTGACGATCATGGATGAGGACGTGAAGGCCGGGACGCCGGTGCTGCTGCACCTGGACTCCAGCGCGGACCGGCGCGCGGGTTCGGTGACCCGGGAGCTCGGAGCTGCCTACGCGCGCGGCTGGCTGGCGCGGCACCCGGGCGCCGCCTACCGGTACCGGGACCTGACCGCGGAGCCCGTACCGCTCGTCGGCGAGGGGTACGTCCGGCTCGGGATCCGCGCGGAGCGGCAGGGCGCGGTGCCGCTGGAGAAGGTGGCCGCCCTCGCCGAGGGCGCCGAGGAGGAGCGGGAGTGGGCGGCAACGCTGCCGCTGGTCACCCAGGTGCGGGAGGCCACGACGCTGCTCGTCGGCGCCCCCATGTACAACTTCTCCGTCTCCGCCGCGCTCAAGGCCTGGATCGACCGGGTCTCCTTCCCCGGCGCGTACGTCGACCCGGACGACGGGCGGCCGCTGCTCGCCGGTACCCGGGTCGTGGTGGCCGCCGCGTGCGGGGGCGGCTACGGTCCTGGCACGCCGCGCGAGGGGTGCGACTTCCAGCTGCCGTATCTGCGGGCGTACTTCGCGACGCTCGGGGTCGCGGGGGAGAACCTGCGCGTGGTGCGGGCCGAGCTGACGCGGGCCCGGGACATCCCGGCGCTCGGGCGGTTCCGTGAGCTGGGGGAGCGGTCGCTCGCCGGGGCCAGGGAGGCGATGGGGGAGCTGGCGGAGTCGTTCTAGGCCCGGCGCGGCCCTGTGGCAGGGCGTCCCTCCTCCGGCTGGTCTCCGCGCGTGCCGCCATGAGGTGATCGTTACCTTGGTCGCATGGTGGGCAGCTGGAAGAGGCGTGCCGGTGCCGTCGGCGGGGCGGCGCTCGCCGCCGTGCTCGCCGGGGGCTGCGCGGAGCACGAGGGGCTGCACGTCGAGGGGTCCGCGCTCAAACCGACGCGGATCAGCGGCCCGGTGTACGTCGCGGACGCCCTCGCGCGGCCCCTGCAGCGGCCCACGGTCTTCGGCGTCTCCGACGACGTGGCCATGTCGGCGCTGCGCTGGAAGGACTGGGGCGGGCCCACCGCACGGGCCACGGGGCGGCTCAGCGGCACCTGGTGCCTGCCGGGGTGCGGCCGGGAGCCGTACGAGGCGACGCTGACGCTCAGCGGGGTCGAGCGGGACGACTCCGCCGCCTCCTACCGGCGGGCGACCGTCGAGCCGGCGAAGCCCGAGGTGCTGCCGCCCGCCGCCGTGAACGTGCAGTTCCAGGGCATCCGCCTGATGGCGCCGGACTTCTGAGGCCGGGGCGCCCATGGGACTGCGGACGAAGATCGGCCTGGCCATCGCGGGCACGGCGGCCGTCGTGTCCGTGGTGATCGGGCTGCTCGTGCACCACCGCACCGTCGAGGCGCAGTACGCGAGCGCGCGCAGCCAGGCGGGGGAGCGGCTGCGGACCGCCGTGCAGGACCACGCGGCCGGGATCGACGGCGACCGCACCCTCATCGATCCGCCCGATCTGCCGAGGCCCCTCGCGCGCGCGGCGCGGGCCGGCAAGTGGGGCGTGTACCTCGACCGGAGCGGGAAGCTGCCGCAGCTGTGGGCGGCCAGCGGGTACCGGGACGAGATCGTCGCGGTGAAGCGGCCGTACCGCTGGGAGACCGATACGGTACGCGATCTCGACCGGGTCCTGTGGGCCGCGGGCGGCATCGGCACCGCGCTCGCCTGCGTGGCCGGGCTGCTCGTCGCGACGCGCCTGGGGCACCGGCTCACCGCGAAGGCGGACGCGGCGCAGCGGATCGCGGACGGCGATCTGACGGCACGCCTTCCGCTGCACGGCAAGGACGAGATCACCCGGCTCGCCGCCGCCGTGAACACCATGGCGGACGCGCTCGCCGGGCGGCTCCGGGCCGAGCGCGAGGTCACCGCGAACATCGCCCACGAGCTGCGGACGCCCGTCGCGGGCATGGTCACGGCGGCGGGCCTGCTGCCGCCCGGGCGCCCCGCCGAGCTGGTGCGGGAGGCCGCGGGGCGGCTGCGGGAGCTGGTCGACGACGTGATCGAGGTGGCGCGGCTCGACGCGGCGAGCGAGGAGGTGCGCACAGAGGTGTGCGGGCTCGCGGGCGTGGTGCGGCGGGCCGTGGGCGGGGCGGTGGGGGACGCGGAGGGGGTGTCCGTGCGGGTGGTGCGGGACGTGGAGGTGGAGACCGATCCGCGGCGGGTGGAGCGGATCGTGGCCAACTTCGTCACCAACGCGATGCGGCACGGGCGGGTGCCGGTGGTGGTGTCGGTGGACGGGGGCGTGGTGTCCGTGCGGGACCGGGGGGACGGGTTTCCCGAGGCGCTGCTGGCCGGGGGGCCGCAGCGGTTTCGCACGGGGGCGAGGGAGACGGGTCTTGGGCTCGGCCTGACCATCGCGCTGGGGCAGGCGCGGGTGCTGGGCGCGACCGTGCGCTTCGCCAATGAGGGGGGTGGGGCCGTCGCCACGCTTGACCTCAGTGCTGCGGTGCGGCGGCCCTCCGGGGGCAGGGCCCCGTAGGGGCGCGGGGAACTGCGCGATCAGCCACAACGGGCCGGCAGGCGAGCGACGGCCCGGGCACGCCGCTCCAGCGAAGCGCTCAGCGCAAGGGCTTGGCGTAGCAGCGGCTCAGGTCGTGGAAGCGGTAGTAGCCGAAGCGGTCGCACAGGGCGTAGCCGCTGGAGGCGTAGAGGGCGATGGCCTCCGGCTGCTTGGTGCCGGTTTCGAGGACCATGCGGGCCCGCCCCGCCGCGCGGGCGTCGTCCTCCAGGGCGGCCAGGATGCGCCGGGCGAGCCCGAGGCCCCGCGCCTCGGGGACGACGTACATGCGCTTGATCTCGGCGTCGCCGTCGGCGTACCCCTCGCCGTTCTGGTCCATCACGCGCCAGCCGCCCGTCGCCACGGGCGCGTCCGCGGCGTCGTACGCGAGGAGGTAGAGGCCGTGCGGGGGCCGGAACATCGACGGGTCGAGGGGCGTGACATCGCCCTCGTCCCCGTAGCGCTCGGCGTACTCGGCCTGGACACGGTCGTTGAGCTTCACGGCGTCGGGGTGGTCGAAGGCGACCTGACGTATGTCCATGCTGTGAATCGTATCCCTATGCATGAGGTGTGGTGGCTGCGGTGGCAGCCTCCAGTGTGCCGGTAGGGTGCCGGGATGCTCACTGTGACCAGCGTGAATGTGAACGGCCTTCGAGCCGCCGCCAAGAAGGGGTTCGTGGAGTGGCTCGGCGGTACCGACGCCGACGTGCTGTGCCTGCAGGAGGTGCGGGCCGAGCCGCACCAGCTGCCGGACGAGGTGCGCGCGCCCGACGGCTGGCACGTGACGCACGCCCCGGCCGCGGCGAAGGGCCGCGCGGGCGTCTCGCTGTACACGCGGCGCGAGCCGGAGCGCGTGCGGGTCGGCTTCGGGTCCGCCGAGTTCGACGCGAGCGGCCGCTATGTGGAGGCCGATCTGCCGGGCGTCACGGTCGCGAGCCTGTACCTGCCCTCCGGTGAGGTCGGCACCGAGCGGCAGGACGAGAAGGTCCGGTTCATGGGGGAGTTCCTCGCGCATCTGAAGGACCTGAAGGCGCGGGCCGCCGCCGACGGCCGCGAGGTCCTCGTCTGCGGCGACTGGAACATCGCCCACCAGGAGGCCGACCTCAAGAACTGGCGGGGCAACAAGAAGAACTCCGGGTTCCTGCCGGAGGAGCGCGCCTGGATGTCGGACGTGTTCGCCGAGTTCGGCGACGTCATGCGGGTCCTGCACCCGGACGTCGAGGGCCCGTACTCGTGGTGGTCCTACCGCGGCCGCGCCTTCGACAACGACACGGGCTGGCGCATCGACTACCACGTGGCGACGCCCGGCCTGGTGGACCGCGCGGTCAAGGGCTTCGTCGAGCGGGCCGCGACGCACGCCGAGCGCTGGTCGGACCACGCCCCGGTGACCGTCGTCTACGAGTAGGCCGCTCGCGGAGGGGGCCGGGTTGCGCCCTCCGGGCGAACCGTCGGTGAAAGGTCCGGCGGAGGGCTGTCCCGCCCCCGTGCGGCATGGCAGATTGCGGTCGCGTACATGGCGAGCGCGTCAACTGCCGGTCGGGCGAGGGGGCTTCATGGCTGCTGGTCTTTCCAGACGGAGTTTTCTGATCGGAGCGGGCGCCGCGGGTGCGCTGGGGGCGGCTCCGGCCGTGGCCGCGGCGGGCGGCGTGCCCCCGGGCACCCCGCCCGTCCTCGTCACCGAGCAGGCGAGCAGGCGGCTGCTCGTGCTCGACCCGAGGCGGCGCGAGTGGGACCCGGCCGCCGACCCGTCCGTGGTGCGCTGGCAGTTCTCGCCCCTGGGCGACCCGCGCTACGCGGACCTGCGGCCCGAGGCGAGCTGGGTCTACCCGTGCGAGGCGAAGCCGCGGCGGCTGCGGGGCCGCACCCTGGTCCTGACGACGGCGTCCTTCGGGTTCGTGGCAGCCGTGGAGTACCCGTCGGGCCGCCGCTACTGGGGGACCGCGATCGGCCCCGGCGACGACCTGTTCAACCCGCACAGCGCCGAGGTGCTGCCCGACGGCAACGTGGCCGTCGCGTGCAGCACCGGCGCCCTCGTGCGCCTGTACGCCGCCTCGTGCGGGCCGTACGCCGCGCGGTACGCGGAGGCCCGCCTCAAGGGCGCGCACGGTCTGCACTGGGACCGGGCGCGGCGCGTCCTGTGGGCCGTCGGCGACGACGACCTCGTGACGTACGAGGTCGGCGGGGAGCCCGCGCGGCCCGTCCTGGCGCAGACCTCCGCCACCCCGCTGCCGGTGGCCGTGCCGGGCAGGACGGCGGGCGGCCACGACCTGTTCCCGGTGGCGGGGCGGCCGGGCAGGCTGTGGGTGACGACCAACGCGGCCGTCTTCCAGTACGAGAAGCGGACGGGAGCGTTCGTACGCGACTACCCGGGGCACGGGCTCATCGACCGGGCGAAGGTGAAGGCGGTCGGCAACGACCCGCGCACCGGGCAGGTGCTCAGCACCGTGCCGGAGGGCGGCCTGGGGGAGACCTGGTGGACGACGCGGGTCACGGTGCACCGGCCCGCCGGTAGCTACCGCCTGGCCGGCGGGGGCATCTACAAGGCCCGTTGGTGGCTTCCGGCCTGAGCGGCGACGCGCGCGCGGCTCAGGGCTTGTGCAGACGCCGGTCGAGAGCCAGGGACAGCTCCGCCTCCACCACGCTCTTGGCGAGCGGGCGCAGCTCCTCCGGAGTCACCTCCGGGTGCTCGGCGGCGTGCTCGACGGTGAACGCGATGAACAACTCGGCCAGCGCGTCCGCGTGTTCACGGATGCGCTGGCCCGCCTCCATGACGGACGCCAGCGGGATGCCCTTGCGCACCAGGGCGGCCGAGGCGTCGAGCAGACGGTGGCTGATGTGCACGATGTCGTCGCCGTCGGTGCCCAGATAGCCGAACTCCATCGCGGCGGACAGGTTCTCCGGGGTGACCTGGCCCGCGAAGCGGTCGGCCAGCTCCTCGGGGGTGAGGCGGACCGGGGTCTCCTCCGACGGGCCGTCGATGCCCAGGAGTTCGGCCACGTCGCGGCCCTTCTCGAAGGCCTCGGCCAGCTCGGCGATGCCCTGGAGGGTGTGGCCGCGCTCCAGGAGGGCGGCGATGGTGCGCAGGCGTGCCAGGTGGTGGTCGTCGTACCAGGCGATGCGGCCCTCGCGGCGCGGGGGCGGGATGAGGCCGCGCTCGCGGTAGAAGCGCACGGTGCGCACCGTGATCCCGGCCGCCTCGGCCAGCTCGTCCATGCGGTACTCGCGCACCGGCGGCGTGCTTCCGCCCGTGCCCGCTGCCGCTGTCGTCCCGTCCGTCACCGCGTCCGCCCCATCTCCCGCCACACCGGCAGCCTATGCGCAGGCCCGAGCCCTACCGTCGGTAACTTTCCCCCGCAGCCCCCTACCCATCAGTACGGAGCTGCTCTACGCTCCAATTGTGCCAGCAATTACTGGCAGAGTCATGGGACTTCGGGAGGCGGCGGCATGGCCGAACGCAAGCGGGTACGCGACGAGGCGCACGAGCACGTCCGGGTGGCGGTGATCGGATCCGGGTTCGGCGGCATCGGGGCCGCCGTGCGGCTGCGCCGGGAGGGCGTCACCGACTTCGTCGTCCTGGAGCGCGCCGACGCGGTCGGCGGCACCTGGCGCGACAACAGCTATCCGGGCTGCGCCTGCGACGTGCCGTCCCATCTGTACTCGTTCTCCTTCGCGCCCAACCCCGACTGGCCGCGCACCTTCTCCGGCCAGGAGCACATCTGGGACTACCTGGAGCGGGTCGCCGACACCTTCCGGCTGCGGCCGCACATCCGCCTCGACACCGAGGTGCGCGGGGCCCGCTGGAACGGCGAGCGGCTGCTGTGGGAGCTTGAGACGAGCCAGGGGCGCCTCACCGCCGACGTCGTGGTGTCCGCCACCGGGCCGCTGTCCGACCCGAAGACGCCCGACATCCCGGGGCTCGACACCTTCCCCGGCAAGGTCTTCCACTCCGCTCGCTGGGACCACGACTACGACCTGCGCGGCAAGCGCGTCGCGATGATCGGCACCGGGGCGTCCGCGATCCAGATCGTGCCGGAGATCCAGCGCGACGTACGCCGCCTCACGCTCTTCCAGCGCACGCCGCCGTGGGTCATGCCGCGCGCGGACCGGGACATCACCGGGGCCGAGCGCTGGCTGCACCGGCAGCTGCCGTTCACCACGCAGCTGCGGCGCGGCCTGTTGTGGGGCATCCGCGAGCTTCAGGTGCAGGCGTTCACCAAGCGCCCGAACGAGCTGGGCCTGATCGAGAGCATCGCCAAGCGGAACATGGCGCGCGCCATCAAGGACCCCGAGCTGCGCGCCAAGCTGACCCCGACGTACCGCATCGGCTGCAAGCGCATCCTCCTGTCCAACAGCTACTACCCGGCGCTCGCGCAGCCCCACGTGGACGTGGTCGCGAGCGGCCTCGCGGAGGTGCGCGGCTCCACGGTGGTGGCCGCCGACGGCACCGAGGCCGAGGTCGACGCGATCGTCTTCGGCACCGGCTTCCACGTCACGGACATGCCGATCGCCGACCGCGTGGTGGGCGACGAGGGCCGCACGCTGATGGAGACCTGGAAGGACGGCATGAAGGCCCTGCGCGGCGCGACCGCGGCGGGCTTCCCCAACTTCCTCACGGTCATCGGCCCGAACACCGGCCTCGGGAACTCCTCCATGATCCTCATGATCGAGTCACAGCTGAACTATCTGGCGGACTATCTGCGGCAGTTGGACGTCCTCGGCGGCCGGGCCGCGCTCGCCGCCCGGCCGAGCGCCGTGGGCGCCTGGAACCGCCGCGTGCAGGAGCGCATGAAGCGCACCGTGTGGAACACCGGCGGCTGCACCAGCTGGTACCTGGACGCGAACGGCGTCAACACGACGGTCTGGCCCGGCACCACGACGGAGTTCCGCGCGGCGACGCGCAGCGTGGACCTGAACGAGTACGAGGTGCTGCGGCCCCCCGCCGCACGCCCCGCCGACCGGGGCGGCCGCAAGCTGGAGGTCTCCGCGTGAGGCGCCGGGGGCACGCCCCGGCCGGGCCGTTCGCGCCGCCCGTCGCCGCGCGCGAGCTGACCGCCGTGTCGGCCGACGGCACCCGCCTCCACGTCGAGGCGCACGGGCCCGACGGCGCGCCCGCCGTCGTCCTGATCCACGGCTGGACCTGCTCGACGGCGTTCTGGGCGGCGCAGGTCAGGGCCCTGTCGGCCACGCGCCGCGTCATCGTGTACGACCAGCGCGGGCACGGGCGCAGCCAGGTGCCGGTGGAGGCCGCCGGATACAGCACGCGGGCGCTGGCCGACGACCTGGAGGCCGTGCTCGCCGCGACGCTCGCGCCCGGCGAGCAGGCGGTGCTCGTCGGGCACTCCATGGGCGGCATGACGCTGATGGCGGCGGCCGCCCGGCCCGGGGTGCGCGGGCACGCGGCGGCGGCGCTGCTGTGCAGCACGGGCAGCTCGCGCCTGGTCGCGGAGTCGACGGTGGTGCCGCTCCGCGCGGGCGCGGTACGCACCTTCCTCACCCGGCGGGTCCTGGCGGCCCGGGCGCCGATGGGCCCGGTCACGCCGCTCGCGCGGGGGCTGCTCAAGTACGCGACGATGGGCCCCGGTTCGGCCCCCGAGCGGGTCGACGCCTGTGCGCGGATCGTGCACGCGTGCCCGCGCGTGCCGCGGTACCGCTGGGCGCACGTCCTCGACGGACTCCAACTCGACGCCGGGCTCGCCGACTTGACGGTCCCCACGGCGGTGCTCGCCGGGACCGCGGACCGGCTGACCCCCGTCGTGCACGCACGGCGGCTCGCGGCGGCGCTGCCGCACTGCACCGGCCTGACCGAGCTGGCGGGGGTCGGGCACATGACGCCGGTGGAGGCACCGGAGGCGGTGACGCGCGCGGTCGCGGACCTCGCCGACACCTACGCGCACGGACCGTCCGGGGCGTACGGACGACTGAAGGAGGGCGCATGAGCAAGGTCAGCCTGGAGGGGCAGGTCGCGGTCGTCACCGGGGCGGCGCGGGGAGTCGGTGAACTCCTCGCCCGCAAGCTGTCGGCGCGCGGCGCGCACGTCGCGCTCGTGGGCCTGGAGCCGGAGGAGCTGAAGCAGGTCAGCGGACGGCTCCACACCGAGAGCGACTTCTGGTACGCGGACGTCACCGACCACGAGGCGATGGCGCGGGTGGCGGCGGAGGTCAAGGAGCGCTTCGGCAAGGCCGACGTCGTCGTCGCCAACGCGGGCGTCGCGAGCGGCGGGCCCTTCATGGCCTCGGACCCCGTCGCCTGGCGGCGGGTCATCGAGGTCAACCTGATCGGCAGCGCGGTGACGGCGCGGGCGTTCCTGCCCGTCCTGGCCGAGAGCCGGGGCTATCTGCTGCAGATCGCCTCGCTCGCCGCGATCACTCCGGCGCCGATGATGACCGCGTACTGCGCGTCCAAGTCCGGTGTGGAGGCGTACGCGCACGCGCTGCGGGCCGAGGTCGGCCACCAGGGCGTGAAGGTGGGGGTCGGGTATCTGTCCTGGACGGACACGGACATGGTGCGGGGGGCCGATCAGGACGACGTGATGCGGGAGTTGCGGCAGCGCCTGCCGTGGCCGGCCAACAAGACCTACCCCCTGGGGCCCGCCGTCGACCGACTGGTGGCGGGCATCGAGCGGCGCTCGGCCCACGTCTACGGCCAGTGGTGGCTGCGGGGCATGCAGGGCGTCCGGCCCTATCTGCCGGGGATCATCGCGGGGGTCGGGCAGCGCGAGATGCGCCGCTTCGGGCCGCGGCTCGCCGAGGTCTCCACGGGCCTGGTGGGCGCGGGCGGCACCGCCGACGAGGCCACCCACAGGCTGAGCGGCACCTAGGGCTGCGCCTTGCTGGAACGGCTGAGCGGCACCTCGGCGCTGTGCCCACCCGTCCCGCCCTGCGGGACGATTGCCCACAGCGGGCAACGGGCAGTCCCACCCACCGCCCCCACCCGGACCGGCGAAGCTGGGGAGTTTCGGGTGGGCGGGTGGGAAACCCCGCCGCGGCAGCGGCGGCACCACCCACCGGGCGGCAGCGCTCCGCGTCGGGGCCGGGCGGGCGAATGCCGGGGCGCAAACGGGCGGGTGGGTGGGAGGAAACCCCACTCACCCGCCCGAGCACAGCGCTGGCGTTACGCGTCGTAGTCCCGGTTGAACCGGTCCTCCGCCTCCCGCTGCGCGTCGTCCAAGGAGTCCTGGGACTGCTCCCGCTGCTGCGAGGAGCGCTCGCGCTGCGCGGCCTGCTTGGCCTTCTCGGAGAGCTCCTCCGCCTTGTCCTGGAACTGGTCCTTGATGCCCATGAAGGTTCACTCCCGGTGTGGGTGAGGGGATCGGGCCTCGACCAGCCTGCCACGCGCCGACATACCACGCATGTCGGACAGTTACGCTCCGCTCACCCGCGCGGCGGCAGCGGCGGCCGCCGCCGGTCGGGCACGTCGTCGTACCCGGGAGGACAGGCCGCGGGGTGCTCGGCGAGGAGGTCGAGCGCGACCCGCACCGCGTCGTCGAGCTGGGCGTGCCGCCCCTCGGCCCAGTCCAGGGGCGTCCGCAGCACGGCGATGTCGGGCTCGACGCCGTGGTTCTCGACGCCCCAGCCGTACGCGTCGAACCAGCCCGCGTTCATCGGCACGGTGATCACGGTGCCGTCGCCGAGCGTGTGCCGCCCGGTCATGCCGACGACGCCGCCCCAGGTCCGCTGCCCCACCACGGGCCCGAGTCCGAGGAGCCGGAACACGGCGGTGATCATGTCGCCGTCGGAGGAGGTCGCCTCGTCCGCGAGGGCCACCACGGGGCCCCGGGGCGCGTTGGACGCGTACGACACGGCCTGCGCGTTCCGGGTGAGGTCCCAGCCCAGGATCTTCCGGGTCAGCTTCTCCACGACCAGCTCGCTGATGTGCCCGCCCGCGTTGCCGCGCACGTCGACGATCAGCGCGGGCCGGGAGACCTCCAGGCGCAGATCGCGGTTGAACTGGGCCCAGCCGGAGCCGCCCATGTCGGGGATGTGCAGATAGCCGCACTTGCCGCCGCTCAGCTCCCGTACGACACCACGGCGTTTGGCGACCCAGTCCTGGTAGCGCAGCGGCCGCTCGTCGATCAGCGGCACGATGGCGACGCGCCGGGCGCGGCCCTCGCCCTCGGCGGGCATGAAGGTCAGCTCCACGGTGGTGCCGCCCGCCGCCCCGAGCAGCGGGTAGGGGCCCGTCACCGGGTCCACCGGGCGCCCGTCCACGTGCGTGAGCACGGCGCCCTCGCGGATGCCCGAACCGGCGAGCGGCGAGCGGGCCTTGGAGTCGGAGGACTCGCCGGGCAGGATGCGCTTCACCATCCAGCCGTCGTCGCGGCGCACGAGGTTGGCGCCGAGCAGGCCGATGGCGCGCTGGTAGTGGGCGGGCCCCTCGTTGCGCCGGGCGGCGGTCACGTACGCGTGCGACGTGCCCAGCTCGCCGAGGACCTCCCGCAGCAGGTCGGCGAATTCGTCGGGCGATGCGACGCGCTCGACGAGCGGCCGGTACTGGTCGAGGACCGCGTCCCAGTCGATGCCGCACATCCCGGGGTCCCAGAAGTAGGCGCGGATCAGGCGGCCCGCCTCGTCGAAGGCCTGGCGCCACTCGGCGGCCGGGTCGACGTCGTGCAGGATGCGCCGCAGGTCGATCCAGACCGTGCTGTCGCCGTCGCCGGCCTCCGTGGACGGCACGGCCCGCAGGTCGCCCTCGTCGACGACGACGAGCCGGCTGCCGTCGCCGCTGAGCGCGAACCAGTCCAGGTGGTCGACCAGTTCGGACTTCTTGGCCTTGGTGATGTTGAAGTACTCCAGGGTGGGCCGCCCCGAGGTGTCGGCCGGGTTGGCGAACGTCTCGCCGAGCGCGCCCGAGATCGGCCACCGCAGCCACACCAGACCGCCGCCGCTCACCGGGTACAGGGCCGAGTACTTGGACGCCGCCACCGGGAACGGCGTCACCCGGCTCTCCAGGCCCTCCGCCTCGACGGTCACCTGTCCGTCCCGGGAGTCGCCGTCGTCGTCCGGGTCGAGCCCGCCCGCCGCGGGCCGTCCGTCCGGCAGGAGCGCGAAGGGGGAGGGCGTGGCGGAGGACAGCGGCACGAGGTAGGGGCGGCAGCCGAGCGGGAAGGACAGGTCGCCGGTGTGCACGTCGTAGACGGGGTCGAAGCCGCGCCAGGACAGGAAGGCGAGATAGCGGCCGTCCCGGGTGAACACCGGGTTCTCGTCCTCGAAGCGGCCGTTGGTGACGTCGATGACGGTGCGCGCCCCGGGCCCCTCGATCCGGGCCAGCTTGATCTGCCGCAGGGAGCGGCCGATGCCGGGGTGCGACCAGGTGAGCCAGGCGCCGTCGGGGGAGAACGCCAGATCGCGCACCGGCCCGTTCAGGGACCGGATCAGCTCGGTGACCTCGCCGTTGGAGTCCTCCGTCGCGTCGACCAGGAGCAGTCGTCCGTCGTGCGCGGCGATGGCGAGGCGCTCACCGTCGGGGTCGGACACCAGCTCCAGGACCCGGCCGAGCTCCCCGGCCGCGAGGCGGCGCGGTTCGCGCTCGCCGCTGGCCCGGGGCAGATAGGCGATCTCGACCGCGTCCTCGCCCTCGGCGTCGGTGACGTAGGCGACCTGCCCGCCGGAGCCGAGCATCTCGGGGAGCCGGACGCGCACGCCCGGGGTGTCGGCGATGGTGCGGGCGGGGCCGTCGCGGTGGGTCAGCCAGTACAGGCTGCCCCGGACCACGACCGCGCTCGCGCGGCCCGTGGTGTCCACGGACAGGGCGTCGATGTGGTGGGCGGCCGGCACCTGGTAGGTGCGCCGCCCGGCGCGCGGGCCGCCGATGGTCACCGGGACGCGCCGCGGAACCGAGTCCGCCGCCAGGTCGTCGACGAGCCAGATCTCGCCCGCGCACTGGTAGACGACGCGGGTGCCGTCGCTGGCCGCGTGCCGGGCGTAGAAGGCGTCGTGGTCGGTGTGGCGGCGCAGGTCCTTGCCGTCGGGCAGGCAGGAGTAGAGGTTGCCGACGCCCTCGTGGTCGGAGAGGAACGCGATGCGCCCGGACACGAACATGGGCGCGTCCAGATGCCCTTCGAGGTCCTTGAGGAGGTGCTCGCCGTGCAGCCAGAGGCGGCCCGTGGCGCCGCCCCGGTAGCGCTTCCAGGCGGCGGGCTCGTGCGGGGGCTTGCCGGTCAGGAGCAGCGTCTTGCGCTCGCCGTCCAGGTCGTCGATCGCGATGTCGTGGACCGGGCCCCAGGGCAGCTTGCCGCCGGGCGAGCCGTCGGTGGGCACGCTGTAGGCCCAGCAGAAGTGCGAGAAGGGCTGGCCGTGCGAGGACACGGCGAGGACCTGCCCGTCCGGCGTCCAGCCGCACACGCGGGTGTCGGGGGAGCCCCAGTACGTCAGGCGGCGCGCGGCCCCGCCGTCCACCGGCGCCAGCTGGATCTCCGGATCGAGGCTGCGCCAGCTCGTGTACGCGATGTGGCGGCCGTCCGGGGCGAAGCGGGGGTGGCCGAGCTTGGTGCGGTCGGCCGTCACCCGCCAGGCCCGTCCCGGCGGGGCGCCCGCGGCGGCCAGCGGGGCCACCCACAGGTCGTCCTCGGCGACGAAGCAGAGCCGGTCGCCGCTGATGTGGGGGAAGCGGAGGTACGCCTGGGTCACGTCCCCATGCTTTGCCGAGCTTGTTGGTCCAGCAACTTTTCTCCTAGTGAACGGAACCGTTTCGTTTCTGTGACGGAGCGCACGTACGAAACCGTTTCGTTTCGCTATCTCGGCCGCGTAGAGTACGAGGGCAGTCGACGGTGGAAAGGGTGAAGGTCATGGCGGAAGCGGCAACGGCACGGCGCAGCCGGATCTCGCCCGAGCGCGCGGCCGAGCTGTACGACGCCGTGCTCGACCTGCTCCGCGAGGTGGGGTACGAGAGCCTCACCATGGACGCCGTCGCCACCCGCACCCGCTCCAGCAAGGCCACGCTCTACCGTCAGTGGGGCGGCAAGCCGGAGCTCGTCGCACGGGCACTGCGGCACAACAAGCCGGCGTCCCTCGCGGACATCGACACCGGCTCGCTGCGCGGGGACCTCATGCGGATGGCGACCTTGCAGGACGACTGCAAGATGGAGCAGGACCACGCCCTGATGCGCGGCCTGTTCCACGCCATCCACGGCAATCCCGAACTCCACCAGGCGCTGCGCCAGTTGCTCATCGAGCCGGAGCTCACCGGCCTTGACGCGATGCTGCGGCGCGCGGTCGAGCGCGGCGAGGTCACCGCGGACAACCCGGCTCTGGAGTACGTCATCCACATGCTGGTCGGCGGCTTCGCCGCCCGTGAGCTCATCGAGGAGCGCACGGTCGACCAGGAGTTCCTCATCAAGTACATCGACGCCGTGATCCTCCCCGCCCTCGGCGTCTGACCCGAGACCCGCAGCACCCCTCTCGAAGAACCACCCGTTCCACCTGACGCGAGCCGCTCACGTCGTCGGGCCGATCCCCCCTGCCCCGAAGCCACCCCACGACCTGACCGGGAGTACCCCCTCGTGGCCACCTTCCTCTACAAACTCGGCCGACTGGCCTTCCGGCGACGGCACTTCGTCACCCTGATCTGGGTGGCGCTGCTCACCCTCGCGGGCGTGGGCGCCGCATCGGCGCCGACCGCCGCGTCCAGCTCCTTCTCGATACCGGGCACGGAGGCCCAGCGGGCCTTCGACCTCCTGGAGCAGCGCGCCCCCGAGGCCAGCGCCGACGGCGCGAGCGCCCGCGTGGTGTTCAAGGCGCCGGACGGCGAGAAGGTCACAGACCCGGCCAACAAGGCCGCGATCAGCAAGACCGTGACCGCGCTCAAGTCCGGCTCGGACCAAGTGGCGCGCGCCGACGACCCGTTCGCGGCCAAGGCGGTCTCCAAGGACGGCACCACGGCGTACGCATCGGTGACGTACAAGGTCACCTCCATGGAGCTGACCGACGACAGCCGGGACGCCCTGGAGAAGACCACCGACAAGGCCCGCACGGGCGGCATGACCGTCGAGGTCGGCGGCGACGCGCTCCAGGCCATGCCGCACACCGGCGCCACGGAGATCATCGGCATCGCGATCGCCGCCGTCGTGCTCGTCATCACCTTCGGCTCGCTCGTGGCGGCCGGGCTTCCGCTGCTCACCGCCCTGATCGGCGTCGGCATCGGCGTCTCCTCGATCACCGCGCTGGCCAGCGCGCTCGACCTCGGCACGACCACGTCGACGCTCGCCATGATGATCGGCCTCGCGGTCGGCATCGACTACGCCCTGTTCATCGTCTCGCGCTACCGCGCCGAACTGGCCGAGGGCCGCGACCGCGAGGACGCGGCGGGCCGGGCCGTCGGCACGGCGGGCTCCGCCGTGGTCTTCGCCGGTCTGACGGTGGTCATCGCGCTCGTCGGCCTCGCGGTCGTCAACATCCCGATGCTCACCAAGATGGGCGTCGCGGCGGCGGGCACGGTCGCCATCGCGGTCCTGATCGCGCTCACCATGATCCCGGCGCTGCTCGGCTACGCGGGCCGCAAGGTCAAGCCCATGGGCGAGAAGGGCAAGCGGTTCGCCCGCCGCGAGGCGAAGGCGGCCGCGCCCGCCAAGGAGAACCTCGGCACCCGCTGGGCCCGCTTCGTGGTCCGCCGCCCGGTCGCCGTCCTGCTGCTCGGCGTGCTCGGCCTCGGCGCCGCCGCCCTGCCGGTCACGAGCCTCGAACTCGGCTTGCCCGACGACGGCTCGCAGCCCACCTCCACCACCCAGCGCAAGGCCTACGACCTCATCGCGGACGGCTTCGGACCCGGCTACAACGGCCCGCTGATGACCGTCACCGACCTCAAGGGCGTCAAGGACCCCAAGGCCGAGGCGGCCGCGGTCGCCAAGAAGGTCGGCGGCCTGGACGACGTGCTCACCGTGAGCCCGCCCGTGCTCAACAAGGCGGGCGACACCGCGATCATCAGCGTCGTGCCGTCCTCCAAACCGAGCGGCACCGAGACCGAGGACCTCGTCCACGCCATCCGCGACGAGGCCGAGACCGTCAAGGCCGACAGCGGCGCCGACGTCATGGTCACCGGCTCCACGGCCATGAACATCGACGTCTCGCAGAAGCTCAACGACGCGCTGCTCCCCTACCTCGCGCTCGTCGTGGGCCTCGCCTTCCTGCTCCTGATCGTCGTCTTCCGCTCGATCCTGGTCCCGCTCAAGGCGGCGCTCGGCTTCCTGCTCTCGGTGCTCGCGGCGCTCGGCGCGGTGGTCGCGGTCTTCCAGTGGGGCTGGCTGGGCTCGCTGTTCGGCGTGGAGCAGACCGGCCCGATCATGAGCATGATGCCGATCTTCATGGTGGGCGTCGTCTTCGGCCTCGCGATGGACTACGAGGTGTTCCTCGTGACCCGCATGCGCGAGGCGTACGTCCACGGGGAGAGCCCGACCGAGGCGATCGTCACCGGCTTCAAGCACGGCGCGCGCGTGGTCTCCGCGGCCGCGGTCATCATGATCGCCGTCTTCGCGGGCTTCATCGGCTCCAGCGAGCAGATGATCAAGATGATCGGCTTCGGCCTCGCGATCGCGGTCTTCTTCGACGCGTTCATCGTGCGCATGGCCATCGTGCCCGCGGTGCTCGCGCTCCTCGGCCGCAAGGCGTGGGGCCTGCCGAAGTGGCTGGACAAGGCGCTGCCGAACGTGGACGTCGAGGGCGAGGGCCTGAAGGACATGACGCCCCCGGCCACCGGCGACCGCGACGGGCGACGGGAGCCCGTGGGCGCCTGACGCCCGTGCCCCCGATCGCTGTCAGTGACTGACCGGCGTGGCGGCCGTGTACGTACGACGCAGGAAGCGCACCAGCGCGGACGAGTCGAACTGCACGACCGCCACGCCTTTCGGTGTGTGGAACTCCACGACCGCCTGCACCCGGCCGCAGGGCCAGATCCGAACGTCACCGCTGGTCGCCGGGGCCCGAAGGCCTCGCTCCAGGAGATCGCGCTCAAGCACCCAGTCGGGTGACCCGGAGCCGCCCGGGGCCACGGTGCCGGGCAGGCCGATGCGCACCGAGCGCGGATCGGCCTCCGGGTCGTAACGCAGTGCGACGGGGACGACGACGTGGTCGTCGGGGGAGTCGGTGACGAGGTGGGCCCGGGTGACCTGTTCGACCGCTGACATGGTTCTGTCCTCTCGTCGTCCCGGCCCGCACAGGTGCGGATGCCCTCTCCCCAATGTCCCATATGTACAGATATTGAGGTGCGCGGGGAGGCGCTGTTCCGGGGCGCGGACGGGGGCGCGTATTGGTACTCATACGCTCTTGCGACCTTTTCGCAACAGCGCACATCATTGAAAGGTTCACGAGCGTCCCGCTCGGAGCGATCCGCTCATTTCGCGTGAGCGCCTCCCCACGCTCACGACATGCACCTTTCCAGGAGCGCGCGTATGCATGTCCCCGATGGATTCATCAACGCTCCCGTATCCGCCGTCGCGGGCGTGGCCGCGGTGGGCGCCGTCGCCGTCGCGCTGCGCGGCGCACGGCGTGAGTTGGACGAGCGGACGGCACCGCTCGCGGGTCTCGTGGCGGCCTTCATCTTCGCCGTGCAGATGCTGAACTTCCCCGTGGCCGCCGGGACCAGCGGCCATCTCCTGGGCGGCGCCCTCGCGGCGATACTCGTGGGCCCCTTCACAGGGGTCCTGTGCGTGTCCGTGGTGCTGCTCATGCAAGGCGTCCTGTTCGCGGACGGCGGCCTGACCGCGCTCGGCGTGAACATCACGGTCATGGCGGTCGTCACCACCGTCGTGGCGTACGCGGTCTTCCGGGGCCTGGCGAAGGTCCTGCCGCGCGGCCGCCGCTCGCTCACCGCCGCCGCGTTCACGGCGGCCCTGCTCTCCGTGCCCGCCGCGGCCGCCGCCTTCACCTTCCTCTACGCCGTCGGCGGCACCACCGACGTCCCGATCGGCAAGGTCGCCACCGCCATGATCGGCGTGCACGTCCTCATCGGCATCGGCGAGGCCGCCATCACGGCGCTCACCGTCGGCGCGGTCGTCGCCGTGCGGCCCGACCTCGTGCACGGCGCGCGCGGCCTGACCGCCCCGCTCAAGCTGCGGGTGGGCGACGCCCTGATCGACGCGCCCGCCGCGCACGAGCCCGCGCCCGCGGCCCCCCGCTCCCACCGCAAGCTGTGGGCCGCGGGCCTGGTCACCTCGCTCGTCCTCGCCGGCTTCGTCTCCTTCTACGCCTCCACGAACCCGGACGGCCTGGAGAAGGTCGCCCACGACAAGGGCATCGACCGCAAGGAGGAGGAGCACGCCGCCAAGGACTCGCCCTTCTTCGACTACGGCGTGGAGGGGATCACCGACAGCCGTCTCTCCGGCGGCCTCGCGGGCGTCATCGGCGTCGGCGTGACGGTGGCCGCGGGCACCGGCGTCTTCTGGGCGGTGCGCAGGCGGCGCGCACAGGACGCAGGGGACACCGACCCGGCCGGGACGGCCGCGGTGACCGAGCCCGCCGAGAGCGCCTGACGTGGGCGCGGGCCACGCCCACCGCCTGTACCGCCACGGCCGCTCCGCGGTGCACGCGCTGCCGCCGCACACCAAGCTCACCGCCGTCCTCTGCTTCGTGGTCGTGGTGGTGTCCACCCCGCGCGAGGCGGTCTGGGCCTTCGCGGCGTACGCGGCACTGCTCGCGACCGTGGCGTACGCGGCCCGCGTACCGGCCCTGTTCCTGCTGAAGCGGCTGCTGATCGAGACCCCCTTCGTGGCGTTCGCGCTCCTGCTGCCGTTCGTCGCGCAGGGCGAGCGCGTGCACGTCCTCGGCCTCTCGCTCAGCGAGAGCGGCCTGTGGGGCGCGTGGAACGTCCTCGCCAAGGGCACCCTCGGCGTCGCCGCATCGGTGCTGCTCGCCGCCACCACCGAGCTGCGCGAACTGCTCCTCGGCCTGCAGCGGCTCAGACTCCCGCCGCTCCTCGTCCAGATCGCCTCCTTCATGATCCGCTACGGCGACGTCATCGCGGACGAGATGCGCCGCATGCGCGTCGCGCGCGAGTCCCGCGGCTTCGAGGCGAGCGGCGTGCGCCACTGGGGCGTGCTCGCCAAGTCGGCCGGGGCGCTCTTCATCCGCTCGTACGAGCGCGGCGAGCGCGTGCACCTGGCCATGGTGAGCCGGGGCTACACCGGCTCCATGCCGGTCATCGACGAGGTGACGGCGAGCCGTGCCCAGTGGTCGTACGCCCTCGCCCTGCCCGTGACCGCCCTCGTCGTCTGCCTGTTGGGATGGACCCTGTGACCGCTTCCCTGGAGGTCTCCGGCCTCGCCTACGCCTACCCCGACGGCCACCAGGCCCTGTTCGGCGTGGACCTGACGATCACGCGCGGCGAGCGCGTCGCCCTGCTCGGGCCGAACGGCGCGGGCAAGACGACGCTCGTGCTCCATCTGAACGGCATCCTCACCGCGGGCGCGGGAACGGTCACCGTGGCCGGACTGCCCGTCGGCAAACGGCACATGGCGGAGATCCGCCGCAAGGTCGGCATCGTCTTCCAGGACCCCGACGACCAGCTGTTCATGCCGACGGTGCGCGAGGACGTCGCGTTCGGCCCCGCGGCCGCGGGCCTGCGCGGTCCGGAGCTCGAAGCGCGCGTGCGCGAGGCGCTCGCCCGGGTCGGCATGGACGGGTACGCCGAACGGCCGCCGCACCACCTCTCCTTCGGCCAGCGGCGCCGGGTGGCCGTGGCGACGGTCCTCGCGATGGAGCCGGAGATCCTCGTCCTGGACGAGCCGTCGTCGAACCTCGACCCGGCATCGCGCCGTGAACTCGCCGACATCCTGCGCGCGTTGGACGTCACCGTCCTGATGGTCACGCACGATCTGCCGTACGCGCTCGAACTGTGCCCCAGGGCACTGGTCCTCAGTGAGGGCGTGATCGCGGCCGACGGCGCCACGGGGGAGCTGCTCGCGGACGAGGAGCTGATGCGGAGCCACCGTCTGGAACTGCCCTTCGGCTTCGATCCGAAGACGGCGGGAGTGGCCCGCTAGTGGAATCTTCGGCGGCACGGGGTGGTTGGCTCAGGTATGGACGCTGACGTAGTGGCTGCGGCGGGGGCCGACACCGACGTGCACGGCACGGTCGCCCCCGGTTACGAACCGGTCGGAGACGCCTTCCGGCTCACCTTCGGCGCGCTCGGCGAGCGGGGCGCGGCGGTCGTCGTGTACCGCGACGGGCGGCGCGTGGTGAACCTGTGGGGCGGCACCCGGGACTTCGACGGCGGCGCCCCCTGGGAGCAGGGCACCGCCCAGATCGTCCGCTCGGCCACCAAGGGCGTGGCCGCCGCCGCGCTGCTCCTGCTGCACCAGCGCGGACGCCTCGACCTGGACGCGCCCGTCGGCGCGTACTGGCCGGAGTTCAAGGCGCGCGGCAAGGAGCGGGCGCTCGTCCGGCACGTGCTCGCCCACCGGGCCGGGGTGCCGGCCCTCGACCAGCCGCTGACGCCCGCCGAGGCGTACTCGCCCGACCTCGCGGCCGCGGTCGTCGCCGCGCAGGCGCCCGCCTGGGAGCCGGGCACCGACCACGGCTACCACGCGCACACGTACGGCTGGCTGACCGGGGAGCTGGTGCGCCGCGTCACCGGCCGCGCCATCGGCGAGTGGATCGCGGACGAGGTCGCGGGGCCGCTGGGCCTCGACCTGTGGCTCGGGCTCCCCGACGCGCGGGCCGCGCGCGTCGGACGGCTCGGCCCGCTGGCCGCCGACACCGGGCGCGGCGGCCTGCGCGCGCGGCCCAAGCCGGAGGTCGCGGCGGCGTACGCGGATCCCTCGTCCCTGACGCGGCGCGCCTTCGCGGTGATCGACCCGCCGCCCGACGAGAACGACCCCGGCCACCGCGCGGCCTCCCTGCCCGCCTCGAACGGCATCGCCACGGCCGACGGGCTCGCCCGCTTCTACGCCGCGCTCATCGGGGACGTCGACGGGGGCGGGCGCCTCTTCGAGCCCGGCACCCTCGCCCTCGCCCGGGGCGAGGCGTCCGCCGGGCCCGACCGCGTCCTCGTCACCCCCACCCGCTTCGGCCTCGGCTACATGCTCCACGGCCCCGCGGCGCCCCTGTTGACCCCCGCCTCCTTCGGCCACCCCGGCCGCGGCGGCACCCTGGCCTTCGCCGACCCGGACTCGGGCCTGGCCTTCGCGTACGTCACGAACGGCATGGGCCGCGGCGTCACGGCGGACCCCCGCCCCCAGACCGTGCTCCGGGCCCTGCGCTCCCTGCGGCCATAGCCCTCGCGGGCCTGGGGCGCCACCCGCGAGGGCGTCAGCCCGCGTGCAGCATCAAGCCGATGCCCGCCACCATCACGCCCGCGGCCAGCATCCGCGGTGCCCCGAACCGCTCCTTGAAGAACACCGCCCCGATCCCCGCCCCCACGATGATCGAAGACTCCCGCAACGCGGAGATCGGCGCGAGATCGGCCCGCGTCTGGGCCCACAGGACGAGGGCGTACGCGGAGACGGAAAGGGCCGCGCCGAGGAGCCCGAGCCCGGCCACGGGCCGCACCCGCCCCACGAACGCCCCGCGCCACCGCCACGCCGCGTACAGCGGAACGACCGTGCCCTGCACGAGCATCAGCCAGGCGATGTACCCGAGGGACGACCCGGACGCCCGTACCCCGAGCCCGTCCACGACGGTGTACGCGGCGATGGAGACGCCGGTGGCGAGCGCCGCGCCGAGCGCCGTCCAGTCGGGCCGCCGACCGGAACCCCGGATGCCCCACAGGGCGAGCCCGGTGAGCCCGGCCGAGCAGACGGCGACCCCGGCGGCCTGCCACCCGCCGGGCACCTCGCCCGCGAACACCGCCGCGAGCACGGTCACGACCAGCGGCGCGGTGCCGCGCGCGATGGGGTACGCCTGCCCGAAGTCGCCGAGCCGGTAGGACCACATGAGCAGTGCGTAGTAGCCGACGTGCAGGACGGCGGAGAGCAGCAGGAAGGGCCAGGCACCGGCGTGGGGGAGGGCCACGAAGGGGGTGAGGAGGAGCCCGATGAGGGCACCGCCGCCCGATATGAGGGTGAAGCCGACGAGTTTGTCGGTGATGTGGTGGGCGAGCGCGTTCCAGGCGGCGTGGGTGACGGCGGCGAGCAGGACGGCCGCGGCGACCAGCGGGGTCACCGAGCGGTTCCGGCGGCCGCCTCGCGCACGTCCACCAGGGTGCCCCCGGCGTGGGCGACGAGGCTCTCGGGGTCCATGGGGAACACGGTGTGGGGCGTGCCCGCGGCGGCCCACACCAGGTCGTGGGCGAGCAGCGAACGGTCGGCGAGGACCCGGACCCTGGTGGCGTGCCCGAAGGGCGGCACCCCGCCGATGGCGTACCCGGTGGTCTCCCGCACGACGGCCGCGTCGGCCCGCGTGACCCGCTCCGCGCCCAGCTCGGCGCGCACCCGCTCGACGTCGACGCGGGACGCGCCGTCCACGAGCACGAGGACGGGCACCCCGTCCGCGGCGAAGACCAAGGACTTGCAGATCCGGTCCTGTGCGCAGCCGATCGCGGCGGCGGCCTCGGCGGCGGTCCTGGTCCGGTCGGGGAACCGGCGGACCGCGCCGGTCAGTTCGTCGAGGCCGAGCTCGCGCAGGGCCCGCGCGAATCGGGGGTGCGCGGCTGAACCGCCGGTGTCGTACGCGTCGCTCGCAGATGTACCCATGCGGCGCACGCTAGCGGTGGGTGTAGGCGCCACGCGACCGGGTATCGCTGGCCGGGCGGCGGGCCCTCAGCCCCCGGCCAGCAGCACCGCCCGCACCACGGGCCCCGCCGAGTCGCCGCCGTGCCCGCCCGCCTGCACCACCGCCGCCGCGGCCACGTCCCCGCGGTAGGCCGTGAACCAGCCGTTGGGCTTCTTCTGCCCGTCGACCTCGGCGGAGCCGGTCTTCGCGCCGGAGTCGGCGCCGAGGCCCGACATCGGCTTGACGGCGGTGCCCGCGACCGCCGTGTAGTGCATGAGGTCGCGCAGGGCGGACGCCGTCGAGGGGGACATCTTCCGCGCGGCCGTCGCCAGCTTGCGCCTGTCCAGGGCGGGCGGGACCAGATACGGCTGCCGGAACGTGCCGGACTTGACCGTCGCCGCCACCGACGCCATGTTCAGCGGGTTCATCCGCACCCCGCCCTGGCCGATGAGCGACGCCGCCATCTGCGCGTCCGACTGCACCGGCACCGCGCCGTCGAACGACGACACGCCGATCGACCAGTTGTCGTTGCCGAGCCCGAAGACGTCCCGGGCCTGCTTGGTCAGGTCGTCGTCGGAGAGCTTCTTCGCCTGGCTGATGAAGGCCGTGTTGCAGGACCGCGCAAAGCTCGCCCGGAACGTGCCGTTCTTGATCTGGAACTTGTCGTCGTTCTGGAACTTCCAGCCGCCGTACGTCTCGTACTTGGGGCACGGGTGCTTCTTGTCGACGCCCGCGAGCTTCTTCTCCAGGAGCATCGAGGACGAGACGACCTTCATCGTGGAGCCGGGCGCGAGCGAGCCCTGGAAGGCCGTGTTGAAGCCGCCGGGGCTCGAGTTGGCGACGGCCAGGATCTCGCCGGTGCTCGGCTTCACCACCACGACCGACGCCCGCTTCCGCTTGGCCGTCTCCCGCTCGGCCGCCGCCTGCGCCTTCGGGCTGATCGTCGTCTTCAGCGTGCCCGGGGTGCCGGGCGCGAGCGTCAGGAGCGTCTTGTCGGGCGTGACCTTCGCGTCGTCGCTCTTGGTCTTCGTGCGCGCCGCGTCCCGCGCGTCCTTGCGGACGACCCGCAGCTCGATGCCGCCGGTGCCGCCCGCCTTCTTGCCGTACTTGTCCCGCATGCCGTCGATGACCGTGCCGAGCGAGGGGTACTTGGCGGCCGTGAGCGCGCCGCCGGCGCGGTCCAGGGCCTTGATCGGCGGATTGCCCGCCTCGCCGGTGACCAGGCGGTCGCCAGGCTTCAGCTCCGGGTGGACGACGGAGGGGCGCCAGGCGACGAGCGTCCTGCCGTCGGACGCCCGGCGCACCACCCGCAGCGCCGAGTCGTACGCGTACGGCTTGCGGACCGTGCCCACCGCGCCCTGACGCTTGCGGTTTCCCTCGTACGAGACCGTCGCCGCGGCCTTGAACGGCACCTTCGCGCTCTTGCGGCTCGCGGGCTCGCCCGGCGTGAGGCGCACCTTCGTGACGCGCGCGTCCTCGCGGTACGACCGCAGGGCCGTCCGCGCCGCGTCGCGGTCGTCGGTCAGCGCGGCCGCGCGGTCCACGTCGCCCGCGGCCCAGGCCGCGAGGAACTCCCGCGCGGTGGTGCGCACTTCGGCGGCCGTCGGCGGGCCCGACGCCACCGCCTTGCCGTCCGCGCCGCCCGAGCCCCCCGTCTCCGGCTCCCCTGCCAGGGCGTACGCGGCGAAACCCACCCCGCACACGACGGCGACCACCGCCCCGCCGAGCACGCCCGGACGCACCTTCTTGCGCTCGGCGACACGTCTTCTCTTGCCCACGAACCAGCCCTCCGTGATTCCCCGTCGGCCCCCGCCGCACCTCTGCTCAACTCACCGAAAGCCCAACCTAGCGGGAGCCCGTCCGGGCACGGGGGGCGGCGTGGTTGGTTCGGGTTATGTGTGACCTGCGGGCCGTCTGGGGCTGGGCGCGCAGTTCCCCGCGCCCCTTCGGGGCGCTTCCCTTCAGCGGGTTGCTCGTAGGACCGTTGCGACGATCGGGCCCGCCGTGTCGCCGCCGTGGCCGCCCTCCTGGGCCATCGCGGCGGCCGCCACGTCCCCGCGGTAGCCCGTGAACCAGCTGTTGGGCCGGGCCTGCCCGTCGACCTCCGCCGAGCCGGTCTTCGCGCCGACGTCGGTGCCGAGGCCCGCCATGGCCCGCGCGCCCGTGCCGGAAAGCGCGGTGCGCCGCAGCATCTGGCGGAGCTGGACGACGGTGGCCGCGGACAGGCCGCGCGCGGTGGCCGGTTCGCCCGCGATGAGGGACTTCGGCACGAGCACGGGCTGGCGGAAGGACCCCGTCATCGCCGTGGCCGTCACCGACGCCAGGTTCAGCGGGTTGAGCTGCACCTCGCCCTGGCCGATGGCGTTCGCCGCCCGGTCGGGGCCGCCGGAGGCGGGCACGGAGCCGTCCGCCGAGGGGATGCCGGTGCGCCAGTCGTCCCGCCCCAGACCGAAGTTGTCCCGCGCCTCCTCGGCGAGGGAGGCGTCGGTGAGCGGCTTCTCGTCGACGAGCTTCACGAACGCCGTGTTGCACGAGCGCGCGAAGCTGTCCGCGAGCGTGGCCCCGCCGTCCGGCCGAAGCCCGGTGAGGTTCTTGAAGGTCTGGCTCTGCCAGGTCGCCGTCGACGGGCACGGCGCCGGGCCGCCCGCCTTGGCGACGCCCTTGTCGATGAGCATCGCCGCCGTCACGATCTTCATGGTCGAGCCGGGCGCCAGCTTGCCCTCGAAGGCCGCGTTGAAGCCGTCCTCACGGTGGTTGGCGACCGCGAGCACCTCGCCGGTGCTCGGCTTGACGGCGACCACCGACGACTCGGGGTACTTGGCGACCGCGTCCTCCGCGGCCCGCTGCGCGGCGGCGCTCAGCGTCGTCGGCAGCGTGCCGGGTCTCCCCTCGGCGAGCGTGAGCAGCGTCGTCGTACCGGCGTCCTCCGAGGCCCGCCGCACGTACAGCTCGATCCCCGGGCGGCCGCCCGCCTTCTCGCCGTACGCCGCCCGCAGCCGTGCGAGCACCGGTGTGAGCGAGGGGTACCGCTCGGGCGTCAGGACCCGCCCCTCGCGGTCCACGGCCCGGATGGGCGGCGCCGCGGCCTCACCGGTCTCCAGGCTCTCGCCCTCGTGCAGCTTCGGGTGCACGACGGACGCCTCCCAGTCGACCAGGGGCCGCCCGGTGGACCGGCCGCGCACGACCTCGAACGAGGACGCGTACGCGAGGCGCTTGGACGTGCCCTTGTACGACACGGTGGCGCGGACCGAGAACGGCACGCGGGTGCCCTGGATCCGGCCCGGCGTCAGCCGCACCTCGCGGATGTGCGCGTCCTCGCGGTAGCCGGTCAGGGCGAGCGCGGCCGCCTCCGCGTTGTTCGTGTACACGGCCGCCGTGTCCGCGTCCCCCTTCGCCCAGGCCGTGAGGAACGTCCGCGCGGTGTCGCGGACTTCCCTCGCGTCGGGCGTCCCCTTCTTCACCGCGGCCGTTCCCGACGCCGAACCGCCGTCGTCGTTCAGCGCGTTCACCACGTTGAACGTGCCGTATCCGGCTCCCCCCACCATGACGGCGAAGACCCCGCCGACCATGACGGTCTTCACTTGTTTGCGCATGAAGCGCTCCCTCCCCAGGAATGCCCACACTTTAGGAGGAGGGACAGCGGCTTACGCAGGCTTTTCGGTGGGGAAGCGCGCGACTCGCAGATGTTCAGCCATATTCTCGATCGCTATGCGTCAAGAAGAATCGCCCGGCCGACAGGGACCGCCCATAAGCGAATGGGCCGTCAGATGGGTTTGTACGGCCCGGGCGAAGTCCGTCCTCGCCCGGGCGAGGCTCTCCCAGCCGGAGTCGATCCGGCCCGCCTGATCGCCCATGGCCTCCGCGTCGCCGGACTCGAACGCCTCCAGCCAGCGCGCGAACAGCTTGTGCTGAGCGTGCGCCGTGCCGGTGATCTCCTGGGCGGCGGCGACGATTTCGTCGGGCCCCCACAGCTCCAGGTGTCCCGACACGATCAGCAGTTCACGCGTGGCCGCGAACAGCTCGGTCATCTCGTCGTCCGGCAGCGCGCGGGCCGCCCGGACGCAGGAGCCGCAGGAACTCGCCACCTGCACATAGCGGCTGAACGCGTCGAAGACGTCGGTGCACGCCTGACGGCGCTGGTCCCTCACCCACTGCTGGTGGTCGACGGACGACTGCGCCTGGACCTGGGTCTGCGCCGCCTCGATGGTCTTCTGCGCACCGATCCGGGCCCCGTAGGCCGTGGCGAGTCCCCCCACCCCGGCCCCGATGAGCCCTGCGATGCCCGCGGCCAGTCCGGCGATGCCCTGATCCATCGCAGCATTCTCGGGCGCGCACCGGCACGGAGGGAAGCGATCGAGCCAACCCGTACGGTTCCGGCCGCCGTTCGCGGGGGAGTTGTCCGCGAACCCTCCCGGAATTGTCCTTGATCGGTAACAGAGGCATCCCTCGATCACCCCTCTCCGTCCTGCGGGGTGGTCACAAGGGGGCCGGGGATCGACAGGGACTGTGAGAGGGGCGGACATGGCGCGGCACAGCGGTGGGCGGGGCTGGTACGGCAAGGTGGTCGGGGCGGCGCTCGGGGTGATGCTGCTCGCCACCGGAGCCTCGGTGTGGACCGCGCAGGCCGGTGACGCGGACGACGCCGCACCGAACGCGACCGCGCCCGCCGAGCCCGCGGCCAAGCCGGTCTCGGCGGACATCGCGCACGCGTCGGAGAAGGGGAAGCGCGGCGTCAACATCACCATCGACGACGGCCCCGACCCCAAGTGGACCCCCCAGACGCTCGACCTGCTGCGGCAGTACGACGTGAAGGCCACCTTCTGCATGGTGGGGACGCAGGCGCAGGCCCACCCGGACCTCGTGAAGAAGGTCGTCGCGGACGGGCACCGGCTGTGCGACCACTCGGTGTCGCACAACACCGCCATGGACAAGGACACCCAGGCCTACCAGTCGAAGCAGATACTCGACGCCGAACGCATGATCACCAAGGCGTCCGGCGGAGTGCGCCCGATGTACTACCGGGCGCCCGGCGGGGCGTTCACCCCCTACAGCCGCAAGCTCGCCGCCTCCCGGGGCATGCGCCCGCTGGGCTGGAACGTGGACACCAAGGACTTCGAGCGCCCGGGCACGGACGCCATCGTCGCCACCGTCCAGCGGGAGCTGCCCAACGGCCCGACGCTCCTCTTCCACGACGCGGGCGGCGACCGCACCCAGACCGTCGAGGCCCTCCGTCGGCTCCTGCCCTGGCTCAAGGGCCAGGGCTACACCTTCGGCTTCCCGGTCCGCTGACCCCGCCGCCGCCCGGCTCCCCCCGCTAGACCCAGGTGTCCAGCCACATCCGCGAGCGCCACGAGTCGATGGGGATCGCGGTGCCCGTGTAGATCGGCCAGAAGTAGATGAAGTTCCAGAAGATCAGCAGGACCAGGACGCCCGCGCCCGCCGCGCCCGCCACCCGGCGCCGCTCGCTGGAGCCGGGCGGTCCGATCAGCGCGCCGACGAGCATCGCCACGGCCAGGCACAGGAACGGCACGAAGACCACGGCGTAGAAGTAGAAGATGGTCCGTTCCTGGTACATGAACCACGGCAGATAGCCGGCCGCGATGCCGCACACGATCGCGCCCGCGCGCCAGTCCCTGCGGAAGAACCAGCGCCACAGCACATAGACCAACGCGGCGCCCGCCGCCCACCACAGCAGCGGGGTGCCGAGCGCGAGGACCTCGCGCGCGCACTTCTCCTTGGTGTCGGCGGGGCAGCCGTCCTTGCCGGGCAGCGGCGACTCGTAGAAGTACGAGACGGGGCGGCCGTCGACGAGCCAGCTCCACGGGTTCGACTGGTAGGTGTGCGGCGAGGACAGGCCGACGTGGAAGTCGTACACCTTGTTCTCGTAGTGCCACAGGCTGCGCAGCCAGTCCGGCAGCCAGGTGAAGCTGCCGCCCTTGCCGTCCGTCGCCGCCCAGTTGCGGTAGTAGCCGCCGGTGCCGTCGCTCGGCGAGAGGATCCAGCCGAGCCAGGAGAGCAGATACGTGCCGAAGGCGACCGGCACCGTCGCGGCGAACGCGGGCAGCACGTCCAGCCTGAGCACCGCCGCGTACGGCCGCCGCGCCCCGGCCACACGGCGCGCGCCCACGTCCCACAGGACCGTCATCAGGCAGAAGAACACCATGATGTACAGGCCGTTCCACTTGGTCGCGAAGGCGAGCCCGAGGCAGAGCCCCGCCGCCCAGCGCCACGGCCGCCACCCCAGGCGCACGGTCTCGGCGACGCGCCGGTCCGGGCGCGCGACCCCGTCGGAGCCCACCGGAAGCGCCGCCGCCAGGCGCTCCCGCGCCCGGTCCCGGTCCACCAGGAAGCAGCCGAACGCGGCCAGCACGAAGAACATCAGGACCTGGTCGAGCAGCGCGGTGCGGCTCATCACGAAGTGCAGCCCGTCCACGGTGAGCAGCGCGCCCGCGACACAGCCGAGGAACGTGGAGCGGAACAGGCGGCGCCCGATCCGGCACAGCATCAGGACCGAAAGGGTGCCGAGCACCGCCGTCATGAACCGCCAGCCGAACGGGTCGAAACCGAACAGCCATTCACCGATGGCGATCACGTACTTGCCGACCGGCGGATGCACCACGTACGCGGCGTCCGTGGGCAGCGCGATGGAGTCGCCCTGCTGGACGACCGTGTCGTTGATCTTGTCGGGCCAGCTCAGTTCGTACCCGCGGTGGAGCAGCGCCCAGGCGTCCTTGGCGTAGTACGTCTCGTCGAATATCACCGCCTTCGGGCTGCCCAGGTTCCAGAACCGCAGCAGGCCCGCCACGAGCGCCACCAGGATCGGTCCGCCCCAGCCCGACCAGCGCGTCACCCGCCGCGCGGCCAGGGGCGGTACGCCGAGCGCCGCCCAGATCCGCGAGCCGGGCTCGGCGTACGGCGGGACGAGCCGCGCCCGCACATCGCCTCTGGGCCGCGCCGCGTAGCCGAAGCGGCGCAGTCTGCGGTGCCAGGGCGACGGCTGCTGTTCCTCGGGATGCTGGCCCTCACGGGTGTCCGGGGACGACGCGGTACTGGTCACCGCGCCATCGTAGGGAACCAGACTGTGACAGTCCCGCGCCCTGCCCCTGCGAGGATGGAACCGTGACAGGAAGCGCAGACTCAAGCCCCGACGGCACGCCCGGCACTCCTCCCGGCGGCACGCCCGGCGGCTCCCCCGACGGCACCGGCACGCTCGTCCTCGCGGGCACCCCCATCGGCGACACCGCGGACGCCCCGCCCCGGCTCGCCGCCGAACTGGAGCGCGCCGACGTCGTGGCGGCCGAGGACACCCGCAGGCTCAAGCGGCTCGCACAGGCGCTCGGCGTCACCGTGGGCGGGCGCGTCGTGTCGTACTTCGAGGGCAACGAGTCGGCGCGCACGCCCGAGCTCGCCGACGCGCTCGAAGGCGGCGCGCGGGTGCTGCTCGTCACCGACGCGGGCATGCCGTCGGTCTCCGACCCCGGCTACCGCCTGGTCGCGGCCGCCGTCGAGCGGGGCATCCGGGTCACCGCGGTGCCCGGCCCCTCCGCCGTCCTGACCGCGCTCGCGCTCTCCGGCCTTCCCGTGGACCGCTTCTGCTTCGAGGGCTTCCTGCCCCGCAAGGCGGGCGAGCGGCTCGCCCGTCTGCGCGAGGCCGCCGAGGAGCGGCGCACCCTGGTGTACTTCGAGGCCCCGCACCGCCTGGCCGACGCGCTCGCCGCGATGGCCGAGGCCTTCGGCCCCGAGCGCAGGGCCGCCGTCTGCCGCGAGCTGACCAAGACGTACGAGGAGGTCCGCCGCGGCCCCCTCAAGGAGCTCGCCGCGTGGGCGGCCGAAGGGGTGCGCGGCGAGATCACCGTGGTCGTGACGGGCGCGCCCGAGCGGAGCGGCGACGAACTCGACGACGACGAGCTGGTGCGCAGGGTCCGGGTGCGCGAGGAGGCGGGGGAGCGGCGCAAGGAGGCGATCGCCGCCGTGGCCGCCGACGCGGGGCTGCAGAAGCGGCGCGTTTTCGACGCCGTGGTCGCGGCGAAGCACGCGCCGCAAGCGTGACGCGGGGCGGGAGCGACAGCGTGTGCGCGGGGGCGTGGGATACCGGCGCACACGCATGCCGCCTGCACTTTCCTCACCTTCGCCGCGCGTTTCGAGCTCCGGGGTTTTATTCCTCCGAGCGGCCCATCGCCTGGTAAAGGACTATCGTGAAAGGCAAAAGCGTGGGCCGCGCGTCAGGCTGAATTCCTATGGGAATGCCAAATCGGGCCCAACAGTGCACAGGTCTGATGCGCGCGCTGCGGAAAGGGCGTCCACTGGTGGTCAGGGACGCACCCGTCCCTCACCGCCGGGCCCGGGTCCGGGCAGGACGCTCCGGGCCGGTGGTGCTTGTCCTGCGGACAAGAGGAGCTCGCATGAGTGAGATCGCAGACACCGGTCACCGCACGGCTTTCGACGTCGTCCATGAGTCCTACGCGTTCGCCTGCATGCGCTGCGGGCACGGCTGGGAGCAGTCGTACGAGATCGAGCACCACGTGGACGCCAAGGGGCAGCAGTTCGTGACGTATCTGGCGGGCGGGCACCGCGTGCCGTCCCCGCTCACCCGGCCCACCTGCCTGAACTGCGGGGGCCACGTCGTCCGGATCATGCGCGCGGGCCAGGTGTCGACCGTGCGGTCCGCTCTTGAGTCCCTGCACCGGCAGCCCCACACCGAGCATCCGCCGTCGGCGACGAAGGTCCCGGCGAGCGACGGCTCGGCCGAGGGCGCGGGAGGGGGCGCGGAAGGGGGCGCCAAGCACCACTGGCACCTCTCGGACCTGCTGCACCCGTTCCAGAACCACCGCAAGGCCGGCTGAGGCCGTCCTCTCCCCGGGCACCCGCCCCGCCCCCGGGGCGGGTGCCCTCGGCGGGACCCCTCGGCCGGGGGCTCCGTAGGATCGGGGCATGCCCGCCGACACCACCCCGCCCCCGGCCCCCGCCCCGCTCCGCGTCCCGGTCGCCGACTCCCACACCCACCTCGACATGCAGTCGGGGACCGTCGAGGAGGCGCTCGCCAAGGCCGCCTCGGTGGGCGTCACCACGGTGGTCCAGGTCGGCTGCGACGTCGCGGGCTCCCGCTGGGCCGCCGAGACGGCCGCCGCGCACGCCGCCGTCCACGCCGCGGTGGCCCTTCACCCGAACGAGGCGCCGCGCATCGTGCACGGGGATCCCGACGGCTGGTCGCGGCAGGGCGCCAGGCCCGGCGGGGGAGAGGCCGCGCTCGACGAGGCGCTCGCCGAGATCGACCGGCTCGCGGCCCTTCCGCACGTCAAGGGCGTCGGCGAGACCGGCCTCGACCACTTCCGCACCGGGCCCGAGGGCATGGCCGCGCAGGAACGGTCCTTCCGCGCGCACATCGAGATCGCCAAGCGGCACGGCAAGGCCCTGGTCATCCACGACCGCGAGGCCCACGACGACGTGCTGCGCGTCCTCAAGGAGGAGGGCGCCCCCGAGCGCACCGTCTTCCACTGCTACTCCGGCGACGCCGCGATGGCCGAGGTGTGCGCGGAGCACGGCTACTTCATGTCCTTCGCGGGCAACGTGACCTTCAAGAACGCGGGGCACCTGCGCGAGGCCCTCGCCGTGGCCCCGCCGGAGCTCGTCCTCGTCGAGACCGACGCCCCGTTCCTGACCCCCGCGCCCTACCGCGGACGGCCCAACGCCCCGTATCTCATTCCGGTCACGCTGCGCGCGATGGCCGAGGTGAAGGGGATCGACGAGGACGCCATGGCCGCGGCCGTCTCGGCGAACACGGCCCGCGCCTTTGATTACTGATCGATAACGACCGAAGCGTTCCGGGGCCTGACAGCCTGGGGCAGTGCCGCGACACAGAGTAGTCACCCTGCTTTGGAGAGTGACGGCCGCTCCGCTAGGTTCTGCAAGCCGATCTGCACATGGCTTGTCAGTGGTTCACATGTCAGCTGGAGCGTCGTCGTGAGCAAACCGCAGTACGAGACGTATGGGCAGCCGCCGTTCGCGCCCTATGAGCCGTACGGGGACGGCGGGGCCGCCGTGGGGCACGGGGGGTACCAGGACACGTACCGGCCAGCGTACGAGATGACGCCGGGAGGGTACGGCGCGTACGGGGCCGGGGGCGACGGGGGCGCGGCCGGTGCGCCGGGCGCGGAGTACGGCGGATACCCCGAGAGCCCCGTGAGCCCCGCCATCCCCGAAAACCCCGAGCCCGAGCGCGTCGAGTACGCCGAGGCCGCGGACGGCGCGGCGTACACCCCGGCCGACGGGGCCGAGGGCGCCGGCTCCGGGCCCCTGCTGCCCCGGCAGGCGGGCGGGCCCCGGAGCGCCGGGCGGGCCCAGGCGCGCCGCGCCGCGCGGCGCAAGCGGAGCGGCGAGCGCCCCGACGGACTGCGCAGGCTCGTGCCGCAGGCCCTCGTCGTCGCCTTCCTCGCGGGCGGCACCTCCGCCTTCGTCGCCAACGACAAGGCCGTCCAGCTCAGCGTCGACGGCAGGTCCCGCACCCTGCACACCTTCGCCGACGACGTGGGCGAACTGCTCGCCGACGAGGGCGTGGACGTCGGCACCCACGACATCGTGGCGCCCACCGCCGACACCGTGCTCGCCAGCGGCGACGAGATCGCCGTCCGCTACGGCCGCCCCGTGCGGCTCACCCTCGACGGCAAGAGCCGCCAGGTGTGGACCACCGCCCGCACCGTCGACGGCGCGCTGCGCCAGCTCGGCGTGCGCGCCGAGGGCGCCTATCTGTCGGCCTCGCGCGGCAAGCGCATCGCCCGCGAGGGCCTCGACCTCGACGTCCGCACCGAGCGCACCGTGACCGTCATGGCCGACGGCAGGGCCCGCACCATCCGTACGAACGCCGCGACCGTCCACGAGGCCGTCGAGGAGTCCGGCGTCACCCTGCGCGGCTCCGACACCACCTCCGTCGCGCCCGACAGCTTCCCGCGCGACGGGCAGACCATCACGGTCATGCGGATCTCCGGCCGCAAGGAGGTGCGCGAGGAGGTCATCCCGTACGCGGTCCGCAAGACCGAGGACGCCTCGCTCCTGCGCGGCACGGAGGTCGTGGTGCAGGCCGGGCACGAAGGGGCCCGGCGGGTCACGTACGCGCTGCGCACCGTCAACGGCGTGAAGCAGAAGCCGCGGCGGATCAAGAGCGAGGTGGTGCGGGAGCCGCAGACGCGGATCGTGAAGGTCGGCACGAAGGCCCCGCCCACGTCCGTGCCCGGGGCCGACGGGCTCGACTGGGGCGCCCTCGCGTCCTGCGAGTCCGGGGGGCGCCCCACCGCGGTGGATCCCTCCGGCACGTACGGCGGGCTCTACCAGTTCGACACGCGCACCTGGCAGGGGCTCGGCGGCTCGGGCCGCCCCCAGGACGCGTCCGCCACCGAGCAGACCCACCGGGCGAAGAAGCTCTACGTCCAGCGGGGCGCGAGCCCTTGGCCCCACTGCGGCAAACGCCTCTAGCCCCCGGGGCCCGCCCGCTGCCGGGCGGCCTCCCACCCGCCCACCCGTGCCACCCCGGCTTCCGCCCGCCCGACCCCGACGCGGAGCGCCGCCCGTGGCGCCCTCCCCCTCCCCGCCGCTACCGCGGCGGGTGCTTGCCCACCCCGCCCACCCGAAACTCCCCAGCGTCGCGAGACCGGGCCTCGGGGCACCTGGGCGGGGGCGGGCGGGTGGGACCACCCCGGCGCTCGGCGCGGGGCGTACGCGCAGGCCGGGCCCGGGCCGGGCGGAGCCACCCCCTCCCCGCTGTGGGCAATCGTCCCGCAGGGCGGGACGGGTGGGCACAGCACCAGGCGCCGCTCAGCCGTTCCGCTTGGCCTCGGGCGCGCAGGGCCGGGTGCCGCTCAGCCGTTCCGCCTGGCCCGTGCCCGCAGGGCCGGTGCCGCGCGGCCGGGGAGTGGGGCGGATGGGCCGGGGGCGGGGTGGGGCGCGGATACCCTGGGGCGGTGAGTAGCACCGAGCACGACGCCCTCCTGGGCCCCGCCGACATCCGCGAGCTTGCCGCCACCCTCGGCGTCCGGCCGACCAAGCAGCGCGGCCAGAACTTTGTCATCGACGCGAACACCGTCCGCCGCATCGTCCGCACCGCGGACGTGGGCCCCGACGACGTCGTGGTCGAGGTGGGCCCGGGCCTCGGCTCGCTGACCCTCGCGCTCCTGGAGACCGCCGCGCACGTCACCGCCGTGGAGATCGACGACGTACTCGCCGGGGCCCTCCCGGCGACCGTCGAGGCCCGCCTGCCGCAGCGCAAGGACGCCTTCGACCTCGTCCACAGCGATGCCATGCAGGTGCGCGAGCTGCCAGGACCCGCCCCGACGGCCCTGGTCGCGAACCTCCCGTACAACGTGGCGGTACCGGTCCTGCTGCACATGCTCGACACCTTCCCCAGCATCGAGCGCACGCTCGTGATGGTGCAGGCCGAGGTCGCCGACCGCCTCGCCGCGGCACCGGGCTCGAAGGTGTACGGCGTCCCGTCCGTGAAGGCCAACTGGTACGCGGACGTCAAGCGCGCGGGCGCCATCGGCCGCAACGTCTTCTGGCCCGCGCCGAACGTCGACTCCGGCCTCGTGTCCCTGGTGCGGCGCGCCGAGCCGGTCGCGACCACCGCCTCGAAGCGGGAGGTGTTCGCCGTCGTGGACGCCGCCTTCGCCCAGCGCCGCAAGACGCTGCGCGCCGCCCTCTCCGGGTGGGCGGGCTCCGCCGCCGCGGCCGAGGCCGCCCTGGTCGCCGCGGGCGTGTCCCCGCAGGCGCGCGGCGAGTCCCTGACCGTCGAGGAGTTCGCCCGGATCGCCGAGCACAAGGGGGCCGCGGCGTGAGCGTCACCGTACGCGTGCCCGCGAAGGTCAACGTGCAGCTGGCCGTGGGCCCCGCCCGGCCCGACGGCTTCCACGACCTCGCCAACGTCTTCCTCGCCGTCGGCCTGTACGACGAGGTGACGGCGGCGCCCGCCGACGAGCTGCGCGTCACCTGCGCGGGCCCGGACGCCGCCCAGGTGCCCCTGGACCGCACCAACCTCGCGGCCCGCGCCGCGCTCGCCCTCGCCGAGCGCCACGGTCGCCCCGCCGACGTACACCTCCACATCGCCAAGGACATCCCGGTCGCCGGCGGCATGGCGGGCGGCAGCGCGGACGCCGCGGGCGCCCTGCTGGCCTGCGACGCCCTCTGGGGCACCGGCGCGTCCCGGGCCGAGCTGCTCGACATCTGCGCCGAGCTCGGCAGCGACGTGCCGTTCAGCCTGGTCGGCGGCGCCGCCCTCGGCACGGGGCGCGGCGAGCGGCTCCAGGAGCTCGCGGTGGGCGGCGACTTCCACTGGGTGTTCGCGGTCGCCGACGGCGGCCTCTCGACGCCCGCGGTGTACCGCGAGTTCGACCGCCTGACCCCCGACGCCCCCGCCCCCGAGGCCTCCCCGGCCCTCCTGGAGGCGCTGCGCACCGGCGACGCCGCGGCTCTCGCGGCCACCCTGTCGAACGACCTCCAGGCCGCCGCGCTCTCCCTCTTCCCGGCGCTCGCCGACACCCTGAAGGCGGGCACCGAGGCGGGCGCCCTCGCGGCCCTGGTCTCCGGCTCGGGCCCGACGACCGCCTTCCTGGTCAAGGACGCGGACGCCGCGGAGCGGGTCGCCGCCGCCCTGCGCGCGTCGGGCACCTGCCGCACGGCCCGCCCCGCGACCTCGCCCGCGCCCGGGGCCGGGGTCCTGTAGCTCCGCGCGCGAAAGAGGTCCGCTCGGCGGGCGACTACGCTGGACGGTCGGGTTCGTCTTTTCCGTCGTCAGGAGTGAAATGGCCGTCAACCTCGTCAATGTCGAGGCAGTCAGCAAGGTGTACGGCACCCGCGCGCTGCTCGACGGCGTCTCACTGGGCGTCTCCGAGGGCGACCGGATCGGTGTCGTCGGGCGCAACGGTGACGGGAAGACGACCCTCATCCGGATGCTCGCCAAGCTGGAGGAGGCCGACACCGGGCGCGTCACGCACAGCGGCGGCCTGCGTCTCGGCGTCCTGACCCAGCACGACTCGCTCGACCCCGAGGCGACCGTGCGGCACGAGGTCATCGGTGACCTCGCCGATCACGAGTGGGCGGGCAACGCCAAGATCCGGGACGTCCTCACGGGCCTCTTCGGCGGGCTCGACCTGCCGGGCTTCCCGCAGGGCCTCGACACCGTCATCGGACCGCTGTCCGGCGGCGAGCGGCGCCGCATCGCGCTCGCCCAGCTGCTCATCGCCGAGCAGGACCTGATCGTGCTCGACGAGCCCACCAACCACCTGGACGTGGAGGGCATCTCCTGGCTCGCGCAGCACCTGCGGGAGCGCCGCTCGGCCCTCGTGTGCGTGACGCACGACCGCTGGTTCCTCGACCAGGTGTGCACCCGCATGTGGGACGTGCAGAAGGGCACCGTCTACGAGTACGAGGGCGGCTACTCCGACTACGTCTTCGCGCGCGCCGAGCGCGAGCGCATCGCGGCCACCGAAGAGGTCAAGCGGCAGAACCTGGTCCGCAAGGAGCTGGCGTGGCTGCGCCGCGGCGCCCCGGCCCGCACCTCCAAGCCGCGCTTCCGCGTCGAGGCCGCCAATGAGCTGATCAAGGACGTGCCGCCGCCGCGCGACACCAGCGAGCTGATGAAGTTCGCCACCACCCGGCTCGGCAAGACCGTCTTCGACCTGGAGGACGTGTCCGTACAGGCCGGTCCCAAGCTGCTCCTGAAGCACCTGACGTGGCAGCTCGGCCCGGGCGACCGCATCGGCCTGGTGGGGGTGAACGGCGCGGGCAAGACCTCGCTCCTGCGGGCCATGGCCGACGCCGCCCGCTCCGAGGGCGAGACGCAGCCCGTGGCGGGCCGGATCACGGTCGGCAAGACCGTGAAGCTCGCCTACCTCTCCCAGGAGGTCGCCGAGCTGGACCCGGCCACGCGCGTCCTGGAGGCCGTGCAGCAGGTCCGCGAGCGCGTCGACCTCGGCAAGGGCCGGGAGATGACCGCGGGCCAGCTGTGCGAGACGTTCGGCTTCAGCAAGGAGAAGCAGTGGACGCCGGTCGGCGACCTGTCCGGCGGTGAGCGGCGCCGGCTCCAGCTCCTGCGCCTGCTGATGGACGAGCCGAACGTGCTCTTCCTCGACGAGCCCACCAACGACCTCGACATCGAGACCCTGACGCAGCTGGAGGACGTGCTCGACGGCTGGCCCGGCTCGATGATCGTGATCTCGCACGACCGGTTCTTCGTCGAGCGCACCACGGACCGGGTGCACGCGCTCCTGGGCGACGCCACGATGCGGATGCTGCCGCGCGGCATCGACGAGTACCTGGAGCGCAGGCAGCGGATGACGGAGGCCGCGGCCCCGGCCCCCGCCGCGCGCCCCGAGCCCGAGACCAACGCGGTCTCCGCCGCCGACGCCCGCGCCGCGAAGAAGGAACTCCAGAAGATCGAGCGGCAGCTGGACAAGATCTCGGCCAAGGAGAGCACCCTCCACACGCAGATCGCCGATAACGCCACAGACTTCGAGAAGGTGGCCAAACTGGACGCCGAACTGCGCGAACTCGGCAGCGAGCGTGAAGAGTTGGAAATGCGCTGGCTGGAGCTCGCGGAGAACGCGTGAGCATCGCGTAACGGACGCATCACGGGCCGGTCCTCCCTTGGGTACAGGGTCAGGACCGGTCCCGGCCATGGCTTGATTGGAGTGATAGAAAGGTCGGCCTGAGCACCACTTGGCGTGCCGAAAAATCAGTGAAGGGGGAAGCGCTGATGACTCAGCCGCCCAACCAGCCGCCGCACGGCGGCTTCGGAGCTCCACAGGATCCACAGGACCCGCGGCAGTCCGGCCCGCCGCAGCCGCAGCCGCCGATGCCGCCCGCGGGTCCGCCGCAGTCGCCTCCCCCGGCCCCGCAGCCCGGCTACGGCCAGCCGCAGCAGCCGCCCGCACAGGCCGGCGCGTACGGCTATCCGCAGCAGCCGGGTCCGTACGGCCAGCCTCCGCAGCCCGGCCCCTACGGCCAGCCCCCGCAGCCGGGTCCCTATGGCCAGCCGCCGCAGCCCGGCCCGTACGGCCAGCCCGCGCAGCCCGCCGGTTACGGCTTCCCGCAGCAGCAGTACCCGGGCGGACCGGCCGCCCCGCCGCCCGGCGGTGGCGGCGGCAAGAGCCCCTTCAAGGGCAAGACCGCGGTGATCATCGGGGCCGCCGTGGCCACCCTGCTCGTCGCGGGCGGCGCGGTCTACGCGCTCACCAGCGGTGGTGACGACAAGAAGAAGTCCGAGTCCAAGAACAAGGGCCCCAAGCCCACCGCCTCCGCCCCGGTCAACCCGGGCGACGGCAGCGGCGACGGCCACGCGGGCAAGGAGGACCTCAACGAGGGCCGCCAGGCCGGCGAGTCGAAGGTGCTCTGGTACAAGGAGGCCCCCAAGGCCCCCGGCAAGGGCGCCGACGCCCCCGGCATGTGGGTCGAGGACGGCGTCGCCGTCAAGGCCGTCTACAAGGAAGTCCTGGGCTACGAAGTCGAGTCGGGCAAGCCGAAGTGGCCCGCCATCAAGCTGCCCCAGGACATCTGCGCGGCCTCCCGGCAGGTCAGCGAGGACGGCAAGGTCGTCATCGCGTACAAGGGCGGCACGAAGAGCAACGCCAATTGCGACCAGCTCCAGGTCATCGACCTGAAGACGGGCGAGAAGGGCTGGAAGAAGCAGATCAAGGAGGAAGGTCTCTTCGACTCCACGCTCAGCATCGAGCTGACCATCACCGGCGACACCCTGATGGTCGGCCGCTCGCAGTCCGGCACCGCGTACAGCATGAGCGGCGGCGACGAGCTGTTCGTCTCCCGCAAGAAGGACGAGGGCACCTGCTTCCCGAACGGCTTCACCGGCGGTGACCGGCTGCTGCGGGCGCTGTCCTGCGGCGCCAGCACGCCCACCGAGCACGACGAGATCCAGGAGCTGGACCCGAAGACGGGCAAGGCCAAGTGGACGAAGAAGTTCCCCAAGGGCTGGCGTCTGAACAAGGTCTACTCCACCACCCCGACCGTCCTCTACCTCACCAACGAGGACAAGAAGCAGTGGAACATCACCACGCTCAAGCCGGGTAGCTCCGCCACCCGCTCCGAGGTCCGCGTCAACGAGGACTTCGCGCCCGAGTGCGGCTGGGGCGGCATCATGGTCAACGACCTGCAGGGCTGCTCGGGCGCCGTCGCCGACGACACGTACCTGTACCTGCCGACGAAGAAGACGACCGGCGCCAACGAGATCGTCGCGATCGGCCTGAACACCGGCAAGGCGAACTGGCGCGTCAAGTCGCCGTCGGACACCTCGATGATGCCCATGAAGATGGCGGACGGACAGCTCGTCGCCTACGTCAAGCCGTCGTACAGCAGCGGTGGCCAGGTCGTCTCCATCGCGCCGAGCGGTTCGCACACGCCGAAGACGCTCCTGAAGAACCCCGAGGGGACGTCGAAGATCGAGAACGGCTTCTTCTCGAAGGCGATCGACTACGTGGACGGGCGCTTCTACATCTCCACCACGCGCCTCTCCGGCAGCGCGCAGGGCCGCGAGAAGCTGATGCTGGCCTACGGCAAGTGACCCTCCCCCTCGCCTAGTTCCCCTTCCGTCCCCCCAAGGAAAGACGTCATGACTCAGCCGCCTCAGCCCCCCAACGAGCCCCCGCAGGGCGGGTTCGGCGCCCCGCAGGAGCCCCCGTCCGGCGGTTTCGGCAAGGCCCCGGAGCCGGGCTACGGCTATCCGCAGGCACCGGGCACCCCGCCGCCGCCTCCGCAGGGGCCCCCGCAGGGCCAGCCGGGCCAGGCGCCGTACGGCTACCCGCAGCCGCCCCAGGCTCCCCAGCCGCCGCAGACCCCGCCGCCCGCCGCCCCGCCGCAGGCACCGCCCGCCCCGCCGGCGTACGGCCAGCCCGCGGCTCCCGCTTACGGCCAGCCCGCGGCCCCGGCGTACGGCCAGCCCGCCACGCCCGCCTACGGTCAGCAGCCCGGCCAGGGCTACCCCGGCCAGCCGCAGTACGGCTACCCGCAGCCGCCCACCGTCTCGATGCAGCCGCAGCCCGCGGGCCCCGGCGGCCCCGGTGGTTCCAACGGCAAGAAGAAGCAGCTCACGATCATCGTCGCGGCGGTCGCCGCGATCGCGCTGATCGTCGGCGGCGGCGTGATCTACGCGTCCCAGAAGAAGGACGACGACAAGAGCGCCAGCGCCAAGAAGGACGACAAGGGCGGCAAGGGCGGCGACAAGAAGGAGCTGCCCTCCGGCGGCCCCGCCAAGGAGAAGGCCCCCGCGGACACCGGCGCCAAGGTGGCCTTCCAGGTTCCCGCGCCCGCCGTGCCCAAGGACGACGTGTGGAACGTCGAGGGCTCCTGGCTGACCGACGACGCGGTCGTCAAGTCCGGCTACCAGGGCAAGGACAAGGACCACGCCCTGATCGCGTACGAGCCCTCCTCCGGCAAGGAGAAGTGGTCGATCCCGCTCTCCGGCGAGACCTGCGCGGTCTCCAAGGAGATCACCAAGGACGGCATCACCGCGGTCGTCGCCAAGGACGCCAAGGCCACCAAGGCGAACAAGTACCCGGACTGCAGCCAGGTCTCCGCGATCAACCTGAAGACCGGCAAGAAGCTGTGGACCAAGGACGTCACCAACAGCGGCATGAAGGTGGAGTTCGAGGAGATCACCCTCTCTGGCTCCACCATCGCCGCGGGCTCCGGCACCGGCGGCACCGGCGCCGCCTGGGACCTCTCCGGCAAGCTCCTGTGGAAGCCGCAGATCGGCGACAAGTGCAAGGACGTCGGCTACGCGGGCGGCGACCAGCTTGTCGCGGTCCGCAAGTGCGGTGACTACGACGACCCCAAGCTGAAGATCCAGCTCCTCGACCCCAAGACGGGCGACGACAAGTGGAGCTACCCGCTGGCCGCGGGCATCGACAACGCCAAGATCATCTCGACGAGCCCGGTCGTCTTCGGCCAGGACACCGAGGAGATCACGGCGAGCGGCGCCACGGACGTCTTCTCGCTGAGCAACAGCGGCAAGCTGCGCGCCCGCATCAAGCTGGAGGACGGCAAGTACTCCCACGACTGCGACGTCAACAAGGTCTACAGCTGCAAGGCGATCGTCGTCGGCAACGACAAGCTGTACGTCCCCACGCGCCAGCACGACGCGGGCGGCTCCGGCTACGGCTTTACCAACGAGATCATCGGCTTCTCCCTGGCCACGGGCAAGACCACCGGTGACCGCGCGGACGCCGGCGACGACGGCGAGATGTTCCCGCTGCGCATGGACGGCGGCAACGTCCTCGCGTACAAGGGCGGCGGCTACAACAAGGGCGCCAAGGTCGTCTCGCTCGACGGCAAGTCGATGAAGGAGACCACGCTCCTGCAGACGCCCGCCACCGAATCGGTCAGCAGCGCCATCAGCGGCATGGTCCCCAAGTCCAACGAGGTCCTGTACGGGAACGGCCATCTGTTCATGGGCAAGGAGCTGATCAGCAAGCCGTACTCCAAGGACGACAAGGAGTACATCGCGCTGGGCTTCACCACGGAATGACCGGTTCCTGACCGGGCGCGCACCGAACGCGTACCCGTCACGCACCGCCACGAAGGGCCCCGGACCGCACGGTCCGGGGCCTTTCCCGTCCCGGGGGCCGTTCACTCTCCGTACTCCCGTACAGCCGCTACCCCAAAGGCAGTGATTTCGGCATCCAGGGCTGCATCTGGACGGTAGGGGCAGCGCAACGTCGAACAAGCGTGTAGCTTCCGGGGGATGGAGGGCCGGGGCCCCGGGTCCGTGGGGGGACCAGTGGGGGAATCCGTGGGGGACATTGGGGGGTTGCTCGATGGGTGTGCGGCTCATGGTGGTCGATGACCACCGACTGCTCGCCGAGGCGCTCGCCTCGGCGCTCAAGCTGCGCGGGCACCGGGTGCTGGCCGCGGCCGCGCCCGCCGCGGGCGCCGCCGAGCTGGTCATCAGCAGGGCCCCCGAGGTGTGCCTGCTGGGCACGGCGACGCCCGCCGAGCCGGGCATGTTCGACCCCGTGGTCAAGATCAAGCGGGAGCGTCCGCAGGTGGCCGTGGTGGTGCTCGGGCCCGTGCCGTCACCGCGCGGCATCGCGGCGGCCTTCGCCTCCGGCGCCTCCGGGTACGTACGGCACGACGAGCGCATCGAAGGAGTCGAGCGCGCCATCATGAAGGCGCGCGCCGGTGAGGCCGCCGTCGCGCCTCAATTGCTTCAAGGCGCCTTCAGTGAGCTGCTCAACCCCGCGGCACAGCCCGACGACGAGGGGCAGCGGCTCCTCCAGATGCTCACGCCGCGTGAGGTCGAGGTGCTCGTACGGGTCGCGGACGGTGAGGACACGCGGCTCATCGCGGCGGGCATGGGCATCGCGCCCAGCACGGCGCGGACGCATGTGCAGCGCGTGCTGATGAAACTGGGCGTGGGCTCGCGCCTGGAGGCCGCCGCCCTCGCTGCCCGCACGGGGCTCCTGGACCGCGCGGAGCGCCCCGCATCGAGCGGCCACGTGAACAACTCGGGCACGCCCCAGTAGCCCCCGGCCCTCATCGGCCTTCGGCCTCGTCCGCAACCGCCGGAGGATCTTCCAGCCCCTCCGGCGGTTGCGGAGCGAGGGCCGGGCGCAGCCAAAGCCAGGTGAGGAAGAAGAGGCCGAGGGCGAGCATGCCCAGGCCGGTCCAGAGGTTGATGTTGATGCCCTCGGCCTTGTCGAGGTCGGCGTCGGACGCCGTGATCCCCGCGATCGTCACGATCACGCCGTACACGACGAACAGGCCCCCGATGATCCGCCGGATGTCGAAGAGACGCGCGGCCGTCGCGGACTTCCGCTCCAGTTCGGAGACTTCCTTCTGCAGGTCGGACATGATGGCTCGGACCTCCGGTCAGAACGAGTAGGGGACGTAGCAGGCCGCGGCGAGCACCACCGCGCCCCAGCCGAGCAGCGCGGGCCTTCGGTACCAGGCGGAGTCGCCCGGCTCGGCGCCGTCGTCCTCCAGGCCGGGCGAGGCGGTGCCGTACACGAGCCCGGCGAGCTCGGCCTCGGGCTTGGGCGCGGTGAAGAGCGTGACCACGACCATCACCACCGCGCCGGCGGCGAAGCCGACGATCGCGGAGACGAAGTTGGCGCCCTGGTCGGTGGGGATGTCGACGACGCCCTGCTTGTAGATCCAGAAGTAGTTGAGCATCGCGGCGGTGGTGCCCGCGAGCAGGCCCCACACACCGGATTTCATGGAGGCCCGCTTCCAGAACATGCCGATGACGAAGACCACGAACATCGGGACGTTGAAGAAGGAGAAGAGGGTCTGGAGGTAGCCCATGATGTTGGAGAAGGACGAGGCGATGAAGGCCGTGCCGATCGAGGCGAGCACGCCGATCGCGGTGATGAGGCGGCCGAACGTCAAGTAGTAGCCGTCCTCGCGGTCCTTGACCACGTACCGCGCCCAGATGTCGTACGTGAACACGGTGTTGAAGGAGGACACGTTGGCCGCCATGCCCGCCATGAACGCTGCGAGCAGACCGGTGACCGCGATGCCGAGCACGCCGTTGGGCAGCAACTCCTGCATCAGATAGGGGATCGCGTCGTTGTAGGTGAGGTCCGAGCCCGCCGTGCCGATCTTCGGGACGAGCACCGCCGCGATGAGCCCCGGCAGCATCACCAGGAACACGATGAACATCTTCGGGAACGCGGCGATGAGCGGGGTGCGCTGGGCGGCGGAGAGGTTCTTCGCGGACAGGGCCCGCTGTACCTCGGCGAAGTTCGTCGTCCAGTAGCCGAAGGACAGCACGAAGCCGAGGCCGAGGATGATGGTGAGCCAGTTGGCGCCCAGCGGGTTGGGGTCGCCGATGCCGGTGCCGCCCCAGGCGGTGAGGAAGTTGTCGCCGTGCTGCTTCTCCAGGTTGCCGCTCAGGCCGTCCCAGCCGCCGACCTTCTTCATGCCGATGACGCAGATCGGGATGAGCGCGGCGAGGATGACGAAGAACTGCAGGACCTCGTTGTAGATCGCCGAGGACAGGCCGCCGATGGTGATGTACGCGAGCACGAAGATCCCGGCGACCACGATCGCCACCCACTGCGGCCAGCCGAGCAGCGCCTCCACGACGATCGACAGGGCGTAGAGGTTCACGCCCGCGATGAGGATCGCGGCGAACGCGAAGAGCGCCGAGCTGAGCAGGTGCGCCGACTTGTCGAAGCGCTGGAGCAGGAACTCGGGGACGGAGCGCACCTTCGAGCGGTAGTAGAACGGCATCATCACCAGGCCCAGGAAGACCATGGCGGGGATGGCGCCGATCCAGTACCAGTGCACGACGGCGACGCCGTACTGCGCTCCGGTCGCCGCCATGCCGAGGATCTCGGTGGCGCCGAGGTTGGCGGCGACGAAGGCGAGGCCGGTCACCCAGGCGGGCAGCGAGCGGCCGGACAGGAAGAAGTCGAGGCTGGTCCGCACCGAGCGCCGGGCGGCGAAGCCGATGCCGAGGACGACCACGAAGTAGAGGGCGAGGAGGGTGTAGTCGAGGCCGTTGACGGGCAGCCGGAGCCCCTCGGCCAGGGTGTGGGTAGGAGGTGCCTGCATGGGAGCACTCACTTCGTCGCGCGAACTGATCTGAGCGGAACCTACGCCTGGCCCTTCGGGAAGTGAACACTTCTGTTGACGTTCTTTGTTTGATTGTGATCGAGCCGGGGGTGGGCTCGACTCCAGGAGGCTCAGGATCGTCCGGCATTGACGCCGCTGTTGGCTTGTGATTTGTTGTGTTCGGTTCTGTTGGCGGGCGGGATGAGGAGCCCCACACGTGAAGAAGACCTCGACGCGTCTCGCTGACGGTCGTGAGCTCATCTACTACGACGTGCGCGACGACGCCGTCCGCGCCGCCCCCGACCGGCGCCCCCTCGACGCCGTCGCCACCACCGCGGAGATCCGCCGGGACCCCCTCCTCGGCGACAGCGTGGCGATCGCCTCCCACCGCCAGGGCCGCACCTACCACCCCCCGGCCGACCAGTGCCCCCTGTGCCCCTCCACCGCCGAGCGGCCCACCGAGATCCCCGAGTCCGCGTACGACGTCGTGGTCTTCGAGAACCGCTTCCCGTCCCTCGCGGGCGACGCGGGCCGCTGCGAGGTCGTCTGCTTCACCTCCGACCACACCGTGTCCTTCGCCGACCTCACCGAGGAGCAGGCCGGGCTCGTCCTCGACGCCTGGACCGACCGCACCGCCGAGCTGTCCCACCTGCCCGCCGTCCAGCAGGTGTTCTGCTTCGAGAACCGGGGCGCGGAGATCGGGGTGACCCTCGGCCACCCGCACGGCCAGATCTACGCCTACCCCTTCGTGACCCCCCGCACGGCCCTGATGCTGCGCTCCCTGGCCGCGCACAAGAAGGCCACCGGCGGCCGCAACCTCTTCGACGACGTCCTCGCCGACGAGCGCGCGGGCGAACGCGTCGTCCTGGACACCGCGCACTGGGTGGCCTTCGTGCCGCACGCCGCGCACTGGCCCTACGAGGTGCACCTCTACCCCAAGCGCCGCGTCCCCGACCTGCTCGGCCTCGACGAGGCGGCGCGCGCCGAGTTCCCCGGCGTCTATCTGGAACTGCTCAAGCGGTTCGACCGGATCTTCGACACGGACGGGCCCCCGACGCCCTACATCGCGGCCTGGCACCAGGCGCCCTTCGCCGCGCTCGACGCGTACGACGGCGTCAACCGCGACGACTTCGCGCTCCACCTAGAGCTTTTCACCATTCGCCGCACTTCCGGCAAGCTGAAGTTCCTCGCGGGTTCCGAATCCGGCATGAGTGTGTTCATCAATGACGTGCCGCCGGAGGCCGCGGCCGAGCGACTGCGAGAGGTAGCGAGTTGATGAGTGCGAAGTACCTGGTCACGGGCGGCGCGGGCTATGTCGGCAGCGTCGTCGCACAGCATCTGATCGAGGCCGGGCACGCCGTCACGGTCCTCGACAACCTCTCCACCGGCTTCCGCGATGCCGTCCCCGCGGGCGCCGACTTCATCGAGGGCGACATCCGCGATGCCGCCAAGTGGCTGGATTCCTCGTACGCGGCCGTCCTGCACTTCGCCGCCTCCTCCCAGGTCGGCGAGTCCGTCGCGAAGCCCGAGAAGTACTGGGACAACAACGTCGGCGGCACCATGGCGCTGCTCGCCGCCATGCGCGACGCCCACGTGCGCACCCTCGTCTTCTCCTCCACCGCCGCGACGTACGGCGAACCGGTGAGCAGCCCCATCAAGGAGACCGACCCGACCGCGCCGACCTCCCCCTACGGCGCCTCCAAGCTCGCCGTCGACCACATGATCACGGGCGAGGCGAGCGCCCACGGCCTGGGCGCGGTCTCCCTGCGCTACTTCAACGTGGCGGGCGCGTACGGGGAGTACGGCGAGCGCCACGACCCCGAGTCCCACCTCATCCCGCTCGTCCTCCAGGTCGCCCAGGGCAGGCGCGAGGCGATCTCCGTCTTCGGCGACGACTACGCCACGCCCGACGGCACCTGCGTCCGCGACTACATCCACGTCGCCGACCTCGCCGACGCCCATCTGCGCGCCCTCGACGCCGCGACGCCGGGCGAGCACCTCATCTGCAACCTCGGCAACGGCAGCGGCTTCTCCGTGCGCGAGGTCATCGAGACCGTCCGCCAGGTGACCGGGCACCCGATCCCCGAGGTCGTCGCCGAGCGCCGGGGCGGCGACCCGGCGGTCCTGGTCGCCTCCGCCGCCACCGCCCACGAGCGCCTCGGCTGGCGGCCCGCCCGCGCCGACCTCGCGGGCATCGTCGCCGACGCCTGGGCCTTCGCCCAGCGAAAGGGGTAACCCGCCCATGTCCGTCGCCGAGGAGTTCACCGCCCTCTACGGATACGAGCCCGCCGGGGTGTGGGCGGCACCGGGCCGCGTCAACCTCATCGGCGAGTACACGGACTTCAACGAGGGCTTCGTGATGCCGCTCGCCCTGCCGCACACGGCGGTGGCCGCGGTCGCCCGCCGTGACGACGGGATCCTGCGGCTGCACTCCGCCGACGTCGAGGGGCCCGTCGTCGAGCTCGCCGTGTCCGCCCTGGAGCCGCTCTCCGACAGCGGCGGCTGGGCCGCCTACCCGGCGGGCGTCGTCTGGGCGCTGCGCGCGGCCGGGCACCCCGTCGGCGGCGCGGACCTGCACCTGGCCTCCACGGTGCCGACCGGGGCGGGCCTGTCCTCCTCGGCGGCCCTGGAGGTGGTGACGGCGCTCGCCCTGCGCGACCTCTACCAACTCGGCCTGTCCCGCCGAGAGTTGGCGCTCCTCGCGCAGCGCGCCGAGAACGAGTTCGTGGGCGTGCCCTGCGGCGTCATGGACCAGATGGCGTCCGCCGCCTGCGAGCCGGGCCGGGTCCTGCACCTCGACTGCCGCGACCTGTCCGTGCGCCAGGTCCCCTTCGACCTCGCCGCGCACGGGCTGCGCCTGCTCGTCGTCGACACGCGCGTGAAGCACGAGCTGGGCGACGGGGCGTACGCGGAGCGGCGCGCGGGCTGCGAGGCGGGGGCGCGCGCGCTCGGCGTCTCCCATCTCCGGGACGTCCCCCACGCCGAACTCCCCGCGGCCCTGGACCGCTTGGCCGACGACCGGGTCCGCCGCTACGTCCGGCACGTCGTCTCCGACGATCACCGGGTCGAGCGGGTCGCGGCCCTCCTCGACGCGGGCGACGTGCGCGGCATCGGCCCCGTCCTCACCGAAGGCCATGCCTCCCTCCGGGACGACCTGCGCATCTCCTGCCCCGAACTCGACCTGGCCGTCGAGGCGGCGGGTGCGGCGGGGGCGCTCGGCGCGCGCATGACCGGGGGCGGGTTCGGTGGCTCCGCGGTCGTCCTGGTCGAGGCGGCGGAGGCGGAGGCCGTCACGAAGGCCCTCCACACCGCCTTCGCCCAGGCGGGCTTCCCCCCACCCCGCGTCTTCGAGGCGGAGCCTTCACGGGGGGCCCACCGCCTGAGCTGATCCCTCGCGGGGCGCCCCTGGCCCGCCCCTTCCCGCTTCCTGGGGGCTTCGCCCCCAGACCCCCGCTCCTCAAACGCCGGAGAGGCTGGATCTTCTAGCCCCTCCGGCGTTTGAGGAGCGTCAGCCCAAGCGCTTCGTCAGGGTGTACTCCGTGGTGCCCTCCGGGTAGTCGGGGATGGCGCACACCACCGTGTAGCCCTGCTTCTCGTAGAAGGAGGGGGCCTGGAAGTCCCAGGTCTCCAGGCGGGAGTTGCGGCAGCCGCGCTCCGCCAGGGCCACCGCCTCCGCCCGCGCGAGCAATCGGCCCCCGAGCCCCGCCCCGCGCGCGCCCGGCGCGACCCAGAGCAGGGCCACGTGCAGCCACCCCGCCCACGTATGCCCGGACAGGCCCCCGACAAGGGCGTCGTCGTCCCCCAACGCCCAGATCCCGAGCGGAACTTCCCGCTCGGCGGGGGTCCCCCGCATCGCCCGCAACACGGGTGAGGCATCCGTATTGGCCGTTCGCAGCCGCGCCCGAAGCAGACGAAGCCGTTCTTTGTCGACTCCTGTCTCAATACGAAACATACGGCTCACCATAAACGCGCCGGACAATCAGTTCTGCAAATCCACTTCCGCTCCGGGCCCCCGTCCGTACTCTGAAGGACAGCGCCGGTGGGGGCCGGCGCCGTTCAGGGGGCGAGACAGTCGGGTACGACGCCCGGCCTGGGGGTGGCAGTCACAGCACGGCGGCGGCCGTGCGGCTGTGGTGCTCCCTCATGCCGGGCGCCGTATCCGCACTTGGTCCACCGTCCTCCAGCCTGTGGGGGTTTCCGTGGTTCGAATCCGAGTCCTGGTCGTCGACGACCATCGCATCTTCGCCGAGTCGCTCGCGGCCGCGCTCGCCGCCGAGCCCGACGTGGACGTGTCCGCCGCGGGCAGCGGCCCGGCGGCGCTGCGCTGCCTTGACCGAGCGGCCGCCGAAGGCCGCAGATATGACGTGCTGCTCGTGGACGCCGACCTCGGCGGCACCGCACCCGCGCTGCACAGCACGACCCGCCCGGCGGTGCCGGTGCACGACGGCCAGGCGGACGGGCTCGTGGACGGCATCTCCCTGGTCACGGGCGTGCGTTCGGCGCAGCCCGCCGTGCGGACCGTCGTCCTCGCGGAGAAGGACGACCCGCGCCGCGCCGCGCTCGCGCTCCAGGCCGGGGCCTCCGGCTGGGTGGCGAAGGACTGCTCGCTCTCCCGGCTGCTCACCGTCATCCGCGGCGTGCTGCGGGACGAGACGCATCTGCCGCCCGCCCTCCTCACCGGCGTACTGCGCGAACTGACAGCGGCCCGCAAGCACCGCACGGAGAGCGAGCGGCTCGTGGAGTCGTTGACCCCGCGCGAGCGCGAGGTGCTGCGCTGCATGGTCGCGGGCCTCGGCCGCAAGGCCGTCGCGGAGCGCCTCTTCCTGTCCCCGCACACCGTCCGCACCCATATGCAGAACGTGCTCGGCAAGCTCGGCGTGCACTCCACGCTCGCCGCCGTCGCCCTCGCCCGCAGGGCCGGCGTCGGGCCGGTCGACCTAGCCGGGGATGTTGTCGAACGGGGCGGTCAACTGGCGTAGCAGCGCGGCCAGTTCGCCGCGCTGCGCGCGCGACAGCTCACCGAGGATCGCCCGCTCCTGCTCAAGGAGGCCCGCCAGGGCCTGGTCGGCGCGGTCGCGGCCCTCTTCGGTGAGCCGCACCAGGACGCCCCGGCGGTCGCTCGGGTCGGGCAGGCGCTCGACGAGGCCCTTCTTGGTGAGCCGGTCGATGCGGTTCGTCATCGTGCCGGAGGTCACCAGGGTCTGGGTGAGGAGCTGGCCCGGGGAGAGCTGATAGGGGGCGCCCGCGCGCCGGAGCGACGTCAGTACGTCGAACTCCCAGGGCTCCAGCTCGTGCTCGGAGAACGCCAGTCGACGTGCCCGGTCCAGGTGGCGCGCCAGCCTGCTCACGCGGCTCAGCACCTCGAGCGGTTCCACGTCGAGGTCAGGGCGCTCCCGGCGCCACGCAGCGACCAGCCGGTCGACCTCGTCCTCCATGACGATCAGTGTAGGGGGTCTGTCGACATGAAGTCTCTTGACGTCAAGATAGTCAGGGGGTGAGGATGGCGGCGACCGATCGGCACGCCCTGTCCGTAGGGGGTGGCCGTACGGCGTGCGTCCGCACGCCCCGGTGGCGCGCGCCACGTGCCGCCCCGGGCCGCGCCCGCGTCCGCCGCCGCGCCCCGCCCGTACGGACCCGCCCGCCCGTGCGCCGCAGAGGAGCCCCTCATGCCGTCTCCCGCATCACCCGTCTGGGATCCGCACCAGTACCTGCGCCACGCGGGCCACCGCAACCGCGCCCTCACCGATCTGCTCGCCCACGTGAGCCCGCCCGCCGACGGGCGCCCCCTGCGCATCGCCGACCTCGGCTGCGGGCCCGGCAACTCCACCGCGCTCATCGCCGAGCGCTGGCCCACCGCGCACATCACCGGCTACGACAACTCGCCCGACATGCTGGAGCGCGCCGCGGCCGACGCGGGCGCCACGCCCGGCGGGGGCCGCGTGGACTTCGCGCCCGCCGACCTCACGGGGTGGGTGCCGGCGGAGGAGTACGACCTGATCCTCTCCAACGCCACCTTCCAGTGGGTGCCGGGGCACGCCGGGTCCTTCGCCGCCTGGATCGCCGCCCTCGCGCCCGGGGGCACCTTCGCCTTCCAGGTCCCGGCCAACTTCGACGCGCCCAGCCACGCGCTGATGCGGGACCTGGCGGGGGCGCCGCGCTGGCGCGGACGCCTGGCGGGGAGCCTGCGGCACGCGGACGCCGTCCTCGAACCCGCCGCGTATCTGGAGCTCCTCAGCGGGCTCGGCTGCGCGGCCGACGTCTGGGAGACCACGTACCTCCAGGTCCTGGCGGGGGAGGACGCGGTGCTCGACTGGGTCAAGGGCACCGGGCTCCGCCCCGTCCTCACGGCCCTCGCCGACGACCCCCCGGCGGCGGAGGACTTCCTGGCCGAGTACGGGGCCCTGCTGCGCGAGGCCTATCCGCGGCGGGAGCACGGCACGGTCTTTCCCTTCCGCCGCCTGTTCGCGGTGGCCCGCGCGGCGGAAGGGGCGGTTTGATGCTCACCGCCCTGGACCATGTGCAGCTTGCCGCGCCGCGGGGCAGCGAGCCGGTGCTCCGCGCCTTCTACGTGGACGTGCTCGGGATGGAGGAGGTGGCGAAGCCGCCGGTGCTCGCGGGGCGGGGCGGCTGCTGGTTCCGGGCGGGCTCCGTCCAGCTTCACATCGGGGTCGAGGACGGGTTCCGGCCCGCGCGGAAGGCCCATCCCGGGCTGCGGGTCGTCGGCATCGACGCGTACGCCGCGCGGCTCGTGGCCCGCGGGGCCGCCGTCACCTGGGACGGGCTCCTGCCCGGCCACCGCCGCTTCTACGCCCACGACCCCGCGGGCAACCGCCTGGAGTTCCTGGAACCCACCCCGGCACCAGACGCAGCGCCCTAGTGAGCGGCTGAGCGGCACCTCGGCGCTGTGCCCACCCGTCCCGCCCTGCGGGACGATTGCCCACAGCGGGCCCGGGGAGGTGTCCCTGAGGCAGGGCGCCGTCTCCAGCCCCGGCCCCGGGGGCCGCGCTGCGCGCCGCCGGGACAGTCCCGCCCACCCGCCCCCACCAGGACGGGGACCCACGGAGCCCCCCCCGCGCGCCGGGGCCAGGTCGCACAGGGCCGGGGTAGTCCCGCCCGCCCACCCGCCCCCACCTGGGACGGCGCCCCGCGTCGGGCCCGGGCGGTGAAAGCCGGGGTGTTTCGGGTGGGAGGGTGGGCTGCCCCGCCGCGGTAGCGGTGGGGGCCCGCGACGTGCCGTCAGGCTTTGCGGTGGCCTATCAGGCGAGGCTTCGGCTCCAGCCCGTCCAGACCGTGCCAGGCCAGGTTGACCAGGTGCGCGGCCACCTCCGCCTTCTTGGGCTTGCGCACGTCGAGCCACCACTGCCCGGTGAGGGCCACGCTGCCGACCAGCGCCTGCGCGTACAGCGGGGCCAGCTTCGGATCGAAGCCGCGGGTCTTGAACTCCTGGCCCAGGATGTCCTCGACCTGCGTCGCGATGTCGGAGATCAGCGAGGCGAAGGAGCCCGTGGACTGCGGGATGGGGGAGTCGCGGACCAGGATGCGGAAGCCGTCCGTGTACTCCTCGATGTAGTCGAGGAGGGCGAAGGCGGCCTGCTCGCACAGCTCCCTGGGGTGCCCGGCGGTCAGCGACCCCGTCACCATGCCCAGGAGCTGCCGCATCTCGCGGTCCACGACCACCGCGTAAAGGCCCTCCTTGCCGCCGAAGTGCTCGTACACGACCGGCTTGGAGACCCCGGCCTTCGCCGCGATCTCCTCGACCGACGTGCCTTCGAAGCCCTTGGCGGCAAACAGGGTGCGGCCGATGTCCAGCAGCTGTTCGCGGCGCTCGGCGCCGGTCATACGGGTCCGGCGGGTACGCCGGGGTTTGTCGTTGTTCGAATTCGACGGGCTCTTCGGGGCCCGCGAGGAGCCCTTCGTGCCCGGAGTGCTGGAGTCGGTCGCCACGGGTTCCATCATGCCGCGTCAGCGGCCCGACGGTTGCCAGGGGCATCGATCGCGTCGGCCGGCTTGCGGCGCGCGTCGATCCGGGACCGCGACGGCCAGCGCACGTCGTACGCCCAGCCGAACTGTTCGAACCAGCGGATCAGGCGCGCGGAGGAGTCGATCTGCCCCCGCATCACCCCGTGCCGCGCGGACGTCGGGTCGGCGTGGTGGAGGTTGTGCCAGGACTCGCCGCAGGACAGGACGGCCAGCCACCACACGTTCCCCGAACGGTCACGGGACTTGAAGGGGCGCTTGCCCACCGCGTGGCAGATCGAGTTGATCGACCACGTCACGTGGTGGAGCAGCGACACCCGGACGAGTGAGCCCCAGAAGAACGCCGTGACCGCTCCCCACCACGACATCGTCACCAGACCCCCGACCAGCGGTGGGAACAGCAGCGACACGAGCGTCCACAGCACGAACTGACGCGAGACGGCGCGGATCGCCGGATCCTTGATCAGATCCGGCGCGTACTTCTCCTGCGACGTCTGCTCCTCGTCGAACATCCAGCCGATGTGCGCCCACCACAGGCCCTTCATCAGGGCCGGCACGCTCTCGCCGTACCGCCACGGGGAGTGCGGGTCGCCCTCCGCGTCGGAGAACTTGTGGTGCTTGCGGTGGTCGGCGACCCAGCGCACCAGCGGGCCCTCGACCGCGAGGGAACCCATCACCGCGAGGGCGATCCGCAGCGGCCGCTTGGCCTTGAACGAGCCATGCGTGAAGTACCGGTGGAAACCGATGGTGATGCCGTGACAGCCCAGGAAGTACATGAAGACGAGCAGACCCAGATCGAGCCAGCTCACCCCCCAGCCCCACGCCAGCGGCACCGCCGCGGCCAGGGCCAGAAAGGGGACGACGATGAAGGCGAGCAGCGTGAGCTGCTCCAGCGAGCCCTTGCGCTCGCCGCCGAGGGTCGCGGACGGGGGCGGGGGCGGGGCGCCGCCCGGCGCCCCCTTGGATTCTTCGATGACGTCGGGGCTTGTGGTCATTGGACGTTCCCCTGGGGGGTCGAGGGTGAGGGCACAGGCCGTGTGCCATGAGAGCGAGTGCCCGCGCGGCGGCCGGCGCATGCCGCGCCTACGGGACCGTAACCTACGGGCACGTAAGTATCGCAGCGCGCGGCACGGCGGCAAGAGGCCGCGAGACAGCCGGATCGCATCGACACCTATCCTTGGACCGGTCGGACAGCGCGGTCCGCTCTGTATCTCCCCCGGTTCACCCACCGGGACCCCTCCCAGACGTGCCCACCGTCTCCCACCGCCCGCGAGGGCCGGGATTCACCGCAAGGAGCCGCACCTGTGAGCAGTGCCGACGACCAGACCGCCCCGCAGGCCGCCACGACGGCCACCAGCGAGCTGCGCGCCGACATCCGCCGCCTCGGCGACCTCCTCGGCGAGACCCTCGTCCGCCAGGAAGGACCCGAGCTCCTCGACCTCGTCGAGAAGGTCCGCCGCCTCACCCGCGAGGACGGCGAGGCCGCCGCCAAGCTGCTCGGCGGCACCGAGCTGGAGACCGCCGCCAAGCTGGTACGGGCCTTCTCCACCTACTTCCACCTCGCGAACGTCACCGAGCAGGTGCACCGCGGCCGCGAGCTGCGCGCCCGCCGCGCCGCCGAGGGCGGACTCCTCGCCCGCACCGCGGACCGGCTCAAGGACGCCGACCCCGAGCACCTGCGCCAGACCGTCGAGCACCTCAACGTGCGCCCGGTCTTCACCGCCCACCCCACCGAGGCCGCGCGCCGCTCCGTGCTCAACAAGCTGCGCCGCGTCGCCGAGCTCCTGGAGACCCCGGTCATCCCCTCCGACCGGCGCCGCCACGACATCCGCCTCGCCGAGAACATCGACCTCGTCTGGCAGACCGACGAACTGCGCGTGGTCCGCCCCGAGCCCGCCGACGAGGCCCGCAACGCCATCTACTACCTCGACGAGCTGCACGCCGGAGCCGTCGGCGACGTCCTGGAGGACCTCACCGCGGAACTGGAGCGCGTCGGCGTCCAGCTCCCCGAGGGCACCCGGCCGCTCACCTTCGGCACCTGGATCGGCGGCGACCGCGACGGCAACCCGAACGTGACGCCCGCCGTCACCTGGGACGTCCTGATCCTCCAGCACGAGCACGGCATCAACGACGCCCTCGACACCGTCGACGAGCTGCGCAGCTTCCTGTCGAACTCCATCCGCTACACCGGCGCCACCGAGGAGCTCCTCGCCTCCCTCCAGGCCGACCTGGAGCGCCTGCCCGAGATCAGCCCCCGCTACAAGCGCCTCAACGCCGAGGAGCCCTACCGCCTCAAGGCCACCTGCGTCCGGCAGAAGCTGGAGAACACCAAGCAGCGCCTGGCCAAGGGCACCGCGCACGAGCCCGGCCGCGACTACCTGGGCACCGCCGAGCTGCTGCACGACCTCACGCTCATCCAGACGTCGCTGCGCGCCCACAAGGGCGCCCTCTTCGCCGACGGCCGGATGAACCGCACCATCCGCACCCTCGCCGCCTTCGGCCTCCAGCTCGCCACCATGGACGTGCGCGAGCACGCCGACGCCCACCACCACGCGCTCGGCCAGCTCTTCGACCGCCTCGGCGAGGAGTCCTGGCGGTACGCCGACATGCCGCGCGAGTACCGGCAGAAGCTGCTCGCCAAGGAACTCAGGTCGCGCCGCCCGCTCGCCCCGTCCCCGGCGCCCCTCGACGCCGCGGGCCAGAAGACCCTCGGCGTCTTCGAGACGGTCAAGAAGGCCCTTGAGGTCTTCGGACCCGAGGTCATCGAGTCGTACATCATCTCCATGTGCCAGGGCGCCGACGACGTCTTCGCCGCCGCCGTGCTCGCCCGCGAGGCGGGCCTGCTCGACCTGCACGCCGGCTGGGCGAAGATCGGCATCGTGCCGCTCCTGGAGACCACCGACGAGCTCCGCGCCGCCGACGTCATCCTCGACGAGATGCTCGCCGACCCCTCCTACCGCCGCCTCGTCGCCCTCCGCGGCGACGTGCAGGAGGTCATGCTCGGCTACTCCGACTCCTCCAAGTTCGGCGGCATCACCACCAGCCAGTGGGAGATCCACCGCGCCCAGCGCCGCCTGCGCGACGTCGCCCACCGCTACGGCGTGCGCCTGCGCCTCTTCCACGGCCGCGGCGGCACCGTCGGCCGCGGCGGCGGCCCCTCCCACGACGCCATCCTCGCCCAGCCCTGGGGCACCCTGGAGGGCGAGATCAAGGTCACCGAGCAGGGCGAGGTCATCTCCGACAAGTACCTGGTGCCCTCGCTCGCCCGCGAGAACCTGGAACTCACCGTGGCGGCCACCCTCCAGGCCTCCGTCCTGCACACCGCCCCGCGCCAGTCCGACGAGGCCCTCGCCCGCTGGGACGCCGCCATGGACGTCGTCTCCGACGCCGCGCACGCCGCGTACCGCAAGCTGGTCGAGGACCCGGACCTGCCGACCTACTTCCTCGCCTCCACCCCGGTCGACCAGCTCGCCGACCTGCACCTGGGCTCCCGGCCCTCCCGCCGCCCCGGCTCGGGCGTCTCGCTCGACGGCCTGCGCGCCATCCCGTGGGTGTTCGGCTGGACGCAGTCGCGGCAGATCGTCCCCGGCTGGTACGGCGTCGGCTCCGGCCTCAAGGCACTGCGCGAGGCCGGCCTCGACACCGTCCTGGACGAGATGCACGAGCACTGGCACTTCTTCCGCAACTTCGTCTCCAACGTCGAGATGACCCTGGCCAAGACCGACCTCAGGATCGCCCGGCACTACGTGGACACCCTCGTCCCCGACGACCTCAAGCACGTCTTCGCCGCCATCGAGGCCGAACACGAGCTGACCGTCCGCGAAGTCCTCCGCGTCACCGGCGAGAACGAACTCCTCGACGCCCAGCCCGTCCTCCGCCAGACCTTCGCCATCCGCGACGCCTACCTCGACCCGATCTCCTACCTCCAGGTCGCCCTCCTCAAGCGCCAGCGCGACGCGGCCGCCGCCGACGGCGAGGCCGACCCGCTGCTCGCCCGCGCCCTGCTGCTCACCGTCAACGGCGTCGCCGCCGGACTGCGCAACACCGGCTGACCCCACCGCACGGCCGCAAGGCCCCGTACCACTGAAAGGCCCCGCACCCTCCCGGATGCGGGGCCTTTCAGGTGAAAAGTGCGCTTAACGCCTTGTCGTAGCGAAGGAGGCGCCCCCCACCGCCCCACAGTTGACCCGTCCTCAGATCCCCTCGTGGTCGGAAGTGCTGTGGTCCTCCTCGCCCACCGGTACCGTCGCGCGCTCGGCGCCACGGTGGCCGTCCTGCTCGCCGCCCTCGCGGCGCTCGCCCTGGTCCCGCACGACAGCGCGGCCCGCGCCGACGCCCGCATGAGCGTCCGCCTCGACCCCGGCACCTCACCGGTGCCCGCCGGCGACCACGTCACCTACAACGGCTTCATCCAGTGCTCGATCCCGGGCGACTGCCAGTCGGTGACCGTCACCTTCACCCCGCCGCCCGGCGCCTCCGGAAACGGCGTGGTCTCCCAGCCGTACCCGCCCGGCGTCACCGGCGTCACCGCGAACGACGACGGCAGCGTCACCGTCACCTACAGCTCCATCGCCAGCGGCCAGAGCTCACAGCTCACCGTCAGCTGGCCCACCGAGGACTACTGGACACCCCCCGGCGACCAGCGCGCCACCATGTCCGCGACCGCCACCAACGGCGACGGCACCCCCAGCACCGACGACGCCGTCGTCGAGGTGAGCGCCGAACCCAACCCGGCCGTCCGCAAGGAAGGCCCCTCCCGCGCCCGGCCCGGCGAGACCCTCACCTACAAGGTCACCGCCACCAACGACCCGCGCAACGCCAACCGCCCCCGCGGCAACCTCGCCCTGGAGAACGCCGTCCTCACCGACGTCCTCCCCGAAGGCGTCGACCTCGTCGACGCCACCCCCGCCGGATACACCTACGACCCCGCCACCCGCACCATCAGCTGGCCCGTCGACACCGAACCCGACCGCCCCGGCAACCAGCTCGCCCAGGTCAAGACCTACCCCTACGGCGCCGTCCACGAGATCCGCGTCAAGGTGCGCGACGACGTCGCCGACGGCACCACCCTCACCGACACCGCCACCCTCAGCGGCGACCCCTTCGGCCCCGGCACCGAGGAGATCACCAGGAGCGACAAGGCCGACACCGTCGTCGGCACCGGCGGCGGCGAGGTCTCCGGCACCCTCGACAAGTCCGTCGACCCCCCGCTCGCCGCCGACGGACAGCGCGTCTCCTACGTCCTGCGCTTCGCCAACACCGGCACCGACCCCGCCGACGCCCGCCTCACCGACGCCCTCCCCGACGGCTTCACCGCACAGACCCTCAGCCTCTCCACCCCCTCCGGCGGCGCCTACTCCGGCGACTGGACCGTCCAGGTCACCCGCCGCGACGGCAGCACCGAGACCGTCACCCCCACCGGCCAGACCATCGACCTGAGCCGCCTCGGCGACCTCGTGTCCGTACGCGTCGACGTCCCCGGCCTCCCCGCCGGCACCAGCCTCGTCGCCCAGATCAGCGGCCGCGCCGACGCCACCGCCCTGCCCGGCGGCAGCGGCGACGTCGACAACTGCGCCCGCCTCGGCCTCACCGGCGCCGCGGGCACCGCCGACGAAGAGTCCTGCACCAGCTTCCACATCGAACCCGAGGTCTCCCAGCCCGAGCTGACCAAGTCCACCGACCCCACCCCCGTCGGCCCCGGCGGCAGCCACACCTGGACCGTGACCCTCCGCAACGACCGCTACCGCACCGGCTCCTCCCCGCTGCGCCCCCGCTTCGTCGACCTCGTGCCCCGCCAGCTCGCCTACACCAGGGGCTCCTGGGCCCTCGCCGACGGCCAGCCCGACTACTGCCCGGCCGCCGACCGCTTCACCGAGACCGTCTCCGAAGGCCCCGACGGCCGCACCCGCGTCGAGCTCACCGCCGAACCCGGCGCCGAGATCCCCGCCGACGACTCCTCCTGCGCGTACGAGTTCCGCACCACCGTCGAACCGGGCGTCGCCAGCGGCACCTACGGCGGCTCGCCCGACTCCGCCGACTACGCGGGCAACCGCGCCGGGCTCTACGACGCCGAGCGCCCCATCAACACCCGCAGGACCGACACCCACGACATCGACGGCGACGGCGACACCGCCGAGAACGTCGCCGATGCCACCGACGACTTCGCCATCGCCGAGTCCTCCGCCCTGTTCGTCACCAAGGAGGTCAAGGGAGACAAGGACGACGCCTTCAAGGGCTCCGCCGAAGTCCCCGGCAAGGAGGACGAGGTCGGCCAGTCGACCATCTCCGGCACCGTCGAATACCGCACCGTGCTCGGCAACATGGGCAACACCGACCTCACCAACGTCGTCGCCTACGACCTGCTGCCCGCACCCGGCACCTACGGCGTCACCAGCGGCCGCTACGAGGACGACGTGACCAGCCAGTGGCGCCCCACCCTCACCGGGCCCATCGACGCGGGCGGCGCCCCCGTCACCATCACGTACTCCGAAGAGCCCGACCCCTGCCGCCCCGAGATGGACAACACCCCCGACAAGAGCGCGCCCTTCCAGTGCGAGGGCGAGCCCGACCCGTCCTTCGTCCCCGCCGACGAAGTCACCGACTGGAGCCGCATCCGCTCCATCCGCTTCGACTTCGACGGGCACGTGTTCTCCGCCGGCGAGCGCTATACGCTGCGCTGGCTGATGGAGGTGCCGGACCGCGCGGCGGGCGGGGAGCCCTTCGAGGGCGGGGAGCGCACCTGGAACAAGATCGCCATCGCGGGCGACCGGCGCCAGCCGGACGGCTCCACGCGGGGCCTCCTGGCCACCGAGGCCCCCTGGGTCGTAGACGAGGTCCACCCGTCGCCGTCCCCGTCCCCCTCACCGTCCCCGTCGGATTCGCCGTCCCCGTCGCCCTCGCCGTCGGATTCGCCGTCCCCGTCGCCCTCGCCGTCGGATTCGCCGTCGCCTTCACCGTCCCCGTCGGATTCGCCGTCCCCGTCGCCCTCGCCGTCGGACTCCCCGTCCCCGTCCCCGTCCCCGTCCCCGTCCCCGTCTCCGTCGGATTCGCCGTCCCCGTCACCGTCTCCCTCGCCGTCGGATTCCCCGTCCCCGTCTCCCTCGCCGTCGGACTCGCCTTCGCCTTCACCGTCTCCGTCGGATTCGCCGTCGCCGTCGCCCTCCCCGTCTGACTCGCCGTCTCCGTCCCCGTCGCCTTCGGACTCGGACTCCCCGTCGCCGTCCCCCTCGCCGTCGACCCCGTCGCTGCCGGACACCGGGTCCGGGGGCGCGTGGCTGGCATCGGGGATCGCTGCGGCGCTGCTCGCGGCGGGTGCCTTGCTCGCGGCGATCGCCCGCAGACGACGCGAGGTACGGGACCACCTGTGAGGCGAGCCCTCGCGGGAAATCAGGGGGAGGCCGCACCGGACGCCTGAAACGCCCCCGCCCACCCACCCCATCGGGGGCGGGTGGGCGGGGGAACATTCGGACAACGGCGGGCAAGCCGCCAGGCCGGGCGGGCGGGTGGGCAGGGAGAGGCCGAGCCGGCCCGGCGCGTGAGGGGGAGGCGCGGAGCGCCGATCGAGCCCCGGTTCAGGAGTTGTACGTGCTCTGGGCGCGCTCCAGGCCCTCCACGACCAGGCACTCGACCGCATCCGCGGCCCGGTCCACGAAGTAGTCCAGCTCCTTGCGCTCCGTGGCGGAGAAGTCCTTCAGGACGAAGTCCGCGACCTGCATCCGCCCGGGCGGCCGGCCGATGCCGAAGCGGACCCGGTGGTAGTCGGACCCCATGGCCTTGGTCATGGACTTCAGACCGTTGTGCCCGTTGTCACCGCCACCGAGCTTCAGCCGCAGCGTGCCGTAGTCGATGTCGAGCTCGTCATGGACGGCGAGGACGTTCGCCGTCGGCACCTTGTAGAAGTCGCGCAGCGCCGTCACCGGACCGCCCGACAGGTTCATGTACGACGTCGGCTTGGCGAGGACGACACGGCGGCTGCCAGGACCCATCGGGCCGAGACGGCCCTCCAGGACCTGCGCCTGCGCCTTCCCGGCACGCTTGAACGTGCCGCCGATCCGCTGGGCCAGCAGGTCGACGACCATGAAGCCCACGTTGTGCCGGTTCATCGCGTAGCCGGGCCCGGGGTTGCCGAGACCCACGACCAGCCAGGGAGCGCTCGGGTCCGTCGTCATCTGCGTGTCTCCTCCATCGCTGCTCATAGCCCAACCGCCGCCCAGCGCCGGGGCGCTGGACGGCGGTTGACAGTGCCTTGAGGCGCGGCTCAGGCCTCGGCGGCGGCCTCGTCGCTCTCGGCCGGGGCTTCCTCGGCCTGCGCGGCCAGGACCTGCAGGACCACGGCGTCGCCGTCGACGGCAAGGGTCGAACCGGCGGGCAGCGTGATGTCCTTGGCGTGGATGGAGGCACCGGCCTCCAGGCCCGCGATGGAGACCGTGACGGCCTCCGGCAGGTGCGTGGCCTCGGCCTCGATCGGCAGCGTGTTCAGGACGTGCTCCAGGAGGTTGCCGCCCGCGGCCAGCTCGCCCTCGGTGTGGACCGGAACCTCGACGGTGACCTTCTCGCCGCGCTTCACGAGGAGCAGGTCGACGTGCTTGATGAAGCCCTTGAGGGCGTCACGCTGCACGGCCTTCGGGATGACCAGCTCGTTCTTGCCGTCGATGTCCAGGGAGAGCAGGACGTTCGGCGTGCGCAGGGCGATCATCAGGTCGTGACCCGGCAGCGTGACGTGGACGGGGTCCGTGCCGTGGCCGTACAGGACGCCGGGAACCTTGTTCTCGCGGCGGATGCGGCGGGCGGCGCCCTTGCCGAACTCGGAACGGGTCTCGGCGCTGAGCTTGACCTCGGACATGAAGCACTCCTCGTAGAAAGGTGAACGGATGTGTCACCCGGCCATACGACTGGCCTGCTACGAAGAGCGCGTCGATAACGGACCGCCGTACCCCAATGAGTACGGCCTCCCTCGCCGAGCAACTTCGACAGTCTACTCGGCGGGGAGGCCGCACCACAAAACGATCAAGCGGGACTCAGTCCTGCGGACCCGACTGCTCCTCGAAGAGGCTGGTCACAGAGCCGTCCTCGAAGATCTCCCGCACCGCGTTGGCGATGGTCGGGGCGATCGACAGGACCGTGATCTTGTCGAGCTCCAGCTCGTTCGGCGTCGGCAGCGTGTTCGTGAACACGAACTCGCTCACCTTGGAGTTCTTCAGCCGGTCCGCCGCCGGGCCGGACAGCACACCGTGCGTCGCCGTCACGATGACGTCCTCCGCGCCGTGCGCGAACAGCGCGTCCGCGGCCGCGCAGATCGTGCCGCCCGTGTCGATCATGTCGTCGACCAGGACACACACCCGGCCCTCGACGTTGCCGACCACCTCGTGGACCGTCACCTGGTTGGCGACGTCCTTGTCGCGCCGCTTGTGCACGATCGCGAGGGGCGCGCCCAGACGGTCGCACCAGCGGTCGGCCACACGCACCCGGCCCGCGTCCGGGGACACGACCGTGAGCTTGTCCCTGTCCACCTTCGCGCCCACGTAGTCCGCGAGGATCGGCAGGGCGAAGAGGTGGTCGACCGGGCCGTCGAAGAAGCCCACGATCTGGTCCGTGTGCAGATCGACGGTGACGATGCGGTCGGCACCCGCGGTCTTCATCAGATCGGCGACAAGGCGCGCCGAGATCGGCTCACGGCCGCGGTGCTTCTTGTCCTGACGGGCATAGCCGTAGAACGGCACGATCACGGTGATGCTCCGCGCGGAGGCCCGCTTCAGAGCGTCGATCATGATCAGCTGTTCCATGATCCACTTATTGATCGGAGCCGTGTGGCTCTGGATCAGGAAGCAGTCCGCGCCACGTGCCGACTCCTGGTACCGCACGTAGATCTCGCCGTTGGCGAAATCGAAGGCCTTGGTGGGTACGACGCCGATGCCCAGCTCGTGGGCCACCTCCTCGGCCAACTCGGGGTGGGCGCGGCCGGAGAAGAACATCAACTTCTTCTCGCCGGTCGTCTTGATCCCGGTCACAGCACTGTCTCCTCAGACGAGTTCTTCCGCTGCTGCACCCGCGATACATCCAGAGGTCCAGGAGCGATTCCTCGCATCCCAGGACATAGGTCGCGCCACGAGTCAGCCGATTGGTGTGCACCTATCACGGTACGCGGTGTTCAGCGCACCTTTTTCCAGTCAGGTTGCCGGCCGGCTCTCCCCGGCCGCGTTCTCGGCACCCCGGGAGGCCGTCTCGGCCGCCTTCGCCGCCGCGCTCCCCGGCCGCTTTCGGGCCACCCAGCCCTCGATATTCCGCTGCTGGCCCCGGGCGACGGCCAGTGAACCCGGCGGCACGTCCTTCGTGATCACGGACCCCGCCGCCGTGTAGGCGCCGTCGCCAATCGTGACAGGAGCCACAAACATGTTGTCCGAACCCGTCTTGCAGTGCGACCCCACCGTCGTGTGGTGCTTGGCCTCACCGTCGTAGTTCACGAAGACGCTCGCGGCACCGATGTTCGTGTGATCACCGATCGTCGCGTCCCCCACGTACGACAGGTGCGGCACCTTCGTGCCCTCACCGATCGACGCGTTCTTCATCTCCACGTACGTCCCGGCCTTGGCCTTCGTGCCGAGCCGCGTGCCGGGCCGCAGATACGCGAACGGGCCCACGGACGCCCCCTCGCCGACCTCCGCGCCGTTCGCCACCGTGTTGTCCACCCGGGCGCCCGCACCCACCGTCGTGTCCAGCAGACGTGTGTTGGGGCCCACCTCCGCACCCTCACCGAGGTGCGTCGCCCCCTGGAGCTGCGTCCCCGGGTGCACGAGCGCGTCCCGCTCGAACGTCACCGTCGCGTCCACCCACGTCGACGCGGGGTCCACCACCGTCACGCCCGCGAGCATGGCCTCCGTCAGCAGCCGGTCGTTCAACACCCGCCGCGCGTCCGCCAGTTGCACCCGGTTGTTGATCCCCGCGATCTCCCGGTGGTCCTCCGCCACGGACGCCCCCACCCGGTGCCCCGCCTCCCGCAGGATCCCGAGGACGTCCGTCAGATACTCCTCGCCCTGACTGTTGTCCGTACGCACCTTGCCGAGCGCGTCGGCCAGGAGCTGCCCGTCGAACGCGAACACCCCGGAGTTGATCTCACGGATCGCGCGCTGCTCGTCGCTGGCGTCCTTGTGCTCCACGATCGCGGTGACCGCGCCGGAGGCCGGGTCGCGCACGATGCGGCCGTAGCCGGTCGCGTCGGGGACCTCGGCGGTCAGGACGGTGACGGCGTTGCCGTCGGTGGCGTGGGTCTCCGCCAGGCGCCGCAGGGTCGCGCCCGTCAGGAGCGGGGTGTCGCCGCACACGACGACGACCGTGCCGTCGACGCGGCCGCCGATCTCCTCCAGGCCGATGCGGACGGCGTGCCCGGTGCCGTTCTGCTCCGCCTGGTAGGCGGTGCGGGCCTGCGGGTCGATCTCGGCGAGGTGCGCGGTCACGCGCTCGCTGCCGTGCCCCACGACGGCGACCAGACGCTCCGGCGCGAGCTCGCGCGCGGCGGCGAGCACGTGCCCGACGAGGGAACGGCCGCAGATCTCGTGCAGGACCTTCGGGGTGGCCGACTTCATACGGGTGCCCTCACCCGCTGCGAGGACGACGACGGCTGCCGGGCAATTGGCGCTCACGGGGGTGCCCTTCGGCTTCGGATGCGTGGGGTTCGGACATCCGCAGGATACCGGGGCGTAAGGGGGCGGAAATGGGGGCGGGTCCCGACCTTGCGGTCAGGACCCGAACCTAGGCGATGTATCTGAGCTCCCGGGGAAGGAATCGAACCCTCATTCAATGGACCAAAACCATTTGTCCTGCCATTAGACGACCCGGGATGGTTCGTCCGCTATGTCCGATTCTGCTGATCGGCTTCGCGCGCGGACAACACTATGCCGTACCAAGCGCCTTCCATGCGACGGTACAGCTCGGCGCTCTTGAGGACGTAGATGGCGAGGCAGCCTCGATAGGCTTCGGAGGTGTTCTTCCGGACCGTCCTGGGGTTGTGCTTCTTGATCGTCGTCTTCTGGAGTGTGGAAGCCTCCATGCCCACCAAGTCGGCCCAGAACGCTTCGGCTTCGGCCACGTCCGCTGATTCGTGGATGCTCACCCGGAGGCGCAGGCGCTCGCGCTCCACGCCCTGAAGGTCGAGCCAGTGCAAGTAGAACGCGATCACGTTCGGGTCGCTGTTGATGAACGCCAGCCTCTCGCGGCGGCTGTACGCCTTGTCCTTGGTGCCCTCGGCCCAGTAAAGAACGACGCCTGCCAGGAACGCCTCCCGATCGGACAGGCTGCCGACTTCTGCGGTCCAGACGGCCTTGGTCCGCCGCCGCTCCTCGTCCCTCACTGCCAACTCGTGCTCCCAGCGCTTCCGCGCGGCCAGCTTCGCCTGTTCCGACGGGTCCGGGCGCTCCGGCTTCGGCAGGTCTCGTACCCACAGTGAGACGGAACTCTTCGAGCAGCCCAGCTCTGCCTGGATCTGGTTGTACGTCCAGCCCTTGAGGCGCAGCTCGCGGGCGCGTTCGCGGAGGTCGTCCTTGGCCCGGGGGCGCTTGGTCCACTCCGGTGCGGGTTCGCCCTCGACGAGGCGCTGGAGGAGGTCCTTGCTGCGGACCTGGAGGGCGTCGGCGATCTGCCGGAGGCTCAGGCCCGCGCGGCGCAGCGTGATGGCCCGGTGGCGCAGGGACGCGAAGTCGGTGATCTCGGTCATGCGGCGAGCCTCGTTCGGAATTTTGGGTTCCGGGTCGAAAATCTGGGCGGTTCAACTGTTCGAGGGTTACCTGGCGGTTCGGGGGTCGTCCGAGGGCCGCGCGGGTAGGGCCGCGGGGCGATCGCGTGCCGGAAACTCACCGGAAAACCGGGCGTCGGCGCCCGTAGGCTGGAAGGCATGACCACGACGGGGGACAGCGGGGCCGCGGCCAGGACAGGGCCGTGGTGGTGGGAGCGGCGGCGCAGTGCCGTGCTCGATGTCGGGCTCGGCGTCGTGTCGGCGGCCGAGTGCGGTGCGGAGGGTGTGGAGTTCGCGCGGGACGCGGGGCTGCCGCTCGCGGTGGGTGTGGTCTTCGGGGTGCTCGCGGGCGCGACCTTGGTGTTGCGCCGCCGGTGGCCGATCGCGGTGGTGCTGATCGCGGTGGCGATCACGCCGGCGCAGATGGGCGTCCTGATGACGATCGTGGGTCTGTACACGCTGGCGGCGTCGGAGCTGCCGCGCCGGATCATCGGGGCGCTTGCGGGCATGTCGCTCGTGGGCACGCTGATCGTGACGATGGTGCGGGCCAATCAGGACATAGCGAGCGGGGATCTGAGGATCGGTGAGGGGGTCATCCCGTTCATCGCGATCAGTACGTCGCTGGGGGTGACGGCGCCGCCGTTGCTGCTCGGTCTGTACGTGGGTGCGCGGCGTCGCCTCATGGAGTCGTTGCGGGAGCGGGCGGACAGCCTGGAGCGGGAGCTGCAGCTGCTCGCGGAGCGGGCGGAGGAGCGGGCGGAGTGGGCGCGGAACGAGGAGCGCACGCGGATCGCCCGGGACATGCACGACGTGGTGGCGCACCGGGTGAGTCTGATGGTGGTGCACGCGGCGGCGTTGCAGGCGGTGGCGCGGAAGGATCCGGAGAAGGCGGTGAAGAACGCGGCGCTGGTGGGTGACATGGGCCGGCAGGCGCTGACGGAGCTGCGGGAGATGCTGGGGGTGTTGCGGGCGGGTGAGGCGCCGCCGAAGCCCGCTCCGGCGCCGGTGCCGCTGGCGGCCGTGGCGGCGGCCGCGGCGCAGGCGGCGTCGCGTGCGGGGGGCGAGGAGGCCGCGGAGGCGGTGGAGGGCCCGTGTCTGGCGGAGCTGGACGAGCTGGTGGACCAGTCGCGGGCGGCGGGCATGGTGGTGGACATGTCCGTGGAGGGGGAGTCGCGGTCGTACGCGGCGGATGTGGAGGAGACGGCGTACCGGGTGGTGCAGGAGGCGTTGACGAACGTCTTCAAGCACGCGGCGGGGGCGAAGGCGTATGTGCGTCTGGCGCATCGCAGTGCGGAGATCGCGATGCAGGTGGAGAACGGTCCGCCGCCGGAGACGGCTCCGGCGGACGCGCGGCTGCCGAGTGGTGGCAATGGTCTGGTGGGGATGAAGGAGCGGGTGACGGCCCTGGGCGGGGTGTTCGTGTCGGGGCCGACGGACGCGGGTGGTTTCCGGGTGTCGGCGGTGCTTCCGGCGGGGGCGGCCGGGGCCTGATCGGCGTCGGCCGCCGGACGGCGCGGGGCGGTGAGGTCCAGCGAGGCGCCTACGCTCCGGCGGTGAGGCGTACGGGCCGGGTGCCGGCGATGAGTGTGGTGAGGGCCTGGTCGATGTGCTGTCCCAGGTACCAGTCGCCGGTGTGGTCGAGGCTGTAGACGCGGCCGCGGGCGTCGATGGCGAGCAGGGCCTGGGTGTCGGTCTCCTCGCCGATGGGGGTGACCTGGGTGCCGAGGGCGCGTCCGAGGTCGCCGAGGGTGCGGGCCAGGTGGAGGCCGTACATCGGGTCGAGGTGCAGGGTGGCGGGGGCTATCTGGCGGCCGGGGCCCTGCGGGGTGATGTGCAGGCCGCCGAATTCGGCCCAGGCTTCGACGGCGGCGGGGAAGACGGCGTGCCGGTGTCCGGCGGGTGAGGTGTGGCGGCGCAGGACGTCGGCCCAGATCTCGGCCTGTTTGATGTCCCAGCGGCCCGGTCGCCAGCCCGCGGTGCGCAGGGCGGCGTCGACGGGCACGGGGAAGCGGGTGGAGTGGTCGGTGTGCATGGTTGCGTGAGCCCTCGTGGTGCGGTGCGGATGGGGACGGCGGGCGGGGGTGTCAGCCGTCGGCCGCCGTGGGGTCCACGACGCGGACGCCGAAGTGGTCGGTGAGGGCGGTGCAGGAGCGGCAGGGCCGGGCGAAGGCGCCGTGCAGGGGGTCGCCGTCCTCGCGGATGCGGCGGGTGGTGAGTTTGGAGTGCTTGAGGGCTTTGCGGGCCTCGCCGTTGGTCATGGGTTTGCGGCGGGCGCGTTTGGAGCGGCTGGCGTCGGCGGTGGTGAGGTGCCGGGAGACGAGCAGGGCTTCGGCGCAGCGGCCGGTGAAGCGTTCGCGCTGGCCGCTGGGGAGGGCGTCGAGGAAGTCCTGGACGAGGGGGTGGAGTTCGGGTGGTTCTTCGCCGCGCTTGGGGGTGGCGGTGAGGGTGGTGCCGCGGACGGAGAGCGCGGCGGCGACGGTGGGCAGGATGCCGTCGCGGCGCTGGAGCAGGATGGGTGCGTCGGCGGGCACGCTGCTCCAGCCGACGCGGGGGTCGCCGCCGGGTGCGGCGGGTGCGGTGGCCGCTGTGGTGCCCGGGGGGCTGTGGGTGCTGTGGGTTCCGTGAGTCCCATGGGCGCTGGTGGTGCCGGTGGTTCCGGTGGTTCCGGTGGTGCCCCGGGTGGTCGCCGTGGTCGTTGCTGTGGTCGTGGAGTGAACGGTTCCGGCGCTTTCCGTGGATGTGTCGGTGGTCCGTGACATGCTGGTTTGTGCCGTGTGCATGTGGTGTTTCCCTCCCCGTGCCCGCGGCGTCGGCCGCTGGTGCCACGCCCCCGCGTTGCGGGAACAGACTGCCAAATGGGGCGCCTGGTGCGGAAGCTGGGTCGGTGCGACACGACCGGGTTTCGTCTCTGGGTGACGGTCCCGTGGCGGGTGGTCACGGTTGTGGAGGCCCGATGACCCGTGTCGTCCTTCCGCATAGGCTGTCGCCATCCGTGAACCTCGACAGTGCCGCAGGAGGGCAACCGCCATGACGACAGGTCGGCCAGGTCGGCTCGGGCAGCAGGCCGCGCCGCCGAACGCGGCCTACGCCGGGCAGGTCGTGCACTTCCCGGACCCGGTCCGCGCCGCGCGCCATCCCAGGGGGGTGCGGGTGGACGGTGACGGCTACCCGGACTTCTCGCCGTACGCGCGTGCCGCCGCGGAGATCGCGGAGCCGCCGGAGGGCTTCGGTGTGGACGAGCTGCGCCTCACGGACTACGTGTCGGCGAACGCGGCGCTCGCGGCGTCGGGCCACGAGCTGTGGGACACGATTCCGGCGGTGGCGACGCCGCACGGCTGGACGTGGCACCACGCGCCGGGCGGTCGCCGGCTTGAGCTGGTCCCGGTGGAGGTGAAGGCGTTGCTGCGGCATCACGGCGGCATCGCCACGTCGGCCGTGGACCACCACAAGCGGGGTACGCGGCCGCTGCAGGAGACGCGGCCGGCGCATCTGGCGCTGCCGAAGGCGGCCCTTGCCGTCACGGAGGGCCAGGTCACGGGGGTCGAGGAGGATCTGGGCTATCGCCTGCCGGGTGCGTACCGCGCGTTCTTGAAGGCGGCGGGCGGCTGTGCTCCGGTCGGTACGGCGCTCGACGCGGAGCTGGGTCTGCTGATCGACCAGCCGTTCTTCACGGTCCGCGACGAGGCGGCCGTGAACGACCTGGTGTACGTCAACAAGTGTCTGCGCGACCATCTGACCAAGGACTTTCTGGGGGTCGGCTTCGTGCAGGGCGGTCTGCTCGCGGTGAAGGTGAAGGGCGACCGGATCGGCTCGGTGTGGTTCTGCGCGTACGACGACGCGCGGGACGTGGATCCGTCGTGGGCGCCCGCGGAGCGGGTGCAGCGGCTGCTGCTGCCGTGCGGTGACGACTTCGACGCGTTCCTGTCCCGGCTCGCGGGCAGTCCGCCCGAGCTGGAGACCGTGGCGAACCTGATGGTGGACGGCGGCTTCGCGCGCGCCGTCCCGGTGGGGGAGTGAGCTCCGAGATGGTGACCTTCGCACAGGCGCAGGAGCGCGCCGAGGAGTGGATCAACGGCGACGTACCGCCGCCCGGGCACCGGGAGGTGCGGGTGCGGGAGTTCGACCTGGGCTTCGTGGTCTGGGCGGAGGACCGCGAGGGCGGTCCCCGTTCGGACGGTGGCGGCCAGCGGCTCGTCATCGCCCGGGACAGCGGTGAGGCCACGCTGTGGCCCGCGCTGCCGGTGGGTGAGGTGATCCGCCGGTACGAGGAGGAGTACGGGGTGCCGGACGCGCAGGAGCCCGCTGCGGCGCCCGCGGCCCCGGAGCGCATGGATCTGAATCAGACGTCGTTCCTGCTGAGTCCGCCGGAGTGGTTGCAGGAGGCGGCGGACAAGCTGGGGATTCCGGACCGGCGGTCGTCGGCCGCGGAGGCCGGGGCGTCGCCGGAGCCTGTGGTTCCGGCCGCTCCGGTGGCGCCGGCTGCTCCGGTGGCTCCGGAGCCCGCGGTGACGTCGGCGGGGCCGGTGCCCGCGGCCCCTTCCACCGCGCCCGCTCCTGCCGGTGGCGGCACGCCGTGGCCTGCCGCAGGTGGGTCGGCCGGGGCGTCGGTGGGCGTCTCGGGTTCCGCCGGGCCGTCGTCGGAGACGCCGTGGGCCGGTACGGACACGAACATCGGTGCCGATGACGACGACGTGGCGGTGCCGCTGCCCGCGACGGTGTTCTCGCCGCCGGTGAATCTGGACGGCGAGGAGGAGGACGCGCCGCCCGCCGTGTCGCCGGAGGCGAAGACCGCGCTGATCTCGGGCGGCAGTCAGCTCCCGAAGACGGCGGTCGCGCCCGCCCTTGACGAGCCGGTGCCCGGGGCGCCGGGCCCGGGGCCGAGCCTTCCGCCGCCGCCCGCGGGCGCTGCGGTGAGCGGTCCGCACCTTCCGCCGCCGCCCGCGGGTGCGGCCGTGAGCGGCCCCCATGTGCCGCCGCCGCCCGCCGGTGCGGCTCCGAGCGGGCCCGGCATGCCGCCGCCCGCGGGCGCGGCCGTGAGTGGTCCGCACCTTCCGCCGCCGCCGGCTGGTGCGGCGGTGGGCGGTCCCGGTACGCCGCCTCCGCCCGCGGGTGCGACTCCGCCGCCCGGGCCGCAGGCGCCGTCGGCCCCGTCCGAGGGCGCCGCTGTCGGTGGCGGCGCGACTCCGCCGCCCGGTGCGCCCGGTGGCGGCTATGTGGCGACGCAGCTCGTGTCGTCGCTCGGCCCCGAGGGGCCGCAGCCTCCGGGGGCGCCGCAGCCGCCTGCCGCTCCGAGCGCGCCCGGTGTTCCGGGTACGCCGCCCGGTGGGGTGCACCACGCCGCGACGATGCTGGCGGACCCGAGCATGGGCGGCGGGGTCCAGCCTCCGGCGGCTCCGGGTGCGCCTGGCGCGCCCGGCGCGCCTGGTGCTCCGCAGCCTCCCGGTCCGCCCGGTGTTCCGGGTACGCCGCCCGGTGGGGTGCACCACGCCGCGACGATGCTGGCCGACCCGAGCCTGGGCGGGGCGCCCAAGCCTCCGGGGGCTCCGGGTGTGCCCGGTGCTCCGCAGCCGCCTGGTGCTCCCGGTGCTCCGGGTGCCCCCGGCGGTGGCGTTCACCACGCCGCCACCATGCTCGCGGGCCCGGCCGTCGGCGGGCCGGGTGCGCCCCTGCCGCCCGCGGCCCCGCAGCCGCCGGGTGCCCCGGGTGCTCCGGGCATGCCGCCGCCCGCTCCGGGCATGGTTCCGCCGGGCCCCGGCATGCCGCCGCCCGGCGCGGGGCAGCCCTACGGCTATCCGCAGCCGCCCGTCGGGCAGCCCACCGTGGGCCCCGGCTACCAGGCCGTGCTGCGGTACCGCGCCGCCGACGGGTCCGAGCAGCAGCTGATCCGGCGGTCCGCGCCGGGAACGCCGCACCCGGAGTGGCAGATCTTCCACGAGCTGCGCGGCATGAACGTGCCGCCGGACCAGGTCCTGGAGCTGCACACGGAGCTGGAGTCGTGTGAGCTGCCGGGCGCGTACTGCGCGCGGATGATCCGGGAGACCTGGCCGCAGGCACGTATCACCTCGATCGCTTCGTACGGCAGGGACCACGCGTCGCGTCAGCAGGGCATGCGGCAACTGCTCGCGCACCAGGGTGAGTTGCACCAGGTCGCGGACGGTCCCGCGCGTCCGGCGCCGGTGCGGGCGCCGCTGCCGCAGGTGCCGCCCGCGCAGCCGGTGCCGCCGGAGGCCGTGGCGCAGGAGCTCGCGGCGGCGTTCGGGCCCGGCGTTTTCCGGTTCGACCAGCGGGCGGTGTCGCGGCAGGGCGTGCCGGACGTCGTGGCGCACACGCTCGTGGTGGCGGGGCTGCCCCTGGACTTCGGCCCGTTCTTCTGGGCGCAGGCCCAGCCGGGGCGGCCGGTGCCGACCCTGGCGGAGCTGGCGCAGGAGCGGGGCGTGGCGCCCGCGCCGGACGCGGGTTCGTACCTGGTGATGGGCAGCGACTTCGGCCGGGCGGTCTGTGTGCAGTACGGCACGGCGCACATCGTCGCGGTGCCGGTCGAGGCCGGGCCCGGCGGAGTTCCGGTGCCGCCGCAGTTCGTGAACACGGGGCTGCCCGAGTTCGTGCGCTGTCTGGCGCTGCTCGGCCGCATGTGGCGGCTGCGCTACGGCCTCAACCAGGAGCAGGCGGGCCGCTGGACCGTCGACTTCCAGTCGCAGCTGGCCGCGCTCGACCCGGCGGCGCTGTCCTCGCCGGAGAGCTGGTGGTCGGTGCTCCTGGAGCAGATGTGGGACGGCTTGCTGTAGCCGGCGCGCTTGTCCGACGGGGCGCTCGACCTGCGTGGCGGGTCGGGCGCCCCGATCATGCGGTGATGAGTACGCGGCCGCTTCCGGGGGCCTCGCGGGACTCGTACGCGTGGATCCCCGGCCACGGTTCCGGTGGCGGGCGGGCCCGAGGTGCCCGGCGTCGGCGATGTCGTCGTAGGGGACTCCGAGCGGGTCAAACGGCTCTTCGACGCACTGCGGAACGACACCCCGATTCCGACTTCTGGCCCCAATTGACGCATCCTTGAGCGGGTGGCGCTGACGGAGTGTCGTGTTATGACCACTTCCGCTTGATCCATCAAGATGTGCGCCAATCGCGTTGTACGCGGGTGGCGCGACGGAGAGAGTCAGCGCGACGGTGAGAGTCCGTGTGGGCGAAAGAGGGGAACCAGATGAGCGGCAGCGGTGCGTCACCTCATGGCTTCGTCGCCGTACGCGGGCGCGGCTACCGTCCCGAACAGGTGGAGGCGTACGCCGACGCGCTGTCCCGGGACCGCGACGCCGCGTGGGAGCGCGCGGCCCGGCTCACCGTCCTCGCCCGGGACATGGGGGAGGAGGCCGCGCGCCTTCGTGCGGCCGTCGCGCGGCTCGCCCCGCAGACGTACGACGAGCTGGGGCAGCGCGCCCAGTACCTGCTCGTGTTGAGCGAGGAGGAGGCCGCGGCCGTGCGGGACGCCGCCGCGGCCGACACGTACGAGCTGGGGCAGGCCGTCGGGGCGGCCGCCGACGAGCTGCGCGACGGTGCGCGGGCGTACGCCGAGTCCGTGCGGGGCGAGGCCGAGGAGCGGGCCCGGCAGCGGCTGCTCGCCGCGCGGGCCGCCGCCGACGAGCTGCGCGTCGCCGCGCGCGGCGACGCGAAGGAGTGGCGCGACGAGGCGCTCGCCGCGCTGCGGGAGATGCGCCGGCGCACGAGCGGGCTGCTCGCCGAGCAGGAGAAGGAGCACGGGGAGCGCTGGGAGGCCACGGAGCGGGAGATCGCCGAGCGGGAGGCCGTCGCCGACGCCCGCGAGGCGGCGCTCGTCGCCGCGGCCGAGGCCCGTCTCACCGAGGCCAAGCGGGCCTGCGCCGAGGCGGAGGAGGCGGCCCGGCACGGCGAGGAGGACGCGGCCGCGCGGGCCGCGGAGCTGATCTCGCGGGCGCGGGTGCGGGAGGAGCGGGTGGGGCGGGAGACGGAGCGGGTGTTGCGGGAGCATGGTGAGCGGTGGGAGGAGGTGCGGGCGCACATGGACCACGTCCGCAACAGCCTCGCCTCCCTGACCGGCCGAGCCCCCGGCGACACCCCGGGCCCCACCCCCTGACTTGAGCCTGGGCCCAGCTCCCCTCGTCCGCGGGGGGGGGCTTTCCTTGGCCGCGCGGCGGGGTGGGTTCTGCCCACCTGCCCGTGGCGGGGCGCCGTCCGAGGCCCTCCGCGTGCGCCCTGTTCCGAGCGTCGGGGCGGTCCCGCCCACCCGCCCCCACCCTGTGTCGGGGCGCCGTCCTCCGCGTTGGCCCAACCCTGAGCGTCAGCGCGGTTCCGCCCACCCGTGGCGGGGCACTGCGCGAGGCCTCCCGCATGCGCCTCGTTCCGAGCGCCGGGGTGGTCCCGCCCACCCGCCCTCACCCATGACGGGGCACCGCCTTCCGCGTACGCTCCGCCCCGAGCGCCCTCGCGGTCCTGCCCGCCGGTGATGGGGCACTGCCCGAGGCCTTCCGCGTGAGCCCTGTTCTGAGCGTCGGGGTGGGGCCTGCCCAGCTGCCTGCGACGGGGCACTGGCCGAGGCCTACCGCGTGCGCCGTGCCCCGAGTACCGGGGTGGTCCCGCCCACCCGCCCCCACCCTGTGTCGGGGCGCCGTCCTCCGCGTTGGCCCCACCCTGAGCGTCAGCGCAGTTCCGCCCATCCGTGGCGGGGCGCCGCCCTCCGCGTGGGCCCCGCCTGGAGCCCTCAGCGCGGTCCTGCCTGTTCGTGGCGGGGTACTGCCCGAGGCGCCCCGCCCCGAGCACCGACGTGGTCCTACCCACCCCCGCCGTGCCGGGGGAGCGGCAGCCCCCTACGGTCCGGTCCGCCGCCCGGCGCGGTCCCGCCTCCCGGCCAGGTGCCCCGAGGCCCGGTCTCGCGACGCTGGGGAGTTTCGGGTGGGCGGGTGGGCAAGGCCTGGGCCTGCTGGTGTGGGGTCCGGCTGGCGGGACCGGTGCCTCGGCGGATCGGCTGGGTGGCACCTGGGTGCTGTGTCCACCGTGCCGAGCTCTCTGCTTCGCCCAGCGTGGACGGGGTGCCTCCGCCCGTCGGGGTGGTCGCGGCATTCTGCGTAGGGGCCGGGGCGGTTCTGTCGGCCCGGGCGTGAGGCGTCAGTCGGCACGGCCCCTCCCGCCGAGGTGCCCCGAGGCCCGGTCTCGCGGCGCTGGGGAGTTTCGGGTGGGCGGGTGGGCAAGCGCCCGCCGCGGTAGCGGCGGGGAGGGGGAGGGCGTCACGGGCGGCGCTCCGCGTCGGGGTCGGGCGGGCGGGAGCCGGGGTGGCACGGGTGGGTGGGAGGGAGGCCGCCGCCCCGGCGGTGGCTGGTGGGCGGGGCCCCGTCATGGTGTGGGGGTGCGGCCCGCGAGGAGCCAGGGCTCCACGGCCTCGTAGCGGCGCTGAGCCTCCCGCCGAGCCCCCCGACGGCTGAGCACCGTACCGATCCACCCCAGGAAGAACCCCAGCGGAATCGAGACGACCCCGGTCGTGGTGAAGGGGAACCAGGCGAAGTCGTGCTCGGGGAACGCCGCCCCGGCCGAGCCGGACACGAGGTTCGTACCGGTCATGAGCACGGCGCAGCCGACCGTACCGCCGATGAGGGTGGCGAGGAGCCCCGCCCGGGTGAAGCGCCGCCAGAACAGCGCGTAGCCGAGCGCGGGCGCGAGCGCGGACGCGCCGAGGCAGAACGACAGGGTGACGAGCGGTTGCAGGCTGCGGTCCTGGATGAGGACCGCGAGGCAGATGGCGCCCGCGCCCACCGCGAGGGCGCACCCCCGGGCGAGCGCCATCTCGCGGCGCGGCGAGAGGTCGCGGCGGCAGGCGGCGAAGACGTCGTGCGCGAGGGAGTTGGCGCAGGCGAGGATCATCCCGGCGACGGACGCGAGGAGCGTCAGGAAGATCGCGGTGGTGACGGTGGTGAAGAGCAGCGTCTCGGCGGTGGAGGCGTCCGCGCCGAACACGGCGCGCGAGCCGAGGAGATAGGCCGTGTTGCCCTGCGGGTCGTGCCCGGCGATCTCCTTGCGCCCGAGCATGGCCGTGGCGCCGAAGCCGATGACGGTGATGACGAGGACGAAGAGGGCCACGCACGCCACGGCCCAGGACATCGAGCGCCGTATCGCGGGCGCGCCGCGCGCGGTGTACATCCGCATGGTGATGTGCGGCAGACACGCGCCGCCGAGGACCACGGTGAGCTCCGAGCTGATCATGTCGAGGCGGGGCGCGGGGCTGTCGCGGAACTGGAGGCCGGACTCCAGGAAGGCCGGGCCGAGCCCGCTGCCCGCGCGGGCAGCGGCGAGCAGCGCGCCGGGGTCCCAGTCGTAGCGGCGCAGGATCAGCGCGGCGACGGCGAGGCCGGAGCCGAGCAGGATGACGACCTTGAGGATCTGGATGAGGGCGGTGCCCTTCATGCCGCCGATCGCCGCGTAGCTGATCATGAGGGCGCCGAGTGCGACGACGCAGCCGGTCTTCAGGCCGGGGCTCGTGAAGCCCAGGATGAAGGCCAGCAGGTCGCCCGCGCCCGCGAGTTGGACGAGCATGAGCGGAAGGAGCGCGGCGAGGGTCGCGGCGCTCGCGGTGACGCGGACCAGACGGCCGGGCATGCGGCGGGCGAGGACGTCGCCCATGGTGAACCGCCCCGTGTTCCGCAGGGGTTCGGCGAGCAGGAACATCAGGAGCATCAGGGAGAGTGCGGTGCTCAGGGCGAGGACGACGCCGTCGTAGCCGAGGAGTGCGATGACGCCGGTGGTGCCGAGGACGGTGGCGGCGGAGATGTAGTCGCCCGCGATGGCGAGGCCGTTGCGCAGCGGGGTGAGGCGGCCGTAGCCGGTGTAGAACTCGCCGAGGTCGTCGCGTTCGGGGCCGGTCATCACGCACAGCAGCAGCGTGAGGGTGACGACGGCGGTGAAGGCGACGAGGGACGTGCTGCGGGTGGCGTCATCCACGGCTCGCCTCCAGTTCCACGAGCTTGCGCAGGCGTGCGGCGAGCCGGTCGAGGCGGCGCCGGGCCGTGACCTCGTACAGCGCTATGGCCAGGCACATCACGGGGAGTTGGAGCAGTCCGACGAGGAGCCCGGTGGTGAGGCCGCCGGTGACGGCGCCGGTCATGAGGGCGGGCGCGAAGGCGGACAGGAGGAGGAAGAGCGTGAAGTAGCCGAGGGCGGTGAGGGTGGCGACGCGGCGCTGCCGGCGGTAGGCGCCGCGCAGTTGGCGCAGGTCGCCGCGGTGGCCGGGGCCGGGGGCGGGCCTTCGGCGCGGGCTCGCGGGGGCGGGCGGTGGCGGGGCGGGGGGCTGCCAGGGGTAGGTGAGGTGGAGCGGGGCCTCCGGGGCCTCCGGGGCTTCCGGGGCGCGGGAGGAGGGTGGAGTGTAGGGAGGGAAGGCGTGGGGAGGGCGAGCGTGGGGAGGGTAGGGGGACGAGTCTGGGGGAAGGTGGGGCATCCCGGTCTCCTTGCGTCTCCTTGCGCGGCTTCGGTCCGGTGCGGACCGCGAGGGAGCGAGGGCCGAGTACGTTACTGGCAGGTAGTGGGAGCGCGTGGGGTTTTCCCCATACTGATCAGTCGGTATGGGGCTTCTTGGGGCGCGTACGAGTCAACTGCGCCTCCTGGGGCTCCTGTTGCGCATCGGTCTCGTCGGCCCGGCCGGCCCCGTCGGCGTCCGGCTCCGGCTCGGACCCCTGCCCCGGCTCCGGCTCGGACCCCTGCCCCGGCTCCGGCCCCGGCTCCGGATCCTGGAGGACGGGGAACCTCCGCGGCGCGAGCAGCAGCAGGACGAGCAGGCACAGCACCGCCGCGCAGGCCGCCCCCACGTACACGGAGTCCACGGCCGCGTCGACCGCCCGGCGCAGCCGGTCCGCGTCGGCGACGGAGCCGGGGTCGTCGAGGGACTTCGCGACGGAGTCGAGCGAGCCCGCGCCGCCCAGGCGTGCGCTCAGGACGCCGTTGGCGATCGCCCCGAAGACGGCGGCGCCCACGGTCTGGCCGATCTGGCGGCAGAACAGCACGGAGGCGGTGGTCGTGCCGCGCTCCGCCCAGCCCACGGTCGACTGGACGCCGACGATCAGGGGCAGCTGGAAGAGCCCGAGCGCGGCGCCGAGCAGCAGCATCAGGAGCGCGGGCTGCCAGGCCGCGCCGGGGTAGGGGAGCAGCGGGAAGGCGAACAGGACGCAGGCGGCGGCGCTGATGCCGATCATCGCGGTGTTGCGGAAGCCGATGCGCCGGTAGACGTGCTGGCTCAGAGCGGCCGAGACCGGCCAGCTCAGGGTCATGATGGACAGGACGAAACCGGCGCCTATCGGGGCGAGTTGGAGCACCGACTGCGCGTACGTGGGCAAGAAGACCGTGGGTGCGACCATCAGCAGGCCGAGCGAGCCGAGCGCCAGGTTCACGGCGGCGATGGGGCGGCGCCGCCACACCCAGCCCGGAATGATCGGGTCCGCCGCGCGCCGCTCGATCACCACGACGGCGCCGACGCACGCGAGCCCCGCCGCGAACAGCGCGAGCGAGGGCGTCGACAGCCAGTCCCAGGCGACGCCGCCCTGGACGAGGGCGGTGAGCAGCACCCCGCCCGCGGCGAACACGGCGAGCGCGCCGGGCCAGTCGACGCGGTGCCGGGCGCCCCGGGGGCGTACCGGTTCGTGCAGGTGGCGGGCTATCAGCCAGAGGGCGAACGCGCCGACGGGCAGGTTGATCAGGAAGATCCAGCGCCAGTCGGCGTACGCGGTGAGCAGGCCGCCGACCGCCGGTCCCGCGACGGCGGAGACGGCCCACACGGTGGACAGCCTGGCCTGGATGCGGGGGCGTTCCTTGAGCGGGTACAGGTCGGCGGCGACGGTCTGCACGGTGCCCTGGAGGGCGCCGCCGCCGAGCCCTTGCAGGACGCGGAAGGCGATCAGTGAGCCCATGTTCCAGGCGAGCGCGCACAGCACCGAGCCGGCGAGGAAGAGGGCGCAGCCCGCGATCAGGACGGGCTTGCGGCCGAAGGTGTCGGACAGCTTCCCGTAGACGGGCAGGGTGACCGTCGCGGCGAGCAGATAGCCGGAGAACAGCCAGGAGAAGACGGAGAAGCCGCCGAGGGAGCCGACGATCTGCGGTACGGCCGTGGAGACGATGGTGGCGTCGAGCGCGGCGAGCGCCATGACGAGCATGAGCGCGGCGACGACGGCGCCGCGCCGGTCCGTGCGCTGTGTCTCCGCTGCCGCCGTCGCCTCCATGACCAAAGTCCTTTCCCCCTGCACCGGTTGCCCCGGTCACCTTCTCACCGATGGCGCGCTCCAGGGAGGGTGGAGGGCTTCTCCGCTGGTAGGACGGTTGCTCGGTAAACAAGAGGGTGGAGTAACCCTGAGATGCGCTCCACCGCCGGGTGGAGAACCCCTAGGGGGTCCTCCGTACTAGGGACAGGGGGACGTTGGTACCGGCGGAGGACGAGACGGCCGGGCTCCGTCCTTAGATTTGCTTTACGCCGCAGGGCACGGGGCGAAGCCGCCGGGCACGGGGCGAAGCCGCCGGGCACGGGCGCGGGGCGTGGGGCCGGTAACGGGGGTCCGGCTCCGCGGCCTGTAACGGGGTCCGGCCCGCGCCCTGCGACGAACCACAGCGCGGGGGGTGGGGTTTTCCCCAGGAAAAGACTGCGCTGCGCACCAGGGCGCCGGAGTACCCCGGCGATCCACACTGATCTGCGTGAGCGCGCCGACACGCGTTCACCTCGTCACCGACATAGGAGACTTACCGTGACAACGGCTGTATCCACTCCCAGGCACGGGGGAACTGGCGGGCGTACGGCCGTCGCGGCGCGGGCACGCCAGGTCGTCAAGGCGTACGGCTCCGGGGAGACCCGAGTCGTCGCGCTCGACCACATCGACGTGGACATCGCTCGCGGCCAGTTCACCGCGATCATGGGCCCCTCCGGGTCCGGCAAGTCCACGCTGATGCACTGCCTCGCCGGCCTCGACACGGTCAGCAGCGGTCAGATCTATCTCGACGAGACCGAGATCACCGGCCTGAAGGACAAGAAGCTCACCCAGCTGCGCCGCGACCGCGTCGGCTTCATCTTCCAGGCGTTCAACCTCCTCCCCACGCTGAACGCCCTGGAGAACATCACGCTGCCGATGGACATAGCGGGCCGCAAGCCCGACCAGGGCTGGCTCGACCAGGTCGTGCAGACCGTCGGCCTCGCGGGCCGCCTCAAGCACCGGCCCACCGAGCTGTCCGGCGGTCAGCAGCAGCGCGTCGCCGTGGCCCGTGCCCTGGCATCCCGGCCCGAGATCATCTTCGGTGACGAGCCGACCGGAAACCTCGACTCCCGCGCGGGCGCCGAAGTCCTCGGCTTCCTGCGCACGTCGGTGACGCAGCTCGGCCAGACCATCGTCATGGTCACCCACGACCCGGTCGCCGCCTCGTACGCGGACCGCGTGCTGTATCTGGCCGACGGCCGCATCGTCGACGAGATGTACAGCCCCACCGCCGAGCAGGTCCTGGACCGCATGAAGCACTTCGACGCCCGGGGGCGCACGTCATGACCGTCCTGAAGACCTCGATGCGCAACTTCCTCGCGCACAAGGGACGCATGGCGCTCTCCGCGGTCGCCGTGGTCCTCTCGGTGGCCTTCGTGTGCGGCACCCTCGTGTTCTCCGACACGATGTCCACCACCTTCGACAAGCTCTTCGCCGCCACGTCCTCCGACGTCACGCTCACCCCGAAGAACGCCCCGGACGCGGGCGACGAGGGCCCGCGCACCGGCAAGCCCGAGACCCTTCCCGCCGCCACGATCGCCCAGGTGAAGAAGGCCGACGGCGTGAAGTCCGCCGAGGGCGCGATCAGCAGCGACAGCGTCACCGTCGTCAACTCCAAGAACAAGGACATCGGCCCGTCCGGCGGCGCCCCCACCCTCGCGGGCAACTGGACGAAGAACGACCTGCGGTCGATGGAGATCACCTCGGGCCACGCCCCGCGCGGCCCCACCGAGGTGATGCTCGACGCCGACACCGCCGACAAGAAGAACCTCAAGATCGGTGACGAGCTGCGCACCATCGCCGCCACCGGCAGCTTCACCGCGAAGATCACCGGCATCGCCACCTTCAAGGTGACCAACCCCGGCGCCACCGTCGTCTACTTCGACACCGCCACCGCCCAGCGCGAACTCCTCGGCGCCACGGGCAGGTTCACGCACGTCAACGTCACCGCCGCGAGCGGCGTCAGCGACGAGCGGCTGAAGGCGAACGTGGCGAGCACGCTCGGCGCCGGAGCCGCCGATTACAAGATCAAGACGCAGAAGGAGAGCGCCGACGACAACCGCAAGTCCGTCAGCAGCTTCCTGGACGTCATGAAGTACGCGATGCTCGGCTTCGCCGGGATCGCCTTCCTCGTCGGCATCTTCCTGATCATCAACACCTTCTCGATGCTGGTCGCCCAGCGCACCCGTGAGATCGGCCTGATGCGGGCCATCGGCTCCAGCCGCAAGCAGGTCAACCGCTCGGTGCTCGTCGAGGCCCTGCTGCTCGGCGTCGTCGGCTCCGTCCTCGGCATCGGCGCGGGCATCGGCCTCGCGATCGGCCTGATGAAGCTGATGTCGGGCATCGGCATGGAGCTGTCCACGGAGGACCTCACCATCTCGGCGACGACCCCGGTGGTGGGCCTGCTCCTCGGCGTCATCGTCACCGTCCTCGCCGCGTACCTCCCGGCCCGCCGCGCGGGCAAGGTCTCCCCGATGGCCGCCCTGCGTGACGCGGGCACCCCGGCCGACGGCAAGTCCTCCGCGGTGCGCGCCGCCCTCGGCCTGGTCCTCACCGGCGCCGGAGTCTTCGGCCTCTACGCCGCCGCCGCGGCCGACGAGGCGAAGGAGGGCTCCCTCTTCCTCGGCCTCGGCGTGGTCCTCACCCTCATCGGCTTCGTCGTCATCGGCCCGGTCCTCGCGGCCTTCGTGGTCCGTGCGATCAGCGCGGTGCTGCTGCGGATGTTCGGCCCCGTCGGCCGCATGGCCGAGCGCAACGCCCTGCGCAACCCCCGCCGCACCGGCGCCACCGGCGCCGCCCTGATGATCGGCCTGGCCCTGGTGGCCTGCCTGTCGGTGGTCGGCACGTCGATGGTCGCCTCGGCCACGGACGAGCTGGACAAGTCGGTCGGCGCGGACTTCATCGTGCAGGGCAAGCAGCCCGTGAGCCACCAGGTGGAGAAGCGCCTGAAGGACACCCCGTACGTCGCCCACACCACGCGCTACAAGGAGCTCAAGGCCGACATCACCACCCCGGACGGCAAGACCGACAAGGGCGTCGGCCTCAGCGCGAACGACCGCACCTATGTGCAGGACCTGCGCCGCGAGACCACCGCGGGCGAGATGTCCGCCGCCTACGGGCCGAACGCGATGTCGGTGGGCGAGGCCTTCGCCAAGGACCACCACCTGAAGGTGGGCGACAAGCTCAAGGTCGCCTTCGACGACGGCCGGACCGGTCAGCTGAAGCTCGCCGCGATCACCGACGAGGAGGGCACCCTCGACCGGGGCGCGATGTATCTGAACATCACCACCGCCGAGCGGTACGTCGACGCCGACCGGATGCCGCTGAGCGACACCGTCTTCGCCAAGGCGGTCGACGGCAAGCAGGACGAGGCCTACGCGGCGCTCAAGAAGACCCTGGAGACGGACCCGCAGCTCAAGGTCCAGGACCAGACCGACTTCAAGCAGACCCTGAAGGACCAGGTCGGCCAGCTCCTGAACATCGTCTACGGCCTTCTCGGCCTCGCGATCATCGTGGCCATCCTGGGCGTGGTGAACACCCTGGCCCTCTCCGTGGTGGAGCGCACCCGTGAGATCGGCCTGATGCGGGCCATCGGCCTCTCGCGCCGCCAGCTGCGCCGCATGATCCGCATGGAGTCGGTGGTCATCGCCCTCTTCGGCGCCCTCCTCGGCCTCGGCCTGGGCATGGGCTGGGGCGCGACCGCGCAGCAGCTCCTCGCTCTGGAGGGCCTGAAGGTCCTGGAGATCCCCTGGCCGACGATCATCGCGGTCTTCGTGGGCTCCGCCTTCGTCGGCCTCTTCGCCGCCCTGATCCCGGCGTTCCGGGCGGGCCGGATGAATGTGCTGAACGCGATCGCGACGGAGTAGTCCTCCCGGACGGGGAAGCAGCGACCAGGGCCGGGCCCGGTGGGATTCCACCGGGCCCGGCCCTGGTCTCGGTCAGGCGGTGCGCCCGAGATGGAGCACCATCACCGTGACGGTGCTCTCCGTGATCTCGTACAGGACGCGATACCGGCCTACGTGCATGCGGCGCAGGTGGGGCGAACCGTACTCGGCTGTTCCGGCGGGCTGTGGATCTAAGGAGAGCAGGTCGGTCGCGGCGAACACTTGCTGTACCCCGTCAGGATCGTCCGCCATGAAGCGAGCCGCGACGTCCAGTGCCGGCTCTTCCCAGAGGACCTGGTAGCTCAAGGGCGGTCCAGGCCCAGTCGCGCGCGGGCCTCGTCCTGCGGGATCCCGACCACCGTGCCCGCGGCCTTGCGCGCACGGTAGCGTTCCACCGCGAGGTCGTCCTCGAGGTCCGCCAGTCGCTTCTCCATCTCGGCCAGCTCAGCCGGATTGATGAAGACGGCCGCAGCCTGGCCGTGATCGGTGATGGTGATGCGCTCACGCGCATGGGCGGTGCGGCGAACCAGGGAGCCGAACTTGGCCCGTGCCTCGGTGATGGGCAGCGTCTCGCTCATAGACAAAACAGTACGCTTCACGCGCCTTCTGTACAGTCCCTCGATCGGGTGAGCGGCGGCGCGGCGACGTACCCTGGGAGGCCCCCCGGCCCGTGAGACGTGTCGGGTGGTTCGCGTTGTCCACGCCCCCCGGACGGGATGCCCCTTCATGACCCTGCACGGACTGCTGGACGCCGTCGTCAAGGACGCGGCCCTCACCGAAGCGGTGAAGGCCGCCGCAGACGGCAACCGGCACCACATCGACCTCGTCGGTCCCCCGGCCGCCCGGCCCTTCGCCGTGGCCGCGCTCGCGCGTGAGACACGGCGGACCGTGCTCGCCGTGACGGCGACCGGCCGGGAGGCCGAGGACCTGGCCGCGGCGCTGCGCACGATCCTGCCGCCGGAGGGGGTGGCCGAGTACCCGTCGTGGGAGACGCTGCCGCACGAGCGGCTGAGCCCCCGCAGCGACACCGTGGGCCGCCGCCTGGCCGTCCTGCGCCGTCTGGCGCACCCGAGCACCGACGGCGCCGACCCGGAGACGGGCCCCGTGAGGGTGGTCGTGGCGCCCGTGCGCTCCGTGCTCCAGCCGCAGGTCAAGGGGCTGGGCGACCTGGAGCCCGTGGCGCTGCGCACGGGGCGGTCGGCCGACCTGAACGACGTGGTCGACGCGCTGGGCGCGGCCGCGTACTCCCGTGTCGAGCTGGTCGAGAAGCGCGGCGAGTTCGCCGTGCGCGGCGGCATCCTCGATGTCTTCCCGCCCACCGAGGAGCACCCGCTGCGGGTGGAGTTCTGGGGCGACGACGTCGAGGAGATCCGCTACTTCAAGGTCGCCGACCAGCGGTCCCTGGAGGTCGCCGAGCACGGCCTGTGGGCACCGCCGTGCCGGGAGCTGCTGCTCACCGAGGACGTACGGGCCAGGGCGCGGGAGCTCGCCGAGGCGCACCCCGAGCTGGGCGAGCTGCTCGGGAAGATCGCCGAGGGCATCGCGGTCGAGGGCATGGAGTCCCTCGCCCCGGTGCTCGTGGACGACATGGAGCTGCTGCTCGACGTGCTGCCCGAGGGCTCGATGGCCGTCGTGTGCGACCCGGAGCGGGTGCGCACCCGGGCCGCCGACCTGGTGGCGACGAGCCAGGAGTTCCTCCAGGCCAGCTGGGCGGCCACGGCCGGCGGCGGCGAGGCCCCGATCGACGTGGGCGCGGCCTCGCTGTGGGGCATCGCCGACGTCCGGGACCGGGCCCGGGAGCTGGGCATGATGTGGTGGTCGGTGAGCCCGTTCGCGGCCGACCTCGACGCGGACGACGACACCCTCACGCTCGGCATGCACGCCCCGGAGACCTACCGCGGCGACACGGCGAAGGCCCTCGCCGACACCAAGGGCTGGCTGGCCGACGGCTGGCGGACGGTGTACGTCACGGAGGGGCACGGCCCGGCCGCCCGCACCGTCGAGGTGCTCGGCGGCGAGGGCATCGCGGCCCGCCTGGACGCGGAGCTCGACGGGATCAGCCCGTCCGTGGTGCACGTGGCCTGCGGCTCCATCGACTACGGCTTCGTCGACCCGAAGCTCAGGCTCGCCGTCCTGACGGAGACCGACCTCACCGGCCAGAAGGCCGCGGGCAAGGACGGGCAGCGCATGCCCGCCCGCCGCCGCAAGACCATCGACCCGCTCACCCTCGAACCGGGCGACTACATCGTCCACGAGCAGCACGGCGTCGGCCGTTACATCGAGATGGTGCAGCGGACGGTCCAGGGCGCGACGCGCGAGTACCTGGTCGTCGAGTACGCGCCCGCCAAGCGCGGCCAGCCCGGCGACCGCCTCTACATCCCCACCGACCAGCTGGAGCAGATCACCAAGTACGTGGGCGGCGAGGCCCCCACGCTGCACCGGCTCGGCGGCGCCGACTGGACCAAGACCAAGGCCCGCGCGAAGAAGGCGGTCAAGGAGATCGCCGCGGACCTGATCAAGCTGTACTCGGCGCGGATGGCGGCTCCCGGCCACACCTTCGGCCCGGACACGCCCTGGCAGCGCGAGCTGGAGGACGCGTTCCCGTACGCGGAGACGCCCGACCAGCTCACGACGATCGCCGAGGTCAAGGAGGACATGGAGAAGTCGGTCCCGATGGACCGGCTCATCTGCGGCGACGTCGGCTACGGCAAGACGGAGATCGCGGTGCGCGCCGCGTTCAAGGCCGTCCAGGACGGCAAGCAGGTCGCGGTCCTCGTGCCCACGACGCTGCTCGTGCAGCAGCACTTCGGCACGTTCACCGAGCGGTACGGCCAGTTCCCCGTCAACGTGCGGGCGCTCAGCCGCTTCCAGACCGACACCGAGTCGAAGGCGACCCTGGAGGGCCTCAAGGACGGCTCCGTCGACATCGTCATCGGCACCCACCGCCTGTTCTCCTCCGAGACGAAGTTCAAGGACCTGGGCCTGGTCATCGTCGACGAGGAGCAGCGCTTCGGCGTCGAGCACAAGGAGCAGCTGAAGAAGCTGCGCGCCAACGTCGACGTCCTGACGATGTCGGCCACCCCCATTCCCCGTACGCTCGAAATGGCCGTCACCGGCATCCGCGAGATGTCGACGATCACGACGCCGCCGGAGGAGCGCCACCCGGTGCTGACCTTCGTGGGGCCGTACGAGGAGAAGCAGATCGGCGCGGCCATCCGGCGCGAACTCCTCCGCGAGGGCCAGGTCTTCTACATCCACAACCGGGTGGAGTCCATCGACCGGGCCGCCGCCCGCCTCCGTGAGATCGTGCCGGAGGCGCGGATCGCCACCGCCCACGGCCAGATGTCCGAGCAGGCCCTGGAGCAGGTCGTGGTGGACTTCTGGGAGAAGAAGTTCGACGTACTCGTGTCGACGACGATCGTCGAGTCCGGCATCGACATCTCCAACGCCAACACCCTGATCGTGGAGCGCGGCGACAACTTCGGCCTGTCCCAGCTGCACCAGCTGCGCGGCCGGGTCGGCCGCGGCCGCGAGCGCGGCTACGCGTACTTCCTGTACCCGCCGGAGAAGCCGCTCACGGAGACCGCGCACGAACGGCTCGCGACGATCGCCCAGCACACGGAGATGGGCGCGGGCATGTACGTGGCGATGAAGGACCTGGAGATCCGCGGCGCGGGCAATCTGCTCGGCGGCGAGCAGTCCGGGCACATCGCGGGCGTCGGCTTCGACCTGTACGTGCGCATGGTGGGCGAGGCCGTCGCCGACTACCGCAAGTCCCTGGAGGGCGGCGAGGCCGAGGAGGAGCCGCCTCTGGAGGTGAAGATCGAGCTGCCGGTCGACGCCCACGTCCCGCACGACTACGCGCCCGGCGAGCGGCTCCGCCTCCAGGCCTACCGCGCGATCGCCTCCGCCAATTCGGAGGACGACGTCAAGGCGGTCCGCGAGGAGCTCACCGACCGCTACGGCAAGCTGCCGGAGCCGGTCGAGAACCTGCTCCTCGTGGCGGGCCTGCGCATGCTGGCGCGGGCCTGCGGCGTCGGCGAGATCGTGCTCCAGGGCACGAACATCCGCTTCGCGCCGGTGGAGCTGCGGGAGTCCCAGGAGCTGCGCCTGAAGCGGCTCTACCCCGGCTCGGTCATCAAGGCGGCCACGCACCAGGTCCTCGTGCCGCGGCCGAAGACCGCGAAGGTCGGCGGCAAGCCGCTGGTCGGGCGGGAACTGCTCGGCTGGGTGGGGGAGTTCCTGGCCTCGGTCCTCGGGTCGTAGCGGGGCGGCGTGCGCGCCCCGGGCGGGCTCAGGGCGTGCACGCCGCCGCGACGGACAGGCTGTTCTCGTACAGGTGGTGCCGGGTGATCCGGCCGTTCTCGACGGTCAGGCGCAGCGCGAAGGGGCCCTCGAAGGACTTCCCGGTGGCGCGCACGGTGCCCGACAGATGGCCCATGACGATGGCGTCCTGCCCGGTCACCAGGTAGGTGTCCACGCTCACCCGCGCGTCCTGGGCGACGGTGTGGCGCGCCAACTCCTCACCCTGTGCGGCGCATTCGGCGCCGGTGGAGCGCGGGCGTATCCACGGGACGACGGGGTTGTCGGCGAGCAGCCAGTCGACGTCGTCGGCGAAGATCTCGGTGAGGCGCGCGGTGTCGTTCGCGACGCGCGCGGCGAAGAAGGCGTCGACGGTGGCGCGGGTGGCGTCCTCGACCGTGCCGGTGGTGCGGGCGGCTTCCGTGGCCATGATGCTCCCTCGGTGACGTGACCGGGCTTCCGTGCGGGGCCCGTTGACGTTCCTGAGGATGTCAGGGGCGTGCGACGCCGGTCGATTACCTCTGAGGTAGCCGACTTCCGGCCCTGCTCGGGCCGGCCCTTGACGTACGGCTGACGTTACGTCGGTTACGCGTGTCTTGCCTGGTGGGGCCGGGTATGGTCTGGACCGCCCGGCCGCTACGGTGGGGGCCGGTCCATGGGGAGGGAATTCCGTGAGGTTCGGGGTCACGGGGCGGCGCGCGGCCGCCCACGCCGTCGTACTGGCTGTCGCGCTCGGCGGCCTGACCGCCTGCGACGTCGACGGCAAGGACGGGGCGGAGAAGGGCGGTGCGCCCGGCGGGCGCGCGGGGACGGCGCTCGCCGCCGTGGACTCGCTGACCGTCAAGGGCCGTGCCCCCAAGACCGGTTACGAGCGCGCGCGCTTCGGCAGCGCCTGGGCCGACACCGACTCCAACGGCTGCGGCACCCGCGACGACATACTCAAGCGGGACCTGAAGGACGTGAGGTTCCGGGGCGGCGGCTGCGTGGTCACCGCGGGGAAGCTCGCGCCCGACCCGTACACCGGCAAGGACGTGACGTTCACGCGCGGCCGCAGCCGCGTCGACATCGACCACGTCGTGGCGCTCTCCGACGCCTGGCAGAAGGGCGCGCAGCGCTGGGACGCGAGCAAGCGCATCGCCCTCGCCAACGACCCCCTGAACCTCCTGGCCGTCGACGCGGGCCCCAACCGCGGCAAGGGCGACGGCGACACCGCGACGTGGCTGCCGCCCGACAAGGGCTACCGGTGCACGTACGTGGCGCGGCAGGTGGCCGTGAAGAAGAAGTACGAGCTGTCGGTGACGGGGGCCGAGCGGGACGCGATGCGGCGGGTCCTGTCGGGCTGCCCCGAGGAGAGGCTGCCCGGCGGCGGCAACCCGACGCAGGCGCCGGGGCGGTTCCGGGCCCGATAGGCGGCTCCCGGCCCGTTAATCGGTTTTCCGGCGCGGGGCGGGTCGTTAGCGTGGTGTTCCGTGGACCTCGCCATCAGCACCCTCGCCGAGCGGCCCGAACTGGCCGGGCCGATGTGGGCCATGGACGACTCCTGGGCCGAGTTCGTGGGCCACGACCTGGTCGCCCGGTCGCACATGAGCCGCATCCCCGACGCGTTCCCGGAGTACGTCCTGCTGGCCACGGACGGTCAGGAGCGGGTGGTGGCGCGGGCGTTCAGCGTGCCGTTCGCGCTGCGGTCCGACGAGCGCGGCGGGGCGCGCGGCGAGCTGCCCGACGGCGGCTGGGACCAGGTCCTGGTCTGGGCGTTCGCCGACCTGCGGTACGGCGACGAGCCGGACACGGTCAGCGCCATCGAGGTCGCCATCGACCCCGCGCACCAGGGGCGGGGCCTCTCCGGCCGGATGCTGGCCGCGATGCGGGACAACGCCCGCGCCCGCGGCTTCGCGGAGGTCGTCGCCCCGGTGCGGCCCAACGCCAAGCACCTGGAGCCGACGACGGCGATCGAGGAGTACGCGCACCGCACCCGCGCCGACGGCCTGCCCCACGACCCGTGGCTGCGCGTCCACGTCCGCGTCGGCGGTGTCATCGCGAAGGTGGCGCCCACCTCGATGACGGTGTCGGGCTCGCTCGCCCAGTGGCGGGAGTGGACGGGCCTTCCCTTCGACGCCGCCGAGGACTGCCTCGTCGAGGTGGAGGGCGCGCTGGTCCCGGTGCACTGCGTGCCGGAGCGCGGGTACGCGGTCTACGCCGAGCCGAACGTGTGGGTGCGGCACGCCCTGTGACGGGCGCGCCGCCCGCGCCCCGCGGCCGCGGCCCTGCGGGTGTCAGCCGTCCAGCTTGTCGAGGTCGAGCACGTCGCCCTTGGGCGGGGTCGCCTTCACGGGCTTGTCGAAGTCGGTGAAGGTGAGCGTGTCCTTCTTCTTGCCCTTGCCGGGGTCGTTGACCGCCTTCAGGAGGTACGGCTTGCCCTCGGTGGCCACGTAGAGCGTCGCCCGCTCCTTGCCGTCGCTCTCGTGGAGCGCGATCGCCGGGGTGCCGTCGACGGTGGTGGCCTTGCCCTTGCGCGCCGCCGACTCGGTGTCCTTGAAGTCGGCGAGGACCGTCTTCAGGTCGCAGAACTCGGCGAAGTCCTGCTCGTCGGACTCCGTGGAGCCGGTCTTCACCCAGCGGTCCGCCATCATGTCGACCGACGCCTGGACGTCGGCGTCCTTCTCGCCCTTCATCTCGGAGCGCAGGAACGCGGCGTCGTACCGCATGTACACCGTCTTGCCCTTGCCGATCAGGTCGACCGAGCCCTCGCCGCCGGTGCCGATGGTGCCGACGCAGCTTCCCTTGGTGTCGAGCGCGAGGTCGATGAAGCCCGGGCCGCCGCCGTCCGCCATGGACCCCTTCATGCGGAGCGAGGATGCGCCGCTCGTGGCCTTCACGGCCTTGTCGATGATCTGGGGCCCCGACAGGTCCGCGAACGGGGCCTTCTTTTTCGCGGCCGCCGCCGGCTTCTTGGCGTCGTCGGACTTGTCGCCCCCGCAGCCCGTCAGCGTGACGGTCGCGGCGGTGGCGAGGCAGAGCGCGGCGAAGGTGGTGCGGCGCGAGATCGCGTGCATGGAAAGCCCCCCAGGGAGTTCGTGTTCAGCTCGGCCATCAGACCAGATGCTTGTGAACCGAGTCAACACCGTTCACAATCATCGAGAGGTTAACGGCCGTGAAAGGGGTTTGCCCGACTCGCGTGGGTAGGCTCGGCGTCACAGGCGGTGCGCGAGGACCAACGCGTGCCGCACGCGGGATCGAGCGACGAGGGGCGGGCCAGTGGGGACCAGCGGGCCGACGCGGCCGGGCGGGAGCACGGGGGATGCGGCGACGGGGGACGGGGCGACGGGGCACGTGACGTACGACGCGGGTGGGGCAGGTGGGGCAGACAGGACAGGCAGGGCCCGCGGGTCGAGCAGGGCAGGCAGGGCCGACGGGTCGGGCAGGGCAGGCGAGGCAGGTGGGACAGACAGGACAGGCAGGGCCGACGGGTCGGGCGGGGCAGGTGGGGCGAGCGGGGCAGGCGCCACCGAGGTGACCGCCGCCGGGATCGCCCGCCTCGCCGGAGTCGGCCGCGCCGCCGTCAGCAACTGGCGCCGCCGCCACGCCGACTTCCCCCAGCCCGTCGGCGGCACCGACACCAGCCCCTCCTTCGCGCTCGCCGAGGTCGAGCGGTGGCTGCGCGGCCAGGGCAAGCTCTCCGAAGTGCCGCTGCGCGAACGGGTCTGGCAGCAGCTCGCCGGACACCCCGCTGGCCCCGTCACCGCCCTGCTGCACGCGGGCTGCGGCCTGCTGCTCGTGCACGACCGGCACACCGACTGGCTGCGCCTGAGCGCCGTGTCCGACGCGCACCTGGCGCGCCTGCTCCCGGACGCCCTCGACGCCGTGCTCACGCCGAGGTTCGGCAAGCCCCGGCGGACCCGCGCCGTGCGGGTCCCCGCGACGCCCGAACTCCTGCCGTCCGTCCCGCTGCTCCGCTCCGCCGCCGAACTCGCCGCCGAACTCGGCGCGCACAAGGCGTACGAGTTCCTGCTCGGCCGCCACCTCGACGCCAACCCCCGCCAGTACACGCTCACCCCCCAGGGCCCCGCCGACCTCATGGCCGCGCTCGCCGGGCCGGCCCGCAGCGTGCTCGATCCGGCCTGCGGCACCGGCGCCCTGCTGCGCGCCGCCGCGGGCGCCCCCGGCCAGCGCCTCTACGGCCAGGACAGCGCCCCCGACCTCGCCGCGCTCACCGCGCTGCGCCTGGCCCTCGGCTCCGACGCCCCGGCCACCGTGCGCACCGCCGCCGCCGACACCCTGCGCGCCGACGCCCACCCGGACGTGACCGCCGACGCCGTCCTGTGCCACCCGCCGTTCAACGACCGCAACTGGGGCCACGACGAGCTGTCCTACGACGCCCGCTGGGAGTACGGCCTGCCCGCGCGCACCGAGTCCGAACTCGCCTGGGTGCAGCACGCCCTCGCCCGCCTCCGCGACGGCGGCACCGCCGTCCTGCTGATGCCGCCCGCCGCCGCGTCCCGCCGCTCGGGGCGCCGCATCCGCGCCGACCTCCTGCGCCGCGGCGCCCTGCGTGCCGTGATCGCGCTGCCGCCGGGCGCGGCACCCCCGTACAACCTGCCGCTGCACGTCTGGGTCCTGCGCAGGCCGGGCCCCGGCGCGCCCGCCGCCTCCGACGTCCTCCTGGTCGAGGCCGCCGAGGCCACCGCCGCCGACGGCAGGCACCCCGACTCCCGCCACACCGACGGGCGCGACCCGCGCGCCTGGCCGCCGGTGCAGGACGCGGTGCTCGACGCCCACCGCCGCTTCGAGCGGCACGGCACCCTCGACGAGATCCCCGGCTTCGCCCTGTCGGTGCCGGTGCTCGAACTCCTCGACGACGAGGTCGACCTGGCGCCCGCGCGCCGCCTGCCGCCCCGGGCCGCGGGCGGCGGCGCGCAGGAGCTGGGCGAGGTCCGCGACCGGCTCGGCGAGACCCTGCGCCTGACCGCCGAGCTCACCCCGCCGCGGGCCGCGCCCGGCGCCCCCGACACCTCCCGCTGGCCGCTGACCACCGTCGGCGAACTCGCCCGCGCGGGCGCCCTGGTGATCCGCACCGGCGGCGCCACCGCCGCGGCCGGGGTGCCCGTCCTCACCGACCACGACGTGCTCACCGGAGCGCCCCCGGCCGCCCCGGCCGCGGCCCACGACGACGCCCTGACCGCCCAGGGGGAGCCGCCCGTGCTCACCGAGCCGGGAGACGTCGTCGTGCCCGTCTCCGGCGGCGCCGCCGCCCGTGTCGTCGACGAGGCCACCGCGGGCGCCGCCCTGGGCCGCGGCCTCGTGCTGCTCCGCCCCGACCCGGCGGCGCTCGACCCCTGGTTCCTCGCCGGTTTCCTGCGCGGCACCGCCAACAACCGCCAGGCCAGCAGCTACGCCTCCACCTCCGCCCGGCTCGACGTGCGCCGCCTCCAGCTGCCCCGCCTCCCGCCGGAGCGCCAGCGCGGCTACGGCGAGCGGTTCCGCGCGCTCGCCGCGTTCGAGGACGCGCTGCGGCTCGCGGGCCGCCTGGGTGAGCAACTGGTGCGCGGCATGTACGACGGGCTCACCGACGGCACGGTCGCGGCGGACGGGCCCGACCCGGCTCCGCGGCAGGCCTCACGGGCACCACGCGCCCCGGAGACACCGGAGTGACACGTACCGCGTGACCAGTACGACAACGGTTCGGTACAACCCGATTCGGGTCCCCGGAGTCGGCCTATACGCTCGAATCCTCAACTGTCCGTCTCGTCAGGTATCCAGGAGCAGCCATGCACGGCCACGGCTATGTGCCGCCGCCCCCGTCGGCTCCGTCGGCTCCGTCGGCTCCGTCGACGGGGGCGCCCGTGACGATGCGCGTGCTGTTCGTGGTGCTCGCCGCCCTGACGTGCGGCCTGCTCGCGTGGGCCGCGATGCTGCGGCTCGCCCTCGTGACGCGCGCGGTGCGCGACTGGGTGCTCTTCGTGGCCGTCGTCGGCCTCGACGTGCTCGCCGTCGTGCTCATCGGCGTCGACAAGGGCGACGAGGAGTTCACCGGGCCGGGCAACACGGGCATGACGATCCTCGTCGCCACCCTGGTGCCGGTGATCGCCTACTACCTGACCATGGACATCCGCCACCACGCGCGGCTCGCCCGCGCCCGGGCCCCGTACCAGCAGACGCAGTTCCCGGCCTACCCGCCGCCGCAGCACCAGCCGTCGTACGGCTACCCGACGCAGAGCACGCCCGCCCCCGCGCCGGGCCCGGCGCCCGCCCGCATCGACCAGGTCAGGGCCGAGCTGGACGAGCTGAGCGACTACCTGCGCAAGCAGGAAGGCGGCAGCTGACCGTGGCACCCGGGACCGACCGGCGCGTCGTCGCCGGGCGCTACGAGCTGGCCACCCTCATCGGCCAGGGCGGCATGGGCCAGGTCTGGACGGCGTACGACCAGCGCCTGGACCGCCGCGTCGCCGTCAAGCTCCTGCGCCCGGACAAGGTCGCGGGCGCCGAGGCCGACGAGCTGCGCCGCCGCTTCATCCGCGAGTGCCGCGTCACCGCGCAGGTCGACCACCCCGGCCTGGTCACCGTGCACGACGCGGGCAGCGACGACGACGACCTCTACCTGGTCATGCAGTACGTCGACGGCGCCGACCTCGGCGACCACCTCGCCGAGCACGCCCCCTACCCCTGGCAGTGGGCGGTCGCCGTCGCCGCCCAGCTGTGCGCCGTGCTCTCCGCGGTGCACGCCGTGCCGATCGTGCACCGCGACCTCAAGCCGCGGAACGTGATGGTCCGCCAGGACGGCACGCTCACCATCCTCGACCTCGGCATCGCCTCGGTCATGGACACCGACACCACCCGGCTCACCCACACCGGCTCCCCGATCGGCAGCCCCTCGTACATGGCGCCGGAGCAGGCCATGGGCGGGGCCGTCGGCCCGTACACCGATCTGTACGCGCTCGGCGTGCTGCTCCACGAACTCCTCAGCGGCGACGTGCCCTTCGCCGGATCGACCGCCCTCGGCGTGCTGCACCGGCACCTGTACGAGCCGCCGCTGCCCGTGCGCCGGCTGCGCCCCGAGGTGCCCGAGTCCATCGAGTCCCTGGTCCTGCGGCTGCTCGCCAAGGACCCCCAGCACCGGCCCGCCAGCGCCCAGGACGTCTACGAGGCGCTGGTGCCGCTGCTGCCCGCGCGCTCCGCGCCGTCCGGGCGCCCGCTCGACCCGACCCGCCCGTTCCTGCGCCCGCACGCGCCCTGGCCGGACCGCGCGGCGACCCCCGCCGCGACCCCGCAGGCCCAGCCGCCCCGGCCCGGCCACGGCCAGGACGTGGCCCGCGCCGTCGACGAGGTCAAGCGGCTGCTCGGCGAGGGCCGCATCACCCAGGCCGTGGACGTCCTCGGCTCGATCCTGCCGGCCGCCGCGGCCCAGCACGGCGAGCACTCACCGGTGGTCCGCACCCTGCGCAAGCAGTACGCGGCCACGCTGATGGACGACGGCCAGTACCGCCGCGCCCTGCCGGAGCTGCGCCGCCTCGCCGACCAGCGGGCCGCCGAGTCGGGCCACGCCGACCCGCAGTCCCTCCAGTTCCGCTACGAGGCGGCCCAGTGCCTGGAGCAGCTCGGCGAACCGGCCGCGGCCCTGGCCGAGTACCGCGCGCTGCTCCCCTATTACGAGAACCAGTACGCGACGGACGACATCCGCCAGTCCCTGGAGATCCGCCGCCGCATCGGCCAGCTGCTGCTCGCCCTCGGCGACCGCTCGGCGGCCCACGACACGCTGGCGCGGCTCGTCCTGGACGCGGAGCGCGTCCACGGGATCGGGCACCCCTTCCCCGCGGAGATCCGCAGAACCCTCCAGTGGCTGGGGCAAGTGCGCGGATAGGGCGGTTTACGGGCGCCGGGGGTGCCCCAACTCCCGGTGAGTCGTTGGTGGTGGCGCATCCCCCTGAACGAACGGGACGAACTGAACGAAGTTCTGGGGGAAGGGTGGCCGAGACGACCACCGCTGCCTACCATCGATCACCGCAAGACTTTGTGCAGCGAAGCACAATCTCTCCACCGGGAGGCTCACTTGCACCGCCGCCGTCGCACCGCGCTCCTCCTCTCCGCCGCGGCCGTCGCCGCCGCCCCCCTCCTCACCGCCTGCGGCAGCGACGCGCGCCCCGGCGCCGCGGCCGTCGTGGGCGACGACCGCATCACGGTGGCGCAGCTCGAACACCGGGTGAACGAGGTGCGGTCCGCGCAGCGCGCCGCCGTCCCCGACGAGCGGCAGTACGAGCAGGTCATCGCCAAGACCGGCACCCTCACCCGCAACACGCTGCACACGATGGTCCTGGACCGGGTCCTGCACCGCGCCGCGCGCGACGCCGGGGTGACCGTCACCCGCAAGGAGATCCAGACCACGCGCGCGGGCATGGCGAAACAGGCGGGCGGCCGCAAGGCCCTGGAGGCGGGCTGGCTCCAGCAGTACAACGTCCCGCCCAAGCGCCTCGACGACAGCATCCGCACCGAGATCGAGGCGCAGAAGCTCGCCGCGAAGCTGGGCGCCGACATGAGTTCCAAGCCGGGCCAGGAGGCCTTCTGGGCCGCCCTGTCCAAGGCCTCCAAGAAGCTCGACGTCAATGTGAACCCGCGCTACGGCACGTGGGACGCCGCCCAGAACAAGCGCGTCGACACGAAGACGCCCTGGCTCCGCGAAGCAGCGGCCTGACCCGCGTACCGGCGCTCCGCGCGAACGCGCCGGCGCGGCCAGGGGGCCGTGCCCCACGAGGGCAGCCCGCTGTCAGAGGCGTGGGTTACGTTCGAGCGGTGAACGAAACCTCGGCGGGGCGCATCGTCCTGCTCACCACCAGCCACCGCGTAGCCCCCGGCCTGCTGTCCTGGCCCGCCTGGCAGGCCCTGCACGGAGCCGACGAGGTCCTGTGCGCCGACGCCGCCCACCCGCAGCTGCCGTATCTGCGGGAGGCGGGCGTCGACGTCAAGCAGGCCGCGCCCACCGCCGAGGAGCTGGTGCGCGCCTGCGAGGGCGGCCGCACGGTCCTGGTCGTGGCCACCGCCGAGGGCGACCGCCCGCTGACGGACGGCCTGGCCCGGCTCGCGGGCTCGGGCCGCTTCGCCATGCCGGACCTGGAGCTGCTCCCCGGCTCGTACGACCTGCCGGGCGCCCGGCTCCTGGACCTCGTCCAGGTCATGGACCGCATCCGGGCCGAGTGCCCCTGGTCGTCCCGGCAGACCCACAAGAGCCTCGCGAAGTACGGCATCGAAGAGGCGTACGAACTGGTCGAGGCGATCGAGGACGGCGACCGCACGGAGCTCCGCGAGGAGCTGGGCGACGTCCTGCTCCAGGTCGTCTTCCACGCGCGCGTGGCGGAGGAGGACGAGGAGGAGCCGTTCTCCGTGGACGACGTGGCGGGCACGATCGTCGACAAGCTCATCCACCGCCACCCCCACGTCTTCGGCGACGACACGGCCGCCACGCCCGAGGAGGTCAAGGCGCACTGGCTGCGCACCAAGGCGGTGGAGAAGCAGCGCGACTCGGTGACGGAGGGCATCCCCCTCGGCCAGCCCGGCCTCGCCCTCGCCGCCAAGCTCGCCTCCCGCGCCCGCACGGCGGGCCTGACCGTCCCCCTGCCGAAGGGCGAGGGCATCGGCTACGACCTCCTGGCGATGGCCGTCCGCGCGGAGGCCTCCGGCACGGACCCGGAGGCGGCCCTGCGGGCGGCGGCCCGCGCGTACCGGGACGCCGTCCGGGAAGCGGAGACGGCGTAGCGGACCACGCTCCGGCCTGTCCGGCGTTTGAGGACGAGGCGCGGAGCGCCGATGAAGGCGGGGGCCCGGGGGCGGCAGTCCCCGGTTCGGGAAGGGGCGGGCCTGGGGCGCACCGCGAGGACGGGCGGCTACCGTCGACCGCATGCACGACAAGCCCCCCGTTTCCCCCGAGCCCGAGCTCTTCACCTGGGAGTTCGCCAGTGACCCCTACCCCGCCTACGCCTGGCTGCGCGAGCACGCGCCGGTGACGAAGCGGCGGCTGCCGAGCGGTGTCGAGGCCTGGCTGGTCACCCGCTACGCGGACGCGCGGCAGGCCCTCGCCGACCAGCGGCTCAGCAAGAACCCGGCGCACCACGACGAGCCCGCGCACGCCAAGGGCAAGACCGGCATCCCGGGCGAGCGCAAGGCCGAGCTGATGACGCATCTGCTCAACATCGACCCGCCGGACCACACCCGGCTGCGCCGCCTGGTGTCGAAGGCGTTCACACCGCGCCGCGTGGCGGAGTTCGAGTCCCGGGTGCAGGAGCTGACGGACCAGCTCATCGACGGGTTCGCGGAGCGGGGCGAGGCCGACCTCATCCACGAGTTCGCGTTCCCGCTGCCGATCTACGCCATCTGCGACATGCTCGGCGTACCGCGCGAGGACCAGGACGACTTCCGGGACTGGGCCGGGATGATGATCCGGCACGGCGGGGGCCCGCGCGGTGGTGTGGCGCGCTCGGTGAAGAAGATGCGCGGCTACCTCGCCGAGCTCATCCACCGCAAGCGCGAGTCGCTGGCCGACGAGGGCGACGACGACCTGATCTCCGGGCTCATCCGCGCCTCCGACCACGGCGAGCACCTCACCGAGAACGAGGCCGCCGCGATGGCCTTCATCCTGCTGTTCGCCGGTTTCGAGACGACCGTGAACCTCATCGGGAACGGTACGTACGCCCTGCTCGACCACCCCGAGCAGCGGCAGCTGCTGCAGCGGTCCCTGGCCGCGGGCGACACCGCGCTGCTCGCCACGGGCCTGGAGGAACTCCTGCGCTACGACGGGCCGGTCGAGCTGGCCACCTGGCGGTTCGCCACCGAGGCGCTGCGCATCGGCGGCCAGGACATCGCGGCGGGCGACCCGGTGCTCGTCGTGCTGGCCGCCGCCGACCGCGACCCGGCGCGCTTCGCCGATCCGGACCGCCTCGACCTCGCCCGGCGCGACAACCAGCACCTCGGTTACGGCCACGGCATCCACTACTGCCTCGGTGCCCCGCTGGCCCGGCTTGAGGGCCAGACCGCCCTCGCCACCCTGCTCCGCCGCCTGCCGGACCTGCAACTGGCCGTGGCTCCCGAGGAGTTGAGGTGGCGCGGCGGGCTCATCATGCGTGGGCTCAGGACGTTGCCGGTGCGTTTCACACCCGCCCCGCGGGTCACCCGTGCTGACGGGCCGTCAACGATGTGACTTTCGCGTGATCTCGGCTGAACCGACTTGTGACTGGCGTTCGACTGCGGCTACGTTCACGACGGCCCGGCACCCGCGCGCTCGCGCGTAACGGATGCCGTGCCTGACCTGTCGTCCACGAAAGGCACCTGCATGCTCTCCGGCCAAGGCCGTCACCGCCGCCCCCGTCAGGTCCCGGCGATCCTCGTCACGGCGGGCGTCACCGGATCAGCCATCGCCATCCCGCTGCTCGGCGCGTCCGGCGCGAGCGCCGCGGACGCCGGGACGTGGGACAAGGTCGCGGAGTGCGAGAGCGGCGGGGCGTGGAGCGCCAAGGGCAGCGGCTACTACGGCGGCCTCCAGCTCACCCAGGACACCTGGGAGCAGTACGGCGGCCTCTCCTACGCGCCGACCGCCGACCAGGCGAGCCGCTCCCAGCAGATCCACGTCGCCGAGAAGGTGCTCGCCGACCGGGGCCCCGACGCCTGGCCGAACTGCGCCCCGGCCGCGGGCCTGGCGAAGGGCGGCGAGGCCGCCGCCGTCGATCCGGGCCTGCCGTCGGCCCCGCCGAGCTCGTCGGACTCCGACGACTCCGCCGAGTCCTCGGAGCCCTCCGACTCCTCGCGGTCCGGCAAGGAGAAGGACGCGGAGAAGGACGCGAAGGAGGAGCGCGAGGCCGCCGGGTCCGACCGCTCCGAGAAGGCCGAGAGGCCGGGCAGTTCCACCGAATCGCGAGACAAGACTCACGATTCGGGCAACGGTGACGATGGCGACGACGGTGCCACCCAGGGCGGGAAGAGCGCCGAGGACGGCTCGCGCGAGGGCGGCGGCAAGCACCGCAAGCCCGCCGGTGACGCGGACAAGTCCGGTGCGGACGACAGCGCTTCGTCCCAGGAGTCCGAGGAGTCCGAGGCGTCCCAGGAGTCCGAGGGCGCCGAGCCCGGCGCGGACGACGCGGCCGACGACCGCCCCGCGGGCCGTCACCGCGGCGGCAGCGCCGCCGATGACGCCCCGTCCGGCGACACCGGCCCCGGGCGTCACGCCTCGCGCGGCGAGGCGCGTGACGTGCCCGCCGCCGAGCGCCCCTCGGGCACGTACACGGTCCGCTCCGGTGACAACCTCTCGGCGATCGCCGACAGCCACGACCTTGACGGCGGCTGGTCGGGCCTCTACGCCGGGAACAAGAAGACCGTCGGCTCCGATCCGGACCTCATCCTCCCCGGTCAGCGGCTCGAACTGAGCGCGGAGGACAAGGGCGCCACCGCCGGGAAGTCGAGCGAAAAGTAGGGCAGTTGCCCGGCGGTTCGCGGTGAATGTCCGGTTTAAAGACGGTGAGAGGCAAGTGAGAGATGGGTCTCAGAAGCCCTGATCGTCTTTGAAATTCGGATGATTGCCTGGCTACGGTCGGGACCGCTCGCCACAGCGGGCCCCGCCGGTCGGTACGCCGAATCCTGCCAACGGCCGGACGGGAACAGTCGTCGCTTCGAGCGCCGAAGGCAGGAGCGGGGGACCCAAGGTAAGTGCCGGGCCCGGACGTTGAGCGGTCGTAAGACGCGCGAGACGTACGGACACGGCTTGGGGTGAAGTCGCGCGCTAGGACGCGCGGCCGGGCACTCACCCGCCCGAACCCGACAGCTCACCTCGCAGGCGTCGGTGAGGGGATCACTTCATGCTGCGTTCCGGCAAGGGCAAGCACCGCCGTCCGACCAAGCTCGACAAGGCCACCCGCGCCGCCACCGTCGTCGGTGTCACCGGTGCCGCCGTCGCCGCCCCGCTGATGGCGACCGGCACGGCCAACGCCGCCACCGCCTCCGAGTGGGACCGCGTCGCCGCGTGCGAGTCCGGTGGCAACTGGTCCATCAACACCGGCAACGGCTACTACGGCGGCGTGCAGTTCTCCGCCTCCACCTGGGCCGCTTACGGCGGCACCAAGTACGCGGCCACCGCCGACAAGGCCTCCAAGGCCCAGCAGATCGAGATCGCCGAGAAGGTCCTCGCGGGCCAGGGCAAGGGTGCCTGGCCGAAGTGCGGCGTGGGCCTGTCCGGCTCCCCGTACACCGGCGGCGGCTCCTCCGGCGGCGGCCAGCAGCAGCCGCAGCAGCAGGCCAAGCCGCAGCCGCAGCAGCAGGCCCAGCCGCAGCAGCAGGCCGCGCCCAAGCCGCAGGCCCAGCCGCAGCACCAGCCGCAGCAGGCCGCCCCGCAGGTCGAGAAGAAGACCGTCCAGACCCCGACCGGCAAGGTCGTGAAGAAGGGCGACGGCGAGTACAAGGTCGTGACCGGCGACACCCTGTCCAAGATCGCCCAGGAGCACGACGTCAAGGGCGGCTGGCAGAAGCTGTACCAGCTGAACGACGACATCGTCAGCGACGCCGACTTCATCTACCCGGGTCAGCAGCTGCACCTCAGCTGACCCGCCCCGGCCCCGGCAGCGCCCGGAGCCACCCCGTCCCCATGGGCTACCGCCCCGGTGCGCTCCCCCCTGCGCACCGGGGCGGTACCTTTTGGTCCGGTAGTTTGTTTCGTGAGGGAACTATCCGGCCCCGGACCCGGCCCTGTGCCTGTCCATGGGCTGGGCGGTCGGCTGGCCGATGCCCCGGAGCCGGTTAGGCTCGTGTCGCAGGGGCCAGCGCGGCCCCTAGTACCCCCGCGTACCCCGCATCACATCCCAGAAGGAGATGCTCGTGCCGTCCATCGACGTCGTCGTAGCCCGGGAAATCCTGGACTCCCGAGGCAATCCCACGGTCGAGGTCGAGGTCGGCCTCGACGACGGCTCCACCGGCCGTGCCGCCGTCCCGTCCGGCGCCTCCACCGGCGCCTTCGAGGCCATCGAACTCCGTGACGGAGACGCCAACCGCTACGGCGGCAAGGGCGTGGAGAAGGCCGTTCTCGCCGTCATCGAGCAGATCGGCCCGGAGCTCGTCGGCTACGACGCCACCGAGCAGCGTCTGATCGACCAGGCCATGTTCGACCTGGACGCCACGGACAACAAGGGCTCCCTCGGCGCCAACGCCATCCTCGGCGTCTCCCTCGCCGTGGCCCACGCCGCCTCCGAGGCCAGCGACCTGCCGCTCTTCCGCTACCTCGGCGGTCCGAACGCGCACCTGCTGCCGGTGCCGATGATGAACATCCTGAACGGCGGGTCCCACGCGGACTCCAACGTCGACATCCAGGAGTTCATGATCGCCCCGATCGGCGCGGAGTCCTTCTCCGAGGCCCTGCGCTGGGGCGCCGAGGTCTACCACACGCTGAAGAAGGTCCTGAAGGCCAAGGGCCTGTCCACCGGCCTCGGCGACGAGGGCGGCTTCGCGCCGAACCTGGAGTCGAACCGCGCGGCCCTCGACCTCATCGTCGAGGCCATCAAGCAGGCCGGTTACGTCCCGGGCGAGCAGATCGCGCTCGCGCTCGACGTCGCCGCGTCCGAGTTCTACAAGGACGGCTCCTACGAGTTCGAGGGCAAGTCCCGCTCGGCCGCCGAGATGACGGACTACTACGCCGAGCTGGTCGCCGCGTACCCGCTGGTCTCCATCGAGGACCCGCTGTACGAGGACGACTGGGACGGCTGGAAGATCATCACCGAGAAGCTGGGCGACAAGGTCCAGATCGTCGGCGACGACCTCTTCGTCACCAACCCGGAGCGCCTCCAGCGCGGCATCGACGAGGACGCCGCCAACGCGCTGCTCGTCAAGGTCAACCAGATCGGTTCGCTGACCGAGACCCTGGACGCCGTCGAGCTGGCCCAGCGCAACGGCTTCAAGTGCATGATGTCCCACCGCTCCGGCGAGACCGAGGACGTCACCATCGCCGACCTCGCCGTCGCCGTGAACTGCGGCCAGATCAAGACCGGCGCCCCGGCCCGCTCGGACCGCGTCGCCAAGTACAACCAGCTGCTTCGCATCGAGGAGATCCTCGACGACGCCGCGGTGTACGCGGGCCGCTCGGCGTTCCCGCGCTTCAAGGGCTGAGCCCTCTTCGCGGGCCAAGGCCTAGCCAGTCGTACGTACGTCCCCGTACTCGGTCCCGTACCGTGTGCGGGGACTACGCACGTACTGGGGAGGCGGACATGGCAGTGAAGAACCGCGACCGGTTCTCCACCGCGACGCGGCTCAAGCTGCTCGGCGAGCAGACCGCGCAGCGCGTCTACCGTTCCCAGACCAAGCGCCAGGCCCGCCGCTCCCGGCTCACCGGGCGCGCGGCGCTGCTCGTCCTGGTGGTCTGCTCGCTGGTCGTCGCGCTCGCCTATCCGATACGGCAGTACGTCTCCCAGCGCGCCGAGATCGCCGAGCAGCGGCAGAAGCAGGCCGAGCACCGCGAGAACGTCGAGCGCCTGCGCGACGAGAAGGCCCGCTGGCAGGACGACGCCTACGCCGAGCAGCGCGTCCGCGACCGGCTGCACTACGTGATGCCCGGCGAGACCGGCTTCACGGTGATCGACCCCGAGGCCGCCGAACGCCACCGGACCGACGGGGGAGGGGCCGACCGGCCCTGGTACTCCAACGTCTGGGACGGCGTCGACAAGGCGGACCGCTCCGGCGCCGCAGGCCGCCCCGACGACAACTGAACCGACCTCCGCACTGACCGAAAGACAGGCATGGAAACGCCTCCGCCCCAGACCGAGTCCACCGCGCCCACGGACGCCGACATCGCCGCGTTCAAGGAGCAGCTGGGCCGCCCGCCGCGCGGCCTGCGGGCCATCGCGCACCGCTGCCCCTGCGGCAGCCCGGACGTGGTGGAGACGGCGCCCCGCCTGGAGGACGGCACGCCGTTCCCGACGACGTTCTATCTGACGTGCCCGCGCGCGGCCTCCGCGATCGGCACGCTGGAGGCGAACGGCGTGATGAAGGAGATGACGGAGCGGCTCGCCGCCGACCCGGAGCTCGCCGCCGCGTACCGCGCCGCGCACGAGGACTACATCGCCCGGCGCGACTCGATCGAGGTCCTGGAGGGCTTCCCCTCGGCCGGCGGCATGCCGGACCGCGTGAAGTGCCTGCACGTCCTGGTCGCCCACTCCCTGGCCGCGGGCCCCGGTGTGAACCCCCTCGGCGACGAGGCCATCGCCATGCTCCCGGAGTGGTGGCGCAAGGGCCCCTGCGTCTCCGCGGACGCGAGCTGAGCCGGTTTCCGGACCCGCCGCTACCGCGGCGGAACCTCCTCCCACCCGCCCACCCGTGACGCCCGGCTGCACGGGCCAGCCCCGACGCGGAGCGCCTGATCGTCCGTCTCCGCCGTGGGCAGGGCCCCGCTGTCCGATACCCGTCAACGCAAAGGAGCACCCCAGCGTGACCCGCGTGGCCGCCATCGACTGCGGTACCAACTCCATCCGCCTGCTCGTCGCGGACGCCGACCCGGCCACGGGGCAGCTCGTGGACCTCGACCGCCGGATGCAGATCGTTCGCCTCGGACAGGGCGTGGACAAGACGGGCCGCCTCGCCCCCGAGGCGCTTGAGCGGACCTTCGCGGCCTGCCGCGAGTACGCCGCCGTCATCAAGGAGCACGGCGCGCAGCGCACCCGCTTCGTGGCGACCTCCGCCTCCCGCGACGCCGAGAACCGCGACGAGTTCGTCCGCGGCGTCCTGGACATCCTCGGCGTCGAGCCGGAGGTGATCAGCGGCGACCAGGAGGCGGAGTTCTCCTTCACGGGCGCCACCAAGGAGCTGACGGGCCGCGCGGACCTGGAGACGCCGTACCTCGTCGTGGACATCGGCGGCGGCTCCACGGAGTTCGTCGTGGGCGACGGCAGCGTCCGGGCGGCCCGCTCCGTGGACGTCGGCTGCGTCCGGATGACCGAGCGCCACTTCGTGCGCGACGGGGTCGTCACCGACCCGCCGTCCGCCGAGCAGCTCGCCGCCGTCCGCGCGGACATCGACGCGGCGCTCGACCTGGCCGAGGAGACGGTGCCGCTGCGCGAGGCGAGGACCCTGGTGGGCCTCGCGGGCTCGGTCACCACGGTGGCCGGGATCGCGCTCGGCCTCGACGCGTACGAGTCCGCCGCGATCCACCACTCGCGCGTCTCGTACGAGCAGGTCGCGGCGATCGTGGAGCGGCTCGTGCGCTCGACGCACGCCGAGCGCGCGGCGATCCCCGTGATGCACCCGGGCCGCGTCGACGTGATCGTGGCGGGCGCCCTCGTGCTGCTCTCGATCATGGAGCGGGTCGGTGCCCGGGAGGTCGTCGTGAGCGAGCACGACATCCTGGACGGGATCGCCTGGAAAGTGGCGGAGGAGCTGGGCGAGTAGCCCCTCGCGGATCCTCCCCGCGCAGGCGTTGCCGATCATCGCCTGAGCGGGGAGGATGTCGTTTGAGCAGCCGTCGAACGGCTTCGGGGCCCCCGCGGCGACACCTCGTCGGAAAAGTTCGTGAAGTTCTTCACAAGGAAAACGGCCCTGTAGGGCGTGGTTCCGAGGGGTTTCGGGTCCGGAGGCGGGGTTTTGAAGGCGCCGGGCTGACGCCCGCGGCGCATCGCAGGTGTTACGGGGGTGTGAACCGAGGACTGGTTCACCCGGTGTTGAAGCCCGGAGTGGCTGCTCAAGTGGGGTTGACAACGACTCGCGGTGTCCGCTGGTTCCCCTCGGGTGCCATGACCTCCGTCACGTGGGCGGCGAAGTGTAGCAGAGGCCCCACCCATCCTTGTGAAGGGGCGCACGAGCGACCCCCTCCGAGGGGGTGGATACTCAATGGCATGAGCACCACGGAGCGTCCCAGGATCCTCGTAGTAGGCGGTGGGTACGTAGGCCTGTACGCAGCTCGTCGCATTCTCAAGAAGATGCGCTACGGCGAGGCGACCGTCACGGTCGTCGACCCGCGCTCGTACATGACGTACCAGCCCTTCCTCCCCGAAGCCGCCGCCGGCAGCATCTCGCCGCGGCACGTCGTCGTCCCGCTGCGACGCGTGCTGCCCAAGGCCGAGGTACTGACCGGTCGGGTCACGACCATCGACCAGGACCGCAAGGTCGCCACGATCGCGCCGCTCGTCGGCGAGGCGTACGAGCTGCCGTTCGACTACCTGGTCATCGCGATGGGCGCGGTCTCCCGCACCTTCCCGATCCCCGGCCTCGCCGAGCAGGGCATCGGCATGAAGGGCATCGAGGAGGCCATCGGCCTGCGCAACCACGTGCTCGAGCAGCTCGACAAGGCCGACTCCACGACCGACGAGGAGGTCCGCCGCAAGGCGCTGACCTTCGTCTTCGTCGGCGGTGGCTTCGCCGGTGCCGAGACCATCGGCGAGGTCGAGGACATGGCCCGCGACGCGGCCAAGTACTACAACACCGTGTCGCGCGACGACATGCGCTTCGTGCTGGTCGACGCCGCCGACAAGATCCTCCCCGAGGTCGGCCCGAAGCTCGGCCAGTACGGCAAGGAGCACCTGGAGAGCCGCGGGGTCGAGGTCTACCTCTCCACCTCCATGGACTCCTGCGTCGACGGCCACGTCGTGCTGAAGAACGGCCTCGAGGTCGACTCCAACACGATCGTGTGGACCGCCGGTGTGAAGCCGAACCCGGCGCTCGCCCGCTTCGGCCTCCCGCTCGGCCCGCGCGGCCACGTCGACACCCAGACGACCCTCCAGGTCCAGGGCACCGACTGCATCTGGGCCGCGGGCGACAACGCCCAGGTCCCGGACCTCGTCGGCCGCAAGGCGGGCAACGAGAACGCCTGGTGCCCGCCGAACGCCCAGCACGCCCTGCGCCAGGCCAAGGTCCTCGGCGACAACGTGGTCTCCGGCATGCGGGGCTTCCCGCAGAAGGAGTACAGCCACGCCAACAAGGGCGCGGTCGCGGGTCTCGGCCTGCACAAGGGCGTCGCGATGATCGTCATGGGCAAGATGAAGATCAAGCTCAAGGGCCGTCTCGCCTGGTACATGCACCGTGGCTACCACGGCATGGCGATGCCGACGTTCAACCGCAAGATCCGTGTCTTCGCGGACTGGACGCTCGGCATGTTCCTCAAGCGCGAGGTCGTCTCGCTCGGCGCGATGGAGACCCCGCGCGAGGAGTTCTACGAGGCCGCCAAGCCCGCGCCCAAGCCGGCCGCCGCTGCCGCTCCGGTCGAGGAGAAGGCCAAGGCCTCCTAGGTCGGGCGCGCACCTCAGGCGCACACCGTATTGACCCGAAGGGTCCCCGCTATCCGTGGAGCGGGGGCCCTTCGGGTTTTTCGCGTTCCGGTGGGAAGAACGGGAGGGAGCGGTTCCCGTTGGCCGATTTCCATGCCTGCTACACGTATTTTGCCGATTCGTGACGCCGTAACGGGACTCCGCGGGCGTGTCGTTGGTGTTTACGTGGAGACGGACCATTCCCCGGGGTATCCCCCCATAGCGGAGGTGTGTGCCATGCAGGACGCCGCTTCGCGGCTGAAGAACATCGCCGAGCAGGTGCTGGGAGCGCGGCTGCCCGTTCGCATCCGCGCCTGGGACGGTTCGGAGACCGGCCCGCCGGGGGCGCCCGTCCTCGTCGTACGCCATCGGCGCGCGCTGCGCCGCCTGTTGTGGAAGCCGGGGGAGCTGGGGCTCGCCCGGGCCTGGGTGGCGGGGGACCTCGACGTCGAGGGCGATCTGTACCGGGCCCTCGACCTGCTCGCCGAGTTCATCTGGGAGCGCGACGACGACGCCCCCACGCTCGCCGAGTCACTGCGCGACCCGAAGGTGCGGGCCGCCGTCCGCTCGCTGCTCGCGCTCGCCGCGCCGTTCCTGCCGCCGCCCGTGCCGGGCGAGGAGATGCGCAGACACGGCAGGCTGCACCGGCACACCAAGGGCAGCGACAAGCAGGCCATCAGCCACCACTACGACGTCGGCAACGACTTCTACGAGCTGGTCCTCGGCCCCTCCATGGTCTACTCCTGCGCCTACTGGGAGTCGCCCGACGGCACCCTGGAGGACGCCCAGCGCGACAAGCTCGAACTGATCTGCCGCAAGCTCGCCCTGAAGCCCGGCATGCGCCTCCTCGACGTCGGCTGCGGCTGGGGCTCCATGGCCATCCACGCCGCCCGCGAGCACGGCGTGCGCGTCGTCGGCGTCACGCTCTCCCGCGAGCAGGCCGCGTACGCCCGCAAGCGCATCGCCGAGGAGGGCCTGACCGACCGCGTCGAGATCCGCGTCCAGGACTACCGCGACGTGCGCGACGGCCCGTACGACGCGATCTCGTCCGTCGGCATGGCCGAGCACGTCGGCGCCGACCGCTATCTGGACTACGCGCGCGACCTCCACACCCTCCTGAAGCCGGGCGGGCGGCTGCTCAACCACCAGATCGCGCGCCGCCCCCTCGGCGACGAGACGGCGTACTCCGTCGACGAGTTCATCGACGCGTACGTCTTCCCCGACGGCGAGCTGGCCCCGATCGGTACCACCGTGGGCCTCCTGGAGCGGGCCGGCTTCGAGGTCCGCGACGTGGAGTCCATCCGCGAGCACTACGCCCACACCCTGCGCCGGTGGGTGGCCAACCTGGAGGCCGACTGGCCGCGGGGCCAGCGCCTGACGAGCCCGGGCCGGGCCCGCATCTGGCGCCTCTACATGGCCGCGTCGGCCCTGGCCTTCGAGCGCAACCGCATCGGGGTGAACCAGGTCCTGGCGGTCAGAACCCCGGAGGACGGCACGTCCGGCATGCCTCTGCGTACCCGTGACTGGCGGAACTGAGGGTCCCGAAGGGGCGCGGGGAACTGCGCGACCAGCCACGACGAATCCGCAGACGAAGCACTAAAGGGGGGCCCCGGGCGCACCAGCGCCCGAGGCCCCCCACAGCCCGACGTCAGTCGGACTTGATGGCCTGCAGCGGATTGAGCCGCGCAGCGGACCGCGCGGGCCACACCGCGGCGAGCACGCCCACCACCGCGGCGATGGCGAGGAAGACCAGGATCCGCCCGGCGGGGATCTCCATGGTGTACGTCTTCACCGAGCCGGAGATGCTGTCGCCCGCGACCCAGCCGAGGAACAGGCCGAGGCCGACGCCGAGCACCGCGCCGAACAGCGAGATCACGACGGACTCCAGGCGCACCATCTGCTTGATCTTCGCGCGGTCGAGGCCGATCGCGCGGAGCATGCCGATCTCGTGCTTCCGCTCGAAGACGGACATCGCGAGGGTGTTGATGACACCGAGGACCGCGACCAGGATGGCCATGGCGAGCAGGCCGTACAGCATGTTCAGGAGCAGGTTGATGGCCCCGCCGACCTCGTTGCTGATGTCGTCCTTGTCCTGGATCTTGATGGCGGGGTTGTCGCCGAGGGCCTTCACGATGGCGTCCTCGGCCCGGTCGGACGCGCCGTCCTTCATCTTCAGCAGGACCTGCTGGTCCTGGATCTTCGACAGGTGCGGGGTGACGACCGAGGTGGGGGTGAAGAGGCCGTTGAGCATCTCGTTGGACTTGTAGACGCCCGCGACCTTCAGCCGGGTCGTCCTGTCGTCGTCGAACTTCACCGGGACGGTGTCGCCGGCCTTCAGGCCCTTGGCGTCGGCCGTCTCCTTGTCGACGAGGACGGCGTCGCCCTTGAGCCCGGCCGCGGAGCCGCTGGTGAAGTCCAGGCCGACGAGCTTGTCGAAGTCCTGGGGGTCGACGCCGGAGATCCGGGTGTCGCGGCCGTCGGCCTCGCCCCAGGTGGTGCGCAGGGCGCTGCTGGCCTCGACCTCGGGGAGCTCGGCCAGCTTGTCGTGGACCGCGGGGGTGAGCGGCTGGAAGTTCGCCATCGAGACGGCGTAGTCGGCCTTCAGGGAGTCGGTGGCCATCTTGTTGATGGCACTGCCCATGGAGACGGCGACGACGGTCATCGCGGTGATGAGGGTCAGGCCGATCATCAGGGCCGAGGCGGTGGAGGCCGTGCGGCGCGGGTTGCGGACCGAGTTCAGCCGGGCCAGCTTGCCGGTGACGCCGAAGGGCTTCAGGAGCGGGCCCGCGGCGGCGATGAACGGGCGGGACAGCAGCGGCGTGAGGACGATGACGCCGACGAGGATCGTCGCGGCGCCGCCGGACTTCACGTAGTTGTCGTCCATGAAGAGCATGACCGCGCCGAGCGCGACGATCAGCGAGCCGATGCTGTTGCGGACGACCAGGCCGCGCGTGGTGGGCGAGGCGTGGACGCTGTTCATCGCGGCGACCGGCGGGATCTTCGCGGCGCGGCGGCCCGGCAGCCAGGCGGCCAGCATGGTCACGACCACACCGATGAGCAGCGCGGTGATGATCGTCGTCGGGCCGATGACCAGCGGCCCGTCGGGCAGTGAGGCGCCGCCCGCGTTCATCAGGGCCTCCAGGCCGACGGCCACGCCGATGCCGAGCGCGAAGCCCGCGACGGCGGCGACCAGGCCGACGATGAACGCCTCGATCAGGACCGAGCGCGTGACCTGGCGGCGCGAGGCGCCCACGGCCCGCATCAGGGCCAGCTCCTTGGTGCGCTGGGCGACCAGCATGGTGAAGGTGTTGGCGATGATGAAGATGCCGACGAACAGCGCGATACCGGCGAAGATCAGCAGCACCTGGCTCATGGAGCTGGTGTTCTGCTCGATCATGCGGTCCTGCTCGTCCTTGAGGGAGACCCCGGTCTCGGCCTCGGTGTCCTTCGGCAGGATCTTCTCGACGGCACCCTTGAGGGCGGTCTCGGACGTACCGGCGGCGGCCTTCACGTCGATCTCGTCGTACTCGGTCTTGCCGAGGACCTTGCGCGCGGTGTCGTTGTCGAACAGGACGAGGCTGCCGCCCGCGACCACGCTGCCGTCGTCGGTGTCGAAGACGCCGGAGACCTTGGCGGTCTTCACGGGGCCGTCGGTGGAGTAGCGGACGGCGTCGCCGACCCCGTAGCCGGTGCGGTCGGCGGTACGGCTGTCCAGGGCGATCTCACCCGCGGACCGCGGGGCCTTGCCCGCGGCGAAGTCGTAGCGCGGGTCCTTGCCGTCCTTACCGGGGTAGTAGTTGGCGCCGGTGGTGCCCCACTCGCCGCCGACGAGCTTGCCGTCCTTGTCGGCGAGCGCGGTGAAGCCGGAGTACGTGCCGATCACGGAACCGGCGCCGGGCAGCTTCCCGGCCTCGGTGAGCAGCGCGTCGGTGAGGCGCGGCGGCTGCTTGGCCTCCTGGCCGTCGTCGTGGGAGGAGCCGCCGTCCGGGCGGATGGCGACCGAGACGTGGTCGAAGCTCTTCGCCGACTTGTTCTTGTAGGCGGAGCCGAAGGTGTCGGTGAAGACCAGCGTGCCGGAGACGAACGCGACGCCGAGCATGACGGCGAGCACGGTCATCAACAACCGGGCCTTGTGCGCGAGCACGTTGCGCAGGGCGGTACGGAACATGGTGTGAGGTCCTGGTGAGGGGGTGACGTAGGTCGCGGTGCGGGAGCGCCCCGAAGGGGCGCGGGGAACTGCGCGACCAGCCACAGACGGCCCGCAGTGTCAAGAATCGCTCAGCCGCGATGGCGGATGGCGACCGGTGAAGGCCAAGCGGCCATTAGCTAGCTGGTCCGGCCCTTGGCGTCGAAGTCCTTCATGCGGTCGAGCACGCGCTCCGCGCTGGGCTGGTGCATCTCGTCGACCACCCGGCCGTCCGCGAGGAAGATCACGCGGTCCGCGTACGACGCGGCCACCGGGTCGTGGGTGACCATGACGACGGTCTGGCCCAGCTCGCGCACGGAGTTGCGCAGGAAGCCGAGGACCTCCGCGCCGGAGCGGGAGTCGAGGTTTCCGGTCGGCTCGTCACCGAAGATGATCTCCGGCTTGGAGGCCAGGGCGCGGGCCACGGCGACGCGCTGCTGCTGACCGCCGGAGAGCTCGGTGGGCCGGTGGGAGAGGCGCCCGGCCAGACCCACCATGGAGATCACCTGCTCCAGCCACTGCTTGTCGACCTTGCGGCCCGCGATGTCCATGGGGAGCGTGATGTTCTCCAGGGCGGTCAGGGTCGGCAGCAGGTTGAACGCCTGGAAGATGAAGCCGATCTTGTCCCGGCGGAGCTTGGTGAGCTGCTTGTCCTTCAGCGTCGACAGCTCGGTCTCGCCGATGCGCACCGAGCCGGAGCTGAAGCTGTCCAGACCGGCCACGCAGTGCATCAGCGTGGACTTGCCGGAGCCCGAGGGGCCCATGATCGCGGTGAACCGGCCCTGGCCGAAGTCGACGGAGACCCGGTCGAGCGCGACCACCTGGGTCTCGCCCTGGCCGTACACCTTGGACAGATCCGTGGCGCGCGCGGCCACGGCGGTGGCGTGGGCGGCGAAGGCAGTGGTGGTGGTCACGGGAGGGTGCTCCTGTCGGTACGACGGGGTCGGGGGGACTTCATCCATCGTCCTGTCCGAGGAGGGCCCCGTAGTCAGCCGCTGTTCCGGTTCCGGGGGGCGACTGCGGTCGGACTCGCGGCGGCCATGTCATACCTGGGGATGACGGGCGTCCCTGAGGGGCGGGCCGGGGGAGGCGCGCGAGGCACGGCCGGGACGCCGGTGTGCGCGGGGGCGGCGCACAACGGTGCGCGGCCCCGGAAGGGGCGGGCGGAGCACGCTTGCCGCACACGGCGCGGAGACGGCTAAATTCCGTCAATTCCCTCGCGTTCGAGGGCCTTGGCCGGTGTGGCCCACGGCAAGTACCACCGGCGCGTACCAGGTGCTGATGCACCCTCAGACGTCAATAAAATAAGACAACGTCGGGCTGCTGTTCCGCTATTCGGGGGATGCCTCCCGATAGGGTCGAAGCCTTGATGCGGAGCCTACGGCCTGCCCGGGTGGTGGAATGCAGACACGGCGAGCTTAAACCTCGCTGCCCTTCATGGGCGTACCGGTTCAAGTCCGGTTCCGGGCACCTCCGCCACCCTCAGCGGGACGCTCCACCCAGCCCCTGCGACTCGCGTGACGGGGCGTCAGTTCCCGGCGGGATCCGCACTCTTGAGTACCACGAACGGGTCTCCGTGAGGGACCGTTGACACCGGAAGCGGAGGGCCGGAGACTCCCCGGATGCGGACGCAGGTGGGGATCATCGGAGCGGGCCCCGCGGGCCTGGTGCTGGCGAGGCTCCTGCACGCCGCGGGCATCGAGACCGTCGTCATCGAGGCCCGCGACCGGTCCTATGTGGAGGGCCGTCAGCGGGCCGGAATCCTGGAGCACGGCACCGCCGACATCCTGCGCGCGGCGGGCGCGGGCGAGCGCATGGACCGCGAGGGCCACCGGCACGACGGCATCGAGCTGCGCTTCGACCGCCGCAGGCACCGCGTCGACTTCCCGTCCCTGACCGGCGGCCGCTCCGTGATGGTGTACGCCCAGACCGAGGTGTGCAAGGACCTCATCGCCCTCCGGCTCCGGGACGGCGGCCCGCTGCTCTTCGGCGCCGAGGCGCTCGCCGTGGAGGGCGCGGACACCGGCAGGCCGCGCGTCCGCTACCGCCACGAGGGCCGCGAGCGGACCCTGGAGTGCGCGTACGTCGCCGGGTGCGACGGCTTCTGGGGCGTGGCCCGCGCCGCCGTGCCTGCCGCGCTCTCGCGGACGTACGAGCGCGCGTACCCCTACGGCTGGCTCGGCGTCCTCGCCGACGCGCCGCCCTCGCACGACGAGCTGGTCTACGCCCGCCACGACCGCGGCTTCGCGCTCCTCAGCCACCGCTCGCCCACGGTCTCCCGGCTCTACCTCCAGGTGCCCGCGGACACCGACCCCGCCGCCTGGGGCGACACGCAGATCTGGGACGAGCTGGAGCGCCGCTGCGCGACCGAGGGCGGCGGGCGGCTCACCCGCGGGCCGCTCACCGCGAAGTCGGTCACGCCCCTGCGCTCCTACGTGCACGAGCCGATGCGGTACGGGCGGCTCTTCCTCGCCGGGGACGCCGCGCACATCGTGCCGCCCACCGGAGCCAAGGGCCTCAACCTCGCCGTCGGCGACGTCGCCACCCTCGCCCGCGCCCTCGTCGCGCACGCGCGCACCGGCGACACCGCGCTCCTCGACGCGTACTCCGCGACCTGTCTGCGCCGCGTCTGGCAGGCCGAGCGGTTCTCGAACGCGCTGACGGCCCTGTTGCACCGGCACCCGGACGCCACCCCCTTCGACGACCGCCTCCAGCTGGCCCAGCTCGACCGCGTCGCCACCTCGCGCCCGGCCCGCGCGGACCTCGCCGAGGCCTATACGGGGCGTCCCCTGGACGGCGTACTGTGACCTGCGACACCACCCGATGGGAGGACCGCGGGCGGGCCGGGAACAGCGCGCCCGGTCCCGGGCGTTCTCCGGGCGAGGAGTAAGGGCGAGACAGGGATCCCCCGCCACCTGGCGGGAAAGATCCTCCCCAAGCACTAGGCACATCCTTTTGCCTACGCATTACCCTTGAACCAAAGCCACGCACGGTGGCCATGGAGGAGTGAGATGAGGAGCAGCAACCCGGTCTTCTCGCGACGGGGGTTCAGCCGCGACAACGGCTATGCGGGCTTCAACGCGCAGCCGCAGGCCGGGGGCCCCGCAGTCGCGACCCAGGGCAACGCATACGCCCCGGGCAACCCGTACGCGGGCCAGCAGGCCCCCACCAACCCGTACGCCGCGAACCCGTACGGCCAGCAGGACCTCCAGGGCGCCCCGCCCCAGGCCCCGGTGACCACCGGCCGCATGACGATGGACGACGTCGTCATGCGCACGGCCACCACGCTCGGTGTCCTCGTCGTGACGGCGGCGCTCGCCTGGGCGCTGCTCCCCGTCGACGACGCGAACATCAGCAAGTCGTACGGCATCGCGATCGGCGCCGGCCTCGTGGCGATGGTCCTGGGCTTCGTCCAGGCCTTCAAGCGCAAGGCGTCCCCGCCGCTGATCCTGGCGTACGCCGCCCTGGAAGGCGTCTTCCTCGGCGTCGTCTCCAGCGTCGTCGACAACCGCATCGCGAGCGGCGCGGCCATGCAGGCCGTGCTCGGCACGATGGCCGTCTTCCTCGCCGTCCTGGTGGCGTACAAGGCGGGCTGGATCCGCGTCAACCGCCGCTTCTACGGCTTCGTGATGGCCGCGGCCCTCGGCTTCGTGCTCCTGATGGCGGTGAACCTGCTGTTCTCCGTCTTCGGCGGCGGTGACGGCCTCGGCTTCCGCAGCGGCGGCCTCGGCATCATGTTCGGCATCATCGGCGTGCTGCTCGGCGCGTGCTTCCTGGCCCTGGACTTCAAGCAGGTCGAGGACGGCATCGCGTACGGCGCCCCGCGCGAGGAGGCCTGGCTCGCCGCCTTCGGCCTCACGATGACGCTGGTCTGGATCTACCTGGAGTTCCTGCGCCTGATCGCGATCCTGCAAGGGAACGACTGAGCGCCGCCGACCGGCCGGTGACCCCACCGGCCGGCCGGCGCCACAGCGGCCGAAGGGCCCGCGGATCGCTTTCCGCGGGCCCTTCGTCGTGTCGTGGCGGGGATCGGAGTCGGGGGAACTCGGGGGAACTCTCGGGGGAACTACGGGTGCCGGTCAGCCCAGTTTGCGCGCGGCGCGCCTGAGGTCGTATTCGTGGATGATCGCCTTGGCGTGGCCGTAGGCCAGATTGTGCTCGCCGCGGAGCCAGCTGACCTTCTCCTCGAATCGGAAGAGGGAAGGGCCCTCGTCGACGGTGCGCAGCCAGTCGGAGACTTCACGACCGGTGCAGTGGGGGATGCGAGCGAGCAGATTCCGGTGGGTCTCCTCGGAGAAGACTTGGGACATCGGCGCCTCCGGACGCGTTCGATGTGGTCCGTCCTTCACGCCACCGTGCCTGAGCGTTCGGACATTGGCAACAGTCCCGGCTCGGCGCATAGGGTCGCGGTGTGCTCGATACGACGCCTTTGATCGCCGCCGTGGACCGGTTCGCCGACCGGCTGCGGGCCGCGCCCCAGTCCCGGCTGCAGCGCGGCGCGGCCGCGGAAGCCCTGGCACTCGCCCGAGAGTTGGCGGTGCGCTCCCAGCTCAGCGAGGAGCCGGGGGCCGAGCCCCGGGTGATGCCGGACGCCGGGATGTTCGCGGCCGCCGACCAGATCACCGTGGCGGGACGCGACTTGGCGGTCGTCCTGCGGGACGAGGAGGAGCTGACGGAGGCGGTGCGCCTGGTGGAGGAGGCGCTGGCGCGGGCCGGGGTGTGACCGGAAGCCGGGGGTCGGCGGGTCTCGGCCCCGCCGCTCAGACCGAGGCGATGACGCGGTCCGCCAGGATGTAGACGTTCTCCGTGCCGCACGCGAACGTCAGTGCGTACGCGCCCGAGACGCCGGAGCCGCCGAGCAGCACCGGGGCCTTGCCGTCGCGCAGGGCCGCGGCGAGCAGCTCCGCGGTCTCGCGGTGGCCGGGGGTCATGCACAGCGTCGTACCGTCCGCGAAGACGTACACGTCGAGGGTGCCGAGCGGTCCCGGGCGGACGTCGGCGAGGGCGGTGCGGGCGTCGGCGAGCTCCTCCAGGCAGGCCACCGTGCGCTCGTGGTCGGTGTACGCGGGGGACTGCACCGGCACGAAGTCGGGGTGCGAGGGGTGGCGGCGGCGGGCCGCGGCCAGCTCGGCGGAGTCGCCCGCGAACTCGTCGGGGTCCGCGAAGGGCTCGACGACCGGTTCGAGACTGTCCGATTCCAGACCCGCCAGATCGGCCTGGCGCGGCAGGAACAGCTCGTCCGCGATGCTCTCCGGAAGGCCGCCGAGCAGCGAGGGGGCGTCCGCGATGTCGCGGGCCTCCTGCGCGGCCCAGAACGCGCGCGCCTCGGCCAGCTCCCGCTCCCGCTCCTCGGCGAGGGCGTCGGCCACCGCGGCGCGTATCTCGTCGGTGTCCACCGTCGTACGGGCGGCCGGCACGGTGGCGCGGCCGCCGGTCGTCGCGTGGCTCTCGGCGAGCTCGGTGCGCAGGTCGGTGATCTGCTGCCGCAGGCCCCGCACGGTGTGCAGGGACGCGGCACCCACGGCCGTGGCGGCGGCCGCGGAGAGCAGCAAGGCAAGACTCATGGCGCTCACTGACGTACTCCCGGTTTCAAGTCGACCCCCGACTTACTACATCAGCTTGAAGCCTGCACCATCTCGCTGTCAGTGCATTACGTCACGAATTGGACAGGACTTTTGGCCCGGTGTTTATCGGTCGATGAGCGCTGACCTGGGCATATGTATCTCCCCCAGGAGATTGGTCACATCCTGGGGGAGATTGGGTCACGAATGTGTGGAGAGGGCGGAGGTGCCGCCGTTTCCCGCCTGGTGAGACGGGCGGCCCGGGGCGCGGGCCGCGCGCGTCAGCTGAGGCGCTCGATCACCATGGCCATGCCTTGGCCGCCGCCCACGCACATCGTCTCCAGGCCGAACTGCTTGTCGTGGAACTGGAGGCTGTTGATCAGCGTGCCGGTGATGCGGGCGCCGGTCATGCCGAAGGGGTGGCCGACGGCGATCGCGCCGCCGTTGACGTTCAGCTTGTCGAGGGGGATGCCCAGGTCGCGGTACGAGGGGATGACCTGGGCGGCGAAGGCCTCGTTGATCTCGACCAGGTCGATGTCCCCGATGCCGAGCCCGGCGCGCTTGAGGGCCTGCTTGCTGGCCTCGACCGGGCCGAGGCCCATGATCTCGGGGGAGAGGGCGGAGACGCCGGTCGACACGATCCGGGCCAGCGGGGTCAGGTCGAGCTCGCGGGCCTTGGTGTCGGACATGATCACGAGGGCCGCGGCGCCGTCGTTCAGGGGGCAGCAGTTGCCCGCCGTGACGAGCCCGTCCGGGCGGAAGACCGGCTTGAGGCCCGCGACGCCCTCCATGGTGACGCCCGCGCGCGGGCCGTCGTCCTTGGCGACGACCGTGCCGTCGGGGAGCGTCACCGGGGTGATCTCGCGCTCCCAGAAGCCGTTCTTGAGGGCCTCCTCGGCGAGGTTCTGGGACCGTACGCCGAACTCGTCCATGTCCTGCCGGGTGACGCCCTTGAGCCGGGCCAGGTTCTCGGCGGTCTGGCCCATCGCGATGTACGCGTCCGGCACGAGGTCGTCCTCGCGCGGGTCGTGCCAGTTGGTGCCGGTCTGCTCGGCGCGGGCCGCGGTGCGGGCCTCGGCGTCGGCGAAGAGCGGGTTGTGGGTGTCGGGCAGGCCGTCCGAGCTGCCCTTGACCGAGCGCGACACCATCTCGACACCGGCCGAGACGAAGACGTCGCCCTCGCCCGCCTTGATGGCGTGCAGGGCCATGCGGGACGTCTGGAGCGACGAGGAGCAGTAGCGGGTGATCGTGCAGCCCGGCAGGTGGTCCATGCCCATCTGCACGGCCACGATCCGGCCGAGGTTGTGGCCCTGCTCGCCGCCGGGCAGGCCGCAGCCCAGCATCAGGTCGTCGATGTCCCGGGGGTCGAGCGCGGGGATCTTGGCGAGGGCGGCCTGGACGATCGTGGCGGTCAGGTCGTCGGGGCGGAGCTCCTTGAGCGACCCCTTGAAGGCGCGGCCGATGGGGGAGCGGGCGGCGGAGACGATCACTGCTTCGGGCATCAGGGGGCTCCAGGGGTAACGGGCAGGGCTTAGTGGGAAGTTACCCGTACGTATCGTGAGGGTCACGGGGTGCGCGCTGTGACTCGGGCCGCATTTCTAAGCGGGTGCTCAGGGCGCGGGCGGGGGCGGGTCGGCTTCGGCTCGGCGCGGGCGGGGGTGTCGCCACTGCCGCGGCGGGGCCTTTCCCACCCACCCGCCCATGGCTCCCCAGCTTCGCCCGCGCGGCCTTCCGGCTCCGCTGCTCGTGCCCCGCCCGTGGCCGCTACCCGATCGGTGACGGGTCCGGGGTCTGGATGCGGCGGCGGCGCCTGCGCTTGAGGAGGGCGAAGGGGCCTCGGGGGCCGGAGGGGATGGCTCCGGTTACCTCCGTGCCGCCCTCCGCCGCGGCCCGCGCGGCCGCCCGGGCCACCGGCAGGAAGCCCTCGCGCCGCGACACGTCGGGGCGCTCCTCCTCCGGCCACAGGCCGAGCGCGGCGCAGAGCGTGGGCAGGACCGCCATCGCGGCCGTGGCGTACCCCTCCGCGGAGGGGTGGTAGTTGTCGGGTCCGAACAGCTCGCGGGGGTTCGCGGCGAACTCCGGGCCCAGCAGGTCCCCGAGCGACACCGTGCGGCCGCCCTGCTCGACCACGCCGATCGTCTGCGCGGCGGCGAGCTGCCGCGACACCCTGCGGGCCAGCCACCGCAGCGGCTGGTAGACGGGCTCGATCGTGCCGAGGTCCGGACACGTGCCAACGACCACCTCGGCGCCCGCGGTGCGCAGCCTGCGCACCGCCGAGGCCAGCAGCCGCACCGACCGCGTCGGCGGCATCCGGTGCGTCACGTCATTGGCCCCGATCATCACGACGCACACGTCGGGCACCGGGCCCGTCTCGTCGGACAGGACCAGCGTCACCTGTCGGTCGAGGTCGTCGGACTGCGCCCCGGCCTTGGCCACGACCCGCAGATCCACCGGCCGCTCGGCCACCGCGGCGAGCCCCGACGCGAGCAGCGCGGCGGGCGTCTGCCGGGCCCGGTGCACCCCGAGCCCCGCGGCCGTGGAGTCCCCGAGCATCGCGAACCGCAGCGGCTCCCCGCACGCCGCCCGGGCCGCGAACGCCGCCCCGTACCGGCCGTCGGCCCGCGGCGGCGCCCCGTGCCCGCCGTTGCCCACGGACCGCTTGGCCAGCTGCACCTCGGCGAGGACGAGCCCGACCGTGGCCGCGCCGAGCAGCCCGATGCCTCCGCCGCCGTACGCCGCACCCGCGGCGATGCGCCGCGCCACCCTCGCCCTCGACATCCCCGCTGTCACCTCTGCCAGGTCCTTGTGGAGCCGTTCGTCCCTTACATCCAGTCATTGCCCCGTGGGGACGGTCGGCCAATCGCGACAGGAGGTGACTCGGGCAGATGGCCCCGTAGTCTGACGGTTACCGAAAACCGAAATACGAACACCTCGTGCGAGCAGCCATGCCCTCACGACGTCGCGCCCCGGATACCCGGCCGGATACACGGAGACAACGTGCAATTCCACGACTCGATGACCAGCCTCGTCGGCAACACCCCGCTGGTCAGGCTCAACAACGTGACGCAGGGCCTGAAGGCCACCGTCCTCGCCAAGGTCGAGTACTTCAACCCGGGCGGTTCCGTGAAGGACCGCATCGCCCTGCGCATGATCGAGGCGGCCGAGGCCAGCGGCGAGCTCCGCCCCGGCGGCACGATCGTCGAGCCGACCAGCGGCAACACCGGCGTCGGCCTGGCGATCGTGGCCCAGCAGAAGGGCTACAAGTGCGTCTTCGTGTGCCCGGACAAGGTGAGCACCGACAAGATCAACGTGCTGCGCGCCTACGGTGCCGAGGTGGTCGTCTGCCCGACCGCCGTCGACCCGGAGCACCCGGACTCGTACTACAACGTCTCCGACCGCCTGGTCCGTGAGATCCCGGACGCCTGGAAGCCGGACCAGTACTCCAACCCCAACAACCCGCTGTCGCACTACCACTCCACCGGTCCCGAGCTGTGGGAGCAGACGGACGGGAAGATCACCCACTTCGTCGCGGGCATCGGCACCGGCGGCACGATCTCCGGCACCGGCGGGTACCTGAAGGAGGTCTCGGGCGGCAAGGTCCGGATCGTCGGCGCCGACCCCGAGGGCTCCGTGTACTCCGGCGGCTCCGGGCGGCCGTACCTGGTCGAGGGCGTCGGTGAGGACTTCTGGCCGACGGCCTACGACCGCAACGTCACCGACGAGATCGTCGCCGTGTCCGACAAGGACTCCTTCCAGATGACGCGGCGCCTCGCCAAGGAGGAGGGCCTCCTGGTGGGCGGCTCCTGCGGCATGGCCGTCGTCGCGGCGCTGCGCGTCGCCGAGGGCCTCGGCCCCGACGACGTCGTGGTCGTCCTGCTGCCCGACAGCGGCCGCGGCTACATGAGCAAGATCTTCAGCGACGAGTGGATGAACGACTACGGCTTCCTGGAGGAGGCCGGCGACCAGCCGCGCGTCGGCGACGTCCTGAGCCGCAAGGAGGGCGGCGAGCTGCCCTCGCTCGTCCACATGCACCCGGAGGAGACCGTCGGCGAGGCGATCGAGGTCCTTCGCGAGTACGGGGTGTCGCAGATGCCCATCGTGAAGCCGGGCGCCGGGCACCCCGACGTCATGGCCGCCGAGGTCATCGGCTCGGTGGTGGAGCGCGAGCTGCTCGACGCGCTGTTCGCGCAGCGGGCGTCGCTGCACGACCCGCTGGAGAAGCACATGTCCGACCCGCTGCCGCAGGTCGGCTCCGGCGAGCCGGTCGGCGACCTGATGTCCGTGCTCGGTGGCGCGGACGCGGCGATCGTCCTCGTCGAGGGCAAGCCCACGGGCGTCGTGAGCCGCCAGGACCTGCTCGCCTTCCTGGCGGAGCAGCAGGGCAGCTAGGGCCCCCGGGGCCGGACTTCGCGGAACCGGTACGTACGCGACACGTGCGCGCAGCACCCCCTTAACACGGCTCCGGCACGGTAGGGGGTGTCGGCGTCAGGACTTCCGGAGCGGCTCCCGGACCTCCAGCGACGCCCCGGACGCGAGCGCTCGGCCCTGACCCCGCGCCCGTCCCTCGCGGGGACCGCCGTCGTCCCGCCCCTCGGCCACGCCCGGGGGTGCGGCGGTCCCCGCGCACCCGCTCCCCTTCAAGAACCGCGCTACCGCGCTTGTCCTCAAACGCCGGACGGGCTGGATGATCTCGGCTGCCCGCCATCGCCGACGACGGCGTGCAAGCCGCTAGGTCGGGGCCGGGCCGGATGGCTGGGGTGTCACGGGTGGGCGGGTGGGGGAAGGCAGGCGACGGCGTGCAAGCCGCTAGGTCGGGGCTCGCACGGCGTGCCGGGGCAGGTACGGGTGGGTGGGTGGGAGAAACCCCCCAGCGGGGGAGGCTCAGTCCTCCCAGTCGGGCTTGCGGGGGGAGCGGCGGAGGAGGGGGAGGAGACCCGTGCCCCGCACGGCGTGAACCGCGTTGACGCCGACGATGCCGAACCACGTCACGAAGAGCCCGGAAAGACCCGCGTTCACCACACCGATCGCCGAGAGGGGGATCGCGAGGATGAGCGAGACGATGCCGAAGCCGAAGCGCTCGCCCCAGGAGTCGACTCCGCTGGAGGGGTTGCGCGCGCTGCGGGCCATGATCATCTGCTGCTCGGCCAGGTGACGGCGCATCTGCCGGTCGATCGTCCCGTCGAGCCGCTTCTCGACCTTTTCGAGGAACGAGTCGACGAGCGCGGACTCGTACTCTTCGCCGAGATCCTTGCGCGCGTGCAGGGCGGCGTCGAGTTCCTTCTTGAGTTCGGCGTCACGTGTGGCTTCCATATCCCGTACGGTACGCAGCCCCCGCCGTCCGTGCAGTGGGGCTAACCCCCCATTCCGTCCTGGGCGAGACCCCCGGTCGCCGGCGCGCGCCGGGCGAGCAGCCAGTACAGGAGGGCCGGGACCACGAGCCCCACGATCCAGGAGACGTCCGCGCCGCCGAGCGGGTCCACCAGCGGGCCGGTGTAGAAGTGCGTGACGAGGAAGGGGAGTTGGGCCAGGAGGCCGACCCCGTACACGGTGAGCGCGTCCCAGCGCCAGGCGCCGTACCGGCCGTGCGGGTCGAACAGGGCCGGGATGTCGTACCGCTCCTTGGAGATCAGGTAGTAGTCGACCAGATTGATCGCCGACCACGGGGTGAAGAACGTCAGAAGGAAGAGCAGGAAGTCCTTGAACGACGTCAGGAAGCTGTCCTTGCCGAGGAGCGCCACCGTGGTGCCCACGACCATGATCAGACCGATGTACGCGGCCCGGCCGCGCGGCGAGATCTCCTTCTGGGTGCGGAAGCCGCCGATGCTGGTGACCATCGACATGAAGCCGCCGTACGTGTTGAGCACGTTGATGGTCAGCTTGCCGAGCGCGATCACGAAGTACAGGAGCGAGGCCACCAGGCCGGTGCCGCCGAGCTCCACGACGTACGCGACCTGGTCGTCCAGGAACACCCCGCCCGCGCTCGCGGCCACCAGGACGCCGAACGTCATCGACCACTGCGACCCGAGCGCGGAGCCGGACAGCGTCCACCAGAACGTGGCGCGGGCCGACGTCGTACGCGGCAGATAGCGCGAGTAGTCCGCGACGTACGGGCCGAACGCCAGCTGCCACGAGGCCGAGAGCGAGACCGCGAGCAGGAACACCGGCAGGTCGAAGCGGGCGTCGGCGAGGAGGGCGGAGAGGTCGACGCGGTCCAGGAGGCGGATGCCCAGATAGACGAAGGCGAGCGCGCAGACGACGCTCGCGATCCGGCCGAGGACGTGGATCACGCGGTAGCCGACCGCGGCCGTCACCGCCGTGACCGCGGCGAAGAGGACGATCCCGGTGGTGTCGCCGGTGTGCGTCAGCTCGGCGGTGGCCTGCCCGGCGAGCACGCTGCCGCTGGCGAAGAAGCCGACGTACATCAGGATGACCAGGAGGAGCGGCACGACGGCGCCGCGCACGCCGAACTGGGCCCGGGACTGGATCATCTGGGGCAGGCCGAGCTTGGGGCCCTGGGCGGAGTGCAGGGCCATGACGGCGCCGCCCACGACGTTGCCGAGGGCCAGGCCGACGACGGACCACACCACGTCGCCGCCGAAGACGACCGCGAGCGCGCCCGTGACGACGGCCGTGATCTGGAGGTTCGCACCGAGCCAGAGCGTGAACTGGCTGAAGGCGCGGCCGTGCCGCTCCGCGTCCGGTACGACGTCGATGGAGCGGCGCTCCACCAGGGACTTGGGTGACTCTGTCATGGTGCGCCGGTCCTCGTCTCGCCGGACTGTATATGGTCATGCAGAGTTCTGGTTTGCTGAATACTTTGTCAATGGTCGGGTGGCGACAAGAGCGGGAGCGGCGTGAGGAGTCCGGCATGAGTGACAGTCCAGCGGCACGGCTTCAGGTGCTCTTCGAAGGGCACCGGCTCACGCCGACGCAGCGGCGCATCGCCCACTGCATGGTGCGGCGCGCCGCCGACGCGCCCTTCCTGTCCAGCGTCGAGCTCGCCGAACTCGCGGGCGTCAGCCAGCCGTCCGTGACCCGCTTCGCGGTCGCGCTCGGCTTCGACGGCTACCCGGCCCTGCGGCGGCACCTGCGCGACGTGGCCCCGGCCGAGGCGCCGGAGGACGCCGAGGCGAACGAGTACCAGCAGGCCGTAGAGGCCGAGATCGAGAACCTGCGCCACCTCGCGGCGGTCCTCGCCGACCCCGCGCCCGTCGAGCGCGCGGGCCGCCTCCTGGCCGCCTCGCGCCCCCTGCCGGTCCTCGGCCTGCGCGCCGCCGCCTCCCAGGCCTACGGCTTCTCGTACTTCGCCGCGAAGGTCCACCCCGACGTGCGGCTGCTCGACGAGGGCGGCTCCATGCTCACCGACCGCCTGGACGCGGCCGTGCGCGCCGGGGCCACCGTGCTGCTGTGCTTCGCCCTTCCCCGGCATCCGCGCGAGGCCGTGGACGCCCTGGCCCACGCCCAGGGCGCGGGCCTGACCGTCGTCACCGTCGCCGACTCCGCCTTCGCGCCCGTGGCCGCGCACTCCGACCTGCTGCTGCCCGCCGCCGTCGGCACCGGCCTCGCCTTCGACACGGCCTGCGCCCCGATGCTGCTCGGCCGGGCGCTCCTTGAGGCCATGTGCGACGCGCTGCCCGACGCGCAGGCACGCCTGGAGGAGTTCGACGCGGGGGCGGCGGAGCGGGGCCTCTTCGTGGAGTAGCGCCCGCTCCGTCAGGCGACGCGGGCGCCGCGCCGCCAGACCGCGGAGACGAGCGGTACGCCCGGCCGGTAGGCCAGGTGGACATGGCTCGGCGCGTCCAGGAGCGCCAGGTCGGCGCGGGCTCCGGGGGAGAGCCGGCCGACGTCCGTGCGGCGCAGCGCCGCCGCGCCGCCCGCGGTGGCCGCCCACACCGCCTCGTCGGGGGTCATCCCCATGTCCCGTACGGCGAGCGCGACGCAGAACGGCACGGACGACGTGAACGACGAGCCCGGGTTGCAGTCCGTCGACAGGGCGACGGTCGCGCCCGCGTCGAGCAGCCGCCGGGCGTCGGGCCACTCGGCGCGCGTGGAGAACTCCGCGCCCGGAAGCAGCGTGGCCACCGTGCCGCTGTGGGCGAGGGCGTCCACGTCGGCGTCCGTCAGGTGCGTGCAGTGGTCGGCGCTCGCGGCGTCGAGCTCCACGGCGAGCTGGACGCCCGGGCCGTAGCTGAGCTGGTTGGCGTGCACGCGTGGGTGCAGACCCCTGGCCTTCCCCGCCGTCAGGATCGCCCGCGCCTGGTCGCCGTCGAAGGCGCCCTTCTCGCAGAACACGTCGATCCAGCGGGCGTGCGGGGCGCAGGCGTCCAGCATCTCGCCCGTCACCAGGGCCACGTACGCCGCCGGGTCTGCGGCGAAGTCCGGCGACACGATGTGGGCGCCGAGGAACGTGACCTCGTCCGTGTGGCGCCGCGCGATGCGCAGGGCGCGGGCCTCGTCCTCGGTCGTCAGGCCGTACCCCGACTTCGTCTCGAACGTCGTCGTGCCCTGGCGCAGGGCCTCGGCGAGGTAGCGGGCGAGGTTCGCCTCCAGGGCCTCGTCCGGTGCGGCGCGGGTCGCCGCCACGGTGGTGCGGATGCCGCCCGCCTCGTACGGGCGGCCCTCCATGCGGGCGTTGAACTCCTGGGTGCGGTCGCCGGCGAAGAGGAGGTGGGAGTGCGAGTCCACGAAGCCGGGCAGGGCCGCCCGGCCCTCGGCGTCGTACGCCTCGTCCGCCGCCGGGGCCTGCGCGCCCGGGCCCACCCAGGCGACCTCCTCGCCGTCCAGGACGACGGCCGCGTCCTCGACGAGCCCGAGGGGGCCCTGGCCGAGGGCGGGGTCGTTGGTGACGAGGCTGCCGATGTTGCGGATGACGGTGGTGGTCATGGGGGTGTGTCCTGTTCGTGGGTGGGTGCGGGTGGTGCCCTCGCGGCGCGCCCCTGACCCGCCCCTTCCCGACCTGGGGGCTCCGCCCCCAGACCCCCGCTCCTCAAACGCCGGAGAGGCTGGAAGACCCAGCCCGTCCGGCGTTTGAGGACGAGGCGCGGAGCGCCGAAAAGGGGGTCCAAGGGGGCGGAGCCCCCTTGTTCGGGAAGGGGCGGGTCCGGGGCGCGCCGCGAGGGCTAGTGCAAGGCTGCCACCGCTCGGGCCAGGGACGACGGCACGTCGGGGAGGAGGGTGTGGGCGCCGTCGCGGACCACGTGGCGGCCCCCGACCACGGTGTGCCGCACGTCCGCCGCGCTCGCCGCGAACACCGCCACCTCCGCCCCGAGCCGCGCCGCGGCCCCCGCGGTCCGCACGGAGTCGAGCGCGACCGTGGCGAAGTCGGCGAGCGCGCCGGGCGCCAGGGCCCCGGCGTCGGCCCAGCCGAGCGCCGCGTGCCCGTCGGCGGACGCGGCCCGCAGGAGCGCCGCCGCGGTCCAGTGCCCGCGCGTATGCGAGCGGAGCCGCTCGTTCAGCTCCATCGCCCGCGCCTCCTCGAAGAGGTCGATCACGGCGTGGCTGTCGCTGCCGAGGGACAGCGGGCTGCCCGCCCGCTGGAGGGCGGGCGCGGGCCCGATGCCGTCGGCGAGGTCCCGCTCGGTGGTGGGGCACATACAGGTGCCGGTGCCCGAGCCGCCGATGAGGGCGATGTCGGCGTCCGTGAGGTGCGTGTTGTGGACGCCCGTCGTGCGCGCGCCGAGCGCCCCGTGGTCGGCGAGCAGCCGCGTGGGCGTGCACCCGTGCACGGCGAGGCACGCCTCGTTTTCGGCGGTCTGCTCGGAGAGGTGGACGTGCAGCGGGACGCCCCGCGAGGCGGCCCACTCCACCACCGTGCCCAACTGCCGCGCGGGCACGGCCCGCACGGAGTGGACGGCCGCGCCGACCCGGGCGTGCTCGCGGTCCTTGAGCAGCGCGGCCCGCTCCGCCCACGCCTCGGCCGTGCCGTCGGAGAACCGCAGCTGGTGGTGGTTGGGCGGCTCGCCCTCGGTGGCGTCGCGCAGCCCGGCGGCCACGTACGCGGTGTCGAGCAGCGTGATGCGGATGCCCGCGTCGGCGGCAGCCGCGATCAGGGCCTCGCCCATGGCGTTGGGGTCGGCGTACCGCTTGCCGCCGGGCGCGTGGTGCAGATAGTGGAACTCGCCGACGGCCGTGACGCCCGCGAGCGCCATCTCCGCGTACACCGCTCGCGCGAGCTCGTGGTACGTCTCGGGCGTGAGCCGGTCGGCGACGGAGTACATGACCTCGCGCCACGTCCAGAACGTGCCGCTGCCGACCTGCACGGTGGAGCGCAGCGCGCGGTGGAAGGCGTGGGAGTGGGCGTTCGCCAGGCCCGGGATCGTCAGGCCGCGCAGGACCGTCGCGCCCGGCGGCGGGGCCTCGACGCCGGTGCGGACGGCGGCGATCCGCCCGTCCGCGCCCACGTCGAGCGCCACGCCGGGCTCCACGACCGGATCGAGCCAGGCCTGCTCTGCCCAGTACGTGTGCGTCACCGGCACGCCAGGCCCTCCAGTACGTCGGCGAGCGCCCGCACCCCGGCGAGGCAGTCGTCCTCCGCCGCGTGCTCGGCGGGGGAGTGCGAGACGCCCGTGGGGTTGCGGACGAACAGCATGGCGGTCGGCACGGACGCGGAGAGGATGCCCGCGTCGTGCCCGGCGCCGGTGCCGAGCACGGGCACTTCGCGGCCGGTCCGCCCGCGCAGGATCGCGCCCAGCTCGTCGCGCAGCGCGTGCTCGAACTCGATGACCGGTGTGAACGACTCGCGCACGACGGCGAGGTCGACGCCGTGCCGGTCCGCGTACTCGCGGGCGGCCTTCTCGACGGCCGTCACCACCGTGTCGAGGGTGTCCTGGTCCGCGGCGCGCGAGTCGAGCCAGCCGCGCACCAGGGACGGGATGGCGTTGACGCCGTTCGGTTCGACGGAGATCTTGCCGAACGTGGCCACCGCGCCCGCGAGTTCCGCCTCGCGGCGGGCGGCGAGGACCGTCTCCGCGTAGCTCAGCATCGGGTCGCGGCGGTCGACGAGGCGGGTGGTGCCCGCGTGGTTGGCCTCGCCGCGGAAGTCGAAGCGCCAGCGGCCGTGCGGCCAGATGGCGCTGGCGATGCCGACCTCGTCGCCGGACAGGTCGAGGGCCCGGCCCTGCTCCACGTGCAGCTCCACGAACGCGCCGATCCCGGCGAGCCGCTCGGGGTCGGGGCCGATCGCGGACGGGTCGTACCCGGCCGCCTCCATCGCCTCCGGAAGGCGTACGCCGTCGCCGTCGCGCAGCTCGTACGCCTGCTCCTTGGTGAGCTGCCCGGCAGTGAGCCGGGAGCCGACGCAGGCAAGGCCGAAGCGGGCGCCCTCCTCGTCACCGAAGTTGGTGAGGGCGAGGGGGCGGGTGAACTCCACGCCCCTGGCGCGGAGTTCGTCGAGCGCGGCGAAGGAGGAGACGACGCCGAGGGGACCGTCGAAGGCGCCGCCGTCGGGGACGGAGTCCAGGTGCGAGCCGGTGACGACGGCGTCCCCCGCGGCCGGGTCGCCGAGCCACGCCCACTGGTTGCCGTTGCGGTCCGTCTCGTACGCCAGACCGCGACTCTCCGCCTGCTCCTGGAACCAGGTGCGGCAGTCGGCGTCGGCCCCGGTCCAGGCGTAGCGGCGGTAGCCGCCCGTTTCGGCATCGCGGCCGATGGGGCTCAGATCGGCCCACATGCGCTGGAAGGAATCAGCCCGTCCGGCGTTTGAGGACGAGGCCGCAGGCCGATCGGTGGCGGTCACTCGCCCTCCCGCATGGGGATGCGCACACCCCGGTCGTCGGCCACCGCGTCCGCGGACTCATAGCCCGCGTCGACGTGCCGGATGACCCCCATCCCGGGGTCGTTCGTGAGGACCCGGCGCACCTTCTCACCGGCCAGCTTCGTACCGTCGGCGACGCTGACCTGGCCCGCGTGGATGGAGCGGCCCATGCCGACGCCGCCGCCGTGGTGCAGGGAGACCCAGGAGGCGCCGGAGGCCACGTTGACCATGGCGTTCAGCAGGGGCCAGTCGGCGATGGCGTCGGAGCCGTCGCGCATGCCCTCGGTCTCGCGGTACGGCGATGCCACCGAGCCGCAGTCGAGGTGGTCGCGGCCGATCGCGAGCGGGGCCTGGAGCTCGCCGGAGGCCACCATGTCGTTGAAGCGCTCGCCCGCCTTGTCGCGCTCGCCGTAGCCGAGCCAGCAGATGCGGGCCGGGAGGCCCTGGAAGTGGACGCGCTCGCCCGCCATCTTGATCCAGCGGTGCAGCGACTCGTTCTCCGGGAAGAGGTCGAGGATCGCCTTGTCGGTCTTGTGGATGTCCGAGGCCTCGCCGGAGAGGGCCGCCCAGCGGAAGGGGCCCTTGCCCTCGCAGAACAGCGGCCGGATGTACGCGGGGACGAAGCCGGGGAAGGCGAACGCGCGCTCGTAGCCCGCCAGTTGGGCCTCGCCGCGGATGGAGTTGCCGTAGTCGAAGACCTCGGCGCCCGCGTCCATGAAGCCGACCATGGCCTCGACGTGCTGGGCCATGGACTCGCGGGCGCGCTGCGTGAAGCCCGCCGGGTCCTTCTCGGCGGCCGTGGCCATGTCGTCGAAGTCGACGCCGACCGGCAGATACGCGAGCGGGTCGTGGGCGCTCGTCTGGTCCGTGACGATGTCGACGGGGGCGCCCTCGGCGAGCATGCGCGGCAACAGCTCCGCCGCGTTGCCGAGCAGGCCGATGGAGAGCGGGCGGCGGGCGTCGCGGGCCTCGGTGGCGAGCTGGAGCGCGTGCTCCAGGGAGTCGGCCTTCACGTCGAGGTAGCGGTGCTCTATGCGGCGCTCGATGGCGCGCGGGTCGCAGTCGATACAGATCGCGACGCCGTCGTTCATGGTGACCGCGAGGGGCTGGGCGCCGCCCATGCCGCCGAGGCCGGCGGTGAGGGTGATGGTCCCGGCGAGCGTGCCGCCGAACTTCTTCGCCGCGACCGCGGCGAACGTCTCGTACGTGCCCTGGAGGATGCCCTGGGTGCCGATGTAGATCCAGGAACCGGCGGTCATCTGGCCGTACATGGTGAGGCCGAGGGCCTCCAGGCGGCGGAACTCCTCCCAGTTCGCCCAGTCGCCGACCAGGTTGGAGTTGGCGATGAGCACGCGCGGCGCCCACTCGTGGGTCTGCATGACGCCGACGGGGCGGCCGGACTGGACGAGCATCGTCTCGTCCTGCTTGAGCGTCTTCAGGGTGCGCACCATCGCGTCGAAGGAGCGCCAGTCGCGGGCCGCCTTGCCGGTGCCGCCGTAGACGACGAGCTTGTCGGGGTGCTCGGCGACCTCGGGGTCGAGATTGTTCTGGAGCATGCGGAGGGCGGCTTCCTGCTGCCATCCCAGGGCGCTCAGTTCGGTGCCGCGCGGCGCTCGTACGGGGCGGGGTCCTGACATGGCGGGTGCCTCCTCCGGGCTGTGACCTTGTTATTCACATCCTCGGCCGATGAATAGCTCTAGTCAATAGCACCGTAGGGCCAGCGGGCGCGGCGCTCGGGTGATTGTGTGGATCACATGAGCCTCGACGACGCGACGGTTCCCGGCCCCACCGTCGATCCCACCAGTCCCCCGGGCGCGGAGGCCGCCGCCCGCCGCGACCAGGCCGTGCGCGCCGCGATCGAGCAGGGTCTCGTCAGCCCCGAGAACCCGCTCGCCGGCCTCATCGACGTCACCGGCGTCCGCGCCGCCGCCACCGCCCTGCGCGCCGCCTTCGCCGGGGTCACCCCGCCCGGCACCCCCGTCCTGCACGCCTTCGCGGTGAAGGCGACGCCCCTGGTGCCCGTCCTGCGGCTGCTGCGCGAGGAGGGCATCGGCGCCGAGGTCGCGAGCCCGGGCGAGCTGGCCCTCGCCCGCGCCGCCGGGGTGCCGCCCGCGCACACCGTCCTCGACTCGCCCGCCAAGACCCCCGCCGAGCTGCGCGAGGCGCTCGCCCTCGGCATCGCCGTCAACGCCGACAACTCGCAGGAGCTGGCCCGCATCGACGCCCTGGTGCGCTCGGCGCCCACCGGCGCGCCGCTCGGGGTGCGGGTGAACCCGCAGGTCGGCGCGGGCTCCATCGGCGCGCTCTCCACGGCGACCGCGACCTCCAAGTTCGGTGTGCCGCTGCGCGACGAAGGCGCCCGCGAGTGGCTCGTGCGGGCCTACCTCGACCGGCCCTGGCTGACCCGGGTGCACGCGCACACCGGCTCCCAGGGCATCCCCCTCGACCTGCTCGTACGGGGCGTCGCGGCGGTGTACGAACTCGCCGAGGAGATCAACGCCCGCGCCGGGCGCCGCCAGGTCGACACCCTCGACATCGGCGGCGGACTGCCCGTCAACTTCGCGTCCGACGAGGCGGATCCGACCCACGGCGCCTACGCGCGCCTGCTCAAGGAGCGCGTCCCCGGCCTGCTCGACGGGCGCTACGGCCTGGTCACCGAGTTCGGCCGCTCGCTGCTCGCCAAACAAGGGGTGCTGCTGGCCCGCGTCGAGTACGTCAAGGAGGCGGGCGGGCGCCCCATCGCGCTGACCCACGCGGGCGTCCAGGTGGCGACCCGCACGGTGTACGCGCCCGAGTCCTGGCCGCTGCGGCTCGCCGCGTACGACGCCAAGGGCCGTCCCAAGCAGGGGCCCGCCGTCGGCCAGGACGTCGCGGGCCCGGCCTGCTTCGCGGGCGACCTGCTCGCCGCCGACCACCCGCTGCCACGCCTGGAAGCGGGCGACCACGTGGCGGCCCTGGACACCGGCGCCTACTACTTCGCCCAGCACTACTCGTACAACAGCCTCCCGCGGCCCGGGATCCACGGCTTCGCCGCGCGGGCGGACGGCACGGTCCGGTTCGCCACCGTGCGGGCGCCGCAGCCGGTGGCGGAGCTGGTCGCGGAGGCGGGCGGCGGCGTGCCGGACGCGCTGGACGGCTTGTGAGGGCCGCGCCGAGGGCTCTGATGTTCCTCAACTCCGGCATCGTCGCGGCGTGTCCCGGGCAAGAGATCCTTCCCAAGTGCCCGGTCACGTTCGGGGGAGGCTCGTGTGACGACTTCAGGAACGAGCGGTAGCACCACACACCCGGCCGAGGAGGAGCCCGGCCTGCGCCGGGTCCTCGGCCCCAAGCTGCTGATCCTCTTCGTGATCGGCGACATCCTCGGCACCGGCATCTACGCCACCACCGGCAAGGTGGCGGGAAAGGTGGGCGGCGCCCTCTGGCTGCCCTTCCTCATCGGCTTCGTCGTGGCGATCCTGACGGCCGCGTCGTACGTGGAGCTGGTCGGCAAGTACCCCAAGGCGGCGGGCGCCGCGCTCTACACCCAGAAGGCCTTCAAGGTCCCCTTCCTGACCTTCATCATCGCGTTCATGGTGATGTGCTCGGGCCTGTCGTCCGCGAGCGCGGCCGCCCGCGCCTTCAGCGGGGACTATCTGAGCGAGCTGACCGACGACGCCCTGCCGCCGACGCTCGTGGCGATCGCGTTCATCCTCGCCCTCGCCGCGCTGAACCTGCGGGGCGTGTCGGAGTCGGTGAAGACGAACGTCGTCCTGACGGTGGTCGAGCTGACCGGCCTGCTGATCATCCTCGCGATCGGCGCGTGGGCCGTGCTCACGGGGGACGGGGAGCCGTCGCGCCTCACCGAGTTCGAGGCGAGCGGCACCGGATACGCCCTGCTCACCGGCGTCCTCGGCGCCACCGCGCTCGGCTTCTTCGCCTTCGTCGGCTTCGAGGACTCGGTGAACATGGCGGAGGAGACCAAGGACCCCACCCGCACCTTCCCGCGCGCGATCTTCATCGGCGTGGCGGTGACCGGCACCATCTACGTCCTGGTCGCCCTGGTCTCCTCGCTCCTCGTGGACTACGAGACCCTGGAGGGCTCCAGCGGCCCGCTCCTGGAGGTCGTGAAGGCGGGCGGCGTCGACTTCCCGCACAAACTCTTCGCGCTCATCGCCCTGTTCGCGGTCACCAACTCCGCCCTCATCAACATCATGATGGCGTCCCGCCTCTGCTACGGCATGGCCAACGAACGCATCCTGCCGCGCGCCATGGGCCGCGTCCTGGCCGGCCGCCGCACGCCCGTCGTGGGCATCGCGTTCGTGTCCCTGCTGGCCATCGGCCTGGTCTCCACCGGGGAGATCGAGGGGCTCGGCGACACCACGGCGTTCCTGCTCCTGTGCGTGTTCGCCGTCGTCAACGTCGCCGTCCTGGTGCTGCGCCGGGACCCCGTGGCGCACGACCACTTCCGCGCGCCGACGGTCCTGCCCGTGCTCGGCGCGATCACCGCGCTCGTCCTGGCGAGCCCGCTCGCCGACCGCCCCGCCGAGGTCTACATCCGCGCGGGCGTGCTCCTCGTCATCGGCATCGCCCTGTGGGCGGTGAACAAGCTGGCCATGACCGTTCGGGCGTAGGAGAGGCGAACGCCGGACGGGCTGGAACTCTGCCGCGAGCGGCACGATCCAGCCCGTCCGGCGTCCGGCGTTCGAGGGCGCGGCGGCGGCCCCCTACTCCTCGACCGTCAGGCCCCGGCGCAGTCGCACGAGGGTGCGGGACAGCAGACGGGAGACGTGCATCTGGGAGATGCCCAGCTCCTCGCCGATCTCCGACTGGGTCATGTTCGCCACGAACCGCAGGGAGAGGATCTTCCGGTCCCGCGGCGGCAGGTCGGCGATCAGCGGCTTCAGCGACTCGACGTACTCGATGCCTTCGAGGCCGTGGTCCTCGTAGCCGATGCGGTCGGCGAGCGCGCCTTCGGAGTCGTCCTCCTCGGGCTGCGCGTCGAGCGAGCTCGCGGTGTAGGCGTTGGACGCCGCCATGCCCTCGACGACCTCGTCGTGCGAGATGCCGAGGCGCTCGGCGAGCTCGGCCACCGTCGGCGAGCGGTCGAGCTGCTGCGCGAGTTCGTCGCCCGCCTTGGCGAGGTCGAGGCGGAGCTCCTGGAGCCGTCGCGGCACGCGCACCGACCACGACGTGTCGCGGAAGAAGCGCTTGATCTCACCGACGATGGTCGGCATCGCGAAGGTGGGGAACTCGACGCCGCGGCTCAGCTCGAAGCGGTCGATCGCCTTGATCAGGCCGATGGTGCCGACCTGGATGATGTCCTCCATCGGCTCGCTGCGGGAGCGGAACCGGGAGGCGGCGAACTTCACCAGGGCGAGATTGAGCTCGACGAGGGTGTTGCGTACGTACGCGTAGGCGTGGGTGCCTTCTTCGAGGGAGTCGAGCCGCTCGAAGAGCGTCTTGGAAAGGGCTCGCGCGTCGAGGGGGCCCACCTCGTCGAACGGGGGGATCTCGGGGAGCCCGGAGAGTGTCTCGGGCCGCTCACCGGTGTGCGACGGGTCCGTCGCGGCCGGCGGCAGCGCCTCTTCGGCGGGGCCGGGGATCGTGGTGCGGGTGCGGTTCGGCGGGGGTGTCGACGTCGCTTGGTCAGTACGCGATTCGTCGAGCCGGGGTGACATGGTGTCCTCCATCGTTCTCGGCATATGGCTGCCGATGCCACTACGTGCACTGCGGTGTGCGGCGCCTCCATGGCCGTCCGGGTCGGGTGGTGTCCCTTCTACCCCTACCCGCTTCCGGCGCGGAGTCGCAAGTGCGTTGCGTGGCGAAATGTCCGAATTCAGGGGGATGTTCGGGTACCCCGGAACGTAGGGAAGGCGTAATGTTCAGGGGCGTCATCGCGCGTCACGGCGCGCGCCTGTAACAGCCCAACGGTCGGAAGAGAGTGACGGCATGGACCGCGGGACAGTCGGCAGCGCACACAGGGGCCGACTTCTGGTCGAAGTCCGAAAAGAGGGCCGCAGCGCCGTCGTGACTCCGGCGGGTGAGCTCGATCACCACACCGCCGATCTGCTGCGCGAGCCGCTCGAGGGCTGCGTCGACGAGGGCTTCTCGCGCCTCGTGGTCGACTGCTCACGGTTGGAGTTCTGTGATTCCACGGGTCTCAACGTGCTGCTCGGGGCCCGCCTCAAGGCCGAGGCCGCGGGGGGCGGGGTGCATCTCGCCGGGATGCTGCCGGTGGTGGCCAGAGTGTTCGAGATCACTGGGGCCGACGCCGTCTTCACCGTCCACGAGACGCTCGAAGCGGCGCTGGCTGACTGAGTCGGACCTCTCTTCGAGTGGATTACGAGGTGTGTGGGGGGCGATGTGATGGATGACGTGAAGCGTTATGTGTCAGTTGCCGCTGTGTGATCAATGCGTTACCAGCGTCACACGGTTCCCACCGAATCCATGGGTGTTCGTCCGGTTCGACCGGGCAGAAGTCACCCTGAATCCGGAGTCGGCCGTCGTCCGGCGGACGCCGGACCGCACAGCAGACCAACGTCGGATCAAACGTCAGAAACGGCAAGCGGCCGAGGAGCGGCCGGGCGGGCAGCAGGCCCGCCGTCGGGCTCCCGAGGTCCGTCACTTGTCCAGAGTCCTCTTGTCGGTGAGGTGAAGTGCTGATGAGCGCCACCCGGCCTTACTCGCCGGGCGACCGTGGCCCGGAGCCGGAGGCCGCGGTCGCGGACGCTCCCGCGCACGCGGCAGGCCCCGGGTCCGGGGGCCGCCAGGTCCGCAGGCTGAGCCTGGACGGCGCGAGCGGCGTGGTGCCGCTCTCGCGGGACTTCACCCGCGAGGCGCTGCACGCCTGGGGCTGGCTGCCCGCGGCCGCCGCCGACCGGCGTGCCGCGGCGGAGGACGTCCTGCTCGTGGTCTCCGAGCTGGTGACCAACGCCTGCCTGCACGCCGAGGGCCCCGACGAGCTCTGGCTGTCCTGCGACAACGGCAAGAAGGTGCTGCGCATCGAGGTCTCCGACCGCGGTGCGGGGCAGCCCGCGCCGCGCACGCCGCACCGGGCCGGGCGGCCCGGCGGGCACGGCATGTTCATCGTGCAGCGGCTCTGTCTGGACTGGGGGGTCGTGCGGACCCCCGGGGCGACGGGCAAGACGGTGTGGGCGGAGCTGGGGGCGCCGGGCTAGCGCCCGCGCCCGCAAGGGTTACCCACGGTTCACAGGACGCGCCGGATCTCCACGGATCCGGCGCGTCCTTTGTCTTCCCTCGACAAGGTCCCCGGCGTACCTTGAGCGCCCGATCTGATGTGCCGTCAGCAAATCAGTGCGCGCGGCACGGATTTCGCCACCGGCATGAGGGGACAACGAGGTGCCGTACCAGAGGAAGCCCACCGCGCTCGCACTCACCGCCGCCCTGGCCGGATCGGCGCTGCTGTTGACCGCACCCGTCGCACGGGCCGAGGTCCAGGACGTCGACTACCAGTGCAAGACGCCCATCGGGAACAAGGGCGCCGTCTCGCCGATCGACATCAAGAGCGTGAAGAGCGGCAGCGGCTACAAGCTCACGATGTCCTTCCAGAAGGGCGTCTCGTCCAGCCCCGTCGAGCTCGGCAAGGGCGCCATGAAGCCGAGCGCGCTCATCGAGCTCGGCGGCGCGGAGAGCGGCACCGTGCCGGTGTCCGGGCCGCCCAACTCCGGGCCGATCCCGGCCAACACGCCCATCAAGATCAGCACCCTGACGGGCACCTACACGCCCAAGAAGTCCGGCAAGGTCACCTTCACCGCCGGGGTCCTCACCATCAAGGCGCTCGGTACGACGACGACGTGCACGCCCGGGAACGACCCGAAGCCGTCGCTGACCCTGACCGTGAAGGGCAGCGGCTCCGCCCCGGGGTCGGGCGGCGGCTCCGGCGCGGACTCGGGATCCGGCGCCGGTGACAAGTCCGGCTCCGGCTCCGGCTCCGGTTCTGGCTCCGGCGATACGTCCGACGGCTCGCGGGGCACGCCGTCCGACGGCGAGGACCTGCCGCAGACAGGGCCCGCCGACTCCGCGATCGCGCTCGGCACGCTCGGCGGCACGGTGCTGCTCGCGGGCGCGGCCGGAGTCCTGTGGCTGACGCGCCGCAACCAGGCGCCGCGCTGAGGGCGGGGACACGGGCGATGCGGGCCACGCGGGCGCTCGGCGCGGGCGTCGCGCTGCTCGCGTGCGGCGCCGCGCCGCTCGCCCACGCGGCCGACGGCGCCTGGTCGCTCGCGCCCGCGGGCTCCGGGCGGCCCTCCCTGTACGCGGAGGGCGCCCCCGGTGCCGTCCTCGAGGACAAGGTGTCCGTCACGAACCGGAGCACCGAGCCCCGCACGGTGACGCTGCGCGGGACGGGCCCCGGCGGCATGGACAAGTGGTTCGCGTTCGCCCGGCGGAAGGTGACGGTCCCGCCGCGCACGCGCGCCGACGTGCCGTTCACGGTGGCGGTGCCGAAGGGGGTCGCGCCGGGCGACCGCTCGGGCGCGGTCGTCGCGCGCGGCGGCGCCGTGGACGCCCGGGTGCCCCTGCGGCTCCGGGTGGCCGGGCCCGCCCTCGCCGCCCTGACCGTGGAGCGCGTACGCCTCGACGCGGACGCGGGGCGGATCACGTACGAGCTGGTGAACCGGGGCAACACGGAGCTCGCGCCGCGCGTCGCGGTGCGGGCCGACGGCGTCTTCGGGGAGCTGCTCGACCGCGCGCCGCACCGGGTGCCCGCGCGGGTGGCGCCCGGGAGCCGGGTCGCGCTGAGCGAGCCGTGGTCCGGCGTGCCGTCGTTCGACGTCGTCGACGTGCGCCTGACGGTCACGGCGGCGGGCGGGGTCAGGGCCGAGGGGTCCGCGTCCGCGCGCCTCGTGCCCTGGCCCGCCGTCGCGGGGGCGGGCGCGGGCGCCGTCGCCGCGGGCGTCGCCGCGGGGTTCGCCGTTCGGCACGTCGTACGCCGCAGGAGACGCCGAGCCCGCCTACCGGAGGCGGAATCGGCAGCGACGGAGGCGGCGGCGCAGCGGGATCCTGCGGCCACGGGGACGGGAGGCAAGCCGTGAACGTACAGCGGACGTGGCCGCGCGGCTGCGCCGTGGCCCTGGCACTGGCCCTGGCCTTCGCCCTGCTCGGAGCCGCCCCGGGCGCCGGGGCCGCGGCGGAGCCGAAGCCGGCGGTCACGCTCTCCAAGTCCCAGGCGGGGACCGGCGGCTCGGTCACCGTGACCGGCAAGGGGTGGCGGCCCCGCGCGCTGCTCATGATGCTCGTCTGCGGACAGGGCACGCCCGCCGCGGGCGTGCCGGGCGGCACCAACTCCTGCGCCAACGCCGAGGGCCGTGCCGTCACCACCGGCGGCGACGGCACGTTCCGCAAGCGGCTGCCCGTCGCCGAGCCGCCCGCGCCCTGCCCGTGCGTCGTGCACGTCGCCACGGTGACCGGTGAGAAGGCCGCCGTGGACGCGGCGTTCACGGTCGCGGGGCACCCGGTGAAGCCGCTGTCGAAGCCGCGCGGTGGCCGTCTCGCTGTGGTCGCGGACACCCGCCTCGACGGGTCGAGCGGCCTCCTGACGTGGTTCGGCTCACCGCCGTCGCGGCACCTGGTCGTCACCGTCGGCAACATGGGCACCGCGCCGGTCAAGGACCCCGTCTTCCAGGTCGGCACCTCCCACGGCGTGTTCGCCCCGCAGTGGGAGGAGCAGCAGTGGCGCGGCACCATCGCGCCCGGCGCGAAGGCCAGGGTCAGGCTCTCGGTCGAGCTGCCCGCGGGCGCCCACGGCGACTATCTGGTCTCGCTCCGGTACGGCAGCGAGGTCCTCGCCGAGCAGCCGTGGGGCGTGGGGCGGCCGTGGGGCGTGACCCTGTTCTGGGTGCTGCTCGCCCTCGTCGTGCCCGCGGCCGTCTTCCGCGTCGGCATGGTGGCCGTCGACCGGCTCCGTCCCGCCAAGGGGCGCACCCGCCCGCCGGGCCGCCACCGCACGCGGCGCGTCGGCGGGGCCCTGCCCGGCGTCACGAGGCTCACCAAGAACGCCCTGCTCGCCAGGGCGGCGCTGCTCAGGAGGACGGACACCGCCCCCGGCGACGCCGCGCACACCTCCCGGGACACCGGGTCCACCGGCCTGCCGTGGTTCACCCCGGACACCGATCCGGGCGCCCCGGCGGGACAGCTCTCCGCACCGTCCGACAACGGCCCTCCGACGAAGGGAAAGCCGTGACGAGGACACCGTCCCGCCGACCGGCACCGCCACGGTCGGCGACCGTGAAGGCCGCCGCGACCATTAAGGCGACCGACGGCGGCGGTACGACCTCCGGCGGCGGCGACAGCGGCGGCACTTCGGGAGGTACGACGGGCGGCTCCGCCGGGCGGCGCGGTGTTCACGTTCCCGCCCCGAGGCCGCAGGCGGCCGCACCGAGCGCCCCGAAGGGGCGCGGGGAACTGCGCGACCAGCCACACTCAGCGGTCAGTTGTCGCGGGACGTCCGGGCGTGGTCCCGCAGCCAGCGCAGCACATCGGCGGCGAGCCCCCGTTCCTTGAGGAGCGGGCCACCGTGCGACGCGCCCGGCAGGGTGCGCACGGTCACGTCCCGCAGACCCGCGCGGCGCTGGGCCGCGGCGAGGTCGGCGGAGTGCGCGGGCGGCACGAAGTCGCCCTCCGAGTGCACCAGGTACAGCGGCGCGTCCCGCGCGCCCGACGCGTGCGAGGCGGCCGCCAGATCGCCCCACCGCTCCCAGCACACCCGCCCGGCGCGGTCCGGATCGCAGCCGGCGAGACGTTTCGCCGCCCGCGCGAGCGCCCGCCGCTGAGCCGGGGCGCCGGGCGCGGTGCCGTCGCGCCAGGCCCGGTACGGCGAGGCGACGGGGGAGAGGGCGACCACGCCCCGGGTGTAGGCGCGCCCGTCGCCGTACGCCCCGACGCTCACCGCGAGGTGCCCGCCCGCCGACGAGCCGAGGAGCAGCGGCCGGGCGGCGCCCGGTCCCTCGCGGCGGGCGACCCAGCGCAGCGCGGCCAGGACGTCGGCGCGCTGCGCGGACCACACGGCGTCCGACGAGAGCCGGTAGTCGGCCTCGTACACGGTGAAGCCGCGCGCGGCGAACCACCGGGCCGGACCGCTCCAGTCGGTGTCCCGCGCCCAGGAGCCGCCGTGCAGGACCACGAGGGCCGGGCCGCGGGCGCCGTACACGGTCACCGTCTGGCGCGGGTGCGGGCCGTAGGAGTACGCGCGTCCCGGCTGCTCGCGGGCGGGCGTGTGCGAGGCCTCGGCGGCCGCGCTGGACGACAGGAGCGTGCCGCACAGGGCGAGCGCCAGGAGCGTACGACGTACGGTCATGGCCCGATGCTGCACCGGGCGGGCCCGCGCCGCCCGGGGAAAGCCCGAGGGCCACCGCACCGGGTGGTGCGGCGGCCCTCAGTTCGTACGCGGGGTGGGCGCGGCTAGTGGACGTCGCCCATCAGCGCCTTGACCTTCTTGCGGTACATGAACACCGCGACGGCCGCGATGATCGCCATCGTGGCCTCCATGGCGACCACGCCCGACTTGTTCAGGTCGACGCCCGCGATGGACAGCAGACCCGTGGTGCAGTCACCGGCGGTGACGGCGAGGAACCAGACGCCCAGCATCTGCGAGGCGTACTTCTCCGGGGCCATCTTCGTGGTGACCGACAGACCGACGGGGGAGACGCACAGCTCACCGATGGTGTGGACGAAGTAGATCGCGACGATCCAGTACGCGCCGACCTTGTCGCCGTCGCCCGCCATGGACAGCGGGATGAGGAAGACGAAGAAGGAGATGCCGACCAGGAAGAGACCGGAGGCGAACTTCACGACCGAGTTCGGCTCCTGGCCGCGCCGGTTGAGCGCCAGCCAGATCCAGGCGACGACCGGGGCCATCGCCATGATGAGGACCGGGTTGACCGACTGGAACCAGGAGACCGGGAAGTCGAAGCCGAAGATCGAGGTGTCCGTGGAGTTCTTGCCGAACAGGGCCACGGTGGACGCGCCCTGGTCGTAGATCATCCAGAAGATCGCGGCGGCCACGAAGAACCAGATGTACGCCGTCATCTTGGACTGCTCGGTGTCGTTCAGCGACTTGTCGCGCTTGATCTTGGTGAGCACCCAGATCGGGATGAGCAGACCGGAGACCGTGATCGGGACGATGGCCCAGTTCAGGGTGTAGACGTCCGTGGCGACGGCGACGCCGTAGAAGACGACGGCGGCGATGATCCAGAGCATGGCCTTGCGGACCAGGCCCATCAGCTCGGCGCGCGGCACCGGCTTCGGCACGACGCTGCTCTGCGGGCTCAGGTGGCGGCCGCCGAGCAGGAACTGGATCAGGCCGAGGCCCATGCCGAAGGCGGCGATGGCGAAGCCGAGGTGCCAGTTGACCTTCTCGCCGACGGTGCCGATGGCCAGCGGGGCGAAGAAGGCACCGAGGTTGATGCCGATGTAGAAGACCGTGAAGCCACCGTCGCGGCGCGGGTCGTCCGGGCCGTTGTAGAGGTGGCCGACCATCGTGGAGATGTTGGCCTTCAGGAGGCCGGAGCCGATCGCCACGAACACCAGGCCGAGGAAGAACATCGCCTGGCCCGGCAGCGCGAGCGTGAGGTGACCGAGCATGATCACCAGAGCGGCTATCGTGATCGTCTTGCGCGGGCCCCAGAGGCGGTCCGCGAACCAGCCGCCCGGCAGGGCGAGCAGATAGACCATCGCCATGTAGATCGAGAAGATCGCCGTGGCTGTGGCGGCATTCATGTCCATGCCGCCGGGCGCGACCAGGTACAAGGGGAGCAGGGCCTTCATGCCGTAGAAGCTGAAGCGCTCCCACATCTCGGTCATGAAGAGAGTGGCCAGGCCGCGGGGGTGGCCGAAGAAGGTCTTCTCGGAGCCAGGAGTGCTGGCCGAGTCCTTCGTCAGGCTGGACGCCATGGGTCGATCCTCGTGGTGTACGGGACGCGCGTGACGAAAAGCCGCCGTGGGCGCGCCCGGTGGGGGCGGTCGGCACCGGCGCCGGGCCGTCCACCCCCCACGCCTGCGAGGGGATCCGGTCCGCTGGGCGGAGCACGAGAGACGGCGACACCGAGATCCACACCCCGGACGCATCTTCGCGAGCGGGGCCCGACCACAGGTCATTGCTTCAGGCTGGTGATCACCAGCCCACACACAGAAGAGACCCTTGGCGCGCAATAGCGGGCCAAAGGTCCTTGAGTAGTGCTACAGGCGTCTCGCCACCATACGCCACGACAGAGCGCGATTTGGAAGGACTTGAGACATGGATCACAGGTGACCAAGGAACCAATGGAACACATTCCAAGGTGTCCACTAGTTGTATCCAAGGATCGCATCCTGGATTGTGATCTTCCGGTCCTGGGGAGTCACCCCGGACGGTCCCTCGGCGGGTGCCGCGCCCGCACCCGGCGATCACCCCTCGACGGCCGTCCGCAGCGGACTACCATCACCCCATGACCCGTGTACTGCTCGCCGAGGACGACGCGTCCATCTCGGAGCCGCTGGCCCGCGCACTGCGCCGCGAGGGCTACGAGGTCGAAGTGCGCGAGGACGGTCCCGCCGCCCTCGACGCCGGGCTGCAGGGCAGCGTGGACCTGGTCGTGCTCGACCTGGGCCTGCCCGGCATGGACGGCCTTGAGGTCGCGAGGCGGCTGCGGGCCGAGGGGCACACGGTGCCGATCCTCATCCTGACCGCGCGAGCCGACGAGGTCGACACGGTCGTCGGGCTCGACGCGGGCGCCGACGACTACGTCACCAAGCCGTTCCGCCTCGCCGAGCTGCTCGCCCGGGTCCGGGCCCTGCTGCGGCGCGGCGCCACGGAGCCGGCGCAGCCGCCCGCCACACACGGGGTGCGGATCGACGTCGAGTCGCACCGGGCCTGGATGGGCGAGGAGGAGCTCCAGCTCACGGCGAAGGAGTTCGACCTCCTGCGCGTACTCGTCCGGGACGCGGGCCGGGTCGTCACCCGGGACCAGCTGATGCGCGAGGTCTGGGACACGACGTGGTGGTCCTCCACCAAGACCCTCGACATGCACATCTCCTGGCTCCGCAAGAAGCTGGGCGACGACGCGGCGAACCCCCGCTACATCGCCACGGTCCGAGGAGTCGGCTTCCGCTTCGAGAAGTCTTAGGCGCTCTCCCGGCCGGGGCGGGCCCACCCACCCGCCCCACCCGGGGCACGCGGGCACCGGCCGGCAGCGCTCCGCGTCGGGGCCGGCCCTTCGCAGCCGGGGAGTTTCGGGCGGGAGGGTGGGAAAGGCCCCGCCGCGGCAGCGGCCGGGCACGGTGCGCGCCGAGCAACCGGAAGCCGAGGCCCCGCCCAGGCCAGACCCGGGGCCCGGGACAGGCAGGGCCGGGGCACACTGGTCAGGTCCGTCCCCCTGCCCGGCCGGAGGGCCCCGTGCGTCGTCGTCTCATCAACTCGACCCTCGCAGTCGTACTCGTAGTGATCGCCGTCTTCGGCGTCTCACTCGTGATCGTCGAGACCCGCACGATCAGCAACAGCGCCCAGGAGCGCGTGAACTCCGAGGCCGTCCGCCTCGCGAGCATCGTGGACAGCCGGCTGATCAGCGACGAGCGGGTCAGCGGGGCGATCCTGCGGGAGCAGGTGGACACCGAGCGGTACGCCCGCATCGACATCCCGGGCCGCGCCCCCATCGAGGTCGGCACCCGCCCCACGGGCGACGTCATCCGCGCCACGGAGGACGGCGAGGAGGGCGAGAAGGTCACCGTCGAGGAGCCCCGCACCGCCGTCACCCAGGAGGTCGGCCGCACCCTGCTGATCATCGGCGGCGTCGCCCTGCTCGCCATCGTGGCCGCGGTCCTGCTCGCCGTACGCCAGGCGAACCGCCTCGCGTCCCCGCTCACGGACCTCGCGGAGACCGCCGAGCGCCTGGGCTCGGGCGACCCGCGCCCCCGCCACCGCCGCTACGGCGTGCCGGAGCTGGACCGGGTCGCGGACGTCCTGGACGCCAGCGCGGAGCGGATCGGCCGCATGCTCACCGCCGAGCGCCGCCTCGCCGCCGACGCCTCGCACCAGCTGCGCACCCCGCTGACCGCCCTGTCCATGCGCTTGGAGGAGGTCGCCGTCACCGACGACCTGGACACGGTGAAGGAGGAGGCGACGATCGCCCTGACGCAGGTGGAGCGGCTCACCGACGTGGTGGAGCGGCTGCTCACCAACTCCCGCGACCCCCGCACCGGCTCCGCGGTCTCCTTCGACCTGGACGAGGTGATCAAGCAGCAGCTGGAGGAGTGGCGCCCCGCCTACCGCAGCTCGGGCCGCGCCATCGTCAGCTCCGGCAAGCGCCACCTCCAGGCGGTCGGCACCCCGGGCGCGGTCGCCCAGGTCCTGGCGGCGCTGATCGAGAACTCCCTGATGCACGGCGGCGGCACCGTGGCCCTGCGCACCCGCGTCACCGGCAACCAGGCCGTCATCGAGGTCACGGACAGCGGCCCGGGCGTGCCCGCCGACCTCGGCGCGCGGATCTTCGAGCGCACCATCAGCGGCCGCAATTCGACAGGGATCGGCCTCGCCGTGGCCCGGGATCTGGCCGAAGCGGACGGGGGCCGTCTGGAGATGCTCCAGGCGAAGCCGCCGGTGTTCGGCCTGTTCCTGTCCCGTACGCCGGTCCACCGGGAGGACCGCCACGAGGGCGAGACCGTGCGCTGAGCACGCCGCCGCACGGGCTCCTGCCGGCGCGGGTCAGGCCGGGCGCCGCCCGCCCGACGCGGGCTCCCGGCCGTCGTCGGCGCCCTGGGCGCCCTCCAGGAACGATTCGGCATCCGCGACCGCCGCGCGCGCGGGCAGGGCCCGGAACACCCAGGTGCGGTACGACCAGAAGCGGAACAGCGTGGCGATGCCCATGCCGACGAACTTGAAGACGTTCGTCTGGAGCTTGCTGTCCCAGTCGAACCCGTACGTCGCGACGTACAGGACGCCGTTCTCGATCACCAGGCCGACGACGCTGAACAGCAGGAAGAGCGTCAGCTCCTTGGTGCGGCCGCTCTTGTCCCGGTCACGGTAGGTGAAGTAGCGGAACCCCACGTAGTTGAAGCAGATCGCGACCACCGTCGCGATCACGCTGGCGCGCACCACCTGGAGGTCGGTGACGTGGCGCACGAGGTTGAAGACGGCGAAGTTGACGAGCGTCCCCACCGCGCCCACGGCCCCGAACTTGGCCACTTCCCGCGTGAGCTGGTCCAGTCGCACCCGCAGTGCGCCGCGGTCCGTCATGGTTGGTCGCCCCAGCCCCCGTGTTTGGTGTCCATCGGTCGTGTTGTCGGTGTCCGTCGGTCGTACCGGCCGGTCGTGCCGGTGGTGCCGTGGTGCCGATCGCGCTGCCGCCTCGTTTGCGGTTTCCCCGGTCGCGTCAACCCAGCCATGCTAACCAGCACCTCCGGTCGGCGCGCGGGGACGCCGCTGATTCCGTGGCACGCCTGTGACGCCGGAGCACGGGAACGGGCCGTTCCCGGATGGCCGATACCCTGTGGGTGTGACGTTCCCGGTAGTCGGCATGGTCGGCGGGGGGCAGCTCGCTCGTATGACCCACGAGGCGGGCATCCCGCTAGGCATCAGGTTCAAGCTCCTCAGTGACACTCCGCAGGATTCCGCGGCGCAGGTCGTCAGCGACGTCGTCATCGGCGACTATCGCGACCTGGACACGCTGCGTGACTTCGCGCGGGGCTGCGACGTGATCACCTTCGATCACGAACATGTACCCACCGAGCATCTACGGGCCCTGGAGGCGGACGGCATCCCCGTGCGCCCGGGGCCCGACGCGTTGGTGCACGCCCAGGACAAGGGGGTGATGCGCGCGAAGCTGGACGATCTCGGGGTGCCCTGCCCCCGCCACCGCATCGTGAAGGACCCGGCGGACGTCGTGGCCTTCGCGGCGGAGGGGGCCCCGGAGGGTACGGAGGGTGACGGATTCCCGGTCATCCTGAAGACCGTGCGCGGCGGGTACGACGGCAAGGGCGTCTGGGTCGTGCGCTCCGCCGCCGACGCCGCCGAGCCGTTCCGCGCGGGTGTGCCGGTCCTCGCCGAGGAGATGGTGGACTTCGCCAGGGAGCTGGCGGCGAACGTCGTGCGCTCGCCGCACGGCCAGGCCGTCGCGTACCCGGTCGTGGAGTCCCGGCAGGTCGACGGCGTCTGCGACACCGTGATCGCGCCCGCCCCCGACCTCAGCGACGAACTGGCCGGTCAGGCCCAGGAGCTGGCCCTGCGCGTGGCCCAGGAGCTGGGTGTGGTCGGGCATCTCGCCGTCGAGCTGTTCGAGACCCGCGACGGCCGCGTCCTGGTCAACGAGCTGGCGATGCGACCGCACAATTCCGGCCACTGGAGCCAGGACGGCGCCGTGACCTCCCAGTTCGCCAACCACGTCCGGGCGGTCCTCGACCTGCCCCTCGGCGACCCGCGCCCGCGCGCGAAGTGGACGGTCATGGCGAACGTCCTGGGCGGCGACTACCCCGACATGTACACCGCGTACCTGCACTGCATGGCGCGCGACCCGCAGCTCAAGATCCACATGTACGGAAAGGACGTGAAGCCCGGCCGCAAGGTCGGACACGTCAACACCTACGGCGACGACCTGGACGAGGTCCTCGACCGCGCCCGTCACGCTGCCGGCTACCTCCGAGGAACGATCACCGAATGAGCACTTCCGTGAGCAGTCCCGTCGTCGGCATCGTCATGGGTTCGGACTCCGACTGGCCCGTCATGGAGGCCGCCGCCAAGGCCCTCGACGAGTTCGAGATCGCGTACGAGGTGGACGTGGTGTCCGCGCACCGCATGCCGCGCGAGATGATCGCGTACGGCGAGCAGGCCGCGGAGCGCGGTCTGAAGGCGATCATCGCGGGCGCGGGCGGCGCCGCGCACCTGCCCGGCATGCTGGCGTCGGTGACCCCGCTGCCCGTGATCGGCGTCCCGGTCCCACTGAAGTACCTCGACGGCATGGACTCCCTGCTCTCCATCGTGCAGATGCCCGCGGGCGTGCCGGTCGCGACGGTCTCGGTGGGCGGCGCGCGCAACGCGGGCCTGCTCGCCGCCCGGATGCTCGCCGCGCACGACTCCGAACTCCTCGGCCGGATGCGGGAGTTCCAGCAGGAGCTGAACGACCAGGCCAGCGAGAAGGGCAAGCGCCTGCGCGCCAAGGTCGAGGGCGCGGGCTCCGGCTTCGGCTTCGGGAAGTGACCCCCGTGACAGCGCGGGCGTTCGAGGGAACAGTGGCCGCATGACGAAGCTGCTCGACTCCCTGGACCGGGCCCGTGCCCTGCTCGCCGAGTTCCCCGTCGTGGACGGTCACAACGACCTGCCGTGGGCGCTGCGCGAGAAGGCCGGGTACGACCTCGACCGCCTGGACATCGCCGCCGACCAGGCGGGCCGGCTCCACACCGACCTGGCCCGGCTGCGCGCGGGCGGCGTCGGCGCGCAGTACTGGTCGGTGTACGTGCGCACCGACATGGCGGGCGACGACGCGGTCAGCGCGACGCTCGAACAGATCGACTGCGTGCGGCGGCTGCTCGACCGCCATCCGGCCGAGCTGCGCCGCGCGCTGACCGCCGCCGACATGGAGGCGGCCCGCGCGGAGGGCCGCATCGCGTCCCTGATGGGCGCCGAGGGCGGCCACTCGATCAACAACTCCCTCGCCACGCTGCGGGCGTTGTACGCGCTCGGCGTGCGCTACATGACGCTGACGCACAACGACAACATCGCCTGGGCGGACTCGGCGACGGACGCCCCGGGCGTCGGCGGCCTGTCCGCGTTCGGCCACGAGGTGGTCCGCGAGATGAACCGCCTCGGCATGCTGGTGGACCTCTCGCACGTGGCGGCGACGACGATGCGGGCGGCCCTGGACACCTCCGAGGCGCCGGTGGTCTTCTCGCACTCCTCGGCGCGCGCGGTGTGCGACCACCCGCGCAACGTCCCGGACGACGTCCTGGAGCGGCTGCCCGCGAACGGCGGCATGGCGATGGCGACCTTCGTCCCGAAGTTCGTCCTGCGGGCGGCGGCGGACTGGACCGTCGCGGCCGACGACAACATGCGGGCGCACGGCTTCCACCACCTGGACACCACTCCGGAGGCCATGAAGGTGCACGCGGCCTTCGAGGAGTCGCACCCGCGGCCCGTCGCCACCGCGGCGACCGTGGCCGACCACCTCGACCACATGCGCGAGGTCGCGGGCATCGACCACATCGGCATCGGCGGGGACTTCGACGGCACGGCGTTCACCCCGTCCGGCCTCGACGACGTCTCCGGCTATCCGAACCTCGTCGCGGAGCTCCTCGACCGCGGCTGGTCCGAGCCCGACCTCTCCAAGCTGACCTGGCAGAACGCGGTCCGGGTGCTGGGCGCGGCGGAGGACGTGGCCCGCGACGCGCAGGCCCGCAGGGGCCCGTCGATCGCGACCCTGGAGCAGCTCGACGGCTGACGGGGCGTCAACGGACAGCAGGGGCGCGGCTCTCGGGCCGCGCCCCTTCGTCGTCCATCATTCTTGAACGGTCGGTCCACATGGGTTACCGTCCTCGCAGAGGTTATGAACTGACCAGTCCAAAACTGCGATCCGCAATGCTCCGAGGAGACGACGTCATGTCCGACACCGTAAACACCGTGCCCACCGACGAGGAGCTGGCCCGCTCCCTGGAGGGCGACTTCACCAGCGCGCACGCCGAGGTGAACGGCGTCCGGCTGCACTACGTGGCGGGCGGCAGCGGCGACCCGCTCGTCCTGCTCGGCGGCTGGCCGCAGACCTGGTGGCAGTTCCACAAGGTCATGCCGGCCCTCGCGCGCCGCTACCGGGTCATCGCCGTGGACCTGCGCGGCATGGGCGGCTCGGCGAAGCCCGAGTCCGGCTACGACAAGAAGACGATGGCTCAGGACGTGTACGAGCTGGTCCGCCACCTCGGCCACGGCCGCGTGCACATCGCCGGGCACGACATCGGCGCGATGGTCGCCCACGCCTTCGCCGCCAACCACCCCGAGGCCACCCGCAAGCTGGCCCTCCTGGACGTGGCGCACCCCGACCCGACCCTGCGGGAGCTGACCCTGCTGCCGGCGGTCGACGCCGGGACCGACTGGGAGACCGCTCCCGGCATATACCTGTGGTGGTTCGCGTTCAACCAGGTCAAGGGGTTGCCGGAGCAGCTGCTCGACGGCCGGTCCCGCCTCCTCGTCGACTGGCTCTTCGGCTACATGCTCAAGGACCAGTCCTCGATCGACGAGCGCTCCCGGGCGGTGTACGCCGCGGCCTACGCCACGCCCGACGCGGTCCGCGCGGGCAACGCCTGGTACCAGACGTTTCGGCAGGACATCGACGACTTCGAGACGTACGACCGGGTGGGCGCCCCCGTCCTCGCACTCGCGGGAGACCGCAACCACGCGTATCTGAGCGCCATCCTGCCCGGCCACGCCAAGGACGTCCGCGTCGAGCGGATCCCGGACAGCGGCCACTACCTCCCCGAGGAGCAGCCGGAGCAGGTGACGGCGAAGCTGACGGACTTCTTCGCCTGACACGCGACGGCCCCGCGAAAGGTGATCGCCCCCTCCCCGCACGCACGGGAAGGGGGCGACGGCAGCGCCCTACGGCAGGTTGCGCGCCATCACGATCCGCTGGACCTGGTTCGTGCCCTCGTAGATCTGCGTGATCTTGGCGTCGCGCATCATGCGCTCGACCGGGTAGTCACGGGTGTAGCCGTAGCCGCCGAGGAGCTGGACGGCGTCCGTGGTGACCTCCATGGCGATGTCGGAGGCGAAGCACTTGGCCGCGGCGCCGAGGTAGGTGAGGTCGGCGTCGCCGCGCTCGGACGCGGCCGCGGCCTGGTAGGTCAGGGCGCGGGCGGCGGAGATCTTCATCGCCATGTCGGCGAGCATGAACTGGACGCCCTGGAAGTCGGCGATCGGCTTGCCGAACTGCTTGCGCTCCTGGACGTAGCCCTTGGCGTAGTCGAGGGCGCCCTGGGCGATGCCGAGGGCCTGGGCGGCGATGGTGATGCGGGTGTGGTCGAGCGTCTTCATCGCCGTGGCGAAGCCCGTGCCCTCCTCGCCGATCATGCGGTCGGCGGGGATGCGGACGTTGTCCAGGTAGACCTCGCGGGTGGGCGAGCCCTTGATGCCGAGCTTCTTCTCCGGGGCGCCGAAGGAGACGCCCTCGTCGCCCTTCTCCACGACGAAGGCGCTGATGCCCTTGGACCGCTTCTCGGGGTCGGTGACGGCCATGACCGTGTAGTAGTCGGAGACGCCCGCGTTGGTGATCCAGCGCTTCACGCCGTTCAGGACGTAGAAGTCGCCGTCGCGCACGGCCTTCGTCTTCATGCCCGCCGCGTCCGAGCCCGCGTCCGGCTCCGAGAGGCAGTACGAGAACATGCCGTCGCCCTTGGCCAGCGGCGTCATGTACTTCTTCTTCAGCTCCTCGGACCCGGAGAGGATCACGGGCAGCGAGCCCAGCTTGTTCACGGCCGGGATGAGGGAGGACGACGCGCAGACGCGGGCCACCTCCTCGATCACGATGACCGTGGCGAGCGCGTCGGCGCCCGCGCCGCCGTAGCTCTCGGGGACGTGCACGGCGTGCAGGTCGGCGGCGCGCAGGGCGTCCAGGGCCTCCTGCGGGAAGCGGGCCTCCTCGTCCACGGCGGCGGCGAACGGCCCGATCTTCGACTCGGCGAGCGAGCGGATCGTGTCGCGGAGCATGTCGTGCTCCTCGGACGGGCGGTACAGGTCGAAGTCAGCCGATCCGGCCAAGGTCTCTCACGCTCCAAGGACGCTGTGGACGCTAGTCACCCTTGCTAATTACCGTTAAGTAACACGATGGGTACCCGAAGTTTAGGGTGCCGCCCGCGCCACCGGTACGTGAGCTTGACGACAGGGGGAATCGTGCCCGGTGAGAGCCCCCGGCACGCCTGACCGCGGCCCGACTATGCTCGGGCAGCGCACCCCGGCCAGTACACCCCTGGAGCACCTCATGGCCCTGAAGATCACCGTGATCGGCACCGGCTACCTCGGCGCCACGCACGCCGCGGCCATGGCGGAGCTCGGCTTCGAGGTCCTCGGACTCGACGTCGTGCCCGAGAAGATCGAGATGCTCACACGGGGCGAGGTCCCCATGTACGAGCCCGGCCTCGAAGAGCTGCTGCGCCGCCACGTCGCCGGGATCGAGGGGTCGAGCGGCCGGCTGCGCTTCACGATGGACTTCGCCGAGGCCGCGGCGTTCGGCGACGTCCACTTCGTCTGCGTCAACACCCCCCAGAAGCACGGCGAGTACGCGTGCGACATGAGCTACGTCGACGCCGCGTTCGCCTCCCTCGCCCCGCACCTGAAGCCGGGCGCGCTCGTCGTCGGCAAGTCGACGGTGCCGGTCGGCTCGGCGCAGCGCCTGGCCGCGCTGCTGCCCGAGGGCGCCGAACTGGCGTGGAACCCGGAGTTCCTGCGCGAGGGCTTCGCCGTGAACGACACGCTGCACCCGGACCGGATCGTGGTCGGCGTGGACAGCGAGCGGGCCGAGAAGCTGCTGCGCGACGTGTACGCGAAGCCGGTCACCGAGGGCGCGCCCTTCGTCGTGACGGACTTCCCGACGGCCGAACTCGTGAAGACGGCGGCCAACTCCTTCCTCGCCACGAAGATCTCCTTCATCAACGCCATGGCCGAGGTGTGCGAGGCCGCGGGCGGCGACGTGGTGAAGCTGGCCGAGGCCCTCGGCTACGACGACCGCATCGGCGCCAAGTTCCTGCGCGCCGGGATCGGCTTCGGCGGCGGCTGCCTGCCCAAGGACATCCGCGCGTTCATGGCGCGCGCCGGTGAACTGGGCGCCGACCAGGCCCTCACCTTCCTGCGCGAGGTCGACTCCATCAACATGCGCCGCCGCGGGCACATGGTGGAGCTGGCCCGCGAGGCCGTCGGCGGCGGCTCCTTCCTGGGCAAGCGGGTGGCCGTGCTCGGCGCGACGTTCAAGCCGGACTCGGACGACGTGCGCGACTCGCCCGCCCTGAACGTGGCCGGGCAGATCCACCTCCAGGGCGGCCAGGTCACCGTCTACGACCCCAAGGGCATGGACAACGCCCGCCGCCTCTTCCCGACGCTCGGGTACGCCGCGTCCGCCGAGGAGGCCGTCCGCGGCGCCGACGTCGTCCTCCACCTCACGGAGTGGCGGGAGTTCCGCGACCTCGACCCCGAGGCGCTCGGCGCCGTCGCGGGCCACCGGGTCCTGCTCGACGGCCGCAACGCCCTCGACCCGGAGCGCTGGCGCGCCGCCGGCTGGACCTACCGGGCCATGGGCCGCCCGGCGGCCTGACGCCCGCCCGTCGCCGGCCCGGCTAGCCGTCGAGACGGGTGATCGTCGCCGTCGACGCCTCCCGGCGCTCCCGGGCCGCCCGGGCCGTGAAGTCCGCCCCGCGCAGCGCGCGTTGTACGTTGCCCCAGGTGAGCGCCCCGATCTCGGCGTCGCTCCAGCCCTGCCCGAGCAGCTCGGCGACGAGCCGCGGGTAGCACGAGGCGTCGTCGAGCTCCGCGGGGTGCGCGGCCGTGGTGTCGTACGTCCCGGCGATCCCGACGCACTCAGGGCCCGCGACCCGGCGCACGTGCTCCAGATGGCTCACGACGTCCCGCACCGAGGTCCCCGTCTGCTCGGCCGAGAGCGGCACCAGACACAGGCCCTTGGCCGCGCCCACGGCGGCGAGCAGGTCGTCGCTGAGGTTCGCCGGGTGCTCGCGCAGCGCCCGCGCCCCGGACCGGGTGAACAGGACCGGCGCCCTGGACACCGAGAGCACCCGCCGCGCGGTCTCCTCCGGCGCCCCGGACAGATCGGCGAGGACGCCGAGCCGGTTCATCTCCCGTACGACCTCCTCGCCGAAGGCGCTCAGGCCCGCGCCGCCCGCCCACGACGTGTCGGCGAGCGTGAGGACGCTCAGGCCGAGCGCGTGCAGCGAGCGCAGCGCGCCGAGCGAGTCGCCGATGGCGCGGGCGCTCGCCGGGCCGACGACGGTGGCGACCCGGCCGTGGTTGCGGGCGTCGGCGGCCTCGGAAGCGTCCCGGGCGAGCCGCAGGGCGTCCCCGTAGCGGGTGACGACGTGCCGCACCAGGTCGAGCTGTTCGAGGGTCGCGCTCACCGCGCGGTCACCCGCGATCTCCTCGGGCACGTGCAGCGACCAGAACTGCGCGCCGACGCCACCCGCTCTCAGCCTCGGCACATCGGTCTCCAAACAGCTGTCTCCGGACTCCAGGTCGCAGTACGGAAGGCCGCGCAGCGCCCAGGGCAGGCCGCTGTAGCCGTCGGCGACGGGATGCGCGGCCAGCAGGGCACGGGCCTTGTCGGGCACTTCGCCGAGGCGCGCCCCGGGTTCGGGCTCGGCCGCCTCGGCGCCCGGTGCGTCCGCCGGGAGCCGGTCGAGCTCCCCGGCCTCGGCGGTGGTGTCGAATTCGTCCTGCAGGTCCGCCATGGCAGCTCCGCGGTCCGGTGGGCACTTTCTCGCTGGTCCACCACCGTCGCACGGCAAGCGCCCGGCTTCACGGCGGGCGGAGCGTTCGGGGTACGGCCGCCGCCGGAACGCCTCCGGAACCCCGCCGCGAAGCCGTGGGCCCCGCCGTCGGTGACGGCGGGGCCCACGGGCTTCGGGTGTCCGGTCAGTTGCCCGACACGGTCACCTCCTCGTCGTTGTTGAGCTGCTCGACGAGCTGCTTGACCTTCGCCTTGTCCCAGACGAGGTTGCTGCCCACCGTGCCGGAGATCGGCATGTTCATGGACTTGCCGTCGCCGCCCGTGACGCCCTTCATCGCCCAGAACATCGACGCCACGTCGAACAGGCCCATGTCCTTGTCGACGACCAGCGTGTCCAGGCCCGCGCCCATCGTCGGGTACAGCTTGAACGGGTTCATGACCGTGCCGGGCGTCGCCACCTGGTGGGCGAGGGCCGAGAGGAACTTCTGCTGGTTCTTCGTACGCTCCAGGTCGCTGCCGAAGGCGTGCCGGGTGCGGACGAAGGCGAGCGCCTCCTGGCCGCTCAGCTTCTGCTTGCCCGCCTTGAAGTCGGCGCCCGACCACTTGTCCTTGAAGGCCTTGGGGATGTCCATCTCGACGCCGCCGACCGAGTCCACGATCTTCGCGAAGCCGCCGAAGCCGATCTCCGCGTAGTGGTCGATGCGCAGGCCCGTGTTGGCCTCCACGGTCCGGACGAGCAGCTCGGGGCCGTCCTCGGCGTACGCGGCGTTCAGCTTCGTCTGGCGGCCCGTGGCCGGGTAGAGCTTGCCCGACTCGGCGCCCTTGAAGGACGGGATCGTGACGTTCGAGTCGCGCGGCAGCGAGATCATCGTGTTCCCGCCGTCGTCCGCGACGTGCAGGATCATCATCGAGTCGGTGCGCTTGCCCGCGGCGGAGCCGGTGTGGAGCTTCTTCTTCTCCTCGTCGGACATGCCCGCGCGGCTGTCCGAGCCGACGATCAGGTAGTTCGTGCCCTTGCCGCCCGCGGGCCGCTCGATCACCTTCGACAGGTCGACCTCGCGCTTGAGCTTGGAGTCCGCCCAGAAGTACGTGCTCACGGAGACCACGATCAGCAGGGCGAGGAACGTGACCAGGCCCCAGGTGATCCGCTTCTTCCAGTTGACCGGGGGCTTCGGACGCGGCGGGGCCTGCGGGCCGGGAGGTCCCTGCGGGCCGCCCGGCGCCTGGCCGCGGCCTGCGGGCGAGCCGTACACCTGTCCGGTGTTGTAGCCGCTGTCGTAGCCCCCGGGGCCGCCGGGGCCCTGGGCGTGCTGCTGGCCCGGCTGGGCCCGCTGGTCGCGGTACAGGTCGTCGTACACGTCGTCGTCGTACGAGGTTTGGCGCGGGACCCCGTCGGGCCGCTGGACGTGGCGCATCACGCGGGCGCCGTCGGGCTGTGCGCTGCCGCTGCCGTACCCGTGGCGGTCTCCGTTGTTGCCGTTCCGCGCGTCTGGCCAATCGCTCATGTGGCTTAGTGTGCAGTGCCGCGCGCCCTGCCTTACAGGGAGGGCGTGATTTCGGGTCACGCCTGTTGCAGAGCTGTGGCAATGCGCCCGTAACCGGCACGGTGCCCCCGCCGACATAGGGTGGAGGGCATGACAGATCAGGCCACGGGTTCGGAGTCGGAGATTCCGGGCAAGCCGACCTCGGTGTCCCGCACCACCCTCAGCCACATCATGACCCACGCCGACACCAACCTCCTCGGCTCGGTGCACGGCGGCGTGATCATGAAGCTCGTGGACGACGCGGCGGGGGCGGTCGCCGGGCGTCACTCCGGCGGGCCCGCGGTCACCGCGTCCATGGACGAGATGGCCTTCCTCTCACCCGTGCGCGTCGGCGACCTCGTCCATGTGAAGGCCCAGGTCAACTGGACCGGGCGGACCTCCATGGAAGTCGGCGTACGGGTGCTCGCCGAGCGCTGGAACGAGTCGACGCCCGCGCAGCAGGTGGGCTCCGCGTACCTCGTCTTCGCCGCGGTCGACGCCGACGGCAAGCCGCGGCTCGTGCCGCCGGTGCTGCCCGAGACCGACCGCGACCGGCGCCGCTACCAGGAGGCCCAGATCCGCCGCACCCACCGGCTGGCACGCCGCCGCGCCATCAAGGACCTCCGCGAGTCCCGGGCCCGGGAGGGCTACGACGACTGACCCGGGGCCCACCCACGGCCCCGGGCCCGCCGCCCGCCCGCCTTTCCCACCCGCCCACCCGTCTCTCCTCGGCTGCGCGAGGCTCGGCCCCGACGCGTTGCGCTGCGGCTGGTGCCCTCTGTTACCCGCCGCTGCCGCGGCGGCGTCTCCCACCCGCCCACCCGTCTCTCCCCGGCTGCGTGAGCCGGGCCCCGACGCGTTGCGCTGCGGCTGGCGCCCTGCGTTGCCCGCCGCTATCGCGCCCGGATACTCCCCAGCTGCGCGAGGCCCTGCGGCCGGTGTCTCACGGCCGGTGGGGGCGGGTGGGTGGGACTGGCCCGACGTGTGGGGCGCGGCCCCGCTGGCAGGCGTACGGCTGGCGGCAGGGTCAGGGGCACACGACCTGGTCGCCCGTGATGGCGCCGAATTCGCCCTGGTGGGCGTCCTGCGCCCGGACCGCACGGGTCCCGCGGAAGTCCGTCCCGGCCAGCACCCTGAGCATCGCCCCCTGGCCGTTCACGCGCCGCATCTCGCACCCGGGCAACGCGGTCGCCAGGGACTTCGCGGAGCGGTCCCAGCGCGGGTCGTAGGCCACGACCGTGCGGGCGAGCGGCTTGGCGCCGGGGGCGAGCGGGACGGAGCCGGGCACCCCGGTGGTGCGGAAGCCGGACCGCCGTAGCGCCGAGTCGACCCGGCGCCCGAGCCCGGACGTGTGCGTGCCGTTGTCCACCTGCACCCGGATCTGCTGCGGGGACACCGGCACGAGCGCCACCTTCCGCCGCTCCCGGTGCGGCGCCAGCGGCTTGTCGTCGCGCAGCGCCTGGAACAGCTTCGCCGACTGCCGCGGGTCCCACTTCAGCGTCGAACCGACGCCGGGGATCAGCTGCCCCTTGCGGGCGAGCGGCACGGTCGTGAACTCCGACGACGACGGGGAGAAGTTCCGCATGGCCCGGCCGAGCGCCAGCATGTCCTCCGTGCCGAAGCCCTTGTCGGCCCGTACGGAGCCGAGCAGCGTCTTGGTGACGTCACGGAACTTGACCGGATTCAACAGCACGCCGCTGCTCGTCGCCTTCGCGATGAGCGCCGCGAGGAACCGCTGCTGGCGCTGCATCCGCCCGAGGTCGGCGGCCCCGTCGACGTGCCGCGAGCGCACGTACTGGAGCGCCTCGCCGCCGCTGAGCCGGTGCGTGCCGACGGACAGGTCGAGGCCCGTGTTGGAGTCCTTGAGGGGGGTCGTGGTGCAGATCTCCACGCCGCCGACGACGTCGACCGTCTCCATGAAGCTGGTGAAGTCGACCTCCAGATAGTGGTCGATCTTCACCTTGGTCATGCGCTCCACCGTGCGGACCGTGAGGTTCGGGCCACCCTCCGCGTACGCCGCGTTGAGCTTCACGGGGTGCGACCTGTGGTGCTTGCGGGAGTTCTGGTCGACGTGCGGCGGCAGCTCCGCGTACGAGTCCCGGGGCAGGCTCACCACGCTGGCGCGCTCCCGGTCGTCCGAGATGTGCACGATCATGATCGTGTCCGTGCAGTGGCAGGGCGCGCCGCCGAGCCGGTACTTCCTCTTCTCCGCGCGGCTGATCCTGTCGCGCCCGTCGGTGCCGACGAGCAGCACGTTCGTGCCGTGGCTGCCCTCGGGCCTGTTCTTCATGTCCTTGAAGGCGTCGACGCGTCTGATGCCGGTGTCCAGGCTGGAGACCACGGAGTGCCCGATCCCGGCGGCCCCGAGCACCGTGACGGACAGCGCCGTCGCGATCCGCATCGCCCAGCGCGGCCGCCTGCGCCGGGCCGCCGGTCTGACCGGGGGGCGCGGCGGCCGCGGCGGGTGGGGCCGGCGCGGGGGCGGGGCGGGGGAGCGGTGCGGTGCGGGCACGTGCGAGGACACCTCCGCGGTCGCGGCTTGAGCCGGGGGACGCCAGAACCGTAGGCCCATACGATCTGCGGCCCGGGGTAGCGACCCGGACGGCGCGCGCCGGTGTCCCCCGTTCGCGGTAACGTGACGCCCGATGCTGCACTTTCCGGGGGCGTCCCCCCGGTATCCCGGGCCGCGAGACGAGAAGGAAACTCCGCACGTGAATTCTGACGGTCAGCCTCCCGCCGTCTCCGTGATCATGCCGGTCCTCAATGAGGAGCGGCACCTGCGCGAAGCCGTCCACGCGATCCTCAAGCAGGAGTACGCGGGCGAGATGGAGGTCGTCGTCGCACTCGGCCCCTCCACCGACCGCACGGACGAGATCGCCGCCGAGCTGGTCGCCGAAGACCCCCGCGTCCACACGGTCCCGAACCCGACGGGGCGTACGCCCGCGGCGCTCAACGCGGCGATCAAGGCCTCGCGTCACCCGATCGTGGTGCGTGTCGACGGCCATGCCGCGCTCTCGCCGGGGTACATCACGACCGCCGTGCGCCTCCTGGAGGAGACCGGCGCGATGAACGTCGGCGGCATCATGCACGCCGAGGGCGAGAACGACTGGGAGCACGCCGTCGCCGCCGCCATGACCTCGAAGATCGGCGTGGGCAACGCCGCCTTCCACACGGGCGGCGACGCCCAGCAGGCCGAGACGGTCTATCTCGGCGTCTTCCGCCGCGAGGCCCTCGAACAGCAGGGCGGTTACAACGAGGAGTTCATCCGCGCCCAGGACTGGGAGCTGAACTTCCGCATCCGCGAGGCGGGCGGCCTCATCTGGTTCTCGCCCGAGCTGAAGGTCTCCTACCGGCCGCGCCCGAGCGTGAAGGCCCTCGCCAAGCAGTACAAGGACTACGGCCGCTGGCGGCACGTCGTCGCCCGCTACCACGAGGGCTCCATCAACCTGCGCTACCTCGCGCCGCCGACGGCCGTGTGCGCCATCGCCGCGGGCCTGGTCGTGGGCGCCGCCCTGACGCCGTGGGGCCTGGTGATCCCCGGCGGCTACCTGGCGGCCATCGCCGCCGGGTCCGTGCCCGCGGGCAAGGGCCTGCCCCTGAAGGCGCGCCTGCAGATCCCGGTGGCCCTCGCCACGATGCACATGTCGTGGGGCTGGGGATTCCTCACCAGCCCCCGCTCGCTCGCCAAGAAGGTCATCGCCTCGCGCCGCCCCGCGGTCCTGGGCACGGACCGCAAGCCCCAGGAAGCCTGATCCGGGAGCGGCGCCGGGACCTGGACTCCCGCCTCACCAGGTGAAGTTCGGGTCCACCCGCATGCACGCCTTCTTGTCGGAGCCGTTCAGGGCGTCCGCCGACTTCGGCGTCGAGTCGTCCTGCTTCTTCGTCTTCTCGGGCTTGTCGCCCTCGCGCCAGTCCGCGCCCACGACCAGCGTGACGCCGGAGACGTCGGTCGACTTCTTGGCCGCGCTCAGCGGCAGGCCGAGGGACTTCGCGACCCGCTGGGCGTCGCCCTCCAGCTCGACCGAGGGATAGCGGACCACCGTCCTGGCCTCGGTGAGGGCCGTCGCCGTGTCCGGCGCCGCCTTGGTGAAGCCCCCGGCCGCGAGCAGCTGCGCGACCGCGCCCGCCCGGCCGCTGACCGGCGGCTCGGTGGCGGTGCGGGTGCCGTTCTGGACCTGCACCGCGATGTCGGCGTCCGGCGCGGCCGGGTCGTCGGACGGCTTCTCCTTCGCCGTCTTCCTCTTGTCCTTGCCGTCCAGGGCGATGTCGTCGCGTACGAGCCGGAAGAGCTGCTCGGCGTCGCCCGGCTTGGGCACCACGCGCGAACCGGAGTACTCGAACGGCATCGTGGTCATCGTCGTGCGCTCCGGCGAGACCTTCTTCAGCTCGTTGCCCAGGTCGTAGAGCTTGAGGACGGAGCCGAGGCCGGGGTCGACCTTCAGGGCCTTCGTGGCGTTCTCGGCGAGCTTGCGCAGGCGGTTGGGGCTGGTCAGGCTCGCGTTGTCGCGGAGCGTGCGGACCAGCGAGTTCATGTACATGTGCTGGGCCTTGGCGCGACCGATGTCGCTGCCGTCCTCGAAGCCGTAGCGCGTGCGCAGCCACTGGAGGGCCTGCTCGCCCTGGATGTTCGTGGTGCCCTTCTTCAGCTTCAGGCCGGAGCCCTTGCCCGCGCTGGTGCGGGAGTGGATGTTCTTGTCCACGCACACGGGCACGCCGCCGATGGCGTCGGCCATCGACACCACGCCGGAGAAGTCGACCATCATGAAGTGGTCGATGCGGATGTTGGTCAGCTTCTCCCAGGTGGCGACCGTGCAGCCGGGGCCGCCGCGCCCCAGGGACTCGTTCGTCATCGTGCGCGGACCGGTCTCCCGGTACACCTTGCCGTCGTCCGGGTCCGTGCACTTGGGGATGGTCAGGAGCGTGTCGCGGGGCATGCTGATCATCGACATGTTGCTGCGGTCCGCCGACAGGTGGAGCAGCATCTGGACGTCGGCGAGCGCGGGGCCGCCGAAGGTGTCCTTGGCGCCGCCGAGCTTCCGGTTCTCCTTGGAGTCCCGCGCGTCCGAGCCGATCAGGAGGATGTTCAGCGGGGTCTGGCCCTCGGCGTTGGGCGTGGGCGCGGGTGCCCGGTGGTCGCCCAGGTTCAGGTCGTCGGTCTCCAGATTGCTGTTGAGGTGCTGGTAGTAGAGGTATCCGGCGCCGGCCGTGCCGAGTATCAGCACCGCGAGGACGGTCGCCGACCAGCGGAGCACCCGCCGCTTGCGCCGGGGCGCCGTGCGCCGCGCGCCGCTTTGCGAGCCCCGGGCCCCTTTTCTGCGGGGCCGCCCTTTGTCCTCGGCGTCCGGGCCCTTGCCGTCGGTGCCCCGTCCCGTGCCGTCGGTGCCCCGTCCTGCGCCGTCGGTGTCCCGTCCTGCGCCGTCGGTGTCCCGCGCGTGCGGCTCCGCGTCCCCGGTGTCGCTCTTCGGACGGCTGCCTTCCGCGCGGGACCGCTCACTCGCGGCGTCGCGAGTGCCCGCCCCCGAGGACACTCCCTCCCCACGCACGCTGTTCTGCCCCATCCCCTGTCCCTCCCCGCCGTGCTTCCCAAGTGTGGCTCACCCGCGGCCACTTGCGGCGAGCTGCCGCCGCCCCGGCAGTCCGCGCGGTATGTCGCGCTTCAACCACCGGGGCGTTCTGTGAGACGTGAAACGACCGCCTCAGGTCACTTGGCACACACGGTTTTGTCGGCCTCGACCTTCTGGATGCCGTCCGGAGCCTTCGACGGAGCCTTGATGGGCGTCCCCGCGCCCTTGAAGTCGGCACCGAGGGTCAGCACCATCGCCGGGAGCCCCTGCGCGTTCTTCTCGCTCTTGCCCGGCTTCAGGGCGGCGGCGGGCAGCCCCATGAGGTCGGCCAGCTTCCGGGCCTCGTCGGCCTGGCCCGGGCCGTACTCCACGGTCGTCTTGCCCTGCTTGCCCGCGTTGCCGAGCTGGCTGGACTTCGTCACGCCCTCAGTGTTCTGCAGCCAGCTGAGAGTTTCCTGAGCGGCGCCGTTCCTCTCGCTGCCGTTGTAGACGTCGACGCGGACGTCACCCGCCTCGGCGCGCGGGCCCTTGAGCCGCGCGGCCACGGCGGCCTTCTCCTTCTTCTCCTGCTTCTTGACCTCGGTCAGCGACACGTCCTCGCGCATCATCGAGAACAGCTCGTCGGACTTGGGCTTGTTCAGGACGACCGTGACGGGCTTCTTCTCGGCGGGGTTGTCGACCACCGGGGCCGTCGCGAAGGTCAGGTTCTTCATGTCGAGCTTGCCGAGCTCCATGCCGAGGTCACGGAGTTTCATTATGTCGGCGATCTTGGAGTCGACGGTGAGCGCCTTCGTGCCCGCTTCCGCCAGACTTATCATCTTCTTCGGGTTCGTCAGGGTGTCGTTCGACTTCAGCTTGCGCATCAGCGAGCTGAGGAACTGCTGCTGGAGCTGGATCCGGCTCAGGTCGCCGCCGTTGCCCACGGTGTACCGGGTCCGGACGAACGCCAGCGCGTCCTCGCCCTCGATCGAGTGCTCGCCCGCGGGCAGCTTCAGATGCGACTTGGGGTCGTCGATGTCCTTGGCGAGGCACACGTCCACGCCGTCGACCGCGCTGGACAGCGTCTTGACCGCGTTGAAGTCCGCGACCATGAAGTGGTCGAGCTTTATGCCGGTGATCTCCGTGACCGTGCGCATGACGCAGCTGGGCGTGCGCTCGCTCTGTCCGAGGCTCTCGTTGAAGCGGACTTTCTGCGAGCCCGGGATGGTCTTCATGGAGCCGTCGTCCTGCTCGGTGGGGCAGTCCGGGATGTCCGTGATCATGTCGCGCGGGATGCTCAGGGCCGTCGCGTTGGAGCGGTCCTTGGAGACGTGCAGCAGCAACGTGGTGTCCGCGTGCCCGACGCTGCCCTCGTCGCCGTAGCCCTTGTTGCCCGAGCCGCTGCGCTTGTCCGTGCCGATGAGCAGGATGTTGATGGCGCGGTCCTTGCTGAACCCGCCGGTGCCCGCGCCGTCGTCGGAGACGGACGTGATGTTGCCGTTCAGGTGCTGGTAGTACAGATAGCCGCCGACGCCGGCCGCGACGAGCACGAAGGCGACCGTGCCGCCCGTCCACGCCAGTATCCGCTTGCCGGTGGACTTCTTCTTGGTCTTGCCCTTGCGCCGACTGCCCGCCGCCGCCTCCGGCTGCGCGGCACGGCGCCTGCGCTGGCCCGGCACCTGCTCCCGGCCGCCGCCCCGGCCCCCCGGCCGTTCGGGCCCGCGCGCGCCGGGGCGCGGGGCGCCCTCGTGCGGCGTGCCCTGCTGCGGGTCCGCCGGGCGCGCGGCTCCCCGCCGCGGCGCCGCCCTGCGCGGTCCGGGCACGCCGGTCTGGGGTGCCGACTGCTCTGCGGAAGGACTCAGTCGCAGCTCGTAGTCGCCGGTCTGCGGATTGAGTACCCACTGGTCTGCGGGATCGATGTTCTCTGCCCGCCCACGGCCTTGCGCGTCCACGGTTGTTTGCGTCCTCCGTCAGGGCCACGCGGCGCCTTTCCCCCCTCAAGAAGGCGCTCGGTCCAGTCGTACCAGCGGTGTGCGGCCCATCGGCCGGACACCGGATCGGCTCACACTATCCGCCCAGTTCAGCGTCCAGCGACGCCGGTGACAAATTCCACTCCCCTACAACTGGGCAATCCGCCCAATTTCTTTGGCGCGAGGCCCGGTCCGGTCGCTGTTCGGATTACGTACAGGTGGATCCGGCAGCCGTGTTGCCCCGGAATGTGGGGGCCGGACTCGGCGTGTGCGTGGGGTCGTCCGGCTTCCCGTCGCTCCACTCGCCGTCCTCTTCTTCGTACTCCCCGCCGTCGTCGCCGCTCTCGTACGCGGATTCGTCGCTGTTCGAGGTGGTCGAGGCGGCCGAGGCGTCCGGCCGTGCGCGGGTCACCTGCACCGGTTCGTCCTGGCGGAGCCGGGTGAAGAGTTCGTCGGCCGCGGGCTCCACCAGCTCGTCCCGATTCGCGTCGTACGTGTACGAGCGGCGCGGCACCGTGAGGAATTGCACCCGTTCTGTAGGGATATTGCGTAGTCCGCGCACCAGTTCGTACAAACCGCGCAGGCTCGCGATCCCCGGGTCCGTGGTGAGTGACGACGTGGCCGCGTCCAGGACGGGATAGAGCTTCACCGGATTCAGCAGGACGTCATTGCTGCGCACTTTGTTGACGAGCGCGCCGAGGAACTCCTGCTGCCGGTCCATGCGTTCGGTGTCGCTGCCGTTGCCGAGCGACTTGCGCGCGCGGACGAATCCCAGGGCCTGTTCGCCGTTGAGCGTCTGCCGCCCCGCCGGAAGCCGCAGCTTCGCCGCGGAGTCGTCCACCGGCTCCTTCAGGCACACCTGCACGCCGTCGACGGCGTCCACCATGTCCTTGAATCCGGCGAAGTCCACGACCATGTGGTGGTCGACGCGGATGTTCGTGAGCTTCTCCACCGTACGGATCGTGCAGGCCGTGCCGCCGAACTCGAACGCCCAGTTGAACTGCGCGAATTGGGCCCGGGTGCGGGAGCCGTCCGGGCGGCGGCAGCTGGGGATGTGCACCATCAGGTCGCGCGGCAGCGACACCGCGGTGGCGCTCTGCCGGTCGGCTGCCAGGTGCAGCAGGATCGTGGTGTCCGAGCGCTGGGTGCCGAGGTCGCGCCCGTACTTGCGGTTGCCGCGCCCCGTGCGGGTGTCCGAGCCGATCAGGAGGATGTTCTGCGCGTCGTGCACGAGCGGGGTCGGCCGCTCCTTCTCGTAGCGCGCGAGCTCGGCGGCGGCGTCGGTGTCCTCCGTGATGTTCCCGTCCAGCTTCTGGTACACGGCCCAGCCCGCGCCGCCCGCCGCCAGTACGACCACGGCCGTGGCGACCCCGGCGTACCGCAGCCAGCGTCGTCTGCGGCGCCGCGCGGCGAGCCCCGACGGACTCGCCCCCGCGCCCGGTCCGTACGTGCTGTCGGTCACGTGTGAGTCCACCCCTCGTGGCTGCGTCGGTGCATGGCGCTCCTACGACCATGGACCGAGCGGCGGCGGGGGGCCCGGGGATGGTGGGCCGAACGGGTGAGCGGCTCCCGGGGTCCGGCCCGCCCCGGCTACCCCGCCGTCACGGTGACCCGCTCCGCCTCCACCCGCTTCTCCAGGCCGCCCTCGGCCAGGCGGTCGAGGTGCCGGCACAGCACCACGGACCCGCCGGCGGCGAGCGGCGCGTAGAGGCCCGCGCTCAGCCCGTCCCAGCCGTCGTAGGGGAGGCCGGACAGCAGCCGCGCCCCGGCGGAGAGCCCGAGCCCGGCGGCGTCGTCCAGGGCCCGCGCCACCACCTCGGCCCCTGTCAGCTCGGCCCCGGCGACGGCGAGGGCGGGCTCGTCCGGGTCCACCGGCGCGTACGGCGCGAAGCGGTCGCCCTGGCTCGGCACCTCGACCGCGTAGTCGACGAAACCGTCCGGGGTCTGCGGGAAGCGCCCGCCGAGCGGCCGCAGCGCGAGCGCCACCCGCTCCCCGGAGCAGGCCCGCGCCGCCTGAAGGGTGTCGGGGCCGGAGACGACGAGGTCGGCGCGGGCCGGGTCGCCGCCGACGTCCGCGACGACGCCCACCGAGGAGCAGGCGAGCAGCCACACGGCCGTCTGCCAGTGCGCGGGCAGGAGCAGGGCGAGCCGGTCGCCGGGCTCGGCGGCGAGGTCGCCCTGGAGCAGATTGGCGGTCTTGGCCACCCAATTGGCGAAGGTGGCCACGGACAATTCCACGCGCTCACCGGTGGCGTCGTCGTAGTACGTGACGAGCGGGCGCGCCGGGTCGGCGGCGAGCGCGGATCGCAGCAGGTCGGCAGGGGTGCGGTCGTTGGCGTTCACGGCCGCAAGGGTACGCGGGGCCCCGCGTGTCGCCCGTGCGGGCGGGGCAGTTGGGGCCACCGGTTCGGCCGACTCCGGGCCGACGGACCGTCAGTTCCCCAATGGACATATATGCCCGTTATGCCGACGATCGACTGCATGCGTGGATTCCTTGCTTCCTCGATCGGTGTCACCTGCGCGGCGGCTCTGGCCCTGCCCCTCGCCCTCCCGTCGGCGGCCGCCGCCACGGCCGCCGGGCCGCCCGCGGCGGGGGCGCTGCCCGGCAGCACCCAGTCGCTCCCGCTGGCCCCGCTCGGCTCGGACCGGGCGGGCGGGGCGGCCCGTGCGGAGGGCCTGCCGCGGCGTGACGTACGGCCGTTCTCCCTGCTCGGCGTGGTCTGGGACGACCCGGACGCCGAACTGCGCGGCAGCGTCCAGGTCCGCACCCGCGCCACCGGCACCACGGTCTGGTCCGCCTGGCAGGACGTCGAGACGCACAACCACGAACACGCCGCCGACCCCGGCACGGCCGAGCGCGACTCCGGCCGGGTACGCGGCACGACGGCACCGCTGTGGGTGGGCGACTCGGACGGCGTGGAGGTACGCGTACGAGCGCTCGCCGCGCAGCGCGCGACGGGCGCACGCGCCGGGGAGCCGGGCGAGGCGGACGCTCGGGCCTCCGCGGCGGCCTACGACCCGCCCGGCCGGGCCCCGGCCCACGACCCCCACGCCCAGGCCTTCGCGGGCGACGTCGTGAACCCGCTCCCCGCCGGGCTGCGCCTCGAACTCGTGGACCCCGGGGCGGAGCCCCCGCCCGGCGGCACCCCGGCCGACGCGCCGCGCGCGAACACCATGACCGCCGAGGCCGCGGCCTCCTCCGCCGTGAACGCCGACCTCACCCCGCTCGGCGCCCTGACCGTCCCCGAGCTGACGAAGGAGCGTACGGAAGCCGACGTGCTCGCGGCCCGCGGCGCCGGGGCCCGGCCCTACGTCGGCCCGCGCCCGCGCATCGTCACGCGCCGCGGCTGGGGCGCCGACGAGCGGCTTCGCGAACGGGACTTCGCGTACACGAAGACCGTCAAGGCCGCCTTCGTGCACCACAGCGCCACCGGCAACAACTACCGCTGCTCACAGGCGCCCTCCGTCCTGCGCAGTATCTACCGCTACCACGTGATGAGCAGCGGCTGGCGCGACATCGGCTACAACTTCGCCGTCGACAAGTGCGGAAACATCTACGAAGGCCGCGCCGGGGGCGTGGCGAAGGCGGTCCTCGGCGCCCACACCCTCGGTTTCAACACCAACAGCATGGGCATCGCCGTCCTCGGCACCTACACCAGTGCCGCACCGCCGAAGGCCGCGGTCACCGCCGTCGCCCGCCTCACGGCGTGGAAGCTCGGCCTGTTCGGGGCCAATCCCCGCGGAACCACATACCTGAAGTCGGGAGGTGGCAACCTCTACAGGAAGGGCACGAAGGTCCGGCTGCATGTGATCTCCGGCCATCGGGACGGGTTCGCCACCGAGTGCCCGGGGCGCCGCCTTTACAGCAAACTCGGCACGGCCCGCAGCGCGTCGGCTCGCTACCAGGGCCGCTGAGGCCGATCGCACCGCACGGTCCGCATACACGTCTGCATACACTGGCCGGCCGAAACACAGTTCCGCCGGCCCCAGCAGGAAGCAGAGACGACAGGTGACAGAAGCGATCCTCCTGGTCGGCGGCAAGGGCACCCGGTTGCGGCCGCTCACGGTGAACACACCCAAGCCCATGGTCCCGGCGGCGGGCGTCCCGTTCCTCACCCACCAGCTCGCCAGGGCCCGTGCGGCGGGCGTGGACCACATCGTCCTCGCCACGTCGTACCTGGCGGAGGTGTTCGAGCCGTACTTCGGCGACGGCTCGGCGCTCGGTCTCCACATCGAGTACGTCACCGAGGAGGAGCCCCTGGGCACCGGCGGCGCCCTCCGCAACGTGGCGTCGCGCCTCCGCTCGGGCCCGCAGGACCCCGTCCTCGTCTTCAACGGCGACATCCTCACGGGCCTGGACATCCGCGCCCTGGTCGCCGAGCACGAGCGGACGCGGGCGGACGTCTCGCTGCACCTGACCCGGGTCACGGACCCGCGCGCGTACGGCCTGGTCCCCACGGACGAGTCGGGCAAGGTCCTCGCCTTCCTGGAGAAGCCGCAGACCCCCGAGGAGATCGTCACCGACCAGATCAACGCGGGCGCGTACGTGTTCCGCCGCTCGGTCATCGACACCATCCCCGCGGGCCGCCCCGTCTCCGTCGAGCGCGAGACCTTCCCCGAGCTGCTCGCCTCCGGGGCGCACCTCCAGGGCATGGTCGACTCGACGTACTGGCTGGACCTCGGCACCCCGCAGGCCTTCGTGCGCGGCTCCGCCGACCTCGTCCTCGGCCGCGCCCCGTCGCCCGCGGTGCCCGGCCGCTGCGGCGACCGCCTGGTCCTGCCGTCCGCCCGGGTCGCCTCCGACGCCAAGCTGACCGGCGGCACGGTGATCGGCGAGCACGCGGTGGTCGGCGAGGGCGCCCGCCTCTACGGCAGCACGATCCTGTCCGGCGCGGTCATCGAGCCCGGCGCCGTCATCACCGACTCGCTCATCGGCGCCCGTGCCTCGGTGGGGGCCCGCTCGGTCCTCACCGGCGCGGTGGTGGGCGACGGCGCGCGGATCGGCGCGGACAACGAACTGCGGGACGGCGTACGCGTCTGGTGCGAGGCCACGCTCCCGGCGGGATCGGTCCGCTTCTCCTCGGACCAGTAGGCCGCCCCTTTTCTCCCACCCACCCGCCCTTTCATCGCGCTGGCGCGCTCGTCCTCAAACGCCGGACGGGCTGAATACCCACGGCGCGCGCCGAAGACTTTCAGCCCGTCCGGCGTTTGAGGACGAGGCGCGGAGCGCCGACAAACGGGGGTCCAAGGGGGCGGAGCCCCCTTGATCGGGAAGGGGCGGGCCCGGGGCGCACCGCGAGGGCTACCCTCGACGGATGTCCTCCCGCCGCACCTGGGCCCCCAGGACCCCCCTGGACCTGGGCCTCACCCTGGGCCCCCTGCGCCGCGGGCCCGCCGATCCCACCTTCCGCACCACCCCGGACGGCTCGGTCTGGCGAGCCACCCGCACCCCGCAGGGCCCCGGGACCCTGCGCGTGGCGCTGCGCGCGGGCACGGCGGAGGCGGAGGCCTGGGGTCCGGGGGCGGACTGGCTCCTGGAGGGACTTCCCGGGCTGCTCGGCGCCGCGGACGACCCGGACGCCTTCACGGCCCGCCACCGCCTGGTCGCGCACACGGAGCGCCGCCGCCAGGGCCTGCGCCTGACCCGCACGGGCCTGGTCCTCGAGTCGCTGATCCCCTCGGTCCTCGAACAGAAGGTGACCACGGACGAGGCGTACCGCGCCTGGCGCCTGCTGGTCCGCAAGTACGGCGAACCGGCCCCGGGCCCGACGCCTCCGCAGGCCCGCATGCACGTGATGCCGGACCCGGCGACGTGGCGCCGCGTCCCGTCCTGGGAGTGGCACAAGGCGGGCGTGGACGACAAGCGCGCCTCGGCGATCCTGCGCGCCGCGCGGGTGGCGGGCCGCCTGGAGGAGGCGGCGGCGATGCCTCCGGAAGAGGCCAGGGCCCGTCTGGAGCTGGTCCCCGGCATCGGCCCCTGGACCTCGGCGGAGACGGTCCAGCGCAGCAACGGCGCCCCCGACGCCGTCACCGTCGGCGACCTGCACCTCCCCGGCGTCATCGGCTACGCCCTGGCGGACGAACGCGACGCCGACGACGCCCGCATGCTGGAACTCCTGGCCCCCTACGAGGGCCAGCGCCACCGGGCGGCCCGGCTGATCCTCCTCAGCGGCCGCACCCCGCCACGACGCACCCCGAAGATGCCCAGGACCGACATCGCGACCCTCTAGGGCCCGCGCCCGGGAGGGCCCGGCTACCGCACCACCAAGAACTCCGCGGCGTCCCGCCCGACCCGGGGGCTCGGCGCCACCGCGGGGTGCCCCACCGCGACGGCCCCCATCGGCTCCCACTCCCGCGGCAGCTCCAGCACGTCCCGTACGACATCACGGCAGAACATCGTCGAGGACACCCACGCGGACCCGAGGCGCTCCCCGGCAAGGGCCACGAGGAAGTTCTGCACGCCGGCCCCCGCGGCGACGACGAACATCTCGCGCTCGGCCGCGTCCCGCCGCTCGTCGCCGTATGTGTGCGCCCCGTCCATGACGAGGCAGGGGACCACCAGACAGGGCGCGTTGCGCAGCACGTCTCCGCGGCGGACGCGGCGGGCGACGGACTCCTCGGACTTGCCGTCCCGCCGCAGGTCGGCGACCCACGCGTCCCGCATGGCGTCGAGCAGCCGCACCCGGGACCGAGCCGACTCCAGGAGCACGAACCGCCAGGGCGTCGTGTGGTGCGGCGCGGGCGCGGTCACGGCGGCGGCCACGGCGCGCCGCACGGTCCCGGGGTCGACGGGCTCGTCGGTGAACTCCCGCACCGTGCGCCGCAGCGCGAGCGCCTCCCGTACGGCCTCGCTGGTGCCGAGCCGGAACATGTCGTCCCGGGCGTCCCGCACCAGGGCCCGCGCCCCGGCGTCCGGGGCGTCGGTGCCGTCCGCGCCGCGCACCGCGTGCGGCAGCCCCCGCACGACCGCGACGGGAAGGCCCGCCGCCTTGCCCTTCACCAGGTCACCGGCGGCGGCCAGCTCGTCGGCGGTGGCGACGACGGTGGCCTGGAGCGGATTTCCGTACGTGTCCACGCCGCCGCGCAGGTCGTCGAGGACCCGCACTCCGGCGGAGCCGATGGCGACGTCCGTCAGGCCGGCGCGCCAGGGGCGCCCGAACGTGTCGGTGACGAGCACGCCGACGTCCACGCCGAGCGCGTCGCGCAGCCCTTCGCGCAAGGCGCGCGCGGACGCGTCGGGGTCCTCGGGCAGCAGCAGGACGGTCCCGGCGGGCGTGTTGGAGGCGTCGACCCCGGCGGCGGCCATCACCAGGCCCTGGCGGTTCTCGACGATGCGCAGGGCGCCGCGCCGCGCCACGACGCGCACGGTCTCCGCGTCGATCGCGGCCTCGCGGTCGGTGGCGGCGACGACGCGCCCCTCGGCCTTGCTGACGATCTTCGAGGTGACGAGGACGACGTCCCCGTCGGCGAGCCCGGGCTCGGCGTCGGCGATGAGCTTCGCCAGGTCGTCCCCCTGGCGGATCTCGGGCAGTCCGGGCACGGCCCAGACCCGGAAGGCCGGGGCGCCGGCCTCCGGGGCGGTCACGCGCGGACCTCCTCGGCCAGGGAGAGCGCCTCGCGGGCCATGGCAGCGGCGGCGTCGAGGTCCGTCATCATCAGCGGGATGGCCCGGCACCGGATGCCCGCGGTCTCGACGCGCTCCACGGTGGCGGCGTCGACGGTGTCGACGAGCCAGCCGTCGAGCAGGCCGCTGCCGTAGTGCTCGGCGACGGCGGCGGCCGTCGAGTCGACGCCCACGGCGGCGAGCACCTTGTCGGCCATGCCGCGCACGGGCGCGTCCCCGACGATGGGGGACAGGCCCACCACGGGCACCCCGGCCTCGGCGATGGCCTCGCGGATGCCGGGCACGGCGAGGATCGTGCCGACGCTGACCACGGGGTTGGACGGCGGGAAGAGTATGACGTCGGCATCGGCGATGGCTTCGAGGACGCCGGGCGCGGGCTTGGCCTGGTCGGCGCCGACGGGCACGATCGCGTGGGCGTCGACGGCGGCCCGCAGGCGGACCCAGTACTCCTGGAAGTGCACGGCCTTGCGCTCGCCGTCCAGGTCGACGGCGACGTGGGTCTCCACGCGGTCGTCCGACATGGGGATGAGCCGTACGCCGGGCTGCCAGCGCTCGCACAGCGCCTCGGTGACCGCGCTGAGCGGATAGCCGGCGGCGAGCATCTGGGTCCGCACGATGTGCGTGGCGAAGTCGCGGTCGCCGAGGCCGAACCACTCGGGTCCGACGCCGTAGGCCGCGAGCTCCTCCTTCACCTTGAAGGTCTCGTCCTCGCGGCCCCAGCCCTGCTCCTCGTTGATGCCGCCGCCGAGCGTGTACATCACCGTGTCGAGGTCGGGACAGACCTTCAGGCCGAACAGGTGGATGTCGTCACCGGTGTTGCCGATGACGGTGATCGCCGCGTCGGGCGCGGCCTTCTTGAGTCCACGGAGGAAACGGGCGCCGCCGATGCCGCCGGCCAGAACCACAATGCGCATGTGCCCAGCATCGCAGGCGGGTGTGACAGCGCGGCAGGCGGTCGGGGGATCAGCCGTGAGGCTGGCGGGATCGCGCCGGTTGTGCGCCCTACGCGGTGAGTGCGTCGTGCGCCGTGTCCCGCGGCGCGTGGGCCTCGCAACGAGCCGTGTGCATGGGCATTTCGGTGAGGCCGGGGTAGTAGACGTGCAGGCTCACGGCGGGTTCCAGGGAGTCGTTGACGACCTCGTGGACGTAGCCGGGCGCGAAGACGCGCTGCGCCCCCGCGGCGAGGGTGCGGGCGCCGCTCTGGCTGCGCTCGGTCAACTCGCCCTCCAGGAGGGTCAGTACGCCGGAGGAGCGGCCGTGGCCGTGGAAGCCGCTGCTCTGGCCCGGCACCCAGGAGAGCAGCCACACCTCGTAGCCGGGCGCGGTGCGCAGGCGGTGGTACCAGCGGCTGGTGGCGTCGTACTGGACGAGGGGCGCCCACTGGGCGCGGTCGGCGGCGATGGCGCGGGCGAGCCCGGCGAACTCCGCCACGGTGACGGGGTGCTCGCGCGGGGGCTGCAGCAGGTGCGGGACTTCGAGGATGTCGCCGGCGATCTGGAGGTCGCTGTCGCTGTTCATGGGGTGCGGTGGTTCCTCAACGTAAGAGTGCTGGGGTGTCGCGGGCAGAAAGCGGAGGTACTGCGGAGGGGTGCTGGCCGAGTACGGAGCGACGCCGGGGAACGGGGTGACCGGGGGCCCGGCGGTGGCTCAGTGGTTCAACAGCTGGAGACGGTGTGGCTCAACAGCTGGAACAGGCACACGCACGGGTACAGCGACAGCGCGCGGGGGCAGCACCGGAAGACCCGCTGTTGCGGGTCACGGAAAGCGCCAAGTTCGCGAGCATGCCCACCAGGACAGCGGCTCACACCTCGGCTGTCAACTCGATGTCCGGAATGTGGACAATGTTTCACCGCATCCGGTTGTTCTGTCAGGCGAAAGGTTTGTGCGGCGCTTCCGGGGACACAAGCCGCACCAACCGGCGCTCGAACCGGCGCGTCAACCGGCGCTCGACCGTCGTCACGATCCTGCGGTCCCTGTGTGATCCGGTTCGCTTCGGCGAGTTCGCTGCAACGGGAGTGCGAGTCGCGGCGTCCCTGTCAGTGAGCGGACGCGGTGCGACACCCTGTCGGACGGTCGCTGGCGGGTGTCACGGTTTAGGTAGATATGAACACTTTCCGCAAAGCCTTGGTTCCGCAGAGTGAATAAGGGGCTCAATAGCAGATCCCGGCTTGACTGCCCCGGATCGGCGCACTTGTAATTTCACTCGTGTCGTTCAGCCGAAATCGGTAACGGCAGCACCACGGGGACGCGAAGACAGACGAGGGGCGCATATGACCGAGCTGGTTCAGGAACTGCTGGTCGAAGACGCGGACGACGAACTCGGCTGGCAGGAGCGCGCACTGTGCGCCCAGACCGACCCCGAGTCCTTCTTCCCGGAGAAGGGCGGCTCCACGCGCGAGGCCAAGAAGGTCTGCCTCGCCTGCGAGGTCCGCTCGGAATGCCTTGAGTACGCGCTTGCGAATGATGAGCGCTTCGGCATCTGGGGCGGCCTCTCGGAACGCGAACGCCGCCGTCTGAAGAAGGCGGCCGTCTGAACTCCCCGCCCACGGCCGCCCCGGCCCCGCTCGACCCCGCTTACCGGACGGGCCGATTCCTGCGACGCGCAGGCATCGGCCCGTCCGGTGTTTTGGAGGGGCGCGCGGCGGCGTCGGGCGCCCTCGCGATCCATACCGGCCAGGCACTCCTCAGTTGTCCACAGGCGGCGGGCCGTTGCGCTGCCAGCCGTTAGTGTGGGGCCCCGTCCGAGACGCCACGGCGCCCCCACAGGGCACGGGCGTCCACCGCAGTCCAGCGAACCGGGGCCCGTACCTCGATGTCCGTGCACAGCCACCCCGCAGCCCACGACGGCGCTCCCGCCGGCTTCGACCCGTCCCGCGCGGCCGGGTTCGACCCGGCAAGCCCACCCGAGTTCCCGCGGCACGTGGTGACCGCGGTGCTCGTCTCCCACGACGGCGCCCGCTGGCTGCCCGACGCGCTCGCCGGACTGCTCGGCCAGGACCGCCCCGTACAGAACGCGCTCGCGGCCGACACCGGCAGCGCGGACGACTCCGCGCGCCTGGTCACCGAGGCCCTCGGCGACGACCGGGTGCTGCACCTGGCCCGCCGCTCCGGCTTCGGCACCGCCGTCGAGGAGGCCGTCCGCACGGCCCCCGTCCTCACCCCGGAGGACCTGCCGTATCTGAAGCGCCCCAGCGGCTGGGACCCGGTGAGCCGCACCTGGCGCGACGACGCGTACGACCTGCCGGACCTGCCGCACGGCGAGCCCGAGCAGTGGCTGTGGCTCCTGCACGACGACTGCGCGCCCGAGCCCGGCGCCCTCGCCGAACTGCTCCGCGCCGTCGAGGCGGAACGCGAGGCGGGCAGCGAGGTCGCGATCGTAGGCCCCAAGCTCCGCGGCTGGTACGACCGCAGACAGCTGCTCGAAGTCGGCGTCTCCATCGCCCACTCGGGCCGCCGCTGGACCGGACTCGACCGGCGCGAACAGGACCAGGGCCAGCACGACCACGTGCGGCCCGTGCTCTCCGTGTCCACCGCGGGCATGCTGATCCGCCGCGAGGTGTTCGAGCGGCTCGGCGGGTTCGACCGGCGGCTGCCCCTCATGCGCGACGACGTCGACCTGTGCTGGCGCGCCCACGCGGCCGGACTCCGCGTCCTGGTCGCTCCTGACGCCGTCGTGCGGCACGCGGAGGCGGCCTCGCGCGAGCGCCGCGCCGTCGACTGCGTGGGCCGTACGGCGACCTCGCCGCACCGCGTCGACAAGGCGGGCGCGGTCTACACCCTGCTCGCCAACTCCCGCACCGCCGTGCTGCCCTGGGTCCTCCTGCGGCTCGTCGTCGGCACCCTGCTGCGCACGCTCGGCCTGCTCCTCGGCAAGGCGCCGGGCCAGGCCCTCGACGAGGTCGCCGGGCTCTTCGGCACGCTGCTGCGGCCCGAGCGGATCCTCGGCGCCCGCAAGAAGCGCGGCAGGCCGCAGCCGAGCGGCGCCGAGATGCGCCCCCTGTTCCCGCCGCCCGGCGCCACGGTGCGCGCCACCGCCGAGCAGCTCGCGAGCCACCTGGTCGGCGGCTCCGACCCCGAGGTCTCCGCCGCGGGACGGCACGGAGCCGTCGAGTCGGGACCCGGCGGCGACGACGCCGACTTCCTGGAGATCGAGCAGTTCGCCCGCCTCAAGCGCGTCGCCCGCAAGCCCGGACCACTGCTCTTCGTCGTCCTGCTCTTCGTGTCGCTCGTGGCGTGCAGGTCGCTGCTCGGCAGCGGCGCGCTCGCGGGCGGCGCGCTCCTGCCCGCGCCCGCCGACGCCTCGTCCCTGTGGTCGCGGTACGCCGACGCGTGGCACCCCGTGGGCATCGGCGGCACGGACGCCGCGCCCCCCTACCTGGCCGTCCTGGCCAGTCTGTCGACGCTCCTGTTCGGCTCCACCGGGCTCGCCGTCACCGTCCTCCTGATCGGCTCGGTGCCGCTCGCGGGCTTCACCGCCTACTTCGCGTCCCGGCCGCTGGTCACCTCCCGGCTGCTGCGCGCGTGGGCGTCCGTCGCCTACGCCTTCCTGCCCGCCACCACCGGCGCGCTCGCGGGCGGGCGGATCGGCACCGCCGTCCTCGCCGTCCTGCTGCCGCTCATCGCGCGCGCGGGAGCCTCGGCGGCCGGCCTCACGTCCCCCGACGGCACCCGCGGCAGCTGGCGCGCCACATGGGCGTACGCGCTGCTCCTGACCGTCACCACGGCCTTCACGCCCATCGTGTGGCCCATCGCCGTCGTCGTCGGCCTCCTGGCGCTCGCGCTGCGCCGCGGCGACCTCGTCGCGTACGGCCCGCGCTTCCTGGCCGCCGTCGGCACGCCCCTGCTCGTCCTCGCGCCGTGGTCCCTGACGCTGCTGCCGACCGGCTTCTTCAAGGAGGCCGGTCTCGCGTACGGCACGGGGTCCGCGTCCGCGCTCGACCTGCTCGGCGGCAGCCCCGGCGGCCCCGGCACCGTGCACGGACTGCTGCTCATCGGCATCGTCCTGGCCGCGCTCGCCGCCCTGCTGCGCGGCGAGCGGCAGCTGGCCGTCCGCACCGCCTGGGCGGTCGCGCTCGTCGCCCTGGTCTTCGCCGCCCTTTCGAACGGCTCGGCGTGGGCGGGCCCGGCCACGCTCGCGTACGGCATCGCGCTGCTCGCCGCCGCCGCGCTCGGGGCCGACGGCGCCCGCGCGCGGGTCGCCGAGCAGAGCTTCGGCTGGCGCCAGCCGGTGGCCGCGCTCATCGCGTTCGCCACGGCCGCCGGGCCGCTGCTCGCCGCCGCCGGGTGGATGATCCGCGGCGCCGACGGCCCGCTGGAGCGGCGCGACCCCGTGCAGGTGCCCGCGTTCGTCGCCGAGGAGAGCCGCACCCAGGACCAGGCCCGCACGCTCGTCCTGGACAGCGCCTCCCCGGCCGAGGTCGCCTACATGCTGGTGCGCGGCTCCGGCGCCCGCCTCGGCGACGCCGAGCTCGCCGCCAAGGACGGCACCGACGCCCGCCTCGACCGCATCGTCGCCCGCCTCCTCGCGGGCTCCGGCGCCGACCAGGCCGACCAGCTCGGCGGCTACGCGGTGCGCTACGTCCTCGTCCGCGACGGCGCGCCGCGCCAGCTGAGCCGCACCCTGGACACCACGCCGGGCCTGACCCGGCTCAGTCAGGAGGACGGCAGCGCGCTGTGGCGCGTGGACCGGCAGGTCGCCCGCGCGGCCATCGTCTCCGGCTCCCAGGACCCCGAGCCGGTCGCGGCCGGTCCCGTGGAGGTGCACACCGAGGTCCCGTCCGGCGACGAGGGCCGCGTGCTGCGCCTCGCGGACGCGGCGGACCCGGGCTGGACGGCGACCCTGGACGGCCGCGCGCTCACCAGGACCACCGTGGACGGCTGGGCCCAGGGCTTCGAACTGCCCGCTTCGGGCGGCCGCTTGGACATCGCGTACGAGCCGTCGGCGACCCACACGGCGCTGCTGTGGACGCAGGGCGCGCTCTCGCTCGTCCTGGTGGTCCTCGCGCTGCCCGGACGCCGCCGCGACGTGGACGACGACCTCCCGGAGGAGGAGCTGGTGCCCGCGCAGGCCGCGTCGGGCGAGGGCCGCAGGGCGCGCAGGCTGCGGGCCCAGGGCGAACAGGCCGCCCAGGAGGGCGCGTTCCCGGACGGCACCCCCGAAGAGGCCGCTCTGGGCGCGGTCCCGCCCCAGTACACCCCGTCGCCGCCCCAGCACGCGCCCGCCCAAGGGGAGTGGCAGCCCCCCGCCCACGCGGGCGCCGACCAGGGCGCGTACGGCGGCGAGCAGCACCAGCAGAGCGGCCAGTACGCCCCCGGAGGCTACGACCAGGCGTACCAGGCGGACCCCTACCAAGGCGGCCAGTACGACCCGTACGCCTACGAAGGCACGTACGGCACGTACGGGACGACCCCGGGCTACGGCCAGCCGTACGACTCCGCGGACGCCGCACAGGCGCAGCACCCTCCGGTGCCGCCGCGTCCCCCGCACGGCACCGACAGTGAGCGCCCCGACGGGAGCCAGCAGTGAACCGCACCACCCTGTCCTTGATCGCCGCGGCGGCTGCCCTGGCCGCCGTCACCGGCTTCGCCGCCGTCAACGCCCCCGCGGGTGACGACGGCGTCACGGCGGCGAAGCGGCTGCCCGTGGAGCGCACCCGGCTGCTGTGCCCGGAGCCCAGCACGTCCGACCTCGCGGAGACGACGTACACGGCCTTCACGCCGAAGTCGGAGGCCGCGGGGCGCGCGGGCGGTGCCGCGCTGTTCCCCGTCGTCAAGCAGCTCACGGACGCCCCGCAGGGCGGCAAGGGCAAGGGCGCCAAGCCGTTCCTGACCCAGAAGGAGCCCGGGAAGCCCGTCTCCGGCGAGGAGTCGGGCGCGGAGGCCCCCACGCTCATCGGCAGCGCCGACGGCCGCCTCGCGCCCGGCTGGACCGCCCAGCAGACCACCTCGGTCAGCGCGGGCGCGGGACGCGGCCTGCACGGCACCAACTGCACCGCTCCGGACACCGACTTCTGGTTCCCGGGCGCCAGTACCGCCAAGGGCCGCAACGACTACGTCCACCTGATGAACCCGGACGACGCGGCGGCGGTCGTGGACATCGAGCTGTACGGCCCGGGCGGCGCCCTGAAGGCCGAGGTCGGCGAGTCCATCCAGATCCAGCCGCGCTCCAGCGTCCCCGTGCTCCTGTCCACGCTCACGCCCAAGCCGCAGACCAACCTGACGATGCACGTCACCGCGCGCAGCGGCCGTGTCGCTGCCGCGGTGCAGTCGTCGGACGACGAGCTGGGCGGCGACTGGCTGCCCGCGGCCGCCGACCCGGCGCCCCGCCTGGTGCTGCCCGGCATCCCCAAGGACGCGACCTCGGTCCGCCTCGTCGCCTTCGCGCCCGGCGCCGACGACGCGGACCTGAAGGTCCAACTCGCCTCGCCCACCGGCTCGATCACCCCGGCCGGGCACGAGACCCTGCACGTCAAGTCCGGCATGACGACGGCGGTGGACCTGGGCGACGTGACCAAGGGGGAGGCGGGCTCCCTCGTCCTCACCCCCACGGAGGACCCCGTGCCGGTGGTGGCGGCGCTCCGCGTCACCCGCGGCAAGGGCGCCAAGCAGGAGACGGCGTTCATCCCCGCGACCGCTCCGGTGGGCGCCCGCGCCACGGTCGCCGACAACCGCGCCAAGGGCACCACGCTCTCCTTGACGGCCCCCGACAAGACCACCCGCGTCAAGGTGACCGCGTCCCCGGGCACGGAGGCGGGCGAGCCCACCAGTAAGACGTACACGGTCAAGCAGGGCACGACGCTCGCCGTCACCCCGCCCGTGCCCGCGGGTCTGAAGGGCTCCTACGCCCTCACTCTGGAGCCCCAGTCGGACGCCCCGGTCCACGCGTCGCGCATGTTGGAGATCCCCGAAAACGGCATCCCCATGTTCACGATCCAGTCCCTGCCGGACGACAGGGGGACGGTGGAGGTGCCGAAGGCGAAGCAGGACCTGAAGGTGCTGCAGCGGGGGTGAGGCCGGGGCGCGCCCGCGGGGGACCGGGCGGTCAGTCCTCCCCGTACCGCGGATCCACCGACTCCGGCGAGAGCCCAAGGAGCTCGGCGACCTGCTCGACGACCACTTCGTGGACGAGCGCGGCCCGCTCGTCGCGCCCCTTGGTGCGGATCTCCACGGGCCGCCGGTAGATGACGACCCGGGCGGGCCGCCCCTCGGACGCGGTCACGGTCCCGCCGAGCGGCACGGTCTCGCCCGCCCACTCCTCGTCCGGGCCGCCCCCGACGGTGGGAGGCACCTCGAGCACCAGGAAGTCGATCTCGGTGAGCTGCGGCCAGCGCCGCTCGAGGCGCTCCACCGAGTCCTGCACGAGGTCGGTGAAGGCTTCGGCGCGGCTCGTGGAGAGGGGGACCTGGGGCGGCGCCACGGGGCCGCGCATGCCCCTGCCGTGGCGGTCGCGGCGGCGGGGCCTCGGCTCGGCGGCGCGGGGCTGTACGGGGTCGTCCATCACTGACGAAGCGTAGTCCCCGAGATCGCCCTTTCCGCACGGAGCACGGCATGTCGCTTCCTGACCATTCCAGCCAAGCTTGGGCTCGATTGTGTATCTCTCCTGTACGGCCGATCTCGCCCTGATTGGCAGTATTTGTTCCGAGTGGTGACCGGGTTCAACACCACAAGCCCCGTTGGTCCCTTGTGTCACCGCAGGTCAGAGCGGCGCTTTCCGGACACCCCGCGTGCGGGATCACGACACGACACGGGGGAGTGACCTGGTGGAGAGTCGTCGCGGCCCGCTCAAGAGTGCGGTACCGTCCAACGTCGTGAGCCCTGTACGTCGCTGTTCGCGCACCGCTTGCGGCCGACCCGCCGTCGCGACGCTGACGTACGTCTACGCCGACTCGACCGCGGTCCTCGGCCCCCTCGCCACCTACGCCGAACCCCACTGCTACGACCTGTGCGCCGAGCACTCCGAGCGCCTGACCGCGCCCCGCGGCTGGGAGGTCGTCCGGCTCGCCGACGCCTCAGGACCGGCCCGGCCCAGCGGCGACGACCTCGAAGCGCTCGCCAACGCCGTGCGCGAGGCCGCCCGGCCCCAGGAGCGCGCCGCCGAGGCGGGCGGCGGGTCGCGCGGAGCGGACCCGATGGAGGTCGCGCGCCGCGGCCACCTGCGGGTGCTGCGCTCGCCCGACAACTGAGGGCAGCTCTCGCCCGACGACTGAGGGCACCCGAGGGCAGCCGAGGACGGCTGTGGGCACATTCCAGCCAGTCGGCTTCCGCGCCGCCGCGCACGCGGTCCGTACGCCCGTGAGTGAATCTTCACCGGCACACGGATTGACGGCTGTTTGTCGAGGCCACGACTATTTCGCCACCCCGTGATCAAGAGGTCATCCAGGGAGGCACCCGTGTTCGTGCAGCAACTGGAGCCCGTGGCCGACTCGCTCGGCCTGTCCGCACTCGTCGCGACCCTGCCCCTGCTCACCGTCCTCGTCCTCCTCGGCGCCGTGCGCATGAAGGCGCACCGGGCCGGGCTCATCGGCCTCGCCGTGGCCGTCGCCGTCGCCTGGCTCGTGTTCGGCATGCCCCTCGGCCAGACCGCGTCCAGCGCCGCCCAAGGTGCCGTGTTCGGGCTCTTCCCCATCCTGTGGATCGTCGTCAACGCCCTGTGGGTGTACCGGATGACCGTCCGCACCCGGCACTTCGACATCCTCAGACGCTCCTTCGGGCGCCTCTCCGACGACCCGCGCATCCAGGCGCTCGTCGTCGCCTTCTGCTTCGGCGCGCTGCTCGAAGCGCTCGCCGGCTTCGGCGCGCCCGTCGCGATCAGCGCGGTCATGCTCGTGGCGCTCGGCTTCGACCCGGTGCGCGCCGCGGTCGTCGCCCTCGTCGCCAACACCGCGCCCGTCGCCTTCGGGGCCATGGGCACGCCCGTGGTGACGCTCGCGCAGGTCACCGGCATCCCCTTGGACACCGTCGCCACCGTGGTCGGCCGTCAGACGCCGCTGCTCGCGCTCGTCGTGCCGCTGCTCCTGGTCGCCCTCGTGGACGGGCGGCGCGGTCTGCGCGAGACCTGGGTGCCCGCCCTCGCCTGCGGTTTCGCCTTCGCCGCCGCGCAGTTCGCGGCCTCCAACTACGTCTCCGCGCAACTGGCCGACATCGGTGCCGCCTTGGCGGGTGCGGGCGCCCTCGTGGCGGTGCCGCACGCGCGCAGGCCCGCCGCCGAACCCGTACGCGCCGCGGTCCTGACCGGCGCGCGCAGCGAGGACCTCGACCGCGACGACCCGCGCGCGGACGTCCTGCGCGCCTACGCCCCGTACGCCCTGATCGTCGCGATCTTCTCCGTCGCGCAGATCCCGCCCGTCAAGGACCTCCTGGCCGAGGCCACCCGCACCTTCGACTGGCCCTTCCTGGACGTCGCGGGACCCGCGGGCGACCCGGTCGGAGGCAACGTCTTCTCGCTGCCCCTGGTGGCCACCGGCGGCACGCTCGTCCTGCTCGCCGGGTTCGGCACGGCCGCCGTACTCGGCGTGCACGCGCGCGTGGCGGCACGGGAGTGGGCGGCGACCGTGCACGAACTGCGGTTCGCGATCCTCACGGTGACGAGCGTCCTCGCGCTCGCGTACGTCATGAACCTCTCCGGGCAGGCCGCCACCATCGGGCACTTCGTGGCCGACGCGGGCGCGGGCCTCGCCTTCCTGTCACCGGTGCTCGGCTGGTTCGGCGTCGCGGTGACCGGATCGGACACCTCCGCGAACGCGCTGTTCGGCGCGCTCCAGGTGACCGCGGCCGAACAGTCGGGCCTGTCGCCCGAACTCCTCGCCGCCGCCAACAGCTCGGGCGGGGTGCTCGGAAAGATGATCTCCCCGCAGAACCTGACCATCGCGTGCGCGGCCGTCGGACTCGCGGGCAAGGAGGGCGACCTGCTGCGCAAGGTGCTGCCCTGGAGCCTCGGCCTGCTGCTCGTGATGTGCCTGATCGTGGTGGGCCAGAGCACGGCGGTGCTCGGCTGGATGCTTCCCTGACGTCCTTGGGTAACGCCGCCACAACCCACTGTCAGTGGTTGGAGGTAGTTTGGGGGCGCCGTAGGAGTCCGTAGGAACATCGCCGTAGGAAGTCCGCCGCGCGCGGCCGCCCGCCCGGGCGCCCCGGCGCGTCGCCGAAGTACGTAGAGAGAGGCTTGGCCGTGGCTGCTGATCTGTCCCAGATCGTGAAGGCGTACGACGTGCGCGGAGTGGTCCCGGACCAGTGGGACGAGACCCTGGCCGAGCAGTTCGGCGCCGCCTTCGCGCGGGTGACGGGCGCGGACGCGATCGTGGTCGGGCACGACATGCGGCCCTCGTCGCCCGGCCTCTCGGGCGCCTTCGCGCGCGGCGCCGCGGCCCTCGGGGTGGACGTCACGGAGATCGGCCTGTGCTCCACCGACCAGCTGTACTACGCCTCGGGCGCGCTGGACCTGCCGGGCGCGATGTTCACGGCCTCGCACAACCCGGCGCAGTACAACGGCATCAAGATGTGCCGCGCGGGCGCCGCCCCGGTCGGGCAGGACACCGGCCTGGCCGACATCCGCGCCCTGGTGGAGCGCTGGGCGGAGGAGGGCGCCCCCGAGCCCGCGCCGACGCCCGGCACGCTCACCCGCCGCGACACCCTCAAGGACTACGCGGCCCATCTGCGGTCCCTGGTCGACCTGTCGGTGATCCGTCCGCTGAAGGTGGTGGTGGACGCGGGCAACGGGATGGGCGGGCACACGGTGCCCACCGTCTTCGAGGGCCTGCCGCTGACGCTGGTGCCGATGTACTTCGAGCTGGACGGCACCTTCCCCAACCACGAGGCGAACCCGCTGGATCCGGCGAACATCGTGGACCTGCAGCAGCGCGTGCGCGAGGAGGGCGCCGACCTCGGCATCGCCTTCGACGGCGACGCCGACCGCTGCTTCGTCGTCGACGAGAACGGCGACCCGGTCTCCCCGTCGGCGGTCACCGCCCTGGTCGCCGCCCGGGAACTGGCCAAGCACGGCGGTTCCGGCACGGTCATCCACAACCTCATCACCTCCTGGACGGTCCCGGAAGTCGTGCGGGAGAACGGCGGCACCCCCGTGCGCACGCGCGTGGGCCACTCCTTCATCAAGGAGGAGATGGCCAAGAGCGGCGCGATCTTCGGTGGTGAGCACTCCGCGCACTACTACTTCCGCGACTTCTGGAACGCCGACACGGGCATGCTGGCCGCCCTGCACGTCCTGGCCGCCCTCGGCGGCCAGGACGGCCCCCTGTCGGCCCTCGTGGAGCAGTACGACCGCTATGTGGGCTCCGGCGAGATCAACTCGACGGTGGCCGACCAGCAGGACCGCCTCGCCGCCATCAAGGCCGCGTACGAAGGCCAGGACGGCGTCACCCTCGACGAGCTGGACGGCCTGACGATCACGACGGCCGACTGGTGGTTCAACGTCCGCGCCTCCAACACCGAGCCGCTCCTCCGCCTCAACGCGGAGGCCCGCGACCAGCAGACGATGGAGAAGACCCGGGACGCGGCCCTGGCGATCATCAGGGCGTAGCCGCGCCACCGGTGGGCCTCGCGTCTGTGCCCACCGGCCCGCACCCGAAAGTCCACAGCAAGCCGGGGAGAGGCCGGGGGCGGGGCCAAGCCCCGCCCCCGGCCAAGGCCCCCCGGCCAGCGATAGGCTGGACGGGCCGCACCGCCCGACCCACCACCCCCGAAGGGACCACCCCATGCCGCTCGAAGCCGGCCTCCTGGAGATCCTCGCCTGCCCGGCCTGCCACGCCCCCCTCAAGGAGACGGACGCCGAGCTGCTCTGCACCGCCGAGGGCACCGACTGCGGCCTCGCGTACCCGATCCGCGACGGCATCCCCGTACTCCTGGTCGACGAGGCCCGCCGCCCCGAGTAAGGATCAGAAGAGGGCCGGGCGTACCCCTCACGCGGGCGCCGGGCCGCACCCCCTGCCGCGCACGGCGATCGGAGGCCGCCCCCCATGCTCGACGAGTCGCTCCTGGACGCCCCCGACGAGCTGGCCCGCGCCGACCTGCGCGACCTGCTGCGCGGCGCCGCCGAAGCGGGTGCCCGCGTACGGACCGCGGTCCGGCACGCCACCGAGTCCGGGGTCACGGAGCTGAAACCGGACGGCCGCCCCCGCGCCGTCCTGATCGCGGGACCCGGCACCGCGGCCGCCGGCGTCGCCGACCTCGTCGGCGCCCTCGTGGGCACCGGCTGCCCCGTCATCAGGCTCGCCCCCACGGGCGTGGCCCCCGCGGCGGGCGCCCTGCGCTGGACCCTGCCCGGCTGGACGGGCCCCGTCGACCTGCTGCTCATCGCCACGCCCGACGGCACGGAGCCGGGCCTCGCGCTCCTCGCCGAGCAGTCCTACCGCCGCGGCTGCACCGTCGCCGCGGTGGCCCCGGCCCGCTCCCCGCTCGCCGAGAGCGTCAGCGGCTCGCACGGCCTCACCGTCCCGATGGCCCAGTCGCCCCAGCCGAGCGCCGCCGCGGGCGACGACCCCGAGGCCCCCACCGCCGCCCCGGGCACCCTGTGGTCCCTGCTCGTCCCGCTGCTCGCCCTGCTCGACCGCACCGGCCTGGTCGCCGCCCCCGTGGAGACCCTCCAGAAGGTCGCCGACCGGCTCGACGGCGTCGCGGAGCGCTGCGGCCCCGCCGTCGCGACGTACAGCAACCCCGCCAAGACCCTCGCCACCGAGCTGGCCGAAGCGCTGCCGCTGATCTGGACCGAGGGCGAGACCGCGGGCCCCGTCGGCCGCCGCTTCGCCGCCGCGCTCGCCGAGCTGGCCGGACACCCCGCGCTCACCGCCGAGCTGCCCGAAGCGCTGCCCGCGCACGCCGCACTGCTCGCGCGCGGCCTCACCGGGAGCCCCGACGGCGACGACTTCTTCCGCGACCGCGTCGACGACCCGGCGCCCCTGCGCGCCCGCGCGGTCCTGCTGCGCGACCGCCCCGCCGACGCGGGCGGCCTCACCGCCGCTCCCGCCGCCCGCGAGCTGGCCCAGAGCCACGACGTCGCGCTCAGCGAGCTGGACCCAGAGGACGGCGGAGACCTGGAGCGCCTCGCCGAGCTGATCGCCATCACGGATTTCGCCGCCGTTTACCTGGCGCTCGCCTCCGGCGGCCGATCATGACCGCGGCCCCCGTACCGGCGCCCTCGCGCGCATGCCCGTACCCGTAGGGGGCACGCGCGTACCCGCACCGAAGGACGCGCCCGCCCGCGTCCCCGCACGCCCGTAAGGGAGACCCCTCCGTGGACCGCCTCACCAACACCATCCGCCCCTACGCCTGGGGTTCCACCACTGCCATCGCGGGCCTCCTCGGCGTCGAGCCGACCGGCGAACCGCAGGCCGAGATGTGGATGGGCGCCCACCCGGGCGCGCCCTCGCGCACCGGGCGCGGACCGCTCAACGAGGTGATCGACGAGGATCCGCGCGGCGAGCTCGGCCCCCGCGCCGTCGACAAGTTCGGCCCGCGCCTGCCCTTCCTCCTGAAGATCCTCGCCGCGGGCGCCCCCCTGTCCGTACAGGTGCACCCGGACCTGGAGCAGGCGCGCGAGGGCTACGAGGACGAAGAGGCCCGCGGCATCCCGCTCGACGCCCCCCACCGCAACTACAAGGACGCCAACCACAAGCCCGAACTGATCTGCGCGCTCACGCCGTTCGACGGGCTGTGCGGCTTCCGCCCGCCCGCCGAGGCCGCCGACCTGATCGAGGGCCTCGGCGTGGACTCCCTCAAGCCGTACGTCGACCTGCTGCGCGCCAAGCCCGAGGACGCGGCGCTGCGCGAGGTCCTCACGGCCGTACTCACCGCCGACCGCGAGGACATGGCGCGCGCGGTCACCGAGGCCGCGGCCGCCGCCGAGCGCCTCGGCGGCGCTTACGCCCCGTACGCCGACGCCGCCCGCCACTTCCCCGGCGACCCCGGCGTCATCGCCGCCATGCTGCTCAACCACGTACGCCTGAACCCCGGCGAGGCCCTCTACCTCGGCGCCGGAGTCCCGCACGCCTACCTCGACGGCATGGGCGTCGAGATCATGGCCAACTCCGACAACGTGCTGCGCTGCGGCCTCACCCCCAAGCACGTCGACGTGCCCGAACTCCTGCGCGTCGTCCGCTTCGAGGCGAGCGATCCGGGCGTCCTGCGCCCTGAGGCCTCGGCCGACGGCGAAGAGGTCTACGACACCCCGATCGACGAGTTCCGCCTCTCCCGCTACGTCCTGCCCGAGGGCGACGCCCGGCACGACCTCACCGCCGAGACGCCGCAGATCCTGCTCTGCGTGGCGGGCGAGGTCCGCGCGGGCGACATCTCCCTCGGCCCCGGCCGGTCCGTGTTCGTCCCCGCGGGTGAAAAGACCGACGTTTCCGGCAGCGGCACCCTTTTCCGCGCCACCGTGGTGGCCTGACCCACCCCATGCCTCCCGTGCTGCAACAATGACGCACCGCACCGGCCGGGCCCCACGGCGCCCGGCCGTCGCGGAACGGAGAACGTACGCGAGTCACGCGGCAGGCGCGGCACGCAACGGAAGGGACAACGGGCACACATGAGTGCGTCAGGCGGAACAAAGGCGATCGTGGCGGCACTCGCCGCCAATCTGGCGATCGCGGTGGCCAAGTTCGTCGCGTTCCTCTTCAGCGGCTCGTCGTCGATGCTGGCCGAGAGCGTGCACTCGGTCGCCGACTCCGGCAACCAGGGCCTGCTGCTCCTCGGCGGCAAGAAGGCCCAGCGCGAGGCCACCCCGCAACACCCCTTCGGCTACGGCCGCGAGCGCTACATCTACGCGTTCCTCGTCTCCATCGTGCTCTTCTCCGTCGGCGGCATGTTCGCCCTCTACGAGGGCTACGAGAAGATCAAGCACCCGCACGAGATCGAGCACTGGTACTGGCCGGTCGGCGTCCTGGTGTTCGCCATCATCGCCGAGTCGTTCTCCTTCCGGACGGCCATCAAGGAGTCCAACACCCTGCGCGGCAACCTCTCCTGGAAGGAGTTCGTCCGCCGCGCCAAGGCGCCCGAGCTGCCCGTCGTCCTCCTGGAGGACCTCGGCGCGCTCGTCGGCCTGGTCCTCGCGCTCGGCGGCGTCGGCCTCGCGCTCGCCACGGGCGACGGCGTCTGGGACGGCATCGGCACGCTGTGCATCGGCGTCCTGCTGATCCTCATCGCGATCGTCCTCGCGGCCGAGACCAAGTCGCTGCTCCTCGGCGAGTCCGCGGGCATCGAAGAAGTCGAGAAGATCGAGAAGGCCCTGGTCGACGGCGACACCGTCACCCGCGTCATCCACATGCGCACGCTCCACCTCGGCCCGGAGGAACTGCTCGTCGCCGCCAAGATCGCCGTCCAGCACGACGACACCGCCCGCGAGGTCGCCGACGCGATCAACGCCGCCGAATCCCGCATCCGCGAGGCCGTCCCGATCGCCCGCGTGATCTATCTGGAGCCGGACATCTACAACGCGGAGGCCGCCGCGGCGAGCAGCCCGGCCAAGTCCCCGGGCGGCCCGGCCCCGGCGAGCGACTACTGACGTCGTACGCGTCCGTGCGGTGAAGGGGCCCGCACCACCCGGTGCGGGCCCCTTCGCGCTGACTGCGGGCGCGGTCACCGCACCTCGCGCAGGACCTCCAGGATCGCGGCCTCGTCCGGCGCCGCCACGAGCCGCTCCCGGAAGCCGGTGACCATCAGCTTGCGGGAGAGCAGCGCGAGGATCCGCAGGTGCTCGTCGCCCGCGGCCGCCTCCGGCACCGAGATCATGAAGATCAGCTTGGCCTTCGTGCCGTCCAGGGAACCCCACTCGATGCCCTCGGCGGACCGCGCGAACCCGACGACCGGCGCCGTCACCGCGTCGGTCTTGGCGTGCGGGATCGCGATCTCCTCGCCGAGCCCCGTGGTTCCCTGAGCCTCGCGCGCCAGCGCGGTCCGTACGAGCTCCTCGACGTCGTCGACCTTGCCGGTACGGGCGAGCAGCCCGGCCATCTCCCGGATCGCGGCCTCCTTGTCCCCGGAGTCGAGCTGGACCTTCACGGTCTGCCCGGTGAGATAGCCGGAGAGGACCTCAGGCGCGGAAGCGGGAGCCGCCGCGACGGGGGAGGGGACGGACGCGGAGGCCGCAGCACCAGCACCAGCACTAGGCCCAGCACCCGCACCGACCCCGGCAAGGACCGGCTCCGGGCCGCCCGCTCCGCCGAGCGGCGCCACCCCGCGCCGCCTCCGCTCGCTCAGGTCCACCAGCGAGACCGTGGCGAGCGCGGTGACGACCGTTCCGGCGGCCACGGCGACGAAGAACATCGGCACCCCGCCGACCGCACCGAGCACCGCGACGATCGGCCCGCCGTGCGGCACCGCGTCCTCCACGCTCGCGAGGCCCGCGATCGCCCCGGCCACCGCACCGCCGAGCATGTTCGCGGGAATGACCTGCGCGGGCCGCGCGGCAGCAAACGGAATTGCACCTTCCGAAATGCCGAACAGCCCCATGAAGAGCGCCGCGAGCCCGGTCTCCCGCTCCTGCTCCGAGTACAGCCGCTTGCGGATCAGCGTCGCGAGCCCCTGCCCGAGCGGCATCACCGGAATCGCGGCCGCGCACATGCCCATGACGGTCTGGTTGCCGGTGGCGATGAGCCCCGCGCCGAACAGGAACGCCGTCTTGTTGACCGGACCGCCCATGTCGAAGGCGATCATCAGCCCCAGGATCGCGCCGAGCAGGATCGCGCTCGTGCCCGTCATCCCGCTGAGCCAGTCCGTCAGATGCTCGAAGACCCACGCGATCGGCTTGCCGATGACGTAGATGAAGAAGAGGCCGAGCGCGCTCGTCGCCAGGATCGGGATCACGATGATCGGCATGATCGGCTGGACGAACTTCGGGACCTTGACCTTCTTGATCCACAAAACCAGGTAACCGGCCAGGAACCCGGTCACGATCGCCCCGATGAAGCCCGCCCCCGCCTTGGAGTCGTACAGCTCACCGGTGTTGGCGATCCACCCGCCGATCATGCCCGGCACGAGCGCGGGCCGGTCCCCGATCGCGTACGCGATGTACCCCGACAGGATCGGCACCATCAACGTGAACCCGATGACCCCGATCTGGTTCACATGCATCCAGAACGAGTCGTCCGGGATGACGAGCCCGCCCTTCGGGTCGGTGTGCCCGCCGAGCGACAGCGAGATCGCGATCAGCAGACCACCGACCACGACGAACGGGATCATGTACGAGACGCCGTTCATCAGCGCCTTGTACGCGACGCTCCGCTCCCGGCCGCCGCCCCCGCCGCCTCCGGCCGGACCCGTGCCGCCGCTTCCGGCATCGCCGCCGCCCTGGACCGGCGCGGTCCTGACCTGCTCGATCAGCTGCTCGGGCCGGCTGATGCCCTCGGAAACCCCGACGGACAGCACGCGCTTGCCCGCGAACCTGTCGCGGTCCACGTCCTTGTCGGCCGCGATGATGATGCCGTCCGCCTCTCTGACATCGTTGTCAGACAGTACGTTCTCGGCCCCGATCGAGCCTTGCGTCTCCACCTTCATGTCGATGCCCAGCCGGTCCGCGGCCTGCTGGAGCTTCTCCGCCGCCATGTACGTGTGGGCGATGCCGGTCGGGCAGGCGGTCACGGCGAGCAGCTTCAGCCTCTTCTGCCCGCTGGCGCCGGTCGGGGGATCGGCCGGACTGGTCACGTGGTTCTCCTAACGCCTTGACCGAACAAGGTCGCGCAAATGTTCCCGATCTCCAGGCATCCTGCAACAGACAGGTACAGGAGCAAAAGCGCAAAGGTCCTGGTTCGTCAGGGACTGATGGCCTTTGCTTACCCCTCTGGAAGGTCGCGATTCAGCCACGGCCCATCTCTCCGCACCCTTGTGGCCCACTGCGCCGATCGGTGTAGATTCGTGACAGTGCCAGACGTCGCTGCTGATGGCGGTCGGGCGGTCCGCTTCTGGACCGGCCGAGGGAGAGAGGGCCTCCGACGGACTGCGCTGCGCGCGCCGGTGCGCCTCCGTGCCCCGACGCCGCAGATCAGCCATGCCCACCCTCGACCCCATCACGAGGAGCAGCTCACCATGACGACTGCCGTCAATGGCAAGGACTTCAAGGTCGCCGACCTCTCCCTGGCCGAGTTCGGCCGCAAGGAGATCACCCTCGCCGAGCACGAGATGCCCGGCCTGATGTCGATCCGCAAGGAATTCGCCGCCAGCCAGCCGCTCGCCGGCGCGCGCATCATGGGCTCGCTGCACATGACCGTGCAGACCGCCGTCCTCATCGAGACCCTGGTCGCCCTCGGCGCCGAGGTCCGCTGGGTCTCCTGCAACATCTTCTCGACCCAGGACCACGCGGCCGCGGCCATCGCCGTCGGTCCGAACGGCACCCCGGACAACCCCCAGGGCATCCCGGTCTTCGCCTGGAAGGGCGAGACCCTGGAGGAGTACTGGTGGTGCACCGAGCAGGCCCTCACCTGGCCGAACTCGCCCACCGGCGGCCCGAACATGATCCTGGACGACGGCGGCGACGCCACCATGCTCGTCCACCTCGGCGTCCAGTACGAGAAGGACGGCAAGGTCCCCGGCGTCGAGACCGCCGAGAACGACGAGCACCGCGTCATCCTCCAGGTCCTGAACCGCACCCTGGGTGAGAACCCGCAGAAGTGGACCCAGGTCGCCTCGGAGATCCGCGGCGTCACCGAGGAGACCACCACCGGCGTCCACCGCCTGTACGAGATGCAGCGCGACGGCACCCTCCTCTTCCCGGCGATCAACGTGAACGACGCCGTCACCAAGTCGAAGTTCGACAACAAGTACGGCTGCCGCCACTCGCTCATCGACGGCATCAACCGCGCCACCGACGTCCTCATCGGCGGCAAGACCGCCGTGGTCTTCGGCTACGGCGACGTCGGCAAGGGCTGCGCGGAGTCGCTGCGCGGCCAGGGCGCCCGCGTCATCGTCACCGAGGTCGACCCGATCTGCGCCCTGCAGGCCGCGATGGACGGCTACCAGGTCACCACCCTGGACGAGGTCGTCGAGACCGCCGACATCTTCATCACCACGACCGGCAACAAGGACATCATCATGGCCGCCGACATGGCCAAGATGAAGCACCAGGCCATCGTGGGCAACATCGGCCACTTCGACAACGAGATCGACATGGCCGGCCTCGCGAAGATCGACGGCATCGTCAAGGACGAGGTCAAGCCGCAGGTCCACACCTGGACCTTCGCCGACGGCAAGGTCCTCATCGTCCTCTCCGAGGGCCGCCTGCTGAACCTGGGCAACGCGACGGGCCACCCGTCCTTCGTGATGTCCAACTCCTTCGCGGACCAGACCCTGGCCCAGATCGAGCTCTTCACCAAGCAGGACGAGTACCCGATCGGCGTCTACACGCTGCCGAAGCACCTCGACGAGAAGGTCGCCCGTCTGCACCTGGACGCGCTCGGCGTGAAGCTCACGACGCTCCGCCCCGAGCAGGCCTCGTACATCGGCGTCAAGGTCGAGGGCCCGTACAAGCCGGACCACTACCGCTACTGATCCGGCCCGCGTACCGCCCCCGGTCACGGAGCCGCCCCACTCGGGCCGCTCCCGATCCCCGGGGCGGTGCCCGGCCCGTCCGGCCGACCTCGGCCGTACGTCTCCAGCAGGCCCTCGCCGTCCCGGCGGGGGCCTGTCGGTGTACTGGCCCGAGCCGCGCCAGGCCCGGCCGCCCCGCCGCCAGGGCGCCCGACTCCGCGTTCCCGGCCGCGCGCCGCCCAGGCGCTCCGTACGCTCGGGCCACGACGCTTCCGCCTCGACGACGCCCTACCGCACGTACCCCGACAAGGACCGAGCCCCATGCCCCGCGGTCGCTATTCGCTGCACGATCCGCACGATCACACCCCCCTCGGTGAAGAACACTTCCAGTGCGCGCCCGGCCCCTCCGGCTGGCGCTACGTCGCCCAGCGCACCACCCCCTCCGGCGACCACGCGGGCTCCGTCGACCTGACCCTCGACGAACTCGGCCGCCCCATCCGTCTCGAACTGCACGCCTCCGGCTGGCAGGTGCGGGCCGCGGCCCTCGACGGCGTCACCTGGGTCCGCACCGACGCCACCGGCGCGCACGCCACCGAGAACAACGCCCCCGCCCACGCCTTCACCGGCGCGTCCCCCGCCTTCCTCGTCGCCACCGCCCGGCTGCTGCGCCTCACCCCCGATTCCCCCGCGACCCGCGTCCGCTTGGTCGCCTTCACGGACCCGGTCCTGGCGCCGCGCACCCTCGACCAGTCCTGGGCCCTGCTCACGAGAGAAGCACACGCCACTGACAACGGCCCGCTGGCTGTGGACGAGTACCAGGTCACAGCTCTGGACACGGGCGAGCAGCACGCCGTCCACCTCAGCGGCGACGTCGTCCTCGCGGCCCCCGGCATCGAGCTGGAACACCTGGAGTCGCCGCCGTCGGCCTTCCCCTGACCCCTGCGCTACGCGGGCGGCACGAAGCCCGTCGAGGGCCGCCGCGGCTCGTCACGCGGGCCGGATCCCGGCGCGGCGTGCGGCACGGCTCGGGGCGCTTCCGCTCCCGTAGCCCCGGCCGACGGCGAAGCCCACTGAACTGCCGAGGGCTGCGGCGCGTGCGGGGTCGGCGGGGGATACGGGCCCGGCGCGCTCGGGACCCCCGGCGCGTAGGGGCTCGGGTACGGCGCACCGCCCTCGGCCGGTGCCCCGCCGAAGGTCCGCTGCGCCTCCCGCGTCTGCCGCTCGTGGACCACGGCGGCCAGGAACGCGGCGGGCGGCACCCCCACCGGCGCCGGAGCGCCCGTCCGCGCGACCACGTCGGCCGCGAGGCGCTCCGCCATGCCCCAGCCGACCTGCGGATCCAGCTGGCCCATGCGCGTCAGGTACTGCCGTACCGCCAGCCACAGACCGTCCGGAACCCCGGACAGGTCCAGCTCGGAGAACTGCCCCGCCAGCCACGGCGGCGGCGCGGGCACGTACCCGGTCTGCGCCGTGGGCACCCGCTCCCGTACGACGAGCGTCCCCGCGAACACGTCTCCGAGGCGCCGCCCCCGCGCCGAGACCAGGGACGCGATGCAGGCGATCACCCCGAACATCAGCAGAATCTCGACGACACCGACCGCACCGCGCACCAGGGCGTGCCGGAACCGGATCGGCCCGCCGTCGTCCCGTACGACCCGCAGCCCGCACGCCAGCTTCCCCAGCGACCGCCCGTGGCTGAGCGTCTCGATGGCGATGGGCACGCCCACGAGCACCAGGACGAACGTCCCCACGGCGATGGCGGCGGCCGCGGCGTCGTCCAGGGACGCCGTCGCCGCGAGCAGCCCCAGCGTCACGGCCAGATACACCGACCAGGCCACGACCATGTCGATCAGGAGGGCCAGCGCCCGGCTCGGCAGCTTCGCGGGGCGCAGCTCCAGCGCCACCGCCTCGCCCGTCACAAGCTCACTCACGCCGCCGCCCTTCCCGTCTCTGCCCCCGTCACCGCCAGTCTGCCAAGCTGATGAGTGATCGCGCCGCAGTAGGAGCAGTACGAGAAGCCGAGGAGCAGCCAATCCGATGGACCTCGACGTCTTCGTGTCGGCCCACCGAGCCGAGTGGGACCGACTCGACGCCCTGGTACGCCGCCAGCGCCGGCTCACCGGCCCCGAGGTCGACGAGCTCGTCACGCTCTACCAGCGCACCGCCACGCACCTCTCCCTGATCCAGTCCAGCGCCCCGGACCCTCAGCTCACCGGACGCCTCACACAGCTGGTGGCACGCGCGCGTAGTGCGGTGACGGGCACGCGCCGCGCCTCCTGGAGAGACGCCACACGCTTCCTGACCCACGGTTTCCCGGCGGCGGTCTACCGGTCGCGGCGCTGGTGGGTCCCCACGGCCCTGCTGTCCGTGGCCCTCGCGGCCGTGATCGGCTGGTGGGTCGGCACCCACCCGGAGGTGCAGTCCTCGATCGCGGCCCCTTCGGAGCTGCGGGACATGACCCGCCCCGGAGGCGAGTACGAGACGTACTACTCCAGCCACCCGGCGGCGTCCTTCGCCGCCCAGGTGTGGACGAACAACGCCCAAGCGGCCGCGATGTGCCTGGTCCTGGGAGCCTTCCTGTGCGTCCCGGTCATCTGGATCCTCTTCCAGAACATGCTCAACGTAGGGGTGGGTCTCGGCCTGATGTCCTCCGCCGACCGGCTGGACACCTTCCTGGGGCTGCTCCTGCCGCACGGCCTGCTGGAACTGACCGCCGTCTTCGTAGCCGCCGGAACGGGGCTGCGCCTCGGCTGGACGCTGATCGACCCGGGCCCGCGCACACGCCGCGCGGCCATGGCAGAGGAGGGGCGCTCAGCCCTGGGGATGGCCATCGGCCTGGCCCTGGTCCTTCTCGTGTCCGGCGCCATCGAAGGCTTCGTCACCCCCTCCGGCCTGCCCACCTGGGCCCGCATCACCATCGGAATAGCCGCCGAGCTGGCCTTCCTCGCGTACGTCTATGTCCTCGGCGGGCGGGCGGCCCGCGAGGGCGAGACCGGCGACGTCGACGAGTCCGAGCGGAGCGCCGCGGTCCCCACTGCGGCGTGATGTGCGTACGACCCTTCTGACCTGCTAGTCTCCTCATCGCTCCGGAAAAACCGTTGACACGGAAGGACCGGGGAGGTAGATTTGAACAGTTGCCTAGAGCTCGACAGCTCGTCCGGTGACAGTGACAATCTGTCTGCTTCTCGAATCACATCAACCGAGAAGCCGCACCCGATGAATCGGAATCCTGAGCCGGTCAGACCGGCCCAAAACCTCTGATAAAGTCGGATCCGCCGGAAAGGGAAACGCGAAAGCGGAAACCTGAAAGGCACCGATGAAAATCGGAACGGATCGGGAAGCCGAGAAGATCTGATAAAGTCGGAACCGCCGGAAGGCCGAAAGGCCGGAAAGCGCCGAGGAAGTCGGAACGGACCGGGAAGCCGGAAAGAGTCTGATAGAGTCGGAAACACGAAATACCGAAGGGAAGCGCCCGGAGGAAAGCCCGAGAGGGTGAGTACAAAGGAAGCGTCCGTTCCTTGAGAACTCAACAGCGTGCCAAAAGTCAACGCCAGATATGTTGATACCCCGTCTGCCGGACATCAGTCCGGTGGCGAGGTTCCTTTGAAAAAGTCCTCCCGCATTGAGTGGGAGGCGCACAGCGAGGACGCTGTGAACGACCGGGATTATTCCTCCTGGTTGTTCCGCTCTCGTGGTGTTGCACCCGATTACGGGTACACATTCACGGAGAGTTTGATCCTGGCTCAGGACGAACGCTGGCGGCGTGCTTAACACATGCAAGTCGAACGATGAAGCCCTTCGGGGTGGATTAGTGGCGAACGGGTGAGTAACACGTGGGCAATCTGCCCTGCACTCTGGGACAAGCCCTGGAAACGGGGTCTAATACCGGATATGACACGGGATCGCATGATCTCCGTGTGGAAAGCTCCGGCGGTGCAGGATGAGCCCGCGGCCTATCAGCTAGTTGGTGAGGTAATGGCTCACCAAGGCGACGACGGGTAGCCGGCCTGAGAGGGCGACCGGCCACACTGGGACTGAGACACGGCCCAGACTCCTACGGGAGGCAGCAGTGGGGAATATTGCACAATGGGCGAAAGCCTGATGCAGCGACGCCGCGTGAGGGATGACGGCCTTCGGGTTGTAAACCTCTTTCAGCAGGGAAGAAGCGAAAGTGACGGTACCTGCAGAAGAAGCGCCGGCTAACTACGTGCCAGCAGCCGCGGTAATACGTAGGGCGCGAGCGTTGTCCGGAATTATTGGGCGTAAAGAGCTCGTAGGCGGCTTGTCACGTCGGTTGTGAAAGCCCGGGGCTTAACCCCGGGTCTGCAGTCGATACGGGCAGGCTAGAGTTCGGTAGGGGAGATCGGAATTCCTGGTGTAGCGGTGAAATGCGCAGATATCAGGAGGAACACCGGTGGCGAAGGCGGATCTCTGGGCCGATACTGACGCTGAGGAGCGAAAGCGTGGGGAGCGAACAGGATTAGATACCCTGGTAGTCCACGCCGTAAACGGTGGGCACTAGGTGTGGGCGACATTCCACGTCGTCCGTGCCGCAGCTAACGCATTAAGTGCCCCGCCTGGGGAGTACGGCCGCAAGGCTAAAACTCAAAGGAATTGACGGGGGCCCGCACAAGCGGCGGAGCATGTGGCTTAATTCGACGCAACGCGAAGAACCTTACCAAGGCTTGACATACACCGGAAACGGCCAGAGATGGTCGCCCCCTTGTGGTCGGTGTACAGGTGGTGCATGGCTGTCGTCAGCTCGTGTCGTGAGATGTTGGGTTAAGTCCCGCAACGAGCGCAACCCTTGTCCCGTGTTGCCAGCAGGCCCTTGTGGTGCTGGGGACTCACGGGAGACCGCCGGGGTCAACTCGGAGGAAGGTGGGGACGACGTCAAGTCATCATGCCCCTTATGTCTTGGGCTGCACACGTGCTACAATGGCCGGTACAATGAGCTGCGATACCGCGAGGTGGAGCGAATCTCAAAAAGCCGGTCTCAGTTCGGATTGGGGTCTGCAACTCGACCCCATGAAGTCGGAGTCGCTAGTAATCGCAGATCAGCATTGCTGCGGTGAATACGTTCCCGGGCCTTGTACACACCGCCCGTCACGTCACGAAAGTCGGTAACACCCGAAGCCGGTGGCCCAACCCCTTGTGGGAGGGAGCTGTCGAAGGTGGGACTGGCGATTGGGACGAAGTCGTAACAAGGTAGCCGTACCGGAAGGTGCGGCTGGATCACCTCCTTTCTAAGGAGCACTTCTAAGCCGGGCTTGCCCGGTTCAGAGGCCAGTACATCGGCGAATGTCCGATGCTGGTTGCTCATGGGTGGAACGTTGACTACTCGGCACACTCGGCCGTCTTGTCCTGCTAGTACTGCTCTTCGGAGTGTGGAACGCGGAGGGAAGCGGTGAGGGTGTCGGGCACGCTGTTGGGTATCTGAGGGTACGGAACTTGTTCCCGACCTCAATGCCGACCCCGGTAAAGGCCTGCTTTGGTGGGTTGTGACGGGTGGTTGGTCGTTGTTTGAGAACTGCACAGTGAACGCGAGCATCTGTGGCCAAGTTTTTAAGGGCGCACGGTGGATGCCTTGGCACCAGGAACCGATGAAGGACGTGGGAGGCCACGATAGTCCCCGGGGAGTCGTCAACCAGGCTTTGATCCGGGGGTTTCCGAATGGGGAAACCCGGCAGTCGTCATGGGCTGTCACCCACCGCTGAATATATAGGCGGTGTGGAGGGAACGCGGGGAAGTGAAACATCTCAGTACCCGCAGGAAGAGAAAACAACCGTGATTCCGGGAGTAGTGGCGAGCGAAACTGGATGAGGCCAAACCTCAAGCGTGTGAGACCCGGCAGGGGTTGCGCTTGGGGGTTGTGGGATCTCTCTTTCACAGTCTGCCGGCTGTGAGACGAGTCAGAAACCGTTGATGTAGGCGAAGGACATGCGAAAGGTCCGGCGTAGAGGGTAAGACCCCCGTAGTCGAAACGTCAGCGGCTCGTTTGAGAGACACCCAAGTAGCACGGGGCCCGAGAAACCCCGTGTGAATCTGGCGGGACCACCCGTTAAGCCTAAATATTCCCTGGTGACCGATAGCGGATAGTACCGTGAGGGAATGGTGAAAAGTACCGCGGGAGCGGAGTGAAATAGTACCTGAAACCGTGTGCCTACAAGCCGTGGGAGCGTCGGACATCAAGCTTGCTTGGTGTCTCGTGACTGCGTGCCTTTTGAAGAATGAGCCTGCGAGTTTGCGGTGTGTTGCGAGGTTAACCCGTGTGGGGAAGCCGTAGCGAAAGCGAGTCCGAATAGGGCGAATGAGTAGCGCGCCCAAGACCCGAAGCGGAGTGATCTAGCCATGGGCAGGCTGAAGCGGAGGTAAGACTTCGTGGAGGGCCGAACCCACCAGGGTTGAAAACCTGGGGGATGACCTGTGGTTAGGGGTGAAAGGCCAATCAAACTCCGTGATAGCTGGTTCTCCCCGAAATGCATTTAGGTGCAGCGTCGTGTGTTTCTTGCCGGAGGTAGAGCACTGGATAGGCGATGGGCCCTACCGGGTTACTGACCTTAGCCAAACTCCGAATGCCGGTAAGTGAGAGCGCGGCAGTGAGACTGTGGGGGATAAGCTCCATGGTCGAGAGGGAAACAGCCCAGAGCATCGACTAAGGCCCCTAAGCGTACGCTAAGTGGGAAAGGATGTGGAGTCGCAGAGACAACCAGGAGGTTGGCTTAGAAGCAGCCACCCTTGAAAGAGTGCGTAATAGCTCACTGGTCTAGTGATTCCGCGCCGACAATGTAGCGGGGCTCAAGCGTACCGCCGAAGTCGTGTCATTCCAGCATGAGGGCCAACGCCCGCTGGGATGGGTAGGGGAGCGTCGTGTGCCGGGTGAAGCTGCGCCGGAAGGCAGTGGTGGACGGTTCACGAGTGAGAATGCAGGCATGAGTAGCGATACATACGTGAGAAACGTGTGCGCCGATTGACTAAGGGTTCCTGGGTCAAGCTGATCTGCCCAGGGTAAGTCGGGACCTAAGGCGAGGCCGACAGGCGTAGTCGATGGATAACCGGTTGATATTCCGGTACCCGCTTTGAAACGCCCAGTATCGAGCCCATTAATGCTAAGGCCGTGAAGCCGTTCCGGACCCTTCGGGGAAAGGAAAGTGGTGGAGCCGCCGACCCAAGGTGGTAGTAGGTAAGCGATGGGGTGACGCAGGAAGGTAGTCCAGCCCGGGCGGTGGTTGTCCCGGGGTAAGGGTGTAGGCCGTGTGATAGGCAAATCCGTCACACATTAAGGCTGAGACCTGATGCCGAGCCGATTGTGGTGAAGTGGATGATCCTATGCTGTCGAGAAAAGCCTCTAGCGAGTTTCATGGCGGCCCGTACCCTAAACCGACTCAGGTGGTCAGGTAGAGAATACCGAGGCGTTCGGGTGAACTATGGTTAAGGAACTCGGCAAAATGCCCCCGTAACTTCGGGAGAAGGGGGGCCACACCCGGTGACGAGTTTTACACTCTGAGCTGGGGGTGGCCGCAGAGACCAGCGAGAAGCGACTGTTTACTAAAAACACAGGTCCGTGCGAAGCCGTAAGGCGATGTATACGGACTGACGCCTGCCCGGTGCTGGAACGTTAAGGGGACCGGTTAGCTCCATTTCGGTGGGGCGAAGCTGAGAACTTAAGCGCCAGTAAACGGCGGTGGTAACTATAACCATCCTAAGGTAGCGAAATTCCTTGTCGGGTAAGTTCCGACCTGCACGAATGGCGTAACGACTTCTCGACTGTCTCAACCATAGGCCCGGTGAAATTGCACTACGAGTAAAGATGCTCGTTTCGCGCAGCAGGACGGAAAGACCCCGGGACCTTTACTACAGTTTGATATTGGTGTTCGGTTCGGCTTGTGTAGGATAGGTGGGAGACTGTGAAGCGGGCACGCCAGTGTTCGTGGAGTCGCCGTTGAAATACCACTCTGGTCGTGCTGGATGTCTAACCTGGGTCCGTGATCCGGATCAGGGACAGTGTCTGATGGGTAGTTTAACTGGGGCGGTTGCCTCCCAAAGGGTAACGGAGGCGCCCAAAGGTTCCCTCAGCCTGGTTGGTAATCAGGTGTTGAGTGTAAGTGCACAAGGGAGCTTGACTGTGAGACTGACGGGTCGAGCAGGGACGAAAGTCGGGACTAGTGATCCGGCGGTGGCTTGTGGAAGCGCCGTCGCTCAACGGATAAAAGGTACCCCGGGGATAACAGGCTGATCTTCCCCAAGAGTCCATATCGACGGGATGGTTTGGCACCTCGATGTCGGCTCGTCGCATCCTGGGGCTGGAGTCGGTCCCAAGGGTTGGGCTGTTCGCCCATTAAAGCGGTACGCGAGCTGGGTTTAGAACGTCGTGAGACAGTTCGGTCCCTATCCGCTGTGCGCGCAGGAGTCTTGAGAAGGGCTGTCCCTAGTACGAGAGGACCGGGACGGACGAACCTCTGGTGTGCCAGTTGTCCTGCCAAGGGCATGGCTGGTTGGCTACGTTCGGAAAGGATAACCGCTGAAAGCATCTAAGCGGGAAGCCTGCTTCGAGATGAGGACTCCCACCCACTTGATGGGGTAAGGCTCCCAGTAGACGACTGGGTTGATAGGCCAGATATGGAAGCCTGGTAACGGGTGGAGTTGACTGGTACTAATAGGCCGAGGGCTTGTCCTCAGTTGCTCGCGTTCACTGTGTTGGTTCTGAAACCACGAACAACCCCACACCTTCAATGCGTGTGGTGCGGTAGTTCACAGTTTCATAGTGTTTCGGTGGTCATAGCGTGAGGGAAACGCCCGGTTACATTCCGAACCCGGAAGCTAAGCCTTACAGCGCCGATGGTACTGCAGGGGGGACCCTGTGGGAGAGTAGGACGCCGCCGAACAAATTGTGAGGGAAACCCCCGTGCCAGTGGGCACGGGGGTTTTCTGCGTTCCGGGCCAGAAAGCCAGGCCAGAATTCAGGCTGCCTCCTATGTGCGCCTCATGTGTGTATTAGAGGCGGCCCGCTGCCTTGAGGGAGAGATAGGCGTCTGCCAGTGCCGGGGCCAGGTCGTCAGGGGTGGCGTCCACGACCGTGACGCCATGGCGGATGAGTTGTTCCGCGGTGCGGCGACGCTCCGCCTGGGCCTGGGCGGCGGCTGCGGCGTCGTACACCGCCTCAACGGAGCCCCGGGACGCTGCCATCTTCGCGATGTACGGGTCCGCGACCGACGCGACGAGGACCGTGTGGCGCTGAGTGAGCCGGGGGAGCACCGGGAGCAGGCCCTCCTCGATGGGGGCCGTGTCGAGGCTGGTCAGCAGCACGATCAACGAGCTGCGCGGGGCCGAGCGGAGAGCCGTCGCGGTGAGGCCACGGGCGTCCGTCTCGACCAGTTCCGGTTCCAGGGTGGCCAGGGCGTTCACCACGGAGGGGAGCACGTCGCCCGCGGCCTTGCCCTGGACCAGGGCGCGTACGCGGCGGTCGTAGGCGAGGAGGTCGACGCGGTCGCCCGCCCGGGACGCCAGCGCCGCGAGGAGCAGGGCGGCGTCCATGGAGGAATCCAGGCGCGGAGCATCGCCGACACGGCCCGCGGAGGTGCGGCCCGTGTCGAGGACCAAGAGGATGTGGCGGTCGCGCTCCGGGCGCCAGGTGCGGACGGCCACCGCGGACTGGCGGGCGGTGGCGCGCCAGTCGATGGAGCGGGTGTCGTCCCCGGGAACGTACTCGCGGAGGCTGTCGAACTCGGTTCCCTGACCGCGGATCAGGACGCTGGTGCGGCCGTCGAGTTCGCGCAGGCGGGCCAATTTCGACGGCAGGTGCTTGCGGCTCGCGAAGGGCGGCAGGACACGCAGGGCCCAGGGGATGCGGTGGCCGCCCTGGCGGGTGAACAGGCCGAGCGGGCCGTACGAGCGGATCGTGACGCGGTCCGCTCGGTGGTCGCCGCGGCGGGTGGGGCGCAGACGCGTGGTGAGGCGGCGGCGCTCGCCGGACGGGACGTCCAACCGGTGCCGGGAGGCGGCGACTTCGGTGCCGGGCTGCCAGCTGCTGGGGGGCCAGGCGTCGCGGACGTCGGCACGCAAGGGGCGCTTGGTGAGGTTGGTGACGGTGAGCTGGACGTCCGCGGGCTCGCCGAGGCGCACGGTGGTGTCGCCGGAGCGGGTCAGACCGAGCCGGCGTACCGGGGCGGCCAGTGCGTAGTCGCAGGCGCAGGCCAGGGCCAGCGGGGCGTTGACGGCGAGGATGCCGGTCCAGCTGGGTTCCAGGAGGCCCACGGGGAGGGAGCCGAGCGCTGCCAGGAGGGCGGCGCGGCCGGTGGGGGCCATCAGCGGGGCACCGGGACGTGGTTCAGGATCGCGGTGATGACGGAGTCGGCCGTCACACCCTCCATCTCGGCCTCGGGGCGCAGCTGGACGCGGTGGCGGAGCGTGGGCAGGGCGAGGGCCTTCACGTCGTCGGGGATGACGTAGTCGCGGCCGGTCAGCCAGGCCCACGCGCGGGCTGTCGACAACAGGGCCGTCGCGCCGCGCGGTGAGACGCCGAGCGTGAGGGATGGCGATTCGCGGGTCGCGCGGCAGACGTCGACTACGTAGGCGGCGATTTCGGGGGAGACCGCGGTCTTGGCGACGGCGGACCGGGCGGCTTCGAGGTCGGCGGCGGTGGCGACGGGGCGTACGCCCGCGGCGCGCAGGTCGCGCGGATTGAAGCCTTCCGCGTGGCGCTGCAGGACGGCGATCTCGTCCTCGCGGGCGGGCAGCGGCACCGTCAGCTTGAGGAGGAAGCGGTCCAGCTGGGCCTCGGGCAGGGGGTACGTGCCCTCGTACTCGACGGGGTTCTGCGTGGCGGCCACGAGGAACGGGTCGGGCAGCGGACGCGGGGTGCCGTCGACGGTGACCTGGCGCTCCTCCATCGCTTCGAGGAGGGAGGACTGCGTCTTGGGCGGGGTGCGGTTGATCTCGTCGGCGAGCAGGAGGTTGGTGAAGACCGGGCCCGGCTGGAAGGAGAACTCCGTGCTGCGGGCGTCGTAGACGAGGGAGCCCGTGACGTCGCTCGGCATCAGGTCGGGGGTGAACTGGACGCGCTTGGTGTCGAGTTCCAGGGACGCGGCGAGGGCGCGTACGAGCAGGGTCTTCGCGACGCCGGGGACGCCTTCGAGCAGGACGTGGCCGCGGCAGAGCAGGGCCACGACGAGGCCGGTGACGGCGGGGTCCTGGCCGACCACGGCCTTGGAGATCTCGGTGCGCAGGGCCTCGAGGGAGGAGCGGGCGCGGTCGGAGCTCCCGGCGTTGTCAGTGGTCGGGTCCATCATGAACTACGTACCTCACTTTCGAGGGCGTCGAGTTGGTCGGCGAGGGCGATGAGCCCTGCGTCGTCGCCGGGCGGCGGGCCGAAGAGGAGGGGGTGCGGGTCCCGGCCGGGCGCGCGCAGGCGGCTGGCCAGGGCGGGCAGGAGCGCCTCGGGCGAGTGGGCCCGGGCGGTGGGGACGCCGACGAGGGGGGCGAGGCGGGTGCGGGTGGCTGAGCGAAGAGCCGTGGCGGCGCGGTCGCGTGCGTCGGCCTTGCGGTAGAGGCGGGCGCGGCCTTCGACGGCTTCGGAGGCGCGGATCGCGACGGGGAGCTTCTCGGGCACGAGCGGGCCGAGGCGGCGGGCGCGCCACAGGGCGGCGAGCACGGCGGCGACGGCGAGTTGCAGGGTGCCCCAGAGCCAGCCGGAGGGGATCAGGTCGAAGAAGTCCTCGTCGGCGCTGTCGTCGACGGCGTCGTCGGCGAGCGAGGGGAGGTACCAGACCAGGTGGGGGCGGGAACCGAGGAGTTGGAGGGCGAGCGAGGCGTTGCCGTGCTCGTCGAGGCGGTCGTTGTAGAGGATGTCGGGGGCCCCGAGGACGACGGTGTCGCCCTTCGTGTCGCCGGAGGCCGCCGTGGTGGGCAGGCGCAGGAGGCTGGGCAGGCCGTCGCTGGAGTAGCAGGCGTCGGCGCCCGGGGCGATCGTCTCGTAGCGGATGCCGCCGACGTCGGCGGTGCCCGCGCGGCGGGCGGCGGGCAGGGAGCAGCCGGGGGACAGCGTCGAGTCGAGGCTGCGGGCGGAGTCCGCGGTGACCCCGGGGGCGAGGGTCGAGACCGAGAGGGTGTTGGGGGCGACCAGGAGGGTGCGGCCTCCGGAGCGCTCGGTGGCGGCGTGCAGACGGGACTGCTGGCGCTCGGTGAGGACGTCCGGGTCGGCCACCAGGAGCGTGGTGTCCGGGCCGACGGCGGAGCGGGCCTCCTCGGTGGTGGTGACCACGCGCGTGGACACGCCCCGGTCGTCGAGGAGTTCGGCGACGGCGCGGCTGCCGTAGGGGTCGGCGGAGCGCGGGTCAAGGCGCCCGTGCTGGGCGCCGGAGCGGACGGCGGCGATGGCGATGCCCGCGGCCAGGAGGACGACGAATGCCAGGGCGATGCCCCGGGTGCGGGTCCAGAGCTGGCGAGGGGTGGGGGAGAGGGACGTTCCGGCGGGCGGAGAGGTGTGGTCCGGCGGCTCGGTGGGCGCGGCGGCCGTCTGTGGCGGGGTGTCCTCGGGGGCGCCCGGTGTGTTCGTGGGGTCCGCAGGGCTCGTGGGGCTCGTGGGGCCGGTCATCCGGTGGCTCCGGGGGAGCTGGTGGGGGTCGCGCCCGCGGTGGTGAGCACCGGCTTGGCGCGCTCCAGGGTCTGGTCGAGCCGGGCGAGACGGTGGTACGCCGCCGCGTCGGCGCTGCGACCGCCGTACGTGACGTCGTCGAACTCCCGGGCCGCGGCGCGCAGCTCGTCGGCGTGCGCGGGCAGGGTGCGGCCGGCCTCGGCGGCGGCCTCGTCCGCCGTGCGGCCGGGGCGCGGGTCGAGCAGGGCGCGCTCCTCGAGCGAGCGGACGACGGCGCGCATCCGCTCTTGGACGGCTTGGTTCCAGTGGCCCTGGGCGGCGTGTGCCTCGGCGGTCGCGCGGTGTTCGGCGGCGCTGCGGGGGCGGTCGTCGAAGAGGGCGGCCGAGAGGGCGGGGCCGCGGCGGGGCGTGCCGAGGCGCCACCACAAGGCGGCGGCGACGGCGACCACGGCGAGCACGATGACGACCAGGCCGACTCCGCCGCCCGGAGCCGCGCCGGAGGCGGCGTGGAGCAGGTCGCCCACCCACTCCCAGAAGCGGTTCAGGGCGCGCTGGAAGAGGCCTGGGTCGTTCTCGTGGTACGCCGGTTTGGACAGCTCGCTCTCGGCGGCCTCCCGCGCGGGGTCGCGCGGGACGGTCACCGGGGGTTCGTCTCCGGTGCGCGGCAGCGACGGAGCCGTCCCGAAGCCGGGGAGCGACGACGGGACGGCCGTGCCGAGCCTGCTGAGTACTGCCCCCGCCAGGGTCACCGCATCAGCTCCCCGGGGTGCTGCCGGGCGTCTCGGAGTCGCCGTGGCCGGGGACGCCGGCCGCGCGGGCCAGCTCCAGGTCCAGGGCCTCGCGGCGGATCCGCTGGTCGATGTAGAGGAGCACGGTGACGCCCGCGTTGATCGGGAACGTGAGCATGGAGCCGATCACCTGCCCGATGCCGCTGACGATCAGGAAGGTCCAGCCGACGTCCCCGGTGCCGCTGTCCAGGAGGTTGGAGACGCTGTCGCCGCTGAGCGCGCCCGCGATGACGGTGAACGGGATGACGATGATCGACGAGATGACGTTCGCGATGACGGCGGCGAGCAGCTGGATGCCGAAGACCCGCCACCAGGAGCGGTCGACCAGCTTCGCGGAGCGGCTCATCGACTTCTTCACGCCCTGCTTCTCCAGCATCAGGGCCGGGGAGGAGAGCGAGAGGCGGACCATCAGCCAGATGGCGACGATGCCCGCGCCGATGCCGCCGAGCACCGCGAGGGTGATGCCGGCGTCGCTGGGCCCGAAGGCGGCGATCAGTACGCCGGGCAGGGTGCCGACCGCGACGATGCCCACCGCGATGAGGGGCAGCAGCAGGGTGAGGCCGAGCAGCTTGGGGAGCATCGGGCGGGAGTCCCGCCAGGCCTCCGCCGTGGTCACCGACCTGCCGAGCACGGCACGGCTGGTGACCATGGTGAGCAGGGCGGTCGCCACGATCGTGCCGAGCAGGGTGATGACCAGGACGACGCCGCTGCTCGCGAGCGTGGCGCCGAGGGCGCGGGTCACCTCGCCGACGGTCGCGCTCGGGTCGTCCAGGGCGTCCGTGTCGGCGGAGTCGTTGAGGACGAGCCCCTGGAGGAGGATCACGACCAGCTCGGTGACGACGGCGACGGTCAGCGAGATGCCGAGGACCGTGCGCCAATACGTGCGCATGGTGGAGACCGCGCCGTCCAGGATCTCGCCGACGGCGAGCGGGCGGAGCGGGATGACGCCGGGCTTGGCGGCGGCGGGCGGGCCCTGCCAGGCGCCCCAGCCGCGGTAGGGGCCACCCGGGCCGCCTGGACCTCCGGGGCCGCCTTGGCCGCCGCCCGGGCCGCCGGAGGGGCCTCCCCAGCCCTGGCCGCCGCCCGCGCCCTGGCCGGGCGGAGCCGGCGGGGGCGGGGTCTGGCCCGGGCCGGGCGTGCCGGGTGCGGACCACTGGGCGGGCGGCGGCTGCTCCTTCGACCACTTCGAGGACGGGCCGCTCGGCTTGTCCTCGGGTGCCTTGGACTCCTGCTCGCCGGAGTCGTGGCCGTCGGAGGGGGCGGATCCGGGCGAGGCCCAGCCCGGAGTGTCGTTCATCGTCGCTCCTTCGCAGTGCCCGTCCGCGGTCGCGGCGGCGGGTTGGCTGCCATCGTGCCACGGGGCGGTGGCCCTGGGACCAGGCACGGTGGCCCGGAGGCCGCGCGCTGTCCGGGCTGCACACCTTCTATTGTCCGACGGGTAGCGGGCAGACTGGGCGGATGGCTGATCAGTACGCGCAATCCGGCGAGGACGTACGGCCGACATCGCCTCCGACGACCCCTGACGGCGCCCCTGGGGCCCCCGGCGGCTCAGGTGCCCCCGGCGCGCTCGGCGCCTCCGGCATCCCAGGACCTTCCGGCATCACCGGACCTTCCGGCGTCTCCGGAGGCGCCGAGACCGCCGCGGTCCCAGGCGGGCCGGAGAACTCCGCTGCCTCCGCGATTCCCACGATCCGGTGGGACGAGCCGCCCGAGGGCCCCGTTCTCGTCCTCCTCGACCAGACCAGGCTGCCGGGCGAGGAGACCGAGCTGGTGTGCACGGACGCGCCCGCCCTGGTGCAGGCGATCCGGACGCTCGCCGTGCGCGGGGCGCCGGTGCTCGGCATCGCCGGGGCGTACGGCGTCGCGCTGGCCGCGGCCCGGGGCTTCGACGTCGACGAGGCGGCCGAGGCGCTCGCGGCAGCGCGGCCCACCGCGGTGAACCTCGCGTACGGGGTGCGCAGGGCCCAGGCGGCGTACCGCGGGGCGGTCGCGGGTGGCGCCGGCCAGCGGGACGCGGCGAGCGCCGCCCTCGCCGCGGCGAGGGCGCTGCACCAGGAGGACGCCGAGGCCAGCGCGCGGATGGCGGTGCACGGCCTGGCGCTCCTCGACGAGCTGCTGCCCGGCGGCGGGCACCGCGTCCTCACGCACTGCAACACGGGGGCGCTGGTCTCCGGCGGCGAGGGCACGGCGTTCGCGGTGGCGCTCACGGCCCACCGCGCGGGCCGGCTGCGCAGGCTGTGGGTCGACGAGACGCGGCCGCTGCTCCAGGGCGCCCGGCTCACGGCGTACGAGGCGGCGCGCAACGGCATGCCGTACACCTTGCTCACGGACAACGCGGCGGGGTCGCTGTTCGCGGCGGGCGAGGTCGACGCGGTGCTCATCGGCGCCGACCGGATCGCGGCCGACGGTTCGGTGGCCAACAAGGTGGGGAGCTATCCGCTCGCGGTCCTCGCGCGCTACCACCACGTGCCGTTCGTCGTGGTGGCACCGGTGACGACCGTGGACCCGGAGACTCCGGACGGCGCCTCCATCGAGGTCGAGCAGCGGGCGTCCCACGAGGTGACGGAGGTCACGGCGCCCTTCGTGCCGGTGGCGGGAGCGGGAGTGGAGGCAGGAGGCGGAATTCCGGTGGCGCCGTTGGGGACGCAGGCCTACAACCCGGCCTTCGACGTGACGCCGCCCGAGTTGGTGACGGCCATCGTCACGGAGGAAGGTGTCGTGTCACCGGTGACAGCGGAGGCCCTTGCCGAGCTGTGTGCCAGGTCACGCCAGGTAACGATTAGCTAATGGGATGATGTCAGGCATGAAGGGACGAGTCCTTGTCGTCGACGACGACACCGCACTGGCCGAGATGCTCGGGATTGTGCTGCGTGGTGAGGGTTTCGAGCCGTCGTTCGTCGCGGATGGCGACAAGGCGTTGGCCGCTTTCCGGGAGGCCAAGCCTGATCTGGTGCTCCTGGACTTGATGCTGCCCGGTAGGGACGGCATCGAGGTGTGCCGTCTGATCAGGGCGGAGTCCGGAGTTCCAATCGTCATGCTCACGGCCAAGAGCGACACCGTGGACGTGGTGGTCGGTCTTGAGTCTGGGGCGGATGACTACATCGTCAAGCCGTTCAAGCCCAAGGAGCTGGTGGCCCGCATCCGGGCGCGCCTGCGTCGCTCCGAGGAGCCCGCGCCGGAGCAGCTGGCCATCGGTGACCTGGTCATCGACGTGGCGGGGCACTCCGTGAAGCGGGACGGGCAGTCCATCGCGCTGACGCCGCTGGAGTTCGACCTCCTGGTGGCGCTGGCTCGCAAGCCCTGGCAGGTGTTCACGCGCGAGGTGCTGCTCGAGCAGGTGTGGGGCTATCGCCACGCCGCCGACACCCGCCTGGTGAATGTGCATGTGCAGCGCCTGCGCTCCAAGGTCGAGCGGGACCCGGAGCGGCCGGAGATCGTGGTGACCGTCCGCGGTGTCGGTTACAAGGCCGGACCGAGCTGACGTGTCCAAGGACAGTTCCGCTCCGGCGCCCGGCGACCCGGGAGCGCGTCCGGGGCGGACTGTACGGCCGCCACGGCGAGGGTCCCGCTTCGGGGCCCTCGTCGACAGCGGCCTGATGCTTCAGGGCGGGGTGCAGGGCAGCCCCGTCGTGCGGCTCTTCACGCGCTGGGTGCGCCGTCCGCTGCTGCCCATGATGCGGCTGTGGCGGCGCAACATCCAGCTGAGGGTCGTCGTCACGACCCTCCTCATGTCGCTGGGCGTGGTGCTGCTGCTCGGCTTCGTCGTCATGAGCTCGGTGAGCAACGGCCTGCTCAAGGCGAAGGTCAACGCCTCCCAGAGCCAGGCCGACGGCGGCTTCAAGGTCGCCCAGGAGAAGGCCAACTCCGCGCGCCCGACCTCATCGCAGGGCGACGGCGCGGACGGCCCCACCGCGCAGAACGCCGCCGTGTGGATGTCGGAGCTGGCCGAGCAGCTCGCGAGCGGCGGGCAGAACGCCTTCTACGTAGTGACGCTGAGCTCCAACACGGGCGACGTCGGCAGCGTGCGCGGACCGCGCGCCTCCGGTGGCGTGGACCCGATCCAGAGCGTGCCCGAAGAGGTGCGCGAGAAGGTCGGCGACGGCACGCTCGCCTACCAGAGCAACACGCGCATCAACTTCATCGACCACCGCGAGTCGCAGGCCGGCCTGGTGATCGGCAAGCAGCTCAGCGACCTCAACGGAGACTCGTACCAGCTGTACTACCTCTTCCCGCTGACGCAGGAAGAGGAGTCGATGCGCCTGGTGCGCGGCACGCTCGCGACGGCGGGCCTGTTCGTGGTGGTGCTTCTCGGCGCCATCGCCTGGCTGGTCGTGCGCCAGGTCGTCACGCCCGTACGGATGGCGGCCGGGATCGCCGAGCGGCTGTCCGCCGGGCGTCTCCAGGAGCGCATGAAGGTCACCGGAGAGGACGACATCGCGCGCCTCGGCGAGGCCTTCAACAAGATGGCGCAGAACCTCCAGCTGAAGATCCAGCAGCTGGAGGAGCTGTCGCGGATGCAGCGCCGGTTCGTGTCGGACGTGTCGCACGAGCTGCGCACGCCCCTGACCACCGTGCGGATGGCGGCCGACGTCATCCATGAGGCCCGCGTGGACTTCGACCCGGTCACGGCGCGGTCGGCCGAGTTGCTCGCCGATCAGCTGGACCGGTTCGAGTCGCTGCTCGCGGACCTGCTGGAGATCAGCCGCTTCGACGCGGGCGCGGCGGCCCTGGAGGCCGAGCCGATAGACCTGCGCGAGGTGGTGCGCCGCGTGGTGGGCGGCGCCGAGCCGCTCGCGGAGCGCAAGGGCACCCGCATACGGGTCGTCGGCGACCAGCAGCCCGTGGTCGCCGAGGCCGACGCGCGGCGCGTGGAGCGGGTGCTCAGGAACCTCGTGGTCAACGCCGTGGAGCACGGCGAGGGCCAGGACGTCGTCGTCAGGCTCGCCGCGGCGGGCGGCGCGGTCGCCGTCGCGGTGCGGGACTACGGCGTCGGGCTCAAGCCCGGCGAGGCGACCCGCGTCTTCAGCCGCTTCTGGCGGGCCGACCCGGCACGCGCGCGTACGACCGGTGGTACGGGCCTCGGCCTGTCCATCGCCCTGGAGGACGCGCGGCTGCACGGCGGCTGGCTGCAGGCCTGGGGAGAGCCGGGCGGCGGCTCGCAGTTCCGGCTCACGCTTCCGCGTACGGCCGACGAGGTCCTCCGGGGCTCGCCGATACCCCTCGAACCCGACGACTCGCGGCGCCACCGCGACCGGGACGCCGCCGGACTGCCGCGCGGGGGCGGCGGCAAGCGGGCCACCGTGCCGCACCAGTCGCAGGAGCAGTCGCCCGTGCCCGTGCCCGCGAAGGCGCCGATCGCGCCGCGGCTCGCCCAGGCGGCCGCCCTGGACGTGGACCCGACGGCCCTGCCGGGCAACGGCGCGCGCGTGGTGCCGCGCCAGCCGCTGGTCCCGGAGGACGAGCGGATGGGGGAGCCGCGCGGTGACGCACCGGGGCCGGGAACGGACCGGGACGGCACCACAGCGGATCAGAACGACGAGCCGGGAGCGGGCAGTGGCGGCGGGCCGGATACGGGAGGCAACGGCAGGCCGGACACGGGCAGCAACGGCAGGCCAGGGGCCGACGAGGAAGAGGGAGCCTCGCGTGCGCGCTGAAGGCAACGGGCGCCCGCTGCGGGCCGGACTCGCGCTCACCGCCTGCGCGGTGCTGCTCGCCGGGTGCGCGTCCATGCCCGACGGGGGCAATCTGAAGAAGGTCGACGCCTCCCAGCGCCCGGACTCGCAGTCCCAGGTGCGCGTGTACGCCATCCCGCCGTCCGAGAACGCGCGCGCGGTGGACATCGTCCAGGGCTTCCTCGAGGCGCTGACCAGCGACGACCCGGACTTCACGATCGCCCGCAAGTACCTCACGAAGGACGCGTCCGCGGCCTGGGACCCGGAGCACTCCACCACGGTCCTCGCGGACGGCCCGAACACGGTCGCGGACAACCTGGGCAACGACAGCGGCGGCGGCAGGACGTACTCGCTGACCGGCCGCCAGGTCGCGATGGTGAACAAGCAGCACGCGTACGTGCCCGACGAGAAGTCGTACGCGCAGACCGTGCACCTGTCGCAGCAGAGCGGGCAGAACGGCCGGGTGTGGCGCATCGACCGGCTCCCCAAGGGCATCGTGCTCGGCGAGTCGGACTTCGAGCGGAACTACGAAGCGGTCAACAAGTACTACTTCGCCGAGCCGGGGGCGGGGACCCGCGGCGGCGGCCCCAAGGCGCTCGTCGCCGACCCCATCTACGTACGGCAGCGCATCGATCCCCTGACGGAGACGGTGAAGTCGCTCCTGGACGGGCCGACGCACTGGCTCGAACCGGTGGTCAACTCGCGGTTCGACACCGGGACGAGGCTCGCGCCGGACGCCAAGTCGCTGGCCCCGGACGACAAGAACAAGCTGGTGGTGCCCCTGAGCGGGCGCGGTGGCCGGGTCGACCAGGAGCGGTGCACCGAGATGGCCGCGCAACTGCTCTTCACCCTCCAGGACTTGGCGTCGTCCGGCGTGGAGCAGGTGGAGCTGCAGCGCGAGGGCGGCTCGCAGCTGTGCGTGCTCGGCAAGGACCGCGCCGGGACGGTCGCGTCGCCGCGCAGCACGAACCGCCCGTCCTACCAGTACTTCGTCGACGACAAGCGGCGCCTGGTGCGGATGCCGGGCAACGCGGGGAGCAACGCCAGGCCCGAGCCGGTGTCCGGGCCGTTCGGCCAGCCGGAGGAGGCGCTGCAGTCGGTCGCGGTGTCGCGCAACGAGGTGCGCGCGGCCGGGGTCTCGGCCGACGGGCACAGGCTGTACACGGCGTCTCTGGTCGGCGGTTCGCTCGGCGGTCCTGAGCTGCGCTCGCGCGGCAAGACGCCGGATCAGGGCCTGTCCACGCCCAGTTGGGACGGCCGGGGCGACCTGTGGGTGGCCGACCGGGACCGGAAGCGGCCGCGGCTGCTCTGGCTCGACCAGGGCACGGGCGAGCCGGTGCAGGTCCGCGTCTCGGGCCTGGACGGGCGCATCGAGGCGGTCCGGGTGGCGGCCGACGGCGTGCGCATCGCGCTCCTGGTGAAGAAGGGCGACAAGACGTCGCTGCGCATCGGCCGCGTCGAGCGTTCGGGCGGCAAGGGCGAGCAGCCGGAGATCTCCGTCGTCGAGCCGCGCGAGGCGGCACCGCAGATGGAGGAGGTCACCGCGATGTCCTGGGCGGGCCCGAGCCGCCTCGTGGTGGTCGGCCGCGAGTCCGGTGGTGTGCAGCAGATGCGGTACGTCCAGTGCGACGGCTCGGCGCGCGCGGGCGCGACGCTGCCCGGTCTGACCGGCGTGAAGGAGATCGCCGCGTCCGAGGACGAGACGCAGCCGCTGCTGGCGCACTCGGACGACGGCATCGTGCGGCTGCCTTCGGGGGCGCAGTGGCAGACGGTGGGCAAGGACGGTACGGGGCCGGTCTATCCCGGGTGACGGGCCCCTCGGCCGCCCCGGGCGACGCCGGGCGCGCGCCGTGTGTGCGGCTTGCGCGAAGGCGCGTCGACGCAGCCCAGCCGGGGTGCGGGCCGTTGTCCACAGGGGGTTATCCACAGGGGTGGCAGGGCGGCCCCCGCATTGGCACAGTGGTGGACATGCGGGGGTGGTGGCAGGACCTCACGGATCTGGTGCTGCCCGCCGAGTGCGGAGGCTGCGGGACGCCTCGGGTGGCGCTGTGCGCGCGGTGCCGGGCCGCTCTGTGCGGGGCCGCGCCGCGCAGGGTGCGGCCGGTGCCGGAGCCGCCGGGCCTTCCGGTGGTGCACGCGGCGGCGGCGTACGAGGAAGCGGTGCGGGCGGTGCTGCTCGCACACAAGGAAAGGGGCGCGCTGGCCCTCGTCGGGCCGCTCGGCGAGGCGCTCGCGGGAGCGGTGCGGGCCTCGCTGGCGTACGGCGACGAGGGGGCGCGCGGCGCGAAGGGGGCGCGCGGCACGACCGCCGGGGGAGCCGGTGCGGTCCCCGTGCTGCTGGTCCCGGTGCCGTCCGCCGGGCGGGCGGTGCGGGCGCGGGGGCACGACCCCGTGCGGCGGATCGCGCTCGCGGCGGCGGGTGAGCTGCGCCGCCGCGGAGTGCCCGCGCGGGTGCTCGGGGCGCTGCGGCAGCGGCGGCCGGTCGCCGACCAGGCCGGTCTCAACTCCCGTGAGCGGCGGGCGAATCTGTCGGGCGCCCTCGGGACGGTCCCCGGAGCCGGGCCGCTGCTGCGGGGCGCGGGGCACGTCGTCGTGGTGGACGACCTCATGACGACCGGCGCCTCCCTCACGGAGGCGGCCCGCGCGTTGGGTGGCGTAGATGGCGTACAGGGGGAAGGAGATGACCAAGCGCACCGGACCGGGCCGCACCGAGCACGGAACGGGGCGGAGAACCAGATAGGGAACCAGCCAAGCCGCGGCGAGGGGAACGGCACCGCGGGTGTACCCGCTAATGCCCTGGTGGCCCGGGCAAAGGGGGCCGCAAAGACGGTCAGCGCGGCGGTCGTGGCGGCTTCACCGGATTCCTTCAAAATAAACCGGAACTGACTGAGAACTTTCATCGTTGCAGGTAGTGAGAGGGCCAAGACGCCCGAATGGAGGTACGCCTCAGTAGAGGGTGACGACATCCGTCCGGGCGAGATATGTTCGGTTGTGAGGAACAGCGGACAGCACTTCCTCGCATATCGGAATGCCGACCCATGGGTTTTCCGCAATCACCCGGGGCCGGTGGGTGGAGATCTTGCCCATGGGGGAGGAGGAGGTGGAAGTCACCGAGTCCGAGACTCCGGGAGTTGCCGGAGTCTGGTGCAAAAGGGAGCAGCTCCGCCGAAGCAGCGGAGCGATCCGGGAACGGAGTTCTGCGTGGACATCGTCGTCAAGGGCCGCAAGACCGAGGTGCCCGAGCGGTTCCGCAAGCACGTGGCCGAGAAGCTGAAGCTGGACAAGATCCAGAAGCTCGACGGCAAGGTGATCAGCCTCGACGTCGAGGTGTCCAAGGAAACCAACCCGCGTCAGGCCGACCGTTCCGACCGTGTGGAGATCACCGTCCGCGGGCGCGGACCCGTGATCCGTGCCGAGGCCTCGGCATCCGATCCCTACGCGGCACTCGACCTGGCCACCGCCAAGCTCGAAGCCCGGCTGCGCAAGCAGCACGAGAAGCGGCACAACAGGCGTGGCACCGGCAGGCTCACCGCCGCCGAGGTCGCCAGCCGCGTGCCGGACGCGGCGCATCTCAACGGGGACGGCAGCCTGGCTCACGACGAAGAGCCCGAAGGCGTGCCGACCACCAGGATCGGCTCGCTGGAGATCCAGGGCGAAGGCCCCCTCGTGGTCCGCGAGAAGACACACGTCGCGGCCCCCATGTCGCTCGACCAAGCGCTCTACGAGATGGAGCTGGTCGGCCACGACTTCTACTTGTTCATCGACTCCGAGACCAAGGAACCGAGCGTCGTCTACCGTCGGCACGCCTACGACTACGGCGTGATCCACCTCAACGCGGACCCCATGGTCACCCAGGCGCAGGCGGCCGGCGGAGGCAGTGCCCTCGGCGGCTGACGCCCCTCGCGGAGCGCGTAGGTCGGTGCCCCTGGAGCGCGTGTGCGCCCCCAGGGGCACCACCGTGCGACCACTGCGCGCACGGCTCGGCCGCCGGGCATGGAATCATGGGCCCGACGGCCAACCCGCTTGACCCTGCCTAGGGTTGGTGCAGCCACGGCAAGACACTGGCCCTGGCCTTCAGGGGGAGGAACGATGGCGGACAGCTTCGGACCGATGCGGAACGAGGATGCCGGGGACGGCATCGGCATCGGCACGGACGCGGGCGCCCCGCGCAAGGAGCCCATCCGGGTCCTCGTGGTGGACGACCACGCGCTCTTCCGACGCGGCCTGGAGATCGTCCTCGCCGCCGAGGAGGACATCCAGGTCGTCGGTGAGGCGGGCGACGGGGCGGAGGCGGTGGACAAGGCCGCCGATCTCCTGCCGGACATCGTCCTCATGGACGTGCGGATGCCCAAGCGCGGCGGCATCGAGGCCTGTACCTCCATCAAGGAGGTGGCCCCCAGCGCAAAGATCATCATGCTGACGATCAGCGACGAGGAGGCCGACCTCTACGACGCGATCAAGGCGGGCGCCACCGGCTATCTGCTCAAGGAGATCTCCACGGACGAGGTCGCCACGGCGATCCGCGCGGTCGCCGACGGGCAGTCGCAGATCAGCCCGTCGATGGCGTCGAAGCTGCTCACGGAGTTCAAGTCGATGATCCAGCGCACGGACGAGCGCCGACTCGTGCCGGCGCCCCGGCTCACCGACCGGGAGCTGGAGGTCCTCAAGCTGGTGGCCACGGGTATGAACAACCGGGACATCGCCAAGGAGTTGTTCATCTCCGAGAACACCGTGAAGAACCACGTGCGCAACATCCTGGAGAAGCTCCAGCTGCACTCCCGGATGGAGGCCGTGGTGTACGCGATGCGGGAGAAGATCCTCGAGATCCGGTGACCCGCCCGGTCCGGCGCCGGGCGGGCCGAGGGAGCCGTCAGCGCCCCAGGGCGCGGACCAGGTCGGCCGTCAGCTCGGGGCGGTCCGCCACGCGCTCCACGCGCACCGCGTCGCAGCCCACCCACTCCGCCGCCTCCAGGAGCGCCTGGGCGACCGCGGGCACCGCCTTGGGGCCCTCCAGGGACACCTGCTTGGCGACCAGCGTGCCGCCCTCGCGCGCCGGGTCCACCCGGCCCACCAGACGGCCGCCCGCGAGGACGGGCATCGCGAAATAGCCGTGGATCCGCTTCGGCTTCGGGACGTACGCCTCCAGGCGGTGGGTGAAGCCGAAGATCCGCTCCGTGCGGGCCCGCTCCCAGACCAGGGAGTCGAAGGGCGAAAGGAGCGTGGTGCGGTGGCGGCCGCGCGGGGGCGCGGCCAGGGCCTCGGGGTCCGCCCAGGCGGGCTTGTCCCAGCCCTCGACCGTCACCGGGACCAGGCCCGAGTCGGCGACGACCGCGTCGAACTGCTCGCCCTTGAGTCGGTGGTAGTCCGCGATGTCCGCGCGCGTGCCCACGCCGAGGGCCTGGCCGGCCAGGCGGACCAGGCGGCGCAGGCACTCCCGGTCGTCCAGGTCGTCGTGGAGCAGGTCGTCGGGGACGGCGCGCTCCGCGAGGTCGTACACCCGCTTCCAGCCGCGGCGCTCCACGCACACCACCTCGCCGTGCATCAGCGCGCGCTCCACCGCGATCTTGGAGTCGGACCAGTCCCACCACTCGCCCTTGTTCTTCGCGCCGCCCAACTCGGTGGCCGTGAGCGGGCCTTCGGCGCGGAGCTGCTTGATGACCTGGTCGTACGCGCCGGCCGGGAGGTCGTGGTGCCAGTGCGGGCGGGCGCGGTAGGCGCGGCGGCGGAAGGCGAAGTGGGGCCACTCCTCGATGGGGAGGATGCAGGCGGCGTGGGACCAGTACTCGAACGCGTGGGGCCGTGCCGCGGCCGCGCCGGGGGACGCGGTCGTCCAGTACGCCCGCTCCACCGTCGTGCGGCCCACCGCGCCCAGGCGCGCGTACGGGATCAGCTCGTGGGAGCGGGCCAGGACCGAGATCGTGTCGAGCTGCACCGCGCCCAGGTGGCGGAGGACTCCGCGGACGCCTGCCTTGCGGTCGGGGGCGCCGAGGAAGCCCTGGGCCCGCAGGGCCAGGCGGCGGGCTTCGTCGGCGGTGAGAGTGGCCTCGGGGCGCGGGATGCGGGTGGGCTCGGTCATGGGGGAACGATAGGGGCAGGGTCTGACAGCGGGCGTGCGGGTGGGGACCTCCGGGGGGCACCCTCGGCCCCGCCCCGCCCCGCCCCTCCCCGATCCCGGGTCGTCGCCCAGGGCCCCCGCTCAAGAGCACTGGCGCTCAGCGCCCCGTCCTCACCCGCCGGACGGCCATGGTCCCGTGGGCGCGGGCAGATACGGCTGAGGGGACGGCAGGCCGATGTCCGTGGGCAGGAGGGCGCCGACCCAGCAGTCGCGGAGGGTGTTCTTGTTGGGCAGGGCCGCGCGGAGGGTGCCCTCGACGGTGAAGCCCGCCTTCTCGGCCACCGCGCGGGATCCCCGGTTGCCCACCTCGGCGCGCCACTCCAGGCGGGTGCAGCCGAGGCGCGTGAACGCCCAGTGGGCCATGGCCTGGACGGTCTCCGTCGTATAGCCCTGGCCCCGGTGCTCCTTGGCCGTCCAGAAGCCGATCTCCCAGCTGCCCGCGCGCGGGTGGTGCAGGCTCGTCGCGGCGAGCAGCGGGCCGCCCTCACGGGGGCGTACGGCGAAGGTGTACTCGATGTCGTGGCGCCAGCCGTCGGGGACCATGCGGCCGGTGAAGCCCTCGGCGTCCACGCGTGTGTAGGGCGACGGGATGGTCGTCCAGCGCTGGATGTCGGGGTCCTGGCACGCCGCGTACACCTCGTCCGTGTCGGCGGACGTGAAGGTGCGCAGCAGCAGGCGTTCGGTGGTGAGGGTGACGGGCTCCATCGGCCGATTCTGCTCGGGCCGCCCCGAGCGGCGCCAGCGGTTTGGGGGCTCGTCCCCGGTCCGGGAGGTGTCGGCGGGGTCGGGAGGCCGCCGCGGCCCGGTCCCGGCGCGGGCCGACGGCATCGGCGGAGCGATTCAGCGACGGGCTGATTCGTCGGCGGATGGTCCGGTATGCGGCACCTTCCAGGCCGCCCGAGCGTTGACGTACTGGCAGGCCTCCCGGCGTGGCCGGGTCCTCGCATACGATGGCCGTTGCCCGACGAGTACAACCGACCGTGCCAGGCCCGACCGGCAAGGAGACCAACCCTCGTGTCCGTCCTCTCGAAGATCATGCGTGCAGGCGAAGGCAAGATCCTGCGCAAGCTGCACCGCATCGCGGACCAGGTCAACTCCATCGAGGAGGACTTCACGGTCCTCTCCGACGCCGAGCTGCGCGCGCTGACGGCGGAGTACAAGGAGCGCTATGCCGACGGCGAAACGCTCGACGACCTGATGCCGGAGGCGTTCGCGACCGTGCGCGAGGCCGCCAAGCGCGTCCTCGGCCAGCGCCACTACGACGTGCAGATCATGGGCGGCGCGGCCCTGCACATGGGTTATGTCGCGGAGATGAAGACCGGTGAGGGCAAGACGCTGGTCGGCACTCTGCCCGCGTATCTGAACGCGCTCTCGGGCAAGGGCGTGCACCTGATCACGGTCAACGACTACCTGGCCGAGCGCGACTCCGAAATGATGGGCCGCGTCCACAAGTTCCTCGGTCTGAACGTCGGCTGCATCCTGGCGAACATGCCGCCCGCGCAGCGCCGCGAGATGTACAACTGCGACATCACCTACGGCACGAACAACGAATTCGGCTTCGACTACCTCCGCGACAACATGGCGTGGTCGAAGGACGAGCTGGTCCAGCGCGGCCACAACTTCGCGATCGTCGACGAGGTCGACTCGATCCTCGTCGACGAGGCGCGTACGCCGCTGATCATCTCCGGCCCCGCCGACCAGGCCACCAAGTGGTACGGCGACTTCGCCAAGCTGGTCACCCGCCTCACCAAGGGCAAGCCCGGCGAGCCACTCAAGGGCATCGAGGAGACCGGGGACTACGAGGTCGACGAGAAGAAGCGCACCGTCGGCATCCACGAGTCCGGCGTCGCCAAGGTCGAGGACTGGCTGGGCATCGACAACCTCTACGAGTCGGTGAACACCCCGCTCGTCGGCTACTTGAACAACGCCATCAAGGCCAAGGAACTGTTCAAGAAGGACAAGGACTACGTCGTCATCGACGGCGAAGTCATGATCGTCGACGAGCACACCGGCCGCATCCTCGCCGGCCGCCGCTACAACGAGGGCATGCACCAGGCGATCGAGGCGAAGGAAGGGGTGGACATCAAGGACGAGAACCAGACCCTCGCCACGATCACCCTGCAGAACTTCTTCCGCCTCTACAAGCGCGCCGACCACGAGGGCAAGGAAGTCCCCGGCCTCTCCGGCATGACCGGTACGGCCATGACCGAGGCCGCCGAGTTCCACCAGATCTACAAGCTGGGCGTCGTCCCGATCCCGACGAACCGGCCGATGGTCCGCAAGGACCAGTCGGACCTCATCTACCGCACCGAGGTCGCCAAGTTCGCCGCCGTCGTCGACGACATCGCGGAGAAGCACGACAAGGGCCAGCCGATCCTCGTCGGCACGACGTCGGTCGAGAAGTCCGAGTACCTCTCGCAGCAGCTGTCCAAGCGCGGCGTCCAGCACGAGGTGCTCAACGCCAAGCAGCACGACCGGGAGGCGACGATCGTCGCCCAGGCCGGCCGCAAGGGCGCCGTGACCGTGGCCACGAACATGGCCGGTCGTGGTACGGACATCAAGCTCGGCGGCAACCCCGAGGACCTCGCCGAGGCGGAGCTGCGCCAGCAGGGCCTCGACCCCGAGGAGCACATCGAGGAGTGGGCGCACGCGCTGCCCGCCGCCCTGGAGCGCGCCGAGCAGGCGGTCAAGGCCGAGTTCGAAGAGGTCAAGGAGCTCGGCGGGCTCTACGTCCTCGGCACCGAGCGGCACGAGTCCCGCCGCATCGACAACCAGCTGCGCGGTCGCTCCGGCCGTCAGGGCGACCCCGGTGAGTCGCGCTTCTACCTCTCCCTCGGCGACGACCTCATGCGCCTCTTCAAGGCCCAGATGGTCGAGCGCGTGATGTCCATGGCGAACGTGCCGGACGACGTGCCGATCGAGAACAAGATGGTCACGCGCGCCATCGCCTCCGCCCAGTCGCAGGTCGAGCAGCAGAACTTCGAGACGCGCAAGAACGTCCTCAAGTACGACGAGGTCCTCAACCGCCAGCGCGAGGTCATCTACGGCGAGCGCCGCCGCGTCCTGGAGGGCGAGGACCTGCACGAGCAGGTCCAGCACTTCATGGACGACACCATCGACGCGTACGTCGCGGCGGAGAGCGCCGAGGGCTTCGCGGAGGAGTGGGACCTCGACCGCCTCTGGGGCGCCTTCAAGCAGCTGTATCCGGTGAAGGTCACCATCGAGGAGCTGGAGGACGAGGTCGGCGACCGCGCGGGCCTGACCGCCGAGTTCATCTCCGAGGCCATCAAGGAAGACGTCCGCCAGCAGTACGAGGCCCGGGAGGCGCAGCTCGGCTCCGAGATCATGCGGGAGCTGGAGCGCCGCGTGGTCCTGTCGGTCCTCGACCGCAAGTGGCGCGAGCACCTCTACGAGATGGACTACCTCCAGGAGGGCATCGGCCTCCGCGCCATGGCGCAGAAGGACCCGCTGGTCGAGTACCAGCGCGAGGGCTTCGACATGTTCAACGCCATGATGGACGGCATCAAGGAGGAGTCCGTCGGCTATCTGTTCAACCTGGAGGTCCAGGTCGAGCAGCAGGTCGAGGAGGTCCCCGTGGCGGACGCCGCGCCGTCCCTGGTGAAGGACGGCGTGCAGGACGCGGTTCCGGCCGGTGCTGCCCGCCCGGAGATCCGCGCCAAGGGCCTGGACGCCCCGCAGCGCCCGGACCGCCTGCACTTCCAGGCGCCGAACGCCGAGGGCGGTGTCGACGAGGGCGACTTCACGACCTCCGGCGAGCCCACGGGTGCGGCTGCGGCCGCGGCCGGTGACGGCATGACGCGCGCGGAGCGCCGCAAGGCCCAGAAGGGCGGCCGGCGCCGCAAGAAGTAAGCGCTGAGCGGACCGAGTGGGGCCGGGTGCCGGTGGGTGCCCGGCCCTTCGGCGTCCGTAGGGGTTCACACCTGGTGCCGTACGCCGCTGTCGACCTCCACGGCGGTGCAGCGCCAGCGCTCGTCGTCGCCCCGGTGCAGCCGGAACGCCAGGGCGCGCAGGGCGGGGCCCGCGCCGACGCGGGCGAAGACCTCGTAGACGCCGGGCCGCACCTCGTAGTGGCCGACGCGCCGCACGGCGGGCCGGTGGCCGCCGACCGAGCGCAGCGGCAGCAGCTCGGCGAGCCGGACCAGGTCGTCGTAGGCGGTGTGGGCGACGTGGCGGGCCACCGCGTGGACCGGGCGCTGGCCGCTGAGCACCAGTAACAGCAGCTCCGTGAAGAGCTCCGCCGGGTGCGGGGGAGGCTGCGCGGGCACGCGGTGCGACCGGGAGCCCGGGCGGCGCGGATCGGGGCGGCCGGGCGGACGGCCCGCCGGAGGCCGGGACGCGGCGGGGCGGGTGCTCGCGGGGCGGCGGGGGCGGGTCATGACCTTCGGCATGCCGGGCGCGGCGGCCGTCGGCGGCGGAGTGGGCGACTGGGGCACGGCTGGACCTCCGTAAGGGCAGGAGCGGCCCCCGGGAGGCGCGGCCGGGGCCGGAATACCGAGGGGTAACTTCACTGGGATCTTGTACGGCGGCGAGGGCGGCCGTGGCAACGCTTCCGAGGGGGCGGCGGGCGTGCCCCATCGATTCGCTCATCAGGGTGAGCGGAGGGGGCCGCGGCCGCCTGGCCACGGGGCCGGGGCGGGTGACGCGCCGGACGGGCGTGGACGCGGCGACGGGCTCGGGCGGCACCTCGAAGGGGGACCCGCGCACGTATCCTGAAGGCCCTGCCAGGAGCCTTCGCACCTACGAAAGCGGCCAAGCCATGCGCGTGTACGTACCCCTGACACTGCCCCGTCTCGCGCAGGCGCACGAGGCGGGCGAGGTGGGTCCCGGGCCGCTGACCGCGTACGCCGTGACGCCCGCGCTGCGCGAGTGGTACGTGTCCGACGACATCGAGGAGCTGGAGTACGCGGCCCTCAACCGGGCGGCGCTCGCCTCGCTGCGGCTGCTCGCGGGCGAGCCGGGCACCGCGCGGCGCCGGGTCGTCCTCGCGGCGGACGTGCCGGACGGCGCCGCCGTGGCCGACCCCGACCGGGGCCTGGACGCGGGGGCGCTCGGCGAGGTGCGGATCGCGGGCGCGCTGCCGCTGGCCAAGGCGGCGGCCGTGCACGTCGACGCGGACGACGCCGACGCGGACGTGACGGCGGCGGCGGACGCCCTCGGGGCTGCGGACCAGGGCGACGACGACGCGCAGTTCGTCGTGGACGGCGCGGAGGACCACGAGCTGCTCTGGTACGCGACGCAGGAGATCCCGAACCTGGTCGGCCCCGGGGCCTGAGCCGGACCGCCCGCACCGGCCCCGGGTGGGCTGTGGGGGCGGTGCTGTCAGTGGGGCCGGGTACGGTTTTGTGCATGGGGAAGCAGCAGCACGGGGCCCACATCGTCTGGGACTGGAACGGCACACTTCTGCACGACATCCACGCCGTGATCGACGCGACGAACGCGTCGTTCGTCGAGATAGGCCTGGAGCCGATCACTCTTGAGCGGTATCGCGAGCTGTACTGCGTGCCGGTGCCGCTGTTCTACGAGCGGCTGATGGGGCGGCTGCCCACGGACGCCGAGTGGCTGATGATGGACGCCGTCTTCCACAAGCACTACGGGGCGCGGGTGGACGCGTGCGTCCTCGCCGAGGGCGCGGCGGAGCTGCTCGCCGCGCGGCAGGCCGCGGGGCGGACGCAGTCCCTCCTCTCCCTAGCGCCGCACGAGCAGCTGGTGCCGCTGGTGCGCATACACGGGATCGCCGAGCGCTTCGTACGGATCGACGGGCGTACGGACGGCTCGCACACGGGGAAGGCCGAGCGGATGGTGCGGCACCTCGCGGCGCTCGACGGCGTCGAGGCGTCGCGGATCGTCGTGATCGGGGACGCGGTGGACGACGCGGTCGCCGCGGCGCACGTGGGGGCGCGCGCCGTGCTGTACACCGGGGGGTCGCACAGCCGGGGCAGCCTGGAGGCCGCCGGGGTTCCCGTCGTGGACTCCCTCGACGAGGCCGTGGACCTGGCGGAGAGCCTGGCGGCGTAGCCCGGGGCGGACCGGCTGCCCGCAGCGATGCCGGTGGCTAGGTCACGGGGGCCTTCGCCCTGAGCACCGTGAGGAACTCACGCATCCAGCGCGAGTGGTCCGGCCACGCCCGAGCCGAGACCAGCGTGCCGTCGACGACCGCCTCCGCGTCCTGGAAGGTGGCCCCGGCGGTCTGCATGTCGATCTCCAGGGCCGGATAGGCGGTGACGCGGCGGCCCGCGAGGCCGCCGACGGCCGCGGTGAGCAGGGGGCCGTGACAGATCTGCGCCACCGGCTTGTCCGCGTCGAAGAAGGCCTTGAGGATCTTGCGGAGCTCGGGGTCGCCGCGCAGGTACTCGGGCGCCCGCCCGCCGGGGACGACGAGGGCGACGTACTGGCCTGGGTCGACCTCCGCGAAGGCCAGGTCGGCCGGCCAGGTGTAACCGGGCTTCTCGGTGTAGGTGTCGAAGCCCGGCTCGAAGTCGTGCACGACGAACTGGAGCTTCTTGCGGGACGGGGCGGCGATGTGGACGTCGTACCCCTCCTCGCGCAGTCGCTGGAACGGGTAGAGGACTTCCAGTGACTCCGCCGCGTCACCGGTGACGATCAGGATCTTGGCTGCCATCGCTTCGCTCCCCTGCTCGGCCGCCTCGTGGCGCCCGTCCCGGCCAACGTGCATCCGGCGGGGACGTTTGCCAAGAGGGCCTCCCGGGCCGTACGGGGGCCGAGGGGGCCAGGACTGTGCAGACTGTCAAAGTTCGGGCCCAGGTTTTGTACACATACGGCTCATGACGAGTTCCCGGTGGGGGGCGATAGCCTTGTCCCGTGATCAGCGCGATATCCCGCGGAGGCACGGCCGCCTCCGCCTTGCGCCCGCTATGCACGGAGGACATCCGTGCCGGGCGCCGCGCTGACGTTTTCCCACGGTGCGGACAGCGCGGTCAGCGCGACGCCCAGGACCGGTCAACGATCACCCCGGAAATGGCGGAATCCCGCCCGCTCATCGCTCATCGCGGCATAACGTCGACACCGGCCGGAGACCCCGCGTCGCGGCGTTATGTCACATCACTTCCTTCTACGTCACGCAACGGCGCGCGACAGGAGTCAGAGGACAATGCAGACCAAGCTGGACGAAGCCAAGGCCGAGCTGCTCGCGCGGGCCGCCCGGGTAGCTGAGAACAGCCCGGTCGGGGGGCGCCTGCCAACGGGAGCACCGACCGGGTCGAAGGGCGGTGGCGGGTCAGACGCGGACCGGGCCGCCCAGGCCGACCAGGACAAGGTGCTCGCGTTCCTCCAGCGCTACTACCTGCACACCGCACCCGAGGACCTCACCGACCGCGACCCGGTCGACGTCTTCGGCGCCGCCTTCTCGCACCACCGTCTCGCCGAGACCCGCCCGCAGGGCACCGCGAACGTCCGCGTGCACACGCCCACGGTGGAGGAGAACGGCTGGACGTGCAGCCACTCCGTCGTCGAGGTGGTCACCGACGACATGCCCTTCCTCGTCGACTCCGTGACGAACGAGCTGTCGCGGCAGGGCCGTGGCATCCACGTCGTCATCCACCCGCAGGTCAGCGTGCGCCGCGACCTGACCGGCAAGCTCCTCGAGGTGCTGCCCGCGCAGGCGGCCGGGGCGGACAAGCCGCACGACACCCTCACCGAGTCGTGGATCCACGTCGAGATCGACCGCGAGACCGACCGCTCCGACCTGAAGCAGATCACCACCGACCTGCTGCGCATCCTGTCCGACGTCCGCGAGACCGTCGAGGACTGGGAGAAGATGCGCGACTCCGCGCTGCGCATCGCCGACGAGCTGCCGACCGAGCCGACCGCGTCCGACGTCGGCGGCGAGGACGTCGAGGAGGCCCGCGAGCTGCTCCGCTGGCTGGCCGCCGACCACTTCACCTTCCTCGGCTTCCGGGAGTACGACCTCACCGACGAGGACTCCCTGACCGCCGTGCCCGGCTCCGGCCTCGGCATCCTGCGCTCCGACCCCAAGCACAGCGGCGACGACCACCACCCGGGCGGCCCGTCCTTCAACCGGCTGCCCGCCGACGCCCGTGCCAAGGCCCGCGAGCACAAGCTCCTCGTCCTGACGAAGGCCAACAGCCGCGCGACCGTCCACCGGCCGTCCTACCTCGACTACGTCGGCGTGAAGAAGTTCGACGCCGACGGCAACGTGGTGGGCGAGCGCCGCTTCCTCGGCCTGTTCTCCAGCGCCGCGTACACCGAGTCGGTGCGCCGCGTGCCCGTCATCCGGCGCAAGGTCGCCGAGGTCCTGAGGGGCGCGGGCTTCTCGCCCAACAGCCACGACGGCCGCGACCTGCTCCAGATCCTGGAGACGTACCCGCGCGACGAGCTGTTCCAGACGCCGCCCGACGAGCTGCGGTCGATCGTCACCAGCGTCCTGTACCTCCAGGAGCGCCGCCGCCTCAGGCTCTACCTGCGCAAGGACGTGTACGGCCGCTACTACTCGGCCCTGGTCTACCTGCCGCGCGACCGCTACACCACCGGCGTACGGCTGCGGATCATCGACATCCTCAAGGAGGAGCTGAACGGCGCCAGCGTCGACTTCACGGCCTGGAACACCGAGTCGATCCTGTCCCGCATCCACTTCGTGGTCCGGGTGCCCAAGGGCGGCGAGGTCCCGGCGCTCTCCGACTCCGACGTCGAGCGCATCGAGTCCCGTCTGGTGGAGGCCGCCCGCTCCTGGGCCGACGGCTTCGCCGAGGCGCTGACCGCCGAGTGCGGCGAGGAGCGCGCCGCCGAGCTGCTCCGCCGCTACCAGGGCGCGTTCCCCGAGGGCTACAAGGCCGACCACACGCCGCGCGCCGCCGTCGCCGACCTGGTCCACCTGGAGCACCTCCAGCAGGGCCACAAGGACTTCGCGCTCAGCCTGTACGAGCCGGTGGGCGCCGCCCCCGACGAGCGCCGCTTCAAGATCTACCGCTCCGGCGGCCAGGTCTCGCTGTCCGCGGTCCTGCCGGTCCTGCAGCGCCTGGGCGTGGAGGTCACCGACGAGCGTCCGTACGAGCTGCGCTGCGCGGACCGTACGAACGCGTGGATCTACGACTTCGGTCTGCGCCTGCCCAAGCTGGGCAACGGCAGCGGTGACTACCTGGGCGACGACGGCCGCGAGCGCTTCCAGGAGGCCTTCGCCGCCGCCTGGGCCGGCGAGGCCGAGGTCGACGGCTTCAACTCGCTCGTCCTGCGCGCCGGTCTGAACTGGCGCCAGGCGATGGTCCTGCGCGCGTACGCCAAGTACCTGCGCCAGGCGGGCTCCACCTTCAGCCAGGACTATATGGAGGACACCCTCCGCAACAACGTCCACACCACGCGGCTGCTCGTCTCCCTCTTCGAGGCCCGGATGTCGCCGGACCGCCAGCGCGCGGGCACCGAGCTGACCGACGGACTGCTCGAAGAGCTCGACGGGGCCCTCGACCAGGTCGCGAGCCTGGACGAGGACCGCATCCTGCGCTCCTTCCTCACCGTCATCAAGGCGACGCTGCGCACCAACTTCTTCCAGGAGGCGGCGGGCGGCAGGCCGCACGGCTACGTCTCCATGAAGTTCGACCCGCAGGCCATCCCCGACCTGCCGGCGCCGCGGCCCGCGTACGAGATCTGGGTGTACTCGCCGCGCGTGGAGGGCGTGCACCTGCGCTTCGGCAAGGTCGCGCGCGGCGGTCTGCGCTGGTCCGACCGGCGTGAGGACTTCCGTACGGAGATCCTCGGCCTGGTCAAGGCGCAGATGGTGAAGAACACCGTGATCGTGCCGGTCGGCGCGAAGGGCGGCTTCGTCGCCAAGCAGCTGCCCGACCCGTCGGTGGACCGCGACGCGTGGCTCGCCGAGGGCGTGGCCTGCTACAAGATCTTCATCTCGGCGCTGCTCGACATCACGGACAACCTGGTCGCGGGCGAGGTCGTGCCCCCGGCCGACGTGGTGCGCCACGACGAGGACGACACCTATCTGGTGGTCGCGGCCGACAAGGGCACGGCGACGTTCTCGGACATCGCCAACGAGGTCGCCGAGAACTACAACTTCTGGCTCGGCGACGCCTTCGCCTCCGGCGGCAGCGCGGGCTACGACCACAAGGGCATGGGCATCACCGCGCGCGGCGCCTGGGAGTCCGTGAAGCGGCACTTCCGCGAGCTGGGCGTGAACACGCAGACCGAGGACTTCACGGTCGTCGGCGTCGGCGACATGTCCGGCGACGTGTTCGGCAACGGCATGCTCCTGTCGGAGCACATCCGGCTGGTGGCCGCCTTCGACCACCGGCACATCTTCATCGATCCGAACCCGGACGCGGCCACCTCGTACGCCGAGCGCCGCCGCCTCTTCGAGCTGCCCCGCTCCAGCTGGGCCGACTACAACAAGGAACTGCTCTCCCCGGGCGGCGGGATCTTCCCGCGCTCGGCCAAGGCGATCCAGCTCAACGCGCACATCCGCGAGGCCCTCGGCATCCAGACCGGCGGCGCCAAGATGACGCCCGCCGAGCTGATGCAGGCCATCCTGAAGTCGCCGGTCGACCTGCTGTGGAACGGCGGCATCGGCACCTATGTGAAGGCGTCCGCCGAGTCGCACGCGGACGTGGGCGACAAGGCCAACGACGCCATCCGCGTCAACGGCGCCGACCTGCGCGTGAAGGTCGTCGGCGAGGGCGGCAACCTCGGTCTCACCCAGCTCGGCCGGATCGAGTTCGCACGCTCCGGCGGCCGCATCAACACCGACGCCATCGACAACAGCGCGGGCGTGGACACCTCCGACCACGAGGTGAACATCAAGATCCTGCTGAACGCCGTGGTGCAGGCCGGGGACATGACCGTCAAGCAGCGCAACAAGCTGCTCGCCCAGATGACCGACGAGGTCGGCCAGCTCGTCCTGCGCAACAACTACGCGCAGAACACGGCGCTCGCCAACTCCGTCTTCGAGGCCCCCTCGCTGCTGCACGCGCACCAGCGCTTCATGCGGCGCCTGGGCCGCGAGGGCCATCTGGACCGCTCCCTGGAGTTCCTGCCGACCGACCGGCAGATCCGCGAGCTGTTGGGCTCCGGGCGCGGTCTGTCGCAGCCCGAGCTGGCCGTGCTCCTCGCGTACACGAAGATCGTGACGGCGGACGAGCTGTTCCAGACCTCGCTGCCGGACGACGAGTACCTGCGGCGCCTGCTGCACGCGTACTTCCCGAAGGCGCTGCGGGAGAAGTTCCCCGAGCAGGTCGACGGGCACGCGCTGCGCCGCGAGATCATCACCACGGTCCTGGTCAACGACACCGTGAACTCGGGCGGCTCGACCTTCCTGCACCGGCTTCGCGAGGAGACCGGCGCCTCCCTGGAGGAGATCGTCCGGGCGCAGCTCGCCGCGCGCGAGATCTTCGGGCTCGGCGAGGTGTGGGACGCCGTCGAGTCCCTGGACAACGTGGTGGCCGCCGACGTGCAGACGCGGGTCCGCCTGCACTGCCGCCGCCTCGTCGAGCGCGGCACGCGCTGGCTGCTCAACAACCGGCCGCAGCCGTTGCAGCTCGCCGAGACGGTCACCTTCTTCAGCGAGGGCGTCACGCAGGTGTGGGCGGCGCTGCCCAAGCTGGTGCGCGGCTCGGACCTGGAGTGGTACGAGAGCATCCGCGAGGAGCTGACCGGCGCCGGGGTGCCGGACGAGCTGGCCCGGCGCGTGGCCGGGTTCTCCTCGGCCTTCCCGGCCCTGGACATCGTCGCCGTCGCCGACCGCGTGGACCGGGAGCCGCTTGACGTCGCCGAGGTGTACTACGACCTCGCCGACCGGCTGCGGATCACGCAGCTGATGGACCGCATCATCGAGCTGCCGCGCAACGACCGCTGGCAGTCCATGGCGCGGGCCTCCATCCGCGAGGACCTGTACGCGGCGCACTCCGCCCTGACGGCCGACGTGCTCGCGGTGGGCAACGGCTCCTCGACTCCCGAGCAGCGCTTCAAGGCGTGGGAGGAGAAGAACGCCGCGATCCTCGGCCGCGCCCGCACCACCCTGGAGGAGATCCAGGGCTCGGACGCCTTCGACCTGGCGAACCTGTCGGTGGCCATGAGGACGATGCGCACGCTGCTGCGCACGCATTCGTAGTCCGTACGCGGCCGGGGCGCCCCGCACCGATCGGTGCGGGGCGCCCCGGCGTTTTCGCGTCCGTACACGCCGTACGCGCCGCACGCGCCTGCTCTGGCAAATCGGGCATTTGGGGTACGGTGGATGAGATTATTTCGGGAAGGTCACAGGGTAAGCCGATGACAGAAGCAAGTCCGCTGGACGCTGCGGAAAGCGCGGTCCGTGCCTTCGGAGCGCCGCAGCTGCCGGAGGAGTGGGGGGCCACCCCGCTCACCGTCGTGATGCCGACGTACAACGAGGCGGGCAGCCTGCCCGGCATGGCCAGGGCCCTCATGGCGCTGCCGCTGCCCGGCCTGCGCCTGCTCGTCGTCGACGACTCCAGCCCCGACGGCACCGGGGCCCTCGCCGAGGAACACGCGCGCCGCGTCGAGGAGACGTACGGGACGCGCCGCATGAGCGTGCTGCACCGCACCGAGAAGGACGGCCTCGGCCGGGCCTACGCGGCGGGCATGGCGCGCGCCGTCGCCGACGGCGCGCAGTACGTGCTGCAGATGGACGCCGACGGCAGCCACCCCGCGGACAAGGTCGCCGAGCTGCTCGGCGTGGCCCTCGCCACCGGCGCCGGCGTCGTCGTCGGCAGCCGCTACGTCCAGGGCGGCACCCTCTCCGACGCCTGGGGCGCCCACCGCAAGCTGCTGTCCCGCTGGGCCAACGCGTACGCGGGCACGATCCTCGGCACCCGGGTCCGGGACATCACCGGCGGCTTCAACCTGTGGCGCGCCGACGCCGTGCGCGCCGTGGACCTCGCGACGGTCGACAGCGCGGGCTACAGCTTCCAGGTCGAGATGAAGTACCGCGCGCTGCGCCACGGCTTCGGCCTGGTGGAGGTGCCCATCCACTTCGAGGACCGCACCGTCGGCGAGTCCAAGATGAATCTGATGGTGCAGCTGGAGTCGGTCGCCATGCCCTGGAAGCTGCGCCTTCGCGACACGCGCCGCGGGGCGCGCGACGCCCTCGTGGGCCGGGCGGCGCGGGCGGCGCGCGGCGACCGGGGGCCGCTGGGATGACGAGCACGGTCCACGAGGCGGCCCGGCTCGCGGCCGCGCCGCACGAGGCGCCCGCGGCGGCGCAGGGGCAGCGCCCGGCGCGGCCGCGGCGGGTCCCGGCGCGCCTGCGCCGCCTGTGCGTGGAGCTCGTCAAGTTCGGCGTGGTCGGCGGCAGCGGCGTCGCGGTCAACTTCCTCGTCTTCAACCTCCTGCTGCACGGCCTGGGTTCGGCCCCGATGGCCGCGACGGTCCTCGCCAGCGTGGTCGCCATGGGCACCAACTACCTGGGCTTCCGCTTCTTCGCCTACCGGGACCGGGCCCGGCGCACCCGGCGCCAGATCGTCCTGTTCTTCGCCTTCAGCAGCATCGGCGTCGCGATGGAGACCCTGCTCTTCTACGCGGCGTACCACGGGGCGGGGATGAACGGCCCCCTCGGCGCCAACGTCGCCAAGGCCCAGTCCATCCTCCTGGCGTCGGCCTTCCGGTTCCTGGTGTACCGGACGTGGGTGTTCCAGCACCGCGCGTCAGCGCAGCACGCCCTTCAGGAGCCGCGCCGCTCCGCGTAGCCGGGCCGTCGCGCCCACGGGCGTCCAGCGCAGCTGGAGGCGGCCCGCGCCCCGGCCCTCCGGCTCCACCGTGACCCGGTGCGGGGCGGTGCCGTGCCGGTAGCCGACGCGGGCCGTGACCGCGGGGAAGTCCAGGGGCGCGAGCAGCAGGCCGCTGTTGCGCAGCGGGCCCTCGGTCAGCTGGAGCACCGGGTGCCGGGCGCCCGCGAAGCCCCGCGGCGGCAGCGCGGCCGCGGCCAGGTCGAGGACGGCGTCGCCCGCGAAGACGCCGGGGCGTACGGGGTCCAGACGGAAGCGGACCGTCAGGCGCCGCCCGCCGGGGGCGACCACCAGGGACGCCACCTGCGGGCCCACCGGGAGCCGGAGCCCCGGGTCGTAGGTGCGCACGCGCAGGAGCAGGCGCGCACCGGGGCCCGGCTCGACGCGGGTCAGCTCGTGGCGGAACAGGGCGCTCGGGAACGGCCGGGTTTCCAGGCCAAGCTCTGTGAGGTCGAGGTCGCGCCGGGCCGCGGGGGTGTCCGGCACGCGCGCGCCCCAGTAGAGGCGGCCGTCGGCGTCCGCCGCCGCCTCGCGCGGGGCCAGGGCGTGGCCGAGGCCGCGGGCCGCGATGCGCGCCTCGGCGAGGCGCCCGTCCCGCACCAGGCGCAGGACCACGCGCTCGGCGCGCGGAAGGCGCTCGTACGCCGCGGGGGACAGGCCCGCCAGATACGGGTTCACGAGGTCCGCGAAGCCGCGCAGCCAGGCGTCGTCGCGGTAGGGCAGGTCGCCCGCGTACATGCGGAAGTCGTGCTTGAGGAACTTGTAGTCCTTGGCCTCGCGCAGGTCCGTGTGGCCGCTGGTGCGCAGGAAGTCGTCGATGAGGCCCTGGACGTGCACGCGGTCGCGCACGTTGCTCAGCTTGTGCCGCTGGTTGGAGATGGAGGCCGCGGACGCGGCTCCGTACGGCTCTATGTACCAGCGGTAGACGGGGTCGGGGATCACGGTGAAGGCCTTGGCCAGGCAGTAGGCCTGGGCCGAGAAGAGCTGGTCCTCGTAGTGGATGCCCTCGGGGAAGCGGAGGCCGTTCCGGTCGAGGAAGGACTTGCGGTACATCTTGCTCGTCGCCAAGTGCTCGAAGAGCAGGGCCGGTTCGGTCGCGATGCCCTCGACCGTGCGGCGCTCCGCGACCAGGTGGGGCATCCAGGTGGAGGTGCGCCCGGTGTCGACGCGGACGCGCTCCACCGCGCCCATCGCGAAGTCGGCCTCCCGCTCGGCGTGCGCGGCGAGCAGCGACTCCACGGCGCGCTCGGGGAGTTCGTCGTCGCTGTCGAGGAACATCAGGTACGGGGCGCGGGCGACGTCGATCGCGCGGTTGCGGGGCGCGCTGCAGCCGCCGCTGTTCTCCGGCAGCCGCAGATGGCTGACGCGCGGGTCCCGGGCGGCGAGTTCGCGGGCCACGCGCGGGGTGTCGTCCGTCGAGTGGTCGTCGCTGATGATCACTTCGATGTCGCCGTGGGTCTGGCGGAGCGCGGAGCGGACCGCGCGCGGCAGGCGGGCCGCGTCGTTGTGGACGATGACGGTGATCGTCACGTCGGGGGTCACAGGACCGCCTCCTCGGGGGTCGGGGCGGGGACGCGCTCGTCGAGCGGTACGACGGGCGGCAGCGCCGACTCCGGTTCGTCGAGGAACACGCGGCGCACCACCCGCTCCGCCGCCCGCCCGTCGTCGAACTCGCAGAAGCGGCGCCGGAAGGCCGCCCGCGCCCGCCGCGCCGCCGCGTCCCGCCAGGCGTCGGTGGTGAGGATCTCCGTCAGCTCCTCCTGGGTGCGCGCCACCGCGCCGGGGGGCTCGGCCAGGAGGTCGAAGTAGACCCCGCGGGTCTTCGCGTACGTCTCCCAGTCGTCGGCGTAGACGACGATCGGCCGGTCCAGGTTGGCGTAGTCGAACATGAGGGACGAGTAGTCCGTGACCAGGGCGTCCGCTGCCAGGGCGAGGTCCTCCACCGGGTCGTACGCGGACACGTCGACGATCCGGCCGGTGCGGCGCGGGGCGGCGGGGGAGGAGCCCGCGCCGCCGTAGAAGTAGTGGCCCCGGACGAGCAGGACGGTGTCCTCGCCGAGGCGGCTCGCCAGGGCGGCCAGGTCCAGGCGCGGGGTCCAGGTCGCCTCGTAGTCGCGGTGCGTGGGCGCGTAGAGCAGGGCGCGCTTGCCGGGGGCGATGCCGAGGCGGTCGCGGACGGCCCGGACGTCGGCGGCCGTCGCGGTGTAGTAGACGTCGTTGCGCGGGTAGCCGTGGTCCAGCTCGGTGTAGCGGGACTGGTAGGCGCGCTGCCACATCTGGGTGGAGTGGCTGTTGGAGCTGACGCTGTAGTCCCAGCGGTCGACGCGGGCGAGCAGCTCGTGGAAGTTCAGGCCCTGTGCGGCGGCCGGGTAGTCGAGCTGGTCGAGGCCCATGCGCTTGAGCGGGGTGCCGTGGTGGGTCTGGAGGTGCACGGAGCCCTGCCGCTTGACGATCGCGTTGGGGAAGTTGGCGTTGTTCACCAGGTACTTCGCCGTCGCCATGACGCGCCAGTAGCGGCGGGTGCCGGGGACGACGTGGTCCGTGCCCGGCGGAAGCAGCGGCTCGTTGGCCCGCGACACCACCCACACCGGGTGGATGTGGGGAGCGAGCTCGGCGAGCTTCGCCGCGATCGCGCCCGGGTTGCAGGCGACGCCCCGGTCCCAGTAGGCCGAGAACACCGCGAGGCGGGGGTCGAGGGGGCGCCTCAGGTCCTGGTGGTACTGGATGTCGCGGACCGTCTTCGCCGCCCTGCGCCTGCCGCCCGCCACCGCCGATCTCAGCTTGCGGCGCCGCTGGTCGGCCAGTTGGAAGGCGCGGTACTTCGTGTACGCGTCCTCTTCGAGCAGGCGGCGGCGCACACCCTCCAGGCCGCCGGGGCGCCGGTGCCCGGGCGGCCGGAAGGCGACCGCCGCGAGCGCGGCGCGGTGGAAGAACTCGCGGGCCTGCGGCTCCGGGAGCCCCGCGCGGGCGACGGTCCGCAGGCCCGCGGTGACCATCGCCACGTACAGGACGCCGAAGGGACCCGGGCCCGCCGCCCGCTGCTCGGCCAGGCGCAGCAGTCGCTCGTACGTCTCCAGGAGGGCGAAGTGGTCCTCGGCCGTCGGCGGCGGCAGGCTCTCGGGCCGCAACCGGCGCTCCTCCAGGGCGGCTTGGTCGAACACGGCGATCCGGTCGGCGGTCAGGAGCGCGGCGTACGCGGCGAACAGCTCGTCGTCCGTGGCAAGCAGGTCCTGGCGGTCCCGCCAGAAGTCCCGGCGCAGCACCCGGTTGCCCAGGACCGGGGTGACCTTGAGCAGGTCGGGGCAGTCCGCGAGCGACACCTCCCGGCGGCCCGGCTCCGCCAGGAACCGGCCGTCGGGGCTCGGCCGCCGTGTGTGGCGCCACGTCGACCTGGTGTGGTCGGTGAGCAGGACGTCCACGGTGTCCGGCAGCGCGGCCGCGCGCTCGGCGACGGCGCGGGCGGCGCCCGTCGGCACGCTGTCCTTGCTGGGCACGAAGTGCAGCCAGCGGCCCCCGGCGCGGGCGGCGCCCGCCGCGCGCGCCGCGCCGTCCGGGGTCTCCTCGGGCAGGGCGACGAGGGTGAGGCCGGGGTGGCGGGCGGCCGCCGCCCGCGCGGAGGTGCCGACGGCGGCGACGACGACCTCCACGTCGGCGCCGGCCTGGCGGGCGAGGGCGTCGAGGCTCTCGCCCAAGTGGCCCTGGACGTTGCGGCCGTGGACGACGACGCTCAGCTGTGGTCGCACGCGCACTCCTAACGTCGCTCAATGCCCCATAGTGTAATGATCTGGACATTGGTGGCACAAAGGGGGAGGGGGGAGAGGGCGAGGGGGCTCCTATTTGCCGGTGAACTTCTCGTACTCCTTGATGACCTCGTCGGTGGGCCCGTCCATGCGCAGCTCGCCGCGCTCCAGCCACAGGACCCGGTCGCAGGTGTCACGGATCGACTTGTTGTTGTGGCTGACCAGGAAGACCGTGCCCGCCTCCTTGCGCAGCTCGCGGATGCGGGCCTCGGAGCGCTTCTGGAACTTGCGGTCGCCCGTGGCCAGGGCCTCGTCGATCATCAGGACGTCGTGGTCCTTGGCCGCCGCGATGGAGAACCGCAGCCGCGCCGCCATGCCCGAGGAGTACGTCCGCATCGGCAGCGTGATGAAGTCGCCCTTCTCATTGATCCCCGAGAAGTCCACGATGTCCTGGTAGCGCTCCTTGACCTGCTCCCGGCTCATCCCCATCGCCAGACCGCCCAGGATCACATTGCGCTCACCCGTCAGATCGTTCATCAGCGCCGCGTTCACCCCGAGCAGAGAGGGCTGGCCGTCGGTGTAGACCTTGCCCCGCTCCGCGGGCAGCAGACCCGCGATCGCCCGCAGCAGCGTCGACTTGCCCGACCCGTTCGACCCGATAAGGCCGATCGCCTCACCCCGGTACGCGGTGAAACTCACCCCGCGCACCGCGTGCACCTTCCGCACCCCCGGCGACTCACCCCGCCGGATGATCCGGCTCAACGCCGCCGTCGCACTGCCCCTGCCCGTCTTCCCGCCATTCACCCGGTACACGATGTGCAGCTCGTCGGCGATCACAGTGGGGGTGCGTCCGTGCTGCTCAGCCGCGTCCATAGGTGTCCTCCGCCTTCCAGAAGAAGATGAATCCGCCGACCCCGGCGAGCAGCGCCCAGCCGACGGCCCACGCCCACACGTGCGCGGGCAGCTGGCTCGCGTGGAAGCTGTCGATGAGCGCGAAGCGCATCAGGTCGATGTAGACGGCGGCCGGGTTGGCCTCCAGGAGCACGGTCACCGCGTGCGGCAGGTTCCGGTCGGCGAGGACCTTGTCGATGCTCCACATCACGCCGGACGCGTACATCCACGTCCGCAGGACGAACGGCATCAGCTGGGCGACGTCCGGGGTCCGCGCGCCGAGCCGGGCGAGGGCGAGCGCGAGCCCGGCGTTGAAGGTGAACTGGAGCGCGAGCGCGGGCGGGACGAGGAGCCAGGACGCGGTGGGCGGCACGCCGAAGCACAGCAGGATCGCGAGCAGCGCGACCAGGGAGAAGAGCAGCTGCTGGAGTTGCTGGGCGCAGTACGAGAGGGGCAGTGCGGCCCGGGGGAAGTGCAGTGCGCGCACCAGGCCGAGGTTGCCGGAGACGGCCCGTGTGCCCGCGAGGGCGGACTGCTGCGTGAAGGTGAACACGAAGACGCCGGTGACCAGGAACGGCACGTAGTCGGGCACGTCGTGCTTGGTGTTCATCAGGACGCCGAAGACGAAGTAGTAGACGGCCGCGTTGAGCAGCGGCGTCATGACCTGCCAGAGCTGGCCGAGCTTCGCCTGGCTGTACTGGGCGGTGAGCCGGGCGGTGGCGAAGGCCGTGACGAAGTGGCGCCGCCGCCACAGCCTGCGCACATAGGTGCCGAGCGGGACGCGGGCGCCGCTGACCGCGAGGCCGTGGCGGGCGGCGAGCTCGGCCGGGGACGGGGCGGCGGCCGGGGCGGGGGGCTTCTCCAGGAGTTGGGTCACGTCCGCTGCTTTCGCTCGGGGGCGCGGGGACGGCGGACGACACGCGGAACCCGTACGCGTCGGGACGGGTCCGTATCGTCGTCACGTCGACAGTAGGGCGTGCCGACGTCGGGACGCAACCGTATCGTCGTCACGTTCTATGCTGTCCCCATGACGACGCGCGACAGGACGAGCGACAAGCAGCCGGGTGAGCAGGGCCGCAGGGCACCGGCCGGGGCCGCCGTGCTCCGCGAGGATGTGACCGAGGCCATCCGGGCCGCCGTCTTCGAGGAACTCGCGGCCGTCGGGTACGCCCGCATGTCGATCGAGGGCATCGCGCGCCGCGCGGGCGTCGGCAAGACCGCCGTCTACCGCCGCTGGCGCTCCAAGCTGCACCTCGTCCTGGACCTGGTCTCCGCGATCGCGGTCCAGGGCCTGCCCACGCCCGACACCGGCTCCCTGGAGGGCGATCTGCGGCTGCTGTACGAGGTGACGTCGCGCGCCCTGCGCCACCCCGTCGCCTCCCAGGTCATCCCCGACCTGATGGCCGAGGCGGCCCGCAACCCCGACATCGAGGCGGCCCTGCAGAAGGCGCTCCGCGAGGGCCAGCACGGCGTCGCGAGCGGCATCGTCGCCCAGGCCGCCGCGCGCGGCGAACTCCGCGCGGACCTGGACGGGGAACTGGCCCTCGACCTGATGTCGGGCCCGCTGTACTGGCGCGCGGTGGTGGTCCGCGGCGCGCTGCCCAAGGGCTATGTGGAGCGCCTGACGGGGGCGACGGCGGCGGCCCTCAAGGCGCTGTAGCGGCCGCGCGGCCACCCCGGGGTGTAGCGGGCTGCACCCCGGATCCGGGAGCGTCCTCCCTGGCCGCGCACCCGCGAGGACCGGCAGAGTCGAGCACGTACGGAAGCCCTCCGCGACCAGCGGACGCCCCGAAAGGCCTCGCCATGAAGTCCCTCCTCTGGCTCGTGCTCGCCCTCGGCGTGCTCGTCAACGCGGTCAGCAGCCTCGTCTTCGACGGCGTGCACCAGACCGTCGTCAGCGTCATCACCGGGATCGCCGTCGTCGTCTCGATCACCGGCCTGGTCCTGGCCCGTGAGCGCCACTCGTAACCTGTTGCCCATGCGAGAGACGCTGGAGCGCGCCGACCGCGCCTCCATGCAGCTGCTGACGGGGGCCGGACTCGCCCTCGTCTCCTATCTGTTCGTCGGCGTGCTGCTGTTCACGGCCGTCGCCTGCCTCATCGTCGTCGGCCTCGGCGTGCTGCCCGAGACGGTGCTGCTGCTGCGGCGGATGGCCCGGTTCAAGCGGCGGCAGGTCGCGCGCTGGTCCGGCGTCGAGATCCCCGAGGCGTACACACCCCTGACCGGCACGCTCACCGCGCGCGTGCGCGCCGCGCTCCGGGACCCCGGCACCTGGCGCGATCTGCGCTGGCTCGTCGCGCACTTCGCGTACGGGCTCGTGCTCCTCTACGCCATGCTCGTGCTGTGGGTCTTCGGGGCCTTCGTGGACGGCGTGTGGTGCGGCCTGCTGCGCCGCAAGGCCGTCGTACTGCCGCTCATCGGGCGGCTCGCCGCGCTCGACGCGGCCTGGTCGCGGACGCTGCTCATGCCCGCGCCGCAGGCGCTGCGCGCCGCCGAACTCGCCGAGCGCGTCGAGGAGCTGACCGCCACGCGCGCGGACGCCGTGGCCGCGCACGGCGCCGAACTGCGGCGCATCGAGCGGGACCTGCACGACGGTGCGCAGGCGCGCCTGGTCTCCCTCTCCATGCGGGTCGGCCTCGCGAAGCGCGCCTACGACAAGGACCCCGACGCCGCCCGCAAGCTCCTCGACGACGCGCAGCTCCAGGCTGAGGAGGCGCTCACCGAACTGCGGCACGTGGTCCGCGGCATCCACCCGCCGATCCTCACCGACCGGGGCCTGGTCGGCGCCGTGCGCGCGCTCGCCGCGGGCAGCGGGCTCGACGTGACGGTGCGGGACGACGGCGTCGAGGCAGGACCCCGGGCCCCGGCGGCCGTCGAGGCCGCCGCGTACTTCGTGGTCGCCGAGGCGCTCACCAACGCGGCCAAGCACAGCGGTGCCGAGCGTGCCTCGGTGGACCTGGCGCGGCGGCGCACGGGCCTGTGGATCGTCGTGCGTGACGAGGGGCGCGGGGGCGCCGACGGGGCGGGCGCCGGCAGCGGACTGCTCGGCATGCGGCGACGGGTCGCCGCGCTCGACGGGATCATGGAGGTGAACAGCCCCGCCGGGGGGCCGACCGCCGTCGAAGTGGAGCTGCCGTGCGTGTGGTGATCGCCGAGGACAACGCCCTGTTGCGGGAGGGCCTCGTGCTGCTGCTCTCGACGTCCGGGCACGAGGTCGCCGCCGTCGCGGCCACCGGGCCCGAGATCCTGCCCGCGCTCCTCGAACACCGGCCCGACGTCGCCGTCCTGGACGTCCGCATGCCGCCCGGCTTCCGCGACGAGGGGCTGCGCGCCGCCCTCGCCGCGCGCCGCGAGCTGCCGGGCCTGCCGGTGCTCGTCCTCTCCCAGTACGTCGAGGAGACGTACGCGGCGGAGCTGCTCGGCGGGGGCGCGGGCGGGGTCGGCTACCTCCTCAAGGACCGGATCGGGCGGGTCGACGAGTTCCTCGACGCGCTGGAGCGGGTGGCCGGGGGCGGCACCGCGCTCGACCCCGAAGTCGTCACGGAGCTCCTCACGCGCCGCCGTGACGATCCCCTCGACTCCCTCACCCCCCGGGAGCGGGAGGTGCTCCACCTCATGGCCGAGGGGCGGGACAACGCGTCCATCGCCGCCGCGCTCGCGGTCACCGACCGGGCCGTCAGCAAACACATCGGCAACGTCTTCCTGAAGCTCGGCCTCCCCCCGACGGACTCGGGGCACCGTCGGGTGCTCGCGGTCCTGGCTTATCTGGACCGGGGCTGACGCTCACCCGCCGGACGGGCCGGATCCCCCCGCCGTCCCGGCGGGGTTGCGCAACAGCTCCACCAGGGCCGCGATGCTCTGGTCGCCGCGGCCCTCGGCCATCGCCCGGCGCAGCAGGTCGTGCATCGGCTCGTGCCAGCGCACGTCGAGGCCGTTCTCGGTGCCCAGCTCCTGGTCGTACGGGATGCCCGCGTGGAAGATCTCGATGGAGGAGAGCGGGTCGGCGTAGTCGCCGCGGTCGATCTCCGCGGCGTGCAGCGGCAGCACGGAGATGATCATCTCCAGCCACTTCCTCGTGTGCGGCACCAGCGTCTCGGCCTTCAGGCCGCGCGCGGTGACCAGGGCCGCGCCCTGGTAGAAGCCGAGCAGGGCGGGCAGCAGGGTGCCGCCCACGGCCTGCTCGTACAGGGCGGCGAGGTCCGGCTCCGGGCCGAGGAACTGGGTGTCGCCGCCCAGGACCCGCAGCGTCGTCCCGTACTCGTCGAACACGGTCCGGTCGCCGCCGTAGTACAGCAGCGTTTCGGGCTCGCCGACGGCCGTCGGCACGTTCTTGACCGCGCCGTCGAGGAAGCGGGCGCCGTGCCCGGTGGCCCAGGAGGCCATGGCGCGGGCGCCGGACGGACTACCGGAGTTGAGGGTGACGAGGGCGCGTCCGGCGAGCTCGGCGGCGGCCGGCTCCAGGGCGGCGAGGGTCGCGTCGTACGTCGTCAGACAGGCGAGGGTCAGCGGGCTCGCGGCGACGGCCGCGCGGATGTCCGGGGCGTGCCTCGCGCCCCGCTCGACGAGGGGCGCGGCCTTCTCGGGGCTGCGGTTCCAGACGGTGGTGGGGTGCCCGGCCGCGAGGTACGCCGAGGCGAGTGCGGCGCCCATGGCCCCGAGTCCGACGACGGTCACGGGCGTGCGGGCAGGCGTGGGCATGGGGGCTCCAATGCTGGGGCGGGGAGGGGGTGTTGATCGCTCACCCCAGCCTGGATTCAGCCGCCGCATTCCTCAAGTACCGACTATTCGGTGCGGTACTCACCCTTTGGTGCGTGCCCGCGCGGGCGCCGCGGGGCGCCTACGCGTCCGGTGGGGCGCTTACGCGCGCTCCGCCTCGGGGTGCAGGCGCAGCCAGCCCGCCCACGCCGACTCGACCATCTCGCGCACGTCCCGCTTGGCGGACCAGCCGAGTTCGGCCGCCATGCGGTCGGCGGCGGCGACGACGCGCGCCGGGTCGCCCGCGCGGCGCTCGGTGACCTCGGGCGGAACGGCGTACCCGGTGACGTCGGCGATGAGGTCGACCATCTCGCGCACCGAGACACCCTCGCCCCGGCCGATGTTGAGCGTCAGATCGGTGCCCGCGGGCACCTCGGTGAGGCGCCGGGCGGCGGCGACATGGGCCTCTGCGACGTCGCTGATGTGGATGTAGTCGCGCACGCAGGTGCCGTCGGGCGTGGGGTAGTCGGCGCCGAAGATCCGCGGGGCCTCGCCGTGCGTGAGCTTCTCGAAGACCATCGGGACGATGTTGAAGACGCCGGTGTCGGCCAGGTCGGGGGAGGCCGCGCCCGCCACGTTGAAGTAGCGCAGGCAGGCCGTGCGCAGACCGGTGGCGCGGCCCGTCGCGCGGGCCAGCCACTCGCCCGCGAGCTTCGTCTCGCCGTACGGGCTCATCGGCAGGCAGGGGGTGTCCTCGGTGACGAGGTCCACGTCGGGCATGCCGTACACGGCGGCGGACGACGACAGGACGAAGGCCGGGACGCCCGCGTCCGTCATGGTCTCCAGGAGGACCCGGAGGCCTTCCACGTTCTCGCGGTAGTAGCGCAGGGGCTGCTCCACGGACTCGCCGACCTGCTTCTTCGCCGCGAGGTGGATGACGCCGGTGACCGCGTGCTCCTCCAGGGCGCGGGCGAGCGGCCCGGCGTCCAGGGTCGAGCCGGTCACGAGCGGCACGTCGGCGGGCACGCGCGCGGCGATGCCGGTGGACAGGTCGTCGTAGACCACCGTCCGCTCGCCCGCCTCGGTCATGGCGCGTACGACGTGCGCGCCGATGTAGCCGGCGCCGCCGGTGATCAGCCAGGTCATGGGTCAGCTCGTCCCGTCGTGTCGTCGGTCGTGTCGTCGGTCGTATGTCGCGGGTCGTCCCGGAAGGTGCAGTCTCGCAGAGGCGGGGTGAGGGGGATGTCAGTGGGCGTTTCGTCCCGGGCGCAGAGCGCGCAGCAGGCGCCCGAGCCGTCGCCGCGCGACCCCGGCGACGCCGAGCGCGCCCGGTGCGAGCCGCACGGCCAGGTTCCCGGCCTGGGTCGCGTACGGCTGGACGAGCAGGACGCCGCGCCGCCCGTCCGGCACCACCGTGCGGCGCAGCAGGCCGGGCCCGGGAAGCGCGCGGGCCGTGGTCTCGCGGGTCGTGCCGTCGTCGAAGAGCAGGCGCACCCGCAGGTCGAAGACGCCGGTGTCGAGCGCGCCGAGGTCGAGCCGCACCTCCGCGTCCCAGGTCCCGTCCGGTGTGCCGGGCCCGAACGCGGCCGTGCGGCGCAGGCCCGGGCGGCCGCCGTCCCGGGGCACCAGCTCCACGTCGACCACGGCGGGGCCGGCCTGTGCCACCCGCCCGTACAGCTCGTGCAGGCGCAGCCGCAGCGTGCCCGCGCGCGGGCGCAGCTCGGCGTCGACGGCGAGCGGGAGCAGCCGCAGCGGGCGGTGGAGGAGGTGGTCGAGGGCGATCTGGGGCAGGTCGTCGGACCAGACGGGCGTGGCGTCGCCCGCGCGCGCGTACGGCGGGGCGAGCCGGGCCGGGCGCGCGGCCACCTGCTGGAGCCGGGCCAGGTCGCGGGGGCGCGGCGAGGCGAGCAGGACCCGGGCGATGACCCGTCCGGGCGCGGGCGCGGCCTCCAGGTCGGCGGTGTCGAACTCCGTCAGGTACGCGCGCGTGAGCGCCCACCATTCGCGCTGGTACGCCGTGCCGCGCGCGGGCAGCTCGCGCGTGTACATGCGCAGGGAGTGGTCGAGGAACTTGGCGCGGGCGGCCCGCGCGAGCGCCTTGCCGCCGCTGTCCCCGGACGCGCGCAGGATGTCCACGGCCTGCCGGTGGGCCCCGACGCGGGCCTTCCAGTTGGCGATCCCGGACCGGTCGAGGGAGATCGACAGCTTGGCGGCGGAGCGCCGCACGTGCCATACGTAGACGGGGTCGGGGACGAGCGCGATGCGCGGCGCGGCGGCCAGGACGCGGGCGCCGAAGACGAAGTCCTCGTAGAGGAAGCGCCCTTCGGGGAAGCGGACGGCGTGCTCGCGCAGGAAGTCCGTGCGGTAGAGCTTGTTGACGCAGAGCGTGTCGTGGACCAGGCGCGGGCGCAGCTCGGGCCGGGCGACGAGCGCGGGCTTGCGGTACAGCTCGGGCTGCCAGGGCACCTCGCGCCCGGACGGCAGCTCGCGGCGTACGCACAGGCCGGACGCGACCTCGGCGCCGTGCCGCTCGGCGGCGGTGAGCAGGGCCTCGGCCGCGCCCGGCGGCAGCACGTCGTCGCTGTCGAGGAACATCACGTAGTCCCCGGTCGCGGCGTCGATCCCGTCGTTGCGCGGGGCGCCGCAGCCGCCGCTGTTGGCCGGGCGGCGCAGGACCTTCAGGAGCGGCTCGGTCCCGGCGAGGTCGTGCAGGACCGCGAGGCTGTCGTCGGTCGAGCAGTCGTCGACGGCGATCACCTCCCGGACGGCGGGGCCCTGGGCGAGCGCGGAGCGCACCGCGTCCGCCAGGTGCGGGGCGTCGTTGTAGCCGATCACGACGACGGTGACGCACGGGGCCGACGGCTGCGGCTGAGGTGAATTCCGTTCCACAAGGGAAATGTTAGAGGTTGCCAGGAATTATCCGATTAAGGGCCCGTGATGGGTCGTCTGCGGCATGTGCGGTTAATACCGGGCAGATCCGAGCAAAGCTCTTCTTCGTGCAGGTCAAGTGGGTCAAGTGGGCCAAGCGATTCCAGCAGGCAGGGCAGGCGGGGCAGGTGCGAGGGGCGGTCGTCGTCCTCGTGCCCGCCCTCGTCATGCTCGCCGTCGGCCTGTGGGGCGTCGAGCGCGGCAACGTCTGGCGCGACGAGGGCGTCACGCTCCAGGTGGCGCGCCGCTCGCTGCCCGAGATCTGGCGGCTGCTGCGCACCGTGGACGCCGTGCACGGCCTGTACTACCTGCTCATGCACACCGTGCTCCCTGCCGGTGCGGGCGAGGTCGCGCTCCGGCTGCCGTCGGTGCTCGCGGCGGCCGCCACCGCCGGGCTCGTCGCCGCCGTCGGGGCGCGCCTCACGCGCCCGCGCGTCGGCCTGTGGGCGGGGCTCCTGTACGCGGTGACGCCGCTCGCCGGGCAGTACGCGCAGCAGGGCAGGTCGTACGCGCTCGTCGCCGCCGGGGCCGCCCTGGCCACGCTGCTGCTCGTCCGGGCCGTCGAACGGCCCGCGCGGCCGGGCCCGTGGTGCGCGTACGCCGCCGCGGCCGCCGCCACCGCGCTGCTGCACGAACTCGCCGCGCTGCTGCTCGCCGCGCACGCCGTGACCCTGCTGCTCGGCCGCGCGGCGCCCCGCGTGTGGCGGGCCTGGGCGGCTGCGGCGGGGCTGGCCGCGCTGCCCCTCGTGCCGCTCGCCCTCGTCTCGCACCGGCAGGCGGCGCAGGTCGGCTGGCTGCGGCCGCCGGACGGCACGGCGGCGGTGCGGCTCCTGCGGGAGTTCACCGGGCCCACGCTCGCGGTCCTCGCCGCCGAACTCGCCCTCGCCGCGCTCGCCCTGTGCGGGCCCTGGACGCGCCGCCGCGCCGGGCTCTGTCTCCAGGCGGTGGCGCTCCCGCTGCTCGTCGTGCCGCCCGCCGCACTGCTCACGGTCTCGCAGCAGTGGCCGCTGTACCACGCGCGGTACGTGCTGTTCGCGCTCGCGGGCGGGCCGTTGCTGGTGGCGACGGGCGCGGACCGGGTGGTGCGGGCGCTCCCCGTGGGGCGCGGGCGCGGCGCGGTGGCCGCCGCCGGGGCGCTCGCCGTCGGCTGCGTCTTCTGGTGGCAGTTCCCCCTGCACCGGGGCGACCGGGCCGCCGGGCGCGGCGAGGACCACGCGGCGCTCGCCGCCGTCGCCGCCCGCGAACTGCGCCCCGGCGACCCGGTCCTGTACCTGCCGCTCATCGCCCGCCGCGTGCCGCTCACCTACCCCGACGCCTTCCACGGCGTACGGGACGTAGCCCTGCGGACGTCGGGGGCCGCGTCCGGCACGCTCTACGGCCGCGAGGCCGACCCCGCCGAACTGCGCCGCAGGCTCGCGGGCGTGGACCGCCTCTGGGTGCTCTCCGAGGCGGGCCCGCTGCGCGGCGCGGCCGGTGACCGGGGTTCCACGGAGGGCGTCAAGCTCGCCGTGCTGCGCCGGGAGTTCACCCGGCGCGCCGAGCACGTCACGGTGGGCGGGGCGCTGCGGCTCTACGTCCGCCGCTGACCCGCTCCGCCGACCCGGGCCAGGACCTCTCCCGTACGCGGCCCCCACGCCACCACCACCGCCTCCGGCGGCACCCGCTGCGCCGGGTCGAGCAGCAGCCAGCGCACGTCGTAGCGGCGGACGATCGCGGCGCGCTCCGCGCGCGTCGACTCCGGCGCGAGGTACGCCCGCACGGCGCGCAGGCGCCGCTGCCGCGCCTCCTCGGCGAGCGAGGTGTCCGGCCAGGCGGGCGCGACCAGGTCGGCGCCGAAGGCCGGGAGTGAACGCGTGGGCCGGTAGCCGTCGGTGAGCACCACGTCGCCGGGACGGATCCGGTCCGTCGCCCAGGCGTAGCCGGGCCAGCGCGGCGGCTGGTCGAAGCCGACCGGGTCTAGGGCGCGGGGCACCACCGCGCCCGCCTGGACCTGGCAGAACCCGACGGCCGCCCCGAGCGCGGCCGCCCCCGCGAGCGCGGCGCGGCGCGTCCCCCACGGGCGGGGGGCCGCCAGCTCGATCGCCAGGGCGAACTGGAGGGGGACCAGGGTCAGGCCGAGGATGCGGCCGTACGTGTAGTGGCCGCTGAGCCAGCCGTAGGCGACGACCGCGCAGTCCAGGGCGAACATCAGGACGAGGGGGTCCCTGCGGTCGCGGCGCCACCGGGCCCCGAGGGCGGGGAGTCCCAGGGCCGCCGCGAGCCAGAAGCGCTGGGGCATCTCTGTGTAGAGCTGTCGGTGGATGGCGTCGACGCTTTGGTCTCCGACCAGGGTGAACGGGTTGAAGTAGGGCCAGGTTGTCGCTACTGCCACGGCTGTCGTGGCGGCCAGGGCCCAGTGCACAGTTGCTCGGTGGGCGCAGCGAGTACTCGGCTGACCGCCGCTGACGGCGAACGCTGCTACCCCGATCAGCGCCGCCACCGATGAGATCGGGTGAATGAGCAGAATCAGGCCGCACAGCGCGCCCAGACCCCCGTACCCCCAGAGCGACTTCGGGCCCGTGGCTGCCCAGGACCAGGCCCAGAAGGCCAGGCCGATGGCGAAGGTCGACGGGTAGCCGAGGTTGCCCGTCATCGACATCAGGCCCAGGTAGCCGCTCCACCAGGCCATGCGGGTGCCCCACAGCAGGACCATCGCGGCAAGGGCCAGGACCGGCGCCCAGGGGCGGGGGGTCAGGGCGCGGACGAAGCGGTTCAGGCCGGTGAGCAGGACGAGCAGGTTGAGCGGCCCGGAGAGCTTGACCACCTCCCAGCCCGCGAGGCCCGTGGCCTTGGCGAGCAGGGCCTGGGCGACGGCGTACGGCGAGTAGTAGGCGCTGCCGTCGCCCGGCAGGTCCGCCATCGGGTGGGCGGGGTGGAGCAGGTCGGCCTTGAGGCGTTCGACGACCGCCGCGTGCTGGCCGAAGTCGCAGCACATCGGGACGCGCCAGTACGCGAGCGTCATGCCGAGCCAGAACAGGCCGCCGAGGACCAGGAACGGCGTCGGCCGCCACAGCCGCCCGGCGCCGGACGCGGTGGCGCCCGCCGGGGCGCGCCGGGTCAGGAGCGCGGTCACCGCATGAGCCTCTCCGCGACGCGGGCCGCCGCCCGGCCGTCGTCGAGGTCGCAGTACTCCTCGCGGAAGGACGCGTAGGCCGGGGCGTGCCGGGCGGTGACCGCGTCGAGGTCGCGCAGGGCGGCCACGACGTCGGCGGTGGAGGCGAGCAGCGGTCCCGGCGCGCGGGTCTCGAAGTCGAGGTAGAAGCCGCGCACGGTGTCGCGGTAGTGCTCCAGGTCGTAGGCGTGGAACAGCATCGGGCGGCCGGTGTGCGCGAAGTCGAACATCAGGGACGAGTAGTCGGTGACCAGGACGTCGGCGACGAGCAGGAGTTCGGCGGCGCGGGGGTGGGCGCTGACGTCGCGGACGAAGGGGGCGCGGGCGCCGGGCAGGCGGCCCGAGGTGAGCGGGTGCTTGCGGACGAGCAGGACGTGGTCGTCGCCGAGGGCGCGCTCGGCGGCGCGGAAGTCGAGGGCGGCCTCGTAGCGGAAGCGGCCGGGCGCGGCGGCGAGGTGGTCGCGGTACGTCGGCGCGTACAGGACGACCCGCTTGTCCGGGGCGAGGCCGAGGTCGCGCCGCACGCGCTCGGCGACCTTGGCGCGGTCGGCGGCGAACAGCACGTCGTTGCGCGGGGACCCGGCCTCAAGGACCTCACCGTCGTAGGCGAGGGCGCGGCCCAGGTGCCCGGTGGCGAAGCGGTTGGGGGAGACCAGGACGTTCCACTGCCGGGCCAGGTGCGGCAGGGCGTCGAGGTGGCCGTGGTCGGCGTACAGCGTGTCGGTCAGATCGGTGCCGACGCGCTTGAGGGGGGCGCCGTGCCAGGTCTGCACGACGGTCTGGCCCGCGCGCCGCTCGAAGAAGTCCGGCAGGTGGCCCGCGGTGACGACGCGGCGGCAGCGGGCCAGGGCCTCGTACCAGGCGGCGCTGTGCTCCTCCACGCCGCGCGCGCCGGGCGGCACCGGCGTCTGCTGGTCGTGCGTGACCCACAGGTGCTCGACGTCGGCGCCGCGCCGCACGAGTTCGTCGTGGACGGCGCGCGGCGAGTCGCCGTCGAAGTACAGGACCGCGTCGCGCAGGGACTTGGCGCGCTCGCGCGGGTAGTGCTCGGTGCGCAGCCGGTGACGCCGGTACGCGCCGCGCTCGGTGCGCGCGAGCACGGAGCCCGACTCGATCAGGAGCCGGTCGCCGAAGCGCCGGTCGACGGTGAACTCCCGGCCCTGAAGGGTGCGGTGGTCCGGCAGGGCCGCGCCGAGGGAGGCCAGGACCCGCACCGGCACGCCGGGACCGCTGTGGCCCGCCTCCCGCAGGAAGGCGTACCAGCGGCCCTGCCGCAGCAGGCCGCCGCCGGGTGCGAGGGTCGCGCGGAAGCGGCCGCCGACGCGCTCCACCGGCACGGTCACCTCGTCGTCGCGGCCGCTGTGGCGCAGCACGAGTTCGGCCGTGGGCCAGCTCGCGGGCGTGGCCGTGCCCTCCACGGTGAGGCCGCCGTCGTCCGTCCAGGCCACGTGGTCCGCGACGGGCTGCCGGGTGAGTTCGACCACGAGGCGGCCCTGGTCGTCGGCGGTGGCGCACAGCTCGCGCCCCGGCCGGGACGCGTACCGGCCGGGCGCGAGGCCGAGGGCGGCGGCGACCTGCACCTGCTTGCCGTCGGGCAGCACGAGGCGGGCCTGCCAGCGGTCGCCGTGCGGGGGCTCGACCTGGGCGGGCGCGTGGTGCGGCGCGGGCGGCACGTCCTCCAGGTCCGCGAGGCGGATCCGGGCGTCGAAGCGGTCGCCGCCGACCGTCACCGGGTAGCTGAACTCGGCCCCGCCGTTGGTGAGGCGCAGGGTCCGCGGCCGTGCGGGCCCGGTGAGCGTGCCGGTGAGCACGACGTCGCCGCCGTCGAGGCGGTGGGCGTCCACGCGCGCGGCGTACTCCTGGATCCGCAGGACGAGCCGCCCCTTGCTGAACCCTGCCGTGAGCCGGAGCCCGTCGTCGAGGTCGCGGACCAGGGACTGGGCGCTCGCGCCGTCCTGGGCGCGCACGGCCGCGCGCCGCACCGTGCCGTGGCCCGCGAGGACCACGCCGAACAGCCAGTTCCCGGGGCGCCAGCGGCCGCCGGTCCTCAGCCGCTCGGGGTCGACGGTCATCTCGAAGCCGGACAGGTCGTAGCTGTGCAGCTGCTGCCGCGAGGCCTCGGTGGCCTCGGGCATGGCGACGGTGCGGGTGGGCACGCGGCGGAACCTGCCCTTGCTGTGGGCGGACTTGAGGAGCCCGGTCTTCACGCTTCTCGCGGGGCGGTCGGCGGGGAGGTTGCGCACGTACGCGTAGCCGCTGACGCGCAGCTTCCCCTCGGCGTCCCAGGAGGCCTCGCGCAGCCGGGCCACGACGGGCAGTTCGCCGCGGCCGAGCCGGGTCAGCTCCCGCGGAAGGGCGCCGACGCCGGGGAACGCGGCGTGCCGGCGGCGGGCGCCGCGCACCGTGAACGCGCCCTTGCCGCCGCGCCGTTCGCGGGCGAGCAGCTCGATCAGCTCGTCGGTGCGCCGCTCGCGCACCAGCTGCCACTTCGCCCGCAGGTCCACGGGCAGCCGCCGGGTGAGCTCCGGCTCCGCGGCGGCCAGGAACTCCGCGGTGCCGTCGAGGAACGCCGCGCGGTACTCGGGCCCGCCCATCGGCAGGCCCTCCAGGAAGTACACGAAGTCGTCGCGCAGACAGGACGCGTCGTACGTCGCCTTCAGCTCGGGCGCGTGCCCGCCGAGGAAGGCGCTGACGTGCGCGCAGGCCGCGATCCGGTCGCGCACGCCCTTGACGTCGGTGCGCCGCCGCGTGATGGAGCCCTCGCGCACCCGCCAGTAGTAGACGTGCTCGCTCAGCACGTCCACGGCCTCGGCGAGGAAGTGCGCGGGGATCATCACCGGCGTGTCCTCGTACAGGCGGCCCTCGGGGAAGGCGAAGCCGTGCCGGTCCCAGAAGTCCCTGCGGAACACCTTGTTCCAGGCGACGCGGTCGGCGAGGAGGGCGAGGTCGCGGCCGATGTGGGTGCGGGTGCGCGGCTCGGTGAGCCACTGGTACTGCCAGGCCTGCGAGCGGCCGCGCTCGGTGAGCCGCCACACGTTTCCGGTGGCGAAGTCGGAGCCGCTCGCGTCCAGGCTCGCGATCATGCGGGCGTACGCGCCGTGCGGCACGACGTCGTCGCTGTCCACGAACGTCAGGTACGTGGCGCCCGGACTCGCGTGCCGCACGCCGGTGTTGCGGGCGGCGCTCAGGCCCGCGTTGGGCTGGCGCACATAGACGAAGCGCGGGTCGCGGGCGGCGAAGGCGCGCGCGATGTCCGGGCTCGCGTCGGTGGAGCCGTCGTCGACGAGGACGACCTCCAGACCGCCGACGGGGCCGGTGCCGCCCTCGGGGCCCGGTGTCTGCCGGGCGATCGACTCCAGGCACTCCTCAAGGAACTCCTCGACGTTGTAGATGGGTACGACGACGCTGAGTCGGGGCTGCACGGCGACCGGCCTTTCCTGGGCGTACGGGGGCAATACGTCCATTACGGGCGTATCCATCCCGTTTGCCCGGTCGTGTCGCCCTTCTCCGCGTCGATCACCCCTACGAGTGAGGGTTCTTCGGCGGTCCGTACGCATTGGCTACCGTCGGTGCGCATGTCGCGCTTCTCCGTAGTCGTGCCCGTCCACCGCGTCCAGGGCTATCTCAGGGAGTGCCTTGACTCGGTGCTCGACCAGACCTTCGACGACCTCGAACTGATCGTCGTCGACGACGCGTCCCCCGACGGCTGCGCGGACATCGCCGCCGCGTACGCGCGCCGCGACCCGCGCGCGCACCTCGTCCGGCTGCCCGGGAGCCGGGGCCCCGGCCCCGCCCGTGACGCCGGGGCCGCCCGCGCCACCGGCGCCTATCTGCTCTTCCTCGACGGCGACGACCTGCTCCTGCCGGGCGCGCTCGGCGCCGTCGACGCCGCGCTCACCGGGGCGGGCGACCCGGACGTCCTGGTGTTCGCGCACGACAGGATGAACTGGTGGGGCGACGTGCGCGCCGGACGCGACGACCTGACCGGCGACCCGCTCGGCGTGACGCCCGCCGCCTGGAACCGCGTCGTGCGCCGGGAGTTCTGGACCGGACAGCGCCTGGCGTTCTCAGCGGGCCCCTACGAGGACGTGGTGCCCGCGCACCGGGCGACCCTCCAGGCCGGGGACCGCGTCGCCGCGCTCGACCGGGTGTGCGTGCGCTGGCGGGAGCGGCGCGTCGGCGGCTTCGCCAACGCCCCCGGCGAGCGCCACCTCACCGTGATCGAACGCTACGAGGAGCTGTTCACCGGTGGCTACGACCGCCCGGACGCCGTCACCCGGCTCTATCCGCACGCCGTACGCCATCTGCTCGCCGTCCTCGGCGACCCCGGGCGCGTCGCCCCGCGCGACCGGCCGGAGTTCTTCCGCCGCGCCTCGGGGCTGCTCGGGGCGCACCGCCCGCCGGGCCACGAGCCCGCGTCCGCGGAGGAGCGCGCCCTGGCCGAAGGGGCGCACCGCGCCTACGAGCGCCTGGAGCGGTCCGCGAGCCGGGGCGCCGCCCTGCGCGCCCAGCTGGCCCGGCGCAAGAAGCAGCTCGCCGCCCGCGTCAAGCGCACCGCCTACCGCGCCGAGCTGCGCACGGCGCGCCTCGACCCGGAACTCGCCGTGTACGGGGCGTACTGGAACCGCGGCGTCTCCTGCAACCCGGCCGCCATCCACGCCAAGGCCCGCGAACTCGCCCCGCACGTCAAGGGCGTCTTCGTCGTCTCGTACCACCACCGGCACCGGGTCCCGCCCGGCGTCGACCACGTCTTCGCGGGCTCGCTCGGCTACTGGCGGGCCATGGCCCGCGCCACGTACCTGATCAACAACTCCAGCTTCCCCGGCGGCTTCACCAAGCGCCCCGGCCAGGTCTACCTCCAGACCCACCACGGCACGCCCCTGAAGAAGATGGGCATGGACCAGCGGCGCTACCCGGCGAGCACCCACAACCTCAGCTTCCAGCGCCTCATGGACCACGTCGACCAGTGGGACTTCAGCCTCTCCGCCAACCCGCACTCCACCGAGACCTGGGAGCGCGTCTACCCGTCCGCGTCCTACCGCGCCCTGGAGCTCGGCTACCCGCGCAACGACGTGTACTTCACGGCGACGGACGACGACGTGCGCCGCGTCCGCAAGGAACTCGGCGTCGAGGACGGCCGGACGGTCCTCCTGTACGCGCCCACGCACCGGGACTACCAGAAGGGCTTCCTGCCCCGGCTCGACCTGGAGCGCTTCGCCGCCGCGCTCGGCCCCTCGTACGTGATCCTGGTCCGCGCCCACTACTTCTACGGCTCCGACGCGGGCCTCGCCGCCCACCCCGGCATCGTCGACGTGACCGGCCACCCGCGCGTGGAGGACCTCTGCCTGGCCGCCGACGCCCTGGTGACGGACTACTCCTCGCTGATGTTCGACTACGCCTGTCTGGACCGCCCGATCGTCACCTACGCCCCCGACTGGCAGGCCTACCGCCTGGCCCGCGGCACGTACTTCGACCTCCTGTCGGGCCACGAGGGCGACACACCGGGCGCGGTGGCCACCACGGAGGCCGACCTCACCGCCCTGTTCCGCGACAACGCCTGGGACACCCCGGACACGACCCGCCTGCGCTCGGCCTTCCGCGCCCGCTTCTGCCCGTACGACGACGGGGGAGCGGCGGAGCGAGTGGTGCGACACCTCTTCCTGGGCGAGGCACAGCTGCCCTGTTTTTAGGGGCGCGGGGAACTGCGCGAGCAACCACAACGAACCCGCAGACGCTCAACACTCCTGACGACGCAGCACCAACCGCGCAACCACAACGGCCAGCACAACCCACAAAAGCAGCACCCCACCACCCGCCAAGGGAGTCAGATCCCCCGCGTCCTGATGGGTCTGCATCAGCCGAAGCCCGGCCCGGTCCGGCAGCAGCCGGGCGAGGGGCCGCAGCCGAGGCGCCGTAGCCATGACCCCGGAGACAACGAACAGCAGCGGAAGGAGCACCCCCAGCGCGGTCAGAGAGCGCCGCACCATGAACGTAAGGGCACCGGCGAGAACGGCGAGCAGCCCGGCATACGCGCCCGCACCGGCCACGGCACGCAGGCCCTCCCCGCCGAGGGGAAGCCCCGCGCCGAGCACGGCGCTCCCCGAGCCCAGCGCGAGCGCCCCCGTGACGAGTCCCCAGGCAAGCCCCGTGAGGCCGAGTACGGCGAGCTTCGCGGCGAGCAGCAGCCCCCGCCGGGGCACGGCGGCGAGGGTGGTGCGGATCATGCCGGTCCCGTACTCGTTGCCGACGGCGAGGACCGCGAGGATCACCAGCGGCACCTGGCCGAACTGCAGGCCGGTGAACGGAAGCCCCACCGGGTCGAGTTCGCGCCGGCGCCCGGCGTCCGCGGCGCGGTACTCCGGGCCGATCAGGGCGCAGAACAGCAGCCCCACGGCGACGGTGAGCGCACAGCCGAGCGCGAGCAGGGTCCAGGTGGAGCGCACGGAGCGGAGCTTGATCCACTCTGCGGCGAGCAGGTCACGCATGCGCGGCCTCCTTCCGGGAGTCGTCGGACGTGCTGGTGGCGGTCGCGGGGGCGGTCGCGCGGTACTCGGCGGCGCGCGCGGTAAGGCGCAGATACGCCTCCTCCAACGACGGCCGTACGGGGGTGAGTTCGTGCACGCTCCAGCCGTGCGCGGCGGCGACGTCCCCGATGCGGGCGCCGGTCAGGCCGGTCACGGTCGCGGTGTCCGGCTCGTCGGCGTACGCCACGTCGGCGCCCTCGGCACGCAGGGCGGGCGCGAGCGCGTCGAGCCGCGGCGACACGAGGCGGACCGCGTCCGGGCCCGCCGTCAGGAGCGCGGCCATGTCCCCGTCGGCGAGCACCCGGCCCCGGCCGATCACCAGGACGTGGTCGGCGGTGACCGCCATCTCGTGCATGAGGTGGCTGGAGACCAGGACCGTACGGCCCTCGTCGGCCAGGGCGCGCAGCAGCTTGCGCAGCCACTGGATGCCCTCCGGGTCCAGGCCGTTCATGGGCTCGTCGAGCAGCAGCACCTCGGGGTCGCCGAGCAGCGCCACCGCGATGCCGAGGCGCTGGCGCATGCCGAGCGAGAAGCCGCGCACGGGCCTGCGGGCGGCCGAGGCGAGGCCCACCAGGCCGAGGACCTCGTCCACGCGGGCCGCGGGGATGCGGTGCGTGCGCGCCAGCCAGGCGAGGTGGGCGCGGGGGCTGCGCGCCGGGTGGCAGGCGGAGGCGTCGAGCAGCGCGCCCACCTTGTGCAGCGGGTCGCGCAGCTGCGCGTACGGCACGCCGTGCACCAGGGCGCTGCCCGCGTCCGGGGTGCCGAGGCCGAGGACCATCCGCAGCGTGGTGCTCTTGCCCGCGCCGTTGGGCCCGAGGAACGCGGTGACGCTCCCGGGCGCGGCCGTGAACGACAGGCCGTCCAGGACGCGCCGGCCGCCGTAGGACTTGACCAGGTTCTCCACCTCGATCACGCGGCGGCCTCCAGGGTCAGGGTGCGGTCCACCAGGCCCGCGACCGAGGTGTCGGAGTGCGAGACGACGACGAGGGTGCGGCCCTCGGACCGCCACCGGGCGAGGTCCTCGCGCACGGCGGACTCGGCGGCCGCGTCCAGGCCGTTGAACGGCTCGTCGAGCAGCACGAGCCGGGGCGCGTGGGCGGTCGAGCAGACGTAGCCGAGCTTCTTGCGCTGGCCGAGGGAGAGTTCGCCGACGAGCACGTCGAGCCGCTCGCCGAGGCCGAGGGCCGCGGCGCGCTCGCGCAGCGCACCGGCCGGTACACCCCACACCCCCGCGGTGAAACCCAGCTGCTCGGCCGCGGTGAGGTGCTCGTACAGCGGCGGCGGCTCCTGGACGTAGCCGCGCAGGGCCCGCACCGCCGGGTCGCCGGGCGCCCGCCCGTCCACGGTGACGCGGCCCGCGTCGGGCGCGGTGAGCCCGGCGAGCACCCGCAGGAGCGTGCTCTTGCCGCTGCCGTTCGGCCCGGCGACACGGACGGACTCGCCCGGCGCGACCCGGGCGTTCAGACCGCTGAGGACGTCCGCCGTGCCCCGGCGGACGACGAGGTCGTCGATGTCTATCACTGCGGCGCTCCGGCTCTCTGCTGGTGGACGGGGGAGGCGGCGGCCGCCGGGGCGGCGGGTGCCGCCTTGGGGCCTGCCAGGTCGCGGGCGGCGACGGCGCGCAGCGCGGCCCAGGCGCCCGCGAGCGCGGCGGCGAGCAGCACGGCGTGCGCGAGGCGGGCCGCGGTGCCCTCGGCGAGGGCCTGGCAGAGCCCCGCGCCCGCCGTGACCGGCACGGTGAGCAGGGCCACGAACACGCCCTCCGTGACGTCCGCGGCCGGGGCCCGCGTCACCCGGCCGTCGGCGAACGCCTCGGCGCGCGGCACGCAGAAATAGGTGAGGACCGTGGCGCAGCCCGCGCCGCAGGCCACGGCGGCGAGGGCGAGCAGGGTCTGGGTCCAGGCGGCCGCGCCGCGCACCCCGCACAGCGCGGCCGCGCCCAGGGCGAACGGGCCGATCGCCGCGCCGACCGCGGCGGTGGCCGTCCACGCCTTCGCCGCCACCCAGGTGCCGGTGGGGCGCGGCGACTGGCGCAGCGCGTCCCAGCACTCCCGGTCCGCCTCGATGCCGCAGACCTGCACGACCTCGCTCGTCGTGATCAGCGCGACCGCCACGAACAGGGCGCCGACGGCGGCCGGGGGCAGCTGCCACACCGGCTGACCGTTCGTCACCACGACGGCCGCGCAGACCGCCCCGGCGAACACGCCGCACCGCTGGAGCCGCAGCAGGCCGCCGACGGTCTCCGGGTGCCCGCGCAGCAGGCGAAGGCGGGTCACACGCCACACCGCGCGGTACGGCGACGCGGGCCAGACCCCGGTGGAGCCGGTCGCCGCGCGGGCGGCCGGGCCCGCGTGCGCGTCGCGGCGGACCGTGGCCCGCACCCGCAGCACGGCGAAGACGGCGAGGAGCAGGGTGAGCGCGGCGTATCCGGCGGCGGCCACGACCAGGGCGCCCGGCTCGTGCAGCTCCGTCCACAGCCGGGGGCGCGAGGCCGTCACGGCGTCGCCCAGGAGGCGGGCCACGTCCTGTTCGGTCGGCCCGGAGCCGCCCCCGAGCGCGCGCACGAACGGCGCGGCCACGACGCCGACCAGGCCCCCGCCCACCAGGGCGACGGCCAGGCGCGGCAGCTGCGGCACGCGCACCACGCGCACCATGAGCGCCGTCACCAGGGCCGTGCGCAGGGCGACCCCGGTCACCGCCGCGCCCACTGCGTGCACGGCGAGGACCGGCAGGGCGTCGTGCCCCTCGGGCCCGGCCGCGAGCCACGGCACGGCGACCGCGGCCGCGGCGGTGAGCAGGCCGAGCGCGGTCCCGGCCGCCGGGACGACGAGCCGGGCGGTCACGAGCTGCGCGCGGGACACCGGCAGCGTCCGCAGCACGCTCGCGTCGGGCGGGCTCACCAGGGCGCGGGCCTTCGCCGGTTCCGCGCTGAAGAGCTGGAAGAGGAACCACAGGGCCACGGGCGTCCAGGTCCACGTGGCCAGGTCCGTACGGAGTCCGGGGCCCGGCGGCGCCAGGACGCCGAGGGTGCGGCCGAGCACGACCAGGGTGCCGAGCACCGCGGCCGCGCCCGCGCAGACGACGACGCGCGCGGCGCCGCGGCGGCGCCGCGCCGCGGGGCCCGTACCGGCGAGGAGGTTGAGCCGCCGCCGGGTGTCGGCGAGCCACAGGGCGAAGACGGTGCGCGGCCAGCTGCCGCCAGGGCGGGCCGTCATGCCGTCCCACCGGCGCGGGCCCCGCCGAACCGCTCGGCGGGGCAGAGCACGGTGGCGGGCACGATCAGCGCGACGAAGGCCGCGGCGAGCAGCTTGGGCGCCGTCGCGGACGGCAGATACAGGCCGAGGACGCCGAGCGGGGCCCACCACAGCACCCCGCCGACGATCATCAGGACGCTGCCCCAGCGGGCCACGGCGACCAGCAGGCCGACGGCGACGAGCACCACGCCGCTGATCAGCCAGACGACGCTGAGCAGCTGGAGGACGTCCAGCACGTCGTCGGGGTCGCCGCTCAGGTCGGCCGAGGCCTCGACGGCCCGCCGCGTCGCGTCGGCCGTGGCCCGGAACGCGGCGAAGTACGCCACCGCGCACACCCCGGCGGCCGCCGCGAGCACACCGCCCGCGATCCGCACCCCGGGCCGGGCGATGCCGTCCACGACCACGGTCCAGCAGCGCAGCGCGAACTGGAGGAGCCGGGGGTTTCCCAGGGTGGCGAAGAAGAGGCGGTGCAACATGGTTCTCCGGAGCGGTTCAGGAGGGGAGCAGCCAGAGCGCGGTGGCGTAGACGGCGGTGACCGCGGCGGCGGTCGCGGCGGCGCGCGGCCACGCGGACCCGGCGGCGCGGGCCGCGAGCAGCAGCGCGCAGGGCAGCAGGGGCAGATAGGCGTCGAGGTGCGTCACCGTGGGCACGGCCCGTGAGACGTCGTGGCCGAGCGCGAGGCCCGCCGCGGTCCAGACGGTGAGCTTGGCGAGGACGAAGGCGACCCAGCCGAGCGTGAACGCCCGCCGCGGCCGGGTGAAGTCGCCGGGCTCGGTCGCGGTGTTCAGGGCGCCGGGCAGCGGCAGGTGCCGCGTGGCGACCGCGCCGAGGGCGCCCACGAGGACGCCGAGCAGGCCGAGCGTCAGGACGTTGGCGAGCAGGCTGGTGCACCAGGCGATGCTGGTGCCGATGCCGACGGCGCCCTCGGACGCGGTGTCGAGGCGCTCCACGACCCGGTCGTGGATCTCGCCCCACAGCGGCACGCTGAACGCGGCCGTGGCGACGACCAGCGCACTCACGCCCAGGGCGTGCCCGCGCCGGGTCACGAGCCGCTGCCCGAAGCCCGCGCCGCCGTCGGGTGCTTCGGGTGTGCCGGGTGCGTCGGGCGCTCCTGGGGCGTCGTCCTCGTAGGCGGGAAGGCCCGCCGTACCGGTCGCCCTGGTGCTGCCGCTCGTCTCGGTCATGCCACCCATCCCCGTCGTACCGTCCGTCTCGCAAATCGCACCGATGGCCACGGACCTCCAGTAGTCCCAGTAGCCCCAGTAGCTCTAGTGATCCCAGTTGCTCCAGGCGCCCCCGCCGTCATGTGCTCACCCATGTCTCCACCGCCGCCGCCACCGTCAGGCCCGCAAGGGACACGCCCCACAGCAGGCACGCGTCCTGGAAGCCGAACCGGCCCCGCGCGGTCAGCTCACCCGCGGGCCGCCGTCCGAGTCCGGCGCGCGCCCACGTCACCAGGGGTACGAGACCGGCCGCCGCGGCGAGCGCGAGGCAGGCCAGTTCGAGCGGCATGTGCGGCAGCAGGTGCCGTACGACGCCCCGCGTGCCGAGGACGGCGCTGCCCTGGCCCCAGTAGTAACCGGCGAGCGTGCCGGTCAGGAGCGTGAGCGGGATCGTCATCACGCCGAGCGTGGCGACGCCGAGGAAGAGGGCCGCGGAGACGCCGACGTTCCGCGCGAGGATCTCCGCGAACAGGCCCCAGTCGGCCTGCTTGGGGGCACGGCTCACCCCGGTCGGGTCCGCGGGCGCGAACCACCAGCCCGCGCCGAACGCGGCGAGCCACAGGAGGGCGCCGCTGACCACGGCGGGCCACTGCCGCCGGAAGAGCCCCGCAAGCGCGGACTTCCATCCGCCCATGGCCGCGGGCCGGGCGATCGGCCCGGTCGTCGTATCCATCCGCCCCCGCCTCTCCGCGTCGTGTGGTGCCGTCGGTCGGTCCCGCCGGGACCCCGCGCCTGCGAGGTCCCGGCCGGATGCGCTGCCTTGGGACTTAGGCGATGACGGCCTTCTTGCCGCCCTTCTTGATGGCCTGCTTGACGCCCCAGATGATCACGGAGCCGACGGCCAGGCCGCCGGAGACCAGGCCGATCGCCGAGGCGACGTCCATGCCCGTCATGATCGACTGGTAGACGACCGAGGCGGAGTCCTTGCTCATGTTGAGCACGTTCTTCAGGAAGAACGGGGTGGCCGTGGCGGCCACCATGAAGGCGCCGAAGACGGTGGCGGCGACGGCGGCGGTGGTCAGGGGACGGCGGGTGGCCGAGCGGTTCATGTCGCGTGTTCCTTTGGATCGATTCATTACGATCGGACGCGTGCCCGCCCCGATTGGCGCGGGGCGGGCACGTCCGGTTCCGGGCCGGCGAGAGCGCCGGACCCGGTAACGATCTTGTGCGGGTTCCCCGGAGCGACCTACTGCCTGTTGACGGGGCCGTTCGGCAGTTACCGATGCGTAGGGGTGTTAAATCCGGACATACGCCTAGGAGTTGTCCGCGGGCTCATACGAGCGCATCGCCGAACGTCAACGCGGCGCCGCTGGGGTAGGTTGAAGCCCGACCACATATTGACGACTTCTTGACTAAATGGATCGCTCGGGGGAGCCCATGCTGAACGTGACGGTCGCGCACCACCACCCCTTGATCCGCAGGGGGCTCGCGCAGTCCCTCGCGGACGCCGGGGAGTTCACGGTCACCTCATACGGAGACGTCGACGGAGTGCTCGCGCGGGTGCGGTCGAGGCCGGACTCGGTCGTCCTGGCGTCGCGCTCCCTGCCCGGCATCGACCGGCTGCTCGACGCGGTCAGGGGCAGCGAACCGCCCCGCGTCCCCGTCGCGTTGCTCGGCGAGGCCGCCGTCACCCGGCCCACCGTCGTGGGCGTGCCCCGGGGGTCTCGGGCTACCTCCCGGAGGACGCCGACGTCCGCGCCCTCGCCCACGCCGTGCACACCCTGGCCTCCGGGGCCGCCGTGCTGCCCGCCGCGTGGATCCACCGCACCGGGGCCACCACGCCCCGGGCCGAGGCGCGCGACGCGCACGGCGGGGCCCCGCTCTCCCTGCGCGAGCGCGAGGTCCTCGCCCTGCTCGGCGAGGGTCTGACGAACCAGCAGATCGGACGGAGGCTCGGCCTCAGCGCCGGGACCGTCAAGTCGTACATCAGTGCCGTGTACGCGAAGTGCGGCGTGGACAACCGCGTCCAGGCCGCACTCTTCGCCCACGGCATCGAGGTGTCAGCGGCCTAGGCCCCGGCGCCCCGCTCGTAGGGCGACGGCACGGGGAAGTAGGCCGTGAGGAACGCCCGCAGGGCGAGGGTCGTCTCATCGTCCGACACGTCGCCGCCGGGCGTCTCGCCGACGCAGAACGCGGTCTTGTTGCGGGACTGGAGCAGCTGGCCGAGCCGGGCGTGGTCGGCGCGCGCGCCGATGTCCACGAAGTCGTACGCGAGCGAGCCGGGCACGGCCCGGCCCGTCAGATACGCGTAGTGCTGGTGGAGCGAGGAGACGACGGAGTGGTCGCCGTTGCCCCGGAAGGGGTTGCGGGCCGTCGCCGCGAGCTCGGCGCCGTACCGTTCGGCCAGCTCCGTGAGGACGTCGCGCCGCAGCGCGTACGGCACGTGCAGCAGGCAGTGCGTCGCGGTGCGGCCGAAGTCGCGGCGCAGCAGCGCCCGGTTGTTCTTCGCGGCGGCTAGATAGCCCTCGTCGGCGGCGGACACCGGCAGGTCGGGCACGGACACCGAGGACCAGAAGAACCGGGTGAGCCCCGAGGGCAGGAAGAACGTGTCCGGGGTCGTGGGGCGGCCGAGGAACATGTCGTCGTTGAAGTACAGGAAGTGCTCCGACAGGCCGTCGATCCGGTGCAGCTGGGTCTCGATGGCGTGCGAGTTGAACGTCGGCAGACAGGCGTCCGGGTCCGCGAACAGGTCGCGGTGGTCGACCACCGTCAGGCCCGGGTGGTCCTCGTCCAGCCACGCCGGGACCTGGCCCGCCGTGACCAGGTACACGTGCCGCACCCACGGCGCGTACATCGCGAGGGACCGCAGCGAGTAGCGGAGTTCGTCGCGGTTGCGGAAGCGGACCGCGCCGGTGTCGGCCGACGCGCCGTCGCCCGGGCCGCCCAGGGCGGCGGCGCGCGCCGCCCGCCAGGCCGGGTCGGTGTCGTCGACCCAGGTGTAGACGGCGTCGACGGGGAAGTCGACGTCCTTCATGAGCAGCTGGGTGAACACCTCGGCACTCGGGTACTCCCGCTCGCCGACCCGCAGCCGCGCGGTGGGCGCGAGGGAGGGCAGCTCGGAGCCCGCGAGCGTGCTCCCGAACGGGGCCCGCCACCCCCGCCCGCCGCCCTCCGGCTCGCCGGTCCGCGTCCAGAACGCCACCGTGCACGCCTGCTGCACGCCGTGGCGCAGCGAGAGCGTCGTCGTGGTGACCGGCTTGAAGACCCTGAGGCCCGCCATCTCGCCGACGCTGTCGAGGCGTTCGGCGAGCACCACGCCGGGCGCGGCGTCGCGTGGCGCCACCAGCTCCGCGTACACGGCCCGGCCGTGCAGCGCGTCGGCGAGCGCCTTCAGGGCGGCGTCCCGGTGGTCGTCCGCGACGGCGAGGGTGTGCGCGGTCGAGCCGCCGCTCGTCCGCACCAGGACGTACGGGACGTCCCACGCCTCCAGGGCGGCCGCGGTCAGCTCCAGGTTCCAGGCGGCCATGCGGGCGGTGCGGACGTCGTCGCGCTGCTCGGCGAGCCGCCCCACCGAGCGGATCAGCCCCTCGTGCGCGGCCAGGATCTCGTCCTCGCGGGCCCGCTCGTCCTCGGGCGCCGGGGCGTTGAGGGTGTGCGGCGCGGTCGGCCGGAAGCCCGGGCCGCCGGAGGCGACGCCGAGCGCCACCCGGTCGGCGCGCTCCGCGAGCCGCTCCGGCCGGTCGCGGCCCGCGACGAGGCGCGCGTACAGCTCCTCCCACAGCGCGGTGACGCGCTCGGACGAGAAGCGCGCGTACACGCCCTCGCGGGCGGCCCGCGCGTACGCGAGCCGGGTGACGTCGTCGGACATCAACTCGGCCATGGCGGTGGCCAGCTGCTCGATCTCGCCCGGCGGCACGAGGAGGCCGTCCACGCGGTGCCGCACGATCTCGGCGGGGCCCGTCAGGACGTCGTAGGCGATCACCGGCACGCCCGCCGCGAGGGCTTCGAGCAGCACCAGCGGGAACGCCTCGTTGTGGCCCGCCGTCATCAGGGTCAGGCCCGCCTTGGCCCACTCGGCGGCCATGTCCTGGCAGGGGCCGAGGAGTTCGACGCGGTCCTGGAGGCCGAAGGCGTCCACCAGGCGGCGCAGGCTCGGCTCCTTGTGCCCGCCGCCGAAGATCCGCAGCGTCCAGTCCGGGTGCGCGTCGGCGAGCCGCGCGAACGCGCGGACCGCGTGGTCGACCCGCTTCTCGCCGGTGAGCCGCGCGGCCATCACGATGACCTTGCTGCCGCCGTCGGCGCGCGGCCGGAAGCCGTCGGGGACCGCGTTGGGGATCACCGCCAGCTCCGGCGCCGTCGCGCCCAGGGACTCCGCGATCCACTCGCGGGTCCGCTCCGTCAGCGTCACCAGGGCGTCCAGGCGCGGCGCGAAGAGCAGCAGCGGCTCACCGGAGGGGCCGCGGCGCTGGGTCGGCCGGTGCTCCTGGTGCACGGTCACCACGCGCGCGGGCACGAGCCGGGCGGCCGCGGCGAGCAGCGCGGGCGTCGTCGTGACCAGGACGTCCGTGTCCAGGTCCGTGAGCGCGGCCGTCAGCTCCACGTCCGCGAGCCGGTCGAACGCCGACTCCCAGGCCGGTGCGATCAGTTCGCTGGGCAGCGCGGCGAGCGTCCGGCACGCGCCCTCGTCGAGCCGCGAGCCGCGCACAGGGCGCTCGGGCGTCGCCGTGCGGTCCACCAGATAGCGCACGGCCAGGCCCCGGGCCTCGGGGAAGAACGGCTCGGTCCGGGTGCGGAAGACCGAGAGGACCTCCACGTCGTGCCGCTCGGCGAGGTGCAGCGCCTGGGTGTACGTGGCGAGTTCGGTGCCGCCCATCTCGTCTCCCCAGCCGAGGAGGTACGTGATCTTCATGAGGTCTCCTTCTGCTCCGGGTCACGGCCCAGGTCCAGACAGGTCACGGCGAACGCGCCGGACGCGGTGACGTGCGGATGGGCGCGCACCAGGCCGCCGCCCTCGAGCGCGACGAGCCGGAACGGCGTGGGGAACGCCGCGGGCAGATCCCGTACGTCGGTCAGCCAGCGCCCCAGCGGCAGGCCGCCGACGCGGAAGTCCCACACCCACTGGCCGGGAGCCGCCCCGGCCATCGCCGCCAGCGGCAGCGCGAAGCGGAACCGGTCGCCCTCCCACTCGGGCCGCACCGGCACGGCCAGGCCGTCCCGCCGCCGCACGGCACTGGCCTGCCGCGCCGCGCGCGCCGCGACCATCCGGCCGTGCACCGTGATGCCGTCCCCGTACGGCTCGAACCGCACCAGCTCCGCGCGCGGCCGGGCCGCCGTGACCTGCACCGCGGCCCGCCCGCCGCGGCAGCGCACCAGACGCAGGAGCGTGCCGGTGCGCGGGTGCGGGGCGTGGGGGAGGGTCGGCGAAGGCGGCCCCGGCGTGTCGGCGAGGGTGAGCCCCTGCCGCCGTACGCGGCCGTCGGCCCCGGTCGTCTCGACCGTGAGCCGCCAGACGCCCTCGCTCAGGACGGGCCCGGCGCCGCCCGTGCCCTCGGCGGCGTCCCGCAGGCCGACGGTCGCGGTGAGCAGCGCCGCTTCCACGTCGAGCGGTACGCGGAAGCGGCGGGGGCCACGGCTGATCAGGAGCCGCGCGGCGCCGGGGCCGGGGGCCGGCAGGGCGAGATTGAGGGTGCGGCTGTCCCGCAGGGACAGATGGACGGCCACGAGCGGCTCGCCGCCCCCGCGCCCCTGCCGGCCTGCGGCGGCGCGCTCCACGCGGAACCTGGCCCTGCGGGCGGCCCGTCGGGCCCTGCGGGCAAACCCTCCAGTCAGAAAAGTCTGCATCGCCCTACTTTGCCCGCTCCTTGCCCGGAGCACCGGCAGCGCCGCGCTGCCGCTGGGTGGGTGGTGCCGCCGCTACCGCGGCGGGTTTCCCACCCACCCACCCACCCGAAACGCCCCAGCGTCACCGGCCGAACCCCGACGCGGAGCGCTGCGGGCGGCGTGTCGCCTGTCTCCGCTGTGGGCAATCGTCCCGCAGGGCGGGACGGGTGGGCACAGCCCCGGGTGCCGCCCAGTCGTTGGGCAGGGGCTAGCGCCTGCGGCCCGGGAGGAGTGCCGCCAGGCCCCGGCCGCGCGGGCGGCGGGTGCCCTCCGGGGCCCGGTGCGCGGGCGGCGCCCCGGCGTGGCGCGACCGGGGGTGGGCCGGGGTCCGGGCCTTGCGCCCGCTGATGCGGATCATCGGATGCCCGGCCACCTCCTCCGCCCCGTGCCACATGTCGTCCCGCCCCTTCAACAACCGCCCCAGCTCCCCGTGCACGGCCTCGTACCGCCCCCACGTCCCGTAGAACTTCGTGGCCGTGATGCACAGCGGCTTGAGCCCGGTCGTGGCCACGGCCCCCCACGTCGCCGCGGCCACCCCGGGACAGTGCTCGGCCCGGAAGTCGTCGAGGACGACGATCCCGTCCGGCGTGAGCAGCTCCCGCGCCGCCGCGATGTCCGCGTGCACGTGCTCGTACAGATGGGACGCGTCGATGTGGACGAAGCGGCAGCTCCGCTCGGCCACGTGCGTGGTGATCCCGGCCGAAGGGGCCTGCACGACCTGGGGCAGCTCGTCGTGGAAGGAGCGGTAGTTGGCCTCGAAGGCGCGCCGGGTCAGCGTCGCGTACGAGCGGCCCATCTCCTTGGAGTTGGCGGCGTCGGGCGCGGGCGAGTCGAACAGGTCGCAGACCGTGAAGGTCTCGTCGGGGCGCAGATAGGCCCCCATGAAGATCGCGCTCTTGCCCAGGTAGGCCCCGAGTTCGAGCAGGTCGCCCGATTCGCCGAGGTCCAGCTGACGGCTCAGGAACCAGTCGAAGAGAACCTGGTCGGCCGGGTGGAACCAGCCCTTCACATCGGAGAAGTCGGTGGGCACGGGCACGTCGTCCGGCTCCTCCACGGACGCGGGCGCGGACGTGGGCACGGAAGCGGAGGCTTCGGGCATCTCAGATCCTGGAGTTGGGGGGAGTGCGCTGCGACAGGAGCGCGGCGGTCTGCGCGACCCCGGAGTCCTCGGCCCCGGACACACGGGTGCCCTCGGGCCCCGCCGCCGGCGTGGGGTGCCGCTCCGGGAGCGCCACGACCGACGGTAGTGGGATCTTCGCCCCGAACACCACCCGTCGCACGACACGCTCCGCGGCACTCCCGTCGTCGTGGGGGCAGAACCGCTCCCGGAAGGCCCGCCGCAGCTGGGCCGAGCGCGAGCCCCGCCAGTGCCCCGAGGCGAAGATGTCGGCCAGCTCGTCCTCGCCGCGCGCCACCGCGCCCGGCGGGAAGGCGCGCACGTCGAAGTAGGTGCCGCGGGCGGCCTCGTACGCCTCCCAGTCGTCGGCGTGCAGGACGATCGGCCGGTCCAGGTTCGCGTAGTCGAACATCAGCGAGGAGTAGTCCGTGACCAGCGCGTCCGCCGCAAGGCACAGGCGCCCCGCGTCCGGCTCGCCGGACACGTCGACCCACCGCCCGGTGAGATCGTCGGGCAGCGGCTCCGCGTCGACGTGGGGGGCGTGCACCAGAACCGTGAAGCGGGGGCCGAGGCGGCGCAGGAGCCGCTCCAGGTCCACGCCGAGCCGCTGGGTGCGCCGGTAGTCGCGGTACTCCGGCGCGTACAGGATCGCCGTCGTGCCCGGCCGCACGCCGAGGCTCTCGCGGATCCGCGCCACGTCGGCGGCGGTGGCGCGCTGGTAGCGGTCGTTGCGCGGACAGCCGTACTCGAGCGTCGTGTACGTCGCCGGGTACGCCCGCTCACCCGCCAGGGTCGCGTGGCGGTTGGGGGACAGGACGTAGTCCCAGGTGTCGGCGGAGCGCAGCCGCGCGTCGACGTCCGTGCCGCAGACGGCCGCCGGGCGCTCCAGGAGGTCGGCGCCCTCGTGCCGCAGCGGCGTGCCCCGGTGGGTGTGCACGACGAGCTGCCCGGGGCGCTTGACCAGGCGGCGGTCGAACCCGGCGTCGCTCACCAGGTACGCGGCGCGCGCCAGGGCGGTCCAGGCCGCGGCCGTGCCGGGCGTGAGGCGCTGGGTCGCGGTCGGGAGGGTGTGGTGGTGCGCGGGCGCGGCGAGCCACGCGGTGCGCACGTGCGGCGCGTGCTCGCGGAAGGCGGCCTCAAGGGCGCCCGGGTCGCCGCTGTGCCCCCGCCCGTCACCCGCCGTGAAGACCGCGAGGTCCGCGCGCACCGGACGCCGCAGCTGGATGCGGTAGTGCAGCCGCAGCAGGGACTCCCGGGCGCGGCCAAGGACCCCGGTGCCGTACCGCGCGAGCCTCGCGCCGAACCGCCGCACCGACCGCAGCGTCTGGTACGCGCGGTGCGAGCCGAGCCGCACCAGGGCGTGCTGAAGCCGGGCGCCCGCGCGCGGCCGGGAGCCCGGCACGTGGAAGCGGCGGTAGTGGGCGCGCGCCCGGCGCAGGAACTCGGCGCGGCTGTCGTGCGGGAGCCGCTCCGGCCTGGCGTAGATGGCCAGCAGGTGGTCGACCATGCGCCGGAAGACCAGGGCCCGCCACGCGTCCGGCAGGTTGCGGCGCGTGTCCAGGAACGCGAACACCCGCTCGTACTGGTCGAAGACGTCGAAGTGCGCGCGGCTCGCCGTGCCGAGGATCCCGCCGCGCCGCCGCTGCCGGTAGCGCACGCACACCCGGTCGAGCGTCGCGATGGACTTCGCCGACATCATCAGCGGGTACGTCCAGGGAGCGTCCTCGTAGGTGCCGGGCGGGAACGTGAGGCCCACCCGCTCGACGAACTCGCGGCGGTGCGCCTTGTTCCAGGCGACCATGAGCAGCCGCAGCAGGCCGCTCCTGTCGGCGAGTTCGAAGGGGGCGGGGCCGTCCTGGTGGAGGAGGTGCGCGAGCTGGTTGCGCACCCGTTCGCCCGTCCAGTACGTCCGCTCGTAGTCGTAGACCAGGACGTCCGGCTCGCCGGTCTCCTTCAGGCGGTCGGCGATGGCCTGGAGGGAGCCGGGCGCCATGCTGTCGTCGGCGTCGAGGAAGATCAGGTAGTCGCCGGTGGCGTGCTCCATGCCCGCGTTGCGCGCGCGGCCGAGGCCCACGTTCTCTTCCAGGTGGACGGCCCTGACGCGGGTGTCCCGGGCCGCGAACTCGTCGATGATCGCGGCGCAGCCGTCCGGCGAGCGGTCCTCGACCGCGATCAGCTCCCAGTCCGCGAAGCTCTGTTCCAGTACGGACGTGAGGCACTCGTGCAGATACGCCTGCACCTGGTACGCGGGGACGATGACACTGAACCGGGGCACGGCACATCCATGGGTCGGCGCGGGCACTCTGCCCGGGAACGCCCGGTGAGGTGATCTGGTTACGCCGGGGTGTCCCCTTCGGGGGACACCCGTCAAGCGGAAGGAAAGGGGACGATCCGGTGCCGGACCGTCCCCGTTCGGTCAAGTGGCGTTACCCGCCCGGCAGTTGATCATTTTTGTGGAGCCGGGCGCGCGGGCGCGTGCGCGTCCTCACTTGACGGCGCCCGCCATCACGCCGGAGACGAACTGCCGCTGGAACGCGAAGAACACGGCCAGCGGGATCACCATCGAGATGAACGCGCCGGGCGCGAGGATCTGCACGTTGTCACCGAAGAACCGCACTTGCTGCTGGAGCGCCACCGTGATCGGCGGGCTGCCCGCGTCCGCGAAGATCAGCGCGATCAGCATGTCGTTCCACACCCACAGGAACTGGAAGATGCCGAGCGAGGCGATCGCGGGCGCGCCGAGCGGCATCACCACGCGGACGAAGAGCCGCAGCTCACCGGCGCCGTCAAGACGGGCGGCCTCAAGGAGTTCACGGGGGATCTCCGCGAAGAAGTTCCGGAGGAGGAAGATCGCGAAGGGCAGCCCGAAGGCGGTGTGGAAGAGCACCACGCCCGTCGTCGTCTCGAAGATCCCGACCTTGCCGAAGAGGTCGGAGACCGGGACGAGCGCCACCTGCACCGGCACCACAAGCAGCCCCACGACACCGAGGAACCACCAGTCGCGGCCCGGGAACTCCATCCACGCGAACGCGTAACCGGCGAGCGAGCCGATCACCACGACGAGCAGCGTCGCCGGGACGGTGATGGACACGCTCGTCAGGATCGAGTCGGTGATCGTCTCGTCCTTCAGGAGGCTGGAGTAGTTGTCGAAGGTCAGCTGCGAGGGCGCGCCGAAGACCTTCCACCAGCCGGTCTCGCTCATGTCCTCCTTGGTGCGCAGCGAGCCGAGCAGCAGCCCGAGCGTGGGCACCAGCCAGAACAGGCCGACGAGGATGAGGAAGACCCGTACCGCGGTGCCGCCGAGCAGGCCGGCGATCCGCCCCCCGAGCGACTGCCGGGCCTTCACCGGGCCCGCCCCCGCGCCTGCCTTCGCGCCCGCCCTCGCGGCGGCCCGAGTGTGCGCGCTCATCGCTTCGCCTCCCGCCGCAGCCGCCGCATGTTGAACCACATCACCGGGATCACGAGCAGGAAGAGCAGCACCGCGATCGCGCTCGCCACGCCGTCGTTCTGGTCCCCGAAGGCGGAGTTGTAGAGCTGGACGGCGAGGACGTTCGCCTCGTCCTTGGAGGAGCCCGGCGGGATCACGAAGACCAGGTCGAAGATCTTCATCACGTTGATCATCAGCGTGACCAGGACCACCGCGAGGACGGGTGCGAGCAGCGGCACCGTGACCCGGCGGAACACCTGCCACTCGTTGGCGCCGTCCACGCGCGCCGCCTCCAGGAGCTCGCGCGGCACGCTCGCCAGGCCCGCCGCGATGAGCACCATCGCGAAACCGGCCCACATCCACACGTAGCTGCCGATGACGGCGGGGGTGATGAGCGAGGGGCCCAGCCAGTTCACGCCGTCGTACGGCTCGCGGAAGTTCGACGCGGGGAAGCGCAGCAGCGCCCCGTCGGCCTCCTTCGGCAGGGCGAAGGTGCCGTCGTCGGCGGCCTTCGTCGAGGCCACGACCTCGCCGTCCTTGACCGCCTCGATCTCGATGCCGGGGTAGCCGAGCTCGACGGCGTCCGGCGCGTTGACCTCGCCGCGGCCCTTGCCGCGGGTGAAGTCCTGCCAGGCGGTGCCGGTGACCTTGCCGGGGTCGGCCTGCGCGGGCTTCGCCGCCGCGGCGGCGTCGGGCATCCGGTTGGGCGGTACGCCGGTCAGCGGCAGGACCACCGGCTGCCCGGCGCGCACGGGCTCACGGGTGACGAAGGCGCCGCCGCCCGCCTCCTTCATCGGGGACCTCGCGGCGAGGTGCCCGCTCGGGAAGTGCGACGACTCGACGAACGTGTCGTGCACGCCCACCCACACGGCGTTGACGACCCCGCGGTCGGGGTTCGCCTCGTACACGAGCCGGAAGATGATCCCCGCCGCCAGCATCGAGATCGCCATCGGCATGAAGATCACGATTTTGAACGCCGTGGCCCAGCGCACCCGCTCGGTGAGCACGGCGAAGATCAGGCCGAGCGCCGTCGCCACGGCGGGCGCGCACACCACCCAGACCGCCGTGTTCTTGATGGCGGTACGGATCCCGGCGTCCTCGAACATCGTCTCGTAGTTGTCGATGCCCGCGAAGTCGCCGCCCTTGTCGAAGAAGCTGCGCAGGACCGAGAACCCGATCGGGTACAGCACGAGCGCGCCGAGCAGCACCAGGGCGGGCAGCAGGAACAGGGCCGCCACCGTCCTGCGCGTGCCGGTCACGCTCCTGCGGGGACCGGAGCCGCGCGGACCGGTCGTGGACGTACGCGCCGTCGGCCTGGCCGGGGGCACCGCGGCGGTGCCCCCGGCGTCCGGAGTCGTCATCGCCCGTCAGCTCTTCGGGTACGCCTTGGTCGCCGCGTCCTCCAGCGCCCGCTGGGTGCCCGCGACGTTCTTCGGGTTCTTCAGGAAGTCCTGGAGCGCCTTCCACTCGCCCTTGCCGGGCGTGCCGCCGAAGGCCGGGGGCGCCTGGTCGGACATGTCGAAGCGGATGTCGTCACCGGCCGCGATGAGCGCCTTGGCGATGCCGCGCTGCACGTCGTTCGGGTACGCGGCCAGGTCCAGGTTCTTGTTCGGCGACACGAAGCCGCCGGCCTCCGCCCAGATCTTCGCCGCGTCCGGCGAGGCCAGGAACGTGAGCAGGGCCTGCGCGCCCTCGCCGTCCTTCAGGGCGACCGCGGCGTCACCGCCCACGACCGCGGGGGACGCGTCCCCGACCGCCGGGAACGGGAACACCTTCGCGTCCGTGCCGACCTTCGCCTTCGTCTCGGAGATCGAGAGGGACACCATGTCGCCCTCGAAGACCATGCCCGCCTTGGGCTGGTCGCCGCCGACGAACGTCTGCTTCACCGACGCCGGGAACTCCGTCTGCAGCGCGCCGTCCGCGCCCCCGGCGACGAACCCCTTCTTCCCGAAGAGCCCGCCGAGCGTCGTCAGCGCCTCCTTGACGGAAGGGTCCGTCCACTTGATCTCGTGCTGGGCGAGCTCGTCGTACTTCTCGGGGCCCGCCTGCGAGAGGTAGACGTTCTCGAACCAGTCGGTGAGCGTCCAGGCCTCGGCGCCCCCCACGGACACGGGCGCGACGCCCGAGTCGTAGATCGTCTGGGCGGTCTTCATGAAGTCGTCCCAGGTCTTGGGCTCCTCGACGCCCGCGTTCTCGAAGACCTTGGTGTTGTACCAGACCAACGACTTGTTGGCCGCCTTGAAGTACACGCCGTACTGCTTGCCGTCGACGGACCCCAGGTCCTTCCAGCCCTGCGCGTAGTTCTCGTCCAGCTCCTTCTGCGCCGCCGCGCCCAGCGGCTTGGCCCACTTCTTCTCCACGGCCTGCTTCACCGCGCCGACCTGGGGCAGCATCGCCACGTCCGGGGGCTCGCCGCCCGCCACCTTCGACGCCAGGAAGCTGATGATCGGCTCCTGCGCGGGCACGAACGACACGTCGGCGCCCGTCCGCTTCTCGAACTCGTCGAGGACCCTGAGGAACACCTTGCGCTCCGCGCCGCCCCACACGGCCGAGACCGACAGCTTCTGCCCGTCGAGCTCGGGCAGTCGAACGGTGGCCGCGGCCTCCTTCTTGCCGCCGCCCTTGCCGTTGCCGTCGTCGTCCTTGTCGTCGTCACCGCCGCACGCGGTGACACCCAGCGCGAGGGCGCCCACCGCGATGGCGGCCACTGCCCTGCCGGTCGTCCGTGTCCGAAGAGTGCTGCGCATCACTGCCCCGTTCTCTTCCCCTGACAGTCCCGTTCCGGCCTGTCTACGCCCGGGGGCGTGGGGCGGCAAGACGGCCTACGCTGTCAAGTCGCCGATCGTGATGCCGTTGTGACGGTCCGTCCGCTTCTGCCCACCCGCCCGCAACGCCCCGGCCCCGGTGTCACAGCAGGGACGGCACCTGGTCGGCCGAGACCTCGCGGGCCGCGCGGTCGAGGGCGCTGGCCAGGAGGGCCAGATCCGTGGGTCCGTTGCCCAGTTCGCGGACGGGGCGGCGGGTGGGGGGATCGCCCATGCGGTCCCACTCCAGGGGGACCACGGTGGGTCGCAGGGTCGCCGTACGGGGGATGCGTCCCGTGACCCGCCCCGCCTGGAACGCGGTCACCCGACCGTCGGCACCGCCCAACACCCCCCGCCCGGGCGCCGCGTCCTCCACCTCGCCGCCCGGCGCGTCCAACGTGACCCGGAGCCCGGCCCGCCGCCCCACCTCCGTCTCGGCCACGCGCTCGGCACCCCGCACGGCGGCCACCAGATGCACCCCGAGCCGCTCCCCGTCCCGCGCCACCGCGTCAAGGGCCCGTACGACGGATCCGGCGGCGGGCCGCCCCGGCGACCCGAGCGCGGGCGCGAGCAAGGAGTCGTAGTCGTCGACGACCACGACGAGCCGCGCGAGCGGCGGACCCGGCTCGGGCCGCGCCACGGCCCCGGGCGGCCGCAGCCGCAGCGTCGCGCTGCTCGGCACCTCGATGTCCCCGGCCCCGGCGGCTCCGACGGTCCCGCCTGCCTCGGCGTCCGGCGCTCCCCGAGGCGCCACGATCCGCCCGGCCACGGCCCGCCCCGTGTGCCACTCGGCGAACCCCTGCCGCCCGAGCAGCTCGGCGCGCCGCTTCAGCTCCGCGGTGAGGGACTGGGCGAACTCCCGCATCCGCACGGGGTCGTTGGCGGCCAGGTGCGTACCGACGTGGGGGAGGTCCGTGCAGGCCCGCAGCCCTTCGCCGGGCCGCTCGCCGCCACCGGTGCCGCCCGCCGCGCCGCCGTCCCGCCCGTCGACCCCGCCGTCCACGAGGACGACACCGAGCCGGTCGGGCCGCTCGGCGGCGGCGAGGGACGCGGCGACGGACCGCAGCAGCTCCGTGCGCCCGCTGCCGGGCGGCCCCGCCACCAGCAGGTGCGGGCCGTCCGCGGCGAGGTCCACCACGACGGGCCCGCGCGCGCCCGCGCCGAGCACCGCCCAGGCCCGCCCGCCGAGGGCACCCGCGTCGTCCCCCGCGGCCGCCCACCGCGCCATCAGGGAGGCGGGCGTGGCCCGGGCGAGACCCAACTCGTCCAGGAGCCGCGCGGCTTGCGGCAGCGGCGCCGCCACGCGCGCGTGCCCGCCGCCCGTGCCGTCCGGCCGCAGCGGGGCGAGCGCCCGCGCGAAGCGCTGCGCCCAGGCCGCGGAGACGGCGTCCACCACGGCGACCGTGCCGTGCCCCGCGGGCTGTCCGTCTGCCGCGCGCAGCACCCGCAGGGCCGTCGCCACGTCACCGCTGAGCAGCGCGACCGCCCCGCAGGCGCGGAAGGCGGGCGACACCGAGCACGCCGCCTCATACGTCTCCGTCACCGGCGACGCGGGCGAGGCCGCGGCGGTCTCGGCCAGGCACACGACGTGGATCCCGGCCCTGCCGCCGTCCCGCGCGAGCCGCACGGCGGCCTCCCGCAGCGCGGCGGAACCGGGGTCGCCGTCGACGACCACGACCGTGCGCGGCCCGGACACCGCCGGGCCCCGCGCCTCCTGCGGCTCCGCGTCGCCGGGCCCCGCCGCGGCCGTCTCCGGCTCGTCCAGGCGGCGCAGCAGCTCGGCCGTGCGCGCCGCCGCCTGCTCGCGGTCGTACGCGAGCAGCAGTCGGCAGTCCTGGCCGTGCGCGGGCCGCAGATGCGGCAGCCAGCCGAGCCAGGCCCACTCCGCGGCCCGCTCGCCCGGCGTCCGCGCGCGGTCCGTGCTGATCAGCACGATCTCCAGGTCCGTGGGGGCGTGCAGCGCGGCCAGCTGCGCGAGCACCGAACGGGCGAGGCCCGCGAGCCGCTCGCGCGGCCCGGCGAGACCGAGCGCCCCCGTCTCCCGGAGGCTCACCGTCACCGGCACGGCGGGCAGCAGCGCGCTCTGCCCGGGCGCCGCCCGGTCGACCGTGCCGAGGCGCACCGCGAGCGCTTCCGGGTGCTCGGGCCCGCGCTCCCACAGCCGCGTCCCGGGCCCGAGCGCCGTCAGGAGCAGCGCCGCCGCGTCGGGCCACACCTCGGGCACGGACTCCGGGAGCGGCCCGGCGTCGCTCCAGTCCTCGTACGCCCCGGGGCCTTCCGGGCCGTCGTACGCCTCGTCGTACGCCCCGTGCTCGCGTGCCGTCTCGTCGCCGCGGCCGCCGGTCAGCCGCCGGGCCCAGGCGGAGAGGCCGCCCCGCTTGCGCAGGCCGCGCGGCAGGGGCGTCCCGCGCGCGGGGGTGCCGGTCCGGCTCCGCTCGGCCTCGGGCGCTCCGCCCTGCCGGGGCACCACGGGGGACTCCGCGCCCCCGCTGCCTCCGGAAGCGCCCCACTCGGCCGTGCCATAGGCATGCTGCGTCACACCGTCCCCGGAGGCGGCGGGCCGGGCGGGGGAGTCGTACGAAGCGGGCGGGGCCGGGGAGCCGGGGGACGCGGGCGCGGCGTGCGCACCCGGCGCGGCCGGGAGGCCGGGCGCCCCGGAGCCCTCCGCGGCCCTGGTGCCCCACGCGCCCCCGACGGCCCCCGTGCCGGCCACGGTCGCGCCGCCCACCGCACCTTCCCCGGCGACGCGCACGCGCACGTGGCCCTCGCCGTCCGCCGCGGTGTCGAGCACGCCGCCCATGCCGCTGCCGGTGGTCAGGCGGAGCACGGACTCGCCGATGCGCAGGAGCGAGCCGGAGGCGAGCCGCACCGGCCGGTCGGTGAGCGCGCGGCCGTCCACCGCCGTGCCGTTCGTCGAGCCGAGGTCCTCGACCGTGACCCGGCCGTCCGGGGCGAGCGTGACCGCGCAGTGCAGCCGGGACACGTCCGGGTCGTCCAGGGGCACGTCGGCCTGCGCGGAGCGGCCGACGCGGATCTGGCCGCCGTGCAGCAGGTGCACGCCGCCCGCGTCCGGACCGGCGACGACATGGAGCTGGGCGGCGGCGTCCGCGAGCTCGGGGCCCGGCTCCGCGGGGGTGCCCACGCACAGCACCGCACCGTCGACCAGCGGGGGCTCGCCGAGCGTGCAGCGCTGGAGGTCGAGCCGCTCCGACTCCGCGTAGAGGACGGCGGGTCCCTCGCCCGCGGCGACGGCGGCGGCGAGGCCGGAGGCCACGGCGGCGAGCGCCGTCCCGGCGGGCGCGGTGACCAGCACGTCACAGGCGGCCGCGGGGCGTCCCCCCGGCTCGGTCTGGCCGCCACGCGGCCCGAGGACGGTCAGCCGGATCTGCATGCCGTCAGCGGTCCCTTCTGCGCTGGGCGCCCGGCACGGGGACTCGCGCTGTGATTCCCCCCACCGCACACGGGCACGTCGGCCAGTACGGAAGCATCCTCGCACCTGCCACTGACAACACGCCCGTCCCCCACCCGTAAGTGATCTTGATTGGTCGCCTCTGTACGGAAACGTGCCCGGAAAAGTGCGGGAAGCGGGCCAGAAGGAAAATCGTCACCCCATGAGCACGGAACCTCCGGCAGGCCCCCCTGCCGAGCCCCTGCCGAGCCGTTGCGGAACCCTGCTGCGAGCCCCTTTCGAACCCCGGTCCGAGGCCGTCGGCAACCAACGGCCCTGGTAGCGCGTCTTCCCTGCGAACAAAGGTCCGCACGGGCGGCGGCCACTGGCAAGATCGTCGTCCGGTGCCCCGTCCGGCGGCACTACAGTGGGTCGGAACGCCCAGCGCGGCGAGGGCCGACCGGGATCCCCGGGTCACCGGGAGCCCAAGGACCACAGATCCAGACCGATCCAGCAGGGAGCGCATGACGTGCGGCCGGTAGGCAGCAAGTACCTGCTCGAGGAGCCGCTCGGGCGCGGCGCCACGGGCACCGTCTGGCGAGCCCGCCAGCGGGAGACCGCGGGTGCCGAGGCGGCCGTGCCCGGCCAGCCCGGCGAGACCGTCGCGATCAAGGTCCTCAAGGAGGAGCTCGCGAACGACGCGGACGTCGTGATGCGCTTCCTCAGGGAGCGCTCCGTCCTGCTCCGCCTGACGCACCCGAACATCGTCCGCACCCGCGACCTCGTCGTCGAGGGCGATCTGCTCGCCCTGGTCATGGACCTGATCGAGGGTCCGGACCTGCACAAGTACCTGCGCGAGAACGGCCCGTTCACCCCGGCCGCCGCCGCCCTGCTCACCGCGCAGATCGCCGACGCGCTGGCCGCGAGCCACGCCGACGGCGTGGTCCACCGCGACCTCAAGCCCGCGAACGTCCTGGTCAAGCAGGACGCCAACGGCATGCACCCGATGCTCACGGACTTCGGCATCGCCCGCCTCGCCGACTCCCCGGGCCTCACCCGCACCCAGGAGTTCGTCGGCACGCCCGCGTACGTCGCGCCCGAGTCCGCCGAGGGCCGCCCGCAGACCAGCGCGGTCGACATCTACGGGGCCGGCATCCTGCTGTACGAGCTGGTCACCGGCCGCCCGCCGTTCGCCGGCGGCTCCGCTCTCGAAGTCCTGCACCAGCACCTGAGCGCCGAGCCGCGCCGCCCCTCCACCGTCCCCGACCCCCTGTGGACGGTCATCGAGCGCTGCCTGAGCAAGGACCCGGACCGCCGCCCCAGCGCCGAGAACCTGGCGCGCGCCCTGCGCACCGTCGCCGACGGCATCGGCGTGCACGCCTCCGCCGCGCAGATCGCCGCCGCCGAGGGCGTCGCCGCGCTGCTCGCGCCCGACCCGGCGCCCGCGCCGGTGCCGGACAGCCCCGGCGCGGCCGACCCCACCCAGGTCCTGCCGCACACCGGCGCCCCGGGCGGCTTCGACCCGGCCGCGGCCACCAGCGTCATGCCGCACACCGGCGGGCCCCAGGGCGCCGACCCCACGGCCGTCATGCCCCCCGTGGGTCCCGGCCAGGGCCCGGACGACCCGCACCCCTGGCAGAGCCAGATGCGCGCCGCCCGCGACCGCAACGACCAGACGCAGGTGCAGCACCTGGACCCCAGCCAGGACCCGCTGCGCCGCCGTCCGCAGCGCCAGGTCGCCCGCCCTCAGCAGCAGCGACCGCCGCAGCCGCAGCCGTACGCCCCGCAGCACCAGCCGCAGCCGTACCCGCCGCAGCAGCAGTACGCGCCGCAGCACCAGCCCCAGCCCTACGCGCCGCAGCAGCCGCAGCCGTACGCGCCCCCCGCGCCCCAGCAGCCGCAGCCGCCCCAGCCCGAGCCGCCCCGGCAGCGCCGCCAGCGCGGCGCGAACCCGACGAAGATCCCGGGCCTCGGCTGCCTCAAGGGCTGCCTGGTCGTCCTCGTCATCCTGTTCGTCGCGAGCTGGCTGGTCTGGGAGCTGAGCCCGATCCAGGACTGGATCGGGACCACCAAGGGGTACTGGGACCAGCTCCAGGACGTCTGGAACAAGGTCTCGGAGTGGAGCTCGAAGATCAACGGATGAGGGTGGTCCTGGACCCCGGTACGGGCCGCGGTCCGGACCCCGGTGCGGCAACATCCTCACGACCTAGGGGATTTGTCGACATCTGAGGGGTGATTTCCGCTCCCGGAGTGAAGGTTGGCGTCACGGACGCGTACTTTTGACGCCAACACACATCCGTAGGAGCAGTCTTGGCACGCAAGATCGGCAGCCGGTACACCGCCCATCAGATCCTGGGCCGTGGCAGCGCCGGCACGGTGTGGCTCGGCGAGGGGCCCGAGGGGCCCGTCGCCATCAAGCTGTTGCGCGAGGACCTGGCCTCCGACCAGGAGCTCGTCGGGCGCTTCGTCCAGGAGCGCACGGCCCTGCTGAGCCTCGACCACGCGCGCGTGGTGGGCGTCCACGACCTGGTGGTCGACGGCAACGACCTCGCGCTCGTCATGGACCTCGTCCGCGGCACGGACCTGCGCACCCGACTGGAGCGCGAGCGCCGCCTCGCCCCCGAGGCCGCCGTCGCCATCGTCGCGGACGTCGCCGACGCCCTGGCCGCCGCGCACGCCGCCGGCATCGTGCACCGCGACGTCAAGCCCGAGAACGTACTCCTGGACATGCAGGGCCCCCTCGGCCCCGGCGGTGCCCACCCGGCCCTCCTGACGGACTTCGGCGTCGCCAAACTCATCGACACCCCGCGCCGGACCCGCGCCACGAAGATCATCGGTACGCCGGACTATCTGGCGCCCGAGATCATCGAGGGCCTGCCCCCGCGCGCGGCCGTCGACATCTACGCCCTCGCGACCGTCCTCTACGAGCTGCTCGCGGGCTTCACGCCCTTCGGCGGCGGCCACCCCGGCGCGGTCCTGCGCCGCCACGTCACCGAGACCGTCGTCCCCCTGCCCGGCATCCCCGAAGAGCTCTGGCAGCTCATGGTCCAGTGCCTGGCCAAGGCACCCGCGTCCCGGCTGCGCGCCTCCGAGCTGGCGGCCCGGCTGCGCGAGCAGCTGCCGCTGCTCGCGGGCATCCCGCCCCTGGAGGTCGACGAGCCGGACGCGGAGGCGCAGGAGGCGGACGCGCGCGAGGAGCCCCCGCAGGAGCCCCGGCCGCGCGCCCCGCGGCGCGGCGCGGTCCCCCTGGTCCCCGGCGCCACCTCCGCCGACGCCAACCGCGACACCCACACCTCCATGCGCGTCCCCGGCCCCGAGGAGCTGGCGGGCGGCGCCCTGGGCACCGCCCGGGTCCCCCGCGCCACCGGCACTGCCCGGCCCGGCTCGGCCCGCCACCGCTCCACGACGCGGCGGCGCCGGATCGCCCTGGGGGCGGCGGGGGCGGCGCTGGCCGCCGCGATAGGCGCAGGCGCCTGGTACGCCACCACGGACGACCCCCCACCCCCACCACCCCCCAAACAACAGCCCCCCCGGCCCCCTAGCCCCGGCCCTGGCTTTACGTCGGCCCGGCTCGGCCCTGGCCTGGCCCCAGCCGGGTGCCCCCGGGGCCACGGCACCGAGGCGGCACCCCAGCCGCACCGCAGAGCCCCACCAGCCGAGCACGCTCCGCAGGAACCCCGCCCCACCCCCGGCCCGGACCCACCCACCCGCCCCAACCATGTACTCGCGGAGCCCTCCCCGGCCCCGGAACCGCGCACCGGCCCCAGCCTCCAGGCACCGCAGAGCCCCGCCCCCCCACGCCGCAGTCCCACCCACCCGCCCTCACTGGCCCCAGGCAGCGAACCACCACAGCGGCAGCGTTGCTCCCGGCCTGTAGCGGGCCTCGCACCGGGCGCAGCCGAGCACGCTCCGCGTGACCCTCGTCCCACCCCCGGCCCAGTCCCACCCACCCGCCCCCACCGAACCGGAAAGCCCCAGGCCGCAGCGCCCCGCGCCGGACCCGCGCCCGCGAAGCCGGGGAGTTTCGGGTGGGCGGGTGGGAGAAACCCGCCGCGGCAGCGGCGGGACGGCGAAAGGATCAGCCGCAGCGCTCCGCGTCGGGGCCGGGCCCGCGAAGCCGGGCCGTGACGGGTGGGAGGGCGGGGAGCATCCCCATGGGGCCCGGCGCAGGGGCTCCCCGGCCCCATGGGGGGAGGGACGACAGCCGCAGCCGTTACGCTGGTGTCGTGGCAGTCGTCGACGTATCCGAAGAGCTCAAGTCCCTCTCCTCGACCATGGAGTCGATCGAGGCCGTCCTGGACCTCGACAAGCTGAGGGCAGACATCGCCGTGCTCGAGGAGCAGGCGGCCGCGCCGTCCCTCTGGGACGACCCGGACGAAGCGCAGAAGATCACCAGCAAGCTGAGCCACCTCCAGGCGGAGGTGCGCAAGGCGGAGACCCTGCGCGGGCGCATCGACGACCTGGGCGTGCTCTTCGAGATGGCCGAGGAGGAGGACGACCCGGACACCCGCGCGGAGGCCGAGTCGGAGCTCACGGCGGTCAAGAAGGCGCTGGACGAGATGGAGGTCCGCACCCTCCTCTCCGGTGAGTACGACTCGCGCGAGGCCGTCGTGACCATCCGCGCGGAGGCCGGCGGCGTCGACGCCTCCGACTTCGCCGAGAAGCTCCAGCGCATGTACCTGCGCTGGGCGGAGCGCCACGGCTACAAGACGGAGCTGTACGAGACGTCGTACGCGGAAGAGGCCGGCATCAAGTCGACCACCTTCGCGGTCCAGGCGCCGTACGCGTACGGCACGCTCTCCGTGGAGCAGGGCACGCACCGCCTGGTGCGCATCTCGCCGTTCGACAACCAGGGCCGCCGTCAGACGTCCTTCGCGGGCGTCGAGATCCTGCCCGTGGTCGAGCAGACCGACCACATCGAGATCGACGAGAGCGAGCTGCGCGTCGACGTGTACCGCTCCTCGGGCCCCGGCGGCCAGGGCGTCAACACGACGGACTCCGCGGTCCGCCTGACCCACCTCCCCACCGGCATCGTCGTCTCCTGTCAGAACGAGCGCTCGCAGATCCAGAACAAGGCGACCGCGATGAACGTCCTCCAGGCGAAGCTGCTCGAGCGCCGCCGCCAGGAGGAGCAGGAGAAGATGAACGCCCTCAAGGGCGATGGCGGAAACTCCTGGGGCAACCAGATGCGTTCGTACGTCCTGCACCCGTACCAGATGGTGAAGGACCTGCGTACGGAGCACGAAGTCGGTAACCCGGAAGCGGTGTTCAACGGCGAGATCGACGGCTTCCTTGAGGCCGGAATTCGCTGGCGCAAGCAGCAGGAGAAGTAACAGCGGGAGAATGCTTCGGCGCTTTGTCGACAAGGCGGATTCCGCCGGGTCGCCGGGCACCGCGCGAATTCCACGGCAGCCACGGCCCCGAGGGCCGTGGCTGCCGTGTTTCCGGGCGCTCTTCGGGTGCCCCCAGGGCCAGTTGTGGGCTTCTCGCGCTCGTTTCGTCACAGTCGCATGTCCGCTCGACGGTCAACTGAGCGCATAACGGGCATCGCGCGCGCAACGTCCTTGACGGTGCTCAGAAAAGTGGAAAGGCTAGCGGGCGGCATGCGCATCTCTGGGGCGCGTGTGATCCGGAGGGCCGATCGAGAGCCGCTCCGTGACCGGGGCCCCGGGCGCTGCCTCACTGACGTATCAGCTACTGGGGGTAGCAGCCTGATGACCAAGAAGACGCGGATCCGCATCGCGCGGATAGCCGCCGGCGCGGTGATCGCCGCCGGTGCGTCGCTCACCGCCGCGGGCGCCGCCTCGGCCCTGGACGTGGGCGTCGACCTGGGCGGCGCGGGCGCGAGCGCCTCCGCCGACGAGAACGGCATCGGTGTCGACGTGGACCTCCCGGGTGACGACGAGGACCCGCCGGAGCCCAGCAACCCGCCGGAGCCGACCGACGAGCCGACCGAGCCCACGGAGCCGCCGGAGCCGAGCGATCGGCCGACGCAGCCGACGCGCCCGCCGGAGCCGTCCGACCAGCCGACGCAGCCGACGGAACCGCCGCGGCCGACCGAACCGCCCAAGCCCACCAGCGACCCGAGCAAGCCGGGCGAGGGCGGCACGGGCGGCGGCGGCAACGGCGGCGGCAACGGCGCCGACCCCGCGGGCGGCGGCGAGCGGCCCGTCGAGCAGGGCCAGGGCAAGGACAGCCTGACCGACACGGGCACCTCCCCGCAGCAGGTCGACCAGGTGGCCGACAAGGGGCAGGGCAAGAACGACGGTGAGCTGGCCGACACCGGTGCGACCGAGGTGACCTTCCTGGTCATCGGCGCCGCGACGATGATCGCGGGCGGCATCGGCTTCCGCCTCCTGCCGCGCCTGGCCGGCAACCGCGGGGCAGCCGCGTAACCCTCCCGGGTGGACAAGCGGAAAAAGGCCCGGAGCCATATGGCTCCGGGCCTTCTCCGTATGCGGCGCCAAAAGGCGCGAACGGCCACCGGTGACCATCGGCGCTCACATTCGGTCACGGTCGGTCGCGACCGGTGGTCATCGGTGGTGATCGGCCGCGACCGGGGCGGCTCGGCCCCGTATCCGGTCCTTACGCGCTCCGGTGCCTACGCGCTCTGGTGCGCGAGCAGCGCCATCGCGGCGATCAGGACGACGAGCAGCCCTATCAGGGTCGCGGGGCTGAGGCCGCCGAAGGGGCCTTCCTGCTGCTGCATGCGCTCCCGGTTGGCCCGGCACACGGGGCAGCGGCCCTCGCTCACAGGCGCCGCGCAGTTCGCGCACACCAACCTGTCAAAGGTCATGCGCTTCTCCTCCCGCACAGTCTCAGCCTGCCCAACGCTCTGGGAACCTCAACCGTTCCCCCTACCACTGTGCCAGCTTCCACGGATTTCGGCGCGGCCCACCGTCCACCGCCGGTTTCCGGCCGATCCGCCCCCTCCTCCGTCCGCGACAAATCGCGCAACTCAGGACGCCGACTGCGCTCGCGTACCGCATTCGCGTATGGTCACGCTCACCTACCCCCGGCTACCCGTGGTGCATCCGTGATCCGATTCGACAACGTCTCCAAGGCCTATCCGAAGCAGAACCGTCCGGCGCTCCGCGATGTGTCGCTGGAGATCGAAAAGGGCGAGTTCGTCTTCCTGGTGGGGTCATCCGGCTCCGGAAAGTCCACCTTCCTGCGGCTGATCCTCCGCGAGGAGCGCACCAGCCACGGCCAGGTGCACGTCCTGGGCAAGGACCTGGCCCGGCTCTCCAACTGGAAGGTGCCGCACATGCGCCGCCAGCTGGGCACCGTCTTCCAGGACTTCCGGCTCCTGCCGAACAAGACCGTCGCCGAGAACGTGGCCTTCGCCCAGGAGGTCATCGGCAAGTCGCGCGGCGAGATCCGCAAGTCCGTGCCCCAGGTGCTCGACCTCGTCGGGCTCGGCGGCAAGGAGGACCGGATGCCCGGCGAGCTCTCCGGTGGTGAGCAGCAGCGCGTGGCGATCGCCCGCGCCTTCGTCAACCGGCCGAAGCTCCTGATCGCCGACGAGCCGACGGGCAACCTCGACCCGCAGACCTCCGTCGGCATCATGAAGCTGCTCGACCGCATCAACCGGACCGGCACCACCGTCGTGATGGCCACCCACGACCAGCAGATCGTGGACCAGATGCGCAAGCGGGTCATCGAGCTGGAGAAGGGCCGTCTCGTCCGCGACCAGTCCCGCGGCGTCTACGGCTACCAGCACTGATACGACGACTGCCCCCGTCGGCGGCCGGCCCCTGGTGTCCCTCGGCCGGCCCCGACGACCCGCCTGCCGGAACCATCTGTTCCACCTGATCCACCGAAAGGCCGCCATGCGCGCCCAGTTCGTCCTGTCGGAGATCGGCGTCGGTCTCCGCCGCAACCTCACGATGACCTTCGCCGTCGTCGTGTCGGTCGCCCTCTCGCTCGCCCTGTTCGGCGGCTCGCTGCTCATGCGCGACCAGGTGAGCACGATGAAGGGCTACTGGTACGACAAGGTCAACGTCTCGATCTTCCTCTGCAACAAGGCGGACGCCGAGCAGGACCCCAAGTGCGCCAAGGGTGCCGTCACCAACGAGCAGAAGGACCGGATCCTCACCGACCTCAAGAAGATGTCGGTCGTGGACACCGTCGAGCACGAGACGGCGGACGAGGCGTACAAGCACTACAAGGAGCAGTTCGGCGACTCCCCGCTGTCCAGCTCCCTGACCCCGGACCAGATGCAGGAGTCGTACCGCATCAAGCTGAAGGACCCGGAGAAGTACCAGGTGGTGGCGACCGCCTTCTCCGGGCGTGACGGCGTGCAGTCGGTGGAGGACCAGAAGGGCGTCCTGGACAACCTCTTCGAGCTGCTCAACGGCATGAACAAGGCGGCGCTCGCGGTGATGGCCCTGATGCTGGTCGTCGCCCTGATGCTGATCGTCAACACGGTGCGGGTCTCGGCGTTCAGCCGTCGCCGTGAAACCGGGATCATGCGTCTGGTGGGCGCGTCCAGCCTCTACATCCAGATGCCGTTCATCCTGGAGGCCGCCGTCTCCGGGCTCATCGGCGGCGGGCTCGCCTGTGGGTTCCTGCTGCTCGGCCGGTACTTCATCATTGACCACGGCCTGGAGCTTTCCGAGAAGCTGACGCTGATCAACTTCATCGGCTGGGACTCCGTCTTCGCGGTCCTGCCGCTGGTCCTCGTCATCGGACTGCTCATGCCTGCCCTTGCCGCTTTCCTCGCGCTGCGCAAGTACCTGAAGGTGTGAGGTGACGGGCGGCGCGGGGTGCCGCTGATGTGAGGAGTGCCTCGGGCGCCGTGCGGTCAACCGACCGTACGGCGCCCCTCGTTGTCCTAGACTCACCGACATGTCAGGCCCCGATTGGCTCGCCTCGCCCCGCCGCATCCGCCACGGGGCGGCCCTGACATTGGTGTTCGCGAGCGTCCTGGCAGCCGGCGCGGCCACCGGCTCCTGGAGCGAGGACCCCCCGGAAGGCCGGAACCCTGCGGCCCCCTCCACCCGTTCCGTCGCCTCGTCCCGCGAGCCCGACCCCGACCGGGATCGGGACCGGGACCCCGCCGAGGACGCGGCGGACGCCGCCGCCGAGGCCATGGCCGACGGCAAGTCCGGCACCGAGGCCGCCGAGGACGCCGTCAGCCGCAGCGGCGACCGCTGGGCGTCGGTGTACTCCCAGGGCGAGTACAAGGAGTTCGAGCAGGCCCTGGACGGCGCCTACACCGGCGTCGGCCTGTGGGCCCGGCGCGCCGCCGACGGCCGCATCGAGGTGTCGAAGGTGCGCGCCGAGGGACCCGCCGCCCGCGCGGGCATCCGCCAGGGCGACCGCCTCACCACCGTCGACGGCCGCAAGGTCAAGGGCCGCCCGGTGACGGAGGTCGTCTCCCTGCTGCGTGGCGCCCGCGAGGGCACCCCGGTGGCCCTCGGCCTGGAGCGCGGCACGCGCGCGTGGCGGACGACGCTGCGCCGGGAGCGCCTGTCGACGGACTCGGTGAGCGTGACCCGGCTCCGCGACGGCGCCGTGAAGATCAAGGTGGACGCCTTCACCAAGGGCTCGGGCGCGGCCGTGCGCGACGCGGTGCGGCGGGCCCCCCGGGGCGCCGGTGTCCTGCTCGACCTGCGGGGCAACGCGGGCGGTCTGGTCACCGAGGCCGTCACCGCCGCCTCCGCGCTCCTGGACGGCGGCCTGGTGGCGACGTACGACGTCCGCGGGCGGCAGCGCGCGCTGCACGCGCGCCCCGGCGGCGACGCCGCGAGACCCGTGGTCGCGCTCGTCGACGGCGGCACGATGAGCGCGGCCGAGCTGCTCACCGGGGCCCTCCAGGACCGCGGGCGCGCGGTCGTCGTGGGCTCCAGGACGTTCGGCAAGGGCTCGGTGCAGATGCCGAGCCGCCTGCCCGACGGCTCCGTCGCCGAGCTGACCGTCGGGCACTACCGCACCCCTTCGGGGCGGGGGGTCGACGGCCGGGGCATCACCCCGGACCTCGAGGTCGACGGCGGGGCCCAGGAGCGGGCCGAGACAGTATTGACTGGCCTCGGACCCCCCTCGTAGTGCGAAAATGGCCGCACTATGGCGAAGGAAAAGGTAAAGCGCAAGGCCGCGAAGGCCAACGAGAAGGCCGCCAAGCCCAAGATGATCGCGCAGAACAAGAAGGCGCGGCACGACTACCACATCCTGGACACGTACGAGTGCGGCGTGGTCCTGATGGGCACCGAGGTCAAGTCCCTCAGGCTCGGCCGGGCCTCCCTGGTGGACGGCTTCGTGCAGATCGACGGCCACGAGGCCTGGCTGCACAACATCCACATCCCGGAGTACGTCCAGGGCACGTGGACCAACCACTCCGCCAAGCGCAAGCGCAAGCTGCTGCTGCACCGCGCGGAGATCGACAAGCTGGAGGCGAAGTCCCAGGAGACGGGGCACACGCTCGTACCGCTCGCCCTGTACTTCAAGGACAGCCGCGTCAAGGTCGAGATCGCGCTGGCCAAGGGCAAGAAGGAGTACGACAAGCGGCAGACGCTGCGCGAGAAGCAGGACCTGCGCGAGACGAACCGCGCGATCTCCGCCGTCCGGCGGCGCCAGGGCATCGCCTAGGCCCCCCGCACCGGCCCGGGTCCCCCGTGGCGGGGAAATGCGCTGGCACGCGACGGCGTCGGTCACGTACGATGGACATGCTCCGCTGGTGACGGGGCGGCCCCTCCTCGGAGGGTTTGAAAAATCAACATGGGGATGATCGGTTTCGACAGCGGATGTCGAAGCAGGGGAAGCGTGTCGAGGAAGCGGCAATGATCTCGTTAACCATATGTCGCAACCAATAATCGCCAACACCAAGCGCGATTCCTTCGCCCTCGCTGCCTAAGTAGCGACTTTGCGAAGTGTCAGCCCGGGGCTGTTCCCGACCCGGATCCTGGCATCAGCTAGGGGACTAAACTTCTAGACCCGGTCACGGGGCCTAGGAGGAAATCAAACAGTGACTGAGCCCGTCGGAGACTTGTCCACGTGATCTCCGGGGCTGAGAAAATCGCAGTGGACTGCACACGGAGAAGCCCTGATTCTGCACCGTTGGACGCGGGTTCGATTCCCGCCATCTCCACAATTCCCATGTGAGACGAAGGCCCGGTGGTCACCCGACCGCCGGGCCTTCGTCGTGTGCTCTTTTGCTTCCGGCCGTCATCCGGGATCCTCCAGGGTCATGAGTAGACCCGTGAGTCGCGTCAACACCCGTATGCGCCACTGGATCTGGCCCGCCGTCCTCGGCGTCGCCGCCTCGCTGTCCCTCAGCGCCCCGGCCGGGGCCGATGCCGAGCGCAGCGGGCTCCCCGAAGCCATCGACACCATCCTCGGCGACCCCCGTATGGAGGGCGGCGTCGCCAGCGTCGTGGTCGCCGACGCCAAGAGCGGCGACGTCCTCTACCAGCACCGGCCGACCGGGCGGCTCATGCCCGCGTCCAACACCAAGATGCTCACCTCGGCCGCCGCCCTGGAGGTCCTCGGCCCCGACCACCGGTTCACCACGGACGTCCTCGCCGACGGCGAGCGGCACGGGCCCGTGCTCAAGGGGGACCTCTACCTGCGCGGCACCGGCGACCCGACGACCCTCGCCAAGGACTACGACGCGCTGGCGGCGAAGGTCGCCGCGGCCGGTGTCCGGCGCGTCTCGGGGCGGCTCGTCGCCGACGACACCCGGTTCGACGACCGGCGCGTCGGCGACACCTGGGGCGCCGACGACGAGTCGTCGTACTACGCGGCCCAGATCTCGGCCCTCAGCCTCGCGCCCGACACGGACTACGACACCGGGACCGTCGTCGTCGAGGTGACGCCCGGCGCGGGGCCCGGGGACGCGCCGCGCGTGTCCCTCACCCCGAAGACCGACTACGTGGACATCGACCTGCGCGCCACCACGGGCGCCGCGGGCAGCGCCAACAGCCTCGCCGTCGAGCGGCGGCACGGCGAGAACACCATCACCGTCACCGGCTCCATTCCCCTCGGCGGGGCCGCCACCAAGGAGTGGGTGACCGTCTGGGAGCCGACCCGGTACGCCGCCGCCGTCTTCCGGGACGCGCTCGCCGCCCACGGGGTGAAGGTCAGCGGACCGACCAGGGCGGGGCGCGCGACACCGAAGGACGCGCGCGCACTGGCCTCGCACGCCTCCATGCCGCTCAAGGACCTGCTCATCCCGTTCATGAAGCTGTCCAACAACATGCACGCCGAGCACCTGACCAAGGCCATGGGGCACAAGGCGACCGGGCGGCCCGGCAGTTGGGGCGACGGGATCGCGGCGATCGGCGGCTATCTGAAGACGGCGGGCGTCGACCCGGGCAAGCTGCGCCAGGTCGACGGCTCCGGCCTCTCGCGCAAGGACAACATCCCGGCCCACCAGCTCATCACGCTGCTGCGCTCGGCCAAGGGCGAGCCCTGGTTCGCCGACTGGTACCGGTCCCTGCCGGTGGCGTGCGAGCCGGACAAGTTCGTCGGCGGCACGCTGCGCACCCGTATGTGCGGGACGCCCGCCGCCCGCAACGCGCGCGCGAAGACGGGGACGCTGACCGGCGCGTCCGGCCTCTCCGGGTACGTGACCGACGCGGGCGGGCGCGAACTGGTCTTCAGCATCGTCCTCAACAACCACCTGGCTTCCTCCGTGAAGCCCGTGGAGGACGCGATCGTCGTCACGCTCGCCAAGTCCACCGCGGACAAGGCGGTCCTGGTGGAGCCGCGCGCGCGGCGGGCCGGAGCCGGGGAGCCGGGCGGCGGGGACCTGGAGTGCTCGTGGGTCAAGCCCGCCCGGTGCTGACGGCCTCCTTGGCGGGGTCCCCGCCGAGGAGCGTGAGCAGGAGCGCGCAGCCCGCGGCGGCCACCGGCACGGCGTAGCCCGTGGTGGCGCCCAGGTGCTCCACGGTCCAGCCGCTCGCCGCCGCGCCGCAGGCGATGCCCCCGAGGAGGCCGGTCACGGCGAGGGTCATGCCCTCGTTGGTCCGCCCCTCGGGGGTGAGCTTCTGGACCAGCGTCATCGCGGTCACCATCGTGGGCGCGGTCGCCATCCCCGCGCACAGCAGCGCGCCCGCGAGCACGACGAGCGAGCCGGTGGCGGCGGCCGCGAGCAGTGGCAGGCACATCAGGGCCGCCATCGCCGCCGCGCACAGCAGCCTGCGGCGGTGCAGCGGGCCGCGCGGCCGGACGGCGCCGAAGACGAGCCCCGCGGCGCACGAGCCCGCCGCCTGGAGCGCCAGGACGAGGCCCGCGGCCGTCTTGTGGCCCCGCTCGTCGGCGTAGGCGAGGGTGACGACCTCCATGGCGCCGAAGACCGCGCCGGTGGCCAGGAAGACGACGAGCAGCGCGGGCATGCCCCGTGCGCGGAGGGGTGATCCCGTCTTCGACGCGGGGTCCGTACGACCGTGGGGCGGCGGTTCCGTCGTGCGCTGGGCGGCGAAGAGCAGCACGCCCGTCAGGAGCAGCGCGGCGGCCACGAGGGTGCCCGCCTCCGGGAAGAGCGCCCCGCACAGGAAGGCGGCGAGCACCGGGCCGAGCATGAAGCACAGCTCGTCCGCGGCCTGCTCGAAGGAGTTGGCGGTGTGCAGGGCGCGCGCGTCGCCCTTCAGGAGGTGGGCCCAGCGGGCGCGTGACATGCCGCCGGTGTTCGGGACCGTGGCCGTGGCGGCGTACGAGGCGAACAGGGTCCAGTCGGGGGCCCCGTACCGTACGCACAGCAGCAGCGAGAGCGAGCCGAGCACGGCGAACGCGGTGGCGGGCACGGCCACGCGGGCCTGCCCGTGGCGGTCGACGAGCCGCGCCGTCCAGGGCGCCACGAGGGCGGTCGCCGCGAGCCCGGTGGCGGTGACGGCGCCCGCGAGCGCGTACGAGCCGCGGGATCCGGCGATCATCGTCACCGCGCTCACGCTGAACATGCCCATGGGCAGCCGCGCGATGAGGTTGCCGACGGTGAAGGCGAGGGCTCCGGGGACGGTGAAGAGGCGGGCGTAGGGGTTGCGGCGGGCGCCCCGGTCCCGGAGAGCGGTGTGGGATGCCGCCGGGGCGGTGGGGTCGGTGGGGTCGGCGGGGCCGGCGGAAGGGGATATGTCGGGGGCGTCGGAAGGGGCCTGCGGCGAAGGGGCTTGCGGCATGGCTCAAGGCTCATCGCTGCCCCTAGGAGTGGTCCAACACCTTCTTGAGGGCGATTAACGCGTCTGTGTTGTAAATTCCCCGGATGGTCACCTCACCGCCCGGGGCGCCCCGCGACGTGGAGCCCCGGCTGCTCCGCGCCTTTGTCGCCGTCTCCGAGGAACTGCACTTCACGCGCGCCGCCGCCCGCCTCTACGTCGCCCAGCAGGCGCTGAGCCGCGATGTGCGGCGCCTGGAGCGGGAGTTGGGGACGGATCTGTTCGTACGGTCCACGCGGCAGGTCGTGCTGACGGCCGACGGCGAGCGACTGCTCCCGTACGCCCGACGGGTCCTGGCGGCGCAGGACGAGCTGACGGCCGCCTTCGCGCGCGGGAGCGCCGCTGCCGCCCGCCCCCTCCTCGTCGACCTCAACAGCCCCGGCCTCGTCTTCGGGCGGGTCCTGGAGCGGGCCCGCCAACTGGTCCCGCACTGCGAGCTGATGGCCCGCTTCGAGAGCGGTCTGACGGGCGCGGCGGCGGAGATCGCGGCGGGCAGGCTCGACGCGTCGTTCGGCCGGTACGCGGGGCTGCCCGCCGCCCTGCGCGCCCCGCTCGCGCAGCAGCCGGTGCGGTACGAGCCGATGGCGGTGCTGCTCCCGGCCGGGCATCCACTGGAGGCCCTGGACGAGGTGCCGCTGGCCCGGCTCGCGGGCGAGCGCGTGTACGCGGGCGCGGGCAACGACCGCACCCTGGAGTGGACGGACCTGGCCGAACGCCTCTTCGCGGGCCGGGGCATCGAGGTCGCGCCGCCCGCCCCGCTGGCCGTCGGGCCCGAGGAATTCGCGCGGATCATGGCAAAGCACCGCAACCCGGTCCTCGCCGTGGTCGGTTTCCCCGGGATGCCCGGCGCCGTGCTGCGGCCGCTCGTCGACCCGGTGCCGCTGTCGCCGGTGTCCCTGGTGTGGCGGCGCGGCCTGGACCACCCCGGTCTCGACGCGCTGCGGCGCGCGGCGGCCGAACTCGCTGCGGCGGAAGGATGGCTGGTCAGGCCCGCGAATGCATGGATTCCGGACAACGATGCACTCATCATGGTGAGTTAAGTCTGGCGAGAAAACACTGTTGTCCCCGGCGTGCGCTACATTCGTCGCCCGGGTGCGGTGTGATAGTGGGGGCGCTCGGGCCGGGTGGGGGCCCGGTCCGGACGGCGAGGGCCCGGCGAGTCGTACGCGCACCCGCTCCGTTCCAGTGGGGGGTTGCGCGTGCGCGGCGAGAATTGGCGTGAGAACACGCTGTCGGACGACCCGGCGAGCGTGCTGACAGGCGGTCTACCAGGCGATTCGTCGGGTGACCCGCGCGGTGGTCCGACGGTGGGTCCGCCGGTCCCGACGGCGGGCCCCGCGGGTCGCACCTTCGCCTCGGCGGGGTACGTCCACGACCCGCACGAGGTCACGGTCCAGATCGACGGTGTCGGGCGGCACTTGGCGGGAGAGTCTCCCGCCGGGGTCGGCGGCACGCGAGTCATGGGAACAGTTTCAGACAGCACCGATCTGGCCGAAGGCCCGGTGTTCGTCGACGAGACGGGCCGCCGCGGCCGCAGATACCGCCGCATCGGCACCTTCGTCGGCCTCGCCTGCGCGGGGTACGCGGTGGTCATCGTCGCCACCCTCGCCTCCGGCAACTCCAGCGCGCCCTGGCTGCCGGTGCCCGACCCCAAGGACGAGCAGCCCGCGAGCAAGGTGGACACGCCGAACGTACCGGCGGAGTCGACGGGTTCGCCCGATTCCGCGCCCTCGTCCGGTACGACACCCTCGCCCGGCCCTTCGCGGACGACGAGCGGGACGGCCCCTGACCGGGTCGTCGTGCCCTCCGGCGGTCCGGGCGCGGCCGTGCCCTCCAGGGCCCGTGACGGCCGCGGTCCCGACGCACCGGCGGCACCGGCACCGGCCCCGACGCGCGGCGGCGACCGGCGGGCTCCGGCTCCCCGCCCGACGGACGGCGGCGGCGCTCCCGCCCCGGCGCCCACGAACGACCCCGAACCCCCGGCCGCCGAGCCCTCGCGGGACCCCGAGCCCCCCGCCGCCCCGCCCACCCCCTCGCCCGAGGGCGAGAACCAGGGCGGAGGCGACGGCGCGGGTGACGGCGCGGGTGACGGCGCCGAGGCGGGCGGCGAGGCGGGCGGCGAGGCGGGCGGCGGGGCCGCCTCCGGATCGCCGCCCGCGAGCGACACGAGCGCCGCCCCACCGGAGGAAGCCCAGCCATGAACCCCCGCTCCAGCGGGCGCGGCGCCGACCGCCGCGCCGCGGGCCCCGCTGCCCGCACGCGGGCCGCCCGCCGCCTGCCCATGCGCTATCTCCTGCCCAGCCTCCTGCTCGTGGCCCTGCTCGCGATGCTGCTGCTCCGCGGGTACGTGCACAGCGAGATCCTCGCCGACCACCGCGTCCGCCCGCCCGCCGCCACCGACCAGGTCCCGAAGGAGGTCCTGCGGGGCGGCCCGGTCATCGACACCCGCGGCGACCGCCCGAAGACCCTGCGCGTGCCCGACCGCCGCATCGTGCTGACCTTCGACGACGGCCCCGACCCCGAGTGGACCCCGAAGGTCCTCGACGTCCTGGCCGAACACGACGCGCACGGCGTCTTCTTCGTCACCGGCACGATGGCCTCGCGCCACCCCGGCCTGGTCGCGCGCATGGTCCGCGAGGGGCACGAGGTCGGCCTGCACACCTTCAACCACCCCGATCTTTCGTACCAGTCGAAGGGCCGCATCGACCGGGAGCTGTCCCAGAACCAGCTGGCGCTCGCGGGCGCCGCGGGCATCCGCACCTCGCTCTTCCGCCCGCCGTACTCCTCCTTCGCCGACGCCATGGACAACACGTCGTGGCCGGTCGCGCGGCACATCGGAAGCCGTGGCTATCTGACCGTCGTGAACGACACCGACAGCGAGGACTGGAAGCGCCCCGGCGTCGCCGAGATCATCCGCCGCGCCACGCCCGCCGACGGCAAGGGCGCCATCGTCCTGATGCACGACTCGGGCGGCGACCGCTCCCAGACGGTGGCGGCCCTGAGCCGCTTCCTGCCGACGCTGAAGCAGCAGGGCTACGAGTTCACCAACCTCACCCAGGCCCTGGAAGCGCCCAGCGCCCACGCGCGCGTGACCGGCCTCGCGCTGTGGCAGGGCCGGATCTGGATCGCCCTGATCACCGCTGCCGAGCACATCACCGACATCCTGGTCGTGGGCCTCGCGGTGATCGGCTTCCTGGTCCTCGGCCGGTTCGCCCTGATGCTGGTGCTCTCCGCGATCCACACCCGTCGCGTCCGCAAACGCGATGCCACGTGGGGCGCGCCGGTGACGGAGCCGGTCTCGGTCCTCGTGCCCGCGTACAACGAGGCCAAGTGCATCGAGAACACCGTCCGCTCCCTCATGGCGAGCGACCACCCCGTCGAGGTCCTCGTCATCGACGACGGCTCGACGGACGGCACCGCCCGCATCGTCGAGGGCCTCGGCCTGCCGAACGTACGCGTCGTCCGCCAGCACAACGCGGGCAAGCCGGCGGCGCTCAACAGGGGCCTGGCCAACGCGCGCCACGACCTCGTCGTGATGATGGACGGCGACACCGTCTTCGAGGCGTCGACGGTCCGGGAGCTGGTGCAGCCCTTCGGCGACCCGCGCGTGGGCGCCGTGGCGGGCAACGCGAAGGTCGGCAACCGGGACTCGCTCATCGGCGCCTGGCAGCACATCGAGTACGTCATGGGCTTCAACCTCGACCGCCGCATGTACGACGTGCTGCGCTGCATGCCGACCATCCCCGGTGCCGTCGGCGCCTTCCGCCGCTCCGCCCTGGAGCGGGTCGGTGGCATGAGCGACGACACGCTCGCCGAGGACACCGACATCACGATGGCCCTGCACCGCGACGGCTGGCGCGTCGTGTACGCCGAGAAGGCCCGCGCGTGGACCGAGGCCCCCGAGACCGTGCGCCAGCTCTGGTCCCAGCGCTACCGCTGGTCGTACGGCACGATGCAGGCGATCTGGAAGCACCGGCGCGCGCTCATCGACTCCGGGCCCTCGGGCCGCTTCGGCCGGGTCGGCCTGCCCCTGGTGTCCCTGTTCATGGTCCTGGCCCCGCTCCTCGCCCCCCTGATCGACGTCTTCCTCCTCTACGGCCTTGTCTTCGGGCCCACCCAGAAGACGGTCGCCGCCTGGCTCGGCGTCCTCGCCGTCCAGGCGGTGTGCGCGGCGTACGCCTTCCGCCTGGACCGCGAGCCCCTGACCCACCTGCTCTCGCTCCCGCTCCAGCAGATCCTCTACCGGCAGCTGATGTACGTGGTCCTGCTCCAGTCCTGGATCACCGCCCTCACCGGCGGGCGGCTGCGCTGGCAGAAGCTGCGGCGCACGGGCGTGGTGGAGGCGCCGGGCGCCCCGGCGCGGCGGTGGCCGGCGGGCGGCGCGGAAGGGGGGACGGTGGCATGACGCACCACCCCACGCGCGCGGCCGCGCCCCCGGCCCCGGTGCCGTCCCCGGCTCCCCGTGACCGCTATCTCGACCTCCTCCGCACCCTCGCCCTGGTCCGCGTCGTCGTCTACCACCTCTTCGGCTGGGCCTGGCTGACGGTCCTGTTCCCGTCGATGGGCGTGATGTTCGCCCTCGCGGGCTCCCTGACCGCGCGCTCCCTGAAGCGTCCGGCGTGGCAGGTCATCAAGTCCCGCGTACGCCGCCTCCTTCCGCCCCTGTGGGTGTTCAGCGCGGCCGCCCTGTTCCTGCTCCTCGCGGCGGGCTGGAAGCCGGGCGACGACCCGGACCTCGGCGGCACCTGGGGCCTGCTGAGCCTCGCCAACTACGTCCTGCCGGTCGGGGCGCCGCCCTTCCCCTGGCACCTCGGCGACAAGGCGGGCCTCCTGGAGGACACCTGGGCCGTGCAGGTCGTGGGCCCGCTCTGGTACCTCCGCACGTACCTGTGGTTCGTGGTCGCCTCGCCGCTGCTCCTGTGGGCCTTCCGGCGCGCGCCCTGGGCGACGCTCCTCGCCCCCTTGGCCCTGACGGCCCTACTGACCACGGAGATCGTCCGCATCCCCGGCCAAACGGGCGACGCCGTCTGGGACTTCGCCGTCTACGGAGGCTGCTGGATCCTCGGCTTCGCCCACCACGACGGCGTCCTCGCGCGGGTCCCGCGCTACCTCGCCGTCTCCCTCGCCACCCTCACCATGGCCTTCGGCCTGTGGTGGGCCTCGGGCCACCTCGGTCCCGACGGCTGGGACCTGAACGACATCCCCCTCGCCCAGGCCACGTGGTCGCTCGGCTTCGTCGTCGTCCTGCTCGTCCACTCCCCGTCCTGGCACCGGCTCCCCGGCCGCCTGGCCAGGTGGGACGGGCTCATCACCCTCTCCAACAACCGTGCCGTCACGATCTACCTCTGGCACAACCTCTTGATCATGGCGACGGTCCCACTGATCGACATGGCGTACGACGTCCCGTTCATGACCGAGCGGACGATGGCGGCGCTCGACTCGACGTACATGATGTGGATGTTCATGCTGGTGTGGCCGCTGATCGGATTGATGGTGCTGGCCGTGGGGTGGGTGGAGGACCTGGCCGCGCGGCGGAGGCCGCGGGCGTGGCCGGACGGCCGCGCGAAGCGGGGCCGGGGCGGGCCGTAACCGCCCCTCCCGGGTTCTGCGACCGTTGCGCAACAACCCCCGCCGCGCGACGGGGGTATGCCCCCATCTGCCCCCGTCCTCGGCAAACCTCACCCTCGCGCGCCGCTTTGCCCGTGGATAGCGTGGGTTCACTCAAGTGAACCCACGTCCCATGGGAGCTGACTGTGAACCGCCGACCCACACTGCTCGCTGCCGCGTCTCTGACCGCTGCCGCAGTCCTGTCACTCTCCGCCTGCGGCGGCGGAGACGGCGGCTCCAAGAACGACGACAAGATCGAGGGCGCCGGGAACGGCAGCAGCGAGAGCGCGACACCGTCGCCGAAGGCTTCGGACGACGCGATAGACCGCCCGCAGATCAAGTTGCCCAAGGGCGTGAAGAACGTCTTCGAGGGCGGGCGGACGGGCGACGCGAAGAAGGACGTGATCCTCGCGGACAGCGAGCGGCGCATCGACTCTCTCGATGAGGCGGTCACGGTGAATGCCAAGGAGCACCCGGCGCTGAAGTTCTACTCGGCGGGGGATGCCCTGGTTTCGGCGGCGACGTACATCAAGGGCTTCTATGACGACGGTAGGTCGTTCGTCGGCACGACGCGCTACTACAAGCGAAACGTCACCATCCTCAAGAAGGGAACCGCCGCGGTGACCTACTGCATGGACTCCAGCAAGACGTACCCCCTGGATCGCAAGACCAAGAAGGTGGACAAGTCCATCCCGGCCTCGGACAAGGACTACGCGTTCTTCAACACGAGGCTGGAGAAGAACGCCGAAGGGGTCTGGCAGACGACGTCCGTCACGTCCATCGAGGCGGCGAAGCAGTGCCTGTGAACCGGCGGACCATTCGGCACGCGCTCGTACCGATGCTCGCGCTGGCCGTGGTGGTCGTGCCCGGCAGCGCCTACGCGAGTGGTGGCAAGGGCGGTGGAAAGCCGATCGAGGGCAGCGGCAAGGGCGGGAACAACAACGGCGCCATCTTCGCTCAGACCAAGATTCAGACCACGACCAACGGCAACTCGCGTTCTACGAAGACCGGCACGCTCACCCCTGCCAACAGCAACTGGACGCCGCCTGCCTGCTGGTACGAGCCCGCGTTCTCGCCGAAGCAGCTCGAATCCACGGTGAAGGCGCTGCGCAGCCTGGACTCCCTGCCGTTCATCGGGGGCATCGGGGGCGTTCTCGGAGATGCCCTCGACAAGCGATACAAGGACGGCGAGTACAAGGACTACAACCTGGACAAGCAGGGCAAGGGGATGTTCTGGGCGGCGGTGAAGAACAAGAACCGCCTCGACGATCCGCAGGTCAACTCCTGTAACAAACCGCCCTTCTGGGTGGACGAGAAGAAGACCCCGGACGAGCCCCTCGCCGTCAGCCCGCGAATTCTCGCGGAGTACGCCTACGACGAACTCCCCATCCCCGGCACCGAGATCACGATGGCCCCCAAAGCCGAGACCAAAGTGAATCTGCCGACCTGGGTCTGGTTGGACCGGGCGACGTTCAAGGAGGTCTCGGTGACGGCGAGTCTGCCGGGGACGGGGCTTTCGGCCACGACTACGGCGAAGCCGGTTTCGCTGCGGATCGACCCCGGTACGAAGGACGCCGAGACCTATCCGGCCTCGGGGGAGTGCCCGGTCGTGAAGGGGCGGATCGGTGAGCCCTGGGCCGAGGGGAAGAGCGAGGAGACGCCGCCGTGCGGGGTGAAGTACCTGCGGTCCTCGGGGGACGGCTCGTACGGCCTGCGGGCCACGGTCACCTGGGAGATCAGCTGGACGAGCACCACTGAGAAGGGCGACGACCTGCCGGACGGCGAGTTCGGCGCGGACCAGGACGTCGTGGTCAAGGAGATCCAGTCCGTGAACCGCTGAGGCCGCGCGGGCGGCCCTCTCACCGCCCGCCCCCTCACCGTGAGCCCAACGTTCCCCCGTGGTCATCCGTCGGCACGGGGCCGAAACGAGCCGTCCCTACCTTCGGGAGCACCAGTCGTTGGCCGGGGAGGCTTGACATGCGGGTGCCGGGTAAAGGGAGCAGGTGGATCCAGCGGTGGGATCCGGAGGACGGCGCGTTCTGGGAGCGGGAGGGGGAGCGCGTCGCCCGACGGAACCTGGTGTTCTCGGTCCTTTCCGAGCACGTGGGGTTCTCGGTGTGGACCCTGTGGTCGGTCATGGTGCTCTTCATGGGGCCGGAGTACGGCATCGACCCGGCGGGGAAGTTCTTCCTGGTGTCGATGGCGACGCTCGTGGGCGCCGTCGTGCGCGTGCCGTACACCTTCGCCGTCGCCCGGTTCGGGGGACGGAACTGGACGGTCATCGCGGCGGGCCTCCTGCTGCTGCCCACCGTGGCCGCGTTCGCCGTCATGGAGCCGGGCACCTCGTACGGCACGTTCATGGCGTGCGCGCTGCTCACCGGCATCGGCGGCGGGAACTTCGCCTCCTCCATGACCAACATCAACTCCTTCTTCCCGCTGCGGAAGAAGGGGTGGGCCCTCGGCCTCAACGCGGGCGGCGGCAACATCGGCGTGCCCGTCGTGCAGCTCGTGGCGCTCGCCGTCATCGGGGCCGGCGGCGGGCCCCGGCTACTGCTCGGCGTCTACATCCCGCTGGTCGTCGTGTCCGCCGTCTGCGCCGCGCTGTTCATGGACAACATCGCCTCCGTGCGCAACGACACGGGCGCCGCCCGGGAGGCCGCGCGCGACCCGCACACCTGGATCATGGCGTTCCTGTACGTGGGGACCTTCGGGTCGTTCATCGGCTTCAGCTTCGCCTTCGGCCTCGTGCTCCAGACCCAGTTCGGGCGCACGCCCCTGGAGGCCGCGCAGCTCACCTTCGTCGGGCCGCTGCTCGGCTCGCTGATCCGGCCCGTGGGCGGACGGCTCGCCGACCGCTACGGCGGGGCCCGGATCACCTTGGGGAACTTCGTCGCCATGGCCGTCGCCACCGGCGTCGTCGTCCTGGCCTCCGTCAAGGAGTCGCTCGGGCTCTTCACCGGCGCGTTCGTGGTGCTCTTCGTGCTCAGCGGCCTCGGCAACGGCTCGACGTACAAGATGATCCCGGGCATCTTCCAGGCGAAGGCCCTGCGCAAGGGGCTCACCGGGGACGAGGCCGACCGGTACGGGCGGCGGCTCTCGGGCGCCGCCATGGGGCTCATCGGGGCCGTCGGCGCGCTCGGCGGGCTCGGGATCAACCTGGCCTTCCGGCAGTCGTTCCTGAGCGTCGGCTCGGGGACCGCCGCCTACGTCTCCTTCCTCGCGTTCTACGCCCTGTGCCTCGGGGTCACCTGGGCGGTATACCTTCGCCGCCCCGCCGCCCGCACCCGGCCCGTGGCCGCCGCGAGCGCCGAGCGGGAGCCGTCGTACGCCGAGGTGTGACGTAACACGGCGGACATCGGGGTGATCCAGGACCGTCACCCGCCGTTGGCAGGCTCGATGGCCCGTCGACCTGGGGAGACGGCCGCGACGGGGCGGAGGGACTCCGGGACGGACGGGCCACTACTACGAGCGGGACGCCAGACATGAACGTGATCCACGAGCACGGTCCCCTCGCCGGTTTCACCGTCGGCGTCACCGCCGCCCGCCGCGCCGACGAGCTCGGCGCGCTGCTCCAGCGGCGCGGCGCCACCGTGCTGCACGCGCCCGCGCTGCGGATCGTGCCGCTGTCCGACGACGGGCAGCTCCTCGCCGCCACCAAGGAGCTGATCGACCGCGCGCCGGACGTGGTGGTCGCCACCACCGCCATCGGCTTCCGCGGCTGGGTGGAGGCCGCCGACGGCTGGGGCCACGGTGAGGCCCTGCTCGCGCGCCTGCGCGGGGTCGAACTGCTCGCGCGGGGGCCGAAGGTGAAGGGCGCCGTGCGGGCCGCGGGCCTGGTCGAGCACTGGTCGCCGACGTCGGAGTCGATGGCGGAGGTCCTGGACCGGCTGCTCGCCGAGGGCGTCTGCGGGCGGCGCGTCGCGCTCCAGCTGCACGGCGAGCCGCTGCCCGGGTTCGTGGAGGCCCTGCGGGCCGGGGGAGCGGACGTCGTCCTCGTACCGGTGTACCGATGGCTGCCGCCCGCCGACCTCGCGCCCGTGGACCGGCTGCTCGACGCGGCCGTGGCGCGCGGCGTCGACGCGCTCACGTTCACCAGCGCGCCCGCCGCCGCCTCGCTGCTCGCGCGGGCCGAGGACCGGGGGATGGCGGAGGAGCTGCGCGCCGCCCTGGCGCACGACGTGCTCGCGGCCTGCGTGGGCCCGGTGACCGCGCTGCCGCTGCAGGGCCTCGGCGTGGACACCGTGCAGCCGGAGCGGTTCAGGCTCGGCCCGCTCGTGCAGCTCCTGTGCCAGGAACTGCCCGCGCGGGCGAGGGCGTTGCCGGTCGCGGGGCACCGGGTGGAGATCAGGGGGCACGCGGTCCTGGTGGACGGCGAGCTGCGGGCCGTGCCGCCCGCGGGGATGGCGCTGCTGCGGTCGCTCGCGCGGCGGCCCGGGTGGGTGGTCGCGCGCGCCGAACTGCTGCGGGCCCTGCCGGGCACGGGCCGCGACGAACACGCCGTCGAGACCGCGATGGCCCGTCTGCGCACGGCACTCGGCGTGCCCAAGCTCATCCAGACCGTGGTCAAACGGGGCTACCGGCTCGCGCTCGACCCGGCGTCCGGGGCCAAGTACGGGCTCTGAGCCGGGGCTCCCGGGAGTCGGCCGCGCAGCACGAGGGCCCGGCCGAGCAGGCCGAACGCGAGCGTGCACAGGGCCGCCCGCACGATGTTCCACGCCACCCAGGGGTCTTCGAAGTCCGCGCGCACGGCGGCCGGGTCGGCGATCCGCGCCGGGTCGCCCGCCGCGGCCAGGTCGTCGTTCAGGGGCACGTTCACCACGGCGGTGAGCACGAAGGCGAGCGCGTACGCGGCCAGGGCGCCAAGCACCCACCACCGCAGCGGCGTGCGCCGCAGCCGCCACGCGGCGAGCCCGGTGCTCAGCAGCGCCCCGACGAAGCCGAAGAAGAACACCGGGTTCTGGATGACGTCGTTGATGTGCTGCATGACCTCGATGTACGCGCGGTCCGAACTGCGCGCGAGGCCGGGCATCACCGCGCACGCGAAGACGTAGAAGGATCCGGCCATCAGACCCGTGGTGAGCGCTGCCGCGCCCAGGAGGACACCGCCGGCAGGGCGGTCGGAGTGGGGTGTGCCGTCGCTCGTCATGGCATCGAGTCAAGCCGTCCGCGGCCGCCGGGGCCATGGCCGACGAGCGCACCGGCATAAGCGCGCGTCTTCGGCCCGCGGCGCGTCCGTCCACCGGTCCGCGGCGCGTCCGACTCCTGCCACAGTGGCGTCCGCGCGTGGTGGCAGGGGTTCCGGACCCGCGCCCGGACGGGCACTGTAGGGGTACGGACGGGCGTACGGACGGCGCGCACCCGCATGTCGGCACGCACCGGAACGGCCCCCGGACGCACCGGCGACCCCAAGGCGGTGACACGCGCATGGCGTTGAGTGCGGCCCCCCAGAGGGCGCCTCAAGAGGCCCCCCAGGAGGCCCCGCACAAGGTCGCGTACGGCGAGCTGCGCTTCGACTCCGGCCGGAGCTGCCTCGACCTCCTCGCGACGACCCACCCGGTGGAACGGCTCGACGACGTGGACCGGCTGTGCGCCTGGCTGGCCGGGGCGGGCCTGGTCCCGCCGGGCACGCCGCTGCCGGACGCCGACCAGGACTGGCTCGCCGGATTCCGCGAACTGCGGTGCCACATCGACCGGTTGGTCGGCGGCGAGCTGGCCGGACGGCCCGCCGACGCCGCGCTCGCCCGGGTGAACGCGCTGGCCGCCGCGGCCCCGCCCGCCCCGCGCGCCGTCCGCCACGCCGACGGCAGCCTCACCCGCGCCCTGCACGGCGCTCCGGGGCGCGCCGCGCTGCTCGCGGCCGTGGCCCGCGACGCCGTCGAGCTGCTCACCGACCCGGTGGCCCGCTCGTTGCTGCGCCGGTGCGAGGGCGACCGCTGTCCCATCGTCTACCTCGACACCTCGCGGGGGCACCGCCGTCGCTGGTGCTCCAGCGAGGTGTGCGGCAACCGGGAACGGGTGGCCCGGCACCGCCGCCGCGCGGCGGCGCTCACGCGCGCGTGAACGAGGCGGCCGGGAGATCCGGGAAAGCCGCCCGGGAAAACTTCGCCGCCGTCTTGAACGCACCTCGCGCCCCGTCCGTACGTCCCTGGTGACCGGCCAGCGACGCCGAGTCGGGCAGCCGAGACGAACAGCGGACAGCGGAGGCAGACGTGCGCAAGGATTCCGCCGTGGCCGATGAACGCCCGCACCGACATCGTGCGGCGCCCGTGCCGGAGCCGGACGAGGAGCTGATGCGCGCGCTGTACCGCGAGCACGCGGGCCCCCTTCTCGCCTATGTGCTCCGCCTGGTGGCGGGCGACCGGCAGCGCGCCGAAGATGTCGTACAGGAAACGCTCATCCGTGCCTGGAAGAACGCCGGTCAGCTCAACCGTGCGACCGGTTCGGTACGCCCCTGGCTGGTGACGGTCGCGCGTCGCATCGTCATCGACGGCCACCGCAGTCGGCAGGCCCGGCCGCAGGAGGTCGACCCGTCGCCGCTGGAGGTCATCCCCGCGGAGGACGAGATCGATAAGGCGCTGTGGCTGATGACGCTGTCGGACGCGCTGGAGGACCTGACTCCCGCGCACCGGGAGGTACTTGTCGAGACCTACTTCAAAGGGCGTACGGTCAATGAGGCGGCCGAGACCCTGGGCATACCCAGTGGGACGGTGCGCTCGCGGGTCTTCTACGCGCTGCGCTCGATGAAGCTGGCTCTGGAGGAGCGGGGGGTGACGGCATGAGTACGCCGTACGACGCACACGGCCGTGACCAAGGGGGTCACGACCCGCAGGATCCCGGCGCGGTGCACGAGACCGTCGGCGCCTACGCCCTCGGCATCCTGGACGACGCGGAGGCCACCGAGTTCGAGGCGCACCTGGCGGGCTGCGGGAGCTGCGCGCGGCAGCTGGAGGAGTTCTCCGGCATGGAGCCGATGCTTGCCGCCCTGGCGGACCTGCCCGGGGCCCGCGGCGCGCTCGGGGCGCCCACAGGCCAGGACGCGGCCGTGCCGCGGCCGCGCGGCCTGCCCGACGTCGGCGAGCAGCTCGCCGCCCGGCCGAGCCCGCGCCTGGCCGAACGCCTCGTGGACGAGGTCGCGGACCGGCGCGCGCGGAAGCGCAGGCATGGCCTGTACCTGGTCGCGGCCGCGGCCGCGCTGATCATCGGCGGGCCGCTCGCGGTCGTCGCGGCCGACGGCGGTGACGACGGCTCGAAGGGGCAGGTGGCGATCGACCCGCACCCCACCTCGCCCGCCGAGGACGCCTTCTTCCACCACATGGAGGAGAAGACCACCGCCACCGACCCCGCGACCAAGGTCACGGCCACGGTCGGCACCGAGAAGAAGGCCTGGGGCACCCACACGGTCCTGGAGTTGAAGAACGTCAAGGGCCCGCTGAAGTGCTCCCTCGTCGCGGTCGGCAAGGACGGCAGGCGCGAGACGGTGTCGTCCTGGTCCGTGCCCAAGTGGGGCTACGGCATCAAGGACAGCTCGAACAAATGGGCCCGCAATCCGCTGTACGTGCACGGCGGCGCGGCCTTCGACCGCGGCGACATCGACCGTTTCGAGGTCACCACGTTCGACGGCGAACGCCTCGTGTCGGTGGACGTCTGAGCCCGCCCCCGCCCCTTTCACCGCCCTGACCAGCAACGCCCCGGGTCACGGCCCGGCGTCGGACGGCGTACGAGACTGCACAAGCGGGGCCCCTTTCGCGTACGGTGGACGGCTGCTCAGTACGAGCAGCAGCACGTCAGGAAAGGGGCCCCGGTGGCCGACGTACGCGACCGCGAGATCAGCGTCGAACAGGAACACCTCGACCAGGTCTACCGCCGCCTGGAGGAGAAGATCCACGAGGCCGAGTTCCTGATGAACGACGCCGCCCAGCGTTCTCAGGTCGGTACGCCGGGCGCGCTCGCCGAGCGCGACGCGCAGGTCTTCCGCGCGGGCATCCATCTCAACCGCCTCAACAACGAGTTCGAGGACTTCCTCTTCGGCCGCATCGACCTGTTGCTCGGCAAGGACGGCAAGAAGGGCCCGGACGGCGCCTACACGGCGGTCGAGCCCGCCGAGGGCGCGGTCCGCGAGGACGCGTCGGGGCTGCGGGCCGACATCGCCGAGACCCTGCACATCGGGCGCATCGGCGTCCTGGACGCGGACTACTCCCCGCTGGTCATCGACTGGCGCGCGCCCGCCGCCGCCCCCTTCTACCGCTCCACCCCCGTGGACCCCGGCCGGGTCGTGCGCCGGCGCGTCATCCGCTCCAAGGGCCGCAAGGTGCTCGGCGTCGAGGACGACCTGATGCGCCCCGAACTGACGGCGTACCTGGGCGGCGAGGCGCTGCCCGTCATCGGCGACGGCGCGCTCATGGCCGCGCTCGGACAGGCCCGCAGCCACACCATGCGGGACATCGTGGCGTCCATCCAGGCCGAGCAGGACATGGTGATCCGGGCCCCCGCCGCGTCCGTGACGTACGTCGAGGGCGGCCCCGGCACCGGCAAGACGGCGGTCGCGCTGCACCGCGCCGCGTACCTCCTTTACCAGGACCGGCGCCGCTACGCGGGCGGCATCCTCATCGTCTCGCCGACGCCGCTGCTCGTCGCCTACACGGAGGGCGTCCTGCCGTCCCTCGGCGAGGAGGGGCAGGTCGCCATCCGCGCGGTCGGCTCCCTCGTCGACGGCGTGGACGCCACGGTCTACGACACGCCCGCGGTGGCCCGCGTCAAGGGCTCGTCGCGCATGCTGAAGATCCTCCGCAAGGCGGCCAGAGGGGCTCTGGAGACCCCGCCCGCGCCGGCCCCGGCCGTCGACGAGGACGCCCTGTTCCCGATGGAACCGGTGGCCGCGGTGGCCCCGCACCCGCCGACAGCGCCCGGCACCCCCACCAGGCTCCGCGTGGTGGCCTTCGGCCGCCGTCTGGAGCTGGAGGCGGGCGACCTGGCCCGCATCCGGCGCAACGCGCTCGGCGGCACCGCCCCGGTCAACCTCCTCCGCCCCCGGGCCCGCAAGCTCCTCCTGGACGCGCTCTGGGACAAGTCGGGCGCGGCCGGCCGCCACAGCGACCCCGAACTCGCCGCCGAACTGCGCTCGTCGTTCGACGAGGACGTCACCACCGAGGACGCGTTCATCGCGTTCCTCGACGCCTGGTGGCCCGTCCTCACGCCCCGCGGCGTCCTGGGCGCGATGGCCGACGAGAAGCGCCTGGGCCGCTGGGCGCGCCGGGTGCTCAACCCGGGCGAGGTGCGCAAGCTGGCCCGCTCGCTGCGCCGCGAGGCGTACTCCGTGCACGACATCGCGCTCCTGGACGAGCTCCAGGCGATCCTCGGCACCCCCGCGCGGCCGAAGAAGAAGCGCGACCTCGACCCGCTCGACCAGCTCACGGGCCTCGACGAGCTGATGCCCGTGCGCGAGGAGTCCCAGCGCGAGCGCGCCGAGCGCCTCGCCGCCGAGCGCACCGAGTACGCGCACGTCATCGTCGACGAGGCACAGGACCTCACCCCCATGCAGTGGCGCATGGTGGGCCGCCGCGGCCGCCACGCCACCTGGACGGTCGTGGGCGACCCCGCGCAGTCCTCCTGGTCCGACCCGGACGAGGCCGCCGCCGCCCGCGACGAGGCCCTGGGCTCCCGCCCGCGCCGCCGCTTCACGCTGACCGTCAACTACCGCAACCCCGCCGAGATCGCCGACCTCGCCGCCAAGGTCCTGGCCCTGGCGATGCCCGGCTCGGAGTCCCCGTCCGCCGTCCGCTCCACGGGCGTCGAGCCGCGCTTCGCCGTCGTCCGGGGCAAGGACCTGGGCGGGTCGGTGCGCGAGGAGGCGGCCCGGCTGCTCGACGAGGTCGAGGGGACCGTGGGCGTCGTCGTCGCCATGCACCGCCGCGAGCAGGCGGCCCGCTGGCTCGCCGGGCTCGGCGAGCGCGTCGTCGCGCTCGGCAGCCTGGAGGCCAAGGGCCTGGAGTACGACGCGACGGTCGTCGTCTCGCCCGCGGAGATCGCCGACGAGTCCCCGGCGGGCCTGCGCGTCCTGTACGTGGCGCTGACCCGTGCCACCCAGCAGCTCACGGTCCTGTCGGGCGAGCGCGACGAGCCGGACGCGGACGGCGTGCCGGACCTGCTCCGGGAATGACCCCCTGCTACGGGAATTGCCTTACGGGATTCGTTTGTTACCGTTGATGTGGCACCGGCTCGATCCAAGCCCCCGGGCCCAACCTTCGTCGCTACGAGCGACCACTTGCCGCGAGGCGAGCATGGCGGGTCGGTGTCACTCAACGTGAGAAGAGGTCCGCGTCATCCGTGACGCGGACCTTTTCCTTTGCCCGCTCCCGATTTTCTTCGCCCGCTCTCGACGTCCGCGCCTCTTCCCCGGACCCTGCCACTTCTCGTATGGTGGAAGTAGTTTTCCAAAACTACGGTGAACAAAACGTTCTCAATCCGGGGCGGCTACCACGTACTCAGGGGTAGGTGCGACCATCGGACGGCAACAGCTACAAGGTGAAAGCAGAGGAAGTCCGCCATGGCAACGGCGCCCAGCGTCTCCTACTCGATGACGGTCAGGCTGGAGGTGCCCGCGAGCGGAACCGCGGTCTCCCAGCTGACCACGGCCGTGGAGTCCTCCGGCGGCTCCGTCACCGGCCTCGACGTCACGGCGTCCGGCCACGAGAAGCTGCGCATCGACGTCACGATCGCCGCGACGTCCACCGCGCACGCCGACGAGATCGTCGAGAAGCTGCGCGGCATCGAGGGCGTCACCCTCGGCAAGGTCTCCGACCGTACGTTCCTGATGCACCTCGGCGGCAAGATCGAGATGGCGTCCAAGCACCCCATCCGCAACCGCGACGACCTCTCCATGGTCTACACCCCGGGCGTGGCCCGCGTGTGCATGGCGATCGCCGAGAACCCCGAGGACGCCCGCCGCCTCACCATCAAGCGCAACTCCGTCGCGGTCGTGACGGACGGCTCGGCCGTCCTCGGCCTCGGCAACATCGGCCCCAAGGCCGCGCTGCCCGTCATGGAGGGCAAGGCCGCCCTCTTCAAGCGCTTCGCGGGCATCGACGCCTGGCCGCTCTGCCTGGACACCCAGGACACCGACGCGATCGTCGAGATCGTCAAGGCCATCGCCCCGGGCTTCGCGGGCATCAACCTGGAGGACATCTCCGCGCCCCGCTGCTTCGAGATCGAGGCCCGGCTCCGCGAGGCCCTCGACATCCCCGTCTTCCACGACGACCAGCACGGCACCGCGATCGTCGTGCTCGCCGCGCTGACCAACGCCCTGCGCGTGGTCGGCAAGCACATCGGTGACGTACGGGTCGTCATGTCCGGCGCCGGCGCGGCCGGTACGGCCATCCTGAAGCTGCTGCTCGCCGCGGGCGTCAAGCACGCCGTCGTCGCCGACATCCACGGCGTCGTGCACGCCGACCGCGCGGACCTGGTGGACGCCGCGGCCGATTCGCCGCTGCGCTGGATCGCCGACAACACCAACCCCGAGGGCATCACCGGCACCCTCAAGGAGGCCGTGCGCGGCGCCGACGTGTTCATCGGCGTCTCCGCGCCGAACGTGCTCGGCGCCGAGGACGTCGCGGCCATGGCCGAAGGCGCCATCGTGTTCGCGCTCGCGAACCCCGACCCGGAGGTCGACCCGGCCATCGCCCGGCAGACGGCCGCGGTCGTGGCCACGGGGCGTTCGGACTTCCCGAACCAGATCAACAACGTCCTGGTCTTCCCCGGCGTCTTCCGCGGCCTGCTCGACGCCCAGTCGCGCACGGTCAACACCGAGATGATGCTGGCCGCCGCCACCGCCCTCGCGGACGTGGTGACCGAGGACGAGCTCAACCCGAACTACATCATTCCGAGCGTCTTCAACGACAAGGTCGCGGGAGCCGTCGCCGGAGCGGTGCGCACCGCGGCCAAGGCCGCGGGCGCGGCGGGCTGAGCCGCTTTCCCGGCCTGTGACAGGTGCCACGGCGCGTCAGCACGGCGCGTCGTGGAACACCGCCCTCAGCGGGCCTCTAGGGTGGCCTGGGCACGGGCCTGAGGGTCCGCGCCGCCCTGACCAGGCCCGCATGCCCTGCGGCACGGCTCCGGGAGCGGACGGAGCGTCACCATTTCGAGGCACCTAGACGAAATGGGCGCTTTTCGTGTGACTCCCAGGGGTGCCGGATTGGCTTTCCCGCCGCAGGTGGGGGCAGGATGCGTCTCTGGGCGCGAGGGTCTGACCAAGACCCGGGTCCTGGGCCTGACCGAGACCCTGGCAGCATCGGCTTCGCTGTTGCCTAACATGCGGCTCCGCCGCGTGGCACGCCTCAACGGCAAGAAGAACACGGGAGTACAAACATGAACCGCAGTGAGCTGGTGGCCGCGCTGGCCGACCGCGCCGAGGTGACCCGCAAGGACGCCGACGCCGTGCTGGCCGCGTTCGCCGAGACCGTCGGCGAGATCGTTGCCAAGGGCGACGAGAAGGTCACCATCCCCGGCTTCCTGACCTTCGAGCGCACCCACCGTGCCGCTCGCACCGCCCGCAACCCGCAGACCGGCGAGCCGATCAACATCCCGGCCGGTTACAGCGTCAAGGTCTCCGCGGGCAGCAAGCTCAAGGAAGCCGCCAAGGGCAAGTAAGTCCGTCTGCAGCCCTGAGGCTCATTCGGTACGCAGAAGGGGCGGCCACCCGTTGCGGGCGGCCGCCCCTTCGGCATGCCCCGCAGGGGCGCGGGGAACTGCGCGACCAGCCACGACGGCGCAGCAGTCGAAAGACGCCAGGAAACCCCGAAGGGCGCCCACCCGCGCAGGGTGAGCGCCCCAGACCGGTCCAGCAGGGCGGCTAGCCCACAGGCTTGCCCGGAAGCTCGACCTTCGCGCCGAGCTCCTGGAGCTTGTCCATGAAGTTCTCGTAGCCGCGGTTGATCAGGTCGATGCCGTGCACCCGGGACGTGCCCTGGGCGGCGAGCGCGGCGATCAGATACGAGAAGCCGCCGCGCAGGTCGGGAATGACCAGATCGGCGCCCTGCAGCTTCGTGGGGCCGCTGACGACCGCGGAGTGCAGGAAGTTGCGCTGGCCGAAGCGGCAGTCGGAGCCGCCGAGGCACTCGCGGTAGAGCTGGATGTGGGCGCCCATCTGGTTCAGCGCCGAGGTGAAGCCGAGCCGGGACTCGTAGACCGTCTCGTGGACGATGGACAGGCCCGTCGCCTGCGTCAGGGCGACGACCAGCGGCTGCTGCCAGTCGGTCTGGAAGCCGGGGTGGACGTCCGTCTCCAGGGCGATGGACTTCAGCTGGCCGCCGGGGTGCCAGAAGCGGATGCCCTCGTCGTCGATCTCGAAGGCGCCACCGACCTTCCGGTACGTGTTCAGGAAGGTCATCATCGAGCGCTGCTGGGCGCCGCGGACGTAGATGTTGCCTTCGGTCGCCAGGGCCGCGGAAGCCCAGGAGGCGGCCTCCAGACGGTCCGACAGGGCGTGGTGGTTGTAGCCGCCGAGGCTGTCGACACCGGTGATCCGTATGGTCCGGTCCGTGTCCATGGCGATGATCGCGCCCATTTTCTGCAGGACGCAGATCAGGTCCTCGATCTCCGGCTCGACCGCGGCGTTCGAGAGCTCCGTCACACCCTCGGCGAGCACGGCCGTGAGCAGGACCTGCTCGGTGGCGCCCACGGAGGGGTACGGCAGACGGATCTTGGTGCCGCGCAGGCGCTGCGGGGCCTCCAGGTACTGGCCGCCCTCGCGCTTCTCGATGGTCGCGCCGAACTGGCGGAGCACCTCGAAGTGGAAGTCGATCGGCCGGCCGCCGATGTCGCAGCCGCCGAGGCCCGGGATGAAGGCGTGGCCGAGGCGGTGCAGGAGCGGGCCGCAGAACAGGATCGGGATCCGCGAGGAGCCCGCGTGCGCGTCGATGTCCGCGACGTTCGCACTTTCCACATGCGAGGGGTCGAGCACCAGCTCGCCCGGCTCCTCGCCCGGGCGGACCGTCACGCCGTGCAGTTGCAGCAGGCCGCGTACGACACGGACGTCGCGGATGTCGGGAACGTTGCGCAGGCGGCTCGGAGCGCTGCCGAGCAGCGCGGCGACCATGGCCTTGGGCACGAGGTTCTTCGCGCCGCGGACACGGATCTCACCCTCGAGGGGGGTTCCGCCGTGGACAAGCAGGACATCGTCGGTGACGGTCATGAATCTCGCGTTCCGATGAGGTGGACGGGGGGATCAAAGGGAAAGCGTAATGGCCGCCCGGCCCCCGTCCGTAGGTCCGAGGGGGCACAAGCACGTCATGACTCCGCTACAACACGAACCGTGCGGAACCGGACGCTCAGGGTCACCTTCCCCGCGCGCCGTCCGAGCCGCCCGCGTACGCCCTGAACTGGGCGCACTTCCGTAGGCCCATTGCCTCCCCGCGCGGGCCCAAGATGCGGGATCATGTCTGGCATGACCGAGGTGTCCTCGCTCACAGGGCGGTTGCTCGTGGCCACGCCGGCCCTGTCGGACCCCAATTTCGACCGTGCGGTGGTGCTGCTCCTCGACCACGACGAGGAGGGCTCCCTGGGCGTGGTCCTCAACCGCCCGACCCCGGTGGGCGTCGGCGACATCCTGGAGGGCTGGGGCGATCTCGCGGGCGCGCCGGGCGTGGTCTTCCAGGGCGGCCCGGTCTCCCTCGACTCGGCGCTCGGCGTCGCGGTGATCCCCGGCGACGAGGGGGCCGCCGCGCGCTCCCGGCGGCGCCCGGGGCGCGACGACCCCATCGGCTTCCGGCGGGTGCACGGCGCGATCGGCCTGGTCGACCTGGAGGCCCCGCCGGAGCTGCTCGCCGCGGCGCTCGGCTCCCTGCGGATCTTCGCGGGGTACGCGGGCTGGGGCCCGGGCCAGCTGGAGGACGAACTGGTCGAGGGTGCGTGGTACGTGGTCGAGTCCGAGCCGGGCGACGTCTCGTCGCCCGACCCCGAGCGGCTGTGGCGGTCCGTGCTGCGGCGCCAGCGCAGCGAGCTCGCGATGGTGGCGACGTATCCGGACGACCCGTCGCTGAACTGACCCGGCGCCCGCCCGGTCAGACGGCGGCCGCCCGCCCGGCGCACTCCCGCAGGTACCGCTCGGCGAGCGGGTGCGGATCGCGGGCCGGGACGGCCAGGTGGACGGTGACCGGCGGCGCGTTCTTCAGGCGCAGATAGCGCAGGCCCGGGTGGGCGTACCGGCGGGCCACCGGCTCCGGGGCAACGCCGACGCCGTGGTCGGCGGCGACGGCCTCCAGCCACTCGTCGAAGTTGTCGGCGGTGCAGGCGAGCCGGGGGCGGCGGTCCGCGGGCCACAGGTCGGGGCGCGTGGTGCCGGTGACGGTGTTCACGACCAGCGGGTGCGCGGCCAGCTCCGCCCAGTCGACGACGCGGCGGCCCGCGAAGGCACCGGAGCCGCGGGCCACGACGGCGACGCGCGGCTCGCGCAGCAGCACCCGGCCGCGCACCTCGGCCCCGGGCGGCAGGTCGCCGCGGACGACCGCCACGTCGCAGGCGCCCGAGGTGAGCCCCGCCAGCGGCTCGTCGCGCCGCACCAGGCGCACCAGCGCGCCGGACGACGCCTTGAACGCGGTGGTGAGCGGTCCGCAGACCTCCGGAAGCATCGAGGTGAAGCCGAGCCGGAGGACCGGCCGCCCGGCGCCCGGGGCGCGCAGCGCGGCGCCGAGCCGGGTGAGCAGCGGCGCGAGCTCGTCGCGCAGGCGCCGTCCGGCGTCGGTGAGCTCCACGTGGCGCGTGGTGCGGTCGAGAAGACGGGTGCCGACGGCCTCCTCGAGGGCCCGCACGGTCCGGGTGAGGGCGGGCTGTCCGATGCCGAGCGCGGCCGCGGCGTGCGTGAAGCTCAGCTCGTCGGCGACGGCGAGGAAGCCGCGCAGATGCCGCAGTTCCACGGTGTCGAGGGGACCCAGATCATCCATGCCGCCCGAGCATAAACGCACCGTGGCGGGCATTTCCCCGCCGAACCGGAGACTGCCTACGTTTCCGTCCGGACGACGGACCGACCGGGAACGAAGGGAGCTGGTGACCCGTGCGGAAGATCTGGCTGTTGATGCTGGGGGCCTTCACGCTGGGGCTCGACGCGTATGTGATGGCGGGCCTGCTGCCCGTGGTCGCGGACGACCTGGACACGACCGTGTCCCTCGCCGGGCAGATGGTGACCGTCTTCACGCTCGCGTACGCGGTGAGCGCGCCGCTCGTCGCGGGCCTGTCCGCGGGGGCGCGGCCGCGGATGCTGATCATCGCCGCCCTTTCCGTGTTCACGGTGGGCAACGCCCTGACCGCGCTCGCGCCCGGCCTCGCGGTGCTGCTGCTCTCCCGTGCGGTGGCGGGCGCGGGGGCCGGGGTGTACTCGGCGCTCTCCACGGCGGCCGCCGCCACGCTCGCCGGACCCGAGCGGCGCGGCCGGGCGCTCGCCCTGGTGATGGGCGGGATGAGCTCGGGCACGGTGCTCGGCGTGCCCCTCGGCGTGCTGCTCGCCGACCACACCTCGTGGCGCTCGACCATGTGGCTGGTGACGGGGCTCGGCGCGGTCGCCCTCGCGGGCCTCGCGGTGGGCCTGCCCGAGATCCCCGCCCCGCCCGCCGTGCCGGTGCGGGCGCGGCTCGGGGCGCTCACCGACCGGGCCGTCCTTCCCGTGGTGAGCGTGTCCTTCCTGGGGGCCGTGTCGAGCCTCGGCCTGTACACCTACCTCGCGCCCGTCCTGGAAGCGGTGGGCGGCGTCGGCGAGGGCGACGTGGCGCCGTACCTGTGGGCGTGGGGCATCGGCGGGGTGCTCGGCAGCGTCCTCGCGGGCCCGCTCGTGGACCGCACGGGCCGGGTGCTCGCCCTGGTGACGGGCGTGACGGCGCTCCTCGTGGTGTCGGAAGCCTCCCTTCCGCTCCTGGGTGCCGGGGCCTTCCCCGCGCTCGTGGTCTGGGGCGCCGCGGGCTGGGCCTTCCAGGTGCCGCAGCAGCACCGCCTGTTGGCGATCGGCGCCGAGCGCGGCACGGTGGCCCTCGCCCTGAACAACTCCGCCCTCTACCTGGGCAGCGCGGTCGGCTCGGGCGTCGCGGGACTCGCCCTGTCGGCGGGCCTCGGCGCGGGCGCGCTGCCCTGGGCGGCGGCCGGGGTCGCGGCCCTGGGTCTGGCCGTGCACCTGGTGGCCGGGCGCGGCCCCCGCGGAGCCGACAGGCGCTGCCAGGACGCGCCGGGCGTGAGTACCCTTGGCACCTATGAGCACTCTTGAGCCCGAGCCCGAGCGCGGGGCAGGTACGGGGACCCTCGTAGAGCCGACGCCGCAGGTGTCGCACGGTGACGGCGACCACGAGCGCTATGCGCACTACGTCCAGAAGGACAAGATCATGGCGAGCGCGCTCGACGGGACCCCCGTCGTGGCGCTCTGCGGCAAGGTGTGGGTCCCCGGCCGCGACCCGAAGAAGTATCCCGTCTGTCCCATGTGCAAGGAGATCTACGAGTCCATGGGCGCCGGCGGCGACAAGGACAAGGGCGGCAAGGACGGCGGCAAGAAGTAGCCGTTCTCCAGCTCTGTCGACCTCCGCGAGCCCCCGCCGCGCCTGACCGTGCGCCGGGGGCTCACGCATGTCAGGGCCTGGTCGGGTCTCCCGGTGGGGGTGTTTCAGCCCGTCCGGTGTTTGAGGACGAAGCGCGCAGCGCTGATGGCCGCTCAAGGCCCAGGGGCCAGCCTCCGTTGCATATGCCGCAAAGGCTCTTTTGCCCCGTGCAATGCCGTGGCAGCCTCCTCCCCATGACCTTCGAGCAACTGATCCCGGCGCCCTCGCGCGCCGAGGCCACGCAGGGCGGCACCGGCTTCACCGTCGACGGGTCGACCACGCTCTGGGCGGGCCCGGGTACCGAGTCCACCGAGCGCTGGCTGCGCGCGACGCTGGGCGCCGCGTTCCAACTCCCGCTCGCGCCGGGCGCGGAGACCGAGCCGGGCACCATAGTCCTGCGCGTCGACGACGAGGGCGGGCAGCTGGCGGCCGAGGCGTACCGCCTCACCGTCACCGCCGACCGCGTCGAACTCCGCGGCGGCGGCCCCGCCGGCGTCTTCTGGGGCGCGCAGACCCTGCGCCAACTCCTCGGCCCGGAAGCGTTCCGCCGGGCCCCGATCGCGGGGGACGCCGTACTCAGCCTCCCCGAGGGCGTCGTCGAGGACGCCCCCCGGTTCGGCTGGCGCGGCATGATGCTCGACGTGTCGCGGCACTTCATGTCCAAGGAGGGGGTCCTGCGCTATCTGGACCTGCTCGCCGCGCACAAGCTGAACGTCTTCCACTTCCACCTCACCGACGACCAGGGCTGGCGCCTGGAGATCAAGCGCTACCCCCGGCTCACCGAGGTGGGCGCGTGGCGGTCGCGCACCAAGTGGGGCCACCGCCAGTCGGACTTGTGGAACGAGAACCCGCACGGCGGCTTCTACACCCAGGACGACATCCGCGAGATCGTCGCGTACGCGGCCGCGCGGCACATCACCGTCGTACCGGAGATCGAGGTTCCGGGGCACTCGCAGGCCGCCATCGCCGCCTATCCGGAACTCGGCAACGCCGACGTCATCGACACGAACGCGCTGACCGTCTGGGACAACTGGGGCGTCACGCCGAACGTGCTCGCGCCCACCGAGGGCACCCTCCGCTTCTACGAAGGGGTCTTCGAGGAGGTCCTGGAGCTGTTCCCGTCGACGTTCATCCACGTCGGCGGCGACGAGTGCCCCAAGGAGCAGTGGAAGGACTCCCAGGTCGCGCAGGAGAACATCGAGCGCCTCGGGGTCAGCAACGAGGACGAGCTGCAGAGCTGGTTCATCCGGCACTTCGACAAGTGGCTGGCCGCGCGCGGGCGTCGGCTCATCGGCTGGGACGAGATCCTGGAGGGCGGGCTCGCCGAGGGCGCGGCCGTGTCCTCCTGGCGCGGGTACGGCGGCGGCATCGCGGCGGCCAAGGCGGGCCACGACGTCGTCATGTGCCCCGAGCAGCACGTGTATCTGGACCACCGTCAGCACGGCGGCGCCGACGAGCCGGTGCCCATCGGCTGGGTGCGCACCCTGGAGGACGTCTACCGCTTCGAGCCGGTGCCGGACAAGCTCACCGCCGAGGAGGCCGAGCACGTGCTCGGCACCCAGGCCAACGTGTGGACCGAGGTGATGGAGAACGAAGGGCGCGTCGACTACCAGGTCTTCCCCAGGCTCGCGGCGCTCTCGGAGGTCGCCTGGAGCCGGCTCCCCGCGTCCGCCGAGCGCGACTTCGAGGGCTTCGAGGAGCGAATGACGGCCCACTACGCACGACTTGACGCCCTCGGCGTGGGCTACCGCCCGCCGGGCGGTCCGCTGCCCTGGCAGCAGCGCCCCGGCGTGTTCGGACGCCCGATCGAGGGGGCGCCCCCAATCGTGTGAGGTCCGCCCCGCGCACGTGCTCCTGGCGGTCCGCCCTGCGACTGTGGGCCGCCAGGAGAAAGCCGTACAAGGCTCACCGAAGATGGCAATTCCCGCTGACGGGCGAGGGAGTGCGAAAACGGCATATCCCCCAGGTCTGCGGACGAACGTCTCCTAGCGGACCCCCGCGCCGGGGCCCGGTGAAGATGTGCCAGAGTTGCCACGTCCGGGTTGTGAGCACGTACCGTACGGCGGAACAGGCGTAACGGTGGGCACGGCACGCAAGCGGCCGGGCCATCGGGAAGGGGCAGCCGGTTTTGACCACGCACGCACCGCGGGCGGCGCAGGGGGCGCAGTCTGTGTCGCTGCCCGCCACGCTCGACGAGGCCGTCGCGGCGCTCGCCGCCGTGCCCGCCGCCGTGCCCGTCGCGGGCGGCACGGACCTGATGTCGTCGGTCAACGCCGGCCTGCTGCGCCCCGCGGCCCTCGTCGGCCTCGGCCGCATCAGCGAGATCCGCGGCTGGCAGTACCAGGACGGACACGCCCTGCTCGGCGCAGGGCTCACGCACGCGCGCATGGGGCGTCCGGACTTCGCGGCGCTCATCCCGGCGCTCGCCGCGGCCGCGCGCGCCGCCGGGCCGCCCCAGATCCGCAACGCGGGCACCCTCGGCGGCAACATCGCGTCCGCCGCCCCCGCCGGTGACTCGCTGCCCGTACTCGCCGCGCTCGAAGCCGTGTTGATCATCGTGGGCCCCGGCGGTTCGCGCCGCGAGGTCCCGGTCTCGCACCTGCTCGCGGGCATGGAGATGCTGAACCCCGGCGAACTCATCGGATTTGTCCGCGTACCGCTGCTGCACGCCCCCCAGGTCTTCCTGAAGGCCACGGGCCGGACCGGGCCCGGCCGCGCCATCGCGTCCGTCGCGCTGGTCCTCGACCCCGCGCGCCGGGGCGTGCGATGCGCGGTGGGGGCGATCGCGCCCATGCCCCTGCGCCCCCTGGAGGCGGAGCAGTGGGTGGCCGGGCTCATCGACTGGGACGGCGAGCGCGGGCTCGTGCCGGATGCCCTGACGGCGTTCGGTGAGTACGTGGCCGCGGCCTGCATCCCGGACCAGCCGCCCGCCGAGGACGGCAGCGAGCGGCCGCATCCGCCCGCCGTACTGCACTTGCGGCGCACCGTCGCCGCGCTGGCCCGACGAGCACTGGGGAGGGCGCTGTCGTGACCGACGCTCAGAGGAACGGGGCGGGCGGCGGCTGGCAGCCGCACCCGCAGGGCGAGTACGACGCCGACGCCACGGCGTTCGTGCAGCTCCCCGAGGGCGCTGTCGACGCGGTGAGCACGCCGCTCGCCGCCCCCGGACACGGCTACGTACCGCCGCAGATAACGGTCGCGCCGACGGCCGCGGACGCCACCGACCCGGCCGCCACGGGCGTGTGGGTGCTGCCCCCGGAGATCACCGGAGCCGCGCCCGCGACCGGCGACGCCCCGGTCGCGGGCTGGCCGGACCCCGCCGCGGGGGCCGGAGCCGGGTTCCACGAGGCGTACGGCGAGCCGGTCCGCGACCCGCACGGCCCGCACGATCCGTACGAGCAGCACGTCCAGGACGCCTACGACCCGCGGGCCACCGGCCAGTGGACCTTCCCGGAGGCGGCGACGCCGGAGCCGCAGCCCGCTCCGGGGCACCCGCACGCGCCCGCGCCTGCCGCTCATGACGTGACCGGGCAGTGGTCCATTCCCGTGGCGAATGGCGATCTTCCGGACGAATCGGGCGAGTTCACCGCGTCGTCCCTCGCGCAGCAGTGGGGCGGTACGCCGCCCGCCACGCTGCCCGGCGGTGCGCCCGCGCCCTGGGCGCACTTGCTCGACCAGCCCGTGGTCGAGCAGCCCCCTGTCGAGCAGCCCCCTGTGGAGCCGCCCGCCGCCGAGGAGACCCCCTTCGAGCGGACGGCCAAGCTGTTCGTCGTCGAGCGGCGCCCGGACGGGTCGCTCGGCCCCCGGGGCGGCGTACCGGAGGAGGCGGCGGAGCCGCAGCCGCTGGTGGCCCCGGAGCCGTTGGTGGCCCCGGAGCCCTTGGTGGTCCCCGAGTCGCAGCCGGTGTCCGCTCCGGAGTCCGTGATCGCCCCGGAGCCCGTGGCCGCCGTGCCCGAGCCGCAGCCGTCGGCGGTCCCGGAGCCCGAGCCCGCCCCCGAGGAGTCCGCCGAAGCCCCGGCCCCCGAGGCCGAGCCCGAGCCGGTCGAGCCCGAGCCCGCCCCGGAGCCCGCCCCCGCGCCGGAATCGGAGGCAATCCCTCCGGCCGAGGTCGAAGCCGAGACCGCGGTCGAGACCGCGACCGAGACCGTGGTCGAGGCAGCCACCGACGTCCAGGTGACGGAGGCGGAGGCTGAGCCGGAGCCGGAGCCCGAGCGGCACCCGCAGGCCGACGCCGAGGTCGAGGCCGCGGTCGAGATCGAGGCCGAGCAGCCCGAAGCCGGGGCCGGTCCGCCGCAGCCCCTCCACGACGAACACCCCCTCGTCTCCTACGTCCTGCGCGTCAACGGCGCCGACCGGCCCGTCACCGAGGCGTGGATCGGCGAGTCGCTGCTGTACGTGCTGCGCGAGCGGCTCGGCCTCGCGGGCGCGAAGGACGGCTGCTCGCAGGGCGAGTGCGGGGCCTGCAATGTCCAGGTGGACGGCCGCCTCGTGGCCTCCTGCCTGGTCCCCGCCGCCACCACCGCGGGCAGCGAGGTGCGCACCGTCGAGGGCCTCGCCGCCGACGGGCAGCCCTCCGACGTCCAGCGGGCGCTCGCCAACTGCGGCGCCGTGCAGTGCGGCTTCTGCGTCCCGGGCATGGCCATGACGCTGCACGACCTCCTGGAGGGCAACCCCGCGCCCAGCGAGCTGGAGACCCGCCGCGCCCTGTGCGGCAACCTGTGCCGCTGCTCGGGCTACCGCGGCGTGCTCGACGCGGTGCGCGACGTCGTCGCCGAGCGCGCGGCCAAGGGCGCCGCCGAGCAGGAGCAGGACGAGCAGACCGCCGGGCAGCCGCACATCCCGCACCAGGCGGGCCCGTACGGGCAGGACGGAGACCAGGCGTGACCGGCGTGACCAACGAAGCCGTCACCACCCCCGGAGGGGCCGAGCAACTGCCGCACGGCATCGGCTCCTCGCTGCCGTCGGCCGACATCAGGGCCAAGACGGAGGGCACCTTCCCCTACGCCGCCGACCTGTGGGCCGAGGGCCTGCTGTGGGCGGCGGTGCTGCGCTCTCCGCACGCGCACGCGCGCGTGGTGTCCATCGACACCACCCACGCGCGCGAGCTGCCGGGCGTCCGCGCGGTCGTCACGCACGAGGACGTGCCCGGCGCGGTCCGGCACGGCCGCGGGAGCGCCGACCGGCCGGTCTTCGCCTCCGAGGTCGTGCGCCACCACGGCGAGCCCATCGCCGCCGTCGCCGCCGACCACCCGGACACCGCGCGGATGGCCGCCGCCGCGATCATCGTCGAGTACGAGGCGCTCGACCCGGTCACCGACCCGGAGCAGGCCTTCGAGGCGCCGCCGCTGCACCCGGACGGCAATCTGATCCGCCACATCCCGCTGCGCCACGGCGACCCGGAGGCGACCGGCGAGGTCGTCGTCGAGGGCCTGTACCGCATCGGCCGCCAGGACCCGGCGCCGATCGGCGCGGAGGCGGGCCTCGCGGTGCCGCGCCCGGACGGCGGCGTCGAGCTGTACGTCGCCTCCACCGACCCGCACGGCGACCGCGACCGGGCGGCCGCCGTCTACGGCCTCGCGCAGGACCTCGTGAAGGTCGTCGTCACGGGCGTGCCCGGCGCCACCGCCGACCGCGAGGACCCGGGCTTCCAGCTGCCGCTCGGCCTGCTCGCGCTGAAGACGGGCTGCCCGGTCAAGCTCACCGCGACCCGCGAGGAGTCCTTCCTCGGCCACGCCCACCGCCACCCGACGCTCCTTCGCTACCGCCACCACGCGGACGCGGAGGGCAAGTTGGTGAAGGTGGAGGCGCAGATCCTGCTCGACGGGGGCGCGTACGCGGACACCTCGGCGCAGGTGCTCGCCGCCGCCGTGTCCTTCGCCTGCGGCCCGTACGTCGTCCCGAACGCCTTCATCGAGGGCTGGGTGGTGCGCACGAACAACCCGCCGTCCGGCCACGTGCGCGGCGAGGGCGCCTTCCAGGTCTGCGCGGCGTACGAGGCGCAGATGGACAAGCTCGCCAAGAAGCTGGGGATCGACCCGGCCGAGGTGCGGCTGCGCAACGCGATGGCGACCGGCGACGTCCTGCCCACCGGGCAGACCGTGACGTGCCCGGCCCCGACGGCCGAACTCCTCACGGCCGTACGGGACTTCCCGTTGCCGGAGCTGCCGAAGGACACCCCCCCGGAGGAGTGGCTGCTGCCCGGCGGCCCCGAGGGCGCGGGCGAACCGGCCGCCGTGCGGCGCGGCGTCGGCTACGGCCTCGGCATGGTCCAGCTCCTCGGCGCGGAGGGCACCGACGAGGTCTCCACGGCCACCGTGAAGGTCCACGACGGCGTGGCGACGGTCATCTGCGCGGCCGTCGAGACCGGCCAGGGCTTCACGACGCTCGCCCGCCAGATCGTCCAGGAGACCCTCGGCATCGACGACGTGCGCGTGGCCCCCGTGGACACCGACCAGCCCCCGGCGGGCCCGAGCTGCCACGGCCGCCACACCTGGGTGTCGGGCGGGGCGGTGGAGCGGGCCGCGAAGATGGTCCGCACCCAGCTGCTCCAGCCCCTGGCGCACAAGTTCGGCATGTCCACGGAGCTGCTCCAGATCACCGACGGCAAGATCACCTCGTACGACGGGGTCCTCTCCACGACCGTGGAGGAGGCGATGGAGGGCAAGGAGCTGTGGGCCACGGCCCAGTGCCGCCCGCACCCCACCGAGCCGCTCGACGCCGACGGGCAGGGCGACGCCTTCGTGGGCATGGCCTTCTGCGCGATCCGCGCGGTCGTGGACGTGGACATCGAGATCGGCTCGGTCCGGGTCGTGGAGCTGGCGGTCGCGCAGGACGTCGGCCGCATCCTCAACCCCGCGCAGCTGCGGGTCCGCATCGAGGCGGGCGTCACCCAGGGCCTCGGCGCGGCGCTCACCGAGAACCTGCGCACCCCGCGCGGCATCGTCCGCCACCCGGACCTGACCGGCTACGCCCTGCCGACCTCTCTCGACGCCCCGGACATCCGCATCGTCAAGCTCGTCGAGGAGCGCGACGTCGTGGCGCCCTTCGGCGCGAAGGCGGCCAGCGCGGTGCCGGTGGTCACGTCCCCGGCCGCGATCGCGTCCGCGGTCCGGGCGGCGACGGGCCGCCCCGTGAACCGGCTGCCGATCCGGCCGCAGGCCGCGGTGGGGGCGGAACTGGCCTGAGCCGCGTTCCACCCCGCGTTCCACCCCGCGTTCCACTCAGCGAAAAAGGGGAGGAACGCCGGACCCGCCCTGCGATACGTTCGCGCGTGTGAACGCACAGACGGGTACCGCGGACGACGGCGTCGAGGGCGTCGTCCTCATCACCGGCATCATGGCGGCGGGCAAGTCCACGGTCGCGCAGGCCCTCGCGGAGCGCCTGCCGCGCGCGGCGCACGTGCGCGGTGACGTGTTCCGCCGCATGATCGTCTCCGGCCGCGAGGAGTACGAGCCCGGCGCGGGCGGCGAGGCCGAGGCCCAACTGAGGCTCCGCTACGGCCTGTCGGCGGCCGCGGCCGACGCGTACGCCGCCGCGGGCTTCACCGCGATCGTCCAGGACGTCGTCCTCGGCCCCGAGCTGAAGCGCTACGTCGACCTGGTGCGGACCCGTCCCCTGTACGTCGTCGTCCTCGCCCCGCGCCCCGAAGCGGTCACCGCCCGCGAGGCCGCCCGTGCCAAGACCGGCTACGGCGAGTGGACCGTCGAGGCCCTCGACAGCGGCCTGCGCGCCGAGACCCCGCGCATCGGACTGTGGCTGGACAGCTCGGAGTTGACGGTGGATCAGACGGTGTCGGCGATCCTCGCACGCCTGGGCGAGGCGGCGGTGGCCTGAGTGCGGAATGTCTCGGACCGGTCCCGAGGGCGTTCCAGCTGACCCATGACGCCATAAATCCCTTTTAAATCGGGCGAGTTGCGAGGCACCATCGAAGAGTCCCGAACCATTCACCGCACGATCCGACTCGTTACGGGGGAGAGACGTCATGGGGGATGACAACGACACCGGCTGGGGCTGACGGCCTCACACTCTGAAGACGCGCAAAGGGCGGCTCCGGTTGGAGCCGCCCCATATTTGTGTTGTCAGCCCTCCCGGCCCCGGGGAGCCCCCGGCAGGGCCCTACCCCCGCACCGTCACCACCGCGCCCACCGGCAACCGCTCGTACACCCACCGGGCATCCGCGGACCGAAGCCCGATCGCCCCCCGGGTGGAGTCCCGGGCGCCCGGCGCCCCCTCCGCGTACGTCATCGCGAGGATGAAGTCGGCCCGCCCGTCGGGCCCCCGCAGCTCCACGACCCACGGCAACTTCACGTCGTACTCGTCCCCGAGCCCCACCGACTCACTGGTGAGCCGCTTCACCCGGTGCTTGGCGACGACCGTCATGCGACCGGTCCGCGTCGGGTGGGCGGTGCTCCCGGAGGACACGGGCACGCGCCGCCCGTCCAGGGTCAGCGTGCGCGCGCCGAGGTCGACGGTGGCGGCGGGCGCCGCGGAGCGCGTACTGGGCGCGGCGGGCGGCGCGGGCCGGGCGTCGGAGCCGCCGCCGATGGCACTGGTGAGGCCGAACGTGAGGGCGGCCACGGCGACGGCGGCGCCCCCCGCGAGGGCGGCGTGCCGGCGCCGCCGCCGGGCCACGGCGCGGCGCCGGACCTGGGCCCCGGCCATGGGCGCGGGCGCGGCGCCGCTTCCGGCGAGCGACCGGAGGGAGGCGGACAACTCCGGGACGGGCATCTCGGGATCGGACACCCCGGGAGTGGGCATCTCGGGGTCGGACACTCCAGGGGTGGGCATCTCGTGGGCGGACGGCTCGCGGGACAGGTCATCGGACACGGCCGGTCTCCTTCTCGCTGGGCGGCCCGCCGAGGGCGTCGTTCTCGCTCGCCGACAGGATCCGGGCGAGGGCCGCGCGGCCGCGCGCGAGGCGGGCCTTGACCGTCCCCGTGGGGGCACCGGTCTCCGCGGCCACCTGCTCCACGCTGAGGTCGCACAGGTGGTGCAGCACGATCGCGAGGCGCTGCGCCTCGGGGAGCTGCCGCAGGGCGTGCACGAGGGCGAGGTGTTCGGGGCCGGGGCCCGGCGCGTGCTCGGGCGGCGGCGTGCGGCGCACGAGGTCGAGCCAGCGCCGGGCCCGCCGCCAGTGGCTGACGGCGAGCCGCATGGCGACCGTACGGATCCACGCCTCAGGCGCCTGGGTGGCGAGGAAGTCGCGCCGCCGGTCCCACGCGCGGACGAACGCCTCCTGGACGACGTCCTGGGCCTGCCCGTGGTCACCGGTGAAGGCGTACACCTGGCCGACGACGCGGGGGAACGCCGACGCGTAGAACGCGTCGAACTCGTCCTCCGTCATGCCGCCCCCGAGCGTCCCGGAAACGTCCCGACGACGTCCCGAAAAGTTTCTCGTACGCCATGCAACCCGGTGACCCCTGGCATGCGTACAGATCGCGTACATCGAAGCACACCACACAGGGGGGCTCTGTTGACCAGGGGAAACAAGGGAACCAGGGGACAGCGCGGGACCAGGGGCAACGCCCGGATCTGGGGGCGCGGGGGAGCGGCGGCGGCGCTCGGCGCCCTGCTGCTCACGGGCTGCGGCCTCGGCGGCGGCGGGGGCGAGGGCGGCACGGGCGGCGGCACGGGCGACAAGCCGGCCGCGGCGGCCCCGGCGGCCAAGCCGTCCCCGCGCGCGAAGCCGCTGCCGGAGGCGCTGCGCGAGGGCGCAAAGGTCAACGTCTTCGACGGCCAGACGGTCGGCGTCGGCATGCCGGTGTCGGTGACGTTCGCGCGCCCCGTCCCGGCGGCGGAGCGCGCGGCGGTGGAGAGGCGCCTGAAGGTCACCACGGACAACGGCACCACCGGCTCCTGGAGCTGGGTCAAGGACCGCAACCTGCACGAGGGCCAGCGGATCGACTACCGCCCCGAGACCTACTGGAAGCCCGGCACGAAGATCACCGTCCGGGCGGGCAAGGCCATCGACAGGACCGTCACGGTGGGCCGCTCCCTGGTGGCCACGGTGGACGTGCGCAAGCACACCATGACGGTCGTGAAGGCCGGTGCGACGCGGCGCGTGCCCATCACGGCGGGCGCCCCGGGCATGGACACCTGGAACGGCACGATGGTCGTCTCCGACAAGCAGCGCCGCGTCCTCATGGACTCCCGGACCGTCGGCTACGGAGACGCGTACAAGGGCTACTACGACTACGCGGTGCACCTGACGACGTCGGGGACGTACCTCCACCAGAACCCGAAGGCCAACACGTTCGCGGGGAACACCAACGTGACGCACGGCTGCATAGGCCTCGCCACGGACGGCACGGCGCGGCGCTTCTACGAAGAGGTGATCCCCGGGGACGTCATCCGCGTCACCGGCTCCACGGACACGGTGGCCGCGGGGAACGGGTACGGCGACTGGAACGTGCCGTGGGACCAGTGGAAGGCGGGCAGCGCCCTGTAGGCGCCGCCCGCCGGGCCATGCTCGGACGTGGAGGCCGTGACCGGAATCGAACCGGTGTGCTTCGCTTTGCAGGCGAATCCCTAAACCACTCGGGCACACGGCCAAGCTGTGCTCTCTTGTCCTCGACCGTAGGCCGGGCCGCGACCTCTCTCAAGGCCGCGACCCGGCTTGCAACGGGACCGCCATACGGCGTTCATGAACCCCTGTGCGGAGCTACGGCGTGGGGCCGAGCTTCTTCCAGGGGCGGCTGCCGTCGGCCTCGGCCTTGCCCGGTTCTGTGGTGGTGTACCACTGGGCGTACCAGTAGAAGCCGTCGTGCTTGACGTAGGCGCCGGTGGCACGCTTGGGGTCGCCGGTCAGGATGTGGGTCTCGTGGTCGTTGTCGCCGTTGGCGGCTTCGGCCTCCTGTCCGGTGGCGGCGCGCAGTTTGAACAGCTTGCCGTGCTTCGGACCACCGGGCGAACCCTCGGTGCCGTCGTCGTTGACGGGGACGAAGCGCCAGCGCTGCTGTTCGCCGTCGCCGCAGTCCCGGGTGGCGAGGTCCTTGCCGGGGTCGGTGGCGGTGAGGCACCTGTCACCGTTGCCGATGGTGTACCAGCCGTCGCCGACGTCCTTGACCTGCCAGAACTGGTTGGGGTTGGTCGTGGAGGGGGAGACGAGATGGACCCGTGACTGGTCGGGGAAGTGGTCCATGTTCATCTGCTGGTACTCGAACTGCCAGCCCTTGTCGCCCTTGTCGAACGCGCCCCACAGACGGCCGGCCGCCGGGGTGTACGTCTTGCCGGGCTTCCAGTCGACGGCGGGGCAGCCACCGGCCGCCGGGGCCGGGGGCTCCACGGTGTCGGTGCCGCGGCGCTGGTCACCGGTGACGCCGTACTCCTTGTCGCCGATCTTGACCGTGGTGTTCGCGGGCCCTGTGATCGGCAGGTAGTACTTGACGTCGATGTCCAGGGATTTGCCCGGCGGGATGTCCTGGCAGTAGTCGAGCTCGATGGTCACGCGGTGGAAGTCGGCCTTCAGGCCGCCCTGGTTGGGCCCGGTGCGGCCGGGCTTGATGATGGGCATCTCCTTGTAGTCGCCGTCCTTGATGACCGGTGGGGCGGAGGTGGGGATGTCGAAGGAGATCTCGGTGCCCTGGCCGAGGCTCTGCCCGCTGTTGTTGGTGATGCGCAGCTTGGGCTGGAGGGGGTAGAAGTCGTCCTTCCCGGTGGGGAAGTCGACGAGTTCGACGTCGGCGTCGATGACCTGCCGGGGCAGGGTGCGCCCCTGGCCCGCCTTGGTCGACCCGTAGGGGCCCGCGGCGCGCATCGCCTTGTCCAGGCGCGTCGTCAGGTCGTAGCCCATGCCGTACTCGCCGCCGGGGCGCTCGGCGTAGTCGCCCGCCAGCTCCCACAGCATGACGCCACCGATGCCGTTGTCCTTCACGTACTCGGCCTTGGCGTCGATGGACCGCTCGTTCTCGGTGGACAGGAACACCTTCTTGTCGGCGTTCCACAGCCACGGGGCTTCCAGCTCGGAGCTGTACTTCTCGGCGTAGTCGCCGCGCAGTTTGTTCCGCTGCTGCGTGGTGTCGAGTCCGTAGGACTTCAAGTAGCCCGGCGCGGTGCCGCGTTGGAGGTTCTTCGCGTGCCACAGCGGGTTGGAGCCCGCGGCGACCTCCTTGCCGTCCTCGATGTCGTGCCAGATGTTGTCGATGCCCTCGGCGCCCATGCCGCAGTCCGAGTGGCCGCCACGGCCACCGGTGCCAAGCGGGCAGTCACCCTGCTGCGGCAGCGACGAGGTGCCCCACAGGCCGTCCTGGCCGCCCTGTACGTCGCGCCAGCCGCGCGTGTAGTAGGGCAGGCCGAGGTTGATGCGGCCGGCGGGCAGCGCGCCCCGGTAGTAGTGGTAGGCCCAGTCGGTGTTGAAGTAGCCGTGCTTCTGGAAGTCCTTGGTGTCCGCCTTCTGGTCGTCGTAGACGCCGGCGTCAGCCAGTTCGTTGTCCTTGCCGTCGTCGTACAGCGGCGCCTGCGGGCCGACGTACTTGTTCCAGGAGCCGTGCAGGTCGTACGACATGACGTTGACGAAGTCCTGGTACTGGAAGGCCTTCCCGGCGTCGAGGCCGCGCACCAGGTAGCCCGACGAGGAGCCCGCCGAGGTCAGCTGGAAGTACCGGCCCTTGTCGGCCCCGGCCCGGTCCAGCTTCTCCCGCAGCGTCTTCATCAGGGCGTTGTAGCCCTTGGTCAGGCCCTTGCGGCGCGGGTCGGCGACGTCCCAGTCCTTCGGGTTGCCGGTCTTGGGCAGCGCGGTGGGGTACTCGTAGTCGATGTCCACCCCGTCGAACCCGTACCGCTGGAGGAAGTCGACGACGGAGTCCGCGAAGGTGTCGATGCCCCCCTGGTTGACCGACCCGTCCGCGTGCGTGGCCATCGAGTAGAACTCACGGGTCTCCGCCCAGCCGCCGACCGAGATCAGCGTCTTCACCGACGGATGCCGCTTCTTGTACTTGTTCAGCAGGTTGAAGTGCCCCTTGTACGGCAGCGAGTCGTCCATCTCGGCGCGCGGATTGCCCGGCCAGGTCATCCCGGTCGCCGGGTTCTTGGGGTCCGAGGTGTCCCCGACCGAGATCTTGTCGTCCTTGATGTGCGCGAACGCGTAGTTGATGTGCGTGACCTTGGTCCACGGGATGTTGCCGACCAGGTACTTCGGGTCGCCCTTCGCGCCCGTGCGCCAGCCGGTGAAGTAGCCGACCACGCGCCGGGACCGGCCGTTGCCGAGCCATTCGCGGCCCTGCTCGTCGTAGACGTCGCAGTACGGCGTGTTCACCCCGGCGGTCTTCGCCATCCCGTCGGGACGGCAGTCGCCGGAGGCGGCGGGCTTGTCGTCACGCACGGGTTCGGCGTCGTCGTAGGGGTCTCCGGCGTCGCCGTCCTTGCCCTGGTCGTCGTCGCGCGACGCGTCGGGCAGCGTCCACTTCTGGGCTTCGCTGCCGTTGCAGTTCCAGATCTGGGTCTGCCGCCCGTTCTCCGCGACGCTGGAGGGCACGTCCAGACACTTGTCGGAGCCGGGGTTGCGCAGCTCTTTGTTCTCGCCGGGCCGCCACTGCTGGGCGCTGCTGCCGTTGCAGTTCCACAGCTGCGTCAGCGTCCCGTTCGCCGTCCCGGAGGACGCGACGTCCAGGCACTTGTCCAGCGCGCGTACGGTCCCGTCGCCGGGCAGCGTCCACTTCTGGGCCTCGCTGTTGTTGCAGTCCCAGATCTGCACGGGCGTGCCGTTCTCGTTCGACCCGGACTTCACGTCCAGGCACTTGCCGCTGAGCCCGACGATCTCGCCGCTGCGCTCCTTCGGCTTGTCCGGGGTGAGGCCGGTGGCCTTCCACCGCTGCCCGGCGTCGCCGGACGCGCAGTCCTTGACGCCCAGCGTCTCGTCCGCGCCACCGGCGGTCAGACACCGGCCGCCGTTGCGCAGCCGCGTCCACCCGTCGCCCGCGTCCTCGGCCTGCCACAGCTGGGCTCTGTCCCCGTCGTCGTCCTTGGCCAGGCGCGCCTCGTGCTTGTCGGTGTCATGGGCGAGTACGGGGGCGCCGTCCAGGGCGCTGATGAGCTGCCACCCCTTCGGCGTGGACCGCGCCCACCACTTCTGGGCGGGGTCGTCCTTGGGCGCGAGCGCCTTCACGCGGGTGCCCGGCTCGGTGTTGCCGTTGTCGACGTCGGCGACGAGGTCGTCCTTGGCGGACTTGAGGGGGCCGGTGCGGTCGATGGGCTGGGGGCGGGGGGTGATGGTGACGTCCGCGTTATCGATGTACCACAAGTGGTTCGTCCTGGTGTCGCCCACGCACGGCTCCAGGAAGCCCCAGTCGTCAGAGAAGCTCTCGGCGGACAAGCACCACTTCTCGTCATCCGTGGTGATGCGATACAGATTGCCCCTGTGCGTCCCCTTGATCTTCCAGACGCGGGGTGTGTCGGTGACGGACGCCCACTGCCGCGACTTTCCGCCGTCTCCCTGGAGGTACCGTCCCGTCTGGTTCCTGATGGTCGTCTCCAGCTCCCCGTCCTCCTTCAGGTCACCGGTGATGTACCACCGTCCTGTGCTGGCGTTGTCCGGGCCTGTGGACACCCACTCGGAGCGGGGTCCGTGGCGCTGCAGCACCCTGTCGCGATTGGTGCCGTTGTCCGACCCGAGGTTGCGAGTCCAGGAGGAGATGCGCACGCTGCGCGGAGAGCGCGGGCCCTCGCCGGAGAAGATCGAGCCCTTCAGGGACGGCCACATCTCCGTGACGGGCATCGGCCCCTTCTCGACCTTGCTCTTCGACAGGTCCTCGTCGAGGTACAGGCGCAGGGCCTGGGCGCCGTTGATCAGGTAGACGTCGGAGCCGTTCGGCTCCGGGTCGTACACGGTCCGCTGCATGGCGGTGCCGATGCCGCTCTCGAAGCCGGTGCCCTTGAGGACGGGCAGGCCCTCGGAGATGGCCCGGGGTTCCATCACCCACTTGTCGCCGGTGCCGTCGATGTCCAGCTTGAAGATGGCCATCTGGCCGCCCCTGAACAGCATGATCCGGTCGTCGCCGATCTCCACGGCGGCGTCCACGCCGGTGGCGAAGGGCGTCCCCTCGAAGAGCTTGAAGCCGGTGGTGATGGACATCGGCCCCTTGGCGAGGGAGTCGTCGGTGCCGTTCATCGGGATCTCGACGCGCACGTACTGGTCGCCGCGGAAGAGGATCAGCTGGCGCTTGCCGTACTTCTCCGCTTCGAAGGCCGCGTCGAAGCCGCTGGCGAACGGGGTGCCGTTCAGGCTGGACCACCCCGCGGCGATGTCCTTCACCTCGCCGAGCGGATTGTCCGTGCCCTCTTCGAAGCGGGCGTACTGGTGGCCGCGGAAGAGGTACTGGTTAGGGGAGCCGCTGTCGGCGGTGCGGACGGCGGCCTCGATCGCCGGGTCGCCGGACACGCCGACGTCACCGGGCTCGCTGCCTTTCTCGCCCCGGCAGGTGTACGTCCACGGCTTTGTGTCGCCGCCCGTCGCCGCCGCGAACTTGGTCAGACAGGCGCTCAGGGCCTTCTGGCCGTAGGCGTTGGGGTGGATCGCCTCCTGCGTCTCGCCCGGCGTGGTGAAGCCGGAGACGAAGCGCACCCACTCCGCGTCCTCAGCCGGAAGGGGCTTGGCGAGGGTGTGGTCGGACGACGCCTGGCGCGTCGACTTGGCGCACAGCTCGTGCCCCGCGAGGGCGTCGCGCAGATCGAGGAAGGACACCCCCGACTCCTCGGCGGCGCCGCGCAGCATGGTGCTGATGTTGGTGATGGCGTATTCGCGGGTCCAGTCCGCGTCGGCGTCGTAGAAGGGACACCCGCCCTTGTTGTACCGGTCGTTGTTCTCTTCGCCGTACTTCATGTCGGCGGACGCGGGCAGCGGGGACGGGTAGGACTGGAGCACCAGGCGGTAGCTGCCCGGCGACTGTCCTGCCTTGGACATGGTGGCGCGGATGGCGTCGATCGACTTGACGACGTTCTTGCGTACGCGCTCCAGGTCACGTCGGATCTGCTCGCCCGCCTTCTTGGCGCAAGGGCCCAGGTTCAACTCGAAGCCGACCGCGCAGCCTTTGACGATGCCGGAGAACCCGAGGTCGTTGCCGCCGATGGAGAGCGCGATGGTGTCGACGTCATACCGCCCCGCGATGCCGGCGAGCTGCTGGACCTGGGGCTTCTCACCGTTCTGCTCCGTGTCGATGACGTGCTTGGTCTCCGCGCCGGAACAGGCGATGTTGAAGCGTCGCTCCTTGGGGATGCCGGAGATCTCCGCGCCCTTGATCTCGGCGACGTCGGAGCGGTGGCAGTCGTCCTTGCCGTCCGTGCCCTTCTCGTAGACCTCGCGCCCTTCGGCGGCACGGTCGGTGCCCCAGGAGCCCTTGTCCCGGGTGTTGGCGTTGCCCTGCCAGCGGCCGCCTTCACCGGAGATGTAGCTGTCGCCCATGGAGACGGCGGCCGATGGCTTCTTGCAGGCCTTGGCCAGTGTGGTGGTGGAGCGGGGCACGACATTTCCAGCGGTGCAGAACGTCTCGAACGACACCGCGTGGTGATCGGAGTAGACGTCGTCCAGGCGTACGCCGCCGTAGTCGGCCGGTGGCGCGGTGCTGCTGATCGCGTAGTCCAGGTTCTTTCCGTGGGCGAGCGTGGGGAGTGGCGCCTCGTGTGTGGCCGCTTCGGAGTCCACGACATGCGCCCCGCCGAGTTCAGCAGCAGTCCACGCAGTCGCTTTCTTGTTGAAGTCACCGAGCACCGTCCAGCTGTCATTGCCCGCGTCAGCCTTGGCTGCGCGGATGCGGTTGACGGTGTCGCCCTGGTCCCTTCTCGTGTGGTCGTTGTTTGCCCCGTGCACGGTGTAGAACCATGTGTCACCGCCCAGTTTGATGCCGAGCATGGGCTTGGGGCTGTCGTACTGGTTCCCGTCATCGGCACGGCCGATGACGTGGACGTTGTCGTTGTCGTTGTCGTCGAACGGCACGTCCTCACGGACTACGAGACCGAGGTTCCTGGTGGCGTTGCCGCTGCCGATGGTGAGGTAGAACAGGTCGTAGTCGTCAGCCACTTCGAACGGTGCCTCGCACTTGGTCACCTCCCAATCTATCGGGGGCTCGGTGTCGTCGAGCTCCTCGCTCTCGACCTGCCGCGTCACGGCGTTCGCACGGCAAGGCGCGTAGCTGCCGATCTCCTGAAGGGCCACGACGTCCGGCTCTTCGGCGAGCAGGATGTCGGTTTCCAGGTTTCCCTTGCCCTTTACCTTCGGGTCCTTGCCGACGGGCGAGCTCTCGTCCCAACGGTTTCCGTTCAGCATGTTGAACGTGACCGCCTTGTAGGAATGCATGGCGGCGACGGCGGGTGGTGCCTGGGTGACCGTGAGGGCCCCCAGCAGCGTCGTCAGCAGGGCCAGCGCCACGGCCCCCGCCAAGCCCTGCCGGGCTGGGGCCCCGCGTGGGCGATATGGGTGTCTCATGGTGCCGGAATGTAATCAAGGCTGGTCAACACCCGATCAACAGTCCAGCTCCGCCCAGACCGTCTTGCGGGGGTCGGGGCCGAACTCCGTGCCCCAGCGGTCCGCGATCGCCGCCACGATCAGCAGGCCCCGGCCCGACTCCGCGTCCGGGTCGGCGGGCCCGGGCCCTGGAGCGCGTGGCAGGCGTTCGGCGCAGGTGTCGCTCACCTCCACGCGCAGCACCCCGCTGGCCGCGAGGCGCAGGGTGAGCCGGAAGTTCCGCCCCGGCACGTGCCCGTGCCGCACCGCGTTGCTCGCCAGCTCGGCCACGACGTGTTCCGCGCGCTCGAAGGGGCGCTCCCAGGAGGTGAGTTGCCGCACCGCGGCGTGGCGGGCGAGCTGCGCGCCGCGCGGGCTGGACGGCATCAACGCGCTGAACTGCCGTACGGGGGCCAGGGCTTGTGTGGTCTCTGTGTTCATGCGCCACAGCGTGACGCAAGCCACTTAGCCTGCACCGTGGTGCGCTGTGCACGTACGGTGACTGTCCCGTCGCTGTCCGGCCCTGTCCCGGCTGTCCAGGGTGTCGTACGGGTACGGCTGCGCGTTGGAGCGGGGCGGTACTTCGGAGGTATGCGTGATGAGTGCGGACGGCGAGAGTGTGGACGAGGCGGGCTGGGACGTCGAGCCCGAGGACGAGATCGCGTCGGTGGTGGAGGCCCTCGGTCACCAGCAGAAGCGGTGGCGCGAGGGCGCGGGCCTCAGCGCGGCGGAGCTGGGCGAGGCGATCGGCTACGGCGAGGACCAGGTGCGCAAGGTGGAGCGCGGGGCGAGGATCCCGCGCCCCGAGTACCTCGACGCGGCGGACCGGGTCCTGGGGGCCAACGGTTTCATCTCTGCGATGAAGGAGGAGATGGCCAAGGCGAGGTACCCGAAGAAGGTTCGGGAGCTGGCGAAGCTGGAGGGCCGGGCCGTAGAGATCGCCGCGTACGGCAATCACAACCTGCACGGACTGTTGCAGACCGGTGAGTACGCGCGGGCTCTGTTCGGCACTCGTCAGCCCGCCTACTCGCCCGACCAAGTGGAACGAGGATTGGCCGCGCGCATGGCGCGTCAGGCGATCTTTGAGCGGTCGCCTGTCCCTGACATGACCTTCGTACAGGAGGAGGTGACGCTCCGGCGGCCCATCGGGGGCAGAATGATTCTGCGTGCTCAGCTCGAACGCCTGCTGGAACTCGCGCAGTTGCCCAACGTCACCATCCAGGTGATGCCGACCGACTGCGAGGAACACGCCGGGATCGAAGGCGGGCGAATCCAGCTGCTGAAATTCGGAGACGGAACGGCAGTGGGGCGCTCCGAGGGGGAGTTCCACGGCCGCCCGGTCTCCGACCCGAAGCAGCTCCGGATCCTTGAGCTGCGGTATGGCATGATCCGGGCCCAGGCTCTCACGCCGCGGGAGTCGCTGGCCTTCATCGAGCGAGTGCGGGGAGAGACATGACTCAGAAGCCCCCTGCCGGGCGCGGTCCCGAACTCACCTGGTTCAAAAGCAGCTACAGCGACAGCAGCAACATCAACGACTGCGTCGAGGTCGCCCTGGAGTGGGTCAAGAGCAGCTACAGCAGCAGTAACAATGGTGAGGACTGCGTTGAGGCCGCGATAGGCGTTGGAGCCATCCACATTCGGGACTCCAAGAACAGACAGGGCGCCCAACTGGCGTTCGCCTCGCGCGCGTGGCGCGACTTCGTAGCGGGGTACGCGATCGGGTAGCGCCCCGAAGGGGCGCGGGGAACTGCGCGACCAGCCGCGACGGACCCGCAGGCGAACAACGGCCCGTCGCGGCAAGGCCAGCGCAGCGCTCGGCTCAGGCGGCCACGTCGTAGGTGTAGTACCTCGTGTGGTCCAGCATGTCCGCAGGAGTCACGTTGCCCCACGGGCGCATGGTCTCGCGGAGGTCGACGACGTCGCGCGTACCGGCTGCGGGCAGGTAGGGCGAGTTGGGGTGGCGGGCCTGCCACTGGGTCCACAGCCGGTCCACATAGGCGTGGTGGAGCCAGAAGACGGGGTCGTTGGGGGAGGCCCCGGTGGCCATGTGGCCGCCGACCCAGACGTGGACGCGGTTGTGGAGGTTCACGCCGCGCCAGCCTTCGAGGTGGTTGCGGAAGCCGTCGGAGGCGCTGTTCCACGGCGGGGCGTCGTAGACGGGCATGGCGAGGACGGAGTCGACCTCGGCCTTGGTGGGGAGCTGGACGCCACCCCCGCCCAGGCTGCGCCGCAGGAAGTCGCGGCCGTCGACGCGGACGTTGATGCGCCAGCCGCTGCCGGAGAAGGCGAACGCGCCGTCGGTGACCTGGCCGTCGCGGGGGCGCCCGGTGCCGCCGAGGAAGTCGGGGGCCCAGAGGGAGGCGGCGGGGGTGCGGTCGGCGGTCCAGTCCCAGTAGGGGAGGGCGACGGAGGCGTCGACGGACTGGAGGGCCTGCTCGAACTGTATGAGGAAGCGGCGGTGCCAGGGCAGGAAGGAGGGGGAGCGGTGGCCGACGCGGTCGCTGTCGTCGCGGTCGCTCATGATGAAGTCGTTGTGGGTGGAGACGAAGGAGTCGTAGCGGCCGTCGCGCTTCAGCGCGAGAAGCGCGTTGACGAAGCGGCGCTTCTCGTCGGCGGTGAGCTGGGCCTGGTTCTTGCGTACGGTCATGGCGGCGGGGCTCCGGATCAGCGGGTGGCGGCGGCGAGCGGGACCAGGGCGGCGCCCTGGAGGTCGTCGACGGCGGCGCGGGCGAGGGCGCGGGGCGTGGCCTGCGGGTCGTAGTGGTTGATGACGCTGATCCAGGTGCCGTCGGCGTTGCGCATGATGTGGAGCTCGTCGCCGTCGATGCGCACGGAGTAGCCGTCGCCGTGGTCGCCGTGGTGGCCGCCGTGGCCTCCGGCGGGCCCGCCCTGGATGCGGCGGCCGAGGTAGACCTCGTCGAAGGAGGCGGGTTCGGCGGGGCGGGTGCCGCGCGGGGCGGCGGAGACGTGAGCGGCGCCGAGGCCGACGACGGTGGCCCCGGCGACGGCGCTCGCGGCGCCGATGGCCTGGCGGCGGGTGATTCCGGACATGCGTGGTACCCCCAAGTGTGCGTGGTGGAGAGGAAGTTCCGGTGGTCGGGCCGGAGTTCCTGAGGCCATGCGTACAGGGAGGGAGACGGGAGGCCTAATCGGCACGAGGAGTTGCCCGCCATTACGGACACCTATGTGCAAATGGTGCATTCTTTAACGAAGTCGATCCTGCGGCGTGTTCGCCTGCGCGGCGCGCGGGCCACAGATCCTGCGGTGAAAGTGGCGATATTGTGGAAGATCTTCACGGGTGTGCCACGGCTCGTGCGCGGCGTCACAAGGGAAACGTGACTGAAAAGCCACGCCGTGTGAGTAGCCGTTGAGTACGCGTACTCAAGGCCGTTCCATGGCCGTTGGCGACACTGGGGCCCATGACGACACCGCCCTCGCAGGCCCCGGTTCCGCCTCCGCCTCCCTATGCGCCGCAGCCGCAGCCGCAGCCGCAGCCGTCTCCGCCGGGGCGGTCGCGGCGGCGGGGGATCGTCGCGGTCGTGGTCGTGGCCCTGTTGGGCGCCGGGCTCGGGGCCTGGTGGTGGAGCAAGGACGGCGGGGGCGACGACCCCCTGGCGGGGCGGCCCTGGGCGACGGACCTGAAGGCCGGGGTGTCGTACCGGCTTCCCGAGGGCTGGAAGCGGGACGAGGGGGATCTGGTCAGCGCCTTCACGAGCTCGATCCGGACGGAGGCCGAGGGGGAGAGTGACGAGAGCAGCCGGTTCGGCATGGTGCTCACCGGGCGCGGTGGCGCCGTCGCCGAGTCGGACCTGAAGGCGCAGACGGAGCGCGCCGCCCGGTCCAACGCGGAGTTCTTCAACCCGGACGGTTCGGCGGAGCAGACCGAGTCCGAGCCGACCACGGTCGGCGGGCACCCCGCCCACACCGTGGTCCTCGTGATGAAGGGCGGCGAGGACGGCGAGACCCGGCTGCGTCTGACGGTGATCAGCGCGGACGCCGCCCGGTCGGTGTTCCTGATGGGCGTGGCGAAGCCGGGCGAGGGGGACGAGCAGGAGACGGCGGACGCGGTCCTGGAGAGCGCGAAGGTGCTGTGAGCCCGGCCCGCTGACCTCCGGCGGAGCCGCCGGGCCCCGTCCCGGAGACGGAGAGAGCAGCTGGGCGTCCGCCGTGGAAGGGGCCCGGGGCGTACGACCAAGGGACCAGGTCGGGCCCGTCTCCAGACAGGCGCCGGGTGTCGGTGGCCGCTCCTACGCTGACCGGCATGACCACCCACGACTCCCGCGACTCCAGCGACTCCCGCGACACCGATGTCGCCACCGCACCGGCCGCCCCGCAGGCGGCACCGCGCGAGGTGCCCGAGGGTGGTGTGCTCGCGGCACCGTATCGGGCGCTGAGCATCGGGATCGTGTCCGTCGTGCTGCTCATCGCCTTCGAGGCCACCGCCGTCGGCACGGCGATGCCGGTGGCGGCCCGGGAGCTCGACGGGGTGTCGCTGTACGCGTTCGGATTCTCCGCGTACTTCACGACCAGCCTGTTCGGGATGGTGCTCTCCGGGCAGTGGGGAGACCGGCGCGGCCCCCTGGGCCCGCTGACCGCAGGCATGTCCGCCTTCGTGGCGGGCCTGCTCCTCTCCGGCACGGCGGGCGCGATGTGGCAGTTCATCCTGGGCCGGGCCGTGCAGGGCTTCGGCGGCGGCCTCGTCATCGTGTCCCTGTACGTGGTGGTGAGCCGGGTGTACCCGGAGCACCTCCGCCCGGCGATCATGGCGGCGTTCGCGGCCGCCTGGGTGGTGCCGTCCGTGGTCGGCCCCCTGGTGTCGGGCACGGTGACGGAGCACCTGGGCTGGCGGTGGGTGTTCATCGGCGTGCCGGCCCTGGTCGCCGCGCCGCTCGCGCTCGCCCTGCCCGCGATACGGCGCGAGGCCTCGGGCCCCCTCGACCCCGACGCCCCGGCCGAGCCCCTGGACCGCCGCCGGGTCCGGCTCGCCCTCGGCATCTCGCTCGGCGCGGGCCTGCTCCAGTACGCCGGACAGGACCTGCGCTGGCTGTCCCTGCTCCCGGCGGCGCTCGGCGCGGCAGTCCTGGTCCCGTCCGTGCTCGGCCTGCTTCCGCGCGGCACCTACCGCGCCGCGCGCGGCCTCCCCTCCGTGGTGCTGCTGAGGGGCGTGGCCGCCGGGTCCTTCGTCGCCGCCGAGTCCTTCGTACCGCTGATGCTGGTCAGCGAGCGCGGTCTGTCGCCGACGCTCGCGGGCCTCTCGCTCGCGGCGGGCGGCGCGACCTGGGCCCTCGGCTCGTACGTGCAGTCGCGGCCGCGCATGGAGCCCCACCGGGAGAAGCTGGTGGCCGCCGGGATGGTCCTGGTCGCCGCCGCCATCGCCACCGCGCCCAGCGTGCTCGTCGACGCCGTCCCGGTGTGGGTCGTCGCGGTCGCCTGGGGCGTCGGCTGCCTCGGCATGGGCATGGTCATCGCCTCGACCAGCGTCCTGCTGCTCCGGCTCTCGCCCCCGCAGGACGCGGGCTCGAACTCCGCGTCGCTCCAGATATCCGACGGCCTGTCCAACGCCCTGCTGCTCGCCGTGGGCGGCGCCGCCTTCGCCGCGCTGGGCGGCGGCACGATCGGCGGCCACGGCGCGGACGCCGGAGCCGCGGGCTCGCACCCGGGCGCCTTCACCGCCGTGTTCCTGCCGATGGCGGCCGTGGCGCTCGCCGGGGCGTGGCTGGGCACACGCCTGCGGGGACCTGCGGAGAAGGCCTGAATCATCCCCGGCGGGCCGGTGTGAACCATGTCGCACCCCGGGGCGGACCCGAGCGTCAGCCCCGGAGTGCGGTCATCCCACCGGTAGGGTGGCCCGGTTGTCGTACGTACCCCAGCGTCAAAAACGGAGACCGTGACTACCACCGCCGCCTCCAACCACCACCTGTCGCCCGCCTTCCCCGGACGCGCTCCCTGGGGCACCGCCAGCAAGCTGCGCGCCTGGCAGCAGGGGGCGATGGAGAAGTACATCCAGGAGCAGCCGCGCGACTTCCTCGCGGTCGCGACGCCCGGCGCCGGCAAGACCACGTTCGCGCTGACGCTCGCGTCCTGGCTCCTGCACCACCACGTGGTGCAGCAGGTCACCGTGGTCGCCCCCACCGAGCACCTGAAGAAGCAGTGGGCCGAGGCCGCGGCCCGGATAGGCATCAAGCTGGACCCGGAGTACAGCGCGGGCCCGCTGAGCAGGGAGTACCACGGCGTCGCCGTGACGTACGCGGGCGTCGGCGTGCGGCCCATGCTGCACCGCAACCGCGTGGAGCAGCGCAAGACCCTCGTCATCCTCGACGAGATCCACCACGCCGGTGACTCCAAGTCCTGGGGCGAGGCCTGCCTGGAGGCCTTCGAGCCCGCGACCCGCCGCCTGGCGCTCACCGGCACGCCGTTCCGCTCCGACACCAACCCCATCCCCTTCGTGGCGTACGAGGAGGGGAACGACGGCATCCGCCGCTCCTCCGCCGACTACACGTACGGCTACGGCAGCGCCCTCGGCGACGGCGTCGTGCGGCCCGTCATCTTCCTCTCCTACAGCGGCAACATGCGCTGGCGCACCAAGGCCGGTGACGAGATCGCCGCCCGGCTCGGCGAGCCGATGACCAAGGACGCGGTCTCGCAGGCCTGGCGCACCGCGCTCGACCCGCGCGGCGACTGGATGCCGAACGTCCTCAAGGCCGCCGACCGGCGCCTGAGCGAAGTGCGCAAGGCCATTCCGGACGCGGGCGCCCTGGTGATCGCCTCCGACCAGGACTCGGCGCGCGCGTATGCCAAGCTCATCCGGGAGATCACCGGGACCAAGGCCACGCTCGTGCTCTCCGACGACACCGGGGCCTCGCAGCGCATCGACGACTTCAGCGGCAGCGACGACCGCTGGATGGTCGCCGTCCGCATGGTGTCCGAGGGCGTCGACGTGCCCCGGCTCGCGGTCGGCGTGTACGCGACGACGATCTCGACCCCGCTGTTCTTCGCCCAGGCCGTGGGCCGCTTCGTGCGCTCCCGGCGGCGCGGCGAGACCGCCTCCGTCTTCCTGCCCACGGTCCCCGACCTGCTCGGCTTCGCCAACGAGATGGAGGTCGAGCGCGACCACGTCCTCGACAAGCCGAAGAAGGAGGGCGAGGAGGACCCGTACGCCGAGTCCGAGCAGGAGATGGACGAGGCGAACAAGCAGCAGGACGAGGACACCGGCGAGCAGGAGCAGTTCTCCTTCGAGGCCCTGGAGTCCGAGGCCGTCTTCGACCGGGTGCTCTACGACGGCGCCGAGTTCGGCATGCAGGCCCACCCCGGCAGCGAGGAGGAGCAGGACTACCTCGGCATCCCGGGCCTCCTGGAGCCCGACCAGGTGCAGCTGCTGCTCCAGAAGCGGCAGGCCCGGCAGATCGCGCACAGCAAGAAGAAGCCCGCCGACGAGGCCGACCTCCTGGAGCTGCCCGCGGAGCGGCGGCCCGTGGTCTCCCACAAGGAGCTGCTCGAACTCCGCAAGCAGCTGAACACGATGGTCGGCGCGTACGTCCATCAGAGCGGGAAGCCGCATGGTGTGATCCACACCGAGCTGCGGCGGGTGTGCGGTGGTCCGCCCAGTGCGGAGGCTACGGCTGGGCAGCTTCGGCAGCGCATCGCCAAGGTGCAGGAGTGGGCTACGCGGATGAGCTAGCCGTGCGTTTCCCCGTCCTTGTCTGCGGGCCGTCTGTGGCTGGTCGCGCAGTTCCCCGCGCCCCCAAAAGGCCGCTCCCGTGAGGCCCGGTCGTTACCGGAAGGTCTGGAAACGTGCGCAGTGCGTGCAGGCATTGTGCGTTCCGCGTACACATACCGGGGTGCATAGCGGGGCGATAAGGACCGTCTTTCCGTCCCCTTGACCGGATTCTGGACGGAGTCTTCCGCTGAGCGGGACGCCCTCGCTACTGTCCCCGCTACACAACGCCCCGTGGCAGCGCCGCCCCGGAGCGCAGCCGGTGCCCGCCGCAGAGGGGGCCGTCGACCCTCACGACTAAGGAGTGGGCGTCGTGACCGCGGAGACATCTCAGACGCTCGACCGAGGACTGCGCGTCCTCAAGCTGCTCGCCGACACCGATCACGGCCTGACCGTCACCGAGCTGTCCAACAAGCTCGGGGTGAACCGGACGGTCGTCTACCGGCTTCTCGCCACCCTCGAACAACACGCCCTCGTACGACGGGACTTGGGCGGCCGGGCCCGGGTGGGCCTCGGCGTCCTGCGCCTCGGCCGCCAGGTGCACCCGCTGGTGCGCGAGGCCGCCCTTCCCGCGCTCCGCTCCCTCGCGGAGGACATAGGGGCGACGGCCCACCTGACCCTCGTCGACGGCACGGAGGCGCTCGCCGTCGCCGTGGTCGAGCCGACGTGGACCGACTACCACGTGGCCTATCGGACCGGCTTCCGCCATCCCCTGGACCGGGGCGCCGCGGGCAAGGCCATCCTCGCCGCGCGGCAGGGCCACATCACCGACCCCGGGTACGCGCTCACCCACGGGGAACTGGAGGCCGGCGCCAGCGGCGCGGCGGCGCCCCTCGTCGGCGTCACCGGGCTCGAGGGCAGCGTGGGCGTGGTCATGCTGGCCGACTCCGTGCCCGAGCGGGTGGGCCCGCGGGTGGTGGACGCGGCCCGCGAGGTCGCCGAGGCCCTGCGCTGAGCGGCTTGTGGGGCTTGATCCCGCGCTCGCGTAGATTGGGCACGTGCTGTCTCGTCTCGCTCAGCTGAGCCGCCCCAAGGTCCTCGCCCTCGCCGCGACGCCCGTCGTCGCTCTGCTCGCGGTCGCCGCGTTCGCCCCGCTCCCCTTCGCCGTGGCGCAGCCCGGTGGCACCGCCGATGTGCTGGGGGAGTACGAGGGCAAGCCGGTGCTCACGATCACCGGGGCGACCACGCGGAAGACCGAGGGGCAGCTGCGGATGACGACGATCGTGGCGACGGGGCCGCAGATGACCGTGCGCCTCGGCGACGTGGTCGACGGCTGGTTCCGTACGGACCGGGCCGTGATGCCCAAGGACTCGGTCTATCCGGAGGGCGACAACGAGAAGGAAGTCGAGCAGCACAACCTCGGCGACATGCGGGAGTCGCAGGACGACGCGACGAAGGCCGCACTCCGCTTTCTCCGGGCGGACGGCGTGGACGGCACCGGCAAGGTCAAGGTCAATGCCGACCTGGGGAAGATCGGCGGGCCGAGCGCAGGGCTCTTCCTGGCGCTCGGCATCATCGACAAGCTGGACGGGAACGGCAGCGGCGGCGATCTGACCGGCGGCCGCACGATCGCCGGGACCGGCACGATCAAGGCGAACGGCAAGGTCGGCGCCGTCGGCGGCGTCTCCCTGAAGACGCAGGCCGCGGCCCGTGACGGCGCCACCGTCTTCCTCGTGCCGAAGGCCGAGTGCTCGGACGCCGAGGCGGAGAAGCCGAAGGGGCTTCAGCTGGTGCCGGTCACCACGCTGTCCGGTACGGTCGACGCGCTGCGGGCCCTGCAGAAGGGCGAGAAGGTCCCGAGCTGCTGACCAGGCGCAGGCCCAACTCGACCATGGTCCAGCCCAGTTGGGTGCGGAACGCCGCGCGCGGCGGTCTGCGCGGGGCTGTCGCACGCCGCAGCTCGGCGGCGCGGACCTCGTGCAGGAACAGATGGACGTCGGGGTGCATGGTGGTGCGCTCCTCTCAGTCGGTCGAGTCGTCGGCCGAGTCGTCGGTCGCGGGCTTCGTCGGGAACGCGTGCAGATGGATGCGGACCCGGGCCGCGTCCGGGGTGCCGTCCTCGGGCGCCAGGTCCCGGTAGCTCTCGATCAGGTCGTGGAGCTTGCGGCCGAGCTCCGCGTTGAGCGCCGGGGTGAGCCGCAGCGTGAAGTCGCTCATGTCCGAGGACTCGACCCACTCCTTGGACCAGTCGCCCTCCGTGCCGAGCCAGGTGGACAGCTCCTGCGCGTGATACGTCGCCCACTCGTGCAGATAGGCGTTGAGCGCACCCCGGACCTCCGGGGTCGAGTCGGTGCGCAGGTCGTCGTCCAGGTATGTGCCCTGGTGGACGGCGCGCCACCAGCGCTCCCTGCCCTTGCCGCGCTCCGGGTCGTCCTCCGCGAAGCCGTACTCCGCGAGCTGACGCAGGTGGTAGCTCGTCGCGCCGCTCGACTCGCCCAGACGGGCGGCGAGTTGGGACGCGGTGGCCGGGCCGTCGAGCCGCAGGGAGGCGAGCAGTCGTATGCGCAGCGGATGCGCGAGCCCCCGCAGCGAACGGGCGTCGAGATGGTGGATCTTCCGGGGCTTCGGGTCCTGCGTCATGGCCACAGCGTACGCATGCAAAGAAAGCGTTGCAACGCTTTCTTTGCAACGGAGTCTTTGTAAGTCAGGTCACTCCTTCACGAACCCCTGCTCCACCAGCCAGTCCTTCGCCACCTCGTGCGGGTCCTCGCCGTCCACGTCGACCTTGGAGTTCAGGTCCTGCGCCACCTTGTTGTCGAGCTTCTTGGTGATGGGCGCGAGGACCTCCGCGATCTCCGGGTACTTCTTGAGGGTCTTGCTGTTGATCTCGGGAGCCGCGTTGTAGTTGGGGAAGAAGCGGCGGTCGTCCGCCATCGTCGTCAGGTGCATCGCCTTGATGCGGCCGTCCGTCGTGAAGACCTCGCCGTAGGTGCAGCTGCCCTTCTCCGCCTGGGTGTAGATGATCCCGGTGTCCATCTGCGTGATGTTCCCGGCCGGGAGCTTCATGCCGTACGCCTTCTGCATGCCGGGCAGGCCGTCCGCGCGGTTGGCGAACTCGCCCTCCACGCACACCGTGACGGCCTTGGGGTCCTTCTTGGAGAGCGCGGCGACGTCCGAGAGCGTCTTCGTGCCGTACTTCTTGGCGTTGGACTCGTTCATCGCAAGGGCGTAGGTGTTGTTGAGCGCGGCGGGCGGCAGCCAGGTCAGGCCGTTCTTCGCGTCCGCCTCGCGGACCACCTCCCACTGCTGGTGCGGGTCGGTGACGGGCTTGGAGTTGCCGAGGTACGTGATCCACGCGGTGCCCGTGTACTCGTACATGCCGTCCGCGTCCCCGCCCTTGACCGCCTCCCGGGCGCCGATCGAGCCCTGGATCCCCGTCCGGTCCAGGACGTCCGCGCCCGCCGCCTGGAAGGCGATGCCCATGATCGCGCCGAGGATGAGCTGTTCGGTGAACTCCTTCGACGTGACGGTGAGATCGGCGCCCTCCAGCGGCCTGCCCTGGCCGACGATGCCGGGCTTCACGTCGTCCACCATGGGCGAGCCGCTGGTCAGGCCGCAGCCGCCGGCGGCCAGGAGCACCCCGGCCACCGCGCCCCACGCCTTCGTACGCGACGTGAGCCTCATGAGCGCACCTCCAGGCCGCGGGGACTGAGGACCACCTCGGCGAGCGACGCCAGCCAGTCCACGAGCAGGGCGAGCACCACCGTCAGGATCGAGCCGAGCATCAGGACCGGCATGCGCTGGTTGGTGATGCCCGTGGTGATGAGGACGCCGAGGCCGCCCCCGCCGCCGAAGGTCGCGAGCGTCGCCGTGCCCACGTTCAGGACGAGCGCGGTGCGCACGCCCGCGAGGATCAGCGGGACGGCCAGCGGGAGTTCGACCTTGGCGAGCACGCCGAGCGGTGACATGCCGATCCCGCGCGCGGCCTCCAGGAGGGTGGGGTCGTTCGCCTTCAGGCCCGCGATCGTGTTGGAGAGCACCGGCAGGACGGCGTAGATGATGATGCCCGTCAGGGCCGCCTTCTCGCCGATGCCCATCCAGATCACCAGGAGGGCGAGCAGGCCGATCGCGGGGGTCGCCTGGCCCATGTTCGCCAGGGCCATCGCCACCGGGGCGCCCTTGCGGAACCGGCGCCGCGTCAGCAGGATCCCCAGCGGGATCGCGATGATCAGTACGAAGAAGGTGGAGATCGCCGTCAGCTCGACGTGCTGCCGCAGGGCCTTGCCCACCTGGCCGTTGGACAGCGCGTTCTTGGAGATGTCGTCCAGGTCGGCCTGCTCGAACCAGAGCCAGGTGGCGATGAGCACCGCCGCGAGCAGCGCGGGCAGGAACGTCAGCTTCTGCCACGTCACCCGGCGCGGCTCGCGCGCCACCGGGGTCGCGGGCGCCTCCTGCTCGGCCTCGCCGTCGTCGCGGAAGGCCAGGCCCTTGACCTCGTGTTCGCCGCGCGGCCGGGACGCCTCCTGGGGGGCGTGTTTGCGTTCGGGGACGCGCGGCTCGTTCCCGGGCACCGGGTTCACGCCTTCGCCTCCCCGCCGCCGTCGCCTTCCTGCTCCTTGTGGGTCAACTCGGCGCGCCGATCCTCCAGTTCGTGCTGGTGCTCCATGGCGTCGAGGCGGTCGGCCTCCAGCATCTCGTGCACGGAGTTCATCAGCGTCTCCATGTCGACGACGCCCGTGTACTCGCCGCGCCGCCCGGTCACGGCGACCCGGCCCGCGTTGTCGGTGAGCACCGCCTCCAGGGCGTCGCGGAGCGTGGCGTCACGGGTCACCGTGTCGTGCACGAGGGTGCCCGCGCGGGCCAGGGAGCCCCTGGCGCGCATCAGGTCGCCGCGCCTGAGCCACTTGTAGGGGCGGCCGCGCTTGTCGAGCAGGAGCAGTTCGTTGGTGCCGCTCGCGCGCAGCTTGTCGAAGATGAGCTGGAGCGGGTCGTCGACCGTCACCGTCGGCACGTCGGCCATCTCCACGTCGCGTACGCGCGTCAGGTTCAGCCGCTTCAGGGCCGCGCCCGCGCCGACGAAGCCGGACACGAAGTCGTCGGCCGGGTTGGTGAGGATCGCCTCGGGCGTGTCGAACTGCGCGATGTGCGAGCGCTCGCGGAGCACCGCGATGCGGTCGCCCAGCTTGATGGCCTCGTCGAAGTCGTGCGTGACGAAGACGATGGTCTTGTGCAGCTCGTGCTGGAGCCGGATCAGCTCGTCCTGGAGGTGGTCGCGGGTGATCGGGTCGACCGCGCCGAACGGCTCGTCCATCAGGAGCACGGGCGGATCGGCCGCCAACGCCCGCGCCACGCCCACGCGTTGCTGCTGGCCGCCGGAGAGCTGACGCGGATAGCGGCCGTGGAACTCGGCCGGGTCGAGCCCGACCAGGTCCAGCATCTCCTCGACCCGGGACTTGATCCGCGCCTTCCCCCAGCCCACCATCTTCGGTACGAGCGCGATGTTCTGGGCGACCGTCATGTGCGGGAAGAGGCCCGAGGACTGGATGGCGTAGCCCACCTTGCGGCGCAGCTTCACCGGGTCGATGTCGGTGACGTCCTCGCCGTTGATGCGGATGCGGCCGCTGGTCGGCTCGATGAGCCGGTTGATCATCTTCAGGGTCGTCGACTTCCCGCAGCCGGACGGGCCCACGAAGATGACGATCTCACCCGCCTTGATCTCCATGTTCACGCTGTCCACGGCCGGTTCGGCGCTGCCCGGGTAGCGCTTGGTGAGGCTCTCAAGGTCGATCGTCGCGCCGGTGGTGGCGGAGGAGCCGCCCGTGGGGGCGGGCGTGGTCGCGGTGGAGCCCGCCTGGTCGGCGGTCGCGCCCGGCGCGCCGGGCGCGGGCGACGGGGTGGGCCTCTCCGGAGTCTCAGACACGGATCCCCCTCGGAATCGTCAGACGGCCGATCAGGACGTACGCGGCGTCGAAGAGCAGCGCCAGGACGATGATCCCGAGCGTGCCCGCGAGTACTTGGTTGAGCGCGTTCTTGCTGCCGAGCGAGGCGATGCCGCGGAAGATCTCGTTGCCGAGCCCGGGCCCCGAGGCGTAGGCGGCGATCGCGGCGATGCCCATCAGCATCTGCGTGGAGACCCGGATGCCGGTCAGGATCGGCGGCCACGCCAGCGGCAGCTCGACGCGCACGAGCCGGTGCAGACGGGACATCCCGATGCCCTTGGCCGCGTCCACCAGGGTGGGGTCGACGCCGCGCAGGCCCACGATGGAGTTGCGCACGATCGGCAGCAGGCCGTACAGCGTCAGGGCCGTCACCGTCGGCGCGACGCCGAGGCCCACGACCGGGATCAGCAGACCGATCATGGCGAGCGACGGGATGGTCAGGATCGTGGAGGTCGCGGTCGTGGCGAGGTTGCCCGCCCACTCGCTGCGGTACGTCACCACACCGATCAGCACGCCGATGACCGTGGCCACCACCATGCACTGGAAGACCGCGCTGGCGTGCTGGTACGCGTCCGTCAGCAACTGCTGGTGACGGTTGCCGAGGTAGTCCCAGAAGTTCACCGTGCCGCTCACCTCGCGGGGTGCGCCCAGACGGCGCGGGGAGTCTCCCCGCGCCCGCGTGCGTCGTACGGGTGGATCACGATCCGCGCGGCGTGCGCCGGTGCGTGCTCGGTGTCTACCCGGTGTGCCGCCCTACTCCCTACCCACGTCGCCCGTGCCGTCAGCCGCCGGACGCCTGCTCCACCAGCGGGATGATCCGCAGCGGAACGGGGTTCTCCATGACGATCGCCGTGGAGGCCCGGACGATGCCATCAAAACCCACCACCCGGTCGATCACACGTTGGAGATCGGCGTTCGAGCGGGCCACCAGGCGGCACAGCATGTCGCCGTGCCCGGTGATGGTGTGCAGTTCGAGGACCTCCGCCACACCCGCCAAATGCGCCCGTACGTCGGCGCCCTGGCCCTGTTTGATCTCCAGGGTCGCGAACGCCGTGACCGGGTAGCCGAGCGCCGTCGGGTCCACCTGGGGGCCGAAGCCGCGGATGACTCCGTTCGACTGAAGGCGGTCCATGCGGGCCTGCACCGTGCCGCGCGCGACGCCGAGCCTGCGGGACGCCTCCAGGACGCCGATCCGCGGCTCCCGCGCGAGCAGCACGATGAGCCTGCCGTCCAGATGATCGATCGTCATGCCGCCTCCGAAGTAGTCATGATGTACAGAACGCCCGGCGCTTCCAGGCCTCAGCTATGCAGATTGCCCAGCGATTACGCGAACTATTGCGCATCTTGCGGTTCGGCGGGAGCCTCGGAGTATGACTCAGACCACACACACCACGCCCGAAACCGCGCGCGAGGCCGACCCCTTCCCGGTCAAGGGAATGGACGCGGTCGTCTTCGCCGTGGGCAACGCCAAGCAGGCCGCGCACTACTACTCCACGGCGTTCGGCATGAAGCTCGTGGCCTACTCCGGACCGGAGAACGGCAGCCGCGAGACCGCCAGTTACGTCCTGGAGAACGGCGGCGCGCGGTTCGTCTTCACCTCCGTCATCAAGGCCTCCACCGACCGGGGCGCCTTCCTCGCCGAGCACGTCGCCGAGCACGGTGACGGCGTCGTCGACCTCGCCATCGAGGTGCCGGACGCCCGCGCCGCGTACGCGTACGCCGTCGAGCACGGCGCGCGCGGCATCGACGAGCCGTACGAGGTCAAGGACGAGAACGGCACGGTCGTCCTCGCGGCCATCGCGACGTACGGCAAGACCCGCCACACCCTGGTCGAGCGCAAGGGCTACGACGGCCCGTACCTGCCCGGCTTCGTGTCCGCGTCGCCGATCGTCGAGCCGCCCGCCAAGCGGACCTTCCAGGCCATCGACCACTGTGTGGGCAACGTCGAGCTCGGCAAGATGAACGAGTGGGTCGGCTTCTACAACAAGGTCATGGGCTTCACGAACATGAAGGAGTTCGTGGGCGACGACATCGCGACGGAGTACTCGGCGCTGATGTCGAAGGTGGTGGCCGACGGGACCCTCAAGGTGAAGTTCCCGATCAACGAGCCCGCCATCGCCAAGAAGAAGTCCCAGATCGACGAGTACCTGGAGTTCTACGGCGGCGCGGGCGTCCAGCACATCGCGCTCGCCACGAACGACATCGTCGCCACGGTGCGCACCATGCGCGCGGCGGGCGTGCAGTTCCTCGACACCCCCGACTCCTACTACGACACGCTGGGCGAGTGGGCCGGGGAGACGCGGGTTCCCGTCGAGATCCTGCGCGAGCTGAAGATCCTCGTCGACCGGGACGAGGACGGCTATCTGCTCCAGATCTTCACCAAGCCGGTCCAGGACCGGCCGACCGTCTTCTTCGAGATGATCGAGCGGCACGGCTCGATGGGCTTCGGCAAGGGCAACTTCAAGGCGCTCTTCGAAGCGATCGAGCGCGAACAGGAGAAGCGCGGCAACCTCTGACCGGGGCTCTCCCACCCACCCGCCCGTAGCACCCCGGCTTTCGCCCGCCCGGCCCCGACGCGGAGCGCCGCCCCTGGTCGGTCGGGTGCCCACCGCTACCGCGGCGGACGCTTTCCCACCCACCCGCCCGAAACTCCGTGGCTTCGCCGGGCCGGGTGGGGGCGGGTGGGTGGGACCGCCCTCGGCTCCCCGCTGTGGGCAATCGTCCCGCAGGGCGGGACGGGTGGGCACAGCGCCAGGTGCCGCTCAGCGTCGCGACGGGGCCCGGCTCGGGGTGGGGAGCTTCGGGATCGGGGCTCCCGGTGGGGCGTGGACCTGGGCGGGGCCGCCTTCGGGCGGGTCGCCCAGGGCCTCCAGGGCGCGGTGGGCGGCGGCGGACCCCAGCGGGGAGAAGTACGGGTTCACCCGCAGGGCCTCCGTGAGGTGGCGCCGGGCGGCCCCGTACCGCCCCAGCTCCCGCTCGATCTCCCCCCGGTGAAAGGCGAACGCCGCACTCCGCGGCCCCTTCTTCATCGCCCGCTCCGCCAGCTCGAGCCCGGCCTCCGGGTCCCCGGCCCGGTGCAGCGCCCACCCCAGCGCGTCCGCGTTCTCCGGACTCCCGTGCCGCGCGAACTCCGCCCGGAGCCGCCGCACCGCGGCCTCCGGGTCCCCGTGGTCCGCCTCGAAGAGCCCGAGCACCCGCTCGTCGTTCACGCCCCCGCGCCCGGCGTCCCGGACCCGCGCCCGCAGCAGGTCGTACTGCGCCCGCGCGGCCGGCATCAGCTTCAAGGACTCGTACAACTCGCCGAGCTCCAGGGCGTACCGGGGCTCGGGCCACTTGGCGAGCGCGCTCCGATAGGCCCCCAGCGCCTGGGACGTGCGGCCGAGCGCGGCGAGTGCGCGCCCCTTGCCCGCGAGCGAGGGATGGTGCCCGGGCTCCGCCGCGAGCGCCGCGTCGAAGTAGCGCAGCGCCTGCGCGGGCTCGCCCCGCTCCCAGGACAGCTCCCCGACCCGGTGCAGGCCCGCGGCCCGCTCGGCGGGGCCCTCGGCGAGCGCCGCCGCGTCGGCCAGGGCGGCCGCCGCGTTCTCGCGCCACCCCCGGTCGCGGTAGACCGTCCCGGCGAGGGCCCGGACGGCGGCGCCGGACCTCAGCTTCTGGAGCGTCTCCAGGGAGCGGGTCACGCCCTTGGCGTCACCGAGGCCCCGGTAGGCCTCGACGAGCGCCGGATACGTCGTCCACCGCTTCGGCGCGAGCCGCGCCGCCCGCTCGCCCCAGGTGCGCGCCGCCCGGTAGTCGTGCCGCGCGTTGGCGAGCGCCGCGAGCCCGGCGAGGGCGTCCACGTTCCCCTCGGGCCGCGCCTTCAGGGACGTGCGCAGCGCGTGCTCGGCCTTCGGATAGGACATGAAGTCGCCCGTGCGCGCGCCGCGTTCGACGTACGCGGAACCGAGCACCGCCCACGACTGGTCGTCGCCGGGGTGCGCCCGCAGATGGGCCTCGCGCTCGCCGATGAGGGCGGCCAGATCGGGCAGCGAGGCCGGGACGCCGGTGCCCGCCGCGGCCAGGGCCCGCCCGGCGGGACCCGGGGCGGGCGGCGCCGCCCGCTCGCCCGAGCGCGGCACCAGGACGAGGAGGCCGCCGAGCACGAGGGCGCCCGCCACGGACGCGGCGACGGCCCAGTGGAGTCCGCGCCGCCGCGGCCGCCGCTCCTCGGCGAGCCCGTCGAGCAGCCGGGCCACGGACGCGGCGGGCCCGAGGGCCCGGGCCCCCGCGGGGGTCTCGGCGGGTCCCTCGGCCGGATCCTCGGACGCGCTGAGCTTCTCCGTCTCCATGGCGCTCACTGTGCGTCAATACGAAGATCGCGTCGCGGCACGCGAAGGGCGTCGCACACGGGTTCACACCGATGGCCCCGAGTGCGAGGCTGTGATCATGAGCAGCGCCCTCATCGAAGCCCTCCGGGCGGGCCTCCCCGCCGACGCGGTCCTCACCGACCCGGACGTCACGTCCTCGTACGCGCACGACATGGCGAGCTTCTGCGCGGCGGGCAGTCCGGCCGCGGTCGTCCTGCCCCGCACCGTCGAACAGGTCCAGCACGTCATGCGCACGGCCACCGAGCTGCGCGTCCCGGTCGTGCCGCAGGGCGCCCGCACCGGCCTGTCGGGCGGGGCCAACGCCAGCGACGGCTGCGTCGTGCTCTCGCTCGTCAAGATGGACCGCATCCTGGAGATCAACCCCGTCGACCGCGTCGCCGTCGTCGAGCCGGGCGTCGTCAACGCCGCCCTCTCCCGCGCGGTCGCCGAGCACGGCCTCGCCTATCCGCCCGATCCCTCCAGCTGGGAGACGTGCACCATCGGCGGGAACATCGGCACCGCGTCGGGCGGCCTGTGCTGCGTGAAGTACGGCGTGACGGCCGAGTACGTCCTCGGCCTCGACGTCGTCCTCGCCGACGGCCGCCTCCTGCGCACCGGCCGCCGCACCGCCAAGGGCGTCGCCGGATACGACCTGACGCGCCTGTTCGTCGGCTCCGAGGGCAGCCTCGGCATCGTCGTCCGCGCGATCCTCGCGCTCAAGCCGCAGCCGCCGCAACAGCTCGTCCTGGCGGCCGAGTTCGCCTCGGCGGCCGCGGCCTGCGACGCCGTCTGCAAGATCATGGAGGGGGGTCATGTGCCCTCGCTCCTGGAGCTGATGGACCGCACGACGATCCGGGCCGTCAACTCCCTCGCCCACATGGGCCTGCCGGAGACCACGGAGGCCCTGCTCCTCGCCGCCTTCGACACCCCGGACCCGGCCGCAGACCTCGCCGCCGTCGGCGCCCTGTGCGAGGCGGCGGGCGCCACCCAGGTCGTCCCGGCCGAGGACGCGGCCGAGTCCGAACTCCTGCTCCAGGCCCGCCGCCTGTCCCTCACCGCCCTCGAAGCGGTCAAGGGCACCACGATGATCGACGACGTCTGCGTGCCGCGCTCCCGGCTCGGCGACATGCTCGACGGCGTGGAGCGCATCGCCGACAAGTACGCCCTGACCATCGGCGTCTGCGCGCACGCGGGCGACGGCAACACACACCCCACCGTCTGCTTCGACGCCGCCGACCCCGACGAGTCGCGGCGCGCCCGCGAGTCCTTCGACGAGATCATGGCCCTCGGCCTCGAACTCGGCGGCACCATCACCGGTGAGCACGGCGTCGGCGTCCTCAAGAAGGAGTGGCTGGCGCGCGAACTCGGACCCGTCGGCGTCGAGATGCAGCGTGCCGTCAAGGCCGCCTTCGACCCGCACCACCTCCTCAACCCGGGCAAGCTCTTCTGAGAGCCCTCGCTCTCACCCACCTCCGCGGTGGGCACCCCCGTGACGCCCGTGCTCACTCACCGTCCTTGGACTCGTCAGAGGGCCACGGGTCCCGCAGCCACAGCTCGTCGGCGCGGCCGGGGGTGGGGGCGAGCAGCTCGGCGAGGCCGTCGTCGATGCCGAGCCGCTCGGCCTCAGAGCCCGGAGGGACCACCCGCAGGGTGCGCTCCAGCCAGGCCGACACGGCGGGTGCCGGCGCCTCCAGGAGGGCGTCCCCGTCCGGGGAGCTCAGCGCCATCAGGACCACGGACCGCCCCTCGACCTTCGTCGGCCACACCCGCACGTCGCCGTGGCCGCACGGCCGGAACACCCCCTCCACGAGCAGCTCCCGGGCGAACGTCCAGTTCACCGGGTTCTCGGAGCCGATGTGAAAGGCGATGTGGATGGCGTACGGGTCGTCGGTCCGGTAGCTGAGCCTGGCCGGGACGGGGATCGACCGCTCCGGCGAGAGGACGAGTTTCAGCTCCAGCTCGCGTTCCACCACAGTGTGCATGTCGCTCGCGCTTCCTTCCTCTGTTCTGTGTTCCGTGCGGACCCGGAACAGGCCCGCAGAGAGTCAGAGCGCGAGGAGCGCCGGGCATTACGCGACTTCGGGAAAGTTTTTCGGAGAACTTTCGAAGGGGTTCGTACGGGCTCGTGCGGGATCCCGGTTCGAGGGCCGCGCGAGGCCCCCGCACCGGCTCCGCGTACGAGGCCGGGGAGGAACCGTGCACGGAAGGGGGCGGTGCGGCGGGACCCACCCGGCGGGGCGCGCCGGTCTGATAGATGTGGAGCCTCACACGACCCCCGAGCAGATACGGGACGACGGACATGAGCGCCCCAACCCCGGCCCCCGGCGACGACAGGCCCCGCGAGGGCTACTACCCCGATCCGTCCATCCCCGGGTACGTCCGGTACTGGAACGGCGCCGCCTGGGTGCCCGGCACGAGCCGTCCTGCGCCGTCCGACGGCGAACCCCTGCCCGCGCCGCCGCGCTCGGCGACGGCCGCGGTGCCCGCGCCCGCCCCGCCGGTCGAGGAGACCGGGCCCGTCTTCTTCGACGAGGAGCCGGAGGGCGTCGCCCAGTCCGAGGAGGCGGGACCCGACGCGGGGCCCGAGCCCTCGTCGGCCTGGGGCGCGGACGCCGCCCGGCAGAGCGGGCTCGGCGGCGAGCAGGACAAGCGGGTGTCGTGGGGCGCGCCCGGGCAGCGCGACCCCAGGCTGCCGGTCGAGGCCGAGGCGCGCCCCGAAGCGGCCGCGCCGGGCGCCGCCCAGGGCACCGCGCACCGCGTGCCCGCGCAGCCGCGGCCCGAGGACGCGGCGCAGCCCCCCGGCGTCAAGCAGGGCGCCCCGCTGTCCCCCTCCGGCGAGGGAACGGTCACCTTCCGGCGCCCCACCGGACCGGTGAAGCCCGGGGGCCCCGGCACGTCAGGGCCGGACGGCGGCACCGAGGGCACGATGTCGATCAGGGCCCTGCGCCCCAAGCCGGCGCCGGGGTCCGCCGCGTCCGCTGCGCCTTCTGCGCCCGCCGCGCCTTCTGTGCCTTCGCCTTCTGTGCCTTCTGCGCCTTCCGTGCCGCAGCAGGGCGGTGCCGCCGGAAGCGGGGGAGTCGTGACCTCCGGGCCCGGCGGCGGCTCCGCCTCCTGGGCCCAGCAGGTGCACCAGCTCGCGCAGCCGCCCGCCGCCGCCCCGCAGGGCGACGTACCGGTCGTGCCGTGGAAGCCGGTGGCCACCGACCCGTTCGCGGCGGCGGCCCAGGCGCAGGCCGAGGCGCGGCCCGCCGCGCTCGGCAAGCGGCTCGTGGCACGGCTCATCGACACCGTCGTCCTCGCCGCGGTCACCGCGGGCGCCGCGCTGCCCCTCGGCACCCGGGCCGCGGACCACATCGACAGCAAGATCGACGCGGCGAAGCTGTCCGGCGAGAAGGTCACCGTCTGGCTGCTCGACGGCACCACGGCGGGCTACCTGGGGATCGTCCTCGGGGTGCTGCTGCTGTTCGGCGTCCTGTACGAGGCGGTGCCGACGGCCAAGTGGGGCCGCACGCTCGGCAAGAAGCTGTGCGGCATCGAGGTGCGGAGCATCGAGGGGAACGGGGCGCCGTCCTTCGGGGCGGCCCTGCGGCGCTGGCTCGTGTACGCCGTGCCCGGGATCCTGGCGGTGGGCGTGGTCGGGGTGCTGTGGTGCCTGGTCGACCGGCCGTGGCGGCAGTGCTGGCACGACAAGGCCGCGAAGACCTTCGTGGCGTCCTGACCGGGAGCGCCTCGCACGGGGCACGGGGAACCGCGCGCCCAGCCACGACGGACTCCCACCCACCGGACGCCATGGTGCGGCACTCTGGTGGGTAACCCGGACAGCCGCTCATCACATGCAGGGACTTCCACTTCGAGGTGCACTCACCCCATGAGCACCGAACCGCCGCCCTACCCGACCGGACCGGACCCCGACGACAACGATCCGTTCAAGAAGCAGCCGCCCCCGCCGGGCAGCGGCGCGGGGTCCCCCTACGACACCCCGCCGCCGGGCGCCGGAGGCCCGGGCGGCGGCGCCCCGCCCCCGCCGCCCTACGGCGGCGACCCCTACGGCGGCCAGGACCCGCTCTCGGGCATGCCCCCGCTGGCGGACAGCGGCAAGCGCGTCCTCGCCCGCATCATCGACATGGTCCTCGTCGGCATCGTCGTCTGGGCGCTCTCGTGGCTCTTCGGCACGCACGAGTACGACCTGGACCCGGACAAGGTGGACGCGGGCAAGTCGTTCGGCCAGTCGCTGCTCGCCGCCGTGCTGTACATCGCGTACGACAGTTACTTCATCTCCAAGTCCGGCCAGACGCTGGGGAAGAAGTGGCTGGGCATGCGGGTGGCGAACCTCAACGACGGGGCCACGCCCACCCTCCAGTCGGCGCTCGCCCGCGCCGCGGTCCTCTGGGTGCCGTTCGCGTTCTGCTGCGCGTGCGTCTGGACGGCGATCTGCGGCGGCTGGAGCTTCTTCGACAAGCCGTACAAACAGGGCCTGCACGACAAGGCGGCCAAGACCGTGGTGGTCAGCACGGGCTGAGCGGCCCGCGGCGGCGGGTCGGACGCGAGGCCGCCGGGCAGGCGGAGGCGACGCCCGCGCGGCAGGGGCGCTCGTCAACCGGCGGGTTCGTGAGGGTGGTTCACGAACCCGCCGGTTCTGTATGCGTTTGTCCGTGGGGAGCCGTCAGGGTCCGGCGGGTTCCCGTACGGAGGCGGAGGCCGTGGCGGCCCGGTCCCGCGCCGGCCCGGGCGCGATGACCGTGCGCCGGGCCGGGACCTGGTGCGCGGCCGGGGCGGCGGCGGTGGCCCCGCCCCGCGCCGGTTTCGGCAGCGGAACCGTTAAGGCGACGAGCAGTCCCAGCCCGAGCGCGGCAAGGGCTATGACCGCGATTCCCGGTGGTGACGTCGCCTGCGAGAGCAGCAGCATGGCGAGGGTGGAACAGATGACGGTCGCGGAACCATACGAGAGCTGTGCGACGGTCGGACGAGGCATGGGGCGAGACATGGCGTGATCCGTCCTCGGGACAGCGGATGCGGGGGTGATCCTGGGGCTATGGGGGTTGTGGGTGGGGCATAGCGGAACGTATACGAATCGAAGGGGGCCTTTTGGCGTCAGCTTGGATGCCTTGCTGAGCACCCGCGCCTGCCGTTGATTTGGCGCCGTTCTCCAGGGTCTGGCTCTATTTGCCTGCATGCCCGAGGCGACCGTGTGGTAAGCGTGACCTTACCCACGGTGCCGAGGCACGGGGGGCGCATAGATTCATGCATTCCATCAACTGGACGGTCGCACGCGCCGGTTGACGATGCAATATGCCGCTCGGTCGTGCCGCGGCCACACGCCGCATGCGTCCGGATACTGGACAAGCGGGTCTGCATAGAGCATTTGGCCTGTTCAAGTCAAGGTCTGTCTTTTCTCTTCACCCTCCGGTCGAATGTCGTCACTTATGACGCGCTTACCGCGCGCGGACCTCCTTGACCGGGACCCCTCCGGTCCGCGGCGGGCGCGGGGGAGGAATCCATCAAGTGAGACTCAAGAGACGGACGTTCCGTGCGGCGGCTGCCGCGGTCGCGGTGGCCGCGGCCACCGCGACGTTCTCGGCATACGGGGTGGCGGCTGCCGACGACGGCGCGAAGGCGCCCTCGGCCAAGGACGGGCAGGCCGTTGACCGCCGCGACCCGGCGGACGCCAAGACGGGCGTCGACCACGACCTGGACGGGCCCTTCAGCAAGCAGCAGGCCCAGCAGCGCAGGGCGGCCCTCGAACAGGTCGTGTCGGGCGAGGCCGAGGTCGAGAAGCGCGGCGGATCCAACGTCGTCAAGCTCGACGACAAGAAGTACGTCGAGCTGGGTCGCGAGAAGACCGACAAGATCTTCACGATCCTGGTGGAGTTCGGGGACAAGGTGGACGACACCACCCTGTACGACCCGGACGGTCCCGACGGCCCCCAGCAGCCGGTCAAGAAGTACGGCGGCGAGCCCGGCCCGCAGCACAACAAGATAGCCAAGCCGGACCGTGCGAAGGACAACAGCACGGCCTGGCAAGCCGATTACAACCGCAAGCACTTCCAGGACCTGTACTTCGGCAAGGGCAAGGACAGCAAGGGCAAGACCAAGCACTCGCTGAAGACGTACTACGAGAAGACCTCCTCCGGGCGCTACTCCGTCGAGGGCACGGTCTCCGACTGGGTCAAGGTCGACTACAACGAGGCCCGTTACGGCTCGAACTACTGCGGCGACACCAACTGCGCCAACGTCTGGGACGCGGTGCGCGACGGCGTCACGGCCTGGGAGAAGGACCAGAAGGCCAAGGGCCGCACGGACGCCCAGATCAAGGCGGACCTCGCGAAGTACGACAAGTGGGACCGCTACGACTTCGACAACGACGGCAACTTCAACGAGCCCGACGGCTACATCGACCACTTCCAGATCGTCCACGCCGGTGAGGACGAGTCCGCGGGCGGCGGCGCCGAGGGCACGAACGCCCTGTGGGCGCACCGCTGGTACGCCTACGGCGACGACGCGGGCAAGACGGGCCCCGGCAACAACAAGTCGGGCGGCACCCAGATCGGCAAGTCCGGCATCTGGGTCGGCGACTACACCATGCAGCCGGAGAACGGCGGCCTCGGCGTCTTCGCCCACGAGTACGGCCACGACCTCGGCCTGCCGGACCTGTACGACACCACGGGCCCGGGCGCGGCCGGTGAGAACTCCGTCGGCTTCTGGTCGCTGATGTCGGCCGGCTCCTGGCTCGGCACCGCCAAGGACGCGATCGGCGACCTGCCCGGCGACATGACCGCCTGGGACAAGTACCAGCTGGGCTGGCTCAACTACGCCAAGGCGAAGGCCGCGACGAAGTCCACGCACAAGCTGGGCGTCGCCGAGTACAACACCCGCAACAAGCAGGCGCTGCTCGTCAAGCTGCCCAAGAAGTCGGTCACCACGACGGTCGTGAAGCCCACCGAGGGCGCCAACCAGTGGTGGAGCGGCCAGGACGACGACCTCAGGAACACCCTGACCCGGTCCGTCGACCTCACCGGCAAGTCCAAGGCCGAGCTGTCCCTGGACGGCTGGTGGGACATCGAGCGGAACTACGACTACCTCTACGCCGAGGTCTCGACGGACGGCGGCGCCTCCTTCACGCCGGTCGACGGCACCGCCGACGGCAAGCAGATCACCCGTGACGGCGGCGACAAGCCCGCGCTCACCGGCTCGTCGACGAAGTACCAGAAGCTCGTCTACCCGCTCGACGCCTACGCGGGCAAGAAGATCGACGTCCGCTTCCGCTACGCCACGGACGGCGGCACCTCGCTCAAGGGCTTCACCGCCGACCAGGTCACGCTGACCGCGGACGGCGCCAAGCTGTTCACCGACGGTGCCGAGAACGGCGACAACGGCTGGAAGGTGAAGGGCTTCTCGCGCATCGGCGAGTCCTTCACGAAGAAGTACGACCAGTACTACCTCGCCGAGAACCGCCAGTACGTGTCGTACGACAAGACCCTCAAGGCCGGTCCGTACAACTTCGGTTTCGCCTCGCGCCCCGACTGGGTGGAGCACTACCCGTACCAGACCGGCCTGTTGGTCTGGCAGTGGGACACCTCCCAGAAGGACAACAACGTCAGCAAGCACCACGGCAAGGGTCTGATCCTGCCGGTGGACGCGCACGCCAAGCCGCTGAAGTGGAAGGACGGCTCGCTCCTGCGGAACAAGATCCAGCCGTACGACGCGCCGTTCTCGAAGTACCGCACCGACGCCTTCACGCTCCACAACGCGGACGTCGCGCTGAAGCTGAAGTCGCGCGCGGGCGTCTCGGCCTTCGACGACCACAAGGGCACCTACTGGTACCCGGAGAACCCCACGGGCAGCGTCAAGGTCACTGACACCAACACCAAGATCCAGATCGTGAAGCAGCCGAAGGACGGCTCCTCGATCACGGTCCGGGTGGGCCCCTCCGTGCGATAGTTTCGCATTCGCCCAGGTCAGAGGCGTATTTCTGACCGGACGGCCGTCGCCCTCTAGCGGGCGGCGGCCGTTCGTGTTTAGGTGCGTGCTGTGGATTCCTTATTGACGCGACGTCTCACGGGGGTGTGACACAGCATGGCCGCAGGAGGCTTCTGCAAGCTGCCGAACGGCAGTGTGGTGGTGGCGCTGACCCTTCCGAGCCCGGGCCCCTCGGCGGGCGCGCGGGTCCGGGTCCTGGTGCACGCCGTGAACCGGGCGCGGGCCCTGACCCGGCTGCGGAACCTCGGCCTGCGGGCGGTGTACCTCCGCGGCAACGCGGAGCCCCCCACGCCGGACGAGGTCACGGCGGTCCTCCACCACCCCGACGGCCTCATATGGCGCACGGCCCCCGCCCAGGGCGCGCAGGAGCTGTGGCACCCGATCAGGGCCCTCCTGCGCCGGGGCGCTGCGGCATAGCCCTGGCGGGCGGCACCCGGCTTGATCGGCCTTCGGCCTCGTCCTCAAACGCCGGACGGGCCGAAAGATCTCCGGTGCGGGCCTGGGGCGCCCCGCGTGGGCTACACCACCGGCTTGCCCGTCAGCTCGACGCCCGCGGCGCGGAGCTCCTCCAGGGCCCGTTCCGTGGTGGCCTCGGCGACCCCGGCGGTGAGGTCCAGCAGGACGTGGGTCCGGAAGCCCTCCCGCGCGGCATCGAGCGCGGTGGCCCGCACGCAGTGGTCCGTGGCGATCCCCACCACGTCCACCTCCCGCACCTGCCGCTCCCGCAGCCACCGCGCCAGCGGCATCCCGTTCTCGTCGGTCCCCTCGAAGCCGGAGTACGCCGCCGAGCGCTCCCCCTTGGAGAAGACGGCGTCGACGGCCCCGGAGGCCACGGCGGGCGCGAAGTTCGGGTGGAAGCCGACGCCCTCGGTCCCGGCCACGCAGTGCGGCGGCCAGGAGTCGACGTAGTCGGGCTCGGCGGAGAAGTGGTCGCCCGGGGCGATGTGGTGGTCACGGGTGGCCACGACGTGGCGGTAGCAGGCCGGGCTCTGGCCGATGAGGTCGGTGATGGCGGCGGCCACGTCCGCGCCGCCCGCCACCGCGAGGCTGCCCCCCTCGCAGAAGTCGTTCTGTACGTCTACGACGATCAGGGCGCGGCGCATGGCGGGTGTCCTTCGTTAGCTGGATGAACCGAGCGTAGAGACTTCACGACCGTTGCGGGAGGGGGCGTCGGCGCCCGGACCCGGGCTCACACGAACTCCGTGGGGATGACGGCCTCGCCCCGCGACAGCTGGGTGGCCGACAGCGGCAGCGAGGCCCGCGCCGCCGCGTGCCGGTCGCGGACGGTGTCCAGGGGCTCACGGGCGAGCACCTCGCCGCCCTTGATGAGCTCGACGTGCAGCTGGTGGTCGACGAGGTCCGCGGGCACCGGGCCGGTGCCGACGACCTCGGCCTCGGCGGCCCCCTGGGCGTCGGGGCGGCGCGCGGCCCACTTGCGGCCGCCCAGGGACGACTTGGCGCCGAGCGACTTCTTCGCGACCGGTTCGAGGGGCGCCTTCGGATCGGCGGAGCGGGCGCGGGCGACCAGCTTGTAGACCATGGAGCAGGTGGGGTGCCCGGACCCGGTGACGAGCTGGGTGCCCACGCCGTACGCGTCCACGGGCGCCGCCGCGAGCGAGGCGATGGCGTACTCGTCCAAATCGGAGGTGACGACGATCCGGGTGTCGGTGGCCCCGAGCTCGTCCAGCTGCTGCCGCACCCGGTGCGCGACCAGGAGGAGGTCGCCGGAGTCGATGCGGACGGCGCCGAGGTCCGGGCCCGCGATCTCGACGGCCATGCGGACGGCCTCGCCGACGTCGTAGGTGTCGACGAGCAGCGTCGTGCCGCGGCCGAGGGAGTCCACCTGGGCGCGGAAGGCGTCGCGCTCGCTGTCGTGGACGAGGGTGAAGGCGTGTGCGGAGGTGCCGACGGTCGGGATGCCGTAGCGGAACCCGGCGGCGAGGTCCGAGGTGGTGGTGAAGCCGCCCACGTAGGCGGCCCGGGAGGCCGCGACGGCGGCCAGCTCGTGGGTGCGGCGCGCGCCCATCTCGATCAGCGGCCGCCCGCCCGCCGCGGAGGCCATCCGGGACGCGGCCGCCGCGATGGCCGAGTCGTGGTTGAGGATCGAGAGGATCACGGTCTCCAGGAGCACGCACTCCGCGAAGCTGCCCTCGACCCGCAGGATCGGGGAGCCGGGGAAGTACACCTCGCCCTCCGGATAGCCCCACACGTCCCCGCTGAAGCGGTAGGAGGCGAGCCACTGGAGCGTCGGCTCGTCGACGACGCCGCGCTCGCGCAGGAAGGAGAGGACGTCCGCGTCGAAGCGGAAGTTCTCGACGGCGTCCAGGACCCGGCCGGTCCCGGCGACCACTCCGTAGCGGCGGCCCTCGGGCAGGCGGCGCGTGAACACCTCGAAGACCGAGCGGCGGTGCGCGGCACCGGACTTGAGGGTGCCCTGCAGCATCGTCAACTCGTAGTGATCCGTGAAGAGCGCAGTCGACGGCACGTCGACCGGAAGCCCCAGATCATGCTCCCCAGAGTTCATATGACGGATGCTACCCCTCATCTCGTCACTCTGACGATTTCGGGGGTCCGTTTGTGCGATGGGGCCCGGCGGGTGGCAGCATGGGACAAGTGAGTAGCGCGGCTCCTGCAGAGATCACCCGCCCGGACGCGGACGAAGAGACCTTCGCCGTCCCCGAACCCGACGTCCCCTGGATCACCCTGGTGCACAACGACCCGGTGAATCTCATGAGCTACGTGACGTATGTCTTCCAGACGTACTTCGGGTACTCCAAGGACAAGGCGACCAAGCTCATGCTCGACGTCCACCACAAGGGCCGCGCCGTCGTCTCCGCGGGATCCCGCGAGGAGATGGAGCGCGACGTGCAGGCGATGCACGGGTACGGACTGTGGGCGACCCTCCAGCAGGACCGGAAGTAGCGACGCGACCCATGCCAGGACACTTCGAACCGATCCCGGGGGGCGGCGCGGCCGTCGCGCTCGACGAGGTCGAGATCTCCATCATCCGCTCCCTCGCCGTGCAGCTCCTGGAGCTGATCGGCCCCGGCGACGAGCCCGCGGGCGACGACGGCGACCTCTTCGCCGAGCTGTTCGCGCCGGGCCCGAGCGAGCCGCCCGCCGACCCGGTGCTCAAGCGGCTGCTCCCGGACGCGTACGGCGGCCCCGGCAGCGAGGGCGCCTCCGAGGCGCAGGCCGCCGAACTGCGTTCGTACTCCGCGGAGTTCCGCCGCTTCACCGAGAACGACCTGCGGGCGCGCAAGCGGGAGGACGCCCTCGCGGTGATCCGCTGCCTGGACGCGCTGACCGTCGCGGGCGAGGGCGGCGCCGTCCTGAAGCTGTCCGTCGACGACTCGCGCCGCTGGCTCGGCGCGCTCAACGACCTGCGGCTCGCGATCGGCACCCGCCTGGAGGTGACCGACGAGGAGGACACCGACATCCTCTACCGCCTTCCGGACTCCGACCCGCGCAAGCCGATGGTGATGGCGTACCTCTGGCTGGGAGGCCTCCAGGAGACCTTGGTCGACACCCTGACCGGGTGAGGCGCGATCCGGCCGGGCGTGAAGTTCTTCCGATGGCCGGTGTGAAGGTTTTCTGTCGGACCGGGTGACGGTTTCCCGGCGTCCGTGTGACCTCTTCTTGAAGATCGTGGACGTTCGCTCAACGGACGCTCAAATCCGGATAACGATCGCGTCACCACACTGTCCGTGTATGCAGGCCAATGGGAGCTTTGTCCGCTTCTTCCTGTGGTGTGCACCACAACTGACTCATTCGATCACTGTGACGGTCGTGATAAATGTTCACGACCGCTCGGTGACGCCACCCATGTCGCCGACGGCACGCCAGGGGCCGACAGACCGTCGGCGGCACTCCATCACCATTCGGGGGATCACGACCTGGTCCGCGGCGAAACCGCAGTTCGCGGCGCGGATCAGCATGGAGAAAGGCGTCACCATGACCTCAGTGCAGGTCGAAGAACACGGCGACGGGCACGTCGGCAACGAGGCCGTGGCGGGCGCGGACGCGTCCGGCGAGAACGAGGGCTATCAGCGCGGGCTCGGTGCCCGGCAGATCCAGATGATCGCGATCGGCGGTGCCATCGGCACCGGCCTGTTCCTCGGCGCGGGCAAGGCCATCCACAAGGCCGGTCCGAGCCTCATCCTGGCGTACGCCATCGCGGGCCTCGTCATCTTCTTCATCATGCGCGCGCTCGGCGAGCTCCTGATGTACCGGCCCGTGTCGGGCTCGTTCTCGGAGTACGCCCGCGAGTTCGTCGGCCCCTTCTTCGGGTTCGTGACCGGTTGGACGTACTGGCTCTTCTGGGTCGTCACCGGCATCACCGAAGTCACGGCGGCCGCCCAGTACATGCAGTACTGGACACACGGCTCCGTTCCACAATGGGCCTACGCGCTGATCTTCACCGTCATCCTGTACGGCGCCAACCTCATCTCCGTGAAGCTCTTCGGTGAGCTGGAGTTCTGGTTCTCGATGGTCAAGGTCACGGCCATCATCGGCATGATCCTGATCTGTGCCGGCATCCTCACCATCGGCTTCTCCGACGCCGGTGACACCGCGTCCGTCTCGCACCTGTGGGACAACGGCGGCTTCTTCCCCAACGGCATCGGCAACACGCTGATGACCCTCCAGATCGTGATGTTCGCCTTCCTCGCCGTGGAGCTGGTCGGCGTCACCGCGGGTGAGTCCAAGGACCCGAAGAAGACCCTGCCCAAGGCGATCAACACCGTGCCGTGGCGCATCGCCGTCTTCTACGTCGGCGCCCTGATCATGATCCTCTCGGTCGTGCCGTGGACGCACTTCCAGCCCGGTGTCTCCCCGTTCGTCGCGGCCTTCGAGAAGATGGGCCTCGGCATCGGCGCCGCGATCGTGAACTTCGTGGTCCTGACGGCCGCGCTCTCCTCCTGCAACTCGGGCATGTACTCCACCGGCCGCATGCTGCGCGACCTCGCGCTCAACGGCCAGGGCCCGAAGTTCTTCACCAAGCTCACCAAGAACGGCCTGCCGCTCGTCGGCACCACCGCCTCCGCCGCGCTCATGCTCGTCGGCGTGTGGATCAACTACCAGTGGCCGGGCGAGGCGTTCAACTACGTCGTCTCCTTCGCCACGATCTCCGGCATGTGGGCCTGGATCATGATCCTGGTCTCCCAGATCAACTACCGCCGCAAGGCCGACCGCGGCATCGTCCCGCAGTCCACCTTCCGCGCCCCGGGCGCCCCGTACACGAGCTGGTTCGCGCTCGCCTTCATCGGCATGGTCATCGTGATGATGGGCATCGACAAGGACGCGCGGATCTCCCTGTACTGCGCCCCGATCTGGGCCGCCATCCTGTGTGTGTCCTACCTGGTCCTCAAGAGCCGCAACCCTGAGGCTGCGGCCTTCAAGAAGCGTGAGCATGGCGCCGCTGCCGCGACGCCTGTCACCAAGGACTGACCTCTCAGCGCTTCGCTGGATCTGCGGGCCGTCTGTGGCTGGTCGCGCCCACGCGGCGGAGCCGCATGGAGACGCAGTCCCGCGCCCCTTCGGGGCGCTGCCCACGATGCGGGCCGTCGTGTACCACATGGTGGTACGCGGCGGCCCTTTCGTACGTCCGTGCTGCTTATCCTGGCCCACATGCTGACCATCACCCAGGCCCTGCGCGACGAGATCGTCGCGCACGCGCGCAAGGACCACCCCGACGAGGCGTGCGGCGTCGTCGCGGGCCCGGCGGGCACGGACCGCCCCGAGCGGTTCGTGCCGATGCTGAACGCGGCCCGCTCGCCCACGTTCTACGAGTTCGACTCGTCGGACCTGCTCAAGCTCTACCGCGACCTGGACGACCGCGACGAGGAGCCCGTCGTGATCTACCACTCGCACACGGCCACGGAGGCCTACCCCTCCCGCACGGACATCTCGTACGCGAACGAGCCCGGCGCCCACTACGTCCTGGTGTCCACCGCCGACGCCGACGACGCGGGCCCCTTCCAGTTCCGCTCGTTCCGCATCGTGGACGGGGAGGTCACCGAGGAGGACGTCCAGGTCGTACAGGCATACTGATCCCGACCTTCGAGGCGGCAGGACCCCAGGAAGCCGGTGTGAGTCCGGCGCGGTCCCGCCACTGTGACCGGCACGCGCGCGTGCCGGGAGTCAGGAACTGACCTGCCGCCTCCTCCCACTTGACGCAGGGGACGCGGAAATCCCCTGGAGGAGGACCGCACAGTCATGCGCATCCGCGTGCTGCTCGTCGCCGCGGCGACCCTGCTCCCGCTCACGGCCTGCTCGTCGTCGTCCGGCGACGACGACCCGGCCGGGAAGCCCAAGGCGGCCGGATTCCCGTACACCGTCACCAACTGCGGTGTGAAGACGACGTACCAGGCGCCCCCCGAGCGCGCCGTCCCCATGAACCAGCACGCCACGGAAGTCCTCCTGGAACTGGGCCTCAAGGACCGCATCGCCGGGACCGCCTACCTCGACGACAAGGTGCTCCCCGCCTACGAGAAGGCCTACAAGGCCCTGCCGGTGCTCGCCAAGGAGTACCCCTCGTACGAGAAGCTCCTCGCCGCGAACCCCGACTTCGTCTACGGCGGCTACGCGAGCGCCTTCGCCGCGGGCCAGGGCCGCTCCCGCGAGGCCCTCGCCAAGTCCGGCGTCAAGAGCCGTCTGAACATCGAGGGCTGCGCCAAGAAGCCCGTCACCATGGACGACGTCTACCGCGAGGTGCGCGAGACCGGTGCCACCTTCGGCGTCCGCGACCGCGCCGAGAAGTGGGTGCGCGCGGCCGAGGCCGAGCTGGCCGGCGCCGCGAAGAGGGCCAAGGGCGCCAAGGCCCCGTCGGTCTTCGTCTACGACAGCGGCGACAAGACCGCCTTCACCGCGGGCGGCAAGGGCATCGGCAACGACATCATCGAGCGCGCGGGCGGCCGCAACGTGATGGCCGACCTCGACAAGCCCTTCGGCGACGCCTCCTGGGAGACGGTGGTCGACCGCCGCCCCGACGTCGTCCTCATCTACGACTACGGCGCGATGACCGTGGCCCAGAAGAAGAAGCGCCTCCTCGACGACCCCGCCCTCAAGGACGTCCCCGCCATCAAGAACAAGCGCTTCGCGGTCCTTCCCCTGTCGGACGTGGTCCTCGGCGTACGCGCACCAGGGGCGGTGAAGAAGCTCTCGGAGCAGCTGCGGTGACCCCCGCCGAGAGGCTTGCCGGGCCACCCGGCAAGGTCCGCTACACCACCCTCATGGCCGTGCTCGTCCTCGCCCTCGCGGCCGCAGGTACCGCCGCGCTGACATACGGCTCCGTCAAGATCCCGTACGCCGACGTCTTCGACATCCTCACGGGCCGGGCCGAGGACCCGTCCCCGTTCCGCACCATCGTCCTGGACGTCCGCCTGCCCCGGGTCCTGCTCGGGGCCGCCGTGGGCGCGGGTCTCGCCGTCATCGGCACCGCCCTCCAGGCCCTGGTCCGCAACCCGCTGGCCGACCCCTTCCTGCTCGGCGTCTCCTCCGGCGCCTCCGCGGGCGCGGTCGGCGTGATCGTGCTCGGCTGGGGCGCGGGCCTGGCCATCACGGTGACGATCCCGGCGGCGTCCTTCGTGGGCGCGTTCCTCGCCCTGGTCGTGGTGTACGCGCTCGCCCGCGAGCCCGGCGGCGGCTTCACCACCGGCCGCCTGGTCCTCGCGGGCGTGGCCGTCTCCTACATCCTGTCCGCCCTGACCAGCCTGATCCTGGTGGTCTCGGCCCGCGCCGACCACCTCCAGGAAGTCCTGTACTGGACCCTCGGCGGCCTCGGCAGCGCCCGCTGGGACACGCTCGCCGTGCCCCTGACCGTGCTCGCGCTCGGCACGGCCGTGCTTCTGGCGCTCGCCCGGCCGCTCGACCTGCTGCTCGTCGGGGAGGAGGGCGCCACCGTCCTCGGCCTGGACACGGCCCGGTTCCGCGCGGGCGTCTTCGTGCTCGCCTCGCTCCTCACCGGCGTCCTCGTCGCGCACAGCGGGGCCATCGGCTTCGTCGGCCTGATGGTGCCGCACGCGGCCCGGATGCTGGTCGGCGCAGGACACCGGGCGCTGCTCCCGGTGGCGGCCATGATGGGCGCGGTGTTCCTGGTCGTCGCCGACCTCGCGGCGCGCACCCTTGCGGCGCCGCAGGACATCCCCGTGGGCGTGCTCACCGCGCTCACCGGCGGCCCGTTCTTCCTGTGGCAGCTGCGCCGGGGCCGGGCGCGCGAGGGAGTGACGGCATGACGGACACCCGGCGGCCGCCGGCCGACGAGCGGGGCGCGGTGCCCGGCGCCGCGTGGCTGCGCGTCGAGGACCTCACGTACGACGCCCCGTCCGGCCGCCGTCTCGTCGACGGCGTCTCGCTCGCCGTCCCGGCGGGGGAGACGGTCGGCCTCGTCGGCCCCAACGGCAGCGGCAAGACGACGCTGCTCCGCTGCGTCTACGGCGCGCTCGCCGCCACCGCGGGGCGGGTCCTGCTCGACGGCGTGGACCTGGCCGAGGCCGGGGTCAAGGCGCGGGCCCGCCGCGTGGCCACCGTGCCGCAGGACGGACACGCGGGCTTCGAGCTCACCGTCCGCCAGGTCGTGGCCATGGGTCGCTCCCCGCACAAGCGCTTCTGGGAGGCCGACAACGCCGCCGACCGGGCCCTGGTGGCCGACGCCCTGGAGCGCGTCGGCGCGGCGGGCCTCGCCGACCGCCCCTTCGGCCAGCTCTCCGGCGGCGAGCGCCAACGCGCGCTGCTCGCCCGCGCGCTGGTGCAGGAGCCCGCCGTCCTCGTGCTCGACGAGCCCACCAACCACCTCGACATCCGCTACCAGCTGGAGATCCTCGGCCTGGTCCAGGAGCTCGGCACGGCGAATCTGCTGGCCCTGCACGACCTGACCCTGGCCGCGTACTACTGCGACCGCCTGTACGTGCTCGACGGCGGCCGCGTCGTCGCGTCAGGGCCTCCGACCGAGGTCCTGACCAGCGAACTCCTCGCGGAGGTGTACGGCGTCACCGCCGAGGTGGCCGTCCATCCGGCCACCGGAGCGCCCACCGTCACCTATCTGCCGGGCCCCTCGCGGCGCGTTCCCGCGCCCTGAGCGGCCATCCCGTGTCCGGGTGCCGAGCCGGATCCGTCCGGTATCCGAGATCACATTCCGGGACCCGGACCGGGAATCGATACGATGACCCCATGGTTTCGAACGACGTGAGCATCCATACGACGCCGGGCGCCCTGCTCGTCGGCCGGCTGCACGTCGACCTGTGCCGTCTCGCCAGCGCCATCTGTCGGCGCTGAGGCGCCGCCGCGCCCCGCTCCGCCGAGCCGGAGGCGCCGCTCGCCCGGGCGCCGGGCGCCCCGACGCCCCGCGCTCCACGCGGCTCTCGCACCTCTCGCAGTTCCCGCACCACCCGGGCCCCGCCCCGGAACGCGTCCGAACCGACCCTCCCGACAGGAGCCCATCGCCATGGCCATCGAGGTCCGCATCCCGACCATCCTCCGCACCTACACCGGCGGCGAGAAGGCCGTCGAGGGCAACGGCGACACCATCGCCGCCCTCTTCGCCGACCTCGAGACCCGGCACGCGGGCATCCAGGAGCGCCTCGTCGACAAGGACAAGGGCAACGGACTGCGCCGGTTCGTGAACGTGTACCTGAACGACGAGGACGTCCGCTTCCTGGACGGCGTGTCCACCAAGCTCACCGACGGCGACAGCGTCACGATCCTGCCCGCCGTCGCGGGCGGCATGGTCTGACGGCCGCGGCCGCCGCATGCGTTACGACTCCCCGCTCGCGGCCGTCGGCAACACGCCGCTGGTCCGCCTCCCGCGCCTGTCCCCGTCCGCCGAGGTCCGCGTCTGGGCCAAGCTGGAGGACCGCAATCCGACCGGCTCCATCAAGGACCGGCCCGCGCTCCACATGGTCGAACAGGCCGAGAAGGACGGCCGGTTGACGCCCGGCTGCACCATCCTCGAACCGACCTCGGGCAACACCGGCATCTCCCTCGCCATGGCGGCCGGGCTCAAGGGCTACCGCATCGTGTGCGTCATGCCGGAGAACACCTCCCGTGAGCGGCGCGACCTGCTCACGATGTGGGGCGCCGAGATCATCTCGTCGCCCGCGGCGGGGGGCTCCAACACCGCCGTGCGCGTCGCCAAGGAGCTGGCGGCCGAGCACCCCGACTGGGTGATGCTCTACCAGTACGGCAACCCGGACAACGCGGGCGCCCACTACGCCACCACCGGCCCCGAGATCCTCGCCGACCTGCCCTCGATCACCCACTTCGTGGCCGGGCTCGGCACCACCGGCACCCTCATGGGCGCCGGCCGCTATCTGCGCGAGCACAAGCCCGACGTGAAGATCGTCGCGGCGGAGCCGCGCTACGACGACCTGGTCTACGGCCTGCGCAACCTCGACGAGGGCTTCGTCCCCGAGCTGTACGACGAGTCGGTCCTCACCACCCGCTTCTCGGTCGGCTCCGCCGACGCGGTGACCCGCACGCGCGAGCTGCTCAGGGAGGAGGGCATCTTCGCGGGCGTCTCCACCGGCGCGGCCCTGCACGCGGCCATCGGCGTCGGCCGCAAGGCCCTCAAGGCGGGGGAGCAGGCCGACATCGTCTTCGTCGTGGCCGACGGCGGCTGGAAGTACCTCTCGACGGGCCTGTACACGGCAGCCACGACGGAGGAGGCCATCGCAACGGTCCAGGGCCAACTCTGGGCGTAGCCCGGGGGGGCGCCCTGGAACCGGTCGATCGGCCTTCGGCCTCGTCCTCAAACGCCGGACGGGCTTGAATCGTTGCCGGTGCGGACCGGATCCCGTCTGCGGCCCGCAGGGGACCTCCGGCCCGCACCGGAGAATTCCAGCCCGTCCGGCGTTTGAGGACGAGGCGCGGAGCGCCGAAAGGGCGGGAGGGATCAGCCGCCCAGGTACCGGACCTGGTCCCACAGCGTCGGGTCCACCACTCCCGCCCGCCGCCGGAAGTCCCCGGCCCACAGCTCCCGCACCCCCTCCGGCTCCAGGAAGCTGGCCCGCCCCCGCACGTCCCCGACGGCCCCGGGCGGCAGCGGAATCACCCCGGCCTGCTCCTCGTGGAACCGCGTGGTGATGGTCGCGACGCGCACGACGTCACCGCGTACGGACAGGACGAGGAAGGGCCGCTCGGCCTCGTCGGCCACGGCCCACCAGATCTCCGCCGCCCGCGGCAGGCCCGGGGCGTCCGAGGTGTCCGGCGCGGGGCGCCGGGGACTCCGCCCCGCCCCGCGCGAGCGGCGCCCGCGCCCCCACCCGTCGACCACGGCGGCCACGAGCGCGAGCACGACGACCGCGGCGAGCGCCGGCCACCACGACGTGTCCATGGCACCGACGGTACCGGCGCGCGCCTCAGCCCGCCGCCCGCGCGGACTCCCGGAGTGCGCCGAGGACCACGGGAGCGTCCTCGCGGGCGAGGGCGAGGAGCACCGTCGCCTCACCGTCGCGGCACTCGATGACGACGGTGTCGTACGTGCCGCCGCCTCCCCAGAGCCCGGGGTCGTCGGGGAGCGGCGCCCGCACCCCGCACACGGTCAGCGACGGCGGCAGCGGCCTGCGGGCGACGCGCCCGTCGGGGTCGGGCGTCACCGCGGGCGGCCCGTCCCCGACGACCAGATGGTCGAAGCCGTCCACGCGGTAGGGCACGTCCCCGAGCACGGCCGCGCGCACGCACCGCCTCCCGGCGGGCGGCACCGCGACGATGTCGCTGGTGTCGACGGCACGCCGCTCCCGCCGCCGCGTCAGCCACGCGACCAGGCCGGTCAGCACCGCCACCGGGGGCACCCCGAAGGCCGTGACCAGCAGGGCGGCGGGCACGGACGGGCAGACCTGGCCCGCGACGAACCCGGTGCAGCCGAGCAGCGCCCCGGCCACCAACCCCACCCCGAGCTGCCAGGGGCTGGCGTGCGCCGCGGCGGCGTAGCTCCGGCGCCACCACCAGACCGTGCCCAGGACGCCGAGCCCGATGGGCAGCCCCAGCAGGCCGATGCCCAGGGGCAGCCGCCAGTCGTCGGCGGGCGAGGCGTCGGTCTCCTCGGCGGCGGACCCGAACCGCACGGTGCGGATCTCGCCGCGCCAGTACGTCAGGGACACCCGGTCCCCGGCGCGCACGACGTCGTAGAGGCGCGATCCGGACATGTGCACGCGCCGGGTCCGGCCGTCGCCCCGCTCGGTGACCCGGAGCCAGTGGTCGACCTTCCGGCCGCGGCCCTCCTCCTCGGTGCCCGCGACGGTCGCGGCCACCGTCGTCGTGCACGAGTCCGGCCGGGCCCCGGCCGTGCAGGCGGGCGCTGAGGCATAAGCGTCGCCCCGCGCGAGCGCGCCCGGCACGGCGGCCAGGAATCCGGCGGGGACCAGCAGGAGCACCAGGCCGGAGCAGACCGCGAGCACCGCCCGCCACCGACCGGGTCCCGTCCCCGTCCGCCCCGCCATCCCCGACACTTCCTCAGCCCTCCGGAACACCGCCAAAACCTTCCCGCCCATTGTCCCCCGCCACCCCACGCCCGCCCGGCCCCCCGAACCGGTGACAGCCCAGGTGAGTTCGCCCACAACGGCCCACGACGGAGGAGCGGGGTGCCGTTTCGCGCCTTACGCTCGTCGGACCGCACGCCCCTGAATTCCCCCGACCGCCAGCGCGGAGGTTCCAGCTATATGAAGCTCACCGTCGTCGGCTGCTCGGGGTCGTTTCCGTCCGCGGACTCGGCCTGCTCGAGCTACCTCGTCGAGGCCGACGGCTTCCGGCTGCTGCTCGACATGGGCAACGGCGCCCTGGGCGAGCTGCAGCGCCACATCGGTCTGTACGACCTCGACGCGATCTTCCTCAGCCATCTGCACGCCGACCACTGCATCGACATGTGCGCGTACTTCGTGGCCCGTTACTACCGGCACGAGGGCGGCCGCTGCGCGCCCATCCCGGTGTACGGCCCCGAGGGCACCGAGCAGCGCCTGACCACGGCGTACGCCGACACGCCCTCCGCGTCGTCGATGAGCGAGGTCTTCGACTTCCACACGGTCAAGCCGGGCACCTTCGACATCGGCCCGTTCTCGGTGCGCACCGAGAAGGTCTGCCACCCGGTCGAGGCGTACGGCGTGCGCGTCGAGCACGGCGGCAGATCGCTCACGTACTCCGGCGACACGGGGCCCTGCGAGGCGCTCGACGAGCTCGCCACGGGCACCGACCTCTTCCTGTGCGAGGCCGCGTTCACGCACGGCAAGGAGGACATCCCGGACCTGCACCTCAACGGCCGCGAGGCGGGCGAGTCCGCCCGGCGCGCGGGCGTCGGGCGCCTGGTCCTCACCCACATCCCGCCGTGGACGGACCCGGCGGTGAACCTCGCGGACGCCCGCGCCGTGTTCGAAGGACCCACGGAGCTGGCCGCGCCCGGAGCGTCGTACCAGCTCTGAGGCGCTGTATCGATACGCCCCCGCGGCGCCCGCAGGCACCACGACGAAGGCCCCAGAACCAAGCGGTTCCGGGGCCTTCGAGCGGTCCGAGAGGCTACGCCTTCGTCAGGTCCTCGATCTCCTCCTCGGGCTCACGGCCCGGGGTGGGGATGTTGAACTTGACGATCGCGAAGCGGAAGACCACGTAGTAGACGGCCGCGAAGACGAGGCCGATCGGGATGATCATCCAGGGCTTGTCGGCGAACTTCCAGTTCAGGACGTAGTCGATGGCACCGGCGGAGAAGGTGAAGCCGTGGTGCACGCCGAGCGCCCAGGTGACCGTCATGGCGACGGCGGTGAGGACCGCGTGGATCACGTACAGGGCCGGGGCGATGAACATGAACGCGAACTCGATCGGCTCGGTGATGCCGGTGACGAACGAGGTGAGCGCGAGGGACATCATCATGCCGCCGACGACCTTGCGGCGCTCGGGGCGTGCGGTGTGCGTGATGGCGAGCGCGACGGCGGGCAGCGCGAACATCATGATCGGGAAGAAGCCGGACATGAACTGACCCGCGGTCGGGTCGCCGTGCATGAAGCGCTGGATGTCGCCGTGCCAGACGGCGCCCGCGGAGTCGGTGAAGGAGCCGATCTCCTGCCAGGCGACGGTGTTCACGAACTGGTGCATGCCGACCGGGAGCAGCCCGCGGTTGACCACGCCGAAGACGCCGGCGCCGATGGAGCCGAGGCCGGTCATCCACTCGCCGAAGTTGGTGATCGCGTCGCCGACCGGGCCCCAGCACAGGCCGAAGAAGACGCCCAGGGCGGTGCCGATGAAGGCCATGATGATCGGCACCAGACGGCGGCCGTTGAAGAAGCCGAGCCAGTCCACCAGCTTGGTGCGGTGGAACTTCTGCCACACCACGGCCGAGATCAGACCCATGATGATGCCGCCGAAGACCTTGGGGTCGTTGTACGTCGCGGCGACGTCGGCCCCCTTGGTGATCTTCAGTTCGGTTACCGGGAACGCCTTCAGGACGTTCGTGTAGACCAGGAAGCCGACGAGCGCGGCGAGGGCTGTGGAGCCGTCCGCCTTCTTCGCGAAGCCGATCGCGACACCGATGCAGAACAGCATCGGCATGTTCGCGAACACGGCGTCACCGGCGTTGGCGAACACCGTGGCGACCTTGCCCCAGCCCAGGCCGTCCGCGCCGAACACGTCCGGCTGGCCGAGGCGCAGCAGGATGCCCGCGGCGGGCAGCACGGCGATGGGCAGCTGCAGGCTGCGGCCGACCTTCTGCAGACCCTGCAGAAGGCCGGCGCTCCGCTTCTTCGCGGGCGCCGCCTTGGCGGTGGCCGTACTCATGACTTCCTCCATGTACGGGTGCTGTCAGGGGACAGTTCGGGGGGTGCGACAGCATCCAGGTGGTCTACACCACTCAGTGGTGTAGACCTGTTGTAACACGGTCAAGGCGGCATAAGGAACCCGCGATTCCTGTGGGCTGGGCCATACCGTCACAAGCATGGCGAAAGGCCCCGGGACCAGAGGGTCCGAGGGCCTTTCAGGAGGCTCTGAGCGGGGTTCCGCTTGAGTCCTACGCCTTGGTCTGTTCTGCGTCCAACGCCTTTGCCTCTTCTTCCGGTTCGCGGCCCGGGGTGGGCAGGTCGAACTTGTGGATGACGAAGCGGAACAAAGCGTAGTAGACGACCGCGAAGACCAGACCGATCGGGATGATCAGCCAGGGCTTGGTGGCCAGGCTCCAGTTGATGACGTAGTCGATGAGGCCCGCCGAGAAGCTGAAGCCGTCCTTCACACCGAGCGCCCACGTCACCGCCATCGAGACGCCGGTGAGCACCGCGTGGATCGCGTACAGGACCGGGGCGATGAAGAGGAAGGAGTACTCGATCGGCTCGGTGATGCCGGTGACGAAGGAGGTCAGGCCGACCGAGAGCATCATGCCGCCGACGACCTTGCGGCGCTCGGGGCGGGCCGCGTGCGTGATGGCGAGCGCGGCGGCGGGCAGCGCGAACATCATGATCGGGAAGAAGCCCGAGGTGAACTGGCCCGCCGTCGGGTCCCCGGCGAGGAAGCGGTTGATGTCGCCGTGCACCACGGTGCCGTCGGGCTTGGTGAAGTCGCCGAACTGGAACCAGACGAACGTGTTCAGGAACTGGTGCAGGCCGATCGTGAGCAGCGCGCGGTTGGCCACGCCGAAGATGCCCGAGCCCAGCCAGCCGAGGTCCACCAGCCACTTGGAGAAGCTGGTGAGCCCGTCGCCGATGGGCGGCCAGACCCAGACGCACAGGCCCGCGAAGACCAGGCCGATGAAGGCCATGATGATCGGCACCAGGCGGCGGCCGTTGAAGAAGCCGAGCCAGTCCACCAGGCGCACCCGGTGGTAGCGCTGCCAGAACCAGGCCGACAGCAGGCCCATCACGATGCCGCCGAAGACCCCTGGGTTCTGGTACGCGGCCTGCGCCGAGGTGCCGTCCTCGGCCACGCACACCCCGCTCCACATCCCGGCGCCCGCGAAGTCGGCCCCGGCGGCGCAGTCCTCGGGGAAGGCGCGGAGCACCGCGTAGTAGACGAGGAAGCCCGCGACGGCGGCGAGCGCGGTGGAGCCGTCCGCCTTCTTCGCCATGCCGATCGCCACGCCGATGCAGAACAGGAGCGGCAGGCCGAGCGAGGAGTCGAGCAGGGCGCCGCCCGCGGCCGCGAAGACCTTGGCCACGTTCGTCCAGCCCAGGCCGTCGTCGCCGAAGACGTCCGGTTGGCCGAGCCGGTTCAGGATGCCGGCGGCGGGCAGCACGGCGATGGGCAGCTGGAGGCTGCGGCCCATTTTCTGCAGGCCTTGGAAGAGGCCGTTCCACCACTTCTTCTGCGGCACCGCGGCGGCGTCCGAACTCATCGGCGTTCCTCCTGGAACCGGCCAGTTTGGCGGTCGTTGAAAACTGGTGTAGACCAGTTGCGGGCGAGTGTGCGGCGGCCCCCTGGTCAGGGACGACACCTTGATCGTCATGATGGGGTGCGGCTGCCGTGACCGCCCGCGAAGATGGGCCAACCGTGCGTTACCGTGACAAAGCGGACCTACGGTGTCGTGGCCGCGTCCTTTCACAGCAGGGAGTAAGCAATGGCCAGCAAGGCTGAGAAGATCGTTGCCGGGCTCGGCGGCATCGACAACATCGAAGAGGTCGAGGGCTGCATCACCCGTCTCCGCACGGAGGTCAACGACCCGGGCCTGGTCGACGAGGCGGCCCTGAAGGCCGCGGGCGCGCACGGCGTCGTGAAGATGGGCACGGCGATCCAGGTCGTCATCGGCACGGACGCGGACCCGATCGCGGCGGAGATCGAAGACATGATGTGAGACCGGGCCCTGCCGGTCCCGTGAAGGCCCCGTTCCCCCTGACCGGAACGGGGCCTTCACGCTGTCGCGGGGCGCCGCCGACCGCCGTTTCGACGAGGCCGCAGGCCGATGAACGGGGGCCCCGGCGCCGGATAGGCTCACCGCATGTCTCGATTCGACGGTCGCACCCCCGAACAGCTTCGTCCCATCTCCATCGAGCGGGGGTGGAGCAAGCACGCCGAGGGCTCCGTCCTCGTCTCCTTCGGTGACACCAAGGTCTTCTGCACGGCCTCCGTCACGGAGGGCGTGCCCCGCTGGCGCAAGGGCAGCGGCGAGGGGTGGGTCACCGCCGAGTACTCGATGCTGCCGCGCTCCACCAACACCCGCGGCGACCGCGAGTCCGTCCGCGGCAAGATCGGCGGCCGCACCCACGAGATCTCCCGCCTCATCGGCCGCTCGCTGCGCGCCGTCATCGACTACAAGGCGCTCGGCGAGAACACCATCGTCCTCGACTGCGACGTCCTCCAGGCCGACGGCGGCACCCGCACCGCCGCCATCACCGGCGCGTACGTCGCGCTCGCCGACGCCGTCACCTGGGCGCAGGGCAAGAAGCTCATCAAGCCCGGCCGCAAGCCGCTGACCGGCACCGTCAGCGCCGTGTCCGTCGGCATCGTCGGCGGCGTGCCGCTGCTCGACCTCGCCTACGAAGAAGACGTGAAGGCCGACACCGACATGAACGTGGTGTGCACCGGCGATGGCCGGTTCGTCGAGGTGCAGGGCACCGCGGAGGCCGAGCCGTTCGCGCGCGACGAGCTGAACGCCCTGCTCGACCTGGCCGTCGGGGGCTGCGCGGAGCTGACCGCGCTCCAGCTTCAGGCACTGGATTCGGCCAAGTAGCCGTCGATGTAAAGGGGTTCGTCTCCCGGCGAGCAACCGTCCCGCCGACCACGGGCGTTCTATGAGGTGGAGCGTGCGGGTACGACCGCGCGCTCGCACACCGCATAACGGGAGGGAACCATCCATGGCCGTGCGCCACCGCCGTGTCACCGTCGCCATAACCACCGCTCTCATCGCCGTCCCCGCGACGCTCGGCCTGGTCGCCTGCGACCCGAAGGACGCCGTCGACTGCGTCAAGGCAGCCGACGCCGTCTCGGACGGCGCCGATGCCCTGCGGCAGGCGGCCCAGGACGCGGTCCTCTACCCGGACCGGAAGTCCGAGAAGCGCTTCGACAAGATCAGGGGCGACCTCGACGACATCCGCAGGGACCACGAGGACGACGAGGACATCAGCGAAGCCGTCGACGAGATGCAGAAGGCCGTCGACAACGTCGAGAAGGCCGTCGACAACGGCGACAAGACGCCGGACCTCCGCCCGATGGCGAACGCCGCGGGCAAGGTCACCAAGGCCTGCACGAGCTGACGCGGCGGGGCGGCGGGGCACCCGCCGGCCGTGCGACCGGGTCCCGGCGACGGGACGGATACTGGTCCCATGACCCGTCTCATCCTCGCCACCCGCAACGCCCACAAGGTCACCGAGCTGCGGGCGATCCTCGCCGCCGCGGGCCTCGACCACGAACTCGTCGGCGCGGACGCCTACCCCGAGATCCCCGACGTCAAGGAGACCGGGGTCACCTTCGCCGAGAACGCCCTGCTCAAGGCGCACGCCCTGGCGCAGGCCACCGGTCTGCCCGCGGTCGCCGACGACTCCGGGCTCTGCGTCGACGTGCTCGGCGGGGCGCCCGGCATCTTCTCCGCGCGCTGGGCCGGACGCCACGGCGACGACCGGGCCAATCTGGACCTGCTGCTCGCCCAGCTCGGCGACATCGACGAGGCCCACCGCGGCGCGCACTTCGCCTGCGCCGCGGCGCTCGCCCTGCCCGACGGCACCGAGCGGGTCGTCGAGGGCCGGCTGCGCGGCACCCTGCGCCACGCCCCCGCGGGCACCAACGGCTTCGGCTACGACCCGGTCCTCCAGCCCGAGGGCGACACCCGGACCTGCGCCGAGCTGACGCCCGACGAGAAGAACGCGATCAGCCACCGCGGCGAGGCGTTCCGCGCCCTCGTGCCGGTGGTGCGGGAACTGCTCGGCTGACCGGCGCGCACAGACGGCGAAAGGGCGCCCCCGCGTGCGGCGGGGGCGCCCTTTCGTACGTCTGCGTCCGATGGGCCCGTCGGCCCTTCGCGTGAGTGCGGCCGGAGGGACTCGAACCCTCACGGGTGTTACCCCACTGGGACCTAAACCCAGCGTGACTGCCAATTCCACCACGGCCGCGTGCCGCCCCATCGTAATGGGCGCCCGCCCGCGGTCGCCGGGCGGAGTCAGAACTTGGGCACCGCCGCCCGCGCTTCGACCAGGTCGGCGGCCTCCTCCTGGGTCTCGACGCACGGCGGCGAGCCGCTGAGCGGCCGCTGCGCCGTCTCCTTCATGCAGGCGACCGCGACGATGCCGACGGCGGCGGCCGCCATCGAGTAGTAGGCGGGCATCATGTCCGAGCCCGTGAGGCTGATCAGGGCGGTGATCACCAGCGGCGCGGTGCCGCCGAACAGCGAGGCGGAGAGGTTGTAGCCCACCGAGAGCGAGCCGTAGCGCACCGGTGTCGGGAACAGCGCCGGCAGCGTCGCGGACATGGTGCCGAGCAGACACACCAGGGACAGGCCGAGCATCAGCATGCCCGCCGCGACCGCGATCAGCGCACCCTGCTTGATCAGCAGGAACGCCGGGGCTGAAAGCACCAGGAAGCCCACCATTCCGGTCATCAGCAGCGGCTTGCGGCCGAAGCGGTCGGACAGGACACCGACCCGGTTGATCACCAGCATCAGCACCAGCATCGTCACGATGAGGATCACGAGACCGTGCGTGTCGTCGTAGCCCAGCTCGTCGGTGAGGTACGTCGGCATGTACGACAGGAGCATGTAGTCGGTGACGTTGTACGCGCCGACCAGGGCGACGCACAGGATCAGCGTCGGCCAGTGGTCGCGGAAGATCTTGGCCAGATCCCCCTTGGCGGAGGTCTCGACGGCGGACGCGGCGTCCGACGCGGAGTGGTAGCTCTCGTCCGTGAGCTTCTGGAACGCCGGGGTCTCGTCGAGGCGCAGCCGCAGATACAGGCCGACCAGGCCCAGCGGGCCCGCCACCAGGAAGGGCACGCGCCAGCCCCACGCCTCCATGGCGCCGTCGTCGAGCGTGGTGGTGAGGATCGTGACCAGGCCCGCGGCGCCCACGTACCCGGCGAGCGTGCCGAACTCCAGGAAGCTGCCGAAGTAGCCGCGCCGCTTGTCCGGCGCGTACTCGGCGATGAACGTGGACGCGCCGCCGTACTCGCCGCCGGTGGAGAAGCCCTGCACCAGACGGAAGAGGATCAGCAGGACCGGGGCCCAGAAGCCGATGGCGGCGTAGCTCGGGATCAGGCCGATGGCGAAGGTGCCGATCGCCATCAGGATCATCGTCAGGGCGAGGACCTTCTTGCGGCCGACCTTGTCGCCCATCGGCCCGAACACCATCCCGCCCAGGGGCCGCACCAGGAACGAGACCGCGAAGGTGGCGAACGACGAGAGCAGCTGGACCGTGCCGTTCCCGGACGGGAAGAAGACATGTCCGATGGTGACGGCCAGATAGCTGTAGATGCCGAAGTCGAACCACTCCATGGCGTTGCCCAGCGACGCCGCCTTCACCGCGCGGCGCACCGCCGCGTCGTCGGTGACGGTGATGTCGGTGCGCCGCAGGGGTGGGTTCCGGCGCCGTCTGACCGTACGGAAGAGGAGGCGGTGACGCTTCACCGCCTCCGGGTCGGCGCCGGGAGCGAGGGGGTCGGCCTCGGGGTCGGCCGGGTGCCTGGTGGCCGCCATGGAAGGAGTCCTTTCGGAGCGGGTGGTCCTCCAGGACGCCTACTCCGAGCCCGCGATCGCAAACGAGGGACCCCGTTCGGAGGGGGCTATCTCACACTCACCGGCACCTGGCCCCGGCCGTCAGATGCCGAGGTCGCGGATGATCTTGGCGACGTGCCCGGTGGCCTTCACGTTGTAGAACGCGTGCTCCACCTTGCCGTCCTCGTCCACGACGACGGTCGAGCGGATCACACCCGTCACCGTCTTGCCGTACAGCTTCTTCTCGCCGAAGGCGCCGTACGCCTCCAGGGTCTCCTTGGAGGGGTCGCCGACCAGCGTGACCTTCAGGTTCTCCTTCTCGCGGAACTTCGCGAGCTTCTCCGGCTTGTCCGGGGAGACGCCGATGACGTCGTAGCCGGCGGCCGCCAGGGCGTCCAGATTGTCCGTGAAGTCGCAGGCCTGCTTGGTGCAGCCGGGGGTCAGGGCGGCCGGGTAGAAGTACACGATCACCTTGCGGCCCTTGTGGTCCGCGAGGGAGACCTGCCGGCCGTCGGCGTCGGGCAGGGAGAAGGCGGGGGCGGTGTCGCCGGGCTGCAGTCGCTCGCTCATTCTTGGGCTCCTCACGGTGCGCGTACGCACCAAGCTGTGGTGACGGAGACGAGCGTAATAGGGGTGCCGTGGGGTGCGGAGCGGGCGAAGCTGACAGACTGTGGAGGTCCGAGTACAAGTACACACCCCACGGAGGCAGCCCGGTGTCGGATGCGGATGCCAGGACCCCTGCGCAGATCGAGGCGGACATCAAGCTCCGGCGCGAGCAGCTCGCCGAGACCCTCGACGAGATCGGGGTGCGGGTCCACCCGAAGACGATCGTCGGCGACGCGAAGGCGAAGGTCGCGGCGAGCGTGGACAACACCCTCGGCCGGGCCTACGTGGGGGCGAACCGCTTCGTCTCCGACGTGCGCGGCCAGCTCGTCTCGCCGGACGGCCAGCCGCGCCTGGAGCGGATCCTGCCGGTGGCCCTGGTGGTCGTGGGTCTCGTGGGGCTCGTCGCCGTCGGCTCCCGCCGTCGCAAGGGCTGACCCGGGGGCGTACAGGGCGCGTGCGGGCAGGTAGGTTCGGGGCGTGAGCGCCAAGACACAGGAATCAAGCACCCACGACGACAAGCTGCCGATCCGGATGCTGCACGACCGTGTGCTCGTGCGCCAGGACACCGCCGAGGGCGAGCGCCGCTCCGGCGGCGGCATCCTGATCCCCGCGACGGCGGCCGTCGGCCGCCGACTGGCCTGGGCGGAAGTGGTGGCCGTCGGGCAGAACGTGCGCACGGTGGAGCCGGGCGACCGGGTGCTCTACGACCCGGAGGACCGGGCCGAGGTCGAGGTGCGGGGCACCGCGTACGTGCTGATGCGCGAGCGCGACCTGCACGCGGTGGCCGCGGACCGCTTCGAGGGCTCGGAGGACTCGACGGGGCTCTATCTGTAACCGGGGCTTTCAGGGCTGGTGACCAGTGTCACCAGCCCTTTTGTCTGCCCTTTGCTACCGTGGAGGGACCCCGACGAGACGCGCCGTACCGGGCCCCGCAAAGACGACGCACCCCTTGAAGTCTCGTTCTCGGAGGTGCCGTCATGGCCTGGGTCCTGCTCATCGTCGCCGGTCTGCTCGAAGTCGGCTGGTCGATCGGCATGAAGTTCACCGAGGGGTTCACCCGTCTGTGGCCGAGTGTGTTCACCGGCGCGGGCATCGTCGCGAGCATGATCCTGCTGTCGTACGCGGCCAAGACGCTCCCCATCGGCACGGCCTACGGCGTGTGGGTCGGCATCGGCGCCGCGGGCGCCGCGGTGGTCGGCATGGTCGCCCTCGGCGAACCGACCACCGCGGCCCGGATCTTCTTCGTGTGTCTGCTGCTGGTCGCGGTGGTGGGCCTGAAGGCGACCAGCGGTCACTAACCGGGAGGGGCGCGGGGCCGTGTCTATGTGCGGCTCCGCCGCGTGGGCGCGCCCAGCCCCCACGCACCGGCACTGTCAATCGGAGCGGGCCCGCCCACTGGGCCCCACGGTGAGCTCACCAAGGGCCCCCTGGGCGGCCCCGCCCTGGTCCCCGCCGCCGTCCGCGGCCCCGCCGTCGGCCCCGCCGCCATCCGCGGCGCCGCCCCCGTCGGCCGCGCCGCCGTCGGCAGCGCCGCCCTGGTTCTGGCCCTGGTTCTGGCCGTCCTGGTCGCCGCCGCCCTGCTGGCCGCCTTGCTGGCCGCCCTGCTGGCCACCGTTCTGGCCGCCCTGCTGGCCGCCGTCCGCGGCACCACCGTCGGCCTGACCGCCGTCGTCACCGTCACCGCCGCCGGTGTCCGCGTCCTCGTCCGGCTCCTGGGCCGACTGCGCGGGATCCGGCGCGACCGGCTCCTCCGAGCCCGGCTCCAGCTGGAGCTCGAACTCCTTGGCGGGCTTGCCCTCCAGGGCGTCCCTGGTGAACTGCGCCCACACCTTCGCCGGGTAGCCGCCGCCGTTGATGCGGGCCTCGCCGAGCGCCCCGTACAGCGGCGTCTGCGCCGCCGTGACCGGGTCCTGGCCCATCACCGCGACCACGGTGGCGAGGTCGGGGGTGTAGCCCGCGAACCAGGCCGCCTTGTCGTTCTCCGCCGTACCGGTCTTGCCCGCAGCCGGACGGCCCGCGTTCAGCGCCTCGCGGCCGGTGCCGGACTGCACCACGCTCTGCAGGATCGACGTCGTCGTGTCGGCGGCCTCGCGGCTCACCGCCGTCTTCGTCTTCCGCTGCGGAAGCGCGATGTCCTGCCCGTCCTTGCTGATCTTGTCGACGAGCGTGTACGTGCCGTGCTTGCCGTGGTTGGCGAGCGTGGCGTACGCCTCGGTCATGTCCAGGACGGACGCCGTGGACGGGCCGAGCGCGATCGACGGGGACGCGGTCAGGTCCGGCGTCTTCGCCGGGACGCCGAGGGCGACGGCGGTGTCCTTGACCTTGTCCGAGCCGACGTCGACGGCCATCTGCGCGTACACCGAGTTCACGGACTTGTCCGTGGCCTCGCGCACGCTGATGTCGCCGTAGTTGACGTCGTCCTCGTTCGCGGGCGCGTACGAGCCGCCGCTCCAGCCCTGCACCGGGCGGCGGTTGTTGCCGTCGTACAGGGTGTTCGGCGTGATCTGGGCGCCGGACTGCGTGACCGAGCCGTTCTCCACCGCCGAGGTGAACACGAACGGCTTGAAGGTCGAGCCGACCTGGTAGTCGCGCCGGGTCGCGTTGTTCACGAACTGCTTGGTGTAGTCGATGCCGCCGTACATCGCGACGACCTTGCCGGTGTTCGGGTCCACCGAGGCGCCGCCCACGCGCACGTTCTTGTCGATCTTGCGGGCCTTCTTGTCGACCTTCGACATCACCTGCTCGTCGACGGCCTTGACGAAGGCGTCCTGGCGGGGCTTCTGGAGCGTGGTGGTGATGCGGTAGCCGCCCGTGCTGAGGGCGTCCTCGTCCACGATCCGGTTCTCGATCAGATAGTCCTCCACGGCCTTCACGACGTAGCCGCGCTGGCCGGACAGGCCCGGCGCGCCCTTCGCCTGCTCCGGCATCGGGAACTTGACCTTGTCCCGCTCGGCCTTGTCGAGCCAGCCCTCCTTGACCATGCCGTCCAGGACGTAGTTCCAGCGCCCGACGGCGCGCGGCTTGTTCTCCGGGTGGGTCGCCACGTCGTACGCGTTGGGGGAGTTCACCAGGGTCGCCAGGTACGCGCCCTGGCCGACGCTCAGGTCCTCGACGTCCTTGCCGTAGTACGCCTGCGCGGCGGCCTGCACGCCGTACGCGCTGCGGCCGAAGTAGCTGGTGTTCAGATAGCCCTGGAGGATCTCGTCCTTGCTCACCTCGCGGTCCAGCTTGATCGCGATGAAGAACTCCTTCACCTTGCGGGAGACCGTCTGCTCCTGCGCCAGGTAGTAGTTCTTCACGTACTGCTGGGTGATCGTCGAACCGGACTGCTTGCCCTTGCCGGTGAGCGTGTTCCAGCCCGCGCGGAGCATCGCCTTCGGGTCGACGGCGGACTCACTGTAGAAGTCCCGGTCCTCGGCGGCGAGGACCGCGTGCTGGACCTCCTTGGGCACCTTCGAAAGGGGCACGTTCTCGCGGTTGACCTTGCCGTCGCGGGCGATCTCGGTGCCGTCGGAGTACAGGTAGACGTTGCTCTGCTTGGTGGCCATGGCGTTGGCCGGCGGGATGTTCACGAGGAAGTAGCCCGTCATGAACGCGCCCACGCCGAGCAGGATGAACAGGATGAAGGCGCCGAGCACCATCCGCCAGGTCGGGAACAGGCGCCGCCAGCCCTTGCGCTTGGGCCGCTTCGCCTTCTTGCCCTTCTTGCCCTGCTGGCCGGGTGCCGCGGGCCCGGCGGGGCTCGCGCCGTCGCCGTCCCCCGCGCCGCCTTCATCGGGGTCGCGGGGCGCCCAGCCCCGCGGCTCGCCGTTCCCGGGCTCCTGGTGCCGGGCGCCGGGTCCGCCGGGCGGCACGGGCCGCAGCCGGGTCGTGGCGGGGCCTGCCGCGGCGGCCGTGGCCGCCGCCGCGCCCTTCGCGCCCTTGGCGCTCTTGCCACCGGCGGGGACGGGGCGGATCTGCTGGGTCGCCGGGTCGTTCGCGGGAGCGGCCGGGGTGCCCCCGGGCGTCGCCGCGGAGCCGTTCTTGCGCAGGGCCGCGGAGCCGCCCTTGCCGCCCGGCGGCGCGGCGGGCCCTTCGCGGTCCGTGACCGGCCGGATCTGCTGGGTGGCGGGGTCGGGCGCGCCCTGGCCGCGGGCCGCGCCGGGGTCACCCCGGCGTGCGGCTCCGTCACCCTCGCCGGGGACGCCCGGACGGCGCTCGGCGGCGGGGCGCCGGGTCCCTTGGGGGCCGTCCTGGCGCGGGGCCGCAGGCCCGTCCTCGGGGGCGGCGGGCTCCCCGGGCCCGTCAGCGGGCCCGCGCCCGGGGCCACGCTGCTGCTGCGGCTCGTCGCTGCTCATGTCTCGCGGAACTCCCAGTTCGCGTCGTACGCCTCGTACGACCCATTGCACACTGTCTCCGCATGCCCTTCTGACCAGGCACGCGCCGCGCGGCGAAATTGCCTGGCACGGACGGCCCCGCTCACATTAGGCTCCTGCGCTTCGGTCCGGACACGCGGTCCGGGCCGCTCGGCCTGGAAGCGGGACGAGGCTCTCTGAAAGGGATGTGCGTGAGAACAGGACGGTTCCGCTTGTACGCGGCCGTCGCCGGAGGAAACTTCCGGAGATTCGCCACATACCGGATGGCGACGCTGGCGGGTGTGTTCACCAACACCGTGTTCGGGGTGATCCTGGCCTACACCTACAAAGCCCTCTGGGACGAGAGACCCGGACTAGGAGGATACGACCAGGCGCAGGCGCTCACGTACGTCTGGCTCGGTCAGGCCCTCCTGATGGCCGTCGCGGCGATGGGCGGCGGCTTCGAGGCGGACCTGATGGAGCGCGTCCGCACCGGCGACATCGCCACCGATCTCCACCGGCCCGTCGACCTCCAGGCGTGGTGGCTCGCGAGCGATCTGGGCCGGGCCGCGTTCCACCTTCTGGGCCGTGGGGTGGTGCCGATGACCTTCGGGGCGCTCGCCTTCCAACTCGCGCTGCCGACATCTCCGTTGACCTGGCTCGCGACGCTCCTCGCGGTGCTGCTCGGCGTCGTCGTCAGCTTCGCCCTGCGCTATCTGGTGGCGCTCAGCGCCTTCTGGCTCCTGGACGGCGCGGGCGTGGCCCAGATCTCCTGGCTCGCGGGCATGTTCTTCTCCGGCATGCTGCTGCCCCTGAACGTCTTCCCCGGCGCCCTCGGCGAGGTCGCCCGGGCCCTGCCCTGGTCGGCGCTGCTCCAGGTGCCCGCGGACGTGTTCCTCGGCAAGCACACGGGCACCGGGCTCCTGGCGATCTACGCCTTCCAGGCCGCCTGGGCGGCCGGGCTGCTCGCCGTGGGACGGCTGCTCCAGGGCGTGGCGACCCGCCGGGTGGTGGTCCAGGGTGGCTGAGCTGCTGCGGGACCAGGACCAGGACCAGGACCCGGGCACGGAGCGCGGCGGCCTCGGCGCCCCGCTGGGGCCCCTCGCCAGGACCCGCGAGGGCGTGCGCGCCTACCGTCTGATCACCGCCATGTGGATCCGCTCCACGCTGGCCTACCGCGCCTCCTTCGCGCTGACGGCCTTCGGGAACTTCGCCGCGACCGGCCTCGACTTCGTCGCGATCCTGCTGATGTTCTCCCAGGTGGACCGGCTGGGCGGCTACGGCCTCGGCGAGATCGCCTTCCTGTACGGGGCGGCGTCCACCGCCTTCGGCGTGGCCGACCTCGCCTTCGGCTCCATGGAGCGGCTCGGCACCCGGGTCAGGGACGGCACGCTCGACACCCTCCTGGTCCGTCCCGTGCCGGTGCTCGCCCAGGTCGCGGCCGACCGCTTCGCGCTGCGCCGCCTCGGCCGGATCACCCAGGGGCTGCTCGTGCTCGCGTACGGCTTCTGGAGCGTGGACATCGCCTGGACGCCCCTGAAGGCCGCGGTCGTCCCGCTGATGCTGATCAGCGGCGCCGGGATCTTCGCGGCCGTCTTCGTGCTCGGCGCGGCCTTCCAGTTCGTCGCCCAGGACGCCTCCGAGGTGCAGAACTCCGTCACGTACGGCGGCAACACGCTGCTCCAGTACCCGCCGACCGTCTTCGCCGACGAACTGGTGCGCGGGGTCACGTTCGTCGTCCCGATCGCCTTCGTGAACTGGCTGCCCGGACTGTACGTCCTCGACCGCGCCTATCCGCTCGGCCTGCCGCGCTGGGCCGCCTTCGCACCGCCGCTGGTGGCCCTCGCGTGCCTGGCGCTCGCGGGCCTCGCCTGGCGCGCGGGACTCCGTTCGTACCGCAGCACAGGGAGCTGACTCTTTCGTGGACAGCGACGCGTTCATCACCCTCGACGGCGTCGAGAAGGTCTTCGACGTCCGCAAGAAGACCGGCTTCCTGCGCCGCGAGCGGCACGAGGTGCGGGCCGTCGACGGCATCACCTTCCAGGTGCCGCGCGGCGAGATGGTCGGCTACATCGGCCCGAACGGCGCGGGCAAGTCGACCACGATCAAGATGCTCACCGGCATCCTCACGCCCAGCGGCGGCCGGCTGCGGGTCGCGGGCATCGACCCGGCCCACGAGCGCACCCGCCTCGCCCGGCACATCGGCGTCGTCTTCGGCCAGCGCACCACGCTCTGGTGGGACCTGCCGCTCGTCGACTCGTACCGCCTGATGCACCGCATGTACCGGATCCCGGACGCCCGGTTCGCCGAGAACCTCGACCGGTGTGTCGAACTCCTCGACCTGGGCGCCCTGTTGGACGTCCCCGTACGGCAGCTCTCGCTGGGCCAGCGCATGCGCGGCGACATCGCGGCCGCGCTCCTGCACGACCCGGAGGTCCTCTACCTCGACGAGCCGACCATCGGCCTCGACGTGGTCAGCAAGGCGAAGGTGCGCGGCTTCCTGCGCGATCTGAACGCCGAGTCGGGCACCACGGTCCTGCTCACCACGCACGACCTCACCGACATCGAGCAGCTGTGCAAGCGCGTCATGGTCATCGACCACGGGCGCCTGATGTACGACGGCCCGCTCGACGGCCTTCACGAGGTGGGCCAGAGCGAGCGCATGCTGGTCGTCGATCTGGAACACGAACTTCCGCCCCTGGAGGTCGAGTCGGCGCGGGTCGTGCGCGTCGAGGGCCCCCGGCAGTGGCTGGCCTTCCCTGCGGCCGCCTCCGCGGCACCGCTGGTCGCGGCGGTCGCCGAGCGCTATCCGCTGCTCGACCTCTCCGTGCGCGAGCCGGACATCGAGGCCGTCATCGCCAAGATGTACGCCGACAGAGGGACCTCGTAGGCTTCGGGGTATGACGGACGCCGAGTCTTCCCAGCCACCCGCGTCGCCCGCGTCGCCGCCGGCCGTCCCCGGCTCGCCGAGCCCCGAGCTGCGCGCATCCGACGCCGACCGCGAGCGTGTCGCCGAGGTCCTGCGCGAGGCCATGGCCGAGGGCCGCCTGGACATGGACGAGTTCAACGAACGGGTGGACGCGGCCTACCGGGCCCGTACGTACGGCGACCTGGCGCCCCTCACCCGGGACCTGCCCGCGGCGGGCGCGGTCGCCCCGAAGACCTCCCTGGTCAAGCGGTCCGCCGACGACGGGTCGACGGAGATCGACTGGGCGGAGCGCGTGGTCGAGGGCACAGAGCCCACCTCCGGCGGCGCCTTCGCCTTCTGGAGCGGCTTCAACCGCAAGGGCGGCTGGACCGTCGGGCGGCTCTTCACCTCGTTCGCGATGTGGGGCGGCGGCGAGATCGACCTGCGCGAGGCCCGCTTCGCCGACCGCGAGGTCGTCATCCGCTGCTTCACGATCATGGGTGGCATCCAGGTCACCGTGCCGCCCGAACTGAACGTCTCCGTCAAGGGCTTCGGCATCATGGGCGGCTTCGGCGACGACGCCACCGGCGAGGGCACGCCCGGCTCCCCGCGCGTGACCGTCACCGGCTTCGCCCTCATGGGCGGCGTCAACGTCGAGCGCAAGCTCCGCAAGGCGGAGCGGCAGCGCCTGAAGGAGCAGCGCCGCCAGGAGAGGCTGGAGGAGCGGGAGAGCCGGCGTCTCGAACACCGGGAGCGGCACCAGGAGCGGCACGAGCGGCACAAGGAGCGCCACGAGCTCCACCGCCGCCGGGCGGAGGACAACCACCACGGCATCCACGGCGGGGACGGGCAGTAGCCCGCCCGCCCCCGCCGGGCCGCCGCGGCGGTCAGACGTCCAGCTCCGTCTCGATGCGCCGGAGCTGGTGCCGGGCCATCGCGAGGTTCGCCTTGCCCTTGTCGAGTGCCAGATAGAGGAAGAGGCCGCTGTTGTTGCGGGACTTCAGCAGCCGGATCAGGTGGTACTGCTCGCTGAGGGTGATCAGAATGTCCTCGATCTCGCCCTTGAGGCCGAGCATTTCCATGGTGCGCACCTTGGCGCGGACCACGTCGGTGTTGCCCGCGGCGGCCACGGAGAGGTCGAGTTCCTTGCTGCCGCCCAGGGTGCCGAGGGCCATCCCGCTGCTGTAGTCGACCAGGGCCACACCGAGGGTGCCGTCGATGGCGGTCATCGCCTCTTTGAGAGCCGTTTCGGTGTTGAACATATGACTCGCACTTCCTTTTCGTCTGTTGGTGGAGCGGGCTGTGGGAGGAGTCATGGTCAGGAGTTCTCCAGTCGTTCGAGCGCCCCGTCGAGCAGCTCGCCGATGCGGGCGCTGGACCGGCGGCCCTCCAGCTGGAGCCGGCCCACGTTGACGCCCGGCTCCGCGAGGAGGGTCAGGACGGCGGTGGGGCCCGCCGCGTACGCCGCGACGTAGCCTCCTTCGCCATGGATGAGGAGTTCCCCCGCGAGCCCCTGGCCCGCGGCGTCCGCGAGCCGCAGGGCCGCCTGGAGGGCGTCCGCGGTGAGGGCGGCGAGGTGCTGTGCCCCCATGTCGGTGGTGTCCCGGGCGAGGACGCGGCCGCCGGTGTCGGCCGCGAGGGCGCCGGTCAGCCGGGGGATCCGGGCCCGCAGCCGTCCGAGTTCGTCGAGCACGTCGGGTTCCACCGCCGTCAGCTGCCTCCTCCAGGCGCGGCGCCATGCGGACCGCCCCCTCACGGGGCACTCACGCCCGGGGCCGTGCCGCGGGGCGTCACAGGGCCTCCAGGGCGTCGCGGACCCGGCGGAGCAGGGCGGTGTCGGGCGAGGTGAAGCCGTCCGCCGCGAAGGGGCGGGCGGCGGGGGAGTCCCGGGGCGGGACGTCGGGGACGTCGGGTCCGGACGGCGGCGGGCGCGGCGGGTCGATCAGACCCGCGACGGCCAGGCGGCGCACTTCGAGCAGGACGTGGAAGACGGGACGGCCGAGCAGCCGCGCCAGGTCGGCCGGTGTGCGGCGGCCGTCGGCCAGGTCGAGCAGCGCGCGCTGGCGCAGCGGCACGCTCCCGCCACCGCAGGGCGGTACCCGCCGCCGGACCAGGGGCGCCGTGTCGATGGCCGGGCCGGGCCAGGCGCTGTCCAGCAGCCGTCTGCGGCGGCGGGCCTCCCGCTCCACGGCGTCGGCGGGCACGGGCCGCACCGTGCCGATGCCGTGGCCGACGCCGCGCCGGAAGCGGGTCGGCCCGCCGCCCGGTGCCAGGGCGAAGAGGGCGGCGTCGTACAACGCGGTCAGCAGGCAGATCTCCAGCTCGCCGGAGGTGAGGTGCCCCTCGGTGACCAGGTGTCCGCCGACCTGCCGCCGGGGGCCCGCGCGGCCCGCCGCCTCGTCCCAGACCGCGCGCGGCAGCCGCCCGCCCGCGACGAGCAGGACGTCGACGCCGGGGGCCGAGGCGCTCTCGGCGTGGCTGACCATGCCTTTCGTGAGGTAGATCGTCCCGGTGTCGCGCAGCAGCGCGCCGGTGGCGCCCTCCGCGGCCAGGCGCAGCAGGGGCGAGGACCGGGCGGGCAGGGCCGTCCGCACGGTCGGCGGCGCGGGCGCGTTCACTCCAGGACCAGTCGTCGGGCGGCGTCCCTGAGGCACAGGCGCGCCACGGCCAGGTTCCCCGTGTCGCGGTCGAGCCACAGATGCAGGAACACGCTGCTGTCGTGGCCGGTCTCGACGAACCGCAGCAGGTGGTAGGCGGTGCGGGTGGTGACGATCAGGTCCTCGACGGCCCCGGTCGCGCCGGGGCCCGGCGGTGCCTCGCCGTCCGTCGGTGTCTCGCCGTCCGGCGACCGGAAGGTGCCGTACTCCATGGACAGACGGGCCAGCTCCGCCGCTTCGACGGCGGCCGACTCGGGCTCTCCGCGCGGCGGTTCGCCCGCCGAGCCGAGCGCGAGACCGCACGTCCAGTCGACGAGGGCGGCGCCCCGCGCACCCGGCAGGGCCATGACTTCGTACAGACACACGTCGATTCCGGACACCCGGGCTCCCCTCCCCTCGCGGCGCGGCGGCTCGCGTGCCGTGCTGCGGTGACGCGGAGGTTATGCACCTTCACAACATCTGCGGAAGGACCTGGCGCATTCCATCGGAACCTGTCCGGGAACGACAGGACCGTGCCGCAGGGCGTCCATTCCCTGACGCGTTTCGGCGGTACTCCGGGCGTATGAGCGAATGTCTCCCCGGAATGGGTGAAGCAGAAGTAAACAGTCGCTCGATCGAAAGGAAAGCGATTCCCGATCCGCGGGCCGGGCCACATTCCGTCACATTGTGCGAATGCGGCGGGAGGGCGCACGCCGGTTGCTAGACATGCCCCCGATGCCGTGCCGGCGGGCCGCCACCGGCCAGGTGCGCGCACCGCGCACCGTACGCGCGAGGGGGGCCGGAGAATGAACCACGAGGCATTGACGAGGGAGATGCGAGGGCTGCGCGAGCAGCTCGCGGGCGTCACGGACACGGCCGTGGCGGCGGTGGACGGACTGCTCATCGTGTCCGACACCGACCAGGAAATCGACGCCGACAGCCTCGCCGCGCTCGCCGCGGCCAGCCTGGGCCTCTCCCGGCGCATGGTCGCGATGACCGAGCGGGGCACGCTGCGCGGGGCGGTGTCGTACGGCAGCCGCGGCTGCGCGGCGGTGTACGCGGTCGGGGACCATGCCCTGTTCGTCGTCCTGGGAGACGAAGGCCTCGACCTCGACCGGCTGCACCGGGAGTCCCAGCCGGTCCTGAGGCGGATCGACACCATCCTGACGGGCGGGGGGTGACGGCCGGAGCCCCCCCCGCCCGTACGAGGACTAGGCCGCCGAGCCCCGGCGGCCGCCCTGGCGGTCGGCGCCGCGGCGGCCGGTGCCCGCGCCTGCGCTCTTGGCCCCGCCCGCGGTCGTACGCCGACCGGAGCCGCGGACGGCCTTGCCGGAGGCGGCACCGGCAGCGGTACCCGTACCGGCACTCGTACCGGACGCGGTCCGGCGGCCGGAGCCACGGCCGGTGCTCGCGCCCGTCGTCGTACCGCCGGCGGCCGTCGTGGCCTTGGCGCCGCCGCCCCCGCGGCGTCCGCGCCCGGACCGCCTGCGCGGCTCGGAGCCGGACGTCCGGCCGGAGCGGGCGGCCGCCGGTGCCGTCGGCTGGGGCACCTCGATGGTGACCGCCACGCCGGAGGGCTCGCGGGCGCCGGTGATGTCGGCCAGCTCCGCGTCGCTCGACGTCACACGGGCCGTCCGGGGGCGGATGCCCGCGTCCGACATGAGCCGGGTGACCTCCCGCTTCTGCTCGGGCAGGACCAGCGTGACCACGCTGCCGGAGTCACCGGCGCGGGCCGTGCGGCCGCCGCGGTGGAGGTAGTCCTTGTGGTCGGCGGGGGGATCGACGTTCACGACCAGGTCGAGATCGTCGACGTGTATGCCCCGGGCTGCGACGTTCGTCGCCACCAGGGCGGTGACCTGCCCGTTCTTGAACTGCTCCAGGGTGCGGTTGCGCTGCGGCTGGGAACGGCCGCCGTGCAGCGCGGCCGCGCGGACGCCGACGGCCAGGAGCCGCTTGGCGAGCCGGTCGGCGGACCGCTTGGTGTCGAGGAAGAGGATCACCCGGCCGTCACGGGCGGCGATGCGCGTGGTGACGGCCTTCTTGTCGGTCTCGTCCTGCACGTGCAGGACGTGGTGCTCCATGGTGGTCACCGCGCCCGCGGACGGGTCCACGGAGTGCACCACGGGGTCGGTCAGGAAGCGCTGCACCAGCCGGTCGATGTTGTGGTCGAGGGTGGCCGAGAAGAGCAGCCGCTGACCGCCGGGCCGTACGCGCTCGACCAGCTTGGTGATCTGCGGCAGGAAGCCCATGTCGGTCATCTGGTCGGCTTCGTCGAGCACCGTGATGCGCACGTCGCCGAGTACGCAGTCCCCGCGCTCCACGAGGTCGTTGAGCCGCCCGGGGGTGGCCACCAGGACCTCGGCGCCGCGCCGGATCGTGGCGGCCTGCTTGGTGATGGAGAGCCCGCCGACCACGGTGGCGAGCCGGAGGTTCACGGCCGTCGCGTACGGGGTCAGCGCGTCCGTGACCTGCTGCGCGAGCTCACGCGTGGGGACGAGGACGAGGGCGAGGGGCGCCTTGGGCTCGGCGCGCAGGCCGGCCGTGCGGGCGAGCAGCGCGAGGCCGAACGCGAGCGTCTTGCCGGAGCCGGTGCGTCCGCGGCCGAGCAGGTCGCGCCCGGCGATCGAGTTCGGCAGCGTGGCGGCCTGGATCGGGAACGGGGTGGTCACCCCCTGCGCGGCCAGGGTCTTGAGGAGCCCCGTGGGCATGTCCAGGTCAGCAAAGTCCTCGACGGCGGGAAGCGCGGGGGTCGTGTTCTCGGGCAGCCGGAATTCCTTCACGGACGGCGCCTTGGACGCCGACGGCTTGGAGGTCCTGGCCGGCCGGGCGGACCGGGACGACGTGGTCGCCGTGGACGACGACGCGCGCCGATTCGGCTTCTGGGGCCTGCGGGACATGCGGGTACTTGCCTTCCTGGAAAAAGCACAAACCGGGGTCCGCACCGTGACGGTACGGACCCCGGCCAGCGGATACGCGTCCGGCGCGATTAGGCGGGGACGATGTTCTCCGCCTGCGGGCCCTTCTGGCCCTGCGTCACGTCGAAGGAGACGCGCTGGCCTTCCTGGAGCTCGCGGAAGCCCTGGGTGGCGATGTTCGAGTAGTGGGCGAAGACGTCAGGGCCGCCGCCGTCCTGCTCGATGAAGCCGAAGCCCTTTTCCGAGTTGAACCACTTCACGGTTCCCTGTGCCATGACATTCTCCTTGCTGTAGGCAGAGGCCCCATCCGGAGATGCCGGAAACACAAATAATGCGCCCGATGGATAGCATTCCCGTCAGGCGCACATAGGTTCATGGGTACCACAACTGCAACGCGGCCACATTAGCACAGCCCGACGCCGATCGCGTGTGACCGTGCTCTCAGAGCTCGGCCGCGCCCGACCCCTTCAGGTCCGAAAGGTCGAAGGTCTCGCCCATGCGGCGGAAGCCCGCGTCGCTTGGGTGGAGGCTGTCGCCCGAGTCGTAGCGGCCGAGGAGCTTGCGGGGGTCGTACGGGTCGCGCAGGGCCTTGTCGAAGTCCACGAAGTCGTCGAAGACCGCGCCGGAGCGGATCTCGGCGTTGACGGACTGCCGCACCGCCTCCAGGGCCGGGGTGTAGCCGCGGTGGCCGCCGAAGGGCATGAGCGTGGCGCCGACGACGCGCAGGCCGCGGGTGTGGGCCTGGCGGGTCAGCTCCCGAAGCCCGTCGAGGATGCGCCGGGCGTCGGCCTGGCGCGGGTTGCGCAGGATGTCGTTGATGCCGAGGGCGATGACGACGGCCTTGGCGCCGCTGCGGCCGAGCACGTCGCGGTCGAAGCGGGACAGGCCGCTGGGGTTGCCCGCGAGGGCCTCGGCCGACCGGCCGGGACGCCCGTCGGACAGGACGCGGTTGCCGCTGATGCCCTGGTTCACGACGCTGTAGCGCGGCGCGCCGGTCTCCTGGCGCAGCCGGTCCGCGAGCACGTCGGTCCAGCGGCGGTTGGCGCCCATGCTGGACGTGATGCCGTCGGTGATGGAGTCGCCGATGACGACGACCGTGCCGTTGGTGTCGCTGCTGAGGACGTCCACGGCGGAGACGTACCGCCAGTACGGGCTCTGCTCGTGGTACGCGGAGCCGACCGCGTCCTCGGTCCGGTCGCCGTCGGCCACGTACGAGATCTGGCGCGCGTGCGGGTGGTACGTCACCGGCCCCGAGGGCGTCGGAGAGTACGTGGTGACCAGCAGGTCCGCGTCGTGCGGGACGCGCAGGCGCGCCGCGTCGCTGACGATCTGCCGGCCGGGCGGGACGACGACGGACGTCTCGCCCCGGAAGGTGAGGCGGCGCAGCGTGCCGGGGGCCGCGTCCGGCGTGTTGGTGGCGGCGGCCACCGCGAGGGAGGCGTGCGTGATCGTCAGCGGCCGCGTGCCGTACAGGTTCGAGAGGGTGACGCGGGCGCTGTCGCCGCCGACGCTGGTGTGCACCACGTTGCGCACGGAGCGGCCCGCCAGGCCGTTCGCCTCCGTGCCGGGCTCGGCGCCCGCCGGTGACGCGGACCAGGTGCCGACCCAGGTGCCCGCGGAGGCGGGGGCCGCGGAGTTGCGCGGTGCGCGGGGGCTCGCGCCGAGCCCGTCCTTGGTGTCGTCGGCGCCCGTGACGCCGAGGTATATGGCGGCCGAGACGACCAGGGTGACCGCGAGCAAAGCGGCCAGCAGTGCATAACCGTGACGCTTGGTCATGCGGCCTTTTTCTCCTCGGGCAGAGGGAGCCCGAGGCTCCGGTGTGATGACCCCATGATGCGTCATGGGCCGCGAGGAAGCCGACACTGCCCCCCTCCGCCCACTCAGACGCCGGGAACTCACGGTTCGTTCCGGGAGTCGGTCTGTGGGGGACCCGGTACTCGCTCTGAAGGGGCCCGGGAAGGTCCCTGAAGGGACAATGCGTACGACGAACCACGTGAGACGGGGCGCTGCGGAATGGAAAGCACGAAGGGCACGGACCGGTCCGAAGCGGTCACAGAGCGGGACGCCCCTGCCACGGGTGTGACGCCCCCGGCAGCGGGCGCCACGGGCGCGGGCGCCTTCACCTACAGCGCGGCGGACGAGGAGAAGCGGCGCGGCGTGCGCCGGATGAAGCTCACGGCGACGGGCCTGCTGCTGTTCGTCGCGGTCGTCTACGTCCTCGCGAAGTGGGCGCAGCACGAGGGCGCGGGCGCCTGGGCCGGATACGTCGCGGCCGCGGCGGAGGCGGGCATGGTCGGCGCGCTCGCCGACTGGTTCGCGGTCACGGCCCTGTTCCGCCACCCGCTGGGCATCCCCATCCCGCACACCGCGATCATCCCCAAGAAGAAGGACCAGCTCGGCGCCTCTCTGGGCGACTTCGTGGGCGAGAACTTCCTCTCCCAGTCCGTCGTGCGCCAGCGGCTGCGCGCCGTGGGCATCGGCAGCCGCCTCGGCGCCTGGCTCGCCGAGCCGGAGCACGCCGACCGCGTGACGGCCGAGCTGGCCACGGCCCTGCGCGGCGCCCTGACCGTGCTGCGCGACTCGGACGTCCAGGCCGTCGTCGGCGAGGCCATCACGCGCCGCGCGGACGCGCAGGAGATCGCGCCCGGCATGGGGAAGATGCTGGAGAAGGTCGTCGCGGACGGCGGCCACAAGCGGTTCGTCGACCTGGTGTGCGTCCGCGCCCACGACTGGCTGGTCGTGCACGCGGACCAGGTCATGGACGCGGTGCAGGGCGGCGCGCCCGGCTGGACCCCCCGCTTCGTCGACAAGAAGGTCGGCGAGCGCGTCTACCGTGAGCTGCTCCGCTTCGTCACCGAGATGCGCGACATGCCCCAGCACCCGGCGCGCGGCGCCCTCGACCGCTTCCTCACCGACTTCGCCGCCGACCTGCAGTCCGACTCGGACACCCGGGCGCGCGTGGAGCACCTCAAGCGCGAGGTCCTGGCCCGCGGCGAGGTGCAGGACGTGATCGCCTCCGCCTGGTCGGCGGTCCGCCAGATGATCGTGGCCGCCGCCGAGGACGAGCGCAGCGAGCTGCGCCTGCGGGTGCGGGCGGCGCTCCTTTCGCTGGGCGCGCGGATGGCGGGGGACGCCCGGCTCCAGGAGAAGGTCGACGGCTGGGTGGAGGGCGCCGCGGTGTACGTCGTGACGACGTACCGCGACGAGATCACGTCCCTCATCACCGACACCGTGGCCGGCTGGGACGCCGACCACACCTCGAAGAAGATCGAGGCGCACATCGGCCGCGACCTCCAGTTCATCCGCATCAACGGCACGGTGGTGGGGTCGCTCGCGGGCCTGGCGATCTACTCGGTGTCGCGGCTGTTCGTCGGCTGACGGTGCCGCCGGCCCCCCGGCGGAGGGGGCGTGGCGCGGGGAACTGTGCTCACGCGGAAGGGAATTGAGTACGAGTACTCAGGCGGAGCCCACCGCCCGCGCACCATCGTCGTACACATGAACGCACTGAGCCCCTTGCCCGCCCGCCCCCTCCTGGAGCGCGGGATGGTCCGCCTGCTCGGCGCGGGCCTGGCGGCCGCCACGTATCTCCTCTTCCTGCCCTGGGACCTGCGCAACCGCGCCGCGTCGCCGGGCGACATCGACGAGACGTCCCCCGTCACGGACGCGGGCATCACCGGTGTCGTCGTCACGGTCCTGGCCCTCGCGGCCTACTTCGGCTACCGCGACCGCCTGTACTGGGTCCTCCCGGTGGTGGCCACGCCCCCGGCCGGCCTCCTCCTGGCCTCGTTCCTGACCCACGAGTCCCCGGACGCGTCACTGTGGCCGGTGGCCTGGGTGGTGTTCGTGGTGGCTGGTGGGGGTGTGGTGCTCGCGGTGGCGGGGTTCGTACGACAGTTCCGGCCGCAGCGGCGGTCTCGGCCGCGGGCGGGTCGGCGTACCGGGAGCGGCGCGTAGGCGGCGCCGCCCTCCTAACGCCGCCGGTCGGCCACGACCCACGAGGCGAGCCCCACGGCACCCGCGACCCCGAACACGGCGGGCCAGGCGCCGACCTTCTTGGCGAGCGGGTGCGACCCGGCGAAGGCCGCGACATACGCCGCCCCGAGCCCGGCGGCGACCTTGCCCCCGGCCCGCTCCCGCCACCCCTTGACGGCCACGGCCCCGGCAGCGGCGAGCACGACCCCGCCGAGGGGCCGCTTCTTGGTGAGGCGGGCGGTGGCGTACCCACCGACGAGCCCACCCGCCGCGACGGCTGCCGCGGGTACCTGGACCTTCGCCATGCTTGCCTCGCCTTCGGGCTGTCTTTGGATGCTTTCTATGGCCTGAGGGTAACGGGCGGTGAATCCCGGGCGTGGCCCGGAACGGGCCCAGGGGCACACCTGGCACCGAGGGAAACGCAGGGAGTTCCGTCGGTCAGCGATCCGGGGTGCCGCGGAAGAATCCTGTGGACGGATCCTCCGGGGTTCCCACGAGTAGGGCACGATCGAGCAAGCCGTTGTTGTGCTCGCAGCTCGTCTCGGGCAACAGGACACAGGAGTGGCACGCCGCGAGATTGACACTGCCCGCTCCGCTCGCCTCCGACTCGATGCAGAGAGGGTCGGCGGAACACCATTGCGCACGGTCCAGGGCGGACCGCAACGTGAGGGCCAGACGTTCGGGCTCGCCCTGCGCCACCACACCACCGAGGCTTCCGGCCGAGTCGCTGGTCGCTGTGTAGATGAGGACTCCCGCCATGGTGTCGTCCGAGTAGAGACGCTCCCGGAGTGCCGCGGCGGGGTAGCCGCCGTCCAGGCTCCATTCGTTGATGAGTACGTGCGCCAGGGTGTGGAGCAGCACCATTCGGGGAGTAGCGGGAGAGTCGGGTGCATTTCTCGCGTCCGAGGCCCGCTCCCGGAGTTGACGCCGATGGTGCGTCCGCATGCGTTCCACCCGGGCGGAGACCGCCACGCTCCGGGACCACGAATCGATCCGTTCCTCGTCGAGGCGGAGGAACACCCCCTCGCCCTCGACCTCCATGGCGGGTAGCCAATCGAGGTCGGCAAGTGACAACCCGGCCTCGTGGACTTCCGTGTTGACGTCAGGGGCCTCCACACGGGAGAAGGCCTTCAGAGCCCGGACCTCGCGCAGCCGTCTGACGAGCATGGGACGTGCCAGGCCGATCCGCGTCAGTCTGGTCGAATCGGTGGTCGACGGCTCGCAGACGAACTCTTGGTCCCGCCCTCCGTCGCGCTCGACAGTTCCGTTGCGCAAGTGTGCGTACTCCTGCTTGCGCAGCGCGAGATACGCGCCTCCCCCCACTTCCGCCTTCTGCCCTGGACTCTCCGACTGATCTGCGTCGAGGAGGGCGAGCACCCCTTCGGTGGAGAATTCACCACCGCCCCGCATCGTGAGGACCTTCAGGAAAATGGGGATCTCGGAGCGGTCGAGGCTGCGGAGATCGGCCCAGTGCGGTGCGAGACGGTCGGCCAGATCGTTCTCCTCCGGCGGGATCGAGAGCGCCGACCTGATGATCGGATGCCAGGCCGCGGATGAACCGCGCTGGAGGGTGCGGGGTGGCTCGGAGCAGAACTCCGGGGACGCGAGCTTGAGCCAGGGCCGCTTGCCCTCGCACCGTACCTTGAGGTTGACCAATGCCGAGCGTCGGAAGGCCCCTTCCATCGAGACCTCCGGAATGCCACAGGTGCATGAGATGAGGACGGATCGCAAGGAGGCGGTTCGGCCACTCGTGCGCATGCGCATTTCGCCCTTGCAGTGGCCCGACGCGTCCTCGGTTCGATTGTCGCGGTGGGCCCACTTCCAGTAGGGGAAATCGTCGATGTGCCCCTGGGCACACGCCATGACGAAGCGGGAGGGAACCAGGTCCTCCTGGCAGTCACCGCATTCGTTCCTGCCCGGCGGGGAGTTGAAATCCCGCACGTGCTGCAAGGTGTTGCAGTTCGGGCACGAGTGCCACAGTGGGAAGCGGCGTACATGTACGCCGTCCCTGCTGGTGTCGCTCGAAGCGGGAGGCAGGAGGAAGTGACGCACGCCGAGGAGCCGTGCGAGCCGGTCCTCGCGGATCACTGAGGCATCGCTGATGTTCCACGAGTCCGTGCCGGCGACGATGAACGACTCGTTCTCGACCGCGATCAGTGAACCGACTCCGTACGTCGTGATCATCTGTGAGCGCCGGACGGATCCTCGTCGGGGAAAGCTGCGCTCGGGAGCACCGGCGCCTCGGCGTCGGCGAGCGGGCTGCGGGGTCATCGTGATGCCTCCATGAACAGAGCGGTCTCCGCGTCCACATCGCGCAGACTCCACAGGGTCGGCCAGGCCCCGTCGTTCGACTCGTCGTCGAAGCTGCGGAGCAGGGAGGGGGTCCTCCTGCCGCGTACAGGCTCGTAGTGGAGGCCGCCATGGGCGTCGGCCTCGTCCGCCCACCGGTCGACGAACGCGTCGAAGTCACGGGCCGTCGCCTCGTACGCGTCGCTGTCGACGGCGCCCACACGTTCGAGCAGGGCCGGCCTGACCAGTTGCCTGAGTTCGTCACGGAACTCATCGATACGTCCCGCGCCCTCGTTGGGGCGAGCCGCAGGGATGAGGATCCGGGCGAGCGCGACCACCACCGCGTGCAGTCCGCGGTCGCGGGAGCGGGCGGAGAACGGAGTCACCGATGTCGACTCCACCTCGCGATAGAGCGCGGAGTGATAGTGCAGAAAGTTCTCGTAGTGCGAGCGGTCCCTGGACCGCATCGAGTTCAACATGACGGTGACGAGGCCCGGATGGCTGCGACCGACACGGCTCGTGGCCTGGATGTACTCGGCCGTGGTCTGAGGCTGACCCATGACGGCCATCAGCCCGAGTCGATCCACGTCGACACCGACGGAGATCATGTTCGTGGCGAGCAGGACATCGACCGTCTCGGGGTGCGGGAGCCGCAGTTCGATCTGCTTCAGTCGCGCGGGGACCTCGCTGGAGGTGGCCCGGCTGGTCAGCTCAGTCACCTCGACGACGCGCCGTCGTTCGGTGCCGTCGCGTTCGGCCAAGTGCTCCAGATACGCCTCGACGTCGTCCTTGACCTGAAGGTCCGCGGCGGCCAGCAGCCGCAGACTGTTGAAGTAGCCGACCAGCGTCCAGTAGGCGTCACGCACCTCGGGGGAGGTCTCGGCCTGCACGGCTTGGTGCAGCAGCGTGGCGTACGTGCGGATGAGCAGGGTCGATTGACTCATGCTCGGGGTGAGCAGTCCGACGTACTGGCGACTGGCCTGGCGTTCTCGGGGCGCCTCCACGGCGAACCAGGAGTCGCGCGAGTCCAGTCCGGCCGGAGGGAACTGGGAGACACTGCGGGCGAACAGTGCTTTGCCCTGGTCGCCCGCCCTGCGGATGGTCGCGGTCGACGCGATCACCTTCGGACGGTCGGCGAGCAGGTCCACCGCGGTTTCGTAGAGGCCGGTGAGGGTCCCGAGCGGTCCTGAGATGAGATGGAGCTCGTCCTGGACGATCAATTCGGGGGGAGGCGTGTCGTCCGCGCGATCCCGGTTGAAGAGCGCCGCGGTCTTCTCACGCCACGGCATGGAGGCGAACTTGTCCACCGTGGCGATGACCAGGGTGGGGCGGGCCTCGTAGACGGCGTCGTCGACCAGGTGGACCGGTAGTCCGTCACGAAAATCGCAGGAGGAGTCCGGGCACCGCACGCGCAGCCTGCGTGCCTCCTCGTCCACCTCGTACTGGTAGGCATCGAGACGGGAGCCGCACCAGGGGCACGCGTGGAGTTGGACGGGGTTCTTCTCCTGGAGGGACTTCCCCTTACGGAGCTCGAGGAGACTGTTCGCTGCGGCACTCAAGGTGTTCGGGGTGGCTGACTGGCCGACCCACATGCCGATGGAGATCGGCTCGCTGCCGAGCAGCTTCTCGTCGGAGAGCCGCATCCGTTCCATGGCGCAGATGAGCAGGGCAGCGCGCTCGAACTGCTGCAGGGTGAGCAGCCGTAGCGTGTAGCGCATCAGCACGGTCACCCCGGCCCCGCGGGTCCCCAGGCGCAGTCGACGGAGGAAGGTGGTGAAGGCGATCAGGCCGAGGTACGCTTCTGTCTTGCCGCCACCGGTCGGGAACCAGAGAAGGTCGGCGACCTTCCGGTCCTCGTGTTCCGGGTCGACGACCCCTTCGAGGCAGAGAAGCATGAAGGAGATCTGGAACGGTCGCCATCGTCCCGCGGCCGGGTCGGGCAGACCCTCCCGGCCGCTCCTCACCCAGGAGCTACGGGCTCGCTGCTGGGCCATGGCCTCATTGGTGAGCCTGAAGGCGTGCATGATCTCGGGCCGGTCGTGATCGGCCAGGAGACCGATCCCACGGCGCATACGGCCGAGGGCCGAACGACACAGCTCGATCTGCTCCTGGGCGGGAGGACCGAAAGGCGTACCGGCCAGCCCGTCCGCCTCGACCTCCTTCCGGTCGATCCATTCCTCGTACCCGGCCAGGAGGCGTTCGAGCGCCGACAGGATCTCGGAGTCGGGGCGATGAGCCATCCCGTGCATGGCGAGGGCCGAGGCATCGATCTCCGGGTTGGAGTCGGTCAGCAGCACTTCGTGCGTGGGCACGAACTCGGTCCTGACCCGGTCGACCGCAGCGCGTCCCACGGCCGGGGAACCGACAGCGGGCGGTTCCCACTCCCAGTCGGCAGCGCAGCCGTGGCCGGTGGCAAAGGTCGGAGCGTGTCGGTGGAGCAGCCTGCTCAAGGCCTGCTCCTCATCGACGGCCCCCGAGGTGGGATGCCGTTCGACCAGCGCCCGCTCACCCGAGGGGCTGCTCACGGTGAGACGGCACTGGAACAGGCTGAAGGCGTCCTGCAGTTCACGTTCGCCGACCCGGTTCTCGTTGATCAGAGTGACGGTGACGGTGACGGTGCCGTCGTGCGACGTCTCCCGGACCAGGGCGCGGATGCTCACACCGTCTGCGAGGGGGCCCGGGTGCTGCGTGCCGGGGCTGCGGACATCCACCGTGACCGCTGGGAGGTCCAGCGGCCGTCGCCGCCAGCGCTCGACCTGGTCGGCGGTGCTGCGTGCCTCGGCGCGTCTGGCGGTGACCGGGCGTCCGGAGGCGTCGACCGGGTCGTACACGGCGGCCTCGGCTGTGACGACGATCGTGGAGGAGACCTCGGGGTCCACCGCGAAGGTGAGTCCCATGGAGGAGGGGCGTCGGTCGTTGGCCGAGGAGGTGCCGAGGTCCGGGGTGGATTCCTCGATGTCACCCCGCCCGAGCACGGCGGTCTCGTCCAGTCCGTCGTTCTCCGCGACATCGGCAGCGAGTTCTTCCTCGGCCGTCCCGGACGCGGGCCGCGGGAACAGCACGCCGATCGGGTAGCTCGTGATCGGAGGATCCTGGACGAGGACCTCGTCGTCGGCCCGGGGGCCCAGCAGGTCCGTCCGCAGGCGGGCCAGCAGACTTGCGCGGACCGCGTAGTGCGCCGAGTGGTTTCTCGTGTCGCTCGTCATGCCTCATGACCTTCCTGGGTCTGTTCGCCCCACTTGTAGTGCCCCAGGCCGGACATGCGCGGTACCAGCCACACCCCGTGCTCGCCCAGCCCTGCTCGAGATCCTGAAGCCCTGCTGCCTGCCACCGCCTCCACGGTGTCGATCCGGAACCCGATGATCTCGGAGGGCCAGGAGACCTCCCACTTCCGGCTGATCCTGAGGGACGCACTCAGGTCCCGTCGGAAGGTCTCGGAGGTCATGCCGACGGGGGTCCGCCGGTGATGGATCACATAGGGAGGGCTCTGGTCGGCGTCCGGCTGAAGGCCATGGAGGCGCCGCAGGACGAGTGGATCACCACTGCGAGCAGTGGTGGCGAGCTGCTCCTGGACAGCCGCCGGGTCACGGTGGAAGCCGTCCGTACCCGGAGGATGTTCCCGGCAGACGTCACGGCCGGTGCTTTCGATACCTCGGCGCATGGATGCCTTCGGGCCGCCCACGTACCAACGACTGATGGCGCGATCACGGCGGATGTGCCGGGTGTTCGGAGCGGCGATCCGATAGAGGTCCTCCCGGGGGCGGGTCATCGCGACGTACAGCGCCCGCGCCTCGCCTGCCGAATCGATGTGACTGTGCTGTCTGCTCAACTCGGTGACGACCGGGGGCTCGACGATGATCACCCGGTCGAACTCGAGCCCCTTGGCGCGATGGATCGTGGAGACGACCAGAGACACGGGTTCGCCGGCCACCAGGTCGTCGGGGAAGCGACCCTCGGCGACGAGTCGCCGCACCGCGGACAGGTCCAGCAGGCCGCGCGAAGTGCGTGCTGCACCGCGCAGGGAGCGCCAGGCGCGCGCCGCATCGATGTCGCACGCATCACCGACCTCGGCAAGGAGGTGCCGGAAGCGCTCCTCGCCCAGGGTCGTGGATCCCGTCCGCCGCAGCAGGCCTGCCACCCAGGAGGGCACCGGGCGGTCCTGAAGGGATCGCTGGAGCTTGTGAGGCACGCGGTGCTCGAACAGAGTCTCCGACAGGATCAGTGCTTGCCGGTTGTCCCGACAGAGGACGGCGCACGTACCGGGGTAGTGGCGGAGCGAGTCGATGGCGAAGGCCTCCGAGAGCTCGCCGAAGTCGGGACAGGCCAACAGGCTCTCGCGCAGCGCTCGGTAAGAGGAGTCGCCGACCTTCGCCGCTTCACCGGTGTCGGAGCAGGAGCGCCGGAGCGCGGGTCCCAGAGGAAGCGCGGTGCGCGCTTCCTCGGTCCTGGCCCGGAAGTTGGTCGTCAGATGCAGCTCGACCAGGTCGTCGGCGTACGAGGCGCGCAGCCAGTCGAAGAAGTAGTTGTTCTCGGCGGCTCGCGCCCCGGGATCGGAGACCTGGAATCCGTACACGGACTGCGCGCCGTCCCCCAACACTGTGAACCCGCAGCTGTCCTGGAACCGGTCCAGCAGCGTCTCCACCATGTTTCGACGGGCCCCGACCAGGTCCTGTGCCTCGTCGATGACGACATGCGCCGGGGCACCGAGCTCTCCCGCCTCCACCGCCCCGCCGATGATCGCCTTCTCCGCCTCGTGAATGCGCTCGTCGAAGGAGCAACGGCTCCAGTCGTGTTCCGGCCAGGCGCTGTTCAGTAGCGCGTGTGCCCAGGAGTCGAACGTCTGGACACGGACCCGGCGGGCGTGCCGACCGTGACTGGCGATCCGCTCGCGCAGCTCCCGCACGGCGGCGCGGGAGAAGCTGAGTACCAGGATCTCACCGGACCGTAGAGCCTCCTCCTCGTGGCTCACCAGAGCATCGAGCCGCCGTACGACGGTATGGGTCTTGCCTGTGCCCGCGCCTGCCGTCACCAGGAGCCGGGCGTCCCAGGGTTGGGCGACCACAGCTCGCTGCTCGACCGTGAGTGTGGGGGTGCCTGAATGTGTGTCGATCATTTCGAACCCCAGAGGTGCTCGAATCGGGTGAAGGCCAGGGCCTTGCCGTAGTTGGTGATGTTGTCCCGTACGTTCAGGATCAGGCAGGTGTCCTTGCCGCCGTTGCGCGGCCCGCGCAGGCCGCGACCGATCATCTGCTGGTAGACGTTGGGGCTGTAGGTCGGACGGGCCACCACCACGGCGCGTGTGGCGGGAGCGTCGAAACCCTGAGTGAGCACGCCGTAGTTGGTGAGGACGCGGATGCGGCCACGCCGGAAGGCGTCGATGCGGCGGCGGCGTTCGATCGGAGAGGTCGCCGAATCCACGGCGGCCGCGGTGATCCCCTGGTCGTTGAGCTTCGCTGCGAGGAACTTGGCATGCCCGACGGACGTGGCGAAGACGAGGACGGGCCAGTCCCGCGGCATGGCCCGGATCTCGTCGATGATGCGCCGATTGCGATCGTGGTCGTCGGCGAGACGTTGCTCCGCGCCCTTGGACAGGATGCTGAGCTGATCGGCACGTACCCGCTCGTCGTGTGTCAGCTCGATGGTGCCGCCGGTCAGTTCCTTGTGCGCGACCCGGGCGAGCATGCCGAGTTCCTGCAGCTCGGCATAGGGGTCGTCCGAGGCGAAGATGCCTTCGTCCAGGCGACGACTGCCGAATCGTCGGATCAGACGTTGGGTCTCCTCGACGTTGGTGTTGCGGAAGGGCGTCGCCGTCAGACCGAGGAGGTGGCGGTCGGTGCGGGAGTGCGTCAGGCCGAGGAGTTCGAGGATCTCCGTGTACTGGGGCGAGATCGCCGTATGAGCCTCGTCCACGATGACGAGTGACGCTCCGCGGAGCCAGGCGTACGCGCGGGAGCCCAGGCACACGCGCAGCTTGACGTCCGTGGCCACGACGAGGTGAGGGCGGTGGTCGACCGGCCCCGCCTCGTTCGTCGCCCACAGGCGGCTGATGGCCAACGGCGAGTCGGCGCCGACCTTGGACCATACGAACTGCCAGCTCTGTACGGCTTGTTCGCACAGTTCCTCGGTCTGGGCGATCCACAGAATCGGACCGGCCAGTTGCTCGTTCTGTTTGATCCAGCGGATCACCGCCTCCGCAGCCACCCGTGTCTTGCCCGCACCTGTGGGCAGGGACAGCATGCCGCGCTGCGGCGAGAGCCGGTCCAGCATGCTGAAGACGTTCGTGGCAAGGCGCTCCTGGTAGTCGTGGAGGCGGGGGAACTCCGTCGGGCCGTCGACATCGATGCGGGGAGCCGGGACAGGAGCGCGTACCCCTGCGAAGGAGTCCGGGAAGCCCAGATCGGAGACGAACTTCACTGCGGGAGTCGCCCCGGTGAACGAAGAGGGGGCGTGATTGGGGTACTCGGCGGTCAGATCCTTGACATGGGCTTGGAGCACCCCGTCGCCGTGCGCGTTGAACGCCATCTGGGCGATCCGTCGCGCCGAGGGCTCCCCACCGTCGAGTTCTGCTTTCTCGCTGGCCAGCAAGCCGGGCGGAAGGCCCGCCTGGAGGGCTTCGGCACCGATCAGCAGCTCCAGCTTCGCCCGGATGGACTCCGCCTCACGGACGGCGCGGAATGTCGCCTGGAGCTGCTGATCCTGTTCCTGGCGGTTCTGTGCTTCGAGGACCGCGCGGCATGCGGTTTCTCCCAGCTTCCACTGGAGCGCGTGGTCGGCGGCGCACAGGGTGGCCAGTCTGTCCGCAGGAGCGAGAACGAGCACAGTTGTGCCCTGCAACGCGCTTTTCAACGGCCTGGCTCGGACACCGTTCGGAGTTCGGACCACCTCTTCCAGTTCCGAGCAGAACTGCAGCTCGTAGTTGTTGACCCGGTTGCCCAGCCGTTGCCGGAGTGTGGGGAATTCGTCCCGCAGGGGGACCGCGCCGCCGGACGCCACATGCCGGGTTTCCTTGCTGATGACGTCGGCGTGACGCAGCATTCCCCACTGTGTCACCAGCAACTCGGCGTCCTCCGGAGTGCCCGCGAGCAGGGCGGGCAGACGCTCGGACCGAAGGGCCCGGTACTCCTCGGCCGAAGCTGCCACGGCGATCTCCCCGTCCTCCCTCGAGCCCCACTCCGATCCGATGCGACAGCGGGTGAGGGAGCCCTCGGGGAAGGCCACTTGGAGACGGGTCAACATCACATAGGTCCGACCGACGAAGCTGTCGTCCTCACTCCGGAGCAGCTCCTCCAGCAGATGTGTCCAGTGTGCTTCGGGTACGTCGTCCATCAGCACGGGGAGGTGGAGCTTGCGCGCCTTCTCGGGGCTGATGTCGGCGACCGGCAGGACGTCGCTGTAGGCGTCCAGCTGAGGCCCGACTGCGTCGACCACCGCTGTGATGCCTTTGGACGTCGGCACGCGACCATGGCGACGCACCATCCAGCGCAGCGGGGAGGCCACTGCTGCCCTGGTGTTGGCCTGTGCGCCGAACTGCCTGGTCCAGACATCTATCACCGAGTCGTCCGGGAGCGCCTTGACGAAAGCTGCTCTGCCTTCGTCCGAGAGCAGCGGGAGCAGGTGCAAGGGGCCTCCGACGGCGGCGCCTTCCAACTTGATCCGAGAGATGTGCGGCCGAGTCGCCTTGCTGTCGAGCGTGCGACAGTAGTTGTCGAAGACCGCCGCCCGGTATTCGTCGAACCAGGCTTCGTGCTCCGGCCGGAACCCCCCGACAGGGCGGTCCGACAGACCGAACTCGCGGAAGACGGCCAAGTCGTCGGAGTGGAAGGCCATGTCCACGGCGACCGAGGCATCACGGGACCCGTCGGTGGGCACCACTGTGCCGGGAACTAGGCAGTTGTACATGCTGCGGAAGCGTCCGTCCTTGGTCCGGACACGGAGAGTCACCTGCGGATGCGGCACTCGATCGCGGACCACCGCGGTGACGTGGCTGCCGCCCGCGCTGCGGAACAGCTCCCAGAACCTCGTCCAGTCCTGTGCGGAGTATCGATCGAACCCTTGGTCGAGCACGCCGATGAACCGCCCCCGTGCATCCGCCTCACGGATGCCGATGAGGTGGAACGCGGACGTGAGCGATGTGTCCTCCGACAGTTCCGGGTGCGCATAGACGAGGTCGTCCTCGAGGCCGTCCTGGACGGTCTGCCGGAATACCTTTCCTGCGATCGGTGGTACCAGACCGTGCTTCTCGGTGAGCACGATGCGCGCCGTACGCGCCTCGTCCGCGAACGGGGAGTCCTCCTTGATCATCTCCGCGAGGATGAGGATGGCCACGGCGGACGCTCGGGGCGATCCGTCGGCGACGAGGACCTCCAGCCACTCGCGGACCGTGGCGCGCTCCTGCTTGGCCGCGGCGATGACGTGCTCGACCTTGCCGGAGCGGAGTTCGGTGGCCTCCACGGAGGGGTGGAGCCAGTCACCGGGGCGGCCCGGACAGGCGTTCCACATCTCGAGCCACCGCAGCTTGAGCTTTCCCCGCTTGCCCATGTCCGGATGGAGGCGCAGATCCCGAGGGACGCGCAGAGTACCGTCCTGATCGGGGAGTGACGGACGCGTCGCCGCCATGTCCCAGACGCGCTCGGTCAGTTGCTGGTCGGCCCAGTTGAGGGTCTCCGACTCCTTCGTCCGGCCGGGCAGCAGGGGGAGGTAGGCTCCCGGGTCCTGCTGCGGCGCCAGGTGCGGCAGGGATTCCACCACCAACCCGGCAGCGGCCCGGATCAGTTCCTCGTTGAAGGGGCTGGCGTCGAGCAGGTTCTGCCGGTCCTCGTTGGTCTTCCAAGCGCCGTTGAGGATCCCACTCAACGTCATCGGGTACTTGGTCGGGAAGAACGACCAGAACTCCCCCCGTCCTCGAGGGACGCTCAACAGCTTGTCACCGGTGTACTCGGGCACGGCCCAGGCGATGTCGATCGTTCCCCTGTCGTGCATCTCCCCGGCGCTGCGGCGCGCCGCCTCGCTGGGGAGATGAGCATGAGTGAAGACCCGCCAGTCCGTGCGCGCGGCTTGATGCCCGGTCCGCGTCTCATGGATCGTGTGTCGGAAGCCGGTGTGCTCGACCTTGATGACCCGACGTCCGGGGGGCAGGACTCTGCGGTCCTCGAGTACGACCGTTCCGACGTGGTGGGAGAAGAGCTGGAACCGGGCGGGGAACTCGTCGCGTGCGGAATCCTTGCCAGTCTGACGAAGGTCGCCCGCGAGTCTCTCCGCAGCCCCACGGATGAGCGGGAGGCGTACTACTGTCGTCGCCCAGCCGAGGAGTTCGTCGAGGATCGCGTCGGCCTGCCGCTCCTCGTCCACGTTCAGTGGCCGGGCCATCCTGAGGACCGGAGCCTCGAAGTCGGCATCGGGCGCGACTCCACACGCCTCGGCGATCTCCGAGAGCGCCCAGTCCCGGTCGAAGCCGAAGCCGAACCTTCCTGATTCGCTGAAGAACTGGGGCGCATCCGTGATGGCGAGCACCGATTTCACGCCGACACCGAAGCGTCCGATCTGCCTTCCGCGCTTCTTCGAGACACTCATCCGAAGGATGGTGTCAGCACCTTCCGGGGTGACCGGAGTTCCTTCGTTGGCACAGTAGAGATGATCCGTCGAGAGAACCACCTGGATGGTCCCACCGGGTTCTTCGGCGATTTCGTCGGCCGCGTTCTGGACTATCTCGAATATCTGCCGATTTCCGTAGCCGCCTTGTGTGATCCGCCGTTCGCCGTTTGCGTGTTCCTGGACCAGGCCGGGATCCACGCGATAGGTCTCCAACACTCGTGCGGATTGTTCGAGAACCTTCTTGATGACGGGGGACGACCCTGAATCGTCCGCCCGCTCGAGATGACTCACCAGGTATCCGTTTCTGTGATCGGCGGCGGTGGGCGCCGGCCGTGCCGCGCTACGGACACGACCGGCGAGCTCGGCGAGGGTGACCGCGCAGGCCGGTGGCCAGGGGGTTTCTACGGCGTGTCGAGGTCGATGTCCAGCGTGATGACGAGGGTGACACGGCGGCCGCCGGGGCGTTTGCGGGGCGAACGGCTACGGATGCCGGGACGCCCGGGCGGGGCCGTCAGGGCACGCCGCGTGCGACGGCGGCGACGGATCGAGGAAGCGGCCGAGGTGCCCGGAAGGGCGGCCGCCCTGCGATCCATGATGTCGAGCAGCTTCCGATAGGTCTGAACCACTCCGAACGTGATGTGCTGGTCGGTCAGGAATGCGGCCTTGCTCTCCTCGCCTGCGAGGGAGTCGTACCGGGTCACGAAGTCGCGCATCATTTTCAGCACGGGATCGTCTTCGAAGGAGTGGGTCACGGGAATCCTCATCCTCTCGGAATGGAAGTGCTTCGGGTGGTGCGGTGCGGCGCATTCTGCGAAGGTGCATACGGAAAGGAGGGCGTGGCGAAATCCCTCTCCGCGGGATGCCCGTGAGGCGGCAGATATTTCTGCACAAAGGACCCTAGGGTTGACCTTGTCGCCGTCGCAAGGGCTTTGAGGAAAAGGAACGCAATCACGTTCCGACGGTGGGCTGTGGCGGTCGCGGGGCGATCTGGTGTGCCTGGAGCTGGCCGCTCGGGGTGACCGACGGCCCAGTGGGACGAAACGGGCAAGGCTCGCCATTGGTGCGGATCGTGCTGCCGTCGATCCTCCCGAGGGCGGATCGGCCTGTCAATTAACCTTATACAAGGCACCGTTTGTCAAACAGCGCTGGTAGGGTGGGGCCCCGATGCTGGCAGCAGCTAGGAGTGGCGGCAGTGGACGGTGGGGAAGACTTCGGGCCTTGGCTGGCCCGGCAGTTGAGGATGGCCGGGAGGACGCAGACGGAGCTGGCGACCTCCGTGGGAGTGACGCGTGCTGCGGTTTCGGCCTGGATCACCGGGCGGGCGAGACCGCGCGACGAGACGATCAGGAAGATCGCGGAAGCTCTCGGTACGGATCTCGGCACGGTGCGTAATCGCACTACGGACACCCTCGTCGGTCGACCCGTTGCTTGGTATCACCGGCCCGCACCCCTCGACGGGGGTCGGGAGTTCGGCAACCCGGCGGCCTTCGCGTTCGAGGCCGATGTGTCGGCGTTGGCCCGCGAAGCCACCCAGAACAGCCTCGACGAACGCATCGTCGACGGCGGACGACCGGTGCGTGTCCGATACACGCTGGACGAGCTGACAGGGGAGACCCTGGCTCGATTCCGCCGGGCGATCCGCTGGGAGGAACTCGTCCCGCACTACGAGGCTGCGGCGTCGCAGGACCAGAAGGTGGGGCAGGCCATCTCCGCTGGTCTCCGCGACATGAACACGCGGGACCGACTGGTCCTTCTGCGGGTCGATGACTACAACGCGCATGGTCTGACCGGCGATGACTACGAAGATGGTCGTTTCGCGGCCGTCATGCGACGTCAGCTCGACAGTCACAAGTCGGGAAGGCACGCCGGTGGTTCGTACGGTCTGGGAAAGGCCACGCTCTGGGCGGCCAGCCGACTCGGCCTCGTGCTGGTCAACTCCACCCTGCACGAGCCGCACGAGGGGCGCACGGAGGGACGGCTCATCGGACGTCTCGATCTGCCGTGGCGTGAGGTCGACGGCAAGGCGTGGGCCGGGCCTGCCTGGTTCGGCAGGCCGGATCCCCACGTGGAAGGAGCCGACGTCGCCCGCTCCTGGTGGGCCGACGAGGGGATCGTCGAACAGCTGCGCCTCACGCGTGAGGGCGACGAACCCGGCACGTCGTTCCTGATCGTCGGTGCCCACGACGTCGCCAGCCTCATCGATGCCACGTCGTCCGAAGGTGACGGGGTGGCGGACGACGACAGTGTGCACCGCATGCATGGGCGGCTCGTCCAGGCTCTCGAGCGGAACTTCTGGGCCGCCATGACCTCCGGTGCGGGCCGTCGGCCACTCCTGGAGGCATCCGTGCGAACGCTGCGCAACGGGGCGGAGGTCATCGCGGAGGAGCGCGTGGACCCCAGGGCCTCACAACCTTCGCGCACCCGCGCACTGCAGGCCTTCCTGGACGGCACGACGGTGGAACGCCTGACGGAGAAGGGGGCGGGCCAAGTGGTCATGACCACCGTGCCGTTGAGCGTGCCCGGCCGGGAGGAGCGGAGGAGCGGAGGGGAGCACCGGGCAGTGCTCCTCGTGACGGAGGCCGAAGACGACGACGGGGTGCTGAACACCCTGACGACGATGAGGGGCAACCGCATGACGGTCAGGATGAAACCGGTCCCGAACCTGCCCATCGGTACCGACCCCTTCCAGGCTGTGCTGCTTGCCGGACACGCCGCCGGTGACGGGGCGCCCTTCGCCGACGAGGCCGAGACCTTCCTGCGCGCGTCAGAGCCGCCCGAGCACGACAAGTGGGGGCAGACGGACGAACTGCGGACGCGTTACTCGCCCTCCGCGTACCGACGGATCGGGTCCCTGGTCCAGGAGACCCACAAGGCCGTGCGCGAACTCGTGGCGGCGCCCAAGGAGAAGCGACGCACGAGCGCCGAACGGATCCGCAAGCGACTGGCGGTCGGCGGCAAGCGTGCGGTGCGGCCCGCGACGGTCGCCGGTCTGCCGACGCTGGACGAGTTGCACGCCCACATCGGCGATGGCGGCGCCTGGTGCATCACCGCCGAGGTGAAGATCCCGGCGGGCGGTGACTCCTGGCCCCTGGTTCCGGTTGCCAAGTTGGCCGTGCGGTCGGGGCCGAAGCCGGTACTGGCGTGGTCGGAACTCGCAGCGGTGCACAACTGTGAAGTGGTGGACGGGGTACTGCACTTCACCGGCGGAGCGCGGAGAGCGACCTTCAGCGGCGTCACCGATGTGACGACCCACCCGGTCAAGAGCACGCTCAGCAGCCTTGTCGTCGAGCTGCGAACGGGCAAGGGGGACAAGTGATGAGGGCCTATCCGTACCCACGTCTCTCCGGCCGCGTGTCACTACGCGTGACCGCTGTGGAACTGAAGGCCCCGGGCGAGAGTCGGGAACCACTCGACGTCAAGGCGTTCTCCGCCGTCGAGCAGGTGGTCGCTCTCGGCGGGACCGAGCGCGACGACTGGGAGAGCGCACGTCTGAAGCTCTCGGCCACCGTTCCGAGCAAGGCCACGGACCCCGATGGCCCCTGGTCCGATGTGTCGGTCGTCGCAGTGCTGGCGGAAGGGGCCACCAATGCGCGAACAGTCGTTCCTCTGGAGCCCAGCACGGAGAGCGGGCGGGAGTGGACCGGCTCCATGGACGTGTGGCGTGCCGATCACCTCGACCGCGCTTCTCTGAACGTCCACGTGGTCGCCAGGACCGACGGTGTCGCCGGACGTGTCATCGCCACTTCGCAGAAGGACTGGATCGTCGACCTGTCCGCCAGGGCGCCCAAGCGGCAACGCGAGCTCGACGTCGTCGAAGTCAGCTTCAGCAAGGGGCCGCAGTGGCTGCAGCCCTTCAAGGGGGTGCCCTGGATCGTGGACACCTCCGGTGACGTGGCGGCCGTCCATGTGAACACCGACTTCGAGGGCCTCACGGACCTGTTGTCCGGCGCCGGATCCGCAGCCGAGGGGCTGGTTCGTGACCTGATGCTCGCCCAGATGCGCACGGACGTGTGGACCGCCGTGTTTCACGTCGCCATCGGTGACCTGGAGATCGAGGAGGACGGTACGCCACTCTTCTCCCACGACTGGCGGGGCGAAGTGCTCCGCGAGATGCTCCCGGACGTCATGCCCGGTCGACCGCTCGAGGAGGCCTTGGGCGAGGTCCATCGACGACGCGCCGGAGCATCCGGATGGATCGATCTCCAGCCCCGTATCCATTTCGCCGCCACACAGAGGGCCCAGATGCCCAAGGCCCTGTCCACCGCGATCCGTGGCCTGGACCGACTTCACCAGGGGGCGGACGCATGATCCACAAACCGGCCTATGTTCCTGAGCGTTTGGCGCTGCTCTCCGATCTCAATGCGGCGCAGTACATCACGGACGGGCTGCTCAACGGGAAGGAGGGCGTCCCTGCCATAGCGCTCGACAAGGTCGTGGAACCCTTGCCCCACGAGGGAGCTCGCACCGCGTCGGGACCGTTGAGGGAGCTCGTCGAAGACGCGATGCACGAGTACGAGGGCGGGAAGCCGACCCAGGCGGACGCCTGGCTCGCTCCTCGGCTGCACGCCACACTGCGGCTGAGCCGCAGGGAAGCCGCCGACCGAAGACTGTGGAACCACCTTGCTCTGGGAATCGCCCCGGACTACGTCGTCTGGCGGCATGGTAAACGCTCGAAGGTGGCGGCCGGTCGGTTCCGTGGGCCCGCGGACACACAAGCCTTCGCTCGACTCTGGTGGATGGCGGAGCTCTTCCGGAACGGCCCTGACTATCGGCCCGTCGTCACGGCCTGTGGTGTTCAGGACGTGCCCAACACCCTCCTCCGCCTCGATGTCATCGACCACCGACCCACGGCGCTGGCCATGGTGCGGCTGATGGAGACGGGTGCGGTGACGACGGGCCGTGAAGTGAACGCCTTGGGGAAGGCGGTCAACGCCTCCGCGGCCACCCTGATGTACGACGTCATCGCTCCGGACGTCGAGCGTGACGGACTTCCGGGACAGGAGTGGATCGAGGCATCCGAGTCGGCCGGGCCGGTGCCCCGCAGGATGCTCCCGGAGGGACCGAACGAGGAGCGGGCCCCCGGCAGCTCGGTGGAGTTGCTGGCCGACCACTTCGCGGAGCTGTTCGCCGATGCGCCGGTGCGCGGCCGAGTGGCGGACGAGGACGGTGAAGACTGACGACTCTGGTCGGACGGCGCCTTCAGTCGCTCCCGGCGGAGTCGTCGTCAGCCGGGGGCCGCCACTCCCTCAGCCTGTCGAGCAGGTCACGGTCCGGTCGCCCGAACCCGAGCGCACAGCTCAGGATGTGCAGAGAAAGACGCGGCGGAATGGCATTGCCGATCTGCTGGGCCACATCCGTCGATCGCCAGGGATATGCGGCGGGGAAGGACTGAAGAAGGCCCGCTTCCTTGAAATCCAGTCGGTCGAGCTCCTCCCCCATCTCCTTCGAGCCGGACTTCGTCTCCTTCAGAAGGTAGACGCGGTTACGCCGGATCTTGCCGGTGACAGTGGCCGAGGGTTCCTCGGACGTACGCCGGCCGCGCTTCTTGGGGTCACCGCCGGAGCCGTAGTTGGAGACCACGACGAAGTCGGCGGGGCGGTCGAGCAGGACGTCCTGCATCGCCGTCCAGCGCTCGATGGGATCGTCAGCCTCGGGGCGCGCGAACAGGGCTGCCTGCTGGTCCTGCTCGGGCTCCTTCCGCTCGGGAAGACGCTCGGCCCCCGGACGGTACCGCTGATGGGTCGGTCGGGGGAACTCCACGGTCTTGGTGCTGCTCTCCGGCGCGTACCGGGCGATCAGTACGGCGCGACGGCGGGTCTGAGGGACGCCGAAGTCCTCGGAGTGGAGGACGTGGGCGTCAGCGGCATAGCCGGCGTCCCGGAGGATGTGGACGTAGTGCTTCCACACGGGCAGAACCGTCGGCACCTGTTCCAGGAGGATGACGTCGTACGGTCTACCGCGCTTGAGCTTGGCTTCCATGATCCAACGGAGTGGCTGGAGCACGAGACCTGTGCGTTCGTCCGACATGGCGTCGGTCTCGGCCTTGACCTCTTTCCAGGCAGCTTCGAAGGAGGCCACGGTCTCGTGCCCACTCAGACGCGTGGCCAGCCGCTTGACGTCCTCCAGCGCTTTGTGTCCCTCGCGGTTTCCCGCGACCGAGAAGGACTGGCACGGGGGCCCCCCCGTGAGCACGTTCGCATCCTCGACCTCCGCATCGCAGGGGCCGAGGTTCGCGACGTCCTTCTCCTCCGTGGTCCGCAGGCGGGCCGCTGCACGGGTGGTGCGTGTCGGGTCGTCCCACTCCACCCCGATGGACTCCACTCCCATGACCGTGGCGGCGATGTCGAGGCCGCCGGGGCCGGCAAACAGATCCACGATACGGAAATCTGCAGGCCGGAGAGGTCGGTCAGGTGCGGGGGTCATGGGATTGAAGTGTAGCCGGCGGCGGGTGGTGCTCAGGTCCGCACGGGAGAGCCGATGGGAGAGTCTTCGCAGCCGGTCAGCCCTGCAGGGCATCGGCGATCGATGTCCCCAAGGCCTTGCCGACAGGTGGTGGAGAGGCGTGCCCGATCTGGCGATAGCGGGCCGTCTTCTTTCCGGCGAAGATCCAGTCAGTGGGAAAGGCCTGGAGGACGGCTGCTTGGTCCACCGTGAGCTTCTTCAGAGAAGAGCCGGAATTGTCCGATTCCTGTTCGCCGTCCGGTCCGGGTACCTCGTCGGCCAGCGCGCCGCCGTTGATTCCCATGCGGGCCCACGCCCTTTTGGAGCCGGTCAGCCCGAGATCGGCGCCTCCTCGCTTGTCCGAGCCGCCGACCAGGGTCGGAGCCACCTGGTCCGCTTGTTTCGCCCAGTCGTCGGTGCCCGTCCAGCCTCGCGCCGACATCGAGGGGTGAAGTGCCTCTCCCGCCGTCGTGTAACGCGTCACCGTCGACGTGGGCGGCTGGAACCTGCCGAAGTACTGCTTCTTCAGGGCGACGAGCACGCCCTGCTTGCGGTCCTGCGGAACACCGAAATCCTGTGCGTTGAGGATGAACCAGCTGAAGCCGTAGCCGAGGTGCTCGAGCTCCCCCTGAATGAAGGAGCGCACCTCGTCGAACGCCTCACTGTCCACGAGACCCGGGACGTTCTCGATCAGGAGAGCTCGGGGTTGTACGGCGTGGGCCAGGTAGACGGTGGCCTCGAGGAGGCGCAGCTCGGCGCCGGTCTCGACGCGCTTCGCGGTCGCTGAGGACTTCACCCGAGGGAGGCCGGCGGAGAGCAGGTCGACGTCGTACGTTTGCTGGTGGTCGACCGGATTGAAGTCCTGGAGATCCGTCTGGAGGACGTTCCACGCGGGCCTGTTCGTCCGCAGCGTTTCACAGGCGACCTGCTTCTCGTCCAGGAGCAGGACCGGTTGGAAGCCGGCCTGTTCCAGCCCGAGGGCCAGCCCTCCGCCGCCGGAGCAGACATCCACGAATCTCAAGCCGCTCACTGCTCTCCCTCGCTCTGCGGTCGACGCACCCGGCGTTGTCGTGCGACGGCGGCCGCCACGCGCTCGGCCACACGATCGGGTGCTTCATGTTCCCAGAACCGTAGAACGATCCATCCCTCATCGGTCAAACGTTCGTTCGTCTCCGTGTCGCGGGCGATGTTGCGGTCGAGCTTGTGGCGCCACCACTCCGCGTTCGCCTTGGGCTGCGTCGCGTGCTCCGGGCAGCCGTGCCAGAAGCAGCCGTCGAGGAAGACCGCCACTTTGGCGCGGGTGAACGCGATGTCGATCGTCCGTCGGGGCATTCCCGGGACACGGACGTTGAGTCGGTATCGATGCCCGTCCGCGTGCAACAGCCGTCGCACGGCCATCTCGGGAGCGGTGTCTCGGCTCGCCTGGCGACTCATCCGGAGAGAGACGCCGGGTGACGACGGCTTTGCGGTACTCAACAAGTTCTCGTCTCGTGCGGACGGGCCCCCGATCGAAGGGAACCGCTGTCAGCTTCCGGCGCCGTGGCAGTCGCCATAGGAATCGCCCGACCCGCACCAGCAATTCTCCGCAGGCCTCGGCGGCCACTCCTCCGCCCGTCCCCTGGCCGCCAGTGTTGTCGCGTACTGGGGGAGGAGGGTCGGGTCCGAAGGGGGTGTGTTCTCGGAGGCGGCGAAGGCTTCGTAGGAGGGGACTGTGCCGGTGACGATGCCGAGGTTGGGGGTGCCGGAGGCGGAGAGTTCGCGGAGGGAGGACTCTATCGTCGCCAAGTGGGCCTCGTGGGAGGGGTATTCGGCGGAGAGGCCGGGATACGCCGTCAGGAGTTCGGTGAGTTCCGTGGCGGGCCAGTGCAGGACCGCTACCGGGAAGGGGCGGGACAGGGCCTCCCGGTACGTGCCGAGTTCCGCCTGGAGGCGGGTGATCTCGGCGCGGATCTCCTCCGGGTTCTCCGAGCCGAGGGTCCAGATCCGCTTCGGGTCGTGGAGCTCGTCCAGGGGCACCGGCGTGCGGCCCGACGCCGCCGCGCGGGCCCGGTGGACGCGGTCCGCGCGCTCGTCCCAGTTGTCGTGCGGGGCGCCGAGCAGCCGCCGTACGCGGTGGCGGCCGTAGAGCAACGGGTGGGTGGAGTAGGGGGGTTCGAGGTCGGGCGCGGGGAGGAGGAGGGTCAGCGCCTGCGAGAACGTGTCCTGCGCCTGGTCCAGCTCGTCGTGGGACTCCAGGGACTCCGCCACGATCACCCAGGGGGCCGGGTCCGTCGGCCGCTGGCCGCGTACGCCGTCGATGATCGCCCGTGCCTCCGCCTCGTGGCCGTACTCCCAGAGGTTCGCGGCCTTGAGCGCGCGGATCAGCGTGGGGTTCTCCGGCGGGTGCGGTGCCGACGGGGACAGCAGCTGGTCGTAGAGCGTCGTCGCGCGCTCTCGGGCGTCGGCCAGCTCCAGGTGGGCCGCGGCCTGGAGGAGGAGGTGTTCGGCGTCCTCGGGGTAGAGGCCCGCGGTGCGCACCAGGCGCTCCGCTTCGGCGATGTGGTCGACGTGGTCGGCAGGCGTGTCGGGGCGCATGGGTGACACCGTACTGCCGTACCCGGGGCGGGGTGTATGGGCCTCGTCGTCGGTGTGGCCCGGGGTTTTCCGGTGGGTCGTCCGCAAACCCGTCCGTGACCCCTCCGCGACCCGTGCACAAACCCGTGCGCGACCCGTCCGCGGAGCGCCCGTCCCTGGGGCCGGCCTCTTCATCGCCGTGCCTCTGTCTTGCGGGCCTGCGAAGGGCCTGCCGAGCCGTCGGAAGGGGGCCGGGGTGGTTCGCGTCGTCACCCGTCGAGCGGTGCGAGGCCCGCGTCGGTCGCCGCTCGCCCGCTGCCTCTGGTACGCCGCCGAACTCCTCGTCACCCTCGGGTTCGTCCTGCTCCTGCTCGTCGTGCACCAGCTGTGGTGGACCAACCGCCAGGCCCGGGCCTCCAGTTCCGGCGTGGGGGCCGTGTCCGGCAAGGAGCCCGTCGCCGAAGGCATCGGCAAATCCGGAGGCTCACCGCAACACCCACGGTGAGCCTCCGGCACCTCGACCGGCTCCGCCCCGGCGACCGGCTGGTCCTCGCCACCCGCGAGGCCACGTACACGTACGTCGTCGACCAGGTCCTGCCGCGGACGTCGGCGCGCGACGGAGGGGTGCTGAAGCCGGTGCCGCGCAGTGACGTGCGGGCGGGGTACGGGTACCGGACGGCCGGGTACTACCTCACGCTCACCACCTGCACCCCGGCCTACACCTCCACGTACCGCCTCGTCGTGTGGGGGAAGCTGCGTTCGACGACGCCTCGGTAGGCTGACGCCCCGTGATCATTCGCCGTCAGCCGCGCGCCCCGCGCCGGCCGCAGCTGCTCTGGCTGCTCGCGCCCTTCGTGCTGTACCTGGGGGCGCTGCCCTTCGCCAACCGCGTCGACCCGGTGGTGCTCGGGCTGCCCTTCCTGTTCGTGTGGCTGCTCGGGGCCACGCTCCTGACGCCGGTCGCGGTGTGGCTCACCTACCGGACCGACCGCGGGCGGCGGACGGGGCGGCGCTCGTGAACACCGCCGTCGCCACCTCCGTCTTCGGCGTCTTCATGGTCGCGACCGTCGCGCTCGGCCTGCTCGCCGTCAGAGGCCGCGGCGGGCAGGGCGGGCTCACCGAGTGGTCGGTGGGCGGGCGTTCGCTGGGGCCCGTGTTCATCTGGGTCCTGATGGCGGGCGAGGGGTACACGAGCTTCAGCTATCTGGGGGCCGCGGGCTGGGGGTACAACTACGGGGCGCCCGTCCTCTACGTCGTCGCCTACATGTCCTGCGGATACGCGGTCGGGTACGTCGTCGGGCCGCTCCTTTGGGACTACGCGCGGCGGCACGGGCTCGTCAGCGTCAGCGACATGGTGGCGCACCGCTTCGGCCGGCCCTGGCTCGGCGCGGGCGTCGCCGTGCTCGCGACCGTGTTCCTGCTGCCGTACATCCAGCTCCAGATCACGGGGATGGGCGTCGTCGTCTCGACGATCTCCTACGGCGCCATCAGCCTCAACTGGGCCTACTTCATCGGCTTCGCCGTCACCACCGGGTTCGTGGTGGTGAGCGGCCTGCGCGGCAGCGCGTGGGTGTCCGTCCTGAAGGACGTGCTGGTCATCGGCACGCTCGCGTTCCTCGCCCTGTACGTGCCGCTGCACTACTTCGACGGGTACGGGGACTTCCTGGACCGGGTCGTGAGCGAGAAGCGCGACTGGCTCACGCTGCCCGGCCACGGCGGATCCCCGTACGGGGAGGCCTGGTTCGCCACGACGTCGTTCCTCAACGCGCTCACCGTCGTGATCTTCCCGACCACGGTCGCCGGGTACCTCGGCGCGCGCAGCGCCGACGCCCTGCGTCGCAACGCCATCTGGCTGCCCGCGTACAACGTCCTGCTCTTCGTGCCGATGCTGCTCGGCATCGCGGCGCTCTTCGTGGTGCCGGGGCTTACCGGGGCGGGGTCGAACCTGGCCCTGTTCAAGCTGGTGGTGGACTCGCTGCCCGCGTGGGCCGTCGGGGTCATCGGGGTCGCGGCGGCGCTCTCGTCCATCGTGCCGATGGCGGTGTTCATGCTGGTCATCGGGACGATGTGGGGCAGCAGCGTGCTGTCGCTGCTGCCCCGGTGGCGGTCGCCCGCGCGGCAGAAGCTCGCCTCGCAGGGCGTCGTCGTGGCCGCGGGCGCGCTCGCCCTGGTCCTGACGTACGCGACGCCCAACACCCTCGTACGGCTCTCGCTCATCTCGTACGAGGGGATGGCGCAGCTCGTGCCGATGCTGCTGGTGGGCCTGGTGTGGCGGCGGCTCACGCTCGCGGGGGCGCTGAGCGGCCTCGTCGTGGGCGTCGCGGTGGTGTGCGGTCTCGTCTTCACCGACCGCGATCCGGTGTTCGGCGTGAACGCCGGGATCGTCGCGCTCGGTGTGAACCTCGTGGTCGCGCTCGTGGTGTCGTACGCCGGTCCCGCCGACCGGGACCCCCGGCCCGACGGCGAGGTGCTCGCGCGGGACCCGGTCGACGGCGAGGGCGATGACGGGGGCAACGAGGTCAGCGGCGCCGTTCCCGCAGCGTCAGGACGGTGAGCGCGGCCAGGACGCCGAGGCCCGCCGACACCAGGAGCGCCACGTCCGCGCCGTGCGCGAGCGCGGCGGGCGAGGAGCCCGAGGCCGTGGACACCGCGATCATCAGGGCGACGCCCGCGGCGGAGCCGATGTAGCGGGCGGTGTTGCCCGCGCCGGAGCCCATGGCGGCGCGCTCCGGCGGCACCGACTCGACGGCGAGCAGCGGCAGGGCGGCGTTCAGCAGGCCGCTGCCCACGCCGGAGATCAGCAGCCCTGGCAGCAGGCGCGGCCAGGAGCCGCCGGAGGCCGCGCCCAGCATCGTCACGGCGGCGACGGCGTGCAGCAGGAACCCGGCGGCGAGCTGCGCCCCCGCGGAGGCCCGACCCGCGAGCCGCCTGGCCTGGAGGGCGACCAGGAAGCCGGTACCGGCCCAGAGCATGAAGAGCCATCCTGTGCCCATCGCGGACAGGCCCAGGGTCTGCTGGAGCACCGTCGGCAGATAGCTGAACAGGGCGATCACCGAGAGCCCGGTGAACAGGCCGCCCGCCGACGAGGCGAGGAACAGCGGGCGGCGCAGCAGGCCGAGGTCCAGCATCGGCGTCGCCGTACGTCGTTCCACATATGTGAACGCGGCGAGCAGGGCGGCGGCGGTGAGCAACAGGCCGCCGACGGGCAGCCGCAGCCAGCCGTCGCGGCCCAGGGTGAGCGCGGCGAGCAGGGCGACGAGGGCGAGGCCGAAGGTCAGCGCGCCCGCGAGATCGGGGCGGCCGGGGCGCGGCGCCCGGGACTCGGTCAGGGCGCGCGGGCCGAGGACGCCGACGGTGAGGGTGGCCACGGCCATGACGGCGTACGGCAGGCGCCAGTTCGTGAGCGTGGCGAGGGCGCCCGAGACGACCGGCGAGAGAGCTATGCCGCCGCTGACGAACGCGCCCCAGATCCCCGTCGCCCGGATCCGCCCGGGCCCGGCCGGGTACGCCTGCGCGATCAGTCCGAGGCTGGCCGCGAGCACGGCGGCGCCGGCCGCGCCCTGGACCACGCGGGCGAGCGTGAACATCCACGTCGAGGTGGCGAGCCCGCCGAGCGCCGTGGTGACGCCGAGCGCGTACGTCCCGCACAGGAAGATCCGGCGCCGGCCGTAGTCGTCGGCGAGGCTGCCCGCGACGAGGAGCAGGGCCGCGAGCCCGAGCGGGGTGCCGTTCAGGAGCCAGGCCTGCGCGGACAGGGAGGTGCCGAGCGCGGCGGCCGTCTCGGAGAGCGTGACCATCGGGGCCGTGTACGTCATCAGGACCATGAAGGTCGCGGCGCTGGTCAGGGCGAGGGTGCGGGCCGGGGACGCCGCACGGACGGGCGCGGTGGAGGAGGCGGAGGAGGCGGTGACCGCCGCCGTGGCTGTTCGTGGCATGGGTGGGGTGCCCCTTCGGGATGCGCGTGGTGAGGCGCACGCGACGACGACTCGATCGAGTTCAATGAATGAACCTTCGGTGCGTCATGACCGTAGCAGGGGTCAGTTCAATGAATGAACCTTGCGTCGGCGAAAGGGCTACAGTGGGCGCCATGGCTCTCGGCAAGGACTACGCGGCGCAGGAGTGCTCCATCGCCCGCGCCCTGGAGGTCGTCGGCGAGCGCTGGACCCTGCTCGTCGTGCGCGACGCGCTCTACGGCGTCCGCCGCTACAACGACTTCCTCGTCCACCTCGGCATCCCGCGCGCGGTCCTCGCCGCCCGGCTGCAGACGCTCACCGACGCGGGCGTCCTGGAGAAGCGGCCCCTCGCGGACGCGCCCCGGCGGCACGAGTACGTGGTGACCGAGCGCGGCCGCGCCCTGTGGCCGGCGCTGCGCGCGCTCGGCGCCTGGGGGCGCGAGGCCTTCGCCGACACCGCGCCGCTTCGCTACTTCCGGCACGCGCGGTGCGGTACGGAGCTGGGGGCGGCGGGGGAGTGCCCGGTCTGCGGCCTGCTCGTGCCGGTCGGCGACGTGGAGATGCTGCCCGGCCCGGGGCTTGATCCGGAACCGAGTGATCCGGTCAGTCGGGCGCTGTTCGCTCCCCGACGGCTGCTTCAGCCCGTCGTCACTGATCCGGTATAAACGGATCCTGTATAAACAGCAGCGGACATGTACGCACAGGAGTTCGGAGAGGGGGCGGCCTTGATCAAGGAACTGGTCAAGCGCTGGGGCACGGCCCTGCGGCCCGCCGTCCTGCTGTTCGTCCTGCTCGTCGAGACCGTCCTCGCCGACACCGGCAGCCTCGTGGGCGCCGTCGCGTTCGCCGCGACCGCCGCCGCGGGCTCCGCCCTCGCCCTCTGCTCCCTGCTCGCCGCGCGCTCCGCGCCCGCCGTGCCCCGCACCCGCGTGCGCACCGCCATCCGCGACCGCGAGCGGCGCACCGCCTTCCTGCCCCAGCGCGACCCCGACGCCCGGGGCCGCACGCGCCCGCGAGCGCCCGGCCGTCCCCTCCTGACGGCCGCGTAGGGAACCCCCGGCTCCACCCCCCGGACCCCGCGCGGGTCGTCATGCCGATACGCACTCACCCCGGCACGACGAGACCCCCGGAGGGCTCACCCCCATGTCTTTCATCGCCGATCTGGTCGCGCGCCTCGCCGACCTGCTCGAACCGCTCTTCCACGGCTCCGCCATGGCCGCGGCCATCGTCCTGGTCACCGCCTGCGTACGCCTCCTGATCCACCCGCTGTCCCGGGCCGCCGCACGCGGCCAGAAGGCACGCGCCAAGCTCAACCCGCAGATCGCCGAGTTGCGCAAGAAGCACGGCAAGAACCCGGAGAAGCTCCAGAAGGCGGTCCTCGAACTGCACCGCAAGGAGAACGTGTCGCCACTGGCCGGCTGTCTGCCGGGCCTCTTCCAGCTGCCCGTGTTCTTCCTGCTCTACCACCTGTTCTCCAGCTCGGACATCGGCGGGAAGGCCAACGCGCTCCTCGACCACAAGCTGCTCGCGGCGCCGCTCGGCGGGCGCTGGGCCGACGCGCTCGGCGACGGCGGCGTCCTCGGCGGGGCCGGGCTCGTCTATCTGGTCCTCTTCGCGCTCGTCGCCGCCGTCGCCACCTTCAACTACCGGCGCACGAAGCGGCAGCTGGCCGGGGCACCGCTGCCCGCGGCCCAGGGCGGCGAGCAGATGCCCGGGGCGCAGGCGATGGCCGCGATGACCAAGTTCATGCCCCTGATGTCCTTCATGACGCTGTTCTCCGTCGCGGTCGTGCCGCTCGCGGCCGCGCTGTACGTCGTGACCAGCACGACCTGGAGTGCGGTGGAGCGGGCCGTGCTGTACCGGAACATGCCGCAGGGCGCGGCGGGAGCCATGGCCACGGCCATGTGATGGTCCAGTACGTGAACGGGGTCTTGCGGGCCGGACGCCGGGCTTGGAGGATCGACCGACCTCCGATGGCGCCGCACCTCCATCGGCCGGGCCGGGCTCGACCAAGGGAGACAGACATGAAGCTGCTGCGAGTCGGTACCGCGGGCGCCGAGCGCCCCGCGCTGCTCGACGCCGGGGGCAGCCTGCGCGACCTGTCCGGCGTCGTCGGCGACATCGACGGCGCGCTGCTCGCCGACGACGCCGCGCTCGCCCGTGTGCGCGCCGCCGCCGACGCCGGTGACCTGCCCGTGCTCGACGCGGCCGGGCTGCGGATCGGGCCGCCGCTCGCGCGGATCGGCAAGGTCGTGTGCATCGGCCTCAACTACCACGACCACGCCGCGGAGGCGGGCGCCGAGCCGCCCGCCGAGCCCGTCGTCTTCCTGAAGGCGGCGGACACGGTGGTCGGGCCGAACGACACGGTGCTCGTGCCGCGCGGCTCGGTGAAGACGGACTGGGAGGTCGAGCTGGCGATCGTCATCGGGCGCACCGCGCGCTACGTGGACTCGCACGAGGAGGCGCTCGCGCACGTGGCGGGCTACGCGGTGGCGCACGACGTGTCCGAGCGCGAGTTCCAGATCGAGCGCGGCGGGACCTGGGACAAGGGCAAGAACTGCGAGACCTTCAATCCGCTCGGGCCCTGGCTGGTGACGGCGGACGAGGTGCGGGACCCGCAGGCCCTGTCCCTGAGGCTGTGGGTCAACGGCGAGCTGAAGCAGGACGGCACGACGGCCCAGCAGATCTTCCCGGTGGCGGAGGTGGTCCGCTACGTCAGCCGGTTCATGACGCTGTACCCGGGCGACGTGATCAACACGGGGACGCCCGCGGGCGTCGCCCTCGGCCGGCCGGAGCCCAAGCCCTATCTGCGGGCCGGGGACGTGGTGGAGCTGGAGATCGACGGGCTCGGGCGGCAGCGGCAGGAGCTCAAGGACGCCTGACGCCCGGTCAGGCCCCTAAGGGGTGTCGAGCCTGCCGCTGGTCGGCCTAATGGGGGGAGCGCTGAGCGTGTCTCCCGCCACCCATGTCCGTAATGAGCATATTTCCAGGTATGCGAAGAAAAAGCTCAGCATATCTGGCGGTGGCCATCACGGTCGCGGCGGCCACGGTCCTCGGCGGCCTGGCCGGGCAGGGCGTCGCCGACCCCCTGCCCGGCGGGCTCGGCCCCTGTAAGGGCGCTGCCTGTCCGGGTACGTACCCCGAGGTCAACAACGGTCCCGTGGCAGGCCGCGACGAGAACATCAACGTCTTCGTCGGCGAGGACATGCTCGTCCGCGAGGCGGCGGCGGAGGCCGAGGGCAAGGTCGTCGTGCTCGGCGACTTCGACATGAACAAGCGGGCGGGCGCCTCGCAGATCTACAACGTGGGCGTCGCCGGTGTCGGCTCGCGCGTGCCGCCGCCCAACGGCTCGGACTTCCTGACCACGGGCGGCGACCTGACCGTCGCCACCGGCCAGCGGCTGCTCGCCGAGGAGGGCGGCGTCTCCGGCCGCGTCGTGTACGAGGGCACGGCCAGCGGCACGGTCGCCCCTCCGGCGGTGCAGGAGGCCGGGGCGGCCGACCCGTACGCCGCGCTGCCCGGCCAGCTGACCGCGGCCAGCCAGTGCTACGCGTACGACCAGGGCGCGAAGCGCGCGACCACCGGCACCGCCAACTACACCCCCACCGGGACCATCCTCACCGGCGACGGCACGTCCAAGCTCCAGGTCTTCGACGTCGACTTCGACCTCGCGAGCCCCAACGGCGGCCAGCAGGGCATCACCTTCGCCGCCATCCCGGCCGACGCCACCGTGCTGGTCAACATGTACGGCACGGAGCGCCAGATCAACACGTACGTGGGCGGGTTCCCCGACGGGCTGCGCGAGCGGCTCCTGTGGAACTTCCCGGACGCCACCTCGGTGGAGTTCAACGGCACCGCGCAGTTCGCGGGCAGCGTGCTCGTGGGCTCGGCGGGAAGCACCTCGACGGTGCGGATGCCGGGCATGAACGGGCGCTTCTTCACGGTGGGTTCGCTGACGCACACCTCGGGCGCGGGGGGCGGGCAGGAGTTCCACGCCTACCCGTTCAACGGCGACCTGCCGACGTGCACCTCGCCGTCGCCCTCGCCGTCCCCGTCGGAGAGCGAGAGCCCGTCTCCGTCGCCGTCCCCGTCGGACAGTGACGACCCGTCGCCTTCACCGTCTCCGTCCGACAGTGATGACCCGTCGCCGTCTCCATCACCTTCGGACAGCGACGACCCGTCGCCCTCGCCGTCCCCGTCCGACAGCGATGACCCCTCGCCGTCTCCGTCGCCCTCGGACAGCGACGACCCGTCGCCTTCACCGTCCCCGTCGGACAGCGACGATCCGTCGCCGTCTCCGTCGCCGTCGGACAGTGACGACCCGTCGCCGTCGCCGTCTCCGTCCGACAGCGACGGGCCCTCGCCTTCGCCCTCCGACAGCGATGGCCCGTCCCCGTCCCCGTCGGACAGCGACGGCCCGTCGCCCTCGCCGTCCCCGACGGACTCGCCCACGCACCCGCACCCGACCAAGAGCCCCGACGAGATGGCGCACACGGGCGCCTCGTCCGGGGAGCTCGCGCTGGTGGGCGGGATCGCCGCCGCGCTGCTCGCGGCGGGTGTCACGGTCGTGGTGACGGTACGCCGCCGCCGCGCCGGAGAGTTCGAGTGACGGACCCTCACCCGGGCGTCAGGACGCGCTGAACCGCTCCAGGGCCTCCACCACGAGCGCGTGATCCGCGACCTGGGGGAGGCCCGAGACGGTCACCGTGCCGATGACGCCCACGCCCTCGACCCCGATCGGGAACGCGCCGCCGTGCGCCGCGTACCGGTCGGGGTCGAGGCGCGAGGAGTCATCGAACGTCGTGCCCTTGGCGCGGAACCGGCTGCCCACCAGGTACGACGAGCAGCCGTACCGCTCGACGACGCGGCGCTTGCGGTCGATCCAGGCGTCGTTGTCCGGCGACGAGCCGGGCAGCGCCGCGTGGAAGAGCTGCTGGCCGCCGCGCCGGATGTCGATCGCGACGGGCGCCCGGCGCTCACGCGCGAGCTCCACCAGGAGACAGCCGAGCGCCCAGGCGTCCTCGTGGGTGAAGCGCGGCAGCGTCAGCCGGCGCTCCTGCTCCTCGATCTCCTCGATGGAGGGGGCCGTCGGCTCGGTCGGACGGGTCGTCACAGCGCCACCGCCACGCCGTCGCGGGCCGAGCGGCGCGCGGCCTCCAGGACGTCGAGGGCCGCGGCCGCCTCGTGCGCCGTGACCGGGTTGTCGCCCTCGCCGCGCAGGGCGGCGGCCACGGCCGCGTAGTACGCGGGGTAGTCGCCCGGCAGCGTGGGCTCGGGGCGGCCGCCGCCGGTCAGCGGGGACTCGCCGGAGCCGACCCGGCCCCACACGCACTCGGGCTCCGCGCCCCACGGCCCTTCGGCGTCGCCGCCGCCGGGGCGCCTGCCCTCGCGCAGGGCGGCCTCCTGCGGGTCCAGGCCGTACTTCACATAGCCCGCGGCCGAGCCGAGGACGCGGAAGCGCGGGCCGAGCTGGGCCGCGGTCGCGCTCACGTACAGGTGCGAGCGGACGCCGCCGGTGTGGGTGATCGCGATGAAGGTGTCGTCGTCGGCCCGCGCGCCCGGACGGCGGACGTCCGCCTCCGCGTACACGCGCGCCGCCGGGCCGAAGAGCACCAGGGCCTGGTCGACGACGTGGCTCCCCAGGTCGTACAGGAGTCCGCCGATCTCCTCGGGGTCGCCGGACTCGCGCCAGCCGCCCTTGGGCTGCGGGCGCCAGCGCTCGAAGCGGGACTCGAAGCGCCAGACGTCGCCCAGCTCACCGGCCGCGAGCAGCTTGCGCAGCGTACGGAAGTCGTTGTCCCAGCGGCGGTTCTGGAAGACGGACAGGAGCAGGCCGCGCTCGTCGGCGAGCGCGGCGAGGTCCCGGGCGTCGGCGGCGGTGCCCGCGAGCGGCTTGTCCACGACGACCGGCAGGCCCGCCTTGAGCGCCGCGGTCGCGAGCGGTACGTGCGTTTTGTTCGGCGACGCGATCACGACGAGGTCGAGCTCGTCGGCGCGGTCCCACAGCTCGTCCGCGGACGCGGCTGTCCGGCTGCCGTACGCCGTGGTCGCCTCGGCCTGCCGGTCGGGGTTCGAGGTGACGACCGTGTCCAGGACGAGGCCGTCGGTGGCGGCGATCAGCGGGGCGTGGAAGACGGAGCCCGCGAGGCCGTATCCGATGAGGCCCACGCGGAGGTCGTTCTTGCCTTCAGTCATGACCTCCACTTTGGCAACGCTGTTGCCAAAGTGCAAGCGACAGCGACAATGGAGGGGTGAACAGGGCTGACTCCGGTACGACCGGGCCGACGGGAGCGAATCTGCGGGCGCTGCGCGGGCACAACGCGGCGGTCGTGCTCGAACTGCTGCGCGGCTCCGGGGGCGAGGGCGTCAGCCGCCTCGAACTCGCGGCGCGGGCGGGGCTCACGCCGCAGGCCGTCAGCAAGATCGTCGCGCGCCTCCGGGGGGACGGGCTCGTCGCCGACGCGGGGCGGCGGGCCTCCACCGGCGGGAAGCCGGCCATGGCGCTGCGGCTCGTGCCGGAGGCAGGGGGTGCGGTGGGGGTGCATCTGGAGCGGGACGCGCTGGTGGCCGTGCTCGTGGATCTGGCGGGGGCGGTGGTGGCCGAGCGGCGGGTGGGGGTGGACTTCCCGGCGGGGGCCGAGGCCGTGGTGGATCTGGTAGCCCGGGAGGTGCGGGTCCTCGCCGACGCCGCGGGCGCGGCGCTCGGGCCCACGGGCCTGCTGGGCGCGGGCGTGGCCCTGCCCGGCCCTCTGGACCACGTCCGGGGTGTGCTGCACCGGGTCACCGGCTTCCCCGGCTGGGACGGGTTCCCCCTGCGGGAGGCGTTGGCGGCGCGGCTCGGCCTTCCGGTGGTGGTGGACAAGGACACGAACGCCGCCGCGCTCGGGATCGCGCTCGGCGGGGGCGCGGAGTCGTTCGCTTATCTGCATCTGGGCACGGGGCTCGGCGCGGGTCTCGTGCTCGGGGGCGGCCTCTACCGGGGGCCCCGCACCGGGGCGGGGGAGTTCGGGCACCAGGTGGTGCTGCTCGACGGGCCCGTGTGCGAGTGCGGCGACCGGGGATGTCTGGAGGCGCTGTGCCTCGCGGCCGTCGCGCGCGGGGATCTGGAGAGTGCGGCCCGGCTGCTCGGCACCGGCGCGGGCAATCTGGTCTCGCTGCTCGACATCGACCTCGTGCTGCTCGGCGGGCGGACCGTGGCGGCCGCCGAGGACCTGTTCGTGCGGGGTGTCGGCGCCGTGGTCGCCGCGCGCTCCCGGCGGGAGGGCGCGCGCGGCCGCGTCGGCGTCGGGATCGCGCCGGGCGGCGAGCGCGGAGTCGCGGAAGGGGCCGCGCAGTTGGTGCTCGCGCCGCTGTTCGGCCACGCGGACGCGGCCCTGCCCGGCCGCGGGACCGGCTGACGCGCGGCCGGATCGGCTGTTCGAGGGGAATTCCGCGGGCGGTCGGCCGCAAGGAGTGGCGACGGCGGGGTGCGGCCGGGCGTCCGTGGCAGGGTCGGCCTCGGCCTGTTGCCTCCCGGCGGGGCGACCTGCGGGCGGGGCAACGGGGCATGTCCCGGCGCGAGTTCGACGCGCCCCGCCCGCGCTCAGCAAAGGTCCCGCATGCGACTCCGCTGCCGCCTGGCCGCAGGCGTCACCGCCGTGGCCGCCGCCCTGGTGCCCGCCGCGGCCGGGGCCGCCGAAGCCGCCCCGCGCCTCCTACCCCGCGCCGCCTGCTCCGCGCCCGCCTCCGCCGACTTCCCCGTCGGCGCCCGCGTCCGGCAGGGCCCCGCCGTCTACTACGCGGGTGGCGGCTACGGCCGCTGGTCCCTCCGGCTCGTGAACACCACGGGCGGCGCCTGCGAGCACATCCACCCCGTCGTCGTACTCGTCGACCGCAAGGGGAAGCTGCGGGCCGAGCAGGTCCAGCTGGAGTTCCGGGCCGGGGGCCGCTGGCGGGCGGTCGCGTTCGAGGGGGCCGGGCGGGGGGAGAACGTCGGGGTTCTCGACGACGGGGCCGGCGGGTTCACCGTCAGGCCCGGTGAGCCGGTGAACGTGCCGGTGCGGCTCGCGTTCACCTCGGGTGCCGTGTCCGACCGCGTGGTGGCGAGCGCCGCGGTCGTGCAGCGCCGGGGCGGGGACGGCGACTGGGTGGGGGAGTCCGGCGACTATCCCTTCGACGTCGTCGGCGACGGCGGCTCCTGGCCGTCCCCCGGCGAACTCGCGAGGACCGGCCCGAACACCCTCCTCGGCCTCGGCGCCACCGCAGCCGCCCTCCTCCTCACCGGCACGACCCTCGTGGCAACATCCCGCCGCCTCCGCCCCAGAACCCGCTGAACGACAGCGCCCCGAAGGGGTACGCGGGCGTCCGGGGCAGCGCCCCAAAGGGGCGCGGGGAACTGCGCGCCCAGCCACGACGATCCCGCAGACGGTCGAGGACCCCTCGCGGCAACTCCAGCGGAGCCCTCAGGGGTACAGGGGCCCGGCCCCGGCTGTCCAGCCTGGCCGCACGGCCACACGTGCGACGATCCCCCTGTGGACCACCAGACCAACCCCCTCGCCGCCCCACCCGCCCACCGGCCCGGCGCAGCCGTCCGCTCCGGCATCCCCGAGCACGGCCGCATCCCGAAGTACTACGCGGTCAAGGCCCGCATCGCGGAGCTGATCGAGGAGCTGGGCGTGGGCCGGGCGCTGCCCACCGAGCGGGACCTCGCCGAGCGCTACGAGGTGGCGCGCGAGACCGTGCGGCAGGCGCTGCGCGAGCTGCTGCTCGAAGGCAGGCTGCGCAGACAGGGGCGCGGCACGGTCGTCGCGGGGCCCAAGCTGGAGCAGCCCCTCTCCCTCGCCAGCTACACCGAGGGCGTGCGCAGACAGGGCCGCACCCCGGGCCGCACCCTCATCTCCCTCGACCGCTTCGCCTGCCCGGCCGCCCTCGCCGCCGACATCGGGGCCGTGCCGGACGAGCCGGTCTGGCACATGGAGCGCGTCCTGCTCGCCGACGACGAGCGGGTGGGCCTGGAGAGCACGTACGTCACGGTGGCCCGGGTGCCGCGCCTCGACGAGGACTTCGACCCCGACTCGTCCTTCTACGCGTATCTGCGCGACCGGCTCGGCATCGCGTTCGGGGACGCCGACGAGCGGATCGAGACCGTCCTCGCGACGCCGCGCGAGGCGCTGCTCATCGGGACGCCGCCCGCCCTCCCGATGCTGCTCCTGCACCGCGTCTCGCGGGACACGGAGGGCGGCCCGCTGGAGCGGGTGCGGACGCTGTACCGGGGCGACCGCTTCTCGTTCACGACGCACCTCGGCTGAGCCCTCGGCGCAATCGGGTCCAACTCTCCCTTTCCGGGCGCTACTTGGACTCTTTTGGTCACGGAAAGATAACGGGTCTAGTCCAAGCTTGCTCGGCAGTTCACCCTTTGGTTGCCATCCGGCCCACCCCGGGCCACCCGCCGAAAGGAGCGTTGCCGCCGTGAGAGTCATCGTCGTAGGAGCAGGCGTGGTCGGAACCATGCACGCCTGGCACGCAGTGGAGCGCGGCCACGAGGTCGTACAGATCGAGCGCGAGAGCGAGGCCCGGGGCGCGTCCCTTCGCAACTTCGGACAGATATGGGTCAGCGGCCGCGCGGGCGGCGAGGAGCTGGAGACGGCCCTGCGCGCCCGCGAGCTGTGGGAGGGGATCGGCGCCCGCGTCCCGGGCCTCGGCTTCCGCGCCAACGGCTCGCTGACCCTGGTGCGCACCGAGCGGGAGCGCGCCGTCGCCGAGGCCGCGCTCGCCCGCCCCGACGCCGCGGCCCGCGGCTACAAGCTGCTCGCCGCCGACGAGGCCCGCGCGCTCAACCCCGCCCTTCGCGGTGACTTCGCCGCCGCCCTGTGGTGCGAGCGGGACGCCGCCGTCGAGCCGCGCACCGCGCAGCTGCGCCTCCGCGAGGAGCTGCGGAAGTCCCCGCGCTACACCTTCCTGCCGGGCCGCGAGGTCCGCGACGTGGTCGGCCCCGCGTCGGTGCGCGACGACCACGGCGACGTGCACACCGGCGACGCGGTCGTGCTGTGCACCGGCGCCTGGCTCGGCGGCCTCGTCCGCGAGCTGGCCCCGGAGCTGCCGGTGCGCCGGGTGCGGCTCCAGATGATGCAGACCGACCCGCTGGGCGAGCCGCTCACCACGTCCGTCGCCGACGCCGACAGCTTCCGCTACTACCCGGCGTACCGGTCCCCTGAGCTGGACGCCCTCAACGCCGGGCAGGCGCAGCCCGCGACGGCCGCCGCGCACAAGATGCAGCTGCTCATGGTGCAGCGCGCGGACGGCGGCCTGACCATCGGCGACACCCACGAGTACGAGCACCCCTTCGCCTTCGACACCGTCGAGGACCCGTACGACCACCTCACCGAGGTCGTCGAGGGCTTCCTGGGACGCCCGCTGCCGAAGGTCCGGCGGCGCTGGGCGGGGGTGTACGCGCAGTGCGTCGACACCAGCAGGGTCGTGCACCGCGAGCGCGTGCGCGACGGGGTGTGGCTGGTCACCGGGCCCGGCGGGCGCGGCATGACCTGCTCGCCCGCGATCGCCGAGCAGACCGCCAACGAGCTGGGATGGTGAGAGAGTTGAACGCGAACATCAAGAACGCGAACATCAAGCTGGTCGTACTCGACATGGCCGGGACCACCGTCGCCGACGGCGGCCTGGTCGAGCGCGCCTTCGCCGCGGCCGCGGGGGAGCTGGGCGTCGAGCCGGACTCCGCCGACCACGCGGCGAAGCTCGACTACGTCCGCGCCACCATGGGCGAGTCCAAGATCTCCGTCTTCCGCCATCTCTTCGGCGCCGAGGACCTGGCCCAGCGCGCCAACACCGCCTTCGAGAAGGCGTACGGCGAACTGGTCGACGACGGCCTCGTCGCGCCGGTCGACGGGGCCCGCGAAGCCGTCGACGCGCTCAAGGCCGACGGTCTCACCGTGGTCCTGACCACGGGCTTCGCCCGCGTCACCCAGGACGCGATCCTGGACGCCCTCGGCTGGCGGGACCTGGCGGACCTCACCCTGTGCCCCGCCGACGCGGGCGGACGCGGGCGCCCCTACCCGGACATGGTGCTCGCCGCGTTCCTCAAGGCCGGCGCCGCCGACTCGGTGCGCGAGGTCGCCGTCGCCGGGGACACGGCGTACGACATGCGCAGCGGCGTCCGCGCCGGTGCCGGGATCGTGGCGGGCGTCCTGACCGGAGCCCACGACGAGCCCGCCCTGCGGGGCGCGGGCGCCACGCACGTGCTGCCGTCGGTGGCGGAACTGCCAGCGCTGGTACGGGGCTTCGGGTCATGAGCAGCGGCATCCGGTTCGACTCGGTCACCGTCGCCTACGGCGGCAACGTCGTGCTCGACTCCCTCGACCTGACCGTCGATCCCGGCGAGGTCATGGCGCTGCTCGGGCCCTCCGGGTCCGGCAAGACCACCGCCCTGCGGGCCGTCGCCGGATTCGTGACGCCCGCCTCCGGACGCGTGTTCATCGGCGAGCGCGACGTGACGGGCCTGCCGCCGCACCGGCGGGGCATCGGCATGGTCGTCCAGCAGTACGCGCTCTTCCCGCACATGCGCGTCGACGAGAACGTGGCGTTCGGACTCAGGGCGCAGAAGGCGCCCAAGCAGGAGGTCCCGGCGCGCGTCGCCGACGCCCTGGAGCTGGTCGGCATGGCCGCGTACGCCAAGCGGTACCCGCGCGAGCTGTCCGGCGGGCAGCAGCAGCGCGTCGCCATCGCCCGCGCCCTCGCCATCCGGCCCGGCGTGCTCCTCCTCGACGAGCCGCTGTCCGCGCTCGACGCGCAGCTGCGCTCCGGGATGCTCGCCGAACTCGCCCGGCTGCACCGGGAGCTGCCGGACGTCTCCATCCTGTACGTCACCCACGACCAGGTCGAGGCGCTCACCCTCGCCGACCGGATCGCCGTCATGGACAAGGCCAGGCTCCAGGACTGCGGCACCCCGCAGGAGCTGTACCGCAGGCCCCGCACGGAGTTCACGGCCTCCTTCGTGGGCAACGCGAACCTCCTGCCGGTGTCCGTGGGCGAGGGCGCGGTGTCCCTCGGCGCGACCGAGGTCAAGGTCGCCACCGACGGGGTGGCGGCTGGGGTCACGGCCACGCTGTGCGTGCGGCCGCACCTGATGGGGCTCGGCCCCGGGCCCAACGCGCTGACCGGGAGCGTCACGGAGGTGCAGTGGCGCGGGGCCACCCATCGGCTGTACGTCGACGTGGGCGGGCACGCGGTGAAGGCCGACGTGCGGGAGCTGCGGGTGCCCCCTGGGCTGGGGGAACAGGTCACGCTGCACTTCGCGCCCGAGGACGCGGTGCTGCTCTCCGCAGGGGTGGGCAGCGATGGGTGACCTTACGCCGGGCCTGGTCGAAGGCGGGGCGGCATCCAGTGCTGTGCCCACCCGTCCCGCCCTGCGGGACGATTGCCCACAGCGGGCAAGACGAGTGCCGTCCTTCGTCTGGGCGTTGCCTCCCCTCGCTCTGCTCGGGCTTGTGTTTCTCTATCCGCTCGGCCTCGTCGTCCAGCAGTCCGTGCAGCCGGACACGGGCGGGACCTCCCTCCAGCCGTACGCGGACGTCTTCGCGTCCGAGGCGTTCCGGGACGCGCTCGGGACGACCGTGTGGCTGGCCGTGGGGGCGACCGTCGGATGTCTGGTGCTCGGCTTCGTGCTCGCCCTGGTCATCGCGTTCGTGCCGTTCCCCGGAGGGAAGGCCGTCGCCCGGTTCATCGACGTCTTCCTGTCCTTCCCGTCCTTCCTCATCACGCTCGCGCTGCTGTTCATCTACGGCACCAAGGGCATGGCCAACGGGCTGTGGACGGACGCGACCGGGAGCGGCGGCGACGGGCCCTTCCAGTTCCTGACCACGCCGTGGGGCGTGCTGCTCGCCGAGATCACGTACTTCACGCCGTTCGTGATGCGGCCGCTGCTCGCGGCGTTCTCGCAGCTCGACACCGCGCAGCTGGAGGTGGCCTCCAGCCTCGGCGCGCGGCCCGCGCGGATCGTGCGGAAGGTGATCCTGCCGGAGGCGCTGCCCGCGCTCGCGGCGGGCGGCAGCCTCGTCCTGGTGATGTGCCTGAACGAGTTCGGGATCGTCCTGTTCACCGGGGCCAAGGGCGTCACCACGCTGCCGACGCTCATCTACGGCAAGGCGATGCTGGAGTCCGACTACCCGGCCGCCTGCGTCGTCGCCGTCGTCAACATCGCGATCTCCGTGGGCCTCTACGGCCTCTACCGGGTGGTGAGCCGTCGTGCTGGTGCATAGCCGCAAGGGCAAGTGGGGGCTGTGGGCGGTGTTCGCCGTCCTCTTCCTGCCGGTGTTCGCGCTGCCGCTCGCCGTCATCGTCGCGGCCTCGTTCGCGGGCCACTGGTCGGGGGCGTTCCCGTCCGCGTTCACCACCGAGCACTACTCAGCCGCGACCCGGGGCGAGTCCCTGGAGGCCCTCACCACCAGCCTGCTCACCGCGCTCGGCGCGAGCGCGCTCGCCCTGGCCGTGGGCACCTGGGCCGCTCTGGCCGCCGACGCGCTCAAGCGGCGCGGCGGTGTCGCCGCGCGGGTGTGGGGCCGGGTGCTCGACACCCTGTTCATGCTGCCCGTCGCCGTGCCGTCGGTGGTCGTGGGGCTCGCGCTGCTCGTCGCCTTCAGCAAGCCGCCGATGATCCTCAACGGCACGTCCACGATCGTCGTCCTCGCGCACGCCGTCCTCGTCACGGCCTTCGCCCACCAGTCCGTCTCGGCGGCCGTGCGGCGTCTCGACCCGGCGTACGAGCAGGCCGCCGCGTCCCTGGGAGCCCGGCCCGGTCACGTCCTGTGGCGGGTGAAGCTGCCGCTCCTGCTGCCGTCCCTGACGGCGGCGGCCGGCCTCTGCTTCGCCCTGTCCATGGGCGAGCTGAGCGCCACGATGATGCTCTACCCGCCGGACTGGACGCCGCTGCCCGTGCGGATCTACGCGGCCACCGACCGCGGGGCCGCCTTCACCGGCGCCGCCCTCGCCGTGGTCCTCATGGCGGCGACGCTGCTCGTCCTGTTCGCGGTGTCGCGCGTGCGCACCCGCGCCTCCTACCGCTGACCGTCCCAAGCCCGTCCTTCCAAGGAGTACGACACGTCATGGTCACCGTCACCCCCGTCCGCGCGCTCGCCGCCCTCGGCGGCTGTGCCCTGCTCGCCACCACCCTCACCGCCTGCGGCGGCGACTCCGCCGCGTCCGACGCCAAGGTCGTCACCGTCTACAGCGCCGACGGCCTGAAGGGCGAGAACGGCGACGGCTGGTACGACCGGGTCTTCAAGGACTTCGAGAACAAGACCGGCATCGAGGTCAAGTACGTCGAGGGCGGCTCCGGCGAGATGGTGCAGCGCGCCGTCCGCGAGAAGTCCAACACCCAGGCCGACGTGCTCATCACCCTGCCCCCGTTCATCCAGCAGGCCGACGAGAAGGGCCTGTTGCAGGCGTACGAGCCCAAGGGCTCCGAGCAGGTCGACGGCGCGAACAAGGCACCCGACGGCAAGTGGACCGCCGTCGTGAACAACTACTTCGGCTTCATCTACAACAAGAAGGAGCTGAAGGGCTCCAAGGCCCCCAGGACCTGGGACGAGCTGACCGACGGCACGTACAAGAACAAGATCCAGTACTCCACGCCGGGCGTCGCGGGCGACGGCACCGCCGTGCTCATCAAGGCCATGCACGACTTCGGCGGCAAGGAGCCCGCCCTGAAGTACCTCGGCAAGCTCCAGTCCAACAACGTCGGTCCGTCCGCCTCCACCGGCAAGCTCGCGCCCAAGGTCGACAAGGGCGAGCTGCTCGTCGCCAACGGCGACGTCCAGATGAACTACGCCCAGTCCAAGAACATGCCCAACCTCGGCATCTGGTTCCCGGCCAAGGAGGGCAAGAAGCCCACCACCTTCGCGCTGCCCTACGCCGCTGGCCTGGTGAACAAGGCCCCGCACAGCGCCAACGCGAAGAAGTTCCTCGACTACCTCCTCGGCCGGGCGGCCCAGCGCCAGGTCAGCGAGATCGGCGGCGGCTTCGCGGCCCGCAAGGACGTCAAGGCCACCGACGCCAACGCCATCGCCCTGGACAAGCTCGTGGACGGTGTCGAAGTCTTCGAGCCGGACTGGGACGATATCTCCAAGAACCTCACGGAGTACGTGGACGACTGGAAGTCCGAGACCGGCAGCTGACCCACCCCCCTCCACATACACCCCCAATACACCCCCAATACACCCCCATCTCCCGTCAACGCCCCTGCGTAGCCAGGGGCGTTGCCATGCCTGCCCTCGCGCCTCACCCCCGCACCTTCTCTCCCCCTGGAGGAACCGTGTCCCACGGCATGCGCCGCCGCTCGCTCCTCGTCTCCGCCGCCGCCCTCGCCACCGCCGCGGGGCCCCTGTCGGGCCTCGCCCGCGCCGCCGTCGCGCGCAGGCCCAAGGTCCTGGTCATCGGCCTCGACGGCGCGCTCCTGAACCGGATCGAGGACGCCGCCGCGCCCCGCCTGAAGTCCCTGATGGCGCGCGGCCTCACCGCCCCGAGCAGCATCTACGCCAACCCGCTCGCCCCCACCATGTCGGGCCCCGGCTGGTCCACGCTGCTCACCGGCGTCTGGCCCGACAAGCACAAGGTCGTGAACAACGACTTCACCGGCCACGACCTCGCCCGCTACCCCGACTTCATGACGCGCGCCGAGGCCGCGAAGCCCGCCCTGCGCACCTACGCCGTGTCCTCCTGGGCGCCCCTCACCGACACGATCTTCTCGTCGAAGGTCGACACCCGCGTCTCCACGCCCTCCGACGAGTACGACGCGGGCACCACGCGCCGCGCCGTCACCGCCCTCACCGAGGGCGACCCCGACGCCGTCTTCGTCCAGCTCGACAACATCGACCACGCCGGACACGCCAGCGGCGCCGCGAGCCGCGCCTACCTCGACGCCATCCACGGCGCCGACGCCCAGGTCGGCCGCATCCTCGACGCCGTGACCTCACGGCCGTCGCACGGGGACGAGGACTGGCTGGTCATGGTCACCGCCGATCACGGCCACACCGACGGGGGCGGCCACGGCGGCTCCAGCTGGCCCGAGCGGCAGACCTTCCTCATCGCCGCGGGGGAGGGGCTCACCGCCGGTTCCGTACGGTACGACGTGCGCATGCCCGACGTCGCCGTCAGCGCGCTCGCCCACCTCGGCGTCGCCGTCGACCCCGCCTGGGGCCTGGACGGCCGCCCCGTGCAGCAGCCCCGCCCGGACGCCTTCGACGCGCTGCGCGACCGGCTCAAGCCGCCCGTCGACGAGACCGGCGTCGGCGCGGGCGTCATCGGCTTCACCCACACCCCGCCCGACGGCTGGAGCGTCGACAACACGCGGATGGGCGGCGGAGGCGTCACCGAGTGGCGCGGCTGGTCCTTCACCACGGACGAGTTCTGGACGAAGACCCAGCGCGACCAGGAGCGCGAACTCAACCTCCGGGCGCGGAACGTCTTCGCCGTCGCCGACGGCGACGAGTGGTCCGACAAGTCCGTCACCGGAACCTTCGACTCCACCCTCGTCAGCCCCGCGTACGAGGTCACGGGCGGCGCCCCGGCCACGCTCACCTACACCACGTTCTACCGCCAGGAGTCCCCGCAGCAGGGCCAGGTGCTCGTCTCCTACGACGGCAAGGCGCCCGTCGTCATCAAGACGTACACCGCCGACACGCCCTCCGTCGTGGAGACCGTACGGCTCCAGGTCCCCGCCGGAGCCCGGACGGCCCAGGTCCGCTTCCGCTACACCGGAGGCAACAACTGGTACTGGGTGATCGACGGGGTCGGGATCAAGCCTTCCTGATTAGGCTGGGGGCGTCGGCACAGCGCCGTTCCGACGCCCCGCAAGCCACTTGCTTCACGCAGACCCCGCAGGAGTGCACCCCATGGCAGAGCGCAAGCCCATCGAATCGTGGCTCACCGACATGGACGGCGTGCTCATCCACGAGGGCGTGCCGATCCCCGGCGCCGACTCCTTCATCAAGAAGCTCCGCGAGTCCGGCAAGCCGTTCCTCGTGCTCACCAACAACTCCATCTACACCGCCCGTGACCTCCAGGCCCGGCTGACCCGCATGGGCCTCGAAGTGCCCGTCGAGAACATCTGGACCTCGGCCCTCGCCACCGCGAAGTTCCTCGACGACCAGCGGCCCGGCGGCACGGCGTACGTGATCGGGGAGGCGGGCCTGACCACCGCCCTGCACGACATCGGGTACGTCCTGACCGACCACGACCCGGACTACGTGGTGCTCGGCGAGACCCGCACCTACTCCTTCGAGGCCATGACCAAGGCCGTGCGGCTCATCAACGACGGCGCGCGCTTCATCTGCACCAACCCGGACGAGACCGGCCCCTCCACGGAGGGCCCGCTGCCCGCCACCGGCGCCGTGGCCGCGCTGATCACCAAGGCGACCGGCAAGAAGCCGTACTTCGCGGGCAAGCCGAACCCCCTGATGATGCGCACCGGCCTGAACGCCATCGGGGCGCACTCGGAGACGAGCGCGATGATCGGCGACCGCATGGACACGGACGTCCTCGCGGGCCTCGAGGCGGGGATGGAGACCTTCCTCGTGCTCACAGGCCTTACCTCGCGGGCCGACATCGACCAGTACCCGTTCCGGCCCTCCACGGTCGCGGACTCCATCGCCGATCTCGTCGACCGGGTCTGAGCCCGCGCGGGCACGGACGGGTGTCCTGAGGATGCGCTGACGCCCCGCGCGCGTGAATCTGCTGGTACAGGAGGTTCACGATGCGTATATGTTCGCTTGCCGTGCGTGGCGCGGGGGGTCTCGTCCTCGCGGGCGCGCTCGCGGGGGTGGCGGGACCGGCGGCCGCGCACGACCAGGACCAGGTCAGGGCCCAGGTCACACCCGCCGCCGCGGTGCCGGGCGGGCAGGTCGAGGTGCGGGTCTCGGGGTGCCGCGGCACGACGGGCGCCGCGGGCTCCGGCGCGTTCGCGAAGGACGCCGAGCTGACCGGCAGCGGCGGCAAGACGCTCACCGGATCCGCGCGGCTCAGGGCCGGGATCTCGGGGACGTACGAGATCACCGTGACCTGCGACGGGCACCCGCACCAGGGCGTCGGCACCGTCCGGGCCGGCGGTGCCCAGGCCACGCCGCAGGCGCCCGTGCGGGCCGGCGGGGGCGGCACCGCCGATCTCAAGCCCGTGGCCGCGGTCGCCGAGGAGGCCGGGCCCGGTACGCGGCACGCCGTCGTCGGCCTGGTGCTCGCGGGGGCGGCCGCCGTCGCCGTGGCCCTGCGCAGCGTCCGCCGGCGCCGCTCCGACTGACCGTGGCCGGGCCCGAGCCCGAAGGCGCCGACGCCCCGCACGGCACCAGGCGTCTCGTCATGGGCGTGGCGTGGGCCGTGCTGCTCGTCGGCCTGTGGCTGTGGGGCAACGAGATCACCGACGTGCGCGGCGGCCTCTCCGACCCGACCACCGGGGACATCGCCGCCGTCGGCAGGCCCCCCGGCCTCGAACTGCCCCGCCCGCACGAGCCGCTCGCCGACGCGCGGCCGCAGCGCGTGGACGTGCCCTCGCTCGGCGTACGGGCCCCGGTGGTGGCCCGCGGCCTGGACGCGGTGGGCGCGATCGACCCGCCGCCGTACGGGCAGCCGGGCGTCGTCGGCTGGTACGGCGGCGGGGTGCGGCCCGGGGCGGCCGGGGCCGCGCTGCTCGTGGGCCACGTGGACACGGAGAGCAGGCCCGCCGTCTTCTACCACCTCAGCGCCGTGCGCCCCGGCGAGAAGGTGCGGGTGGTGCGGGACGACGGGGCCGTCGCCGAGTTCACGGTGGACGACGTCCAGGTGCTCGGCCGCGACGACTTCGACGCGAAGACGGCTTACGGCCCCCGCGAGGAGGGCCGCGCCGAACTGCGCCTGATCACTTGTGGCGGCACCTTCGACCGCGCCAGCCGTACGTACTCGGCGAACGTGGTCGTCTCCGCCTATCTCACGGGCGTGGGCCCCTAGGGCGTGTCCGATGGGTCGGCGCGGCGTCGCGACGCCTGGCACGCACGCTCGCCGCGTTGCCGAAATGTCCTAGTAGCTCCGCTACGAGGACATCCCGGCGCCTTGCGATCGCACGCACCAGACGCCGCTCCTTGCTCCACGCCGACCCACCGGACACGCCCTAGACAGCCGGGGTCGAGGCGGCCTCGGTCCCGGCTCTCGCGCGCAGCGCCCGCAGGCCGATGCCGCCGAACACGGCCGCGAAGACCACCCACATCAGCACGTGCGACGCGAGCGACAGCATGCGGAAGTCCCACAGGAGCGTGGGGCTCACGGGCGTCGGGTCCGGGTTGTCCGGCAGCGCCCACAGCAGCGCGAGGACGGCGGCAGCCGTGCCCGCCGCCGCGAGCTGCCGCACCGGCTGCGACCGGCCGGCGAGGCGCACGTACACCTGCCAGACCAGGAACATGCCGAGCACGCTGATCACGACCGCCGCGACCCACATGGCCTGCCGGTCACCCACCGTGCCGGAGTCGCCGACGCCGGGCGGCATCGCCGGATAGCGCAGGGCGGGGAAGAGGGAGACCGCGCAGAACGCGGCCGCGCAGAACGCGAGCGCCCGCGGCCAGGGGTTGGCACGCGGATCGCGCCGGTGCACGAGGGCGTACGCGACGGCGAAGAGCACGCCGATCGCGAGGCCCGCGACGACCAGGGCGATGACCAGGCCCGCGTGCTGCGTGGAGCGTGAGAACAGCTCCTCGTGGTGCTGCACGGCGGCACCGGCGTCATGCTGCTCGTGGGCCTGCGAACGGGCCTCCTCCGCGCGGATCGCCTTGTCCATCAGGGGCTCGGCGAGCAGCAGCGAGAAGAGCCCGGCGGCGAGCCCGCCCAGGCTCCCGGCCGCGAGGCCGCGGCCGAGCAGCGCGAGGACGGGGGACGGGGCCGCTGGGGAGGCGGCGGGAGTCGAAGTGCGGGGAGCGGTGAGGGAGTTCGGGGAAGGGGGAGTCTCTGGGGACGCGGTCATGGTGCGAGCGGCCCCGATCAGTGGCAGGGGGCACCGAAGAGGTGCCTGCCGTCGTGCGCGAACTCGTGGAGGTAGTCACCGGTCGCCGAGATCAGCGAGCCGTTGTCCATGAAGACCGCGTACAGGGTGATGAGCGCGAGGATCACGGCGCCCGCGGCGATCAGCCAGTCGCGGGTCTGGATGGTCGCGGACTGTATCGCGGCGGTGTCGGTGTGTGGTGCGCTGTGCGCAGCGGAAGCGGACATACCGTGGCTCTCCTTCTGGGGTTTCCACGCCCCATGGCAGGAGGACGACGGGTTCAGTTCCTGACTTCCCCAGGCGTGCGCGTGGGGTAACAGTGGCGGGACCGTCCCGGAGTCGCACCGGGTTCCTGGCAACCGTCGCCTCGACGTATGGACTTGTCGCCGGGAGAGTCGCAGGTGGTCATGGACACTGTCAACCAGTCGCCGCGCCCGCGAGGGCGCCGCGCGCGGGCGGCGTGCGCCCCGGAGCGGGGCACAACCTGGCCCGGTCAACGACCCGCTCCCCCCGGAGTCGCCGACCGGGCCGGTCCTCGACCGCGCGCGCTCGAGCTGCGGGAGGAACCCGGCGTCGGCACGGGAGGCTTCGGATGGTCCATCGGTCGTGGACTGCGCGGAACGTCCGGGAGCACGCGGCCGCCCTGGGCCGCACCGCGTTCGGAACGCTCCACTCCGGCCGGGGGCTTGGGCCGTCACCACGACTCTAGAGCGGAAGTCGGCTTCGGCCTAGGGGAGTTTGACGCCAACTGGCCTTTTGCCGCCGCTCGCTGAACGCCGCAGGTGGCGCGGGTGCACGCCGGGCCACGCCCCCTTACCGGGACGGGCCGTGCCTGTCCTGGAGCGTCGCGTCGTCGAGCGTCCCCTTGAGCACCATCCCGGCCACCGTGTCCATGACGAGGCGCTCCCTGCGCGCGTACCGCCGCATCGCGCCGAAGGCCGCGTCGGTCCCGGTCTGCCAGCGCTCGGCCAGTATCCCCTTGGCCTGCTCGATCCGGATGCGGCTGCTGAGCGCGGCCTGGAGCTGCCGGGAGAGATCGCGGCACTCGGTGTAGGCGCGCTGGTTGTGCAGCCCGGCGGCCGCGACATCCGCGAGCGCCTGCGCGAGCCCCAACGCGCTCTCCTGCCCGGGGTCCTGGGGCGCCGGGCCCGTGACCCCGTCGGCCGCGGGCGCACCCGGCGCACCGTCCGGCCGCCACTCCGCCGCGAAGACGCCGAGCACGCCGAAGACGCGCCCCCGCGCCCGCAGCGCCACAGCCAAGGCGACGTCGACGCCCTGCGCGGTGGCCCGTGCCGCGAACTCCGGCCAGCGGGCCACCGCGTCCCGCGCGGCGAGCCGGACGGGACCCACGGGCTTGCCGCTGCCGAAGCAGTCGATGCAGGGGCCGCCCAGGTGCTGGGCTTCGAGCAGTTCGCGCGCGAGCCGCTCCCCGCGGCGGCTCGTGGCGATCCGCACCGTGTCCTGCGCGTCCGTGTACATCACGCCCGCGGCGAGCGTGTCCAAGAGCTCCGCGCAGACCTGGCTGACGCGGCCCAGGTGGCGATCCGCGTCGAAGTCGTCGGCGACCGTGACCACGGTCTCGACGAGGGCGCGCGCCAGTCCCAGCTCCGGGGTGCGGTCCGGCATGGCCTTCATGGCCTCTCCCTTTCGCCTCCCCCCAACCTTTTCGCCTACCCCGCATCGGAGGGCTGTAACAGCTCTCCTACAGCTGCCCGGACGGGCTCTCCCGGCCTCGTGAGGGTCACGTAGTTATGCCAGGATTGAGCACCGGACCGTGCGCCCAAGGGGGAGTGGATGTACCGCAGAAACACAGGTCGCGGGCGGGGTCTCACGGCCAGGGGGGTCTCGGCGGCGGTCGCGCTCACGGGGGCCGCGCTGCTGCTCGCGGGGTGCTCGTCCGACGGCGACGGGGACGGCGACGAGGCCACCCGTCCGGTGAAGCAACAGCCCAAGGACACCGACCCGTTCTGGGTCAATCCCGACGGGAACGCGGCCCGGCAGGTCGCCACGTACGAGAAGGACGGCAAGAAGGACGAGGCGGCGCGGATCCGGAAGATCGCCGAGCAGCCCGTCGGCGAGTGGATCGGCCCGGAGAAGCCGGAGGACGAGGCGCGCGGCTTCACCGAGGCGGCCGAGAAGGCCGACCGGGACGCCCTCCTCGTGCTCTACAACATCCCGCACCGTGACTGCGGCCAGTTCTCCAAGGGCGGCGCCGCCGACGGCAACGCCTACCGCGCGTGGATCGACGGCGTGGCCAAGGGCATCGGCGACCGCGCCGCCACGGTCGTCCTGGAGCCGGACGCGGTCCTGCACATGGTCGACAAGTGCACGCCCGAGCAGTTCCACGAGGAGCGCTACGACCTCCTCAGGGGCGCCATCACCAAGCTGAAGTCCCTGAAGAACACCAAGGTCTACCTGGACGCGGGCAACGCGGGCTGGTCGCACCCCGACGGTCTGTACGAGCCGCTGAAGCGCTCCGGCGTCGAGCAGGCCGACGGCTTCGCGGTGAACGTCTCCAACTTCCAGACCACCGAGGCCAGCGTGGCCTACGGCAAGACCCTGTCCGCCAAGGTCGGTGACAAGCCCTTCGTCATCGACACGAGCCGCAATGGGCGCGGGCCCTACACCGGCAAGGGCAAGGACCCCTGGTGCAATCCCCCTGGGCGGGCCCTGGGCGAAGCCCCCACCACCAAGACGGGCGACCCGTCGGTCGATGCGTACCTCTGGGTCAAGCGGCCCGGTGAGTCCGACGGCACGTGTCGCGGTGGCCCGCAGGCCGGGCAGTGGTGGCCCGAGTACGCACTCGGGCTCGCCAAGAACGCCCCCTGAGGGGCGCGGGGAACTGCGCGACCAGCCACAACAAAGCCGCAGTCGCGTCTGCCGAGTACCGAGCAGACGCGACTGCGGCTTTTCGCGCGCTGAGCGCGCAGTTCCCCGCGCCCCTTACGGGGCCTCTAGGGAACGTGAACCCACTGGGCCTTGCTGGGGATGCCCTCGGCGTTCGTGACGAAGAGCATGTACCAGCCCGACTCCACCAGGCTCCGGTTCTTCGGCACGGTCACCGTGACCGCGTCGCCGGACTTCTTCAGGTCGAGGGCGATCGACGTCTGGTCGATGTCCGTGACGTGGGTGGTGGCGGAGGGCCGGATCAGCCGGGCGGACTTGATGGAGGAGGCGTCCTTCGTGGGGAACGTGCCGGACGCGCCCCGCTTCAGGGCCTTGGGACCGGACCCGAGCGCGGGCCGGTCGCCGTTGTACAGGTACGGCGGCGTGTAGATCTCCACCCGCTGCTCGAAGCTCCCCGGCTTGGTGTTGGCCTTGTCGGCGTACAGCGAGTCCGAGCCGAAGAACATCACGCGGCCGTCGGGCAGCAGGATCGAGCCGGAGTGGTAGTTGCGGCCCACGTGCGGGTCGGCGACCTTGTCGAGCGTGTTCCTGCGCGGGTCGTACAGGCGGGCCTCGTGGATGTTGGAGTCGCCGCGGCCGCGGTAGTCCTCGGAGCCGCCCGAGATCAGGACCGAGTCGTCGGGCAGGACGGACGCCTGCGGGTAGCGGGTGCCCGTGCCCAGCTCGGGGCCGTCCTCGAAGCGGGGGCTCCGGTCCTTCAGATCGACGATGCGGGTCTTCTTGGAGGCCTTCGTGGACTCGCCGACGCCACCGCCGCCGACGACCATGTAGCGCTGGTCCTGCGCGGGCGGCAGCTCGACCGTGTTGGAGGTCTCCAGGAGGTCCGGGTCGCTCATGCCCGGGATCTTCTTGAACTTGTTGGTCGCCAGGTCCCACACGCCCGGGTCACGACCGACGTCGGCGGGGCCGTAGCCCGCGTTCGAACCGGAGTAGAAGAGCTTGCCGTTCGCCATCTGGAAGATCGCCGGATAGGTCGGGAACTGCCGGACGCCCTTGGTGTACGTCCACTTCTTCGTCTTCGGGTCGTACACCTCGTTCTTGCCCGGCACCAGCTGGCCGATCTCGTCGAGGCCGGAGAGGGAGAGCACCTTGCCGTCGGTGAGCGTGGTCAGCGTGGGGTACCAGCGGGCCTCGTTCATCGGGTCGACCTTGATGTACTTCTCGGCGACCGGGTCGAACTCGAAGGTGTCCTTGATGCCCTGGAAGTCCTTCTTGTCCAGGGCGAGCTTCTGCGCGATGCCGTACGTGTTGCGGGCGTCGGCGCCGTTCAGGCCCTGCACGCGGTAGTTGTCCTGCGTGCCGGTCTCGTACTTGGCGCCGCTCGCCTGCGCCTCCACGTAGATGCGGCCGAGACCCGGGTCGTTGCGCAGGAACGCGCCGGTCTGCTTGTCGAAGACCTTCTTCGCGCGCTCGACGACGACCGGGTCCTTCGAGACGAAGGTCTTGCCGTTCTTCTTGCCGGTGAACTTGGTGCCCGCGGGCAGCGTGATCGGCCGGTCCGGATTCTCGTTGTGCACGATCATCAGGCCGCCGGCCTTGGTGACGTCGCCCTTGAGCTTCTCGTACCGCTTGGTGCCGCCCGCGATGAGCAGCTTGCCGTCGGCGAGCTGGGTGTGGCCGGTGCAGAACAGGTCCGTCGGCGTCGGGATCTTCTTGATGGTGTTCTTCTCGGGGTCCCAGAGCCGGGTGTCGAACTTCTTCTCGTCGAAGTTCTTCTGGTTGTTGCCCGAGCCCGCCACCATCAGGATCTTCCCGGTGTGCAGGAGCGACGCGTGGATCGTGTTCTGCCGGTACTCCTCGGGGAACTCGACGACCTTCCAGTGGCCGTTCGCCGCCTTGTACTCCGGCTTGTTGATCTTGTAGTTGTGGTACTTCTCCGAGCCCACGCGCCACAGCCAGGGGCCGTTCATGCCGGCCAGGGCCAGCACCACCGCCGTGCCTATCGCTATCCGGCGGGCGCGGCGGCGGGACGAGGGGTCTCTCATGTGTCGTGGCTCCCGAGGGCGATCTGCATGGTGTCGTCATTCGAAGCGGCCGAGGGGTTCGCGGCCCAGCTGGGTTTCTGCTGCGGCGCGTGCGCGCCCGGCTGCGCGTGCGGGGGCGCGCTGTGCGGCGCGAACTCCCGGGCGGGCAGCGTCTGCTGCTCCGGCACGCCGGGCCCGCCCTCCGGCGGCGTCGGCGGCTTCTTCCGCTCCTGCCGCATGCCGTGCCGCCAGGCGAAGATCGGCGCGGCGGTGACGAGCAGCGCGAAGGTGGCCCAGATGATCATCGCCGGGTGCGCGTGGTCGTACACGTACGCCGCCGCGATGGAGCCGGCGAAGACCAGGATGAAGAACAGGTGGATGCGGAACGTGCCGAACAGCGTGTCCGGGCTCGCCGAGTCGCCCTTGGGCGTGACCACGAAACTGCTCTTGCGGCGCAGCGCGGCGTCCATGAGGGAGCGCGCGTAGATCGGGGCCGACAGGGCCGACATCACCATGCCCGCGATGCCGCCGGAGCCCTCGGGCTCGTGCGGCGAGACGTTGTGGCGGCGGTTCCAGATGTACAGGCCGATCTGGAGCGCGGACGCGTTGCCGTACAGCATCAGCCAGATGGTCGGGTCGATGTTCACGCCGGAGGCGCCGAGACCCAGGAACAGGGCGCAGCTCAGGGCCGCGAGGATCCAGTTCAGAGCCGACATCGGGTAGAAGATGACCATCATCGTGTAGTTGAAGAGCCGCCCGGGCGGCAGCGAGAACGGCGCCTTCCAGAACTGCTTGAGGATGGTCTCGTACGTGCCGCGCGACCAGCGGAGCTGCTGGGTGAAGAAGTCCGTCCAGGCGTTGGGTCCCTCGCCGACGGCGAGCACGTCCGGGGTGTAGACGGACTTCCACTTCTTCCCGGTGACCGGGTTCTTGTGGCGGTGGATCTCGAAGCCCGTCGCCATGTCCTCGGTGATCGAGTCGTACAGGCCGCCGATCTGCTTGAGGGCCTTGATCCGCACCGCGTTGGAGGTGCCGACGAACATCGGCGAGCCGTAGGCGTTGCCCGCGCGCTGGATCAGGGCGTGGAAGAGGAACTGCTGGGACTCGGCGGCCTTGGTGACGAAGGTGTCGTAGTTGCCGTAGACCTGCGGGCCGATGACGAAGCCGACGTCCGGGTCGCGGAAGAAGCCGAGCATCCGCTCCAGGTAGTTGGGCATCGGGACGTGGTCGGTGTCCACGGAGGCGAAGTAGTCGTAGGCGTCGCCGTGCGCGTCCAGCCAGGCGTTGTAGTTGCCGTGCTTGGTCTTGGCGCGGTGCGGGCCCTTGGCCTGGTTCCACTTCGCGACGCCCTTGCGGGAGAAGTGGTGCACGCCGAGGCGCGCGCAGACCTCCTTCACCGCCGGGTCGTCGCCCTCGTCGAGCAGCCAGACGTGCAGGAGGCCGCGGTGGCGCAATTTCACCGCCGCCTCCAGCGTCTTCGTCACCATCTCGAGCGGCTCCTTGCCGGGCACGAACGAGGTGAGGAAGGCGACGCGGGTGCCGGTCTCGGGCACCACGGGGACCGGGTCGCGGGCGACGAGCGTGGCGTGCGCGTTCGACAGGACGTTCATGCAGCGGAAGAACTCGATCAAGCCGATCGAGACGAGCATGACGACGTCGAGCACGGGCAGGAAGTCGTACGCGGGGTAGTCGCGCTCCGTCCAGTGCTCGGGCTGGAGCAGCCAGGCGAGCAGGACGAGGGAGAGCAGCGGCGCCGCGCCGAGCATGAGGGCCGCGCGTATCCGGTGCGGCTCCTGGGAGAGCAGGGAGCGGTACTGGACCTTGTAGGGCTTCGCCGGGTCGGGCTGGGTGAGGGGCCCCGCCAGGCGGCTGTAATGCTCGTAGTCGTAGCGCGGCAGCGACTTCTTGATGCGTCTCAGACCGCCCGTCCGGTGCGAGAGCACGCGCAGCTGGGTGGTCTGGGACGGGTCGCCGTGCCGCTCGCCCGGTGGCGTCGACGTCATGAGTCATCCCCCCGCACGCGGCTGTCCGCGTGGTCGTCGGTCCTTTCGCCCGCGGCGGTCCCCCTCGACCTGCGCGAGCGCATCAAGTGGTAGGCCACCCCTCGCTACGACAGCGAAACGTGGCCTTCCGGTTGCATGATGCCCCCCTCGGCATCCGTTCATGAACGCGGGGACCCCCTGTCCCGGTGTTCATGAGGGCTCTCGTCGCACGGGCGGTGTCCGGGGCCCCAACTGCCCCGTGTCGCGCGCCCCGTGAGAGCCGAGGCTCCGGCGAGCCTCCCGTCAGGGTTCTATGCGCCCTTGCGTGATCGCAAGAGTGAAAGCAAGGAGTTTACCGGTCATATGTGGGGCGGGAGCCCACTGTTGAGGCGGGCGCGCTCAAACGGGTACGAATGTTGCCGAAGTGCTCGCGTATGGCCCGTTCGGCGCGCAGGACGTCCGAGGAGCGCACCGCGTCGAGGATCTCGCGGTGCTGGCGACAGGTGATCTTCGGGTCCCGCGGTACGTCGACGAGGTCGGTGCGGACCTTGTGGAAGGCGTCCCAGAACGCCTCCAGGACCTCGCCGAGCAGCCGGTTGCCGAGACAGCGGTAGAGCGTGGCGTGGAAGGCGCGGTCGGTCTCGGCGCGGACCTCGCCGCCGGGCCCCGCGGCCTCGGCGTCCATGCGGTCCACGAGCGCGTCGAGCTCGGCCAGGTCGGCGGGCGGCAGGGAGCCCGCGAGGCGCGCGATGAGCCCGGTCTCGACGGCCTCGCGCAGCTCCAGGAGCTGGAGCAGGCTGTCCTCGCCGCGGTAGTGCCCGGCGACGGTGCGGAAGGCCAGGCCCTCGATCATCGGCGCCACCGACATCGGCCCGACGTAGGTGCCGAAGCCGTGCCGGATCTCGACGATGCCCATGGCCTGGAGCGCCTTGAGCGCCTCGCGCACCGAGTTCCGGCTGACGCCGAGGTGCTCCATCAGCTCCGGCTCGGTCGGCAGCACGGAGCCGGAGGGCAGCCGCTGATCGATGATGAGTTTCTTGATCCGCTCCTGGATGTCCCGCGCCATGGCGCAACCGTAGCGGCAGTACGACGAAAGCCCCCCGTCGCTGACGGAGGGCTTTCGCTGTCTGTGCGCCGCCAGGGACTCGAACCCCGGACCCGCTGATTAAGAGTCAGCTGCTCTAACCAACTGAGCTAGCGGCGCGTGCTGACGGAGATAACTCTACCGGATGTTCGAGGGTGGTCATGACCACCCGGGAGTCGGGGGGCGCGTCCCGGCGGTGCGGCGGGGGATCGGGTGAGGGCCCTTTGCCGGGCCCCCTCCATCATTCGGACCGTCAACATGCGATATCCCCGGACAGTTGGAAAACTGACGGATATGCAGATGCGCGGACAATCCTGGCCGGGGGCCTTCCCCGGACATCCCGGCGGATGTGAGGGGAATCGCATGGACGCCGCTCCGGCATTCGAGGAATTCAAGCCCGCGAGCGACTGCGAGTGCCCGGGGTGCGTGTACTGGCGGCGCGCCGGGATGCACGCGCTGCCGCCGGGGCGCGGCGGCCACCCGGGTGCGCACGGCGCGCGGCGGGCCCTGGTCCTCGCGGCCGCGGCGGGCTCCGTGCTCGGCCCCAGCCAGGCGCTGCCCGCGGCCGCGGCCCCGGCGCTGGAGTCGTTTCCGCAGGTGGGGGCGGGTGTAGCGGCTCCGAAGGGGGACGACCCCGGCACCCCGCAGGGCCGCCAGAGCCCCCTGCACGGGACCAGTGCCCACGGTGCGCAGCTGCGCACCACCACCCGGGCCGAGATCATCGGCCGGGCCCGGCAGTGGGTGAACGCGCGGGTGCCGTACAACCTGCGGAGATTCTGGGCGGACGGCTACCGGCAGGACTGCTCGGGCTTTGTCTCGATGGCCTGGAATCTGGGCGGAAACGAATGGACGGGCACGCTCGACCGGTACGGGACGCGCATCTCGAAGGCCGACCTCGCGCCGGGGGACATTCTTCTGTTCCACAATCCGGCGAACCCGGAGAGGGGCTCGCACGTGACGATTTTCGGCGGCTGGGCGGACGCCGCCCGCACCTCCTATCTCGCCTATGAGCAGGCGCGGCCTTACACGCGCAAGAAGGCCACGCCCTACGCGTACTGGAAGGACGCGGACCGCTACCGGGCCTACCGGTACAAGGGCCTGCGGGCGGCGCCGGGTCCTGCCGGTTCCACCCCGGCGGTTTCCGGGCGCTACCCCGGCGCGCGCTCCTTCGGCCCCGGTGCGCACAACGCGTACGTCACCCGGCTCGGGCAGCTCCTCGTCGCCCGGGGCGGCGCCCCGTACTACCGGTCGGGTCCGGGGCCCCGCTGGGGCGACGCCGACCGCAGGGCGACCCGGGCGTTTCAGCGGGCGCAGGGCTGGACGGGCACGGACGCGGACGGGATTCCGGGCCCGCTGACGTGGTCGTACCTGGTCACGGGCAAGGGCCGGGACATTCCCGGTGCTCGCGGCGCCGGGGGCGGGCAGGGCGTCCCGGCGTTCCCCGGCAAGGGCCACTTCCGGCCGGGGCAGAGCAACGCGTTCGTCGAGCGGCTCGGGCGGCAGCTCGTGCGCAAGGGCTTCGGCAAGTACTACGCGGTCGGGCCCGGGCCGCGCTGGGGCGAGGCGGACCGCAGGGCGGTCGAGGCCTTCCAGCGGGCGCAGGGCTGGCGGGGCGGCGCGGCCGACGGGGTCCCGGGGCCGGAGACCTGGCGGCGGCTGTTCCTGTGACGGGCCCGCGCGCGGCGGGGAACCCACGGCGGAGGCGACGGAGGCAGAGATGAGCACGACGACAGAGCGGTCCCCGGAGTCGGACGAAGGCCGGGGGCGCGGTGGCGCGGCGGGTGGAGCGGGCCGTCCGCCCCGCCTCATCCACAGCGAGGCCACCACGGAGATCCCCGTCCACCTGCTGTTCCGCGACGATCCGCGGGACCCGGTGGGGATGGCGCTGCCCTCCGCGCTGCCCTCCGCGGTGGTGCGGGGCCCTGCGGCGCGCCCCCGTGTGGAGCAAGGGACCCGAGGCGATGCGGGGCGGCCGGGCATGGCCCCGCCGTCGCCCGTGCCCGTGCCCGTACTCGGAGCCGATGCCGACTCCGGCTCCGGCCTCGACCTCGTCGAGCGGCGTGCCCGGGTGCTGCCCGGCGCGGTCGGGGTGCTCGCGGGCGGCGTGGGCGCGGCCGGGTGCGTGCTCGCGTTGTGGTGGGCCGGGGCGCTGCCCCGGTCCCTGCCCGGGGCAGCGGCCCGGCCGGGGGCGTCGGGGATCGGGCCCGCGCAGTGGGCGGTGCTCGCCGGGGCCGGGGCGCTCGCCCTCTTCGGCTTCGGCGGGCTCGCGCGCGGCCGGGTCGGCGGGGCGTGGGTCCTGACCCTGTTCGGCCGGTACCGGGGGAGCGTGCGGCGGACGGGCCTGCTGTGGGTGAACCCGCTGCTGCTGCGGCGCCGCGTCGACGTGCGGCTCCGGCACTGGCGCAGCGAGCCGATGGCCGCCGTGGACCGCTCCGGTGTGGCGCTGCGGGTGGTGGTGCTCGTGGTGTGGCGGGTCAAGGACACCGCGCGGGCCGCGCTCGCCGTCGCCGACCACCAGGAGTATCTGCGCGAGTGCGTCGAGGCGACCGCCGCCCGCGTCCTGTCGCGGCTTCCCGCCGACGCCTTCCACGACGGGGCCCGGGGCGCGGCCGAGGGCGGCCCGACGCTGCGCGACGCGGAGGCCGTCGGCGAGGCCCTGACGCGGGCCCTCGCCGCGCAGGCGGAGCCGGTGGGGATCGAGGTCTTCTCCGTACAGCCGACGCGGATCGAGTACGCGCCGGAGGTGGCGGACGCCATGCACCGGCGCAGGGTCGCCGCGCTCGACGCGCGGCACCGTGACAGCGTGCTCACGTCGGTGGTGGACTCCGTCGAGGACACGGTGGCGCGCCTGACCACGCGCGGCCTGGTGGAGCTTGACGACTACGAGCGCAAGGCGCTGGTCAAGGATCTGACGGTGGCGTTCTATACGGGGCATGGAGAACGCTGATCACCGACGGGACCGACCGGACCGACGGGACCGACCCGACCGGCCGGGTCTCAAGGCGCTCGCCGAGGACGCCTGGAAGCTGACGGGCGCGGGCCCCCGCGTCCTGCTCGGCATCGCGGGCCCGCCCGGCGCCGGGAAGTCCACGCTGGCGAAGGCGCTGGTCGCCGAGGTCGGGGCGGGCGCCGCGTATCTGCCCCTGGACGGCTTCCACCTCTCCAACGTCCAGCTGGAGCGGCTCGGCCTGACGTCCCGTAAGGGTTCCGAGCCGAGCTTCGACGTCCTGGGCTACGTCGCGCTCCTGCGCCGGGTCCTCGAAGAGACGGCGAACGACGTCTACGCGCCCGACTACGACCGGACGCTGCACGAGCCGGTCGCCGCCCGGCACCTGGTCGCGCCCACCGCGCGGCTCGTCGTGACGGAGGGCAACTACCTGGCCTGCGACCTGCCCGGATGGCGGGAGGCACGGGCCCTCACGGCGGAGTGCTGGTACGTCGAAGCGCCCGCGGAGGAGCGCCGGAACCGGCTGGTGGAGCGGCAGTTGACGGGCGGCAGGAGCCCGCTGGAGGCGCGGGCGTGGGTGGCCGGAAACGACACCCCCAACGGTGAACTGGTGGAGACCTCGCGGACTCGCTGCGATCGGATCGTCTCCACGATTGGTATGGACATGTTCAACTACCCGCAATAATCTGGGACTTGGTCTAGACCGCACATCCCCATAGGTCCAGACCATGCGAATCGCATCCCGCGTGGCGGCCGCACCATCCGTCACACGGCAGCTCAGCACGACCGTCAGCGCGCGCACGGCTCACAGAACTACCCCCACGTTGTTCAGGAGCGCAGCATGCGAAAGAAATTGTCCGCCGCCATGCTCGGGATGGCGACGGTCGGAGCGTTCGTGCTCTCGACCGGCGGCGCCAGCAGCCATGGCTACACCGACCTGCCCGCGAGCCGTCAGATCAACTGCGCCAAGGGCGTGGTGACCGGCTGCGGCGCCATACAGTACGAACCGCAGAGCGTCGAGGGCCCCAAGGGCTTCCCGGCGGGCGGCCCTGCCGACGGAAAGCTCTGTTCCGCCGGGCTCGCCGGCTTCAGCTCGCTCAACAAGGCGACGCAGCCGAACGGCAACGCATGGCCCACGACGAAGGTGTCGGGCGGCCAGAGCTACTCCTTCCGCTGGCAGTTCACCGCGCGGCACCGCACCACGGACTTCCGGTACTACATCACCAAGCAGGGCTGGAACGAGAGCCAGCCCCTGACGAGGGCGGCGCTCGACACCCAGCCGTTCCTCACCGTGCCGTACAACGCCCAGCAGCCGCCCGCGACCCTGTCGCACAGCGGCACGATCCCGAGCGGCCGCAGCGGCCACCACGTGATCCTCGCCGTCTGGACGATCGCGGACACGGGCAACGCGTTCTACGCCTGCTCGGACGTCACCTTCTGACACCTGCCGCCGCTGGTTCAGAGGTTCCCCTGAGGATCTCCGCCACCCCCCACGGGTAGGTTCTGCGCACGCCGTACGTGACCACTACGGCGTGCGCGGGATTTACCGGGGGACCCTCATGGACGCGTTGCTCTATCTCGTACCGCTGATCATGGCGGGCATAGCCATCGTCATGGCGGCCGCGATCGTCAGGCGCTCGGCCCAGATGCGGCGCGCCTGGCGCAGCGGCCTGACCGCCCGGGCGCGCTGTCTGCGCACCTACACGACGACCTCCGGGCGCGGCGGCGACCGCCACCACCACGTGTCCACGACCCTGCACCACGTCTACGAGTTCGTCACCCGCGAGGGCCGCACGGTCCGCTTCGAGGAGGAGAACGGCCCGGGCACGATCATCGAGGGCGACGTCGTGACCGTGTACTACGCCCCCGAGCGGCCCGAGCGGGCGACCGCGCACGCGCCGCGCCCGGTCGCGAACACCCTGGTCACGGTCGCCGTGCTCGGCTTCCTCGGCCTGATCGTCGCCTTCTGCCTCTTCTTCGTCTCCGAGGCGCGCGCCTTCTCCGACGACTTCGGCTGGGGCGACGGCGTGAGCGTCGAGGACGACCCGGCCCCCGACGTGCCCTGGGACGAGTCCGACCCGGAGATTGTCGTGCCCTGAGCCATGAAGCGGAAGTTGCGGAGCGCGGCCTACGTCGTGTCGGGGGTCGCGGTGGGGGCGCCCCTCCTCGTGGTCCTGGCCGCGGGCCTCGTCCTTGGCCTCGTGGCGAGCCTCGTCGTCGTGGGGATCCCGCTGCTCGGTCTGCTCGCGCTCGCGGGCGTGCCCGTCGGGGCCCTGGAGCGCCGCCGGGCCCGGCTCGTGCGGCAGGGCCCCGCCACCAGCCCGCACCGCACCCCCGACGCCCCGGGCCTCGCTGCCTGGCTGCGCCTCCGGGTGCGGGAGCAGGCGACCTGGCGGGAGCTGGCGTACGCCGTCCTGATGGCGTGCGTGCTGTGGCTCCTCGACCTGGCGGTCGCCGCCTGCACCCTGGTGCTGCCCCTCGCCCTGGCCGCCGCGCCCGCCCAACTCGCGCTCACCGGCGGCCCCGACGGCGGTGGCGTACGGCCCGCGAAGCTGTGGTTCGTCGCGTCCTACCCGGCGGCCTGCGGCACCGCCCTGATCGGCCTGGCCCTGCTCGCCGCCCTGCTGTACCCGCTCGGCGCGTACGCCACCGCCCGCGCCGCCGTCGCCCAGCTGCTGCTCGCCCCGCGCGAGGCCGAGACGGAGGCGCGGCTCGCCGAGGTGACCCGGTCAAGGGCCCGGCTCGTCGCCGCCTTCGAGGCCGAACGCCGCCGCGTGGAGCGGGATCTGCACGACGGGGCGCAGCAGCGGCTCGTCGCCCTGAGCATGGGCCTCGGCCTCGCCCGCCTCGACGCAGGCCCTGGCAGCCCGCTCGCCGACCGGCTCGCCGCGGCCCACCAGGAGGCCGACCGGGCCCTCGCCGAACTGCGCGAGCTGATCCGGGGCATCCACCCGCGCGTCCTCGCCGACTACGGCCTCGCGGCCGCCATCGAGGACGCCGCCGACCGCTCGCCGGTGCCCGTGGACACCGACGCGGACCTGCCCCGCCTTCCCGAACCCGTGGAGTCCGGCGCGTACTTCGCCGTGCGCGAGGCCCTCGCCAACGTCGCCCGGCACAGCGGTGCCGCACGCGCCGCGGTCCACGCCCGGTACGCCGACGGCGCCCTGCGCGTACGGGTGCGCGACGACGGGCGCGGCGGCGCGGAGCCCGCGCGCGGCTCCGGCCTGACCGGGCTCGCCGACCGCCTCGCCGTCCTCGATGGCACACTGACCGTCACCAGTCCGCCCGGCGGGCCGACCGTCCTGTCCCTGGAGATCCCGTGCGACCCGATGCCGCCCCCGCCCGCCGCGTAGTCCTCGCCGAGGACAGCGTGCTGCTGCGCGAGGGCCTCGTCGGGGTGCTCACCCGCTTCGGGCACGAGGTGGCCGCGGCGGTCGGCGACGCGGACGCGCTGCGCCGGGCCGTGGCCGAGCACGCGCCGGACGTCGTCGTCACCGATGTGCGGATGCCGCCGGGCTTTGAGGACGAGGGCCTGCGCGCCGCGCTCGCCCTGCGCGCCGAGCGCCCCGACCTGCCGGTCCTCGTGCTCAGCCAGTACGTACAGCGGTCGTACGCCGCCGAGTTGCTGGACACCGGCGACGGCGGCGGGGTCGGCTATCTGCTCAAGGACCGGGTCGGGCAGGTCGAGCAGTTCGTGGACGCCTTCACCCGGGTCGCCGACGGCGGCACGGTCGTGGACCCGGAAGTCGTACGGCAGCTGCTGCGGCGCAGACGTGATCCCCTGGAGCGGCTCACGCCGCGCGAGCGCGAGGTGCTCGCGCTGGTCGCTGAGGGCCGGTCCAACGCCGCGATCGCCGCCGAACTCGTCGTCACCGAGGCCGCCGTGGGCAAGCACATCGGCAACATCCTCGGCAAGCTCGACCTGCCCGTCACCGACGGCACGCACCGGCGCGTGCTCGCCGTGCTCGCGTATCTGCGGGCCTGACTACGATCCCGGGCATGAGCATGTCGGAACAAGGGCCGGCGGAGCGCGGGGCCCGCACCCCGCGCCAGGCACGGCGGCTGCGCGTCGCCGCCGCCACCGCGGGGATGGCGGTGGCGGCGGCGCTACTCGGAATCCATCTAGTAGATAGAGCGTCCGTTCTAGTCGTGGGTGTGTACGGGCTGCTGCTGATCCTCTGCGGACTCGTGGTCGAGCTGAGCCGCCGCGGCCGGACCAGACTCGGCAGCTACCTCCTCGGCTGCGGGCTCGCCGCGGCGCTCGTCATGGACATCGTCGTGCTCTCCTGAGGCTCCGGCCCGCCGTCCGGGCGCTGCGCCGCGGCCGTCGTCGGCGCCTCCGAGAGCCCGTACCGCTCGTGCAGGCGCCGCAGGAACGGCGGCGCCCACCACGCCCGGTCGCCGAGCAGGGTCATCGCGGCGGGCACGAGCAGCATCCGCACGATCGTGGCGTCGATCAGGACCGCGAGCGTCAGACCCAGGCCGATCTGCAGGATCGGTGAGAAGCCGCCCGTCATGAAGCCGCCGAAGACGATGGCGAGCAGCAGCGCGGCACAGGTCACCACGCGGCCCGAGCGGCGCAGGCCCTCGACGACCGCCTCGTGCGCGTCCCCGGTCGCCTCCCAGGACTCCCGCATCCGCGACAGGATGAACAGCTCGTAGTCCATGGCGAGCCCGAACGCGATCGCGATGATCAGCGGTGGCGCGGTCAGGCTGAGCGCGCCGAGGCCCTCGCCGCCGAGCAGGCTCGCCCCGTGCCCGTCCTGGAACACCCAGGTCACCACGCCGAGCGCGGCGCCCAGGCTCAGCAGCGTGGTGAACAGCGTCCGCAGCGGGCTGAGGAGTGAGCCGGTGAAGGCGAAGAGCAGCGCGAACAGGCCCACGAGCACGGTGAGTACGGCCCAGGGGGCACGCTCGGCGAGCATCTCCCGGAAGTCCACGAGCCGGGCCGCGGTGCCGGTGACCCGCGCCGGTTCGTCGCCGCGCAGCTCGCGCACCCGCTCGACGAGGCCGGTCGCCTTCGGTCCGTCCGCCGAGCCGGTCGGGGTGAGCCGCACCAGCGTCGAGCCGTTCGGCAGCCGTTCGCTGCTGGACCGGGTGACGCCGGACAGGGCGCGGATCCCGCGCTCGTAGGCGGGGTCGGCACCGGGCTCGATCATGACGTCGACGGTGTTCACGTCGGTGCCGGCCGGGAAGTGCTCGTGCACGGCGTCGTAGAGCTGCCGGGCCTCGGTGTCGTGCGGCAGCTGGCGGGCGTCGCCGATCTCGATGCGCATGCCGAACACGGGCAGCGCGAGGACGGCGAGCCCGGCGACGACGGTGACCAGGACGGCGTAGGGGCGGCGGGCGGAGAAGCGGGCGAGCCGGGCGAAGAGCGCGCCGGGCTCCGCGGGCCGCTTCCGCAGGCGCGACTTCGCGCGCCGCGGCGTGAGCTTGCCGCCGAACAGGGTGAGCAGCGCGGGCAGCAGTGTCAGGGCCGCCAGCATGTCGACCACGACGACCGCGCCCGCCGCGAGCCCCATGCTCCGCAGGAACGGGCTGGAGAACCACACCAGGCCCGACAGGCACACGGCCACCGTCAGACCGGAGAACAGCACGGTCCGTCCGGCGTGCGCGACCGTGGCGTGCACGGCGCGCACGACGTCCGGCTCACGCTCCCGTTCCTCGCGGAAGCGCACCACCATCAGGAGCGCGTAGTCGACCGCGAGGCCGAGGCCCAGCATCGACACCACCTGCACCGCGTACACCGAGATGTCCGTGACCTGGCTGAACGCGAACAGCGTCAGGAACGCCCCGGCCACCCCGCTCACCGCGACCAGGAGCGGCAGACCGGCCGCCCGCAGCCCGCCGAAGATCAGCAGCAGGGCGAGCAGAACGGCGGGCAAGGTGATCAACTCGGCGCGCGTCACGTCCTCCTGGGCGCGGCCGCCCGTCTGGTCGCCGAGCAGCGGGTCGCCGCTGACCGCCACGTCGACGCGGTCGTCCGCCGCCGGGGCGATCTCCCGCAGCCGGTCGGCGGCGTCGTTCACCACGCGGATCTCGTCCCGGTCGGAGAGGTCGCCCGCCAGCGTGACGGGGACCAGGAGCACCTTGCCGTCCTCGGCGGCGAGGCCCTTCCCGGTGTACGGGTCGCCGACGCGGTCGACCCCCTTCAGACCGCGCACGTCGGCGATCGCGTCGGCCACGGCCGCGCGCACCTCCGGCGCGCGCACCGACCCGTCCGCGCCGCCCGTGACGGACGCCGTGAACGACTCCCCGCCCGGGGTGAGCGGCCCGAGCACCTCGCTCGTGACCGCGGACTCGCTGCCGGGCACGTCCTCCACGGACGAGTTGAGGTCGCCGAACACCCGCGTACCGAAACCGAATCCGACGACGAGCAGCAGTAACCAGACCAACAGCACCAAGACCGGGCGCCGGGTGGCCGTCCGGGAGAGCTTGGCGAGCATGACCGCTCCTAACTGGCCCCAGGGGCCGGGGCGAAGACTGTTCTCGGCCATACCTTCGCCCGTGGCGGGCGGGTACCGGATCGCCGTGGGGAGCGGTCTTCGAGGAGGCGGTCCATGGGTCGCGCGGGGGAGGGGGACGGTCCGCCTCCCTCCGGCGGGGGAGGGGCGCTCAGCCGCCGTGGTCCCCGGGCACCACGAGCCCGTGCTCGTACGCGCAGATCACAGCCTGGACGCGGTCCCGCAGCGCCAGCTTCGACAGGACGTTGCTGACGTGGGTCTTCACGGTGTGCTCGCTGACCACGAACTCCGCCGCTATCTCCGCGTTCGACAGGCCGCGGGCCAGCAGCCGCAGCGTCTCCTCCTCGCGGGCGGTGAGCACCGCCAGGCGCCGGGAGGGGGCGGCCGGGGCCGAGGGGGACTCCGCCGGCCGGTCGGGGCGGCCCCTGCGCACGAAGTCCGCGACCAGACGGCGGGTCACGGACGGGGCGAGCAGGGAGTCCCCGGCCGCGACGACGCGGACCGCGTGCACCAGGTCGTCCCTGCGCACGTCCTTGAGCAGAAAGCCGCTCGCGCCCGCGTACAGGGCGTCGTACACGTACTCGTCGACGTCGAACGTCGTCAGCATCACCACCCGGCAGCCGGATTCCGCGCACACCACGCGGGCCGCCTCGATGCCGTCGACGCCGGGCATGCGGACGTCCAGGAGCAGCACGTCCGGCGCGAGGCGGCGCACGGCGTCGACGGCCTCGGCGCCGTCGCCCGCCTCCGCCACCACCTCGATGCCGGGCTGCGCGTCAAGGATCATCGCGAAGCCGCTGCGCACCAGCTCCTGGTCGTCGGCCACCACCACGCGGATGCTCATGCGCCAAGGATGCCGTGGGCAGCCGCGCCGCGACACGGAATCCGCCGCCCGCGGCGGGTCCCACGTCCACCCGGCCGCCACAGGCGGCGGCGCGCTCCCGGATGCCGACCAGGCCGTAGCCCCCGCTGTCCCCCCGCGCCGCGCCCGTGCCGTCGTCCGTCACCGTGAGCGCCAATTCGCGCGGTGACCAGGCGACTTCCACGGTCACCAGGCTCGCCCCCGCGTGTTTCAGTACGTTCGTCAGCGCCTCCTGGGCCAGGCGGTACGCGGCCACGTCGACGTCGGCGGCCAGCGGGCGCGCCTCGCCCGACTCCTTCAACCGCACGGTGACGCCCGCCTGTTCGACGCGCGCGAGCAGGGCGGGCAGCGCCGCGAGAGCGGGCTGCGGCCCCCGGTCGCCGCCCGCCGAGCCGTCGCCGTCCGCCTCCCGCAGTACCCCGAGGATCCGCCGCAACTGCTCCATCGCGTCCCGCCCGGCCGCGCCGATCGCCTCGAACGCCCGCTCCGCGCGCGCCGGATCGGCCCGCACCACGACGGGGCCCGCCTCCGCCTGCACCACCATGACGCTCACGGCGTGCGCCAGTACGTCGTGCATGTCCCGGGCGATCCGGGCCCGTTCCCGGGCGACGGCCCGCGCGGTCTCCCCGGCCCGCTCCCGCTCCAGGCGCAGCGCCCGGTCCTCCAGGGCCGCGGTGTAGGCGCCCTTGAGCCGGGCGAGGACGCCGAAGCCGTACGCGCTGACGAAGCTCAGCAGGTGGAAGGCGTACTCGAAGGGCTCGGCCCGCTCCCGGAACGTCATCGTGGCGGTCGCGCCGATCAACCAGGTGGCGAGCACCACGCGCCGCTGCACGGGTCTGCCGACGACGGCGAGGGTGTAGAGCGCGACGAGGCCGCCGTACGCGACGTCCGGCGGCGGCGTTCGGTAGACCGCCATCGCGGGCGTGAACAGGGTCACCAGATAGACGCTGAGCATCGGCGCGCGCCGCCGCCACACCAGGGGCACCGCGGTGCCCGCGCCGAGCAGGAAGCCGACCAGGGAGAGCCGGTCGTCGCCCTCGTGGGGGAAGACGAACTGCAGGGACGTGGCGAACAGGACGAGCGCGGCGAGCGCCCCGTCCTGGAGGTACGGGTGGAACAGGTGGAACGGGTGGTGACGGCGGCGCACCGGCCCAGGTCTCGGCACGGACGTTCGCTGCATGCGGCGGCTCCCTCGCACGGGGGTTGCCAGTTCAGCACGGGCGGCGGGCCGCGTCCTCGCCGGTACGAGGGATATCCGGCGGCCCGGCCGTACGGCCCGCGCGGGGGAGGTCAGCAGCGCCGGTACACGTGGCCGTCCTCGCCGGCCGGGGCCACGTCGCGGTCGCGCAGGACGACGGAGATCCTGCCGCCCCAGCGGCGGCACGCGGCGTCGAACCCCTTCTTCTCGTACTCGATGTCGAAGACCTTCCCGCCGTACGCCGCCGCGTAGTCGCCGCACTCGCCGTACTGGCCGCACTCCTCGGCGACGGCGAAGTCGAAGCCGAGCTTCTCGTCCAGGAACTCGGTGGTGTTCTTCTGCGCGACGGCCAGGCCCCGCTCGTGGGCCCTGCGCACCAGGAGCCGCGCGAAGGCCTGGCCGTCGGCGGCGTCGATGCGGCCTCGGGAGCGGGTGTACGAGTCGAGGTTGTCGGGCTCCACCGCGTCGAACCCGGCGCGCGCGCAGCCGTCGATCCAGGGGCCGACGACGTCGAGCAGGGCCTTGCGCCTGGCCGCGGTGGAGATGTCGAGGAGGGGCTCCGCCCAGTCCTCGTCGACCACGAGCTTGCCGTGCGCGCCGCGCAGCAGCAGGTCGGGGTGGTGCTTGCGCCACCACGCGGTGGCCTTGGCGCCGGGCTGGGCCTGGAAGGCGTTGACGTAGCAGATGTTGTAGCGGCCCGGGGCGGGCTTCGCCCCGCGGTCGCGGGAGACGGCGCGGACGCCGTCGGGGGGCGGGTAGGCGCCGCCCAGCTGGTAGTCGAAGGCGGCACCGGCACGGGGCGCCTTCGGCGTGCGGTCGGAGGGGCCGCTCTTCTCGCCGGAGCAGCTCGTCAGGAGCGCCACGGCGAGAGCGAGGGCGCCGAGGGCACGCCCCGTAGGGGCGCGGCGAACTCGGCCGGGCGCTCCGCTCATCCCCGGCCTCCCGCGGCCCGCTCGATCAGGGCGTACGGCGGTTCGTCGGCCAGGTAGAAGTGTCCGCCGGGGAGCGTGAACAGCTCGAAGGCGGCCCGGGTGGTGTCCCGCCAGGCCTCGGCGTGCGCGGTGTTCACCCGGGTGTCGGCGTCGCCGAGGAGCACGGTGACGGGGCAGTCGAGCGGGGCGGCGTCCGCCGGGGCCGCGTACCCCGCGACCATGCGGAAGTCCGCGCTCACGTACGGCATGACGAGTTCGAGGAAGAGCGGGTTGTCGAGCAGCTCCGCCTCCGTGCCGCCGAGGCCGCGCAGCACGTCGAGGACCTTCGCGTCGGAGAGCCCCGCGGCCTCCTCGGGGGAGCCCTGCGCGGTCCCCGGGGCCCGGGACGCCGAGGCGAAGAGGTGCTCGGGGCGCGCGCCCCGGGACTGCCAGATCCGCGCGACCTCGTAGGCGACGGAGGCGCCCATGCTGTGCCCGAAGAAGACCGTGGGCCGTCCGTCCGGGAGCGGCCGCAGCTCCCGGGCGAGGTCGCGGGCCAGCTGCCGCAGATCGGTGGCGGGTGGCTCGGCGATGCGCTCGCCGCGCGCCGGGTAGCAGACCGCGTGCACCTCGAAGTCCTGGAGGGCCTTGCCCCACGCGCGGAAGAAGTGCGGCGAGCCGCCCGCGTGCGGGAAGCACACGAGGCGCCGGGCCGCGAAGGGCCTCGGTTCCATGACGGTCGTCCACACCATGCTGTCCCCCCACCACCGGTATCCGCTCGACATCCGATGATCGCACGCGGAGGCGACGCCTCCGGGAACGCGAAGAGGGCGCTTCCGGAAACCGGAAGCGCCCTCTTCGAAGCCAGCACCAGGTGGGTGACCTGATCGCTAGTGCGCCGCCAGGGACTCGAACCCCGGACCCGCTGATTAAGAGTCAGCTGCTCTAACCAACTGAGCTAGCGGCGCCTGCTGACGAAGAAAATATTACCTGGTCCCAGGGGGTGCTCTCGACCACCGGCTCGGCCAGTGGCCCGACCGCCTGCTCAGATCGCCAGCGAGAGCAGCACCGGCGCCGCCTTGCGGTTCAGGGTCTCCGCGGCCTCGCGCAGCCGGTGCGCGCGCTCGACCGGCAGGGACAGGGCGAGGCAGCCGACCGCGGAGCCCGCCGTGACGGGGACGGCGGCGCAGACCGTGCCCACCGCGTACTCCTGGATGTCGAGGACGGGGACCGTGGGGGCCTGGGCGGCGAGCTTGGTGAGCAGCACCCGCTCGTTCGTGATCGTCCGCGAGGTGAGCCGGGGCATCTTGTGGCGCGCGAGGTGGTCCCGGCGCGCGGCCACGTCCAGCTGGCCGAGCAGGCTCTTGCCGACCGCGCAGGCGTGGCCCGCGACGCGGAAGTCCACCCACTCGTTGACCTTCGGCGTGCCCGGCCCGTCCGCGACGGTCAGGACCCGGATCTCGCCGTCCACGTACCGGCTCACATAGACCGCGGCGCCGATCGAGTCGCGCAGGCCGACCAGGGTGCTCTGGAGCTTCTCGCGCAGGGCGTGGCCGCGCTCGGCGGCGGAGCCGAGCCGGGTGAGCGCGGCGCCCGTCACATACGCCCCGTCCGCGAGCTGTTCCACGTACCCCTCGCGGAGCAGCATGCGCAGGAGCGGGGCGAGCCGGGCCGGCGGCAGTGCCGTGTGCCGGGCCAGCTCGTCGTCGGTGACGCCGGTGCCGCGGCGCGCGACGAGTTCCAGCACGCGCAGGGCGTGCTGCACCGACCGGTGCGCCGTCGTCGGCTGGTGCTGGAGCGTCACGGCTCTCCCCCTCGACCCCTCGTGGCCCCGGTGGCCTGGTGATCCCTGGACGGTACGGTTTCCGGACAGCTGGACTCTGTCCACCATAACCGCCAAATCGCCTGCTGGTAGGGGGCGTTGGAGGTTTCTACGGCGTTCCCCGCGCTCCCCGGCGAAGGAGCACGGGGAAACCCCGGCGCGGGCGGCGCCCGGGGCGCCGCCGACGGGAACGCTCAGAGCACCGCCGACAGGAATTCGCGGGTCCGCTCGTGCCCGGGGTCGGAGAAGATCTTCTCCGGCGGCCCCGACTCGATCACCCGGCCCGCGTCGAACATCAGGACCTGGTCGGAGATGTCCCGGGCGAAGTTCATCTCGTGGGTCACGCAGAGCATGGTGATGTCCGTGGTGTGCGCGATGTCCCGGAGGACGTCGAGGACCCCGGCGACCAGCTCCGGGTCGAGCGCCGACGTCACCTCGTCCAGGAGCAGCACCTGCGGACGCATGGCGAGCGCGCGGGCGATGGCGACCCGCTGCTGCTGGCCGCCGGACAGCTGCGTCGGATAGGCGTCGCACTTGTCGCCGAGGCCGACCAGGTCGAGCAGGTCGCGGGCGCGCTGCTCGGCCTCGTCCTTGGAGAGGCCGAGGACGGTGACGGGCGCCTCCGTGATGTTGCGGAGCACCTTCATGTTCGGGAACAGGTTGAACTGCTGGAAGACCATCCCGATGTTCTTGCGGACCTCGCGCACGTGCTTCTCGCCCGCGGGGACGAGCCTGCCGTTCTTCTCCTCGTGCGTGAGGTACGCGTCGCCGACCTTGATCGTGCCCTCGTCCGGCTTGATCAGCGTCATGAGCAGCCGCAGGATCGTCGTCTTGCCGGAGCCGGACGGGCCGATCAGCGTGACGTGCTTGCCGGAGGCCACGGAGAAGTCCAGCTCGTCCAGGACCGTGTTCGAGCCGAAGCGCTTGACGACCTTGTCGAAGCGGATCAGCTCGCTGCCGTCGACGGCCGGGTTCGCCCGGTCTTTGGAGAGGGGGGTGTCAGCGGACAAGACGGCGCTCCAGGGCTCGCAGGAGGAGGGAGGACGGATAGGCGATGAGGATGAAGGCGACGCCGACGACGGTCAGGGCCTCCGTGTACTGGAAGGTCTGCGCCGCTTCGAGCCGCGAGCGCTGGAGCAGCTCCAGGACGCCGATGCTGGCGAGCAGCGGGGTGTCCTTGAGCATCGCGATGACGTAGTTGCCGAGCGCGGGGACCACGCGGCGGATCGCCTGCGGCAGGATCACCGCGGTCCAGGTGCGCGGGTACGACAGGCTCAGCGCCTTGGCCGCCTCCCACTGGCCGACGGGCACGGCCTCGATGCCCGCGCGGTAGACCTGCGCGGTGTACGTCGAGTAGTGCAGGCCGATCGCGATCGTGCCGGTGGTCTCGGCGGAGAACTGGATGTTCCACTCCGGCAGCACGAAGAACAGGAAGAACAGCTGCACGAGCAGCGGCGTGTTGCGGATGAACTCGGTGATCAGGCCGACCGGCCAGCGGATGAACCGCGTCGGCGCGCGGAAGGCGAGCGCCCACAGGAGCCCCACCGAGAAGGAGATCAGCGAGCCGAGCGCGAGCACCTGGAGGGTGACGAGCACTCCGTCCCAGAAGTGCGGCATGAAGTCGGCGACCGCGCCCCAGTCCCATTTGTCCGTACCGTGGTTCATCGCGCGCCACCTCCGCCGGTCGCACCCGTGATGCCCGAGACGCCCGTGATGCCCGAGACGCCCGCGACGTCCGTGACGCCCGTGGAGCTCAGCTCACCGGACTTGGCGCTCGGCCGGCGGAACCTCAGCCAGGGCCCGAGGCCCTGGCCCGGCTCCGGGAACTGCCCGATCCCGGCCTTGGCCTTCCGCTCCAGGACCTTCATCCCGCGCGTCAGCAGGAACGCGAGCACGAAGTAGATGACCAGCGTGATCGAGTAGATCTGCGCGCTCTCGGTGGTCGCGAGCCGCACCAGGTACGCGGCGAAGGACACGTCGCCGATGCCGAGCAGCGACACCAGGGCGGTGCCCTTGAGCAGCTCGACGAGCAGGTTGCAGAACGACGGGATCATCTCCGGGACCGCCTGCGGCAGCAGGACGAGCCGCATCCGCTGCCACGGCGTGAAGCTCAGCGCGACCCCCGCCTCGCGCTGCGCCGGAGCCACCGCGTTCAGGGCGCCGCGCACGATCTCGGCGCCGTACGCGCCGTAGGAGAGCCCGAGGGCGAGCACGGCCGCCCACATCGGCACCAGCGCCCAGCCCGCGAGCTGGGGCAGGACGAAGAAGATCCAGAACATCAGGATCAGGGCGGACATGCCCCGGAAGACCTCGGTGTAGAAGGCGGCGAAGAACCGCACCACGCGCAGCCGGTGCGTGCGCGCCATGCCGACGGCGAAGGCCACGACCGTCGCGAGCGCCGCGCTGTAGAGCGTGAGCTGGATGGTGATCCAGATGCCGGGAAGGACCCAGTGTTCCCAGAGGCCCGCTGTCATCGGCACAGCTCCTTGGCGGTCAGGGTGGTCATCTCGGCCTTGGTGAAGCCGAACCGCTTGAGCACCCGGAAGAGCTCGCCGCTCTTCTTCATCTTGTGGATCTCCACGTTGAAGGCGTCGCGGAGCTTGGTGTCCGAGGGGCGGAACGTGAAGCCGCCGCCGTCGACGTGCTTCTTGCCGTCCACGATCGGCGCGAACGGGTCGGTCGCCTCGGCCTTGCGGCTCTTCTTCACGACGCCGCGGGTCGTCAGGGCGGTCCCGCCGAAGACGTCGATGCGCCCGGCCTCGACGGCGTTCAGGCCCGCGACCGGATCCTGGAGGATCACGATGTCGCTCTCCTTGTACCCGGCGTCGACCGCGTACGCGATCTCGGCGTAACCGGTCCCGGTGCCGAACTTGGCCTTCTTCTTCACGACGTCCGCGTACGAGTGGAGGCCCATCGGGTTGCCCTTACGGACGATGAAGGAGTCGAGCATCTGGTACTCGGGATCGGAGAAGATCACCTGCTGGCAGCGCTCTTTGTTGATGTACATCCCGGCGGACACGACATCGAACTGCTGTGTCTTGAGGCCCGGGATCAGCGAGCTGAAGTCGGTCGCGACGGGCTGTACGTCGCCGACGCCGAGGCGCTTGAAGATGATCTTCGCGAGCTCCACCGCCTCGCCGGTGAAGTCCCCTTTGTCGTTGATGTATCCGTACGGTGCCTCGCCCGCGATGCCGAGCCGCACCGTGCCCTGTGACTTCAGGCGGGCCAGCGTGTCCCCGGTGGGCACGCGGCTGCAGCCCGCCGCGCCGAGGGCGCCGACCGCGCCGATGGCGGCGGCGGACGCCAGGACCGCACGCCGGGGCGGACCGGGCGCGCGCCCCGGTCTGCCTCCGTCCGTCCTGCCGCTCGCTGTCTTGATGGGGTTGCTCAGTGGTGGAGCCATGGGCGCGCGACTACCCGACCCGATGCGAGATATGCGGATCAATTCCGGCCCCGCCGGGAACCTCGCCCCGAACCCGCCCCGGCCAGGGCGCTCTTGACGCGGGCGGAGGCCCCGGGAGGACCATGGGGCGCATGGCAGACCGCTACATCGAAGTCGCCCTCGCCAAGCGCGGTGTCCGGGCCACGGCGCTGCTCCTCGCCGACAAGGCCCCGGTGACCTGCGCGGCCGTGTGGGACGCGCTGCCGCTGAGCGGCGACGTGTACCACGCGAAGTACGCCCGCAACGAGATCTACGCCCTCTTCCCGCCCTTCGCCCCCGAAGAACCCCCGCTGGAGAACCCCACCATCACGCCCATCCCGGGCGACCTGTGCTATTTCACGTTCACCGGCACCGAGTTGGGCACGTCGTCGCACGGCTACGACCGGCCCCAGAGCGGCACGATCGTCGACCTCGCCCTCTTCTACGAGCGCAACAACCTGCTGATCAACGGCGATGTCGGCTGGGTCCCCGGCATCGTCTGGGGCCAGGTCGTGGACGGCCTGGACGCACTGGCCGAGGCCTGCAACGACCTGTGGCGCACCGGAGCCCAGGGGGAGACCCTGAGCTTCCGGCGGCAACCCTGAGCCGCCGCTGACCGCGGCCGGTGAGGCCGCCTCGGGCCATCCGAAGAGGGCATCTACGCCGTAGATGCCCTCTTTCGTCTCTCCTGGGATTTCGGTCGCCAGGCCTTTCCTGATACCCCTAGGGGGTATATGGTTCTGATCATCGCCCAGAAGGGGCGACGCCGCAGGGCGCGGAACAACCATGGGGAGACGTCATGAACAATCACGCAGGTCACGCAGGCCACGCAGGCCACGGCGGCGCCCGCCCCGGCGGCCTCTCGGTCTCGGAGAACGGGTACACCCTCGAACTCGACGCCACGATCCTCACCGCGGGCGTGCAGCCGGTCACCTTCCGGGTGCTGGGCCCCGACGGGCGGCCCGTCACCGAGTTCACGCCCGAGCACGAGAAGGAGCTGCACTTCATCGCCGTCCGGCGCGACACGGCCGGGTTCCAGCACGTGCACCCGGTGCGGGACGAGAAGGGCACCTGGAGCGTGGACCTCGCCCTGGAGCCGGGGGACTGGAGATTCTTCGCCGACGTCCACCCGGCAGGCCACGACGGGACGATGACGCTGGGGATAGACGCCGCGGTCGCCGGGCCGTACGACCCGCGGCCGCTCCCCGAGGCCACCGGGACCGCGCGGACCGGCGCGTACACCGTGGCGCTCGACGGCGCCCTCGTGCCCGGCGAGGCGAGCGAACTGACCCTCACCGTGAGCCGCGACGGCCGCCCCGTCACCGACCTCCAGCCCTATCTGGCCGCGTACGGGCACCTGGTGGCCCTGCGGGTCGGCGACCTGGGCTACCTCCACGTCCACCCGGAGGGCGAGCCCGGTGACGGCACCACCGCGCCCGGACCCGAGATCGCCTTCATGGCGACCGCGCCCACGGCCGGCACCTACCGCCTGTACCTGGACTTCCAGCACGACGACGTGGTCAGGACGGCCGAGTTCACGGTGCGGACCGCGACCGCGGCGCAGACCGCACCCGAGCACGGGAGCCACCACCACGGCCACCACGGCCACCACTGAGAGGGAGGAACGGCATGCCACGCCTGACCCGGCTCACTCCCGACACGGCGGTCGGCGCCTCGCGCGACCTCCTCGCCGACCTGGCCTCCCGCCACGGCCGACTCGGCGACATGGTCTCGACGATGGCGCACTCGCCCTCCGTCCTCGGCGGCTACCTCCAGCTCAGCCGGGCCATGGGACGAGCCAAGCTCGACCGCGGGACCAGCGAACGGATCTCGATCACCGTCCAGGCCAGGCAGGGCTGCGGGCTCTGCCTGGAGGCGCACGTCAGTGCCGCCCGCGCCCGGGGAGTGGACGAGGAAGAGATCGAGCGGGCCCGCGCGGGCACCTCGGCCGATCCCGCGATCGCGGCGATCATCACCCTCGCCCTCCAGATCCATCGCGAACCGACGTCGATCACCGACGAACAGATCGCGGCGCTGCGTGAGCACGGCCACAGCGACCGCGCGATGGCCGACGTCGTCGGCGTCGTCGCCCTCAACGTCCTCACCGGCGCCTTCAACCTGCTCGCCGGCCTCACACCGGGGAGCGACACCGGTGCGTAGAGAAGACTCCCCCGCCTGTCGTCGCGGGGCACGGCCCCCGCCCCGGGGCCGTGCCCCGCCGCATGGACACGGAAGGAACCCGCCATGCGACTGTTCGCCATCCGCGACTACCGCCATCTGTTCGGTGCCCAGGTCATCGCCCTGTTCGGCACCGGCCTCACCACCGTGGCCCTCGGGCTGCTCGCCTACGACCTCGCGGGGCCGCGCGCCGGGATGGTCCTCGGCACCGCCCTGACGATCAAGATGGTCATGTACGTGGTCATCGCCCCGCTGGCCGCCGCGTACGTCGACCGGTTCCCCAGGAGAACGCTCCTGGTCCTGCTCGACGTGGTCCGCGGCGCGGTGGTCCTGGCGCTTCCGCTGGTCACCGAGGTCTGGCACATCTACGTGCTGATCGGCCTGCTCCAGGCCGCGTCCGCGGCGTTCACCCCCACGTTCCAGGCCGTCATCCCCGACATCGTCACCGACGAGTCCGCCTACACCCGGGCGCTGTCCGCCTCCCAGGTCGCCTCCACCATGGAGAGCCTGCTCAGCCCCGTCCTCGCAGCCGTCGCCCTGACGTTGATGAGCTTCGACCGGCTGTTCCTCGGCACCTCCGCCGGATTCCTCGTCTCCGCCCTGCTCGTCCTGTCGGCGCGCGTCCCGGACGCCCGCCCCAGCGCGCACGCCAAGGCGTGGGACAAGGCGGCGGCGGGGATCAGGGCCTTCCTCGGGACGCCGCGGCTGCGCGGCCTCATGGCGCTCAACCTCGTGGTCGCGTCGGCAGGGGCGATCGTCGTCGTCAACACCGTCAACCACGTCCGCGACGAACTCGGCGGCTCGCAGTCCGACGTCGCCCTGATGCTCGCCGCCTCCGGCACCGGAACGCTCCTCGCGGCCCTCGTACTGCCGCGCGTGCTCGACCGGATCGCCTCCCGCACCGTCATGATGACCGGCGCCGGAGTCCTCGTCGGCGGCGCGACCGCCGCGGTGACGCTCACCGCGGCCGGACTCGCCACCTGGACCGGTACGGCGGTCGTCTGGAGCCTGATCGGCGTCGGCATGGCCCTGGTCATCACGCCGACCGGCAAGGTCCTGCGCGCCTCCGTCGGACGGAACGCGATCCCCGAGGCGTTCGCGGCCCAGTTCTCCCTGTCGCACCTGGCCTGGCTGATCACCTATCCCGTCGCGGGCTGGCTCGGCACGAGCGCCGGACTCACCCTCGCCTGGTCCGTCCTCGCGGTCCTCGCAGGGGCGGGAGCGGCCGGGGCCCTCCTCCTGTGGCCGCGCCACGACGGGCACCCCGCCGCGGCGCCCGCTCTCCACGCACCGGCCAAGGACCGGTCCACCCTGACCAAGGCGGCGTGACGCGCCGCGCGCCAGGCCCTAGTCCCCCGACCCGGCCGCGCCGGGCCGGGGGATCGCCGCCGCCCCGGCCTCGTACAGGGCGTGCGCCGCCCGCAGCACCAGGTCGTCGGCGAACCGCGCCCCGACGAGCTGCATCCCCACGGGAAGCCCGTCCCCGTCCACCCCGCACGGCACCGTCGCGGCGGGCTGCTGGGTGAGGTTGAAGGGGTACGTGAACGGGGTCCACCCCGTCCACCGCCGCGCCCCGCTCCGCGGCGGCACCTCGGCCCCCGCCGCGAAGGCCGTGATCGGCAGCGTCGGCGTCACCAGCAGGTCGTACGTCTCGTGGAAGCGGCCCATGCGCCGGCCGAGCTCCATGCGGACGTCGACCGCCGCGAGATAGTCAAGGGCGCTGTACCGGGCGCCCTGCCCGCACACCTCCCGCAGCGCCGGGTCGAGCGACTCCCGGCGCGCGGGCGGCAGTTGCTGCACCACCCGTGCCGCCCCGCTGAACCACAGCGTGTGGAAGGCCTCCACGGGATCGGCGAAGTCGGGGTCGGTCTCCTCGACGTACGCGCCGAGCGACGCCAGGGCCTCCACGCCCCTGCGCACGGCCGCCGCCACCGCGGGCCGCACCGCGACCTGCCCGCCGAGCGTCGGCGAGTACGCCACCCGCAGCCCCCGCACCCCGCCGCGCAGCGCCTCCCGGAAGGTGCCCTCGCGCGGGCCGAGACAGGACCAGTCCCGCGCGTCGGGAAGCCCGATCACATCCATGAGCAGCGCCGCGTCCGCCGCGTCCCGCGTCATCGGGCCCACGTGCGAGAGCGTCCCGAACGCGGACGGCGGGAACAGCGGCACCCTCCCGTACGTCGGCTTGAGCGCGAAGATCCCGCAGAAGGCGCCGGGGATCCGCACCGAGCCGCCGCCGTCCGTGCCCAGGGCCAGCGGCCCGGCGCCCAGGGCCACGGCGGCCGCGCCGCCGCCGCTCGATCCGCCCGCGGTGCGCGTCGTGTCGTACGGATTGCGGGTGATCCCGTGCCGGGGGCTGTCCGTGACGCCTTTCCAGCCGAACTCGGGCGTGGTCGTCTTGCCGACGAACACCGCGCCCTGCTCGCGCAGCCGCGCCACGGACGGCGCGTCCTCCTCCCACGCGCCCTCCTCGTCCACGCACCGGGAGCCGCGCAGCGTGGGCCCGCCGCGCTGCAGCAGGATGTCCTTGACGGTGACCGGCACCCCGTCCACGAGCCCGAGCGGCTCGCCCGCGCGCCAGCGCGCCGCGCTCTCCCGCGCCTGCGCGAGCGCCGCTTCCGCGTCGACACGGACGAACGCGTTCACCGACGGCTGGATCTCCTCGGCCCTGCGCAGCACCGCGCGGGCCGCGTCGACGGGGCCGAATTCGCCCTTGCGGTAGCCGTCGACGAGTTGGGTGGCGGTCAGATCGGCGAGATCGGTCATGCACGCTCCTGGATGAGTGCCCGGCGGGGGGACGGCGACGGGAACAACGGCAAGGGACCTGCGAACACGCGTATGTGGCGAGACGGACCCGGGGAGACCGGTGGGCCCGGGGAACGCGGGGAACGCGGGGGACGCGTGATCCCTGCCCACTCGCGGCCACGGTCAGTGCCCCGGGACGTAACCGCGTTTCTTGTCGACCACGTTGGACAGGGACCGCCCCGCCTCCCACTGCGCGTACAACTTCACGAACTGCGCGCCGAGTTCGTCCCGCCAGCCGACCGTGTCCCCGCTCATGTGCGGGGACACCAGCAGACCGGGGGCCGTCCACAGCGGGCTGTCCGGGGGCAGCGGCTCGCTCTCGAAGACGTCCAGGGCCGCGCCCGCGATCCACCGCTTGGACAGGGCGGCCACCAGGTCCTCCTCCACGACCAGCGGGCCCCGGCCCACGTTGATGAACCGCGCCGACGGCTGCATCACGCCGAAGCGGCGCTCGTCGAACATGCCGCGCGTGTCCTCGGTGAGCGGCGCCGCGCACACCACCCAGTCGGCGCGCGCGAGCAGCCGGTCGAGATCGGCGGGCCCGTGCACGCCCGTGCGCGGGCGGCGGCCGACGAGGACCGTCGTGATGCCGAGCGCCTTGAGCGTGCGCACGACCGCCCGCCCGATCGGGCCCGAACCCACCACGCACGCGCGCGTGCCCGCGATCCGCTGGCTCTCGCGGTGCAGCCAGGTCCGCTCGCCCTGGAGGGCGAGCGTGCGCGGCAGGTCCTTGGCCATGGCGAGCACGAGCGCCGCGACGTACTCGGCGATCGGCTGGTCGAAGACGCCCCGGGCGTTGGTCACCACCGTGTCGGAGGCGACGAGTTCGGGACACATCAGGCGGTCCACGCCCGCGCTCGCGGTGTGCACCCAGCGCGGCCGCGGCCCCTCGCCCGGCCACGCGTGGCGCACCGCGTCGGACAGGAAGTCCCACACCAACAGCACGTCGGCGCCCGGAAGTTCGCCGGCCAGGCCGTCCGCGTCGGTGTGCCGGATCCGGACCCGGCCGGTCAGCGCGCCGAGCCGCGGCGGCGGCGCGGGCGCCGGGGCGTCGAGCACGAGCACGGTCGGAGGCACGGCACGGCCCTCGGACCCGGTGCTTTCGGACACGGTGGAGAAACCATTTCGCAACGAGAGCCCGCTTCCCTGGAAGTGCGTGCTGGACTGGGGCCGGTACGGCGCACGCCGCGCCGCGTGAACCGGCGTCTTCGACTGTCTGAGATGTGCGGATTGACCACGCTGGCACCCGAACCTACCTTCGTCAACAGAGGCACTTCACTCCCGTGACCGCGGCGGTCGAGTGCGTACCGCGCACCCGCTCCCGCGACCGTGTGCACGCCGCACGCGTTCCCTGTCCCGACGTCCCGGCGCGTCGCCGGCACCGCACCACTTCCGGCCCCCGGCCGGCCCTGTCACCGCACGCACGCACGAACGTAGGGCCTGCTCATGGACGTCACTTCCTTCTCGATGCTCGGCGGACCACACCCCCAGCGCGGTGTCGGCGTCGTCGCTCCCTTCGACTTCGCCCTGGACCGCGAGCTGTGGCGGTGGGTCCCCGACGACGTCTCCCTGCACCTCACGCGCACCCCGTACGTGCCGGTCGAGGTCAGCCTCGACCTCGCGCGCCTGGTCAGCGAGCACGAGACGCTCGCCGATGCGGTCCGGGCGCTGACCGCCGCCGAGCCCGAGGTCCTCGCCTACGCCTGTACGTCGGGCAGCTTCGTCGGCGGCGTGGCGGGCGAGCGGGCCATGTGCGAGGCCATGACGCGCGAGGGCGCGGTGGCCTCCGTGACCACGTCGGGCGCGCTCCTGGAGGCGCTCGCCGAGGTGGACGCGCACCGCATCGCCCTCGTCACGCCGTACACCTGGTCGGTCACCCAGGCCCTGGAGGAGTACCTGGGCGAGGCGGGCGTCTCCGTCGTGGGCCGTGCCTACCTCGGACTCACCCGGCACATCTGGAAGGTGCCCTACCGCGACGTCGCGGACATGGCGCGCCGCGCCGTGCTGCGGCCGGTGGACGCGCTGTTCATCAGCTGTACGAACCTGCCCACGTACGACGTCATCCCGCAGCTGGAAGCGGAGCTGCGGGTACCGGTCCTGTCGGCGAACCAGGTGACGATGTGGTCGGCGCTGCGACGGCTGGGTACGCGTGCGGTAGGGCCTTACCAAGCGCTGATCGACGCGGGCGCGCGGCCGGGCGCGGCGACGCTCGCCCCCCTGGACCCGGCGCTCGGGTCACCGGCGGGCGGCGTGCCGGAACCGGCGGTGACCGAGCCGCCGCCGTCCGGGCCGCCCGCACCCGCGGCGCCCCCGGAGGCCCTGCCGGAACCGCCCGCGGGGCCCGGAGCCGCGGGCCCCACCGCAGAAGGAGGCTGGTCTTGACCGCACTCGGATTCCTCTACCCGGGGCACTCCGCCGAGGACGACTACCCGCGCATCGAGCAGCTCCTCGGCTCCGACATCCGCCTCCAGGTCGTCCACACCGACATCGGCGAGGACGCGCACCGCGTCGACGCGCTCCTGGAGATGGGCTCGCCCGCGCGGCTCGCCGCCGGGGTCGAGGAGCTGCGCCTGACCGGAGCGGAGGCCGTGGTGTGGGCGTGCACCAGCGGGAGCTTCGTCTTCGGCTGGGAGGGCGCCCACGGCCAGGTGCGCGCCCTGGCCCGGTCGGCGGGCCTGCCCGCGTCCTCCACGTCCTTCGCGTTCGTCCACGCGGTACGGGAGCTGGGGGCGGGGCGCGTCGCCGTCGCGGCCACGTACCCCGAGGACGTCGCCGGGCACTTCGCCGCCTTCCTCAAGGCGGCGGGGACCGAGGTGGTGTCCCTGCGCTCCAGCGGCATCGTCACGGCGGCCGAGGTCGGCACGTGGGGGCTCGACGAGGTCCTCGCGCTCGCCCGCGCGGGCGACCACCCCGACGCGCAGGCCGTGCTCCTGCCCGACACGGCCCTGCACACCGCCGCCCACGTCCGCGACCTGGAGGCCGCCCTCGGCAAGCCCGTCCTCACCGCCAACCAGGTCACCGTCTGGGAAGCCCTCCGCCTGGCCACCCGCCGGGTCAACGCCCCCCGCCTGGGAGCCCTCTTCACGAAGGAGCCCTTGGTGCAGTCCCCGGGCGCCTAGCCCGCGCGGGCCTGGGGCGCACCCGCGAGGGACCGGGAATAAGCGGAGCCCCCCTCCTGTTACCGCCTTCCGTACGGACGGACAAGGCGGACCGCAGGAGGCCCCAGTGCCAGTGGACATGGACGTGAGCGACGGCGACGGCATCCGGGCCGAGGCGAGAGGCACGGCCCCGGCGGCCCTGTCCGTCCTGGACCTCGTGACCGTCGGCTCCGGCCGCACCGCCACCGACGCCCTGCGCACCAGCGTCGCCCTCGCCAAGCTCGCCGAATCCCGCGGCTACCACCGCCACTGGGTGGCCGAGCACCACTCGATGCCGGGCGTGGCCTCCTCGTCCCCGGCCGTGATCCTCGCGCACCTGGCCGCCCACACGTCCCGCATCCGCCTGGGCTCGGGCGGCGTCATGCTCCCCAACCACGCCCCGCTCGTCATCGCGGAGCAGTTCGGCACCCTGGAGGCCCTGGCCCCGGGCCGCGTCGACCTCGGCCTCGGCCGGGCCCCGGGCACGGACGGCGCCACCGCGGCCGCCCTGCGCCGCACGGACCGGCTCGGCGAGGGCGCCGACGACTTCCCGCAGCAGCTCGCGGAGCTGACCCGGTTCCTCGACGACGACTTCCCCGACGGCCACCCCTACGCCCGGATCCACGCGGTCCCGGGCCCGGTCCAGGCCACGTCCCCCGGCGGCGTCCAGTCCCCGCACCGCCCGCCGATCTGGCTGCTCGGCTCGTCCGGCTTCAGCGCGCGCCTCGCCGGGGTCCTCGGCCTGCCCTTCGCGTTCGCGCACCACTTCTCCGCGCAGAACACGCTCCCGGCGCTCGACCTGTACCGCGAGTCGTTCCGCCCGTCGGCGGTCCTGGCCGCCCCGTACGCCCTGATCGGCGTCTCCGCGCTCGCCACGGACGTGGAGGAGGAGGCCCGCCGCCAGGTCAGGGCCGCCGCCCTCAACATGGTCCGGCTCCGCACCGGCCGCCCCGGGCTCGTGCCCACGCCCGAGGAGGCGGCCGCGCACCGCTTCACCGAGGTGGAGCGGGACTTCGTGACCAGCTGGAACAGCAACGTCATCCACGGCACGGCCGACCAGGTCCGTGCGGGCCTCGACGACCTCGCCAAGCGCACCGGCGCCGACGAGCTGATGCTCACCGCCAACGCCCACAGCGGCGACGTACGCCTGCGCAGCTACGAACTGATCGCAGACACCTACGCCCTGCCCAAGGAGGGCTGAACGGGAGCGCCCCGAAGGGGCGCGGGGAACTGCGCGCTCAGCCCCGACGAAGCCGCAGACGCGCGACGGACATGGCGCACCACATCCAGGGAAGCGGGGGTGCCGCCCCCTCACGGGGGTGGGGGCGGCACCCGCGTACGGCGCCCGAGGCGTCACGCCTCGGCGGCAGCGAGCCCCTCCGTCGTAAGGATCTTGGAGATCCGCTCAGCGGCCACGGCCCGGGAGTACAGCCACCCCTGCCCGGTGTCGCAGCCGATCCTGCGCAGCCGCTCCGCCTGCCCCGAGGTCTCCACGCACTCGGCGGTGACGGTGAGCCCGAGCTGGTGGGCCAGGCGCACCATGGCCTCGACGATCACCTCGTCGGCCGGGTTGACGTGGCCCTCGCCCTCCTCGTACTGGAAGCCCCGGACGAAGGACCCGTCCAGCTTGAGCACGGAGACGGGAAGGCGGCTCAGATACGCGAGGTTGGAGTAGCCCGTGCCGAAGTCGTCGATGGCGATGCGCACGCCCATGTCGCTCAGCGCCTGGAGGGCCTGGAGCGGCCGCCCGGCGGAGCCCATGACGGCGGACTCGGTCAGCTCCAGCTGGAGCAGCTCGGGCGCGAGCCCGGTCTCGGCGAGGATCTCCGCGACGTCCGCGACGAGGTCGGAGTCCCACACCTGCCGCACGGCGACGTTCACGCTCACGAACACCGGCTCCCGCCCGGGGTGTTCGAGCTGCCAGCGGCGCGCCTGCCGACAGGCCGTGCGCAGCACCCAGCGGCCCAGCTGCACGATGGATCCGTCTTCTTCAGCAAGTCCGATGAACCGATTCGGCGTGAGCAGTCCGAACTGCGGATGATCCCACCGCACCAGCGCCTCCACGCCGCGCAGACCGCCGTCGTCCATGCACACGAGCGGCTGGTAGTCGAGCACGAACTCGTCGCGCTCGACGGCGGGCCGCAGCGAACTGGCAAGCGCCTGCCGGGTCATGCAGTGCGCGTTGCGCTCCGGGTCGAAGAGCGTCCAGCGGGCCTTGCCGTCGGTCTTGGCCCAGTACAGCGTGGTGTCGGCGGCCTGCATCAGACCGGTCGTGGTGGTCCCCGCGGCGCGCCGCTCGACGACGCCGATGGACGCCGAGAGGGAGAGCCGCTGCCCGGACAGGTCGAAGGGCTCCTGCAGGGCCCGCAGGGTCGCGTCGGCCAGCTCCGCGAGCTGGTCGGTGCCCGTGGAGTCCTCCACGAGGAGCGCGAACTCGTCCCCGCCGAGCCGCGCCACGAGCGGCGCCGACGTCCTGCCGTACGCGGCCCGGTCGGCGCAGGCGGTCAGGCGCTCGGCCACGGCGGCGAGCAGCCGGTCGCCGACGCGGTGCCCGAGGGTGTCGTTGACCGCCTTGAACCCGTCGAGGTCCAGGTAGCACAGGCCGACGCGGCCCGTGCTCGTGTCGTCGTACGCGCCCGCCTCCAGGGCGGTGGCGAGCCGCTCGAAGAACAGCGCGCGGTTGGGGAGCCGGGTCACCGGGTCGTGCATCTGGAGGTGGCGGAGCCGTGCCTGGAGGTCGCGGCGGGCGCTGATGTCGGCGGCGGCGAGCAGCACGGTGCCCGGCGCGTGCCGCTCGTCCGGCAGCGGCGAGACGGTGATCTGCGTCCACAGGGAGTGCCCGTCGGGGTGTTTGAGGCGGCGCGTGCAGCGCAGCTTGGCCTGGCGGCCCCGGAGCACCTCGTGGTACGCGTGCCAGGCACGGGCGTCCGACGCCAGGTCCACGAGGTCGGCGGCGACCCGGCCGGGCAGTTCGGCGTGGTCCGCGCCGAGCAGCGCGGCGAACGCCTCGTTGGCGCAGACGATGAGCCCCTCGCGGTCGACGACGGCGAGGGGGAGGGGGGCGGCGGCGAACGCCGCGCGGTAGTCGGCGGTGTGCTGGACGGAGTGCCCGGCCACACCGCAGCATTGATTACGCTCTGTGACGGCAGGCCGGGTGCGGCCCGGTGCTGTGACCGCTGTGGCAGTCGGCCCTTCAGACGTTCCGTTCACCGCTTGCTCCCGCAGTGCGATCGATCGAGCAGGTCGATGGGGCCCCTGTTCCTGGCGGGTCTGGGGAGGCGATCGGCCGCTCATGTACGGCCGACGGGGCCCGGAAAGTGTGCCGATCATAGAGGGTGGCCCGCATCGCCTCCAGCCGCCGCACCTCGCGGAGGCGGCCCCGGAGTCCGCGGCAGATCGTTTCTGCTCGGCCCGGCCCCGCTTTCTTTCTGCGACGACCGCTTGTGACGGTGAGTGAGCGCCGGGAGTGTCGCCTTCTCGACCATGTTCACTCGGTCAGGTCAGACAAACTGGGCGAACTTCAACAAATCACCACAGGGTGGGTGGGGTGTCCCGCATTCCGCACCCTGAGGTCGACGTGGAGCGTCAGCTCTCCCCTTGGCGGCTCACCCGTGGCGGGGAGCGGCTGCGCACCGCGGCCACGCTGTTCACCTGTCTGACCGCCGTCGCCGCCACGTCCCTGGTCGCGGGCCCCGCGATCGCCCACGGGGCGGCGGGCCCGTGCGCCCTCCGCCGCACGGCGGCCCATCACTCGGAGGGCCTCGACACCTGGAACGCCGCCTATCCGCGCCCCACCCGGAGCCGCGACGCCGTCATGGTCTTCCTGTCGTTCCCCGACTCGCCACCGGCGACGACGCCCGCGGAGCTGGCCGCGGACCACTTCCCGGAGACCAGCGACTTCTTCGCGCGTGCCTCGTACGGGCGGTTCCAGTTGCGCGCGCATCCCCAGTCCGAGTGGATCCCGATGCCCAAGGCGTCCACCGCGTACGCCATAGAGCGCGACTGGAACGCCCAGCGGCGCGCCTCCTACCTGCGGGACGCGATGGCCGCGGCGGATCCCCACGTGGACTTCTCGGCGTACGACATCGTGTACTTCGTGGCCGACCCGGACGCGCCGGGCGTGGACTCGGACGCGACGAAGGTCGTGAACTTCGACCGGCCGATGCGGGCCGACGGCGCCTCGATCCGCCGCATCGTCACGGTCTTCGAGCGCCATCCGCCGGACCGCAACGTCCTCGCGCACGAGACGGGCCACGTCTTCGACCTGCCGGACCTGTACCACCGGCCGACCGACGGCGAGGGCGACTGGGACACGCACGTCGGCGACTGGGACGTCATGGGCAGCCAGTTCGGCCTGGCCCCTGATCTGTTCGGGTGGCACAAGTGGAAGCTGGGCTGGCTGGACCCGCGCCAGGTGGTCTGCGTGCGGGGCGGCGGCCCCCGGCGGCTGACCCTCGAACCCCTGGCGGCGCCCGCCCGAGGGGTCGGCGGCACCAAGCTGGCGGTGATCCGCACCGGCCGGGGCAGCGCCGTCGCGATCGAGGCCCGGGGCCCCGCGGGCAACGACCACGCGACGTGCAGCGAGGGCGTCCTGGTGTACCGCGTCCAGAGCGACACGGCCTCGGGCCGGGGTCCCGTCGAGGTGGTGGACGCTCACCCGCGCACCGAGGCGTGCTGGAGCGAGTCGGTCTATCCGCCGCTCGCGGACGCGCCGGTGCGCGCGGGGGAGAGCTTCACGGTGCCGGGCGCCGGGGTCAGGATCGAGGTCGCGGACCGCACGCCGTCCGGCGCCTGGACCGTCGAGATCACCCCGGCCTGAGCCGACACCGGTCACGGACAGCAACGAAAGAGGCCCCTCGCATTCCGCGAGGGGCCTCTTTCTGTCTGTGCGCCGCCAGGGACTCGAACCCCGGACCCGCTGATTAAGAGTCAGCTGCTCTAACCAACTGAGCTAGCGGCGCCTGCTGACGTCGTAGACCTTAGCACTCTGATCGCCGCTGGGAAAAATCGATATACCCACCGCCGGTTCCGCGGTGCCCCTGGCCGCCCGTACACAGGCCCAGAGGACCACCTCGGGCCCGGGCAGCCAGGGGCTGCGGGTGTCGGGGGCGACCACCCAGCGTGACCCGTGCCGGTCGTGGTCGCCGCGCGCGAGCGGGGGCACGGTGACGGCGTCCCCGGCCCCGTGGCAGAGCAGCGACGGCACGGCGGAGCCCCACTCCTCCCAGCGGAGCAGCGAGGGCAGCCGCTGGGCGGTGCCGGGCGCGGCGAAGAGCAGGACGCGCCCCCGGTGCAGGGCGACGGGCCCCGAGCCCGGCCCCTCGTGCCAGAGCCGGTCGACCATGCGCCGCCCGAAGACGGCGGGGACGCTCACCACGTCGAAGGCGCTGCCGCAGGACAGCACGGCGGGTTCGTGGGGCCGCGCCCGCCAGTCGGCGAGGACTCTGCGCGGATACGTTTCCGCGGAGGTGAGCCACGTGGCGCCGTCGGCGGTCACGTCGGCCGCCGAGCCGAACGCGCGGGGCCCCGGGGCGTGGGGGAGGGTGAGGGTCATGACGACTACGTGTACCCGCGGTGAGCACACCGTTCCGTAGAGTTCCCGAAGCTCGGGACAGCGGCCGTGCGGGTGGGGTACCGTGCGCCCTCGGCATATGCCAGGAGGGCTTCTGCGGGGGCGTGCGGCGGGCCCGCCCGCACGGCCTACGGCGTGCCCGAGCCGTCCCGGCGCAGCAGGTCCCGGCCGAACTCCACCATCTTCTTGGCGTAGTCCTCGGTCCACCGGGCGCGCTCGGCGATGTCCGCCGGGGTGAGCCGGTCGAACCGCCGCGGATCGGCGAGCTGCGCGGCCGCGATGGCCTGGAACTCCACGGAGCGGTCCGTCGCCGCCCGGAAGGCGAGGGTCAACTCGGTGGCCCGGGAGAGCAGTTCGCGCGGGTCCTCGATGGACTCCAGATCGAAGAAGTGCTCCGGGTCGGCGGCGGCTTCCGCGGGCTCGAAGAGCAACGGCGCGGGGCGCATGCGCTTGCCCCCGGCCTCGGGTTCCGCCATCTTCACGTTCCTTCCCTCGTACTCCACGTGCCGCGACCCATTGTCCCTTGCCCCGCAAGGGGCCGGGGGCTGCGCCTGGTCACCCCCGCCAGGGCACCCGGTGTTCCGTCAGGTGGGACCACGTCGTCATCATCGCGTCCCAGCCGTCCGGGCTGTTTCTGTCGGCCGCCTCCGGCGGCGTGCCGGACTCCGTCCGGCGGTGGGGCGGTGACGTGCTCGGCGGGAGGCACTGATGTCGGTGTCGCGGTCAGGAGCGCCAGGACACCCGGTGTTCCGTCAGGTGGGACCACGTCGTCATCATCGCGTCCCAGCCGTCCGGGAACTTCACCGTCACGCCGAGGCGTACGGGCTCCGTCGCCGGGTGGTCGTCGAGCAGCGTGTCCACGCCGGCCCGGCACACCACGACGCACGCGTGCCGGTGCCGTGAGGTGAGCACGCACAACCGCCCCGTCTCCAGGTGGAACGCCGTCGCGTCCGGCCGCCCCGACAGCGGATGGAGTATGACCGTGACGTCGAACTCCCGGCCCTGGAGCCGGTTCGCCGTGTCCACGGTCACGTCCGCCACGCCGAGGGACGCGAGCGCGGCGCGCACCGCCGCCGCCTGGTCGCGGTGCGCCGTGCCCACCGCCACCCGGTCCGCGGTCAGCGGCACCGGCTCGGCGGCGCGCTCCGACGTGGCCGCCCCGCCCCGGTCGAGCAGCCGCCGCACCACCAGGGCGACGGCCCGCACCGCCTCCGGGTCGGTGCGCGGCGTGTGCCGGGCGGGCAGTTCGAGCAGGCCCCACCCGGAGGCCGCCGCCTCGTCGATGACCCGGTCGGGCCCCGACCCGTCCGACGGCACGGCGAACCGCAGGGCCCGGTCATCGGGGCCCGTACCGCTGCGGAACGGCGTGAACGGATAGAACGCGTCCGACACCAGCGGCGCGGCCGACGCGGGCAGCCGCCACGACACCGGCAGGCGGTGCTGCGGCAGTTCGGGATTGTGCGCGAGCAGCGTGGACACCGCGCTCGCCGACGGGTCGTAGGCGAGCCCGGCCCACTGCTCGGCCTCGGCGATCGCGAACGGGTCCAACTGCCCCGGGTCGCCCACGAACAGCGCCCGCTCGAACAGACCGGCCACGGCGAGCAGCGCGTCCGACCGCATCTGGTACGCCTCGTCGACGATCGCGTGCCCCCAGGGCTCGACGCCCCGCACGTGCGCCCACTTCGCGGCGGTGGACACCACCACGTCGAGCCCCGTGAGGTCGGCGGCCTTCGTGGACTTCTTCACGTTGGCCAGGCCGTCGAGCGCCTTGTCGTACGGATCGGAGTCGCTGCTGTGCAGGCGCCCCACCGGCAGCTCGGGGTCCTTCTCGGCGAGGCGCAGGACCAGGTCGTCGACCTGGGCGTTCGTCTGCGCGATCACCATCAGGGGCCGTCCCGCGGCGGCCAGTTCGCGGGCGGCCCGCACGACGAGCGTGGACTTGCCCGCGCCGGGCGGCGAGTCCACGACGACGCCGCGGTGCGCGCCGTCGAGCGTGTCGCGCAGGATCGCGTCGGTGGCGCGGGCGGCCGCGGCGCCGGGGTCGAAGGCGGCGGGGGAAGCCGGGGTCACAGGGTGTCCTCCGCGGTCACGGGGTCGGGAATCTCGGCGGTGGCGTCCGGCGGGCCGCCGTGCGTCCAGGGGGTGTCCTCCGGGTCCGGCAGCTTCGGGCCGCCCCGCTGCTCGTGCTCGAACAGCGTCCAGCACAGCCGGTCGCCGACCTCGGGCACGGAGCCGGGCTCGGGCTCCTTGCCGCGCCCCATCTTGTCCACGATCCGCAGCACCAGCAGGCCCTCGTCGCCGTCGTACGTCACGAAGTGCGCGGTCTGCGGTTTGCCGTCCAGGGAGCGGTACACCTTCACGCCCTCGTCCAGATGCGGCCGGTCGGCCGTGCGCACGGTGACCAGCGGGCGCGGGCGCGGCGACTTGCCCTCGCCGTACGCCCTCACGACCTGGGTGACCTCCCCGGCGAACGCCTCGCCGCGCAGCCGCCGCCCGGCCATCACCAGCGGGTCGTCGAGGGCCTCGTGCGCGTCCAGGCGCGCCTGCTCGCGCTCGCGCGTGGCCAGCTTCTGGGCCGCCGTCACCGCGTCGTCGAGGCGCGGCTGCGGCGGCTCGCCCGCGGCGACCCGGTCGCGGTGCGCGGTGTACGACCAGCGGTCGCCGCGCCACCGGTCCTCGGCGTGCGCGGCCTCGGGCAGCGTGCACAGGGCGTCGAGGCCCCGCCAGACCGCGTCCCAGGTGGGCCGGGTGCGGCTGTCGACGAGGGCGCGGATCTCCCGCTCGGCGGCGGTCAGAGCGGCCAGGCGCGCGTCGGCCTCCAGGCCGTCCTCGGCGGCGGCGAGGGCCGTCCGCGCGCGGTCGTAGGCCTCGATGGCCGGAGCCAGCAGGTCGTTGTCGAACGCGGGGTCGGTGGCCGGGCCCGCGGGCGGGCACAGCAGCTGCCCCGCGGCGTCCCTGGCCAGCTCCGCGCGCAGCGCCGCGGCCGCGCCCGAGCTGCCCTCGGGCGCTTCGATCCAGGCGAGCAGCGCGCCCAGGTGCTGCTCCTCCAGGCTGGACTGGCCCGTCGCCCAGTGCCGCGACAGCAGGTCCGTCATCGCGAGCAGCAGGGACGCGCCGGGCACCCGGGCGCGCTCCCCGAAGTGCGTCAGCCAGCGCCCGAGCAGCGGCACGCGCGGTGGCGCCGGGTGCGGTGTGTCCGGGTCCTGCTCGGCCGTGCGGCGGAACCGCATGGAGCGGCCGAGGAGCCGGACGAACTCGACGCCCGCGCGGCTCGGCACGATCAGCTGGGGCGCGTCCGCGCACAGCTCGACCTCGACCTTGACGCGCTTGCCGGTCTCCGGGTCGGTCTCGGTGCGCTCGGCCGCCTCCACGTCGTCGCCGTACGCCTCCACGTACGGCAGCAGGACGTCGGCGAGCTGGGCGAGGAAGGCGAAGCGCAGGTCGCGGTCGCGCGGCTGGGGGACGACGAGCAGGCGCGGGGACGTGCGCTCGGTGCCGATGAGGGCGCCGAGCGGGGCGCCCGCCTCTCCGGCCGTGGTCAGCGGCACGAGGACCAGGGGCCGCTGGGACAGGTGCCGGTGGCGAACGGTGGCCCGGGGCTTCGCCCGCCCGCTGGCCGTCGCCTCAAGCCGGGCCAGGTTGTCGATCAGGGTCATGTGCGGTGCCTCGGGGTCCTTGTCTGCTGGGCTTGGTCGTCCAGCCCGTCCGGCGTTTGAGGACGAGGCGCGGAGCGCGCTGATGGGGCACAGCGGGGCGCCCCGCGCGGGACCGGCGTCACCCGGGCCTCCCCGCCAGCGCCTCCGCCCGCAGCGCCCCGGCCCGACGCAGCGCGGCCACCGCCGGATCGTCCGGATCCCCGGCCTCCCCCCGGGCCGCCGCCAGCGCCTGGTCCACGGTGGCCAGGGCGCCGAGCTCGCCCCGCAGGGAACGGCCGAGCGCCGTCACCTCGCCCTCCGCGCGGGCACGGGCACGGCAGTGGAAGGCCAGCTCGCAGGCCGCGAGGCACTCCGGCGCATAGGTCGCGGGGACCGCGTCGACCGCGGCGGTCAGCTCGGCGGCGGAGCGGGTGACGTCGAACGTCGTGCCCGGCGGAAGGGCGGCCGCGATGTCCTCGACGCGGGCGAGCCGGGACAGCTGGCGACGGGTGACGGAGAGCTGCTTGCGGATGTCGACGGGGGACGCCGTCGGCAGGTTCGAGAAGTCCTTGGGGCAGACCAGGAGGACGTGGTGGCGCACCCGGGGCGCCGGGTCGCCGAGACGGGCGGCGAGGTCCTCCAGGGCCAGCGCGTACACCGCCGCCTGCCGGGCGGCCGCGCCCACCTTCGCCGCGTCCGCCGAGCCGTCGATCATCGGGAAGGACTTGATCTCGACGACCGTCCACGTCCCGTCCGGGGCGACCACCACCGCGTCCGGCTCAAGGAAGGCAGGGGTGCCCGCGACGTCCAGGGCCAGCATGGGGTGGTCGAGCAGCGTCCAGGCCCCGGCGGCCGTGGCCTCGCGCAGCGCGAGCTCGGTGCGGCCCGCGCGGCCCTGGGGACCCGCCGCCGTGAGGTCCGGCACGCTCGCCTCGCCCGGCACCGGCTCGGGGCCGCCACCCACGCGCGCGTGCGTGAGCCGGAGCAGCTCCGCGCCGCCGTCCGCCTTGACCCGCGCCTCGAAGGCGTGCCCGCGCATGAACGCGAACTGGGACTGCCCGAAGGCCGAAGGCGCGCCCAGCGAGTGCGCGAGCTCCGCCTTGGGCACCCCGGCGCCGTCCAGGAGCGCGCGTCGGTGACAGCCCGGATTCGCCGCGAGCGCGGCGAGGGCGCGGGCGTCGAGCGGCTGCGCCGGTACGTCAGGTCCGCGCAGCTCCGCCAGCCGTCGCCGCAGCGCCGTCCCCGCTGTCCGCGGGGTGGCCGGCCGCTCGTGCGCCGCTCGGGGCCCGGGAGCCGGACTCGGCACCGAGCTTGCGCTGATGGGGAATTCGCTCACCCGTGGAAGTCTGGCATCCGCCACTGACAACGGAGGCGTGTGTGCCGGAAGTGGCGCTCGTGGCCCGCGCCGGGTACGCGTCCGCGCCCTCGACGGCCGCGGTGTCCCCGTCGGACGCGGACCCGGCCCCGGCCCCGGAGCCGGACCCGGACCGGCCGGGCAGCGCCGCCGCGACGACGGGCCGCAGCCGCGCCGTGACCCGCTCGGCGAGCCTGCGCACCGGCTTGACCAGGAGCAGCCCCACGAGCATCACGGCGACGCCCGCGACCGCGTCCAGGAAGTAGTGGTTGGCGGTGCCCATCACGACGATCGTGGTCAGCAGCGGATAGGCGACCGCCGCCGTCTTCGCCACCGGGCCGCGTCCGTACCGCCACAGCATCACGCCGCACCACAGGGACCAGCCGACGTGCAGGCTCGGCATCGCCGCGTACTGGTTGGTCATGCCGCCCAGGCCCCGCGGGGCGCTGGCCTGGCCGCCCCACCAGCCCCAGTCGCTGTACTGCGCCATGGTGTCGACGAACCCGTGACCGGAGTCGAGCAGGCGCGGCGGACAGGTCGGCATCAAGGAGAAGCCGATCAGACCGATGAGCGTGGAGACCATCAGCCAGGTGCGGGCCGCGGCGTAGTGCACGGCCCGGCTGCGGAACATCCAGATCAGGATCAGCGGGGTGACCAGGTAGTGCAGCGACGCGTACCAGAAGTCGGCCGGGACGCCGAGGGAGGCGTGGGCGGTGAACAGCCGGTTCAGGGGGTGTTCGAGGTTCAGGTTCAGGGCCTTCTCGACCCGCAGGATGGACAGGCCGTGGTCGACGGCCGTCGTCACGTCGCCGCGCGCCAGCAGGCGGCCCGCCGAGTAGGCTCCGTACACCAGGAGGATCAGCGGCAGCTCGGTCCACCAGCGCAGGCGGAGGCCGGGTACACCCCGTACCCGGTGCCCGGATATGCCGCCGTTGCCGGCGCCCTGTGCCTCGGTCTGCGGCATCCGGTGGATCCCCCATCTCATTTCGCGCTGTTCTCGCTCAGTTGTCGCGGCGTACGGCCGCTGGGTCACTTTACGGCGTACGCGAACGCGGACGAGCCATCCCCTGGTGGTCAAAGACGCAGAGATCGGCGTGCGGGTTGCTCTTCGCGCGCGTGAGTGATGATGGAGGGAAACAGAAGGGCACATGAGGGAGCGGACGATCACTTGTCCGCTTTTGTCCTAGCTGATTTCCGGCAAATCGCTTCGCCCTCGCCGCTCCCCACTGCTCCCCGCTCCTCCTAGGAAGGCCCCTCATGGCACCGCGCATCCTGCTGGCCCGGCACGGACAGACGGAGTGGTCGCTGTCCGGCAAGCACACCGGCAGGACCGACATCCCGCTCCTCGACGAGGGCAGGCGCGGCGCCAAGCTGCTCGGCGAGCGGCTGCACCGGGCGCCCTACGACGGCCTCCCCGGCGTCGAGGTGCGCACCAGCCCGCTGTCCCGCGCGCGGGAGACGTGCGAGCTGGCCGGCTTCGGCGACCGGGCGGCGGAGTGGGACGCCCTGATGGAGTTCGACTACGGCGCGTACGACGGTCTGACCCCGGCCGACATCCAGGCGATCAGGCCCGGCTGGTTCATCTGGCGCGACGGCGTACCGGACGGCGAGACGCTGGCGCAGGTCTCCGCGCGCGCGGACGAGGTGATCGACTGGGCCCGCGGCGCCGACCGCGACGTGCTCGTCTTCGCCCACGGCCACATCCTGCGCGCCATCGGCGCCCGCTGGCTCGGCTACGACATCTCCTTCGCCTCCCGCATCCGGCTCAACCCGACGTCCCTCTCGGTCCTGGGCTGGGCGTACGGGGAGCCCGCGCTCGAGTCCTGGAACGAGACCGGGCACCTCGGCGGCTGAGCGGGCGCACCGTCACCCGCGCGCGCGGGACGCGTGGTGCGCGAGGAAGTCGGTCACCCCGGCGGCGCGCCGGTGCGGGAGCAGCACGCGCGCGGTGGTGGCGAGCATCCCCTGGATGCGGGACGACTGGACCTCGTCGAGCAGCGCGAGGACCCGCAGACCCGCCGCCGCGGCCTCGTCCGGGCGGCCCGCGCGGGCCAGGTCGTCGGCCAGCTCGGCGGTGTACAGGGCGATGTTCCGGGTGAACTCGGGCGTCTGCGCCGCCGCCACGTCCGCCGCCCGGTGCGCGTGCCGCGAGGCGCGCTCCCAGTGGCCGAGCGCCGACCAGCACTGCGCCTCCAGGCCCGCCAGCTCGGCGGGCCCGTAGAACGTCATCCACTCCGGGTCCTGCGCGCCCGGACCCCGGTCGAACAGGGCGTGCGCCTGGAAGAGGGCCCGCTCGCAGCCCGCGCGGTCGCCGAGCCCCGCCCAGCCGCCCGCCTCGCGCAGCGCGATCAGCGACAGGAGCCGGGGCGACGCGACGTGCCGGGCGGCCCGCGCGGCGGCCTGCGCCGCCCGCACCGCCTCGCGCGGGCGCCCGGCGTCGCGCGCGAGGAACGCCGAGTTGCAGAAGGCGTGCGCCTCAAGAGCGGGGTCCCCGGCCATCCGGGCCGTCGCGAGCGCCTCCGCGTAGTGCGAGCGCGCGTCGTCGAAGCGGCCCGAGTCGTGCGCCAGCCAGCCCACGGAGATGGCCAGTTCGCCCGCGCCGGCGTAGAGCCGGTCCGCCGTGGCCTGCCGCGAGGTGCCCGCGTCGAGCAGGGCGTAGGCGGTGCGCAGCGGGGTGGCGGCGCGCCGGTAGAGGCCGTCGGCGCCGTGCCGGTCGTCGAGCAGCCGGATCCGGCGGACCGCCTCCTCCACCGCAAGGGCCTCGGCCTCGCCCGCCGTGCGGGGGCGGGGGACCGTGCCCGCAGCGGCCTCGGCGGTGCCGCTCAGGGGCAGCGCCGTCAGTGATGCGGCCGCCACGGTGGCTGTGCCGCTGGTCATGAATGCGCGACGCCGCACGTCGCTCTCCTCGTCGCAGTGGTTCTGTTCGTGGTGCTCGAATCCGCCCTGGGCGGGGATGCCGCTCAGGGCGTGCGCCGTGGGCGCTTCGGCGTCCGTGCGCGCCCCCCGGCCGCGGACCGCCGAGCGCGGGGCGAAGCCGAGGTCCGTCAGGGTCCGGCCGGGGAACATGTGCAGGAACACCCGCTCGTACGCGTAGTTGGGACAGCGGATCTCGCCCGCCTCGACGCGGCCGACGTACCGCGCGTCGCAGCTGACCCGCTCGCCGATCTCGCGCGCGGCGCGCCGTACCAGGGCCGCGAACTCGCCCGGCGAGCGCTGCCCGCGCAGCCGCCTGAAGGCGAGGTTCGGCCGCGGCGGCGGGGTGGACGAAGCCCTGGAAGACGACGCCATGCCGGATCCTCTCGTGGGGACCGAGGCCCTCTCGTGGGACCGTGCCGACGAACCGCTGGAGTCCCGCGCCGCGCGTCCCGCCCCCGCGCTGCCCCGTGGTCCGGCCGTGTCCCGGCGGAGCAAGAAAGTACCCTCTGTGACCCGGCGACGACGTGGAGTTTGGCTACAAACCGGATATCTCACCCGTGATCTGCCATCATCTGCCATCCATTACGGCGGCGTGGCGCCGTAGCCGTTGACGCGGTCGCGCGTTGAACCAGTGCGGAGAGGGAGCGAAGCGGCTTCCGCCCTGGCGAGGAGGGGTTCCCTTGTTGGAGGTCGGCATGGAGAACAGCGAATCTGGGGGCTCACTGACCACGGCGCGGCACTGGCCGAGCCAGGACCGCAGCGCCGGGCCCGGCGGCGGCGATCCGCGTGGCCCCGCCCACTCCGGGCCCCGGAGCCACGAGCCGTACGTACGCCACGCCCCGTCCGCCCCGCATACCGCGCACACCGCCTACGTCCCGTACAACCCCCACACCCCGTACGCCGCGTCCGGTGTCGCCCACCCCCCTCACGAGCACTGCGACCTGGTGACCGTGCCCGCGCGGCAGGGCCTCGAAGCCGTCGACATCCTGCGCCGGGGCGCGGGGGAGGAGACCGTGGGGCCCGTCCTGCACGACGGCGGCTGCGACACCCTCGGCTTCCTGGTGCCGCCCGGCACGGCGGCCGCGTGGGACCTGCCGGGCAGCGCCTGCACCCAGACCTTCACCGGACCCGGCACCGACGCCCAGGACCCGACGCCCCCGCCCCCCGTCGCGGGCACCGGCTGGCTGCTGCCCCCGGGCGCGGCGGACCCGGTGACGGACCCCGACGCCCTGCGCGCGGCCCTGGGCGAGGCCCAGCGCATGATCGAGGCGGCCGACAACTGCCGTTGAGGCTGTGCGGCCCTCATCGGCCTTCGGCCTCGTCCTCAAACGCCGGACGGGCTTGAAAGTCTCCGGTGCGGGCCGGAGGCCCCCTGCGGGCCGCGGACGGGATGCGGTCCGCACCGGCGACCTATCCAGCCCGTCCGGCGTTTGAGGACGAGGCGCGGAGCGCCGAAAAGGCGGGGGGACGGGGGCGGCAGCCCCCGGAGCGGGAAGGGGCGGGTCCGGGGCGCCCCGCGAGGGCGGGACCGGGTCGCCCCGGCGATAATGGCCGGATGGCGAGGAACAGGCGGAGCCGGGACGCGGCACGGGAAGCCGTGGTCGAGGAGGTCGACGGCGGCCTCGCCGAGCTGCTGCCCGACCGGGACCGCCCCCGGGCCTGGACCCTCGTCATCGACGGCGCACCCCAGTCGCACGTCGACCTCGACGACCCGGCGCACCTCGACTTCGAGTACCAGCGCAGGCTCGGCCACATCGCCGACCTCGCCGCCCCGCCCGGAGCCCCCCTGCACGTGCTGCACCTCGGCGGCGGCGCCTTCACCCTCGCCCGCTACATAGCCGCCACGCGCCCCCGCTCCACCCAGCAGATCGTCGAGCGCGACACCGTCCTCGTGAGCCTGGTGCGCCGCGTACTGCCGCTCGACCCGCAGGCACGCGTGCGCGTGCGCGGTGCCGACGCCCGCGAGGGGCTCGCCAAGGTGCCGGACGGCTGGGCGGACCTGGTGATCGCCGACGTGTTCAGCGGCGCCCGCACCCCCGCGCATCTGACGTCCGTGGAGTTCCTCGGCGACGTACGCCGCGTCCTGAAGGCCGAAGGCCACTACGCCGCCAACCTCGCCGACGGCCCGCCGCTCGGCTATCTGCGCGGCCAACTCGCCACCGCCGCCGCCGTCTTCCCCGAGCTGGCCCTCGTCGCCGACCCCGCCGTGCTGCGCGGCAAGCGCTTCGGCAACGCGGTGCTTCTCGCCTCCGCGCGCCCCCTGCCCATCGCCGAGCTGACCCGGCGCAGCGCGAGCGACCCGCACCCGGCGCGTGTCGAACACGGGCGCGCCCTCGTCGACTTCGGCGGCGGGGCGGCCGCCGTCACGGACGCGAGCGCGGTGGCCTCGCCCGCGCCGCCGCCCTCCGTGTTCCGCTGAGCGCGCCCCGGGCCGTGGCTCAGTACGCGGTGACGTCGACCCGCGGCGCGTGGTCGTGCCACGTACAGAACACCGAGACGCGGTCCGCGCCCGACGTGAACTCCACCCGGATCCACGCCGGGGCCTTCCACACCCGCATCGACCAGCCCGTCGCGGGCGACGCCGACACCAGCGTGGCGGCGTCCCCGCCGAGGTCGAACACGACGCGGCCGCCGTCGGTGGAGTAGGTCTTCACCCGGCCGTGGGCGGACTCGGGCGGAGGCGACGTCCGGGGCGCCGGGTCCCGCGGCTCGGGCCGCTTCCGCGACGGCTCGGGGGCGGCGGCGGACCGCGCGGGCCTCGAAGGCCGTGAGCGGGGCTCCGGTTCGGGCCGGTGCGTGGACGACGACACCGCGTCCTCCGGGTGCTCCGCCGCGAGCGGGAGGGCGCGCGGCGGATCGTAGGCCGTGCCCGCCATCACGGTGTGCACGCCCCACCACGACAGCGTGACCGCCGCGCCCGTGGCGAGCGACCACGCGCCGGCGTGCAGGAGACCTCTGCGCATAGCGGGCCATGGTGCCCCACCGTCACCGCCGTGACCAGAAATCACAGGCACAGTGGGGGACATGACGCCCATGTCCGGGCCAAAAGTCCCTCGGGGCACCGGTGCCGTCCGCATGGCGTACGGTGCCGCCCATGGCTCGTGTGCTCGTCGTCGAGGACGACCAGTTCGTCCGCTCGGCCCTCATCCGGCATCTGTCCGACGCCTCCCACACCGTACGGAGCGTCGGCACCGCCCTGGAGGCGCTGCGCGAGGTCGCCCACTTCCGGTTCGACGTGGTGATCCTCGACCTCGGGCTGCCCGACCTGGACGGTGCCGAGGCGCTCAAGATGCTGCGCGGCGTCACCGACGTACCCGTGATCGTGGCGACCGCGCGCGACGACGAGGCGGAGATCGTCCGGCTCCTCAACGACGGCGCCGACGACTATCTGACCAAGCCCTTCTCCGTCGAGCACCTCTCCGCGCGCATGACCGCCGTGCTGCGCCGCGCCCGCGGCTCCGGCGCGTCACCGGCGAGCCGGGTGCTGCGCGTCGGCGGCCTCGCCATCGACCCGCTGCGCCGCCAGGCCGAGCTGGACGGCGCGTCGCTCGACCTGACCCGGCGCGAGTTCGACCTGCTCGCGTTCCTCGCCGGGCGGCCCGGCGTCGTCGTGGCGCGCAAGGAACTCCTCGCCGAGGTGTGGCAGCAGAGCTACGGCGACGACCAGACCATCGATGTCCACCTGTCCTGGCTGCGCCGCAAGCTGGGGGAGACCGCGGCGAGCCCACGCTATCTGCACACCCTGCGGGGCGTCGGCGTGAAGCTGGAGCCGCCGCTGTGAGGTGGGCGCTCGTGAAGGTGTGCCTGGCCGTCACGACGATGGTCGTGGCGGCCTTCGCCATCCCGCTGGGCCTCGTCATCCAGGAGATGGCCCGCGACCGCGCCTTCTCCAACGCCGAGCGGCACGCCGCCGGAATGGGCCCCACGCTCTCCATCACCACCGACCGCGCCGAGCTCACCCGGGCCGTCGCCACCTCCGAGGCGGGCGGCGACGGGCGCATGGCCGTGCACGTCCCGGCCGTCGGGGCGCACCCCGCGCTGACCATCGGCGACCGCCGCGCCCACCCCCACGACGTCGCCTCCACGCGCGAGCAGGGCCGGGCCAGGACCGTCACCGTGTCCGGGGGCTACGCGCTGCTCCAGCCCTTCGCCATCGGCTCCGGAGAGATCGCCGTCGTCGAGATCCACGTGCCGGAGAGCGAGGTCAGCAAGGGCGTGACCACGGCCTGGCTGGTGCTCGCCGGCGTCGGTGTCGGGCTCGTCATCGGCTCGGTGGCCGTCGCGGACCGGCTCGGCGTCCGCATGGTCCAGCCCGCGAGGCGCCTGGTCGGCGCCGCCCGCGACCTGGGCGAGGGCAGGCTCACCGCGCGCGTGCCGGAGGAGGGGCCCACCGAACTGCGGCTCGCCGCCGTGGCGTTCAACTCCATGGCCGACCAGGTCGTCCACCTCCTCGCCAACGAGCGGGAGCTGGCCGCCGACCTGTCGCACCGCCTGCGCACCCCGCTGACCGTGCTGCGGCTCAACGCCGCGTCCCTCGGTGACGGGCCCGCTGCCGAGCAGACCCGGATCGCCGTGGAGAAGCTGGAGCGCGAGGTCGACACGATCATCCGTACGGCCCGCGACGCCAAGCCGCGCACGGTCGCCGGGCGGCACGGCGCGGGCTGCGACGCCGCCGAAGTGATCCGCGAGCGCATGGAGTTCTGGTCGGCGCTCGCCGAGGACGAGGGGCGCGAGGCGCGCGTCGCGGGCGTGGAGCGGCCGGTGTGGATACCGGTGGCGCGGGCCGATCTGGTCGCCGCGCTCGACGCGCTGCTCGGCAACGTCTTCCGGCACACCCGGGAGGGCGCCGCGTTCGCCGTGGACGTGCACAGCGGCGAGGACGCGGTGATCGTGCTCGTCTCCGACGCGGGCGACGGCATCGCCGACCCCAAGGCGGCCCTCGCACGGGGCAACTCCGGCGGCACGGACAGCACCGACGGTCTGAACGGTCTGAACGGTACGGACGGCACGGACGACGACGCGGGCGGTGTGGTCGGCTCGACCGGGCTCGGCCTCGACATCGCGCGCCGCCTCGCCGAGTCGACCGGCGGCGACGTACGGATCGGCCGCTCGGTCCTCGGCGGCACCGAGGTGCGGCTCTGGCTCCAGCGGGGCGCCGTCCGGCCGTCGGTGGGGCGGCGGGCGGCGCGCGCGATGGTACGCCGCCGACGCCGCACCCCGACGCGATAGGCCCCTTCGGGGGGCGCTCCCGCCCGGCCCGCCCGGCCTTAACGAGCCCCGATGCCTTCCTTAAGTCCGGCATAAGGACCGCTTCGGCGCCCCGGAGCAGGGCTAACGTGCTGCACGGATCCCCCCACGGGAACGCGTGCCCCGGCCGTCACCCCCCCCACGGCCGGGGCGCGTCCCTGTTCAGGCCTCGGGGGCGGGCTGCGGCAGCTCCCCGCTCGCGGCGACCTTCGCGTACCAGCGGGCGCTCGACTTGGGCGTCCGCCGCTGGGTCTCGTAGTCGACGTACACCGCGCCGAAGCGCTTGCTGTAGCCGTACGCCCACTCGAAGTTGTCCATGAGCGACCACAGGAAGTAGCCGCGGACGTCGGCGCCCTCCAGGATCGCCGCGTGCACGGCGGACAGATGTCCGTGCAGGTAGCGCACCCGGTCGGGGTCGTGGACCGCGCCGCCCTCGGGCTTGTCGTCGTAGGCGGCGCCGTTCTCCGTCACATAGAGCGGAACCCCGGGGGCCTGAGCGGTGTATTCGAGGAGAAGGTCCTTCAGTCCTGTGGGGTCCACCGGCCAGTCCATGGCGGTGAGTTCGCCGGGCGCGCGGTGGAAGGAGACCAGGGAGTCCGCGCCCGGCCAGGGGGAGTGGCCGCCGCCCCCGTGCCCGTCGTGGCGCGGGGCACCGGAGGGCGAGGCGGCCGACACGACAGCGGGGGAGTAGTAGTTGATGCCGAGGAAGTCCAGCGGCTGCCGCGTGACGTCCAGATCACCGTCGCGCACGAAGGCCCAGTCCGTCACCCGCGCGGTGTCCGCGAGCAGATCGTCGTCGTACGCACCGCGCAGCATCGGCCCGGTGAAGACCCGGTTGGCGAGCGCGTCGATCCGGCGCCGCGCGTCCAGATCGGCGGACGAGGAGGTGAGCGGGCGCACCGCGCTCGGGTTGAGGCTCACCCCGATCCGGGCGCGGGCGGGCAGCGCCGCGCGCAGCGCCCCGGCGCCCAGGCCGTGCGCGAGGTTGAGGTGATGGGCCGCGCGCAGGGCGGCCGCGGGGTCGGTGCGCCCGGGGGCGTGCACCCCCGAGCCATAGCCCAGGAAGGCGCTGCACCAGGGTTCGTTGAGGGTCGTCCACAGCTCCACGCGGTCGCCGAGCGCCCCGGCCACGATCCCGGCGTACTCCGCGAAGCGGTGGGCGGTCTCCCGTTCCGGCCAGCCGCCGCCCGCGGGGCCCGCCGTGCCGGGGAGGGCGGATTCGAGCTCCTGGGGCAGGTCCCAGTGGTAGAGCGTGACCATCGGCGTGATGCCGTGCGCGAGCAGCTCGTCGACGAGCGCGCGATAGAAGTCGAGGCCGCGCTGCACGCCGGGCCCGCGCCCGGTGGGCTGCACCCGGGGCCAGGACACCGAGAAGCGGTAGGCCTTGATCCCGAGGTCCGCCAGGAGCCGCACGTCCTCGCGCCACCGGTGGTAGTGGTCGCAGGCGACATCCCCGGTGTCGCCGCCGAGCACCTTGCCCGGCGTATGGCTGAAGGTGTCCCAGATCGACGGGGTCCTGCCGTCCTCCCGCGCGGCCCCTTCGATCTGGTACGCGGCGGTCGCGGCACCCCACAGGAAGCCGGGGGGAAACGACAGGTTCGCAGCAGGCATGGAAGCGCTCCCATGGTTCGTACGGATGGGGGAGTGGACGGACGGGAAGGGAGGGGCTCACCCCTTGACGGCGCCCTGCATGATCCCGCCCACGATCTGCTTGCCGAACAGGACGAAGGCGAGCAGCAGCGGCAGCGTGCCGAGCAGCGCGCCCGCCATGATCACGGACTGGTCGGGGATCTGCCCCCGGCCGAGCCCGGCGAGGGCGACCTGCACGGTGGGCTCGCCGCCCTGGGTGAGCGCGATGATCGGCCAGAAGAAGTCGTTCCACGCCATGACGAAGGTCAGCATGGCGAGCACGGCCATCGCGGGCCGCGCCGCCGGGAAGACCACGTGCCAGATCAGCCGCAGACTGCCGGCCCCGTCCACCCGTGCCGCCTCGATCAGCTCGGTGGGCAGCGCCTCGATGAGGTACTGCCGCATGAAGAACACCCCGAAGGCGCTGACAAGCGTCGGCAGGATCACCGACTGGAGCTGATCGGTCCACCCGAACTCGGCGATCATCATGAACAGCGGTACGACGCTGAGCTGCGGCGGCACCAGCATCGTGCCGATCACCAGAAGCAGCAGCAGGCCGCGGAAGCGGAAGCGCAGCTTGGCGAAGGCGAAGCCCGCGAGGGTGGAGAAGAGCACCGTACCGATGGTGATCGTGCCCGCCACCACCAGCGTGTTGAGCAGGGCGGTGCCCATGTTGGCGTCGGTCCAGGCGATCTCGAGGTTCTTGAAGAGATTCCCGCCGAACCAGAACGGGGGCGGTGTCTGGGCGAGGCGCGTATTGGTCCGGGACGCGGCGATCGCCGTCCACACCAGCGGGAAGAGCGAGCCGATGGTGAAGAGGACGAGCACGGCGTAGGTCAGCTTCCCGCCGTGCAGCTGCCGTCCGGCCCCGCGCTTGCCCGGGCCGCGCCCGCGCCGCAGCGGGCCGCGCCTGAGCCGCGCCGGACCGGACCCACGCCCGCCGGTGCGCGGCGCACGGTGTGTCTGCGTCACGTCGGTCATGTCATCCCCTCACGCGCTCTTGCGGATCCACCGGCTGACCGCCCAGTTGACCAGGCCGATCAGCACCAGAAGGAGGAACATGGTCCAGGCGATCGCCGAGGCCCGCCCGAGGTGCTGGTTGAACCAGCCCTGCTCGTACAGATACAGACCGAGCGTCTGGAACTGGTGGTCCGAGCCACCGGTGGGGCTCGCGCCCTGGCTGAAGAGGAGCGGCTCACCGAAGAGCTGCGTCGCCCCGATCGTCGACACCACGCAGGTGAAGAGGATCGTGGGCCGCAGCGACGGCACCGTCACATGCAGGAACTGCTGCCAGCGGCTCGCCCCGTCGAGCGCCGCCGACTCGTAGAGATCGTGCGGGACGGCCTGCATCGCGGCGAGGTAGATCAGCGCGTTGTAGCCGGTCCACCGCCAGATCACGATCGCGGACACCGCGAGCTGCGCCGTCCAGTCGCCGTTCTGCCAGTCCACGGCGTCGATCCCGAAGAGCCCGAGCCCCCAGTTGATCAGCCCGTGATCCGTCCTGCTGAACATGAGCACGAACACGAGCGTCGCCGCGGCCACGGACGTGGCATAGGGAGTGAGGATCGCCACCCGGAAGAACATGGACCCGCGCAGCCGGTAGTTGAGGAGGTGGGCGAGCCCGAGCGCCATGAGCAGCTGCGGCACCGTGGAGAGGAGTCCGATGGTGAAGGTGTTGCGCAGCGCGTTCCAGAAGAAGTCGTCGTCGAGGAGGCGCGAGAAGTTGCGCAGACCCACCCACTCCATGTCGGTGGGCGCGCCGAGCTCCACCCGGTGCAGCGAGGCCCACCCCGTGTAGAGCAGCGGAAAGAGCCCGAAGGCGACGAAGAAGAGGAAGAACGGCGCGATGAGCGCGTAGGGACTGAACCGCACGTCCCAGCGGTAGAGGCGGCTGCGCCGCGCCCGGCGGCGCTCGTCCCGGGCCGTGTCCGCCGACGGGGCGGAGGACACGGCCGTCTGGGCGTCACTCGGAAGGTCGGTCACCGGGTCACTGGTCCAGCGCGTTGTCGATGGTCTTCACGGCCTTGCCCCAGGCCTTGTCGGGCGAGGTGCCCTTCTGGTCGACGCCGAGCATCCCGGTGTCCGCGAGGTACTGGGAGATGATCCCGTCCTTGGGGCCGATGGGCTGTACGGGCACGTCCTCGGCCGCCCTGGAGAAGATCCGGCCCACGGGCGCGCCGCCGAAGTAGGGGTTCTTGGCGTCCTTCACGGCGGGCAGGTCGTACGCCGCGCTCGCGCTCGGGAAGCTGGCCCGCTCGTCGAACAGCCTGGCCTGCTGCTTCGGCGCGGTCAGCCAGGCCGCGAGCTTCGCCGCCTCCTCCTTGTGGTCGCCCGCCTCCGGCACGGTCAGGAAGGAGCCGCCCCAGTTGCCGGGCCTGGGCGCGGCGGCGACGTCCCACTGGTCCTTGGCCCCGGCGCCCGCCTTGTCCTTGATGTAGCCGAGCATCCAGGGCGGGCAGGTCACCGTGGCGAAGGAGCCGTTGGCGAACGCCTGGTCCCAACTGGGCTGGAACTGCTGGAGCTTCGCGGTGAGACCGGCCTCGGCGAACCGCGCCGCGAGGTCCCAGCCCTCCTTGACCGCCGGGCTGTCCTTGTAGACGAGCTCGCCGTCGGCGTCGTAGAACTTCTGCGTGCCGGAGGCGTGCACGGCGGCCATCACGCCCGTCGCGCCGTCCACGAAGGCGGTGCCCTTGGGCGCCTTCTCCTTGAAGCGCTCGCCCGCCCGCAGGTACTTGTCCCAGTCCCCGGCCCACAGCCTGCTCACCGCCTCGCGGTCCGTGGGGAGCCCGGCCTTCTCGAACAGGTCCTTGCGGTAGCAGATGCCGGTCGGGCCGATGTCGGTGCCGAGGGCGATGGTCTTCCCGTCCTCTGTGGTGCCCTGCTTCCACTTCCAGTCGAGGTAGGCGCTCTTGTCGACGCCGGAGGTCCTGCCGAGGTCCACCAGCTTGTCCGCGTGGCCGCCGGTCAGCTCGGCGACGTTGCCGACCTCCACGGCCTGGATGTCGGACAGGCCGCTGCCGCTGCTCAGATGGGTGAGCAGCGCGGGCCAGTAGTTCTCGTTGCGCTGTACGGAGTTCTGCTTGATGTCGATGTCCGGGTGGAGCCGCTCGTACTCCTCGTAGAGACCGGCCTCCTGCAGGCCGAAGGCGCCGAACACACCGATGGTCAGGGTCGTCTTCCCCTTGCCGCCCCCGCCCCCGCCGCCCGATGAGCCACCGGCGTCCTTGTCGTCGGCGTCCTGCGCGCAGCCGGTGAGCGCTCCCCCGGCGAGCGCGGCCACGGCCGCGAGCACCACGGCCGTACGGGGCATTCGAGTCTTGTAGCGAGTCCGGTCATGCGTCCTGCGGCGGGTCCTGTGGCGCATGGTGTCCTCCTAGTGCTCCGACGTACCGACCACCGGTCAACTGCCCTGTGAGAGTCATGAGTTGGAGAGGAACGGCTCGGGACGGAACGTGCGGATCGTGAAAGAGCCGAGTAGAGTGGGAGCGCTCCCATATTTGATGCCTTGAAGAGTTGCGGCTCGCTGCGGGGGTGTCAAGGCACCGGACGGCAGGAGTTGCGGGCCGTCGGCGGCGCCGCTGGTGGCCGGGGGCCCGGCTGTTAGATTTCGCGTCATGGGGAGGCACTGATGGGGAGTCGTCAGCCCAAGGGGCGCGGCGGGGGGCGGCCCACGCTGGAAGAGGTGGCCGCGCGCGCGGGCGTCGGCCGCGGGACGGTGTCCCGGGTGATCAACGGCTCGCCCCGGGTGAGCGCGCACACCCGCGCCGCCGTCGAGGAGGCCGTCGCCGAGCTGGGGTACGTGCCGAACACGGCGGCCCGGGCGCTCGCCGCGAACCGTACGGACTCGATCGCCGTGGTCGTCCCCGAGCCCGAGTCGCGGTTCTTCGCCGAGCCGTACTTCTCGGACATCATCCACGGGGTGGGGGCCGCGCTCGCGGACACCGATCTGCAGCTCCTGCTGACCTTCGCGGGCGGTGACCGGGAGCGCCGCCGTCTGGCCCAGTATCTGTCGGCGCACCGCGTGGACGGGGTCCTGCTGGTGTCGGTGCACGCGGACGACCCGCTGCCCGACCTGCTCCAGCAGCTGGAGATACCGGCGGTGATCAGTGGCCGCCGCCGCGCCGACGAGCCGCTGGCCTCGGTGGACTCGGACAACTTCGCGGGGGCCCGCGCCGCCGTCACCCATTTGGTGGCCCGGGGCCGCCGCAGGATAGCCACGATCACCGGCCGCCTGGACGTGTACGGGGCCCAGCGGCGCCTCGACGGCTACCGCGACGCCCTGGCGGAGGCCGGGCACGCGCCGGACGAGGCCCTGACGGCGCCCGCCGACTTCACCGAGGAGGGCGGCCGCCGCGCCATGGCGGACCTCCTCGCGCGCAGGCCGGACCTGGACGCGGTCTTTGCCGCGTCGGACGTGATGGCGGCGGGCGCCCGTCAGGTCCTGCGCCGGGCGGGCCGCCGCATACCGGACGACGTGGCCCTGGTCGGCTTCGACGACTCGGCGATCGCCCGCCACATGGATCCGCCGCTGACGAGTGTGCGCCAGCCCATAGTGGAGATGGGCCGCACGATGACGGACGTCCTGCTCGCCGAGATCGCCGACCCCCGTCCGGCGGCGGCCCGCCGGCTGGCCCGCAGGCAGATCGTGCTGCCGACGGAGCTGGTCCACCGCGCGTCGTCCTGACGCGCGGGCCCCGGCCCGGGCGGCCCGGCCCGAACGTGACGAAGGCCGGTCCGCCGAAGCGGACCGGCCTTCGCCGATCAGGGTGAGTGACGGGACTTGAACCCGCGGCCACCTGGACCACAACCAGGTGCTCTACCAACTGAGCTACACCCACCATGAGCCGGTCTTTTGTCGTTCTTCTGACCGGCCGAGAAAAAGTGTACAGGGTCCGAAGGGGTGCTCGCGCACCCCTTTCCCGGACCCCGTACACCGGGCCCTTCGGGCCGCCTAACCTGCGGGCAGTACGTGCTTCGCCGCGATCGACTTCGCCGTGTCCGAGTCCGGGCCCGGCTGCGGGACGAAGATCGCCTCGCGGTAGTAGCGCAGCTCGGCGATGGATTCGCGGATGTCGGCGAGCGCCCGGTGGTTGCCGTTCTTGTCCGGGCTGTTGAAGTACGCCCGCGGATACCAGCGCCGGGCCAGCTCCTTGACCGAGGAGACGTCGACGATCCGGTAGTGCAGGAAGTTCTCCAGGGTCGGCATGTCCCGCAGCAGGAAGCCGCGGTCCGTGCCGACCGAGTTGCCGCACAGCGGGGCCTTGCGGGGCTCCTTCACGTGCTCACGGATGTAGTCGAGGACCTGCTCCTCGGCGGCGGCGAGCGTGGTGCCGCCGGACAGCTCGTCCAGGAGCCCCGAGGTGGTGTGCATCTGCCGCACCACCTCGGGCATGGTCTCCAGCGCTCCGTCCGGCGGGCGGATCACAATGTCCACACCTTCGCCGAGTACGTTCAGTTCCGAGTCGGTGACCAGGGCGGCCACCTCGATAAGTGCGTCATCCGTCAGCGAGAGCCCGGTCATCTCGCAGTCGATCCACACCATGCGATCGTTCATGCGCCCAACCCTACGGCGCGCTCCTCTGACCGGGGAGCGGCGTGCGTCCCGGCGCGTACACGTCGGCGTGCTGCTTGCCCGTGTCCATCGCCAGGGAGGCCGAGGCCCCGAAGGCGCCGGCCGCCGCCGTACGCCGGGTCTGGGCCGGGACCGGACCCGGGGACATGCCCGGATTGGGGCCCGGCGCGGAGCTGTGCCCTCCCGGGCCGCCAGGCCCGTCCGCCGAGACCACGGTGGGCGCGCCGGGCAGGCCCGCCGGGGCGCCCGGCGCTCCGGCGGTGCCGTCCAGACCGCGCTCGTTCTGCGGCCTGCGGGCCCGGTACGCGGCCCGGTAGGCGGCCGGCGAGGAGCCGAGCTGGCGCCGGAAGTGGCCGCGCAGCGCGACGGGCGAGCGGAAGCCGCAGCGCCCGGCCACCTCGTCCACGGAGTAGTCCGAGGTCTCCAGGAGCCGCTGCGCCTGGAGCACCCGCTGGGTGATCAGCCACTGCAGGGGAGCGCTCCCCGTGAGCGAGCGGAAGCGCCGGTCGAAGGTGCGGCGGCTCATATAGGCGCGGGCGGCGAGCGTCTCCACGTCGAACTGCTCGTGGAGGTGTTCGAGCGCCCAGGCGACCACCTCGGCCAGCGGGTCGGCGCCGATCTCCTCCGGGAGCGACCTGTCCAGGTAGCGCTCCTGGCCGCCCGCGCGGCGCGGTGGCACGACGAGCCTGCGGGCGAGAGCGCCCGCCGCCTCATTGCCGTGATCCGTGCGCACGATGTGCAGACAGAGATCGATTCCGGCCGCGGTTCCGGCCGATGTGAGTACGTCCCCGTCGTCGACGAACAGCTCGCGCGGGTCGACGTGGACGGACGGATAGCGTTTGGCGAGCGTCGGCGCGTACATCCAGTGCGTCGTCGCCGGTCGGCCGTCCAGTAAACCGGCCGCGGCCAGGACGAACGCGCCGGTGCACAGACCGACGATGCGGGCCCCTTCTTCGTGTGCCCGGCGCAGCGCGTCGAGTGCCTCCAGCGGTGGCGGCGACGTGATCGACCGCCAGGCCGGGACGACGACGGTGCCGGCTCGCGCGATGGCCTCCAGGCCATGCGGCGCGGTGAGTTCCAGCCCGCCCGTGGTGCGCAGCGGCCCCTCTTCCCCGGCGCATACGAGCAGCCGGTACCGGGGCACTCCCGCGTCCTGCCGGTCAATGCCGAACACGGAGAGTGGTATGGAACTCTCGAAGATGGGACCACCGCTGAAGAGCAGCACCGCGACGATTTCCCTACGGCGCCGCCCGGAGAGTTTCCGCGCCGCGGCTTCCTGCACGGCAGTGGAGTCGTGGCTCATGGCGCTAAGCCCCCCTCGGTCGTCGCGGCTCCCTGTTCTTGACGTGCTTGCTGGACCTGTCGCTCCTGCACGTTTCCCCTCGGTCCTCCACCAGTCCCCCGCCGTACTACAGTCAAGATCGAATCTACTGCGTCGTGTGACGCCGTCGTGACCAGTTCAGCACCCGGCGCATTGTCGACATGGCAACTTGGCGTGAAGCATTCGATCACGAAGCGTCGCACTCACGGGCCGTGCAGGGAAGTGCGCCTCGCCTCAGTGGCCGGTCAACGTAGGGTGCGGATGCCTTCTTCGCTCCTTTCACCCCTGGTGGGACGTGGGTTGACCCCCCGTTCGGCCAGGGAATGCGGACCAGCCGGAAGTTGGCTGAAAACATATGGGGGAGTGCGCCGGAATCAGTCAGTCAACCGGCGCGTTCGGCCCCGCGTGACGCCCGCCCCGGCGCGCCCCCGGAGCCGCCCCCGCGCGGCGTCCGGCGGCGGTCGGACGCCGCTCGACGAGGGCCCGCTCCGCCCCTCGCTCGGACTGCCTGAGGAGCACCCGGCACACCCCCGTCACGGCCGCGAGTCCCAGGGCCGAACCGGCCGCCCCGGCCAGCGAGGTCCCGTACCCGACGAGCACGACCGGGACGAGGACGCAGGAGAACGCCGCCCAGCGCACCACGTCGCTCGCCGACTCCTGCGGGAGCGCCCCCGGGGTCTCGGCGCCCCGGGGCCCGGCGGTCCCGGGGCCCCGGCGCTCGCGCGCCCCCTCGGGAGCGCGGCGTCGGGTGGTCGCTGCGGCGACTGGGGCGGCGGTGATCGGTCCTGGCACGGCGTACTCCCTGCGGCGGTGGTTTCGCACGTGGTGTCTGTTCCTGGGGATGTCTCCGAAAGAGTGGTTTCACGGGTTCAACGCGTGGCCATGCGGCCGGTCACTGGCCGGAAGGGGCCAGTGCGCGCGAACCGGGCGCAAACCGCCTGTACGGGGCAGCTGCCATTGCCATCCGAGCCCCGCTCATGCATGCTCCGGTGAACGCCGTGGGGCCGTGCGAAGGCCGTACCGAGGCCTCACGCGGGCAGCGCGAGCCGCTGCCGCGGCCCGGGAGATCCCCGGCCGGGACCTGGGCAGGAGAGGAGTGTCGCCGTACCCTTGGGGGTAAGGGGTTGGGAAGATGATTCCCGGACACGCGTCCGGTGACGGCCCGTGTGCGCCGAAGGCCGCAGGGCCCGACCCGCGCCGGATCCGCGCTCGACCAGCTCCCCGTACCGCACCCGGGAATCCGCGCACGACCCGATCCACCGCGCCGCACCACGGGCGCCGAAGCACTCGAAAAAAGCCGACCCTCCCACAGAGGACTCCTTCGCCGAGACACCGATGGCCGGTCACGAATTCTCCGAACCCGCGGACCGCAAGCGGCAGGTCGCCGATCCGACGACGACCCCCCAAGCGGCGGAAGAACCACGTCATTCCTGCGATCCCGCTTTCCGGCACGGCGTCGTCGTCGGCTTCGACGGCTCGACGTCCAGCGAACGGGCCCTCGCCTACGCGATCGGCATGGCGCACCGCTCCGGCTCCGGCCTGATCATCGTGCACGTCGCCAACCGCCTGCCCACCACGGTCTGGGCGGGCTGTGAGCCACCCGTCTTCGTGGACGTCCCCGACCACCGCACGGAGGTCCTCGGCCTCGAACTGGCCTGTGCGGAGTATCTGTCGGAAGTGCCCTGGATCCTCGTCGAGCGCGGCGGCGACATCTGCCACGAGCTCGAAGAGGTCGGCCGGGAGTACTCCGCGGACGCCATCGTCGTCGGCTCGACGCACGGCATCGTGGGGCGCATCTTCGGATCCGTCGCGGGCCGCCTCGCGCGCCGTGCGCAACGGCCCGTGGTCGTCATTCCGTAACGGCCCGCCGTCCCCCGTGGGATGAGGGTGTCGTGGCGTCAACTCCCGTGTCGCGGCGCATAAATCTACTCGTGCGTAGAGGTGGGTTGTGCCCTTGTGAAGGGTACGTACCGGTCGCCGGGGCACCGCGTCCCCGGCGACCGCACCGCACCACCGCACCTGCACGAAGGGAGCCCGCCGTGGACAAAGACGTCTCCGCGGGACGCAGCACCTCGACCCTCGGTCAGCTCGCTCTCGGACTCACCCTGCTGGCCTTCGGCCTCGGTCACACCGAAGTGATCGACGGCGTGACGGCGGCCGACGCCGTCGCCCTCGCCACCTATGTCGGCGGCATCGCGCTGTTCGTCGTGGGCATCCTCGCGCTGCGCGAGGAGAGGCTCACCGGCACCGCCTTCACCGGGCTCGGCGCGCTCTGGTTCACCTGGGGCGCCTCCGCCGACAGCCGGATCTCCGCGAACTCCGAGGGTCTGTTCCTGCTGCTCTTCGCACTCCTCGCCCTGACGCTCACCGCGGCGTCCGGCGGCTCCTCCCTGGTGCGCGGTACGTACGCCCTGATGTGCGCGGCCCTGCTGCTGCTCGCCGTCGCGCGGTTCGCCGACAGCGGCGGCCTGGCCAAGGCGGGCGGCTGGTGCGCGGCGGCGGGCGGCCTGCTCGCCTGGTACGGCGCGACGGCCGCCCTGGCGAACTGGCCGACGGCCCTGCCCGGGCGTCCTGCCGGCCGGGGGGTGACGGCCACCGGCTGAGGCAGGCACGGGCCGGGGTAATGGGCGACCCCGGTCCTGAAGGAGTGGCCCCCCGTGTGCTTGGTGGCACGCACGGGGGGCCACTCACGCGCGCGGCGCCTACTCCACGGTCACGGACTTCGCCAGGTTCCGCGGCTTGTCGATGTCCCGGCCGAGGGCCAGGGCGGTGTGGTAGGCGAGGAGCTGGAGCGGGATGCCCATGAGGATCGGGTCCAGCTCGTCCTCGTTCTTCGGCACGACGATGGTGTGGTCGGCCTTCTCCTGCTCCTGGTGGGCGACCGCGAGGATCCTGCCGCTGCGGGCCTTGATCTCCTCCAGGGCCGCGCGGTTCTTCTCCAGGAGGTCGTCGTCGGGGACGATCGCGACCGTCGGCAGGGCGGGCTCGATCAGGGCGAGCGGGCCGTGCTTCAGCTCGGACGCGGGGTAGGCCTCGGCGTGGATGTAGGAGACCTCCTTGAGCTTGAGGGAGGCCTCGCGGGCCACCGGATAGCCGCGCACCCGGCCGATGAACAGCATCGACTTGGCCTCGGCGAACTCCGCGGCGAGCTTCTTGATCTCGTCCTCGCGCGCCAGCATCTGCTCGATCTGCGCGGGCAGCTCGCGCAGGCCCGCGATGATCCGCTTGCCGTCGGCGACCGACAGGTCCCGGATGCGGCCCAGGTGCAGGGCGAGCAGCGCGAAGGCGACGGTGGTGTTGGTGAAGCACTTGGTGGAGACGACGCAGACCTCGGGGCCCGCGTGCACGTACACGCCCGCGTCCGCCTCGCGGGCGATCGCGGAACCGACCACGTTGACGATGCCGAAGACGCGGGCGCCCTTGCGCTTGAGCTCCTGCACGGCGGCGAGCACGTCGTACGTCTCACCGGACTGGGAGACGGCCACGTACAGGGTGTCGGGGTCGACGACCGCGTTGCGGTAGCGGAACTCGGACGCGGGCTCGGCGTCGGCGGGGATGCGGGCCAGCTCCTCGATCATCTGGGCGCCGATCATGCCCGCGTGGTACGAGGTGCCGCAGCCGAGGATCTTCACGCGCCGCACCTTGCGGGCGTCGTGGGCGTCCAGGTTCAGACCGCCGAGGTGCACGGTGGAGAAGCGGTCGTCGATGCGGCCGCGCAGGACGCGGTCCACGGCGTCGGCCTGCTCGAAGATCTCCTTGTGCATGTACGTGTCGTGGCCGCCCATGTCGTACGACTCGGCCTCCCACTCCACGGTGGTCGGCGAGGCCTGGGTGCTCGAGCCCTCGGTGGTGTACGTGCGGTAGTCGTCGGCCTTGAGGGTGGCCATCTCGCCGTCGTCGAGGGTGACGACCTGGCGGGTGTGGGAGACGAGCGCGGCGACGTCCGAGGCGACGAACATCTCCTTCTCGCCGATGCCGAGGACGACCGGCGAGCCGTTGCGGGCGACCACGATGCGGTCATTGAAGTCGGCGTGCATGACGGCGATGCCGTACGTGCCCTCGATGTGGCGCAGGGCCTCGCGGACCCGCTCCTCCAGGGTCTCGGCCCCGGAGCGCGCGATGAGGTGGGTGATCACCTCGGTGTCGGTCTCCGAGCGGAACTCCGCGCCGTCGGCGAGCAGCTTGGCGCGCAGCTCGGTGGCGTTGTCGATGATGCCGTTGTGGACGACGGCGACCTTGTTCTCGGCGTCGAGGTGGGGGTGGGCGTTCTCGTCGGAGGGGGCGCCGTGGGTGGCCCAGCGGGTGTGGGCGATGCCGGTGGTGCCGGTGAAGCGCTTGGGGACGCGGGCCTCCAGATCGCGGACGCGGCCCTTGGCCTTGACCATCTTCAGGCCGGTGGCCTTGGGGCTGGTGATGACGATGCCCGCGGAGTCGTAGCCGCGGTACTCCAGGCGCTGGAGGCCCTCCAGGAGGAGCGGGGCGACGTCACGCTTGCCGATATATCCGACGATTCCGCACATAAGGGTCCCTTGGGTGTGGTGGGGATGGTCTAGCCGTAGACGATGCGGCGCAGCTGTCTGAGCGAGAGCTCGGGCGGTGCCACGGCGCGGTAGCGCAGGTCCGCCGCGATCCGCTCGAAGATCTCCGTGTTCACCAGGCCCTGACCCTGGAGTTCACGGTGGCGGCGGCGGACGTACGCCTCGGTCGTCTCGTCGAAGTACGCGAGCACGTCCTGGATCACCCGGAGCGCTTCGCCGCGCTGGAGCTGGGTGGAGCGCGTCAGGTGATCGACAAGGTCTTCGTGCACCCGTTGATCCTGGATTACACAGGGTCCTTGCGCAAGAATCCTGCCCGGAATCGGGCAGGATTCGCTCGATTGCTGGCTGCCTGGCTGATTCCTGGGTCACATGCGCTTCAGGACCGCCTGCTTGGCCGCCGCGAACTCCTCGTCCGTGAGGATGCCGCCGCGGTGCAGCTCGCCCAGCTCCCGCAGTCGGCGCAGGAGTGCGTCGTGGTCGTCCTCGGCCGGCGACGCGGGGGCCGGCGCGGGGGTGGGCGCGGCCGTCGTCGTGAGCTGCTCGGGCGCGGGGGCCTGCGCCGTGGGGCGCGCCGGGTGCGGGAGCCGGGCCTGGACGGCCGCCGCGACCAGGGCCATCAGCGGGTCCTTCTTGAAGCCCCACAGCTCCACCGAGTTCGGGTCGTACTTCGGCGGGGCCTTGGTCGGCGCGTTCCGCACGGTGAAGCGGAGGTAGCCGTTCTCCAGGCCTATCGCGGGCTGCCACTCGACGGCGGCGACATCGGCGAGCGCGATCGTACGGGTGCCCGCGGCGGCCTTGGCCTCCTCCGTCTTCCAGTTCCACTCCAGGCGGACGGTCTCCCCGTCGAAGCTCACGGTGGCGTCGCCCGCGGACACCTGGAGCGGCACGGACGGGCCGGTCAGCAGATACGCGTCACAGCCCGCGGCCGGGACCTGTTCGAGCAGCAGGGCGTTGCGCAGCTCGTCGACCACGTACTCGGCGACGCCGTACCGGTCGGGCTCCACCGCGAGCTGGTACGGGTCGGAGGCGTCAGCGAGCTTGCCCGCCGTCGCCTGGAGCAGCGGATCGGCGCCGTCGCGCAGGCGCAGCCGAAGTCGCCCGCTCTTCTTGCCCTGTTCGAAGGCGACCCCCGCCAAGGCCTGGAGCGGAAGCGTGAGTTCGCCCAGGCTCTTGCGCAGCAGCGAAACGCCTTTGTCGCGCCCCGGCACGAGCCGCAGCGTCACTCCGTCGAAGGTCCAGGTCCCGTCACGCTGGATGATTTCCGCCATGCGGCGATTCTCGCACCGCGACCCTGGTCAGGTGGTCTACACCTTGACCCGGCCTGGGGTGCGCGGTACGCATGGTGACGGTTCGACCACGTCACATCCGCGTTGCCCGTCGAAGGGACCCGCTTGTGAGAAAGGACCACAGACCGACACGTGTCATCGGTGCACTGCTCCTCATCGCCGCCGGCCTCTCGACCGCGGCCGCCGCGCCGGGCGGCGGGAGCGAGCCTCTGCCCGCGCCCACCCCGCTCGGCCGGATCATCCCCGCGCCCCTGAAGGCCGAGGCGTCCGGGCCCGGTTACGAGATCACCGCCAAGACCCGCATCCGGGTCGGCCCCCGCCCCGAGGAGCGGCGCGTCGGCGAGTACCTCGCGCGGCTGCTCCGCCCCGCCACCGGCTTCCGGCTGCCCGTGACCGACCGCCCGGGCGGCGACGGCATCCGGCTGCGCGTCAGCACCGGGAGCGCCGAGAAGGCCCTCGGCGGCGAGGGCTACCGGCTGGTCTCCGAGCGCCGCTCCCTCACCCTCACCTCCTGGTCGGGAACCGGCCTCTTCCACGGCGTCCAGACGGTGCGCCAGCAGCTGCCCGCAGCCGTCGAGCGGACGTCGCGGCAGCACGGCCCGTGGCGGATCGCGGGCGGCACCATCGAGGACGCCCCGCGCTACGCCTACCGCGGGGCCATGCTGGACGTGGCCCGCCACTTCTTCCCCGTGGACCAAGTCAAGCGCTACGTCGACCAGTTGGCGCTCTACAAGATGAACACGCTGCATCTGCACCTGAGCGACGACCAGGGCTGGCGCATCGCCGTCGACTCCTGGCCCCGCCTGGCCACGTACGGCGGCTCCACACAGGTCGGCGGCGGCCCCGGCGGCCACTACACCAAGGAGCAGTACCGGGAGATCGTCTCCTACGCGGCCTCGCGGGGCCTCGAAGTGATCCCCGAGATCGACATGCCCAGCCACACGAACGCCGCGCTCGCCTCCTACGCAGAGCTGAACTGCGACGGCGTGGCACCGCCCCTGTACACGGGCACGGAGGTCGGCTTCAGCTCGCTGTGCGTGAAGAAGGACGTCACGTACGACTTCGTGGACGACGTGATCCGCGAGCTCGCCGCGCTCACCCCCGGCCGCTACCTCCACATCGGGGGCGACGAGGCGCACTCCACGAGCCCCGAGGACTTCGTGGCGTTCATGGAGAAGGTCCAGCCGATCGTCACCAAGTACGGCAAGACCGTGCTCGGCTGGCACCAGCTGACCGCGGCGAAGCCGGTGCCGGGCGCCGTCGCCCAGTACTGGGGCTACGACCGCACCGGGCAGGCCGAGCGCGACCAGGTCGTGCGGGCGGCGCGGAACGGCACCGCGCTCGTGCTCTCGCCCGCCGACCGGTCCTATCTCGACCACAAGTACGACAAGGACACCCCGCTCGGCCTGAAGTGGGCCGGGTACGTGGACGTGCGGCGGGCCTACGACTGGGACCCGGGCACGTATCTGCCGGGCGCTCCGGCCGACGCGGTCCTCGGTGTCGAGGCGCCGCTGTGGACGGAGACCCTGTCGACGCCCGCCCACCTCGACTACATGGCGTTCCCGCGCCTGCCCGGCATCGCCGAGCTGGGGTGGTCGCCCGCCGCGAGCCACGGCTGGGAGCCGTACCGGGCGCGGCTCGCGGAGCAGGCCCCGCGCTGGGACGCCCTCGGCATCGGCTACTTCAGGTCACCGCAGGTGCCCTGGCCCGCGCGGTGAGCCGCTGACGCCGGCGCGTACGGAGACGGGGCTCCGGAGGACCGTACTCCGGAGCCCCGCCCGGTCTTCAGGGGCGCGGGGCCGCGCTCATACCGGTGCTCCCGCCGTCAGGGCGGGCCGGGCGGCCACGGCCCGGCGGACGACGGCCGCGTCGAACCGCTCGCGGGTGCAGAAGCAGAGCAGGACCCGTCCCTCCGGCCCGTCGGCCTCGCACCCGGGCACGAAGCCCGCGACCTCGTGGAGCTCCTGCGCGGCGTGGTCGGCGACGTCGGTCGCGACCACGACCCGCGCCGTCCGGGGGTCCGCGAAGAGGTGCTCCAGGACCGTGGTCAGCGCCGCCTGGCCGAAGCCCTCGACGTGGTCCGCGCCCGGCGCGACCAGGAAGCGCAGGCCGACGTCGCCGGGCTCGGGCTCGTGGGCGTCGGCGAGTTCGACGTGGCGCGGGTCGTAGCGCTCCACCAGGAACGCGGGCTCGCCGTCGCGCAGACCGACGAACGCGTCGTGGTGCTCCTCGGCCGCGACGTGCATGTACGCGCGCTCGACCTCGTGGAGCCGCGCGCCCCACAGCGGCCAGAACACGGACCGGGGGTGCGTCATCCAGGGGTGGATCAACTGGGCGTCCGTGAACGGGTCGAGCGGACGCAGCGTGAGGGTTCCGAAGGTACTCATACGGCGAACTCCTGGAACGCGGTGGGCTCATCGGCGGGGTGGACCTCGCGGCCGAGCAGCTCACGGATGATGGACGCGTTGCGGTACGGGGCCGTGCCCGGGTCCGAGCCGTGCGCGTCCCAGCGGACGCGCTCGCGCACGGGCTCCAGGAAGTCCGGCGTCCGGTACCGGTGGCCGGTGGCGAGGACCAGGCCCTCGGTGGTGAGCGTGACGTCCTCGCCCCGCTCCCGGTGGCGCAGGCCGAGGGTGTACGTGCCGTGCTCGTAGCGGGCCCTGGTGAGGGTGGAGCGGGTGAGCAGGCGCGAGGGGACGGGCCCTTCCAGGCCCTTCTGGTGCAGCAGGTCGAGGATCGCGTCGAGCAGCCCGGTGTGCTCGGGCGGCAGCAGGCGCGGGGCTTCGGTGACCCAGTCGAGCCGGTAGCCGTGGACGTCCATGTCCGTGAGGAGGTCGTAGTAGACCTCCGCCGCGCCCCGCCCGTCGCCGACGACCGTGATCTGGTTCTTCTTCTGGAGCTCCGCCTTCTGCTCCGGGTAGCGCGAGGCGTGGACGAAGTCGCCGCCGAGCTTCGCGCAGGCATCGGGCACGTACGGCGTGCTGCCTGTGTCGAGGGCGAGGTGCCGGGCGCGCAGGACGTCGCCCACGGAGGTGGCGACGGCGTACACGTCGTTCTCGTACGTCACCCGCGTCACGGTCGTGCCGAAGCGCACGGACGTGAGGCGGGCGGCGGCCCAGCGGCAGTAGGCGTCGTACTCGGCGCGCAGCGGGTAGAGGCTCTCGCGGCGGTGGAACGCGTACAGGCGGCCCGACTCCTGCAGGAAGTTGAGGAAGGAGTACCGCGACGTGGGGTCGGCGAGCGTCACCAGGTCGGACAGGAAGGGCGTCCGCGGGCGGGCGCCCTCCAGGGGCGTCCCGGAGCGCCGGACGACGTCGGACGCGTCGGGGCCCGGCGTGAGGAACAGGGCGGTCAGCTCGTCGAGGGGCTCGGTGAGGCAGGCGAGGCCGAGGTTGGCGGGGCCGAGGCCGATCCCGATGACGTCGTACGGCTCGCGGGGGTCAGCTGGCGCGGTCAAGGCTCTCTCCCAGGTACTGCTCGGCGTGACCGGCGATCAGGTCGAGCACGGCGGCGAGATCGGCGGCCGTGGTCTCCGGGTTGCGCAGGGCGAGCTTCAGATAGCGGCGCTCGCCCGCCCGCGCGCCCGCGACCACCGCGTCACCGGAGGCGAACAGGGCCTTGCGGGCGTACAGGTTGGCGCGGTCGATGTCGGCGGGGGAGCAGATCGCGGCCGGGATGTAGCGGAAGACGAGGGTGGCGAGCTGGGGTTCGGCGACGACGTCGAAGCGCGGGTCGGCGGCGATGAGGTCGAAGCCGCGGGCGGCGGTGGAGCAGACCTCGTCGAAGAGGTCGCCGACGGCGTCCGCGCCCATGACGCGCAGCGTCAGCCAGAGTTTCAGGGCGTCGAAGCGGCGGGTGCCCTGGAGGGATTTCCCGGCCTGGCCGGGGACGCGCTCCTGTGCGGCGCGGCGCGGTTCCGGGTGGTCGGTGAGGTCCGTGGCGTGCCGCAGCGTCGCCGCGTCGCGGACGAGGAGCGCGGCGCAGCCGGCCGGCTGGAACAGGGACGCGTGGAAGTCGACCGTCACCGAGTCGGCGCGCTCGATGCCGTCGAGGAGGTGCCGCCGGGTGCGCGAGACGAGCGGTCCGCAGCCGTGCGCGGCGTCCACGTGCAGCCGGACGCCGTGGCGCGCGCACACCTCGGCGATCTGCGGCAGCGGGTCGATCGAGCCGAAGTCCGCGGTGCCCGCCGAGGCGACGACGGCCATCGGGACCAGGCCCTCGCGCGCACAGCGCTCCAGCTCGCGGACGAGCGCCACGGTCTGCATGCGCCCCGCCCGGTCGGTGCGGACGGCGATGACGGCGTCCGGCCCGAGGCCGAGGAGTTTCGCCGCCTTCCGGATGCCGGGGCGGGCGCCCGCGGAGGTGAGGACGCGCAGCCTGCGCGGGTCGTCCGTCCCGGCCTCCTCGCGGGCGAGCAGCAGCGCCTGGAGGTCGGCCTGGTCGCCGCCGGAGGTGAACACGCCGTCGGCGGCGGGGCCGAGCCCGGCGCGCTCGGCCGCCCAGTCGATCAGGCGCCGCTCGATGAGGGTGCCGCCCGTGGACCGGTCCCAGGTGTCGAGCGAGGAGTTCACGGCGGACAGCACGGCCTCGCCGAGGACGGCCGGGATGACGACGGGGCCGTCGCCGCCCGCGAGGTGGCGGGGGTGGTGGAAGTGGACCGCGTCGCGCAGATACAGCTCTTCGAGCTCGTCGAGGGCGGCTACGGTGTCGTGCAGCGGGGCGTCGAGGTCGACGGCGGCGACGCGGGGGGACAGCTCGTCGGCCTGGACGCCGGTGAAGGGCCGGGAGGCGGCGGCGACCGTGGCGGCCACGCGCTCGACCCCTTCGGTCACGGAGGCGCGGTACCGCTCGGTGGTCGTGTCGTTGAGCAGGTGCGAGCGCATGGACGGTCCTCCAGGTGAGGGGACGGGGGTCGCGCCCCGGGGCAGGGCACAGCGGGGAGGAATCCGGGGCGCGACGTCGAACTAAGGTTAGCCTAACCTAAGTTCAAATCAAGGGTGCTGGAGGGGTCGGCGCGGCGGGCGGTGCGGACGTGGCGGCGGCCTCTCGCGGGCCTCGTACGGACCTCATACGGGCAGAGCCGCCCTCTCCGCGGGGCGGAGGGGCGGCTCTGTACGGGGTGCGGGCGCGGGTCAGGAGACCTTCTTGGCCTTCTCGATCGCCTCGGCGAGGTCCTCCAGGATCGGCGCGCACTTGGCGTAGGAGAAGATCGGCTCCGTCACGCGCGGGATGACCTGTCCGGCCTTCACCGCGGGCAGCTTGCCCCAGGTGGGCTTCTGCTTCTCCAGGCCCTCGGGCTGCAGGGCGGAGGTGCGGTTGTCCATCATGATGACGTCGGCCCCGTACTGGTCGACGTTCTCCCAGGACAGGTTCTCGAACCAGCCGCCGCTCGCCTTCAGGGCCTTCGCGGGCGGCTCGACGAGGTTCACGCCGAGGGCCTTGAAGTACTCCAGGTCCGCGGAGAGGTTGGAGCCGGAGACGTAGAAGATGTCCGCGCTCGCCGAGCCCACCAGGACCTTGATCTCCGGGCGGGACTTCGCGGCCTTGCGCAGCCGCTCCGACGCGGCCTCGAAGCGCTTCTTCGCCTTGACGACCTTGTCGGCCTTCACGTCCGCGCCGAGCGACTCCGCGAGCGAGAGCAGCCGCTCCAGGGGCTTGGTCAGCTGGCGGTCGTACACCGAGACGCCGACGCTCGGGGCGAGCTTGAGGATCTTGTCCTTGGACGCCTCGGGGACGTACCAGAGCGTGCCCTTGTCGTCGAACATGGTCGAGATCAGGACATCCGGCTGGAGGCCCACGTACTTCTCGATGTTGAACTGGTCCCACGCGTTGCCGAGGATCGTCAGCTTGCTGATGTCCATGTCGCCGGCCTGGACGTCGGGCTTGCCGTCCTTGGTCTTCGTCGGGCCGAAGACGCCCTTGACCTCGATGCCGTAGTCGTAGAGGGCGGCGGCGACGCCGGTGAACGCGACGATGTTCTTCGGCGTGGAGTCCTTCCTGGCCGTCTGGCCGCGGTCGTCCTTGAACGACCAGGGGCCGCTGTCCGTGGAGCCGCCGCCGCTCTTGCCGCCGCCCTTCTTCTCGTCCCCGCAGGCCGCGAGGACGGCCGTCAGGCCGAGGGCGCCGCCCGCGGCGAGGATGCCGCGGCGGGAGGGCTGGGGGAGACGGGGCATGGGGGTCTCTGCTTTCGTGCGTGCGGAAGCCGCCAGCAGGCACTGGCCGGAAATCGTGCTTAGGTTAACCTAACCTTCCCTGGCTGCCGACCCCAGGCCCCCACCTCCCGAACCTCCCCGTCATCGCGGGTGGGCGGGAGAGGGGAGCGCCCCTAGCTCGTCAGGCCCAGCTCGCGGGCGATCAACATGCGCTGGACCTCGCTCGTGCCCTCGCCGATCTCCAGGATCTTGGAGTCGCGCCACATGCGGGCCACGGGGTACTCGTTCATGAAGCCGTAGCCGCCGTGGATCTGGGTGGCCTCGCGGGCGTTGTCGACGGCGATCGTCGAGGAGTAGAGCTTGGCGAGCGCCGCCTCCTTCTTGAAGGGCTCCCCGGCGACCAGGCGGGACGCCGCGTCGCGCCAGGCGAGGCGGGAGGTGTGCGCCTTCATCTCCATGTCGGCGATCTTGAACTGGATGGCCTGGTTGGAACCGATCGGCCGCCCGAAGGTGTGCCGCTCCTTGGCGTACTTCACGGACTGGTCCACACAGCCCTGGGCCAGCCCGGTGGCGAGCGCCGCGATGGCGACGCGGCCCTCGTCGAGGATGCGCAGGAACTGGGCGTAGCCGCGGCCCTGCTCGCCGAGGAGGTTGGCCCGGGGTACGCGGACGTCGGCGAAGGACAGCTCCCGGGTGTCCGACGCGTTCCAGCCGACCTTGGAGTACGGCGCCGCCACCGTGAAGCCCGGCGTACCGGACGGCACGATGATCGAGGAGATTAGCGGCCTGCCGTCGTCGGTGCGGCCGGTGACGGCCGTGACCGTGACCAGGCCCGTGATGTCGGTGCCGGAGTTGGTGATGAAGCACTTCGTGCCGTTGATGACCCATTCCCCGGTGGCCTCGTCCAGGCGCGCCGTCGTCCGGGTGCCGCCCGCGTCCGAGCCCGCGCCGGGCTCGGTGAGCCCGAACGCGCCGAGCAGCTCGCCCGAGCAGAGCCGCGGCAGCCAGGTGCGCTTCTGCTCGTCCGTGCCGAAGAGGTGCAGCGGCATGGCGCCGAGCGAGACGCCCGCCTCCAGGGTGATCGCGACGGAGGAGTCGACGCGCGCCAGCTCCTCGAGGGCGATGCCGAGCGCCAGGTAGTCGCCGCCCATGCCGCCGTACTCCTCCGGGAACGGCAGGCCGAACAGGCCCATGCGGCCCATCTCGCGCACGATCTCGTACGGGAACTCGTGCCGCTCGTAGTGGTCGCCGATCTTCGGGGCGACCACGTCGTTCGCGAACTCCTCGACGGTGCGCCGGAGTTCCTCGTGCTCGGGGGTGAGGCGGTGGTCCATGGAGATCACGACTCCTTGTGGGAGAGGGCACGCACGGTGCGCGACGGGCTCGGTCGGCCCAACTGGGTGGCCATCCACACGCTGGTGTCGGTGAGACGGCCGAGGTCGACCCCGGTCTCGATGCCGAGGCCGTGCAGCATCCACACGAGGTCTTCGGTGGCGAGGTTGCCGGTGGCGCTCTTCGCGTACGGGCAGCCGCCGAGGCCGCCCGCGGACGCGTCGACGGTGGTTACGCCGTGCTGGAGCGCGGCGAGGGTGTTGGCGAGCGCCTGGCCGTACGTGTCGTGGAAGTGCACGCCGATCCGGTCCGTCGGCACGCCCTGTTCGTCGAGCGCGGCGAGCAGCGCCAGGACGTGGCCCGGCGTGGCCACGCCGATGGTGTCGCCGAGGCTCAGCTCGTCACAGCCCATGTCGAGAAGGGCCTTGCAGACGCGGACGACCTGGGGGATCGGCACCGGGCCCTCCCACGGGTCGCCGAAGCACATGGACAGGTAGCCCCGCACGTGCACCCGCTCGTGCGCGGCCTCCGCCGCCTTGGCGCGGGCCACCACCGGCTCGAACATCGCCAGGGCCTCGTCCACCGTGCGGTTCAGATTGGCCTGGGCGAAGGACTCGGTGGCGCTGGCGAACACGGCGACGCGGCGGGCGCCGAGCGCGAGGGCGCGGTCCAGGCCGCGGTCGTTGGGGACCAGGACCGGCAGGTGCACCCCCTCGATGTCACCGAGCAGCGGGAACAGCCGCTCGGCGTCGGCCAGTTGGGGCACCCACTTGGGGTGCACGAAGCTCGTCGCCTCGACGGTGGTCAGGCCCGCGGCGGCCAGGCGGTGTACGAACTCCGCCTTGACCTCGGTGGGGACCGTCGCCTTCTCGTTCTGCAGGCCGTCGCGGGCGCCCACCTCGTGGATGCGGACCCGGGGCGGCAGGCCCCGGGCTGGTACGGCCATGGGCAGGCCGGGGGCGGTCATGACTCCTCCTCCACGCTCTCGTCGGGGACCACCACGGCCAGGACCTGGTCCATGGCGACCGTGCTGCCCGGGGTGACGTCGAGCTCGGTGACGGTGCCCGCGTGCGGGGCGGAGATGACGTGCTCCATCTTCATCGCCTCCACGACGAGGAGGCTCTGGCCCGCGGCCACGCGGTCGCCGGGGGCGACCTTGACGACGGTGACGGTGCCGGGCATCGGGGCGGTCAGGGCGTCGGCTCCCGCGTGGGTCGCGCCGGTGAGCGCGGCCTCCACCGGGTCGTGGTCCCGGACCTCCCAGGCGTCGCCGTCCCGGCCGAGCCAGTCACCCGCGCGGTGGTAGCGGTGGCGGCGGGGCGATGCCTCCCCGAGCTCCCCGAGGTCCACCTCGGTGCCGCCGTCGGCCGCGCGGCGGGTGCGGACGACCACGGGGTCGTGCCCCGGCACCCGGAGGTGGTGCGCCGTCCACGCGGCCTCGCCCCCGAGGCGCCAGCCGCTGGGCACCGAGAAGGGGTCGACCCAGCCGGTCGCGGCGGGGGCGGCGGCCCGCGCGAGGGCCGCGGCCTCGTACACCTCGGCCGGTACGCCGGCGGCGACCAGGCCCTCGGCCTCCCGCTCGACCAGGCCGGTGTCGAGGTCGCCCGCCGCCACCGCCGGGTGGGCGAGGAGGCGGCGCAGGAAGCCGGTGTTGGTCGGCACGCCCAGGATGACCGTGTCCGCGAGGGCCGCGCGCAGCTTGCGCAGCGCCGTCGCCCGGTCCGGGCCGTACGCGATGACCTTGGACAGCATCGGGTCGTACAGGCTGCCGACCTCCGTGCCCTCGCTGAGGCCGGAGTCGGTGCGCACGCCGTCGCCGGAGGGCTCGCGCAGGAGCAGGACCGTGCCGCCGGAGGGCAGGAAGCCGCGCGTGGGGTCCTCGGCGCAGACGCGGGCCTCGACGGCGTGCCCGGTCAGGCGCACGCCGTCCTGACCGAAGGGCAGATGCTCGCCCGCCGCGACCCGGAGCTGCCACTCCACCAGGTCGAGCCCGGTGATCAGCTCGGTGACCGGGTGCTCCACCTGGAGGCGGGTGTTCATCTCCATGAAGTAGTACGAGGACGGGTCGCTGCCGGGGACGATGAACTCGACCGTGCCCGCGCCGACGTAGCCGCAGGAGCGCGCGGCCTCGACGGCGGCGGCGCCCATCGCGGCGCGCGTCTCCTCGTCGAGGAGGACGCTCGGCGCCTCCTCGATGATCTTCTGGTGGCGGCGCTGGAGGGAGCACTCGCGCTCGCCCAGGTGCACCACGTTGCCGTGGGCGTCGGCGAGGACCTGGATCTCGATGTGCCGGGGGCGGTCGACCCAGCGCTCCACGAGGAGGGTGTCGTCGCCGAAGGAGGCGCGCGCCTCGCGCCGCGCGGCGGCGATCTCCTCGCCGAGCAGCGCGGCGTCGCGGACCAGGCGCATGCCCTTGCCGCCGCCGCCCGCGGAGGGCTTGAGGAGGACCGGCGTGCCGATCTCCCGCGCGGCGGCCACCAGTTGCTCGTCGGTCAGGCCGCTGCCGGACGAGCCCGGCACCACGGGCACCCCGGCCGCGCGCACGGTCTCCTTGGCGCGGATCTTGTCGCCCATGAGGTCGATCGCGGCGGCGGGCGGCCCGATGAAGGCGAGCCCGGCGTCCGCGCAGGCCTGCGCGAAGGCGGCGTTCTCCGCGAGGAAGCCGTAGCCCGGGTGGACGGCCCGGGCGCCGGAAGAGGCGGCGGCCGCGAGGAGGCGCTCCGCCGAGAGATAGCTCTCGGCGGCGGGCGCCGGGCCGAGCCGCACGGCCGTGTCGGCCTCCCGCACGTGCCGGGCGTCGGCGTCCGCGTCGGAGAAGACGGCCACCGAGCGGACGCCGAGGGAGCGCAGCGTGCGGATGACGCGCACGGCGATCTCGCCCCGGTTGGCGACAAGGACTGTCTCGAACATGCTCATCCCGTCCGTACCCCTCACATCCGGAAGACGCCGAAGCCGCGGTCGCCCAGCGGGGCCCCGGCACACGCGGTCAGGGCCAGGCCGAGCACCTGGCGGGTCTCCAGCGGGTCGATGACGCCGTCGTCCCACAGGCGTGCCGTGGCGTAGTAGGCGTTGCCCTGCTGTTCGTACTGGGCGCGGACGGGGGCCTTGAAGGCCTCCTCGTCGTCCTGCGACCACTGCTCGCCGCGCGCTTCGAGCTGGTCGCGCTTGACGGTGGCGAGCACGGACGCGGCCTGCTCGCCGCCCATCACGGAGATCTTGGCGTTCGGCCACATCCACAGGAAGCGGGGTGAATAGGCCCGGCCGCACATGGAGTAGTTGCCCGCCCCGTACGAGCCGCCGACCACGACGGTCAGCTTGGGCACGCGGGCGCAGGCCACGGCTGTGACCATCTTGGCGCCGTGCTTGGCGATGCCGCCCGCCTCGTAGTCCCGGCCGACCATGAAGCCGCTGATGTTCTGGAGGAACACCAGCGGGATGCCGCGCTGGTCGCACAGCTCGATGAAGTGGGCGCCCTTCTGGGCGGACTCGGAGAACAGGATGCCGTTGTTGGCGACGATGCCCACCGGGTGGCCGTGGATGTGGGCGAAGCCGGTGACGAGCGTCTGGCCGTACTCCGCCTTGAACTCCGCGAAGCGGGAGCCGTCGACCACGCGCGCGATGACCTCGCGCACGTCGTACGGGGTGCGGGAGTCCACCGGCACCGCGCCGTACAGACCGAGGGGGTCGACCTTCGGCTCCTCGACGGGCCGCACCTCCCAGGGCAGCTGTCCGCGCGCGGGGAGCGTGGAGACGATCGTGCGCACGATGCGCAGCGCGTGCGGGTCGTCCTCCGCGAGGTGGTCGGTGACGCCGGAGACGCGGGAGTGGACCTCGCCGCCGCCGAGCTCCTCGGCGGTGACGACCTCGCCCGTGGCGGCCTTCACCAGGGGCGGGCCGCCCAGGAAGATCGTGCCCTGGTTGCGGACGATCACGGCCTCGTCGCTCATCGCCGGGACGTACGCCCCGCCGGCCGTGCAGGAGCCGAGCACCGCGGCGATCTGCGGGATGCCCGCGCCCGACATCCGCGCCTGGTTGTAGAAGATCCGCCCGAAGTGCTCGCGGTCGGGGAAGACCTCGTCCTGCATCGGCAGGAAGGCGCCGCCGGAGTCCACCAGGTACAGACACGGCAGGCGGTTCTCCAGGGCGATCTCCTGGGCCCGCAGGTGCTTCTTGACCGTCATCGGGTAGTACGTGCCGCCCTTGACGGTGGCGTCGTTGGCGACGATCACGCAGTCGCGGCCGCTGACCCGGCCGATACCCGCGATGACACCGGCCGCCGGGGCGTCGCCGCCGTACATCCCGTCCGCCGCGAGCGGGGCCAGCTCCAGGAACGGCGAGCCCGCGTCGAGCAGCGCGTCGACGCGGTCGCGCGGCAGCAGCTTGCCGCGCGCCACGTGCCGCTGCCGGGCGCGCTCGCCGCCGCCGAGCCTGGCCGCGGCGAGCTTGGCGCGCAGTTCGGCCAGGAGTGCGGCGTGCGCCGACTCGTTCGCCCGCCAGGCTTCCGAGGCGGGGTCCGCCGCGCTCGTGAGGACCGGTGCCTGTTGCATCCGCTTGTGCTCCCCGGGTTAGTGAGCGTTAACGTCTGCCCTTAGGTTAACGACCGCTAACGGCGCTGTCTAGAATTGTTTCCATGGCCACCAGGACCGACGCCCCCACCCGCCGCGAGCAGATCCTCAAGGAAGCCGCCCGGCTCTTCGCCGAGCGCGGTTTCCACGGCGTCGGCGTGGACGAGATAGGAGCCGCCGTCGGCATCAGCGGGCCCGGTCTGTACCGCCACTTCGCGGGCAAGGACGCGATGCTCGCCGAGCTGCTCGTCGGCATCAGCGAGCGGCTCCTCACCGGCGGCAAGCGCCGCTCCGCGGAGGCCGCGGGCTCGCCGGACGCCGCCCTGGACTCGCTCATCGAGGGCCACATCGACTTCGCCCTGGACGACCGCCCGCTCATCACTCTCCACGACCGCGAGCTGGACCGCCTCCGGGACAGCGACCGCAAGATGGTGCGCCAGCTCCAGCGGCAGTACGTGGAGCTGTGGGTGGCCACCGTCCGCGAGGTCTATCCCGGTCTGCCCGAGGCCGAGGCCCGCGCGTCCGTCCACGCGGTCTTCGGCCTCCTGAACTCGACCCCGCACCTGGGCCGCCCTGGAGCCCTGCCGGGCCGGGACGCCATGGCGGACCTGCTGCACCGGCTCGCCCGGGGAGCGCTGGGAGCGGCGGCGGAGGGCCGCCGGTAACGCTTCTGGCTCTGGACGGTCACAGTGACCCACGGGTAACGTCGATGAGCAAGCGCTTAGTCGTGCCTGTCATCGAGGGAGTCCAACCGTGCGGCGCACTGTTTTCAATGAGGACCACGAGGCATTCCGGGAGACCGTCAGGGCCTTCATCGAGGCCGAGGTCGTGCCCGTGTACGACGACTGGTACGCGGCGGGCCAGGCGCCCCGCGACTTCTACTACAAGCTCGCCGAGCTCGGGGTCTTCGGCATCCGCGTCGAGGAGGAGTACGGCGGCGCGGGCATCGACTCGCACAAGTTCGAGGCGGTCATGTACGAGGAGACGGCCCGCGCGGGCGTCTCCTTCGGCGGCTCCGGCGTGCACGTCCTGCTCGGCCTGCCGTACCTCCAGATGCTCGCCACCGACGAGCAGAAGAAGCGCTTCCTGCCCAAGTTCGTCTCCGGCGAGGAGATGTGGGCCCTTGCCATGACCGAGCCGGGCACCGGCTCCGACGTCGCGGGCATGAAGACCACCGCCAGGCTCTCCGAGGACGGCACGACTTACGTCCTCAACGGCGCCAAGACCTTCATCACCGGCGGTGTGCACGCCGACCGCGTGATCGTCTGCGCCCGCACCGCCGCGCCGCGCGAGGACGACCGCCGCTTCGGCATCTCGCTGTTCGCCGTCGACACCAAGTCCGCGGGCTACTCCGTCGGCCGCAAGCTCGACAAGCTCGGCCTGAAGGTCTCCGACACCGCCGAGCTGGCCTTCGTCGACGTCGAGGTGCCGGTCGACGACCTGCTCGGCGAGGAGAACAAGGGCTTCGCCTACCTCGGCCACAACCTGGCGTCCGAGCGCTGGGGCATCGCCTTCGGCGCCTACGCGCAGGCCAAGGCCGCCGTCCGGTTCGCCAAGGAGTACGTCCAGGAGCGCACGGTCTTCGGCAAGTCCGTCGCCTCCTTCCAGAACACCAAGTTCGAACTGGCCGCCTGCCAGGCCGAGGTGGACGCCGCGGAGGCCGTCGCCGACCGCGCCCTCGAAGCCCTGGACGCGGGCGAGCTGACCCCGGCCGAGGCCGCGTCCGCGAAGCTCTTCTGCACCGAGGTCGCCCACCGCGTCATCGACCGCTGCCTCCAGCTCCACGGCGGCTACGGCTTCATGAACGAGTACCCGATCGCCCGCCTGTACGCCGACAACCGCGTCAACCGCATCTACGGCGGCACCAGCGAGGTCATGAAGATGATCATCGCGAAGTCGATGGGTCTGTAAGTCCGCGCATGAGCCGGGAACTTCAGGACCTCCTCGACCTGCTCGACCTGGAGCGGGTCGAGGAGGACATCTTCCGGGGCACGAGCCGCTCGGCCCTGGTGCCGCGCGTCTTCGGCGGGCAGGTCGCGGCCCAGGCGCTTGTCGCGGCGGGCCGTACGGTGCCCGACAGCCGGCCCGCCCACTCCCTGCACGCCTACTTCCTGCGGCCCGGCGACCCCGGCGTGCCCATCGTCTACACCGTCGACCGCATCCGCGACGGGCGCTCCTTCACCACCCGCCGCGTCGTCGCCGTGCAGCACGGCCAGCCGATCTTCCATCTGTCGGCGTCCTTCCAGGCGTACGAGGAAGGGCTCGAACACCAGGTGGGGATGGTCGCGGCGCCCGACCCGGAGACGCTGCCCACGGCCGCAGAGGCGCTGCCCCTGCACTTGCCGCCGGACGTCGCCCGGCGCCTGGTCGAGGCGCGCGCCGCGGTCGACCTGCGGTACGCGGACCTGCCGCCGTGGGGCACGGTGGGCCGCCCCCGGGAGCCGCGCTCGCAGGTCTGGTTCCGTACGAACGGCAAGCTCGACGGGGAGCACGCGGGATCGCTGCTCCACCTGTGCCTGGCCACCTACGTGTCCGACATGACGCTGCTCGACTCGGTGCTGCTCGCGCACGGGCGCGGCGGCTGGGCCGTCGGGGACGTGGTGGGCGCGTCCCTTGACCACGCGATGTGGTTCCACCGGCCCTTCCGGGCGGACGAGTGGCTCCTCTACGACCAGGAGTCCCCGTCGGCGGGCGGCGGGCGCGGCCTGGGGCAGGGGCGGATCTGGACGAGGGACGGGAAGCTGGCGGTGACCGTGATCCAGGAGGGCGTGGTCCGGGTTCCCCGCGGCTGAGGTTTCCCCTCAATTCCGGCATACTGCCCCACCATGGGTGAACCCGCGGAACCCGCAGCCGAAAGCACCTTCACCGTTCTCGTCGCCGCCCTGGCCAACCTCGGCATCGCCGTCGCCAAGGCCGTCGCCGGGGTCGTCAGCGGATCCAGCGCGATGCTGTCGGAGGCGGCGCACTCCGTGGCCGACACCGTCACGGAGCTGATGCTGCTCCTCTCGCTGAAGAGCGCGCGGCGCCCCGCCGACGAGGACCACCCGCTCGGCTACGGCGGCGCGCGCTACGTCTGGGCGCTGCTCGCCTCCGTCGCCACCTTCGTCGGCGGCGGCGTCTTCGCCCTCTACGACGGGATCCACACCCTCACGCACGGCGAGGAGCCCGGCGACCCGCTCGTCTCGTACGTCGTCCTCGGGATCGCCTTCCTCCTGGAGGGCTACTCGCTGCGCACCGGCCTGAAGCAGGCGCGCGGCGCGGCCGAACGGTTCGACGTGCGCGTCGAGCACTATCTGCGGCACACCCCCGACACCGCGGTGAAGGCGGTCGTGATGGAGGACTCCGCCGCGCTCGCGGGCCTCGTGCTCGCCGCGGGCGGCCTGCTCGGCGGCCAGCTCACCGGCTCGGGCGTCTGGGACGGCGTCGCCTCGCTCGCCATCGGCGTACTGCTCGTGTACGTCGCCTGGGTCCTCGGACACGCCAACGCGGAACTGCTCATCGGCCGCCCCCTGCCGAAGCCGGTGCGCGAGCGGGTGCGCGCCGAACTCCTCGCGGACCCGCACGTGGTGGACGTCCTGGAGCTGACCACGCTGCTCCAGGGGCCGCGGGAGGCGCTCGTCGCGGCCAAGGTGAACTTCCGTGACGTGTCCACGGCCGCGGAGGTCGAGCGGGCCTGCGACCGCATGGCCCGCCGCCTCCAGGCCCGCTTCCCCGCGGTGCGCCGGGTGTACCTGGACCCGACGCCGGGCCCGGATCAGGCCTGCGCAAGCCCCGCCGCGTCGAGCAGATAGGCCGTCATCGGGTCGTAGAAGCGCGGGCTCGTCACGTGGTCGTCCAGGGGGACCGTCACCTGGAGCGTGCCCTCGGCCTCCGCGATGAACAGGGCCGGGTCGTTGCAGTCCGCGTAGCCGACGGAGTCGATGCCGCGCTGGCCCGCCCGGCCCGCCCAGCCGTGGTCGGCGACGACCAGGTCCGGCAGGGGGCGCTCCGCGCGCAGCAGGCCGTCCAGGACCGCGTTCATCGGCTCCGGCGAATGCGTGTGCCACAGGGTCGCGCCGCGCTCCAGGACGGCCACGTCCGCGAACTGGAAGAGGAAGCCCTCGTCCGCCGTCAGACCGTCCGGGATGACGACGATCTCGCAGCCCGCGGCGCGCAGCGCGGCCGCCGTCGCCCGGTGCACGTCGAGCAGGCCTCCGGGGTGGCCGGTCGCGAACAGGACGCGCTCCTTGGCGTCGGCGGCCTTGCGAAGGCGGCCCGCCATCCGCTCCAGGGCGTCGACCGTCAGCTCCGGGTCGATGGTGTCCTGGCCCTGGCGGTGCTGCGGGTCGTCGATCACGCCGCAGCGTTCGGCCATCACCGCGAGCACGTCCTGCTCGTCGCTCCAGCGGTCGCCGAGTTCCAGGCCGAGCCAGTAGTGACGGTCGCCGTTCGCGAGCTTGCGGTAGTGGGAGAGGTTGTTCTCGCGGGGCGTGGCCACGTCTCCCGCTATGCGGGTGCGGACGAGGTGGTCTACGAGCGCTGCGCGGGTCGGTGTCGGCATGGGTCCATTGTGCCGTCGGCCCTGCGGGCCGGGCGGGGTGCGGGTCGTCTGTCGGGTGCGGCTCCGCCGGTGGTTGCTCGCGCAGTTCCCCGCGCCCCTTAGGGGCGCTGCCCGTGGTTCAGGGCGAACCACAGTTCCATGCGTACGTCCGGGTCGTCGAGGTCGGCGTCGAGCAGCGCGGCGCAGCGGGCGACGCGCTGGCGGACGGTGTTGCGGTGCACCGACAGGGCGGCGGCCGTCCGGTCCCAACTGCCGTGCAGGGAGAGCCAGGTGCGCAGCGTCTCGGTCAGGGCCGGGCTCTCGCCGAGCGGGGCGAGCAGCTCGCGCGCGTGCGCGGCGGCCTCGGCGGGCGCGACGAGCGAGGCCAGGCCCGTCTCGCGGTGGCGCACCAGCGGGACGCGGGTCGCCCCGGCCCTGCGCACGGCCCGCGCGGCCTGCGCGTCGGCGGCGGCGAGGGCCTCGACGGCGGCGGGCGCGGAGACGCCGAGGGTCCAGCCGTCCTGCGCGGTGACCTCGCGGTCCGCGGGCAGCAGCAGCCTGGTGACCTCGGGCGCGGCATCCACCAAGGTGCTGCCGAGGGCCGTGGCCAGGGCGGCGGAGGTGGGCGGGGGAGTGCCGGAGCCGCGCTGCACGCGCGCGTGGACCACGGTCCAGCGGTCGGCGCCGAGCAGGGGCGCCACCTCGTGCGGGTCCGCGCCGAGCAGCAGCCGGACGAGGGCGGCGGAGCGCGCGGACTCGGTGGCGCCCTGATGTCCTGCGGTGAGCAGGGCGAGCAGGACGGCGGCGACCTGGGCGATGGTGTGGTCGCCCGGTTCGCGGCGGCGCGTGGCGACGCCGAGGGCCAGGCCCCGCGGCCCGGCGAGCGCGTACGCGGCGAGGTGCGTGGCCCCGGCGGTGTCCGTGCCGGACGCGGGCGCCGGGCGGGGCTCGGCCGGGTGCAGCACGACTCCGGCGAGCCGGTCGAGGGCGGCGAGCGCCGCGTCGCCGGGCGGGGTGCCCGCGCTCTGGGCGGGCGTGCCGTCGGCGGTGTGCAGGGCCGCGTACCCGTCGAGGCGCGTCGCGAGCTGCCGCAGCAGCGCGGGCACCGGGTCGGGCCGTGCGGCGGCCACCGCGAGGCCCTGCTGGGCCCGGGCGACGCGGCGCAGCTCGGTGTGCCTGGCCTCCGCCATGAGCTGCCACACGGCCCGCGCGACCCCGCTGAACGTCGTCTGCGGCGGCACTTCGAGCAGCGGGAGGCCATGCCGGTCACAGGCCTCCACCAGCGCGCGCGGCACGGTGTCGTGCACGGGCGCGACGCCGAAGCCGAGGGCCGCGCCGCCCGCCGTCACGATGCGGGACACGTAGGTGTCCAAGGAGGCGTCGCCGGTGCGCACGTGCACCCCCGCCGTCAGGAGCAGCTCGCCGCCCAGGAGGTACGGGTACGGGTCGGCCATCTCCGAGGTGTGCACCCAGTGGATGTCGGTGCCCGCGGCGTCCGGGCCCGCGATCTGGCGCAGCCCGAGGCCCTCGTGGGCGAGCAGGGCGGCCAGCGGCACGGGCGGGGTGGGCGGGGCCGGGGGCGGCGCGGCCGACGGCGACGGTGACGGGGTGGACTCCGCCATGGTGGACGATCCCTCCATCTGGCCCGGTGAAAGTAGAGGAAACGTACACTTCAGCGATGCTTTCCGGCCACCTAGGGTCGTGCCGACCGAGGGCCGTGGGTACGGGCGGATGTCCCCACGGCCGGTCCTCCGCGGTGCGGTCGCCTCGCCGTCGCGCCGCTGCCAACTGCACGACACGCCACCGAGGTGCGTAAGGAGGCCAGCGCATGGCCGTCGACTACACAGTGATCGTCGTCTATCTCGCCGGGATGCTCGCCATGGGCTGGTGGGGCATGCGCCGCGCCAAGTCCAAGAGCGAGTTCCTCGTCGCGGGCCGCCGCCTCGGGCCGTGGATGTACTCCGGCACGATGGCCGCGATCGTCCTCGGCGGCGCCTCCACCATCGGCGGCGTCGGCCTCGGCTACACGCACGGCCTGTCCGGCGCCTGGATGGTCTTCACCATCGGCCTCGGCCTGCTCGCGCTCTCGGTCTTCTTCTCCGCCCGCATCGCCCGGCTGAAGGTCTACACCGTCTCCGAGATGCTCGACCTGCGCTACGGCGGCCGCGCGGGCGTCCTGTCCGGCGTCGTCATGTGGGGCTACACGCTGATGCTCGCGGTGACCTCCACCATCGCGTACGCCACGATCTTCGACGTCCTCTTCGACGTGAACCGCACGCTCGCCATCGTCATCGGCGGCTCCATCGTCGTCGCGTACTCGACGCTCGGCGGCATGTGGTCGATCACGCTCACGGACATGGTGCAGTTCGTGGTCAAGACGATCGGCGTGCTGCTCCTGCTGCTGCCCATCGCGGTGGTCAAGGCGGGCGGCTTCGGCGAGATGAGGGCCAAGCTGCCGGACGACTACTTCGAACCGTTCGGCGTCGGCGGCGAGACGATCTTCACCTACGTACTGATCTACACCTTCGGCATGCTCATCGGGCAGGACATCTGGCAGCGGGTGTTCACCGCGCGCAGCGACAAGGTCGCCCGCTGGGGCGGCACGGTCGCCGGTACGTACTGCCTCGTCTACGCCCTCGCGGGCGCCGTCATCGGCACCGCCGCGAAGGTCATGTACCCGAACCTGCCCAGCCCCGACTCCGCCTTCGCCACCATCGTGAAGGACGAACTGCCCATGGGCGTGCGGGGGTTGGTGCTGGCCGCCGCGCTCGCCGCCGTGATGTCCACCTCGTCCGGCGCGCTCATCGCCTGCGCGACCGTCGCCAACAACGACATCTGGTCGCGGCTGCGGGGCGCCGCCGGGCAGGGCGACCCGCACGACGAGGTGAGGGGCAACCGCGCCTTCATCCTCGTCATGGGGGTCGCCGTCATCGGTGTCGCCATCGCCCTCAACGACGTCGTCCAGGCGCTGACCGTCGCGTACAACCTGCTGGTCGGCGGGCTCCTCGTGCCGATCATCGGCGGGCTGCTCTGGCGGCGCGGGACCGGGGCGGGCGCCCTTGCCGCCGTCGTCGCGGGCGGGCTCTCCGTGATCGGCCTGATGTGGCACTACGGCATCCTCGCCAACGAGCCCATCTACTACGGGCTCCTGACCTCGCTTGTGGTCTACGTGGCGGTCTCGCTGGCCACGCGGCCCACCGATGCGGGGACGCTCGCGGCTTGGCGTGAACGGGTCGCTGGGCGTGACCCGGAGGTGCCCGTGACGGCCTGACCCCTGGGGGCTCCGCCCCCAGACCCCCGCTCCTCAAACGCCGGAGGGGCTGAAACCCTCGCGTCCGTGGGGCGCACCGTGAGGGTTCACACTGTTTACGTACATTCGTTGCACCAGGAGACACCGACCATGACCACCCCCGAGAACACCACCCCGCGCGGCCCCGTGGACTCCTCGCGGATACCGCGCTACGCGGGCCCCGCGACCTACGCCCGCCTCCCGCGCCTCGACGAGGTCGGCACCGCGGACGTGGCGGTCGTCGGCGTCCCCTTCGACTCGGGCGTGTCGTACCGGCCGGGCGCCCGCTTCGGCGGCAACGCGATCCGGGAGGCGTCCCGCCTCCTGCGCCCGTACAACCCGGCCCAGGACGCGTCGCCGTTCGCGCTCGCCCAGGTCGCCGACGCCGGCGACATCGCGGCGAACCCGTTCAACATCAACGAGGCCGTGGAGACCATCGAGGCCGCCGCCGACGACCTGCTCGGCACCGGCGCCCGGATGATGACCCTCGGCGGCGACCACACCATCGCGCTGCCCCTGCTGCGCTCGGTGGCGAAGAAGCACGGCCCGGTCGCGCTGCTGCACTTCGACGCGCACCTCGACACCTGGGACACCTACTTCGGCGCCGAGTACACGCACGGCACCCCGTTCCGCCGGGCCGTGGAGGAGGGCATCCTCGACACCGAGGCGCTCAGCCACGTCGGCACGCGCGGTCCGCTGTACGGCAAGAAGGACCTCACCGACGACGAGAAGATGGGCTTCGGCATCGTCACCTCGGCGGACATCTACCGCCGCGGCGCCGACGAGGTCGCCGACCAGCTGCGCCAGCGCATCGGCGACCGGCCGCTGTACATCTCCATCGACATCGACTGCCTGGACCCGGCCCACGCCCCGGGCACCGGCACCCCGGAGGCGGGCGGCATGACCTCCCGCGAGCTCCTGGAGATCCTGCGCGGCCTGGCCTCCTGCAACCTGGTCTCCGCCGACGTCGTCGAGGTCGCCCCGGCCTACGACCACGCCGAGATCACCGCCGTGGCCGCGTCGCACACCGCGTACGAACTGACGACGATCATGTCCCGCCAGATCGCGGAGGCCCGCGCCAAGTGACCCACGACCACGACCTGGAACTGAGGCCCACCGCCGCGCAGACCGAGGCCGCCCTGAACCCGCCCGCCGGGCGCAACGGCGGCGACCTCGTCGTCGAGACCCTGTCCGGGCTCGGCGCGTCCACCGTGTTCGGGCTGCCCGGGCAGCACGCCCTCGGCATGTTCGACGCGCTGCGCCGCTCCCGCCTGCGGTACGTCGGCCTTCGGGTGGAGAACAACGCCGGGTTCGCGGCGGACGCCTACGGGCGGGTCACGGGCGAGGTCGCGCCGCTGCTGCTCTCGACGGGGCCCGGCGCGCTGATGTCGCTCGCCGCGCTCCAGGAAGCGGCCGCCGCCAGCGCCCCCGTGCTCGCCATCGGCAGCCAGGTCCCCGTCGCCGGGCTCGGCGGCGGGCGCCACGGCTATCTGCACGAACTGCGCGACCAGCAGGCCTCGTTCCGGGACGTGGTCAAGTCCGTCCACACCGTCCGCACGCAGTCCCAGATCCCGTCCGCGATCGCGGCGGCCTGGGAGTCGGCGCTCACCGCGCCGCACGGCCCGGTGTGGGTGGAGATCCCGCAGGACGTGCTGCTCGCGGAGACTTCGCTGCCGCAGGTCACCGCCGTCGACGCGACCCCGCGCGAACTGGTGCCGCGCCCGGAGCTGACCGCCGTGGCCGCCGATCTGCTGACGCGGGCCGAGCGCCCGGCGATCATCGCGGGCGGCGGGGTCGTCCGCGCCGACGCCTCCGGCAAGCTCCGCGCGCTCGCCGAGAGGCTGGACGCGCCGGTCGTCACCACCTTCGGCGGCAAGGGCGCCTTCCCCTGGGAGCACCCGCTGTCCCTCCAGTCCTGGCTGGAGGACCGGCACACGACCGACCTCCTGGAGGACGCGGACGTCCTGCTCGTGGTCGGCTCCGGGCTCGGCGAACTGTCCTCCAACTACCACACGTTCAAGCCCCGCGGCCGGGTCGTCCAGATCGAGGCCGACCCCGGCAAGCTGGAGTCCAACCACCCGGCGCTCGGCATCCACGCCGACGCCCGGCTCGCCCTGACCGCGCTCCTGGAGACGGTGGGGGAGCGCCGGGACCCGGCGGCGCCCGAGCGGGTCGCGGCCCTGCTCGCGAAGGTCCGCGCCCGCATCGAGGGGCAGGGCCTGACCCTGGAGCAGGAGGTCCTCGCGTCCGTGCGGGCCGCCCTGCCGGACGGCTCGCCGTCGTTCTGGGACATGACGATCCTGGCGTACTGGGCGTGGTCCGCCTTCGACGCGCGGCGCCCCAACACCATGCACTCGGCGCAGGGCGCGGGCGGCCTCGGCTACGGCTTCCCCGCCGCCCTCGGGGCGGCCGCCGCCGACCCCACCCGGCCTGTGCTCGCCGTCTCCGGTGACGGCGGCGCGATGTACTCGATCGCCGAGCTGGCCACCGCGAGGCAGTACGGCCTGAACGTGACCTGGCTGATCGTCGACGACGGCGGCTACGGCATCCTGCGCGAGTACATGGCCGACGCCTTCGGCGAGGCGACGGCGACCGAGCTGACCCGGCCCGACTTCGTCGCGCTCGCCGAGTCCTTCGGGGTGCCGGGCGTACGGACCTCGCCCGAGACGCTCCGGGACGACCTGGCGAAGGCACTCGCCGAGCCGGGCCCGAGCGTGGTCGTGCTGCCCGCGCTCCTGCGCATGTTCGCGCCGACGCACCTCGGCTGAGGACGGCCGGTCCCGTCGGCGGTCGGTTTCGTCACAGTACTGTTCGCCGTACAACCATTCACTCGTGTAGGTGAGTCATGGGATGCGCGTGCGCCGGGGGCGCACGCGTGTACCGACTACGGGGGGAACCTCCATGACTCACCGCATATCCCGGCGTGCCCGCGTGCTGAGCGCCGGTGCGGCCGCCGCCGTCCTCGTGCCGCTCGTGGGGACGGCCGCCGCCACCCCCGCTGCCGCCGCGACGGCCCAGGTCAAGTGCACCTCGGCCCAGCCGGAGCTGGCGAAGAAGCTCACCAAGGACATCACCGCCGCCCTGAAGAACCGCAAGGGCACCATCGCCGTCGGCCTGTACGACAAGGCCACCAAGACGACGTGCACCCTGCGCGGCACGACCTCGTTCGACTCGGCGAGCGTCGTCAAGGTGACCGTCCTCGCCACGCTGCTGTGGGACGCGAAGAAGAACAACCGGTATCTGACCGACCGCGAGTCCAGCCTCGCCAAGGCCATGATCACCAAGTCCGACAACAACGCCACCACCGCGCTGTGGCGCCAGCTCGGCGCGGGCAAGGTCAAGAAGTTCCTGGCCGCCGCGAAGATGACCAAGACCGTGCCCGGCTCCGGCGGCTACTGGGGCCTGACCCGGATCAACGTCAACGACGAGCAGAAGCTGCTCTCGCTGATCACCGCGCCGAACTCCGTGCTCAGCGACAACGCCCGCGCGTATATCCTGAAGCTGATGAACCAGGTCGTCCGCGACCAGCGCTGGGGCACCCCGGCGGGCGCCCCCTCCGGCGTCAAGACCCACGTCAAGAACGGCTGGCTGCCCCGCGCCACGCACGGCTGGCGCGTGCACAGCGTCGGCGCCTTCAAGGGCCGCGGCCACGACTACACGATCTCCGTGCTCACCCACGGCAACGGCTCCATGAACTACGGCGTCGACACCATCCAGCGGGTCGCCAAGGCCATCCACAAGGACCTGACGCCGATCAGCCAGGCCCCGCAGCGCTACGCCCCGACGGACACCCCCAAGGAGGCGGCGGTCCCGGTGCCGCAGGCGTAGCTCCCGGATCCCCACCCACCCGCCCGCCCCCAGCGGCGGGCGGGTGGGGAAAAGCCCGTCCGGCGTTTGAGGACGAGCCGCGGAGCGGCGACGGGCCCGCGCGGCGCAGAGCCCGTCGTTTTGTTGCGGCGGGATGAAATCGGGCCCCCGCCGTGTTGGGCCTCTCGGCAGGTCAGGACGGCGGGAGGAACGCGGTGACGGAGCGGCCGGAGCGGCAGGGCTGGGCGAGACGGCTGTGGGGGTACGCCTGGCGCTACCCCAAGGACGTGGTGCTCGCGCTCGGCTCGTCCCTCGGGGGCATGGCCGTCATGGCCGTGGTCCCGCTGCTCACCAAGGTCGTCATCGACGACGTGATCGGCGACCACAGCCGGTCCATGGGCCCCTGGGCGGGCGCCCTGCTCGGCGCCGCCGCCCTCGTCTACGTCATGACGTACATCCGCCGCTACTACGGCGGCCGCCTCGCCCTCGACGTGCAGCACGACCTGCGCACGGAGATGTACGACACCATCACCGCGCTCGACGGCAGGCGCCAGGGCGAGCTGTCCACCGGGCAGGTCGTGGGGCGCGCCACCAGTGACCTCCAGCTGATCCAGGGCCTGCTGTTCATGCTGCCCATGACCATCGGGAACGTCCTGCTGTTCGCGATGTCCCTGGCGATCATGGCCTGGCTCTCGCTGCCGCTCACCCTCGTCGCGCTCGCCGTCGCGCCCGCCCTGTGGTGGATCGCCCGCCGCAGCCGCACCCGGCTGCACCCGGCGACCTGGTACGCGCAGGCGCAGGCCGCGGCCGTCGCGGGCGTCGTGGACGGGGCCGTCAGCGGCGTGCGCGTGGTGAAGGGCTTCGGGCAGGAGGAGCAGGAGACCGGGAAGCTGCGCGAGGTCGGCCGCAGGCTCTTCGCCGGGCGCCTGCGCACCATCCGGCTCAACTCCCGCTACACGCCCGCCCTCCAGGCCGTGCCCACCCTCGGGCAGGTCGCGATGCTGGCGCTCGGCGGCTGGCTCGCGGTCGAGGGGGAGATCACGCTCGGCACCTTCGTCGCGTTCTCCACCTACCTCGCCCAGCTCGTCGGCCCGGTGCGGATGCTCGCCATGGTCCTGACCGTCGGCCAGCAGGCCCGCGCGGGCGCCGAGCGCGTCCTGGAGCTGATCGACACCCGGCCCGCCATCGCGGACGGCACCAAGGAGCTGCCCGCCGACGCCCCCGCGACCGTCGAGTTCGACGACGTGGCGTTCTCCTACGACGACGAGGGGAAGCCCGTCCTCGACGGGCTCAGCTTCGAGATCCGCGCCGGCGAGACCCTCGCCGTGGTCGGCTCGTCCGGCAGCGGCAAGTCCACCGTCTCGCTGCTGCTTCCCCGCTTCTACGACGTGACGCGCGGCGCCGTCCTCATCGGCGGCCACGACGTGCGCGAGCTGACGCAGGACTCCCTGCGCGCCGCGATCGGCCTCGTGCCCGAGGACTCCTTCCTCTTCTCCGACACCGTGCGCGCCAACATCGCGTACGGACACCCGGAGGCGACGGACGAGGAGATCGAGCGGGCCGCACGCGCCGCCCAGGCGGACCGTTTCATCAGCGAGCTGCCCGACGGCTACGCCACCAAGGTCGGCGAGCACGGGCTCACCCTCTCCGGCGGCCAGCGCCAGCGCGTCGCGCTCGCCCGCGCCATCCTCACCGACCCGCGCCTGCTTGTGCTCGACGACGCCACCTCCGCGGTGGACGCCCGGGTGGAGCACGAGATCCACGAGGCGCTCGCGCAGGTCATGGCGGGCCGGACCACCCTGCTGATCGCGCACCGGCGCTCCACGCTGAATCTCGCCGACCGCATCGCCGTCCTCGACGGCGGCCGCCTCGCCGCCATCGGTACGCACGCCGACCTCGAGCGCACCTCGCCGCTGTACCGGCGCCTGCTCACCGACCCGGACGAGCTCGGCGGCGTCTCGCCCGGCCACACCGTGCCCCGCACGGCACAGGCCCCCGAGGACACCTCCGTACGCGACGAGCTGGACGCCGAGTTCGACGCCGAGCGCGGCATCACGCCGCGCCTATGGACGGGCGACCGCGAGCCCAAGGACGCCGCCCTCGCCGGGGCCCCGGCCACGCCCGAGCTGCTCGCGCAGGTCGACGCCCTGCCGCCCGCCGTCGACACGCCGGACATCGACGAGGCACGGGCCGTCGCCCCCGAGGAGGCCTACGGCCTGCGCCGGCTCCTGCGCGGCTTCGGCCTCCCGCTGCTGCTCAGCCTGGCGCTCGTCGCCGTGGACGCGGGCATGGGCCTGCTCCTTCCCGTCCTCATCCGGCACGGCATCGACGAGGGCGTCTCGCAGACCGCGCTCGGCGCGGTGTGGGCCGCATCGGGGCTCGCGCTCGCCGCCGTCGCCGTGCAGTGGCTGGCGCAGACCGGCGAGATGCGGATGACGGGCCGCACCGGCGAACGCGTCCTGTACTCGCTGCGGCTGAAGATCTTCGCGCAGCTCCAGCGCCTCGGGCTCGACTACTACGAGCGGGAGCTGACCGGGCGCATCATGACCCGGATGACGACGGACGTGGACGCCCTGTCCACGTTCCTGCAGACCGGGCTCGTCACCGCGTTCGTCTCCGTCGTCACCTTCTTCGGCATCATGGCCGCCCTGCTCGTGATCGACCTCCAGCTGGCGCTCGTCGTCTTCGCGACGCTCCCGCCGCTCGTCGTCGGCACCTTCTTCTTCCGCAGGTCGAGCGTGAAGGCGTACGAACTGGCGCGTGAGCGCGTGTCCGTGGTCAACGCCGACCTCCAGGAGACCGTGGCCGGGCTGCGGATCGTGCAGGCGTTCCGGCGCGAGCGGACCGGCGGCGCCCGGTTCGCGGCCCGCAGCGACGACTACCGCCGGGCGCGGGTGCGCGGCCAGTGGCTGATCTCGGTGTACTTCCCGTTCGTGCAGCTGCTGTCCTCGGTCGCGGTCGTCGCCGTCCTGATCGTGGGCGCGCACCGCGTGGACGCGGGCACCCTGACGACCGGCGCCCTCGTCGCCTATCTGCTCTACATCGACCTGTTCTTCGCCCCCGTGCAGCAGCTGTCCCAGGTCTTCGACGGCTACCAGCAGGCCACCGTGTCGCTCGGCCGCATCCAGGAGCTGCTGCGCGAGCCGACCTCGACGAAGGCCCCGGACGAGCCGCTCGACGTGCTGTCCCTGCGCGGCGAGATCGCCTTCGAGGAGGTCGAGTTCGCCTACTCCGGCGAGGCGGACGCGGCGGCCGACGGCACCGCCGCCGCGGCGGAGACCGCGCTCAGCGGCATCGACCTGCGCATCCCCGCGGGCCAGACCGTCGCCTTCGTCGGCGAGACCGGCGCGGGCAAGTCCACCCTGGTCAAGCTCGTCGCCCGGTTCTACGACCCCACGGGCGGCCGCGTCACCGTCGACGGCACCGATCTGCGGGCCCTCGACCTGACCGCGTACCGGCACCGGCTCGGCGTCGTGCCGCAGGAGGCGTACCTGTTCGCGGGCACCCTGCGCGACGCCATCGCCTACGGCCGCCCCGACGCCACCGACGCGGCGGTCGAGGCGGCGGCCCGCGCGGTCGGTGCGCACGACATGATCGCCACGCTCGACGGCGGCTATCTGCACGAGGTGGCCGAGCGCGGCCGCAACCTGTCGGCGGGGCAGCGCCAGCTCATCGCCCTGGCCCGCGCGGAGCTGGTCGACCCCGACATCCTGCTCCTCGACGAGGCCACCGCGGCGCTCGACCTCGCCACCGAGGCCCAGGTCAACCTGGCCACCGACCGCATCGCGGGCAAGCGCACCACGCTGGTGGTGGCCCACCGCCTGACCACGGCAGCCCGCGCGGACCGCGTGATCGTGATGGACCACGGCCGGGTCGCGGAGGACGGCACCCACGACGAACTGCTCGCCCGCGACGGCCAGTACGCGAAGCTGTGGCGCACGTTCGTGGGGGAGCCGGTCGAGGCCTGAGCCCGGCCCTCCCGGGCCGTTACGCTGCCGTCCGGTCGAGCGCGATGACCTCGACCTCGATCAGCCAGTCGGGCTGCGCGAGCGAGACGACCTCGACGAGGGTGTCGGCGGGGTAGGGCTCGGCCAGGAACTCCTCGCGCAGCGTGATGGTGTGCGGCAGGTTCTCCGCCATGCCGCGCACGAAGATGCCCACCTTCACCACGTCGGCGAAGGTCAGCCCCGCGGCCTCCAGGACCCGCGCCACGTTGCGGAACGCCTGCCTGCCCTGGGCGAGGAAGCCGCCCTCAACGGTGGTCCCGTCCTCGTCGAAGCCCGCCTGGCCCGACACGTACACGAACCCGCCGGCCTTCACGGCCTGCGAGATCCGGTACGACGCGTACCAGTCCGGCGTGGTGGCGACCTTCTCGATGCGGGCCCCGGCGGCGGTGCTCCGGTCGTTCGACATGGCTCTCCCCTTTGCTCGACGGGTCCGGCGGACGGGCCCGATGTCGGCGTTACGAAACGTTCCGTAACGTGAGTGAAAGCTAGAGCGACCCCGGGCCTCTTGTCAAAACGAAACGTAACGTCACGCCTGGGGTAGGGTGGCGGCATGCCCCCTGAGCCCAGCAGCGAACGACGCAGCGAACGCGCCCGCCGAGCGGTCCTGGACGCGGTCTACGAGCTGGCGACGAGCAAGGGCTACGCGAAGCTGACCATCGAGGCCATCGCCTCCCGGGCCGGTGTCGGAAAGCCCACGATCTACCGCTGGTGGTCCTGCAAGGGCGCGGTGGCGCTCGACGCCCTGGACGAACGGCTCGGCGCGGCGTCGGACCTCCCCGACACCGGGGACGTCGCGGCCGACCTCGCCGCCCAGATCACCTCGGTGACGGCCATGCTCACCGGCGACCTCGGCCGGGTCTACCGCGGCATCATCGGCGAGGCCCAGAGCGACCCCGAGCTGATGGAGACCGTCCGCGAGATCATCGTCGACCCGCGCGTCCGCGTGTGCCGGGAGCGGCTCGACCGGGCCGTCGCCGCCGGACAGCTCCGCGCCGACGTGCCCACGGCCGTCATGGTCGACCTCTTCTACGCGCCGGTGTACTACCGCTTCCTCATGGGGTTCGACGACGCGGACGTCGAGCGGAGCGGGGACCTCGTGCGGGAGGTCCTGCGCGGTCTCAGTACTTCGACTTGATGTCGGTGATCGTGCGGGTCGCCAGATCGGACTGGACCGACAGATAGGTGTACGTGCGCTCGGCGCCGGTGCCCCAGGTCAGGCGCACCGTCGAGGTCGTCTTGCCCATGCCGCTGTCGCCCGCCGTCACGCGCCAGGCGCTCGGCACGTGCTGCGCGCGCAGCACGCCGTCGGCGTCGTGGCGCCGCTCCCAGTCGAGCAGCCGCCCGCGCAGGTCGGCCGTCAGATAGAAGGTGCGCAGGGCGGCGGCGGCCTTGTTGGAGCCGGGGTCGTTCGCCACGTCGACGTAGGCGCCGTAGAAGTGGGCGACCCGCTCGTAGGCGGGGCCCGGGCTGCCGCTGCGGGCGGGCGCCTTGCCCGGCTCGGCGGCGGGCGCGGCGGCCGGTGCGCCGGTCTCGGGCGTCGCGGAGGCCGCGGACGGCACGGCGGCCACGGAGGCGAGGAGGGCGGCGGCGACGAGCAGGCGGGGACTGCGGGGGCCGGAGCCGCGGCGTAACGGTCGTGTCGGGGTCATCGGGGTCATCGGAGTCCTGCCTTTCACGCTCTGATCCCTTCGACCACGGGTGGCTAAGGGAAGTTGTGTCAAACCTGGAAAATGGCAGGGACCATTCCGCAACCGTCGGATGGTTGTCCGGCGTCCGTACGTCCGTACGCTGAGGCCGGGGTGGCGGGAGGGGTCATCGTGAAGAGTGGTCGGATACGGCGCCGCGTGGCGGGGGGCGCCGCGGCGCTTGCCGCTGCCCTCCTGTTCACGCTCGTGGGCCCCGGCGCGGGCGCGGCGCAGGCCGCCCCGATCTGCCCCGGCCAGAAGATCCGCACCCTCACCTTCGCCACCGGCAAGGTCGTCCTCTACAAGAAGCGCGGCTTCGTCTGCGCCGTGACGTACGCGAAGAGCGCCCGCAACCGCAAGCCCATGTCCGTCAGCGTGCAGGCGCGCGGCAGCCGCCCCGTGCGCGACGCGGGCCGCTACGTGCGCCTCGCGGGCCCGGTGAAGGTGCACGCGGGCCACCGCTGCGTGTGGATCAAGGGCAATGTGAGCGGCCGCGGGGTCAGCTCGGGCTGGATCCTCTGCTGAGGACGCGGCGCGGGCCCTCGGGGCGGCGCGCGTCCGCTGGGCGGACCCGGCTGTCCCCTAAGTGAATTTCCCTCTGCCCCCGATGGCACTGAATCGCCCCTTTGTCCTCAATGCGGCCTGGTGTGCGGCCAGTTGCTCCGTTAGGTTCCGGGGGATCGCCGCGCCGACAGGGGAGGACGCATGCGCAAGACGCTCAGATGGGTGTTGTCACTCGTGGTGCTGATAGGCACCGTGAGCTTCACCGGAGCCACGGCGGCCACCGCCGCCGAGTCCGGGGCACCCGCCGCCAGGACCGACATCAAGGACCGGCTCCTCGCCATCAAGGGCATGAGCCTCATCGAGGAGAAGCCGTACGACGGCTACCGCTTCTTCGTCCTGAACTACCGACAGCCGGTCGACCACCGGCGCCCCGCCAAGGGCACCTTCCAGCAGCGCATCACCGTGCTGCACAAGGACACCGCCCGGCCCACCGTCTTCCACACCTCGGGCTACGGCCTGAACACCAACCCGGGCCGCTCCGAGCCCACCCGCGTCATCGACGGCAACCAGGTCTCCATGGAGTACCGCTTCTTCACGCCGTCGCGCCCGGCCCCGGCGGACTGGAAGAAGCTCGACATCTGGCAGGCCGCCAGCGACCAGCACCGCATCTTCAAGGCGCTCAAGCCGATCTACGCCAAGAAGTGGCTGTCCACCGGCGCCTCCAAGGGCGGCATGACCGCCACGTACTTCGAGCGCTTCTACCCGCGTGACATGGACGGCGTCGTCGCGTACGTCGCGCCCAACGACGTGAACAACAAGGAAGACTCCGCCTACGACCGCTTCCTCGCGACCGTCGGCACCAAGGAGTGCCGCACGAAGATCGAGGCCGCGCAGCGCGAGGCGCTGGTGCGCCGCGAACCCCTGGAGAAGCTGTACGCCGCCTACGCGGCCGACAACGGCTACACCTTCAAGACCATCGGCAACCTCGACAAGGCCTTCGAAGCCGTCGTGCTCGACGTGAACTGGGGCTTCTGGCAGTACCAGCAGTCGGCGACCGCCTGCGCGAAGGTGCCCACCGCGGCGACGGTCAGCGACCAGGCCCTCTTCGACTGGATCGAGCAGGTCGGCGGCTGGTCCTCCTACGCCGACCAGGGCCTGGAGTACTACACGCCGTACTACTACCAGGCCGGTACGCAGCTCGGCTCGCCCGACATCAAGCAGCCCTGGCTCGCCGACCTGAGCCGCTACGGCTACCAGCCGCCGCGGAACTTCGTGCCGCGCGAGATCCCGATGAGCTTCCAGAAGCACGCCATGAAGGACGTCGACCGCTGGGTGCGCCACAACTCCCACCGGATGATGTTCGTGTACGGCGAGAACGACCCGTGGGGCGCGGAGCCGTTCCGCCCCGCGCGCGGGGCGAAGCACGACTCCCACGTCTTCACGGCGCCGGGCGCCAACCACGGGGCGAACGTCGCCGGGCTCACGTCCGCCGACCGCACCAAGGCCACCGAGCGCATCCTCGCCTGGGCCGGAGTCCCCACGGCGAAGCCGGCCCCGTACGACGCGAAGCTGGACCGCCAGCGCCAGCGCACGCTGCGGCCGTAATCGGCGCTGCGCGCCTCGTCCTCAAACGCCGGACGGGCTGGATCTGTCGCCGGTTGCGGCAGCGTTTTCAGCCTCTCCGGCGTTTGAGGAGCGGGGGTCTGGGGGCGGAGCCCCCAGGTCGGGAAGGGGATCACACCCGGATCGCGCAGCCCACCGGGTGGGCCCCGCCCAGGGAGACGTACAACGCGGTGCCGGGGGCGCAGGCCGTGCGGACGGCGACCGCCGCCACGACGCGGTACTCCGGGGAGCGGGGGCCCGAGGCGTCGCAGGGGGTCTCGCGGACCTCGCCACGCCCGGCCCCGTACACACAGTCGCCCACGACGGTCCGCGGCCCGCCCCCGCCCCCGGGATCCCCGGGGTGCGGCGGCTCCAGGTTCCGCATGCAGGCGTATCCGCGCGACACCTCCCCGTCGCCGTCCTCGTCGACGGAGGGCCGGCTCTCGCTGATGTGCAGGACGTAGTCGCTGCGGCCGGGGCAGGCGGGACCGTCGCCCACGGGCCCGTCGTGGCGGGCGATGACGCGCGCGGCGGCGCGCTCGCTGCCGCAGGGCACCTCCGTGACGCGCTCGCGCCCCCGCGAGGCGCAGTCGTCGGCGCCGAGGAAGACGGCCCCGTGCCCACCGGCCGTACCGGTGAGGGTGGGCCGCCCCGAGGCGGCACCCGAGTCCCCGCCCCACTGACATCCGGCCAGCGCGAGGGCGGCGAGCAGCACGCCCCCGCACGCCGCTCTCGCCCTGGTCGTCCGCATGGCAGCCCCCCGCCCCCATGGCCATGTGTACCCAGCGTGACCCCGCCGCGCGCGGGCACGCCAGGCGCTCGGGGGGCTTTGCGCTCGTTGGTGTCGGGGCGGGTCACGCGCTGCGTACGGCCGGTACGTCCGTCAGTCGGACGCGGCGTACGCCTCGTACGAAAGGCCGTGGCCGACGGGGTACAGCACCTGCCCGGGGTCGTCCGACCGCACCACGGGCACCGGCAGGCGGCCCGCGGGCCGGGCGCGGCCTGCGACGACGCGGGCGGCGGCGCGCAGTTCGACGTCGGTCCAGGAGTAGGTGGCGAGCGCCGCGGCCGTGCCCGGCAGGTCCTGCGGGGTGCGGACCGCGAGGGTGACGACGGGCACGCCGGTGGCGGCGAGCGCGGCGACGAGGCCGTCCTGGGCGTCGCCCTCCGTGACGTCGTACGCCGTGACGAGGACCGCGGCGCGCCCCGCGGCGGCGGCCACCGCCTCGTCGACGGCCTCCTTGGAGGGATCGATCCCGGTGCTCAACGTCGTGACGGAGAAGCCGAGCCCGGTGAGCGCGGCGGCGAGGACGGCGGTGGGCGGGCCCGTCGTGCCGGAGGGCGACACCGGGTCGGCGCCGACGACGAGCAGGTCGCGGTGGGTGTCGGGGGAGAGCGGGAGCAGGCCGCCGTCGTTGCGCAGGAGCGTGGTCGTGCGGTCGGCGATGCGGTCGGCGGCGGCGCGGTGGGCGCTGCTGCCGACGGTCTCGTCGACGGCGTCGAGGGAGACGTACGGATCGTCGAAGAGGCCGAGCCGCACCTTGAGTTCGAGGATCCGAAGGACGGACGCGTCGATGCGCTCCTCGCTCAGCTCGCCCTCGCGCACGGCGCGCAGGACCGCGTTCCAGGCGAGTTCCGGCTGCGGCGGGTCGAGGAGCTGGTCGACGCCCGCCTTCAGGGCGAGCACGGCCACGCGGTCGTCGCCGTACTTGGTGCGGACGCCCCGCATGGAGAGCGAGTCGGTCACCACCAGGCCCTGGTGGCCGAGCTGTTCGCGCAGCACACCGGTGACGATCGGATACGAGAGGGTGGCCGGGTCGAGCGCCGGGTCGAGGGCGGGGACGACGAGGTGCGCGGTCATGACGGCGTCCACCCCGGCGGCGAGCGCGGCGCGGAACGGCGGCGCGTCGAGCTCCTCCCACTGCTCGCGGCTGTGGTGGATGTGCGGGAGCGCCGAGTGGCTGTCGGTCTCGGTGTCGCCGTGGCCGGGGAAGTGCTTGGCGGCCGTGGCGATCCCGGCGCTCTGGTACCCCTCGATCTGGGCGGTCACGAAGCCGGAGACGGCGTCGGGGCCCGCGCCGAAGGACCGTACGCCGATGACGGGGTTGGCCGGGTTCACGTTCACGTCGGCGGACGGCGCGTAGTTCTGGAAGACGCCGAGCGCGCGCAGCTCGGCCCCGGCGATGCGGGCCGCCTCGCGCACGTCGTCGTGGGAGCCGCCCGCGCCGAGCGCCATCGCGCCGGGGAGCAGGGTGGCGGGCGCGCCGACGCGGGCGACGACGCCGTGCTCCTGGTCGATGGTGAGGAGCAGCGGCACGCCGGGCGATCGGCCGAGGGCGGCGCGCTGGACGTCGTTGGACAGGGTCGCGAGCTGGCGCGGGTCCCTGGTGTTGTGGGCCCAGCCGAAGTAGATGAGCCCGCCGGGCCGGAACTTGGCGATGGCCTCGGCGGCGGTGCGCACGCCCAGCTCCCGCTCGTTGACCTCCATGTCGGCCGGGTCCGGGTCGGTGGCGTGGTGTCCGTACACGTGCAGGACGAAGAGCTGGCCGACCTTCTCCTCCAGCGTCATGCGGGCGAGGAGGGCGCGCGGGTCGTCCACGGTGACAGGGGCAGCGTCAAGAGAGTCGTGAGGCACCTGCCACGGATATCCCGTGGCGTGCGGCGGGTCAAGGCCGCCACCGGCGCAATGGAGGGGGCGCACCGGTGGCGGCGCGCTGCCGGCCACGGGCGGCGGAGAGGGAGGTCAGCGGTCGCAGCCAGCAGCGATGCCGACACCGCCTCGCGGAGACTCTCCGGCAGCGTGTCCGTTGGACGAGCGGGCGCGCCTCCGGGTTCCCCGAGGGGCGCGGAACGCGGCAAGTCGGTGCGGGCGGTGAGGATGGGGCGCGGGAGCCGCTCAACCGGCCCGCGGCGGGGCCTCGTCGGGCCAGGTCTCCTGCAACACCCGTACGGTCTCCGCGATCGCGGGCCGCCGGGCCGCTCCGCTCCGCCACACCGCGTACAGCCTGCGCATCGGCATCGGGTCCAGGCGCACCGCGGTCACGCCGGGCGGCAGCGGGCCGCGCCCGAGGCGGGGGAGCAGCGCGATGCCGAGCCCGGCGGCGACGAGCGCGATCAGCGTGTGGTTCTCCTCGGCCTGGTGGACGATGTCCATCTCGCACCCGGCGGCCCGCATCGTCCGCACCAGCCAGTCGTGGCAGATCTGCCCCGGCGGCTGCGAGACCCAGCGCTCGCCCTTCAGGTCGGTGCGGGGCACCGCGTCCCGTCCGGCGAGCGGATGCCCCTCGGGCACCAGGAGATCGCACAGGTCGTCGCCGATCACGGCCTGGTCGACGCCGGGCGGCGTGGCCAGCGGGGTGATGTCCCAGTCGTGCACGACCGCGAGGTCCACGACGCCCTTGGCGACGAGGTCGACCGACAGATGCGGCTCGACCTCCGAGAGCCGGGCGTCGAGCGCCGGGTGGCGCCGCCCGAGCTCGGCGAGGACACCGGGCAGCAGTCCGCGCGCCGCGGAGGCGAACGCCATGACGGTGAGGCGCCCCGCGGGCACGCCGCGCCGCTCCTCGAGCTCCGTCTCGGCGCGCTCCACGATGGCCAGCAACTCCCGCGCCGTGGCGGCGAGATGGAGCGCCTCCTCAGTGAGCGCGACGCCACGGCCGCGGCGTTCGAGCAGGGTGGTGCGGGTCTCCCGCTCCAGTTTGGCGATCTGCTGGGAGACGGCGGACGGCGTGTAGCCGAGCGCGGCGGCGGCCGCGCCCACGGTCCCGTGCACGGACACGGCGTGCAGCGCCTTCAGCCGGGCCAGATCGAGCAAGGAGTCCTCCTCGGATCACGGACGAGCGCAGGACTGCGCACGAACGAACAGCCCCGGCTCGGGCAGCGAACGAGCAGCCCGACTCGGGCAGCGAACGAACAGCCCCGGATCGGGCGGCAAACGAACACACCTAAGCAACGCTAAATCCAATCATGAAGAAATCCGAGCTAGTGCTACACACTGCGGCGGGCGATCCTCGACACATGCGTCCCACCCACATCTGCCTAGCCGTGCTCGTCGCCGCCATCTGGGGCGTCAACTTCGTCGTGATCGAGATCGGCCTCGACCACTTCCCGCCGCTGCTCTTCTCGGCCCTGCGCTTCCTCGTCGCGGCGCTGCCCGCCGTGTTCTTCGTGGGCCGCCCCAAGGTCGCCTGGAAGTGGCTGATCGGCGTGGGTCTGTCCCTGGGCGTGGCCAAGTTCGGCCTGCTGTTCATCGGCATGGACGCGGGGATGCCCGCGGGCCTGTCCTCCCTGGTCCTCCAGGTCCAGGCGGTCTTCACCGCGCTCATCGCCTTCGCGGTCCTGGGCGAAGTCCCCACGCGCATACGGGTGGTGGGGATGGCCGTGGCCCTGACCGGCATCGGCGTGGCGGCGGTCGACGAGGGCGCGTCCGGGCCGCTGACCGCTTTCGGCCTGACGGTCGCCGCTGCCGCCGCCTGGGGCGTGTCGAACGTCCTCACCCGCAAGGCGGCACCCCCGGACGCCCTGAACTTCATGGTGTGGGTGAGTACGGTCCCCGTCCTGCCCCTCCTCGCCCTCTCGCTCCTCTTCGAGGGCCCGTCCCGCGACCTGGACGCGCTGGGCTCCCTGGACTGGCAGGGCGTGGCCGCCGTCGTCTGCGTGGCCTGGGTCGCGACGGTCTTCGGCTTCGGCACCTGGGGCTATCTGCTGCGCCGCTACCCGGCGTCGACCGTGGCCCCCTTCACGCTCCTGGTCCCGGTGTTCGGCATGTCGTCGTCGGCGCTGTTCCTCGGCGAGCCGGTCAGCGGCCTCCAGCTGTGCGCGGCCGCCCTCCTGGTCGGCGGAGTGGCGCTGACCTCCTTCGCCCGCCCGCCGAAGCCTCCGGCGTACGCCGCGCCCCTGACCCCCGCGGCCTCGAAGGAACCCGCCACCCCGGTATGACCACCGAGCGCGCCGTGCGGCCGGGCGCAACCACTCAGGCGCTGTCGCTCACCAACCGCGCGAGCAACTCACGCCCCCCACCGAAAACTTCGGGGAGCGGCGCAGCATCCTCATACGGGCGCGCCCTGTGCCCCGTCCGGTTCTGGAGGGCCTGCGCGAGACGGGCGCGTGAGCGCTTCGCTGGAGAGGCGGTCTGTCGCCTGCGGGTCCGTAGTGGCTGGTCGCGCAGTTCCCCGCGCCCCTAGGGGGGCGCAACCACTCAGGCGCTGTCGCTCACCAACCGCGCGAGCAACTCGCGCCCTCCGCCCAACAATTCGGGAAGCGGCGCAGCGGCGTCGTACCAGCGCTTCTCGTACTCCCAGCACAGCCAGCCGTCCCACCCGTGCCGTCCGAGCAGCTCCACGCACTCGGCCACCGGGAGCACGCCGTCCCCCAGGGCGAGGGGAGTGGTGTCATCGGCGCTCGCGACGTCCTTCACCTGGACGTATCCGAGGTACGGCCCGAGCGCGGCGAAGGTGTCGGCGACGTCCTCGCCACCCAGCCAGGTGTGCATGAGGTCCCAGAGCGCACCGGCGTGCAGATGCCCGACGGCGCCGAGGACGCGGGCGGCGTCGGCGCCGGTGCGATGCGAGTCGTGGGTCTCCATCAGGATCCGCACTCCCGCGTCGGCGGCGAACTCGGCGGCGACCCCGAGCCGCCGAGCGGCGACGACATCGGCGTCAGCGCTCTCCCCACCCCCCGGAAAGACCCGCACGAACGGAGCCCCCAGGTCCCGAGCGAGCTCGACAAGCCCCCGAACCTCACCCAGCACCACATCATCGGCAGACTCATCGGCGAGCCGCGCATACCCGGCGACACCCACCACCGACACCCCCGCTTCCTTGAACGCGGCGACCACATCGGCCCGTTGGGCAGGCGTGATCCCGGGATGAACGGGCTCCTCGGGATGCGCGCGCAGCTCGACGCCGTGGTAGCCGTGCGTGGTGGCGAGGCGGAGGACGTCCGCGACGGGCAGACCGGGCACGCCGAGCGTGGAGAAGGCGAGTTTCATGGCGTGGAACCTATCCAGAAGACCGCCCCTCATTCATCGCCCAGGGCGAGCCGCCAGTCCTGCCCCACCAGATCCACACCGAAGGACCGATGGGCCTTCTCCTCCACCAGCACGAAACCGTGCCGCTCATAGATCCCCCGGGCGGAGGCCAGCACGTCATTGGTCCACAGGACGACTTCCCGATACCCCACCCCGCGCGCGAACCGAACGACGGCCCGCACCAGCCGGTCCCCGATCCCGAGCCCCCGCGCGTCGGGCTCCACGAGGAGCAGCCGGAGCCGGGCGACTCCCGGCACCTCGTCCCGTACGCACATCACGCACCCCACGGGCCGCCCGTCGAGCTCGGCGATCCAGACCCGCTCCACATGCGGATCGTGGTCCTGGGCGAAGTCGGCGACGATGCGCGCGACGAGCCCTTCATACTCCGCGTTCCACCCGAACTCCGAGGCGTAGACGGCCCCGTTGCGCTGCACGATCCACCCGAGCTCCCCGGCCCCCGGCTCCCGCAGCAGCACCCCGGCGCCCTCGGGAGGGCGCCGCTTGCCCAGGATGTCCCGTACCACTCCCATGGCGGCCACGAGCCGCTCCCGCTCATCGGCGCCGACGCCCCCCAACAGCGCCCCCACGGCCTCCCGCGACCGCTCGTCCAGCAGATCGGCAGCCTGCCGCCCCCGGGCCGTCAGCGAGACGTGCCGCCGCGGGGGATCCCGCTCCGACGGCGCCCGCGCCACCAGACCGTCCTCCTCGAACCGCGCCAGGATCCGGCTCAAGTACCCGGCGTCCAAGGACAACTCGGTCCGCAGATCCACGGCATCGGTCCGCACCGAGTGGGCGAGCTCGTACAACACGCGGGACTCGGTCAGCGTGTAGGGGGCGTACAGGTGACGGCTGTAATCGAGAGCGCCGATGAGGTTCGTGTAGAAGCGATTGAACGAACGGATCTCCTGAACGCTCATGAGCACCCCAGACGGTTGACTCAGTCAGAAATAACGAGCCTACGCCCGCACCCCCGCACAACCAGGCAGCTTGAGACTTTCAACCCCAGAACGCACTCACCCACACACCAAAGCCCCAACACCAACTTCAATGAAAGCTGGACGATCAGCCACTGACGGCGGTCGGTCGCCGACGAACAGAAGGGGACGTGGCGGTATGTCCGCCCGCAGCACCTCGACATCGCTGCCCCGCACGGGAGTCCACCCCGCGCACATGACGGCGAGGACGGACATACCGCCGCGGCCCCGACCCCCCGGCGCGTGGGGCGCACGACACGGCGGGAAAGAGAAAAAGAACGGACAGCCGAGACGGAGCGGCACCTACCGCCGGGCACCTACCGCCGAGCACCCCCGCCAGGGGCCCCCGTCGACCCCCGCACCATCAACTCCCCGTGCACCGTGGCGATCCCCCCGGGCGGCTCCTCCTCCCGCCCCATGGCGATCCGCCCCGCCCGGGCCCCCGCCTCGTACAACGGCAGCCGCACGGTGGTGAGCGCCGGCACCGCGTCCACGCTGAACGGAAGATCGTCGAACCCGGCGACGGACACGTCCCCGGGAATGGAGAGCCCCCGGTCCCGCAGAGCGGCGCACGCGCCCAGGGCCACGGTGTCGTTCGCGGCGACCACGGCGGTCAAGTCGGGCGCGCGACGCAGGAGTTCGACCGTGGCGTCGTACCCGGACCGCCGGTCGTAGGGCCCGTGCAACGTCAGTCGCGGATCGTCCACGAGCCCGGCCGCCGCGAGAGCCTCCTGGTGCCCTTCGAGGCGGTGGCGCGTGGTGGTCCGGTCGACCGGCCCCGCGATGTACCCCACGCGCCGGTGCCCGAGCCCCAGGACATGCTCCGTGAGCCGCCGCCCGCCGCCCCGGTTGTCGAAGGTGAGGGCCACGGAGTCCGCCGCCCCCGCGGCCGGAGGGCGCCCGCAGAGCACGACCCGCGACCCCGCGTCCCCGAGCCGCCGCAGCTTCGCCCCGATGGCGGCGGCGTGCTCGGGATCCTCGCTGGCGCCCCCGGTGAGGACGACGGCGGCGGCCCGCTGCCGCTGGAGCAGCGTCAGATAGGTCAGCTCGCGCTCGGCGGAGCCGCCCGTGTTGCAGACGACGGCCATCCGCTCGCCCCCGGCCCGCCCGCCAGGACCGCCTATCTCGGACTGCACGGCGGACGCGATGATGCCGAAGAAGGGGTCGGCGATGTCGTTGACCAGGATGCCGACCAGGTCGGACGTCGCGGCGGCGAGCGAACTCGCGGGCCCGTTGAGGACGTAGTCGAGGTCGTCCACGGCCCGCAGCACGCGTTCGCGCGTGGCGGCGGCGACGGGGTAGTTGCCGTTCAGTACGCGAGAGACGGTGGCGGGGGACACCTGGGCGCGGGCCGCCACGTCCGCCAGGGTCACGGTCATCTAGTGGTCCTCCGGTCCTCCGGTCTTGTACGAACGTTGTCCGCAGGCTAGCTTCTCCCCCGTAGAAAGCGCTTGCTACGCCTCGAAGGGCAGGTGGATCGACGCGGCCCTGCCCCAAGAGCCACCCCGGGCTCCAGGGAGGAACTCACGTGACACGCAGGACGGTCCGCATCGCCGTGAACGGCGTGACCGGACGCATGGGTCACCACCAGCACCTGGTCCGCTCGCTGCTCGCGCTGCGCGAGCAGGGCGGCCTCGGCCTGGGGGACGGCACCCGCCTCTGGCCGGAGCCGGTCCTGGTGGGCCGCAGGGAGGCGGCGCTGCGCGAGCTCGCGGACCGCTACGGCCTGACCGCGTGGTCGACGGACCTGGCCGGGGTCCTGGCGGATCCGGCCGTGGAGGTCTACTTCGACGCGCAGGCGACGTCGGCCCGCGAGGCGGCGCTGCGGCAGGCGATCGCGGCGGGCAAGCACGTCTACACGGAGAAGCCGACGGCGACGACCCTGGACGGGGCCCTGGCCCTGGCCCGGGCGGCGCGCGCGGCGGGGGTCAAGCACGGCGTCGTACAGGACAAGCTGTTCCTGCCGGGCCTGCGCAAGCTCAAGCGCCTGCTCGACGGCGGCTTCTTCGGCCGGGTCCTGTCCGTGCGGGGGGAGTTCGGCTACTGGGTGTTCGAGGGCGACTGGCAGCCCGCGCAGCGGCCGTCGTGGAACTACCGGGCCGAGGACGGCGGCGGGATCGTCGTGGACATGTTCCCGCACTGGGAGTACGTGCTGCACGAGCTGTTCGGCCGGGTGCGCACCGTACAGGCGCTGACGGCGACGCACGTCCCGCAGCGCTGGGACGAGCGGGGCAAGCCGTACGACGCGACGGCGGACGACGCGGCGTACGGCATCTTCGAGCTGGAGGGCGGGGTGGTCGCGCAGATCAACTCCTCCTGGGCGGTGCGGGTGCACCGGGACGAGCTGGTCGAGTTCCAGGTCGACGGCACCGAGGGCTCGGCGGTCGCGGGCCTGCGCGGCTGCCGCTTCCAGCACCGCGCCGCGACGCCGAAGCCGGTGTGGAACCCGGACCTGCCGTCGCCGCACGCCTTCCGCGACCAGTGGCAGGAGGTGCCGGACAACGGGGAGTCCGACAACGGCTTCAAGGCCCAGTGGGAGCTGTTCCTCAAGCACGTGTACGCGGACGCGCCGTACCACTGGGACCTGTTCGCGGGGGCCCGTGGGGTGCAGCTGGCGGAGCTGGGCCTGAGGTCGGCGGCGGAGGGCCGCAGGATCGACGTACCGGAGATCGCGCGGTGAAGGAACGAACGGAAAGGAAAAAGACAACCCAAGCCACATCAAAACAAAGCGAACCACCCCAGGCCCAGGCCCGCACCATCCTCGCCGCACCCCACATCGTCGCGAACCCGCAAGCCGACGTCCCCCCGGAGGGCCCCGCCGCCGTCGACTGGGACGCCACCCTGGCCTTCCGCCACCACCTGTGGGCGCACGGCCTGGGCGTGGCCGAGGCGATGGACACCGCACAGCGCGGCATGGGCCTGGACTGGCAGGGCGCGGCGGAGCTGATCCGGCGCTCGGCGGCGGAGGCGAAGGCGGCGGGCGGCCGGATCGCGTGCGGGGCGGGCACCGACCAACTCGCCACGCCCGCCCCCACCGTGGCGGACGTGCGCGCCGCCTACGAGGAGCAGCTGACCCTCGTCGAGGAGGCGGGCGCGCAGCCCGTCCTCATGGCGTCCAGGGCCCTCGCGGCGACGGCGACGGGCCCCGACGACTACCTGGCCGTGTACGGCGGGCTGCTGCGCCAGGTCACCGCGCCCGTGATCCTGCACTGGCTGGGCCCCATGTTCGACCCGGCCCTTGAGGGCTACTGGGGCACGCGCGACCTGGACGCGGCCACGGAGACGTTCCTCCAGGTCGTCGCCGCCCACCCGGAGAAGGTGGACGGCGTGAAGATCTCCCTCCTGGACGCGGACCGCGAGAAGGCCCTGCGCCGCCGCCTCCCGCCCGGCGTCCGCTGCTACACGGGGGACGACTTCCACTACCCCGAGCTGATCGCGGGCGACGAGCACGGCTTCAGCGACGCGCTCCTGGGCGTCTTCGACCCGCTGGCGCCCCTGGTGGCGGAGGCGGTGCGCGCGCTGGACGCCGAGGGCCCCGCCGCGTTCCGCGCGATCCTGGACCCCACGGTGGCGCTGGCCCGCCACCTCTTCGAGCCCCCCACCCGCTACTACAAGACGGGCGTGGTCCTCCTCGCCTGGCTGGCGGGCCACCAGCGCCACTTCACGATGGTCGGCGGCCTCCAGTCGGCCCGCTCGCTTCCGCATCTGACCAGGGCGTACGAACTGGCCGCGGAGCTGCGCCTGTTCCCCGACCCGGGCCTGGCGGAGCACCGCATGCGCCTGCTCCTCGAACTCCACGGAGTGACGCGATGACGCCTCCGCCCCAGCCCCAGCCCCCGGCCGCGCCCGCGGACTTCAGCATCAACCAGATGACGGTCAAGCAGCTCGCGCTGCCCGAACTGGTCGCCGCCTGCGCCGACTTCGGCATCCGGGGCGTCGGCCTGTGGCGCGAGCCCGTGCGGGAGTACGGCGTGGAGGCCGCGGCGAAGCTGGTGCGCGACGCGGGCCTGACCGTCACCACCCTGTGCCGCGGCGGCTTCCTCACCGCCGCGGAACCGGCGGAGCGCGCCCGCGCCCTCGCCGACAACCGCGCCGCCGTCGACGAGGCGGCGGCGCTCGGCACCGACACGCTCGTCCTGGTCTGCGGCGGCCTCCCGCCCGGCGACCGCGACCTGCCCGCGGCCCGCGCCCGCGTCGGCACGGCCCTGGCGGAGCTCGCCCCGTATGCCGCCGCCCGCGGCGTCCGCCTCGCCGTCGAGCCCCTCCATCCCATGTACGCGGCCGACCGCAGTGTCGTGTCCACGCTTGCGCAGGCGCTTGCCCTCGCCGCGCCCTTCCCCGCGGAGCGGGTGGGCGTCTGCGTGGACACGTACCACCTCTGGTGGGACGACACCGTGCCCGACGCCCTCGTCCGGGCGGGCGCTGCGGGCCGTCTGCACGCCTTCCAGCTGGCCGACTGGACCACGCCGCTGCCGCACGGCGCGCTCACCGGGCGCGGCCGGCTCGGTGACGGCGCGGTCGACTTCCCCCGCTGGCGCCGTCTGATGGCGGCGGCGGGCTACGCGGGTCCTGTCGAGGTGGAGCTGTTCAACGAGGAGCTGTGGGCGCAAGACGGCCGCGAGGTCCTCGCGGAGACGGTCAGGAGGTACGCGGAGGTGTGCGGCCCGCACGCTTGCTGAGCACCGCGAGCACCACCGGGATCAGCAGTTCGATCACCCGGGTCACCGTGGCCACGGGCACGCCCGTCTTCTTGGAGACCGCCGTCGCCACGGGCTTGGCGACCTTGGCCAGGACGCCCGCCATCATGCCGCCGCCCAGCAGCCCGCCGAGGCCGCCGCCCAGGGTGGCGACGCCTTGCAGCGGCGGATCCGGCGCGGGGGCGGGAGCCTGCGCGGCCGCCTCCTCCTGGAGGGGAGCGGACAGGGTGGAGGCCGTGGTGCCCACCACGCTCCGCGCTCCGTCGGTGTCCGTGCCGAGCAGGGTGGCGATCTCCTGGAGCCCGTCGTCACCCAGCTCTACGAGTACGTCTTCTTCGAATGATTCGGATGAGGTGTCGCTCATGTACGGAAAGCTACGTCCGGGCGGGTTTGTCGGCACCCTGAAATCTTCCGGAGTAACTTTCCGCAGCCGTGCAACCGTTCCCGGGTGTCACGGGTCGTAGTGGGTGTCATGCGCTCTGGAGGGGGGATCTGGGGGGATCCGGAAGAGCGCGTGGCAAGGGAGGGGAAACGAGGGGGCCCGGTCGACGGACCGGGCCCCCTCGAAAACGTCCGCGCCCCGCGGCGCCCCCCGGCCCCGGCACCCGGAGCACCTCAGAAGAAGACTCCGCAGGTCAGCAGCACATTCGCATACGGCCGCGCCTCCCCGGTGCGCACGACGAGCCGCGCGCCCGCCGACCGCCGCTTCACCTCGTCGTGCGGCACGAAGTCAAGGGCGGCCCCCGGGAAGCGCTCCGCGAGCAGCCCGGCCGCCGCCGGATTCGCCTCCCGCACCTCGACGGCCGCCACCGCGCCCTCCACCACGAGCTCCGCCAGCAGCCCGTCCAGGACCTGCGCGAACGACGGCACCCCGGCCGTGAACGCCAGATCCACCACCCGCGGACCCACCGGAATCGGCATACCCGCGTCGCACACCAGCAGCCGGTCACCGTGGCCGAGCTCCGCGAGCGCGCCCGCGAGATGGCGGTTGAGTATGCCCGCCCGCTTCACCGCGCCGCGTCCTCCCCGCCGAGCCCCGCCACCTCGGCACCCGTCGGGTACGAGGCCTGCGCGCCCGCCCGCGTCACCGCGAGGGCACCCACCCGCACCGCGTAGCGCGCCGCCGTCACCAGGTCGTCGCCCACACCGAGCCGCCACGCCAGAGCCGCCGTGAACGCGTCCCCCGCACCCGTGGTGTCCACCGCGTCGACCTTCACCGACGGCACCCGCTCGCCCCCCTCGGCCGTGGCCACCAGCGCGCCCTCGGCGCCAAGGGTCACCACCACCGACCGCGGGCCGAGCGCGAGCAGCCCCCGCGCCCACTCCTCGGGCGCGTCCGGCACCCGGGCCCCCGCGCCCTCAAGGACCACCCGCGCCTCGTGCTCGTTCACGATCAGCGGATCGCAGGCCTCAAGGACCTCCGGCGGCAGCGGAGCGGGCGGCGACGGATTGAGCACGAGCCGGGCCCCGGGCGCAAGCGCCCCGGCCGCCTCCGCGACCGTCTCCAGCGGGATCTCCAGCTGGAGGGAGACCACCCGCGCCGCCTCGAACAGACCCCGCGCCGCCCGTACGTCCGCGGGCGTCAGACGCGCGTTCGCGCCCGGCGCCACCACGATGCTGTTGTCGCCCGACGGATCCACCGTGATCAGCGCGACCCCGGTCGGCGCGCCGCCCACCAGGACCCCCGCGGTGTCGACGCCCGCCGACTCCTGCGCGTCCAGGAGCAGCCGCCCGTACGCGTCGTCGCCGACCCGCGCGAGCAGCGCCGTGCGCGCCCCGAGCCGGGCCGCCGCCACCGCCTGGTTGGCGCCCTTGCCGCCCGGGTGGACGGCCAGGTCGGAACCGAGGACCGTCTCGCCCGCGCCGGGCCGCCGCGTCACGGCCGTCACCAGGTCGGCGTTGGCCGACCCCACGACCAACAGGTCGTACTCATCCATTCCCGCACTGCCTTTCGCGCTGTTCACGCCGCCTGAAGTGGCCGCCCTGCCACCGTACGGTCACTGGAAGTCCCGCACGTTCTTCGCGGTGACCACCTTCACCGGCACCTTCACCAGGGACGGCACCTTCTCGTCGTCCGCCGCGGCCACCGCGTTGCGCACCGCGATCCGGCCGAGCTCCTTGGGCTGCTGCGCCACCGACGCGTACAGGGTGCCGTCCGCGACCGCCGCCAGACCGTCCGGCGTACCGTCGAAGCCGACCACCGACACCGACTTCCCGGCCTTGTCGCCGAGGGCCTTCACCGCGCCGAGCGCCATCTCGTCGTTCTCGGCGAACACGCCGTCGACGCCGGAGTGCGACTGGAGCAGGTTCGTCATCACGTCCAGGCCCTTGGTGCGGTCGAAGTCCGCGGGCTGCTTCGCGACGACCTTGATGCCGGGGAAGGCCTTGATGCCCTCGGCGAAGCCCTGGCCCCGCTCCCGGCTCGCGGACGTGCCCGCCGTGCCCTGGAGGACCACCACCGTGCCCTTGCCGCCGAGCTTGCCGGCGAGGGCCTTCGCGGCCTGCCTGCCGCCCGCCACGTTGTCGGAGGCGACGAGCGTGGCGACGTCCGCCTTGTTCACGCCCCGGTCCGCGGCCACCACCGGGATGCCGGCCTTGTTCGCGGCGCGCGCCGCCGGGCCCACCGCGTCGGAGTCGACCGGGTTGACGATGACGGCCTTCATGTTGCCGCTGGCGAAGTTCTGCAACTGGTTGGCCTGCTGCGAGGCGTCGTTCTGCGCGTCCGTGACCGTCAGGTCCACGCCCGCCTTCTCGGCCTCGGCCTGCGCGCCCTCCTTCATCTGTACGAAGAAGGGGTTGTTCAGGGTCGACAGGGACAGGCCGACCTTCGTCGACGTACCCGAAGAACCGTTGTTCCACAGGGACACCGCCGCGATGACGGCCGCCGCGACCACCGCCGCGAGCGTGTACTTGAGCGCCTGCGGGCCCTTGCGCCCGGCCCCCGACGACGTACTGCCCGCCGGGGTCCCCGCCGTCGCCGACGTACGCCTGCGCAGCGAGTCCAGGAGCACGGCGAGCGCGATCACGACGCCGATGACCACCTGCTGCCAGAAGGCCGACACCGAAAGGAGGTTGAGGCCGTTGCGCAGGACCGCCAGGATCAGCGCGCCGATCAGCGTGCCCGACGCCTTGCCGACGCCGCCCGCGAGGCTCGCCCCGCCGATGACGACCGCGGCGATCGCGTCCAGCTCGTAGCCCTGCGCGGCCTGCGGCTGCGCGGACACGAGGCGCGAGGCGAGCACGATGCCCGCGACGGCCGCGAACAGGCCGGAGAGCGCGTAGATCGCGATCTTCTGCCGCTTGACCCGCAGCCCCGACAGGCGCGCCGCCTCCTCGTTGCCGCCGATCGCGTACATGGAGCGGCCCAGGTACGTACGCGCCAGGATCACCGCGGTGATCAGGCCCATCGCGACCATCACGAGCACCGGCACCGGCAGCCAGCCGCCGAGCGTGTCACCGACCTTCGACACGGACTCCGGGAACGCGATCGGGCTGCCCTGCGAGATCACCAGGGACAGGCCGCGGCCGATCGACAGCATCGCGAGCGTCGCGATGAACGGCGGCAGCTTCCCGTACGAGACGAGCAGGCCGTTGACGACACCGCAGGCCAGGCCAGTGGCGACGGCCAGGATCAGCGCGAGCCAGACGGGCACGCCCTCCTTCGTCGCCGACCAGGCCAGGACGGTCGCCGAGAGCGCCGCCACCGAGCCGACCGACAGGTCGATGCCGGCCGCGACGATGACGAAGGTGACGCCGAACGCGAGGATCGCCGTCACGGCCGCCTGTACACCGACGTTGAGCAGGTTCTGCGTGGTGAGGAAGTCGCCGGAGAGCAGCGACATCGCCACCACCAGGACCACCAGGGCGCTCAGCGCGCCGTTGTCGAGCAGCACGCGGCGCAGGTCGAGGCCGCCGCCCGTGCCGGATGCGCCGGGCTTGTCCGGACGCAGGTCAGTGGTCGCCACGGGAGGCTCCCTTCTCGTCGTCGCCCTCGGGGGCGGTGTCGTGCCGCTCGGCGGCGGCCCGGTCAAGGGCGGTGGTGGTGCTGACGGCCAGGGCCATCACGGCGTCCTGCGTCGCGTCCTCGGCGGCGAGTTCGCCCGCGAGGCGCCCCTGGGCCATCACCAGGACCCGGTCGCTCATGCCGAGCACCTCGGGCAGGTCGCTGGAGATCATCAGGACGGCGTGCCCGGCCGCCGTGAGTTCGTTGACGAGCTGGTAGATCTCGACCTTCGCGCCGACGTCGATGCCGCGCGTCGGCTCGTCGAGGATCAGCACCCGCGCCTTCGCGAGCAGCCACTTGCCGATGACGACCTTCTGCTGGTTGCCGCCGGAGAGGGTGCGCACGTGCTGGTGCAGGCCCGCCATGCGCACGCCGAGCTGGGCGGCGATGCGCTCGGCCGCCGCGCGCTGGCCCGCGCGGTCCACGAGCCCGGCCCGGGTCGCCGAACGCAGCGTCACCAGGCCGAGGTTGTCCGCCACGGAGGCGTCGAGGACGAGGCCCTGGCCCTTGCGGTCCTCGGGCACGAGCCCGATGCCCGCGGTCATCGCCGCGTACACGTCGTGCTTCGGGAGCGGGCGGCCCGCGACCTCCACCGAGCCCGCGTCGTACGGGTCGGCGCCGAAGACGGCCCGCGCGACCTCGGTGCGGCCCGCGCCGACCAGGCCCGCGACGCCCACGACCTCCCCGGCGCGCACCTCGAAGTCCACGCCGTGGAAGACACCTTCGCGGGTCAGGCCGCGCACCCGCAGCAACGGCGCGTCGTCGCCCGCCACGTCGGTCCGCTCCCTCGGGTACTGCTGCTCGATGGATCGGCCCACCATCAGACGCACCAGCTCGTCCTCGGGCGTGCTCGCGGGGACCTGGCCGACGCTGCGGCCGTCGCGGATGACGCTCACGCGGTCGCCGAGCGCGGCGATCTCCTCCAGGTGGTGCGTGATGAAGACGATCCCCACGCCGTCCTCGCGCAGCGCCCGTACGAGCGAGAAGAGCTTGTCCACCTCTCCGGAGGTGAGCACGGCGGTCGGCTCGTCCATGACGAGCACGCGCGCGTGCAGGCTCAGCGCCTTGGCGATCTCCACCATCTGGAGCCGGGCGATGCCGAGCTCGCGGCAGCGGGCGCGCGGGGACACGTCGACGCCCACGCGCGCGAGGAGTTCGGCCGCGTCGGCCTCCATCTTCTTGCGGTCGATCAGGCCGTAGCGGCGCGGCTGGCGGCCCAGGAAGACGTTCTCGGCCACCGTCAGGTCGGGGACGAGGTTGAACTCCTGGTAGATGGTGGCGATCCCGAGCCGCTCGGCGTCCTGCGCGCCGTGCACGCGGACCTCGGCGCCGTCCACCAGGATGCGCCCGGCGTCGGGCTGGTGGGCGCCGGACAGCATCTTGATCAGCGTGCTCTTGCCCGCGCCGTTCTCGCCGAGCAGCACGTGCACCTCGCCCGCGCGCAGGTCGAAGTCGACGCCGTCGAGGGCCACGACGCCGGGGAAGGCCTTGCGGATGCCCTCGACGCGCAGCAACTCACCGTCGTGGCTCACGGGGTGCTCCTTCCAGCAGGGGTTTCCTCGGTGGGGGCCTCGGTGGGGGCTTCGGGCGGGGCCGCCTCGCCGCACGAGCGCCGCACGACCAGGCGGGCGGGCAGCGTCACCGACTGCGGCGTGCGCCCCTCGATGCGGTCGGCGAGCGCCCGTACGGCGGCCCGGCCGAGCTCGCCGGTGGGCTGCGCGATCGCGGTGATCGGCGGATCGGTGTGCACGAACCACGGGATGTCGTCGAACGCGGCGAGCGCGATGTCGTGCGGAACGCGCAGCCCCCGCGCGCGGACGGCGTCGAGCGCGCCGAGCGCCATCAGGTTGTCCGCGGCGAAGACCACGTCGGGCGGTGTCGGCAGGTCCAGGAACCGCTCGGTGGCGCGCCGCCCGCTCGCCGCCTGGAAGTCGCCCTGGCCGACATAGGCGGCGGGCAGGTCGAGGCCGTACTCGGCGAGCGCGTCGCGGAAGGCCTCGACGCGCTCGCTGCCGGTGGTCGTGGCGGCCGGGCCCGCGATGATGGCAAGCCTGCGGTGGCCGAGCGCGTACAGATGGGCCACCAGGTCGCGCACCGCGCCGCGCCCGTCCGCCCGGACGACGGGCACGTCCGCGCCCGGGATCCACCGGTCCACGAACACCATCGGGGTGCCCGCGCGCGCGGCGTCCAGGACCAGCGCGGAGCCGCCGTCGGCGGGGGAGACCAGGAGGCCGTCGATGCGGCGGTCCAGGAGGGTGCGGATGTGGTGGTCCTGCACCTCGGGCCGCTCGTCGGCGTTGCCGAAGATGATGCTGTAGCCGAGCGCGCGGGCCTCCTCCTCGACGGAGCGGGCCAGCTCGGTGAAGTACGGGTTCAGTACGTCGCTGATGACGAGCCCGAGTGTGCGCGTCTGGTCGGTGCGCAGGGACCGGGCCAGGGTGTTGGGCCGGTAGCCGAGCTCCGCCACGGCGTCGAGCACGCGGGCGCGGGCGGCCGGGCTGACGGACGCGTGCGCGTTCAGGACCCGGGACACCGTCGCCACGGAGACTCCCGCCCGGGCCGCGACGTCTTTGATGCCGACGCTTGCCACTGCCGATGCCACCTCCTCGTGGAATCGATTACACGAGGGAGTGAAAACGATTACACGGGTGGCTGACAACCCCTTGACAGCTGGCCGAAACCAGATCGTGACCCACGCCACGCCCGCCCCTCGCGCATCCGCTCGCGGGGGACCGGGGCGCGTTGTCGGTGCCCGGCGGTAGCGTCGGATCATGTCGACTGCTGCCCGGCAGGGTGCGCCCGGAGTCCCCGCGCCCCGAATGGCCGTCATCGAGGGCGTCCTGGAGCGGATCACGTTCGCCAGCGAGGAGACGGGGTACACGGTCGCGCGCGTGGACACCGGGCGCGGCGCCGGGGACCTGCTCACCGTCGTCGGGTCGCTGCTCGGCGCGCAGGTCGGCGAGTCCCTGCGGATGGAGGGCCGCTGGGGCTCCCACCCGCAGTACGGCAAGCAGTTCACCGTGGAGAACTACACGACGGTGCTGCCCGCCACGATCCAGGGCATCCGCCGCTATCTCGGCTCCGGCCTCATCAAGGGCATCGGCCCCGTCATGGCCGACCGGATCACGACGCACTTCGGCGTGGACACCCTCGACGTCATCGAGCACGAGCCCAAGCGGCTCATCGAGGTGCCGGGCCTCGGCCCCAAGCGCACCAAGAAGATCGCCGATGCCTGGGAGGAGCAGAAGGCGATCAAGGAGGTGATGGTCTTCCTCCAGGGCGTCGGCGTGTCCACCTCCATCGCCGTGCGGATCTACAAGAAGTACGGGGACGCCTCCATCTCCGTGGTCAAGAACCAGCCCTACCGCCTGGCCGCCGACGTCTGGGGCATCGGCTTCCTCACCGCCGACCGCATCGCCCAGGCCGTCGGCATCCCGCACGACAGCCCCGACCGCGTCAAGGCCGGCCTCCAGTACGCCCTGTCGCAATCCACCGACCAGGGCAACTGCTTCCTGCCCGAGGAGCGCCTCATCGCCGACGCGGTCAAGCTCCTTCAGGTCGACACGGGCCTGGTCATCGACTGCCTCGCCGAGCTCGCGGGCGAGGAGGAGGGCGTGGTGCGCGAGACCGTGCCGGCGCCCGACGGCGGCCCGGACGTCACCGCCGTCTATCTGGTGCCCTTCCACCGCGCCGAACTGTCCCTGTCCGCCCAGCTGTTGCGCCTCCTGCGCGCCGACGACGACCGGATGCCCGGCTTCCAGGACGTGGCCTGGGACAAGGCGCTCGGCTGGCTCGCGGGGCGCACCGGCGCCGAGCTCGCGCCCGAGCAGGAGGCGGCCGTCCGGCTCGCCCTCACCCGGAAGGTCGCCGTGCTCACCGGCGGGCCCGGCTGCGGCAAGTCCTTCACGGTGCGCTCCATCGTGGAGCTGGCCCGCGCCAAGAAGGCCAAGGTGCTGCTCGCCGCGCCCACGGGCCGCGCCGCCAAGCGCCTGGCCGAGCTCACCGGAGCCGAGGCCTCCACGGTCCACCGCCTGCTCGAACTGAAGCCGGGCGGCGACGCCGCGTACGACCGGGACCGGCCCCTCGACGCCGACCTGGTGGTCGTGGACGAGGCGTCCATGCTGGACCTGCTGCTCGCCAACAAGCTGGTGAAGGCCGTGCCGCCGGGCGCGCACCTGCTGTTCGTCGGCGATGTGGACCAGCTGCCGAGCGTCGGCGCGGGCGAGGTCCTGCGGGATCTGCTGAGCGACGGCAGCCCGATCCCCGCCGTCCGGCTGACCCGCATCTTCCGGCAGGCGCAGGAGTCGGGCGTGGTCACCAACGCCCACCGGATCAACTCGGGGCAGTCGCCCCTGACCCAGGGCCTCGCGGACTTCTTCCTGTTCGTGGAGGAGGACACGGAGGAGGCCGGGCGGCTCACGGTCGACGTCGCGGCCCGCCGCGTCCCGGCGAAGTTCGGGCTCGACCCGCGCCGGGACGTCCAGGTCCTCGCCCCCATGCACCGCGGCCCGGCGGGCGCCGGGACGCTGAACGGCCTGCTCCAGCAGGCCATCACCCCCGCCCGCCCCGGCCTGGCCGAGAAGCGCTTCGGCGGCCGCGTCTTCCGTGTGGGGGACAAGGTCACCCAGATCAGGAACAACTACGACAAGGGGAGCAACGGCGTCTTCAACGGCACGGTGGGCGTCGTCACCGCCCTGGACCAGGACGAGCAGCATCTGACGGTCCTGACCGACGAGGACGAGGAGATCTGCTACGACTTCGACGAACTCGACGAACTCGCCCACGCGTATGCGGTGACGATCCACCGCTCCCAGGGAAGTGAGTATCCAGCGGTGGTGATCCCGGTCACCACCGGCGCCTGGATGATGCTTCAGCGGAATCTGCTCTATACGGCCGTGACACGCGCCAAGAAGCTGGTCGTACTCGTCGGTTCGCGCAAGGCTCTGGGGCAGGCCGTACGCACGGTCTCCGCGGGCAGGCGCTGTACGGCCCTGGACCACCGGCTCGCGGGCCGCCACACGGCTTGACGTCAACGCCCCCACGCGGTTGATCGATCATTTGAGTCGTAAAGGTCACACACCACTTTCGGAACGGGAACGAAGGGGGCAGGATGACCAGGTTGGCGGCACTGAGTGCCGCCAGTAGGCCCAATGGTCGACCCCGAGTGCACTCTCCAGGGCCAAATGGGGGATGGTAGAGACAGTCAGGGCACCTCGAAGAAGAGGCACAACGTCGGTGAGGGATGACGTGAGCGAGAACGCTAACAAGGCTGTAGTACTGCGGTACGGCGATGGCGAGTACACCTACCCGGTGATCGAGTCCACTGTCGGCGACAAGGGCTTCGATATCGGCAAGCTCCGCGCCCAGACCGGTCTGGTGACCCTGGACAGTGGCTACGGCAACACCGCCGCCTATAAATCCGCCATCACCTACCTCGACGGCGAGCAGGGCATCCTGCGCTATCGGGGCTACCCGATCGAGCAGCTGGCCGAGCGCTCCACCTTCCTCGAGGTGGCGTACCTGCTGATCAACGGCGAGCTGCCGAAGGTCGACGAGCTGGCCACGTTCAAGAACGAGATCACCCAGCACACCCTGCTGCACGAGGACGTCAAGCGTTTCTTCGACGGCTTCCCGCGCGACGCCCACCCGATGGCGATGCTGTCCTCCGTGGTCAGCGCGCTGTCCACGTTCTACCAGGACAGCCACAACCCGTTCGACGAGAAGCAGCGTCACCTCTCCACGATCCGGCTGCTCGCCAAGCTGCCGACGATCGCGGCGTACGCCTACAAGAAGTCGATCGGCCACCCCTTCGTCTACCCGCGCAACGACCTCGGGTACGTCGAGAACTTCCTGCGCATGACCTTCTCGGTCCCCGCCCAGGAGTACGAGCTCGACCCGGTCGTCGTCTCGGCCCTCGACAAGCTGCTCATCCTGCACGCGGACCACGAGCAGAACTGTTCGACCTCGACGGTCCGCCTGGTCGGCTCCTCGCAGGCGAACATGTTCGCCTCGATCTCCGCGGGCATCTCCGCGCTGTGGGGCCCGCTGCACGGCGGCGCCAACCAGTCGGTCCTGGAGATGCTGGAGGGCATCCAGGCCAACGGCGGCGACGTCGACTCCTTCATCAACAAGGTGAAGAACAAGGAGGACGGCGTCCGCCTGATGGGCTTCGGCCACCGGGTGTACAAGTCCTTCGACCCGCGCGCCAAGATCATCAAGGCGGCGGCGCACGATGTCCTCTCGGCCCTCGGCAAGTCCGACGAGCTGCTCGACATCGCGCTCAAGCTGGAGGAGCACGCGCTCTCCGACGACTACTTCGTCTCGCGCAACCTCTACCCGAACGTGGACTTCTACACGGGTCTGATCTACCGCGCGATGGGCTTCCCGACCGAGATGTTCACGGTCCTGTTCGCCCTCGGCCGCCTGCCGGGCTGGATCGCGCAGTGGCACGAGATGATCAAGGAGCCCGGATCCCGCATCGGGCGTCCCCGCCAGATCTACACCGGCGAGGTCATCCGGGACTTCGTCCCGGTCGAGGCCCGCTAGCATCGCCCGCCCCTCCCCACAGCCCGCCGCCCCCTCGCGGCGGGCTGTCGCACATCAGGGGGCAGGCAGTCTGCGATGGCGCCCGGCCGAGTCCATCCAGCCCGTCCGGCGTTTGAGGACAAGCGCGTCAGCGCGGTGCTTGAACCGATGCGGGAGCTCGCGGACGGGGGAGGGCGGTTCAAGGCGCCCACGCCAGCGAAAAGCGCCCCGCCGTCGATCCCCCCACGGGTCGACGGTCGGGGCGCTTTCCTTTGCCCCGGTGCGGATTCCCCCCACGGGATCCGGCCGGGAGTCTGAGGTGCTGCCCAAGTCAGGGTGCGGAGCTGCGATCTGCCGGGACGCGTACGGATTCGGGAGGGCCGCTCAAAGCTCCCCGGTGCACGTGCCCCGGCCAACGCTCCCCCAGGCTCTCAAGGAGCAGGGGGTTCCCCCTTCGGGGACATCCCCCAAGATGTCCCCGAACACCCGAGAGATCCCCCAAGATCCCTCTGGTGTCGCCCTCTTAGACTCACGAGCCCCCTCGATGGTTACGTTCCGATCGCTGTGATCTACGTCTCTTGCATATGTCCTGAATGCGCACAAGAGGACCCATATGTGGATTGGCATTCCCACGTGAGGGTCCCGCGAAGACAGTGTGAAGGATCGCGGGGCTATGTGAAAGACCGCAAGCGGAGGCTGTTCGTCACTACGAACACCGACGAGCAGGCCATGGCCGCTCCGGCGATCATCGGATTGAGCAGTCCGGCGGCGGCGAGCGGCAGCGCGGCCACGTTGTAGCCGAAGGCCCAGAAGAGGTTGCCCTTGATGGTGGCGAGGGTCCTGCGGGACAGCCGGATGGCGTCCGCCGCGGTCCTCAAGTCACCGCGTACGAGGGTGAGATCGCTCGCCTCGATCGCGGCGTCCGTGCCGGTGCCCATGGCCAGGCCCAGGTCCGCCGTGGCGAGGGCGGCCGCGTCGTTGACGCCGTCGCCGACCATGGCCACCACCCGCCCCTCGGCGCGCAGCCGCCGCACCACGTCCGCCTTGTCCTCGGGCAGCACGTCCGCGTACACGGTCCCGATGTCCACGGCTCGCGCGACCGTCTCCGCCACGGCCCGGTGGTCACCGGTCAAAAGGACCGGGGTGAGGCCGAGTCGGCGCAGCTCGCGGACGGCTTCGGCGCTGGTGTCCTTGACCGCGTCGGCGACCGCGAGCAGCCCGCGCGCGACGCCGTCCCAGGCGACGAGCACGACGGTGCGGCCCGCCGCCTCGGCCCGCTCCCGGGCGTCGGCCAGCGCGTCGAGGCCCGTGACCCCGGCCTCGGCGAGCAGCCGCGCGCTGCCGGCGAGGACCGCGTGCCCGTCCACGGTGCCGCGCACCCCGGCCCCCGGCACGTTCTCGAACCGCTCCGGCGCGGGCAGGTCCGCCACGTCGAGCCCCGACCGCCGCGCGGCGCCCGCCGCCACGGCCCGCGCCACCGGGTGCTCGGAGGCGTGCTCCAGGGCGCCCGCGAGCCGCAGCAGCTCCTTCTCGCCGGTGCCCTGGGCCGCGTACACCTCGTGGAGGGTCATCTTGCCGGTGGTGACGGTGCCGGTCTTGTCCAGGACGATGGTGTCGACGCGCTTCGTGGACTCCAGGACCTCGGGGCCCTTGATGAGGATGCCGAGCTGGGCGCCGCGTCCGGTGCCGACCATGAGCGCGGTCGGGGTGGCGAGTCCGAGGGCGCACGGGCAGGCGATGATCAGGACGGCCACGGCGGCCGTGAACGCGGCGGACGCGCCGACGCCGTTGCCGAGCCAGAAGCCGAGCGTGGCCACGGCGAGCGCGATGACGACGGGGACGAAGACCCCGGAGATGCGGTCGGCCAGGCGCTGCGCGGCGGCCTTGCCGTTCTGGGCGTCCTCGACGAGCCGGGCCATGCGGGCCAGCTGGGTGTCGGCGCCCACGCGGGTCGCCTCGACCACGAGCCGCCCGCCGACGTTCACGGTGGCCCCGGTCACCGTGTCCCCGGCGGTGACGTCCACGGGCACGGACTCGCCGGTCAGCATGGAGGCGTCCACGGCGGAGGCCCCCTCGACGACGCGCCCGTCGGTGGCGATCTTCTCCCCGGGCCGCACCAGGAACCGGTCCCCGGTCATCAACTCACTGACTAGAACGTTCTTTCAGTGCCATGACGAAGTACCGTGACGTCCTTGGCGCCCAGCTCCAGCAGCGCGCGCAGCGCCGCGCCCGCCTTCCGCTTCGAGCGCGCCTCCAGATAGCGGCCGAGCAGGATGAACGTGACGACGCCCGCGGCCACTTCGAGATAGATCGCCGACGAGCCGTCGGTGCGCCGCACCGTCAGATCGAAACCGTGCCGCATCCCGGGCTCCCCGGCCGTACCGAGGAACAGGGCCCACAGCGACCAGCCGAAGGCGGCGAGCGTGCCGAGGGACACCAGCGTGTCCATGGTGGCGGCGCCGTGCCGGGCGTTCAGGAGCGCGGCCCGGTGGAAGGGGAGCCCGCCCCACACCACGACCGGCGCGGCGAGCGTGAGCGACAGCCACTGCCAGTACGTGAACTGGAGCGCCGGGACCATCGCGAGCACGACGACCGGCAGCGCGAGCGCGGCGGAGACCAGCAGCCGCCGCAGCAGCCGGTCGGCCTCGGTGAGGTCGGCGGTGGTGGGGCGTCCGGCCGGGTCCGCCGACGCCCCCGGGCCGCCGGGCGCCTCGGGGCGCGGCGGGACGATCTCGCGCGCCGAGTAGCCGAGCTTCTCGACCGTGGCGACCAGGTCGGCGACCTCGACCCCGGCGGCGTAGCTGACCTTGGCCTTCTCGGTGGCGAGGTTGACCGACGCGGTCACCCCCTCCATGCGGTTCAGCTTCTTCTCGATGCGGGCCGAGCACGAGGCGCAGGTCATGCCGCCGACGGCGAGTTCGACCTCGGAGGTGTTCATGACGGCTCTTTCGCGGCGTGGGGGGACGAAGGCGTGCGGTGCGAAAAGGGGGCAGGGCCCCGCGCCGTGGTGGCGCAGGGCCCGTGGCCGGGGGAGGGGGTGCTCAGGCGGTCGTGCCGGCCAGTTCGTAACCGGCCTCGTCGATCGCGGCGCGGACGGCCTCCTCGTCGAGCGGGGCCGCGGAGACCACGGTCACCTTGCCGGTGGCGGCGACGGCCTGGACCGAGCTGACGCCCGCGATCTCGGAGATCTCGCTGTTGACCGCGGACTCGCAGTGGCCGCAAGTCATCCCCTTCACGTCGTACACGGTGGTGACGGCGCCGGGCTGCGAGGTCTGGGCGTTGGCGGTCATGTCGTTCTCCTCAGTGAAACGTGTGTGACGTGCGGGTTTTCGGAACGTCGGCGTGGCGAGCGGTTCCGATGGCTCCAGGGAACCCCTCGACACGCTTCACACTATACCCCTAGGGGGTATTTTCCAAGAGGGTCTCGAGTGGCGGGGCAAGACGGGGGTCACTCGCCCTTGCGCGCGCGGTTGCCGGGCCGCGACGCGACCCAGGCGCGGATGGTGTCGGCGTACCAGAAGGGCTTGCCGCCCTCGACGTGATCGGGCTCGGGCAGCAGACCGTGCTTGCGGTAGGAGCGCACGGTGTCCGGCTGGACGCGGATGTGCGCGGCGATGTCTTTGTACGACCAGAGCCTGCGGTCGGTCATCAGTGGCTCCTCCCTGTGCGCACCCAGGGCGGCCGGAACGGCCGACGGGGGAGCTGGGCGCGGCACCGGCGTCACTCAGCCTGTGCCCCGTGAACGACGGAGAGTGACCATGGAGGAGTGCTTGTCGACTGGCTGTGACGGGAAACCCGCGTACGTGTCACATGTGTGACAGGAGTGCAGTGTTTGTCACCTACGTGAAGCGCTCGACTGGCGCGGGCGCCCGGCGTGTTGGGGGCGCTTTCGCGCGTCGAGAGGGTATGGGGGCGACCGGGCGCGCCGGGACGCGGCTGAGGGGAGGCCGCGCGGTCGCGGCCTCCCCTCAGCCGTCAGGGGCGTGCGGGCCTCACGCCCCGCAGGAGCGCAGGAAGGCGCGGGTGCGGCGGGCGATGGGCAGCGGCTTGTCCGGGGCGCACGGGTACATGTCCTGCTCGACGATGGCGAACAGGTCGACGCCCAGCTTCTCGGCCGCCGCGAGGACCGGTTCGAGCGCGGGCACCCCGGCGGGCGGCTCGCACATCACGCCGCGCCCGACGGCGGGCCCGAACGGCATGTCCTGCGCCCGCACTTCGGCCAGGACCGCCGGGTCCACCTGCTTGAGGTGGAGGTATCCGACGCGCTCGCCGTACGTCTCGATCAGCTTGACGCTGTCGCCGCCGCAGTACGCGTAGTGGCCGGTGTCCAGGCACAGCGAGACGAGGGCGGGGTCCGTGGCGTCGAGGAAGCGGGCGACGTTCTCCTCGGTGTCGATGTGGGTGTCCGCGTGCGGGTGGACGACGATGTCCAGGCCGTAGCGCTCGCGCACCTCGTGGCCCAGGCGCTCGGTCTGGGAGGCGAGGTGGCGCCACTGCTCCGGCGTCAGCGTCGCGTCCTCCAGGACCTCACCGGTCTTGTCGTCGCGCCAGAAGGACGGGATGACGACGAGGTGCCGCGCGCCCATCGCCCGGGTGAGCCCGGCGATCGCGGACACGTGCTCCCACGTCCTGTCCCACACGGCCGGGCCGTGGTGCAGGCCGGTGAAGACGGTGCCCGCCGAGACCTTGAGGCCGCGCCGCCGCGTCTCGTCGGCGAGCAGGACCGGGTCGGTCGGCAGATAGCCGTACGGGCCGAGCTCGATCCACTCGTACCCGGACGCGGCGACCTCGTCGAGGAAGCGGCTCCACGGCACCTGCTGGGGGTCGTCGGGGAACCACACGCCCCAGGAGTCGGGGGCCGAACCGATCCGGATGCGGGTCAACCGGGAACCACGCGACATCTCCGTCTGCTGCGCCATGGCCGCAAGCCTCGCCGCCCGCCGAGAACAGTGTCAAGCAGTAGTCCGAATGTAAGGACAAAATGTTGACAGGGTTCCTGGGACGGGATTAGACCTGAGGGAAGCCACCACGAAGGGATGTGCAGGGTGACCGATCCGCACCCGGATCCGCACGCCGGCCCCGGCGCCGATCCGTACGACGTCATCACCATGGGCCGGATCGGTGTGGACCTGTACCCCCTCCAGGCCGGGGTGCCGTTGTCGCAGGTCACGACGTTCGGGAAGTTCCTCGGCGGCTCGGCGACGAATGTGGCGGTCGCGGCGGCCCGGCTCGGGCGGCGCGTCGGCGTCGTCACGCGGACGGGACAGGACCCGTTCGGCGAGTACCTCCGCGGCCGGCTGCGGGAGTTCGGGGTCGACGAGCGGTGGGTCGCCGAGGTGCCGGGGCTGCCGACGCCGGTCACCTTCTGCGAGGTGTTCCCGCCCGACGACTTCCCGCTGTACTTCTACCGGCAGCCCAAGGCCCCCGATCTGGAGATCCGCGCGGAGGAGCTCGACCTCGGCGCGATCGCCGCGGCCCGGATCTTCTGGATGACCGGTACCGGCCTCAGCGAGGAGCCGAGCCGGACGGCGACCCTGGCCGCGCTCGCGGCCCGCCCCGCCGCCGGGACCACCGTGTTCGACCTCGACTGGCGGCCCATGTTCTGGCACGACCCGGACGCGGCGCGCCCCCACTACGCGGCCGCGTTGCGGCACGCGACCGTCGCCGTCGGCAACGTGGACGAGGTGGAGATCGCGACCGGCGCCCGCGAGCCGCGCGCCGCCGCTGAGGCCCTGCTCGCGGCGGGTGTCGAGCTCGCCGTGGTCAAACAGGGCCCGAAGGGCGTGCTCGCGATGGACAGGTCGGGCGCGGTGGCGGAGGTTCCGCCGCTGCCGGTCTCGGTGCTCAACGGGCTCGGGGCGGGCGACGCGTTCGGCGGGGCGCTGTGCCACGGGCTGCTCGCCGGGTGGGAGCTCCCGCGGGTGATCCGGTACGCGAACGCGGCCGGGGCGATCGTCGCTTCGCGCCTGGAGTGCTCTTCGGCCATGCCGTACGAGACCGAGGTCGAGGCCGCGCTGGAAGCGGGGGCCGTGCGGTGAGCCCCTCCACTGCCGCAGGGGCCTCCGTCGACGTCTCCGCGCTCGTGCGTACGCGTGCGCACCACCCCGAAGCCATCGCCGAAGCCGCCGCCCGCCGGGTGCGGCGGCCGTTGGTCGGGGCTTCCGGGCGGTTGATGATCATCGCGGCGGACCATCCGGCGCGCGGCGCGCTCGGGGTCGGCAAGGACCCGCTGGCCATGGCCGACCGGGCCGACCTCCTGCAGCGGCTGTGCCTGGCGCTGTCCCGGCCCGGCGTCGACGGCGTGCTCGCCACCGCCGACATCCTCGACGACCTGCTGCTGCTCGGCGCGCTCGACGGCAAGGTCGTGATGGGGTCCATGAACCGGGGCGGGCTCGCGGGCGCCGCCTTCGAGCTGGACGACCGGTTCACCGGCCACCGCGCCGAGGACCTGGAGCGGCTCGGCTTCGACGCGGGCAAGCTGCTGCTGCGCGTCGACTACGACGACCCCGGGTCGCTCGCCACGCTGTACTCGACCGCGCGGGCGGTGGACGCGATGGCGGAGCGTCAGCTGCCGGTGTTCATCGAGCCGTTCCTGTGCCGCAGATCACCCGAAGGGCTCCGCAACGACCTGAGCGCGGACGCGGTCACCCGGTCCATCGCCATCGCCTCGGGCCTCGGCGGCACCTCGGCGTACACCTGGTTGAAGGTGCCCGTGACGGAGAACCCGGACGACATGGCGCGCGTCATGGAGACCTCGACGCTCCCCGCCGTACTGCTCGGCGGCGACATCGGCGACGGCAAGAACGGCAAGAACGGCAAGTACGGCCAGGGCAGCCAGGACGCCGACGCCGTGTTCGAGAAGTGGCGCGGCGCGCTCCAGTTGCCCACCGTGTACGGCCTGGTGGCCGGGCGGACGCTGCTGTACCCGGTGGACGGGGACGTGGCGGACGCGGTCGACACCGCCGTCGGGCTGCTGTAGCCGTGACGTACGCACCCGACAGGAGGCCCGCATGACGCACGTACCGAGGGGAAGCGCGGCCGAGGGCCCGTACGCCCTCGCCATCGACCCGAAACGCGCCGCCTGGACCTACTCCAGTCTGCGCGTCGTCGAACTGCCGCCCGGCGGGTCGCACTCCTTCGCCACCGGGGAGAGTGAATGGATCGTGCTCCCGCTGACCGGCGGCTGTACGGTGCACGCGGAGGGCGAGATCATCGAACTCCTGGGCCGGGAGAGCGTGTTCAGCGGAGCGAGTGACTTCGCTTACGTTCCCCGCGATACCCGCATCCAGATCGCCTCCGGCGTGGGAGGCCGCTTCGCCCTGGCAGGAGCGAAGTGCGAGCGCCGACTCCCCGCCCGCTACGGCCCCGCGCCGGAGGTCCCCGTCGAGCACCGCGGCAGCGGCACCTGCGCACGGCAGGTGCGCAACTTCGCGGCGGCGGACACGTTCGACTGCGACCGGCTGATCGCCGTGGAGGTCATCACGCCCGGCGGCAACTGGTCGTCGTACCCGCCGCACAAGCACGACGAGCACCGCCCCGGCGTCGAGGCCGAGCTGGAGGAGATCTACTACTTCGAGATCGAGGGCGAGTCCGGCTTCGGCTACCAGCGGGTCTCCCCCTCCCGCGAGGGCGGCACCGACGTGCTCGCCGAAGTGCGCTCCGGCGACGCCGTCCTCGTCCCCGACGGCTGGCACGGCCCGTCCGTCGCCCAGCCGGGCCACGCCATGTACTACCTGAACGTCATGGCGGGACCCGGGGACGAGCGGGAATGGAAGATCTGCTTCCACCCTGACCACACGGAGGGATACCGATGAGCGGCACGGTCCGGCTCACCACCGCCCAGGCCCTGGTGCGCTTCCTGGCCCGGCAGTTCACCGAGCGGGACGGCGCCCGGCAGCGCCTCATCGGCGCGACCTGGGGCATCTTCGGCCACGGCAACGTCGCCGGGATCGGCCAGGCCCTGCTGGAGCACGGCACCGAGATGCCCTTCCACCAGGGGCGCAACGAGCAGGCCATGGTGCACGCGGCCGTCGGCCACGCCCGGCAGTCGGGGCGCCTGACGACCCACGCCGTCACCACCTCCATCGGCCCCGGCGCCACCAACCTGGTCACGGGCGCCGCGCTCGCGACCATCAACCACCTGCCCGTGCTGCTGCTGCCCGGCGACGTCTTCGCGACCCGCCCGGCCGACCCGGTGCTCCAGCAGCTCGAAGTGCCGTACGCGGGCGACGTGTCCGTGAACGACTGCCTGCGCCCGGTGTCGGCGTACTTCGACCGCGTCACCCGGCCCGAGGCGCTGATCCCCGCCGCGCTCCAGGCGATGCGGGTGCTCACCGACCCGGTCGCCACGGGCGCGGTGACGCTCGCGCTGCCCCAGGACGTCCAGGCGGAGGCCCACGACTGGCCGGAGGACTTCTTCGCCGAGCGCGTCTGGGCGGTGCGCCGCCAGGCACCCGACCCCGCCGAGGTCCAGGCCGCGGCGCGGGCCGTGCGCGCCGCCGCGCGGCCCCTGGTCGTCGCGGGCGGGGGGGTCCACCACAGCGCCGCGGAGGACGCCCTGCGCGCCTTCGCCGACGCGACCGGCATCCCGGTGGCGTCCACGCAGGCGGGCAAGGGCTCCTTGCGCCACGACCACCCGGCGGACGTCGGCGGCATCGGCCACACCGGCACCGCCACGGCCGGAGAGCTGGCCCGCGGCGCCGACCTGGTGATCGGTGTCGGCACCCGCTACACCGACTTCACCACCGCGTCCGGCACGCTCTTCACCGGCGACGGCGTGCGCTTCGTGAACCTCAACGTCGCGCCGTTCGACGCCCACAAGATGGCGGGCGCCACGGTGGTCGCGGACGCCCGCGCGGGCCTTGAGGCGCTGACCGGGGCGCTCGCGGGCCACCGCGTCGACCCCGCGTACGTCGCCTCGTACACGGACGACAAGGAGCGCTGGGAGCAGCGCGTGGACGCCGCGTACGCGGCCGACGAGCCCGACGCGCGCCCCACGCAGGCGCAGGTGCTCGGCCTCCTCGACGCGCTCGTCACCGACGAGGACGTCGTCATCAACGCGGCCGGCTCGCTCCCCGGCGATCTGCACAAGCTGTGGCGGGCCCGCTCGCCGCGCCAGTACCACGTCGAGTACGGCTACTCCTGCATGGGCTACGAGATCCCGGCGGCGATCGGCGTCTCCCTGGCCGCGCCCGAGCGGCCCGTGTGGGCCCTGGTCGGCGACGGCACGTACCTGATGATGCCCACCGAGATCGTCACGGCGGTGCAGGAGGACATCCCCATCAAGGTCGTCATCCTGCAGAACCACGGCTACGCCTCCATCGGCGGCCTCTCGGAGTCCGTCGGCGGCGAGCGCTTCGGCACCGACTACCGCTACCGGGCGCCCGACGGCACGTACACGGGCGGGCCGCTGCCCGTGGACCTGGCCGCCAACGCGGCCTCGCTCGGGCTGCCCGTGAGGCGGGCGAAGACCGTCGACGAGCTGCGCGCGGCCCTGCGCGAAGCACGCGAAGCGGACGGCCCCACATGTGTCTACGTGGAGACGGAAACGGCAGACACAGTGTCGGGCCCGCCCCCGGCACAGGCGTGGTGGGATGTGCCCGTGGCCGAGATCGCGACCCGCCCGTCGGCGGTCAAGGCCCGCGAGGAGTACGACCGGCACGTGTCCGCCCGGCGCCGCCATCTGTGAAGGAGTTCTTGCATGACGAAGACCGTCGACCACTGGATCGGTGGCAAGAGCGTCGAGGGGACGTCCGGCACGTACGGTCCGGTCACCGATCCGGCGACCGGTGCCGTGACCACGCGCGTGGCCTTCGCGAGCGTGGACGAGGTGGACGCGGCGGTCGCCGCCGCCAAGGCCGCGTACGCGACCTGGGGCCAGTCCTCGCTCGCCCAGCGCACGTCCGTCCTGTTCAAGTTCCGCGCGCTCCTTGACGCGCACCGCGACGAGATCGCCGAGCTGATCACCGCCGAGCACGGCAAGGTGCACTCCGACGCGCTCGGCGAGGTGGCGCGCGGCCTGGAGGTCGTCGACCTGGCGTGCGGCATCAACGTGCAGCTCAAGGGCGAGCTGTCGACGCAGGTCGCCAGCCGTGTGGACGTCTCCTCGATCCGCCAGCCCCTTGGCGTCGTCGCGGGCATCACGCCCTTCAACTTCCCGGCCATGGTGCCGATGTGGATGTTCCCGCTGGCCATCGCGTGCGGCAACACCTTCGTCCTGAAGCCCAGCGAGAAGGACCCGTCGGCGTCGATGCGCGTCGCGGAGCTGCTCGCCGAGGCGGGCCTGCCGGACGGCGTCTTCAACGTCGTGCACGGTGACAAGGTGGCCGTGGACCGCCTCCTGGTCCACCCGGACGTGGCGGCGGTGTCCTTCGTGGGCTCGACCCCGATCGCCCGCTACATCCACACCACGGCCTCCGCGAACGGCAAGCGCGTGCAGGCCCTCGGCGGCGCCAAGAACCACATGCTGGTGCTTCCGGACGCCGACCTGGACGCGGCCGCCGACGCCGCGGTCTCGGCCGCGTACGGCTCCGCGGGCGAGCGCTGCATGGCCATCTCGGCCGTCGTCGCGGTCGGCTCGGTCGGCGACGAGCTCGTCGCGAAGATCAAGGAGCGCGCCGAGCAGATCAAGATCGGTCCGGGCAACGACCCGGCCTCCGAGATGGGCCCGCTCATCACGGCCGCGCACCGCGACAAGGTGGCGTCGTACGTGACGGGCGCCGCCGCGCAGGGCTGCGAGGTCGTCCTGGACGGCACCGGCCACACCGTCGAGGGCCACGAGGACGGCCACTGGATCGGTCTGTCCCTGCTCGACCGGGTGCCGGTGACGGCGGACGCCTACAAGGACGAGATCTTCGGCCCGGTCCTGTGCGTGCTGCGCGTCGAGACGTACGAGGAGGGCCTCGCCCTCATCAACGCCTCGCCGTTCGGCAACGGCACGGCCGTCTTCACCCGGGACGGCGGCGCCGCGCGCCGCTTCCAGCTGGAGGTCGAGGCGGGCATGGTCGGCGTGAACGTGCCGATCCCGGTGCCGGTGGGCTACCACTCCTTCGGTGGCTGGAAGGACTCCCTCTTCGGCGACCACCACATCTACGGCAACGACGGCACGCACTTCTACACGCGCGGCAAGGTCGTCACGACCCGGTGGCCGGACCCCTCGGACGCCCCGGCGGGCGTGGACCTGGGGTTCCCGCGCAATCACTGACAGCTCAAGACCACTGAACGAAGCCGTCCGCCCTGCGGACGGCTTCGTTCCTTTTTTCGCCGAACCGCTGCGGTTCCCGTACGGAGGGGACGAATGGGGTGGAGAAGGCATGATCAGAATTCGACCTTGCTATCAAAGGCGAGTGGGTCAATCATCCAGCTAATTGCCACCTTTAGTCGCCAACTTCTGCGATTCATTGGTCAGTTGAAGATCGTCAGAGCTGCGGATTCCGTAGGTAATCGGCCATTGACGTTTTCCTGACGCGGAGGTTTCCATGACGCTCTGCCGCCCCCTTGGTACGAGCCGATCGGAATCTTCGTATGACCGAAACGCTGCACACGCCGCCGCAGTCCGTGGCCGCCCCTGTGGCGGAGGGACCGGCCGGGTCCCCGGCCGCGCCCCGCAAGCTGAAGCGGTCCATCGGCGTCGTCGGCGGCACCCTGCTCACGCTGTCCTGCGTGACGCCCGCGTCCACGCTCTTCGTGGTCGTGCCCGACCTGTTCTCCACGCTCGGCACCGCCACCACCCTCACCATCGCCATCGGCGCGCTGCTCTGCGTGGGCGTGGCCTTCTGCTACTCCGAGCTCGGCACGCTGATCCCCAGCGCGGGCGGCGAGTACGCGATGGTCTCCACGATGGCCGGACGGCTCGCGGGCTGGCTCGTGTTCGTGCTCTCCCTGCTCGTCGTGATGATCGTGCCGCCCGTGATCGCCATGGGCACGGCCGACTACCTCGCGCCCCTGGTGAAGATCGAACCCGCCTACGCGGGCGCCGGCGTGATGCTCCTCGCCACCCTCGCGGGCCTGCTCGACCTGCGGGCCAACGCCTGGATCACCGGGATCTTCCTGGTCCTCGAAGTGGTCGCGGCCGCCGTCGTGGCCGTCCTCGGCTTCGCGCACGCCGAGCGCGGCGCGGGCAGCCTCGTCGACCTCTCCGTGGCCAGTGGCTCCGGCGACGGCACGAAGACCGTCACCGCGATGCTCATCGTCTCCGGGCTCGCCATCGCGCTCTTCGTCACGCAGGGCTTCTCCACCGCCGTCTACCTCTCCGAGGAGATGGAGAACCCGCGCCGCAACGTGGCCCGCACCGTGCTGCTCACCCTCGGCATCTCCGCCGTCGTGCTGCTCGTGCCGGTCGCCGCGATCACCATGGGCGCGCCGGACCTCGCCGCGCTCACCGGCGGCGACATCGGCGCCATGGTCACCGCCTGGTCCAGCTCCGGCGTCGGCACCTTCATCAGCCTGTGCGTGGCCCTCGCCATCATCAACGCGGGCATCGTCATGGTCATCCAGAACTCCCGCGTCCTGTACGCCTCCGCGCGCGACAAGGCCTGGCCGCAGCCGGTCAACGCGGTCCTGTCGCGGCTCGGCGGCCGCTTCGGCTCCCCGTGGGTCGCCACGCTCCTGGTGGGCGTCCCCGGCGCCGCGCTGTGCTTCGTGAACCTCGACACCCTCTACGGCGTCACCGGGGTGTCCGTGACCGGCATGTACCTGCTCGTCGCGGTGGCGGCGCTGCTCGCCCGCCGGGGCGGCCACGGGGCCGCTCCCGCCTGGCGGATGCCGCTGTGGCCCGGCGTCCCGGTGGTCCTCATCGCCGTCCTCGCGTACGTGCTCAGCCAGCAGGAGGCGCGCTACCTCCTGTGGACCGGCGGCATCGTGGGCGGCGCGACGCTGTACTGGCTCTGCTACCTGCGGCCGCGGGCGGCCACGCGCTGGCTGGTGACCGTCCCGGAGTAGCCCTGCGGTGCACGCCCCCGGGCCTTCATCGGCCTTCGGCCTCGTCCTCAAACGCCGGACGGGCTTGAAAGTCTCCGGTGCGGGCCGGAGGCCCCCTGCGGGCCGCGGACGGGATGCGATCCGCACTGGCGACCATCCAGCCCGTCCGGCGTTTGAGGACGAGGCGCGGAGCGCCGACAAACGGGGGGTACGGGGGGCGGAGCCCCCGGAGCGGGAAGAGGCGGGTCTGGGGCGCCCCGCGAGGCTACTGGGGCAGCAGGTCCCGGTCCTTGAAGCCGCTGGAGGTGGAGACGCACACCACGGGACCCTCCACGCCCCGCCCGAGCTGCCGCAGGCCCGCGAGGCCCGCCGCCGCGGACAGCTCCGCCCACACCCCGCCCCGGGCCAGCTCCGCCCGGGCACCGGCCAGCTCCTCGTCGGTCACGAGCAGCGCGGCGCCCCGGCTCTCGCGCAGCGCGACCACGCCCCGGTAGCCGCCCACCGGGCAGTCGATGGCGTACGCGGCGGTCTCCCCGACGGGGACGTGCGCGGCGGGCACCCCGTCGCGCACGGCGGCCGCCAGCGGCCCACCGGCGGCGGGCTCGCAGGCGTACAGGCGCGGCACCCGCTCCCCGTACCCGAGCCGCACCAGCTCGGCGAACCCCTTCCAGACGCCGAACAGCATCTCCCCGTACCCCGTCGGCACGAACACCGCGCGCGGGAGGGCGCCGAGTTCGTCGTGGATCTCGTAGGCGATCGTCTTGTAGCCCTCGGGCCCGAACCCGTGCCCGGTGTGCGCGGCGGACGTGAGGTTGCTGACGGGGTGGTAGCCGGTCCGCTCGACGAGGTCGCGCAGCATCGGCCACCGGTCCTCGGCGGGCACGTGCAGCACGGTGGCGCCGTACGCGCGCAGGAACGCGTCGACGGCGGGCGGCGCGTCCGGCGAGGTCAGGACCGTGCACGGAAGGCCGGCCCGGGCGGCGTACGCGGCGGCCGACGCGCCGTGGTTGCCGGAGGAGGCGACGACGACGCCGGGCGCGCCGACGCCGACGGCCGCGCTCACCGTGATCCGGTTGAGCCGGTCCTTGTGGCTCCACGTCGGGTTGCGGGACTCGTCCTTGACCCACACCCCGTCCTCAAGGGGGAGCAGCGGGGTGCCGCCCTCGGCGAGCGAGGGGGCGCGCAGCGGCGGCAGGAGCGGCGCCCAGCGCTCGTGCCCGCGCGGCCGCGCGGCGGCGGCCCCGGGTGCGAAGAAGCCGTCGGGGACCTGGTCGTAGGCGTAGTCGACCTCCACCGGGTACGCGACGTCGTCGGTGCTCGTGACCGGACAGCCCTCCGTCAGCGGCGGCCAGAGCGGGAAGCGGACGGACGGGTCGCCCAGCGAACGCTGGCCGGTGGCAAGGGATGTCATGGGTCAGCAGCGTAGGCGCCCCTGACATCCGGCGCGGGGGCGGGCGCGGGCGCGTACCGCGGCGGACGTACGCGGGCCGCGGGCCGTACTCCCCGGGGAGGCCGCGGGGTTCCGACCGGCGGCTGCATCGGTTGTCGGTGACCGCCCGTACCGTTGACGCATGGATCTACGACTGCCCCGGGCCGGAGCCTGGAAGGCGGCGCTGCGCGCGCCGCGGCGGATGTTCGCCGCCGCGGCCGCCGTCGTGGTGCTCGCGGGCGCGGGTACGTGGACGGCGCTCGCGTCGGACGAGGCACCCGCCGTGCGCCGCACGGACCGGACGCTCGCCATGGGCCGGAGCCAGGGGCAGGAGGTGCGCGTCGACACCTCGTACTTCACCGCGGGCGACCCCGGCACCAAGCGCCCCGCGGTGCTCGTCGGGCACGGCTTCGGCGGCAGCAAGGACGACGTGCGCGAGCAGGCCGAGCGCCTGGCCCGCGACGGGTACGCGGTCCTGACGTGGTCCGCGCGCGGCTTCGGCAAGTCCACGGGCCGCATCGGGCTCAACGACCCCAAGGGCGAGGTCGCCGACGTGTCGCGGCTCGTCGACTGGCTGGCGAAGCGGCCCGAGGTCCGCCTCGACAAGGCAGGCGACCCGCGCGTGGGCGTCACGGGCGCCTCGTACGGGGGAGCGGTCTCGCTGCTCGCGGCCGGGCACGACGACCGGGTCGACGCCATCGCCCCGCTGATGACGTACTGGAACCTGGCGGACGCGCTGTTCCCCAAGGACGTCTTCAAGAAGCAGTGGGCCGGGATGTTCCTGACCGCGGGCGGCGGCTGCGACACGTTCGAGCCGCGCCTGTGCGCGATGTACGAGCGCGTGGCGGTGGCCGGGAAGCCCGACGCGCGGGCGCGCGCGCTGCTCGCCGAGCGCAGCCCGGCCGCCGTCGGCGACCGGATCGAGGTGCCCGCCCTGATCGTGCAGGGCCAGCAGGACTCGCTGTTCCCGCTCGACCAGGCCGACGCGGCGGCCAAGGCGATCCGCGCCAACCACGCGCCCGTGGCGGTCGACTGGGTCGCGGGCGGCCACGACGGCGGCGACCGCGAGACCGACCGGGTCACCGGCCGTGTCACCCGGTGGTTCGACCGCTACCTCAAGGACGACAAGGGCGCCGACACGGGCCCCGCCTTCCGCGTCACCCGCACCGGAGGCATCGACTCCACGGACGGCGCGGCGACGCTGCGCGGCGCGAGCGGCGACCGCTACCCGGGGCTCGCCGGCGCCCCGCGCGAGATCCCGCTCACCGGGCGCCCGCAGACCTTCGACAACCCCGCGGGCGCCGCGCCGCCCGCCGTGTCGGGACTGCCGGGCCTCGGCGCCGCGGGCGGCGGCAGCGGCGGCCTCAGCCGCCTCTCCTCGCTCGGCATCGGCGTCTCCCTCGACTTCCCCGGGCAGCACGCCGCGTTCGAGTCGAAGCCGCTCACCGAGGACCTGAGGATCACCGGCGCCCCCTCCGTGCGGGTGCGCGTGAAGTCCGACAGCGCGGACACGGTGCTCTTCGGGAAGGTCTACGACGTGGGGCCCGGCGGCGATCAGCAGGTGCTGCCCGCACAGCTCGTCGCCCCGGCACGGATCGGCGGCGCCGTCGACGGCAGGACCCTCGACCTGAGACTGCCCGCCGTCGACCACGAGCTGAAGAAGGGCCACCGGCTGCGCCTGGTGTTCGCCGCCACCGACCTCGGCTACGCCTCGCCCGTGGAACCGGCCGCGTACACGGTGGCGTTGAAGAGCGGCCTGAAGGTGCCGACGGCCCCCGGCGTGGACACGGCTGCGGCCCCGCTGCCCGCCTGGGTGTGGTGGCTGCCGCTGACCGGCGCCGCCGTGGCGGCCGCCCTGCTCCTGATCGGCCGCAGGCGCGTCACGGCGCCCGCGCCCGACCCGGCCCTCGCCGACGTGCCGCTCCAGATCACCGGCCTGAGCAAGCGGTACGCGAAGTCCACCGACCGGTACGCGGTGCGCGACCTGTCGTTCCGCGTGGAGAAGGGCCAGGTCCTCGGCCTCCTCGGGCCGAACGGCGCGGGCAAGACCACCACCCTGCGCATGCTGATGGGCCTCATCCGCCCGGACGCGGGCGAGATCCGCGTCTTCGGGCAGGCCATCCGGCCCGGCGCGCCCGTCCTGTCCCGCGTCGGCGCGTTCGTCGAGGGCGCCGGATTCCTGCCCCACCTGTCGGGCCGGGAGAACCTGGAGCTGTACTGGCGCGCCACCGGCCGCCCCGCGGGGGACGCGCACCTGGACGAGGCCCTGGAGATCGCCGGGCTCGGCGACGCCCTCGCCCGCGCCGTGCGGACGTACTCCCAGGGCATGCGGCAGCGCCTCGCCATCGCCCAGGCCATGCTGGGCCTGCCGGACCTGCTGATCCTGGACGAGCCGACGAACGGCCTCGACCCGCCCCAGATCCGCGAGATGCGCGAGGTGATGATCCGGTACGCGGCGGGCGGCCGCACGGTCATCGTCTCCAGCCATCTGCTCGCCGAGGTCGAGCAGTCCTGCACGCACCTGGTCGTCATGGACCGCGGCCGCCTCGTGCAGGCGGGCCCGGTCGACGAGATCGTCGGCGCCGGGGACACGCTCCTCGTCGGCCTCGCGGCGGACGTCTCCGAGCCGCTGGTCGAGAAGGTGGCCTCGCTGCCGGGCGTGGCGTCGGCCGTCCGCACCGAGGGCGGGCTCCTGGTGCGGCTCGACGGCGGCCCGGCGGCCACGGGGGCGGCGCTGCTGCCCGAACTGGTCCGCCTGGAGGTCCCCGTGGAGTCGCTGGGCCCGCACCGGCGCCTGGAAGACGCGTTCTTGACCCTGATCGGAGGAGGTGCGGCGTGACGGCGCCACAGGACACGACGGCGGCCCCTGAAGGGCCGCGGAGCGCGGCGGCGACCGCGGGCCCCCGGGTCCCCGGACCGGTCGTCCCGGACCCGGTCGCGGCCACCGCGCCCGGCTACCGCCCGGGGCGCACGCTGCCGCTGCGCGTCGAGGCCGTCCGTCAGCTCAAGCGGCGGCGCACGCTCGTCATGGGCGGCATCCTCGCCCTGCTGCCCCTCGTGCTGCTGCTCGCCTTCGCGATCGCCGGTTCGCCGGACGGCCGCGACGACCGGGTGACGCTGATGGACACGGCCACGGCGTCGGGGGTGAACTTCGCGGCCACGTGCCTGTTCGTGTCGGCCGGGTTCCTGCTCGTCATCCCCGTCGCGCTGTTCTGCGGGGACACCGTGGCCTCCGAGGCGGGCTGGTCGAGCCTGCGCTATCTGCTCGCCGCGCCCGTGCCCCGGGCCCGGCTGCTGTGGTCCAAGCTGGCGGTGGGCCTCGGCCTGAGCGCCGCCGCGATCGTGCTGCTCCCGGTGGTCGCGCTCGCCGTCGGCACGATGGCGTACGGCTGGGGGCCGCTGGAGATCCCGACCGGCGGCGTGCTGGAGCCGGGCACCGCCGCGCGGCGCCTCGCCGTCGTCGTCGCGTACGTCTTCGCGTCCCAGCTGGTCACCGCGGGCCTCGCCTTCTGGCTCTCCACGAAGACGGACGCGCCCCTGGGCGCGGTCGGCGGCGCGGTCGGCCTGACGATCGCGGGGAACGTCCTGGACGCGGTGACCGCGCTCGGCGACTGGCGCGACTTCCTGCCCGCGCACTGGCAGTTCGCCTGGGCGGACGTCTTCCAGCCCACTCCGGAGTGGGCCGGCATGCTCCAGGGCACGGCCCTGTCGGTGACGTACGCGCTGGTGCTCTTCGCGCTGGCGTTCCGGGGGTTCGCGCGCAAGGACGTGGTGTCCTAGAGCCCGGCCGACGGGCGGGCCCTAGCCGCACAGCTCCCGCTCCGCCCGCACCGGATCGTTCGGGAAGCGGAAGGCCGTGCGCTCCAGGGCGCCCCCGACGTTGCGCAGGAAGCGACCCGCCGTGAGGGGCTCCCGGGTGGCCGCGCGGAGTTCGGCCAGCGGGCCGCAGGCGAGGGCGCGGCGGGCGGCGGCGACCCGCGCCGGGTCCATGCCGGGCGGCAGGTCGCCCGTGCCCCGGTCGGCGACGATCCACTCGTCCGGCAGCCGCTTGTCGTGGCCCACGCGCGCGTGGGCGATGCGCTCGGAGTGGGCGGCCAGCGGGTAGGCGAGCCCGATCGGGTCGAGGGCGGCGCCGTCGAGGGGGATGACGGTCCCGTTGAGCCCCAGGGTGGTGTAGGCGCCGGTCACGGCGGGCGTCGCGCCCTCGACGCGGGTGCGGGCCAGGAACAGCGTGGGCGCCCCGACGTCCGCGGCGTCCCGCACCTCGCGCGCGTACGCGGCGTTGCCCCGGAACCCGGCGAAGGTGTGCCGCAGTGGGTGCGCGGCCGCGTTCTGCCGCACGTACACGCCGCGCTCGTCCGCGACGCCGCGCGGCCCGACCAGACCCTCGTACGGGATGCGCAGCGACGCCGCGCAGACCAGCGCCCACGCCCCGACGCCGACCGTCGTGAGGGTCCACGCGCGCGTGGCGGGCACCACGAACACCGGCAGGACCAGCAGGAGGAGGCCCGGCAGGAACATCCGGGCGTGCATGAAGTCCCCGCCGACCTTGATGACGTACGCCCAGCACAGGACCCCCGCGACGACGGGCGCGAGCGCGGGCACCAACGGCACGGAACGCCCGTGCCGCAGCCCCCCGTACCAGCGGCCGCCGTGCCGCGCGGGCAGCACCGCGGCGAGCACGAACAGGGCGGGCAGCCACAGCAGATACGGCCCGGCGAAGTCCGCGAGATAGGCGGCCCCGCGCCCCCACAGGCTGGACGAGGCCTCCTTGGTGACGCCGGGCAGCGGCATGAGGTGCCCGTAGTAGCCCATGCGGAAGACCTCGTAGGCGACGGGCAGCGCGCCCGCGACGGCCGCCCCGGCGAGCGCGCCGCCGCGCGAGGGGCGCGCGCTCAGCCACTGCGCGCCGAGGAACACGGCGGACACCAGGGCGAGATCGGGCCGTACGAGGGGACCGAGCCCGAGGACGAACGCGGTGCCCAGCGCGCGCGGACGGATCACGAGCAACAGCCAGGCGCCCGCGATCCAGCAGGTGGCGAGCCCCGTCTCCAGGCCGGACGTGGCGAAGTCCCACACGGGCGGCAGCGCCAGCGGCACCAGGGCGCCGAGCGGCAGGAGGGGGCCGCCGGACGCCCCCGTGCGCAGCCGCGCCGCGCCCCACGCGGCGAGCGCGAACCCGGCCGCCGTGAGCAGCAGGCCCCCGTACACGGCGGCCGTCACCACGTCGACCCCCGGAAGGCCCGCGAGGACGAGCAGCCACTGCCACAGCGTCCCCGTCGAGGACTCGGCGCGCTCGCCCACGTTGAACACCGGCCCGTTCCCCGCGAGGACCTGCCGGACGGTCCGGACGTAGATGTGGCCGTCGTCGGACATCCAGCGCCGCTGGTACCCGGCCCAGACGACGGCGAGCGCGGGCAGCAGACACACGACGACCCGAAAGGGCCGCCGGGACCGGACAGGAGGGTGCACGAATGTCATGCACGGTACTTCGGCGCAGGTCAGCGAGGCCTTGAACGAGCCGCTGGAGGGATTGAGGCCGTCCGGCGGCCCCGCGCCCGTGGGGGACCGGCAGCCGCGCCCCTCACACCTTGGGGATGTCGAAGTACCGGGTGAGCCCCGCGGCGAGCGCCACGTCGCCCACGACCTTGAGCTTGCGGGTCATGAACAGCGTGACGGGGTTCGCGTTGCCGGACACCAGCTTGAGGAACTCCGCGTCGCCCATGACGAGCGTGACGCGCGGCTCCGCCTCCGAGCGCCCCGCGCGGACCGCGCACGCGCCCTCGGCGATGTCCGTCTCGTACACCGTGTCCTCGACGCCCTCGCTCCCCGTGACCTGCCACCGGATCAGCGCCTTCAGCGTGCCCGCGGCCTCCGGCCTGAACTGCCGTTCCATGCGGGCGAAGACCTCCCGCAGGACACGGCCGCGCAGCGGGGCGTCCGTGGCGATCGCGCTGATGTCCTTGCCGGAGAGGCCCTTCACGATGCGCGCGAACTCCTCGGGCGTGACACTGGAGAAGTCGAGTCCCGCGATCCCCTCGGCCTTGTCCGTCCCCATCGCAAGCTCCTTACTCCGAGGTCAACTTACTGGGAGGTAAGGTAGGTCCGGATCAAGGAGGCTGACAAGGGTGGGCGATACGCCACAGGCACGCAGACGGCGCGTTCCGCGCAAGGAGCGCGAGCAGCAGATGATCGACGTGGCGGTCCAGGTCTTCGCCAAGCGGGGCTATCACGCCGCGTCGGTCGACGAGATCGCCGAACTCGCCGGGATCTCCAAGCCGATGGTGTACCTCTACCTCGACTCCAAGGAAGGCCTGTTCCTCGCCTGTCTGCGGCGGGAGGCCGATCGCCTGGTGGCGGCGTTCCAGGGGGCGGCCCGCGAGGCCGCGGTGCGGGGCGCCGACGACGGCTCGGGCCGGGGTGCCCCCGAAGTCCGCCTGCACGCCGGGCTCCTGGCCTTCTTCGCCTTCGTCGCCGAGCGCCGCGACAGCTGGGTGGTGCTCCACCGCCAGGCGTCGGAGCTGAGCGAGACCATCGCGGCCGCCGTCGCCGAGGCGCGCCGCGCGGTGATGGCGCAGGTCGCGGAGCTGGTCCGGGCGGGGATCGAGGAGAGCGCGGCGGCCGCGCAACTCACGGAGAGGGACGCCGACTTCGTGGCCCACGCCCTGGTCGGCGCCGCCGACTCGCTCACCGACTGGATGGCCCGCAACCCGGGCCAGTCGCCGGAGGGCGTCGCCCTGCGCCTGATGAACATGGTCTGGGTCGGGATGGGCCGGGTCCTGGAGGGGGAGGTCTGGGTTCCGGCCCGCGGGTGACGCCCGCGATGGCTTCCCGTGGGTGACGCCCGCGATGCCTCCGGGGAGGCCTGCCCCCTCCCGGCGGCTCCCCGGACTTCTGCGCGACCCATTGAATTTCCCCTACGCACGGGTAAGTTGACCGAAAAGTAAGTACGCGCAGCCGCACCTCGCACCCACCGCACGCAGCCGCAGCCGCAGCCGCAGCCGCAGCCGCACCTCGCACAGCCGCACAGCCGCACCGCGCACGCACCCGCCATCCGCACCACGGACACGTACCGGGAGCCGTCATGGGCGTACGCAAGGACTTGAAGAAGGCGCGACGCCACACCGAGCTGGCCGACCGTGCCAAGGTCGAACTCGTCCGGGACGAACACGGCGTGGTGCGCGAGGCCCGCACGCCCGCCCTCGCCGCGGAGGCCACGCACGGCAGCGCCGCCGACATCCCCTTCACCAACGCCGCCGAGGCCCCCGACGCCGTGGTCCTCCGCCGCAAAGAGGCGGGCCACTGGCGGCCCGTCACGGCCGCGGCCTTCGCCCGCGAGGTCACCGCCGCCGCGAAGGGCCTCATCGCGGCCGGGCTCGAACCGGGCGGCAGGGTCGCCCTGATGTCCCGTACGCGCTACGAGTGGGCGGTCCTCGACTTCGCCGTCTGGGCGGCGGGCGGCCAGACGGTGCCCGTCTACGCGACGTCGTCGGCCGCGCAGATCGAGTGGATCGTCCGGGACTCCGGCGCGAGCCTGCTCTTCGCCGAGACCGCGGAGAACGCGACGACCGCGCGGGAGGCGGTCGCGGACCTCGGCGCGCCCCCGTCCGTCCGGACGATCGACGACGGCGCGGTCCTCGAACTCGCCGAGCGGGGGCAGGAGGTGAGCGACGAGGAGGTCGCCAAGCGGCGCGCGGCGCTCACCCCCGACACCATCGCGACCATCTGCTACACATCCGGCACCACGGGGCGCCCCAAGGGCTGCGTCCTCACCCACGGCAACCTGCACGCCGAGGCCGCCAACACCGTCGACCTGCTGTACCCCGTCTTCAAGGCGATCACCGGCCAGCGGGCCGCCACGCTGCTCTTCCTGCCCCTCGCCCACATCCTGGGCCGCAGCATCCAGATCGCCTGCATGCTCGCCCGCATCGAACTCGGTCACTGCCCGAGCATCAAGCCGGACGAGCTGAGGCCCGAACTGCGCGCGTTCCGGCCCACGTTCGTCGTCGGCGTGCCGTACCTCTTCGAGAAGATCCACGACACCGGGCGCGCGACCGCCGAACGGATCGGCCGTGGCGCCTCCTTCGACCGCGCGGAGCGGATCGGCGTGCGCTTCGCCGAGGCGTACCTGCACAAGTTCCTCGGCACCGGACGCGGCCCGTCCGCCGGGCTCTACCTCGCCTGGGGGCTGTACGACCTGCTCGTCTACCGGCGCATCCGCAAGGAGGTCGGCGGCCGCCTGCGCTACGCCATCAGCGGCGGCTCGCCGCTCGACAAGCAGCTCAACCTGTTCTTCTACGCCGCCGGGATCATCATCTACGAGGGCTACGGCCTCACCGAGACCACCGCCGCCGCCACGATCATCCCGCCGCTGCGGCCGCGCCCCGGCACCGTGGGCCTGCCGGTGCCCGGCACGGCGGTGCGCATCGCGGACGACGGCGAGGTGCTCATCAAGGGCGGCATCGTCTTCACCTCGTACTGGAACAACCGGGACGCCACCGACGCCGTCCTCACCGGCGACTGGCTGGCCACCGGCGACCTGGGGGCCCTCGACGAGGAGGGCTACCTCACCATCACCGGCCGCAAGAAGGACATCATCGTCACCAGCGGCGGCAAGAACGTCTCGCCCGCCGTCCTGGAGGACCGCCTGCGCAGCCGCCCCCTCGTCGGCCAGTGCATCGTCGTCGGCGACAATCGCTCGTACGTCGCCGCGCTCATCACCCTCGAACCGGAGGCCGTGGCGCACTGGCTGGCCGTCCGCAAGCGCCCCGCGGACACGCCGCCGGCCGAGCTGTGCCGCGACCCGAAGCTCCTCGCGGACCTCCAGAAGGCCGTGGACCACGCCAACGAGGCCGTGTCGCGCGCCGAGTCCATCCGCCGCTTCGTGGTCGTGGAGGGCGAGTTCAGCGAGGAGAACGGCCTGCTCACGCCGTCCCTGAAGATCAAGCGACGGGCGGTGGAGCAGGCGTACGCGCAGGAGATCGAGGCCCTCTACCGCGGCTGAGCCCCGACCGGACGGGCCCTAGTCGCAGGACTCCTCCAGGTACGTGCGCGCGACGGCGCTCGCGCGCGCGGACCAGGCGGCGATCACGGCGATCTCGTCCGGCGTGAAGTCGTCGAACAGCTCCATGAGGCGTGCGTAGTACGGCTCGTAGATCTCCCGCACCCGCTCGGCGGCGGCCGGTACGGCGACGACGCGCACCCGGCGCCGGTCGGCGGGGTCCGGCTGCCGGGTCACGAACCCACCGCGCTCCAGGCGGTTGAGGATGCCCGTCACCGCGCCCGTCGTCACGTGCGCGCGCGTGGCGAGTTCGCCCGCGGTCACCGCGCCGTCCCCGGCCTGCAGGACGTACGCGAAGCAGATCAGGTCCGTGACGGACAGGCCCAGGTTCCGCGCGAACTCCTGCTGTCCCACGACGCTCGTCGCGACGAGGTCGTCCACCGCGTCGACCACGTCCTGCGCGGACGCGCTGGGGCGGGGCTTGCCCTCCATTGATATCCCTTAGTACGTAAGATAAATTACTTACTCGCTAAGGCATCTTACGTCCGATGCCGGTGGCGCGGCCACGCCGTGCCCTCGGCGGGCACGGGGAGGGCACGACACGTGAGTACGCACGACGACGGCCACACCATCGCGGGCTGGACCGGCTGCGCGGTCGGGACGGTGGGGGCCCTGATCGCGGGAGTGGGCATCACCGGCTGGCGTCCCGGCATCTGGCTGGGGCTCGGCGTGATGGCCCTGGCGGTGCTGGTCACCTGGGTCCTGCACCTGGCGGGCTGGGGCAAGGCCCCGGGGCCGCGGCCGGCGTCCCGGCAGCCGATGAGGCTCCGCGACGGCGCGGCGCGCGAGGGGCACCCGGGCTGCGTCGGCTGCCGCCTGGCGGGCCGCCGCGGACCGGCGAAGGCGCCCGCCCGGCGGGAGGGCGAAGAGCAGGTGGCGCGCTCGGCCGCGTGACCGGGCGCCGACGGGCCCGGCGGCCGTCCCGGTGAGTACGCGTACTCATGTCCGGGCCGGTCCGCCGGGCCACAGTGGGCTCACCCGCCCGGACCGAGCCCCGAGGATCCACGATGTCGAACGCCTCCCGCCCGCGCCTGCGCCACCTGTTCGCGCTCGCCACGGACACCTGGCTCGCGCGTGCCTACCTCGCCGTGGTGGCGGTGGCGCTGGGGTTCTTCCTGGGTGCCTGGTACGTGGGCCCGGAACCCGGGCTCGCCGGGTTCTACCCGTTCCTCGCCACGGCGCCGCTCGGCGCCCTCGCCCTCCTGGTGTCGGTGCCCGCGGAGCACTCCTCGCTCACCTGGCTGAGCCCGACGCTCTTCGCCACCGGCACGGCCCTGGCGGGCCTGTGCAACGCCGCGCTCCTCGGGCGACTCGTGCGCGGGCGGGGGCCGCGTACGGCCTGAGGTGAGCGCGAGCGGCAGCAAAAAGGCCTTCCCGAAGGAAGGCCGGTGAGGTGCGCCCCCGGCAGGACTCGAACCTGCGGCCAAGTGCTTAGAAGGCACCTGCTCTATCCACTGAGCTACGGGGGCCGGGTGGTGGCCGGTGGCCTGGAGCCCGGTGTGGGGCCGGTCCGTGACCTTGCCGGGGACAAGGATAGGGCTCCCGGGTCCTTGTCCCTGGTGCTTCACCTCCGCACCGTGATGTGGAGGTTCGGTGAAGCGGTCCTGATAATCGCAGGCAGGTGCGAATCTCGCAGCGCTTTTGGCGCCTGGCGCCCCGGGTGTTGTGCACTCGTTATGCCTGTGTCCCACTCGTCCCTTCCGTCACGTGTGTCCGATCGGCGCGCAGGCATGCCCATATGCTTCAGAAAGCCATCAAAATTGGGCATTCTTCGCATGTGGTGACCTTGGACGTACGGCCTCAACTGCTTGACGCGCTTTCCACCCTGCGTGAGCGTGTCGCCGCCGCACGCTTTCCGCTCCCCCTGGCGGGGGCGCCACGCGCGCGTGCCAACCGGGACGAGCTTCTCGCCCAGCTCGACGACTATCTGGTGCCCCGGCTCAGGGCCCCCGAAGCGCCGTTGCTCGCCGTCGTCGGCGGGTCCACGGGGGCCGGGAAGTCGACGCTCGTGAACTCCCTGGTGGGGCGTCAGGTCAGCGAGGCGGGCGTGCTGCGGCCCACCACGCGCACACCGGTGCTCGTCTGCCATCCGGAGGACCACCACTGGTTCGCGGGGATGAGGGTGCTGCCGGACCTCACGCGCGTGTGGGTGCCCCTGCCGGAGGGCGACGAGGGCGCGGGCGACGGTGGCCGACTGCTGCGGGTGGAGACCGCCGACACGCTTCCCAGAGGACTCGCCCTCCTGGACGCGCCCGACATCGACTCCCTCGTCGCCGACAACCGCGTCCTGGCCGCCGAACTCGTCTGCGCCGCCGACGTGTGGGTCACCGTCACCACGGCCGCCCGCTACGCCGACGCCGTCCCCTGGCACCTGCTGCGCACCGCCAAGGAGCACGACGCCACCCTCGTCACCGTCCTCGACCGCGTGCCGCACCAGGTCGTCACCGAGGTGTCCCGGCAGTACGAGGCGCTGCTCACCAAGGCGGGCCTGGGCGACGTGCCCCGCTTCACCGTGCCCGAGCTGCCCGAGTCCGCGGGCGGCGGCGGGCTGCTGCCCTCGACCGCCGTGGCGCCGCTCCTCGCCTGGCTCGCCGACCGCGTCCAGGACGCCGCCGCCCGGGACGCGGCGATCGCGCGCACCGCCCATGGAGTGCTCGTTTCACTGAACTCCCGCATGCCCGAACTCGCCGGTGCCGTCGCCGCCCAGCACGCGGCCGCCCTGCGGCTCACCGCCGCCGTCGACGAGGCGTACGAGAGCGAGCACGCGCGCGTACGGGAACGGCTCCAGACCGGCGCCGTGCTCGCTGGAGACGCCCTGAAGCGCTGGCGGGCCTATCCGCTCGACTGCGGCCCGGGAGAGCTCCTGGACGCGGTCTCAGCCGGTCTGGAGACGCTCCTGGTGTGCGCCGTCACCGCCGCCGACGAGCGCGTGGACGAGGCCTGGCGCCGCGAACCCGCCGCCGGACTCCCCAGCCTCGCCCCCCGCCGCGACGACGGCGCGGAACACCGCGTCGGGATGGCCGTACGCCGCTGGCGGCGCGTCCTGGAGGAGTACGTGGAGGACGAGGTCCGCGCGCTCGACCGCATCGACAAGAGCGCCCCGCCCGACCCCGACGTGCTCACCGCGCTGCTCGCCACCGCCCTCCTGGGCGGACGCCGGGCGCGCTCCGCCGGGGAGACCCTCGCCGAACGCGTCGGCGCCCACGGCGCGCTGCGCCTGCGCGACCGCGGCGGCCAGCTGCTCACCGACTACCTGGACAACGTCCTCGGCGCGGAACGGGAGCGGCGCCTCGCCCCCCTCGACGCCCTCGGCGTCCACCCCGAACCCCAGGCCGAACTCATCGCCGCGCTGTCCGTACTGCAGAAGGAGAGGTGACCGCGGTGACCGCCGTCACGGATCACACCGACCAGGCCGACCGGCCCGACGACCCGGCCTCCCGCGCGCGGGAGGCCGACGGCATCTGGGACGACGGCCTCATCGCACGACGGGCCGCGAACGGGGCCCCTGGAGACGACGATTCGGCGGGCACGGGCGCTACGAAGACGGGGGATCGCGGCGCGACGGGGGACGAGGGGCCGTCCGCGTACGAGAAGCCTTCGTCGTACGAGCAGTCGTCCGGCTACGAGAAGCCCTCCGGTCATGGCAAGCCCTCCGGTTACGACAAGGCCTCCGGTTACGACAACGACGGGCCCTACGAGGCTGCCGCTGAGGCGACCGTCCTCTACGAAGGGCCGCTGCGCGCCCGCCTCGACGCGATGCGGGAGCTGATCGGGCTCTCCAGGACGCGGCTCGACAGCGCGACGCTCGCCGAGGCGGGGCGCGTCCTCGACGAGGCCGCGGCCCGGCGGCGGCTGTCCGACCGGCACACCGTCGTGGCCGTCGCCGGGGCCACCGGAAGCGGCAAGTCGACGCTGTTCAACGCGCTCGCGGGCGTGATGATCTCCGAGACCGGCGTCCGCAGGCCGACCACGGCCGCGCCCATCGGGTGCAGCTGGACGGACGGCGCGGCGGGCCTGTTCGACCGGCTCGGCATCCCGGGGCGGCTGCGCAGGAGGCCCCTCCAAGGGGCCGACGCCCAGGCCCTGGAAGGGCTCGTCCTCGTCGACCTGCCCGACCACGACTCGGCGGCCGAGGACCACCGGCGGCACGTGGACCGCATCCTGCGGCTCGTGGACGCCGTCATCTGGGTCGTCGACCCGGAGAAGTACGCCGACGCGGTCCTGCACGAGCGCTATCTGCGGCCCATGGCGGGCCACGCCGAGGTCATGTTCGTCGTGCTCAACCAGACGGACCGACTCCCCGGGGACGCCGCCGACCAGGTGCTCGACGATCTGCGCAGGCTGCTCGACGACGACGGCATCGCGCTCGGCGAGCACGGCGAACCGGGCGCCACGGTGCTCGCCCTGTCCGCGCTGACCGGCGACGGCGTCGGCGACCTGCGGGAGGCGCTCGGACAGTTCACGCGCGAGCGGCGTGCCGCCGCGCGCCGCGTGGAGGCGGACCTGGACGCGGCGGCCGCGCGCCTGCGCCCGGTGTACGCCGCCGACGCGGGTCCCGCCGTGGGGCGGGCGCGGATCGGGCTCAGCGAGGAGGCCCGCGACGAGTTCGCCGACCGGCTCGCGGAGGCGGTGGGCGCCGCGGCCGTGGGCCAGGCCGCCGAACGCGCCTGGCGCAGGCACGCCAACAAGGCGTGCGGCACGCCCTGGCTGCGGCTGTGGCGCTGGTACGAGGCGCGCCGCTCGCCCTTCGGCTCGATCGTCGCGCCCGCGACGCGTGCTCCCGTCGACGAGGAGGCCACGGCACGCGCGCGCGTGGAGCACGCCGTGCGCACGGTCGCCGACGAGGCCGCGACGGGCCTCCCCGCACCCTGGGGGCAGGCCGTCCGGGAGGCGGCGGCACGCGGCGCCGAGGGACTGCCGGAGGCCCTTGACGAGCTGGCCGTGCGGGCCGGGCTGCCGCAGGGGCGCCCGCCCAGGCCGGGCTGGTGGCCGGTCGCGGTGTTCGCGCAGGCGGTGATGACGATGCTCCAAGTCGTCGGCGGGCTCTGGCTGGTGGCACAGATCGTGGGGGTGGCGACGCCGAACCTGGGCGTGCCCGTGCTGCTGATGCTCCTCGGCGTCCTGGGCGGCCCCGGCGTGGAGTGGCTGAGCAGGATGGCGGCGCGGGGCCCCGCGCGCCGGTACGGCTTCGACGCGGAACGCCGGCTGCGGGAGGCGGCGTCGGGGTGCGGCCGGGCACGGGTGCTCGATCCGGTGGCGGCGGAGCTGCTGCGGTACCGGGAGGTGCGGGAGCAGTACGTGCGGGTGGCTCAGCGGGGGTGAGGAGGCCGCGGGGGCGCCGAGAGTGGCTGAAGGGGCGCGGAGGAGCGCCGCGCGGGCCTCGCGGGAAGCTCGCGGGAAGCGGAGGGCCCTCGGGGGAAGCGGAGGGCCTCCGTCGGGTGACGGAGTTGTCCACAACCGGCGGGTAGGGCACAGCGCTCAGCGGGCCGGGATCGATCGGCGCAGTCTGGATCTGCGGTCGTCGCGACCGCCACCGCCGCGGGAGAGACCCGTGCGCGGTGTGCGAGGGAGGGGCCCGACGATGAACGACACGACGATCACGGTGGTGGGACGAGTGGCGACGACGCCGGTGTTCCGGGAGCTGTCGACCGGCCCGGTGACACGCTTCCGGATCGCGGTGACACCACGTCACTTCGACCGCACGCGCAGCGAATGGGTGGACGGACACACCAATTTCTTCACGGTCTGGGCCCGCCGGGCCCTCGGTGTGAATGTGCAGAGCTCGCTGTCCGTCGGCGAACAGGTCATCGTGCAGGGCAGGTTGAAGGTCAAGGACGAGGAGCGCGGCGGCCAGCACTGGCTGTCGGTGGACATCGACGCGCACGCGATCGGCCACGACCTGACACGGGGCACCTCCGCCTTCCGCCGAGGCAGGCCCCCGGCCCAGGCGCCACTGGAGCGGGAACCGGCGTGGGAGTCACCGGTCGAAGGGCCCGGTGAAGAGGCCGACGCGGCGAGCGGCCCGGCAGCGGACGCGGCGACCGACGAGACGGCCGAAGCGGAAGCGACCCTCGCAGCCCCCATGGGCGCACGTCCGGAGCCGGCCGCGGTGGGCTGAAGCGCCACAGGCCCCGCCCAACGCCCGCCGATCCGCCGTGAAGTTGGTGGAACGGAACCATGGATTTATCGATAAGCCCAGCTCAACGGGGGCGTTGCCGATAACGATTCCGATTCGGATCGGTTGTCGGACGGTCGTACTGGGAACGGCGATGCGTCGCGTCCTTAGGATGCCGGGCGTGGCTCCGTGAGGCAGTTGATGCCCGAGTGGAGCGCTCGGCAGGTGACTCTGCTCGGTCGAGTCTGCTGGCGGGACCCGTCCCCCCATGTGAATCGGTCCTGCCCGGAGGGGAATTCTGTGTTTGCTGCGTTGTCCATACGGGGCCGGGGTGCCGTGCGCCTCGCCGCCGCGCTGGTCGCGTCCGGGCTCGTCTCGGCGGGTGCGACGGCCACCGCGTCGGCGGCCGTGGCGACGGACGCACCGCCGTACCGCGGTGGTGCCACCGCCACCCTGGACGGCCTGACGACCTACGGCCAGGCCGTCATCCGCGAGGACGGCGGCAGCCAGAGAGTCCCCGCGGGCCTCTTCGAGATGTCCGTGGACAACGGCGGCACCCTCCAGACGTACTGCGTCGACCTGCACAACCCCACGCAGAAGGACGCGCAGTACAAGGAGACCCCCTGGCGCGGCACGTCGCTGCACGCCAACCGCGACGCGGGCAAGATCCGCTGGATCCTCCAGCACTCCTACCCGCAGGTGAACGACCTCGCGGAGCTGGCCCGCAAGGCGGGAGCGGGCTCGCTCACCGAGGAGACGGCCGCCGCGGGCACCCAGGTGGCGATCTGGCGATACTCGGATAAGGCGGACAAGACTGACAAGGCGGACCGGGCCGCCAAGGCCGAGGTCGAGGCGGTGGACCCGCGGGCCGAGAAGCTCGCGGACTATCTGGAGCGCAGCGCCCGCAGGAGCCCGGAGCCGAAGGCGTCGCTGACCCTGGAGCCGCCCGCCGTCTCCGGGCGCGCGGGGGAGCGGCTCGGCCCGGTGACCGTGCGGACGGACGCGGACAGCGTGACCGTCACACCGCCCGCCGACTCCGCGAGCGGCGTGAAGGTCGTCGGCAAGAACGGCAAGCCGGTGACGTCGGCGTCCGACGGCGGCAAGCTGTACTTCGCCGTCCCCAAGGGCACGCCGGACGGCATGGCCTCGCTGGAGGTGCAGGCGTCGACGACCGTGCCGGTCGGGCGGGCCTTCACCTCCGAGACCAGGAGCCAGACGCAGATCCTCGCGGGCTCCAGCGAATCGACGGTGTCCGCGACGGCGACCGCGCACTGGGCGGCCAAGGGTCCGATACCGGCGCTGTCCGCGGAGAAGAACTGCGCCGAGCGCGGCGTGGACATCACGGCGGCCAACAAGGGCGACGCGCCGTTCACCTTCAGCCTGATGGGCGCCAAGCACACCATCAAGGCCGGTGAGACGCGCACGGTGACCATTCCGCTCCAGGAGGACCAGGCCTACGACTTCGCGATCACCGGGCCCGGTGGCTTCGAGAAGCGCTTCACGGGGGTGCTCGACTGCCGGACCGAGGCCGCCATGGTCGGCGTCGGCGGCAAGGCGCAGCCCGCGCCGCAGCCGAGCCCCGCGTCGGCGGGCGGCACGTCCGGCGGCGGCGACCTCGCGGCGACCGGCGGATCGAACGCCACGCCGCTGATAGCCGGGCTCGCGATCGCCCTGGTCGTGGTCGGCGGCGGCGCGGTGTTCCTGCTGCGCAAGAAGAAGGACCCGGCCGGGACCGGCGAGGCCGCCCCGACCGAGGAGTGAGCTCACCGTGACCACCCGGTCACGGTGCGAGCGACCGGCCCCGGGCCCGCCGCCCCCTTTCCGGCGGCCGGTGCCCACGGGCCGGGCGGGCCGCGCGGCTATCGGTTTTCTCCGAGGGCTAGCCGTACGGCAAGATGGGGTGTATCTGCCCACACACTGATTGCCGGACGGTTTCTCTTGGCTGAGTACATCTACACCATGCGCAAGGCGCGCAAGGCGCACGGCGACAAGGTGATCCTTGACGATGTCACCCTGAACTTCCTGCCTGGCGCGAAGATCGGTGTCGTGGGTCCGAACGGCGCCGGTAAGTCCACGGTGCTGAAGATCATGGCAGGTCTGGAGCAGCCGTCGAACGGCGACGCGTTCCTGTCGCCCGGCTTCACCGTCGGCATGCTCCTGCAGGAGCCGCCGCTCGACGAGTCCAAGACCGTCCTGGAGAACGTGCAGGACGGCGCCGCCGAGATCATGGGCAAGCTCAAGCGGTTCAACGAGGTCGCCGAGCTGATGGCGACCGACTACTCCGACGCGCTGATGGAGGAGATGGGCAAGCTCCAGGAGGACCTCGACCACGCCAACGCGTGGGACCTGGACACCCAGCTGGAGCAGGCCATGGACGCCCTGGGCTGCCCGCCCGGCGACTGGCCGGTCACCAACCTCTCCGGTGGTGAGCGCCGCCGCGTCGCGCTCTGCAAGCTCCTCCTGGAGGCGCCCGACCTGCTGCTCCTCGACGAGCCCACCAACCACCTGGACGCCGAGTCCGTGCAGTGGCTGGAGCAGCACCTCGCGAAGTACCCGGGCACCGTCGTCGCCGTCACCCACGACCGGTACTTCCTGGACAACGTGGCCGAGTGGATCCTGGAGCTCGACCGCGGCCGCGCCCACCCGTACGAGGGCAACTACTCGACGTACCTCGACAAGAAGGCCACCCGCCTCAAGGTCGAGGGCCAGAAGGACGCCAAGCGCGCCAAGCGCCTCAAGGAAGAGCTGGAGTGGGTCCGCTCCAACGCCAAGGGGCGGCAGGCCAAGTCCAAGGCGCGACTCTCCCGCTACGAGGAGATGGCCGCCGAGGCCGACAAGATGCGGAAGCTGGACTTCGAGGAGATCCAGATCCCGCCGGGCCCGCGCCTGGGCAGCATCGTCGTCGAGGTCAACAACCTCTCCAAGGCCTTCGACGAGAAGGTGCTCATCGACGACCTGAGCTTCACGCTGCCGCGCAACGGCATCGTGGGCGTCATCGGTCCGAACGGCGCCGGCAAGACCACGCTGTTCAAGATGATCCAGGGCCTGGAGACCCCGGACTCCGGCACCATCAAGGTCGGCGACACCGTCAAGATCTCCTACGTCGACCAGGGCCGGGCCAACATCGACCCGAAGAAGACGCTGTGGGCCGTCGTCTCCGACGAGCTGGACTACATCAACGTCGGCCAGGTCGAGATGCCCTCGCGCGCCTACGTGTCCGCGTTCGGCTTCAAGGGCCCGGACCAGCAGAAGCCCGCGGGCGTGCTCTCCGGCGGTGAGCGCAACCGCCTCAACCTGGCGCTGACCCTCAAGCAGGGCGGCAACCTGCTGCTCCTCGACGAGCCGACCAACGACCTGGACGTCGAGACCCTCTCGTCCCTGGAGAACGCGCTCCTGGAGTTCCCGGGCTGCGCCGTGGTCGTCTCCCACGACCGCTGGTTCCTGGACCGAGTCGCCACGCACATCCTGGCGTACGAGGGCGAGTCCAAGTGGTTCTGGTTCGAGGGCAACTTCGAGTCCTACGAGAAGAACAAGATCGAGCGCCTCGGCCCGGACGCGGCCCGTCCGCACCGTGCCACGTACAAGAAGCTCACCCGAGGCTGACATGGCCCGTCATCTGTACAGCTGCCCGTTGCGGTGGTCGGACATGGACGCCTTCGGGCACGTCAACAACGCGGTCTTCCTGCGGTACTTGGAAGAGGCGCGCATCGACTTCATGTTCCGGCTCTCGTCGGACGACGGTCCTTCGTTCTCCGGCGGGTCCGTGGTGGCGCGGCACGAGATCGACTATCTGCGGCCGCTGGTGCACCGGCACGAGCCGGTCACCGTCGAGTCGTGGGTGACGAAGATAGGCGCCGCCTCGCTGACGATCTCGTACGAGATCAAGGATCCGGAGACGGTGTACGTGCGGGCGACGACGGTCGTCGTGCCGTTCGACCTGCGCGCGCAGCGGCCCCGGCGGATCACCGCCGAGGAGCGCGCGGTCCTGGAGGAGTACCAGGACGACAGTGCCGGTAGTGCGGAGGCGCTCGTCGCATGACCGTGCGGCTGCACTTCGCGGACCCCGGGGAGGCGGCGGACCTGGCCGCCTTCCTGGCCCGCCTGATCCACTACGACAAGGCGGCCGCGGTGCGGTTGCAGGCGGCGGGGGACACGCTCGCGGTGTTCGGGCGGCCGCCGTCGTTCGAGGTCCTCGCGATCCGGACGGCGCGGCTCGCCAAACCGTACGAGGACGGGCTCGACACCTCGCTCGACGTGACGGTGTCCGCGGGCGAGTTCCTGGAGTCCGTGGGGGAGTCGTCGGAGTCGCTCGGGACGGCGGGCACGGCTGTCGTGCCCGCCGCCGTGACCGGGCCGCCGTGGGCCGGCGTGCTGCCGCCGCGGCGCGGCTGGGAGCGGGTTCCGGGCCTGCCCGGCGCATCCGATGTGCGGGCCCTGGTGCACGGGGCCGTCGCCGAATTCCGGGCCCGGGTGGAGGAGTTGGCGCCGGAGCGCAGGGTGCGGGCGGAGCTCGACCGGGTGGGCCGGGAGATCTGGTCCCGGGCCGTTCCGGGCACGGAGCTGCCCGTGCGGGCCGCGCACGCGGCGCAGTCGCTCGGGTTCCTGCGGGGGGACTCCCTCGACCTGCTGTCGGCGGGGGTCTGGCTGCGGCTCCGTACGCCGTACGGGTCCGTCGCGCTGCGGCGTGCCGGGGTCGGGGCGCTGGCCGTCAGCCCGGTGTGAGCCGCTGCCCGGCGGTGGGCGCGGCCGGGGTCAGCCCGGGGTGTTCACCATCGAAGCCGCCGCGTACGTCAGGTAGTTCCACAGCGTGTGCTCGTGTTCCTCGGAGAGGTCCAGGGAGTCGACCGCGTCGCGCATGTGCTTGAGCCAGGCGTCGTGGGCCGCGCGGTCGACGGTGAAGGGGGCGTGGCGCATGCGGAGCCGGGGATGGCCGCGGTTGTCGCTGTAGGTGCGGGGGCCGCCCCAGTACTGCATCAGGAACAGCACGAGGCGCTCCTCGGCCGGGCCCAGGTCCTCCTCCGGGTACATGGGCCGCAGGAGCGGGTCCTCGGCGACGCCCTCGTAGAACCGGCGCACCAGGCGCCTGAAGGTCTCCTCGCCGCCGACCTGTTCGTAGAAGGTCTGCTCCTGAAGCGTGCCGCGCGGGATCTCATTCACGTCTCCATGGTCTCAGACGCCGCGGCCGAGGACGGAAGGCTTAGGACCGCTCGCATCGGACGCCCGGGGGCAGCACAGTGGGGGTATGGGTGCGCAAGCTCCGCTCAGGGACGAACCCGACCCCGTCGTCGCCGCCGAGGCGCGGGCCGCTCTGGTGCGGGACATCGAGGCGGGCGGTGCCTTCGACGGCGATCCCGGCTGGCGGGAGGCGTTCGTCGCGGTGCCGCGGCACGTGTTCGTGCCCTACTACTACGTGAGCGTGGCCGGGGGCTACGAGCGGCTGTGGGGCGAGGACCCGGACCCGGTGCGGCGGGCCAGATGGCTGCGCGGGGCGTACGCGGACGCGCCGCTCGCCACCCGGGTGCGGGACGGGGACCTGCTCTCCTCCAGCAGCCAGCCCTCGCTCATGGCCAAGATGCTGGTGGAGCTCCAGGTGGACGAGGTCGACGAGGGCGGGCCGTGCGACGTCCTGGAGATCGGGGCGGGCACCGGCTACAACGCGGCGCTGCTCGCGCACCGGCTCGGCGACGGCCACGTCACGACCGTCGACCTGGACCCGGAGATCACCGAGTCCGCGCGGCGTCACCTCGCCGCGGCCGGGTACCGGCCCACCGTCGTCACCGGGGACGGGGCCGCGGGGTGCGCCCGCAGGGCGCCGTACGACCGGATCATCGCGACCTGCACGCTGAACTCGGTGCCGAGGCCCTGGCTGGGGCAGTGCCGCCCCGGAGCCCTTGTGCTCGCGCCCCTCGCGACGGGGCTCATCGCGCTGCGGGTGCGGGACGCCACGCACGCGCAGGGGCGGTTCCTGCACACCCCCGCGTACTTCGTGCCGCTGCGCGGCGGCAGCGGCCGACCGGCGCAGGAGCCGCAGCTCGGGGAACTGCCGCGCCGGGCGTTGCAGAGCGAGCTGTTCCGGTTCCTCCTGGAGCTGACGGCCGGGACCCTGGACCCGTACGAGGCGCTCGCGCTGTGGCAGCGGGAGCGGCGGCCGGTGCGGGAGCGGTTCGGGGTGACGGTCAGCGGGGAGTACGCGTGGGCGTGGCTTGACGACCCCGAAGGGCCGTACGCCTGGCCGCTGTGACGGCGGGCGTACGGCCCTTCGGGGTGCGCGGCGGGGTCAGTCGCGGCGGACGGTGATCGTGGTCCAGGCGCCCACGTGCACCTTGTCGCCGTCCTGGAGCGGGACGGGGACGAACGGCGGGATGGGCTCCTCGCCGCCGTTGACCGTGGTGCCGTTGGTCGAGTTCTGGTCGACGACCGCCCAGCCGCCGTCGGGCTGCTGGACCAGCATCGCGTGCTGGTGCGAGACGCCCGGGTCCTCCGGCGGCACCGACAGGTCGATGGCGGGGGTGTCGCCGGTGGAGTGGCGGCGGCGGCCGATCGTGACCTGGTTGCCGGTCAGCGGGTGGTGCTGCTCGGGGGAGTACGCGGGCAGGTTCAGGCCCGCGGCCTCGGGGCCGCTGCGCTGCATCATCGCCATGAAGTACTCGCGGTCGGGGCCGACGGTCGCGGTCCAGTTCGCCGGGCCCTGCGGCGGTGCCGGGGGCGGGAAGCCCTGTCCGGGCGCCTCGGCCGTGGGCGGCGAGATGACCCAGTCGTCCCCGCCGCCGGTCCCCTGTGGCGGGGGTCCCTGCGGGGCACCGGTCTCGCGCGGGAACGCGGGCGGCGCGGGGGGACCCTGCTGGAACCCCTGCGGCGCACCGCCGCCGGGACCGCCGGGCGGTGTCGTGGATGGGCCGCCGCCGAAGGGCGGGATCGGCTCGGCAGGACGGTTCACCTGCGAGGGCCGGGAGCCCTGGTAGTCGAAGGCGTCGTGGCCGGAGCCCGCGGGCGGGGGGAACTGGGAACCGGGGTTCGGGCCGCCGGGGCCACCCGGGCCGCTGCCCGGACCACCGGGACGACCAGGTGCGCCGGGACCGCCGGGGCCTTCACCGAAGCCGCCGGGACCGCCGGGCGCACCCGGGGCGCCGGGGCCGTCGGGGTTGCCGAAGGGACGGGGCCCGCCGGGACCGCCAGGTCCACCGGGACCGCCCGGGCCGTCGGGGCCGCCGAACGGGCGGGGTCCGCCGGGACCGCCGGGTCCACCGGGCGCACCGGGTCCACCGGGACCCTCACCGAAGGGACGGGCGCCACCGGGCGCACCGGGTCCGCCGGGCCCGCCAGGGCCCTCGGGACCACCGAACGGACCAGGACCGCCGGCCGGACCGGGACCACCCGGACCGCCAGGTCCACCGGGACCGCCGCCGGGCCTGCCAGGACCCTCCGGGCCGCCGAACGCACCGGGTCCACCAGGTCCACCGGGACCGCCAGGGCCGCCGCCAGGTCCACCGGGGCCGCCGAACGGTCCACGGCCGCCGGGCGCACCGGGCCCCCCGGGCTGGCCGAACGGGCCGGGACCACCCGGCGTACGCGCGGGACCACCGGGACCACCGGGGCCGCCAGGCCCACCGGGCCCGTCGAAGCCGGGCCGCGGCGGACCGCCGGGCCCACCGGGCCCCTGAGGGCCACCAGGCGTGGGCATGCCCGCGGACGTGGGCAGCGGCGGGTTCGGCGCAGCCGGGGTGTACGACGTCGCCGTGTTCGTCAGGAAGTTCCAGCGGCACTCCTCGCAGAACGGCGCGTTCGCCTCGCGGGGGGTGCGGCACTGGGGGCAGAGCTGGGGCTCGCGGTCCGGGACCGCGGCCAGGTGCGGGCGGCCGCCACCGGGCGCGGGCGGCGGGCCGGGCTGTCCGGACGCGGGCGGCGGGTAGCCGTACCCGGCGGCCGGGGGCGGCGGGGGAGGCGGCGGTACGGCACCGGCCATGCGGTGACCGCAGACCTCGCACCAGTCGTCGGAACCCGACTGGTGTCCGTTCGGGCAGGTCGGCATGTCGGCGCTTCCCCCTCTCCTTCTCCGGCCCGAGGGCCGTGTGCGGTGCTTGTCGGTACGGGCAGACGTAGCTGTACTGCGCCGTCGTATCACGACGCTCCGTGCCGTCGTATGACGAGGGACACGTCGCTCGCTCGTGCTACTGCTTCCTACTTCTTCACGCGCACGGTCTTCGTCGAGCGCGTCTCGAGCGTCATCTCGTCGGCCTCGGCGACGCGCGCCTTCAATCGAACAGTACCTGTCGTGGCGTCCACGACGTCCACCACCTTCGAAAGCAGTTTCGCGGTGTCCTCGTTGCCGGAGGCGCTGGCGAGCTGAACGGCCCGGCCCAGCTTGGCCGTTGCCCCGTCGAGGTCGCCCAGCTTGCGGGCGTCGAGGCCCTGCTGGATCACCTGGGCCAGCTCGGCCTGGCCGGTGTAGTGCGCGACCTGCGGATTGATGGAGGTGGAGGCCGACAGGTCGTCGGTCCACACCGCCCGCACCAGGCCCTGGGAGAGGGTCTGCGCGGTGCCGTCGGCCTGCGGCACCACCAGGGAGACCCGGGCGGCCAGCATCTCCTGGCCGAGCTCGGCGCCCGGGACGCGGACGCAGACGTGGTAGTCGCGGGACTCGTCGCCCCAGGAGCCGGTCGGGTAGTCGCCCGCGCGCGGTCCGGCCTCGGTGCGCCGGTCGGTCAACTCCTCGACGGTGGGCGCCACTTGCTTCACGAAGACGATCTCGACGCCCATCGGCGTCCACAGGCGCAGACTGACGTCGGCGACCTCCTTGCCCATGGCCGTCTCCATCATGCGCGTGAAGTCGTCGGCGAGCCCGGCGGGGTCGGCGACGATGTCGGCCGTGCCGAGCAGGGCGGAGGCGACGCCTGTGACCTCTTTCACCTCCCAGTCGGTGCCGACGCCGCGGGCGTCGCAGGTGAAGCGGCCCGCGCAGGCGTCGAGGGAGGCGCGCAGAGCGTCGGGCGACTCGTGTTCGTTGCGCCCGTCGGTGAGCAGGATGCCGTGCCGTATCGACACCTCGGCGGAGCCGAGCAGGCGGTCGGCGAGGCGCAGCCAGGTGCCGATGGCGGTGCCGCCGCCCGCGCTGAGCTTGCGCAGGGCCTCCTTGGCCTGGGCGCGGGTCTGCGGGCCGGCGACGGCGAGGCGGCCGCCGCCGGGGTAGACCTCCTTGGCGACGTGGGTGCCGCCGATGACGGCGAAGTGCACGCCGTCGCGCAGCGCGTCGACGGCGGCGGCCGTGGCGTCGCGGGCGCCGCGCATCTTCGTCGGCGGGTAGTCCATGGAGCCCGAGCAGTCGACCATGATGGCCACGGCGGCGTCCGGGCCCTCGCCCGCCCCGTACAGATGGGGCGCGCTGACGGCGGTGCCGATGGTGCCGCCGCCGGTGGAGGTCACCGTGGCGATCGCGTTGACCTCCCGGCCGCCCTCCGGGAGGTACTCGTTCTGATAGACGTCGACGCTGAACTGCGGAACGCTCGACTTGAAGAAATTGGCCATGGTTGCTGTTCCCCCCTGAGACGGTTCCCACGGCGGTCCCACGGTGTGGGCGCACGCATGAAGTGCGGGTGCACGGCGGCCCCTTGAGGCCCCTGCCGTACGAGGATCCCCGGCGCGGGCGACGGCGTCGCGCCCGGACCGCTAGGCCGATCCTGCCCCTCGCGACGCGGCGGGGAACGGCAGGACCGCCACTGTTACGTTGTCGTGGCCGCCGCCGTCGAGGGCGTGGCCGACGAGCACCTGGGCGCTGTGCAGCGGCCGTTCGGCGGCGTCCGCGGGCACGGCGGCGGCCATCTCCTCGGCCGCCTCCGCGTAGTTCCACAGGCCGTCGGTGCACACCACCACTACACCCGGGCGGTCCGGCTTGAAGGAAGCGGTGTGCGGCTCCAGTTCGTACGCGTCGGCGCCGAGCCAGCCGGTGATGGCGTGGGCGCGCTCGTCGGCGTACGCCTCGGCCTCGTTCATCAGGCCCGCGGCGACCATCTGGGCGGCCCAGGAGTCGTCCTCGGTGAGGCGGACGGCGGGGCCCGTGCGGTCGACGGGCACCCAGTAGACGCGGCTGTCGCCGACCCAGCCGACGACGAGCAGGCCGCCGGTGACGACGGCGCCGACGAGGGTGCAGGCGGGCGCGTTCTGGTGCGGGTGGTGCTCGCGGGCGGCGGCGGGCTCGGCGGCGAGGGCGTTGACGGCGTCGGCGGCGGCGACGATCGCGTCGTGCATGGCCTGCTGCGGGTGGATGCCGCGCGGCAGGGCCGCCCGCAGGGACGCGTCGGCGGCGCGGGACGCGGCGGCGGAGGCCTCGTCGGGGCGGGTCGCCGAGGAGACGCCGTCGCAGACGATCGCGACGACGGCGGGGGAGCCGTCGGGCAGGGCGGCCGTGGAGATGGCGAAGGAGTCCTCGTTGCGGTGGTGGCGCAGGCCGCGGTCGCTGACGGCGGCGACGGCGTCCAGCTCCCGCTCCATGTGGTCGCGCTCGCGCGGCTGGGCGTGCCCGCAGTTCTCGCAGTAGCCGTCCGGCGCGACGCTGCCCGTGCGGCAGGCGACGCAGATCTTGGCGTCCCCGGCCGGTGCGGGGTCGGCCGCGGGGGCCGCGGCGGCGGTGGCACGCGGATCGGGGGCGGGCAGCGGGTAGTCGTCGGGCTCGGCCGCCTCGTCGCGCTCCGCGTGCCCGTCCCGGGCGTCGGCGCTCTCCCGTACGCGTACGTCGTCCGCGTCCTGGGTCTCGCTCGCGGCGATGTCGCCCCGGGTGTCGCCCGCGGCCTCGGGGGCCGCGGGCCACGCGTCCGGCTCGGCCGGGGGCTCGGCGGCGGCGCGGGGCAAGCCGTTGATCACCAGCGTGGGGCGGTCGTCCGGTGACACCGGGGCCGCCGAGAGGTTGTAGCCGCACGCGCCGCAGTACAAGTCGCCCGAATCCAGGGGCCACTCGCAGCTGGGACACATCGACAGGGCCGCCGGTTGGTGCATGTCCGACATCCTCACACCCACGTCCGGGGGCGGAAACGGTTTGCCCGCTCCACCAGTTCGATCCTTTCCTCGCCACCCTGGGCGAGCCGGGCGAGCGTCCGGTACGCGCGCTCCAGGCCGAACCGGAGGCCGCGCTCGTCCAGATCACTGCCGAGCAGTACGGTCCGCGTGTGCCGGTCGCCGGAGGCCGTCGACGGGGCGGAAGCGTGACCAGAGTGTCTACCGGAGAGTACCCAGTCCAGCGCCGTGCCGAGCACCTCGGTCGACAGATGTTCCCTGCGCACCGCGTCGAGCCCGAAGCCCGCGAGGGCCTCCACCTGCCCGGCGGCGGCCCTCAGGTCGTCGAGGAACCCCTCGCCGGGGCCCTGTGCCGTGTCGAACGTCATACGTCGTCGCAGCCGCGCGCGCACCGCCGCGACCCGGGCGGCCGTGTAGTGGATCGACGACTCCGGTACGGACTCCAGGGTCCGTACGGCGCCCGCGCGGTCGCCGGTGGCCAGCTGTACGCGGGCCAGGCCGAAGGCGGCGCTGACGTAGCTCGGGTCGGTGGTCCACACGAGGCGGTAGTACTCGGCGGCGTTGTCCAGCTGGCCGAGGACCTCGGCGCACAGGCCGAGGGCGAGCTTGGGCGCGGGCTCGCCGGGGAAGGCGTCGTAGATCGCGTCGAAGGACAGCGCCGCGTTCTCGTGGTCGCCGGTGGCCAGGGAGGCGACGCCCCGGTACCAGACGACGCGCCAGTCGTCCGGGTGGTCCCGCTCCAGATCCTCCAGGGCGCCCGCGGCCAGGACGTGCTCGGCCAGGGTGAGGCGGACGCGCAGCTCGCGCAGGCGGAGCTCGGCCGAGCGGGCGGGCGCCGCCTGGAGGGCGGCGATCAGTTCGCCGCCGCCCGCGGAGTCGACCAGGCCCGCGAGGAAGCCGGCGTTCGGGTCGGCGGGGTCGACGCGCGGGACGGGCAGGGCCAGGGCCGCGGCGGGGGTGTCCAGGGGCTTCACGGGGACGGGGACGCCCGCCGGTGAGCCGTTCTCCTCGGCGGTGGCCCCGGCCGTACGGGCGCGGGGCACCGCGGGAACCGAGGACAGGGCGACGGTGCTGCGCGCCCCGAGGAGCGAGACCTCGCCCTCCACCTCGGCGAACAGTTCCGTGTCCGTGACCTTCAGTTCCGGGCCGAACAGCGTCGAGAGCGCGGGGCGCGGGCGGCCGCTCTGGAGGGCCACCACCTCGCGCAGGACGCCCGTCAGCTGTTCGGACATCTCCTGCGCCGAGGCGAAGCGGCGGGCCGGGTCGGGGTCGGTGGCCCGGACGAGCAGCCGGTAGAAGGACTCGTACCGCCGGAAGACCTCGATGTGGTCGGGGTCGGGCAGCGAGTCCACGAAGACGCTGGTGTAGCCCTGGAAGTCGAAGGTGAGGACCGCGAGCGTGCGCGCCACCGTGTACAGGTCGGACGCCACGGAGGGGCCGACCTCGGCGACCTCCGGCGCCTGGTAGCCCACCGTGCCGTAGATCGCCGACTCGTCGTCGTCCATGCGGCGGACCGCGCCCATGTCGATGAGCTTGAGCTGGTCCTCGGTCTGGATGGCGTTGTCGACCTTGAAGTCGCAGTACAGCAGGTTGCGGCTGTGCAGATGGCCGAGGGCCTCCAGGGCCTCGATGCCGTAGGCGCAGGCCTGCTCGACCGGCAGCGGATCGCGCTTGCCGCCCACCGTGCGGCGGCCGTTGGCGATCTCCTTGAGGGACTTGCCGCCCACGTACTCCATGACGATGTAGCCGTCCATGGAGCCCGTGCGCTGGTCCAGGTGCTCGACGAAGTTGTAGATCCGCACGATGTTGGCGTGCTCGATCTCGGCGAGGAAGCGGCGCTCGGCGATCGCGGCGGCCATGGCGTCCTGGTCGCCCGTGTCGAGCAGGCCCTTGAGGACCACCCAGCGGTCGGACACCGCACGGTCCACCGCCAGGTACACCCAGCCGAGGCCGCCGTGCGCGAGACACCCCACGACCTCGTACTGGCCGTGGACGACGTCGCCCGGGTTCAGCTTGGGCACGAAGGAGTACGGGTGGCCGCACTTGGTGCAGAAGCCCTCCGTGCGCCCCGCCCGGTCGCCGCGCGCGCGGCCCACCGGGGCGCCGCAGTCGGAGCGCGAGCAGAACCGCTTGCGCTCGGGCACCTCGGGGTTGCGCTGCACCGCGCCGCGCGGGTCGGGGCGCGGCACGCCCGGCACGGCGACCAGGCCCATGCCGAGCCGGGCGCGCGCCGACGAGCCGCTGGACGTGCCCGAGCTGCGCACGGAGACCGACCGCGACGACGTACGGCCCGACAGGGAGCGCGAGAGGCGGCCGGAGACCGAGCGGCGCGAGGACTGGGAGCGGGACGAGCGCGAACTGCCGCGCGTGGAGCGGGAACCGGCGGCGGACCGGTCCGAGCCGGCCGAGCCCCTGCCGCCCCCGGTGATGCCGGTCGCGGGCGAGCCCACCATGCCCTGCGGCGAGACGACCGGGGCGAGCCCGCAGGTGTCGCAGTACAGCTCGCCGCCGCCGACGTCCTCGTACGCGCCCGTGCAGCCGGGCCGCTGGCACGGTCGCGGCCCCGTGGTCTGCTCGCTCATGCGTCCCCCCTCCGGTCGGCGGGCCCGCCCGGTTGCGGGACCCGCGGTGCCAGGGCCTCGGCGGCGGCCTGCTGGAAGCGCAGCACCGCCTGCTCGGCGACGCGCAGGTCACAGGGCGCGCTCCAGAGCATCCGGCGCGCGGTGTCGTACCGCTCGATCAGGAGCGGGTCCTCGGCGAGGCCGTGCCGGGCGACCTTCGCCTTGTACGCGTCGAGGCGGCCGCGCAGCTCCGCGCGGACCGCGAGCGGCGCGGTGACGGCGGTCAGCGACTCGCGGGCGCGCAGGAGTTCGTCCTCGGCCTTCCGCTCCAGGGATTCGAGGAGCGGCGAGAGCCGGTGCCACTGGGCGTTGCGGCGGTAGTCGGCGGCCGTCGCGAGCTGCTCCTGGAGGGCCGTCGGCGGCCCGGAGACGGCGGGCACCTCGGACGCGGCGATCTTCGCGAGGACCTCGCCGCGCGCGGAGCGGGCCTCGGCGAGGGTGCGGTCCGCGCGCGAGAGCAGGTCGCGCAGCTTGCCGAGCCGGGCCTCGGCGTCCTGGCGCACGGTGAGCACGGCGTCGATCTCGCGGCGCACGTCCTCCAGGGCGCGGGCCGCGGTGTCGTAGCGGTCGGTGTGCGGGCGGCCGCCGCCGGGGGCCGAACTGCCCGGCGCGGGCTGCCAGAACGCCAGCGGGTCGGACACCACCTGCTCGCGCAGGAGGGTCAGCTCCCGCGTGATGGTCTCCAGGTCGTCGCCCGAGGGGTGTTCGCCGGGGCGTACGCCCACGGAGTGCGCGAGCTGGCGGGTGCGCTGGAGTTCGGCGGCGAGCAGGTCGATGCGGGCGGGCAGCGCCGACCAGACGGCGTCGGCGGCGACGACCGTGTCAAGGGAGTGCGCGTACAGGTCGTTCATGCGCGCGACCAGCTCTTCGAGGCTGAAGCGCTCGGTGAGCCTGGCCGGTCCGGTGATCGAGGGGGCGGCGCCGGAGGCGGGCGCGCCCGCGAGGGTGACGCTCTCGCCGCGGAGCAGCAGCGTCAGCTCCGTCAGGTCGTCGCGGTTCGGCCAGCGCCTGCGCTCGCGCACCTCGCGCGCGGTGCGCAGGGCGCCCGCGTACGCGTCGAAGTACGTCCACAGGAGCGTGATCTGGCGCTCGGCGCCGAGCCACCGCTCCTCGGTGGTGCCGGTGAGCCGGGCGCCTTCGAGCAGACGGCGGCCCGCGTGGTCCTGGAGGGCGAGGAGCGAGGTCTCGATCGCCTCGTGTTCGGCGTCGAGGCGGGCAAGGGCACGGTCCACCTCGTCCCGGTCCATGACGGGGCCGGGGGGTCCCGCGACGCTCATCGATCACCTCTCCGCTCTGCGTTGCTGGCGTTGCGAACTCGTCTGTGCCATCGGGTCGGTCGGCGGGTCAGTTCTTGTACTTGGGCTTCGGCGGGCGCGCCGAGCCGCCCAGGTCGTCGGCGAGCCACTCGTCGTACGACTTCTTCCAGCCGTCCCGGCGGTAGTCCTCCAGGACGTCGTTCACCCGCCGGACCAAATCGTCGGCGCCCTTCTTCATCGCCACGCCGTAGTACTCGGTGGTGAACGGCTCGCCCTTCAGCGTGACCGTCGGGTCCTGGGCGGCCTGGCCCGCGGCGAGCGCGCCGTCGGTGAGCACCGCGTCCACCTGGCCCAGCTGGAGCCGCACCAGGCAGTCGAGTTGGTTCGGCACCGTGGTCTTGATGTCGGCACCGAAGCTCCGCTCCTTGAGGGCGGCCTCCGCCGTGGAGCCCGCCGCCGAGCACACGCGCTTGCCCTTGAGGGTGTCGTTGTAGCCCGTGATGGTGGACTTCCTGGGGGCGAGCACCTGCTGACCGGTCTCGAAGTAGGCCGTGGAGAAGTCGACTTGCTCGACGCGGGCGCAGTTGATGGTCATGGTGCGGACCACCATGTCGACCTGGCCGCTCTGGATGGCGGGGATGCGCTGGTTGGTCGGGATCGCCCGGAACACCACCGCGTCGCGGTCGCCGAGCAGGCGTTCGGCGATCTCGTGGGCGAGGTCGATGTCGAACCCCTCCAGCTCGCCCTTCTCCTTGTTCGGGTCGCGGTAGCCCCAGCGGTAGCTGTTCTGGTCGACGCCCACGATCAGCTTCCTGACCTTGCGCTTCTTGATCGCGTCGAGCACCGGGCCGTCCTTGGGCGACGGCCTCAGGCTGCGCTCGGGCTCCTTGCACTCCTCGTCGGCGCGCGCGGGCGCGGCCTGCGTGAGCCGGTCGGCCGCCCGCGAACCCGCGTGCGCCGCCGCGCTGTTGCCCCGGTCGCCGCCGCCGTCGCTGAGCCGGGGCAGGACCAGGACGAGGGCGGTCGCCAGAAGACAGGCGAGCGCCATCGTGGCCACGCCTCCCCAGCCGCGCAGGCGTGCCACGCCCCCGCCGTCCCACCGGGCCCCGTCACGTCGCGTACGCATCGTCCGCGTGCCTCCCTTCACCGCGTCACCCCTGCCCCGTTCACCGGTACTCCGACAGCCTGCGGCCGATGCCGAGCACCGCGCCCGCGGCGCCGAGGACCGCGAGCACGGCGGCGCCGACGGGCAGGCCCGCCATGGCGCCCTTGCCGTCCTCCGCGGCCCGCTGGAACTCGCGCTGCTCGTGCGCGAGCGCCGTGTCGAGCGCGGCGTCCACATTGTCGAACGACTCGCCCGTCGACCCGGCCTCGCCCTCGGCGCTCTCGGAGCCGATGACCTTGTCGAGCGCGGCCTCGTACTGGCCCGCGTCGTCGCTGGCGCGGGCCGACTTGTGCCGGGCCTTCCACTCGGTCACGTTGTCCGCCGCCGTCGCGACCGGGCGCTGCCCCGCGCCGTCGTCGGCGAGCCGGGCCGCCTGCGCGAGCAGGCCCGAGTCGCCCGCGAGTCGCCGCATCTGCTGCTGGTAGGCGGTGTCGAACGTGTCTTTGCCCTCCGCGGTCGTCTCCGCTCCGCGGCTGACCAGGGTCAGGTTCTCATTGCCCCGGGCCTTCAGGGAGCTGATCCGGGCGTCGTTGAGGACGGTCAGGGACCGTACGCCGTCGTCGTACGACGTGCTGAGGCCGGAGCGGGCCACGGTGTGGCCGACGACGAGCCACAGCAGGACGACGGCGGCGGCCGTGCTGGCGGCGAGCAGGCCCGCGTTGAACACCCGGTTCGTCCGCCGGTAGTTGCGGCGCTGGGTCCACACGAGCGCGGCCAGGGCGAGGGCGCCGAGGGACAGGGCGGCCCACGGGTAGGGCTCGGCGTCGGCGTAGTCGTCGTCCAGGCGCTGGTTCTCGGCCTTGTAGAGCTTCTCAGCGGCGGGGAGCATGCGGGTCTGCATGATGTCGTTCGCGTACCGCAGATACGCGCCGCCCAGGGGCAGGCCCTGGCGGTTGTTGGCGCGGGCCCGCTCGATCAGGGACGTGTACTGGGGCAGCAGCTTGTTGAGCGCGCCGATCGCGGCGGCCGGCGAGCCGTCGCCGCCGGAGCCCGCGTTCGCCGCGGCCGTCGCCAGCTTCTCGCTCGCGCGCTCGATGTCCCGCTGGTAGCGCTCCCTTATGTTCGCGGGCTCCTGGCCGCCGCCCAGGAAGCCGGTCGACGCCGCCGTGTTGGCGTCCGCGAGGGAGCGGTAGATCGCGGCGGCGTCCGCGCTCAGCGGCTGGCTGCGGTGCAGCACGCGGTCCGCGGCGTCCGCGCGCGATGTCGTCTCCCAGGTGGTGACCGCGCCGAACGCCAGGACCAGGGCGGCCAGGAGCGCGCCGATGACGCGGAGCCTGCCCGGCTCGGTGGTGGCCGCCCTGCGCAGGCGCTTGACGCCCTCCGCCCATGCGGGTTCCCGTGCGGGTGCCTTGGGCGGCGGCTCGGGCGGTGCCTTCGGCCGTGCCCTCGGCGGTGCCGCGGGCGGTGCCTCGGGTGCTGCTGGCGGGTGTGTCACCTGGGCCTCGACCTCCCCCTTGGTCATTGGGCGTGGCACCGACCGCGAATTCCTGGCCCCTGGGCCTTGGGCGGGAAGTGGTGCTCGGGCGCAAGTATCTCTGGCGGGGCGGGGATCCGCACGGGGCTTGCCTCGATCTTGTACGGATTGCGGTGGGCCGCACCTTGGAACACGCGCTCGACCCCACCCCGGTTCCCGCCCGGCCCCGGGTCCCTCCGGCCCGCCCTCTCCCACCCACCCGCCCGTACCTGCCCCGGCATCCCGGCCCGGCCCCGACCTGGCGGCTGCCGCCCCGTCGCCCGTCTTTCCCGCCGCTACCGCGGCGGGTTCTCCCACCCACCCACCCGTGACACCCCAGCGACCACCCCCGGCCCCGACCTAGCGGCTTGCACGCCGTCGTTCGACTGAGCCCCGCCCGCCCCCCCCAGGAGGGGGCGGGCGGGTGGGAAAGGGGGGCGGGAGACGCAAGGCACGGTGGGCGGGCGGCGGGCGGCGGTGCTCGGCCGAGACCATCCAGCCCGTCCGGCGTTTGAGGACGAGCGCGTCAGCGCGACAGATCGAGCCCGTCCGGCGATTGAGGACAAGCGCGTTAGCGCGGGGTTTGAGCGGTGGCGTCAGGCGGTGTAGTGGTGGCGGAGGCGGGCGTAGGACGTGGGTGGGGCGGAGGTCGTGTCCAGGGCGAGGAGGGCGGCGCCCAGGACGGGCCGTGCGGTGACCACGCGGGGCACGGCCTTGGGCGCGCGCTCGGCGAGGCGGACCCGGACGCCGTCGTCGAGGCGGCGGTGACGCGCGGCGAGCACACTGCCGCCCAGGAGCACCGGGGCCTCCTCCTCCAGGAGGTCGAGGCGCGCGAGCGCGACCGTCGCCATGGCGACGATTTCGTCCGCCATCCGATCCACAAGCGCTCCGGCGACCGCGTCGCCCGCGGCGGCCGCCGCGAAGAGGACGGGCGTCAGCTCGTGCTGGCGCGCCGCCTCGATGTGTTCCAGGTGCAGCGCCTCGATGAGCGCGTACATGGAGTCCAGCCCGAAGTGCGCGGGCAGGTCCCGCATCAGCGCGGTGGGCCCGCCGCGCCCGTCCTCGGCGCGGGCCGCGTGCCACAGCGCCTCCTGGGCGAGCCCCCCGCCCCCGCCCCAGTCCCCGGAGATCTTGCCGATGGCGGGGAAGCGGGCGGTGCGCCCGTCGGGCAGCATGCCCACGCAGTTGACGCCCGCGCCGCACACCACGGCGACGCCGCGCGGCTCCGCGTCCTCGACGAGGCCCGCCCGCAGCACCGCGAAGGTGTCGTTGCGCACGTCGACGCTCGTGCCCCAGGCGCGGCGGCGCAGGGCGGCCGCCAACTCCCGCTCCTCGACCGGGAGGTCCGCGTTCGCGAGGCAGGCCGAGACATGGCCGACGGACGTCAGGCCCGCTTCGTCCAGGGCCCGGCCCACCGCGTCCGCGAGGACGTCCACGGCCGGCTCGACGCCGACCTGCGGGGGCCGGAATCCGCCGCCGCGGGCCGTGCCGACGACGCTGCCGTCGGCCGCGACCACCGCGACGTCGGTCTTGCTGTTGCCCGCGTCGATGGCGAGCACGGGACTCAGGCCCACGCGAGGTGCTCCCGGTTGTGCGCGACGAGCTTGTCGGTGAGCTGCTCCGCGTACGCGTACTGGCCGATCAGCGGGTGCGCGAGGAGGGCCTTGAAGACGCGGTCGCGGCCGCCGTGCAGGGCCGCGTGCAGCGCCAGGTCCTCGTACGCCGTGACGTTCGCGATCAGGCCGGAGAAGAGCGGGTCGAGGGAGGGTACGGCGAGCGGTGTGGCGCCCTCCTTGCCGACGGACGCCTGGACCTCGATGACCGCGTCGTCGGGGAGGAAGGGGAGCGTGCCGTTGTTGTAGGTGTTGACCACCTGGTACGGGCTGCCCCCGCCGCCCAGGAGGGACGCCGCGAGGTCCACGGCCGCCTCGGAGTAGAAGGCGCCGCCGCGCTTGGCGAGCAGCTCCGGCTTCTCGTCGAGCGCCGGGTCGCCGTACATCGTCAGCAACTGCCGTTCCATTTCCGCCACTTCGGCCGCCCGCGAGGGCTTCGTGGCCAGCTCTCGTACGACCTCGTCGTGCTGGTAGTAGTAGCGCAGGTAGTAGGAGGGGACGACGCCGAGGCGGTCCACCAGGGTCTGCGGCATGCGCAGGTCGGCCGCGATGGCCTCGCCGTGCTCGGCGAGCAGCCCCGGCAGGACGTTCTCGCCCTCGGGGCCGCCGAGCCGGGCGCCCAGCTCCCAGGTCAGGTGGTTCAGGCCCACGTGGTCCAGGTGCACACGGGCCGGGTCCACGCCCAGGTGCGCGGCGAACTTCCGCTGGAAGCCGATCGCCACGTTGCACAGGCCGACGGCCTTGTGCCCGGCCTGGAGCAGCGCGCGGGTGACGATGCCGACGGGGTTGGTGAAGTCGATGATCCAGGCGTCGGGGTTGGTGCGGCGCACGCGCTCGGCGATGTCGAGGACGACGGGGACGGTGCGGAGGGCCTTGGCGAGGCCGCCCGCTCCCGTCGTCTCCTGGCCGACGCAGCCGCACTCCAGGGGCCACGTCTCGTCCTGCTGGCGGGCCGCCTGGCCGCCGACGCGCAGCTGGAGGAGCACGGCGTCGGCGTCGGCCACGCCCGCGTCCACGTCGGACGTGGTGACGATGCGGCCCGGGTGGCCCTGCTTGGCGAAGATGCGCCGGGCGAGGCCGCCGACGAGTTCGAGGCGCTCCGCCGCGGGGTCGACGAGGACCAGCTCCTCGATCGGCAGGGTGTCCCTCAACCGCGCGAATCCGTCGATGAGTTCGGGTGTGTAGGTCGAGCCTCCGCCGACCACTGCGAGCTTCATTGCTGAATCAGCCCTTTACTCCGGTGAGGGTGACGCCTTCCACGAAGGCCTTTTGCGCGAAGAAGAAGATGACGATGACCGGAGCCATGACAAGGAGGGTCGCCGCCATGGTCATGTTCCAGTTCACCATGTGGGCGCTCTTGAACGACTCCAGGCCGTAGGACAGGGTCCACGAGCCCGGGTCCTGCGCCGCGTAGATCTGCGGGCCGAAGTAGTCGTTCCAGCAGTAGAAGAACTGGAAGAGCGCGATCGCCGCGATGCCCGGCTTGGCCATCGGCACGATGATCGTGAGCAGCGTCCTGAACTCGCCGCAGCCGTCGACGCGCGCCGACTCGATGTACTCCTTGGGAATGGTGAGGAGGAACTGCCGGAGCAGGAAGATCGAGTACGCGTCGCCGAACGCCATCGGGATGATCAGCGGCCACAGCGTGCCGGACAGGTGGAACTGCTGCGCCCACACCAGGTACATCGGGATCACGATGACCTGCGGCGGCAGCATCATCGTGGAGATGACGAGCAGCATCGCGGTGCGGCGGCCGCGGAAGCGGAACTTGGCGAGCGCGTACGCCACGGGGATCGCCGAGCACACCGTGAAGAGCGTGCCGAGGCCCGCGTACATCAGGGAGTTGCGCCACCAGGTCAGGAAGCCGTCGGTCTCGAAGACCGCCTTGTAGTTCTCCCAGTGCCAGGAGGACGGCCACAGGTCGCCGCTCATCGCCTGGGAGTCGCTCATCACGGACGTCAGGAAGACGAACACGAAGGGGAGGATGAACAGGAGCGCCACGGCGATCGCCACGCTGTGCACGGCTATCCAGTGCAGGGCACGCTTGCGGCGGGCGCGGGCGGCGGCAGGGCCGCGCCGGCGCGCGGAGGGGTCCGTCGAGGCGGGCGCGGGCGCGCTGAGTGTCGTGGAAGTCATGGTGGGATCAGTCCTCCGCCGAGAGCAGGCCCGAGCGCTTGCGCATGAGCAGCAGGGTCGCGGCCATGGCGATGGCGAAGAGCACGAGCGAGAGCACGCACGCGGCGCCGGTGTTGAAGTTCTGGAAGCCCATCGAGTAGACGAGCTGCGGGACCGTGAGCGTCGAGTGGTCGGGATAGCCGGGCTGGATCACAGAGCCTGGGCCGATGTTGACGCCGGAGGCGATCTTCCCGGCGACCAGGGCCTGCGTGTAGTACTGCATGGTCTGCACGATCCCGGTGACCACGGCGAACATCACGATCGGTGTGATCGAGGGCCAGGTGACGTACCGGAACTTCGCCCAGGAGCCCGCGCCGTCGAGGTCCGCCGCCTCGTACTGCTCCTTGGGCACGTCGAGCAGCGCCGCCATGAAGATCACCATGAGGTCGCCGATGCCCCACAGGGACAGCATCACGAGGGACGGTTTGGCCCAGTTCGGATCGTTGAACCAGGTGGGCGCGTCGATGCCGACCTTGGCGAGGATCTCGTTGACCGGGCCCGTGCCGGGGTTGAGCAGGAAGACGAAGGCGACGGTGGCCGCGACCGGCGGGGCGAGGTAGGGGATGTAGAAGGCGGTGCGGAAGAACCCGACGCCGCTCTTGATCTTCGTCACGAGCAGGCCGAGCGACAGCCCGAAGAGCACGCGCAGGGCCACCATCACCACGACCAGCCACAGCGTGTTCCACAGGGCCGGGCCGAACAGCGGCATCTGCTCGAACACGTACCGCCAGTTCTTCAGGCCCACGAACGTGGGCTCCTTGATCTGGTTGTAGTGCATGAACGAGAAGTAGACGGTGGCGATCAGCGGGTACGCGAAGAAGACGCTGAAGCCGATCAGCCAGGGGGAGAGGAAGCCGAGCACGCGCAGTCTGCGGCGCGTCGGGGGCGAGAGTGTGGCCATGGCGGTGCCCTCCTCAGTTCTCTGCCTGGAGGTTGTCGGCGTCGATCTGGTCGTCGAGTTTCTTCAGGCCCTTGCGCAGGTCCTTCGCGTGGCCCGCCTCGACGGAGTACGCGTAGTCGGCGAACGAGACGACGTAGGAGTTGCCGTTGGTGGTCGGCGGCAGGGCCTGGCTGTGCTTGTTCTCCAGGATCTTGAAGAAGGTGCGGAACCTGGGGTCGGCGTCCAGCTTCGGGGACTTGAGGGCCGCGAAGGTGGAGGGCACGTTGTGGATGGCGTTGGCGAAGTCCACGACCTGGTCGGTGTCGGCCGTCAGGAACCTGACCAGCTCCCAGGCCGCGTTCTGGTGCTTGCTGCTGTGCGCGATGCCCGCGACGGTGCCGGTGATGAAGCCGCGGCCGTAGGTGTCGGCCTGGTCGTCGGGGACCGGGAGGGGCGCCACGCCCCAGTCGAACTTCGCCTTGGCGTCCTTGAGCATCAGACCGCGCCACTCGCCGTCCAGGAGCATGGCGAGCTTCTGGGTGAGGAAGGCGTTCTGGCTGGACATCTCGTCGCCGAAGGTCAAGCGGAACTTCTCCAGGTCGGTGAAGCCGCCCTGCGCGTCGGTCAGGTCGCTCGTGGCCTTGAAGTAGTCGTAGGAGGCGGGTTCCTTCGCGAGCCGGGACTTGCCGTCGGCGTCGAAGTACTTCGGGCCCCACTGTGCGAAGAGGCGGTCCGGGCTGCCCTGGTAGAGGCGGAAGCTGGGCATGTAGCCGACCCGCTCGTACGAGTCCTCGCCGCTGCGCACGGTCAGCTTCTTCGCCGCGGCCTTCAGCTCCGACATGGTGTGCGGCGGGCGCGCGATGCCCGCCTCCGCGAAGGCGTCCTTGTTGTAGTACATGCCGAACGCGTCCGCGAGGAGCGGAAGGGCGCACTGGGTGCCCTGGTAGCTCGTGTAGTCGAGCAGGGTCTTGGGGAACGTCTTCTTCTTGTCGAGCCCGGTCTTCTTCATGAACGGGTCGAGGTCGACCCACATGCCGGAGTCGCAGTACTGGCCGACGTTGTTGGTGGTGAAGGAGACCACCACGTCGGGGGCCTCGCCGCCGCCCGCCCTGAGGGCCTGGTTGATGGTGGCGTCGGTGACGTTGCCGGTCGCCTTCACATCGATGTTCGGGTGCAGCTTCTCGAACCGCTCGATGCTCTCGTTGATCGCCTTGACTTCGCCGGGCGCCGACCAGCCGTGCCAGAACTTCAGCGTCACGGGCTTGGTCGGATCGTCGTCGTCGCTGCCGGTGCTCGGGTTGGCACAGCCGGCCAAGAGCAGTCCGGCCGCGGCGAGCGCGGCGGGCACGCTGCTGCGTATTCGCCATCGCGGCATGGCGGACTTCCTTTGCGGGAGGGGAGGCGGGGAAAGGGGCGGTCCGGCCCGGGGCGGGGCCGGGGTCGGGGGGTCAGGCCGTGTCGAAGAGCGTGTCGCGGGCCTGGGTGAGGGCGGTGCGCAGGGCGCCGGTGAGGATCGGGTCGCCGTCGAGCTCGCTGATGCGCAGGAGCGGGCGCGGCAGGGCGAGGCCCGTCAGCTCCTCCTTGACGCGCAGGCGCAGCTCCTCGCCGCCGGTCTGCGGGACCTGGCCGGAAAGCACGACGAGTTCGGGGTCGACCACCGCCACGACCGCGGCGAGGCCGGTGGCGATGTGGCGGGCGAGCTCGTCGCGCACGGCGGTGTCGGCGAGCGCGTCGGTGAGCGACGCGGCGCCCGCGCGCTTGCGGATCGCGTAGGCGGAGACGAGGCTCTCGAAGCCGCCCCGGTACGACTCGGGCGTCGGCTCGGGGCCGCGCAGCAGCGGGGCGCCGGGGACCGGCATGTAGCCGATCTCGCCCGCGCCGCCGGTCGCGCCGCGAAGCAGCGTGCCGCCGAGCACGATCGCGGCGCCCACGCCCTCGTCGAGCCAGGCGAGCACGAAGTCGTCGTGGTCCTGCGCGGCGCCTTCGTACTGCTCGGCGATGGCGGCGAGGTTCACGTCGTTCTCGATGGTGACCGGGGTGCCGAGCACCTCGGCCAGCTCGGCGCGCAGGGTGCGCGAGTGCCAGCCGGGCAGGTGCGGGGCGTAGCGGAGCTGGCCGGTGTGCGGGTCGATGGCGCCGGGCGTGCCGATGACGGTGGCGCGCAGGTCGTCGTGGCCGAGCCCGGCCTGGGCGAGCGCGCCGTCCACGGCCTCGACGACGAGCTGGGCGGTGCGGTGGCGCACGTCCTCGGCGATGGCGTCGGCCTCGATGCGGAAGCGGCCCACCTCGCGCCCGGTGACGTCGGCGACCAGGGCGGTGAGCCCGGTGGGGTCGGCGGACAGGGCGGCGACGCCGCCGACGGCGGGGTCGATCTCGTACAGGACGGCGTTCGGCCCCGGCCGTCCGCTCTGGCGGCCCGTGGTGCGGACCAGGCCCGCGCTCTCCAGGCGGCTGAGCAGCTGCGAGGTGGTGGGCTTGGACAGGCCGGTGAGCTCGCCGATGCGGGTGCGGGTGAGCGGTCCGTGGGCGGCGAGCAGGTCGAGCGCGGCGCGGTCGTTCATGGCGCGGAGCACGCGGGGCGTGCCCGGAACGCCGGGCGACCCGTTGGACGGGGTGGTTCCGGCCATCGCTGACGACACCTGCCCTTCGGCGATCCGCCTTCCCACGGCACTGTTAGGAAGGCTTCCTATTGGTTGCGAGGAACGTAAGCCGCCGTGAAGAGCCCGTCAAGAGTGGGCGGCGCCGGGGCTATCAAGTCGTTATGTGCGGGTGATCCACAGGGGCGCAGACGCGGCCCCGAGACGCCGAAGGGGGCGCCCGGAAGGTTCCGGGCGCCCCCACGGGCAGGTCAGAAAGGTGTCCGAAAACAGCCCGAGGGCTACTTCGACAGGTTCGGCGGCGGTATCGGCGACGCCGTCATCGACTGCGGGGACGTCGTCGACGCGTACGCGGACGGCGCCGCCATGCCCGCCGTCGGGTCCGCGGCGGGCCCCTCGTCCAGCGGCAGCGGCAGACCGCCCACGATGCGGATGCCCTCCGCGTCGAAGGCCCGCTTGATGCGCCAGCGCAGCTCGCGCTCCACGCCGAGCGACTTGCCCGGCATCGTCTTCGCCGAGACCCGCACCACCATCTGGTCGAGCAGCACGCTGTCCAGGCCGAGCACCTCGACCGGGCCCCACAGCTGCTCGTTCCAGGGCTCGTCCTTGCCGATGCGCTCGCCGACCTCGCCGAGCACCCGCTTGACCTTGTCCAGGTCCTCGTCCGGGCGCACGGTCACGTCGACCCCGGCCGTGGACCAGCCCTGGGAGAGGTTGCCGATGCGCTTGACCTCGCCGTTGCGCACGTACCAGATCTCACCGGCGTCGCCGCGCAGCTTGGTGACGCGCAGGCCCACCTCGACGACCTCGCCGGAGGCCACCCCGGCGTCGATGGAGTCACCCACGCCGTACTGGTCCTCCAGGATCATGAAGACGCCGGAGAGGAAGTCGGTGACCAGGTTGCGCGCGCCGAAGCCGATCGCGACACCCGCCACACCGGCCGAGGCGAGCAACGGCGCGAGGTTGATCTCGAAGGTGCTCAGGACCATCAGCGCGGCCGTGCCCAGGATCAGGAACGACGCCACCGAGCGCAGCACGGACCCGATGGCCTGCGACCGCTGCCGCCGCCGCTCCACATTGACCAGGAGCCCGCCGAGCGCGGTGCCGTCCACGGCCTGCGCCGTGCGGTTCATCCGGTCTATGAACTTGGTGATGGTGCGCCGCACGATCACTCTGAGGACCATCGCGATCACGACGATCAGCAGGATGCGGAGCCCGATGGCGAGCCACGTCGACCAGTTCTCCTCGACCCAGCTCGCGGCGTTCTGAGCGCTCTCGTGCGCGTCGTCGAGCGTCACGGGTTTCGGTGACTTCGTCGGGTCCGGGTCCGTCCCGGCGGCCGAGAGCACGGACAGGAACACGGCGGGTACCTCCAGGCATAGCGGTCTGCCCAGGAGATGCGCCGGGCAGACCCACCACACTAACGGGGCATTGTGTGGGGATCGTTGTCATGTTCGAAGGCCATCGGGTGATCACCCGGTGACCAGCGCCTGGTCACCCCTGGGGAAACGTGTCATCCGTGCTTTCGGCGGGGTGTGGTTGAAAACACGTCAAGGCCGTTACCGGGACATGGTGGCGCTACGACCAGGCATGAGGGGAAACTGGTCCACAGATCGTCCCGGCGCGAGCCACGCGCCGCCGGCGTACAAGGAGGCCTCCGTGCCGCATGTCCTGGTCCTCAACGCGTCGTACGAGCCCCTTGGCGTCGTACCGCTCCGCCGCGCGCTCGTCCTCGTCCTGGAGAACAAGGCACTCTGCCTCGAGGAGTCCGGCGCCTTCATGCACAGCGCGACCCGCACCATCCCCGCACCCAGCGTGGTCCGGCTGAAGCGGTTCGTGCGGGTCCCCTACCGGGGGCCCGTTCCTCTGACGCGACGTGCGCTGTTCGCCCGCGACGGCGGCCGGTGCGTGTACTGCGGTGGCGTCGCAACCAGCGTCGACCACGTCATTCCGCGCAGCCGCGGCGGCCAGCACGTCTGGGACAACGTGGTGGCGTCCTGCCGCCGCTGCAACCACGTGAAGGCCGACCGGCACCTGCCGGAGCTCGGCTGGCGCCTGCGCCACAAGCCCGCCCCGCCGACGGGGCTCGCCTGGCGCATCATCGGCACCGGGCATAGGGATCCGCGCTGGCTGCCGTACCTGCAGCCGTTCGGCGCGGACGACGCGATGGCCCGGATCGACGGCATCTCCGCCTAGGAGAGCGATCGGTCCGGGCCTTCGTCGTCGCCGCGCCCACAGGGCGTCACGGGTGTGGACCGGGGCCCCGGCCCCGGTCCGCCACTTCCCGACCGGCCCCCGCCCCGGCCACGGCGTAGGCCTCCACGGACCACAGCGAGTAGCCGAAGCGCGTCGCCCGCCGGTCGCCCTGCACCCGGACGAAGCGGGTGTCCGGCGCGTCCATGCGCACCGACTCGCGCCCGCCGCGCCCGTCCCGCACGGTCGCGGCCGTCCGCCAGGTCCTGCCGTCGGCCGACGTCTGGATCCGGTACGCGGCCGCGTACGCCTCCTGCCAGCGCAGCACCACCTGGCCGAGCCGCGCGGGGGCGGCCAGCTCCAGCTGCCACCAGGCGCCGTCCTCGGCCGGTGAGGACCAGCGGGTGGCGGCGTCGCCGTCGAGGGCGGCCGCGGCCGGGAAGGCCGCCGTCTCGTCGCCCGACGACGACGCCCGCCCGTGGCGCGCCAGGTCGGGGCCGCCGGTGCGGGGATAGGCCCGCACCGCCACCGTCCGCGTCTCGCCCGCGAAGGACACCGGGATCTCGTACGTCCCCGCGCGCGTGCCCGCGGGGACGCTCACGTCGAGCGGCACCGCCACCTCCGTGCCGCGCGGCAGCGCCGCCGTCTCCGGGACGCGCACCCGCACGGCCCCGGGCGCCCGCGCTTCCAGCCGCCCGTACACGGTGCCGGGGCGGCGCGGGAGCAGCCTCGCCGTCACCCGCGCGGGGGCGCCGCCGATCTCCGCGTCCGCCTCGGCGCGGGCCAGCGTCAGACGGGCCGCGGGCCCGTCGGCGAACCAGGGCGCCAGGTGCTGGACCGTTCCGCCGGACGCGACGACCCGTACGCCGTCCACGGGCGGCTCCCGCTCCGGGCGGACCTCGGTGAACCCGGACGCGGACAGGTCGGCGACGCGGCGCCAGCCCGCGCCCGGCACGTGCGCCTCCACCGTGCCCCGGGTGCCGGGGTCCGTCAGGGCCGTCACGGCGGCCAGCGGCCTGGCCCGCCGCCAGCGGGCGTCAGGGCCGTCGGCCGCGTGCTCGCCGTCGAGCCCCGCCCACCGCCCGTACGCCCGCTCGGCGCGGTCCAGGAACGGGTCGAGGACGCCCTCGCCGACCGTCACGCGGGCGGCCCGCAGCGCGCCGCGAAGGCCGCGCAGCGAGCGGGCCGCGCGCCAGGCGGTGGCACCGTCGCCGCGGGCGGCCGCGCCCAGCATGGCGACGGCCGCCTCGCCCGCCTCGCCGTAGCGCGCCAACTGCTCGGCCCAGGGCGCCACTTCGCGGGCCACGTCCGTCCCGGCGAGGTGGTCGGGCGCCGTGCGCAGCACGCCGAAGGCGGACCGCAGCTCATGGGCCGCTGCCTCGGCGCGGGCCGGCTCCGGCGCCGCGCGGGCCGCCCAGAAGGCCCGCAGCAGGGGCCGCAGATAGGCCGACTCCTCGGCGCCGAGGACCGACGAGGCGTCGTTGCCCGCGAGGGCCCGCAGGGCGCCGCGCGCCCGCGCGTCGCCGCCCGCCAGGTCGTCGATCGCCGCGAGCCAGGACTCGTGGGGCCGGTAACCGCGCGGGTTCCAGGCGTAGTCGGCGGCCGTGAACAGCGGGATGCGGGACGCGGCGGGCTGTTCCATGGCGTTGCCGAGCAGGCCCGCCGAGCCCTGGGCGACGGCGGGCTCGCGGCCCGTGTAGGGGCCGAGGAAGATGCGGTCCCGCGCGAAGTCGTTCACCGGGTAGTTGTCCATCGTGACGAGCGGGTGCGCGCCGAACGCCTCGCGCGCGCCCGCCAGTTCGCGGCCCGTGATGGTGCGCGGCACGACGCCCACACCCGTCCACGCCACCTCCACGCCGCCGTCGAGGCGCCGCGCGAGGGCATCGCGGTACGCGGTCGAGCCGTCCTGGAAGTACTCGGTCGGCATCAGGGACAGCGGCCGCGCCCCCGGGTGCCGGTCGGCGAGGTGCCGGGAGAGGGCGTTGGCGACCCGCGCCTGGGCCCGTGCCGCCGCCCGGGGGCCCGAGCCGAAGGTCTCCGCGTCCTGCTCGCAGTGCCACTCGCTGTAGCTCACGTCCTGGAACTGGAGCTGGAAGGCGCGGAAGCCGAGCGCCCACATGGCGTCCACCTTGCGGGCGAGGTCCCGCACGTCCTGCCCCGACGACAGGCACATGCCCTGGCCGGGGGCGACCGCCCAGGCGAGCGTCACGTGGTTGCGGGCGGCCCGCTCGGCGAGCGCGCGGAACTCGGCGCGCTGCGCCGCCGGGTACGGCTCGCGCCAGCGGGCCTGGCGGTACAGGTCGTCGCCCGGCGCGTACAGATACCGGTTCTGCTTCGTACGGCCCATGAAGTCCAGCTGGTCCAGGCGCTGCCGGCGGGTCCACGGCGTGCCGTAGAAGCCCTCCGTCAGGCCCCGCACCGGGGTCGCGGGCCAGTCGCGGACGACGACGCCGGGGACGAGACGGGTCCGGGGGTCCGTCAGCTGCCGCAGCGTCTGCGCCGCGTGGAAGAGGCCGTCCGCGCCGACGCCGTCGAGGGCCACCGTGTCCCGGCCCGCGACCTCGCCCACCGCGAGGCGGTAGCCGCCCGGCGGCAGGTCGGCGCGCGGCGGGGCGCCGAGCGCCCGCAGCGCCTGGTCCGCGCCGGTGCCTCCGGCGCGGATCACCAGGTGGGTGCCGGGCGGGGGCGGGCTGCCGTCGGGCACCTCGGTGACCTCCCGCGCGCCCGCGTCCCGCAGGAGGCCGCGCAGGGCCTCCAGGGCGTGCGGGTCGGTGTGCCCGGCCTCCCCCGTGACCAGCACGACCGCGTCGCCGACGGTGACCGGGGCGGTGGCCGTGCGCTCCAGGTGGTGGGGGCGGGGCCACACCCGCGGGGGCTCGGGGGTGGTCCGCTCGGTGTCCGTACGCGGGCCGCCCGGGGGCGGCGGGGTGGCCAGGGCGGGTTCCGTGAGGGCGGTGGTGGTGCCCAGGGTGCTCGCGATGACGGCTGCGGCGATGGCGGCCGCGCCCTTTCTGCCCCGCAGTTGCACGGCCCCCTCCTCGTCACTGTGGCCACACGAACGGTCACGCAGAGCACTGAGCCCATCACTGGGGCGGGGCGGGTGTCAACGCCGGACCCGATCCCTCGCGGTGCGCCCCGGGCCCGCCCCTTCCCGACCTGGGGGCTCCGCCCCCAGGCCCCCGCTCCTCAAGCGCCGGAGGGGCTATTTGTAGCCCGTCCGGCGTTTGAGGACGAGGCGCGGAGCGCCGATCAACGGGGGGTACGGGGGGCGGAGCCCCCCGGGGCGGGAAGCGGCGGGTCTGGGGCGCCCCCGCGAGGGCTGGTGTGACCAGTGTCACGTTCGCGGGTCGTTTGCGTCTGCGGTCCGCCGCAGTGGGTATGCCCCCGGGAACCGAAGCCCGCGAAATCCCTCGCGCATCCGCGCCCACCCGCGAAACAAGGAGCGTTCTGTGCCCCCTTCGGCGAATCTTCTCCCGTCCGGCCTCCCCCTTGAGGTCTCGCACCCGGACTCCGGCCTCGACGGCTCCTGCTCCTGCGGCTGCCTGGAACCGCCCCTGACCAGCGAGCCGCCGCTCGCCGACGCCGCGCCGCTGACCAGTGAGCCGCCGCTCACCGACGCCGCGCCCCTCACCAGCGAGCCGACCTCCACGGGCACGGCCGCGGGCCTGGACCCGGCCGGGATCTAGGGCGCCGGGTGACCCTGGCCCGGCTCGCCGCCCTGCACGGCGTGGCCACCTCCTACTCCCCGTCCCCGGGCCGCACGGTCCAGGCGTCCGACGCGGCGGTCGTCGCCGCGCTCGCCGCGCTCGACGTCGACGCGCGTACGCCGGACGCGGTGGACGCCGCCCTCGCGGAGCGCGAACGGGCCCTGCGGGAAAGGCTGTTGCCCCCGACCGTGGTCCTCTGGCGCGCGCCGGAGGAGTTACCGGAGGAGATACCGGATCAGGAGTTGCCGAAGGGGGCGGCCGCCCCGGAGTTCCTCCGCGCGCTGCCCGACCGCACCCGCCTCCACCTCCGCACCGAACAGGGCGACACCCTCGCCTGGGACGCCCCGTCGCCGCCCCCGCCCCTTCCGTTGGGCGCCCACCGGCTGCGCGCCACCACCCCGGACGGGGCCGTCGCCGAAGCCCATCTCCTCGTCGCCCCGAGCCGCGCGCCCGAGCCGCGCGCGCGGGCGTACGGATTCCTCGTCCAGCTCTACTCGCTGCTGAGCCGCCGCTCCTGGGGCATGGGGGACCTGGGGGACCTGGCCGAGCTCGCGGCGTGGGCGGGGCGCTCGGTGGGCGCGGGATTCATCCAGGTGAACCCGTTGCACGCGGCCGTGCCCGCGCCGCCCGGCGGCAGCAGCGACCCCTCGCCGTACCGGCCGTCGTCGCGCCGCTTCCCCGACCCCGTACACGTACGGGTGGAGGACGTCCCGGAGTTCGCGCGCCTGCGCGGCGCGGCCCGGCAGCGGGCGGGCGCGCTGCTCGAACGCGCCGACGGGCTGCGGCGATCGGTGCTGCGGGACGGGCGCCTCATCGACCGCGACGCCGTGTGGGCGGCCAAGGCCGAGGCCCTCGAACTGGCCGCGCGGGTCCCGCTCGGGCCCGGCCGCTGCGCCACGTACAGCGACTTCCTCGCCGAGCGCGGCGAGGCCCTGGAGGCGCACGCCACCTGGTGCGCGCTCGCCGAGCGGCACGGACCCGACTGGCACGCCTGGCCCGCGCCCCTGCGCGACCCGGCGAGCCGCGAAACCGCCCGCGCCCGCGGCGAGTTGATGGACCGCGTCGACTTCCACGAGCGCCTCGCCTGGTACGTCGACGAGCAACTGGCCGCGGCGCAGCGGGCCGCGCGCGACGCGGGCATGGGCATCGGGCTCGTCCACGACCTGGCGGTGGGCGTGCATCCGGACGGCGCCGACGCCTGGGCGCAGCAGCGCCACTTCGCGGCGGGCATGTCGGCGGGCGCGCCCCCGGACGCCTTCAACGCGCACGGCCAGGACTGGAATCTGCCCCCGTGGCGGCCCGACCGGCTCGCCGAGTCCGGGTACGCGCCGTTCCGCGAACTCCTGCGCGCGACGCTGCGGCACGCGGGCGCGGTGCGCATCGACCACGTGATGGGCCTGTTCCGCCTGTGGTGGGTGCCCGCGGGCCGCCCGCCCACGGAGGGCACGTACGTGCGGTACGACGCCGAGGCGATGCTCGCCGCGCTCGTCCTGGAGGCGCACCGCGCGGACGCGCTGGTCATCGGCGAGGACCTCGGCACCGTCGAGCCGGGCGTGCGCGACGCGCTGCGCGAGCGGGGCGTGCTCGGGACGTCGGTGCTCTGGTTCGAGCGGGACTGGGCGGGGGCCGAGGGCGAGGGGACGGGCAAGGTGCTGCCGCCCGGGGAGTGGCGTGCGGACTGCCTCGCCACCGCCACCACCCACGACCTGCCGTCCACGGCCGCCCGCGTCACCGGCGAGCACGTCGCGCTCCGCCACGAACTCGGTCTGCTGACCCGTCCGCCCGCCGCCGAGCGCGCCGAGGCCGCCGCGGAGGTGCGTGAGTGGCTGGCGCTCGCCTCCCGGCTCGGCCTGCTGCGCGGCGGCGCCGGGCACGAGGAGGACGAGGTGCGCGCGGTGCACCGGCTGCTGCTCGCGACCCCGGCCCGGCTCGTCGGGGTCTGGCTGCCGGACACGGTCGGCGACCGCCGCCCGCAGAACCTGCCGGGCACCCTGGACGCGTACCCGAACTGGCGCCTGCCCATCGCGGGCGCCGACGGCCGCCCGGTGTCCCTGGAGGACCTGACGGCGTCGCCGCGGCTGCACGCGCTGCTCGACGTCTTCCGGGAGTTCCGCACCGGGCCGTCCCGCCGGGCCTGCGGGGGTCCGGGCGCCGTCCCCTGATGGCACCCCGGGCGCGCGGCCCGCGGAGCCGTTCGCTAGTTTGGCATCGTGGACAAGAAGAACGCCCTGCGCGCCGGTGCCGTTGCCACCGGTACGACGCTGATGATGCTGCTCATGTCGTCCCCCGCGCTCGCGCTCACCCGCGACGACGGCGACGACCCGGCTCCGAAGCTGAGCGTCGCCGAGACGCTCGGTCTGTATGTCGTGGCGCCGATCGTCCTCTTCCTGGTGATCGCGGGTCTGGTCATGGTGGGTGACAAGTCCCGCAAGCAGCAGAAGCAGGGCTGACCCGCCCCCTTCACCGACGCCGAGGGCGCCCCTCGGCGACGTACACGAAGAGCCGTCTCTTGTGTGTACGCCGCCGAGGGGCGCCCTCGCGCGTGTTCAGGCGGGTGCGGCGCCCGCGAGCAGCTTCCTGAGCAGACCGGCGAGCTGAGCCGTCTCCTTCTCGTCGAGCCCCGAGGCGCCGAGCGCCGCGCGCTGTGCCTCCAGGCCGGCCACGACGGCCCGGTCGACGAGCTCGCGCCCCGCATCGGTCAGCGTGACCTGGAGCCCGCGCCGGTCGTTCGGATCCGGTGAGCGGCGCAGCAGGCCCGCCCGCTCCAGCTTGTCCAGGCGCCCCGTCATGCCGCCGGTGGTCAGCATCAGCGTGGCGGAGAGCTGCCGGGGCGAGAGCGTGTACGGCTCGCCGTGCCGGCGCAGTGTGGCGATGACGTCGAACTCGCCCCGGGTGGTGCCGACTTCGCGGTAGGCCTTCTCCACGCGGTCGCCCACCGCGTGCGCCACGCGGTAGACGCGGCCGTAGATCTCCATGGGTGTCGTCTCCAGTTCGGGCCTGACCGAGGCCCACTGCTCGATGATCGCGTCGACGGCGTCGGGGTGCGGTGTGTCCGGGGAGTGCATGGGGGAAGTATCGGCCCCCGCTTTGGATGCTTGCAAGTAAGCAGATTCGGCCTAAGTGAATTTCCGCTAAGTGGGTTGACGTTAAGTAGCTTGCGGCTAAGCTAATCACCATCAAGCTTCCACTCCGGCCTGTCGGGCCGCCGAGAGAGGTGTGCCATGAACCGCGCCGCCACCATCCTGCTCACCGCCTACGCCCCCGTCACCTGGGGTTCCACCTACGCCGTGACCACGGAGTTCCTGCCGGCGGACCGGCCCCTGTTCACGGCCATGATGCGGGCGCTGCCCGCGGGGCTCCTGCTGTTGCTCCTGGCCAGACGGCTGCCGAAGGGGGTGTGGTGGGGCAAGGCCGCGGTCCTCGGCGCGCTGAACATCGGGGCCTTCTTCCCCCTGCTGTTCCTGTCCGCCTACCGCCTGCCCGGGGGCATGGCCGCCGTGGTCGGCTCCGTCGGGCCGCTGTTCGTCGCCGGGCTCTCGGCCCTCGTCCTGAGCGAACGCCCGACCACCCGCACCCTGCTCACCGGGATCGCGGCCGCGCTCGGCGTCAGCCTCGTCGTCCTCAAGGCCACCGGGAGCCTGGACGCGATCGGCGTGCTCGCGGCCGTGGCGTCCACGGCGTCGATGTCCACCGGCACCGTGCTCACCAAGCGCTGGGGGCGCCCCGACGGCGTGGGTCCGCTGGCCCTGACCAGCTGGCAGCTCACCATGGGCGGTCTGCTCATCGCGCCCGTCGCCTTCCTCGTCGAGGGTGCCCCGCCCGCGCTCGACGGCCGGAACGTCGCGGGCTACGTCTATCTGTCCATCGCCGGTACGGCCGTCGCCTACTGGCTGTGGTTCCGCGGCTTCGGCCGCCTCAGCGCCACCCAGGTCAGCCTGCTCGGACCGCTCTCGCCGCTGACCGCGGCGGTCATCGGCTGGGCTGCGCTCGGCCAGTCGCTGACGGCGGTGCAGGTGGCGGGCATGGCGATCGCCTTCGGCGCCACGCTGTTCGGCCAGCTCAAGCCGCGGGAGAAGGCGGAGCGGGCGGGGACGCGGCCGGTGGCCGGGGCGCCCGCAGCCACCGGATCGTTCAGCTCGGCTTCAAAGAACGGTCGGAAAGATTCGATGGACCTGAGCGGTGCGGCGGTGCGACGGTAGCCGGGCAAGCGAACGCGCCCACCGCCCCGGACCCCGGGGAGAGAGCAGAGGGATACCCGTGACGACCGCCCTGGACCGGACCGTCGAGTCGAGCGCGAAGGGCGCGGGGAGCGTGCGGGAAGCGGCGGCGGCCGCCCGGGTCACCCGGGCGGCCGCCGCCGGTGGTCCGTTCGTCGGGCTCGGCCTCGCGCTGCTCGCCACCGTCGTCTGGTCGGGCAGCTTCGTCACCTCCCGCGCCCTCGCCGACAGCGTGCCGCCCGTCCAGCACGCCTTCTGGCGCTGGCTGATCGCCATCGCGGCGGTCGCGCCCTTCGCGCTCCGCGCGACCTGGCGTCAGCGGGCGGTCCTGCGCCGCCACTTCGGCCACCTCCTCGCCGCCTCCTTCCTCGGCGTCACCCTCTACAACACCCTGGTGAACCAGGCGGGCGTGACCACCACCGCGGGCAACATGGGCATGATCATGGCCGCGTCGCCGGTCCTGATGGCCGGTTACGAACGCCTCGGCGGGGCCCGGCTCGGCGCCCGCCGCACCACCGGCATGCTGATCGCCTGCGCCGGGGTGCTGCTCCTGGTCAGCAAGGGCTCCCTCGCCCTCGACCTCGCCCCCGGCGACCTCTGGGTGATCGGCGGCGCGTTCGCCTTTGGCTCCTACAGCGCGCTGCTGCGGCGCAGGCCCCCGGAGCTCGGCGGACTTCCCTTCCTCTTCGCCACGTTCGTGCTCGGCGCGCTGATGCTGCTGCCCGCGTACGCCGTCAGCCTCACGGTCCAGGGCGGCTTCTCGCCTACGGCCGGTACGGTGACGCCGCTGCTCTACGTGGGCGTCGTCTCCTCGGCCGTCGCCTTCTTCGCCTGGAACAAGGCCATCGCCCTGATCGGCGCGGCCCGCGCCGGAGTCGTCTACTACCTCCAGCCCGTGTGCGTGGCGCTGCTGTCCTTCGCCCTGCTCGGCGAGGGCATGAGCGGGCCGCGGGCAGCGTGCATGGGCCTGATCCTCGGCGGAGTCGTGCTCGGCTCGACAGCGGTCCGCGGCCGGTCGCTCAGCTCCTGAATCGGTCGGCGGTACGTTGGCGGCATGAGTGAGTGGGACATCAAGAAGCTGCGGATCCTGCGCGCGCTGCGGGACCACGGCACGGTGACGGCGGCCGCCGGGGCGCTCAGCATGACGCCCTCCGCCGTGTCCCAGCAGCTCTCCAACCTCGCCAGGCAGCTGGATGTCACCCTGCTCGAAGCGCGGGGGCGGCGGGTGCGGCTCACCGACGCGGCGCACCTCGTGCTGCGGCACGCGGAGGCGGTCTTCGCCCAACTGGAGCGGGCCGACGCGGAGTTGGCCGCCCATGTGCGGGGCGACGCGGGGGAGGTGCGGGTCGGGGCGTTCTCCACGGCGGTGCCCGCGCTCGTGGTGCCCGCCGTACGGGCCCTGCGGGAGGCCAGGCCCGGGGTGTCCGTGCGGGTGCGGGAGGCCGAGGCGGCGCAGGCGTACGAGCTGCTCGCCGCGGGGGACGTGGACCTGGCCCTGTCGCTCGCCGCGCAGGCTCCGGCGCGGCGCGACCCCCGCTTCACGGGGGTCACCCTCTGCGCCGATCCGCTGGACGTCGCCCTGCCCGAAGGGCATCCGCTCGCCCGCAAGCGGGGGCTCGGGCTCGCCGACCTCGCCGACGAACCGTGGATCTTCGGGGGGTCGGGGCCCTGGTCGGACATCACGCGGGCCGCGTGCGAGGCGGCGGGGTTCGTGCCGGAGCAGGCGCACAGTGCCGCGGGGTGGACGGCGATCCTGGCGATGGTGGAGGCGGGGATGGGGGTGGCGTTGGTGCCGCGGATGGCTGGGGCCGCCGGGCGTGGGGGTGTGGTGACGCGGGGGCTCGGGGCGGAGCGGCCGCACCGCCATGTCATCGCGGCGACCCGGCGCGGCGCGGGCCCCGCCGTGGCCCACGTCCTGACCGCCCTCCGCGCGGCGGCCCCGGTCTGAGCCCCGGCCCCGGATGCCCCACTCGCCCTGCGGGACGATTGCCCACAGGGGGGCGGTCCCGCCCACCCGCCCCCACCGAAGCAGGAGCAGGTGGGCAGGATCGGGTCAGGCCTTGTCGGCGGCTTGTGCCCGCAGGGCCCGGTCCACGCCCGCGCGGGACTCCGTGATCAGCCGGCGCAGGGCAGGCGTCGGCTCCGCGGAGGCGAGCCACGCGTCGGTGGCGTCGAGGGTCGCCGCGGACACCTGGACCGACGGGTAGAGGCCCACCGCGACCTGCTGCGCCATCTCGTGCGACCGGGACTCCCACACCGCCTTGACGGCACCGAAGTACTTCTCCGCGTACGGCGCGAGCAGCTCCCGCTGCTCGGTCTGCACGAAGCCGGAGATCACCGCCTCCTGCACGGCGTTGGGCAGCGCGTCGGACTCCACCACGGACGCCCAGGCGGCCGCCTTGGCCTCGGGGGTCGGCCGCGCGGCCCGCGCGGCGGCGGCGTGCCGCTCGCCCGCCGCCGTCCGGTCGCGCTCGGCCTCGGCCGCGATGCCCGCCTCGTCGAGGCGGCCCATGGCCGCGAGCCGCCCCACGAACGACCACCGCAGCTCGGTGTCCACGGCCAGGCCCTCGATGGTCTCGGAGCCGTCGAGCAGCCCTTCGAGCAGCGCGAGGTCGGACTCCGTGCGGGCGGTCGCCGCGAACGCCCGCGCCCAGGCGAGCTGGTGGTCGCCGCCGGGCTCGGCCGCGCGCAGGTGCTCAAGGGCCGCCCCGGTCCACCGCGCGAGCAGCGCGTCGCGCCCGGCCGGGTCCGCGTACAGGTCGAGGGCGAGCTTCACCTGCCGGTGCAGGGACTGCACCACGCCGATGTCGGACTCCTTGGCGATGCCGGAGAGCACGAGCGCCAGGTAGTCGCGCGTCGGCAGCTCCGCGTCGCGCGTCATGTCCCAGGCGGACGCCCAGCACAGGGCGCGCGGCAGCGAGGCCTCGAAGTCGCCGAGGTGCTCGGTGACGAAGGCGAGGGACTCGGTGTCGAGGCGGACCTTCGCATACGACAGGTCGTCGTCGTTGAGCAGGACGACCGCCGGGCGGGCCCGGCCGACCAGGGCCTCCACGGCCGTCAGCTCGCCGTCGACGTCCAGCTCCACGCGGTCGGTGCGCACCAGCTTGCCGGAGTCGTCGTCCAGGTCGTACAGGCCGATGGCGATGCGGTGCGGCCGCAGCGTCGGCTCGCCGGTGGCTCCGGCGGGCAGCGCGGGAGCCTCCTGCTTGACGGCGAAGGAGGTGATGACGCCCGCGGAGTCCACGTCCACGACCGGGCGCAGCACGTTGATGCCGGCGGTCTGGAGCCACTTCCGCGACCAGGTCTGCAGATCGCGGCCGCTGGTCTCCTCCAGGGCGCCGAGCAGGTCGCTGAGGCGGGTGTTGCCGAACGCGTGGCGCTTGAAGTACGCCTGCACGCCCTGGAAGAACTCGTCCATGCCGACGTAGGCCACGAGCTGCTTGAGGACCGAGGCGCCCTTGGCGTAGGTGATGCCGTCGAAGTTGACGAGCACGTCGTCGAGGTCGCGGATGTCCGCCATGATCGGGTGCGTGGACGGCAGCTGGTCCTGCCGGTACGCCCAGGTCTTCATGGAGTTCGCGAACGTCGTCCACGAGTGCGGCCAGCGCGAGTCCGGCGCGTACGCCTGGCAGGCGATGGAGGTGTACGTGGCGAACGACTCGTTCAGCCACAGGTCGTTCCACCACTCCATGGTCACGAGGTCGCCGAACCACATGTGGGCCAGCTCGTGCAGGATGGTCTCGGCGCGCACCTCGTACGCGGCGTCCGTCACCTTGGAGCGGAAGACGTACTGGTCGCGGATCGTCACCGCGCCCGCGTTCTCCATCGCGCCCGCGTTGAACTCCGGCACGAAGAGCTGGTCGTACTTCTTGAAGGGGTACGCGTAGTCGAACTTCTCCTGGAACCAGTCGAAGCCCTGCCGCGTCACCTCGAAGATCGCGTCGGCGTCGAGGAACTCGGCGAGCGAGGGCCGGCAGTAGATGCCGAGCGGCACGCTCTGCCCGTCCTTCTCGTACGAGGAGTGCACCGCGTGGTACGGGCCGACGATCAGGGCCGTGATGTACGTGGAGATGCGCGGGGTCGGCTCGAAGGACCAGACGTCGTCCTTCGGCTCGGGCGTCGGCGAGTTGGAGATCACCGTCCAGCCGCTGGGAGCCGTCACGGTGAACCGGAAGGTGGCCTTCAGGTCCGGCTGCTCGAAGGAGGCGAACACGCGGCGCGCGTCCGGCACCTCGAACTGCGTGTACAGATACGCCTGCTGGTCCACCGGGTCGACGAAGCGGTGCAGGCCCTCGCCGGTGTTCGTGTACTCGCAGTCGGCGACGACGCGCAGCTCGTTGCGCCCCTCGCGCAGGTGCCGCAGGGCGATGCGCGAGTCGCGGAAGACCGCGCCGACCTCCAGGGCGTGGCCGTTGAGGACCACCTCGTGGACGGCCGGGGCGATCAGGTCGATGAACGTCTCGGCGTTCGCCTCGGCGCTGTCGAAGCGCACGGTGGTCACCGACCGGTAGGTGCCGCCCTCCTGCGCTCCGGAGAGGTCGAGATCGATCTCGTACGAGTCAACGGTGAGCAGCTTCGCCCGCTGCTGCGCCTCTTCGCGGGTCAGATTGGTGCCGGGCACGCGGTCATCTCCTCAGTGCGACATGCGAAGTTTCTGTGATGTTTCCGGCCATCCTTCCATGCGGCGCCGCGGGGTGCCCCGGCCCATTGTCCTCGGCCCGCCCTGCGGTTAGCATCCGCGCGTCGGCTCAGGCCCCGCAGGCCTCAGCGGGCCCGAGCGGTGGCGGACACGGGCGGAAGCGGGTGTATATGGCACGGGGAGCACGGGGCCGGTTACGCGGGACGTCACTGCGCGCGGTCCTGGCCCCGGCGGCGGCCCTGGCCCTGCTGCTCGCCACGGCGGGCTGCGGCGACTCCGGCGGCGGCGACGGCGGCGGCGCGGCGGACGGCAAGGGCCTGGAGAAGGCCACGATCACCGTCGGCACGATGCCCGTGGCGGACACCGCTCCGCTCCAGCTCGCGATCGCCAAGGGCTTCTTCAAGGCGGAGGGGCTCACGGTCCGCACGACGACGCTCCAAGGCGGCGCCGAGTCGGTCGGCAGGCTGCGCGCGGGCGCCCTCGACATCTCCTTCGGCAACTACGTCTCGTACTTCCTCGCGCACGCCAACAAGGCCCTGGACGTGCGGATCGTCGCCGACGCCTTCGCCCTGGCGCCCAAGACGCACGCGGTGCTGGTGCGCAAGGATTCGCCGGTCAAGAGCCTGAAGGACCTCGAAGGCAAGAAGATCGGCGTCAACACGAAGCGGAACATCAGCTCCTTGCTCGTCCGGAAGGCGGCCGAGGCCGAGGGCGTCGCGTTCGACGAGGACGCCGACTTCGCCGAGGTCGACATGCCGAACATGGAGACCGCCCTGAAGTCGGGCAGCGTCGACGCCGTGCAGGCCGCGGAGCCGTTCGTCAGCGCGATCGAGGAGTCCGGCACCGGTCGCGTCGTCGCCGACCTCGGCAGGCCGCCGACCGCGGGCTTCCCGATCGCGGGGTACGCGACCACGGCGCGGTTCGCCGAGAGGAACAAGAAGACCGTCGAGGCCTTCCAGCGGGCCATGGCCCGCGCCCAGAAGCAGGCCGCCGACCGCTCGACGGTCGTCCGCACGCTCCCCGACTACACCAGGATCACTCCGGACCAGGCCGCCCAGCTCCACCTCGGCGGCTATCCGGTGGCCCTGGACCCGGCGCGGCTGCGCCGGGTGGTGGACCTGATGCGCGAGTTCGGCTATCTGCGGCGGACGCTCGACGTCGAACCGCTGCTCGTGCGCACGGGGCCCTGAGGGCGCCGCGGTGAAGAGGGCGGCGCGCACGGGTCCGGGGTCAGGCCCCGGCGCGCTCGTCACCCGGCGGTGGGGGCGGGCCCTGCTCGGCGCGCTCGGGACCGGCGCGGTCGTGCTCGTCCTCGAACTCCTCGCCCGGACGGGCGTCTTCGACGACGAGGCGCTGCCGCCCGCCACCTCCGTGCTCGCCCGCGCCGCCGAGATGGCCGTCGACGACGGCTTCCTCGGCCACCTCGGCACCACCGTCTCCGCCTGGCTGGGCGGGCTGGGGCTCGCCGTCGCCCTCGCCGTGCCCGCCGGGCTGCTCCTCGGCTCGCTGCCCCGCCTCGACGCCGCGAGCCTCGCCGTCGTCGAGCTGGCCAGGCCCGTGCCGTCCGTCGCGCTCATCCCGCTGGCCATCCTCGTGTTCGCCGAACCGGTGCGGGTCGAGCGGTCCCTCGTCTGCTACGCCGCGCTGTGGCCCATCCTCCTCAACACCCTGTACGGCCTTCGGGACGTCGACCCCGTCGCCAAGGAGACCCTGCGCTCCTTCGGCTTCGGGCCGCTGTCCGTCCTCTGGAGGGTGTCCCTGCCGAGCGCGGGGCCCTTCGTGCTCACCGGGGTGCGGATCGCCGCGTCCGTGGGGCTGATCGTGGCGATCAGCGCGGAGCTGCGGGCCGGGGGCGACGCGGGGCTCGGGGTGTATCTGCTCCAGACGCAGTCCGGGGGCGGGCGGCCGGACCTGATGCTGGCGGGGGCGGTGTGGGCGGGGGCCCTCGGGGCGGCGGTGAACGGGGTACTCGTGGCTGTTGGGCGGGAGGTCTTTCCCCAAACCCGCCCCTACCCGAGAGCCGGGGGCTCCGGATATCGCGCTGCGCGCTCGTCCTCAAACGCCGGACGGGCTGAATAGTGGCCGGCCGGCGTGTTCGACGAGCGGTGCGTTTCCTTCTGCTGCGGGGCTGGCTGCTCGGCCTCCTCCTCGTGGCCTGGGAAGTGGCCGCCCGGCGGGCACAGGACATCTACTTCCCGCCGCCCAGCCGGATCGTGCGTGTCATGGCGAGCGACCCGGGCCTCGGTGAGCTGGGGCGGAGCCTTGAGCTGCTGGTGCTGGGGTGGGGCATCGCCGGGGCCGTGGGGATCGCCGCGGGGGTGGGGATCGGGCTCTCGCGGGTGGCGCACCACCTGCTCGATCCCGTGCTGCAGTTCGGCCGGGCCGTGCCGCCGCCCACGCTCATCCCGTTCTTCATGGTCGTCTTCGGACTCGGCACGTCCATGCAGCTGGCGACCGTCGTGTCCGGCGTCGTGTGGCCGGTGCTCCTCAACACCGTCGACGGCGTGCGGTCCGTCGAGCCGGTGCAGCTGGACTCGGCCCGCGTCTTCGGCCTCGGCCGGGCCGCGCGGCTGCGGTACGTGGTGCTGCCCGCCGCCGCGCCGAAGGTCTTCGCGGGCCTGCGCGTCGCGCTCGGCTTCGCGCTGATCCTCGTGGTCATCGCCGAGCTGATGGGGTCGGGCGACGGGGTCGGCGCCCGGCTCAACGCGGCCGAGCGGGAGTTCCGCCCCGACCGGATGTGGGCGGTGATCCTCCAGCTCGGCGCCGTCGGCTGCGTACTCAACGGGCTCTTCCTCACGGTCGAGCGGAGAGCACTCGCCTGGCACCGGGGCGCCAGGCGCGGGAACACCTAGGGCGTGGGGGCGCCCGCCGCTCCCCGTGCAACCGGTTCACCCGGCGCGGAGGGAACGACCGAAGCGCGTGAGCACTCAATTCACATAGACCACACGGCAGTTGGCTTCACGGGCACAGGGGGACAGGGGATGCTGGACATCACGGGGCTCAGCCATCGCTACGACGACGGTCATCAGGCGGTCGACGGCGTCGAACTCTTCGTGGACCGGGGCGAACTGGTGAGCATCGTCGGCCCCTCGGGGTGCGGCAAGTCCACGCTGCTGCGGTGCGTGGCGGGGCTCCAGCGGCCGAGCGCGGGCCGGATCACGGTCGGGGGCCGGGCCGTCGAGGGCGCCGTACCGGACGACCTGGCGGTCGTCTTCCAGGACTACACGCGCTCGCTCTTCCCCTGGCTGACCGTCCGCGACAACGTGGCCCTCCCGCTGCGCCGCCGCGGCCTCGACCGCGCGGGCCGCCGCGCCCGCGCCCGGGACGCGCTCGCCCAGGTCGGCCTCGCGGACACGGCGGCCAAGTACCCCTGGCAGCTCTCCGGCGGCATGCAGCAGCGCGTCGCCATCGCCCGCGCCCTGGCGTACCGGCCCGCGCTGCTGCTCATGGACGAGCCGTTCGGCTCGGTGGACGCGCAGACCCGGGAGGACCTGGAGGACCTGCTCCTGGCCGTACGGAGCGGGAGCGCGGCGGACGGCGGCGCGGCGGCGCCGGACCGCATGACCATCCTCCTGGTCACCCACGACATCGACGAGAGCGTGTACGTCGGCGACCGCGTCGTCGTCCTCACCGGCGCCCCGGGCCGCGTCCACAGCGAGCTGCGCGTCGAACTGCCCGCGCCGCGCGAGCAGATCGGCACCCGCGGCCTGCCCGAGTTCGTGAAGCTGCGGGCCGAGGTCGGACGGGCGGTGCGACGGCCATGACCGTGGACGTACTGATCGCGGGCGCGGGCATCGGCGGCCTCACCACCGCGCTGAGCCTGCACGCGGCGGGCATCGGCGTACGCGTCGTCGAACCGGTCGACGTGCTGCGGCCCGTCGGCGTCGGCATCAACCTCCTCCCGCACGCCGTGCGGGAGCTGACCGAGCTGGGCCTCGGCGACATGCTCGCCGCGACCGGCGTGCAGACGGCCGAGATGGTCCACTACGACCGGCACGGCAACCGCATCTGGGGCGAGCCGCGCGGGCTCGCGCTCGGCTACCACTGGCCGCAGTACTCCATCCACCGGGGCGCCCTCCAGATGCTGCTGCTCGACGCGGTGCGGCAGCGGCTCGGCGACCGGGCCGTGGTCACCGGCACGGCGTTCGTCCGCTTCATGGAGGACGGCAACGCGCTGCGGGTCGTGCTCCGCGACGTGGCGCGCGGGCGCGAGCACGCCGTGCGGGTGCGGGCCCTCGTCGGCGCCGACGGCCTCTACTCGACGGTCCGCTCCCGCCTCCACCCCGGCGAGGGCCCGCCGCGCTGGAACGGCGTCCGCATGTGGCGCGGCGTCACGGAGTGGCACCCGGTCCTCGGCGGCCGCACGGTCGCCGTCGCGGGCAGCAACGCCCAGGCGAAGCTGGTGGTCTACCCCATCGCGCGGGAGGCGGAGCTGCGCGGCCGCGCCCTGCTCAACTGGGTGGCGGAGGTCCGCTTCCCGCCGGAGCCGGGCGGCGGACCGGGCTCCGCCGACTGGAACCGGGGCGGCCGCCTCTCCGACGTCCTGCCGCACTACGCGGGCTGGCGCATCGGCGACCTCGACGTCCCCGCCCTCTTCGCCGCGACCCGCCGCATCCTGGAGTACCCCATGGTCGACCGGGAGCCGCTGCCCTGGTGGGGCAAGGGGCCCGTCACCCTCCTCGGCGACGCCGCGCACCCCATGTACCCCGTCGGCTCCAACGGCGGCTCCCAGGCCATCCTGGACGCCCGCGTCCTGGCCCGCTGTCTGGCCCTGACGGACCCCGACCGGGCCGCCGGACTGCGGGCGTACGAGGAGATCCGCCGCGAGGCCACCGCCGCCCTGGTCCTCGCCAACCGCGAGATGCCCGCCGACCGCTTCCTGGCCGCGGTCGCCGAGCGCGCCCCGGACGGCTTCGAGCGGGTGCAGGACGTGCTGACCCCGGCGGAGCTCGGCGAACTGGAGGCCGCGTACCGCTGGACGACGGGCACGGACGTGGCGGAGCTCAACGGGAGGGGGTCCTGGGGCCTCGGCTAGAGCCCATCCGGCGGGGCGGCGCGGCCCTTGAGGTCGCGGAGGAGGTGCGCCAACGCGGCCCGGCCCGTGGTGAGTTCGACGGCGGGGTCGTCGCTCTCCCGGAGCCGGATCGCGCCGGGGGCGGCGGCCACCTCCACGCAGGCGTCGCCGTCACTGCCGTCGGAGAAGCTGGACTTCTGCCAGTGCGTCGTCCCGGTCATGCCGATGCCTCACAGTTCCTTCGCCACGCGGTGGATGAACTCCCGCGACGGCACCGGGGCGAGCGACGCCGTCTCCACCATCCGGAGCAGGGTCCGCAGCCGCCGCAACTGGACGTCGGCGTCGATCTGCCGCTTGTTGACCGGCGCGTCGCGGATCCCGGTGTCGAGCCGGGGCACCGGCCCTCCGCAGTACATCATCGAGGCCCCGGCACCGGCGAAGCCGTCCTGGTCGACGGGGATCACCCGGACGCTGACGCCGGGCAGCTCGGACAGGTCGAGCAGTTGCAGGAGCTGGGCGCGGGCGACCCGGCGATCGGCCACCCGCACGCGCAGGGCGAACTCGTGCACCACGGCCCCGTACGGCGTGGGCGCCGCGCCCTCGATGGCCGCCCGCCGCCGCATCCGGTGCTCCACCCGCGGTTCCAGGGCGCTCACCGGCAGTTCGGGGTTCATGTACGCGAAGACCGCGCGGGCGTAGTCCGGGGTCTGGAACAGGCCCGGCACGTGGGTGATGACGACCTCGCGCAGGAACGTGGCGTGGTGCTCCAGCTCGGCGAGGTCCCCGAACGCCCGCGGCAGTACGCTCTGGTACTCCTCCCACCAGCCCTGGGTCCGGTCCGTGGCCATGGCCACCAGGGCCTCGACCAGGCCGCTGTCCGCGCAGCCGTAGTTGGCCGCGAGCCGGCGGACCCGCTCCTCGCTCACGCCCGCGACCCCGGCCTCGATCTGGCTCATCTGGACGGAGCTGGCCCCCAGCAGGGCCGCCGCCTCGGTCGCCTTGAGCCCGGCCGCGTCCCGCATCCTGCGCAGCTCGACCCCCAGGCGCACCTGCCGCGCGCTGGGGTTCCGCCTCGTCGCCATGGCCGGCTCCTTGGTCCAACTCGCCCTGCGGGCTTCCTCGTTCGGGTGTCAGATTACGTGTACGGCTTGCAAGGTCATAATTTTCAGGCCTACCGTCAGTGATGAGTCGCTCACGCTGCGAGATGGCGGGAGTTCCGGAGGCGAATCGTCCCCTCACGCCACGACGGGGTGATCCGTAGCCGCCCGGCATCCGTTGCGCGATGCAACTCCTCAGACTCTAAAGGGAGTTCATGTATGTCAGAGGACGGCAGCAAACCTGAACCCTTTCCCGGGGTCGAGCCCTGGGAGTACACCCTCCAGATCCCGCGCGAACTCTGCGCGGTCACTGTGTGTCGCCATACGCTCCGTGCGATCCTCTCCGTGCACGGCCTCGGCGGCGTCGTCGACGTGGCGGAACTCCTGGCGACCGAACTGGTCTCCAACGCCGTGCGCCACACCAAGGGCCCCGTCTCCTTCCGCCTCCTGTGGGCCGACGGAGTCCTGCGCATCGGCGCCTGGGACGCCGACCCGACGCCCCCCGCCCCGACCTCCCGCCCGGCCCCCCTCGACCAGGAGGACGGCCGGGGCCTCGACCTGATCCGCTGCTGCTCCGACACCTGGGGCTGGCACCCGCTGCCGAAGGAGGGCGACTCCGGCAAGTACGTGTGGTGCGAACTCGGCGCCGCCGCCTAGCGCGCACCCCGGCCCGCCGTCGCCACCACCCCCAGGGCCAGGGCCGCGAGGCCGCCGCCCAGCCACAGGACGTCCGTCGCGCCCAGGCCGTCGGCGACGCGGCCGCCGAGCAGGGCGCCCAGCGCGATCGCCACGTTGAAGATCCCGGCGAAGAGCGCGGACGCGGCCTCGCGGGCCTGGGGGGCGGCGGCCATGACCCAGTTCTGGGAGGAGACGGAGACGCCGCCGTAGGCGAGGCCCCAGGCGACAAGGAGGGCGACCGTCACCGGCAGGGACGAGCCCGCGGGGACCAGGAGCAGCACCACGGCCGCGAGGGCCGCGGAGATCAGCAGCAGGGCGCGGCGCGGATCGCGGGCCGCGAAGGTGCCGCCCAGGAAGTTCCCCGCGATCCCCGCGACGCCGTAGCTCAGGAGCAGGCCGCTGACCAGGCCCGCGCCCACGTCCGGCACCCGCTCAAGGACCGGACGGACGTAGGTGTACGCGGCGAAGTGGCCGACGACCAGGAGCGCCACCGCGATCAGGCCGACGCGAAGGCGCGGCAGGCGCAACAGGGCGGGGAAGGCGCCGAGGCGCACCGGCTCGCTCGGCGGCAGGGCCGGGAGCACCACGGCCAGCAGCGCGGCCACGCCGAGGCCGAGCGCGGCCACCGCGCCGAACGCCCAGCGCCAGCTGGCGAGCTCCCCGAGGAAGGTGCCGGCGGGCACGCCGAGGACCGACGCCACGGCTATGCCGCTGAAGATCACGGCGGTGGCCCGGCCCACGGACTCGGCCCGCACCAGGCGCACCGCGAGCGAGGCCGCGACGGCCCACACGCCGCCGATGCACAGGCCGACCACGATCCGCGCGGCGAGCAGGACCGCGAAGGACGGCGCCAGGGCCGAAAGCAGGTTCGCCGCGCCGAGCAGGAGCATCAGGCCGCACAGGACGGCCCGGCGGTCCGCGCCGCGCACCGCGACCGGAAGCAGCAGCGCGGCAAGCGCCGCGACGACACCGGGCAGGGTGACGGTCAGGCCCGCCGTGCCGTCGGAGACGCCGAGGCCCGAGGCGAGCGAGGTGAGCAGGCCGACGGGCAGCATCTCCGTCGTCACGACGGAGAAGGTGGCGGCCGCGACGGCGACGACGGACAGCGGAAGGGCTCGCTGCCGCGCGTCCACGTGGGGGGTCTGGGCCGGGGTTTCAGTGGGGGTTTCCACGGGCGTTTCCATGGGCACCAGCCAACGCCCGGCCGGTGACCGGGAACAACGCCGAAGATCTCATCCTTGAATGAGCGGGACTAATCGATCCCGGATCGATCGGGCGTGGGCGGGAGCTGGCGGCAGTGGGCGGAGTGGAGATACGGGAGCTGGAGTGCTTCCTCGTGCTGGCCGACGAGCTGCACTTCGGACGGGCGGGGGCTCGGCTGTATGTCTCACAGGGCCGGGTCAGCCAGCTGCTCGCCGCGCTGGAGCAGCGGATCGGCGCCCGGCTCGTGGAGCGTACTAGCCGCCGGGTGCGGCTGACCCCGCTCGGCGAGCGATTCCGGGCGGAACTGAGTCCCGCCTACGCGGAGTTGGCCGCGGTCGTCGACCGGGCGAAGGAGGCCGCGCGCGGGGTCGAGGGCCGCCTTCGCATCGGCTTCCAGGGCACGGCGGACGCCCGGCTCATGGAGGCCATCACCACCTTCCGGAAGCGGCATCCGGCCTGCGTCACGGAGATCGCGGAGGTGCCCTTCGCGGACCCGTTCGGAGCGGTGCGCCAGGGCGAGGTGGACGCGGCGATCGTGCTCCTGCCGGTGGCCGAGCCGGACCTCGTCCTCGGCCCGCTCTTCTCCCGGCAGCAGCAGACGGTCGCCGTGTCGGTACGGCACCCCTTCGCGGGGCGCGAGCGGCTCGCCGCCGCCGAGCTGGGCGGCATGCCCCTCATCGCGGCCGGTCCGCCCGCCCCCGCCTACTGGCGCGAGGCCCACGCGCCCTCGGCCCTGCCCGCCCCCGCCGTCCGGACCCTCCAGGAGGGCCTCACCCTCGTCGCCGCCGACCAGGGCGCGATGCTGCTGTGCCGGCCCACGGCCGCGTACCACGGCCGTGAGGACGTCGTCTTCGTACCGGTGGACGGGGTGCCCGACTCGGTGCTCGGCATGGTCTGGCACCGGGACGGCGAGACGGAGCGGGTGCGGGCGTTCGCCAGGGCGGTGGCCGCGGCCACCGTCCCGGCGGCCGCGGCGTGACCCCTCCGGTCGGCTACGCGCCCTCGGGGCGGTGCACCACGAACTGCAGGCAGCCGTGCTCCACGGCACGGACGTGCACCTGGGTGACCTCGGGGTCGGCGAACGCCTCCTCGAAGGCCGCGTCGAAGCCCGCGGTCGTGTCCTCGGGGATCTCCAGGAGGCGGCCGCCGACGATGCGGCCGCGGGCGTCGTAGCGGCGCAGCGTCCGCAGCGCCCCGGCGCGCGCGAACGGGTAGAGGTCGGCTTCCACCGGGCCCGCGCACGGGTCCGCGTGGATGAACACGGGGCCCTGCTCGTCGTACGCGCCCGGCTGGGCGCCGGTCCGTGCCGCCCAGCGGCGGAGCGGGGCGTACGCGACCAGGGCGACGCGGTCGCCCGCGGGGATCGGGCGCAGGCAGCAGCGCAGCGGGGAGCCGCCCTCCTCGTCCACGTACGGGACGCAGGGGCGGCCCGCGTCGTCCCGCTCGCGCAGCTGCGCCAGCGCCTTCGGCTCGATGGGGCGCGGTGTGTACTGGGTGCTCATGCCCCCCACCCTCGCCCCCTCGCCCCACCCCACGCTGGCACCTTTCGGACACCGACCTCAGCGCCGAGCCCGTCCGGCGATTGAGGACAAGCGCGCCAGCGCGGGGGTGGTGACGGTCAGGACTCCTGGGCCACGAGCTCGGCGATCTGTACGGCGTTGAGCGCAGCGCCCTTGCGGAGGTTGTCGTCGGAGATGAAGAACGCGAGCCCGTTCTCGACGGTCTCGTCGCGGCGGACGCGGCCGACGAAGGACTCGTCGCGCCCCGCCGCACCCAGCGGCGTGGGAACGTCGGTCACGACGACCCCCTCCGCGCCGGAGAGGATCTCGATGGCGCGCTCGGGGCTGATCGGCCGCTCGAAGCGGGCGTTGACCTGGAGGGAGTGGCCGGTGAAGACGGGCACGCGGACGCAGGTGCCGGAGACCTTGAGGCCGGGGATCTCCAGGATCTTGCGGGACTCGTGGCGGAGCTTCTGCTCCTCGTCGGTCTCGTTCAGACCGTCGTCGACGATGGAGCCCGCCATCGGCAGGACGTTGTACGCGATGGGGGCGACGTACTTGTCGGGCGCGGGGAAGTCCACGGCCGAGCCGTCGTGGGCGAGCTTCGGGGCGTCGGCGCCGACCTTCTCGATCTGCCCGTACAGCTCCTCGACGCCCGCGACCCCGGAGCCGGAGACCGCCTGGTAGGTGGCGACGACCAGCGAGGTGAGCCCGGCCTCCAGGTGCAGCGGCTTGAGGACGGGCATCGCGGCCATGGTGGTGCAGTTCGGGTTGGCGATGATGCCCTTGGGGCGGTCGGCGATCGCGTGCGGGTTCACCTCGGAGACGACGAGCGGCACCTCGGGGTGGCGGCGCCAGGCCGAGGAGTTGTCGATCACGACGGCGCCCTGCGAGGCGACCTTCTCGGCGAGGGCCTTGGAGGTGGTGCCTCCGGCCGAGAACAGCACGATGTCGAGGCCGGTGTAGTCGGCGGTCGAGGCGTCCTCGACGGTCACGCCGTCGACGACGGTCCCGGCAGAGCGGGCCGAGGCGAACAGGCGCAGCTCGTCGACCGGGAACTTCCGCTCGATCAGGATCTTGCGCATGACCGTGCCGACCTGACCGGTGGCTCCGACGATTCCGACCTTCACGGCTACTCCCTAAAAGTTCTGGCACGTGCCTCGGCTGGCTTTCAGCCTTCCCATCATGCGGGGGACACCGGGGCGCCTGTCCAATTCATTGAGGTCTCAATCGTGCGGTGGGGCGGCGCTGACCAGCAGGTGAGACGCCGCCCCCGGCCCCGCCGGGCGCTCAGCCCCGGTGCTCGATGCCCCAGCGGCCGCTCGTCCTGATCTGCAAATAGCCCCCGGGGAGCAGCTGGAGGCCCGCCGCGGTGCTGATCCGCCGCACCGGCGCGAGGCGCTCGTCGAGCTCCCAGACCACCAGGAGGTCGATCAGACCCCGGCCCTCGTGCGTGAGCATCATCTCGGTCTCGGACTCGGTGTGACGTACGACTCCATAGCCCTGCCCGTCGACGCGCCCGCCCTTGCCGAGGGCGGGCGCGCTCGCGGCCGGGGCCGGTTCGATCCGCCACGCCGTGTGGTCGCCCGCGCTGACCAGGACGTACGCGTGGCCCGCGGGGGAGACCCACAGCGGCCCGGTGACGGGCCTGCGGCGCCCCGAGGTGTCGGCGGAGATCACCGTGCGACCGTGCGCCTGGACGGTACGGGTGCTCAGGGGGTCGTCGTCGGAGCCGGTGCGGGCGAGGCCGAGTAGCGCGGGCGGCCCGTCGTAGCGGAACACCGCGCTGCCCGTGCCCTCGGCGGGTCCTGTCAGTGGCGGCGTCTGTTCGACGGGCAGCAGCCGCAGGTTCCAGTCGCCCGTGCCCTCCAGCTTGAGGCGCAGCTGTGCGGCACCGTCGCGGAAGATCAGGGTCCGGCCGTGCTCGCCGTTGTTCTGCCCGCTGAGGAACTGCTCCTCGTCGTCGTACTCGTCGAGCAGTTTCGCCTCGTAGCCGAGGAACGAGTCCTCGCCCGTGATCGCGTAGTCGAGCAGCGCCGGGCGGCCGGGGGTCGGGTTGACCAGCGTGACCGTGGCCCGGCCGCGCCCGCTGTACACGCCGCTCGCCCGCGCGGCCACCTGGTCGACGACCGGGAGCGGGCGCGCGCTGAGCTGCCAGGGCCCTTCGGCCTCCAGGGCGAGCAGCAGCGGGCCGTCGGTGAGCGGCACGGTCTGGCGCAGCCGGTCGGTGTCGTTGACGAGCAGGTCGTAGTCGTCGAGGTCGCGCAGCCTGGTGGCGTCGTAGCTCTTCAGACCGATGTAGCCGCCGCCGTCCTCGTCGCCCGCGAAGTCCACGTCGAGGTCGGCGGCCGTGCCGTGGTGCGCGAGCACGTCGGGGCCGTAGCCCTGGAGCGCGCCGGGGCCGAGCGGGCGCGCCGCCGACAGCGGCAGGACCCGTACGCCCCACTCGCCGTCGGCCTCCACGCGCAGGCGCAGCGGGCGGCCCTGCGGGACCTTGGCGAGCACGCGGCCCCGGAAGTCGTCCAGGGTGCTGTTGAAGAGGTACTCGTCCTCCTTGTTGCGGCGGTCGAGCGTGGTCAGGCCGAAGTAGCCGTCGCCGCGCTGCCACGCCTCGACGAGGACCGCGGCGCCGGGCGGCAGCGGCGCGTCGACGCTGACGACGCCGTTGCCGCGGCCCTGCTGGGCGAAGGGGTGGAACTCGGGGCCCAGGGCCGGGGGCGCGGCGGGCGCGGGTCCGGGCACGGCGGGGCTGTACTGCGGCTGCGGAGCCGGTATCGCAGCCGGAGCGGGAGCCGGAGCCGGGGCCGGGGCCGGGGCCGGCTGGTCCACCGCGATGCCGAAGTCCGTCGCGAGGCCCGCGAGTCCTGACGCGTAGCCCTGCCCGACCGCCCGGAACTTCCAGGCCCCGTCGCGCCGGTAGAACTCGCCGAGCACGAACGCCGTCTCGGTGCTCGCGTCGGTGACGGCGTAGTGCGCGACGACGCCACCGTCACCGGTCATGGCCTGGACGTACAGGCCGGGCACCGCGCCGAACGTGCCGCCGTCGCAGGACCCGGCCACCAGGACCCGCTGGACGTCCGGCTCGATCCGCGACAGGTCGATCTCCAGCCACTCGGCGAGCTGCCCGCCGCCCTCGGCCGTGCCCGCGTGCCGCACCGCGCCCGAGGGGTGCGCGGGCTGGTTGTAGAAGACGAGGTCGGCGTCGCCCCGGACCGTGCCGCGCGCGTCGAGGAGCAGCGCGGAGGCGTCGACGACGGGCGCCCCGGGCACCTGGAGGCGGCAGACCGCGACCCGCAACGGGGCCACCGGGACAGGGGTGTTGGCCCCCTTGGAGATGTGCGTCATGGGGCTCATCGTGTCAGTGGGGATGGTGTGAAGTCGATGAGGAGAAGTGGTGGAGGAGGTTCCGGATGCATCACCCCTGCCAGGCCGTGGACCTGCGGCGACGTGGTCGGCCCCGACAACTCACGCGATGGCCGAGGACGGTCGAACGATTCGGCCCGCTTCCGCGTCGTAGGGGAAACGGAGGAGGGGGAGGGGCATTGCTGCGCGGAAAACCGCGCCGTCAGGCGCGCGACGCGGCCGACCGCCCGGCACAGGGGGCGGATCCGCTCGATCCGGCCCAGGAGGACCGGGTGCGGGCCGTCCTGTCGCTCGGCGGGGTGCCGTACGGCGAACTCCAGGACGGGGTGCAGCAGGTCAGGCTGCGGCTCCTGGAGCGGGCGGCGAAGGGGGACGGGGCCCCGCGCGACGTGTCGGCCTGGGCGGCGGTCGTCGCCTCGAACTGGGCCATGGACTGGCACCGGGCCCGGCGCCGCCAGGAGCGGCTCGGTGAACGGCTCGCCGCGCTGCGCCCGGAGCGGCCCGAGGAGGACGGCGCCGAGTCGCGCGTCCTGTCGCTGGCCGTGGCGCAGGGCCTGGACGAACTGCCGGACGGCCAGCGGCAGGTCGTGGTCCTGCGCTTCTACGCGGACCTGCCGGTGCGGGACATCGCCGCCGAACTCGGCATCCCGGAGGGCACGGTCAAGAGCAGGCTGCACACGGCCGTACGGATGCTGCGCACGCGGCTGCACGAGGAAGAGGTGGTGTGACCGTGGCGCACGGCGAGTACGACGAGCACGAGGGCCGCGACGAGCGCGCCGCGCGGGACGGGGCTCCCGGGGCGCGGCACGACGGCGCCGACGCCCTGATGCTCGCGGTCACGGACGGGCCCGTGCCCGACGCGGCCCGCGCCGACGAGGAGTTCATGGCCGAGCACGCGGCGGCGGTCGCGGACGTGGCGGCGCTGCGGAAGCAGCTGCGGGCCATGGGGGACACCCTGGCGCGCGGCCCGGAGGCGGAGCCGCCGACGGCCCGCCCGGTGCGGGCCCCGGGCCCGGCCGGCCCCGGGTGGCGGCGCGCGCTGCTCGCCCTGGCCGCCACGGCCGCGGCGGGCCTGCTCGGCGGTGTGGTGTGGCTGGGCGCGCGGGCCGACCTCGGCTCCGGGGGCGACGGGGACGCGAAGTCCGCCGACGCGGGCTCGCGGCCCGGAGAGCTGGAGTCGGGCGGCGACACGGCCCAGCGGGACGAGGGCGGCAAACAGTCGGGCGTGGGGTACGTGGCCTGCGCCCGCCTCATCGTCGAGGGCACGGTGCGCAGCGTGGAGACCCTGCCGGGCGGCATCGAGGACCGGATCACCCTCGACGTCGCCCGCGCCTACAAGCCCGTGAAGGCACCGGACGAGGTGACGTTCGTGATGGACGTGAACGTGGACCCGCCCCTGCGGGCGGGCGACCGCGCCCTGATCGGCATTCCCGAGGGCGAGGCCTCGCCGGACATCTGGTCGACGGGCAAGGGCGTCGCCGAGGAGCGCGGGTGGATCGTGGCCGCACTTCCGAAGGCCCGCGCCCTGGAGTCGCGCGGACTGGAGTGCTGAGTTCCGGTGACAGTTGGGTGAAGGCGGTGTTGCGCCCTGCGATAAACCCTTTGAACTGCGCTTTTTCCGGGCTAACTTCCTTCCACCGCGATCACTGATGATCACCCGCGATCACCAAGGATCGTCACTGATCACCGAACCCCCCATGGAAGGACCCCCGTGCGCGCACCCCGCAGCCGGGCGACGGCCGCTCTCGTCTCCGCGGCCGTCGCCGTCCCCGTCCTCTTCGCCGCCGCACCCCAGGCCGGCGCGCAGGGCGACCACAAGCCGCACCCGACCACGCAGGAGCGGCAGGCGAAGAAGCTCGCCAAGAAGCTCGTCGAGAAGTCCTCCGGCAAGAGCGCCTACCGCCACCTGGAGAAGTTCCAGGAGATAGCGGACAAGAACGGCGGCAACCGGGCCGCGGGCACCAAGGGCCACAAGGCGTCCACCACGTACGTGCACGACCGCCTGAAGAAGGCCGGTTACAAGGTCTCGTACCAGGACTTCACGTTCTACGAGTCGAAGACGCTGCGCGAGGGCGCGGCCGTCCTGTCGCCCGAGGCGCGCAAGCTCAACGCCGTGGCCTTCGACTTCAGCAAGGCGACGCCCGAGGGCGGCATCCAGGCGCCGCTCGCGGCCGCCCGCGTCGACGACACCCCCGGCTGCGAGGCCGACGACTACACGTCCAACACCTTCACCGGCAAGATCGCCCTGGTGAAGCGCGGCGCCTGCACCTTCGCCGAGAAGGAGGCCGCCGCGGCCAAGGCGGGCGCCATCGGCCTCATCCTCTACAACCACTCCGGTGACAAGCCCGTCCACGGCAACCTGGAGACCCCGGACAACGCGCACATCCCGGCCGCGGGCATCACCCTGGCCGAGGGCGAGGCGCTCGCCAAGCAGATCGCCCAGGGCGAGGTGAAGGTCTCCCTGGACGTCGCCACCAAGGCCGTCCCGCACAAGACCCGCAACGTCATCGCGGAGACCCGCGGCGGCCGCGCCGACCGCGTCGTCGGGCTCGGCGCCCACCTGGACTCCGTGGCCGAGGGCCCCGGCATCAACGACAACGGCTCCGGCTCTGCCGGTCTGATCGAGGTCGCCGAGAAGCTCGCCAAGGCCACCAACGGCGGCAAGAAGCTCAACAACAAGGTCCGCTTCTCCTGGTGGTCGGCCGAGGAGCTCGGCCTGCTCGGCTCCGACCACTACGTGAAGACGCTGACGGCCAAGCAGAAGAAGAACATCAAGCTGTATCTGAACTTCGACATGATCGGCTCGCCGAACGCGGCCGAACTCGTCTACGACGGCGACAACTCCGACAACGTCGGCTCCGGACCCGGCCCGAAGGGCTCCGCCCAGATCGAGAAGCTCATCAACGGCTTCCTCGACAAGAAGAAGGTCCCGCACTGGGGCACCGACTTCGACGGCCGCTCCGACTACGGCCCCTTCATCGCCGAGGGCATCCCCGCGGGCGGCACCTTCACCGGCGCCGAGGGCCTCAAGACCGCGGAGCAGGCGGCGAAGGCGGGCGGCAAGGCCGGTCAGCCGTACGACCCGAACTACCACGGCAAGGGCGACAACCTGAAGAACATCGACCGCAAGATCTTCGACGTGAACGTCGACGTCATCGCGAACGCGGTCGGCGTCTACGCGCAGGACCTCGGCTCGCTCAAGCGCTGACCCGGCGCGGCACTTCCGCACCCACGGGACACGAGAACGGGGCGGGCACCTGGACCAGGTGCCCGCCCCTTTCGGCTGTCGTCCCGGTTACCCGGTGACCTTCGCGACGGTCACGGTGCCGGTGCCCGCGACGGTGCCGCGCGCGTTCAGGAGGTTCACCTCGCCGAAGAGCACCCGGCCGGAGGCGGCGGGCGCGCCCGCGACCAGCTCCGCGGCGACGGTGGCGGTCTCGCCGTTGGCGAGCTTCACCGGCTTGGCCTCGTCGACCTTGACCTGGCCGAGCGACGCGGAGAAGAACACGTCACGGTAGTCGTACGCGGTCTGGCCGGACGGGATGGAGTAGCCCGCGACCTCGATCGTGTACGTGCCGGCGGCGGGCTTGGCGATGCTCACCGATTCGTCCGAGTCGCCGTCCGCCGACTGACCCACGACCCGGCCGTCCTTGAGGACCGCGAGGTCGAGGTCGGCGCGGGCGTCCGAGGTACCGCCGATCGCGGCGTCCAGACGCTCGGCGCCCTCGGGCACGACGACCGTCGTGGTCTGCTTCTGGCCCTGCTTGACGGTGGGCCGCGCGGTGACGGCCGAGCCGAGCGAGCCGCCCTTCAGCTTGCCGTCCACCGCGGCGTAGTCGTTCGTCGCCTTCCAGGTGACCGGAGTGGCCGCGCCGACCTTGGCCTCGTCCACCTGCTGCGGCGCCGGGGCGAAGGACACGCCGAGCGCGGACACGTTCAGCGTGTACGGGTTGTCGAGCACCGGCGACGTGCGGCGCGACTCGACCTCGATCTCCCAGACGCCCGGCGTCGGGTCCTTGTACGACCGCAGGTCGGGACGGCAGGTGTTGTCCGGGTTCGGGAAGTTCGGGTAGCAGACGAGCGAGGACGTCTCCTCCGCCGGCAGGCCGTAGGGGTGCACGGAGATGAAGCGCGTCTGGCTCTTGTCCGCGAGCCCGCCGAGGGCGACCTCGAGGGTCTTCGCGCCCTTGGGCACCGTCACGAAGTACGACTTGGTGCCGTTGCGCTGCACCGATCCCTTGGCCGTGTACGTGAACTTCGGCTTGGCCAGCTCCTTGGAGACCACCACGGTCGTCATGATCTGGTGGTCGATGCCGCGGGTGCGCTTGTCGTTCACGGTAAGGCGGGCGCTGGAGACGCCCGCCGTCTTCGGCTTCGCCTCGACCTTGACCGTGACCGGCTTGTCGCGGGTCAGCAGGACCTCGGACGGGCCGACGAGCCGGAACGTGCCCTCGTGGTTGTTCGCGAACTTCAGCTCGTGCCGCACGGGCCCGCGCGGACCGGTCGTCCGGGTGACGGTGACCTTGTAGGTCTTCTTCTCGCCCGCCTTCAGGCCGCCCTCACGGTCGTACAGTCCGGTGCCGGGCTTCTTCAGCTCCTGCTCGAGGGCCGTGTCGACGGGGGCCTTCACCGTGTACTCGTGCGCCTTGGCACCGCCCTTGATGGCGTCCCAGGCACCCATGACGTCCATCCGGCCGGTGCCCTGCGCATAGGCCTGGACGCCGGGGATGCGGTCGGCGGTCGAGGTGAGCGCGGTGCGCAGCTTCGCCGGGGTGAGGTCGATCCGCTGCTGCTTGGCGGCGCTGAGCAGCAGGGCGGCGGAGCCCGCCGCCTGCGGCGACGACATCGACGTGCCGTTCAGCATGGAGTAGCCGGCCGGGAGCTTGTAGCCCGCCTCGGCGACCGGGCCGCCGGGCAGCCAGGTCTGCGTGGTGTTGATGGCCGAGCCCGGCGCGGTGATCAGCGGCTGGAAGCCGCCGTCCTCGCGCGGCCCGCGCGAGGAGAAGTTGAACATCGCGTACTTCTTCGCGACCTCGGAGCCGTAGTTGGCGGCCCAGGTCTCCTTGGAGATGGCCGCGCCCACGGAGATGACGTGGTCGGCGAGGCCCGGGTCGCCGATGGTGTTGGCACCGGGGCCCTCGTTGCCCGCCGAGATCACCAGCTGCACGCCGTACGTGTCGATGAGCCGCTTGTACAGCTCGGCACGGGCGTTGTTGCCGTCGTTGAGCGCGGGCAGACCGCCGATGGACATGTTGACGATGTCGACACCGCGCTTGGTGACGAGGTCGATCATGCCCTCGGTCAGTGCCACGTTGGTGCAGCCGCCGGACCAGGTGCAGGCGCGCGAGGAGACGATCTTCGCACCCGGCGCCGCGCCGTTCATCTTGCCGCCGAACAGCTTGTTGGCGGCCGTGATGCCCGCGACGTGCGTGCCGTGCTCGGACTCGATGAGGCCGATGTTCACGAAGTCGGCCTTCTTGCCGACCCAGTCGCCGCCGTACGGGTCCGTCGGGACGTCCTTGCGGATCTCCACGACGAACGGCACGCGCTCGGCGACGTCGGTGGCCGGGTCGTCCTTGCCGAAGTAGGCGACCTGGTGCTTGTCCCCGTAGGGCTTCATCGCCTTGTCGTCGGTGAAGTCCTTGTTGTCGTTCAGGTCGACGCGGACGGTACCGGCGGCGGGGTCGTACAGCACGCCCCAGGTGTCGGTCGTGTCGCCGTCCCGGTTGAGGTCGCCCTTGGCGTCGCCGCCGGTGGTGGCGGCCTCGCGGAACCGGCTGATCTGGAAGGACCCCGAAGGCGCCTTCCACGTGTCCCCGTCCCACGTGAAGGCCGGACCGCTGACCGGGTTCGTCATCCGCCGCCAGGTGCCGTCGCCGTCCACGATCGGGTCGGTGGCCGTCACCCAGTCGGTGATCTTGCGCTCGCCGGTGGTGGTCTTCTGCAGCGCCGGGTGCCCGAGGTCGACGCCCGAGTCGATGACACCGATCGTGATCCCGCGGCCGTCGGCCTTCGGGTGCTTCTTCACGAAGTCCACGGCACCGGTCTCGAAGGACGGGTTGTACGGGTTCTTCGCGGGCGTGTCCTTGCCGGGCGCGGCGGCGGCGCCCGGCGCGGGCCCGGCGCCCTTCGCGCTCTGCGGCTTCGGGTCGTCCAGCTCGATCTCGTGCCGCAGGTCGATGCCGTGCACGGTGCTGAGCTTGCTCGCCGCCTTGATCGCGGCGTCGGCCTTCGCGGTCGGCACGGCGGCGCGGACGTAGCCGAGCTTGTCGTACGTGCGGCCCACCGAGCCGCCCTCGACGGCGTCGAGCTGCTTCGCGACCTGCTCGGTCGAGCCCGGCTCGGTCGCGACCATCATGGTGACGGTCTTGTCGCCGTCGGCCTTCGCGTCCGCGAGCAGCTCCGCGTCGGCGGCGCCGAGCTTGGCGGCGGCGGACTTGGGCGCCGGAGCGGGGGTTTCGTCGGCGAAGGCCAGGGGGAGCGGGGCCGCCGCGGTCAGGGCGGCGGCCACGGCTATCGCGGTGGCGAGGCGGGCGGTGCGTCTCGCGCCCGGTCTGTCCTCGGTGGACTTCTGTGCTTCGCGGGTCATCTACATCCCTGTACGTGAATTCGAAGTGGTCAATTTCGAAGTGGCCAAAGCGGTCCGGAAATCGGGGCCGGATGACCGCTCAGCTTTACGTAAGGGGTGCCTCCTTGGGGAGACCTGCCTGCCGCGCTCTTGCCCCGTGGCGTACTCCCGCCATACGCCACACGGAACAACCCACCCCATACCGTGACTTGCCCGCCCACCCGCGCTACCGCGCTTGTCCTCAATCGCCGGACGGGCTCGATGACCTCGGCCGATCGCCATCGCCGACGACGTGCAAGCCGCCAGGTCGGGGCGGGGCCGGTCGCCGGGGTGATACGGGTGGGTGGGTGGGAGAAAACGGACGACGGCGGGTCAGCCGCCAGGTCGGGGCGCGGCCGGGTCGCCGGGGTGGTACGGGTGGGCGGGTGGGAGGAAACCCGCCGCGGTAGCGGTGGGGAGGGCGGTTCAGGACCCAGGGGTCAGGTGAGGTGGCCGTTGGGCGGCCGCCCCCGCCACAGACCGAGCCCCACGTCGACCAGGCTCACCCGGTCGAGCCCCGGGACGGAGTCCAGCGCGTGCCACGCCGCCAGGTCCGTCGACCCCGACGTCTCGTGGCGCAGATCCCCCCCCACCACCCGCCCCTCGTACACGATCCGCAGCCCGTGGAAGTCGGCGACGGCCCCGAGCCGCCGCGGATACCGCCGCCGCAGCGAGTCGACGCCGAGCAGCGCGACGGGCTCGACGGCGTACCCCGTCTCCTCGTCGACCTCGCGGATCACCGTGTCGTAGGGGTCCTCGCCGTGGTCCATGCCGCCTCCGGGCAGCGTCCAGCGCTTGCTGCCGTCCCCCGCGACCCAGCGGGCGAGCAGCACCGATCCGTCCCGCACGCATACGGCGTAGGCCGCCACCCGGAGCTCCTTGTGCATTCGCTGACGTTAGACCGCGTACACCGGCAAGGCACGGTCCGTTACCCAACTGCCGATCACGGGTTGGCGGGGGAGTACTCGGGCGCGGACCAGGTCCACGGGCTGGCCCCGGAGGTCTCGACGGCCTCGGTGAGGGCGAAGTGGACGGTGCGGGCGCCGCCCGGCCCGTACGCGGTGGTGGCGGTGCCGGTGAGCTGGAGCGCGGTGCCGGTGGTCCAGTCGAGGAAGAGCAGCCCGGCACCGGGGTCCGCGGCGAGGTTGCCGAGGGTGAGGAACATGGCGTTGCCCGCGTAGTCGGGCCAGCTCAGCTCGGTGGGGGACAGGACCCGCACGAAGCCGGGGTTGCCGCCCCGGTGGCTGGCGTCGGCCCCGCCGTCGCGCACGGTGGCGATGAAGAAGGTGTCGGCGGCGGCGACGAACCGCCGCTGCGCCGCGGTCAGTTCGGCGCTGACGCGCGGCTCCGCCGCTGGCCCGCCCGCGCGCCGCCCCGCGAGCAGTTGCCGCTTCTGCAGGTATTTGGGGCAGTTGGAGAACACCCGGTCAGCCTCGATCGCGAGGCCGCGCGGCGTCGGCCGGGCCCGGCCGCCCAGCCGCATCCGGCGCCGGGTGCGCGGGTCGAGCGCGATCGTGCCGACGGGCGTGCCGGGGCGGCCGAGCGCGTCGGCGAGCGGATCGCCCGCCCCGGCCCCGCCCGCCACGGACATCTGGTGCGCCCCCGTGGCCCGGACGAAGCCGGGGTCGCCGGTGAGCGGCGACGCCCACACCCGCCCGCTGGCCGGGTCCCGCGCGCCGATGACCAGCATCGGCTGGAGCTCCAGGAACGCGGCGGCGACGGGGCGGATTCCCGGTCCGATGGACCGGCCGACGTGGTCGGCGAGCGCGCGCACGCCCACGCGGTCCTGCACGGCGCGCGAGCCTTGGTGGTAGGGGTCGTGCCCGGTCACGGCGGCGCCCCCCTCTAGAAGAAGCCGCAGGTCGGCGCCGCGCCCGCCGGGGCCGCGCCGTCCCCGGCGCCGGACCGGGTGCAGATCTCCAGGCGGGTGCCGTCCGGGTCGTGGAAGAAGATCCCGCCGGACGCGGCGCCCTCGCCGTGCGGCACGACGCCGTCGTAGGCGAACTCCACGCCGTACGCCCGCAGGTCGCGCTCGTACTCCCGGACGGCGTCGACGGAGTCCACCTCGAACGACAGGTGGTGCAGGCCCGCGCGCCCCGAGTCGTACGCGCCGCTCGCCTGCTGCCACAGCGTGAGCGCGAGGGTGCCGGCGCGGCCGAGGAAGGCGTAGCGGCGGCCCTCGTGGGCCCCCTCGCCAGTGACCTCGAAGCCGATGACGTCCCGGTAGAAGGCGAGCGAGCGGTCCAGATCGGTGACGTTCAGACCGATGTGCCCGGTGGGCGGTGCGCTGATCGCGGTCATGACTCTCCCCTTTGGTGCTGCTGTCCGGCGGCGCGGGTGGACCGGCGGTCGCCCCGTGCCGGATCGGCTAACCGTTGAAAGTTAGATTAGTGGTTAGTGATCGTGAGCGTCAACCGCTCACGTAACCTTGACCGGTTAGCTCTGAAGGGAGACCCCCATGCCCGCCGCCCACGACCCCCGCCCGCTCACCGGCGAGCCGCTCTCCCTGGACCTGCTCAACACCCGCTGGATGCACGACGGCGCTCGCCAGGACCTGCTCGACGACCCCGAGGGGCTCGCCGTCTGGCTCGCCGCGAACGGCCTCGACGAGCGCTTCACCGCCGACGCGCCCACGCTCCGGAACGTCCTCGCCGCCCGCGACGCGCTCGCCGGACTCGTCGACCTGCCGGGCAAGCCGGGCGGCGAGGCCACCGCGGTCGCCCGCCTCGACGCGGTGCTCACGCACGGCCGGATCCGGGCCCGGCTCACCCCCGAAGGGCCCGCGGAGGAGCCGGAGTTCGCCGAACCGGCCTGGGGGCCCGCCTGGCTCGCCGCGCGCGACTACCTGGACCTGCTGTCCGCCGCGCCCGACCGGATCCGCGGCTGCGCCCACGAGGCGTGCGTCCTGCACTTCTTCGACACCTCGCGCAACGGGACGCGGCGCTGGTGCAGCATGGCCGTCTGCGGCAACCGCGCCAAGGCCTCACGCCACTACGCCCGCACCCGCCCCTGACGGGGCCCCGCTACCCCGGGACATGAACACGGCGTGACCGCCGCGCCTCCACCCGAAGAGATGCGCGTGCACACGCAGGGTGCCTCCCAGATCCACTTACGGTGATCGGCGTCACCCGTTGTGGCGACGTTAACGCGCAGGCCACCCCCGCTGCCAACGATCCAGTACGAGCGGGGAGCACACCGGACGGACACGGTCCGGACCTCCCCGCGACCACTGCCGACGCGTTCGCACTCGGGGAGACGCGCCATGTCGCGCATACGCTCTGTCGCCACCGCCGTCACGACCGCCGCCGTCAACCGCCGCGCGTTCCTCGCCGCGACGGGCGCGGTGTCCCTCTCCGCGGGCGTCGGCTACGCCCTCGGCCCCGGAGCGGGCCACGGGGAGGCGGCCGCCGCCCACCGCGGCCCGGTCGCGGTGTCCCGCCGCGCCCCCGCCGCCCCGCTCGCCCCCTACCGCGCGGGCACGACGCTCGGCACGGTGGCGGCACCGCGCGGCACCTCCGGCTTCCGGCGCCTCGGCGACGGCCCGGCCTGGCCGCGCGTGGTGCGCGCGGACCTGGCCGCGCCCCACCGGGGCCGGGAGGCGCGCCGCACCGCGCTCGCCGCCTTCGTACAGTTCACGGATCTGCACCTGGTCGACGTACAGCACCCGCTGCGGTACGAGTACCTGCGCGCCCAGACGGCGAGCGCCTGGCGGCCGCAGGAGGCCCTGTCCGTGGCGGGCGCGGTCTCGCTCGTCGAGCGGGTCAACGCGCTGCGCGGCGCGCCCGCCACCGGCGCGCCCCTGCACTTCGTGATGACGACCGGCGACAACACGGACAACAACTCCCGCACCGAACTCGACTGGTTCCTCAAGGTGATGAGCGGCGGCCGCGTCACGCCCAACTCCGGGGACCCGCGCCACTACGAAGGCGTGCAGAACAGCGGTCTTGAGCTGTACTGGCACCCCGACGCCGCGCTGCGCGACGCCGACAAGCGCCTCGGCTTCCCGCGGCTGCACGGCTTCCTGGACGCCGCGATCCGGCAGGTCAACAGCCCCGGCCTGAACCTCCCCTGGTACTCCACCGTCGGCAACCACGACGCCCTGCCCGGCGGCTGCTACGCCCCCGGCGACTCGTACTTCGCCGACCTCGCCGTCGGCGGCCGGAAGCTGATGTCCCTGGACGAGGCGCGTGGCGCCGCCCTGTGGAAGGCCGTCAAGAAGGGCCGCGACCCCAAGGGCGCCCACTTCAAGGAGCTGCTGCGGGCCGAGGCGCGCCGCATGCGCCCGGTCACCCCGGACGAGGCCCGCGCCCCCTTCACGCCCACCGAGTACGTCCAGGCCCACCTCGACCCGGCCCACGCGGGCCGCGGCCCCGTCGGCCACGGCTACACCCAGGAGAACCTGGCGAACCGCACGCAGTACTACGCCTTCCGCATCACCGACGACGTCCTCGGCATCAGCCTGGACACCACCGACCCGGGCGGCCACTACGAGGGCTCGCTCGGCACCGCCCAACTGCGCTGGCTGGAGCGGATCCTGAAGGCCGTCGAGCGCGGCGGCGACGCGTCGTACGCCATCGTCTTCAGCCACCACACCAGCCGCAGCATGCGCAATCTGACCACCGACCCGCACCACCCCCGCGAGCAGCGGCACGGCGGCGACGAGGTGCTCGCGCTGCTGCGCCGCCACCGCTCCGTGCTCGCCTGGGTGAACGGCCACAGCCACAAGAACGCCATCACCCCGCACGGCTCGCTCTGGGAGGTGTCCACCGCGTCGCACGTCGACTTCCCGCAGCTCGCGCGCGTGCTGGAGTTGGTCGACAACCACGACGGCACGCTGTCCCTCTTCACCACCCTGATCGAGTCGGCGGCCCCGCACCGCACCGACTTCGCCGATCTCTCCCAGACGGGCCTCGCGGCGCTCTACCGCGAGCTGGCCCTCAACGCCCCGGGCGCCAAACCGGCGCTCGGCGGCGCGCCGGGCGACCGCAACACGGAACTCGTCCTGCGCAAGCGCTGACCCGCCCCGGCCGCCCCGACCGTGACTTCCCGGCCGGGGCGGAGTTCTGCCCTGCGTAACGGCTCCGGAGCGCACGCGCCCACCGGACCGGGCAGACGCACCGAGGAAGGGACAGCGACACATGGCAGTGCCCACACGGCTCACGCCGGTCCGGACGGGGTTCGTGGGAGCGGTCGTCGCGGCCGCGGCGGTGGCGGGGGCCCTGACCGGCCCCGCCGCGGCCGCGCCCCGCACGGACCGGGACCACCACCGGACCCGGGCCGCCATCGAGGCCGCCGTGCGCGCCGGCGTCCCCGGCGTGACCGCCCACGCACACGACCGACGCGGCCCCTGGAGCGCCGCCGCGGGCGTCGGCGACCTGCGCGCGGGGACCCCGCGCGGCGAGCACGACCGCTTCCGCGCGGCCAGTATCACCAAGACGTTCGTGGCGACCGTGGTGCTCCAACTGGAGGCGGAGGGAAGGCTCGACCTCGACGACAAGGTGGGCACCTGGCTGCCCGGCGTGATCGAGGGCAACGGCCACGACGGCGACGAGATCAGCGTCCGCCAGCTCCTCAACCACACCAGCGGCATCTACGACTACAGCGCGGACCCCGACTTCGACCGGCGCCTCGCGACCCCCGAGTTCTACGCCCACCGCTACCGCACCTGGGAGCCCGACGAGCTGGTCGCGATCGCGATGCGCCACGAGCCGGACGCCGCCCCCGGCCGGGACTGGAACTACTCCAACACCAACTACGTCGTCGCCGGAATGATCGTCGAGAAGGTGACGGGCAGGCCGTACGGGGACGAGATCCGCGACCGGATCATCAACCCCCTGCGCCTGCGCGCCACCTCCGTGCCCGGCACCACGCCCACCCTGCCCCGGCCCGCCTCGCGCGCGTACTCCAAACTCTCCGGCTCCAAGCTCTCCGGCGACGCCACGGGCAAGACGTACGACGTGACCGAGCTGAACCCGACCATGGCGGGCGCCGCGGGCGAGATGATCTCCGACGCGGCCGATCTGAACCGCTTCTACGCCGCCCTGCTGCGCGGTGCCCTGCTGCCCGCCCAGCAGCTCGCCGCGATGAAGAAGACGGTCCTCGCCAAGGGCGAGGAGGGCGCGGGCGGCCGCTACGGCCTCGGCCTGCTCCGGCTCGAACTGCCCTGCGGCACCGTCGTCTGGGGCCACGGCGGCGGCATCCACGGCTCCCTCTCCCTGGCCCTGACCACGGCCGACGGCCGCCACGCGCTCGCGCTCAACTACAACGGCGACTGGTCGCGCGGCCAGGACAGGATCCTGAACGCCGAGTTCTGCGGCGCCTGACCGGGGCCCCGCGCACAGGTGCGGGGGCGGAGCCCCGCCGTCCGGAGCTCCGCCCCCGCACTGCCCACCGGGCGCGTGCGGTGCAGCCCGCTATCTGGGCAGGACCACGACGTACGCCGCCGGGTCCCGGTCGGGGGCGGCCATCAGCGCCGTCCGGACGACCGCCGCCTGCTGGTCGGCCGCGTCCCGCAGCTTCTTCGGGGTGATGTGGACGACGGTGATGCCGAGCCGCTCCAAGTGCTCGCGCTTGCGGACGTATTCGGACCACTGCTCGTCGTCCTCGTACTGGTGGCGATCTGTGCGGCCCTGCCGCGGGTGCGGCCTCAGACCGTGCCGGGGGGCCCGGGTGTCCAGCTCCACGGCCACGGCCTGCTCGGGCCAGTACGCGTCGACGCCGCCCAGGTGAGGACCGCCCGGAAGGCGCAGGTCGACGTTCCACAGCGGGTCCGGGAGCCCGTGGTCACGGACCAGGGCGTGCAGCCGGTCCTCGGCGATCGCGCGCCCCTCGGCGAGCAGCGAATCCACGGCGTCCACCACGTGCGGACGGCCGAGCAGCCGCGCCCGGTTCAACTCCTTCACCAGGGCGGCCGGTTCGCAGTGCCCGCCGCGCACCGCCTCGGTGAGCAGCCGCCGCACCGCGCCCGCGTCGGCGAGCTGGGCGACGGCGTCGGCGAGCGCGCGCGGCACCGGCGCCACCGGCACGCCGGTGACCTGTAGCGGTGTGGGCAGGGTGTACGCCCGGACGAGACGGGCGCAGCCGGTGGAGCGCAGCCGCCGGGTGCGCGGGACCAGGACGTCGATCCGGTCCAGGGAGAGCAGCGGCGGCGCGGAGGAGAAGCGGTGCAGGGCGAGGGCCGCGAGCCCGGTGATCATCGCGTCGGCGTAGGCCGCGTGCGGCTCGCCGGGCCGCGGCTGCGCGGGGATCGCCCGGGACTCCTTGGCCGGTGGCCGCCCGGCGTAGAGCAGCACGCCGTGCAGCCGCTCCTCGCTGGTCGGCGGGCCCGGGTGGAGCAGATACACGCCGGGCAGGAACTGCTGCCAGGGGCCGCCGGGGCGGCAGTGCGCGTGGACCTCGGCGGCGCCGACGCCGTGCGTGCGCAGCTGCGCCGTGCTCATGACGCGGCGCTGGACGTCGGTGAGGTGACGCAGGGGGCGGGGGGAGAGCGGGGTGTTGTGGTTCATGCCGTCGCCATTCCCGGTACCGATCCACCCCCTAACCGCTGTTACAGTCCCGTCGACAAAACCGGACAACCCCGTCCTAAAGTACGGGAGTTCGAGGACCGAAAAGGTCCGGTTCGTGGGGCGGCGCGGGTGTCGCGGAGGGGGCGCGCGGTGGGGACGGGGTGCGTCCGCTTCCTCGGGTCACCCCCTTGTGGGCGGGAGACACCGTTGTCATACTCGGCGCGACACTTGGCATGAACGCGACGCAATCCGTCGGTGGTCCATGCCGGAAACCGGTAACTCCCCGGAGCCGCACCCGACTTGGGAGGCTCCATCCCCCCATGGAGGTACTGAGTGACACCCCCACGAGCAATCACGCGGCGCCTCGTCCTGACCGGCATCGGCGTCGCCGCTCTGATCGCGGGCACCCTCACCGCGGCGGCCACCAGCTCGGCGGCTTCGGACCCCACTCCGAAGGCCATCGGCGCCACCGCGGCGGGCAGGCTCGCCGACTCCCTGACCGACGGCTCCCGCGGCGGCACCGCGGGCGCCTACTACGACTCCGCGGCCAAGAAGCTCGTCGTCAACGTCCTCGACGAGGCCGCGGCCGACCGGGTCCGCGCCGCCGGCGCCGAACCGAGGGCGGTCACCCACTCCCAGGCCCAGCTGGACGCGGTCCTGCGGACCCTGGGCGAGCGCGCGGTCCCCGGCACGTCACGCGGCACGGACCCGGTCCTGAACAAGGTGGTCGTCACCGCCGACTCCACGGTCACGGGCGCTGCCCTCGACCGGCTCAAGCAGCGCGTGGCGGCCCAGGGCGGCAAGGCGGTCCTCAAGCGGACGGCGGGCACCTTCCAGCCGCTCATCCGCGGCGGCGACGCCATCTGGAGCTCCAGCGGCCGCTGTTCCCTTGGCTTCAACGTCGTCAAGAACGGCCAGCCCTACTTCCTCACCGCGGGCCACTGCGCCGCCCTCGCGGGCACCAGCTGGTCCGAGACCCAGGGCGGGCCCGTGATCGGCCAGGTCGAGGACTACGGCTTCCCCGGGCGCGACGACGCCATCGTGAAGTACACCGCGAACGTCGCCCACCCGAGCGAGGTCAACCTCTACAACGGCGGCTCCCAGCAGATCACCGGAGCCCGCCAAGCCGTGGTCGGCGAGCAGGTGCAGCGCAGCGGCTCCACCACGCGGCTGCACGGGGGCACCGTGCAGCGGCTCAACGTGTCCGTCACCTACCCCCAGGGCACGGTCAACGGTCTGATCCAGACCAACGTCTGCGCCGAGCCCGGTGACAGCGGCGGCGCGATGTTCGCGGGCAGCAGCGCGCTCGGGCTCACCTCCGGCGGCAGCGGCAACTGCTCCAGCGGCGGCCAGACCTTCTTCGCGCCGGTCGTGGACGCGCTGTCCCGCTACGGGGCACAGATCGGCTGACGCCTGGTCGCCCGTGCCGGGTGGCCCCCGGCGGGCCCGGGCAGCCCCGGGCCGGGGTCGGTCGTCGACTCCGGCCCGGGGCGCGGCCCTAGGCGGCGTCGCACTCCTGGGCGCGCAGGGCCCGGGACAGGTCGTCGCGGGACTCCAGGACGAGGCGGCGCAGGGCCGGCGGGGCCGACTCGTGGGCGGAGAGCCACGCGTCCGCGGCGGCCACCGTCCCGGCGCTGTCCTGGAGGTGCGGGAAGAGGCCCCGCACCACGTCCATGCCGATCTGGATGGAACGCTCCGCCCAGACCCGCTCGATGGCGGCGAAGTACTTCGGCGCGTACTCGGCGACGAGACCCCGCTGCGAGGGCTGGGCGAAGCCCGCGATCGTCGCCTCCACCAGGGCGTTGGACAGGGCGTCCGACTCCACCACGGAGGCCCAGGCCTGCGCCTTCACCGCCGCCGACGGGCGCGCGGCGAGGCAGCGGATCTGGTGGCGCTTGCCGGACGCGGTGTCGTCGCGGGACAGCTCGGCGGCGAGCGCCCGCTCGTCCGCCACGCCGTGCACCGCGAGCGGCAGCTGGAACGCCCAGCGCAGCTCCTGGTCCACCTCCAGGCCGTCGATCTTCGCCGTGCCGTCCAACAGGCCCTGGAGGAGCTGGAGGTCGGCCTCCGACGAGGCCACGGAGGCGAAGAACCGGGCCCACGTCAGCTGGTGCTGGCTGCCGGGCTCGGCGATCCGCAGCTCCCGCAGCGCGCCCTCGGCGAGCAGCCGCCCGCCCTCCTCGCGCCAGCCGGGCGCGGCGTAGTGCGTGTGGGCCGTACCCGCCCAGGCGTGCAGCATCTGGAGCACGCCGATGTCGGTCTCGCGCCCGGCGAACCGCAGCACGAGGCCGATGAAGTCCCGCGCGGGCATGAGCGCGTCCCGCGTGAGGTTCCACAGCGCCGACCAGCACAGGGCGCGGGCGAGGGGGTCGGTGAGGCCCCCGAGGTGCTCGCGCAGGGTGGCGAGGGAGGTCTCGTCGAAGCGGATCTTGCAGTACGTCAGGTCGTCGTCGTTGACCAGGACGAGCTCGGGCGCCTCGGCGCCGACCAGCTCCGCGACCGCGGTGCGCGGGCCCTCGACGTCCACCTCCGCGCGGGCGTACCGCACGAGGTCGCCCGCGTCCGAGCGGCGGTACAGTCCCACGGCCACCCGGTGCGGGCGCAGCGTCGGGTGGCTCTCGGCCGCCTCCTGGACGACGGCCAGCTCCGTGATCCGGCCCTCGGCGCTCAGGGTGACCTGCGGGGTGAGGGAGTTGACGCCCGCCGTCTCCAGCCAGGCCCGCGACCAGGCCGCCAGGTCGCGCCCGCTGGTCTCCTCGAGGACCGAGAGCAGGTCGCCGAGGCGGGTGTTGCCGTACGCGTGCCGCTTGAAGTAGCGCCGGGCGCCCTCCAGGAAGGCGTCGCGGCCCGCGTACGCCACGAGCTGCTTGAGGACCGACGCGCCCTTGGCGTACGTGATCCCGTCGAAGTTCAGCTTGGCGTCCTCCAGGTCGCGGATGTCTGCCGTGACCGGGTGCGTGGAGGGCAGCTGGTCGGCGCGGTACGCCCACGCCTTGCGGTTGTTGGCGAAGGTGATCCAGCCGTTGGTGAACCGGGTCGCCTCGACCATCGAGAAGGAGCCCATGAAGTCGGCGAAGGACTCCTTGAGCCACAGGTCGTCCCACCAGCGCATGGTGACCAGGTCGCCGAACCACATGTGCGCCATCTCGTGCAGGATGACGTTCGCCCGGCGCTCGTACGACGCCTGGGTCACCTTGCCGCGGAAGATGAACTCCTCGCGGAACGTCACACAGCCCGGGTTCTCCATCGCGCCCAGGTTGTACTCCGGCACGAAGGCCTGGTCGTACTTCCCGAAGGGGTAGGGGAAGTCGAAGTGGTCGTGGAAGAAGTCCAGGCCCTGCTTGGTGACCAGGAAGACGTCGTCCGCGTCGAAGTGCTTCGCCAGGCCCTTGCGGCACATCGCGCCGAGCGGGATCTCCAGCCGGGTGCCGTCCTCGAAGACGCGCTCGTAGGAGTCGGTCACGTAGTGGTAGGGCCCGGCGACGACGGCGGTGATGTACGTCGAGATGGGCTTGGTCTCGGCGAACTTCCAGACGCCGTCGGCCTGCTCGCCCGCCCCGTTGCTCCACACCGTCCAGCCCTCGGGGGCCTGTGCGGAGAAGCGGAAGGGGGCCTTCAGGTCGGGCTGCTCGAAGTTGGCGAAGACGCGGCGGGAGTCCGCGGGCTCGTACTGCGTGTAGAGGTAGACCTCGCCGTCCTCGGGGTCGACGAAGCGGTGCATGCCCTCGCCGGTGCGGCTGTAGGCGCACTGGGCGTCCACCACCAGCTCGTTCTCCTCGCGGAGGTCCTCCAGCGCGATGCGGCTGCCGTCGAAGACCTCGGAGGGGTCGAGGTCCTTGCCGTTCAGCGACAGGGCGGTGACGCTCGGGGCGATCAGGTCCGCGAAGCTCGCCGCGCCGGGCTCGGCGCAGCGGAAGCGGATCGTCGTGACGGAGCGGAAGGTGCGCGGCGTGGTGTCGCCTTCCTGGCTGTCGCCGACCGCCGACCGCAGGTCGAGGAAGACCTCGTACCCGTCGACGGACAACAGCGCGGCCCGCTCCTGGGCCTCGTCGCGGGACAGATTCTCACCGGGCACGGGCGGCACTCCCTCGTGGCTCGCATGACTCTCGTTCGAATGCCTCTGATCCTCGCACGTGCCCCGGTCGGCGGACATCCGGGAATGCCCTGCCACACCCCCGACGTTGCCCTGGCCAGGCTCCGAACGCATTCCCTAGGGAGAGACATGTCCGAGACCGCTGTGAAGACCCCCGTCGACTTCTGGTTCGACCCGCTCTGCCCCTGGGCCTGGATGACCTCACGCTGGGTCCTGGAGGTCGAGAAGGTCCGCGACATCGAGGTGAGCTGGCACGTGATGAGCCTTGCCGTGCTCAACGAGGACAAGCTCGACGAGCTGCCCGAGGAGTACCGCGAGATGCTGGCGACCAAGGCGTGGGGCCCGGTGCGCGTGGTCATCGCCGCCCAGCAGGAGCACGGTGCGCAGGTGCTCGGTGACCTCTACACCGCGCTCGGCACCCGCATCCACAACCGGGGCGAGGGCCCCACCAAGGAGGCCGTCGCCGGCGCCCTGAAGGAGGTCGGTCTGCCCGAGTCCCTCCTCGACCACTGGGACGAGACCCCTTACGAGGCCGAGCTGCGCGCCTCCCACAACGAGGGCATCGAGAAGGTGGGCCAGGAGGTCGGCACCCCGGTCATCGCCGTCCCCGGCGCCGACGGCGAGCAGATCGCCTTCTTCGGCCCGGTCGTCACCCCCGCTCCCAAGGGCGAGGCCGCGGCCAGGCTCTGGGACGGCACGCTCCTGGTGGCGAGCACCCCCGGCTTCTACGAGATCAAGCGCACGCGTACGCAGGGCCCCATTTTCGACTGACCCGTCTGCCGCAGGCCCGTCCGCGCCCGGTGGCCCGCGCTCATTCGACGTCCGGCGGTATCCGCAGCGGCTTCTTGCGGAAGCGCCGTTCGGTCATGAAGGTGCGCACGTTCCGGCAGCCGGGCCTGGCGCACATCCAGTAGTGGTCGACGAAGTCCTCGTCGATCTCAGCGCTGAGCCAGGCCTTCTGCGGCTCGGTCAGCGGACGGTGGGGTTCGGTGGTGCCGCACGTCCAGCAGGACATCGGCTGGGGTCGAGGCATACGGCTACTGTGAGCCGGAATCACAGGTACCGAAAGGCCCCCGCGAGTCACGTCCTCGCGGGGGCCTCTCGTCTATCCGCCTGCCGACGCGAAGGTTGAGAAGACGATCACGAGGCAGGACGTATCAGGGGGAATTGGCGTCAGGGAGCCAGCAGCAGGCTGTTTACGCGCTGCTTGGCGGCCTCGTAGCGCTTGGCCACGTCCTGCCAGTTGACGACCTGCCACATGGCCTCGATGAAGTCCACCTTCTGGTTCTTGTACTGCAGGTAGAAGGCGTGCTCCCAGGCGTCGAAGACCAGGATCGGCGTCGAGCCCTGGCCGACGTTGCCCTGGTGGTCGTAGATCTGCTCGACGATCAGGCGGTTGCTGAGCGGCTCGTAGGCGAGCACGCCCCAGCCCGAACCCTGCGTCGTCGCCGAGGCCTTCGTCAGCTGCGCCTTGAACTTGGCGAAGGAGCCGAAGGACTCGGTGATGGCGTCCGCGAGCTCGCCCACGCCGTCGGCGTGCGTGGGCTCACCGCCGCCGCCGTCCTTCGGGCCGTTCATGTTGTGCCAGTAGATGCTGTGCAGGATGTGCCCGGACAGGTGGAAGGCCAGGTTCTTCTCCAGGCCGTTGATCGCGCCCCACGACTCCTTGTCGCGTGCCTCCGCCAGCTGCTCCAGGGTGTCGTTCGCACCCTTCACGTACGCGGCGTGGTGCTTGTCGTGGTGCAGCTCGATGATCTGCGGGTTGATCACCGGCTCGAGCGCCGCGTAGTCGTACGGAAGTTCAGGGAGCGTGTAAATGGCCATCAGTGACCCCTCCGACCGTGCGCCGCGGGGGACCGTGCCGTATCGCCCGGTGCCGCGGTGCACCTCTTATTGCGACCTATGTGCAAGTGCAGGCTAGCAGCAGGTGGGGTCGGAAGTTGATCAGCCCTTGGCCCTAGGTCGCGAGCCCCGGCGCGCCCGGGAGGGAGGGAACGGCCGAGGGCCCGGTCCACGGGTGTGGACCGGGCCCTCGGCCGTCTGCGGGGCGTGTCGGGTCAGGCGCGCGACGCCGTCTCGCGGCCCTCCGCCATCTTCTGCCGTACGAATCCGACGGCCATCAGGAGCAGCGTCAGACCGCCCGTGTAGTAGAGCTGTGTGCGGGTCTCCTCCTCGCGGGCCATCAGGACGAACACCGTGGCCATCCCGGCGAGCGCCACGTACGTCAGCCAGGGGAAGAGCCACATCTTCACGACGAGCGTCTCGGGGGCCTCGCGCTCCAGCTTCTTGCGAAGCCGCAGCTGGGCGGCGGCGATGAAGAACCAGACGACGAGGATGATCGCGCCGATGGTGTTGAGCAGCCACTGGAAGATGTCGTCGGGCCGCCAGTAGCTGAGCAGCACGCACAGGAAGCCGAAGAGCGACGAGGTGAGGACCGCGATCCGCGGCACGCCGTTGGACAGCTGCCCCAGGACCTTGGGGCCCTGGCCGCGCTGCACGAGCGAGTTGGCCATGCGGGAGGCGCCGTAGATGTTGGCGTTCATCGCGGAGAGCAGCGCGACGAGGATGACGACGTTCATGATCTGGCCCGCGCCGTCGATGCCGAGGTGGTCGAGCGTGGCGACGTAGGGCCCCTTGGCGGCGACCTCCTCGGAGGTCCAGGGGAGCAGCGTCACGACGACGGCCATGGAGCCGATGTAGAAGATGGCGATCCGCCACATCGCGGTGCGCACGGCCTTGGCCACGCCCTGGACGGGGTGCTCGGACTCGGCCGCCGCGATGGTGACCGTCTCCAGGCCGCCGTACGCGAAGACGGAGGCGAGCAGGCCCACGATGAGGCCGTCCACGCCGTTGGGCATGAAGCCGCCGTGGCCGGTGAGGTTGGACGTGCCGGGCGCCTCGGTGTCGGGGAGCCAGCCGAGGATGGCGAGCAGGCCGATGCCGAGGAAGAGGACGATCGCGGTGATCTTCAGCGCGGCGAACCAGAACTCGAACTCGCCGAAGTTCTTCACGGCCGCGAGGTTCGTGGCGCAGAACATCAGCATGAACAGGGCGACCCAGGCCCACTCGGGCACGCCGGGCACCCAGCCGTGCACGATCTGCGCGGCGCCGATGCCTTCGAGGCCGACGGCCACGCACAGCAGGAACCAGAAGGACCAGCCCGCCGTGAACCCGGCCCAGGGGCCGAGGGCCCGCTCGGCGTGTACGGAGAAGGAGCCGGACGCGGGGTTGGCCGCCGCCATCTCGCCGAGCATGCGCATGACGAGCATGACCAGGGCGCCGGACAGCGAGTAGGCCAGGATGATCGAGGGCCCCGCGGCGGCGATGGCCTTCCCGGAGCCCACGAAGAGCCCGGCGCCGATGACGCCGCCGAGGGCGATCATCGACAGATGACGCTGCTTGAGGCCGTGCCCGAGCGGCGCGTCGGCCTGGGGTGGTGCGTCTTTCACGGACGTCTGAGACATGGGCGTCCCTGTTCGCTAGCGGGGAGACGGAGGGAAGGAACCACGCGGGAACCACAGGGGGGAAGTGGGCCCACAGTCTGAGCACTGGCACCGCTCACAGGGAACAGTTGACCGGTATACGGACACGACGCTCACACAAGGTGAAGACGTCTTCACGTTTTCGTCATAATCACGTGATCCGCCGGGGGTGTCGGGGCGGTTCCGTCCCACCGGCGTCATGCGCCGTTCGTAGAAGAGTTACGTATGGCGCGTACGTCGCGTGGCCCACTCCCGCAGGAGCGCCACCGCGATCACCACCGCCGTGGCACCCGCCGACCACAGGAGCTGCGGACGCGCGCCGTCGTCGCGCAGCATCAGCGCGATCACCACGCCCATCGCCGCGAGCGCCGCCCACGTCAGCCAGGGGAAGAACCACATCCGCAGGGTGAGCCGCTCCGGTGCCTCGCGCTCGATGCGGCGCCGAAGCCGCAGCTGCGAGACGGCGATGAGCGCCCAGACGAAGAGCAGGGCCGCGCCGACCGAGTTGAGCATGTAGAGGAAGACGGAGTCGGGCCACTTCAGATTGAGCAGCACCGAGACGAAGCCGAAGGCCACCGAGGCGAGGACCGCGCGCCGCGGCACCCCGCCCCGCGAAACGCGCAGCAGGCCCCGGGGCGCCTCGCCGCGCTCGGCGAGGGAGAAGACCATGCGCGAGGCGCCGTACAGATTGGCGTTCAGGGACGACAGGAGCGCCACGAACACCACGATGTTCATCAGGGTCCCGGCCGACGGGACGCCGATCGAGTCGAGCACCTTCACATACGGGCTGAACCCGGGCTGCTGCGCCGTCCACGGCAGCACCGTCACGATGACCAGCATCGAGCCGACGTAGAAGAAGAGGATGCGGTACACGGCGCTGCGCACCGCGCGGGCCACGGAGCGCACCGGGTCGTCGGACTCGGCGGCCGCGATCGTGACGATCTCCAGGCCGCCGAAGGCGAAGAGGACCACGACCACGCCGGAGATCACCCCGTCCCAGCCGAGCGGCAGGAAGCCACCCTCGCCGGTGAGGTGGGTGAGGCCGACCGGGTCGGTGTCCGGCAGCACCCCGAAGACCGCGAGGAGGCCGAGCACCAGGAACGCGACGATCGCGAAGACCTTCAGGGCGGCGAACCAGAACTCGAACTCGCCGAAGTTCTTCACCGCCGACAGGTTGGCGCCGGTGAAGAACACCATGAAGAGGAGCACCCACGCCCACTGCGGGACGCCCGGCGCCCACGCGTGCGCGATCCGCGCCGCGCCGGTCGCCTCCACGGCGAGCACGACGACGAGCAGGAACCAGTACATCCAGCCGACCGAGAACCCGGCCCAGCGGCCGAGGGCCCGCTCGGCGTGCACGGAGAACGCGCCCGACGCGGGCATCGCCGCCGACATCTCGCCGAGCATCCGCATCACGCACATCGCGAGCGCGCCCGCGATCAGATACGACAGGACGATGCCGGGCCCGGCGACCGCGATCCCGGCGCCCGAACCGACGAACAGGCCGGCCCCGATGACACCGCCGAGGCCCAGCATCGTCAGATGGCGCTGCTTGAGGCCGCCGCCGAGGGGCTCGGAGGGGGCGAAGGGGTCCGCGGGAGCCGTCGAGGGCACCCCCGAGTCGGGCCGCTGTTGATCGTGCATCGGGCTCAGCTGACTCTCAGGGTGCTCGGGGCGCTCAGGGTGCTCGGGACAGAGTTGGTGAGAATCTACAGTCTCTCCGGCGCGCACCGGCGAACGCAAAACCCGGCCCCGGCATTCCTGACCTCAGTGACCAGCATCACGCCCTGCCGGGTGTGGGCCGCTCCCTTTGTACGGAGCCCACCAAGCCGGAGCCGCTCCCTTTGTCATCCACGCCCCCTGATGGGGCGCCCGCCCCGGGGTTAGGGTCTCTTCGTCCCACGCATCACCCGCCCCCCGACGCCCCAGAACCGCGGAGTCCCGATGAGCACAGCCGCCGCCACCACCCGTCCGGGCCAGGTCCTGGCCGACCTGATCCCCGCCTCCCGCCTGCGCGACGCGACCCTCGTGATCGGCGGCGCCGCGCTCACCGGCCTGGCCGCCCAGATCTCCGTGCCCGTGCCGGGCTCGCCGGTGCCGGTGACGGGGCAGACCTTCGCCGCGCTCCTGGTCGGCACGGCGCTCGGCGCGCGCCGCGGCTTCCTGTCGCTCGCGCTGTACGCCCTGGTGGGCATGGCGGGCGTGCCGTGGTTCGCCGAGGCGAAGTCCGGCTACGGGATGCCCTCGTTCGGCTACGTCCTCGGCATGATGCTCGCCGCCGCCGCGGTGGGCTCCCTGGCCCGGCGCGGCGCCGACCGGAACGTGCTGCGCACCGCCGGGACGATGGTCCTCGGCTCCGCGATCATCTACGGCGTCGGCGTGCCGTACCTGGCCGCGTCCACCGGCATGTCCCTGACCGAGGCGGTCGCCGCGGGCCTCACCCCGTTCCTCATCGGTGACGCCCTCAAGGCCGCCCTCGCCATGGGCGCGCTGCCGCTGTCGTGGAAGCTGCTCGGCGACAGGGGCTGAGCCGGGCGGCTCAGCCGACGCCGTAGTTCCGCCTGAAGAGGTTCGCCGGGTCGTACGTGGCCTTCAGCCCGGCGAGCCTCTTCTGCGTGTCCGCGTCGTACACGCCGTCGGGGCGGTCGCCGCCCGCGAGCGCGAAGTTCACCGACCGGCCGACGGCGTGCGGCGCCAGCGGGGCGAACGCCCGCGCGTACAGCTCCCGCAGGGCCGCGCGGTCCGTGCCCTCAAGGGGGGACAGGAGCCGCACCGCCCAGGCCGCGGCGCGGTGCGGCACGGCGTTGTCGTGGCCGACGGGGCGGGCGAGCGCGCCGCCCAGGTGGTTGAGCTGGACGACGTGCATGTGGTCCGCGGCGGGCCCGGTGAGCGCGAGCAGCCGCTCGGCGCCCGCCAGGTCGAGCTCGGTCAGCATCAGGTTGTCGCCGTAGTAGGCGTGCGGGAAGTCCGGGTCGTTGTGGATCGTGTGGCTCTCCGCGTACGGCATCTCGCGCAGGCCGTCCGAGACGGTGGGCCCGAGCGCGCGCAGCGGCGCCACCAGGCGCTCGCCGTCCTCGGCCGGGCCGGTGTAGGCGATGCGGACGCTCACCAGATAGCGGCCCCGCAGATGCGGCGGGAGCTGCGGGACGTCCGGGTAGACCAGGGCGGCGACGGACGAGGTCAGCTCGTCGGGCACGGTCTCGGTCCAGGCGGCGTAGCCGCGCAGGAGCGCCGCCGGGTCGACCTCGCGGCCGTCGAAGGCGAGGGCGCCGCCGTACAGGCGCGCCACCGGCACCAGGCCGATCTCCAGGGCGGTCACCACGCCGAGGTTCGCGCCGCCGCCGAGCAGGCCCCAGAACAGCTCGGGCTCGCTCGCCGCGGTCACGTGCCGCAGCTCGCCGTCGGCCGTCACGACGTCCACCGAGCGCACGTGGTCGGCCGCGTAGCCGAACTCCCGCGCCAGGATGCCGACGCCGCCGCCGAGCGTGTACGACACGACGCCGACGCTCGGCGCCGAGCCGTTCAGCGGGGCCAGGCCGTGCTCCGCGGCGGCCGCCACGACGTGGGCCCAGCGCACCCCGGCTCCGACCCGGACCGTGCGGGCCGCCGCGTCGACCTCCACGGAGTCCATCCGGCGGGTGCTGATCAGGACGCCACCCCGGGCCGCGTCCGGCAGCCCGTGCCCGGTGGCCTGCACGCCGACGGGCAGGCCCGCCTCGGCCGCGTACCGCACGGCGGCCACGACGTCGTCGGCGTCCGACGCGGCGACGACGATGTCCGGCTCCTGGGTGAAACCCGTCTGGAATCCCGCGATCTCGTCCTCGTACCCCTCCTGTCCGGGGCGGAAGGTGAGTCGCTGTGCGAGGGGGTCGCTGAGTGCCACGGGGCTGCCTCCGTCGTGCCTGGTGTGCGGCGTTCGTGCTGACGAAGGTCACCCTGCCGCCAAAGCCTGACAGGTACCGACAAGTTTTCCGTGCCTTCGTCAACTCGCCGCCGCGCCGCGTACGACAGACGGCGTGACAGACGGCGGCGGGGTGCCGCCCGGGCCGAACCCGGGCGGCACCCCGCCGCCGTGAATCCCTCGGTACCGCTCGCTGTTACTCGGAGACCCGCTCCCGCGGTGCGACCTTCTCGCGCACCAGGGCGATGCCCAGGACCAGGGCGCCGACGAGCAGCGAGAGCACCATCTGCTTGCGCCCGGCGTCGTCGTACAGCATGTAGACGATCACGAACGAGATCATCCCGATGGTGACCCAGGTCAGATACGGGAACAGCCACATCTTCACGACGAGCTTCTCCGGCTGCTCGCGCAGGATGATGCCGCGCATCCTCAGCTGCGTGAAGCAGATGACGAGCCAGACGAACAGGGCGACGGCGCCGGAGGAGTTCAGCAGGAAGTCGAAGACGGTCTTCGGCCACTGGTAGTTGAACCACACGGCGGCGAAGCCGAAGACGACCGAGCCGAGGATCGCCGTGCGCGGCACGCCCGCCGAGGTGGTGCGGGCGAACGCCTTCGGGGCGTCGCCGCGCTCACCGAGCGAGAAGGCCATGCGGGAGGCGGTGTACAGGCCGGAGTTGAGGCAGGAGAGCACGGCCGTCAGGACGATCACGTTCATGACCTGACCGGCGTGCGGGATGCCGATCGAGTTCAGCGCGGCCACGTAGGAGCCGTCCTTGACGATCGACTTGTCGTTCCACGGCAGGAGCGTGATGACGACGAAGATCGAGCCGAGGTAGAAGACGCCGATGCGCCAGATGACGCTGTTCGTGGCCTTGGTGACGGCGCGCTGAGGGTCCTCCGACTCGCCGGCGGCGAGCGTGACGATCTCGGAGCCCATGAAGGAGAAGACCACCATCAGGACGCCGGTGAGGATCGCGCCCGCGCCGTTGGGCATGAAGCCGCCCGCGTCGGTGAGGTGCTTGAAGCCGTCGCCCGGGTTGTCCGAGCCGGGCAGGACGCCGAACACGGCGAGCATGCCGATGAGGACGAAGCCGCCGATCGCCACGACCTTGATGCCCGCGAACCAGAACTCGAACTCGCCGTAGGAGCCGACCGAGACCAGGTTGGTGGCGGTGAGCACCACCATCACGATGAGCGCCCAGCCCCACTGCGGAACCGCGGGCACCCACTCGTTGAGGATCACGGCACCGGCGGTCGCCTCGACGGCGAGCACCACGACCCAGAAGAACCAGTACAGCCAGCCGATGGTGAAGCCCGCCCAGCGCCCGAGGGCCTGGTCGGCGTAGGCCGAGAAGGAACCGGAGGACGGCCGCGCCGCGGCCATCTCGCCGAGCATCCGCATCACGAGCACGACCATGGTGCCCACGAGCGCGTACGACACCAGGATCGCGGGGCCCGCGGCCTTGATGCCGGAGGCGGACCCGACGAACAGACCCGCTCCGATCACGCCACCGATGGCGATCATGGACAGATGGCGGTTCTTGAGACCGGCCTTGAGGCCGTCACCGTCGCCGTTCCCGCTCCCCGGCTGGGATTTCACGGGCCCGCTGGGGGTGCTGTCTTCCTTCGCAAGGGACGGTTGCGAGGTCATAGGCAGATCCTTTGGTTCACGGGCAAGAGCTTCCGCATTAAAAGCGCATGGGCGTACGGGACGAAAGGCCCGTCTCCGGATCGTTGTATTCAGCGGAATGGAGAGTGAACGATCGGTCACTGACGATGACCGGACACCCGCATTGGCCTGCACCAATCGGCGGCCGAAGAGCCCTGGGCGGGCGCCGAGGACCGGCCCCGCGGCGGCGCACGGCGCCGCGCATGCCACACTCGGTCCCATGCGCGTGTACCTCGGCTCCGATCATGCCGGTTACGAACTCAAGAACCACCTCGTCGAATGGCTCAAGGCCCACGGCCACGAGCCCGTCGACTGCGGGCCCCACCTCTACGACGCCCAGGACGACTACCCGCCCTTCTGCCTCCGCGCCGCGGAGCGGACGGCCGCGGACCCCGAGTCCCTCGGCATCGTCATCGGCGGCTCCGGCAACGGGGAGCAGATCGCCGCGAACAAGGTGAAGGGCGTACGGGCGGCCCTGGCCTGGAGCGAGCAGACGGCGGCGCTCGGGCGCGAGCACAACGACGCGAACGTGATCTCCATCGGCGGGCGGATGCACACCGAGGAGGAGGCGACCAAGTTCGTCGAGATCTTCCTCGCCACGCCGTACTCCGGTGAGGAGCGGCACACCCGCCGCATCAAGATGCTGGCGCGCTACGAGACCTCGGGCGAGCTGCCCCCGATCCCGCCCCACCACCCGCAGGCCTGACCCGTCGCGGGGCGCCCCGGACCCACCCCCGACGTTCCGGGGCGGGTCCGGGGCGCCGCCCGTGAGGGCCCCCGACAGGAGGCGACACCGTGCCGGAAGGGCACACCATCCACCGGCTCGCGGCCGATCACCGGAGCCGGTTCCAGGGGCACCCCGTGCGGGCCACCAGCCCCCAGGGCAAGTTCTCCGACGGCGCCGCCCTCGTGACCGGCCAGCCCCTGGAGACCGCCGAAGCGCACGGCAAGCACCTCTTCCTCGGCTTCGCCGTGACCGGCTGGATCCACATCCACCTGGGCCTGTTCGGCAAGTACGCCTTCGGCGACGCCCCCGCCCCGCCCCCCACCGACACGGTCCGCCTCCGCCTGGCGAACGGCACCCACTACAGCGACCTCCGCGGCCCCACCACCTGCGCGCTGATCACCGACGGCGAGAAGCAGGAGATACACGCCCGCCTCGGCCCGGACCCGCTGCGCCCCCAGGACGGCGAGAACGACCCGGACCGGGCCTGGCGCCGCGTCTCCCGCAGCCGCACCACCATCGCCGCCCTCCTGCTCGACCAGAAGGTCATCGCGGGCGTCGGCAACGTCTACCGGGCCGAGGTCCTCTTCCGCCACGGCATCGACCCGTACACGCCCGGCAAGGACCTCACGCACCGCCAGTGGACGGCGATCTGGGCGGACCTGGTGGACCTGATGCGCGAGGGCGTGCGCAACAACCGCATCGACACCGTGCGGCCCGAGCACACCCCCGAGGCGATGGGCCGCCCGCCGCGCGTGGACGACCACGGCGGCGAGGTGTACGTGTACCGCAGAGCCCGGATGGCCTGCCACATCTGTGGCGGCGAGATCCGCACCGCCGATCTCGCCGCCCGCAACTTGTTCTGGTGCCCGAAGTGCCAGCGCGGGGGCGGCGCGCCGTCCTAGAACGGGTGGGGCAGCCAGGGCGCGGCCCCGGAGCCGAAGGCGAGGCTCGCCTCCGCCAGGGCGCCGGGACGCAGCTCCCGCACCCGGCCCGCCCAGGCCAGCTCCGCGAGGGACACGCCGCCCAGATACGCCGAGCCCAGCTCGCGCACGGACAGGGCGAGGTCGGCGGGCGCGTCGTCGTCGACGCGCTTGCAGGAGGCGCCCTTCGGGTCGCCCGTGAGCCGCCAGCGCCCCTCGTTCCACGGACAGAACGCGTCCGCGACGTCCAGGACCACGTCCACCGGCGTCCGGTACGCGCGCGCCTCCAGGGCCGCGCCGACCTCCACCAGACGCAGGTGCAGCGAGTCCCGCGTCACGAGGCCGCACCGCCGCACGTCCGACACGAGGTGCAGCAGCGGGTCGTCCACCGGGCGGTTGAGCGCCTCGATCCGCGAGGTCAGGTCGATGTCGCAGAGGAAGCGCCACAGCGCCGCGTACGCCGCCGGGTCCAGGGCCTCCACGGCGCGCACCAGGACCACGCCCTGCGGGCCCCGCGCGTCCCAGTCGGGCTTGACCGCGAAGTACGCGTACCCGATGACCTCACCGGCGCGCTCCGCGAGCACGCACTGCAACGGCGAGGCGCCGTCGCGGTCCCGCTCCGGGTCGAGGACCGGAAGGCGCTCCCAGCCCGGCTGCCGCGCCAACATGCCGGGACGGCCGGGCACCACGCGCGCGTACACCGCCTCACAGGCATCGGTGACCTCGGCCGGCACCGCGTACCGCAGCCGCACCTCGTCCGTGCCCTCGGGCACCGTGAGGCGCACCCGCGTCGTGTCGATCGACGCCCGGAGCGACCAGGTCGCCACGCCGTACCCGAAGCGGCCGTAGATCGCGGGCTCGGAGACCGTCAGGACCGCGAGGGCGTCCCCGCGCTCGCGCAGGTCGTCGAGTTGCCGACGCATCATCGAGGTCAGCAGGCCGCGGCGGCGGTGCGTGGCCGCCACGCTCACCATCGTGACGCCCGCCGTGTCCACCAGGGCCCCGCCCGGCACCGTCATGCGGAAGCTGAAGGCCCCGGCCGTGCCGACGCACTCCTCGCCGTCCCAGAGTCCGAGGGAGCGGTCGCACTCCGTCAGCGCGTCCCACAGCTCGCGCTCCTCCGGCGCCTCGTGGAGCCCGCCGAAGGCCCGCTCCAGCGTTCCGTACCAGCGGTCCCAATCGCTCTGGCCCAACTCCCGCAATTCTGCTGTCATATGCCATGCCTACCAGGGCTCCTGGGGCGCGGCGACTCGTTTTCCGCGTACCGGAACGCGCGTGTGGACGCTGGGAGCGGAGATACGGGCGAGGTGCCCCTGAAGGGGGACAAGAGGTACCTCCCGTGCGAAGCGCCTGGCCCGGTGGATAGGGTCCACGAGCAATGGCGGTACGACGAGACAGGCGCGAGCGGCGCACCCCGCGTGAGCGGCGCGCCGCAGCCGAGACGTTCCCGGCCCGGATGAAGAAGCGACTGCACCGGGCCCGCATAGGCCTGCGCAAATCCGGGGTGGACTACTTCCGGGGCGACGGCTCGGACTGGGTGGCGCTCGCCGCGCTGCTCCTGACCGTGCCGGTGATCACCGTCTGCACGATCGTCAACCCGGTGTGGTTCTCGCCCTCCGTCCTCGTCCTGCCGATCGTCGCGGGCGGGCTGCTGCTGAGGCCCTCCAGCCTCCTCGGTCTGTACGCCGCGTCCGCGGCCGCCCTCATCGTGGAGTCCGCCCGGCTCGGGCCCTACACCGAGGGCCCGGCGCGGGTGACTCCCGGCACCGTCCTGACCGTCGCCGCCTGCGGGTTCTTCGGCCTGCTCATCGCCCAGTTCCGCAGCCGGGTCGGCGTGCCGTGGCGCGGCGGCGGAACGATGCTCTTCGACCTGCGCGAGCGCATCCGCGTGCAGAGCAAGCTGCCGAAGCTGCCGCGCGGCTGGCACCGCGAGATGGCCCTGCGCCCCGCGGGCGGGCAGTCCTTCTCCGGCGACTTCGTCGTGGCCGCCCGCACCAACGGCGGCCGCACCCTGGAGGTCGTCCTCACGGACGTCTCAGGCAAGGGCATGGACGCCGGGTCCAGGGCCCTGCTCCTGTCCGGCGCCTTCGGCGGCCTGCTCGGCTCGCTGCCGCCGCACGCCTTCCTGCCCGCCGCCAACGGCTATCTGCTCCGCCAGGACTGGGACGAGGGCTTCGCCACGTCCATCCACCTCGTCCTCGACCTGGAGACCGGCGACTACGAGCTGCTCTCCGCGGGGCACCTGCCCGCGCTCCAGCTCAGCGCGGGGACGGGGCGCTGGGAGGAGAAGGCGGGGGAGGGCCCCCTCCTCGGCGTCTACGACGGCGCCCAGTTCGACCCCGTCAAGGGGTCCTTGCGCCCCGGCGACGTCCTGATGCTGTTCACCGACGGCATCGTCGAGACCGCCGACCGCGACATCGGCGAGGGCATCGACCGCCTCACCGGTGAGGCCGACCGGTACGTGGCCGGGGGCTTCCACGGGGCCGCGTGGCACCTCATCGAGGCCGTGGCCAAGGACGTCAACGACGACAGGGCGCTCCTGCTCCTCTGCCGCGACGCCTGACCTGGCCCCTGGGCCCCGAACCGCCCTCTCTCCCACCCGCCCACCCGTACCTGCCCCAGCGCCCCGGCCCGGCCCCGACCTAGCGGCTTGCACGTTGTCGTTCGGTGCTCGGCCGAGGTGATATTCAGCCCGTCCGGCGTTTGAGGACGAGGCGCGGAGCGCCGAAAAGGCTGGGGCAGGTGGGGGAAACCCCACCCTCTATTCGCCGGTGCACCTCATGGCCCGGCCCACCCCCGGATCCGTAGGTTCGATGCATCGAGCACGGACAGGACTACGGAAGGGCTGGGCAAGCCATGGGGCTGCGCAGGAAGAGGCAGCGGGGCGAGCGGAGCGCACCCCCCGCCCCCGAGCAGAGGGCACCGCACACCGCCCCGGCCGACTGGGCGGTGGAGCTGCGCGGCGTCCGCCGCCAGTACGGCCGCGGCACCCGCGCCGTACACGCCCTGCGCGGCGTGGACCTCGCCCTGCCCCGCGGCAGCTTCACCGCCGTGATGGGCCCCTCGGGCTCCGGCAAGTCCACGTTCCTGCAGTGCGCGGCGGGCCTGGACCGCCCCACCGGCGGCACGGTCCACCTCGGCGGCACCGAGATCACCGGCATGGGCGAGAACAAGCTGACGGCCCTGCGCCGCACCCGCCTGGGCTTCGTGTTCCAGGCCTTCAACCTGCTGCCCTCGCTCACCGTCGAGCAGAACGTCCTCCTGCCGATGCGCCTCGCGGGCCACCGCCCCGACCACCGCAAGGCCGCCGACGTGCTGGCCCGCGTGGGCCTCGGCGACAAGGGCAGGCGCCGCCCCGGCCAGCTCTCCGGCGGCCAGCAGCAGCGCGTCGCGATCGCCCGCGCCCTGGTGACCGAGCCGGACGTGGTGTTCGCCGACGAGCCGACGGGCGCCCTGGACACCACCACGGCCGCGGAGATCCTCGGCCTGCTGCGCTCTGCCGTCGACGGCATGGGCGCCACCGTGGTGATGGTCACCCACGACCCGGCCGCCGCCGCGTACGCGGACCGCACGCTGTTCCTGGCCGACGGCGCGATCGTCGACCGCCTGGAGGGCGCGTCGGCCGCGCTGATCACGGACCGGATGCGCGCGCTCACCGTGCCCGCCGCCGCGCCCACGTACGCGGGAGCGGCGGCGGCATGAGCTTCGTCCCGAACGGCCTGGCCCGCGCGGCCGTCCGTTTCAAACCCGCCGCGTTCGTGGGCACGTTCGTCGCGCTGATGATGGCGTCGCTGATCGTGTCCGCCTGCGGCATCCTCCTGGAGACGGGCCTGCGCGCCTCCGTGCCGCCCGCCCGTTACGCGGACGCGCCCGTCGTGGCCGCCGCCGACCAGCGGGTCCACTACGGCAGCGGCGACAGCGCCTCCACCGAGCCCGTCCCGGACCGCGCCCGCCTGGACGGCTCCCTCCTGGCGAAGGCCGCGGCGGTGCCCGGCGCGCGCACGGCCGTCGCGGACGTCACCTTCCCCGTCGCGCTCGCGGCGAAGGGCGGCGACAAGGCCCTGACCGCGCACGGCTGGGGCGCCACCGCCTTCACCGGCGAGAAGCTCACGGCGGGCCGCGCGCCCGCCGCGGGCGAGGCGGTCCTGGCGGGCACCGGGGCCCGCGTCGGCGACCGCGTGACGCTGACGACGGCGGACGGACCGCGCCACGTGCGCGTGTCCGGCACGGTCGGCGGCGCCGCCGGGCCCACCGTCTGGTTCAGCGACGCCGATGCGGTCCGCGCCTCCGGGCACCCGGGCCGCGTCGACGCGATCGCGGTCCTGCCCAAGGCCGGCGTCACCGACGCGGCGCTGGAGTCGCAGGTCGCCAAGGCCCTCGGGGACAAGGCGAAGGTGTACACGGGCGAGGACCGCGGCGGCGTCGAGGACCCCTCGCTCGTCGGCGCCGAGGAACTGCTCACCGGCCTCGGCGGCTCCTTCGGCGGCATCGCCGCGCTGGTCGCCGTCTTCACCGCGGCGGGCACCGTCGCGCTCTCCGTCGGCCAGCGGGCCCGGGAGTTCGCCCTCCTGCGCGCGATCGGCACGACCCCCCGGCAGGTGCGCCGCACCATCGCCACCGAGACCCTGCTCGTCGCTCCGCTCGCGGGCGTCGTCGGCTGCCTGCCCGGCATCGCCCTGGCGAGCTGGTGGTTCGGCCAGCTCAAGGACCGCGGCGCCGTCCCGGAGGCCGTCGACCTCGCCGTGTCCTGGATCCCGCTCCTCGTCGCGGCGGGCACGGCCGTGCTCACCGCCCTGTTCGCCGGGTACCTGGCCGCGCGCCGCCCCTCCCGCATCAAGCCGGGCCAGGCCCTCAGCGAGGCCTCGGTGGAGCGGTTGCGGCCCGGCTGGATCCGGACGCCGCTCGGCGTCGCCGCGACCGTCGGCGGCATCGTCCTCTCCCGGATCGCCGCCACCGCGACCGGCGACGACGCGGCGAACGCGGCCCTCGGCGTCGTCATGCTGTTCATGCTGGCCGTGGCGCTGCTCGGCCCGCTGGTGGCGCGCGGCTGCGCGGGCCTCTTCGGCCTGCCGCTGCGCGGCGCGGGCGCCTCCGCGTCCCTGGCGGCCGCCAACTCCCGTTCCAACGCCCGCAGGCTGGCCTCCGCCATCACCCCGATCGTGCTCGCCATGGCGTTCGCCTCCACGCTCGTCTTCATGCACACCAGCGAGGACAAGGTGGCGGCGGACCAGCAGCGGGACGGCATCACCGCCGACCACATCGTCACGTCCGACGCGGGCTTCGGCCCCGGCGCCGTGCGCGAGGCGGCCGAGGCCCCCGAAGTGACCTCGGCGGTCGGCCTGTTGAAGACGTCCGTCCTCATCCCCATGGGCTCCGGCGGCGACCGCTGGCTGCAGACCGCGTCCGCCCAGGGCGTCACGGGCTCCGCCGCGGACCTCGCCGAGGTGCAGGACCTGAACGTGAAGAGCGGCGAACTGACCCTCCGCGAGGGCGAGATCGGCCTGGACGCGAACCTCGCGACCTCCGCACACCTGAAGACCGGCGACCGCGTCGAGCTGCGCCTGCCCGACGGCACGAAGATCCGGCCGACGGTGGCGGCGACGTACGAGCGGGGCCTCGGCCTGTCCCAGGTCACGCTGCCCGCGGCCGAGGTGCGCCGGCACGTCACGGCCGCCCTCGACACGGAGATCTGGACGAAGGGCGGCACGACGGCCGCGCTGCGGTCCCTCGGCACGGTCGAGGACCGGGACGGCTACACCGCCGCCCAGTCCCTCGACCGGCAGGTCGGCGCCTGGGCCAACCGCGTCATGGCGGCCGTCCTCGGCGGCTTCGCGGCCGTCGCCGCCGTCAACACGCTGGTGATGACGGTCCTCGACCGCCGCCGCGAGCTCGGCATGCTGCGCCTGATCGGCTCGACCCGCGGCCAGATCATGCGGATGATCCGCTGGGAGGCGCTGCTCGTGACCGGCGCGGGCGTGATCATCGGCACGGCCATCGCGCTGGCCACGCTGGTGCCGATGATGAAGGGCCTCACCGGCGAGTCCCCGTACATCCCGCCGCTGCTGTACGCGTCCTTCGCGGGCTCGGCGGTCCTCCTGGGACTCCTGGCCACGGCCCTCCCGGCCCGGGCGGCGCTGCGGGCCTCGGCCTGACGGAAGGGGCACAGCCCCAGGCTCCGAGCAACTGGTGGCCTGGGGCTGTGCGCTCAGGGGGGCCTAGCGGGCGGACGACCCCGCCCGCTCGCGGGCGACCTCGGTCGCGTCCCGGCGGAACGCCCACTCCATCCGGGGCTCCATCGCGAAGCGGAACACCCGCCGCACCACCGGCGTGCACAGCGCCGTGACCACCGCCGCGGCCACCACGGAGACGAACACCTCACCCACCGGCCGGTGCAGCCACGGGTAGTCCTCGAACCAGCCCCAGAACCGGGAGCCCTTCGCGAGGAACCCGTGCAGCAGATACCCGTACAGGGTGCCGGCGCCGAGGACGGTGAACCACATCTTCCGCCGCGGCACCCACGCGAAGAAGCACGCGGTGAGCACCACGGAGCAGCCGAAGAGCGCCAGCGTCATGACGACGCCGACCCACCACGGCACGCCCAGCTCCTGGGCGCTCTCGCGCCGGTAGAACCACACCGACGTCATCCGCGGCGCCGCCCAGTAGGCGAGCAGGACCGCGCAGGCGAAGACGGGCACCGACAGGATCCGGACCTCGCGCCGCCGCACCAGCTGGAAGTGCTCGGGCTTCAGGAACAGGCCGAGGACGAAGAACGGCATGAACTGCAGGACCCGTTGGAGGTCCAGGTCGTCACCGATGTCGGGGGAGATGACGGCGAGCAGCGCCACGCACAGCGCGAGCGGCACCGGCCAGCGCACGACCTTCCACAGCGGGACCGTCAGGCGCCACACGAACAGGGCGATCAGGAACCAGGTCAGATACCAGGGGTCCAGCAGGCTGATCGGCTGCGTCGGGTCGTCGTCCGCCCACCGCTTGAAGAAGGTGTAGGCGATCTCGAAGACGACGTACGGCACGGCGACGCCGGTCACCAGGCGTGTGAGCCGGTCGGCCCGCATGTCGAAACTGCGGGAGAAATAGCCGGAGATCAGGATGAAGGCCGGCATGTGAAACGTGTACACGGTCATGTACAGCGCCTCGGCGGTACGGCTGTGGTCCGTCAGCGGCTCCCACGCGTGGGCCATCGCGACGAGCACGATCGCCAGGTACTTGGCGTTGTCGAAGAACGCGTCGCGCTGCTTGGCGGGGCCGGTGCCGGAGCGCTGGGCGGGAGCGGCGGGACGGGAAGAGCGGAGGGAGTGGAGAGCGTGGGGAGAAGCGTGTCCGGGGGAGTGCGGGGCGGTGCGGCCGGGAGCCGTGGCGGCCGTCTCCTGTACGGGGGGCAGCGGTGCCCGGTGCCGGCCGTGCGGCTGCACGGAGTTCGTCACAGGCCCTCCCACCCAGAGCTCGGGGGGACGATCCGGGACCGCACTGCGCTTACGGGGGTCATGGCAGCGTGGAACATCTGGCGCACCTTAGCGCCGCGCCGCTCTTCCCGTAAAACTCTCGGTTCATTCATCCGTGCAATGCCCCGCCAATACGCTCGCCGCGATGCGGACAACACCGGCCGGTACGGCTGACCACCGCTCGGCCGGGTTCCCGCAATTAGGCTTCGGGTACCCGGCGCGAAAGACCGAAAACTCACTGATCGCTGTCCGATACGTCACCACTCGTACCGCTTAAATCGTGCATAACGCCTGCGGGTGACTCTGGTGAAATGTCCGGTTGATCGGCCCGTGATGGGTTATGGGAACCCGCCGGATGTGCTTTCGGCCACCATTCGAATTCCTGGTGAACTACTGGTGCGGGCACCGCCGCGCACGGCCGCCGGGCGATGGCTGGCCATGGAAACGATCACGTCGAATTCGCCCTCCGGTGGAGCCGTCGAATTGCCGTACGGATGCGGGTGGCGCCCGTGCGGCACGTGCCCCGCGGCCCTCCGCGGCACGCGCGGGACGGGTGCGTCACTGGTCAACGCGTGGCCGACGATGTGTCACCGGCCGCATAGGGCGGTCCTGTTGGTGGCACGATGGTTCCTGGCGGGGGTGTGCGGGGCCGTACCCCCCGGGCGGGAGAGCGACCGACCTAGGGTGTGATGAGTGTGGCCATTTCGCTGTCAGTGGTACTGCTGTTGGCGATCGTCCTCGTCTTGATGATTCGTCAGGGGAACATCAAGGTATGGCCCGCCATCGTCGCGGCGACTTTCGGCTTCACCCTCGCCTCGACGGGAATGGCAGACGACATCCAGGAGCTACTCAACTCCTTGGCGGAGACCATCGGAGACATACAGTTCTGACGGCTGACGGCCGGCCACGGCGACGCTGGGGGGTCTGGGAGCGGTGGCGCTGCGGGAAACGGATCCCGAGGAGGTCGGCGGCTATCCGGTCGTGGACCGCCTCGGTTCGGGCGGGATGGGTGTCGTCTATCTCGCGCGCTCCGCGTCCGGGCGCCGCCTCGCGGTCAAGGTCGTGCACGCGCAGTACGCCGACGATCCGGAATTCCGCACCCGGTTCCGCCGCGAGGTCGAGGCCGCGCGGCAGGTCAGCGGCGCCTTCACGGCTCCCGTCGTGGACGCCGACGCGGACGCGCCGAGCCCGTGGATGGCCACCCTCTACATCCCCGGCGAGAACCTGGGCGAGCACGTGCGCCGCCACGGCCCGCTGCCCGCGGAGCGCCTCCTGGAACTCGCGGCGGGCCTCGCCGAGGCCCTGCGTGACATCCACCGCGTGGGTGTCGTCCACCGTGATCTGAAACCGGCCAACGTGATGCTGGCCGAAGACGGCCCCCGCGTCATCGACTTCGGCGTCTCCCGCGCCGCCGAGGCCCTCGCGGGCGACCCCCTCACCCAGACCGGCCGCGTCATGGGCACCCCGCCGTACATGTCCCCCGAGCAGCTCACCTCGCCCCGCGACGTGGGCCCCGCGTCCGACGTCTTCTCCCTCGGCTCGGTCCTGGTCCACGCGGCCACGGGGCGCGGCCCCTTCGACGACGTCTCCCCCTACGAGACCGCGACCCGCGTGGTCGAGGGCGACGCCAGACTCGACGACGTACCGGACGACCTGCGCGCCCTGGTCACCCTCTGCCTGGCCAAACACCCCAAGGAACGCCCCACCCCCGACGAACTCCTCGCCGTACTGCGGGGCGACCCCGTGCCGCCGCGGCTGTTCGCGGAGGCGCAGGACCCGCCCGCCGCCGCTCCGCGGCGAAGACGCCGGCTCGTGATCGCCGCGTCGGCGGTGGGCGCCCTGCTCGCCGGCCTCACCACCGGGCTCGTCCTGTGGCTGACGGGCGGCAGCCCGCCCAGCGATCTGCCCGACGGCTGGCGGGCCTGGCAGCACCAGGTCGTCAGCGAGGACGACACCCCGGGCGGCTCCTTCAGCGGCTGCGCCGCGGTGGCTGGCGGGCTCATCTGTGCGGGCGACGACGTCAAGGCCGTACGGCTCTCCCTCGCCACCGGCAAGAAGGAGTGGAGCCTGCCCGTCAACACCAGCGTGAGCCAGGTCTCGAATGCCGAAGGCGCGGTCATCGGCGCCTCGGGCCGTCGTGTCTTCGTCTACGCGAATAACCAGATCACCAGTGGCAAGGACGACAGCGACCCTGACAACAACTACGCCATCCAGGCCGTCGACGCCCGGATCGGCAAGGTCCTGTGGACCCACCCCACCGAGCGCGGCCCCAACGCGCAGCCGCCGGACCCCGATCCGGACGTCAGCGGGCACGCGGCGTACACGGACGACGGCATCCTCACCGTGGACGGCGCCGCGGGAACCTCGTACGCCCTGCTGAGGGAGTCCGACGGCGAGCCGCGCTGGAAGCGCCCCCTGCCGGAGCGCCCGGACGAGGACGCGACCTGTCAGGTGGCCATGGCCGCCGGTGATGGTTATCTGCTCTGCTACGCCGACAGCAAGCGCGGGGACGTCACCCGTGTCCACCGCGTCGCCCCGTCCGACGGCGGGCTGAGCTGGACCGTCACGCTCGACGGACAGCAGGAGCTCGTCGGCCGCAGTGCTGACCGCCTTGTCTTCGTCAGCTCCGACCTGGAGGAGAAGGGCACCGGGATCCTGACCGTCGACGTGGACACCCGTTCTCCGGACCCTCTGCCGCTGCCCCTGGAGCCGCCCGCGAGCGAGGTGACCCTCAGCCGGGGCACCCTCTACTTCACGCGCCAAGGCGGCGGCGTGCGCGCCGTCGACCCGCTGAGGAGTCGCCTGAAGTGGGAGAGCGACTCCGGAGTGGAGTTCCCCGGCCCGCCGCTCGTCTCGGAGGAGTACGTCTTCGTCGCCTCTCCCGGAGGCCGTCTCGCGGCCCTCGACCCCAGGACGGGGGACGTGCGGTGGACCCGCCCCGGCTCCGAGATCGCCGGTGGCGTCCTGGGCGTGGTCTCCGGCGTCCCGCCGACCCTCGTCGGCGACGCCCTCTACGTCCCCTACGGCATCCGCTCCGTCTACAGCGTCGACGTACGCGACCCCTGAGCCCCGCGCGGGCGCGGACGAGGGCATGAAAAAAAGCCTCCGGCCCGGCGCCCAGAAGCGAATCTGGGCGCCGGGCCGGAGGCCATGGAGCGGGCGACGGGAATCGAACCCGCGTAGCTAGTTTGGAAGACTAGGGCTCTACCATTGAGCTACGCCCGCACGGATCGCACAGCGACTCGCAGGTCAGCGAGCGCGGCACGGCATGCATCGTAGCGGGTCGCGGCGCCTCGCCGCACACCCCCCTCGCGCGCCCCCGATAAGCGGGCGCCGCACTGCCTGCGGGCATGTACCCTACGTGTCGCACCGACGGGGTGTGGCGCAGCTTGGTAGCGCGTCCGCTTTGGGAGCGGAAGGCCGTGGGTTCAAATCCCGCCACCCCGACCAGCAGGATCTCTCCAGCTCAGTGGCCGGTTCCCGGGCCGAAGATCCGGATGCGCACGCTCCGCGGGCTGTCTTCGGCCCGTCTTTCAAGATCGCATTGTGGGTCGGCTCCCGCGTGCCGTTACTATGCAAGCTGTGTGCCCGTGTGTCTCTCGACCGGGCAGAAACCCAAGCAGTCAGCCCACAAGGAGACCGAACCGTGAAGAGCGCCGTGGAGACCCTGAACCCGACCCGGGTTCGGCTCACTGTCGAGGTGCCCTTCGAGGAGCTCAAGGACAGCCTCGACGCGGCGTACAAGAAGATCAACCAGCAGGTCACGGTGAAGGGCTTCCGCAAGGGCAAGATCCCGGCCCGCGTCATCGACCAGCGGTTCGGCCGCGGTGCGGTGCTGGAGGAGGCCGTCAACGACGCCCTCCCGAAGTTCTACACCGAGGCGGTCAACGAGGCGGAGCTCAACGTCCTCGGCCAGCCCGAGGTCGACATCACCGAGCTGAAGGACAACGAGACCCTCAGCTTCACCGCTGAGGTCGACGTCCGCCCGACCATCGAGATCCCGGACTACTCCGGCATCGAGGTCGAGGTCGACGCCGTCGAGATCTCCGACGAGGACATCGACAAGGCCGTCGAGGAGCTGCGCGAGCGCTTCGCGTCCACCTCCCCGGTCGAGCGTGCCGCCGAGGACGGCGACGTCGTGACGGTCGACCTGGAGGCCAAGGTCGACGGCGAGGTCCTGGAGGACGGCATCGCCAAGGGCGTCTCGTACACCATCGGCTCCGGCGAGCTCCTCGAGGGCATCGACGACGCCGTGAAGGGCCTGGAGGCCGACGGCGAGGCCACCTTCACCTCCGAGCTCAAGGGCGGCTCCGCGGCGGGCAAGGAGGCCGAGGTCACCGTCAAGGTCACCCAGGTCGCCAAGCGCGAACTGCCGGAGCTCGACGACGACTTCGCGCAGCTGGCGTCGGAGTTCGACACCCTGGACGAGCTGAAGGCCGACAGCCGCAAGCGCCTGGAGACGGCCCGCCAGTTCGACCAGGCCACCCAGGCCCAGGAGCGCGTCCTGGACAAGCTCCTGGAGCTCGTCGAGGTGCCGGTCCCCGAGAAGCTGCTCGAGGACGAGGTCCGCACCCGCAAGCACAACCTGGAGCACCACCAGCTCGGCCAGATGGGCCTCGACCTCGCGAAGTACCTGGAGATCCAGGGCAAGACCGAGGAAGAGTTCGACGCCGAGACCAGCGAGCAGGCGGTCAAGGGCATCAAGACCCAGTTCATCCTCGACGAGCTGGTCAACAAGGAGAAGCTGAACGTGAACCAGGAGGAGCTCACCGAGCACCTCATGCGTCGCGCCCAGTCCTCCGGCATGAGCCCCGACCAGTTCGCCCAGGCCGTCGTCGAGGGCGGCCAGGTCCCGATGCTGGTCGGCGAGGTCGCCCGCGGCAAGGCGCTCGCGGTGGTCGTCGAGGCCGCCACGGTCAAGGACACGAACGGCGAGGTCGTGGACCTCGACGACGACGAGGACGAGACGGCTGCCGCCGAGGGCGAGCAGTCCGAGGCCGCCGCCTCCGACTCCGCCGAGGAGAAGACCGAGGCCTGAGCCGCCTCGCTTCGCTGAACGCATACCGGGCCCCAGGGACGTCAGTCCCTGGGGCCCGGTGTTTAGGGGCGCGGGGAACTGCGCGAGCAACCTACGACGGCCCGCGGAGGCCCTCCGCGCGGGATCGGGCGGACGCGGCTGCCGACCTCGCTTCGTCGGCCGCCGCGGGGCCGCTGTGGCTGGTCGCGCAGTTCCCCGCGCCCCTTGCGGGGCCCGCCCTACCTGCGCTCACAGCGAACAGTTGCCCTTGCGGGATTCCCCGAAGGGAGCCGCGCGTTAGGGTCCATGGATACGGGGGCAGTGGAGTCGTTGCCCTCAGAACGAAGATGCTGAGACGGCCGGTGCCGTCAGAGACGAGCAGGTGGATACGTGACGAATCTGATGCCTTACGCAGCCGGTGAGCCGTCCATCGGTGGTGGCCTCGGCGACCATGTCTACAACCGGCTCCTCGGCGAGCGCATCGTCTTCCTCGGCCAGCAGGTCGACGACGACATCGCGAACAAGATCACGGCGCAGATGCTCCTCCTCGCGGCCGACCCGTCGAAGGACATCTACCTCTACATCAACAGCCCCGGCGGCTCGGTGACGGCCGGCATGGCGATCTACGACACCATGCAGTACATCCCGAACGACGTGGTCACGATCGGCATGGGCATGGCCGCCTCCATGGGCCAGTTCCTGCTGACCGGCGGCACCGCGGGCAAGCGCTTCGCCCTGCCGCACACGGACATCCTGATGCACCAGGGTTCCGCGGGCATCGGCGGTACGGCCTCGGACGTCAAGATCCAGGCGGAGTACCTGTTGCGCACCAAGCAGCGGATGGCCGAGATCACCGCCCGCCACTCGGGCCAGACGGTCGAGGCGATCATCCGCGACGGTGACCGCGACCGCTGGTTCACCACCGAGGAGGCCAAGGAGTACGGCCTCATCGACGAGATCATCAGCGCCGCTTCCGGTGTTCCGGGCGGCGGCGGCACGGGGGCCTGAGAAGGCACCCAGGAGGCCCGGGAAGGCCTCCGACCGGGCGGCCCGCCCCACGGCCCGCCCCAGCCGACCAAGCCCACGCTCATCACCAGGACGGAACACCTCAGATGAACAGCTTCCCCGTCAGCGGCCAGCCCACGGGCCTGCACACCGGCCCCCAGGTGGACAACCGTTACGTGATCCCGCGCTTCGTCGAGCGCACCTCGCAGGGCGTGCGTGAGTACGACCCGTACGCGAAGCTCTTCGAGGAGCGCGTGATCTTCCTCGGCGTCCAGATCGACGACGCCTCGGCCAACGACGTCATGGCGCAGCTCCTGTGCCTGGAGTCGATGGACCCCGACCGGGACATCTCGGTCTACATCAACAGCCCGGGCGGCTCCTTCACCGCCCTGACGGCGATCTACGACACGATGCAGTTCGTGAAGCCGGACATCCAGACGGTCTGCATGGGCCAGGCGTCCTCCGCCGCGGCCGTGCTCCTCGCCGCCGGCACCCCCGGCAAGCGGATGGCCCTGCCGAACGCGCGCGTGCTGATCCACCAGCCGTCCGGCGGCACCGGCCGCGAGCAGCTCTCCGACCTGGAGATCGCGGCCAACGAAATCCTGCGCATGCGCACGCAGCTGGAGGAGATGCTGGCCAAGCACTCCACCACGCCGATCGAGAAGATCCGCGACGACATCGAGCGCGACAAGATCCTCACCGCCGATGACGCGCTGGCCTACGGCCTGATCGACCAGATCATCTCCACACGCAAGATGAACAACGCCGCGGTCGCCTGATACTCGTACGGGGAAACCGCAGCACCAACTGCCCGCTCCTTGGCGCGGTCGCGTCGGTCCGTGTCGATCTGCGACATTTCGTAGTTCTTCGCGGTTCCGCGTCACAGCGAACCGCGCCAAGGGGGGCCCGAACGGGGGGCCAGGCAAGGTACCGTCGGATACAAGGCACCAGGAGCCGCTGGACCAACGGCGTCTCCCAGGCGAAGGGGAAGCACACCGTGGCACGCATCGGTGACGGCGGCGATCTGCTCAAGTGCTCGTTCTGCGGAAAGAGTCAGAAGCAGGTCAAGAAGCTCATCGCAGGCCCGGGCGTGTACATCTGCGATGAGTGCATCGACCTCTGCAACGAGATCATCGAGGAAGAACTCGCCGAGACGAGCGAGGTCCGCTGGGAAGAGCTGCCCAAGCCCCGCGAGATCTACGAGTTCCTCGAGGGGTACGTAGTCGGCCAGGAGCCCGCCAAGAAGGCCCTCTCCGTAGCCGTCTACAACCACTACAAGCGCGTCCAGGCCGGGGAGAACGGCGGCGCGCAGGGCCGCGAGGACGCCATCGAGCTGGCGAAGTCCAACATCCTGCTGCTCGGCCCCACCGGCTCCGGCAAGACCCTGCTCGCCCAGACCCTGGCCCGCATGCTGAACGTCCCCTTCGCCATCGCGGACGCCACCGCGCTCACCGAGGCGGGATACGTGGGCGAGGACGTGGAGAACATCCTCCTCAAGCTCATCCAGGCCGCCGACTACGACGTCAAGAAGGCCGAGACGGGCATCATCTACATCGACGAGATCGACAAGGTCGCCCGGAAGAGCGAGAACCCGTCGATCACGCGTGACGTCTCGGGTGAAGGCGTCCAGCAGGCCCTGCTGAAGATCCTGGAGGGCACGACGGCCTCGGTCCCGCCGCAGGGCGGCCGCAAGCACCCGCACCAGGAGTTCATCCAGATCGACACGACGAACGTGCTGTTCATCGTGGGCGGTGCCTTCGCGGGCCTGGAGAAGATCATCGAGGCGCGGGCCGGCGCGAAGGGCATCGGCTTCGGCGCCACCATCCGCTCCAAGCGGGAGCTGGAGGAGAAGGACCAGTTCGAGGACATCATGCCGGAGGACCTGGTGAAGTTCGGGATGATCCCCGAGTTCATCGGCCGTCTGCCCGTCATCACCTCGGTCCACAACCTCGACCGCGAGGCCCTGCTCCAGATCCTCGTCGAGCCGCGCAACGCGCTGGTGAAGCAGTACCAGCGACTCTTCGAACTCGACGGTGTGGAGCTGGACTTCGAGCGCGAGGCCCTGGAGGCCATCGCGGACCAGGCGATCCTGCGCCAGACCGGCGCGCGCGGCCTGCGCGCCATCATGGAGGAGGTCCTCCAGTCGGTGATGTACGAGGTGCCGTCCCGCAAGGACGTCGCCCGCGTCGTCATCACGGCGGACGTCGTCCACTCGAACGTGAACCCGACCCTCGTGCCCCGCGAGGTCCGCGGCCCGGGCGCCGGAGAGCAGAAGTCGGCCTAGCCCGGCCCTGACGAACGCCCAGGGGCGCCCGACGAGTTGACCTCGCCGGGCGCCCCTTTCGCATGAGCCGCTCAGGCCTTGACGCGGACTTCCGTGCGGAACTTCGCCGTCTTCTCGGCGCCCTCTTCGAGGTCGGCGGACTTGCCGGCCATGACGTTGGCCATGTCCGCCGTGATGCCGACGCCGATGGTGCTCTTGTCACCCCAGATGCACGTCGCCATCGACATCTCCTTGGGGCCCTTGGCGCCGGTCGCCGCCGCGGCGCCGAAGCTGTACTTCATCTCCTGGCACTTCATCGTGGCGCCGTCGAGACCGGCGGGCTTGACCGTCTCGGGGCTGCCGACCAGGGTGACCTTGGCGCTCCCGTTGTCCTTCGCGGCCTTCTCCTCGACCGAGCCGAACATCTTGTCGACGACCGCCTCCGGGTCGTCGATCTCGCCGTAGAGGCCGTTGAACTGGAAGAGCTTCTGCCCCAGCGGGTTGTCGTCGCTGCCGAACTCGTACTGGGCCTCGACGTCCTTGGCGTTCTTGACGCCGTGCTCCTCGGCTTCCTTGGCCTTCTCGGGGGACATGCTGTCGTTCTTGGCGCTGCCCGGCTTCAGCTTGTACGTGCCGTCCAGGACCGTGTCCGGCGTGGTCAGCTTGTGCGGGCCGTCGTCCTTGACCGCGACCGAGCCGCCGCCCTTGCCGGAGCCGCCACCCTTGCTGTCACTGTCGCTGTCGTTGCCCGCGAAGACGAAGTAGCCGCCCACCGCGATCGCCGCCACCACGGCGACCGCGCCGATGATGGCGCCGGTCTTCTTGCCGCCTCCGCTCGGCGGCGGGGGCGGCGGGACCTGCCCGTAGGGGGCCTGCGGCGGCTGCCCGTAAGGCGCCTGGGGCTGGCCGTACGGGGCCTGCGGCTGGCCGTAGGGGGCCTGCTGGGGGTAGCCGGGCTGCTGCGGGGCCTGGGGCGGGTAGCCGTAGCCGGGCTGAGGGGCGGGGGGCTGCTGGCCGTAGCCGGGCTGCTGTGGGGGCTGCTGGCCGTGGGGGCCGGGCTGGCCGCCGCCGTAGGGGCCAGGCTGCTGGGGCTGCTGACCGCCGTACGGGCCGGGCTGCTGCGGCTGCTGGCCGCTGTACGGGCCCGGCTGGTTGTGGCTCATTACTGGGTTTCCCTTCCGGTGCTTAAGTGTTTCGAACATCCTGACGTACGGGCCGCGCACGTAGTGGTGGGGGAGAGGACTGATGCGTAGTTGTTGAGGGGCTGCGCCAGAGTCAGGATGTAGGCGGGCCGGAAGGACACTGCGCGAAGCCTTCCAGCAGTGATGCTGGACGGGCGGCAGGCCGTATGGATCAAGCCAGAAGCAGCGGAGGTCTTGAGTGACTTGCACCTGTCATGGTCAGATTTCTTTGTCTTTGGACTTTTTCTGTGATGGGAGGGGGAGCGTGAAGCGCTCAAAGAGGCGGACGTGTTTGGTTGCGGTAGGCGTGACTCTGGCAGCTGGCGTCATCCCGATGGTGACGGCTGGCTCGGCATCGGCAGCTTCTGGGGCAGGGTGTAGGGCGTACCTGGCCGCGAAGAACTACGATGTCGGGCCCAAGGCGAAGAAGGCATGCTCGTATCCGGCGATCGACCTGGGGCTAACCAAGATAGAAAGCCCGTCTTGCGTCAGAAGATTGGTCGCGATCCGCGTCAAGTATGACGATGCTAAGCAGGCCTGTCTGCGTGCGTAGCGGGCGAGGCGTCTGAGCGGATACGGTGGAGTGCTCTGCAAGGCACTTGCCTGCTCGGCCTGCTGGAGGATTCTGACCCTGGCAGGGTGTAGCACTTCGCCGTAGCTGCTGAGGCGGTGAGACAGCGAGCGCGGGGCGATCACTGGTCGCAGACTGAGCGCATCGGAGGCTCCGGCGGGAGCACATCGATGGGCCTGTAACTGCCGTGGCTCAGAGAACATCGTGTGGTGCGGCGTCTTGCCGAAGGTAGAGCGTTCAGAGCAGGAACCGAGGTCGATCGGCACAGAAGTATCCAGTTTCGGGCTGGCCCCGTGACACCCCTAAACTGGGCCCGTGACCGAGAACGCTCAGCAGCAGCCCCCAGCGACCACCCCCGAGCTCCCGACGCAGTACGCACCGGCCGAGGTAGAGGGGACGCTGTACGAGCGCTGGGTAGAGCGCGGTTACTTCGACGCGGACGCGAAGAGCGACAAGGAGCCCTTCACCGTCGTCATCCCGCCGCCGAACGTCACCGGCAGCCTGCACCTGGGCCACGCCTTCGAGCACACGCTCATCGACGCCCTCACCCGCCGCAAGCGCATGCAGGGCTACGAGGTCCTGTGGCAGCCCGGCATGGACCACGCGGGCATCGCCACGCAGAACGTGGTCGAGCGCGAGCTCGGCAAGGAGGGCAAGTCCCGCCACGACCTCGGCCGCGAGGCCTTCGTCGAGCGCGTCTGGCAGTGGAAGGGCGAGTCCGGCGGCCAGATCTCCGGCCAGATGCGCCGCCTCGGTGACGGCGTCGCCTGGTCCCGCGAGCGCTTCACCATGGACGAGGGCCTCTCCCAGGCCGTCCAGACGATCTTCAAGCGGCTCTACGACGACGAGCTGATCTACCGCGCCGAGCGCATCATCAACTGGTGCCCCCGCTGTCTGACCGCGATCTCCGACATCGAGGTCGAGTACCAGGACGACGACGGCGAGCTGGTGTCGATGACGTACGGAGAGGGCGACGAGACCATCGTCGTCGCCACCACCCGTGCCGAGACGATGCTCGGTGACACGGCCGTCGCCGTGCACCCCGAGGACGAGCGGTACAAGCACCTGGTCGGCAAGCTCATCAAGCTGCCCCTGACCGACCGCTCCATCCCGGTCGTCGCCGACGCGCACGTCGACCCGGAGTTCGGCACCGGCGCCGTCAAGGTGACCCCGGCGCACGACCCGAACGACTTCGAGATCGGCCAGCGCCACGACCTGCCGAACATCTCGGTCATGGACGAGCACGCGATCATCACGGTCCCCGGCCCCTTCCAGGGCCTGGACCGCCTGGAGGCCCGCTCCGCCATCGTCGCCGCGCTGCGCGCCGAGGGCCGCATCGTCGCCGAGAAGCGCCCCTACTCGCACTCGGTCGGCCACTGCTCGCGCTGCAAGACCACCATCGAGCCGCGCCTGTCCATGCAGTGGTGGGTCAAGGTCGGCCCGCTCGCCAAGGCCGCGGGCGACGCGGTCCGCGACGGCCAGGTGAGGATCCATCCGCAGGAGATGGAGAAGCGCTACTTCGACTGGGTCGACAACCTCCACGACTGGTGCATCTCGCGCCAGCTCTGGTGGGGCCACCGCATCCCGGTCTGGTACGGCCCGAACGGCGAGGTCGTCTGCGTCGGCCCCGACGAGGAGGCGCCCACCGGCGAGGGCTGGACGCAGGACACCGACGTCCTCGACACCTGGTTCTCCTCGGGCCTGTGGCCGTTCTCCACGCTCGGCTGGCCGGAGCGGACCGAGAGCCTCGCGAAGTTCTACCCGAACTCCGTCCTGGTCACCGGCTACGACATCCTCTTCTTCTGGGTCGCCCGGATGATGATGTTCGGTCTGTACGCGATGGACGGCACCCCGCCGTTCCACACCATCGCCCTGCACGGCATGGTCCGCGACCAGTTCGGCAAGAAGATGTCGAAGTCCTTCGGGAACGCCGTCAATCCCCTCGACTGGATGGACAAGTACGGCAGCGACGCCCTGCGCTTCACCCTCGCGCGCGGCGCCAACCCGGGTGTCGACGTGCCGATCGGCGAGGACTGGGTCCAGGGCTCCCGCAACTTCGCCAACAAGATCTGGAACGCGACCCGCTTCGCGCTGATGAACGGCGCCACGGTCGAGGGCCCGCTGCCGGACGCCGCCGAGATGTCGGCGACCGACCGCTGGATCCTCTCGCGCCTGAACACCGTGGTCGCCGAGGTCGACGCGTACTACGAGGACTACCAGTTCGCGAAGCTCTCCGACGCCCTCTTCCACTTCGCCTGGGACGAGGTCTTCGACTGGTACGTGGAGCTGTCCAAGACCACGTTCATGGCGGGCGGCCCGGCCGCCGAGGTCAGCAAGCGCGTCCTCGGCGAGGTCCTCGACGTCACGCTGCGCCTGCTGCACCCGGTCGTGCCGTTCGTGACGGAGACCCTGTGGACCACGCTGACCGGCGGCGAGTCCGTCGTGATCGCCGACTGGCCCAAGGACAGTGGCTTCCGGGACGCGGGCGCCGAGAAGGAGATCGCCTCCGTCCAGGACCTGGTCACCGAGGTCCGCCGGTTCCGCGCCGACCAGGGCCTTCAGCCCGGCCAGAAGGTGCCCGCACGGCTCACCCTGGACGGCACGCCGTTCGCGCCGCACGAGGCCGCCGTCCGTCAGCTCCTGCGCCTCCAGCCGGAGGGCGAGAGCTTCGCGGCGACGGCGACGCTGCCGGTCGCGGGCGCCACGGTCGCGCTCGACCTGTCCGGCACGATCGACGTGGCGGCGGAGCGCAAGCGCCTCGCCAAGGACTTGGCCGCCGCCGAGAAGGAGAAGGCCCAGGCCACCGCCAAGCTCGGCAACGAGGCGTTCCTCGCCAAGGCCCCGGACCAGGTGGTCGACAAGATCCGCGGCCGCCTCGCCAAGGCCGAGGAGGACATCACGCGCCTCCAGACCCAGCTGGACAACCTCCCGGCGGCGTAAGGCGGTTCGCCCGCGAGCACGCGAAGGCGCCCGGAACTCCCACGAGTTCCGGGCGCCTTCGCGTGCCCCAGGACCGGTCAGGCCTCCGTCGCCACCGGCCCCGTCCCCACGGCCTCCGCGTTGCGCCGCGTCTTCGCCCACCCGTTGCGCCCGCGCAGCAGCCGCAGGAAGCCGCGCGCCGCCACGATGAACACGTGGTACGCGTACACCCACAGCGCCAGTCCCCACAGCAGACCGGTCAGGCGGGAGCGGTCGGGAGCGTAGTCCCGGCGGTACAGCGGACCCCAGGCCACGAACGGCAGCACCGACAGGGCGGACAGGACCAGGATCAGCGGCCAGGCGCCGAGGAACGCGTCGCGCATCGAGCCGCCGATGACGACGCTGCCGAGCAGCAGCACGCTCAGGACGAGCGTGGCGACGTGCGCGAGGGGCTGCATGAACGTGTACAGGGTCTCCAGGACGCCGCGGCCCGAGTAGTGCCGCGAGGCGACGATGCGCGGCGCGTACCGCACGCACTGGAGGTTGCCCTGCGCCCAGCGGGTGCGCTGGGTGAGGAAGCGGCGCAGGCGCGGCAGGCCCTCCTGGGAGACGTAGGTGTCGGCGATGTGCGCGATCCGGTAACCGCCCAGGATCATGTGCAGGCCCAGCTCGTAGTCCTCCAGGAGCGCGTCGCGCTGCCAGGGGCGGCGCTCGGCGGCGGCGATGTGGTCGAGGGCGGTGAGCCGGGTGAACTGGCCGTTGCCGCCCAGGCCCACGGAGCCGGTGCGGCCGCGCAGGAGCTGCATGCCCGCGTTGGACACGGCGAACTCCATGTCCTGCATGCGCACCAGGAGCCGCGCCACGGCGTTGGCGAGGCGCCCGCGCTCGGGCAGCGGCGGCCGCTCCTCGTCGACGTTCCGCATCCGCACGCTGACCTGTACGCCGCCGACCTCGGGGTCGCCGAACCCGGCCGGGCCGCTGACCCGGGCGAGCGCGTCGGGGGCGAGCCGCCCGTCGGCGTCCACGACGCACACGACGGCCCGGGAGCGGTCGGTGCCCTCGGGCAGGAAGGCGTTCAGCGCCGCGTACGCGGAGTTGAGGGCCGCGCCCTTGCCGATGCGGGCGTCGGGGCGGCGCCGCGACACCAGGTGCACATGGGCGTCGTCCTCGGCGAGCGCGGTGACGACGTCGGCGGTCGCGTCGTCGCTGTCGTCGTCGACGACCCACACGTGCGCGGCCGGGAAGTCGGCCCGCAACTGGGCGACGGTCGTGCCGATGACGGTCTCCTCGTCCCGGCACGGCACGAAGAAGTGCCAGGTGAAGGGGGCGGAGTCGCCTTCAAGGGCCGCGGGGCGGCGCACGTAGGCGTGGCGGGCGCCGGCCCAGTACAGCAGGAAGCAGGCGAGCAGGAAGAACGGCAGGGCGTAGAGCAGGACGTGGGGGGTGAGCATGGGGTCCTCGTGCGGTGGGGGGCGGGGGAGGAGCGGGGTCAGGCGGCGGCGGACAGCTCGCGCTCGGCGCGGCCCGCGGCGAGCGCGCCGAGCAGGACGGCGATGCGCTGCGAGGCGAGGCCGTCGCCGAACGGGGACGGCAGCTCAGCGAGGTGCCGCAGACCGGCCTGGCCGTCCGCGAGGCGGCGGCGCACCGCGCGGCCGATCTCCCGGCCCGGCAGGACCAGCTCCGCGAACCCGGCGTCCATGGCCTCGGGCCGCTCCGTGGACCGGCGTACGACCACCAGGGGGCGGCCGAGGACGGTGGTCTCCTCCTGGATGCCGCCCGAGTCGGACACGATGACGGCGGCGTGCCGGGCGAGGGCGAGGAACTCGCCGTAGCCGAGGGGCGCCAGCTCGGTGAGCGGTTCGAGCAGGTGCGTGAGCCCGGCCGACTCGATCCGGGCGCGGGTGCGCGGGTGCACGGCGAACAGGACCGGCAGCTCCTCGGCGAGCGAGGCCAGCTCGCGCAGGATGGCGGCGAGCGCGGCGGGGTCGTCGGTGTTCTCCGGGCGGTGCGCGGTGGCGAGGACGTAGCGGTCGGCGCTCACGCCGTGCGCGGCGAGCAGCGCGGCACGCTCGTCGGCGGCGGGCAGGTGCTCCTGGACGGCCTCGACGACGGTGTTGCCGGTGACGGTGATCCGCCCCGCGGGGACCGACTCGGCGCGCAGCAGGTCGCGGTTGTCCTCCGTGGCCGCGCAGAGCACGTCCGCGAGCTGGTCGATGACGACGCGGTTGTGCTCCTCGGGCATGGCCCGGTCGTGGCTGCGCAGGCCCGCCTCGACGTGCACCAGCGGGATGCCGCGGGCGTTCGCGGCGAGCGCTCCGGCCAGGGCGGCGTTGGTGTCGCCCTGCACCACCACGGCGAGCGGCTGCTCCTCGGTGAACAGGGCGTCGAGCTGGGCCAGGGCCGCGGAGATCTGCACGGCGCGGGGCTTGCCGCCGATGCCGTCGAGGAGGGTGGGCTCGGGCAGGCCCAGCTCGGTGAGGAAGCGGCCGGAGAGCGCGGCGTCGTAGTGCTGGCCGGTGTGCACCAGGTGGGCCGCCGGGCCGAGGATGCGGACCAGGTGGGCGATCTTCACCAGTTCGGGGCGGGTGCCGATGACGATCGCGACCGAGCGGGGCGGGAGGGCGGGGGCGGGCAACGGGGCTCCTGGCGGGGTGTGTCGTGGCGGAACCAGGAGCTTGTGGGGCGTGGGTTGCGGGGGTGGCTCGCGTTCGGTTGCCCAACGGTTGCGGCGCCTGCGGCCGCACGTGTTCAGGGCCTTGGCCCCGGCCCACAGGTCCCGCCCCCTTGGGACTTAGGTCCCTCGCGCCCCGCTTTTCGGCGCTCCGCGCCTCGTCCTCAGACGCCGGACGGGCTGGATCTTCCAGCCTCCGCGAGGGCAGCGGACCTCAGCCCTCGCCCCGGTAGCGGTAGCCGAGGCCCCGTACGGACTCCAAGGGGTCGCCCCCCTCGCCCACCGCGAGCTTGCGCCGCAGCCGCAGCACCGCGAACTTCACCCGCTCACGGCCGCTCCCGCCGGGGTCGTCCCAGACGAGGTCGAGGAGCTGCTCGGTGGTGACGACCCGGCCCCGGTTGCGGACGAGGACCTCGAGGAGGCGGTACTCGATCGCGCTCAGGCGCGTCTCGTGGCCCTGCCACACCGCCGACCGCCGCTCGGGCACGAGCCGCAGGCCCGCCTCGACGTAGTCGCCCCGCCACTGCTCGGGGTTGGAGCGCCGCAGGAGCGCCTCCACGCGGGCGAGCAGCTCCACGTGGTCGAAGGGCTTGCAGAGGTAGTCGTCGGCGCCGGAGCGCAGGCCGCGGACCCGCTCGGCGGGGCTGGTGCGGCCGGACAGGATGAGGACGGGCAGGTCGGTGAGGTCGCGGGTGCGGTCGAGGACCTCCCAGCCGTCCAGGCCCGGCAGGACCAGGTCGAGCACCATGAGCGCGGGCCGCCGGGCGAAGAGCAGCTTGAGCGCGGACTGCCCGTCGTCCGCGGTGACGACGTCGTACCCGGCGCGGGTGAACAGGACCCGCAGGGCGAGCCCCAGGTCGGGGTCGTCCTCGACGAGCAGCAGGCGGGTCATGCCGGGCCGGTCCCGGGCGGGCCGCCGAGCGGCAGCCACACCTCCACGCCGGTGCCGTGCCCCTCGTCGCTGTGGACGGTGACGGTGCCGGAGTGCAGCCGCACGGCGTCGCGTACGACGCTCAGACCGAGGCCGGTGCCCGGGTAGGGGCCGCGGCGGGCGTTCGGGGCGCGGACGAACTCGGTGAAGACCTCTTCCTGGAACTCCTTGGGGATGCCGATGCCGCTGTCGGCGACGGTGATCCGCAAGCCGGGCGGCTGTTCGCCGTCGCCGGGCCCCTCGTCCGGCCGGGCGGTGACGGTGACGGTGCCGCCGGCGGGGGTGAACTTCACGGCGTTGTCGAGCAGTGCGGTCAGCGCCCGCTCCAGCTGGTCGGCGTCGGCGGTCAGTGGGGGCGGCTCGCCGCCGGGCAGGTCGAGCGCCACGAAGACGCCGTCGCGGGTGGCCCAGGGGGTGATGTCCCCCACCAGGCGGGTCAGCAGGCGGCCCGGGTCGAGGGGGGCGAAGGACGGCGGGGCGCCGCTCGCGGCCTCCGCGTACCGGTGCAGGAGCCCGTCGGCCATGTCCTGCATGCGCGTCGCGGCCCGCCGGATCGTGTCCAGGTACTCCCGCTGCACCTCGCTGAGGGCGCCGGTGGCGGGGTCGGTGAGCAGTTCGCAGAAGGTGAGCACGGTGGCCAGCGGGGTGCGCAGCTCGTGCGAGGTGCGGGCCGCGAACTCGGCGCGGTCGCGGGCCAGTTCGCCGAGCGTGTCGATGTGCCGGTGCAGGTCGGCCTCGTACCGGCGCTGCTCGGTGACGTCCTCGACGAGCCACAGGACGCCCAGGTGCCGCTCGCCCGCGTCGATGGGCTGGCGGCTGCGGCGCAGCGTGCGCCCGTCGCGCAGCCGCAGCTCGGCCTTGCGGACGAACTGGCCGCGCAGCGAGCGCAGCGCGGCGGCGTCGCGCTCCGGGAGCAGGCGCGCCACGGCGTCCGCGATGGGGTCGGCGGGCGCGCCGGTGGAGGTGTCGACGCCGTGCAGCCCGCAGACCTCCGAGAACTGCGGGTTGGCCGCCACGACCCGGCCGTCGTCCCCGACGAGCAGGGCGCCCAGTGGGATGGCCCGCAGCACGGCCGCGGAGAACGGGGCGTGCAGGCTCCGGGGCTCGGTCGGCATGCGGCGGGCCTAACCGGCGGGCTCGGCCACGAGCGGGCCGAGGGGTTCCGGCCCCGGGGCGAGGCCGAGCCGCTCCAGCTCGGCGTCCGCGAGCGCGTCCAGGGTGCGCGGGTCGGCGGTGCGCCAGCCCTCGGCGAGGCTGCCGGGGGTCGCGTCCGGCAGCGCGGCGGCGGTCGCGGCCACCTCGTCGAGGGGGCGCAGGAGCGCGCGCAGGGCGAGCAGCTCGCGCCCGTTGGCGAAGGCCGCGAGTTCGCGGGCGGCGGCGGCCTGCCGCACCCAGCGCACCCGGCGCGGCAGCCAGACGGCGAGGACGAGGCCGATGGGCAGCAGGAACAGGCTCGCGGCGGCCACGGCGAGCGTGGCGCGCAGCGTCACCGGGTCGACGGCGTCGACGAAGCCGACCACCGAGCGCAGCGCCGCGTCCACGTCGTCGCCGACGACGGGCAGACGGGTCGCGGGCGACCACGACGAGGCGACGCCGGAGTCGGGTCCCGGGTGGCTGAGCAGCACGGCGAGCCGGTAGGCGACCAGGGCGGCGGCGGTCCACAGCGCGGTCCACAGCAGGACGGCCGCGTCCCCGGCGAGCTGACGGGTCCTGCGACCCGGATTCTGGGCATACCACATGGTCCGATTGGACCGCCGGTCCGCGCGGGGGCGGGGCCGCCGCGCCGGGGAGTACACCCGTTGTCGTACGAGACGGCGCCCGGCCCCGGCCCGTCCGTGCGGCACGTCACGCCCCCGGAGGGGTGCGCGGGCCGAAAGTCTGATGTGTCGGGTCAAAAGCCTCGGCGATGATGGAGGGGATATGCACGACCGGCCCGCCGCTGTCACGGCGCTCAGCCAGGCGGTGGCCGCGGGCCGTCGCCTCGCTCGGCGTTGCACCCGCGAACCTCGTGCTCTGGATCTCCTCACGGCGCTCGCCTGTCTGGCCCTGATGGCCCTCGACGTGCCGGGCCTGGCCGCGGCCGACAACTCCCTTACCGGGGTCACGGCCGCGCTCGTCCTCACGGCGGGGGCGGCGACACTGCTGCTGAGACGGGCCGCGCCCTGGGTGCCGTACCTGGTGGCGCTCGTGCTGCTCGGCTGGCTGCACGAGCTGACGCTCGCGCAGTTCGCCCTGTACTCGCTGGCCCGCTACCGCGGCCGCCTCGCCGGGTCCCTCGGTGTCATCGGCTATGTCTCCTTCGCGTACGTGATGTTCAATCTGCCCGGCTGGCCGGTGCACAGGGGTGACACGCTCAGCGAGTTCCTCAGCCTGGTCGTGCCGATCGGCGCGCTCGCGGCGGGCGTCGGTGTCGCCGCGAACCGGCAGGACCTCGTCCGCGCGCTCCAGGCCCAGCGGGCCGAGACGGAGACGCTCCAGGCGGTGCAGCGGGAGCGGGCGCGCATCGCGCGCGACGTGCACGACTTCGTCGGCCGCGAGCTCACGCTGCTCAGCGTCCGCTCCCAGGTGCTGGCGCGGCGGGCGGCGGGCGGCCCGCACGCCGACGGCTTCGAGGAGCTGTCCGAGACCGCGCGCTCCGCGCACCGCATGCTGAACGAGATCATCGTCCAGCGCGACGTCGACGGCCGCCCCACGCCCGGCCTGGAGGCCCTGCCCGAACTGGCCCGGCGCAGCGCCCTCGCGGGCAGCCCCGTCGCCCTCCACGTCGACGCCGCCGCCCACCGCCTCTCGCCCCTGCGCCAGGCGGCGGTGCACCGCGTGGTCCAGGAGTGCCTCACGAACGCCGCGAAGCACGCGCCCGGGGAGGCCGTGGAGGTCCACGTCACCGCCCGGGAGGGCCGCCTGCGCGTCCGCGTGACCAACCCGCTGCCCGCAGGGGAGCCCGACGCCCCCGTGGCGCCCGTGTCCGCGGGGACGGGGACGGCGGGGATGGGGGAGCGGGTCTGGACCCTCGGCGGAACGTTCTTCGCGGGCCCGCGCGGGCAGCGGTACGAGGTCGAGGCCGACCTCCCCGCCGACGAACCGGTCTGACCTCGGTCACTGGCGCGGTTCAAGCACCGCGCTACCGCGCTTGTCCTCAAACGCCGGACGGGCTGAATACCCACGGCGCGCGCCGAAGACTTTCAGCCCGTCCGGCGTTTGAGGACGAGGCGCGCAGCGCCGATATCGCCGCACCCCAGCGGAGCTAAGCCGCTGACATCACGCGCTCAAGGCCGTCGAAGTCCTCCACGCACTTGCCGCAGCCCAGCGCCACGCTGTCCAGCGGATCGTCGGCCGCGAAGACGGGGATGCCGGTCGCGGAGGCGAGTCGCAGGTCGAGCCCGGGCAGGAGCGCACCGCCCCCGGTGAGGACGATGCCGTGCTCCATGATGTCGCCGGACAGCTCCGGCGGGCACTCCTCCAGGGTGGCCCGCACCGCCGCGATGATCGCCTCGACGGGCTCGTCGAGAGCGGTCCGCACCTCCCGCACGGTCAGCTCCACCGTCTTCGGCAGGCCGCCCACCTTCTCGCGGCCCCGCACGGTGAACGTGCGCTCCTCGAAGGAGTCCTCGCCGGGCACCGGCCCGGCCGAGCCGATCCCGACCTTGATGTCCTCGGCGGTGCGCTCGCCGATGAGGAGGGCGTGCTCCTTGCGCACGTAGTCGGTGATCGCGGTGTCGAGCCGGTCGCCGCCGACGCGCAGGGACTGGGCGGTCACGATGCCGCCCAGGGAGATCACCGCGACCTCGGTGGTGCCGCCGCCGATGTCGACGACCATGGAGCCGCGCGGCTCCGCCACGGGGAGCCCCGCGCCGATCGCCGCCGCCATCGGCTCCTCGACGAGGTGCACGGCCCGCGCCCCGGCCCGCTGCGCGGCGTGCACGATGGCGCGCCGCTCGACGGGCGTGACGCCGCTGGGGACGCACACCACCATGCGGGTGCGCGGCCGGCGCCCGGGGACGGCCTTGCGCACGAAGTGCCGGATCATCTCCTCGGCCGCCTCGAAGTCGCTGATCACGCCGTCCTTGAGGGGGCGGATGGCCGTGATGGTGCCGGGGGTGCGGCCGATGGTCTCCTTGGCCTCCGTGCCGACGGCGAGCGCGGCCCGCGCGCCTTCCTTGACGGCGACCACGGACGGTTCGTTGAGCACGATGCCCTGACCGCGGACGTACAGAAGCGTGTTGGCGGTGCCGAGGTCGATCCCTATGTCCATGATCGCCAAGTTTGCCGGGCCCGTTCGGGTGACGGAGGGGCCAAAGTCCTGAATCGGACAGGCCTAAAGTCCCGACCCGTGGCGGAGACGGCCCGCGCGGCCTCCGTGGGCAGCCGCCCCGGGCCGATCGGGCTGGGCGGAGCGGGGTCCGGGGCGGGCGGGGCCCCGCCCGCCCGGCCGCTGTCGGTGGGTCTCCGTAGACTGGCGTACGTGAGTGACCTCCCTCCGAACGACAGCCCGCGCGACGACGAGTCCGGCCCGGCCGGCTCGGCCGACCAGTTCGACGACATCGTCGCGGCCGAGACCGACCGTGACCCCGACCTCGCCGTGATCGAGGCGGGCAGCCGCACCCTGCGCACCCAGGCGGGCCCGCCCGAGGCCGACGTCCCGTCCCGCCCCGCCGACCCCGAGGTGGACAGGGCGCTGCGCGAGGTCGAGGGGGAGCTCGCGGCCCGCTGGCCCGAGACCAAGCTGGACCCGTCCCTGCGGCGCATCGCCGCGCTGATGGACGTCCTCGGCGAGCCCCAGCGCGCGTACCCCTCGATCCACATCACGGGGACGAACGGCAAGACGTCCACGGCCCGCATGATCGAGGCCCTCCTCGGCGCCTTCGAGCTGCGCACCGGCCGGTACACATCGCCGCACGTCCAGTCGATCACCGAGCGCATCAGCCTGGACGGCGCCCCCATCGCCCCCGAGCGCTTCATCGAGGCGTATCAGGACATCAAGCCGTACGTGGAGCTGGTCGACGCCAAGGAGGAGCACCGCCTCTCCTTCTTCGAGGTGCTCACGGGCATGGCGTACGCGGCCTTCGCGGACGCCCCGGTCGACGTCGCCGTCGTCGAGGTCGGCATGGGCGGCACCTGGGACGCCACGAACGTGATCGACGGCGCGGTCGCCGTCGTCACCCCCATCGACCTGGACCACACCGACCGGCTCGGCACCACGCCCGCCGAGATCGCCGTGGAGAAGTCCGGGATCGTCAAGCAGGACGCGACGGTCATCCTGGCCCAGCAGCCGGTGGAGGCCGCGCAGGTGCTCCTGAAGAAGGCCGTCGAGGTGGACGCCACGGTCGCGCGCGAGGGCCTGGAGTTCGGCCTGGTCGGCCGTCAGGTCGCCGTCGGCGGACAGCTCCTCTCGCTGCGCGGCCTCGGCGGGGAGTACGAGGAGGTGTTCCTGCCGCTGCACGGCGAGCACCAGGCGCACAACGCCGCGGTGGCGCTCGCCGCCGTCGAGGCGTTCTTCGGCGTCGGCGCCCAGCGCGTGGAGCCCCTGGACATCGAGACGGTCCGCAAGGCCTTCGCCACGGTGTCCTCCCCGGGCCGCCTTGAGGTGGTCCGCCGCTCGCCCACGGTCGTCCTGGACGCCGCGCACAACCCGGCGGGTGCGCGTGCCGCCGCCGCCTCCATCAGCGAGGTCTTCGACTTCAGCCGCCTGATCGGCGTCCTCGGCGTGAGCGACGGGAAGAACGCGCGCGGCATGCTGGAGGCCTTCGAGCCCCTCTTCGCAGAGGTCGTCGTCACGCAGAACTCCAGCGACCGCGCGCTCGGCGCCGACGAGCTCGCGGCCATCGCCGTCGAGATCTTCGGCGACGACCGCGTCCAGGTCGAGCCCCGTCTGGACGACGCCCTGGAGGCGGCGGTCACGCTCGCCGAGGAGGAGGGCGAGTTCGCGGGCGGCGGCGTCCTCGTCACCGGCTCCGTCATCACCGTGGGTGAGGCCCGACTGCTCCTGGGGAGGCGCTGACCGCTGTGCGTACGCTCTGTTCTTCGACCCTGATCGGTGAGTTCTTCGTCATCGGCTTCGCCGGTCTGGTCGCGATGAAGGACCCGGACCTGGAGTCCGGCACGGTCTGGACGGTGTGCGGCGTCGCGATGGCCCTGTGCGTCCTGCTGTGCGGCATGGTCACCCGGCCGGGTGGGGTCCAGCTCGGCTGGGCCCTCCAGGTCGCACTGATCGCGAGCGGCTTCGTCGTGCCGATCATGTTCTTCATGGGGGCGATGTTCGCCGCGCTGTGGTGGGCGTCCGTGCACTTCGGCCAGAAGATCGACGAGGCGAAGGCGAGGTTCGCCGCGCTGGCTGAGCAGGGGGAGGCCTCCGGGGGCTGAACCGGCCTTCGCCCCCCGGGGCCCGGTGCCCTGTGTCGCGCTGCGCGCTCGTCCTCAAACGCCGGACGGGCTTTCTTCGGCCTTCGGCCTCGTCCTCAATCGCCGGACGGGCTCCGTCATCGCGGTCGCTCTCTCACGAATCCGACCTGCCGGAGTGGCCCGATATCGCGCTCACCCGATGGCCACCCTCTGTAGTGCCCCCGGTATCGTGCGGAACCCATCCCATGTGATCGTAAAAACACCGCTTGGAGCCGCACACCATGAGCCAGCGCACGCTCGTTCTTCTCAAGCCCGACGCCGTCCGCCGCGGACTGATCGGGGAGATCATCGGCCGTATCGAGCGCAAGGCGGGCTGGGCCATCTCCGCGCTCGAGCTGCGCAACCTGGACCAGGACACCCTGGAGGCGCACTACGGCGAGCACAAGGGCAAGCCGTTCTACGAGCCGCTGGTCGTCTTCATGGCCTCAGGCCCGGTCGTCGCCCTGGTCGTCGAGGGTGAGCGCGTGATCGAGGGAATGCGCCAGCTCGCGGGCCCGACCGACCCGATCGCCGCCGCGCCCGGCTCCATCCGCGGTGACTTCGGCAGCATCGTCCGCGAGAACCTCGTGCACGCCTCCGACTCCGAGGAGTCCGCCGAGCGCGAGCTGAAGATCTTCTTTCCGGGTCTCGTCTGATACTCCGGGTTCTGACATGTAGTCAGTGCGATCGCTCCACCGACCAGGGACGGCCGAAGGAATTCGGCCGTCTTTTGGCATATGCGCCCCGATTGGGGGAACCCGTGCCTCGGATGGCACGTCTCCAAGAGCGGGGCGGCACATCATCTGCTGACAATGGCGGAGACCCTCGCGCCGTGTGCGTGCGGGCGAGACTACGATGGAAGCCTCCACGCCACACAGCACCCACCTCGCCTACCTAACAAGCCATCACACGCTCCACTAGGGAAGGCCAGACGCATCCTCATGGGGAACAACATGTCGTTCATCGGCCGTGACATGGCTGTCGACCTCGGGACCGCCAACACGCTGGTGTACGTCAGGGGTCGGGGGATCGTACTCAACGAGCCGTCCGTCGTCGCGATCAACACCAACACCGGCGGCATTCTCGCGGTCGGCGCAGAAGCGAAGAAGATGATCGGGCGCACGCCCGGCAACATCGTCGCGGTGCGCCCGCTGAAGGACGGCGTCATCGCCGACTTCGAGATCACCGAGCGGATGCTCCGCTACTTCATCCTGAAGATCCACAAGCGTCGATATCTGGCCCGCCCGCGCGTCGTCGTCTGTGTGCCCTCCGGCATCACCGGGGTCGAGCGCCGCGCCGTCATCGAGGCCTCGTCGCAGGCCGGTGCCCGCCAGGTGCACATCATCGAGGAGCCCATGGCCGCCGCCATCGGCTCCGGCCTGCCGGTCCACGAGGCCACCGGCAACATGGTCGTGGACATCGGCGGCGGCACCACCGAGGTCGCGGTGATCTCCCTCGGCGGAATCGTCACGGCACAGTCCATCCGCGTGGCGGGCGACGAGCTGGACAACGCGATCATCCAGCACATCAAGAAGGAGTACTCCCTCCTCCTCGGTGAGCGCACGGCCGAGCAGATCAAGATCACCATCGGTTCCGCGTACGACATGGACGCCGACGAGCACACCGAGATCCGCGGCCGCGACCTGGTCTCCGGCCTGCCCAAGACCGTGGTGATCTCCGCGGCCGAGGTCCGCAAGGCGATCGAGGAGCCCGTCAACGCCATCGTCGACGCGGTCAAGACCACGCTCGACAAGTGCCCGCCCGAGCTGTCCGGCGACGTCATGGACCGCGGCATCGTCCTGACCGGCGGCGGCGCGCTCCTGCGCGGCCTCGACGAGCGGCTGCGCCGCGAGACGGGCATGCCGATCCACATCGCCGAGGACCCGCTGGACAGCGTGGCGCTCGGCTCCGGCAAGTGCGTCGAGGAGTTCGAGGCGCTGCAGCAGGTGCTCGACGCCCAGCCGCGTCGCTGATCCATAAGGGAAGATGACACGCAGCGCCCGGTCACCGAGGTGGCCGGGCGGCCGCGTCCGCTGACCGGACGTCACGACCCGCACACGACCTGACGTGAAAAGGTCCGCCGTACGAGTGCCTGCCGCCTCGTGCGGCGGATCGTTGATATATAGGCAAGGCATAAGAATTCCGCGGACTTCGGGGCTCCGGGGACCCCGCGGGCTCACATTCCGCAGATTCCTACTTGAGGAAGGCACGGCCGCCGCACGTGAGGGACACACGAGAGAGCCGGCTGCTCCTGGTGCTGCTGATCGCCATCGCGTTCGCACTGATCACGGTGGACATCCGTGGTGGCGAGGATTCACCGGTCGACGGTGCCCGACAGGCCGCCGCCACGGTCTTCGGCCCCGTCGAGGACGGCATGGCGGGCGCCGTGGACCCGATCGGCAACGCCATCGGCGCGGTCCGCGACTCCGGTGACCGCCACGACCGCATCGCGCAACTGGAGCGGGAGAACGCCGCGCTCAAGGCCAGACTCGGCAGCGACGACCGCAACCGCAGCCGGGTCAAACAGCTCGACTCCCTGCTCAAGAAGGCGGGCGCGGGCCAGTACGGCATCAAGGGCGCGGAGGTCATCGGCATAGGAGCGGCCCAGGGCTTCTCCTGGACGGTCACCATCGACGCCGGCGCGAACGACGGCATCAAGCGCGACATGACGGTCCTCAACGGCGAAGGCCTGGTCGGCCGCGTCACCACCGTCGGCCCGTCCACCGCGACGGTCCTGCTCGCCAACGACCCCGACTTCACCGTCGGCACCCGCATGGAGAAGACCGACGAGCTCGGCTTCGCCTCCGGCCAGGGCGACCGCCCGCTGCGCGTCCAGATGCTCAACGGCAAGGCGAAGATCAAGAAGGGCGACCGGCTCGTGACCTTCGGCTCGCAGGCCGACCGGCCGTTCGTGCCCGGCGTCCCGGTCGGCGAGGTCGTCCGCGTCGACCCCTCCGGCGGCGACCTGACCCGCAACGTGTACGTACGGCCGTACGTGGGATTCACCAAGCTGGACGTCGTCGGCGTCGTCGTCGAGGCGCCCCGCAAGGACCCCCGTGACACCGTCCTGCCGCCCAAGCCCGCCAAACCCAGGCCCACCCCGACCGTGACGGTCACCGCGACGCCGTCCGGGCAGGCCCCCGCCGACGGCACCGAGCGATACGAGCAGTAGGAGCACTGACACCATGCGCTTCAACCGGATCCTGCTCTCCAGCGCCCTCGTCGTGGTCGCCCTCGTCGTCCAGGTCAGCGTGCTCGCCCGGCTCCAACTGCCGGGCGCGGTGCCCGACCTGGTGCTGCTCACCGTCCTCGGCCTCGCCTTCGTCTACGGCCATGTCGGCGGCGCCCTGATCGGCTTCGGCGCGGGCCTGCTCACCGACCTGGCCCCGCCCGCCGACCACGCCGCCGGGCGCTACGCCCTCGTGCTGTGCGTCATCGGCTACCTCGCGGGCCTCGCCAAGCCCGAGACCGGACGGCTGCGCTCCGCCAGCGGCCCGCTCTTCGTCGTGGTCGGCGCGGCCGTCGGCTCGACGCTCCTGTACGCGGGCGTGGGCGCCCTCGTCGGCGACGACGCGGCCCGCCACGTCGGCCTCGGCGGACTCCTCTTCACCGCCGCCCTGTACGACCTGCTGCTCGCACCGTTCACCATTCCGCTGATCATCGCGCTCGCCCGCCGCGCCGAGAACGACCCGCTGGGCGAGACCGCCTCGGGCGCCAAGGCCGCCGACGTCTCCTCGGGCTTCCTGTCCTCCGGCACCGGGCTGAGCATCGGCAACCAGCGCGGCGGCGGCCTGCGCACCAAGGCGGCCAAGGTCCGCGCCGCCCGCGCCGGACGCATCAAGGGGGTCAAGCGCCTGTGAGCGCACCGCAGTCGACGTACGGCGAGGCCGCGCACCCGTCGGCGTACGGAACCAGGGGAGGAGCCAACCAGTGACCAACATCCCGGAGACCGGGCGCACCCCGCGCGTCCAGATCCGCCTCGTCGTCATCCAGATCCTCGTCGTCTCGCTGCTCCTCACCCTCGGCGGCCGCCTCTGGTACCTCCAGGTCCGCAACGGCGACGAGTACGCCGAGGAGGCCTCCGGCAACCACGTCCAGCAGGTCGTCCAGCCCGCCGTGCGCGGCGAGATCCTCGACGCCCGCGGCGTGCCCATCGCCGACAACCAGACCCGCCTCGTGGTCTCCGCGTCCCGCACCGAGCTCATGAAGATGAAGGACGACGGCGCGGGCGTCCTCGCCAAGCTCGCCGACGTCCTCGGCATGAGCACCAAGGACGTCTCGGACAAGGTCCGTCTGTGCGACTCCAAGACCCCGCAGCCCTGCTGGAACGGCTCGCCGTACCAGCCCATCCCCATCACCGACGAGGCCACGCCCAAGCAGGCCCTGCAGATCCGTGAGCGCTCCGAGGACTTCCCCGGCATCACCGCCGAGCCCACCGCGGTCCGCCGCTACGCCGCCCCCGGCAAGTCCAACACCGCCCAGGTCCTCGGCTACCTCTCGCCCGTCACCGACGACGAGATCAACAAGGCCGAGGACACCGACTCGCCGTTCCTGCGCTCCGACCAGGTGGGCCGCTCCGGCCTCGAGCGCACGTACGACAAGCAGCTGCGCGGCAAGGCGGGCGTCACCCGCTACGAGGTCGACAACCTCGGCCGTGTCATAGGGAAGGCCAAGTCCGACAAGGCCGAGCCCGGCTCGAACGTCGTGACCAGCATCGACGCCCGCGTCCAGGCGGTGTCCGAGTACTGGCTGAACGACGCGATGAAGAAGGCCCGCGACGAGTTCGACAAGAACACCGGCGAGAACTACAAGGCCGACGCGGGCGCCGTCGTCGTCATGGAGAACAAGACCGGGCGCGTCGTCGCCATGGCCTCCAACCCGACGTACGACCCGAACGCCTGGGTCGGCGGCATCTCCGGCAAGGACTACGCCAAGCTCACCGGCAAGAAGTCCAACTACCCGCTCCTGAACCGCGCCATCCAGGGCCAGGCAGCCCCCGGCTCGATCTTCAAGGTCATCCCGACCACCGCGGCGGTCAACGCGGGCTACGAGTTCAACGGCCGCTACCCCTGCCCCAGCTCGTACTCGATCGGCGGCCAGGTCTTCAAGAACTTCGAGTCCCAGGGCCACGGCAGCATCTCGCTCGGCCAGGCCCTGGAGGTCTCCTGCGACACCGTCTACTACAAGCTGTCGCACGACGAGTGGCGCAAGGACGGCGGCAACAAGCCGGCGAAGGACCCCAAGGACTGGTTCTACAAGACCGCCCACCAGTTCGGCCTCGGCAAGGAGACCGGCGTCGACCTCCCCAACGAGGTCAGCGGCCGCGTCCCCGACCGCCAGTGGAAGAAGGACTACTGGAAGGCCAACAAGGACGCCTGGTGCAAGCAGGGCAAGAAGAGCGGTGACTACGCCGAGCGCATCGCCTACGAGAACTGCCTCGAAGGCATGAAGATGCGCGCCGGTGACTCCGTCAACTACTCCATCGGCCAGGGCGACACGCTCGTCACGCCCATCCAGATGGCCACGATCTACTCCGCCATCGCCAACGGCGGCACCCTCTACGACCCCACCGTCGGCAAGGCGATCATCAGCCCCGACGGCAAGCACGTCGAGGAGATCAAGCCCAAGGCGCACGGCAAGCTGCCCATGGACGCGGCCCTGCGCAAGGACATAGACGGTGCCCTCGCCGACGTCGCCACCAAGGGAACCGCCGCCTGGCGGTTCGGCGGCTGGCCGCAGGAAAAGATCCCGATGCACGCCAAGACCGGCACCGCCGAGGTCTACGGCAAGCAGACGACGTCGTGGTTCGCGACGTACACCAAGGACTACTCGATCGTGATGACGATCTCCCAGGGCGGTACGGGCTCCGGCGCCTCCGGGCCCGCCGTGCGCCAGATCTACAACGCGATCTACGGCCTGGACGACAGCGGCAACCAGGACCTGAAGAAGGCCCTGCTGCCCGAGCCGCAGAAGTCCCTGCCGAAGATCCAGCCCGACGGATCCATCGACGCCCCGAAGGTCAAGCCTTACAAGCCGGGCAAGCCCAAGCCGCCGCAGGAGCCGGGGGACCAGCAACAGCAGCAGGACCCGCAGCAACAGGACCAGGACCAGCAGGACCAGGACCAGGACCAGCAGGAACTCGCGGGCGCGCCCGCGGGCTGGAGGCGCGACTGATGGCCGGCACCAGCGGTTTCTCCGTCTCGGGCTACGGCCCCGAGCGCTCCACCATGGCCCGCCTGTTCGCCCGCGACTCGCTGCTGCGCCGCCTCGACTGGTGGATACTGCTCGCCGCCCTCGCGCTCTCCGTGATCGGCTCGGCGCTCGTCTACTCGGCGACCCGCAACCGCACCGAGCTGGTCGGCGACGACCCGTACGCCTTCGTGATCAAGCACGTCATCAACATCGGCATCGGCCTCGCGCTGATGGCGGGCACGATCTGGCTCGGCCACACCATGCTGCGCACCGCCGTGCCGATCCTCTACGGCATCTCGGTCTTCCTGATCCTGCTGGTCCTGACCCCGCTCGGCGCGACCGTCAACGGCGCCCACGCCTGGATCGTCATCGGCGGCCAGTCGCTCCAGCCCTCCGAGTTCTGCAAGATCACCATCATTCTGGGCATGGCGATGATGCTCGCGGCCCGCGTCGACGCGGGCGACCGCGAGCACCCCGACCACCGCACCGTCGTCCAGGCCCTCGGCCTCGCCGCCGTGCCGATCATGATCATCATGCTGATGCCGGACCTCGGCTCGGTCATGGTGATAGTGATGATCGTCCTCGGCGTCCTGCTCGCCTCCGGCGCCTCCAACCGCTGGGTCTTCGGACTGCTCGGCGCGGGCGCCCTCGGCGGCGTCGCCATATGGCAGCTCGGCGTCCTGGACGACTACCAGATCGCCCGCTTCGCCGCGTTCGCCAACCCCGCGCTCGACCCGGCGGGCGTCGGCTACAACACCAACCAGGCCCGCATCGCCATCGGCTCCGGCGGCCTCACCGGCACCGGGCTCACCAAGGGCTCTCAGACCACCGGCCAGTTCGTGCCCGAGCAGCAGACCGACTTCGTCTTCACCGTCGCCGGCGAGGAACTGGGCTTCATCGGAGCGGGCGCGATCCTGCTCCTCCTGGGCGTCGTCCTGTGGCGCGCCTGCCGCATCGCCCGCGAGACGACCGAGTTGTACGGCACGATCGTCGCCGCCGGAATCATCGCCTGGTTCGCCTTCCAGGCCTTCGAGAACATCGGCATGACCCTCGGCATCATGCCCGTGGCGGGCCTCCCGCTGCCCTTCGTCTCCTACGGCGGAACATCGATGTTCGCCGTCTGGGTGGCCGTCGGCCTCCTCCAGTCGATCAAGGTGCAGCGGCCGCTGTCGGCCTGATCCCGCAACCGGGGCGCCCAAGGACTGCCGGGCGCCCCGGATCGCGTCTAGATTCGGTTCATGGCGGACACGAAGCACGGGACTGCGACGCACCGCGAGATCGAGCGGAAGTACGACGCCGGGGCCGGTGGAGGCCTCCCCGACCTGAGCGGCGTCGCCGGAGTGGCCGACGTCATCGACAAGGGCGTCGCCGATCTCGACGCCGTCTACTACGACACCGCCGACCAACGCCTGGCCGAGGCCGCCATCACCCTGCGCCGCCGCACCGGAGGCTCCGACGCGGGCTGGCATCTGAAGCTCCCCGTCTCGCTCGCGGACGGCGTGCGCGACGAGGTCCACGCCCCCCTGTCGGACGACGTCCCCCGCCCCCTGGCGGGCCTGGTCCGCTCCCGCGTGCGCGACACTCCGCTGGCGCCGGTCGTACGCCTCCGCTCGGCCCGCGCGGTGCGCCACCTCGTGGACGAGTCGGGCACGCTCCTCGCCGAGGTGTCCCTGGACGAGGTCCGCGCCGAACGGCTCTCCGGCGGGGACCGCCGCACCACCGCGTGGAGCGAGATCGAGGTGGAGCTGGCGGACGGGGGTGATCCCCGGCTCCTGGACAGGGTGGAGAAGAAGCTGCGCAAGGCGGGGGTGCGGCGCTCGACGTCGGGCTCGAAGCTGGCGCGGGCGCTGGCGGAAACGGGCGACGCCGCCCCTGCGGGGCGGGACGGGTGGGCGCAGCCCCCGGTGCCCAGCACGGGTGACCCGGCCGGGGCTCACGTCATGGCGTACCTCCGCGAGCAGCGCGACGCCCTGATCGCCATGGACCCCGCCGTCCGCCAGGACCTCCCCGACTCCGTCCACCAGATGCGCGTGGCCACGCGCCGCCTGCGCAGCGCCTTCAAGACGTACCGGAAGATCCTCGACAGGGAGACCACGGACCCGCTCGGCGAGGAGCTGAGGTGGCTGGCCGGCGAGCTGGGCGTGGACCGCGACCGCGAGGTCCTCACCGAACGCCTCACGACGGCCCTCGCGGACGTCCCCCGCACGCTGCGCCTCGGCCCCGTCCGCGCCCGCCTGCGGATCTGGTCGATCGCGGGCCGCGCCGGATCGCGCCGCAAGACCGTCGCCGTCCTCGACTCGTCGCGCTATCTGGCCCTCCTCGACGCCGTCGACGCGCTGCTGGCCGACCCGCCGCTGCGCAAGGCCGCCGGGGCCCCCGCCGACGACGCCCTGCCCAAGGCGATGCTCAAGGACTTCGACCGGCTCGCGGCCCGCGTGGACCACGCCCTGGCCCTCGCCCCCGGCGAGGAGCGCGACACGGCGATGCACGAGGCCCGCAAGGCGGCCAAGCGCGCCCGGTACGCGGGCGAGGCCGCGAAGCCCGCCCTGGGCAAGCCCGCGAAGCGCTTCGCCAAGCGCATGAAGGCCGTGCAGAAGGTCCTCGGAGAGCACCAGGACAGCGTCGTCGCCCGTGAGGCCCTGCGGAACCTGGCGATCCAGGCGCACGCGGCCGGTGAGTCCGCGTACACCTGGGGCCTGCTGTACGGCCGCGAGGAGGCGGCCGCGGCGGCCCAGGAGCGGGAGCTGCCCGAGGTGTGGGACCGGGCGGCGGCATCGAAGGTGCGGGCGGCGCTCGGCGGCTGAGCGCGCGGCGGGGTGCTCCGATCGAGGTACGGGGCCGGGCCCCGGCCACGTTAGGCTTGAGGGTCACCCCTGTCAGCTCACGAAGGTCCAGCGATGCCTGTCGAGTCGGTTTTCCCGCAGCTCGAAGCCCTGCTCCCGCATGTGCAGAAGCCGATCCAGTACGTAGGCGGCGAACTCAACTCCACGGTCAAGGAGTGGGACGCCTGCGACGTCCGCTGGGCGCTCATGTACCCGGACGCGTACGAGGTCGGACTCCCCAACCAGGGCGTCATGATCCTCTACGAGGTCCTGAACGAGCGCGAGGGCGTCCTCGCCGAGCGCACGTACAGCGTGTGGCCGGACCTCGAGGAGCTGATGCGGGAGCACAAGGTCCCGCAGTTCACGGTGGACAGCCACCGCCCGGTGAAGGCCTTCGACGTCTTCGGCCTGAGCTTCTCCACAGAGCTGGGCTACACGAACATGCTGACGGCCCTGGACCTCGCCGGCATCCCGCTGGAGTCCAAGGACCGCACCGTCGACGACCCGATCGTGCTCGCGGGCGGCCACGCGGCCTTCAACCCCGAGCCGATCGCGGACTTCATCGACGCGGCGATCATCGGCGACGGCGAGCAGGCCGTGCTCGACATGACGGAGATCATCCGTCAGTGGAAGGCCGAGGGCCGTCCCGGCGGCCGCGAGGAGGTCCTCTTCCGCCTCGCCAGGACCGGCAGCGTCTACATCCCGGCGTTCTACGACGTCGAGTACCTCCCGGACGGCCGCATCGGCCGCGTCGTGCCGAACAGGTCCGGCGTGCCGTGGCGCGTGTCCAAGCACACCGTCATGGACCTCGACGAGTGGCCGTACCCGAAGCAGCCCCTCGTGCCGCTGGCCGAGACGGTGCACGAGCGCATGTCCGTGGAGATCTTCCGCGGCTGCACGCGCGGCTGCCGCTTCTGCCAGGCCGGCATGATCACGCGCCCGGTGCGCGAGCGCTCGATCACGGGCATCGGCGAGATGGTCGACAAGGGCCTCAAGGCCACGGGTTTCGAGGAAGTGGGCCTGCTCTCCCTCTCCTCCGCGGACCACTCCGAGATCGGCGACATCGCCAAGGGCCTCGCGGACCGCTACACCGAGGACAAGATCGGCCTGTCCCTGCCGTCCACCCGCGTGGACGCCTTCAACGTCGACCTGGCCAACGAGCTGACGCGCAACGGCCGCCGCTCCGGCCTCACGTTCGCCCCCGAGGGCGGCAGCGAGCGCATGCGCAAGGTCATCAACAAGATGGTGTCCGAGGAAGACCTCATCCGCACCGTCGCCACCGCGTACGGCAACGGCTGGCGCCAGGTGAAGCTGTACTTCATGTGCGGCCTGCCCACCGAGACCGACGACGACGTCCTCCAGATCGCCGACATGGCGATGAACGTCATCCAGAAGGGCCGCGAGGTCTCCGGCTCGAACGACATCCGCTGCACGGTGTCCATCGGCGGCTTCGTGCCGAAGCCCCACACCCCGTTCCAGTGGGCGCCGCAGCTCAGCGCCGAGCAGACGGACGAGCGGCTCGCCAAGCTCCGCGACAAGATCCGCGGCGACAAGAAGTACGGCCGCTCCATCGGCTTCCGCTACCACGACGGCAAGCCCGGCATCGTCGAAGGCCTCCTCTCCCGCGGCGACCGCCGCATCGGCGCCGTCATCCGCGCCGTCTACGAGGACGGCGGCCGCTTCGACGGCTGGCGCGAGCACTTCTCCTACGACCGCTGGATGCAGTGCGCCGACAAGACGCTGCCCGAGATGGGCGTCGACGTCGACTGGTACACCACCCGCGAGCGCACGTACGAGGAGGTCCTGCCTTGGGACCACCTGGACTCCGGCCTCGACAAGGACTGGCTCTGGGAGGACTGGCAGGACTCCCTCGACGAGACCGAGGTCGAGGACTGCCGCTGGACCCCGTGCTTCGACTGCGGGGTGTGCCCGCAGATGGACACGGCCATACAAATCGGCCCGACCGGCAAGAAGCTCTTGCCCTTGACGGTCAAGAAGACCCCTGTGACCAGCTGAAACGGCGGCTGAGGAGTGAGTGAGGCGCTGCGGCGGATCACAGAGGCTGTGGCGGAGGTCACAGAGGATGAGGTCGTCGCGGCGCTGAACGCGGCGGGCGCCTCCGGCAAGCGGGAAGCGCCGCCTGCCTTGGTGACCCCGAGAACGCCTCTGCCGCCGCCTGGAGGCTCGCCGGGCATCCGGTCGGAAGTGGAGTGGGTCTGAGGCCCGGGGTCGCCTTCAGGGCGCTCTGAGGCTTGAGATCCTGGATTGCGCGCCGCTGTCGGCCCTCGGCGGTTGCCATCACTCGTTCTGGTTTCGTGGTCAGTTCTGTGCCCCGTACCTCTTCCGAGGTGCGGGGCACAGTACGTCCCGCTGGTCGGCGGCCTGTTACTCACGTTCACTGACGGATCGCGATGGTCGGGATGCGGCGCTTCAGCACCTTCCGGCCGAAGCGCCTTGGCGTGTGGACTGCGACGCTCCGACCGGCCGACGGAAGAAGGTGGCAGACATGGGCCAAACGACGCTGCCTCCGCGCCGGGCCCGCACGGCCGCAGAGCACAAAGATCTCTCTCGGATCATCCTCTTCTACGCCCTGGCCTTGAGCGTGCTCCTGATCGCCATCGCAGCGCTGATCATGGGTATTGCCTGGTCGGATCTCGTTGATAACTCTCGTCGCATCTGACCATGCCGGGCCTCATAGAGGGAGTCTGCCTGGCCGTGCCCCTGTGCCCGGAGCTCTGATGGATTGCTGTGCACTAACTCTCCTGTGTTCAAGCCCGTTTGGTAACTGCTGCTCGCCAAGGTCTGGGCTGAACTCGTCGTTCATGGAGCCGTGGGCAGCTCCGGTGGTGGGAGTTCGGCCAACGGGGCGGTGCGGTGACGCGGCCTCACCTAAGCTGTCTGCCACGTGACAGCGGAGGGGACCGAAGGGGACTCGCAACGTGATGCAAATCCGTATGGATGGCCCAGGCGCTGACGAGGAGTTGCGCTCGCTTCGGTTGTGGCTTCTCGAAATTCCTGAGATTCGTCAGCATGCCAAGATTTCCTGGCTGACCGTGGATCCTCAGCCGGAAGAGATGAGTGCTGGTGCACTCGATGCACTTCAGCTAGTGACCGACAATCTCTGGCAGATGGCCACCTTTTCGCTAGCCTATGCGACATGGCGTAAGACGCGTGTCAGGTCACCTCGGGTAACTGTTGAATATAACGGAAAGATCGTCACTATCGAAGGGGATGATAGTGATGTAGTGGAGCGTGTCATTCGAACGCTCGCCGAGGAGTAGCAGGATCTGTGACTCTTCCTGACCCTCAGAAGTCGCGGGCGGTCCTAGTCGGCGTCAGTGAGTATGTGCATCTTCCTTCGCTGCCTTCAGTGAGGAACAATGTCGACTCCTTGTGGCGAATTCTTACAGGGGAAACCTCGTGGAAGCTGCCGCCTGAGCATTGCAGGGCGATCCATAATCCGAGGACTCCAGAGGATCTCGTAGATCCGATTCTCCGTTACGCAGAGGAAGCCACGGACACTCTGCTTGTGTATTATTCCGGGCATGGCCTAAAGGGGGTCAATAGGGGAGAGTTTCGCCTTAGTCGATCCACCTCTCGGGCCGGTGCTCCACATACTTCGACCGATTACAATGACATCCGTGAAACGCTCCTTGGGTCAGTAGCGAACCGTCGTATTGTAATTCTTGATTGCTGTTACGCTGCAAGCGCCCTTGGCGTCATGGCGGACCCCGCCCACTCTATAGCCGAGGATGCGCTGGTGGAGGGGACGTATCTTATTGCCGCTGCTGGGGAAGCGCTGTCGGCGATGGCAGAGGATGGCAGCGGTTTTACAGTATTCACTGGCGAGTTGCTGCGCTTGCTTCATGGGGGGATCCCAGATATCGGTCAAAAGTTCCTTGATCTGGACACCCTGTTTACCCACCTTCATCAATCTCTACGGGCAAAAGCTCGACCGCTACCTCATAGAAGAGTGCGCAACTCTCCTGGGCGCCTGGCGATTTCCTGGAATAAGCAGTGGGTCGGGTGGGGTGGAAATTCGCGCAACTCAGAGAAGCGGCCTCCAGGAGTCTTCGGTGGGGGTCGAGCTCTGCGGAATTCTCCTTCTACGGAGATAGATTTTCCGGCCGGGCCGTCGGTGGCAATGGCTGGTGGGCTCGACGCGCAGTCTGACGGGAAGGCGTCACCGGTGGCTCACGGCCAGTCAGGCGAGTGGCCGGTGTCTTCGCGTGCGGAGGTGTCAGTTTGGCAGCCAGGCGTCCCTCCGGAGCATCGCAGCGGGCAGTGGCCGACGGTTGTGGAGGCCGGGGCCAAGGTTGTGAACGCAGAGAAGGAGGCGCCTAAGGGGGAGGTCTCCCCGGTGACACCCGCGCAGTGCTCTGCTCCTGGGGCCACTCGTGCCGTATGGCCGGAGGTCAAGCGACCTCCTGAACCTTCGGAAATTGACGAAGAGCTGTGGCCGAAGATCCTGGAAGCGGTTAAGCATCGAAGGCGTTTTGCATGGATCCTGCTCAGTCAGAATGCCAGAATGAAACGCGTTGACGCTCAGACAGTCGAGCTCATATTTGCGGGTAAATCATCCAAGGAGAACTATAAGGCCTCAGGTGTCGATACTGTTCTCGAAAGTGTACTTCGAGAAGATTTTGGACTTTCTTGGAATGTCAAGGTTGTTGATGAGGGTGCTACACATGCCGTAGTTAGAATGCCGCACTTTCCTCATGTGAACCGGCCGGGAGCATGGCCCACAATAGGGAGCCTCGGCGACGGCACCGATGAGCGGTCGCCGACGCCCAGTTCATCGACTGACCGACGTGTGGGTGCGTGGCCCATAGTTGCAATGACTGGCGAGAGCGAGCACAGCGGGGGGAAATGGCCAGGTGAAAGGGAGTCGGGAGTTCATGGTGAGTTCTTGAATGACCCTGTCCTTCGGGATACCTGGCAGAGGGTCCTTGAGGGTGTCAAGGTGCGAAGGCGGTTTGCGTGGCTTGTGCTTAGCCAGAAGGCCAAAGTGGTTGGCTTTGATGGCCGGAATCTGAGACTGGTATTTTCAGATGAACAGAGTCGCGGCGTTTATCGATCCGCCGGATTGGATCAAGTTCTTGAAGAAGTCTTGCAGGAAATATTTGGGGATTCGTGGACTGTTGATGTAGTTGATGAGTGAGGGGTTCGATCCAGTGGTACACGCTACCGAGAAGTGGCGCTATTAGTGGCGATGGCGTCATCTAGAATGGGAGGTCCGCGATGGCCACGTTTCTCTTCATTGCTGAAAGTCGCTCGCTGAATTCTTGAGTTGCGCTTTCCCGAGGGTATCGAGATTTGAGTTCCTTGTTCAGTTCATTGGCGACTAAAAGCAGCGAAGGTAGCGACCTCCGGTTAGCTTCCAGAGCTGCGGCGCCCATGCCTACAGCCTCTTCGATTTCCCCTGAGCGGGCTGCGGTGACCCCGAGCGTGAGGCGGGCCTCTGCCGCGCGCATGGGTGAGATTTCGGTGCCGTCGGGGCCCGTGCTGATGCGGATGACCGAGCGGGCGTGGGTGGCGGCGCGTTCGTCGTCGCCGAGTAGGCGGTACGCGTCCATCTCGTAGAAGTCCCACTTGTCCGGGTCGATTATGAAGTGGTGCTCGGGGTGGTCCGGGCGGGGCAGGCGCTCCAGGCGGGCGCGGCCGGCGTCCAGGGAGTCGCGGACCAGGCGGGCGTCTCCCATGCGGGCTGCGGCGCGGGCCTTGTGGGCGTACAACTGGACGCCGACGGAGTGGGTTTGGTCGGAGGCGTGCCCGGCGTCGACCGCGGTGAGCATGTTGTCCCAGCGGCATTGGGTGAGGGCGAACCAGGCCTCGATCTCCCATGCCCATGCCTTGATCTCGCCGTGCCCAGCCTCCTCGCCGATGCGGAGGGCTGCTGCCTTGCTGAGGTTGGCGGCCTCGCGCTGGCCCCGGTCGTACTGGACGCAGGCGTTCAGGAGGAAGAGCCATCCGGCGTCGACGAGGAGCTCTCGGTGCTGCCGCAGAGTCATGCGGCTCTCAAGCTGCTTGGTGACGTACTGCAAGCCGTTGCGCGTGCGCTGGTGGAGGTAGTCGGCGTCCGCGTAGGGGTACGCGCGGGCCAACTGGTCGATACCTTGCTCGATCGATTCCAGGGCCGCGCTGTTGATGCTGGACATCTCCGTCCGGCGGAGCAGTTCGGCGATGTCCCAGAGGCCTGCGCCGCCCTGGGCCAGCAGAGTGCTCGGGTCGTCCGGCTGGGCGTTGCCCGGTGTTTCTTGTAGTTCCCATGGGCGGGGGGCGAGGCCTGCGAGGTGGCCCGGGATGCGGAGGCCGTCGACCACTTCGAGGATCTTGAAGTGCTGGGTGATCCGGGGGCGGACGCCCGTGCCGTTGGTCTCGGGGCGGGCCATCTTGCCGATGTGCTCGCGCTTGTAGCCGACGGCCTCGGCGATCTTGGCGTAGCTGATGTTGCCGTGGAGCTTGGCGAGCCGGAAGACCTCGCCGAAGTCGTGGTTGGCGATGGCTGCGCGTACGTCGGCGCGTTCCAGAACGTGCGGCGGCAGTGCTGCTGGTGTCGGAGCGACTCCGGCCATCTCACTTCCCCATCGTGATTGACCTGACGTTCTCGTGTGCCCGTTTCGCGAGTGTACCCACGAGGGGGGTCCCCAAGAGGAGGGAGCGACGGCCGGTACAGGTGATGCACGCTCACTGCACCCTGTCGGGAGCGTCCCGGCAGACGCGGCCGGGGACGGTGGACTGTGTCATGAATCCGAGGGGCGTCCGGAAGCGCGGGAACGCTGGTCAGGAGCGAGGTACACAGGGCCCGCAAGGCGCGACGGTGGCCGGGAGCCCTGGGCACTTCAGAGCACTGACGATCTTCGCTGAGTCTGCGGACGCCGTCCGTGCGGCGCGGGACATGGTGGGCGCCTCGCTTCAGGACTGGGGGTTGGGCTCGCTGCGTGACGACGTCCGCTTGGTCGTCTCGGAACTCGTCGGGAACGTCGTGCAGCACGCTGTGCCGGACGGTTGCCTGGCGCGTCCCGGTGCGAGTCGGCGCGTGGACGTGTCCGTCATGACGTGGCCCGGTCTGCTCTGCATTGGCGTGACCGATGAGGACTCCGCGCCGCCGGACCTTCCGGTGGGTGAGTGCGTTTCGCCTGCTCTGGCCGGTGAGTTTCCGGAGGCGTTGTTACCGGACCGGGGGCGCGGACTGTTGATCGTCCAGAGGCTTGCCGACTCGGTGTGGTGGTCGCCCGAGGAGCCGGGTGGCAAGACGGTCTGGTGCCGCTTCGATCTGGATCCCGTCGCCAGTGAACGGGCTCCGTAGAGACTTCCGGCTCGCCGCTGCTCGTACGGCCTCCTGGGTGCTGGGGAGGGGCGAGCGGTGAGTCGGACCGCAGTCGGTTGCCGACCCAGCTCCGGCTGCGAGGGGCGCGGCTCCTGGCCTCTACGGCGGGGGTCGCGCTTCACAACCTCATACCGAGACCGGGCCACCCCGTCTGCCGTGGAAAGCGAAGGGTGGCCCGGCTGGGGACTCAGCGGCCCCCGGTGCCCGATGGTACCGGGGTCGTTGTGCTGCATCTCGACCTTGGTGCAAGTGAGTTGACGATCCGTTACCTCGATCAAGGTGAAGGTGGGCGAAGTGGCTGGCTCGGGTGAGGACTGGCTGAGCGACGGCTTGGGCATCGTAGACGGGGACTTCGGCATGTGGGTTCCCGGTGTCGACTACCTGGCGGGCTGGCGCGAGGCGCGCGAGGTGGCCGACCGGTTGAACCGTGCGTTCCTCGGTGCGGGCTTCGAGCTGTCGGAGGTGCGCTGTGTCGCCTCGACCGATGAGGGCGGGCGGGGGCTCGTGCGGCTGGCGGGTTCCCCGAGTGCGGTGGCCCGGCTCGCCGGGCTCCTGGAGTCGGCCGTGAGCGGTGGTGACGTATGAAGCGCCGTCCCCGTGGGTGCCGCGCGTGGGCACGTCGGCGGGCTGGGGCTTTGGGCTGGAGCTGCTTTGGCGCGAGTGATCATGGCCCCTTACGCTCGCCCGCGGATCGGGCTGGCTCCTGGCCTGCCCGCACGTGCCCGATGTGGGGCCATGATCTTCGAGGCTCGCGCCAAAGTGGCTGCCTAAAGCCTCAGACCGCCGACCCCCGGCCGCGACGGGCCCGGCCCGCGGCTGCTGGTCGACGCGCTCTCTGCTGGTGCGGGTTGAGGTGTGGGGCGCTGGGCGTCCGGCCGGGACCGGCGGGCACGCCGCACGCCCGGCCGGGGCGCGCGGGCGCCCCGGCGCGCCGCAGGCGCGCCCTTGAGGAAGTGAAGGAAGTTTCGACAGGCGGCGGCTTCTACGACCTCCGACCGATGCCCAACACGGCGAGCATGCCAGTCAGTAGGCCACCAAGTGATCCCGCTGTGCTCGCGCTGTCCTGGTTTCCAATTACGACCAGCACCACGTATGCCCCCACAGCGATCGCGATCAGGAGCACGACTACCCACCAGGGGACAGGAGGGCCCGAGGAGGGCGTTCGACGGGTGGCGGGTGAGCCGGATGACGGAGTCGAGGGCATGTATGGGCCTCCTGGTCCTGCTGTGCAGCGTTGCACGCGACCTCTTGGGCAGCATCATCCGCCAGGTAGTCATAAATGACTAGCCCACAATGACTATTGACTTCTGAGGTGGTGGCGGTGCGTCAACTTGCTTTGCATACAGGGGGATTCGAGGATCGGCGGGAGGCGCTGCCCCTAGCTCCGGGCTCCTCGACCCGCGCTCGCCTGGGCGGTGATCTGGTAGGCGAGTTCGGCGCGGTCCGCGCCCACGCGGAGCTCTTCGAGCAGCAGGGGCTGGCCATCGGTGCTGTGGGTGATGCGGGCCAGGTGCAGCAGCGGTGTCGCGTCCGGGAGCTTCAGGGCCGTGCGCTCGTCGGGCAGGGGCATGCGGGCGCGGACGGTCTCGGACCAGGTCAGCTTGTGCCCGGCCTCGGCGAGCAGACCGTAGATCGCCAAGGGCTGCCGGTCCGGACTCTCGGCCAGGTGCGGGATGGCGTCGGCAGTCTCGAACGGGATCGAGGTGCGGTGCATGGCTCGGGTGCCGGTAGCCGGATCGGTGAGCAGTCGGTCGCAGCACAACAGGGCTTCCTCTTCACCGAGGTTGAGGGCCTGGCCGGTCTCCTTCGTGGTGTGCGACCGGTACACGCTCGGCGCCTCGGCCTCACCCCACTCGGTCCCGTCGGGCAGCGTGAAGCCGCCTCCGCGGGCCCGGGTAATGCGGCGCTCCAGGGTCACGGCGGGTTGGCTGTCGGAGCGGACGAAGCTGCCCTTGCCGTGCCGCACGTCGATCAGGCCTTCTGCCCGGAGGGCGGCGATGGCGTTACGGACGGTGGGGCGGGAGACCTGGTAGCGGGCCATGAGCTGGGCCTCAGACGGGAGCGGGCTGTCGGGGGTGAACTCGCCGGACAGGATCGCTTCGCGGATGGCGGCGGCGACCTGCTGGTAGAGCGCTCCGGGGCGTTGGATCTCCGTCATCTGGCCACCTTCGTCATCGGCTTCGTCATCGGCGTCTAGGCCTTCGGCTTCTCGGTCATCGTCACGTCGCACGCGCGACATCACTCGTCAGCATAAGTAGTTGCACCCCGGCCCGGAAGAGCTTCATGCTCGTCACTCGTAAGGACAAGTGACGTCAGGAAGAGTTCCTGGCGCGCTCCAGTGGCCAAGGAGGCCCAAGCAATGCAGTCCATTCCTGTGGACACGGCGCGGCTCGGCGTACTGCGGTGCGCCATCCCGCCCGAAGCGAAGATCAGCAACTCCGAGACCGGAGAGGTCAAGAAGGACCGGGACGGCAACACCGTCTACACCGTGGCCGTCCTGGTCCGCCAGGACGGACGGCGGATCTCGGTGATCGAAATCGCGGTCTCCGGTGAACCCAAAGGTCTGGAGGAAGGGCAGATCGTCAAGGTCACCGGGCTGACGGCGTTCGCCTGGGCGATGGGCGACCGCCACGGGGTGAGCTTCCGCGCGGACACCATCACGCCGATGCCCGGCACCACCGCACCCCAGACGGCCCGGGTGGAGAAGACGGGCGGTGGTGCCTGATGGACGCCGTGCTGCTCGCCCTCGCGTTAGCCGTGCTGGCCTGGCTGCTGGTGATCGGAGATCACCTGCGGCAGCGGTGCCCGCACTGGCACTGGTACGTCACCGGCTACCCCGTCGCCGCGTTGCGGGTGCTGTTCACCTGGCGCCGGGTCGCCATCCTCAACGACCTCGCCGTCTCCAAGCACCCGGCCCGCGGCCTGATCGGGGACCTGATCGTCAAGGGCGATCCGCTGCGGCCGACCGCTCCGCGCATCTCCCTGCCCCGCGCCCATCGCCTGGGCCTGCGGGTGGTGGTGCGCCTGCACGCGGGCCAGACCGCGGCCCCGTACCTGAAGGCGGCGGACGCCTTCGCCCACGCCTGGAAGATGCACGCGGTCCGGGTCACCTACCCCGAGCGGGGTGTGGTGGTGCTGGCGGCCACGGCCAGCGACCCCCTGGAGCGGCCCGGTCTGATCTCCGCCCCTACCGCGCATCTGGCCGCGCTCGTCGGGGTGCTGGAGAGCGGCGGGGCGTGGGTGATGGACCTACGCCTGGTTCCGCACTGGCTGATCGCCGGGGCGACCCGCTCGGGCAAGTCCACCCTCCTGGCCCGGCTGATCACCCAGCTCGCCCCGCAGGACATCGCGCTGGTCGGGATCGACTGCAAGGGCGGCATGGAACTGGGCCTGTTCGCCCGCCGCCTGTCCGCGCTGACGACATGCAGGCGCGAGGCCGTGGCCGTCCTCGGCGCCCTCGCCATCGAAATGCGCGATCGCATGGACGAGTGCCGGACGGCCGGAGTGCGCTCGGTCTGGGAACTGCCCGACAAACTCCGGCCGGTCCCCGTCGTCGTGATCGTCGACGAACTCGCGGAGCTCTACCTCTCCGACGGCACCCGCGAGAGCCGGGCCGAGACCGAGCAGTGCTCGACCCTGCTGCTGCGCCTGGCCCAGCTCGGCGCCGCCCTCGGCATGCACCTGGTCGTCGCCGGGCAGCGCGTCGGCTCCGACCTCGGCTCCGGCGTCACCGCCCTGCGCGCCCAGCTCGGCGGCCGCATCTGCCACCGCGTCCACGACCCCGGCACCGCCGAAATGGCCCTGGGCGACCTCAACAAGGACGCCGTAGCCGTCGCACAGTCCATCACCCCGGACGAGAAGGGCGTGGCCGTCTGCACCGGCCCGGACGGCGGCTGGAGCCGCGCCCGCTCCCACCTCACCACCACCGAGGAAGCCCGCACGACCGCCGACAGACACGCCGGACTGACCCCGCTCCTCCCGGCTCTGGATCACGCGCTGGACGCCCTCCGGGGAGGCACCCCGTGATCAACGAAGGCACTGCCCTCTCCCTCTCGCTGATCTTCGGCGTCATCACCGTCTTCCTCGTCCGCTCCCGGGACATGCGCGTGCACCACGCCATCTGCGCCGTCCTGCTCGGGGTCTACCTCGGCCAGACCCCCGTGGCGTTGAGCGTCCACGAACTCATCACCTGGCTCACCAACGGCTTCTCCCAGCACTGACCGCCACCCCCGAAAGGTGTCCCCCGTCATGCCCATGAGCCGCGTGAAGTGCCCCCACTGCAAGGGCGAAGGCACCCGCCCCACCTGGACCGGCCACCGCCACCGCTGCCGCATCTGCCGGGGCACCGGAACCATCCGCTGACCCAACCGCCACCCCTCACAAGGAGCGAAAGCCCATGGACGACACCGCGCCACCAACCCCCAACCGTGCCGCTGCGGCGGCCCACCCCGGAAGGTCACCACCATCACAGCCGCACTCACCCCGGCTGGCAGGCGCGCCGTCCTCGACCGCGCGGCGCGCCTGCGCCAGCTCCCCGAAGCAGACCGCGACGCCCTGCGCATCGCGCAAGACCCGAAGTTCGCCCGCTGGCTGGACCAGATCACCGCCACCGGCGGCTGCACCCACCCCATCCACCTCTCCGGCACGACCACCACCTACGAGACCGAGACCGGCGCGATCGTCCGCCACTACGACACCCGCGACGAGCCCGGCGAACGCCTCCTGGTCCGCTGCCGCAACCGACGCGCCACCGTCTGCGCCCCCTGCTCCCGCCTCCACGCAGGCGACACCTACCACCTCGTGCGCGCGGGCCTGATCGGCGGCAAGGACATCCCCACCGCGGTCCGGGACCGGCCCCGGCTCTTCGTCACCCTCACCGCCCCCTCCTTCGGCCCCGTCCACCGGGCCGCGGAACGCTGTCGACCCCGACGCGACGGCGACGCATGCGAGCACGGCCGCCCCCTCGGCTGCGCAGCCGTCCACACCCCGGAAGCCTCTCTCGTCGGCCAACCGCTCTGCCCCGACTGCTACGACTACACCGCCCACGTCCTCTGGCACGCCCACGCAGGCATGCTCTGGGACCGCTTCACGCGTGGCGTCCGGCGCAACCTCGCCACGGCGGCAGGCCTCCCACAGTCCCGCTTCCACGAGCACGCGCGCCTGTCCTTCGCCCGCATCGCTGAGTACCAGCAACGCGCCGCCGTCCACCTCCACACCGTCATCCGCCTCGACGGCCCCACCGGACCCGACGACGAACCCCCGCCCTGGGCCACCACAGACCTCCTCACCAACGCCGTACGCACGGCCGCGAGCCGCGTCCTCGTCCACACCCCCTACAGCCCCGCCATCGGCGAACTCGCCCTGCGCTGGGGCACCCAATTCGACGCCCGCCCACTCCACGCCGACGGCCAGGGACCCGACGACGACGCGGTGGCCGCGTACATCGCCAAGTACGTCACCAAGGGCGCCAGCGAGACCGGAGCTGGCATCGACCACACGCTCACCGCCTGGGACGACATCACCACGGCCCCGGTCACCGCTCACGTCCGCACCCTCATGCGCACCTGCTGGCGCCTCGGCAGCCTGCCCGAATACGAGCCCCTGCGGCTGCGCGCCTGGACCCACACCCTCGGCTACCGCGGCCACATCCTCACCAAATCCCGCGCCTACTCCACCACCTACGCCGCCCTACGCGCCGAACGCGCACAGCACCAGGGGGCCACCCGCGACGAGCCGCCCGGCACCACCACCGAAGCGCACTGGCGCTACCTCGACTCCGGCCACACACCCGGCGCCGCCCTCATCGCCGCCGGGATCGCGGACGGCCTTGCACGGACTCGCGAGTGCTACGCGGAGGAGAAGGTGGTTGAAGGACGGCGGTGCTGATGACCGCTGCACCCGAGCGGGCTTCTCCGGCAGCTGACTGGCTCTCCAGGCCGTGCTCTCCCGGAGGCGCGCACAAGCATGAGATCGAGAGCGAGATTGTGATCGTGGACGACGACGGAACAGAGGAGCCGTTCGACCCCTCGTCCTGGTTCGCTGGAAGCCGGTGAGGCCGCCCTCTAGCCGGGGTGGCCTCACTGCCCCTCATCTCACTGTCGAGTGTCAGAAGGCCTCCGCGAAGTCGTCCTCCTTGATGACCAGACGGTCTCGCACGTCCTTCGGGATCATCAGTTTCATGTGGACGTGAGGCGCGCGGACCCCCTTGACCTTGGTTCGTTTGATCTCGCACTTCACGCCGACTCGCAGCAGGTCCGCACTCATGGCCTCCATGCCGCCCTCCTCCCAGCGGGCGCGGAACGTCTTGCCGTCGTGTACGGCCTCCCACCGGTCCTTGGTGCTCTCGGGGTCGATGCTCTCCAACTGTCCGATGAGCTCGTCGAGCGTCCTCTCCGCACGTTCCCTCGTGAACCGGGTCTTCATGAAGCGTCCTTCTGGTTCAAGGCCGGACATGTAGTAGCTGACGGAGTCCTCCAGGCGCTTCTGTTCCTTGCGGGCCTCCGCGCCCTGGCGGTACTCGCGCGTCATCACCGGCTCGTTGCCCAGCACCTTCAGTACGTCTTCGACGAGCTGGCCGTAGACCTCGACCGGGTTCGGCGCCCCATGGCCCCCGCCCTTGCACTTGCCGCACCGCAGATACGCGTAGTCCCTGCCCTTGGTCCTGGTCTTCTGCACGGTCATGTTGGTGGTGCAGTCGTGGCAGACCAGGACGCCGAGGAACTTCGTCGCGCCGCCTAGGCGCCGGGCGGGCTGGTGCTTCCCCTGTCCGTCCAGCACCTTCTGGAGGCTGTAGAACTCGTCCTCGGTGAAGACGGGCGGCGCCACGCGGATGGGCTTGCCCTTGCTGTCCAGCACGATCTTCGAGCGACGTTTGTCTCCGCTCTTGTCCTCTTCTACGCGGTATCCCATGAGCGCCGGGTTCCTGAGCCGACGCAGCAGGGTCGACGGCGTGAGTCCCGGGCCGCAGAGTCCGGAGCGGATGAGGATCCTCACCATGCGGCGGGCGGATGCCGGGGTTGTTCTCATGGCGGCGCCGCGGCACCAGTGGAGTGCCTTGTACGCGTCCTCGTCGTGGACGAGGATCACTTTGTCGTTCTCGTCCCGCGCGGTCTTGTAGCCGTAGGCGGGTTTGCCCACCAGCCACTCGCTCTGCGTCTTGGTGTAGTCCCAGAGGCTGGCGACGCGCGTGCTGGTGTTGGTCGCTTCGATCTCGGCGATGCCGCCGATGATCGTGACCATGATCTTTCCGGCCGTGGTGGTCAGGTCGATGGAGTCATGCTTCGAGACGAGGTTCTTCCCGTACTTCAGGCACCAGTCGATCATGGTGCTCAGGTCCGACAGTCGACGGACGAAGCGGTCCAGCTTCCAGAAGAGGAGTACGTCGAACTCCGGCACCCGGTTGTTGAGCCAGTCGCCCAGCTCCTTGCGCTTCCACGGCGGGACCTTCGTCGCCGAGACATTGAGGTCACTGGCGACCCCCACCACGCGGAGGCCCCGCTCCCTGGCCAACAGGCGTAGATCCAGCTCCTGCCTGACGGGCGACGTCGTGTCCTCGGTGAGCACGGAGAGGCGGACCGAGATCAGCGCCCGTGGAGCGTCGTCCGGTAATAAGGCCTCGGCCTTCCGTAACCCTTCTAGGAGGGCGAGGTCGGCCTCCGACCACTCGGCCTCCACCGCGTACTGCTTCTGCTCGGTCGCCGCGCGCGACCTCCGCGTACGATTCCCCATGTCAAACGACCGTAGGGCGGGTTTTGAGGGCGTGTCCATATGCCCGCAGATGGACACGCAGATCCAGATCGGCCCGACGGGCAAGAAGCTGCTGCCGCTCACGGTCGTCAAGTAGTTCCAGCGGTATCGGTTCGGAAACGGGGGGAAACGAGGCGTCGGTGACGGCGTCTCAGTCGGCATGGATCTGGAAAAGCGGCTTCCTGCGGAGCCCGCGCCCGCGCCCGCGTACGTGAACGAGACCGCCCCCGCGCCCGCCCCGCGGGCCGAGGGGTGTCTCGTGGTGGCGCTGCGGCTGCCCGTGCGGATCGTGGTCCTGGTGCTCGTGGTGCCGGTGCGCATCGTGTGGGACGCCCTGGTGGTGTGCGGGCGGTTCGTGTTCGACCGGGCGCTGCGGCCCCTGGGGCGGGCGCTCGCCTGGCTCGGGCGGGGGATCGGCGCAGTCCTCGGCTTCGTCGGCAAGGCCCTCTTCGTCTGGCCCTGGGTGGCCCTGTGGCGGTTCGTGCTCAAGCCGGTCGGACTCGGGCTCCTCTGGCTGGGGCACGTGCTGCTCGTCGTACCCGCCGTGTGGGTGTACCGGTGGATCCTCACGCCGATCGGGCACGGGCTCGCGTGGCTGGGGCGGGTGCTCGTCGTCGTGCCCGCGCGCTGGCTGTACGCGCGCCTCCTGACGCCCCTCGGGCACGGCATCGCGTGGCTCGCGCGGGGCGTCTGGTGGGTGCTGCGGGGGATCGGCCTGGGGATCTGGTGGGTGCTCCGGGGCATCGGGATCGTCGTCGGCACACTCCTGCGGTGGATCTTCGTGGTGCCCGTCGTCGCCCTGTGGCGGTGGGTGCTCGCGCCGGTCGGCCGGGCCCTCGTCTTCGTCGGCAGGGAGATCGGGGACGCCCTCGGACACGCCTGGCGGATCGCCGGGCACATTTCGAGGGCGGTGTGGGGCTTCCTCGGCCGCCTGCTCAAGTTGATCTTCGTGGAGCCGGTGCGCTGGGTGTACCGGAGCCTGCTCACCCCGGTCGGGCACGCTGTGCGCGACACGCTGTGGCGACCGGTGAGCCGGGGCGCCCGGGCCGTGGGCCACGTCGCCCGGCAGGCGATCGGCTCCGTGCGCGAGAGCGTGCGGGAGGCCCGGGCGGACTTCCGCAGGATGCTGTTCGGCACGTCCCGCGAGAAGGTGCCCGTCACCGGAGGTGCCGGGGCCCGGCGGGAACCGGACACTGTCCGGGGACGTACCCTAGGTAGCGGTACGACCCCACTCACGAAGGACTAGGACACTGGGCAAGCGACAGCCCGAAGGCCCGCCGCCCGCGCCCGTGGCGCAGCGCATCCGTCTGCGTTACACCAAGCGCGGCCGCCTCCGGTTCACCAGCCACCGTGACTTCCAGCGCGCCTTCGAGCGGGCGCTGCGCCGCGCCGAGGTGCCCATGGCGTACTCGGCGGGCTTCACCCCGCACCCGAAGGTGTCGTACGCCAATGCCGCACCCACCGGCACGGGCAGCGAGGCCGAGTATCTGGAGATCGCGCTCACCGAGCCGCGCGACCCGCAGAAGCTGCGGGAGCTGCTCAATGAGTCGCTGCCCGCAGGGCTCGACATCACGGACGCCGTCGAGGCCCGTGTTTCCGGCCTCGCCGACCGGCTGACCGCCTCCGTGTGGGAGCTGCGTCTGGACGGCGTGGAGACCGCCGACGCCGAGCGGGCCGCCGCCGCCTTCAGTGCCGCCGAGACCGTCGAGGTCCAGCGGCGCACGAAGAACGGGATGCGCACGTTCGACGCCCGCGCCGCCGTCGTGAGCCTGGACGCCCTCGGCCCGGAGGCGCTCGCCTCCGTCGCTGATAGGCCGACCGACAAGCCCTGTGCGATACTGCGGCTGGTTGTGCGGCACGTGACACCTGCCGTCCGACCCGACGACGTCCTGTCCGGTCTCCGAGCTGTGGCCGACCTGGCGCCGCCGGTCCCCGCAGCGGTGACCAGGCTGGCGCAGGGGCTTTTCGATGACGAGACCGGCACGGTGACCGACCCGCTCGCGCCCGACCGCGAGGCAGTCACGGCCGCCCCGGCCGATCGGCACCCCGATTCAGGGGCCGCCGCAGCTGCCGCCGCGAAGGCGCCGGTGCCGGAAGGTCCCGCGTAGGGGCGCTCGTCGAGCACACCGCAGCGCCGCCCTTGTTACTCGGGAGCCACCTGGGTCGGGCAGCGCACTGACCAGAAGACTTTCGCCAGGCCGTACGCCAGGAGCGTACGGAACCGGCGAGACAAGACATAGACAGCTCCCGTGCGGCGCCCACGCCCTCGGATGGCGGCCCCCCGCGACAGGCGAGGGCCGCGGGTACGTCCGGTTTACGGCGCGGCGCCCGGGAGCGTGACGGGAGAACCGCCCGCATGCTTGAGCCGAACGACCCCACTGAGGGCTCGCAGAACAGCAGCACCCCCAGCGACACGCTGCCGCCGCGCCGTCGGCGCCGCGCCGCGTCGCGCCCCGCGGGACCGCCCGCGGGCACCGCCACGGACGCCGCGCCGGCCATACCGGCCGCCCCCGCCGCCGTGGACGTGGACACCGAGGAGACGGACGAGACGGCCGCCGAGGCCGTCGCCGCCGAGCAGCCCGAGGCCGCTGAGGCCGTTGAGGCGGCGCCTGCCGCGCGTACGCGTCGTCGTGCGACGCGGAAGGCGACGGCCCCGGCCGGTGCGCCCAAGGCTGCCGCTGAGGCCCCGCAGGAGGCCGCCGCGGAGCAGCCCGAGGCCGCCGCCGAGCAGCCTGAGACCGTTGAGGCGGCGCCTGCCGCGCGTACGCGTCGTCGTGCGACGCGGAAGGCGACGGCCCCGGCCGGTGCGCCCAAGGCCGCCGACGAGGTCCCGCAGGAGGCCGCCGCCGAGGCTGCCGAGCCGGTCGCGGCCGAGCCGCAGCCCGAGACCGAGTCCGCCGCGCCGCGTCGCAGCCGTCGCCGTGCCACCCGTGCCGTCGCCGCGCCCGCCGCCGAGCCGCAGGCCGAGGCCGCGCCGGTCGAGGAGCCCGTGGCCGCGGAGGAGCCCGTGGCCCCCGCCGAGGCCGTCGAGGCCGAGTCCGCCGCGCCGCGTCGCAGCCGTCGCCGTGCCACCCGTGCCGTCGCCGCCCCCGCCGCCGAGCCGCAGGCCGAGGAGACCGCCGACGTGCCGGACACCACCGCCGCCGAGGCCGCTCCGGCCGCCGAGGCCCCCGAGACCGAGGCGCCCCGGCGCGCCCGTCGCCGTGCCACTCGCGCGGCCGCCGCGCCCGCCGCCGAGGCGAAGGCCGTGGAGGCCCCCGAGGCCCCGCAGGCCGCCGACGAGGCCGCCCCGCGTGCCCGTACGCGCCGCCGTGCCACCCGCAAGGCCGCCGCCGGGTTCACCGCGCCGCCCGCGGAGTCGCGTGCGCAGGGTGACGACGAGGGCGGTCAGCGGCCCTCGCGCCCCTCCGTCGCCGTGTTCCAGGCGCCGGTGTTCACCGAGCCGATGTTCCAGACCCCGGAGCGCGCCGCTGCCGCTGCCGCCGCCGAGGCGGCCGAGGCCGAGAGCGCGCCCGCCGCGGAGGAGGAGACGGGCCCGCGCCGTCGCCGTCGTCGCCGCGCCGCCGACGAGCAGCCCGTCGAGGCCCCGCAGCCCGTGGAGTCCGCCGCTGCCGCCCCGGCCGTGGAGGCCCCCGAGGCCGAGGAGCCCCAGGACGCCGAGGCCGAGGCCGACGCCGCCGATGGCGAGGAGGCCGGCGAGCGCCAGGGCCGCCGTCGCCGCCGTGGTGGCCGCCGCCGTCGCCGCGGTGAGTCCGCCGACGGCGCCGACGGCGAGGACGAGGTCGAGACCGCCGTCGCCGCCGAGCAGGCGGAGCAGGACGCCGAGGACGCCGCCGAGCAGGCGGCGGAGGACGCCGAGGAGGCCGACGAGGCCGCCGACGCCGAGGGACCGGCCGGCTCCAGCAGCAGCCGTCGCCGTCGCCGTCGTCGCCGCCGTGCCGGTGACACCGGCGAGAGCGAGCCGGGCGAGGGCGACCCGGAGCGCACGGTCGTGAAGGTGCGCGAGCCGCGCAAGAAGAGCGACGACGCGCCGTCGGACGAGGTGCAGTCCATCAAGGGCTCGACCCGTCTGGAGGCGAAGAAGCAGCGCCGCCGCGAGGGTCGTGAGCAGGGCCGCCGCCGGGTGCCGATCATCACCGAGGCCGAGTTCCTGGCCCGCCGCGAGGCGGTCAACCGCGAGATGATCGTCCGCCAGAACGGCGACCGCACCCAGATCGGCGTCCTTGAGGACAACGTGCTCGTCGAGCACTACGTCAACAAGGAGCAGTCGACGTCGTACGTCGGCAACGTCTACCTGGGCAAGGTGCAGAACGTCCTGCCGTCGATGGAGGCCGCCTTCATCGACATCGGCAAGGGCCGCAACGCCGTCCTGTACGCGGGCGAGGTCAACTTCGAGGCGCTCGGCATGGCCAACGGCCCGCGCCGCATCGAGTCCGCCCTGAAGTCGGGCCAGTCGGTCCTGGTGCAGGTCACCAAGGACCCGATCGGCCACAAGGGCGCCCGTCTGACCAGCCAGGTCTCGCTGCCCGGCCGCTATCTGGTCTACGTGCCCGAGGGCTCGATGACCGGCATCAGCCGCAAGCTGCCCGACACCGAGCGGGCGCGTCTGAAGACCATCCTCAAGAAGATCGTCCCCGAGGACGCGGGCGTGATCGTGCGCACCGCCGCCGAGGGCGCGAGCGAGGACGAGCTGCGCCGCGACGTCGAGCGGCTCCAGGCGCAGTGGGAGGACATCCTCAAGAAGTCGAAGATGACCACCACCAGCTCGCCGAGCCTGTTGTACGGCGAGCCGGACATGACCGTCCGCGTGGTCCGCGACATCTTCAACGAGGACTTCTCCAAGGTCATCATCAGCGGTGACGACGCCTGGCAGACCATCCACGGCTACGTCTCGCACGTCGCGCCCGACCTGGCGGACCGGCTCCAGCGCTGGACGTCCGAGGTCGACGTCTTCGCGACGTACCGGATCGACGAGCAGCTCGCCAAGGCCCTCGACCGCAAGGTCTGGCTGCCGAGCGGTGGCTCGCTGGTGATCGACAAGACCGAAGCCATGGTCGTGATCGACGTCAACACCGGCAAGTTCACCGGTCAGGGCGGCAACCTCGAAGAGACCGTCACCAGGAACAACCTGGAGGCGGCCGAGGAGATCGTGCGCCAGCTGCGCCTGCGCGACCTGGGCGGCATCGTCGTCATCGACTTCATCGACATGGTCCTGGAGTCCAACCGCGACCTGGTCCTGCGGCGGATGCTGGAGTGCCTGGGCCGCGACCGTACGAAGCACCAGGTCGCCGAGGTGACCTCGCTCGGCCTCGTCCAGATGACCCGCAAGCGCGTGGGCCAGGGCCTCCTGGAGTCCTTCTCCGAGACCTGCGTCCACTGCAACGGCCGCGGTGTGATCGTGCACATGGACCAGGCGACGTCCGCCGGTGGCGGCGGCAAGCGCAAGAAGCGCGGCCGCGGCGGTGCCGAGCACACGCACGAGGCCCCGGCGGCCGTCGAGGCCGAGGACACCACCGCCGAGACGGCGGCCGAGGTCGAGGCGGAGACCGCCGCGCCGACGGCCCTGCCCGAGCCCGACTTCGCGCCGGACGAGGAGCTGTACAGCAGCGCCGCGGAGGCCGAGGCGGCCGCGGGTGCCCGGGGCCGTTCGCGGCGCCGTGCCACGCGCCGCGCGTCGGCTCCGGCGGGCGCGCCGCAGTCGGAGCAGGCCCCCGAGGCTCCCGCCGAGACGGTGCGGGCCGAGCAGCCCGAGCGGTCGCCCGAGGCCGAGCGGCCGGAGTCCGGACGGAAGGCCAAGAAGGCCAAGTCCGGCGCGTCGAAGGCCCGGTCCGCGAAGGCCGAGCCCGCGGCGACCGAGCCCGCGCGGGCCGAGGAGCCCGTGCAGGCGGAGCCCGTCGTCGAGGCCGCCCCGGTGGCCGAGGCCCCGGCGCCCGCCGCCGAGGACGACGCCGCGCCCAAGGGGCGTACGCGCCGCCGCGCGACCCGTAAGGCATCGGCCCCGGCCGGTTCGCCGAAGGCCGCGGTCGACGCCGAGGTGATCGTCACGGAGGCCGCCAAGCAGGAGCCGACGGCACCGGCCGAGCCGGAGCCGGTGGCCGCTGCCGCCGAGCCCGTCGTGGAGCCGGTCGCGGAGGCCGCCGCGCCCGTCGCCGAGGCCCCGGCCCGGCCGCGCCGCCGCGCCGTCCGCAAGGCGACCGCGCCGACCGCGTCGGAGGACGCGGCCGTGGTGGTCCTTCCCGCGGCCGACAAGCCGACGGCGAAGGCGGAGCAGGTCGAGACGACGGCGACGGCCGACAAGGCCGGCGAGCCGGAGCAGGCCCCCGTGGCCGACGCCGAGGCCGAGCCCGCCAAGAAGGCGGCCCGTAAGACGGCCAAGAAGGCCACCGCCAAGAAGGCCGCCACGAAGAAGACGGCGGCCAAGAAGACGACGGCGGCCAAGAAGACCGCGGCCAAGAAGACGACCGCGAAGAAGACGACGGCCAAGAAGGCGGCGAAGAAGACCACCGCCAAGAAGGCCGCGGCGGCCGAGCCGTCGTCGCCGTCCGCCGTCCCGGCCGACGCGAGCTGACCCGCGAGGGGACAGCGACCGCGGAGGTCAGGAGCTCAGGGCCCCCGTCCGGCGATTGTGCCGGGCGGGGGCTCCGGCGTTCCCGCGCTCCGCCGTCACCCATCCGTTGTCGATTTCGCCCTTTCGCCCCGCACTTGGTGGCGGAGCCGGATACCTGTAAGACTCACCCGGTCCGTTGAGCAAGGGGAGGGATGGACATGGCGGCAGCACGCCCACGAGGGATACGCCTGAGAGGCACGGGGCGCCACCGGGCGGTACGGCCCGCCAGGGGAGGGCGCCAGGCGGCCGTCCTCGCGACGGTCCTGTCGGCCGCGACACTGCCGGCCGCGGCCACCGCGACGGCCGCCCCCGGCACGACGCCCGCCTGGCCCGAGGGCCCGGTCTTCAACGACCCGCTGGGCACCGTCGACCAGCAGCACGCGATCCGCACCCGGCTCATCGAGCTGACCGACGCGGCCGTGGAGGGCTCGACCATCAAGGTCGCCGTCTACCACGTGTGGGAGGCGCCCATAGTCGAGGCGCTCGTCGGCGCCCACAAGCGCGGGGTCAACGTCCAGATCCTGCTCGACTCGACCAGCAAGACGGACCGCCCGGACAACACCGCGTACGCCACGCTCGTGAACGAGCTGGGTGCCAACCGGGCCAAGCCGTCCTTCGTCACGCTCTGCCCGCCGAACAAGTCGTGCCTCGGCGACCCGAAGTACGGCAAGTCGATCATGCACAACAAGTTCTGGCTGTTCTCCGAGGTCAAGGGGGCCCGGGACGTCGTCGTGCAGACCACGTCGAACTCGACCCCGTCGGCGCACACCAAGTTCTTCAACGACGCGCTGCTGCTGCCGGACAACCCGGCCATGTACGACGCGTTCTCCGAGTACTTCACCGACATGGTCGGCAGGAACTGGGAGGCCTGGGACTACCGCACGGTCAGCAGCGGGCGCTACAAGGCGTACTTCTTCCCGCGCGTCGGCACGGTGAACGAGACCGACACCATGTACTCGGTCCTGAACAACATCTCGTGCACCTACAAGGACGCGGGCGGCGTCAAGCGCAGCACCAAGGTCCGCGCCTCCATCTTCAAGATCACGCGCAAGCAGATCGCCGACAAGCTGGTCTCCCTGCAGAAGGCGGGCTGCGCCGTCGACCTGGTGTACGCCGAGACGGACAGCGCCAAGAGCCAGAACGGCAAGCCCGGCACCTGGGAGGGGCTGCACAAGGCCGGCGGCCCGGCGCTGCGCTGCTTCAACGACGACCGGGACCCGCTCAGGCCCGGCCAGAAGCTCATCACGCCGTTCATCATCCACAGCAAGTACGTGCTGATCGACGGCAAGTACGACGGCAAGATCAACAAGGTGGCCTTCACCGGCTCGCAGAACTACACCGCGCCCGCGCTGCGCGAGAACGACGAGCTGATCGTCAAGGTCGACGACGACTCCGTGCACGACACCTACCTCAAGCACTTCAACCGTGTGAAGAAGGTGGCGTGGCCGGGGACCAAGGACAAGACGGACCTGTGCAGGGGCGTGAAGCCGCTGCCGCCGGACGGTGAGAAGCCGACGCACTAGGGCGCGGGAGCCGGGGCCCGGTTTGACCCGTACGGGCGGGCCCCGTAATCTTGACCGTCGGCGTGTCCATACGTGCGCCCATCCTCGTAAACCTTCTTCCTCCCGGGAATTTCTCAGGAATGACCGGGAGAGGCCGATCGCGCTGTCGCGCCGGACGGCTGGACTGCGGGGATTCCGTTCCGAGCGAGAGAGAGATCCGCGTGTACGCCATCGTGCGCAGCGGTGGTCGCCAGCACAAGGTTGCTGTCGACGACATCGTTGAGGTTGACAAGATTTCCACCGCCAAGGTTGGCGACACGGTCGAGCTCTCGACCCTGCTCGTTGTCGACGGCGACGCTGTGACCAGCGACCCGTGGGTCCTGGCCGGCATCAAGGTCACCGCCGAGGTCGTGGACCACCACAAGGGCCAGAAGATCGACATTCTGCGCTACAAGAACAAGACCGGCTACCGCCGTCGTCAGGGTCACCGTCAGCAGTACACGGCGATCAAGATCACCGGTATCCCCACGGCTGCGAAGTAAGGGACTGAGACAAGATGGCACACAAGAAGGGCGCATCGTCCACCCGGAACGGTCGCGACTCCAATGCTCAGCGGCTCGGCGTGAAGCGCTTCGGCGGTCAGGTCGTCAACGCCGGTGAGATCCTGGTCCGCCAGCGCGGCACCCACTTCCACCCGGGCTCGGGCGTCGGCCGCGGCAAGGACGACACCCTGTTCGCCCTGGACGCCGGCGCGGTGGAGTTCGGTACCCACCGCGGCCGCAAGGTCGTGAACATCGTCCCGGTCGCCTGAACGGCACTCTGACCGGAACTTTCGCGAGGCGGACCTCACTTCCCTGTCGGGAAGCGGGTCCGCCTTTCGCGTGTTTTGAATAGACACAGCAAGCAGTAACAACCCCGTACGTTTCTGGAGGCACCGAACCATGACCACCTTCGTGGACCGCGTCGAGCTGCACGTCGCCGCGGGTAACGGAGGCCACGGCTGTGCCTCCGTCCACCGTGAGAAGTTCAAGCCGCTCGGCGGCCCGGACGGCGGCAACGGCGGCCGTGGCGGCGATGTGATCCTGGTCGTCGACCAGTCGGTCACCACGTTGCTCGACTACCACCACAGCCCGCACCGCAAGGCCACCAACGGCAAGCCCGGCGAGGGCGGCAACCGCTCCGGCAAGGACGGCCAGGACCTGGTCCTGCCGGTGCCGGACGGCACGGTCGTCCTGGACCGCGAGGGCAACGTCCTGGCGGACCTGGTCGGCCACGGCACCTCCTACGTCGCCGCCCAGGGCGGCCGCGGCGGCCTCGGCAACGCGGCGCTCGCCTCCGCCCGGCGCAAGGCGCCCGGCTTCGCGCTGCTCGGCGAGCCCGGCGACGCGGGCGACGTGGTCCTGGAGCTCAAGACCGTCGCCGACGTGGCGCTCGTGGGCTACCCGAGCGCGGGCAAGTCCTCGCTGATCTCGGTCCTGTCCGCCGCCAAGCCGAAGATCGCGGACTACCCGTTCACGACGCTCGTGCCGAACCTCGGCGTCGTCACCGCGGGCTCCACCGTCTACACCATCGCCGACGTGCCCGGCCTCATCCCCGGCGCCAGCCAGGGCAAGGGCCTCGGCCTGGAGTTCCTGCGCCACGTCGAGCGGTGCAGCGTGCTCGTGCACGTCCTGGACACCGCGACCCTGGAGTCGGACCGCGACCCGGTCTCCGACCTGGACGTGATCGAGGCCGAGCTGCGCCAGTACGGCGCGGGCCTGGAGAACCGGCCCCGGCTCGTCGTCCTCAACAAGGTCGACATCCCCGACGGCCAGGACCTCGCCGACATGGTCCGGCCCGACCTGGAGGAGCGCGGCTACCGCGTCTTCGAGGTCTCCGCGGTCGCCCACAAGGGCCTCAAGGAGCTGTCGTACGCGCTCGCCGAGTTCGTCGCCGAGGCGCGGGCCGCCAAGCCCCAGGAGGAGGCCACGCGCATCGTCATCCGGCCCAAGGCCGTCGACGACGCGGGCTTCACCGTGACGCGCGAGGACGACGAGGGGGCGCCCCTGTACCGCGTCCGCGGCGAGAAGCCGGAGCGCTGGGTCCGCCAGACCGACTTCAACAACGACGAGGCCGTCGGCTACCTCGCCGACCGGCTCAACCGCCTCGGCGTCGAGGACAAGCTGATGAAGGCGGGCGCCCGCGCGGGCGACGGCGTCGCCATCGGCCCCGAGGACGACGCCGTCGTCTTCGACTGGGAGCCGTCGATGTCGGCGGGCGCCGAGATGCTCGGCCGCCGCGGCGAGGACCACCGCTTCGAGGCCCCGCGCCCCGCGGCCCAGCGCCGCCGCGACCGCGACGCGGAGCGCGACGAGTCGGAGCGCGAGTTCGACGACTTCAACCCGTTCTAAGCCGTACCCGGCGCCTCCTGGCCGGGCGGTCAGGAGGCGCGGGGCAAGCGAAGGGGCCCGGAGCGATTCACTCGCTCCGGGCCCCTTCGTCGTACCGTCTGCGGCTACGCGGACTCCAGCTCCTCCGCGGCGGCTTCGGCGGCCTCGGCGGCAGCCTCCTCCGCGGCCTCCTCGCGCTGCGCGGGAATCTCCGCCGCGACCCGGGCGGCGGCGCGCACGCGCCGCGCCTCGGACTTGGCGCACAGCTCCACCGCGGCCGCGTTGAAGCGGACGAGGGAGGGCGGGTCGGAAGGACCGAGCAGGTGCTCCTTGAGCTCGGCCCGCGCCTCTGCGTGCACGTCGAGGCGAGGGTCGCGCACGGCGGCCAGGAGCGCGGGCACGCCCTCGGCCTCGGGTGACAGGATGGCCGCGGCCCGCACCGTCGGGAAGCCGGAGCGGAAGTCGGCCTCGCTGAGGCCGGTCGTGTTGGCCACCGCGTACGGCTTCTCGCTGCTCAGCCAGTCGGACACGACCGACGAGACGTCGCTGATGAGCACGTCGGCCTGGTTGAAGCAGGAGAAGATCGCCGGCCGCGACTCGGTGATGATCTGGTGCTCCCACTCCGGCAGGGCCGCCCAGTACGCGGTCTCCCAGGCGAGGGTCGCCTCGATGATCGCGGCGCGGACGTCGCCGTCCGGCTTGCCCTGGAGCATCATGCGCTCCTGTTCGTCCGCGCCCTTGCGGAACTTCTTCGCCGTGAGGAGGTTCAGCTCCTCGGTGCGGCGGACCAGCTCGGCGTCGGCCTCGGGGCCGGGCCGGGCGCCGGAGCGCTGGGCGTTGGCCTCGCGGATCATGGCCTTGATGCGCTCGTTGGCGGCGCCCGCGGCCGGGATCTGGGAGCCGGTCATCGGGTGCGGCTTGTAGATCAGGCGCACGCCGGGGTCGGCGAGCAGGTGCCGGACGATGTTCTCGCCCGCGAGGATGACCGAGGTGTTGCCGGGGTTGCCGTCCCAGCCCTCCCAGGTCGGCGCGTACAGGACGGTCGTGTGCGTCCCGGTGGGCGCGCCCGCGTACGGGCGGATCGGGGACAGCTGCGGACGGCCGACCTCGACGACGTCCTTGTCGTCCACGCCGATGTCGGCGAGCTGGTAGCGCTCGCGCGCGGCGGGACCCGCGACCCACACCTCGTCGTACGCCTTCGCGTACGGGTTGCAGGAGGACAGCTTGTCGCTCTCGCCGTGGTTGATGAAGGCGTGCTTGATCGACGGGATGCGCAGGACCTGCGAGGTCTTCGCGGCGTTCGCCGGGTGCAGGAGCATCTTCAGGGTCGACTGCTCCAGGGAGAACATCGTGGCGACCTTCGGGAAGCAGATGATCGGCACGTCCGTGGAGTCGATCTTCTGGACCATGAAGCGCTCGCGGAGCACGATCAGCGGGTTGCCGTCGAGCTGCGAGAGCGTGGAGAGCCACATGTTGGCCTGGTACGCGGACGTGGTGCCGCCGGAGAAGTACATGCCGACCGTCGGCTGGTACTCGGCCAGCCACTGGTCCAGCCACGCCATGACCGCCTCGGCGTTCTTGGCGCGCTTCTTGGGGAACAGCCAGGTCGCGAGGTAGGCGACGCTGCCGCCCAGGAGCATCAGGGAGATGCCGAGGCCGATGCCGCCCCAGTACGCGTCGGTGGTGGCCGCCGTGAGCAGCAGGCCCAGGGTCGTCGGCACCGAGAACAGGAGCAGGCGGCGTGCGTGCTGGCGGGCAAGGAGGCGCGGCGGCGCGGCGGTGAGGTGCAGCGCGGACGCGTCGATGTTCCGCGTGATCACCGGCAGCTGACGGCTGCGGCGGACCATGACGGCGGTGGCCGTGCAGGTGAAGTGCAGCGCGAAGAAGACGAGCAGCGCGATGGTCAGCGGCGACTGCTCGGCGAGCGGCTCGATGCCGTCGATGCGCAGCAGGCCGACCAGGATCAGCATGTCCCGCAGCAGCTGCCGGACGATGACGTCGAAGCGGACCTTGCCGAGCAGCGAGAGCAGCCCCGGCTGCTTGTACTGCAGGTAGATGTCGAGCGCGAGGTTCGCCGCGGAGGCGGCGATGAACACCGGGACGTACGGGATCAGCGCGGTGGCGAGCTGAGCCGCGAAGAGTGCGAACATCGTCAGCAGCGCGGTGAGCTGCACGATGCGGCGGTTGGCGAGTCCGGCGGAGGGCACGGGCTTGAGCTCCTGGCGGGGGGCGGTCGGACAGGGCGGGGGCGGTACTGGAGTCCGGACGTGCGGGCAGGGCCTGCTACAGACGAGGCTCGTCACTCATCCGGATAAGAGGAAGACCCCTGACCGTATGACGCCGGGTACCTCCGTAGCAATCTTCCGTGACGCTCATCACCGCATATAGGGGCAAAGGTCACAGGGTGCACGGGCCGGAATCCCTCTGTGTGGCCGCTTGCCGACCCCGCGCGGTCCACCGGCCGGGAATGCCGGGGCGCCGGGCCCCGGTCTTCGCGTAGATTCGCAGGGCCAGCAGCACCGGGATCATTTGGGGAAGCGCGTGACTAGGCAGGGCGTGGCAGAGGCTCACCGGGTCGTCGTCAAGGTGGGGTCCTCCTCGCTGACCACCGCTTCGGGGGGCCTCGACGCGGACCGCGTTGACGCGCTCGTCGACGTCTTGGCCAAGCACCGCAGCGGCGGGGAGCGCGAGATCGTGCTCGTGTCCTCCGGTGCCATCGCGGCCGGGCTCGCGCCGCTCGGCCTTCGCCGGCGGCCCAAGGACCTGGCCCGCCAGCAGGCCGCGGCCAGCGTCGGCCAGGGCCTGCTCGTGGCCCGCTACACGGCCTCCTTCGCGCGCTTCGGCATCCGCGTCGGGCAGATCCTGCTCACCACCGACGACACCAGTCGCCGCGCCCACCACCGCAACGCCTCGCGCACCCTCGACAAGCTCCTCGCCATGGGCGCCCTGCCGATCGTCAACGAGAACGACACGGTCGCGACCGACGAGATCCGCTTCGGCGACAACGACCGGCTCGCCGCCCTCGTCGCCCACCTCGTCCGCGCCGACCTGCTCGTGCTGCTCTCGGACGTCGACGGCCTGTACGACGGCGACCCCGCGGCCGAGGGCACGGCGCGCATCGGCGAGGTGCGCGGCCCCGCCGACATCGCGCACGTCAAGATCGGCAGCGCGGGCAAGGCGGGCGTCGGCACCGGCGGCATGGTCACCAAGGTCGAGGCCGCCCGGATCGCCGCGGCCGCGGGCATCCCCGTCGTCCTGACCTCCGCGAGCCACGCGTCCGACGCCCTCGCGGGCCGGGACACGGGCACGTACTTCCACGCCACCGGGCGGCGCTCGGCGGACCGCCTGCTGTGGCTCCAGCACGCCTCCGCGCCCCGGGGCGCCCTCTCGCTCGACGACGGGGCCGTCCGCGCGGTCGTGGAGGCCCGCAAGTCGCTCCTGCCCGCGGGCATCGCGGCCGTCGAGGGCGACTTCATCGCGGGCGACCCGGTGGAGCTGCGGGACCCCGCCGGGCATGCCGTCGCCCGCGGCCTGGTGAACTTCGACGCCAAGGAGCTGCCCCGGCTCCTCGGCCGCTCCACGCGCGAGCTGGCCCGCGAGCTCGGCCCCGCGTACGAGCGCGAAGTGATCCACCGGGACGACCTGGTGGTCCTGCACCCCTGAGACCCCACCGGCACCAGCGGAAAACAGGCCGAAAACAGGCGCGAACGCCTTCCCCGGACCGGCCCGCCCGAGGGGAAACTCCGGAAAATCGCCCCGAGGGACCGCTTGTCCTGCTCAACTTTGTGACAAGGCAGTTCCGCACGACCGTTGCGTAACGACCGTTGCGTATCCGCATGAGGACTGGTTGAAGGAGGCCGTCGTGAGACGAGTGCGCCCAGGGGCGGCGTCCCGCGGGTCGGCTGAGCGCGCCCTGACGAGCGTCGCCGCGGGGGCGACGTACGCCGAGGACGCGGGCGAGGGCCAAGGCCGGGAGCCGGCCGCGCGGCAGCCGGACGAGAGCCCCGGCGACACGGGCGGCGAGCGCGCCGAGGCGCCGCGCCTGTGGCACGTGACCCTCAGCGTCTCCGGTGCCAGGACCCCGCTCCAGGAGGTCAGGCGGGGCCTCGAACAGCTCGCCCACGACCACCCCTTTCTGCTGACCAGCCGGTACGCGCACGACCACGCGGAGATCCGCTACTGGGAAGAGGCCCGCGACCTGCACGACGCCGCGGCGGTCGCGCTGCGCCTGTGGGGCGAGCACCGGCAGACCGCACGGCTTCCCCCCTGGGAGATCGTCGGCCTCGAAGTGATCGACCGCGACACCTATCACCAGCGGATCGCGGAGGGGTACGGGCCGCTGCCCGCGACACCGGTCGGCGTCCACCCCTTCTAGGCGGGGTTACGCCCACTGGTCATTACCGGCCATGTCTCGCGGAGTGGGATACCGGCTGGACGGCCCGGGACGCGCGGTTACCCTGCCCCCATGACCGCGCCGCTCTCGCCGTACGACAACATGACCCCGGTCGCCCAGGCCGCCTACCGCGCCCGGGCCGCCGCCGCGCAGCTCGCGCCGCTGCCGCGGGCCGCGAAGGACGACGCGCTGCTCGCCATCGCCGACGCCCTCGAAGTGCGCACGGCGGAGATCGTCGAGGCCAACGCCGAGGACGTCGAGCGCGCCCGCGCGGCCGGGACCAGCGAGGCGATCGTCGACCGGCTCACGCTCACGCCCGAGCGCGTACGGGCCATCGCCGCCGACGTGCGGGACGTCGTCGCGCTGCCCGACCCCGTTGGCGAGGTCGTGCGCGGCTCCACGCTGCCCAACGGCATCGACCTGCGCCAGGTCCGCGTCCCCCTCGGCGTCGTCGGCATCATCTACGAGGCCCGCCCGAACGTCACCGTGGACGCCGCGACCCTCTGCCTGAAGTCCGGCAACGCGGTGCTGCTGCGCGGTTCGTCCTCCGCGTACGCCTCCAACACCGCGCTGGTGCGCGTGGTGCGCGACGCCGTCGGGGGCGCCGGGCTCCCCGCCGACGCCGTTCAGCTCGTGCCCGGCGAGAGCCGCGAATCCGTCCGCGAGCTGATGCGCGCCCGCGGCCTCGTCGACGTGCTGATCCCGCGCGGCGGCGCCTCGCTGATCAAGACCGTCGTCGAGGAGTCCACCGTCCCCGTCATCGAGACCGGCACCGGCAACTGCCACGTCTACGTGGACAAGGACGCCGACCTCGACACGGCCGTCGAGATCCTGATCAACTCCAAGGCCCAGCGCGTCAGCGTCTGCAACGCCGCCGAGACCCTCCTCGTGCACGCGGACATCGCCGACGCCTTCCTGCCGCGCGCCCTGGACGCCCTGGCCGACGCGGGCGTGACCGTGCACGCCGACGAGCGCGTCCAGGCCCACGCCCCCGGCTCGAAGGCCACCGTCGTACCGGCGACCGCGGAGGACTGGGAGACCGAGTACCTCTCGTACGACATCGCGGCCGCGGTCGTCGACTCCCTGGAGCAGGCCGTGGAGCACATCCGCCTGTGGACCTCCGGGCACACCGAGGCCATCGTCACCACCTCGCAGCAGGCCGCCCGCCGCTTCACCCAGCTCGTGGACTCCACGACGGTCGCCGTGAACGCCTCCACCCGGTTCACCGACGGCGGCCAGTTCGGCTTCGGCGCCGAGATCGGCATCTCCACGCAGAAGCTGCACGCGCGCGGTCCGATGGGCCTTCCGGAACTGACCTCGACGAAGTACATCGTGACCGGCGACGGACACGTGCGCTGAGGCGTCCCCGCGCCCGGCCGACGGGCGGGGGCGTTCGGGGTCACAACCCCTGAATTCCCTTTCCGTCTGCCCAAATCCACCCCCCAGGTCTACGCTGGACGCGTGCCGGAGGACGTGGGGGGCACGCCGCTTCCGGGCGGCGGGGAGCCCGACGACGACCGCGACCACGGGGGTGCGGACGACGAGTTCGCCTCCGTGGTCTTCGACGAGGAGTTCGTGCGGGCCGCGCGGATCCACGAACCCACCGCCGTGGAGCGCCTCCTGGCCGCCGCCCAGGCCCGCGCCGAGGCCGAGGCCCGCCGCGGCCGCGCCCGCCGCTCCGGCGCCGACGGGCGGGAAGCCGCGGACGACGACTTCGACGACCACGCCTACGACGGATACGGCCCGGACGACGGCGCCTTCGGCCCCGGCCGTGACGCCGACGAGTTCGACGAGTTCGACGACCTCGACGAAGCGGAGCTCCTGGAGGACGGCCGCGGGCGCTACGGCCGGCGCGGCGCCAGGGTCCGCTGGCACCGCCCCGTCGCCTGGATGCTCGCCCTCCTGATGGGCATAGGCATGGTGGCCTTCGCCTTCGCCGCGGTGTACCGGGGCGCGTCGTCGGGCCGCCAGGACCGCATACCCCCGCCCGCGACCACCGAGGTCGAGCAGACCAGGGGCGCGGGCGAGACCGGCGGCCCCTCCGCGTCGGCGGAGTTCGGCCAGCCCGCCGTACCGGCGGAGCCGCGCACGCCCTGACACCGTCCCGCGAACCCCCGCGCGAGCTCGGCGAACGCGTTGACGCGGCACGTGAAGAGTTGTCAGAACTTGTCGTGTACCAGGGCGTTTACCGCGCGTCCCGGAGACCTACCCTGAAGGTATGGGCGGGCCAGGAGAACCACCTGCGGGGACACCCGAGGGCGCTCCCGGAGGTGAGGACGAGTACCGATCCGTCGTCTTCGACGAGTCGTTCGTACGCGCTGCGCGATTACAGGAGTTCTCCGCGCGCGAGCGCATGGGCGACCACGCGCGCGCCGTCCGCCGCAGGCCGAACCCCCACCGACGGCTCTCCCGGCAAGTGGTGATCCTCGTCGTCCTCATCGCCGTCGCCTTCGGCACCGCCGTCTACATGGGCGTGCGCCACCCGTACGAGACCCCTGCCGGGCGCCGCCCCGAGCCGCTGCGCATGACCGTCATCCCGCTCGCCCCGCAGGGCCGCGTGCCCGGCACCGAGAAGATCGCCGACCTGTTCGCGAAGAGCCCGGCCGCGCAGTTCGGCGTCGGCGCCAGCGGCATCGCCCTGCCCGCCGCCCGCCGCACCGCGCACTTCTCCGAGGACCAGGTCGTCGCCGCGCTCGCCACCGCCAAGGATTACCTCGTCGAGTCCTCGCTCGACCCGGACGTGCTCAGCGGCCGTGCCGTGCGCTCCGCCCGGGTGCTGCTCGACCCCGCCCAACTCGACCAGTTCGACCGCAGTTTCAGGCACCCCGCCGCCGACGGGCGGCACGCGCCCACCGGCTGGCTGGTGCGGTTCGACCCGGCGCGGGCCGCGCTCGCCGACCCGGGCGTGCGCGTGCACGGCTCGCTGCGCGCCGGCGAGACCGACAAGGAGACCCTCGAAGTGGCCTCCGACCACACCTTCGTCTACGCGCTGCGGCCCGCGGGCGCCGGGAGCCACGCGCGCGCCTCGCTGTTCACCGTCCGCCGCGAGCTGCACTTCCGCTTCGACCGCGACGACCTGCGCATGCACCAGGCCGAGCTGCTCGTGTCGCACGTCCAGGCCGGGCCGCTCAGCTGCGCGGCCGACACCACGCACCGGCTGCGGCCGCTGCTCGCGGGCCAGAAGGCGGGTCCCGGCGGCCCCGCGGGCACCGACCCGTTCGCGACGGGGCAGACGACGGCGCTGTGCGGGTCCCTCGCGGGGGCGGCCGAGCCCAGGCTGTAGCCCCGGGGCTTCGGCGCGCGGCCGGGCCTACTTCCCGCCGGAGCCGTCGGAGGGCCCGCCGGAGGACCCGTTGCCGCTCCCGCTCCCGGTCCCGTCTCCGCCGCCTTCGCGGCCTTCGCCGGAGCGGTCGGATGAGCCGCCGCCCTGCCCGGTGAAGCGGCCGCGCAGCTTCCCGCCGAGGTCGCCCGCGCCGCCCGCGATGTCCGATACCAGCTTCATCAGCGGGTCCTTGCTGTTGCGCACGTTGTCCGCGTACGACGACGCCGACTGCCGGAAGGAGTCGCTGACGGAGGTGTCCTTGTCCTCCTGGCGGCGCGGGTAGTGGCCGTCCATGATGCGCTGGTAGTCGCGGGTCGCGGCCCACTTCTTCAGCTCGGCGGCGCGCACGGTGGTGAAGGGGTGGGAGCGCGGCAGCACGTTCAGGATCTTCAGGACGGAGTCGCGCAGGTCGCCTCCCGCCTCGTACTCCTCGGCCTGCTCCAGGAACGCGTCCACGTTCATCTCGTGCAGGTGGTTGCCGCCCGCGATCTTCATCAGGCCGCGCATGGACGCCTGGATGTCCTGGCCCACGAGCAGGCCCGCGCGGTCCGCGGACAGCTCCGACTTGCGGAACCACTCGCGCAGCGCGGTCACGATCGCCATGATCGCCACATTGCCGAGCGGGATCCACGCGACCTTCAGGGCGAGGTTCGTCAGGAACAGCAGGATCGTGCGGTACACGGAGTGGCCCGACAGGGCGTGGCCCACCTCGTGGCCGACGACCGCGCGCATCTCCTCCTCGTCGAGCAGCTCGACCAGGCCGGTGGTGACCACGATGATCGGCTCGTCGAGGCCGATGCACATCGCGTTCGGCTTCGGGTCCTGCGTGACGTACATCGGCGGGACCTTCTCCAGGTCCAGGATGTAACAGGCGTCCCGCAGCATGTCGTTGAGGTGCGCGAACTGGGCGTCGGACACGCGCACGGAGTCCGAGAGGAACAGCAGCCTCAGGCTGCGCTCCGGGAGCAGCCCGCTGAGCGCCTTGAAGACCGTGTCGAACCCGGTGAGCTTGCGCAGGGCCACCAGGGCCGAGCGGTCCGCCGGGTGCTCGTACGCCCGGGACGAGATGCCGGGGAAGCGCCTGCGCTGTCGGCTGGGCACGCTCTCCTGCCCGCTGTCCCCGTGGTCCGCGCCGTCGTGGTTGCCGTTGGTCATGCCGCATCCCCCATGTCGTGTCCGCCTGTCGTGTCCGCAGTCGTGCCCCCGAGACGCTCCCCAGCCTAGTACTCCAGCCGTAGATCGTGATCTTGCTGGTCGGGGCCGGCCGGGGAAAGCCTCAGCATCCTTACGGGGGGTAACCCCCGACACCACCCTGACGACAGCGCATCGGTACGTCAGGGGGGAAGCCGGATGGGCCGATCCCCCCTCCGCTGGTGGGATGGTCGCCGACCGCCGCATTCGGGGGCGACGCAGTCTCGGGCCACAGCTTGAGCGGTCCCTGAACGCGCGCAACCTGAACACAGAAGGGGTCGCCATGCATGGGTTAAGAAGGCGTCGGCGAGGCCTGCTCGTCCTGACCAGCCTGGCTACAGCCGTCCTCGTCGCATCGACCGCGCCCACGGCGGCGGCGAAGCCGCGGCCGGCCGATCCGCTCAAATGGCAGGTGGAGGCGATCCACCACACCGGGGCCGTCGGTGTGCACGCCGAGGTGGCGTCACCGGACGCACGCGACAGCGCGTACGCCGGGACGGCCGCGATGAACACAGGGAGGCCGATGCCGCGGGACGGCAGGTTCCGGATCGGCAGTGCCACCAAGACCTTAACCGCCACGGTCGTGCTGCAACTCGTCGGCGAGGGGCGAATGTCCCTGGAAGACACCGTCGAGCAGTGGCTGCCGGGAGTGGTCCGGGGCAACGGCAACGACGGCAGCCAAATCACCGTACGGCAGCTGCTGCAGCACACCAGCGGCATCCCTGACGTCAAGCCGGAGATTCCCGCGTTGAACAGCGCAAACGGCTATCGGGCCGAGCGGTATCGCACCTACACCGCCGAGGAGTTGGTGGAGCGGGCGATGCGGAACCGACCCGACTTCCCGCCGGGCCGTGGCTGGTCGTACTCCAACACCAACTACACCATCGCCGCCATGATCATCCATAAGGTCACCGGCCGTAGTTGGGCAACGGAGGTGCACGACCGGATCATCCGTCCACTGAGCCTGACGGACACGACGACGCCCGACACCTTCCCGTTCATCCTGGGTCCCAACGCCCGGGGCTACGCCGCGTTCGGCACCGACAGGAGCATCGACGTCACGACCCTCAATCCGAGTATGGCCGTCGGCTCCGGCTCGATCATCAGCACCGCACACGACCTGAACCGGTTCTATGCCGCGCTGCTCGGCGGCCGTCTGCTGGCTCCGGCGCAGCTCGACGAGATGACGACCACCATGCCCGCGCCCGAGCTGGGCGTGAGGTATGGACTCGGTCTTGCCGAGATTCCGTTGCCCTGTGGCGGCAGCTACTTCGGCCACCGGGGCGAACTCCTCGGCTATGTCACCTGGGGTGGCGCCACCCGAGACGGGACCCGGACCGCCGTGGTGTACGTCACCAGTGACGGCGGCCAGGACACCCAGCAGGCCATGACCACACTCATGGGTCGGGAACTGTGCCGGACCCGCTCCTAGTACTCCAGCCGTGGTACGCGCTCTTGCTGGTGGACAGACTGCGGGAAGGTCGCGGCCACCGCTGATCATCGGTGTGTGAAGACTGAAGATTATGCGGTGGCCGTGGGTCACGGCGTAGACCCTGCCCGCTGGCAGGAGGAGTTCGAGGTCCTGATGGGTCGGATAGCGGGCCGGTTCGCGCGGGTTGAGCCCCGGCGCCGGTTGAGGGCCTTCGTGCAGGGGCTGCTGTCGGAGCTGCCGCGCAAGAACTGCTGGTCGATCGCCGAGTGGGCCGGGGAGCCGAGTCCGGACGGCATGCAGCACCTGCTCGGCCGGGCCAGGTGGGATGCCGACCGCGTGCGTGATGACGTGCGCGAGTACGTGCTGGAGCATCTGCACGACGAGGATGCGGTGCTGGTGGTCGACGAGACCGGCGATGTGAAGAAGGGCACGCACACCGTCGCCGTCCAGCGCCAGTACACCGGCACCGCCGGCAGGATCGAAAACGCCCAGGTCGCCGTCTACCTCGTCTACGCGGGACTGCACGGGCACGCGGCGGTGGACCGTGAGCTGTACATCCCGCGCTCGTGGACGTGCGATCCGGACCGCTGCCGGGCCGCGGGCCTGGGCGAGGACACCGTCTTCGCGACCAAGCCGGAACTGGCCGCCCGCATGATCGGCCGGTTCCTCGACGCCGGGCACCGCGTGGGCTGGGTCGCAGGCGACGAAGTCTACGGCGGCAACCCCAAGCTGCGGTCCACCCTGGAAGAGCGCAAAGTCGGCTACGTGCTCGCCGTCGCCTGCTCAGCCGAAGTGACCACCGGTGCGGGAAAGTTCCGCGCGGACGCCCTGGCCGCGAAGGTCCCGAAGCGGGCCTGGCAGAAGCTGTCGGCAGGCGTCGGCGCCAAGGGGCACCGCTTCTACGACTGGGCCGTCATCGACCTGGCCGAGCCCCGGCCAGGCAGTCACCGGCTGCTGATCCGCCGCAACCGCACCACCGGTGAACACGCTTACTACCGCTGCTTCTCGCCGGCCCCGGTGCCCCTGGCCACACTCGTCCGCGTCGCCGGGTCACGATGGCGGGTGGAAGAGACCTTCCAGGCTGGGAAGGGCCTGGCCGGACTGGACGAGCACCAACTCCGCCGCTTCACCTCGTGGTCTCGCTGGGTCACCCTGGCCATGCTCGCCCATGCCTTCCTCGCCGTCGTGCGCGCCGACGAACACACCCGCCATCCCGCCCCGGACGGGCTGATCCCGCTCACCTGCAACGAGATCCAGCGACTGTTCACGATGCTCGTCGCCCACCATGTGCACGATGTGGCCCACCGGCTCAGCTGGTCAGCCTGGCGACGCCGTCATCAGGCCCGAGCCCGCGCCAGCCATTACCGAAGACAAGCCGCGAATCAGACATGAAGATCACGATCTACGGCTGGAGTACTAGGCGGAGATACCGTGGCGGGGCAGCGCACAGAAGGAGCCATACGCCATGGAGCACATCTCTCCCGCCGACGCCCTCACCCTGGCCGCCCATGCGGCCGACAAGCAGGGCCCGGGCAACCTGCTCCGCGTCGTGCTGATCGTGATGGTCATCGGCTGCGTCCTGGTGGGCTGGCTGCTGCTGCGGGGCTACCGGAAGGACTGAGCCCGTCGGGCGGGGCTCGGGGAGACCCCGGCAGGGCGGCGTGGTCGCGCGCGAGCGCCCCGCATACGATGTGCCCAAGTCTTTACCCCGATCCCACACCGGATAGGTCCTGCTGACGATGAGCCTCCACAGCACCGCCGCCCAGCTGGTCACTCTCGCCTCCGAAGGCGGCGAGCACACCGACGAGCACGCGAGCATCAGCCCCTACGTCACCGGCGGCGGCGCCCTCGTCGTGCTGCTCCTGCTCCTGTGGATCACCACGCGCTTCAACCGCGACCGCTGAGCCGCCGCGGCCCGGGGCCGTACGGCTGAAACCCGGGTCGCCCGGCGGGGCCGGTAGTGTCTGCACGCATGGGAGAGCAGGACATGTCGACCGGCCCGCAGGGCGGACCTGGCACAGGCCCGGCGAGCGCCGCCAAGCGCCGCCTGGGCGTCATGGGTGGAACGTTCGACCCGATCCACCACGGACACCTGGTGGCGGCCAGTGAGGTCGCCGCCCAGTTCCACCTCGACGAGGTCGTGTTCGTACCGACCGGGCAGCCGTGGCAGAAGAGCCACAAGCAGGTCTCGCCCGCCGAGGACCGCTATCTGATGACGGTCATCGCGACCGCCGAGAACCCGCAGTTCTCGGTCAGCCGCATCGACATCGACCGCGGCGGTCCCACCTACACCACGGACACCCTGCGCGATCTGCGCCGCCTCAACCCCGATACGGACCTGTTCTTCATCACGGGCGCCGACGCGCTCGGTCAGATCCTCACCTGGCGGGACACCGAAGAGCTGTTCTCGCTGGCTCACTTCATCGGCGTCACCCGCCCCGGCCACACCCTCGCCGACCCCGGCCTGCCCGAGGGCGGCGTCTCGCTGGTGGAGGTGCCCGCCCTCGCGATCTCCTCCACGGACTGCCGCTCACGGGTCGCCAAGGGGGAGCCCGTCTGGTACCTGGTGCCGGACGGCGTGGTGCGTTATATCGACAAGCGCGAGCTGTACCGCGGCGAGTGAGCCGAGAGGGGCACCGGTGAACGACCGACAGTACGACCCGTACGGCGGCGAGTACGAGGGTGACGCGGCGGCTCAGTACGAGGTCGTCGGGTACGACGAGTACGGGCGGCCGGTCTACCAACTGGTGCCCCGGCAGGCGGCTGCCCCTGCGTACGACACGTACGCCGCGCAGTCCTCCCAGGCCGAGGCCCCGTCGCAACAGACGTACGGGTACGACCCGTACGTCCAGGGGGCGGGGCAGCAGCCCGCCGCTTCCGCGTATCCGCAGGCGTACGACGCGTACGCCACCGGAACTTCGTACGACACCGGTGCCTCCCAGGGCGGCGGTGCCTCCCACGGAGGCGGCGCCGGTTACGGCACGGGGGAGCAGACCGGCTGGATTCCGCAGCAGCAGCAACAACAGCAACAGCCGCCGCAGGTGCCGCAGCAGGCCTATCCCGCCGGGCCGGAGGCGGCGCCGGACGAGCGCGCCGGTGCCGAGGCGCACGACACCGACGAGCCCCGCGAGTACCGCACCGAGCAGTTCTCCTTCATCGAGGAGCCCGACGAGGACTCCGAAGACGTCATCGACTGGCTGAAGTTCACCGAGAGCCGCACCGAGCGGCGCGAGGAGGCCAAGCGGCGCGGCCGCTCACGGGTCGTCGCGCTTGTCGTCGTGCTCGCGCTCGCCCTCGTCGGCGGCGTCGGCTATCTGTGGACCGCGGGCAAGCTGCCCGGCCAGTCGGACGACAAGTCCGGCGGCGCGGCCGCGGCGGGACCGCAGAAGCGCGACGTCGTCGTCGTGCACCTGCACAACACCAAGCGCGGCGGCACCTCCACCGTGCTCCTGGTGAACAACACCACCACCCAGCGCGGCTCCGCCGTCCTGCTGCCCAATTCCCTTGCCCTGACCAGCGACGACGGCACCACGACCACGCTCGGCAAGTCCGTCGACGACGACGGCTCGACCGGCACGCGCGAAGAGCTGGACACGCTGCTCGGCACGAAGGTCGAGGGCACCTGGCGCCTCGACACCCCCTACCTCAACAACCTCGTCGAACTCGTCGGCAACATCGACATCGACACGAACGTCGACGTGCCGGACCCCAAGGCCAAGCGCAAGGGCGAGGCGCCGCTGGTCAAGAAGGGCGAGCAGCAGACCCTGAGCGGGCCGATGGCCGTCGCCTACGCCACCTACCGCGCGCCCGGCGAGGGCGAGAACGCGCAGCTGACGCGGTTCGGCCAGGTCATGCAGGGCGTGCTGCGCAAGCTGTCGTCCGACCCGCAGGCCGCCACGGTCACCGTGCAGTCGCTCGCGCAGATCCTCGACCCGTCCCTGAAGGAGAAGGACCTCGGCAGCTTCCTCGCCAAGCTCGCCGACCGCGCCAAGGGCGGCGACTACGCGACCGCGCTCCTGCCGGTGCGGCAGGACGGCACGCTGACCGAGAAGGCCGGCGCCGGCGTGGTCAAGGACGTGCTCGGCGGCGTCGTGAAGAGCCCGGAGCAGGGCGCGGCGGTCCGCGTCGGCGTGAAGAACGCCACCGGCACCAAGACCGCGACCGAGAGCGCCCGCATCGCCCTCGTCAACGGCGGCTACACCTTCGTCGACGGCGGCACCGGCTCGGCGCCCGCCACGTCGTCCCAGGTCACCTACGGTGACGCGGAGAAGAAGCAGGAGGCGGCGGAGGTCGCCAAGACCCTGGGCCTGCCCGCGAGCGCCGTCCGCAAGGGCGACTCGGGTTCGAACGCGGAGGTGTCCGTGGTGCTGGGCCAGGACTACAAGAGCCGCTGAGGCCGTCCGGCTGTCTGGCTGCCTGGCCGCGCCGGTGTCGCCGGGGCCGCCGCGCCGGTGAGGCCGCCGGCAGGGCCTCCCGGGGAGCCGGCGGCGGCGTCCGTTCCGCCCGGCTCCCAGGGTGATCGAATAATCGTCTGGGGAGCCGTCCGCAGTCCGTGAGACCCTTGACGGGTATTGCCCGTCTGAAGGAAAGCTCTCTAGTGACCGCCACGGACCGCTCCACCGAGCTCATCACCGTCGCCGCCCAGGCGGCCGCCGACAAGCTCGCGCACGACATCATCGCGTACGACGTCAGCGACGTGCTGTCGATCACAGACGCCTTCCTGCTCGCATCGGCGCCCAACGACCGCCAGGTCAAGTCGATCGTCGACGAGATCGAGGAGCGCCTGAACAAGGAGCTCGGCGCCAAGCCGGTGCGCCGCGAGGGCGACCGCGACGCCCGCTGGATCCTCCTCGACTACGTCGACATCGTGGTGCACGTCCAGCACAGCGAGGAGCGCGTGTTCTACGCCCTCGAGCGCCTGTGGAAGGACTGCCCCGAGATCGAGCTGCCCGCCGACGCCAAGGCCACCCGCGGCAAGGCCGCGGAGCACGCCAAGCTCGAGCAGGCCGCGGAGGAGGCCGAGGAGATGCGTCACCTCGGTGGTGAGGTGCGGTGACCGCTCCGGGCTGCCGCATCATCCTGTGGCGGCACGGCCAGACGTCCTGGAACCTGGAGCGCCGCTTCCAGGGCACCACGGACATCGAGCTGACCGAGGCCGGCGCCGCCCAGGCCCGGCGCGCCGCCCGGCTTCTCGCCTCGCTGAAGCCGGACGCGATCATCGCCTCCGACCTCAAGCGGGCCGCCGCGACGGCCGCCGAGCTGGCCGCCGTCACGGGCCTCGACGTCACGCACGACGAGGGCCTGCGCGAGACGTACGCGGGGGAGTGGCAGGGCCTCACCCACGAGGAGATCATCGACCGCTTCGGCGAGCAGTACGCCGCGTGGAAGCGCGGCGAGCCGGTGCGGCGCGGCGGCGGCGAGCTGGAGACCGAGGTCGCCGACCGGGCCGCCCCCATCGTGCTGCGGCACGCCGAGAAGCTGCCGGAGAACGGCACGCTCGTCGTGGCCAGCCACGGCGGCACGATCCGTACGACCATCGGCCGCCTCCTAGGCCTGGAGTCGCACCACTGGGAAAGCCTGGGCGGGCTCTCCAACTGCTGCTGGTCCGTCCTCGGCCGGGGCGCCCGCGGCTGGCGCCTCCTCGAGCACAACGCGGGCACGCTGCCCGAGCCCGTGCTCGGCGACGACGACTAGCCCGCAGGTCACGCCCTTGTGGCGGGCCCGAGCACGGATTTCGCGTTTGGGCAGGTGGCAGGCTAAAGTTCTTCTTGTTCGCACCGCGGAGCGGGAAGAACGCAAGGGGCTATAGCTCAGTTGGTAGAGCGCTTGCATGGCATGCAAGAGGTCAGGAGTTCGATTCTCCTTAGCTCCACAGTCCCGGTCCCGTCCCCGTCAGGGGGCGGGACTTTTTGCTGTCTTCTCCGGCTCCCGGGATGTCGCCTCCTCCTGGTCGGCCTCCGCGCGTCGCAGCTCCCGGAGCCGGGCCACTCCCTGGCGGGTCTCCTCGTCGTCCGGGGTGTAGGCCACGATCCTGCACTCCGGCATGCCGTTGATCGACAGCGATACCGACGTCATCCGCAGCTCACCGACCGCCGTGTGGCGGAACGTCTTCACGCGCGGGCCCGGGGGTATGACGTTCCCGCTCGCCCACAGGTCCGCGAACTCCTGGCTGGCCAGGGAGAGCCCGCGGACGAACTCCTCCCAGGCGGGCTCGCCCACGTGTCGTCCGTACGCGCCGCGCAGCGTCGCCACCATCACCGGCAGCTCCGAGTCCCGGAAGACCAGCGGGCAGTCGCTCCTGGGCACCACGAACAGGGTCCACAGGACGTTCGGCACGCCTATGGCCTCTGTCTCCGGGACCAGGAACAGGTCCCGGTAGGCCGGGTTCGTGGCGAGGATGTCGTACCGCGTGTTGTAGACCACGGCCGGGTGCGGGTCCAGGGCGTCGATGAGGCCCTGGATCTCGGCGCCGACCGCCTCCGCGGCCGCCTCGTGCCGCACCGCGTACGGCACCTCGGCCAGGTGGTACAGGTGCTCGCGCTCCGCCCGGTCCAGGCGCAGGGTGCGGGCGACGGCGTCCAGGACCTGCGCGGAGGCGTTGATGGGGCGGCCCTGCTCCAGCCACGTGTACCAGGTCACGCCGACGCCGGAGAGCTGGGCGACCTCCTCGCGGCGAAGGCCGGGCGTGCGGCGGCGCGGGCCCGGCGGCATGCCCACGTCGGCCGGGGTGACCCGGGCCCTGCGGCCGCGCAGGAAGGCGGCGAGCTCGGGCCGCCGCCGCGCCGCCGCGGTCGGGCTCGCGGGGGCTTTCGGGGAGACGGGGGCGGGCGCGGGAGCGCCCGGGGCGTCCGCCGTGCGGGGCGTCCGACCGGTGGCCGACCCCCGTGCGGCACCGGTCGGACGCCCTGCACCGCGGACGCCGGGGGGCTCCGGTGCGGTGTTCTGCGGCGCGGTGTTCTCCTGTGTGGTGCTCTCCGGCTCGGTGGCCGGGGTCGTGGGGCCGGGCGCGCGGCTCGGGGGCACTCGGCGGGGCGCGGGCCCCGGATGCGCACTGCCCGGCGCCGTGCGCGGTCGTGCCCTGTGCTTCGTGTCCACCGGCTTCGTGTCTACCGGCGTTGTGTCTACCGTCATCGTGTCCACCGGCGTCGGGCCCACCGCCGCCACATCCATCGCTGTCGCGTCCATCGTCACGTCCCCCATCGCCACGTCCCCCATCGTCGACGCCCGGCCCGCCCCGTGCCAGGTGCTGTCAGTACCAGCATCCGCGGGCTCTCACTACCTGTACCGAGCCGTCGCCATGCTCATGCGCATGACGACCACCAGCCCATCGGTACCGAGCCCGGTCTCAACTCCCGCGTCCAGTAAAGCCCCCGGCACTGACAATCGCCCGGGACGCGTCCTCGCGGCCGTGCTCGCGGCCCAGTTCATGGCGCTGCTCGACGTGTTCATCGTCAACGTCGCGGCGCCCACGATCCGTACCGACCTGCATGCTTCCGGGGCCGGTCTTCAGCTCGTGATCGCGGGCTACACCATCACGTACGCCGTCCTGCTGATCACCGGCGCCCGGCTCGGCGAGCGGCTCGGGCACCGGCGCGTCTACCTCGCCGGGCTCGCCCTGTTCACCGTCGCGTCGCTGGCCTGCGGGCTGAGCCAGAGCACCGGGCAGCTGATCGCGTTCCGCCTCGCCCAGGGCGCGGGCTCCGCGCTCCTGATCCCGCAGGTCCTGAGCCTCATCCAGCGCACCTTCACCGGCGAGGCCCGGGTGCGTGCCCTCGGCGCGTACTCGGCGGTGCTCGCCACGGGGGCCGCGGCCGGGCAGGTGCTCGGCGGCGTCCTGGTCAGCGCCGACCTGTTCGGCGCCGGCTGGCGTCCGGTGTTCCTCGTGAACGTGCCCGTCGGGGTGGTCCTGCTGGCCCTCGCGGCCCGCGTCCTGCCGGCCGACAGCGCGCCACCGGCCGGGCGCGCCCGCGGCCTCGACCTGCCGGGCCTCGTCCTGCTCGGCGCCAGCGTCTCGCTCTTCACCGTGCCCCTGGTCCTCGGCGAGCAGAAGGGCTGGCCGCTGTGGACCTGGCTCTGTCTGGCCGCCTGCGCCGTGCTCTTCGCCCTGTTCTGCGGCTACGAGTCCCGCCTGGCAGGGCGTGGCGGTGCGCCGCTGATCTCGCCGCGCCTGCTGCGTGCCCCGGGCATGGGCGGCGCCGTCTTCCGGCTCGCCGCGATCATGGCGGTCAACGCGGGCTTCCTGTTCGTGCTCACGCTCCATATGCAGGGCGGGCTCGGCTACAGCGCGCTGCGCGCGGGGCTGACGTTCGCGCCGACCGCCGTGCTCTTCGGCGTCGTCGGCCTGACCTGGCGGAGGTGGCCTCGGAGCGTCCAACCGGCGCTTGTGCCCGGTGGGTTCGCGCTCACTGCGGTGGCGAGCCTCGCCGTGGGCCTGCTGCTGCGCGACGGCCGCGACGTCGGCGTCTGGCTGTACGTGGCGTTCGTCGCCGCGGGCATCGGGATGTCGCTCGGCTTCAGCCCGGTCCTCACGCGCGCGTTGGCGACGGTCAGGCCCGAGGACGCGGCGGACGCCAGCGGCCTCCTCGCGACCGTCACCCAGCTCGGCCAGGTGACGGGCGTCTCGGTCTTCGGCGCGCTTTTCCTCGGCCGGCTTGAGTCGCAGGGGACTCCAGGGGCGTACTCCTCGGCGGACGCGCTCCTGGTGTGCACCTACGCGCTCGCCGCGGTGGCCGCACTCGGGGCCGTGTCCGGACTGGTACGTATGCGTCGCTGACCGGCTCGCCGTGCTCGTGGCAGAATTCGGGGGGCCGGAAGGGGACTGCACCAGTTGCGCCGACGGTGACCCGACGTGAGGGAGAGCGCGATGCCAGCGAGCATCCTCGAGGAGGCCGGCCGCCTCCCCGAAGTGGCGAAGATACGGTCCGGCGACGCCACGCTCCTCAACTGCCCTTCCTGCGGTTCGTCCCACGTCGCCCAAGTCCTCGGTGACAACGGCGGAGTCAGTTACGTGTGCACGGCCTGCGGCCACAGCTGGAGCTGATCGATGGGTGCACACAGGCGGAAGTGCGACTGGTGCGGCAGCGGTACGCCGATCGTCCGCGACATGGAGCCGGTGAACCCGGACTACCAGTACTGGTGCGAGGAGTGCGCGCGGGCGCTGATCATAAAAGGCGATCCCATCGAGACGTACCGCGAACTCGAAGGGGAGCCGATCTACGGCCGCCTGCTCGACGAGCACTGCACCCTCAAACGCTTCTACTCCTTCGCCACCGCCTGAGCGCGGCCCCGGAGGCGCCTTCCGGGCACTCCGTACGTCCGCGGGGCGCACGCCGCGCGACGGCCGCCGCCACCGCGAGGAAGCCGAAGGCCGCCAGCGGATACACCGCCGACAGCGCCATCTGACCGGCGCTCTGGTCGAGTTCGGGCCGCCCCGGGCGATGCGGCACCCACCACAGGGCGTACGAACAGAACGCCACGACGAGCCCGCCCGCGGCCGCCCGGCGCGCCGGTCCGCCCCGGTGCGCGGCGCGCGTCCACAGGAGCAGCGCCATCGGCACGCACCACACCCAGTGGTGCGACCACGACACGGGGCTGACGAGCAGCGCCGTCGCGGCGCAGGCAGCGGCGCCCCAGGCCCGCTCGCCGCGCACCGCCGCGGCCACCGCGACCCCTAGGCCGCCCGCGCACACCAGCACGGCACCCGCCGTCCACCACGAGCCGGGATCCTCGGTGTGCAGCAACCGGGCGAGCACGCCGCGCAGCGACTGGTTCGCCGTCTGCTCCGGGTGCCCGGCCCGGCCCGCCTCGAAGACCACGCGGGTCCAGAAGCGCCGGGAGTCCTCCGGCAACACCACGGCGGCCGCCAGCGTCGCCGCCAGGAACGCCGCGGTGGCCACGCACGCGTGCCGTACGGCGGGCGTCCGCCCGCCCCGCCGTACCGCCTCCACGACGCCGACGAGCAGCAGGAACACCGCGAACAGCGCGGGCGTGAGCTTGATCGCCGCCGCCACCCCGATGCCCGCCCCCGCCCACCGGTGGCCCGGGCGCCGGGTCAGGTCCCACAGCACCAGGACCGCGAGGAGCAGATTGATCTGCCCGTAGCGCAGTGTCGTCCACACCGGCTCCGACCAGACGGCGATCGCCGACACCCACAAAGCGGTCTCTACGCGCGCGTGCCCTCGCCGTCCGCCCACGGGCGCGTGCCCCTGCCCGTCGATCAGCCGTAGACACAGGCGGACGAAGACGACCAGCAGGAGCAGGTTCCCGGCCGTCGCGAGCCCCCGTAGGTCCGCGACGTCCGGCACGGTCAGCGGCGTGAAGAGCAGCGCGGCGAACGGCGGGTACGTCATGGGCAGGTGCGCCTCGGTCGCGCGCAGTGCGTACAGGTCACCGCCCGCGCGCGCGGTCGCGCCCTCCGCGCGGTAGACCATCAGGTCGATCATCGAGACGTCGGCGCCGCGCTGAGCTGCCCAGAAGGCCACGAAGGAGCACAGGCAGACCCCGGCGGCGAGGGGGACGCGGCGGCGGGCGGCGACGGACACGAGCACGGTCACGACGCCGGACGGTAACGCCCTCGTCTGGCCGGGACGGAAACGATTTGGTGGTCCAGGGGGTCCACCGTGTAATGTTGGCGGAGCCGCCGGGGAAACCGGGCGGAACACAGCAAGGGGCTATAGCTCAGTTGGTAGAGCGCTTGCATGGCATGCAAGAGGTCAGGAGTTCAATTCTCCTTAGCTCCACAGTGAATTGAGAGCGGGCCACCCGGATCGGGTGGCCCGCTTCTCTGCGTCCTGCCGGTGCCCTACTGCCGTCCGCTGCCCAGGGCGCGGCGCCCGCGCCCGCGCGGCAGCAACGGCGGCGTCCGGGGCGCGGCGGGAGCCGCCGGGTCCTCCTCGACGCGCAGGGCGAGCGCGGGACAGCGCCGCACGGCGCGCTGGGCGCGCGCTTCCGCGTAGCGCGGCACCGGGGCCTCCGCGACCGCGGGGAAGCCGTCGGGGCCCAGCTGGATCAGCTCGGGGACGATGTCGGCGCACAGGCCGTGGCCCTGGCACAGCGTCCAGTCGACGGCGAGCTTGCGGCCGCTCGGCGCCTCGCCCTGCGGCGCGTCGTCCTGGAGGGGCAGCACGCCCTCGACCGGGCGCCCGCAGCCGTCCCCGAGGACGTGCGCCGCCAGGTCGTCCGTGAAGGCCGCGATCGTGGACTCCAGGAAGGCCGCCGAGCCGTCGGGGTGCTTGCAGGCGCCGCGCCGCTTCACCGCCCGCGTCACCTCGCGCAGCGCCTCCAGAGCGGTCGGCCCGCCGCCGTCCAGGACGTCCGCGAGACCGCGCGCGGCGGCGGGCAGGCCCAGATAGCAGGGGCCGCACTGGCCCGAGCTCTCGGCCGCCAGCCAGTGCGCCACGCGCAGGGACTCGCCGAGCGGGCAGGTGCCGGGGCCGATCGGCAGCACCGCGCCCGCGCCCAGGGCGCCCCCACAGGCCTCCAGGGCGGCACGGGAGACGACGGCGTCGTGCGCGGCGACCGCGTCCAGCCACTTGCCGTGGTAGCCGCCCGTGAGGACGCCCTGCGGCAGCGGGGGAGCGCCCGCGAGCTGCAGAACGTACCGCAGGGGGACACCTGTTGGGACCTCCACCACCATCGGACGCGTGACGGCCCCGGAGAGGGTCAGCAGGACGGTGCCGGGCTCGTCGCGCAGTCCGGTGCGGCGGTAGCGGTCCGCCCCGGTCCGGGCGGCGACGGCGAGCTGCGCGAACGTCTCCGCGTTCGACAGGAGGGTGGGCGCGCCGCCCACTCCGGAGTCGGCGGTGCGGACCTTGCGCCCCGGCGGCAGCGGCGGACCGCCCTCGGCGGAGCGTACGAGAGCGGAGGACTCGCCGGTCACCATGCGCACGGGGTTGCGCTGCACGCGCGCGCGAAGGCGCGATCCGCGCCGGTCGCCCAGACCCCGCTCGTCCAGCGCGGCGCGCATCGACGCCTCCGTGGAGTCGCGGGTCACCCCGACGACGAGGGTGCGCGCGCCGAGGGCCTCGGCCGCGAGCAGGGCGCCGTCCAGGATGAGATGCGGCGCGCGGTTGATCAGGACGGTGTCCTTGCGGCAGGCGGGCTCGTCCTCGCTCCCGTTGACGACGACCACGGGACGTATGCCGCGGCGGATCGCGGACTCGGCGACGGCCCGCAGCTTCTTGGCGAACGGGAAGCCCGCGCCACCGCGGCCGCGAAGGCCGATCGCCTCCGCGAGCCCGGCGAGCTGCTCGCCCGCGATGGGCCGCAGCGGGCCGTGCACCTTCAGGTGCATGGCGAGGTCGAGCCGCTCGACCAGATCGAACCCCGAGGTCAGTAGCGGGAGCCCGACGACGCGGACTTCGGGGACGTCGGGCAGGGACGCGTTCACTTGCTGCCTCCGGCGGGCGCGCTCCAGGGCTCACCGGTGCTGGGTGCCTGGAACGGGCCTAGTAGGGGTTGCTCGGCAGACCCGTCGCCTTCGCGCGCGGGCTCGCACGGCGGGTCGTACGGCGGGTCGTACGCGGGCGGGTGGTACGCGGGCTGAGGACCGGTGGCAGCACCGAACCGGCTGTCTCCGTAGTCGTGTTGTGTGTCTTGAGGGTCTACGGAGTCGTATCGGGGGTCTACGGAGTCGTACGGGAACGGGGGGCCGGGGGCCTCGGCGGGCGGTGGGGGTGACGGGGTGGGCCAGCGGGGCGCGACGGTGGGCAGGACCTCGGTCGTCGTGAGGTCCGGGGTGAGATCTGCTGGTGGGAGGCCCGGCTCGCCCTCTTCGGAGAGGGTGGCGAGGGCGCGGTAGGCGGCGGCGATGCCGGTGACGGAGGCTGGCTCCGGCGTGACGCCGCGGCGGCCGGGGGCCGTGCCGGGAAGCGGGTCGGTCCCGGTGTCCCGCACGGCCTCCCGGGAGCGGCGGCGCGGGCGGCCGGGCGCTCCCCGGCCGTCGGGTTCGAGGACGGCGAGGATCCGGGCGGCCACCTTGCGCTTGACCGGGCGCGGCGCCGTGCGCAGCGCCATGGCCCCGGCGACCGCGACGAGGCACAGGCAGTACAGGGCGACGACCCACGGCTTCGGCGGGCGGCCCGCGTACAGGCCGTGGATCAGGGCGGCGCACCAGGCGGGGTAGGCGAGCATGTGCAGCGCGCGCCACCGCGAGGCGACCTGGACCGGCGAGGCGAAGGCGCTGCGCAGCGCGCCGGTGACGCTGGTGGTGACCATCAGGAGGCCGGCGAGCGACCCCAGGCCGATCAAGCCGTCGCCGCCGGTCACACCGAGGCCGAAGGGGATGAGCGCGCCCACCGCGGACACGTGGTCGAGCGCGAGCTTGACGGTGCCGTGCAGCAGCAGGAAGCCGACGGAGGCGACCGCGGTGGCCCGGTGCACGGCCTGGGCGAGCAGGCGCTGGCGGGAGCGGAGGAAGAGCCGGTCCGAGGCCACCAGGCCCCAGGCGACGGACGAGGTCAGGGCGACCAGGGACAGGACGCCGGTGGTGTGGTCGAGGGCGGCGCGGAAGCCGTCGCCTCCCGCTAACACGAGCAGGGGTATCAGGAGCAGCGCGGCCGTGGTCAGCAGGCCGCGGGCCGCTCTGTCCGGCCCGCGGAACGAGGGGGAGCCGGTCGACGCGGGGCTCCGGGAGCGTTTGCGGTGGGGGTGCAGGGGGTTCAGAGAGTTCATGGGGGCACTCCGAAATGGTCCGGTCGCCGCATGCTAAGTCGCCCCATACCGACGGGTACGGGGTTTGAGTTATTGCGTTGTTATCAAAGCGCGACTCGATCTTGGTGTTGCCCCGATAGTGGGCGGTACGCGGAGTAATCCTTGGCCAATGGTGAGCCTCCGCTTCCTCGCGGCACCGCGGTCCGGTTCCTCGCGGCACCGCGGTCCGGATCGGGCCGGTGTGGGCCGAAGTGCGTCGCCCCGTCTCGGGGCGCTGCGGTACTCTGACGCCATGCGTGCCGTACGCCTTCTGCTTAGCGGGCCGCGCTGATCAGTCCCGACCGCCCAGTGAGCGCGGTCGGAATCGGCGCGGCGTCCCCTCCTGTGTGAGGGGCATTTTTATTTGGCCGCACGGCCGTTTCCGCAGGCAGAGACGATCGATGGAGCTTTGAGGACCATGAGCGAGACGAATTCCTCCGCCACCGCCGAAGGCGCCGGGGGCGCCCCTTCGGCGGCCGAGGCGGCCGCGCCGCACCGCTACACGGCCGCCCTGGCGGCCGAGATCGAGGCGCGCTGGCAGGACGTCTGGGACGCCGACGGCACGTACGAAGCGCCCAACCCGAGCGGTGACCTGGCCGGCGACCCGGAGCTGGCGGCCCGCCCCAAGAAGTTCATCATGGACATGTTCCCGTACCCCTCGGGCGCGGGTCTGCACGTGGGCCACCCCCTGGGGTACATCGCCACGGACGTCTTCGCGCGCTTCCAGCGCATGACGGGCCACAACGTCCTGCACTCCCTGGGCTTCGACGCCTTCGGCCTGCCCGCCGAGCAGTACGCGGTGCAGACGGGCACGCACCCGCGCGTGTCCACCGAGGCCAACATCGCCAACATGAAGGCGCAGCTGCGCCGCCTGGGCCTGGGTCACGACAAGCGCCGCTCGTTCGCGACGATCGAGCCGGAGTACTACAAGTGGACCCAGTGGATCTTCCTGCAGATCTTCAACTCCTGGTACGACGACGAGCTGCGCAAGGCCCGTCCGATCGCCGACCTGGTCGCCCAGTTCGAGACCGGTGAGCGTGCCGTACCGGACTCCACGCGCGCGTGGAGCGAACTGTCCGCCGCCGAGCGCGCCGACGTCCTGAGCGGCTTCCGCCTGGCCTACGCCTCCGAGGCCCCCGTCAACTGGTGCCCGGGCCTGGGTACGGTCCTGGCGAACGAGGAGGTCACCGCCGACGGCCGCTCCGAGCGCGGCAACTTCCCGGTCTTCAAGTCCAAGCTGCGCCAGTGGAACATGCGCATCACGGCTTACGCCGACCGTCTGCTGGAGGACCTGGACGCGCTGGACTGGCCCGAGGCCATCAAGCTGCAGCAGCGCAACTGGATCGGCCGCTCCGAAGGCGCCCGCGTCGACTTCCCCGTCGGCTCCGGCGACGCGGCGATCACCGTCTTCACCACGCGCCAGGACACCCTGTTCGGCGCCACGTACATGGTCCTGGCGCCCGAGCACGAGCTGGTCGACTCGCTGGTCCCGGCCGCCTGGCCGGAGGGCACCCACGAGGTGTGGACCGGCGGCCACGCGACGCCCGCCGAGGCCGTCGCCAAGTACCGCGCCATCGCCGCCGCCAAGTCCGACGTCGAGCGCCAGGCCGACGCCAAGGAGAAGACCGGCGTCTTCACGGGCGTGTACGCCACGAACCCGGTCAGCGGAGAGCCCGTCCCGGTCTTCATCGCCGACTACGTCCTGATGGGCTACGGCACCGGCGCCATCATGGCCGTCCCGGCGCACGACACCCGCGACTTCGCCTTCGCGCGCGCCTTCGAGCTGCCGATGCGCTGCGTCGTCGAGCCCTCCGACGACCGCGGCACGGACGCGTCCACGTGGGACGACGCGTTCGCCTCGTACGAGGCGAAGATCGTCAACTCGTCGGGCGAGAAGGTCTCCCTGGACGGCCTGTCCGTCGTCGAGGCCAAGGCCCGCGTCACCGAGTGGCTGGAGCGCGAGGGCATCGGCCGCGGCACCGTCAACTTCCGGCTGCGCGACTGGCTGTTCAGCCGCCAGCGCTACTGGGGCGAGCCCTTCCCGATCGTCTACGACGAGGACGGCGTCGCGCACCCGCTGCCCGAGTCGATGCTGCCGCTGCCGCTGCCGGAGGTCGACGACTACTCGCCGCGCACCTTCGACCCAGACGACGCCGACACCCGCCCGGAGACCCCGCTGTCCCGCAACGAGGACTGGGTCAACGTCACGCTGGACCTGGGCGAAGGACCCAAGAAGTACCGCCGCGAGACCAACACCATGCCCAACTGGGCGGGCTCCTGCTGGTACGAGCTGCGCTACCTGGACCCGCACAACGACCAGCAGCTGGTCGCCCCCGACATCGAGCGCTACTGGATGGGCCCGCGCGCGGGTCAGCCCACCGGCGGCGCCGACCTGTACGTCGGCGGCGCCGAGCACGCCGTGCTGCACCTGCTGTACGCGCGCTTCTGGTCGAAGGTCCTGTTCGACCTGGGCCACATCTCGTCGGCCGAGCCGTTCCACAAGCTGTTCAACCAGGGCATGATCCAGGCGTACGTCTACCGCGACAGCCGTGGCTTCCCGGTCCCGGCCACCGAGGTCGAGGAGCGCGACGGGCAGTACTTCTTCGAGGGCGAGCCGGTCAAGCGCGAGCTGGGCAAGATGGGCAAGTCCCTGAAGAACGCGGTCACCCCGGACGAGATCTGCGAGGAGTACGGCGCGGACACGCTGCGTCTGTACGAGATGGCGATGGGCCCGCTGGACGTGTCCCGCCCGTGGGACACGCGCGCGGTCGTCGGCCAGTACCGGTTGCTGCAGCGCCTGTGGCGCCTGATCGTCGACGAGGCCACCGGCGAGGCGACCGTCGTGGACGCGGAGCCCGGCGAGGACGCGCTGCGCGCGCTGCACAAGGCGATCGACGGCGTCCGCCAGGACCTGGAGGGCATGCGGTTCAACACCGCCATCGCCAAGATCACCGAGCTGAACAACCACCTGACCAAGACCGGCGGCGCGGTGCCGCGCTCCGTCGCCGAGCGCCTGGTGCTGCTGGTGGCGCCGCTGGCCCCGCACATCGCCGAGGAGCTGTGGCGCCGTCTGGGCCACACCGACTCGGTCGTCCACCAGGACTTCCCGGTCGCCGACCCCGCGTACGTCGTGGACGAGGCCGTGACCTGCGTCGTGCAGATCAAGGGCAAGGTCAAGGCGCGCCTGGAGGTCTCGCCCGCCATCTCCGACGAGGAGCTGGAGAAGGTCGCCCTGGCCGACGAGCGGGTCGTGGCCGCGCTGGACGGCGCGGGCATCCGCAAGGTCATCGTGCGGGCGCCGAAGCTGGTGAACATCGTTCCCGCCTGACGCCGACGGCAGTTGACCGGCCGGACCCCGAGCGGGGCCCGGCCGGTCAACTGTTCGCGGGGCGGGGTACGTTGCCCGACGCGGGGTGCGGCATCGGACTCGCCGTGGCGCCGCATCGGCCCCGCCGCGGCGCGGCATCGGCCCTCGCGCATCCGGGTAGTCCCCTACGGGCAGGATCGGGGTTCCGCTGGAACCCTCGACCGGCCCGCTGCGTTTACCGTGGAGAGGCGGACGGGCCCGTCCGCCTCCGCCCCTCACCGACCGTCCCGCCCGGCCGAAGGAGAAGCATCGTGGAAGCCGTGATCGCAGTGGTCGCGCTGCTCTTCGTGCTGTTCCTGGCGGTGGGGGCGTATGCGGTGGTCAAAGCCGTGGGCGCCGCCAAGCGCGGCGTGGACCGCACGCTCTCGCAGGCCCGCCGCACGGTCGAGGACACGACGCTGCGCGCGAAGACGTTCGCGCAGCCCGGCGCCGTCGGCGAGCTGGCCCAGCTCCGGCTCAAGCTGCGCACGTCGATGCGGGCCACCCAGGACGCGCTGCACGCGGGCGTCGCCGAGGACTCCTCGCTGCACGAGTCCCTCGCGCTCTTCGAGCGTCTGAGCGCCCACGGCCACGAGCTGGACGACGAGCTGAAGCGCCTGGAGAGCGAGCCGGACCGGATCACCCTGAGCCAGCGCCTGCCCGCCCTGAAGGAGCGCACGGAGCAGATCACGAAGGCCGCGGACTCGCTGCGCTGGGCGGCCCGCGACCGCGCCGACAAGTTCGCGGACGACGAGCTGGACCTGCTGAGGACGCAGATCGACATGGAGACGGGCGCGCTGCGGCACTGGACGACCGAGCCGTCCGACGTCCCCCAGCCCTCGGCGTCCCCCTCGCCTTCCTCTCCCTCCTCTTCCTCGTCCTCGCCGTACTCCGCGCCCGCTTCGTCGTGGCCCGACCCGACGCCGGCGGAGTCGTCACCCCGGCCCGGCACGACGGCCCCCGCGGAGACCTCAGACCGCTCAGCCCAGGAGCCGACGAGACCCGCGATCGCTCCGGCGAGCCCGCGGCCGACGTACTCCTGGGAGAAGCAGACCAAGCCGGAGAGCACCACCTGAGGCCGCGTGATCCGATGCCGATGCCGTCGTGAGGCGTCGGCCTGCCCGGCTGCGCGCGGCCCGTCATGGGGGCCGTCGCCCGGGTGACGGGGTCGGACTGCCGCGGCCGGGTTCCTGCGGGTAATCTCCAGCTCATGTCCCGCCATGTCGCGATCGTCACCGATTCAACGGCCTACCTGCCGCAGCGGACGATGGAGCGGCACGGCATCACCGCGGTGCCGCTGACCGTGGTGCTCGGCAATCAGGCGCTCGAAGAGGGCACCGAGATCTCGGCCCGCTCCCTCGCGCTCGCGCTGCAGAAGCGTCGCCCCGTGACCACGTCGCGGCCCAGCCCCGAAGTCTTCGCGCGGACCTACCGCGAGGTCGCCGAGGCGGGCGCCACGGGCATCGTCTCGCTGCACCTGTCGGCGGAGTTCTCGGGGACGTACGACGCGGCCCTCCTCGCGGCGCGCGAGGCACCGGTGCCGGTGCGCGTCGTCGACACCGGCATGGTCGCGATGGCCCTCGGCTTCTGCGCCCTCGCGGCCGCCGAGACAGCCGAGTCCGGCGGCTCCGTGGACGAGGCGGTGTCCGCCGCCGAGAAGCGGGCCGCGAGCACGTCCGCGTACTTCTACGTCGACACCCTCGACTACCTCCGCCGTGGCGGGCGGATCGGCGCGGCCCAGGCGCTCCTCGGCTCCGCGCTCGCCGTGAAGCCGCTGCTCGAACTGGACGACGGCCGCATCCAGCTCCTGGAGAAGGTGCGCACCGCGTCGAAGGCGATCGCCCGCCTTGAGGAGATCGCGGTCGAGCGGGCCGGTGCGCACGAGGTGGACATCGCGGTCCACCACCTGGCGGCGCCCGAGCGCGCCGAGGCCCTCGCGGAGCGGCTCAGGGAACGGGTGCCGTGCCTCGCGGAGCTGCACGTCAGCGAGGTGGGCGCGGTGATCGGGGCGCACACGGGGCCGGGGCTGTTGGGGGCTGTGGTTTCGCCTCGGTGAGACGAGGCTCGTGTGGGTGACGGAGTTATCCACAACTTCCGGGTAGTCCCCGGGAATTGACCAAGATCAACGTGCTTTCGGCGCGATGTCTAGCGTCGTCGGCATGGCACTTCGATCACCTTCACGGACAGCGGCAGACACGGCGAGCGATGAGCTGAGCCCGGCACCGCCGGTACGAGCGACGACGCATCGCCACGCCCGACGGCGCGCCCGGCGCAGGCGCGCTGCGGCGGAGGCGATGAGGCTGCGTGCGGAGACGCTCTTCGCGGGGGCCGGTGGACCGGACCCCGGTCGGGTGGGGCCTCGCCGGGCGGGGGTGGGTGGGGAGGAGTGGCGCGGTGCGCCATCGCCGCCGCCCTCGACCGAGCCGGAGCAGGTGGGCTCCTCGCCCGAGGGCGGGCGTGACCAGGAGGATGGGTACGACCGTCCCGCGCGGGCGAAGACCTCATGGCGGGCGCGCGCAGGGCTCGCCGTACGGGAGCGGCTTCCGGTCTGGATGCAGCTCAGATGCGGCCTGGAGCGGCGGAGCGTGCTCGCGCTCGGGGTGGTCCTCGTCGTCGCGGCGGGGTTCGCGGCCCAGCACTTCTGGAGCGGCCGGGCCCAGCCGGTCCCGGCGCCGGACGTGGTGGGTGAGGCGGCGGCGCCGGGCCGCGACGCGGGTCCTTCTCCGTCACCGGGAGCGCTGCCGGACGCGGGGCTGCCTCCGGGAGCCGAGGCGGCCGAGGGTTCCGGTGCCGGGGCGACGGGTGAGGCAGGCGCGGCGGGCGGCGGGCTCGTCGTGGACGTCAGCGGCAAGGTCCGCAGCCCCGGTGTTCTGCGCCTTCCGGCCGGCTCCCGGGTCGCCGACGCGCTGCGGGCCGCGGGCGGGGTGCGCCCCGGCACGAAGACCGATGGCCTCAACCGCGCCCGGCTGCTCGTGGACGGTGAGCAACTGCTGGTGGGCGGCGCCACGCCCCCGGCGCCCGGCGTGCCCGCGGGAGGCGCGGCGGCCGCACCGTCCGGTGTCCCCGGAGCGACCACGGGCCCCGTCGCGCTGAACTCCGCCACTCCTGAGCAACTGGACACCCTGCCGGGAGTTGGCCCGGTCCTCGCGCAGCACATCATCGACTACCGCACGGAGCACGGCGGCTTCCGCTCGGTGGACGAGCTTCACGAAGTCAATGGAATCGGCGATCGACGCTTCGCCGACCTGCGGAATCTCGTACGGCCATGAGGAGGCGGGGCGCAAGGCCGACGGGCGCGGGGACGAGGCCTTCGGGGGCGGGGAGCGTGGTCCCCGGCGCTGCCGGGGACCACCGCTCCGGCTCCGCGAACCCCCGTCAAGAAGGCCCGGCGGACCTGCGGCTCGTGCCGCCCGCCCTGGCGGCCTGGGCGAGCGCGGCCCTGGCGCTCGACGCTCCGCCCCGCCTGGTGGTGGGCGCGGTGGTGGTCTGTGTGGTGGTCGCCGGTGCCCTGCTGGTGACGTGGACGGCGTGCGGGCGCGCGCCGAGCGGGACGCGCGGCCGTCCGGGCCGTTGGCGCGACGGAGCCTGGGGGCGGGTCAGCGTGGCCGGCGTCCTGTTGTGCGCTGGAGCGGCGGCGGCCTCCGCGGGGCTGCACGGGGCGGACCTGCACCGTGGTCCGGTCCCCGGGCTCGCCGGGGAGTACGCCACGGTGACGGCGGAGCTGGAAGTGACGTCGGACCCGCGCCGCACCAGACCCCGGGTCACGGGCGACCGCCCGGTGCCACCGGCCGTGGTGCTGGACGCGGACGTCGTGCGGGTCATGGAGACGGACGGCACGACGACCGAGACGCGGACACCGGTGCTGGTCGTCGTGCGGCACGAGGAGAAGGAGGAGGGACACGACACCGGCGCGGGCGCGGGAGGTCCGCACGGCGCACAAGGCGCGGGGGGTGAGCGAGCGGAGGTGAGCGGGGCCGGGCAGCGCCGGGATTCCCCGTGGCTCGGACTGCTGCCGTCCACGCGGCTGCTGGTGCGGGCGGATCTCGCGCCGCCGCTGCCGGACAGCGGAGGGATCGCGGCGGTGCTGCGGGTGACGGGGGACCGGGTGCCGCGTGTCATCGGGAAGCCCTCGCGCGCGCAGCGGTTCGCGGGCGAGCTGCGCGGGGGGCTGCGCGAGGCGACGGACGGGCTGCCCGCCGATGCCCGGGCGCTGCTGCCGGGCCTTGTCATCGGGGACACCTCTCGGGTGCCGCCGGAGTTGGAGCAGGCGTTCCGGGCGACCGACCTCACGCACCTGCTGGCTGTGAGCGGGACCAATCTCACGATCGTCCTCGCGCTGCTCATCGGCCCGCCGGGGACGGCGCACCGGGCCGAGCGGCGCGGCCTTGCCCCGCGGTTGGGAATCCCGTTGCGGGCGACGGCACTGCTCGGGGGCGGGCTGACGCTCGGCTTCGTGCTGGTGTGTCGGCCGGAGCCGAGTGTCGTGCGGGCGGCGGCGTGCGGCCTGGTGGTGCTCCTCGCCATCGCCACGGGCAGACGCAGATCGCTGATCCCGGCCCTCGCCGCCGTGGTCCTCGTGCTCGTTCTCTACGACCCGTGGCTGTCGCGGAGCTATGGCTTCCTGCTCTCCGTGCTCGCCACGGGGGCGCTGCTGACGCTCGCGCCGAGGTGGAGCGCCGGGCTTCGACGGCGCGGGGTGCCGGGGCGGCTCGCCGAGGCGCTGGCGGCCGCCGCGGCGGCGCAGGCGGTGTGCGCGCCGGTGGTGGCCGTCCTCGCGGCGAGGGTGAGCTTGGTGGCGGTGCCGTGCAATCTGCTCGCGGAGTTCGCGGTGGCTCCCGCCACGGTGCTCGGGTTCGCCGCGCTGGCGGTGGCGCCGGTGGCGATGCCGGTGGCCAAGGTTCTGGCATGGGGCGCGAGTTGGCCGACCGGGTGGATCGCGGGCATCGCGCGGACGGGGGCGGCGCTGCCCGGGAACGGGGTGGACTGGCCGGGCAGTTGGCGCGGCGCGCTGCTGCTCGCCGCCGTCACGGTGGTGCTCGTGTTTGTCGGCAGGCGGCTCGTGCGGCACCCGTGGCTGTGCGCGGCGTGCGCGCTGCTGCTGCTCGTCGTGATCGTCCAGCCCCCGCCGCTCACCCGGGTCATCGCGGGCTGGCCGCCGCCGCGGTGGCGGCTGGTGATGTGCGATGTGGGGCAGGGAGACGCGACCGTCCTCGCGGCGGGGCCCGGTGCCGGGGTGGTTGTCGACGCGGGTCCCGACCCGATGCTCGTGGACCGCTGTCTGCGGTCGCTGGGCGTCACGCGGGTGCCTCTGGTGTTGCTCACGCACTTTCACGCGGACCATGTGGCGGGGCTGCCGGGGGTGTTGAGGGGGCGTTCGGTGGGGGCGATCCAGACGACGGGCCTCGGGGAGCCGCCGGGGCAGGCGGCGTTCGTGCGGGCGCAGGCCGCCGCGAGGGGAGTGCCGGTGACGCGGGCCGTGGCCGGGGAGCACCGCCGCACGGGGGAGCTCGACTGGCGGGTGCTCTGGCCCGCGTCGCACCCGGCGCCGGAGCCGGAGGGGCCGAACGGCGCCAGCGTCACGCTCCTGGTGCGCACGCGGGGCCTCACCCTGCTCCTGCTGGGCGACCTCGAACCGCCCGCGCAGCGAGCCCTGTTGCGCAGCCCGGAGGGGGCGGGGCTGCCCCGCGTGGACGTCCTGAAGGTCGCTCACCACGGCTCGGCGTACCAGGACCCGGAGCTCCTCCGGCGGGCCGGGCCGCGCCTGGCGCTGATCTCCTGCGGGGCGGACAACTCCTACGGACACCCCGCACCCCGTACGGTCGCCGCGCTGCGGGGGATGGGGGCGATGGTGTTGCGGACGGACGAGGACGGGGCGGTCGCGGTGATCGGAGGGCGGTCCGACGGCGGGGCCGATGGCGGGTCCCGTGAGACGGCCGGAGGGGCCGCCGGGGGCGCGGGCGGGGGAGGGGAGGCGGAACTGGGAGTGGTCACGCGCCGGCCCTGAGGCGGCGAGGGCCGGCCCCGGCGGCGGTGTGCCGGGAGAGGTTAATTCGGGTCAGCCGGACAGTCGGAGCAGTTCTTATGTTTCTGCAATGTTGCTGCTGAAGTGGGTGCGTTTGCATCGAATGCCGCAACGGTGATCGAATGCCTCTTCTAGGTGTTGTCAAGTCCCGCGGGGGTGTGTCGCAGTGTTCGGCCGTTGGCTGGGAAACCGTTCGAGCCGAGGAGGGCGGTCCGGCCCGCTGTCGGCGGTGACGGTCCCGCCCAGCGCGGGGGTGCTCAGCTGCCGGGTGCTCGACCCCGTGAACGAGCCGGTGCGGCACGCGGAGCTGTCCGTCACCGACACCATGGGGCGCAAGGTCGTCAGCGGTGGGACAGACCCGTTCGGGTCGTTCGTGACGACGGTCCCGGCGGGGGAGTACCGGCTCGCGGTGTCGGCGGAGGGATTCACTCCGTACCGGGCGAACGTGACGGTCGGCGAGGGCGCGCACGCCTCGATGGGCGATGTGACGCTCCAGGTGGCGCAGTTGCCGACACTGCCGGAGTCGGGGGACTGGGACATCGACCCGATGCACTCCACGATCGGGTTCACGGCGCGGCACATCGGGCTCGCGCGTATCCACGGCCGGTTCAACACGTTCGCGGGGGCGATCCGGCTCGCCGAGCGGATGGAGGACTCGGCGATGCACGTGGTGATCGACGCCGCGTCCATCGACACGGCCGTCAAGATGCGCGACGACCACCTGCGGTCCGGTGACTTCCTGGACGTGGAGCGGTTCCCGACGATGGAGTTCTACGGCGACCGGTTCGTGCACAAGGGCGGCAACCGCTGGGCGATCACCGGTGCGCTCTCGCTGCACGGCGTGACGCGGACGGTGACGCTCGACACCGAGTACCTGGGGGTCGGGCAGGGCATCCAGGGCGAGACCCGTGCGGCCTGCCGCGCGACGACCGAGCTGCACCGCGACGACTTCACGATCACCTGGCAGACCATGCTCGCCCGGGGCATCGCCGCGGTCGGCGCCAGCATCACCATCGAGCTGGACATCCAGATCGTGCCGAAGAGCGCCGCCGAGGCCGCCGCGGCATAGCGCTCAGGGGGCCTCGAGCCAGCCCTCGTACTCCGCGGCGAGTTCGTCGAGCGCCGTCGGGTCCAGGCGCCGCTCGGGGTCCTCGACGACGACCAGCCACTGGGCGTCCTCGGCGTCGTCCTCACCGGCGAGCGCGTCGCGTACGAGTTGGGGCTCCTCCGGGACCTCGAAGCGGTCGGGGAGTTCTTCGGCGACTTCTTCCGCCGCGTCGCGGTCGGGCAGCACCAGGACATGTCGTACGTCGGTCACCTGGCCATTCTCGCCCACGGCGGGCCGGGGTCCGGGCGCGGTTCCCGCGGGGCCTCCGGCTGTCGGTGGCGCGTGGGATGCTTGACCGCGATGGCCAGGAAGAACGCACAAGACAATCCGCTCGCCCCCGTCACGGTGGCCGTCGGGCAGGAGGACCTGCTGCTCGACCGTGCCGTGCAGGAGGTCGTCGCCGCGGCCCGCGCCGCGGACGCCGACACCGATGTGCGGGACCTCACCCCTGATCAGCTGGCGCCGGGCACGCTCGCGGAGCTGACCAGCCCGTCGCTGTTCGCCGAGCGCAAGGTCGTGGTCGTGCGCAGTGCGCAGGACCTGTCGGCGGACACGATCAAGGATGTGAAGGCGTACTTCGGCGCGCCTGTGGAGGAGATCACCCTCGTGCTCCTGCACGCGGGCGGCGCCAAGGGCAAGGGGCTGCTCGACGCGGCCCGCAAGGCCGGGGCGCGGGAGGTCGCCTGCCCCAAGATGACCAAGCCCGCGGACCGGCTCGCGTTCGTGCGGGGGGAGTTCCGCACGCTCGGGCGCGCGGCGACGCCGGAGGCCTGTCAGGCCCTGGTGGACGCGATCGGCAGTGATCTGCGCGAGCTGGCCTCCGCCGCGGCGCAGCTGGTCGCGGACGTCGAGGGGACCATCGACGAGGCGGTTGTCGGGCGGTACTACACCGGGCGGGCCGAGGCCTCCAGCTTCACCGTGGCCGACCGGGCCGTGGAGGGGCGGGCCGCCGAGGCGCTGGAGGCGCTGCGCTGGTCGCTCTCCACCGGGGTCGCGCCCGTGATGATCACGAGCGCGCTCGCGCAGGGGGTGCGGGCGATCGGAAAGCTGTCCTCCGCCCGGGGCGGGCGCCCCGCCGACCTGGCGCGGGAGCTGGGGATGCCGCCCTGGAAGATCGATCGGGTGCGGCAGCAGATGCGGGGGTGGTCTCCCGACGGGGTGGCCGTGGCGCTTGCCGCTGTCGCGGAGGCCGACGCGGGAGTGAAGGGTGGGGGGGACGATCCCGAGTACGCCCTGGAGAAGGCGGTCGTCGCCGTCGCCCGGGCCGCCCGAGCCCGCCGGACCTAGCCCACGCCCCGGCCCGCCGGGCCCTGGCCTGCCGGGCCCGCCTCACGCCCCGGCCCCCCGGGCCTGCCGGGCCTGCCGGGCCTGCCGGGCCTAGCCCATGCCCCGGCCGCGCTGGCCTGCACGCCCCGGCCGCCCGGCCTAGGACCACGCTCCGGCCACTCAGCCCGCAAGGCCGCTCCAATCCCGCCCCTTCCCGAAACCGGGGCTCCGCCCCAGACCCCCAGGCAGCAGGCGCCACTCCAGCCCCAGGGAGCACCAGCCCCCCAAACCCAGAAGACCCCGCCCCGCCCCGGGGAAGGGGCGAGGTGCGGGGTCTTCTGGTCACGCTGTGTGGTGAGCTCGCACCCGCGTGGCGAACGCAGGCCGCGTACGAGCTCGGAGTGCCGGTCGGGAGCGGATGAGAGAGGGCCCGCTCTGGGTCCCACCGGCGGTTACATCAGGATTCAGCCCTGGAGGGACGCGACCTTCGAAGCAAGCGCCGACTTCTTGTTGGCGGCCTGGTTCTTGTGGATGACGCCCTTGGAGACGGCCTTGTCCAGGTTGCGGTTGGCGTCGCGCAGCGCGACGGTGGCCTTCTCCACGTCGCCCGCGACGATGGCCTCACGGGTCTTGCGGATCGACGTCTTGAGCGCGGACTTGACCGACTTGTTGCGCAGGCGCGCCTTCTCGTTGGTCTTGTTGCGCTTGATCTGGGACTTGATGTTCGCCACGAAAGAGCCTTTTCAGGTTCAGGTACCGCTGATTTCTCTGACATGCGCCTCGTGCTGAGAGGGCTACGAGACACAGCTGCCCACGGTACCAGCCCCCCTCGGGGCAGCCCAAACCGATGGGTGCGGCCCACCCGTGGGACCATGGAGGCTACGTATCGATCCGACCCGAGGCATAAGGCGCCTCAAGAGACAGGACCCTGCGTGCCCGCGACCCCTAAGAATGTGCCCGAGCCGAGCCGTACCGACCCGGCTCTGATCCGCAATTTCTGCATCATCGCGCACATCGACCACGGCAAGTCCACGCTCGCCGACCGCATGCTCCAGCTGACCGGTGTGGTCGAGCAGCGCCAGATGCGCGCCCAGTACCTCGACCGCATGGACATCGAGCGTGAGCGCGGCATCACGATCAAGTCCCAGGCGGTGCGTCTGCCCTGGGCCCCCACCGAGGGCCCGGACCAGGGCAGGACCCACATCCTCAACATGATCGACACCCCGGGCCACGTGGACTTCACGTACGAGGTCTCGCGTTCGCTCGCCGCGTGCGAGGGGACGGTCCTGCTGGTCGACGCCGCCCAGGGCATCGAGGCGCAGACCCTCGCCAACCTGTATCTGGCGATGGAGAACGACCTCAAGATCGTCCCGGTGCTCAACAAGATCGACCTGCCGGCCGCCCAGCCGGAGAAGTTCTCCGAGGAGCTGGCGAACCTCATCGGCTGCGACCCGGAGGACGTCCTCAAGGTCTCCGCGAAGACCGGGCTCGGCGTCGAGGCGCTGCTCGACCGGGTCGTGGCCGAGGTCCCGGCGCCCGTCGGCGTCGCGGACGCGCCCGCCCGCGCGATGATCTTCGACTCGGTGTACGACTCGTACCGGGGCGTCGTGACGTACGTACGTGTCGTCGACGGCCAGCTCAACAAGCGTGAGCGGATCCGGATGATGTCGACGGGCGCGACGCACGAGCTCCTGGAGATCGGGACGAACTCGCCCGAGATGCTCGCCGCCGACGGGCTCGGCGTGGGTGAGGTGGGCTACCTCATCACGGGCGTGAAGGACGTGCGGCAGTCCAAGGTCGGTGACACGATCACCTCCCTGCACAAGGGCGCCACGGACGCCCTCGGCGGGTACAAGGACCCCAAGCCGATGGTCTTCTCGGGTCTGTATCCGCTGGACGGCTCCGACTACCCGGAGCTGCGCGACGCGCTCGACAAGCTCCAGCTCAACGACGCCGCCCTGGTGTACGAGCCGGAGACCTCCGCCGCGCTCGGCTTCGGCTTCCGCGTGGGCTTCCTCGGCCTGCTTCACCTGGACGTGATCCGCGAGCGCCTGGAGCGGGAGTTCGGGCTCGACCTGATCGCCACCGCGCCGAACGTGGTCTACCGCGTGATCATGGAGGACGGGGCCGAGCACACGGTCACCAATCCGAGTGAGTTCCCCGAGGGGAAGATCGACCAGGTCTTCGAGCCGGTCGTGCGGGCCACCATCCTCGCGCCGTCGGAGTTCATCGGCTCGATCATGGAGCTGTGCCAGAACCGGCGCGGCACGCTGCTCGGCATGGACTACCTGTCCGAGGACCGCGTCGAGATCCGGTACACGCTGCCGCTCGCGGAGATCGTCTTCGACTTCTTCGACCAGCTGAAGTCCAAGACGCGCGGATACGCCTCGCTGGACTACGAGCCCACGGGCGAGCAGTCCTCCAGCCTGGTCAAGGTCGACATCCTGCTGCACGGCGACAAGGTCGACGCGTTCTCGGCGATCACGCACAAGGACGCGGCGTACGCCTACGGCGTGCGGCTCGTCGCCAAGCTGCGCGAGCTCATCCCGCGCCAGGCCTTCGAGGTGCCCATCCAGGCGGCCATCGGCTCGCGGGTCATCGCCCGCGAGACCATCCGCGCCATCCGCAAGGACGTCCTCGCCAAGTGCTACGGCGGTGACATCTCGCGTAAGCGGAAGCTGCTCGAGAAGCAGAAGGAAGGCAAGAAGCGGATGAAGATGGTGGGCTCCGTGGAGGTCCCGCAGGAGGCCTTCATCGCGGTGCTCTCCAGCGACGAGGGCGCGAAGAAGAAGTAGTCGCCCGCCCGGCCACGGCCGGGTTCCCCGCTGTGCGAAAGCGCCCGTCCGACGCCCGGACGGGCGCTTTTCGTCTGCCGGTGAGTGCCGGACGGGGGCCGTACCGTCTGTCGGCGACTGTGAGGTTACCGCCCCGTTCTGTAGAAAGTGACAGGCAGCAGCCCCTTACGTGGCGGGCGTACGGCCTCTACCCTGATCACTGCTCGGAGGTTACTCGCAAGTTAAACAACGTGCCTGGAGTGGCATCGGAGCGCAGCAGCCACACGCAGCCAGCCAGTAGGACGCACCGTCGCGGGCCCGGAGGATGTCGTGAGCGACACACAGACCTTGATCGAGAACCGACCGCCCTCCGTGGCGCACCTCCTGCTGGAGCGGGTCGCGGCGACGCCGGAGGCCGAGGCCTACCGCTACCCGGTCCCCGCGGCCTCGGGCGAGGGCCCGGACGACTGGAAGGCGCTGAGCTGGGCCCAGGCCGCTGAGCGCGTCGACGCCATCGCGGCCGGTCTCATCGATCTGGGGCTGCTGCCCGAGGACCGGGTCGCGCTCGCCTCGGCCACCCGTATCGAGTGGATCCTCGCCGACCTCGGCATCATGTGCGCGGGCGCCGCCACGACGACGGTCTACCCGCAGACCAACGCCGAGGAGTCCGCGTTCATCCTCGCCGACTCCGGCAGCCGGGTCCTGATCGCCGACAACGTCGAGCAGCTGGTCAAGGCGCGCGAGCAGCGGGCGAACCTGCCCGACCTGAAGCACGTCGTCCTCTTCGACACGAAGGGCGTCGAGCCCGCCGCCGACGACCCCGAGGGCTGGGTGCTCAGCCTCGCGGACCTTGAGGCGCGGGGCGCCGCCCATCTGGAGAAGAACCCGGACGCGGTCAAGCAGCGCATCGACGCGATCCGGTCCGACCACCTCGCGACGATCATCTACACCTCGGGCACGACGGGCCGCCCCAAGGGCGTGCGCCTGCCGCACGACAACTGGTCGTACATGGCGAAGGCCATCGCCGCCGTCGGCCTGCTCTCGTCCGAGGACGTGCAGTACCTGTGGCTGCCGCTCGCGCACGTCTTCGGCAAGGTGCTCACCAGCGGGCAGATCGAACTCGGGCACGTCACCGCCGTCGACGGCCGCGTGGACAAGATCATCGAGAATCTGCCGGTGGTCCAGCCGACGTACATGGCGGCCGTGCCGCGCATCTTCGAGAAGGTCTACAACGGTGTCGTGGCCAAGGCACGGGCCGGCGGCAACGCCAAGTACAAGATCTTCCAGTGGTCGGCGGAGGTCGCCCGCGAGTACGCCAGGACCAGCCAGGACAACTTCCGCAGGACCGGGGTGGCCTCGGTGCCGTTCGGCCTCGGAGCCAAGCACAAGGTCGCCGACAAGCTCGTGTACGCGAAGCTGCGCGAGGCGTTCGGCGGGCGGCTGCGGGCCGCGGTGTCCGGTTCGGTGGCGCTCGCCCCCGAGATCGGCTACTTCTTCGCGGGCGCCGGGATCCACATCCTGGAGGGCTACGGGCTCACCGAGTCCTCCGCGGCCTCCTTCGTCAACCCCGGCGAGGCCTACCGCACCGGCACCGTCGGCAAGCCGCTGCCCGGCACCGAGGTACGCATCGCCGACGACGGTGAGATCCTGCTGCGCAGCCCCGGCATCATGGAGGGCTACCACGGGCTGCCCGAGAAGACCGCCGAGGTCCTGGAGGCCGACGGCTGGTTCCACACCGGCGACATCGGGGAGCTGTCCCCCGACGGCTATCTGCGGATCACCGACCGCAAGAAGGACCTGTTCAAGACCTCCGGCGGCAAGTACGTCGCGCCCACCGAGGTCGAGGGCCAGTTCAAGGGCGTGTGCCCGTACGTCTCCAACATCCTGGTGCTCGGCGCCGACCGGAACTTCTGCTCCGCCCTCATCGCCCTGGACGAGGCCGCCATCACGGGCTGGGCCGAGGAGAACGGCCTGGGCGGCAAGAGCTACGCCGAGGTCGTCGCGGCCCCCGCCACCGTCGCCCTCATCGAGGGGTACGTGAAGCAGCTCAACGAGGGCCTCCAGCGCTGGCAGACGATCAAGAAGTTCAAGCTGCTCCCGCGCGACCTCGACGTCGAGCACGGCGAGCTGACGCCGAGCCTGAAGCTCAAGCGCCCCGTGGTGGAGCGGGAGTACAAGGACCTGATCGAGGAGATGTACGCGGGCGCGCGCGAGGCCTGAGTCCCGGCCCGGGACGAGGTCCGGGCCCCCGGTCCCGCGCGGGGCCGGGGGCCGGGGCGGTCAGGCGCCGCGTCTGCGCCGCATCTCCCGCAGGATCTCCTCCATGCGCGTGATCTGGTGGCGCACGTCCTTCATGTCGTCGAACTCCCGGTCCGCGAGCTGTCGCTCGATCGCCGCGAGACGCAGCGACAGCTCGTCGAAGTGCTCCTGCTCGCGCGCCAGCACGTGCTCCAACTGCTGGCTCTTGCGGTGCAGATCCAGGAACACGGTGACCTTCGCGCGCAGCACCCACGGGTCGAAGGGCTTGGTGAGGTAGTCCGCCGCGCCCGTCGCGTAGCCGCGGAAGGCGTAGCCCGCGTCGTTGTCCGTGCCCGTCAGGAAGATGATCGGCACGTCCTTCGTCTGGTCGAGGCGCTTGATGTTGGACGCGGTCTCGAAGCCGTCCATGCCCGGCATCCGCACGTCGAGGAGGACCACGGCGAACCGCTGCCGCAGCAGTGCCTTCATCGCCTCCTCTCCCGAACGGGCGCGTACCAGCGGTTCGTTCAAGGACCCCAGGACGGCCTCCAGCGCCACGAGATTGTCCTCCATGTCGTCGACGAGGAGGATGCTCGCGTGGTCTCCGGTGGTGGCCTCAGTGCTCATGGTGACGGTGCCTCACTCGGTCGTCGGCGGAATCGCGTTCTCCGCTTGAGTGCCGCGCGGTTCCGCGTCGGCGGGTTCTGCGGGCGCCGCCTCGACGGCTTCCAGGGGCTCGGTCGCCTCCGGAGGCCCGACGGTCTCCACAGGCCTGACGGTCTCGGGGGACGTGGACGCCTTCGACTCCGACGGCTCGCCCTCGGGGTCCAGGAGGGCACAGACGACGGTGAGCAGCTGGTCCACGTCCACCGGCTTGGGGACGTAGTCGGTGGCGCCCTGCGAGATGGCCTTCTCGCGGTCACCGGGCATGGCCTTGGCGGTCAGGGCCACGATGGGCAGCCCCGTCCAGCGCGGTGAGCGGCGGATGGCGGCGATGGTCTCGTAGCCGTCCATCTCCGGCATCATGATGTCCATCAGGATCAGGTCGGTGTCGGGGTTGCGCTCCAGGGTCTCGATGCCCTCGCGGCCGTTCTCGGCGTAAAGGACCACCAGGCCGACGCGGCTGAGGACGTGCGTGAGCGCGAAGACGTTGCGGATGTCGTCGTCGACGATGAGCACCCGGCGGCCCGGCAGGACCCGGCCCGCGTGGCCCTCCTTCCACTCCTCCAGCTTGGTCGGCGCGGGCCAGTTGTCGTCCGCCTCCGGCACGGTGTGCGCCGACAGGACCATCTGCTCCCGGGGCTCGGGCGTCGGGACCGTGCGCGAGGACGCGTACGCCACCGCCGCCGCGCCGTGGCCGGGGTGCACCACGGGCACGTACAGGGTGAAGGTGGAGCCCTCGCCGGGGCGGGACTCGGCGGTGATGCGGCCGCCGAGCAGGCCCGCGATCTCGCGGCTGATGGACAGGCCGAGTCCGGTGCCGCCGTACTTGCGGTTGGTGGTGCCGTCGACCTGCTGGAACGCCTCGAAGATCACCGGGAGTTGCTCGGGCGGGATGCCGATGCCGGTGTCCCTCACGGTGAAGCTGATGAGGTCGCCGCGGTCGCTGAGCAGCGGGTCGGGGGAGACCTTGACGTGCTGCACGCTCAGCTCGACGCGGCCGTTCGCGGTGAACTTGACCGCGTTCGACAGCAGGTTGCGCAGGATCTGCTGGAGCCGCTGCTCGTCGGAGAACATCTCGCGCGGCACGTCGTGTCCGACCGTCACGTCGAAGGCGAGCCCGCGGTCGAGCGTGAGCGGGCGGAACGTGGCGTGCACATAGTCCAGGACCTTGATCAGCGGCAGCTTCTTCGGGCGCACGTCCATGCGGCCCGCCTCGATCTTCGAGAGGTCGAGGATGTCGTTGATCAGCTGGAGCAGGTCCGAGCCCGAGCGGTGGATGGTGCTGGCGAACTGCACCTCCTGGTCGGAGAGGTGGCCGTCGGGGTTGTCGGAGAGCAGCCGGGCGAGGATCAGCAGCGAGTTCAGCGGGGTGCGCAGCTCATGCGACATGTTCGCGAGGAACTCCGACTTGTACTGCGACGAGGTGGCGAGCAGCGCCGCCTTCTCCTCCAGCTCCGCGTTCGACCGGCGCAGCTCCGCCTGCTGGCGCTGGAGTTCGTCCGAGCGCTCCTGGAGCTGGGTCGCGAGCCGCTGCGACTCGCTGAGCAGGGACTCCGTACGGGAGTTGGCGATGATCGTGTTGATCGCGACGCCGATGGTGTTCACGAACTGGTCGAAGAACGCCAGGTGGACGTCGGAGAAGCGGGAGAACGTGGCCAGCTCGATCACGCCGAGCAGCTTGTCCTCGAAGAGGATCGGGATGATGACGACACTCGCGGGCGAGGCGTCACCGAGACCCGAATGGATCTTGATGTAGTCGGGCGGCACCTCGTCGAGGAGGATGCGCTTCTTCTCCAGGGCCGCCTGGCGCACCAGGCCGTGCGCGGGCATGCCGGCGGTGTCGACGAGGAAGCCCTGCTCCTCCTCCATGCCGGTGTCCTGCGCGGAGCCGTACCCGGCGATGAAGGCGAGGCCCTTCGCGGGTGACGTCTGCAGCGGGGCGGAGCCGTCGGCATCCGGGTTGGCCAGGAAGAACGCCCCGTACTGGGCGTTCACCAGCGGGGTCAGCTCGCGCAGGATCAGGTCGGCGACCTCCATGAGATCGCGGTGGCCCTGCATCAGGCCCGCGAGCCGGGCGAGGTTGGACTCCAGCCAGTCCTTGGCGCGGGTGGTCTCGCGGAGGTTGGACACCATCAGATTGATGTTGTCCTTGAGCTCGGCGACCTCGCCCCGGGTCTCGACGGTGATGGAGCGGGACATGTCGCCCTGCGCCACGGCGGACGCGACCTCGGCGATGGCGCGGACCTGCGTGGTCAGATTGAGCGCCAGCTCGTTCACGTTCGTGGTCAGGCGCTTCCAGGTGCCGTACACGCCCTCGACGCGGGCCTGGCCGCCGAGCTGACCCTCGGAGCCGACCTCGCGGGCGACGCGTGTCACCTCGGACGAGAAGGACGACAGGGTGTCCACCATCGTGTTGATGGTGGTCTTCAGCTCCAGGATCTCGCCGCGCGCGTCCACGTCGATCTTCTTCGACAGGTCGCCCTGGGCGACGGCGGTCGCGACCTGGGCGATGTTGCGCACCTGGCCCGTCAGGTTGTCCGCCATGTAGTTGACGTTGTCGGTGAGGTCCTTCCAGACCCCGGACACGCCGAGGACCTGGGCGCGGCCGCCGAGGCGGCCGTCGGTGCCGACCTCGCGGGCCACACGCGTCACCTCGTCGGCGAACGCGCGCAACTGCTCCACCATCGTGTTGACGGTGTCCTTGAGCTCCAGGATCTCGCCGCGCGCCGTCACCGTGATCATCTTGGACAGGTCGCCGTTGGCGACGGCGGTGGTGACCTGGGCGATGTTGCGGACCTGGGAGGTGAGGTTGGACGCCATGAAGTTGACGTTGTCGGTCAGTTCCTCCCAGACGCCGCTGACGCCGCGCACCTGGGCCTGACCGCCGAGGTTGCCCTCGGTGCCGACCTCGCGGGCGACGCGGGTGACCTCGTCGGCGAAGGCGGAGAGCTGGTCGACCATCGTGTTGATCGTCGACTTCAGCTCCAGGATCTCGCCCTTGGCCTCGACGGTGATCTTCTTCGACAGATCGCCCTGGGCGACGGCGGTCGACACGAGGGCGATGTTGCGCACCTGCGAAGTGAGGTTGTCCGCCATGAAGTTGACGTTGTCGGTGAGGTCCTTCCACACCCCCGACACGCCGCGTACGTGGGCGCGGCCGCCGAGGTTGCCCTCGGTGCCGACCTCGCGGGCGACGCGGGTGACCTCGTCGGCGAAGGCGGAGAGCTGGTCGACCATCGTGTTGACGGTGTCCTTGAGCTCCAGGATCTCGCCGCGGGCGTCCACGGTGATCTTCTGGCTCAGGTCGCCGTTGGCGACGGCGGTGGTGACCTGGGCGATGTTGCGGACCTGGGAGGTGAGGTTCGACGCCATGAAGTTGACGTTGTCGGTGAGGTCCTTCCACACCCCCGACACCCCGCGCGCCTGGGCGCGGCCGCCGAGCCTGCCCTCGGTGCCGACCTCCCGGGCGACGCGTGTCACCTCGGCGGCGAACGCGGACAGCTGCTCGACCATGGTGTTCACGGTGAGCTTCAGTTCGAGGAGCTCACCGGTGGCCTCCACCGTGACCGTGCGGGTCAGATCGCCCTGCGCCACGGCCGTGGTGACCAGGGCGATGTCGCGGACCTGCGCGGTCAGGCGCGAGGCCATCGTGTTCACGGCCTCGGTCACGTCGCGCCAGCTGCCGGACAGGCCCCTGACCTTGGCGCGGCCGCCGAGCCTGCCCTCGGTGCCGACCTCCCGGGCCACGCGCGTGACTTCCCCCGTGAAGAGGGACAGCTGGTCGACCATCGTGTTGACGGCGCGCCCGAGGCGGCGCAGATCGCCGCGCAGCTCCCGCGACCCGTCGTGCAGGTCGACGCGCTGGGTGAGGTCGCCGCCCGCGACGGCGTTCAGGACCCGGGTGGCGTTCGTGGCGGGTGCGACCAGGGAGTCCAGGAGGGAGTTCACCTCGATGATCCGCGTGGCCCAGCTGCCCTGGCCCGGGCTCGCGGTGAACCGCTCGTCGAGCCGTCCGTGGCGCACCATCTCCCTGCGGATCCGGATCAGCTCGCCGTCGAAGTGCGTGGAGCGGTCCACGAGTTCGTTGAAGACGGTGATCAGCTCGGCCGCCAGGCCCGTGCCGGTCAGCGGCGCCTTGGTGAAGTTCCCGTCCCGTGCGGCCCGCATGGCGGCGAGCAGGGCCCGCAGACCGGCGACCTCGTCCTCCGACAGAGCGGCCGGGGCGGCGACGGCGGACAGCGCCTCCACGCCCGGGGCGTCGGCGGGCGCGGGAAGCTTGGCGCGCGCGGTGGGGGAGCGGCGGGTGGCGGAAGCGGCCGACACTCGCCCGGGCTCCTTGCCCTGACGGGCAGCCTGACGGGCAGTTGGCGGTCGTGTGGGCGGAGCCGACGGCGGAGTACTGGCGGCGGGGCGGGGCGGCGTCTGGCCGGGCGATGCCATGGGAGCGTCCGAGGTGTCCGAGATGTCAGAGGTCCCCCGGGAGTCCGGGGTGTCCGAGCCGTCCCGGGCGACGGTGCGGAAAGGGAGCGGAAGGGGACCGGCTGCCTCCGAGGAGGCGCGGGTCGTGGTCCGGGCGGATATCGGTGTGTCTGCCGATGCCGAAATCTGACCGTGTCCGGGCGCGGGCGTAGCACTGTTCTCACTCATGATGGCCCACTTCGGTAACTCGGCGCTTATGGGCCCAGTCAGTCTGTCACTCTGTCCGTGTCGCCTGAGGCGTAACGTCCGAACTGCTCAGGAGCCGCACTGTGGGGGCCATTCCGATGCAACGGGAGACCGCTGTCCGCGCCTCCGTCGAGCCCGCCGCACGCCTTGGGCCATCGACGGTAGTGCGGACTTCCCTGCCCGGAAACCCGCTCGCGCCCTCCGCCGCGCGCCGGTTCGTCCGCGCGGCGCTCGCCGACTGGGTGGAGCTCGGGGTGCCCGCCGCCACGCGGGTCGGCGACCGGCTCGCGGACGACGCGGTGCTCGTGGTCAGCGAGTTGGTGACGAACGCCGTGGTGCACGCGGGCACGTCCGTCGAGATCCTGTGCCGCCTGGACGAGGCGGTGCCGGGCGACGGCTCCTTCGACGGTCTCGACGGCCTCGACGCCCTGGTCGTGGAGGTCTCCGACCACCACCCGGCGCGCGCCGTGCGCAGCGATCCGCACACCTCCCAGCCCGGCACGCCCGAGTACGGCCGCGGTCTGCAACTCGTCGCCTCCCTCGCCGAGTCCTGGGGCATCACCTACCGCTCCGGCACCAAGACGGTCTGGGCGCGCCTTCCCGTGGACGACGACCGGATGCTCGCCGACCTCACCGGCTTCCCCGACTTCGACGCGTACGCCGGGGACGCGGCGCTCCAGGGCGGGCTCCGCTCCGCCGAGATCCCCGCCCCCGCCCCCAAGCGCGTCGCGTACGACACGGAGTGGATCAACAGGGGCGCGCTCACCTTCCTCGCCGAGGCCTCCGACATGCTCGCGGGGCAGTTCGACGAGAGCCTGGTCGCGGCCCTCGCCGGGCAGCTCCTCGTGCCGCGGCTCGCGGACTGGTGCGCGGTGTGGCTGGACGACGAGGCCGACAGCGCCGGGCGCGCGGCCGGCGACGGCGCCCCCGGCACCCACCTCGCGCGCGTCTGGCACACCAGCGAACAACGGATAGAGGAGCTGCGCCGCGTCCTGGAGAAGGAGCCACCGAGCCTCGGCGAGTCGGCGGGCCCCGGCGCGGTACCGGTGTCCTGGCCCGGCGACGCCTTCGGCGACGACTCCACGGGGGCCGCCGTCGCCTACCGCCTGGTGGCGGGCGGCCGCCATCTCGGCGCCCTCGTCATCGGCCGGGCCGGCCTGCCGCGCTTCCCCGACGAGGTCACCGGCCTCGTCGAGGACTTCAGCCGCCGCGTCGCCCTCGCCATCAGCGCCGCCCGCCGCTACCAGCGCCAGGCCACCATCAGCCGGGTCCTCCAGCGCGGACTGCTGCCGAACGCCGTCGCGGAGATCCCCGGCGTGCAGAGCGGCCTCGTGTACGAGCCGTGCGAGCAGGGCGGTCCCGGCGGCGACTTCTACGACGTGTTCCCCGCGGGCGACGGCCGCTGGTGCTTCGCCCTCGGCGACGTCCAGGGCAAGGGCCCCGAGGCCGCCGTCGTCATCGGCCTCGCCCGCCCCTGGCTGCGGCTGCTTGCCCGCGAGGGCTACCAGGTCGCCGAGGTCCTCGACCGGCTGAACCAGCTCCTCCTCGACGATGCCACGGAGGCCGCGGACGCGGCGGCCGCCGTCATGGCCGTCGCGGGCGGCCAGGGCGTGCCGCCCGAGGGCGCCACCGCGCGCTTCCTGTCCCTCCTGTACGGCGAGCTCGTGCCGTACGACGGCGGGGTGCGCTGCACCGTGGCGTCCGCCGGGCACCCGCTGCCGCTGCTCCTGGGCGCCGACGGCCAGGTGCGGGCCGCCGCCGGGCCGCAGATGCTCCTCGGCGTGGTCGACGACGAGACGTACACGAGCCGGACTTTCGACCTGCTCCCCGGTGAGACGCTGCTGTGCGTCACGGACGGGGTCACCGAGCGCCGCACCGGCGGGCGCCTCTTCGACGACGGCGACGGGCTCGCCACGGCCCTCGCCGACTGCGCGGGCCTCGACGCGGGGCTCGTCGCGGAACGGATCCGCCGCCTCGTCCACGAGTTCTCCAGCCGGCCGCCGGACGACGACCTGGCGCTCCTGGTGCTCCAGGCCCGCTGAGCCCGCGGGGCGCGGAGCGGTAGGAGCGGTCGGAGCGGGCGGAGGAGCCGGGCGGCCCGGGCCCATAAACTGGGAGGTATGCCTTCCGCCCTGCCCGATGGAGAACCCGTGCCCCAGGACGGGGCCCTCCCCCCGTCCGCCCTGGGCGGAACGGCCCCACTCGGCTTCTACCTGCACGTTCCGTACTGCGCCACCCGCTGCGGCTACTGCGACTTCAACACCTACACCGCCCCCGAGCTGCGCGGCACCGGCGGTGTCCTCGCCTCCCGCGACAACTACGCCGAGACCCTCGTCGAAGAGGTCCGCCTGGCCCGCAAGGTCCTCGGGGACGACCCGCGCCCGGTCCGTACGGTCTTCGTCGGGGGCGGCACGCCCACGCTGCTGGCCGCCGACGACCTCGTACGGATGCTGAGCGCCGTCCGCGACGAGTTCGGCATCGCCGACGACGCGGAGATCACCACCGAGGCGAACCCCGAGTCGGTGGACCCGGCCTATCTGAGCACCCTGCGCGAGGGCGGCTTCAACCGCGTCTCCTTCGGCATGCAGAGCGCCAGGCAGCACGTCCTGAAGATCCTCGACCGCACGCACACCCCCGGGCGGCCCGAGGCCTGCGTCGCCGAGGCGCGCGCGGCGGGCTTCGAGCACGTGAACCTCGACCTGATCTACGGCACCCCCGGTGAGAGCGACGACGACTGGCGGGCGTCCCTCGACGCGGCCATCGGCGCCGGACCCGACCACGTGTCCGCGTACGCGCTGATCGTCGAGGAGGGCACCCAGCTCGCCCGCCGCATCCGGCGGGGCGAGGTCCCCATGACGGACGACGACGTGCACGCCGACCGCTATCTGATCGCCGAGGAGGCGCTGTCCGCCGCCGGGTTCCAGTGGTACGAGGTGTCCAACTGGGCGACATCGGACGCGGGCCGCTGTCTGCACAACGAGCTGTACTGGCGGGGCGCCGACTGGTGGGGCGCGGGGCCCGGCGCGCACAGCCACGTGGGGGGCGTGCGCTGGTGGAACGTGAAGCACCCGGGCGCGTACGCCGCCGCGCTCGCGGAGGGGCGGTCGCCCGGAGCGGGCCGTGAGCTCCTCGCGGACGAGGACCGGCGGGTGGAGCGCGTCCTCCTCGAACTGCGGCTTCGGGAGGGCTGCCCGCTGTCGCTCCTGAAGGAAGCGGGCCTGGCCGCCTCGCGCCGCGCCCTGACGGACGGCCTCCTGGCCCCGGGGCCCTACGAGGAGGGCCGGGCGGTGCTCACCCTGCGGGGCCGGTTGCTGGCCGACGCGGTGGTCCGGGACCTGGTCGACTGAGGCCGCCCCCGGGCTACGGGGCCGTCACGAAATCGATCAGTTCCTCCACGCGGCCCAGAAGCGTCGGCTCCAGGTCCTTGTAGCTGCGCACCGAGCCCAGGATCCGCTGCCACGCGGCCCCGGTGTTCTCCGGCCAGCCGAGGGCGCGGCACACCCCGGTCTTCCAGTCCTGGCCGCGCGGGACGCGGGGCCAGGACGCGATGCCCAGGGAGGAGGGCTTCACGGCCTCCCAGACGTCGATGTACGGGTGGCCGACCACCAGCGCGTGCGGGCTGGAGACCTCGGCCGCGATCCGGGACTCCTTCGAGCCGGGGACCAGGTGGTCCACGAGGACGCCGAGGCGCGCGTCGGGGCCGGGCGCGAACTCCGCGACGATCGCCTGGAGGTCGTCGACGCCCTCCAGGTACTCGACGACGACGCCCTCGATGCGCAGGTCGTCGCCCCACACCTTCTCGACGAGCTCCGCGTCGTGGCGCCCCTCCACATAGATGCGCCCGGCGCGCGCCACCCGTGCCCGCGCCCCCGGCACGGCGATCGAGCCGGACGCGGTGCGCGCGGGCCGCGCGGGCGCCGCCGCGGCCTTCGGGCGGACGAGCGTGACGACCTTGCCCTCCAGGAGGAAGCCGCGCGGCACCATCAGGAACACCCGGTGCTTGCCGAAGCGGTCCTCAAGGGTCACCGTCGGGCCCTCGGCGGTCTTCTCGCAGCGGATCACCGCACCGCAGAAGCCGGTCCGGACCTCCTCCACCACCAGGTCGACATCGGCGGGGACTTCGGGGACGGGGGCCGACCTCTTCCACGGCGGGGTGAGGTCCGGGTTGTAGCTGCGCATTCGACAGACGTTATGACATGGGGTGACGTCCCGTCACGGGGACGTGCCCGCACCGCGCACCGCCCCCCGAACCGCGCAGCTCACCGCAGTCCGAACCGCCCCACCAGCTCCTCCCGTTGCGCCCGTACGAACGCCGCGTCGACGACCGCCCCGTGCCCGGGCACGTACCGCGCGTCCGCGCCGCCCAGGGCGAGCAGCCGGTCGAGCGCGGCGGGCCACCGCCCGGGGACCGCGTCGGGACCCGCCTGAGGTGCGCCCGACTCCTCGACGAGGTCGCCGCAGAAGACGACCTCGGGCTCTCCGGGCGCGCTGCCGGGCACCAGGACGGCCAGGTCGTGGCCGGTGTGGCCGGGGCCGACGTTCGCGAGGAGGACCTGGACGCCGCCCAGGTCGAGGGTCCGCTCGCCGCTCACCAGATGGCGCGGGAGGACCAGCAGGTCGGTGGCCTCGGCGGCGGCGCGGGCGTCCAGGCCCTGGGTGACGGCGTCCGTGCGCAGGCCCTCGCGGTCCCGGTCGAGCACCGCGTCGACGCCGACCGTGCCGAACACCTCGACCCCGGCGAACGCCGCCGCGCCGAGCACGTGGTCGAAGTGCGGGTGCGTCAGCGCGAGATGGGTCACACGGCGGCCGCCGCCGAGCAGCCGCTGGGCCTCGGCGCGCAGGAGCGCGCCCTCCCGCAGGCTCGACCCGGCCTCGATCATCAGGGCGGCCTCGTCGCCGACGACGAGGCCGACCGTGCAGTCCCACACGGGGAGCCGCCGCCGTCCCACCCGTGCGGTGAGCCGCTCCCAGCCCGCCTCCCGCCAGTCCGGGGCCGGTGTCACGCGTACGTCCATACGGTGACGCTAGCGCCACCGTCCCCGGTCGGCAGCCGGTGGGCCGGGCCGTGGTACGGGGCGCCGCCGGGCCGGTGGCACGGGCCACACGTGGGCATGACTAAAGGGGTCGGCCCTTGCCGGGGCTGTACCCACCGGCCGTACACTGACTCGACGAAGGTTGGCACTCGCGCGTGGTGAGTGCCAGGGTGGGGCCGCCGCGGGGGGCTCAGGGCGAGGGACGACAGCTGGAGGTGTGCGCGATGCTCAGTGAACGCAGGCTTGAGGTGCTCCGCGCCATCGTCCACGACTACGTAGGCACCCAGGAGCCCGTCGGCTCCAAGGCGCTTACGGAGCGTCATCACTTGGGCGTCTCTCCGGCCACGGTCCGTAACGACATGGCGGCGCTGGAGGAGGAAGGGTTCATCGCCCAGCCCCACACCAGCGCGGGTCGCATCCCCACCGACAAGGGCTACCGGCTGTTCGTGGACAAGCTGGCGGGCGTCAAGCCGATGACCTCCCCCGAGCGCCGTGCGATCCAGCACTTCCTCGACGGCGCCGTCGACCTGGACGACGTCGTGGGCCGTACGGTGCGGCTGCTCGCGCAGCTGACCCGGCAGGTCGCCGTGGTGCAGTACCCGTCCCTGACGCGGTCGACGGTGCGCCACGTGGAACTGCTCTCGCTCGCTCCGGCCCGGGTCATGCTCGTCCTGATCACGGACACCGGGCGGGTCGAGCAGCGCCTGATCGACTGCCCGGTGCCGTTCGGTGAAACGTCACTCGCGGACCTGCGGGCCCGGCTCAACAGCCGGATCGCGGGGCGCCGGTTCACGGACGTGCCGCAGCTCGTCCAGGACCTGCCCGAGTCCTTCGACAAGGAGGACCAGGCCACGGTGGCGACGGTCCTGTCCACCCTCCTCGAAACCCTGGTCGAGGAGAACGAGGAGCGGATGATGATCGGCGGAACCGCCAATCTCACCCGCTTCGGACATGACTTCCCTCTCACGATCCGGCCGGTCCTCGAGGCCCTGGAGGAACAGGTCGTCCTCCTCAAGTTGCTTGGTGAGGCTACGGATTCGGGCATGACCGTGAAGATCGGTCATGAGAACGCCCACGAGGGACTCAGCTCCACGTCCGTGGTCTCCGTCGGCTACGGTTCGGGAGGCGAGGCAGTGGCCAAGCTAGGCGTGGTCGGACCGACCCGCATGGACTATCCGGGAACGATGGGAGCAGTACGCGCAGTGGCACGTTACGTCGGACAGATCCTGGCGGAGTCGTAAGTGGCCACGGACTACTACGCCGTACTCGGCGTGCGCCGCGACGCGTCCCAGGACGAGATCAAGAAGGCCTTCCGGCGGCTCGCACGCGAGCTGCACCCGGACGTCAATCCCGATCCCAAGACGCAAGAGCGCTTCAAAGAGATCAACGCCGCCTACGAGGTCCTCTCGGACCCGCAGAAGAAGCAGGTCTACGACCTCGGCGGCGACCCGCTCTCCCAGTCGGGCGGCGGGGGCGCGGGCGGTTTCGGAGCCGGTGGCTTCGGCAACTTCTCGGACATCATGGACGCGTTCTTCGGTACGGCGTCGCAGCGCGGGCCGCGCTCGCGCACCCGCCGCGGCCAGGACGCCATGATCCGCCTGGAGATCGACCTCGACGAGGCGGCCTTCGGCACGACGAAGGACATCCAGGTCGACACGGCCGTCGTCTGTACGACGTGCTCCGGCGAGGGCGCCGCTCCCGGCACCTCCGCGCAGACCTGTGACATGTGCCGCGGCCGCGGCGAGGTGTCCCAGGTCACCCGGTCCTTCCTCGGCCAGGTCATGACCTCGCGGCCCTGCCCCCAGTGCCAGGGCTTCGGCACCGTGGTGCCCACGCCGTGCCCCGAGTGCGCGGGCGACGGCCGGGTCCGCTCGCGGCGCACCCTCACGGTGAAGATCCCCGCCGGTGTCGACAACGGCACGCGGATCCAGCTCGCGGGGGAGGGCGAGGTCGGCCCGGGCGGTGGCCCGGCGGGCGACCTCTATGTGGAGATCCACGAGCTGCCCCACGCCGTCTTCCAGCGGCGCGGCGACGATCTGCACTGCACCGTCACCATTCCGATGACGGCGGCGTCGCTCGGCACGAAGGTTCCGCTGGAGACGCTTGACGGCGTCGAGGAGGTCGACATCCGGCCCGGCACGCAGTCGGGGCAGTCGATCCCGCTGCACGGGCGCGGCGTCACGCATCTGCGGGGCGGTGGCCGCGGCGATCTGATCGTGCACGTGGAGGTGCTCACCCCCACGAAGCTGGACGCCGAGCAGGAGCGGCTGCTGCGCGAGCTCGCCAAGCTGCGCGGCGAGGAGCGCCCCACGGGCCAGTTCCAGCCGGGCCAGCAGGGGCTGTTCTCCCGCCTGAAGGATGCCTTTAACGGGCGTTAGCGCTTGAACGGGTGGGCCCGGCGTCCCGGTTGCTCGGCACCTGGGGCTGTGCCCACCCGTTCCGCCCCCTGGGCGGACCAGCTGCCCACAGAAGGTACGAGGGGCCCCGGCACGAGGTAGCCCGCCAGACGTGGCACGATGCCGGTATGGTCTCCCCTCTCCTCGCTCTGTGTCGTCATCCGATCGTGCAGGCCCCGATGGCGGGCGGGGCCTCGGCTCCGCAGCTCGTGGCGGCCGTGTCCGAGGCCGGGGGGCTCGGCTCGCTCGCGGCCGGGTACAAGACCGCTGACGGCATGTACCAGGAGATAAAGCAGGTCAGAGGCCTGACCTCGCGCCCCTTCGGGGTGAACCTCTTCATGCCGCAGCCCGCCTGCGCGGACCCCGCGGCCGTCGAGGTGTACCGCAACCAGCTCGCTGGCGAGGCCACCTGGTACGAGACGGAGCTCGGCGACACCGACGCCAAGACCGACGACGGCTACGAGGCGAAGCTGGCGATCCTGCGCGACGACCCGGTGCCGCTGGTGTCGTTCACGTTCGGCTGCCCCACCCGACAGGAGCTCCAGGCCCTCGCGCGGGTCGGCACCACGACCGTCGTCACCGTCACCACGCCCGAGGAGGCCCTGGCCGCGCAGGCCGTGGGCGCCGACGCGGTGTGCGTACAGGGCATCGAGGCGGGCGGCCACCAGGGAACGCACCGGGACAACCCGGAGACGGACGGCGCCGGCATCGGCCTGCTGAGCCTGATCACGCAGGTCAGGGAGGCCGTACAGCTGCCCGTGATCGCCGCGGGCGGCCTGATGCGCGGCGCGCAGATCGCCGCGGTGCTCGCGGCGGGCGCCGACCTCGCACAGCTCGGCACCGCGTTCCTCGTCACCCCGGAGTCCGGCGCGCAGCCGCTGCACAAGCAGGCCATGACCGACCCGCGGTTCGTGCGCACCGAGCTGACCCGGGCGTTCTCGGGGCGCCCCGCGCGCGGGCTCGTCAACCGCTTCGTGCGCGAGCACGGCCCGTACGCGCCCGCCGCCTACCCGCAGATCCACTATCTGACGGCGGACCTGCGCAAGGCCGCGGCCAAGACCGGTGACCCGCAGGCCATGGCCCTGTGGGCGGGCCAGGGCCACCGGCTCGCGAGGCAGCTGCCCGCGGGAGAGCTCGTGGAGGTGCTCGTGGCCGAACTGGACGAGGCGAAGGCCGTGTTCGCCGGTCGTGACGCGGGCGGTGCGGCATGACCGCGCCGGTGTTCGTCGTCGACGACTTCGCGGGCGCCGCGCCAGGACGTACGTACGTACTCGAAGGCCCCGAGGGGCGGCACGCCGTGTCGGTGAAGCGGCTGCGCGCCGGTGAGGACGTGGTGCTCACCGACGGCGCCGGGCGCTGGGCGCAGGGCACCGTCGCCGCCGCCGAGGGCAAGGACCGCCTCCTGGTCGCGCTCGACGACGACGGCGTGCGCGAGGAGGACGCGGAGAGCCCGCGGATCACCGTCGTCCAGGCGCTGCCCAAGGGCGACCGCGGTGAACTCGCCGTGGAGACCATGACGGAGACCGGCGTGGACGCGATCGTGCCCTGGGCCGCCGCCCGCTGCATCACGCAGTGGAAGGGCGAGCGCGGCCTGAAGGCGCTCGGCAAGTGGCGGGCGACGGCGCGCGAGGCGGGCAAGCAGTCGCGGCGGGTCCGCTTCCCCGAGGTCGCGGAGCCGGCCACCGGCAAGCAGGTCGCCGAGCTGCTCGCGGAGGCCGACTTCGCGGGCGTGCTGCACGAGGAGGGCAGCGAGCCGCTGGCCACCGCCCCACTCCCGGCGTCCGGCAGCATCGTGCTCGTCGTCGGGCCCGAGGGCGGCGTGTCACCGGAGGAGCTCGCGGTGTTCGCCCGGGCGGGCGCCAAGCCGTACCGCCTGGGGCGCAGCGTGCTGCGCACGTCGACCGCGGGCACCGCGGCGGCGGCGCTGCTCCTGGGCCGCACGGGCCGCTGGTCCTGACTGGACAGATGGCCGCAACCGGTCTACCGCCGGGCCGCTCGCGGTGGCACGCTGCCATCCATGGGGGCTGTGAGGCGACTACCGCGACCTGTCCGACGCCGGCGGATCCCGGGCCCGGCGAGAGGGCGGCGGATCCTCGTGACCCTCGCGGCCGCGGGGGCCACCGGTCTCGCCCTGGTCGCCTGCGACCCCGTCGAGGGCGACATGAGCACGTCCGCCATCGCGCTCACCACGGACAAGATGGGCACGGCCGAGCTGGAGCGCCAGCACCTCGACGTGGCCTGGTTCAACTGCACGGCCTCGTTCGTGAAGAAGGACGGTGCCGACGAGCGCAAGGCCACCGACGAGCCGCGTGAGGCCGAGGTCGACTGCCAGGGCAAGTCGGAGGACGACAAGGACATCACCTTGAAGGGTCGCGTCAGCGACGTACGCAACGGCAAGTGCGTCCGTGGGAACCTGACCGCGCGGGTCGAGGGCAAGGAGTGGTTCCGCGTCGACGTGCTCGGCGACTGCGAAGGCGGCAACGGGAACGATGACGATCAGGGCGACGACGGCGACAAGGGCGACGGCGACAACGACGGGGGCCGTCACACCCCGCCCGTCGATCACGACCCCGAGCCGGACGAGCCAGGTCCCACCGCCACCGTCACCGTGACCGAGCGGCCGGACCCCACCTGCGACTGCTATCCGGGCAAGTGATCCAAAACGGTGTCCCGCGCGCCGTCGCCTGCTTAGGGTGACGGTGTGACACAGCCTGCCTACCTCCGGTTTCCGCATCCGCACGGCGAGTTGACCGCCTTCACCGCCGAGGACGACGTCTGGATCGCGCCCCTCGATGGCGGCCGCGCCTGGCGGGTCAGCGCCGACAACACGCCCGTGAGCCACCCGCGGATCTCTCCGGACGGCACCACCGTCGCCTGGACGTCGACGCGCGACGGAGCGCCCGAGGTCCACGTCGCGCCCGTCGACGGCGGCCCCTCCAAGCGCCTCACGTACTGGGGGAACACGAAGACGTCCGTGCGCGGCTGGACGCCCGACGGACGGGTCCTCGCGGTCGGCGCGCACGGCCAGGCCTCCTTCCGCCGCACCTGGGCGCACGCCGTGCCGCTCGACGGCGGGCCCGCGGAGAAGCTGCCGTACGGAGTCGTCGGCGACGCGGCGCACGGCCCCGACGGCGAAGTCCTGCTCCTGTCCGCGCCGATGGGGCGCGAGGCCGCCTGGTGGAAGCGGTACCGGGGCGGCACGGCGGGCAAGCTGTGGATCCGCACGCGGCGGCCCGACGACGCCTCCGGCGCCGCCAGCGGCTTCGTCCGCGTCCACGAGGACCTCGACGGCAACATCGAACACCCCCTGTGGGTGGGCGGCCGCATCGCCTTCCTCTCCGACCACGAGGGAGTCGGCGCGCTCTACTCGTCCCTGCCCGACGGCACCGACCTGCGTCGCCACACCCCGGTCGACGGCTTCTACGCCCGGCACGCCGCCACCGACGGCACCCGCGTCGCCTACGCGAGCGCCGGTGAACTCTGGCTCCTGGACGACCTGTCGGACGCCGCGCCGCGCCGTCTGGACATCCGCCTGGGCGGGCAGCGCGTCGACCTCCAGCCGCATCCGGTCAGCGCGGCCCGCTGGTTCGGGGCCGCCGCGCCCGACCACAGCGGCCGCGGCAGCGCGGTGTCGGTGCGCGGCGCCGTGCACTGGGTCACGCACCGCGAGGGGCCCGCCCGCGCGCTGGCCGCCGTGCCCGGCGTCCGGGCCCGGCTGCCGCGCACCTTCCGCGTGGACGGCGAGGAGCACGTGGTGTGGGTGACGGACGCGGAGGGCGACGACGCCCTGGAGTTCGCGCCCGCCACCGGCCTCGCCCCCGGCGCGACCCCGCGCCGCCTGGCCGCGGGACAGCTCGGCCGGGTGCTCGCGCTCGCCGTGGCGCCCGACGGCAGCCGCGCCGCGGTCGCCGCGCACGACGGCCGGGTCCTGCTCGTGGAGCGCGAGAGCGGCGAGGTCCGCGAGGTCGACCGCGCCGAGCACGGCGAGGCCACGGGCCTGGTCTTCTCGCCCGACTGCGCGTGGCTCGCCTGGTCCCACCCCGGGCCGCGCCCGCTGCGCCAGCTCAAGCTCGCCAACACCGCCGACCTGTCGGTGTCGGACGCCACCCAGCTGCGCTTCCGCGACTACAGCCCGGCGTTCACGCTCGACGGCAAGCACCTGGCGTTCCTGTCCGCGCGCGCCTTCGACCCGGTCTACGACGACCACGTCTTCGACCTCGCCTTCGTCGGCGGCTCCCGGCCGCACCTGCTCACCCTCGCGGCCACGACGCCCTCGCCGTTCGGGCCGCAGCGGCACGGCCGCGCCTTCGACTCGTCGGAGGGCCCGCACGCCGAGACCCCCGACAGCGAGGGCTCGCCGGTGACCCGGATAGACCTCGACGGGCTCGCGGACCGCGTCGTGCCCTTCCCCGTCGAGGCCGCCCGCTACAGCACGCTGCGCGCCGCCAAGGACGGCCTGCTGTGGCTGCGGCACCCGGTGCGCGGCGTGCTCGGCGCCTCCCGCGCCACCCCGGCCGACCCCGAGCCCTGCTCCGCCCTGGAGCGCTACGACCTCGCGCAGCACCGGGTCGAGGAACTGGCGGGCGACGCCGACCACTTCGCCGTGACCGGCGACGGCAAGCGGATCCTGCTGTGGGCCGACGGCAAGCTCAAGGTGGTGCCGAGCGACCGGCGGGCCTCCGGCGACGAGGACAGCGACACCAACCTCGCCGTCGACCTCGGCCGGGTCCGCCAGGACGTCGACCCGGCCGCGGAGTGGCGGCAGATGTACGCCGAGGCGGGCCGCCTCATGCGGGACAACTTCTGGCGGCCCGACATGGGCGGCGTCGACTGGGACGGCGTCCTGGAGCGCTACCGGCCCGTGCTCGACCGCGTGGCGACGCACGACGACCTCGTCGACCTGCTGTGGGAGGTCCAGGGCGAACTGGGCACCTCCCACGCCTACGTGGTGCCGCGCGGCGGCTACGGCAGCCGGCAGGGCCTCCTCGGCGCGGACCTCTCGCGCGGCGAGGACGGCCTGTGGCGGGTCGACCGCGTCCTGCCGTCGGAGACCTCCGACCCGGCCGCGCTCTCGCCGCTCGCCGCGCCGGGCGTCGCCGTGCGCGCGGGCGACGCGATCCTCGCCGTCGGCGGGCGGCCCGTCGACTCCCTCACCGGGCCGGGGCCGCTGCTTGTCGGCACCGCGGGCAAGCCCGTCGAGCTGACCGTGTCCCCGGCCGGGGGCGGCGACCCGCGGCACGCCGTCGTGGTCCCCGTGGACGACGAGGAGCCGCTGCGCTACCACGCCTGGGTCGCCGACCGCAGGGCCTACGTCCACGAGCTCTCCGGCGGCCGCCTCGGCTACCTCCACGTCCCCGACATGCAGGCCCCCGGCTGGGCGCAGATCCACCGCGACCTGCGCGTCGAGGTGGCCCGCGAGGGACTGGTCGTGGACGTCCGCGAGAACCGCGGCGGGCACACCTCGCAGCTCGTCGTGGAGAAGCTGGCCCGGCGCATCGTCGGCTGGGACCTGCCGCGCGGCTCCGGGCCGCTCAGCTACCCCGGGGACGCGCCGCGCGGGCCCGTCGTCGCCGTCGCCAACGAGTTCTCCGGCTCCGACGGGGACATCGTGAACGCCGCGATCAAGGCACTCGGCATCGGCCCCGTCGTGGGCACGCGCACCTGGGGCGGCGTCGTCGGCATCGACAGCCGCTACCACCTCGTCGACGGCACGCTCGTCACGCAGCCCAAGTACGCCTTCTGGCTGGAGGGCTACGAGTGGAGCGTGGAGAACTACGGCGTCGACCCGGACGTCGAGGTCGTGATGACCCCCGACGACCACGCCGCCGGACGCGATCCGCAGCTCGACGAGGCCGTCCGCGTCGCCCTGGCCGCGCTCGCCGAGAACCCGGCGCGGACGGCTCCGCGGCTGCCCTGACCGGCCCCGCAGGGGCCCGTACACACGGGCGGATAGCATGCCGACATACGCAATCATGATCAGGAGGCTGGACCATGGCGGGCGAACCACAGGACGACTGCTTGTTCTGCAAGATCGTGGCGAAGGAGGTGCCCGCGACGGTCGTGCGCGAGACGGAGACCACCCTCGCCTTCCGCGACATCAACCCCCAGGCGCCGACGCACGTCCTGGTGATTCCCAAGGTGCACCACCCGGACGCGGCCTCGCTCGCCGCGGCCGAGCCCGCGGCCGCGGCCGACGTGCTGCGCGAGGCGGGCGAGGTGGCCGCCCAGGAGCAGGCGGACAGCTACCGCATCGTCTTCAACACGGGCTCCGGCGCCGGGCAGACCGTCTTCCACGCGCACGCCCACGTCCTGGGCGGCCGCGGCCTCCAGTGGCCTCCCGGATAGCACCTCGTGTCCGTACGTGAACTGGTGGTGCTCGGCACCGCGAGCCAGGTCCCGACCCGGCACCGCAACCACAACGGGTACGTGCTGCTCTGGGACGGCGAGGGCATCCTGTTCGACCCCGGCGAGGGCACGCAGCGGCAGATGCTGCGTGCCTCCGTCGCGGCGCACGACCTCAACCGCATCTGCGTCACGCACTTCCACGGGGACCACTCCCTGGGCCTCGCGGGCGTCATCCAGCGCATCAACCTGGACCGCGTGCCGCACCCCGTCACCGCGCACTACCCGGCCTCCGGGGAGCACTTCTTCGACCGTCTGCGGTACGCGACCGCGTACCGCGAGACGGTGCGGATCGCCCAGGAGCCCGTCGCCGCCGACGGGCTCCTCGCCACCGCGCCGTCGTACCGCCTGGAAGCGGCGAAGCTCTCCCACCCCGTCGAGTCGTACGGCTACCGCGTCGTCGAGCCCGACGGGCGGCGCATGCTGCCGAGGCTGCTCGCCGAGCGCGGCGTCACCGGACCCGACGTGGGCGTCCTCCAGCGCGAGGGCAGCCTGCGCGGGATCACCCTCGACGAGGTGAGCGAGGTGCGCCGCGGACAGCGGTTCGCCTTCGTGATGGACACCCGTCTCTGCGACGGCGTGCACGCCCTGGCCGACGGCTGCGACATGCTCGTCATCGAGTCCACGTTCCTCGACGAGGACCGTCAACTGGCCTCAGACCACGGCCATCTGACGGCTGGTCAGGCCGCCGCCGTGGCCCGTGACGCGGGCGTCAGGCACCTCGTCCTCACCCACTTCAGCCAGCGGTACCCGGACCCGTCCGTCTTCGAACAGCAGGCGCGGGCCGCCGGTTTCGCGGGGGAGCTGACGGTGGCCCGGGACCTGATGCGGGTGCCGCTGCCGAAGCGCAGCCCCTGAACCACCACCGAGAGAAAAGCGCCACCATGCCCCTCCCCAAGGCCGAACTCCACCTGCACATCGAAGGCACCCTGGAGCCCGAGCTCGCCTTCGCCCTCGCCGAGCGCAACGGCGTCACCCTGCCGTACGCCGACACCGAGGCCCTCCGCAAGGCCTACCTCTTCGAGGACCTCCAGTCCTTCCTCGACCTCTACTACGGCCTCATGGCCGTGCTGCGCACGGAGGCCGACTTCGAGGAGCTGGCCGACGCGTACCTCGCCCGTGCCGCCGCCCAGGGCGTGCGCCACGCCGAGATCTTCTTCGACCCCCAGGCCCACGCCGCGCGCGGCGTGGAGATCGGCACCGTCGTCGAGGGCCTGGGCCGCGCCCTCGACCGCAGCCGCGAGCGCCACGGCATCACCACCCGGCTCATCATGTGCTTCCTGCGCGACGAGTCCGCCGAGTCGGCCATGGAGACCCTGGAGGCGGCCAAGCCCCACCTCCACCGCATCACGGGGGTCGGACTCGACTCGGCCGAGGTCGGCCACCCGCCGCGCAAGTTCGCCGCCGTGTACGAGGCCGCGGCCGCGCTCGGGCTCCGCCGGGTCGCCCACGCGGGCGAGGAGGGCCCCGCCGCGTACGTGACCGAGGCCCTGGACGTCCTCGGCGTCGAGCGCGTCGACCACGGCCTGCGCTGCGTCGAGGACCCGGACCTGGTCCGCCGCCTGGTCCGGGAGCGCGTTCCGCTGACCCTCTGCCCCCTCTCCAACGTCCGCCTGCGCGCCGTCGACGTCCTGAAGGACCACCCCCTGCCACAGATGATGGCCGCCGGCCTGCTGTGCACCGTCAACTCCGACGACCCCGCGTACTTCGGCGGCTACGTCGACGACACCTTCCACGCGGTCCGCGAGGCCCTCGGCCTCGGCGAGGACCAGCTCCGTGAGCTGGCCCGCAACTCCTTCGAGGCGGCGTTCCTCGACGGCTCCCCGGAGGAGGAGGCGCTGCGGGCGGCGTACTTGGCGGAGGTGGAGGCCTACCGCTTCGACTGAGACGCCCCGCCCGCTACGGTGGGTCACCCCTTGTGACCCAGTGGAGCGGAGAGGGTGTCGGGCGTGGGCGAGTACACGAGGATCGACGATCTGAGTGTGATCCGTGGGATGGGCGTGGGCCTCGGCCGGATCAAGGACGCCTTCGACGGTCTCGACAGGCTGAGAGGCCAGTACGAGGACGACTTCGGCGACAGTGGCCTGGCCGGTCAGTTCGGCGAGTTCGCGGGCAACTGGGAGCGCCACCGCGAGGAGCTGGCCGACGAGGTCGCACGGCTCGCCGCCATCGCCCGCGCCGCCGCGAAGACGTACGACGGCGTGGACGGTGAACTCGCCCGCGCGCTGCGTGCCGCACGCGCCCCGAAGAACCGCTGATGGGCGCGCGGCCCCGGGACTGGCAGCCCCTCGCGGACAGCGACCCCGTCCCCGGCGACCCGGACCGCATCGAGGAGCTGGGCCGCAAGCTCCGCCGTACGGCGGACGAGCTGGAGCGGCAGCTCCGCCACCTCAAGGCGGCCGCCGAAGTGACCTCCTGGGACAGCGACGCGGGTGCCGAGTTCCGCGGCAAGGCCAAGAAGTGCCGGGGCCGTCTGGAAGCCGCGCACCGGCGCTACCGTACGGCCGCCGATGCCATCGGGGACCGCGTCGTCGACCACGGCGTCGACTACGAGTCCAACGCCACCGCGCCCGCCGGTACGTACGTCACCGACCTCCACCGCGCCCAGAGGATCGCCGACATCGCCCGGCACGAGGCCCGGGACGCGGACGCGCGGGGCGGGGCCGCGCGGCGCGGCCTCTCCGGTGTCGTGGGCGAACGCCGGAAGGCGGAGCTGGAGAAGCAGGAGGAGGAAGCCGGGGACGCCCTGGCCGCGGCCCGCGCCAAGCTCCACGAGGCGCGGCGGATCCGCGACGCCGCGGCCAGGCGGGCCCGCGAGGCCCTCGAGGACGCCGTCTCCGACGACCCCCTCAAGGACGGCTTCCGGGACCGCTTCGCCGACTTCGTGGAACAGGTCGCGGGCGTCACCGAACTCATCGCCAAATGGGCCGGCATCGCCGCCCTCACGGTCGGCTGGATCCCCCTCATCGGCCAGGGCCTGTCCGGCCTCCTCGGCGCGATCTCCATGGTCGCCACCTTGGTCAACCTGGCCTGCACAGCCACCCAGGTGGCCATGGGCGACGCGGCGTGGACAGAACTGGCCTGGTCGGCGACAGGCTTGCTGGCCATGGGCGCAGGCAAGGCCTTTTCGAAGGTGGCCGGGCGGTATGTGGTGGGGACGTTGCGTCGGATGCGCTTGGCCAAGGGCGGCAAGCTGAGCCCTCGAGAGGCCAAGCGCAGTCGCCAGAAGTTCAACCGTGACTCGGGAAAGCCCGCGCGCCTGGAGAAGGGGGACGTCCCCCAGTCCATTCGAGAGCCCATCACCGAGCTGTTCAAGAGCTCTACCTGGAAGGGTGGATTCCAGGGTGGCTACCGCCAGGCGTGGCGTGAGCTGAAGGACCGTGGGGACGGCAATGTGGTGAAAGGCGTCGCCAGATCAGTCTCCCTGGCGGACGCCTCGGTAGCCTCCGACCTGAAGGAAGTGAAGCACTTGAGTAAGAGTCTGGACAGCAGCTACGCCGTCAACCAAGTGTCGCGCACCGCTACGGGACTGACCGTCGCCGGAAGCGGAGTTACCGCTGGTGGCCTCTTCATCGACGAGGTGCACTGATGCAGGAAGACGACGACTACATCGTTGATTTCGACTTCTGCGGCGACTGGTTTGGACTGACCCTGAGGGACGGCACACGCGAAGAGGCCGAGCGGCTGGCTGCCGAATATGTGGCCCAGTTCAATCCGCTGCACCTTCGAGTGAGCAAGGACGCGCTTCAACGTCAGCTCGTGCAGATCGCGCTGAACGCTTTCGAGTCCGGCCCTGTGGTGGTCGCGGTTGCCTATACCGAGGGCGGCACTCTGCTCGCGGACCTCGTGGTGTACGTCTACGGCGAGGACGGTGTGCGAAGGCCGTCACCGCAGGAATACCTGCCCAAGCTGGTCAAGTGGTCCTACGCCGAGGTCAAGGGAGAACCCTTGGTCGCCGAGGTCGAGTTGCCCGTGGGCCCGGCCGTCCGCGTCCAAGCGATGCTCGCGCAGAAACGGCGCTTCGGCTGGGGCAGCAAGCTCAGCGAATCCCTCCGCTACGCCGTCTGGCCGACGGGCCGGGAGGAGATCCTTCTCGTCGAGGTCGACTGGCAGCACTTCGAGCGTACGGACGAGATCGTCGGCCTGGTGGCGGAACTCGTCCCCACGATGCGTCTGGTACCGACGGCACCGGACGTGCAGTCATTGCGGGGTCATCACTGACATGCCCCTCAACATCAACTCGTCCACTCCGCCCGCCGAGTACACCATCCTCGTCCCGGAGGGATGGTTTCAGCTTCCGCTGGACCCCCCGGAAGAGCGTGACCGGGGGATTCTCGTGTTGGCCGAGCGGCAGTTTCGGGGGGTTGATCACGCGCCGTTGCTCAAGGAGCGGTTGATGCGGGATCTGCAGAAGCGGGCCAGGGCGGCGTACCGGGTGGGTGGGGTCGAGCTGTATTTGTCGGTGCTCACGGTGGGCGGGGTGCCGTTGGCTTCCTCGTTGTTGGTGAGCCTCGTGCCCGAGGGGTGGCCCGGCTGCCGGACGGCGTACGACCTGGCCCGGCGTCTCGCGGGCGGCGAGGTCGTGGAGCTGGAGGGCGCGGGCGAGGCCGTGCGGGAGGAGCGTGCCGAGGCGCCGGACCCGGAGCGGCTGATGGGCAGCACCCTCGCCACGACCACCGTGGTCTACAACGTGCCGGTACCGGCGAGCCAGGCCTGGCTGACACTCACCTTCTCCACGCCGATGGAGGCCCTCGCCCCGAAGATGGTCGAGTTGTTCGACACCGTGGCGGGGACCTTGCACTGGCAGTAGGGTGCGTTTTCATACGTGGACAGCGTTCACCCCGCCGGAGGCGCCATGCTCACCGTCACCGATGTGCGGCTCACCCCCGTGCTGGTCGCCGACCCCCCGCTCCTGAACACCCAGGGCCTGCACCAGCCGTACACACCGCGCCTGATCATCGAGGTGGAGACGGAGGACGGCACGGTCGGCGTGGGGGAGACGTACGGGGACGGCAAGTATCTGGAGCTGGCCGGGCCGCTGGCCGCGCGGCTGCGGGGGCGGGGGGTGGGGGACCTCAACGGGTTGTTCACACTCGCGGACGGCGTCGAGGTGGACGGGCGGCGCGTGGACGCGGCCCTGGACGTCGGCGGCCTGCGCGGCGCGCAGACCGCGGACAAGCTGCGCCTCTCCGTCGTGTCGGGGTTCGAGGTGGCGTGCCTGGACGCCCTGGGCAAGGCGCTCGGCCTGCCCGTGCACGCGCTGCTCGGCGGCAAGGTGCGGGACGCCGTGGAGTACAGCGGTTACTTGTTCTACAAGTACGCCGGGCATCCGGACGGCGTGGCCGCCGAGGAGGACGGCTGGGGGGCCGCGCTCGACCCGCGGGGCGTGGTCGCGCAGGCGCGGGCGCTCGCGCGGCGGTACGGGTTCCGGTCGTTCAAGCTGAAGGGGGGAGTGTTTCCGCCGGAGGAGGAGATCGCCGCGGTCAGGGCGCTCGCGGCCGCCTTCCCCGGGGCGCCGCTGCGGCTCGACCCCAACGGCGCCTGGTCCGTGGAGACTTCCGTCAAGGTCGCCGAGGAACTCGCGGACGTCCTGGAGTACCTGGAGGACCCGGCCCTCGGCACCCCCGCCATGGCCGAGGTCGCCGCGCGGACCCCGGTGCCGCTCGCCACCAACATGTGCGTGACCACGTTCGAGGAGATACCCGAGGCCTTCGGGAAGGAAGCCGTGCGCGTGGTGCTCTCCGATCACCACTACTGGGGCGGCCTTCGGCGGACGCGCGAACTGGCCGCCGTGTGCCGGACGTTCGGCGTGGACGTCTCCATGCACTCCAACACCCATCTGGGGATCAGCCTCGCCGCCATGACGCACGTCGCGGCCACCGTGCCGGGCCTTCGGCACGCGTGCGACACGCACTACCCGTGGCAGACGGAGGACGTGCTCACCGAACGCCTGCGCTTCGCGCACGGATGCGTCACGGTGAGTGACGCCCCGGGGCTCGGGGTCGAACTCGACCGCGACCGGCTCGACGCGCTGCACCGGCGGTGGCTGGACGAGGACTTCGCCGCCCTGCGGGAGAGGGACGACGCGGCGGCCATGCGCCGCGCTGAACCGGAGTGGGTGACTCCGGCCGTGCCGCGCTGGTAGCGGACGCGGCCTGTCGGACCCGTCGGTTACGTTGCCTCCATGGCCGTACCACCTGCCGCACCACACGGGACACCCGCGGCACCGGGAAGCACCGGCGCCGAGCCCGACAGCACCGCCGTCGACCCGCTCAAGTCGACGCGGCGCGCGGGCGATCCGCCCTGCGACGTGTATCTCACCGGCACCGTGTTCCTGGACATCGTCTTCACCGGTCTCGACACCGCGCCCGTGCGCGGGACGGAGTCCTGGGCCCGGGGCATGGGATCGAGCCCCGGCGGCGTCGCCAACATGGCGACCGCGCTCGCCCGGCTCGGCCTGCGCACCTCGCTCGCCGCCGCCTTCGGCGACGACCACTACGGGGAGTACTGCTGGGACGCCCTGGAGCAGGGCGAGGGCATCGACCTGTCCTCCTCGCGGACCGTGCCGCACTGGCACTCCCCGGTGACAGTCTCCATGGCGTACGAGGGCGAGCGGACGATGGTCAGCCACGGCCACGAGCCGCCGCCCGACGCCCACGCGCCGGACGGGGGCGCGCCCGCGTGCCCGCCCCGCGCGCGGGCCGCCGTCGCCTCGCTCACGCCCGGTACGCGCGCCCCCTGGATCGAGTCGGCGGCGCGCCGCGGGACGGCGATCTTCGCCGACGTGGGCTGGGACGACACCGGGCGGTGGGACCTGGGGCAGTTGCCCGACCTGCGGCACTGCGAGGCCTTCCTGCCGAACGCGCAGGAGGCGATGCGGTACACCGGCACCTCCTGCCCGCGCGCCGCGGCCCACGCCCTGACCGAGCACGTGCCGGTCGCCGTGGTCACCCTCGGCGCGGAGGGCGCGTACGCGGTGGACGGGCGCACCGGCGAGACCGCGTCCGTGCCCGCCATCGAGGTGGAGGCCCTCGATCCCACCGGCGCGGGCGACGTGTTCGTCGCGGGCTTCGTGACCGGCACCCTGGCGGACTGGCCGCTCGCCGACCGGCTCGCCTTCGCCGGTCTGACGGCCGCCCTGTCGGTGCAGGAGTTCGGGGGCTCACTCTCCGCGCCCGGCTGGGAGGAGATCGGCGCCTGGTGGCGGCGGGTGCGCCAGCTCGACCAGCAGGACCCCGTGGCCCTGGAGCGCTACGGCTTCCTGGAGGCGCTGCTCCCGGACACCGCGCGCCCCTGGCCGCTGCGGCGCGCCGTGCCCACCATCGGCTTCCGGCGCTCCGCGTGAGGAGGCCGGAGCCCATCCGCGGCGGAAAAGCCCTACGGGGTTGTCAGCGCCGAGTCGTACTCTTGGCAGTACGAAGGGCGCCCAGCGGGCGAGCCCCCGCGACGAGGAGGACGTGCAGGCCTTAAGCGCCGGCCCATGACTCAGACACCGACAGCTCAGACCCCTGCGCAGGCACAGGCCCGAGCCCACTTCACGGTCCCGGCCAAGCACCCGATGGTGACCGTCCTCGGCTCTGGAGACACGCTGCTGCGCGTGATCGAGAAGGCCTTCCCGGCGGCCGACATCCATGTCCGGGGCAATGAGATCAGCGCCGTGGGCGACGCGCGTGAAGTCGCCCTCGTGCAGCGCCTGTTCGACGAGATGATGCTGGTGCTCCGCACCGGACAGCCGATGACGGAGGACGCAGTGGAACGCTCGATCGCCATGCTCAGAGCAGGCGAGACCGGCGAAGGACCGGACGAGACCCCGGCCGAGGTGCTCACCCAGAACATCCTCTCGTCGCGCGGCCGCACCATCCGCCCCAAGACGCTCAACCAGAAGCGTTACGTGGACGCGATCGACAAGCACACGATCGTCTTCGGCATCGGCCCCGCGGGCACCGGCAAGACCTATCTGGCCATGGCCAAGGCCGTCCAGGCCCTCCAGTCCAAGCAGGTCAACCGCATCATCCTGACCCGCCCCGCGGTCGAGGCGGGCGAGCGCCTCGGCTTCCTGCCCGGCACGCTGTACGAGAAGATCGACCCCTATCTCCGCCCGCTGTACGACGCGCTGCACGACATGCTGGACCCGGACTCGATCCCCCGCCTGATGGCGGCCGGGACCATCGAGGTCGCCCCGCTGGCGTACATGCGCGGCCGGACGCTGAACGACGCGTTCATCATCCTGGACGAGGCGCAGAACACGAGCCCCGAGCAGATGAAGATGTTCCTCACCCGCCTCGGCTTCGAGTCCAAGATCGTGATCACGGGCGACGTCACCCAGGTCGACCTGCCGAACGGCACGAAGTCGGGCCTGCGCCAGGTCCAGGACATCCTGGAGGGCGTCGAGGACGTGCACTTCTCGCGGCTCACCTCGCACGATGTCGTCCGGCACAAGCTGGTCGGCCGTATCGTCGACGCGTACGAGAAGTACGACAGCGAGAACGGCACGGAGAACGGCTCCCGCAAGGGCCGGTCCAGAGGAAAGTAGAAGACACAGCGCCATGGCGATCGACGTCAACAACGAATCCGGCACCGAGGTCGACGAGCAGGCGATCCTCGACATCGCCCGCTACGCGCTCGCGCGGATGCGGATCCACCCGCTCTCCGAACTCTCGGTGATCGTCGTGGACGCCGACGCCATGGAGCAGCTGCACATCCAGTGGATGGACCTGCCGGGGCCCACGGACGTGATGTCCTTCCCGATGGACGAGCTGCGCCCGCCGATGAAGGATGACGAGGAGCCCCCGCAGGGGCTCCTCGGCGACATCGTGCTGTGCCCGGAGGTCGCCCTCAAGCAGGGCGAGGAGGCCCCCACGGCCCACTCCATGGACGAGGAGCTCCAGCTCCTGACGGTCCACGGCGTGCTGCACCTGCTCGGGTACGACCACGAGGAGCCCGACGAGAAGGCCGAGATGTTCGGTCTGCAGGCCGCCATCGTCGACGGCTGGCGGGCCGAGCGGGGCCTCACCGGGCCCTCCCCGGCGCCGACCGTCTCGTAGGCCCATGTCCATCCAGCTCATCGCGGGCGCCGTCGCCCTGATCGTGGTGGCCTGGCTCGCCGCCTGCGCCGAGGCGGGCATCGCCCGCGTCTCCAGCTTCCGCGCCGAGGAGGCCGTCCGCTCCGGGCGCCGCGGCAGCGCGAAGCTCGCCCAGGTCGCCGCCGACCCGACCCGCTATCTGAACGTGGCGCTTCTGGTCCGCGTCGCCTGCGAGATGGCGGCCGCGGCCCTGGTGACGTACGCCTGTCTGCGCGAGTTCGACGCGACCTGGGAGGCCCTGGCCGTCGCCATCGGCGTCATGGTCCTCGTCTCGTACGTGGCCGTCGGCGTGTCCCCGCGCACCATCGGCCGCCAGCACCCGCTGAACACGGCGACGGCCGCCGCGTACGTGCTGCTTCCGCTCGCCCGCGTCATGGGGCCCGTCCCGCCCCTGCTCATCCTCATCGGCAACGCGCTCACGCCGGGGAAGGGCTTCAGGCGCGGCCCGTTCGCCTCCGAGGCGGAGCTGCGGGCCATGGTCGACCTGGCCGAGAAGGAGTCCCTGATCGAGGACGAGGAGCGCCGCATGGTGCACTCCGTCTTCGAGCTGGGCGACACGCTCGTGCGCGAAGTCATGGTCCCGCGCACCGACTTGATCTCCATCGAGCGGTACAAGACCATCCGCCAGGCGCTCACGCTCGCCCTCCGCTCCGGCTTCTCGCGCATCCCGGTCACCGGCGAGAGCGAGGACGACGTGGTCGGCATCGTCTACCTCAAGGACCTGGCCCGCAAGACGCACATCAACCGCGACGCGGAGAACGACCTGGTGTCGACGGCCATGCGCCCCGCCACGTTCGTGCCCGACACGAAGAACGCGGGCGACCTGCTGCGCGAGATGCAGCAGGAGCGCAACCACGTCGCCGTCGTCATCGACGAGTACGGCGGCACCGCCGGGATCGTCACCATCGAGGACATCCTGGAGGAGATCGTCGGTGAGATCACCGACGAGTACGACCGGGAGCTGCCGCCCGTCGAGGACCTGGGCGGCGGCGCCTACCGCGTCACCGCCCGGCTCGACATCGGCGACCTCGGCGAGCTGTACGGCCTGGAGGCGTACGACGACGAGGACGTGGAGACCGTCGGCGGGCTGCTCGCCAAGCAGCTCGGGCGGGTGCCGATCGCCGGTGCCAAGGCCGTGGTGACGCTGCCGGACGAGCGGGCGCTGCGGCTCACCGCGGAGGCCGCCGCGGGGCGGCGCAACAAGATCGTGACCGTGCTGGTGGAGCCGGTCGCGCCGGGGGGCGCGGAATCCGGCTCCGGGGAGGGGACCGGGCGATGAATCCGCAGGAGCTACGGACGTTCTGCCTGTCGTTCGACGACGTGGTCGAGGACTTTCCGTTCGGCCCCGAGACATCGGTGTTCAAGGTGGCGGGCAAGCTGTTCGCGCTGAGTGCCCTCGACCGGGAGCCGCTGACGGTCAATCTGAAGTGCGACCCCGAGATCGCCCCGCAACTGCGGGCCCAGTACCCGGACATCGTGCCCGGCTGGCACATGAACAAGCGGCACTGGAACACGGTCACGGCCGACGCCGACCTCCCCGACCAGCTCGTGCGCGAGCTGATCGAGGATTCCTACGACCTGGTGGTGGCGGGCCTGCCCCGGGCGGAGCGCCTGCGGCTCGACCGCCCCTAGGGACAGGCCCTAGCGCCGCCGCCCGAGGCCCACCGCCACGAGCGCCGCCGTGAGGAGGACGACCGCCGCGTCCACGGCGAGTACCGTCCGGGTGCCCGTCAGGGTGTCGCCGCCCGTCGTCGCGAGGACGCCCAGTACGGGGATGCCGATGGTGAGGCCCACCTGCTGGGTGGAGGTGACCAGGCCCGTCGCCAGGCCCTGCTCCTCGTCCGGCACGCCCGAGGTGACCGTGACGCCGTAGCTGACGATCGCGCCGAGGTGGAACATGCTGGCCACCGACACGGCCACGGCCGCGAGCCACACCGACCACGCGCCCTCGCCGATCGCGAGGAGCGCCGCCACGAACAGGGCTTGGCCGAGCAGCGAGCCGACGAGCGTGCGGTGCGGCCCGAAGCGGCCGATGACCTTCGGCGCGCGCATGCCCGCGAAGACCGACACCACGCCCTGGACGCCGAAGACCAGGCCGGTCTCGAAGGCGGACAGGTCCAGGACGTCCTGGAAGTAGAGGGTCAGGACGAAGACGACCGTCGACATCATCGCGAAGGTGACGAGGCCGCCGAAGTTGCCCCACGCCACCGTGCGGCGGCGCAGCATCGGCAGGGAGACCAGCGGAGCGGCCGCGCGCGTCTCGACGTAGCCGAAGGCGGCGAGCAGGGCGACGCCCGCGGCCAGGGTGACGAGCACGTCGGTGTCGCCGAAGCCGCGCTCGGCGGCCGTGGACAGGGCGTAGATCAGGGCCAGCAGACCGCCGGTGACCGTGACCGCGCCGGGGAGGTCCAGGCGCGGGCGCTCCGGCGTGCGGGACTCCGGCAGCAGACCGGGCGCCAGCGGCAGCACGATCAGCGCGAAGAGGGTGAGCAGCCCCATCGTGGAGCGCCAGCCGAGGGTGTCGGTGAGGACGCCGCCGAGCACCATGCCGACGGTGAAGCCGAGGGACAGGAGCGTGCCGGAGATGCCGAGCGCCCGGTCGCGCTGCGGGCCCTCCGGGAACGTCGTGGTGAGCAGCGACATGCCGGTCGGCACGATCGCGGCCGCGCCCACGCCCTGCAGCGCGCGCCCGGCGAGGAACGACGCCGGGTCCCAGGCGAAGGTGGCCAGCAGCGAGGCCGCGCCGAACAGCGCGAGCCCGCCGAGGAACAGCCTGCGCCGCCCGAACAGGTCGCCGACGCGGCCGAAGAGCAGCAGGAAGCCGCCGGACGGCAGCGCGAAGGCGGTGACGGCCCACTGGAGCGCGGCGTGGCTCATGCCGAGGTCCTCGCCGAGCACGGGCAGCGCCACGTTCAGGACGGAGAAGTCGAGCGCCACCATGAACTGCGCGGCACACAGCACGAACAGGATGAGCGTGTCGCGGCGGGAGAGCTTCGGGGGCGCCGCGGCGGGACCTGGGGGAGCGGCGGGGGAGGACGGTGCGGCGGGGGAAGGAGCGGAGGTGTCGATCGCCATGGTCACGAGCTTGCGGCGGCCGGAATAGCCCTGGGGAGCGGGAACTTATGCTGGTGGTACGACCACCAGGCGGATCGGCGGGCGGATGACGGGGGGAACGGTGGCCAGTCAGGCCGGGGAGCGGACCGACGGGGCGAAGGCCCGTCGCCGAGTGGAGCTGCGGGACTTCCTGATGAGCAGGCGGGCCCGGGTGAGCCCGGCGGAGGCCGGGCTCCCGGAGGGCGGCCGGCGGCGCACGCCGGGCCTCAGGCGCGAGGAGGTCGCCGTCCTCGCGGGCGTCGGCGCGTCCTGGTACCAGTGGCTTGAGCAGGGCCGCGACATCTCCGTGTCGCCGCAGGTCCTGGACTCCGTGGCACGCGTCCTGAAGCTGTCGGGCACCGAGCGCCGCCATCTGTACGTGCTCGCGGGCCTCAATCCGCCCGCGCCGCAGGCGGAGCGGGACGCCGAGCACATGGACGAGGGCCTGCGGCGGCTCATCGACACCTGGATGCCGTACCCGGCGCACATCATGGACCGCTACTACAACTGCCTCGTCTACAACGACGCGGCCGCCATGGTCCTCGGCATGCGCCCCGAGACCACGCAGAACTGCATCCTCGACTTCTTCACGGACCCGATGTACCGCTCGCGCAGCGTCAGCTGGGCGCGGAACGCGGTGACGCTCGTCGCACAGTTCCGCGCCGCCTGCTCCGAGCACCCGGGCGACGAGGGCTTCCAGGACCTGCTCGCCCGGCTGCACGCCCTGGGCGAGGAGTTCACGGAGCTGTGGGAGCGGCAGGACATCCGGCCCGCGGGCCTGGTCCACAAGGAGATCGACCATCCGCTCGCGGGCATCCTGCACGTGGAGTCGACCGCCCTGAAGGTGCCCGCGCGGCCCGATCTGACGGTCGTCCTGCACACGCCGCTGCCGCTCGCGGACACGGCGGCGAAGCTGGAGTGGCTGGCCACGCCCGAGGCGCGGCGCGGGTCGATGTACCGGGTGGCCGGGTGAGCCGCGGGCCCGGCTCCTTATGCTCGTGCCATGACTGAGCGCACCGACCTCGGCCCCGAGGACCAGAAGATCGTCACCCTCGCGCGTTCGGCGCGGGCCCGCAACGGCGTGCCGGAGGGGGCGGCGGTACGGGACGAGACCGGGCGCACGTACGTCGCCGGGACGGTCTCCCTCGCGTCCCTGGAGCTGTCCGCGCTGCGTACGGCCGTGGCGATGGCCGTAGCGTCCGGGGCGGAGTCCCTGGAGGCGGCGGCCGTCGTCTCCGGGGCGGAGGCCCTCCCGGGCGCCGACCTGGCCGCCGTCCGGGACCTGGGCGGCCCCGGCACCCCGGTCTTCCTGGCGGCCCCGGACGGCACGCTCCACCACACCACCGAGGCCTGACCCCGACCGGCCTTCATCGGCGCTCCGCGCCTCGTCCTCAAACGCCGGACGGGCTGAATGGTGCCGGTGCGGACCGCATGTCGTCCGCGGACCGCGGACCTGTGCGGAGCCGCAGACGAGATCCAGCGCGCACCGGAGACTTTCAGCCCGTCCGGCGTTTGAGGACGAGCGCGTCAGCGCGGTGGAAGGGCGGGCGGGTGGGGGAGCGGCCGCGCCCGAGGCGACCGGGGCGGAAAAGATCAGGGAGAATGGGCGGCATGAGCGTGCGAACCCAGACACCCCAGCCGACCCAGCGGAGCGACCACCGTGCGGGTTTCGCCTGCTTCGTGGGCCGCCCCAACGCCGGCAAGTCCACCCTGACGAACGCTCTGGTCGGCAAGAAGGTGGCCATCACCTCGAACCGCCCGCAGACCACCCGGCACACCGTGCGCGGCATCGTGCACCGGCCCGACGCGCAGCTGATCCTGGTCGACACCCCCGGCCTGCACAAGCCGCGCACGCTGCTCGGCGAGCGGCTCAACGACGTGGTCCGCGCCACGTGGGCCGAGGTCGACGTGATCGGCTTCTGCCTGCCCGCGGACCAGAAGATCGGGCCCGGCGACCGGTTCATCGCCAAGGAGCTGGCGTCGATCAAGAAGGCGCCGAAGGTCGCCATCATCACCAAGACCGACCTGGTCGACAGCAAGGCGCTTGCCGAGCAGCTCATCGCGGTCGACCAGCTCGGCAAGGAGCTGGGCTTCCAGTGGCAGGAGATCGTGCCGGTCTCCGCCGTCGGCGAGAAGCAGGTGGAGCTGCTCGCCGATCTGCTGGTGCCGCTGCTTCCTGAGGGGCCCGCGCTCTACCCCGAGGGCGACCTCACGGACGAGCCCGAGCAGGTCATGGTGGCCGAGCTGATCCGCGAGGCGGCCCTGGAGGGCGTGCGGGACGAGCTGCCGCACTCCATCGCCGTGGTCGTCGAGGAGATGCTGCCCCGCGAGGGCCGCCCCGCCGACAAGCCCCTGCTCGACATCCACGCGAACGTGTTCATCGAGCGGTCCAGCCAGAAGGGCATCATCATCGGCCCCAAGGGCAAGCGGCTCAAGGACGTCGGCATCAAGTCCCGCAAGCAGATCGAGGCGCTGCTCGGCACGCCCGTCTTCCTCGACCTGCACGTGAAGGTGGCGAAGGACTGGCAGCGCGACCCCAAGCAGCTACGGCGCCTGGGCTTCTAGCCCGGCCAGGGCCGACCTGAGCCAGTGGTAGGACGCCTTCGGGGTGCGCCGCTGCGTGGCGTAGTCGACGTGGACGAGGCCGAACCGCTGGCGGTAGCCCTCCGCCCACTCGAAGTTGTCGAGCAGCGACCACACGAAGTAGCCCCGGACGTCGACCCCTGCGGTCCGCGCCCGGTGCAGGGCCCGCAGATGGCCGTCCAGGTACGCGATGCGGTCCTGGTCGTCCAGGCCGTCGTAGGAGCAGCCGTTCTCCGTGATGACGAGGGGCGGAAGGCGGTCGCCGTACCGCTCGCGGAGGGCCAGGAGCAGCTCGGTGAGGGCCTCGGGGACCACCGGCCAGCCGAAGTCGGTCAGCGGGTGCCCGGTGATCTCGCGGGGGGCGAAGGGCAGCTGCGGCGGCAGCGTCACGCCGGAGAACTCCGTGGCGTGCTCGGCGGGGGCACCCACCTTCGTGGGCTGGTAGAAGTTCACGCCGTACCAGTCCAGCGGCTCGGCGATCACCTTCAGGTCCGCCGCCGGGTCCGGCACGGCGGCGGCGAGCAGCTCCGCGACGCCTTCGGGGTAGCGGCCGAGGAGCAGCGGGTCGGAGAACAGGCGGTTGAGGAGGACGTCGTAGAAGTCGGCGGCCTCCCGGTCCGCGGGGGCGTCCGAGGCGGGCCAGGTGGGTCCGTGGGAGTTCGCGACGCCCACGTCCTGAGCGCCGGCCGCGCGCAGCGCCCGCACCGCGAGGCCGTGGCCGAGGAGCTGGTGGTGGGCCACCGGCAGGGCGTCGAAGAGCAGCCGCTTCCCGGGCGCGTGCTGGCCCAGGGCGTGGCCGAGCAGGGTGTGCTCGGCGGGCTCGTTCAGGGTGATCCACTTCGGTACGCGGTCGCCGATGCGGGCCGCGACGACGGCCACGTACTCGGCGAAGCGCTCGGCCGTCGCGCGCGTGAGCCAGCCGCCCGCCTCCTCCACGGCGAGCGGGGTGTCCCAGTGGAAGAGCGTCGGCACGGGGCGCACGTCCGCCGCGCACAGCTCGTCGACGAGCCGGTCGTAGAAGTCCAGGCCCCGCTCGCTGACGGCGCCCGTCCCCTCGGGCAGCACGCGCGGCCAGGACACCGAGAAGCGGTACGCGCCCACCCCCAGGTCACGGACGAGCGCCACGTCCTCGCGGTAGCGGCGCACGTGGTCGCAGGCCACGGCGGCGGTGGTGCCGTCCTTCACGTTCCCCGGCAGGGCCGTGAAGGCGTCCCACACCGACGGGCCGCGCTCGTCGGCGGCGCCCTCGATCTGGTGGGCCGACGTGGCCACGCCCCACAGGAAGTCGCGCGGGAACGGGGGCAGCGGGGCGCGGGGCCCCGGGGGGATGGTCGCCATGCGCGGGATCATCCGCACCGGCCGTGAGGGAAGTCAACGCCCGTGCGCGCACGGGGTGTTGCGGCGGACGTCCGCCGCCTACGAGCCCTCCTTCAGGACCCGGGTGATGAGCTGGCGCTGGTCGTCGGTCAGGCGCGGGTCCGCGCAGTACACGGTCCGCCCGTCGACGGTGATCTGGTAGCTGAAGCCGTCGGGCACGCCGATCGGTGGCTCGCCCCGGCCGTCGGCCACGGCCCGCTCGGCCAGGGCGTGCCACTCGTGGGCGTCGGGGCGCGCGGTGGTGTCCACCTCCGCGTGCCGCTCGATGCCGCCGAACCCTCCGGTGCGCTTCACCTGGATACGCATGGGTCCTGTCTACTCCAGGCTCCGGCGCCCCGCCAGGCGGCCCCGGCGGGCCCGACGGCTTCCGGCCGGATCAGGTCGCCGGTACCTTGACCTGCGCCCACGCGTCGAGGACCGCCTTGAGCTCCTCGCCGTCGCCGTACTTGGCGCGGGCGGCCGCGACCGTCAGCTTGGCGAAGTCCGTGAACGACGCGTCCTGGGCCAGCTCGCCGCCGGTCAGGACGGCGTACCAGATCTGCCCCGCCCGCTCCCAGGCGTGGCCGCCGAGGGTCTGGGCGAGCAGGTAGAAGGCGTGGTTCGGGATGCCGGAGTTGATGTGCACGCCGCCGTTGTCGCGGCCGGTGCGGACGTAGTCGTCCATGGTGGCGGGCTGCGGGTCCTTGCCGAGGACGTCGTCGTCGTACGCGGTGCCCGGGGCCTTCATGGAGCGCAGCGCGGTGCCGGTGACCCGCTCGGCGAGCAGGCCCGCGCCGATCAGCCAGTCGGCGTCGGCGGCGGTCTGGCCGAGCGTGTACTGCTTGATCAGCGAGCCGAAGACGTCCGCCATGGACTCGTTCAGGGCGCCGGGCTGGCCGAAGTAGGTGAGGTTGGCGGTGTACTGGACCACGCCGTGGGTCAGCTCGTGGCCGATCACGTCCACGGGGATGGTGAAGTCGAGGAAGATCTCCCTGTCCCCGTCGCCGAACACCATCTGCTCGCCGTTCCAGAAGGCGTTCCCGTAGTCCTCGCCGTAGTGGACGGTGGCGTTGAGCGGCAGCCCTCCGCCGTCGATCGAGTCGCGCGCGAAGTGCTTGAAGAACACCTCGAAGGTCGCGCCGAGGCCGTCGTACGCGCGGTTGACGGTGGCGTCCTTGCCGGCCTTGTCGCCCTCGCCGCGCACCTTGCGGCCGGGCAGGTCCGTGCGGTGCTTTGCGTCGTGGATGGTGCGGTGCGGCTTGCCCTCCTCGGCGCCCTTGGGCGCGGCGACGGACGGGGCGCCGATGACGGTGGTCAGACGGCGCTGGGTGCGCTCGAAGGCGTCCCGCTGGAGGGTGCGGCGGGCCGGTCCCGCGAGGGCGGGGTCCTGGTTCTGGGCGAGGGTGTCCAGGACGAACGGCGGCACGATGGTGCAGAAGACGGGCTCGAACCTCTCCGGGTTCCCCGTTGGGTTGGCGGTCATGCGTGGCAATGTGGCACTGGGTCATGCCGCTGTCACTAGCTGCCACCATGATTGGTGAAATACCGGGATACGGGGCCTGCGAGGCGGCCTGGACTGCTAACGGCCTCGCTTGGAGTGAATCTGCGGGCCGTCTGGGGCTGGTCGCGCAGTTCCCCGCGCCCCTTCGGGGCGCTTTAACGCCATGCCCCCTCGCCATCCGTCCGCCGGACGGGCTGGAATGTTCCTGGAACATCCGCGGAGCACCGACGCAGGTCCCGCATAGTGATACGGGACGCCGTATCGGCGGATGCTCGGTTAGGCTGCTGAGCATCATGCGTTACGGGCTGCTTCTCCTTAGCCGCCGCGGCGAGGGCCTGTAGTCGAGGCCGACCCCCTCCCCGCGGAGTTCGGTGCTGCGCAAGACCGTCGGCCGTCCTGAAGGACTCACCGAGGAGCCCGTACACCCCATGCCGAACTTTCAACGTCCCTCCGCCATGCCGATCCACAAGTACGGCCAGTACGAGCAGGTGGACCTGCCCGACCGCACCTGGCCGGACCAGCGCATCACCGTGGCGCCCCGGTGGCTGTCCACGGACCTGCGGGACGGCAACCAGGCGCTGATCGACCCGATGTCCCCGGCCCGCAAGCGGGCGATGTTCGACCTGCTGGTCAAGATGGGCTACAAGGAGATCGAGGTCGGGTTCCCCTCCTCCGGGCAGACCGACTTCGATTTCGTGCGGTCGATCATCGAGGACGAGGGCGCCATCCCCGACGACGTGACGATCTCGGTGCTCACCCAGGCCCGCGAGGAGCTGATCGAGCGCACCGTCGCGTCCCTGAAGGGCGCCAACCGCGCCACCGTCCACCTGTACAACGCGACCGCGCCGGTCTGGCGCGACGTCGTCTTCCGCGGCTCGCGCGACCAGGTCAAGCAGATCGCCGTCGACGGCACGCGCCTGGTCATGGAGTACGCCGAGAAGCTGCTGGGTCCGGAGACGGTCTTCGGGTACCAGTACAGCCCGGAGATCTTCACCGACACCGAGCTGGACTTCGCCCTGGAGGTCTGCGAGGGCGTCATGGACACCTGGCAGCCCGACGCCGACCGCGAGATCATCCTGAACCTGCCCGCCACCGTGGAGCGCTCGACGCCCTCCACGCACGCGGACCGTTTCGAGTGGATGAGCCGCCATCTGTCCCGGCGACAGTACGTATGCCTGTCCATCCACCCGCACAACGACCGCGGCACCGCCATCGCCGCCGCCGAGCTGGCCGTGATGGCGGGCGGCGACCGCGTCGAGGGCTGTCTGTTCGGCCAGGGCGAGCGCACCGGCAACGTGGACCTGGTCGCCCTGGGCATGAACCTGTTCAGCCAGGGCATCGACCCGCAGATCGACTTCTCGGACATCGACGAGATCCGCCGGGTGTACGAGTACTGCACGCAGATGGAGGTCCACCCCCGCCACCCGTACGCGGGCGACCTCGTCTACACCGCCTTCTCCGGCTCCCACCAGGACGCCATCAAGAAGGGCTTCGACTCCATGGAGTCCCGCGCGGCCGCCGCGGGCAAGACGGTCGACGACATCGAGTGGGCGGTTCCGTACCTGCCCATCGACCCCAAGGACGTCGGCCGCTCGTACGAGGCCGTGATCCGCGTCAACTCGCAGTCCGGCAAGGGCGGCATCGCGTACGTCCTGAAGAACGACCACAAGCTGGACCTGCCGCGCCGGATGCAGATCGAGTTCTCGAAGATCATCCAGGCGAAGACCGACGCCGAGGGCGGCGAGGTCTCGCCCGACGCGATCTGGAGCGTCTTCCAGGACGAGTACCTGCCCAACCCGGACAACCCCTGGGGCCGCATCCAGCTGCGCGCCAGCCAGACGACCATGGGCGACGACGGCGCCGACACGCTGACCGTCGGGGCGATCGTGGACGGCGAGTCCACGGTCCTCACCGGCACCGGCAACGGCCCGATCTCCGCGTTCTTCGCGGCCCTGCAGTCCGTGGGCATCGACGCCCGCCTGCTGGACTACCAGGAGCACACCATGAGCGCCGAGGCCTCCGCGCAGGCCGCCTCGTACATCGAGTGCGTCGTCGGCGACAAGGTCCTGTGGGGCGTCGGCATCGACGCGAATACGACACGTGCATCGCTGAAGGCTGTCGTGTCGGCCGTCAACCGCGCGGCCCGCTGAGCCTGTTCGACCCCCAGTTCGACCGGTGCTTTCGTGGCCCCGTCCGCCCTTGTGGCGGGCGGGGCCACGGCGCGCCGGGCGGCTGGTCACGGACCTGCTACCGGCCATCTCCCGTCCGGGGTACTGACGCGGCATCATCGATGTGGCTAACATCACGCCAACGCGGCAGGGCGGCCGCGGAGTCGTGGAGGTGCGTGGTGCTGCCAGACCGGGAACGAGACGGCCGGAACTCCCACGACTCCCGCGCCCCGGGCACCCCGCCGGACCGGGGCCGACCGGCGGGCCTGCACCGCGTGCGCCGCCTGATCGGCACCCGCACCGCCTGGACCACCGTCTGCGACGGCGAGTTCTTCTGCCCCGGCTGCGGCGGCGACCGCAACTACCAGCGGCGCAGCGGACGCCGCCGGTTCGTCCTCCTCGGCGTGCCGCTGCTCTCCCGCGGCCGGACCGGGCCCGTCGTCGAATGCGCCGCCTGCCAGGACCACTTCGGGCTCGACGCGCTCGACCACCCCACCACGATCCGGCTCGCCGCCATGCTCCGCGAGGCCGTGCACACCGTCGTCATCGCCGTGCTCACCACCGGCGGCGCCACCTCCCGCACCACGCTCGACGCGGCCGTCGCCACCCTGCGCGGCGCCGGGTTCGACGACTGCACCGAGGAGCGCGTCGTCGCCCTCGTCAACGCGCTCGCCGCCGACACCGGCCGCCCCGGCGCCCCCGACTGCGCGCCGGGGCTCGCCATCGAACTCCACGAGGCGCTCGGCCCCCTCGCCCCGCACCTGGCCCCCGCGGGCCGCGAGGCGCTGCTGCTCAAGGGGGCCCGCATCGCCCTCGCCGACGGTCCCTACACCCCCGCCGAGCGCGATGTGCTCGCCACGGCGGGCTGCGCGCTGACCATCGGCACCGACGACGTGGCCCGTCTGATGGCGGCCGCCCAGCGCACCCCGTCCTGACCGCCCGGCTCCCTGAGGGGAGGCCTCCCGTACTCCCCGCCGTTACTCCCCGGGGAGTAGTCACCGGCCCGTGCCACCCGTGGGCGTAACGCCCAACTCGCCCCCTCGTCCGACGTGTCGGCCCTCCGCCGACGGAACTCTGGAAGGCGTCAGAGACCGTCACGGGAGGGAGGCCCACCGATGGGGGCCGCGACAACCACCAAGCGCCGACGACCACGTGCGGTGCCCTGGGTGCTGCTCGGCATCTGGGTCGCCGTGCTCGCGCTCGCCTGGCCGTTCGCCGGGAAGCTCGGCGACGTCCAGAAGGACCGGGCCGTGGACTACCTGCCCGCGAGCGCCGACTCCACCCAGGTCGCGAAGATCCAGGAGCGGCTGCCCGGCGGCGAGACCACCGAGCTGGTGCTCGTCTACCACCGCGACGGCGGCCTCACCGCGGCCGACCGGAAGACAGCGTCGGCCCAAGTGCGGAGCCTGGACCGGCAGTTCGAGCTCGTCGCGACGCCCACGGGGGTGGCGTCGAAGGACGGGAGCACCCTGATGTACCCGGTCGCGAGCACCGCGCCGGGCATCGACGAGGAGAAGCGGGACGCCTTCGTCAACGACGTGCGGGACGTCGTCAAGGGCGAGGGCGGCCTGGACGCCGACGTCGGCGGGTCCGGCGCGCTCGCCACCGACGCGAGCGAGGTCTACCAGTCCCTCGACGGGCCCCTGCTCTACACCACCGTCGCCGTGGTGGCGGTCCTGCTGATCCTCATCTACCGCAGCCCGTTCCTGTGGCTCGTGCCGCTCGTCGTCGCGGGCGTCGCCAACTTCCTCTCCATGGGCGTCGCCTACGGCCTCAACCAGGCCTTCGGCACCTCCGTCAGCGGCCAGAGCTCCGGCATCATGACGATCCTCGTCTTCGGCGCGGGCACCGACTACGCCCTGCTCATCGTCGCCCGCTACCGCGAGGAACTCCGCCGCATCGAGCGGCCGGACGAGGCCATGGCCGCCGCCCTGCGCGGCTGCGGCCCCGCCGTGCTCGCCTCCTCCGGCACCGTCGCCGCGGGTCTGTTCTGCCTGCTCGCCGCCGACCTCAACTCCAGCCGCGGCATGGGCCCGTTGGGCGCGGTCGGCGTCCTCTCCGCACTGGTCGCCATGCTGACGCTCCTGCCGCCGCTGCTCGTCGTGCTCGGCCGCCGGGTGTTCTGGCCGATCGTGCCCGCCTTCGGCAGCGAGCCCAAGAAGCGGCGCTCGCTGTTCGCGTCCATGGGCTCGTCCGCCGGGCGCAGGCCGCTGGCCGTCCTCGGCGCCGGGGCCGTGCTGCTCGGCGCGCTCGCCCTCGGCGCGTTCAACCTGCCCGGCAACCTCAAGCAGGAGGACTCCTTCACCAGCAAGCCCGACTCCATCGCCGCGATGGAGACCCTCGCCACCGCCTATCCGGAACGCGGCACCCAGCCCATCAACGTCATCGTGCCGACGGCCGATGCCGATCGACTCCTCGACCGCGCCCGGTCCGTGCCCGGGGTCGACAGCGCCGAACGCGGCCGCACCGCCGAGAAGTGGACGGAGCTCTCGGTGGTCGCCAAGGCTCCGCCGCAGACCTCCGCCGAGACCGCGACCATCGAGGCCCTGCGCGACGAGCTCGACCCGCGAGGGGCGTACGTCGGCGGGCCGAGCGCCGAACAGCTCGACCTCAAGGACACCAACGCCCGCGACCGCCTGGTCGTCGTGCCGATCGTCCTCGCCGCCGTGCTCCTCGTCCTCGTCGCACTCCTGCGCAGCCTCGTCGCGCCGCTCCTGCTGCTCCTCGCGGTCGTCGCGGTGTGGGGCGCGTCCCTCGGCATCGGGGGCCTCGTCTTCGAACCGCTCTTCGGCTTCGAGGGCACCGACCCGGGACTCGGCCTGCTCTCCTTCGTCTTCCTCGTCGCCCTCGGCGTCGACTACGGCATCTTCCTCATGCACCGCATGCGCGAGGAGTGCCTGGAGGGGGCGGAGACCGGCGCCGCCGCGCTCACCGCGCTGCGCACCACGGGCGGCGTGATCGCCTCCGCGGGCCTCGTCCTCGCCGCGACCTTCGCGGTCCTGACCAACATGCCGATGGTGCAACTCGTCGAGCTGGGCTTCGTCATCGCCGTCGGCGTGCTCCTGGACACCTTCCTGGTCCGTACGTACCTGGTGACGTCCGCGAGCCTGGCCCTCGGGGACAAGGTGTGGTGGCCGGGACCGCTGTCACGGCGCCCCCGCACCCCCGCCCCGCCGGCGCGGGACGAGCCCGAACTGACCGCCGTCCGCTGAGCCGTACGCACCTCGCGGCGCCCCTCCCTGCCGGAGGGGCGCCGCCTTCCTGGATGATGGGGTCGCACCATGGACACCGCGACAGCCGACCCGTGTCCGCCGGAAGGGGGATCCGCCGACGTGCCGTACCTCCCCTCCGCCTCACGCCCGTGGTGGCCGTTCTCCGGCGCCGCGCCCGGGACGCGGCGCGCGCTGCGGGACGACGCGCTGTTCGCCCTGTTCCTCGCCGTGGGCGACGTGGTCCTCGGCTTCGTGGCGGCCGACGGCAGCCGCTCCCTGGACCTGCTCGGCTGGACGCTGCTCCTGGCCGCGCACGTACCGCTCGTCTGGCGCCGCCGCCACCCCATGCCCGTGCTGCTCGCGACGATCGCCCTCGTCGCGCCGTACCACGCGGTCGACTACCCGCACACCACCGCGATCCCCGTCGGCATGGTCGCCCTCTACACCGTGGCCGTGTCCGGACGCCCGCGCCGGGCCCTCGTCACCGGGCTCGTCGTCGTCGGCATCACCCTCGTGGTGAACGCGAGCATCGGCCCCAAACAGGTCGAGGAGATCCTGCGGATCTCGGGCTGGATCGTCGCCGTGCTGCTCTTCGGTACGTACGTACGCGTCCATCGGCAGTACATCGCCTCCGTCGTCGAGCGCGCCGAGCGGGCCGAGCGCACCCGCGAGGAGGAGGCGCGGCGCCGTGTCGCCGAGGAGCGGCTGCGGGTCGCCCGCGATCTGCACGACCTGCTCGCGCACAGCATCACGCTCGTCGGCGTGCAGACGTCGGTGGCCGCGCACGTGCTCGCCGCCGACCCTGAGCGGCTCGACCGGGCGGCCATCGCCGGTGCCCTCGACGACATCGCCGACACCTGCCGCGCCGCGCGCGGCGAACTCCGCGCGACCCTCGAAGTGCTGCGCTCCGGGCCCGAGTCGGGCGACGCGGCCGACGAGTACCGCGGCCCGCTGCCCGGCATCGACGGCATCGGCGACCTCGCGGGGGCGGCCCGTACCGCGGGCGCCGAGGTCGAGCTCGCCCTCGCGGAGGTGGCCGCGGTGCCGCCCGTGGTCGGGGCGGCGGCCTACCGCATCGTGCAGGAGGCCCTGACCAACGCCGTCCGGCACGGCGGCCCCGGCCTCGCCGTGCGCGTGGCGATGGGGGAGCGCGACGGCACCCTGCGCGTGTCCGTGACCGACGACGGCACCGGGGCGGCCGCACCCCCCGCCGCGCGGGCCGCGCCCGGGTTCGGCATCATCGGGATGCGGGAGCGGGCACGCAGCGTCGGCGGGACGCTGGAGGCCGGTCCGCGCGACGGACGGGGGTTCGAAGTGGTGGCGGAACTACCGCTGGTCACACGGGAGTCGACGGCTGCCGGGGAGGTGGCGGGGCGGTGACGCGGAGGATCCGCGTGCTCCTCGCCGACGACCAGGCCCTCGTGCGCGCCGCGTTCGCGATGCTCGTCGAGTCCGCGCCCGACATGGATGTCGTGGCCCAGGCGGGCACCGGCCGCGAGGCCGTCGAACTGGCCCGCGCCCGGCGCGCGGACCTCGTCGTCATGGACGTCCGCATGCCCGACCTCGACGGGATCGAGGCGACGCGCCTCATCGCCGCCGACGAGGACCTCGCCGGGGTGAAGGTCCTCATGCTCACCACGTACGACACCGACGAGCACGTCGTCGAGGCGCTGCGGGCCGGGGCGTCCGGCTTCCTCGTCAAGGACACCAAGCCGGCCGAGCTCCTGGACGCGATCCGCACGGTGGCGGCGGGCGAGTCCCTGCTGTCCCCGGGCCCGACGGGCCGCCTCATCGCCCGCGTCCTGCGCCAGCCGGAGACCCCCGGCGGCGCGGACCCCGCGCCCCGCTCGCTGGCCGCCCTCTCCGACCGCGAGCGCCAGGTCCTCACCCTGGTCGCCCGAGGCCTGAACAACACGGAGGTGGCGGAGACCCTGGGGCTCAGCCCCCTCACGGCCAAGACCCACGTCAGCCGCATCATGGGCAAGCTCACCGCCCGCGACCGCGCCCAACTGGTCATCACCGCCTACGAGGCGGGCCTCGTCACACCGGGCGGCTGAGGGCGCCTACAGCAGCCCCGCCGTCGCCAGGTGCTTGCCCACGCGCTCCACGTCCTCCGGGGAGAGGGGGATCTGGGGCACCGCCGTGGTGGGGTGGGCGATGACGCCGCGGAGGTGGAGGGCGGCCTTGAAGGCGCCGAGACTGGAGGAGCTGCGGCCCATGCGGGCCGGGGAGCCGGTCTCGGTCATGCCGAACAGGGCGCACAGGCGCTCCTGTTCGGCGCGGGCGCCGTCCCGGTCCCCGGCGCGGGCCGCGCGGTAGAGGCGGACGTAGCCGTCGGGGTCGACGTTGCCGAGGCCGGGGACCACGCCGTGCGCGCCCATCGCCAGGGCGGAGTCGACCGTCAGTTCCGAGCCGGTCAGGACGCTGAAGGCGGGCGGCGCGCCGAGGATCACGCGGCGCAGGCCGCCGTCGTCGCCGCTGGAGTCCTTGAGGCCGGCCAGGGTGCCGTCGGCTGCGAGGTCGAGGACGAGGTCGGCGTCCAGCTTGGTGTGCACCGAGACGGGCAGGTCGTACGCGAAGACGGGCAGGCCGCCGCGCTCGGCGACGAGCCGGTAGTGCCGGGCGATCTCGGCGGGGTGGGTGCGGGTGTAGAAGGGCGCGGTCACGACGACGCCGTCGGCACCCGCGTCGGCCGCGTCCCGCACGTGGTCCAGGACGCGCAGCGTCGTCATGTCGATGGCCCCGGCGAGGACGGGCAGCTGACCGCCCGCGTGGCGCACGACCGTGGACACGACGGTCCTGCGGTGGCCGTCCGGGAGGTACGCCGCCTCCGACGACGAGCCGAGGACGAACAGGGCGTCCACGCCCGCGCCGACCAGGTGGTCCACCAGGCGTTCGAGCGAGGCGACGTCCACCTCGTTGTCCGGCGTCAGAGGGGTGCAGACGGGCGGGACGACACCGGTCAACAGGGTGGGGAGTGCGGTCATGGAGCCTCCTTGGACGTGGCCGTGGCGGCGGCCGTCGCGGTGGATGCCGGCTGCGAGGCCTCGGTCGACTGGCTGACCAGGTCGCGCGTGGTCTCGCCCGCCGGCACGGGGTGGTGGCACCGGAAGCGGTGCGCCGACCCCTCCTCCGTAGTGTCCGGCATGGCGGCCGCGCACGCGTCGTCCGCCTTCCAGCAGCGTGTCCGGAAGGGGCACCCGCTGGGCGGCCGGGTGGCCGAGGGGACGGGGCCGACGAGCGGGATGGGGTCGATGGGGTCCAGGAGGCCGGGCGTGGCGGAGAACAGGGCGCGGGTGTAGGGGTGCCGGGCCTGGTCGAGGATGTCGGCGGCGGGCGCCTCCTCGACGATCCGCCCCAGATACATGGTGATCACCCGGTCGCTCATCCGGCGGACGGTCTGGATGTCGTGGGAGACGAACACCAGGGCCAGGCCGAGGCGTTCCTTCAGGTCGAGCAGGAGGTTGAGGATCTGGGCGCGGACGGAGACGTCCAGGGCGCTGGTGGGCTCGTCGGCCACGACGAGCTCGGGTTCGAGGGCCAACGCCCGGGCGATCGCGACGCGTTGGCGCTGGCCGCCCGAGAGCTGGCCCGGCAGGCCGTCCGCGAGCGCCGTCGGCAGGCCGACCAGGCTCATCAACTCCCTTACGCGCTCTTCCCGTTGGGCCGGTTTGCCGCGTCGGTGGACGTCGAGCGGGTCGCGCAGGATCTGGCGCACGGGCAGGCGCCGGTTCAGGGCCGTCGAGGGGTCCTGGAAGATCATGGCGGTGTCGCTGCCGATGGTGGTGCGGCGCTCCGGAGGCGTCATCCGCCACAGGTCCCGGCCGCGGTACTCGACGGTGCCCGCCGTGGGGCGCTGGATGCCGACGAGCACCTGGGCGAGGGTCGACTTGCCGCAGCCGGACTCGCCGACGACGCCGACGGTTTCGCCGGGGGCGATGGTCAGGTCGGCGCCGGTGAGCGCGTACACCTTGTCGCGGGAGAAGACTCCGCCGGTGCGGGCCTTGTGCACGACGTGCGCGTCGCGCAGCGCGACGAGTTCTGGCGGCGGCGCCTCAGCGGGCGTCATGGGCGATTCCTTCCCGTGTTCCGGGCGGCTGCGGGCCGTCTGTGGCTGGTCGCGCAGTTCCCCGCGCCCCTTCGGGGCGCTCCCGTGCCGCGGGCTCGTGGGGGGCCAGGGCCGGGTGGTGGCAGGCCGTCCTGTGGTCGGGCACGCCCAGGAGTTCCGGTGCCGTCGTGCGGCACAGTTCGTCCGCGAGCGGGCAGCGGTCGGCGAAGCGGCACCCGGCGGGGAAGTCGGCGGGCGAGGGGACCACGCCCTTGATCTGGGTGAGGCGTTCGGCGGCGGACTCCAGGGAGAGCACGGAGCCGAGCAGGCCGCGCGTGTAGTGGTGGGTGGGGTACTCCACCAGGTCCGCGGTGACGCCGGTCTCGACGATCTGGCCGCCGTACATCACCGCGACGCGGTCGGTCACGTCCGCGACCAGCGCCAGGTCGTGGGAGACCAGGATCAGCGCGAAGCCCAGCTCGGCGCGGAGCCGCAGGAGGAGCTGGATGACCTGCGCCTGCACGGTGACGTCCAGGGCGGTGGTGGGCTCGTCCGCGACGATCAGCTTCGGGTCGCGGGACAGGGCCATCGCGATGAGCACGCGCTGGCGCTGGCCGCCGGACAGCTCGTGCGGATAGCTGCGCAGCGTGCGGTCCGGGTCGAGGCCCACGAGGGCGAGCAGCTCGGCGGGGCTGCGGTGGCCGCCGCGCCGCACGACCTGCTTGAGCTGGGCGCGTACGGTCATCGCCGGGTTCAGGGATGACAGGGCGTCCTGGTAGATCATCGCCATGTCGTGGCCGAGGAGCCGGCGCCGGGCCCGCATGGGCAGACCGATCAGTTCCTGGCCGTCGAAGGTGACGTGGCCGCGGACGCGGGCGCCCTTGGGCATCAGGCCCATGACGGTCAGGGCGGTGAGGGACTTGCCGCAGCCGGACTCGCCGACGAGGCCGAGGACTTCGCCGGGCCGCACCTGGAAGCTGATGCCGTCGACGATGTCGACGCCCGCGTGCCGGGCCTCGAAGCCGATGGCCAGGTCCCGCACGTTCAGGACGGGCGGGCCCTCGGGCAGCGGCCGGGCGCGGGCGCGCAGGCGGGCGGCGGCGTCGCCGAGCCCCGGCAGTTCGAGGACCTCGCCGCTGCCGGGCTCGGGGGTCTCGACCCTGTCCTTGGCGCGGCCCTGGTCGACCTCGCGGCCCGAGGGCGCGGCCCAGGCGTCGGACACGCCTTCGGACAGGACGTTCAGGGACAGGACGGTCAGGAGCATCAGGAGGCCGGGGAAGACCGTCGCCCACCAGCCGCCGATGAGCACCATGTTCTTACCGTCGGCGATGACGCTGCCCCAGGACGGGTCGGGGGGCCGGACGCCCGCGCCGATGAAGGAGAGCGAGGCCTCGAAGACGACGGCCTCGGCGACCTGCACGGTGCAGAAGACGAGGACGGGCGCGGCGCAGTTGATGGCGACGTGCTTGATGAGGATGTGCGGGGTGCGGGCGCCGACGACGCGCTCGGCGGTGACGTAGTCCTCGCTGTACTGGTCCAGGACGTTGGCGCGTACGACACGGGCGATGGGCGGGGTGAACAGGAACGCGATCGCGCAGATGAGGACGGTGAGGCCGCCGCCGAACACGGCGACGAGGACGGCGGCGAGCGCGATGCCGGGGAACGCCATGACGACGTCGAGGACCCGCATGAGCGTTTCGTCCACGGCCTTGCGGGAGGTTGCCGCGACCGCCCCGATGACGGCGCCGACGGTGAGGGCGAGCACGGTCGCGCCGAGCCCGATGGCGAGCGACCAGCGGGCGCCGTACATGAGCCGGCTGAGGATGTCGCGGCCGAGGCTGTCCTGGCCCATCCAGTGGTCGGCGGAGGGGGCTCCGGTGCCGCCCACGAGGGACTCCTGTGCGAGCGGGTCGTGCGGGGCGAGCAGCGGCGCGAACAGGGCGACGAGGACGACGACGGCGAGGACGCCGACCGCGATCCGCGACAGGACGGGCAGCTTGCGCAGCGACTTCAGGCGAAGGCCCGGCCGGGCGAGCTTCTCGGTCAGCGCCTTGCGCGAGGCGAACAGCATCAGGAGGTTCCCCTCAGGCGCGGGTTGACCAGGAGGTAGAGGATGTCGATGACGAGGTTCACCACGACGAAGCCGACGGCGGTGGTGATGACGACGCCCTGCACGACGGCGGGGTCGCCGTTCTTCACGGCGTCGATCATCAGCTTGCCCATGCCGGGCAGGGAGAAGATCGTCTCGATGACGACGGCGCCGCCGAGCAGATAGCCGACGCGCAGTCCGAGCACGGTGAGCGGGTTGATGAGGGCGTTGCGCAGGACGTTGCGGCCGACGACCACGACGGGCGGCAGGCCGCTGCCGATGGCGGTGCGGACGTAGTCCTTGTCGAGCTCCTCGACGACGGCGGTGCGGATGATGCGGGTCATCTGCGCGGCCACCGGCAGGGACAGGGCGAGCGCGGGCAGCGTCATCGTCTTGAGCCAGCCGGTGAAGGAGTCGTTGGGGTTGATGTAGCCGCCGGTCGGGAACCAGCCCAGGTCCACGGCCAGGTACTGGATCATCAGCAGGGCCAGCCAGAAGCCGGGCGCGGCGACGCCGGTCAGGGAGACCACGCGGACGATCTGGTCGGGCAGCCGGTCGCGGTAGATCGCGGCGGTCACGCCGAGCAGCAGCGAGACGACGACGGCGATGCCGAGGCCGAGGAAGGTGAGCTGCATCGTCAGGGGCAGGGCCGTGGTGACCTGGTCGACGACCTCGGAGCGGGTCAGGACGCTGATGCCCATGTCGCCGTGGAGCAGATCGCCGACGAAGTCGACGTACCGCACCGGCAACGGGTCGAGCAGGCCGTTCTCCTCGCGGAACTGGTGCAGTTGCTCGGGGGTCGGGTTGGCGCCCTGGAAGAACGCCGACGCCGGGTCGACGTCCGAGAACCGCATGACGAGGAAGACGAACAGGACGATGCCGAGCAGCAGCGGGACGAGCAGGGCGATGCGGCGGAGCAGGATGCGCAGGATCGCGGTCACGTGGTACGGCTCCTCAGGTCGGCTCGCGGTTCGCGCCCGTCAGACCCACTGGGCCTGGAGGACGTTGATGCCCGGGTAGGGCTGCGGCCTTATGCCGCTGAGCCGCTTGGGGTTCCACGCCGTCATCAGCTCGTTGTGGACGACGGGGTAGAGCACGGCCTCCTCGGCGACGAGGTCGATGTAGTCCTGGACCATGGTCTTCTTGCGGGTGGCGTCGGACTCGCGCGTCGCCTTGTCCATGAGCCGGAACAGCTCCTTGGCGCGGGCGCTGCGCGCCCAGCGGGCGTAGCCCATCCAGATGTTCTCGGGGCCGTAGTTGTAGTGCATGATCAGGTCGGCCTCGATGCCGAACTGGTTGGGGTTCGAGGCGGCCGCGACGACCTGGTAGTCCTTCTTCTGGTCCAGCTTGGTGAAGACGGCCGTGGTCTCCTGCGGATCGAGCGTGGTCCTGACGCCGATGGCGTCCCAGGAGGCCTTGATGGTGGGCAGGCAGTCGGTGATCCAGCTGACGTTGACGGCCATGAGGTTGACCCGCAGGCCCGAGACCCCGGCCTCCTTCAGCAGCTCCTTGGCCTTCTTGGGGTCGTACCCGTACACGGTCCTGGCGGGGCGGTAGCTGGGGTTGCCCTCGTTGAGGAAGGACGTGGCGGCCTTGCCGTGCCCCTTCAGGGCGACGTCGATCATCTTCGCGCGGTCGATGGCGTAGTGCAGCGCCTGGCGGACGCGGACGTCGTCGAAGGGCTTGTGCTCGGTGTTGAACATCAGGAAGAGGTTGTTCATCCCGGCGCCGCCCTCGACGGTCATGCCGCCGCCCTTGAGCTGCTCGATGTTGGCGTACGGGATGTTGTCGGAGATCTGCGCGTCCGCGCTGCCGCCGGAGATCTTGGCGACGCGCGGGGCGGCCTCCACGATCGTCAGCCAGTTCATCTTCTTGAAGGCGGCCCTGCGGGGCCCGTTGTAGTCGTCGTACGCCTCGAACGTCGTGTTCGACTTCGGGTGGTGCGAGGCCTGCCGGTACGGGCCCGAGCCGATGGCCTTGCCCTTGGTGGCGTCCTCCCACGCGCCCGCCCGGGAGTACACGTGCTTCGGCATGATCTTGGCGAGGGTGAGCCGCGCGGCGCCGTCGGGGAAGGGGAACTTGAGCACGAGCTCCACGTTCCGCGCGTCGACCTTGCGCACCTCCTTGAGCCAGCCCGCGAAGAAGCCCTTGGCCAGGGTCTGCGTTTCGGGGTCCAGGATGCGGTCGAAGACGAACACCACGTCGTCGGCGGTGACCGGCTTCCCGTCGTGCCACTTGGCGCCCGCCCGCAGCTCGAACTTCCAGGTCGTCGCCTTCAGGTCGCTCGGCACGGCGGTGGCGAGCTGCGGGTACGGCTCGCGGCTGATCGGGTCGGTGCCGAGCAGCGCCTCGTAGATGTGTTCGTTACCCGCCATGGCGAACGCGGACGCCGTCTGCGTGGGGTCCCAACTGCCGTCGTTGCCGTATCCGATGACGGCGGTCAGGGTCCCGCCCCCGCCGCCGGTCTCGTTGGTGGACTCGGGCCCGCCGCACGCCACGAGCCCGCCGCCGAGGCCCGCGGCCGCGCCCACGGCGCCGGAGTACCTCAGGAAGGACCGCCGACCGGGTCCGTCGCCGTCACGTGTCACGGGGATGGGGTCGCTCACGAGTGCCTCCCTGAAGGAGTGAGGAGAGAGCTCCCCACGTACCGGTGCGGATCGGGTCGGGGGATGAGTGCGCGGATCGCGGTGCGGCCGCGGGTCCGGGCGGGCCCCGCGGGAGTACGCTGCGGCGGAAAGGTCCGACGTCCTACGTCGTGCTGGCGCAGCGACCATAGGAGCGGGCCAGGGCCTGGTCAAGGTGTCGGACGGGGGTGTTTCGGGACGTGGGCGAGGAGAGCGGGCGGCTCCGGTGGTGGCGCGGACCGCTGGGATCCGTGGGCTTCGGCGGGGACTACAACCCCGAGCAGTGGGGCCCGGACGTGCACGCCGAGGACGTCGAGCTGATGCGGGAGGCGCGGGTCGGCCTCGTCACGCTCGGGATCTTCGCATGGGCGCGCACCGAACCGACGCCCGGCGGCTACGACTTCACCTGGCTGGACGACCACATGGACCGGCTCGCCGCCGCGGGCGTGCGGGTCTGCCTGGCGACGATGACGGCGTCGCCGCCGCCGTGGCTGGCCCGGCTGCACCCCGAGACACTGCCCGTCCTGGAGGACGGCACCCGGCTCTACCCGGGCTCGCGCCAGCACTGGTGCCCGTCGAGTCCCGTCTTCCGGCGGTACGCGGTGCGCCTGGTGGAGCGGCTCGCCGGGCGGTACGCGGACCACCCCGCGCTCGCCCTGTGGCACATCGGCAACGAGTACGGCTGCCACGTCTCGCGGCACTGCCACTGCCCGGTGTCCGCGGCCGCGTTCCGCGACTGGCTGCGCGCCCGCTACGCGACCCTGGACGCCCTCAACGACGCCTGGTCCACCACTTTCTGGTCGCAGCACTACGCCGCCTGGGAGGAGATCCACACCCCGCGCACCGCGCCGTCCTTCCGCAATCCGGCCCAGCTCGCCGACTACTGGCGCTTCTCATCCGATGAATTGCTCGACTGCTATCTGGCGGAGAAGGCCGTGCTCGCCCGCCTCGCGCCCGGTGTGCCCGTCACCACCAACTTCGTGCCCGTGGCAAGGACCCTGGACCTCTTCCGCTGGGCGCCGCACCTCGACGTCGTCTCGTACGACTCCTATCCCGACCCGCACGACCCGGACGCCGCCCGGCGCGCGGCCTTCTCGTACGACGTGATGCGCGGCTTGAAGGGCGGGCGGCCCTGGCTGCTGCTCGAACAGGCGCCGTCGGCGGTCAACTGGCGGCCCCACAACGGCCGCAAGCCGCCCGGCCGGATGCGCCTGGACAGCTGGCAGGCGGTGGCGCACGGCGCGGACGCGGTCCTGTTCTTCCAGTGGCGCCAGTCGCGCGGCGGCGCGGAGAAGTTCCACTCGGCGATGGTGCCGCACGCGGGCCCCGACACCCGGATCTTCCGCGAGGCCGCCGAGCTGGGCGCCGAGCTCGCCGGGCGGCCCGAACTGCTCGGGGCGGTGCCGGAGCGGGCGGACGCGGCGCTCCTGCTCGACTGGCCCGCCTGGTGGGCGCTGGAGACGGGCGCCCACCCGAGCGAGGTGGACTATCTGGAGGGCGCGCTCGCGTACCACCGGCCCCTCTACGACGCCTCTGTAGCGTGCGACGTGGTGCCGCTCGACGGGGATCTGACGGCCTATCGGCTGCTCCTCGTGCCGCACCTGTACTCCGTGTCGCGGGAGGCGGCCGCACGTCTGGTGGCGTACGTGGAAGGCGGCGGCACCCTCGTGATGTCGTACTTCTCCGGGATCACCGACGAGCACGACCGGGTGTACCTGGGCGGCTATCCGGGGCCGTTCCGGGAGGTCCTCGGCCTGACGGTGGAGGAGTTCGCGCCGCGCGCGGACGGGGGCTGGGCGGAGGTGCTCCGCCTGGAGGGCGCCGAGGCCGTGCCGGGCCCGGGCGGCGCGGACGGAGCCGAGGGCCCCGCCGTGACCCGGCACGCCTACGGGCGGGGCACCGCCTGGTACGTGGCGTGCGACCCCGGCCCGAAGGCGCTGCGGGAACTGCTCGACCGGGTGCGCGCCGAGTGCGGGGTGCGCCCGGCCGTGGCGGGGCTCCCCGAGGGCGTGCAGGTGCGCACCCGGGTCACGGCGGCGGGGGAGCGGCTGCGGGTGCGCCTCGACTACCGCGACGGGGCGGTGGCCGTGGAGCGCGACGACGCGTAGGGCGACGACGCGTGGTGCTCCGCGTACATCTCCGCGAAGGACCGCGGCGCCGCGCCCGTGACGCGCTCGACGGTGTCGGTGACCCGGTCCTGCGCGCCACCGCTGATCCCGTCGTCGAGCGCGGCGAGCAGCCGGGCGAAGGCGGCGGGCATGCCGAGCCCGGTGAGGCGGGCCGCGAGCGCGTCCGGGGACACGGCCCGGTGGCGCACGGCGCGCCCGGTGACGCGGGTGACGACCGCCGCCACCTCGGCGTACGTCAGTGCCTCCGGTCCGGTGACGACGAGGTCGGGCCCCGGTGCGACCGGGTCCGTGAGGGCGCGGGCGGCCACGGCGGCGATGTCGTCGGCGTCGACGAAGCCGACACGCCCGTCGCCGGTGGCGGTGGTGAGCACGCCCTCGTCCCGGATGCCGGTGGCGTGCAGATGGTCCCCGGTGAAGTTCTGCATGAACCACGAGGGGCGGAGCACGGCCCACTGATCGAAGGGGCCGTCGTCGGCGAGGAGCTGGTGCACCCGGCCGACCCCGGGGCCGCCCGCCTCGATGGCCGACGAGCCGAGCAGGACCACGCGCGTCACGCCCGCCGCGCGGGCCCGCTCCAGGAAGGGCCCCATGACGGCGGCCGGTTCGGGCTCGGCGACGGGCGGGACCAGATAGACGCGGTCGGCGCCGCGCAGGGCCTCCGCGTGCGTGCCCGGGTCGTACCAGTCGAACCCGACGCGGCCGGGGCCCGCTCCGGCGCGCCGGCTCGCGGCGCGCACGGTGTGGCCGAGGCCGGAGAGCCGGGCGGCGACACGGCTGCCGGTGGTGCCGGTCGCCCCCGTGACCAGGACCGTCAGCGGCTCAGTCATGGACGGCCGCCGTCAGGGACGCGGGCAGGGCGAGCGGGTTCCAGTAGTCGCGATAGCGGACGATAAGGCCGTCCCCGACCGTGACGATCACGACGTAGGCCATCGCGAAGGGGCCGCCGGTCGCGAGCACGCGGCCCTCGGCGCGCATCTCCACCACGATCGTGCCCGGCTCGCCGGTCTCGTGGATCTCCACGTACGGGAACGCGTCGTACGCGATGTGGTCGCCGAGGCCGCGCAGATACGCGGCGAGGGCGGCGCGCCCGTCGAGCCGCCGGGGGTAGCCCTCGGGCGCGAAGGGGAACTCGGCGACGGCGTCCTCGGCGAAGAGGGCCGTCCAGCCCTCCATGTCGCCGTGGAGCAGGAGGTCGAGGCCGTGCCGGAAGAGGTCGGCGGGGCTGGGGGAAGAGGGTAGGGAAGTGGGCATGGGGGAGTACCGTCCCTTACGATTCGGACTGCTGGTCCGCTTCGACGATACGGACCGTCAGTCCGCTTTGTAAAGGTGAGCCCATGCCCGAGACGCCCGCGCGCAAGGCCCGTGCCGACGCGACCCGCAACCGCGAGGCGGTCCTCGCCGCGGCCGACGCCCTCTTCGCCCGCAGCGAGAGCCCGCGCGGCGTGTCCATGGACCAGGTCGCGGCGGCGGCCGGGGTCGGCAAGGGCACGCTGTTCCGGCGGTTCGGGGACCGGGACGGGCTGATCCGCGCCGTGTTCGAGGCGCGCAGCGGCGCGCTGCGCGAGGCGGTGGAGTCGGGGCCCGCGCCGCTCGGCCCCGGCACCCCCGCGCGCGAGCGCGTCCCCGCGCTCCTGGACGCGCTCCTCGGCTTCAAGCTCGACCACCGCCATCTCGCGCTCGCCCTGGAGGAGTCGGGCGGCGGTAGCCCCTACCGGGCCGAGCACTACGGCTGGTGGCACGGCGTCCTGCGGGACGCCCTCGCCGCGGCCGGGGGCGTGCCGGACGCGGAGTACGCGGCGCACGCGCTGCTCGCCGCGGTGCGGGCGGACCTGGTGGAGCATCTGGTCGCGGTGGAGGGCATGGCGCCGCGGGAGGTGCGGGACCGGCTCGCCGCGTACGTGGCGAGGGTTCTCGGCTGAGCGGCCGGGGAATTCGCTTCGGCGGAGTGTCGCCGATTTCGATTTCCCGGTGCCGCCCCTGTCTTGTCGACTGTCTTGTCGACCAGACAGCAGGCGCGTTCCGGATATCCGGACGACCTCAATCCCCTTTGTAGGAGGGCGAGTTGAGGGGCGTGGGGGAAAGAGAGTGGTCTCCTTGATGAACGCTCTCTGATCTTTTGCTCGCACGAGCGCGAGAGTTAAGGTCCGGCAAAGGATCCGGGCGCGGCGAGGGGATGGAGGTATCGCCGAATTCTCCGCCCGGTCGTGGTGCCGCAAGGGTGGCGCCCCCGTTTTTCACTACCGGTGACCAGCCGTCGCGCGCCCCTTCCCGGGGTCCCCTTCCTCGCGCCGGCTTCTCTCCTGCTTCACGCCCGGTCTGGGTCCGGGCTGCCCTCATGTTCGGCAACGATTCCGGAATTTTTAGCTCCGGAACTCTGAGCTAGGGAGTTTTTGTGACCCACACGCATGGTACGACCGCCGGCGGAGCGAAGGCCTCCGGCACCGATGTCGCCACGGCCTTCGAGGAACTGGCGACCGTGTCCCCGGACGCACGCGCCGTGGTCGGCGCCGACAGCACGTTCTTGACGTACGGACAGCTCGACGAGCGGGCCGACCGCCTGGCGCGCGTGCTGCGCGCGCGGGGCGTGGCCCCGGAGTCGGTGGTCGCTGTGGCCCTCGACCGCTCCATCGAGTACGTGGTGACGGTCCTCGCGGTGCTCAAGGCGGGCGGCGCCTATATGCCGCTCGACTCCGCCTACCCCGCGCAGCGGCTCGCGTTCATGCTGGCGGACGCCGCGCCCGTCGTCGTGGTGACCGACGCGGCCACCGCCGCGAAGCTGCCCGACAGCGATCACCCCCGCCTCCTCCTGGACGCCCCGGACACGGCTGCCGCGCTCGCCTCGGCCCCGTCCGGGCCCCCGCCGCGGGCCGGTGACAGGCCCGGCCAACTCGCCCACGTGATCTACACATCCGGCTCCACCGGCACCCCCAAGGGCGTGGCCCTCACCCACCAGGACATCCTGGCGCTCGGCGACGACCCACGCCTCTCGGGCACCGCGCACGCCGCCTTCCTCCTGCACGCCCCGTTGGCCTTCGACGGCTCGACCTTCGAGATGTGGCTGCCCCTGCTGCACGGCGGCAGCGTCGTGGTGGCCCCGCCCGGCGTCCTGGACGGGGACGGGATGGCGAGCCTCGTCGCCCGGCACGGCGTGACCGGTCTCTTCCTGTCCGCGGGCCTGTTCCGGGTGCTGGCCGACGAGCGGCCGGACGCCTTCACCGGGGTGCGCGAGATCTGGAGCGGAGGCGACGTCCTGACCCCGGAAACGGTGCGCCGCGTGCTGCGCGCCTGCCCCGGCCTCACGGTCCACAACGCCTACGGGCCCACCGAGACCACCTGCATGATCAGCAGTCACCCGGTCACCTCGGCCGACGAGGTGGCCGAGTCCGTCCCCATCGGCACACCGCTGACCGGGATGCGCGTCTACGTCCTGGACGCCGGGCTGCGCCCGGTGGCGCCGGGCGTCGCCGGTGAGCTGTACGTGTCCGGGGCGGGCCTGACCCGCGGCTATCTGGGCCGCCCCGGTCTGACCTCCGGGCGGTTCGTGGCCTGCCCCTTCGACGGGCACGGCGCGCGCATGTACCGCACGGGCGACATCGCGGCGTGGAACGAGGACGGCGACCTGGAGTTCCGGGAGCGCGCCGACGACCAGGTGAAGATCCGGGGCTTCCGCATCGAGCCCGGCGAGATCGAGGCCGCCCTGGAGTCCCACCGCCAAGTGGCCCACGCGGTGGTCGTCCCGCGCGAGCTGACCGGTGGCCGGGGCAGGCAACTGGTGGCGTACACCGTGCGCGCCACCGACGAGACGTTCACGGCCGGGCGGGGCGGCGGCACGGGGCACTTCACCCTCGACTCCGGGGACGGGCCCGGGGAGCTGCGGGCCCACCTCGCGCAGCGGCTGCCCGCGTACATGATCCCCGCCGCGTTCGTGGTGCTCGACGAGCTGCCGCTGACGGGCAGCGGCAAGGTGGACCGGGCGAGCCTGCCCGACCCCGAGTTCCACGGCGCGGACTACCAGGCCCCGCGCGACGCCCGCGAGGAGTGCGTCGCCGCGCTCTTCGCCGAGGTCCTCGGCACGGAACGGGTGGGCGTCCACGACGACTTCTTCGTCATCGGCGGCGACAGCATCCAGTCCATCCAGGTCGCGACGCGCGCCCGGGCCAGGGGCCTGGCCGTCAGCGCCCGCGACGTGTTCGAACACCGCACCGTCGCGGCCCTGGCTGAGGCCGTGACCACGGCGGGCACCGCGCCCGTGCTCGACGAACTCGACGGCGGCGGCGTCGGCTTCCTGCCGCACCTGCCCGTCACCCGGTGGGTACGGGGCTGGGGCCCGGGCTTCGGCCGGTTCTCCCAGGCCATGGTCCTCGAACTGCCGCAGGGCATCGACCGTGAGGGCCTCGCGGCGACGCTCGGCGCGGTCGTCGACCACCACGACCTGCTGCGCGCCCGCCTGGTCGAGGCGGGTGACGCGGCGGGCGCCGAAGGCCCCGGCCTGGTGGTCGCGCCCGCGGGCACGGTGGACGCGGACGCGCTGATCCGCCGGGTCGGCTACGCAGGGCCCTGGGACGACGGGGCACAGGGCGAGGCCGCCGAGGCCTGGCGGGAGCTGCTCCTGGCCGAACTGGACGCGGCGGCGGGGCGCTTGGACCCCGCGGGCGGAGTGATGGCGCAGTTCGTGTGGATCGACGCAGGCTCGGGGCGGGCCGGGCGTCTTCTCGCGGTACTGCACCACGTCGTCGTGGACGGCGTCTCGTGGCGGATCCTGATGCCGGACCTGGCCAGGGCCTGGCAGCGGCTGAGCCGGGGCGAGGCCCCCGACCTCGCCCCGGTGGGCACCTCGGTGCGCCGCTGGGCCCACGCCCTGGTGGCGGAGGCCCGGCGCCCGGAGCGGGCCGCCGAGCTTGAGCTGTGGCGCGGGATCGTGACCGGCCCCGACCCGGACCTCGGCGCGCGGCGCCTCGACCCGGCGGTGGACACGGTCGCCACCCAGTCCAAGGTCCGCGTCCGGCTCCCGGCCCACGTCACCGAGACCCTCCTGACGACGCTGCCCGCCGCCTTCCGCGGCGGTGTCAACGACGGCCTCCTGACCGGCCTCGCGATGGCGGTGGCCAAGTGGCGGGCGGCGCGCGGCGTCTCCGAGCCGTCCGCCCTGGTCCGCCTGGAGGGCCACGGCCGCGAGGAGGCGGCCGCTCCCGGCGCCGACCTGTCCCGGACCGTGGGCTGGTTCACCAGCTTCTTCCCGGTCCGCCTGGACGTGTCCGGGGCCGATCTGGAGGAGGCGTTCGCGGGCGGTCCGGCCGCGGGCGCCCTCGTCAAGGCGGTCAAGGAGCAGCTCCTCGCCCTGCCCGACAAGGGCATCGGCTACGGCCTGCTGCGCTGCCTCAACCCCGAGACGGCCGCCGTCCTGGAGCCGTACTCCGTGGGGCAGATCGGCTTCAACTACCTGGGCCGCTTCTCCGCGGACGCCGACATGCCCGCCGAGCTGCGCGGCCTCGGCTTCACCCAGGTCCCCGGCGTGGCCGAGCTGGCCGAGCTGGACGCGGGGCAGGACCCGGCGATGCCCGCCCCGGCCGAGCTGGACATCAACGCCCACGTGACCGACACCTGCGAGGGCCCGGTCCTCGCCGCCCTGTTCACCGCGCCGCGGGGCGTCCTGCCCGCGGCCGACGTACGGGAGCTCGCCGACCTGTGGTGCCGGGCCCTGGAAGGCCTGGCCCGGCATGCGGAGCGGCCGGGCGCGGGCGGCCCGACCCCCTCCGACGTGCCCCTGGTCACGGTCGGCCAGGCCGACATCGACGCCTGGCGGGAGCACTACCCGGGCCTGAGCGACGTCTGGCCGCTGTCGCCGCTCCAGCGGGGCCTGCTGTTCCACTCGACGATGGCGCGCGAGTCGGGGGCCGGCTTCGACGCCTACCTGTGCCAGTACGCGCTGCACCTGTCCGGTCCGGTGGACGCCGAGCGGCTGCGCGCCGCGGCGCAGGCGCTCCTCGACCGCCACCCCGCGCTGCACACCGCGTTCGTGCCGGGGCCCGGCGGCGACCTCGTCCAGCTCGTCGTGGACGGCGTCGAGCTGCCCTGGACGCGCCGGGACCTCGGCGGACTCGACGAGGCGGCGCAGCGGGAGGCCCTTGAGGAGTTCCTGGCGCACGACCTCACCGTGTTCTTCGACCCGGCCGCCCCGCCCATGCTGCGCATGGCCCTGCTCACGCTGGCCCCCGACCGTCACGAACTGGTCCTGACGGCCCATCACGCGCTGCTCGACGGCTGGTCCCTGCCGCTGCTCATGCAGGATCTGCTGCGCCTGTACGCCGCCGACGGGGACGGGGCCGCGCTGCCCCGGGCCCGCGGCTACCGCGACTACCTGGCCTGGCTGGTCCGGCAGGACGCGGCGGCGTCGGCCCGGGTGTGGGAGCGGGAGCTCGCCGGTGTCGAGGAGCCCACGCTGCTGTTCCCCGACGCGGAGCCCGATGCCGCCGGCACCGGCATCGGCCTGTCCGACGTTCCCCTGCCCGCGGCGCGGGCGCGGGAGCTGGCCCGCCGTGCCACCGAGCTGGGTGTCACCCTCAACACCCTGGTGCAGGGCGCCTGGGGCGTCCTCGTCGGGTGCCTGACGGGCCGCCAGGACGTGGTCTTCGCGGCCCCCGCGTCGGGGCGGCCACCGGCGCTCCCCGGGGTGGAGTCGATCGTCGGGCTCTTCCTCAACGCCCCGCCGGTACGCGTCCGGTATGCGCCCGGCGACACCGTGGCCCAGGTGCTCAGGAACCTCCAGCAGCGGCAGGCCGGGCTGCTCGACCACCATCACCACAGCCTTGCCGACATCCAGCGCGGCACCGGGCTCCCGACGCTGTTCGACACGGCCCTGGCCTTCGAGTCCTTCCCCATGGACCGTGCGGCCGTCGCCGGGGCGAGCGCGGCCGCCGGGTTCACCGTGACCGGTCTGCGCGCGTTCACCGCCAGCCACTATCCGGTGACGGTGGTCGTCTACCCCGACGGCCCGCACCTGCGCGTCACCGTGCACTACCAGCGCCACGTCCTCGACCAGGCCGCGGCCGACGAGCTGGCCGCCCGGTTCGCGTACGTGCTCGGCCGGTTCGCCGGGGACCCGCACGTGCGGGTGAGCGAGATCGGTGCGCTCGGTGCCACGGAACGGGCGCGTGTCCTGCGGGCGTTCAACGACACCGCCCGCGAGCGGCCCGACGAGACCGTCACGCAAGCGTTCGCCCGGCGCGTCGCCGCGACGCCCGACGCCACGGCGCTCACCGACGCCGACGGCACCACCCTGACGTACCGGCAGCTCGACGCCCGAGCCAATCGTCTCGCCCGGCTGCTGCGCGAGCGCGGCGTGGGCCAGGACACGGTCGTCGCCGTGTCCCTGCCCCGCTCCGCCGATTACGTGGTCTCCGTCCTCGCGGCCCTCAAGGCGGGCGGCGCTTATCTGCCGCTCGACCCGGGGTATCCCGCCGCGCGCCTGGAGTTCATGCTGCGCGACGCCGCGCCCGCCGCGCTGGTGACCGACGTGCGGACGGCGGCCGCGCTGCCCGCGGCCGACTGCCCCCGCCTGGTCCTGGGCGACCCCGGCACGGTGGCGGCGCTCGCGGCCGCCGGGGACGGGGCGCTGCCGCCGTCCTGGCACGGGCACCCGGACCGCCTCGCCTACGTCATCTACACCTCCGGTTCGACCGGTACGCCCAAGGGGGTCAGCGTCACGCACCGCGCCGTGACCACGCTCGCCGCGGACCGCTGCTACGAGGGCGACGCGCACGAGCGGGTCCTGATGCAGTCGGCGCAGGCCTTCGACGCCGCCACCTACGAACTGTGGGTGCCCCTGCTCAACGGCGGGGCCATCGTCGTCGCCCCGCCCGGACGTCTCGACGTCGCCACCCTCGCCGCGATCGTGGAGGAGCACCGGCCGACCGGGGCGCTGTTCGCGACGGGCCTGTTCCGGGTGGTGGCCGACGAGCAGCCCGAGGTCTTCGCGGGCTTCCGCGAGGTGTGGTCGGGCGGGGACGTGCTGCCCCCGGCCACGGCGGAGCGGGTCCTCGCCGCCTGCCCCGGCACCAAGGTCGTCAACCTCTACGGCCCCACCGAGACGACCGTGGGCGTCACCACCCACCGCATGGCGGGGCCCGAGGAGGTCGGCGCGGTGGTGCCCATCGGCCGTCCCATGGACAACACACGGCTCTACGTCCTCGACGGGGCGCTGCGGCCGGTGCCGCCCGGGACGCCCGGCGAGCTGTACGTCGCCGGGGACCACCTGGCCCGGGGCTACCACGGCCGGTACGCCCTGACCGCCGAGCGGTTCCCGGCCGATCCGTTCGGCGCGGCCGGTGAGCGCATGTACCGCACGGGTGACGTGGTCGTCTGGACGCCCGAGGGCCGCCTTGAGTTCCGGGCCCGCGCCGACGCCCAGGTCAAGATCCGCGGCTTCCGCATCGAGCCGGGCGAGGTGCAGGCCGTCCTGGAGCGGCACGAGGGGGTGTCCCAGGCGGTGGTCGTGCCCCGCGATGACGCGTCGGGGCAGGGCAAACGCCTCGTGGCGTACGTGGTCCCGGAGCGGCTCGGCGGCTCCGGCGCGGCCCCTTCGGTTCCGGGGCTGCGTGCCTTCGTGTCGGAGCGGCTGCCCGAGCACATGGTCCCGGCCGTCTTCATGCTCCTCGACGCGCTGCCGCTGACCAGCAACGGCAAGTTCGACGTGGGCGCGCTGCCCGCGCCCGAGGTCGGTGCGGCCGCCTATGTCCCGCCGTCCACCCCGCAGCAGCGGAAGTTGTGCGGGCTGATCGAGGAGGTGCTCTCCGTCGAGCGGGTCGGGATGAGCGACAACTTCTTCGAGCTGGGCGGCGACTCCCTGTTCGCGACGCAGCTCACCAGCAGGATCAGCAAGGAGATGGGGGTGCGGGTGCCCATCCGGGCCGTGTTCGAGTCCGGCGACATCGCCGGGCTCGCGCGCACGGTGGCCGCGGCGCCGGTGGACGCCGCGCCCAGGCTGCGCCGCTTCAGCGAGGCCGCGCCGTCGTGACCTGCGGCTCCGCTGGGGCTGGTCGCGCAGTTCCCCGCGCCCCTTTGGGGGTGCCCCCTAGCGGGCTACCTCGCGGATGAAGGCCCTCCAGGCGGCCGCGCCTATCACCAGGGCGCGGCCGCCCTGGACTTTGCTGTCCCGGACCGGCACCACCCCATCCACACCGGTGGCGACTTCGACGCAGTTCTCACCGCCGTCGCCGCTGCTGTAGCTGCTCTTGTGCCACTGGGCGGTGCTCAGGTCGGCCTCGCGCATCGTCTGTGGTCCTCCGCCGCCGTCCGGATCAGGGCCAGGGACGCCTCCGGCGACAACGCGGCGGCCCTGAGTAGATCGTAGGAGCCCTGTACACGCTTCACCACCGCTGGTTCGTCCAGCAGATTGCCCGAATGCACGCCTTCCGTATAGACAGTTGGCGGCGCGTCCTCGAAGTCCATCAGCTTCATCATCTTGCCCATCCTTGGATGGGCCCCAGCTACGAACGGGAGTACCTGTACCAACACCTTGTGCTCCCGCACCATCGCCGCGAGGCGGTCCAACTGCGCAGCCATGGTGGCCGCGCCGCCAACCGGCACCCGTAGGGCGGTCTCGTGCAGAATCGCCCAGTACACCGGGCGTGTAGCGTCCTTCAGGATCAGGGCCCGGTCCATGCGAGCCCTGATCTGCTCCTCGATGTACTCCTCTGCGGCGAACGGATTGCTTGCCACGTAGAGCGCTCGTGCGTACTCGGGGGTCTGGAGGAGGCCAGGAACCAGCGCTGGCTCGAACTCGCAGATCTTTGTGGCCAGCCGCTCCAGCTCCGCGACGTGGGCGAAGTACTCCTCGTACGGTTGATCCTGAATGAGCTTGCGCCACAGCCGGTCGAAAAAACCATCGGTTTGCAGGACGTCATCGATCCGCTGGGCCACATCCAACTGCGGCTTGCGAATGGCCTGTTCGAATTGGCCGATGTAGCCGCCGGACACAAAAACGCGGGCCCCCAAGTCCACTTGGGTGAGGCCCGCGTTCTCGCGCCGTCGCTTTAACTCCGTTCCGAAGAACTCCCAGGCCGCCTGGCGTGACCCATGGGCACCTTTGGCCATGGATAACTCCCCTCCTCTGCGCCGACGTTGTAGAGCACAGACTCCTGCCAACTCTAGACGCACTGCGTCACCGTGGAGACACGAAGCGTGAAATTCGACGGCTAAGGGGAGCCACGTGACGGCGAATGGCGCCGCCGGCGAGTCGCACTCGGCGGCATGTGTGGAAGAGGCGGAGGACACGGTGAAAGAATTGCGCGCTGCCCTGGAGAGGGCGGGAATTTCGTTGCCGTCGCTGCGGGTGGACCCGGCGACCTTCGCGCGGCTTCCGGCCGAGGGGGCGCACCCATGAGGCTCCCCATCGGGACGTACGCGGTGGACACCCGGTCCGGCAGGGTCGGCAGGGTGATGGGCCACGAGGGGCCGTACGTACAGCTGCGCCCGTACGGAGGCGGGCGGGAGTGGGACTGCGCCCCGGAGAAACTGCGGACGGCGACGTCGGCGGAGCGCCTGCGCGCGGCGACGGCGTACGCGAACGCACGCAGCCGGGGGGAGGTGCCTTGAGGCAGGGCCCCGCCGTCAGCCGGACCAGGTGATGTGGCAGACGTAGACACACTCGTGGCGGGGGACGGCGAGGAAGCTGATGAAGCCGCGCCCGGCGAGGAAGTCGAACTCGCGAAGGCCGCCTTCGCGGTCGACCGGCCTGCCGACCCGCACGCTGTCCGGGCCGAGGGCGGCGAGCTCGGTGGCCAGGCGTTCGACTTCGGCGACCACGCCGGGCGGCAGCCCTTCGGTGAGGTACTCCTCGCTCGGGTTCCAGTCCCAGGTCCGGTCGCTCACCGGAGTCCGGCCTCGGCTTCCGCGGCTTCCCAGATCTCGCGGATCTCCGTCACGGCGTTCATGGGGTCGCCTTCGCCGGTGCTGACGAAGCGCTCAAGCTCTCGCAGCCGGGCGGCGCGTTGCGGGTGCCGCTCGATTGCCACGAAGACGGCCCAGGAGTGGATGAACGAGCGCAGCGGGGCGAGGCTCTGGACCTGCTGCGCGTTCGTCGTCGCCTCGAAGAGGTGCTGGGTGAGCGCGGGAACCCGGCTGGGCGCGATCTTGGCCACGGCGGCGCGCAGCGCGTCGGGGGTCAGCTCGGGCATCGGGATCAGCGGGCCGTAGGGGCCGTCGGGCTGCGCGCTCATGAAGCCTCCGGTCTGCGGGACTGGTCCTCGTACGCTACCGGGTGGCAGGCGGAGGTACGCGGCGAAGCAGGGGGGGGCGACGGCCCCGGGCCGTCGGGGCCGTGGGGTGCGGGACAATGGGCCCATGAGCCTGTTCCGTGACGACGGTGTCGTGCTGCGCACCCAGAAGCTGGGTGAGGCGGACCGCATCATCACGCTGCTCACGCGCGGGCACGGACGCGTGCGGGCCGTGGCCCGGGGCGTGCGCAGGACGAAGTCGAAGTTCGGGGCGCGCCTGGAGCCGTTCTCGCACGTGGACGTGCAGTTCTTCGCGCGGGGCAGCGAGCTGATCGGGCGCGGCCTGCCGCTGTGCACACAGAGCGAGCTGATCGCTCCGTACGGTGGCGGCATCGTGGCCGACTACGCCCGGTACACCGCGGGCACGGCCATGCTGGAGACGGCGGAGCGGTTCACCGACCACGAGGGCGAGCCCGCGGTGCAGCAGTATCTGCTGCTGGTCGGCGGCTTGCGGACGCTCGCGCGCGGCGAGCACGAGCCGCACCTCGTCCTCGACGCCTTCCTGCTGCGCTCCCTCGCCGTGAACGGCTACGCGCCCAGCTTCACCGACTGTGCCAAATGCGGCATGCCGGGCCCCAACCGCTTCTTCTCGGTCGCCGCGGGCGGCTCGATTTGCGTGGACTGCCGGGTGCCGGGCAGCGTCGTACCGTCGGCGGAGACCCTCGCGCACCTCGCGGCGCTCCTGACGGGAGACTGGCGGACGGCGGACGCCTGCGAGGCCCGGCACGCGCGCGAGGGCAGCGGACTCGTATCGGCTTATCTGCACTGGCACTTGGAGCGCGGCCTGCGCTCGCTGCGGTACGTCGAGAAGTAGCAGGCGTAGCGGAGCGGCGCGCGGACCGCGCGGATCGCGAAGAACTGGGAGTAGGTCCTTATGGCACGACGCGGAATCCTCGGACGGTCCCGCCGTGAGTACACGTCGCCCGAGCCCCACCCCTCGGGCGCGCGGCCGCCGAAGATCCCCGGCGAGCTCGTCCCGCGGCACGTCGCCGTCGTCATGGACGGCAACGGCCGGTGGGCCAAGGAGCGCGGCCTGCCGCGCACCGAGGGGCACAAGGTCGGCGCCGAGCGCGTCCTGGACGTCCTCCAGGGCGCGATCGAGATGGGCGTCGGGAGCATCTCCCTGTACGCGTTCTCGACGGAGAACTGGAAGCGGTCGCCCGACGAGGTGCGCTTCCTCATGAACTTCAACCGGGACTTCATCCGCAAGAGCCGCGACCAGCTCGACGAACTCGGCGTGCGCGTGCGCTGGGTGGGCCGCATGCCCAAGCTGTGGAAGTCCGTGGCCAACGAGCTCCTGGTGGCCCAGGAGCAGACCAAGGACAACGACAGGCTGACGCTGTACTTCTGCATGAACTACGGCGGCCGCGCCGAGATCGCCGACGCCGCGAAGGCCCTCGCGGAGGACGTGCGCGCCGGGCGGCTCGACCCGTCCAAGGTCAGCGAGAAGACCCTCGCGAAGTACCTGTACTACCCGGACATGCCGGACGTGGACCTGTTCCTGCGCCCGAGCGGCGAGCAGCGCACCTCCAACTACCTGATCTGGCAGAGCGCGTACGCCGAGATGGTCTTCCAGGACGTCCTGTGGCCGGACTTCGACCGGCGCGACCTGTGGCGGGCGTGCCTGGAGTACGCCTCGCGCGACCGCCGCTTCGGCGGCGCGATCCCGAACGAGGACCAGCTCAAGAAGAGCTAGGCGCCCCACGGCAAAGGGCCCGCACCGTCAGCGACGGTGCGGGCCCTCCTGCGTACCGCTACTTCTTGGCGCACTCCGCACAGGTGCCGAAGATCTCGACCGTGTGCGCCACGTTCACATACCCGTGCTCCGCGGCGATGGCCTCCGCCCACTTCTCCACCGCCGGGCCCTCGACCTCCACGGCCTTGCCGCACATGCGGCACACCAGGTGGTGGTGGTGCTCGCCGGTCGAGCAGCGGCGGTAGACCGACTCGCCGTCGTTCGTCCGCAGGACGTCCACCTCGCCCGCGTCCGCGAGGGACTGGAGCGTGCGGTAGACCGTCGTCAGGCCGACCGAGTCGCCGCGGTGCTTGAGCATGTCGTGGAGCTCCTGCGCGCTGCGGAACTCGTCCACCTCGTCGAGAGCCGCTGCCACCGCGGCTCGTTGCCGTGTGGCCCGGCCTCGCACGGGGGGTCCCGCCGTCGTCACAGATGCCTCCTCAGCGCTCTTCCGCACAGCTGTCACAGGTCGTCTCTCGCCCCGCCATTGTGCCAGGTCGATACACGGCCGTGACCAGAGTGCTCTCGGACAGTGATCCGGCGCGGTCTGGACCACGCCTCTTCGATCACTGCCCCGCCGAGGGCCGCCTCAGACCTTGATCCCGTCCGCGGTGCCTCGCGCGCCCGGCACGTCCGCCGTGCACGCCGCGTCGCCCCTGGCCTGGGACCGCGCTCTCCGGCGGGCGAGCGGTGCGGCCAGGATCGTCAGGGCGATGAACACCCCGATCGTCAGGAGCACGATCGTCGCTCCGGGCGGCACGTCCTGGTAGTACGAGGTGACGGTGCCGCCGATGGTCACGGAGACGCCGATCGCCACCGCGATCGCGAACGTCGCCGCGAAGCTCCGGGTGAGCTGCTGCGCCGCCGCCACCGGGACCACCATCAGGGCCGACACGAGGAGCAGGCCCACCACGCGCATGGCCACGGTGACGGTGACCGCCGCGGTGACCGCGACGAGGAGGTTGAGCACCCGCACCGGCAGGCCCGTGACCCGCGCGAACTCCTCGTCCTGGCTCACCGCGAACAGCTGGCGGCGCAGGCCGACGGTGACGAGCACCACGAACGCGGCGAGCAGACAGATCGCCGTCACGTCGTCCTCGGAGACGGTGGAGAGCGAGCCGAACAGATACGAGCTGAGGTTCGCGTTCGAACCGCCCGGCGCGAGGTTGATGAACATCACGCCGCCCGCCATGCCGCCGTAGAACAGCATCGCGAGCGCGATGTCGCCGCGCGTGCGGCCGTACCAGCGGATCAGCTCCATGACCACGGCGCCGACGACGGCGACGGCCGTCGCCATCCACACCGGGGACGTGGACAGCAGGAAGCCGAGGCCGACGCCCGTCATCGCCACATGGCCGATTCCGTCGCCCATCAGGGCCTGGCGGCGCTGCACCAGATAGATGCCGACGGCCGGGGCGGTGATGCCGACGAGGACGGCCGCGAGCAGCGCCCGCTGCATGAACGCGTAGTTCAGGATTTCCATCGCCGGGTCCTCAGGTCAGCAGGCCGGTGCGGACGGGGGCCGCGTCGGCGTCGTGCGGATGTACGTGGTCGTGGCCGGGCAGCGCGTGCTGGCCCACGGCCTTCGGCGGCGGCCCGTCGTGCAGCACGCAGCCGTCGCGCAGCACCACCGCGCGGTCGATCAGCGGCTCCAAGGGGCCCAGCTCGTGCAGCACGAGCAGGACGGACGTGCCGCGCTCCACCTGGCGGCGCAGGGTGGCGGCCAGGACCTCCTGGCTCGCGAGGTCCACGCCCGCCATCGGCTCGTCCATGATCAGCAGATCGGGCTCGGACACCAGGGCGCGGGCGATGAGCACCCGCTGGTGCTGGCCGCCGGAGAGGGCGTTCACGGAGTCCTTCGCCCGGTCCGCCATGCCGACCTGCTCCAGGGCGTCCCGCACGGCGTCCCGGTCGGACCTGCGCAGCACGCCGAAGCGGGCGCGCGAGAGCCGGCCCGACGCCACCACCTCGGTGATCGTGGCGGGCACGCCGCCCGCGGCCGTGGTGCGCTGCGGTACGTAGCCCACGCGGGCCCAGTCGCGGAAGCGGCGGCGCGGCGTACCGAAGATCTCGATCTCGCCGCCCGTCACCGGCACCTGGCCGATGACCGTGCGCACCGCGGTGGACTTGCCCGAGCCGTTCGCGCCGAGCAGCGCGACGACCTCGCCGGCGCCGACCGTGAGGTCGATGCCGCGCAGGACCGGGCGCGCGCCGAGCTCGGCGGTCACCCGGCGCAGGGATATGACGGGCTCACCACTCCTGGCTTCGTCCATGTCGTGCCCCTTTCCGGAGGGCGTCCGCCCTCGGCCGGTGGTCACTTGGCGCCGAGCGCCGTGCGCAGGGACTTCAGGTTCGACCGCATCACCTGGACGTAGTCGTCACCCCGGGACTTCTCCGTGATGCCCTCGATCGGGTCGAGTACGTCCGTCTTCAGCTTCGCGTCGTCCGCGAGGGTCCTGGCGGTCTTGTCGCTCACGAGCGTCTCGTAGAACACCGTCGTCACGCCGTCGGCCTTCGCCATCTTCTGGAGCTCACGGACGCGGTTCGCGCTCGGCTCGCCCTCCGGGTCGAGCCCGGTGATGGCCTCCTCGGTGAGGCCGTAGCGCTCGGCGAGGTAGCCGAAGGCCGCGTGGGTGGTGATGAAGACCTTGGACTTGGTGTCCTTCAGGCCGTTCTCGAACTCCGTGTCGAGGCCCTTGAGCTTCTTCACCAGGGCCTCGGTGTTCTTCTCGTACGTGGCCCTGTGCTTAGGGTCGGCCTTCGCGAAAGCCTTGCCGACGCCCTCGGCGACCTCGGCGTACCTGACCGGATCCAGCCAGATATGGGGGTCCTTGCCGCCGTGGTCGTGCCCGTGGTCGTGGCCCTCGTGCCCGCCGTGCTCGTCCTCGGCGTGCTCGTCGTGCTCCTCGGCGTGGCCGCCCACCTCGGTGCCGTGCTTCTCCAGGCTCGTGAGGGACGCCGCGTCGATCTTCGTCTTGATGCCGGACTGGCTGATCGCCTCGTCCACGTTCGGCTGGAGGCCCTTGAGGTAGAGGGCCGCGTCGGACTCCTCCAGCTGGGCGCGCTGCTTGGCGCTGATCTCCAGGTCGTGCGGCTCCTGGCCGGGCTCGGTGAGGCCGGTGACCTCGACGTGCTTCCCGCCGATCCGCTCCGCGAGGTACTGCATGGGGTAGAACGACGCCACCACGTCGAGCTTGCCCTTGTTGTTCGTGGCCGCGGCGTCGTCGGAGGCGCACGCCGAGAGGGTGGCGAGGCCGAGGACCGCCGTGGCGGCGAGGGCGGTGCGGGGTATGAGGTGGCGTCGTACGTTCATGACAGTCATTTTCAACAATTATGGAAACGATTGTCAACAAACGGCCCCCTCCTGTGCCCGGCCTCACGCGGAGCGCCCCTGGTCCCGGCCCACCCACCCCCGCACCGGACGACGGCGGACGGCCGCCAGGTCGGGGCCCGGCCGGGGCACCGGGGTGGGAACGGGTGGGCGGGTGGGAGAGAACCCGCCGCGGCAGCGGCGGGCACGCGAAGGGCGGCGGGCGGCCGCTCGGGGAATGGGGCGAAGGCGGAGGAGATGGGGCGGGTGGGCGGGAGGGAACCGGCCGGGGGGCGAACCGATTTGATCCGGGGGGTGCGGGCGCCGGTAACCTGAGGCATTCGCTCCTGGAGCCGCCCCGGCAGGGGCACCGCTTCGTCGTCGTCGTAATGAAGAGAGCACCGTGGCCGCCGACAAGATCGACACCATCGTCAGCCTGAGCAAGCGCCGAGGCTTCGTCTTCCCCTGCAGCGAGATCTACGGCGGCCAGCGCGCCGCCTGGGACTACGGACCGCTGGGCGTCGAGCTGAAGGAGAACATCAAGCGCCAGTGGTGGCGCTACATGGTCACCTCGCGTGAAGACGTCGTCGGCATCGACTCGTCCGTGATCCTGGCCACCGAGGTCTGGCAGGCCTCCGGCCACGTCGCCACCTTCACGGACCCGCTGACCGAGTGCACCTCCTGTCACAAGCGCTACCGCGCCGACCACCTGGAGGAGGCGTACGAGGAGAAGAAGGGCCGCGCGCCCGAGAGCCTCGCGGACATCAACTGCCCGAACTGCGGTACCAAGGGCCAGTTCACCGAGCCCAAGCAGTTCTCCGGCCTCCTCTCCACGCACCTCGGCCCGACCCAGGACTCCGGCTCGGTCGCCTATCTGCGCCCCGAGACCGCGCAGGGCATCTTCACCAACTTCTCCCAGGTGCAGACGACGTCGCGGCGCAAGCCGCCGTTCGGCATCGCCCAGATGGGCAAGTCCTTCCGCAACGAGATCACGCCCGGCAACTTCATCTTCCGCACCCGCGAGTTCGAGCAGATGGAGATGGAGTTCTTCGTCAAGCCGGGCGAGGACGAGAAGTGGCAGGAGTACTGGATGGAGCAGCGCTGGAACTGGTACACCGGTCTCGGCCTGCGCGAGGAGAACATGCGGTGGTTCGAGCACCCGAAGGAGAAGCTCTCCCACTACTCCAAGCGCACCGCTGACATCGAGTACCGCTTCCAGTTCGGCGGCAGCGAGTGGGGCGAGCTGGAGGGCGTCGCCAACCGCACCGACTACGACCTGTCCGCGCACGCCAAGGCCTCCGGCCAGGACCTGTCGTACTTCGACCAGGAGGCCGGCGAGCGCTGGACTCCGTACGTCATCGAGCCCGCCGCCGGTGTCGGCCGCACCATGCTGGCCTTCCTGCTCGACTCGTACGTCGAGGACGAGGCGCCCAACGCCAAGGGCAAGCTGGAGAAGCGCACGGTCATGCGCTTCGACCCGCGCATCGCCCCGGTGAAGGCCGCGGTCCTGCCGCTGTCCCGCAACCCGGAGCTGTCGCCGAAGGCCAAGGGCCTCGCCGCCGCGCTCCGGCAGAACTGGAACATCGAGTTCGACGACGCGGGCGCCATCGGCCGCCGCTACCGCCGCCAGGACGAGATCGGCACGCCGTTCTGCGTCACCGTCGACTTCGACACCCTCGAGGACAACGCGGTGACCGTGCGCGAGCGCGACACCATGAAGCAGGAGCGCGTCTCCCTCGACCAGATCGAGGGCTACCTCGCCACGCGTCTCGTCGGCTGCTGACGCGACCGAGATCTGCCACCGAGCCCCCGGTTCCAGGAACGGAACCGGGGGCTCCGGTGCACACTGAGGGCCATGCAGCCGAGGGCCACGAGCAAGGTCAGCAGATGGGACCAGCACGGGCGCGCGTACGTCGTACGCCTCCTGCGGGCGGGGGTGCGGCGGCAGCTCGTCTGCGACACGTGCGGCTGGCGCGCGAGGGCGCGCTTCCTGCCCTGGCTCAAGGCCGCGGAACACCTGGAGCGCACCCACCAGGCGACGGTGAACCCGGCGGGCAGGCCCTAGCCTCCGGACCGGACCAGGTCCGCCGCCTTCTCGCCGATCACCAGGGCCGCCGCGTTCGTGTTCACGGACACGATCGAGGGCATCACCGACGCGTCCGCCACGCGCAGGCCGCTCAGGCCCCGCACCCGCAGCTCCGGATCGACCACCGCGTCCGATCCCGTGCCCATCGCGCAGCTGCCCGCCAGATGGAAGTACGGTCCCGTCGCCGCGGTCAGGAACGCGCGTGAGCGCGCCTGGCCCGGCAGCACCTCCCGGGCTCCCCAGTCGGCGAGGGGACCGGCCGCCGCGACCTCCCGCGCCACCTCGATGCCGTGCAGCATGCGCCGTACGTCGTCCTCGTCGGCCAGATAGCCCGGGTCGATCAGCGGGGGCGTGTCCGGGTCCGCGTCCGCGATCCGCACCGCGCCCCGGGCGCGCGGCACCGTGGCCACGCCCAGCGTGAAGCAGTTCTCGGGCGCCGCGAGCGTCGGCGGGTGATACGGGACGTGGACGCACAGGAGCTGCATGTCCGGGCCCGGCAGCGACGCCTCGCTGCGCCAGTGCAACGAGGCCTCCGAGAGGTTCGCCCTGCCCGCCGGGATCGGGCGGTCCGCCTCGAACACCACCCCGCACAGCGGATGGTCCTGAAGGCCGCGGCCCACGCCCGGCAGCTCGTGCCGGACGGGGACGCCCGCCGCGCGCAGCTCGTCGGCGGGGCCGATGCCCGAGAGCAGCAGCAGGCGGGGCGAGTCGACGGCTCCCGCGCACACGATCACCTCGGCGCGGGCGCGCGCGGTGACCCGGGCGCCCCCGCGGATGAACTCCACGCCCGTGCACCGCTCGCCTTCGCCGTCGCTCTCGAAGAGGAGGCGGCGCGCACGGGAGTCGGCGGACACCGTGAGGTTCGGCCGGGTGCCGTCGAGCGGCCGCAGATAGGCGTCGGCCGCGCTCTGCCGCACCCCGTCGGCGATCGTCAGGTCCGGCCAGCCGACGCCTTCCTGTGCCGCGCCGTTGAAGTCGTCGGTGCGCGCGTGGCCCGCCGCGACGGCGGCCTCGACGAAGGCCGCGGACAGCGGGTTGGCGTCCTCGGGCCGCGCGGGCGCGACCCGCAGCGGCCCGGCGTCCCCGCGGTACGCCCGGTCGCCGCCGGGCACCGACTCCATCCGCATGAAGTGGGGGAGCAGCTCTTCGAAGCCCCAGCCCGCGCAGCCCGCCGCCGCCCAGCGGTCGTAGTCCGCGCGGTGCCCGCGCAGGAACACCATGCCGTTGATGGCGCTCGACCCGCCGAGCGCCCGCCCCCTCGGGCACGGCAGCGAGATTCCGCCGACGCCCGGCTGCGGCACGGTCCGGTAGCCGTGGTCGGCCTCGCCGCCCATGAGCGACGGCCACGCGTACGGCGTCGCGAGATCCGCCTTGGTGCGCTCGGGGCCCGCTTCGAGGAGCAGCACGGTGCGGTCCCGCTCCTCGCTGAGCCGGGCCGCGACGACGCATCCGGCGGATCCCGCTCCCACGACGACGTAGTCGTACTCCGCCTCCGTCACCGTCTGCGTGTCCGTCGCCAACTCCCTTGCCCCTAAAGCCACTTGGCCCCTCCTGTCTGCCTGAGTGATGGGTGGGGCCAGGCAATCAGGAGGGGCGGGCGGGGCGCAGCGAAACGCCGAAACCGCCGGGAACTCAGGGCCGGAGGGCGGCGAGCGTCAGCTCGACCACCGCCGTGAAGGCCTCGTCGATGCCCGGCTTGAACCACTCGCGGGAGTAACAGGGGTCGTGGAACCGGCCGGTGGCGTCGAAGACCGCGCGCGCCGTGAGCTCCGGGTCCGCGACGGGGGCGACCAACTCGCCCCGCGCGACGCCCTCTTCGACGATCAGGCGCAGATGCCCGACGAGGTCGGCGATGTGCTCCTCCACCACGTCGCTGTTCTCGCCGAGCAGGACCTCGTACGTCGCGAACAGCTCCGGGTCGTCGCCCGCCTTCTTGCGCTTGGCCGCGAACAGGGCCGTGAACCAGCCGCGCAGCCGTTCGTCCGCCGGTATCGACCGGTCCTCGACGACCAGCTTCAGCTCGGCCGTCGTCCGGTCCAGCCAGCGCTTGGTGACCGCCTCCCGCAGCGCCGCCTTCGTACGGAAGTGGCGGTAGACGGCGGCGTGGCTGACGCCGAGCGCGCGGGCCACGTCCACCACGGTCGCCTTGGCGGCGCCGTGGCGGCGCAGCACGTCCTCGGTCGTGGCGAGGATGCGCTCGGCGGTCAGGGTTTCGGTCGGAGCCATGGTCAAGACGGTACCCGCCGCCGTCGGAGCCCCGGTCAGCGCTCGCTGTCGAGGTGCGCCATCTGCGCCTCGGGGTAGCGGTCGCCCGCGGCCGCGCCCGCGGGCACGGCCTCCTCGACGGCGGCCAGGTCCCCGGCGTCGAGCCGGACGTCCAGGGCGCCGAGGGCCTCGGCGAGGCGGTCCCGGCGGCGGGCGCCGACCAGCGGCACGATGCTCGCGCCGAACCGCGGACCCTGCGCGAGCACCCAGGCGATCGCGATCTGTGCGACGCTCACGCCCTTCGCGTCGGCGATCTTGCGCAGGGCGTCGACCAGGTCGAGGTTGCGCTGGAGGTTCTCGCCCTGGAAGCGGGGGCTGACGCCGCGGAAGTCGTTCGCGGCGAGCTTGCGGTCGCGCTCGAAGTGCCCGGAGATCAGGCCGCGCGAGAGCACGCCGTACGCGGTCACGCCGATGCCGAGCTCGGCGGCGGTGGGCAGGATCTCGTCCTCGATGCCGCGCGAGATCAGGGAGTACTCGATCTGGAGGTCCGAGATCGGCGCGACGGCGGCGGCCCGGCGCAGGGTCTCCGCGCTCACTTCCGAAAGGCCGATGTGCCGCACGTGCCCCTTCTCGACCAGCTCGGCGATGGCGCCGACGGTCTCCTCGATCGGCACGGTCTCGTCGACGCGGGCGATGCGGTACACGTCGATGTGGTCGACGCCGAGGCGCTGCAGCGAGTACGCGGCGAAGTTCTTCACCGCGGCCGGGCGGCCGTCGTACCCGGCCCAGCCGCCGTCCGGGTCCCGGAGGGCGCCGAACTTCACGCTGGTCAGCGCCTTCTCGCGGTGCGCGGCGGGCGCGCTCCGCAGGGCTTCGCCGATGAGCAGCTCGTTGTGTCCCATGGCGTAGAAGTCGCCGGTGTCGAGCAGGGTCACCCCCGCGTCGAGAGCGGCGTGGATCGTGGCGATCGACTCGTCCCGGTCCGCCTCGCCGTACAACGCGGACATGCCCATGCAGCCGAGCCCGAGAGCGGACGAAACGGGACCGGCGGCGCCGAGCTTCAGGGTGCGCATGAGGGCTCCTGGGGGTGTGCTGGATCAGGGTGGCGCGATGCGCCTCCCCGGGGGAGCACCGCACCGCCCCTCCAGCATGCACCCCCCGGTTACAGATTTCAAGTTCTGAAATCTGTAACTTGTAACCCGGCACGGCGACGCCCGTCGGCCCCGCCCGCGGGAACCTCCACGCACCCCCCCAAGGCCCCCCGCGACGCCATCGCCCGCGACCTGCGCCTCGAGCTGCCGCCGGAGGTCATGCCGCGCGCCTGGTGATGATCGAGTACACCGACGCCTTGTCCGCGGCGAGGGCGGCGGAGAAGCTGACGGCCATCTCCCGTAGCTCCTCGATGGGGCCGGTGACGCCGCCGGGGAAGTGGTGCTCGATGTTGAGCCGGACCTTGCCGAACCAGTGGATGACCTCGGCGTTGGACGGTGTGATCCGCATGTCCTCCAGGATCAGGCCGTGCTCTTCCAGGACCCGGGCGAAGTAGGCGGGCGACTTGCGGTTGCCGCAGGCCAGACGGTCGACGGTGTCGGGTATGGCGGGCCGGTAGGTGGACAGGTCGGTCTTGTAGAGGGTGTCGGAGACCACCAGCAGACCGCCGGGGCGCAGCCGTTTGGCGACCGCGCCGACCGATGCGTCGAAGACGGCGTGGAGGAAGTGCGTGTAGACCCCCCGCACCACGACCAGGTCGTACGAGACCTTGGGGGCGGGCAGCAGGTCCACGTCCTGTCCGTCGCACAGGAACAGGCGTACCCGGTCGGCGAGGTCCGGCTCCGTGGCGAGTTTCCCGGCGCAGTGGTCCAGTTGCCGTGCGCTGATGTTGACCGCGTCGACGTGTACGGCTTCGGGGAAGCGGCGTGCCAGGTAGCGGGAGAGGAATCCCCAGCCGCAGCCCAGGTCCAGAATCCGGTGCAAGCGGGGCCGGTCCGGGCCGGCCAGGCCGGCGATCTCCAGCTGCTTCTCGAAGTGCCGCACCTCGGACGGACCGACCGAGCCGCGCACTGGCCCCGCGGCGAGTTCCTCCGGGGGGAAGAGGCCGAACTGGAAGAGCAGGTTGTCCGGCCCCAGCGCCTTCTCCCACATCCAGGGCGGGTCGTCGTAGGTGTACTCGACCTTCTCCCGGTACGGATCGGTACGGCGGCTGTCGATCACGTGAACGGTCGGTTGGGCCGACCGCGGGCTAGGGGACACGGGGTTTCTCCCTCGGTCGGTGGTGGGCGGGTGCGGTCACCCGGGTCCGGGGGTGTGCTGCCATCGCCAGGACACGGATGGGTGGGGCAGCGGCTCGGGCACCTGGTCGCAGGGAGAGTCGGCCCAGCCGCCGGGGCGGAAGGCCGGGGCCGCGCCATCGCTGTTCGGCCGGGTGCTCAGGCTCCAGTCGATCGCGCCCCGGATGCACACTCCCAGGTCGTCCATGTACCGGACGAGCGGGGGGGGGAGGGAGGCGGTGCGGGTCAGTCCGTCAGGAATGGTCAGGAAACCTCCCTGCGGTCGCGTTCCTTGCTCCAGGAGGTGATGTCGGTAGTCAGGGGCGGACGGCGGTCACCAGTGCGTAGCCGATGCAGTCCAGGGTGCCGAACCGTTCGACCGAGGCCGCCGCGCCGTCCAGCTGGACGGCGAGTTCACCGCCGATGCTCTCGCCCGCTTGGCACATGGTGCGGGCGACGACGGCGTAGGTCCGGCGGACGTGCGGGGCGATGTCGGAGAACTCCTCGACTTTGAAGCCCGCCTCTTCCAGGAGAGTGCGGTACTCGTCGGGGGAGGCGATCGAGGAGACCTGGAACACCTGGGAGGCGGCGGCCACGTCGTCCGCGTCCGCACCGTGCGGCACGGTGCTCAGACACAGGTCCGCCACCACGAGCCGTCCTCCGGGCCGCAGGACGCGGGCCAGGTGGGCCAGGGCGGTGCGCTGGTCGGACATGTGCAGCAGGGACTCGATGGCGTACGCGGCGTCGAACGAGGCGTCGGGGAAGGGCAGCCGCATGGCGTCGGCCTGCCGGAACTCCAGCATGCCGTCGGGGGCCGACGCCTCGGGCCGGGCCCGGGCCAGGCTCAGCTGGTGCCCGCTGACGGTTATGCCGGTGACCCGGGAGCCCGAGGCCGCGGCTATCCGGACGGCGGGACGGCCGCTGCCGCAGCCGACATCGAGGACGTGCTGCCCGGCTCCGGTCCGCAGCCGCTGTCCCACCAGCCCGGTGAGGCGGTCCGCGGCTTGCGCCACGTTGCTCGTGTCCTGGGCGTCCTGCCAGTAGCCGGCGTGGATGTTGTCGCCGAGGGCCTGGGACAGCAGGTCGGTGAGGGCGTCGTACATGGCGCCGACGTCTTTGGGGGTGGGGGGTGCGGACATGGTGGCCGCCCTTCGTCGCTGGGGCCGGGGACAGGCAAGGCGGAGCAGGCTGAGGCTGGCTTTGACACGGGTCGGAACCACCGTCCGAACCGGAGCCATGGGCACGCAACGGCGCACCGCGGCATGAACGGGCGTACGAATGGGGCGGACTGTGCGCCTACCGTGCGTCCGAGTGTTTCCGGCTGGGCATGTACGGCCGTCGGGAACGGGGTAAGGGCGGATCTGGAGCGGCCAAGCTCGCGCACCTTCCCCAACCGGGTCTTCCCGCGGACGCCTGCGGACGACCGAGGCGGAGGATCATGTGAACACCACCGTGCCCGTGCCCAGGTCACCCGGCGCGCTGCCCCTCGTCGGGCACCTCCTCTCCCTGGCCCGAGATCCGATGGGGTTCATCGGCGCCCAGCGCCGTCACGGCCCGCTCGTGCGGATCTCTCTCGGCCGCAGACCGGCTTACGTGATCACCGCCCCGGCCCTGGCCCGGCAGGTCCAACTGGACGGCAGCGGAGAGCACTTCGACATGGGAGGCCCTGTCCTCGACCTGTTCATCCGCCTGGTCGGCGACAGCCTGCCCACCTGCCCGGCCGCCGCCCACCGCCGCCAGCGCCCCATCCTCCAGCAGGCGTTCCACCACTCCCGCATGCCCGGCTACGCCGAGACCTTCCGCGACGTCGCCCTCGCCCGGGCCGCCCGGTGGACCAACGGCACCGTCATCGACGCTGCCGAGGAGATGACCGCACTGTCGATGGACGCCCTGGCCCGCACGCTCTTCCTGGGGCCCGGTTCGGCCGAGGCCGCCAAGGTGTTCCAGCGCCACTTCCCCGTGGTCATCTCCGGGCTGGCCACCCAGATGCTGGCGCCCGCGGCCGGACGGCTGCCCACCTCCGGCAACCGGCGCTTCCGGCACTCCATCGACACGATCCACCAGGCCATCACCGACATGATCGCGATGCGCCGCACCGACGCGACCGACCACCCCGACCTCCTGTCACTCCTGCTTTCCCCGGAGGGCCGCACCCATCTCGCCCCGGACGACACCGCCCTGCGCGACCAGCTCTTCGGCTTCCTGATCGGCGGCATCGAGACGACCGGATCGGTGATGGGCTGGGCGCTCCACCTCCTCGCCACCCACCCGGGGACAGCAGCCCGCGCGCACAACGAGATCGACGACGTACTCGGCGGCAAACCGCCCATCCACGACGACCTGGCACGACTGCCGCTGCTGAAGCGGATCGTCAGCGAAGTACTGCGCCTCTACCCTCCGGTCTGGCTGGTCAGCCGGACCACCCGCGCCGAGGCGCCGCTCGGCGAGCACTTGCTGCCCGCCGGCTCCGACGTCTTCCTCAGCGCCTACGTCCTGCACCGGGATCCCGAAACATTCCCCGACCCCGACCGCTTCGACCCCGACCGCTGGACCGAGAACCGCACCGGCCGCCCGCAGCGCGACGCCTACATGCCGTTCGGCGTCGGCGCCCGCAAGTGCATCGGGGACGTCTACGGCCTCACCCAGACCGGCATCGTGCTGGCCACACTCCTGCAACGCTCGCAGATCCATCCGGCCTCCGGACGGGCGGTCAGGCCCCATGTGCGCATCACACAGAGGCCCGGGAACGCCCGCATCCGCCTGGTGGCGAGAGCCCGAGCGACGTAAAAGCCCGCGCACCGGCAGTTCGAGTCCCAACGGCATGGGGCCGGCCCTGCGCGTGCTGTTCTTACGGAGGTGAGACCCGCTCATGGCTGAGGAGAACAGGCTTCCCTCTCGGTCCCGTCCGGGGCCGGGTGCGTCAGCGGTGCGCCCGGCCGGTGCGGGGTTGCCCGCCGGACCGCGCCTGACGTCCGGCGAGCTGAGCCGTATGGAGAGCGAACGGCAGCTCGTCGCCTGGGAGGAGTACGCCCGCGTCTTCGGACCGGTGTTCACCCTGCGGGCCGAGGGCGAGCCGCCACGGGTCTATGTCAGTGACCCCGGTGCGGTCCGGGCGCTGTTCATCGGCGACCGCACATCGTGGGACGCGCGGGGCACGCTCTACTTCCGTCCGGTGATCGGTGCTCAGGCGTTGCCCTATCTCACCGGGGAGGAGCACCGGGCGGTCCGGCTGCTGTTGGCGCCCCCGCTGCACGGGGTGCCGCTGCGGGCGCTGGGTCCCGCCGTCGACGAGATCGTCGACGGCGCGATGGCCCGGTTGCGCGGGCGCGCCCGCCCGGTGATCCGGCTCGCTCACGAGATCACCCTGCGTCTGATCGTCCGGGTGTGCTTCGGCCCGCTGTCCGAGGCCCGTCGCGAGGAGTGTGCGGGCCTGCTCATCGACGTCATGGACCTGATGTACGAGCCGGCCACCGCACCGGACGCCGACCGGGGGCAGCTGCTCGGCCGGATGGCCCCGCTGCTGGCCCGGCTCCAGCGGATCGTCACGGAGGAGACCGCGTCAGCGCGGGCCGTCCCCGATCCCTCCCGCACCGATCTGCTGTTCCAGCTGGCCACCGCTGAGCCCGCACCACCCGACGAACAGATCCGCGGCCACATCATGACCTTGCTCATCGCGGGCCATGACACCACCGCGAGCGCCCTGGCCTGGGCCCTGTACCAGCTCGAACTCCACCCTCGCATCCGGCGGCGGCTGGTGCGGGCGATCGACTCCCTGGGGGCCGCCCCTGTTCACGCGGACATCGCCCGCCTCCCCTACCTCGGCGCGGTGTGCGCCGAAACCCTGCGGCACGGTTCCGTCGTCCCCGCCGGTCTGGCGCGCGTCGTCCCCGAGGACTTCGATTGGGACGGCCACCACATCCCGGCCGGCACCGAACTCGTTCCCGCCATCCACCTGGTGCACCACCGGCCGGACCTCTACCCGGCCCCGGAGCGCTTTGATCCCGGCCGTTTCCTGTGCCACAAACCCAGTGGCAGCCGCTACCTCCCTTTCGGCACCGGAACCCGCCGCTGCCCCGGGGCCGAACTCGCCGACTTCGAACTCCGCATCGCCCTGGCCCGCCTGCTGCGCACCCCCGGTCTCCGGCTGCTCGGTGCGGACCGGGGCCTTCGGCGTGTCAAGAACGGTCCGACCATGACGATCCCGGCCAGTCTGCGGATCACCGTCGACAGCTCGCCACCGCCCACCGTCGCTGAGGAGGGCGAGTCCGCATGACCCGTACCGGAGACGTCGGCGCCTACTACGACCTGCTCACCCCCCTCCTTCAGCAACTGTGGGGCGGAAACTTCCACATCGGCCTCTGGCCCGACCGGGCAACGCCCTCTGAGGACGCCGATCGTGAGGGCCGACTCGCCGAGACCGACACGGCCAGCGACCGCCTCACCGACCTCCTCGTGGAAGAACTCGCGCTCGCCCCGGGCCAACGGCTCCTCGACGTCGGCTGCGGAGTCGGACGGCCCGCCCTGCGTCTGGCCCGTTCCACGGGAGCCCGGGTCACCGGCATCACCATCAGCAGCAGCCAGGTCCGCCTCGCGACCGACCACGCCCGCGCGGCCGGCTTGGACCGCCTCGTCGGCTTCCAGCTCGCCGACGCCGCCGCTCTGCCCCTCCCCGACGGGTCCTACGACGCCGCCTGGGCCATCGAATCCCTCCTGCACATCCCCGACACCCGCCGGGCCCTGACCGAGATCCACCGCGTCCTGGCGCCCGGCGGTCCGTTCGTCATCAGCGACATGATCCTGCGAGCCCCCGATCCGGAACCCCACGCCCATTCCTCGGTCGAACCGCTCGAAACCCTGCTGTCCCTGCTGGAGGAAACCGGCTTCGAGGTGACCGGACACACCGGTCTCGACGACCACCTCCTGCGCTCGCTCCAACGTCTGAGCACCGATCTCGAGCACCATCGCAAGCACCTCGCCGACGCGGACGGGCCGGCGACCGACGCGCTCGCCCGCATCCTGGGAAAGACGATCCCGGCCGTCGGCACCGTCTACGGCTACACCGTGATCACCACGTCCGCCACGAGGACCACGAGGTGACCTTGTCGCGGGAAGCATCCGACACTCCCGGCAGAGAGCAGGTCAGCCAGCGTGTCCGGGCGCGGGCGTGATGCGGATGAAGGAGCGCCAGGCCGGAACGACCGGAAGCGCCCCGGGAGGAGGCACCAGAACGGTCTGCTCGGGGTGGAGGACGAACTCCCCGCAGGCATAACCGCTCCAGCGGTAGCCGAGGCCGTGGTAGCGGGGCGACATCAGCTGGTACTCGATGCTCCCGGGAACCATCCACCACATCTGCTCCAGATACCGGCGCACGTCCCCTCGCCGCCCGAGTGAGCTGTGCAGAATTCGCTCCCGGACTCGCAGGAAATCGTCCTCGGCCTCCTCCGCACAGGCCCACAGACGGTCCACTGCCTGCTGAAGGGAAAGCCCCTCGGTGTCCTGTAGCACTGCCAGGGTGTTGTCCCGCTGTCCTGCGAGCAGTTCCTTGCGGTAGGACAACAGGTCGTTGTGGAGGAGGTGCTGGTGCACCACCGTCCGCTCCACGCGCTGCAACGCCTCGCTTCGTCGCAGCACTTCGGTCATGTCGATGCCGAGCGCGTGCTCGTGCAGGACGTACAGATAGCGGGCGCCGATGGAGTGCTCCCGTACCGAGCGGTACTCCTCGAAACTCCGGTACTCCCGCGAGCTGGTCCGGGTGTACTGGGGAAAATGGTCGAAGTCGGGATGGGAGCCTTGCGGCCGCGGGGCTACCTCGGCCGCCGCGCCGCCGATGAACGCGTTCAGGCAGTCGGCGAACCGCTCACGCAACGGCTCGCGCATCCCGCGGGTCAGCCGCTGCCACAGCCGCTGGAAGACACCCGCGAACGGCACTGACGGATCGGCGGCACCCCCGTGCATGATCGCCGCGAGGTGGTCGGCGACACTCCACGACGCCTTGGCGTCACCACGGAAACTGAGCCCCTCGTCGCCGTGCGCGGACCCAGGGACATCGCCACCGTGCTTGTCGTCCAGGACGAGGAAGAGAAAGGTGAGCTCGCATGTCGCCTCGATGACATCGGGGTCCCCCACCGGAACCGTCAGATACGTCCACAAGTCGACGTGGTGCTCGAGGAACTGGTTGAAAGAAACCTGGTCAGAGAAGAACGCACGTAGCTCCGACCTGCACCACTCGTGCACCGCCTCATGCATCCGCGCCGCATCAGGGTGCAGCCGCCCCGGCAGCAGACGCGTCATGTCCGGCAGACGAAAGGCAGGATGCACCGGCACGTCCCCAGGAACAGCACTCACCCTTGAGCCGCCTTCCCCCTCGTCGAAGCCCTCTGTCATACCGGTTCCCCGCACGCGATCGGAACACGCGGGAACACCGAGGCCCCACGACGCATCTGCCCGCGCACGAGCGGCTTCCCCGCACCACGCTCGTCGCCAACGACCTGAAGGGCAAGGAACGCGCGGCTCCCGGGCCGATGGAGGGGTCGATCAGGGCGCGGGTCGTCACGAGGCGGGTCTGGTCGTCTGTGGGGCTCCCTCGGTGTCCGGCGTCAGGCGGGCCGCCGTGCGTTGGGCCGTGGCGCGGGCCCATCTGCCGCTTGTCAGGGTGCCTACGCACAGGACCGTCGCGCCGCAGGCTGTGATGATCCACCAGGCCGGGCGGCTCGCCGGGGTGAAGTCGGTGGCGTAGGACGTGGTGACGCCGGAGGCGAGGACCGCGCCGATGACGGCCACGCCGAGGGTCTGGCCGATCTGGCGGCTGGTGGAGGCGACGGCGGCGGCGACGCCTGCCTGGGCGCGGGGCATCCCGGCCACGGCGGTGTTGGTGATGGGGGCGTTGACCACGCCGAAGCCGATGCCGAAGAGGACGTAGGCGAGGAAGCGGGTGGCACTGGAGTCCTCCGCTTCGAAGGCGGCGAAGAGGGTGCCGGACGTCGTCATCGCCACGCCCGCGATGAGCAGCGGGAGGCGGGGGCCGCGGGCGCCGACCAGGCGGCCGGAGAGCGGGGCGCACACCAGGGTCATCGCGGCCATGGGCAGCATCCACAGGCCCGCGTGCAGCGCGTCCAGGCCGCGTACGTCCTGGAGGTAGAGGGTGGACAGGAACAGGAAGCCGCCCAGGGCGGCGAACGCGCTGATCGCGATGACCGTGGCCCCGCTGAACGGAGCCGAGCGGAAGAACCGCAGGTCGATGAGGGGCTCCGCGCGGCGCGGCTCGTAGAGGAGGAGGCCCGCGAGCGCCGCGACGGCGGTGGCAGCGAACAGCAGGATCAGCGGCGAGGTCCAGCCCGCCGTGGGCGCCTCGATGATCGCGTACGTGAGGGCGCCGAGCAGCAGGACGACCAGGAGCTGGCCGACCGGGTCGGCGCGGCGCGGCTTCGGCGCGCGGGACTCAGGGACGTACCGCCGCGTCAGATACAGCGCGGCGAGGCCCACGGGCAGATTCACCCAGAAGATCGCGCGCCAGCCGACCGCGTCCACGAGCAGGCCGCCCACCAGCGGGCCCGCCGCCATGGAGATGCCGACGACACCGCCCCACACCCCGATGGCACGGGCCCGCTCGCGCGGCTCGGTGAAGGTGTTCGTGATGATCGACATGGCGACGGGGTTGAGCATGGAGCCGCCCACCGCCTGGATCATGCGGAAGGCGACGAGCGACTCCAGGTTCGGGGCGAGGGAGCACAGGACCGAGCCGAGCGTGAAGACGGCCAGGCCCGCCTGGAACACCCGGCGGCGGCCGACGCGGTCGGCGGTGGAGCCCGCCAGCATCAGCAGGGAGGCGAGCACGAGGGTGTACGCGTCGATCGTCCACTGCATGCCCGAGATGCTGGTGTCGAACTCCCTGGCCATGGTCGGCAGGGCGACGTTCAGGATGGTGTTGTCCAGGCTCACGATCAGCAGGCTCATGCAGCAGATCGCGAGCACCAGTTGACGGTGCCGGGGGCTCAGATCGTCGTACGCGGGCATACAGCCGACGGTATCCCCGGGGTGAGAGCCGCGCCCCGGCTCAGCCCAGCGCGCGCGGCAGCCGGAGGCTCAGGACGGCGAGCGCCAGCAGCCCCACCAGCTGCACGCCGAGCACGAGCGCGAACGCGTCGCGCATGCCCGCCCCGGGCTCCAGGGCCAGGAACAGCGAGCCGAGCGTGGCGACGCCGACGGCGATGCCCGACTGCTGGACGGTCTGTCCGAGCCCGCTGCCCGCCCCGGCGCGCTCGGCGGGGATCGACGACAGCAGGATCCGGTAGTACAGCGGCAGCTGGATGCCCTGGCCGAAGCCGCACAGGAGCAGACCGGGGGCGAGCGTCAGCGGGGTGAGCGCGGACCACGGGGCCCACAGGACGGTGGCGGCGAGCACGACCAGGCCCGCGCCGTGCACGAGGGCGCACAGGGTGAGCGCGCGGCTGCCGAGCCGGTTCATGACCCGGGGCAGCAGCATCGAGGCCGTGAACTGCGCGACGCCCATGGGGATCAGGGTCAGGCCCGCCTTCAGGGCGCTGTAGCCGAGCCCCTCCTGGAGCGTCACGGCGCTGACGAACATGAAGCCGCTGAAGCCGATGAAGATCGGCACGCCGATCAGCAGGCCCCGCGCGACCCCGGGCTCGCGCAGCAGCGACAGGGGCAGCAGCGGGCTGCCCCCGGTGCGTTCCGCGCGCCGCTCCACGAGGGCGAACGCCCAGATCAGCAGGGGCGAGGCCAGGAGGGCGAGGACCGCCCACAGCGGCCAGCCCGCCGCGCGGCCCTCGGTCAGCGGAAGCAGCAGCGCGATCAGCGCGGCGGCAAGCAGCACCGTGCCGCCGACGTCACCGCGCTTGGGCTGCTCGGCGCGGCTGTCCGGCACCGACCGCAGCGCGAGCGGCCACGCGAGCACGACGACCGGCACATTGATCAGGAACGCCATGCGCCAGCCGGTGCCCGCGATGTCCGCGGACACCAGGACCCCGCCGAGCACCTGCCCGAGCACCATCGCGAGCCCGCTCACCGCCCCGTACAGGGCGACGGCCCGCGCCCGCCGCTCGCCGCGCGTCGTCGCGTGGACGGTCGCGAGCACCTGCGGCAGCATCAGCGCGGACGTGGCGCCCTGCGCGGCCCTGAACGCCACGAGCGACCAGGCGTCTGGGGCGACGCCGCAGGCCAGGGAGGTGATCCCGAAACCGGCGACGCCCCACAGGAACAGTCGGCGGCGCCCGTACGCGTCCCCGAGCCGGCCGCCGAGCACAAGGAGCACGGCGTACGCGACGGCGTACCCGGCGGCGACCATCTCCAGGGCGGCGGGCGAGGCGTCCAGGTCGTGCTCGATGGCGGGCAGGGCGACGTTGACGATGAAGAAGTCGGTGCTCGGCAGGGACGTGCCGAGCAGGAGGGCGAACAGGCCAAGAGCGCTGAGCGCGGGGGCCGCGGCCAGGGCCGTGGCGGCCCTGGCCGCAGGCGTCGTGCGGGTCGTCGGAGGAGTCGTTGTACGAGTCACGGATACGACGATGGGCGGTCGCCGAGACGGGTACCAGAGTGTCTTTATCCTGGTAGTAGACGCACCTGGCAACGGGACGCGGGCTGCGCGACGCTGGGAGCGTGACCATGACCGCAGAGCCGCTGACGCCCACGGGCCCCGCCACGGACACGGGCCCCGCCACGGACGACGCCACCCGCAGACAAGAGCTCGCCGCCTTCCTGCGCAGCCGCCGCGAGCGGATCACGCCCGAGCAGGCGGGCCTGCCGCGCGGCCCCCGGCGGCGCACGCCGGGACTGCGCCGCGAGGAGGTCGCGCACCTCTCCGCGGTGGGCGTCACCTGGTACACGTGGCTGGAGCAGGGGCGGCCCATCCGCGTCTCCGCCCAGGTCCTCGACGCCATCGCCCGCGCGCTGCTCATGGACCAGACCGAGCGGGTCCACCTCTTCGCGCTCGCGGGTGCCGTCGACCCGCGCCCCGAGACCGAGTGCCCCATCGTCACGGGCACCGCCCTGCGCCTGATGCACCGCATCGCCCCGTACCCGGCGACCCTCCAGAACGCCCGCTACGACGTCCTCGCGCACAACCGCCCCTTCGCGCAGGTCTTCGGCGACCTCGCCGAGCTGCCGCAGCGGGAGCGCAACTGCCTGTGGCTGCTCATCACCAGCAGGCGCTGGCGGGAGATCTGCCTCGACCGCGAAGAGACGCTGCGCGACCTGATCGCGAAGTTCCGCGCGGGCATGGCCGAGCACGTGGCCGAGCCCGCCTGGAAGGAGCGGCTCGACGGGCTGCTCAAGGAGTCGGCGGAGTTCCGCGAGCTGTGGCGTCGGCACGAGCTCGGCACGACGTCGCCGCACGTCAAGCGCTATGCGCACCCGGAGGTGGGGCTGCTCAGCCTGGAGCACCGCACCATGTGGCTGACCCCGGAGTCACAGGCGTACCGCCTCGTCGCGTACGTGCCCGCCGACGACGCGACCGAGGAGCGCCTTGAGCGGCTCGCGGAGCTGGCGGACGGGCCGGGCGCGGGCTGAGGGGCGGCCCGGAGGCGGGCCCGGGACCGGCCGGTCGCGGCCTGAGGGACAATGGATGCTTGCCCGCTCCTCATCGAGAGTCCCGTACGTTTCCGGAGAGCCGCCCGATGTCCCAGCCGCAGCCCTCGCCGTCGACGCTGTCGATCGGTCCCCACGTGGTGCAGCCGCCCGTCGTGCTCGCGCCCATGGCGGGGATCACGAACGCGCCGTTCCGGACGCTGTGCCGGGAGTTCAGCGGCGGCAAGGGCCTCTTCGTCAGCGAGATGATCACCACGCGCGCGCTGGTCGAGCGCAACGAGAAGACCATGCAGCTGATCCACTTCGACGCGAGCGAGAAGCCGCGCTCGATCCAGCTGTACGGCGTCGACCCGGCCACCGTCGGCAAGGCCGTCCGCATGATCGCGGAGGAGGACCTCGCCGACCACATCGACCTGAACTTCGGCTGCCCGGTCCCCAAGGTCACGCGCAAGGGCGGCGGCTCCGCGCTGCCGTACAAGCGCCACCTGCTGCGCGCGATCCTGAAGGAGGCCGTGAGCGGGGCGGGCGACCTGCCGGTCACGATGAAGATGCGCAAGGGCATCGACGACGACCACATCACGTACCTGGACGCCGGGCGCATCGCCGTCGAGGAGGGCGTCACCGCGATCGCCCTGCACGGGCGGACGGCCGCGCAGCACTACGGCGGCACCGCGGACTGGTCCGCGATCGCCCGCCTCAAGGAGCACGTCCCGGAGATCCCCGTCCTCGGCAACGGCGACATCTGGTCCGCGGCGGACGCCGTGCGGATGATGTCCGAGACCGGGTGCGACGGCGTCGTCGTCGGGCGCGGCTGCCTCGGGCGGCCGTGGCTGTTCGGCGACCTGGTGGCGGCCTTCGAAGGCCGTACGGAGGACCTGGCCCGGCCCACGCTGCGGACCGTCGCCGACGTCATGGTCCGGCACGCCGCGCTCCTCGGCGAGTGGATCGGGGACGAGGCGCGGGGCGTCATCGACTTCCGCAAGCACGTGGCCTGGTACCTGAAGGGCTTCTCGGTCGGCTCCGAGATGCGCAAGCGGCTCGCCGTCACGTCGTCCCTCGCCGAGCTGCGGGGCGGGCTGGACGAGCTGGACCTGGACCAGGGGTGGCCGGACGGGGCGGACGGGCCGCGCGGGCGGACCTCCGGCAACAACCGGGTGGTCCTGCCGGACGGATGGCTCCGCGACCCCTACGACTGCGCGGGCGTCTCCGAGGACGCCGAACTGGACACCTCGGGCGGCTGACACCCGCGGGCCTAGCCGCCCGTCACCGCGGTCAGCAGGGCCAACGGGGCCGCCGCCGAGCGGGACTCCTGGACGCAGGCGTGGGGGTAGGGGACCGGCTCCGGGTACGCGGCGCGTTCGTAGCCGGCCAGGACCTCGGGCAGCCGCCCACCGGCCGTGCTCGCCGCGTCCACAAGCGCGTGGGCCACGGCCCGGGCCTCGTCGTGGAGCCCGTAGCGGGAGAGCCCGAGCGTGATGAGCGCGTTGTCGTGGGGCCACACCGAGCCCCGGTGGTAGGAGAGCGGGTGGTACGCCCCCTGCCCGGAGGCCAGCGTGCGCACGCCCCAGCCGGAGAAGAAGTCGGGTTCGAGGAGGCGCCGCCCCACCGCCTCGCCGTACTCCTTGTCGAGGAGCCCGGACCACAGCAGGTGCCCCGCGTCGGACGCGAGGGCGTCCACCTGCCGCCCCTCGCCGTCGAGGGCGAGCGCGGGGAAGCCGCGCCCGGCCATCCAGAAGTCCCGCTGGAAGCGGTCCCGCAGGTCGGCGGCGGCCTGGGTGAGCAGGTCCGCGTAGACGGCGTCGCCCCAGACGGCCCGGGCGAGCCACGCCGTCCGCCGCAGCGCGTCGTACGCGTAGCCCTGGGCCCCCGCGGCCATGACGGGCCCGGTCGGCCGGTCCCCGTCGGCGCCGCAGATCGCGCCGGGGGAGTCCTTCCAGTTCTGGTTGGCGAGCCCGCCCTCGTCGGCGCGGTAGACGAGGTAGCCGCGCGCGGTGAGCCCGCCGTGGTCGAGCATCCAGCCGACGGCGGCGCGCGCGTGTCCCGCCATGCGACGGGCGAGAGCGGTGTCACCGGTCCGCTCGGTGTACGCGCCGAGCAGCACGAGGAAGAGCGGCGTCGCGTCCACGGAGCCGTAGTAGCGCGCGTACGGGACCTGGTCGAAGTGCGCCAGCTCGCCGTGGCGCACCTCGTGCACGATCTTGCCGGGCTGCGCGGCCCGTCCGTCGGCGGCCGCGGTGGCCTGTGTCGCGGCGAGCGCGGGCAGCGTCGCGGCGGCGAGCCGCGGCAGGTACGGCAGCGCGAAGAGCGAGGTCAACAGCGCGTCACGGCCGAGCAGGGTGAGGAACCAGGGAACCCCGGCGCCGGGAACGCGCAGCTCCTCGCCGTCGGGGCCGCGCGCGGGCACCTGGAGCGCGGCGAGGTCGCAAAGACCGCGCGTGCACGCCGCGGCCAGCTCGGGCCAGGCGGGCGGCAGCGGCACATCGGCGGTGAACTCCCGCTGAGTGGCCGAGAGTTGGGTGATGGCGGCGCCCGGCGACGCGGGCGGGGGCGGCAGCGGCGGCGCGCCGTGCGGTGCCGCCGCGACGGTCAGGGCCAGCTCGGCGGAGGCGTGCGCGGCCAGTTCGAGCGCCCAGACGAGCCGGCGCGCCCCGGTGCCCGTCTCCTCGACGGCGTCAGGGGCGGGCTCGGCGGTCACGGTGGTGCGGGCCAGCCAGTCCCCGCGGCGGTAGGCGAACTCGATGCCGCCGGGGCCCCGTTCGTCCTCGCCGCCAGTCGGCTCCAGGACCCGCCGGGACCGGACCGCGCCCGGCTTCGCGTACGTACGGTGGTCCGCGCGCAGCTCGAACTGGTCGGTGAAGTCGGCGTCGGCGGTCAGGGCGAGCCGCAGCGTCGTCGGCACCGGGCGGTTGCTGGTGATCCGCACCGCCTCGACCAGCGTGCCGTCGGTGACGGCCTGTTCGCGGAAGAGCGTGTACGCGGGCGGCTCCTGACGGCCGCCGCGCGGCACGAGCACACAGCGCGCCACGTCCCCGCCCCCGGCGGGGCTCAGGACCTCGGGCACCGCGCCGTCCACGGTCAGCTGCCAGCGGCTCAGATGCCGCGCGTCGCGCACGAAGAGGCCGTCGGGGGAGCCGCCGCCCGGGACGCCGCGGATGTCGCCGCCGGGGCCCACGGCCGCGAACGTCGTACCGCGTACGAGCAGGTGGTGCTGGTGCCGGTCAGTCATGTCGAGCCCTCTCGCTCCCGCAAGACCCCGCTGTGTGGTGTGCCGACGCGTGGTCCGCGTCCAGGTGCAGATCGAGTGCCAGTGCCGCGCTCCAGCTGAAGCCGCGGGTGCCGAAGCCGCGCCCCGTGTACGGATCCACGTACTCGGAGAAGCCGGAGGCGCTCGCCACGTCGAGCAGCGCCGTGCGCAGGGCGTCGGCCCGCGCCCGCTCGCCGTGCAGCCGCAGGCCGCGCTCGAACAGCCAGTTGGTGTTGATCCAGGCGGGCCCGCGCCAGTAGCGGCGGGCGTCGAAGGCCGGGCTCAGCAGGTCGTGGCTGGGCACGAGCCGGGTCCGGCCGCCGAGTTCGAAGTGCGGGCCGCACGCGGTGCGCACCAGGGCGGCGACGACGTCGCCCGGCAGGCCCGGCAGCAGCAGCGGGACGAGCCCGGTGATCCCCCGCTCGGCCACGGGAGCCCCTTCCGCGGGCCCGGCCCGCAGGTCGCGGCACCGGAAGATGCCGGACGCCGGGTCCCACAGCCGCTCCACAAGCACCCGGGTGAGCCGCTCCGCGCGCTCGTGCCGGGCCGTCGCGGCGACGCCGAGCTCGCCGGTGATCCGGGCGAGGGCGTGCTCGGACGCGATCAGGAGGGCGTTGAAGGCCGGGTCCTCGACGGCGAAGTCGCCGCGGTGCTCGTGGGGTCCGCGGTCGGCGGCGCCGTAGCCCCGGTCGCGGTAGTCCGTGGCGAGCCGTACGTACCGGCCGTAGTCGAGGTCCGTCGGCCGGTCGCGCGGGCAGCCGTGGTCCAGGTCGGCGCGGCGGAAGGTGCGCGGCCGCGCGGGCGGGACGCGGCTCAGCGGGACGTCCCAGCAGGGGCTGTTGTCCATGCCCTGCTCCCAGGGGTGGACGACGGCGGCGAGCCCCGCGCCGCCGAGGTCGCGCCGGTGCAGCAGGAAGCGGTGCCAGGCCGCGAGGCGCGGATGGACGCGGGCGAGGAAGGAGCGGGCCCGGGAAAGACCGGGGTCGGCGAGGTGCACCAGCCAGGCGGCGAGGGCGTGCACCGGCGGCTGCACGATGCCGGAGGTCTGCACGCCGCCCGGCGCGCCCGCCGCGCGCCCCGCGGTGGCGGAGCGCCAGAAGTCGGGGCTGGGGAAGTACGCGTCCAGCGGTACGGAGGGGTTGAACACGATGTGCGGGACGCGGCCGTCGGCCCACTGCGCGCGCAGCAGCGTCTCCAGCTCCACCTGGGCGCGCAGCGGCGAAAGATGGCGCAGGCCGATCGCGATGAACGCGGAGTCCCAGGACCACTGGTGGGGGTAGAGGCCGCGGGACGGGACGGTCGAGGCGCCGGTCCAGTTGGTGTGCAGGACCCGGGCGGCGGCCGTGCGTAAGGGGTCCGGGTCGCCCCTGGCGCCCGCGTCGGCGGTGGTCTTCGGCGCCGGCGCGCCGGTCGTCGCCCGGTCGGCCCGGCCAGCGGCCGCCGGGGAGACCTGCGCCGTCACCGCGGCGCCCGTGGTGGTGCGGTCCACGCGTCTCTCCCTCAGCCCGGAGTCGGCGCACGCCGTGCCCACAGGCTGTCAGTTCGGCTGTTTCCACCCTAGGGTTACGTCTACTTAACACGCAAAACCCAATATGTAACGTCGAGTTGACGCGCGCAAGGGCGGACATGGGTAGACGGGGAGCAGGAGACGAGGAGTGGCCATGAGGAACGGGACCCCGGTGCGCGGGGCCGCCCAGGCGAGCGCGGGCGACCTGCTGCACCTCGTGCGCAGCGGCCGCGCCACCACGCGCGGCGCCCTCCAGCAGGTCACGGGCCTCTCCCGGGCCACGGTCGGCCAGCGCCTCGACCGCCTCTTCCGCGCGGGCTGGCTGCGCGAGGGCACCGCCGCCCCGGTGGGCTCCCCGCTCGGCGGCCGCCCCGCCGCCCGCCTGGAGTTCGACGACGCGCACGCCGTGGTCCTCGCCGCGGGCCTGGAGACCCGGCACGCCCGCACGGCCCTGCTCACCCTCACCGGGGACGTCCTCGCCGAGCACACCGGGCCCCTGCGGGTGGACGAGGGCCCGGAGCGGGTCCTGGACGAGCTGGGCGTCCGGTTCGCCGCGCTGCTGCGCGAGGGCGACGGCGCCGCGCGCTCGGTCTGCGGCATCGGCCTCGCCGTGCCGGGCCCGGTGGACAGCGAGACGGGCCGCGTGGTGCAGCCGCCGATCATGCCCGGCTGGGACGGCTACGACATAAGAGCCCGGCTTGGCCGCTCCTTCGCCGCGCGCACGGGCGGCTCCGCCCGGGTGCCGGTCCTCGTCGACAACGACGCCAACCTCATGGCGTACGGGGAGCAGCGCGCCGCCTACCCCGACTGCTCGGCCTTCGCCCTGGTCAAGGTCTCCACCGGGATCGGCGCGGGCGTCGTCGTGGACGGCTCCGTGTACCGGGGCGTGGACGGCGGCGCGGGCGACATCGGGCACATACGGGTGCCGTGGGTGCCCGGAAGCGAATCCGCCCTGTGCCGGTGCGGCTCGTACGGCTGTCTGGCCGCGGTGGCCAGCGGGCGCGCGCTCGCCGGGCGGCTCGCGGCGGCGGGCGTGCCCGCGCCCTCCGGCGCGGCGGTGACCTCCGGCTCCGACGTGGCGGAGCTGCTCGCGGCCGGGCACCCGGAGGCGGTGCGGCTCGCCCGCGAGGCGGGGCAGCGGGTCGGCGAGGTGCTCGCCACGGTCGTGACGCTCCTCAACCCCGGCGTTCTGATGATCGCGGGAGATCTGGCCGGAACGCCCTTCCTGACAGGCGTGCGGGAACTGCTCTACCAGCGGGCCCTGCCCCGCTCCACCGCCCATCTGGAGATCGTCACCTCGCGGCTCGGCGAGCGGGCGGCCGTGACCGGGGCGGGGGCCCTGGTGGTGGAGCACCTCTACGCGCCGCAGCGGGCGGAGGAGCGGCTCGCGGCCCTCGGCTTCTGAGCCGGGCACGGGGTGCCCCGACCCTCTCCGTCACGCTCTCCGTTTTGCTCCCCGTTTCGCTCTCGGGTGAGCCGAGGGCCGCTCAGATGCCAAAACTTTGGCATGTGAGGGCGTGATTCTCGCCACCCCTGATAGGCCTTGCGCTCAGATGAGCGGATCTTGCCCCGCTGCACCTTTCCAAGGGGTGGCACTGAGTGCCACGCGTTGACACTTCAAACGATCGATCAAATTGCCACGCCGCGTAGTCAAGGCGAGGGGCTGACGTCACGCTGCGCACTTATGACTTCAAGAGGTGAACTCACTCCCGTCAAGATCATTACTCGCGCGTTACTTTCGATCTGCTGGCACACGGGTGGTTGCGACCGCATGACCCACAAGTGGACGTACCCAGACGCCTTCGATCTGGGTATGTTCCTCGCCGTCAGGGCAGCCGCGTCCTCGAGGAGTCGAGACCCGTGTCGGAAAACAAAGATCCCCACGTAGCTCAGGGCGTGAAGTTCGTTTACGACTTCACCGAGGGCAACAAGGACCTCAAGGACCTCCTCGGTGGCAAGGGTGCGAACCTCGCCGAGATGACCAACCTGGGTCTTCCCGTCCCTCCGGGCTTCACCATCACCACCGAGGCCTGCAAGGTCTACCTCGACAGCGGCGAGGAGCCCGTGGCGCTGCGCGACGAGGTGAGCGCGCACCTGGACGCCCTCGAGAAGAAGATGGGCAAGCAGCTCGGCCAGGCCGACGACCCGCTGCTCGTCTCGGTCCGCTCGGGCGCCAAGTTCTCCATGCCCGGCATGATGGACACGGTCCTCAACATCGGGCTCTCCGACAAGTCCGTACAGGGCCTCGCCAAGCAGGCGGGCGACGAGCGCTTCGCCTGGGACTCCTACCGCCGGCTCATCCAGATGTTCGGCAAGACCGTCCTCGGCGTCGAGGGCGACCTCTTCGAGGACGCCCTGGAGAAGGCCAAGGAGGCCAAGAAGGTCACGGTCGACACCGATCTGGAGGCGGCCGACCTCAAGAAGCTCGTCACCAAGTTCAAGAAGCTCGTCAAGACCGAGGCGGGCCGCGACTTCCCGCAGGACCCGCGCGAGCAGATGGACCTCGCCATCAAGGCGGTCTTCGACTCCTGGAACGGCGACCGGGCCAAGCTCTACCGCCGCCAGGAGCGCATCCCGCACGACCTGGGCACCGCCGTCAACGTCTGCTCCATGGTCTTCGGCAACCTCGGCCCGGACTCGGGCACGGGCGTGGCCTTCACCCGCGACCCCGCGAGCGGCCACCAGGGCGTCTACGGCGACTACCTCCAGAACGCGCAGGGCGAGGACGTCGTCGCGGGCATCCGCAACACCGTCCCGCTCGCCGATCTGGAGCAGATCGACAAGAAGTCGTACGACCAGCTCATGCAGATCATGGAGACCTTGGAGACCCACTACAAGGACCTCTGCGACATCGAGTTCACCATCGAGCGCGGGCAGCTGTGGATGCTCCAGACCCGCGTCGGCAAGCGCACCGCGGGCGCGGCCTTCCGCATCGCGACCCAGCTCGTCGACCAGGGCCTGATCACCGAGGCCGAGGCGCTCCAGCGCGTCACCGGCGCGCAGCTCGCGCAGCTGATGTTCCCGCGCTTCGACGACGAGGCCAAGGTCGAGCAGCTCGGCCGGGGCATCGCCGCCTCGCCCGGCGCCGCCGTCGGCAAGGCCGTCTTCGACTCCTACACCGCCATCAAGTGGTCGCGCTCCGGCGAGAAGGTCATCCTGATCCGCCGCGAGACCAACCCCGACGACCTGGACGGCATGATCGCCGCCGAGGGCATCCTGACCTCGCGCGGCGGCAAGACCTCGCACGCCGCCGTCGTCGCGCGCGGCATGGGCAAGACCTGTGTCTGCGGCGCCGAGGACCTGGAGGTCGACACCAAGCGCCGCCGCCTCACGGTCGGCGACACCGTCGTCGAGGAGGGCGACGTCGTCTCCATCGACGGCTCCACGGGCAAGGTCTACCTGGGCGAGGTCCCGGTCGTGCCGTCCCCGGTCGTCGAGTACTTCGAGGGCCGCATGCACGCCGGTGCCGACGACGCCGACGAACTGGTCCAGGCCGTGCACCGCATCATGGCCTTCGCCGACGGCAAGCGCCGTCTGCGGGTGCGCGCCAACGCCGACAACGCCGAGGACGCGCTGCGCGCCCGCCGCTTCGGCGCGCAGGGCATCGGCCTGTGCCGCACCGAGCACATGTTCCTCGGCGAGCGCCGCGAGATGGTCGAGAAGCTGATCCTCGCCGACACCGACGAGGAGCGCGAGGAGGCCCTGAAGGCCCTGCTCCCGCAGCAGAAGCAGGACTTCGTCGAGCTCTTCGAGGCGATGGACGGCCTGCCCGTCACCGTCCGCCTGCTCGACCCGCCGCTGCACGAGTTCCTGCCCGACATCACCGAGCTGTCGGTCCGCGTCGCGCTCGCCGAGTCCCGCAAGGACGCCAACGAGAACGACCTGCGGCTGCTCCAGGCCGTGCACCGCCTGCACGAGCAGAACCCGATGCTGGGCCTGCGCGGCGTCCGCCTCGGCCTGGTCATCCCCGGCCTGTTCACCATGCAGGTCCGGGCGATCGCGGAGGCCGCCGCCGAGCGCAAGAACGCCAAGGGCGACCCGCGCGTCGAGATCATGATCCCGCTGGTCGGCACCGTCCAGGAGCTGGAGATCGTCCGCGAGGACGCCGAGAAGGTCATCACCGAGGTCGAGGCCGCCACCGGCGTCCACCTCAAGCTGGCGCTCGGCACGATGATCGAGCTGCCCCGCGCCGCCGTGACCGCCGGTCAGATCGCCGAGGCCGCGGAGTTCTTCTCCTTCGGTACGAACGACCTCACCCAGACGGTGTGGGGCTTCAGCCGCGACGACGTGGAGGCCTCGTTCTTCACGGCGTACCTGGAGAAGGGCATCTTCGGCGTCAGCCCCTTCGAGACCATCGACAAGGACGGCGTCGGCTCCCTCGTGCGCAGCGCCGTCGAGGCGGGCCGGGCCACGCGCCCCGACATCAAGCTCGGCGTCTGCGGCGAGCACGGCGGCGACCCGGAGTCGGTGCACTTCTTCCACGAGGTCGGCCTCGACTACGTGTCCTGCTCGCCCTTCCGCATCCCGGTCGCGCGCCTCGAAGCGGGCCGCGCCGCTTCCCAGGCCCAGGGCAGCGACCACCGGTAGAGCCCCGGGTCCGTCGCCGTGTCCCCGACCCTCAACCGATGCGGCGGCGGCCCCGGTCCACGATGAAGGGGCGGCACCTTGTGCGGGGTGCCGCCCCTTCGCTGCCCGGGACTGGGGGGTGTCCGGGCAGGTCTCAGAAGTCGTACGGCTTGGCCGTGTTCCAGTTGGTGACGTCGGCGCTGGACCAGGTGAACTTCGACGGGGCGCCCTTGGCGTCGAAGGCCTGCTGGTCGGTGCCGGGGCCGGTGTCGCCGGTGCGGTCGCGCAGCGCGAGGGAGAGGTCCGCCGAGGTCTGGCTCCGGCCTCCGCCGGTGAAGAGGTTCACGGCGGAGTAGACCTTGCCGCCGGGCTTGACCGTGATGCGGTCGGTGCCGCCCGGGGCGTCCTTGGACGCGTGGGGAAGGACGTTCGCGCTCTTCCCGAGCATCACCGAGGGGTACGAGGCCACCCAGCACGGCTTGGCGTCGGCGTTCGTCGCGGTGATCAGCAGGTGCTCGCCGCGCTGCTTGGCGAAGCGGTGCAGGACGGAGTACGACATCTCGGTGCCGTCGCACTGCCGGACGCTCGTGGAGCGCGTGGCCTCGACGGTGGTGCCGGAGGCGCCGGAGCCCTGCGCGGCCGAGCCCGAAGCGGAGCGGGACGGCCCGGCCTGGTCCGATCCGTTCGACCCGTCCGAGCCGTCCGACGTGCCCGGCTTCTCCGTGGTCTTGTCGGCCGTGGCCTTGCCGACCGTGCTGACCTCGGTCTTCCCGGCGCCGTTGTCGTCCGAGCTGCCGCAGGCCGTCAGGGACACGGCGAGGGCGGCGGTGGCCGCGGCGGCCAGGGCGGTGGTGCGGATGCGCGACGTACGCATGGTGGTTCCCCCAGTGCGGTGGTGCCGGTCTGTGTGGTCCCCGGGGAGTCACCCCCGGTGTGGACACCACTCTTGCCGCCCCCGCTGGCGTTCCGCTTGCGCCCGGCTTACGTCCCGCTGACGCGCCGCCGCGGCCCTGCGACCGCTGCTCAGGACCGGGCCGTGAGCCGCATGACCGCCGTGTCGTAGCGGGCCCGCAGGCCCACGTCCGCCGAGAAGCGCAGCAGCGCGCCGAGCGCCCCGACCGCGCCCTCGTCGAAGCCGGACGCTTCCGCTTCCCGCGCCGCGGTGTCGAGGCGCCGGACACCCTCCGCTTCCTCGCCCAGGCCGATCAGGGCCTCCCCCGCCGCGGTGAGGAGCAGCACCCGCGACGCCGCCGAGGCCTGCGCGGGGATGTCGACGGCGAGGGCGGCGGTGGCCGTGTCGAGGGCCGGTCCCCACTGCTTGAGGACCAAGAGGTGGCGGGCCAGGTGGTGCAGGGCCAGGCGCTCGGTGTGCCGGTCCCCGACTTCGCGCGCGAGGCCGGCCGCCCGCAGACAGCCCTCCGCCGCCTCCTCCGGGTCGCCGAGGGCTGCCTGGACGAGCGACAGGTTGACCAGGGCCGTCGCCTCGCCCGGCACGTCCTTCGCCCGCGCGGCCAGCTCGGTGGCGGCCTCCAGATGGACCAGGGCGTCGCCGGTGCGGCCCTCCTCGGCGAGGACCCAGCCGAGCAGGGCCCGCACCCGCGCCTCGGCCCGGGCGTCGGCGTCGGCCCGCGCGGCCTCAAGGGCCGTCTGGAGGAGCGGCGCCCAGCCGTCCCGGTGCCGCCACACGATGTGCGGCCACAGCGCGAGCACGAGCCGCCAGGTCCTGCCGTGCAGCCCGGCGGCGCGCGCCGCGGCCACCGCGAGGGTGAGGTCCTCGCGCTCGGCCGCGTACCAGGCCATGGCCTCCTCGCGGCCGCCGAACTCCCGTACGGCGGGCGGCCGGTGGAAGTCCGCGGGCAGGTCGAAGCAGGCCTCCTCGCCGGGCTCGGCCGCGGCGACCGCGGCGAGGGCGGTGGCCACGTGGTGGTCGAGCACCCGGGGGACCGCGTCGGGCCCGGCGTCCAGGCCGCGCGCGTAGAGCCGTACGAGATCGTGCAGCGACCAGCGCCCCGGCGCGGAGCGGGTGACGAGATGGGCCGCGGCCAGGCGCTCCAGGGCGGCCTCGGCCGCCTGCGGATCGGTGCCCGCGAGGGCGGCGGCCGCGAACCGGTCGACGTGCGTGCCCGGGTGGCGGCCCAGATGGGCGAAGTGGTGCGCCACGTCCTCGGGGAGGCGGCGCACGGTGAGGCGCAGCGCCGCCCGTACGCCGGTGTCCTCCACGTCGAGCAGGCCCAGGCGGCGCGACTCGTCGGACAGTTCGGCGCTCATCGCGCCCAGGGACCAGTCCGGCTGGTCCGCGAGCCGGGCGGCGGCCACCCGCAGCGCGAGCGGGAGCCCGCCGCACAGCTCGGCCAGGCGCCGGGCGGCCACCGCCTCCGCGCGCACCCGCTCCTCGCCGAGGACGGCGGCGAGCAGGGCCGTGCCGTCGTCCGGTCCGAGGACGCCCACCGGCACAGGCCGGGCCGCGTCCGAGGCGATCAGGCCGCGCAGCCGGTACCGGCTCGTGACCACCGTGACGCAGCGGGCGCCACCCGGCAGCAACTCCCTGACCTGCGCGGAGTCGCGCGCGTTGTCGAGGACGACGAGGAGCTGGCGGTCGGCGGCGAGCGAGCGGTACAGGGCGGAGGCGCCCCCGGCCGACTCCGGTATCCGGCGCGGCGCGACGCCGAGCGCGAGGAGGAACTCGCGCAGCACTTCGAGGTGGTCGGGCTCGCCCGCGTCGCTGAAGCCGCGCAGATCGGCGTAGAGCAGACCGCCGGGGAAAGCGGCGCGCTCGCGGTGCGCCCAGTGCACGGCGAGCGCCGTCTTGCCCACGCCCGCGGGCCCGGTCACCAGACACACGGGCGCCTCGCCCGCGGCGGCGCGGGACAGCGCGGTGAGTTCGGCGGCGCGCCCGTGGAAGCCGCGCGGGACCCGGGGCAGCAGGTCGACGAGCGGGGCGGCGGCAGGCGGCGGGGAAGGGACGGCCGGGGGCGCGGGCGGGGCGGTGCGCGCGCCGCCGTCACCGGTGCCGTCGCTCTCGTCCGCCCCGCGCAGCGCCGCCCCGTAGGCGTCCGCGAGCTCGCGGCCCGGGTCCACGCCCAGCTCGTCCGCGAGCAGCCGCCGGGTGCGGTGGAACCAGTCGAGCGCCTCCGAGCGGCGCCCCGCCCGCTGGAGCGCCCGCATCAGCGCGGCCGAGAGCGACTCGCGCAGCGGATGGTCCTCGGCCTCCGCGCGCAGCACGGCCGCCGCCCGCTGGTGCTCGCCCCGGCGCGCGTAGGCCGCGGCGAGCAGCTCCACGGAGGCGAGCCGGAGCTCTTCGAGTGCGTGCGCCGCGGCGAGCAGCGGCGGGCTCGGGTAGGCGCCGGTCAGCGCGGGCCCCTGCCACAGCGACAGGGCCTCCTCGTACATGGCCACGGCGTCGCCCGGCGCGCGCTGCTCGCGGGCCAGCGTCACCAGCTCCTCGAAGCGGTGCGCGTCGAGCAGTGACTCCGGCATCCGCAGGACGTAGGCCGCGCCCCGTGTGACCAGCTCGACCCCGAACACCTCGGCGCCCGCGTCGGCCAGCAGGCTCCGCAGCCGCGACACATGGCCCTGGATGACGCTGCGGGCGCGCGGCGGCGGCTCGTCCTCCCACAGGGTGGCGGTCAGCTGCTCCACCGGAACAGGGCGGTTGGGCCGCAGGAGCAGGGCGGCGAGCAGGCTGCGCCGCTTGGCGGGACCGAGGTGCAGCTCACCGGCCTCGGTGCCGACGGACACCGCTCCGAGCAGCCGGAACTCCACGTGCGCACCCTTCCAGACCGTCCAGGGGAAAGCGGTCAGTTTATCGAAGGGGCCGCCGCCGCTCCGCTTGCGCCGGTTGGCCGCGTTCAGGCCACCTTTGACGCGTTCTCCGCGCTGCGGGCGGAGGCGATGTGCCCGTGTTCGCGTCCCACAGTGCGGTACGTCCACACGAACGAAGGGAGCTCTACGTGGCTCACTCCGCATCGCGACGTCTCGTCGTGCCGCTGCTCGCGCTCGGCCTGACGGCGACCCTCGCACCCTCGCTGGCGGCGGGCCCGGCGGTGGCCGCGCCCGGCACCCCCGAGGCGCGCGACCTCTCGCGGTTCACCCAACAGAAGCTCACCTGGAAGAGATGCGCGGCCGACAAGCCCGCGAAGTTCCAGTGCGCGACGCTCAAGGTGCCGCTCGACTACAGCGCGCCGAAGGGCAGGACCCTCAAGGTCGCGGTCTCCCGGGTGCAGACGAGCAAGCCCGGCAAGCGCCACGGCGTCCTGACCTTCAACCCGGGCGGGCCCGGCGGCCCGGGGCTCGACCTGCCCCTGGAGGCGTCCGAGGGGCTGCCCGAGGCCGTCCTCGAAAAGTACGACCTGCTCGGCTTCGACCCGCGCGGGGTCGGCAAGAGCTCGCCGCTGAGCTGTGGGCTCACCGGCGCCGAGCAGCGCTTCCCGCGTCCCACCCGCTCGCGCGCCGAGTTCGACCGGAACGTGAAGTGGGCCAGGACGGTCGCGGACAAGTGCGAGACGAAGAACCGCGGCGTGCTGCCGTACATCAACACCCGCAACACCGCGCGGGACATGGACATCATGCGCGCGGCCGTGGGCGAGAAGAAGCTCTCCTACTACGGCGTCTCCTACGGCACCGCGCTCGGCGCCGTCTACACCCAGCTGTTCCCGAAGCGCGCGGACCGCGTGCTCCTCGACAGCGCCGTCGACCCGGAGCGGATGTGGCGGGGGATGTTCCGCATCTGGTCGGAGGAGGTCGGAGCGGCCTTCGAGCGCTGGTCGAAGTGGACCGCCGAGCGCGACGCGACGTACCACCTCGGCACCTCCCCGGCGCAGGTCCAGCGGACCTTCTGGAAGATCGTGGAGCGGGCCGACCGCGAGCCGATCGTGGTCGACGGCGAGAAGCTCGACGGCGCCGGGGTGCGGAACCTCGCCCGGCCCGAGTTCTTCGGCGTCCGCGGCGGGGCCGAGCTGGTGCGGGCGCTGAAGCGCGCCGCCGGGGGCGCCACCGTGTCCGGCCCGGCCGCCGAGCCGGTGACGGACAACGAACTCGCCGCCCAGTTCGCCGTGGTGTGCTCCGACGCGCCCTGGCCGCGCGACCCGGAGACGTACTACCGCGACTCCGTGCGCGACGCCGTCCGCTACCCGCTGTACGGGGACTTCACGTCCGGCATCGTGCCGTGCGCGTTCTGGCCGAAGGGCGCCGAGCCCGCGACCAAGGTCGGCAACGACGTCCCGCTGCTCCTCGTACAGAACGAGTGGGACTCGCAGACCCCGCTCTCGGGCGCGCGGAACATGCACCGGCTCCTCAAGGGCTCGAAGATGATCACCGTCGACGAGGGTGAGGGCCACGGCGTCCTCTTCGGCGAGCACCGCTACCCGTGCGCGGAGAACCCGTCCATGCGCTACCTGGCCACCGGCAAGCTCCCGGCCAAGGACGTGACGTGCCGCGTCACGCCCGGGCAGCGCCGCGCCGGGGCCGCGCCGAACGCCTTCTAGCGCGCCGCGGGGGTGGGCCGGTCAGTCGTCGATGCCCGACCGCTCCACCCCCGCCACGATCCACCGCTGGAAGAACAGGAACACCACGAGCAGCGGCAGGATCGACACCGCGGCCGCGACGAACAGCTCGTGCAGCCGGATCACCTGCGAGGTGCTGAAGGAGGAGAGCGCCACCTGGACCGTCCACGCCTCGCGGTCCTGGCCGATCACCAGCGGCCACAGGAAGGAGTTCCAGGCGCCGATGAAGACGATGGTGCCGACGGCCGCGAACACCGGTCGCGTGTTCGGCACCACCACGCGCCAGTACGTGCGCCAGTAGCCGAGCCCGTCCACGCGCGCCGCGTCCTCCAGCTCCCGGGGAAAGCCCAGGAAGTACTGGCGGAAGACGAAGCAGGCGAACGCCGAGAACAGGGTCGGCACGATCAGGCCGCGCAGCGTCGAGACCCAGCCGAGCGACGACACGAGCACGAAGCTCGGTACGAAGGTGACGGCGGCCGGGACCATCAGCGTGGCGAGGATCGCGTAGAAGACGTGGTTGGCGTAGCGGTAGGGGATGCGGGCCAGGCCGTAGCCCGCGAGCGAGGCGATCAGGAGCGTGCCGAGGGTCGTCAGGACCGCGATCAGCGCCGAGTTGAGCAGGGAGCGGGCCATGGGCACCGTCGAGTCCCGGAACAGCTCGGTGACGTTCGAGAAGCGCAGGGTGGACGGGAAGAACGTCCAGTCCGGCGAGGTGATGTCCTCCTCGGAGGCGAGCCCGTTGCGCACCAGGAGGTAGAACGGCACCAGGAAGAGCAGGGCGAGGGCGATCAGCAGGACCAGGCGCAGGGCCCGGCCCACGCGCACCCAGGCGTCGTGCATGTCTCAGGCTCCCTTCTCGTCGCCGCGGCCGAGCCCGAACCAGCGGGCCTGCCCCACCGTCACCACCGCGATGATCAGGGCGAGGAGCACCGCGCCCGCGCTGCCGAGGCCGAGGTTCTGCCCCTGGCCGAGCGCCGTGTAGTAGAGGTAGACCAGCGGCGGCCGGGCGTACGGTGGGTAGCCGCGGGCGTCGGAGAGCAGGTTGTAGAACTCGTCGAAGGCCTGGAAGGCGTTGATGACCAGGAGCAGCGCCACGGCGACGGACGTGGCGCGCAGCTGCGGCAGCGTGATGTGGCGGAGCACCTGCCAGCCGGGCCGGGCGCCGTCCACGGCGGCCGCCTCGTACAGGGTGGGCGAGATCCGCTGGAGCCCGGCCAGGAACAGGACCATGTAGAACCCCGCCTGGAGCCACAGGCGTACGGTGACGATCACCAGCCAGTACCAGGGCGGGTCCGTGGTCGACAGCCATGCCGTCTGGTCGGCGCCGAACCAGCCGAGCACGGTGTTCGCGAGCCCGAACCGCACCCCGTTGAAGATCGACATCTTCCAGATCAGAGCGGCCACGACATAGCTGCACGCCGCCGGCAGGAAGAACACCGACCGGAAGAACGCCTGCGCACGGCGCAAGCGGTTCACCATCAACGCGAGCGACAGGGACAGGACGAACGTCGTCGGCACGATGAAGGCCGTGAACACGGCGAACGTCCACAGGCTGTCGGTGAACGCGTCGTTCTTCAGCATCGACGTGTAGTTGTCGAAGCCGACGAAATCCGTGGGCGAGACGGTGTTGTGGGCGTCGAAGAAGCTGAGGTAGACGCTCCAGCCGAGCGGGACGTACGTGAAGACGAGCAGGCCGAGCGCGAAGGGGCCGACGAACACCCAGAACCACAGGTTGCGGTTCTGCGGCCCGGCGAGCCGCCGCGCCAGGCCCGGGCCTCGGCCGCTCACGCGGACTTCTTCCGCACGCGGTCCAGCTCCGCCGACACCTTGCGCACCACGGACCGCAGCTCGCTCTCCGGGTTCGCGCCGGACTTGATGATCCGGCTGAGCGCGTCCTGGTAGGCGACGCGGCTGGCGGGCGTCCACAGCAGCGGCTCGGCGTGGCCGTTCTCGGTGGAGAAGCGTACGGCGTCGGCGGCCGGACCCTCGGCGAGCGCGTCGGCCTTCTTCGCAAGGGAGAGCCGGGCGGGGATGTGGAAGCCGTAACTGAGCGCGAAGTCCCGCTGGTACGCGGTCTTGTCGACCCACAGCCACTTCAGATAGTCCTTGGCGGCGTCCTTGTGCTTGCTGCGGGCGCTGACGGCCGCGCCGTACGCGCCCACCGGCACGGCGGGCTTCCCGGCCGCGCCGTCCGCCGGGAACGCGAGCACCCCGAAGTCGTCCCCGAGCGCCTTCCGCACGGCGGGCAGCGCCCACAGGCCCGACCACTGCATGGCCGTGAGTCCCTGCACGAACGCCGACGGATCGGACCAGTCCGACGGCGCCCCGAGCAGCAGTGCCTTCGCCGCGTACAGCTCGCGCACCTTGGCGAGCGCGCGGGCGGCGGCCGGGTCGTCGAAGCCGACCTTGCCGTCGTCGGTCACCAGGCTCAGGCCCGCCGCGTACAGGGGGGTGCCGCCGAGGACGCCCGCGCCGCCGTCGTTGCCGAGGAAGAGCCCCTTGGTCTTCTTGGTGGTCAGCTTCCGCGCCGCGTCGACGAGCGCGTCGAGCGTGCGCGGCGGCTCGACGCCCGCGTCGTCCAGGAGGCTCTTGCGGTAGTACAGCAGCTGCGCGTCGACGACCTGCGGGACCGCCCAGATCCGGCCGTCGTGGGTCTTGGGCGCGAGCACCACCGGGTTGAAGTCGTCCCGCACCCCGTCGAACAGGTCCGTCAGATCCACGACCTGGCCGCCCCGGATCTGGTCCAGGCTCGGCCCGTTGACCTCGAACACGTCCGGGCCCGACGTGGTCAGGAGCGCGGCGGCGGTCTGCTCGTCGTAGTTCCCCGGACGCCACTGGACCGCGACGTCCGCCTCGCGGTACGCGGCCGCGTACCGCTTGACCGCCTGCTCGGCGCCCGCCTCCCCGTACTGGTGGTACCAGTGCGAGAGCCGCGGCCCCTTGCCACCCGAACCGCCGCCGTCTCGCCCGGTGTTGGACCCGCACGCGGTGAGCAGGCCGAGCCCCGCGCCCGCGCCGAGCAGTGTCCTGCGACTGATGGTCATGACGTGTCCCCCTGCGTGGATCGACGGGTACGTGTCCGGCCCAACGATCAACCATGCAGGGGGATTACGACAGGCGTATTGCGGCCGTGTGTTTGCCTTGGGCGCAGGCGCGGGAAAGCCCGTCCGGCGCCCGGTCAGCGCCTTGCGGCCAGGCGGAAGCGGAGGCGGCAGATGACCGCGTCCGTGTCGCGGCGGACCGCGTGGGCGAGGACGGCGCCGCGCTGGTTCTGGAGCAGCCGCTGCCACAGGTGCGCGGGCTCGACCTCGGGGATGAGGACGGTGACCCGGGTGCCGGGGTGGTACTGGTACACCTTGCGGACGTACTCGGCGACGGGCCGGCCGACCGTGCGCGCGGCCGAGGGGAGTTCCACCAGGTCGACGCCGGGGTTCCACAGCTCCCAGTCGCGCCGCAGGGACGCGGTGGCCGCGCGGTCCTCGGGGTCGTCGTGCGTGACGGTGACGGCGCGGACCTCGTCGCCCAGGGACACGGCGGCGTTGAGCGCCTCGCAGGTGAGCCGGGAGAGGCCGGACACCGGCACGACCACCAGGGAGTGGTCGCGGTGCGGCGCCTCGGGGACGCGGCCGAGGCCGAGGTCCTCGCCGATGCGCCCGTACGCCCGGTGCACGACCTCGAAGCCGCACACGATCGCGGGCAGCGCGAGCACGATCAGCCAGGCGCCCTCGGTGAACTTGGTGGCCGTGACAACGATCGCGGAGACGCCGGTGAGGACCGCGCCGAAGCCGTTCAGGAAGGCCTTCGCGGGTTTGCCCGCCGCGCGCCAGTGGAGCACCATGCCGGTCTGGCAGAGCGTGAAGCCGACGAAGACGCCGATCGCGAAGAGCGGCACCAGGGTGTTGGTGTCGCCGCCGGAGAAGACCAGCAGGGCCGCGCCCGCGACGGCGAGCGCGAGCACGCCGTGGCGGTGGACCTGCCGGTCGGCCTTGAGGGCGAACACGTGCGGCAGGTAGTTGTCCCGGGCCAGCAGGCTCATCAGGACGGGCAGCCCGCCGAAGGAGGTGTTCGCGGACAGGGCGAGCAGGACCATCGTGGCGAACTGCACCACGTAGAAGGCCCAGTTGTGGCCGAGCGAGGCGTCCGTGAGCTGGGCGAGCACGGTGACGCCCTCGACGGGCTGGAGCCCGAAGCGGGAGATCAGGACGGACAGGCCGATCAGCATCACGCCGAGCAGCGCGCCGAGCGCCACCTCCGCGTGCTGGGCCCGCTTGACGCGCGGAGCGCGGAAGGACGGCACGGCGTTGGCGATCGCCTCCACGCCGGTGAGGGCCGAGCAGCCGGAGGCGAAGGCCTTCAGGAGGAGCAGCGCGCCGACCGTGGTGGCGTTGTCGGCGAGGGCGGAGGCGTGCCCGGAGGCGGCCTCGGTGGAGACGGGCCCGTCGCGGAACAGGCCGACGGCGACCATGGTGAGGACGGCGCCCACGAACACGGCGGTCGGCACGATGAACACCCGCGCCGAGTCGACGATGCCGCGCAGGTTCACCGCGGTGATCAGGACCAGGACGCCCAGGCAGAGCCACAGCCTGTCGCCGTACAGCTCGGGGAAGGCGGAGGTCAGGGCGGCCACACCGGCGGTCACGGCGACGGCCACGTTCAGGACGTAGTCGAGGACGAGGGACGCGGCCGCGACCAGGCCGGAGCGGCGGCCCAGGTGCGCCTTCGCGGCCGCGTAGGAGCCGCCTCCGTCGGGGAAGGCGGCGATGACCTGGCGGTAGGAGGCGACCAGGACGGCCAGGAGACCGGCGATCGCGAGGGTCACCGGCAGGGTGAAGCCGAGGCCGTAGCCGCCGGCGGCGGCGAGGACGAGCACGATGGCCTCGGGCCCGTAGGCGACGGAGGCCATGGCGTCCAGGGAGAGGGCGGCGAGCCCCTGGAGCGCGGTGAGGCGGTGACGGTCGCCCGGGTCCGTGACGCCGGAACCGGTATCGGGGGGCTCCTCGATGGCCGGGGCGCCGGGGCGCTCGGAGACGGTCGTCATGGTGTGTGCCTTTCGAACGGGATGGCCAATGCGCGGCTGACCTCAGCGTCAGCGCGCCGGGCGGGTCCGGCGGCACTTCTTGGCGGCTCCTTGGCGGGGGCGAGCGGCTTCTTGACGAGTTGTTAAGGAGGGCTGTCAGCCCTGCGTCAAGGTGTGGCATGAATGTGTATGCGGTACGTCAACAGCGCGTCCGGGCCCGCGGGGCCGCTCTACGGTGCGGCCCATGGGACTTGACTGGAGGACGCGGGCCTCGGCGCACCGCGCCGCGGTCCGTGGGGGGACGCGCGGGCACCGGATGCCGACGCGGGACGAGGTGGTGAGCGACCGCCGCTGGGGGGCCGACCTGCGGGCCGCCGTCTTCTGTTCCCTCGCCCTGCTCGTCCTGATCATCCTCGTCGACCTGGGCGCGGGCACGCTGAGCGCGCTCCGCGCCGGTGTGTGGGCGGCGCTCGCGGCGCTCCTGTACGTGATCCTGCACCCGGTGCGGGTCACGGCGGGCCCCGGCTGGCTCGCGGTGCGCGGCCCGCTGCGGCGGCGGCACGTGTGCACGAACCTGCTGACCAGCGTCCACGTCAGTGAGACCGTCGCCGCCCGGCTCGTCCTGTGCGACTCGCTCGGCCACCGGGTGGAGTTCGACCCGAGGGTCCTGGCCGAGAACCCGCTGCTGCTGCACCGCCTGGACGCGGGAGCCCGCGTCGCCAGGGCGTCAGGGCTGCTGCGCTGCGGGGTGACGGAGCTGGCCCGGCTCACGGCCCGGGTGGACGGCAAGCGCGCGAAGGCGGTCTTCGAGGCGTCGGGCCTGCGCTGACACGGCGGTGCGTCAGGCCTTGAGGGCCTCGTACCGCACGCCGGTCAGTTCCTCCGACGCCTTCCACAGCCGTACGGCGGCCCGGTCGTCGCGGGTCCACTTCGCGCGCAGGGACGGGGCGGGGGCGCCGCGCCAGTTGAGGAAGCGGGGCCCGGTGAAGGAGTCCGGGCGGACGCCGGGCGCCGTGGCCGCGTACAGGGTGGGGAGCGCCCCGGCCTCCGCGGACTGGGCGATCAGGCGGTTGCCGAGCGCGGCCGCCGCCTCCGCCGCCTTGCGGCCCTCCATCTTGGCCCCGGCCGCCTGGAGGTTCGTCGAGGCGTAGCCGGGGTGCGCGGCGGCCGCGACGACGTCCGCCCCCGTGGCCGCGACGCGGCGCGCCAGCTCGTGTGTGAACAGCAGGTTCGCGGACTTGGAGCGTCCGTAGACGAGCCAGCGGCGGTAGCGGCGCTCGCTGTTGAGGTCGCGCATGTCCACGTTCGACAGCAGGTGGAACATGCTGGACACGGTGATGACGCGGGCGCCGGGCGTCCGCAGCAGCCGCGGCAGGAGCAGCCCGGTGAGCGCGAAGTGGCCGAGGTGGTTCACGCCGAACTGCGTCTCGAACCCGTCGGCGGTGCGGCGGTGGGGCAGGGCCATCACGCCCGCGTTGTTGACGAGCAGGTCGAGCCGCCCGCCGCGCTCGCGGTCGGCGCGCTCCGCGAACTCCCGTACGGAGCCGAGGTCTCCGAGGTCGAGCGGGTGCACCACCGCGTCGGCGGACGGCACTTCGGAGATCAGCCGGTCGAGGGCCTCGGCGCCGCGCGTCTCGCTGCGGCAGGCGAGCACCACCCGCGCGCCCCGCCGGGCCAGCTCCCGCGCGGTGCAGTAGCCGAGCCCGCTGTTGGCCCCGGTGACCACGGCTTCGCGTCCGGTCAGATCGGGTATGTCGGCGGCGGTCCATCCCATGCGGCCGAGCGTACGCCGGAACGGGTACGAGGGGTATCAAGCCCGTCCGGCGTTTGAGGACGAGGCCGCAGGCCGATTGCCCGCGAGACGCCCCCGTCAGGAAGAGGCGCCACCGTCGACGACCAGGTCGGTGCCCACCACCGACGCCGCGTCGTCCGAGGCCAGGTACAGCACCGCGGCCGCGATCTCCGCCGCGTCCACGACCCGGCCGAGCGGCGACTCGTTCCGCATGCGCGCGGCGCGCTCCGCCTCGCTCTCGCCGGGCCGCAGCGACATGGAGGTGGCGGACGCGCCGGGGGACACGGCGTTGATGCGCACGCCGTCCTGGATGTGGTCCAGGGCGGCCGCGCGCGTCAGGGCGGACACCGCGGCCTTGGAGGCGACGTATCCGGCGATGCCCGGACGGCGCTTGTGGGCGCCCAGGTTGGAGGCGATGTTCACGATGGCGCCGCCGCCCGGCTGCTCGCGCATCTGGCGCACCTGGGCCTGGAGGGCGAACAGCACGCCGCTGACGTTGACGTCGAGCAGTGTGCGCCAGTCGTCCTCGGAGAGGTCGGCGACGGGCGCGCCGCCCTTGAAGACGCCCGCGTTGTTCACCGCCACGTCGAGCGAGCCGAAGCGGTCGACGGCGGCCCGCACCAGGGCCTGGACCTCGGCGGCGCTCGTGACGTCGGCGGCGTGCGCGAGCCCCGTGCCGCCCGCCTCCTCGATCAGGGCGACGGTCTCCTTGAGCGGGGCCTGCGAGCGCCCCGCGGCGACCACGTTCGCGCCCTCGGCGGCGAGGGCGAGCGCGACGGCGCGGCCGAGGCCCGAGCCGCCGCCGGTGACGAGGGCGGTGCGGCCGGCGAAGCGGTTGCGGGGGGCGACGGGCATGGCGGACTCCTCTGGGGCGGGCGCGGCGGGGCCCGGCCCCATTTTGGACCGAGCGATCCAATACTAGGCCCCGAGCCGTGCCGCGTACACCCCCACCCGCACCTCGTCGTCGTCCAGGCACTGCCCCGTCACCAGGTCGAAGCGCTGCTTCAGCAGGGGCGAGGCCACGAAGACGCGGCCGTCCGCCGAGCCGAGCAGGCCGCGCGAGAGCACGGTCGCGCCGGAGAACGGGTCGCGGTTGTCGATCGCGTACAGGCGCCGTGCCCGGTCGAGGAACAGCGCCGCCTGCCGCCGTCCGTCGGGGAGCAGCACGGCCACCCCGCGCCCGGGCGTGAGCCGGGACGCGGCGCACACGGTCAGCCACCCCTCGTCGAGCCGCAGCTGCACGCTCGTATCGGTTGCCGTCGTCACGCGGAGGTTCCTTCCAGGTCGGCGGCCCGGCGGGAGCCGATGGCCAGCAGGGGCAGGTCGGGCTTGATCTGCTCGCGCTCCGGCACGAAGGCCACCGTCGGGTCGGGGGCGCCGGGCGCGTTCACGAACGACACGAAGCGCGCGAGGCGTTCGGGGTCGTCGAGGGTGGCCGCCCACTCGTCGCGGTAGTGCGTCACGTGCTCGGCCATCAGCGCCTCCAGTTCCGCGCCGAGGCCAAGGGAGTCGTGGACGACGACGTCCCGCACGTGCTCGACGCCGCCGTCGATGCGCTCCAGCCACGTCGAGGTGCGCTCCAGGCGGTCCGCCGTACGGATGTAGAACATCAGGAACCGGTCGATCAGACGCACCAGTTCGGCGTCGTCCAGGTCCTGTGCGAGGAGGTCGCCGTGGCGCGGGGTCGCGCCGCCGTTCCCGCCGACGTACAGGTTCCAGCCGCCCGACGTGGCGATGACGCCGAAGTCCTTCGACCGGGCCTCCGCGCACTCCCGCGCGCAGCCCGACACGGCCGACTTCAGCTTGTGCGGCGCGCGCAGGCCCCGGTAGCGCAGCTCCAGGTCGATGGCCATGCGCACCGAGTCCTGCACGCCGTAGCGGCACCAGGTCCAGCCGACGCAGGACTTCACCGTGCGCAGCGCCTTGCCGTACGCGTGCCCGGACTCGAAGCCCGCGTCCACGAGCCGCGCCCAGATCAGCGGGAGCTGCTCGACCCGCGCCCCGAACATATCGATGCGCTGCCCGCCCGTGATCTTCGTGTAGAGCCCGAAGTCCCGTGCCACCTCGCCGATCACGATGAGCTTCTCCGGCGTGATCTCGCCGCCGGGCACGCGCGGCACGACCGAATAGGAGCCGTTCTTCTGGAGGTTGGCGAGGAAGTGGTCGTTGGTGTCCTGGAGTGCGGCCTGTTCGCCGTCGAGGACGTAGCCGTCCACGCCGATCGCGGGCGCGAGCGAGGCGATGATCGAGCCGACGGCGGGCTTGCACGTCTCGCAGCCCTCGCCGCCGCGCGCGCCCTCCCGGCCGTGGGTGTCGAGCAGCCGCGCGTACGAGGTGACGCGGCGGACCCGGACGATCTCGTACAGCTCGGCGCGGGTGTGCGGGAAGCAGCCGCACAGCCCCCGGTCGCCGGAGTCCGGCAGGAGCTGCCCGACGAGCTTCACGCAACTGCCGCAGCCCGTACCGGCCTTGGTGCACTTCCTCACCTCGGGCAGCGTCGCGCAGGCCTGGATCGCGGCCTTCGTGACGTTGTGGCAGGTGCAGATCACCGCGTCGCCCGGCAGCGCCTCGGGGCCGAGCGCCTTCGACTCGCCCGCGCCCGCGGGAAGGACCAGCTGCTCGGCGGGGACCGGCGGCACCTGCCCCGTCAGGGCGCGCAGCGTGCCGTAGGACTCCGCGTCGCCGACGAGGACGCCGCCGAGCAGTTCCCCGCCCGCGCCGACGACCAGCTTCTTGTACGTGCCCGAGCGCGAGTCGGAGTAGACGACGTCGAGGCAGCCGTCGGCGGCCCCGTGCGCGTCGCCGAACGACGCGACGTCCACGCCGAGCAGCTTCAGCTTCGTGGACAGATCGGCGCCGGTGAAGGCCTGCCCCGTGCCGGACGCGATGGCGTCCGCGGCCGTGCGCGCCATCTCGTACCCGGGGGCGACCAGGCCGTACACGCGCCCGTCGGCGGCCTGCGCGCACTCGCCGATGGCGTAGACCGCAGGGTCGCCGGTGCGGCACTGGCCGTCGACGGTGATCCCGCCGCGCTCGCCCACCGGCAGGCCGCAGTCGCGGGCCAGCTGGTCGCGGGGGCGGACACCGGCGGAGAACACCACCATCTCGGTGGCGAGCTCCGAGCCGTCGGACAGGCGCATCGCCGCCACGGTGCCCTCGTCCGACGCGACGATCTCCTGTGTGCCGACGCCCGTGTGCACGCTCAGCCCCCGCCCGGTCAGGGTGCGCAGCAGGGCGGCGCCGCCGCCCTCGTCCACCTGCGCGGGCATGAGCCGTGGCGCGAACTCCACGATGTGCGTGGTCAGTCCGAGGCCCTGGAGCGCGCCCGCCGCCTCCAGGCCGAGCAGTCCGCCGCCGACCACCGCGCCCGTCGTGGCGTGCTTCGTCGCGTACTCCTCGATGGCGAGGACGTCCTCGATGGTGCGGTAGACGAAGCAGCCCGGGGTGTCCCTGCCGGGCACCGGCGGCACGAAGGGGTACGAGCCGGTGGCGAGCACGAGCGTGTCGTACGCCACCGTGAAGCCGGAGCGCGCGGTGACCGTGCGGGCCCGCCGGTCCACGTGCTCGACCGGGTCGTCGACGCGCAGCTCGATGCCGTGCCGGGTGAGGAACTCCGGGTCCGTGAGGGAGAGTTCGTCCGGGGTGCGGCCCGCGAAGTACGAGGTGAGCTGGACGCGGTCGTAGGCGGGGCGCGGTTCCTCGCACAGGACCACCACGCGGTGCGTGGCGGTGACCCCGCGCTCGGCCAGCTCTTCGAGGAAGCGCTGGCCGACCATGCCGTGGCCGACGAGGACGAGGGTGGGCGGCATGTCAGTGACCTCCGTCGTGGGTGAGCAGATGCAGCGGCGGGGCGCCGTCGTCGGGCAGCGGCTCGTCCGCCTCCCAGGCGCGGGCGAGCGCGCCGACCGCCGCGAGATCGCCGAGCAGGACGCCGCCGACGAGCCGGTCGCCGCGCACCACGACCTTGCGGTACGTGCCGCGCGTGGCGTCCGCGAGCCGCAGCACGTCGTCGTCGGGGCGGGCGTCGGGCTCCCCGAACGCGGCGACGTCCAGGGGACGTTCGGCGTGCGGGAGGGTGAGGCGGGTGAGCGAGCGGGTGCCCGCGTACGGGCGTGCGGACTCCGGCGCGGTGAGCGCCGCGGCGAGGGCGTCGGCCTGGTCGAGCGCGGGCGCGGCCAGACAGGGGGTGCGGCTCGCGTGCTCGGCGCAGTCGCCGATGGCGTGGACGCGGGGGTCGCCGGTCCGCAGGGCGTCGTCCACGACGACGCCCCGGCGCACGTCGAGGCCCGCGGCGCGGGCGAGCCCGACGCGGGGGCGGACGCCGCAGGCGAGCACGGTCAGCTCGGTGTCGAGCACGAAGCCGTCCGCCAGCTCGACGGCCGTCACGGCGCCGTCGTGCTGTCGCAGGCCCCGCACCCGGCACTCGGTGTGCACCTCCACGCCGAGCCGCGTCAGGTGCTCGCGCACCAGGGCTGAAGCCGCCGGGTCGAGCTGGCGCTCCATCAGCCGGTCGCCCTGCTGGGCGAGCACGACCCGGGCGCCCCGGTCGGCGAGCGCGCGGGCCGCGCAGACGCCGAGCAGGCCGCCGCCGATGACCACGGCGCGGCAGCCGGGCGTCACGGCGGCCGAGAGCGCCAGGCAGTCGTCCAGGGTCCGGAACGCGTGCACACCGCCGGGCAGCTCGGTGGCGCCCGGCGGGAACAGGCCGCGCAGCGGGGGCAGGACCGGGTTCGCGCCGGTGGCGAGCACCAGCGTCCCGTACGGCACGCGGGAGCCGTCCGCGCACTCGACCACCCGCTCCGCGCGGTCGATGCGCTCCGCGCGGGTGCGCAGGTGCGCGGCCGGGGCGGGCAGGGCGATCACCTCGGGGGCGAGGCGGCCCGCGAGCACGTCCGTGAGCAGGACGCGGTTGTACGGGGCGTACGGTTCCTCCCCGATCAGCAGCGCGTCCGCCCCGAGCCGGGCGGCGAGCCGGGCTCCGGCGAGCCCGGCCCCCACCACGACGACCCGCGGCGCCGGGCCCTTCCCGCAGTGACTGGTCATGCTCCGCAGCCTGCGGGCCGGGTGTTACCCGACGGCCACCACGGTGTTTCCCCCGGGGAACGGTGCCCTCCGGCCCCGGCGGTGCCCACTGTGAGGCGAAGCCGCGCCGCGCGGCGGGGCCCGGCGGGGCGGTCCCACCCACCCGCCCTTGCCCGGGCTTGCGGGGCCGGGGGCATGGGCGGTGTTCCCCCGGGGAACGGTGGCCTCCGGCGCCGCAGGGTGGTCCCACCCGCCCGCCCCCACCCGGGTCTACGGTGCCGGGTGTCATGCACGGTGTCCCCCGGGAACCGGGGCTTCCGGCGCCGCGGGGTGGTCCCGCCCACCCGCCCCCACCCGGGCCAACGAAGCCACGTGTCACGGGTGGGCGGGTGGGAGAGGCCGCCGCGGTAGCGGCGGGACCGCCCTCCCGGCCGCAGCGCTCCGCGTCGGGGCCGGGCCGACGAAGCCGGGGAGTCATGGGCGGGCGGGTGGGAGAGAGCCCCGGTGGAGGCGCCCGCGCTAGGGGCGCGTGCCCGTCAGGTGGGCGAAGACCACCACGTTGCCCTGGTAGCCCGTGCGCTTCGAGTACGCCCCGCCGCAGGTGATCACCCGCAGCTCGGCCCGCGCGGCCGCCCCGTACACCTTCTCGTCGGGGAAGGCCTTCGCGTCGTAGACCTCGACGGCGTCCACCGCGAAGAGCGCGACCGTGCCGTCGCGCCGCTCCACCTCGATGACCTGCCCCTTCTTGAGCGCGCCGAGGCGGTAGAAGACGGCGGGCCCGTCCGCGTTGTCGACGTGCCCGGCGACGATCGCCGTACCGCGTTCGCCGGGCGTGGTGCCCGCCTCGTACCACCCGGCGAGGTTGTCGTGGTGCGGCGGCGGCACGTCGAGGCTGCCCTGGCGGGTCAGGCCGAGCCCCGTCAGCGGCGCGTCCACGCCGATGGCGGGCGCCCGGACGCGGTCGGGCGGCGAGGGTGGCAGCGGCGCCGCGGCGGGCGCCGACCGCGCCTCCGGCGAGGAGGCCTGCGCGGCCGACGGCTGCGGCGGCGGACGCTCCGCCGTGCCGCTGTGCAACAGCCACGCGCCGGAGCACAGGGCGAGCGCGGTGACGGTCCCTATGAGCGCGGTCCCGGCCTTGCCGCGGGCCGCGCGCGGGCTCCCTGCCATGGCGTCCCCTCGGGGTTCGGGCCCCTCCCCGCCGCCGCGGCCGCGAGGGACACGGCGGTCCGGCGGCGGGGAGGGGACGGTGGTACCTGCGGACTGCGGAGGGCGTCCGTCAGATCCTGTCGCCTCTCGCCCGGCGATGCAGGAGCCAGGTACCGCCCGCGGCGGCGACGGCGAGAGCCGCCACGCCCGCCGCGGTCTGTACGGGATCGGGACCGAGCGCGCCGCCGACCCCCGTCTTCACGTGCCCCCTGGGATGGACGGGCGGCTGCTCGCGCGCGGCCGCCGTGGAGGTGAGCGTCACCGTCAGATCGCCCGCGACCTGGCGGCCCCGGGCGGCGGACCCCGAGCAGCGGGCCACGATCTCGTACGTCCCGGGCTGCGCCGACGGCGGCACCTCGAACCGCCCGGACGCCTCGGCCGCGCCCGCGGCGGAGGCGAGGGCGAAGGTGCCCGCGCCCACCGCGCTCGCGTCGCCCGCGGCGGTGCCGTCCGCGCCGCACGCCGCCGTGCGCACCGTGACCGTGGTGCCGGGCGTCACCGGCGACGGCGAGATGTCGAGGCCGCCCGCGCCCGCCGCGGACGCGGGGCCCGCGAGCAGGACCGCCGAGGTGGCGGCGAGCGCGGCGGTGGTCGTCAGCTGGCGGGCGGTGCGCATGGGGCGTGCTCCTGTCGGGCCGCGTACGGGACACACCTGAGAGGTAACGTGCACTGCGGCCCGCACGCCTGCTGAAGCCCCATCAGAAAGGCCGCGCCGGTCCGTGCCCCGACCCTGCGACGGCCGCGTTCCAGCAGGTCACCGGCGTACGGGCGGAAAGGCCGCGAAGGCGTGGCGCGGCACCTGTGAATGGGTGACCCGGCCTCAGATCACATCCAGGGGCGCGTCCTCGTACAGGCCGGCCACCGTGGCCATGAGCTTCTCGTCGAGGGGGAAGTCCCGGTCGTCGACGCGCCGGACGGGGGAGACGCCCCAGGAGTTCGTGACGAAGGCGGCCCGGTACGCGGGCAGGTCCCGCAGGAACACCGGACCCCGGCGCGTGGGAAGCCCGGCCTCCGCGAGCAGCGGTTCGAGAAGGCGCATGGTGATGCCCGCCAGGTGCGGGGCCTCGGGCCAGACGACCTCGCGCCCGTCGAAGAAGGCCACGTTCGTCACCGCGCCCTCGCTGATCGCGCCGTCGGGCCCGGTGAGCAGGGCCTCGTCGTAGCCGAGCCGCTCCGCCTCGCGCCGGTGGTACGTCTGCCCGAAGCCGCCCAGGTGCTTGAGGTGCGCGACGGGGCGCACGTACGGGACGGACTTCAGGGACTGGGCCCGTCCGGCCATGGTCGCGGGCAGCTCGACGGGCGCGCGGACGGTGACCATCAGGGACGGCTCGCCGTCGGGGGCGTGCACGTAGACGCGCACGGCGGCGTCCCGGAGCTCCGCGCGCCCGGTGCCGTCCCCGGCGAGCGCGTGCCGGATCGCCGCGCGGACCCGGTCGCCGTCCAGGCCCTGGTCGAAGAGCTCGCGGGTCGCCGCGTCGAGCCGGTCCAGATGGAGCCCGAGCCCGCGCACGGCGCCGCCCCTGACCTGCATCGCGGTGAAGTGCCCGAAGCCGTCGAGAGCGCGTGCGCGCAGCTGCTCCGCGGTGGCGGGGGCGCCGTCGATCTCAAGGCGCTCGGGGGCGGCGGGGTTCGATGTCGTCATGGGGACCACCGTACGTACGTGATCACCGGCCAGGACGGGCGGTGCGCGGTCAGTCCTCGATCAGGCGGCGCGGCCCCGGGCCGTGCGCGGCCAGCTCGTCCCACGGGTTCGACAGGGCGCACTTGTCGAGCGAGAGGCAGCCGCAGCCGATGCAGTCGGTGAGGTTGTCGCGCAGGCGCTGGAGGGTGCGGATGCGCCCGTCGAGGTCGGCCCGCCAGCACTCGGAGATCCGGGCCCAGTCCTCGCGGTTCGGCGTGCGGTCCTCCGGGAGCAGGGCGAGCACCTCGCGGATCGTGGCCAGCGGGATGCCGAGCCGCTGCGAAGTGCGGATGAAGGCCACGCGGCGCAGTGTGTCCCGGCTGTAGCGGCGCTGGTTGCCGGTGGTGCGGCGGCTGGTGATGAGCCCTTCCCGCTCGTAGAAGCGCAAGGCGGAAGGTGCCACTCCGCTGCGCTCGGCGAGCTCGCCGACGGTGGCTTCCTTGGCGTCCGGTGCGAGGTGCGAGGTCATGCCGACACATTAGTCACCGAAGCCGCTTGACCTGAACCATGGTTTAACTAAGAGGCTTGCCGCATGAACACCACCACGGATGTCTCCCCGTCCCCCGCCGCCGCCCTGTCCGCCACGGCCGCGAAGCCCGTGAAGCTCGCCGTGATCGTCGGCAGCAACCGCGAGGGCCGCTTCGGCCCGGTCGTCGCCGAGTGGCTGCTGCGCCGCGTGCGCGAGCAGCAGGGCTTCGAGATCGACGTCGTCGACCTGGCCGACGTCGACCTGCCCACGTCCCTCTCGCACCGGCCCGACGCCGCGACCCGCGCCGAACTCGCCAAGGTCTCGCCGAAGCTGGCCGCCGCCGACGCGTTCGTCGTCCTCACCCCCGAGTACAACCACTCCTACCCCGCCTCCCTGAAGAGCCTGATCGACTGGCACCACCCCGAGTGGCAGGCCAAGCCGATCGCGTTCGTCTCCTACGGCGGGCTCTCCGGCGGCCTCCGCTCGGTCGAGCACCTGCGCCCGGTCTTCGCCGAACTGCACGCCGTCACCATCCGCGAGACCGTCTCCTTCCACAACGCGGGCGCCCTCTTCGACGACGAGGGCAACCACAAGGAGCCCGCGGCCGCCGACGCCGCCGCGAAGGCCATGCTGGACCAGCTCGCGTGGTGGGCGTGGGCGCTGCGCGCCGCCAAGGAGGTCCGGCCGTACGGGAGTTGATCCCGTGTGCCCCGCGCGCCGGGGCTCAGGCCTCCGGCAGGCGGACGACCGCGACCGCGCCGCCGTCCGGCGCGTTGGCCAGCTCCACGCGGGCGCCGACCACCGCCGCCTGGCCGAGCGCGATGGTCAGACCGAGCCCGGTGCCCTGGCCGCGCTCGCGGGCGCCGGTCTTGAACCGCTGCGGGCCCTCGCGCAGCAGGTGCTCGGGGAAGCCGGGCCCGTGGTCGCGCACGGTCACCACGGCCCCGTCGACGCTCAGCTCGACGGGGTCGCCGCCGTGCCGGCGCGCGTTGCCGACGAGGTTCGCCAGGATCCGCTCGAGGCGGCGCGCGTCCGTCCGTACGAGACGCTCGCCGACGCCCTCGAACCGTACGCCGCGGTCCGTGGGCTGCCCCGCGAAGAGCCCCCGTTGGACCATGGAGTCGACCAGGGCGGCGAGCGGGTGCACTTCCAGGTCGGGCCGCTCGACGTCCGCGTCGAGCCGCGCCACCTCCAGCAGGTCCTCGGTGAGCGCCCGCAGCGCGCACACGCGGTCGCGCACCAGCTCCGTGGGACGGCTCGGCGGAAGCAGCTCGGCGGCGGTGTGCAGGCCGGTCAGCGGGGTGCGCAGCTCGTGCGCCACGTCCGCGGTGAACCGCTGCTCGGCCTCCAGGCGGCGCTGGAGCGAGGCGGCCATCGTGTCGACGGCCGTCGCCAGGTCGGCGACCTCGTCGCGGCCGTGCCGGAAGCCGGGCGGCAGCGGGTGGTCGATGCGGGCGTCCAGGTCGCCCTGGCTGATGCGGCGGGCGATGGTCGCGGCGGCCCGCAGGTCCCGGCTGAGCCGGCTGGCGAGGCCCGCGCCCCCGAGCGCGGCGAGCGCCACGACGACGGCTCCCGACACCAGGAGCTGCTGGTCGAACTCGGCCATCTCGTCGGCCTGTTCGCGCAGCGGGAGCCGTACGGACAGGACCCGGTCGCCGACCGGGCGCGCCGCCCACACCGCCGGATCGGCGGAATCCATGTCCAGATACGTGCTGCGCCGCCCGGCGAGCGCGGCCTCGCGCAGCGGCTCCGGCAGACCGGGCGCGTCGATGGCCGCCCGCGTGCCGTCCCGGGTGCTGTCGTGGTCGACCTGCCCCGTCAGCTCGTACAGCTGCCGCACCCGCACCAGCTGCCCGGACGCCCCGGAGCGCGCGCTCGCGCCCACCTGGTCGAGCCGCGCCTGGTGGACGAGGAGGCCGATCGCCACCGCCACGACCGCGCAGCCCGCGGCGAGCAGCGCGGCGATCTTCCAGCGCAGGCCGAGCGTGTTGAGCGCGGCGAGCAGGCGGCGCGGCTTGAGGGGGCGGCCGTTCACGCCGTCGATCTGTCCGGGCGTCACGAGCCGGTTCCCGGGCGGCCCGAAGGCGTGGGCGAGGCGGACGGCGTGGGCGACGCGGGACCGTCGCCGTGGTCGTCGGGGCCGGGGGAGCGGTCCGGCTTCTTGTAGTTCTTGGTGTCGCTGACCGTGGACATCCGCTTGCCGTCCCAGTGGTACCGCACGGCCTGCTCGCCACCGTCGGCGCAGGGGCTGCGCACCAGCAGATCGGTGCCGATCACCTCGACCGAGATCCGTCTGCCCGCGGTGAAGAGCACCGGGTAGACCTTGCCGCCGCGCTCGGCGTAGACGACGACCGCGCTGCGCCCGCTCTCCAGGTCGATCGCGAGCAGCAGCTCGGGCCTGCCGTCCCCGGAGAGGTCGACGAGCAGCGGCGGGCGGATGCCGGAGCGCCCCGGCTTCTTGATCATCGGCCGGTCGGCGAGCGTCTTCAGACGCGGGTCCGCGCGCAGCAGCTCGCGCACGTCGAGCTTCGCGAGCCCGCCGGAGCCGAGTGCGCCGATGCCGTCGAGCGGCTCGGGCGGCGGCAGCTTCGTCGCGGTCTCGGCACCGGGCGCCGACGGTGTCGTGCCCGACCAGTCGGGCCACAGCGGCTTGGGGCTCGGCTGCACCGACACCGGCGGCGCGGGCTCACCGGCGTCGAGGCCGTCCGTTGCCCCGCAGGCGGAGAGCACGACGACGGCCAGGACGGCCAGGGGCGCGCCCAGGAAGAGGCGGAGTCGCAGAGTCATGGCGGGACCGGTGGAGGACGGAGGGGCTTGGCGGTGGCAGGGCCGAGGAAAGCACCGGGACGCGGCACAGGACCGGCCACCTGGGGTCGACGGTAGGAAGGACGCATCACAGGAACCAGGAGGTTGTGTAACAGTCGTCACCAAAGCCGCGAAAACCCCCAGCTCGGGACCTTCGGCCAGGCCGGTAGCCTCACGGTGCGCAGGACTTTCCCGTACGAGAGGAACACGTGCCGTGACGGAACCGAGCACCCCCGCCTTCCTGATGGTCCTGACCACCACGGACACCGCCGACAAGGCCGACACCCTGGCGCGCGGCGCCATCGAGGCCCGCCTCGCGGCCTGCGCCCAGATCAACGGCCCGGTCACCTCCGTCTACCGCTGGGAAGGCGCCCTGGAGACGGCCCGCGAGTGGCAGCTCCTCCTGAAGACGACGGACGAGCGGTACGCCGCCCTGGAGTCCTGGCTGGTCCAGGCCCACGACTACGAGACGCCGGAGATCATCGCCACCCCCGTGACCCGGGGCAGCGCGGCCTACCTCGGCTGGGTCGCGGCGGAGACCGCCGAGTGACCGAGCGGCTGCCGTTCTTCGTGTACGGAACGCTGCGCCCGGGCGGGCGCAACCACGCCTTCCTGTACGGGCGCGTCCTGACGTGCGTGCCCGCCCGCCTCCCGGACGCCGTCCTCTACGACGGGCCCGGCTACCCGTACGCGGTCCGGGCCCCCGGCGCGGGCCCCGTCCACGGCGACCTGGTGACCGCCCGCCCCGAGACGTACCGGCGGCTGCTCGCCGACCTGGACCACCTGGAGGAGTACGTCCCCGGCGACCCCCGCAGCCTCTATCTGCGCGTGGCCCGCGACGTCGTCCGCGAGGACGGCACGACGACGCCGGCCTGGGTGTACGTGGCGGCCCCGCCCCTGGCGGCGCGGCTGCGGGCCACGGCGACACCGCTGCGGAGCGGTGCCTGGCTCACCCCGGCGCCTCCAGGCGCACCGCGCACACCTTGAACTCCGGCATCCGCGACACCGGGTCGAGCGCGGGATGGGTCAGCACGTTGGCCCGCCCCTCGCCGGGCCAGTGGAACGGCATGAACACGGTGTCGGGCCGGATGCCCGCCGTGACCCGGGCGGGCACGGTGGCCCGGCCGCGCCGCGACACCACGGCGACCGGGTCCCCGTCGGCCACCCCGACCCGGGCCGCGAGCCGTGGATGGAGCTCCACGAAGGGCCCCGGCGCGGCGGCGTTCAACTCGGCCACGCGCCGCGTCTGCGCCCCCGACTGGTACTGGGCGAGCACCCGCCCGGTGGTGAGCAGGACGGGGTACTCCGCGTCGGGCTCCTCGGCGGCGCCCCGGTGCGCCACCGCCACGAACCGCGCCCGCCCGTCATCCGTGGCGAACCGCTCCAGAAAGAGCCGCGGCGTCCCGGCGTGCGGAACACCGGCCGCACCGGCCGTCTCCGTCCCCTCCGTCCCCTCCGTCCCCTCCGGGCAAGGCCAGAACACCCCCTCGCCGTTCCCCGCCGCGAGGCGTTCGTACGTGATGCCCGCGTAGTCCGCGATCCCGCCCGCGCTGGCCCGGCGCAGTTCGTCGAAGACCTCCTCCGGCTCGGTCGGGAAGCCCTTCCCGTGGCCGAGCCGGTCCGCGAGGCCGTGCAGGACGTCGAGGTCGCTGCGCACCCCGGGCGGGGGGTCCACCGCCTTGCGGCGGAGCAGCACCCTGCCCTCCAGGTTCGTCACCGTGCCGGTCTCCTCGGCCCACTGCGTGACCGGCAGGACCACGTCGGCGAGCGCGGCGGTCTCCGAGAGCACCACGTCCGCGACCGCCAGGAAGTCCAGGGACCTGATCCGCTGCTCCACGTGCGCGGCCCGGGGCGCCGACACCACCGGGTTGGAGCCCATGAGCAGCAGCGCCCGCACGTCCCCGCCGAGCGCGTCGAGCAGCTCGTATGCCGAACGCCCGGGCCCCGGAAGCGATTCCGGGTCCACGCCCCACACCGCCGCCACGTGCGCCCGCGCCCCGGGGTCCGTCAACTTGCGGTAGCCCGGCAGCTGGTCGGCCTTCTGGCCGTGCTCACGGCCGCCCTGCCCGTTGCCCTGGCCGGTCAGGCAGCCGTACCCGGACAGCGGCCGCCCCGGCCTGCCCGTCGCCAGGCACAGGTTGATCCACGCGCCCACCGTGTCCGTGCCCTTCGCCTGCTGCTCGGGGCCGCGCGCGGTCAGCACCATGGCGTGCTCGGCCGCGCCGAACCGCCGTACCGTCTCCCGCAGTTGGGGCACCGGCACGCCCGTGATCCGCTCGACGTGCTCCGGCCAGTGCGCCATCGCCGCCGCCCGCGCCTCCTCCCAGCCGCTGGTGCGCGCGGCGACGTACTCCTCGTCCACGTGCCCCTCGGCCACCACCAGGTGCAGCAGGCCCAGGGCGAGCGCCAGGTCCGTGCCGGGGCGCGGCGCCAGATGCAGATCGGCCTGCTCGGCGGTGCGGGTGCGCCGCGGGTCCACGACGATCAGCGAGCCGCCGTTGTCCTTCATCTCCGTGAGGTAGCGCAGCGCGGGCGGCATCGTCTCCGCCAGGTTCGAGCCGACGAGGATCACGCACCCGGTGCGGGCGACGTCCGCCAGCGGGAACGGCAGGCCCCGGTCGACCCCGAACGCCCGCTGCCCCGCCGCCGCGGCGGACGACATGCAGAACCGCCCGTTGTAGTCGATCTGCGAGGTCCCGAGCACCACCCGCGCGAACTTGCCGAGCGCGTACGCCTTCTCGTTCGTGAGCCCGCCCCCGCCGAACACCCCGCACGCGTCCGCGCCGTACGCCGCCCGCGTGCGGGCCAGGCCCTCGGCCACGCGGTCCAGGGCCTCCTCCCAGGTGGCCGGCACGAGCCCGCCCGTGGCGTGGGATCGGACGAGGGGCTCGGTCAGGCGCACCCGGGAGGAGAGCACCGCGGGTGCCGTACGGCCCTTGCCGCACAGCGCGCCCCCGTTGACGGGGAACGCGGGCCGCTCCACAACCTTCACGCCTTCGCCCGCGCGCGCAAGCCCCATGCCGCACTGGAGCGCGCAGTACGGACAGTGGGTCGGCGTGACCGTGCCGGGGGCGGCGGCCTGAACGGGGCGGGAGGGCTGCATGCCCGCCACCCTCCACCGCGCGTGTTTCCCGCCCCGCCCCGGCGGGTTACGCCCGCGGTACGCGGACCTCCACGAGACCCGGCGCCTCCTGTGAGGCGAAAGGCGCCCACGCCGGAAACCGCCCCGCAACAGCGAGGCAACGCGCCCCCGCCACCCTCACCCCATGGAAACGCCCCACCCCGCCACGGCCCCGGCCCTGGTAGCGGTAGCGCACGGCAGCCGCGACCCCCGCGCCCTGGCCACAGCCACCGCGCTCCTGCGAGCGACCCGCGAACGCCGCCCCGGCCTCGACGTCCGCCTGGCCCACATAGAGCTCACCCGGCCCCTCCTGAGCGAGACCCTCGACGCCCTGGGCGCCCGGCCCGCCGTCCTCGTACCGCTCCTCCTCGGCCGCGGTCACCACGCCCGGCACGACATCCCCGCGACGGCCGCCGCGCACCCGTGGACGGCCCCGCGCGTCGCCGCCCCGCTCGGCCCGCACCCGCTGCTCGCCGAGGCCCTGCACGCCCGCCTCACCGAAGCGGGCTGGCCCGCCGCGCCCGCAGCCACCGGCGGCCACGGCGTCGTCCTCGCCGCCGCGGGCTCCCGCGACCCCGCGTACGCCGCCGACACCCGCCGCGCCGCCGCCCTGCTCGCCCGCCGCCTCGGCGTCCCCGTCACCCCCGGTTACGCCGCGCCCACCGCCGCGACGCCCACCTCCGTGCCCGCCGCGGCGCGCGCCCTCGCCGCCGCCGGGGCCCGCCGCGTCGCCGTCGCCTCCTACTTCACCGCGCCCGGCCGGTTCGCCGCCGAGGCCGCCGCCGCCACGCCGTGGCCGGCCGCCGCCCCGCTCGGCGCGCACCCGGCTCTCGCCGCGCTCCTGCTGCACCGCTACGACCAGGCGTGTTCCGCCGCGCCCGCCCCGGCGCCGCCGCTGCGTCCGACGCCCGCCTGACGGGGCCGCGGCGCACCCCGCCTGCGCCTGCGTCTACTGTCGGTGCATGGCAGGCACCGCACCGCACGCGCAGACCGAGCACCCGGCGTACTCCTCTCCCTACGACGCCGCCGCCGTCGAGCGCTGGGCCGCGGAGCCGGACAAACGGCCGGGGCGCACCGCCTTCCAGCGGGACCGCGCCCGCGTCCTGCACTCCGCCGCGCTGCGCCGCCTCGCGGGCAAGACCCAGGTCGTCACGCCCGGCACCAAGAGCCAAGCCTGGGACGCCAGCGCGCGCACCCGCCTCACCCACTCCCTGGAGTGCGCCCAGGTCGGCCGCGAGCTGGGCGCCGCCCTCGGCTGCGACCCCGACCTGGTGGAGACGGCCTGCCTCTCCCACGACCTCGGCCACCCGCCCTTCGGGCACAACGGCGAACAGGCGCTGAACGACCTCGCCCAGGACTGCGGCGGCTTCGAGGGCAACGCCCAGTCCCTGCGCCTGCTCACCCGCATCGAGCCCAAGCGCTTCGTACGGAGCGCGGACACCGACGACCTGGTCAGCGTGGGCCTGAACCTCACCAGGGCCGCCCTGGACGCCGCCACCAAGTACCCCTGGCCGCGCGGCGCCCACCCCACCGACCCGGACTCCGTGAAGTTCGGTGTCTACGAGGACGACCGGCCCGTCTTCGACTGGGTCCGCGAGGGCGCCCCCGGCCACCGCACCTGCTTCGAGGCGCAGATCATGGACTGGTCGGACGACGTCGCGTACTCGGTGCACGACGTGGAGGACGGCCTGCACGCGGGCCACATCGATCCGAACGTGCTGCACGCCGAACCCGAGCGCCAGGACGTGTACGCGGTCGCCATCGGCCGCTACGTCCCCGCGGACACCGACCCCGAGGAACTCGCCGCGGCCCTCGACCGCCTCCAGGACCAGGAGTGGTGGCCGCACGGCTACAACGGGTCCGCCGTCGCCCAGGCCCGCCTGAAGGACGCCACCAGCCAGCTCATCGGCCGCTTCTGCCTCGCCGCCGAGACCGCGACCCGCGCGCGGTACGGCACGGGCCCGCTCACGCGCTACGCCGCCGAGCTGGTCGTCCCGCGCGAGACGCGCCTGGAGTGCGCCGTCCTCAAGGCCGTCGCCGACCGCTACGTCATGCAGCGCCCCGCCCAGACCCGGCTCCGCGCCGACCAGCGCGTCTGCGTCGCCGAGCTGGCCGACGCGCTCACCCGGCGCGCGCCCGAGGGGCTCGACCCGCAGTTCCGCGCCCTGTACGACGCGGCGCCCGACGACCGCGCCGCCAAGCGCGTCGTCATCGACCAGATCGCGTCCCTCACGGACGCCGCCGCCCGTTCCCTGCACGCACGGCTCACCTCCCCGCACCGGAATGCCCACAGCGGTGAGTGACCATGGAGGTGAGCACGGGATGTGACGGAAAGTGGCCGGATTGGGGTACAGCCCCTTCCGCCATCACGCTGCGTGCGGGACTCTCCCAGTGGACTTAAAGGTTTCGAGGAGGCATCAAGTGGTCGACGCGGATCAGACGTTCGTCATCGTCGGAGGAGGTCTCGCGGGTGCGAAAGCGGCGGAGACGCTGCGCGCCGAGGGCTTCACCGGCCGGGTGATCCTCATCGGTGACGAGCGCGACCACCCGTATGAACGCCCGCCGCTCTCCAAGGGGTACCTCCTCGGCAAGGAGGACCGCGACAGCGTCTTCGTCCACGAGCCCGCGTGGTACGCGCAGGCGGACGTCGAACTGCACCTGGGCCAGACCGTCGTCGCCATAGACCGCGCCGCGCACACCGTCCGGCTCGGCGACGGCACCGTCATCCGCTACGACAAGCTGCTGCTCGCCACCGGCGCCGAGCCCCGCCGCCTGGACGTGCCCGGCACCGGACTCGCGGGCGTGCACCACCTGCGCCGCCTCGCCCACGCCGACCGCCTGCGCCACGTCCTGGCCGCGCTCGGCCGCGACAACGGCCACCTGGTGATCGCGGGCGCCGGCTGGATCGGCCTCGAAGTCGCCGCGGCAGCCCGGGAGTACGGCGCGGAGGTCACGGTCGTCGAGCCCGAGCCGACCCCGCTGCACTCCGTGCTCGGCCCCGAGGTCGGCCAGATGTTCGCCGACCTGCACGCCGAGCACGGCGTCCGCTTCCACTTCGGGGCCCGCCTCACCGAGATCATCGGCCAGGACGGCATGGTCCTCGCCGCCCGCACGGACGACGGCGAGGAGCACCCGGCGCACGACGTGCTCGCTGCCATCGGCGCCGCCCCGCGCACCGCCCTCGCGGAGTCCGCGGGCCTCGCCCTCGTCGACCGCGCGGACGGCGGCGGCATCGCCGTGGACATCAGCCTGCGCACCTCCGACCCCGACATCTACGCCGCCGGGGACGTGGCCGCCGTCCGGCACCCGCTCTTCGACACCCGCCTGCGCGTCGAGCACTGGGCCAACGCCCTGAACGGCGGCCCGGCCGCCGCCCGCGCCATGCTCGGCGAGGAGGTCACCTACGACCGCGTCCCGTACTTCTTCTCCGACCAGTACGACGTCGGCCTGGAGTACTCGGGCTGGGCGCCCCCGGGCACGTACGACCAGGTGGTGATCCGCGGCGACGCGGGCAAGCGCGAGTTCATCGCCTTCTGGCTGCGCGAGGGCCAGGTCCTGGCCGGGATGAACGTGAATGTGTGGGACGTCACGGAGGTCATCCAGAAGCTCGTCCGCGCGGGCGCCCGGCCCGACCCGGACGCCCTGGCCGACCCGTCCCGGCCGCTGACGTCGCTCCTGGGCTGATCACCGCGGGACGGGCCGCGCACCCGCGGTCCGTCCCGCGGTCCGTCCCCCGGTCCGCTCCGGCGCCCGCTCCCGGGGCCGTAGAATTCCTGCGTGGCTGGGCGGATCAATGACGAGGATGTGAAGGCGGTTCGGGACGCGGTCCCGATCGACGCCGTGGTGTCCGAGTACCTCCAGCTGCGCAACGCGGGCGGCGGAAACCTCAAGGGCCTGTGCCCCTTCCACGACGAGAAGTCCCCGTCGTTCCAGGTCAGCCCCAGCAAGGGCCTCTTCCACTGCTTCGGCTGCCAGGAGGGCGGCGACACCCTCACCTTCGTGATGAAGGTCGACCACCTCACCTTCTCCGAGGCGGTGGAGCGCCTCGCCGCCAAGGCGGGCATCACCCTGCGCTACGAGGAGGGCGGGTACAACCCCTCCCACCAGCGCGGCGAGCGCATCCGCCTGGTCGAGGCGCACAAGGCGGCCGCCGAGTTCTACACGGCCCAGCTGGAGTCCGCCGAGGCCGAGATCGGCCGCAAGTTCCTCGCCGAGCGCGGCTTCGACCAGGCCGCGGCCGCGCACTTCGGCGTCGGCTACAGCCCGGCGGGCTGGGACCACCTGACCCGCTTCCTGCGCGGCAAGGGCTTCACCGACAAGGAGCTGACCCTCTCCGGCCTCTCCCAGGAGGGCAGGCGCGGCCCCATCGACCGCTTCCGGGGCCGCCTCATGTGGCCGATCCGGGACATCGGCGGCGAGGTCGTCGGCTTCGGCGCCCGCAAGCTCCGCGACGACGACAACGGCCCGAAGTACCTGAACACGCCCGAGACCCCGATCTACAAGAAGTCCCAGGTCCTGTACGGCATCGACCTCGCCAAGAAGGAGATCGCCAAGTCCAGCAGGGCCGTCGTCGTCGAGGGCTACACCGACGTCATGGCCTGCCACCTCGCCGGGGTGCCCACGGCCATCGCGACCTGCGGCACCGCCTTCGGCGGCGACCACATCAAGATCCTCCGACGCCTTCTGATGGACAACGGCTCGGCGCGGGTGATCTTCACGTTCGACGGTGACGCGGCGGGCCAGAAGGCGGCCCTGCGCGCCTTCGAGGACGACCAGAAGTTCGCCGCCGAGACGTACATCGCCATCGCGCCCGACGGCATGGACCCCTGCGACCTGCGCCTGGCCAAGGGCGACTCCGCGGTCACCGACCTCGTCGAACCCCGCACGCCGCTCTTCGAGTTCGCGCTCCGCCAGATCGTCGCCCGCTACGACCTGGAGACCCCGGCGGGCCGCGCCGCCGCCCTCGACGAGGCCGCGCCCGTCGTCGCCCGGATCAAGAACACCGGCGCGCAGCATGAGGTCGCCGTGCAGCTCGCGGGCATGCTCGGCATCCTCGACACGCAGTTCGTCGTCAAGCGCGTCGCCCAGCTCGCCCGCTGGGCGCGGGAGCGCGGCGGCAAGGGCCCCGCGCCGCAGCGCGGCCCCCAGACGGTCGCCCAGGCCGCGCCCACGGGCCCCTCGGGACCCGCCCTGAACCTCCGCAACCCCGTCTACGCCACCGAGCGCGAGCTCCTCAAGCTCGCCCTCCAGCGCCCGGAGCTCGTCTCCCCGGCCTTCGACGCGTACGGCGTGGACGAGTTCACGGCCGCGCCGTACGCGGCCGTGCGCCAGGCCGTCCTGGAGGCGGGCGGCGCCGAGTTCGGCATCCAGGACCCGCAGGAGTACCTCGTCCGCGTGCGCGACGCCGCGCCCGACGACGTGGTCCGCGCCATGGTCACGGAGCTGGCCGTGGAGGCGATCATGCGCCGCACGGTCGACGAGGCGTACGCGGGGGAGCAGCTGGTCACCGTGCGGCTGCGGGCCGTCGACCGGCGCATCCGCGACGTCCAGGGCACCTTCACCCGCCTTAGCGGCAGCCACGGCGACCCCGAACAACTCACCGCGGTCCAGAACGAGTTGTGGATCCTCCAGCAGTACGCCCGCGCCCTGCGCGAACGGGGCGCGGCGGCCCTCTGAGGGGCTGTTCGTAGCCCGTCCGGCGTTTGAGGACGAGGCGCGGAGCGCCGATTGGCGGGGGTCCAAGGGGGGCGGAGCCCCCTTGTTCGGGAAGCCCCGATGCTCGTTAGTAGGAGTTCTGAGGGTAGTGCCTGGTCAGAGCATGGAGAAGCCCCGTCCGGACCTTGGCCGAACGGGGCTGATCTCTGTCCTGATCAGTTGCAGAACGACGACCTAATGGCGGTCACGACCTGTCCGGCTTGCTCGTCGGTCAGGCTCGGTACGGTGCCCCCCTCGTACCGAAGCTTCACGTTCGCTCGCACCGTGGCGGTGCCCTTGTCCGCCTTGATGTCCGAGCACACGTTGCGGGCCCGGTCCACCGCGCGGTCTTCCTTAGCGACTAGGCCGGGCTCAATGGTCCGCAGAGCGCATATCAGCCTCGCTGTCTGCGCGGGGTCCGGCGAGGGGATGCCACCGCCCGCAGCGGGCTTAGACGGCTTCTCCTCGGGCTTGCTCTCCTTCTTCACGGACTCCGTGACGGACGGCTTGGGCTTGGCTTCCGCCTCGCCGCTGTCGTCGTCCTGAAACAGCGACCCCACAGCACCGATGACGAACAGCGCTGCACCGCCGATCACCCAGTTACGCGTCTTTCGCTTCATGATCCCTCCCCTGATCTCAAGCAAGATCACTCATGCCTATCACGTGGCCTACACACTGTGAGCGCACTTCAGACACAAGACGGGCCCCGCCCGACAGAGCAGCCGAGCGGGGCCGAGTCCTGCGGCTAGGGGTGCCTAGCGCCGAGTCGTCCAGCGCATCGCGGGCAGCTCGTCCCACTGCGCGAGCGGCCCGTACAGGTGCACGCAGTCGGGGCACACGTAGTGGGTGTGCCAGCCTCCGCCACTCGCACGCGGAATCTCACCCACAGGGACGGGGGCTGTGGTCCAGTGCTCGCAGATGCCGAGCACGGGCCGTGTGGGGGTGGTGGGCTCGTTTGTGACTCCGTCGGGGGTCATGTGGTCACCCGCCGGACGGGAGTGATGTTGGTGGTGGGGTGGTCGTAGTCCAAGCCGAGTTCTGCGAATGCTGCCGCGCGCCACCGCTCGCGTTGCAGGTAGGGCAGATCGGGGCGTTGTTCGAAGATCTTCCGGACCGTCTCGGCGCTCGGTGCCCGCCAGGGTGTACGCCAGGCAGCAGCGGAAGCGGACTCGGGTGCGGGCTGCCGCAGGGGGGCAGGGGTCGGCTGCAACGGTGGGGTGGGCTGCCTGTCGGAGCCTCGCCGACGGAGAAGGAATTTGGCGGTGTGGCGTCCCGGCTTGGCGCGGCGGGCTCGGGGCAGTAAGGCGAGCACCCAAGACAGGGTGCGGGCGATAGCATCACGCACGGTCGTTTCAGCTCCTCGAAAGCTGTCTCGGCAAGCCCCGATGGACCGGGCCTAATCGGTCTGTCGGGGCGCTTCTGGTTTTCGGGGCGACGCTAGACGCAACTCGTCTAACTCGTCTACCTGTCTAACAGGGCTACCCGTCTAAGTCGCCTGAGATTGGCCTGGTGTCTACGCTCTCCCCATGCCTGAACGCCCGAGCGATCCTCACGCGCCGTACGCCCCGTACATGCGGGTGCTTGATGCCCCGAGCGCGGACATTCGGGATGGGCGGATCAAGCATGGTGAGCGCATCCCATCCGAGTCCGAACTATGTGAGCGGTTCAAGGTCGCGCGCGAAACGGCCCGCCGAGCGGTGCGCGTTCTGCGGGAACGCGGGATCGTCCGGACCGAGTGGGGCAAGGGGACGTTCGTGGTCGATCCTGCGGAGCCCGCCCGCGAGGACGGGCACCAGGACAGCGAGTAGCTAGCTGACCAGCCTTACGGGCTGGTTTCTTCCAGGGTCTTGCACACCTCGGACATGGTTGGCCTGTCGCGCGAGTCGGGGCGAAGCATGTCGTTGACGAGCCACCCCAGCATGCCCGCGATGTTCACCGGGCGGTGTGTCCTCTCCACGATGTATCGCCGCTGTTCTGCGCGGGGGGCTGTGTCTGGGTACTCGACATGTCGCCACCCTGTGGCCGCCATGAGCAGCGATGCACCGAATCCGTACACGTCCGCTTCCTGCGTCGGTTCCGCCTCGCCGCGTTCGAGCACGCTGCGGGAGATCTCTGGTGCCTCGTAGTGGACGAGACACCCGGGGTACGGAAAGTCGAACCGCTGCGGCACGGTGGCGCCGCGCACCAGGGCCAAGTCAATGAGAGTGGCGCTCGCCGGCTCCTCGCCGAGGATGAAATGCATGGGCTGCACGTCCCCGTGAATGCACCCTCTGTCGTGCAGCTCGGCGAGGGCACGCGCCGACGCGAGTGCGTCACGCACCGGGGGGCGCGACATGCCGTGTCGGGTGCGATGTGGCTTCCACAATGCGTACAGGTCGCTGCCCGTGTGCCACGGCTGCACGTTCCACGTGCCTTGCTCCCACACCCCGTAGTGCGCCGCCGCGCTCCCAAGGTGCTGTAGCACCGCGCCTTCCCGAGCGGGGGCGCGAGCCGTCCATTCCGCGGCAGGCCAGTCGGCGGTTGCTTCGATGGGGTAACCGAGCTTCACGGCGTACTCGGCGTCCTGCGTGCGAACGTGCCACACGGTGGAGCCGCGCCGGTCCACGACGACCCGTGACTCAGAGGGGTCCAGCATTGCGGAGACCGGGGCGGGAATCTGGCGGGGTTCGGGGGCTGACACTCACAGTCCTTTCAACAGGGCAGAGCCGACCCGCGGAATCCCCCCGGATCGGCTCTGCCACATGTGATGGGCCGGACGCTACTCCGGCGGTCTGATCACTTGCCGTACGGGCGTCCGCAGTCCGCATCGCACTGCGCGGCACTCTCGCTGTTTACGGTCCACAGTTCATCCCGGATCGCGAAACCAGCGGCCTTCATGGCGTGCACGGAAGCGGTGACCGCTTCGAGCGTTCGACCGCCCGCACCGGGGGCGGGGTTGTGGTGCAGGAAGCGCCCTGCGTGCCTGTCGCAGAACTCGGCGTACGCCTCGGTGTGCAAGATGAACGCGTGCAAGCCGAGGTCCACGTCATCGGACGGGACCATGTTCACGGTCGTTGTCGCCGCGGTGAAGACGAACGCCAACGCCTGGTCGACGATGTGCTCCGCTCGCCCCATCGGCTGTCCGCTGTGGACGTGCACAAAGTGCGCGACGCTGCTGAAGAGGTCGTCGTCGACGAGCGCGCGGCCGGTCCGCAGATCAATCGTTGTTGCGGTCATTGCGTGTGCCTCCTTGTTGGAGTGGTGCACGGCGCTTGCTGTTCCATCCGGCCGTGGTTGCGCATGAGCACAGCCGGATGGGGTCGTGGGCCCCGACTAGCGCCCCACACGAACAGCGCTAGCCGGGGCGCGCCCGTCCCTGCCGGTCCCTGAAGGCAGGTCGGGCGGCAGCCCACGCGCTCCCTTGCCCTTGGTCATGGGCGGCGTGCTGTGGGAGAGCGGGGCGGGTCTGCCGCACAGCGGCCTCCGACAGAGCTGTACTCGCACGGGGGGTCGGGGGCCGCTGCTGACCCGACAGCCACGCTCACCAGGGCCGTACGGTCGGGTCATGGCGCACTCGTACAGCTGCATGAAAAAACGAGTGCGGCGGGTCTTGTGGGCTCCGCTCCCTGCGGCAGCCCCGGCGCGGGGTCTGGGCAGTAGGGGCTAGCCGCTGAGAGCGGAGCCGGACCGTTCGGGTACACCTCACCGACGGAGCGCACCCGAACGGAGCTTTGCGTCTAAGCGGATGCAGCCTCGCCGAGCCGGTACAGCGGCAGCCGCATTCCGAACTCAGCGGCGCGCACGGCGTTGCGGACGCGGGCCACCTGATAGGGGAACGCCAACTCGTCCAGCTCGCCCATGGCGACCCATCGCACCTCGGAGAGTTCCGCCCTTGCGCTCTCCGGCACGGTCACGGTTACGGCTTGCTCGTGCAGCACTGTGCCCCCATCGCACACAAGGTTCACCCCCTCGGCGCTCGAACCGTCTTCGCTCGCAGGCACCTGATCGATACAGACCGCGTGAGAGACCTTGACCGTAAGCCCGGTCTCCTCCTTCACCTCACGGACAGCCGCCGCAGCGATGCCCTCGCCCTGATGCGCGCCGCCTCCGGGGAGTTGCCACCCTTGCTTGCTGTCGGCGTGCTTGTACGTGGGCTTGACCATGAGCACATCTCCGGACCGGTTCCGGATCAAGACCACGCATCCGATACGCCGTGCAGGCGGGTTGGCCTGGTCAACGTCGGCGTGTGCCATCAGGCACCTCCAAATTCGATGGTTCATAGGGGAGTTGGGCACACAGCAAACTCCCGGAGGCGTATCGGGGGTAGCGTCTTAGGGGGTGGTAAACCTTGGCACTTCCAACCGGGGCCAGATGATCGGAGTGCAGCCATGACCGCGCCGAACGACAAACTCCGGGACATGCTCCTGACCGCTGGCATGAGCCAAGCGGAGTTAGCACGGCGAGTGAAGCGTCGTGCCCACGAGATTGGGCATGCCCAGGTCAGCCCGGATGCAAGCAGCGTTCGCCGATGGATGGAGGGCATGACCCCGCGCGCTCCGCTACCAGTGATCATCGCTGACGTGTTCTCCGGACACTGCGACCGACGAGTCACGACGTACGACATCGGCCTCGGCGATCAACCTGACCTTGACCGCTCGCTGAAGTACAACCCATCGTGGAAAGAGACGGTGGAGGCAGTGACCGAACTCGGGAGAGCGGACATGGATCGAAGGCACGTCTTGGCAGCACTGCCGTTCACAGTTGCGGCGGGTGTCGGACCGTCCCGCGACTGGCTCCTTAGCACGCTCGATCAAGAACCGAAGCCGGCGAGCGGCCAACGGTTGCGCGTGGAGGATGTGACCCATGTGCGCAACATGTTCGGTTCGTTCCAAGAGATTGACGTTATGCAGGGGGGCGGTGCAGGCCGGAAACTGCTCAAGGAGTACATGAATGAGCATGTCTACCCGCTGCTTCGCCGCACCTACTCGAAAGAGGTCTATCGCGCCCTCACCGCTGCAATCTGCGAGCAGACGTACTTGCTTGGTTGGATGGCGTTCGACAACGGCGAGCATGCCGCGGCACAGCGATATCTGATTCAGAGTCTCCGCATGGCGGAGGAGTCGCAGGATGCGGCTCTAGGGGCGCACGTGCTTGCCGGGATGGCGGATCAGGCAACACTCAGGGGCAACCCTGCCGAAGGGCGGAGGCTAGCGCAGACAGGGCGACACGGTCTCGCGCGTGTGGATGCACCGTCATGCCTCGCAGACCTGTGGGTACTCGAAGCGCGGGCCCTTGCTGCGCTCGGCGACAAGACGGGCACCGCTAGGGCCGTGGCAGCGTCTGAGCGGGCATTCGACCGTGCCGACTCCGAGCGCGATAGGCCAACGTGGGCAAAGTTCATCGATGGCGCCTACCTTCATGGCGAGATGGCTAACGCCTTCAGGGATTTGAAGCAACCCGATCTCGCTGCCGTACACGCGTCCCGTTCCATTGAGCATGCACGTAAGCAGAACCGTGCACGGCGCGGCGCAATGTCCCAGGCTGCATTGGCGGTCACTCATCTACAAAAAGGGGACCTTGACGCTGCTCACTCTGCGGCAGTCAAGACCATCGATCTGGCTCGTCGCGTGAAATCTTCGCGTGCAGTGGAGGCACTGCAAGACGTCCGAAAGCGAATGACACCCTTCGGGACGCATCCGCTCGTTGCAGACTTCAACGAGCGAGCCCGCACGCTCCTCGCCGCATAGTCCATCATCACCAGACGCCCCGCCACTTCTGCGAAGGAAACGGCGGGGCTCTCTGCTGTCAGGCAGCAACACCAAACGCGAGGACCACGCCACGCGCCCACCCATCAGGCGGACCCAACTCGGGCGTCCGGTCGGTCAGGTAGACCCCCCACGAGCTTGATCCTGGGACTCGGTGAGCGCTGACCCCGTAACGGCGCGTCATGCCCGAGCGGCGGAGCACCGCGGCAAGTCGGTGCATCTCGGCGGATGCGCTCGCCCGGTCCTCACGGCCGAGGACGAACGTGCGGGCGCTCATGCGGCGAGCACGGTCGTGGGGCGGTGCTGCCCGTAGGCGCACAGGGTCACGGGTTCATCCCACTGGACCCACAGCCCGGAGTCTCCGCGGACCCACTCAACGGAGCCGGCGAGGGTGTGCGACTTACGGTCACGCGCGAGCAGTCGAAACGCGGTGTGCCCGCCGATGGTCCGGAACAGGCGCGCGACGATGCCGCCTTGGCTCTCAACGATCCTGTGTAGGTCGGCACATGACCGCACGGCCTCTTCGCTGAGCACGTCGGGCAGCTCGCGGCAAGCCCCCCATGCGCCGTCTGTATCCCCAGGAACGGGCACGATGACGGTTGTTTGAACCCGAAACTCCTTGCTGTGCGTGATCATGCCGTCACGCTAGTACATGCATTCGATTTGCGGAAGCATCTTTCTTGGCCATTCAACGTAACACTTCAATAACGTCAAGTCAGCCCTTGCGTCCCACTGGCCAGCCAACACCCGATATGTCCACGGCGAGTTGTGGCCATGGCGTGAAGGGTGGAGTTGACGCGCCCGCGGCAACTCGTTTGCCATCGAGCAAATCGCAATGACCCTTCGTAAGCGGGCTAGGCGTCCACTCGGTGTCTGATTCCGGCCCGTCGCCCCTCGCACTGCGACTACTGAGAGTCGTGCGGTGCGAGGGTCGGCAAAGCAACTGCCGTTCGCTGGCGTGCAGTTGGCGCCACGATCTTGTTCGGGCACCCGAGTTGGTGGACTACTGCACTCGCGCACCGGCCTGGTACAGCTCGCAGAATCGTTTCTGCCCCTTGGCGCGAGCTTCCTTGACCTGCTTCGGGGTGGCGCCCATGTCCGCGGCGAGTTCGACGTCTGGACGTTCGCTGTAGTCGGCCACCGGGGCTATGCCGTGGCTTGCCTTGAGAACGTGCCGCTGCCGCTCGCCCAACATCCCTAGGGTGCGGTGGACTTGCTCGCGCACAACCGTGCGTCTCGTGGTCTCGTAGTCGCGTGAGTCGAGCAGATCGGCGGGAACCTCGGCCACCGCAGCCACCACATCTCCGAGGGTGATGTCCGGGCCGTATTTCTGTTCATTCGCGGGACGGTCCAGTGAATCAATGCCGAGCCACGCGAGCAGAGCCGCGTACGCGTACCCCGGGCTCATCTTCCGCACTCCCATGTCGTCAGTGCTTGCGATGCGTGCCGCCGAGTACGGGTCCCCGCCTGCTAGCGTTAGGGCGGTCTCAAAATCCTTTGCCGCTGCGGCAGTTACTCCGGGGCGCTTGATTTCGTGGCGTTGCTCGGTCATAGCCGAGTGCAACGCCTTGTCTATGTAGGCCATGAGCTTACGCGGAGACTCCCCCTCGAACTTGGCGAGGGATTCCCACAGCCGGATGCGGCCCGCTTGCGCGAGGTCATCGGCCAAGTCACGGTCAACGGAGCCGCCGGCTCGGGTGGCGTAGTCGTGGGCTCGTTTCACGATCAGAGATTCGGTCTCAGTGATCACGGCGGTAATTGCCGAAAGGTCGTTCCCCTTCGCGGCAGAAATCATTTCGGCAGTAAAGTGCGTCATTGAGCATCGCTCCGTGTCCGGGTGGCTTTGCTCTCTGTGGAGAGCAGGGGTTGCCCGGAACGGGGCGTGTGAGGTCACCAAATGGCTTGGCGGCCGTTATGCAATGCGCTTCAAAAAGGGCATGAAAATGCCCCGTCCCGGGTTAGCAGGACGGGGCTTGCGCATTGCCATATCGCTGCGTGGCAATGAATTTAGGAATATGCCAGCGGCATAACAATGCGCATAGATCTGCACTTAACGGCGCAAAGTTGCACTAAGGTGCGAGATTGACGGCATGGCCGCAATCTTTCGTGACGTTTGGTCAGATCGTTACCTTGTTTATCTACGGAGAGCGAGCAAAGTGTGAAGAAATCATGGAAATCGTGACCTTGCCGTTATCAATGCTGCTCAACTACTCATTGCGTTGCCAGGTCTTCAAAAGAAGGGTCTTTGCGCTACGCAGCGTGCATCGGTTTCCGTGGGTTACCGCGCTCCGTAATCAGTAGTCCGCGCCGTATAGCGAGCCCCACGAGCGCCCGCCTATCTCCGCCTCAGCCACGATGGGGACCCCGTACAGGCTCATGGTCATGCAGCGTTCGAACTCGCGGGCTACGTCCGCCGCGTCCTCGCGCGGAGCCGATGCCAGGATTTCGTCATGGATCGGGAGTCGCATGTATTCGAGCAGTCCCGCGCCTTCCATTTCGATCATGGCTTGCCCGAGGACATCTCTCGCCGCAGATTGGCACGCGTAATTCGTTACGGCGTAGGTGCGGTCCCGGTCAAGCGGAAGTCGGCGACCGGTCGCCGAGACGAACACCATGCCGTTTTGGAAAGCTTGACGCTGCCACCGCTTTCCCGCGCGCTTGATCTCCGGAAATACTCGGTCGTACGCGGTGACCGCTTGGGAAATCTCTGCCTCGCTCGCGCCGGTCTGCCTAGCGAGCGTGGTGATTCCTCCGCCGTAGACCTTTCCGAACCCGGCACCCTTGAATAGCTTCCGGTCGCGCTTCGTGGCGCCCTCGCCTCGGATCAACTTGGCCGTGTACATGTGGATGTCGAATGCGTCGCCGCCCCTGGTGAACCCCTCTTTCATACGGCGCACATCGGCGAGGGCAGCGAGGACCCGCATTTCAATCGCTTGAAAGTCGGTGGAGATCTTGACGTGTCCGGGCTCGGCGAGGATCGCGCGGCGCACGATGTGATCGGAACTCGGAAGCTGGTGCAGTCCGTCCGTCACGGACATACGCCCTGTCCGCGCCGCGAGGGGCGTGATCACGGGGTGGATGCGCCCTGCGTCGTCGAGCTTGTTCATGAACCCCGCGGCGTAGGTCTCACCCCACTTCGCGGCGCGCTTCGCCCGTAGCACGGCATCGGCGAGCCGGTTCGGCTCACGGGCCCCGATCCTCTGCCAGTCCCGGTCAAGGTCGGCGAGGGGCAAGAGAACAGCCTTGTCCGTCTTGAGGGCGCCCGCGTCGGTGCGCTCGGTCAGCGTCTCGCCCATGCCCACGAGTGCCGCCGCAACCTGGTCGCCCGACCCCACCTTGATCACGCCGTACCGGGCTGCGACCGCGCGGTACCGCTCGGCTTCCGCGGCGAGCCGGCGAGCGAGGGGGCCCGCGTAGTCCTGGTCCACGAGCAACCCGCGCCGCTGCATCACGGCGCAGATGCGGGCTAGCTCGTGCTCGTACGCCACCAGCTCGTTGCGCACGCCGAGCCGGGCCAGCTCGCGGCGGAGTGCCGGGAACAGGCGGGCGGTCAGGATGACGTCGAGTCCCGCGTACAGGAGGTACGTCGGGTGGTCCAGCGGGATGCCCGCCCATCCGGTCTCTTTCGTCAGCCCGAGCGAGCGGAACACCGCGGTGAGCCCGCTCTGTGTGTCCGGGGCCGCGGGGTCCACCCACCGGGCCGATAGCGGTTTGAGGGCGGTCCCTATCCCGCCCTCGGACGGTTGGCGCGGGTCGCAGAGCGCCGCAAGGGTGCGGGTATCGGTCGTCCACGGTGCGAGGTCTTCCAACGGAATGCCCGCGCACCGGTCGAGTACGAGCCAGTCATAGGCAGCGTTGTGAATGAGAACGCGTTGTGTGCGCTGGACTGCCTCGCGCGCATAGGATTCGAAGTACCCGCCCCGCTCGTACTGGATCACCCATGCGTCGCGCTGGTCGCCGAATTGCACGGTGCGGAGCCGAAACGACGGGTTGAAGACGTTCAAGCCCGTGGTCTCGGTATCGAGTGCGATAGGACCCCGCTCGCGTGCCTCATACAGCCACCGCCAGAACTCGTTAAGGTCTTCCGTGGTCTCAGGCACGTGCACTGTGATCAGTTCACCGGCTATCTCGTGCCGGAATTCCTTCACTGTCTCCCCCTATAGCAAAAGCGGGCCGCCCGCCCCGAGTTGGGGAGGACGACCCGCTTACGTGGTCTGCTAGTTGCCGAAGATTCCGGGGCCGACCGCATCGGGGCTTTCGTCGGCGAGGCGGAGCCCGGCGAGGGAAATCCCCTTGTTGGTCTTCTTGCGGACGGCTCCGCGTTCCTCCATGGCGTCATAGAAGGCGCGGCGGGTCCACCGTTCCTTTGCGGGAAGGTTCTCGGCCTCACACCATTCCAAGTAGCTGTTGAACGCGTCGTTTCCGTTGATCACAACGGATTCGTCCGCGTAGTCGAGTACGCCCGGCAGGAAGCCGGCGAGGGGGTCCGAGGTCTCGCGGTACTCCTGACTCGCACCTGTGATGGCCTGCGGGTCTTGCAGTCCGCCCCGGTACCACTCGACCGCTCCGCGCACGGCCCATGCGGCTATGCCCTCGGCTTCGGCGAGTAGTTTCCGGTCTAGGTCCGGGTCCCTCTCCTCGGGTGCGAACCACCGCTTGAAAGGCAGCAATTTGACGCGCCGCCAAAGCCCTTCGTCCTGTGAACGGAACTTGGGCTTATGGTTCGTGGCCAACAGCAGCAAAAAGGACGGCTTGAACTCGAAGAACTCTTGCCGCAGGAACCTTGCCGAGATCATGTCCTTGCCGGTCACGCGCTTGAGGATGGATTCCGACATGGACTTGCCGGACTCACCCTCGGACGCCATGACCAGGCGAGCCCCGCGCAACGCGGCGATGTCATTCGGAATGCCGCCGCTCTTGCGCTCCTCAAACGTGGCAAATGGCGTCGTCCGGGAAATAGATCGGAACACCGTTGTCAGAGTGTCCACCAGCACGCTTTTTCCGTTGGCGCCCTTGCCCCACAGCACCCCGAAAGACTGTTCCGTGGTGTGTCCTGTGATGCCGTAGCCGACGAGCCGTTGAATGTAGGCGGGCATCTCTGGCATGCCGGGGAAGATCTCGGCGAGGAATGATTCCCACCGTGGGCTCTGTGCATCGGGGTTGTAGTCGATATCGAGTGCGTACGTCAGTAGGTCGGCCTGGTCGTGCGGGCGGAGTCGGCCTGTACGCAAATCCACCGTGCCGTTGCGGAAGTTGAGCAAGTCGGGCCGGTCGTCAAAGTCCGTCGCCGCAATGCTGACGTTGGGCACGGAACACAGCTCGGTCAGCAACGCGTCAATCCGCGAGGTCATCGTGAACCCGCGCGCTAGCTGGTTCTGTCCGGCGAGGACGAGCGCGGCGCCCATGCGGTGGATTTCCTGCCGTACCCGCATGTCCGAGCGGACCCACGTACGGCCGTTCCACGTGTAGAACCCGAGCCCTGCCGCGTAGCGGATGCGGCCCCCGGACCAGGCGACCAGTGCGTGAGCGTTCATCGCGTCGGACTCGCCGTACTGCGACACGAGCTTGGCGAGGATGTCCGCCGCTTCGGCGCCCTGGTCGCGGGACACCACGTCCGCGCCGGTCCTGTTCGCCAACTCTGCCGTCCGGGCGTCCGCTTCCACCTCGGCAGAAGGGCGGACCGGACGAGCTGCCTTGACCGCACGGTGAAGCTCGGCCGCGAACCGCTCAGGTGCCGACTCGCGCCAGTCGGTCACATCCCCCGAAGTGTCCGGGAGGTCGAGGCAGAACGCGTCTATCCCGTGCTCGGCGAGCCCCCCGGCGAGGCGGGTCGTGAACCCGTTGCCCGCCTGGTCGTTGTCCCCGGCGAGAATCACGAGCTGCCCGCGTAATCCCTCGGCGAGTTCGGCAACCAGCTCGGGCGAGCCGGCGAGGGACGCACCGCGCACGGCCACAGCGTCATAGCCGCACGCAACCGCTGTGAGTGCGTCTCCGGGCCCCTCCGTGATCAGGACCGTGCCGTACCCGCCCCCGCCCCGGAACACGCCGTACGGCGCCCACCGGAGACCCTTCGGGTTGACCAGGGACAGCCACCGTGCAGGGCACTGCCCGCCGAGGTCTCGCCCCTGTAGGCCACGGGGCGTCCCATCGAACCCGTTCAGGGGCACGGTCAGCCGAGGGTGTTCGCGGTAGAGCCGCGAGAGGTAGGCGAACCCCTCGCCCTGGTCGCCCTGGTCCACGCCGAGCCCGAGTTCCGCGGCGGTCTCCAGGTCGAGCCCGAACCGGTCGGCGAGGTACGTCCGGGCCCGCTCGGACCACTCGGCCCCGTAGTCGCCGAGGGCGAGCGAGGTCCGGTCCACGTACGCGGCGAGCGCGGCAGTCTGCGCGACGGGCACCAGCTCGGGGCGCTCGGCGGACACGGTGGCCCCGGGGCCGCTCACGTCGAACAGGTCCGACCAGGACAGCCGCGCCGCTGCGATCACGTCCGCGGTGGCACAGCCCGTACGGCATGTGAGCCGTACTTTCAGGTCCTCGCCCCTCCATATGCGCAGCGAGGGGCGCGAGTCCGGATGTGAGGGGCACGCGGCGAGGTACCCGCCGTCCGCCTGGTCCGTCACCTGATCGAACCGGGCGAGCAGATCAGACAGCAGCATGCCCGCTCACCCCCGCCACGGTGCTGCGGTAGTCGGCGAGTAGGCGCCCGAGATCCCACACGGTGGTGGTCATGTACCAGCGCGACGTGTCGAGCCCGCGCAGCGAGGTAGTCCAGCCGTACGCCGCGGCGAACTCCACGGCGGGCATGCCGAGGGCAAGCCGAACCCGGGTCCACGTCCGCACCGACATGTGCACGCGCCCGTTCCACACCGCCGCCCGCCGCACCTTGTGGACGACCACGCCGTACGGGAAACCCGCGTGCCGTGCCTCAACGTCGGCTTGTCGTAGCCACGTTGGGACCGCGGGAGACTTCACGTCCTTTGCTTCGATGATGAACGGGGCCGCGTGGATGTCGCCGACATCCTTCGCGCCCTCTTGTGCGGCTCGGCGGATGTTCTCGCCCGAGAGCGGGTTACGGAATGCTCCGGTCTCGTCCACCAGGCCGAGGTACCAATTCAGGTAGTCGCGTATTGCGCTTTCCCATGCCGTCCCGCGTCGCTTGTTCGGGTTAGCCATCGGCTTCCCCCTGCCGGATCACGCACCCGCGCCCCATCGCGTGTGCCGCAGCGGCGAGATAGCGAAGCCAGTCCGGACGGGTCTTCCACCCGGGCATTAGCCACAGTTCGTCACCCGCACTGAGTTCACGCACGTCCCCGATGGGCGGCGCGTAGTCGGCACTCAACTCGTAAATCACTGTCCCCCCAAACGAAAGGACCGGACCCCCTCATAGGGAAGTCCGGTCCTCTCTGGTCGTGCGTGTTACTGGTCTCGCTCGCCCGTCACATCAGGGATGATCAAGCGGACATGTTCCGACGTGATCCACTCCTTCCGGAGAGACCGGCGCTTAGCGAAACCCGATTCAGTGCCGGTAGGGCGGATGCGCAGCATCGGCCTAAGTCGCCCGTCCACAAGGCGAGTTGTCACCCGGTCCACGATGGCGTCAGCCATACGCACCCGGTTTCCCTGCCGTGCCGCGTACGCGACCAAATCCCCCCGGTACAGCTCCTCGCCCCCGTAGTCGGTGACGACCCCCCGCTTACCCATCGTTGGCCTCTTCCTTGTAGTTGAGCAGATGCAGATACGCCGCGAATGCCTGTTGGGACACGACCCCGTTTCCGGCTGCCTTGAGCTGACGCGACCGGTTGAGCCCGGGAATGTGAGTGATCCACCCCCGGGGCAGTCCCATTAGCCACTCGGCGAACACGGACGCGAGGCGCCGCCCGCCGCGGGGGCCGAACTCCACCGGGACCGGAGCCGGCGAGCCCATCAGGGTTTCCCAACGGTGCACAGCGGGCCCGTAATCGGCCCACCATTCCGGCGGGCTGTGGAAGGCTCCCGGGGTCTCCTCGGCAACGTCCGGGTCCACGGGCAACAGGAACGAAACCTCGTCATCGAGTGTCGGCCCGTGCCCGCCCGCACGCCGTTTGTCGGGATGCTGCGGGGCGCCATTGCTGCCCAAATTCGCCGTCGGCGTCTTGAACAGCTTGTGCGCACGTTCCTTGTCGAAGAGCCGCGCCACTGCGGTAACGAGATCCTGTCCGCCGCTTCCCTGCCGGTCGTCTCGCGCGAAGTCCGGGCCCTTAGTCGCGTCGGATGCGAGAGGAGTCGGCAGCAGAGGCGGCAACGAGGAACCATCTATCTCTGTGGTGGGCGGCTCCAACTGCGGACGCCCGATGGCAACACCACCGCGTGTCATACCGTGTCTCGGCCAGTCCCGCGAGTACGTGCGCGAGGCCCCTGTTTCGGATGGCGGATACGTTCTCCAGGAAAACGAACCGTGGTCGAAGAACGCGAACGGCCCCGAGAACGCTTTCCCAGATACCCGACCTCTCACCATGAATCCCCGCCCGTTTCCCCGCGTTCGAAATGTCTTGACACGGGAACCCTGCCGTAACGATGTCCACCTCTCCCGCAATGGTGGACCAGTCAAATTTGGTTATGTCTCCGATGTTGCGCGCATGCGGATATCGGGTGGCGAGGATCAGCGACGCGTACGGATCGATCTCCGCCACGATCTTTATTCTGTCCCCGGTCAGAGCCTCAACAGCCCTGCCGATACCCCCGTATCCGGCGCACAGTTCCAGAATCGGAATGTGAGTACCCCCAGAAGAAAGGGGCCCGAGCATGCACCCGGGCCCCTCGCCGGCTAGAACGTCGGCGCGTCGCTCACCGCGTCGTTCCACGACTTCAGTACGCGAATGACCGGCTTGCGGTACGACACGTCCCGGCCCTTCTTCGTGGTGTACTCGACCAGCTCTAGCGACAGTTCGGCGAGGGCTTCCCCGCCGATACGGTCCAGCGCGTTGCCGATCTCGTGCAGCGTCTCGGCCAACTTCCACGAACCGGTCTGGAACCGGAAAAGGCCAAGGTCGTAATCCTCAGCGAGGCGGAACGTTACTGCGATGCTCGGCGCGGGGCCGCGCTTGCTCTTCGCGGCTGCCTTACGGTCCTCCATCAGAGCGGGGCAACCGCACGCCTTACCCCGGTCCTCGTCCGGAGACAGGTACTCGACGCCATCGCAGTGGTGGATAAGATTCGATGCGTTCCACAGCTTCATATCCGAGGTCACCGCGTCAGCACCGGAAAGCACAATCTTGACCTTGCTCTGAGCGGTCAGAACCTCAATGAAGTTCTCGGAAGTGGAGTCGGTCTCTTCCGGCTGCCCGCCCATGAGCTGAGCAATAGCAGCGGCAACCTCCGGGTCACCAGTCGTCACACGCCACTCACTGAGCTGTTCCGGAAGCCCGTTGACCAGTCGGCCCGCGTGAAAGCGCCCCACCGTGTCATCACTGAACGAGTTCTTCGGCATAGCGTCCGGGTCGGTCTCGAAAATTCGGAGTCCCATACTGTCAATCCCCCTGGTTTTGGGCATGAAAAAAGGGACAGCGCTCGTGCGCGTCCCTGGTCTGCGGATGTGGAGTTCTACGCGGCTCGGCGCTGCGTTCCCGTGATGAGCCGACGGACGCTCTCAGCGATCGGGCGCCCGAACACGGTCTTGGAAATCTCGCGGTCCCACTGGAACACGTGACGCAGCGTCAGAAAGACGTTGAAGATTTCCTCATCGATACGGACGGGCTTGAACACCCAGCCTTCCGGGGTGATATGCAGAACGGCCGCGCCGTCCACCTGCGGCATGGGCTCGGACGTCCCGTCCGGGGCAATGATCCGGTCCGCGTGCGCATACGCCGAGAGCTGTAGCGCAACGTCCGGGTACGCGCTCTTACTGGTCTTCCAGTCCACCAACAGCGTGTGCCACTCGCCGTTCTCGTGGTCGGGCTTTCCGTCCTCGCCGAGCCGCACGCGCACCAGGGCGTCAAACGACCCTGCGTAACCGTGCTCGTCGGACCAACACACGTCCTCGGCCCGGACGAGCTGCGGACGCACAGCGGTAAGGAACTCGGCGAACCCGAGCCGGTACGGCTCCAAGTCCGGGTGTACGCGGCCGATTTCCTCAAGCCGCATCATGCGTTCAAACAGGTCGTGGGCATCGCTGCCCACCTTGGCTCGGAGTTTGGTGTACCGGGTGTGCGCGTTGCGCAGGAAGTCCACGGCGCCCGCGGGGTCGCGCTCTGCGATTGCCCGCACGGCGTCCATGTTCTCGACTGCCGTTTCCGCGGTCATGCGGGCCGCCCAGAAGGTGAGGAACGGTTTGGGCAGCATGCTCACGATAGACGTAACACCCGGGACCTTCTCGGCGGTCTCAGGGCTGATGTAGAAGCGCGAGCCACCGCGCTTGATAGTCCGGATGGCTCCGGGCATGGCTTCCCCCTCGGGGTTGCTGGGGTGGGGTAGAGGGGTGGCGGAGTGACGGTTCTACCTGTCTTTTTTGAAGAACAAGAAAAACCAAGAAAGAAGAGGGTTCGGGGTCACTTCCGCCACCGCGTCACGCTGTCGTCAGCGTGGAACCGCGAGCCCGTCCGCCGCCTGGTACAGCTCGGCGAGCGTCCCGCCATTGGTCAGCACCGCATCCGCGGGGTACTCGTCCAGCGCGGTCTCGCTGACGTGCTCGCGCTCGGCTCGGCTCGCGGGCCCGTGGGCACCAGGGCGCACAACGCGGACGAGCGCGAACCCCCGCGTGCGGAGTGCGTCAGCCTCGTTGACGTGCCGCACATCCGTGATCACTACGGGGATGTTCCAGCGGTCTGCGGTGTCCACCTTGGCGAGGGCGAGACGTAGCCAGTGCTCGGGGTCGTGCTCGCGCACCGCTTCCCCGAGCCGCTGCAAGGTCCGTCGTACCTCGGGGAAGATCTTCGCTGCGTCCCATCCGTGGCGGCGTACCACGTCCGACAGACGGATGGGGAGCGCTCCGAGCCCGGTCGGTTCGGTACCCACGATGGGGTCAAGGTCCAGCGCCGTTGTCCGCAGCGGGTCCGCGAACGCGACACGCGTGAACTGGTGGCGCAGGACGAGCCGGGACGCTGCGGTGTCCTTGCCGCTGCGCGCCCGACCCATGAGGGCGACGTGCCGGTACGTCACGCGGTCCCGCCGTCCGCCTGGTCCTCGTCCTCGCCGGCTGCCGTGGTCCCGGCGGTCTTGGCGTTCTCGGCGCGCTGGACAGCCTCACCGGTACCGAGCACCGCGGCGACGAGGCCGAGGACGAGCGCGCTCGGCAGCTCGGGGACGTAGTGCGCCACCAGGGCGAGAGCGGCCACCGCCACGGCGTAGATGCGGGCCGGATGGGTGCGAATGAACGTGATCAAGGGTCCCCCTTGTCGGTGACTGTGTGTAGATCGAATGAGCAGCTGCACGACCGGGTGATACGCGGGCATGGCGGACACCCGGTCGGCACGCTGAGTAATGGGTGTGGGCTCGTCGGCCCCGAGCTGGTCCCGGCAAATCGGACCAGGACTACGGGCCGTGGTCAGCCGCGCGGAACCTTGAGGGCGTCCCACGTCGTGCGACCGGGCCACCCGTCCGCGTCGGCCCCGCTGAACCCGCGCTTGCGCTGCCACGCGGCGTACGACTTGCGGTCTGCGTCGGTCCACTGCGGCCCCGGGCCCTCGGCGTACCGCCCGCATCCCTCGGCGACCAGGCGCCGCCCCATGGCAGTGATCAGCGGCGAGCGGGGCGAGGACTTGAAGAACTCGGCACCGGGGAACTCGGCGTACGGCGACGGCTTGGGCGGCTTGCCCCCGGCAGCCTTGACGATCCCGGGGAACACCAGCTCCCGGAACTGCCGCTGTCGTGCGTCACCCGGGCACGCGGTCCCACCGTTCGACCATGCCGCGAACATCCGGTGTGTTCCGAAACCGGGGTCGGTCGCACTGCGGCAGATGCGCAGCGGCACCCCATGCGTGCGGTGCATCCATGCCCCGAGCTTGATAAGCGCGGAGATCTGCGAACTCGTCCACGGGTCGGTGTGCTTCAGGTTGGACGCGGTCTCGACGGACACCGCGCCCGTTCCGTCCCCGCGCTGGTTGGCGTGCATGTTGGCGTCCGCTCGGGTCTGCGTCCCGATGTACTGGAACACGCCTCCGCCGAACTCAACAAAGAAGTGGCACTCAAGGTTGGTGGAGTCCCGCCAGTACTCGTACGTGCGGCGACCGGTCCACGGCGCGGCAATGCTGTGAAAGATCAACTGAGTTGGGCGGATGGCGGGTTGTGCGTTCCCCTCGGGCTGCACTTCCATCCGCTTGGCATTCGCGTACCAGGCCATGAATTCCCCCTGTGTCTGGGCATGAAAAAGCCCCGCCCGGTTGAGCCCGGACGGGGCTGTGTGTGCTGTGGTGGCTACTCGGCGAGCGTCAGCCGGCTACCTTCGCCACGGTGAGACCCGCCGCAACTACGGTCGCCACAGCGGTAATCAGAGCGACGGGCAAGACAAACTTGCCGCGCTCGCCCTCAAGGCTCCGTATGCGCGTCTCGTGATCCTCTAGCGTCTCGTCCACGCTTTCCCCTTGCTGCCCGAGCGACCGCACGTCCTCGCGGAGCCCAACAACTTCGTCGTAGATCTCGCGGGCCCCGATTCGCACGCCTAGCGTCTCGCCCTGGTCGTGCATCCCGTCGCCCTCGCTCACCATGGCGTCAAGGTCGGATCGGTCGGCCTATCCGGGGTAAGCCCCGCATCTTTCGGAGGACCGTTAGCGGTCGTTCCGCGGAGTGTGAGGGTCTGCCGTATCTCTCCATTCTCCGCCGAGAGTTTGATGCCGATAACCCAGGCGAGAGTGTCGAGTTGGGCGCCCGTTGAGTCGACTACGCGCACGGCGTCGCCGAGTTCAATGCGTGGGTCCGGCAGGATCTCGACATCCCCGAGCAGCGGAATGGGGTAGGCGCCCGCGGATTTCAGGATCTCGGCTATACGCTGTGCGGGCTCTTCCTGCTGAATCCACCCCTGCGCGTCGTGCTCGTATTGCTGCACGCCGTAGTAACGCTGACTCGTAGAGTCCTGCGAGACCTCCCAATGTTCCGTTGGCGAGGCGCCGCTATCCATGGTCGGAGTCACCAGCGACAGGGACAAGCCGTTCAGCGCGTTGCCCCGTAGCCACACCGTTTCGCTACTGCGGTTGCGCATGGACAGGACGAGCTTCCCGTCCTCACGGTGCGTCCCTACTTCAACTGCCCCGTGCACGACGGGAGTTCTGCCGATCTGCGCCGAGCCGAACCGGATGGTGTCGGGTACCACGGTCTCCGCTGTTGCCGGGGGCGTGGTGTCGAGTTCATCGTTCCCGACCGTCCACGCAATGCTTCTCGTCTGCCCCGGGTTGATCTGAATGACGTTAATGGCCTCTTTGACGTTGGCCATGTTGGCCTTGACCCGATACCAGCTCGCCCACCGGACAGAGCAGTGATTCCGGCAAGCGTCAATCTCCTCCGTCAGCGTGAGCGACGCTAGTTCTCGCTCGGACGTCACGGTAAGGTCTGGCTTTTCCGGGGGTGTCTGCCACCTCTCCGGGCCGCGCCACCGGAAGACCCCCGCGCTATCAAATTCAGCAGTCGATAGAGTGGCGCGTGCTATCTGCGTGATCGCATCCCAAGCGCTTCCCGAAACCGCGGGCAGCATTCGGACGGGGATCTTGGGCTCATCAAGCGTCGCAGACTTGTCCCACATGCCTTCCTGCATTCGGGCGGCAACGGAACTCGGCTTGGCGGCAAGCTGTGAGAGTTGCAGCCCCTCCACCTGAATCGAGCTGATATCGATAGTCAGATCTGCCATAGCGCCAGGCGGAACGTCCATCGTCGGTATCGTCTTGCGACTGATCTCAATGAGCGGGTCGCGCGGGGAAACCAGGTGCCCCGTAATGGCTGCCGTTCCGCCTGAGGAGACCGTGAGCCAAAATCCAAGATGCCAACGGCCGAAATCACTTTTGAGAGCGTCAACATAGGTCTCAACGGGACCGTATTCCTGCGGAGGGTTAAGCTGCCGCCCCGAGTAGGTGACCGCCCCTTCCCGGAAGTCAACCTTAATGTCCACGGTGTGCATGACACCTTTACCCGCGTCCCAGGACAACGAGAACTTGATAGATGAGTCCACCGTGGCCGGAACCCGGGAAGTGTTCTTCGCCCATATTTCGAGCCACAGCCCATCCGAGTGGTTCCGGTTGACCGGGCGCATTTGAGGGATGTACTTGGCCCACGTGCCACCCATGCGGTTTCCGCTCGCCGAGCATTCCCACGGTGCATCCTTCTTGGACCACTTTTCCCAGTTGCCGCTCAGCGTCTTGAGGTAGCCGACGTTGGCGGCAGCCCCGCCGTGCATGGACGCGTACAGGATGCAGCCGGCCCGCGGGGGCGGCGCGGTGTGCACCCCGCTTCCCATCAACAGGTGGTCCACGCACCACACATCCGACGCAACCCAATTCGTCGCGTCCCCATAGGGGGTCGCGGGGTCAATACCGCCCGCAGGACGGGGGAGCTGTGCGGGCATCCGTAGACGCTCGGCGCCATCGAGCGCGGACAGCCTGACCGTGTCCTCTCCTGACTGTGCCGAGCGAGACCGCACCGTTCCCCTGAACGTGGGGAGCGTCCCCATTGCATGCGTGCCAAGCCCCCAGGAGTGGACGACCGACTGACGTGGTCGAGCCACGTCCCCGCTCGCGCGCGGGGCCCACGGTCCGTACAGCGCAGGGGCCGACGCACCCCCCTTGCCGCTCAGTGCGATGTCCGCTTGGGCACTGGCCGAGCCGCTGAATGCGCGCATGGCGTCCGGTAGATCCGTGCTGTACGCGCGGTCCAGCGCCCACGACTGCACCTGAGTGGACATGTCCTGTCCCCCGAGCCGGATCACGTGCGCGGCTATCCGCTCGCGTGCGGCGAGAGCTGCGGTCAGCGTCGCGTTGCCGGGCTTCATCAGGTCACCTCCACCAGGTCCAGGCTGATATCCCGGAACGCTCCGTCTCCGGCCGTAGCCGCGTGGCTGTAGCCCGTGATGCTGTAGGCGGGGGTCCCCTCGCCATGCGGGCGCTCCCCAGCGACCAGGGCCGCGGACACGTCGCCGAGACACAGCATGGATTCCCCCATCGCCCATTCACCGAGCCTGGTTCCGTCGAACCGAATAGCAGGGCGCACGTACGCCGATTTCTCGGGAGCCGTGCGAACAATCGGGACCGTCACGTTCGGTGTTGACGATGTGAAGAATAGCTTCCCTGCCGCGTCGTACCACTCCATCCGCCATTGCACGACCGGGGCCCCTGAGGCCAACAGACCAGGTGCCCACCAGGTGAGTTCCATTCCGGCTGTTGCCGGATAGCCCACCCAGGTGGGGTGTTGCCAATAGAGTTCGGCGGGCTTTTCGCTGGCATTCATGATGCCCACTCGATTTTCGGCGTAGGGGTCCCAGATGCCATTGAAGAGTGTGACTACATCCTTGGTATAGGCCCATTTATCCGGGGCGCCGAGCCCGAGAGCTTGAGACGTCGACAGCAAATTCTGTGCCAGAGGATCAATGAACGCCACTGGCCCCGCCGCGTCGATACGGCGGGCGAGGCGGTCAAGGTGGGCCACATCGCCTCGCTGCATAGCCGACCACTCCACCCTGAGCCGGCGAGGGCGGACCGGGGGTATCCACGTGGTGACACCCCCACTGAGCGCCCGGAACTCCGAGACACCGAGATCAGGCGACCGGTCGAACTTCACAGCACCGTCCGTGACTTCGCGGAGCGCTCCGGGGCGTCCGATCCATAGCCCCACGTCCTCACCTCCTAGCTAGCTGACGCTGTCCGTACGCCACCGCGCGGGCAATCTCGGTCTCTCCGATGCGTACGACGATGTCCCGCCCCCGTTCGCGCTCCAGAGAGCGCAACAGTGCATTGATGGCGCCCTCCCACGAGCCCGTTGGTTGCGACTGCACTCCAGCAGCGGAGGCACGCACAGCCCTCATTTCAGGCACACGGACCATGGCCCGTAGGCGCGTGTCCAAGGTGCGCTGTTCGGCGTCGATACCTTCCACGACACCCGCGGGAATCCACCGGCCGATCTCATCGCGCATGAGCCGCGAAGGGCTGTTGATCCCGAGGGCTTTAGCAATGGGACCGGGAATGATCTTCTTCGCCCACCCGGTGAGCTTGTCCTTAAGCCATCCTCCCAATTCGCGCACGCCATCCCAAATCCCGCGGACTAGGTCTCTTCCCTTGCCCACGAGCAGTTCTCGGAAGTCGCCGAGCTTCCGCCGGATACTGCGAGGAAGTCCCCCCATCCAATCGACGAAATCGCCCACGCGCCGTTTGGAAGAACTCGCGAACTCGCCGACACCACGGATGGCGCCGACGAAAGCTTGAGCAAGCTTGCCGACAATCCAGATCACGTCACCGATACCGGAGAGGACGACCCCGAGAGCCCACACGAGACCGGAGAAAACAGGTCCCGCTAGCCGTACGATTACGGGTATGGCAGCACCTAGGATCTCCGCCGCAAGTCGACCGACCCATCCCGCCACGGTCGACACAGCTTGAATCAGCGGCTGCGCCTTCTGGACTACCTCTTGAAATTTGGCGCCAAAACTGCGTACAGCGGGGACGACGTGCGCGGATATGAAGTCGGCTACAGACGAAAGAATAGGTTGCACGTTCTCGTACAGGGCGGTGTACACCGATATTGCCGCTGGCACCACGGTGCCCGTGAAGATCTGTGCCAGACCAGTGAAAGCCGGACCCACCGCCCCGGAAACTGCCGAGAACAGCCCGCGCACCGAAGGGGCAAGCTGCGTGGATATAACCGCCCAGACACCACGGGCAGCCGGAAGGAAAGAAGTCGTGAAACGCTCGGACAGAGCGCCCACACTGGGGGACAGTTCATCTCGCGCGGAACTCGCGAGCCCCCGCACTTCCTGGCCAATGCCAGAAATCACCCCTCGGACCCCGCCCGAGGAGAAAGAACCGAAGAACCCCCCGACAACCCCCTTGGCCCGGTTGAACGCGGGCGCTACTACATCCGCGGCGGCAGAACCGAGAGACAGCATCGGGGGAAGAACCTGATTCCCGATGAAGTTCGTCAGCTTGACTTCGGCGGTGCGTTTGAATTGCTCAATCCGCGCCCCGGCACCGCTGTGCAGTGCCTTGCCCATCTTGTCGGCAGCACCCGCAGTTTTCCCCAATGCCTTAACGGCATTCGACGGGTCCATGGCGTAAAGGGCTTTGCCTAGGTCCTCGCTCTGCGTACCGAAAAGATTTACTGCCGCCTGGTTCTGCTCAACCGGGTCTTTCATTGCCCGGAGCCGGTCAATGGTCAGATCCAGCGCCCCGGCGGCAGTCTCTCCACCCTTGCCGAAACGGGCAGCCATGTCCTCAGCGTTGAGGCCGATAGCTTTGAAACCGTCCGCAGTGGTCTTGGAACCGTCCACCACACGGATGGAGAATTCCTTGAGCGCATCGGCCGCAACGTCCGAGTCACGGGCACCCGCTTGGACCATCTGCGAAATAAGCCCAAGCGATGTCTTTCCGTCCAGCCCCAGTTTCCTGAATTGAGTGGAGTACTCATTCATCGTGTCCAACAGGTCGTCAGCCTTGTTGGAACCGTTCTGGAAACCGCGGGTCAGAACGTCAAAAGCCTCGTCCGCGGACTTGGCCATGCCGGTGCGGAGCATCTGCGAGACAGCCCGCGTGACCCCGCCTACGTCCTGGTCAAAGACCTTCGCCAGGTTCCCGGCTTTTGAGGCAATGCTCTCAAGCTGGTGGTTCGTGGCGTCCGGCGGGGCGATTCCGGATTCCAGGACCGACCGGATGACGTTAGCCGCATCCTGCACGTTGTCCGTGACCCCGTGCGCATAAAGCTGTCCGGCGACATCGCCATAGCGCTTGGCGTCCTTCGGCGTGCTGCCGAGCTGTGCCTGAATCCGGTTGTTGATGGACTGCTGATCTAGCGCATTCTGGAACCCCTTGACGAGCACCGCACCAGCGGCCACACCGATACCGGCGATTCCGGCCTTAAGGACTCCGCCCATCTTGGACTTGAAGCCCTCGCCGGCTGCCCCGCCCGCACCCTGCCCCGCCGCATCCGCGGGGCCGGTGACTTCCTGCTGTAGGCGCTGCCCGAACCCCTGAACTTCCGGGACCACGGACACATAGCCCACGCCGACCTCAACGGCCATCGGTCACCCCCTCGCGGGTCGACTGAAACCGCGCGAGATAGGCGGCAACGTGCTCGGGGCTCCGATCGGTCCGCCCGATCCGGTCGGCCCGGAAACCCGGGCGAGGAATCGGCGAGGGACGTCGGCTCGGCGTCTTTGAACCCGCGTTACCGCGCTGCCAATTCGCCTCGCTCAGACGGTCATGCACCGCGGCAAGCAACTGCGTTTGAAGGGTCCAAACGGCGTCCTCGCCACCCATCGACCGGTGCAGTGCAGATTCCGCGGGCAACCCCATGATCAGAGCCCGCAACCGGCGCCACGTCAGCCCCGCACCGGGCCTGAAAAGGTCCCGAATATCGAGACCGTAAAAACGCTGTAGGTCTGCCTCTATGGCCTCCCCGTGCTCACTCAGGAGCCGGAAGAGGCCCCGGATTCCCCCACCGGAGCACCCTCGTGCTTCTGCCACTGACGGAACAGCTCACCGAGAGCAGCAAGCGGAACCGGTATTTCATCAAAGAGAGTCCACTGGTCGCCGAGCCCGGACCTGAGCAGTGCCTCAATGTCCCGGGCGCTCGGATTGTCAACGTTGACCGCGTTAAGAATCGACTTGTCCAGCTCACCCGCAGCGGGCATCGTGAAAATGTTGCCCGCGAGCGTGAACTTAAAAGGCTCCCGACGGGCTTCCTTCACCCAAACATCAAGATCAAAAGGTGCACTCATAGCAATACCTCAATCAAAGAAGGAACGTTCCTGCAAAAGGATCAAGCGGCAGGCGCTACCCCCCATGCCGGGTCATCGGAGTACTTGTAGGCCACCGTTCCGTCAGCACCGGGATAAGCGGTAATGGTCAGCTCGTAGGCAATGGCCTCGTCGCCCTTATACGTGATATCGCCGGTCTCGGTCACCTCGCCGTCCGGCACAACAATGCGGATATGAGAGTTACCGTCGATGACGTCGAAACCGAAACTGCGGCGATCCGGCCCGGGTGCCTTGATGGCGAGGACACTCTTGCCGCTGGCCGTCGCGACCTTCGAGCCCTTGTGGTACAGCTCAAGGACCGTCTTGTTGGTCTCAATGGCCGTGAACTGGAACGTCATTTCGCTAGACGAAATGACCTTGCGGACGGTCTGCCCGCCCTGCCATCCCTTGATCTCACTCGCGTCCGTCGAGTTCGCTTCGGTAATCCCGTCATCCGAGATCCAGCCGATATCAACAAAGGCGGCATCCCAACCACTCGTGGAATCAGTCGGAAGCTTGGACTTAGGTGGAGCCACGTACGCGGCGCCGGTAATAGCGACGCGCACGGCATTGGCGTTTAGAGGCATGAGACCCCCATCTTTTGGTTAGTAAATGTGCTGCGGCAGGCGCATGGATGTAGAATTTCCGCTCATGGACGCAGGATTAGCAGCCGCACTTGGCGCATTTGCAGTAGCCACAGGCACCGGCGTGGCAGCGCTCACAGCTGCATGGGCACAAATGCACTCCGCGCGGACAGCAGCCCGCGCGGAGCATTTGAGGCAACGTCGTGAGCCGCGAGAAAGAATCTATGGAGAAATGATCTCGGCTACTTCAAGCTTCCTTGAGGCATACCGGGGCCCCGGTGTTGTCAACTTCAGCGATGATCTCTATATGCGCCTGATAGAGAAGCAATCAGAAGTGCAGAAAGCCTGGCAGGCTGTCGCTCTTGCTGGCCCCGAACCAGTGGCCCAAGCCGCATCAGAGATTCATGCTGCCGTCTCCTCCGTCGTGTACAGCTACGGCGTTGCTCACACAGGGATGCTTGTTTTCATCCGACGCAACTCCGAAGGCAGGTCGGTGGAGAACGCGCGCCGTGACGTGAGCCAATCAGTGAGGCAGCTTCGGTGTTCATTCGACGCCGCTCATGGATCTTTGGAGATATTCATCAAGCAAGCCAGAGCGGCACTCGATGAATATGGCGCTGAGTGATAGCACCTATAAGGAAAATGGCCGCCCGCGCATGTGCACCTCGGCCGCGAACGCGTAGCGTGGTTGCGAACTCTGGTCATCGGGGAGCCACTGCGGGCCCCCCACCTCGGTCACGCTGTAGACCGTGACCCCGCCGCGGACTCCGGGAATCGCGCCGAGCAGACCTCGCACCAGCGCGCACAAGTCGTGCGCCTGGTCCTCGCGCGTCGCCCACGCGTGGAAGTCGAGTCGGGCCCGGTCTGTGACCGGAGTCGGCGAAGACCCCCCGATCCGTTCGACGCGAACGAACCGGTGGGGGCGTGGAGTTGGGATGCGGGAGACAACCGGGACGGGTTCGCCGGCTGCCGCGAGGGCGGACCGGAGATAGCCCGTCACCACGGCCACCGCATCGGGCATGACGATGGCGGGACGGTTCCTCATTCACCACCGCCGAGCCCGCGCAACAGGTCCCGCCGCGAGCCCGCCGCACCCCCGGATTTCGACCAGTTGTAGTTACCGATCACAGCTGCTCGCCATCGACGGGCGCCCAACGCTGCGTCGGTGCGAAAGTCGCCCTCGGCGCCCGCGGCAGCCGACGCGATGCGCTCGGCAATGCGGCGGACCTCGGCGCCTGTCTCGGGGGTTTTCATCAGGGAGTTGATCCCTTGCCTGTTGGGCTGGAACCTCACCCGCTCACCTCCTTTAGGCGGGCTTCCGTGTGGTGGTGTCGGCCCCCGAGCGTCCAGCGGGCAACGTCCCCGTCGACGTCGAGCACCCGCCCGAGCGCAACCACGCGGTCCCCGGGCGCTAGGTCTAGGTCGACCCCGGTACGCGTGACCAGGCGCCACCCGGTGACGACAACGGGACGGTCCCCGGTGTCCTCGGCGGACGTGTCGGGCTGCACGGACACGCGGCGGACCGTGGTCCTGGTGGACCGGTCCCAATCCCGGTCCGACGTGGTGTTGCCGTACCGGTCCGTGATGAACGGAGCCCGCAGGAGCACGACCGTCTGTGTGTAGTGGAGCGTCACAGCAGACCCACCACCGCCACACGTCGCCGGTACCGGGCGAGTAGGTCCCGGTCCGCAGGGGCGAGGCTCGCCCCGATGGTCTCGGCGGAGTAGGTGACGGACACGCTGCCCACGGACTCTTGCCGAAGATCGGACGGGTTCGTGAGCACCCGGGATGCGAGGGTCAGCACCACGGCGAGCACGTCCGCGGGGACGCTCGCGTATCCGTGGGTGTAGGTGACGGTCACGGCCTGGTCGCCGCCGAGGACGCGCACCCGGTCCCGGACGAGCTGCCAGCGGTCCGGGGGGACGAGCTGCCCGCCGCGCCGAACCTCCTGCACGGAGATCACGGGACGCTGCGGCAGCGCCGCCCACCCCTCGCGGGGGTAGAGCGTCGCCGAGCTGGTGCCCCGCGTGAAGTTCTGCCGAGCTTCCGTCCGTACGATGCGGGACGCCACATCGAGGACCAGGGCAGCGCCCTCGGGCAGCTCGTCCCGCTCGCGCTGCATCCATGCGGCGAGCTGGTCCGTGGTGGCCAATGCGGGGAGAGCCATTACGTGCCCTCCCGCTATTTCACTGTCTGAGCGCCGCACGCCAGACACCGCGTCACCGTGCGCGAGGTCCCGTCCGAGTCGAGAACCGGGAAGCTCTCGATTCGGTCCGGAACCGTGCACGCATCGGTGTGCGGCACCTTCGGGGAGGACGCTGCACGCTTACGCGGCGGCAATTCCGTGCCCCTCTCGGCTACTTGGCGAGGACACCGTTAAGGCGCGCGGCAGCCTTGCCGCCGAACACAGCGAGTCCGGTGTAGAACTCGATGCGCGTGCGGTACGCGGGCTTGGACTCCATCTCGCCGAGGTCCGTTACCTGAATGCCGCCGTTGGTCAGACCCGTCACGGCCCGGTCGTCCTCGGACTGCCCGAACTTCACGGCGTAGACGGAACTCGCGTCCGTGGCCGTGCCCTGCGTCTCGGTCTGCGGAAGGATGTCCGCGCCCGCGGCAGTCTGGCCCGGGTCCAGCAGCGGAACCCCGTTGTAGGTCGAGACGAGCTTTCCGGTAATGGCCTCGCGGACCATCTCAAAACCGCCGATCCGGCGCGCGGCGCTGCGAATCTTCGCAATGACCTGACGGTTGGCGTAGATCGCGCCGTTCGTGCTGTTCAGCCCCGGGACCTGCGCAACGAGCTGGTCCAGGAGGTCAAAGAACTTGTGCGAGTCCTCGGCACCAGCACCCACGATCGGAGCGCCATCCTTGCCCGCCGAAATGACCTGCGAGCCCGTCAGGCGCTTCCGCAGACCATCAAAGGACTTGGGGTCGGTAGCCACGTCGCCGTTGAAGAACGTCTCCGCGAACTTGTACGACGCTGCCTTGACCTTCATGCGCGTCTGAATCGCACGCTGATCATTGAGGTTGCCGCGGGTCTGGACAATGAACCGGTCCACGTCAGCGTCACCGCCGAGAATCGTCAGAGTCTCGCTCTTCTGGTTCACGGTGCCCGTGGACTCCGGGTACGCCTCATTGACCGAACGGAAAGCCACACCCGGAAGCGTCGCCTCTTCGTTGTAGGCGTACGCGTTGCCCTCAATCGTCAGCAACGGAATCCGGTCCAGAATGCTGGACTCCTGAACGAACGTCTCCACAACACCCCGCTGAAGCTCGGTCGTGGAAAGCTTTGCCGCCTCGGGCAGAGTAAGAGCCATTGAGAAAATCCCCCTGATTTGGGCATGAAAAAAGGGACGACCCTCGGCGGGTGCGTCCCTCAGAAAGGAAAGAGAAGAAAGGTTTCTACATATAGGTGGTCAGCTCGTGCCGTACGCGCGCCGTAGCCGCTCGTGCGGAGTGGCGGGCTCGGGCTCGCCCGGGTCCTCGCGCTGCCCGCTGCCCACGTCGCCCCACGGGGCCGGGGTGGTCGTGCCCGCACTCGACTCCGCGGCGAGGTACGGCTTTGCCTTCAACAGTTCGTCCACAGCCTTGTTGATGGCCGCGGTGTCTACGTCGCCCCCGTCGCCGGCTAGAGCGGCAACGTCCACCAGGGCGAGCGCGTCCGCAGGGTCACGGAGCCGACCAGCGGCAGCCGCGCGGACCTCGGCGCGCACGAGCTGTGCCGTGAACTCGCCCCGAATCTCCGTCCGCAGAGCGTCAAGGTCCGTGCCTCGCTGCGCTGCATTCGCGCGGCGGAGCCGAGCCGCTTCCTTCTCGGCAGCCGCACGCGCCTTGCGCTCCGCGGACAGTTCGTCGCCCTGGTCCTGGTGCTCGTCCTCGCCCCGGTCCTGGTCGCCGCTCGCCCCCGCGGGCTTGCCGCCGTCGCCCTGGTCCTGGTGCTCGTGCTTGGCCTCGCCCTGGTCGCCCTCGGGCTCGCTGCCCGGGGTGTTCTCCGGGTCGTCTGCCATGTGTCCCCCTACGTGATGTAGCCGTGCTTCTTGAGCATCGCTATTTGGTGCTCGCGGGAGTCCCCTGCGAGGTCGAAGATGGTTTCCGGCATAAGCCGCGACTCTTTCGAGCGCTCGTATCGGCTGCCGGGGTTCTTCTGGAAACCGGCGTTCAGTGCCTTGCCGCCGATTCCGCGTTTGGTGGTGCCCTCGGTCGTGACCTTTACCGGCCCCCGCCCCGTGGCAGCCGTAGCCAGTCCACGGCGGGCATTGACGAGCTGCCCAAGGTCCGCCCCCGCCTCAAGTGCCTTGAGCGCTGCGGGCCCGAGACGCTTCCGCTGTTCCTCGGGGCTCATCTGACGGAACAGGTCCTCGGGCGTCTTGGTCTGCCGCCACTCGGAATCCGTCATCGGCTGCATTCCACAGTCACAGCGCGGATGACGCTTGAACCCGGTCGAGTACGAATACTGACGACCGGACAGGATGATGCAGCGGGCACACGCGGGCAACCGCACCACCCGGACGTACGAGACACAGCGGGGCTCGGCAGCCATGGCGACCGACGTAGCCGCACGCGCGGTGTCCGTAATCTGCGTGCCCACCAACATGGACAGTTGGTTCAGCCCCGCGAGCGAGGCAGCTTCCGCGGACTGTCCCACCGCGAGAGCTTGCGCGGTACGAATCGCCGGAAGGTACAGCAGCGAGGCAAGCGGACGCGCGTCCGACGCGAGCCCCACGAATGCCGCAGGGTCCACCATGCCGAGCGGCCCAAATCCCGCGCCCGCAGCGAGAATTGAAGCGCTGACGAAAGCCTGTGCACCCGCGGCGGCAGACATCTGACCCGCCATGACAGCAGCGAGGATCTGCCGCCCGGTCTCACCCTGCATCGCGGACAGAATCCGGTCCGGACTCACGTCCCGCCACAAAGCTTGCACCGCTTCAACAACGCTTCGGGAAATACCCTGAACGTCGGCATAGCGGGCTTGCGCGAGCGTCCCGGGCTCCGCCATCAGGCAGCCTCTGCAAGCTCGTCTGCGGGCTCGTCGGGCTCGCTCTCGGGCTTAGGGCCGAACAGCTCGGCCACGTTCCCGCCGAGGATCGCGCTCGCCTGGTCGTTGCGCATGGACTTCCACCGGGCTATCTCGTCCGGGGTCACGCCCGGGATGCGCTCCCAGAGTGCTTCGTCCGGTACGCCGATGCTCTTCAACTTCACGAGTGCGTCCGAGTACTGCGCATCCGAGCGGAACTGTGGATCTCTCCACACCACAGAGCCGAGGGTGAGGGATTCCGCCCGAGCACGCTCGCCGGCTGCCAGTGCCTCAAGTCGCATGACTTCCCGCAGTGCGGCCCCGAAGTGGCGTTGCTTCTCCGTCACCTTGGCGACTAGACCCGCTTCCGATGCGGCGACGCCATCGGGGCTCACATTGACGAGCTGCCCCGCCAGATAGCTAGGCGGGGTGCGGGTCTGCGCGGCGATGTGCTGTACCGCCACCTCAATCACCTTGAGGTAGTTCCCGAGGTCACCCGCGGAGAACTCAGCAATGCGCGCGGACTCCTTCTCCAGCCACAGCAGACGGTCCGAGCGGAACCGGTCAAGGGGCAAGTCCTCTTCGCCGACGACTTCCCCCGAATCGGGGTCCACGATTTCCCGAACGGGCCGGTCCATGCCGAGCACCGCACGCGCCGGAAGCGCGAGATAGTCAGAACCCGTCATGAGGTGAGCCCAAAGGGTGTTCACCGCATCCTGTAGCGGCAGCACCGTTGCAAGCTCACTGCGCGGACTCCCGTGCAGACGTGACCGGTTGGGCAACTCCACCAGCGGCACCACGCCGAGGGGGTTGGGAATGTGGCTCGGCTCGCCGCGGGAAAGGCCCGCCGTACGCCCGGTCCACGCCCCGCCGTTCCGAGTCGGACGCTGCCACCGGTACACCATGTCCGGGGTAAACAGCGTCGCAAACTCAACCCCCGAGTCCCGCCACACCATGAGCCCCGCCTTACGGAGCCGTCGACGACCAGGCACGTACTCCACCACGGCATTGGACGCGTGCTGAAACGTGATCTCGGTATTGATCCCGTCGGGCTTCCAAACCAGCGCGTACGAGCGGCCCGTGATCAGAGCCTCTAGCAGAGCGAGGCCAATCTCTACGTCACACTCGCTCTTGCGCCACGCTCGCCCCGCCGCCTGATCAATGCTTCCGTCCTCAAGCCGGAAACCGATCGGCATAAGCCGCTCAACCGTCGCATCCGGAACCGTGGCACACCAGTTGTCCGAGAAATCGGCGAACAGGTCACCGGTCTGCGTGCTGAACTCAGGGCTTGCAAACATCAGGGGCCGTTCCCCCTCGTACGCATCCGACCAGCGCTTAGCCCGCGCCTTGCGTTGTTCGATCTTGGCCCGTAGACGGACCGTCATCTGTAGCGGAGTCTCCGCCATGCTCCCCCCTCCGGGCATGGAAAAGCCCCGGTCGGCAGGAACCCGAACGGGGCGGTCTAAGCACTCGCAGCGCGAGCACGTTTCAGCGGGCGCCGCACATATCCGTCAAGCGCCATCACTGCCGCGGCAATCCCGTCGATACGAGCGGACGACTTGTCCCGGTCCGGTTTCACCGGGCGCATGTTGTCGTTGCCATCCCGGTAGACCTCCACAACAGAGGCATGCCACCGCAACACCGGATTGCCGCCGTGCCGTATCCGCCCCTCGCGCAACAGCCGCTCAAGTTCCTTGCTGCCGGGACTCATCCCTAGATAGGTCTGCGCGACCGGAACCACATCAACCCCACGCGTCTTAGCGTCGATTCGCTGGACGAGCTGCCCGGCAAACATCCGGTCGTACGAAATCCGCTGCACGTCCAGTCGGCGACAGTCCGCCACTATCTGACGCTCGATGGCGTCATAGTCGATGGCGTCGCCCTCGGTCAGCGTCAGCAGACCATCCCGAGCCCATTGCCTAAGCGGCACCTGTAGCTGTTGCTCTAGCTCGTCCACCCGTTCTTCTGGCAGCCAAAACCGCGAGATCAGTTCCAACTCGACACCGGGCACCCGGGATTCAACCGCAAGGACCCACGCCGAGAGGTCAGACACCGCGGAGAGGTCCACCCCACCCCACGCGCGCCGGTACCGGAACCGCTTCTCGTCCACCGTGCCGTTGTTCTCGTCCCACAGCGGAAGCGGCAGCCACCGCGAGGACGAGCGCATACGACGGTTGAGGGACAAGCGACAGAACGTAGGGAAGTAGGAAGGCGTGGACTTGGCCTTTGCCGCCTCGCGCCGCATGTACGCAAGCGAGGGCGATACTCCGAGCCCCGGATTCGCCTTACGCCACGTGGACTCGGCGAAAGGGTCGTCGGCTTCCTCGGCCGCCCAAATCACGCCGTAATGCCCGGGGTCATCGACGATGCCGTCCGCACAGCGGCGCGTGTACGTGTGTTTCTCGTCGTAGATGCTGCCCTCTTGCCCCTCGTCGGCAGTCGTAATGAACACGACTAGGGGTTGATCACGGGCACCGGTACCGGTCTCAATAGCGTCAATGAGGTCACGGCGCTTGTGCACGTGGACTTCATCCACGATGGCGCCGGACACGTTCAACCCGTGGGCAGTCTCAGCGATTTTCGAGAGCGCCCGGAACACACCGCCCGTACGCGGGACCCGGATAAGGCCCCGTAGAACCTCTACGCGACCCCGTGCGGCCCGTGAAGTCAGCGCCATGCGCTTAGCGTCATCAAAGACGCGTTCGGCTTGCGGAAGCGATCCGGCAGCCGCGTACACTTCGGCGCCAATCTCACGGTCGGCAAGCAACAGCACCAGGCCGATACCGCTGGACAGTGTGGATTTGCCAGCCTTACGGGGAACCTCAATCCACACCGTACGAGCCACCCGCACGGCACGGCCCAACTCCGGGTCACGCCACAGCCACCCGAAGATAGGCGCGATGATCCACACCTTTTGCCACGGCGCGAGCTTGAGCGGAGTCCCGCCCCAACGGCCTTTCGTGTGCCGCATGGACTCGATAGCCGCAATGGCTCGGCGAGCGGCTGGCACATCGAAATAGGAACCCTCACGCTTCGGCGCCTGGTGGGCGAGGACGAGCGGACGGGACTCGGCCGCTTCGGCTATCTCGTCCTCGGTAAGCCCGAGTTCGTACAGCGCGTCCAGCGGTACGGGCAGCTCGTCAGTCGAATATGTCCCCATCATCGTCCCCGCTCTCAGGCGGGGTGATCCGGGTTGCAGACGCAGGGCTTAGCCCCAACTCACCGACCAACGACCGGAAATGGCTCCGATACTGGTGGGCAATCGTCACCCATGGACTCTTGACGTTCCCGCGCTCTGTCTCGACAACCAGACCGGTCCGAGATAGCTCCCGCTCTGCCTGCCAAAGGCGAGCGACTGTCACGCAATACTCAATAGCGGTTTCCCTCTGCGGGTCGGTCAAGCCTGCCGACACCACGAGGGCGGGAATCGTCCGCGCCCACACGTCAGCAGCCTTGTCCCGCACGTCCTCGGCGGAGTCGCCCGGCAGTAGCTCGGACCAATCCGGCTCGGCGGGGATCTCGGGGGCGAACCGCGCCCCCTCGGAATTCCGGTCGGGACGGAACGTCCCCTCACGGACAGCCTGAATGTGCGGCTTCGGTTTCTGGCCCGGAACGGCCACGGCTCATCACCTCCATAGGAACGCTCAAATGAGCCATGCGAGTTTTTTACCTCCCTGCCGATCAATCTCGGCGGGGCGAGGGAGTACCCCCCTGGTCGCCGAGTCAGAGCCGGCGAGGCTTCACGCGCTCGGCAGCCCAACCGCCCGGTTGATGCTTCGCGGTCTCACGGTTGTGGCACGACGTGCACAGCGGACGTAGACGCGACCACGCATCCGGATCGGCCACGCCCCGGGCCACCAGCGAGCGGCGCGACTCCGGGAAGTGATCCGCCACCGTCGCGATGCGCGAGCACAGCACGCACCACGGATGCGCGTACAAGTACCGGCGCCGTACCCGCTGCCAGCGGGTGTCATAGCCACGCTCGGCCGTCGTGCCTCGCTGCTGTTGCGCCTCGCGCTCGTGCGTCGGGCAGCGTCCCCCGTCCGTCAGCTCGGGACACCCGGGGACCGTGCAGGGGGTACGGGGCTTACGGGGCACGTGGATCACCTCCCGATGGGTGCTGGTCAGGGGTGCTAGGTGAGTGGGGAGTTCCTGACAACCGCAGGCTGGAGGCACGAGGTGACGTTCCACGCGTGCAGGCGGCGTCTGGCTTACGTGTGGGCGGGTTGGATCAGGCGCCCGCTGCTCCACGCTCATCACGAGGCAGTCCCCGCCCGCCGGTTCGGATGATGCGCGTGATGTCCAGGTAGCCCCCTCCTGGACCCTTTCAGGTGGTTTATATGCGCAGTAGCTGTATGGCCGAAGAATCCGTGCTGCTCTGAATGCAGCACTCGTGAGATTCATCGCAGAAATCACCGGAAAGAGGCTCACATGTACAGGCACAAACGACTGGCGAGGCTGTCACTCGTCGCGGGTTCGGCGGTCATGCTGGTGACCGGAGTATCGACCAGCGCACAGGCAGCTACGGGCACGTTCACGTACAACCGGGCCGATACGGGATTCCTGCGGACCATGCTGAACCCGCCGGACGAGGAATGCATCGTCATGCCCGGTGGCGGAGGCGTCGTCAACAACATCACAGACACCGTCGCGACGGTCTTCCGGGACGAGGGCTGCTCCGTCCCGCAGGACACGCTCTATCCGGGCAACTCGGGAGCCTACGGCGGCGCAGACGTCCCGCACTCGGTGTACTTCGGCCAGTTGTAGGGCCACACGCGGCACACGTTGAGGGCGCTTCAGGGCGGCCTCAACGTGTCGGCGTCTCAACGGTCACCCTGAGCACTGCACCGTGGGCACGGGGAGTTCTACCTGACGTCGGCCCCGAACGAACCGGGGTCGGCCAGAAGGATGGAGCAGGGCGGCGTCTCTACGCGGCGACCCTCGCGGCCCCGAACTCCGTGCTCGTCTTGAGCCCGTGGCACCCGCGGCACAGCACTTGCACGTTGCCCGCCGTGTCCGTCCCGCCCATGGCGAGGGGCCGCACATGGTCCACGTCCACCGCATCCGCGGGGAAGTCGCCCAAGCACCAGTCACACCACGCGTGACCGCGCTCCCGTATCCGTGCGCGGAGCCGCGCCGCCGCATCATGGCGTCTCGCTCGGCGCCTACCGCGTGCACGTCGGGTACGAACCGAGGGACGCGCCTGGTGCTGTGTGTCGTGAACGTCGCAGCGTCCTCGGCGAGTTGCCGTGTCGGGGCACTCAATGCATGGGGTCATGGGTCACCGCCTGGTCGTCGTTGTGGTGGAGTGCCCGCCCCCGGACTCGAACCGGGGAACTCTGCGGGTTGCTTCCGGGTCTCCCCGAGGGGGCCGGTACCGCGCACCTCTAGCCGTTGGGTCAGCGGGCATGGTCGTCCTCGCCGGCGAGGACCGGTCCGGACGTGGTGGGGGCCGTACGGGCTTCCAACCCCGTTCGGCGCACTCGCGGACGAGTGGGTTACTGATGGGCGGTACGACCCCCGCACGCTGCCACACGACCCCCGCGGCCACCCCGAGTAACGCGGGGTGCGTGGTGCATGAACAGCGCTTGTCGCCGAGAGCGGACACTCAGTCCGCCGTGTGTCCCCCTGTAGGGCGGGTGCGCGGTAATCCCGCTCTCGGCAAGTAGTGGAGAGCAAGGGTTGCCCGCCTCCGTTGGACGAGCGAACCGGCTTCTCTCTCGGACCTATGTGGAGAGCAAGGGTTGCCCGCGCTCGGGGCGACCGAACCTGTCCCTCTTCCGGACCTATGTGGAGAGCAAGGGTTGCCCGCGCCCGTTGGGGGCGAACCGGCTTCTCTCCCGGTCCTATGTGGAGAGCAAGGGTTGCCCGAGGGCTGACCGGTGGTGGAGTGCCGTTTGAGGTACCGGGCTCTCTTTTCTTGGATTTTTTCTATGCGTTCCAAAAAAGTGGTGTAAACCGTCACTCCACCACCACCCTTCACCTCCCGCTGTCGAGCCGCCCCCGGAGCAGCCGAGGGCGGGCAGCGGAAAGCCCCGGGCAGTCACGGGGACCGACCGGGGCTCTCGCGGCTAGCTGTACTGCACCGCATACAACCGGATACCTAGCCGCTCAGGGACTGTACCGGGGCAGCCGAGAGCCCCGGCAGTCGGCAGGGACCGCCGGGACAGTCCCGGACCTACGGCGCGTCTACGCGGCGACCAGTTCCCGCGCGGGCTCGGCAGGGGCAGGCTCGGGCTCGGGGCGCTCACGCACGGGGCTCGTGGCGGGCTCGGCATGGGCGTGCTCGGGCCCGGGCTCGGCGAGCCGTGCCGCGCTGCCCGGAGCCGGGGGAGCGTCGTTGCGTGCTTCGGCTTCCGCGTCTCTGGTGACGGTCGCAAGCTCGGCAATAGCGGGGTCCAGTTCCCCGGTGATGGTGAACTCCACCCGTCGTAGGTCGAGCCGTCGCCATCCGCCCTTACCGCCGGGCTTGATCATCAGGCGTGCTCCCGCGGCTATGAGCATGGCGCGGCGTGCTGCGGTGTCGCCCTGGTGCCAGTCGTCGGCGTACGCGCGCCCGGTGGGGACGACTTCTCGGCGGGGCTCGCGCTTCTCCCGGGATTCCAGCTCTGCAAGCCTCGCGTCAAGGGCGTCCGCACGGCGCTGCCACTCGGCTTTCGCGGTCTTGGACTTCTGGCGCCCCTTGTCCTGCTGGTGCTCGGCGAACTCTGCCGCTGTCGCGTCTATCTCGGTCTGCGGGTCGTAGCCCGGTATCTCGATGACGCGGTTGATCTGGATCTGTCCGGCAGCCTTGAGGAACTGTTCGGTCACGTAGTCGTCGACCCACGGAGCGCGCACGGTGCACGGGGCGGGGCAGTGTGTCCCGTACTTGTACGACGAGCACCGGTAGGTGCCCGAGGACCGGTTCAGGTACATCCGCTCACCGCACCCGTTGCAGTGGGCGACCCGCAGCAACAGCGCGGTGGAGTCCTTGCGCTCGGGCGCCTTCTCCGTGATCGGCTTCGGTGCGAGCAGTGCGCCGACCTGGTCGAACTCTTCGCGGCTGAAGATCGGGGATGTGGTGGCCATGACGGGGTTGCCCGCGTCGTCGCGCACGGGCTTGCCGCGGTGCATCTTCCAGCCCATGAGCGCTTCGTTGGTCAGCATCTTCTCGATGGTCTGTGCACGCCACTGTGCGGGCTTCTTGACGGGCTGGTCCGTGGCCACGGCGGTGCGCTTCTTGGTGCGCGCCTGGTAGGCAGTCCAGTGCGCGGAGGGGGACAGCACGCCGTCCGCGTTGAGAGCGCGCGCGATGCTGTGCAGTCCGCGGCCGTCCATCAGCTCGGCAATGATCCGCTCAATGATCTTCACCGCGTCCGGGTCCGGAACCAGGGTCCAGCCCACTCCGCCGTGCTCGGCGGGCATCGCAGCGGGCAGGTAGCCGTATGCGGGCTTGCCGCCACCGCGCCACCGCAGCGGCATCTTCCGCATGGCTGCCTGTGCCCCGGCGACGCGTTCCTTGATGCTCTGCGACTCGACCTGAGCAGCAAAGGCCAACATCAACATCATGAGCTGACCCATGGGGTCCATGGGGTTGCGGAAGTCGAACACGAGCCGACCCCCGCCGATGCCCTCGGCAAAGACGATCATCTTGCGGTGGCTGCGTGCCCACTTGGCAAGCTCGTGCATGTCGTCCATGTCCCGGATGGCGCGGTCGAAGCGCCAGAACACCAGGGCGTCAAAGTCCTCGGGGCGCTTGAGCCATCCGCCGAGCTGCGGACGGTCGAAGGGGCCGACCAGGGACGCGGATACGTCCAGGTCGACCGCTTCACGCAGGGCGGCGCCCTCGCCGAAGGTGATGCCGAGGGCTGCCGCCGCTGCGTCGTCGGCCTCGCGCTGCCGCTCCGGGCTGGTGGTCTCGTCGGTGCGGACGGACAGCCGGATGCAGCGGACACCGCGCAGGGTTTCGGTAGGCAGATCCTTTACAGGTGTGGTGTCGTTCTCCATGGCCCCCGTGGAGAGCAACGGTTGCCGCGCGTCCCTGACCTGCGTAGATACCGCCATGACCCGATCACTCCAGAAGTGTCACTCTGGAACATCGGGAAGGGGCGGGTCTGGGGCGCCCCGCGAGGGGTAACCGGTCGGTTACGGACCGGACTCAAAAAGTCACCGCACGCCCCTCGTGGCGGCCGTGTGTCGTACTCCACACTGGGGTGCGGTGCCTGAGTCCTCGGAGCGCGGCCGGACCGCAGACAGCGAGTGCGGGTCCGACTATTCCGCGGTTCCACACATCGTGTTCGGGACGGACAGCGGCGAGGCCGTCAACGCCGGTCCCGTTGTACCGCTGCCCCACGCCTCAGCAGCGATCACCCTGGAGGTCGCCCCCGTGCAGACCCAGACCCTCACCCAGACCGACACCGCGCCGAGCGCGGACGTGGAGGCGGAAGCCGACGTCATCGCGACCGTGCCGCAGCAGGGCCGTGGCACCCGGCACCCGGAGCTCGCGCCGGAGACGGAGCCCGCCGGGGCCGCCGAGCCGGCCGATACCGCCGACGCCACCGAGGCCACCGAGGCCACCGAGGCCACCGAGGCCACGGTCGAGGCGATCGAGCTGCCGAGCCCGCGCGGCCGGGCCGATACCGGCGGCCCCTCCTCCGACCTGTTCCGCCAGTACCTGCGCGAGATCGGCCGCATACCCCTGCTCACCGCCGCCGAGGAGGTCGAGCTCGCGCGCGCCGTCGAGGCCGGGCTCTTCGCCGAGGAGAAGCTGGCCGGCACCCCCGACCTGGACTCCCAGCTGGCCCTCGACCTGGACAAGCTCGTCGTCGTGGGCCGCATGGCCAAGCGCCGCCTCATCGAGGCGAACCTCCGCCTCGTGGTGTCCGTGGCGAAGCGGTACGTGGGGCGCGGCCTGACGATGCTCGACCTCGTCCAGGAGGGCAACCTGGGCCTCATCCGGGCGGTCGAGAAGTTCGACTACGCGCGCGGCTACAAGTTCTCCACGTACGCGACCTGGTGGATCCGCCAGGCCATGTCCCGGGCGCTCGCCGACCAGGCCCGCACCATCCGCGTGCCGGTGCACGTCGTCGAGCTGATCAACCGGGTCGTCCGCGTGCAGCGCCGCATGCTCCAGGAGCGCGGGTACGAGCCGACGCCCGAGGAGGTCGCCGCCCACCTCGACCTGCCGCACGAGCGCGTCAGCGAGGTGCTCAGGCTCGCGCAGGAGCCGGTGTCGCTGCACGCGCCCGTGGGCGAGGAGGACGACGTGGCGCTCGGCGACCTCATCGAGGACGGCGACGCGGCGAGCCCCGTGGAGTCGGCCGCCTTCCTGCTCCTGCGCGAGCACCTGGAGGCCGTGCTCTCCACGCTCGGCGAGCGCGAGCGCAAGGTCGTCCAGCTCCGCTACGGCCTCGCGGACGGCAGGCCCCGCACCCTGGAGGAGATCGGCCGGATCTTCGGCGTGACGCGCGAACGCATCCGCCAGATCGAGTCCAAGACCCTCAACAAGCTGCGGGACCACGCCTTCGCGGACCAGCTGCGCGGCTATCTGGACTGAGGTCAGCCGACCTCCGCCACCGCCTCGGCGAACTGAGCGGCGTACAGGCGGGAATACGCCCCGCCTGCGGCCAGCAGCGCGTCGTGCGTGCCCTGTTCCACGATCGCCCCGTCCTCCATCACCAGGATGGTGTCGGCGTCGCGGATGGTGGACAGGCGGTGCGCGATCACGAACGACGTGCGCCCGTGCGCGAGCCGCGCCATGGCCTTCTGGATGAGGACCTCGGTGCGGGTGTCGACCGAGCTGGTCGCCTCGTCGAGGACGAGGATCACCGGGTCCGACAGGAACGCCCGCGCGATGGTGATGAGCTGCTTCTCGCCCGCGCTGACGCCCGTGCCCTCGTCGTCGATGACGGTGTCGTACCCGTCGGGCAGGGTGCGGACGAACCGGTCGGCGTGGGCGGCCCGCGCGGCCTCCTCCACCTGCTCGCGCGTGACCTCACCCGCGGCGCCGTACGCGATGTTGTCCGCGATGCTGCCGCCGAACAGCCAGGTGTCCTGGAGCACCATGCCGATGGAGCCGCGCAGTTCGTCCCGCGTCATCTTCGTGACGTCCGTGCCGTCCAGCGTGATGCGGCCGCCCGTGACCTCGTAGAACCGCATGAGCAGGTTCACGAGCGTGGTCTTGCCCGCGCCGGTGGGACCGACGATGGCGACCGTGTGGCCCGGCTTCACGACGAGCGAGAGGTCCTCGATGAGCGGCTTGTCCTCGGCGTAGCGGAAGGACACGTGCTCCATCTCCACGCGGCCGCGCAGCTCGGCGGGGCGCTCGCCGGGGGCGGGGTCCGCCTCCTGCTCCTCGGCGTCGAGGAGCTCGAAGACGCGCTCGGCCGACGCCACGCCCGACTGCACGAGGTTCGCCATCGACGCGACCTGCGTGAGCGGCATCGAGAACTGCCGCGAGTACTGGATGAAGGCCTGGACGTCACCGATCGAGAGCGCCCCGGAGGCCACCCGCAGACCGCCGACCACGGCCACCAGGACGTAGTTGACGTTCGACATGAAGAACAGCAGCGGCTGCATGAGCCCGCTGTTGAACTGTGCCTTGTACGAGGCCTCGTACAGCGCGTCGTTGTGCGCGGCGAACGCCTTCGCGGACTCCTCCTGGCGGCCGAAGACCTTCACCAGGGTGTGCCCGGTGTACATCTCCTCCACGTGCGCGTTCAGCGAGCCGGTGGACTTCCACTGCTGCACGAACTGCGGCTGCGAGCGCTTGCCGACCTTCGTCGCCACGACGAACGACAGCGGCACCGTCACCAGGGCGACGAGCGCGAGCAGCGGCGAGATCCAGAACATCATGACCAGGACGCCGACGATCGTGAGCAGCGAGCTGATGAGCTGGCCGAGCGTCTGCTGGAGCGTCTGGTTGATGTTGTCGATGTCGTTCGTGGCCCGGCTGAGCACCTCACCGCGCTGGCGCTTGTCGAAGTACGACAGCGGCAGGCGCGACATCTTCGCCTGGACGTCGCCCCGCAGCCGGAACACGGTGCGGTTGATGGCGCGGTTCGCGAGGCGCGTGCCCACGGTCATCATCAGGCCCGCCACCGCGAACACGGCCGTGGCGAGCAGCAGCACCTCGCCGACCGCGCCGAAGTCGATACCCCGGCCCGGTGTGAAGTCGAGCCCGGTGAGCATGTCGGCCATGCCGCCGTCGCCGTGCTCGCGCAGCCGCTCGATCGCCTCGGCCTTGGACTCGCCCTCGGGCATGGTCCGCCCGACGATGCCCGCGAACACCAGGTCGGTGGCGTGCCCGAGGATCTTCGGCCCCAGCACGGACATCGCGACGCTCAGGACGACCGCGGCGAGCATCCCGTACATCGTGGCCCGCTCCGGCCGGAACTGCGCGAGCAGCCGCTTGCCCGAGCCCTTGAAGTCCATGGACCGGGAGTCGGGGCCCATCATGGGTCCACCCATGCCACCAGGGGGCATTACGCGGCCTCCGCTTCCGTCAGCTGGGAGAGGACGATCTCCCGGTACGTCTCGTTGTCATCCATCAGCTCGTGGTGGCGGCCGACGCCCACGACCCGGCCCTCGTCCAGGACGACGATCCGGTCGGCGTCGCGGATCGTCGACACGCGCTGGGCGACGATCACGACCGTGGCCTCGCGGGTCTCCCGGGCGAGCGCGGACCGCAGCGCCGCGTCGGTGGCGTAGTCGAGCGCCGAGAACGAGTCGTCGAACAGATAGATCTCCGGGCGCTGCACCAGCGTGCGGGCGATCGAGAGCCGCTGCCGCTGCCCGCCGGACACATTCGTGCCGCCCTGCGCGATGGGCGCGTCGAGCCCCTCCTCCAGGGACTCCACGAAGCCCTTGGCCTGCGCCACCTCCAGGGCGTGCCACAGCTCGTCGTCGGTGGCGTCCGGGTTGCCGTACCGCAGATTGCTCGCCACGGTCCCGGCGAACAGATACGGCTTCTGCGGTACGAGCCCCACGGTCCGGGCGAGCAGCGCGGGCTCCACGGCGCTCACCGCGACGCCGTTGACGAGCACCTCGCCCTCGGTGACGTCCATCAGACGCGGTACGAGGCTCAGGAGCGTCGACTTGCCGCTGCCGGTGGAGCCGATCACGGCGGTCGTCTCGCCGGGCCGCGCGGTCAGGTCGATGCCCTTGAGCACCGGTTCCTCGGCGCCCGGGTAGCGGAATCCGGCGTCGCGCAGCTCCAGGTGGCCGTGGCCGCGCAGCTCCCGGACGGGCTCGGCGGGCGGCACGACGCTCGCCTCGGTGTCCAGGACCTCCTGGATGCGCTCGGCGCACACCTCGGCCCGCGGGATCATCATGAACATGAACGTGGCCATCATCACGGCCATGACGATCTGCAGCAGATACGCCAGGAACGCGGTCAGCGCGCCGATCTCCATGTCCCCGCTGTCGATGCGGTGCGCGCCGAACCAGACGACGGCGATCGACGACAGGTTCACCACCGTCATGACCACCGGGAACATCAGCGCGAGCAGCTTGCCGCTGGCGAGCGAGACCTCGGTCAGCTCGCCGTTGGCACCGCGGAAGCGCTCCTTCTCGTAGCCGTCGCGCACGAAGGCGCGGATCACGCGGTTGCCGGTGATCTGCTCGCGCAGTACGCGGTTCACCGTGTCGAGCCGCTCCTGCATGGTGCGGAACAGCGGCCGCAGCCGGCGCACGATCAGGCTGACGCTGATGCCGAGCACCGGCACGACGGCGAGCAGCACGCCGGAGAGCGGCACGTCCTGGCCGAGCGCCATGACGATGCCGCCGACGCACATGATCGGCGCCGACACCATCAGGGTGAACGCCATCAGGACGAGCGTCTGCACCTGCTGCACGTCGTTGGTGGTCCGCGTGATCAGGGTGGGCGCGCCGAACTGGCCCATCTCGCGCGCGGAGAAGGACTGCACGCGGTCGAAGACGGCGGACCGCAGGTCACGGCCGACCTCGGCGGAGGTGCGCGCGCCGTACAGGACCGCGCCGATGTTGCACGCCATCTGGACCACGGTGACGGCCAGCATGACGGCGCCGAACGACAGGATGTAGCCGGTGTCGCCCTTCACGACGCCCTTGTCGATGATGTCGGCGTTCAGGGTGGGCAGATAGAGAGAGGCGCAGGTCTGCAGGAACTGCAGGAGCACCAGCAGGGCGATGGGCTTCTTGTACGGACCCAGGTGGGTCCGCAGGAGTCGTATGAGCACGCTCGTCTCTCGGCAGAGTCTCGGCAGTGGGGCGGCGTCCCCGGGGGCCGGGCGAAAGCCGCCCACCATCCTGCGTCACCGACCCCGGCCGTGGGCAAGCGATTAACCCATGACCCGGTCAAAAATCAGCCCTGGTCAAGTTCTGGGCACACTGAACGCTTTGTTTCCCTCACGGAACGTGGCGGAATGCCACATTCCGGGCTCGGGGCGCAGAGGCTCTGGGGGTGTCTGGCTCGGGGCGCGAACGCCCCGAGGGTGTCCCGCTCAGGGCGCGAACGCTCCCGGGTGCGCCTGCTCGCGCACCGCTGCGTACTGCTGGCGCACCGCCTGCCCCACCGCGAGCTCCTCGCCCGGCTCGAAGACCTGCGCCACCGCGCCCTGCCACTGCGGCAGCTGCCCGGTCAGCGCCCACGTCGCCTGGCGCGCGGCGCCGATCGCGGCGTAGTCGGCCGGCTGGACCACCACGACCTGCGTGCCGAAGAGCATCGGCGCGGCGGCCCGCACGGCGGGCAGGTCCGCCGCGGACCCGAGCAGGAACACCCGCCGCACCTCCACGCCCCGCCCGCGCAGCACGTCGAGCGCGTCGCCGAGCCCGCAGAGCATGCCCTCGAAGGCGGCCCGCGCCAGGTGCTCCGGCTTCATGGACTCCCGGCGCAGCCCGGTCAGGGTGCCCGCCGCGTGCGGCAGGTTCGGCGTCTTCTCGCCCTCCAGATAGGGCAGCAGGACGAGGCCGTGGGCGCCGGGGGTCGACTTGAGCGCCAGGTCGGAGAGGGTCTCCAGGTCCGGGACGCCCAGCATCTCGGCGGTGCCGCGCAGCGCGCGCACCGCGTTCGACGTGTGGACCACGGGCAGGTGCATGCCGGTGGCGTCGGCGAGCGAGGTGATCGTGCCGCTCGGGTCGACCAGGGCCTCGTGGTGGACGGCCATCACGGACCCGGAGGCGCCGAGCGACACCACCGCGTCGCCCCGCATCACGCCGAGCCCGAACGCCGCCGCCATGGTCGCGCCCGTGCCCGCCGATATCAGCAGCCCCTCGGGCGTCGTGCCCGCGGCGTCCGCGGGCCCGATGACCTCGGGCAGCATCGCCTGGTGCCCGAGCGCGAGCTCCACCAGGTCGGGCCGGTAGGCGCCGGTCGCCGCCGACCAGTAGCCGGTGCCGGACGCGCCGCCCCGGTCCGTCGTGCGCCGCGTGGGCCGCCCCAGGAGCTGCCACACCAGCCAGTCGGGGGCCTGCATGAGCAGGCTCGTGCGGAGCGCCGCCTCCGGCTCGTGCCTGGCCAGCCAGCGCAGCTTCGCCACCGGCTGCGCGGCCTGCGGGACGGAGCCCACGGCCTGGGCCCAGGCCTGGCGGCTGCCGAGCCCGTCGACGAGGTCGGCGGCGGCCACCTGGGCGCGCGGGTTGTTGCCGACGAGCGCGGGACGCACCGTCGCGCCCTGCGCGTCGAGGGGCACGAGGGCGTGTTCCTGCGCGCACACGCCGATCGCCTGGACGCCTTCGAGGAGCCCGCCGCCCGCCGCCTCGCCGAGGGAGAGCAACCAGGCCTGCGGATCGACGTCGGTCGGTCGCGCGCCGTCGGGGCCCTCCAGTGGATGCGGGGCGTACCCCTGCCTGAGTACGGCTCCCGTGTCGGTGTCACAGACCACGATGCGTGTGAAATCGGGCGAACTGTCCAACCCCGCGACTATCCCCATGCCGAGGATTCTGCCGCACCCGGGGGGATGCCCCGCACATACGTCCGGGAAGGCCCCGGGAACGCGTCCGCCCCGGGCGGAGGCTCCGGTCCCGGGGCGGTGCGGTTGTCGTTGCGGTGCGGTTGTCGGTGCGGTCGGGCGGATGCGGCGGCCGGACCCGCCCGACGGCCCCTCTAGGTGTTGCTGGTGCCCCAGTCGTCCTCGGTGGCATCGCCCTGCCCGCGCTCGCGCAGCGACCGCACCCGCTCCGCCACGGAGTCGGGCATGCGGTCGCCCACCTTCTCCGAGACGGTGTGGAAGGCCTTGCCCGCCACGTCGCGGCCCTGCTGGGCGGCGGACTCGACGGTGTTGCGCACGGCGGGGTTCTGGGACACCTCACGGAAGGACTTCTTCAGCTGCTCGTAACGCTCGCGCCCGGCGCGCGTCCCGAGCACGTACCCCAGAGCCAGTCCTGCCACGAACGTGAGCCGGTAGCGCATGACGGCCACCCTTTCCCTTGCCTCGACTGCCGACGTCGGTCGCCTGGGGATACCGATTGGCGGAGCACCCCCCTGCTTGCGCTAATGTATGTGTCGCAGCGAGCGCACGCCGCCCGGGAATCCCCAGGCAAGTGACATTGTTGCAGTGACTCCGTCACCAAGAGTCATTCCCCTGTAGCTCAATTGGCAGAGCAGCCGGCTGTTAACCGGCAGGTTACTGGTTCGAGTCCAGTCGGGGGAGCTCGGTCTCCTGTAGCTCAATTGGCAGAGCAGCCGGCTGTTAACCGGCAGGTTACTGGTTCGAGTCCAGTCGGGAGAGCTGTACGACGAGGACCCCTGAGGCACCACCACGGCGCCCAGGGGTCCTCGCGCGTGCCGGAGCCGCCCCCTGTGCCGCTCCCCAACGCCCCCTCGGCCGGGCCCTCCAGGCCCGCCCGCGCGAACTCACTCCACCCCTGGTGGAACCGCGCGGGCCGCGGCGGGGTCCTCATGGTCGTGCGATGCCGACCAGCCGAAGCAGGAGATCGTATGAGCGGCTATGCTGCGGCAGACGGCGCGCACAAATGTGCGCGACGCGCCGTTAGGGGCGGTAGCTCAGCCGGTTAGAGCAGCGGACTCATAATCCGTCGGCCGTGGGTTCGAGTCCCACCCGCCCCACTCAGGTGCCCGAGAAGCAGGAACGATTCCACCTGCGTCAACACTGCACCGCGTTGCCGGATCCTCGTTGTGAGGATCCGGCCGGTGATCGTTAGCTCAGCCGACGCTCAACCGAAGTGCAATCGATCAAGACGCGCCGCAGCCCCGGCCGGGAGACATGCACTGGCCGGGGCTGCTGTACCCGCTCGCCGCCGTGACCTGGGGGGTGCAGGGCGGGCGGGGCCTACGGGGCGTTCGTCGGGCACCTGCGGGCGTGGACGTAGGAGTACACCGGGCCGCTCAGGCCCTGCCACAGGTGCGGGCGGGCCTCGAAGCCGGGCTCGATGGTGGTCCGGCAGTGCACGCACCACAGCGGCGGCTTCCCGGCCCGCTGCCGCGCGTCAAGGTGCCCCTCCCGCAAGACGCGTGCCTGCTCGCAGGGCCCGAGGGGGCAGCGCAGGCAGTCGATGCCGTGGTCGTACCAGTCGAGGTATGTCCGCAGGGCGCGGCTCTGCAAAAGGTGGCAGGCGGAGCAGGCGCGTAGCCGTGAGGTGCCGATGGTGCCGAGGTCGACGCCCTCGCCGGGCGGGAGCGCCCGCGGGCACCACACGCACACGGCACCGGCCCGCTGCTCCGGGGCGAGGGAGCTCAGCGGGGGTACGACGAACAGGCGCAGGGGTTCGGTCACGTCACGCATGAACGCGTACTCCCCGGAAGTGCTCGATGGTTCCGGCGGCTCCGTAGCCGGGCCAGTCCTCGTTCAGCCAGGCGGCGGCGAGGCGGGCGCCTTCGACGCAGTTCGCAAGGAGGCCGGTGTGGATACCGGGGCAGGTGTCGAGGTGCTCGCGGTAGGGCCTGTACAGGTCCGGGAACTCATAGTCGTCCACGTAGTCGTTGTGGTCGGCGGTCATCATTGGCCCACCGTCCTGATCGGAGTGGCCGTGGCCAGCAGCGTCTGGACGTGCCGGGTGTCGCACAGGGCACCCGGGTGCGAGGGCAGGACGACCCAGCGGGAGAGCATCGTCGAGTGGCCAGGGCGGGGAACGCCGAGGTACGTGTCGGTGGTGAGGCGCTCGTCGGGGCCATCCCAGTCGGCCCCAGTCGAGATGAGCACGTAGTACGGGCCCATACTGCTGCGGAAGTCCCGGAACACCGGGCCATCGATCCAGGCGTGCAGGACGGTGGCGACGACCTCTGGTTTGTCGCTGTCCGCCGCGGCGTGGATGCGCTCGGCGGGGACGCGGATCGCGTCGAAGCGGCGGCCGAGCGGGAGCAGCGCTATGCCGTGCTTCTCCCACTCCGCCCACACTTTGCCCGGTCGAGGGTCGGCCTCGGCCAGCCACTGCGATACGGCTCTCTGTAGGTTGGCGTCCACAACGGACTCCCCAGTCGATGGGCGGTGGTGCCGCCCCGACCTTGGCGGGGGTAAGGGGCGGCACCATGTGACGGGTGTCACGCTATGAATGCGTGCCGTCACAGCCCAGTGACAGAAGCCACCAGTCGCGGCGTCAATTTTCCCTGAACTAGGACGCGTTGTCCTACCGGCTCACAAGGTGGGGTCGACGCCGAGCCGAGCAGCGAGTCCACGCAGCTCGGTGTTCCGGCGCCGCTCCGCCTCTAGCATCTCCCGCACCGTCGCGGCTGCGAGCGTCTGGTATCGGATCCACTGCGGCTGGTCCTCCTCAATGTCCAGCAGATCCACCAGGGCGCCGTCAGCGTCCCCGGTCTGGTAGCGGGCATGGGCCACGTCAAGGCGGTGAGAGGCGGCGTGTACGGGCCGTTCGATCGCGGCCAGGTCGACGCTGCCTGCCAGGGTGAGAGCCTCATCGGGTTCGCTGTTCCGGCCCGCGAGGGCGATGTTCACCTGCTGCGTCTTCACATCCATGACGGAGAACGCGGACCCATAGGCACGCACAGGGCCAGAGCGGGTGGCCGAGACCTCGGCCAGGTTCAGCAGGTTCCTCGCCTCGCTTCTGCGGTCCCGCCGGGCGGCCGGTGTGGCGGCGGCGAGCAGCAAGTTGCCATGCACCGCGAGTTCCGCCGGCCGGGCCCGGCGCATGGACCGGGGCTCCAGCGCGTCTGCCTTCTGCTCGGCCACACTCTGCGCATGCTCCCAGCGGCCCTGCCGCAGCAGGACCCACGACAAGGTGGAAACGCCCATCCCCTCCAGGAGGGGGTCGCTGGCCTTCTGCGCGGCCGCCAGCTGCTTCTCGACGGCGGCGAACGCCCAGTCCGGATGGCCGCTCTGCGTGGCCAGAGATGCCGCCAGTTGGTAGGCCAAGCCGAGCTGCCGCCACACGCGTTCAGCGATCGAGCCTTGGGCTTCACGGGCCACCGCCCGGCCGTCGCGCAGCAGAAGCGGCGTCACGCTGGAGAGTTCCGCGTAGTTCCCCTCCCAGTACAGGGACGTCGCGGCCTTCACCTCCTCCATCCACGCATCGGGCGCGGGCGGGTCCTCTACGTCCTGCTCGACGAGAACGCCCGGTAGGGCGCCGACGTCTTGGATCGCGTCGCGCAGTGCAAGAAGGCCACCGTCGTCTGACGAAAGTTGCTGCGTCACGGTGGGTTGTCCTAGCAGGCGTTCGAGTTCCACGTCGAGAGCGCGCGCGAGTGCGCGGAGGGTGTCGATGCGCGCCGACTGCCTCCGGTTCTGCTCCAACTTGCGGATCGTGTCGACGCTGACATGAGCGTGTGAGGCGAGTTCTTCCTGGGTGATGTCGCGGAACTCCCGCAGGTGCCTGATGCGGTCGCCGATGGTTGCGTTCATGCGTACCCCCGCCAGAAGGTCATGTGCGTCCACGGTACTGCTGTCAGGCGGCGTGGGCATGGGGGCGCGGATCGCCCACTCTCGTGCATGACGAAGCGCCCCGGCCCCCGCCACGAAGGCGGGGGCCGGGGCGCGTTCACGCGTACTGGCGTCGGGTGGGGTCGAGCGCGGCGGCCTGCGGGCCGCGCCGCTCGGGGGTAGGTGCGGGACTCGGTGCGCCGTCGCGTCGGCACACGAGGGCGTCGGGGTCGTCGGGCGGTGGCTGGAGGCTGTATCCGTCCGGGCAGACCTGCCCGTCCCGGCCGGGCTCGCCGGGTGGCCCTGGCTCGCCGCGCGCGCCAGCTGGCCCCGGTTCGCCCTGCGGCCCGGGCGGGCCTGCGGCGCCGTCGGCCCCGGGCGCTCCCGGGGCGCCGCTCGGGCCCGGTCCTCCGGCGGCACCGTCCTCGCCGTCCCGGCCCGTGGCGCCCGCCTTGCCGTCCTTGCCCGCGCTCCCCGGCTGCCCGGACGGGCCCGCCTCGCCGGGCTCGCCCGCCGGACCGCTGGGGCCGCGCGGCCCGGTCACGCTCCGGCCCGGCTCACCGCGGCTCCCGGGCGGCCCAGCCACCGGCTTCTCACCCAGGCCCTGTACCTGCCGCGCGAGGGCGTCCCGTGCGGCATTGGCGGTGCGCAGGTCCCGGGACAACTCGGCGGTCTGCCACCAGATGTACGCCACGAGCGCGGCCAGGAGCAGGCCGAGGATGAGCGCCACGGGGTCGCGGCGGGGCACCTTGTGCATCACGCCCCCCGGTTGGCGTTGTACAGCTGGATCGCCAGCAGCAGCACGGGCACGACAAGGGAGAAGAAGATCAGGCGCCGGTCGGCGATGCGCTGACGTTCCCTCTCCGCGGCCTGCTGCTCCAGCTTGGCGACGCGGTCGACGAGGGCGGTGTGCCGCTCGTCTTGGGCCTGCTGGCCGAGGCGCAAGATCTCTCCGTCGACCTTCTGGTTGACGAGCGCGACGACTCCGTGGATGTCCTCCTTCAGGTCCTGGCGGACGTCCTCCAGGCGGCGGACGACTTCCCCGATCGTCGGCTCGTCAGCCACGCCGGCCCTCCCACGGTCAGATCGAGGTCGGCCTGCGCGGGGTGTCCGCGGTGGCCACGGTCTCCGTCAGCCCGGGCCCGACCGGGCCGCCGCTGGTGACGATCCCGGTGAGCACCGCGGCGATCGCCGCCAGGCCCCCGATGCTGGCGGCCTGGCCCCAGTCGACGTCGAGGACGCCGAGGCCGTCACCGGTGATGAGCGCGAGCACGGACTGCGCGAAGGTACGCGCGGCCCGCTCGGCGGTGGCCTTCCAGAAAGCGCCAGTTCCCATGGTCAGTTCCTCTCCAGCGCGTTGACGCGCTTCTCCAGAGCGGTCAGCCGCTCCTCGACAGTGGGCGGCTTCGGGGTCGGCGTGGTCGTGCCGGGCGACCACGAGGCGGGGTGGCGGAGGCGTTCGGCGACGCGGGCCCGGACGGCGGCCATGGTGATGCCGGGGCCGCGCGGATCCTGCTTGCCGGGCTGCCACTCGGCATGTCCGATCACGGAGGTGGGCCCGTCGGTGCCCCAGCCGTGCGCGCGGCAGAGCGCGGCCGAGGCGCGGACGACCGCCTCCACCTGCGCGGCAGGCCACGGGTCCTCGCCGTCGCCGAAGTTCTCGCACTCGAATCCGTAGAAGTGCCGGTTGCCGTCCGTGTTGGCCTCGTTGTCGGCGGGCAGCGTGCGCTCAGCGATGACGGCCTGGAGCACGTCGTCGTCGCCGAGCCCGGCGTGATTCGCTCGGCCGTAGCCGACGAGGTGCACGCGGCCGTCCTTGGTGATGACGCCGTGGCACAGCGGGCCCGGCAGGCCCGCGTATCCGTCGCGGCAGATCCGGACCGTGGTGGCGGACCCCTTGGTCACGGTGTGGTGGATCATCACGCCGTGCACCGGACCCCACGGGCCCTTCGAATTGCGGTTGTGCGTACGCCAGTCGCCGACCTCGACGACGCGCACACCCTCAGCGCGCAGCGCGTCGAGGAGGCGGGAAGCGGACAGGGGTGCGGCCATGGGGCCTCCAGGCACAGGAATGCCCCGGCCGTTCGGGCGCGGGGCGGCGGGTCAAGTGAGGTCGGTGGCCGACGTGTTCGGCGTGACGGACAGGTCCTGCATCTGGCCGGCCGCGTAGGTGCCGCGCCAGTCGTTGCCGAAGCGGGACAGCGTGGTCACGGTGTTCGTGGCGGCGAACGCGTAGGCGGCTTCGTTGCCCGAGCCGTGCGGGCGGACCTTGTTGCCGGACATGTTGATGCTGTCCGCGTTGGTGGACAGGCGGATGCCGTAGTACGTGTTGTTGGTGGCCCGGCCGGGCGATCGGATGAAGTTCTCCCGCAGGTGCACGAAGGTGCTGGACTGCACGAGGATGCCGTTGTTGCCGGGCTCGCGGACCTGGTTGCCGACGACGTTGGAGTTGCTGTTGTCGATGATCGTGATGCCGTGACCGGCGCAGTTGTAGATGTTGTTGCCGGTGATCGTCAGCGTGTTGCAGTCCTCCGTGCTGATGCCGCTGCCGTTGATGTTGTTGATCGAGTTGTCGCCGACCGTGATGCGGCTGCACTCCTGGAGGCGGATGCCGTTCTGCCCGGACGTCGAGCCGTCGATGACGTTGCCGCAGATCGACACGTTCAGGACGGTGCCGGTGGTCTCGCCGAGGGCCACGATCGGCTCGTCGTAGCCCTGCCCGTCGCGGAAGGTGTTGCCGACGACGGTGAGGTTGCGCATGTTCTGGCTGCCGCCGGTCGGCGTGCCGGACGGGTCCTTGGTGTCCTCGGGGTCGGAGGCGATGACGGTGCGCAGCCGCACCCCGGAGCCGCAGGTTACGAACGTGTTGGCGGTGACGGTGACGTCTTCCCAGTTGTACGCGGACACGGCGTACTGGAGGAGGCCCTCGAAGCTGCACCCGAGGATGCGGATGCGCCGGTGGAACTTCGTGATCGTCGCGCTGTGGCTGCCCACGCCGCGCGGCCAGGCGGTCGTGCCCGCGGTGCCGGAGGCGCCGACGTGGCAGCCCATGACCAGCACGTCCTCGCACGGCGTGTGGTCGTAGGGCCCGAAGCCGCCGAAGACCCCAACGCTCTTGGCCAAGTCAATCTGGACGGCCTCGCTGAAGTCCCGGCCGCCAGGGTCGATGTAGCCCCGGAACTTGCAGTTCCTGATCACACCGTGGCTGGTGCTGTTCAGCTCGACGGCGTGGAAGCCCGGCACGTCCCGGATCTCCAGGTCCTGGATGACGATGTCGGTGGCGTGGCCGATGGAGATGCACATGGCGCTGCCGGTGAGCCCGACGGTCGTGCCCCTCATGTTCCACAGGCCGCCCTCGATGGTGATCCGGGAATGGCCGGTGTAGCCGCCGAAGGCCTGCCCGGCGTCCCCGTTGATGATCATCGTTCCGGCGAAGTTCCGCCGAAACTCGGCCCCGGCCATGAGCGTCAACCGAGTGTTGTTGTAGATCCGCAGGGTGGCGCCGATCAGGTACACCCCAGGTGGCACGTACACCTGCGCGCCGCCGAGGTCGCGCGCCAGATCCAGGGCGATCTGGATACCCGGCGCCGCGTTCGTGCTGCCGGAGGAGTCCGCCCCGAAGTTGGTGACCATGAACGACGAGCGCTGGTTCATGGACTCCAGGCGGCCCGCGGTCACGTCCATGCCCGGCAGCCACTGCTCGACAGGTGTCGCCACGAGGACCTCCTCCTACAGGGACGCGATCGCGGGATGGGCCAGCCGCACGGCGGTGCCGACGGCGTGCGCCTTCACGACGCGGTTGACGGAACGGGTGACGGTCAGGCGCTGACCGCCGACCACCTCGAAGGCGTCGAAGCGCACGAGGGGCGAGGTGTTCGTGTTGCCCGCGAACCCGGAGCAGGACAGGCCCACGGCGCCTTCCGCGATCGTGTTCGAGGTGATCGTCACGTCGTGCTGCCACTCACTCGGCTCGGCGGCGCCCACCTTCCACGCGCGCATCAGGATCCGGTGGCCCTCCAGGCGCACACGCAGCTCGAACTCATCGGACGGCGTGTACGTGACGCCGGACAGCTGCGGGGTGCCGCCGACCTGCGTGGTGTCGCGGGTGACAGACAGGAAAACTTCGCCGCCCACGGCGAAGTGCAGCCGGGCCCGGTAGTACGTCGAGGTGTTGACGTAGCGGAGCAGGACCGCGGGGACGATGCTCGCGCCGGTCGACACCTGCCCGGCCTGCATCCGGCACCGCACCTCGCAGTCCTGCACCCCGGGCACGAGGTGCTGGAAGCGGATGCTGCTCACGGAGCTGGGCAGGGTGACGACGCCGCGGGCGCCGTCCACGGACCGCTCGGAGGCGGCGCCGCCGGCGGTGGCCCACACCAGGCCGCTGGACGCGGTGCCCCAGCCGTTCGACACGGTGCGCGTGTAGCTGTCGGCGAGCGGCGCCACTGCGGTCGTCTCCACGACCTCGCCGCCCAGGCGCAGCAGGATCGGCATCTCGACCGGGTCCTCGGTCCAGGGCAGGCCCGCGCTGACCACGTCCAGCTCGGTCGCCGTCGACGTCGCCGCGGCGAGCAGCTCGCAGCCGTCCGTGTCGGCCTTGCCGTACACCGCGTGGTCGGCGACGGCGGTGTTCCAGGGGCCCCCGGGCGAGCAGTTGAACGTGATGTCCCACTTGTGCAGGTCGATCACTTCGTGCCAGCCCTGCACGATCAGGTCGACGTCGTCGTAGGACACCCACGGCGGGAGCCCGGTCAGACGGATCACGTCGCCCTCGCGCAGCGCGAGAACGGCCGGGATGAGGGCCGGGGCCTTGTGGAGCATGACGGACACCGCGGGGAAGCGGGCGCCGTCGTAGGTGCCCAGGTGCAGCTGCCAGAAGGCGTGCATCTCGGGCTGCACGTCGTCATCCAGCGCGAGCGTCTGCGCGTCGTCGTACAGGCCGATGCCGTCCGGCGGGTCCTGCACGGACAGGCGGCCCTCTTCCAGGACGGCGCGCGCGGAGGATCCGCCTTCGCGGGTGATGGTGCGGTCGTTGCGGGTGGCCTCGTCGTCGTCGACGGGCTCGAGCGGGTAGGCCAGGCCGGGCTCGTCGTAGGCGAGGGTGAGCGCGGGGTCCTGGGTGTAGAGGGTGGAGCGGTCGCGGTAGACGAGGCCGACGCGGGCGCGGTCCTCGAGGAGGAGGCCGCCGTCGACCTCGGCCGCGGCCTCCAGCAGGGACAGCAGCGTCTCGGGGCGCTGCGGGCCCACGCGTTCGGGCGTGAGCGGGCCCGCACTCCGGCCGAGAGGAATGCCCTCTTCGTTGGCCAGGCGCAGCATCCGCTGCCATGCGGTCTCCCCCGCGTACCCGTTGTCGCTGCCGGTGTAGAGCCCGTTGGCGGCGGTCGGCAGGACGGACAGGTGCCCGAGTGCCCAGCCCTCGGTGAGGGCGCCCCAGGTGGCGGTGACGGCGGTGACGCGGCCCGGCGTAGCGGCGGCGAGGGTGTCGCCGAGGCCGCCCGCGTCGCCGCCGACGTCCTGGAAGTCCAGGCGCCAGTCGACGGCGCTGCCGTTGGCCCTGGCCCAGAAACGCATGCGCACCCAGCCATGGAAAACGTCACTTCCGAGGCCGACGCTGCGGAAGATGACGTCAGTGCCGGACGCGTCGAAGCCGTAGATGCGGGCGGCACCCGCGCGCATGCCGATCACCCAGCGGCGCACGGTGCCGGTGGTGGAAACGCCGATGACCTCGGCCCAGTCCCCGGCGCCCGGCGGGGCCTTGTCGTCGGCGTTGTAGACGAATTCGACCTGCCACTGGCCAGGGTCGGCGTGGGTGGGCACGATCGCGGACAGGGTGGCGGCCGCGGACAGCCGGGGCAGCGCGCGCGAACTGGGCAGCGTGTCGACCGCGCCGAACTCCACGCCGGTCAGGGCCGCCGCACTCACGCCCTTGATGGGCGAGTAGGCACGGGTGGCCTCCCGCTCCTCCTCCATCGGCCAGTACGCGATCGGGGCCCCGGACGGGATCCGGCGCCGCAGCGTCGAGTCGAGGGGCTTGGCGCCCTGGCCGTAGCGGCGCAGGATGCCCGCGGCTTCGACGGTGGTCCACACGTCGGAGCCGTCGGGCTGCCACTTTGTAGGCCATGAGGCGATCTCGCCGACGAAGCGCGGCTCGCGGTCGGTGATGGCTGCGGCCGCGGTGAGCGTCCATGCGCGGCCGGCGCCGTCGGTGAAGCCGGTCGCGCCGACCGTCTGCGCGCTGAAATCCGGGTTCGCCACGGCGCTGCCGCCGATGCCCGAGCGGACCTCGGCTCCGTACACGCGGCCCTCGAGGGGCCGCCGGGGCGTGGACGCGGTGAGGTCGGTCGGGGCGACGGTGAGCGGCGCCGTCCCGGAGAACACGGTGATGGTGCCGGTGAGCGTGGAGGTGGTGCCGAACGGCGTCCACGGCCCGGCCAGGGAGGGAGCCCAGTAGAAGAGGACGGTGCGGCCCCCGGTGCCGTTGTCGACGTCGAGGGTGGCGCGCAGGGCCGCGCGGCGGGGCAGGGTGGGCAGGGGGCGGAAGTGGGCGAAGGCCTGCGCCGCGGTGCCGTCCGTCGAGTAGCTGAGGTACAGCTGGCCGTCCTGGATCCGCATCAGGTACGACCGCTGGTCGCCGGTGGTCTCCCACTTGCCGATCAGGGTGCGGGCGCCCGCCGCGTACCAGGACGCTTCCCCTTCCCAGCGCACGTCGAGGTCGCCGGTGATGTCCAGCGGCGCCGCGTCGGGGGTGGAGGCGTAGGAGTCGGAGGCGCCGGTGAGGTCGAGGTAGCGGACGGTGCCGGGCACGGACACGCGCACGCGGCTGTTGCGGCCGATCAGCCCGTACAGCGGGCTGACGGGGTTCCTCGGCGAGTACTTGCCGCCCGCGTTGTTGATGGTCAGGGACAGGCTGCCGGGGTCGGTGCGCGTGCCCTGGTCCCGGCGGCCCACGTCGATGATCTTCGGGTCGCGCACGTAGACGTCGCCCGAGATGTTGGTCCACACACCGGCCAGCTGGAGGTCGGTGCGGATGTCCAGCGGGGTGCTGGGGAACGCCACGCGGCGCCTCCTTACTTGCCGAAGGCTGTCTGGACGGAGCCGCGGCCGTCGGCGGCGACGATGGAGCGGATGAGGCGCTTGACGGCCTCGGGCCCGTCGACGGTGATGCGGACGTCGACGGCCTGGCGGGCGGCTCCAGCGGCGCCGGGCCGGGACACGGTGGTGAGGCCGGGCACGTCGACGAGCCCGGCCAGGGACTTGTTCATGGCGGGGGCGGCGGCCTCGGCGCCCATGGCGATGCCGGGCGGGATCCACCGGCCGATCTCGTCGGCCATGAGCCGCGACGGCGAGCCGATGTTCAGGGCCTTGGCGATCGGCCCCGGGATGATCGACTTGGCGAAAGACATCAGGCTCGACTTGAGCCAGCCGCCCATCGAGCGCACGCCAGCCATCAGGCCGCGCACCAGGTCCTTGCCCTTGCCCATGAGGAGGCTCTTCAGAGAGCCGATCGCGGAGGAGATGCGGCCGGGCAGGCCGCGGATCCAGCCGAGGAACGAGGACACCCGCGCGGCCGCGGCGGCGCGGAAGGCGTTGAAACCAGCTGTGGCTGCCGAGCGCAGAACACCGAGGAGACCCGCGATCGCGGAGCGGACGCGGCCGGGAAGCCCGGCCAGCCAGGCGACGAGCGCGACCATGGCGGCGATCGCGAAGTCCTTGGCGCTGGTGAACCAGCCCAGGATCATGCCGGGCACCTGGCCGAGCCAGGCGACGGCGGCCAGGACACCCTGAACGGCGGCGGCAACAGCCGTGCGCACGGCCGTCCAGGCAACGAGCGTCCAGGCCTTGACCTTGTCCCAGTTGGCGATGACCAGCGCAACGAGGGCGATCACAGCGGCGATCACCCAGCCGATCGGACCCATGGCGATCAGCCACTGCGCGGCCATGACCGCAGCCCACGCGATGGCGCGCGCCGCCATCATGGCGAAGCGGGCGATGGTCAACGCGGCCACGCGGATGATCGTGACCAGCCACGTCGCCGTCGCCCGCGCTGCCGCCATCGCCCACGCGGCCGCGGTGCGGGCCGCGGTGACGACGGCGCGCGCGGCGATGCGGCCCTGCGCGGCGACGCTGGTGGCCGCCGTGCGCACCCAGCCGCGCGCGAGCTGGCCGAGGCGGGAGTTCATCAGGTCGTTGGCCGCATCCACCGTGGAGGAGACGGCCTTGTACGCCTTGAACGCGACGACGGCGGTCAGGATGGCTCCGGCCAGCGCCGAGATCACCGAGGGCGGGAGAGCTTCGATGATGCTCGAAAGCCCCATGGCGATGGCCGCCGTGACACCGATGAGCGGCGCGAGCGCGATGAGCAGGCGCACCGCGGCCTGGGCAAGGACGCTGAGGGTCTGTGCTCCCTGGCGGACCATCGTCATGAAATCGGCGAAGCCCTGCGACTGGCCGAGGCCCTGCCCCCACTTGGCGAACGCGGCCGTGGATTCCTCGAAGCCGCCGCTCATCTCGTCGGAGAGGGGGATGAACGCCTTGATCACTCCGGCGATGCCGACCGCGATGTTCTTCAGCCCGGTCAGCAGGCTCTTGAGGTTGCGTCCGGCGATCTTCGCGAGGGACGCGGCGACCGTCTCCAGGCCCTTGCCGCGGGTGCCGCGGTCGATCTCGTCGACGAACTCCCCGAAGGCCTTGGACGCTTCCTTGACGAAGGGGGTGAGCAGCGGCAGCAGGCGCCGGGCGACCTGGAGGCCCTTGGTGAACACCGGCATGGTGCTCGAGGAGAGGCTGTCGGACCAGGCCGAGTAGTCCTTCTTGAGGCCGATGAACTCCTTGGCCATCGCGCGCGTGTGCGGGGGCATGGCCGCGAGGGCGTCGGTGTAGGCCTTCTGTTTCTCGGCGGCGTCCTCCGCCCCGGCGGCGGCCGCCTTCTCGGCTTCCTCGGCGAGCGTGGCGGCCTCGGCCACGGCCTCCATCTGCGGGCCCACAGCCAGCTGAAAGGCCTTGGCCGCGATGCCCGCAGTGGCGAACGCGGCAGCCATGCCGCCTACCCCCGCGACGATCGCGGCCGCGGCGGGGGCACCGGCCAGGCCGCCGACGGCCTTGCCGATATTGGTCAGGACCTTCTTGGCCTTCTCGGCGTCGGCGCTCAGCGCGTCGGTGTCGATGCCGAGACGGACGGTCATCGAGGCGAGGGTGGCCACCGGCCATCACCCCCTCGCCGTTGTTCAGTTGTGGGTGATCACCTGCCCGCCGAGGGCGGTGTTCGCGGCCATGGCCTTCTGGAACAGCTCCTCGGGCGTCTTGCGGATCCTCGTGCGGTCCCAGCGGGGGATGAAGTCCCCCAGCGGCGGGGCCTTCTGGTTCTTGCCGCGGTTCACCGCGACGATCGCGGCGGCGACCACAGCCGCGTTGTAGTCGCCGCGGGCTCCGCCGAGAGGGCCGCTGATCTCCTCATACGCGCGCCACTCGGCGAGCTCGGCCGCCCCGATGTCGGCGAGCATGTGGCGCACGGAGCGGGCGCCGAGGTGCGCGGCCAAGCGGAAGTAGAAGGCCCGCTGTGGCCGCGCCCTCAGTTTCCCGCGAGCTCCTTGACGTCGGCCTCGCTCATCTTCGACAGCCGCATCGCGGCGTCGCATACCCGCTGGAGGGCGGCCGCGTTCTTCTCGCCGAGCCGCTTCACTTCGGCCGCCGAGCGGAACATCTGCTTACCGTGCTCGTCGACGATCGTCGCGGCGGCGAGCCGGGCCCGGAACCCCTCCAGGCCCTCCATGCGCACCGAGGCGCCGTCCTTGCCGACGAAGTGGGACTCGAACTTGTCGCGCTCGGTGCCGGGCATCTCCCGCACCCGCACCGTGCCGCCCCACTCCGGCACTTCGACGTCCTCATACGCGAGGTCGTCGGCGCCGAGGATCTGTTCTGCGGACAGGTATCCCATGCTCAGGCCCCCGTGGTGATGGCCGGCTTGCCGGACACCTTGAACGTCAGGGACGCGGCGAGCTTGTCGTCGTGCGGCGCCTCCGGCTCGAAGTTCGTCAGGATCGCCGCGAACGCCCACGAGCCGAGCGTGCCCGGCCAGACGACCTTGTAGGAGCGGGGCAGCGCGTCGGAGAAGTCGGCGAACAGGCTGTCGTGCTCGCGCGGGTCGTAGTTCACTTCGATCTCGACCTCGCCGCCGTCCTTCAGGCCGCCGATGAACTCCCGCCACGCCTCCGGGGAATCGTGGGCAGTGACGTCGTAGGTTTCCCGCTCGACGCCGGGCGGGGTGATGTCGGTGACGTTCGCGATCGGCGAGAACGTCTCGGTCGGGGTGGCGCCGTCGCCGCGCTGAAGCTGCGTCCCGAACGCGTCGAGTCCAGCCATGGCTTCCTCCTGTCAGATCTTGGTGAGCCAGACCCGGTACGACACGTTGATGTGCCTGATCTGGGGGTCAGGGTCGCGCAACTGCTGGTGCTGGTCGTGCGCGATGGACACGTCCCGGTAGCCGGAGACGGTCAGCGGCTGCCGGTCCAGCGCGGCATCGAGGGCGGCGAGGATGGCCGCGGCCTCGCGGAAGCCGCGGTACTTCGACCACACGTGCAGCACCACGGCAGCCTCCAGACCGCGCTGATTGTGGGCGTCGTCGACGCTCTCCGTGATCGAGCCGAGCGACACGTAGGGGTGCGCGGCCTGCTCGGGCACCTCGTCGTACACGCCCGACACGAGGGCCATGAGCGGGACGTGGCCGGTCAGCTTGGCGTACACGGCCGTCTGGAGCGGCCACAGCGCGGACGTCACCCGCTCTGTCCCTCGTCCGCTGGCCGGTCAGCGATCAGGCGCTGGATCTCGTCTGCGACGGCGCGCAGGAGATCAACTTGGCCGAGCTGCATGCCGGTCGCCGAGTCTGCGGTGATGGTGCCCGCCTGCACCTCTGCTCCGTCGCCGACGCGGATGAAGACGGGCAAGGACACTGTCACAGGGGCAGCCATGATCACTCGCCTCCCAGGCGTCGGCGGACGGCGGCCCGGTAGGTGCGCACCACTTGGCGGCGGTGTTCGTTGAACGCGGGAACCAGGTAGGGCTGATCGGTCATGGAGCTGGTGCCCTTCTCCACGTAGTACGCGTACTCGAGCTGGTCGGGCTCCCACACGCCGACCTCGGCCCGCCCGTACTGCTCGGAGACGCGGTGGTCCAGGGACTGCCACAGGTTGCCAGTGCGGCGCGGAACACGGTCCTCGGCGGTGTCCTGCACGTTCTCCGCCCACTCGTGCAGCGTCTCGGTGCGGGCCTCGCGCATCGCTTCGGGCACGCGCGCGATAGCGGCGAGCGCGCGGCCAAGGCCCTCCAGGCGTGCGCGGCGGGCCATCAGGGCAGCTGCAGGACGGCCACGGTGACGGACGTGGCGGCGCTGTAGGTGATGGAGGCCCGCCCGGTCGCCGGGTCCCGGTACGTCGGCTTCAGCGGGATGAACGCGTCCCCGCCCGCCGGAATGGTCTGCGCGGCGTCCGCGATGGCCAGGCCGCCGACCGTGCCCGGGGTGGTGAGCGTGACGGTCTTGGAGGAGGCGTCGTCGTTGCGGACGTGCAGGACCAGCTTCTCGCCGGTGGGCGCCTGGTCGCCGCCGCCCGCGGCGTTGGCGTAGGTGGGCTGCAGGCCGCCGAGGGCGACGGACTGCGCGGACAGGACGGCCATGAGGAACTCCTCTATTCGTGCTGGCGGGCGGTGCAGTCCGCCCTCAGATAGGTGCCGGGCGCCGACGGCTCGAAGACAGCCGTCACCTCCAGCACGACGGCCGCCGTCGTGCGGAGTTCGTCGCCGCGGCGCACGTCCGCGCCCGGCGTCAGGTAGACGATGTGCGTCAGGTCGGCCTCGGCCTGGTCGGCGGCCTGGCGCTCGCGCGCCGAGGGCTGCGCCAGGCGGGCCCGCAGCGTGGCCTGGAGGACCCAGGTGGTGTCCTGCCCGCCGCCCCCGTCGTCGGCGGTGACCGGCCGCCACACTTCCACGCGGCCGTTCAGCAGGTGCCCGACGCGGCTCACCGGGACCTCACCAGCGTGGCCCCGCCGCCGAAGCGGGCGGCGAGCTGCTCGCGCAGGTAGTCGGGCAGCTCGATGTCGGTGATGCGGCCGCTGTCGCCGTAGGTCACGGAGTAGTCCCCGATCCGCTCAGACCTGATGTCCTTCGCTGCGAGGCCCTCGCCGTCGGGCTGCGCCCGCTGGTGGACCAGGACCGCGGCAGCGATCCGGCACACCAGGCCGACGAGGTCCGCCGGCACGGTGGGCAGGCCGTGGGTCTGCACCACCTCGACGTCGGACGGCTCGCAGCCGGTGCGCCAGCCGTTCGCACGCCACAGCTTGTGCGCGGTCAGCTTCCAGTCGGTGACCGTCTGCCCGTCGATCGCGACCGACGCCACCGCCTGGATCGGGGGTCCGGGCAGGTGCAGCCACTGCGAGTCGTCCGGGCCCTCCAGGGTGAGCGTCGACGTCGTCTGGCTGATGGGCACCCCGGCGGCCTCCCGGACGGCGGCCGAGGCCTCCTCGAGGTAGACACCGACGACGGCGACCTCTTCAGCTGCGATGGCCAGGCCGCGGGCCTCCAGGTCGGCCACCGTCGCCAGCGGGGCGAGTGCCACGGCGGCCTCCCCTCAGCTCGCATCCGCGAGGTCGATCAGGTCGGCCTTGGTCAGGTTCGCGGCGTCGTCGAAGGACAGCTGCCCCTGGGCGACGATGTAGGAGATCCAGTCCGCCTTGGGCGCGTTGACCGGCGGCCGCCCGGACGGGGCGGCGGGGTCGGCGTCCGGGGTGCTGTCGTCCGCCGGGCCTGCGGGCGCCTGTTCGGCGGCCAGCGGGCTGCCGTCGGCGTTGACGCGGCGCAGCTGCCCGCGCTCCAGGCGCTGCTGAATCGACTCGTGCAGGGGCAGATCCATGGCGTGGATGCCGCCGCCTTCGCCGCGCAGATAGATCGTCTCTGCCATGTCAGGTGTTCCTCGGGACGCGCAGCGCGGTGATCGTTCCGGCGTGGGAGGCCTCGATGTCGATCTCCATCGTGCCGTTGGCCTGGAGGAAACGGCCGGACTCGAAGGGGCCGATCAGCTGCACGCCGGTCGTCGCGGCGACGGACACGGTCAGGTCGCCCTGCCCGGCCGCGAGCGCGGGCGGGTTGTCCCCGGCCTTGACCGTCACGGTGTGCGGCGAGCCGTCCGTGTTGGTCACCCGCAGCACCGTGAGCTCGGGCACCGCGTTGTTGATGACGTGGTCGTTGGTGGCGTCCAGGGCGGTGCCCGCGGGCTGCGCCAGGTTGCCGTTCGGAACGAGGTTGCTGTACGGGACAGCGGTACGTGCCATGGTGGCGGGCTCCTATCAGGTCTTCGACGCGAGCAGCGTGACGAGGTGGGTGGGGCGGATCACCTTGGCCCCGTACAGGTGCAGGCCCTTGATGGCGTCCGAGAAGCTCGACTCGGGCCGGTAGGCCTCGGTCTTGTTGATCTGCTCGGCGTAGGAGATCGCTTCCGGCACCCCGGCCTGGACGACGAAGTCGTCTCCGGTGGGGTTGGGGGCCTGGTTGGACTGCGCCAGGTTGAAGCCGAGGGTGCGGCCGATGAAGCCGTTGCGCAGCGGCTCGGTGGTCCCGGACGCGGAGGCGTCCAGGAACTTGGGAGACTCCAGCAGCAGGGAGAAGAACCACGGCGGGCCGACGACGTAGCGGCCCTCTTCGGGGATGTCCGCCTCGTCCATCTTCAGCTTCAGCAGGCGCAGCTGCGTGTACGCCAGGTCCGCCGTGGTGACGGCCACCGTGCCGAGCTGGTTGCCGACCGCGGTCTGCGTGTACAGGTTCGCCACGTAGGAGTCGGCGACGCGGGCCAGCTGGTAGGCGGAGCGGTTCATGGCCTCGGGCATGACGGTGCCCTTGGCCTGCCGCTTGTCGACGTCGTCGACCTTGAACGAGAAGTACTTCGACTGGTCGATCAGCAGCGTGCGCTGCGCGTCGGTGAGCTCTTCGGGCGTGATGACCGTCGAGTTCGGGGTGTACGTGCCGATCGTCGGGTCCGAGATCGATGTGATGCGCACGGTGTCGCCGGACTCGGCGATCTCGCCCTCGTAGTCGCGGTTGACGACGCCGGGCTGCGCGTAGACGAGCCGGGTCCGGGTGGCGACGAGCAGTCGCGCCGACCAGACCTCCGGCCTGAAGCGGGTGATGGCCACGGGGCCCTCCTTGGGTTATCCGGCGCCGAGGTAGTCGTCGAGCTGGCCCGCGTCCTGGGCCTTGACGATGTCGTCGGCGCTCATGTTCTTGAGGTCTTTCTCGCCGAGCTGCTTCGGACGGCCCGCCTTGCGCGCTGCTCCGCCATCACCGGTGCCCTGGAACCGGCGGCCGCTCTGAGCGGCCAGATAGGGCTTCTTCTTCAGGAGGGTCTCGATCGCCTCGGCGATCTCGTCCTCGTCGATCGCGCCGTCCTCGTCGACCTCGAACTGCTCGAGGTCGAGGAAGGTGAGCGCGTCCTTGGGGTCGGCCAGGCGGCCCTTGGCGGCGGCGCGGACCTCGGCCTTGAGGATCCGCGTGTTGGCTGCGGCCGTTGCGGCCGCGGTCGCCTTGGTGACCGCGTCGTCGTCCTGGCCCTGCTCGGCCATGCGGGTCTCGAGCGCGCGGCGCTTGTCGCGCTCGGACTTCCACTTGCCCTTCATCGCGGCCAGGGCCCGCTTGCCGCGGTCGCCGAGCTGGTCGGCGCCCTCGGGGTCCGCGTCGTCCTGGTCGCCTCCGTCCGCCGTGTCGTCGTCCTGGCCACCGTCGTCGTCGGCGCCCTCGTCCGTGTCGTCGTCCGTGTCGTCGTCCTGGCCGTCCTCGTCCTCGGCGCCGCCGAGGATCGGCCAGACCGGATACAGGGCGTCGTCGTCCTCGCCAGGGCGGGCCTTGCGCCAGCCCAGCGCGCGGGCGCCGGTACGCGGGTGCGTGGGCAGGGGTGCGTGCATGCTGATCTCCCGTTGCGGGTGCGGTGTGGACCGGGCGTTGCGCCAGGTCAGAAGAGGTAGCCGTTGCGGCGCAGCAGGCGGATCGCGTGCGCACGGTCGCCGTCGGCCAGCCGGTAGATCTCCTCCGGCATCAGCCGCGGCGTGCTCGCGCGCGCGTACCGGGCGCCGGGGACCTTCTCGAACTTCGACCTCCGCGACCCGTACAGGCCCCGGCGGGTGGTGCCTTCGGTGGTGGCCTGCACGGTGCGCCGGTAGCGGGTGGCCGTGGTCATGCCGCGCCGCGCGTTGACGACCTGCGCGACGTCCGCGCCGTCGGCGATGGCCTGCGCGCCGGCCTCGCCGAACGCGCGCCGCATCTGGCCCTCGGTCATCTGCGCGGCCAGGTCCTCAGGAAGCAGCGGCACCCAGCTGTCGCCGGGCCGCTTCGGCGCCATGGTGCAGTCGCACCGCGGATGCCGCAGGAACCCTTCGCTGAGGCTGTATTCGCGTCCGGCGAGGATGATGCAGCGCGCGCACGCGGGCAGGTGCACGACGCGGACGTAGGACACGACGCGCGGCCGGGCGATCATTCCGGCCATGTCCGCGATGCGGCCCGCGTCCGCGATCAGGCTGCGGGTCACCATCTCCAGAAACGCCGCCCCCGACAGGATCGACAACGCCGTGGAGAAGCCGCGGGCGATCCGGTTGAAAGCGATCAGCAGCGGATACAGCAGCGGCAGCGTCAGGTCCCCGGTCGCCGCCACCGCGGCCTCCGCGTCCACGGTGCCCTCGCCCTCGCCGACCTCGGCGGCCAGCCAGGGCTCGGCCGACGAGGCCGCAGCGAGCTGCCCGGTGCGAATGAGCTCGGCGGCCAGCGGCGCCCGCGCCAGCCACGACGCCTCCAGCCGCTCCTCGTCAACGCCCGTCCAGATCGCGCGCACCGCGGCCGCCGCCGTCGCCGCCTGCACGGCCCGCTGCTCCTGGTGCTGCTGAGCGGATACCGGCGGCGTCACGACGCCGCCTCATCGGGAACCGGGTCCTCGCCCGGTTCCGTCTCGGTGTCCGGGACGGGACGCTGGGCAAGCAGCTGCGCGGCCGCGCCCACCGGGTCCATCTCCATCTCCCGCTCCCGCATCGCGACCACGTCCGCGACCTCGGTGGGGGTAAGCCCGTAGCGCAGGGCCAGCCACTCGAAGGGGAACCCGATGTCCTTCAGCTTCACGAGCGCGTCCGCGAGCTGGGAGTGCGAGCGGGACTCGGAGTCCGCCCACAGCACCGCGCCCGCGCGCATCGCCCGCGCCCGCTCGTCCTCGCCGCGCGCAAGGTAGATCAGACGGGTGACCTCCCGCAGGGACTGCCCGAACCACAGCTTCTTCTCGTCCACCCGCTTGACCAGCCCGGTCTCAGCGGCCAGCAGCGCGTCACCGGACAGGTTGGCCATTTTGCCGACCAGGTAGTGCTGCGGGGTGCGGGTCTGCGCGGCGAGGTGCCCGACAGCAACCTCGATGATCGACGAGTACGCTCCCAGGTTGGCGGCCTGCCACTCCGCGATCTTCGCGTCCTTGCCCGTGATCCACGCAACCCGGTCGACCGCGAACTTCGACAGGTCGACGGGCTGCTTGCCGACGATCTCGCCCGCCGCATTCAGCTTCGGGATCATCGGCCGCTCGGCGCCGAGCACGACGCGCTGCGGGAACGACGCGTAATCAGAGGCGGTGAACAGCTGCGCCCACAGCAGGTTGATCGCATCCTGCATCGCCACCACGCCGGACACGTCCGAGATCGGGTCCTCCACCAACATCGGCTTGTTCGGCAGCTCCACGAGCGGCACCGCCAGCATCGGGTTGGGCTGCGGGTTCGGCTCATCCGCCATCTCCCGCGGCTCCCACGTCCGCAGCTGCTCATCGACGTCGGCCATCTGCGGGCTCTTGTCCTGCCGGGCCAACGGCCGGGAGAACTTCCACACCTCGGTGGGCAGATACAGCGTCGCAAAGTCGCGGTTGCCGTCCTGCCAGCGCTTCAGCCCTGCCCGCCGCATCCGCCGGGATCCGGGCTCGTAGGCCACGATGCACTGCCCCGCGTCCTCGAAGGTGACCACAGGCATGTCGGGGTCGTCCGGGTCGCCCCACACCAGCACGAAGCTGCGCGCGCTGGTGACCGCGCCGAGGAACCCCAACTGCGAGTCAGCGTCCAGGCCGTTGACCTGCCACACCTCCCACAGGTCCTTGTCGGCCCGCTCCTGCCCGGAGGCCTGGAACCCGGTGACCGTCAGCCGCTCCACTGGGCTGTCGGCGACGACCTGCGTCCAGTTATCGGAGAAGTCCCGGTATCGGTCGCCGTGGTACTTCGCGAAGTCGTCCGAGGCGAACTTCAGCGGGTGCTTGCCGCGGTAGTAGTCGCCGTTCCGGTCGATCTCCGACCGGCGGCGGATCAACTCCGACTCCAGGAGCGACACCAGTTGGAGGGCCTGCGCCAGCGTGGCCATGCGACCCCCTCACGCCGAGTAGTAGAAGGACTCTTCTCGCTCGGCCAGGCCCGCCGCGATGACGTCGCCGAGCGCCTCGTGCGCGAGCACCGACGCCACCGAACTGTCGATCTTCTGGGCAGGGCTCGCCTTGCGCAGCACGTACAGCCCGGAGGGGCGCTCGGCCATGCGCGTGTTCTCGATGTGCGACTGCGTCAGCGGGCACCCGTCGTGCGTGAACGCGGCCGCCCGCGCCCCCTCGGTGTTCCGCTTGACTACGTCCGTCTTCAGCCGCTCGGCCGCCGCATGCATCTGGACCATGCGGCGCGTGTACCAGCGGATCACCCGCTCCTCGCCGTACAGGTCCACCCACTCATCGACCTCGGTGTCCCAGTACGGCGGATCCGCGTACAGGCGCACCACGTCGTAACGGTTCATCAACTGGTCCATTGCCGCGCGGACCTCCGCGCGCGGGACCTGCCCACCGTGGTCGGCCGGGTTCCAGATCGTCGGCTCGTCGTTCGCGCCGAACACCGGCGTGAACTGGTAGCCGTCCATCGTCTCCGCGCGGATCGCCGTCCAGTCGTCCATGTCCGAGCCGTCGAAGCCGAGCACGATCCGCGTGTACGCGCGCACCCGCCGCGGCTTCGCCTTCGCCGCCCACTTCGAGCCGTCCAGCCACCCGGCGCTGCCTGCGACGCAGCGGTTGCCGAAGAACCGCTCGGCCTGCGCCGGGTCCTTCTCCATCAACTCGACGGCCTCGGCCTCGATCGCGTCCAGGTCCACGTGCGTCGACCCCGCGTACACCACCGCGTGGATCTTCCGGCGCTCCCGCTTGTTGCTGTAGGACAGCGTCCTGGGTGCCTGCGGGTGGTACTTGAAGATGTCGCGGGCCTTGGCCTCGCTGGTGCGCTGCGCCACCGAGTCCTCGGACGGGTCCCACGAGTTCGTGGTCTCCAGCGCCCGGCCGCCCATCCCGGCCAGGCCGCGCCGCTGCGTCTCCGCGACCCGGCGCAGCTTGTTCGCCTCGGTCCACGTGCCCGTCTCGTCCTGCACGGCTGCCGTGATCGGGTTGCCGAGCCGGGACAGGGCCGAGGACGTGACGACGTCGATGCGGCCGCGCTCGCCGATGCGCACGAACTCCTCGCCCACCCGCATCAGGTCGCCGAGCGGGCCCTGCTTCACCATGCTCTGCAGCGGCCGGTAGACGTTGGCCACCTGGTCCTCGGACGTCGCCGTCAGCTGGATCAACGGACTCGGCCACGGCATGCCCATGGGCTCGCCCGCCTCGTACTCGTACCACCAGCCGCACGAGCAGCCGTGATCCGCGCACCGGAAGCGTTCGCCGCCGCGGGCCCACCCGTTGAACACGACCGGGCCCACGGCTTCGGCCAAGACGATGGTCGCCGACCACGGGCCCTTGCCGGTCTTCTGCGGCGCCACCACCTGCGAGCGCCGGTAGTGGAACGCAGGCGCCAGCTGCCCGCGCGTCGCCGTCGCCTTGATGCGGTAGTGGTTGACCGTGCACCACAGTTGCCACGGATACAGCTCGAGGGACTCGCCCGCGCGGAACCCGTCCGGCACCGGGCAGTGCGCTTCGATCCAGTCCGGGACGATCCACAGGGTGGGGAAATCGACGACGAACCCGTGGTCAGGCGCCTTCGTCACGGGGCACGACCTTGAGCCGGTCCCGCGCGCTCGCCCGTCGCCGCGGCGCCGCCTCCGGCGCCAGCGCGGGCTCGTCGGCCTCGGTGGCGGGGCCGATCTTCCACCGGTTGCGCAGCATCCCCTGCACGGACAGGCCGAGCGAATCCAGGTAGCTGCGGATGATGCGCTGCACGTCCACGCGGGCGTTGGGCTTCTCGGCCTGCGCGAGCGTGCGCACGAACAGCGCGACCTCGTAGGTCTGCTCCAGGGCCTCCCACGCGACGGCTTGCGGCCGGGACCAGAGGTCCACCCACAGCTCGTCCTCGCGCGGCGTCATCATCTCCAGCGGGAACACCGGCGCGACGCCGGCGCGGCCCTCGGCCGGGAGCGTCGTCCATCCCGCCTTGTCCGACGGGCGATTCCGGCGCAGCGCGTTGGGGTCCGGCGGCGGACCGGACACGACACGGGCACCACCACGGGGCATAGCGATCACTCCTCGCCGCTGCGTTGCGCAGCACCGACGTCCGTCACCTTGCGTGACGATCAAGGTCTTCTGAACCTGGCGGACTTCCCGGAGCCCTCCCCGGCGTTCCGGGACCCCTAGACCGAAGGGGTCCACCCCCACCCCTCTGAGCTGCGGTTTTGCCCCACATGGGTATCTCGGCAGGCCTCTGACCTGCACTGATGCCTGTGAGTCACTGATCGCGATCGTTCCAGCCTCCGGGCTGGTGCTTCGCTGTCTCGCGTGAGTGGTGGGCCTTGGTCATGGCCTGGAGGTTCGTCCAGTCATGGCCCCTTGGTCCCCTTGGTCCGAGTCCGTCTCGGTGGTTGACCTCGGTGGCTCGTGACCTGAGCAGCGGGGGCAGCGCCTCGCACTCGTCGCACTCGCAGTAGGGGTGTGCTCGCAGGTAGGCCGAGCTGGTGCGGGCCCATCTGGCGTCGTAGCCCTTGGATGTGGCGCTCGCGCGCGTGCGTGTGGCGCGCGCCTGGCAGGTCTCGCAGCGGCCTGTCGTGGTGAGGGTGGGGCATCCGGGGGTGGGGCAGACCTGGAGGGCTTTGCGGGGCATGGGCTAGGCCACGTCCATGGTCTCTTCGAACACCATGACGGCGCGGGCTCCGCTCTTCTCGGCAAGTTTCGTCAGGTGACCGTGCAGGGGCGATGTCCACTGGTCGACGACGAGAACGAACGGCGTCGTCACGTCGTCTCCGTGGCGCTCGGCGGGCAGTTCGAGGATCTGGATGCGCGGCATGGAGTCCCCCCGAAGTACGACGAAGCCCCGGCCGGGGATGCGGGCCGGGGCTTCGTCGTGTGTCTGCGGCGTCCGTTTGAGGACACAGTTGTACACCGGGATCGTGACACGGCGCTGACCTGCGGTCAAGCGGCGTCGCGTGTGCGCCGCTTGGTGTCGAGGGCCTGGACGTCGGCGAGTGCGTACCAGGGCTGGCGGGGGGTGCCGCCGGAGCGGGTGAGGTGGCCGCGGCGGACGAGCTGGCGGACGCCGTCGAGGGTGATGCCGAGGACGGTCGCGGTCTGGTGGGCGGTGAGGTGGCCGGGCCGGATCATCTGCGACTCCATGCCCCCATGATGCCGCGACCTAATCAGGTGGTGAGGTCTCGTGGCGCCTTGCCAGCCTCGTAGGCAGGGAGGTCAGGGCGCAGCTGGTGCAGGTCGTCTTGCGTGTATTCCTGGCGTTTGGTGGAGATGGCGACGAAGCGGGCGCCGCACGGCTTGTCGCGCGGGTCGGGGGTCCCCCATCCGGTCGCGATTCGGTCGTGGCGGATGTCCTTGGTGAAGGCGCCGTTGCGGCACTTGCTGCACGTCGTGGTGTAGCTGTCGACCAGCAGGACGGCGGTGCGTTCCTCGGGCATGGGGTCATCCTCTCGTGGCGGCCGGTGGTCTCGTGGCTGTATGCGGATGCTCACTGGGAGGGGCCTAGTCGATGGTGTCGAAGGCTGTCGTGTCGAGCGGGTCGTGGCGGTAGTCGGCGGAGGCGTCGGCGATGCCCTCCTGTTCGATCTGCCCGCAGTTGCAGGTGCCGCCTTCGGGCCAGAGGATCATCGGGCATGAGGCGGCGTGGGTGTGTGCGTGGTCGATGGGGTCGTTGCTCACGATGGCTCCTCAGGGTCGTCGGGTGGTGGGCTAGCCGTCGCCGTGGATGGGTGCTGCGCCGTGGATGTACCGGACGCCTGCCTCGCGCAGGGCTGTGTGGGCGTCCCGGCTCCGCTCCCGTCCGGCGGCGAGTGCGGCCTCGACGGTGGTGCTGAACTGTCCACCGGTGACCGCGCTGAGTTCGATGTCGGCCAGCTCGATGGCCGACCATGCGGCCTCTGCGGCGACGGCGAGCAGGGCTGAATCGGCAGCAGTGAGCGCGAGGCGGTCGAAGGCGTTCGTCGTGACTGTGCGGGCGCGGAACAGGGCTGCCACGTCTTCGCTGGTCCGAGGCACGCCATTGCGCAGGTTGGCGATCTGAAACCAGTAGACCTCCCGGTACGCCAGCACAGCGGCGAGGAGCTGCCCGGTGGCGTCGAGGACCCGCTGGCGGTGTTCGGCTGCGCGGGCGCTGCGGTCTGTCCAGTGCGCGGTGAGGCTGGCCAAGGCGGCACCAGCGAGCGTGCCAAGCACGGCGATCAAGGTCGGCCACATGGGTCCCCCTCTGGGCGGCGGCGTGTTCGCGGTGGGTGCATCCTGCCGTGTCGTAGGGAGGGAGGCGCCGGAGGGGAGCCCGGGCCTCATGCTCGCGGCCTCCGGGCCTGGTCTTCCCTTGCCTCCCTCGCCTCCCTGACTGGCCATTTGCGCAGGTCATGTACAGGGAGGCGGGTGAGGGAGGCGGGTGGGGAGAACTCCCTCAGATTTCGTCGCCTCCCTCGTCGCCGGTGTCCTCAGCGAGCCGGGTGAGGATGGCTTCGTGGACGCGGTCGCGGGAGATGACCATGCGTCCGGCGGACTTGTACTGCTCGGCGCCGTAGGGTTCCAGGGCCTTCTTGAGATCGGTCGGCCCCCAGTCTCGGTAGGCGCCCGGGGTGCGCTCGGCGAGCCGGTGCAGGACCTCCTGGACGAGCATGCGGAGTTCGTCGCCGAGGACGGCGGCGACGTCGGCGAGGTGGTCGACGGGCTGTGTGCCGGGGACCTCCCACACGCCGTCGTCGTTCTCGTAGGCCTTGAGGGCGCGCTCGACGACCGGCGTCACCTCATCGATGCCCTTCTCCGGATCGCGGGCGACGTAGTGGGACCGGATGATCTCGAACGGCTTTGACGTGAAGCCGTAGGTGACGGCGGTGCCTACGTCCTGGCCGGGGACGAGCTCGGTGGCGCGGATCCCGGCCTTGTACTTGCCGGAGCCGAGGAGGCCGTCGTTGGCGACCTGGTCGCCGACCGCGAACGCCACGCGATGGCTGGTGTTGCGGGTGACGTCACGCGGGATGCTGTCGGCAGTCGGGGAGACGGTGACCCAGATGAGAGTGATGCCGACCTTGCGGGCCTTCTTCATGACGCGGATGGCCAGTTCACTGGCCTCTTTGCCGTAGTCCTTGCTCATGAACAGCTCGTGGCACTCGTCGAAGACGACGACCTTGGGCCGCATCCGCGGGTCCTTCAGGGCCAGTTCGCGGGTGAGCTTGGTCGACTCGCCGCCGAGGTCCTCCAGAAGCTTGCCGCGCTCGGTGACCTCGTTGGACAGGGCCCGCAGGGCGTCGAGAGCGGCGCGCAGCTGCTCGGGGTCGTCGCCCTTGACGAGGGTACGCAGGCGGGGCTTGAGCGGGTCGTAGTCGACGTTGGTGGCCATCACGTAGACCTCGGCGATGACCAGCGGGTCGAGGATGGCACCGAGGAGCAGCGCGACCACGATGGACGTCTTGCCGGAGCCCATGATGCCGCCGACGATCCAGTTGGCGGCCATGAGCTTGCCGATGATGGGTTCGCCCCGCTGGGACACGGCGACCGGGACGCCCTTGAAGTAGTCGGTGACGCCTTCGGTCAGCAGTGGCCACGGCGGCACCACGCCGTTGAGGGAGCCTTGGTCGGCGACCCACAGGTCGAGGACGCCGGGCATGTTGGGCGGCTCGGTGGGCCAGGTCTCGACGGGCTTGCGCATCAGGTTGTGTGCGAGGACGTTCTTCTTGGCGTTGACCATCTCGACGGTGACGCCCATCGGCAGCTGCAGCTGGGTGTGGTAGCCGTTGCCGAGGCGGGTCGTGGGCTGCACCCAGCGCGGCGTCCACCCTTCCTTGATAGCCGCGTTGAGCTGGGGAATCGACAGCTTGCCCAGGGCCCGCATGATGGCGTTCTCGTCGGGCAGCACGTCCAGCTCGCCGGTGTCCGCGGGCAGCGCCCATGAGGGCGCGGTCTTCCGGTTGCGGCCGACGGCCCACACCCCGGCCAGGGCCAGGAGCGGCAGGGAGTAGAGCATGGGCTCCCAGACGATGCCGCCGATGAACGCCACCCAGCCCACGAAGGAGACGACGGTGTTGAGCGGCGTGAGGACGTCGTTGAGGTCGTCGGTGGCGGCGGCCAGCATGCAGCCGAGCAGCAGGAGGGTGCCCGCGCCGGCCGCTGAGGCGGTGGCGATGGCCTTGGGCGCGTTGATGGCCATCTGGAGGAGTTCGACGCGGCGCCGGTGGCGGGCGAACCTGAACGCGTAGGCGCGCTGTTCCCACTTCTGTACGAGCTCTTCGTTGCCGCCTGCTTCGGCGATGCGCATCATGCGCTCGTGGCGGGCGGTGGTGCGGGAGTCCCAGGCGCGGCGGGAAAGGACGCGGGCGCCGCCGGTGAGGTAGGCGCTGTGGCGGACGGTGAAGCGGTAGGCGGTGTGCTGGCGGGCCTCGACGATCACGCGACGCAGGTGGTCGATACGGACACGGCGCCGGGGTCCTGCCTCGGCGGGCGCGGGGGCCGGAGAGCTGCCGGGCTCGGATGTCAGGGCGGGTGTGGGTGCGTCCGGCGTCTCGGTGTTGGCCGGTGCGTGAAGATCGGTCATGCTGGCCTTCCGGTCGTTCTGTTGGGCGGTCCGGGGCCCGGGGGCGGCTCTACTTCTTGGTCGTGGTGCGCCGCCCCCGGGGCAGAGCTACGTGCGGTTGGCGCGGCGGCGGGCCTTGCCCTCGATGCGCTTGAGCGCGCGGCGCCGTTCGATGTGGGCGTCCCAGCCGAGGGCAGCGGAGTCCTTGAGGCCGCGGGCCTCGATGGCGGCGATCTGCATCCGCTCCCAGGCGGTGTACTTGATCTCAGCCACGGCGGATCTCCTCGTCGGTGTAGCCAGCGGCGCGGGCCTGGCGAACGGCGTCGAGGGCGGACTCCATCGCGCCGAGGGCCTCTGGGGAGTCGGGGCCGTAGTCGTTGATGGCTTGCGCGGTGACCTTGGCCGCGTCGACAGCGTGCTGCGGGTCAGGCATAGCGGGGTTCCCTTCCGGGTCGATTCGTCGGGCCGGGCTGTCCGGCCCCACCGCACGGCGGGCCGGTCAGCGGCGGGGGTAGCCGTGGCCGGGCGGCGGGTACGGGGCTTCGGGGTCGCGGGCGACGGCGTGGAGGACGGTCTCCTCGAACTCGTCGAGGTCGGGGCTGGCCGCGCCGCCGACGTGGCCGGTGCGGGCGGTGTACGCCTGATCGACGCCGTTGAGCAGTCGGTCGGTGCGCGCCTCGTCGGCGGCCGCGTTCTCTTTGCGGCGGAAGATGCCCATGTCAGCGCCCCTTCCGGTGCCCGCGCCAGATGGAGCGGAGGATGAGCAGGCAGGCGGTCGCGCAGGTGCCGCCGATAGCGACGGCGATGGCCGCGATGGCGAACGCCAGGGCGAGGGCGCAGACGACGCAGCCGCCCACGCAGGCGAGGCCGCCGATGGTGAGCCACTTCTTGGCGTCGAACTGCTGCTGTGGCGTGTGCTGGCATCCCTGGTGCTGCGGCTGCTGGGCGGCCTTGGCGAGTTCGACGGCGGCGAGCGCCAGCTGCACGGCGGCGGTGTTGCTCTCCGCCTCGGTCACGGCGGCCTCGGCTTTAGCGAGGGGCTCGTTCACTTTGTCCACCCCTTCGGCATGTGGAGGTGCGGGCGGGCGACGGCGCCGAGCACGAAGGCGATCACGAGTGGCTGGGAGATGAGCCAGCCGAGGATGGCGGCGGTGGCGGCGGGGAGGGGCGGCCACAGGATGTAGAGCACGCCGAGGGTGATGCCGATGATGATGCGCATCATGCGTATCCGCCCTCCATCGGCTTGGCCGGGGCCTGGCCCTGCTGGCGCTTGGCTTCGCGGGAGAGTGCGGTGCGGATGTACGGTTCGGCGACGACGAGGCGCCGGTGGCGAGCGAGATGCTCGGAGATCTGGCGGGCCTTGGCGTCCGGGCCGAGGAAGGATGCAGCTTCGACGACGGCGCCCTCGACGGTGACGAGCGGCAGACCGCTGACCAGCGGCGCATCAGGTGCATCCTGTCGATACACGGTGTGCTGCTCGGGCCGCTGGTCGAGGATGACAGCGACCTGTACGGGAGTGACGTGCACACCGTGGTCGTTGCAGATCTCCACGAGTTCGGCCAGTGGCGCATCCGGGTGCGCATCACGCACGAGGCGCACCGCATCCTCGGCGCCCATCGTGGCGAGCTTCCGGCGCAGGACTTCCTCGGCTGTTTCCTGCCGGGCGGGGCCGACCTGCTTCGGGGCGGGCGCCGCGGTGAGCATGCCCGCCAAGGCCCCGTCGGCTCCCTGCCTCAGGCGCTCGCGCTGTACTGCGACGAGGCCCTCGGCCAGCTCGGGGTCGTCGCGGCCGATGTCCTGGGCGAGCTTCCAGGACTTGCGCAGCGCGGCCTCGCGCTTGTCCTCGTCGGGGTGCCGCTCGGCCACGGCCTGCTCGTAGGCCAAGCGCTGCACGGTGTCGGCGATGCGGCGGCGTGCTTCGGCGTCGATGCCGGTGGTGTAGATGACGATGCGGCGGGCAATCAGGCCGAGGCCCTCGGCGGCGCCGCTCATGGCGAGCGGGGTGGCGGCGTAGACGACGGCCTCGGTGACGGTGTCGGCGATGGAGATGCCGACACCGGAGGCGGCGACCGGGGCCAGCCACAGGCCGATGTGGACAGGGCGGGGCGTGGCCTGCCCGAGGAGGGTCAGGGCCAGCATGGTGAGCGCCAGGACGAGGGTGAGGCCCTCGCCGGCGGCGACGACGCCCATGGCGGTCGCGGCACGGTGGAACTCGGTGACGACGTTGGTGTAGGTGCCCCAGGCGCCGAAGCCGCCGACGGCGAGCATCGGGACGGCGGCGGCCGCCAGCATGCCCTTCTGGGGGCGGGTGAGTTCGCGGGTGCTCACTGGGCACCCCCGGGGAGCGGGTATCCGCGCTCGACGAGGACAGCGTTGAGGTAGTCGCGGGCCTCGTCCTCGTCGATGTGCAGAGCGAGGCGGCCAAACGCGAGAGCGACCATCTCGGCGGGAGTGGCGTCGCTGCCGGACTGCCCCTCGAGGATGTGGCGGCGGACGACTCGCTCGGCGGTGTCGAGCAGCTGGCGGTGGCGCACAGCGGCGGCGCGCCGGGCTCGTGTCTTCTTGAGCATTACCGAGGGCCTCCGTCCTCGAGCTGAGCGAGTAGGGCTTGCTGACCGCGCAGGTGAGCGGCCATCTCTTCGAGGGCGTCGGCGGCCCGCGCGACGTGCGTGTCGCACGTCATCGACCAGCTGCCCGAAACCTCCGCATGGAGCTCCGGCTGCGGCTGGGATGAGAGGGGGCTCTGCGCCGCACTCAGGGCGACATAGGCCGGGCCCATGGGGGTGTGGAACCGCGTGTGCTGGGTGGCGCCCATATGGTGGACGTCGACGCGGTACTCGCCGCCGCGGTGCTCGCCGATGCACCACCGGGGCTCGCGCAGCGTGATGCGTCCGGCGTCGCGCGTGTGCACGTTCACGGTGCCGTCGCCGTAGCGGGGGCCGGTGTCCGGCTCCTCGGCGGGAGGCGGCGGATACGCGCGGACCAGGGCGGCGGCAAGCGCATCCATCACGGCCTGCTGCTTGGGCGGGTACGCGGTCAGCTGCCCCTGGATCACATAGCGCTCAAGCTCGATGATCCCCTGCGCGGCCAGCCAGCCCTCGACCTCCCGCCGCACCTCGTCGACCGTCAGGTCCTCAGGCGCGCGGTCCGGGTCCAGCTCCGTGAAGCCGATCGACAGGGCCGCCAGCAGCTGCTCACGGTCCAAGGCGTAGGCGACACGCACGACGACGTCGGGCCTGGCGTCCTCGTCGGCGTGGGCTTCGGTGGGCCCGTAGGCAGGCAGGTGTGGGTACCTCATGCGTTCTCACCCGCCTCGACGGCGCGGAGCAGGATGCGCAGGGATTCGCGGAGGGCGCCGTAGGCCTCGGCGTAGTCGAAGCCGTCGCGGCTGCTGCTGCCGTAGGCGCCGAGCATCTGCTGCGCGACGTGGACCGCGGTGGTGAGGGTGCTGGGCGGGGTTGGGTTATCCACAGGGTGGATGGCCGTGTGGGTCACCGGGTCACCGCCTTGCGGATGATGCCGGTGACGCCCGCCGGGGTGGCGCGCACTGTGAGGGTGCGGCCCGGGGTGCGGCGGATGATGCCCGCAGCGACGAGACGCCGGGACGGTAGGGAACTTGCGGGCACGGAACGGCCCGCGACATGATCGGTCATGCCGACTCCTGGTCTAGTCAGGATGTTCGGTAGAGGGTCGGGCGGTGCGCGCGCCTCGGGTGCTCCAACACCTGAGAGCTGCTGTCCGGCCCTCGTCTATTCGGTTGTGGGGGCGTCTGTGGTGGACGCCTTCTTGCTCTCGTACTTTTTGATCGCCTTGTCGACGGCGGTCCAGCTCTTGCCGAGGTCGCGGGCGACGTCGGCGATCGTGCCGAGTTCGTCCACGCCGTCGAGCAGCGCTTGAGCGCGGCGGTCGGCGGCCTGGGAGGCGAGTTGGTTGAGCTGCTCCAACAGCTTGTCCTCGTCGCGTATCCGCTCCCGCCAGGGTTGCGGTTCCATCCCCAGTAAGGTATCCAACCCGGGGGTTTGACGCAAGGATTTCACGCTACTTCTTCCGGCTGAAAATGCTGAAGGCGCATCCAGTCCTGCGCGGTCTCGTAGGTGTAGCCGCACCACCGGCACCGGAGCCGGGTCTGCCCCGGCATGCGCTTGATGACGGCCCCGCACACGACGCCCCCGGTGTCGACCGCCACGCACGTGCCGAGCCGCTGCGGCCGCGGCGCCGGATCGCCGACGATCGAGCGGGCGTCGCGCTCCAGGTCGCTCACCTCGCGCGCCAGGTCCCCGGCGGCCACGTACTCGGCGGCGATCCAGTTGAGTTCCATCGCCAGCCACCGGCAGTCCGCGGCCAGCCCGGCGGGCGGTGGCTCCCCGTGCGAGGGCCAGCGCACCCGCTGTACGTCCACCCGCCACAGGTGCACGACGGCCGCCATGTGCCCGCTGTTCATCTCGTCGAGGACGTCCTCGTCGAGCGGGGACCGCGGGCCCGCCGCGCCCCTGGTGGCGACGATGTCACCGAAGCCGTACCGGCGCGGCACCAGACACTCGACCAGCTCGTCGTGCAGGACCGGCAGTTGGTCGAGGCTCTCGGCCAGGCCGCGGGCGCAGCCGGGGCACAGGTAGCTGTGCTCCGACGGCCGTTCGCAAAGTCCGCACGCGTTCACGGTGTCTCCTCGCCGGGGCAGCGTTGATCAAAAAGGGGGCTCATCGGAGTACCCCGCACTCTGCCCGGCCGGCTGCTGCTGGCCGTTCGCGGGCCGGGCGCTCGCCCACGGGTCAGGTGACCCATTTGGGTCAGCTGCCGGGTGCCCGCCACCGGCCGGGTTCTTGGTGACTTTCGCGGTGGCGCGGGCCAGGGACGGGCCGACGTCGTCGACGTCGAGCTCGTAGACGGTGCGCTTCACGCCTTCCCGGTCCTCGTAGGAGCGCTGCTTGAGGCGGCCCTGCACGATGACGCGCATCCCGCGGGTGAGGGACTCGGCGGCGTTCTCGGCGGCCTGCCGCCACACCGAGCAGGTGAGGAACAGGGCGTCGCCGTCTTCCCAAGCGTTCGTCGTCTTGTTGAAGCGGCGCGGGGTGGATGCGATACGGAACTTGGCGACGGCGGCGCCGGCCGGGGTGAAGCGCAGCTCGGGATCATCGACCAGATTGCCGACGACCGTGATCACTGTCTCGCCAGACATGGCGGACTCCTTCGGTGGAGAGGTGTTCCATCTGGAGCACCTGGGGTGCTGGGTGGGAGGCCGGGCCCGGTTGCGTCGGGGCAGGCCGGTGTCGTGCGGGTCAGGCGTCGTCCTCGCCCGTGCCGTTGGCCCCGTTGAGGTCTTCGACGATGGCCAGGTCGAGCGCGGCGGCGGTGTCGCCGAGTGCCAGGAATGTGGTCTCGTTGAACTTGTCGCCGAGAACGCTGGCGGCTCGGCTGAGGGCGGCAGCAGCGTAGGGGCGCCCGGCTGCGGCGAGCGCGGCGTACAGGGCTTCCTCGCGGGCGGTGGCCTCGGGCTGCTCTTCGTGGTGGCGAGCTTGGTGGTACCGGATCTCGTATGCCTCCATGGCCGCGCCGAAGGTGCGGTGGAAAGCGAGCAGGCGGTGCGGGTCGTTGTCGCCGTGGGAGGTGGTGAGGACGAACTGGGAGACGGGCTCAAGGGCCCGGGTCGTCAGGTCGATGTCGGTCACTGGTTCTCCTCGGTGCTGTTTGCGGGGGTCGGAGTGACCCCCGCAGTTCCGTTGGCCGCGCGGGCGCCGGCCTGGTTGCGGAGCTTGGCGGCGTGCCGGATGGCGAGGCCGCGCTGACGGGAGGCGTTGAGGGCGGCGCGGCGCTTCTTGGCCGCTTCGATGCGGCGGCGGGCTGCGGCTATCCGCTCGGCTATGACGTCGTCGACGTTCACGTTCGCCCGCCATGGTGCTGGGGCCGCAGGATGGGCAGCAACTGGGCGCGCAGTCGCTCGATAGCCGGTGTGACTCGCCCGTCTCCGATGGCAAGCCGTTGGGCGTCTGAAGACCGCCTCATCTGTCCCCACACCTCGCTCAGGGGGATGTTCGTGACGGCGATCAGGTAGCCGGTCTCTTCGTAGGGCCCGGGAGTGCCGGTGGCGCAGTGCGGGGACCGGTGGAGGACGTCGCCAGGTTGGTTAGTTCGGTCGCCGTGCCGGTGCCAGTTGGCGCACCAAGGGCACCAGGCGAAGACCTGCTGGGCGGTTTCGGGCTCGCCGGCCCGTCGGCCGATGAAGCCATACAGGGTCGGGGCTGCCAGGCGGGCCCGAGTGCGGCATTCCGGACAGGAGCATTCGCCGGGATGATGTTGCCCCATGATCGTCCGTCTCCCTTACACACAATTTTGATTGATGAGATTGGTGAGAATGGATCTGACCTGCTGTTTTGCGGTGACGAGAATGGTGACGAGATTGGGGATCGGGGTGACGAGAATGGTGAGAATGGGCTCCTCAATCTCGTCACCAATCTCACCAATCTCGTCAGTGACAGGTGCGCAAGAAACCGCAGGTCGGAGCCAATCTCACCAATCTCGTCATGTTCGTCAGGCTGTACGGGGGAGGTCGGCGTGGCCCGCCTTCGCCCACGCCTCGGGCAGGTACCAGTGGGCGGTCCGCTCGCGCCCGAAGCCCTGCTGCTTCGACTGAATGCTCAACTTCTTCTTGGCGCGGTCGACGGCGGAGTCGCTGTAGCCCTCCTTACGCGCGGCCTTCTTGATCGCGCGCGCCTCGTCGGATCCGCCGACGTCGGTGAGCCAGCCCTGTAGCCACTCGGCTACCTCGCTGGACAGGCTGCCCGTGTCTCCGTTCGTCTCGGCTCGCATGACGTCGCGGACCGACGTCGTCGATTCGGGGCCGAGTACGAAGCGGGAGACGTAGGTCGGGCCCTCGTCGGTGTCGACGGTCACGGACTGAATCTCGTAGGTGTGCGAGGGCAGTCCGAGGCGGCCGAGGTTGTTCTTCTCCAGGCTCATGACGAATTCGTCCACGCCGTCCTCTCCTTCCTGTTTGGCGAACGCGATGAGGCTGCGGATGAGCTGGCCGAACGCGCCGGATCCCGCGATGCGGCTGAGAGGGTCGGAGCCGCCCGCCTTGGTGAAGTGGGCCAAGCCCAGGATGGTGAAGCAGTGCCGGTCGGCGGCTGCGACCAACGGCTCCAGGGCGGCGCGGACTTCGGCAGCCCGGTAGTCGTTGATGCTGGCGTCGATCATCGAGAGCAGTGGGTCGGCGACGAGCAGACCGACGCTGTACGCCTCTGCGGCTTTGCCCATGAGGGAGATGTCCTTGGGCAGGGTGAGCCGGGCGTGTAGCTCCTCGTCGTCGCGGACGTCGACACGGAATACCAGGTCCATGTCGGCCCCGGCCGCGATGAGGCGCGGGGCGATCGTGTATGTCCACGAGTCCTCGGTGGCCGCGTAGATGACGCCACGGGGTTTCCCCCACAACTCGCCAGGCAGGGTGCCGGTGGTAATTCGGGCCGTGAGCCAGACAGAGAACTGCGACTTGCCCAAGCCTGGTCCGCCTGCAGCGATGGCCAGGGAGTTGAGCGGGATGCGGCCGTGCGAGGTGGGCGGAGCCCCTTCGGGGGTGGTGTCCCACAGCCAGCGGACCGGACGGATCCGGATGGTCGACGCTGGGGTAAGGACGAGGCGCCGAGGCGCCTCGTCCTCCTTGTCAGAGTCGACGTTGGGCTGCCAGCTCGGGGTGTCGTTCACGCAGCCACCGCCGGGTCGCTGGGGTGGGGGACGGGCGCCCACACCTGTACGAACTGGGCGTCCTTGTGTCCGGCGGCGAAGTGGTCGGCGGCGTCCTTGCCGGTGCGGGCCTGGACGACGTACACGGAACGGGCCAGGCCGCGCAGCGTTTCGACGACGACGGTGGCGTGCTCGCGCCCCTTGGCGTCGCGGTCGGCGACGATGGTGACGTCGGCGCCTTCGAGGTGCCGGGCGTGCTCGGCCGTCCACTTGCCCGAGCCGCCCGCGTTACAGGTGGCGGGCAGGCCGTGGTCGCCGAGGGCGTGGACGTCCTTCTCGCCCTCGGCGATCCAGATGACCCGGTCGGCCTCCTTCGCCTTGAGGAGTTCGGGGAGCCGGTAGGGCACGGTGCGGACGAGCCGGTTGCCCTCCTTGTCGTTGAGGCTCCAGCGTCGGCCGGTCTTCGTCTCGTGCGACGGCCGCCACTGGGCGAAGCATTTGTGGTCGCAGCGGGTGACGCCGTGGACGACGGCGCTGTTCTCGTCGCGGTACACGTACTGGGCGACCCTCTTATGGTCGCGGTCTCGGCAGGGGATCCACGTGTCGTCGGCGGGCCGGTCGCGCTGCCGCTCGAGGGGCGTGTCGAACAGGTCGGTCTCGCTCCAGCCGATGGCGGCCAGGAAGCCCGCGTTGCCGCCGCACTTGTGGCAGTGGATCACGACGCTGCCGTTGTTGCCGGGCCGGATGGCGACGGTGCCCGGGGCGTCGCCGTCGTGGCAGAGACCTCGGGTGCGAAGAGCGCCGCCCTGGTACCGCGTGGGTTCGCCCATGTCGCGCAGGAGGTCCGCGAGTCTGTTGTAGGCGATGGTGTCGTTCACGAACGTGCTCTCTTCTGCGAGCTGGAGTAGGTGGTTCGTGGGGGTGCGGGCCGGGCGCGGCGGGGGGGATGGCGTTGCCCGGCCCGCGGCTCATGCGGTGCGGCGCTTGGTGCGGGCGATCTCGTCGGCGGTGGCGGTGATGCGTTCGCACCAGTGGCGGGCCGCGCTGAGGACGGACAGCGTGCTGGGCTGCTGCTGGAGGTCGTGGCGGATGGAGTCCATGACCATCTCGTGCAGGGCCCTTTCGGCAGCGCGCTGCATGTACAGCTCGTCCTCACCGGGGGTACTCGTCAGCGAGTACCCCTTCTCGATCTTGTCGAGGTTGGCGGGCTGCTCGACCGGCCACTGGCCGGGGCGGCGATCGGTCACGATAGGCCTTCCTCGTCGTCGAGGGCGGGGCCGCGGCGGGCCCGGCGGAGCGCTTCGTCCTTCGGGAGTTGCGGTTCGAACAGGTCGTAGGCGTTGCTGCCGGTGGGCTGTCCGTCGGGGCCGATGACCGGGGACTGCTTCAGCTTGTCGCCGAAGATCTCGCGGGCGGCGTGCCGGAACGCGTCCATGGAGTTGTCCATGAACTCCTTGCCCCAGGGGCTGGAGGCGAGCAGGTCCGGGATGCGGTCGGTGGAGATCAGCCAGTCCCCGGAGTCGGACCAGCGGCGGCCGCCCGCGTCGGGCTTGGCCTGCGGGTCGTCGACGCACAGGTGCAGCTCGAGGTCGACGTGGCCCGTCAGGCATTCCCAGCCGAGGCGGCCGTCTCCGCGTTCCTCGTCGATGCGGCGCTGCTCCTGTACGGCCCAGGCGAACCGCTTCTCGGCCCACTTGCAGGCGCGGGGGTGGAACCAGCCGAGCTGTTCGCTGGCGTCGGAGAGCAGGAAGTAGGAGTCGTTGCCGGAGGCGTACTGCGCGGGAACCTTGCCGAAGCCGGCGAGGTCGATGTCGGTGCCGATGGCGGGTGTCAGGTCGACGATTCGGTTGAGCCGTTGCAGGGCGGCGACGACGCGGTCGGCCTGCTTGTCGGGCCCGTAGTCGAGAAGGTGATCGTCGTGGCGAGCGACGACCTGCTCGGCGAGCTTGCGGAACGTGGCAGTCACGTCGCCTCCTGGCGGTGGATGGGCCAGCCGGGGCCGGGCTGAGGTTCGGGGCGTGAGGCGAGGGCGGCGGGGGTGTGGGCGGGGCAGCGCGGGCCGGTGAGGTACTGGCGGACGCCGTCACCCTCGCGGCAGTGGCGGTGCTCCGTGCCGATCCAGTGGGTGCAGTCGGGGCGGGGTTTGTCGTCGTTCACGCCGCCCTCCGTTCGGTGGGCTGGTGGAACGCGGTGCGGATGATCGCGCGCTGTGCGTCGGTGAGGGGCGGGGCGGCGTCGACGATGCGCGTGCTGCGCTGCCAGTACGCGGTGTTGCGCGCGGGGTCCTCGAAGCGGACCGGGCGAGCCGACGGGGCGCTCATGCGCGGCCCTCGTTGACGGCCCGGATGTGCCGGTCCATGGCTTCCTGGTCGAGGCGGGTGATCTCGGGGTCTCCCTCGAAGTCGCCCTTGGCGATCTCGTCGGCGAGGTCGAGCAAGGCCTCGTACCGGTCGGCGAACTCCCTCATGGCCGCCAGCGCCTCGCGGCCCTGCACCGGGAGCATCTCTGTCACGGCGGCGCCGTAGGCCAGCCACACGTTGGTCGTGCGTCCGTATGCCTGCGGCTTGTCGTCGAGCACGACGATCTCGGCGGAGAGCCACGGCAGATCGGCGTGTTCCGACTCGCAGTCGATGTCCCGCAGTGCGGTCTCGATCGGGGTAGTGCGGTGCGCGGCGAGCCCGGTGTCGAGGGTGAGCGTGCGCTGTGCTGCGGTGAGCGGACTGTCCTCGTTGAGGAAGTTGGTCACGCTCATGACGCGCTCGGGAATCTGGGTGTTGTCGCTCACGCCTGCGCCTCCTTCTGCGGCTGGTGCTCGGCGCGGGCGGTGACGAGTTCGGCGTGCCGGATGCGGAGGGCGGCGACTCGCTGCTCGAACAGGCCGATGAGGGCCTGGAGTCCGTCGGGGTCGAGGGCGCCGGTGAAGTGGTCCTGGACGATCTCGACGATGGCGTGCGGGGCGCGGCGGGCCGGGTCGGGGTCGAAGTGGTCGACCTCGATGAGGGCGCTCATCACGTAGACGTCTTCTGCGTCGTGTCCGCAGGCGACAGGCAGTGCGGCGGTGTTGGCCCGGTCGTAGGAGATGCAGGAGATCTCTGACGGCAGGCAGGGGTGCGCGATGTCCGAGGCGTGGCTGATGTTGCACCAGGGCGTGCAGGTGATGGTGCGGGTCTGGCCGGTGTCGACGTCGGTGAATTCCCAGGTGCGAGGCCTGGTGTTGTCCATGACGGTCATGACCGCACCGCCTGTCGGGCGTGGGTGAGGGCGAGGCGGGCCATGCGGTCGATCTCGGCGCGGGCCTGGTGGGCGAGGGCGAGGAACTCGTCGGGGGTGACTTCGTGGATGTCGCCTTCGTTGGCGTCGGTGCTGGCGAGGAGCATGGGGCGGCCGGTGTCGAGGTCGATCATGATCTCGACGGCGAGGGTGATGCGGATGCTCTGCTCGGGCAGGGTCGACGGCGCCGTTGCCGTCTCGGATACTGTGCTCATGAGCGTGTTCCGTTCTCTTACTTTGCGGTAGGTGCGGATTGCTCGATTGGCGCCCCGGGCTCGACTCCCGGGGCGTCGTCGTTTTCTTCGGTGCCTGTTGCCGACTCGACCTCGGCGGCGGACTCCTTGATTCCGAGGAAGTTCAGGAGGTCGCTTCTGCGGACCTTGAGGCAGCGGCCGACGCGGATCACCGGGACGGGGGTTTGGTTGCTGGAGATCAGCGAGTACCAGGTGGTGCGGGAGATGCCGCCGCAGGCGCCTGCGCCGTCCGGCCAGGCGTTGGGCATGGCGGGGAGGGCGAGGACTTCGTCGACCGTTAGGGCCCGGGTCATGCCGCGCCCTCCTCGCTCTGGTCGTCGGCACCCTGGTCGATGAGGTCGTCGATGCTGAGCCCGTAGGCGGCGGCGAGGATAAGCAGCGTTTCGGTCGCTGGCCTCGCCACACCGCGGCGCAACCGCGAGAGCGTGGACTCCGCGATACCTGTCCGCTTCGAAATGGCGTAGCAGCTCCGGTCGCCGCGCGCTGAAGCGGCTTTGAGGAGCGAGTCGCTTCGTAGCTGGTAGCTGGACATGAACTCTCCTTGCTCGGCAGGTAGTGCCTGCCGATGCAGGAAACATACGCCCCATACTGCCTCTACTGCAAGTATCTGGCTGTTGCGGCAGCAACGGGGGGCTTGCTGCCGGGGTAGGCGGATACTTACTTGCGCGCTAGCATGTAAGGCATGCCTGACCATGACGAACGGACGGAGCAGTTCGCTGCATATGTCCGCGAAGCCGCTCGCCGAGCTGGCTACGACATCGATTCGCCTCGCGGGGGAGGTAAGACCGCCCTCGCCCGCGACACCGGCATGTCCCCGTCATCGGTGGGGCGCATGCTGGCAGGCAAGGCCGTGCCGGATCCGGCATATCTGGAGCCTCTCGCGAGGGCTGTGAGAGTGCCGCTGCCTGAGCTGCTAGTGCTGTCCGGCTTGATCTCGCGCGACGCTTTCGCGGCGGAAGAGCAACCCCCTCGCGCGGTGTCGCCGCGGGAGGCAGCCGCCGACTTGGGGATCAAGGACCCTGCGAAGGTTGAGCTGTTCGAGACGATGGTGCGAGCGCTTCTGACCGATCAGAACATTGCTTCAGGGGGACGTGCCGACGAAGGCGAGGTCGCGTGAGCATAGGACGTCATAGAGGCCGCGCGTCCTGGGGGCTCTTCCCTCCAACAGGTAGGAGTTGGGCGCAGCTTCCTGCAGACCTTGCCATCATTTCGGTTCGTTGCTTCCTCGCCGGTGTTTTCGCTGTAGCGTGCGCTGTCCTGGCCTTGTCGACCGGAAGCACCCACGCGTTCTGGAGTGCTGTGTCTACAGGGGTGGCGCTCTTCATCGTGGGGTGCGGACTGCTGAGCTACGGCGATACGGCTCTTCCGCATATCAAAGCGAAGCAGGCTGACGAGTGGATGCACGTGGTGCACGCGCACCGGATCGCACGTCTCATGAAGCGCGAAGAGGTGTTGATCGAAGGTATCGCCGAACTCAGTGAGCGGTTCGAACGGGAGAAGAAGGCGCTGCGAGAAATCCGAGAGGAGCGCATGGCCGAGGAGAGGATGATGGGGTTCCTGGAGGGGATCCAGAAGTACCCCACACTTCACGCGCACCACTCCAACCCTCGTAACCGGCTACGTGTGGTGCCAGGCCCGGACGATAGTTCTGCTGAACCCGAGAAGGCAGGGTAGAGGGCCGATTCGAGGCAGTCGCAGCACTTCATTACTGGGGAGGCTAAGAACATGCCCGGTACGCGCCGTGCTGGCGGTATCAGTAAGCGGTGTGAATGCCGCGGCCCGGACGGTAAACGGCTCGGCGTGGCCTGCCCGCAGCTGACCAAGCGGTCCCATGGACGGCCCCGGGTGTCCCAGGAACTCCCGCCGGACGCCGACGGGAACCGCAGACGGTTCCAACGCACCGGCTACGCCGAACTCAAGGACGCGCAGAAGGATCTCGACCGCATCCGCGCGATCCTCGACCTGCCCGGCGACGACGAGGACGGGCAGCGCCGCGTCGGCGACCTCCTCGCCGAACTGCAGACCACCCGCGGTGACATACCCGAGCCCGCCGCGGTGTCCCGCAAGCTCGGCGTCGGCGTACCCCTCGACGGCAAGACGACCGTGGGGGAGTGGCTGGAGACGTGGGTGGCGTCGAAGAAGACGAAGACGACCACCACGAACGGCTACCGTTCCCACATTCGTGTGCACCTCAAGCCTGGTGTCGGGCACTACCGTCTCGACCGCTTCAACGTTGGCCACGCGCAGGAGTTCTTCGACGCGATCGACGAACGCAACGAGGTCGTCGCGGCGGAGAACCAGGCCCGGCGTGAGCAGGAGGCCCGCTGTAAGTGGGGGAAGAACTCCCGCCCGCCGGCCGCGGAGTCGGCGCGCCTGGCGGTGGAGCGGGAGAAGCTGGCGGCGATGCCCCCATACCGGGAGATCACGGGACCGGCGACGAAGCAGCGGATCCGATCGACGCTCCGCACCGCGCTGAACGCGGCGATCAAGCGGCAGCTCATCACCTTCAACCCGGCCTCCCACGTCGAGCTCGCTTCGGGCAAGCGCCCGAAGGCAGTGCTGTGGACCGACCGGCACGTTGAGCACTGGCGCAGGACGGGCGAGAAGCCGTCGCCGGTCATGGTGTGGACGCCTGCCCAGATCGGCGCGTTCCTCGATGAGGCGGAGTCGTCGCGCCTGTATGCGCTCTTCCACCTGATCGCCTTCCGGGGGCTGCGCCGTGGCGAGGGGGTCGGGCAGGACGAGGCGAACGTCGACCTCGACGGGCAAGAGATCACGATCGCCAAGGAGATCGTGGTCGACGGGTGGGTGCCGTTCGAGGACGAGCCGAAGACGGATGGCTCGGCCGGGACGATCGGGCTCGACTCGCTGAACGTGGCCGTGATCCGTGAGCACCGCGTCCGCAAGGCGGCGGAGAGGGCGGCGTGGAATGAGAAGGCGGCGAGGGAGCGGTCTGAGGGCAAGGACACGCCGGACTGGGCGGAGACGGGAAAGGAGTTCGTTGACGTCGACGGGGCGTGGCTGCATCCGGAGAAGGTGTCGGATGAGTTCCGGCGTATCTCCGAGCGGGCGGACCTGCCTCCGATCAATCTCCGGGATCTCCGGCACTGCGCGGCGACGCTCATCCATGCCGGCGGAGGGGACCTTCACGCGATCAAGGAGACGCTGCGGCACTCCACCATCAAGCTCGCGTCCGACACGTACACCTCCTTGCTGAAGGAGGTCGACCTGGAGATCGCCGAGAAGGCGGCGGCGCTGGTGCCCCGAGCCCGGCGGGCGCAAGCGGAGGCTGCCCCTGCGGAGACGTGAGCGGTATCCTGGACGTGGTGTTGAAAGGGCTCCTGACCTGCGGGTCGGGAGCCCTTCTTGCTCAGCCGGTGCTCAACCGAACGCCCCGGAACGGGGCGATATGAAGCGGCATAGGACGGCATGGCAAGGGGTGGGCGCTGGTACCCACCCTTGCGATGACCAGCACTTATCGGAGTTGCCCGACACGGGGAGGCATCGCCCGGCACTAGACGTATCAAGGCACTCGGAGACTCATAATCCGTCGGCCGTGGGTTCGAGTCCCACCCGCCCCACTGCGCGCTCTGCGCGCAAAATCGTTCTGACCTGCGCAAACGCTGATCAGAGGGATGTTCTGTGTGAGGCGGTTGCCTCCACTCGGTGAGGCAACCGCGCGCCCTTGTGGCCACGGCGGGCCTTCAGCCTCCTCCTGGCCTGGGGCGTTAGGGATGGCGCCTGCGGGACCCGTGGTTGACGGTCCCACGGCTCCTCCGGCTGACTTCACTCGCACGGAATGTCCGCGCCTTCGGTCGTTCCAGGAGGCGTCCGGGATGTACGCGCCTGACTGCTGGCCATCTATCTGGTCATGGCCGCGTGCGCCGGCAGGGGCTCACTGACTGAGCGCTCGTCGCTGGCCCTGGCTGGCAGACCGCCTCCCCTGATGAGTCGGCCGAGCGAGTCGTCACTGGCGCCTTCGACCGGGCTGACGCCGGCGCCCCGGGTCGTCACATGGCCGCGCTCGTAGCTGGGGTGCGCCACCAACTCGACCCGTTCTAGTGGGAAGCCATCCGCCGCCGGGGCCCACACGCGCGGGGGTCATAGGCTGCGACCTGTGGCTCTATGTTGTCGGCAGGGGCTTTCCCCTTACTTCTTGAGATACCTGCATTCCATCTAAATACGCATAAACCGCATCCATGCGCCACCAACCCTCCCTGCTCACAACGTGTCGGAGGCGGACTCGCCCTGGGGTCACGTGTGTGGAGACGCGTCGGCGTGAGCCTTGGTTGGGCGTCATCGGTCGGGCTGGGCGTGCCCCGTATCGCGGATGGTTCCCCCTCGGGGACGTTTTCGTCGCCATCACGCCATATTGGGCGCTGCCGCGTGAAGCAGGCCACGACGTTCCTGTCGGGCGGCGACTCTTCGTAGTCGCAAGTGGGCTGAGTTCAGCAGCTGTTGCGGTTGAGTCTTGGAGCGCGGCTAGGTGTTCGACCGAGGGGGACTTGGCGGGATCGAATCGGGTGGACATGTCCGGCTCCCTGGCAAAGTCGCAGGTGAGATGCGTCACCGATTTAGTTTCGAGTCCGACCCGCCCCACTGCGTGGCGCAGGTGCAGAAACGTGACACCTGGCCTGGCGGCGGGCGATCGCACGGTGGCCCCGGTGGACTCGGTCCGGTGGGGCCGTCGTCGCATGTGGCGGCCTGACCGCATCCTGATGGGGACATTCCCGCCTGGGGGCGTCGCTCACGGCTCCCCTTGCCGCGCCTGCCGATGCTGGGCGAGGACGTCGGCAACCGCCGATACGGCCTCGGGGGCGGTCCGGGCGAGGACCGGTAAGGCCTCGTACCAGCCGCTGGTGCTGAGGACATCGCGGAGCACGTCCCTCACCGTGGTGTCGTCGCCCGCGTGGCCCGGCACCGCTTGGCGCGCGAGAACGCGCAGCAACGAGATTGCCCAGGCGTCGCCGGTCGTGGCGGCCACGTCTAGGTGGGCTGGGACGCCCGCCAAGTGCGCGGCCACCGTGGTCAGAGCCGTGGCCCGCTCCACCGGATCCGTCAGGCGCGCCGCCGCGCGTAGCGCGCGGTCCGGGGCGCCGAGCACGGTGTGGAGCAGCGCGAGGCCTGTGCTGAGCAGCGGCTCCGTGGCGCCGCGTGCGCGTGCCTCATCCTCCAGCGCGACGAGGTCGGCTTCCGCCCGCTTTCCGGCGGCGATCCGGAGTACGGCGTGAGCGAGCCGCGTGCAGTAGCCGCTCTTCAGGCCGGGGCGTTCGACGCCGGGGACGATGGCCTCCGGGGCGAGGCCCACCTCGACGGCCAGGGCCACACGCCGGTCGTGGCGTCGCGCCCGGCCGGAGCGCCTGCCCGCGTCCGGCGCGGACCACCGCGCCGCCTGCTGGGCCTGACCGGCGTGGGCGAAGGCCTGGGCGACCAGTCCCCGTACGAGGGGCGCCCTCGGGTCCGTGAAGTCCACGTCCCCTACAACGTCCTCCGCCTCTTCCGCGTACCGCAACGCCTGACCGGAACGTCCCGCGTCGGCGTGCGCCAGGGACGCCGACGTCAGGATCCGAACGGGAAGGGAGAGACAGGGGTCCGAGGCTCGGGCCAGGAGCGTGTGGGCCTCAGTGAGCCAGGGGGTGCCGTGGTGCGCGAGCGCCCCGGCGAGGAGCGGCAGCCAGGGAATTGGGTTCGCGCCGGCGGCTGTGCCTCCGGCCTGTCGCGTGGCCTGGGCCAGGACGAGCCGCGCGCGGGGGCCGTCGCCGATGTCCGCCAGATGCCGCATCCTCGCCAGCAACTCGTTCGGTTCGTCGGGCTCGTCGGCGAGCGTCATGCGTGCCCTGGCCGTGGCCTCTGGAGGAGCTCCGTCCAGCAAGGCCCGTGCCCGGTCTGGCTTGCCATCGACGTCGAGCAGAGCCCGGACCAGCCGGGCCAGCGTCTCGCGAGCCCTGTCTCCCGCCGGGGCGTTCAGGAGGCCGTCCATCCTGCGGAGCGCGGCGTCGACCAGGGCGCGGGCGTCGTCCGGCCGGGTCTTCGCGAGTACGGAGGCGGCCTGGGCGGGACAGTCGACGGCGGCCAGCCCCGCCGACGTCACGTCCAGCCAGCGGCCGAACTCCGCCATCCTGTGGTGGACCGGGTCGGTCCGCCCGGGGTCGGCGGCGGCTACGGCGGCCCACATCTCCACCGCGACGGCGCTGCCTTCGTCCGCCTCGTAGGCCAAGTGGTCCGCCTCGTCGCACAGTTCGTCGAGGAGCCGGGTAGCGAAGGCGGGGTGGGAGTCGAGCAGTCGGCCAGCGGCGTCGGACGTGGACGCGAAGTTCCCGGGACTACAGACGTCGATCGTGTCGAGGAGTCGGATCGCCTCGTCCGGTGCCCCCGCCGAGGCGAGCACGACGGTGACCTGGGCCACGATTCCTTCCGTGTCGGGTTCCTCGGCCGGGGCCAAGAGCGCGTCCTGGTACCGGGCCCGTTGCGCCCAGTTGGCGGCTTCCCGGGCGATGTCCGTCGCCCCCGGACGTGCCGTCTCCACGAGGGCCTGCGTCACCGCGATGAGCCGGGTCGCTTTGGATGCGGGGTCCCGGGGGGACAGGGCGAGGGACCGTGCCCACGCGGTGTCCCCGGCCCGGGCCAAGGCTCGGAGGACGTCACGGGGTACCGGACGGCGCTCCCGTTCCAGGAAGAATCGGGAGGCGGCCGCTGAGGCCAAGGCGTCCAGCCCCTGGCTCATGCGCGTGACGTGGTCGAGCGAGGCCAGTGCGAGGTCAGTGCGCGCGTGGTCGGCCAGGCGCAGCAGGCGGCGGTGGTCGAGTGCGAAGGTGGTGAAGCGGGCGGTGTCGCCGGTGCCGCGGAGGAGTTCCGGGTAGCCGTTGAGCAGGTAAAGGGGGGTTGTTGGCGGCCACTGTTTGTTGCGGTAGTCGTCGGCCCAGTGGTGCAGCCGTTGGGTGAGATCGGTAGTGGTACGCCCTTCCAGGAGCTGGGTGGCTGTGCGGTACAGCTCCTCGTGCGCGAGGACGTACGTGTCCGGTTCCAGATCTTCCGGTGCCACTCCTCGACCTGCCACGTTGCGCAGCATGCGCTCCAAGTCGACCGGGGCTGGCGGCTTGGCGCGCTCACCTAGCTCCATCAGTTCGATCAGGCTCCGGTAGCTCAATCCGCCGCGGGCTAGGGCGAGAAGGCCGATGACCTCCCTGCCGTCAGGGCATTCGAGCAGGGCTCTGAGGTCCTCGGAGGCGGCGCCGCGCAAGCTGTGACCGATGGGGGAAGGGCGGAATCCAGGGATGATCGCTGCGCTCTGTAGCGGGTGGTCCCCGTCCAGGTTCGCGGGCAAGGGCGGGTGCCAGCGACTGCTGACCAGCACCCGTAGCCCCGGGGGCGGCCTTTTGGGCAGCAGGGAGGCGATGCTCTGCTGGCCGGGCTGGGCTGCGGCGTCTTCGTCGAGCCCGTCGACGACCAGAAGCAGGCTCCGGCCACGTTCGGAACTCGTCTGCACAGCCTGTTCGTACAGCGCGAACAGGCTGGCCTCGTCGCCCGGAACCGATCTTTTGTTGCCGACGAGCAGGTCGAGTTGGGCCACCATCGTCTGGAGGAACTTCTGCGCTTCGTTCGTGCTGGAACTCCACTGGACGAAGTAGCTGATGACATCCACTTCGGATGGCACGTGTCCTGTGACGAAGGCGGCGAGCAACGCGGTCTTGCCTGCCCAAGGGGGCCCGTACAGAGCGGAGTAGCTCGGCCCTCTCCGGCTCAACTCGGCCAGCGCATCGAGTTCCGCGTCCCTTCCGATGAGGTCGCGAGCGACGCGCTGGGGGGCGGTGTGAGGGTAGCGGAAGGGACGTACGGCAGGGGGTCCGGAGCGGGGCGGGCGTTTGCCCTGGTTGCGGACGCCTTCGTCCTGAGCCTTCTTGATCGCCCTGCGCCAGACGCCCGGAGGTAGCGGCTTGTCGGGTGACTTGCTCTCCAAATAGGCCACTACAGCGAGGTACTTCGTAACCAGTTCGCCGTCCGGCGGATAGCGGCCCGTCATCCATGCACCGACCGCCGACCGAGAGATCCCGAACCGCTCGGCGAGCATCACGTACGTGACGTTGCGATGATCCGTACGGACTGCCTGGTACAGCTCCTTCAGTTGTGTCCCGAGCTTCTTGGTCGCCTCCCTGGACACCGTGTCGCCCCCTTGCCCGGACATCCCGGAAAGTCTTCCGGGCTTCTGTGACCAGCGTAAACGCGGCTCTCCTGGCTTACTCAACATCGCCGGAACTCCCTAGAAGAGCGAGTGTCACAGCTACCGCCCCGGCACCAAGGTCCGCTGGGCGGCTCTATCGGGAGGAACCCACCATGCTCTTGCTGCCCGACCTGCTGACGGCCTCCGCCGCACTGGGCGTCGCCACTGGCGCCACCTATGCCACGACCTTGTTGACCGTCGTGCTCGTCTCGGTCGTGTCCCGCAACCCAACCCGCCGCCGCGACGCCCGCGCCACGCTCACCATCCTCGTACGGCGTCGGCCGCCTCGCTGAGCCGAAGGACGGTGAAGCGGATAACTGAGAAGTGTCTGCTACAGAGATGCACCGAAACGCCGCCTCGCAGAGCTTCCTCGTGGCAGACTGCCTCTCGCCAGAGACCAGCTCGCCTCCCGCCGCTCCATGCCCTGAACGCCACTGCAGGGCAAGGTGCGCAGGAGGGGAGCGACCTTGCACGATGGTCCGTGGAACTGGTTGAAAAGCTGCCTTGCCGATGCGAGGAGGTGGTTATGGGGACACAGAGACGATGCGGCACGGCTGGTGATCGAAGTCGTCGCCTCGGCAGTGGTGTCCCACGTTGTGACGTTCCTTTAGGGAGGCCGCTCCCGACACTGGACTTGTCGGGAGCGGCCACCTGATGCCATGCCCTGAATCTTGCCTTCGACCATGGAGGCGTGACGGCAAGGGGCACGGCAGTCCGTGAGCCAATGCTGGTGACGATACCTGACGTCAACTGGCCACGGACTGGTGAACCCTGCGCTAGCAGGGATGCATCGTGAGACGTGCCTGCTACGGCGTTTGACGCTTGGTTTTCCCCGCGTGAGCGGGGACCCCTCCATGTGGACTATCCGCGAGACACCGAGGTCGCCCCCCATGCGCGTGCCTGACTTATCTCAGCCCAACGGCAAGTGTCCACGGCCCCGTTGGGACCCCCGCCACCACCCCTGCGTGCGCGCCCTGTCGCTGGACGGTGAGGCCGTCGAGCAAAATCTCCTCCAGCTCCTCACTCGTGCGGAGGAGTTGACGGGCATCGGGGGGATGACTCCCGGGGAGAAGGTCGCCCTCATCGAGTACCTGCTCGCCATCTGCTACGCCTCGGGCGCGTATCCGTCCTCGACGGAGGACTGGACGCGGTGGGTTCTGGAGTCCCAGTCGCTGAGGAAGGCGGCAGCGTGGCTGGCTGTGCAATCCGATGAAGACTGGGACCTGTTCCATCCCGCTCGGCCCCTCGGGCAGAACGTCCGCCTCGCGGACTTCATGGGGCGGTACGGGACGGGACCTGCCCAGCTCGTCATCGAACGCGCCGGGGACTACGCGCAGTTCGCCGACCACCACCATCTGGAGGATCCCGAGGCGCTGCCCGCGGCCGACGCGTTCAGGGCCATGCTGACCCAGCACACCTTCGGGCTCGCCGGGCGTGCTCGCGTGTCCGGGAAGGGGACGCTGGGCCCCGCCCTCACCAACCTGGCCGCCGGACGGCTCAGCGGCCGCATCCGGGTCCTCGCGCTCGGGCCCACGCTCGGCGACACCCTGCGCCTCAACCTCGCCCCGACCGCCGACGGCCCCGGGGCGCTCAACCTGACCTGGACCGAAGGGCCGATCGAGCGGCGGGGGTTCACGGCCAGGCCGCGGGGCCGTGCGGTCACGGGGTTCGCGGATCTGCACAGTTATCTGGGGCGGTCCGTCTTGATGCGGCCGGTGCCGGGAGCGTACGGCGAAAGCGCCGCTGTCGACCGGGTGTTGGTTGGGGCCGGTGAACTCCTGGAGCTGGACCCGGAGCTGCACCTCCAGGACGCCGTCATGTCCGCCACGCGCACCGGCGAGCGCAAGCCGCTGTGGCCGTCCGCGACCCGCGACCTGTGGCGCGAGGCCCACGCGCTGTACGCCGCCGTAGAGGAGGAGGCCGGTGGGTTCTACACGCGCCTCGGCAAGCTACCCAAGGCGCGGCAGCTCGGCGGCCACCCCTTCGCACTGCACGGGCGTCACCCATTCGACCTGTTGGCCGTCGGGCTCGTCTCGAACAAGTCCACGCCCGTCACCTGGGTCACCAGCGTCTTTCCCTTCGCCCCGGGCCTCGCACCTGTGCTGCACCAGGCGTCGTCGCGTGGTTCCCAGGTGGCGGAACACATAGCCAGGAGCCTCGACAAGGCGGCGTACTCGGCCTGGGAGATCGCCTATCCCAACCCCAGGCCGACCGACAAGAAGGCGCAGCTCGCCCGCTTCGACGCGCGCGGCGAGCACTGGAAGGCAACGGAGGAACCCTTCCACACCCTGCTCCAGGACGTCGCCGACGGGGAGCTGGTGACGGACTGCATGGCCGAGTACGTGGAATGGCTCGTCCCGATGGCGCGCCGCGCCCTGGAGAAGCGCCTCGACTCGCTGCCCGGCAACACGCGGGGCATGCGCGCCCGCGCCGCCGCCTTGCGGCGCTTCGACGCCGAAGTCACCGGCTTCCGCGCACCGGACGACCTCAAGGGGCTCAACGGACTCAAGGGAGGGGAAGGGTGAGCAGCGGGATCGAGCGTGATGCCGCGGCGGCGAGCACGGATCAGTCGGGCGGCGCCCAGCTCACGGCCTGGCTCACCGCACTGGTGCGCAACCGTGAATACGGCGAGTTGGCCAACCTCCGGCGCGGCCGCGTCAGGACCAACGCCCACATCAGGGCCGGCTGGTACGCCCCGGAGCAGGTGGAAGAGAGGGAGATCTACGAACAGGTCGCCTTCCTGTTCGCGGTGTACCACCGGGGCGTGAGCAAGCCCGCCCCCGGCGTCGGCAGCCTCGGCACGGCCGTACGCCGGATCGGCGGGTCGTTCGGCCGCGGGCCGAACGACCCCGGGGCCGCCCGCCTCGTCGACCGCATCGTGACCAGCCGCCGCGTCCCCTGGCGGCACCTCCAGCACGCGATCGCCCGGCTGCGGGCCTGCGAGCAGCCGCCGCCGTCCTGGTCCCGGCTCGTCGACGACCTCCAGCGGTGGCACGACCGGAAGGCCCGCGTCGCCTACGGCTGGGCGGTCGACTTCCACGAGCCTGAGCCGCACGACACCGGTAGGAACACCACCCAGAAGGGCCCCAGCACGTGACCGATGCCTCCGCGCCTCGCGGCCAGTTCCTCTCGCTCCACCTATTGGAGACCCTCGTCGCGGTCCTGCCGGTGCGCGACGAGAACGGCTCGCCCAAGACCCTGGTGTACGGCGGTGTCGAACGCCACCTGATCACCAGCCAGGCCCGGCGCCGGGCCGAACGCGTCCATGCCCGCAACCGAGCCAACGACGGGGTCGGCCCGCTGGCCGGGCGCACCACCGGCCTCCGTACCCGAGAGTGGGCCCTCATCACCGCGTGGGCGCTGGAGTCCGCCCACGGCTGGGACAGGGACGAGGCCGTCGCCATGGCGCGGGCCGTGCTGGAGGCGACCGGGCTGAAGTTCGGGGACCCCGCCAAGAAGACCGTCGCCAACCTCACCAAGGTGCTGGTGTTCGCCCCGGCCGACACCGGTGACCGGATCGCCGCGCACATCGCTGCCCACGCCGGGGAGCTGTGCGGGTGGCGGGACGCATACCTCGGCGCGCAGGCGGCCGCGGCGAAGCCGAGGCGCGGCGGGCGCAAGACGGCGGAGGAACCCGAGGGGGATGACGGCACGGCCGCCGACAGCGCCGCCGACGGCAAGGTCCCGCCGCTGCCCAAGGCGTCGCGCGACGCGGTGCTCACCGCCCTCGCTCCCCGTGACGCCATCGACATCGCCCTGTACGGCCGGTTCCTCGCGGAGATCGCCGAGTCGCCCAACGTGGACGGCGCCGTGCAGAGTGCGCACGCCTTCACCATCCACGAGGCCGAGCAGGTCGACGACTTCTACGCCGCTGCGGACGACGCCAAGCTGGAGCGGAAGAAGAACGCCCTCGACTTCCTGGACGCGGCGGACGACGCGGGCGCGGGCATGACGGGCTACCAGTCCCTGATCTCCGGCACGTTCTATCGGCACTCCGTGCTCGACCGCCGCCAGCTGAGGGCCAACCTCCAGGCCGCGGGCATGACCGAGGAGGAAGCGGCGGACGCCGCCGTGGGCGCCGAGCGGGAGTTCGTCACCGCCTTCGTCGAGGCGTTCCCCGAGGCGAAGAAGAACTCCACTGCCTCTACCGGTTCGTTGCCCGCCCTGGTGCTCGCCTTCGAAGGGGAACGTCCCTATAGCTACGCGGCGGCCTTCCAACGGCCCGTCGACGAGAACGCGGTGGACAAGGAGGAGGGTGGCCCGGCCGGGCTCGCCGGTGTGCGGCGGCTGCTGCGCCACCACGTTTTCGTCAGCGAGCGCCGCCCCGACCTGCGTACGGCCCGACTGCTCACCTACGACCCGCAGATCGACGCTCTCATCGACGAGCTCGAAGCGCGGCACGCCGTGGGCGGAGTCCGCGTGGAGACCATCGACGGGCTGACACCATGACGCACGTCCTGCTCATCAGGCTGGCCGCGCCCCTGCAGTCCTGGGGCACGATCTCCCGCTTCGCCGCGCGCCGCGACTCGCACAGCCGCCCCACCAAGTCGGCCGTGATCGGACTGTGCGCCGCGGCCCTGGGGCTGCCGCGGGACGAGGACCTGGGGGAGCTGGCGCAGACCGTCTTCGGGGTGCGCGCCGACCATCCCGGAACTCCCGTCCGCGACTACCACACCGTCGGCGCGGGCCGGTACCCGCTGCGCCCCCGCGACCTGATCACTGACCACCGGCGCGCCGCCGCGGCCTCCACGAGCCTCGACGCGGCCACCGGCGACCGCTTCGGCCACCACCGGCTTGCCGACTGGTACGGCGCACCCAAGAAGATTGCCTCGGACCCCGTCTCCGGCGTCCTCGTCTCCGGCGAGCTGGCCCGCACGGCGCTCATCACCGAGCGCTGGTACCTCGCCGATGCCACGTTCCTCGTGGGACTCCAGCACCAGGACTTGGCCCTCCTGGAGGGCGTGGCCAAGGCGTTGGAGCGGCCGCGACGGCTGCTGTGGCTGGGCCGCAAGTCCTGTCCTCCGTCGGGGACCCTCACCGCCGGTATCGAGGGCGGTGACCTGGAGGAGGCCTTCCGTGCCAAGCAACTGCTGCCCGGGCCCGACGGAACCGCCGACCCGGCGAGGCGGCCCTGGGCGTGGTTCCAGGTCCCCGCCTCCACCCGAGGCGCCACCCCCGTACAGGACCAGCCGGTTAGCTTCGACGCGTCACGTCCGGAGCACACCACCCGCTGGGAGATTCGCCGACGCGTCACGATCGCCCCGAACGCCACCGGATGGGACGTCATTCCGTGAACGACTCCTCGCGAGCCACCATCACCCCGGGCCGGTTCGTCGCCAGCCACTCCGTCCTGACCCTGGACGCTCGGCATCCCTACGTCGCGAAGTCCCTCGTCGACGCCCAGGACATGCACCGCACGGTGATGAGCGGCTTCCAGGGGTGGGGGGTGGCGGAGGGCAGCCGTGACGCCCGCGCGCAAATGGGCGTCCTCTCGACCTGGACCCTCGACCTCAAGGAGGCCGCTCTCGTCCTGGTCGTGCAGTCCCGGGTGCCCGCGGACTGGGGGCACGTGCCGAGGGCCGCGCTGCGGGACGAGCCGTACCTCATCACCGTCGACCGCACCTTCCGGGTAGGCGACGCCGTCGTGTTCCGCACCGTCGTCAACCCCACCTACAACAAGCCGCAGGACGGCCCGGACGGCCGGATGGTCCGGGGAAAGCGGGTGGCCCACACCAAGCCCGACGGGGTCAGGAAGTGGCTCAGGCGTCACTTCGGCGACGGTCGGGAGCCCGGCCGCGTCGGCGTCACCACGGACCCCGACGACGTCGCGGTGCACATGCTGCCCCCGGTCTCCAGCCCGTCCCCCCACAAGAGGCTGAGGATCGCCCGGGCCGAGCTGCGCGGATCGCTGACCGTCACCAACCCTGGAGCGTTTGTCACTGCACTCTCCGACGGCATCGGTCACGCCCGCGCCTACAGTTGCGGACTCCTCCTGACACGATGAACACGAAGTAGCCAGTCCGCTGAGGCAGGTTTCCGTCGTATGGGTATGTGGGCGGAGGCCAGGCATAGCTCTTCAGCGGGAATCTGCAGGGCCGAGAGAGCGCCATCGCCTACGCGCAAGCTGTTGCTCGGTCTCTTGCCGCCCTGCCTTGTAGCGCTACTGCGGGCTGGACGCGGTGGCCATGACCATGGTGAACGGCATAGTGGGATCACCCCCGCACGCGCGGGGACCACAGGCCGCGACCTGCAGCTCTACGCGGCGGACACTGGGTTTCCCCTTACTTTCAGAGGAACTTCCATTCCGCCCCATTAGCCATCAAGCACTACTAACCATCGCAAAGACCCAATCAGTGGCAGCAGCTGAAGTCCAGGCCGACGGCGTAACCCTATGCCCGCTGCGGACGCAGCCCCGTGGTCAACTCGTACTCGACCTGCTCCTGCAGAAGCGCAGGCCCTTGTCCTCGCCGGCTGTGGGGCGGGCGCGGCTGTCAGGAGGAAGCGTGGGCGCGAGCCAGGAGGGTGCCGACCGGCTCGTCGGCGGGGGCGGGTAGGACCGTGGCGTCCACGTCGGTGAAGCCGTGCCGTTTGAGCAGGTCCGTCCAGGCTTCGGGGCCGTACTGCCAGCGCAGCACGGTGAGTTCGCGCTCGCGGCCCTCCAGCCACTTGCCGCGCATGCGTTGGGGCCCGTACGTCTCGCCGGTCGGCTCGGCGTGGGCGAAGGCCAGGACGCCGCCGGGGGCGAGACAGCGGGCGATGAGGGGCAGGAGTTGGTCGGGGTCGGTGAACCAGACGGCTCCCCACACGCTATAGACCGCGTCGAACGTCGTTGAGGTGGTGGTGAGGTAGTTCACGGCGTCGGCGTGCACGAAGTCGAGCCGAGGGGTGTCCTGCCACCAGGTGCGGGCGCGCTCGACCTGGACGGCAGACAGGTCCACGCCGGTCACCTCCACACCCTGCCGGGCGAGGTGCGCGGCTTCCGCGCCTTCCGCGGGGCCCAGGTCGAGGGCGCGTCGGGGCAGGGGGGTGCCCAGGAATTCGGCGCCTGGCCCATGGCCGGGGTACTGCGTCCACTCGAACACCGCCGCGTCCGGCCGCAGCGCTGGGCCCTCGTCGCGGTGGGGTTTGTAGGTGTCCCAGTACTCGGCCGGGGTCTGCGGCGCGCGGGGCATGAGGCTCCTTGAGGGGGCGGCGGGGCCGGTGGAGTGGGTCACCGTACCGATCCGTCCGTCCCCGCGCAGGGAGATGACGCAGCCGGCTCGAGGAGCAGCGGGAACGGGCCCGGAAGCGCGCCGCGCGCTTCCGGGCCCGTTCGGGGGGTGCCGGTTCTCAGTGGCAGTTCGACCCCGGACGGCAGGGGCCGCACTTGGCGAAGTCGGCCTCCCACAGCTTCCGGTCCACCTCGAAGCCGTTGTCGGCGATGATGCGCGCGGTGCGCTCGACCGAGCCGTCGTACTTGAAGGCGATCTCAGGGATGTGCTCCAGGAAGCGGCCATCGAAGTGCTCGGCGCAGAACTCGCGGTAGTTCTGCGTGTCCAGGATGAACACGTGCACTGCGATGTCCACGATGCGCCCGCAGCACATCTCCAGACCCTGATCCCACTTCTCCATCGCGGTGATCAGATAGCTGACGGCCGCGTGGAAGAGGCGGGTGGCCATCACCTCGTCGAAGGGATGGTCCCGCATCAGGAGCTGCACCTCGCGCTCCCACACCTCCGGCTTCACATACGTACGCGGATCGCGTACCAGAGTCTTGACTGCTGTGACCATGCTGACCTCCCGGTGTGCCGGTGTCGCCGACCGCCCGTCCGGGGCGACATGCCTCCACGAAAGCGCCGTTGAGAGCGCGAGGGCAGCCAACTCTCTTTCGGTGTAAGTCGTTTGCAGGTCGTGCACATGCGGTCGACGGCGCACGCCTGGGCCTCTACCGTGGACGTTCCTGCCCCGCGAGCGGAGGTGGGCATGGCTGCCACCGGTACCGACCCGCTGTGGAACAGCGCACTCGTCCGCACGCTCGTCGCCCGCTGCGACCCGGGCGGGCTGATCCGGCTCGGCCGCGCGCACCGCGGCTGGCGCCAGAGTGACCTCGGCGCGCGCATCGGCTGCTCGGCCTCCACCGTCTCTCGAATCGAACAGCGAGGCAGACGCACCGACCTCACTGTCCTGCGGCGTGCCGCCCGCGAGGTGGGCATACCGACACACGTGCTGGCTGCGTCGCTCGGGCTCAGCGCCTCTCCAGCCACTAGGGTGGCCCGCGACAGGCCACGCTGCGCCGAGGAGGCCGATCCCATGCGCCGTCGTACGCTTCTCGCCGCCGCAGGGTTCGTCGGCCCTGCCGCGCTGCTGAGCTCGCTGGACGACGCGCTGGCCGTCACGCCCGACCCGACCGGGTCACCGGTCCCTCTCGACGCCCGGCTGGCCGCGGCCCGCGCCACCTTTGACGCCGGCCGCCACACGGCATTCCTCCAGAGCCTGCCCGGACTCCTCGGAGACCTGCACCAAGACGTTCGTACGCGCGGCACCGACCATGCCCACGCCCGTTTGTCCGCCTGCTACGGCTTGGCCACCGCCGCCCTGATCAAGATCGGCCGCTACCCGCAGGCCCGCCTGACCGCCGACCGCGCCATTTCTCACGCCGAACTGTCCGGATCTCCGTTGGCTGCTGCGGCCGCCGCCCGCGAGCTGAGCATCGTCCTGCGCCACCAGGACCAGTCCCCGGCCGCGCAGCGGCTGGTCCACCAGGCCCTCCGGGGCGTCGAGCGGACCGGGCTCAGGACTGACGCCCAGACCTCGGCGTACGCCCAGATGTTCTGCACCACCGCGTACACCGCGGCCCGCGCCGACGACCGCGACCAGGCCCTCGTCATGATCACAGAGGCCCGCCGCGCCGCCCGCAGCCTCCCCGACGAGTCTCCGGCCGAGCGACTGTTCCCCCTTACGCCGGCCGCCGTCGACCTGTACGCGGTCGGCGTGCACTGGGCACTCGGCGACGCGGGTACGGCTCTCGACGTGGGTCGTGGCCTGCACCCCGGCCACTTCAGGACGCCCGAGCGCAAAGCCAGGCTGCACACCGACCTCGGCCGCGCGTGGTGGCAGTGGGGCAAGCCTGAACAGACGGCGACGGAGCTACTCTCGGCCGCCCGGGTCTCGCCGGGCGAGGTACGCGACCGCCTCGCGATCCGGACCATCATCTCCGACCTGCGGACCAAACACCCACGGACACCGGGCGTACGCGAACTGGCCGCGGCCGCAGGGCTGACTGCCACGTGACACCTGGCGCTCGCCTTGGCCGCCGCTCCACGGGTGAGGAGTGAAGGCAGCGGCCGCGCAGAGCCTCCCCAGAGCCTCGATGAGCTCTGCGCACCCTCGCACGCGCGGGGCCACGCGGCGATCATCTTCGTGAAGGTGAAGGTGAAGGGGCTGGGACCACCCCCGCACGCGCGGGGACCACAGCACGGTGTCCACGCTCTGCTGCCCCTTCGAGGGACCACCCCCGCACGCGCGGGGACCACGGAGCGCGAGGCGAAGCGGGCCGCGGATGTCCGGGACCACCCCCGCACGCGCGGGGACCACTCCGACTTCGTTCCGGGGGTCGGAGTTCCGGCGGGACCACCCCCGCACGCGCGGGGACCACTTCGAGATGGTCCCGGATTCACCGTGGGACCAGGGACCACCCCCGCACGCGCGGGGACCACAGGCCGCGACCTGCGGCTCTACGCGCTCGACAGTGGATTTTCCCTTACTTCTTGAGAAAGCGGCATTCCATCCTGATGCGAACAAATCACCTTCATGTAGCGCAATTCCCTCTCCAATTACAACATCCAGGCGACGAACTCGCGCTGGAGCCCCGACTGTAGAGACGCGTCCGCGTGAGCCTTGGTTGGGGCGGCATCGGCAGGGCTGGGAGTGTCCCCGTGTCGCAGATGGTTCCCCCTCGGCGCGTTTCTGTCGCCACCGCGTCAAGCAGCTCACGACGTTCCTTCTGGGTGGCTACTCTTCGTAGTCGCAACTGGGTCGAGTTCAGCAGCTGTTGCGGTTACCCTCTGGGATACCGAAGCAGAATCGATCTGGCCTGCGGAAACGTCACTCCGCGGGCCTTTTCGCTGGGCTGGAGCGCCCCACCGCCCCGCGCGCAAGCCCGCCGGGCCCTTCACGCCCACATCCAGCCACACGCGCGCCGACCAGCGGCACTTCAGTGGCCCCGGGGCCCGCTCATGCCGAATCAAGTGAACAAGATCACTGACAGGCGCGAGAGCGGTACGGCGGTGAACTCGTACCCGGGTTGGGGCCGCAGGGGCCGCGCAGGGACTGGGGGCCGTACGTCTCGCCGGTGGGTTCGGCATGGGCGAAGGCCAGGACGCCGCCGGGCGCGAGGCGGCGGGCGATGAGGGGGAGGAGCCGGTCGGGGTCGGTGAACCAGACGGCCCCCCCCACACGCTGTAGATCGCGTCGAACACCATCGCGGTGTCGGCGAGGTACTCCACAGCGTCAGTGTGTACGAAGTCGAGCCGAGGGGCGTCCTGCCACCAGGCGCGGGCGCGTTCGGTCTGGGTGGCGGACAGGTCCACGGCGGTCATTTCCACGCCCCGCCGGGCGAGGCGGGCTGCTTCCACGCCTCCCGCCGGGCCCAGGAGTGCCCAGGAATCCGGCGCCGGGCCCGTGGCCGGGGTACTGCGTCCACTCGAACACTTCTGCGTCCGGGCGCGGTGCGGGGCCGTCGCCGCGGTTCGGCTTGTAGGTGCCCCAGTACTCGGCCGGGGCCTGCGGCGCGCGGGGCATGAAGCTCCTTGAGGGGGCGCAATCGACTCAAAGGAGTGCGAAGGCGGGCCCGGAAGCGCGCGGCGCGCTTCCGGGCCCGCTCGGGCGAGGCCGGTCCTCAGTGGCCGTTCGACGTCGGCCCGTCCGTGGCCTGCCCGGCGAGGCCCCCGCGGAGCGGCTGTTTCCCCTCACTCCGGCTGCCGTCGACCTGCACGCGGTCGGCGTGCACTGGGCGCTCGGCGACGCGGGCAGTGGCCTGCACGCCGACCAGTTCAAGACGCCCGAGCGCAAGGCCAGGCTGTACACCGACCTTCATCTCCGACCTGCGGGCCAAACACCCACAAGCGGGATGGGAAACCCTATGAGGTTCTGGTCAAAGGTCCTGCCGTCGTCCTATCCAATGGGCGATGTCGCGACGGTGTGCCACCTGTACCAGTGCGTCGATGCTGACGCCGGACTCCGTCTCGATGGACAGGACCTTTCCCTGGCGAAGGGTGACTTGCTCGGCCAGGTGCAACGCCCCTCTCGGGCGCCCGGTGAACGTGGAGCGCGACTGGATGAGCAGGCGCTGGTCGGTCAACGCCAGGGCGAACTCGTCGCTGAGCAGGGGGAAGGGCAGTTTCCCGACCCTGCGGCGTACCGCCACCACGATTCTCACCTGTTCGCCTTGAGGCACTTGCTTACGGATGTCCCATCGGGCAGCGGTTCGGGACAGCGAGAGATTCACGGCGTAGACAAGGGCGACGAAGGACGCGTCCCAGATGACGGACGTGGAGAGAGCCCAACCGGCGACCCATGGGGTGGAGATGACGGCGATGGCCGCAACGAGCATGGACAGGCGGGCGGAGCCGATCGCTATGCCTTTGACGGCGGGGTTCATTCCGTTCCCTCGGGTCGGCTGCGCGGACCGGTGCGCTGTGCCTCCCTGAACTCGGGGAGGCACAGCACGGAGTGGCTCAGTTTACGTAGTAGATCGGACGGAGGCCGGGCGCCCACGGCCCGAGTAGGCCGCCGGTGATGCCGCCGGACAGACCTTCGACGGTGTTCTGGCCCGTGGCCTTGGCCATCCCGGCACCCGCCGCGCCACCCCAGAGGGCTCCGGTGACGGCGCCGGCGAAGAGACAAGCGGCTCCCGCGGTCGCGCCGCAGGCGGCTCCGACGGCAACGGTCGCGGCGGCGCCGACGGCGACGCCCACCGCGGTGCTGACTGCTGCCTTGGCCCAGCCGGGCATGCCCCACAAGCCGTTCGGGTCGATCATGTTGGTGGGGTCGCCCGAGGCGTAGAGGTACGGGTTGGTTTCGAGCCCGGCCGGGTCGGGCTGGGTGAAGCGGCCGGTGCGTGGGTCCATGTAGCGGGCCTCGTTGTGGTAGAGGCCGGTCGGGTCCTGGTAGCCGCCGGCGAAGCGGTACGGCTGGGGGACCTTCTCGCTGATATTCCGGGTGACTCCGCGCGGGCTGTAGTCGTACGTGTTGACCTTCGCACCTTGGTCGTTGACGACGGCCCTGGTGGAGCCGATGGCGTCGGTGAGGTAGTAGTACGTGCTCTGCGTCCTCGACGTGGCCTCAGTGCGCAGGGAGTTGAGGTTCCCGCTCGGCTCGCGGACGAAGCTCATGTCCACCCCGGCGGCGGTCTTGGAGGACAGACCGACGGGGCCGTTGTGGAAGGTGGTGCCGCCGAACTGTGTGCGCTCCGACTGGTCGGTGGAGGCGTAACGCCCCTTGAAGTCCTGTCCGCCCTGAGTGAGGGAGGTGAGCTGGGAGAAGTCGTTCCACTGGCCGCCGGTGCGGGCCGACTCCGAGGTCGGGGCGGCCGCGGTCTCGTTCCCGGCCTTGTCATAGGACCAGCCGCTGGTGTCACCGTTCCTGCCGGTGATCTGGGAGGCGTCGTTGTAGGTGTAGGTGGTGCCGCCGGGGCAGCCCGCCTTGGTGCCCTGGGAGGTGAGGTTGCCCGCCTTGTCGTAGCAGTACAGCCAACTGTCGTTGACCGTGGTCCCCTTGGTCTCGACGGTGAAGGTGAGGCGCCCGGCGGAGTCGTAGGTGTAGGCGCGCTTGAGCCCGGCGACGGTGTCGGTCTCGGTGCGGATCCGCATGCCGTCCTTGGTGGTGCCGCCGCTGGTGTACGCGTAGTCGTAGGCGAGGTCGACCAGAGTGCCGGACGGCGAGGTCGCCTTGATGCGCTGCGCGCGGTTGGCCTTGTCCGGAGTGATGGTCTCCACGGTGCCGCCGGGGAAGCTCGTCCTGGTGCGGAAGTCGTTCGCGTCGTACTCGTAGCCGGTCTTCTTGCCCTGTGCGTCGGTGAGGGATTCGAGTTTGTTGACCTTGCTGTAGGTGTACTTCACCGTGCCGGACGGGTCCGTGTACGACTCGACGTTGCCCTCGGCGTAATAGGTCAGGACGGTCTGTGAGCCGTCCTGCAGGGTGCGGATCGTCTCCCGGCTCAGCGGGTCGAAGTCGTACTTGGTGATCCCGGTGGCGTCGGAGCGCTGCTTGAGGTTGCCGTCACCGTCGTAGTCGTAGGTGACGGTCATGTTGGTGCTGGAGACCTTCTTGATGCGGTCGCGGTTGTCGTACACGTAGACGGTCTTGATGCCGCGCCCGTCCACACTGGTCTCCGCACGGCCCAGACTGTCGTAGGTGTAGGTGCTCACACCCAGGGGGCTCGGCGGGGTGACCTTGGACAGATTGCCCTTGGCGTCGTAAGTGACCTTGGTGGTCTTGCCGTTGGCGTCGGTGACCTCGCACCGCTGCCCCTTGAAGCCGCCACAGGTGGGGTCGGCGGGGTTGTAGGTGAAGGAGCGGGTGCCGCCCTGCGCTCCGGCGACGGTTTCCTTGGTGGTGTTGCCCGCGTCGTCGTAGTCGTACGTGACGGCCACGCCGTCGGCGGATGTGATCCTGCCGGGGACGTCCGCGCCGGCGATGGTCTTGTAGCCGGTGAGTGTCGAGGTGGCACCGGTGGGCAGCTTGGCGGAGGTGGGGTTGGAGCGGGTGTCCCAGCCGTAGGCGGTGACGTTGCCCGGGGTGCTGCCCACACCCATCGCGTCCACGGCCGTCTCGACGTTGAGGTTGGCGTCGTAGGTGCGCTCGCGGCTGCGGCCCAGCGCGTCGGTGACCTTCGTGATCTCGCCGTCGGCGGCGTGCGCGTAGGTCGTGGTGTTCCCGGCCGGGTCGGTGACCTTGGTGGTTCCTGCCCTGCCCTCGCCTGCGGTGTAGCCGTAGGTGTATGTCGGTCCGGTCTCGCCGGAGCCGTCGAAGTGAGTGGCCCGCTTCATGGAGGTGACGCGGTTGTCGCCGTCGTAGGTGAAGACCGTCACCCGCCCCTCCGGGGTGGTGATCTTCGTCAGGCGGCGGCTCGTGTCGTAGCCGAACTGCGTGGCCTTGCCCTCGGTGTCGGTGGTCTTGGCCAGGTCGCCCGCGGCGTTGAGGTCGAACACGGCGGTGCGGCCGGAGTTGTCCTTGGCCTGCCACTGCGAGGCGTCGGTCTTGACCAGGTCGACGAAGCGGCCCGAGCGGGACTCGGTGAGCTTGAAGCCCTTGTGCTCACTGCCCTGGTCGTGCTGTTCGACGAGGATGTGGCCGCCGTTGCGGTCGGTCACCTTCACCAGCGTGCCGGAGGCACTGTAGGTGTCCTTGCCGCCGGAGCCGCGTTCGGTCACCGTGTACTCGCCGTTCGAGGATTTCTTCAGGTCCAGGCGGTAGCCCTTGGGGGTGCTGTAGGTGCCGTCCGTCCTCTTGGTGAAGGTGACGGCCCCGCCGGTGGCGTCGTACAGCACCACCTGGCTGTCCTCGATCTGGAGGTAGCGTTCGTAGTTCTGCCACCAGCGCTGCGACACCTTCCCCCACGGGGCGTCCAGGGAGTTGTACGTGCGGGTCAGCTGCAGGGACTGGCCGGCCCCCGCGACCTCGAAGTCGGTCCCGGCGAGCATCAGGTTGCCGGTGGAGTAATTGATGCGGGCCACCAGGGAGTCGGTGACTCGGACGTCGGAGATCTGGTGCCAGGGCACGTCCCCCTGCCCCTTGGGCACCACCGCGGCCACGGCCTTCGCGCCGCGCTCCCGCTTCCCCGTCGCAGTCCGGGCACGCTCCTTCTGCGCCGCCCGCCACGCTGCCACCTCGGGTGACGGCTCACGCTCACGGACCGAGTCCGGAGCCTTCGTCTCGCCGACCTTCACCGGCGGCATCGATGCTTTGGCGCTGCGCTTGCCCCAGGCCGGGGACTCGCCGTCCGGCTCGCCCTGGGCGAAGGCGGCCGGCACGACTCCGGCCAGGAGCGCCACGGCGGCCGAAACCGCCACGACGGTGTGTCTCGCGCGAATCTGCCTACGTCTGCTCAGTGTTCCTGTGGTGCGTGAAGACATGCTTCTCCTCAGGAAGACAGGGCCCGGCGACCCTCGCGGTCGCGGAGCCTTTGCACATTTGCAGTACCTCAGGGAACTCGCACGGACCCGCACCTTGGTTGCCTGCTATTTCAGCCCTGGTATATGCCGTGAAGGGGGCAAGTCGCCCAGGGGCCGACGTGCGTACGCGCGTGGTCGCTCCCCGACCAGCAATGGTTGCTCATGGGAAGCATTGGCTCGAAATCTGCACCCTGTTAAGGCCGCCACCTGGCAGTCCGAGAGGTGCCGGTGGTGGCGTTGACAGTGGGGGTGGGGCGGCGCATCGTCGGTAGCGGTGGATTGTCGGGTTTCGAGCGGTCCTTCGGGGCGTCCCGGTGGTTCGGGGGCGTCGTGTTTCTTCTGGCGGTCCACGTCTCTGTCGCCGTTCCCGTGGGGAGACGGACATGAGTGGACCTTCCGAGCGCCCGGCGGTGCGGTTCGACGCCACGGTGCATCCCGGAGCGGCGAACCGGGATCTCCGTGGGGTCGCCGATCTGGATCTGGACCGGATTCCCGGTCCGGAGGGTGCGGTCCGGGTGCTCGTCTCCGCGGACGACTGCCGGCGGTTGCTGGAGAGCGGCTACGAGGTCCGTCTGCGTGCCCTGGTGCCCGTGCGGCCGCTGGACAGTGAGCTGGTGGAAGGGGACGACGCGGTCAGGGCCTGGTTGGCGGAGCGGCTTCAGGGGGGTGCCTGATGTATCGGACGGTCGCCCAGCTCGATCTCGTGGGCTCGCAGCTCGCCACGTCGTTCCCACAGGTGTGCGCGAGGACCCAGTTGCCCGAACTCTCCCTCCAGGGGCGCCCCGTGTTCGCGCTGCGGCTGCGCGGCGGGCCGGGCGGGAACCGCCGCGGCGTCCTCCTGGTGGGCGGCACGCACGCGCGGGAACTCATGAACCCCGACGCGCTGGTGGAGCTCGCCGTCGACCTCGTCACGAGCTATGTCAACGGCACCGCCGTCGTGTACGGCGGGCGGACCTGGACCGCCCTGGACGTCAAGCTCATTCTGGAGAGCCTCGACGTGTGGATCGTGCCCTGCGTCAATCCCGACGGGCGCCACCGGGTGATGACCGTCGACAACATGTGGCGCGGCAACCTCCGCGACAACCCCGGGACCCCGTGCGACGGGGTCGATCTCAATCGCAACGCGGCGTTCGTGTGGGGTGTGACGGAGGGGCAGACCTCTTGCAGCCCTTGCAGTGGGGTCTTCGTCGGGTCCGGCGCGTTCTCCGAACCGGAGACCCGCAACGTCAAGCATCTGCTCGACACGCGGCACATCCACAGCTTCGCGGACGTGCATTCGTTCTCTGAGCTCGTCCTGTATCCGTGGGGGCACGCCCACAGCCAGACCGACGACCCGGGGCAGCGGTTCACGAGCCTGCCCACCGGCACCTGCGCGCCCATCGGCGTCCCGGGCTACCGGGAGTACATCACCCCCCGCGACCTGCTCCGCTTCACGACGGTCGCGGGGCGGGTCGTCGAGGCGATCGCTGCGGTACGAGGGCGTGCGTACACCCCGCAGACCGGCCGGGCGCTGTACGCCACCACCGGCACGCAGAGCGACTACGCCTACAGCCGACACATCGCGGACCCCGCGCTGCACAAGACGTACGGCTTCACCATCGAGACCGGGCCGCGGGTCGAGACCGTGGAGGACTCCTTCCATCCGCGCGATCCCACCCTCATCAAGCGCGACGCCAAGGCGGGGGTGCTCGCCCTCGCCCAGCAGAGCGTCTGCGCCTTCGACCTGATCGGGGTGCGGCTGCTCGGGCGCCAGACCGAGGTGGACGCGCTGCGCCGGGTCCGCGACGAACAGCTCGCGACCACCGGGGCCGGGCGGGAGTGGATCGCCCTCGTCGAGAGGGTCGAACTGCCGGTCGCCTCCCTGGTGTTGGACGACGAGCGGCTCGCGGGGCGGGCCGCCGCGCTGATCGAGCGCGCGGGGAAACTCGTCGCGGACGCGAAGCTCGTGGTGAGCGACCAGGACGTCGACCAGGGCCTCGCCCTGCTGAGCGAACTCGCCGAGCGGGCCGGGGCAGACGACGAGCAGGTGCGCGTCGACCTCAAGGCGGTCGGCGTGGCCCTCGACCGTGCGCGCGGCGTCTCGGCGGCCGAGGTGGTGAGGGATCTGATGAGCCGGGGGCCGCTGGAGAAGTGACCGGTGAGCAGGGGCTGTTGTGCGGTCCCGGGGCGAGGAGTGGGTTGCTGGGCTGTTGTCGGCCGGTGAGTTGATGCTGTGTCAGGGGCTGGTGCGGCTACCGGAGAGGGTGGTCGTGTCCGCGCCGCGCGCCCAGCGACGTTCGCGCCCGCCGTGCCCTCCGGCGCCCCCGCCGCCCGCCCGACTGTGCCCCAACGCCAAATCCCTGCAAGGGTCTTGGTGGCTCGTCCCAACATGGGCTTCCGCGGGCTCCATATACTTTCGATATATCGAGGAGTCGGCTAGTCGAGGAGTCGGTTATGGTTGCCCCGTTCGACGCGAAGGAGTTTCGGCGGGCCCTCGGCTATCTGCCGACCGGGGTTACGGTCATCACCACCACCGGGGAGTTCGGCGAGCCGGTGGGGATGGCGTGCAATTCCTTCATGTCGGTGTCGTTGAATCCCCCGCTGGTCATGATCTGCGCCGGGAACGAGTCGGCGACGCTCGTCGACCTCCGGCGGAGCGGCGGATTCTGCGTCAATATCCTCGGCAGCGATCAGGGAGACCTGTGCCGGCAGTTCGCGATGAAGGACATCGACCGGTTCGCCGGTGTTCCGTGGACCGACTCGGCCGCCGGTCCTGAATTGAGCGAGGCCATCGCCTGGATGTCGTGTTCCATCGAGGTCGAGCACAACGCCGGGGACCACGTCATCATCATCGCCGAGGTGACCGCGCTGCGGGTCAATCCGGACGAGCCCACGCCGCTGGTGTTCCACCGCGGGAAGTTCGGGTCGTTCCGCGAGGCCGTGGAGCCGCTCGCCGCGCCGGCCGCACGGCCCCGGCAGGCGGTCGGCGGCGGCCACCGCGCAGCACCGGTAGCGCCGGGCGCATACGGATACGCGCGGGGATACGCGTACGGATACGCGCACAGATAAGGGGCGCAAGCCGTCCGTGGCCCGTACCGCGAGTGCGCTCATGAGACGGAACAGGGGTATGCGCTGTCCAGATTCTGGACCGCCGATAAATATCGCCCCCGGAATTCATAGGTCCGGATAGCCGTGCCCTGTCAGGGCCCGGTGCGGTCGTCCGTCGTGCGGGCGGGAGCGCCCGCTGTCCGGGCCTGGCCCCGCGTGATCATCGAATTCATCGCCTTCCCGCAGGTCAGTGCGGGGTGGGTGAAATAGCGGAATCAGGCGTTCGGCGTTCTTGGCCGCGCCCTCTCTGCCGCTTTGGTTGCCGGGGCGAAGGCGCGAAGAGCGCTGCGGAAACGATTCTTCTTTTCGCATGTCACCCATCGGTACAGAGAAGTGAATAAACCAGACTTACGTCGGCAACTCCGACTCATGGCACCTGGCTCATCGGGGGTGAGTCCTATACATTGGCGCATTGGTAGAAACATCGAACACCGCTCAGGCAGACCATCCCCTCCTGGGGGAATTGGAGGGGATACTTAGTGAACTTGGAGCGCCTTTGTTTCCCAAGCCGGTCGCTGGGGTTTTTGAAGTTTATGAATGGAGTTTAGACAGGGACGGCTTCGCCGTCGACGACATCGCACACGAGCTGGGCTTCCATCCTGCCCAAAGTGAGGAGATCGTCGCCAAGCTCCTGGAGCTCCAGCTCGTCCAGCCGTCCCGGGACCGGGACGCCTGGTTCATTCCGACGGATCCGGGCATCGCCTCTTCGCAGCTCCTGAACCAGGGCGAACTCGATCTGCTCGAACGCAAGCTGGCGGTGGGCCAGCTCAGAAACGATCTGGCGCGACTCTCGCTCCTCTTCCGGTCGAGCAAGTTCGGCAGCCAATATACAAACTCGTTCGACATTGTGAAAGTGCCAGAGACGGTCAGATTGCTGCTGTCGGAGGCGGCGGCGAACAGTTCCCAGGAAGTCGTCTGCATGCAGCCGGGCAGCGGATGGCCCGCCGACGATCTGGTCGAGGCACAGACCCAGGACTTCCAGATGCTCCAGCGGGGGGTGCGTCTGCGAGTCCTTTACCAGCACGCCGCCCGGTTCGACACGCCCACCCGCGAGCACGCGGGAAAGCTGATCGAATCCGGCGCCGAGATCCGCACGGCGGGTGCGCTCTTCGGGAAGATCGTCATCTTCGACCGCACGGCCGCCTACATACCGGCGAGCGGTGAGGACGGCGGTGCCGTCGTCGTGCAGGAGCGCTCGCTCATCGACTTCCTGCACTCCTGCTTCGAGCACGTCTGGGCCACCGCGAAGGAGTTCGACACCCGGCGCGCGGAAATCGATGTCATCGGCGGCGACATGAAAAAGGAGATCGTCAAGATGCTGATCTCCGGGGCCAAGGACGAAGCCATCGCCCGGCGTCTTGGCGTGTCGGTCCGCACCTGCCGTAAACACATTGGTCAGGTCATGCAGATGTTCGGCGCGACGAGCCGATTCCAGTTCGGCTATCTGGTGAAGGAGGCGAACCTCGAAGAGGACGTCTGACGCGCGCCCCGCTGACAGCTGACGCGCAACCCGACGACGCCGCGCGGCGTCTGGCTTTACGCAACACGGCCGGACGTCGCGCGGTCGCGCGCCGCCCCGGGGCCCCGGCCCGCCCCCGCCGCAACGGCCGCCCTGCCCCGAGCCTTCCATGTGCCCAGGTGGAACGGGGTTCGGGGGAGGTTCCTCAAGTGGAAGTGCAGCTTGATGAGCGGGCTGCGGGGTGGAGCCGCCGAGCGTTCTGTCAGACACTGTGGGCCGTTGCAACAGCGCAACCGCGGAGTTGTTCACTGAACACCAAGGGGGCCGCGTTCATCCATGCATTCCTCGTTTCGCAGGTCGGTCGGTAGCCGTACATGTGGTGCTTCCGGCGTCGCCGCGACGGGGTAATCTGCGCGCAGGGCGATGCCCACGAGTTTCGTGGGACTTAACCCGTGCGACTCGATTGTTTAATACTTCTTGGTTATTGCTTTGGATCGAGTGCCGTAAAGTCCTTGCGGCAGAGTGCTCTATAGTCGGCGCTGCGAAATGTGCGGCCCTGCCGACCTGACGATCCATTTCCCTGTTCGCCTGCATCAAGCGCGATTCTCTGAATTCGGACATTTTCTTCCGGAAAATCCTTGTCGGACGTAAAGCTGAGGTGTGCTCAATGAGCGGGTCTGTCGTGTGTGCCGCCGGTCGGGGGCCGGGAAAGCCCCCGGCCGCTCGGGGACGGACGGGCGTGATCGCCCGATGACCGGGAACGGGGGAGAGCAGCGGCTCGCGGTCTTCGGCGCGGGCGTGATGGGCATCGGCATCGCGACGCTCGCGATCGGCCGCGGCGTGCCGGTCACGCTGGTGGACGTGGACCAGGCGCGCCTGGGCACGGCCCGCCGCAGGATCCGCGACGAGCTCCGGCTCGCCCAGATGATGGGCGCCCTGCCGAGGAGCGGCCCCACCGGCGAGCTCCAGTTCGCCGAATCCGTGGCCGCCGCGGCGGACGCGACCTGGGTGATCGAGGCCATCACCGAGGTCGCCGAGCTGAAGACCAAGGTGCACCGGGAGATCGCCGCCGCGGTGGCCCCCGGCACGCTGCGGGTCACCAACACCTCGTCCATCCCGGTCGACGAGCTGGCAGGGCAGGTCCCCGCCCCCGAGGAGCTCGCCGGCATCCACTTCATGAACCCGCCGTACCTGATCGGCACGCTGGAGGTCGTCCGCGGGCCGCGTACGTCGGAGCGGACGATGACGGCCGTCCAGGAGCTGCTCGCCGTCCTGGGCCGCAAGGGCATCGTCGTCGGCGACGGCCCCGGCTTCGTCACCAGCCGGGTGCTGCACCGCATGATCAACGACGCGGCGAACGTCGTCGAGGAGGGCCGGGCCACCGCCGAGGACGTCGACGCCCTGATGGAGGGCTGCCTCGGACACCCGACGGGCCCGCTGCGGACCGCCGACCTGATCGGCATCGACAACCTCGTCGACTCCCTGTGGGTGCTGCACGAGCGCACCGGGGACGAGGGCTGCCGCCCCAGCGAGCTGCTCCTGCGCAAGGTCGCCGAAGGCAACCACGGCCGCAAGACCGGGCGTGGCTTCTACGAGTACGAGGTCCGCTGATGGCCGGTCAGGTACAGCTCGACGAGGGTGTCCTCGACTATGTGCGCTCGGTGTCGCTGCGCGACGACGAGATCCTGCGCGACCTGGTGAACGAGACGGCGTTCATGCCGTCCCTGAACGCCATGGTGACCATGCCCGAGGAGGGGCAGCTGCTCGCCCTCCTCGTCGGTCTCACCGGTGCCTCCCGGGTCCTGGAGATCGGCACGTTCACCGGCTACAGCACGCTGTGCATGGCGCGGGCGCTGCCGCCCGGCGGGCGGATCGTCACCTGCGACATCAGCGAGCGCTGGACGAAGATCGCACGGCGGTACTGGGAGCGCGCCGGGGTCGGCGACCGGATCGAGCTGCGGCTCGGCGACGGCGCCGAGACCATGGCGGCGCTGCTCGCCGAGCACGGCCCCGAGACCTTCGACCTGGTCTTCGTCGACGCCGACAAGACCGGCTACGCCCGCTACTACGAAGAGGCGCTGACGCAGCTGCGGCCCGGCGGCCTCGTCGTGCTCGACAACACCCTCTACTTCGGCCGGGTCGCGGACCCCGAGGCGCACGACGCCGACACCGAGGCCATCCGCGCGCTCAACGCCGCACTCCACGTCGACAGCCGGGTGGAGCTCTCGCTGCTCCCGATGGCGGACGGCATCACATTGGCACGCAAGAACAAGGCGCAGTGAGAAAGGGACTTCCCATGACGGACTCGACAACGGAACTGCCCGTCGCCGCCATCGAGCAGCAGATCGGCGCGTTCCTTGAGGCCAAGACCAAGATGACCTGGGAGCCGGAGGTGGACCTGTTCGCCTCGGGAGCGGTCTCCTCGCTCTTCGCGATGGAGCTCGTGGTGTTCGTGGAGAGCACCTTCGACGTCGAGGTGGAGGGCCCGGACCTCGCCCTGGACAACTTCCGCACCCTGCGCACCATGAGCGCGCTCGTGACCCGGCTGCGCGTCGGGGGCACCGGTGCTTGACACGCTGACGGCGCTGGTGACCGAGACGGTCGGCGACGCCGCGGGCGAGTGGGACGTGACGGGCGAGATCCCCCTCGGCGTGCTGCGCGGCCTCGCCGCCAAGGGCGTGCTGTGCGCGGAGGCGAAGCCGGAGTTCGGCGGCCTCGGCCTGTCCGGCCTGGACAACGCCGAACTCACCGCGCACACCGGGGCGCTGTGCAGTTCGCTGCGGTCCGTGATGACCTCGCAGGGCATGGCCGCCTGGACGCTCCAGCGGTTCGGCGACAAGGCGCAGCGCGCTCAGTACATCGGCCGCCTCACCGGCGGCGACCTGGCCGCCGTGGCGTTCAGCGAGCCGGGCGCCGGCAGCGATCTCGCCGCGATGAGCACCGAGATCCGCCGCGACGGCGATGACATCGTCGTCAACGGCACCAAGACGTGGATCACGGTCGCCGGATACGCCGATCTGATCCTGGTGTTCGGCCGTCACGAGGGCGGCGGCGCCGTCGCCGTGGTGCCCACGACGGCGCCCGGCGTCCAGGTCACCCGGGTGCCCGAACCCCTCGGCTGCCGCGCCGCGGGACACGCCACCGTCCAGCTCGACGACGTACGGCTGCCCGCCGGTCATCTGCTCGCGGTGGCGGGCCAGCCGGTCGTCATGCTGACCACCATCGCGCTCACCTACGGCCGGCTCTCGGTGGCCTGGGGCTGCGTCGGGATCCTGCGCGCCTGCCTCACGGCCGTCGCCCGGCACGTCACGACGCGCGAGCAGTTCGGCAAGCCCCTGCTCCAGCACCAGCTCGTCGCCCGGCACCTGGCCGAGCTCTACGCCGCCGAGCGGACGGCGACGCTCGCCTGCGAGCGGGCGAGCGCCGCCTGGGACAGCGGTTCGCCGGAGCAGGTGCCCGCGTCGGTCCTCGCCAAGCACGTCGCGGCCCAGAACGCGGCCCGCGGCGCGGCCGCCGCGGTGCAGGTGCTCGCCTCCGCGGGCGCGGTGGGCGGCCACGTGGTGGAACGGGCCTTCCGGGACGCCAAGTTGATGGAAGTCATCGAGGGCAGCAACGAGATCTGCCAGCTGATACTCGCCGAGCACGCCGCCGCGGCGGCGGCCTGAGCGGTCCCACGGAACGGGGGAGCGAACATGTCAGAAGCACAACCGATCGTGAAGTGCCTGGTCTGGGATCTCGACAACACCCTGTGGCAGGGCACACTCGTCGAGGACGGCCACGTGGAGGTCGACGACACCCTCCGCAAGGTCGTGACGGAGCTCGACGCCCGCGGCGTACTGCAGGCCGTGTCGAGCCGCAACGACCACGACGAGGCGTGGGCGAAGCTGGAGGAGCTCGGCCTCGCCGAGTACTTCGTCCTTCCGCACATCGGCTGGGGCCCGAAGTCGGATTCGGTGCGCAGCATCGCCGAGCGCCTCAACTTCTCGCTGAAGACGATCGCGTTCATCGACGACCTGCCCACCGAGCGCGCCGAGGTCGCCTACCACCTGCCCGAGGTGCGGTGCTACCCGGCCGAGCAGGCGGGCCAGCTGCTCGGTCTGCCCGAGTTCAGCCCGCCGGTGGTCACCGTCGACGCGCGCAGACGCCGCGAGATGTACCAGGCCGGGTTCCAGCGGGACCTCCAGCGCGAGGAGTACCAGGGCGCCGACGAGGAGTTCCTGCGCTCGCTCGACCTGGTGATGCGCATCGGCAAGGCCAGGGACGAGGAGATCACCCGGGTCGAGGAACTGACCCTGCGGACCAGCCAGATGAACGCGACCGGCGTGCACTACTCGGACGCCGCGCTGCGCTCCCTGCTCACCGACGAGGACCACGAGGTGCTCGTGGTCTCCATGGCCGACCGCTTCGGACCGCACGGCGCCGTCGGGGTCATGCTGATCGAGAAGACGCCGGGCGCCTGGCGCATCAAGCTGCTCGCCACCTCGTGCCGGGTCGTCTCCTTCGGCGCGGGCGCGGTGCTGCTGCGCTGGCTCACCGACGCCGCCGCGCGCGCCGGGGTGCACCTCGTCGCCGACTTCAGGCGTACCGAACGCAACCGGATGATGGAGGTCGCGTACCGGTTCGCGGGGTTCACCGCCGCCGCGTGCGACTGCCTGGCCCCGTTCGCTCCGCCCGAGGGAACCGAGTGCCTGCATCTGGAGCCGGTCCGCCAGGACCCGCCGACGACCCTGCGCGTCCTCGCCCCCGCCCCGCTCGTCGGCGGGCGCGAGGCGGAGTGGCGGTAGGCGGGGACAGCACGCACGGCTGACGTGAACAAGCACGATCTACGGGGGACGTCTTGCAGTTCTTGGTTCTTGGCCCGTTGCAATTGATGGACAACGAGAAGCCGATCGCGCTCGGCGGCGACCGCCGGCGGGCGACGCTCGGCCTGCTGCTGCTCAACGCCAACCGGGAGGTGGCGACCAGCAAGCTCCTCGACGGGCTGTGGGGCACCGACGACACGCCCGTCACGGCGCGCAAGGTCCTGCAGAACGCCGTGCGCGGCCTGCGCGTCACGTTCGCCGAGCACGCGCGGGGCGACGCCCGCCCGCCTGCCCTGCTGACGTGCGCGCACGGCTACCAGCTGCAAGTCGACCCCGAGCAGGTCGACATGTTCCGCTTCCACCGCCTCGCGCAGGCGGGGCGCGCGGACCTCGCGGCCGCACGGCCCGGCGCCGCGGCCCGCACCCTGCGCGAGGCGCTCGCCCTGTGGCGCGGGCGGGCCCTCGCCGACCTCGTCGAGTCCGGGCACTCCTGGGCGGAGCTCACCGCCCTGGAGAACGCGCGCCTCGACGTGATGGAGGACTACTACGAGGCCGAGCTGGCGAACGGCCGCCACCAGGCCGTCCTCAGCGACCTGGAGGCCATGGTCGAGGCCGAGCCGCTGCGGGAGCGGGCGTGCCACCAGCTCATGCTCGCGCTGTACCGCGGCGGCCGGCAGGCCGACGCCCTCGCCGCCTACCGGCGGGTGCGGGTGCGGCTCGCCGAGCAGTTCGGGCTCGAACCCGGCCGGGAGCTGCGCCTGTTGCAGCACGCGATCCTGGTGCACGACCCGGCCATCGCGGCGCCCGCCGCACCCGCGCGCCCGGTGGTGATCGCGGGGCTCGGGCAGGAGAGCGAGCCGCGCGAGCACCCTGCCGCCCGGCCGGTCCAGCTCATCCCGGCGCAGCGCACCATCGGCCGGAGCAGCGTCAGCACCGTGCTGATCCGCGCCGACTACGCCACCGGAAGCCGGGTCGGCGACGTCGGCAGGGCCCTGGAGCGCACCGCGCGGATCGTGCACGAGGAGGTGGGGCGGCTCGGCGGCGTGGTCGCCGGGTCGACCGGCTCCGTCACCCTCGCCCTCTTCAGGTCCGCGCCGCCGCGCGACGAGGGCTCCGACCAGGCGGCCGAGCGCGCGGTCCGGGCCGCCATGGCGCTGCGGCAGCGCATCTGCTTCGACGTACCGGACGGCGAACGGCCCGCCCTGCGCGTCGCGGTGGCGACGGGCGAGATGCGGATGCGCCCCGGCGGCCCCGTACGGGAGCCGCTGCCCGTCAACGGCGCGCTGCTCGTCGACAGCGAGTCCCTGCTCCAGGCCGCCGAGGACACGGAGATCGTGGTGTGCGGCCGCACCAGGAGACTGACCGGATCGGCGATCGCGTACGGCCGCGAGGGCGGTCCCCGGCCCCGCTGGGCGGTCAAGGGGCGCTACCGCGACTCCTTCGGCCGGGCGGAGGTCCTCGACCGCGAGCCCGAACTCGGCGTCCTCAACAGCCTCCTGGAGCGGGTCCGCCGCCGCTCCCGGCCGCATCTCGTGCTGGTGCTCGGCGCCCCGGGCATCGGGAAGTCACCGCTGCTCGCGGCGTTCGAGCGGCGGGTGGAGAACGCGGCGACCGTACGGCTCTCCACCGTCGGGCCCGCGAGCCTGCCGCACGTGGCGCGGCTCGCCGGGCACGGCCCCCTCGTGGTGTTCGCCGACGATCTGCACCGGGCCGACCACGCGATCCTGGAGTTCGTCGAGGGCCTCCTCGACGCGCCGCAGCCGCTGCCGGTGCTCGTGGTCGCCGCGGCCCGCCCCGAGCTGTTCCGCAGGCGCCCCGACTGGGGCGCGGGCCAGCGGCACGCCACCCGGCTGACCCTCGAACCGGTGGCGGCCGAACCGCGCGTCGAGGCGGCCCGGGCCCGTCAGCTGGCGAGGCTCTGCCATGTCGCCAGTTGAGAACGCGCCCGCCCATTGGTCCCGGGGGCCAAATTCGCCGCCCGGTCCGGTGTTCTCGAACCCGGCTGCACACCACCCCCGCAAGGTTGACTGGCCGAGCTTCAGTACCCGGCCGGAGGAGTGACGAGACGATGGAGAACGAGGGCAGGCTGCGGAACTACCTCAAGCAGGCCGTCGGGGAGCTGCAGGACACGCGCGAGCGCCTGGCGGACCTGGAGCGGGCGGCCAGCGAGCCGATCGCGATCGTCGGCATGGCCTGCCGCTTCCCGGGCGGCGTCAGCTCGCCGGACGGCCTGTGGGACCTGGTGGCCGAAGGCCGGGACGCCATCGGCGCCTTCCCCGCCGACCGCGGCTGGGACGTCGAAGGACGCTACGACCCGAACCCCGGCGTGCCGGGCACCTACTACGCCCGCGGCGGCGGATTCCTGTACGAGGCGGCCGAGTTCGACGCCGAGTTCTTCGGGATATCCCCCAGGGAAGCCCTCGCGATGGACCCCCAGCAGCGGCTGCTCCTGGAGACGTCGTGGGAGGCCCTGGAGCGGACCGGTGTCGACCCGCAGACGCTGCGGGGCAGCGACACCGGCGTGTTCGTGGGCCTGATGGGCCACGGCGGCCAGCGCTACGGGCTCGGCGCGGAGGAGTCCGGGCAGGGCGGCGACGGCTTCGGCGGGACCGGCAGCGCGGCCAGCGTCGCCTCCGGCCGGATCGCCTATCTGCTCGGCCTCGAAGGGCCCGCGCTCACGGTCGACACGGCGTGCTCCTCGTCGCTCGTGACGATGCACCTGGCCAGTCGCGCGCTGCGCGGCGGCGAGTGCTCGCTCGCGCTCGCCGGGGGAGCGGCGGTGATGGCGACCCTGGACACCTTCGTGGAGTTCAGCAGGCAGCGCGGCCTCGCCGAGGACGGCCGCTGCAAGGCGTTCTCCGCCGCCGCTGACGGCACGGGCTGGTCCGAGGGCGCGGGCATGGTGGTCCTGGAGCGGCTCTCCGACGCCCAGCGGCTCGGGCACCGGGTGCTCGCGGTGATCCGGGGCAGCGCGGTGAACTCCGACGGCGCCTCCAACGGCCTGACCGCGCCCAACGGCCCCGCGCAGCAGCGCGTCATCCGCCAGGCCCTCGCCGACGCGGGCCTCACCGCCGCCGACGTGGACGCCGTGGACGCGCACGGCACCGGCACCCGCCTCGGCGACCCGATCGAGGCGCAGGCCCTGCTCGCCACGTACGGCCAGGAGCGCCCGGAGGGGCAGCCGCTGTGGCTCGGCTCCCTGAAGTCCAACATCGGGCACACCCAGGCCGCCGCCGGAGTCGGCGGCGTCATCAAGATGACCCTCGCGCTGCGGCACGGCGTCCTGCCGAGGACGCTGCACGCGGAGGAGCCCTCGCCCGCCGTGGACTGGGAGTCGGGCGCGGTGGAGCTGCTCACCGAGGCGCGCGACTGGCCCGCGAGCGACCGGCCGCGGCGCGCCGCGGTGTCGGCGTTCGGCATCAGCGGCACCAACGCCCACCTGATCATCGAGCAGGCGCCGGAGCCGGAGGCCCCGACGGACCCCGCGCCCGCGCCGCGGCCCGACGCCGCCGCCCTGCCGCTGCTCCTGTCCGCCTCCTCCACGGCCGCGCTCGCGGCCAGGGCGGAGCAACTGCACGCCCTCGTCGCCGCGGAGCCCGGCGCGCCCGTGGCCGCCGCGCTCGCCACGCGCGCGCCGCTGCTGGCCCAGCGCGCGGCCGTGACCGGCGCCGACGCCCCGGCGGGCCTGCTGGCCCTGGCCGAGGGACGGCCGTCGCGGGACGTCCTGACCGGTGCCGCGCGCCCGCGCGGCAAGACGGTGTTCGTCTTCCCGGGACAGGGCTCGCAGTGGTCGGGCATGGCGCTCGACCTGTACCGCGATGCGGACGTCTTCCGCGCCCAACTGGACGACTGCGCCGCCGCCTTGAAGCCGTACGTCGACTGGGACCTCCTCGACGCGCTCGCCGGGCCCCTCGACCGCGTCGACGTGGTCCAGCCCGCCCTGTGGGCCGTGATGATCTCGGTCACCGCGCTGTGGCGCCACCACGGCGTGCGCCCCGACGCGGTCATCGGCCACTCCCAGGGTGAGATCGCCGCCGCGTACGTCGCCGGAGCGCTCTCCCTGGAGGACTCCGCGGCCGTCGTCGCCCTGCGCAGCAAGGCCATCACCCGGCTCGCGGGCACCGGCGGCATGGCGTCCGTCCAGCTCCCGCAGGCGCAGACGGAGCGGCGGATCGAGGCGTACGGCGGCTCCGTGGAGGTCGCCGCGGTCAACGGGCCCGGCAGCACGGTCGTCTCGGGCACGCCCGAGGACCTGGCCGACCTCGTCGCCTCCTGCGAGGCCGACGGGGTACGCGCCCGCCTCATCCCGGTGGACTACGCCTCGCACTCGGCCCACGTCGAAGCCCTGCGCGAGGAGATCCTCACCGCGCTCTCCGGCATCACCCCCGTCCCTGCCCGGGTTCCGTTCCACTCCACCGTCACCGACGAGGTCGTGGCCGGTCCCGAGCTCGACGCCGCGTACTGGTACGGCAATCTGCGCAGGACCGTCGGCTTCGCCCAGGGCACGCGCGCCCTGCTCGACCAGGGACACGGCGTGTTCGTCGAGGTCAGCGCGCACCCCGTACTCGTGAACTCCATCGCGGAGACCGTCGAGGAGGCGGCTGCCGCCGACGCGGTCGTCCTGGAGTCGCTGCGCCGCGACGACGGCGGCACGGCCCGCTTCCACACCGCCCTCGCCAAGGCGTACGTCCACGGCGTCGACGTCGACTGGCGGATCGCGCCCGCCACGCCCGCCGTCGCGGAGCTGCCCACCTACCCCTTCCAGCGCAGCCGCTACTGGCTCCAGGAGCCCACCGCCGTCGGCGACACCTCGGCCCTCGGTCTGCGCCCCGCGGACCACCCGCTGCTCGGCGCCGCCCTGCGCCCGGCCGACGCGGACACGCTCGTCCTCACCGGTCGGCTCTCCCGCGGCGCGCAGCCGTGGCTGACGGAGCACGGGCTCGGCACGTCCGTGCTCCTTCCGGGCACGGCCCTGGTCGAACTGGCCCTGCACGCCGGGGACCGGGTCGGCCTCGGACACCTGGCCGAGCTGACCCTGCACGCGCCGGTCGTCCTCGACGCCGACCTCGACCTCCAGGTGCTCATCGGCGCGGACACCGGCGACGGGCGGCCCGTGAGCCTGCACACCAGCCCCGGCGGGGCGGACGACTGGACCCGGCACGCCACGGGCCTGCTGACCGACGAGGGCCCCGCCGCGCCCGGGGAGCTGACGGCCTGGCCGCCGCCCGGCGCCACCGCCGTACCCCTCGACGGGTTCTACGAGTCCCTCGCCGAGCGCGGCTACGCCTACGGCCCCGCCTTCCGCGGCGTGCGCGCCGCGTGGCGGGACGGCGACGTGCTGTACGCCTCCGTGGCGCTGCCCGACGAGCAGGACGTGACCGGCTTCGGCCTGCACCCCGCGCTGCTCGACGCCGCGCTGCACGTGGCGGGCCTCGCCGGGACCGAAGGCGTCAGGATCCCCTTCAGCTGGAGCGAAGTGCGCCTGCACGCCACCGGCGCCCGGACCGTGCGGGTCCGTCTCACCCCGGAAGGGGCCGACGCGGTCGCCGTCCTGGTCACCGACGAGGCCGGGCAGGCCGTGGCCTCGGTCGGCGAACTGGCGCTGCGCCCGGTGGACGTGGCCGCGCTCGGGCACAAGCGCGCGGACACCTCGGCCCTGTTCGGCCTGGACCTGGTGCCCGTCGAGCTGCCGGAGCCGCCCGCCGGGCCGACCTGGGTCACGCTCGCCGCCGACGGCGGGGGCCGCCCGGCCGCGCCGGTGTCGGCGACGGCCGCGCTGTGGACGTGCCCCGACGGCGACCTGGAGGACGTCGTCGACCGGACGCTGCACGTCGTACGGGAGTGGCTCGCCGAGCCGCACCTCACCGACGTCCCGCTCGTCGTCCTCACCCGTGCCGACGCGCTCGCCCACCGCGCGGTGACCGGGCTTCTGCGCACCGCGCGCAGCGAACACCCGGGCCGCCTGCGCCACATCGACATCGACGACCACCCCCTCGCGCGGGCCGCGCTGCCCGCGGCGATGGCCGCCGACCACCCGGAGCTGACCCTGCGCGGCGCGTCCGCCGCCGTGCCCCGGCTCACCCGCGCCGCCGCGTCCCCGGCCCTCGCGGAGCCGGACGAGCGGCCGTGGCGCCTGGGCCTGACCTACCGCGGCGACCTCGACAGCCTGTCGCTCACGCCGTGCCCCGAGGTGCTGCGCCCGCTGCAGCCGGGCGAGGTCCGGGTCGCGGTGCGCGCGGGCGGCCTGAACTTCAAGGCCGTGCTCCTCGAACTCGGCATGGTGGCCCGGGACGAGTGGTCGTCCCTCGGCGAGGGCGCGGGCATCGTCCTGGAGACCGGCGCCGACGTCACCGGGCTCATCCCCGGCGACCGGGTGATGGGCCTGTTCACCGGCGGCCTGGGCACGGTCACCGTCACCGACCGCAGGCTGGTCGCCCCGATGCCGAAGCGCCTGACGTTCGCGCAGGCCGCCGGTGTGCCGGTGGTGTACCTGACGGCGTACTACGGCCTCGCGGACCTGGCCGGGCTCACGGCGGGCGAGTCGCTGCTGCTGCACGCGGCGACCGGCGGCATGGGCTTCGCCTCCCTCCAGCTCGCCCGGCACTGGGGCGCCGAGGTCTACGGCACCGCCAGCGCCGGCAAGCGGGACGTGCTGCGCGCCTGGGGCTTCGACGACGACCACCTCGCCGACTCCCGCAGCCTCGGCTACGCCGAGCACTTCGGGAAGGCCACCGGCGGCCGGGGCGTCGACGTGGTGCTCAACTCGCTGGCGCACGAGCACGTCGAGGAGTCCCTCGCCCTGCTGCCGCGCGGCGGCCGGTTCGTGGAGATGGGCAAGACCGACATCCGCGACGCCGACGAGATCGCGGCGGCACACCCCGGCGTGCGGTACCGGGCGTTCGACGTGATGGAGGCCGGGTTCGACCGCATCGCCGAGATCCTTGAGGAGATCCGCGTCCTGTTCGACGCGGGCGCGCTGCGGCCGATGCCGCTCACCACGTACCCCGTCCACCGCGCCCCCGAGGCGTTCCGGTACCTGAGCCAGGCACGGCACGTCGGCAAGATCGTCCTCACCCTTCCCGCGCCGGCAGACCCCGAGGGCACGGTCCTCGTCACCGGCGGCACCGGAGTGCTCGGCGGCCTCGTCGCCCGGCACCTGGTCGCCGAACACGGCGTACGGAGGCTGCTGTTGACGAGCAGGCGCGGTCCGGCGGCCGACGGCGTGGACGCCCTGGTCGCGGACCTGCGGGCCGCGGGCGCCGAGGTGGACGTGGTGGCGTGCGACGTCTCCGACCGGGATTCCGTAGCGGACCTCGTGCGCTCCGCGCACCGGCTCACCGGCGTGGTGCACGCGGCGGGCGTCCTGTCCGACGGCGTCCTGGAGGCCCTGACGCGGGACGACCTCGACGCCGTGCTGCGGACGAAGGCGCGCTCCGCGTGGTACCTGCACGAGCTGACGCAGGATCACGACCTGTCCCTGTTCGTACTCTTCTCCTCCGTCGCCGGAGTGCTCGGCAGCGCGGGCCAGGGCGGCTACGCCGCGGCCAACGCCTATCTCGACGGCCTCGTGGAGCACCGCCGCGGCCTCGGCCTGCCGGGCACGTCGATCGCGTGGGGCCTGTGGGCGCGGGAGAGCGCCATGACCGGCCATCTGAGCGAGGGCGACAAGGAACGCCTGGCCCGGATGGGCCTCGGCGCGATCGACGACGAGCAGGGCCTCGCCCTGTTCGACGCGGCGCTCGGCCTGCACCGCCCGCTGGCGGTCGCGGTGCCCGTGGACGTGGCCCGGCTGCGGGAGAGCGGACAGCCGGTGCCGGAGCTCCTCACGGGCCTCGACCCGGCCACGCAGGTCCGGCGGCGCGTCGTGGCGTCGACGGCGGCCGCCACCCAGGCGGACCGGCTCGTCGAGCTGCCCGAGCGGCAGCGGCGCAAGGAACTCCTGGACCTCGTACGGGAGTCCGCGGCGGTCGTGCTCGGCCACGGCACGGCCGACGCGGTCGACGAGGACAGCGCGTTCAAGGAGCTGGGCTTCGACTCGCTCACGGCGGTGGAGCTGCGCAACCGCCTCGGCAACGCCACGGCGCTGCGGCTGCCGCCGACGGTCGTCTTCGACCATCCGACACCGGCCGGGCTCGCCGCGTTCCTCGACGGACTGCTCGTGCCCGCCGCGGAGACGACCGTGGGGTCGCTGGTGACCGAACTCGACCGGCTCGCCGTGGCCGACCTCGACGAGGACGAGCGGGGACTGCTCACCAAGGGACTGCAGGAGGTCCTGCGCCGCCTCGCGGCGCCGACCGAAGCAGGCGGGGAGGAACGGGACTTCACCGAGGCCTCCGACGACGAAATCTTCGACTTCATCGACGGCGAACTCGACATCGCGTGATCTCGCCCGTTCCGAACGAAAGGGGGCTGCCCGGGATGTCCGACTCCACCGAGCAGAAGCTTCGAGAGTATCTGCGGCGGGTCACGACGGACCTGCAGCGAGCGCGGCGGGAGCTGCACGACGTGCGGGCGGCCGCCCGCGAGCCGATCGCGATCGTCGGCATGGCCAGCCGCTTCCCGGGCGGCGCCCGCACCCCCGACGAGCTGTGGGAACTGCTCCGCGACGGCGGTGACGCGCTCACCGAGTTCCCCGCCGACCGCGGCTGGGACCTCGACCGGCTCGCCGACCCCGACCCGGAGACGCCCGGCACCACGTACCTCACCAAGGGCGGCTTCCTGGCCGACGCGGCCGGGTTCGACGCCGAGTTCTTCGGGATCTCCCCGCGCGAGGCGCAGGCGATGGACCCGCAGCAGCGCGTCCTGCTCGAAGCGTCGTGGGAGGCCCTGGAGAGCGCCCGCATCGACCCGGCGTCGCTGCGCGGCAGCTCGGGCGGCGTGTTCGTCGGCGTGATCCCGCAGGAGTACATGCCGCGCGCCGGGGAGACGCCCGAGGAGCTGGAGGGCTTCGTGCTCACCGGCGGCACCACGAGCGTCGCCTCGGGCCGGATCTCCTACGTGCTGGGCCTCCTTGGCCCGACGGTGACCCTGGACACGGCCTGCTCGTCGTCGCTGGTGTCGATGCACCTGGCGGAGCAGGCGCTGCGCGCCGGTGAGTGCGACATCGCCCTCGCGGGCGGCGCCACCGTGATGTCGGGCCCCAGCGTGTTCGTGGAGTTCTCGCGCCAGCGCGGCCTCGCGCCCGACGGCCGCTGCAAGGCGTTCGCGGCCGCCGCGGACGGCACCGGCTTCTCCGAGGGCGTCGGCGTCCTCGTTCTCGCGCGTCTGTCGGTGGCCCGGGAGCGCGGCCTGCCCGTGCTCGCCCTGGTCCGGGGCAGCGCGGTGAACTCCGACGGCGCCTCCAACGGCCTGACCGCGCCCAACGGCCCCTCGCAGCAGCGCGTCATCCGCCAGGCCCTCGCCGACGCCGACCTGTCGCCCGCCGAGGTCGACGTGGTCGAGGCGCACGGCACCGGCACGAAGCTGGGCGACCCGATCGAGGCCCAGGCCCTGCTCGCCACGTACGGGCGGGCGCGCACGGCCGACGCGGACGACCGGCCGCTGCTGCTCGGCTCGTTGAAGTCGAACATCGGCCACACGCAGGCCGCCGCGGGCGTCGCGGGCGTGATCAAGATGGTCATGGCCATGCGCCACGGCATCGTGCCCAGGACCCTCCACGTCGACGAGCCGACCTCGGCGGTGGACTGGTCCTCGGGCACGGTCGAGCTGGTCACCGAGGAGCGCCCCTGGCCGGAGACGGGGCGGCCGCGCCGCGCGGCGGTGTCCTCGTTCGGGATCAGCGGCACGAACGCGCACATCATCCTTGAGCAGGCTCCGGTGGAGGAGCCGGTGGAGGAGTCGGCGAGCGGTTTGCTGCCGGTGGTGCCGGTGGTGGTGTCGGCGCGTTCGGCGGGGGCGTTGCGGGCGCAGGCCGAGCGGTTGGCCGCTGTGGTGGGTGCGGGTGCCGCGCCGTTGGATGTGGGGTTGTCGTCGGCCGGTTCGCGGTCGGTGTCGTTCGAGCATCGTGCGGTGGTGCTGGCGGCCGACAGCAGTGAACTGGTCGCTGGGGTGGAGGCGTTGGCTGCTGGTGAGTCGGTGGCGGGTGTGGTGTCGGGGGTGGCGGGTGAGGGGCGCACGGCGTTCCTGTTCACCGGGCAGGGGGCGCAGCAGGCGGGGATGGGGCGGGAGTTGTATGACACCTTCCCGGTGTTCGCCGCGGCTTTCGACGAGATCTGTGCCGGGTTCGAGGGGTTGCTGCCGGGGTCGTTGAAGGAGGTGGTGTTCGGCGGTGGCGGGCTGGATGAGACGGGGTGGACGCAGCCCGCTCTGTTCGCCTTTGAGGTGGCGTTGTTCCGGTGGGTGGAGTCCTTGGGTGTGGTGCCGGACTGTGTGACCGGGCATTCGGTCGGTGAGCTGGCGGCGGCGCATGTGGCGGGGGTCCTGTCGCTGGAGGACGCGTGCCGGGTGGTGGCCGCGCGGGGCCGTCTGATGCAGGCCCTGCCTGCGGGCGGGGCGATGGTGGCGGTGCAGGCGCAGGAGGCCGAGGTCCTCCAGCTCCTGGAGGGCCATGAAGCCCAGGCGGGGATCGCGGCGGTCAACGGGCCGACGTCGGTGGTGATTTCCGGGGCCGAGGACGTGGTCACGCGGATCGCGGAGGTGCTCAGGGAGCGGGGTCGTAAGACGAACCGGCTCGCCGTCAGTCATGCCTTCCACTCCCCGCTGATGGAGCCGGTGCTGGAGGAGTTCCGGGCGGTCGTGGAAGGGGTGACCTTCGCGGAGCCGGTCATCCCCATGGCCGCGGATGCCGCGCTGGTGTGTTCGCCCGGGTACTGGGTGGAGCACATCCGGGGCGCGGTGCGTTTCGCCGATCACGTCGTCAGGTTGCGGGAGCGGGGCGTGACCCGGTTCCTGGAGATCGGCCCGGACGGGGTGCTGACGGCGATGGGCGCGCAGAGTGTGGAGGCGTCGTTCTTCGCGTTGCAGCGCCGGGAGCAGCCGCAGGTGCGGGCCGCGCTGGCCGGTCTGGCCCGGCTGTATGCGGCCGGACACACCGTGGAGTGGACGCGGCTGTTCACCGGCACCCCGGCGGCCCTGGTCGACCTGCCGACCTACCCCTTCCAACACCAGAACTACTGGATGGCGGGCCCGGCGTCCGGCGATGTCGTCTCGGCGGGGCAGGTGGCGGCCGACCACCCGATGCTCGACGCGGTGGTGCGCGTGGCCGGTGCCGACGAGGTCGTGTTCACCGGGCGCCTCTCGGCGCGGACGCACGCCTGGGTGGCCGAGCACGAACTGGGCGGCCGCGCCCTGGTGCCGGGCACCGCGCTGATCGACATGGCCATGGCGGCGGGTGACGAGGTCGGCTGCGCCGGTGTGGACGAGATGGTGGTCACCGCGCCGCTGCGCGTCCCCGAGTCGGGCGGCGTACGGGTCCAGCTCGTGGCGGACGAGCCGCGGGACTCCGGGCACCGGCCGTTCGCGATCTACTCCTGCCCGGAGACCGGCCAGGAGGCCGGGGAGGAGGAGTGGACCTGCCACGCCACCGGCGTCCTTGCCCCCGAGGCTCCGGAGCCCGCGTTCGAACTCACCCAGTGGCCGCCCGCGGGCGCCGATGCCGTGGCGACCGAAGGGTTCTACGACCGGCTCGCGGAGAGCGGCTACGTCTACGGACCGCTGTTCCGCGGCCTGCACTCCCTGTGGCGCCGCGACGGCGCCGCGGGCACCGAGCTGTTCGCCGAGGTCGCGCTGCCGGACGGCGCGGACACCGCGCGGTTCGGCATCCACCCGGCCCTGTTCGACGCGGCCATCCACCCGCGCGTCGTCGCCGCGATCGCCGACGCGGGCGAGGACTTCACGCTCCAACTGCCGTTCGTGTGGAACGAGATCTACCTCTACGCCACCGGCGCGCGGGCCCTGCGCGTGCGCGTGGTCGTCGACGCCGAGACCGACGGCAAGACGTCCTGCCGGGTGCAGCTCGCCGACGAGGCGGGGCAGCCGGTCGCCGAGGTGCGTTCGGTGGAGGCCCGCCCGGTGTCGGCCGATCAGCCCGCGGGCCGTGACGAGACGGCCGGTTCGCTCTTCGGCGTGGACTGGACCGCCGTCGAGGTGGATCCGGCCGAACCGGCCGGTCGCTGGGCCCTGCTCGGCACCCCCGCGGCGCCGGTCGGAGAGGCTCTGGCGGTCGAGCGCTGCCCGACCCTGGACGACGCGGCCGGGGCCGACGTGCTCCTGTCCTTCCCCGTCGGAGAGCCGCGCGGCGACGTCGTGACCTCCGTGCACGACTCGGCCGCCGCGACCCTGGACCTGGTGCGGGAGTGGCTGACCGACGAGCGGTTCCTGTCGGGCCGCCTCGTCGTGGTGACCCGCGGCGCGGTCACGACCGGCCGGGACGGCACCGCGCCGGACCTGGCGGGCGCCGCCGTGTGGGGCCTGCTGCGGTCCGCGCAGGCGGAGCACCCCGAACGGATCGTGCTCGTGGACGTCGACGACGACCCGGCCTCGCTCACGGCCCTGCCCGTGGTGCTCGCGGCGGGCCACGACCAGGTCGCGGTGCGCGCCGGCGCGGTGTCCGTGCCGCGCCTGGTCCCGCAGGCCGCGACGGACGCCGCCACACCGGAGTTGGCGCCGGGCGGCACGGTTCTGATCACGGGTGGTACCGGGGCGCTGGGTGCCTTGTTCGCCCGGCACCTGATCACCTCGTACGGTGTCGAGCACCTGGTCCTCACCAGTCGCAGAGGTGAAGAGGCGCCCGGCGCGGCGGAGTTGGCCGACGAACTGACCCGGCTCGGGGCGCGGGTGCGGATCGTCGCCTGTGACGCATCGGACCGCGAGGCCCTCAGGGCCGTCCTCGACGCCGTGCCCGCCGACCACCCCCTCACCGGCGTCGTCCACACCGCCGGCGTCATCGACGACGGCATCATCACCGCCCTCACCCCGGAGCGCGTCTCGGCCGTCCTGCGGCCCAAGGTCGACGCCGCCTGGCACCTCCACGAACTCACCCACGACCAACCCCTCACCCTCTTCGCCCTCTTCTCCTCCCTCGCGGGCACGCTGGGCAACGCGGGGCAGGCCGGTTACACGGCGGCCAACCACGTCCTCGACGCGCTCGCGCAGCGGCGCAGGGCCGATGGTCTGCCCGCCGTGTCGCTCGGCTGGGGCCTGTGGGCCACCGAGGGCGGCATGCAGGCCGGGGCCGCAGAGCAGCTGAAGCGGACGGGCCTGCGGCCCATCGCGCCGGAGGGCGGGGCGGCCCTGTTCGACCGGGCGCTCGCGCTCGACAGCGCGGTGACCCTGCCCGCCCGGCTCGACCTGCGGACGCTGCGGTCCGGCTCCGTGCCGGTCCCGGCGATGCTGCGCGGCCTCGTCGGGCGCACGTCGCGCCGGGTGGTCCGGCAGGGCGCGGGCGACCAGCGGGCGCTGGCCGGACGGCTCGCCGCGCTGCCCGAGCAGGACCGGCACGAGCACGTCACCGACCTGGTGCGGACCGAGGTGGCCGCGGTGCTCCAGTTCGGCGCGGGCGAGCGGATCAGCGAGACCGCGCCGTTCCGGGACCTGGGCTTCGACTCCCTCACGGCCGTCGAGCTGCGCAACCGCCTCACCGCGGTCACCGGACTGCGCCTGTCGCCCGGCGTGGTGTTCGACTACCCGACGACCTCGGCGCTCGCCGCGTACGTCCTGGCCGAGCTGAGCGGCGACCTCGCGGCCCCGGCCGCGGCCGTCGCGGCGGCGGTGCCGGGCTCGGGCGGCGCCAACGAGCCCATCGCGATCGTCGGGATGGCCTGCCGCTTCCCCGGCGGCGCGCGGACGCCCGAGGACCTGTGGCGGCTCGTCGCCGACGGCGTGGACGCGATCGGGGACATGCCGGACGACCGCGGCTGGGACATCGAGCGGCTGTGGGACCCGGACCCCGACAAGCCGGGCACCTTCTACACGCGCGAAGGCGGATTCATCCACGACGCCGCCGAGTTCGACGCGGGCTTCTTCGGCATCTCGCCGCGCGAGGCCCTCGCGATGGACCCGCAGCAGCGGCTGCTCCTGGAGACCTCCTGGGAGGCCCTGGAGAGCGGCGGCATCGACCCGCAGTCGCTGCGCGGCAGCGACACCGGCGTCTACACAGGCCTGACCGCGCAGGAGTACGGAGCGGGCGCGGGCGCGGCCGAAGGGGGCGCAGAGGGCTACCTCCTGACGGGCTCCACGACGTCCTTCGGCTCCGGCCGGATCTCCTACGTCCTCGGCCTCGAAGGCCCGACGATGTCCATCGACACGGCCTGCTCGTCGGTCCTCGTGTCGCTGCACCTCGCCTCGAACGCGCTGCGCAGCGGCGAGTGCGGCCTCGCGCTCGCGGGCGGCGCGACCGTCATGGCGCAGCCCATCGGGTTCGTCGAGTTCTCCCGGCAGCGCACCCTCGCGCCCGACGGCAGGTCCAAGGCGTTCGACGAGTCCGCCGACGGCACCGGCTGGTCCGAGGGAGTCGGCCTGTTCGTCCTGGAGCGGCTCTCCGACGCCCGGCGCAACGGGCACACCGTGTTCGCGGTGGTCCGGGGCAGCGCGGTGAACTCCGACGGCGCCTCCAACGGCATGACCGCGCCCAACGGCCCCTCGCAACAGCGCGTCATCCGCCAGGCCCTCGCCAACGCCGGTGTCGCACCGGCCGACGTGGACCTCATCGAGGCGCACGGCACCGGCACCCAGCTCGGCGACCCCATCGAGGCCGAGGCCCTGATGGCGACGTACGGTCGGGAGCGGCCCGCGGACCGGCCGGCCTGGCTCGGCTCGGTGAAGTCGAACATCGGGCACGCCCAGCACGCCGCCGGAGCCGGCGGCCTGATCAAGGCGGTCATGGCCCTGCGGCACGGCGTGCTGCCCAAGACCCTGCACATCGACAAGCCGACCTCGGCGGTCGACTGGTCGGCGGGCACGGTGGAGCTGCTCACCGAGGCCCGCCCGTGGCCGGAGCTCGACCGGCCGCGCCGGGCCGCGGTGTCCGCGTTCGCGCTCAGCGGCACCAACGCGCACGTCATCCTGGAGCAGGCCCCCGACACCTCGGCCGGGCCCCCGGCCGAGGTGTCCCTGCCGGTGGTGCCGTGGGTGCTCTCGGCCAAGTCGCCGCTCGCCCTGCGCGCGCAGGCCGAGCGGCTGCTCGCCCTCCTGGAGTCCGGCACAGGGCCGGAGGCGCTCGACGTCGGGTTCTCGCTCGCGCAGCGCTCCGCGTTCGACCACCGCGCGGTGCTCGTCACCGGTGGCGGCGCCGAGGCCCTGGCGGGCCTGCGGGCGATCGCCGACGCCGACGCGCCCGCCGCCGGGGACGGCCGGACCGCGTTCCTGTTCACCGGGGCCGCCGACGGACCGGAGCGCGCGCTGTACGAGACGCTGCCCGCGTACGCGAAGGCGTACGACGAGATCCTGGCCGGACTCGGCGAACAGGGCGCGAAGGCGGCCGGGTTCGCCGCGGAGGTGGCACTGTTCCGCCTGGTCAAGGCCTGGGGCGTCGGCGTCGGCTGCGTCGCGGGCACCGGCGTCGGCGAGATCGCCGCCGCGCACGTCGCCGGGGCGCTCTCCCTGGCCGACGCGGGCCGCCTCCTGACGGCCGGGGACCCGGCCGACGTGACGTACGACGAACCCCGGATCCCCGTGGTGTCGCTGCGCACCGGCCGCCCGCTCACCGCCGGGGAACCGCTGGGTCTCGACGGGACCGAGGGCAGTGCGGCCGCCGGGCGGTGGCTCGCCGAGCACGGCGTGACCCGGTGCGCCGAGTCCGGAGCCCAGCGGGTGCTCGACGGCTCGGTGGCGCTGCGCGCCGAGGGGCGCCCGGCCGTGCACACCGTGCTCGGCGGCCTTGGCGAGCTGTTCGTCGCCGGGGCGTCCGTCGACTGGGCGGCCGTGTTCGCGGGCACCGGAGCGGGCCGCACGGCCCTGCCCACCTATCCGTTCGAGCGCCGCAGGTACTGGGCCGCCGAGTCCGGCGCCACCGGCGACGGCGAGGGCGCCGACGCCGCCGGGCACGCCCTGCTCGGCGCGGCCGTCGCCGTGGCGGGCCGGGACGAGACGGTGTTCACGAGCCGTCTGTCGCTCGCCGCCCGGCCGTGGCTGGCCGACCACGTCGTCGCCGGGGTGCCGGTGCTTCCCGCGGCGGCCCTGGTGGACCTGGCGATCGGGGCCGGGGACGCCACCGGCTGCCCGGACCTCGCCGAACTCACCGTCACCGAACCGCTCGTGCTGCCCGCCGAAGCCGCCGTCCGCGTACAGGTCGTGACCGGGGCGCCCGACGGGGCCGGGCGGCGGACCGTGGGGATCTACTCCCGGCCCGCCGAGGGCCCCGGCGCGGACGGGGACGGCACCGCGCCGGACTGGACCCGCCACGCCACCGGCGTGCTCGCCCCCGCCGCGGAGCGGGCCGACGCCGAACCGGCCGCCTGGCCCCCGTCCGGGGCCACGGCGGTGGACTGGGCCTACGAGGACCTCGCCGACGCCGGTCACCGGTACGGCGAGGCATTCCAGGGCCTCACGTCGGTGCTGCGCCGGGGCGAGGAGCTGTTCGCCGAAGTCCGCCTGCCCGAAGGGGCGGCGCAGGACGTCGACGGCTTCGGGATCCACCCGGCCCTCCTGGAGGCCGCCGTGCAGCCGCTGCTGATCGGCGGATCCGGGGCGGGCCCGGACGGCTCCGCGCTCCTCCCGCTCGCCTGGGAGGGCGTCTCCCTGCACGCCGCCGAGGCGACGGCCGTGCGCGTGCGCCTGGCCCCCGCCGGTCCCGACGCGTTCCGTCTGGAGGCCGTCGACGAGGCCGGACTTCCCGTACTCGAAGCCGCGTCCGTGCGCCTGGCCCCGGCGGCCCTGACGCCCCGGGACGGCGGCGCGGCCCCGGTGTCCGCCGCCGCGGCCCGGCTGTTCGCACCGGAGTGGACACCGGTCGCACCGGTGCCCGACGACGAGCCGGAGAGCCTGCTCGCCCTGCTCGGCGACACCACAGACGACCTCGCCGGAGACCTGGCGGCCATCGCGCCGCTGCGCTTCGGCGACCCCGCCGAGGCGGCGGCGTCCTTCACCCCCTGGGACGTGCTCCTGGTCGAGCCGTCGCGGCCGGACCCCGCCGGGGGCCCGGTGGCCGCCGCACACCGGGCCGTGGCGCGGGCGCTGGAGGCGGCCCAGTCCTGGCTGGCCCAGGAGGACCTGCCGGACAACCGCCTCGTCGTGGTGACCCGGGGCGCGACGGCCGTCGACGCGCAGGACGGCGTACGGGACCCGGCCGGTGCCGCCGTGTGGGGCCTGCTGCGCTCGGCGCAGGCGGAGCACCCCGACCGGATCGTGCTCGTCGACCTGGACGACGACCCGGCCTCCGTCGACCAGCTGCCCCTGGTGGCCCAGGCGGGCGAGCCCCAACTCGCCGTACGTGCCGGTCAGTTGTTCGCGCCGCGACTCGTGCCCGCGGCCGTGCCGGACGCGGCGCCGCCCGCCCTCGTGGACGGCGGCACCGTGCTCGTCACCGGCGCCGACGGGGAGCTGGGCGCGCTGTTCGCCCGGCACCTGGTCACCGCGTACGGCGTGCGGCACCTGGTGCTCGCCACCACGCGCGGCCCCGGCTCGCCCGCCGAGCGGCTGCGGGACGACCTCGCGGCGCTGGGCGCGACGGCCGCCGTGGCGGTCTGCGACCTGGCCGACCGCGAGGCCGTGCGCGCGCTGCTCGCGGACCTCCCGGCCGAGCACCCGCTGACCGGAGTGGTGCACACCGAGAACGTCCTGGACGACGGGGTGTTCACCGCCCTCACCCCCGAGCGCGTCGCGGCCGTGCTCCGGCCCAAGGTGGACGCGGCCCGGCACCTGCACGAGCTGACCGCCGACGCCCCGCCCGCCCTCTTCGCGCTGTTCTCCTCGGTGGTCGCCGCGCTCGGCAGCCCCGGGCAGGCCAACTTCGCCTCGGCGAACGCCTACTTGGACGCCCTCGCCGCGCATCGCAGGGCGAGCGGCCTGCCCGCCGTGTCCCTCGCCTGGGGCCGGATGGTCGAGGGCGGGCAGCCGGGCTTGCGGGTGATCGCCGCGGACGAGGCGTGCGAGCTGTTCGACGACGCCCTCGCCACCGGGCTCGCCGTGGTCGCGCCCGCGCCGCTCGACCTGCCGGCGCTGCGCCGCGACGCCGCACAGGTGCCGGTGGTGCTGCGCGGACTCGTGCCGCGCGGCGAGCGCCGCAAGGCCGGCGCGGACCGGGCGGGCGACCGGTTCGCGCGGATGGGCCGGGCCGAGGCGGAGACCCGTCTGCGCGACCTCGTACGTGCCGAGGCGGCCGCCGTGCTCGGCCACGCGGCGCCGGACCACCTCCAGTGGGAGGTGTCCTTCCGGGACTCCGGCTTCGACTCCCTGTCCGCCGTGCAGTTCCGCAACCGGCTCGGCGAGCAGACCGGTCTCTCCCTGCCGACGACGCTGGTCTTCGACTACGCCTCGCCCGGGGTGCTCGTCGACCACCTGCTGGAACGGCTCGCCCTCACCGACGGCGTCAGCAAGCGCTCGGCCCTGGCCGAACTGGACAAGCTGGAGGCCGTCCTGATGGCCGTCCCGGTCGACGTGGCGGCCGACGGGGAGTCCGGCCGCACGGAGATCGCCGCCCGCCTCGACGCCATCCTCACCCGCTGGAACAAGGCCTGGACCGACGCGCGGCCCGACGCGGTCCCCGGCACCGGCGAGACGGACCTGGCCGCCGCGATCGAAACCGCGACGGAGAACGAGGTCTTCGACTTCATCGACCGGGAACTCGGCCGCGCTTCCGCCCAACCGAACCGCTGACCACCAGGAGACACGGTGAACTCACCCACCCGATACGCCGAAGCCCTACTGACCGGCATGCTCGGCACCTTCGGCCTGAACATCGAGTACGTCCGGGCGGAGCGGAACTCCCTGTACTACCTGGACGAGACCGGCGCCGAGGTGCCGGTGCTCGACCTGGTCGGCGGCTGGGGCTCGCTCATGCTCGGCCACAACCACCCGGAGATCGTGGCGCACGCCAAGAAGCTCCTCGACACGGGCTCGCCCGTGCACTCGCAGTTCTCCGAGCACCCCGTCGCCGACCGCGTCGGCGAGGTCCTCAACGGGATCATCGGCCGGGAGTTCCCCGGCGCCGAGCCCTACCCGGTGATCTTCGCCAACAGCGGCGCGGAGGCCGTCGAAGCGGCGGTCAAGCACTGCGAGTTCGACCGCGCGCTGCGCCTGAAGAGCCTGTTCGAGCAGATCGAGTGGAACGTCGACGTGGCCGTGAAGGCGGTCGCCGACGGCTCCGCGCGGCTGCCGGACGACACCTCCCTGCTGCCCGGCGACGTGCCGGTGCCGACCACCGCCGAGGAGTTCGGCGCGCTGCTCGGCGCGGTGGCCACGCACAACGTCGGCCTCGTGGGCACGAGCCCGGTGTTCTTCGCCCTGGAGCGGGCGTTCCACGGAAAGCTCCTCGGCAGCACCCAGTTCACCTTCAACCCGACGTTCCGCGCCGCGTTCACCTCGCTCGGCCTGCCGGTGACCTTCGTACCGCCGAACGACGCGGCGGCGCTGGAGAGCGCCCTCGCCGAGCACCGTCCGGCCGCGCTCGACGTCGAGGTCGTGGACGGCCGGGTCACCCTCGTCGAGCGGCCCTTCCCCGTCATCGGCGGGCTGATCGTCGAGCCCATCCAGGGCGAGGGCGGCATCCACGCGCTGACGCCCGAGTACGCCGCCCGCGTCCGGAAGATCTGCGACGCGGCCGGGTGCCCGGTCATCGTCGACGAGATCCAGACTGGCATGGGCCGCACCGGGAAGTTCTTCGCCAGCGCCCACATCGGGCTGCTCGCCGACTACTACCTCCTCGGCAAGTCCCTCGGCGGCGGCATCGGCAAGACCTCCGCCATGCTGGTCCGGCAGTCGCGCTACCGCCCCGAGTTCGAGCTGGTGCACAGCTCGACCTTCGCCAAGGACGGCTTCACCACGTCCGTCGCCCTGCGCACCCTCGAACTCCTCGAAGCCGAGGACGGGGCCGCCTACGACCTGGCCGCGGAGCGCGGCGAGCGCGTCCTCGGGGTGCTGCGCGACCTTGCCGCGGAGTACCCCGACGTGGTGCTCGACGTCCGCGGCAAGGGCCTGCTCATCGGCCTGGAGTTCGCCGACCAGAGCCAGGCTTCGTCCCCGGTCATCCGCGAGAAGGCGGCCGCGGGCCTGCTGGTCTTCCTGATCGGCAGCTACCTCCAGCTCGTCCACCGCATCCGTACGGGACCGACGGCCAGCGTGCCCAACATGCTGCGGATCGAGCCCTCGATCCACCTCACCGACGAGGAGATCGAGCAGCTGCGCACCGGTCTCACCGACGTCTGCCGGATCCTGCGCCACCAGGACGCGCTGCCGCTGATCCACCCGCTGACCGGCGCCGCCGACCAGCCGCGCACCGAGATCCAGGACTTCAGGACCGAAGCGGCCGACGCGGGCCCGGCGGCCGAGCCCGCCACCCACAAGGTCGGGCTCGTCAGCTACCCGCCCACCCCGGACGCGCTGCGGCAGCTCGACCCGTCGCTCGCCGACCTGGACGACGCGGCGCTGCTCGCCTACGTCCAGCGGTCCGAGCTGCTCAAGGACCTGCCCGCGACGGCCCCGGTCCGCTACACCTCGCCGCAGGGCGCTTCGGTCGACCTCACCGTCTACCCGCTCCTGGTGTCGCAGCAGCAGCTGCGCGCGTACCGGACCACCGGGCAGACCTTCCTGATCGGCCTCGACCTCGACCGCCGGGTGCGCGCGGCCAAGGCGGACGGCTGCGAGACCGTCGGCATCGGCTTCGGCCTCGGCACGGTCGGCGACCACGGCGGCGCGCTGCGGGTGCCCGGGGTCACGGTGACCGCGGGCAGCACCCTCGCGGTCGGCGCGACCCTGGCCGCCCTCGAGCAGCCCGCGCTCGAACGCTTCGGCGACCTGGGCGGGTTGACGGTCGCGGTCGTCGGCGGCGGCGGCCGCGTCGGCTCGGCCCTCGGCGCGCTCAGCGCCGAGTACGTCGCGAAGATCGTCCTGGTGGGCAGCGGCCGGGAGGGCTCGGCCGAGCGCCTGCGCGCCACGGAGCACCGGATCTACCAGGACGCGTGGGCGCGGATCGCCGCCGGGGGAGAGCTGACCGGCATCGCGGCGGCGCTCGCCGCCGAGCCGCTCGTCACCAAGTGGCTCGCCGACGGGCGCTCCGGTGACGAGCCGAGCGCCGAGGCCATCGCCGCGCATCTCGCCGATTCCTACGACGAGAATCCGTTCGTCCTCACGACCGACGACCTCTCCGCCCTGCGGAATGCGCACGCGGTGATAGCGGCGCATTCGAGTCCGGTTCCGGTACTCGTGGAGAAGCATCTCGCCCAGGGCGCGGTCATCGCCGATCTGTCCTTCTTCGGCACCGGTGCGGAATCAGCCATTGTCGCCGGGCGGGACGATTTGCTTTACCTTCGGGGTGGTGTCCTCTCGGTACCGGAGGATACTATTCTGCCGCGTGGTTTCAATGGTCCATTGAACACGGGTGAATTGCTGGCGGGGACCGCGGAAGCAATCGTCCTCGCACTGTCGGGCGCCGGCGGAACGCTGAGCCAGGGCGCCATTACCCAGGAACGGGTGCACGCAATCATCGACCTCGCCCGGCAGCACGGGTTCGAGGCGATTTCCGCCTGACGGCTGCCAGGAATTCAGCTCGCCGGACCATCGGCCGATGGTCCGGCCTGATCGACAAAGGGTAAGTGAATGTCAGAGTCAGCAGAATCCGGAGTGAAAGTGGCGGTGGATCCCACAGCGGATCCGCACTACGCCAAGCGCTGGTTAATCCTCGCGGTCATCGGTGTCGCCCAGTTCACGATCTTCCTGGACACCACGGTCGTCAACATCGCGCTGCCGTCGGCCCAGGCCGACCTCGGGTTCGGTGACGGCGACCGGCAGTGGGTCGTCACGGCGTACGCCCTCGCCTTCGGCAGCCTCCTGCTGCTCGGCGGCCGGGTCGTCGACCTGATCGGCGCCAAGCGGTCGCTGATGATCTCGATCGTCGGCTTCGGCATCATGTCGGTGCTCGGCGGCGCGGCCAACGGCTTCGCCATGCTGGTGACGGCGCGCGCGCTGCAGGGCGCCTTCGCCGCCCTGGTCGCACCGGCCGCGCTGTCGTTCCTGCTGACCGTGTTCACCGACCCCAAGGAACGGGTCAAGGCGTTCGGCGTCTACGGCGCGCTCGGCAGCGGCGGGCTCGCGCTCGGCCTGCTGCTGGGCGGCGCCCTCACCGACTGGCTCGACTGGCGCTGGTGCCTGTACGTCAACGTCTTCTTCACGGCGGCGGTGTTCGTCGGCGCCATGCTGACCATGCAGAACCGGCAGGCGGAGCACCGTCCGGACAAACTCGACCTGCCCGGCACGGTGACGGCGTCCGTCGGTCTGTTCTGCCTGGCCTACGGCCTGTCCAACGCCGACGACGGCGAGTGGGGCAGCGCCGACGTGTGGGGCCTGCTCGTCGCGGGCGGCGTCCTGCTCGTCGCGTTCGTCCTGTTCGAACTCCGCATCCGCACTCCGCTGCTGCCCATGCGGATCGTGCTGCACCGCAACCGCGGCAGCGCGTATCTGGGCATGTTCCTGCTGGGCATCGGCCTGTTCGTGCAGTTCCTGTTCCTGACCTACTACCTCCAGCTGATCCTGGACTTCTCGGCGATCGAGAGCGGTCTGGCGTTCCTGCCGATGATCGTCGGCATCGCGATCGGCGCGACCACCATCCCGCCGGTGCTCGAACCGAAGCTCGGCTCGCGCGTGCTGATCCCGGGCGGGCTCGTCCTCGCCGCCGTGGGCTCGTTCTGGCTCGGCCAGCTCAGCGTCGACAGCTCGTACGCCGGCGGCATCCTCGCGCCGATCTTCATCGCCGGGGTCGGCTTCGGGCTCGTGGTGTCCCTGGGTGCCGCGGTCGCCACGGTCGGGGTCGAGCCGCAGGACGCCGGCGCCGCCTCCGCCCTGGTCAACACGGTCCAGCAGGTGGGCGGTTCGATCGGCACCGCGCTGCTCAGCACCCTGGCGATCACCGCGGCGGACAACTTCGTCGAGGGCAAGCCGCCCACGCCGCAGCTGGCCGCCGAGGCCTCCGTGGAGAGCTACACCACGGCGTTCTTCTGGGGCGCGGTGGTCTTCCTGGCCGGGGCGGTCATCTGCGGCCTGCTCTTCGACCGCCACGTGACGGCGCAGCCCGACGCTGAACTGGGGGAGGCGGCCCCGGTCCCCGGCATGTGAGTCGACCTTCGTCCGCGGGTGCGTGGGGGCTGGTCGCGCAGTTCCCCCCGCCCCTTGGGGTAGTGCCCGTTCGGGAGCGCCCCGAAGGGGCGCGGGGAACTGCGCGCTCAGCCACGACGCACCCGCAGCCGATGTACGACGGCCGCCTCGCTGGTACTTGGTCTCAAGTACCAGCGAGGCGGCCGCATTTGGTGTCCGGGGGCCCTGGGGCCAGGCGGCCCCACTGGATTGACTGGGCCGCACGGAGTGATGTGACCTACCGAGGAGGACTTCGTGACAGCAGTGGCCGGTGAGCGGGCGGACGTGACGACCGGATCGGCGGTGGACGCGGCGGAGCTGTTGCGGCGCGCCCGCGAGCTCGCTCCGCTGATCCGCGAGCACGCGGTGAAGACCGAGCAGGACCGCAGGCTCGCGGAGGAGGTCGTGGTCGCGCTGCGGGACGCCGGGCTCTTCCGGCTCACGACGCCGGCCCGGTTCGGCGGCTACGAGCTGCGGATGCCGGACCTCCTGTCGATCGTCGTCGAGGTCGGCAAGGCCTGCGGCTCGGCGGGCTGGAACCTGTCGATCGACACCGCGTCGACCCGCTTCGCCCTGAACGCGCTGCCGGAGACGGCACTCGAGGACGTGTTCGCGGGCAACCCCGACGCGTACGTGATCTCCACGGCCCATCTGACCACGACGAAGGCGTGGCGCACCGAGGGCGGGTTCAAGGTGTCCGGCACCTTCCCGTGGAGCTCGGGCTGTGAGATCGCGGACTGGGCGTACATCCCGGTCGTGCACGTCTACGACGGCGACGAGCAGACCACGGACCTCGTGGGCGTCGTGGTGCCGATGAGCGACCTGCGGATCGAGCGGACCTGGCACTCCGCGGGCCTGTCCGGCTCCGGCACCCACACCGTCGTGGCCGAGGACGTGTTCATCCCGGAGCGCCGGGCGACCCCGTTCAGCCTCACGGACCTCGTGGGCGAGGACCACCGGGACAGCATGCTCATCCAGGGCAGCGCGCAGTCGCTCGCCGCGATCGTGGGCGCGGCGCAGGGCGCCCTGGAGGTCACCAAGGCGCACCTGGACAAGGGCCGTCCGATCACGTACGCGAACTTCGAGCGGGCCGCGGACGCGCCGTCGGTGCAGATGTGGTTCGGCGAGGCCGCGCACCTCATCGAGACCGCCCGGATGCATCTGACGGAGGTCGGCCGGGCGCTCGACGGCATTCCGGAGACCCAGCAGATGCCGTGGGCGGACCGGGCGCGGATCCGCATGCACGAGAAGTCCGCCCAGGAGAAGTCGCGGGCGGGTGTGGAGAAGCTGCTCGACGCGGTCGGCGGCAGTGCCTTCGCCCTCTCGAACCCGCTGCAGCGCCTGTGGCGCGACATCGCGGTGATGAGCCGGCACAACGCGCTCAACGCACCGCTCATCCTGGAGGACTACAGCCGTGCGGTCCTCGACGTCCACCCGGCGGTGACCCTGCTGTACTGAGGTCTTTGCCCCGGCCCCTTGAAAGGGCGGCCGGAGCAATTCTTCGCCCGTGCGTCGGTATGACCCGGTGGCCGAAAGAAATCGGTGTCCGGGCCATACCGGCGCGCCTTTTTGTTTGTCGCGCGTTGCTCTCGGCCACCAGATTCCGCATCGTGTTTTGGGCCCCGGCGACAAGCCAGTACTTGCGCGCGCATTGTTGACTGCACGGCATGAGACAGATCGCCGTGGTCGGATTGGCTTGTCGGTTCCCTGGGGCCAGCGACGGCCACGAGTTCTGGCAACTGCTGCGAAGCGGTACCGACGCGATTCGCGAGGCCCCCGACGACCGCTGGCGCGGCGCCGAACTGCCGCACCGCCTGGGCGGGTTCGTCGACGGCATCGACCGGTTCGACGCGGGCTTCTTCGGCGTCTCGCCGCGCGAGGCCGCCGCGATGGACCCCCAGCAGCGCCTGATGCTCGAACTGTCCTGGGAGGCCCTGGAGGACGCGCGGATCGTCCCCGCCGCCCTCGGCGGCGGCGACACCGGCGTGTTCGTCGGCGTCATGTACGACGACTACGCGGCGCTCCAGGACCGCCTCGGCGAGGCCGGGATCGGCCGCCACACGATGACCGGCACCCGGCGCGGCATCATCGCCAACCGCGTCTCGCACCACCTCGGCCTGCGCGGCCCGAGCCTCGCCGTCGACACCGCGCAGTCCTCCTCGCTCGTGGCCGTCCACATGGCCTGCGAGAGCCTGCGCCGCGGCGAGTGCGGCGTCGCCATCGCCGGCGGCGTGAACCTCAACATCCTGGCCGAGACGACGCTCGGCGCGGCGCGGTTCGGCGGCCTGTCGCCCGACGGCCGCTGCTTCACCTTCGACCGGCGGGCCAACGGCTTCGTCCGGGGCGAGGGCGGCGGCGCCCTGGTGCTCAAGCCGCTGGCCGCCGCGCTCGCCGACGGCGACGACGTCTACGCCGTCCTCAACGGCGGCGCCATGAACAACGACGGCGCGGGGGAGGGCGAGCACGCGGGCCTGACCGTGCCCAGCGGAGCCGCGCAGGAGGAGGTCGTCCGGCAGGCGTACCGGCGCGCCGGTGTGGCCCTTCGCGGCGTGCAGTACGTGGAGCTGCACGGCAGCGGCACCCGGGTGGGCGACCCGATCGAGGCCGCGGCGCTCGGCGCCGCCCTGGGGCACGCCCGGCAGCAGGACGCGCCGCTCGCGGTCGGTTCGGTCAAGTCCAACATCGGGCACCTGGAGGGCGCGGGCGGCATCGCCGGGCTGCTCAAGGTGGTCCTCAGCATCCGGCACCGGCAGCTGCCGCCGAGCCTGCACTTCACCGCGCCGCCCCCGGACATCCCCCTCGACGACCTCCGCCTGCGGGTGCAGACCGAGCTGACGCCGTGGCCCGAGCCGGAGAAGCCGCTGGTGGCCGGGGTGAGTTCGTTCGGCATGGGCGGCACGAACTGCCACCTGGTGGTGAGCGAACCCCCGGCGGCCACGCCCGCGCCCGAGGCCGACGGGCGCCCGGCCCCCGGCGCCCTCGCCTGGCCGATCTCCGGCCGCACCCCCGAAGCGCTGCGCGCCCAGGCCGCCGAGGTCCTCGCCTTCGTCGACGGGCAGGCCGTGGACCCCGCGGACGTCGGCCTCTCCCTCGGCGCCACCCGGACCGCCTTCCGCCACCGCGCCGTCGTGGTCGGCGCCGACCGGGCCGAACTCCGCCGCCGCCTGGCCGGGTTCGCGGGCGGCGCGGCCGTCGCGGGCGTGGTCGAGGGCCAGGCCACCGCGGACGGCAGGACGGTCTTCGTCTTCCCCGGGCAGGGCTCGCAGTGGGCGGGCATGGCGGTTGGACTCCTGGATTCCGTACCGGAGTTCGCCGCGTCGATGCGCGCCTGCGAGGAGGCCTTCGCGCCCTACGTCGACTGGTCCCTGCACGAGGTGCTGAGCGACGCCGCGGCCCTTGAGCGGGTGGACGTCGTCCAGCCCGCCCTGTTCGCCGTGATGGTGTCCCTGGCCGCCGCGTGGCGCTCCTGCGGGGTCGAGCCCGCGGCGGTCGTCGGGCACAGCCAGGGCGAGATCGCCGCCGCGTGCGTGGCGGGCGCCCTGTCCCTGGAGGACGCCGCGCGCGTGGTGACGCTGCGCAGCCAGGCCATCCTCGCGCTCTCCGGGCACGGCGGCATGGTGTCGGTCCTGCGCTCCGCCGCCGAGGTGCGCGAGCGGCTCGCCGAGTGGGACGGCGCGGTGTCGGTCGCCGCGGCCAACGGCCCCTCGTCGGTGGTGCTCTCCGGCGACGCCGACGCCCTGGACCGGCTCGTCGAGCGGTGGACCGCGGACGGCGTCGAGACCCGCAGGATCGCCGTCGACTACGCGTCCCACTCGGCCCACGTGGAGCGGATCGAGGAGCGGCTGCGCGCCGCCCTCGACGGAATCCGGCCGCGGACCTCGGCGGTGCCGTTCTACTCCACGGTGACCGGCGGCCTCCTGGACACCGCCGCGCTCGACGCGGCGTACTGGTACCGGAACCTGCGGCAGACCGTGGAGCTGGAGCGGACGGTCGAGGCGCTGGTGCGGGACGGGCACGGGGTGTTCGTCGAGTGCAGCCCGCACCCGGTGCTCGTACCGCCGCTGCGGGAGACCGTCGAGCGCGCCGGGGTCGCCTCCGGCGTCGTCACCGGCTCGCTGCGCCGGGGCGAGGGCGGACCCGAGCGGTTCCTCACCTCGCTCGCCGAACTGCACGCGCGCGGCGCCGACGTGGACTGGTCGCGCGTGTTCGCCCTGCGCGGCGCCCGGACGCTGCGCCTGCCCACGTACGCCTTCCAGCGCGAGCGGTACTGGCTGGCCGAGGCCACCGCGCGGGCGGCGGCTCCCGCCGTCCCCGAGCCCTCGGGCGCCGAGGCCCCGGCGGCCGTGACGGCACCCGCCGTCCCCGCGGGGCCCGGACTGCTCGCTCTCGTACGGTCGACCGTCGCGGTGGTGCTCGGGCACGCGGACGGCGGCGCGGTGGACCCGGGCACGACCTTCAAGGAGCTCGGCTTCGACTCGCTGTCCCTGGTGGAGCTGCGGGACCGGCTGAGCACGGCGACCGGTGTCGCGCTGCCGTCCGGGACGCTGTTCGGCCACCCGACCCCGTCCCGACTGGCGGCACACCTGCGGACGTTGGTGCCGGGAGCCGCCGCCGAGCAGGCCGCCGACGAGGGGGCCGCCGCCGTCGCCGCGGCGGCCGACGAGCCGATCGCGATCGTCGGGATGGCCTGCCGCCTGCCCGGCGGCGTCGCCTCGCCTGAGGACCTGTGGCGCCTCGTCCTGGACGGCACCGACGCGATCTCGGAGTTCCCCGCCAACCGCGGCTGGGACCTCGACCGGCTCTACGACGCGGACCCGGACCGGGCGGGCACGACCTACGCCCGGCACGGCGGATTCCTGCACGACGCCGACCGGTTCGACCCCGAGTTCTTCGGCATCTCGCCGCGGGAAGCCCTCGCGATGGACCCGCAGCAGCGGCTGCTCCTGGAGACGTCGTGGGAGGCCCTGGAGCGGGCCGGGCTCGACCCCGCCGGGCAGCGCGGCGCGTCCGTGGGCGTCTTCGTCGGAGCCATGGCGCAGGACTACGGCCCCCGGCTGCACGCCGCGCACGCCGAGTCCGACGGCTACCGCCTGACCGGCAGCACCATCAGCGTGGCCTCCGGCCGCATCGCCTACACGCTCGGCCTCCAGGGCCCCGCCGTCACCGTGGACACCGCGTGCTCCTCGTCACTCGTGGCGCTGCACCTCGCGGCCCAGGCCCTGCGCGCGGGGGAGTGCTCGCTCGCCCTCGCCGGGGGCGTCGCGGTGATGTCGACGCCCGGCATGTTCGTGGAGTTCAGCAGGCAGCGCGGCCTCTCCGGCGACGGCCGGTGCAAGGCGTTCGCCGCCGCGGCCGACGGCACCGGCTGGGCCGAGGGCGCGGGCACCGTCGTCCTGGAACGGCTCTCGGACGCGCGGCGCAACGGGCACCGCGTCCTCGCCGTGGTGCGCGGCAGCGCGGTCAACCAGGACGGCGCCTCCAACGGCCTGACCGCGCCGAACGGCGTCGCCCAGGAGCGGGTGATCCGGCAGGCGCTCGGCGGCGCGGGGATGTCCCCCGCCGACGTCGACGTGGTCGAGGCGCACGGCACCGGCACGACGCTCGGCGACCCCATCGAGGCCGAGGCGCTCGCCGCCACGTACGGCCGCGGCCGGACGGCGGACCGCCCGCTCCTGCTCGGCTCCCTGAAGTCCAACATCGGCCACGCCCAGGCCGCCGCCGGGGTGGCCGGGGTGATCAAGACGGTGCAGGCCCTGCGGCACGGCACGGTGCCGATGACCCTGCACGTCGACGAGCCGACCCCGCACGTGGACTGGGCCGCCGGGGGGCTCGACCTGGTGACCGAGGCGCGCCCCTGGCCACGGACCGGCCGCCCGCGCCGGGCCGGGGTGTCCTCGTTCGGCATCAGCGGCACCAACGCCCACGTGATCATCGAGCAGGCCCCGGACGAGGTCGCCCCGGACGAGCAGGCCCCGGACGAGCGGGAGCCGGAGTCCGCGCGGGCGGCCGGGGCCCGCCCGGTGCAGGGACCCGTGCTGCCCTGGGTGCTCTCCGCCGCCGCCGAGGACGCCGTCGCGGACCAGGCCGCCGCCCTCCTCGCCTTCCTGGACACGCACCCCGGCCTCGACCCGGTGGACGCCGGGTTCTCCCTCGCCGCCTCCCGCGCGGGCCTGCCGCACCGGGCCGCCGTCGTCGCGGCGGACCTGCCCGCGCGGCGCCGGGGCCTCGCGGCGCTCGCCGAGGGGACCGACGCCCCCGGCGTGGTGCGCGGCACCGCGCGCGAGCCGGGCGGGGTGGTGTTCGTCTTCCCCGGCCAGGGCTCGCAGTGGGCCGGGATGGCCGTGCGACTGATCGACACGGCCCCGGTGTTCGCCGCGTCCATGCGGGCGTGCGCCGAGGCCCTCGCGCCGCACGTCGACTGGGACCTGTTCGAGGTCATCGGCGACGCCGCGGCCCTTGAGCGGGTGGACGTCGTCCAGCCCGCCCTGTTCGCCGTGATGGTGTCGCTCGCCGCGCTGTGGCGGTCCCACGGCGTGGAGCCCGACGCCGTGGTGGGCCACTCCCAGGGCGAGATCGCGGCCGCGTGCGTGGCCGGGGCGCTCGACCTGGCGGACGCGGCGAAGGTCGTCGCCCTGCGCAGCAAGGCCATCCTGGCGCTCTCCGGCACCGGCGGCATGGTCTCCGTCGCCCTGTCCGAGGACGCGGCCGCCGCCCGCCTTCGCCCGTGGGAGGGCCGGATCTCGGTGGCCGTCGTCAACGGCCCGGGGGCGGTCGTCGTCGCCGGTGCCCTGGACGCCCTCGACGAGCTCGTCGCCGCGTGCGAGGCCGACGGCGTGCGGGTCAAGCGGCTCCCGGTGGACTACGCGTCGCACTCGGCGCCGGTGGAGCGGATCGCCGACGACCTCGCCGGGCTCCTGACCGGCCTCGCGCCGCGCCCCGCGGCGATCCCGTTCTACTCGACGGTGACCGCCGACGTCCTGGACACCACCGCTCTGGACGGCGCGTACTGGTACCGCAATCTGCGCCGGCAGGTGCGCTTCGCGGAGACGGTCGGCGTGCTCGCCGAGCGCGGGCACTCGGTGTTCATCGAGGTCAGCCCGCATCCGGCGCTGACCACCGCGGTCGAGGACCTGGTGGAACACGCGGTCGCCGTCGGCTCCCTGCGCCGCGACGACGGCGGCCCCGAGCGCTTCGTGACCTCGCTCGCCGAGGCGTACGCGCGCGGCGTGCGCCCCGACTGGCGGGCCGTCTTCCCCGGCGCCCGGCCCGTCACCGTCCCCACCTCCGCGTTCCGGCGGCGGCGCTACTGGCTGGAGCAGGCGCGGACCGACGCGTCGGCGGACGTCGAGGCGGCGGGCCTCGCCGCGGCGGACCACCCGCTGCTCGGCGCCGTGGTGGACCTGCCGGACTCCGGCGGCGTCGTGCTCACCGGACAGCTCTCCCTGCGGGCCCAGCCGTGGCTGGGCGACCACGGGCTCGGCGCCACCGCAGTCCTGCCCGGCGCGGCCTTCGCCGAACTGGCGATCCGCGCGGGCGACGAGGTGGGCTGCGACCAGGTGGCGGACCTGACCTGCGAGGTGCCGCTGGTCCTGCCGCCGCAGACGGCGGTCGCCGTCCGGGTCACGGTCGGCGACGAGGACGAGTACGGCCGTCGCGAACTGGCCGTCCACGCCCGCCCCGCGGACGGCTCCGGCGGCTGGACCCGGCACGCGAGCGGCCTGCTCGCCTCCGGCCCCGCCGAGGAGTTCGACCTGACCGCGTGGCCGCCGCCGGGCGCCGTCGCCGTGGACTGGGACGGCGGCTACGACCGCTGGACCGCGCTCGGCTACCACTACGGCCCGGCGTTCCAGGGCCTGCGCTCCTGGTGGCGCCGGGGTACGGAGATCTTCGCCGAGGTCGCGCTGCCCGAGGAACTCGCCGCGGACGCGGGCCGGTTCGGGCTGCACCCGGCGCTGCTCGACGCCGCGCTGCACGCCGCCGTCGCCGAAGGGCCCGACTGCCGGCTGCCGTTCTCCTGGCAGGGCCTGTCGCTGCGGGCCACCGGCGCCGCCGCGCTGCGCGTGTGGATCACGCCGGACGGCACGGACACCCTCACGCTGCGGCTCGCCGACGGCACCGGGGCGCCCGTGGCGTCGGTGGAGGCCCTCGCCCTGCGGCCGATGCCCGCGGGCGAGCCGGCCGCAGGGCCGCCCGACGCCCTGTTCCGCGTGGACTGGACCGAGGCACGTGTACCGGAGGCCCCCGGCGCGCCCCCGTCGTGGGCGGTCGTCGGCACGGACGACCTCGCGACCGGCGCGCCCCTCCACGCCGACCTCGACGCGCTCGCCGCCGCGGGACCGGTCCCCGGGACCGTCCTCGCCCCGCTCACCGCGGCTCCCACCGCGACCGGCACCCACGCCGTGGCGGGCCGCGCCCTGAGCCTGATCCAGAAGTGGCTGGCGGACGACAGATTCGCCACCTCAAAGCTGGTCTTCATAACCCGCGACGCGGCACCCGGGCCCCGAAGGGGCGCGGGGAACTGCGCGACCAGCCACGACGAATCCGCAGAGAACCACTCCGGCGTCGCAGGGGCCGCAGTATGGGGCCTGCTCCGCACAGCGCAGCGCGAGCACCCCGACCGCTTCGCGGTCATAGACCTGGACACCCACAAGGCGTCCGCCGCCGCACTGCCCGGCGCCCTGGCCACCGCCGAACCCCAGCTGGCGCTCCGCGAGGGGCGCCCGTACGCGCCCAGGCTCGCCCGCGCCACCGGGCTTCCGGCCGCGCGCCCCGACCTGGCGAAGGGCACGGTCCTCGTCACCGGCGCCACCGGCACCCTCGGCGGACTCTTCGCCCGGCACCTGGTGACCCGGTACGGGGCGGAGCACCTGCTGCTGACCAGCAGGCGCGGCCCCGACGCCCCCGGAGCGGCCGAACTCGCCGCGCAGCTCACCGAGTTGGGCGCCGAGGTCACCGTGTCCGCCTGCGACGTCGCCGACCGGGACGCGCTCGCCGCGCTGCTCGCGGCGGTCCCCGCCGAGCGGCCGCTGACCGGCGTGGTGCACGCCGCCGGACTGCTCGACGACAGCGTGCTCGAAGCGATGACGCCGGAGCAGCTGGGCCGGGTCCTCAGGCCCAAGGTCGACGCCGCCCTCAACCTGCACGAGCTGACCCTCGGGCTCGATCTGTCGATGTTCGTGCTCTTCTCCTCGGTCGCCGGGATCCTCGGCCTGTCGGGACAGGCCAACTACGCCGCCGCCAACGCCTTCCTGGACACCCTCGCCGAGCACCGCGCCGCGCGGGGCCTGCCGGGCGTGTCGCTCGCCTGGGGCCTGTGGGCCGAGGCCAGCGGCATGACCGGCCACCTCGCGGACGCCGACCTGGGCCGGATGCGCCGCGCCGGGCTCGCCCCGCTGACGTCGGCGGAGGGCCTGGCCCTCTTCGACGCCGCGGTCGCCTCGGGCTCGGCCCTGCTCGTCCCGGCCAGGATCGACCGGGCCGCCGTACGGGCGCACGGATCGGTGCCCGCGCTGCTGCGCGGCGTGGTCCGCGAGCGGGTCCGCCGCGCGGAGGCCGCGGCGGGCGGGCCCGCCGGTGGCGTCCCGCTCGGCGAGCGCCTGGCCGCCCTGTCCGCGCCCGAGCGCGCGGAGGCCCTGCTCGCCCTGGTGCGCGAGCACACCGCCACCGTCCTCGCCCACGGCACGCCGGACGGCGTCGACCCGGTCCGCACCTTCAAGGAACTGGGCTTCGACTCCCTGACGGCCGTGGACCTGCGCAACCGCCTGGGCACGGCGACCGGGCTCCGGCTGCGGGCGACCCTGGTGTTCGACTACCCGACGCCGTCCGCGCTCGCCGCCCACATCGGCACCGCGCTCGGCCCGGCCGCACCCGCCGTACCCGAACCGGCCGCACCCGCCGCGGCGGCCGCGGAGCCCGCGCCGCCGGACGACGGGCTCGACGGCCTGGAGCTCGACGAGCTCTTCGATCTCATCGATGGCGAACTTGGCACGTCCTGAACGGGGGTCTTGTGAACAACGAAGAGAAGCTGGTCGACTACCTCAAGCGGGTCACGGCCGAACTCAAGCAGACCAAGCAGCGGTTGTCGGACGCCGAGCGGGCGAGTCGGGAGCCGATCGCCGTCGTCGGCATGGGCTGCCGCTTCCCCGGTGACGTCGGCTCGCCGGAGGAGCTGTGGCGGCTGCTCGACGCGGGCGGCGACGCGATCACCGTGTTCCCCTCCGACCGGGGCTGGGACGGCGAGGCGCTGTACGACCCGGACCCCGACACCCCCGGTCGTACGTACACCCGGCGCGGCGGATTCCTGCGCGGGGCCACGGACTTCGACCCGGAGTTCTTCGGCATCTCGCCGCGCGAGGCGGTGGCGATGGACCCGCAGCAGCGGCTGCTCCTGGAGACCTCGTGGGAGGCCCTGGAGCGGGCCGGGGTGCGCCCGGCCTCGCTGCGCGGCGCCCGGGTCGGGGTGTTCGCGGGCGCCATGGCACCGGACTACGGGCCCCGCCTGCACCAGGCCGTCGGCGGCGCCGAGGCGCATCTGCTGACCGGCACCACCAACAGCGTGGCCTCCGGGCGGATCGCGTACACCTTCGGCTTCGAAGGGCCCGCGGTCACCGTCGACACGGCGTGCTCGTCGTCGCTCGTCGCGCTGCACCTCGCGGTCCAGTCGCTGCGCCGGGGCGAGTGCACGATGGCGCTCGCGGGCGGCGCCACGGTGATGTCGACGCCCGGCATGCTCGTCGCCTTCAGCAGGCAGCGCGGTCTGTCCCCCGACGGGCGCTGCAAGTCCTTCGCCGACGCGGCCGACGGCACCGGCTGGGCCGAGGGCGCCGGGATGCTCCTGGTGGAACGGCTCTCCGACGCCCGGCGGCTCGGGCACCCGGTCCTCGCCGTGGTGCGCGGCAGCGCGGTCAACCAGGACGGCGCGTCGAACGGCCTGACCGCGCCGAACGGCCCGGCGCAGCAGCGGGTGATCCGGCAGGCCCTGGAGGACGCGGGCCTGACCGCCGCGGACGTGGACGCCGTCGAGGCGCACGGCACCGGCACCAGCCTCGGCGACCCCATCGAGGCGCAGGCCGTCCTGGACACCTACGGAGTCGAGCGCGACCGCCCCCTGTGGCTCGGCTCGCTCAAGTCCAACATCGGGCACACCCAGGCCGCGGCCGGGGTCGGCGGCGTCATCAAGATGGTCCTCGCGCTCCAGCACGGCGTACTGCCGCGGACCCTGCACGTGGACGCCCCGTCGTCGCACGTGGACTGGTCGGCGGGGATGGTGAACCTGCTGACCGAGCGGCGCGAGTGGCCGGTGACGGGCGAGCCGCGCCGGGCCGCGGTGTCGTCGTTCGGGATCAGCGGCACCAACGCGCACCTCGTCCTGGAGCAGGCACCCGCGGCCGACGAGGCCGACGCGGAGGACCGAGTGCCGCTGCCCGCCGTGCCGTTGGTGCTGTCCGGCAGGACCGCGGAGGCCCTCGCCGCCCAGGCCCGGCAGCTGCTCGCCGCGGTGGACTCCCTGGACCCGCTCGACGCCGCGTACTCCCTCGCGACCACCCGGACGGCGTTCGAGCAGCGGGCCGCCGTGGTGGCGAAGGACGAGGAGGGGCTGCTCGCGGGCCTGCGGGCGATCGCGGGCGGCGGCGCGGGCTCCGGCGTGGTGCGCGGCGTCGCGCAAGGGGGCCGCACGGCCTTCGTGTTCGCCGGGCAGGGCACCCAGCGCCTGGGCATGGGCCGCGAGTTGTACGCGGCGTTCCCGGTGTTCGCGGCGGCCCTCGACGAGGTGTGCGCGGGGTTCGACGGGCTGCTCGAACGGCCCCTGCGCGAGGTGCTGTTCGCGGAACCGGGAACGGAGCAGGGAGCGGAGCCGGACGCGGCGGAGGCGCTCGACAGGACCGGGTGGGCCCAGCCCGCCCTGTTCGCGGTCGAGGTGGCCCTGGCGCGGTTGCTCGGCTCGTGGGGCGTGCGCCCCGAGGTCCTCGCCGGACACTCGATCGGCGAGCTGTCGGCGGCGTTCGTCGCGGGCCTGTGGACGCTGCCGGACGCCTGCCGCGTGGTGGCGGCCCGCGGCAGCCTGATGGAGCGCCTTCCCGAGGGCGGCGCGATGGTGTCGGTGCAGGCCACCGAGGAGGAGGTCGCCGAGGTCCTCGCGCGCGCCCCCGGCGACGCGGTCGGCGTCGCCGCCGTCAACGGGCCCCGGTCCGTGGTCGTCTCGGGCGCCGAGGAGGCGGTCCTGGCGGTCGCCGGGCACTTCGCTGCGCTCGGCCGCCGCACCAAGCGGCTGCGGGTGAGCCACGCGTTCCACTCGCCCCTGATGGACCCGATGCTTGAGCCCTACCGCGAGGTGCTCGCCGGGGTGGCGTTCCACGAGCCGGTCCTTCCGATCGTGTCGACGGTCACCGGCGAGCCGCTGACGGCTCAGACGGTGTGCTCGCCGGAGTACTGGGTGCGCCAGGTCCGCGAGCCGGTGCGGTTCGCCGCCGCGGTGCGCCGCCTCCAGGACGACGGGGCCACCCGGTTCGTCGGCGCGGGCCCCGACGCCGCGGTGACCACGATGGCCGAGGGCTGCCTCACGGAGCGGGACGGGGTGCCCGCGCCGGTCGCCGTGCCGGTCCTGCGGGCCGACCGCCCGGAGGCGGTGACGGCCCTTACCGCGCTCGCCGCGGCGCACGCGCACGGCGTGGAGGCGGACTGGCAGCAGGTGTTCGCGGGGACCGGCGCGCGGCTCGTGGAGGTGCCGACCTACGCCTTCCAGCGCGACCGCTACTGGATGGACGCGACGGCGGCGGCCGGGGACCTGCGGGCCGCGGGCCTGAGCGCGGGGGAGCACCCGCTGCTCGGCGCGGTGCTCGCGCTGCCGGAGTCCGGCGCGACGGTGATGACCGGCCGCCTCTCCCTGGAGACCCAGCCGTGGCTGGCCGACCACGCGGTGTTCGGCCGCGCGGTGGTGCCCGGCGCGGTGTTCGTGGAGATGGTCCTGCGCGCGGGCCGCGAGGTCGGCTGCGGCCTGCTCGACGAACTGACCCTGCACGCCCCGCTGGTCCTCGGCGAGCGCGGCGGCGCCCGGGTCCAGGTCGTCGTCGAGGACGCCGACGAGTCGGGCCACCGGGCGGTGTCCGTGCACGCCCAACCGGAGGGCGGGGACTGGGTCCGGCACGCCGAGGGCTCGCTCACCGACTGGGCCCAGCCCGCGGGCTTCGAGGCCGCGGTGTGGCCGCCGGAGGGCGCGCGGGCGGTCGACCTCGGCGACGCGTACGCCGACCTGGCCGCGCGCGGCTACGACTACGGCCCGGTGTTCCAGGGCCTCTCGGCGCTGTGGCGGCGCGGCGACGAGGTGTTCGCGGAGGTCGCCCTGCCCGCGGAGGCCGCGGCCGACGCGGACCGGTTCGGCCTGCACCCGGCGCTGCTCGACGCGGCCCTGCACACCATCTGGCACGGCTCCTTCCTCGATGCGGCGGACGGCGCGGTGCTGCCGTTCGCCTGGTCGGGGGTGTCCCTGTCGGCGACCGGCGCGTCCGCGCTGCGGGTGCGGATGGCGCCCGCCGGGACGGACGCGGTGTCGGTGCGGCTCACGGACACCGCCGGGGTGCCGGTGGCGTCGGTGGACGCGCTGCGGGTGCGGCAGCTGCCCGCCGAGGGGCCCGGCGCGCCCGCGGACTCGATGTTCCGGGTGGACTGGTCGGACGCGCCCGCCGAGTCGGCCGCCCCCGCCCGGTGGACGCTCGTACGGGACCTCGCGGAGGTTCCCGCGGAGCCGGGCGTGGTGTTCCTGCGCTGCCCGGCGGGTCCCGACGCCCGGCGGGTCACCGCCGAGGTGCTCGCCGTCATGCAGGAGTGGCTCGCCGACGCGCGGTTCGCCTCCGGCACGCTCGCCCTGGTCACCGAGGGAGCGGTCGGCGCCGCCCCGGGGGAGCCGGTCGACGGGCTCGCCCAGGCGGGCGTGTGGGGCCTGGTGCGGTCGGCGCAGACCGAGAGCCCGGGCCGGTTCGCCCTGGTGGACGTGGACATGGCCGCCACGGACGGCACGGCCGCCGCGGCCGGGCCCGTGGCGTGGGACGCGCTCGCCGCGCTCGTCGACCAGGAGCCGCAGCTCGCGGTCCGGCAGGGCCGGGTGCTCGTGCCCCGGCTCGTCCGGGCCGAGGCGGGCGGCGCCGCCGCGCCGGCGGCGGCCTTCGGGGCCGGTACGGTGCTCGTCACCGGCGGCACCGGCACGCTCGGCGGGGTCGTGGCCCGGCACCTGGTGGGCGCGCACGGCGTGCGACGGCTCGTGCTCGTCAGCCGCGCGGGCGCGGACTCGCCGCGCGGCGCGGAGCTTGCGGCCGAGCTGACGGAGCTGGGGGCCGAGGTCGTCCTCGCCGCCTGCGACACCTCCGACCGGGCCGCGCTCGCCCGCGTGCTCGCGGACGTCCCCGCCGAGGCCCCGCTGACGGGGGTCGTGCACGCAGCCGGTGTCGTCGACGACGGGGTGCTCACCGAGCTGAGCCCGGAGCGGCTCGACGCGGTCCTCAGCCCCAAGATGGTCGCCGCGTGGAACCTGCACGAGCTGACCCGCGGCCTCGACCTGTCGGCGTTCGTCCTCTTCTCCTCGATGTCGGGCCTGATCGGCCCGGCGGGCCAGGCCAACTACGCGGCGGGCAACGCCTATCTGGACGCCCTCGCGCAGCACCGGCGGGCCCGGGGCCTTCCCGGCGTCTCCCTGGCCTGGGGCATGTGGGCCGAGCGCAGCACGATGACCGAGCACCTGACGGACACGGACCTGGCGCGCCTCGCCCGCTTCGGCGTGACCCTGTCCTCGTCGGAGCAGGGCGTCGCGCTGCTCGACGCCGCGCTCGGCCTCGACGAGCCGGTCCTGGTCCCGGTGGCGCTCGACCTGACGTCGATGCGCGCCCAGGCGGACGTGCCGCCGATCCTGCGGCGGCTCGCGGGCCGGGGCGCCGCGCCACGGCCGGCGCGTCCGGCGCGGGTGAGCGCGGGCTCCGTCCTGGACCGGCTCGCCGGGCTCTCCGAGGAAGGCCGCCACGAGGTCCTTCTCGACCTGGTGTGCACGGAGATGGCCCGCGTCCTGGACTACCCGGCGGGCCGGACGGTCGCCCCCGACCGGGCGTTCTCCGAACTCGGCGTCGACTCGGTGGCCGCCGTGGAGTTCCGCAACCGGCTCGGCGCCGAGACCGGCATGCGGCTGCCGCAGACGCTGGTGTTCGACCACCCGACGGCCGTCGCCGTCACCCGTGAGCTGGTCCGCGAACTCGCGGACCGGGCGCCGCGCCCGGCGACGGGTTCGGTGCTCACGGAGCTCGACCGGGTCGAGGCGGCCCTGACGGAGTCCTCGGCGACCGGGCCCGACGGGGAGGAGATCGCACAGCGGATCGAGGGCCTGCTGGTGAGGTTGCGCGCGCTCAGGGACGCCGAGCGGACCGGGCCGAGGATCGACGTCACGGACGCGACGGACGAGGAGCTCTTCCAGTTCCTGGACGGCAGTTGAGCGCGGAGCCCGCCGTGACCGCGCGCTGAGGAGGTGCGGGCGGCGGGCCCGGAAAGCCGCGGAGGGTCCGCTCGGGGCATCGGCCGATGTTCCGAACGGACCCTCCGCTTCCGCGCGTTCCCTTCCGGGTGCCGTGAATTCCCCCTGGCAGGCGCCGTGCTGCCCATCGCACGGTAATTCCGTGCGGCCCGCGCCGTTACCACGACATGACCGCGCGCAGGGAAAAGCGTGCCAGTCTTCCGCTACCCAACCACTTGCGATTCCGGCACGGAGGCCACCCATGTCAGGCTACCGGAAAGCGCGGGCCATTCCTGCGCGATCACAAAGTAATTCCCTATGTTTCCAGCCGAGTTCGCGGATGTTTCCGGCTTCCCGGGCGCTCGCATGCTGACGCGCCTTCCCTCGCTCACGGGCCTGCGCTTCGTGGCGGCCCTCATGGTGTTCGCCACGCACGTCGTCTGGTACACCGGGTTCATTCCGGGCGACACGGGCGCGGACCTCCGGGACGCGTTCGCCCTGTCCGGCTCCTACGGCGTCGGCTTCTTCTTCATCCTGAGCGGCTTCGTGCTCGCCTGGACCGCGCGCCCGAGCGACACGACGCCCTCGTTCTGGCGCCGCCGCCTGGTGAAGATCGGGCCCATGCACTGGGTCACCTTCGGCCTCGCGGCCCTGTTCGTGCTCAGCACGGACCGGCCCACGCGCACCGTCGACTGGCTCGCGTCCCTGACCATGCAGCAGGCGTGGTTCCCGGACATCCGGACGAGTTCCGCCGTCAATGGCGTGAGCTGGTCGCTGGCGTGTGAATTCTTTTTCTATCTGGCCTTTCCGGTGCTTTTCCCCGTGGTGCGCCGCCTGCGCGAGCAATGGCTGTGGCCCGCGCTCGCCGCGGTGCTCGCGCTGATCGTGGGGGCTTTCCTCGTCGCCACGTACGCGGTGAGCGACCAGCCGGGGCTCATCGGCTTCGGCCTGACCGGCGAGGTCTCCTTCGACCAGGTGTGGTTCGTGTACTTCTTCCCACCGGTCCGCGCCCTCGAATTCGTCCTCGGCATGGTCCTGGCCAGGATCGTGGCGGCGGGCCGGTGGCCGCGCATCGGTCTGGTGCCCGCCTTCGCGCTCGCCGTCGCCGGCTATGTGCTGGCCCTGAAGCTGCCGTATCTGGCGGGCACGGCCGGGGTGTCGACGGTGTGGACGGCGCCGCTCATCGCCGCCGCCGCGGTCGCGGACCGGCAGCAGTCCGCTTCGGTGTTCCGCAGACCCACGATGGTGTTCCTCGGCGAGATCTCCTTCGCCTTCTACATGGTCCACTGGATCCTCATCGTGACGGTGGCCGAGTGGATAGGACCCACGCGCACCTTCTCCCTCGCGACGGGCTCGCTCCTGGTGCTCGCCCTGCTCGCGGCGGCCGTGGCGTCCGCCACGGTCCTGTACTGGTGCGTGGAGCGGCCGCTGATGCGACGCTTCGGCCGCCACCGCCCGGTCGCCGCCCCGCCCGCGCGACCCGCGCCGCCCGTGCGGGCCGAGGGCGAGCGCGTACTGGACTGACGAAGGGCACGCACGCCGGAGGGCCGGACGCGTTCCGTGGACGCGTCCGGCCCTCCTTCTTGCGGCGGACGGTACGGCTAGCCGGCCCGCAGCGGTGCCGGGAAGTAGCCCGCTTCCGCGAAGAACTCCGTGTACGTGGCGAACAGTTCGGCGTCGATCTCCGGGCAGTCGATGCCCGTCCCGGCCAGGGCGGACTCCGTCCCGCTGACGTCCACCCGCATGTACAGGGCCTCGCCCGCGGTCATGTAGGCGCGGAAGATGTCGATCGTGGGGAAGAGCGCGTTGTCCCGGTCGTCGCGGACCGTGGCGACGAAGTCGTCCCAGGACACCTCGTCCAGGACGTATCCGGAGGCGCGGAGCCGCGTCACCATGTCGGCGAAGCTGACCGCCACCGGGTTGAACAGGTGGAAGGTCCGGCTCTCCGCCGTACGGGACAGCTCCAGGACGGCCGCGCTGACGTAGTCCACCGGCACCATCGGGAACAGCGCGTTCGCGCCCGTCGGCACCTTGCGCGCCTGGAGGCTGCCCTTGAGGCTCAGCCAGACGAAATCGCGGGTCTGGCAGGCGCCGTTGGTCTGCGCCCCGGAGATGACGTCGGCGCGGTAGACGGACACGGGCAGGCCGCGCTCCTGGGCGAGCCCGATGATCTTCTCGGCGACGTACTTGCTCTGCCGGTAGCCGTTGGTCAGCTCCTCCGGCGGCCCGGTCGGGTCGTCGGGGGTCAGACCGGCGCCGCCGGGCGCGGCCTTGGCGAAGACGCCGGTGCTCGACACGTAGTGCAGCGGCACCGTCCGGTGCAGCGCGGCGAGCCGGAGCGCCTCCTCGGTGCCGGTCACGTTGGCTGCCTTCAACGACTGGTACGGGTGCAGCCAGTTGACGGTGGCGCCCGCGTGGTACACCGCGTCGACCTCGCGGGCGAGCCGGTCGAACCGCTCGGCGCCGAGGCCGAAGCGGGGCTCGGAGAGGTCGCCGGGGAGCACCCTGAGGCGGTCGGGGTCGATCTCGTCCCAGATGCCGTACCAGGTCAGACCGGTGCGGAGCCGGTCGAGCGCGGCCGCCTCGTCGGCGCCCCTGACCAGGCAGTGCACGGTGGCCCGCGTCGACCGCATCAGATCCCTGAGCAGGAAGCCGCCGACGAAGCCGGTCGCCCCGGTGAGGAACACATGCCCGGGGTCCGCGACCACCCGGACGACCTCGTCGGCCGGGACCACGTCGTCGGCGAGCCGCACCTCGGCCGCGAAGTCCACCGCGGACCGGGCGGGCGCCTCCGTGCGGCTGGCCAGCTCCGCGCGCAGGTGGTCGATCAGCGCGTCGGGCGTGTTGTGGTCGAACAGCAGGGTCGGCGGCAGGCGCAGACCCGTCTCGCTCTCCAGCCGGTTGCGCAGCTCGACCGCCGTGAGCGAGTCGAAGCCGAGGTCGGTGAAGACGGTGGTGGGGGTGATGCCGTCGGACCTGCCGTGGCCGAGGATCACCGCCACCGACTCCCGCACCAGGTCGAGCAGGAGCGCACGGCGGCCGGACTCGTCGAGCTCGGCGAGGCGCTCCGCGAGCTGCCCGCTGTGTGCGGCCGCCGCGGTCACCACGCGCCGCTCCGGCCTGCGGACCAGGCTCCGCAGCACCGGGAAGAGCGGGCCCGGCTGCCGTTCGAGCAGGGTGACGTCGAGGTGCATCGGCACCGTCATCGGGTACGCGGAGGCGAGCGCCGCGTCGAACAACTCGGGGCCCTCCTCCGGCGCGATGGGCCGCAGACCCGACTGCGTGGCCCGGTTCCGGTCGACCTCGGAGAGCCGCGACGCCATGCCGTGCTCCTGCGCCCACGCCGCCCAGGCGAGCGAGTCGGCCGGGAGGCCGTTCGCCCTGCGGTGCTGCGCGAGCGCGTCGAGGAACAGATTGGCGGCCGAGTAGTTGGCCTGCCCCGGCGACCCGATGACACCCGCGACCGAGGAGAAGAGGGCGAAGAGGGTGAGGGGTTGGTCGTGGGTGAGTTCGTGGAGGTGCCAGGCGGCGTCGACCTTGGGCCGCAGGACGGTGGTGAGGCGTTCTGGGGTGAGGGCGGTGATGATGCCGTCGTCGATGACGCCGGCGGTGTGGACGACGCCGGTGAGGGGGTGGTCGGCGGGCACGGCGTCGAGGACGGCCCTGAGGGCCTCGCGGTCCGATGCGTCACAGGCTGCGATCCGCACCCGCGCGCCGAGCCGGGTCAGTTCGTCGGCCAACTCCGCCGCGCCGGGCGCCTCTTCACCTCTGCGGCTGGTGAGGACCAGGTGCTCGACACCGTACGAGGTGATCAGGTGCCGGGCGAACAAGGCACCCAGCGCCCCGGTACCACCCGTGATCAGCACCGTGCCGCCCGGCGCCAACTCCGGCTGCGGCGCGGCCGGGGCGGCCGGGCGCACCCGGGCAAGGCGGGGGGTGCTCGCGCGGCCCGCGCGGAGTGCCACCTGCTCGTGTCCCGAGGCGATCGCGGCGGCGAGGCGTCCGGTGCTCGCCGGGTCGCCGTCGAGGTCGACAAGCGTGATGCGGCCGGGGTTCTCGACCTGGGCCGACCGGACCAGACCCCACACCGGGGCCGAGCCGAGGTCGACGTCCTCGCCGTCGTGGGTGGCGACGGCGTTCCTCGTGACCAGGACGAGCCGGGACGTCTCCAGGGCGAGACCGTCCTGGACCAGTTCGAGCGCCCGCAGGGTGCTCCGGTGCGCGGCCGCCACCGTGTCGTCCCCCGACGGCACGTCGAGTACGGCCACGAGGACGTCCCCCGCGGCGTCCGCGACGCTCTCGACGCGGCGCCCGACGCCGTCCAGCGGTGTGTCGCTGAGCACGGCCAGGCGGGTGGGCGTGAGGTCCTCCGGGTCGGGCAGGGCGACCGGCGACCAGACCACGTGGAACAGCGAGTCGCCGGCCGCCCCGCCGAGCCGCTCGGCGGGCGCCACCGGACCCGGCCGCAGCGCGCGGGCCTCGGCGACCGGTTCGCCCGAGTCGTCGGCCAGCCAAAGCCGGAAGGCGTCCTCGCCCTTGGACCTGAGCCAGACCCGCAGCGTGCGCGGCCCGGAGGCGTACAGGTTGAAGCCGTGCCAGGACAGGCCCGTGGTGTCGCGCCCCGCGGCGAGCAGCGGGTGCAGCGCGGCGTCGAGCAGCGCGGGGTGCAGGCCGAAGGCGTCCAGGTCCGCGTCGTCGGGCAGCCCCACCTCGGCGAACAGGTCGTCGTCCCGCTGCCACAGCGCCCGCAGCCCCTGGAACACCGGCCCGTGCGCGTACCCCTTCTCTTCGAGCCGCTGGTAGAAGCCGTCGAGCGCGGCCGGGGTCGCGCCCGGCGGCGGCCAGGCCTCCAGGGAGACAAGGGGTGCGGGCTGCGCCTCGGTGAGCAGGCCGGTGGCGTGCGTCCGCCACGGCGCGGCCGGGTCGTCCCGGTCGGGCCGTGAGCTGATGGTGACCCTCCGGTACGCGTCCTCGCCCGCCGCGCCGATGGCCACCTGCACTTGGACGCCACCGCTCTCGGGGACGGTCAGCGGGGCGTCGACCGTCAGCTCGGCGACGCCGGAGCAGCCGGTCTCGTCACCGGCGCGGACCGCGAGCTCGACCAGGGCGGCCGAGGGCAGCGTCGCGGTCCCTCCGACGCGGTGGCCGTCGAGCCAGGGGTGGGCGTGCAGCGAGAGCCGCCCGGTGAACACCGCGCCCTCACCACCGGCGAGTTCGATGGCCGTGGTGAGGAACGGATGCCCCGGCGCGGCCAGGCCGAGCCCGGTCGTGTGCCGCGCGGCCGCCGAGGTGCTGTCGAGCCAGTAGTCCTGGTGTTGGAAGGGGTAGGTCGGCAGGTCCACCAGAGCCGCCGGGGTGTGCGCGAACACCCGCGCCCACTCCACCCCCTGCCCCGCCGCGTACACCTGCGCGAGCCCGGTCAGCGCGGTCCGCACCTGAGGCTGATCCCGGCGCTGCAACGCCGTGAACGACGCCTCCACGCTCTGCGCCCCCATCGCCGTCAACACCCCGTCCGGACCGATCTCCAGGAACCGGGACACCCCCCGCTCCCGCAGCCGTACGACATGATCGGCGAAACGGACCGCCTGACGGATGTGATCCACCCAGTACCCGGCCGAACACACCAGCGTGGTATCAGCGGCCATGGGGATCGTCGGCTCCGCGAAAGTCACCCCCTTCACGACGGCCGCGAACTCCTCCAGGACCGGCTCCATCAGCGGGGAGTGGAAGGCATGACTGACCGTGAGCCGGTTCGTCTTACGACCCCGCTCCCGCAACACCTCCGCAATCCGCGTGACGACATCCTCGGCCCCGGAAACCACCAGGGAGGTCGGTCCGTTGACCGCCGCGATCCCGGCCTGGGCTTCGTGGCCTTCCAGCAGCTCAAGGACCTCGGCCTCAGCCGCCTGCACCGCGATCATCGCCCCGCCCACCGGGAGGGCCTGCATCAGACGGCCCCGCGCGGCCACCACCGTGCACGCATCCTCCAGGCTGAGAACACCCGCCACATGCGCCGCCGCCAGCTCACCGATGGAGTGCCCGGTCACGAAGTCCGGCACCACCCCGAAGGACTCCACAAGGCGGAACAACGCCACCTCGAAGGCGAACAGCGCGGGCTGTGTCCACCCCGTCTCATCCAGCCCCTCGCCGCTGAAGACCACCTCCTTCAACGACCCCGGCAGCAACCCCTCGAACCCGGCACAGATCTCATCGAAGGCAGCGGCGAACACCGGGAAGGTGTCGTACAACTCCCGCCCCATCCCCGGACGTTGAGCCCCCTGCCCCGTGAACAAGAACGCCGTACGCCCCTCACCCGCGACCCCCGACACCACACCCGGCACCGACCCACCAGCCGCCAGCACCCCCAACCCGGACACCAACTCCTCACCATCGCCCGCCAAAACCACCGCCCGGTGCTCGAACGACACCGACCGCGACCCCGCCGACGACAACCCCACATCCAACGGCGCGGCCCCCGCGCCCACCACGGCGGCCAACCGCTCGGCCTGCGCCCGCAACGCCTCCGGCGAACGCGCCGACACCACCACAGGCACCACCGGCAGCGAACCGGCCGACTCCTCCGCCGACGGCTCCTCCACCGGAGCCTGCTCGACGATCAGGTGGGCGTTGGTGCCGCTGACGCCGAACGAGGAGACGGCGGCGCGGCGCGGGCGGCCGGTCGTCGGCCAGGGGCGCTCCTCGGTGACCAGCTCGATCGAACCGGCGGTCCAGTCGACGGCCGGTGTGGGCTCGTCGATGTGGAGGGTGCGCGGTACGACCCCGTGGCGCATGGCCATGACCATCTTGATCACGCCTGCGACGCCCGCGGCGGCCTGCGTGTGGCCGATGTTCGACTTCAACGAGCCGAGCAGCAGCGGCTGGTCGTCGGGCCGGGACTGGCCGTACGTGGCGAGCAGGGCCTGGGCCTCGATCGGGTCGCCGAGCATCGTGCCGGTGCCGTGCGCGTCGACGACGTCCACCTCGGCGGGGGAGAGCCCGGCGTTGGCGAGGGCCGCGCGGATGACGCGCTGCTGGGACGGGCCGCTCGGCGCGGTCAGGCCGTTGGAGGCGCCGTCGGAGTTCACGGCGGTGCCCCGGATCACCGCGAGGACCGGAAGGCCCCGCCGCCGGGCCTCGGAGAGCCGCGCGAGGGCCAGGACGCCGACGCCCTCGGAGAAGCCCGTGCCGTCCGCGGCGGCCGCGAACGCCTTGCAGCGGCCGTCGGGAGACAGACCGCGCTGGCGCGAGAACTCCACGAAGGGGTCGGGCACCGGCAGGACCATCGCCCCGCCCGCGAGGGCCAGCGAGCACTCGCCGCCGCGCAGCGCCGTCACGGCCTGGTGGATCGACACCAGCGACGACGAGCAGGCCGTCTCCACGGTGACCGTCGGACCCTCCAGGCCGAGGAGGTAGGAGATCCGGCCGGAGGCGACGCTGGTCAGCATCCCGGTCATCATGTAGCCCTCGGTGCCCGCGGCCGAGGCGTCGACCTCGGACGCGTAGCCCGTGTACATCACGCCGACGAAGACGCCGGTGTCGCTGCCGCGCAGCGAGCGCGGGTCGATGCGGGCCCGCTCGACGGCCTCCCACGTGGTCTCCAGGAGCAGCCGCTGCTGCGGGTCCATCGCGAGGGCCTCGCGCGGGGATATCCCGAAGAACGCCGCGTCGAAGCCCTTCACGTCGCTGAGGAACCCGCCCTCGCGTGCGGAGACCTTGCCGACGGCGTCGGGGTCCGGGTCGTACAGGCCGTCCACGTCCCAGCCGCGGTCGGCGGGGAAGCCGGAGATGGCGTCGACGCCGTCGGCGGCCACGCGCCACAGCTCGTCGGGCGTCGACACGTCGCCGGGGTAGCGGCAGCCCATGCCGACGATGGCGATGGGCTCGGAGCGGCCCGCCTCCAACTCCTCGACCCGGGCCCGGGCCTTGTGCAGGTCGGCGGTGACCCACTTGAGGTAGTCGAGGAGCTTCTCGTCCTTGTTCATCTGCTGACCGCTCATTTGGCTACCGCCCGAATCGAGTTCTCAAGGCCTGACGCGGGATCGTGGTCGGCGAGCACCGAGGTGCCGAGCCGTCCCGCCAGGTACAGCGCGAGGTGCAAGCGGAGGCGGTCCTCGCGCAGGGACCGCCCGAGGAGTTGCTCCGCCTTCTTCACCCGGTAGACCACGGTGTTCTTCGCGATGTGCAGGTGTTTGGCGGTGATGGCGACGCCGCGCTCGTTGTCGAGGAGGCAGCGCACGGTCTCGCGCAGCGCGGCCATGGACCTGTTGTCGGCGGCGAGCGGGCCGAGTTCGCGGCGTACGAAGTCGGCGGCGGCCTCGGCGTCGTTGCCGAGCAGGATCACCGGCTCCAGGTCGCCGTAGTCGCAGAGTCCGAACGGTCCTGGCTCGATGATGCCGCCGACCCGCTCCGCGGTGACGGCCTGCTCGTGGGAGCGCTGGAAGCCGGCCACGCCGTCGCCCGGGAGCCCGGAGGCGACGTGGATGTGCGGGGGCAGGTCCACGGGCTTGTCGGAGCGCCGCAGTTCGGCCGGCCGGTCGGTGGCGCGGCCGCCCCACGCCCACAGGCGCCCGGGACCGGCGGGCAGCATCAGCATCGAGGAGCAGCCGACCTGGTCGAGCAGGCGCAGCGCCGTGGCCTCCAGGTCGCGGCTGCTGTCCGGGCTGATCTCGTCCTGCCACAGGACGAGCGCGACGTGGTGCAGCGTCAGGTCGTACCCGAGCTGGCGCAGCGCCCTCATGGTGTCGACCGGCTTGCCCTTCAGTATCGAGGACACCAGCTCAAGGCGCTCGCCCACGGACCCGGCGAACCAGCGGTCGCGCTCGGCGGCGAACTTCTCGGCGACCGTGGCGGACAGGGTCTCCATTCCCTCGAACAGATCGGAGGAAATGGACCGCATCATCGCCGCCTGGTCCTCGGCGGGGATCACCGCGTCGCGGAACTCGAACAGCTCACGGGTGAAACTCGCGTGCGCGGCCCGGACATAGCGCAGGACGTGGTCGACCGTCGTGTTGTCCGAGATGCGTTCCCGAATGGTGTGGGTGAGCTCCGCGGACAGCACGCCGGTGATGGATCTGATGCCGCTGAGCCGCAGGACCACCCAGAGCGCTATCGCTTCGACGAGCCGGGTTTCGCTGCGGGATTTCTGGTCGAAACGGGCGAACGGCTCTCCGGAGAGTTCGGCAAGCAGCAGGCGGCTGTTCTCGATCGCCCAGCCGGTCGCACCCGAACCGACACGGGCGACTACCTCCTCGACCAGCAGTGGATTCGTCGCCGGTAAATGGAGTACGGAGTCGTCCGCGGGGCGCAGTAGATGCAGCAGGGAACTGGTGGACGTGATCTGGGGACGCGCAGGAATAGTGGCCTGCGAAGTCGGGCAGCCTGACAACGAGTAGCCTCCCTAACGGAAAGCGGACGCGACTGGGTGCGGGCAGCCTATACGCGCTTTCGGCCACGGCGGGTAACTGCCTGGTAACCGCCTCTGACCGGCGGAATTACCGCGCGGTGGGCGGCAGTTCCGGGGGTGCGGGATATCGTGCGCCGCACGGTCCACCGATTGGCAGCGATCAGGCGCTGCGCGGTCCCCGATTGGCAGCGACGAGGAGTGCTCGTGACCAAGCCCGCCACACCAGACCTTCGCATCGGCGCAGTGACCGGCACGGTGCCATGGGTGCTGTCCGGGCGCAGCGCGGCGGGCCTTCGCGCCCAGGCGGCGCGCCTCCTCGCCCGGCTCGAATCGGGCCCTGCGGCGGACGCCGCCCCGCTCGCCGAGGTGGGCCGGTCGCTGGTGGCGGCCGGGGCCGCGGGCGAGCACCGGGCCGTGGTCATCGGGCGCGACCGCGCCGAGCTGCTCGACGGGGTGCGCGCGCTCGCCGATGAGCGGCCCGCGCCGCACGTGATCACCGGCCAGGCGCCCCGGCGGGCCCGAGGGGGCACCCGGCCGGTGTTCGTGTTCCCCGGCCAGGGCACCCAGTGGGCCGGCATGGCGGTGGCGCTGCTCGACGCCTCGCCCGTGTTCGCCGAGGCGGTCCGGGACTGCGAGAAGGCCCTCTCGCCGTATCTGAACTGGTCGTTGGAGGACGTGCTGCGCGGCGTGCCCGGCACCCCGCCGCTTGACCAGGTGGACGTCGTGCAGCCCGTGCTGTTCTCGATGATGGTGTCCCTGGCGCGGCTGTGGCGCCGCTTCGGCGTGGAGCCGGGCGCGGCGGTCGGCCACTCGCAGGGCGAGATCGCGGCCGCGCACGTCGCGGGCGCCCTGTCCCTCGACGACGCCGCGCGGATCGTCGCGCTGCGCAGCCAGGCCCTGACGAAGATCCGCGGCCGGGGCGAGATGCTGACCGTGCTCGCCCCGGGCGACCAGGTGCGCGCGCTGCTCGCCGACTGGGAGGGCACCCTCTCGGTGGCCGCGGTGAACGGCCCCGCCACCCTCACGGTGTCGGGCGACGTGGCCGCGATGGCCGACTTCGGCGCCGCGCTGCGGGCGGCCCGGATGATGCGCTGGCGGGTGCCGGGCGTGGACTTCGCCGCGCACTCGCCGCACGTGGAGGACCTGCGGGAGACCCTCCTCGACCTGGCGGCGAGCGTACGGCCGCAGCCGGGCGGGGTGCCGTTCTACTCCACGGTGACCGGGCGGCGCCTCGACACCGAAGGGCTCGACGCGGAGTACTGGTACCGGAACCTGCGGCAGACGGTCCGGTTCGACGACGCCGTCCGTTCGCTGGTCGCCGACGGCCACGAGGTCTTCGTGGAGTGCAGCGCCCAGCCGGTGCTCACGGTCGGCATGCAGGACATCGTGGAGGAGCTCGGGCGCCCGGCGGCCCTGATGGCGACGCTGCGCAACGAGGACGGCGGCGGCGCCCGGTTCCTCGCCGCGCTCGCGGAGGCGTATGTGCACGGCGTCGCCGTGGACTGGACGGCGGCCTTCGCGTGACGGACCCCCCACGGGCCTGAAGGCCCTGACCGGCGTTTCGGTCAGGGCCTTCCCGTGCGGCGGTCGGCGTCGTGCCTCAGTCGACGTCGATTCCGAGATTGCGGAGCTTCGGTTCTATGACCGCGCGACAGTACGGCTGGAATCGGTTCTTGTTGTAGAAATCCTGTTGATCGGGGTCGGCCTCGAAGAACTGCTGGTAGGGCCGGAGATCGGTCACGATGCTCTGCCCCAGTTCCTGCCGCACCCGCTGCATGACCTTTTCGGAACGCACGCGCTGGTCTTCGTCGGCGTAGAAGATCGTCGAGTGGTAAACGGTTCCGCGATCCGCGCCGCTCTGGTTCGGAGTGGTCGGATCGTGGCTCTGGAAGAACAGGGTGAGTACGTCCTCGAAGGAGATCTTGTCCGGCTGGAACGTCAGTTTTACTGCCTCTACGAACTTCTGCGGATTGAGCCCGTGACGTTCGTAGTCCTCGTAGTTGGGCGGGGGTCCGTGATCTCCCGCGAAACCCGCGACACTTGATGTGACACCGGGGGTCCGGCGCATCACCGCGTCGAAGGACCAGAAGCAGCCGGGACCGAGTGTCGCGGTCTCGGCATTCTCGGCTGCGGGTATTTCATCGGCCATCGGAGTCCTCCCCAGACTCTGGTCCGAATTTTCGCTGGATTGTAGCAGGAATAACAATTCCGGTGGGTGTGCAAAGGCGCCTCGCGGAGGGCGACTTCGGGGGTTTCACGGGCCGCGCGGAGCGGTCGCCCCGTGCCCGCGCCGAGGTGCCGGGAACCCGGCGGGCCACCGGCGCGACTCCTGGGCTGCCGGTGCGCGAGGCCCGGCCTCGAAACGGGTCCAGGAGACAAGAGATGCGTACGCGTACGGGGTGGGGTGCGGCGGCCGTGGTGTGCGGCCTGCTGGTCTCGGGCTGCGGCGGTGGCGGTGACGGCGCGGACGGCTCCGCCGGGGACGGCGCGGCCGCGGGGTTCCCGGTGCGGGTCACCGACTGCGAGGGGAACGCGACCAGCTTCGCCGCCGCGCCCAAGAAGATCGTGACCAGCAACGCGGCCGCCCTGGAGCTGCTGCTCAGGCTCGGCGCCGGGGACCGCGTCGCGGGTACGGGCTTCCCGCCCGGCAAGGGCACGCTGCCCGGGGCGCTCGGGAAGCGTGCGGACGACGTGAAGGTGCTCAGCCGGTCCGTGATCCCCAAGGAGAAGCTGCTCGGCTCGGGCGCCGATCTGTACATCGACAGCTTCGCCTCCATGGGCGGCATGGGCGGCGGCATGGGCGACGCCCCGACCCCCGAGGAGTACAAGGCGGTCGGCATGAAGCACATCTACCTGAAGTCCACCGCCTGCGCGCAGGACCGCGAGGGCCCCGTGACCGACCTGTCCGCCGTCGAGCGGGACATCACCGCGCTCGGCGCCGTCACCGGCAACCGGAGCACGGCCGCGGAACTCGTCGACGGCATGCGGACGAAGCTGGCCTCCGTGCGCACGGCGGTGCGCGGCGTCCCCGAGCGGAAGCGGCCCACCTACTTCTTCTTCGACTACGACGCCGGGACCAAGGCGCCCACCGCCGTCTGCAACCGCCAGATCGCCCACGCGGTGATCACCCTCGCGGGCGCCCGGAACGTCTTCGCGTCCTGCGACGGCGCGTTCAAGCAGGTCGGCTGGGAGGACGTGGTCTCCAAGAACCCGGACTGGATCCAGCTCGGCGTCCGCAACCGGGGCAGCGCCGCGGCCAACGAGAAGGCCTTCGACGAGGCCAGGAAGTGGCTGGAGAGCAACCCGGCCACCAAGGGCCTGCGCGCGGTGAAGAAGGGCAGGTTCCTGCGCATCGGGTCCGAGGCCACCACCATCGCGGGCGTCTCCAACGCCGACACCGTGGTGCGCATCGCCAAGGCCCTCCACCCCGGCAAGGTCCGCTAGCCGTGGCCTCACCGCGCACGGCGAGCAAGCGCGCGGGCCCCGCCGACGGCGACGCGCGGGTCCTGCCCGCGTGGCCCGTCGCCGCGGGCCTCGCCCTGCTCCTCCTCGCGGCGCTCACGGCGGCCGTCTCCTGGGGCTCCACGTCGCTGCCGCCGGGCGAGGTGTGGGGCGTCGTCGCGCGCAGGCTGACCGGCGCCGCGCCCAGGCCGGGCACCAGCGACCTGATCGTGTGGCAGCTGCGGGTGCCGCGCGCCCTGCTCGCCGCCCTCGTCGGCGCCGGGCTCGGCCTGGTCGGCACCGCCGTGCAGGCCCTCGTACGCAACCCGCTGGCCGACCCGTACCTCCTCGGGGTCTCCAATGGCGCGTCCCTCGGGGCCGTCGCCGCGATCGTCCTCGGGGCGGGCGCGGGCAGCGCGCTCGGGCTCTCCGGGGCGGCGTTCGCGGGCGCCCTCGTGACCTTCGCCCTGGTGTGGGCCGTGGCCCGGCGCGGCGGCGGCTTCGCACCGCTGCGGCTCGTGCTCGCCGGGGTCGCGATCGGCCAGTTCCTGTCCGGGTTCACCAGCTATCTGGTGCTCCAGGCCGGGGACGAACAGCAGACGCACAGCGTGCTCTTCTGGCTCATGGGCAGCCTCAGCGGGGCCACGTGGCAGCTGATCGCCGTGCCCGCGGTGACCGTTCCGGCCGCCCTGGTGCTGCTCCAGGCGCGGGCCCGCGGCCTCAACGCCCTCCTGATGGGCGACGAGACGGCGGCCGGGCTCGGCGTCGACGTGGGGCGCCTGCGCCGCGAGCTGTTCGTGGTGACGAGCGTCCTGACCGGCTCCCTGGTGGCGGTGTCCGGGGCGATCGCCTTCGTCGCCCTGATGGTGCCGCACACCTGCCGCCTCCTCGTGGGCGACGACCACCGCAGGCTGCTGCCGCTGTCCGCGCTCGGCGGCGCGGTCCTCATGGTCGTCGTCGACATCGTGTGCCGGACGGCCATGGACGCGCAGGAGCTGCCCGTCGGCGTCGTCACCTCGCTGATCGGCGCTCCGGCGCTGCTGTTCCTGCTCGACCGGCGCCTGAAGGAAGGGAGTTGAGACCCCATGCGCGTTGACATCGAGGACCTGTCCGTCGCCTACGCCGGGCGCACCGTCGTCGCGGGCGCGCACCTCGTCGCCGCCGAGGGGCAGATCACCGGGCTCGTCGGCCCGAACGGCAGCGGCAAGTCCACGCTCCTGCGCACCGTCTACCGCCATCTGCGGCCCGCCGCGGGCCGGGTGCTCCTGTCCGGCACCGATCTGCGCGAGCTGACCCCCGCCCGGTCGGCCCGGCACGTCGCCGCGCTGCCGCAGGAGCGGGGCGCGGACGTCGAGCTGACCGTGCGCGAGGTCGTCGCGATGGGCCGCACCCCCTACAAGCGGGCGTTCGCCGGGGACGACGCGGCCGACCGGGACACCGTCGCGCGCGCCCTCGCCGAGGTCGGCATGGACGGCGCGGCCGGGCGCCGCTTCGCGGCCCTGTCCGGCGGCGAGCGGCAACGCGTCCTGCTGGCCCGCGCGTTCGCCCAGGAGCCCGACGTCCTCGTGCTCGACGAGCCGACCAACCACCTCGACGTGCGCCACCAGGTGGAGCTGCTCGCGCTGCTGCGCGGCAAGGGGCGCACCACCCTGGTGTCCCTGCACGACCTCAACGCGGCCGCCTCCGTCTGCGACCGCCTGCACGTGCTGCACGGCGGCCGCGTCGTCGCCTCCGGGCCGCCGCGCGAGGTGCTCACGCCAGTGCTGCTCGCCGAGGTGTTCGGCGTCCGGGCGGCCGTCGTGGACCATCCGCTGACCGGCGATCCGCTGATCGCCTTCGACCACCGGGAGCGCCCCTGAAAGGGGCACGGGGGACCGCGCCGCACGCACTGCGCGGACATCCGGTGAAGGCCCTGTGGCATGCCCTGCGCGCGCAGTAGGTTCGGGGAGCGCGTGGCCGCCCACGGCCGCCCGCGGGGTCCGGACCACGGCTGAGGGGAGCGGGTGTGCGCCGGGGCACGACGGTCGGCGGGCGCTACCGACTGGTGCGCGGCCCCCTCCACGGGGGCATGGGCGAGGTGTGGATCGCCCGCGACCAGCGGCTGCCCCGCCAGGTCATCCTCAAGCGGCTGCGGCGGCGCGACCGGCGCGGCACCCGGTCCGACCGCCGGGAGTTCGACCGCATCGAGGCGGAGGCGCGCGCCCTCGCGCGGTTCAGCCACCCCCACGTCGTCACCCTGCACGACGTGCTCACGCTGCCCGAGGGCCGTTGCTCCCTGCCGCGCCGCAGGACCGCGTCCTGGCTGGTCATGGAGTACGTGTCCGGGGGCAGCCTCGCCGACCGGCCGCCGCTCGCGCCGCGGCGGGCCGCGCGCGTCGGCGCCCAGGTCGCGGCCGCGCTCGCCGCGCTGCACGCCGAGGGGATCGTGCACGGCGACGTGAAGCCCGGCAACGTCGTCACCACGCCCGAAGGCCTCGCCAAGCTCGCGGACTTCGGCGCCGCCTACCGGGTCGGCGGGCAGGAGACCATCACCTCGCCCGGCGCGCTCAGCTACACGCCCGACTACGCCGCCCCCGAGGTCGTCAGGGGCCGCCCCGAACCGGCGTCGGACGTCTTCTCCCTCGCCGCCCTGCTGCACACCCTGGTTACCGGCCGCCCGCCGCGCCCGCTGACCGGCGGCGACGTCGACCCGTTCGTCGCCGAGCGGCAGGCCGAGCGCGGCGAGGTCGCCCTCGGCCCCGGCCTCGGGCCGCTCGGCGAGCTGCTTCCCGCGATGCTCGACCCCGCGCCGAAGAACCGCCCCGCCGCGGCCGAGGCGGGCCGGCTGCTCGCCGGGATCGCGGGCCCCCAGGAGCCGCTGCCGCGCGGGGACATGGACGGCGACGGCGAGGGGGTCGGCCAGGACAGCGAGAGTTCCGGCCGGATCGCCCTGCCCGGCAGATCACGGCAGTTCGTGATCGTGGCGGCCGTGGCCGTGGTGACGCTCGCCGCCGCCGTGTGGCTGCCGCGGCTGTGGCCGGACGACGGGGACGACGGGCCCGACAGGAAGCGGACGGCCCCGGTCCTGGGCGACCACCGCACCGTCGACCCGTGCGCCCTCGCGGACCCGGCCGCCCTCAAGCGCTTCGGCGAGGCCGAACTCGACCGCGACTACGGCAACTTCGACCGCTGCGACATCCTCGTCGACACCGGCGGCGACGACCCCGTGGACGTCCAGTTCCACTTCGACACCGGCGGCGGCTCCGGACTCCCGCGGCCCCACCGCACCGAGGGCAGCGTGGCCGTGGTCAAGGAGGCGGCCGACAGCGACAGTTGCGTCCGTACGATGCTTCCGGCCACCGACCGCGACGCGCACGTCACCGTCGTCGCGCAGAACGACGGCTCCGACGACAGCGTGGCGCGGCTGTGCGCCATGGCCGACGCCGCCACCCGCGTGGCCGTGCGGCGGCTCAACGACGGGCCGCTCGCCCGCCGCCCCGAGGCCGCGCCCGGCTCCCTCGTCCACGAGGACGCCTGCGCGCTCCTGGACGCGCGGGCCCTCGAAGCCATCCCCGGCGTCGACGCCCGCGACCCCGACGTCGGCTTCGGTAACTGGGACTGCGAGTGGGCGAGCACCACCGGTGACCTCTGGCTGGAACTCCGCTTCGACCAGGGGCCGTCGCCGGACGCGGGCGACGGTGCGCTCACCCGCGTCGGTGGGCGCCGCGCCGTCGTGGAGCCGGGGGCGGAGGGGCCGCGCACGTGTCGCGTCCGCGTGGTGCACCGTGCCTACGGCGACGGCGGCCGGGCCGTCGAGACCCTCAATGTCACCGTCGGTGGCGACCCTTCCGAGGACCGGCTGCGCCGCCTCGCGCTGCGCTTGGCCGGGGATGCGGTGGCAGGCATTCGCTGAGTACTTCGCCTGCGGGCTGTGTGTGGCTGGTCGCGCCCGCGCGGCGGAGCCGCATATCGGCACAGCCCCGCGCCCCTTACGGGGCGCTCCCGGGACGGGTCCCGTAAGGGGCGGGCCACACTGGCGGACATGAACGGTTCCGCGAGCCTTGCGCGCGGTGTGGCGCCCGCGCCGGTGGGCACCTTGCACGCGCGCACCGTCACCGGCGATCTCCGGGCCCCGCCGCGCCCCGGTCTGACCGTGCGGTTCGGGCGCGGCGACGGGCCCGAGGTCGACCTCGGCGTCGGCGAGCACGACCTGATGGTGAGCCGCCACCACGGCGAACTGACGTACCGCGACCGCACCTGGTGGCTGCGCAACACGGGGCGGCAGCTGCTGCGCCTGCCGCGCGGCCGGATGATGCACACCAGCACCGAGCCGGTGCCGCTCGCGCCGGGCTACACCCCGCTGTTCGTGCGCGGCTCCGGCTACCGCGAGCACCTGGTCGAGCTGTACGTCACGGGCCACGACGACCTGGGCCCGGTCTCACGGCGCCGCGCCGACACCGTGCCGCCCAAGCGGTGGCCGCTGTCCGACGAGGAGCGGCTGCTGCTCGTCGTCCTCGGCCAGGAGTACCTGCTGTACGAGGAGAGCCCGCGCCCGCTGACGTACCTCAGGGCGGCCAAGCAGCTCGCCTTTCTGCGCCCCGACGAGCTCTGGGGGGAGCGCAGGATCGAGTACCGGATCGAGGCCGTGCGGCGCAGGCTGCACGACAGCGGCTTTCCGTACCCGCTCCTGCACGACACGTCGATGGGCCGCCCGTCCGACAACAGCCTGCTGCACAACCTGCTCAGAGGCCTGGTGGAGTCCACCACGCTCGTGCCGCCCGACCTCGGCCTCATGGACGACGAGCCGGACCGGTAGCGGGCAGTGACTCCAGGAGGAACACGGCGGCGTCCCGCAGGGACGGGGGCGCGGCGCCGGGCTCCCGCAGGCGGTGCGCGATCCGCCCGAGGACCTCCGTGGTGCGCGCGGAGCCGATGCCCCGGGCGCGCGGCGCGAGGTCCGTGACGAGCCGCTCCGCGTCCCGCCAGGCCCCGGCCCGGACGAGGGCCGCGAGCAGCTGGGCGGTGAACAGATGCCGGTAGGAGGGGCCGGGCGCGCTGGCGGCGCGGTGCAGCGCGGGCACGGCCCGTTCGGTGTCGCCGAGCCGGGCGAGGATCCAGCCGCGGTGGCCGAGCAGCTCCCACTCGTCGAGCCACCAGGCCCACGGCGGGTCGTGCCGCGAGACGCCGTCGAGGAACAGGCTCCCGGCCCTCGCGAGGAGCGCGTGCGGCTCCCGCCGGGCGCCGAGCAGCGCGGTCGCGTGCGCCTCCCGGATCAGGACGAGGCTCGCCACGCGCGGCGGCAGCGGCCGCGGCCCCCGCGCGCGGGCGGCGGCGGCCAGCGCGGCGCGGGGGCGGCCGGTGTGGGTCAGGAGCATGCTGTCGTTCAGGAGCGTGAGACGGGCCGTCCAGCGGTCGCCGCACCGCTCCGCGAGGGCGAGCGCGCGGGCGTTGAGCCGGTGCGCCCGCCGGTGGTGGCCCGCGTCGAAGAGGATCCACCCGGCGACCTCGTACAGCTCGGCGAGGGCGGCGAGCCGGTCGCTGTCCGCGCGCCCCGCCCCGGCGGGCAGCTCTCGCAGGGCCGCGCGCACCAGCGGCACGGCGGCCCGCGCGCCGTGTGCCGCGTCCACGGCGACGAGCCGCCGCACCGCGTCCACGGCGTACGCGGTGACGTCGCCCGCCTCGTCCTCCACCACGCCCCCCGGCCCCGGAACGATCTCTGTCTAGGTCCGCTGCAACGACGCCCGCGCGGACTCTGTTCCCGCGGCGGCCGGGGCCGCCGCGCCGGACCACTCCATCCGCGCCCAGGGCAGCGCGAGCTCGTCGGGGGACGTGACGGTGCGCGGCGCGAGGGACTCCAGCGGGGCCGCCTCCGCGTGCCGGGCGAAGACGGTGTCCACGTAGCGGTGGCCGGTGTCGGCGGCGACGAACACCGTGGTGCGGCCGGGGGCGTGGGCGTGCTCCCAGCGCGCCGCCGCGTATCCGGCGCCGGTGGACAGGCCCGCGAAGAGCGCGTGCCGCCGCAGCAGGTCCACGCTTCCGGCGAGCGCGGTGTCGAAGGACAGCCAGTGCACGGTGTCGTACGCCTTGTGGGAGACGTTGGCGAACGGGATGGAGCTGCCGATCCCGGCGATGATGATCTCCGGGTCGGCGACGTGCTCGCTGCCGAAGGTGACGCTGCCGAAGGGCTGCACGCCCACGAGCCGCACATCGGGGCGGCGGGCCCGGCAGTAGCGGGCCAGGGCGCCGGTCGAGGCGCCGGAGCCGACGCCGCCGACGAGGGTGAGGCCGCCGTCGGCGCCGGTCTCCTCGCAGACGCGGTCCGCGATCGCCTCGTAGCCGAGGTAGTGGATGTCGTCGTGGTACTGGCGCATCCAGAAGTACTCGGGGTGCTCGCGCAGGATCTCGTGGACGCGGGCCACGCGCCGCTTCTGGTCCAGCTTCAGGTCGTCGCTCGGCGGCATCTGCTCGACGTGGGCGCCGAGCACGGCCAGTTGGGTGCGCAGGGTGCGGTCGACGGTGGTGGAGCCGACGATGTGACAGCGCATGCCGTAGCGGTGACAGGCGAGCGCGAGCGCGTAGGCGTAGATGCCGCTCGAACTGTCGAGCAGCGTGTCGCCGCGGCGGACCGCGCCGGTGTCCAGGAGGTGGCGCACGGCCGCGAGGGCCGAGACCACCTTCATGGTCTCAAAGCGCAGGCAGACGAACCCGTCGGCTACGCGTATCAGGTCGGGGCGGCCGATCGCTTCCGCGATGTGCTCGTCCATGCGGGGGCTCCTCGCTCGGGGTCGCAGGCGTGGGGGCGGTGGTGTGGAAGGTGTGGGTGGTGGGGATGCCCGCGGCCGCCAGGGCCCGGCGGCAGCCGCGCACCCGGCCGCGCAGGTCCGGCGCCGCGGGGTCGAAGAGCAGGCCCGCCACGCTGCCGCTGTGCGCGATCTGCACACCGACCGCGCCGACGCGGCCCGCGACGGCGGTCAGCTCGCCGAACTCCGCGTGCGGCAGGACGCGTTGGCGCAGGCGCGCGCTCTCGGTGGCGACGTGGCCGAGCAGCACGGGGTCGGCGGCGGCGACGGCGTGGCGCAGCAGGGCCCGCAGCCGCTCGTAGCCGGGGACGTCGGCGGCGTCCGCGTCGGCGGGGGCGGGCAGCGCGAGCGTGTCCACCGGCCTGCCGCCGCCGAGCGCGCAGCCGACGACGACCGCCGGGGGCAGGGCCGCGCCGAGGTCCTCCAGGACGCGGCCCTCGCGCTGGGCGAACAGCAGGGCGCGGCCTTCCAGCATCAGCGGGTCCGACGCGCGCTCGGCGCGCACCGCGAGCCGCGCGACCGCCTCCGGCGCGAGACGCACGCCGAACGCGTCGGCGACCGCGCGCACGGCCGCGATCACGTCGCTGCTGGACGAACCCATGCCGAGACCGACCGGTATGTCCCCGTGGAGCCGCAACTCACCGCCGCACAGCGGGACTTGGCACTGTGTCGCGCACTCGGCGAGGGCGTACGTGGCGGCACGGAGGGCCTTGGTCCGGTCGGCCGGGACCACCGTCACGTCCTCGGTGTCCCGGCGGCGGGTGAACTCCGCGCGGGTGCCGAGCCCGGCGAGCGGCAGCGTGACCAGGCCCGCGACGCGCCGCCCGCGCTCGTCGAGGAACACGCCCTGGAGGATCTCGCCGTGGTGGCAGGCGGCACGCCCCGTGCCGCGGGCCCTCACGCCCCGCCCTTGTCGCCCGGCGCGGCCCGGTACCGGTACAGGACCGTCGGCTCGGCGCTGAACTGCGAGAACGGGAAGGGCTCCGCGGACAGCGCGGTCACCCCCGCGCCCAGGAAGGCCCGCGCGACCGCGCTGCCGGACTGCGCGTAGACGACCAGCGGGATGCCCCGCTCGCGGCAGCGCGCGAGGATCGTGTCGAAGCTGCCGTTGGACAGCGTCATGCCGGTGGCGACGACGGCGTCGGCGGCGTCCAGGACCTCGTGCATGTCGCGGCTCACCGGGTCGCCCCACTGCGTCGTGCGCAGGTTGAAGTCGCAGGGCAGCGGGTCGCCGCCGCGCTCGCGGATCGCCGCGACGAGCGGGTTGACGACGCCGATCAGGGCCACCTTGGCGCCCCGCCTGATGTCGAGCAGGCCCGCGACGGCCGCGTCCCGGGCCACGGCGCGTACCTCGGGCGGCCCCGCGGGCAGCGTCACGGGCTCGGCGTCCGGCGCCTCCCGGTGCGGTGCCACGGCGCCCAGATAGGCGTCCAGGGCGGCCGTGCGCAGCGGCGTCGGCGCGTCCTTGAGGAGCGCGGCGAGCGAACTGCCCGACGCCTCGCGGCAGATCGCCGGGTCGATCTCGCCCGCCTCGAAGGCGCAGCCGCCGAAGGCCCCGCCGACGCGGACGAGGACGTACTGGTTGAGGTAGGTGACATCGCCCCCGGCCAGGCGCGTGCCGTGATGGACCCAGAACACGCTGGTGGCCGTCAACTCCGCCGGGTCCGGCCCCAGTTCGCCCGCGAGGGCGGCGTCGAGCAGCTCGGTGACGTTCTCGGGGCGCTTCATGCCCGGCCTCCACGGGTGAACGCGAACAGGAAGGTGAGGACGCCGTCGCGCCAGTCGCGCACGGAGACGACCCGCGGCGTGAAGCCGTGGTCCTGGGCGTCCTGGACGATGCGGCGCAGATCGGCGGTGTTCGACGCGATCACGTACGCCACGCCGTCCGGCGCGAGCAGCTCCCGCTCGGCGAGTTGCCCGAAGAACCGCGCGAGCAGCGGCGCGCCGACGCACGTGTTGCGTACGACGTCGGGGTCCTCGCTCACCACCTGGCTGACGGCGGGCGGGTTGAAGGTGACGACGTCGAGCCGCGTGCCGGGCGGCAGGCCGTCGAAGAGGTCGCCCGCGGCGGGCAGGAACGCGGTGCCGTCCCGGGGCCCGACCAGCCGGGCGTAGTGCCGGGCCGCGGTGGCGACGCTGGTGGTGTGCACGTCCATGGCGTAGATCTCGCGCGCCCCGCGCACCCCCGCGGCGACGGCCTCGACGCCGAGCCCGGCACCCATGGCGCCGTAGCGCAGACCGCGGGTCTCTATGCGGCCGTCGAGGATCCGCTCGTGGATCATCCGGCTGGTCGCGCCGGGCAGGAAGACGCCGGGCGGCACGTCGAAGGTCAGGCCGTTCCACTCGTACGCGCGCGTGGTGTGCAGATCGCCCTTCGGCTGGTTGAGCGCGACGATCCGTTCGGCGGGCAGGGGCGGCGGCAGCTGCCGCAGCAGGTCGGGTCCGGTGGCCTGGGTGTCCATCAACTGTCCTTTTCCGTAGGGGTGTCGAAGTCCGCGAGGGGGTGGGGGAGGGGGCCGCGGTAGCTGACCGCGAGGTGGCCGAGGGCGTCGGGGCCCGTCTCGGCGTCGACCTCGAAGACCTCCGCGAGCAGCTCGGGCGTCAGGACGTCCTTCGGCGGCCCGGCGGCGACCAGGCGCCCGCCGCGCAGCAGGAGCAGCCGGTCGCAGTGGCGGGCGGCGAGCGACAGGTCGTGCAGCGCGACGAGGACGGTCTGGTCGGTGCCCGCGAGGAGGGCGAGCAGCTCCAACTGGTGCTTGACGTCCAGGTGGTTGGTCGGCTCGTCGAGCAGGATCGCGTACGGCTGCTGGGCGAGTGCGCGGGCGATGTGGGCGCGCTGCCGCTCGCCGCCGGACAGGGCCTTCCAGGCGCGCTCGCGCAGGCCCGTCAGGCCGAGCCGTGCCAGGGCGGCGTCCACGACGGCCCGGTCGCGCGCGTCGAAGCCGCGCCACCGGTCGCCGAACGGCGTCCGGCCCAGGCCCACCACGTCCACGACCCGCAGCTCGCTGTCGGTGTCGGCGGCCTGCTCCACGAAGGCGACGCGCCGGGCCACGCGCCGGGCGCTCCAGGCGTGGATCGGCTCCCGGTCGTAGCGGACGACGCCCGCGGTGGGCGCCCGGAGCCCGGCCAGGCACCGCAGCAGGGAGGACTTCCCTGACCCGTTGGGCCCGATCAGGCCCACGGTCTCGCCCGGCGCCACGTCCAGGGACACGCCGTCGACGATCGTCCTGCCCGCGACCGCCCAGCTCACGTTCTCGGCGGTGATCCTCACAGCTCCCCCCGCCCGCGCAGGACGAGCAGGAACAGCGGCACGCCGAGCAGCGCGGTGAACACGCCGACGGGCACCTCCTGCGGCGTGAACGCGACCCGCGCGAGGGCGTCCGTCCACACCAGGAACACGGCGCCCACCAGCGCCGACAGCGGGACCAGCACCCGGTGTCCGGGCCCGACGAGGAACCGTACGCCGTGCGGCACGATCAGGCCGACGAACCCGATCGCGCCCACCGACGCGACGGCCACCGACGTCATCAGCGACGTCACGACGAGGAGCAGCCGGCGCGTCGTCGTGACGTCCACGCCCAGCGACGAGGCGGTGTCGGCGCCGAACGAGAAGCCGTCCAGGGCGGCCGAGTTGAGCCACAGGACGAGCAGCCCCACCGCCGTCACGGCGGCCGTCACGGCCACCGCGTCCCAGCGCGCGGGCGCCATCGAGCCGAGCAGCCACTGGGTGATCGCCCGGATCATCTCCGCGTCGCCGGACGCCATCAGGACGAGCGAGGTGAGCGCCGTGAACAGCTGCGACACCACGACCCCGGTCAGCACGATCCGCACCGAGTCGAGTCCGCCGCGCCGCAGCAGCAGCATCAGGAGCGCGAAGGACACCAGGGCGCCCACGAACGCGCCGCCCGTCACACCGAGCGAGGCGGACCCGAAGCCGAGCACCACGACGGCGACCGCCCCGGTCGAGGCGCCCGACGAGATCCCGAGGAGATAGGGGTCGGCGAGCGCGTTGCGCGTGACCGCCTGGAGCGCGGCCCCGCACACCGCGAGCGAGGCGCCGACCAGGGCCGCCATCAGGACGCGCGGCACCCGCAGCTCCCAGATCAGCGAGTCCAGGAGCGGCGCGGCGGGCTCGGTGCCGAGGCCCAGATGGAATCCGGCGCTGCGGGCGATGTCCCCGTACGAGACGTCCATGGTGCCGATGCGCACGGACACGGCGGCGGACCCGACGAGGGCGAGCGCGGCGAGCAGGAAGAGCCCGGCGCGCGCGCCCGTCCCCCGCAGGGCGGTGCGGGGCAGCGCGCGGGAGGCGGCGGGGGCGGGAACCGCCGCCCCGCGCGCCGAGGGGTGCAGCAGATCCGTCGCCCCGCCTCCTCCCGGCGGCGCCGGGAGGCCGACCGCGCCCGCCGGCCGCGGCCTAGCGGACATACCCGAGGTCCTCCATCCCCGTCACGAGCCGCGGCAGGGCGCTGACGGTGCGGACCGAGGGGTCCATCTCCGTGCCGGGGATCTCGATGAAGCGCTTCTTCCGCACGGCGGGCAGCTTCGCCATCACCGGGTTGGCGCGGACCGCCTTCAGCTTGTCCTCGGCGCTGTCGCCCGGCTTGCCGCGCTCCGACAGATCGCCGAGCACGATGAAGTCCGGCTTGCGCTTGGCGACTTCCTCCCAGCTGACCTGCGGCCAGTCCTCGTCCACGTCGTCGAAGGCGTTCCGCGCGCCGACGACGCGGCTCATCTCGCTGGGCATCGCCGACCTGCCCGCCACATACGGCGTGTCGCCGTACACCGAGTACAGCCACACCACGCTGGGCTCGCCCTTGACCCGCTTCTTGGTCTTCGCGGCCCCGGCGAGCGTGGCGCGCTGCTCCTTGACGAGCTTCTCCGCGCGCTTCTCGACGCCGAAGGCCTTCCCGAGGTCGGCGTAGTCCTTGAAGAGCAGCTCGAAGGGCGTCCGGGCCCTGCCGTCCACGGTGTTCCGCTTCGGGCAGTCCACGGCGCTCACGAACGACGGGAGCCCGAGCTCCGCCAGCTCCTCGCGGGTGCCGACGCGGTCCTTGGTGAAGTAGTCCGCGAAGCCGCCGACGGCGAGGTCGGGGGCCGCGGCGCGCAGCTGCTCACTCGTGAGGATCTTGGGGCTGAGCACCTTCACGCCGTCGTACGCGGCCCGGTACTCCGGCGCGATCTTCGTCTTGAGGTTGGACGTGCCGGCCATGCGGTCCTGGAGCCCGAGCGCGAGCAGCACCTCGGTGGAGGACTGGTCGAGGGCGACGGCGCGCTTCGGCGGACCGTCGAAGCCCAGCTTCTTCCCGCAGCTCGTGACGGTCGTCTTCCGGGCCGCGGCCGCCTCGCCGTCCGACGAGCCGCTGCCGCCGGACGCGCAGCCGACGGCCGTGAGGGACAGGACCAGGGCGGCCGTGCCGAGGCGGGCGGGGTGACGCAGACGCATGGGACCTCCGGTGTGGGTGGGGACGCGAACAAGGGTACTGTAATGGCAATCATTTTCATTAACGGGTCTCGGGGCGGGCACGGCCGAAGGGTCGCCGCCCGCGAGCTGACCTCAAAGTCCTTGCTCTGTCAGGGACTTGGGCGCTCCGGCGAGGCCGCATAACGATTTCGAGACCGCGCGGTCCGCGCGGACGACAGCAGAGGAGTACGTCACGTGGCGACCACGCCAACGCACACGGCCGAGCCCGCCGAGGGGAGCGCGGCCCCCGCGCGGAGCGTCCTGCGGGACCCCGCCTTCCTGCGGCTCTGGTCGGGCACCACCGCGTCCGGGCTCGCCACCTGGGCGCTGCCCTTCGTCCTCGGGCTCGCCGTCCTCGACCGCACCATAGGTGCGGCCGCCCTCGGCCTGCTGCTCGCCGCCCGCACCGCGGGCTTCCTCGTCGCGGTCGCCGTCGGCGGCGTCCTCGCCGACCGGTACTCGCGGCGCGGCGTCGTGCTCTGGGCGGGCCTCGCCGCCGCGGCCGCGACGCCCCTCCTCGCGCTCGGGCTCGGCCGCTCGCTGGCCCTGATGGTCGTCGCGGCCGTGGTCGCGGGCGCCGGGCAGGGCGCGTGCCGCCCCGCCTTCCAGGCGCTGACCGCCGAGGTCGTCGACGAGGACCGGCGCCAGGCCGCCAACGCCGCGATGACCCTGTCCGTACGCGCCACCACGCTCGCCGGGCCCTCCCTCACCGCGCTGCTCGCCGTCCTCCTCGACACCTGGGCGCTGCTGCTCGGGATCGGGCTGCTGTGGCTGGTGGCGGCACTGGTGCCGGGCCCGGGCCGGGCGGGCGGGACGGCCGCGGCCGCCGCCGGTGACCGCCCCTCCTTCCGCGCGGAGTTCGGCGAGGGGCTGCGGGAGGCGCGGCGCCACCCCTGGTTCCTGGCCGGGCTCGGGGCGCTGACCACCGTCATCGCCACCGGCTACTCGGCGACCGGGGTGGCCCTGCCGCTGGTCAGCCGCGACAAGTACGACACCGGGGTGGTGCTCGCCGCCGCCATGACCGCGTACACGCTCGGGGCGCTCGGCGGCGCCCTCGTCGTCGCCCGCTGGCGGCCGCGCGCCCAGGGCTGGACCGCCCTCGCGGGCCTCGGCCTCTACGGCTTCGCACCGCTCAGCCTGCTCCTGCCGGTGCACTGGGCGGTCGTGGTGGCCGCGTACGCGGTGGCCGGGGTCGGGATCGAGCTGTTCAACGTGCCGTGGTTCACCGCCACGCAGCGGGAGGTCGCGCCCGACAAGCTCGCGCGGGTCTCCTCCCTCGACTTCATGCTGTCCTACGGCCTCGCGCCCGCGGGCCTCGCGCTGATCGCCCCGGCCATCGAGACCTTCGGCCCCCGCCCCGTCCTCGCGGTCTGCGCAGCCCTCTGCTTCACGGCCCCCGCCCTGGCGGCCCTGACCCCCACCACCCGCGACTTCACCGGAGTTCAAGCCCGTCCGGCGATCGAGGACAAGCGCGACAGCGCGACAGATCAAGCCCGTCCGGCGATCGAGGACAAGCGCGACAGCGCGACAGATCAAGCCCGTCCGGCGATTGAGGACAAGCGCGACAGCGCGGTGGGTTGAGCCGAGCCGACGAGGACGGGGGGCGGGGGGAGCTGCGGGGGTCCGGCTACAGCGGGGCCTGCCAGGTGACCGTGGTGCCCTCGCCGGAGGCGTCCGTCTCCCCGTCGTCGAAGACGACGAGCCGCACCCCCGCCCGCCCGTCCGGCAGGAACCCCGCCTCCACCGTCACCTCCACCCGCGCCACCCCGGGCCGCCGCGACGCCGCGGCGAGCGCCCGGCGCAGCGCGGCGAGGAGCCGCCCCGCCGCGGGCTCCGTGACCCGCGCGTCCACCGCCCCGGTGAAGTGCACCGACGGCTGCACCCCGAGCACCGCGCCCGCCCCGGCCGTCTCCTTGAGCACCTTGCCCCGGAACGTGGTCGGCGCGTCGGCGGGCGGCTGCTGAAGGGCGAAGATCGCCGTCCGCACTTCCTGGATGGTGGACTCCAGCTCGTCCACGGCCTGGTCGAGCGCCGACTGCTCGGGCCCCGAGGCGGCCCTGCGGCGCGTCGACTCCAGCATCATGCCGGTCGCGAAGAGCCGTTGGACGACGAGGTCGTGCAGGTCGCGGGCGATGCGGTCGCGGTCCTCGAACACGGCGAGCCGCTGCCGGGACTGCTGCGCGTCGGCGAGCACGAGGGCGAGCGCGGCCTGCGAGGCGAACTGGGTGGCGAGCAGCCGCTCCACCGCCGTGTACGGGAGGTCGCCGCGGCGGCGCGGCAGCGCGAGCGTACCGATGAGACGGCCGCCCGCCTGCAGCGGCAGCATCATGCTCGGCCCGAACCGGGACCGCACCCGGGTCGTCATCCGCGGGTCGGTCGCGGAGTCCTCGATGAACACCGGCTGCCCGCCGAGGAGTTGTTCGAGGACCGCGCTGCCGGGCTCGATGGTGGTCCCCATGAGGTCGTTCTGCGCGGCCGCTGCGGGGTGGCGCCGGTAGCCCGGCCCGGCGTCGCCGGAGGTCGCCGCCGCGACGATCCGCATGCCGCCCTCGTCCGTCGGCTGGAGGACGACGCCCGCCGCCGCGCCCGCCAGGAGCCGGGCCTGCTGAGCCACCGTCATCAGGGCGTCGGGCGCGGCCTCCCCGGTGAGGAGGGCCGTGGTGACGGCCGCCGCGCCCTCGATCCAGCGCTCGCGCTGGCGGGCGGTCTCGTAAAGGCGCGCGTTGCCGATCGCGATGCCCGCCTGGCTCGCGAGGACCCGCAGCATGCCCCGGTCCTCGTCCGTGAAGACGCCGCCCGGCAGGTGCGTGAGGTGGAGCCGGCCGAACTCCTCGTCCTGGACGTGGATGGGCATGCTCAGGGCGGCGTCCCCGTCGCCCGCGGCCGAGGGCTCCGCGCCCGCCGTGAAGCACTCCGGCCGCCCGCCCGCCGCCGCCGAGACCCGCAGGGCGACGTGCCGGGCCCCGGTCAGCGCGGCGGCGCTGTCCACGATGTGCTGGAGCGTGGGCCGCAGGGACAGCTCCGTGCCGACGCCGAGGACCGCGTCCAGGAGCAGCGGCAGGGGCAGCGGTGCTCCGCTGACGACGTCCTCGGTCATGGCGGCGGCGTACTCCCGTACGAGGTGGGCGGGGCCCTCGTCAGCCTGTCAGCGGGGCGAGGACCAGCGGCTGGATCTTGCCCTCCAGCATGGCACCGAGGCCGAGCACCGCGCACACGTCGGGTCGTTCCGCGATGTGCACCGGCATGCCCGTGGCGTTCCGCAGCATCTGGTCGAGGCCGGGGAGCAGCGCGCTGCCGCCGACCATCATGATGCCCCGGTCGGCGAGGTCGGCCACGAGGTCCGGCGGGCAGTCGCGCAGCACCTTGCCGATGCCGTCGAGCACGGCGGTGAGCGGGGTGTGGATGGCGTCGCGGACGGCGGCCGTGTCGACCTGGACGGAGCGGGCCAGGCCCGTCGCCACGTCCCTGCCGTGGATCTCGGTGGACTCGGGGCCGTGCGGGGTCAGGCCGTTGCCGCTGAGGGCGAGTTGCAGGGGGCGTACCGACTGCGAGGGCAGCATCAGCTCGTGCTGGTGGCGCAGGTGCTGCACGATCGCGTGGTCGATGGCCTCGCCGCCCACCGGGATCCGCTCGGCCGTCACGATGGAGCCGAGGGAGAGGACCGCGACCTGCGTGGTCGCGGCGCCGCACACCATGATCATGGTCGCTTCCGCGCGTTCCACCGGAAGGCCGCAGCCCACCGCCGCCGCGATGAGCGTGTCCACCAGCTCCACGCGCCGCGCGCCCAGGCCCACGAGGGTCTCGACGGTGGCGCGCTGCGCCAGCGGGTCCGCGTCGTGCGGGGTGCAGGCGGCCGCGCGCAGGCGGGGCTTGCGGCGCAGGGTGCGGCGCAGCTTCTCGCCGAGCAGGCTGCGCAGCATGCGCTGGGCCATCTGGATGTCGACGACCGTGCCGCCGGACACGGGGCGTACGACGCGGATGTAGGCGGGGGTGCGTCCCGTCATCTGCTCCGCGAACTGGCCGACCGCGATGAGCGCGCCCGTCCGCGTGTTCACGGCGGCCACGCTCGGCTCGTCCACGACGAGCCCGGCCCCCTTCACGAACACGCGCGTGCGGGCCGCTCCCAGGTCGACGCCGATATGACAGCGGCGCAGCTGTTCCAGACTGACGGTCACGGCGGATCCTCCCGAGAGCACGCGTGGGCCCACCGGCTGGTGGGCCTTGCTCCTCGCATCCTGTGGGGGCCCCGGGCGTGTCGCACGCCGGGGTGGGCCGGGCGGGGTGCGGCCGCGCGGGTGGTCCTGCCGCCGGGACAGCCGGCCGCCGCCCCGCGAAAAAACGCTTCCTCACTGCCGGAGGGGGCCGGTTACCATCCCGTGTGACACGAGCGAAGACGGACGACGCGACTGACGGCGAGGGCTCCGGCATACCCGGGCCGAGGCCCGGCGCACCCGCCACGGAGCGGCCTCAGCGGCCGGAACAGCCCGCGGCCCCGCCGCCCAAGCGCCGCATCCTCGCCGATCTGACCCCGCTGCGGACCTCCGCCGACTACCGGCGCCTGTGGGTGGGCAACACCGTCTCCTGGATCGGCCAGGCGATGACCGCCCTCGCGGTCTCCCTCCAGGTGTACGACATCACCGGCTCCAGCTTCTCGGTCGGCCTCGTCGGCCTCTGCTCGCTCGTCCCGCTCGTCGTCTTCGGCCTGTACGGGGGCGCGATCGCGGACACCGTGGACCGCCGCAAGCTCGGCCTGTACTCGGCCGCGGGCCTGTGCGGCCTGTCGGTGGTCCTCGCGGCGGCGGCGTTCGCGGGCTTCCACCACGTGTGGTTCCTGTACACCGTGGTCGCGCTCCAGGCGACGTGCGGCGCCCTCAACTCGCCCGCCCGCACCGCGATGATCCCCCGGCTGCTCCCGCCCGAGCAGCTGCCCGCCGCCAACGCCCTCACCTCCCTCACCACCACGTCCGGCACGACCGTCGGCCCCATGCTGGGCGGCCTCATCGTCGGCCTGTGGGGCTACCAGGCGGCGTACGCCATCGACGCCGTCGCCTTCACGGCCGCGCTGTACGCGATGTGGCGGCTGCCGTCGATGCTCCCCGGCGACGGCGGCACCGACCGTGCCGCGGGCGGCGGCGCGGCGGCGGACGGCGGCAAGCGGCGCCGGGCCTCCGTCGCCGACGGCCTGCGGTTCCTCGCCACCCGCCCCAATCTGCGCATGACGTTCTTCACCGACATGTGCGCGATGGTGCTCGCCCACCCCCGCGCGCTGTTCCCCGCCATCGCCGTCGTCTGGTACGGCGGCGACGCCAGGACGGCGGGCCTGCTCGCGGCGGCGCCCGCCGTGGGCGCGCTGCTCGGCAGCGTGTTCTCCGGCTGGCTCGGCCGCGTCCACCACCACGGGTTCGCGATCGCGCTCTCGGTGGCGGCCTGGGGCACGGCCGTCGCCGTCTTCGGCCTCACCCGCGACCTCTGGCTCGGGGTCGTCTTCCTCGCCCTCGCGGGCGCCGCCGACACCATCTCCATGGTGTTCCGCAGCACCATGCTCCAGGCGGCCACGCCCGACGAGATGAGGGGGCGGCTGCAGGGCGTGTTCATCGTGGTGGTGGCGGGCGGCCCCCGCCTCGGCGACTTCCTGGCGGGCACGATCGGCGACCTGACGTCGCCCCGGGTGGCGATCGTCGGCGGCGGCGCGGCGTGCGTCCTCGCGGTAGGCCTCCTGGTCCTGCGCTGGCGCGCCTTCCTCCACTACGACGCCCGCGCCCCGCAGGCCTGACCACTCAACGGCCGCGCACGGCGTCCAGGTCCTCGCCGTGCGGGAAGGCCGAGGCGGCCGGCGCCCTGAGGCTGTGCCGTACGACGTACGGGCGGGTCAGGACGCGCTGCTCATGAGGTGTCGGCGGAGTCCCCCGCGTGCGGGCGGTCCTTCTCCGGTGACCAGGAGAGCCGGACCAGCAAGTGCCCCTCGGCGGAGCCCTTCACGAGCACGGCCCCGGCCTCGGCCGTCATCCGCACCCCGAACTCGATCTCCACCGTGTCCGGCCTCAGCGTGCCGTCGCGGAACACCCGGAGCGCCGACTCGGCGGCCGCACGCGCGCTGTCCAGGGTGGCCTCGAAGGTGCGGGCGGCCCGGGCGGGCCCGTCGCCGCGCGAGACGAGCCGGACGCCGTCCAGGTCGTCGGGGTCGAGGGCCACGACCACGCGCGCGCCGCTGTCCGTCGTGTACTCGACCAGACCGCCGTCCATGCCGCCCCCGTCGTCACACGGGCCCGCCGCGGCCCGCCGTTCCGTCCGTGAGCCCACATTCTGACCGACGGCCCCGCTGGCGGAAAGCCGCCCTGGCAGCTTCCCGCCAGTACCGCGCAACTCTCCCGCAACACAAGCGGACTGACACTTGCCGCAGCGTCCGCGGGCCCCGTGCCCCGGGCGTCACCCGCCCGTGGTGCCGACGAAGAGAGGCCGCCTTGACACCGAGACCCCGGCAAGCCCGTCGCCCCCGATACGCCCGCCGCAGACTCCTGCCCGCCGGGCTCGCCCTCACCCTGCTGCCCGTGGGGCTCACCGCGACGGCCGCGCCAGGACCCGAGACCCGTACGTCCCAACAGGCCGCGCACACACGGCAGTCCACCGCCACCGTCACCCTCGTCACCGGCGACAAGGTGACCGTCACCCGGCTCGGCGGCGGCAAGCAGACCGTCGCCGTGGACCGCCCGCGCGGCGCGAACGGCACCGTGCGCACGAGCGTCGTCGACGGCCGCGTCACCGTCGTACCGGACGAGGCCCTCCCGTACCTGCGCGCCGGCGTCCTGGACGAGCGCCTCTTCGACGTGACGGAGCTGCTGCGCCAAGGCGCCGGTGTCCGCCGCGACGCGAAGGGCGAGCGGGGCGGGCGCGACGCCCTCCCGCTCATCGTCACGTACAAGAACGCCCGCGCGGCCCGCGAGGCGCCCCGCGGCACCCGTGAGGTCCGCCCGCTGCCCAGCATCCGGGGCGCGGCCGTCGAGGCGGCCCCGGGCACGGCCTTCTGGCGGAGCGTCACCGGCAGTGCCGCGAAGGCCCCGCGCGGCCTCGGCGGCGGCCTCGCGAAGGTGTGGCTCGACGGCCGCGTCGAGGCGGACATGGAGGCCAGCAACGCCCAGATCGGCACGCCCGAGGCCTGGCAGGCCGGACTGACCGGCAAGGGCGTGAAGGTCGCCGTCCTCGACACCGGCGTCGACGCCACGCACCCCGACCTCAAGGGCCGCGTGGGCGCGACGAAGAGCTTCGTCCCGGGCCAGGAGGTCGCCGACCGCGGCGGCCACGGCACCCACGTCACCTCCACGGTCGGCGGCAGCGGCGCCGCGTTCGACGGCAAGGAGAAGGGTGTCGCGCCCGGCGCGGAACTCGCCGTCGGCAAGGTGCTCAGCGACGAGGGCTTCGGCAGCGAGTCGGGGATCGTCGCCGGGATGGAGTGGGCCGCCAAGGACGTGGACGCCAAGATCGTGTCCATGAGCCTCGGTTCGAGCGAGCCGAGCGACGGCACCGACCCGATGGCCGCCGCCGTCAACGCGCTCACCGAGGAGACCGGCGCCCTCTTCGTGGTCGCCGCGGGCAACACCGGCGCGCCCTCCTCGATCGGCTCGCCCGCCGCCGCCGACTCCGCGCTCACCGTCGGCGCCGTCGACTCCGCCGACGAGGCCGCGTACTTCACCAGCCAGGGCCCCCGGCACGGCGACCGCGCCCTCAAGCCGGACCTGTCCGCGCCGGGCGTGGACATCCTCGCCGCCCGCTCCCGACTGACCCCCGGGCAGGGCGACTACACCGCCATGAGCGGTACGTCGATGGCGACCCCGCACGTCACGGGCGTCGCCGCGCTGCTCGCCGAGCGCCACCCCGACTGGACCGCGCAGCAGCTCAAGGACGCCCTGATGTCCACGTCGCACGAGCTCGACGCGTCCGCGTACACGCTCGGCGCGGGCCGTGTGGACGTGCCGTCCGCGATCGGCGCGAAGGTGACCGCGACCGGCGCCGCCGACCTCGGCTTCCACGCATGGCCGTACGACGACAACAAGCCGGTGCGCAGGACGGTGACGTACGCCAACACCTCCGACGCACCCGTGGAGTTGAGCCTCGCCGCGGAGGGAGCCGCCGAGGGCGTCGTCACGCTCGCCGACAAGAAGCTCACCGTGCCCGCGCACGGCACCGCCGCCACCACCGTCACCGGCGACGGCGCGCACGCGCCCGTCGGCAACACCAGCGGCCGGATCGTCGCGACCGCCGGCGGCAAGCGCGTCGCGCACACCGCGTTCGGCCTGGTCAAGGAGGAGGAGCGGTACACGCTCACGCTGCGGGTCAAGGACCGCGACGGCGCCCCCACCGGCGCCGACGTCGTGGTGCACCCGCTGGCCGAGGGCGAGGACCCCTACCCGGCGGCGGTCGGGGACTCCGGCGAGCTGAAGCTGCGGCTCAAGCCCGGCGCGTACTCCCTGTCCTCCTTCCTCGACGTGCGCGGCGCCCACGGCGCCGACTCGCTCGGCCTCGGCTTCCTCGCCGCGCCCGAGGTCGCCCTCGACCGGGACCGGACCATCACCCTCGACGCGCGGAAGCTGCGGGAGGTCACCGCGCAGGTCCCGCGCCGCAGCGAGACCCGGCAACTGCTCATGGAGGTCAGCCGCACCGCGAACGGCTCGACCTACCAGGGCGCCGCGCAGGTGCCCGTCAAGTACGACAGCGTCTTCGCGGCCCCGACCTCCAAGGTCCGCCGGGGCACCTTCGAGTACCGCACCGTCTGGCGCCTCGGCAAACCCGTCCTCGACGTCGAGGGCGTCGGCGCGGCCGTCGCCCAGCCCGGTGGCACGGTCACCGAGGGCCGCGCCCGGCTGAAGCTCGTGGACGCCGGGGACGGCACCCCGGACGCGTACGCGGGCAAGGACGTGCGCGGCAAGGCCGTCGTCGTGCGCCGCACCGGCGCGGCAGGGCAGCCCACGCCCGCCGCGCTCGCGCAGGCCGCGCAGGCCGCGGGCGCGAAGGCGCTGTTCGTCACCGACGGCGTGCCCGGCCGCCTCAACGCCTGGTTCGGCACGGACGACAACGCGGACCGGCCCCTGACGATCGCCACGGTCGGCGCCGCCGACGGGGCGCGGCTGCTCGCCGCCGCGCGCGAGGGCCGCACGGTGGCCGTGACCGGCACCCCCTACACGCCCTACGTCTACGACCTGGAGGACGGCTTCACCGGCGCGGTCCCCGACCGCCCGCTGACCTACGCGCCGGGCAAGCGCGAACTCGCCGTCGTGCAGGCCGAGTTCCACGCGCCCGCGCGCAAGGCCACACCCGGCGGGGAGTTCCGCTACTCCCTCACCGACACCTTCCCCGTCGGCATCGGCTTCCTGGAGAAGATCGCGTACCCCGCCGAGCGCACCGACTACGTCGCCTCCGGCAGGGGCCGCCTGTGGCACGAGACCGCGCACGCCGGGCCCACCGCCCTGGAGCAGCGCGGCGGGCTCGTCGGCTACCGGGGCGGCGAGCGCACCGGGCTCGACTGGTTCAAGCCCGTCTGGCACCCCTGGCTCGGCACCGGCCTCGGCTGGGGCCAGGAGCGCACCGGCGACGACCTGGCCTTCAACGTGCCCGGCTGGGGCGACTCCGGGCCCGACCACACCGGCTTCGGCGACGTCTGGAACGACGACTCCATGACGCAGGTCACCGCCGTCTACGCCGACGGCGAGCTGGTCGACCGGAAGCAGAGCTCCGGCGTGTACGTCTGGGACGCCGCGCCCGAGGAGCGCACGTACAAGGTCGTGACCGACACCACGCTCTCCGCCGACCGCTGGCGGCTCGCCACCAAGGGCCACTCCGAGTGGACCGTCCGCTCGGCCCGCACCCCCGCCGACCGCAAGACCGTCCTGCCCGTGCTCAACCTCGGCTTCGACGTCGACACCGACCTGTACGGGGACGTGCGGGCCGGGCGCACCGTGCCGGTGGGCCTGACGGCCTCGTACGTCCGGGGCGCGACCGCCCCGGGGACGATCCGCTCCGCGCGCCTCGAAGTGTCGTACGACGACGGCGCGTCGTGGACGGCTGTCCCGCTGCGGCGCGAGGGTTCCTCGTGGAACGGGGAGCTGCGGGTGCCGCGGGGCGCCTCCGGGGTGTCCCTGCGGGGGTCCGCGGCGGACGACCGGGGCGGGTCGGTCTCCCAGGAGGTCCTGAGGGCGGTGGGCATCCGCTAACCCCGCCCGGCCCCTGTGGTGCGGCTCACCCCACCGCGCTGTCGCGCTTGTCCTCAAACGCCGGACGGGCTGGATCGGCTCAGTCGCCGTCGCCTGCTGACAGGGATCGCTTGAGGATCTTGCCCATGTCGTTGCGCGGCAGGGCGTCGAGGACGCGCAGGGTCCGGGGGCGCTTGTGGGGGGCGAGGCGTGTGGCGACGTGGGAGGCGAGCTCGTCCAGGGACGGCACGTGGTCGGGGTCCGCGGGGACGATCCACGCGACGACCCGCTCGCCCAGATCGGGATCGGGCTCGCCCGTGACCGCGGCCTCCCGCACCCCGTCGTGTTCGAGGAGCGCGTTCTCGATCTCCCCGGCCCCGATCTTGTACCCGCCGCTCTTGATGAGGTCGGTCGCCTTGCGGCCGACGATGCGGACGTACCCGTCGGGCTCCCGCACGGCCATGTCCCCGGTCCTGAACCACCCGCCGTCGGCGAACGCGGCCGCCGTGGCGTCGGGCCGGTTGAGGTACTCGGTGAAGAGGTTGGGCCCGCGCACCTGGATCTCCCCGACGCCGTCGGGCCCGGCCGGGACCTCCTGGTCCGCCTCGTCGACGAGGCGGAGCTCGACGCCGGGCAGCGGCACGCCCACGGTGCCCGCGCGGGCCGCGCCGTCCGCGCGGACGCTGGTGTTCATGAGCGTCTCGGTCATCCCGTACCGCTCGATGACGCGCCGCCCCGTGGCGGACGCGATGCGCTCGTGGTCGTGCACGGGCAGCGCGGCCGAGCCCGACACCAGGAGGCGCGCGCCCGCGAGGGCCTTGACCAGCTCGGGCTCGTCGGGCAGCGCCTCGGCGACGCGGTGGTACATCGTGGGCACGCCGAAGAGCATCGTGGCCCCGGAAGCCAGCTCCCGCGCCACCCCGGCCGTGCTGAACCGGCCCAGGTGGCGCATCGATCCGCCACGGCGCAGCGGCCCGAGGACACCGAGGATCAGGCCGTGCACGTGGAACAGCGGCAGCCCGTGCACCAGGACGTCGTCGCCGGTCCACTGCCAGGCGTCGGCGAGCGCGTCCAGGGTGGCGGCGAGCGCGCCGCGGGGCAGGACCACGCCCTTGGGCGGACCCGTCGTGCCGGAGGTGTAGACGACGAGGGCGGGGGCGGCGGGGGACACCTCGCGGGGCGCGGCGGGCGCGGGGCCCTCCGGCACCGGGCGCACGTCCACCCGGCCGAGTCCCGCGAGCGCCGCGGGGAGTTCGTCGCCCGGGCCCGCGAGCACCAGGGACGGCGCGCTGTCCCCGACGATGTGCCCCAGTTCCCCCTCGCCCGACCTGGGGTTGAGCGGCACCGCGGGCACCCCGGCGAGCAGCGCGGCCACCACGCCGACCGCGGTCTCCAGGGTGGGGGTCGCCCAGACGGCCACGCGGGCCGCGCCCGCGTCGGTGAGGCGGGCGGCCAGCGCGCCCGCCGCGGCGGCGAGTTCGGCGTAGGTGAGGCCCCGGTCGCCGAACCGCAGGGCCGGGGAGTCGCCCGGCGCCGTCAGGGCGGGGATGAGGGGTTCGGATTCCACGAGTCGTCCTCCGTATGCGCTCGGCGTGTGCGCGGCGGCTCGACGAGAGCGTCACGCCGCCGAAGGCGTGGTGTCACGGCAGGCCGACCGACATCACGATCAGTTCCCCCGCAAACCTATCCACCTCCCCCTCGCCGCAAGCCCCCGGCCGCGTGCTCGCGACAGCGGCCCCCGGCGCCGCGTCGCGGGAAATCCGCTTTCCCCGCGTGCGGGGGCCGCGTTAGCCTGCGGCCGTCCCGCCGTCCGGTTCCCCCGTGCCCTCTCCCGGGCCGCCCGCACCCGAGGAGAGCGCCCCGTGGCCCTCGCCGTCGCCCTCGCCACCTTCCGTCCCCAGGACCACATCGACGCCGTCGACCGCGATCTGCCGGACCTCGTGCGCGCCGTCACCGCGGCGGGCGCCACCGCGCGGGCCGCGCACTGGGACGACCCGGACGTCGACTGGAGCGCGTACGACCTCGTCCTCATACGCTCGACGTGGGACTACATCGAGCACGTCGCCGAGTTCACGGCCTGGGCCGAGCGCGTCGCCGCGCTGACGCGGCTCGCCAACCCGGCGGGCGTCGTGCGCTGGAACACCGACAAGCGGTACCTGGGCGAGCTGGCGGCGGCCGGGGTGGCGACCGTGCCGACGGCGTACGCGGCCCCCGGACCGGCCGACGGACTCGACCTGCCCGCGGGGGAGTTCGTCATCAAGCCCACCGTCGGCGGCGGCTCCCACCTCGCGGGCCGCTACCGCCCCGACGAGCACGCGGCCGCCCGCGCCCACGTCGCCCGGCTGCACGCCGAGGGCCTCACCGCGCTGGTGCAGCCCTATATGCACCGGATCGACACCACCGGCGAGCGCGCCCTGATCTTCTTCGGCGGCCACTACCGGCACGCCATCCGCAAGGGCGCCGTCCTCGCCCCGGGCACCGCGTACGACGCCGCCAAGACCTCGCACCCCGACGTCCGCGCCTGGCAGCCGACCGAGGCCGAACTCGCCCTCGCCGAGCGCGCCCTGGCCGCCGTGCCCGGCGCCCCCGAGCTGCTCTACGCGCGCGTGGACCTGGTCGACGGCGACGACGGGGCGCCGCGCGTGATGGAGCTGGAGCTGATCGAGCCGAATCTGTTCCTCGGCGTCCACCCGGAGTCCCTGCCGGTGGTCGCGGAGCTGATCGTGAAGGCAGCCGGTTAGCGCCCCGGCCCGTCGCCTTCGGCGTACGACACCCGCTGCAACAGGCCCCAGGTGAACTCCGCCACGCACGCCCGCCGTCCGCCCTCCCCGTCCGGGCCGTCGAACGCGAGCCGCCACCGCGTCGGCGCCGTGCCCTCCATCGGCCGCGCGGGAGCGAAGGCGCGGGCGGCCTCGTCGACCGTGCAGGACCAGGGCGTGAGGTCGGCGAGCGTGCGCAGCGCGGGGGCCGCGGCGCCGGGGGCCCGGACCAGCCACTCGTTCCAGACGGCGTTGCGCGGCCCGAGCAGCACCTCGAAGCGCAGGTCAGGCCAGAGCGGCACCGGCCAGAGGAGGGCCTCGCACTCCAGGTCACCGATGGTGCGGCGCACGGTGGAAGCGGGCTCGCCGAGCACCGAGCGGTAGCGGGAGACGGCCGCGCGCGACCTGGGGGAGCGCACCATCGCCTGCCAGCGCCGGTTGGCCTCGCGCATCTCGCCGATGGAGACGCCGAGGGCGTGCCGGGCGTCCTCGACGAGGTCCGGGTTGTGGTCGGCCATGCGGCGCAGCAGGACCAGCTGGAAGTCGAGCGGCGTGAAGGGCGCGGAGGGGCTTGAGGGCATGGATCCATCGTGGCCCATCACCCGGCCGGGGGTGGACGGCCCCTCCGCGCCCCCGCTCAGGGCGCGGCCTGCCGCAGCAGCCGCTCGTGCTCCTCTTCGGTGACCTGCTCGCCGGAGGACGGAAGGAGCTGCGGAATGCCGTCGACGATGGGGTAGCGGCGGCGAAGCCGCGGGTTGTACAGGGTCTGGTCCACCCCCGCCGCGGCGTCCCGCTCGGGCGCCACGAGCACCAGCGGCCCCTTGTCCAGCGGACAGGCGAGGATCTTCAGGAGGGGGTCGTCGGGGTTCATCCGGAGGTCAGCTCCTTGGGAGGGGTGGGGGTCTGGGCGGCGGGCGGCGCGTCGTGCTTGGGCATGACGAGCAGAACCGTCACGGCCAGGGCCGTGCCCGCGACGCGCAGCGCCAGGCGCACCGGGTCGTGTGGCAGCGCCTCGCCGAACGCGAGCGTGCCGAGCACCGCGGTGAACAGCGACGTCACCGTCGTGCACACCGGCACGATCAGCGAGGCCCGGCACCGCTGGAGCGCCGCCTGCGACATGATCAGGCCGAACGCGCCGGTGAAGAGCAGCAGATAGGGGTAGGGCGAGCGCAGCAGGTCGAGCAGCGCGCCGCCGATGTCGTGCGTGGTGAGCGAGCTGGACACGCCCTTGATGGCCAGCGAGCTGACGCCGTACAGGAGGCCGACGGCGACGCCGTACTCCACACCCGTCGTCGGCTGCCGGTGGCGCTGTCCGGCGCGGCGCTCGCCGTTGGCGTACAGCCACACGCCGAGCGCGAGCGAGGGCAGGCTGACCAGGAGGACCAGCGGCACCGGGGCGTCCTCGCCGACGGTGTCGGCGCCCTCGTCGAGCGAGAGCACCACCATGAGGAGGGCGACCAGGATCGCGCCGACGGCGATCCGTTCGCGCCCCGACGTCCGCTCGCCGAGCAGCCGCGACGACAGCAGGAGCAGCAGCACGAGGCCGGAGACGAAGATGCCCTGGGCGGCGGCGATCGGCAGCGTCCGGTAGACGGCGAGCTGCGCGCCGAAGCCCGCCGCGAGCGCGAGCGAGCCGCCGAGCCACAGGGGGCTGGAGACGACCTGTCCGAGCAGCCGCAGCGGCGCCCGCACGCTCACCGACGGCATCGCGGACAGGGCCCGCTTCTCCAGGACGAAACCGGTGCTGTAGAGGACGTTCGCGAGCAGCGCCGCGACGACACCCACCCACATGGGCCTCAGGCCTTCCGGGCGTGCAGGAGCAGGATCGAGGCCGCGCCCGGCACGGCGCAGGCGAGCCGGTCGAGGCCCCGCAGCGGCCGGGGCACGCCGTGGAAGGGCGCGCCCGCGAGCCGGACCACGTCGAAGCCGGAGGCCGCGACGAACTCCCGCAGCGCCCGCGCGGTGTACAGGCGCAGATGGCCGACGACCTCGCGCCCCGGGCGGCCGTGGATGGCGCGCAGGCTCACCTCGGAGAACACCGGCTGTACCCCGGCGAGCAGCAGCCCGCGGTTGTACCAGGCGGCGAGGTTCGGCGTGGACAGCATCAGATGGCCGCCGGGGCGCAGCACGCGGCGCAGCTCGTCGAGGGCCGAGTCGGGATCGACGAGGTGCTCGACGACCTCGCTGAAGAGCACCGCGTCGACCGACCCGGACGCGAACGGAAGGCCCCCGTCGGTGAGTTCGCCGCGGACGACGTACGGCAGGTGGCCGCTCGCGCGGCGCAGCGCGTCCTGGGACCAGTCGACGCCGATGACGCGGTGCCCGGCGAGCAGCGGCGCGGCGACCCGGGCGGCGGAGCCGTCGCCGCAGCCCACGTCGAGGACCACGCGGGCGCCGCGCGTGGCGGGGCCGAGCGCGGCGGCGAGCATCCGCGCCTGCCGCAGGCTGCGGGCGTCCCCGGAGGCGACGGGGACGCCCGGGTCCTCGTAGAAGTCCCTGAGGCCGCGCGGGCGTCCGGGCGCGGCGCGCCCGCCCGTGTCGGGGGTTCCGGTCGTGCCGGTCGTGCCTGTCGTCGTCATGAGCCGGGTTCCTCCTCGGTGGCGTGGAGGTAGTGCTCGAAGAGGTCGCGGAGGCGGGCGCCGTCGCCGTGCCCGAGCAGCGTCCGGGACCAGCGCAGGGCCAGGTGCAGCCGGCCCGCCGTGGACGCGGTGGTCACGGTCAGGCCGCGCGGCATGCGGGCGGGCGCCGAGAACCACACCGCGGACGCCGCCCCGGCGTCCCCGAAGTCGAGGGCGTACGGGATCCGGCCGATGTTGCTGAGCAGCGTCGTGGACGTCCAGGGCGCGGCGGCCCTGCGCAGGCCCCGGGTGACGGCGGCCCGCACGCCCACCGGCAGGACCGGCGCGGTCAGGAGCGTCGCGCCGTGGCCGAGCTGCGGCCGGGACAGGGCCTTGAGGGCCCGCGTGCGGTCGGAGGTGCGGCGCAGGAGCGTACGGACGTCCTCGGGGCGCGGCTCGGCATCGAGGAGCGAGGTCAGCTCGTCGGCGCCGAAGGGCACTTCGACGAGCCGCGTGCCGTTGCCGATGGGCATCGACATGTCGCGGGGGCGGTCGTCGACGGGCATGGTGATGCGCAACGGCCTCGGCTTCGCCCCGTGTTCGCGGTTCCAGTGGGCGATCATCAGCGCGGTCGTGACCATCAGCTGGTCGTTGACGGTGAACGGCGAGCCCTTGGGGCGGCGCGGCACCGGCAGCTCCGCCACCAGCATGCCGTTGCCGGGCCTGGGCTCCGGCGCGCCGTGGGCGACGCGGGCGGGCGGGACCCACGGTGAGGGCAGGTCGGGCGCGTCCGCCGCCGGGGCGGTGGCGGGCGCGCGCGTCGGGGGCGCGGCGGGCGCGTTGTCCCGGCCCCCGTACAGCTCGGCGGCCGTGGCGAGGACGCGCAGACACGCGGGCCCGTCCAGGGCCGTGTGGTTGATCGTGAGGAACAGGGCGCTGGCGGCGCCGCCCCGCTCCGGGGCGGCGACGACCTCCAGGCGCACCGGCGGGGACGCGGTCAGCGGCGGCGCGTCGCACAGGGCCCGCTCCCGGGCGCGCTTGAGGCCGTCGGCCCGCGCGCCCGGGAAGGTGACGACCTCCACGTCCGGGCCCTCGGTCAGCTCCCACTCGTAGCGGCGCCGGTACCAGGGGCCGCGCGCCTCCCGCATGAGGATGCGCGGGTGGCGGCGCAGGGCCTCGGTGAACGCGGCCCGCAGCCGGTCCGGGTCCGGGGTGCCCGGCAGGTGCACCTCGATGTGGACGGTCTCCGGCTCCTCCTCCTGGAGGCAGTGCCGGGCGACCTCGTCGACGACGGGGAACGGCACGCGGCGCGGCGGACGGCCGGAGCCGTCCGCGCGCCGGGCCGGGTGGTGCAGCGCGGTCATGGCCGGTGGTCCTCCCCTTGTCGCTGTTCCGTGCCGTCGCCGGGCTCCGGGTGCCGCTGGGGCAGCGGCGGCGCCCCGCGCTTGGCCAGCGGGTCGTCGGCCGCGGGCGCCGCCGGTGGCGCGGCGGGCGAGGGCCCGGCCGGCTGCGGCGGCCCGGCGGGCGGCACGCCCTGACCGGGCACGGGCGGCCCACCGGGCGCTGCGCCCGGACCCGCGGCCCCGGCAGGGACACCGGCCGCCCCCGCGGGGGCGGCCTCCCGCGCCGACACCAGGGCCGCGAACAGGCCGATGAACGCCATGATCTGAGCCGCGTGCCCGAAGGCCCCCTCGTCCGCGGCGATCGTCTCCCCGGCACCGGTCGCGGCGGCGATCCCCGCCCCGGCGAGCGCGACGAACGCGAGCGGCGCGAGCAGCGCGTGCCGTCGCCAGGCGAGCACCGCGAGGGCGGGCACGAGCAGCGCGAACCAGCCCGCGACGACCACGGCCACCAGGGTCAGGGCCACCGTGCCGAGGACGATGCCGGGCGCGGGCGGCGCCACGTCCGGGCCGTCCGGGTTGGCGTCCTTGCGGCGCACGAACACGAGCACCACGAGCGCGAGCACGCCCACGCCGCCACCGATGAGCCCGGCCTCGTACGCCGTCGACGGCTCGTAGCTGAGCTTGATGGTGCCGCCCTCGCCCGCCGGGATCAGCCAGCCCTGCTGCCAGCCGTCGAGCCGCACCTCGCGCAGCTCCTTGCCGTTCAGGGTGGCCTTCCAGCCGTCGTTCACGTTCTCGTACGTGGTGAGGTACGAGGCCGCGCCGTCCCCGACGGCGAGCTGGCGCCGGTCGCCCAGCCAGTCCTTGACGGTCAGTTCGCGCGCGTTGGTGTCGAGGTTGCCGGGCGTGCCGCGCGTCAGCGTGACGTCGGTGAGCGCGAGCGGGCCCGCGTCACCGGCCTCCACGCGGTGCTCGCCCGCGCCGAGGCTCACCTCGTCCTGGGGCTTCGGCCGCCGCTCGCCGCGCTCGCACAGCGTGACCTCGACGGGCCGCCGCTGCACGAGGTCGCGCACGGTGCCCTTGACGGAGGTCGGGTACAGCTTGCCGTCGATGGCCACCTCGGGCCCCTGGCCACAGGCCAGTTCGAAGGTGCGCCCGGCCCGCGGCTGCTTGGTGCGGTACTGGTCGAGCGCCGGGACGTAGGCCTCGGTGACGCCCACGGGAAGCTGGAGCTTCTCGTCGGCGACCGGGTTGTGCAGGGTCAGCGGCGCGGTCTTGGTGATGGTGATGGTGAGGCGGTCGGTGGTGATCGGCGCGAAGCGCGCCATGCCGTTCTCGTCGACCCCGGCGACCGCCGCGCCGTCCGGCGAGCTGATCTCGATCTTCTCGGCCCGCGTCGACAGACCGCCCGCGGGCGGCAGGACGATCTCACCGACGGGGACCTTGTCGGGCCAGCGCAGATGGATCACGGGGCGGTCCCCGGCGATCCACGCGGTGGTCAGGTCGCCGTCCGTCAGATTGCGCGCGGACAGGCCCGTGCCCATGTCGGACGTGGAGTCGGCGCTCGCCCGGATCTGCCGGCGCTGTTCGGGCGCCACGTCGTAGAGCAGCTCGTCGAGCTTCGACCCGGGCACGGCGACGGCGCTCATCCGCACGTCGTACGTGTCCTGCCCCTCGGTCGTGAACCGGCGGTGCAGACCGGCTTCCGAGGTCACGGGCGAAAGACCGCTGGGGTCGGCCGAGCGGTGCATGGAGTACGTCGTCGCGTCGGCGTCGGCGCCCTCCGTGCCCTTCACGTCGTCGGGCATCCGAAGGAGCTTGGTCACCTGCACGCCGGGGATGCTGATCTCCGCGAACCCGGCCCCGGTCAGGCCGCGCGTCGCGACCTGGGAGTCCAGGATGGTGATCTTGATCCAGTCGGAGTCGCCGGGCACGGCGGCGACGCGCTGCGTCGTGCCGTCGGCCTTCAGGAACGAGTCCTTCCGGCCCCGCTCGGTCTCGACCCGCACCCGCGTCGGGGCCGCCCGCACCCCGTCCTGGGGCAGCGGCGTCACCTTGAAGGACTTCGGGACGGCGGTCTTCTTCCGGAACTCCGCCTTGATCCACTCGCCGTCGGGGCTGCCCGGGTTGCCCTCGGTCCAGGCGGTGCCCGGGTTGCCGTCGAAGGCGTTCACGGGGTCGTACTGCGGCAGGTGGAAGAGCCAGTTGCCGTACGAGGAGGCCTTCACGGCCTTCGCGCCGCGCAGCTCCGCCGTCGTCTGGTGCTCGATGCCCTTGGTCGGCAGGATCTGGTGCGGCTTCTTGCCCGGGTCCTGGAGCGCGTCCGGCGCGTTCTTCTCGTCGCGCGTGTACGTGTACGAGGTGTTGGTGTTGACCAGGCCGAACCGCGTGTCCGCGCGCCGCAGGCCGTCACCGACCGCCTGCAGGCCCGGAGCGGACCCGAGGCCGGGGTGGTTGTCCCCGGTCAGGACCACCGGGCGGTCGCGCAGCTGGGGATCGGCGGACAGCGGGAGCAGCGCCTCGGGACCGCCGCTGACGACGGCCGTGTTGGACACCGGCTTCACACCGGCCTGGCCGGGGCGCGGCGTGTCCTTGCCCGGCGAGTAGATCTCCACCGCGCGCTGGCGCGGGTAGAGGCCCTCGACCTGCACGGGCGTGTCCTCGGCGATGCGGCCGCCGGTCTGGGTCGGGCCGAAGCCGGTCACCCGGGTGTAGCCGGACTGCTCCAGGGTGCGCTTGACCGTGGCCGTCGGGACGTGGCCGACCTGGTCCGGGTCGAGGTCGTTGCGCACGACCACGTAGTACAGGCCCGCACGCGTCAAGTAGTCCTTGAGGCCCGGGACCTGACTGCCCGTCATCAGTGCCTGCTCGACGGCGTCCATGGCGCGCCGGTTGCCGGGCGTGCCGAACGGCACGTAGTCGCGCTGGGCCCAGCGCGACTCGGCGAGCACGTCGAGGGGCTGGTCGATCGAGGAGCCCCAGCCGTAGATGCCGTGCGCCGTCGCGGGCACCACCAGGGCGCGCGAGTCCGGCGAGTACTTGTCCAGCCAGTCGGCCGTCGCCTGCCAGTGGTTCGGCAGCTTCTTGAACGAACCGGGCTGCAGGATCGAGCCGTTGAGGTACGGCCACAGCAGGCCGGGGAGCACCAGGACGGCGGCGATCAGCGGCGCGTACCGGCGGCCGGGCAGGGCCCGCGCGCCGCGCGCCCGGCCCACCGCGCCCGCCAGGTGCGCGAGGCCGAGGGCGAGGGCGAGCGCGACGCCCGTCTGGAACTTGTAGATGTTGCGGAACGGCACCAGCCAGCCGTTCAGCCAGTCCTGCACCGTGCCGTGGAAGAGCGCCCCGGAGGCGCCGCCGTACCCGGCCAGCATGATGAGGATCGCCGCGAGGACCGTCAGGGTCAGCCAGCGCCGCTCCGGCAGGTCGCGGCGGGCGAGCCCGGCGAGCCCGAGCCCGGCCGCGAGCGCCGAGCAGACGATGGTGACCACGGAGGCCGCGACCGTCCAGCCCGCGGGCAGCCAGGCCTCGCCGAAGTGCAGGTACGCCACCCAGTTCCCGGCGCCGCGCAGCGCCTCGGTGGCCGACATGGTGCCGGTCGTGGTGGCCGCGTTCTCCACGTACGGAAGGAAGTTCTCGCCGTAGAAGCCGAGCAGAAGGAGCGGCACCACCCACCACGCGGTGGCCAGGACGACGCCCGGCACCCACCAGGTGATGAGCTTGCGCTTGCGCGGCCCGTTCGGGCGCGAGAGCAGGTACAGGGCGACGGGAAGCAGCGAGGCCAGCGTGGACGCCGCGTTGACGCCGCCCATGAACGGAATGAAGAGGGCCGAGCGGAACGCCGCGATCCGCGCGGTCACGCGGTCGTTGGTGAGCGGAAGCAGCACCCACGGCAGGAAGGCGCCGGGCAGCGCCGCCGCCGACGTCGAGCCGATCACCACGGTGAACGTGGGCCACAGCGCGTACACCGCGGCGCCGAGCAGCCGCGAGCCGCGGCTGCCGATGCCGAGCCGCTCGGCGAGCCGCAGCGCGCCCCAGAACGCGGCCGTCACGATGAGCGAGAACCACAGCCGCTCCGCGATCCACACCGGCACCTGGAGCAGGTCGGTGAGCGCGTAGTACGGCAACATCGGGAAGGCGTACCCGATGTACTGGTCCTGGAGGCCCCCGAAGCCGCCCCGGTCGTGCCACAGCTGACCGAGGTCGGAGAGGAACTGCCATGGATCGACGGCGACACCGAGTTTGGTGTCGAACGTCATCCGCCCCGGCTTCACCGCGAGGAAGCACACGAGCGTGACGGCCCAGAACCCGGCGATCCAGCGCCGAGGGCGCGGGCCGTGCTCGGGTTCGGGCCGGCGCGCCGTCGGCCGCGTCGCGGCCGGGGGAGGGGCCTGGACCGTTGTGGTCATGGACACCGCCTGAGGATGAGGAGAAGGTTCCAGGTCGTGAACTCACGCACGCCCGGAACCTTCGCCACGGACTCGGCGAGGAACGGCCAGTAGCGCGAGCGCGCGGAGACGACGGTGACGTCCTCGCGGGCCCGCACGTGTCTGAGCGTGGGTCCTATGTGGTGCTTGTAGAGGTTGACGCCGAGCGTGTGCTTGGCGGGTGTGCCGGTGCGCCGCTCGTAGCGGGCGCGGGCGCGTTCGGCGCCCAGGTAGTGCCAGGGCGCCCACTCGTGGCCGCCCCAGGGGGACAGCCAGTTGGTGAACGCGACGTAGATGAGGCCGCCGGGCCGGGTGACCCGGACCAGCTCGCTGAGGAAGGTCTGCGGGTCGGCCACGTGCTCCAGGACGTTGGAGGAGAACGTGACGTCGGCCGAGCCGGTCGCCACGGGCAGCAGATAGCCGTCCGCGACCACCGCGCCCTCGGGCGGCTTGGCGCCGTGCGCGCCCCGCGCGCCCAGCTCCCTGAGGTCGGGCTCGAAGAGGAACGCCTGCGCGCCGCGCCTGCGGAACTCCTCGGTGAAGTAGCCCGCGCCGCCGCCGACGTCCACGACCACCTTGCCGTTCACGGGCAGATGGCGCTCGACCTGGTCGGCGGCGTCCCGGGCGAGCAGCGCGTAGCACCGCTCCGGTTCCTGCCGCTCCCTGAGGAAGGCCCGGAACAGGGTCACGGAGCGGCGCAGCGAAGGATCCTTCACCCGGACCCCTCAGGACGTGACGTGGGTGGCGGCTCGTGCGCGGCGACCGCCTCGGCGGCCACCGCGGCGAACTGCCGGACGGTGTTGGCCCAGCGGAACTGCGCGGCGCGCTCGGCGGCGGCCTTGCCGAAGGCCCGGCGCCGCTCGGTGGAGAGCGCCAGCGTGCACCAGGCGGCGGCGAAGGAGCTCTCGCCGCCCGCGAGCAGACCGGTCACCCCGTCCTCGACGGAGTCCCGTACGCCGGGCACGTCGAAGCCGATCGCGGGCGTCCCGCGCGCCGCGGCCTCGGTGATGACCAGGCCCCAGCCCTCCACGGCGGAGGGGTGCAGCAGGAGCCAGGCCGCGCACAGCAGCCGGTGCTTCTCGGCCTCGGAGACGTGCCCGGTGAAGTGCACGTCCGGTCCCGCCATCCGTTCGAGGCGGGCCCGCTCGGGCCCCTCGCCGACGATGACGAGCCGCCCTCCGGTGACCGGGCGGACCCGCTCCCACAGGCGCAGGAGCAGATCGACGCGCTTGTACTCGACGAGCCGGCCCATGGCGAGGAAGAGCGGTTCGTCGGAGCGCTCGTGCAGCGGCCCCGGCTCCTCCACGCCGTTGTGCACGACCCGGATGCGGTCGCGGTCGACGCCCAGGTCGCGCAGGGCGGTGGCCGTCGACGGGGAGACGGCGACCAGGAGGTTGCCGCGCTGGGCGCCCGAGAGCGCCCAGTGTTCGAGCCTGCGCCCGAGCCGGGCGGCCGGGGCGAGGGGGCCCTGGAAGCGCATCGCCCACAGCTCGGTGTGGACGTGGTTGACCAGGCAGAGAGTGGGGCCGCGGTGCCACAGCGGCGCCAGGTACGGCATGCCGTTGCACACCTCGACCAGGAGGTCGCTGCCGCCGATCTGGCGGCGGTAGGCCGAGCGGGCGCGCAGGTAGTGCCCCAGGTCGCCGCCCGCCGACACCACGCGGTAGTCGCGGTACGCGGCGGGTCCGCCGCACAGCAGCGTGACCTGGTGACCCCCGCGGGTCAGCCCGTCGGCCAGGCGGTCGACGAGGAGTTCGGAGCCGCCTGCCGCGGGATTGCCGAGATCGCGGCGGGCGAGGAAGGCGATCCGGCGCGGTTGCGGGGGGAGCGCCGGAAGGAGCCGCGCGGGCCGCTGGGCGACGGGGCTCAGCGACGACGGCACGTGCTGGGGCATGGGGTGCTCCAACTCGTCTCAGGGTGCGGAACTGTGGGGGGATCGGACGGTGGTGCGGGCGCTCTCTCGCAGCGGTGGTGGCGGACGGGTCGGGCTCGGCGGGGTTCCGGGTGGTGCGGTGGGGGCGGAACCCCGCGGGTCGGTCGGGGATGCGGGGTGCGTCGGGGACGCGGGGTGCTTCGGGGGGTGGTGCGGGCCGGTGCGTAGGTGGGGTGGATAGTTTTCGCCGCACCGAACGGTGCGGCTACTCACCGGCGTGACAATTTCGGGCCTTCTTAGAGCTGACGTCTCATCACATCGTGGTGGGTTGCAGGGCACTTGGTGAGGTATCGGAATGTGGACCTTCCGCATCCGGATTCCCGCCGCGCCCGTTCGGGCCGTTTGCTCCCGAATTGCGACCCCGGATGACCAGGGCGCCGCCGAGCAGCGTGAGCGCACCGCCCAGGACCACGCAGAGCAGCGGCAGCGTCTCGCCGACCAGCTTCAGACGCGAGCTGTCGTCGTCGGCGAGCTTCACCTGGGCCCGCTGCGTCTTCTCGGTGAACGCGATCCGCCGGCTGTCCAGGAGCACCGTGCGGTCCTTCTTGCCGCCCGGCGCCCGCAGCGTCTTGCGCGGTCCGATGGCGGCGTAGATGATCCGGCCGGTGCGCTTGTCGGCGACCAGCTCGATCCCGTGGTTGGCGTACCACTCCTCGGCCATGACCTGCCCGCGCTCGGGCAGGCCGACCAGGCGCCCGGGGACCTGCCGCGTGCCGGTCTTGGTGGCGGCCACCCTGCCGGTGAAGCGGTAGCCCTCGTACCCCTGGATCTTCTTCTCGCCGCGGAACGTCAGCGGCACGGTGCCACCGAGGGTGGGGTCCCACCACAGGTGGTCACGTTCCTGCACGTCAAACGGGAACTTCAGATACGCGTCGCCCTCGAAGCGCGGCTTCTCGCCGCAGCAGTGGACGGGCTTGTTCGTCTTGCGGTCGGTCACCCAGCGCTCCTGGGTCCACTGGAGCGCGTCGTGCGGGTCGGCCGCGGGCAGCGTCTTGTCGGGGTCGATGGAGGTCACCACGTCCCAGATCGCGCGGCCCGACTTCTCGCTGTCGGCGACGTCGCCGCGCACCTGCCGGGTGACGGTGAGGCGCTGGTCGGCGACGGTCTTGATCTTCTCGGTATCGAAATAGCTGCCCTTTCCCTCGAAGACGGTGATCTGGTCGACGTCGATCGGCGTGCGTTTCGCCCGCGGCTCGACGTACCAGGCCAGCATCGGGGCCAGGACCAGCAGAAAGACGCCGAGACCGAGCAGGACCAGGGACAAGGGCGAGGCTGTACGGCGCGTCATCCGGCGCTCCTGCCGTGAGGTGAACAGGGGGACGGTCGAATACAGAGCTGTGGAGCACAGAGCTGTCGATCACGGTTCGGTCACACGCTCGTCGGCCGCTCAACTGTGAGGCATGACGGACGTGTTGCGCAGGTGCTTCGGTCCTGTTGCCGATGAGTTGCCCGAATCGCTGCGGCGGTGTCACCGCGGTGTTACCGACCCGTATGAGCCGCGAACGCTAGGCGGACCCTTGACGCAGTGTCAATGGTTGTCGACACTGGGCACCTGCCGGACGGGGCCGGCAACGGGCCGGTTATCGACTCTGCGCGACCTGACAGCTCAGGGCCAGGGTGGGGTACGACCTCCAGCAGAGAGGCTGACCCTCGCATGCACAGAACGCTCGCCGCGGCACTGACCGCCGCCGTCGCCGCGGCCCTCGCCGTGGGCGCCGGGCTCGGCATCGTCGCGCTCCTGAACGCCACTCCCGACCAGCCCAACCGGCCGCTCGTGCACTACGAGTCACCGGACCGCGACCAGCGGGACCAGTGATCCGGCCATGCCCGCCGTCCCCGACCTCTCCGAGAGCGAGCGCCCGACCATGACTCGCTCGGCCTGGCGCGACGTGCCGCCCCTGAAGGTCAGACGCTTCGCCGCGCTGGCTCTCGAAGAGGTGCCCGTGCTCGCCCAGGACATCCTGCGCGAGATCCGCGCGGAGTACCCGGGCCTGCCCGTCGTCCTCGACGACTCCGGCGAGCCCATGGCGCTCGTCGGCATCCGCCGCGCCCTCGAAGGCTTCGTCCAGCAGCTCGCCGCCGCCGACCGGCCGCGCTACCACCCCGAGGTCTTCCAGGAATTCGGCCGCGGCGAGGGCCTGGAGGGCCGCAGCCTGGACTCGCTCCAGGCGATCTACCGCCTCGGGGTCCGGCTCGCCTGGCGCCGCCTCGCCGAGATCGGCCAGCAGACCGAGATACCGCCCCCGGCCATGTACGAGCTCGCCGAGTCCGGCTTCGAGTACCTGGACGGCCTGGTCGACCAGTCGGTGCGCGGCTACGCGGAGGCCGCGGCCCGCCAGGCCGGGGAGCGGCTGCGGCTGCAACGCAAGCTGATGGAGTCCCTGCTCTCCGAGCGCCGCCCGGAGCCGCAGCCCAGCTCCGTGCTCGGCGCCGACGGCGGTCTGGACGAGCGGGCCGCCCGGGCCGGCTGGGCCCTGCCCGAGCGCGTCGCCGTCGGCGTGCTGCTCCGCCCGGCGCGCGAGGCGGTCGCCCCGGCCGTCGGCGAGGGCGTGCTGCTCGACATGGAGGCGGAGCAGCCCCGCATGGTCGTGCCCGACCCGGACGCCGCGGGCCGCCCCGAACTGCTGCGCCGCGCCATGACCGGCTGGTCCGGCGCCATCGGCCCGCCCGTCGCGCTCGCCGACGCCGCGAAGTCGCTGCGCTGGGCACAGGCCGCGATCGGTCTGATGCAGCGCGGACTGCTGCCCGCGGGCGAGGTGCTGCACTGCACCGAGCACACCGAGGCCCTGGTCCTGCTCCAGCCCGAGGAGCTGATCGAGGACCTCACCCGGCGCTGCCTCGCCCCCCTCGAACACTGCGGCCCCGCCCACGGCCGCCGTCTCGCCCAGACCCTCCTCGCCTGGCTGGAGACCCGGGGCGGCGCCCCCGAAGTCGCCGCCCGGCTCGGTGTGCATCCGCAAACCGTGCGCTATCGCCTGCGACAGATCCGAGAGCTGTGGGGCGACGAGATCGACGACCCGGACCGCCGCTTCGAGCTGGAGCTGGTGTTGCGGGCGCGGCGGCTGCGGGGCGAACTCGGGCGGCCCTGAGGGGCCGGACGCGCACCGCCCCCGGACGGTTCAGTTCCGCACACAACCTTCACAGCTTCGGCTTCCTCCGGCACCGCGCTGGACCTAGCCTCCATGCCTCATGGGCCCCATGGATGACCGCCACGCGTACGAGGCTGCCAGTGCGAGCGAGGAGTACGAGGAGCTGCCCCAGGAGCAGGGGCGTCGGGGCGCTCGCAATCGCCGAGCGGCCCAGCACCGCCGCAGGCGCCGCCGGGTCCTGCTCGCCACCGCGGGCCTCGTCCTGGCCGTGGGCGGCCTGAGCTTCGCCGAACTCGGCACCGAGTCGTCGTCCGAGCGCCCCGACACGGCCTCGTCGGCCGAGGACGAGCCGCGCCGTGACACCGCCGAACGCCCCGAAGGCGCGGCGGACGCGAACACCTCCGCCGAGCCGGTGACTGCCTCGGTGCCCCCGTCGGAGAACGCGACGACGGTCACCCCGGAGGAGGAGAAGCGGGAGAAGACGCCGGAGACGGTACGGAACGAGACCACACCGGACGACACGGCCTCCTCGGCGGACGCCCCGCCCGCGTCCACCCCCGCCCCGAGCCCACTTCTCCGACCCCCAAGCCCACGCAGGCCAAGCCGACCCCGACCCCAACCCCGTCGGAGACATGCGACCGCTTCCTCTGGTGGTGCACCTAAGGGAGCGCCCCGAAGGGGCGCGGGGAACGGCGCGCCCAGCCCCAGACGACCCGCAGACGAAGGGGAGCAGGGGGGAGGGCGAGGGCGCCAGCCCTAGCCCAACATGCGCTGCAAAAGCCCCCGCAGGGACTCGCGTTCGTCGCGGGAAAGCTGCGCCAGCGGCTCCCGCGCGAAGTCCAGGGACTCGCGCAGGTTCCGGGCCGTCCGCAGCCCCTCCTCGGTCGGCGCCGCCAGCTTCACGCGCCGGTCGGCCGGGTCGGGCCGCCGCTCGACGAGGCCGCGGGCCTCCAGGCGGTCCACGATCCCGGTCACGTTCGACGGCTCGCACTTCAGCTTCTGGGCGATGCGCCGCATCGGCATCGGCTCCAGGGAGAGCAGCCCGAGGACGCGCGCCTGCGCCCCGGTCAGGGCGTGCTTGCCCGCCGCCACCTCGTACTCCTCGTGGTAGCGCGCCACGACCGTGCCGATCAGCTCGACGACCTCGAGCGTCAGCGGGTCGATCCGGGGGGCGGGGGAGTTCTGGGTGACCATGTCTCTCAGCGTACCCATTTACTTGACAATCTAAAATATCGAAGCGCATGCTTATTTCAGAACCTGAAGCATTAGGCCTCGAAGCCTCGCATCCCGAAGGTGCCGGGGCCTGACGTCCGAAGAAGTCTGAGGAGGGCACCCCCCATGTCCGTCACCCCCGAGCAGCTCCCCGCCACCGGCCGCGCCTGGCACCTCGTGCGGCGCCCGCACGGCTGGCCGGTCCCGGAGGACTTCGCGCTGCGGGAGGCCCCCGTCGAGGCCCCGGCGGAAGGCCGCGTCCTGGTCCGGAACCTGCACTTCTCCGTCGACCCGTACATGCGCGGCCGGATGAACGACGTGAAGTCGTACATCCCGCCCTTCGGGCTCGACCAGCCCATGGACGGCGGCGCGGTCGGCGTGGTCGTGGCCTCGAACGCGGACGGCTTCGCGGTGGGCGACCACGTGCTGCACTTCGCGGGCTGGCGGGAGTACGCCTCGGTGCCCGCGCAGCACGCGACCAAGGTGGACGCGGACGCGGCCCCGCTCTCGGCGTATCTGGGCGTGCTCGGCATGACGGGCCTGACGGCGTACGCGGGCCTCCTTGAGGTCGCCTCCTTCAAGGAGGGGGACGCCGTCTTCGTCTCCGGCGCGGCGGGCGCGGTCGGCAGCCAGGTCGGCCAGATCGCCCGGCTCAAGGGCGCCTCGCGCGTCGTGGGCTCGGCGGGCTCGGACGACAAGGTCAAGCTCCTGGTCGAGGAGTACGGCTTCGACGCGGCCTTCAATTACAAGGACGAGAAGCCCGTCGTCGACCAGCTCAAGGAGGTGGCCCCCGACGGCGTCGACGTCTACTTCGACAACGTGGGCGGCGAGCACCTGGAGGCCGCCATCAGCCGTATGAACGTGGGCGGCCGCGCCACCATCTGCGGCATGATCGCGGGCTACAACGACACCGAGCCGACCCCGGGGCCGCGCAACATGGCCATGATCATCGGTAAGCGCCTGCGGCTCCAGGGCATGCTCGTGCAGGACCACCAGGACCTCCAGGCGCAGTTCGTGCGCGAGGTCGCCGCGTGGGTGCGCTCCGGCGAGCTGAAGTACGCCGAGACGTTCGCGCACGGCATCGAGAGCGGCGCGGACGCGTTCCTCGGCATGCTGCGCGGTGAGAACACCGGCAAGATGATCGTCTCTCTCGACGCCTGAGAACTTCCGCTACTCGGTAAGGTAATTCCACATTGCCGGGCCGACGGGCGCGCGGAACGGCACACACCAGGAGGATCCGACACTCATGTCCATCCAGAACATCGACGTCAAGTACACCGCCGTGGCCACCGCGGAGAACGGCCGCGACGGGCGCGTCGCCTCCGACGACGGCAAGCTCGACGTCGTCGTGAACCCGCCGAAGGAGCTGGGCGGCAGCGGCGCGGGCACCAACCCCGAGCAGCTCTTCGCCGCCGGGTACAGCGCCTGCTTCCAGGGCGCCCTCGGCGTCGTCGCCCGCCGCGCGAAGGCCGACATCTCCGGCTCCACGGTCACCGCCAAGGTCGGCATAGGCCAGAACGAGTCCGGCGGCTTCGGCCTGGAGGTCGAGCTCGTGACCTCCATCCCGAACGTGGACGAGGCCACCGCCAAGTCCCTGATCGAGCAGGCCCACCAGGTGTGCCCCTACTCGAACGCGACGCGCGGCAACATCAAGGTCGACATCAAGCTGGCGTGATCTGGCGTGGGCGCCCCGCGCGGCTCTGACTCGCGCTGCGCGCTCGCTTTCCCCCCCACCCGCCCCCATCCGGGGGCGGGTGGGCGGTCATGTCAGCCCGTCCGGCGTTTGAGGACGAGCGCGAAGCGCGATGAAGCGGGGTCCAGGGGGCGCAGCCCCATGGTTTCGGGAAAGGGGCGGGCCTGGGGCGCCCCGCGAGGGTCGCCTACCGCGCGGCGAACAGTGCCCGGGCCACCTCCGGGTACAGCCCCTTCGGGTGCGCCCGGAACAGGGGCTCGGTGCCGAAGAGGGCGACCTGTGAGCCCCGGGCGGAGCCGCTCACCACGGCGGCCTGCCCGGCGGCGTCCGCAGGCCCGCCCCGCCCGCCGTCCGCAGGACGCCAGTGCCCGGACACCAGCGGATTCCCGGCGCCGTAGGACTGCTCGACCCGCACGCCGTCCCCGAGCCCCGTGAACCACACCGGGGCGTAGACGAAGCTGAACCCGGCCGCCCCGCGGGCGTCGCGCACGCGCACCACGCCGTTGGCGTCGCCGTTGCCCTCGACGGCGGTGACGGGCAGCAGCCCCGCCGCGGCGTTCAGCGCGGCACCCTCGGCCCCGCGCCCCACCAGGCCGCCCCCGCGCGCGAAGAAGGCGCCGAGGCGGGCCTTCGCCCCGCCGTCCAGCTTCCGGTGGTCCAGACCCGCCGAGACGAACAGCACGTCCGTCCTGCCCCAGTCGAAGCCGGAGTTGAGGGCCTTCGTCGACACGGGCGTCACGTCGAAGCCCATCTCCCGCAGCGCGAACAGCTCGCCCGGCGTCACCGCGGCCGCGACCCGCGTGCGCCGCAGGACCTCGCCGCCGCGCTCCTTCGTCGCGAAGAAGGCGACGTCGTGCTCGGCGGCGACCTCCCGCGCGATCCGCCGCGCGGACCCGGGCACGACCACGGCGCCGTCCCCGGCGTCGCGCACCGCGATCCCGTCCCCGAGCAGCGAGTTGAGCGCCGCCACCGCCCGCGGGTCGTCGAGCCGCAGCCGCAGGTCGCCGCGCGGGGCGACGTACGCGACCCGCGGCGAGGCGTGCACGCGCCGCGCGGGCACCCGCGCCGGGTCGCCATCGGCCGCCGACCTCACGGAGGCGCCCCACAGCCGCCCGAGGCTCCAGCCCGAGATGTCGTACATGGCCGACACCTTGGCGCTGATGTCCCGGCCGTCGGCCAGGATCACGTTCGCGAGCCCCCGCTTGGGCTGCCGCATGTCGACGACGTACGAGCCCTTCGCGTACGCGCGCCCGCCGAGCCGGAAGCCCTCGGTGGCGCGCCGCACGCGCACGTCGTTGGCGAGCAGGTGGTCCACGAGCCGGGACGCGGCCGCCGCCGAGCGCTGGTCACGGCCCGCCGGGATGACGTACGCACGCGGGAACCGCGTCGTGTACACGTCCTCCGGGCCGATGCCGGGCACCCCGGGCACCGTCTCCTTCGACACCGGCACCTGCTTCGCGCCCGCCGCGCCGCGCCGGAACACCTCGATCTGGTCCGCGATCAGCGACTGCCGCCTGCGGTCGGCGAAGTCGAGGGTCGCCCTCATCGCCGCGCCCGCGATGTCCACGTTGACGGCGGAGCGGCGGCGCAGCTCGGCGACCGGCTGCGACTCGTACTCCTCGTTGTTGACCTGCATCGGGAACTCGATGGTGTGCGCCGCGACCGCGCCGTGGAACGGCATGTACTGCGGGGTGAAGATCGGCGGCCAGTCGTCCCAGCCCTCCTTCTGGTCCCGGAAGGGGATGATCGCCGGCTTCACGCCGTCCTTCGCCTCGGTGTAGCCGAGGCCGTTGACGGCCTTCTCCATGCCGAGGGCGTTGGCGTAGGTGTTCTTCAGGAACAGGTCGTACTCGTAGTTCTCGCCGTGCGGCGGCGTGGTCGGCTCGATCAGGGTGCCGTTGACGTACCCGTGCAGGTCGATCATCACGGCGGGCTGCTTGGTGACGGCGATGCGCCGCACCGCGCGCGTCTCGGGCTGCGAGGCGGTGATGAAGTCGCGGTTGAGGTCGAAGCCGCCCGCGTTCGCCCGGGTGCCCGCGATCCGGCCGTCGGGGTTCATGGTGACGTTGAAGTACAGACGGTTGCGGCCGAGGAGCTTCCGCGTCCCCGGATCCTTCGCCTTCGCCAGCTTCCTGATCAGCTTGAGGGCGGCGTCCGTGCCCTCCCACTCGTTGCCGTGGATGTTGTTGTTGACGAAGACGGGCGTCTTGTACGAGGACTTGATCGCCTTGCTCCCGGCGGCGGCCTTGGGCGCGTTCGCGATGAGGCGGCGCATCCGCTCCTGCCGGGCGGCCTCGCGCGCCGACTCGGGCGCGGTGACCGTGACCAGGTACAGCTCGTGGCCGCCCGCCGAACGCCCGGCGATCTCCACGCTGACCCGGTCGCCGAGCCGCTGGATCTCGTTCAGCTCGGGCGCGATGGCGTGGTACGGGGTCAGGCCCAGCTTGATGGACTTGTCGGCCGGGTTCGGCGGTTCCGGGGCGAGCCTGCGCTCGCGCGGATAGCCGCGGACCGCGCCGGCGGCGAGCGGCACATCGGCGCCGTCGAGGGCCCGCTCGGCCGCGGCCTCGGGCGCCTTCGCCGCCTTGTCGGGCGAGTCGAGCGGTGTCCCGTCGCGGACGACGGGGCGCGGCGCGGGCCGGGGATCGGCGCTTGCGCCGCCCGGCGCGAGCACGGTGAACAGAAGCGTGCCCGCGGCGGCCGACGCGGTGAGCAGTACCGGTCTGGATGGCCGGGATGTCCCCATCCGTACCTCCCTTGAGAGAACCTGAGCGACCCTGAGAGATCAGGTAGAGGAGGTCTACAGGGTGAACTCGGCCGCAACAAGAGGGTTTTCGCCAACCGGATAAGGTGTGCCGCATGCGTGATCTAGGTCAGGGCTTCGGCTATCTGGTGAAGGGGCAGCGCTGGGTCGCCCAGCACCGCAAGCAGTACGGCTGGGGGCTGCTGCCCGGCCTCATCACCCTCGTGCTGTACGCGGCCGCGCTCGTCGCGCTCGCGCTGTGGGGCACCGACCTCGTGTCCTGGGCGACGCCGTTCGCCGACGACTGGGGCTCCCCGTGGCAGGGCGCGTTCCGCGGCTTCCTCACCGCCCTGCTCTTCTCCCTCGCCCTGCTCCTGTCCGTGGTGAGCTTCACCGCCGTGACGCTCCTCATCGGGGAGCCGTTCTACGAGTCCCTGTCGGAGCAGGTCGACGTCTCGGTGGCCGGTTTCGCCCCCGAGTCGGGCCTGCCGCTCTGGCGCGACCTGCTCATCTCCGCGCGCGACAGCCTGCGCATCGTGGTGCGGGCGCTGCTGTGGAGCGTGCTGCTCTTCGGGCTCGGCTTCCTGCCCGTGGTGGGCCAGACCGTGATCCCCGTCCTCGGCTTCCTCGTCACCGGCTTCTTCCTGGCGGAGGAGCTGACGGCGGTCGCGCTCCAGCGCCGGGGCGTCCAGCTGCGCGAGCGCCTCGCCCTGCTGCGCGCCCGCAAGACCCTCGCCTGGGGCTTCGGCGCCCCGCTCGCGGTGGCGTTCCTCGTGCCGTTCGTCGCCGTCTTCCTGATGCCGGGAGCGGTCGCGGGCGCGACTCTGATGGCCCGCGACCTGCTCGACGAGGACGATGACGCCGCCGCCGATGGCGACGGTACCGCCGCCACCGACCCACCCCGCACGCCCACCACGGCGTAGGCCCCGCAGGCCGTGCCGCCGGCTTTCCCCACCCGCCCGCCCATCGCGCTGACGCGCTCGTCCTCAAACGCCGGACGGGCTGGATCTTCCAGCCTCTCCGGCGTTTGAGGAGCGGGGGTCTGGGGGCGGAGCCCCCAGGAAGCGGGAAGGGGCGGGCCTGGGGCGCCCCGCGAGGGACACCTAGGGGCGAGCCCCGGCCGACACCGCTGCCACGACGATCCGCCGCGTCTGCTTGACGATGTCGGTCCGGTTGCGCACGAACTCGGGGTCGGTGACCGCCCCGCCCGCCGGGTCGGTGTTCCCCGCCCCGAACTGGAGCACCGGCGTGTGCACATGGCCGCCCGGCAGCCGGTCGCGCAGGCCGAGCCGGTCGCGCAGCAGCGTCGCGCGGTAGGCGATCTCGTTCGACAGGTAGTCACCGCCGCCGCCCTGGCGGGCCGTAGAGCCGGGCGTCGGCCCGCCGGGCCGGTTCACGGGCGTGCTGCCGCCCGCCGGGATCTCGGTCACCGCCGTGTTGTCGTACACCGGGAAGCGGCCCGTGGAGGCGGCGACGATGTCCTTGTACGGCAGCGTCGTCGTGGTCCACTGCGGCTGCGAGGCGGGATCGGCGACCGGCACGGTGCCGGTGCTCGACAGGTTCTCGTTGTCGCCGAAGCCGCCGCGCCAGGCGCCGTTGGTCCGCTCGATGTCGAACTTGCCGACCCGGCCCTGGCTGACGGTCGTGAACAGGTCCACGCGCGGCAGCTGCCGCCGCAGCGCCCGCTCCACGGCCCCGTCCGCGAAGTCCGTCCAGCGCACCGGGAACGTGACCGTCTCGATCCGGACGGGGCCCGCCGCGGTCCGTACGACCGTGCCGTCGAGGGCGAGCGCCGTCGCGCCTGACGGATTGCTGATGCGGACGTCCCGGTCGAGCGTGAACGGGTCGAAGCCGGTGAGCAGCACCCGCTTCATCCGCTTGCCGTGCCCCGCGGGGTAGCGGACCGCGTCCTGGCCCCGGGACGACACCTCCAGCTTCCGCAGCAGCCGCGCGCGCCGCTGCGCGTCGAGCCCGCCGCCCTTCGGCTCCCACGCGCGCAGCTCGCGCGTCATCCCGAGCCGCGCCCAGTACAGCGGCCGGTCGTCATCCCGGCTCAGGTCCCCGCCCCGCGGCCCACGGCCCTGCACCCGGTCCACGGCGCGCTTCCACAGGGCCTGCCCGTGGCGTACGACGATCCGCTCGGCCTGCCCGTACGAGTGCGCGCGGTCCAGGGCCCGCGCGAAGGCGGGCGCCACGGCGTCGAAGCCGCTGCGGCGCAGGATCTCCTGGGGCACCGCCCGCTCCAGGCGCTGCTCCTCGACGGTGGGCGCGGCCACGCCCCGGTCGGTGGGGCCGGCCAGGGCGGGCGTGGCCGAGAGCCCGAGGAGCAGGGCGGAGCCGAGGGCCACGAGCCGGGGCCCGACTATGTGAGACGAAGCCACGAGAGTCCTTCCGTTGCAGGTGAGGTGGCCGAAGTATCGCGGGCCGCGGGAGTCGCGCGCTACGGGTACGCGATCTTTGCCCGGCCGCGGCGGTCCGCCCCGGGGCGGACCGTCCTCCCCCGCGCGGCGGAGGCGGACCCGCCTCGGTGCCGACGCCCCGGCGGGGGCCGCGCACCAGCATGGACCGTATGCCGAGAGTCAACTCCCTGCCCGGCGTACCCCGCTGGGCCGCGCTCGCCGCGCACGCCGTGCCCTGGGTCGTCCTGCCGTCGAGCCTGTGGCGCGTCGCCCTCGTCCTGCGCCTGCCCGTGTCCGACTACGGACCGGGGTTCGGCGAATCGCTGTACGTCCTCGCGCTCAGCGCCGTCTCGGAGGGCCTGGCCCTGCTGACGCTCGGCCTGGTGCGGCCGTGGGGCGAGGTCGTACCCCGTTGGATACCCCTGATCGGCGGGCGCCCGGTGCGCCCGCTCGCCGCCGTCGTCCCGGCCGCGCTCGGCGCCGTCGCGCTCGCCGTGATCTGGGCCTACGCCTTCCGCAACGTGGGCGGCGGCCTGGACTCGGGCACCGGTCCCGGCGGCATGGGCTCGCCCGCGCAGGACGCGTTCCTGGTCCTCTGCTACGCCCCGCTGCTGCTGTGGGCGCCGCTGCTCATGGCCGTGACGGTGGCCTACTACCACCGCCGTACGGTCCGTCCCTCAGCCGGTGAGCAGCCGCCCGGACTCCCGCAGGGCCGCCAGGAACGGCTCCGCGCTCGGTACCGGTGACCGCCCTCGTGCCGTCGCCGCGTACACCGCGCGGGCGGGCGTGCCCTCGTCGTGGACCGGGACGAGCGCGACGTCCTGCCGTACGCCCTGGGCCGCGAGCGCCGGGATCAGGGCGACGCCGAGCCCGGCGGCGACGTAGCCCTGCTTGGCGGTCCACTCGCCGACCACATGGGCGACGCGCGGCCTGAAGCCGTGCCGCAGGGCGGCGTCGAGCAGGGTGCCCGCGGGCTCCGCGCTGCCGGAGATCCAGTCCTCGTCGGCGAGGTGGGCGAGCCCCACGGACGGCTCGCCCGCCAGCGGGTGGGCCGCGGGCAGGGCCACGTACAGCCGCTCGTCCAGGAGGTGGTGCAGCTCGCACACGTCCTCCGGGAGCGGCCCGCCCGTCGTCGACACCACGGCCAGGTCGAGGTCGCCGTCCGCGAGCCGGGTCAGCAGCGGCCCGGTGAAGCCCTCCTCGCGCGTGAGCGTCACCCCGGGGTGCCGCGCCCGGAACGCGGCGATGGCGCGCGGCACGAGCGCCACGTCCGCCGTCGCGAACGCCCCGAACCGCAGCAGGCCGCGCGCGGCGCCCTCCAGGTCCGTCAACTCCTGGCGCAGCCGTGACAGTTGACCGGCGACGGCCTGGGCGTGCGGCAGCACGGCCCGCCCGTGCGCGGTGAGCCGCACGCCGCGCGGCAGCCGGTCGAAGAGCGGGGCCCCGCCGAGCGCATCCTCCAGGGACGCGATCTGGCGGGACACCGCGGACTGCGTCAGGGAGAGCCGCCGCGCCGCCACCGTGAACGAGCCCTCCCGCGCCACCTCCAGGAAGGCCCGCAGCCAGAAGGTGGAGAGATCGGAGGCTCCGCCATGCGCAGTATGCATGGCGGCCATGCTAGACATTCGCTTGTCGCATCACATCTCCGGGCCTAGCGTCGTCCCCATGGAACAGCGCACACAGCCCACGGAACGCGTCGCCTTCCTGGGACTCGGCCACATGGGCGCCCCCATGGCCCGTCAACTGCTCGCCGCCGGACATCCGTTGACCGTCTGGAACCGCACCGCCGCGAAGGCGGAACCCCTCGTCGCGGAGGGTGCGCGCCTCGCGTCCACGCCCGCCGACGCCGTGCGGGACGCCGACGTCGTGATCACGATGCTCGCGGGGCCCGACGCGGTGCGCTCGGTGGCCGACGCGATCCTGCCGGCGCTCCGCGAGGGCGCGTACTGGGTGGAGATGTCGACCGTCGGCCCCGACGTCGTCAGGGAGCTGGGGGAGCGGGTCGCGGGCCGCGTCACGCTCGTCGACGCGCCCGTCGCGGGCAGCACGGACAAGGCCGCGGCCGGGCAGCTCGGCATCCTCGCGGGCGGCGACGTCGACGGGGTCGCGCACGTGCTCGCCCGGCTCGGCACCGTGACCCGCACCGGACCCGCCGGTTCCGGGGCCGCGCTCAAGCTCGTCGTCAACACCGCGCTGCTCGGCGGCGTCGCCCTGGTCGCCGAGACGCTGGCCCTCGCCGACGCGCTCGGCCTCGACGGGGACGCCGCGCGCACCGCCCTCGCCCACGGGCCGCTCGGCGGCGCCGTCGCCCGCGCCTTCGCCCAGGACGTGCACTTCGGCGCGGACCTCGCCGCGAAGGACACCGCCCTGGCCGCGCGGGTCGCGGAACTGCCCGTCATCAAGGCGGTGGCCACCCACTTCCGGACCGCCGCCGCCACCCCGGAGACCGCCCAGGCGGACATCTCCCACACCGTGAGCCACATCCGCGCCCACGCCACCACCTGACCCATCCGCACCCACCGAGACCGGAGCCCGCGCCCATGCACGTCACCCTGGCCAACCCCGTCGACGCGCCCCAGCCCCTCGGCCCCTACTCCCAGGTCGCCCGTGTTCCGCTCGCCGGCGGTCACGCGCTGCTGTACGTCTCCGGCCAGATCGCCGAGGGGGACGGGATAGCCGAGCAGAGCCGGGGAGTCTTCGAGACGCTCACCGCCCTTCTCGCCGCGTACGGCGCGACCCTCGACGACATCATCAACATCCGTACGTTCCTGACCGACATGGACGACCTGCCCGGCTACGCGGCCGTGCGCCGCTCGTACCTCACCGGTACGCCGCCCACCAGCACCACGGTGGAGGTGGCACGCCTCTTCCGGCCGGAGGCGCGCATCGAGGTGGAGGTGGTGGCGGCCTCCTCCGCGTCGCGGACAGAAGCATCGAAGGCAGAAGCGTCGAAGGCAGAAGCATCGCGGACAGAAGGTGACCGCAAGCCCTTCTAGCGTCGTCCCCATGACGAACACCACCGCTGCTGAGACCCACCCCGTCCACCTCGTCTCCGGAGCCACCGGCACCGTGGGCCGCGAGGTCGTCCGCGAACTCCTGGAGCGCGGCCAGCGCGTCCGCGCGCTGACCCGCGACCCGGCGAAGGCAGCCTTCCCCGAGGGCGTCGAGGTCGTCCGCGGCGACCTCACCGACCCGGCGAGCCTCAAGGACGCCCTCACTGGTGTCACCGGACTGCACCTGATCACCTTCGGCGGGGCCGCCTTCCAGCCCCTGGAGACCGGCCCCGAGATCGTCCGCACGGCCCGGGACGCCGGGGTGCGGCGCGTCACCGTCCTCAACGGCGGCGGCCCGACGCCGCTGGAGGACGCGGTGCGCGCCGGAGGCCTGGACTGGACCGTGCTCATGCCCGTCGAGTTCATGGCGAACGCCCTGGAGTGGGCGGAGGAGGCGCGCACCCGGGACACCGTCCGCGCGCCCTTCGTGGACCGGCTGAGCGCGCTGGTCCACGAGGGCGACATCGGCGCGGTCGCCGCGGTCGCGCTCACCGAGGAGGGGCACGCGGGGAAGGAGTACCTGATCACCGGACCGCAGGCGCTGACGGTCCGGGAGAAGGTGGCGGCCATCGCCGGGGCGCGCGGCCGGGACATCGAGCTGGTCGAGCTCAGCGAGGAGGAGGCGGCCGAGCGGATGCGGGCCGAGGGGCAGGACGAGTACACGATCGCGTGGCTCCTGGACGTCTACAAGAACACGCCCCCGGAGGGACGCACCGTCGTCGACACCGTCCAGCGCGTCACGGGCCGTCCCGCCCGCCCCTTCGCCGCGTGGGCCGAGGCCCACGCCCCGGCCTTCCGCTGACTCCTCAGGGGCGGCGCGACGTGATCGTGCGGTAGGCCATCTCGGCAAGGCGGGCCTGCCCGCTCTTGCTGGGGTGGAACCAGTCCCAGTGGCTCAGGTGATCCGTGCCGAAGCGGAAGTCGAACACCGCCCCGCCGTCGTACCGGCACCGCAGGTCCTTCGCGCAGACCTCCTTGAGTACCTCGTTGTACGCCACGACCCGCTCCTGCACCGACTGCCTGCGCTGCGTGGCCGCCGCGTCCATCGCGTCCGCGTCCTGGAGCATCGACTTGCAGATGCCGAGCTTCCACACCTGCTTGCCGAGCACGTTCTCCCGGCCCTCGGACCACAGCCGCTTGAGGTCCGGCACGCTCGCCACGAACACCTGCGCCTTGGGCCGCTCCCGGCGCAGCGCGGCGAGCGCGTCCTCGAAGTCCGCCTTGAACACCGGGACCGGCGTCATCTCGGCGACCGAGGACCGGCAGGCGTCGTTGGCGCCCGCCATCACGGTCACCAGGTCGGGGCGCCGGGCGGCGGCCCGCTCCATCTGCCCCGGCAGATCGGACATGCGGGCGCCGGTCTTGGCGTAGTTCCAACTGTGCGTGGCCGCGCGCTGCTTGCCGAGCAGCCGCTGCGCGAGGCTGCGCACCTCGCTGTCGCTGCCCGTCGCCCAGGACGCCTCCGGGCAGTCGGAGAGCACCGAGCAGGCGTCGAAGCCGCGGGTGATGGAGTCGCCGACGGCGGCGAGGGAGCGGGGGCTCGCGTCCCACTCGGGGACCGCCTTGCGGCCCGCTCTGTCCTGTGCCGAGGGGCCGTTCGGCGCCGCGTCGTCGCCGCCGGTCGCGTCACACGCGGTGAGCGTGGCGATGCCGGTCAGGGCCGCCGCCGCGACGGCGACTGCGGCCCGGGAGCGGCGCCGTGAATTCCGCATACTCGTCCCCTCTGTCCCGTCGTCGTCCAACGGGACGTCGTACGGGCTCTTCAGGTTGCGTACCACCGCATGGTGAGATGTCCCGGCGACGGCCGTCGGACACCCGGCCGGGGGGCAACGGGCCTCCCAGCGAGTGAAACATCCGTGTTACCCGGCATGCGGACCGACGGTACGTCACAATCCTTGCCTCACATCACGGTAGCCTCGCCACCCAGTGGCAACCGATTCTTTTCGGTTCCGCTAAATTACATCACGTCACATCTGTCCCGTTTTCAGACTTTCCTTAGTTTCCCCGGTTCCGGGGAACGGCTGGAATACCGCTCGGCACGGGCCCGAGGCCGCCGGGAACGGCGCGCCTCGTCCCACACTGGAGGTCCCGGTGACGACACGTGGAGTTCTGTACGTGCACTCCGCACCGCGCGCGCTGTGCCCGCACGTCGAGTGGGCGGTCGCCGGTGTGCTCGGCGCCCGCGTCAGCCTCGACTGGATCAGGCAGCCCGCGGCGCCCGGTACGTGGAGATCCGAGTTCTCCTGGCGCGGCGCGGCCGGGACCGCCTCCAAGCTGGCCTCCGCGCTGCGCGGCTGGCAGCTGCTGCGCTTCGAGGTCACCGCGGAGCCGTCCGCCACGGCCGAGGGCGAGCGCTACAGCGCCACGCCCGAACTCGGCATCTTCCACGCCGTCACCGGCATCCACGGCGACATCCTGATCCCCGAGGACCGGCTGCGCGCCGCCCTCGCCCGCTCCAAGGGCGGCGAGAGCGATCTGGAGGCCGAGGTCGCCAAGCTCCTCGGCAAGCCCTGGGACGACGAGCTGGAGCCGTTCCGGTACGCGGGCGAGGGCGCGCCGGTGCGCTGGCTGCACCAGGTCGTCTGACACCGCGTCCGAGCGCGCAACGCGAAGGGCCCCCACCGGATGGTGGGGGCCCTTCACGTCGTATGACGGCGTATCAGACCGTCCGGAAGGCGAGCACCACGTTGTGGCCGCCGAAGCCGAACGAGTCGTTCAGGGCCGCGATCGTGCCCTCGGGCAGCGGGCGGGCCTCGCCGCGGATGATGTCCGCGTCGACCTCGGGGTCGAGGTTCTCGATGTTGATGGTCGGCGGGGCCATGCGGTGCTTGAGCGCGAGGACCGTGGCCACGGTCTCCACGCCGCCCGCGCCACCGAGGAGGTGACCGGTCATCGACTTCGTCGACGCGATCGCCATGTGGTCCACGTCGTCGCCGAACGCCTTGCGCAGCGCCTTGATCTCACCGATGTCGCCCTGCGGCGTCGAGGTGGCGTGCGCGTTGATGTGCGCGATCTCGGACGGCTTGAGGTCGTTGTTCTCGACCAGGTGGCGCAGCGCCTGCGCGATGCCGCTGCCGGACGGCTCCGGCTGCGTGATGTGGTGCGCGTCGGCCGAGATGCCCTGGCCCACCGCCTCCACGTAGATCTTGGCGCCGCGGGCCTTGGCGTGCTCCTCGGACTCGAGCACGACCACGCCCGCGCCCTCGCCGAGCACGAAGCCGTTGCGGTCGACGTCCCAGGGGCGGGACGCGCCCTGCGGGTCGTCGTTGTTCTTCGACATCGCCATCATGTTGCCGAACGCGGCGATCGGCAGCGGGTGGACCGCCGCCTCCGTGCCGCCCGCGACGACGACGTCGGCGCGGCCGGTGCGGATCATCTCGATCGCGTAGCCGATGGCCTCCGCGCCCGAGGCGCAGGCCGAGACCGGGGTGTGCACCCCGGCGCGGGCGCCGAGGGCGATGCCGACGTTCGCCGCGGGCGAGTTGGGCATCAGCATCGGCACGGTGTGCGGGGAGACGCGGCGTACGCCCTTCTCCTTGAGCACGTCGTACTGGTCGAGCAGGGTCGTCACGCCGCCGATGCCGGAGGCGATGACCGCCCCGAGCCGGTCGGGGTCGACGCCCGGGTCCTCACCGGCCTTCGCGGTGAAGCCCGCGTCCTGCCAGGCCTCCTGGGCCGCGATCAGCGCGAACTGCGCTGAGCGGTCCATCTTGCGGGCCTGCGGGCGCGGGATGATCTCAGTCGGTTCGACGGCGATCTGGCCCGCGATGCGGACGGGCAGCTCCGCGGCCCAGTCCTGCTCCAGGAGGCTGACCCCGGAGCGTCCGGCGAGCAGGCCCTCCCAGGTCGAGGCCGCGTCGCCACCCAGCGGTGTGGTTGCGCCGATACCGGTGACGACCACGGTGCGATTGGTCGAGTTCACTGGATTTCTCTCTCCACGATTGGTTCAGATGCGGATGCGGCGGCGCCACCGCCGGGTGGCGGCTGGCCAGGGCCTGCTGGCCGCCAGGCTCAGGCCTGGTGCTCGAGGATGTACTTGGTGGCGTCGCCGACCGTCTTGAGGTTCTTGACGTCGTCGTCGGGGATCTTCACGTCGAAGCGCTCCTCGGCGGCGACGACGACCTCGACCATGGACAGCGAGTCGACGTCCAGGTCGTCGGTGAAGGACTTGTCCAGCTGGACGTCCTCGACCGGAATGCCGGCGATTTCGTTGACGATCTCCGCGAGACCGTCGACGATCTCCTTCTCAGTGGCGGCCATGAGGCGCTCCTTCTTATGTATCCAGAGGGTGTGACGGCATCCGCGTGGATCCGAAGATCCGTAACGGGTGCCTAGGGGAGGGTAACGACCGTGGCGGCGTACACGAGACCCGCCCCGAAGCCGATGACGAGAGCGGTGTCACCGCTCTTCGCCTCGCCGGTCGCCAGAAGCCGCTCCATCGCGAGCGGAATCGAGGCGGCCGACGTGTTGCCGGTGGTCTCCACGTCACGGGCGACCGTGACGTGCTCCGGCAGTTTCAAAGTCTTCACCATCGAGTCGATGATCCGCATGTTGGCCTGGTGCGGGATGAAGACGTCCAGGTCGTCCGCGCTGATCCCGGCCGCGTCCAGGGCCTCCTTGGCGACCTTCGCCATCTCGAAGACGGCCCAGCGGAACACCGCCTGGCCCTCCTGCGTGATGGCGGGGAACTTGACCTCGCCGTCGGCGTCGACGGGCAGCTGGGTGACGTCGCCGATGCGGAACTCGTCCCAGGCCACGGTCTGCTTGATGGTCTCGGACTTGTCGCCCTCCGAGCCCCAGACCGTCGGGCCGATCGCGGGCTCCTTGGCGGGGCCGACGACGACCGCGCCCGCGCCGTCACCGAACAGGAAGGCCGTCTTGCGGTCCTCAAGGTCGGTCAGATCGCTCAGCCGCTCCACGCCGATGACCAGGGCGTACTCCGCGGAGCCGTCGATGATCATGCCCTTGGCGAGGGTCAGGCCGTAGCCGAAGCCCGCGCAGCCCGCGGAGATGTCGAACGCGGCGGGCTTGCCGGTGCCGAGCTTGTCCGCGATCTCCGTGGCGATGGCCGGGGTCTGCTTGAAGTGCGAGACGGTGGAGACGATCACCGCGCCGATCTGCTCGGGCCGGATGCCCGCGTCCGCGATCGCCTTGCCCGCGGCCTCGACGGACATCGCGGCCACGGTCTCCTCGGGGGAGGCCCAGTGGCGCGTCGCGATGCCCGAGCGGGAGCGAATCCATTCGTCGGAGGAGTCGATCTTCTCCAGGATGACCTCGTTGGGCACCACCCGGACCGGGCGGTAGCCGCCGACTCCCATGATGCGCGCGTACGGGGCGCCCTGACTGGGCTTGATCTTCGTCATGCTCCAGGCTCCTTCTCAGGCACCCGCCGCGTCGGCGGCGGTCTCGGCGATGAGTTCACGCGCGGCGTCGAGATCGTCCGGCGTCTTCACGGCCAGGTTCTTGACCCCCTTGAGCGCGCGCTTGGCGAGACCGGTCAGCGTGCCACCGGGGCACACCTCGATCAGGGCCGTGACGCCGAGCTCCTGGAACGTGTCCATGCACAGGTCCCAGCGGACCGGGTTCGCGACCTGGCCCACGAGGCGGGAGACCACCTCGGCGCCGCTCGCGACGGCCTTGCCGTCCCGGTTCGAGATGTACGTGAGCCGCGGGTCGGCGATCTGGAGGCCCTGGGCGGCCTCCTCGAGCACGGCGACCGCGGGAGCCATGTGGTGGGTGTGGAACGCGCCCGCGACCTTCAGCGGCACGACCTTGCGGACGCCCTCGGGCTTGTCCTCGGCGAGCGCGGCCAGCTGCTCGGCGGTGCCGGCGGCCACGATCTGGCCCGCGCCGTTCACGTTCGCCGGGGTCAGGCCGAGCTTCTCCAGGTGCGGGACGGTGACCTCGGGGTCGCCGCCGAGCAGCGCGGCCATGCCGGTCTGCGTCACGGCGGCGGCGTCGGCCATGGCCAGGCCCCGCTTGCGGACGAAGCCGAGCGCGGCGTCCTCCGACAGCACACCCGCGTACGCGGCCGCGGTGATCTCACCCACGCTGTGCCCGGCGACGGCGCCCGGCGTGATGTCACCCAGTGCCTGCGCGGACAGCAGACCGGCCGCGACGAGCAGCGGCTGCGCCACGGCGGTGTCACGGATCGCGTCGGCGTCCGCCTGCGTACCGTAGTGGACGAGGTCGAGCCCGATGGCGTCCGACCAGGCGGCGAGGCGGTCCGCGGCGCCGGGAAGGTCGAGCCAGGGGTTCAGGAAGCCGGGCGTCTGAGCGCCTTGGCCGGGAGCGACGAGTACGAGCACTCTCACACTCTCTCTTGTGGACAGGATGAACCGCCCGTGGGGACAGGGACGAAGAACCGCTAGGGGAATTGTAGGGGTCCGACAAACCCCTAGGCCTTGTGATCGCTGGCGGCCAGGCGCCCCAAGATCAACGCGATCCGCAGTGTGAAGGCGGAGCGTACATCTGAAGGAGACCATCCGGTGACGTCGGTCACACGTCGAAGCCGGTAGCGCACGGTGTTGGGATGCACAAAGAGCATCCGGGCGGCGCCTTCGAGACTGCTCGCCTGTTCCAGGTAGACGCTGAGGGTCTCCAGGAGTGCCGAGCCCGCCTCCTCCAGTGGTCTGTAGATCTCCTCCACCAGCTGTTCCCGCGCGGCGGGATCGCCCGCCATCGCCCGCTCGGGCAGCAAATCGTCCGCGAGCACCGGACGGGGCGCGTCCTGCCAGGCGCCGCAGGCCTTGAGCCCCGCGGCGGCGGCCTGGGCCGAGCGGGTCGCGGCGAGCAGGTCGGGCACGATGGGGCCGGCCACCACGGGCCCGGCCGCGTACGGCCCGATCAGGGCCTTGGCCACGGCGAGCGGGTTGTCGTTGCCGCCCGCGATGACGACCAGACGGGCGCCGAGCACCCCGGTGAGGACCTGGAGCTTCGCGTGCCGGGCGGCCCTGCGGATGGCCTCGACGGTCAGCTCGCTGTCGCCGTCCGGCGCGGTGCCGAGGACCACGCACACGTGGTCGGGCGAGTTCCAGCCGAGCGCGGCGGCCCGGGACACGGCGCCCTCGTCGGCCTCGCCGGACAGCACGGCGTTCACCACGAGGGACTCCAGGCGGGCGTCCCAGGCACCGCGTGCCTCGGCGGCCTGGGCGTACACCTGAGCGGTGGCGAAGGCGATCTCGCGCGCGTAGACGAGCAGCGCCTCGCGCAGCACCGACTCGTCGCCGGGCGCCGCCACCTCGTCGATGGCGGACTCCATGACCTCGATGGTCGTCCGCACCATCTCCACGGTCTGGCGCAGCGTGATGGCGCGGGTCAGCTCGCGCGGCGCGGTCCCGAAGACGTCCGTCGAGATCGCCTGCGGGGCGTCCGGGTGCCGGAACCACTCGGTGAACGCGGCGATGCCGGCCTGGGCGACCAGACCGATCCACGAGCGGTTCTCCGGTGGCATCGCCCGGTACCAGGACAGCGTCTCGTCCATCCGCGCGATGGCCTGCGCGGCGAGGCTGCCGGACGACTTCTCCAGACGCCTCAGGGTCGCGGCGTGCGCGTGGGCACGGCCGGTGCGGGCCGGACCCGGGGCCGCGGCACCTGTGTCCTGATGGATTTCGTTCGCTGAGGGTTCGGGCACGGGGACAAGACTGCCTTATCGGGGCGGCGGCGTGCGGGGCCGGGTCTAACGTGGGGTTCGTGATTGATGTGCGGCGCTCCGGCGAGCGGTACCCCGGCGGCGACCCCGGGGCGGGGATCGACTCCTACCACGCGTTCTCCTTCGGGCCCTACTACGAGCCCGACAACCTCCGCTTCGGCGCGATACTCGCCTGCAACGAGGAGCGCCTCGCCCCCGGCGCGGGCTTCGACGAGCACCCCCACAGCCACACCGAGATCGTCACGTGGGTGGTCGAGGGCGAGCTCACCCACCGCGACTCCACGGGCCACGAGTCGCTGATCCGGCCCGGTGACGTCCAGCACCTCAGTGCGGGCGCGGGCGTCCGCCACGTGGAGCGCAACGCGGGCCCCGCGCCCCTGACCTTCCTCCAGATGTGGCTCGCCCCCATGGAGCCCGGCGGCACGCCCGAGTACGGGGTCGTCCCCGGCATCGCCGACTCCACCCCCTACGCCCTCCCCGCAGCGGGCGCCCTCCTGCACGTGCGCCGCCTCGCCGCGGGCGAGCGCGCGGAACTCCCGCCCGCGCCGCACGTGTACGTCCACGTGGTGCGGGGCGAAGTGGCCCTGGGCCAGGAGGAACTGGGCCCGGGCGACTCGGCGCGCGTCACGGAGGAGCAGGGCCTGGAGGCGTCGGCGTACCTGGACGGCACGGAGCTGTTGGTGTGGGAGATGGCGTAGACCGCCGCCGTGCGCCCGGCGCTCAGAGCTCGGCGAGCACCGCGTCCGTGAGCGCGGGCCACACCTCGACCGCCCACGGCCCGAAGGCCCGGTCGGTCAGGGCCACGCACGCGGCCCCCGCGTCGGGGTCGATCCACAGGAACGTTCCGGCCTGCCCGAAGTGCCCGAAGGTCCGGGGCGAGGACGAGGCGCCCGTCCAGTGCGGGGCCTTCCCGTCCCGGATCTCGAAGCCGAGCCCCCAGTCGTTGGGGTTCTGGTGCCCGTATCCCGGGAGCACCCCCTTGAGCCCCGGATGCGTCACCGACATGGCCATCGCCACGGTCCGCGGATCGAGCAGCCGCGGCGCCTGCACCTCGGCGGCGAACCGTACGAGGTCGTCGACGGTGGACACCCCGTCCTTGGCGGGCGACCCGCCGCCCGCGAGCGCCGTGGACGTCATCCCGAGCGGTTCGAGCACGGCCTGCCGCAGATAGTCGGCGAAGGGGATGTCCGTCGCCTTGGCGATGTGGTCCCCGAGCACCTCGAACCCGGCGTTGGAGTACAGCCGCCGCGTGCCCGGAGCGGCCATCACCTGGTGCTCGTCGAAGGCGAGCCCGCTGGTGTGCGCGAGCAGGTGCCGCACGGTCGAGCCCTCGGGCCCGGCCGGTTCGTCCAGCTCGACGGCGCCCTCCTCGTAGGCGACGAGCGCCGCGTACGCCGCGAGCGGTTTGGTGACCGAGGCCAGGGCGAAGCGGTGCGCGGTGGGCCCGCGGGTCCCGGCCACGGTGCCGTCCGCGCGGACGACGGCGGCGGCAGCGGTGGGGACCGGCCAGTTCTCGATCAGCTCCAGGCTCTGCATGCGTACGAGCGTAAGCGGCGCGGGGAAGCGGCGGCGGCCAGGGGTCGGGCGGCCGGAGCGGAACGGAATCCGCTTGCTTCGAGTGCACTCGAAGGCCATAGCGTGGGGGCCATGATGACGGTGATGGAGACGCGGACCGCACCCGCCGAGGGCCACTACACGATCAGCGAGGTGGCCACGGCGACCGGTCTGACCGCGCACACCCTGCGCTGGTACGAGCGCATCGGCCTGATGCCCCACATCGACCGCTCCCACACCGGCCAGCGCCGCTACCGCGACCGCGATCTGCGCTGGCTGACCTTCCTCGGAAAGCTGCGCACCACCGGCATGCCGGTGGCGGACATGGTGCGCTACGCGGAGTGGGTGCGCGCGGGCGACCACACCTTCGCCGAGCGTCAGGAGCTCCTGGAGCAGACCCGGCAGGACGTCCGCGCGCGGATCGCGGAGCTGCAGGACACCCTCGCCGTGCTCGACCACAAGATCGGTTCGTACGTGGTGGCCCGGAACGAGGCCGCCGTCAGCGCGGACGTGGCCGCCGGGCCGCGCGCGACCTGAGCGGCCGCGGGGCCCGGCCGCTCACAGCTCGGCCAGCAGCTCGGCCTTCTTCGCCGTGAACTCGTCGTCCGTGAGCAGGCCCGCCTGGTGCAGCTCGCCCAGGTGCCGGATGCGCTCGGCGATGTCGGCCGGGTCGCGCCGGACGGCCGGCGCGGGCGCCGCGCCCTGCGTCGCCGGGGCCGCTCCCGACGCCCTGACGGCCGCGAGCACCGACGCCGCGAACGGCAGTGACTCGTGCACGGGGCCGTAGCCGAGCCCGAAGACGACGGCCGCCGGGTCCTGGTCGGCCTGGGCGGGCTGGGCCACCGGCGTCTCCCGGCGCAGCAGTCGCAGATGTCCCTCGAAGACCTCCGGCGAGCGCCACTCGACCCCGCTGAGGTCGGTCACCAGGAAGCTCTGGTCCCCGGCCTTCCACTTCGCCGACGAGGCCCCGGTCCAGAACCAGCGGAAGGCCACCGACTTGCCGTCGAAGGACGCCTTCCCGTCGTACGCCTTGAACTGCAGCGGCGCCTCGGGAGCGGCCACGAGATAGCGGTCCGCCTCTCCCGGGTCCTCGGCCGGCAGCAGGGCGCGCAGCTCGTCCGCGTAGTACTCGGCGAGCGTCTCCCGCTCCGCGGGCAGCACCAAGCGGTACGGGTCGGCTCCGTCCTTGAGCTGTCCCGCCGCGGCCTCCATCAGTGGATCGGCACCTGGTCTCGGGACCAGGCGCAGAACCGTCGTCCCCCGTTTGCCCGGTGTGAGCGTGACCCCCGCGATCGCCTCAAGGGGGATGCGGCGCTCGCCGAGAGCCTGGAACAGCTTCGGCGTGCGGATCCCCCGTTCGAAGCGGATGAGCACGGAGTCGGACTCGAACTCCCAGGCGGCGTGAAATCCGGCCAGTACATCACCCATGCGGCTCATCGTATGCGGCACGCGCTCCTCCGTCTCTCCTGCGGCGGGCCGCTGTTTCGCCGATTTCTACGCGCGTCAGGCCGCCGTCGTACCGGAAATTCCGTCGTGGCAGCCCGCGTCCCCGTCAGCGCAGCGCACGGCGTCGTACGCGCCGACGCCGATCCGGGCGAAGTTGCTGAGGCTGTCCGTGCCCGGCTCGAAATAGCCGGTGTGGCCCCGGGCGCGGTCGGCGGACACCACGCGGGCGCCGAAGCCGCCCGACACCGGGTCGGCGCCGTGGCCGAGCCCGCCGACTTCCATGTGCGGCACATCCTGGATCCAGTCGTCGCTGTCCCGTGCGGCCCACACCCGCGCGCTCGTGCCGAGCCCTGACACGTTGTCGGCGCGCATCCCGGGGCTGCCCGCGACCGCGATGTCCGTGACCCGGTCGGGCAGTCGCCGGGCGGCGACCCCGCACACCACCGAGCCGTAGCTGTGGCAGTACAGCGCCACGCCGGTGCGCCCCGGCAGGGCGCGCACCAGGGAGTCGAGACGGACGGCGCCGTCGTCGGCCCGCATGGAGGTGGCGGCGTCCACACCGAGCCCGACGGGCGTGGTGTAGTCGGCCCACGCGATCACGGCGGTCCGCGCGCGGGGGTCGGCCCTGCGCTCGGCGCCGTGGAGGGCACGGGCCATGCCGACCGGCGCCGCGTACTTGCGCTGGGTCCGCTCGAAGGTGAGGACGTCGGTGTCCACGCCCGGCACGATGACCGACACGCGGCGCGCCCTGTCGAGGTCTCCGAGGACCTCGGCCATGCGGCCCGAGCCCATGGGATCGAAGGCGAGGACCTGGCGGCCGGGGCGCATCATCACGCCGAACCGCTTCATCCTGCGCTCCGCCTCCTGTTTGCCGACCGGCGAGAGCCGGTCGTCGTGCATGCGCCGCCGCTCGATCGCGCGGGCCTGCTTCAGGGCGACGCGGTTCGCGTGGTAGCGCAGCCGGACCGGGGCGCCGTTCATATTGCCCACCGCGAGCGGGTAGCGGGCGGCGAGCCGGTCGCGCTGGTAGCCGGTGAGCGAGGCGAAGAACCGCGCGAGCCGGTCGGCGGGCGCACCGGCGTCCGGCAGCGGGCGCCCGTCGATGTGTCCCCGCTCCCAGGCGGCGAGGCTGGCTTCGAGCGGCGACGTGGCGCCTCTGTGCTGGCGCACCGCGGTCCACCCGGTGGTCGCCAGCATGACGAACACGACGGTGAGCGCGAGCAGCGCGCGCCAGATGCTGAGTTGGGGGGATGAGTCGAAGGAAGTCACTGCGGAACACCCTAGGAGAAGGCTGAAGCCCGCCGTGCGCGGGGTGAGGCAGATCACGTTTCTTGCTGGGCATTTGCGGCAAAGCGGGCGCACCGCGTATCGGATCGTCACGCTCCGTCGAAGGGGCGCGCGGGTGGCGCGCGTGGGGCGCGTGGGGGAGCGGGGTCTGGATGTACTACGAAGCGTCAAGCTTCGCTACTCAACGTAGTGATCGGCGGGGGGCGTTGACCGGCCGAACTCGGCGTCGCCCCGTCGCGTCTGTGACCGGCCGGTCACCGGCGAGGGGGACACGTCAGGGGTCGCGGTGCCAGTCCTCCGCGAGGGCGCCCAGATGATCGAGGTACTCCTCCGTCGTCGCGCGGATCGACGCGACGCTGGCGTCCTCGCCGGTGGCCCACAGCCGCCCCGCCGCCCGCATGACGCCGCCGAACGCGGCGGTCGCCACGCGCGGCCGCGGGTCGTCGGGGTCGAGGCCCTCCCGCTCGGCGAGCACGCGCGCGGCCCGCGCCTCCAGTTCGGTGGAGCGGTGCAGATGGACGGCGACCAGTGAGGGCGTCGACTCGATCATCTGGTACGTACGGATGTGGAGTTCGACCGGGATCAGCTCGGCCATGGCCTCGTTCATGGCCTCCCAGGAGTCGAGCACGGCACCGCGAAGCGCCACGAACGGCGGCTCGCCCGGGGGGCGTTCGCGCAGGGCGCGCATGAAGCGGGCCTCCACCATCTCCGGGACGGCGAAGGCGGTCTCCTGCTTGCCCGCGAAGTGCCGGAAGAACGTGCGCTGGGAGACGTCGACGGCCTCGACGATCTCGTCGACCGTCGTCTCCTCGAACCCCTTCGTGGTGAACAGTTCGAGCGCCGTGCGCAGCAGCGCGTCACGGGTGCGCCGCTTCTTGAGTTCGCGCAGTCCGGGCCTGGTCACGCCGCTCTCTTTCCTCCGGGGTCCGGCTCACCCTACCCGCGGCCTCCGGGGCGCGAGAGTCCTGATGTCAGTGGCTGTCTTATAGAACTCTTTGTCAAGTGTCAGCGACTGACCCTAACCTCGGTCCATGACGACTCAGACTCCGATCGGCGCGGCCGACAAGCCGCCGGACCCGACGTCAACCTCCGGCTGGGGCAAGGGACTTCGTGGCCATCCCTGGCTGACCCTGGTCTCCGTCGGGATCGGCGTGATGATGGTGGCCCTCGACGGCACGATCGTCGCGGTCGCCAACCCGGCCATCACCAAGGACCTGGACGCCACGCTCGCGGACGTCCAATGGATCACCAACGGCTATCTGCTCGCGCTCGCCGTCGCCCTCATCACGGCGGGCAAGCTCGGTGACCGCTTCGGCCACCGCCAGACCTATCTCATCGGCGTCGTGGGCTTCGCCGCCGCCTCCGGCGCCATCGGCCTGTCCGACACCGTCTCCCTCGTCATCGCCTTCCGCGTGCTCCAGGGGCTGTTCGGCGCGCTCCTCATGCCGGCCGCGCTCGGCCTGTTACGGGCGTCCTTCCCGGCCGAGAGGCTGAACATGGCCATCGGCGTCTGGGGCATGATCATCGGCGCTTCCACCGCGGGCGGCCCCATCGTCGGCGGCCTGCTCGTCGAGCACGTCAGCTGGCAGTCGGTCTTCTACATCAACGTGCCCGTCGGCGCCCTCGCGCTCGTCCTCGGCCTGGTGATCCTCAAGAACCACCGCGCGGAGAAGGCGCCCCGGTCCTTCGACCTCCCCGGCATCGCGCTGCTCTCGGCCGCGATGTTCGCCCTGGTCTGGGGGCTCATCAAGGCGGGCGACCCGTGGGGCTGGGGCAGCGGCAGGACCTGGGCGTTCCTCGGCGGCTCCGTCGTCTGCTTCGTCCTGTTCGCCTTCTGGGAGACCCGGGTCAAGGAGCCGCTGATCCCGCTCGGCCTGTTCCGCTCGGTGGCGCTCTCCGCGGGCGTGGCCCTGATGGTCCTGATGGCCTTCGCCTTCCTCGGCGGCCTGTTCTTCGTGACCTTCTACCTGCAGAACGTGCACGGCATGAGCCCCGTCGACAGCGGCCTGCACCTGCTGCCGCTGACGGCCATGATGATCGTCTCCTCGCCGGTCGCGGGCGCCCTGATCACCCGGATGGGGCCGCGCGTCCCGCTGACGGCGGGCATGGTCTGCACCGCCGTCGCGATGTTCGGCATGACGAGCCTGACCGAGAACACCGGCACCCTCGCGATGTCCCTGTGGTTCGCCCTGCTCGGCCTCGGCCTCGCGCCGGTCCTGGTCGGCGCCACCGAAGTCATCGTGGGCAACGCCCCGTTGGAGCTGTCCGGCGTCGCGGGCGGCCTCCAGCAGGCGGGCATGCAGGTCGGCGGCAGCCTCGGCACGGCCGTCCTGGGCGCGGTGATGTCCACCACCGTGGACTCCGACCTGAAGGGCAACTGGCGGGACGCCGGACTGCCCGGCGCCCCGCCGCCCGGCCTGGAGAAGGCGGCCTCCACCGGATCGGTCCCCGAGGAGATGGCCAAGGCCCCCGGCATGAACGAGACCACCTTCGCCCGCATCACGGACGTGGTCCACGACACCTTCATGTCGGGCCTGGGCCTGGCGTTCGCCGTCGCAGGCGTGGTCGGCGCCCTGGCGGCCCTGGTGGCCCTCCTGACCAAACGCGGCACGAACGCGGAGCCGGGCACCGGCGGAGCAGGCCACATCTAGACAGCACCCCAAAGGGGCGCGGGGAACTGCGCGACCAGCCCCCTGCGGCCCGCAGTCGAAATCGAAGGGAGGGGCCCCGGACCCCCGGGGCCCCGGGGGGTTTTCGCCTATCCGGGTGAGCCAACCCGGAACCCCTTCCAGCTAACGCCGCCCGAGGCGGAGGGTGGTCGACAAGTGATCGATACGACACGGGGGTTGATGCACATGCGTACGACCATGCCTGCCGCCGCCTTCACGGCCCTCACCGCGGCCGCGCTCGCCGCGGCGGTCCTCACACCCGCGCACGCGGGCACCACAGCACCGGCACGGGCCGGTGCCGCGCCCCCGGGCAAGCTCGGCGCGTGCGGGCCCGGGGAGCTCTGCCTCTGGGAGAAGGCGGGCTTCAAGGGCACGCGGCACGTGTTCGAGCTGGCCGGGGTCGACATCGAGAGCTGTGTCGCGCTGCCGGAGGGGGGCAGCGCGCAGGCCCTCGCCAACCGCACCGGCCGCCCGGTCACCGCCTATCAGGACCGGGAGTGCGCCGAGACGGCCGAGTTCAACACCTATCCCGGGGGCGGCACCTGGGCCCCCGAATCGCCCTATCGCGTCAGGGCGTTCAAGGTCTGGGAGCGCTGAGGCCGAAGCCCCGCGGGCGCCGGGCCCGCCGGGAGGCGGGTTCAGGGCCTGCGGGGCCGGGGCACGGGCGGGGCGGCGGCCTCCTCGTCGGCCACCGGGGGCGCCACCGGGCGCGGCGCCGGACGGGACGCCGGCCCCGCGGACAGCGCGGCGACCTGCGCCCGCAGCGCCATCACCTCCGTGGTGAGGGCCTCGATCGCCGCGGTCTGGCGCCGCTCCTCGACGTTGTCCTTCTCGAAGCGGGCGATGAACCACGCCGCGATATTGGCGGTGACCACACCGAGCAGCGCGATGCCCGACAGCATCAGGCCCACCGCGAGGACCCGGCCCAGCCCGGTCGTCGGGGCGTGATCGCCGTAGCCCACGGTCGTCATCGTGGTGAAGGACCACCACACGGCGTCCCCCAGGGTCTTGATGTTGCCGTCCGGCGACTCCCGCTCCACGGAGAGCACCGCGAGCGAGCCGAACATCAGCAGGCCGATCACGGACCCCACCACATAGGTGGTCAGACGTATCTGTGACGCCATCCGGGCCCGCCGCCCCACCAGGAGCAGCGTCGCGACCAGGCGAAGGAGTCGCAGCGGCTGGATCATCGGCAGGACCACGGCACACAGGTCGAGCCAGTGCGTGCGCACGAAGCGCGCACGGTGCCCGGTGAGGGAGAGCCGCACCAGATAGTCGGCGGCGAACGCGCCCCAGACGAACCACTCCACCGCGGTGCAGGCGCTCGTCAGGGACGCGCTCGCCTCGGGTCTGACTATCGGTACGGCGTAGGCGACGGCGAAGGCCACGGCCAGGGCGAGCAGCGGACGTTGCGTGCGGCGCTCCCAGCGGACCTGTGCCGACGACTGCTGTGCGGCCTTTTCCTCCATGGGCGCATCGTAGGAAAGGCCCGAAGGGCGACGGACCTCAGGTCCGTCGCCCTTCGCACTGATGAGGTGTTCGCGTGGGGTGAGGGGTGGTGGTCGGGCGCTGCGCGTTACGCGTCGCCCCCGGCGGCGCCCGGGTCGGCCGCCGTCACGTCCAGGAGCTGGTAGCGGTCGATCGCCTGCTTCAGGGCGGAGCGGTCGACCTTGCCCTCGCGGGCCAGCTCGGTGAGGACCGCGACCACGATCGACTGCGCGTCGATGTGGAAGTAGCGGCGGGCCGCGCCCCGGGTGTCGGCGAAGCCGAACCCGTCGGCGCCGAGCGACTGGTAGGTGCCCGGGACCCAGCGGGAGATCTGGTCCGGGACGCTGCGCATCCAGTCGGAGACCGCCACGAACGGACCCTCGGACCCCGACAGCTTGCGCGTCACGTACGGCACGCGCTGTTCCTCCTCGGGGTGCAGCAGATTGTGCCGCTCCACCTCGACGGCCTCGCGGCGCAGCTCGTTCCAGGAGGTCGCGGACCAGACGTCCGCCTTCACGTTCCACTCCTCGGCGAGGATGCGCTGGGCCTCCAGGGCCCACGGCACCGCGACGCCGGAGGCGAGGATCTGCGCCGGAATGGCGCCCCGCTCACCGGTCTTGAAGCGGTGGACGCCCTTCAGGATGCCGTCCACGTCCACGTCCGCGGGCTCGGCCGGGTGCTGGATCGGCTCGTTGTAGACCGTCAGGTAGTAGAAGACGTCCTCGCCGGGCCTGCCGTCGGCCGTCTCGCCGTACATCCGGCGCAGACCGTCCTTGACGATGTGCGCGATCTCGAAGCCGAACGCCGGGTCGTACGCCACACAGCCCGGGTTGGTCGAGGCGAGCAGCTGCGAGTGGCCGTCCGCGTGCTGGAGGCCCTCGCCGGTCAGCGTCGTGCGCCCGGCGGTCGCGCCGAGCACGAAACCGCGCGCCAGCTGGTCGGCCATCTGCCAGAACTGGTCGCCGGTCCGCTGGAAACCGAACATCGAGTAGAAGACGTACACCGGGATCAGCGGCTCGCCGTGCGTCGCGTACGCGGAGCCCGCGGCGATGAGCGACGCCGTGCAGCCCGCCTCCGAGATGCCGTCGTGCAGCATCTGGCCGGTCGGCGACTCCTTGTACGCGAGCAGCAGCTCGCGGTCCACGGCCTCGTACTGCTGGCCGAGCGGGTTGTAGATCTTCGCGCTCGGGAAGAAGGAGTCCATGCCGAAGGTGCGGTACTCGTCCGGCGCGATCAGCACGAAGCGCTTGCCGATCTCCTTGTCCCGCATCAGATCCTTGAGCAGCCGTACGAACGCCATGGTGGTGGCGATGGACTGCTGGCCGGAGCCCTTCTTCACGGACGCGTACGTCTTGTCTTCCGGCAGCTGCAGCGGCTTGGCGCGCACGACGCGGGTCGGGACGTAGCCGCCCAGGCCCTTGCGGCGGTCGTGCATGTACTGGATCTCTTCGGAGTCGCGGCCCGGGTGGTAGTAGGGCGGCGCGCCGTCCTCCAGCTGCTTGTCCGTGATCGGCAGGTGCAGCCGATCCCGGAAGCGCTTCAGGTCGTCCACGGTCAGCTTCTTCATCTGATGCGTGGCGTTGCGGCCCTCGAAGTTCGGGCCGAGCGTCCAGCCCTTGATCGTCTTGGCCAGGATCACCGTCGGCTGGCCCTTGTGCGCCTTGGCCGCGGAGAACGCCGCGAAGATCTTCCGGTGGTCGTGACCGCCGCGGCCCAGGTGCAGGACCTGGTCGTCGGTCATGTTCTCGACCATGGCGCGCAGCCGCTGGTCCTCGCCGAAGAAGTGCTCGCGGATGTATCCGCCGGTCTCCGTGGCGTAGGTCTGGAACTGCCCGTCCGGGGTCGTGTTCATCTTGTTGACCAGGACGCCGTCGCGGTCCTGCGCGAGCAGCGGGTCCCAACTGCGGTCCCACACCAGCTTGATGACGTTCCAGCCCGCGCCCCGGAAGATCGACTCCAGCTCCTGGATGATCTTGCCGTTGCCGCGCACGGGGCCGTCGAGCCGCTGCAGATTGCAGTTCACGACGAACGTGAGGTTGTCCAGGCCCTCGCGCGCGGCCAGGGAGAGCTGGCCGAGCGACTCCGGCTCGTCCATCTCGCCGTCACCGAGGAAGGCCCAGACGTGCGACTTCGTCGTGTCGGCGATGTCGCGCGCCTCCATATAACGATTCATACGGGCCTGGAAGATCGCGCCGAGCGGCCCCAGACCCATCGAAACCGTCGGGAACTCCCAGAAGTCCGGCATGAGGCGCGGATGCGGATAGGAGGAGAGGCCGTACGGCTCCTTGGACTTCTCCTGCCGGAAGGCGTCGAGCTGCTGCTCGCTCAGCCGGTCGAGCAGGAAGGCACGGGCGTAGATGCCGGGGGAGGCGTGCCCCTGGAAGAAGATCTGGTCGCCGCCGTCGCCCTCGTCCTTGCCGCGGAAGAAGTGGTTGAAGCCCACGTCGTAGAGCGAGGCGGAGGAGGCGAAGGTGGCGATGTGGCCGCCCACGCCGATGCCGGGGCGCTGGGCGCGCGAGACCATCACCGCGGCGTTCCAGCGGGTCGCGTTCAGGATCTTCCGCTCGATCTCCTCGTTGCCGGGGAAGAACGGCTCGTCCTTGGTGGCGATGGTGTTGACGTAGTCCGTGCTGCGCATCTCGGGCACGGCGACGCGCTTCTCACGTGCGCGTTCGATCAGCCGGAGCATCAGATAGCGGGCCCGCTCGCGGCCGCGCTCGTCGACGGCCGCGTCGAGGGAGTCGAGCCATTCCTGGGTCTCTTCGGGATCGAAGTCCGGGACCTGGCTGGGGAGACCGCCAATGATGATCGGGTTGCGATCGGATCCGGAAGCCACGCTGTTCCTTCGCTGTGTTGTCGCGCGTGCACGCGATCGGATTCGTGCTCTGCCTTGACTCTGCTCTGGACTCTGTTTTGCGCTGTACGTGTGCTGTACCGGTACGTTACGACGTTCACCATCGTGTACCCCGGTGGTGGATACGTCATCTCTACCGGGGGGTAACCGGGATCCTGACTGGTGACCCTGGGGTAGGCTCGGTCAAATCGCAACGATACGCCCATCCTGCCTAAGGGCCCTGCGGGCCGTCCGGGCCCGACGGATGTGGCGGGAGTTGCGGTGACACGGCCGGGAACGTCACCGTTTCGGCGGTCTCGACGGCCGGGTACTTGCGCGATCCGTCCCGCCCGTGTGGACTACGGCCAATGCCCCGCGCACGCGCGTGGCTGAAGGCATTCCCAAAAACATGATCAGGAGGCAATCCGTGAGCGCGACCGCGGACCACGCGGAGACGAACCTTGCCGTAAGGCTGGGTTTCCAGCCCGACATGGTGGTCCAGGAGATCGGCTACGACGACGACGTCGACCAGGAGCTCCGCGAGGCCATCGAGCAGGCTACCGGCACGGAGCTCGTCGACGAGGAATACGACGACGTGGCTGATGCAGTGGTGCTCTGGTTCCGTGAGGACGACGGGGACCTGACTGATGCGCTGGTGGATGCCATCGCGTACATGGAGGAGGGCGGCTCGATCCTGCTCCTCACACCGAAGACGGGCCGGGACGGATACGTCGAGCCCAGCGAGATCGGTGAGGCATCCACCACGGCGGGTCTGTCCCAGACCAAGAGCATCAACGCGGGCAAGGACTGGAACGGCAGTCGGCTCAGCACGCCCAAGGGCGCTGCCAAGAAGCGATAGCCGGCCGTAGGCCCTCCGCACCGCCCTTCGTGAGGCCCCCGGCACACCGCTGGGGGCCTCACGCACACCCTGACGCCCGTGGCTCGGAGCCCCGCCGTACGCTGGGGACGCCCCCATGGCGTACCTGAAGGGAAGTGGGTCCTCGTGACGGTTGCGGTCGGTGAGACGGCTCCGGAGTTCGAGCTCAAGGACAATCACGGGCGGACCGTGCGGCTCGCGGACTTCCGGGGACGGAAGAACGTCGTACTGCTGTTCTATCCGTTCGCCTTCACCGGCGTGTGCACCGGCGAGCTGTGCGCGCTGCGGGACGAGCTGCCCAAGTTCGTCAACGACGACACCCAGCTGCTCGCCGTCTCCAACGACTCGATCCACACCCTGCGGGTCTTCGCCGAGCAGGAGGGTCTCGAGTACCCGCTGCTCTCCGACTTCTGGCCGCACGGCGAGGTGTCCCGGGCCTACGGCGTCCTCGACGAGGACAAGGGCTGCGCGGTGCGCGGCACCTTCATCATCGACAAGGACGGCGTGGTGCGCTGGACCGTCGTGAACGGCCTGCCTGACGCCCGCGACCTCAACGAGTACGTCAAGGCCCTCCAGGAGCTGGGCGGCCGCTGAGGCGACGGATGGCCCCGGGGGCGACACCCTGGGATTCTTCGGGTGCGGAGCCTGTGACGGGCGGGAACCGCTCACTAGGATCCACACGTTGATCCGATGGCAAGCACAACTGGGGCTCCCCGCCCCTGGACACTATTTGGGAGGACTCGTGGGAGTCAGCCTCAGCAAGGGCGGCAACGTATCTCTGAGCAAGGAGGCGCCGGGTCTGACCGCAGTTCTGATCGGCCTCGGCTGGGACGTCCGCACCACCACCGGCACGGACTTCGACCTGGACGCCAGCGCCATTCTGACGAACGCCGACGGCAAGGTCAGCAGTGACGCCAACTTCGTGTTCTTCAACAACCTGAAGAGCCCGGACGGCTCCGTCGAGCACACCGGTGACAACACCACCGGTGAGGGCGAGGGCGACGACGAGGCGATCAAGGTCAACCTCGCCGGGGTGCCGGCCGACATCGAGAAGATCGTTTTCCCGGTCTCGATCTACGACGCCGAGAACCGCCAGCAGTCGTTCGGCCAGGTCCGCAACGCGTTCATTCGCGTCGTGAACCAGGCGGGCGGCGCGGAGATCGCCCGCTACGACCTCTCCGAGGACGCCTCCACGGAGACGGCCATGGTCTTCGGCGAGCTCTACCGCCACGGCGCGGAGTGGAAGTTCCGCGCCGTCGGCCAGGGCTACGCCTCGGGCCTGCGCGGCATCGCGCAGGACTTCGGCGTCAACGTCTAGAGTCAGGCCCTTGACCTGGGCAAACGCCGTGTAGAGGGGTGCTGAGTCAGCACGGAATCAGCACGGTACTAGCCTGGTCAGCACGAAGACCCCCCGACTTACCTTCGGGGGGTCTTCTTCATGTGCGGCTCAGGTGCGGACTACGCGGCCTGTGCGACCTCTTCCGGCCCGTTGGGCGCTCCGCCCTTGATGGCCTTCATCTGTGGCCGCATGGCGTCTTCCATGGCCTTGCGGCCCCGGTTCCAGGAGTCGGGCACGAGGTGGCCGTACGTGTCGGCTGTGACCCTGATGGACCTGTGTCCGAGCCAGCGGCTGACCTCCAGCAGGGACACGCCTGCGGCGAGCATGGTGGAGGCGAAGAAGTGGCGTAGGTCGTGCGGCTTGTACTTCAGGCCGAGCTTCTTCATGACCTGACGCCAGTGGTAGTAGAAGCCCTCGTGCGTCAGCAGCTCCCCGGCCTTGGTGACGAAGAACAGCCCGGAGGCCCCCAGGAGCGCGTGGACGCCGTGCCGGGCGGTGTGGCGGGTGATCTCCCCGGCCAGCCACCGGGCCAACGGCACTTCCCGGTAGTCACCCGCCGCGCGGTGCTTGAGCGGCACGAGACCCTTGCGGTTGCCCTTGCCGTCACCCTTCTCGGTGGTCTGCCGGTACACCCGGTACACGTCGCCCCGGCAGCAGTCTTCGGAGGCGGCGAATGCCTCGGAGGGGCGCACGCCCACCCCGGAGATCAGCCACACGTTCAGCCGGTACTCCGCTGGCATCTCGGCGGCGATCCGGACGACTTCCGGAAGCGTGGGGATCTCGTCCAGGTCCACAGCCTTGGAGGAGACACGGGGCAGCTTGAGTCCCCGGCACGGGTCCTTGGCGATGCGGTCGTTATCCACGGCGGCCTTGAACATGGCCTTCATGGGGATCACACGAGTGCCGATGGTGGATGCCATGAGACCGGCCTCTTCCATGGCCTTGACGACGCGCTGAGCATCGTTCGGGGTCACCCCGGCGACTGTCTTCCGCCCCAGCGTCGGTATCAGATAGTTGCCCGCGAACCCTGTGTAATCCCGCAGGGTGTTGGGGGCGAGGATCTGAGCCGACAGCCACTCGTCCCACCACGCCGCAACGGTGATCTTGCCTCGGTCGGGGTCGAGATAGACGCCCTGGAGCTTGTCCGCCTCCATCTGGTTGCCGTGCGCTTCGGCCTGCTTCTTGCTGGGGAACGTCTTCTCCCGCTGGCGGCCGGAGCGCCCTCCCGGCTCGCGGTAGCGGACGGTCCACGGGTGCCCGCATCGGCCCTTGGTGCAGGGTTCGGCCTTGTCCTTCTTGCACTTCTGAAACGTGGTCGCCACTGAGGGTTCCGCTTCTTTCTTCGAGAGTGCCGACCGGCCGGGGCCGTGTCGGGCCGGGCGTGATCGCTCCGGCCCTTTCAGTTTGATCACGAGCCACCATCTACTGTCAACTGTCGGTGGACCACCGTGCGTGGTACGGTTTGGAGTATGACGGCATACGAGAGTGGGTTCGAGTTCACCCAGCACCAGGGCGCATGGGACATCCGCATGTGGTGGCCGAGCGGTCCGGTGACGGGCGGCCCGCAGCGCATCACCATCGAGAAGGCGGAAGATGCACCGGCACGCGACGTGGCGCGCGGGATCTCCACCACCGTGCTCCGCAGGCTCGATCTCCCGGCAGCGGTCAAAGCGGCCGAGGAAGCGGGCCCCAGCCTCGAAGAAGGGGCGCGGGAGATCACGCAGATGGTCGAGGAGGCAGGGGCAACAGCCAAACGGCTCCTTGAACTTGAGGGCGTCTCGGCGCCCTACCTGGTGATGTTGTCAGCCGTCTACGTCCAGATGGCCACCATCGGGGCGCGTCGCCCGATTGACTGGCTGGCCCGGTTGATTGAGCGGCGTCCGGAGACGGTCCGCGACCATCTGAAGAAGGCCCGTCGGGACGGGTTGTTGAGTTCGATGGCTGGAAAGGCTGGCGGCGAGCTGACCGAGAAGGCTCAAGCCGTCCTGGATTCCACTTCCGGGTAGCCGCAGTTTGCCAATTTCATATCCCACAAGCCCCCGAGGCCCCTCGGGGGTTTCTCTTTGCCGGGAGGGTTAGTTGACCAAGCTGATGACCGTTAACGATGTTGCTGATTTTCTGGGCGTTCCGAAGTCGTGGGTGTACGACAACTGGAAGCGTGAGGCGATTCCTTTCAAGCGGGTAGGGAAATCGCTTCGCTGCCGCCCAAATGACCTCAATCGCTGGCTGGATGAGCAGGGGGCCCGATGATCGCCCCGGACGCGGACCCGTTCTCCGAGCACTCGCCCTGGGACAGGGCTGAGCCGATGGCGCTGGCCGCCCCGCGCCGAGATTCACGTTCTGCCGAACGGATCATGAAGGGGAGTGTCGAGCCAGGGTTGATTAGTTCGGCACCCAAGCCCAGGTCTGCTATCCGCTACGAGTGGGAACGGGCCCTGTGGAACTGCCCTGACGTGGCGGGCAAGTACAAGCACGTCTTGGCGGCGGCGTCGTTCTTCGCCACCTTCGACACCGGCCGGGACCTTCGCGCTCCGCAGGAACTCATAGCCGAGGCTTCCGGGGCGTCGCTGAGCACGGTGGGCCGCGCCATCAAGTACGGCCGAGAGAACGGCTGGCTGTGGGTGGAACACAAGTCGAAGGGGAAGGGTGACTGCGACGTGCACTGGCTGACGATTCCCCGGCACGAGCACGGGCATAGCTTCACGGACATGAAGGCCAGGGCCAGGGAGTACGACCACACGTCACGCTGACCTACTACCTAGTGATGTTCACCTAGTGCTCTTCAACAAGGGAGTTTCACCAAGGGACTTCTACCGAGGGTTGTTGACCGAGTGATCCTGGGCTGGTTGAGCCTGAGTCTCTGAGTTGGCCAGCCTTTGAGGCTGGCCTTTCTCAGGGTTCAAGTATGACCTTCTACCAGCCAAGGCAGATCATGGATTCCGTTCCTCCCCGCTGCGGCGGGTGATCTCGACAACACTTCTCTGATTCCCTGTTACCAGTCGTCCGTAGTGACACCTACGTACCAGGTAGGGAAAACTTCCCTTCCGTTTCGTGTCCCTTCGGTGCATAGGGGACACCGACATTAATAGTGAGGGGACAAGCCGCCCCACGGCGTGACCTGTGTCCCACATTCGTGACTCGCCGAGAGTTTCGCCAGATGTCTCACCGACGCACAGGGAGAGGCGTTTCCTCGCAGTGTCTCCAGCCCCGGCCACCCTCTGGTGGCCGGGGTCTTCCTTTTGCTCACAGATTCGCGTTTCAGCAACCAACCGCAAGGATTTCCCTATGTTCGATCGTCACGCATTCGCTGCCCGTCGCATCACTCTCGACCTGTCCGTTGAGGAACTGGCCGACGAAATGGTTGTGGCTCCCTCCACCATCTACCGGTGGGAGTCCGGAGAGACCACCCCCAGCCTTCGGATGCTCGTGCAGGCATCCCGCCACCTCTGCGCGCCACTGCTCTCGCTGATGACCGGCGACGACACCGAACAGCGCCGTAAGGCCACCGCCGTTGACGCCTTGATCCGCGAGGATGCCCCGGCGTCCTAAGACCCGATCGATTAGTTAGGAGACATCAATGAGCGACCACCAGACCGATTCCCATTCCGCGGCCCCGGTGCCAGCCGACGGTTCCGAGTCCGTTCGGGCCGAGGTGCGGCGCGAGTACGCGGCCAAGCTCGCACAGGCCGAACTCAAGGCCCATGCCGCCCAGGCGGGCATCAAGCTCGCTGAGGGCTTCACCGATTACCTGGACTCTTCCAAGCTTCTGGGAGAGGACGGCTCTCCGTCAGCCGAGGCCATCGCGAAGGCCCTTGAGCCGCTGAAGCCTGCTGAGCCTGAGTTCCCGCAGATCCAGGGCATGGGCTATTACCCGGGTCCGCCGTTCCGGCCTACCCCCGGCGTTTCTCTCGACATCCGCAACCGATAACCCCGGAGTACCCCTATGACCTTTGCCTACCAGAACCCCGCCACTCATACGTTCGTTCCGGAGCTGTGGGATGCCGAACTCCTCACCCAGTTTGACCCGCTGCTGGTGTGGGCGGCCCCGTTCGTGGCGAACAACGACTACGAGGGCACCATTCAGAAGATGGGCGATGTCGTCCACATCAACTCGCTCATGCGCCCCACGGTCGGGGACTACACCATTGCCGAAGGCATGACCGCGCAGCGGCCGGAGACCGTGGATCAGAGGCTTCCGATCACGGAGGCTAAGTATCTTCAGGTCCTCATTGAGACCGTTGAGCAGTACCAGGCGGCCGGGGGCATGAACTCCCCGATCAATCAGCAGATGATCCGTGCCCTGGCCCGGGAGGCCGACACGTTCATGGGCAATGTGATCTCCAAGGGCGCCACGGAGCTGCCGAAGATCAAGGCGACGGCCGGGAATGCCCCTGCTGCCATGTACGGCGCGATCCTGGACATGATGCTGGCCCTGGACGAGAACGACGTTCCCGCAGGCCGGTTCGTGGTCGTCTCGCCGCGCGTGAAGCGCTACCTCGTGGAGCATCCGGCCGTTGCCAATGCCGCCGCCTATGGTGAGGGTGGTGTGACCGCAAACGGCGTCGTAGCGCGCCTGGGCGGGTTCACCGTGGCCTCTACCACCGCCATGCCCAAGGGCGTGGACATCGTGGCCGGACACAAGGCATTCGCCACCTTCGCCTCCCAGTTCACCGGTTTCCGTGAGGGCCAGTCGGAGAAGTTCCGGGCCGACTACATCGACACCCTCCACCTGTACGGCGGGAAGATCGTGCGCTATCCGGAGCTGGACGCCAAGAAGGCCGACAATACCTTTGATGAGTCCAAGCCGACCAAGGGAATCGTCAAGGCCGCCGTGGAATGGGCCACCGCGGCCTAACTCTGGATTAGTTCGGGCCCCTGCCGACGAGGTGGGGGCCCGTTCCCGTTCACCCTCCGCAGTGCCGGCCATCGGCTCACCGTGATGGAATTCGCCCCACTTCAGGGCCGCTAGGTGTCATCTTGCATTTCCGTGACGCCAGACCCGAAAAGAGTGATGGACCTCACTCACATTCCACCCATCAGGGCCCAAAATGCCCCGCACTGCACCGCCGAACCCGCCCGGCAGGGGCGAGCCAGAGGAAATGTATCGAGCCTGGAAAATTTGATACCCGTACACGATGGAAGGAAGGCACCCCCGGTGGGTTCTATTGTTTATCTAACGTCCATTACCCCCACCCTTGAATTGAAATGAAAATGCACGATTGTGATATAGGTCACGCATAATTGGGCTTGCTTCGGGGTTGCTGTGGGGCAGGATGGAATCAGTTCCGCAAGATCGACTGCGGAGGCCGTTAGAGACTCACTCCGGCCACTTCTGAGACTTCCCCATTCCGCCCTATCTAAGGATTCGTGCGTCATGCGTAAGACCGTTCTCGTGCCCGTCCTCAAGACCGTGTGCGATGCCCACATAGCGCGGGATGGAAGCGAGCAAGAGGCCACGGACACGCTGACCCTGGGAGCCCGTGCGTGGGACCTGTGCACGGAACACGCGGCTACGTTCGGCCGGTACCTGGTAGATGCCCTGGGGGCTGGTCTGCCGGACGCTGACGAGTCGGAGCCTGAGTCTGACTCTGTGATCGTGGCTCCCGAACCTGAGCCCGTGCCCGTGGCTGATCCGTCACCCGTTGCCGAGTCGGAGCGCGATGCGGAGGACGTGAGCGAGGAAGCGAACGAGCCTGACCCTGTGCGATCCGTGATGCTGGCGGGTGAAGTGCCGGGGTACGACTGGGAGTCGGCCCGTGACGCGGTGCGCCACGCTGGCTATGAGGTGGTGGGCCGTGCCGATGACTCCACTGTGTTGCTCATCCTGGGTGAGGGTGGGGAGCGCAACGGCCACAAGCTGCGGGACGCGTCCGAGCGTGGCATCCCGTGCATGGACGTGCGGAAGCCGGGCCGCTTCAAGTCGGCCGTTCTCTCCGGTGAGTTCGTAGGTGGTGACCCGCTCCCTGAGCCTGCCAAAGTCGATCGGTCGGGCATGAGCGATCGGGAGCGTAACCGTGTGATCCGGGCATGGGCCCGCGAGAACGGGTGGCCCAACCTCCCCGTGCAGGGACGTGTCCCGATGCAGGTACGTCACGCCTACGAACTGGCCCACCAGGACGCAGCGGAGGGAAAAGCGGTAGCGGCCTGAGCGCCGCGCCCACGGTGACGGCCGCCAGGCGTGGCCATCACCCCCGGCCCACTGACTCAGCCCTGTGGAAGAGCGCCAAGGGCTACGGGGCCGGAGCGAAACCGAGCAAGCGCGACTACGCGCCGGGAAGCTGGGTCACGTGGACTACCCCCAGGGGCAAGAGCCGTACGGGGATCGTGACCACCGATCCCGTGACCGTGGCTCAGGTCAAGCGCACTGCGGAGGTAGGCGGAGCCAGGGACGCCCGGACCCGGGCCGCCGTGATCCCGTCCGATGGTGGAGACACCGTTCCCCTGTGCCTGCCGAACAGCAACAACCCAGACGCCCAGGTCAAGGACAACGGCCGTTGGCGCAACGCCACCCCGGCCCACAACCAATCAACTCACGAGGAAGCACAGGCAGCATGAACACCCCCGTTCTGTACGGTCCCATCGGCCGCGCCGTCCGCAAGATCTCCCCGTTCCTGGAAGCGGACGCCCTGGGGGTGTACGTGGCCGCCCTATCGATGTGGTCGGCCGCCATCGGAGGCACGGTCAAGGTGTCGTCCCGTGGCTCCGCCCGGCCCGTACTCCTGTGGAGTGCGTTGGTCGCCGGAACGGGCAGGGGGAAAGGCTCCGCGCTGCGGGCCGCGCTTCACGTCCTGGACAAGAGCTTGGGTCGCTTCCTGGCGACGCATACGACTTCCGGGATCACGTCCGGGGCCAGTCTGGTCAACCACTTGTGGGAGCAACAGGAGGCCACGGAGGAGACCGAACACGGGCGTGATGTGAGGGCGTTCGTATGTGAGGAGGAGTGGAGCGAAACGCTTCGCAGGGTGAAACGGGATGCGTCCTACACAGGCAAGCTCCGGTCCTGCTTCGATGGGGCGCCGCTTCGCAACACCACCAAGGAAGAGGCTCAGGTAGTCGAGTCCCCGGCCCTGGTGATGCACTGCCACATCACGCCCACGGAATGGGTCAAGTACATCGGTGCGTCTGACGCGGCCGGAGGCTCCTACAACCGCATCCTGCCGTTCCTGCTCGGATCGGTTCCGATGCTCGATGACGACCGCGTGAGCCTGCCGAAGGTGGACGGCTCCGAACTGTCCGACGCTTACGGGTGGGCCACCGCCCGCCCCCGCGTGATCACGCTCTCCGAGGACGCCCGGCCGCTGTGGCGGACCGTCCGCCGGTACGCCCGCATCTTGGGCGAGACTCTGCCGGAAGCTCAGGCCGTTTTCATCGAACGCACCGCAGAGCAGACGCTCAGGGTGGCCGCCTGCCTCGCGGCCTCCGAATGCTCTGAGATCATCACGGACGAAATGCTGTCGGCCGCGTTCTCGCTCGTGCGCCGCTCCGTCCAGGACGCCGTACGGATCACCAAGGGAACCGACGCTCCGAAGGTGAAGCGGCAGCCGCTCAGCCTCGCTGACAAGGTCCGCGCCCGGATCGAACTGCACGGCGGTCGGGCTACCTCTTCCCAGGTGCTCCCGTACGTGGGAGCCACGGCCGAAGAGGTCAAGGCACTCCCCGGAATCGTCGTGACCGTGGAACGGGAAGGGAAGACCGGTCGCCCGAAAACGGTCCTGACGCTCCGCGGTGACGATTCCGGTCACTCAAAGGCTCAGCCGGCCAGCGCGGAGCGTGACCTGAACGGTGACGATTCCCGTCGCTCTGTGTCGCGGCCGGCCAACTCTCAGCGTGAGCAGAACCGCGCCACGGTGGTCCGCATGGACGCCTACCGCTCGACTCCCAGGCAGGCCCCGGAGCCCGCGCCCGAACCGAAGCGCCCGGAACCGCTCGACGCCAACCCCTTCCGAGCACTCCTCTAACCAACCAAAGAAACGCCCCGGCCAGGATGGCCGGGGCGTTCTTGCTTTGCTTCGGCTCAGCTCAGCACAGCACGACCAATCAAGGTCCCGATGTGGTCAGGCTCAGGGGCGTCGAGAACCCACACTTCCGCCTTCTCGAACCCGGCCCGCAGAAGCAGGCTCTCCCACTTCCGTGGGGTGTAGCTGTAGCGGTAGGTGAACAGCGCCTTCCCCGCAAACCCACCCTTGTACATGCCTTGCGGCCCGTAGGCGCCTGGGATGGCGGGGGGCTGCGAGAACGCGAAGACTCCGCCGGGAGTGAGCCGCTGCGCCACCAAGGGGAAGAGGCGCGCGGGGTCGGCGAACCAGGCCGCCCCAAAGATCGAATAGATCGCCTCGTACGTCTCCGGGTTCTCGCGCAGGTGCTCCAGCACCTCCGCGCAGACGAACCGAGCACCGAGCGAGCCCCACCGCTGGGTGACGTTGTCCACCATGACGGGTGAGAGATCAACACCTGTGACTTTCACGCCTTGTTCCGCGAGGAACGCGGCGGCCCGTCCGGTGCCGCATCCGATCTCAAGAGCGGTTGTTGGCTGCCCCAGCACTTCCGGCCCCGGCCCATGCCCCTGGTACTGCGTCCAGCAGAAGACCGGGGGCGAGTCGTTGACTGAGCCTTGCACGCTCTTGCTGTTGGCGTACTGGTCCCAGAGTTCGCGTTCGTTGTCGATGTTGTGCTGAGCAGCCAACAGAGCTTCCTTTGCGCCTAGTTGAGGTTGGGCCCCTGCCCCATTGTGCGGGGCAGGGGACTCTAGCGGGGGTCAGTGACTGTCGGGCACCTTGTCGTCGCACGGCGAGCAGTCAGGGTCATCCATGGCCCACAGCTCCTCATCCACGGCGAACCCGTTCTCTCGGATGACTTCGGCAGTGCGGCCCACAAGCCCGTCCCTGCGGCGTTCGATCAGTGGCGCGTGGTGCTTGTACTTGCCGCCGTTGTAGACCTCGCAGAGCGCGAAGTAGACGGGCGTGTCGAGGATGAGCTGATGGACGCCGATGTCCACCGTCTTGCCCACGCCTATGTGCACGTCTCGGCGCTCCATGGCCGTGAGGGTGTACGCGATCGCTTGCCCGAGGATGCGTTCCGCCATGTCACGCACCATGACGTTGTCCCGCATCAGAAGCTTGATTTCGCGCTCCCAGATGGTGACGCCTACCGATCCGGGGCTCTCCAGCACGTTGTACGTGTACTCCCTGATGTGCGGGCGTACCGCGTTGAGGAGCGTCTCCGGGTCGCGGAGCAGTGTCCGCGTGGGGCTGTCCAGTACGACAGTCATGCGCTTCCCTTCCCTTGGTGGTGGAGGCAGCTAGGCCGAATGGCCGGGCCGTACCGCACTTGCTGACCCGACCGGCCGACTCCGCTTCACGGTGGCGTGCGACCGGCCGGGCGTTGTGCCCCGCTCTCCGCTGGGGAGCCTCACCTAGCCAGCGGGGAGTGGGAACTCATGGTTGTGTTGGGGTGAGCTTCCCGGCAGCGGCCATGACCAGGAGCGCAACGACGGTTCCCCACGTCAGCAGGGCCAGGACCCCGCCCCAGAAGGCCCCGTCGTGGGTGACCCTCCAGCCCCGTAACCGGCTCATCGCCTGCCGCCGATGGTGGCGAGGCCGCGCACGTTGCGGTTATGCCTGGCCAGTGCTTTAAGTTGAAGCTTCTCCCTGTCACTCGCCGCGCGGACGGCAACGGCGCGAGTCTCCCAGCGAAGCCCGGATGGTCGTTTCAAGGTCACTTTCGACCCTTGCTGCTTGGCGACAACGCCAACCAGTTGACTGCCCTTATCGAACACCGGGGTGCCGGGCTCCCACTCCGTTGCCTGTCTCATCGCTTCCGCCTTGTCGCATCGTCGGTGACTGGCATCTACACACAGTCAACGCCCCTGCACGGAACGGAACTTGCACAGAGTTTGCACATCGGGTGTGCGGGGACCCGTACCACCTGTGACGATGGCTGACAGGACCCATTTCCGCGAGGAAGACTGAGCCCATGAGCACTGATCTCCCCCCCGGCGCCAATCTGGCGGCGCTCCGAAAGGAACGCGGCTGGTCACAGGCCCTGCTCGCTAAGAAAGCAAGTATCTCGGTCTCTCTTCTCTCCAAGATCGAAGTCGGGGACCGCACGCTTACGCCTGCGGTAGCGGCTGCGGTCGGCAAACCCATGGGACTGTCCATGGCCGAGGTAATGGGAACGTCATCGGTTGCACGACGTGCGAAGCAGCCACTGGAAGACCTGCGAGCGGCCATCAGGGACTACGACCTGCCCGACCGTGGGGCGGTCGAGGAAAGCAGGTTGAGCGCCGCCATGGGTGCGGCGGACAGGTACCGCAAGAAGGTCGATGTCGCCAAGCTCCTTCCTATGCTTCCCCAGCTATTGAGGGACGCCACGACGCACGCACACGCCGCGAACACTCCCGAAGCCTGGATGGTGCTCGCGGACGTCTACAGCACCGTCTATTGGCTCGCCGCGCGGCATCGCTGGATGGACATGGCAGAGCTGGCCGTGACTCGGCAGCGATGGGCCGTCGAACAGCAACCAAACCCGCTGGGTGAAGCTGTAGCGGCCCGGGACCGTGCAGGCACGTACCTGAACTTCGGAGACGTTGAACGCGGGCTCAGCCTCGTGGACAGGGCCATTGCCAAGGCCCAGGGAGCACTCGACAGCACCGACCGCGACATCGCCGTATGCATCCTCAACCTTCGCGGCATGACCCTGGCAGGCAGGCTCAAGGACAAGAAGGAAGCGAAGCGGGAAGCAGAGCGACACATCAGGTCGGCTCTGGCTACCGCCCAAGGGATGAGCCGCGAACTGGACGTACACGGCCTGACGGTCGGCCCGCAGAACGTGTTCACGCACCGATTGGCCACCTGTGTGGACCTCGGCAGGCCACATGAAGCCCTGGCCCTGACTGATGACCTCGCCTCCGCTCTGGCGGGGATGCCTGCTACCCGAGTGGCGCCGACGTACATCAACGCGGCACGGGCGCAGCTCGACACAGGGGACCGTGACGGCGCCCTGGAGAATCTGTCGATCGCATGGAATGTCGCCCCACAGTTCGCCCGCATCCATCCGATGGGGCGGGAGGTGTTCCGCGTGCTGTCGTCCCTGCACCGCAGGAGCAACGCGGACCTGTTGAGGCTGTCGAAGCTGTCAGGGATCAAGGTCTAGTGCCTGGCATGAGGAGTCAGCACCAAGTCAGCACGGTGCCCACAAAGCAACGGAAACAGACCGGAACGCCCCGAAGAGTAGTTGGGGCATGTAGGCTCTGACCTGGCCGTTTGGCTCTATTGATCAGGGGTGCTATAAGCCCTGATCAGGTAGGGTACGGACTTCGGCGTCAACGTCTGAGCCGAGCAGTCCGCAAGTCCAAGCCGTCCGGCGCCGCACACCCGTGTGCGGCGCCGGACGCGCTCGGCACCGCAAGACCCGCCGTCACGCCCGGGCCGCCGGCCCGGGCGCGGCGGCAGCCCAACGGCAGGCACCACCCCGGGGAGGACACGATCATGGGCGTCACACTCGCCAAGGGAGGGAACGTCTCCCTGTCCAAGGCCGCACCCGACCTCACCCAGGTGATGGTCGGACTCGGCTGGGACGCTCGCTCGACCACCGGAGCCCCCTTCGACCTCGACGCCAGCGCCCTGCTGTGCCAGTCGGGCCGGGTCCTGGGCGACGAGTGGTTCGTCTTCTACAACAATCTGAAGAGCCCGGACGAGTCCGTCGAGCACACCGGTGACAACCTCACGGGCGAGGGCGACGGCGACGACGAGTCGCTCCTCGTGGACCTGTCCAAGGTCCCGGCCCACTGCGACAAGATCGTCTTCCCCGTCTCGATCCACGAGGCGGACAACCGGGGACAGACATTCGGCCAAGTCAGCAACGCGTTCATCCGCGTGGTCAACCAGGCGGACGGCCAGGAGCTCGCCCGCTACGACCTCAGCGAGGACGCCTCCACGGAGACCGCGATGATCTTCGGCGAGGTGTACCGGTACGGCGGCGAATGGAAGTTCCGCGCCGTCGGCCAGGGGTACGCGTCCGGTCTCCGGGGCATCGCTCTAGACTTCGGAGTCAATGTTTCCTAAAGGACTCTGCCCAGGTTCCCCAAACGGCTGACGTGGTCGGCCCGCCGGGGTTCCCGGGATGCCCCCGGGCGGCGCAAGCGGCCGGGGACGGCGCGGGGGAGCCCGTACACACACGATTGGGTAGCCAGTGGTACTGAAAACCTTCGGCTGGTCGTTCGCAGTCACTGCGCTCGGCCTGGTCGCAGCGGTGCTCTTCGGGGGGTGGACCGCGTTCGGGATCGTGGCGATCCTGTCCGTCCTCGAGATCTCGCTGTCCTTCGACAACGCGGTGGTCAACGCCGGAATCCTGAAGAAGATGAATGCCTTCTGGCAGAAGATCTTCCTCACGATCGGCATCCTCATCGCCGTGTTCGGCATGCGCCTCGTCTTCCCGGTCGTGATCGTCGCGGTCAGCGCGAGTATGGGCCCGATCGAGGCGGTCAAGCTCGCGCTCAACGACAAGGACCAGTACCAGCAGCTGGTCACGGACGCGCATCCGTCCATCGCCGCCTTCGGTGGCATGTTCCTGCTGATGATCTTCCTCGACTTCGTCTTCGAGGACCGCGACATCAAGTGGCTCGGCTGGCTGGAGCGCCCGCTGGCCAAGCTCGGCAAGGTCGACATGCTGTCGGTGTGCATCGCGCTCATCGTGCTGCTCGTCTCCTCGATGACCTTCGCCAAGCACGCGCACCAGCACGGCGGCACCCACGCCGACAAGGCGGAGACCGTCCTGATCTCCGGCGTGGCGGGTCTCATCACCTACCTCATCGTGGGCGGCCTCTCCAGCTACTTCGAGAACAAGCTGGAGGAAGAGGAGGAGCGCGAGCACGAGGCCGAGGAGGAGGCCAGGGCCAAGGGCAAGCAGGTCTCCGTGATCCAGCTCTCCGGCAAGGCCGCGTTCTTCATGTTCCTCTACCTGGAGGTCCTGGACGCGTCGTTCTCCTTCGACGGCGTCATCGGCGCCTTCGCGGTCACCAACGACATCGTCCTGATGGCGCTCGGCCTCGGCATCGGCGCGATGTACGTCCGGTCGCTCACCGTCTACCTGGTCCGCCAGGGCACCCTCGACGACTACGTGTACCTGGAGCACGGCGCGCACTACGCCATCGGCGCCCTCGCCGTGGTGCTGCTCGTCACCATCCAGTACGAGATCCACGAGCTCATCACCGGCTCCATCGGCGTCATCCTCATCGGCGCCTCCTTCTGGTCCTCCGTGCGCCGCAACAGGGCGCTGGCGGCGGCCGAGGGAAAGGGCTCGGGCTCGGACGAGAAGGCTGAGCTCTCCTCGGGCGTCTGACCGGCCCCGGGCCCCGGCCCGGACCACGAGCACCGCACTGGCGGCGTCCCCGGCGCACGGGGGCGCCGCCAGTGGCGTGCGTGCGCTCCCGTACGGTGAGATCCGGATCACTGAAAGAGACGTGTGACACCGCCTCCGGTGAGGAACTCTCTTGTGCGGGGCGGCTGTTGGGGTGCGAATCCCCGGTCGCCCCGGGGGCGCGGGCGGATGGTCACCGGGGCATCGAGTGGGGGGTAGGCATGGGCTTCTTCGACGGTCTGCGGCCCGGGCGGGCGATGGACTTCGCGGCGGGCGCGGCCGCGACGAACGCCATCGAGCTGACCAAGCGGCATCCGATGGTCTCGCTCACCAAACAGGGCGCGGCCACGGGGAACCTCCGCGTCAACCTGTCCTGGCAGATGCGGACCTCCGACCTCATCGGCAAGAAGCGCGGCGGCGGCGGACTGCTGCGCCACCCCTTCAAGCTGTTCCAGCCCGAAGAGGTCCAGGCGCACACCCAGAGCATGGTCAATGTGGACCTCGACCTCGGCTGTCTGTACGAGCTGGCGGACGGCACCAAGGGCGTGGTGCAGCCGCTCGGCAACTTCTTCGGGAGCCTGAACTCGCCGCCCTATGTGAAGGGCAGCGGCGACGATCGGTTCGGTTCCGGGACCGGCGAGACGCTGTACGTCAACCTCGACCACCGCGAGTCCATCAAGCGGCTCCTGGTGTTCGTCTACATCTACGACCAGACCCCGGCCTTCGACCGCACGCACGCCAAGATCACGCTCTACCCCAGCAACGGGCCGCGGATCGAGATCGACCTGGACGAGCGCCAGCCGCAGGCCCGCTCCTGCGCGGTGGTCCTCCTGGAGAACGTCAAGGACGAGCTGCTCGTGCGCCGCGAGGTGAAGTTCGTCTACGGCTTCCAGGCCGAGCTCGACCGGCTCTACGGCTGGGGCCTCCAGTGGGGCCGCGGCTACAAGTCCAAGGTCGGCTGAGCGGCCGCCCCCGCCCCGCTCAGCGCGCCAGGAACTGCGGCCCCTGCGGCGGCATCCGGAAGTTCGGGTCGGGCACGGGCACGGGCGCGACCGGATGCGGATAGCCGTACGCCGGCTGGGGCGCCACCGGCGGCTGGGTGACGTGCGCGGCCGCGGGCTGCGGATAGCCGTAGGCGGGCTGCGGCGCGGGGTGGCGCGGCGGCTCGGGCGGGTAGCCGTACGCAGGCTGGGGAGCGACGGCGGGCGCGGGCGGCGCGACCGGGTAGGAGGCGGACGGCTGCGGCTGTGCCGGGGGCAGCGGCCGCGCGGGGTGGGCGGCCGGGGGTCCCGCGGCGGCGCCGGGCCCGCGCGGCAGCGAGGCGTCCGGGGTCGGCTCGGGCACGGCCTCCGACTCGTCCACGGAGATGCCGAAGTCGGTGGCGAGGCCCACCAGGCCGTTGGAGTACCCCTCGCCGAGGGCGCGGAACTTCCAGCCCTCGCCGCGGCGGTAGAGCTCACCGCAGATCAGCGCGGTCTCGGCGCCGGTCTGCGGAGTGATGTCGAAGTACGCGAGCGGCTCGGCGGCTCCAGTGGCGCCGGGCGCGGCGTCGTACAGCAGGATCCGCAGCTCCCGCACCTGCTCGAAGGGCACGTCGTCGGCGGAGGCGACGACGAGCACGCGGTCGACGGCCGGGTCGAGGCCCGCGAGGTCCGCCTGGACGGTGTCGGTCAGATGGACGGCGGTGCCCTCGGTGACGCGCTTCTGGCCCAGGCGCCAGACCTTCCCCGAGGGGTGGCGCGGCTGGTTGTAGAAGACGAAGTCCTCGTCGGAGCGCACCCGGCCGTCGGTGCCGAGCAGCAGCGCCGACGCGTCGACGACGGGGGAGCCCTGGCTCAGCGTCCAGCGCAGGACCGCGCGGACCGCGGTGGCTTCCAGCGGGACGTTCGACCCCTTCAACATCGCGTGCGTCATGCCGTCATCCTGCCTTCCTCGTCCGGGCCGGGACAACGTGGGGCCCGGGGGCCGTCCCGGACTCGGGCCTTCCCCGGACCACCGGCCCGCAGACCTCTCCCACCGACCGCTTCTTTTCGGACACTCGTGCGTCTTGAATCTCCGTTGATTGCCCCTTGACGCCGTCTTGGGATCCCTTGTCCTATGACATCCGACTGTGCCGGTGTGGTGCCGAGGTGTACGACATGGCCGGGTTACCTGGATTTCATGCCCGAGGGGAACCCTGGACACTCGCCCTTACGTACTATTACCGGCCACATCTTCGGATCGCATACGCGATGCGGGCGAAATCAGGAGAATCCCAGGGGAACCCCATGCGTCACTTCGGGCACATAGCCCCAGAGGTGCGAGAGCGCCTCTTTCACAGGGAGCCGTATGCCTTCACCGCGGACTCCCCGCCGCAGCTCATCGCCGCCGCCCTCGGCGCGACGCTGTACAGCCCGGCCACGCGGCCGCAGCTGGCCGACGACATCCTCAAGCAGGCAGGGCGTGGCGTGATCTCGATGGTCATCTGTCTGGAGGACTCCATCGACGACGCCGAGGTCGTGGGCGCCGAGGAGAATCTGGTCCGGCACTTCCGGGATCTCGCCGCCCGCCCGGACGCCGAGCCTCCGCTGCTCTTCATCCGTGTCCGCGCCCCGGAGCAGATCCTCGATCTGACCCACAGGCTCGGCCCCGCGATCCGGCTCCTGTCCGGATTCGTACTGCCGAAGTTCACCGAGGAACGGGGCGTTCCGTTCCTGGAGTCGCTCGCCGCCGCCGAGGCGGCGAGCGGGCGGCGCCTGTTCGCGATGCCGGTCCTCGAATCGCCGCAGCTGCTCCATCTGGAGAGCCGCGCGGAGACGATCACCGGGATCGCCCGCACCGTCGACAAGTACCGCGACCGGGTGCTCGCGCTGCGGCTCGGCGTCACCGACTTCTGCTCGGCCTACGGCCTGCGCAGGCCCCCGCACATGACCGCGTACGACGTGCAGATCGTCGCCTCCGTCATCGCCGACGTGGTGAACCACCTCGGCCGCGCCGACGGCACCGGCTTCATCGTGACCGGGCCCGTGTGGGAGTACTTCCGCGTCCAGGAGCGGATGTTCAAGCCGCAGCTCCGCCAGAGCCCGTTCCTGGAGGTCCGCGCCGAGGAACTGCGCCAGGCCCTGATCGAGCACGACCTCGACGGCCTGCTCCGCGAGATCGAGCTGGACCGGGCCAACGGCCTGCTCGGCAAGACCTGCATCCACCCCTCGCACGTCATGCCCGTGCACGCCCTGTCCGTGGTCAGCCACGAGGAGTACAGCGACGCCCGGGACATCCTGCGCCCCGAGCGGGACGGCGGCGGAGTCATGCGCTCCGCGTACACGAACAAGATGAACGAGGTGAAGCCGCACCGCGCCTGGGCCGAGCGGACCCTGCGCCGCGCCGAGGTCTTCGGCGTCGCGCGCGAGGACGTCGGCTTCGTGGAGCTGCTCAGCGCGGGGCTGCCCTCGTGACGGACATAGACATAGACGTAGACGTAAGGAAGACGGAAGACGTGGTGTGGTCGGGTACGTGGGTCGCCGAGCGGCTCGGGGTCGAGCTGGACGGTGACGGACGGCTGAAGGAACTGCTCGGGCTCGCCCTGCGCCGCAACCCCAAGCGGGCGCATCTGTTGGTGTCGAACGTCCTCGGCAAGCACGTGCCGCAGCTGCCGTCGGTGGTCCGGCGGTCCGGGTACGAGCTCGGCCTGCGGGTGCGCGAGCTGCTCGGCCCCGAGGAGTGCGCGCGCGCCGTCGTCCTCGGCTACGCGGAGACGGCGACGGGCCTCGGCCACTGCGTCGCCGACGGCGTCGGCGACGCCCCCTATCTGCACTCGACGCGCCGCCCCGTCGCGGGCGCGGCGCGCGCGGGCGGCTTCGAGGAGTCCCACTCGCACGCCACCTCGCACCTGCTGCTCCCCGAGGACCCGCGGCTGCTCGCGGGCGCGGGCGCCCTGGTCCTCGTCGACGACGAGTTCTCCACCGGCAACACCGTCCTCAACACCGTCCGCGCCCTGCACGCGCGCTTCCCGCGCGAGCGGTACGTCATCGTGGCCCTGGTCGACATGCGCGCCCCCGCCGACCGGGACCGCCTCGACGCCTTCGCCGCGGAGATCGGCGCCCGCGTCGACCTGGTGGCCCTCGCGTCCGGCACGGTGCGGCTGCCGGAGGGGGTCCTGGAGAAGGGGCAGGCCCTCGTCGAGGAGCACGAGGGCGCGGCGGACGCCCTGCCCGCGCCGCGCGCCGAGCGCGCCCCCGTCACCCGCGCCCCCCTGGCCTGGCCCGACGGCGTCCCTGACGGGGGGCGCCACGGCTTCACGCCCGCGCACCGGGCGCGCCTGGCCGCCGCCCTTCCCGGCATGGCGGAGCGGCTCGCGCGGGCGCTGCCCGAGGGCGCCCGGCGCGTCCTCGTCCTCGGCTTCGAGGAGCTGATGTACGCGCCGCTCGCGCTCGGCGCCGCCCTGGAGGGGTACCTCGGCGACCGGGCGGAGGTCCGCTACTCCACCACCACCCGCTCGCCCGTCCTCGCCGTCGACGACCCCGGCTACGCCATCCGCACCCGGCTCGTCTTCCCCGCCCACGACGACCCGGCCGACGGGCCCGGCGACCGCTACGCCTACAACGTGGCGGGCGGCGGCTTCGACGCGGTCGTCGCCGTCGTCGACTCCACCGCCGACACGCCCGCCCTGCACGCCCCCGACGGGCTGCTCGCCCGGCTCTCCGCGCACACCGGGCACGTGCTGCTCGCCGTCGTGCCCTCGTACGCACCCGAAAGGTCCCCGTCCGTGCTGCCAGCACCCCTCCGTGGCCCCGCCTTCTCCTCGTACGCGCCCGACGACGTCGGCTGGCTGCTCCAGGACCTGTCGGAGGTCACGCTCGAAGCGCCCACCGAGGAGCGCGAGGAGGCCATCCAGAGCGGCGGCGCGCACTACGCCGAGTCGCTGCCCGTCGAGTACCAGCCGAGCGCCCAGTACCAGGAGCTGTTCCGGGCCGCGCTCGACACCTCCGCCGCCCGGATCGCGGGGGCCGTCGGCACGGTCACCGAGACGGTCATCGCCGAGCGCTCGCCCCGCCCCGTCCTCGTCTCCCTGGCCCGCGCGGGCACCCCGGTCGGCGTCCTGATGCGCCGCTGGGCGCGGCATCGCCACGGCCTCGACCTGCCGCACTACGCGGTGTCCATCGTGCGCGGCCGCGGCATCGACGCCAACGCCCTGCGCTGGCTCGCCGCGCACCACGACCCGGCCGACGTCGTCTTCGTCGACGGCTGGACCGGCAAGGGCGCCATCACCCGTGAACTCGCCGCCGCGATACGGGAGTTCGAAGCGGCCGAGGGCGTCACCGGCTTCAGTCCGGAGATGGCCGTGCTCGCCGACCCGGGCTCCTGCGTGCGCACGTACGGCACCCGTGAGGACTACCTCATCCCCTCCGCCTGCCTCAACTCGACGGTCTCCGGCCTCGTCTCGCGCACCGTGCTGCGCGCCGACCTGGTCGGCGCGCACGACTTCCACGGCGCGAAGTTCTACCGCGAGCTCGCGGCCGCCGACGTCTCCGTCGACTTCGTGGACGCGATCGCCGCCCGCTTCGACGAGGTGGGCGACGCCGTGGACACGCGGGTCAAGGAGGTCCTCGCCGCCGACCGCACCCCCACCTGGGAGGGCTGGGCCGCCGTGGAGCGGATCAGCGAGGAGTACGGCATCCATGACGTGAACCTCGTCAAGCCCGGCGTCGGCGAGACCACGCGCGTGCTGCTCCGCCGGGTGCCGTGGAAGATCCTCGCCAGGGCCGGGGCGGGCGCCGACCTCGACCACGTCCGGCTGCTCGCCGCCCAGCGCGGCGTGCCCGTCGAGGAGGTGGACGGACTCCCGTACACCTGCGTGGGCCTCATCCACCCCCAGTACACGCGCGGGGCGACCGGCGCCGACGGCAAGGCGGTGACCGGAGCGTGAGCGCCACGTCCGTCCGTCTCGTCGCCAGCGACCTCGACCGGACCCTCATCTACTCCGCAGCCGCGCTCGGCCTGCGCATGCCCGACGCCGAGGCGCCGCGCCTGCTGTGCGTCGAGGTGTACGAGGGCAAGCCGCTGTCGTACGTCACGGAGACCGCCGCCGGGCTGCTCGCGGAGCTGGGCAGGGCCGCCGTGTTCGTGCCCACGACCACGCGGACGCGCGAGCAGTACGCGCGCATCCACCTGCCCGGGCCCGCGCCCGCGTACGCGATCTGCGCCAACGGCGGCCACCTGCTCGTCGACGGGGTCCCCGACCCCGACTGGCGCGCGGCCGTCGACCGGCGCATCGCCGCGGACTGCGCCCCCCTGGAGGAGGTCCGCGCCCATCTGCTGCGCACCGCGGACCCGGCCTGGCTGCTCAAGGAGCGCGTCGCCGAGGACCTCTTCGCCTATCTGGTCGTCGAGCGCGCCCTGCTGCCGGACGGCTGGGTCAAGGAACTCGGCGAGTGGGCGGCGATGCGCGGCTGGACCGTCTCGCTCCAGGGGCGCAAGGTGTACGCCGTGCCGCGGCCGCTCACCAAGAGCGCGGCGATGCGCGAGGTCGCGCGGCGGGTCGGGGCCGACGAGACGCTGGCTGCGGGGGACTCGCTGCTCGACGCGGATTTGCTGGCCGCGGCGGACCGGTCCTTCCGGCCCTCGCACGGGGAGCTGGCCGACATCGGCTGGACCGCGCCGGGGCTCGTGGTGGTGCCGGAGGCCGGGGTCGCGGCGGGGGAGTCGATCGCGCGGCGCTTCCTGTCGGAGTGACCCGGACTTGACCGGCCTTCGGCCTCGTCCTCAAACGCCGGACGGGCTGGATGGTTGCCGGTGCGGACCGGATTTCGTCTGCGGCCTGCAGACGAGATGCGGAGCCCCCTTGTTCGGGAGGGGGCGGGTCAGGGGCGCGGCGCGGCGTAATCTTGGGGCATGCCCCGTTACGAGTACCGCTGCCGGCCCTGTGGTGACACCTTCGAGCTGAGCCGCCCCATGGCGGAGTCCGCGGCTCCGGCCGTGTGCCCGGCCGGACACGAGGACACCGTGAAGCTCCTGTCGACCGTGGCGGTCGGCGGCGCCGCCCCCGCCCCGGCCGGAGGGGGAGGCGGCGGCGGTTGCTGCGGCGGCGGCTGCTGCGGCTAGCGCAGCACGTCGGCCGCGCCGAGCAGGCCCAACTCCGCCCGCGTAGGGGCGCCTTCCCAGTCCCCGCGCGAGGCGACCGCGAAGGCCCCGGTGGTCACGGCCCGTTCGAGCCGCCCCGGCACGTCCGCCCCGTCGAGCAGCGCGGACAGATACCCGGCGACGAAGGCGTCCCCGGCGCCCACGGTGTCGACGACGCGCACCGGCACCGCCGGGCGGTGCCACGACGCGCCCCCCTCCACGTGAGCCGTGGCGCCGTCCGCGCCCAGCTTCACGACGACCTCCGGGACGCCGAGCCGCAGCAGCCGCTCGGCCGCCGCTCGCGCGTCGCCCGGTTCGCCCTCGGGCGGCAGGCACACCGGCAGCTCGTCGGCGGAGGCCACGAGCACGTCGACGTACGGCACCCAGGGGCGCAGGAAGGCGGCCGCGTCGCCCGTACTCCACAGCCGGGAGCGGTGGTTGACGTCCAGGCAGACGGGCACGGCGTGCTCGCGCGCCAGGCGCAGCACGCGCTCCCAGGCGGCGCGGGCCGCCTCGCCGAGGGCCGGGGTGACACCGGTCAGATGCAGCAGCCGGGGCGGCGTCGCGGCGAAGGCCCGCGCGACGGCCTCCGCGTCGACCCGTGAACCGGCGGACCCGGAGCGGTAGTAGTGGACCCGCGTCACCTCCGGGAGGCGCGGCTCGAAGAGGATCAGGCCGGTGGGCGCGTGCGGGTCGCGGCGGGCGCCCGTGACGTCCACGCCTTCGGCCCGCAGCGTCCGCAGGACCAGTTCACCGGCCTCGTCGTCGCCGACGGCGCCCGCCCAGGACGCGTCGTGCCCGAGCCGGGCCAGGCCGACGGCCACGTTCGACTCGGCCCCCGCGACGGACACGGTCAGGACGCCGCCCAGCTTCAGCGGCCCCTCGCCGCGCAGGGCGGCCATGGTCTCCCCGAAGGTGAACACGTCCGGGCCGGTGCCCGCGCCCGCGCGCACCCCGCTCACGCGCACACCTCCACGAACCGCCGCGCGCGCCGCCGCAGCGCGTCCAGGTCACCGCCGTCCGCCGCGTCCCCGACGAGCGGCGAGCCGACGCCCACCGCCGCGGCACCGTGCTCCAGATAGGCCTCGGCAGCGGCCGCGTCCACGCCGCCCACCGGTACGAACGGCAGGTCGGGGAAGGGGCCGCGGAGCGCCTTCAGATAGTCGGGGCCGCCCGTCGCCGACGCCGGGAAGACCTTCAGGGCGCTCGCGCCCGCCGCGCTCGCGGCGATCACGTCGGTCGGGGTCAGGACGCCCGCGAGCACGGGCAGGCCGAGGCCGATGCCGGTGTCGACGCCCGCGCCGAGGCCCGGGGTCACGATCAGGTTCGCGCCCGCCGCGGCCGCGCCCTCGGCGTCGTCCGCCGTCAGGACCGTGCCCGCGCCGAGCCACGCGTCCGGGCCGAGCTCGGCCCGCGCCCGGCGCAGCACGCCGAGCGCGCCGGAGCCACTCAGCGAGACCTCCACGAGCGGCACTCCGGACTCGACGAGCGCGAGGACGGTACGCAACGACGCCTCCGGGTCGCGGCCGCGCACGATGGCGAGCAGCCGCCGGGCCCGCAGCGCGGCGAGGAACCCGGCCGCGCCCGTGGCCGAACCGCCGGTCGAACTCTTGGTCACACCCTCGGTCATGCCCTCAGGCTCGCACAGCCCCCGGGGCGGTCCGACGCGGGGCACCGGGCCCGGGGTTCAGACGGCGCCCTGCCCCCGCTCCTCGCGGATCCGCGCGACCACCCGCGCCGCCGTCGCGCGTACGGCCTCCGTCTCGGTCAGGAACTGCCAGTAGTCGGGGTGGCGGCCCTCCAGGGCGGCCACCGCGCGGTCCAGGCGGGCCACCGCCTCGTCCAGCGGCCGTGCGTGCTGCGGGTCGGGGCGCTGGCGGCCCGCCATCGCCAGGCGCTGGGCGTCACGGACCGCGAACCGGGTGCGCTCGATCTCCGCCTGCGGGTCCTTGGAGACCTCGTTGAGGCGGCGCAGCCGGTCACCGGCCGCGGACACGGCCTCGTCGGTGGAGTTGAGCAGGGCCCGCACGGTCGACAGGCGCGCCGTCGCGTCCGGCCACCGCTGCTCCTCGCGGGCCCGCTGGGCCTCCTTCAGCTTGGTCTCCGCCTGCCGCACGCTCTCGGCTGCCTGCTCCGGGACGCGCTGGAGGTCCTGCCAGCAGGCCGCGGTGAAGCGGCGGCGCAGCTCGCTGAGGACCGGCTCGACCTGCTCGCTGCGGGTGGTCAGGGCCTGGGCGCGGGTGCGGAGCGAGACCAGGCGGCGGTCGATCTCGCGGGCCCGCTCGGGCAGCCGCTCGGCCTCCGCGCGGACGGCCTCCGCGTCGCGTACGACACGGTCGGCGCGCTGCAGCGTGTCGGGGACGCCGTGCTGCCCCGCGCCCTGGTTGAGCTTGGTCAGTTCGGGCGCGAGCGCGGCGAGCCGTCCCGCCAGGTCGTCGGCCTTCAGGCCCGCGCCGCGCACCGCGTCCAGGGCGTTGCTCGCGGCGAGGAGCGTCTGGCGGGCCCGCTCCACGGCGGGGGCGAGCCGGGCCAGCTGCGTCTCCGCCTTGTCGAGCAGCGGCCCGAGCCCCTGCGAGAAGCGGTCGAGGTCCTGCTTGGTCCTGTCGAGCGCGTCCTTGGCCGCCGTCAGCTCGGTGCGCGCCCGGGCGGCGGCGGACGTCTCCAGGTCGTCCCGGTCCAGGTCGTGCGCGTCGACGGCGCCGATGTACTGGTGGCTGACCTCGTCGATGCGCTGCCCGAACGCCTCGAAGTCCGTCGCGGCCCGCCGCGCGGCGGGCGAGGAGTCCACCGCGACGATCGTCTCGATCGAGATCCGCAAGTCCCGCTGCGCCGAGTCCAGCTCGTAGAACGCGGCGGCCGCCGCGTCCTTCGCCGCCTGCGCGTCAGCCCGCACACTCTCGCCGCGCCCCCCGAACCACCGCCGGGTCCCCCCTCCGGCGAAGGAGGCGGACGCCACGGCGACGAGCAGGGGAAGCAGGGCGAGCGTCAGCGACCCTGGAAGGAGCGCGGGGCGGGACGCCGTGCGGCTCCGCCGCGTGGGCGCGCCCAGCCCCCGACGCCCCGCAGAAGAGAACACCGGCGGAGAGGCAGAGGAGGCCGTGCCGCACCTGTGCGGCTGCGATGGTGTCGCCGTCACTGTCCCTCTCCCGTGCTGTCATCCGCCCTGCCCGGCCGGTGTCACATTCTCCCACCGGTAGAGGACGAACACACGGGGTGGTCAGTTCGCCGCGCGCACCGTGATGTTGCCGTCGACGCTGCGTACCGACACCTGGTGCGGGCTGTCGTCGGCGCGCGGCACGGACACGTCGACGCCGCCGTCCACGCTCTTGGTGTCCACGCGGTACCGGGCGTCGGGCAGGGCGACGGTCACGGACCCGTCCTTGCTCCGCGCCCGCACCCGGTCCGGTACGGCGTCGAGTTCGAGCCGCACGGAACCGTCCTGGGAGTCGGCGCTGACCCGCTTCGAGGTGACGTTGTCGGTGCGGACGGAGCCGTCGGTGCTGTGCAGCTCCAGCGGCCCGCTGGTGTTGCGCACGGTCACGCTGCCGTCGGCCGAGCGCACCTTCAGGGGGTCGCGGAAGCCGCTGGCGGTCACCTGGCCGTCGTGGTTCAGGATGGTCACGGCGACGCCGCGCGGCACGACGACGCGGTGCTTGGCGGAGCAGTTGCTGATCACACCGCTGCACTTCACCCGGAACGTGAGCTTGTCGCCATCGGCGCTCTGCTTCCAGGTGACCTTGGGACTCCCGCCGAGCACGGTCCGCCCGTCGAACCAGCGCGTGACCCGTACGTCCTTCACGCGGTCCGAGGCGACGACGTCCAGCGCGGAGTCGTCGGAGTCGAGGGTCAGCGTCCGCCCGGGCAGGCTGAACGTCCGCCGCTCCGGCGTCTTGTCGTCGTCGGCGCTGGCCCCGCACGCGGTGACGAGCCCGAGCACGGCCGCCGTGGTGCCGACACCGGCGATGACGCGCAGGCTCCGCGGACCGAGCGGACCCGGGCGACGGCTGTGGGCGGTGGTCATGATCGTCTTCTCCCCTGGAAACCCCCTCGCGGCTGCTGCCGCGAGCACACTCCGAACAGTAGGAAGCGGAGCGCGCCCGGGGGATCCGGGCCGCTACCGGATCCGAGGTGGGGATATCCCCCCTGCCGGTCGGGGGGCGTCTACGGGGGTGCGGGGAACTGCCACCGGCAAGGTAGGCTGTCCACTCGTCCCGGGCGCGTAGCTCAGGGGTAGAGCGTCGCCCTTACAAGGCGAATGTCGGCGGTTCGAAACCGTCCGCGCCCACCGGGTCTGACCTGCAGCGGAGCCCCGTACCAAGATCGGTACGGGGCTCTTTGTAGATCATTTAGGAGATCATCCTCTCGGGCCCTCACGTCCCGGCCCGGCGCGCCACCCGCTGCCCGAGCCGCCACCGGGCCTCCAGGCTATCCAGACGGTGCCTGCGCATCTCCGGCGTCACATGCTCGTACGTGCTTTCAATGTCCTTCGTGCCGGATGGGCGCCTCCGTGGCGCACGGCCCCCTTCGCCTTCGGGTGCAAGGGGGTTTCGTCGTGTCTGCGGGTCACCGGCCGAGGCGTATCTCGTCAGAGGGTGATTTCGCTGCGTAGGGAGCCGACCTGCAGCTCCTCCCGGATGGCGTTGCGCAGTACCTGGAGGTGAAGGTTGTAGGTCGCCAGGTCGGCCTCGTACTCAGGGGAGCCCATGCCCTGGCCTTGAGCGATGCGGACGCGTAGGACGCGCAGACTTTGGAATGCAGCGTCTGCTGCCTGGACGACTGTCTCTGGGGCGGTGAGCACAAGATGCTCCCGGGTTTCAACCAGCTCCGCATCGCGCATGGCCGCCCTGGCGGCCAGATGTCGCGGGACATCTTCCGAGTGGTCGCCCAGTGAGACTGCGCGCAGGGACTGGCTAGCCCGATGTAAAGCGCTCAGGTAGGCAACGTAGATCTCCCTCTGCGCGCTGAGCCGCCGGTCATTGTGTTCCCTCTTCCAGCGCAGGCTCTCCGACAGCAGAGCCGAGCCCAGACCAACCATGGCTCCCACAACGGTAGACAGCAGTGCGACCCATGTCATGAGCGGAGGTGATACCCCAGCAGCCGCGACTCAGCGGCGTCCGGAGACAGGCCGAGTGCCTGCCCCAGTGTCTCGCCTGAAAGGCCGTCGCCTTCCGCACGCCTGGCGGAGTCGCGGGCAACCCGCTTGGTCAAGCCCTCCAGGACGATGACCGCCTTCAGGGCAGCCAGCGGTGCGTCCTGAACCAGGCGCGTCAGCTGGCCGTCGATCTGCTCGATCAGATCTGCCAGCTCGGTGGGGAGAGGGACGGTCCGGGCCGCTACGTCGTTGATGTGCCGCTCCCAGTCCAAGAGCGGCTCGGGCGAGGGGAAGTCTTCCGTGTAGGCATCGACCTGGTCCCAGTCGATGGGGTACTCGGTTTCCCCGCGCCATCCGCAGGAGCAGGCGCCGCGGGCCCGCGTGGCTCGCGGGCGGCCCAGGGTGCCGCTGTAGGCCCACCACTCGCGTGTCTCGTGGAAGCTGGGACCGCTGCCAGGGTCGATGCGTGCCTTCTTGGGCTCGGAGCCGTCCGCGAGCACGGCTCCGGCCCAGCCCTCGTGGCTCGTGCCGTACTCCTCCGTGGTCCACATGGCTGCTCCTCTCCGCGTAGGGATCGGGGTCCACCATGCCGAACTCGGGCCGGGCGCGGGGCTGTTCCAAGGAGCCTGACCTTGCTGGGCGTGGGGTTCAGGCCGCGGCCCGGGGGCTGGGGTTGGGGGACATGCCTGCCAGCGTAGGCGGCAGCGCTGGCAAAGGGCTACGCCGTCGACTCGGTCTGGCCAGTACCGAGACCACGGCTGTTCGTCAGGCGATGGCGGCGAGCACAGCGTCCGTGTCCTCCAGGCTTTCCAGTACGGCATCGGCACCGAAGCCACGGAGTTGGGCTGCTGAGGTGCAGCCCGTGGCGACGGCGACCGTCCGAACCCCGACGTCCAGCCCGCCCTCAACGTCTGCAGGCGTGTCGCCCAGGAACACTGCGTCCTCAGGCCGAACGGTGGATCGGTTCAGGGCAGCACGCAGCAACTCCGTTCGCTCCTCCCCGTCCTCGGCGTACGCGCCGTCCTCAAGAAGCAGGTACGCGTCGAGGCCGAAGACGGCCAGCTTGACCTCTGCGGCCGCGCGGACGTTGCCTGTCACCACGGTCTGACGTACCCCCTGGTTCGCGAGGCGGGCGAGGACAGCGGCGGCTCCAGGCAACGCGTGGCCGTGCTCGCGCAGGTCTGCGGCCCGTTGGACGTGCACTGCCCCCAGAGCCGAGGCGAACGGCTCGAACAGCTCGTCGCTGTAGGAGAGATCGTGCAGGCGCGCGGTCTCCCGCAGGATGACGCGCTCTGTCGAACCGGTGACGGAGGCCTGCTCCCGCAGCTCGACTCCCGTGGCCTTGTGGAAGGCCTGCGCCCACAGCTCACGTCCGAGGCCTCGCGTGGCCATCAGCGTATGGTCGATGTCCCACAGCACCAGCTCTGGCACGGCGTCCCCTCTCTCAGTGGATTCCCGTGTCCCCACGTAGCGGGCACCCTACGCTCGGGAGCAGTGAGCGAGGAGTGGGCAGATGGTGGCACCGGACCTCCCCATCGGGGACCGAATCAGGCACTACCGAGGACGGCGTCGCCAGGACGCCGTCGCAGGGCTGGTCGGAATCTCTCCGGACTATCTGTCCCAGATCGAGCGGGGCCTCAAGGTGCCATCGCTGCCTGTCTTGTACGCCCTCGCACAGGAGCTGGGTGTTCCTGCCGTCGCCCTGCTCTCCGACCGGCCGCCGCCCGATGAGGAGTCGGCCGAGAGCGCTGAGGCTGCCGTAGGGCGTGCGCTCCTCGGCTACGGGCCCGCGCGCAGCACCGAGCCCGTGACGGCGGACGTGCTGAGGGACCGGGTGGAGACCGCGTGGCACACCTGGCAGACCAGCGGCGACCGGTTCAGCACCGCCGCCACGACGCTGCCTGAACTGGTCGCCGACGTCGAGCACGCCACCCGCGCGGCACGCGCGGGCTCCGATGCCGACGAACGGCGCGCTGTCTTGCGCACCGCCGCCGATCTGTACTGCTTGCTCCGCTCGTATCTGCGTCGAACCGGGCGGGTCGACCTCGCGACCCTCGCGGCAGACCGCGCGATGCGGGCCGCAGAGGACGCCGACGACCCGCTGCGCATCGCCACGGCACAGTGGAACTTGGGCCACGTACTCCTCGCTGCCAACCAGCCTGCCGAAGCGGAGGAACTGGCGCTGCGCGCGGCCGAGCGCGTCGCTGCCGCCCCGGTGCCGCAGGAGAAGCGCCAGGCGATGGAAGGCGCGCTACAACTGGTGGCCGTGGTCGGGGCGGCCCGTCGGCGCCGCTGGGATGAGGCGCGAAAGCGGCTGCTCGAACACGCCGTGCCGGCGGCGCGCGCAGTGCCTGACGGCAGCAACGTCGGTTGGACCGTGTTCGGGCCGACGAATGTCGCACTGCACGCCCTGTCCATCGACATGGAAGCAGGCGAGACCAGCGAGGCACTGCACACAGCGGACGCCATCGACACGAGTCCGCTGGTCTCGTTGGAGCGAGAGTTCACCTTCGGCCTGGAAGTAGCGGCCTGCCACAGCCAGCGCCGGGATGACGCTGCCGCTCTTCTCTCCCTGCTCGGCCTGGAAGCCGTCGCACCGGAAGACCTGGCCCGGAACCCGCTTGCACGGCAGATAGTGCTGACGGTGATCCGCCGGGGCCGGGCGATGCACGCACGGCAGGCTGAGCAGCTCGCTGTACGGATGGGCCTCGTGTAGCTGGCGAGCCTGTGGTTCACCCGAGCTGTCAGTTCGGGTGAACCCGGCAGAGACTGCCTACGGTCGCAGAAGTGATTCAGATCACCCGCGACTGTGAGGGCTCCGATGACCACGCTTGAGGACAGGCGACTGTCGCTCGCCACGGCACAGTGGCTGGCGGAGACCGACCCTCGACCGGCCAACGCCTGGGCGGAGTGGGAGAGGCACGGCATAGCGCTGCTCCCGCTCGGCCGCCGCTTCGACGCGATCCGCGTGTCGGCCGAGCGCGTCTATGCCGCGGCGGCCAGCGACGAGCCGGGCGTCGTGGCGACGGCCCTGCGGGCCTGGCTCGACGGCCCGGTCATCCGCGACCTGCGCAGCAGGATGAGCCCGTACTACGTGCTCGTCGCACCCGACGCCGACTGGGACGGCCCCGACGAGCGCCTCACCACCGGCACCTATCTCGGCGTCCCCCGCCCCGGCCACTCGACGGTGCTCTCCCGCTGGGTGGTGCTGCCCCCGCACCCCGGAGCCCTGTGCGACACCCGACACCTGCGCACCCTGCTCGCCACGGCGAGCCCGCTCAGGACGGTGGGCGGATGACGAGCGCCGATCCGCACCCGCTGGAGGCCGTCGCCGAGCGCGCGTACGTCGCGTATCTGGATCACCTGTGGAGCTGCCCTCGCTGCGGCATGAGCTGGAGGGGGAAGCCGTGCGGGGCGGGCAAGTACCTGCGGGGGAACCTGCGCGCCTGGCGCACAGCGGTTCGGCGGCTCTGCCCGCCGAGGGCCGGGTGAGCGCCCCCAGCGTCGCGCCTGCTGAACGTCCTCGTGGCCCAAGGGCATGCCCTGAGCGTGCAGCAGGTCCAGGGCAACGCCCGCGTCTGGTGCCCCCGCACACTCCGGCACGGCGACCGCGTCGACCTCGGCGGCTCCGACGGCTGGTGGCCGCAGGCCTGCCGCCCCTGCTACGCCGCCCACAGCCAGGTGGTTTCCACGTACGTGGCCTGGAACGACCACCTCCTGGCCTGCGCGGCCTGCGCGGTTGGGCAGTGCGACACCGACGCCACCCTCCGCACCGCGCGCGTCGGCGGTTCGAAACCGGCCGTGCCCACCGGGTTCTGCACCGCACCGACGGCCTCTAGGGGAGATCCTCAGGACCCCCGGGGGGCCGTCGGTGGGTTCCGGGTCAGGACGGTCTCCGCGTTCTTCAGGGCGCGGGTGCGGAGTTGGCGCCACTGGGCCAGTTCCGCGCGGTGGCTCGCGCGGACTTCGGCGAGCGGCCGGTCGGCGTGTGCGGCCTCCGGTTTGAGGTTGTTCACCACCGTCGACACCTGGAACCAGCGCTTCTGGTCGCCGTACAACGCGCGCTGGGCGGCGGCCAGGCAGCCGTCGGTGTGCGCGCCCACCGAGTGGCCCGTCGGAAGGGTCAGGGACAGCTCGGTGCGGCCGGTGCCGAACAGGGCGCGGGCCACGCGCTCCCGCTCGGCGGTGGCCGGCCGGCGGTCGCCCGGCCGGGGCGGGGTGAGGCCCCTGCGGCTCAGACAGCCGTCGGTGAGCCGCTGCTGCGCCGCCTTGATGACGTCGTCGGGGGACGGCGCGGGCGGGCGCGGCGCCGGGGACGCGCACCCCGCCGCGAGGGCGCCCGCCAGGACGGCGGACAGCGGTACGGAGACGAGGGCGCGCAGGCGCATGGGGGCTCCCCGGGGTGGGCTCGGCACGGTGCGTGCGCAGACTCCCCGGTGGCGGCGCGGCTAAGCGTCGCTTCACCCGCGACGGTGAGTAGTCCTACCGGTTCCGGTGACGCGGGCTACTTGCGGCGGTGCTGCGCCGACGGGTGCGTACGGCGGTACCTGCGGTCCCAGCGCTCCTGGCGGGACCGGCGGATGCGGTAGTCGCGGTACGAGGCGGGCGTGCTCATGCCGCCGCCCGCGCCACCGCCGCCGCTCCTGGCTCCGCTCATGCCGCCCTTGACCGCGGCGCGGTCGTGGCGGCGGATCAGGAAGTAGGCGATTCCCGCCGCGACCAGCCACAGCAGGGGCTGGTCGAAGCCGAGGGCGATCAGGGCCAGGAGCAGGGCGATCGTCAGGACAATCATGGATGTACCTCCGCACGCTGGACGCGGGGGCCGGGCGTGACCTTCAGGGACAGGGACGGGCCCGCGCAGCGCGAAGCGGGGGCGGCTCCGGAGCGCGAACCGCGGATCGCGGGGTCGGACATGGGCTCAGCGGGCCTTCGTACGGGCGAGTCAACGCCCGCCGCCGGTGCCTGTCAATGCTCCGTGGGCACGCTTGGGCCTCACCCGGGTATCCACCGCCTCGGGCCCCGAAACCCGCTCCCCGAAGCGGTGGCACCCTGGAGGCATGTGCCGCAGCATCAAGACCCTTCGCCCGCCCGCGCTCGCCGAGGAGGCCACCGAGGACGAGATCCGGGCGGCCGCGCTTCAGTACGTACGCAAGGTGTCCGGGTTCCGGGCGCCCGCCGCGCACAACCAGGAGGTGTTCGACCGGGCCGTGGCCGCCGTCGCCGCAGCCACGGCCGAGCTGCTCGGGGGCCTGGAGGTACGCGGCGCCAAGGCCGGATAGCCCCCGCCCGGCCTTTTCGGCGCTCCGCGCCTCGTCCTCAAACGCCGGACGGGCTGAATACCCACGGCTCGCGCCGGGGACTTCCAGCCCGTCCGGCGTTTGAGGACGAGCGCGTCAGCGCGATGGAAGGGCGGGTGGGTGGGGAGGGAAAAGCCCTTACGCGGGGCGGCGCACCACATAGGCCGCGCCCGCGCCCGCGGCGAAGAGGGCCAGGACCGAGACCCCCGTGGCCAGCCAGGTCGCGCCGAGCCACTGGCCGCCGAAGTAGCCGAGCCCCACGCTGTAGCCGGCCCAGGCCACGCCCGCGAGGGCCGACCAGGGCAGGAAGTCGCGCTTGCGGCGGTGGGCCGCGCCCGCTCCGAGGGAGACGATCGAGCGCCCGGCGGGGGCGAAGCGCGCGATGACGACGAGGACGCCGCCGCCCCGCGAGAGGGCCGTGCCGAGCCGCTCCTGCGCGCTGGTCAGGCGCCGGGAGCGGGCGATGGCCCGGTCCAGGCGCTCCCCGCCGCGCCAGGCGACGCGGTAGGCGACGAGGTCGCCGAGCACGGACGCGGTCGCGGCGCACAGCATCAGGAGCAGGATGTCCGGTACGTCCTGCGGCACCCGGCCCGTGCCGGAGCTGGCCGCCGCCGCGGCCGTGGCCGCGGTGATGACGAGGACGCCGCTGGGCAGCAGCGGCAGGAACACGTCGAACAGGACGGAGAGGGCCACGACCGCGTAGATCCACGGACTGGCGGTCAGCGCCCCCACACTCTCAAACACCCGAATCTCCCCGTAGCTCCCCGGTCGGCAACTCATCGCCGCGATATGCGGGGAGCGGCGGGTGGCGGCCTGATGACAGCTGTACAGCGTACGCCGCGGGATCGCCCAGAGATCCACTGGGGGCTCAGGTGTTCGCTACGTCACGTTCACCGGGCGGTCGGTCGTTCACGCGGCGGGCTTCGCGGCCCAGGCGTACGGTGGTGGGCGGCCCGTACGAACAGTGACAGAGCGCCCCAAAGGGGCCTGACCTGGCGATACGAGGAGCTTGGCCATGGTGGCAGGAGTGCTGACATCGGCTGTCGCGGCGGCTGTTCTCGCCGCGGCCGGAACGGTCGCAGGCACCGCACACACCGGAAGTGGCGCATCGGAGCACACCGGAACCGGCGCGTCGGACAGCGTGGAGGTCCGCGCGGAGGGGCGGTTCGCACCGCCGACGGCCTTCGTGCCGTCCTCCGCGATCACGTACGACCAGCGGCTCGTGCCCGCTGCCTCGTGGATCGAGGTGACGCAGCGCAGCGATCAGCGCGGCACGCGCGTCTCCCTGCGCGTGAAGGGTCTGGAGCCGGGCTACGCCTACGGCGTGCACGTGCACCAGAAGCCGTGCGGCGCGGACCCGGCGGCGGCCGGCCCGCACTATCAGAACGAACCGGGCCCCATGAACCCGGAGAACGAGGTCTGGCTGGACTTCACCGCGGGCAAGAGCGGTTCCGGCAAGGCGTCCGCCCTCCACGACTGGGGCTTCCGGCGCGGTGAGGCCGCGGCGGTCGTGCTCCACCGCGAGCAGGGCGGCGCGGGAGACCGGCTCGCGTGCTTCAGCGTGCCGTTCGCTCCGCCCCCGGTGGGATAGCGGCCCGTCCGTCCTGTCCGCGCGCGACGGTGCCCCCGTACCGGTTCACGGGTACGGGGGCACCGTCATGCGCGTGTGCGGGGGCGCGCTCAGGCCGCGATGGGGGTGCGGTCGGAGTCCGCCGCGGTCTTCTGCTCGCCGCGGGCCGCCGCGATGACGCGGTCGAGGCCGAACGCCCCGGAGCCGGTGAAGACCAGGAGCAGCAGGGCCCAGCAGAACATCGCCGAGGCCTCTCCGGCGTTCTCTATCGGCCACAGGGCCTCCGGCTGGTGCACCTTGAAGTAGGCGTACGCCATCGAGCCGGACGAGAGGAACGCCGCCGCGCGGGTGCCGAGGCCCAGCGCGACGAGGGCGCCGCCGACGAGCTGGATGACGGCCGCGTACCAGCCGGGCCAGGTGCCCGCGTCGATGGTGGCTCCGTTGCCGTCGGTGCCGCCGAAGGCACCGAAGAGCGAGGCGGCGCCGTGGCAGAAGAAGAGCAGGCCGACGACGATGCGGAAGAGGCCGAGGGCATAGGGCTGGGCGCTGTTCAGACGCTCAGTCATGGTGGGGGACTCCTTCGGTCTTGTTCGGTTTGGGGACGTGAACCGATCGCGAAGCCTCAAGATTAGGTGGGCCTAAGTAGTACTTGCAACTTCAACATCTGAGTCTTTCATGAGAATGCTGAAGACGCTTTGGTCTGTACCAAGTCGGGGGTCTGGACCAAGTTTGGAGCCTGGGGAGCGTCGGAGGCCAGGGGTGTGCCGGGGAAAGCTGCCGCGGCCCGCAGCGCGGCACGTGCCACCGCGTCCGCGTCCGAGAGGGTCACCGAGTCGACGCCGGGGCGCGCCCCGGCCGCCGTCACCCAGTGCACGCCCTCCGTGGGCACCCCGAACGCGAACCGCCGTGGATGCGGCCGCCCCTGACGGTCAATCAGGTGGTAGGGGCGCACGGTCACGTCGAGGCCGCCCGTCTCGTGGCCGTCGGCGGTGTGCGGGCGGCACTGCCCGGACCGCAGCAGACCCGCGAGCAGCGCGTCCCCGGTGCGCCGCACGTCGGGTTCCGGGAGCCGTGCCTCCACCAGGGTCGTCACCCGGGCCCCGGAGCCCGGTACGTCCGGCGAGCGCGCGACGAACGCCCCGTCCTCCGTCCGCACTTCGAGGCGCGGCCCGATGACCTCGACCACGCCCGCCTCGATCAGCGCCGTCAGCTCCTCCACGCGGCGCCGGGGCGGGCCGATCGACAGAAAGGCGTTCAGCGGGGTGTACCAGGCGTCCAGGTGGTCGCGGCGCGAGCGGCCCGTGATGCCGCCGTGGTCCACGGTGAGCCGCAGCTCGTTGCGCAGGTCGCGCAGGACGTCGAGGGCCGACTTCAGCGGGCCCGCGACATTGCCGAGCGCGGCCTGGGCCGCGTCCGCGCGCAAATGGCCGAGCAGCCAGGCCCGGAACTCGCCCGGCGAACCGAAGGCCCGCCCCGCGCACGGGCGCGCGAGCCGCTCCCAGGACCAGCGGTCGGCCTCCGGTATCCCGAACGCGTCCAGGAGCAGGGGCTCTTCGGGGCCTCGGTGGGGGACGTCGAGGAAGCGGTCGCGGAAGGACCGCGCCCGCCCCGGTGTGCCACGGGCGCTCAGCAGCGCCCCGTAGTAGACCGTCTCCACCTCCTTCGCCACCAGCGGCCAGACCTCGCCGCGGAAGTCCGGCGCGTCCCCGCTGTCCGCGCGCTTGCGGAAACGGGCGATCACATCGGCGGTGAGCACGGCGGGCTCGTGCCGTCCGTAGGGGCCCTTCGCGTTGTCCCCGCGCGCCTGGTACGGCACGCCGCGCCGCGAACCCGCGTACAGGCGCGGCTCGTTGCCCGACGGCAGGTAGCGCGGCGGGCGGCCCGGCGCGCGGACGAAGCGGCCGCCGCGGCCCTCGGTCAGGAGCGTCACGTGGTCGAAGAAGTTCAGGCCGAGCCCGCGCAGGAGGACCGGCTCGCCCGGGGCGAGGGGGGAGAGGTCGACGTCGGCCGGGTTGGCGGGCGGAACGTGCCGCAGGCCGTGGCGGGCGGCGTGCTCCGACAGGCTCCTCAGCGGGTCGCCGGGGGCGGCGGGAGCCGCGGGCAGATGGCCCTGGGCGAGCACGACGGCCGACAGGCCGGGCAGGGCGCGGGAGTCGTCGAGCACGAGGGTCTGGAGGCCGTCGGCCGTCTCGGACAGCCGGGTCGCGCGGGCCAGGTGGGCGACGACGCGCACGGCGTCCGGGGCCGCGCGCAGCGTCCGGGCGAACACCCACTCCAGATAGCGGCCGTAGGCGGCGCGCGTCGGATAGTCGTCCGGGCCGAGCCCGGGTATGTGCCCGTCCGCCGCCCACTCGTACAGGCTCGGCCCCGGTCTGACCGGCCCCGCGCAGTCGACGCTCGCGTCGGTGAACAGGGTCACCTGGGAGGCGACGGTGTTCATCAGGAGCTCGGGCGCCTGGCCGGTGCGCCAGACCCGGCCGGGGCCCGGGGGCGCCGGGTCGACGACGTGGACGGTGATCCGCGAACCGGGGGCGAGCAGTTCGGCGGCCGAGGCACAGAGGCGTTCCAGGACGCTGGTGCCGCGGGGACCCGCGCCGACGATGGCTACGGCAGGCAAGCGTGACTCCCTTGACGGATGAGGTGCAGGAAGCGGACGGTCCGCATCATGCCTCGCGGGGACGCCCCGGACCCGTGCCTTCCCGAAACCAAGGGGCTTCGCCCCCGGACCCCCGGTTTGTCGCGCTTGCGTGCCCGCCCCCGAACGCCGGACGGGGTCGCGTCAGATCTTCCGGGAGGCGGTGGTCGTCAGGCCTCGGCCGCGCCGGGCCTGCTCCAGACGGAGCTCCGCGTCGCGGCCCCGCATCGTCAGGGTCATCAGCTGGTTGCCGAACCAGGGGCCGCCCGTCCTGCGCCAGCGCACCCCGGCCGGGGCGAGGCGGCCGTGGCGGGCGAAGAGCCGGCCGAGGGCGCGCCCCGCGCGGCTCCAGCCGAAGCGGAAGCCGACGCGTATCGAGGCGGGGATGGAGTTGTGCACCGGCGAGCAGGTGAGCTGGAGGACCCGGGCATCGGGTGCCGGGCCCTCGGGCCAGGCGGGCTCTGCCACATAGGCGTGGTGGACGTCGCCGGACAGGACGAGGACGGTCGCGGGGGCGTCCGCGCCCGAGCCCGCCTCGGCGATCAGCTCGGTGAGCGCGGTGAAGGAGGCGGGGAACGCCGCCCAGTGCTCCAGGTCCGCGCGCCGCCGCAGGTCCTCGCCGAAGCGGGCCCAGCGGGCGCCGCGCTCGCCCCGGCACAGCGCGGCGTTCCACCCCTCGGCGTCGTGGATGAGGTGCGGGAGCAGCCAGGGCAGCGAGGTGCCGATCAGGAGGTGGTCGTACGCGCCGTCCAGGGCCTGCTCGCGCAGCCAGCGCGCCTCGTCGGGGTCGAGCATGGCGCGCCGGTCCTCCGCCAGGACGCGGGCGGCGCGCGTGTCGATCATGAGCAGGCGCACCCGGCCGAAGTCGCGGCGGTAGCTCCACCGGACCGCCGCCGGGTCGGTGTCGGCGCGGGCGGCGAAGGCGCGCAGCTCCTCCGTGCCGTCGGGGGTCGCGCGCACCGCCGCGTACAGCTCGTCGCGCTCAAGGTCTGCGGGCGGCAGATTGCCCAGGTGCTGGTAGACCCAGTACGACATCAGTCCGCTGCGGACGCGCTCGCCCCACCACGGCGTGGCCCGCATCTCGGCGAGCCAGGAGGCGCTGGTGTTCCAGTCGTCGATGACGTCGTGGTCGTCGAAGACCATGCAGCTCGGCACCGTGGAGAGCAGCCAGCGCACCTCGGGGTCGAGCCAGGACTCGTAGTAGAGGTGGGTGTACTCCTCATAGTCCGCGACCTCGTCGCCCGGGGGCTCCGACAGGTCGCGCCGTGCGGCGAGCCAGCGGCGCGTGGCCTTGGAGACCTCGTCCGCGTACACCTGGTCCCCGAGCAGCAGCAGGACGTCCGGGCGCTCGGCGGCAGGGTCGGCGGCCATGCGCGCGGCGAGGGCGTCGAGCGCGTCCGGGCCCACGGGGTCGTGCTCCCCGGCGGGCGGCGCGGCCCAGCGGCAGGAGCCGAAGGTGACGCGGACGTCCTCCCGGTCGTCCGGCGGCGTGCGCAGCGTGCTCGGCGGGAAGGGGCTGCCGGGCAGCGGCCAGACGGTGCCCCCGTCGAGCGTCACCTCGTACGCCGTCTCCGTGCCCGGGCTCAGTCCGGTCACCGGGACGAGCGCGTAGTGGTGCCCGGCGACCTGGAAGGTGCGGGCCGAGCCGCCCGCGCCGTCCGCGCACCGCACCTCGGCGGTGCAGGGCCGGTCGGCCTCGACCCACACGGTCGCGGTCCGCCCGTCGACGTATCTCAGCAGGGGGCCCAGACGCAGCCGTGCCACAGTGATCACTCTCCTCCGTCGCCCCGTACGGTACGGAACGACGGAGGCGGGTGGGACGGTTCCGGCGAGGCGGCCGTCAGCAGCCGTTCAGGATCGAGGCGAGCTTGCTCTTCTCGGCCGGGTCGACGGTGAGGTTGTAGTGCTGCTTCACGTCCACCCACATGCGCGCGTAGTAGCAGTGGTACGAGGAGACCGGCGGCAGCCACTCGGCGGGGTCCTTGTCGCCCTTGGCCTGGTTGACGTTGTCCGTGACCGCGATGAGCTGGGGCTGGCCCAGGTCGTTGGCGAAGGCCTGGCGCTGGGACTGGGTCCAGGAGTTGGCGCCGGACTTCCAGGCCTCGGACAGCGCCACGACGTGGTCGATGTCGAGGTCGGACGCCTGGGTCCAGGTGGCGTTGTCGTACGCGGACTTCCAGGTGCCGGAGACGGCGGCGCAGCTGCCGTCCTGCTGGACGTTCTCGCCGTCGCGCTTGAGGACGACCTCACGGGTGTTGCAGGCGCCGGACTGGGTGCTCCAGTGCGGGAACTTGTCCCGGCTGTAGCCGTCGGACGAGCCCTCGGCGCGCACGGTGAGCTGGCCGAGGTAGGTGCGGGCGGTGTCGGCGCCGACCGGCGCGGGCGGCGCGGCCTGGGCGGGGGAGCCGGACAGGAGGGTGGCGGCACAGGCGAGGGCGGCGGCGCCGGCCAGGGCCGTGAGGCGGCGACGCGCGTAGATTCCGGGCATGCGAACTCCCTTGAGGTGGGGGGACGTTGACCACTCGGGCGTGGACAGGCTGGCGGTGTGGGGTTGCCAGCAGGTGTGCGCGCGGTGACAGGGTCGCGTCAAAAGGGTGGCCGGGGCAAGGGCTTCGGCGGTATGTCACGGCTTGTCATGTGTACACGGCGCGGCGGGAGTTGCTCCGAAGTGACCCGGCTCACCCCGCGCGGCGTCCCGGATCGGACCAAAGTCCCTGTTCGCGGGCCCGGGGGGATCACGTACGATGGCCGGAGCAGAAGGGGAGTAGCTCTTCGCCGGACCGTCGACATACTGCTCAGCGCAAGCTGGGCCGGCGCCCGGAGGCGGCCCGCGGGGCGGGCGGCCAGCGAGACCTTCGGCAAGCAGTGCCCGCGCACACATCCGTGTGCGCCCGTGTGCGCTGCCGTGCCGAGGTGTCGTACGCGAAGGGTGCTGCGAGCTCTCGGTGGGGTGGCCCGACCGATTGAGGAACCTTGATCAGCTTGAGTGTGACGGCGCTCGTCTTCGGCGTCGTCTTCCTTGCCGAACTGCCCGACAAGACCGCGCTCGCCGGGCTCGTGCTCGGCACCCGCTACCGCGCGAGCTACGTCTTCGCGGGCGTGGCCGCCGCGTTCGCGGTGCACGTCGTGCTCGCCGTGGCCGCGGGCAGCGTCCTGACGCTCGCGCCGCAGCGCCTGGTGCACGCGATCACCGGCGTGCTGTTCCTCGGCGGCGCCGCGATGCTGCTCATGAAGAAGGGCGACGACGATGACGAGGTCAAGGCGCCCAGGGACCAGAGCTTCTGGCGGGTCTCGGGGGCGGGCTTCATGCTCATCCTGGTCGCGGAGTTCGGCGATCTGACGCAGATCATGACGGCGAACCTGGCCGCCCGCTACGACGACCCCCTGTCGGTCGGCATCGGCGCGGTGCTCGCGCTCTGGGCGGTCGCCGGACTCGGCATCGTCGGCGGCAAGGCGCTGATGAAGCGGGTGCCGCTGGGCCTCATCACGAGGATCGCGGCACTCCTGATGCTGGCACTCGGGCTGTGGAGCCTCTATGAGGCGGTGGCCTGAGGCGGGGCTGATGGGGCCGGTGGGGCTGGTAGGGCGAGTAGGGCTGGTGGGGTTCATACCCCCTGATGGGGCCGCTGATAGGGGTCTGACCTGCGTTGTTGCCGCTTGTGGGACTTGTTTTGTACCGTGAAGAAACAAAGTGGCTCCGCCCGTACTCCCTGACCGGCGGGCGGGGCCGCCTTGTTCTCTCGACGCGTGTGCGGGTCCCCTTCGCCTTTGGAGTACGCCGATGACGGCCGTGACCGAACTGACCGCCCGAGCCCTCCTCCTGGACATGGACGGGACCCTCGTCAACTCCGACGCCGTCGTCGAGCGCTGCTGGCGCGACTGGGCGGCGCGGCACGGGCTCGACCCGGACGAGGTCATGAAGGTCGTGCACGGCCGCCAGGGGCACGCCTCCATGGCGCTGCTGCTGCCCGACCGGCCCGTGGAGCAGAACCACGCGGAGAACCGCGAGATGCTCGCCCGCGAGACCGCCGACCTGGACGGCGTCGTGCCGGTGCCCGGCGCCCCCGCCTTCATGGCCTCGCTCGCCGGGCTCCCGCACGCCCTGGTGACCTCCGCCGACGTCGCCCTGTCCACAGGGCGCATGGGCGCCGCGCGCCTTCCGATGCCCGCGATACGGATCACCGCCGAGAGCGTGGGCGCCAGCAAGCCGGACCCCGAGGGCTTCCTCAAGGGCGCGGCCGAACTCGGGGTCGACCCCGAGGACTGCGTCGTCTTCGAGGACTCGGGGGCGGGGATCGCGGCGGGGCGCTCCGCGGGTATGCGGGTCGTCGGGGTCGGCCCTCGGGCGGCCGAGTACGGGCCCACCGTGTGCGTCGACGACCTCACCCAGGTCCGGGTCGCCGCCGGGGCGGATGGGGTGCTTCGGCTGTCTTTCGGCTCCCTGTGAGTCTGTGGCTGGGCGCGCAGTTCCCCGCGCCCCTTCGGGGCGCTACGCCTCGGTCTCCGCTTCCAAGGATCTGCGGGTTGCCTTGCCGTAGGCGCCGGGTGGGTCCTGTGTGATGCCTCGGGTCCATTGGTAGCGGGCCACCGCCTGGGCCAGTGAGGGGGTGTAGGCGCCGTCCGCGGGGCCCGCGTACAGCTGTAACTGGCGCAGGCGGTGCTGGAGTTCGGTGACCTCCGGGCCGCGGTCGCCCAGGCGCAGGACGGGCGGCGGGGACGGCGGGAAGGACACGGTGCCGGTGGCGCGGGCCGTCGTGCGCGTCGGGGACGTGGCGGGCGCGTGCAGCGGCCGGGGGGAGTGCGAGGCCGACGGCGTCGGGGACGCCGAGGGCGAGGGCAGCGCGCGGCTCGGCGTCGGGCGGGGCGGCGGACTGTGCACGGGCTCGGCCGACACGCGCGCGGCCGGTTCCTCCGGCGGCGGGTCGTCGTCGGTGCTCGCCGTGGTGTCCGGAAGGGCCCGGTCGGAGCCGCCCCCGTCACCCTCGGAGAGCATGCCGGTGGCGAACACGGCCGCCGAGGCGAAGAGCGCCCCCGCCCCCGCGAGAAGGGTCGTACGGCCCCGGCGGGCCCGTCTGCGGGAGGTCCGCACGGCGCCCCGCTCCCCGGCGGCCCGCGCCGGGTCCCGCCGGGCGGCCGGTGGCGGCGGAGCCGACGACAGGGCCGGAAGCGGCACCTGGGGCTCCGGCAGCGTCACGTACGGCCGGATGCGCAGCGGATCGAAGTCCTCGGCGGCCGCCGCCTGTGCGGAACGGGTCTCGCGCACCGCCTCCGCGGTCTCGCGCGCACATCCGCACGCGGGCGCACCACCCGGCGCACGCGATCTGCCGCAGCGGGGGCAACACGCCCCCACAGGCGTCTCACAGGCCCCTAAGACCGGCTCCTCGGGCCCCATGGGCCTCCCGTGCTGCTCGCTCACTGGGTGCTCCCCTCCCTCGGCGGCCCCGTAGAGCTCCCCAGGAGTATGCAGCCGTACGGCTCAACAGGCCATAACGGGTGACTCGGCCCACGATGGAGAGGAGGAGCACCCGGGGAGGTGTCCATGACGCAGGACGTGAGCGCCCGTCCGTCCGGGCCGGAGCACGGGGCGGGGCCCGGCGAACACGTGTCCGGCAACGTACTGGTCTCCATCGGCGCGCTGCTGCTCGGCATGCTGCTCGCCGCCCTCGACCAGACCATCGTCTCGACCGCTCTGCCGACGATCGTCAGCGACCTCGGCGGCATGGAGCACCTGTCGTGGGTCGTCACGGCGTATCTGCTCGCCGCCACGGCGGCCACCCCGCTGTGGGGCAAGCTCGGCGACCAGTACGGCCGCAAGAAGCTCTTCCAGCTCGCGATCGTGATCTTCCTGGCGGGTTCGGCGCTGTGCGGCGCCGCCCAGAACATGTCCGAGCTGATCGCCTTCCGCGCCCTCCAGGGCCTCGGCGGCGGCGGGCTCATGGTCCTGTCGATGGCGATCGTCGGGGACATCGTGTCGCCGCGCGACCGCGGCAAGTACCAGGGCCTGTTCGGCGCGGTCTTCGGCGCCACCAGCGTGCTCGGGCCGCTGCTCGGCGGCCTGTTCACCCAGCACCTGAGCTGGCGCTGGGTCTTCTACGTCAACCTGCCCGTCGGCGTGGTCGCGCTCGTCGTGATCGCCACCGCGCTGCGCATCCCGGCCCGCTCGGCCCGGCACACCATCGACTACCTCGGCACCTTCCTCATCGCCTCCGTCGCCACCTGCCTGGTGCTCGTCGCCTCGCTCGGCGGCACCACCTGGGGCTGGGGCTCCCCGCAGATCATCGGGCTCGCGGTGCTCGGCGTGGCGCTCGGCGCGTGCTTCGTCGTGGTCGAGCGCGGGGCGGCGGAGCCGGTGCTCCCGCTGAAGCTCTTCCGGGTGCGCACCTTCACCCTCTCCGCCGTCATCAGCTTCGTCGTCGGCTTCGCGATGTTCGGGGCCATGACGTACCTGCCGACGTTCCTCCAGGTCGTGCAGGGCGTGTCGCCCACGATGTCGGGCGTGCACATGCTGCCGATGGTCGTCGGCATGCTGATCTCGTCGACCGCGTCCGGCCAGATCGTCAGCCGCACCGGCCGCTGGAAGGTGTTCCCCGTCGTGGGCACCGGCGTCACCGCGCTCGGCCTGCTGCTCCTGCACCAGCTGAAACCGGACAGCCCGACCTTCGAGATGAGCGCGTACTTCTTCGTCTTCGGCTTCGGGCTCGGCCTCGTCATGCAGGTGCTCGTGCTGATCGTGCAGAACGCCGTCGGCTACGAGGACCTGGGCGTCGCCACCTCCGGCGCGACCTTCTTCCGGTCCATCGGCGCCTCCTTCGGCGTCGCGGTCTTCGGCACGGTGTTCACCAGCAGGCTCGGCGACAAGCTCGGCGCGGCCCTCGCCGGGCAGCAGCTGCCGCCCGGCGTCAGCGCCGACTCGCTCCAGGCGGACCCGCGCGGCATCGCGGAGCTGCCGCCCGGGCTGCGGCCCGGCGCCGTCGACGCGTACGCGAGCTCGATCACCGACGTCTTCCTGTACGCGGCCCCCGTCGCGCTCGTCGCCTTCGTGCTCGCCTGGTTCCTGCGCGAGGACAAGCTGCGCGGCGCGGTCACCGCGCCCGACCCCACCCAGACGCTCGCCAGCAACCCCGTCCAGCGGTCCTCGTACGACGAGGTGGCGCGGGCCCTGTCCGTCCTCGGCTCGCGGGAGGGGCGGCGCGCGGTCTACGAGGACATCACCCGCCGTGCCGGGTACGACCTGCTGCCCGCCGCGAGCTGGCTGCTGCTGCGCATCAGCCGCCACGGGCACGTGGAGCCCGCGACGCTCACCGAGCGCAGCATGGTGCCGCTGACCGTCATCACCCAGGCCGCGCGCCAGCTGGAGGAGCGCCGCCTCGCGGTGCGCGAGGGCCTCGGCCTGCGGCTCGCCCCCGAGGGCCGGGAGGTCGCCGCCCGCCTCGCCGAGGCCCGCGAGGAGTCCCTCGCGGAGCTGCTCGGCGACTGGTGGGGCCCGGGCCGGCCGACGGACCTGCGGCAGCTCGTGGAGGAGTTGGGCGCGGAGATGTGCGGCTCGAACGCCGAGCGCCCGCGGGGCCCGGTGCGTGTCTCACGGCCCTGACGTAGGGCCGTGCCGCCTGCGCGCCTCTCCGTGCCGGGCCGTCGGCCGACTGCGGGTTCGTTGTGGCTGGTCGCGCAGTTCCCCGCGCCCCTTACGGGGCGCTCCAGGTCCGCGCCCTATACGGGGTGCTCTAGGCCTGCTTCGGGGACGCCTGCTGGACGACCTCGAAGGACCAGACCTGGTTGCCCGTCGCGGCGGGCTTCGGGCGGTCGCCGCCGCCCTGGTGGGCCGCCTTCATCGGGCCCTCCATCCACGCCTGGAAGGCCGCCTCGTCGCGCCAGCGGGTGTAGACCAGGTAGTCGTCCGTGCCTTCGACCGGGCGGAGCAGCTCGAACCACTCGAAGCCGTCCGAGTTCTCGACGGTGCCCGCGCGGGACGCGAAGCGCTTCTCCAGGACCTCGCGCTGCTCGGCGGGCACGTTCAGGACGTTGATCTTCACGATACTCATGCGGCCATCCTCGCCTACGGCCTCGTCAGCGCGGCGTGAGGCCCCCGGCACGGGTCAGCCGGCGTGCCGATCGCGCCACTCGCGCGCCACCTCGTCCACGTCGTACGGGCGCAGCCCGAGCGGCGGCCCCGGCGGGGGCCTGCGCAGCGCCTCGCTGATCTTCTCGTTCAGCTCGGTCACCAGGCGGCGTGCCACGCGCTCGGAGGGAGCGTCGGCCGCGGCCGCGAGGACGTCCTCCGCCTCCTTGCGCAGGGCCAGCGTCGGCGACAGGACGGACATGCCCTCGCGGGCCAACTTCCGCTTGACCCACCACAGTTCGTCGTAGGCCGCGTTCGCGTCGTCGGGCAGGGGCTGGCCGCGCCCCGGCAGCGCGGCGAAGTCCCCGCGCTCCTCCGCCTCGCGGATCTGCCGGTCGATCCAGGACTCGAAACTCACACCGGGTGGTTTCCGCTCCGTCATGGGTCCATTGTCCCGAAGGCGCTCGGGGGCGGCGAGGCTAGGATGCGCGCGAGTGTCCGAAACCATGGGGGTGCGGAGATGCTGGAGCTCACGATGGCCACGGTGTCGGGTGCGGACGCGGGCGCGACCGCGGGCATGACGATGGCGGAGGCCCCCAGCGAGCCGGGCGCGGTGCTGCTGGTCGGCCGCGACGGCAGCGTGTGCGGCCTCGTGCCGCCGCAGGACTGGCTGTTCGTCTCCCGTACGCACCTGGAGTTCCGCTGCGGCCCCGACGGCACCTGGACCGTCACCTGGCTGCGCGGCTCCCAGCCGAACCCGGCGTCCGAGGTCCGTCTCCTGGCCCACGGGGCGGCGACGCCGCTCGCCTACGGAGGGGCGGCGCCGCTGCCGCGGGGCGGCTCCGGCGAGATCGTCGTACAGGACCGGTCGGGGCCGCGGAGCGTGAACGTGGGCTTCTACCACGAGGGTTGAGCCCCGCCCCGGCGCAGGCTCAGGACCGCACCCGGGCCAGGGCGAAGCCGTCGTAGCCCTTGGCGCCCACCGTCTGCACGGCCGTGCCGTCGAGGTCCGGGTGGCTCGCCATCAGCTCCAGGGCCTCGCGGGTGCCGCGGATCGCCGGGTCGTCCGACGCGGCGTCGGCGACCCCGCCGCCCCGGACCACGTTGTCCAGGACGATCAGGCCGCCCGGCCGGGTCAGCTTCAGGGCCCACTCCAGATAGCGGGCGTTGTTGGCCTTGTCCGCGTCGATGAAGACGAGGTCGAAGGGGGCGGCGCCCTCGGCGTGCAGCGCGGCCAGGGAGTCGAGGGCGGGGCCCGTGCGCACCTCGGTGACCTTGTCCAGGCCCGCGTGGGAGAGGTTGGCGCGGGCCACGTCGGCGTGGGCCGGCGCGAACTCCAGGGTGATGAGGCGGCCGTCCGCGGGCAGGGCCCGGGCCAGCCAGATGGTGCTGTAGGCGGCGAGGGTGCCGATCTCCAGGATGCGCCTGGCCGGGGTGAGCCGGGCCAGCAGGTGCAGGAGCTTGCCCTGAGTGGGGGTGACGCTGATCGGGGGCAGGCCCGCGCTCTCGCCTGCGCGCAGGGCATGGGTGAGGGCCTCGTCCTCGGGGACGAGGAGGTCCGCGAAGTAGGTGTCCACGGTGGTCCAGGCGGGGTGGGCGGTCACAGGGGGCTCCTCGGTGCGGGGGTGGCGTGGGGCGGTGTGCCCTGCCGGTGGGCTCCCCCGTCCGGCACCACCCCAAAACCAGCGGCACCGCCCCGCGCGGCCGCGCGGGGTCAGGCCCCCGGCTCGATCGCGGGCGGGGAGCCCGGCAGCGGGCGGCCCGCGGACTCCGTCATGCGCCAGACGGCGAAGCCGCCCACGACGGCCGCGGCCATCATGTAGTACGCGGGCATCATGACGTCCCCGGTGGCCCCGATGAGCGCCGTGACCACCAGCGGAGTCGTACCGCCGAAGACGGACACGGAGATGTTGAAGCCGATGGACAGCGAGCCGTAGCGGACCTTCGTCGGGAAGAGGGCCGGGAGGGCCGACGGCATGGAGGCCGTGAAGCAGACCAGGAGCAGGCCGAGCGCCGCCATGCCGAGGCCGATGGCCCACAGGGAGCCGTCGCGGATCAGGAGCAGGGCGGGGACGGACAGGACGAAGAAGCCGGCGCAGCCCGCCGCGATGACGGGACGGCGGCCGACGCGGTCGGTGAGCGCGCCGACGAACGGCTGGGCGCACATCATCAGGGCCATCACGGCGAGCACCACGAGCAGCCCGTGCGTCTCGTCGTACTTCAGCTCGCTGGTCAGATACGTCGGCATGTACGAAAGGAGCATGTAGTCGGTGACGTTGAAGACCAGGACGAGGCCCACGCACAGGAGCAGGGTGCGCCACTGACCGGTCACCATCTCGCGCAGGCCCACCTTGCCGCGGGTGCGCTCGTCGGCGTGCGCCCGCTCCAGCTGGGCCGCGAACGCCGGGGTCTCCTCCAGGCGCATGCGCAGATAGAGGCCGATGAGGCCCATCGGGCCCGCGATCAGGAACGGGATGCGCCAGCCCCAGGACAGCAGGTCGTCGGTCGACAGGAGCGCGGTCATCAGCGTGACCAGGCCCGCGCCGCCGATGTAGCCCGCGAGCGTGCCGAACTCCAGCCAGCTGCCGAGGAAGCCGCGCCGCTTGTCGGGGGCGTACTCGGCGATGAAGGTGGAGGCGCCCGCGTACTCGCCGCCGGTGGAGAAGCCCTGCACGAGGCGGGCGAGCAGGAGCAGGACGGGCGCCCAGACGCCGATCGTGGCGTACGAGGGGATCAGGCCGATCGCGAACGTGCCGGCCGCCATCATGATCATGGTGAGGGCCAGCACCTTCTGGCGGCCCACGCGGTCGCCGAGGGGCCCGAACACCATGCCGCCGAGCGGCCGGATCAGGAAGGCCGCGGCGAAGGCGCCGAAGGTGGAGAGGAGCTGCGCGGTCGGATTGCCGGACGGGAAGAAGACCTTGCCGAGGGTGACCGCGATGTAGCTGTAGACGCCGAAGTCGAACCACTCCATCGCGTTGCCGAGTGCGGCCGCCTTCACGGCGCGCTTGACCAGCGCCGGGTCGGTGACGGTGGGCTCGGGGGCCCGCGCGGCGCCGGGTCCCGCGGGGGACGGCGCCGACTGCTTGCTCACAGCGACGGTGGTGGCGTTCGGCAAGGGCTCGCTCGCCTGCCTTTCGATCGACGACAAGGACACAAGTCGACGACCATAGGTGTAAGCACCATCATTACGGAGAGTGGTTATCTCGTGTCATAGAGATGTAAAAGTGGGTGTACGCAGCTCAAACGGATCAAGATGGTCCAGTGCGGACATGGCGGCTTTGTGATCTATGTCGCCTCCTGGGCCGGGAACCGAACCTCAGGGGGCGAAGAGTCCTGTGAAAGATGGGGTGTCCCTTGTCGCGCCCGGCGCGGGCCCCGTACGGGCCGGCGCCGCGGACCCCGACCCGGTTGGGCACCGCGGCCGGAAAGCCGGTAGAAAGCGGTGTGGCTGCCAGGTGAAGTGGGGGTTGCGCGCGTCTCCCCCAGGGGCGTGCGAGCCTCTTCGGGTGAGAGCACGGATCACCGGGCACGGTGACCGAGGATGACGGATGGGGCGGGAGGGCCGACAGGGCGTGGCGAATGTTGAGCACAGGGGACCGGGAAGCGCCATGGGCGCGGGGACGTCCGGCTCGCCCAAGGCGCGCGTCGAGGCGATCCGCGTCGCCCTCTGGCTGATCGCCGCCGTCCTCGCGGTCCGGCAGGCCGCCGTGGTCCTGCGCACCCCCAAGGGCGAGCGCCTGACCGACCTGGAGACCTGGATCGGGCCGAACGGCGTGCTGCACGTGAAGGGCTCGCTGTACGACGCGGACAAGTTCACCGGCACCCCGTTCGCCGGGCTCGTCCTCAAGCCCTTCGCCAGCTCCGCCGAGCAGGCGCTCGGCTGGGCCTGGACCTTCGGCACCCTCGGGCTCGTCGTCGCGCTCGGGCTCGTCGCCGCCCGCGCCCTGCCGCAGCCCGTCTCCCGGCGCACCTCACTGCTCGCGGCGCCCGTCGCCATCTGTCTGCTCATGCTGTCCCTGCCCGTGCGCAACACGCTGCACCTGGGGCAGACCAGCATCATCCCGGTCCTGCTCGTGCTGCTCGGGTGCTTCGCCGTCCGGGGCGAGCGGGCCAGCGGCATCCTGATCGGTGTCGCCGCCGCCCTGCAGCCCGCCGTGCTGCTCTTCGCGCCGCTGCTGTGGTTCACCGGCCGCAGGAAGGCCACCGCGTCCCTGGGCCTCACCTTCGCCGGTCTGACCGGGGTCGCCTGGGCGGCCCTGCCGCACGACTCGACGACGTACTGGGCGCACCACCTGGCGGGCGCGGGCCTCGGCGCGAACCCGGACGCCAACGCCAACCAGTCGCTGCACGGCGCGCTGCTCCGCTTCGGCCTCGAAGGGCCGCTGGAGATCGGGCTCTTCCTGGCCCTCGGCGCCGCCGTCGCCTTCGTCGGCCTGCGCCGCGCCGTGAAGTACGCGAAGGACGGGCAGCTGCTGCTCGCCGTCGCGCTCACCGGCTGCGTGGCCGTCGCCGTGTCCCCGACGAGCTGGCAGCACCAGCTCCTGTGGCTGCTGCTCGCGGTCGTCGGCCGCGTCGGCAGGCGCGCGTCCGACCGGTACGTGTGGCCGATCGCCATCGTCCTGGTGATGACGCTGCCGTCGAAGATGATGCTGCCGAACATGTCGGCCCTCGATCCGCTGCGCGACAACGTCGTCCTGCTCGCCGCGCTCGCCTCCGCCCTGATCGTGCCGTTCCTGTCCCGGACGGCGCCGGAGTACCAGAAGCCGATCCCCACCTCGTACGCCGATCCCGTACCGGCGCGGTGGAAGTGGGTGCCGCTGTTCCCGTTCTGGCGGCGCGTGCTCACCCGGCCGAACCTGCTGCTCGAACTGCTCCTGATCCGCGTCGGCTACTCCGCCTACCAGCAGACCCGCCTCGCCGCGACCGGCGGCACCATCTCCGGCGGCCGCGAGCGGGCCGAGGCGCACGGCGAGCAGATCCACTCCATCGAGCAGTTCCTGCACATCGACATCGAGCACTGGTTCAACCATCTGACGGCGCGCACGCCCTGGATGGAGAGCTTCTTCAACTTCTACTACACGTCGTTCCACTTCGTGGTGCCGCTGAGCGTCCTCGCGATCCTGTACCTGCGGCGCCCCGCCCAGTACCGCTGGGCGCGCTCCGCCCTCGGCTTCGCCACGCTGCTCGCGCTCGTCGGCTTCTGGGGCTACCCGCTCGCGCCGCCGCGGCTGATGGAGGACCTGGGCTTCATCGACACCATCCACGGCCCGCAGGACTTCTCGCAGCCGGACTACGGCACGCTGACGAAGCTCACCAACCAGTACGCGGCAATGCCCTCGCTGCACTTCGGCTGGTCCCTGTGGTGCGGTCTGACCATCGCGATCCTCGCGCCCAAGTGGTGGATGAAGGCCCTCGGCCTGCTGCACCCGTTCTTCACGGTGTGCGCGATCGTCGGCACCGGCAACCACTGGGTGCTCGACGCGGTGGGCGGCGCGGCGGTCGTCGGCGCGGGCTTCGGCCTGACGTACCTGCTCCAGGGGCCGCGGGTGAAGGAGGTCCTGAAGCTCGGGTCGCTGACACCCGGGGCCGGAGCCCCGCAGCTCGCGACGGCGGGCCCGCCCGCGCAGGCCACGGCGCCGGACCGGATGAGCAAGGCCGCGCCCGGGTCCGGGAGCGGCACGGCGGGGAGCGGGGACGGGCCCGAGCCGCCGGGCGGATCGGAACCCGTCAGCAGTTCGCGGGACGCGCCGGGCGACCGTACCCCGAGCTGATCGTGTAGGTGCCGGGCGCGGGCACGGTGAGCCGGGTGAAGTCGCCCTCCTTCGCCAGACACGCGCCCTCGGCCCGCAGCCACGGCGAGTACACGACGCGCACCGTCACAGGCCCCCGCTCCGGGACCCGCACCACCACCTCCGTACTGGAGGAGCGGACCACGGAGGCGGGGGCCGACGCCATCGGGACGGCGTTCTTCACCCGGAAGACCTGCCAGTGCTTGCCCTTCCACGCCGGCTCCAGCCACTCCGGGCGGCTCCTGACGAGGGCGGCCTCGTCCACGGCAGGGCCGTCCGGGCGCCCGGAGGGCAGGACCACGAAGCCGACCGCCCACTTGTCGAGCCAGGCCCGGTAGGTGGTGGCGGAGAACGAGCCGTCGTAGAAGAGGCGGCCGCGCTCGATGTCGAGCTGGCGGTTCCAGCCGCGCGCCATGTTCACGTACGGGGCGAGCGCGGTGGCCTCGCGGTGGTTGCGGGCCGGGACCACCTCGACGCGGCCCCGGTCGGCGCCGAGCCGCTCCAGGGCGCTCACCACGCCGTGCGTGTCGGTGGCCCACGCCGGGACGACCGTCGACACCTCCAGGTCGTCGGCGGTCTTCTGCGCCACCCACGCCGTCGACAGGACGAGCGCCGTGACCAGCGCGAGACGGCGCATCGCCGAAAGGGCCGGGGTCAGCAGGGCGGCGAGCAGCAGGGCGGGCGCGACCAGCTCGGCGAGCCGCTCCACGTTCGTGCCGATCGGGGAGGGGATGAGGTACGTCAGGACGGTCCCGGCCGCGTACACGCCCGCGGCCCGGCGCAGCACCCGCCACTCGCGCGGCCCCGCGACGATCAGGACGAGGCTGAAGAAGACCGGTGGGAACACCCGGTCCGCCCACATCAGGTGCTCGCCCTTGAAGGGGAAGAGCACGGTCGTGACGCCGACGACCACCACGGGCGGCACGAGCAGCGCCAGGGCCCGGCCCCAGTCCCGTACGAAGAAATGGCCCGCGCCCGCCACGAGCAGGAACAGGCCCGCCACCGGGGACGCCATGGTGGCGAGCGCCGAGCACAGGACCGCGACGGCCGTGCGCCGGGTGCCGCACAGGGCGAGCACGGCGCCGAGCCCGAAGGCGAGGCCGAGCGCGAACGTGGTGCGCCCGGAGGCGACGTTGCACCACACGGCGAGCGAGGCGAGCACGGCGGGGGCGAGCGGGCGGCGCACCCCGGCGCGCTCGATGAGCCGCGCGACCAGCCAGGCACCGGCGACGCCGGAGAGCACGGTGACGGTCTTCACGCCGAGCGCGGCCATCAAGTACGGCGAGATCACGCTGTAGTTGGCGGTGTGCATGCCGCCGTACCAGAACAGGCTGTACGCGGCCGTGCCGTGGTCGTCCGCGAAGCGGGCCCAGGCCTGCTGCGCGGCGAGGTCGCCGCCGCCGGTGGCGAGGAACGCGGCCCAGACCGCGTACAGCGGAAGCGTGGGCGCGGTGGCGAGGACGGGGACGCGGTGGCGCCGGTAGAAGGAACGGAAGGCTCGGAAGGGATCCTTCCGGTCGGTGGGTGCGCTGCTGCCGGTGGGAACGATCGAGAGGTCGGCAGAGACCACGGTCACCGTTTCCGTTCGAAGTCTTGAGGCTCTTGAAGGGCGGCGTACACCTCCCAAGACGCTGTACATGACGAAAACGTTGGCGCGTTCTGCCGATCACGTGAACATATGGCGGAATTCCACGGACGGTTCGGGGTGGGTTCGGGGCGGTACGGCCAGGGGAGGCAGGGGCGGAGCGTAGGGGATGGGCCCCTGCCTCCCGTGGGGCCCGGTCAGCGGGTGCTGACCTGGAGCTCCTTGACCCCGTTGAGCCAGGCCGAGCGGAGGCGGCGCGGGTCGCCGGCGAGCCTCAGGTTCGGCATCGCCTCGGCGACGGCGTTGAAGATGAGGTCGATCTCCAGGACCGCGAGGGACTTGCCGAGGCAGAAGTGCGGGCCGCCGCCGCCGAAGCCGAGGTGGGGGTTCGGGTCCCGGGTGATGTCGAACGCGCCGGGGTCCTCGAAGACCTCGGGGTCGTGGTTGGCCGAGGAGTAGAAGATGCCGACGCGGTCGCCCCGCTTGATCCGGGCGCCGCCCAGCTCGGTGTCCTCGGTGGCCGTGCGCTGGAAGGAGACCACGGGCGTGGCCCAGCGCACGATCTCCTCGGCGGTGGTCCGGGGCCGCTCCCGCTTGAACAGCTCCCACTGGTCGGGGTGGGTGAGGAAGGCGTGCATGCCGTGGGTGATGGCGTTGCGGGTGGTCTCGTTGCCCGCGACGGCGAGCAGGATCACGAAGAACCCGAACTCGTCGGAGGAGAGGTTCCCCTCGTCCTCCGCCGCGACGAGCCGGCTCACGATGTCCTCGGCCGGGCACTCCTTGCGGGCGACGGCGAGGTTCATCGCGTACGAGACGATCTCCATGGCGGCCTCGGTGCCGACCTCCTCGGTGATCGCGTACTCCGGATCGTCGTACGCCGCCATCTTGTTGGACCAGTCGAAGATCTTGGAGCGGTCCTCCTGGGGGACGCCGATCAGCTCGGCGATGGCCTGGAGGGGCAGCTCGCACGCGACGCCGGTGACGAAGTCGAACCCGCCGTCGGGCCGCGCGCCCTCCAGGGCGGTGCGGGCGATCCCGTGGGCGCGCGTGCGCAGGGCGTCCTCCAGGGACCGGATGGCACGGGGCGTGAAGCCGCGCTGCACGATCTGGCGGACCCGGGTGTGCTCGGGCGGGTCCATGTTGAGCATGATCAGCTTCTGGGCCTCGATCTGGTCGCGGCTGATCGTCTCGTTGAAGCGGATGATCGCGGTGTTGAGGTTCGAGGAGAACAGCTCGGGGTGCGTGGAGACGTGCTTGACGTCGGCGTGCCGGGTCACGGCCCAGTAGCCCGTGTCGTCGTAGCCGGATATCCCGCGCCGCTGCGCCACCCAGCGCACCGGCTCCACCTGCCGAAGGCGCGCGAACTCCGGGAAGGGCACGCGGTCTTGGAGGACGTCCGGGTCGGTGAAGTCGAACCCGTCGGGCAGCGCGGGGCAGGGCATCGGGAGCTCCAGGCGGTCGGCACGGGGGTGTGCGGCTGCGCTTGAACTGGTGGTGCGGCGTGGTCTGGGAGTGCGGGGGGCCGGTGGTGCTGTCCGGGGGTGCGGTCTGACGGGGCATCAGGAGATGGCTCGACCGTAGTAACCGGTTCTACAAGTGGCAAGGCTCGCGGGGGAGTTCGTTGTGTGCGCGGTGGGCCGGGTTGTGTGCACACCCCTTGCGGGACGGGGGTGGGGCTCAGCAGACTGCTGACCGGAACTAGAACGCGTACTAGTTCTCGCGTGCGACGCGGGCGGGGCGCCGGGACGCCCTGCCGCATCCGGAGGAGAGGACGAGATCGTGGCCGCCGAACCTGTCATCGTCGAAGCCGTACGCACCCCGATCGGCAAGCGCGGAGGAGCCCTCGCCAACCTCCATCCGGCCTACCTCCTCGGCGAGACGTACCGCGAGCTGCTCGGGCGGACCGGCATCCACGCCGACTGCGTCGAGCAGATCGTCGGCGGCACCGTCACGCACGCGGGCGAGCAGTCCATGAACCCGGCGCGCACCGCCTGGCTCACCATGGGCCTGCCCTACGAGACGGCCGCGACGACCGTCGACTGCCAGTGCGGTTCGTCGCAGCAGGCGAGCCACATGGTCGCGAACATGGTCGCGGCGGGCGTCATCGACATCGGCATCAGCTGCGGCGTCGAGTCCATGTCGCGGGTGCCGCTGGGCTCCGGCAGCAAGCACGGTCCGGGCAAGCCCTTCCCCGACGAGTGGAACGTCGACCTGCCGAACCAGTTCGAGGCCGCCGAGCGGATCGCGCGCAAGCGCGGCCTCACCCGGCGGGACGTGGACGCGCTGGGGCTCCTCTCCCAGGAGCGGGCGGCCGCCGCGTGGGCCGAGGAGCGCTTCAAGCGGGAGACCTTCGCGGTCCAGGTGCCGACCACCGAGGAGGAGCAGGCCGCGGGGCAGGGCATGTGGCGGCTCGTGCACCGGGACGAGGGGCTGCGCGACACCTCGCCGGAGGCCCTCGCCGGGCTCAAGCCGGTCATGCCGACCGCCGTGCACACGGCGGGCAACTCCTCCCAGATCTCCGACGGGGCCGCGGCCCTGCTGTGGGCCTCCAAGCGGATGGCGCGGGCCCTGAAGCTCAGGCCGCGCGCACGGATCGTCGCGCAGGCCCTCGTGGGGGCCGATCCGCACTTCCACCTCGACGGGCCGGTCGACGCGACGCGGGCCGTGCTCGGCAAGGCCGGGATGTCCCTGCGGGACATCGACCTCGTTGAGATCAACGAGGCCTTCGCCTCGGTCGTGCTCAGCTGGGCGCAGGTGTTCGAGCAGGACCTGGAGAAGGTGAACGTGAACGGCGGCGCGATCGCGCTCGGGCATCCCGTGGGCGCGACCGGGGCGCGGTTGCTGACCACGGCGTTGCATGAGCTGGAGCGGCGTGACAAGGAGTTCGCCCTGGTGACGATGTGTGCGGGGGGTGCGGTGGCCACGGCCACGATCGTGCAGCGGCTGTAGCCCGGCCTTCATCGGCGCTCCGCGCCTCGTCCTCAAACGCCGGACGGGCTGAATGGTGCCGGTGCGGACCGCATGTCGTCCGCGGACCGCGGACCTGTGCGGAGCCGCAGACGAGATCCAGCGTGCACCGGAGACTTTCAGCCCGTCCGGCGTTTGAGGACGAGCGCGCAGCGCGATGAAGGGGCGGGTGGGCGGGGAAGAGCCGCGCAACGCGAAAAGGCGGCCACCCCCGCCGAGGGGGTGACCGCCTTCGCTGCTCGAGGCCCAGGGGCCAGGCTCAGTACCAGCCGTTGGCCTGCCAGTGGCTCCACGCGCCACAGGGGCTGCCGTAGCGCTCCTTCATGTACGAGTGGCCCCACTTGATCTGGGTCTCGGCGTTGGTCTTCCAGTCGGCGCCGGCCGAGGCCATCTTCGAGCCGGGCAGGGCCTGGACCAGGCCGTAGGCGCCGGACGAGGAGTTCGTGGCGGTGACGTTCCAGCCGCTCTCGTGGGAGACGATCTTGTCGAAGCACTGGAACTGGCCGGCGTCGCTGATCACTCGCTGCGCCACGGCCTTGGCCGAGTCGGACGCCGGTGCGGCCTGAGCGGGGGCCGCGGCGAAGACCATGCCAGTGGTGGCGGCGGCGAGGACACCGCCGACGAGGGCCTTCTTGGGCGTGATGCGGCGGAGGAGCGTGACGGACACAGAGGACCTTCCGGTCGGGTACAGGACGGTCGCGGGCGCTTGCCGCGCCGGCTCCGTGGGAGCGGGGGCAATGCGTCGGCGCCGAGGCCGTGAGTGGCCGGTCGGCGCCGTGCGACTCATCCAGAGAAGCAGGGCTGTTACGCCGCCGCAATGACCCCTCTTACTAGTGGCACTCGCACCGAGGACGAAGGGCCCCGGTGTGATCTGGCTCTCAATCCGCAGGTCAGCGCGTAGATTGGCGTGTACGTGACAGGGGATCGCGGCTACGGGGGCCGGTAGTAGAGGACCAAAGTCCTGTGGGGCGGCTCACCGCCCACCCCCCTGTTTCATCACAGAACGCACAAGGCCGTTCACGGCCGCGGGGCCTCGAATGTGACCGGCGCCTCGAACGCGGCCCGCCGCGTGGCCCGGCGCAGCGCCTTCAGGACGGCCGGGCCGAGCGCCAGGCTCAGCACGACGGTGAGCACCGCCCGCGGCAGGTCCCAGCCCAGGGAGGTGGCCAGGCAGTACGCGAGGAAGCGGGTCAGGTTGTCGCCCACCGCGTCGCCGGGGACGAAGGAGACGCCGGTGGCGAGCCCGGAGAGGTAGGGCCAGCCGTGGAGGTTCATCACGGTCCCGTACAGGACGGAGGCCATCGCCCCGTACGCGCCGAGCAGCCACAGCTCACGGCGGCCGCGCAGGGAGTCGGCGCCCGGAAGCAGCCCCGCGCCCATGCACACCCACCCCATGGAGAGCATCTGGAACGGCATCCAGGGGCCGACGCCCCCGGTGAGCAGCGCCGAGGCGAACATCGACACGGCACCGAGCACGAACCCGAAGCCGGGCCCGAGCACGCGCCCGCTCAACACCATCAGGAAGAACATCGGCTCGATACCCGCCGTGCCCGCCCCGAGCGGCCGCAGCGCGGCCCCGGCGGCGGCGAGCACCCCCAGCATCGCGATGGCCTTCGCGTCCAGGCCGACGTCCGAGATCGTTGCCACGACGATGCCTACCAGCAGGGGGAGCAGGGCCGCGAACAGCCATGGCGCGTCCTGCGCGTGGGCGCTCAGCTCCGACTCGGGTCCTGCGAGCAGGGGCCAGCCGAAGGCCGCCACGCCGATGGCGCTCACCAGGGTCAGGGCGGCCACGGAGCGGGGGCCAAGCCTTATGGGGCGTACCTGGGCGTTTTGTTCTCCGCGGGTCGTCGGGGGCTGGTCGCGCAGTTCCCCGCGCCCCTCAGGGGCGCTCCTTCCCTCACCCATCCAAATCCTCCAGGGCATCTCGTACCTGGGCCACAGTGAGCCAACGCTGCGGTGCGAGCACCTTGGTGACCTGGGGAGCGAAGGCCGGGGACGACACGACGACCTCCGCGGTGGGGCCGTCGGCGACGACCTCGCCGTCGGCGAGGATCACCACCCGGTGCGCCAGCTCGGCCGCCAGCTCCACGTCGTGCGTGGCGAGGACGATCGCGTGGCCCTCGGCGGCGAGCCCGCGCAGGATCGTGACCAGGCGGGCCTTGGCCGCGTAGTCCAGGCCGCGGGTCGGCTCGTCGAGGAGCAGCAGCGGCGGGCGGGCCGTGAGGACGATCGCGAGGGCGAGGGCCAGGCGCTGGCCCTCCGACAGGTCCCTCGGGTGGGTGTCGTCGGCGATGCCCGGGAGCAGCTCCGCCACCAGGTCGCGGCAGCTGCCCGCGGGCGCCTCGGCGTCGTGGTCGGCGGCGGCGCACTCGGCCGCGACCGTGTCCGCGTACAGCAGGTCGCGCGGCTCCTGCGGGACGAGGCCGACGCGGCGGATCAGCTCGCGCGGTGCGGTGCGGTGCGGGGCCGCGCCGCCGACGCGGACCGTTCCCGCCGTCGGCGGCAGCAGGCCCACCAGGGTGGACAGGAGCGTGGACTTGCCCGCGCCGTTGCGGCCCATCAGCGCGATGGTCTCGCCCGGCGCCACGCTCAGGTCGACGCGCCGCAGCGCCTCGACGCGCCCCCGGCGCACCGCGAGCCCCTGGACCCGCGCGCCGGTCGCGGCCGCGCCCTGGTGCGCGGGCTCCTTCCGCCCCCGCCGCCACCACCGCCCCGCGGGGGCCGCGTCCCGCTCCTCGGGGGCGGCGGGCGCCGCGCCCCGCTCCGGCGGGGTGACGCCGTCGAGCCGCTCGCGCAGGCCGGCCGCCTTGCGGCGGGCGTCCCGCACGGTCAGCGGCAGCGGGGTGAGCCCGGCGAGGCGGCCGAGGGCCACGACGGGCGGGTACACCGGCGAGACGGCCATCAGCTCGGCCGGGTCGCCCAGGACGGGCGCCGCGCCGGGCGAGGGCAGGAGCAGCACCTGGTCGGCGTACTGCACGACCCGCTCCAGACGGTGCTCGGCCATCAGGACCGTGGTGCCCAGGTCGTGGACCAGGCGCTGGAGGACGGCCAGGACCTCCTCGGCCGCCGCCGGGTCGAGCGCGGACGTCGGCTCGTCGAGGACCAGGACCTTCGGGTGCGGGGTGAGGACGGAGCCGATGGCGACGCGCTGCTGCTGGCCGCCGGACAGGGTGGTGATGGGCCGGTCCCGCAGGTCGGCGAGGCCGAGCAGGTCCAGGGTCTCCTCGACGCGGCGGCGCATCACGTCCGGCGCGAGGCCGAGCGACTCCATGCCGTACGCCAGCTCGTCCTCCACCGTGTCCGTCACGAAGTGGGCCAGGGGGTCCTGGCCCACCGTGCCGACCACGTCGGCCAGCTCGCGCGGCTTGTGGGTGCGGGTGTCGCGGCCCGCCACGGTCACCCGGCCGCGCAGCGTGCCGCCGGTGAAGTGCGGCACGAGCCCGCTGACGGTGCCGAGCAGCGTGGACTTGCCGACCCCGGAGGAGCCGACCACCAGGACCAGCTCGCCCTCGGGGACGGCCAGGTCCACGTGGTCGACGGTGGGGCGTGCCGTGCCCTCGTACCGTACGGAGACGTCCTCGAACCGGATCATGGTCATGGGCTCTGCTCCTCGGCGGCGGCGCCCCGGGACGGGCGGGGGACGGGGGCCTGCGCGGGCGGCGGCACCGGCGCGACGAGCGCCGGGAGCAGGCCGATCAGGATCGCCGCGGCGGGCCACAGCGGCAGCTCGGGCGCGACCAGCGGGACCACGCCGGGGTGCAGCTCGCTCGCCCCGGACGAACTCGCGGCGATCATCAGGGCCGCGACGGCGGCCCCCGACCCGGCGACGAGCCAGGCGCGCAGGCCCCACACGTCGGGCCGGTAGCGGGTGCGCACCGCGCGCCGGCCGCCGAGCCACAGACCGCCGAGCGCGGCGGCGAGCCCGGCGCCGAGCACCGGCAGTCCGTACGTCCCGCCGTCCGCGGTGAGCAGTCCGTACGTCCCCGCGCACACGCCGATCAGGCCGCCGAGCGTCAGGGCCGCCGTGGTCCTGCGCACCCGCGCGGGCACGGCGGCGGTGCGCCCGAAGCCGCGCGCGTCCATCGCGGCGGCAAGGGCCACGGACCGTTCGAGGGCGCCCTCCAGGACGGGCAGGCCGACCTGGAGGAGGCCGCGCACCCCGCGGTCCGGGCGCCCGCGCAGCCGGCGGGCGGCGCGCAGCCGCTGGACGTCGGCGATCAGGTTCGGCGCGAACGTCATCGCGACGACCACGGCGACGCCCGCCTCGTACAGGGCGCCGGGCAGGGACTTGAGGAGCCGGGCCGGGCTTGCCAGGGCGTTCGCGGCGCCCACGCAGATCAGCAGGCCCGCGAGGCGCACCCCGTCGTACAGTGCGAACACCACGCCCTCCGCGGTGACGCGGCCGCCGATCCGCACCCCCTGGGCCCAGTCCGGAAGCGGCACCTCCGGCAGCGTCACGATGAGGTGGGTGCCCGGGATCGGCGAGCCGAGGAACACGGCGAAGACCAGGCGGATGCCGATGACGAACAGGGCGATCTTCACGAACGCCCCGTACGCGCGCGCCCACGGCGCGGAGGTGCGCCGGGCCGCGACGACGTATCCGGCGACCCCGATGAGCAACCCGATGAGCAGCGGGTTCGTGGTGCGGGACGCGGCCGTGGCGAGCCCGAGGGCCCACAGCCACCAGGCGCCCGGGTGCAGGGCGTTGGAGCGGCCGGCCTCGGGGGCGAGGCGGCGGCGCCGGGCCGCCCGCACAGCGCGTGGGCTAGTCATCGCGGCGGGCCCGGCTCACCCGCGCCGGCGGCGGGCCTGCCAGACGCCCGCGGCGCCGAGCACGACCACGGCGGCGACACCGGCGAGCAGGCCGACGGACGGGCCGCCGTCGCCCTCGTCGGCGCCGCTCCGCTCGCCGCCGTCGCCGGACACCTGCTCGCCGCAGCCGGTCTTCGGGTAGTCGGAGATGGCGCACAGCAGCGCGTTGTTGTCGTAGCGCAGGGGCTTGGCGACGGCCGCGAGCGCGTCGGCGCTCGATCCGCCGTCGTCGATGCGGGCGCACGCGGTACGCGGCTTCGGCGGCGTCTTCCCGCCCGGCGCGTCGGCGGCGGTGCCGAAGTCGATGACGACCGCGATCCGCTTCTTCCCGGCCGCGGCCTTCGTGTCCGCGCAGACCGTGTCGAAGTCGGCGGTGCCGCGCGGCTTCTTCGCCGTCTTGGCGTCGGCGGCCACGGCGAAGCGGAACCCGTCCACGTCCCCGTCGTCCGGCCGTGCGATCGACGGGCCCTGGGTGGCGTACACCCACGCGCCGCCCTCGCCGCGCTGCCAGAACGACCAGTAGCGGTAGTCGGCGGCGTGGGCGGGGGCGGCCGCGCACAGCGCGAGCAGGGCGGCGAAGAGCACGGCCACCGCGCGGCGGCGGCCGTGCCCGCGACGGCGGTGCGTCACAGCTGGTTCTTCTTGCGGCCGCTCAGCAGGAAGCCGATGCCCGCGCCCGCGGCCAGGCCGACGCCGACGATCCACCAGACGCTCATGCCGCTGCCGTCGTCGTCCTTGTCCTTCTCCTCGTCGGACGCCTGCGCGCGCGGGGCCGGACCGGTCGCGTTGAGCTGCTTGACCAGGTCGGCGCCGCCGAAGTCGCGCGGGTCCAGGCCCGCGGCGTGGGCGGCGAAGACCAGCTGGGCGTAGGCGGCGGGGCCGCCCTGCTTGGCCCAGTCGGCGGAGTTGCCGGCGAGCCACTCGGCGGACTTCTTCGCCTGCTCGCCCCGGCCCGCGGCGGCGAGCGCGACGACCGCGTCGGCGGTGTTGCCGACGTCCGGCTTGTCCGTGGAGCCGGGCAGGGACGAGGTGAGGTGGCCGGACTTGCCGAGGGCGTCGACGAGGTAGCCGGTGCCGTTGGCTGCGGCCTGCTCGGCCGAGTCGGCCTCGGCGCACTTCGGCGCGGCGGCCTCCTTCTTCGGCGCGGTCACGACCAGGCCCTTGCCGAGGCCGCCGAGGACACCGGCCGCCGTGGCGTCGGCGTTCGGCGCGAGCTTGCCGGTCTTGGCGTCGGCGAGGCCGAAGGCGCCGCCGTCCTTGCCGCAGTCCAGGGCGAGCTTCGTCAGCGCGTCGTACGGCGACTTGCCCTTCTGCGACGTCACGGCCGCGGGCTTCTCGCCGGTGGCGGCGAGCGCGCCGATCACGATGCCGGTGGAGTTGGCGTCGCTCGGCAGGCCCGGGGTGTAGCCCCAGCCGCCGTCCTGGTTCTGCACGGACTTCAGCCAGGCGACGCCCTTGTCGACGGCCTTCTTCTCGCCGCCGAGCGCGGCGAGGGCCTGCACGGCCGCGGCCGTCGAGTTGCTGTCGACCTGGGCCTTGGAGTCGCAGGCCACGTCCGTGTCGGCGCGGTAGGCGGCGAAGCCGCCGCTGCCGCACTGCTGGCCGGTCAGCCAGTCCACGGCCTTCGTCGCGGGCGTGACACCGGTCGCGTCCTGCGCGAGCAGGGCGTACGACTGCCGGAACACGCCGTCGAACTTCGGGTCCGTCTTGCCGTACAGACCGGAGGGGAGCGCGCCGGAGGGCGAGGGGGACGCCCCGTCGGCGAGGGCGGCCGGGGCCGCGGCCGTGCCGAGGGCGGCGACGGCGGCCAGGGCAGCTGCGCTGCGGCGAACGTTCATGATGCGGCGGGTGCCTCTCCCTGCGGGGAGCCGGGCGGCACGGCACGACAGGGGCACCGGGCGGCTCCGGCTCCGTGTGCCTCGACGGTGCCGGCCATCGGTACGGTCCCGATGACACGAGCCGGTCACGCGCCGCACGAGGTGCTCCGGCTCGCCGCGGGCGGGTGGTGCCACGACGGCTTCTCCCGGGCCGGGCGAAGCCGAGACCTTGGGGACGGGCCGGTGCGGCTTCCCCTCGTACGTACGTGATGACGACCCGCACACTCTACCGGCCCGTACGCCGCCCCTCCCGGCCAGGCGCGGCCGGTGACCGCGCTCCGGCGCGGCCGGTGACCACGGTTCCGCGCGGCCGGTGATCGCGGTCTGGTGCGGCCCGCGCGGCGGGCGTAGCGTGGCGCAAGCCCCAGGCCGCGGCAGTTGAGGGGAGCGCGACCGTGACGGACCCGAGCCGTACGCAGCCGGACCGCATCGACGAGCAGACCGCCCGCACCTATCTGATCACCGGTGCCGCGTCGGGCATCGGCAGGGCCACCGCCCGCCAGTTGTCCGCGCGCGGACACCGGGTCATCGGCGCGGACCTCAAGGACACCGACATCAGCGCCGACCTCGGCACCGGGGAGGGCCGCGCCCTGCTCGCCGAGGCGGCGGCCGACCTCGGGGGCGGCCGGCTCGACGCCGTGATCGCCTGCGCCGGGGTCGCCGACCACGACCCCGTGACCGTGCGCGTGAACGCCTTCGGGGCGATCGCCACGCTCACCGGACTGCGTCCGCTGCTCGCCGCGGGCCGCCATCCGCGCGCGGCCGTCGTGGCGTCGGTGGCCGCCCTGCACCCCACCGACCCGGCGATCGTCGACGCCGTGCTCGCCGACGACGAGGCCGCGGCCGTCGCCGCCGCGCGCGCGGCGATCGACCGCGGCGAGCCGCAGCGGGTGTACACCTCCGCCAAGCACGCCCTCGTGCGCTGGGTGCGCCGCGCCGCCGTGAGCGACGCGTGGGCGGGCGCGGGCATCCCGCTGAACGCGATCGGGCCGGGCATCATCCGCACCCCCATGAGCCGCCCGATGATCGGGGACCCGGAGATCCGCGCGGTCGCCGACGCCGCCGTCCCCATGCCGCTGAACGGCTACGGAGAGGCGGAGCAGGTCGCCCCGCTGCTCGACTTCCTCACCTCGCCGGAGAACACGCACGTGACCGGCCAGGTGGTCTTCATCGACGGCGGCGCGGACGCGGTGCTGCGGGGCGAGGAGGGCTGGTGACGAGGCGGGCCCCGGGGCGCCGGGGCCTCGGGAGTCCCTGGGGCCTCGGGGGCCCGTGAGGCCTCACACCGCCACGTACGCCACCGGGTCGCTGCCCGGCACCGCCTGGGCCCGGCCCTGCTTCACGAGCCTGCGCAGATGCGCCTCGGCCTCGGAGACGGCGATGGTGCGCGAGCCGGAGGGGATGTCGGCCCAGGGCCGATTCCACTCCATGCGCTCGGCGAGCTGCCAGGGGGTGCGCTCCTCGGCGAGCAGCGCGAGCAGGCCCGCGAGCCGCTCCTCGTGGTGGGCGAGCAACTTCCGCACCCGGCCGTGCGCGTGGGCGAAGGCGTGCTGGTGCGCGGGCAGGACCTCCGCGACGCCGAGCCGCCCGACCCGCTCCAGGGAGTCCAGATAGTCCCCGAGGGGGTCGGTCACCGTCCTGTCGTCCGGATCCTCGTACAGGCCGATGTGCGGAGTGATGCCCGGCAGCAGGTGGTCCCCGCTGAACAGGCGCCCGCGGCCCGGCAGTCGAGCCGGGTGCTCCTCCTCCAGGTGCAGACAGACGTGGCCGGGGGTGTGGCCCGGAGTCCAGATCGCGCGCAGGCGGCGGCCGGGCAGATCGAGGAGTTCGCCGGGCGGGATCGGGCGGTCGGGCAGGGCGGGCAGCCGGGCGGCGAGCCCCGGGACGCGCCCCGCGTCGCGGGCGGCGGCCAGCGGCGCCACGTGCTCCGCGGGCGCGCCCGCGGCGGTCAGCTTGTCCACCAGGTACCCGAACCACCGCTCCATCGGATACTCCCGGGTGCGCCGCACCACGTGCGCGTCGGCCTCGTGCATCGCGAGCCACGCCCCGGAGGCGGCCCGCACCCGCGCGGAGAGGCCGTGGTGGTCGGGGTGGTGGTGGGTGAGCAGCACCCCGTGCACGGCGGCGACCTCGGTCCCGCACGCGGCGAGCCCCGCGACGAGCACGTCCCACCCCGCCGGGTCGTCCCAGCCGGTGTCGACCAGGACGGGGCCGCGGTCGGTGTCGAGCACGTACACCAGCGTGTGGCCCAGCGGGTTGTCCGGGATCGGCACGGCGACGCTCCACACGCCACCGCCGTGGTCGGTCGCACCCGTGCCCGTCACCCGCTGTGTCATCCGCCGCCCCGTCCCTGCCGCCGGAGCTGTCGGCCGCACGGCCGTTGCTCACTATAACTAGAACTGATATCAGTTCTGAAACAGCGTCAGGAAGCGTCCCGCAGGAGGCGGTCGGTCATGACGGAACTCGTGGAGCACGGACAGCTGTTCATCGGCGGGGAGTTGACCGATCCGGTCGGCAAGGACGTCATCGAGGTCGTCTCGCCGCACACCGGCGAGGTCTTCGCGCGGGTGCCGCACGCCGCGCCCGCCGACGTCGACCGGGCCGTCGCCCTCGCGCGTAAGGCGTTCGACGAAGGGCCCTGGCCGCGGATGGGCCTCGACGAGCGGATCGAGGCCGTCACGAAGATCAAGGACGGTCTCGCCGCGCGCCACGAGGAGCTGGCCCGGGTGATCAGCTCGGAGAACGGCACCCCGATCACCGCGTCCGTGATGGTGCAGGCCCTGGCCGCGATGATGGTCTGGGACGCGGCGATCACCACGGCGCGGGACTTCACGTACGAGGAGGCGCGCGACGGCGTGCTCGGCGGGATCCTGGTGCGGCGCGAGCCGATGGGCGTCGTCGCGGCCGTCGTGCCGTGGAACGTCCCGCAGTTCACCGCGGCGGCCAAGGTCGCGCCCGCGCTGCTCGCGGGCTGTCCGGTGATCCTCAAGACCTCGCCCGAGACGCCGCTCGACGCCTATGTCCTGGCCGAGATCGTCGCGGAGGCGGGCCTGCCGGAGGGCGTGCTCTCCATCGTCTCCGCGGGGCGGGAGGTCAGCGAGTACCTGGTCGGGCACCCCGGTGTCGACAAGGTGTCCTTCACCGGGTCCGTCGCCGCGGGCAAGCGCGTGATGGAGGTCTGCTCCCGCCATCTCACCCGCGTCACCCTGGAGTTGGGCGGCAAGTCGGCCGCCGTCATCCTGCCGGACGCCGACGCGGCGAGCGCGGTGGCGGGCATCGCGCCCTTCGCCTGGATGATCAACGGCCAGGCGTGCGTGGCCCAGACCCGCATCCTCGTGCCGCGCTCCCGCGCGGGCGAGTTCGCCGAGGCCTTCGCCGCCGCCGCGTCGGCGCTCAAGGTCGGCGACCCGATGGACCCGGCGACCGAACTCGGGCCGCTGGTCGCCGAGCGGCAGCAGCGGCGCTCGCTCGACTACATCCGCATCGGCCAGGAGGAGGGCGCCAAGATCCTCGCGGGCGGCGGCCGCCCCGCCGGGTTCGACCGCGGCTGGTACGTCGAGCCGACGCTGCTCGGCGGCGTCGACAACTCCATGCGGGTCGCCCGCGAGGAGATCTTCGGGCCCGTCATCTGCCTCATCGAGTACGGCGACGAGGAGGAGGCCGTGCGGATCGCCAACGACTCCGAGTACGGCCTCAGCGGCACCGTGTGGACCGCCGACGTCGAGCGCGGCCTGGACGTCGCCCGCCGCGTGCGCACCGGCACGTACTCCGTGAACACCTTCAGCCTGGACATGTCCGGCCCCTTCGGCGGCTACAAGAACTCCGGCATCGGCCGGGAGTTCGGACCCGAGGGGTACGGCGAGTACTTCGAGCACAAGATGATCCATCTGCCCGCCGGATACGCGCCCGAGGGGACCGGGGCCTGATGGGCGACCGCTGGCACGTCGAGGTCGACCGGTCCGTGTGCATCGGCTCCGGGATGTGCGCGGGTCTGGCGCCGGACGGCTTCGCCCTGGACTCCGCGCGCCAGTCGCACCCCAGGCGGGCCGAGACGGACGCGGCCGAGCAGATCCTGGAGGCCGCCGAGGGCTGCCCGGTCGAGGCCATCACGATCACCCTGCTCGGCAGCGGCGAGGTGGTGTTCCCGCCGGAGGAGTAGGCCTGCCCGCAGGGCCTCGGGCGGCAGGGCCTACGTCTCCGACGCCGTCAGGTCGATCAGTCGGCACACCATCTCGATGTCGATCTTCACCTGGGCGATGGAGGCCCGCCCGGAGAGCCAGGTGATCAGCGCCGAGTGCCAGGTGTGCTCGATCACCCGCACCGCGGAGAGCTGCGCCGCGGTCGGCTGTCCGTCCAGGCCCATGGCGTCCAGGACGATCGCGGTCGTGAGCCGCGAGACCGTGTCCACCTCGGGGCTCACGGAGCGGTCGGCGAAGGTCAGGGCGCGCACCATCGCGTCCGCGAGGTGCGGCTCGCGCTGGAGCGCGCGGAAGGCCCGCATCAGCGTCTCCGCGACCCGCTCGGCGGGCGTCTCGCCGGCGGGCGGCCGCTTGCGCAGCGTGGTGTGCATCTGCTGGAGCTGGTCCTGCATCGTCGCGACGAGCAGGTGCACCTTCGAGGGGAAGTAGCGGTAGAGCGTGCCGAGGGCGACCCCGGCGGCCTCCGCGACCTCGCGCATCTGGACCGCGTCGAAGCCGCCGCGGCTGGCCAGTTGGGCGCTGGCGTGCAGGATGCGGCGGCGGCGCGCCTCCTGGCGCTCGGTGAGCGGCGACGCCGTCGCCCGCGCCCCGGCCGTCTTCGCGTCAGCTGTCATCGTCCCGTCGCCCCGTCAGTCCCGTCGGCCGTCCCTGGGGTCCCGGGAGTCCCGAGCCCGTACCGCTCATCCGCAAAAGATCCCACAGTTCCGCCCCGCGGTCCCGTCCCGCGGGCCGCGGGACCGCACAGCATGGCAGGGCGTTCGCCGTGGTGCGAATCACCTGATCCGGGCCTTCCGGCCTGGCTACCTGCCGGTAGATTCAAGCGCGTCCGGCGATCACGGGCGGTCGCGATGGGAACAAACTCTGAAACTTGTTCTACATTACCGTCCCGGCGTAGTCTCGCGGGCAACTGAAGGAAGAAGGGGGCCGACAGTGACCGCTGAGGCCAGAGAGGCGGGCCCCCCGCCGGGGTCGGCGATGGACGGCGGCCGCGCGCTGCGCATCGCACTCCTGACCTACAAAGGGAACCCGTTCTGCGGCGGCCAGGGCGTGTACGTGCGCCACCTCTCCCGTGAGCTCGTCCGGCTCGGCCACCGCGTCGAGGTCATCGGCGCCCAGCCCTATCCGGTGCTCGACGAGGGCGAGGACCTCGAAGGCCTCCGCCTGACCGAGCTGCCGAGCCTGGACCTCTACCGCCAGCCCGACCCCTTCCGCACGCCCAAGCGCGACGAGTACCGCGACTGGGTCGACGCCCTCGAAGTCGCCACGATGTGGACCGGCGGCTTCCCGGAGCCGGTCACCTTCAGCCTGCGGGCCCGGCGCCATCTGCGCGCCCGGCGCGGGGCGTTCGACGTCATCCACGACAACCAGACGCTCGGCTACGGCCTGCTCGGCGACCTCGGCGCCCCGCTGGTCACGACCATCCACCACCCGATCACCGTCGACCGGCAGCTCGAACTCGACGCGGCCGCCGACTGGAAGCGCCGCGCGTCCGTGCGCCGCTGGTACGCGTTCACGCGCATGCAGAAGCGTGTCGCGCGCCGCCTGCCGTCGATCGTCACGGTCTCCGGCACCTCGCGCCAGGAGATCGTCGACCACCTCGGCGTGCGCCCGCAGCGGATCAACGTCGTCCACATCGGCGCCGACACCGACCTCTTCTCACCCGACCCCGCCGTGCCGGAGGTGCCGGGCAGGATCGTGACGACGTCCAGCGCGGACGTCCCGCTCAAGGGCCTGATCCATCTCGTCGAGGCGCTCGCGAAGGCCCGTACGGAGCACCCCGACGCGCACCTCGTCGTGGTCGGCAAGCGCCCCGAGGAGGGCCCGGTCGCCGCCGCCGTCGAGCGGTACGGCCTCGAAGGGGCCATCGAGTTCGTCAAGGGCATCTCGGACGCGGAACTCGTCGACCTGGTGCGCTCGGCGCAGGTGGCCTGCGTGCCCTCCCTGTACGAGGGCTTCTCGCTGCCCGCGGCCGAGGCGATGGCCACGGGGACGCCGCTGCTCGCCACGACCGGCGGGGCCATCCCGGAGGTCGCGGGGGCCGACGGGGAGACGTGCCTCGCGGTGCCGCCCGGCGACCCGGGCGCCCTCGCCGCGGGCCTCGGACGCCTCCTGGGCGACGCGGAGCTGCGGGCGCGGCTCGGCGCGGCCGGGCGCGCCCGGGTCCTCGACAGGTTCACCTGGGCGCGGGCCGCACAGGGCACGGTGGAGCGCTACCGCGCGGCCATGGACTGCTCCCCGGGCCCGGTCCCGGTCCGCGCCGCGGCCCCGCGGGAGGCCGCTCCCGCGGCCGCCCTCCCCGAAGTTGCTGGCTCCCACCACGAAAGCAGGACCCCGTGCTGACCGTCGACTTCACCCGCTTCCCGCTCGCGCCGGGGGACCGCGTCCTCGACCTCGGCTGCGGGGCCGGACGGCACGCCTTCGAGTGCTACCGGCGCGGCGCCCAGGTGGTGGCGCTCGACCGGAACGGCGAGGAGATCCGCGAGGTCGCCAAGTGGTTCGCGGCGATGAAGGAGGCGGGCGAGGCCCCCGCGGGCGCCACCGCGACCGCGATGGAGGGCGACGCGCTCAACCTGCCCTTCCCCGACGAGTCGTTCGACGTCGTGATCATCTCCGAGGTGATGGAGCACATCCCCGACGACAAGGGCGTCCTCGCGGAGATGGTCCGGGTCCTCAAGCCCGGCGGCCGCATAGCGGTCACCGTGCCGCGCTACGGCCCGGAGAAGGTCTGCTGGACGCTCAGCGACGCGTACCACGAGGTCGAGGGCGGCCACATCCGCATCTACAAGGCGGACGAACTCCTCGCGAAGATGCGCGAGTCGGGCCTCAAGCCCTACGGCACCCACCACGCGCACGGCCTGCACTCCCCGTACTGGTGGCTCAAGTGCGCGTTCGGCGTCGACAACGACAAGGCGCTGCCCGTCCGCGCGTACCACAAGCTCCTGGTCTGGGACATCATGAAGAAGCCGCTGGCGACGAAGCTCGCCGAGCAGGCCCTGAACCCGCTGATCGGCAAGAGCTTCGTGGCGTACGCGACCAAGCCGCACCTGCCGCGCGCCGCCGCCGCTCCCGCCACCGCTCCCGTCGACGCGAAGGCCGGGGCGTGACGAGTCCCGAGCGCACCGAACACCTGGTCCTGCCCGGCGTTCTGACGGCACATCAGGCGGCGGACACGGTCCGCGGCATCCTCGCCGCACAGCGCCCGGACGGCGCCATACCGTGGTTCCGCGGCCACCACCTGGACCCGTGGGACCACACCGAGGCGGCCATGGCCCTGGACGCGGCCGGCGAGCACGCGGCCGCCGCCCGCGCCTACGACTGGCTCGCCCGGCACCAGAACGCGGACGGCTCCTGGTACGCGGCGTACGCCGACGGCGACCCGGACGCCGTCACGGACCGCGGCCGCGAGACCAACTTCTGCGCGTACGTGGCCGTCGGCGTCTGGCACCACTATCTGACCACCGGCGACGAGGTGTTCCTCGACCGCATGTGGCCGGTGGTCGTGGCCGCCGTCGAGTTCGTGCTCGCGCTGCAGCAGCCGGGCGGCCAGATCGGCTGGAAGCGGGAGCCGGACGGCACCCCGGTCGCCGACGCGCTCCTGACCGGCTCCTCCTCCATCCACCAGGCGCTGCGCTGCGCCCTCGCCGTCGCCGAGACGCGCGAGGACCCGCAGCCCGACTGGGAGCTGGCGGCGGGTGCACTGGCCCACGCGATCCGGCGGCACCCCGAGCGGTTCCTCGACAAGGACCGCTACTCGATGGACTGGTACTACCCCGTCCTCGGCGGCGCGCTCACCGGGGCCGAGGCCAAGGCCCGCATCGAGGAGGGCTGGGACCGCTTCGTGGTGCCGGGGCTCGGCGTGCGCTGCGTGGTGCCCAACCCGTGGGTGACCGGCGGCGAGAGCGCCGAACTCGCCCTCGCCCTGTGGGCCCTCGGCGAGTCCGACCGCGCCGTGGACGTCCTGAAGTCCATCCAGCACCTGCGCGACGACGCGACCGGCCTGTACTGGACGGGCTACGTGTACGACGACGCGGCGGTCTGGCCCGTCGAGCAGACCACCTGGACGGCGGGCTCCCTGCTGCTCGCGGTGGCGGCGCTCGGCGGCGACGAGGCCACCTGCCGGGTCTTCTCGGGCACGGACCTGCCGGAGGGCCTGGACCCGGACTGCTGCTAGCCGTCGCCCGGCGTCAGTGTCGCCGGAGCCGCCCGGCCACGAGGTGGCCGACCACGAGGTACACGGCGGCGGCCAGGCCGTAGCCCGCCACGACCCGCGCCCACCGCTCGTCGAAGGTGAACAGGTCGTGCGACCAGCTCGCCAGCCACCGGGCGACGTCGCGCACGACCTGCACCAGGTCGTTGCCCCGGTTGGCCTCAAGGAGGTCCATCAGGATCCACAGGACGATGACGACGGCCGCCACGTCCGCGATGACGACGATGACCTTCGCGGCGTCGGCGCCGCCTCGGGTGCTCTTGGTGAATCGGGGGGACATGAGGGGCGAGTACCGGCCCCGCGGCCGTTGAAACCCGAAGGGGCCGGGGCCCGCCCCGGCGCCGGGGGCCTCCAACGGACCCGCCCGCCTTGCGGGGCCGCCCGGGCGGGGCGAGGCTGCTGGCCGGGGGAGCCGTCCGCACCTCCGGGAGGTCACCCGTGTTCCGCTCCGCACCGGCCGCAGCGGTACGCCGCGCGCTCGTCCCCCTCCTGCTGTGCTGCGCCCTCCTCGCCGGGGCCACCGGCTGCGGCGGTGACGACGGCGACTCGGCGACCCCGAGCGGCACCAGCTCCGCCGACCGGCAGAAGTTCGCGAAGACCCGCTTCGTCACCAACGCCGGGCTCGCCGCCGGGGCGACGTACCGGTGGATCGTGAAGCCGTACCGGGACGGCCGCTTCAAGTCCGGTGCGGAGGGGCGGAGGTTCGCCCTCGTCAAGGCCGGGCTCGCCGGGGCCTTCACGTACAACCGGCTGCGGGCGGCCCTGCGCAACGCCCAGGGCGATCCGACCCTCGCCAAGGCCGTGGCCCCCCTGACGGCGGGGGTCGAGGCCCTCAAGGACCTCCCGTCCAAGCTCCGCAAGGGGGACTCCACGGAGGCGGTGGTCGGGTCCTTCGACGACACGATCAACTCCGTCAAGGACGCGGGCCGCTCCGCCGGAGCGGAGGTCACGGATCAGGTTCCTTCGGCTGGGCAACTGGCCAAGGGCTGAGCCCCTGGGCCCCCGGCTCGATCGGCCTTCGGCCTCGTCCTCAAACGCCGGACGGGCTGAAAGTTCTCCGGTGCGGGCCGGAGGTCCCCGCGCGGGCGCGTAGAAGAGATGGTGCGGGCCGCGGACGAGATCCGGTCCGCATCGGCGCCCACTCAGCCCGTCCGGCGTTTGAGGACGAGCGCGCAGCGCGACACGGCAAGGTGGGCCGCGCAACCTGATAGGCCGTCATTCACCTTAGGTTCAGGCGGTATTGGCGCCTCCAAGGCACCTCGTTCGCGCCGGAGGCGCATGCTCCTGCCCCCGCCCACGGCAGGAGAGCGCGGTGCCCGAGAGAGCCGGTACGTCCAGTAGAGAAGAGCCCCGCCTGGCCACCCGCCGCCCGGCGGCCCGGCGGCGCCGCCGCTTGCCGCGGCACGTGGTCGCCGCCATGCCCCTCGCCCTCGCGGGCCTCCTCGCCCTGCTCGTCTCGGGCAACGCCCTGCGCCCCTTCGAGCGGATCACGACGATCGACGGCAAGATGGCGTCGAAGTCGGACTACTTCAAGGACCCCGAGGTCAGGCGCCTGCTCCTGAAGCACGGCATCCGCGTGGACATCCACCGCCTGGGCTCGCGCGGCATCGCCACTCAGCCGCTCGCGGGCATGGACGTCGTGTTCCCCTCGGGCCAGCCCGCCGCACGGCTGATCATGCGGGGGCAGCAGCGCTCCGTGCGCACGGCCCGCCCGTTCGTGACGCCGCTGGCGCTCGGCACGTTCCGCGAGTACGCGCAGACGCTGGTGGCGGCGGGCGTGGCCCGCCCGCAGCGGGCGCCGGGCGGCGGCGACACGCTGTACTACGACCTCGACATGGCGGGTTTCCTGCGCCTCATCGAGCGCGACAGGACCTGGGACGGCATCGGCTACCGCGCCCACTCCAGGCGCAGCAACAGCGGCCGCGTCCTGGTGCGCACCTCCAGCGTCTGCGAGTCCAACGCCGCCGGTACGTATCTGAGCATCCTCGCCTTCGTGAAGAACGGGAACCGGCCGCCCGGCACCGAGCGCAAGCGCGGCGACGCGCCCGGCGGCGACCCCGTGCTCGACGTCGCCGCCAAGGTCAAGCCGCTGATCAACCTCCAGGGCATGGCCGCGGACGAGCAGGCCGACAGCTACTTCTCCGACGAGGGCGAGTCGATCGCACCGGTGTCCCTGATATACGAGCACCAGTTCCTCGCCCACCAGGTCGGCTTCCAGAAGCGGCACCAGCGGGCCGACACCCGCCGCGTGCTGCTCTACCCCTCGCCGCAGGCCCTCACCGAGCCGCAGCTCATCTCCCTCAACGGGCAGGGCGACCGGCTCACCGACCTGATGGAGTCCGACCCCGGCCTTCGCCAGCGGGCCATCGAGCTGGGCTTCCGGGTGCGGTTCTCCGGCGAGGACAGTACCAGCGAGCAGCTGAACGCCTATCTGCGCGAGCACGGCGTGCAGGTGCCCACCCCCAACCCCGACCAGACGAAGGCCGACGCGCCCGACCTGGACGCCCTGGAGCGGATCATCAACCACGTCGGCAACTGCCCGCCGGCCGGCGGCACCTCGTGAGGCGGCGCGCCCTCGCCGTCTGTCTGGCGCTCCTCGCCGCCACCCTCACCGGCTGCACCCGGGGCGGCGACACCACCACCCTGAGGGTGCTCGCAAGCCCCGAACTCGCCGATGTGGAACCGCTGTTGGACGAGCTGAAGGACGACACCGGGGTCGAGCTCGACCTCGACTTCAAGGCCACCGCCGACCTCTCGGGACCGCTCGGCTCCTACGACCTGGCCTGGCCCGCGTCCGACCGCTCGTATCTGCTGCGGCTGCGGGAGCGCGGGCGGCCGACCGCGCCGCCCGAGTCCACCGCGATCATGCGCTCGCCGGTCGTCGTCGGCCTCACCCGCGCCACCGCGGAGCGCGTCCGCGCCGCGGCCCGGGGCTCCCGGGTCACCTGGGCCGACATCGCGGACGCCGCAGCCGACGGCACCGTGCGCTTCGGCATGGCCGACCCGCGGCGCAGCGACACGGGGCGGGCGGCGCTCGTCGGCGTGGCCACCGCCGCCGCGGGCACCGGCGGGGTGCTGCGCGAGCGGGACGTGTCCTGCGACCGGCTGCGCGGCTTCCGCTCCGGGCAGACGCTGACGGCCGCCAGCTCCCGCGCCCTGATCGACGCCTACGTACGCAGTCCCGACAAGGCCAACGCGCTCATCGCGCACGAGGCGGAACTCCTCTCCCTGAACGCGGCGGGGACCCCGCGCGGCCCCCTGGAGATCGTGCACCCGGCGGACGGCATGGTCCTGTCGGACTTCCCGCTGATGCTGCTCGACGCCAAGGAGCACAAGGCGTACCGCAAGGTCGTCGACTGGCTGCGGCGCGACGACGTACAGAAGAAGCTGGTGGAGCGCACCTGGCGGCGGCCCGTCGGCGCGGACGTGCCCCGGCCGCCGCAGCTGCGGTCCGCCATCGGCAACGCGCTCTCGTACCCCGACCAGCTCTCCGTCATCCGCCGACTGATGGACGACTACGGCGACCCGGCCCGGCGCACCGGCGACCACGTGGTGTTCCTGCTCGACTTCTCCACGTCGATGCGCGGCGGGCGGATGGCCGACCTGCGCGCGGCGTTCGCCGGGCTGAGCGGGGCGGATCCGACGGCCGCGGGCAAGTTCGCCCGCTTCTACCGGGGCGAGCGCCTGACCGTGGCCCGGTTCGCGGGCCGCGTCCTGGAGGAACGTACGGTGACGGTGCGCGGCGACGGCGATCTGCGCAGGCTCAACTCCTTCGTCGCGGACGGCCGCTTCGGCGACGCGACGGCCGTGTGGTCGGCCCTCGACCGCGGCTACGACCGGGCCGAGGCCAGCGCCGAGGACGACCCGGGCCGCCGCGTCTCGATCGTCCTGATGACCGACGGCGAGAGCAACTCGGGCCTGTCGTACGGCCAGTTCGCCCGCCGCCACTCCGAACGGGGCGCCGCCGCGCGGTCGGTGCCCACCTTCCCCGTCCACTTAGGAGAGGCCGACGCGAAGGCGCTGCGGCGCGCCGCCGAGGCGACCGGCGGCCGCGTCGTGGACGCCGGGTCCTCCTCCCTCTCCCAGGCGTTCAAGGAGATCCGTGGGTGTCGTTGACAGCGCGTGGTGGGACCTGTGGTGGCCGTGGCTGGTCGTCTGGTTCCTGACGGCGGTGTGCGTGGGCGTGCTCCTGCGGCACGCCCTGGTGCGCCTCGGCTGGCTCCGGCGCGGCCGACGGCGCGCCTCGCGGGGCCGCAGGACCTTTCACGGCATGTGCTTCTACCTGCACGAACAGCGGGTGATGGACCTCTATCAGACCGGCGGCTTCTCGGCCGCCCTAGAGCAGGAGGTCGCCGACCGCACGAACGTGACGGGGGGCTTCAGCCTGTGGGCGAGGTTCCGCGGCGCGGGCGGCACGGCGGGCCGTGACGTCACCAAGGAGCGGTTCACCTCCTACGTCCAGCAGAACACCCCCATCACGGTCATAGGGCTGCTGATGGACACGATGCGCAGGGAGGACGCGGTCGTCCACGCCGACCTCACCACCGGCCTCCTCGTCCCCAACCGGGCGCTCGCCGACACCCTGCGCGACGGCGACGACGACCGCGTCGCGCTGAGCGCGGTGATGTCCGAGTTCGTCTCGGTCACCGGGCGCTTCACCGCGCGCGGCCTGCCCGGCGGCGACGTCGTCCTGCGCGCCCGCTACGGCGAAGGGCGTCCGGCCGCCCACGTCAAGATCACCTGCGCCGAGGACGGCATCCGCGAGGAGTTCCACGAGGAGGACTACTTCAGCGGCGAGTTCCAGGCCCGCTGCCTGGGCAAGGTCCGCACCTGGAACCGCGACGCGGGCGAACTGACCCTGGACCCGGTGGCGATCTTCCGCTGAGCCGCCGCGCCTAGCCGTTGAGTTCGGCCAGGGCGCGCAGCGTGTCCCGGTCCCGGGCGAGGACGAGGAGGTCGGTGACCGGGCCCTTGCGCCACAGGTCAAGGCGTTCGGCGATCCGCTCGCGCGGGCCGACCAGGGAGATCTCGTCGGCGAAGGCGTCCGGCACGGCGAGCACGGCCTCTTCGCGGCGCCCGGCGAGGAACAGCTCCCGCACCCGCCGCGCCTCCCGCGCGTATCCCATCCGGGCCATCAGGTCGGCGTGGAAGTTCCGTGCGGCGTGGCCCATGCCGCCGATGTAGAAGCCGAGCATGGCCTTCACCGGGAGGAGGCCCTCGCGGACGTCGGCGCACACGGTCGCGCGGACGAGCGGGGCCACCACGAAGCCGTCCCGCAGGCCGGTCAGCGAGGCCTCGTACACGTCCGTGCGCGTCGGCGACCAGTACAGGGGCAGCCAGCCGTCCGCGATCCGGACCGTCTGCGCGACGTTCTTCGGGCCCTCGGCGCCGAGCAGCACGGGCAGGTCGCCGCGGAGCGGGTGCGTGATGGACTTCAGCGGCTTGCCGAGCCCGGACCCGTCGTCCCCCGGGTACGGCAGCGGGTGGAAGCGGCCGTCGAGCACCACCGGGGACTCGCGCCGCAGCACCTGGCGTACGACGTCCACGTACTCCCGCGTCGCGGTCAGCGGTGACCTGGGGAACGGCCTGCCGTACCAGCCCTCCACCACCTGCGGGCCCGAGAGCCCGAGCCCGAGGAGCACGCGGCCGCCGGAGAGGTGGTCGAGGGTGAGGGCGTGCATGGCCGTGGCGGTGGGGGAGCGGGCGGCCATCTGCGCCACCGCCGTGCCGAGCCGGATCCGCGAGGTGTGCGCCGCGATCCAGGTCAGCGTGGTGAACGCGTCCGAGCCCCAGGCCTCGGCGGTCCACACCGAGTCGTACCCGAGCCGCTCGGCCTCCTGGACGAGCGCGAGCTGCCCCGGTTCGGGGCCGCGGCCCCAGTACCCGAGCGCGAGCCCAAGCCGCATGGTCCCTCCCGGCAGTTGCATCTGACGGGTCGTCAGCTGTCTGTCACGCCCGGGACTGTACGCCAACGGCCCCCCGCCCGGAAGGGCGAGGGGCCGCTGAAGGCCTGCGGGGGCGGGGTCAGCCGCGCTGGATCCCGGTGGTGTCCTGGAGCACACCACGACGACCGTCCTGCGTCTGCGCCACCAGGCTCTGGCCGCGCTGCTCGACGGCCAAGTACCAGGTGCCCGGCGCCAGTTCGGCGATCGGGGTCGGCGAGCCGTCCTCCGGGTACAGCGGACGCGGCACCGGCACGGCGAACCAGAACGGCGAGAAGTCCGCCGACGCGGGCTGCGCCTGCGCGGCGGCCGGCGGCGGAGTGGCGCCGCCACCCTGCGGCTGCCCGCCGAACGACGGCTGCTGCGGCTGCCCCGGCTGCGCGCCGTACGGCTGCGACTGGGCACCCGGGTAGCCGTACCCACCCTGCGGCTGACCACCGTAGGGCTGCGGGGCGACCGGGCTCGGGGCTCCCATGAGCGGGGCCTTGAGCGCGGGCACGATGTTCGTGGCGACCGCGGCGGCGACGAGGACGAGAGCGGCGATCAGGCCGAGGATGAGGCCCACACCGGCGTCGGGGCTCTCGGCACCGCCGCCGCTGCCGCCGAACCTGGCGTTGAGTACCTCGAAGACCTTGTCGTAGGACTGGCCGGTGTCGAAGATGGCGCCGAGCGAGCTCCAGGCGGAGGCGAAGGTGAGGCCGATGCCGAACGTGCCGAGGTCGAGACCGGCGACCTTGCGCTGCGCGCCCGTCGCGCGGCCCACGACGATGAGCGCCGCGCCGATGATCCCGGCGAGGTAGACGCTCATCAGCAGGTTGCCGTTGTCCCACGCGGTGGGGGCGTCGTCGCCGTCAAAGGTATCGAGGAACGAGGCGATGAAGAGCAACACCGCTGCTCCGATCACCACGCCGTCGCCTCGAGTGAGGGAGCGGAAATTCACTTCAGGTCCTTCGTCAGTCGTCTCGTCGTTAGAGGCGTCGCTGTCGCCTGGTCGCGGATGCTCGCGGGCGTGAAGCGCGGGGGTGGCCCCTCATCGTACGGAGGACCTTATCGCTCGCCCCGCCGGGGTGTCTGCTTCAGATAAAGATCGTCACTCAGTGAAGATCTCCCGGTTGCCGTCCCGTGACGAGGCGGCAACGGGCACATCAAGACTGCCCGCTCTCAGCGGGCGAGGAAGCTCCCGATTCCGTCAGAAATGCCGCGGGCCGCCTTCTGGCGCCAGTCCGGGTTCGTGAGCAACGCCTCGTCCTGCGGGTCGCGCATGTTGCCGCACTCGATGAAGACCTTGGGGACCTTGGAGAGGTTGAGGCCGCCCAGGTCGCGGCGGACGTCGAGGCCCGTGCCGTCGCCGACGTAGTTGGAGGGGGCGCTCTTGGTGGTGGACAGGAACTTGCCCGCGATGCGTTCGCCGAGGTCGCGGGAGGGGCCGACGATGGCGGTGGTGTCGGCGGCGCCGCCGCGGACCTTCGCGGGCAGGATGACGTGGAAGCCGCGGTTGCCGACGGCCGAGCCGTCGGCGTGCAGGGAGACGACGGCGTCGGCGCGGGCCGCGTTGCCGATGCGGGCGCGCTCGTCGACGCACGGGCCCCAGGCGCGGTCGCCGTCCTGGGTGAGGCGGACCGTGGCGCCCTGGCGGTGCAGCTGGTCGCGCAGGCGGTGGGCGAGGTCCAGGGTGAACCGGGCCTCCGTGTAACCCCTGTTGGTGGAGGTGCCGGTGGTGTCGCACTCCTTGGAGTGGGTGCCGATGTTCACCGGGCGGTTGATCTCCGCGGTGTGCCGGAAGTTGCCCGGGTTGTGGCCCGGGTCGATCACCACGACCTTGCCCTTGAGGGGGCCCGACGCCGCGGGGCGGCCCCCCGACGGGGCCTTCCCCGACGGCTTGTCGTCGCCCTTGCCGTCTTCCTTGGGGTCGGGCTCGTCCTCCGGCTTCTCGGACCTGTCCGCGGCGGGGGACTTCGCGGGGCCGTCGGCGGTCGGCTTCGAGGGCGCGTTCTGGTCCGAGCGGCTGGCCGACGGCAGCGTTCTCGGCGACTTCGCGTCTCCGTCTCCGTCTCCGCTCGTCGCACCGTGGATGAGATAGCCCGCGAGCGTGGCGGGGGCGAGCACGGCGAGGGTGACCGCGAGCGTGCGGCCGCCGCCGAAGCGGCGGGGCGGGCGCGGTGGCTGACTGTCCGGACCTACGTACGACACGACAGGGAGCCTAGCCGCGGCCGGAGCCGGCCGCGCCGGTTCGGCGCAGGACGCGGAGGGAGTCGGTGACCGAGGTCTCTGTGAACATCCCGGACTCCAGGGCCCGGAGGTAGACGCGGTACGGGGCCTGCCCGGTCCACTCGTCCACCGGGTCGGGGAACACGTCGTGGATGACGAGCAGGCCGCCCTCCGCCACGTGCGGCGCCCACCCCTCGTAGTCCGCGCTCGCGTGCTCGTCGGTGTGCCCGCCGTCGATGAAGACCAGGCCGAGCGGGGCCCGCCAGATCCGCGCCACCTGCGGGGAGCGGCCGACGACCGCGATCACGTGGTCCTCCAGGCCCGCCTTGTGCAGCGTGCGCCGGAAGGTCGGCAGCGTGTCCATGCGGCCCACCTCCGGATCCACGGTCTGCGGGTCGTGGTAGTCCCAGCCGGGCTGCTGCTCCTCGCTGCCCCGGTGGTGGTCGACCGTGATCACACTCACACCGGCCGCGCGGGCCGCGTCCGCGAGCAGGATGGTGGAGCGGCCGCAGTACGTGCCGACTTCGAGCAGGGGAAGCCCGAGGGCCGCCGCCTCGCGCGCGGCCGCGTACAGGGCGAGCCCTTCGTGGACGGGCATGAAGCCCTTGGCCGCCTCGAAGGCGCCGAGGACCTCCGGTGCCGGGGCCTGAGCCTGAGTGGCAGCCATCGTCGTTCCTTCCGGTACACGTACGGGCGCCCATGGTGCACCACACCCCCGGCACCGGGGTGACGGGGGTGCGGGGCCGCGCGGACGGCTCAGGCCAGGATCTCGCTGTCGCCCGGCAGCGCCAGGTCGACCTCGACGGGCCGCTCCTCGCCGCGGTGGACGGCCGAGACGGCGCCCGGCGCGTGCCCGGCGGCGGTGGCCGCGAGCACGTACGCGCCGTCGGCCGGGACCGCGAGGGCGTACCGCCCGTCGTCGTCCGAGAGCGCGGCGCCCGCCCGGCGGCCGTGCGGGTCGATCAGCGTGACCTGCGCGCGGGCCACCGGCGCGCCCGCGGGGGAGAGGACACGCCCCTGGAACCCGCCGGTGAGCGCCTCGGTGGCCCGGGCGAGCGCGGCGTCCTCCTCGCTGCTGGCCCGCAGCTGCGTGTGCTGCCCGGCCGCGGCCCGGGGCCTGCCGGGCAGGAACAGCGCGAACACGAGGCCGATCGCGACGGCGCCGGTGGCGATGAGGAAGGAGGCGCGGAAGCCCTCCATGGTGGGCACCTCGACGGGGCCCGCCGTGTGGGCGGTGTTGGCGAGCACCATGCCGATGACGGCGCTGGACACCGAGGTGCCGATGGACCGCATCAGGGTGTTGAGGCCGTTGGCCGCGCCCGTCTCGGAGGGGTCGACGGCGCCGATGATGAGCGCGGGCAGTGAGGAGTAGGCGAGGCCGATGCCCGCGCCGACGACGACCGAGATGACGATGGTCTGCCAGGCGGCGCTCATCAGGCCGAGGCCCGCGCCGTAGCCGATGGCGATGACGAGCATGCCGAGGATCAGGGTGACCTTCGGTCCGTACGTGGCCGAGAGCCGCGCGTAGAGGGGCGCCGTGAACATCATCGTGATGCCGAGCGGCGCCACGCACAGGCCCGCGACGACCATCGACTGGCCGAGGCCGTAGCCGGTGGCGGCGGGCAGCTGGAGGAGCTGGGGGAGCACAAGGGAGATGGCGTAGAAGGCGACGCCGACCATGATCGAGGCGAGGTTGGTGAGCAGCACCTCGCGCCGGGCCGTGGTGCGCAGGTCGACAAGCGGCGCCTTGACGCGCAGCTCCATCACGCCCCATAGGACGAGCACCGCGGCCGAGGCCGCGAACAGACCGAGGGTCAGGCCCGAACCCCAGCCCCAGTCGCTGCCCTTGGTGATGGGCAGGAGGAAGAGGACCAGGCCCGCCGAGAGGCCGAGCGCGCCGAGGACGTCGAAGGTGCCCTCGGCCCGCAGCGGGCTCTCCGGCACCAGGAACACGATCAGCGCCATGGCGAGCACGCCGAGGCCCGCGGCCCCGAAGAACAGGGCGTGCCAGTCGGCGTGCTGCGCCACCAGGGCGGCCGCGGGCATGGCGAGCCCGCCGCCGACGCCTATGGAGGAGCTCATCAGGGCCATCGCCGAGCCGAGCTTCTCGCGCGGCAGCTCGTCGCGCATCAGGCCGATGCCCAGCGGGATGGCGCCCATCGCGACGCCTTGCAGGGCACGCCCGGCGATCATGACGACGAGGTCGTCGGTGAGGGCGCACACCAGCGAGCCGACGACCATGACCGCGAGGCTCGTGAGCAGCATCCGGCGCTTGCCGAAGAGGTCGCCGAGCCTGCCCATGATCGGGGTGGAGACGGCGCCCGCGAGGAGCGTCGACGTCATGACCCAGGTGGCGTTGGACGGCGACGTGCGGAGCAGGGCCGGCAGGTCCTTGATGACGGGGACGAGCAGCGTCTGCATGACGGCGACGACGATGCCGGAGAAGGCGAGGACGGGGACGACGCCGCGGTCAGCGCGGGGGTGGGCCGTCGCGTGCGACATAGGGCTGGGGCCTCCGGGGCGAAGGGTGACGGGGCAGGTCGGGTGTGACAGGTGAGGCGTACGGGACGCCCGCGGTTACATGCACGATGAACCTGTTTCCCGGGGCGACTATTCCGGCGGACGTCGAACCAAAGGAACTCTTGACCCTCCATTGACCGCGCCTTGTGGGCGGATCCGCCACCCTGCCGCGCATCTGACCTTCCGTCAGAATGGAACGTGTTCTATTCTGCCGCCGTCCCGCCGGGCACAGCCAGGGAGGCACGGATGAAGGCGTACGTCGTCGGCGTCGGAATGACGAAGTTCGAGAAGCCCGAGAGCCGGGACTGGCAGTACTGGGACATGGTGCGGGAGGCGGGTGCCGGGGCCCTGGCGGATGCCGGGATTCCGTACGCGGCGGTGGAGCAGGCGGCCGTTGGACACTGCTTCCAGGCCTCGACGGCGGGCCAGCGCGCGGTGTACGAACTCGGCCTGACCGGGCTGCCCGTCTACAACGTCAACAACAACTGCGCGACCGGCTCGACCGCCCTGATGCTCGCCCGCCAGCTCGTGACGGGCGGCGTCGGCGACTGCGTCCTGGCCGTCGGCTTCGAACGGATGAAGCGGGGCTCCCTGGGCACGGGCGGCGACGGCGACCTCGCCGCGTCGCCGGTGGCCCGCCACTACGGCGTCATGGCCGCACGGCACGGCTTCGCGGCCACCCCGCCCACCGCCCAGATCTTCGGCAACGCGGCCCGCGAGCACATGGAGCGGTACGGCACGACGCCCGCGCAGCTCGCCGCGGTGGCCGCGAAGAACCACCGGCACTCCGCGCACAACCCCCTCGCCCAGTTCCAGGACGCGTACACCGTGGACGAGGTCCTCGCCGCCGAGGTCGTGCACGCCCCGCTCACCAAGCTCCAGTGCTCGCCCACCTCCGACGGCGCGGCGGCGGCGCTGGTCGCCTCCGAACGCTTCGTGGAGCGGCACGGGCTCGCGGACCGTGCGGTCGAGATCCTCGCCCAGGCCATGACGACGGACACCGAGGAGTCCTTCGCCTCCGGCTCCTGCCTGGACGTGGTGGGCCGCCCGATGAGCCGCGAGGCCGCGCGCCGCGTCTACGAACGCTCGGGCCTGACCGCCGACGACCTCGACGTCATCGAGCTGCACGACTGCTTCTCGATCAACGAACTCCTCACGTACGAGAGCCTCGGCCTGTGCGCGGAGGGCGAGTCAGGCAAGCTCGTCGAGTCCGGCGCGACCACGTACGGCGGGCGCTGGGTGGTGAACCCCTCCGGCGGCCTGATCTCCAAGGGGCACCCCCTGGGGGCGACGGGCATCGCCCAAGTCGCCGAACTGGCCTGGCAGGTGCGGGGCGAGGCGGGGACGCGGCAGGTGCCGGGGGCGCGGGTCGGGCTCGCGCACAACATCGGGCTCGGCGGGGCGGCGGTGGTGACGCTGCTGCGGAGGACGGAGTGAGCGCAGTGCGCGGAGGGAGCGGGAGGGCGGAGTGCGGCGGCGGGGGACTGCGACTTCCGGCCTAGGTCCGGCGCCCCACGCCGTACCCCGCCATTTTCCGATGTACGGGGCACGTGTCGGCTGTCAGCATGGAGCCCATGCTTGAGACCCCTGTCGACACCCCGATATCCCGGCGCGCCGCCGCGCCCCTGTGGCTCGTCGTGGCCGCCGCCTGCGCCGGGCAGTTCCTCGTCGTCCTCGACGTGTCCGTCGTGAACGTGGCGCTGCCGTCCATGCGGGCCGACCTCGGCCTCAGCGCCACGGGCCTGCAGTGGGTCGTCAACGCCTACTCCATCGCCTTCGCGGGGTTCATGCTGCTCGGCGGGCGCGCGGGGGATTTGTTCGGGCGCAAGCGGATGTTCCTGGTGGGGCTCGGCCTGTTCACCCTCGCCTCGCTCGGCGGGGGGCTCGCGCAGGAGGGGTGGCAACTGCTCGCCGCGCGGGCGGTGCAGGGGCTCGGCGCCGCCGTCCTCGCGCCCTCCACCCTGACCATCCTCACCTCGGCCGTGCCGGAGGGGGCCGCGCGGGTGCGGGCCATCGCCACCTGGTCGGCCGTCGGGGCGGGGGGCGGCGCCGCGGGCGGCCTTGTCGGCGGCGTCCTCACCGACGGGCTCTCCTGGCGGTGGGTGCTGCTCGTGAACGTGCCCGTCGGGGTCCTGGTGTTCGCCGCCGCCCTGCGCTGGATCAGCGAGAGCCGGGCGAGCGGCGCCCGGCGGCTCGACGTGCCCGGGGCCGTCCTCGTCACCGGCGGCATCGCCACGCTCGCGTACGGCATCGTGCAGACCGAGGTGGAGGGCTGGACCGCTGCGGCGACCCTCGTGCCGCTCGCGGCCGGGCTCGCCCTGATCGCCGCGTTCCTCGGCGTCGAGGCGCGCTCCAAGGCGCCGCTCATGCCCCTGAAGCTGTTCCGGGTGCGGTCCGTCTCGGCGGCCAACGCGACCATGTTCGTCTGCGGCATGGGCCTGTTCGCCATGTGGTTCTTCATGACCCTGTACGCGCAGAACGTCCTCGGCTACACGCCCCTGGAGGCCGGGCTCGCGCTCATCCCCAGCTCCGTCAGCGTCGTCGTGGGGTCCAAGGTCGCGCCCCGGCTCATGCGGGTCCTGGGGGCGCGGACGGTCACCGTCATCGGCGTCCTGACCGCGGCGGCCGGATTCGCCTGGCAGTGGCGGATGCTCGCCGGGGACGGGGCGCACGGCGCGTACGTCACCTCGATCATGCTGCCGGGCATCCTCATGATGCTGGGCGCGGGACTCGCGGGCACGCCCCTCGCGTCGCTCGCCACCAGCGGGGCCGAGCCGGGGGACGCGGGGCTCGTCGCCGGGCTCATCAACACCTCGCGCACCATGGGCGGTTCGCTGGGCCTCGCGGTCCTCTCCACGGTCGCCACGGCCCGTACGGCGGGACGGCCCGGGGCACAGGCGGTCGCGGAGGGCTACGCCCTCGCCTTCCTCTGGGGCGCGGTGTTCCTCGTCCTGGCCGCGCTCGTCGTGCTCGTGTGGATGCCGCGCGCGGCCCGCGACTGACCCGGGCGGCCGGGGCGCCGGGCTACAGCCACCCCTGCCGGCGGGCCTCCCGCGCGGCCTCCATGCGGTTGCGCGTGCCCGTCTTGCCGATGGCGGCCGACAGGTAGTTCCGCACGGTCGACTCCGACAGGTGCAGGGCCGCGGCGATGTCGGCGATCGTCGCCCCGTCGGCCGAGGCCCGCAGCGCGTCCGCCTCGCGCGGCGTGAGCGGGTTCGGCCCCGCGCTCAGCGCGGCCGCGGCCAGGGCCGGGTCGATGACGGTCTCGCCGCGCAGCACCTGGCGGATCGCCTCCGCGAGGTCCTCCACGGGGCCGTCCTTGACGAGGAAGCCCGCCGCTCCCGCCTCCATGGCCCGGCGCAGGTACCCGGGGCGCCCGAAGGTGGTGAGGATGAGGACCCGGCAGTCCGGGCATTCCTCGCGCAGCTCCGCCGCCGCGTCCAGGCCGCTGCGGCCGGGCAGTTCGATGTCGAGCAGCGCCACGTCGGGGCGTGCCGTGAGCGCGGTGCGCACGATCTCGTCGCCCGCCCCGACCTGCGCGACGACCTCGATGTCCGGCTCCATGCCGAGCAGCAGCGCGAGCGCGCCGCGCATCATGCCCTGGTCCTCGGCGAGGAGGACCCTCACACACTTCGCGGGCCGACGGCTCTCGGGCATCTCGTCCATGGCGTCAGGCTAAGCCAGAACGCCAGGCCGGGCGGTGTGGGCGGTGCCCGGCCGGCCGGACCCCCGGGGGCCTTTCGGGTCCGGCCGACCAGCCCCCGTCCGGGGCTTCGGGCGAGCCCCGGAGCGTCAGCCCCTGATGTTGATGTCGACGCAGGCGTAGAACGCGTTGGCGGTGTCGTAGATGTTCCAGACCGCGAGCATCTTGTGCCGGCCCGTGATGCCGCCGAAGTCGACGGTGTGCGTCACGGTCGTGGGCGGCTGGCGGCCGCCGTCGTTGATCTCCGTGACCTTGCGGCCGTCGACGAAGTACTGCCAGGTGCTGGTGCGGTGAGGCGCCGTGAGGCGCCAGGTGAACTGCTGCGAGGAGTTGACGTCGGAGACCTTCCAGCCCTTGCTGTCGTTGTCGAGCTCGGCGAACCGGGCGTTGCCGCCGCTGCAGCTGCGCAGGCCCTTGGGGCCCTCGACGCTCTGCGGCTCCCACTTGATCTCGCCGCACGGGACGGTGTTGGCCGCGCACTGGGCCTGACGGCTCGGCGGCGAGCTGATGTAGCCGTGGGTGCTGGCCGGGGTGACGGAGGCGAAGACGAGGAGGGGGGCACACGCCGCGCCGAGGCCCATGGCCAGCTTCCGTTTGCTGTTCATCGTTGCTCCCTCGGAGGTGGGGGATGAGGGGCGAACCGGCCCGGCGCCAGGGCCGGTCCATTGGCCTAGACCTTACGGGTTGACTGGACTCCGTCAAGAGTTGCGGCACGTTCTGCCACACGGCGCTTTCCGACCCGCGGCGCGCGCCCCCGGCCGCCGGTCACGCCCGCGCGGCTTCGGCCCCCGCCTCCGCGTGCTCCCCCTCGGCGGTCGGCAGCACCGCCGTGACCCGGAAGCCGGAGCGCGGCGCCGGGCCCGACTCCAGGGAGCCGCCCGCCGCGGCGAGGCGTTCGGCCAGGCCCTTGAGTCCGCTGCCGGGCGGGGTCGCGCCCGTGCCGCGGCCGTCGTCGGTGATCACCAGGCGGGTCCGGCCCCCGGCGCCCGCCACCTCGATCTCGCACCGGGTCGCCCGGGCGTGCCGCACGACGTTGGTGGCCGCCTCGCGCACCACCCAGCCGAGCAGCGCCGCCGAGCGCGGGTCGAGGGGCGGCCCCGACTGCCGTACGACCGTCTCGACCCCGGCGGCGTCCAGCAGGTCGCGCACCCGGTCCAGCTCCGTGCTGAGCGAGGCCTCGCGATAGCCGGTGACGGCCTCGCGGATCTCCGTGAGCGCCTGCCTGCCGACGGACTCGATGTCCGCGACCTGGCCGAGCGCCGCGTCCACGTCGCGCGGGGCGAGACGGCGCGCGGCCTCCGACTTCACCACGATCACCGACAGGGTGTGGCCGAGCAGGTCGTGCAGGTCGCGGGAGAAGCGCAGGCGCTCCTCCGCCACCGCCCGCCGCGCCAGCTCCTCGCGGGCCGCGCGCAGATCGCGTACCGCCTCGGAGAGGGACAGGATCGCCGCCGTCACCATCGTCGACAGGAACGTGCCGTACGCGATGTTGACGCCGTCCCAGCCCTCCCTGAGCCCGGCGACCGCGCCCGCGAGGGCGCTCAGGGCCAGGCCGACCGGGCCGAGGCGGCGCCCCCGGACCACCGCGCCGACGGCGAGGCCGAACAGCGGGAAGAACATCAGCCAGTTCCCGCCGTACCCCGCGGCGAGCCCGGCGGTCAGCAGGCCCATCGCCAGGAGCGCGCCCCTCGTGCCGCGCGACTCCCGCTTGGCCTTGTCGAAGGCCCGGAAGGTGACCGAGATGTACAGCGAGTTGAAGACCAGCAGGCCGACCCCCGCGATCCACGGGTTCGGGGTCCTGCCCTGGAGCAGATGGGAGAACGCGCCCATGCCCATGAGGAGCCAGGGGAGCAGCGCGAAGCCGTTCGGCGGGCCGGGGGGCTCGTCGCGGTCGCCGCGCGCCGCGCGCACCTCGTGCAGTCGGCAGCTGACGCCGCGCATCCAGGACATGCCGTGCTCCCCCGTTCCGTTCCGTGCTGTGCGTGGCTCTCGACAGTACGGAAGGCGGCGGGGGGCTGCGAAGGCCCCTTCGTACGGTCCTGGCCAGGACAAATGTCACGGGTGCCGACGGCGGCGCGGGACCGGCCGAACGGATCTGACGCTACGTCAGAACGCGCTGCCGGGTCCCTTCCCAACTCCCGGGCGCTGGGCTATACATGGGAGCGCCGGAATGGAACGCGTTCTAGAACGGGCTCCACCGGCCCCGTCGCGACCTCGGTGCGGCCGACGGTGCGGACGGTCGCACCGAGGTCTCACGACCACCAAGGAGCCGCCCCCCATGCCCATCGATGCCGCCAAGGCCCTGGCCGCCGAGGCCCGCAGCGCCGCGATCAGCTGGGACCACAAGGACGTGCAGCTCTACCACCTGGGTGTCGGCGCCGCCGCCAACCCCGACAAGGACCGCCCCGCCACCGACCCGGACGAGCTGCGCTACACGCTGGAGTCCCGGCTGCACGTGCTGCCCAGCTTCGCCACCGTCGCGGGCGCGGGCATGGGCGCCATGGGCGGGCTCTCCGCCCCCGGCATCGACGTGAACCTCGCCGCCGTCCTGCACGGCGGCCAGGCCATCGAGCTGCACCGCCCCATCCCGGTGAGCGGCACGGCCACCCTGACGTCCCGCGTCGCGGCCGTCCACGACAAGGGCAAGGCCGCCGTGATCGTCCTGCGCGCCGAGGCGGCCGACGGCGACGGGCCGCTGTGGGCGAGCGAGGCACAGCTCTTCGTCCGCGGCGAGGGCGGCTTCGGCGGCGAGCGCGGCCCGTCGGCGCGGCTCGACGTGCCGGAGCGGCCCTTCGACCGGACCGCCGACCGTCCCGTCCGGCAGGACCAGGCGCTGCTCTACCGCCTGTCCGGCGACTGGAACCCGCTGCACGCCGACCCCGAGTTCGCCAAGCTCGCGGGCTTCGACCGGCCGATCCTGCACGGCCTGTGCTCGTACGGGATGACGCTCAAGGCCGTCGTGGACACCGTGCTCGGCGGCGACGTGTCGCGGGTGCGCGGCTACCGCACCCGCTTCGCCGGGGTCGTCTTCCCCGGCGAGACCCTGCGCATCGGCATGTGGGAGTCGGCGGGGCGGGTCCAGGCGGTCGTCACGGCCCTGGAGCGGGACGGGGCGCCGGTGCTCGCCGACACCGTCGTGGAGCACGCCTGAGACCACCGGTCCACGTACCCCAGAGGTGAGAGGAGCCCCACCGTCATGCGCGCAGCCGTACTGCACGAGACAGGCCAGGACAAGCTCGACGTGCTCGACGACGTCGAGGCGGTGGGCTTCGGCCCCGGGAAGGCGCGCGTCCGCGTCCGGGCCACGGGCCTGTGCCACTCCGACGTGTCCGCGATGAACGGGGTGCTGCCGCAGCCCGCCCCGTTCGTCCCGGGACACGAGGGCGCGGGCGAGGTCCTCGACGTCGGCGACGGCGTCACGAACGTCAAGCGGGGCGACCGCGTCCTGGTGTGCTGGCTCCCCGCCTGCGGCCGCTGCCCGGCCTGCAGGCGCGGGCAGACCGAGCTGTGCCTCGCCGGGTTCATGAACGCGGGCACGCCCAACTTCAAGCGCCCCCAGGGCGACGTCTTCGGCTTCGCGGGCACCGGCACGTTCGCCGAGGAGGTCGTGGTCGACGCGGCCTGCGCGGTGCCGATCCCGGACGACGTGCCCTTCGACATCGCGGCGCTCATCGGCTGCGGCGTCACCACCGGGCTCGGCGCGGCCCTCAACACCGCCGACGTGGCCGCCGGTTCGTCCGTCGCCGTCATCGGCTGCGGCGGCGTCGGCGTCTCGGTGATCCAGGGCGCGCGCCTCAAGGGCGCGGCCCACATCGTCGCCGTCGACCCCGTGGCGGCCCGGCGCGACCTTGCGCTGCGGTTCGGCGCGAGCGAGGCGGTGGCGCCCGACGCCCTCGGCGACGCCAAGCAGCGGGCGACGGCGGGCGAGGGCTTCGACTACGTCTTCGAGGTCGTCGGCAAGTCCGCGACGGCCCGCGCCGCGTACGAGGCGACCCGGCGCGGCGGCACCCTGTGCGTGGTCGGCGCGGGCGCCATGGACGACCAGGTCCAGTTCAACATGTTCGAGCTGTTCTTCGACGAGAAGCGCATCCTGCCGTCCCTGTACGGCGGCGGGGACGTGCTGCGGTCGTACGAGCGGGCCATCGCCCTGTGGCGCGCCGGGCGCGTCGACCTGGAAGGCATGATCACGCACCGGGTGCAGCTCGCGGAGATCAACGAGGCCCTGGAGCAGATGCGCACGGGCGCCGCCCTGCGGACCTGCATAGAGATCTGAGGGAGGTTCCGTGGTGCAGCCGCTCGAGGGCCTGTCGGCCGTCGTCACCGGGGCGGGCCGCGGGCTCGGCCGGGCCGAGGCCGTCGAACTCGCCCGGCTCGGGGCGAGCGTCGTCGTCAACGACTACGGGCAGCCGGGCCGCGACGGCACCGGCGCGGCGTCCGCCGGGCCCGCGGAGGAGGTCGCCGCCGAGATCCGCGAGGCGGGCGGCAAGGCCGTCGCCCACTCCGGGGACGTGGCGGACCACGCGCAGGCCCGCGCCCTGGTGGACCTCGCCGTCAACACCTACGGCAAGCTCGACGTCCTGGTCAACAACGCGGGCATCCTGCGGGACCGGATGATCTTCTCGATGTCCGAGGACGAGTGGGACTCAGTCGTCCGCGTGCACCTCAAGGGGCACTTCAACACGGTCCGGTTCGCCTCCGCGCACTGGCGCGAGCGCTCCAAGGCCGCGGGCGGCCCGGTCTACGGCCGGATCGTGAACACCTCGTCGGAGGCGTTCCTCGCGGGCTCCGCCGGGCAGCCCAACTACGCCGCGGCCAAGGGCGGGATCGTCGGCCTGACCACGTCCACGGCGCTCGCCCTCGCCAAGTACGGCGTGACCGCCAACGTCATCTGCCCGCGGGCGCGTACGCGGATGACCTCCGACGTGTTCGCGGGCTTCGCCGAGCCGGCCGACGGCGAGCTCGACCCGCTGGCGCCCGAGCACGTGGCCCCGCTGGTCGGCTATCTCGCCTCACCCGCGGCCGGGCGGGTCAACGGCCAACTCCTCGTCGTGCACGGCGGCGTCGTGGCCGTGATGGAGCGCCCCAGGATCGCCGCCACGTTCCGCGCCGCCGCCGGGGCGTTCAGCGCGGCGGAGCTGGACGGGGCGCTGACGCCGTACTTCGCGGGGCGGCCCCCGGGGGAGACCTTCGCGGCGCCGGAGGTGCTCGGACTGAAGCGGGATTGATCCCCCCACGCCGGACGGGCTGAAACGCTGCCGCGAGCGGCACTGTCCAGCCCGTCCGGCGTTTGAGGACGAGCGCGAAGCGCGATGAGGCGGTGCCCCCGGGCGTCAGCCCTCCGTGCCCTGCCGGCGGTGCCGGCCGCTGGGCGCGGTTTCCTCGTCATGCGCGGCCCCGGGCCCCCGGTGGCGGCCGTGCCCCGCCTCCTCGCCGCCCTCGGCGTAGCGCGGATCGGTCATCGTGTCCGTCGTGGTGTCGGTCGTCATGAAACTCACCCCGTAGTAAAGATCGTTCGTACCGGCGGGCGAGTCTAACCGCCCGCCGCGCGCCCCCCGAGGGGCGCCTGTTGCAGGGGCACGGGCCGGGTGGCCCGGGGGGCGTTTCCGGTCTCGCCCCGGGCGGGCGGAGCGGCCGGGGCTCGCGGCACCTCGATCCGGGCCACCCCGCAGGGCCCCGCGCCGGTGGCGTACGGCAGGCGCAGCACGCCCTCCGGCGTCCAGTGGCCGGCGCCGGGCAACCAGCCGTCGGGCGGCGTGAGTTGATGGACCTTCCGGTCGGCGGCGCGCCAGGCGCACAGCGCGGGCCGCGCGTCGGCGCCGGTGTCGACGCGCAGGGCGACCGCGCAGGCCTCCGGGGTGAGGACCTGGCCGGGCTGGATCGCGAACGGCGTCGCCCCGCGGCCGGGCAGGCGCAGGCACTCGGGGAACCGCACCGGGTGCGTGCTGCCCAACACGCCCCAGCCCAGGCGGGGTTCGCCCGGCGCGTCCGAGCGGATGAGCAGCAGCCCGCTGTCGGCGTCGGCGAGCAGCAGCCGGTCGTCGCTGTCGGCCGCGATCTGGAGCAGCGGCGACACCTCGCCGCCGCGCTCCAGGTCCACCGCCACCGTCTTGGTCAGGCCGTCGAGCTCGCGGTCGAGCGCCAGGATGCGGTTGGCGCGGTCGAGCCAGACGCCGCCCGTGCAGCGGCCGGGGACCTCGGCGAGGTGCTCGGGCCCGAACGAGCCGCCCGCGACCAGCCACACCGCCGTGGAGCGCTCGCCCGCCGCCAGGGCGTAGGCGTACCCGCCGCGCGGCGCGGGCGGCAGCAGGGTCAGCTCCGCGCCCTCGCAGGCGACGCCGCCGAGCGCCACCTCGCCGGTGCCGGGCCCGGTGGGGTACAGGAGCGCGAAGACGTGGCGGCCCGCCGCCCGCCGGTGCACCAGGACGCGGCCGTCGGCCATCGGGAGCACCGCGGTGCCGGGCTCCTCGGGCTGGTGCCCGGGCAGCGGCACGGCGTACGGCTCGGGGGAGTCGAGGGTCCAGCGCTCGGGGTACCAGCAGCCGCCGGTGTGCGTGAGCCGGGCGGCGTACGCCCCGTCGGCGGTGAGGACGACGGGCGGGGCGGCGCGCGGGGCGACGGCGGGCGCCGCGGGGGCCGGCACGAGGACCGCCCCGCCGCCCGGCACCTCGACGCGCCGCGTCGTGCGCGCGGTGTCCGGCGGGGCCGGGGGCGGCGACGGTGCCGGGGGAGTGGGCGGCGAGGGCGGTGATGGCTCGGCCACAGGCGCTGTCATGGGGGGTCACCTCCGCTCGCGACGCTAGTTTTCGCACGTACTGGCGTGGCATCCGAGGCCGGTCGCTTCACGCGTACGTGTGGTGATGTCCCGAATCGCCTGAGAAGGCGGTGGCGAGTGTGCTCGATGGGGAGCGGTTATGGTGAGGCAACCCTAAGTTGCGTGGCGGCCCGGCCCCGGGACCCCGCACGCCCTGCACCTCCCCCTGGAGCACCGATGTCCGTACGACGCCGTCGACCCGCCCGCACCGCCGCAGCCGTCGCCCTCGCCGCGGCCGGGGCGCTCGCCCTCGCGGCCTGCGGCTCGGGCGGCGACGGCAAGAGCGACAACGGCAGCGGCAGCAAGGCCGTCGCCCAGGGCGGCGAGGACTTCGCCAAGGCGGCCGAGAAGACCGCGCGGATGGGCACCACGGCCAAGCCCGGCCAGTTCCCGCGCACCCTCACGCACGCCCTGGGCAAGACGGAGCTGAAGCAGCGCCCGCAGCGCGTGGTGGTCCTGGACGTCGGCGAGCTCGACAACGTGGTGTCGCTCGGGGTCAAGCCCGTCGGCTACGCCCCCACCGAGGGCGACGACGGCGTCCCCGGCTATCTGAAGAAGCGGGCGGGCAGCCCCAAGAACATCGGCACGATCAACTCCCTCAACCTGGAGGCGATCGCGAACCTCAAGCCCGATCTGATCCTGGGCAGCGAGCTGCGCGCCGCCAAGCTCTACCCGCAGCTCTCCAAGATCGCCCCCACCGTGTTCTCCGTGCGCCCCGGCTTCACCTGGAAGCAGAACTACCTCCTCAACGCCGCCGCGCTCGACCGGACCGCCGCGGCGAAGGCCGCGCTCGGCGCGTACGAGAAGAAGGCGAAGGCGCTCGGCGAGGAGATCGGCCCGAAGAAGCCGACCGTCACCATGCTGCGCTACATGCCCGACCGCGTCCGGCTGTACGCGAAGGCGTCGTTCATCGGCACCGTTCTGACGGACGTCGGCCTGCCCCGGCCCAAGAACCAGCAGGTCAACGATCTCGCCACGGAGATCAGCCCGGAGCGGATCGACGAGGCGGACGCCGACTGGATCTTCACCGGCGTCTACGGCGACCCGAAGAAGACCGGCCGCGCGGGCGCCGAGAACAACCCGCTGTGGAAGAAGCTCGACGCCGTGAAGGAGGGCCGGGCGAAGAACGTCCCGGACGAGACCTGGTACCTGGGCCTCGGCGTGACGGCCGCCGACCTGGTCCTGGACGACCTCCGGAACCACCTGGTCAAGTAGGGCCTGTGGCGTAGCTCACGGAACGTGCCGATCGGGTCGCCGGGACGGCGGTCGGCCGCCCGCGCGAGAGCGGCGCCGGTTCAGGCGCGCAGGACCTACAGGTAGCCTTTCGTACGTGCCCCGTCTGTCTGAAGTCATCGCCGCGCTCGACGCCCTGTGGCCCGCGGAGCGGGCCGAGCAGTGGGACGCGGTCGGCACGGTCTGCGGTGACCCGGACCAGGAGGTCTCCCGGGTCCTGTTCGCCGTCGACCCCGTCCAGGACATCGCCGACGAGGCGGTCCGGCTCGGCGCCGACCTGCTCGTCACCCACCACCCGCTCTATCTGCGCGGTACGACGACGGTGGCCGCCTCGACGTTCAAGGGCCGGGTCGTCCACGACCTGATCAAGAACGACATCGCGCTGCACGTCGCCCACACCAACGCCGACACCGCGGACCCGGGCGTCTCCGACGCCCTCGCGGGCGCCCTCGGCCTGCGCGTCCTGCGCCCCCTGGTGCCGGACCCGGCCGACGAGCACGGGCGGCGCGGGCTCGGCCGCATCTGCGAGCTGGAACACCCGCTGACCCTCACCGAGTTCGCCGAGCTCGCCGCGCGGCGGCTGCCCGCCACCGCGCAGGGCGTCCGCGCCGCGGGCGACCCGGAGCAGCCGATCCGTACCGTCGCGGTCAGCGGCGGCTCGGGCGACAGCCTCTTCGGCGCCGTGCGCGCCGCGGGGGTCGACGCCTTCCTCACCGCCGACCTGCGCCACCACCCGGTGTCGGAGGCCCGCGCCGAGGCACCGCTCGCGCTGCTCGACGCCGCGCACTGGGCCACCGAGTGGCCCTGGTGCGAGCTGGCGGCCGCTCAGCTCGACGAGATCTCCGACCGGCACGGATGGGGGCTTCGCGTCCACGTCTCGAAGACGGTCACCGACCCCTGGACCGCCCACGCCGCGTCGTCCCCCGCAGGGAGCGCCTCGCGCGCCCCTTCTGATTCCTTTGGAGCCCCCAACTGAACGCCGCGCCCGCCGACCAGATCCGCCTCCTCGACGTCCAGGACCTGGACGTACGCCTCGCGCAGCTCGCGCACAAGCGCAAGTCGCTGCCCGAGCACGCCGAGATCGAGTCGCTGACGAAGGACTTCACGCAACTGCGCGACCTGCTCGTGGCCGCGCAGACCGAGGACAGCGACTGCGCCCGCGAGCAGACCAAGGCCGAGCAGGACGTGGACCAGGTGCGCCAGCGCGCCGCCCGCGACCAGCAGCGCCTGGACTCCGGCGCGGTCACCTCGCCCAAGGACCTGGAGAACCTCCAGAAGGAGATCACCTCCCTCGCCAGGCGCCAGGGTGACCTGGAGGACGTCGTCCTGGAGGTCATGGAGCGCCGCGAGTCCGCGCAGGAGCGCGTCGCCGAGCTCACCGAGCGGGTCGCCTCCGTGCAGTCGAAGCTCGACGACGCGACGGGCCGCAGGGACGCCGCGCAGGCGGAGCTCGACCGCGAGGCCGCCTCGGTCACCAAGGACCGCGAGGTCGTCGCCGCCGCCGTCCCCGCGGACCTGCTCGGGCTCTACGACAGGCTGCGCGTGAAGCAGGGCGGCATCGGCGCGGCCAAGCTCCACCAGCGGCGCTGCGAGGGCTGCCGCCTGGAGCTGGACATCACCGAGGTGAACGAGATCAAGGCGGCCTCGCCCGACAAGGTCGTGCGCTGCGAGAACTGCAGCCGCATCCTGGTGCGCACCTCCGAGTCCGGCCTGTAAGGGGCGGGCGTGGCGCAGGAGTTCATCGTCGAGGCCGACGGCGGCTCCCGGGGCAACCCGGGGCCCGCGGGCTACGGCGCGGTCGTCATCGACGCCGTCACCGGTGAGACGCTGGCGGAGACCGCCGAGTACGTCGGCGTCGCCACGAACAACGTGGCCGAGTACAAGGGCCTGGTAGCGGGCCTGAAGGCGGCCCGCGAGCTGGACCCCGACGCGACGATCCGGGTCCGCATGGACTCCAAGCTGGTCGTCGAGCAGATGTCGGGCCGCTGGAAGATCAAGCACCCCGACATGAAGCCGCTGGCCGCCGAGGCGGCCGCGGTCGCCTCCGGCGCGCAGGTCACCTACCAGTGGATCCCGCGCGAGAAGAACAAGCACGCGGACCGCCTGGCGAACGAGGCCATGGACGCGGGCAAGCGCGGCGAGCAGTGGTCGGCGGCGGCGTCGACGGCGGACCTGCGCGCCGCGTCCCGCGCCGCCGCGGAGCCCGCGGGCCCGCCCGGCGACGCGGCCGCGGGCGCGGCCAGGGCGCGCGCGGCCCTCGCCGGGGCGACCGGCAAGGCCTCCGCCGCGGCGCGGCCGGGTGCCGATGCCGTCACGGCCGACGCCAGGGCGGCACGCTCCGTCGCGGCCGACGGGTCCGGTGCCTCCGGCGAGCCGTCCGGCACCGGCACGGCCACCGCGGCCCCGCCCGTCGGCTGGGGCGCGGCCGACCTCGGTGCCCCCGCGACCTTCGTCCTCCTGCGCCACGGCGAGACCCCGCTGACGCCCGAGAAGCGCTTCTCCGGCAGCGGCGGGAGCGACCCCTCCCTGTCCGACGCCGGCCGTGAGCAGGCCGTCCGCGTCGCCGCCGCGCTCGCCGCGCGCGGCACCGTGCAGGCCGTCGTCTCCTCCCCGCTGCTGCGCTGCCAGGAGACCGCCCGCACCGTCGCGGCGCGCCTCGGCCTGGACGTCGAGCTGGAACCGGGCCTGCGCGAGACGGACTTCGGCGCCTGGGAGGGGCTCACCTTCGCCGAGGCGCGCGAGCGCTACCCCGACGAGCTGACGGCGTGGCTCGCCTCGCCGAACGTCGCGCCGCCGGGCGGCGAGTCCTTCGCCGAGGTCACCAGCCGGGTCTCGGTGGCCCGCGACAAGCTCCAGGCCGCGTACGCGGGCCGCACCGTGCTGCTCGTCACGCACGTCACGCCCATCAAGACGCTCGTGCGGCTCGCCCTCGGCGCGCCGCCGGAGTCCCTGTTCCGCATGGAGCTGTCGGCGGCCTCGCTGTCCGCGGTGGCGTACTACGCGGACGGCAACGCCAGCGTCCGGCTCCTGAACGACACGGGGCACCTGCGGTGAGCGTGCGCCGTCCAAGCGCCTAGCCGGGTTGCCGCACCATGCCGTCGGGCGGCAGCGGGTCCGTCGTGGCTGGTCGCGCCCACGCGGCGGAGCCGCATATCGACACAGCCCCGCGCCCCTACGGGGCGCTCTCGCAATGGAGCGCCGCTGCCTCGCGGGCCAGGGACTCGATCCGGCCCCAGTCCCCGGCCGCCACGGCCTCCGCGGGCAGCATCCAGCTGCCGCCCACGCACCCGACGTTCGCGAGCTCCAGGTACGACGGCGCGGACGCCGCGGAGACGCCGCCGGTCGGGCAGAAGCGGGCCCCCGGGAGCGGGCCCGCGAGGGACTTCAGATAGGCGGTGCCCCCGGCCGCCTCCGCGGGGAAGAACTTCATCTCGCGCACGCCGCGTTCGAGCAGCGCCACGACCTCCGAGGTCGTCGACACGCCCGGCAGGAACGGGACGCCGGACCCCTTCAGCGCCTCCAGGAGGGTCTCCGTCCACCCCGGGCTGACCAGGAACCGGGCCCCCGCGTCCACCGCGCCCTTGACGTGGTCGGGCGAGATGACCGTGCCCGCGCCCACCACCGCGTCCGGGACCTCGGCGGCGATCGCCCGGATCGCGTCGAGGGCCACCGGCGTCCGCAGCGTGACCTCGATGGCGGGCAGGCCCCCCGCGACGAGCGCCCGCGCGAGCGGCACGGCGGCGTCGACGGTGTCCACCACGACTACGGGGATGACGGGGGCGAGGTCCAGCACGGAGGCCTGGGCGGCGGGGGAGTCCATGGGGGCATCGTGCCCCGCCCTCACCACCCTCCGCAAAGCCCGTTGCGCGCTCTGCAACGAGTGGCGTGCCCCGCCGCCGAAGACCCGCCCGGCTCAGTGGATGTCCCGCACCACCACGTCGAGGGCCCACGCGGCGGTCGGCTTCGCGGGCGGTTCCGCTTCCACCGTGTGCCCGAGGTCCCGCAGCGCCTCCACCAGCTCGGCGGGGGACGCGGGCGCGGCCCCCGCGGTCAGGAGCGAGCGCACGATGCGGCCCTTCGTGGCCTTGTTGAAGTGGGAGACGACGGAGCGCCGCTCCACCCCGTCCACCACGCGCGCGTGCAGCACCCGTACCGTCGCGGTCCGCCCCGCGACCTCCCCCTTGGGCTTCCACGCGGCCGCGTACGCCGCCGAGCGCAGGTCCAGGACGAGCCCGTCCCCGGCGGCCTCAGGGAGCACGGACGCCATCGGGCCGCGCCAGTGCGCGGCGAGCGCGCCGAGGCCCGGCAGCTTCACGCCCATCGAGCAGCGGTAGGAGGGGATGCGGTCGGCGACGGAGACCGCGCCCCACAGGCCGGAGAAGACCAGCAGGGAGCGCGCGGCGCGCCGCTTCGCCGCCGTGTCGAGCGTGGCCAGGTCGAGCGCGTCGTACAGGACGCCGGTGTAGATCTCACCGGCCGGGCGGGCCCCGGCGGTGCGCAGCTCGGCGTTCTTGGCGACCTCGCCGCGCAGCCCCTCGCTGAGGCCGAGGACCTCCCGCGCCTTCTCCTCGTCGGCGGCGCACAGCTCCACGAGCTCGTCGAGCACCGCGGCGCGGGCCCCGGCGAGCCCCGGCAGCGACAGGCCCTCGGGCTTGAGCGGCGCCCCGCGCCCGGAGGCGGCCTTCCCCTCGGACGGCGGCAGCAGGACGAGCAAGGCTTTCTCCTTTGGCGGTTATGGGAAGTGGCCCGCCCCAGCGTACGGGGTGGTGCGCCCCCCTTAGGGGCGCGGGGAACTGCGCGCCGAGCCACGACGAGACCCGCAGCCGAAAGGACACCGGATGCCACCCGGGAGAGGCGGGCCTACGCTCGGGTTATGCCCCGCCGCCACCTCCGTGTGACCGGCGCAGCCGAGGCCCCGCTGCGGGCAGCGCTGCGCGACCTGCGAGCAAGGCTGGACGTACCCGAGAAGTTCCCGGCGGAGGCCCTCAGGGACGCGGAGCGCGCGGCAGCGGCCCCGCGGCTGCCGGACGAGGACGCGACGGGCATCCCCTTCTTCACGATCGACCCGCCGACGTCCGTCGACCTGGACCAGGCCATGCACCTGTCGCGCCGCGCGGGCGGCGGCTACCGGGTGCGGTACGCGATCGCCGACGTGGCCGCGTACGTCACCCCGAAGGGCCCGCTCGACACCGAGGCCCACCGGCGCGTCACCACCCTGTACTTCCCGGACGAGAAGGTGCCGCTGCACCCGACGGCCCTCAGCGAGGGCGCGGCCAGTCTGCTGCCGGACCAGACCTGCCCGGCCCTGGTGTGGAGCGTCGACCTCGACGCGGACGGCCGCACCGAGTCCGCCGACGTGCGCCGCGCCCTGGTCCGCAGCCGCGCCAAGCTCGACTACGACGGCGTGCAGCGGGACATCGACGCGGGGACGGCCGAGGAGCCGCTCGCGCTGCTCGCGGACATCGGCCGGCTGCGCGAGCGCCTGGAGGTCGAGCGCGGCGGCATCTCCCTCGACGTCCCGGAGCAGGAGATCGTCGAGGGCCCCGGCGGCGACACGTACGAACTCGTCTACCGCGCGCCCCTGCCCGCCGACGGCTGGAACGCCCAGATCTCCCTGCTCACGGGCATGGCCGCCGCCCAGCTCATGATCGATTCCGGTACGGGTGTGCTGCGGACGCTGCCGACCGCCCCGGACGGCGCGGTCGGCCGGCTGCGCAGGACCGCGAGGGCCCTGGACATCGACTGGCCGCACCACGTCCCGTACGCCGCGCTCGTGCGCTCCCTCGACCCGCGCCGGCCCCACCACGCCGCGTTCCTCCAGGAGTGCACGACGCTGCTGCGCGGCGCCGGGTACACGGCGTTCAGCGGCGGTGAGGTCCCCGACCTGACGACGCACGCCGCGGTGGCCGCGCCGTACGCGCACTGCACGGCGCCGCTGCGCCGTCTCGTCGACCGCTACGCGTCCGAGCTGTGCCTGGCCGCGTGCGCGGACGCCGCGCCGCCGGAGTGGGTGCTCGCGGCCCTGCCCGCGCTGCCCAAGGAGATGGCGGAGGGCACCCGGCGCGGCAACGCCGTGGAGCGCGCGTGCGTCGACATCGTCGAGGCGGCCCTGCTCAAGGACCGCGTGGGCGAGGTCTTCGACGCGGTGGTCGTGGACGTGAAGGAGGCGGAACCGGCCGTCGGCACCGTCCAGTTGACCGCCCCCGCCGTCGTCGCCCGGATCGAGGCCGGTACGCCCCTGCCCCTGGGCGAACGCCTGCGCGTCCGCCTCGCCCGGGCGGAGCCGGGCGAGGCGACGGTGCTGTTCACTCCCGCGTGACGAGGTCGCGCGCGTCCGGCGTGACCGTCGCCGGACGGCCCGCGCCCGGCGCCCCGCCGGGCCCGCGCGTCTCCCGGACGATCACGCGCGGGCGCCGCAGCGCCTCGACGAGGCCCTGCGGGTCGTCGGCGTGCAGCCGCACCGTGCGGGCGTACGCCGTCCGCCCCAGCGGGCGGACGAACGCGACGGGTTCGGCGAGCTCGACGGTGACCGTCGTCTGGTTGCCGACACATACGTCGACCGTGCCGTCGTCGCCGATCCGCAGCACCCGCCCCTCGGGGTAGCGGCGCTCCACGCGGACGCCGCTGATGAGCGCGGCCGGGATCCGCAGGTCGAGGAGTTGCCCGTAGCGCACCCGCAACGAGCCGTCCGCGCCCGCCACATGGGGCCGCGTCACGCACGCGGCGTGCAGGGCGACGATCTGCACCACCGTGTACGCGTCGACGAACAGCAGCGCGGCGTGCGCCAGCGGCCACGGCACGACGAGGGCGAGCGCGACCGTCTCGACCACCGCGAGGAAGGCGAAGGCGAAGAGCGTCGAGGTCTGCGGCCCGGTGTACGCCGCCGCGCGGTCGTGGGCGCCGACCCCGTGGCGCCGCCGCGCCACCCACAGGCCGAGGCTCCGAAGGCCTCGCAGCTCGTGCGCGAGCAGCCGTCGCGCCACCCGTACCGGCCCGGTCACGGCGACCACTGAGTCGTCCCGGTGAGCAGCTTCAGCATGTGCCGCACGGCCGCCGCCTGGGCGGGCGCGAAGTCGTCGAGGAAGGCGTCCCCGAAGGCGGTGCCGAGGCGGGCCCCGCCCTTCGCCGCGGGCCCGGTGCGGGCCTCCTCGCGGTCCTCGCCCCCGTCCACGAGGACCGCGAGGATGTTGTCGGGGACGAGACCGGCGAGCTCCTCGCCCAGCGGGGCGACCCGGGGGTCGTCGACGGGCGCGTCGGCCAGCTCGTCCAGGCGCGCGTACACCTGCCGCAGACGGGCGGTGAGGCCGGGGTCGTCGGCGACCTCGCGCAGCGTCTCGTAGAGGCGCTCGCGCAGCCCCGCCTCGGCGACGGCGTCGAACAGGGCGAGGTGTTCGAGGTCCTTCGCGGCGGTCGCCGAGTCGGCCGGGCACAGCCGCGTGAGCAGCTCGGCGAGCCCCGGCGAGACGGGACCGTCGCCGGGCAGCAGCCCCTCCCTGGACATCTGAAGGAGCTCGGCGAGCCGGGTGCGCCGCTCCCGGATGGCCTCCTCCTGCCGGGCCAGGTCCTCGTCCAGCTCGGCGAGGACCTCGGTCAGCTCGCGCCCGGCGTCGTCCGCGAGCACGTCCCGCACCTCGTCGAGGCCGAGGCCCAGCTCGGTGAGGCGCTTGATCCGCGCGAGCACGATGGCCTCGCGCAGGCCGTACGAGCGGTAGCCGTTGGGGCGCCGCACCGGCTCGGGCAGCAGCCCGAGGTGGTGGTAGTGCCTGATGGCGCGCGTCGTCAGACCGACGGCCGCCGCGATCTCTCCGATCCGCATGGCACCAGTAGAAACGTTGACGCTGCGGCAAGGTCAAGCCTCCGGCTAACGGCGTTAGCCGCACTCTGAGGGGGCGCCCCGACGCGACCGCGGCCCTGCGCGGCTGGCTCGCCCACATCTCGTACGATCGCGCCTTCGGCTGTGGACCGCGTACGAAGGAGGGGTTCCGGCGTGGCTGAGCAGCGACTGACCGCCCGCGCCCTGGTCGAGGAGGCGGGCCCCGAGGCGCTCACCACGCGCTCCCTCGCGGACCGGCTCGGCATCAAGGCGCCGTCGCTGTACAAGCACTTTTCCGACAAGGCCGCGGTCGAGCTGATCGCCCAGCACCTCGCCGCGCTCGCCGACGCCTACCGGGCCCGCGCCGTATGGGCCTTCGCCCACGGCATGGTCATCCTGGAGATCCACGGCCGCTTTCCCGGGGGCGTGGGCCTCGGGGAGGCATGGGAGACGGGCGTGAGGGCGTTCGCCCCGTAAGGGGCGCGGGGCTGTGTCGATATGCGGCTCCGCCGCGTGGGCGCGACCAGCCACGACGGACTCGCAGACACGCGGACAGCACAGGCAGGGGAGGGCGACGGGGGATGAGCGGTACAGAAAGCCCACGCGGCGAGAGCGAACGCGGCGAGAGCGAACGCGCGATCTGGACCAGAGCGCCACTGGGCGGCGGCACCACCCTGGACCTGCTGACCGCCCGCTTCGACAGGCACCGCTACGCCCCGCACACCCACGAGGACTTCACCGTAGGTGTCTGCGTGGCGGGCAGCGAGATCATCGACTACCGGGGCGGCCGCCTCGACATAGGCCCCGGCGCCGTGGTCGTCCTCGCCCCCGGCGAACCCCACACCGGCCGCCCCGCCCTCGGCGACGGCTACGCGTACCGCGCGATGTACCCGGCCCCGCACCTGCTGGCCGACCCGACCGGGGACCTGCCGCACTTCAAGGACGCGGTCGTGGACGACAGGCAGCTGGCGGAGGCCCTGTACGCGGCCCACACCGACCTGAGCGGAGACGGCGCCACCGACCCCCTGACCGCGTTCGCCGCTGAGTCCCGGATCGCCTGGCTGCTCTCCACGCTGGCCCGCCGCCACGGCAGCGCGCGCCCGGCGCCCGACGCGGTCCCGGGCGCGGCCGCCGTCGCCCTCGCGGTCCGCGACCGGCTGGCGGACGACCTGGAGGCGCCGCCCGCGCTCGCCGACCTCGCGGCCGAAACCGGTCTGTCCCGCTACCAGTTGCTGCGCGCCTTCCGTACGACGATGGGGATGCCGCCCTACGCCTGGCTGGCCCAGCACCGGGTCGCCAGGGCCCGCGCGCTCCTGGAGGCGGGGCGCAGGCCCGCGGAGGTGGCGGCCCTGGTGGGCTTCGCCGACCAGGCACATCTCACGCGCTGGTTCAGAAGGGTGCTGGGGGTGACACCGGCGGCGTACCGCGACAGCGTGCGCGCGGGCGCCGCGTACGCGCGGCGAGCCGCACCCTCGGCCTGAGCCCGGGAGCCGCTCGTACCTCCGGGCCCGCAACAACGTTCAAGACACCGCCCGTCCGCCCTCCGCACACTGCGGGCATGACGGCACGTGGCTGGTTCCTCTTCTCCCTCATGGGTGTCCTGTGGGGCATCCCGTACTTGATGATCAAGGTGGCGGTCGACAGCGATCTGACACCGTCGATGGTGGTGTTCACGCGCTGCGCGCTCGGCGCCGCGCTGCTGCTGCCCTTCGCGATACGCCAGGGCGGGCTCCCCCGCATGGTGAAGGCCCACTGGCGCCCGATGCTGGCCTTCGCGGCCGTGGAGATCCTCGGCCCCTGGTGGACCCTGACCGACGCCGAACGGCACCTGTCCAGCTCCACCGCGGGCCTCCTGATCGCCGCGGTGCCGATCATCGGCGCCGCCCTCGCCCGCTTCTTCGGCGACACCGAACGCCTCGGCGGCCGCCGCCTCACCGGCCTCGGGCTCGGCTTCGCGGGGGTCGCCGTCCTGACCGTGCCGCAGCTGGCGGGCGGCGACGCCTGGTCCCTGACCGAGGTCCTGATCACGGCGCTCGGCTACGCCACGGCCCCGCTGATCGTGGCCCGCCACCTCAGGCAGGTGCCCACGCTCCAGCTGATCGCCCCGTGCCTGGCCCTCGCGGCACTCGTGTACGCCCCCGCGGCGGCGGCGACCTGGCCGGACGAGGTCCCGGACGCCAGGACCCTCGCGGCCCTGGCGGGCCTGGGCGTCATCTGCACGGCCCTGGCCTTCGTGGTCTTCCTGGAACTCATCCACGAGGCGGGCCCGACCCGGGCCGTCGTCTTCACGTACGTCAACCCGGCGGTGGCGGCGATCGCGGGCGTCGCCTTCCTCTCCGAACACCTCACCCCCTCCTTCTGGGCCGCCTTCACCCTGATCCTGGCGGGCTCGTTCCTGGCCACGGCGGCCACGGCGCCGCGGGGCCCCGCACGGCGGGTACCATGGTCGACACGGCAGACGAGCCGGGCGGACGGCCGCGTGAAGACCCCTTCGGGGGCCCTTCCCGAGGAACGTCCGGGCTCCACAGGGCAAGGTGGTGGCTAACGGCCACCCGGGGTGACCCGCGGGACAGTGCCACAGAAAGCAGACCGCCCAGCTTGCTGGGTAAGGGTGAAACGGTGGTGTAAGAGACCACCAGCGCCTGAGGTGACTCAGGCGGCTAGGTAAACCCCACCTGGAGCAAGGTCAAGAGGAAGCACCCCGGTGCTTCTGCGCGGACGACCGAGGGCTGCCCGCCCGAGTCCGCGGGTAGACCGCACGAGGCCGGCGGCAACGCCGGCCCTAGATGGATGGCCGTCTCCCCGGCCGCCGCGAGGCGCCCGGGCGACAGAACCCGGCGTACAGCCCGACTCGTCTGCCCCTTAGCTGGGGGCGCCTGACCTGGTGCCCGCGGAATCACGTGTCATGGCCCATCCTCTTGGCCATGACGGCGTACAGGGGCGAGTCATCGAAAGGTCTGGATTCAGCGACTTTGGTGTACCCCCACCTCTCGTAGAGCGCAACCACCTTCGGGTGTGCCGTATCGACGAAGAGGGATACCCAGTCGGCATGCTGGGCCTGTAGTAGTGCGTCATGAATCTTGACTGAGAACCCAGATCCGCGCCCTTCTGGTACGACCATCAGCTCCGAGAGGGCGAAGACTCTTGTTTCTGGAGTCAGCCAGTCGGGGGCGTCGACGCCCCGCCACCACCCACCAGGGCTGAAAGTGGCCCCGTAGGCGTAGCCGATGGGCTTGCCGTTCTCGAATCCGATCAGGCAAGCCCAAGTGTCTTTGGCGGACCAGGCGTCGACAAAATCGGCGAACCTCTCCCGGGAGTGAAACCCTCCTTTCTCGTTTTCGTAGCACTCGTCATGGATGTCCAATAGCAAGGTACGGATATCCCGGGCGTCAGCATGTGCATAGTGCTTCAGGTCCATTGGTGAGACCTCTCAATCCATTCGGTAACCTCTGGGGACTTCGATCCGGACGAGATGAGGGAAAGCCTCACCTTGCTCAACATGTCTGTGGCCCGCTTCGAGCCGTACGCAGGCGGCAGCATTTCGTATGCTGTCTGACCTGTGAAACAGGCCAGCTCCAGCTCTCCTTGGCATGCCTGGGCGAGCGCCAAGTGTGTCATGTACAGGGCTCGATTGCGGATCATCTCAGGGCGAATCTCGCTGAGTGTTTGATGGAAGAAGTACTCCGCTCGCTCATACTGGCCCAGCGCGAACCAGATGCTTGCCGCGAGCCCACACACTTCACTTTGATCGTAGAAGGCAATCCAGGTTGGACGCTCTGTTTCTCTGGCCCTGTGGAAAGACTTCTCGGCAGCCTTTAGAGAGCGGAGAGTGTCACTCGGTTGGTTCATCTTGGCTAGGGCCCGAGCGTTGCGCATGTGACCGAGCGAGGTGTAGATCGGGTCACGTCTCGCGATGGCCAATGAACGCATCACATCCGCGGCTGCGGCACCTTCTGAGAAGTCCCCTCGCTGACAGGCCGTCATGGCGAGATGGTTCCACACGTGGTACTGAGTCTCACTGTCGCCTGAAAGGCCAGCGAAGGTGACGGCCTTCTCAAGATGCACTCGGGCGCGTTGATGCGACTTGGCGTCGATCGCTGCGAAGGCCGCTGAGCTCATGGCATCCGAGGCGAGACGGTGAAGCCTCTTGCGTACCTGACTTGAAGTGGTCCCTGCAGTCAGGGCGGAGCGGATGCGGAGAGCCAACTCCACCGCTTGGTTCTCGACCTTCTGGCCGCCCCCTACGCGCCAGTCATCCTCAAGGATGCAGATGTACTGACGCTGGAAAAGGTCAACATCACTCAGGCTGAGCTGCTTTTTAGATGCTGCTACCGCCAGAGCTGTGCCGCCCGTGGCGGTGAGGAATGTACGACGGTGCACGTCGTCCTCCTCGCTCTTCTTACTTCTGGGGGTGAAGCCCAGGTCTACGGCTGAAGCTTGAAGAACCCTCTCAACGCCAAGCCGGATGCGATCCTGTGGCCACTTCGTTTTCCCTCTCAACCATCTACGAATGTCAGCGTCGTCGAGAGCGCCAGGGCGGCCGGTCAACTTTTCGATCTCAGCATTGACGAGCCTTGCTAACTCAGCTTGGCCAAGGCCGAGTTTGACCATGCGTGCCTCTAGCTTGGCGTTCGCGTACATCCCATGACGGTAGCGCCCTGCCAGCGACGGGCGACAGGCCGAAGGTAAAAATCACCGGGGTGCTGCGACGGAGAGCCCAACGGTTTCACCTGTTGCAGGGCCCGCATCGGCCATTGACTGTCTGTCAGGAGTCGTCTATCCCCGAGGGCGGTCCAGAACATGCAGATCACCGGTGCAGGAGAAGCAGGCAGATGCGCCAGGCCTCAGGCCGGTCACCCGGAGGGACATGCGCAGGACGAGATCGTTCGCGCTGTGCCCGTCATGGGCCCGGGGGACGTCGATGAGCTGACGGCACTCATAGGGGCGGGTGGAGTCTGGGGGCAGGGGCCGCCCTGGTTCCACCGCGGCCCCTGCACAGAGCCCACGCCGAACATCTTGAAGGCCGCCGAACGCGGGCTCAGGAGGCTGCTGTGAGGCCCGAACTGCACAGCACTGTCTTCGACACGACGATGAAGCGCACCGGTGAAGTCATGGGCTTCGAAGGGCCGTACGTCCAGCTTCGGCCCTTGCGAGGCGGATGTGAGTGGGACGCGAAACCCGAGAATCTGAGCCCGGCCATGTCGGTCAACGAGCTCGGCGAAGCCCATCAGGTCGATCCCATCGGGTTTGAACTGGATGGCCCGCATGGTGACTGAGTCGCGCAGCTCTGAGCCGGGCTGCTGTGGAGTCACGGCGGTCATCGCCGGGGTGTGCTGCCTCGCCGGCGCCCTCGGGCTCTTGGCGCTCGCCTACGTCCTGTCTCTCTAACTCCGCCTCGGCACACCGAAATAGGAGAAGTCATGCACGGCGATATGGATCCGACTGAGCAGCCCGCGAGGCGACTCGGGTGCGTTGCCTTCATCCGTAACCAAGAGGGCGACGTGCTGATGGTAAAGCCAAAGTGCAAGCACGCTGACAAGCGTCTCGGGTGGCAGCTCCCAGGAGGGAACGCGCACAAGGGTGAACACATTGCTGACGCTGCGGTGCGTGAGGTGAAGGAAGAGACCGGCCTCACGCTGCCCATCACGCATTACCTCTGCGTGGATCAAGTGCCCGAAAGTGAGGACGGCACCAGCGCCGAAGGAATCAACTTCGTCTGCGATGGAGGACAGTTGTCGGCCGAGGAGGCCGCAGACGTCACCCTGCCGGACGCAGCCAGGAGCGAGCTGGCAGCCGTCGCCTGGGTGCCTATGAGTCGGCTGGACTACTTCGCCCACGCCTATCAGGTGCGGCGCATCCACAACGCTGCGCAAGCCCTCGCCTGGGGCAAGAGGCTGCCGCTCTACGTACTTGGCGAGCCTGCCACGGCGTAGCCATAAGCCCCGTTCGGTTGCGCCGGACGGTACGGCCCCGCTCACCGTGACGCGCTCCTCCAACCACCCCGCTACGGGCCCAGCACGGTGAGCGGGCCACTAAGCCCGTGTGCGACTGGCTCTGCGCCCTCTCCTCTGCACGACATCAGTATCTGTCCGGTACGAGAAAGGGAGGTTCGATGCACCAGTTGATCGCTAGTCCGCAAGGGGCGAAGTTCATCGTCGTGAGACCCGGTGCACGAGGGGGTATGAAGATCCCCAAGGCGAAGTACGACGAGCTGTCTCAGGCGGTGTATGACGGTTGTCCTGTGCCGCGGTGGCTGTCCGACAACGCACTGAAGGTCTGGGGGATCGACCTTGCCCGGTGCCCGGCTGAGGACACCGTGGTGGTCCGTCCCCTGACCCGGCTCAACTACAGCCGGGCAACCTGGGAAATCAACAAGGGGTGCAACTTCAACTGTGAGCACTGCTACTTGGCGGATCGTCGCTTTGCCGGTCTCCCCAGAGAAGAGAAGGGCAAGCTGATTCAGCTTCTCTGCGACGCCGGGGTTCTCTGGCTCCAGATCACGGGGGGAGAGCCGACTATCGACAGGGATTTCACGTACTCGTATCGGAAAGGCTATGAGAGTGGGATGCTGATCGAGATTCTGACCAACGGGTCTCGACTATGCCAACCGCGGCTCGTTGACCTGCTTACGGCGATGCCGCCGCAGAAGGTGACGGTTTCGCTCTACGGGGCCACGCCTGAAAGCTTCGACTCCCTGACTCGGAAGCCGGGCTCCTTTCGGCTGCTCATGAAGGGCCTCGAAGCGGCCCGTGGTGCGGGGCTCCCACTCGAACTTGCCTTGATCATCACCAAGCACAACGTGCATGAGCGGAAGGCCATGCAGTCGATCGCCGAAGAGTTCGGGACGGGGTACAGCGAGTGCACGAACATCTCTCCCACCTACGACGGCAACCCCGAGCCGCTTGCCGCTCAAGCTCCGGGCTTCCTGGACAAGACCGCGATCTTCGAGGGCTGCTCGGCAGGGAAGGCGTTCTTCCATGTTGACCCTCATGGGCTCGCAACCATGTGCAAGGTGGGCCGGGAGAACCCGATCGACCTCATGGGCGAAGGACTGAAAGGCCTCGTGCGTCTGCCTGCCGTCGCAGACGCCCAGATGCTTCGCGTCGGCGGCTGTAGCGGCTGTGTGTTCTCGGACCAGTGCCGTGTGTGCCGACCAGTCGCGAGGGCTCGCCAGTTGGCGAAGGCACCACTGGAGAGTTACTGCCAGCACGGCTGGAGAGTTACTGCCAGCACGGACAGAGGGAGACAGCATGACCGCTGTACCAATCGAGATCACCCTGCCCCCGGCGACACCGAAGGAGCCGGACGATGTCGTCCTTGTGGACGACATCGAGGCCCTAGCCGCGGACAGCGCGCCCGCCTGCAACGACGACAACCCGTATCGCTGAGCGTCAACCCCGCGCGAGTCTCGTGGCGTTCACACGTCGCGGAGCCCGCGCGGGCCGTCTGCGTGAGAGTCTGAGGAGCTGTGACAACGCGGACTTCATTCGACGACCTCCCCTCCGCCGTGCGCGCCGCTGTCGAGAGCCGCACAGGGCCGATCATCAAGGCTGAGAACGTCAGCAGCGGATTCAACAGCGCGATCGCTGCCCGCGTGCACACCGCTGGCGGCACTCGCTTCATCAAGGGCCTGCCTGCTGACCACAAGCGGGTATGGACGCAGCAACGCGAAGCCGATGTGAACCCCGCCTTGAGCGGCATCGCTCCGCAACTGCTCTGGCGTCTTCACGAATCCGGTTGGGTGATCCTGTGCTTCGAGCACCTGGAGGGCCATCACGCGGACTACACGCCCGGATCCCAGGACCTTCCCCGGGTGGCCGAGCTGCTGACTCGGCTCGGAGAGGTCGCCTGCCCCGACAGTGGCTTGAAGTTCGTCGAGCAGCGGCTATCGAACTATGTGGCCGAGCCCGATGACGTGCTGTACTTCGCCGGGGCCTCCTTGGTCCATACGGACCTGAACAACGAGAACGTGATCGTTGCAGACGGGCGTGCATACCTCGTCGACTGGGCGTGGGCGTCCCGCGGAGCGGCCTGGTTGGATGCCGCCTACTGGGTTGTCTGGCTGATCGCTGCCGGAGGCCACGCCCCCGTGTCCGCTGAGAGATGCGCATCGAGAGTTCCGGCGTGGGCTACCGCTCCTGAGGCCGGGGTTACGGCCTTCGCCAGGGCCACAGCCAACATGTGGCAGCAGATTGCTGGAGCAGACCCTGACCCGTGGACAGCAAGGAACCTGAAGGCAGCCCAAGCATGGGCCGAGTACCGTCAAGACCTCACCAACTGACCAGGACCTCTGCTCCTCCTGGAGCGCTTACGCCCTCCACGCCGTCCAGTGCCCCCAAACGTGTACGGAGCGCCTGGGGGCCGATGAGCAGGTCGAGACGTCTAGCAGGCGGGTACCGAGACCCATGGGGCCTGATGGACCGCCATCTTCCCGGGCCTGAGTTCTGGCACTTGATCGAGCCGTTCACCGGAAAGGTGCGAAGTGCTCGGTCACCCACTCGCGGATTCAGTTCAGACGTCCTTCTGGCAGTCGACTGCGCCGAGGGGCCCTTCCTCATCAAAGCGATGAAGAACCGGACCGGGGGGCGACGGACCTCCATCCTGCGCGAGCGGGCGATCAGCGGGCACCTGCAGGGCCTCTCTCCAGCCTTGCGGTGGGTGGCGGAGAACGAGGCATGGATCGTGTTGGGTTTCGCGCTGGCCGAAGGCCGTCGAGCCGACTTCAGCCCTGAATCAGCGGACCTGGAGACGGTCACGGCTCTTCTGGTCAGGATCGGTGAACTGTCTCTGCCGGACGTCGCCCACGACTGGGCCGACAAGCGCTGGGATCGCTACACCACAGGCGAGGAAGAGGCGGAGATGTTCAGGGGAAACACTCTCCTGCACACCGACATCAACCCCAGCAACATCCTGATCGGCGAGAATGCCGCCTGGGTGGTCGACTGGGCGTGGCCTGGGCGCGGGGCTGCCTTCATCGACCCGGCTCTACTCGTGGTTCAGCTCATCGCCGCCGGGCACGTGCCGGCTGCCGCGGAATCCTGGGCTGCTCGATGTCCGGGCTGGGAAGCCGCAGACCCGAAGGCGATTGATGCCTTCGCAAGTGCCACACAGCGCATGTACCACCAATGCGCTCTCAACTCTGAGGCCGAATGGCTTCGAGCGATGGAGACCGCAGCCCAATCGTGGCTGACGTATCGGCTGGGGAGACCACCCTCAGGCCCGCCGCCTCCCGCTGGTACCGACAACTGCTCCACAGCGCACGGCGCGTGAGTACATTGCTCGCATGCGGTTGCCGTTCCGGGTGGCCGGTCGCGTTCGCTCAGCCCGAGGAGCCCCGTGCGCGAGCTCGTGTACCTGTCCGATCGCAAGTTGCGGCAGTTCATGCCCGAGCGGCGGCGGTCGCTGGGACGGCGTGGGTGGCAGGTCACCACGCCCGTGGGAGGGGTGGGGATCGAGGCGGGTGCGCCGGACGCCGAGCGGGAGCGGGAGAAGCGGCTGCGGCGGATCGTGGATCATGTGTCCGTCAGCGCGCGCTGGTTCACGGAGCCGGAGGTTCGCGCCGGGGCCTGGGTGGAGTTCGAGGCACCCCTGAACTACCGGGCGCTCAACGGCGCCGCCCCGGGCATGGTCCTCTTCTTCGACCCGGCGACGGCTGTGGAGGGGTACGAGAGCGGGGGTGCCTTGCGGCTCGTGCTGCACGGGTCTGTCGCGCATCTGGCGGGCGATCTGGAGCCCACCGTGGCCGAGCCGCCCGCTCTGGCCGAACGCGGGTGGGACGGTGGTATCAGCAGTTGCGGCCCTTCTTGGGTGCAGCTCGCCACCCACGCGGCGACGCTCCTCGGCGCTCTGGCCGTGCAGCCCAGTGCCGCCAGTGAGCCCGGCCACGCTCCGGACAGCCCGCTGACCCTCGCCGAAGGCACCCGACAGGTCCTCGCCGCCCTCGACGGCCAGCTCCCCGCCGAGACCGCCGCCTGGATGCACGGCCACGCCCGGGTCACGGCGGCCGTGCCCGCACCCGGTGGCGAGCGCGTGCGGTACCTCGTGGCCACGCCGCTCTATGTGGAGTACGTCACTCCGTAACGGTCGGCGTCCCGAAATGGGTGTCGTCACGGATGGATCCCGTCCCCGCGCTCGGACAAGCTGGACCGGTTCGGCGGGGTACGTCGGGTTGCGTCCGGTCCGGGAGGATAGGGGTGCTGTTGGCAGGAGAGAGGGAGTGCGGGCGGTGTCGTTGTTCTGGCGGATCTTCTTGATGAACGCCGTCGTGCTGGTGCTCGCCGCGCTGCTGCTCCTGAGCCCCATGGTGACCGTCTCCAGCCCGGTGCTGCTCGGTGAGGCGCTCGTCGTGCTCGGCGGGGTCGTGGCGATGCTGGTGGCCAACGCCGTGCTGCTGCGGGTGGGGCTCGCCCCGCTCAAGCGGCTGAGCCGGGCCATGGCCGCCGCCGATCTGCTGCGGCCCGGGGCCCGGCCCGTTGCCGCGGGGCACGGCGAGGTGGCCCAGCTCATCGGGACCTACAACGCCATGCTCGACCGCCTGGAGAGCGAGCGCGCCACCAGCAGCGCCCGCGCCCTGTCCGCCCAGGAGGCCGAGCGCCGCCGGGTCGCGCGGGAGCTCCACGACGAGGTGGGGCAGACCCTCACCGCCGTCCTGTTGCAGGTCAAGCGCGCCGCCGACCGGGCACCCGAGCCGCTGCGCGAGGAGCTGAGCGCCGCGCAGGAGACCACCCGGTCCAGCCTCGACGAGATCCGGCGCATCGCGCGACGGCTGCGGCCGGGCGTGCTCGAGGACCTCGGCCTGGTGAGCGGCCTGAGGTCCCTCGCGGGGGAGTTCAGCGAGTCGGGGCTCACCGTGCGGCACCGGTTCGACGCCGGGCTCCCGCGCCTCGCGGGCGACACCGAGCTGGTCGTCTACCGCGTGGCCCAGGAAGCGCTCACCAACACCGCCCGGCACGCCGGTACCAGCCGCGCCGACCTCGAACTGCTCGCCGTGCCCGGCGGGGTGGAGCTCGCCGTCCGCGACGCCGGCGGCGGCCTCGGCGGCGCCCCCGAGGGCGCGGGCCTGCGCGGCATGCGCGAGCGCGCCCTGCTCATCGGCGCCCGCCTCTCCGTGACGGCGGGCCCGGCGGGCCGGGGCACCGAGGTGCGCCTCCACGTGCCCGCCCCGGCCACGGCACCCCTCCAGGGAGCCGCCGCGTGACCGCGGCCCCCGCGAGGATCCTCCTCGCCGACGACCACGCCCTCGTCCGCCGCGGCGTACGGCTCATCCTCGACGGCGAGCCCGACCTCACCGTCGTCGCGGAGGCGGGCGACGGCGCCGAGACCGTGGCCCTGGCGCGGAGCGAACGCGTGGACCTGGCCGTCGTCGACATCGCCATGCCGCGCCTCACCGGCATCCAGGCCGCCCGCGAGCTGTCCCGGCTCCCGGATCCGCCGCGCATCCTCATGCTGACCATGTACGACAACGAGCAGTACTTCTTCGAGGCCCTCAGGGCCGGGGCGTGCGGGTACGTGCTCAAGTCCGTCGCCGACCGCGACCTCGTCGCCGCCTGCCGGGCCGCGATGCGCAACGAGCCGTTCATCTACCCGGGCGCGGAGAGCACCCTCATCCGCAAGTACCTCGACCTGCTGCGGCAGGGCCGGGCGCTGCCCCGCAAGGCGATCACCGACCGGGAGGAACAGATCCTGAAGCTCGTCGCCGAGGGACACACCTCGAAGGAGATCGGCGACCTGCTGACCATCAGCGCCAAGACCGTGGAGCGGCACCGCGCGAACCTGCTCCACAAGCTCGGCCTGCGCGACCGGCTCGCCCTGACCCGGTACGCCATCAGGGCAGGCCTGATCGAGCCCTAGCCCGTCCCTTCGCCGGACCCCGCCGACGGCCCCGTACGACCGCCGCTCGGTCATGCCGTGCTGCCCGCGTACCCGTCGCGCCTCCAGACCCCCCACCCCCCCACCCCCCCACCCCCCCACCCCCCCACCCCCGCACCCCCGCACCCCCGCACCCCCACACCCCACACCCCCCACAGCCACCATCACCGCACCCAGCAAGGGGAGACCGTGCACCACCGCAGTGAACACGCGCCCGCACCCGAGGACACCGGGTACCGAAGACGGCCCGGCCCGAAGCCGCTCGCCACCGGCCTCGCGCTGCTCATGGCCGTGTCGTGTCTGTACGGCGCCGAGGCCGCGACGGCGGCGCCCGCGCAGCCCGCGGCGGACTCGGCGGACACGGCGCGGAAGGCCACCGCCACGACCGCCGCCGACATCGCGTCGGCCCGGGTCACCGCCCGCCTCCACGGCAAGCGGATCGAGGCCCTGTCGGAGCGCACGGAGACGTCGACGACCTGGGCCAATCCGAACGGCAGCCTCACCACCGAACTCGCCGCGGGGCCGGTCAGGTTCGAGGACGACGACACCGGGAAGTGGCGGGACGTCGACCTCGACCTGGTGAAGAACGACGACGGGTCCGTGGAGCCGAAGGCCCACCCGCGGGGCCTGGAGCTCGGGGCGCCCGGCGGCAAGCGCGCGGCCCGCATGGACCAGGGCGGCGCCGCCCGCGACCTGGTCACCCTCGGCGAGGGCGACCGGCGCATCACGCTCCAGTGGCAGGGCGGCCTGCCCGCGCCGAAGCTGGACGGCACCCGCGCCACGTACGAGAACGCCGTGCCCGGCGCCGACGTGGTGGTCGAGGCGACCCGCACCGGCTTCGAGCAGTTCGTGGACATCAAGCGCAAGCCCGCCGAGCGGGACTACGGCTACACGCTGCCCCTGCGCGCGAAGGGCCTCAAGGTCCGGCAGCACAAGGACGGCAGCCTCACGTTCACCGAGCGCCGCGGCAAGAAGGACGAGCGGCGGGCGGTCATGCCCGCGCCCGTGATGTGGGACGCCACCGTCGACCCCGTCTCCGGCGAGCACACCCGCCGCGCCCCGGTGAAGATGAAGGCCGTCCAGGTGAAGGGCGGCGTCGACCTCGTCGTCACCCCCGACGCGAAGTTCCTCGCCGATCCGAGGACCAAGTACCCCGTCACCGTCGACCCGTCCACCTCGGCCCTGGCAGCCGTCTTCGACACGTACGTCCAGCAGGGCGAGACCCGGGACTGGTCCACCGACACCGAGCTGGACTTCGGCAACCCGGGGACGAAGAACGCCAACGGCACGCCGCGCACGGCGCGTTCCTTCATCTCGTGGGACACCCGGCCGCTCCAGGACGCGCTCGTCATGGACGCGAAGCTGTCGCTGTGGAACTTCCACTCCGCCAACGAGAAGGACTGCAAGGCCCAGCCGTGGGAGGTGTGGTCCGCGGGAGCCGCGTCCACGTCCTCGCGCTGGACCGCGCAGCCGGCCTGGACCGCGAAGAAGGCGACGTCGAGCGAGACCCGCGGCAACCCGGCGTGCACCGCCGCGCCCGACGGCTGGATCAACGCCGATGTCACGGGCCTCGTGCAGGAGTGGGCCTCGGCGAAGGCCGCCCGCGGGCACATGGGCCTGCGCGCGGCGAACGAGACCGCGGTCGCCCAGTGGAAGCGGGTCAACTCCGCGAACGCCGCGACCCGCCCGCCCAAGCTGAGCGTCACCTACAACTACCGGCCGCGCACCGGCACCAAGCAGGAGGCGGGCCCGCCGTACTTCTCCTACGGCGGCGCCTACGTGGTGAACAGCCTCACCCCGACGCTGCGCGACACGTTCACCGACGCGGACGGCGACAAGGTCAACGGCACCTTCCAGATCTTCGACACCGCCACCGACAAGCAGGTCGGGAACGTCCTGGTGTCGAAGTGGGTGCCGTCCGGGCAGGTCGCGTCGGTGACCGTGCCGTCGGGCGTCCTCGCGCACGGCAGGACGTACAAGTTCCGCACCTCGCCGTACGACAACGCGCACTACAACACCGGCTGGTCGGCGTGGAAGACCTTCACGGTCGACACCTCCGCGCCGTCCGCGCCCACGAAGGTCACGTCCACGGACTACCCGAAGGACGCCTGGGTGAAGGGCGCGGGCAGGCCCGGCACGTTCACCGTCACGCCGCCCGGCTCCGACCACAACTGGCTGGAGTGGTCCCTGGACGGCGTGACCTGGACGAAGGAGCCCACCGGCGGCGCGGGCGCGGCGAAGAACATCTCCGTGACGCCGCCCAAGGACGGCACGCACACCTTCCAGGTACGCGCCGTCGACAAGGCCGACAACAAGTCCGAGGCCGTCGAGTACACCTTCCACGCCGGCCCCGGCGGCTTCGTCCAGCCGTCCGACGGCGAACGCACCGCGCGGCGCCTGCCGCTGCTCGCCGAGGCCGACGGCGACACGTTCGACAAGGTGTCCTTCTCCTGGCGCCGCGCCGAGGCCGACGACTGGGTGCGGATCCCCGCCGAGGACGTGCGGGCGGGCGGCAGCGCGCTCGACGCCTGGCCCGTCGCCCTGACGAAGGGCCGCAGCGACAAGCTGGTGTGGAACGCCACCGACACCGTCGACCCCGACGGCAGCGTCCAGATCAAGGCCGACTTCACCGGGCCGAAGGGCGCCACGGGCAGCACCGCGCCGCTCACCGTCGTCGTCGACCGGAACGCCAGCGACGCCGCGACCGCCGAGACGGGCCCCGGCTCGGTGAACCTGCTCACCGGTGACCACACCCTGTCCGCCACGGACGCCTCCGCGTTCGACCTCTCGGTGAGCCGCACCGCCTCGTCGCGGACCCCCGACAAGGGGGCCAGGCAGGAGAACCAGGCGCCGATCTTCGGCAAGGAGTGGGTGGCGGGCACCGCCGCCGAGCTGACCGACTCGGACTTCTCGCACCTGCGGAAGATCTCCGCGACGGCCGTGGCCGTCGTCGACGCCGAGGGCGAGGAGACCCACTTCACCGCGAACGCGGCCAAGAGCGCCTGGATCCCGGAGCCCGGCTCCGAGGACCTCACCCTCAAGGGCGGCGTCACCGGGTCGTTCACCCTCACCGACACCGAGGGCACCGTCACCGAGTTCACCCGCACCGACGCGGCCGCCACCACCTGGCAGGTGTCCAGCACCCTCCTCGACGGGCTCGCCAACTCGACGACGACCATCGTGTCCGAGTCCGTGACCGTCGACGGCAAGAAGCTGGCCCGGCCCCGGCGCGTGGTCGCGCCGACGTCGGCCGCGTCCGCCGCCAGCTGCACCGCCACCCCGGCCACCAAGGGCTGCCGCGTCCTGGAGTTCGTGTACGCGGACCGCACGACCGCGTCCGGCGACACCCTCGGCGACCACGAGGGCCGGGTCAGGGAGCTGCGCCTGTGGGCCACCGCCCCCGGCGCCGGCGAGGCCACCGCCAAGTCCGTCCAGAAGTACGCGTACGACAGCGGCGGCAGGCTCCGCCAGGCGTGGAACCCGCAGATCAGCCCGGCCCTCAAGTCCGCCTACGACTACGACGGCGCGGGCCGGGTCACCCGGTACACCCCGCCCGGCGAACTGCCGTGGACGTTCACGTACGGCAAGGCGGGCGCCGCCGCCACCGCCGGTGACGGCATGCTCCTGAAGGCGTCCCGCTCCGGTCTGAAGCCGGGCACCACCGGCACGCAGGAGGGCACCGCGAGCACCTCCGTCGTCTACGACGTGCCGCTGACCGGTGCCAAGGCCCCGTACGCGATGGGCGCGTCCGACGTGAAGGCGTGGGGCCAGCTCGACGCCCCGACGGACGCGGCGGCGGTCCTGCCCGCCGACGCCGTGCCGTCCGCGCACTCCGGCGAGGAGCTGACCGCGGCCGCCTACCGGCGGGCCGACGTGCACTACCTGGGCGCCTCCGGCCGCGAGGTCAACACGGCGACGCCCGGCGGGCACCTCACCACCACCGAGTCCGACCGCTTCGGCAACACCGTGCGCGAGCTGAGCGCCGCCAACCGCGCGGTCGCCCTCGGCCTGACCGCCGCCGACAGGACCGTCCAGGCCGACCTCGGCCTGGGCAGGCTCACCCCGGCGGAGCGCGCCGACCTGCTCGCCACCCGCTCGCTGTACAACGACAACGGCACCCGCAAGCTGGAGGAGCTCGGCCCGCTGCGGCGCGTCGACCTGACGGCCGACCTGAAGTCGGGCGCCACCACGCTGGTCCCGGCGGGCACCTCGGTGGCCGCGCGCGCCAGGACGGTCAACGAGTACGACGCCGGGCGTCCCTCGGACGGCACGGCCAAGGTCAAGGACCAGGTCACCAAGGTCACGACGGGCGCCGAGGTCCGCGAGCACCCGGGCGTCATGGGCGAGAGCCGCGTGACGCAGACGGTGTTCGACTGGGCCAAGGGCCAGCCCGCGAAGACGATCCAGGACCCGGGCGGGCTCGCGCTCACCACGACCACCGAGTACGACGCGCAGGGCCGGGTCGTCAAGCAGCTCCTGCCGGGCGCGAACGGCTCGGACGCCGGGACGCGCGTGACCAGCTACTGGTCGGCGACGGGCAGCGGCCGGTGCGCCGGGCGCCCCGAGTGGGCCGACCTGGTCTGCGAGGTCGCGCCGGGCGGCGACGTCACCGGCGGCGGCAGCAACCCCAAGGAGCTGCCGACCTCGGTCACCGAGTACGACTGGTGGGGCAGCCCCGCGAAGGTCACCGAGACCGCGAACGGTGTGACCCGCACGACCACGACCGCGTACGACGACGCGGGCCGCCAGACCAGGGTGGCCGTGACCGGCGGCACCGGCGAGAAGGTCCCGGAGTCCACGACCGAGTACGACCCGGCCACCGGACAGGCGGTGCGGACGACGTCGCCCACGGGCGGCAGCCTCACCAAGACGTTCGACAAGCTGGGCCGCCAGGTCGCGTACGCGGACGCCGACGGCGGCACCACGACCACCGAGTACGACCTGCTCGGCCGGCCCGTGAAGGTGACCGACACGGCGCCGTCCACGGTCACGTACACCTACGACACCGCGGCCGAGCCCCGCGGTCTGGCCACGAAGACCGTCGACTCCGTCGCGGGCACGTTCCAGGCCGCGTACGACGCCGACGGCTCCGTGGAGAGCGAGAAGCTGCCCGGCGGCTACACCCTCACGCAGACCGAGGACACCTCGGGCGCGGTCACGGACCGCACCTACACGCGGGACGGCGACGGCACCACCGTCTACTCCGACACCGTGACCAAGTCGGTCCACGGCCAGGTCACCGAGCACGCGGGCTGGTCGGGGCAGAGCTACCGCTACGACGCCACGGGCCGGCTGACCACCGTCGAGGACACCGCGGAGACGGTGTGCACGCGCCGCGCCTACGGCTTCGACGCGCGCGCCAACCGCACCTCCCTGACCACCGCGACCGCCACGCCGGGCGCCGACTGCCCCGCATCGGGAGGCACCACCGCCAAGCACACCTACGACAGCGCCGACCGGCTCGTCGACGCCGGGTACGCCTACGACGCCTTCGGCCGCACCACCACGGCGCCCGGCACCGGCTCGCTCGGCCACTACGCCAACGACCTGGTGCACCGGCAGACGGAGGGCGGCAAGCGGCAGACCTGGCAGCTGGACGCCGCCCTGCGGTTCCGCTCCTGGACGGTCGAGTCCGGCTCCGGCACCACCTGGACCAAGGAGCGGTCCAAGGTCAACCACTACGACAGCGACGGCGACAACCCCCGCTGGATCGTGGAGGACACCGCCACCGGCGCCCTGACCCGCATGGTGGACTCCGCCTCCGGCGACCTGGCCGCGACCACGGAGAACAGCGGCGGCACGGTCCTCCAGCTCACCACCGTCCACGGCGACGTGGCGCTCCAGCTGCCCCTCGACAAGAGCCGGGCGCCCGTCGCGCTCGACTCCGACGAGTACGGCAACCCGCGCGCCGGACAGGCGCCGACCCGCTACAACTGGCTGGGCGGCAAGCAGCGTTCGGCCGAGACCCTCACCGGTCTCACGCTGATGGGCGTGCGCCTGTACAACCCGGCCACCGGCCGCTTCCTGTCCGTCGACCCGGTCTACGGCGGCGGCAACAACGCCTACGAGTACGTGGGCGGCGACCCCGTCAACCGCTTCGACCTCGACGGCAAGTGGTGGAAGAAGGTCAAGCGCGGCCTGAAGCGGGTGGGCCGCAACGTCCGCAAGAACTGGCGGACGTACGCCGGGTACGGCGCGACGGCGGCGTGCATCGTCGCCTCGGCGGGCACCTGCGCGATCGCCAGTGTCGCCGTGTTCGCCGCCACGTCGGCGGCCGACGGCCGCGGCGGCAAGTGGCGGACGAAGAAGTACTGGAGGTCGACGGCCAAGTCGGCGGCCTGGACCGCGGTCGGCGTCGGCGCGGGCCGCTTCGCCGCCGGATCGTGGTGGAAGTCCAGCAAGGGCTTCGCCCGGGGCGGCAAGCACGCCGCGGGCCGCGGCCGCCACGCCAAGCGGTTCTCGTACCGCAGGACGGCGTGGTCCTACGCGGGCAACGCGTGGACCGGCACGCTCACCTGCGGGATGAGCTGGAAGATGCGGTACTGCTAGAGGCAGTCCGCCCGGTCAGGGGGTGCCGTGCCACGCGCGCGGCGCCCCCGCCGGGCGGCCCGGAGTGTGAGGCGTACAAGCACATGCACTACACCAACAGGCCCGTACGGCGGGCCTCGTGGGCGATCGTGGCCATGATGGCGGTGGTCGCCGTCCAGTTCCTCTTCGGGGGCGGCGAGGGGCCGCGCGACGTCTGGGACGTCTCCCTGGCCCTCGCCCTGCCGGCCGGGGTGACCTGGGTCCTGGTCCGCACCGGGCTCACGCCGTCCGTGGAGTGGGACGAGAAGCGGCTCGTGATCCGCAATCCGTTCTTCGTGTACGAGGCGTGCCTGGCCGACGTGCGGCTGCTCGGCCGGGCGGGGCGGGGCGGGGCGCTGCACGTGGAGGGCGTCGGCACAGTGCTGCCGTGGGCGATGACGCGCTCGGTGTTCGACGGGCGCCGGGCCGAGGCCGCCCGGAGGGAGCTGCGGCACGCGGTGCGGCAGGCCGATGCCGTGGCGTCGGCGCCCGTGCGGCGCCGCTTCCGGGTGGAGTGGACCGACGTCCTGGTCCTGCCGATCCTCGCGGCGTTCGTCTGGGCGTTCCTGCCGTAGCCGGGGCGGCGCGGGCCTCTCTCCGGGACGGGTCGGCCGAGCGGCGGTCAGATGAGGGGCGGGCGTCCCAGCCTCGTCATCAGCCACACCGTGCGCCAGCTCATCGGCCGCCGCTCGCCGCACGGCGTGCGCACGCCCTCGACGAAGCCGCCCGCCCAGGCGCGCAGGCCGCCGAGGGACCGGGTGCGCGCCAGCGTGAGCAGGGTCCACACCGCCAGGTAGAGGGGGACGAGGAGCAGTGGGAGGCGGCGCCGGGCGAGCCAGACGCGGTTGCGGGCCGTCATCCGGTAGTAGACGGCGTGCCGGGCGGGGGACGTCTTGGGGTGCTGGAGCAGCAGCGCCGGTTCGTACAGGACCTTCCAGCCGTCGTCGAGCGCGCGCCAGGCGAGGTCGGTCTCCTCGTGGGTGAAGAAGAAGTCGGCGGGCCAGTCGCCGGTGCGCTCCAGCATCTCCATGGAGAAGGCGTGGCCGCCGCCGAGGAAGGACGTGACCAAACCCCGGCGCATCGGGTCCTTGGCGCGCAGGCGCGGCACGTGGCGGCGCTGGGTCTCGCCGTGCTCGTCGGCGATCCGGAAGCCGACGACGCCGAGGCGCGGGTCCTCGGCGAACAGGCGCCGGACGGTCCGGAACACGTCGGGGTCGACGAGCAGCCCGTCGTCGTCGAGCTCGACCGCCACGTCCACGTCGCCGAACTCGCGCAGGCGGCGCAGGGCGACGTTGCGCCCGCCGGGGCAGCCCAGGTTCTCGTCGAGGGCGATCGCGGTGACCTCGCCGGGGTAGGCGGGGAAGTCCGGCAGCTCGGTGCCGTTGCCCACGATGACGACCCGGGTGGGCGGGACGTCCTGCTTGGCGACGGACTCCAGGAGGGCGTCGACGTCCTTGGGGCGGTTGCCCATGGTCACGATGGCCACACCCAGGCGCGGTTCGGACACGGGGAGCCCTCCAGGTCGGGTCGTAGGGGGTCGGTTCCGGCGATGGTAGCCGTTCACCGGTGTGTTCATCGCACGACGGGGCGCGTTCACGGCTTTCGCTCCGGTGCGTGCGCCAGGTGGCGGAGTGCCGAGCGCGGGCGGCTCGGCCGGTTTTGGTCGTGACATGTCAAAAATCAAGAGAGTGTCCCTTGCCACCTCTGGGGGCGCATGCCTCAATGCCCCCAACCCAAATCGCTGACACACCGTCAGCCGCCATGGTGCGGGGGCGTGTTCGGCGAGGCGGCACCCCACACTCCCCCCATTGAAGGCAGGCCATTCCATGAGGCACGGCAGACTCGTCCTCTGTTCGGCACTCGGCACCGGCGCGCTCACGCTCGGCGCCCTCGTCCTCGCCCCCACCTCGGCCGCCGTGGACCCGCAGACGGCGACCCTCGACTTCGAGTGCGGCTCGTTCGGCGCGGGCGCGGCCACCCTCAAGGCCACGCAGAACGGCACCAGCGCCACCATCGAGCTCTCCACGTCCGCGATCACCGCGCCGATCGCCATCGGCGCGGGCGCGGTCAACTCCACCCTCACCCTCACCAAGAACGGCACCGGCACCACCACCTTCACCGGCAACGCCAACCCGGCCATACCGGCGGGCAGCCCCATCTCCAGCGGCCCGCTCAACGGCACCGTCGCCCCCGGCGACAGCCTCGCGGCCAAGTCCCTCAAGGTCGTGGTCTTCGGCGCCACAGTGACGTGCAACGCGACGTCGGAGCAGAAGCCGGGGCCGTTCGTCTTCTGACCGCCCCGCAGGGGCGCCGCCGTCCGGACGGCGGGCGGCGGCGCCCTCGCGCGAAATCCCGTTGCCGCCGCGCCCGCGCCCGCCTACCTTGCCGATCATGCTGCCCCCCGTACGTACCGACGAGGAGTGGGACGCGATCGTCCCGGACGAGGCCGTGATGCGGCCCGGCGCGGCGGACCTGTGCGCCCGGCTCGGCGTCGCCGGGGCGCCGCTGACCCGCTTCCGCGAAGGCTCCCAGCCCGTCTACGCCGTCGGCGACGACCTCGTGCTCAAGCTCTTCCCCGCCGCGTCGGCCGACGACGGCGTCGCCGAGGCCCGCGTCCTCACCCACGTGCACGGCCGCCTGCCCGTCGCGACCCCGCGGGTCCACTCCTTCGGCGCGTACGAGAACGGCTGGCGCTACGTCCTGATGTCCCGGCTCCCCGGCGAGGGCCTGCACCACGCCTGGCCGCGCGTGCCCCCGGCCGACCGGGAGCGGCTCGCCGAGCGGGCCGGGGAGACGCTCGCCGCGCTGCACGCCCTCGACCACGCGCCGCTCGCGGACGTCCTCGGGCCCGGCGACTGGGACGCGTTCCTGGCCCGGCAGCGGGCGGGCGCGGTCGAGCGGCAGCGCGCCCGGCACCTCCCCGAGCACTGGCTGGAGCAGATTCCGGACTTCCTCGACGCGGTCGGGGAGCCCGCGGCCGGGGCCCGCCGGGCCCTGCTGCACACCGAGTTCATGCGTGAGCACCTGCTCGCCGCGCCCGCGCCGGACGGCTGGCGGCTCACCGGGCTCTTCGACTTCGAGCCCGCGATGATCGGCGACCCGGCGTACGACTTCGTGGCCGTCGGCCTCTTCGTCACCCGCGCGGACCCCCGCCTCATGACCCGCCTCACGGCGGCGTACGGCCGCGCCTTCGAGCCCCGCGAGCTGCTCGCCCTCACGCTGCTGCACGTCTACAGCAACCTGCCCTGGTACCTGCGCGAACTGCCCGCCCCGCCCGAGCCGACGCTCGACGCGCTGGCCGAGCACTGGTTCGGGCGGGGCTAGCGGCGGCTCAGCCGACGGGGACGAGCGTCAGATAGGCGGTGCCGAGCACGCTGCGGTAGCCGCGCAGCCAGGCCGCGCGGTGCCGGTCCGCGCGCTCGCGCGCCGCTGCCGCCCGCGGATGCGCGGCGTTCGCCGCGAGCCACACCTCGACGTCCGCCAGATACGCGGACTCGAACTCCTCCCACTCCTCGGCGCTCGCCGTCTCCACCCACATCGGCCGGAAGCCCGCGGCGACCGCCGCGTCCACCAGGCCGCCCAGGTGCAGGTGCTCGTCGGCGCGGGCGTCCGGCCACATCCCGGCCAGCTCCGCCGCCGTCGGCGTGCGCTGCCAGAACCCCTCGCCGAGGACGACGCGCCCGCCGGGCCGCACCAGGCGGCGCAGGGCGCGCAGCGCGTCGGCGGCGTACGGGGGCTCGGCGCCGGCCGGGAGCAGGGCGTGGGCGGAGCTGAGGCACAGCACGACGTCGGCCGGGCCGCGCGCGGTGTCCGTCGCCGACTCGGCCACGAACTCCACGCGGTCCGCGAGCCCCCGGGCCCGTGCCAGGGCCCGGCCCCGCGCCAGGTCCTCCTCGTGCAGATCGACCCCGACGGCGGTGGCCCCGGGCACCGCCTCCAGGAGCCGCAGCGTCAGCTCGCCCCAGCCGCAGCCGAGGTCGAGCACGGTGGGCCGCTCCGCGGCCGTCAGCGACTCGGCCGCCCGCGCCACGATCCGGGCGGCCCGCGCCTCGGACAGGGGCCCGTGGAAGGCGAGACGGGTGAGGCGGGGCGGGGCGTCCGTGGAGGTCATGGGGCCCGACGCTAACCGGGACGGGCGGGGGCCGCACCCCCGTTTATCGGCGCTCCGCGCCTCGTCCTCAAACGCCGGACGGGCTGAATACCCACGGCCCGCACCGGAGATCTTTCAGCCCGTCCGGCGTTTGAGGACGAGGCCGCAGGCCGATCAACCCGGTCCGAGGTCAGCCCTCCGCGTCCCGCAGGGCCCGCCTCCGCGTGGCGATGAGCGCGGCCGTCGCAACGCCCGTGGCGAGGAGTGCCGCCGGTGCCATCCAGGCCCGGTTGAGGACGTCCCCGAGCGCGTGGTCGGCGGACAGGCGCCCCGGCCCCGTGACCGCGAGCGCCGCCGAGACGAGGCCGAGGACCGCCGGGTACTCGAAGCCGCCGCTCTGGTTGAAGAAGCCGTTGGGCGCGTGCACGGGCGCCGCCCCGGCCATGGCCCCGGCGGCCGCGGCCCCGGCCGCGGGCGTGGCGAGGCCGAGCGCGAGGAGCGTGCCCCCGCCCGCCTCCGCGAGCCCCGCGAGCACGGCGTTGACCTTGCCCGGCCGGTAGCCGACGGACTCGAAGTACGCGCCGGTGCCCTCGATCCCGCCGCCCCCGAACCAGCCGAGCAGCTTCTGCGAGCCGTGCGCGGCGAGCACCGCGCCGGTGCCGGTGCGGAGCAGCAGCAGGCCGATGTCGCGCCGGTCGGGGCGGGCGCACGGGTGGGAACGGCGACAGGTCACGGCGGGCTCCAGGGCGGGCTCGGGACGAGGGGACGCCCCGCGCGGGGCGCTCTCCTCCACCGTCCACCGGGACGGCCCCGCCCACGCGGTGCGGCCCGCCGTCCGGGTGAGCCGCCGCCGGAGCCGGACGCGGGGCCGCGGTGGCGGGACCGGCGCCCCGGTGTGACCGTGGACGCATGACGATTCCGGTGAACCAGCTCAGCGACCCGACGGTGAGGGCCTTCGTCACCGCCCTGAACGCGGGCGACAAGTCCGCCCTGACGGACCTGCTCACGCCCGACGCGACCATGTCCGACGACGGCTCCGACCGGAACCTCCAGGAGTGGCTGGAGCGCGAGGCCTTCTCCTCCAACGGCCACATGGACGTCGAGTCGGAGGCGGACGACGGCCGCGCCCTCGTGGCCGACTACCGCAACGACACCTGGGGCGCGATGCGCACCAAGTGGCAGTTCACGGTGGACGGCGGGAAGGTGTCCCGCTTCGAGACCGGTCAGGCCTGAACCACGGCCGGAGGTCAGCCCGGGATGCGGACCGCCGCGCCCGACACGCGCACCCGGGCGTCCCCTTCGCGCAGCGTCACCGTGAGCACCCCGGGACGCCCCATGTCCACACCCTGGTGGAGGGTCAGCTCCGTCGCTGCGGGCACCAGGCCGAGCTCGCGCGCGTAGGCGCCGAACGCCGCCGCTGCCGCGCCGGTCGCCGGGTCCTCGACGACGCCGCCGACGGGGAACGGGTCCCGCACGTGGTAGACGGACGGGGTCTCCCGCCAGACCAGCTGGACCGTCACCACGTCGAGCCGCAGCATCAGGGACCTCAGCCGCTCGAAGTCGTAGTCCAGGTCGGCGAGCCGCTCGCGCGTGGCCGCCGCGAGGATCAGATGCCGGGCGCCCGCGTAGGAGACGCGCGGCTCCAGCGCCGGGTCGAGGTCGTCCGCCGCCCAGCCGAGGGCGGCGAGCGCCTCGGTGACGTCGGCCGCGGGGGCCTCGCTCACCTTCGGCTCGACGCTGGTGAGGGTGGCGCGCAGCGTCCCGCCGTCCTTCGCGACGGTGACCGGCACGGTGCCGGCCAGGGTCGCGAACGCGAAGTCGCCGGGCCCGTCGCGCTCGGCGAGGGCGACCGCCGTGGCCACGGTGGCGTGGCCGCAGAAGGGGACCTCAACCTGCGGGCTGAAGTACCGCACGGTGAAGGCGCGGCCCTCGGGCCCGAGTCCGGCGGGCCCGGGCGTCACGAACGCCGTCTCGCTGTAGCCGAGGTCCGCGGCGATCGCGAGCATCCGCGCGTCGTCGAGCCCGGCGGCGTCGAGGACGACACCGGCGGGGTTGCCGCCGGCGGGGTCGGTGGCGAAGGCGGTGTAGCGCAGTACGTCGATGGCCTGGGCGTGCTGGTCCGATGTGCTCATGCCGGACGACAACCGCCGCGCGGCCGGAGGCATTCCCGGCCGCGCGGCGGCGTGCGCGCGGGCCCCGTGCGGGCTCAGCGGGCTCAGTGGCAGTTCTTGGAGCCCTGGTCGCGGGTGGTCCAGGAGCAGGAGTCGAGCTGCGAGCCGTTCGGCTTGATCAGCCGGGCCTTGTCGGTGGTGTTGTTCCACACGTGCCAGCCGCGGCCCCAGTAGCGCACGCCGGAGGCGTTGGTGCCCTTGCCGGTGCGGACCTTCACGGTCTTGCCCGCGCCTATCTTGTAGCTGCCGAAGGTGTAGGTGTAGTTGGTGTTGTCCTTCAGCTTGTAGCCCTTGAGCTGGATCGGGCTGCCGGAGCTGTTGTGGATGTTCACCCACTCGCCGTTGACCGAGGCGCGGGCGGAGGTGTCCCGGCCCGGGCTGTCGTACTGGATGAAGCCGAGGTGCAGACCCCCCTGGTGGCGCGGGGCCGCGGACGCGGGGGCCGCCGCGAGCAGCGGGGCCGTGAGTGCGGTGGCTGCGAGGACGGCCGTGGCGGCGGAACGAATGCGCAAGGTGTGCTCCAAGTGTGAAGTTTCCGTGGAGAGCTGCCGAGCCTAGCGGGGCGGTCGTGGCCCCGGAGGTGGAATCCGGCGTGTGGCCGGAACTTGGTACCCGGCTCGTACGAAATCCGTAGGAGCGTCATCCGCCCTTCGGCACAAGGGAGTTCTCTGTCCACCGCGTCCGGCGTAGGGCGGTCAGCCGCGCCCGATGTACGGCATCGCCGTGGCGAGCACCGTGGCGAACTGCACGTTCGCCTCAAGGGGCAGCTCCGCCATGTGCCGCACCGTGCGCGCCACGTCGGCCACGTCCATCACCGGCTCGACCGCGACGTCCCCGTCGGCCTGGAGGATTCCGGAGCGCATGCGCGCGGTCATGTCCGTCGCCGCGTTGCCGATGTCGATCTGGCCGACGGCGATGCGGTACGGGCGTCCGTCCAGGGACAGGGACTTGGTCAGGCCCGTGAGGGCGTGCTTGGTGGCGGTGTACGCGACGGAGTGCGGGCGCGGCGCGTGCGCGGAGACCGAGCCGTTGTTGATGATCCGGCCACCCCGCGGCTCCTGCTCCTTCATCTGCCGGAACGCGGCCTGCGCGCACAGGAAGGCGCCGTTGAGGTTCGTGTCGACGACGTGGCGCCAGGCGTCGTACGGCAGCTCCTCGACGGGCACGCCGCCGGGCCCGAACGTACCGGCGTTGTTGAAGAGCAGGCCGAGCCGTCCGAACCGCTCGCGCGCGGCGGCGAAGAGCGCGGTGACGTCGTCGGGCTCGGAGACGTCGGTCCGCACGCACAGCGCCCGCTCGCGGACGGCGTCCCCGAGCTCGGCCGCGGCCAAGTCGACCGTCTCGCGCAGCGTGGTGTCCCGGCGGCCCGCGAGCGCCACCGACCAGCCCGCGCGGAGCAGTTCCAGGGCGACGGACCGGCCGATTCCGGACCCTGCCCCCGTGACCACGGCCGTCCTCGCGGCGGCCCCCGAATCTGTCTCCGGAGCCGTCTCGCGGGCGGCCTCCGGGGCCTCCTGAGGGTCCGTCCGCTGGTCCTGAAGGTCCGTCCGACGGGCGTTGGGGGATGCCGTTCGCTCAGCGTTCATGGCCCCGCAGCGTACGGGAGGGTCCGCAACTCGGACATCATCTGCTCGACATATGGCTGTTGTGTACGCGACAGTCCATCGTCGTCCCTCGGCACTCCAATGCACCGTACAGCCATTGTCCGGGAGGGGCACATGTCAGCTTCAGGTCAGCACGCACCCGAACTCCGCGCGGCAGCACGCCACTTGGGTCGGCGTCGCTTCCTGACGGGCACCGGCGCGGCCGCCGCGCTCGCCTTCGCCACCAACCTGCCCACGGCGGGTGTCGCGGGCGCCGCCGAACTCGACGCCGCACGCATCTCCGACGACCCGTTCACCCTGGGCGTCGCGTCCGGCGACCCGCAGCACGACTCCGTCCTGCTGTGGACCCGGCTCGCGCCGCAGCCGTTCGAGGAGAACGGCGGCCTGCCCGCCGAACGCGTCACCGTTCACTGGGAGCTCTCCCGCGACGAACGCTTCCGCCGCGGCGTCAGACGCGGCACGGCGACCGCGCACCCCGAGTTCAACCACTCCGTGCACGTCCAGGTCGACCACCTCGACTCCGACCGCGCGTACTACTTCCGCTTCCGCACCGGCAAGTGGACCTCCGGCACCGGCCGCACCCGCACCGCGCCGCGCCCGCACGGCCGCACCGGCGCCCTCACCCTCGCCGCCGTGTCCTGCCAGGCGTACCACGACGGCTACTTCACCGCGTACAAGCACCTCGCCGACGAGGACGTCGACGTCGTCTTCCACCTCGGGGACTACCTCTACGAGTACGCCGTGAACTCCGTCGGCGGCGCCCGCAAGTACACCGACCGCGTCCTGCCCGACGTCTTCAACCGCGAGACGCAGACCCTCGACGACTACCGCCGCCGGTACGCGCTCTACAAGACCGACCCCGACCTGCGGGCCGCGCACGCCGCGCACCCCTTCGTCGTCACCTGGGACGACCACGAGGTCGAGAACAACTACGCCGACGACATCGACGAGAACGGCAACCCGCCCGAGGAGTTCCTCCTGCGCCGCGCCTCCGCGTACCGCGCGTACTGGGAGAACCAGCCGCTGCGCCGCCCGCAGCGGCCCGCCGGGCCCGACATGCAGCTCTACCGCCGCCTCCAGTGGGGCCGCCTCGCCCAGTTCGACATCCTCGACACCCGGCAGTACCGCTCCGACCAGGCGTACGGCGACGGGGCGCACGTCCCCGGGCCCGAGTCGCTCGACCCCAGGCGGACCATCACCGGGGCCGGTCAGGAGCGCTGGCTCGTCGACGGCTGGCGCCGCTCGCGCGCCCTGTGGAACGTCGTCCCGCAGCAGGTCACCTTCTCCCAGCGCAAGCTCGACCTGAACCCCGTCGCCAAGGTCAGCATGGACGCGTGGGACGGCTACGCCGCCTCGCGGCAGCGGGTCCTCGCCGGGGCGAAGGCCGCCGGCGTCGAGAACCTCATGGTCCTCACCGGCGACGTGCACGTCGGCTACGCCTTCGACATCCTCGACGACTTCGACAAGCCGTCGTCGAAGGTCGTCGGCACGGAGATCGTGGCCACGTCCATCGCCAGCGGCAAGGACGGCTCCGAGCGGCCCGCCAACTGGGAGACGTACATGAAGGCCAACCCGCACCTGAAGTTCTACAACGGCCGTCGCGGCTACGTGACCGTCGGCCTGGACCGCGACGAGGCCCGCGCCGACTTCAAGACCGTGTCCGCCGTGACGACCCCCGGCGCCCCGCTGACGACGGCGGCGTCCTTCGTCACCGAGGCGGGCAACCCGGGCCTGCACCCGGCCTGACCCTCCGCTCCTCGAACGCCGGGGGGCTGGAAGGTCCAGCCCGTCCGGCGTTCGAGGACGAGGCGCGGAGCGCCGAAAATGCAGGGGTGCGGGGGCGGTGGCCCCCGGTTCGGAAAGGGGCGGATCTGGGGCGTCCCGCGAGGGCACTCCCCGGCGCCTGCGACGATAGGGGGACGTGACAACTACCGGGAGGGGCGCGATGGCCGAGCGCGGGCAGGGGACGGGCACACAGTCCGAAGGGCACATAGGCGGCGGGGGCGCCGCGGCCCGGGAGGGCGCCGCCGAGTCCGCGGGCCCCGCGAACCGCGGGGCCCTGCGCGTGGCGACCGGAGCCCTCGTCACCCTCATCCTCGGCGGCCTCACGGCCATGCCCCCGCTCTCCATGGACATGTACCTCCCGGCCCTGCCGGAGGTCACCGACGCCCTGCACGCCCCGGCCGCCACCATCCAGCTCACCCTCACCGCCTGCCTCATGGGCATGGCCCTCGGCCAGCTGGTCGTGGGGCCGATGAGCGACAAGTGGGGCAGGCGCCGCCCCCTCCTGGCCGGCCTGTTCGTCTACGTCTTCGCGACGGCGATCTGCGCGCTCGCCCCCACCGCCGAGCTGCTCATCGCCTTCCGGCTGCTCCAGGGCCTCGCGGGCGCCGCCGCGATCGTGATCGCGCGGGCCGTGGTGCGCGACCTGTACGACGGCGTGGAGATGGCCCGCTTCTTCTCCACCCTGATGCTGATCTCCGGCGTCGCCCCGGTCGTCGCACCGCTCATCGGCGGCCAGGTCCTGCGCCTGACGGACTGGCGCGGCATCTTCGTCGTCCTGACGGTCGTCGGCATCGCCCTGACCCTGCTCGTGTGGCGGAGCCTGCCGGAGACCCTCGCGCCCGAGGACCGGCACGGCGGCGGCACCGCCGAGGCCCTGCGCACCATGCGCGGACTGCTCGCGGACCGCGTCTTCACCGGCTACATGGTCGCGGGCGGCTTCGCCTTCGCCGCCCTGTTCGCGTACATCTCCGCCTCCCCGTTCGTCATCCAGGAGATCTACGGAGCCTCGCCGCAGACCTTCAGCCTCCTGTTCGGCGTGAACTCCATCGGCCTGATCGCCGTCGGCCAGATCAACGGCAAGCTGCTCGTGGGCCGGGTCAGCCTCGACAAGGCGCTCGGGTTCGGGCTCGTCGTCATCACGCTCGCCGCGACCGCGCTGCTCCTGATGACGAGCGGCGTCTTCGGCGACGTCGGCCTCGGCGCGGTGGCCGCCGGGCTCTTCGTCCTGATGTCGGCGATGGGCCTGGCCATGCCCAACACCAACGCCCTCGCCCTGATGCGCACCAAGCACGCCGCCGGTTCCGCCTCCGCGCTGCTCGGCACCTCCTCCTTCCTGATCGGCGCCATCGCCTCGCCGCTGGTCGGCATCGCGGGCGAGAAGACCGCCGTACCGATGGCCGTCGTCCAGCTGGCCTGCGCACTGGCGGCCGTCGGCTGCTTCGTGGGACTGTGCCGCCCGTGGCAGCGGAACACCAGTACCCATCAGGAGCCGGAGGGGGCGGACCGCTGACGCCGCCCCGGGTGCTGCGCCCGGGCACCGCGGACCGCGCCGGTCTCGACCCCGAGGCCCTCGCCCGCCTCGTCCACGACGTACGGGAGCTGACGCGCGGGCCCCGGCCCTGGTGCGCGGGCGCCGTGGTCCTCGCCGGGCGCGGCCCGGTGATCGCGGTGGCCGAGGCGGCGGGCTGGGCGGTGCGGTACGCCGCGTACGACGAGCACGCCGACGCCGGTGTCGAGCTGCCGCCCGAGCGGCGCGCGGCGATGACCGTGGACACCCCCTTCGACCTGGCCTCGCTCACCAAGCTGTTCACGACCGTGGCGGTCGTGCAGCAGCTGGAGCGCGGCACCATCGGGCTCGACGAGCCGGTCGGGGGGTACGTCCCCGAGTTCACGGGCGCCGCCGCGCACGGCGTCACCGTGCGCCAGCTCCTCACCCACACGTCAGGACTCCGGCCCGAGCTGCCGCTGTACGAGCACCCCGACCGGGCCGCGCGGCTGCGGGCGCTGCGGGTCGAGGCGCCCTCCGGTCCGCCCGGCGCCTACCTCTACTCCGACCTGAACCTGCTGCTCCTCCAGCACCTCCTGCACCGCGTCACCGGGCGCCCGCTCGACGTCCTCGTCCGCGACGGCATCACCCGGCCGCTCGGCATGACCGCCACCGGCTTCGGCCCGTGCCCCGGGGCGGCCGCCACCGAGGACCAGCGCAGGCCCTGGGCGAAGGCCGACCGGGGGATGCTGCGCGGCGAGGTCCACGACGAGAACGCCTGGGCGCTCGGGGGCGTGGCGGGCCACGCCGGGCTCTTCTCCACCGCGCGGGACCTCGCCGTGTTCTGCCGGGCGCTGCTGTGCGGGGGCGCGTACGGGACCGCGCGCGTCCTGGGGTCCGCCCACGTCGATCTGATGCTGGCGCCGCCCGGGCTCGGCTTCGCCGTCGACCAGGGGTGGTTCATGGGGGAGCTCGCGGGGCGCGGGGCCGCGGGGCACACCGGGTTCACGGGTACGTCGCTCGTCCTCGACCGGGCTTCGGACACGTTCCTGATCCTCCTGGCCAACACGGTCCACCCCCGCCGGCGCCCCCCGGCCAACGCCCCCCGGGCCCACGCGGCCACCACCCTCGCCCGAGCCCTCCGCTGACCCCGGCCTCCGGCCCGGGGCGTGCGGTGCGGGGCGGGGAGGGGAGGGGCAGGGAGGGGAGGGGCCTAAAATCGACAGGTGCACGACCACCTTTCCCCCGCCGAGACCCTCCGCACCGCCCTCGCAGAGCTCCTGGAGGACCTCCCTCCGCGCGCCGCCGCCCAGGCCGTGGACCGGCTGATCGCGAACTACCGGGGCACCACCCCGACCGAGGCGCCCGTCCTGCGGGACCGCGCCGACGTGACGGCGTACGCGGCGTACCGGATGCCCGCCACCTTCGAGGCCGTGCACTGCGCCCTGCGGGCGTTCGCCGCCGCGGCCCCCGAGGACTGGGCCCCGGCCGGGCACACCGACATCGGCGGCGGCACGGGCGCCGCCACCTGGGCGGTCAGCGCCACCTGGCCGGGGGAGCGGCCCGTCACCGTCCTGGACTGGGCCGAACCCGCCCTGGACCTCGGCCGCGAACTGGCCGCCGCGCACCCGGACCTGGCCGCGGCCCAGTGGCAGCGCGCCCGCATCGGCGCGTCGCTCACCGTGGCGCCCACCGCCCTCGTCACCATCTCGTACGTCCTCGGCGAGCTGACCGGCGACGACCGGGCCTGGGTCGTCGACGTGGCCGCCCGGGCCGCCACCGACGCCGTGGTCGTGGTGGAGCCCGGCACCCCGGACGGCTACGCCCGCGTCCTTCAGGCCCGCGACCGGCTCGTCGCGGCCGGGTTCCGCGTGGCCGCGCCGTGCCCGCACAGCGGCGCCTGCCCGATCGTGCCGGGCAGCGACTGGTGCCACTTCTCCGCCCGGGTCAGCCGCTCCTCCCTGCACCGCAAGGTCAAGGGCGGCTCCTTGGCGTACGAGGACGAGAAGTTCGCCTACGTCGCCGCGGTCCGCGGCGACGGGCCCGCCGCGGCAGGCCTCGCGCCCGCGCCCCGCCGCGTGGTCCGCAAGCCGCAGATCCGCAAGGGCCAGGTCCTCCTCGACCTGTGCGAGGCGGAGGGCGCGCTGCGCCGGGAGACCGTGACGAAGCGGCACGGGGCCCTCTACCGGGACGCACGGGACGCCGCCTGGGGCGACGCCTGGCCCGAGGCGTAGACGGGTCTGCGACCGGGGGCCGGGAGGGACTTCTTAGGAAGTCCTTAAGACCGGTGACTATCCACGTCACCATGTCCATCAAGATCACAGCCCTCGGGCTCGCCCTGGCCCTCGCCGCCGGGAGCGCCCCCGCCGCGGCCGCCCCGGAGCGGGCCTCCGGCACCCGGGTCGAACTGGCCGTCCGCGGCGGCACCGCCGTCGTGGACACCGCCACGCTCGCCGTGCGCGCCCGCACCCGGGGCGGCCACGACCGGCTCCTGTCGGCCGCCGCCGCGACACCGCTCGGCGCGCCGGGACCCGTACGGCGGCTCAACGGCGGCCGGGTCCGCTGGAGTTACCCCGAGCGCGGCCTCGACGTCACCGCCCGGGCCGACCACGGCCGCCTCGCCCTGAGCTTCGCCGCCCGCCGCGACACCACGCTGCGCTGGCCCGTGACGGGCGTCGGCGCCCCGGCCGCCGCGAGCCTGCAACTCCCGCGCGGCGAAGGGCTCGACATCCCCGTGGCCGACCCCTTCTGGACCTCGGGGGACGGCCGCCTCGCGGGCACGAGCGTCGACGTGGGCGCCGACCTCACGCTGCCGCTGTGGGGGTACTCCGCGGGGCGGCACGGCGTCAGCTACCTCACCCCGACCGACATCGGCACCTCGCTGGCCTTCACGAAGGACCGCGGGCGGCTGCGCACCACCGCCCGGCACGCGTTCCGCCGCGCCGATGGCACCCGCGCGTACACCGTCACGCTCGCCCTGACCGACGGTAACCCGGTCGCCCCCGCCGCCGACTACCGCGCCTACCTCGCCGAACGCGGCCGACTCGGCAGCCTGCGCGCGAAGTTCCGGCAGAACCCCGCGGTCCGGAAGCTCCTCGGCGCCTTCCACGCCTATCTGTGGGGCGAGGCCCGCACCGCCGCCGGGGTGCGGCGGCTGCGCGCGCTGGGCGTCGACCGCATGTGGCTCGGGTACGACGCGGGGCCCGGCCCCATGGACGAGAAGGCGGTCGCCGCGGCGAAGGACGCCGGCTACCTCGTGGGCCCGTACGACACCTTCGCCAACGGGCAGGACCCGAAGACCGCCGACAGCCCCACCTCCGTCTGGCCCGGCCGGATCTACCCGGACTTCTGCGTCCGCGACGCCGACGGCACCCCGCACACCGGATTCGGCGGCCGGGGCTGCTACTTGAGCTCCGCCGCCTTCGAGCGTGCCGAGCCCGCCCGCCACTACCTGGCCGACCGCACCCGCGCGATGGTCCGCAACGGCGCCGACAGCTACTTCCTCGACGTGGACGCCACCGGCGAGCTGTTCCGCGACCACTCCGCGGACCATCCGATGACCAAGGCCCAGGACCGCGCCCACCGCCTCGCGCGCATGCGCCGCATCACCGCCTCCGGCCTCGTCCTCGGCTCCGAGACCGCCCAGGCCTGGGCCAACCGGGCCCTCGCCTTCGACCACGGCAGCGCGACCCCCGTCGCCGACGGCCTGTGGACACTCCAGAAGGACCGGGAGGAATGGGGCGGCTACTACCCGGAGAACGCCCCGAAGGCGTTCTTCAAGCCGGTGCGCCTGCCCGCGGGCCTCTCCACTGCCATGTACGCGCCGCGCTACCGCGTCCCGTTGTACGGGACAGCCCTGCACGACGCGACCGTCAGCGCCGAGCGCTGGGAGCTGTCGTACGAGAAGCTGCCCGCCGAGAAGACGCGGCGCGCGCTGCTCGCGATGCTGTACGACCGGCCGCTCAACTACGTGCTCGACGGGCCCGCGCTGACCCGGCACGGAAAGGAACTGGCCGCGCTCCAGCGCTACTTCGCACCCCTGCACCAGGCGGCCGGGGCCGAGCCGCTCACGTCGTTCCGGTGGCTGACCGGCGACCGCGCCGTCCAGCGCACGGTCTTCGGCGACGGCACCCTGACCGTCACCGCCAACTTCGGCACGAAGGCCCGCGCCGGGCTCCCGGGCGGCTGCGTCGACGCGAAGCTGCGCACCGACGACCGACCGCGCCGCCTGTGCCCGGCGGACCTGGGTTCCTGAACGGAGGAGTGCGGGCGGCTCCGGCCGCCCGCACGGGTACGGGCGCTCAGCGCGTCCGCAGCTCCTGGGTGCAGCACTTCACGCTGCCGCCGCCCTTGAGCAGTTCGCCGAGGTCCATGCCGATCGGCTCGTAGCCACGGTCGCGCAGCGGCTGGAAGAGCCCGGTCGCCGCCTGCGGCAGCAGCACGTGCAGGCCGTCGGAGACGGCGTTGAGGCCGAGCGCCTCGGCGTCCGCCTCCTCGGCGATCAGTGCGTCGGGGAACAGCCGCTTCAGCACGGCCTGGCTGCCCGGCGAGAACGCGCCCGGGTAGTACATGACGTCGTCCGTCGTGTCGTCCAGGACCGCGAGTGCGGTGTCCAGGTGGTAGTAGCGCGGATCGATCAGGTCCAGGCCGATCACCGGGCGGCCGAAGACCTCCTGGGCCTCGCCGTGCGACAGCGGGCTGGCGCGGAAGCCGCGGCCCGCGAGGACGTACGAGGACGTGACGGCGAAGTCGCCCTCGCCCTCGTTGATGTGGGTCGGCTCGTGCACGTGCTCGAAGCCGTGCGCACGGAACCATTCCAGATGGGCCGCCGCCTCCGCCTGCCGCTCGGGGTAGGCGAAGCTGGCGCCCAGGACCCGGCCGTCGACGACGGTGGCGCCGTTGGCCGCGAAGACCATGTCCGGCAGGTCGGGGCGGGGTTCGAGCTCCTCGACGGTGTGGCCGAGCGCGCGGTAGCGGTCGCGCAGGTCCTCCCACTGGGCGATGGCCAGCGGGACGTCGACGGGTTTGGCGGGGTCCATCCACGGATTGATGGAGTACGTGACCTTGAAGTGCGCCGGTGGGCACATCAGGTAGCGCCGGGGTGTGGCGCGCCGGGCAGCTTGACGCAACGAAGGCTCCTCACGAACCGCAGGGGCTATTGCTGCCCATGGTGCGGTCTGAGAAGCCTTCGCGCAGTGATCTGGGTGGCTCGAACTGTGGTGTGGACGGGAAATTGCTCATGAACCGGAGGTTCCGGGGGTCAGGAGCCTTTCGTTCGCGGGGGCATCCGGCGTCATGAGCCGTTGTTCGCCGCCCGGCCCTCCTGGAGCTTCCGCAGCAGCTCACGCTTCTGCTCCTGGGGGCTGAGCCCGCCGCCGACACGGCCCGCGCCCCTGCCGCCGCGCAGCGCCTTGCGCGACAGATTGCTGCGGGTGCCGCCGACGCCGAGCATTCCGGATCCGCTTCGCGTCATGGTCGTACCTCCGTGAGTCCTCGAAGTGGTCGTTGCCGATGTCACACCGGCAATCCGCGAGACGTTGCGTCTCGCCATACGTCGACAGTAGACGAGACGCTCCGTCTTGTCGAGGGGATTTACGGTGTCGCCGCCACTGGTGAGACGCGGCGTCTCGCGGCGCTGCTACATTCGACGGCATGGCCCAGAAGACCGCACCAGACTCCACGCGCCGCAGCGAGCGTTCGCGCCGCGCGATCTACGACGCCGCTCTCGCCCTGGTCGGCGAGGTCGGCTACGGCAAGATGACCATCGAGGCGATCGCCGCCCGCGCGGGCGTCGGCAAGCAGACCATCTACCGCTGGTGGCCCTCCAAGAGCGCCGTCCTGCTCGACGCCTTCCTCGACCTCGCCGAGCAGGCCAACGCCCAGCTCAGCGAGGAGGCCGGGCTCGCGGAGCCCGCCACCGACATCCCGGACACCGGTGATCTGGAAGCCGACCTCAAGTACGTGCTGCGGGCCACCGTCGACGAGATGACCGACCCCAAGTTCGACGCCCCGGCCCGCGCGCTCGCCGCCGAGGGCGTCGTCAACCAGGAGCTCGGCACCGAGTTCGTCGAGAGGCTCCTCGAACCCCAGCTCCAGCACTACGTGAAGCGCCTGCGCCGGAGCCAGGACCGCGGCGAGATCGCCGCGCACGTCGACCCGCGCATCGCCCTCGAACTGTGGACGGGCCCGCTCGCCCAGCGCTGGATGCAGCGCACGGGACCGCTCACCCACGCGTACGCCGACACGCTCGTCGAGTACGCCCTGTACGGCATCGCGCCCCGCTGACCCGCCGCGGGGCGGCGCGGATCACCGCCGGTTGAGCGGCCCCAGCGGGCGCCGCGCGGCCTTCTTGCCGCCCTTGACCGGCGTCCGCGTCAGCAGGCCAGGGGCGTCCGTGATCACGCCGTTGCAGCCGAGCCGGAGCACCCGGTCGCGCTGCGCGGGCGTGGTCACCGTGTGCGCCCACACCCGCCGGACGCCGGAGTTCACCGCCCGCCGCAGATCCTCGTCGCGCGCCTTGTAGTCCACGTCGAGGACGTCGACGAACGACGACCAGCGCTCCGGGCGGTCCGTGCGCATCTGCTGCTTCGACCGCCACAGCTGCGCGAGCAGGCCCAGGTGGTGCGCGCGCCGGGCCACCCAGGGCTTGTTGGAGTTCACGAACACCGAGCGGGCGAGGCCGCGCGCGTGGATCAGCGCGCTCAGCCGGTTCAGGCTCTCCGGGTCCTTCGCCTCCAGCATCAGCATGACCCGTCCGCCGAACCGGTCGAGGACCTCCGCCACCGTCGGCGGCCGCTCGATCCGCCAGAAGCCCGGCACGTGCCGCTGCGGCCGCAGCAGCACGTGCTGCCACTCGCGGGCGGTCAGCAGGTTCACCGGACCCGTCGCGTACGTCGTGCGGTCCAGGGTCGCGTCGTGCAGGACCACGAGGGTGCCGTCGGCCAGCATCCGCGTATCGGCGTCGATGACCTGCGCCGTGCCCCGCTCGAACGCCGTCATCAGGCCCGACATGCTGTTCTCCGGCACCTCCAGGGCGCCGCCCCGGTGCGCGGTGTAGACGAACGGCGGCAGCGCGTCGACCGTGAGCGGGCCGCCGCCCCACTCCAGCGGGGCCAGGAAGGCGGTGGGCCCGGTGAGGGCGAGGGCGGTGACGCCCGAAAGTGACAGCACAGTCCGTGTGACCATGGCGACCACCGTAGGAGTGGAAATCGCTCCTTAGCCCGTAATGACGCGCTATGTCACCCCCCGCCTTGCATCACCCCAGCTACCCCGGATGTGGGCTACGGCCACCCGAGGAGCAGGATGGTGGGACCATAGGTCATGCTGTTCCGCACGACGGCGAGGTGAGGGGATAGATGGGCGCAGAGTTCGGCCGGACGTCCGGCGCGCAGGGCAGGATCTCCCAATGGCTCCGCCGACGGGCACGTGCGGGCGCGGACGGCGACGCCGAGGCCGCGCGCCGTGAGGACCTGCTGCTCGCCGTCGCCGCCGCGGGACTGCCGCTCGCCCCGGCCGCGCACCCCGCCGGCTACCGCTGTTCCTGCGACCGCATCGGCTGTCCCACGCCCGCCCGGCACCCCGTCTCCTTCGCCTGGCAGACCCAGTCCACCACCGACCGCGCACAGATCGAGCGCTGGGCGCGGCACCAGCCGGGGGCCAACTTCATCACCGCGACCGGCATGGTGCACGACGTACTCGACGTGCCCCTTGACGCCGGGCACGCCGCCCTCGCGCGGCTGCTCGCCGACGGGATCGACGTCGGGCCCGTCGCCGAGTCCGAGGGCGCGCACGGACAGGGCCGGCTGCTCTTCTTCACCGCGACGCGGGGGACACCGGAGGACGAGGACGAGTGGTGGCCCTGCGAGCTGGACTGCCATCCGGAGACGATGGACGAGCATCCGGGGCTGCGGTGGCACTGCCGCGGGTCCTATGTGCTCGTGCCGCCCGCGCGGCTGCCCGGTGACCTCGCGGTCACCTGGGTGCGGGGGCCGGAGTTCCCGCTGCCCGACCCGCTGACCCTGCTGGAGACCCTCACCGACGAATGCGCCCGGTACGCGGGGGAGCCGCAGGGCGACGTGGCCGCCTGGCCCCTGCGGGGCTGAGCCGCCGAGGGCTATTCGCCCTTCGCGCCCACCAGGCCCTGCATGCGGCCCAGTATCGAGATCTCGCCCTTGGCCCTGGGGGTCAGGGAGACCTGGTTCGAGACGCGTTCCAGGGTGACGGACTGCTTGGCCTCGCCCTTCATCAGGGCCTTGACGTCCGGTTCGACGTCGACCGTGCGGCCCGTGGACGCGGTCTGCTTCTCGTAGTGGTGGGTGGAGAAGAAGACGAGCGCGCCCCCGTCGCGGGTGCGCAGGCCCACGGGGGCGAACGCGCCGGCGTCGCGGGGCTCGTCCAGGTACTGCACGGCGAGGCCCAGGCGCTTGGCGTTCCTGTCGCGGGCGGCCTTCCACTGCGTGGTGTGCGGGCCCGCGGCGAACGCGTCGCCGCCCGACTTGAGGAACGCCGTGTACCGCGCGCCGAGGCGCCGCGGCGCGAGGGCGAGACCGGCCTGGTCGACGGCGACCGGCTCCGCGAACCCGTCCTCGTCCTTCTTCAGGTCCGGGATCCGGTCGGGCCGGACCAGGTTCAGATACGTGGCCTGCCAGAGCCGGTCCCCGCCCGCGCGGGTGAAGACGATCAGCCAGCGGTAGCCGTGCGGCTTGCGGTTGCTGAGGGCGTTGACGACGAAGAACCGGGGCCAGCCCGCCTTCTTCGGGACGGCGTACTCGACGTCGGTGAACCTGAGCGGCACGTGCCGGGCGTTGCCGTCCGGGTTCTGCGCGCGCCGCGCCTTCAGGCCCGCCTGGTTGATGGCGCCGAGCGGGCCGGTGACGCGGGCGGCGTCCAGGGCGGGGTCGTAGGCCTTGTCGGCCTTGTTGTACGCGCGCAGGAACTCCTTGAGGGCGCGGGCGGCCTCGGCCTTCGTCGCCGTGGGGACGACCTCGCGCTCCCCGTGCACCGTCACGCATCCGCCCGCCGCCATCGCCAGGGCGAGTGCCACTGCCGCCGAGGCACCGCACCGCCCGAGCCTGCGCACCCTGATCATGGGCCCCCTTCGCCTACCCGTTCCCGGGCCCGAACCCTACCGGGGCCCCGCCGGGCCAGGACGCGGGGGCGCCGTCAGGAACAGCGCGAGGGCCGGCACCAGGTACAGCGACCAGACGACGGCCTGCAGGACCGTCGGCTGCGGCGGCAGGACGAAGGCGCCCTCCAGAAGGGCGCCGTACCAACTGTCCGGCGGAACCGTCGCGCTGGCGTCGAACGCCTTGTCCTCCAGGCCGCCGAGGAACCCCGCCGTCTGGAAGGCGCGAACGCCGTGCGCGAGGACGCCCGCCGCCACCACGAGGAGCAGCGCCCCGGTCCCGGCGAAGAACGCGGCGCGGCCGACGCGCAGGAGACCGCGGCAGCAGAGCAGCCCGAGCACGGCCGCGGTGAGCAGGCCGAGGCCCACGGCGAGCAGCGGCTCGTGCGTGCCGTCGTCCGCCGCGCGGACGGAGGCCCAGACGAGCAGGGCCGTCTCCAGACCCTCGCGGCCCACGGCCAGGAACGCCGTCGCGGCCAGTGCGGCCGTGCTCATCCGCTGGGCGGCGCCGGGCTGTTCGCGCCCCGCCCGCGCCTGCCGGGCGGTGTGCCGCAGCCGGAGGACCAGCCACGTCACGAGCGCCGCCGTGAGGACCGAGAGGGAGCCGCCGAGGACCTCCCGCGCCTCGGGCGTCAGCTCCCGCGAGCCGAAGGTGAGGGCGCAGCCGAAGCCGAGGAAGAGCGCGGCCGCGGCGCCGGCGCCGGTCCACACCGGGGCGAGCGCGTCGCGGCGCCCCGCCCGCACCGGCCAGGCGAGGAGGACGCCCACCACGAGCGCGGCCGCCAGGCCCGCCCGCAGGCCGATCAGATAGGTGCCGAACACCGCTCACGCCCTTCCGGTGGCCGGCGCGCGGCCCACCAGTCGCCCTCGTCCCGCCCCCGGACGGGATGACGTAGACCGTCGAACGCGCGCGGGGGATGTACGGGAGGGGCGGCCGGGAGTCGGCGGCGCCCGTGAGCGGCGGCGACCGTCCGGGCGGACGCCGTCAGTCGACCCCGCGCACCGGCGTGACCAGCGGCTTGCCGGTGCGCGGGTGCGGGAACACCTCGATGGGCTGGCGGTACACGTCGGACAGCAGCGCCGCGTCGAACACGTCGCGGGGGGCGCCGTCCGCCGCCACGGTTCCGCTCCGAAGCACCACCGCCCGGTCCGCGTACGCCGCCGCGAGGCCCAGGTCGTGCAGGACGACGACCACCGCGTCCCCGGCGGCGGCGCGCTCCCGGCAGATCCGCAGGACCAGCTCCTGGTGGCGCAGGTCGAGCGCGGCGGTCGGCTCGTCGAGCAGCAGCAGCGGCGCCCGCTGGGCGAGCACGCGGGCGAGCGCGACCCGGGCCCGCTCGCCGCCGCTGAGCGCGGAGAACGGCCGGGCCGCGAACGCGGTGACCTCGGTGGCGGCCATCGCCTCGCGCACCACCTTGTCGTCGTCGTCCTCCAGGCGGGTCCCGGCCCAGGGCGCGCGCCCCATCCGCACGACGTCCTCCACGGGGAAGGGGAACGACAGCGTCGCCGACTGCGGCAGCACCGCGCGGCGCAGCGCCAGTTCGCGAGCGGGCCAGTCCCCGGCCGCCCGGCCGCAGACCCGGACGGCGCCGGAGGCGAGCGTCAGATCGGCGGCGAGCGCGGCCAGGAGGGTGGACTTCCCCGCGCCGTTGGGGCCGACGAGGGCGAGCACCTCGCCCGCGCGGGCCGCCACCGACACGCCCGCCAGGACCTCGCGGCCGCCGAGCGCGAGGCGCGCGTCCACGGCCTCGGCGAGGACGTCGCCCGGCGCCACGGGCCCGGGCAGCGCGCGCTCGCGCACGCCGAAGAGCCGCCCGATCATGCCCAACCCCCTTGCTTGCGACGGGTCCTGCGCAGCAGCCAGAAGAAGAACGGGCTGCCGAAGAGCGCGGTGAGGACGCCGAGCGGCAGCTCGGCGGGGGCGGCCACGGTACGGGCCGCGAGGTCGGCGCCGACGAGCACCACTGCCCCGCCGAGCGCGCTGCCCGGCACCAGGAAGCGGTGCCCGGGCCCCGCCGCCATCCGCAGCAGATGCGGCACGAGCAGCCCCACGAACGTGATGATCCCGGCCACCGCCACGGCCGCCGCGGTCAGCAGCGCCACCACGAGCACCAGGACGATCCGCAGCCGCTCCACGTCCACGCCCAGGTGCCGCGCGGGCCGTTCGCCGAGCGCGAGCAGGTCCAGCTTGCGGGCGTAACACGGCGCGACCAGCAGCCCGGCCGCCGCGCACGGCAGGACGGCGAGCACCTTCGGCCAGGTGGCCTGGGCGAGCGAGCCGAGCTGCCAGAACGTGATCTGCGAGACCTGGGCGTTGTCGGCGAAGAAGATGCACAGGCCGATCAGCGCGCCCGCGAAGGCGTTCACGGCGATGCCGGTGAGGATCAGCGTCACCACTTCGCTGCGGCCGCCCTCGCGCGAGAGGGCGTACACGAGCAGCACGGTGGCGAGCCCGGCGACGAACGCGCAGACCGTGACGGTCCAGTTGCCGAAGAAGCTCAGGCCGAGCGCGATCGAGGCGACCGCGCCCACGGCCGCGCCGGAGGAGATCCCGATGACGCCCGGCTCGGCCAGCGGATTGCCGAACACGCCCTGCATCAGCGCGCCCGCGCAGCCGAGCGACGCGCCGACGAGCAGCGCGAGCGTCACGCGCGGAAGGCGTACGTTCCACAGCACGCTCTCCGGCACCCGGTCGAGCGCGTGCCCGCCGAGGCCGACGCGGTGCCGGACGGAGGCGAGGACGTCGCCGAGCGGGATGTCGTACGCGCCGAGCCCCGCGGACAGCAGGCACAGCACGGCGAGGGCGGCCGCGAGGGCGGCGGTGAGCAGCGCGGGCGTCCCGCGCCGCCCGCGCCGGGCGGTGGCCGTCTCCCGCGTGGGCGCCGCGGCGGACGGCTTGGTCACGAGGGTCACTCGGCGTCCCCGTACAGCTGGTCCACGAGGGAGGCGAGCACCCGGTCCGTGCGCGGGCCGTAGTTGAGGAGCACGCCGTCCTCGACGGAGACGACGCGACGGTCCATGCCCGCCGGGGTCTCGGCGACGCCGGGGATCTTCACCAGGCCGTCGACGCCGCCGACCGATGCGAGTCCCTTGGACATCACCAGGATCGCGTCCGGCGCGGCCTTCGCGAGGGCCTCGCTGGTGATCGCCGTGAAGTCCTTCCTCAGGCCCGACTCCTTGCCCGCGTCGACCGCGCCCGCCGCCTCAAGCAGCGAGGAAGCGCCCGAATCGCGGCCGCCGAGCAGATAGACCGAGGCCGAGCCGCGCAGATAGAGGAAGGCCACGCGCGGCTTCTTCCCCTTGTCCGGAACGGACTCGCGCACCTTGTCGAGCCGCGCTTCCGTGCGGGAGGTGAGGGCCGTGCCCGCCTTCGGCACGCCGAGCGCCTTCGCGACCGCCTTGATGCGCGGGCCGACGTCGTCCAGGCCCTTGGCCGGGTCGAGCACGACGAGCGGGATGCCCGCGTCCCGGATCTGGTCGACGGCCTCCGCGGGACCCGTCGTGCTCTCGGCGAGGACGACCGTCGGCTTCAGGGAGAGCACGCTCTCCGCCGACACGTCGTGGGCCCGTGTCACCACGGGCAGCTTCCCGGCCTGGTCGAAGGTGGCGGTGATGTCGCGCGCCACGACGCTCTTGCCGAGGCCGAGGGTGAACACGATCTCGCTCAGGCTGCCGCTGAGCGGCACGATGCGGCTTGTGTCCTCGACCGTGACCTTCTTGCCGTCGGCGGAGTCGACGGTCACCGGGAGCTTCGGCTCCGGCACGTCCTCGAGCGGTTCCACGCGGTCGGCGTGGGCGGCCTTCGCCTTCGTGCTCCCGCCCGCTGAGCCGCCGTCACCCGTGGATCCGCATCCGGCGAGGGTGAGGGCGAGCACGGCCGCCAAGGCGCCGGCCATCCGGAGTGAGCGCGGCTTACGCACCGAAGTCCACCGTCCTGTCGTGTGGTTCCCTGATGACGAGATCTTAGTTTAGGTTAGCCTTACCTAACGATCTAGGCCCTGCTTGCCTCCGCTTGCTTGCCGCCGCTTGTCACCGTTCGTCTTGGAGGGGTCCCATGCCGTCGTCCAGACCGCCGCGAGCGCCCCGCGGCCACGGCGCCCGCGCCCTCGTCGCGGCCGTCCTGGCCGGGCTCGTCACCGCGCTGCTCCCGGCCGCCGCCGCCCACGCCGAGGAGCGCACCGTGCGCGGCGGCAGGCTCGACTGGGGCATCAAGTCCTCCTTCCAGAGCTATGTCACCGGGCCCATCGCGCACGGCAGTTGGAACCTCAAGGGCGGCGCCGCCACCGTCGGCGGCAGCCAGTTCCGCTTCCACTCCGCCACGGGGGCCTACGATCCGGCGAGCGGCGCCTTCAGCGCCGGGTTCTCCGGCGGGGTGCACTTCACCGGCCACAAGAAGGGCTCCTCGTACCAGCTCGACCTGACGATCAGCCGCCCCACCGTCAAGGTCTCCGGCGGCTCCGGCACGCTCTACGCCGACATGGTCAGCAAGGCCAAGGGCACCGGCAATGTCACCTCGACCGCACAGGTGCCGCTCGCGTCGCTGAACCTGTCGGGCATCGACATGAAGGGCGGCTCGGGCCCGATCGCCCTCACCAACATCCCCGCCACGCTCACCGCGCAGGGCGCGAAGGCCTTCGCCGGGTACTACACGGCGGGCACGCGGCTCGACCCGGTGAGCCTCTCGACGGACCTCGCCGCGGCCACCGGCACGAAGCCGTCCGACAAGCCGAAGAAGCCCGCCGAGAAGGCCGAAGGCAAGAAGGACGGCAAGAAGGACGGGAAGGGCGCCGCGAAGGACCGGAAGGCGAAGGACGCCGGGCGCATCGAGGACGCCGCCGTCGACTGGGGCGTGCGCCGCACCTTCCGCGAGTACGTCTCCGGATCCATCGCCAAGGGCAAGTGGTCCCTGAGCTCCGGTGCCCAGGACGGCGGCGCGCTGTTCCGCTTCCCGCGCGGCGAGGGCTCGTACGACGGGAAGAAGCGCACCCTCGACGCCGACTTCACCGGTGCCGTCCGCTTCACCGGCAAGCACGGGCTCGACATCGGCCTGAGCCGGGTCGCGGTCGGCGTCGAGGACGGCAAGGGCACGCTCTACGCCGACGTCGACAGCGGGGACTTCACCAAGAAGAAGGCGCCGCTCGTCACCTTCACCGGCGCGGGCCTCGCGGACCTCAAGCCCAGGGACGGCCTCATCGCCGTCACCGAGGCGCCCGCGAAGCTCACCGCCGACGGGGCCAAGGCGTTCGGCTCCATGTACAAGGCGGGCACCGCGATGGACCCCGTCTCGCTGGCCGTCGCCGTCGACGAGAAGGCGGAGCTGCCCGCGCTCCCCGATCTCGGCTCGGCCGCGGCGCCCAAGGCGGCGAAGTCCGCGGACGCCGCCGGGCCGAAGACCGGGAAGGCCGCCGGGTCCGCCGACGACATGTCGGATTCCTCCGCCGCCCTGCCGATCACCGTCGGCGCCGTCGCCGCCCTGCTCGTCGCGGCAGCGGTCGCCTTCGGCCTCACCCGCAAGCGGCGCGCCGCCCGCGCGGACGGCACCGCCGACGACTCCGCCGGCACCCCCTGAACCACCCCGTCCTCTCTTTCCCCTCCCCTTCCTCCACCCAAGGAGCACACTGACCATGGCTGCCCCCCGCCGCCCCATAGTCCGTGCGGCCGCCGTCGCGACGGCCGCCGCGCTCGGCGCGAGCGCGCTCACCCTGCCGGCGTTCGCCGCCGACGAGCCCGCCGCCGGGTCCCCGCAGGCGCCGCCGGTGTACAGCGTCGTGGACGGCACCCTGGACTGGGGTCTGAAGGAGTCCTTCCGGAACTACGTGGTCAACGGCGCCGCAGGCAAGATCACCACCAGCGGCGGCGCCCAGCAGGCCCCGCGCAACGGCGTGTTCACCTTCGGCGGCGCCAAAGGCACGTACGACCTGGGCAACCACGCCCTGAAGACCGCCTTCAAGGGCGGCGTCCGCTTCACCTCCACCGTGCACCGCTTCGACATCACCATCGCGGACGTGAAGGTGCACACCAAGGGCAAGACCGGCGCCATCCGGGCGGACGTCACCCTCAACGGGGCCAAGCAGAACGACATCGACTTCGCCACGCTCGACCTCGACGGCATCCGGCCGGGCCACGGCGAGGGCGGCGCGGTGACGTACAAGGACGTCCCGGCGAAACTGACCGCCAAGGGCGCGGAGGCCTTCAACGGCATGTACCGCAAGGGCGAGGTGCTCGACCCGGCCACCCTCACGGTGAAGCCCGGCGCGCCCGTTCCCGGCCCGGACCCCGACCCCAAGCCGTCGCCGAGCACCACGCCCAAGCCGACCCCGTCGACCCCCACGAAGCCCGAGCCCAAGCCGACCCCGACCGCCACCCAGCCGAAGAAGGTCGTCGGCGGCAAGATGTCGTGGGGCATGAAGGAGAGCTTCCGCCGCTACATCTCCGCCGGCGGCAAGGTGACGACGGCCGGCGGCGCCAAGAAGAAGGCGAGCGGCTATGACTTCCCCTACGCCAAGGCCAAGTGGAGCGCGAGCGCCAAGACGGTGGACGCCTCCTTCGGCGGCAGCGTGCGGTTCCGGTACCAGGCGCACGGCATCGACATGACGTTCAGTGACCTCAGGGTCAAGGCGAGCGGGAAGAAGGGCACGCTGTACGCCGACGTGAAGGCGCAGGGCCGCACCCGTGACAACGTGAAGTTCGCGACGCTCGACCTGTCCCGCGTCTCGTACGCCGCCAAGAACGACGTGGTGCTCCTCGACAAGGTCCCCGCGAAGTTCACGGCGGCGGGCGCGCGGCAGTTCGCCAACGGCGCGGTGGGCTCCATCTACAAGCCGGGCGACCCGATCGACCCGGTGACCGTCGCGCTCACCCTGTCCAAGCGGGCGAGCATCCCGCCCGCCGCGGGCTCCTCCGGCTCCTCCGGCTCGACGGGGTCCGCCGGCTCCGGCGCGTCCGGCATGGGCGGTGACACCGGGCCCGCCGGGTCCGTGGGTGGCGGCGGTTCCGTCGGCGGCGACACCGGGGCCCTCGCGGAGACCGGCTCCGAGACGCCGTCGGGCGCGCTCCTCGGGATCGCGGGCGCGGTGGTCGCGGCCGGCGCGGGCGCCGTGTACGCGGCACGGCGGCGCGGTCCCGGCCACGGCGCGCGGGCGTGACGCCACCGGCGTGACCCGGGCCGGGGTGTGACGACCCCAACTCCTCGTCCGGCGCCGCACGTACGTGCGGCGCCGGATGCTTGAATGCCCAAGTGACCGAAGAACAGGGGCCGGGCACACCCGGCGCTGGCGGCGGGGCCGACGTGCCCGCCGGGGCCGACGTGCACGCCGGAGTCGACGTCCTGCGGGTCTTCTGCGGACCCGACGGCCGGTACGGCAACGAACTCGGAGTCGTCAGGGACGGCGGCCGCATGCCCGCGCGCGAGGCGCGACAGGAGCTCGCCGGGAAGCTCGGCTTCAGCGAGACGGTGTTCGTCGACGACCCCGAGCGCGGGCACATCGACATCTACACGCCCACCACGCGCCTGCCCTTCGCCGGATATCCCTGCCTCGGCGCCGCCTGGCTGCTTGACGTGCCCGAGCTCGTCACCCCCGCGGGGGTCGTCGAGGCGCATCAGGACGGGGAGTTCACCTGGATCGCGGCGCGGGCGGAGTGGGCGCCGCCGCGGACGCTGCGCGCGTACGGTTCGGCGGCCGAGGTGGAGGCGCTCGCGGTGCCGCCCGCCGGGGAGTGGATCTACGCCTGGGCCTGGGAGGACGAGGCCGCGGGGCGGGTGCGGGCGCGGGGCTTCCCCGGGCGGAACGACGGCATCAGTGAGGACGAGGCCACCGGTGCGGCGGCCCTCCTCCTCACCCATCGGCTGGGCCGCGCCCTCAACATCACGCAGGGGCGCGGCTCCCAGATCATCACGGCGCCGGGCCCCGGGGACCTCATCGAGGTGGGCGGCCGCGTGGCGCTGCCTTCGCACGCCACCTGGGGCCCCTGACCCGGGCGGGGGCCCGGGTCACGCCGCGTGCGGGAACTCGGTGGCGAGGTCCTGGAAGACGGCCGTGTTCAGGGCGAACGCCCGCTTGCACTCGTCGACGATCCGGTGCCGTTCGAGCTGGTCGGGAACGGTGACCTCGATCCGGTCGAGCAGCTCGCGGTACCCGCGCTTGAACGCGGCCGGGTTGGAGATCCCCTCGAAGACGTAGAACCGCACGCCGTCGCCCTTGCGGGCGAACCCCCACGCCTTCTCCGCCCGGCCCCGGATGATCTGCCCGCCGGAGAGGTCGCCGAGGTAGCGGGTGTAGTGGTGGGCGACGTATCCGCCCGGCCACGTCCGGGCGCACTCCTCGACCCGTGCCGCGTAGGCGGCCGTCGCGGGCAGCGCGGTGGCGCGCTCGCGCCAGTCCGCGCCCCGCAGATGCGCGAGGTCCCGCTCCAGTTCGGCGACGCGCAGCAGCTCGGTCTTGATGAACGGCCCGGCGACGGGGTCCTCGCGCAGGGCCTCGGCGCCGTCCTCCAGGGCGCGGTAGACGAACCACAGCTGTTCCGTGTAGCGCGCGTACGCGTCCACGCCCAGGCGGCCGCCCAGGAGGTCGCTCATGAACGTCGACGTCTCCGCCTCCGTGTGCTGTTCGTGGGACGCGGTGCGGATGAGCGTCGAGAACGAGAGCGGTGCGGTGGGCTGAGGGATCGCCGAGTCCATGCGGGACCTCCGGATGCCGAGAAGGGCGGGAAACCAGTGTGGCCAGCACCGATCATCCAAGTTAGGCTTACCTAAGTCAACTGGTTCCCGACGCCCTGTCGGTAAAAACGTTACGCGCCCCTCCGGCTTGCGGCAGGGTGAGGAAATTTACGGCAGGGTCAGGATCTCCGCCCCGGTGTCCGTCACCACCAGCGTGTGCTCGAACTGCGCGGTGCGCTTGCGGTCCTTGGTCACGACCGTCCAGCCGTCGTCCCACATGTCGTACTCGTGCGTCCCGAGGGTCAGCATCGGCTCGATCGTGAACGTCATGCCGGGCTGGATGACCGTGGTCGCGTGCGGGCTGTCGTAGTGCGGGACGATCAGGCCGGAGTGGAACGACGTGTTGATGCCGTGGCCGGTGAAGTCGCGGACCACGCCGTACCCGAAGCGCTTCGCGTACGACTCGATGACGCGGCCGATGATGTTGATCTGCCGGCCGGGCCTGACGGCCTTGATGGCGCGGTTGAGGGACTCGCGGGTGCGCTCGACCAGGAGCCTCGACTCCTCGTCCACGTCGCCCACCAGGTAGGTCGCGTTGTTGTCGCCGTGCACGCCGCCGATGTACGCGGTGACGTCGAGGTTCACGATGTCGCCGTCGCGCAGCACGGTGGAGTCCGGGATGCCGTGGCAGATGACCTCGTTGACGGACGCGCACAGGGACTTCGGGAAGCCGCGGTAGCCGAGCGTCGAGGGGTAGGCGCCGTGGTCGCACATGTACGCGTGCGCGATGCGGTCGAGCTCGTCGGTGGTCACGCCCGGAGCGATGGCCTTGGCGGCCTCCTCCATCGCGCGCGCGGCGATGCGGCCCGCCGTGCGCATCAGCTCGACGGTCTCCGGGGTCTGCACCTCCGGCCCGGTGTACGGCGTCGGGGCGGGCTTGCCGACGTACTCCGGGCGCCGGATGTTCCCGGGCACGGAACGGGTGGGAGAGAGCTCCCCTGGTACGAGCAGTGACTGGCCAGACATGCCAGCGAGTCTAACGAGCGCGGATGGGGCAGCATGGCGGGAGAGAGCGGGAGAGAGGGGAGCTGGTCATGGCGCTGTTCAAGAAGCGGACCGCCGGGAAACCGGGGGAGTGGTACTACTGCCTGGAGCACAAGAAGGTCGAGGAGGGCCCGGACTGCCCCGGCAAGGACCGGTTCGGCCCCTACGCCTCCCGCGAGGAGGCCACCCACGCGATGCAGACCGCCTCCGAGCGAAACCTGGAATGGGACACGGACCCTCGCTGGCACGATGCCCAGGGCCCCGACCAGCCCGGCCCCTGAGCGGGAGGCCCCGCCGTTCGGGCTAAGCGGTGGCGGACTCGCGGCGGCGGGTGGCGTCCTTGTCCGTGGCCGAGTCGTAGGAGAGCAGCGACGGCAGCACCGCGCACAGCGCGGCCACCGCGCCCACGCAGACGAGCCCGCCGGACCAGATGGCGGGCCGCGTCCCCGACCACCCGGCCGCCGCCCCCGCCCGGACCTGCCCGAGCTGCGGGCCGACGCTGTAGGAGAGGACCTCGATCCCGGCGAGCCGTCCCCGCAGCTCGTCGGGGATCGTCTGGTTCCAGATGGTGCTGCGGGCGAGCCCGCTGAGCATGTCGCCCGCCCCGGCGACGGCGAGGGCGACCAGGACGAGCCAGACGTCGGACAGGAGCCCCGCCGCCGTGATGGCGAGCCCCCACCCGGCCGCCCCGCACACCACGAGCACCCCGTGCCGCCGCACCCGCGACGTCCAGCCACTGGTGAGGCTGAGCAGCAGCGACCCGACGGCCCCCGCCGCGTACATCAGGCCGAGCGACCACTCGGCGTCCAGGTCGTCCGCGAGGAACGGGAAGATCGTGTTGGGGAAGGCGAAGACCATGGCCGCCCCGTCGATGGCGTAGGTGCCGAGGAGCACGGGGCGCGACCACGCGTACCGCGCCCCCTCCGCGAGCCCCCGCAGCGACGGCTTCTGGGCGCCGTGCGCGGCGGGCGCGGGCGAGAGCCGGGTGCACAGCGCCACGGAGACGGCGAAGCCGACCACCGTGACCGCGTACGCGCTGGCGTGCCCGGCGTAGGCCACGACGACGCCCGCGAGGGCGGGCCCGGCGATCGCGCCGACGTTCCACCGCAGCGAGTTGAGCGCGGCGGCGGCCGTGAGCTGGTCGTGCGGCACGATCCGGGCGAGGAGCGAGTCGAGCGCCGGGCGCTGGATCCCGGCGAGCCCGGAGACCCCCGCCGCCACCACGTACAGGGGCCACAGGAGCGGCTGCGGCAGCAGCGCGTTGACGAACAGGACGAGGGCGAGGACGCCGAGCGCGGCCTCCGTCAGGAGGATCACCTTGCGCCGGTCCACCGCGTCGGCGAGCGCCCCGCCGTACAGACCGCAGACGATCAGCGGGAGCAGCTCGACCGCGCCCATCGCGCCGACCGCGAGCGGCGAGTCGGTGAGGTCCTTGATCTGGAGCGGCAGGGCGATCAGCGCCATGAAGCTGCCGAAGTAGGTGACCAGGCCCTGGACCCAGAGGAGCCGGAAGTCCCGGCTCGAGCGCCAGGGGGAGAGGTCGGGCAGTATCGCGGCGATTCGTTTCACAAGGGGACATGCTCAGTGGCGCGGATATTCTCGCGCAAACGATTTCCCGAACGCCCGCCGCCCTTCCCGGGGCCCCGTCACCACCGGGTGGGCGGCGGCGCCGTCAACTGGTCCGCGAGGCGCGAGAGGCGGTCGCGCACCCGGCGGCGCCCCCGCGGCGCGGGCAGGCTGTTCTCGCCCGTCGCCGCGCTCACCAGGTGCTGGACCGTGTCCAGGTCGAGGTCGCCGTCGCGCGGCACGGTGAGCGCCTCGTGGGCGAGCGCCCCGAGCTCGTCCGCGGGGCCGGTGTCCGCGCCGAGCGCGAAGACCGTCGCGCCCGCGCGCCGCGCGTCGTGGACGCGGGACAGCAGCCCCGGCGCGGGCGTGCCGGGCGCCACCACGAGCAGCGTCTCGCCGCGCCCGGCGGCCTCGACGCGGCCGAGCCCCACCGACAGGTGCGCGGGCGCCCCTGCCCGCGGCCGGTGGCGCACGAGCGTGGGCGTCAGCTCGGGCGTGCCGGACCAGGCGGCCTCGTCGGTGAGGTGCGCGGCCAGGTGCCACGGCTCGTACTCGCGCGTGCCCACCAGGAGCAGGCCGCCGCCGTGCGGCTCCACGCTGGCGCGCAGCGCCCCGGCGAAGCGGCGCGTGGCGCCCGGCCATTCGGTGCCGTTCAGAACTTCGCGCAACAGCGCGACCCGTACCGCGTCCATGGAGGCGCATACTGCCTCAACGAGTCGTTCGTACAGCCGGAGTTCACTCCGAATTCCCCCGAGATGGGGAAGGGGCGGGGATGGCAGTGGAGACAGTTGAGGTGTCCGTCCCGTTCCGGGCGGGCCGCGAAGGGTACGCCAGCTTCCGCATCCCGGCGGTCGTCGTCACGCACGACGGCTCCGTCCTGGCCTTCTGCGAGGGCCGCGTGGGGTCACAGGAGGACTTCGGGAACATCGACGTCGTACTGAAACGGTCCACCGACGGCGGCCGCACCTGGGGACCGCTCCAGGTCGTCGGCGCCAACGGCACCGACCTCGCGGGGAATCCGGCGCCCGTGGTCCTCGACACCGGGCGGGTCCTGCTCGTCCAGGTCAGGAACGCGGCCGCGGCGACCGAGGACGCGATCCGGCGCGGCCAGGTGGCGGCCGCGGACGGCCGCAGGGTCTGGGTGCAGCACAGCGACGACGACGGGCTCACCTGGTCGACGCCCCGGGAGATCACCAAGCAGGTGAAGCGGGCGAACTGGCGCTGGTACGCGACCACGCCGGGACACGCCATCCAGCTCGACGGCGGCCGGATCGTCGTCCCCGCCAACCACTCGCTGCCGCCCACCGGCACGGACATCGGCACCGAGGGCAAGTACAACGGCGGGCACTGTCTGCTGAGCGACAACCTCGGCCAGACCTGGCGCATCGGTTACGTCGACGACAACACCAACGGCTACATCAACGTCAACGAGACCACCGCCGCCGAACTCCCCGACGGCCGCGTCTACTTCAACACCCGCAACGACTCCCCGGCCCCCGGCAACCGCGCCGACGCCCACTCCCGCGACGGCGGCACCAGCCTCGTCAAGCCGTTCCGGCCGCAGTCCTGTCTGCCAGGACCCGTCGTCGAGTGCAGCGTGCTCCAGGTGCGCGACCCCGACGCGCTGCTCTTCTCCGGGCCCGCAGAGCCCGGCTTCCGCGCCCGGATGACCCTCCACCGGAGCGACGACTGCGGCACCACCTGGCAGCCGGTGCACACCGTCGACGGGCTGCCCGCCGCGTACTCCGACCTCGTCCGCGTCGACGACGGAACCGTCGGACTCCTGTACGAGACCGGGGACTTCAGCGCCTACGAGACGATCACCTTCCGCAGGGTGCCGCTCGACCGGCTCACCTGAACACGGCCGTCGCGCGCGCGGACGTAGGGTCTGACCATGACTTCCACGGAAAGTGTGCAGAAGGCGCCCGCCAAGGACCCCTGGGACCTGCCCGACGTGTCCGGGCTCGTCGTCGGGGTCCTCGGCGGCACCGGTGACCAGGGGCGCGGCCTCGCCTACCGCCTCGCCCGCGCGGGCCAGAAGGTGATCATCGGCTCCCGCGCGGCCGAGCGTGCCGAGGCCGCGGCCGCCGACCTCGGCCTCGGCGTCGAGGGCGCGGACAACGCCGAGTGCGCGCGGCGCAGCGACATCGTGATCGTCGCCGTGCCGTGGGACGGCCACGCCAAGACCCTCGAAGCGCTGCGCGAGCCGCTCGCGGGCAAGCTCGTCGTCGACTGCGTGAACCCGCTCGGCTTCGACAAGAAGGGCGCCTACGCCCTCAAGCCCGAGGAGGGCAGCGCCGCCGAGCAGGCCGCCGCGCTGCTCCCCGGATCCCGGGTGACGGCCGCCTTCCACCACCTGTCGGCCGTGCTGCTCCAGGACGAGTCGATCGAGGAGATCGACACCGACGTGATGGTGCTCGGCGAGAGCCGCGCCGACACCGACCAGGTGCAGGCGCTCGCCGCCCGCATCCCCGGCATGCGGGGCGTCTTCGCCGGGCGCTTGCGCAACGCCCACCAGGTGGAGTCGCTCGTCGCCAACCTGATCTCCGTCAACCGGCGCTACAAGGCGCACGCGGGGCTCCGGCTCACCGACGTCTAGGCCCCGGGGCCGTGCGGGCGGGGCATGGGGGACACTGGTGCGGTACGTCCGTCCGGAATGCCGCGTTGCTGTGATCAGGAGCCGAACCCCATGCCCCGCCTAGCGCTCTACACCCTCCTCGTCTGCGTCCTGGCCGTCGCCGCCGCGGTGGTCTCCTTCGCCCAGGGCAGCTTCCTCGGCATCGTGTGGGTGTTGCTCGCGGGCCTGTCGTCCAACATGACCTGGTACTACTACCGGCGCGCCAAGCTGGAGCGCGCGGCGCGGGCCACCGCCGCTAGCCAGTGATCTCCGGGATGTCCGGGGTGCCCTGCCAGAAGCGGTAGAGCCGCTGGCCCCAGTACGTGTCCCACTCCTCGACGCCGAGGCCGCGCAGGATCGCGTCCACCGCGTCGAAGAAGGCGTGGTTGACCTCCGGGATCCACAGGATGCCGAACACCGCGAGCAGGCCGAACGGCGCGAACGGCTCCACCTGGCGGCGCACCGAGTACGACAGCCACGGCTCGATGACGCCGTACCCGTCCAGGCCGGGGATCGGCAGGAAGTTCAGGATCGCCGCAGTCACCTGGAGCAGCGCGAGGAACGCCAGGGCGTACCGGAACGTGTCCGGTACGCCGTCGAGCGCGTCCAGCCAGAACGGGGCCGTGCACACGATCGCGAACAGCACGTTCGTCAGCGGGCCCGCCGCCGAGATCAGGCTGTGCCGCCAGCGGCCCCGGATCCGCCCGCGCTCGATGAACACGGCGCCGCCGGGCAGGCCGATGCCGCCCATGATCACGAAGAGGACGGGCAGCACGATGCTGAGCAGCGCGTGCGTGTACTTCAGCGGGTTCAGGGTCAGATAGCCCTTCGCCCCGACGGAGATGTCGCCGCCGTGCAGGGCGGTGCGCGCGTGCGCGTACTCGTGCAGGCACAGGGAGACCACCCAGGCCGCCGTCACGAACAGGAAGACGGCGAAGCCGGGGTTGTCCGCGAAGCCGGTCCAGGCCGCCCAGCCGCTCACCGCGGTGACGGCCGCGATGCCGAGGAAGACGGGGCTGACCCGGCGGTCGCCGTGGGAGTGGCCGGTCATGGTGCGGGGCTCCTGGGGTTCGTGCGGTCGCCGTACGCCCACAGCGGGCGTGCGGCAGGCGTGCGGCCTGGCGCGGCGTGCCCGACCGTACAGCAGGAGTACGTGAACGTCCGGCGACGGCGGGGTGGTTCCACGGGGCCCGCCCGGGGCCCGCCCGGAGCCCGGACCCGGGCCCGGAGCGCCAACGGCGACAATGGGGGCGTGCGATATCGCGTTCTAGGCGTCACCCGGGCCCTGCGCCCCGACGGCACCCTCGCCGCCGTCGGTGGTGCCCGACTGCGTGCCCTGCTCGCGGCGCTCGCGCTGCGGCCGGGGCGGACCGTCCCGGTGGCCGTCCTGGTCGAGGAGGTGTGGGGCGGTCAGGGCCCGGCCGACGCGGCCGGCGCGCTGCAGGCCCTGGTGGGCCGGTTGCGCCGGGCGCTCGGCGCGGAGGCCGTCGCCTCCGTGGACGGCGGCTACCAACTGCGGGCGGCGCCGGACGACGTGGACGCGCACCGCTTCGAGCGCCTGGTCGGCGAGGGCACGCGCGCCCTCGCCGACGGCGACCCGGCCAAGGCGGCAGGCGTCCTCGACGACGCGCTCGCGCTGTGGCACGGGGACGCCTTCGCCGATCTGCCGGACCACACCGCGGAGGCGTCCCGCTGGACGGCCCGGCGCCTGGAGGCCCGGCGCGCCCGCCTCGCGGCGGCCGTCGCCCTCGGCCGGGCCGAAGGGGCCCTGCCGGAGATCACCGCCCTGTGCGACACGCATCCGCTGGACGAGCCGCTCCAGGCGCTGCGCCTGCGCGCCCTGCGCGCCGCGGGCCGCGGCGCGGAGGCCCTCGCCGCCTACGACGACGTCCGCCGCCTCCTCGCGGACCGCCTCGGCACCGACCCCGGGCCCGAACTGCGCTCCCTGCACGAGGAACTGCTGCGCCCCGCCGCGGCCGACGCCGGGACCGCCGCCGCGCGGGAGCCCGCGGGCCGGGAGCCGAAGGCCGCCCCCGGCAACCTGCGTGCCCGGCTCACCTCCTTCGTCGGGCGCGCCGCCGACATCGACGCCATCCGGGACGACCTGAGCCGGGCCCGGCTCGTCACCCTGGTCGGCCCCGGCGGGGCCGGGAAGACCCGGCTCTCCCAGGAGGCCGCCGAGGAGATCGACGCGCCGGACGGCGTGTGGCTCGCCGAACTCGCGCCCGTGGACGACCCGGAGGGCGTGCCGGAGGCCGTGCTCACCGCGCTCGGCGCCCGCCAGACCGTGCTGCGCGGCGCGGGCGCGGAGGAGCTGCGCGCGGCGGCGGAGCGGCTCGGCGACGACCCGGTCCGCAGGCTCACCGAGTACTGCGCGCCGCGCCGGATGCTGCTCATCCTCGACAACTGCGAGCACGTCGTCGACGCCGCCGCCCGCCTCGCGGACCGGCTCCTCGCGGCCTGCCCGGGCCTGACCGTCCTCGCCACCAGCCGCGAACCCCTCGGCGTGCCGGGCGAGGCGCTGCGCCCCGTCGGCCCGCTGCCGGAGCCCTTCGCCCTGCGGCTGCTCGCCGACCGGGGGCAGGCCGCGCGCCCGGGCTTCCGGGTGACGGACGCCCCGGAGGCCGCCGCCGAGATCTGCGCGCGGCTCGACGGGCTCCCGCTGGCCATCGAACTGGCCGCGGCCCGCCTGCGGATGCTCACCCCGCGCCAGATCGCCGACCGCCTCGACGACCGCTTCCGGCTCCTGACGAGCGGTGCCCGCACCGTGCTGCCGCGCCAGCAGACCCTGCGCGCCGTCGTCGACTGGTCCTGGGACCTCCTCGACGAGCCCGAGCGGGCCGTCCTGCGCCGCCTCGCGGTGTGCGCGGGCGGCTGCGACCTCGCCGCCGCCGAGGCGGTGTGCGCCGCCCCCGGGGCCGCGGACGTCGAAGTCGACCCGCGCGACGTGCCCGACCTGCTCGGCTCCCTCGTCGACAAGTCCCTGGTCGTGGCCGCCCCTTCGGCGGCGGGCGGCGGGATGCGCTTCCGGCTCCTGGAGACCGTCTACGAGTACGCCGCCGAGCGGCTCGACGAGTCGGGGGAGCGGGCCGCCACCGAGCGCGCGCACCTCACGTACTTCCGGGAGCTGGCCCGGCACACCGACCCCGAACTGCGGGGCCACGGGCAGCGCGCGGCCATGTCGGTCCTGGAGAACGAGTACGAGAACCTGCGCACCGCGCTGCGCCGCGCCGTCGCCGCCCGCGACGAGCACGAGGCGCTGTGCCTGGTGCACGCCCTGTCGTGGTTCTGGCTGATGCGGGACCTGCGCACCGAGGTCCGGCACTGGACGCGCGAGGTGGCGGCGCTCGGGCCCGACCCGTTCGCGCCGCCGGTCGCCCCGGCGGAGCCGCTGCACGGGCGCTGCACGGACACCCCGCCGCCGATGCGGCCCGAGGTGCTCCAGGAGGCCCGGCGCGGCGTGCACCTGATGCAGATGTCCTGCATGGACATGGACCCCGACGCCTGGCAGACCCCGCGGGCCGAGGAGAAGCTGCGCGCCATCCGCGGGGCCTACCGGCCGGGCCTGCCGCAGACCTGCCGGAATCCGGGAAGCCTGTGGTTCTACGCCGTCCTGCTGAGCGGGGACGTCGCCCGGGTCCGGGAGATCGTCGACAGGACCGTCGCCGCGTGCCGCGACTTCGGCTACACCTGGGAGCTGGCCGGAGCCCTGCAGTGGCGCGCCAACCTGCTGGCCAACCGCGTCGACTGGGCGGGCGACGCGTGGCGTGACGCCGACGAGGCCCTGGAGATCTTCACCCGGCTCGGCGACACCTGGGGCATGGCCGAGGCGCTGGCCTCGCGCGCCGAGGCCCACGAGCGGCGCGGCGCCTTCCCGCGCGCGGCCGAGGACTTCGCGGCCGCCATGGCGTACGCGGAGGAGCTGGGCGCCAAGGCCCAGGTGTCGCTCCTGACGGCCCGGCTCGGCGCGGTCCACGTGGAGCTGGGCGAGCCCGAGCGCGGCGAGCGGCTGCTGCGGAGCGTCGTGGACAACGGCGCGGGCCGTCTGGACGGGGCGCTGCCCGCCGCCCGCATCTTCCTCGTCGGACTGCTCGGCATGAACGGCAGGATCCGCGAGGCGCGGGAGCAACTGGCGCTGCTGCGCACGGAGTTCAAGGCCATCGGCTTCGCCGTCTTCGACGGCACGGTGCTCGCCGTCAGCGCCTGGCTCGACACCATCGAGGGCGACCACGAGGGCGTGCTCGCGGGCGCCCGCGCGATCCTGGAGAAGGCCGCCGACCCGCTGTCGCTGATCGTGGCCCCGCAGCTGCTCGCCGTCCATCTGGGGACGGTGGCCCGCGCCCTGGCCGGCAGCGACCCGGGGCGCGCCGCTGCCGCCGCGCGTCTGATCGGGGTGGCCGACAGACGCCTTCCGGCCGGCCATGTGCGGACCGTCTTCGAGCGGGAGATCCGCGAGGCCGCGGAGGCGGCGGCCCGCGCGGCCCTCGGCGACGCGGCCTATGCCGCCGCGTACGCCGAGGGCTCCGGCCTCAGCTGGGAGGAGGCCGTCGCCGCGGCGGGGCTGTGACGCCCCTGCCGGGCGCGCGCCGCTGACGTCACGTCTTCGTACGGAACTTGTGGATCGCGATCGGGGCCATGACCGCCGTCAGGCCCACCGACCAGATCAGCGTCACCCAGATGTCGTGGGCCACCGGCAGGCCGCCGTTCATCAGGCCGCGCGCGGCGTCCGCGAGGGACGACAGCGGGTTGTAGTCCGTGAAGGCCTGGAGCCAGCCGGGCATCGAGTCGGTCGGCGCGAAGATCGACGAGCCGAACTGCAGCGGCAGCAGCACCAGGAATCCCATTCCCTGAATGGCCTGGGCGCTCTTCATGACCACGCCCATGGTGAGGAAGATCCACATCAGCCCGATCCCGAACACCATGGCGAGGCCGACGGCCGCCAGCAGGCCGGGGACGCTCTCCACCGAGAAGCCGATGCACAGGGCGACGACGAACAGGATCGTGGTGGCGACGAGCATGCGCATGAGCTCGACCACGATCTTGGCGATCATGACCGAGGAGCGCCCGATCGGCAGCGACCGGAAGCGGTCCATCACACCGGTCTGGAAGTCCTGGTTGAAGCCGGTGCCCACACCCATGGCCATGTTCATCCCCATCATGGCCATCAGGCCGGGGATCACGTACTGGATGTACTCCTCGCGGCCGCCGCCGAGCGCCTGGCCGACGGAGCCGCCGAAGACGTACACGAACAGGAGCGTGAAGACGATCGGCATCAGGACCGCGTCGAACATCGACTCCACGTCCTGCTTGATCCACAGCAGGTTCCGGCGCACCAGGGCGCCGGTGTGCCGCACGTGCGCGCGCAGGCCGATGCGGGTGTCGGCCTGGTCCGTGAGCGGGACGGCCTGACTCGGGGGCGCGGGGGGCGCCTTGACTGCGGTCGCGCTCATGCGGCGACCTCCTCGTACTCGGTGACCGCGGCGTCCTCCGGGATGCCGGCCTTGTGGCCGGTCAGGGACAGGAACACCTCGTCCAGGCTGGGCAGTTCGGTGGCTATGTCGGCGAGCGTGATGCCGCGTGCGCTGAGCACGCCGACGACCGCCGTGAGCTGTTCGTCGCTGAGGATCGGCACGAGGACCGTGCCGCTCTCGCTGTCCACGGTCGTGGTGGCGAGGCCGGTCAGGCCCGCCTCGTCGAGCGCGGCGGCCGTGGGGCGCAGCTGCAGCGGGTCGGCCGGGCGGATCCGCAGGGTGCGGCCGCCGACCTTCGCCTTCAGCTCGCCGATGCTGCCGCCCGCGACGACCCGGCCGCGGTCGATGACCGTGAGCTCGCTGGCGAGCTGCTCGGCCTCCTCCATGTATTGGGTGGTCAGGAGCACGGTGACGCCGTCCTCGCGGACCATGCGCCTGACCTCGTCCCAGACCTCGTTGCGCGTGCGCGGGTCGAGGCCCGTGGTGGGCTCGTCCAGATACAGCACGGCCGGGCTGCCGATCATCGACGCCGCGAGGTCGAGACGGCGGCGCATGCCGCCGGAGTACGTCCGCGCCGGGCGCTTGGCGGCCTCCGTGAGCGAGAAGCGCTCCAGGAGGGAGTCGGCCCGGGTGCGGGCCTCCTTGCGCGGCAGGTCGAGCAGGCGCCCGATCATGTACAGGTTGTCGTAGCCCGAGAGCTTCTCGTCCACCGACGCGTACTGGCCGGTGAGGCCGATGACGCGGCGGAGCTGGCGCGGCTGGCGCAGCACGTCGTAGCCCGCGACGACGGCGCTGCCGGAGTCGGGGGTGATCAGGGTGGAGAGGCAGCGTACGAGCGTGGTCTTGCCGGCGCCGTTCGGCCCCAGGACGCCGAGGACCGTGCCCTCGCGGACGTCCAGGTCGACGCCGTCCAGCGCCTTGGTCTCGCCGTAGTGCTTGACCAGCCCCCGTACCGAGACGGCACTCGCTTCGCCGCTCGCTCCCCGTTGGGGGGTGTTCTCGATGCGTGTCATGCCTTACATGAGAGCAGCCGCCACCGACAACGTGCCGACAGATTTCCTACAGGCGAACGACAGCGGCGCCTCCAAGGGGGAGCGGCAGCCCGCCGACGGGGGACGATCGACGGGCTGCCGCTGGTGCCGCAGTGGCTTGAACGAGACGCTCCGCTCCGGCACGCCGTGCCGAGGGTCCCGTGCCGGGCGCCTAGTGGACGGAGTGCTCCGCGGCCGGGAACGCGCCGCCGACGACGTCCTCGGCGAACGCCTTCGCGGCGTCGCCCAGCACGCCGCGCAGATCGGCGTACTGCTTCACGAACCGCGGCATCCTGCCGCCGGTGAGGCCCAGCATGTCGGTCCACACCAGGACCTGGGCGTCGCAGCCCGCGCCCGCGCCGATGCCGACGGTCGGGATGTGCAGCGAGCGCGTGACCTCGGCGGCGAGCTCGGCCGGTACGAGTTCGAGCACCACCGCGAAGGCGCCCGCGGCCTCGGCGGCCTTGGCGTCGCGCACCAGCTGGTGCGCGGCCTCCTCGCTGCGGCCCTGGACGCGGTAGCCCATGGTGTGCACGGACTGCGGCGTGAGGCCCAGATGGGACATGACCGGGATGCCGGACTGCACGAGCAGCTCGGTCTGGGCCAGGGAGCGCTCGCCGCCCTCCAGCTTGACCGCGCCGACGCCCGCCTCCTTGACCAGGCGCGTGGCGGACCGCAGGGCCTGGACGGGCCCTTCCTGGTACGAGCCGAACGGCAGGTCGGCGACGACCAGGGCGCGGCTCGTGCCCCGTACGACGGCCGCCGAGAGCATGGTGATCTCGTCGAGGGTGACGGGCACGGTGGTCTCGTACCCCAGGTGGCAGTTGCCCGCCGAGTCGCCGACGAGCATGACCGGGATCCCGGCCTCGTCGAAGACGGACGCGGTCATCGCGTCGTACGCGGTGAGCATGGGCCACTTCTCGCCGCGCTCCTTGGCGGCGGTGATGTCGCGGACCGTGATGCGGCGTGTGCCCTTGCCGCCGTACAGCGTCTTGCTGCTGTCGGTCTTCTGCCCCTTCGGGGCAGGGCTCTGGGCAGCCGAAAGCTGCGTCATCGCAACGGCTCCTTCTGTCGTCTCGAGGCGCCCTGACGGCGTCCCCGGATCACGTCCATGGTGGCATCGCGTGCCGCCCGGGCGCTAGAGGGGTTCTTTTCAGACGTTTTGGAGGTGTATGGCGGATGGGGGTGTTCCCCGGTGTTCTTCCGGGAAAGGCCTGGCAAAACCTTTCCAATACGAGACGGTCTCGTATCGAAAAGTGTCTAGGCTCGTCGGCATGACCACACCTGCCGTCCCCGGCACCCCCCGGATACCGGAGGCCGTCCACCGGCGCCGCTGGGCGATCCTCGGCGTCCTGATGCTCAGCCTGCTGATCGTCGTCCTGGACAACTCCATCCTGAACGTCGCGATCAAGACCATCTCCACGCCCGAACCCACCGGACTCGGCGCCACCCAGGGCGAGCTGGAGTGGGCCATCAACTCCTACACGCTCGTCTTCGCCGGTCTGCTCTTCACCGCGGGCCTGCTCGGCGACCGCTTCGGCCGCAAGCGGATGCTGCTCGCCGGGCTCGCGGTGTTCGGCATCGGCTCCGCGCTCGCCGCGCAGTCCGGCTCGCCCGGCGAGCTCATCGCCTTCCGCGGGGTGATGGGACTCGGCGCCGCCTTCGTCATGCCCGCCACGCTCGCGATCCTCATGAACGTCTTCGAGCGCGAGGAGCAGCCCAAGGCCATCGGCATCTGGGCGGCCGGCGTCGGCCTCGCCGTCGCCATCGGCCCCATCACCGGCGGAGTCCTGCTCGACCACTTCTGGTGGGGCTCGGTCTTCCTCATCAACGTGCCGATCGTGATCGTCGCGGTGATCCTGATGGTCGTCCTCGTACCGGACTCCAAGGACCCCAAGCCCGGCCGGATCGACCTGGTCGGCGTGGCCCTGTCCGTCATCGGCCTGGTGCTGCTCGTCTACGGCATCATCAAGGGCGGCCAGCTGGCCGACTTCACCGACCCGGCCGTGCTCGCGACCGTCCTCGCCGGGCTCGCGGTGCTCGTCGGCTTCGTCTGGTACGAGAAGCGCGCGGAGCACCCGTCCATCGACATCTCGTACTTCAAGAACCGGGTCTTCTCGGCGGCGATCACCGCGATCGCGCTCGTCTTCTTCGCGCTGATGGGCGTCACGTTCTTCTCGGTCTTCTACACGCAGAGCGTGCGCGGCTACACGCCGCTGCAGACCGGACTGCTGATGCTGCCGCTCGCCGCCGCGCAGCTGATCTTCGCGCCGCGGGCGCGGCTCGTCGTCGACCGGTTCGGGGTGCGCGCCACCTGCGTGGGCGGGCTCTCCGTCATCGCCGTGACCCTCGCCGCCTTCACGATCTTCGACTCGGACACGCCGATCTGGGTCCTGGAGGTCGTCTTCTTCCTCATGGGCACCGGGATGGCGCACATCATGACGCCCACCAGCGTCGTCATCATGCAGGCCCTGCCGCGCGAGAAGGCGGGCTCCGCGTCCGCGCTCAGCAACACCTTCCGCCAGGTCGGCGGCGCGCTCGGCATCGCGGTGCTCGGGTCCGTCCTGTCCACGGCGTACCGGGGCGGCGTGGAGGACGAGATGCGGCTCCTGCCGGAGGGGATGCGGCACACGGCGGGCGAGTCCATCGAGGCGACGCTCGGCGCGGCGGCGCGGCTCGGGCCGCGCGGCGACGGCCTGGTCTCCGCCGCCAACGACTCCTTCCTGCACGCGATGCACGTCACCGCCCTGTGCGGTGCGGGGGTCGCCCTGGTGGGCGTCCTGGTCGTGGCCCTGTTCCTGCCGGGCAAGCCCCCGGCCGCCGCCGCGTCCGCCCCTGCCGAACCCCTGGACCGGGAGCCGGCCCCCGCGGGCCGCTAGCGCACCGCGCGGAGCGCTGCCCCGGCGACAGCGGTACAGCGGTACGGGGCGGGTGGGCACAGCCCCGGCTGGGAGGGGGCGCGCCGGACCGCCGGGCCAGGGGAAAATGGGCCAGCCGCTCAACCGCAGAGGAGTCGACACCGTGGAGCAGAGCCCCACCGCGCGAGCCACCCGCGGCCGCCCCCGCAGCGAGGCCGTGGAGCGGTCGATCCTCGACGGCGTCATCCGGCTCATCGAGGAGGGCACCCCCTCGCCGAGCTGTCCGTCGAGCGCATCGCCCGCACCGCGGGCGTCGGCAAGGCCACCATCTACCGCCGCTGGAGCGGCAAGGAGGAGATCTTCGTCGACGTCCTGCGCACCCTGGAGGCCCCGCCCGCCGTCCTGCCCGGCACCTCCATGCGCGACGACCTCGTCGTCCTCCTCGAACAGATCCGCCGCCGCGGTCTGAACCTGCGCGCGTCGGCGATCCTGCACAACGTGTTCGCGCAAATGAAGACCCTGCCCAAGCTCTGGGACGCGTACCACTCGACGGTGATCGAGCCGCAGCGCCGCCGCGCCCAGGACGTCCTGCGCCGGGGGCAGGAGAACGGCGAGCTGCGCGCGGACGTCGACATCGCGCTCGCCCACGAGCTGTTCGTCGGACCCATGCTGGTACGTACCGTCATGCGCTCCGACGCCCCCCTCGACGAGGGCCTGTCGGAGCGCGTGGTCGACTTGGTCCTCGGCGGACTGCGGCCCTCCGAGTGAGCCCCTGACAGGGGTGCGGGATGTTAGCGTGGCGCCCCCCAAGTGGCCCCGAACTCGCGGGCAATATGCGCGTTTCGTCACAGAGTGTGGACCCTGGGGGCGCATGCGGAACCTGTCGTGCGCCCCCGCTCGTCCTCGGGTCCGTACGGCCGTCCGCGGACGGCAGGGACGACACCCGATCATCGCCTAGGGTTCAGGGGCGGGGGACGGTGTGCACGGCAGTCAGTGAGGCGACGAGAGTATGGCGCAGGCGTACAAGGCGGAGACGGACAGCGGCAGCTCGCGGCCCGAGCGCCAGGGCTCCCCGCTGCGGCGTTTCGTCGACGGTTGGCGGGGCGACCGCGGCATCTGGCGGCGCGGTCTCGTCACGGCCGGATTCGCGGTCGTGATCGGTCTGGTGATGCTCGTGCACGCCCAGATCCCGAACGGCGTCGGCAACCTCGGCAGCCTCACCGAGACGTTCCTGCCCTGGCTCGGCCTCTTCGTGCCGGTGCTGCTCGTCATCGCCGTCGTCCGCAAGTCCGCGACGGCCCTGATCGCCCTGCTGCTCCCGGTGATCGTCTGGCTGGACGCCTTCGGCGGGCTCGTCACCGACAAGTCGGGCAGCGGCGGCGACCTCACCGTGGCCACGCACAACGTCAACGCGGACAACCCCGACCCGGCCGCGACCGCCCGCGACGTCGCCGCCTCCGGAGCGGACGTCATCGCCCTGGAGGAGCTCACGTCCGCCGCCGTGCCCACGTACGAGAAGGCCCTGGCGGGCACGTATAAGTACCACTCGGTGCAGGGCACCGTCGGGCTGTGGAGCAAGTACCCGCTGACCGGCACCAAGCCCGTCGACATCAAGCTGGGCTGGACCCGCGCCATGCGGACGACCGTGACGACGCCGAAGGGCGAGGTCGCGTTCTACGTCGCCCACCTGCCGTCGGTGCGGGTCAAGCTCGACGCGGGCTTCACCGCCGGGCAGCGCGACGACAGCGCCGACGCGCTCGGCGAGGCCATCGCCCACGAGAAGATCGGCAAGGTCGTCCTGCTCGGCGACCTGAACGGCACGATGAACGACCGCGCCCTGAACGCCGTCACCTCCCAGATGCGCTCCACGCAGGGCGCCGCGGGTGACGGCTTCGGCTTCAGCTGGCCCGCGTCGTTCCCGATGGCCCGCATCGACCAGATCATGGTCAAGGGCGTCGAGCCGGTGTCGTCCTGGACGCTGCCGAGGACGGACAGCGACCACCTGCCGGTGGCGGCGAGCGTCGACCTCTGACGGTCACGCGCCCGTAACCTCGCGGAACGCTCGGGCGGAATACTGGGTGCGGGCTCCTTTGTTCCGTACGTAAACTTAACGATTCCCCTGATCGCTCCCTGCCCTCGTACGGGCTGTCTCCCGTACGGGGCTGTCCGGAAGGTAGTACGTCTCCATGCCCCTGGCCCTGCTCGCCCTCGCCGTGGGCGCCTTCGGCATCGGCACGACCGAGTTCGTGATGATGGGCCTGCTGCCCAACGTCGCCGACGACCTGCACATATCCATACCCACCGCCGGACACCTCGTGTCCGCGTACGCGCTCGGCGTCGTCATCGGCGCCCCGCTGCTCGCCGCCGTCACCGCGCGGCTGCCCCGGCGCCGCGTCCTGATCGGCCTCATGGTCCTCTTCGTCGTCGGCAACGCGCTCTCGGCCGCGGCCTCGGACTACCACCTGCTCCTCGCCGCCCGCTTCCTCAGCGGTCTGCCGCACGGGGCGTTCTTCGGCGTCGGCGCGGTCGTCGCCACCGGGCTCGTCGCGCCCGAGCGCAAGGCGCGGTCGGTGTCCCTGATGTTCCTCGGGCTCACCGTCGCCAACGTCGTCGGCGTGCCCGTCGCCACGCTCATGGGGCAGCAGCTCGGCTGGCGCGCCACCTTCCTCGCCGTGAGCGCGATCGGGCTCGCCGCCATCGCCGCGCTCGCCCTGCTCGTCCCCGCCGACCACGGGCACGGCCAGAGCGTGGGCCTGCGCGGCGAGCTGCGGGCCCTCGGCTCGCTGCCCGTGTGGCTCGCGCTCGGTACGACGGTCGCGGGCTTCGGGGCGCTCTTCGCCGCGTACAGCTACGTCACGCCGATGCTCACCGACTCCGCGGGGTTCGCCGAGGCCAGTGTGACGCTGCTGCTGGCGCTCTTCGGCGTCGGCGCCACCGCGGGCAACCTGCTCGGCGGGCGGCTCGCCGACCACGCCCTGCGCGGCACCCTCTTCGGCGGCCTGGCCTCCCTGGCCCTCGTGCTCCTCCTCTTCCCGCTCTTCATGAAGGCCGAGTGGAGCGCCGCCGTCGGCGTCACCCTCCTCGGCATGGCCGCCTTCACGACCGGCTCGCCCCTCCAGCTGATGGTCATGGAGAAGGCGGCCGCGGCGCCCTCGCTCGCCTCCTCCGCCAACCAGGCCGCCTTCAACCTCGCCAACGCCGGTGGCGCCTGGATCGGCGGCCTCGCCCTCGCGGCGGGCTTCGGCGTCACGTCCCCCGCCCTGGCCGGCGCGGCCCTCGCCGTCCTCGGCCTCGGCGTCGCCGCGATCGCCTACGCCGAAGACCTCCGCCGCGCCCCGGCGACCTCCCCGGCCCGGGTCATCACCCCCACCCCCGAGCCCACCCGAGAGCGGACCCACCACTAGCAGCGGTGCCGGGCGCCCCCCCGGGCCCCCGGCGAAACCGCGCTACGCGACTGGCCCCGGCCCCACCTTGGCCGTGCGCCACGGGGCAGCCCTGCCCACCCACCCCCACCGGACGCCGAGGCCCGGCCGTGTACCGCCGGGGCGGTCCCGCCCACCCGCCCCCACCCGTCATCGGCAGCCGCAGCGCTCCGCGTCGGGGCCCGGCTGCGTCCCGCCGGGGCAGTCCCGCCCACCCGCCCCCACCCGGCGACGGCACCCGGAGCGCCGCGCGCCGAAGCTCAGCCGACGAAGCCAGGGAGTTTCGGGCGGGTGGGTGGGAAACCACCGCCGCGGTAGCGGCGGCGCCGCCCACCTCGCGGCAGCGCGGAGCGTCGGGGTCCGGCCTCGCAAGGCCGGGGAGTTTCGGGCGGGTGGGTGGGAGAGACCGCCGCGGTAGCGGCGGCACCGCCCACCCGCAGGCAGCGCGAAGCACCGGACCCCAGCCCCCCCCAAGGCCAGGCCGGGGACCCCGCCGCGGTAGCGGTGGGGGGAGAGCGGCGGCCCGCCGGAGGCTAGAGGCGTTCGCGCCACGCGCTGGTGATCGGCAGCCGCCGGTCCTTCCCGAACCCCTTCGGCGAGATCTTGGTCCCGGGCGGATACTGCCGCCGCTTGTACTCGGCGGTGTCCACCATCCGCAGCGTCCGCACCACGAGCTCCGCGTCGAAGCCCGCCGCGGCGACCGCGTCGGCGCCCTCGTCCCGGTCGACGTACCGTTCGAGGATCGCGTCGAGGACGGGATAGTCCGGCAGCGAGTCCGTGTCCACCTGGTCGGGGCGCAGCTCCGCGCTGGGCGGCTTGCTGATGGAGTTCTCGGGGATCGGCGGGGTCCCGCCGCGCTCGGCGGCGGCCCGGTTGCGCCACTCGGCGAGCCGGAAGACCGAGGTCTTGTAGACGTCCTTGATGGGCCCGTACGCGCCGACGGAGTCGCCGTACAGCGTCGAGTACCCCACCGCGAGCTCGGACTTGTTGCCCGGCGCGAGCACGATGTGGCCCTCTTGGTTGGAGATCGCCATCAGCATCGTGCCGCGCAGCCGCGACTGGAGGTTCTCCTCGGCGAGCCCGGTGAGCCCGAGGGACTCCATGTACGCGTCGAACATCGGCGCGATCGGCACGGTGCGGAGGTGGAGGCCGGTGCGCCGCGCCAGCTCCTCGGCGTCGGCGAGCGAGTGCTCGGAGGAGTACCGGGACGGCATCGCGACCCCGTACACGTTCTCCGCGCCGAGCGCGTCACAGGCGATCGCGGCCGTGAGCGCCGAGTCGATGCCTCCGGAGAGCCCGATGAGCACGGAGCGGAAGTCGTTCTTGTGGACGTAGGCGCGCAGGCCGACGACGAGGGCCGAGTAGACCTCCTCGTCGTCGTCGAGGCGCTCCGTGTACGTGCCGGTGTGCTCGGCCTCGTACGGCGCGAGCGGCTCGGCGGAGAGGGTGACGTGCTCGATGCGCAGGCCGTCGTCGACGACGCCCGACGGCGGTTGCTCGGCGGCCGCGGGGAGCTCCAGGTCGAGGACCACGCAGCCCTCGGCGAACTGCGGGGCCCGCGCGACGGCCTCGCCGTCCTTGTCGACGACGATCGAGTCGCCGTCGAAGACCAGCTCGTCCTGACCGCCCGTCATCGCGAGGTACGCGGTGGTGCAGCCCGCCTCCTGGGCCCGCTTGCGGACCAGTTCGAGCCGCTGGTCGTCCTTGTTCTGCTCGTACGGGGACGCGTTGATGGACAGCAGGAGTCCGGCCCCGGCCGTGCGGGCCGCCGGGACGCGGCCGCCGTCCTGCCACAGGTCCTCGCAGATCGCGAGCGCCACGTCGACGCCGTGGACGCGGACGACCGGGAGCGTCTCGCCCGGGACGAAGTAGCGGAACTCGTCGAAGACGCCGTAGTTGGGCAGGTGGTGCTTGGAGAAGGTGAGCGCCACCTCGCCGCGGTGCAGCACCGCCGCCGCGTTGCGCGGAGCCCCCGCGGGCTGGCCGTAGCGCGGCTTGGCCTCGTCGCTGCGGTCCAGATAGCCGACGACGACGGGCAGTTCGCCGAAGCCCTCGTCGCGGATGCGGACCGCGAGCGCGCGCAGGGCCTGACGGGACGCCTCCACGAAGGAGGAACGCAGGGCGAGGTCCTCCACCGGATATCCGGTGAGTGCCATCTCCGGGAACGCGACGAGGTGCGCGCCCTGTTCGGCGGAGTGCCGGGTCCAGCGGAGGACCGCGTCCGCGTTCTTGGTGAGGTCGCCGACGGTGGAGTCGATCTGATTCAGCGCAAGGCGTAGTTGAGGCACGGCCCCAGTGTAATCGTCAACCCGACGCGATGCCCCCGGGACGGCCCCCGGAGGGCCGCCCGGGAGCCGCGCGTCATGGCGGTGACCTGGGTCAGGAGCGGTAGCCGAGGACCGTCATCATTCCTGCTTCCGCGTGGTACACGTTGTGACAGTGGATCATCCACAGGCCCGGGTTGTCGGCCTCGAAGTCCACCGTCAGGCGGCCGTTCGGCAGCACGATCGCGGTGTCCTTGCGGGGGCGGCCGGGGGCGCTCGCCACGGCGAAGGTGTGGCCGTGCAGATGGAGGGGGTGCCACATCGACGTGGAGTTGCTGAACTCCAGGCGCACGCGCTCACCGGTGCGCACCGGGTGACGCCGGTTCGGTGCGTACGGCTTCTTGTCGAAGGCCCAGTCGTATTTCTCCATGCCTCCCGTCAGCTGGATCTTGATGGTGCGGTCGGGGTCGGCTGGTTCGAGGGCCACCGAGTCGTCGGCCGTGAGCCGCTCGGCGAGCACGACGCGGCCCTCCAGCTCCTTGGGCCGGACCGACGGTGACGGCGCCCGGCCGCCGCCCGTGCGGAGCACCGCCTGGGCCGCCGCCTTCTTGCCCTCGGCCACGGCGGTCAGCGGGAAGACGCCGTCCTTGGCGGTGACCAGGACGTCGTACCGCTCGCCCATGCCGATCAGCAGGGCGTCGCCCTTCCGGTGCCGCACCGGGAAGCCGTCCGTGTGCGTGACCGTCAGCTCGTGGCCGCCGAGCGCCACCCGGAAGGCGGTGTCACCGCCCGCGTTGATCAGACGGAGCCGGATGCGGTCGCCGGGGCGGGCGCGGAAGGAGGCCGGGGCCTTGGCGGTGCGGCCATTGATCAAATAGTGCGGATACGCCACGTCGCCCGCGTCCCGGCCGAGGATGTCGCTGGTGGACCCCATGAGCATCCGGGACGGACCGGTGGGATCCGTGGGCGTGGGCTCGGGGGAGGCCTTCCCGGAGCCGGTCAGCGCGGTGCGGGACATCTGCCCCTCGTGCCCCGGACCACCGGAGCCGCCGTGGTCCATACCGCCCCCGTGGTCCATGCCCGTGCCCATGTCCATGCCGCCGCGCAGCTCGGCGAGGACCGCGTCGGGCGTGGAGCCGTCCACGCCGTCGACCCAGTCGTCGAGGACGACCACCCACTCCTTGTCGTACGCCAGGGGCTCCCTGGGGTCGTCGATGATCAAGGGTGCGTACAGCCCCCGGTCCTGCTGGGTGCCGGAGTGCGGGTGGAACCAGTACGTCCCCGGGTGCGGGACCTTGAAGCGGTACGTGAAGTCGGCGCCGGGCTTGATGTCCCGCTGGGTGAGGGCGGGGACGCCGTCCATGTCGTTGCGCAGGGCCAGGCCGTGCCAGTGCAGGCTGGTGGGGAGCGGGAGGTGGTTGGCGAGGGTGAGCGACAGCGTGTCGCCCGCCGTCGCGCGGATCTCCTTGCCGGGCAGCGCGTCGCCGTACGCCCAGGACTTGACCGTGGGGCCGCCCAGGTCGAGCGTCGTCGGCATGGCCATGAGCCTCAGCTCGCGGAGGCGGCCGCCGCCCGGGCGCTTCTTCTCGGCGGCGGCGACCTCGGGGCCGGTGGGCGTCACATAGCCCTTCGAACCGGCCGAAGGGCCGCCCGCGCCGCCGTGGCCGGAGTGCGAGCCGCCGCCGGAGCCGCTGGAGCAGGCCGCGACGAGCCCCGTCCCGGCGGTGGCGAGTGCGGCGCCGAGCAGGGCGCGGCGCGATGTGCGCGGGGTGCGCTTGGTGTGGGTGCGCATGACTGAAGACACCTCGTCCGTACTGAGTGGTGCGTGCAGAAGGTCGCGTCTGCTGCTTCTGGTACACCGCTGCGGCCCCGGAGGTTCCCACCGCGGCGCGGGCAGCGCGAAGCAGCCGGTGCGGCGGCCTAGATCCGCAGTACGGAGAGACGGGCGAGGAGCGCGCGGGGCGGAGGAGGGTTCGGCCACGGGGCGGCCCGGAGCCCGGCGGGCAGCCGGACGGGCGCGGCCAGCGGCGGCCGCGCCGCCACCGCGCCGAACAGCGCGAGCACGAGGGCGCCGCCCAGGACGGCCAGGCACACGGACATCGGGTCCATGCCGGTGTCGTGGGAAGGGGATTCGGGCGGGGACACCGTACGCGCGTCGGCCGCGGGCCCGGCCCCCGCGTGACCCTCCCCGTGCCGCGCGGCGGCGTCCGTCACGCGCGTGTGGTCCGAGCCGTGCCGCGCGGCGGCGTCCGTCACGCGCGTGTGGTCCGAGGGCGCCGACGCCACGCGCGCGTGGCCGGCGGGCGCCGAGCCGCCCCCGTGCTCCTGGGGATGCCCCAACGTGTGCATCGTCACGATGCCGAACAGCAGCGCCACGAGGAGCAGGAATCCGCTCGCACTCGTCGGCTGCCGCTTCGGGGTCATGGGCGGGAGCCTACCCCTCCCCGGTATGGGGCGATGTGCGGGGGCCGTGAGAAACATTGATCATGAACCCATGACGACTACGGACAAGCCCGGACAGAGCGCGGGCGAGACGACGGCGGCCGAGGAGGCCGCGGCGGCCATGAAGGCCAGTGAGGCCGGAGGTGCGGAGTTCGGGGAGGACACCGGGACCTCGCGGCAGTTCATCTCCTGGGTGACGCTCGCCCTGATGACCACCGCCTCCGTGGCGAGCCTGCGGCCCTCCCCGGCCATGGCCATCTACGGCCTCGCCGCCGTCTTCCTGTACCTCCTGCCCGCCGTGGTCTTCCTGCTGCCCACGGCCCTCGTCGGCGCGGAGCTGGCCTCCGGGTGGACGGGCGGCATCTACCGATGGGTGAGCGAGGCGCTCGGCAAGCCGCTCGGATTCGTCGCGGTGTGGTGCCAGTTCGCGATGACGATCGCGTACTACCCGAGCCTGCTCGCGTACGTGGCCTCGACGTTCGCGTACGTCGTCCATCCGAGCCTCGCCGAGGACGGCCTCTACGTGGCCATCGTCATCGTCGTCATCTACTGGACCGGCGTGTGGATCACCTCGCGCGGCACCAAGACCGTCGCGGGCCTCTCCTCCCTGGGGCTCGTGATCGGCACGCTGGTCCCGGGCGTCGTGCTCGTCGCCCTCGGCATCGTCTTCCTGGGGCAGGGCAACGAGCCCGCCGCGCCGATGACCACCGACCACTTGCTGCCGCCGTGGACGGGCCTCGCCAGCCTCGTGCTCATCGTCAACAACTTCCTGTCGTACGCCGGCATGGAGATGAACGGCGTCCACGTGTCGTCGCTGCGGCACCCGCGCGCGGAGTACCCGCGCTCGATCTTCCTGGCCACCGGCCTCGTCCTGCTGATCTTCATCGTTCCGGCCCTGGCCATCAGCTGGGTCATGCCGTCCGAGGAACTCAGCCTCACCGCCGGGCTCATGCAGGCCTTCCAGGCGTTCTTCGACCACTTCCACGTCGGCTGGATGACGAAGGTCGTCGGCATCATGCTCGTCATGGCCGCGCTCGGCGGCATGCTGACGTGGCTCGCGGGACCCGCGAAGGGCCTGGTGACGCTCGCCCGGCAGGAGGGCTATCTGCCGCCGTTCCTGCAGCGCTTCAACAAGCACGGCGTGCCCCTGAACATCATGATCGCGCAGGGTGTGATCACCACCCTGATCGGTGTCCTGTACGCGTTCAGCGACGACGTCTCCAGCGCGTACTGGATGTTCTCCGTGATCACCGTGCAGATCTACCTCATCGCGTACCTGCTGATGTTCGTGGCCGTGGTGCGGCTGCGCCGCACCCAGCCGCACGTCGAGCGCGGCTTCGTCGTGCCCGCCGTCACGCTCGTCGCCGGCGTCGGCTTCGTCGCCTCCGTGTGCGCGCTGTGCATCGGCTTCGTACCGCCGGACCAGTTCGGCGACGCGCCGCTGTGGCGCTATCTGCTGATCGTCGGCGGCGGGCTCCTCGTGATCGGCGTGGCCGCGCCGGTCGCCTTCCTCAAGCTCCGCAAACCGGAGTGGGTCCACCCCGACCACCAGGGCGCGCATGCCGTCAACTAGCGTCAAGACGCATATGTCCCCCACGCCCCGAGACGCCGACGCGCCCCGCGCCGTCCGCGCGGCCGTGGCCGCGCTCCTGGTGCTCGGCGCCGCCGCGTACACCTCGTGGGCCCTGGAGGCGGTCCTGCCGACCGGTCTCTCGCCGCTGCGGACGTACGTGAGCGAACTCGCCGCCGAGGACCAGCCGTACGGGGCCTTCTACCGGGCGGTGGACTTCGCCGCGGGCGTGCTGGTGTGCGCGGGGGCCGCGGTCGGCCTGGTGCGGCTGCGCTGCCGGACCGCCGTGCCCCGTGTGCGCGCCCTGTCCGCCCTCGGCTGGGCCGGGCTCGTCGTCTTCGGCGCCGCCACGGCCGCCGACGCGCGCCTGCCGCTGAGCTGCGCGCCCACCGTGGACGCGGCGTGCCTCGCGCGCGAGCGGGCCGGGCTCGTGCCCGCCACGCACACCGCGCACGCGGTCAGCAGCGCCGTGGCGGTGACCGGGGCGCTGGTGGGGATGGTGCTCCTGACGGCGGCCCTGCGCCGCGCGGGAGCGGGCGGGGCGCGGCAGCGGACCGTGCTCACGGTGCTCGTGGCCGTCGAACTCGCCGCCACCGTCTGGACCCTCGCGGCCGTCTTCGCCTTCGACGCCGGGCACGGCACGTGGGGGCTCGGCATCGGCCAGCGGCTCCAGGTGCTCATGATCGCTGTGTGGCTGGTGTGCCTGGCGTGGCTCGTGCTCGTACGACGGCGGAGGTGACCGGGGGGTGTTCGTACGGATCGACGGGGTGGCGCACCACGTGGACGTGACCGGGCAGGGTCCGGTGTGCGTGCTCAGCGCGGGGCTCGGGCTCGCGTGGTTCGAATGGGACCCGGTGGTCGAGCTGCTCGCCCCCGCCCGCACCGTCGTCCGCTTCGACCGGCCGGGGCTCGGCCGCAGCGGGCCCGCGCGCGAGGCGCCGACCCTTGCGGGGGAGGCGGAGCGCGTCGCCCGCGTCCTCGCGGCCGTGGGCCTGGGCGAGCGGGCCGTGACGGTTGTCGGGCACTCGCTCGCCGGGTTCCACGCGGAGGCGTTCGCGCGGCGGTACCCGGAGCGGGTGGCCGGGCTCGTCCTCGTCGACTCCAGCGTGGAGGAGCGGACGCGGGCGCTGCCCGCGCGCGGGGCGCGGGTCGCGGGGGCGCGCGCGTGCGGGGCGGTGCTCGGCGCGGCGGGGGTGCCGCGGGCGGTCGGGCCGCTGCTGCGGGGCGGGGGCGTGCCGCGGCGGCTGCGGGCGGTGTACGGGGTGAGCCGGGTGTGGCGGGCCGGGCTCGTCGAGTACGTGACGTACGGCGACGTGGCGCATGAACTCGCCCTGCTCAGGCGGGTGGCCGCGCTGCCGGGGGCGCCGGTGGCGGTCCTCGCGGCGGGCCCTGCGGGCGCGAGCCGCTGGGTGTCGCGCCAGCGGGCCCTCGCGGACACCCTGGGGGCGTCCTTCCGGGCCCTGCGCCCCGCGGGCCACCTCCTGATGCGCGACCGCCCCCACGAGGTCGCCGAGGCGATCCTGACAGCGGGGCCTCGGCCGTCCGGCTGAGCGGCACCTGGCGCTGTGCCCACCCTTCCCCAAGCCTGCCCTGCGAAGCTCGGGAGTTTCGGGCGGGCGGGTGGGAGAGGCCCAGGGCAGCGGCGGCAGCGGTCGTGGGGGCCGATGTCAGACCCTCGTGGTGCCATGGAGGGCATGACTCAGAACCTGAAGTTGCGGGTGGTGGGGCGGGAGCTGCCGGGCGCGGAGTGCGGCGGGTTCCGGGACGTGCACGTGGGGGTGCAGCGGGGCAAGGAGCCCGACGGCCTGGTCCGCGCGGACGCGCCGGAGGCCGTGTGGGAGTTCGAGGTGACGACGGCGCCCGCGCCCGACGGCACGCCGGACTTCAAGGGCCCGTACGCGCAGGGCAGGAGAGGCGAGCGGTTCTTCTACCTGACGTGGGGCGAGCTGCCGCCCGGCGGCGGCTTCGCGATGTTCCGCCGCGCCAAGCTGTTCTTCGCGGACCTCCCCGATGAGGTGCTCGCGGCCGGGTCGGGCGTCGCCGAGCTGGGGCTCACGGACCCGGCGGGGCTGCCGCTGTGCGCGGCGGTGCGCCCGCCGCGCGTGACCTGGCGGGCGGGGACGGGATGACACCGGGCCCTCACCGGGGCCCGGCCCCTCCCCGGGACGGGGCTACGGCTTCGCGCCCCGCGCCTTCAGCAGGTCCGCCATCAGCTTGACCTCCGACTCCTGGGACTCCACCATCCCCTGCGCGAGCCGTCGCTCGACCGGCACCCCGCAGCGCTCCACGCACCCCTGCGCCATGTGGATGCCGCCGTTGTGGTGGGCGGTCATCAGGCGCAGGTAGGAGATCTCCGCCTTGCGGCCGCTCAGCTCGCCGAGGCGCTTCATCTGCGCCTTCGTCGCCATGCCCGGCATCAGCGCGCCGTCCTCACCGGACGGGGCGTCGCCCATGCCCATCCACTTCATGGGCGGGTCCACGGACACCTTCGGCAGGTCCCACAGGTCGAGCCAGCCGAGCATCATGCCGCGCTGGTTGGCCTGGGTCTGCGCGATGTCGTAGGCGAGCCTGCGGATCTCCTCGTTCTTCGTGCGGTCGCGGATGATGTACGACATCTCCACGGCCTGCTGGTGGTGCACGGACATGTCGCGGGCGAACCCCGCGTCGGCGGAGGTGCTCGACGGCACGCCGTCGGCGCCGGAGCCCGAGCCGGAGGGCCCGTCGTCGGCGGCCACGGCGGCCGTGATGCCGCCCGCCGCGAGCACCGCGCCCAGGACGGCGCCGATCAGCCAGTCGGTGCGCTTCATCACTGCCCCATCCCCGTCCTCACGGACGTGTCACTGCCCCTTGCCGTTGGTGCAGGCGGCACCCGGCTCGGGGGTCTGCTTGCCCTGGACGAACGTGGAGAAGAACGTGTTGACCTTGGGGTCGTCCGCCCCCGTCACCGCCCGCTGATGGCCCCAGGCCGTGAGCAGCAGCGGCTCCTTCTGCTTCTTGACCGGGCTCATCAGCGAGTACGGCGTCTTCTTCACCTTCGCTTCGAGCTTCTTCAGGTCGGCGGGCTTCGCGGCGTCGTTGTACGTCACCCACACCGAGCCGTGTTCGAGGGAGTGCACGGCGTGCTCGTTCGGGATCTCGTTCTTGTAGACGTCGCCGTTGCAGTTCATCCACACCTGGTTGTGGTTGCCGCCCACCGGCGGCGTCACCGGGTACGTCACCTTGCCCTCGACGTGGGTGCGGCCCAGCTTCTTGGCGTCCCAGACCTTCTCGCCGTCCTTGGTCCTGGTGAACTTCGCCACGGCCGCCGCGTCGCCCGCCTTCGCCGACTCATCGTCGTCGTCGGCCTGCGAGACCAGGAAGTAGCCACCGATGCCGAGGGCCGCGACGATGACCGCGCTCAAGGTGATGGTGAGGGCGCGGGCGCGGCGCTCGCGGGCGGCTTCGGCGCGCCGCATCTCCGCTATTCGGGCCTTGCGTTCGGCGCTGCTCGTCTTCTTGGCGGAACCCATGGTGTGTCCTTCTGCGGAAAGGGACGGATCGGATGGGTCGAACATCTGAGTCGAACATGTGAGGGGTCGAACAGGGGGCGTTGCGAGTGCGTTGATCGTAGCCCGCGCGCCGCCGAGCGGAAGGGGCGCTCTTCCAATCTCCCAAATCCAGCACGCGCGGCGGCCCTTGACCGTCGCCATCCGGCCGTCGGGCCCCGAGGACGGGCCCGGCCCCGCGCCGGTCGCGCCCGCCGTCCGGCCCGGGCCGCTCCCGATCGCGCGCCGGGACCGCCTCGGCCACCCCCGAAGGCACGGCAGGTACCCGCCGCCCGGCTGCGCCCCGCAGGCCCGCCGCCGTGCTGCGCCCGCCCGGCCGCCCCATAGGCCCGCGGCCCGGCCGCGCCCGCAGACCCGCCGCCCGTCCGGCTCGAAAATTTGAACCCCCCATGCGCATTCCCTACGCTGCGCGGCATGCGGCTCCTGCACTCCACCGACCTCGCGCTGCGCATGCTCATGCGCCTCGCCGTCGCGGACGCGCCGGGCCGCGGCGGCCCGCCCGCGACCGGCTCCGCGCCCACCACCCGTCAGGTGGCCGAGGACATGGCCGTCCCCTACACGCACGCCGCCAAGGTCGCGGCGCGCCTGACGCACCTCGGCCTCGTCGAGGCCCGCCGCGGCCGGGGCGGCGGGCTCGTCCTCACCGAGGCGGGGCGCACCGCGTCCGTCGGCGCGCTGGTGCGCGAGTTCGAGGGCGAGGGGGACGTCGTGGAGTGCGAGGGAGCGACGCCCTGCCCGCTGAACTCGGGGTGCCGCCTGCGCGGCGCCCTCCGCCGCGCGCAGGAGGCGTTCTACGCCGCCCTCGACCCCGTGACCGTCGAGGACATCGTGGCCTCCCCGACGGGACCGCTGCTGCTCGGGCTCGCGAGCCACAGGTCGGGGCCGAAGACCTCGTAGTGGACGGCGGCGGGCGCGACCCCCTGGGCGAGGAGCTGGGCGCGTACGCCCTTCATGAAGGGCAGCGGCCCGCACAGGTACGCGTGCGTGCCGGGCGCCACCGGCAGCGCGGCCAGGTCCACGCGGCCCGTGCGGTCCGCGGGGTGGCCCGGCTCCGGGCGCTCGTACCAGAAGTGGACGTCGGCGTCCGGCAGCGCGGCGGCGTACGCGCGGTGCTCGGCGCGCAGCGCGTGGTCCGCGGGGGAGCGGTCGGCGTGCACGACGGTGACCGGGCCCCGGTGCCCGGTGGCCGCGAGCTGTTCGAGCATCGCGACCATGGGCGTGACGCCGATGCCCGCGGAGGCGAGCAGGAGCGGCGCGGGCGTCCGGTCGTCCAGGACGCGCTCGTCGAGGACGAGGTCGCCGTACGGGGCGGAGACCCGCAGCAGGTCGCCCACGCGCGCGTGCGCGTGGAGGTGGGCGGAGACCTCGCCGTCGGGCCCGGCCCCGCCCCGGACCCGCTTCACGCTGATCTGCCGCAGATCCGCGCCCGGCAGCCCTGACAGGCTGTACTGGCGTATCTGGCGTGCCCCGTCCGCGAGCTCGACCTGCACGGACACGTACTGGCCCGCGCGGAAGGCGGGCGGGGGCGTCCCGTCGGCCGGGCGCAGCCGGAACGTGGCGACGTCCGCGGTCTCCTCGATCCGCTCCACCACCTCCCACGCGCGCAGCGCGTCCGGGCCCGCCGTGATGCCCCGCTCGGCGTAAAGGCGCGCCTCGATCGCGACGAGGGCGTTCGCCATCAGCCAGTACACCTCGTCCCAGGCCGCCGCCACCGCGGGCGTGACGGCGTCGCCGAGCACCTCGGCGATGGCGGCGAAGAGGTGCCGGTGGACCGTCTCGTACTGGGCGGGCGCGATGCCCAGGGACGCGTGCTTGTGCGCGATGCGGGCCAGCATCGCGTCGGGCCGCTCGTCCGGGCGGTCCACGAGGTGCGCGGCGAAGGCGGCGATGGACCCGGCGAGGGCCCGGCGCTGGGTCCCGGCGGCCTGGTTGCCCCGGTTGAAGAGGTCCCGGAGCAGCTCCGGGTGGGCGGCGAAGAGCCCGTCGTAGAAGCGGGCGGTGATGTTCTCGATGGCGGCCCCGACGGCGGGCAGCGTGGCGCGGACGGTGGCGGCGGACCGGTCGGACAGCAAGGTGCCTCCTCTGGCGGGGCGGGCGCCCCGCGTAAAACTTGCATCTGAGATACCACTTTAAGTCGATGGTCCGACGCGGCTGTCACCGCCTCCGGGGAACCGTGCAGTATGGGCGATGAGCGGCCGCAACGCGCGTGAAACCGTGTGGTGGGATGCTCATGTGCCGGGGCGACGTCCCATGGCTTGGGAGCAGCCGGTTCCGACCAGCAAGGATGGGTGGAAGTCGAGATGGACAAGCAGCAGGAGTTCGTGCTCCGCACTCTGGAGGAGCGCGACATCCGGTTCGTGCGCCTGTGGTTCACGGACGTACTCGGCTTCCTGAAGTCGGTCGCGGTCGCCCCCGCCGAGCTGGAGCAGGCCTTCGACGAGGGCATCGGCTTCGACGGCTCGGCGATCGAGGGCTTCGCCCGCGTGTACGAGTCCGACATGATCGCCAAGCCGGACCCGAGCACCTTCCAGGTGCTGCCCTGGCGCGCCGAGGCACCCGGCACGGCCCGCATGTTCTGCGACATCCTGATGCCGGACGGCTCCCCGTCCTTCGCGGACCCGCGCTACGTCCTCAAGCGCGCCCTCGCGAAGACGTCCGACCTCGGTTTCACCTTCTACACGCACCCCGAGATCGAGTTCTTCCTCCTGAAGGACCGGCCCCTGGACGGCTCACGGCCCACGCCCGCCGACACCAGCGGCTACTTCGACCACACCCCGCAGAACGTGGGCATGGACTTCCGCCGCCAGGCCATCACGATGCTCGAATCCATGGGCATCTCGGTCGAGTTCAGCCACCACGAGGGCGGCCCCGGCCAGCAGGAGATCGACCTCCGGTACGCGGACGCGCTCTCCACGGCGGACAACATCATGACGTTCCGCCTGGTCATGAAGCAGGTCGCGCTGGAGCAGGGCGTCCAGGCCACCTTCATGCCCAAGCCCTTCTCGGAGCACCCCGGTTCGGGCATGCACACGCACCTCTCGCTCTTCGAGGGCGACCGCAACGCGTTCTACGAGTCCGGCGCCGAGTACCAGCTCTCCAAGGTGGGCCGCTCCTTCATCGCGGGCCTGCTGCGGCACGCCGCGGAGATCTCCGCGGTCACCAACCAGTGGGTGAACTCCTACAAGCGCATCTGGGGTGGCTCCGAGCGCACCGCGGGCGCGGGCGGCGAGGCCCCCTCGTACATCTGCTGGGGCCACAACAACCGCTCGGCCCTCATCCGCGTGCCCATGTACAAGCCCGGCAAGACCGGCTCGGCCCGCGTCGAGGTCCGCTCCCTCGACTCCGGCGCCAACCCCTACCTCGCCTACGCGGTCCTGCTCGCCGCGGGCCTCAAGGGCATCGAGGAGGGCTACGAACTGCCGCCGGGCGCCGACGACGACGTCTGGGCCCTCCGCGACGCCGAACGCCGCGCCCTCGGCATCGAGCCCCTGCCCCAGAACCTGGGCGAGGCCATCCACCTCATGGAGCGCTCCGAACTGGTCGCGGAGACCCTCGGCGAGCACGTCTACGATTTCTTCCTCCGCAACAAGAAGCAGGAGTGGGAGGAGTACCGCTCCGAGGTCACGGCCTTCGAACTGCGGAAGAACCTGCCGGTGCTGTAGGAGCAGGTCAGGCATCGTTATACGGCGACACACAGGTTGAGTCTCGCGCAAACGGACTGTCGGGCCTCCGCGCCGTGAACGCCGCCAGGGCCGTCTCTGTGCCGTGACTCCTGGGCGCCTATGCGCCCGGCCCCCAGGTGTTGGCTCGGCGTTGGGCCGGATGTGCCTGCATGGTGAGAGCCTCCCGGAAGGGTGACGATCTCGTAAAGTCGGGTGCTGCGCTCTCTGATCCCCCTAACAATGAATGCGTGGCAGACCTAGGTGGCGGTAGCCGCGCTGTGATGGGTTCCTATAAGGCGGCCAGGTTCGGTGCAAGGACTTGGACGCAACGTCAATGGTTTAAGTATCTCCTCTATAAGTCGGTACTCCTCGCGTTGATGATGGAGCGACCGGAGGTCGAGAATCAGCGAGTTCGAGAAGCTGCGCAAAAGATGTGCAGACTTCTCAGGAAGACACCTGTGCCGATGGAGCGTGATGGCTTCACCGCAGGTGTTGGGCGCTTCTTTAGGAAGTTTTTGACGTGGGGAATAAGGTATCCCGATTATCGGGGCCCACTTCGGGATTCCTATCAGCAGCGGCTGCATGATTGGGCGAAGTTAGCGGCCCAGAGTGGTCCGGGCTTGAGTGCGCTAGAGTACGCGCAGTTCTCTGGCGGAACGGATCCAGCGGAGACATTTGCCAGGAGATTCCAGGAGGCAACTGGACGTATCCTTCATGACGCCTCCGGGCCGGCATCGGATGCGCAGAACTATGCGCGTGACACAATGCTGCATCATATTGATGTTGGTCTGACTGAAGCTCAGATTCAAGCCAAGCTGCACAATAGGAACGCGGCACTTCGCAGTGCTGCTACGGGCGCTGCGAGTGCGACCTTGAGCGCTTTGGGGTTTCATAACGACTGGTACGAGACCGTCGGTCTGGCGGCAGCCGGTTCCGGTGCTTCCCTGACGCTTGACTATGGCGTGGCTGCAGCTCGACATAATACGCGAAAAATGATCGCAGCACGTCGGCAGGCCCTCACCTTTCTGCTGTGGATGCTCAGGCTATTGACAGGGATGAGAGGGGTGACCTTTCCAGAAAGGGAGATAGAGGAAGACTGGGGTGAATATCTCGTCAGGGGCCTTCACGGTTTGGTTCGTGAAGATAGTGATCACTTGACTGTGATGCTTCGAGAGTTTGACGTCGAAGCCCGCCTAAGCAGATTGATTGAGACGGCTGAAAGGGCGAATGACGAAGATCTCGATAGCCTCTTGACCGACTTTCAGACAGCTCTCGACTATCCTGATATGGGAGATCTTCCAAATGCTGTTCGTAACTTACTCTTCCTCCTTAGGGGTGTGTCTCTAAGGAGTGGGAACTTTTCTCAGCCGGAGATCGGTTCGAGTGGAGATCCGCTGATTCTCCCGCCGAATCCTGATGGCCCCTGATTTGATCTTCTGCTTTCCGTGCCGAGGGAGTCGGCAGATGCTCTCTCGACACGGAATCCTCTAAAGGGTCGATGCAGAAGTCTCGTTAGCTCCGAAACAGGGCATCTATAGCCCTCCGTGTTCGTCCGTCGGTACTCGGCATAAGGTGCGTATAGATGCGAAGGGTGAAGCCTGGGTCGATATACCTCAAATAGACACTCAGGGCTTTAATGTTTTCCCCGGCGTCAAGCAGAGCCGATGCGTAGAAGTGCCGCAGCGCGTGCATGCCGTGCTCGCGTGCGGCCTGGTGGCGTTCGCCGGGCTGGGGTTCGGGTATGACCCCGGCTTCCACGAGAGCGTTCTTCCAAAAGCGCGTGTTGAAGTCCGTGCGCCGGACGGCGCCGTTTCCGTCGGGCCGCACGAACAGGAGTTGTTTCGTGACCGGCCGCCCGTCGGGCGCTGCCACGGAAGCGTCACCTTCACGGGCGGATGGGCGTTCATGTGCTCCTTGAGCACGTGCGCCACGGAGTCCGCGAGCGGCACGTCCCTTTCCTTCTCGCGCTTCGGAGGGGCGAATACGAGCTTCCCGCCGGACACCTTCACCTGGTTGCAGACATGCAGCCAACCCGTATCGAACCCGATCTCGTCGACCGGCAGACCGAAAATCTCGCCCTGCCGAAGACCACACCCGGCGCCGAGGTCGACAGCGGCGCGGTACTGCTCCGGGAGCCCGGCGCGTACGGCGAACGTGCGCTCCGCGGTCCATGGGACCACACGATGGTTGTTCGGGCCGGGCGCGCGGACACTCCTTGACTTGCACGGATTCCGGTGCAGGTGATCGTCTTCCACGGCCGCCGTGAACACGGCGGAGACGCTCGCGAAGATGACACGGCGGTACGAGGACGCGGGGATCGCGCGCTCCAACTCGGCGAGCCAGTCGCGGATGTGCTCGGGCTTGAACGAGCCGAGCGGCCGCGACCCCAGGTACGGGATGGCGTGCCGACGGATCTGAACGCCGACGGGCTCTCTCGTCGTGGCGTCCGGTGGTCTGAGTCTTGAGCCACTTCTCGGCGTACTGGCGGAAGGTGGTGCGACCGGCCTTCGGATCGACGTAGCGGCCGCTGTCCATGTCGGCATTGATCCTGTCCAGCCACTGCTCGGCCCTGCGCTTCTGCCCATTGGGGAAGCTCGCGGACTGCTCGGTGCCGTCGGGGCCGACGTAGCGGGCGCGGTAGCGCTTGCCGGTCCCGTAGCGGTCGGTCCTGGTGCGGACGGTCTTGCCGTCGGGGGTGGTTTCGGTCTTGAACCAGCGGTCCTGGACGTGGCCTGCCATGTAGTGGTTGTGCCTCCTCAGACAGATGGGAGGGCCACGAGGTGGCCCTCCCATAGCAGGGTTTCGCCCTTGGCCTGTGCGACGGTGAACAGGCGCGCGATGTGGGCGTCGGTGAGGCAGCCGCACCGGCCGTGGGCGGAGAGCACGGCGACGATGCGCTGCTCGGCCATGGTGATGCCGCGCTCCAGATACGCCGGTGTGCGGTGGGGGCATGCCCCGTTCGCGGCCGGCGCGGGCCCGGTGATGACCTGCGGTGCGGGGTGCGCTGTGGCGGGTTTGCGTGCGGCTAGCGCGCGAGCGGCGTCCGGCAGGACGGTCATGGTGCCGGTGCCGGGGCCGAGCCAGCGGGCGTAGGCCATGCGGGACTTGATGTCGACGCCGGGGCGTACTCCGTGCGAGGAGGGCATGGTGCCCACGTAGAGCCAGTGCTGGCCGCGTGTGGTGGGCAGGGTGCGGGTGGGAGGCAGGTGGGCTTGGGCCCAGGCGATGGCGTCGGCGTGGTCGAGGTCGACGACGGTGAGGCGATTGCCGCCGGGGTGGTAGGCGATGGCGGTTGCCTGCCGCCATGCGGCCCTCCAGGCCGCGGAGGTGAGCAAGCAGCGCCGCCTGCACTCCGCCATCACCACCGCACTCGGCTCCGCGAGGACTACCGCCAGTTGACCCCGCTCCTGAGCCCGCCCGCCGACGGCGAGCCCCCGACCCTGGCGAACCTTCGAGCCGACGTCGGCGAGGTGTGGGACGCCTACCAGGCATCGCGCTTCGGCTTCGCCACGCGGCAGCTGCCGCTCCTCCTGGCCGACGCCCTCCTGGCTGCCCGTACGTACACGGGGGCGGAGCGCGAGGAAGCCAACGCCCTGCTGGCGCTGACGTACCAGGGCGCGGCGATGGTGCTCGGCAAGCTCGGGGAGAACGAACTCGCGTGGATGGCCGCCGACCGCGGACTGGCCGCAGCCCAGCAGAGCGGCAACAACGTGATCACGGGGTCGCTCTTCCGCTCCGTGACTCACTGCCTGCTGTCGACCGGGCGATACGAGACCGCCGTACAGCTCGTGGGCGACGCGGCCGGATTCCTGGAGCCCGGACTCAGCGAGGCCACGCCCTCGTTCCTGTCTGTCTACGGAACCTTGTTCTTGGCTGGGTCGATGGCGGCCGCCCGTGCGGAGGACCGCGCGACGACGCAGGCCTTCCTGCGCGAGGCGGAAGCGACGGCAACGCGGCTCAGCTCCGACGCCAACCACATGTGGACCGCCTTTGGCCCGACCAACGTCGCCATCCACAAGGTAGCCACGGCCGGGGAACTCGGGGCCTTCCAGGTCGCTTCCGACCTCGGACCGCAGATCGACACGAGCGGCCTGCCTGTCGAGCGCCGGTACGTCACGACCTCGAAGTGGCGCACGCACTCACTGCCCGAAACCGCACCGACGAAGCCCTCACCGTCGTCCTCGAAGCCGAACAGCTCGCACCCGAGCAAGTCAGGCACCACTACATGAGCCGCGAGCTCGTACTCGGCTGGGTCCGCGGCACCCGAGGCCGCCCGAGCAGCTCCGTGGCCGACCTGGCCGACAGGCTCCGAGTCGTCTGAGGTGGTTAGGCTCGGTCACGTGAGCGAGACCGAGAACGAATACGAAGCGAAGATGGCGCGCCCGCGCATGGCCGCGGGCGCGCTGTTCTTTGACGAGCAAGGCCGCGTCATGCTCCTTGAGCCGACGTGCAAGGAGTACCGAGATATCCCTGGCGGGTACGTCGACGCTGGCGAGTCCCCGCTGCAGGCATGTGTGCGGGAGGTCCGCGAGGAGCTGGGCATCACGCCAGGCATCGGTCGTCTGCTGGCCGTTGACTGGGCCCCCAGCCCTTGTTGAAGGTGACAAGGTGCTGTACCCCTCTTCGACGGTGGGGCTCTACCGGCGCAGCTTCAGGAACAGATCCAGTTGCAGCGCTCCGAGATCAAGGCGTACGCCTTCCACAGCCTCGACGACGTCGACTCCCTGACGATTCCGCGCCTAGCACGCCGGCTCCGGGCTGCCGTGATCGCTCGTAGTGAGGGCCAAGTGGCCTACTTGGAGCACGGTCAGCATCCAGAGCGATAGGGGCCGCAGTCAGGCCTTGGATATCCGCAGACTGCCCCTAGTTCACGGGGTGCCCGCATCCGAAACGCTCTGCGCGAGGTCACTCACGGTACGCAGGATGCCCTGGCCGAAGTCGGTGGGAGCGATCAGCACCCCGAACGTCACCGCTACGGTGAGGACCATCGTTTGGTCGACCCGGCTTCTGGCCTGTACGCGTCGACGTACGAGCACGACGAGGATGACAGCGAGCAGAACTGCCAAGTTGATCGTCAGCTTCACTGGTCGGCCCTTCCCCCAGGCAGGAACGTCCCAACTTTCCTGTGTAGCCAGGGCCGTGCGGCTAGGCGACTGAGATACCAGCGGCTGGCGGCAAACCGCTCATCTGAGGCTGGATCAGCTCGCTGTTGACACCCTGGGGATCTTCGGCGCGTACTCCTCGAAAGGAGCGCGGCACGCCTCGTCGAGGCGTTGACCTGAGCGGTGATCGCGTGCGTCAGTCAGACGCCTTCGGGAGCCTCAAGGACCGCTGTTGCAGGTACTCCTCAGCCCAAGCGCGATGGTCCTGGGTTCCTTGCGTTCTTGCCAACTCGAAGATCGTGAGCATGTTGAGGTTGAGGAGGCCAGCAATGACTTGCGCCGGATCTGAGGGAGTGTCTCCGTGGAGTACCTCAGCGATGTGGACTGCGGCAGCTTGCCGGTCTTCGCTCATCCACAGCATGAGGAACTCGATAGCGACCCGGGTCGCATCTTCCTTGTGCTCCTGATCTGCCATAAACACAAAGCTAACGAGGTTTTCCGCCCCTCACCAGGCCCTCTGAAACACTGATTGGGACCGCCCAGCCAGGCCGTGCCCCAGTCGTGCCCGATAGAGCGGAAACTAACGGGAAACAGCGGTCGCCCCCGGGTCGTGTCCCCCTTCGTGGTGTAGCCGATCATGTGCTGTGTGCCCCGGCGCATAGCGTGTGTCGGCCTCTTCGGCAGGTGTGGTCGGGAGAGTTCCCCGCTCGACGTCGGGGGGTCCAGTCCCGGGGCGCTGGACGCGGCGTGACCTGGGAGCTCCGCTCTCTTGATCGGCTACACCACTCGACGGGACACCACCCGCCCCCGGGCGGTACGCAACGAAGCGGCCCCTGATCCAAGTGCTGATCAGGGGCCGCTCTCACTGCTCACCACACGGTGGGTGTGGGATTTGAACCCACGGTGGTGTAAACCACGACGGTCTTCAAAGCCGCCAACCAGTCACCTGATACATCTGGTGAGGCGCTCTCTTGAGAACATGGGGATCGTGGAACAAGATGCCCCGAGGTTCGTACCGCGTAGGGGTGATCGGCGCCACAGCCGCAGCGGGAACTGCGGAAGATACTGCGGCATCAGCTCACATGGGTCATTCAGGAGCCTCAGTCAGAAGACGGCCGGACAAAAGATCTGCAACGAACGACTCAAGACTTCCTGCGAGAGAATTGACTTCACGGTGGCTTGGGCGAGGCACGTATCCGTGGGTAAGTGCACTGCGCATCTTGTAGCAACGAGTGAAGAAGTCTGCTGGTTTTCTACCACCATACTTACGCGGCTCCAACGTCCGAGCTAGCCGCCGCCCGGCTTGACCGATCGACTCGTTATGCAGCCAGTCCAGCGTCTCCAATAGTGAGTTGCGCTCTGCATGAGTGAGGCCCGCGTTGACTTTCGTAGCCTCGATCATGGCAGTCACGTGCGCCTGAGCGGCGGTCGAGCGAGGCTGGAGGTTAAGCAGGGTCTCAACCGCCATCGTCAACATCAGGAGTCGTGCGGCCGCCGATGCCTGGAAGAAGGAACCACTGTACAGATCGAAGGCTAGCCTCTCGGCCACCGCCAAGGGTTCGTGGAGCTGCGCGGCATGAAGGAATACAGAACGGCATTTCTCTTCCGAGGGCCGCACACAACCGAATAGATCACCCGCAGTGACGAGGAGGAGGTCTGGCTGATCCTGGAAGACCGTGACACCCGCCACGCCCTCCATTATGTGACGTCCCAAGTGCTCCGAGAAAACCGGCTCTGCGGTCATTGTGGAGCTGCTCGAAGGGTCCTGATCACCGAAATCAGCGGCGAGATGCATCCGGGCGAAGGAACGACTGATCACGTCCCTCCATCGCTCACCCCCTAGGGCAGCTTCATCACGAGTGGCGAAGCCCTCGCCCCTGACTACAAAGTTGGCAGCGTCGCGCAGGGACTGGCCCTTCTCAGAAGACTCGAGCCAGATCCGTCGCTCTCTCTCCTCATGGATCAAGAGCTCCGCTGTGGCCAACCCAAGCCGTGTCGTGCTCGGCATCGTGAAAGGGAGACGAAAGCAGTACATGGGTAACCCCCGAGGACGTAGCCGACTCTTGAAGAGCCTAGTGTTCCGGCGCAAGGTAGTGCGGAGAGTTACAAGAAAGCCGGATGATCGGTGCCCTGACCGGTTCCACCACATTTCTTGCCACGCCGCTTGAGGACGCGGCCGTGCCAGACCCGTGCCAGATGTTGCAGAAACCACGGCGAACAGCGGGGAGCAGGTCGACGGCGATTCAGGCTCCGACCCGGCGTCGCTTCAGGTCAGCGCGGCAACCACTCGCGAATGTCCTTAACTTCCCAAGCTGAGGTTCCACCGGTGTCGTGGCTCGTCAGTCCAGCCAGATGAGCACCGCGTCGTCGGCCCTGGCAACAGCCTCGAAGAACTGTGTGAGGCCGTCGTACCAGGGACGCCCCCGCTCCAGCGAGCCGGGCTCACTCCCTCCGAGTGGATACGCCTCGGCGCTGGTCAGTTCGGCAGGATCGACGCCACTGATGAGCTTGGCATAGCTGGTCTCCCGCAGAGCTTCGGCGGTCAGTCGGACCCGCTCGGGCCGCAGGTACCGCGGAGGCCCGTAGCCCCAGTCCTCGGCGAACGGCTCCTCACCGTGGATGACATTCACGGGGAACTCGGCGCGCGCCAGTAGGAAGCGGAGTAGGTCCCATGACTTATACGTGCTGAAGTGGCGCGCATCGGCTGACGCAAGCTCCGTCTCCTCCTCGGCATCCTGGACCTCTTCAGCGAAGCCCAAAGCCCAGTCGGGGTCTTGGATCGCCTGCTCAAGCTCGGCAGCCGTGACACGCAGGTACTCGCCGATCATGCTCATGGCCGGACACTAGACGAAGCCGCTGACAACGGCCGTCGGACGGACCGTCTCAGTTTCCTTCTCATTCAGCCCGGTTCACCGGCGTTCAGCCGAGCTCCGGATCTGCTCCCGGCCTGGTGGCGAGCCGCCAATGAACGCAGGTAGACGCCCCTGAACACAGCACAGGAGCCCACCAACACAGTTGGAAAGAGTGTTGGTGGTTGGGACGCGGGTTGTGTGTCGGCCAGACAGCCGCATCAGCCCTGCTGCAGCGCCGCAGTCCGTGCAGTCACGACGTCACTGTGAGGGATACACAGTCGTGGCCACCAGTGTCTGTGTTGGGACGTGCTCCCCGGCCCGTAGGCGTAGCAACAGGTCGACGGCAGCGTCCGCGATACGCCGGGGATCCTGCACGATCGTCGCCCGGAAGGGCGTGGCACCTGACTTGATGGTTGCCAGCGCGTCCGGTGTCCCGTCTACGCCGAGGATGAACAATCCGGCATGCTGGTAGCCCCGCGCCTCCAGCTCCTTAACCGCATCCACAGCTCCCAGGGCCATTTCGTCGTTGGTGCAGTAGATGGTGTCCAGCGATTCCCCGCGTCGGAGAAGGTAGCGCAGATGCTGGTCAACGATGTCGCGAGCGCTCTCCCGGGAGAAGTGCCCCTGTAGGTTGATGTCCAGTCGTGAGGGCGACACCATGTCGCGAATCTTGGCCGCGAAGACGAGGTGCCGGCCAACCTGTGCCTCACCTGCCACGACGAGGATGGAGGGCCGGTTCTTCCCTGCTTCCCGCAGCTCGTGACCAACCCACTGTGCTGCGCGCTCACCGATCTCGTCCGCGTCACAGCCGACGAACACGGTGTTGGGAGGATAGTCCTGCACCTGCGGGAAGGGCCTGATGTCGACGAACACGATCGGCAGACCGGTCATGGTGCCGGTATCAGCCAGTTCTCGCCGGATGGTCTCCGGACGGGAGCAGACAATGAGGCCACCAACAAATGACCGCCTCTTCTTCCGAATGGCGTTCAGCTCCCGCACCTGGCTCTGACCGCTGTAATCGTGCCGCGGCAGTTTGACGACGAGGTCCATGTCGTGGTGGCCAAGGGAGCGGACTGCGGAGTCCAAAAATGCGGCGAGCCAGCGGGTCTGCGCAAACGCTGAGATCAGGATGAAGACTTGAGGGCCAGGTCGGGTGAGACGACGCGTCAGCAGGAAGGCGGCCGGAAAGGCCATCGCGGCAGTTGCCACGAACAACCAAGTAGGAATGGAAGCACCGGCACACGAGCGGGTCAGCGCTGCGACCGCGCCTCCGCCAGCCGCCAGGACGATGCCGCTAGCCAACGAGACTGCCAGATCGGAGAGCACTTCCCGTTGTATGCCTCGTCTTTCGCTCAAGTGCTGCCCTTCTGATCTTGCTCCTGCGCCAGCAGCCAAGCACTGCGGCCGACGGACGTGACGCACGTGTCCGGTAGTACCGCACGCAGGCCCTGCCTGGCGAGGGCGCACGAGGGGAGTGCAGAGGATGCAGAGATGGCATAGAGGAGCGAACCTCTAGCGACCGCCCTCAAGCGACCGACAGCTCAGCTTGACCACCGACCCACCTGCGGTACCGCAGCGAAGTGCAGCAACCCCACCAACCGGCAGCGCCCATCACCGGCCCTCATTGGCCTCCCGGCAGCCTGTATGACCGCCAATGGCCGTTTTCTGTAGAGTTACGGATCAGATGTACCCCGTGCCTTAGTCCTGCCAGAACGAGTGGGGAGGCACGGGGAGCGGCAGACGCTGGCCGCCTGCAGGCGATCTCGGCCGACTACGCCTGGCCCGGACACGCCGTGGACCACCAGGCCGGTAACGCTGTGCCCCCTCCTCTGGTGATGTACGTCCTTTGCGCAGCGTCCGAATGGGCTCGACCTGGCGACAACGTATTGCAGATACGCGGAACTTGGAGAACGACGGAATCGCCGACGGGCCATCGAGATGATGCCGGGGCCACCCCGGCACGTGTCCCCGCGCTGTGACGTGTGTGAGGAGCGAGTGGATCTCCTGGGTGTGGCGGACGCGGCTGGCCGGGCCGCAGGTCAGGGGCCTTCTGGGCTGTCTGATCTACACGGCCTCCGGAGCCGTGTGCGCACCCAATCGCGAGAGACGGCGCCTCCGGTGCCGGGCCGTCTGTGGGCCGTGCGAGGCTGGCCTCCAGCGACTGGCAACGACCAACGACAGCCGTTGGAACGCTGGTCAGCCCTGAGTCAGGGGTGACCGTGCCAGGTCGCTCACGAGCCCCGCCACTTCCTGCGCAACAAGAAGCAGGAGTGGGAGGAGTACCGCTCCGAGGTCACGGCCTTCGAACTGCGGAAGAACCTGCCGGTGCTGTAGGGGCGGATCAGGCGCCGACGGGCCCCTCGCGGGCCTCGGCCTGCCGAAGGATGACAGCGAGCAGAACCGCCAAGTTGATCGTCAGTTTCACCGGCCGGCCCTTCCCGGTTGGCGGCAAAGTGCTCAACTGGGACTGGTTCCACTCGTCAGCGACGCCTCGGAGATCTTGAAGCCTGATGCCTGCGGGCCGCCTGTCGTTCCTGGAGCACAAGACCCGGAATGTGATTTGCGCTACTCAAGTGGCGGGAACCGGCGGTGAGTTCGGAACGTACCGGCGAAGTGCACGGCGGCTTAGGGCAGTTCTGGCCACGGACGATGCGACAGCGTGCCGCATTTGTGGGGCCCCTTTGGCACGGAGTGCCTGGTTTCACCTTCAACGGTGCGGAATTGACTGGCCCGCATGTGAGCGGCTCTTGGGTAGGGTGCCGCTATCAATCCGCCCCGGGCTCAAGCGCTCCTTGTGCACCCCCCGGGAGTCCACGATGGTCGTGGGCCCAGGAAGGGGTGGATCCCAATGGCCAAACAGCCGGAGGGGCACTGCCGTTGCGGCAAGCGGGACAAGTCCGATCGGGCGGCTCGCTGGCTGGGGCCGGTCTACGCGCTCTACCGGATCGTGCGAGACCACTGGCCCTTTTGACGCGAAAGCCCCGACCTAGCGGTCGGGGCCACGCTGCAAACGGAAGGTGCTGATCGAAGGCCCTGCCTTGAGCTTCGCGGGCGACAGGCAGGGCCTTCTCTGTGTCCGAATGCGGATTACCGCCGCGTATGCAAGCCCTGCGCCCATCATGTGATGGCCATCACAAGCCCCCGCGGCAATGCCCCCATCTTGCCTTGTGTCGCGGGCCGTGTGTACCGGGAGTTCGCATGTCGACCCATGGTGCCACCTTGGGGGAACTGGCAAGGCTCCAGCTCAGTGGGGTTAGTCACTCTGGATACGTGACACACATCACCCTCTAAGGGTGACCTAATGCACAGGCGCTCGCGCGTCATTTTGTAGTCATTTGCCTAGGGTTTGCGCTTACTGCAACACCGGAATGTTCAGTTCCGAAAGCGAGCGGAGGTACTTTACCCACCGCCACCGACAGCAGGTCTCGTTCGCGCGGCAAAGCCTCCGATCGGAGTGCGGGGCAGGACGGCGCCGTGCCCCGCGCCCGGAGCGGTGTCCGGGGGCGGGGCACGTGTGCTGAGGGGTCAGCTCTCGGAGGCGTACGTGATGAACTCGGCCCATGCGGGCCGGGCGAACGTCACGTGGGGCTCCGAGGTGTTCTTGGAGTCGCGGACGTGGATGGTGCCGGGCGTGGTGGCGACTTCGACGCAGTCTTCGGGGTTGCTGCTGTCGCTGTAGCTGCTCTTGAACCAGTCCAGCTCGCGGATCATGTCTCTCCTGGCTGAGGGGTCAGCTTTCGGAGGTGTGAGTGATGAAGTTGGCCCACGTGGACGGGGCAAATATGAGGCGGGGGCCGGTGGCGTTCTTGGAGTCGCGGACGTGGATCGTGCCGGGCGCAAGGGCGACTTCGACGCAGTCGTTGGGGTCACTGCTGCTGCTGTAGCTGCTCTTGAACCAGGCCAGCTCGGACGGGTTCCCAGTGGAGGGCTTCTCGGTCATGTCTCTCCCAGCACTTGCTCGATGAAGGCCAGCGACTCCCCTGGCGGGAGAGCCTGAGCCCGGATGATGCCATAGCGCAACTCAAGGACCCGAAGCTGCCGTGGGCTGGAGACCGGGCGGCTGGCGAAGGCCCCTTCGGAGCGGCCGATCGCCGTGCCGTCCCCGAACTTCAGTACTTCGATCAGTCCCGCCGTTCCGGGGTGGTTCCCTCGGAGTGTCGGCATCACCTGTAGCTCGACGTTCGACAACTGCCCCACCTCCAAGAGGCGTTCGAGCTGTCGGCGCAGCACCATTGTGTCGCCGATGGGGCGCCGTAGCGTCACCTCTTCTTGGACGAAGCTCAGCTCCGGCGCAGGCGACCGTTCGAACACGGACTGCCGTGCCACGCGCGCGGCGACCGCCCGCTCCAGCTCGCTCTTGGACAGGGCGGGCCGCCACGTCGACAGCAGCGCCCACGCGAACTCCTCCGTCTGCAACAACCCATGGATGTTGTGGTTGCTGTAGAGCGAGAGCTCGACCGCCCGCTCCTCCAGTTTCGCCAGCTCCCGTACCTTCTTCGGGTACCGCGCCTTGGCCATCTGCTCCTTCATCGCCGAGATGAAGCCATTCGCCCCCAGGACTTCGTCCGCCCTGTCCAGGTACTCCGGTCGCGGGATGCGCGCCCCGCGCTCGACCTTGCGTACCTGGTCCTCTCCGTAGCCCATGGCCGTCGCGAACTCGGCCACTCCCAGCCCGGCGGCCTCCCGCCACCGCTTCTGCTGGTGCCCGAGTGCCTCGACCACTGACGCGATCTCGTCGTCCGGGTCCACGTCCCAGCCCGGCTCGTCCACGCCGCCCGTCGCCGTCGTCGTCTCCATGCGCGTCCCACCTCCGCCATGTCGTCCATGCCCAACGCGCACCCGTACCCGGGGGTCACCCGGACAGCCGGGACAGGATCGGACAGGCGCGGGACAGCTTCCGGCGGGTAGCTTCGGCCCATGGATGAAAGGGAGTTGCTGGAGAGGTCCGGCGGGCCCGTCACCCGGGGGCGGCTGGTCCGTGACCTGCGGGCGCTCGGTCTCGGGGGCGGTGACGTCGTCATGTTCCACACGCAGATGTCCGCCATCGGGTACGTCGCGGGTGGGCCGCAGGCGCTCATCGGGGCGCTCGGGGATGTCGTGGGGGAGCGCGGCACGCTGATGGTGACGTGCGGGTGGAACGACGCGCCGCCGTACGAGTGGAGCACCGACTGGCCCCAGGCGTGGCAGGACGCCCTGCGCGCGGAGCATCCGGCGTACGACCCGGAGCTGAGCGAGGCCGACCACGCCAACGGGCGGCTGCCCGAGGCGCTGCGGCGGTGGCCGGGTGCCGTGCGCAGCCGCCATCCCGACGCCAGCTTCGCAGCGCTCGGCGCCGACGCCCAGGCGCTGATGGCCGACCACCCGTGGGACGATCCGCACGGCCCTGACAGCCCCCTCGCCCGGCTCGTGGCGAAGGGCGGCCGGGTGCTGCTGCTCGGCGCGCCGCTCGACGCGCTCACGCTGCTGCACCACGCCGAGGCCCTCGCCGACGCCCCCGGCAAGCGCTTCGTGGACTACGAACAGCCCGTCCTGGAGGGCGGCGAGCGCGTCTGGCGGCGCTTCCACGACATCGACTCGTCGGACGGGGCCTTCGACTACTCCTCGGTGGTGCCCGACGGCGTCTGGCCCTTCGAGGTCATCGGCCGTGGGCTGCTGGCCGCCGGAAAGGGCGTGCGGGGGCTCGTCGGCGCCGCCGAGAGCCACCTCTTCGAGGCCCGGGACGTCGTGGAGTTCGGCGTGGCCTGGATGGAGGAGAAGTTCAGATGACCTCCCGCAGCGGCCGCGCCGCCCGGACCTTGTACTCCTGGATGGACCAGCCGTTGCCGTCCGGGTCTGTGAAGTACATGAACGTGGCGCCGTCCGCGTCCGCGTACGAGACCGGCTCGGACAGTTCGAGGCCGCGGGCGGTCAGCTCCTCGCGGGCCTGCTTCAGATCGGACACGCACAGCTGGAGGCCCTGGTACGAGCCGGGCTCCGGCGTAGGGCCCGGCGTCGACTCCCAGACGGTGTCCCCGAGCACGACGGAACAGCCGGAGCCGGGCGGCGTGAGCTGGACCAGGCGGACGCCGGGCACGACCTCCTGGTCGATGTCGACGTGGAAGCCGCACTTGGTCTCGTAGAACTCCTTGGCCCGGTCAAGGTCGCTGACGGGCAGGGGGATGACTTCGAGCGTGTAGTCCATGGTCGTCTCCTCACGGTCGGGGCGCCTGTCTGATCGGAACGCCCTCGTGGTCGGGGCGTCAGCGGGCCGAGAGCGGCGCCGGAGCCTCCTGCACCGTCCAGCCGTTGCCGTCCGGGTCCTTGAAGAAGCAGAAGGAGCTCCACTCCGCCTCGCCCTTGCCGTCCTCCCAGCCCCGCGCGCCGAGCGTCCGCACCGGCGTGACGTCCACGCCGCGCCCCGCGAGCTCGGCGCGCGCCGCCTCGATGTCGGTCACGCACACCTGGAGACCGTGGAGCGAGCCGGGCGCCATCGCCTCCTGGCCGGGGGCCAGGGGCAGGCCGGTCACCATCGCGAAGGAGCAGCGCGAGCCGGGCGGGGTGAACTGGATGACGCGCACCCCGGGGGCGACCTCGCTGTCCAGGTCCGCCTTGAAGCCGCACTTGGTCTCGTAGAACTCCTTGGCCCGGTCGAGGTCCGACACCGGCAGCGTCACGACTTCGAGCGTCCACTCCATGGCTTGCTCCTCTTGGTAGTGCCCCGGGGATCGGTAGTGCCCCGGGGATTCAGTAGTGCCCCCAGGGGGTTTCCTCAGGTCCTCTTCATCGTATGGACATGTGTTCGAAAATGTGAGGTGTTCGGCAGACTCCGCCGGGCGCGGCGGCTCCAGGCCGTGGCGGCCTCCTGTCCGTATCCATGCTTGCGTCCCGGGGCGGCCCCCGCACGCGCGGAGAACTCATCGGACCGCACCCGGTCACCGCTCGGTAGGCTCTGGCCAGGACAGGCGAGCGAAAGGCGTGCACATGACGCTGCCGCAAGGGCGCAGGAGCAGCACGTTCACGCGGCTGCTGCGGCACGGATTCACCGACCCGTCGGCCGCCGAGCGGCTGCTCGCCGCGCCCGGCCTCGACGCCGTCCGCGCCGACCCGGTGCTCCTCGACGCGCTCGGCACCGCCGCCGACCCCGATCTGGCGCTGCTCGGCCTGGTCCGCCTGGTGGAGGCGCAGGACGACGACACCGACCGGCGCGAACTCCTCGACACCCTCGTCAGCTCCAAGCCGCTGCGCGACCGGCTGCTCGGCGTCCTCGGCGCCTCCGAGGCGCTCGCCGACCACCTGGCCCGGCATCCGCGCGACTGGCGCGCCCTGGTCACGTACGAGGCCGCCGATCTGCACCCCGGCGTCGAGGAGTTCGAGCGCGGCCTCGCCGGGGCCACCGACCCCGTGTCGCTGCGCGTCGCCTACCGCCGCTGTCTGCTCGCCATCGCCGCCCGCGACGTGTGCGGCACCACGGACGTCGCCCAGACCGCCGCCGAACTCGCCGACCTCGCCACCGCCACGCTGCGCGCCGCGCTCGCCATGGCCCGCGCGGCCGCGCCCGCCGACGCCGCGCAGTGCCGCCTCGCGGTGATCGCCATGGGCAAGTGCGGCGGCCACGAGCTGAACTACGTCTCCGACGTCGACGTCATCTTCGTCGGGGAGGCCGCCGACGGGGCCGACGAGGACAAGGCGCTGCGCGCGGCGACCCGGCTCGCCTCGCACCTGATGCGGATCTGCTCCGAGACGACGGTCGAGGGCACCATCTGGCCCGTCGACGCCAATCTGCGCCCCGAGGGCCGCAACGGCCCGCTGGTGCGCACCCTCTCCTCGCACCTCGCCTACTACCAGCGCTGGGCCAAGACGTGGGAGTTCCAGGCGCTGCTCAAGGCCCGGCCCGTCGCCGGTGACGCCGAGCTCGGCGAGGAGTACGCCGCTGCCGTCGCGCCCCTGGTCTGGCAGGCCGCCGAGCGCGAGAACTTCGTCGCCGACGTGCAGAAGATGCGCCGCCGCGTGGTGGCGAACATCCCGGCGGGCGAGGTGGAGCGCGAGCTGAAGCTCGGCCCCGGCGGTCTGCGCGACGTCGAATTCGCCGTGCAGCTCCTGCAGTTGGTGCACGGACGCGCGGACGCGTCGCTGCGCAGCGGCACGACGCTCGACGCCCTGGCCGCGCTCGCCGCCGGCGGCTACGTCGGCCGCGTCGACGCCACCCAGCTCGACGACGCGTACCGCTTCCTGCGCTCCCTGGAGCACCGCATCCAGCTGTACCGGCTGCGCCGCACCCACCTCGTCCCCGAGGACGACGCCGACCTGCGCCGCATCGGCCGCTCCCTCGGCATGCGCACCGAGCCCCTGACCGACCTCGGCCGGGCCTGGAAGCGGCACACGACCGTCGTGCGCCGTCTGCACGAGAAGCTCTTCTACCGCCCGCTGCTCGACGCCGTCGCCCAACTCGCCCCCGGCGAGACCCGGCTGAGCACCGAGGCCGCCCGCGAGCGGCTCGTCGCGCTCGGGTACGCCGACCCGGCCGCGGCCCTGCGCCACCTGGAGGCCCTCGCCTCCGGCGTCACCCGCAAGGCCGCCATCCAGCGCACGCTCCTGCCGGTGCTGCTCGGCTGGTTCGCGGACTCGGCCGACCCCGACGCGGGCCTGCTCGGCTTCCGCAAGGTGTCCGACGCGCTCGGCAAGACCCCCTGGTACCTGCGCCTGCTGCGCGACGAGGGCGCGGCCGCGGAGAACCTCGCCCGGGTCCTCTCCGCCGGGCGGCTCGCCCCCGACCTGCTCCTTCGCGCCCCCGAGGCGGTCGCCCTGCTCGGCGACGAACGCGGCCTCGAACCGCGCGGCCGCGCCCTGCTCGAACAGGAGGTCCTGGCCGCCGTGCGCCGCGCCGAAGGGCCCGAGCAGGCGGTCACCGCCGCCCGCGGGGTGCGGCGGCGCGAGCTGTTCCGCACCACCGCGGCCGACCTCATCGCCTCGTACGGCAGCGCGGGCACCGCCGGCGCGGGCGCGCTCGTGGACCGCGTGGGGACCGCCGTGTCCGACCTGACCGCCGCCACCATCGCGGGCGCCCTGCGCGCCGTGGTCCGCGACGGCTGGGGCGACGAGCTGCCCACCCGCTTCGCCGTCATCGGCATGGGCCGCTTCGGCGGGCGCGAGCTGGGTTACGGATCCGACGCCGACGTCCTGTTCGTGCACGAGCCCCGCGAGGGCGTCGACGACCAGGAGGCGGCCAAGGCCGCGAACCAGGTCGTCGCCGAGATGCGGCGCCTGCTCCAGCTGCCCTCCGCCGATCCGCCGCTCCTCATCGACGCCGACCTGCGCCCCGAGGGCAAGAGCGGCCCGCTGGTCCGCACCCTGAAGTCGTACGCCGCCTACTACCGGCGCTGGTCCCTCGTCTGGGAGTCCCAGGCGCTGCTCCGCGCCGAGCCGGTGGCGGGCGACGCGGGCCTCGGCGCGGCCTTCATCGAGCTTGTCGACCCGCTGCGCTACCCCGCCGAGGGGCTCGGCGACGAGGCGGTCCGTGAGATCCGCCGCCTCAAGGCCCGCATGGAGGCCGAGCGCCTTCCGCGCGGGGCCGACCCCACGCTGCACACCAAGCTGGGCCGCGGCGGCCTCTCCGACGTCGAGTGGACCGTCCAGCTCCTCCAGCTCGGCCACGGCTGGGCCGAGCCGGGCCTGCGCACCACCCGCACCCGGGAGGCCCTCGCCGCGGCCTGCGCGGCCGGGCTCGTCCCCGGGGAGGAGGCGGAGATCCTCGACGAGGCGTGGGTGCTCGCCACGCGGGTGCGCAACGCGGTGATGCTGGTGCGGGGCCGGGCCGGCGACACGTTCCCGTCCGACGGCCGCGAGCTGGCGGCCGTCGCCCGTTACCTCGGGTACGAGACCGGCCACGTCGGGGACATGCTGGACGACTACCGCCGCACCACGCGCCGGGCCCGCGCCGTCATGGAGGCCCGCTTCTACGGGGCCTAGCCCTGGCGCGGCCCATCGCGCCGGCGCGCTCGTCCTCAAACGCCGGACGGGCTGGAAGAAACCTCTGCCGGGCGCCCCGAGGGGCTCAGGGCCTCAGGGGCGGGATCTGCTGAGGCAGTGCGTGGGGCAGGGCCCCGTACCAGAGGCGGACGACCGTGTAGCCGAAGGCCAGGCAGATCATGCCGCCCACCGCGTCCAGCCAGAAGTGGTTGGCGGTGGCGACGATGACCACAAGCGTCGCCACGGGGTACAGCAGGCCGAGGACCTTCGCCCAGGGCACCGAGGCGAGGGCGAAGATGGTCAGGCCGCACCACAGCGACCAGCCGATGTGCATGGACGGCATCGCGGCGTACTGGTTCGACATGCTCTTGAGGTCGCCGGACGCCATCGAGCCCCACGTGTTGTGCACGACGACGGTGTCGATGAAGTCGCCGCCGGGCACCAGGCGGGGCGGCGCCAGCGGATACAGGTAGTAACCGAGCAGGGCCACCGCGGTCGTCGCGAAGAGGACCAGGCGCGCGGCCGCGTACCGGCCGGGATGCCAGCGGTACAGCCACACGAGGACACCGAGCGTGACGACGAAGTGCAGCGTCGCGTAGTAGTAGTTCATGCCGACGATGAGCCATGTCACGGAATCCACGGCGTGGTTGACGGACCGCTCCACGGCGATGCCGAGGGTGTTCTCCACGTCCCAGATCCAGTCGGCGTTGCGCAGCGCCTCCGACTTCTGCTCCGGCACCGCGTTGCGGATCAGTGAGTACGTCCAGTAACTCACCGCGATCAGCAGGATCTCGAACCACAGGCGTGGTCGCCGGGGCGTACGCAAACGGCGCAGGACTTTCCGCCCAAAGCGGTCATTCTGCTCGCCCGCGATGGGTGATGTGGTGGGCCGCCGGCGGCCTTCCAGTGTCGTCACAGTCATCTCACCCATAGGCGTAGAGTCTGCCAGATACCCACCTCACCTCAGATCATCCCCCCGATGGGTTCCGGGCGCACTCCCTACGCCTCAGGTACGAGGTGCTTCAGGCCGACTTCCCGGGGGGTGCTCCGGGCACATCGCCGTGGAGCCGCGCACGACCAGCTCCGGCATGAAGACGAACTCGCTGTGCGGCGCGGGCGTCCCCCCGATCTCCTCCAGGAGGGTGCGCACCGCGGCCTGGCCCATCGCGGGCACGGGCTTGCGGATCGTCGTCAGGGGCGGATCCGTGAAGGCGATCAGGACCGAGTCGTCGAAGCCGACGACGGAGACGTCGTCCGGCACCTCCAGACCCCGGTCCCGCACGGCCCGCACCGCGCCGAGCGCCATCATGTCGCTGGCGCAGACGACGGCCGTGCAGCCGCGGTCGAGGAGCGCGGACGTCGCCGCCTGACCGCCTTCGAGCGTGTACAGGGAGTGTTCGACGAGGTCCGTCTCGACGGTGTCCGGCGAGAGCTGGAAGCGCTCCCGCATGGTGCGCGTGAAGCCCTCTATCTTCCGCTGCACCGGCACGAAGCGGCGCGGGCCGAGGGCGAGGCCGATGCGGGTGTGCCCGAGCGACGACAGGTGCGTGACCGCGAGGCGCATGGCCGCGCGGTCGTCGGGCGAGATGAAGGGCGCCCGCACCGCCGGGGAGAAGCCGTCGACGAGCACGAACGGCACGCCCTGTGCCCGCAGCCGCTCGTAGCGCTCCGTGTCCGCGGTGGTGTCCGCGTGCAGGCCCGAGACGAAGATGATGCCCGCGACGCCCCGGTCCACCAGCATCTCGGTGAGCTCGTCCTCGGTGGAGCCGCCGGGGGTCTGCGTGGCGAGGACGGGGGTGTACCCCTGCCGGGTGAGGGCCTGCCCGATCACCTGGGCGAGCGCGGGGAATATCGGGTTCTCCAGCTCGGGCGTGATCAGGCCGACGAGGCCCGCGCTGCGCCTGCGCAGCCGTACGGGCCTCTCGTAGCCGAGGACGTCGAGCGCGGCGAGCACGGACTGGCGGGTGGCCGCAGCGACGCCCGGCCTGCCGTTCAGGACCCGGCTCACGGTCGCCTCGCTGACCCCCGCCTGGGCTGCGATGTCGGCCAGTCGCGCGGTCACAGGATTGGACTGTACCGGGCGTATCTCACGCTGCCCACCAGACCGTCGTGTCCGGCGGTACGACGGCGCCCGCGGCGGCGCCGTCGAACTTGGCTCCCGAGGGTTCCGAGTTGGCGCTGCTCAGGAGCGACTGACCGGGAACGGGGAGCGTCACCGGACGGTCCGTGAGGTTCACGGCGACGACGACGGCGCCGCCGGACCCCGCCGCCGCGCGCCTGCGGAACACGAGCACGCCGTCCGGTGATTCCAGCCACTCCACGGCGTCGCCCGCCCCGAGCGCCGGATGCGCGCGGCGCGCGGCGAGCGCCGCGCGGTACAGCGAGAGCGTCGAGCCCGGGTCCGCCTCCTGCGCCTCGACGGTGAGGTCCTTCCAGGCGGCGGGCTGCGGCAGCCAGCTCGGGCCGCCCTCGACGGGCCCGAAGCCGAACGGCGGCCGGGTCCCCGACCACGGCAGCGGCACCCGGCAGCCGTCACGGGTGCCCTCCTGCCCCGCCCCGTCGCGGCCGGAGCCGCGGAAGAACGCCGGGTCCTGGCGCACCTCGTCGGGCAGGTCCGCGACCTCGGGCAGGCCCAGCTCCTCGCCCTGGTAGAGGTACGCCGAGCCGGGCAGCGCCAGCATGAGCAGCGTCGCGGCGCGCGCCCGGCGAAGGCCGCGCGCCGGGTCGTCGGCGGCCAGGCGGGTGGCGTGCCGGACCACGTCGTGGTTGGAGAGCACCCAGGTCGCCGGGGCGCCGACCGCGTTCACGGCGGCCAGCGAGCGGTCGATCACGGAGCGCAGCGCCGCCGCGTCCCACTCCGTCGTCAGATAGGCGAAGTTGAAGGCCTGGTGCAGCTCGCCCGGGCGCAGGTACCGGGCGCTGCGCTCCACCGTCGGCGTCCAGGCCTCGGCGACGGCCACGCGCTCGCCGTCGTACGAGTCGAGGACGGCGCGCCAGTCGCGGTAGACCTCGTGCACGCCGTCCTGGTCGAAGTACGGCGTGGGCCGCACGCCGAGCAGCTTGACCTGTTCGCCGTGGCCGACGTCCGGCAGGCCCGGCGCCTTGATCAGACCGTGCGCCACGTCGACGCGGAAGCCGTCGACGCCGAGGTCGAGCCAGAACCGCAGCACGGAGCGGAACTCCTCGCGCACCGCCGGGTGCTCCCAGTTGAAGTCGGGCTGCTCGGGCGCGAAGAGGTGCAGGTACCACGCGCCGTCCGCGGTCCGGGTCCAGGCGGGGCCGCCGAACACCGACTCCCAGTCGTTCGGCGGCAGTTCGCCGTCCGCGCCCTTGCCGGGGCGGAAGTGGAACCGCTCCCGCAGCGGCGATCCGGGACCTTCGGCGAGCGCCTGCCGGAACCACTCGTGCCGGTCCGAGCAGTGGTTCGGCACGATGTCGACGATCACGCGCAGACCGAGTGCGTGGGCCGCGCGCACCAGGTCGTCGGCGTCGGCGAGGGTGCCGAACACCGGGTCGACCGCGCGGTAGTCCGCGACGTCGTACCCGGCGTCGGCCTGCGGCGACGCGTAGAACGGCGAGAGCCACACGGCGTCGACGCCGAGCCGCCGCAGATGGGGGAGGCGGGCGGTGACGCCCGGCAGGTCGCCCATGCCGTCGCCGTTGGAGTCGGCGAAGCTGCGCGGGTACACCTGGTAGATGACCGCGTCGCGCCACCAGCCGGTGCGCGCGGCTGCGGTGGTGCGGTCGGCGTCGTCGGCCGTTGCGTCCGTGATGTGCTGGGTCATGACGTCCCTTGCCGGTGCGGGAATCGACTGCGGTGCCCCCGGCGTCGCACCGGGGGAGCCGGACGCCTTGGTGAACGTCCGGCGGGAGGCGAAGGTCACGAGCGCGCTGGCGCGGCACGGACCGCGCGACCGGCGCCGACCGGGGGCGCACGGGTGCCATGCGCTCCCCAGGAGCGTGCGGGAGCGCTAGCGTGGACGGGCGATCCGGGCGTGCCGAGGGGCCCGCCGCCGTCGATCGCTCCGGGGGGCCGTCCACTTGGGCGTCATGGAGAACGTCATGGGCCACGAAGAGGCGACCAGATCCGGTGGTGTCACCACGGTCCTGGTCGTCGACGACGTGCCCGCGAGCCGGTACGCGCTCGGCGCGGTCCTGCGCCGGGCCGGTCACCGCGTCCTGCTCGCGGGGAGCGCGGGCGAGGCCCTGCTCGCGCTCGACGCCCGGCTGCGCGCGGGCGACCTGCCCGACGTGGCACTCGTCGACGTAGGACTGCCCGACATGAGCGGCTACGACCTGTGCCGCCGCATGAAGGAGTCGCCGACGACCGCGGCCCTGCCCGTCGTGCACTTCTCCGCCGTCGCGCACGGCTCCCTCGACCGCTGCCGGGGCCTCGACGCGGGCGCCGAGGCCTATCTGACCGTGCCCGCCGAACCGGAGGAGATCCAGGCGGTGGTGCGCGCCGCCGCCCGCGGGGCCCGCCGCCGCAGCGCGGCCACCACCCGTGCGGGCCGGCTCACCCTGCTCGCCGAGGCCGTCCTCGACATCCAGTCCGCGGGCTCCCCGGGCGAGCTCGCCGAGACCGCCGCCGTCCAGGCGGCCCGGCTCAGCGGCACGCCCGCGGCGGCCTTCGTGCTCGACGACGAGGGCGAGATGCACCGCGGCCTCTCCCGCCGCCGGGCCGCGACCGCGCTGCCCGACCGGGGCGCCCACGACGCCGTGGCCCGGCTGCTGCGCAGCCTGATGTCCGGCAGGACCGGCTCCCACAGCACGGTGATCCCCGCGCCGGTCTGGCCCTCCGGGTTCTTCGGGACGAGCTCCTTCGAGCCGGTCCCGGACGTCCTGGAGCCGTACCCGGACGCCCGCGCGGGCAACGGCCACGGGCCCGACGGCGGCCGCCGCCACGACGACACCCTCCTCGTCCCGCCCGACGGCGCGCTGCTCGCCCTCGCGCGCACGCGCGACGATCACGCCCCGGTGTGCCTGGCCACCCCCGCCCACGCGCGTGAGCACGCCACCGAGCTCACCCGCCTCGCCCACGCCACCGCACGCGTCGCGGAGCAGCTGTTCATGTACGAGAAGGAGCGCCACGTCGCCCTCACCCTCCAGCGCAGCTTCCTGCCGGCCCGGCTGCCGCGCACCCCGGGCGCGGAGGTCGTGGTCCGCTACGAACCGGCCTCGCGGGAGGCGGAGATCGGCGGCGACTTCTACGCCGCGCTGCCCACGCCCGCGGGTGTGCTCACCGGCATCGGCGACGTCGTGGGCCACTCGCTCGACGCGGCCACGGTGATGGTGGAGCTGCGCCACGCGCTGCGCGCCTACTGCGTGGAGGACCCGGACCCCGGCGCGCTCACCGAGCGCCTGGACCGCATGCTTCAGCGCTACCACCCGGACGTCACGGCCACCCTGTGCCTGGCGCTCGTCGACCCGGCCTCGGGCCGGGCCCGCATCGCCAACGCCGGTCACATCCCGCCCCTCGTCGTCCGCGACGCCGGCACGGCCGACTACGTCCGGGCCCGGGGCCCGCTGCTCGGCCTCGGCCTGCCGCGCCCGGGGACCGTCGACGTGCGCCTCACGCCCGCGGACCGGCTCCTGATGGTCACCGACGGCCTGATCGAGACGCGCGGCACGGACCTCGCCGTGTCGATGGAGCACCTGCGCGTCGCGGCCGCGGGCGCACCGCACGGCGTGGCGGCCCTGTGCGACACGCTCTTCGAGTGCTTCGGCCGCGAACGGGACGACGACATCGCGCTGTTGGCGCTGCGCCTGACCGGCGAGGAAGGACCCGCCGGACAGACCTAGGAGGGCAGCACGACGGGCGGCGCGAGCGCGGCGAGGCGGGACAGCAGGTCCGCGAACGGCCCGTCGGCCGGCTCCTCGGCGAGGACCTGGCCGAGCAGCTCTGCCATCTCCTGGTCGTACGCCGCGCTGACCGCGGCCAACGCCGCGAAGTCGTGCACGAGTTGCAGTTCGAGCTCGGCGCGCGGAATGCGGCGGCCGTCCAGCCAGATCAGGGCGGTGGACTCGGCGAGCGAGATCCAGGAGCGCACGACGAGCTCCAGGCGCGCGGGCGGCGCGGCGATGCCCAGGTGCGCCACGATCTGGTCGTAGGCGGCCTGCCGCACCGAGTCGATGAGGGCGTTCGTCGTGGAGGAGCCGACGGCGGGGCCGCCGCGCATCAGTGCGTAGAAGCCCGGCCCGTGCTCGTCCACGAAGCCGAAGAACCGGCCCGTCACCCGCAGCAGCCGCGCGCCGAGCGGCCCTTCGCGCGGCTCCACGAACCGCTCGGCCAGCTCGTCGGCGGCGCGCTTGAGAGCGGCCTCGTACAGGCTGAGCTTGCCGGGGAAGTAGTGGTACACGAGCGGGCGCGAGATGCCGGCGGCCGAGGCTATCTCGTCGATGGAGACGTCCTCGGGCGAGCGGTGGCTGAACAGTTCGAGCGCGACCCCGATCAACTGCTGCCGCCGCTCCTCCACACCCATCCTGCGCCGCGTCCCCGTAGTCATGCGAACACTCTACCGATCCGGCCGGGCCATGAACGGAGGCCCCCGCTCCGCCCGTTCGCCGCCGGGGCGCGCGGTCACAGGTCCAGGACGATCCGCCCGCCGCGCGCCCGGGACACGCAGATCAGCATCGAGTCGCCCCGCTCGCCGTCGGTGAGCAGCTCGTCGCGGTGGTCGATCTCGCCCTCCAGGACCCGCTGTTGGCAGGTGCCGCAGAAGCCCTGCTCGCAGGAGTACGGCGTGCTCGGCAGCTCCGCGCGGACGGCGGCCAGCACCGTGGTGTCCTCGCCGACGGTCACCGTACGGCCGCTGCGCCGCAGTTCGACCTCGAAGGCGCCGCTCCCGCCCGCGAGGGCGCGGGGCGCGAACCGCTCCAGGTGCGGCGGGCGGTCCTCGGGCAGGGCGGCGGCGACGGCGTCCATGAGTCCTTCGGGCCCGCACACGTACACGGCGGCGCCCCGGTCCGCGGCACCGGCGAGGAACCCGGCGACGTCCGGCCGCCCGTCCTCGTCCTCGGCGACGACGGTGACCCGCTCCCCGCCCGCCTTCTCCACCTCGTCCAGGAAGGGCATGGAGGCCCGGCTCCGCCCGCAGTACAGCAGCCGCCAGTCGGCGCCCGCGGCCTCGACGGCCCGGACCATGGGCAGGGCCGGGGTGATCCCGATGCCGCCCGCGACGAACACGTACGCGGGGGCGTCCGCGACCAGCGGGAAGCGGTTGCGCACCCCGCGCACCTCGACCTCCGCGCCCTCGCGCAGCTCCTCGTGCACCTCGCGCGATCCGCCCCTGCCGCCCTCGTCCGCGCCGATCCTGCGGGTGGCGATCGTGTACGCGGACGGGTCGGCGGGGTCGCCGCACAGCGAGTACTGCCGTACGAGGCCCGACGGCAGCACGAGGTCCAGATGGGCGCCCGGCTCCCAGTCGGGCAACGCCTGCCCCTCCAGGCGCAGTTGGACGACGCCGTCGGCGACCGCCTCGTGGCGGGCGACGCGCAGCCTGAGCGCCCGCGAGCGCGGCTGCCCCGAGACGGGCGTCTCCAGGGCGGGCAGCGGCCACAGCGGAGAGCCGTCGATGCGGCGGCGCAGGGCGCGCCTGGTCCGCCCGGCGAGCAGGGCGGCCCCGGTGACGAGCAGGGCGGCGCGGACGGTGCGGGGCAGCGGCATGGTCACGCGGCTCCGTTCGCGCGGGCCTCGGCGGCGGTGGCGGCGGGGGACGAGGCGAGGTAGGCCACGGCCTGCGCGGTGCTGCCCTCCTGGGAGGGGTGGTAGGAGCGGCTCAGATAGCGGGGGATGGAGCGGACCATGGCCCCCGTGGTGGGCAGCGTGCCCGCGCGCCCGCTCCGGTGGAAGTCCCTGAAGGTCGCCCTGGCCGCCTTGCCGTCGAGCGTCGGGTCGTTCTCCATGAAGAAGCGGGTGCCGCGCTGCCACAGGAACACGAGCGCGGTGAAGGCGGTGGCCCAGGTGCGTGCCCGGCGCCGGTAGCAGCCGTCGACGTGCAGGAACAGGTCGAAGGCGACGGAGCGGTGCTCGACCTCCTCGGCGCCGTGCCAGCGCAGCAGGTCCAGCATCGTGGGGTCGGCGCCGCGCCGGTCCAGCTCCCGCGCGTTCAGGACCCAGTCGCCGAGGAAGGCGGTGTAGTGCTCGATCGCCGCGATCATCGCGACCCGTTCGAGCAGCCACCAGCGGCGGGCCCGGCCCGGCGGCAGGGTGCGGTCGCCGAGCAGCTTCTCGAAGAGCCAGTCGACCTGCGCGGTGTACGGGGTGGGGTCGAGGCCCTGCTCCCGCAGGTGCGGGAGGACCGCGTCGTGGGCCTGGGAGTGCATGGCCTCCTGGCCGATGAACCCGATGACGTCCGCGCGCAGTCGCTCGTCGCGGATGAGGGGGAGCACCTGCTTGTACACGTGCACGAACCAGCGCTCGCCCGCGGGCAGCAGGAGGTGCAGGACGTTGATCGTGTGGGTGGTGAAGGGGTCGCCCGGGAGCCAGTGGAGGGGCGTCTTCTCCCAGGAGAAGGAGACGTTGCGGGCCTTGAGCGGTATGTGCTCGGAGGCGACGGGCTGGGGGAGCCGGGCCTTCGTATTAGACATGGCGTCAATGTACGGCCGGGTAACCCCGTGGGTACACCCCTCGACAGGGCTTTTCCCGGCAGTGCCCCGAAGGGGCGCGGGGAACTGCGCGCCCAGCCACGACGGTCCGCAGGCGGCCGACGGCCCGTCGTGGCATTCCGGCGCCGCGCTCAGTGCAGGACGTTGAGCTTGGCGCCGTCTGTGAGGCGGCCGGTCAGCTGGAGGCGTTCCCCCTGCTTCGCGGGGAGCGCGGCCAGGTTGCCGGGGACGCGGTCGCGCCCCGAGACCGCCACCGAGGCCACGTTCTCGCTGCCCGCGGCCAGGACGTACCAACTTCCCGTACGGGCCTTCCACAGCACGCCCGCGAGCACGCGCGGCTCCCGCTCGCCGCAGGCGGGCGAGTTCTCCGCCTTGGCGGCGACCGCGCCCGCCGGGGCGCCGGGCGTCACGACCTGGGCGAGGGCCTGGCTCCCGCCGCCCCGCCACGTCTCCGCGCGGGTGCACACCCACCGTGCCCGGCCGCTGCCGTCGGGCAGGTCCTGGCGGGCGTAACCCCAGGCGTTGACGGACCGGACGCCGTGCGAGCGCGCGGCGGCGAGCGAGCACGCGGTCCGCTCCCAGTCGGCGGCGCGGGCGTCGCGGGGCGCGGCGGGCCGGCCCGCGGTGAGGCGGGCGGGGATGAGCTCGCCGAGGTCGGTGGAGAGCCGCGTGGCACCGTCCGCCCCGCGCAGCTGGAGCGCGTTCCAGGACCGGCAGTCGCCCGCGACCGCGGGGCTCGCGAAGGGCGCGGTGGCGCCGTCGGCGCCGCGCCGCAGCCCGGTTGCGGAGCCGGTCGGCCTGAGCAGGTCGCGGACGGCGGCGGAGCGCACCCAGGGGGCCGTCAGATAGCGGACGTTGCCGTCGGAGCGGCCGAGCACGACCGCGCCGGATTCGGCGGCGGTGGCACCGTCGACCCGCGCGAAGTCGAGCGCGGCGCCGCTGGTGCCGTCCTTGGGCTCGGCGTACCGCACGACGCGCAGACCGTCGTACAGGAGGACGACGTGCGCGGCGTCGACCTCGCCCGCGAAGAGGAGCTGCGCGGGCCCGGGCGGTGCGCCCGCCGCCGTGCCGGGCGTCGCCGACACGCGGACCGACGCGCCGGGCCGTGCCCACACCGCGAGGGCGCGGCGCAACAGGGCGGTGTCGCCGGAGAGTTCGCCGCGCGCGGGCCACGCCGTGAAGTCGGTGCGCGGGGACCGCTTCCAGGCGGTGGGCGCGACCCTCGTCAGCTTGGCGGGGTCGAGCGCGGCCTCGGCGGCCGGGTTCTTCGCGTACGGGGGCGCGGCGGCGCCGTCCGGGCCCCAGCCGTCGCCCGGCATGCCGAGCAGCGCCCCGCAGACCAGGGCGGCCGCGGCGGCGACGGCCGCGGCCCGCAGGTGCTGCCTGCGCCGCATCAGGTCGGTGGGCCTGGCCTGGAGGGAGCAGGGGTCGAACTCGGGTGACTCCAGGAGCGCGTACAGGGCTTCGACGCCGTCGGCCTCGGTGAGCGCGCTGTCCGCGTCGGCGACTCCGGCGGCGTCGAGGGCGCGGCGCACCTCGTCGTCCCCGAGCCGTTCGAGACCGCGCAGGACGTAGGCCGCGCGGGCGGGGCCCGACAGGGCGGAGAGCCGCTGGTCCAGGGCGAGTTCGTCGGCGCCGCCGGAGCGCGGGAACAGTCGCAGGCCCCACACCTGCGGCAGCAGGGGCGGCAGCTGGGACCGCTTGGGCCAGGCCCGGCGCCGGAGCGGAAGGCCCGCTTCGAGTGCGGCGCGCAGCACTTGGCGGCGTACGTAGGCGTAGCCGGGGTCGGCGCCCCGGCCGGGGCCGCGCTGGTCCGGCACCACCGCGGTCTGCGTGCGGCCGCGGGGCAGCGCCCGCTGGACGAGCGCGTGCGCGGTCAGGACCCGGCGGTTGCGGCCGAGGCCCGGCGGCAGGACCAGGTACGCGAGGCGGACCAGGCGGGGGTAGTGCTCGACGAGGGCGGCTTCGGCCTGCTCGACGTCGACGACGGACCTGCCGGAGCCGGTCTCCCCGGCCCCTCCGGTCGGCGCTGCGGCTTTCGTGGACTGCGATGACGACACGTTCAGCAGAACGAGCGAACGGACCGACGGTCACTTCACGCTGGTGGAGCGACCCGCGCGGGCGCCCATCGGCGCTTCGCGCCTCGTCCTCAAACGCCGGACGGGCTGAAAGATCCAGCCTCTCCGGCGTTTGAGGAGCGGGGGTCTGGGGGCGGAGCCCCCAGGAAGCGGGAAGGCGCCCCGCGCGGGATCAGGCCAGGTGCCACGCGCTGAAGTGAACGGGGCCCCGGGCCTCCGTGCCGGCGTTGGCCGCGGTCATGAAGAGGCCGACGTCCTGGGCCGCGGCCACCCCCGGCACGGGCACCGTGGCGACGGCCCGCCAGGAGGCCCCGTCGTCCGTGGACAGCTCCCCCGTGAAGGAGCCCCCGGCCCGGGTCAGGCGCAGCAGCACCGGTGCCTTCACGCCGGTGATCCGCCGGTAGGTGTCCAAGGTGCCGTCCCCGTTCGCGTCGTAGGAGAGGACGACTCCGTTGGCGGGCGTGACGGCCAGGTTGAGGAAGCCGGGGGAGCCGGGCGTGGCCAGGGAGTTGCGGACGATGACGCCTGCACGGGCCCAGGGCCCCGTCGCGGCCTGGGAGTCGACCCGCACGGTCACGACGCCCCCGTCCCGCAGGGCCCCCGGCCGGAAGAGCGTGCCGAACTCCGCGGTGCCGCGCCACAGATCGGCCCCGCCCCCGTCGATGGCGTACCGGCCGTCCAGCTCGCCGAAGACGGCGGAGTTGTTGGTGTAGGTCCGCCACTGGGGGCTGAGGGGCCCGGCTTCGAAGAGGGTGCCGTCGTGGACCGCGCGTACCCGCCGCTCGCCCTGCGGGCCGTACTCCACGGTGATCGTGTAGGGGAGGGGCCGGAGCGGCTGGTCGAGGGGCGTGCCGGGGGCGTCGGCGCGCCAGGCGACGGTGCCGGAGCCCCCGGCGGGCACGCGGGGCAGCGACGTCGGCCCGTCGGGCTCGGCGTCGATGCCGGTGAGGGCGAAGTCGACGCGGCCGGTGGCGCGAAGGCCGTTGACGTTGCGGAAGCGGGCCTCGACGCGCGCGCTGCCGCCGGGCGGGAACGCGGGCGGCTCGGCGGTGACCTCCAGGGAGCCCTGGTAGGGCGCGCGGGCCAGCGCGTCCCGCACCAGTGACGCCGTACGGTGCGCGTCCGTGACGGGCCGCAGCGGATGGTCGTCGCGGCGGCGCGTCCACGGCTCCTCGACCGCGCCGAACCAGTCGACCGCCTTGGGCGGGCGCCCGGCCGCGAGCGCGTCGGCCAGCTCGTCCAGCCACAGCTGCCAGCGCGGCGTGTAGAAGTCGCGCAGCAGGCCGTGCCACTCGCGGTTGCCGTACTCGTGCAGATTGCCGGGGTCGGCGGTGGCGCGGTCGCCCCACACGGTGATGAGGACCCGCGCGGTGCGCTCGAACTCGGCGCGCTCGGTGTCGTTCGTGGCGAGCCGCCGCGCGTCGTCGAGCCACGGCCCGAGCAGGAACGCCTCGTGCCCGCCGGTCACGTCGTCCGCGAGGCGCATCAGGCGCAGCCACAGCGTGGAAAGGGCGCGGAAGGTGTCCTGGTCCTTGCGCCGGTACGCCGCCCTGAGCTGCGGCAGGAGCTGGCGGCTGCGGTGGGCGAGGGCTTGGCGTGCCACGTCCACGAGGTCGTACTTGTACGCGGCGCTGCCGCGCAGGCGCGGCGCGACGCCGAGCAGGCCCGCGAGCGCCGCGTCGAAGCGGGCGGGGTCGTAGGTGAGGGCGCGCGGCGCGTACTCGGCGGCGCGGTTCGCGGCCAGGTCGGGGCGGGCCGCGAACAGCGAGTCGTGCGGATCGCTGCGCTCCACCGCCGTGTGCTGGTACGCGGTCTCGTGCAGGGCGCGCCAGGCGGACCGCGCGGCCCGGTCGTGGCCGCCGTAGCGGAAGTCGGCGTAGGAGGAGAACCACGCGGCGCGGTCCACCTCGTCGTCCCGCCAGGCCAGTTCGGAGAACAGCTCGAAGGCGGCCGGGTCGCGGTCGGTGGCCTCCGGCAGATAGGCCGTGCCGGCGAGGGCGCTGCCCGGCTTGTCGCGCCAGGCGAAGAACTTCTCCTGCCACAGGTGCGTCCGGGCGCCGATGGTGGTGCGCCCGCCGAAGTTCGGGATGGTGCCGAAGCAGTAGGGCGTGCCGCCCCAGTCCTTCTCGCGGTCGGTGACGCCGCGGTAGCGGTCGGAGACGCCGTCGACGATGAGCATCTTCTTCTTGTCGATGGCGTCGAGCAGTTCGGGCAGCGGGTTCTCCTGCCAGCCGAGGATCACCCAGGTCGCGCCCGGGTGCGCGGTGCGCAGGGCCTTCTCCACGCCGCGCGCGGCGTCGGGGACGGGCACGTCGCCCGCGGTGCCGCCCTCGTGCAGCAGGTCCATCTTGAAGTGCCCGGCCGCGCCGAACAGCTCGCGCTGGTGGCGGTAGAAGGACGCGGCGACCCGGGCGAAGGCGTCGGTGCGCGGGTCGAGCCAGTCGGGGCGCGCGAAGCCGTGCCAGGTGCCCTGCGGGACGACGCGGGCGTCGCCGCCGTTGCGGGCGACGAAGCCGTCGGGGACGTGCCCGTAGTAGCCGGGCAGGACCGGCGCCATGCCCAGGTCGCGCAGCCGGTCCACGATCCGCCGGCCGAGGTCCGCGCGGCGCGCGATGAGCTCGGGCGAGAGCGGACCGCCGTAGCCGGACAGGTTCTGCAGGAGCCACCAGGGCTGGTGCGACGGCGCGGGCAGCCAGGCGCGGGACTCGGCGTCGGTGTACTGGAAGTCCCGCAGGACCCGGTGGTAGACGGCCTCGGTGCCCGCGATGACGAAGACCTCGTTGCAGCCGTGCAGGGCGAGCAGGTCGATCATGCGCTCCCAGTACGGCCAGTCGGCGTAGGGGGCGGTGTAGCCGTCGTTGGTGTCGTTGAGCGCGAACCGGTGGGGGAGCGCGGTGGACCGGGTGAGCGGACGCGCGGGCGCGGGCAGGCGGCGCGGCAGGTTCAACTGGCCGCCGTTCCAGGCGAGGTGCGCGCCGCACACGTACTTCAGGTACCAGTGGACCCCGGCGAGGAGCACGGCGGGAGTGGTGCCGTACACCTCGACGCGCCCGGAGGTCCCGGTCACGCGGAAGCGGTCCCGGCCGCCGTGCGCCGGGACGAGTCTGAGCCGGAACTGGTCCGCGTGGTGCGGGAGTCGACGATTGAGCACGGCGCGCGCCGCGTCCGTATCGAAGGCGGGGTCCTTCGCGGGCCCGTCGGCCGCGCGGGCCGGGTGGGCGGTGCCGAGGGCGGCGCCCAGGCCGGTGAGGCCGAGGGCGCCCGCGCTGCCGAGGACCGAGCGTCGCGATGGTTCGTACATGTGTACCCCCTGCGTCGATGGCTGCGGCGCACGGTATCCGGGCGGCCCGCGGGGCGCGACGGAACGCACGGACACGGCGCGTTCACATCACCTGATGAGACGGGAGCGACGGATGAGGAGCATGGTGTGGGCGGCCGGGGCCGTTTCGGCCACCGCGATCGGCCTGGTGATCGCGGCCGGGCTCGCGGGCGGCGACGGCGGCTCCGGGGCCGGGCCCGCGCGCCCCGCGACGGCGACCGGCACCCTGGAGCAGCTCGCGGCGAAGGCCGAGTGCGCGCCGGACGTCCAGACGGACGCGGCGGAGCTGCGCCAGGCGAACTGCCAGAACGGGGCGGGCCGCTTCGTGCTCGCCACCTTCGCCACCGACCGCGGCGAGCGCGAGTGGCTCAACCAGGCCAAGGACTACGGCGGCACGTACCTCGTGGGCCGCAAGTGGGTGGCGGTGGGCGAGCCCGGCGTGCTCAGGGCGCTGCGCGGCCACCTCGGCGGGACGGTGGAGCGGTCCTCGCACCACGCGTCGGAGAGTGACGGTGGTTAGGGGGGACGAGGACACTGGCCCTGGGCACGTAGGGCGCTCCGGTCACCGCGCGAGCTGACCGCGCAGCAGTCTGGGGGCTAGGCGCAGCGGCGGTTGTCGTTGATGCACGCCGCCACGCGCTGCATCAGCTTCCGGTCGAACACGTTGATGAAGTCACCGTGGTCGGTGACGGGCTTGTGGAGCTGCTCGGGGAAGGAGTCCACGGCGAAGCCGGGGCCCGGCGGCACGTCGTACACGATGCGTTGCACGAGCTGCGGGACGGCGCGGAAGCCTTGGGGGCAGCGGCCGCTGCGCGGGTCGGCGAAGGCGACGTGCGTGCGGTGGTTGGCGCTGTCGGTGTTGCGGCCGTCCCAGCAGCTCTGGAAATTGAAGGTGCGGACCACTTTGCTGCCCTCGGGGCAGATCGGGTACTTGTCCTTCAGCTGCCGGTTCTCGAATCCGGTGCAGCTCCAGGAGGCATTGGCATTCGCGTCGCCATTGGTGAACGCCTTGGCGTCGCCGGTGATGACGCGCAGGAACCGCGGCATCGCGGTGACCTTGCCGACGGGACTTCCGACGAATTTCAAGGTGACCTGGTCCGGCGTCTGGATCTCGCCGAAGTTCTTGTCCCGGCCGCCGCCGTCCGCGTCGGAGTCGTCCTCGTCGTTTCCGTTCTGCAGGCGGAGCACGGGCCAGTAGTAGGTGGACTTGTCGCCCTGATTGCGGCAGCTGGTGCGGCCGCCGGCGAGTTCCTGGTCGCTGGAGAAGGCGTCGGTCTCCTGGTTTCCGACGTAGTCGTGCATGTGGTGCGCGCCGTTGCTCACGCCGGGCGCCACGATGACGTTGTCCGGGTTGAACTTCCCGTTCTCGTTCGTGCCGCAGCGCGTGGTGAAGGTGCCGCGTGAGGCGCCGCGCTGGTTGCGGGGCTTTTGGACGTTGGGCCGTACGGAGGTGATGTCGACGAAGTCCCCGGCCTCGGGACCGTTGCCCGCCTGGCCCTGGTCCTCGCCCGGTTCCTGACCTGGTTCCTGGTCCTGGCCCGGCTCTTGGCCCTGGCCCGGTTCCTGGTCCTGGCCCGTGCCGTCCTGCGGCGGGCCGTCGTCGTCGGCGCGCAGGGTGCACGGCGCCATGCCGTCCAGGTTCTCGGGGGCCGTGCCGCTGCGGTCGATCGCCGTCCGGATGGAGTCGATGGCCGGTCGCCGCTGCTCCTCCAGCGGCCCGAGGACCGCGCTCCGGTCCTCGGGGTTCTCGGCCTCGGCGAACCGTGCGTACGCCTGGGTGATCTGACTGTCCAGTTCCGCGAGTCGCCGGTCGACCTCGGCCCGGGCGTCCTGGGGGACTTCGGGCAGCTGGTTTCCCACATCGGGGCAGCTGATGGTGGTCGCCTGCGACCCCTCGCCCTGAATCTGGTTCCGGCTCCCGACGTCCGACGACGGACTCTCTTCGGCGTTCGCGTAGACATTCACCGCGAGAAGTCCGCCGCCGCCCAGGATTAACGCCGCCGACGCGGCGATCGCCCGCCCGGCCAGCTTTGATCGTTTTCGTGACGTGCGTCGTGTGGTGCGTCCCATGAGGCTACGTACGCAGCACAGGACCACGGCGTTCAAAGCCGTGCCGGATTTCCCCGGGAAATCCCTTGAAGCGCAGGGGAATTGATCAGCGGCCCTGGTCGAGAAAGGCGAGAACCGCGAGGACACGGCGGTTGTCGTCGTCGGAGACCGGGAGACCGAGTTTCGCGAAGATGTTGGAGGTGTGTTTGGCGATGGCCCGCTCCGTCACCACGAGCTGCGCGGCGATCGCGGCGTTGGACCTGCCCTGCGCCATCAGCTCCAGGACCTCCCGCTCGCGCGGGGTCAGCGCGCCGAGGGGTTCGTTCGCGGACCGGCGCGACAGGAGCTGCTGGATGACCGTGGGGTCCATCGCGGTGCCGCCCGCCGCGACCCGGCGCACCGCGTCGACGAACTGCTCGGCGTCGAACACCCGGTCCTTCAGGAGGTACCCGACGCCGCCGTTGCCGTCGGCGAGCAGCTCGCGCGCGTACAGCTGCTCCACGTGCTGGGAGAGCACGAGCACCGGCAGGCCCGGGCGCGCGCGGCGGGCGGCGAGGGCGCACTGGAGCCCTTCGTCGGTGTGCGACGGCGGCAGCCGGACGTCGACGACGGCGACGTCCGGCTGGAGCTCGGCGAGGGCCTTGGCCAGTTCGGGGCCGGTCTCCACGGCAGCCGCGATCTCGAAGTCGAACGCCTCCAGCATCCGCACCAGGCCGTCGCGCAGCAGGAAGAGATCTTCGGCTAGGACAACTCGCAAGGGATCTCCATGGTCACCATGGTCGGGCCGCCAACGGGACTGCTGACGGCGAGTATGCCGTCGAATGTACCGAGCCGCCGTTCGATCCCGCTCAGACCCGAGCCCGAGCCGATGCTCGCCCCGCCCCTGCCGTTGTCGGTGACCGCGATGCGGAGCATGCCGTCCGCGTGGTGGACGTCCACCCAGATCCGGTCCGCCTGCGCGTACTTGACCGCGTTCGTCAGGATCTCGCTCACCGCGAAGTACGCCGCCGACTCCACCGGGGCCTCCGCCCGGCCCGCCACGTCCACGTCCACGTCCGTCGCCACCGGCAGGCGCAGCGCGAGCGCCCGCACCGCGTCACCGAGGCCGCGCTCGGCCAGGACCGGCGGGTGGATGCCGCGCACCAGGTCGCGCAGTTCGGTGAGCGCCTCGCCGGAGTTCTGCCGCGCCTTGGCGATCATCTCCTTGGCCTTGGCGGGGTCCTTCTCCACGATCGCCTCGATGGTGCCGAGGTCCATGCCCATGGCGACGAGGCGGGCCTGGGCGCCGTCGTGCAGATCGCGCTCGATGCGGCGCAGCTCGGCGGCGGAGCTGTCGACGGCGTCGTGCCGGGTCTCCTCAAGACGGTCGACGCGCAACGCCAGCTCCCGCTCCCGCATGGTGGCCGTCGGGGCGAGCAGGGTGCGCGACAGCTGGAAGTGGGCGCGCAGCAGCAGCGGATTGACGTACAGGCTCAGGGCGAAGAAGGCGGAGCCGAGCGCTGCGGCGGCGAACGCGGTGGACTGCGAGGTGACGTGGATGAACGCGAACCACTCGCCGCCGCCCGCGTCGTAGATCGGCTTCCAGACGCCGCAGGCGAGGACCCAGCCGTACGCCATGTACAGGATCAGCGCGGGCGGGAGGATCGCGAGGATCGCGCCGAAGGTCATGTTCACCAGGAGCCACTCCAGGTCCCGCCAGGTCGCCGGGTCCTTGAGCATCCGCGTGCAGCGCTCCACCTGCCCGGCCGGGCCGCGCGCCGGCCGCGCGGGATCCTGCCGGTACGGGACCGGAATGCGTACGTCCGCCCACTCCCCGGCGTGCAGCCGGTGCAGCGTCGCGTACTTGCGTACGGCGGTCAGGACCACCGGGGTCGTGAACACGCCGATCCCGATCACGATGAGCGCGATCGACACGACCGAGAGCACGAAGAGCGTGATCGACCCGACCAGCGAGATCACCGTCATGTACAGGCCGCGCGCTCCCGCGAGCAGGCTCTCGCGCACCCTCGACGTCTTCATGGTGTCCCTCTCCTCGACTGGCCCTGTCCGGCCGTGCCCACGAGCACCCGGCACCAGGACAGTTTCCCTGGTCGGGGCGGTCCGGGTCATTCGGCTCCGCCCCCAGAACGGGGGTGTACCTGACGACACCCCCCGACCTCGCCCTGTGCTTCACCGAGAGGGGTGCTCGGCGGCTGGGTCCCGGCGCCGCCGATTCCTAGCGTGATCCACGTCAACTCGCTTAACTCACGCTTACCAATGGGGGCGAAGGTCATGAGCGCCAAGAGGCTGAACCTCGCGGCACGACTCGGGGTGTGGAGCGCGCACCACCGCAAGAAGGCGATCCTCGGCTGGCTGCTGTTCGTGGTGCTCGCCACCGTCGTCGGCGGGGCCACCGGCACCGTCACCGCGGACGACGACGAGATGGGCACCGGCGACTCGGCGCGGGCCGCGAAGATCCTCAAGGACGCGGGCATCGACGAACCGGCCTCCGAACTCGTCATGGTCAGCGCGCGCACCGCCGACGGCTGGCGGGAGGCGGCCGCGGACCTCGCCGCCGCGATCGAGAAGACCGGCGAGACGACGAAGGTGCAGCCGCCCCTGCCCTCGAAGGACCGCACGGACGCGTTGCTCCGCTTCCAGCTCAAGGGCGAGTCGGACACGGCCGCCGACCGCGTCGACCCGGTGCTCGAAGCCGTCGACAGGGCCAGGGACGAGGGGAAGGCGCACGGCGTCGCCGTCCACCAGTTCGGCGACGCCAGCTCCGAGAAGTTCCTCAAGGACCTGCTCGCCGACGACCTGCAGAAGGCCGAGTTCATGGCCGTGCCGCTGGCGCTCGCCATCCTCCTGGTCGCCTTCGGCGCGGTCGTCGCCGCGCTGCTCCCCGTCGGGCTCGCGCTGACCGCCTGCGTCGCCGCCTTCGGGCTGCTCGGCCTCGCCAGCCACGCGGTGAACATGGCCGAGACGACGTACTCCGTGATGTTCCTGATGGGCCTCGCCGTCGGCGTCGACTACTGCCTGTTCTATCTGCGGCGCGAGCGCGACGAGCGGGCCGCAGGACACGACGCCGAGACCGCCCTGCGGATCGCCGCCGCCACCAGCGGGCGCGCGGTCCTGGTCTCGGGCCTCACCGTGATGGTGGCCATGGCGGGCATGTTCCTGTCCGGGCTGCTCCTCTTCAAGGGCTTCGCCGTCGCCACGATCCTGGTGGTGTGCGTGGCCATGCTCGGCTCCGTGACCGTCCTGCCCGCCCTCCTCGCCTGGCTCGGCGACCGCATCGACGCCGGGCGCATCCCGTTCCTCAACCGCCGCTCCAAGAAGGGCGTCCACGCCAGCGGCACCCTCGCCGGATCCCTGGTGAAGCCGGTGCTCGCCAGGCCCAAGTTCTTCGCCGTCGCTTCCGCGGGCCTGCTGCTCGCCCTGGCCGCGCCCGCGCTCGGCATGAAGACCGAACAGCTCGGCCTGGAGAAGCAGTTCGGCTCCGACGCGCGCCTCTCCGTCGCGTACCGGGAGATCACCGGCGAGTTCCCCGGCGGCCCCGCGCCCGCCCGCGTCGTCGTGCACGCCGACGACATCGGGGCCGCGCCGGTCCGCGACGGCCTGCGCTCGCTCACCGCGAAGGCGGGCAAGGGCGCCGAGCTGACGGTGCACGAAGCCGGGGGCGTGGCCGAGATCGAGGTGCCGCTGCCCGGCACCGGCAGTGACGCGGCCGCCAAGAAGGCCCTGGACGACCTCAAGTCGGACGTACGGGACTTCCGCGCCGACACCCGCGCCGACGGTCTGGAGGCCTACGTCGGCGGCGACCTCGCCGGGTCGCAGGACTTCACCGACCAGCTCGGCAAGGGCATCGTGCCGGTCTTCCTCTTCATCGCCGCCGTCACCTTCCTGCTGATGCTCCTCAGCTTCCGCTCGGTGGTCATCGCGGTGACCTCGATCGCCCTGAACCTGCTGTCCGTGGGCGCGGCCTACGGCGTGATGACAGCCGTCTTCCAGCACGGCTGGGGCGCGTCCCTCATCGGCTCCGAGAAGGCAGGCGCCATCGAGAGCTGGATGCCGCTGTTCGTCCTCGTCGTCCTCTTCGGCCTCTCCATGGACTACCACGTGTTCGTGGTCTCCCGGATCCGCGAGGCGCGCGACCAGGGGCTCGACAACCGGGCCGCGATCCGTGAGGGCATCTCGCGGACCGCGGGGGCGGTGACCGGGGCCGCGGTGATCATGGTGGCCGTGTTCGCGGTGTTCGGCATGCTGTCCATGCAGGACATGCAGCAGATGGGCGTGGGGCTGGGGGTCGCGGTCCTCCTCGACGCCACGGTGGTCCGTATGGTCCTGTTGCCCTCCGTCATGACGCTGCTCGGTGAGCGGAACTGGCGTACGCCGCGGGGCCTCGGCTGGCTCCCCGAGGTCTCCCACGCCGAGCCCTCCGCGCCGGCCCCGCCCCGGGCCAAGGCCCTGGCCTGACCCCCCACGGGCCGGGGTGCCCCCCACCCCGGCCCCTCCCACGGCGGGCTTCCCCACCTCCCCGCCACCCGGCTCCGGGCCCCGCCCCACCGCACCGCGAGCGGCACCCCACACCCCCGCCACTGCCCTGGCGGGGGCTTTCCCACCCTCCCGCCCGGATCTCCCCGGCTTTGCGGGGCCGGGGCCTGGCGGGTGGCGTTGGGGTCGGTGCCTCGCGTTCCCCGGCGTTGTGGTGGTGGGGGCTTTCTCACCCTCCCGCTCGGGTCTCCCCGGCTTTGCGGGGCTGGGGCCTGGCGGGTGGCGTTGGGGTCGGTGCCTCGCGTTCCCCGGCGTTGTGGTGGTGGGGGCTTTCTCACCCTCCCGCTCGGGTCTCCTTGGCTTTGCGGGGTCGGGGCCCGACGCGAAGCGCTTGCGGGCGGCGCCTCACGCCGTCGCCGCTGTCGTGACGGGGCTTTCCGCCCCGACGCGTGGTGCTGCGGGCGGCACCCCAAGTCCTCCTCCGCTGCACCCGAATTTTCCCGGCTTGGCCAGGCTCAGCCCTGACGCGGAACGCTTGCGGGTGGCGTCCATTCGCGCCCGCCCCGGGGTGGGGGCGGGTGGGTGGGACTATCCCCGAGCGGCACGCAGCGTGGCCCCGGCCTGGAGCGCGTGTGGGTGGTGCCTTGCGAACTTGCGGCCTTGGGTGGGTGGGCCCGTTCCTGGGCGGGCCGCATTCAGGCCCCGGTGCCCTGCGATTCCGTGGCCAGGTGGAGGTGGGCCCGCTTTCCTGGGGAGGGCCGCAGTCGAGCCCCGGGGTGGGGGCTTGCGTAGGTGGTGCCCCGCGACCCTGTGGCCTCAGACGGGGGCGGGTGGGTGGGACCGTCCTCGGGGGGTGTAGCCAGGGTCCGGCGCGGCGTGCCTGTGGGTGGTGCCCTGCGATCCCGTGGCCTCGCGTGGGTGGGCCCGTTCTTGGGGGAGGCCCGTAGCCGGGCCTCGGTGTGGAGCGCGCACAGGTGGCGCCCTGTGATTCCGTGGCCAGCTGGGTGGGCCGGTTCCTAGAGAGGGCCGATGTCGAGCCCTGGAGTGAGCTTGCGTGGGTGGTGCCCCGCGACCCTGTGGCCTCGGGTGGGGGCGGGTGGGTGGGACCGTCCCGGGGGTGCACAGCCTGGGCCCGATGCGGGGTTCGCGTGGGTGGGGCCCCGCGGTCCCGTGCCCTCGGGCGGGTAAGGCCGTCCCGGGGGCGCGCAGCCGGGCCCGGCGCCGCGTGCTCGTGGACGGCGCCTCGCGCCCCAGTGACCCCGCGCCCCAGCGGCCCCGCGCCCCCGCAGCCCCGGCGGGCGAGCCCCCAGCCATGGCCGCCGCCAGGCCCCGGGGCAGGCGGGTGGGGGACCACCCCAGCGGTGCGTTCAGCCCTCCGCCCCCGGAGCACGCGGCGAGCGCTAGGCCAGGGCCGCCGCCTCCTTGGCCGGAGGCAGGCCGACCTCCGGGCGGTCGGGGCGGCGGGGGGCCACCCCGCCGAGGGTCTGGAGCCAGGCCCAGGTGTCGGCCACGGTCGAGGACACGGGCCGGCACCGCGGCGCGGCCTTCGCCGCGCTCGTGTCGTGCATCGTGTCGTACAGCTCCCCCGGCGGCAGCCACACCGGCAGCTCCGACCACGGCTCGATCCCCGCCCCGAGCACGGCGTCCGGCGCCGTCCAGCGCAGCTCGGCACCGGGCCCACCGGCCACGGCCACGCAGGAGGCGAGCAGGTCCCCCATCGTGGCGTGGCCCTGGGGGCACACGAGGTTGTAGGGCCCGTGCAGCCCGGCCGCCACCGCGTCGAGCGTCCACTGGGCGAGGTCCCGTACGTCGATGTACTGGATGCCCGCGTCGCGCGGCCCGGGCGCGAGCACGGGACCGCCCCGCGCGACCCGGTTCAGCCACCACGGAAGCCGCCCGATGTTCTCGTACGGGCCGAGGATGAGCCCGGCCCGCACGAGCAGCGTCCGCTCGGGCCCGAAGGCGGCACCGGCGGCCAGCTCACCGCCCCGCTTGTCCTCCGCGTACGCCACCGCGTCCGCGTCCGGATCGCCGTCCACGACGGGGAACGACTCGTCCGATCCGGCTTCGCCGGGGTAGCGGTACACCGAGGCGCTGGACACGTACACGTACCGTCCGGCGCGCCCCGCGAGCAGCCGCGCGGCGTCCCGCACGACTCGCGGCGCCCCGGACCAGGTGTCGACGACGGCGTCCCAGGTGCCGCCGTCGGCGGCGAGTGCGGCGAGGCCGTCGGGAGCCGTACGGTCGACGTGGACGGACCGCGTGCCCGCGGGGGCCGGGTGCCGCCCGCGGTGGCAGACCGTCACCTCCCAGCCGCGCGCGAGCGCGGCCTCCGTGACGGCCCGCCCCACGAATTCCGTACCACCGAGCATCAGAAGTCTCATGATCCGACTCTGCACGCAGGGACCGCCGTACGGGAACAGGATTCCGCCAGCAGGAGAACGGGCCGCGGCGCCGGGGGCGTCAGCCCGCGGTCGGCGGCGCGTACTTGTAGCCCACGCGCCGCACCGTCTGGATCGTCCTGCGGTGCTCGGCCCCGAGCTTGCGCCGCAGACGGGCGATGTGGACGTCGACGGTCCGCCCGTCGCCCACGTGGCCGTAGCCCCACACCGTCGTCACGAGCTGGTCGCGCGTGTGCACCCGGTGCGGGTGCGCGACGAGGTGCGCGAGCAGCTCGAACTCCAGGTACGTCAGGTCGAGCTGGCGCCCGTCGACGTGGGCGGAGCGCCGCGCGGTGTCGATCCGCAGGGGCCCCTCGGCGCCGGCCTCCGGCGCCTGCCCGGGGTCGGGCGTGACGGCCCCGAGGTGCTCCTGACCCGCGGGGAGCAGGACCAGATAGCCGATCATCGGCGGCTGGCCCGGCAGTGTGGGCAGGGTGTGCTGCGGCGCGGGCAGGAGCGTCGCGCCGGGCGGCAGGAAGCCCGAGAAGTCGGTGAGGTCGGCGATCTGGGCCACCTCGTCGGGCGCGACGGCGCGCAGCCGCCCGCGGCCCGAGGGGGCGGCGACGCGGGGGGCGGTCCGGACGGATGCGGCCGTGGCGGTACCGGCGGCGGCCTTGGCAGCGGTGAAGGAACGGGAGTTCGCCATGAGTCAGCTCTTTCGCGCTTGGGAGTCGTCGAGGACGTACGTCGTGCGCGTCAGGCCGGAGGCCGGGTGAACGGCTTTAGAGGGCCCGCGCGTTCAGCGCGCGGCAACACACCCGGTCGAAGTCGTGATGCTGCCGGGAAGGCCAGAAGGGCTCGAGGTCATGATGACCCGTCGCGGTGTTCTGGAAGCTGCCCATGGCCCCATTGAAGCAGATGGGAGCGGGTCCGGAGGATCCCTCTCGCTCCTTGATACGCGGTCTTGGCATATGGATGGCGTGAAGTGGCGCCCCTGACAAGGGGCGTTGAGCAGCGGAAAAGGGGCGCCCACCGCGGTGGCGGGCGCCCCTCGTCAAAACCGGCACAACGTGCGGAACGGGTCAGACCTGACCGGCCTTCTCCAGGGCCGCGCAGCAGGTGTCGACGAGCAGCCGCGTCACCACGTAAGGGTCGACGTTCGCGTTCGGGCGGCGGTCCTCGATGTAGCCCTTGCCGTCCTTCTCGACCTGCCACGGGATGCGGACCGAGGCGCCGCGGTCGGAGACGCCGTAGGAGTACTCGTTCCACGGAGCGGTCTCGTGCAGGCCGGTGAGGCGGTCGTCGATGCCCGCGCCGTAGTTCTTGACGTGGTCCATCGGCTTGGAGCCCTCGCCGAGGGACTCGCACGCGGTGATGATCGCGGGGTAGCCCTCGCGCATGGCCCGGGTGGAGAAGTTCGTGTGCGCGCCCGCGCCGTTCCAGTCGCCCTTGACCGGCTTGGGGTCGAGGGTGGCGGAGACCTTGAAGTCCTCGGCCGTGCGGTAGAGCAGCCAGCGGGCCACCCACAGCTGGTCGGAGACCTCCAGGGGGGAGAGGGGGCCGACCTGGAACTCCCACTGGCCCGGCATGACCTCGGCGTTGATGCCGGAGATGCCGAGGCCCGCCTTGAGGCAGTTGTCCAGGTGCGCCTCGACGACGTCGCGGCCGTGGATCTCGTCCGCGCCGACGCCGCAGTAGTAGCCGCCCTGCGGGGCCGGGAAGCCGCCGGCCGGGAAGCCGAGCGGGCGGTCGCCCTCGAAGAAGGTGTACTCCTGCTCGATGCCGAAGATCGGCTCCTGCGCCGCGAACCGCTCCGCGACCTCGACGAGCTGGGCCCGCGTGTTGGAGGAGTGCGGCGTCATGTCCGTGTTCAGGACCTCGCACAGGACCAGGATGTCGGCGCCGCCGCGGATCGGGTCCGGGCAGGAGTAGACCGGCTTCAGGACGCGGTCGGACGCGTGCCCCTTCGCCTGGTTGGTGGACGAGCCGTCGAAGCCCCAGAGGGGGAGCTCGGCGCCCTGTGCGTCATCGGTGAGGATCTTGGTCTTGGAACGGAGCTTGGCGGTCGGCTCGGTGCCGTCGATCCAGATGTACTCAGCCTTGAAGGTCACGGGCCTCATCCTTAGAACACTTGGTACGGCGCAGTCGTGCGGGTGCTGCGGGCCGTGGCGATGACGGCAGCCTGTCAACGCGCGATTTCCCGTCCGTTGCCCATATGTGAACCCCGTGTTACCTGGGGCGGGAGTGGCCGGGATCACCTCGCGGGACCGTTTCCGGCCGCGCGGCGCGCTACTTGATCACCGCGTTGGCCGCCGCGATCAGCAGCCCGATCGCGGCGTCGGCGAGGCCGATGAGCACCGCCGAGCGTCTGCGGTAGCCGGAGCGCAGCGCGGCGAAGGTGCCCCAGCCGAAGAGCAGCGCCGCGTTCAGGGTGAGTCCCGCGTACGTGACGCTCTTCTCCGGCCAGCCCATGATCCCGGCGAGGACGAGGAGCGCGACGGTCGGCCAGCAGGCGATGACCACCGGCCACTCGTCGGCCAGCGCCCAGCCGAGCTGGCGCCAGCGGTGGCTGCCGCTGCCCGGCCTGTGCGTGGCCATGTGGTGGGCGTAGCCGTGCGCGAGCGCCGCCGTGCCCGCGGTGACCATGACCCAGGCGGCGTCGTAGTACGGCGTGAAGCGCTCGCCCTCGGACTGGAGGGCGGCGAGCAGCGCGCTCGCCAGCACCGTGCCGTAGACGCCTCCGGCCAGCCAGCTCCGCACGGCGCGCTCCCTTCACTCGTCCCGTGCCGCCGGTCCGGCTCCGGGTGGAGCGCTCCACCCTACGTACCGATGCGCAGGTGTTTGTAAAGGTTTGCCCGCTTTCGTCGCACGGTCGCCCATCGCCTCGTCTCGCCTCGTCCCGCCTCTCCGGGGCGCGGGGCGCGGGGCGTGGGCGTCAGCGCCCCAGCGCGTCCCGCACCGCCTCCTCCGTGCGGGCCACCACCGCCGTGCCGTCGTCCGCCGTGATGATCGGCCGCTGGATGAGCTTGGGGTGCGCGGCGAGCGCCGCGATCCACGCCTCGCGGCCGGAGTCGTCGCGGGGCCAGCGGGCGCGGTCCTTCAGGTCGAGCTCCTTGGCGTCGGCCTCCTGGGTGCGGGTGATGTCCCAGGGTTCGAGGCCGAGCCTGCCGAGCACGTCGCGGATCTCGTCGGCGGTGGGCACGTCCTCCAGATAGCGGCGCACCGTGTACGCGGCGCCCTCCGCGTCGAGCAGCGTCAGCGCGCTGCGGCACTTCGAACAGGCGGGATTGATCCAGATCTCCATGCCCACACGCTACCTGTGAACCATCCGCCCCACGCCCCCTCAAACCCCCTCTGGCCAGGGAGGATTGCGATTCCGGACACGGGCCGTTGTCAGTGCCGACACGTAGAATGGAAGCAATGTTCGAAGGGGCCCGCGAGGGTTCCCGAACCGCGACAGGAGGATGTCCGTGCCCGCTGCCGCCATTCCGTCCGTGCCCGCCAAGCCCGCCGCCCGCTCCCGCAACCGCCCCTCGTCCCGAGCCTCCCGCACCCCGTGCCCGGCTCAGCAGCCGCTGCTCGACGTGCCGTACGTCCCCCTGGAGAAGCACCCCCTGCCGCCCGGCCGCCCCCGCGAGTGGTACATCACGCACAACCGCCGCCTCAAGGCCATGCGCCTGGCCATCGCCCTGCTCGACACGGGCGTGTACGTGCCGAACCAGGCGAGCAACGTACGGATACGCACGATGGCGGAGACGGTGGGCATCCACCCCCCGTCCGACACCACGTGCCACATGGTGCGCGCCTTCATGCGCTACAACCGCTGACCCCGGACGGCCGCTGACCCCCGCGGTGCGTCCCGCCCCCTGGGGGCGGGACGGGGCGCACCGCCGGGGCCCGGTCATACTGACCCCCATGACCCAGCCGCCCAGCCTCGTCAACGGGCCCCGCTCCGAAGGGGAGTTGCCGCCCCTGACCACGGTCGGCCTGCCGGACGGCACCCGCTTCGCGGTGCGCGGCCTGCGCGCCGCCCCCACCGCCCCCGCGGTCCTCGTGGTGCCCGCCATGGGCACCCCCGCCCGCTTCTACCGCCACTTCGCCCGCGAACTGCACCGGGCGGGACTCACCGCCCTGACCGTCGACCTGCGCGGCCAGGGCGAGAGCACCCCGCACGTCAGGGACGCCGCCGCGCGCGACCACGGCTACCGCGTGATCCTGGAGGAGGACCTCGGCGCGGTCGTGGACGCCGTGCGCGCCGAACTCGGCCCCGAGCCGCCGCTGTTCCTGCTCGGCCACAGCCTCGGCGGCCAGCTCGCCCTGCTGCACGCCGCCGCCCGGCCCGGCCCGGTCGACGGCGTCGCCCTCGTCGCCTCCGGCACGGTCTGGTACCGCGCCTACGGCACCCTGCGCGCGCCCCTGCTGCTCCTGGCCACCACCCTCATCGCGGCCACCGCGACGCTCCTGGGCCGCTGGCCCGGCGCCCGGCTCGGCTTCGGCGGCGACCAGACCACGGGCGTCATGCGGGACTGGGCGCGCCAGGGCCGCACCGGCCGCTACCGCCCGGGGGGCTCCGCCCGCGACTACGAATCCGCGCTGCGCGCCCTGGACGTCCCGGTGCTCGCGGTCAGCGTCGAGAACGACACCTACGCTCCGGCGTCCGCCGTGGACCACCTGGTCGGCAAGGCCGCCGGAGCCCGCGTCACCCGATGGCGCTACACGGAGCGCGAGGCGGGCGCCCGCCTCGACCACTTCGCGTGGACCCGCGCGGCCGGGCCCCTCGCCCGGCGGATCGCCCGCTGGGCCACGGCACAGGGCACGCCCTGACGCGCCCCGGCGGCGTCACCCGCTCGGCCCACCCGGACATGCGCGGCCCCGCGCTTCGGCATTGGCTGCTCTTGGCCCATCAAGCCCGTCCGGCGATTGAGGACGGGCGCGAAGCGCGCTAGACGGAGGTCGAGGGTTTACGGGAAAGGGGTGGACCAGGGGTGCCCCGAGGCCCCGCCCGCCCCGTCGAAAGGGGACCGCTCATGACGACCGCGGCCGAGCGTGCGGAGCGGGGCAAGGCCGCCCGCAAACGGGCCTCCCGGTCCTCGCACGGGGCCTGGATCCCCTCGGCGGACCGGGCCGACCCGGTGGCCGTCCTGGAGCGGCAGTCCGCCGACCGCGTGCAGGACCTGCTGCCGATCCGCTACGGCCGCATGGCCGCGTCCCCGTTCGCGTTCCTGCGCGGGGCCGCCGCCGTCATGGCGGGCGACCTCGCCGCCCAGCGCCACACCGGTCTGACCGTCCAGCTCTGCGGCGACGCGCACCTGCTGAACTTCGGCGTGTTCGCCTCGCCCGAGCGCCGTCTGCTGTTCGACCTCAACGACTTCGACGAGACGTACCCCGGCCCCTTCGAATGGGACGTCAAACGCCTCGCCGCCAGCGTCGCCGTGGCCGCCCGCGAGACGGGCCGGGGCGAGGACCGGGCCCACGACGCGGCCCTCGCCGCCGTCACCGCCTACCGCACCGGCATCCGGCGCCTGGCGCGCAAGGGCGAGCTGGACGTCTGGTACGCGAGCGTCGACACCGACGACCTGCTGCGCCTCATCGACTCCGCGCGCCGCCGCGAGCGCGCCGCGGCCCGCCTCGCGCACGCTCGCCGCCACACCAGCCTCCAGGCCCTCGGCAAGCTCACCGAGGTCGTCGACGACCGCCGCCGCATCATCCACGACCCACCCCTGCTCGAACCGGCGGGCGCCCCCGACATGGCGGCCCTGCGCAAGATCTTCGGTGACTACCGCTCGACGCTCGCCGAGGAGCGCCGCCTGCTGCTCGACCGCTACCGCTTCGTCGACGCCGCCCGCAAGGTCGTCGGCGTCGGCAGCGTCGGCACCCGCTGCTTCGTCGTGCTGCTCACCGGCCGCGACACCGACGACCCGCTGTTCCTCCAGATCAAGGAGGCCGTGCGGTCCGTCCTGGAGGAGCACCTGCCGACCGGCCCCTATCTGCACCCCGGCCACCGCGTGGTCGCGGGCCAGCGGCTGCTGCAGGCCGCGGGCGACATCTTCCTCGGCTGGATGACGGGCCCGCAGGGCCGCGCCTACTACTGGCGCCAACTGCGCGACATGAAGGGCTCCGTGGACATCGCCGAGCTCGAACCCGCCGAACTCCTCGCCTACGCCCGCCTCTGCGGCACCGCCCTCGCCCGCGCCCACGCCCGCTCCGGCGACCGCATAGCCATCGCCGCCTATCTGGGCTCCGCCGACACCTTCGACCGTGCCGTCGCGGCCTTCGCCGTGCGCTACGTCTCCCAGAACGCGACCGACCACAAGGCGCTGACCGGCGCGATCGACGCCGGAGTCCTCACGGCGGCGACGACGTACTGAACGGCCCGGCAGGACCGGCCCCGGCGTGTGACGCGCGCGACCACGCTCTCTGGTTTCGGGCCGGTGCGGGCCCGGGGAGAGCCTCCGGCATGACCACAACCGTCAGCGTCTTCACCCTCGGCGGCACCATCTCCGCCCACTCCGGCGGCGGCTCCGCGCGCCTCACCGGCTCCCAGACCCTCGCCACCGTTCCCGTACCGGACGACGTCAAGACGGAACTGCACGACTTCCGCAGGCTCCCGGGCTCCTCCCTGACCCTGGAGGACCTGGCCGCCCTCGCGGAGCGCGTGGACGAGGCCACCGCCGCGGGCCACGGCGTCGTGGTCGTCCAGGGCACCGACACCCTGGAGGAGACGGCCTTCCTGCTCGACGTGGTGTGCGCGCCCCGCACCCCGATCGTGGTCACCGGCGCCATGCGCCGCCCGGACCTGCCGGGCGCGGACGGCCCCGCCAACCTCGCCGCCGCGCTCGCGGTCGCCGCCGACCCGCGCTGCCGGGGCCTCGGCGTCCTCGTGGTCCTCGCCGACGAGATCCACGCGGCGCGGCACGCGCGCAAGGCGCACACGACGTCGCTCACCACCTTCGCCTCGCCCGGCGCGGGCCCGCTCGGCCGCGTGGTGGAGGGCGTGCCGCGGATCCTGCTGCGCCCCCAGGAGCCCACCGTGGAGCGCCCGTTGCGGCTGCGGAACGCGGCCCGCGTGGCCCTGTTGACCCTCGCCATCGGCGACGGCGGAGAGCTGCTCGAAGCGGTGGACGACGGCTTCGACGGCCTGGTCGTGGCGGCCTTCGGCGCGGGCCACGCCCCCCAGTGGCTGGTCGAACCGCTCGCGGCCCGCGCCGCCCGGATGCCCGTCGTCCTCGCCTCGCGCACCGGCGCGGGCCCGCTCCTCAGCGAGACCTACCGCGGCCCCGGCTCGGAGGCCGACCTGCTGTCCCGCGGCCTGATCTCCGCGGGCTCCCTCGACGCCCCCAAGGCCCGCCTCCTGCTGCACGCCCTCCTGGCGGACGGCGCGGACCGCCGTGCCGTCGAGGCGGCGTTCCACCGCCTGGACGGGAGCGGCGCCTAGCCGAGCTGCTCCGGCGTCACCGTCAGCCACCCCTTGTCCGCCGTCACGGGCTGCCCCAACTCCTTCTGCCGCGCCGCGTTCTTCCGCTTCATGGCATCGAGCTGCTTCATGTAGCTGTCCTTGCGGTTGACCCACACGCGCACGCCCCCATGCCGTACGTCCGCCGAGTGGAAGAGCATCGGCCCGTCGCTCACCGGCGTGTCCCCGGCCACGAGGACGGGCTTCTTCCACTCGTCGATGTACGTGGAGATCGCCGCGGGCTTGCCCTGGTACCAGGTCAGCGGCGCCCACAGGTTCGGCGTCAGCTCGTAACGGGCGAGCCGCGCGCGGTCCTTCGGCCCGAAACGGCCCTCGGCGATCTCCTTGCGGGCGCTGGTGACGCGGCCGGTCCTCGGGTCCTTCAACTGGAGGCCGACGCCGATGACGTTCTGCGGCTTCACCCCGTACCCGTACTTCGGGTCGGCGAGCACCATCCGCACCAGGTCCTCGCTCGCGGCGCTCACGACGTACACCTCGATCCCGTGCGCGCGCAGCGACTTGTACAGCTCCCGCATGCCGGGGGAGAACTCGGGGCGGTGGACCTCGGTCCGCGTCACCTTCCCGTCCTCGTAGTACGTCGCCGGGATCGGCTTGTCGTACGCGAGCAGCTCGTCGACGTACCCCTTGAGGGTCTTCAGGGTGAAGCCGGAGAAGATCTGCGCGGCCCACGGGTAGCAGACCTGGTCGTCGACCTCGCACAGGCGGTTGTAGTAGCTGTAGAGGCTCTCCTTGTGCGTGGCCGTGTCCTTGAAGGGGATGACCTTCAGCGAGGGGTCCATCGACTTCCGGGTCAGGACGCCCTTCATCTCCAGGAACGGAAGCAGCGCCTCCTCCAGGTCGTTGCGGTACGTCGTGTTGTCCGCGTCGAAGACGGCGTACGCGCCCTTGTGCTCGTTCGCGGCGATGACCTTGCCGAGCCGCGCGGCCACCGGCTCGGGCCAGTGCTCGAGCCCGGCGGCGGCGCGGCCCCCCGCGCCCGCCTGGCTCGCGTCGGCCGTGCCCGCCCCCGGCCACAGCGCGCCGCCCGCGAACACCGCCGCCGCGACCGCTCCCGCGAGGCCGAAGGCCGCCCGCCTGCCCCTGCCCCGTGCTCCGCCTCGTGCTCGTCCAGCCATGGTGGTCCGTTCCTCGGAAGTGATGCGCCGCCCGGTGCGGAGCGGCGGGCCATGCTACGAGCGCGCGCGGGCGATTCCCATGATCGATGTCACCGTGCGTGGCGGGCATGGGACACGGGGGAGCGGGTAGCCGCAGGGGCACGCGCGGGGCGTGCCCGGTCCCGCACCCGGTCCCGTGCCCGACCCCGCACCCGGTCCCGTACGCGGTCACAATGGACGCATGGACACCGCCCTCCGCGAGTTCGTCCGCGCCCCGCTCCCGCCGGAGCAGGGCGGCAAGGTCGTGTCCGCCGTGGGCTACCGCACGAGCGGCGAGCGGCCGGGCCTGCACCGCGGCCTGCCGTCCCCGTATCTGACGCTGATCTTCTCGCTCGACGGGCCCGTCGTCAGCGGCCGCACCGCGGAGCAGGCCACCGGGCCCGACGCCGTGCGCACCGACATCGTCGTGGGCGGCCTGCACCAGAGCCCGGCGTACGTCGTGCAGCCCGAGCACCAGGCGGGCATCCAGCTCGCCGTGCACCCCCTCGCGGCCCGCTCGCTCCTCGGCCTGCCGGCCGCCGAACTGACCGGCGTGCTCGTCACCGACGGCACGGACGTCCTCGGCCGGATCGCCGCCGACGTCCGCGAGCGGCTGTGCGCGGCCGACGGCTGGGACGAGCGGTTCGCCTGCCTCAACGCCTATCTGGCGGGCCGCGCCGCCGACGCCGGGCGCCTCGGCCCGGTGCGCCCCGAGGTCGCCGAGGCCTGGGCCTGGCTCGCCCGGCACCGGGGCGCGGGCACCCTGCGGGGCCTGGCCGCGCACGTCGCGCTCAGCGAGCGCCGCCTCTCGGCCCTGTTCCGCGCCGAGACCGGGGTGACGCCCAAGCAGGCCGCCCGCCTGATGCGGTTCCAGCACGCGAAGGCGCGGATGGTGCGCGCGGTCGTCGCGGGCGCGCCCGCCGACCTCGCCCGCGTCGCCGCCGACTGCGGCTACTACGACCACTCCCACCTGGTGCGCGACTTCCGCCAGTACACGGGAGCGAGCCCGAGCGCCTGGCTGGCCGAGGAGTGCCGGAATATCCAAGCCGGGGGACACCGCGACGGCCAAGACTGAGAGGCATGAACACCACCGAAGCGGTACAGAGCACCCAGACCACCCCGAACCTCCGCGCCCCCGACGTCTGGCCCACCTTCCAGGCCCACGACGCCCCCGCGCTCATCGACTTCCTCGTCACCACCGTCGGCTTCCTGCGCACCGCCGTCTACGAGGACGGCGGCCGCGTCGCCCACGCCCAGCTCGACTGGCCCGAGGGCGGCGCCGTCATGCTCGGCTCGTACGACCCGGAGTCGGCCGCGTGGTGCCTGCAGCCGGGCACGTTCGGCGCGTACGTCGTCACGGACCACGTCGACGCCCTCCACCGCCGCCTCAAGGAGGCGGGCGTGAAGATCATCCGCGAGATCGAGGACCAGCCGTACGGCAGCCGCGAGTTCGCCGTGGAGGATCCGGAGGGCAACAAGTGGTCCTTCGGTACGTACCGTGGCGAACCGCGCCCCGAGCAGGGGTGGGATCCGGCCGGGTGATAGCTTGCGCACGCCAGTCGCGCCCGCACCCGGGCCAGGGAATCCGGTGGGAAACCGGAACTGACGCGCAGCGGTGAGGGGGACGGGCGGGACCAGCGGCCACTGGATGTCACGGACATCCGGGAAGGCGGCCCCGCCCGGACGAACCCGAGTCCGAAGACCTGCTGGCACCGCCGACCGCGCGCCGGGCGGCGGGGTTTCGCAGACCAGGCTCCGCGCATGAGCCATGAGACCCGGGAAGAACCTGTGCCCCCTCTTGCCCCTCTTGCCCCTCTTGCCCCTCGCGCTCTCCGCGCGGCCGCCCGTCCCCGCACCGCCGCCCGCGGTGCCCGCACCGCTCCCGGGGCGCGCCTGACCGCGCTGCTCGCGGCGGGCGGCCTCCTCCTGCTCACCGCCTGCGGCGGCGGCTCGGCCGAGCGGCGGGACGCGGGGGCCAAGGCCGCGGGCTACCCGGTGACGGTCACGTCCTGCGGCAAGAAGGCCGAGGTCACGGCCCCGCCCGAGCGGGCGGTCTCCCTCGACCAGGGCTCCACGGAGATCCTGCTCTCCCTCGGCCTCGCCGACCGCATGGTCGGCACCGGCACCTGGACCGACCCGATCCTGCCCGGACTGGAGAAGCAGAACGCGAAGGTCGAGCGCCTCGCCGACCGCTACCCGTCCCTGGAGAAGGTCCTCTCCAAGGAGCCGGACTTCGTCAGCGCCTCGTTCCTCTACACCGTCGGCAAGGGCGGCGTCGCCGACCGCGCCAAGTTCACCGAGCTGGGCGTCCCCGTCTACGTCTCGCCCAGCGACTGCGCGGGCAAGGACAACGGCGGCGACGGCGACGGCACCCGCACCAAGACGCTCACCATGGACACCGTCTACGGCGAGATCCGCGACCTGGCCCGGGTCTTCCACGTGGAGCGGCGCGGCGAGCGCCTCGTCGCGGACCTCAAGTCCCGCGTCACGAAGGCCAAGCGCACCCTCAAGTCGTCCGACGCGTCCGTCCTGTACTGGTTCTCCGACTCCAAGGCGCCCTACATCGCGGGCTGCTGCGGCGCGCCCGGCGTCATCACCCGCACGCTCGGCGTCCGCAACGCCTTCGCCGACACGCGCGCCGAGTGGCCCCAGGTCAACTGGGAGACCGTGGCCGACCGCGACCCGGACGTCCTCGTCATCGGCGACCTCACCCGCAAGGCCCAGTCGGCCGAGAGCGCCCGGGAGAAGATCAAGTTCCTGGAGTCCAACCCGGTCACCAAGAACCTCACGGCCGTGAAGAAGAAGCGGTACGTACTGCTCAGCGGCCAGGCCCTGAACCCCACGATCCGCACGGTCGACGGCATCGAACAAGTCGCGGCGGGGCTGCGCGAGTTCGGCCTGGCCCGGTGAGCACGGCCGCGCGCGAGCGGGCCCGCGGCGGGTGGCGCCCGGCGCGCGGTGCCTGGCGCACGGCGCTGCTGTGGGCGGCGGGCCTGGTGGCGCTTCCGCTCTCGGTGGCCGTCGCCGTCACCATCGGCCCGGCCGACATCTCCGTACCGGACGTCTGGGCCGCGGTGGCCGCCCACCTCGGCTGGGGCGGGGCCGAACTCACCCCGCTGCGCGACGGCATCGTCTGGAACCTGCGCATGCCGCGCACCCTGCTCGCGGGCGTGTGCGGGGCGGGCCTCGCGGTGTGCGGCGCGGTCCTCCAGTCGCTCCTGCGCAATCCGCTGGCCGACCCGTTCGTCCTCGGCGTGTCCTCCGGGGCGTCCACGGGCGCGGTGGCGGTGGTGGTCCTCGGGGTCGGCGGGGGAGCGCTTTCGGTCTCGGGCGGGGCCTTCGTCGGCGCCCTGTGCGCGTTCGGCCTCGTGCTGCTCCTCAGCCAGGCCCTGGGCGCCACGACGGACCGCGTGGTCCTGTCCGGCGTCGCGGCCATGCAGCTCTTCTCGTCCCTCACCTCCTTCGTCATCCTGACGGCGGCGGACGCGGAGACGACCCGTGGCGTCCTGTTCTGGCTGCTCGGCTCGTTGAGCGGCGCGGACTGGACGGACGTGGCGGTCTGCGCGACGGTCCTGGCCGTTGCCCTGGCGGTCTGTCTGTCCCAGGCGCACACGCTCGACGCGTTCGCCTTCGGCCAGGACGCGGCGGCGGCCCTGGGCGTGCACGTCATCCGGGTCCGGCTGCTCCTGCTGTGCACCACGGCCCTGCTCACGGCGGCCCTGGTCAGCGCCGCGGGGGCGATCGGCTTCGTCGGCCTGACCCTGCCCCACGCGGCCCGCCTGCTCGTCGGCCCGCGCCACGCCCGGCTCCTGCCGGTGACCGCCCTGACCGGCGCGGTCTTCCTCATCTGGGTGGACACCCTGGCCCGTACGCTCCTGGACCCCCAGGAGGTCCCGGTCGGCGTGGTCACGTCCCTGATCGGCGTGCCCGCGTTCGTGGCGGTCCTGTACCGCACGAGGAGGGCCGGATGAGCGCGACGGGGCTTCCAGCCGGGCCTTGGGCGGGTGCGGGCCGGGCCTTCGGCGCGACGGGCGCCGAACGGGTCTCCCGGGCCACGGGCGGCCGTCTCCTCGCCCCGCGCGCCGGTCTCCCGGGCCTTGATGGCTCCGGCAGGTTCACGCTCCCGGGTCTTCTGGCGGGCGTGTCGTTTCGGGTCAGGGGGGTCGGGTGACGGGGGCGGCGGAGGTTTCGGGTGTGGCGGTGGGTGTGGGTCTGAGTGCGGAGCGGGTGTCGCGGGTTGCGGGTGGTCGTCTCATCGTGGACGGTGTCACGCTCGCCCCGCGTCCGGGCGCGGTGGTCGGTCTGCTGGGGCCCAACGGCTCCGGCAAGTCCACGCTCCTGCGCCTCCTGGCGGGCGTCCTGGCCCCGGCCTCCGGCGTCGTCACCCTCGACGGCGAGCCGCTGCGCGACCTGGGCCGCCGCGCGGTGGCCCGCCGCCTCGCCCTGGTGGAGCAGCAGGCGGACACCCAGGTCGACCTGACGGTGCGGGACGTCGTGCGCCTGGGCCGCGTCCCGCACCGCCGCGCCTGGGTGCCGTCGACGGCCGACGACGAGCGGGTCGTCACCGAGGCCCTGGCCCGCACGGGCCTGTCCGACCGCGCGGACCAGCCCTGGCACACCCTCTCCGGCGGCGAACGCCAGCGCTCCCACATCGCCAGGGCCCTGGCCCAGTCCCCGCGTGAACTCCTCCTCGACGAGCCCACCAACCACCTGGACATCCACCACCAGTTGGACCTCCTCACCCTGGTGGCGACCCTCCCCGTCACCACGGTGATCGCCCTGCACGACCTCAACCTCGCGGCGATGTTCTGCGACGAGATCCTGGTCCTGAAGGAGGGCAGGGCGCACGCGCACGGCACCCCGGCGCAGGTCATCACCGAGCCCCTCATCGCGGAGGTCTACGGCGTCCGGGCCCGGGTGACCCCGCCCGCCACCCCGCTCGACCACCCGACCGTCACCTTCCTGCGGCCGTCGGACCCGCGGCCCGCACTCCCCGGATGACCAGGCCACCCGACGACGAGGTCCCCCTCGACACGCTCATGCGCCTCCGCGCGATCTGCGGCCGCCTCCCCGACGCGTACGAGGAGCGGGCCTGGACCGGCACCCGCTGGCGCGTACGGGCCCGCACCTTCGCCCACGTCTACGTCACCGACCCCGCGCGCCCCGCCGCCACCCACGCCCACGCGGCCGCGCCCACCACGACCCTCACCTTCCGGGCCCGGGGCGAGGAGTTCGAGGCCCTGACGCACGCGGGCCCGCCCTTCTTCCGGATGGGCTGGGGCGCGAACGTCGTCGGCATGCACCTGGACGAGGCCGCCACGGACTGGACGGAGGTCGCCGAACTCCTCGTGGAGAGCTACCGCGCCCTGGCCCCCAAGAAGCTCGCGGCACTCCTCGACGATGACGAACAGGGCTGGACAGCCACGCCCCTGTCGTAACAGAATCAGTTTCGACAGAAGAGCCGAACGGCGGGAGGGCCCATGAGCGCCAACAGCCGCATGACCGTGGCCACGCACGCGCTGACGTGGATGGCCCTGGTCTGCCCCAAGCGGCCGGACGGCATCGTGACGTCCGACCAGATCGCCGACAGCGTCAACACCAACCCCGTCGTCATCCGCCGCACGCTCGGCAGCCTGCGCGACGCGGGCCTGGTGGTGTCGCAGCGCGGCCAGGGCGCGGGCTGGCGCCTCGCCCGCGAGCCCGGGGCGATCACCCTCCGGGACGTCTACCTCGCGGTCGAGCCCGACCCGCTCCTCGCCCTCCACCCTTCGACTCCCAACCAGAAGTGCCCGGTGGGCCGCGGCATCCCGCCGGTCCTGCGCGGCGCGTACGACCGCGCGGAGGAGGCGATGAAGGCCGAACTGGCCGAGGTCACCGTCGCCGACGTCCTCAAGGAGACGGTCGCCTGACCCACCCGCCGCCGAACGGGCCGGTCCGAGCGGACCGGCCTTTCTCGCGCCCCATGTCGTAACAATTTCTGTTACGTCATCTGGTGGGTGACCGCCCCGAAACCAGGCGCCGCAGACCGGCGGAGCGCTCGCCCCGACCACCTGCCCGATCCACCTGCCCGATCCACCGCACCCACAGGAGGCCCGCCCCCGTGTACCGCCCACTCCTCGTCCTGGCCGCAGGCATGTTCGCCATCGGCACCGACAGCTTCGTCATCGCCGGCATCCTGCCGGACGCGGCCGACTCGCTCGGCGTGTCCGTCGGCACCGCGGGATGGCTGCTCACCGCCTACGCCTTCACGTACGCCGTCCTCGGCCCGGTCATGGCCGCCCTCACCGCGCGCAGGTCCCGGCGCCCGCTGTTCCTCGCCGGATTCGCCGTCTTCACCGCGGGCAACCTCCTGACGGCCTTCGTCCCCGACTTCGGCGTGGCCCTGGCCGGACGGGCGCTCGCCGGGTTCGGCGGGGCGATGATCACCCCGGCCGCCGTCGCCGCGGCCGCGGCCCTCGCCCCGCCCGAGCGGCGCGGCCGTGCCATCGCCACCGTGATGACGGGCCTCAGCGCGGCCACCGCGCTCGGCTCGCCCCTCGGCACGGCGATCGGCAGCGTGACCGGCGACTGGCGCCTGACCATGGTGTTCGTATCGGCGGTCGGGGTGCTCGCCGCCGCGGCCATCGCCCTGTTGCTGCCCACGATCCCCACGCCGCCCGCGGTCCCGCTGCGCACGCGCCTCGCCCCGCTGGCGGACCGCCGCATCGGCCTCACCCTGCTCACCACGCTCCTCGTCTACACCGGCCTCTACACGGTCTACTCCTTCATCGGCGAGAGCCTCGACCGCGCGACGGGCGGCAGCGGCACCACCTTGGCCGTGCTGCTCTTCGTCTGGGGCCTGGCCGCCACGGCCGGCACGCTCGGATCGGGCGGCCTGACCGACCGCTTCGGCGGCCGCCGCGTCATCAACGTCGCGATCGCCGTGGCGGCGGTCGACTTCGCCCTGCTGCCGTGGACCAGCGCCCATCTCCCGTCCACCGTCGTGGCGTTGCTCGTCTGGGGCGTCTGCGGCTGGGGCCTCCTGGCGCCGCAGACGCACCGCCTGATCGGCGCCCTGCCGAGCGCGGCGCCCCTCCTCACGGGCCTGGCCTCGGCGATGGTCTACGTAGGCGTCTCGGCGGCCCCGCTGGTCGGTCAGGCGGGCATGGCCTGGGCGGGCCCGCACTGGCTGGGCCCCATCGGCGCGGCCTTCATCGTCCTGGGCCTCGTCGCGGCGGAGACGGCCCACGCCACCATCCGCTCACGGCGGGCCGAGGGGCTCACCACGTCTCGGACGCCCCGGCCGCGGGGGAGGAAGGACCGGCCCGGCGCCCGCCGAGCGCCTTGAGCGCGAGCAGCGGGAAGGCGAGGACGGAGAGCATGGCCGCGCCGACCAGGGCGGCGGCCTCGCCGGAGGCCAGGACGCCGTCGTCGGTGCCGATGGTGGTGATGGCGACGACGAGCGGCAGACAGGTGGAGGAGTACAGGGTGAGCGCGGTGCGTTCGCGCCGGGACAGGTCGCGCGGGGCGAGCAGCCACGTGGGTCCCCCGCGCACCAGCAGGAACAGCAGGAGGAAGACCGGCAGGAGGGCGAGCGGGCGGCCGCCGTCGAGCAGGGCCGAGAGGTCGAAGCCGATGCCGGTGACGATGAAGAAGACGGGGACCAGGAAGCCGAAGCCCATGGCCTCGATCCGGCCGAGGACCTCGGCGCCCGCCTCGGGGCCGGCGCCCCGCAGAACGAGCCGGGTGAGCAGCCCGGCGGCGAACGCGCCGAGGAGGGTGTCGAGGCCGAACGCGGCGGACAGACCGAGCATCGAGGCGAGCAGCAGCATCACGTACCGCACGGCGAACTGGCCGCTGGAGTGCAGGGTCTTGGCGACGACGCCCGCGAACCACGGGGGGCGCGGGCGCAGCGCCCAGAAGACGGCGACGGCCGTGACGGCGGCGAACGCGACGAGCAGCGCGGTCGCGACGCCGGGGGCCCGGCCGCTGAGCAGCAGCGAGATCGCGATGACCGGCCCGAACTCGCCGACCGCCCCGAACGCCATCACCACGGTGCCGAACCGGCCGCGCAGCAGGTCCGCGTCGCGCAGCAGCGGCAGGACGGCGCCGAGCGCGGTGCTGGTCAGGGCGGTGCCGATGACGAAGCTCTTGGTGGCCTGCGCACCGGTCAGGGCGAACGCGATCGCGAGGGCCACCGCGAGGGCCACGGCCCAGGCCCCGACCGCGCGCCGCAGCGTGTCCCCGCGCACGGCGGCGAACTCGATCTCGTACCCGGCCAGGAAGATCAACATCGAGAGCCCCAGGCTGGACAGCGTGTCGATGACGGTGTCGGGCCGTGCCCAGCCCAGCACGTCCGGACCGATCACGACCCCCAGGACGATCTCGAACACGGCCACGGGAACGGTCAGCCGACGCCCGACCGCATACGCGAGCAGCGGCGCAAGCACCGCCATGGCCATGATCAGGATCAGCGTCCCGGGATGCGACATGGGTACTGACTAGCACAAATAGGGGCAAAGCAATGGGAGCGGCCGATCCGGGAGGCCCCGCCGACGGCGGGCGGCTGATACCTGGATGACACACATTCGCGGGCCACTGGACGCACGACCCTGACCGGTTGGATGCGGTCTCCGCCAAACCTTGGTGACGTGCGGGGATCACCGCACGTGCCGGTCGTGGAGAGGTGCTTGCGGTGAGGGGTCGTCGGGTGCGGGGCGTCGGGGCTGTGTGCGGAGGCACCGCGCTGCTGGCCGTCGTCGGTGTCGGAGGGTGGTTCGGGTTCGCCCGGGGCGAGGGCGGCGAGGCCCCGCGGCCGGGCGAGGCCGCCGCGGTCGCCGGGCGGCTCGACCTGCCGTGGCCCGGGGAAGGGCAGACGAGCATCGCGGTGGAGGGCCTCGGCAGCCTCGGCCGCGAGGGCGGGCGCCAGCCGGTGCCGATCGCGAGCGTCGCCAAGGTCATGACCGCGTACGTGATCCTCAAGGAGCACCCCCTCGCGGGCGGGCAGCAAGGGCCGAGGATCAGGGTCGACGCGGCCGCCGCCGAGGAGTCCCACTCGCTCAGCGAGTCGACGGCCCCGCTCCGCGAAGGGCGGCGGCCCACCCAGCGCCAGCTCCTGGAACTGTTGCTGCTGCCCTCCGGCAACAACGTCGCCAGGCTGCTCGCCCGCTGGGACGCCGGGAGCGAGAAGGCGTTCGTCGTGAAGATGAACCGCGCCGCCGCGCGGCTCGGCATGGACCGTACGACGTACACCGGCGCCAGCGGATTCGAGGCCAGCACCAGGAGCACCGCCGACGACCAGCTCAAGCTCGCCCGGCAGGCGATGAAGGAGCCCGTGCTGCGGGCCGTGGTGGCGCTGCGCAGCACGACGGTGCCGGGCGTTCCCGGCACCGTCACCAACACCAACCGGCTCCTCGACGAGCCCGGGGTGATCGGGCTCAAGACCGGTTCGAGCACGCCCGCGGGCGGCAACCTCATGTGGGCCGCGGAGGTGACGTCCGGTGCGAAGCGACACCTCGTGCTCGGCGTCGTCCTCGGGCAGCGCGCCCGCACCACTCCCACGGAGGGCCTGGACGCCGCCCTGGAGAAGAGCGGTGCGCTGATCGAGGCCGTGCGGACGGGCCTGCCCGCCGCGCTGCGTGCCGGCGAGCCGGTGCGGACATGACCCTGTCGCCCGAACGCGCCGACGGCCGGGCCGAGTCGCCCGAGCGCACCGGATCCCAGGCCGGAGGCGGTCGTTCCCACCGGTCCGGGTGGCTCGTCGCCACGCTCGCCGTACTCGTCGCGCTGCTCATGCTCGGCCACTCGCTCGTGCCCAACGCCCTCGGGAACTCCGGCAGCCTCCTTGAGACCTTCCTGCCCTGGCTCGGGGCCAGCGTGCCCGTCCTGTTGGGGGCGGCCCTGCTGCGACGGTCCGCCGTCGCCTGCGCCGCCGTCGCGCTCACGGCCGTCGTCTGGTGCTCGCTGTTCGCCGGCACGCTCCTCGACAAGAGCTCCCCGGGCGGGGACCTGTCCGTGGTCAGCCACAACGTCCACGACGGCAACCCCGACCCGGGGCGCACCGCCCGCGACCTCGCCGCCTCGGGCGCCGACGTCATCGCCCTGCAGGAGCTGACCGCGCGCACCGCCCCGGTGTACGAGCGGACATTGGCCGCCACTTATCCGCACCACGCGGTACGGGAGTCCGTCGGCCTGTGGAGCAAGCGTCCGATCCGGGACGTGGAGCCCCTCGCCATCATGCCGTGGACCCGCGCCCTGCGGGCCACCGTCGACACCCCCAAGGGGCCGCTCGCCGTGTACGTCGCCCACCTCGCGTCCATCCGCGTGCACCCGAGCAGCGGATTCGCCACCGAGAAGCGCAACGAGGCGGCCGCGCGGCTCGCCGGTTTCGTACGCGAGGAGAAGCTGCCCCGGGTCGTCGTGGCGGGAGACCTCAACGGCACCGTCGACGACCGCGCGCTGCGCCCGCTGACCTCGCGGCTGCGGTCGGCGCAGGAGGAGGCGGGGCAGGGCTTCGGGTTCAGCTGGCCCGCCTCGTTCCCGGTGGTCCGGCTCGACCAGATCCTCTCGCGCGGCGTCACGCCGGTCTCGGCCCGGACCCTGCCGCGCACCGGAAGCGACCACCTGCCCGTCGCGGCCGCCTTCCGCCTGTGACGGCCGTGACGGCTATGACGGGCGGAGGACGCGTTGGCGCCGCACCCGCGTACGACCAGCCGATCGCCATCGAACATCGAACATCGAACATCGCGAACAGGATCTAGGGTGAGCTGATGGGACAGAACCGTGGCGGCGGCTCCGCCAGTGTCCGCGTCCTGCTGGTCGAGGACGACGACGCGATCCGCAGGTCCGTCGGCATGGCCCTGGAGCGCTACGGCTATGAGGTGTCCGCGGCGCCGGACGGGCTGACGGGCCTGGAGATGTTCCGCGACGGGCAGCACGACCTGCTGCTCCTCGACATCATGCTGCCGTTCCTCGACGGGATCGGGCTGTGCCGCAGGATCCGTGAGACGAGCCAGGCCCCGATCCTGATGATGTCCGCCAGGGGCGACGCCCTGGACGTCGTGGCGGGCCTTGAGGCCGGTGCGGATGACTACGTCATCAAGCCGGTCGACACCACGGTCCTGGTGGCGCGCATCCGCACGCTGCTGCGGCGGGCCACCTTCTCCGCGACCACGCCCGGGACGGCCGACGACGACGCGGTGCTCACTTTCCGGAACCTCACCGTCGACACCCGCGGCCTGGAGGTGCGCACCGACGGACACCCCGTCGCGCTCACCCCCACCGAGCTGCGCCTCCTCCTCGAATTCGTGGCCGCGCCCGGGATCGTCCTGGAACGGCAGCGGCTGCTGCGCACCGTGTGGGACTACGGCTGGGAGGGCGACAGCCGGGTCGTCGACCTGGCGGTGCAGCGGCTGCGCAAGAAGATCGGCGCCGATCACATCGAGACAGCGCGCGGCTTCGGCTACAAGTTCCGGCGCTGACGTGGCACGTGACACGGTCCGAGACCGTCGCTCGCTGCTGCGCTTCGTCGACCCCCGCTCGCTGCGCTGGAAGATCGCCGCCGGTGTCGCCGCCGCTGCCTGCGCGATGGCCGTCGGCATCGGCGTGCTCGTGCACCAGCGCACCGAGGAGCGCGGTCTTGGCATCGGTCGTGCCGCGGCGCTGCGCGAACTCGACCTGGCCAAGGCGGAGTTCCGCGGCGAGCAGCCCACGCGCCGCGACCCCGGGGAACGCTCGAACTACGTCGTCGGCGACGAGGTACCCACCCCCTTGCGAGACCGGCTGGCCTCCGCCACCTCCTCCACCGTGACCTGGCGCGACACCAGCAAGCCGCTCCAAGGGCCCAGCATGTGGGCAGCCACGCGGGTCGACGGAACCGTGATCGCCGTCAGCGTCAGCATGCTCGGCGAGCAGCTCAGCCTCGAAGCCCTCGACCGCCACATCCGGTACGCGGCCATCGCCATGCTGGCCGTCGTCGTCCCCCTCACGCTGCTCGCCGCCGAACTGGTCCTACGACGCCTGCGGCGCGTCGCGGGGACGGCCCGCCGCATCCGCCACGGCGACCTCGACGCGCGCACCGAAGGCCGCGGCCACGACGAGATCAGCGAGATCTCCTCGGCCGTCGACCACATGGCGGACGCGCTCCAGGAGCGGCTGCGCGGCGAACAGCGCTTCACCGCGGACGTCGCCCACGAGCTGCGCACCCCGCTGACCGGCCTCGTCACCTCGGCCTCGCTGCTGCCCGAGAGCGAGGCCACCGAGCTGGTCCGCGACCGGGTGCGGGTGCTGCGGGGCCTGGTGGACGACCTCCTGGAGATCTCGCGCCTCGACGCGGGCGCGGAGCGGGCCGACACCCAGCCGGTACCGCTCGGGGAGCTGGTGGCGGAGTCCGTGCGCAGGGTGGGCCTGGAGGAGCACGTCACCGTCACCGTCGTCGGGCGCCCCGTGGCCGAGACCGATCCGCGCCGGCTCGACCGCATCGTCACCAACCTGGTCCTCAACGCCCACCGCCACGGCGGGGCACCGGTGGAGGTCACCGTCGACGCCGCGACGGTCGTCGTACGCGACCACGGCCCCGGCTTCCCCGAGGACCTGCTCCGCCACGGCCCCCAGCGCTTCCACACAGCCACCCCCGAACGCGGCCACGGCCACGGCCTCGGCCTGACCATCGCCCTGGGCCAGTCCCACGTGATCGCCGCCACCCTCACCCTGACCAACGCAACCCCGCACGGAGCAGTCGCCACCCTGACGCTCCCCTCGCCGGCCTGAGCAACGTCCCACCGACGCCGAAGGCCGCCACCCAGTAGGCGACGGCCTTCACCGAATCAAGCAGGGACCCGCGGCTTAGATGTCGAAGTACAGCTCGAACTCGTGCGGGTGCGGGCGCAGCTGGATCGGGGCGATTTCGTTGGTGCGCTTGTAGTCGATCCAGGTCTCGATGAGGTCGGAGGTGAAGACGCCGCCGGCCTGGAGGTACTCGTTGTCCGCCTCGAGGGCGTCGAGGACCGCGGGGAGGGAGGTGGGGACCTGGGGGACGCCCGCGTGCTCCTCGGGGGCCAGCTCGTAGAGGTCCTTGTCGATCGGCTCGGCCGGCTCGATCTTGTTCTTGACGCCGTCGAGGCCCGCGAGGAGCAGGGCCGAGAAGGCGAGGTAGGGGTTCGAGGACGGGTCCGGGGCGCGGAACTCGACGCGCTTGGCCTTCGGGTTGGAGCCCGTGATCGGGATGCGCATCGCGGCGGAGCGGTTGCGCTGCGAGTAGACCAGGTTGACCGGGGCCTCGAAGCCGGGGACCAGGCGGTGGTAGGAGTTCACCGTCGGGTTGGTGAAGGCCAGGAGCGAGGGGGCGTGCTTGAGGATGCCGCCGATGTAGTAGCGGGCGGTGTCCGAGAGGCCCGCGTAGCCCTGCTCGTCGTAGAAGAGGGGCTCGCCGCCGGTCCACAGGGACTGGTGGACGTGCATGCCCGAGCCGTTGTCGCCGAAGATCGGCTTCGGCATGAAGGTCGCGGTCTTGCCGTTGCGCCAGGCGACGTTCTTCACGATGTACTTGAAGAGCATCAGGTCGTCGGCCGCGGCGAGCAGCGTGTTGAACTTGTAGTTGATCTCGGCCTGGCCCGCCGTGCCCACCTCGTGGTGCTGGCGCTCGACCTTCAGGCCCTGCTTGTCCAGCTCGAGGGAGATCTCGGCGCGCAGGTCGGCGAAGTGGTCGACCGGCGGGGCCGGGAAGTAGCCGCCCTTGTAGCGGACCTTGTAGCCGCGGTTGTTCTCGACCGCGCCGGTGTTCCAGGCGCCCGCCTCGGAGTCGATCTCGTAGATCGAGCGGTTGGCGGAGGTCTCGAAGCGGACCGAGTCGAAGACGTAGAACTCGGCCTCGGGGCCGAAGTACGCGGTGTCCGCGATGCCGGTGGAGGCGAGGTAGGCCTCGGCCTTCTTGGCGACGTTGCGCGGGTCGCGGGAGTACTGCTCGCCCGTGATCGGGTCGTGGATGAAGAAGTTGACGTTGAGGGTCTTGTCCCGGCGGAAGGGGTCGACGCGGGCCGTCGACAGGTCCGCGCGCAGCGCCATGTCGGACTCGTGGATGGCCTGGAAGCCGCGGATGGACGAGCCGTCGAAGGCCAGCTCCTCCGTGGGGTCGAACGCCTCGGCCGGCACCGTGAAGTGCTGCATCACACCCGGCAGGTCGCAGAAGCGGACGTCTACGAACTTCACGTCCTCATCCGCGAGGAACTTCTTGGCGTCGTCGGCGTTCTGGAACATCCAGCTCCTCCTACTCCCGCCCAAGGAGGAGCGGGGTTGCAGCTCGGTCGTGCGGCCAGTGCGGTGGCACACGCTGGACCCGACCATAGGGAGGGGGCATTTCTCAAGCGTGACCCGTTTGTTTCGCCGAAGTTAACCGGGCGGGGGTGCCGCCCCCGTTCCCGGCACCTGTCAGCAGGACCCCGGCGAGGCCCGTACGCGATCGGGCGCAGTACCGTGGACGGGTGGACAACAGGCAAGCAATCGGATCGTGGCTCTCCGGCCCCCGCGCGGCGGCGGAGGACGCGGGCGTCGACTTCGGATACCGGGGAGAGCGGCTCGGCCTGCCCGAGGAGGGCCCGGGTTCCATCGCGCGTCCGGGCCGCAGGCTCGGGGCGATCGCCGTCGACTGGGCCCTGGTCATGGTGATCGCGTACGGCCTGTTCGCGCGGGACAACGCGCAGGCGGCGGGCAACTGGGCGCTCGGTCTGCTCTTCGTGATGAGCGTCCTGACCGTCGGCACGGTCGGCTGCACGCCGGGCAAGCGGCTCTTCGGTCTGCGCGTCATCGCCGAGGACGGCGGCCGTCTCGGCATCGGCCGCGTGGCGGTGCGCAGCGTGCTGCTCTGCCTCGGTGTCCCCGCCATCATCTGGGACCGCGACGGCCGCGGCCTCCACGACCGCCTGGCCCGCGCGGTGCAGGTGCGCGGCTAGCTTCCCCGGGGCGCCCGGAAGAGGCCTTCAGGCATAACCGGAAGAGGCCTTCAGGCATAAGAGGCCTTCGGACATACGTCGATGGGGCGGCCGGAACCTTCGAGGTTCCGGCCGCCCCATCGACGTATACGCGTACGACGCGCTGGCTACCGCGCCTTCGGACCGCGCGGCATGCGCACGTTCTTCGGCATCGGCCCCTTCGGCAGGGGCATGTTGCTCATGAGGTCGCCCATGGCCTTCAGGCGGTCGTTGGTCGCCGTCACCTGGGGGCCCTGGAGGACGCGGGGGAGCTTCAGGAGCGTGGTGCGCAGCTTCTTCAGCTCGACCTGGCCCTCGCCGGTGCCGACGATGACGTCGTGCACGGGGACGTCCGCGACGATGCGGGCCATCTTCTTCTTCTCGGCGGCCAGCAGCGGCTTCACGCGGTTCGGGTTGCCCTCGGCGACGAGGACGATGCCCGCCTTGCCGACGGTGCGGTGCACCACGTCCTGGCTGCGGTTCATCGCGACCGCGGGGGTCGTCGTCCAGCCGCGACCGATCTTGTCGAGCACCGCGGCCGCCGCGCCGGGCTGGCCTTCCATCTGCCCGAAGGCCGCCCGCTCGGCGCGGCGTCCGAAGACGATCGCCATCGCGAGGAAGGCGAGCACGAAGCCCAGGATGCCGAGATAAACGGGGTGGTCGATCCAGAGGCCGATCGCGAGGAAGACACCGAAGGTGACGATTCCCACAGCTGCGATGACGAGACCGATCTTGGAGTCGGTCCGCCGGGTCATCTTGTACGTGAGAGCGATCTGCTTGAGTCGCCCCGGGTTCGCCGCGGCGTCCGCCGCGGTGGTTTCCTTCCTCGCCATGCCCTGAGTCTACGTGTCCCCGCGGGCTGCTACGACGTGCGGGTGGTGCCCGCCTCTTCCAGTACCCGCTGGGCCTCGACGCGGTCCTTCGCGCGGCGCCGGTCCTCGAGCACGGACGTCCAGGCATTGCGGCGCGCGGTGCGCTGGCCGCTGCGCAGGAGCAGCGACTCGACGGCGCGCAGCGCGTCGGTGACGGACGGAATGGCGGTGGCGCGTACGGGCGCGGCCTGCATGATGATGCCCTCCGAGATCCGAGAAGCGATGGTGAACGGGGGAACGCTACGAGTGGCTCTCGCTGGCACTGCGTCGTGCGGTGGGGGCCAGTGGCTGGGGCTGCCGCCAGGCCTCTGGTCAAGGCCCTACGTGCGGTAGTTCCAGCGTCACTGATTGGTGTTACCAGGGCGTGACCGAGCGGTCAAACGTCGATGAAGCCTTGACGCGGAGGGGCCGAACGCTGACGTGGCCCATACGGTCGCCCCTACCTGCGGAGACCGTATGGGCCACGACTTCTCGGACACTACTGATCGGTAGCCACTTGTGCGGGGATTCACACGCGCCGGGGCCGGGCCGTCAGTGGGTCGGCTCGTCAGACCGCCTGCGAGGCGACGTACGCGCCGCGGCGCTCGATGGCCATCTGGTAGAGCCGCCCCGCGCGGTACGAGGAGCGGACCAGCGGGCCCGACATGACGCCGGAGAAGCCGATCTCCTCGGCCTCCTCCTTGAGCTCGACGAACTCCTGCGGCTTGACCCAGCGCTCCACCGGGTGGTGGCGCACCGACGGGCGCAGGTACTGGGTGATCGTGATGAGCTCGCAGCCCGCGTCGTGCAGCTGCTGGAGCGCCTCGCTGACCTCCTCGCGGGTCTCGCCCATGCCGAGGATCAGGTTCGACTTGGTGACCAGGCCCGCCGCGCGGGCCTCGGTGATGACCTTCAGGGAGCGCTCGTAGCGGAAGCCGGGGCGGATGCGCTTGAAGATGCGCGGCACCGTCTCCACGTTGTGGGCGAGCACCTCGGGGCGGGACGAGAAGACCTCGGCGAGCTGGTCCGGCTCCGCGTTGAAGTCGGGGATCAGCAGCTCGACCTTGGTGTGCCCGGCCTCGCGCGCCGCGGTCATGGTGTGGATCTGGCGCACGGTCTCCGCGTACAGCCAGGCGCCGCCGTCCTCCAGGTCGTCGCGCGCGACGCCGGTGATCGTGGCGTAGTTCAGGTCCATCGTGACGACGGACTCACCGACGCGACGCGGCTCGTCGCGGTCGAGGGCCTGCGGCTTGCCGGTGTCGATCTGGCAGAAGTCGCAGCGCCGCGTGCACTGGTCACCGCCGATGAGGAACGTCGCCTCGCGGTCCTCCCAGCACTCGTAGATGTTGGGACAGCCCGCCTCCTGGCAGACCGTGTGCAGGCCCTCGCTCTTCACGAGCTTCTGCATCTGCGTGTACTCGGGGCCCATTTTCGCCCGGGTCTTGATCCACTCGGGCTTGCGCTCGATGGGGGTCTGGGCGTTCCGGACCTCCAGGCGCAGCATCTTGCGTCCGTCGGGTGCGACTGCGGACACATCGGCTCCCTGCTAGCTGGCGTAACTTCGATTCGTCGGCGCACCCCAGGGTACGCCCGTTGTCTCATGGGGCTTACTTGCGGCCAACCTCTGGCCAAGGGGGTGCATTCCCGAACGCGCCCCCGGAGTCGCGCGGCGGCTAGGAGAGGGCCGTCTCGGGGACCCGCTCGGCGGGCTTCGGCTCGATGACCCGCGGCCGCAGGTCCGCGTTCTCCAGGATCTCCGCGAGGTGCTTCTCCACCACCGGCAGGACGTCGGCGATCGTGAGGTCGCGCCCCAGCTCGTTCGCGATCGACGTCACGCCCGCGTCGCGGATGCCGCACGGGACGATCCTGTCGAACCAGGTGTTGTCCGGGTTCACGTTCAGCGCGAAGCCGTGCATGGTGACGCCCTTGGCGACGCGGATGCCGATCGCGGCGACCTTGCGGTCCTCGCGGCGCTGGCCCGCGTTGGAGGGCGCGTACTCCGGGCCGTTGAGGCGGGGGTCGAACTCGTCGTCCGTGAGGCGCGGGTCGAAGTCCAGGTCGAGGCCGCCGAGGGCCGGGCGCCGCTCCACCGGGTCGCCGAGGACCCAGACGCCGCTGCGGCCCTCGATCCGCGTGGTGGCCAGGCCGAACTCGGCACACGTTCGGATAAGCGCCTCTTCCAGACGCCGTACATGTGCTACGACGTCCACCGGGCGGGGCAGCTTCTGGATCGGGTAGCCGACGAGCTGGCCCGGGCCGTGCCAGGTGATCTTGCCGCCGCGGTCCACGTCCACGACGGGGGTGCCGTCCAGCGGGCGCTCGCTCTCGGCCGTGCGGCGGCCCGCGGTGTAGACCGGCGGGTGCTCCAGGAGCAGGCAGGTGTCCGGCACCTCGTCCGTGAACCGGGCCGCGTGCACGCGGCGCTGCTCGTCCCAGGCCTCCTGGTACTCGACGTACTCCGGGCCGAAGCCCAGCCGGATGAATCGCAACTCGCCCACGGCGCGTGCCTCCCTAACCTCACCGTGCACCGAAACCTCACCGCACACGGAAACCTTCACCGTGCACGGATCGCGCCCCAGCCACTGTACGACCGGCGCCCGGTCGTCAGCCCTCCGGCCAATCCTCACACGATCGGATGAATGCGGCTTGAAGGTCGCGATGCGGGCTGTGCAGGCCGTTACATTCACGCCGTTCACGAGGCCAAATGGGCTGCTCAAGGCAGGCCCAAAGGGCAGGAGACCGCACAGCTGATGACGGAACGACCCCCGCAGCGCACCCCCAACCGCCAGCTCGCCGCACTCATCGCGGAAGCCGGATTCTCCAATGCGGGCCTGGCCCGTCGCGTCGATCAGCTAGGGCTCGAACACGGGCTCGACCTCAGGTACGACAAAACATCGGTGACACGCTGGCTGCGCGGCCAGCAGCCGCGCGGTACGACGCCCGCGCTGATCGCCGAGGTCTTCACCCGCCGCCTCGGCCGCCGGCTCTCCGCGCAGGACCTCGGGCTCGACGCCTGCGCGCCCGTCTACGCGGGCCTGGAGTTCGCGGCGTCGCCCGAGGAGGCCATCGACATCGTCGGCGGCCTGTGGCGCAAGGACTCCGGCAGCCATGCCGAGCTGCGCAAGATCGCCTTCACCCCGGCCGGGCTCGTCGTGCCGAGCAGGGACTGGCTCATCGGCCGCGCCGACGAGCGCGTCGCCCGCGGCGGCGAGCCGCCGCAGAACCCGCGGGTGCCCCCGCAGGGCCGCCCCGGGGTGCCGCGCCAGCGCCGCGACACCGACCGCGGCCCCGGACACCGGGTGTCCGGCGGCGACATCGCGGCGCTGCGCTCCGTCGGCGAGCTGTTCCGCGCGCTCGACCACGCCTACGGCGGCGGCCACGCCCGCCAGGCCCTCGTGCGCTATCTGGAGCACGAGGCCGAGCCGATGCTCCGCGGCACCTACAACGAGCAGGCCGGGCGCCGCCTCTTCGCGGCCGCCGCCGACCTCACCCGGCTCGCGGGCTGGACGTCGTACGACATCGCGGCGCACGGCCTCGCCCAGCGGTACTTCGTGCAGGCCCTGCGCCTGTCCCAGGCGGCGGGCGACCGCGCGTACGGCTCCTACGTCCTGGTCACGATGAGCCGCCAGGCCGTCTATCTGGGCCACGGGCGCGAGGCCGTGCAGCTGGCCCGGGTCGCGCAGCAGGGCGTGGGTTCCTCCGCGCCGCCGGTGGTGCAGGCCCTGTTGCACGCCGTGGAGGCGCGCGGCCACGGCGTGCTCGGCGAGGTGCGGGCGTGCACGGCCTCCATGGTGCGCGCCGAGCGCGCCCTGGAAGCCGCCCGGCCGGGTGACGAGGTGCCGTACTGGGCGCGCTTCTTCGACGAGGCACAGCTCGCCGACGAGTTCGCGCACTGCAACCGCGATCTCCAGCAGTACCGCGCGGCCGCCCAGCACGCCGAGCGCTCCCTCCAGCTGCGGGCGCCCGGGTACGCCCGCTCCCGGCTCTTCTGCCGCGTCGTCCTGGCCACCTCGCGCCTGGGCCTCGGCGAGCTGGAGCAGGCCTGCCAGCTGGGCGCGGAGGCGGCCCAGGCGGCGGGCGAGATGCGCTCGGTGCGCGCGGTGGAGTACGTGCGCGACTTCGAGCGCCGCCTGGAGCCGTACCGGGACGCGGCTCCGGTACGCGGGTACCGCGACAAGGTCGCGGCGCTCGGCTGACCACGGGGGCGCCTCCGGCGGGGCGCCCCCCTTCCCCTGCGGGGCGCTGCCTCCTACGCGGCGGTCGGGAGGCGGGCCTCGGTGTGCGTGGGAGTGATGCCGAGGTCGGTCAGGACGGCGTGGGCCGCGCGTCGGCCCGAGTGCAGGGCGCCCTGCACCGTGCTGGTGTCGCGGTGGTCGCCGCACACGTACAGGCCCGACAGGAGCCGCACCGGGCGGCGCAGGTCGTGCGGCGGCGGCATCGCGGGCACCGCCTCGCGGGTGTGGTGCACCGCGAGCGGCTCCCACCGGTCCGTCGGCGTGCCGTACAGCTCGGCGAGATGGGCGAGCACGGTGCGGTCGAGGTCGTCCGGCGGCGGGCCGAGGACGGTCGACGAGACGAGGAAGCGGCCCGCGGGCGCGCGCGTGGGATCGACGTGGCTGACGACGGCCGTGTGCGCGACCGGACCCCGCCGGTCGGCGTCCAGGAGCAGCGCGGGCTCGGCGAGCGGCGGCTCCGGGGCCGCGTGGTGCACGACGGTCACCGGGTGGAAGGACGGCACGCGAAGGCCCGGAAGCAGCTCGGCGGCGGCGCGGGCGTCGGTGGCGAGCAGGACGCCGCGGCAGGTCAGCTCGCCGTGCTCGGCGGTCGTGACGCGGTTGGCGGCCACCGCGGTGACGCGGACGCCGGTGCGCACCGTTCCCGGCGGCAGCGCGGCCGCGAGCAGCTCGGGCAGGACGTCGGCGCCGCCCTCGGGCAGACACAGACGGCCCCGCGCGAAGGCGTGCAGGGCGAGGTCGGCGCACCGGCTGGACGTCGTCAGGTCGGGGTCGCAGAGCAGCGCGGACAGCAGCGGGCGCAGGAAGCCCTCGATGGTGCGGGCGGGCAGGCCGCGGGCGGACAGGGCCCGCGCGGCCGGGAGTTCGGGGCGCGCGAGCAGCCGCCGCACGGGGGTCGCGGCGAGCCGGGCCAGGGCGGCGCCGAGCCGGGCCTGGTCGAGCGCGCTCCCCAGCGGAGTGCTGCGTGCGGGCGGCCGTGACGTCCGCAGGGGCGTGCGCGCGGCCGTGCGGACCGGACGCGGCACGCGGGGGGCGCTCGCGAGGGCGCGCGCCGCATGGAGTGCGCCCCGTGCGCGCCGGGGGCTCTGGCTGCCGAGGAACTCGGCGGTGCGGTGGTGCTGCCCCTCACTGTGGACGAGAAGGCCGGGTGCGAACGGGCGTAGGGCGAGCGCGTCGAGCCCCGGAGTGTGACGTAGTTCCGGATACGACGTGCTGAGCAGCTGCCCGATCCTGTCGAGCCGGAATCCGTCCACCTTCTCGGTCGACATGCGGCCCCCGACGTAAGGGGCGGCCTCCAGGATGACGGTCGTTACCCCGGCCCTGTTCAGCTGGTGTGCGGCCGACAGTCCCGAGACCCCGGCTCCCACGATGACGACATCCGCATGGTGCGCAGGCTCTGGCACGTGCTCCTCCCGGAGGTTGCGCGGCTGCTGGGGACGCTTATGCCCTTCACCGGGCGGTGGAATCCCCGAGTTCCGCTTGAGGGTAGGAGCCCCGTGGGCCGCTGCCAGTCGCGCATGGACCGGGCATGGTCGCACGACGGTCGCACGCGGACGGCGAAACGATTGCGTGTGGGCACGCGGGGGCGCCGCGAACGCCAGGGCACGGCCGCCCCCTCGCCTCCGTGGCCCCTTGCCTGTTTGTCCGTCGGGTGCGGGTGGGTGGGGGCTGGGCGCGCAGTTCCCCGCGCCCCTATGGGGCGCAGCCCTATTTCAGTGCCGCTCGGATCGCGGCGGCGATCGTCGGGTGCGTGAAGGTGAAGCCGGACTCCAACAGCCGTGCGGGCAGCACCCGTTGGCTGCCGAGGACGTCCCCGGCCATCTCCCCGAGCACCAGGCGCAGGGCGGGGGCAGGGGCCGGGAACAGCGTCGGCCGGTGCAGCGCCCGGCCCATCGCGGCCGTCACCTCGCGGTTGGTCACCGGCGTCGGCGCCGTCAGGTTGAAGGGGCCCGACAGGTCGTCGCGGGCAAGGAGATGCCGTAGGGCGGCGACCTCGTCGCGCAGCGCGATGAAGCTCCAGTACTGCCGCCCGTTCCCGAGCCGCCCGCCGAGGCCGGCCTTGAACAGCGGGAACATCCGCCCCCACGCGCCGCCCGAGCGCGCGACGACCAGGCCGCTGCGCGCGAAGGCCGTGCGGATGCCCGCGTCCTGGGCGGGCCGGGCCGCCGCCTCCCAGTCCACGCACATCGACGGCAGGAAGCCCTCGCCCGCGGGGGCGCTCTCGTCCACCGCGCGGTCACCGGTGTCCCCGTAGTAGCCGATCGCGCTGCCGTTCACGAACACCCGGGGCGGCTCGTCGAGCGAGGCCACGGCGGTGGCCAGCGTCTTCGTGCCGAGCACCCTGCTGTCGTACAGCTCCCGCTTGTAGGCGTCCGTCCAGCGCCGGTCGCCGATCCCGGCGCCCGCCAGATTGACCACGGCGGTGCAGCCCGCGAGCCCCGCCCTGTCCACGCGGCCCGCGGCGGGGTCCCAGCGCACTTCCTCCGCCGTGCGCGGGGCGCGCCGGACGAGCCGCACCACCTCGTGTCCGTCGGCGGCCAGGGAGCGCGTCAGGGCCGATCCGATGAGCCCGGAGGCACCGGCGACGGCGACGCGGGAGGGCTGTTCCGAAGAGTCCGAGGGCTGCGGACGCGTAGGCTCCATGGGCCCATCCTGCCGCGAAAAGGGCGGGTGGGGCGTCGTATCCGCGCCGTACAGTGACGCTCATGCAGCAGACGTACATACGCGCGGCCCGCGCGGGCGACGACGACGTGCTGGCCCGCCTGGACCGCGAGAACTGGTCCACCGTGCACTCCGTGCAGCCCCGCCCCGCACCTCCGCACGAGCCGTTCTTCTCCGAACGCTTCGGCCCCCGCGACCACTTGGTCGCCGAGGTGGAAGGGCGGATCGTCGGCTACATCCGGCTCGGCTTCCCCACCCCGCTCGCCGTCAACGCGCACGTGCGCCAGATCCTCGGCTTCGTCGTCGCCGAGGAGACACGCGGCAAGGGCGTGGGCCGGGAGCTGATCAGGGCGGTCGTGGCCGAGGCCCGCCGCCAGGGCGCGCGCCGCCTCACCCTGCGGGTGCTCGGCCACAACACGCCCGCCCGCACGCTGTACGAGTCCGAGGGCTTCGTGACCGAGGGCGTGCTTCCGGGGGAGTTCCTCCTGGACGGGCAGTACGTGGACGACGTGCTGATGGGCCGCACTCTGTGACCTTCCCGGCCGTCGGACGGCCCCTCGTGACCTCCACGGGCGGCCGCGGGCGCCCCGAGCGACACCCGACCTGACCGGCCCGGCGTGCGGGCGTCCCGCGCTCGTAGGAGCGTGAGGACGACCCCCGTCGCCGGGAAGGAGCACGCATGCCCAGGCCCGCGGTAGGGCGGCGGAGCGCGCGCGACCCCGACTGGCCGAGCCGCGCTCCCACCCCGCCCTGGATGCGCTGGCCCGCGCCCGTGCTCCTGGTCCTGACCGTGGTCATCCAGGTCCTCACGCCCAAGACCCTCGACCTGAGCTTCCTGCTCGCGGCCGTCCCGCCGCTCGCCGCCCTCGCCTACGGGCCCGCCGCCACCGCGCTCATCGGCGGCCTCGTGCTCCTGCTGCTCAACCTGCCGCGCTACGACCTCGGCCACCCCGGCGAGAGCGACACCGCGACCGTGGCCTTCGTGGCCGTGCTCAGCGTGCTCTTCGCCGCCGTCCGCAGCCGCAGGGACGCCCAGCTCATCACCGTCCGCACCGTCGCCGAGGCCGCGCAGTTCGCGGTGCTTCCGCCGCTGCCGGAGCGGGTGGGCCCGGTGCGCTGCGCGGGCCTGTACCGGGCGGCGCAGCGCGGCACCCTGGTCGGCGGCGACCTCTTCGACGTCCGCCGGTGGCCGGGCGGCGTGCGGGCCATGGTCGGCGACGTACAGGGCCACGGCCTCGCGGCCGTCGGGACGGTGGCCGCGCTGATCGGCGCCTTCCGTGAGGCCGCCCTCGACGAGCCCGACCTGGAGGGCGTCGCCGCCCGGCTCGACCGGCGCCTGGTCACCGACGCCGAGGAGGCCGGGGCCGCCGGGGGCGCGGCGGGCGGCGAGCCCGGCGAACTCTTCGCCACCGCCGTGCTCCTGGAGTTCGGGGGCGAGGCCGACGAGCTGCGCCTGGTCTCCTGCGGCCATCCGCCGCCGCTGCTCCTGCGCGACGGCACCGTCGCCGAGCTCCAGGTGTCCCCGGGCCCGCCGCTCGGCCTCGGCATCGCCGGGGTCGCGCCGCCTCGCGAGACCGTGGTGGGGCTGCGCCCCGGCGACTGGCTCCTGACCGTGACGGACGGCGTGACGGAGGCACGGGACGCCTCCGGGGCCTTCTATCCGCTGGCGGCGCGCCTTCCCGCGCTCTTCGAGGCCGAGCAGGACGACCCGGCGGCCCTGACGGACGCGATCTGGCGGGATCTGGTGCGGTTCTCCGGCGGCGTACGGGACGACGTGGCGCTCCTGGTGTTCGCCTGGGAGCGCTGACCGGGCGGGGAGGGGCAGGACGGAAAGGGGCGGGGCCGCGCGGCTCAGGGGGCCGCGAACCGCTCCCACAGCTTGGGGTACCGCTGCGCGAGCACCGCGTCGTCCTCGAAGTCGATCGGGGTGCCCTCCGGCTCCGGCGGGGCGGGGGCGATGCCCAGGTCGGGCGCCACGACCCCGGTGAGCTGCTCGTACGCCTCGTCGGCGGCGTAGCCGAGCTCCTCGCCGTCGCCGTCGAGCTCCTCGTCGAAGCCGTCGAGGAGGTCGGCGAGGGAGTCCGGGTCGTGCAGGGCGCCCTCGAAGACCTCGCGGCCCTGCCCGATGAGCCAGCACCGGAAGTAGTCGAAGGCGTCGTCGCTCACGCCGTCGAGCAGCACCCACGCGGCGCCCCACAGGTCCCAGCGGTAGGCGCGGTTGTAGCGGGCCTCGAAGTGCCGCGCGAAGTCGAGCACGGCGTCCGGGTCGGCCCGCAGCAACCGCTCGACCAGCAGCTCGGCGTGGTCCTCCGGGTCGCCGTCCGCGGCCTCCCGGGTGCTGTCCACGATCTCCCAGAACTCCGTCTCGTCCATCACGGGACAAGCATCTGCCCTGCCGGGTAGGGGCGCACGCGGAGTGCGCCGGAATGCGGCTGTGTCGTTATGTGTGCACATGCCCCTGGAAAGCCCGACAGGAGATGTCGGCATTCGGTGGAAGGCTCCTCGCATGGAGAACGCACAGACCACCCCGGGACCCCTGTCCGGAAAGATCGCCCTCGTCGCCGGGGCCACGCGCGGGGCCGGGCGCGCCATGGCCGTGGAGCTCGGCCGGGCCGGAGCCACCGTGTACGTGACCGGACGCACGACCCGCGCGCACGTCAGCGAGGTCGGCCGCAGCAGCGAGACCATCGAGGAGACGGCGGACCTTGTGACGGAGGCCGGGGGCCACGGCATCGCGGTCCCCACCGACCACCTCGACCCCGAGCAGGTCCGCGCGCTCGTGGACCGGATCGACGCGGAGCAGCACCGCCTCGACATCCTCGTCAACGACATCTGGGGCGGTGACGTCCACGTCGAGTGGGACAAGAAGATGTGGGAGCACGACCTCGACAAGGGCCTGCGCATCCTGCGCCTCGGCGTCGAGACCCACATCGTGACCAGCCGCTTCGCGCTGCCGCTGCTCATTCGCAACGAGGGCGGCCTGGTCGTCGAGGTCACCGACGGCACCGAGGAGTACAACAAGCGCTACCGCAAGCCCTACTACTACGACCTCGCCAAGGCGGCCCCGCTGCGGATGGCCCGCGCGCTCGCCGAGGAGCTCAAGGAGTACGGCTGCACGGCGGTCTGTCTGAGCCCGGGCTGGCTGCGCTCGGAGGCCATGCTCGACACGTACTTCAAGGTCACCGAGGAGCACTGGCTCGACGGCACCGAGCAGAACCCGCACTTCGCCATCTCCGAGACCCCCACGTACGTGGGCCGTGCCCTGGCCGCGCTCGCCGCCGACCCCGACGTGGCGCGGTGGAACGGCGCGTCGCTGTCCAGCGGCGGACTCGCCAAGGAGTACGGCTTCACGGACGTGGACGGCTCCGCGCCGGACGCCTGGCGGTACATCACGGAGGTCGACCAGGAGAGCCCGACCGCGGACGTGACCGGCTACCGGTAGAGCTCGGCCATCCGGGACGCCGTGGCCGCGAGCCGCTCGCGCAGCTCCGGCGGCTCCAGGACCTCCACATCGGGCCCCAGGGCGAGCAGTTGGGTGTACGCGACGGCGGGGGACTCGACGGGCAGGGTGACGGTCACCCGGCCCCGCTCGTCGGGTTCGGCGCCGTCCAGGGCCTCCCGTGCGGCCGTGCGGTCCGTGACGTACGGCAGTTGCCGGGCCCCGTCGGGGGACAGCCTGAGCACGGCCTCGTCCCGCAGGATGGCCCGCGCGAACTGCGCCGCCCGCTCCTCCCAGAAGCCCGGCAGGTCGAACTTCTCGTCCCGTACGAAGCGGCCGTCGTCGCAGACCGCGGAGGAGACCGCGGTGAAGCGGTCGATGCGGTACACCCGGAACGAGCCGGTGTCCGGGACGCGGGCGCACAGGTACCAGACGCCCGCCTTCAGGACGAGACCGTACGGTTCGAGCTCCCGCTCCACCTCGGTGTCCTGGCGGCGGTAGCGGGCGACGACGCGGCGGTCGTCCCAGACCGCGTCGGCCACGGCGGGCAGCAGCTCGGGGGCCGGGGTCTCCTTGAACCAGCCCGGGGCGTCGAGGTGGAAGCGCTGGGAAGCGTTCTGCGAGGCGTCGCTCAGGGAGGGCAGGAGCGCGGCCGACACCTTGAGGCGGGCCGCGGACGCGGCGTCCTCCAGGCCCATCTCGCGCAGCGCGCCCGGCACGCCCGACAGGAACAGGGCCTCCGCCTCGCTGCGGGCCAGGCCGGTGAGCCGGGTCCGGTAGCCGCCGATGAGCCGGTAGCCCCCCGCACGCCCACGGTCCGCATACACCGGAACGCCCGCCTCCGACAGCGCCTGCGCGTCCCGCGTGATGGTCCGCTCCGACACTTCCAGCTCGGCCGCGAGCTCGCTCGCGGTCATCGAGGCCCGTGCCTGCAGCAGCAACACCATCTTGATAAGCCGGGCAGCACGCATGCCCCCATCATGCCGCGCGAAAAGGGGTGCGGGGGCCCTGCCCACCCCGGGCAGGGCCCCCGCACCCCTCGTACCGAGCCGAAGGCCTACAGGCCGTACTTGGCCCGGGCCTCCTTCACCGCGGCCGCGGGCACGGCACCACGCCGGGCCAGCTGCGCGAGCGCCGCGACGACGATCGACTCGGCGTCGACGCCGAAGTGGCGGCGGGCCGCGTCACGCGTGTCGGAGAGGCCGAAGCCGTCCGCGCCGAGCGAGGAGTAGTCCTGCTCGACCCACTGGGCGATCTGGTCGGGCACCTGGCGCATGTAGTCGGACACCGCGAGCACGGGGCCCTCCGCGCCGGCGAGCGCCTGGCGCACGTACGGCACCCGCTCCTCGCCGCGCAGCAGCGCCTCGTCCGCCTCCAGGGCGTCCCGGCGCAGCTCCGTCCAGGAGGTCGCGGACCACACGTCGGCGGCCACGCCCCACTCCTCGGCGAGCAGCCGCTGGGCCTTGAGGGTCCAGTGGATGGCCGTGCCCGAGCCGATGAGCTGGATCCGCGCGGCGTTGGCCGCGGGGGACAGGCCCGCGGTCTCGGCCGTGTTGAAGCGGTACAGGCCCTTGATGATGCCCTCGTCCACACCCGCGGGCTTCGCGGGCTGCGGCATCGGCTCGTTGTAGACCGTCAGGTAGTAGAAGACGTCCTGGTCCTCGCCCGGCTTGGCCTCGCCGTACATGCGGCGCAGACCCTCCTTGACGATGGCACCGATCTCGTAGGCGAACGCCGGGTCGTAGCTCAGTGCCGCCGGGTTGGTGGAGGCGATGAGCGGCGAGTGGCCGTCCGCGTGCTGCAGACCCTCACCCGTCAGCGTCGTACGACCGGCGGTGGCGCCGATGAGGAAGCCGCGGCCGAGCTGGTCGCCGAGCTGCCACATCTGGTCGGCGGTGCGCTGCCAGCCGAACATCGAGTAGAAGATGTAGAAGGGGATCATCGCTTCGCCGTGCGTGGCGTACGCGGACGACGCGGCGATGAAGTCCGCCATCGAGCCGGCCTCGGTGATGCCCTCGTTGAGGATCTGGCCGTTCTTGGCTTCCTTGTAGTACATCAGCTGGTCGCGGTCGACCGGCTCGTACGTCTGGCCCTTGGGCGAGTAGATGCCGAGCGACGGGAACAGCGACTCCATGCCGAAGGTGCGCGCCTCGTCCGGGACGATCGGCACCCAGCGCTTGCCGGTCTCCTTGTCGCGGACCAGGTCCTTCAGGAGCCGGACGAGCGCCATGGTGCTCGCCACGTTCTGCGAGCCGGAGCCCTTGTCGAAGGCCGCGAAGGCCTTGTCGGCGGGCGCGGGCAGCGGGGCGAGCGCGTGCGTGCGGCGGGCCGGGGCCGGGCCGCCGAGGGCCGCGCGGCGCTCCTGGAGGTAGCGGACCTCGGGCGAGTCGGCGCCGGGGTGGCCGTAGGGCACCTGACCGTCGACGAACTGGCTGTCGGAGATCGGCAGCTCAAGAAGGTCACGCATGTTCTTGAACTCGTCCGTCGTCAGCTTCTTCATCTGGTGGTTCGCGTTCTTGGACGCGAAGCCCTCACCGAGGGTGAAGCCCTTGACGGTCTGCGCCAGGATGACGGTGGGCGCGCCCTTGTGCGCGAGGGCCGCCTTGTACGCGGCGTACACCTTGCGCGGCTCGTGGCCACCGCGGGACAGGTGGAAGCACTCGAGGATCTTGTCGTCGCTCAGCAGCTTCGCCATCTCGACGAGCGCCGGGTCCTTGCCGAAGAAGTCCTGGCGGATGTAGGCGGCGTCGCGCGTCTGGTACGTCTGCACCTGCGCGTCCGGGACCTCGCGCAGACGGCGGACGAGGGCGCCGGTGGTGTCGAGCGCGAACAGCTCGTCCCAGGCGCCGCCCCACAGGGACTTGACGACGTTCCAGCCCGCGCCGCGGAACTGGGCCTCCAGCTCCTGCACGATCTTGAAGTTGGCGCGCACCGGGCCGTCGAGGCGCTGCAGGTTGCAGTTGATGACGAAGGTGAGGTTGTCGAGGCCCTCACGGGCCGCGAGCGCGAGGGCCGCCGTCGACTCCGGCTCGTCCATCTCGCCGTCGCCGAGGAACGCCCACACGTGCGAGGCGGAGACGTCCTTGATGGCGCGGTTCGTCAGATAGCGGTTGAAGCGGGCCTGGTAGATCGCCGACAGCGGGCCGAGGCCCATGGACACCGTCGGGAACTCCCACAGCCAGGGCAGGCGGCGCGGGTGCGGGTACGACGGCAGGCCGTTGCCGCCCGACTCCTGGCGGAAGTTGTCGAGCTGCGCCTCGTTCAGACGGCCGTCGAGGAAGGCGCGGGCGTAGATGCCGGGCGAGGCGTGGCCCTGGATGTAGAGCTGGTCGCCCGAGCCGTCGCCCTCCTTGCCGTGGAAGAAGTGGTTGAAGCCGGTCTCGTACAGCCAGGCGGCCGAGGCGAAGGTGGCGATGTGGCCGCCGACGCCGTGCTTGGCGCCACGGGTGACCATCGCGGCCGCGTTCCACCGGTTCCACGCGGTGATGCGGGACTCCATCGCCTCGTCGCCGTCGATGACGGGCTCGGCGGCGGTGGGGATGGTGTTGACGTAGTCCGTCTCAAGAAGCTTGGGCAGCGCCAGGCCCGCGCCCTCGGCGCGCTCCAGCGTGCGGCGCATCAGATACGCGGCACGGTGCGGCCCGGCCGCCTTGGTCACGGCGTCCAGAGAGGCCTGCCATTCGGCGGTCTCCTCGGGGTCGCGGTCCGGGAGCTGGTCGAGCTCGCTCGGCTGGATGCGGGAGGGGTCGGTCATTACGCCGCCTTCCTGAGTCGGAGGGGTTCCCGTGCCTGGTCAGGCGGGGGCCCTTAACGGAAAGGGTCGGGGGTGCCCTAGGTCTTTGGCAGGACAGGGCGTGGGGCTCCGGTGAGAGCCCGTCGACGACTGTAAGCCAGCGATCGATGATCGATCAAAGCGTTGAGCGGAAAACTTCCCTCTTGGGGCAAAAGTAGGCACAGGGTGCCACGGCGCAGGGCACCGGGTGCCTTTGATTCGCAGGATCTACGCAGGTGGGGCGACGTGTGAGCGCGGCTCACTCGGGATGAGCGTCGCCGTCAGGCCGGGGCGCGCAGCCGAGGACATGGGCCTTCACGAGCTCCGCGATCCGGGGGTCACGGCGCTGGAACGCCTGGACGAGGGCCTCGTGCTCCTCCGCGTACGACTGCTGGACGGTGCCGAGCCAGCGGATGGAGAGCGCCGTGAAGACCTCGATGCCGAGCCCTTCCCAGGTGTGCAGGAGCACCGAATTGCCCGCGGCGCGCACCATCTCGCGGTGGAAGGCGACCGTGTGCCGCACCTGAGCGGTGCCGTCCTTGGCCCGGTCCGCCTCGTACAGGGCGGCGACGTGCGGCTCAAGGGCCGAGCAGTCCGCCGCGAGCCCGTCGGCGGCGAGCTCGGCCGCGATGGCCTCCAGGCCCGCCCGGACGGGGTAGCTCTCCTCCAGATCGGCCGCGGAGAGGTTGCGCACGCGCACGCCCTTGTTGGGCGCGGACTCGATCAGGCGCAGGGACTCCAGCTCCCGCAGGGCCTCGCGCACCGGCGTCTGGCTGACCTCCAGCTCGACGGCGATGCGCCGCTCCACGATCCGCTCGCCCGGCTTCCAGCGACCGCTGACGATGCCTTCCACAATGTGCTCGCGAATCTGTTCGCGCAGCGAGTGAATGACGGGCGCGGTCATGGGGGGCTCCACGGGCAGAGGCGGCGGGCGACCTCTAGACAATACGGCTGCGCCCCCGTCCGGAAACCTCCGGACGGGGGCGCAGCCACCGATGAGACGAGTCTTACAGTCCGTCTCCAGAGCCTTACAGGCCGAGCTCGACCTCGAACTCGCCGGCCTCCAGGATGGCCTTGACCGTGGTCAGGTAGCGGGCGGCGTCCGCGCCGTCCACCAGGCGGTGGTCGTAGGACAGCGTCACGTAGGTCATGTCGCGCACAGCGATGGTCTCGCCGAGGTCCGGGTGGTTGATGACCACCGGGCGCTTGACCGTGGCACCGATGCCCAGGATGCCGACCTGGTTCGGCGGCACGATGATCGTGTCGAACAGCGCGCCGCGCGAGCCGGTGTTGGAGATGGTGAAGGTCGCGCCCGACATCTCGTCCGGGCTGATCTTGCTGGTGCGGACCTTGTTGGCCAGGTCGGCGGTCGCCTTGGCGATGCCGGCCAGGTTGAGGTCACCGGCACCCTTGATGACCGGGGTCATCAGGCCCTTCTCGGAGTCCACGGCGATGCCGATGTTCTCCGAGTCGAAGTAGGTGATGGTGCCCTCGTCCTCGTTGATGCGGGCGTTGACGACCGGGTGGGCCTTCAGCGCCTGCGCGGCGGCCTTCACGAAGAACGGCATCGGGGACAGCTTGACGCCCTCGCGGGCGGCGAAGGAGTCCTTGGCCTTGGCGCGCAGCTTCATCAGCTTGGTGATGTCGACCTCGACCACGCTGGAGAGCTGGGCCTGGCCGTGCAGCGCCTTCATCATGTTGTCGCCGATGACCTTGCGCATGCGGGTCATCTTGACCGTCTGGCCGCGCAGCGGGGACACCTCGATGGCCGGAGCCTTCGAAGCGGCCGGGGCAGCGGCGGCAGCGGCCGGGGCGGCGGCCGGAGCCGGGGCGGACTTCGCGGCCTCGGCGGCGGCGAGCACGTCCTGCTTGCGGATGCGGCCACCGACACCGGAGCCCTTGACCGCGCCCAGGTTCACGCCGTTCTCGGCGGCGAGCTTGCGCACCAGCGGGGTGACGTACGCGCCGTCGTCGGCCGGGGTGACCGGCGCCGGGGCGGCCGGGGCGGCGGGCTTGGCCGGAGCGGCCGGAGCCGGAGCGGCGGGCGCCTCGGCCTTGGCCGGGGCCGGGGCGGCGGTAGCGGGCTGCGCCGGAGCCGCGGGGGCGGCCGGAGCCGGGGCGGCCGGGGCCGGAGCGGCGGCCGGGGCCTCGGCGGGGGCGGCCGGAGCGGCCGCGGGGGCGGCACCGGCGGCGCCGATGACGGCGAGCTTGGCGCCGACCTCGGCGGTCTCGTCCTCACCGACGGTGATCTCCAGGAGCACGCCGGAGACCGGCGCGGGGATCTCGGTGTCGACCTTGTCGGTGGAGACCTCGAGGAGGGGCTCGTCGGCCGAGACCTCCTCGCCGACCTCCTTCAGCCAGCGGGTGACGGTGCCCTCGGTGACGGACTCACCGAGCGCGGGCAGCGTGACGTCGGTGCCCTCGGCGGCACCACCGGCCGGGGCGGCGGGCGCCTCGGCGGGGGCGGGCGCCTCGGCCGGAGCGGCCGGGGCCTCTGCGGCGGGCGCCGGGGCGGGCTCGGCGGCCGGGGCGGGCTCGGCCGCGGGGGCCGGGGCCTCGGCCGGGGCGCCGGAGCCGTCGTCGATGACGGCCAGCTCGGCGCCGACCTCGACGGTCTCGTCCTCAGCGACCTTGATGGAGGCCAGGATGCCGGAGGCGGGCGAGGGGATCTCGGTGTCGACCTTGTCGGTCGACACCTCGAGCAGCGGCTCGTCGGCCTCGACGCGCTCGCCTTCGGCCTTCAGCCAACGGGTGACAGTGCCCTCGGTGACGCTCTCGCCGAGCGCCGGAAGGGATACGGAAACCGCCATGGTTTCGGTTGCTCCTTACGAATTACGAAGTCTGTGGTCGGTCGCGCCCGTGGACTGAGGGTCAGTCGTGGGAGTGCAGGGGCTTGCCGGCGAGGGCGAGGTGGGCCTCGCCGAGCGCCTCGTTCTGCGTCGGGTGGGCGTGGATGAGCTGCGCCACCTCGGCGGGCAGAGCCTCCCAGTTGTAGACCAGCTGGGCCTCGCCCACCTGCTCACCCATGCGGTCGCCGACCATGTGGACGCCGACCACGGCACCGTCCTTGACCTGGACGAGCTTGATCTCGCCCGCGGTCTTGAGGATCTTGCTCTTGCCGTTGCCCGCCAGGTTGTACTTGAGGGCGACGACCTTGTCCGCGCCGTAGATCTCCTTGGCCTTCGCCTCGGAGATGCCGACCGACGCGACCTCGGGGTGGCAGTACGTCACCCGCGGCACGCCGTCGTAGTCGATCGGCACGGTCTTCAGACCGGCCAGGCGCTCCGCCACCAGGATGCCCTCGGCGAAGCCGACGTGCGCGAGCTGGAGCGTCGGGACCAGGTCGCCGACGGCCGAGATCGTCGGGACGTTCGTGCGCATGTACTCGTCGACCAGGACGTAGCCGCGGTCCATGGCGACGCCCTGCTCCTCGTACCCGAGGCCCTGGGAGACCGGGCCGCGGCCGATGGCGACGAGCAGCACCTCGGCCTCGAAGGTCTTGCCGTCGGCGAGGGTGACCCGCACGCCGTTCTCGGTGTACTCGGCCTTCTCGAAGAAGGTGCCCAGGTTGAACTTGATCCCGCGCTTGCGGAAGGCGCGCTCGAGGAGCTTGGAGCTGTTCTCGTCCTCGGCGGGCACGAGGTGCTTCAGGCCCTCGATGACCGTGACGTCGGTGCCGAAGGACTTCCACGCCGAGGCGAACTCGACGCCGATGACGCCGCCGCCCAGGATGATCGCGGACTGCGGCACGCGGTCCAGGGTCAGCGCGTGGTCCGAGGAGATGACGCGGTTGCCGTCGATCTCCAGGCCCGGCAGGGACTTCGGCACGGAGCCGGTCGCCAGGAGGAGGTGGCGACCCTGGATCCGCTGGCCGTTCACGTCCACGGAGGTGGGGGAGGACACGCGGCCCTCGCCCTCGATGTACGTCACCTTGCGGGAGGCGACAAGGCCCTGCAGGCCCTTGTAGAGGCCCGCGATGACGTCGTCCTTGTACTTGTGGACGGCGTTGATGTCGATGCCGTCGAAGGTGGCCTTGACACCGAACTGCTCGGCCTCGCGCGCCGAGTCGGCGACCTCGCCGGCGTGCAGCAGGGCCTTGGTCGGGATGCAGCCGTTGTGCAGGCAGGTGCCGCCGAGCTTGTTCTTCTCGATCAGTGCGACGTCGAGACCCAGCTGCGACGCGCGCAGGGCCGCGGCGTAACCGCCGCTACCGCCGCCGAGGATCACTAGGTCGAAAACGGTGCTGGCGTCGTTCGCCACGTCACGTCCTCCATGCATGTGCGCCGTGCGCCGGACCCCTCTTGCCGGGGGACGACCGGTCGGTCGGCTGGTATACGGCCGCTCTTCTTCGGCCCTGTGGTGGGGGCCCTGTCCTGCCGAGAACCCATCTTCGCACTTGTCGGCGGCAGGCGGGACGCCGGGCCGGGCCGATCGCCCGTAGCGAGAGGTCAGAAGCGCGTACAAACATACGGATTTCATCGACAGCGAAATCGTCGTACGGGATGACCGCTGCGGGACGGCCGCACGGATGAGCGCGGATGGGGGGCGGGCGAGGGCGGATGAGTACGGCCCCGCGGGCGAGGGCGCCCCGGGGCCGTACGTCAGTCGGTCAGGCTCAGCCGAGGTCGCCCGCGGCGGTGCGCTCCGCGAGGCGCACCAGGGTGCGGACGGCGGAGCCGGTGCCGCCCTTGGGGGTGTAGCCGTACGGGGCGCCCTCGTGGAAGGCGGGGCCCGCGATGTCCAGGTGGGCCCAGGTGATGCCCTCGCCCACGAACTCCCGCAGGAACAGTCCGGCGACCAGGCCGCCGCCCATGCGCTCGCCCATGTTGGCGATGTCGGCGGTGGGGGAGTCCATGCCCTTGCGCAGGTGCTCGGGCATCGGCATCGGCCAGGACGGCTCGCCGACCTCGTCGGCGATCTCGTGGATCGAGGTCCGGAAGGCGTCGTCGTTGGCCATGATGCCGAAGGTGCGGTCGCCCAGGGCCAGGACCATGGCGCCGGTCAGCGTCGCCACGTCGATGATCGCGTCGGGCTTGTCCTCGGAGGCCTTGGTGAGCGCGTCGGCGAGGACGAGGCGGCCCTCGGCGTCGGTGTTCAGGACCTCCACCGTCTTGCCGCTGTACATGCGCAGGACGTCGCCCGGGCGGGTGGCCGAGCCGGACGGCATGTTCTCGGCGAGGGCCAGCCAGCCGGTGACGTTGACCTCGAGGCCGAGGCGCGCGGCGGCGACCACGGCCGCGAACACGGCGGCGGCGCCGCTCATGTCGCACTTCATGGTCTCGTTGTGACCCGCGGGCTTGAGCGAGATGCCGCCCGAGTCGTACGTGATGCCCTTGCCGACGAAGGCCAGGTGCTTCTTCGCCTTGGACGAGGTGTACGACAGCTTCACCAGGCGCGGCGGGGCGGCCGAGCCCGCGCCGACGCCGAGGATGCCGCCGTAGCCGCCCTTGGCGAGCGCCTTCTCGTCGAGCACCTGCACCTTGATGCCGTGCTCCTTGCCGGCGGCCTGGGCGACCGCGGCGAACGCCTCGGGGTAGAGGTCGTTCGGCGGGGTGTTGATCAGGTCGCGGGCGCGGTTGAGCTCCTCGGCGACGGCCAGGGCGCGCTCGACGGCGGCCTTGTAGGCCTTGTCGCGCGGCTTGCCACCGAGCAGGGCGGCCTCGGCGAGCGGGCCCTTGGTGTCCTTGGCGCCCTTCTTGGCCTTGGCGTCCTTGGCGCTGTCGGCGATGTCCTTGTAGGCGTCGAAGGAGTACGCGCCGAGGACCGCGCCCTCGGCGATCGCGCCCGCGTCGGCGGCGGACTCCAGGGGCAGCGCGAACGCGGCCTTCTTCGAACCGGCCAGAGCGCGCGCGGCGACACCGGCGGCCCGGCGCAGCACCTCCGCGTCGTAGGCCTGGTCCTTCTCGGGGACCGCGCCGAGGCCGACTGCCAGGATCACCGGCGCCTTGAAGCCGGACGGCGCGGGCAGCTTCGTCGCCTCACCCTCGCCGCCCGAGGCGCCGAGGGTCTCCAGGACGGACGCGAGCTTGCCGTCGTACGCCTTGTCCACGGACTCGGCGCCAGGGGCCACGACCGGGCCCTTGGCGCCCTTCGCGACACCGACGACGATCGCGTCGGCACGCAGGCCGGACGCGGCGGCGGTGCTGAGAGTCAGAGCAGTCACGGTGCTGAAGTCCCTCTTTCATAGGAGGTTTTCATTGAGTTCTTGCGGGCTTTGGGGTGGTAAGCCCGTCGCGAGCCTACGCCCGTAAGCAATGCGGTGCGCCTCACTGTGCGTGCTGGCCGAGGGCGAGCACAAGCAGGCCTGCCGTGGCGGCGGTCTCGGCGAGTCCTCCGAAGACGTCGCCGGTGACGCCGCCGAAGCGGCGCACGCAGTGCCGCAGCAGGCCCTCGGCGGCGGCACAGGCCAGCAGCACGGCCGCCGCGTTCCGGAGGGCCGACACCACGGTGTCGGAGCCCGTGGCCGCGCCCGCGGCGGCGGCCGCGGCGGTGGTCACCACGAGCACGGCGAGGGCCGCGCGCACGGGCACCGTGCCCGCGACGGCCGCGCCGAGACCCTCGGGCCGGGCGGGCGGCACGGCGGCGCGGGCGGCGAGGGTGAGCGCGAGCCGGGCGGCCGTGGCGGCCACGGCGGCGCCGCAGGCACCCCGCGCCCAGCTCTCGTCGTACAGCTCGGCGAGGGCCGCGACCTGCGCGAACAGGGCCAGGACCAGCGTGATCACGCCGAACGGGCCGATGTCGGACTGCTTCATGATCCGCAGCGCGTCGGCGGCGGGCTTGCCGCTGCCGAGGCCGTCGGCGGTGTCGGCGAGACCGTCGAGGTGCAGCCCCCGGGTGCCCGCGGCGGGCACGGCGACCGCGGCCACCGCGGCCAGCAGCGGGCTCGCGCCGAGGGCGAGCAAGGCCGCCCCGAGGCCCCCCGCGAGCAGGCCGAGCACGAGCCCCGCGACCGGCGCGCACAGCATGCCCGCACGGGCGGCCTCGCGGTCCCACCGGCGCACGCGCACGGGCAGCGCGGTGAGCGTCCCGAAGGCGAAGCGGAGGCCGTCGGCGGGGGTGGGTCTGGGCATTGGGCGAGGTTACCCGGCAGGTCGGGGCGGTCCGCCGCCGCCCCGCTCGGCCGGGCATCCCGGCCTGCGCGCGACGGCGGCGAACCGCAAGATGGGCCCATGGACGGCTGGTGGTACCGGAACGTCGTGGAGCCGGGGAAGCTGCCCCTGCTGCTCGCGCTCGTCTCGTTCGTGGGCTGCTTCCTCGTCACGCGCACCATCACCCGCCTCATCCGCGCCGGGAAGGGCCCGTTCCGGAACATTACGACGGGTGACGTGCACATCCACCACGTCGTCCCGGGCATCTTCCTGATGCTGGTGGGCGGCTTCTGGGCGGTGGCCACCGGACGGCACAGCTTCGGCTCGATGTGCGCGGCCGTGATCTTCGGCGTCGGCGCGGGCCTGGTCCTCGACGAGTTCGCGCTGATCCTGCACCTGGACGACGTGTACTGGAGCGAGCAGGGCCGCAAGAGCGTGGAGGTGGTGATCCTCACCGCGGCCCTGGTGGTCCTGATCCTCACCGGATTCACGCCGTTCGGCGTGAACGAGCTCTCCGTGACCGAGCGGCACAACCGCTTCGCCTTCGCCCTGAACATCGCCGTGAACTGCGGCTTCGCGCTCATCGCGATGCTCAAGGGCAAGCTGCGCACGGCTCTGATCGGCATGGTGGTGCCGTTCGTGGCGCTCGTCGGGGCGATCCGTCTCGCCCGGCCGGGCTCGGCCTGGGCACGGCGGTTCTACCGCGACCGGCCGCGCGTCCGGGCCCGGGCGGGCCTGCGCGCCTTCCGCCACGACCGCCGCTGGACGGCCAAGCGCCGCTGGCTTCAGGACGTCATCGGCGGCAGGCCGGACCCGGAGCCGCGTCCGGCGCCGCGGCGCCGGACGTGACGTACCGCCGTGGCCGCCGCGCACACGACCAGGACGCCCGCGATGGCCGCCAGGTGCTCCTTGCCCGCGAGGTTGTTCTTGACCAGGACCTCGACCACCATCAGGACGATCACCAGGGCGCCGGTCGCGTACGCCCGGTAGCGCCAGCACACGAACACCGCGAGCCCGACGACCGCCGCCGACGGGCCGGTGTCGATGACGTGCGCGTCGGACGCGGGCAGGCCGAACCAGCTGTCGGGGCCGACGGCGATGCCCACGCGCGCGTAGAGGGTGCCCGCGAGCGTCGCCGCGTACCCGATGAGCAGCGTGCGCCACCAGCCGACGCAGATCTCGGCGATGCCGAACACCAGCAGGATCTGCGCGAGCGCGCCCCACACCGGCAGGTCGAGCGCGGGGACGAAGAGCGAGAGCGGGGTGCGGATCAGCGCGAGCCACAGCGGGTCCTCGGCCCGCACGGAGCCGATGTTCTGCACGAACTGGTAGCCCCAGGGCTGGTTCTGCACGTACTGGAAGGCCCCGGTCAGACAGACGGCGCCGAGCGTCATCGGGATCGCGAGCCAGCGCCGGGCGACGAGCCCGCCGCGCACGGTGGAGTACAGGTCGCCCCACTCGGCACGGGTCAGCCGGGACAGGGTGCTCATCTTCGGGACTCCAAGTGTGTGCGGTGCAGCCATTTCGGCAGGCCCGGAGCCTCCAGGAAGCCTTCGGCGCGGGCGGACGCGACACCGATGCGCGGCAGGTCCGCGCTCTTCTCGAAGAGCAGGAAACGCGGCTCCCAGATGGGCCGGTACTTGGCGTTGGCGCGGTACAGCGACTCGATCTGCCACCACCGGGAGAAGAAGCTGAGCAGGGAGCGCCACAGCCGGAGCACCGGGCCCGCACCGAGCCGCGAGCCACGCTCGAAGACTGATCTGAACATCGCGAAGTTCAGCGACACCTGCGTGATCTGGATCTCCGCCGCGCGCTGGAGCAGCTCGATGACCATGTACTCCATCAGGCCGTTGTCGGAGTCCCGGTCACGGCGCATCAGGTCGAGCGAGAGCCCGTGCGGCCCCCAGGGGACGAAGGAGAGCACCGCCCGCAGGTCGCCCTTGTCGTCGGTGCACTCCAGCATCACGCACTGGCCGTCGGCCGGGTCGCCGAGGCGGCCGAGCGCCATGGAGAAGCCGCGCTCGGTGGCGCCGTCGCGCCAGTCGTCGGCGCGTTCGAGGAGGTGGGCCAGCTCCTCCTCGGGGATGTCCGCGTGGCGCCGGACGCGCACCTCGTACCCGGCGCGCTTGACCCGGTTGTAGGCCTGGCGGACCGTGCGCATGGCCCGGCCCTCCAGGGTGAAGTCGGCGATCTCGACGATGGCCTCGTCGCCGAGCTCCAGGGCGTCGAGGCCGTGCCGGGCGTAGACCGTGCCCGCCTCCTCGCTCGCGCCCATCACCGCCGGGGTCCAGCCGTGCTCGCGCGCCTCGGCGAGCCACGGCTCGATGGCCCCCGGCCAGGCCTCGGGGTCGCCGATCGGGTCGCCGGAGGCCAGCGAGACGCCGCCGACCACCCGGTAGGTGACCGCTGCCTTGCCGCTCGGCGACCAGACGGCGCTCTTCTCGCGGCGCAGCGCGAAGTAGCCGAGCGAGTCGCGCTCGCCGTGCTTGTCGAGCAGGGCGCGCAGGCGTGCCTCGTCGTCCTCGCTGAGCGGGTCGACGGCCCGCCGCGAGCGGAAGGCCGCGTACAGGACGGCGATGAGCAGCAGCGTGCTCAGGACGTTGATGGTGACGTTGACCCAGCCGGGCGTCGAGATGCCCGCGAACCGGGAGTCGTCGGCGGCGAGCGACACCAGGCGCATCGTGCCGTAGCGCCAGCGGTCGAGGAACGTCGAGCGGTAGTCGTCGTGGGCGTGGTTGGTGACGGTCACCAGGAGCGCGGCGAGCAGCGAGGCCGCGAGCAGCCCGCCGACGGCGACGGCGGCCGCCAGCTTGGGGTTCGACCGGTCGCCCTTGGCGTAGAACTCGCGGCGGCCGACGAGCAGCGCGACGACGAAGCCCGCGGTGAGGACGAGCGAGATCCAGTTCTGCGCGTACTGCCGGATCTCGGGGAAGAACATCGCCACCGCGAAGAGCAGCAGGAACAGGCCGCTCAGCACGGAGTTGAGGATCCAGGAGGCCCGTTTGCGGCGGCGCATCGTGACCGCCAGGAACGCGGTGAACACACCGGAGGCGAACCCCGCGGTGAGCATGTACGGGGTGAAGTAGTTCTCCGTGTTGTGCCGTCTGAGGTCCTGCCCCAGGGAGACCCAGACGGCACTGAGGAAGTTGACGAACGCGACGGCCCGCAGATACCAGACGGCGCCCGCCGCGGCTCTCCGGGAGGCCGGGGTGGATGTCCTGCGCTGCTCTTCCTTCGGCCGTTCATCTCCCATGAAAAGGGATCTTATGGGGCGGTGTGATGTGATATGCCGTCACGGGCCGCGCCCAGGGGGCCCACGCGCCGAGGCGGGCCGCGGCTACTCGGCCACGGGAAGCTCCGCCGCGAGTGCCGCGGCCGACCGCAGCAGCGGCACCGCGAGCAGCGCCCCCACGCCTTCGCCGACCTTCACCCCGTGGCTGAGCAGCGGCTCGAGGGCCATTCGGTCGAGCGCCTTGGCCTGCGCGGGCTCCCCGCTGTCGTGCCCGGCCAGCCACCAGTCCGGCGCCCGGAAGGCGACCCGCTGGGCCACCAGGGCCGCCGCGGCGGCCACCACGCCGTCCAGGACCACGGGCGTGCGCCGCACCGCGGACTGGAGCAGGAACCCGGTCATGGCCGCGACGTCGGCCCCGCCCACCGCCGCGAGCAGCTCCAGCTGGTCGCCGAGCACCGGCCGCGCGCGCCGCAGGGAGTCCCGGACCGCCGCGCACTTGCGCATCCACGCCAGGTCGTCGATCGGCTGCCCGCCGCGGCCGGTCACCACCGACGCGTCGGTGCCGCAGAGGGCCGCGATCAGCGTCGCCGCGGGTGTCGTACCGCCGACGCTGACGTCGCCGAGCACGACCAGGTCGGTGCCCGAGTCGGCCTCCTCGTCGGCGAGCGCGATGCCCGCGCGCACCGCGCGCTCGGCCTCGTCCGCGGTCAGCGCGTCCTCGATGTCGATGCGGCCCGAGCCGCGCCGCACCCGGTGGCCCGCGACCTCGGCGGGCAGCTCGTCCGGGTCGCAGTCCAGGGCCAGGTCGACCACCCGCACGGGCACGTCGAGGCGCCGCGCGAGCACGGCCGCCGGCGCCGCCCCGGACAGGACGGACCGCACGAGGTCCGCGGCGCCGCCCGGGGGCCGGGCCGACACGCCGAGCTCGGCGACGCCGTGGTCACCGGCGAAGAGCAGCGCCCGCGGCCGGTCGATCGGCTTGACCGGCACGGACCCCTGCGCCGCCGACAGCCACTCGGCGAGCTCGTCCAGGCGGCCGAGGGAGCCGGGCGGCACGCTCTGCCGCTCCCTGCGCTCCTCGGCGTCGCGGCGCACCCCGCCGTCGGGCCGCTCGATCAGGTCGGTGAAGTCGTCGAGAATCAGCGAGCTCATTCGGCGAACAGTACCGGCGGGCGGTGACAGGCGCGCGAACGGCCCCGGGCCGGTCCGCCACCGGTGACACCGGCCCCCCGACGTCGTTGCCCCGCCACCACAGATCCCTTACGTTCCGTTTGTGTCGAATCGCCCTGTCTCGTACGTCCGTCAGCAGGCCACCGACGACCCCGTCGAGCGCGTCCTGCGCGCCCGGCACTCCACCCGGCGCCACCACGCCACGGCCCACGCCCTCGCCCGGCACCTCGAACCCGAGAGCTGGCTCGACGTCGGCACCGGACACGGCCGCCTCCCGGCCGCCGCCAAGGACGTCCTGCCGTACACCGCGTACGACGGCACGGACACCGGTGACGCCGTCGAGGAAGCCCGCGACGCCGGGCACATCGAGGAGGCCCACCAAGGGCTCCTGCCGGACCTCGCGGACCGCCTCGCGGACCGGTACGACGCGGTGAGCATGGTCCACCACCTGGAGTGCGTCCCCGACCCGGAGGCGGAGCTCGCCGCCGCCCGCACCGTCCTGCGCCCCGGCGGACACCTGGTGATCGAGGCGGCCGACCCCGAGTCCCGCTCCGCCCGGATCCTCGGCCCGTGGTGGCCCGCCCACGCACGCGCACCGCGGGAGCGCCTGCTGCCCATCGGCCGGCTGCGCCGCACCCTGGACGAGCTCGGCTTCACCCTCGTCGACGTCGAACGCCGCGCCCCGCACCTGCCGCTCGACCTGACCGGCGCCGCCGTCCTCGCCGCCGACCGCTGGCTGCCGAGGGCCGCCGGGCCGCGCCGGGCGTGCGGATGGGCGACGGCACCCCTGATCGTGCTCGCCTACGCCCTCGACCAGCTGCTCGCGCCCCTGCTCACCCGCACCGGCTTCGGCAACACCTACCGCGTCATCGCCCGCCGCGACAGCGACGTCTGAGCCCGCCTCAGCCGCGCAGCGGCAGCGCCTGCCCCGCCACCACGAGCAGCACGTGCTCGCACTCGGCGGCGAACGCGGCGTTCAGGCGGCCCAGTTCGTCGCGGTAGCGGCGCCCCGACGCGGTCGCCGGGACGATGCCGGAGCCGACCTCGTTCGACACCGTGACCACCGTGCGCCGCGCGGCCCGCACCGCGTCCGTGAGCTCCGTGACCCGCTTGCGCAGCGCCCGCTCGCCGCCGCCCGCCCACTCGGCGTCGTCCCACGCGTTCACGTCGTCCATCGCCTGCGTCAGCCACAGCGAAAGACAGTCGATGAGCAGCGGCGGCCCGGACTCGGCGAGCAGCGGCACGAGGTCGCAGGTCTCCGTGGTGCGCCAGGACCCCGGCCGCCGCTCGCGGTGCGTGCGCACCCGATCCGCCCACTCCGCGTCCCCGCCGCGCAACCCGCCGGTGGCCACGTACAGCACGTCGGGGAAGGCCTCGAGACGCCGCTCGGCCTCCACCGACTTGCCGGAGCGGGCGCCGCCGAGGACCAGGGTGCGCCGCGGCACGTCCGGCACGTCCTCGTACGCGCCGACCTCCAGGGTCGTGCCGTCCGGCACCGCCCGCGCCCCGGCCGCCGCGAGCCGACGGGCCAGCTCGGGGCCCGGCGGCACGTCGTGGCCGATGTGCACGGCGATCACGTCCGTGGTCGGGCCCGCCGCCCCGGCCGCCCGCAGCCGCGCGAGCCCGTCCGGGCGGGCCACCACGTCGGCCACGACCATGTCGTAGACGGCCTGCCCGCCGCCGTTCTCGGGACCCACCCCCGCGGGCGCGCAGCCGGGCGGCAGAAACAGCAGCCGCTCGCCGTCCGGCCCCGTCACCTCGTAGCCGGTGCCGGGGGCGTCCATCGCGACGGCCCGCACCCGGTGCCCGGTGAGCAAAGCCAGCTCCCGGCCGTCCGGCACCCGGCCCGGCTGCGGAAGCCCGGCCGGCACCTCCACGGCGGGGCCGTCGTGCGGATGCGAGAGCAGCACCTGGCGCACCCCGCCGAGCGAGTGCCCGGCGCGGGCCGCGGCGAACGCGGCGCCCGGGGTCAGGTCGAGCAGCAGCACACCGTCCACGAGCAGCGCCGTGGCCGCCCGCGCCTGGTCGCCGAGCGCGGTCGCGCACGCGGCGCAGGGACAGCCGGGGCGGGGCAGCCCCTCGGGGGCTCCGGTGCCGAGCAGAGTCAGTTCCACAGGAAGATCCTCCCGCGTCGCCCCGCGCGCCGCGCGCCCGGCTAGGCTTCAAGCGGCTTCGGGACACCACTGGACCTCGGGAGGCTGACATGGCGGCATGGACGTGGCGGTTCGAGAAGGCGGACGGGACGGAGGTCCAGCCCGCCGTGCAGCCGGAGGAGTTCACCACTCAGGGAGACGCGGAGACCTGGATCGGCGAACACTGGAAGGACCTCGCCGAGGGCGGCGCGGACCAGGTGACGCTCTTCGAGGACACCTCGGAGATCTACGGCCCGATGAGTCTGCACGCGCAGGACGCGGCGCCGCAGGGCTGACGCACGCGGATCCCACGCGACACACGGGGAGGCGGGGCCACGGCCCCGCCTCCCTTTTGCTCTCGTTTTCGCTCTCGTTCCGCGCTTGTTCCTCTCACATCTCCCCGAGGGTGACCTCGGCGGTCCGCTCGTCGCCGTCCCGTACGTACGTCACCCGCTCCTTGTCGCCCGGCTCGGCCTCGGCGAGCGCCTCCGAGAGGGAGGTGACCGTGGTGATCCGGTCGTCCCCGAGCCCGGTGATGATGTCGCCGGGCCCGATGCCCGCCTTGTCGGCGCCGCCGCCACTCTTCACCTCGGCCACCGCCACGCCCGCGGGCCGGTAGTCGTCCCCGAGGACCGTGCGCCCGCTGATGCCGAGCGCGGCCCGGCCCGAGTCGGTGACCTTGCCGCTCTTCACGATCTGGTCGGCCACCGTGCGCACCATCGACGCGGGGATCGCGAAGCCGATGCCGGGCGCCGCGCCGTCGCCCATCTCCGGATCGGTCGCGGCGAGCGTCGGAATGCCGATGACGTCGCCGTCGAGGTTCACCAGGGCGCCGCCGCTGTTGCCCGGATTGATCGCGGCGGACGTCTGCACCATGTTCCCGATGGTGGCGCCGGTGCCGCCGCCGGAGCGGCCCTCGCTGACCGTGCGGCCGGTCGCCGACACGATGCCCTGCGTGACGCTCGACGACAGGCCGAGCGGTGAGCCCATCGCGAGCACGATCTGGCCGACCTCCACCTTCCCGGAGTCGCCGAAGTCCGCGGCCTTCAGGCCGCGCGGCACCTTGTCGAGCTTGATGACGGCGAGGTCCTGCTCCGGGTACGCCGACACGAGCGTGGCCGCGAGGGGCTGCTCGCCGGTGGCCGTGGTCACCTTGAACGTCTTCTCCCGGCCCACCACGTGGGCGTTGGTGACGATGTGTCCCTTGTCGTCGTAGACCACGCCGGAGCCGAGGCTGTCGGAGGCGTCGATCTGTACGACGGAGGGGAGCGCGTCCTTGATGACCTTCAGGTAGTCGTCCTGGAGGTCGCCCGCCGCGGCGGGGGCGGCCGCCTGAGTCGTCGACTCCTTGCCCCGGGAGGCCCCGTCGTCTCCCGCGCACCCGGCCACGAGACCGGCCGCGACCAAGGCCCCCATCACCACGAACCCACGCGAAGCTCTCATGCCCCCCGAGTCTGGCCCCCGCCCCCTCCACCGACCTCCTGAACGGGTCCGAACAGGGGGCACGTGCCCCGACGCGGGGCCCTCCCTGGGTTTTGCCGCTACCGCGGCGGTGGCCTCCCACGATGGCTTCGCCGGTGGGGCCCCGGGTCCCCGCCGCTACCGCGGCGGTGGTTTCCCACCCGCCCACCCGTAACGCCGCGGCTTCGCGGGCGGGGCCCTGACGCGGTGCGCTGCGGCTGGCACCCCCGGGTCCCCGCCGCTACCGCGGCGGTGGTTTCCCACCCACCCGCCCGTAGCGCCTTGGCTTTGAGGGTGCGGCCCCGACGCGGAGCGCTGCGCCTGGCGCCTCCGAGTTCCCGCCGCTACCGCGACGGTCTTCCCCCCCGCCCGCCCGTGGCGCTGTGGCTTCGTGGGTGGGGCCCCTGCGCGGTGCGCTGCGGCTGGCACCCCGAGTTACCTCGGCGGTCGTCTCCCACCCACCCGCGCCACCTTGGCTTCGCTGATCGGGGCCAGACGCGGGGCGCTGCGGCTGATGCCCCGCAGCGCCGCCGTTACCGCGGCGGTGGTCTCGCCCCCCGAAACGCCCCCGGCCAGTGCCCTGACGCACTGTCCCAGTCATGGTGGGGGCGGGTGGGCCCGCCCTGGCGGGGCGAGGTGGGGTCCGGCGGGGGACGTAGGCACAGGTGCCCGATGGTGGGGGCGGGTGGGTGGGACTGTCCCGGCGGGGAGGCGCCGCTTCGGTCCAGGGGCCGTTGCCCGGGGTGTGTACCGGGGCTCAGCCGTGCTCGGGCCGGGCCCCTGCCCCGTCGAGCGGGGGCATGCGGCGCGGCTTCGACCAAGGGGCCGCATCCGGGGCCTGCGCCGGGGCTCCGTCGTGCCCGGGCCCCTGCCCCGTCGAGCGGGGGCATGCGGCGCGGCTTCGACCAAGGGGCCGCATCCGGGGCCTGCGCCGGGGCTCCGTCGTGCCCGGGCCCCTGACCGGTCGACCGAGGACACGTGGCGCGGCTTCGGCCAGGGTGCCTGAGCCGGGGCTTGCACCCGGGCTCAGTCGTGCCCGGGCCGGGCATGCGGTGCGGCTTCGGCCAAGGGGATCACGTCCGGGCCTGAGCCGGGGCCGGTCCGGCCGGAGCCGTGGGGGTAGGGCGCGGCTTCGGCCAGGGAGGGGCCGTGTTCAGGGCCCGGTCGGTCGAGCCATGTGGCGGACCGTGCCCGGAGGGCTCAGGCAGGGGCACGCCGGAGCGTGGCCCGAGGCTCAGTCGCGGGTGCCGCAGACGTGGAGCAGGGAGGCGACCGCCCGGTAGGGATCGGTTCGCCCGGCCCGCTCCTCGGCGGCGAGAAGCCCGTCGAGCGCCGCCCCGGCGTCAGGCACCGCCGAGGAGAAGACCCGCACCCCGTACCAGGCCCGCAGGGGCGCGGCGATCCCCGCGAGCGCCCCGGAGACCGCGTCGAGCCGATGGGCCCGCGCCCGCCCCCCGGAGGGGTCCTCGTACGTGTCGGCCCCGAAGGCGGCGAGCGCCCCGCCCCAGTCACCCCGCAGCGCAGGCGCCATGGCCATCGCGTCCGCGTTCCGTACCACCAGGGAGAGCAGCCCGCCGGGCGCGAGGACCCGGCCGAGCCCGGCAAGCAGGGCGTCGGGCTCGTCGACGTACATCAGGACGCCGTGACACAGCACGACGTCGAAGCTCCCGGGCAGGAAGTGCACCCCCGTGTCCCGCCCGTCGCCCTCGACGATCCGCATCCGCGACCGGATGCCCTCCGGCTCGGCCGCCGCCGCGGCCCGCGCGGCGGCGAGGCCGTCGGCTTCCCGCTCGACGCCCGTCACCTGGTGTCCGGCACGGGCGAGCCGGAGCGCCTGCGCCCCGCGCCCCATGCCGACGTCGAGCACCCGCAGCCGCCGTCCCACCGGGAACCGCGCCGCGATCTGCTCGTCCAGTTGCCGTGCCACCAGTTCCTGGCACACGGCCGTACGCTCTCCAGGGCCTGCGCCCTGGATCTCGCTCAGGGTCGCTCCCCGCGCTTGACCTGCGGCTTCGGCAGCCGCAGCCGACGCATCTGGAGCGAACGCATCAGGGCGTACGCGACGGCGCCCTTCTTGTGCTCGTCGGGGAAGCGCTCGTTGAGGCGCTTCTTCAGACGGAAGGCCGTGACGACGGAGTCGAGCACGATCAGGACGATCACGACGAGCCACAGCAGCAGCGCGATGTTCTGCAGCTGCGCGACGCGGACCAGGCTCAGCACGAGGATGAGCACGGCCATCGGCAGGAAGAACTCCGCGACGCAGAACCGCGAGTCCACGAAGTCGCGGGCGTACTTGCGCACCGGACCCTTGTCCCGCGGCGGCAGATACCGCTCGTCGCCGCTGGCCAGCGCCTGGCGCTGCTTCTCCATGTTCGCGCGGCGCTCCTCGCGCGACCGCTTGGCTGCCTCCTTGCGCGACGTCGGCGTGTTCATCACGCTGCGGCGCTGCGACTGGGCCGCGGCACGCTTGGGGGTGGGGCGGCCCTTGGGGGCCTCGGGGTCACGGGGCGAGGACTGGGAAGACGCGCTCTCGGCTACCGGCGCCTTGGCGGCCGGGGCCTTCTCGTCCTTGGATCGGCTACGGAACACAAAAGCCAAGGGTACGGGGTAAGCGGGAGGCGCGGGGCCGGAGGACCCTCTTTCCCGGGGCGCACCGGCGGGAGACCGGCGGGCGCATGGACGTCCGCTCCCCGGGGAACGATCCCGCAACACCGGCCGTCTTGCAGATGTGGCAGAGCGACGGAGGGGCCGTCCCGGGCTGTTCCCGGGGGCGCACCTACTCCTTGCGCCGGAGAGGCGGGCGGTGCAGTCGTCCTTGGGGATGAGCGCATCCACCCGCGAACAGTGCGGTAATGGATACAGACCCCGTACCGTGGGTTCTGTTGCAGCAGCTGGAGCTGGAGTCCGTCAGAAGGGGGCGCGCGAAGCCCATGAGCGGTGTCATGAAGCGTATGGGGATGATCTTCCGCGCGAAGGCGAACAAGGCCCTTGACCGGGCCGAGGACCCGCGCGAAACCCTCGATTACTCGTACCAGAAGCAGCTGGAGCTGCTGCAGAAGGTCCGCCGCGGCGTCGCCGACGTGGCGACCTCCCGCAAGCGTCTCGAACTGCAGCTCAACCAGCTCCAGAAGCAGTCCTCCACCCTTGAGGACCAGGGCCGCAAGGCGCTCGCGCTCGGCCGCGAGGACCTGGCCCGCGAGGCGCTCTCGCGCCGCGCGGCGCTCCAGCAGCAGGTCAGCGACCTGGAGACGCAGCACCAGACCCTGCAGGGCGAGGAGGAGAAGCTCACCCTCGCGGCCCAGCGCCTGCAGGCCAAGGTCGACGCGTTCCGCACGCGCAAGGAGACCATCAAGGCCACGTACACCGCGGCCGAGGCCCAGACCCGCATCGGCGAGGCCTTCTCCGGCATCTCCGAGGAGATGGGCGACGTCGGCATGGCGATCCAGCGCGCCGAGGACAAGACGGCCCAGCTCCAGGCCCGCGCCGGCGCGATCGACGAGCTCCTCGCCTCGGGCGCCCTCGACGACTCCTCCGGCCTCGCCAAGGACGACATCCAGTCCGAGCTGGACCGGCTCTCCGGTGGTACAGATGTAGAGCTGGAGCTGCAGCGCATGAAGGCCGAGCTGGCCGGCGGCTCCAGCACGTCGAAGCCGGCCATCGAGGGCGGCCAGGGCCAGTCCCAGGCGCAGTCGAAGGACGTCACCCGCTTCGACAAGCAGTAGCCACCGCTCACGTCCGAGGAGGGCGTCATGATCGTAAGGATCATGGGGGAGGGGCAGGTGAAGCTGGCCGACAGCCACTTCACCGAGCTGAACAAGCTGGACGACGAACTGCTCGAGGAGATGGAGGGCGGCGACGAGCCCGGCTTCCGCCGCACGCTGCACGCCCTCCTGGACAAGGTCCGCGAGCTGGGGGACCCCCTCCCCGACGACGCCCTCGAACCTTCGGAGCTCATCCTCCCCGCCCCGGACGCCACCCTCGCGGAGGTCCGCGCCATGCTCTCGGACGACGGCCTCATCCCCGGCTGACGCCCGCGCGGGACCGGGGGTGACGTCAACCCCCGCCCCCCGAACCCGCTTTCCGTTCCCCCCGCCGGGAGGCGCCCCGTACCGTTTAGCCGTGACCAACTTTGAACGGTGCCGCGGCTGGGCCAGAACGCACCCGCTGGCCGTGGACGCGGCCCTCGCCGCCGCCGCCCTCGTCTTCATGGTCATCGGCTCCTTCGCCGAGCCTTACGGGGAGCAGGGCTCCACGTGGAACGTGCACGCCCCGGGTGCCATGAGCCTCACACTCATGGGCGCGGGCGCGGCCATGCTCGTCTTCCGGCGCCGCGCCCCGTGGACGGTGCTCGCCACCACCTCCGCGTTCTCCATCGTGGAGCTCGTGTCGACCGGCCCCCGCGCACCCGTCGTGATGTGCGCCGTCGTCGCCCTGTACACCGTGGCCGCCCGCACCAACCGCCCCACCACCTGGCGCGTCGGCCTGGTCACGATGGCGGGGCTCACCGGCGTCGCCATGGTCGCGGGGCCCCTGCCCTGGTACGGCCAGGAGAACCTCGGCATCTTCGCCTGGACCGGCATGGCCGCCGCCGCGGGCGACGCGGTGCGCAGCCGCCGTGCCTTCGTCGACGCCATAAGGGAGCGCGCCGAGCGGGCCGAACGCACCCGTGAGGAAGAGGCCAGGCGCCGGGTCGCCGAGGAGCGGCTGCGCATCGCCCGCGACCTGCACGACGTCGTCGCCCACCACATCGCCCTGGTCAACGTCCAGGCGGGGGTCGCGGCACACGTCATGGACAAGCGGCCCGACCAGGCCAAGGAGGCCCTCGCGCACGTCCGGGAGGCCAGCAGGTCCGCGCTCGGCGAGCTGCGCGCCACCGTCGGCCTGCTGCGGCAGAACGGCGACCCCGAGGCGCCCACGGAGCCCGCGCCGGGCCTCGCACGGCTCGACGACCTCGTGGACACGTTCCGGCACGCGGGCCTGCCCGTGGAGGTGGCCCGCGGCGACAGCGGCCAGCCGCCGCCCGCCGCCGTGGACCTGGCGGCGTACCGCATCATCCAGGAGGCGCTGACGAACGTGCAGAAGCACGCGGGCGAGCGGGCCAAGGCGGAGGTCAGCGTGGTGCGCGTGGGGCCGAACCTGGAGATCACGGTCCTCGACGACGGGGCGGGCGACGACGCGCAGCCCGTCGACGACCCCGACCGCGGCGGCGGGCACGGCCTCATCGGCATGCGCGAGCGCGTCAGCGCGCTCGGCGGGCGGTGCAGTGTCGGCCCCCGCTACGGAGGCGGCTTCCGCGTCCATGCGATCCTGCCGGTCACGACCGTGAAACAGGGCGGCCGGGAGCACAGCCCGGCCAGGGGAGGGACCGCGTGACGATCCGGGTGCTGCTCGCCGACGACCAGGCGCTGCTGCGCAGCGCGTTCAAGGTCCTCGTCGACTCCGAACCCGACATGGAGGTCGTCGGCGAGGCCTCCGACGGCGCCCAGGCCGTGCGCCTCGCGAAGGCCGAGGCGGCGGACGTCGTCCTGATGGACATCCGCATGCCGGGCACGGACGGCCTCGCCGCCACCCGGATGATCAGCGAGGACCCGGCCCTTTCCCACGTACGTGTGGTCATGCTGACGACCTTCGAGGTCGACGAGTACGTGGTGCAGTCGCTGCGGGCGGGGGCGTCCGGGTTCCTCGGCAAGGGCGCCGAGCCCGACGAACTCCTCGGCGCCATCCGCATCGCGGCCGCGGGCGAGGCGCTCCTGTCGCCCACGGCGACGAAGGGGCTCATCGCCAAGTTCCTCGCGCAGAGCGACGGTTCGAACAGTGACGCGCCCGGCCGCGGCGAGCGCCTCGACGCGCTCACCGGGCGCGAGCGCGAGGTCCTCGTCCAGGTCGCGGGGGGCCTTTCGAACGACGAGATCGCCGAGCGCCTCGAGGTCAGCCCGCTGACGGTGAAGACCCATGTGAACCGGGCCATGGCGAAACTGGGCGCCCGCGACCGGGCCCAACTCGTCGTGATCGCCTACGAGTCGGGCCTCGTCCGGCCGCGGGCCGACTGACGCCGTACCGGCTACGGCAGCGCCAGCATCCGCTCCAGGGCCAGCTTCGCGAACTGCTCGGTCTCGCGGTCGACCTCGATGCGGTTGACGAGCTTGCCGTCGGCCAGGGACTCCAGGGCCCAGACCAGGTGCGGCAGGTCGATGCGGTTCATGGTGGAGCAGAAGCACACCGTCTTGTCGAGGAAGACGATCTCCTTGCCCTCGGGCGCGAAGCGGTTGGCCAGGCGGCGCACCAGGTTCAGCTCGGTGCCGATGGCCCACTTGGAGCCCGCGGGGGCCGCCTCCAGGGTCTTGATGATGTGCTCGGTCGAGCCGACGTGGTCCGCCGCCGCCACGACCTCGTGCTTGCACTCTGGGTGGACCAGGACGTTCACGCCGGGTATGCGGGCCCGGACGTCCTCGACCGACTCCAGCGAGAAGCGGCCGTGCACGGAGCAGTGGCCGCGCCACAGGATCATCTTCGCGGCGCGCAGCTGCTCGGCGGTCAGGCCGCCGTTCGGCTTGTGCGGGTTGTAGACCACGCAGTCGTCCAGGGACATGCCCATGTCGCGGACGGCGGTGTTGCGGCCCAGGTGCTGGTCCGGCAGGAAGAGGACCTTCTCGCCCTGCTCGAAGGCCCACTCCAGGGCCCGCTCGGCGTTCGACGACGTGCAGATGGTGCCGCCGTGCTTGCCCGTGAACGCCTTGATGTCGGCGGAGGAGTTCATGTACGAGACGGGCACCACCTGCTCGGCGATCCCGGCCTCGGTCAGCACGTCCCAGCACTCGGCGACCTGCTCGGCCGTGGCCATGTCGGCCATCGAGCAGCCCGCGGCCAGGTCGGGGAGCACGACCTTCTGGTCGTCGGTGGTCAGGATGTCCGCGGACTCGGCCATGAAGTGCACGCCGCAGAAGACGATGTACTCGGCGTCCGGCCGGGCTGCCGCGTCCTTGGCCAGCTTGAACGAGTCGCCGGTGACGTCGGCGAACTGGATGACCTCGTCGCGCTGGTAGTGGTGGCCGAGCACGAACACCTTGTCGCCGAGCCTCTCCTTGGCGGCGCGGGCGCGCTCCACCAGGTCGGGGTCCGACGGAGAGGGCAGGTCTCCCGGGCACTCCACGCCGCGCTCGCTCCTCGGGTCGGCCTCGCGGCCGAGCAGCAGGAGGGCGAGCGGGGTCGGCTCAACGCCGAGGTCACCGAGGTCCACGGGGGCCGCGGGGGATTGGGCGGTGGTCACGTCACGCACCCTTTCTGTTCTGCAGACGAGCCTTTTCGTCTAATTGACGTTATCTATCATAACCGCTTCACGTCAGTTTGACGATGGCCATAGTGTCGATGTGACGCATCCCCCGTGGGGCGCCGTGTGCGAGCATGGGAATGAATTCGCGGCCACACCGGTTGGAACCGGTCGGCAAGCAGTCTCCGTACTACCCGGGAGCGATGTAGATGTCCGTATCGGACGAGACCACCACCGTCACCGACGGCATCATCCTGACCGACGCCGCCGCGGCCAAGGTCAAGGCCCTGCTCGACCAGGAAGGCCGTGAGGACCTGGCCCTGCGTGTCGCCGTTCAGCCCGGTGGCTGCTCGGGCCTGCGCTACCAGCTCTTCTTCGACGAGCGCTCGCTCGACGGCGATGTCGTCAAGGAGTTCGGCAGTGTGAAGGTCGTCACCGACCGCATGAGCGCTCCGTACCTGGGCGGCGCCTCCATCGACTTCGTCGACACGATCGAGAAGCAGGGCTTCACGATCGACAACCCGAACGCCACGGGTTCCTGCGCCTGCGGCGACTCCTTCAGCTAAGCCGTACGTACGAAGGCGGTGGCTCCCCCTCCTCGGGGGGAGCCACCGCCTTCGTACGTCCAGGGCGCCGCGGGCTACGACCGCGGCGCGGGCTCGGCCTTGACCTCGCCCTTGTCGCGCGGCACCGCCGTGCCGCCGGGCGTGACGACCTTCCGGTCACCGAGCGGCTTCTCCAAGGTCACGGGCAGTGTGTAGAACTTCGCGAGCGCGATGCACACCTTGCCCCTCTCCTCGGTCGCGGTGACCCGCACGCTGACCCGTCCGCCGCTCTCGCGCGCCGACGCCTCGTACGTGCTGCACACCCCGCCCGTGAAGTGCACCGTCAGCGTGCGGCCCGACGTGCTGTACCCCTCGACCTTGACGTCGCTGGTGTAGGTGTCGCCCTTGTCGGGCTTCGGCTTCGGCTCGGCGTCACCCGGCGCTCCGGGCGCCTTCAGATACGCCGGCTCCACCGCCGGGTGCGACACCGTGTGGGCGTCCCGCGCGCCCTGCGGCCGCACCTCGAACAGCCACGACGGTACGAGCGTCTGCCGCCCGGCCACGAAGTGCGCGGCCAGGCCGAAGGCGGCGCCCTCCACGGCGATCGGCTCCTGCTTCGGCGGCACGGTCGGCGTGCAGCGCACCTCGTCGCGCCTGCTCGGCCCGTCGCCCTTGTGCGGCACCGGGGTCGCACAGCCGCCGATGCCCACGCCGCCGCCCTTGCCCGACGCGTTCAGCAGGGCGAGGGCCTCGTCCGCGCTCACCACCGGGTACCTCGCGCCCTTGTGCGGCTTGCTCAGCCGGCCGCTGCCGCCCACCACTTCGCCGTCCGGGCCCACCTGGACGCCCGTCGACCAGCCGTACGTCGGCAGTCCGTCCACCTCGGGGTCGGCGTTGACCACCCGTACGGAACCCATGAGCTGGCGCGCGTCCAGCTTGGCGCCGTCCTGGCCGAGGGCCTTCAGGACGGGCGCGGCGGCGGCCTTCGCGGCCCGCTCGCCGACCGGAGTGCCGCCGTCCAGCTCCGGGGACGTCCGGGGCGGGCAGGGCTTGCCCTTCAGGCAGTTGTCGCCGCCGCCGGGCCCGGACCGGGTGAACGACCAGGTGCCGGGGGCCTTGCGGGCCACCTGGAGCGAGGCGCCCGAGCCGTCGTTGGCCGGGCCGAGCCGCCAGGAGTCGCCCTGCGTGGTCGGCGTGCCGGACAGGCCGAGCGCCTTGGCGAGGCGGACCACCTGGTCCTTGGTGACCTCGCCGCGCGGCTCGTACACGGCGGCCGCGTCGGGCCCTTCGGGCAGCTCGCCCGAGGCCCGGTAGGTCACGCCGGAGGGGTCGGGCTCGCCCGGGGCGATGCCCTCCGGCGGCGGGGTGGAGCCTCCGCCGTTCGTGCCGTCCGCACGGTCCGCACGGTCCGTACCGGAATCGGAGTGTCCGCCCGATCCGTCCGCGTACCCGTCCAGGGCGAGCGGAGGGGGAGTCCCGCCGTCGCCCGCCGGAGTGCCGTCCTCGCCGGCCGGGTCCACGGCGAGGTAGGCCCCGCCGCCCGCCAGCAGGACCGCGGCCGCCACCGACGCGACCACCAGCGAGGGCCGTCGCCGCCGTCCGTCCTGTGCCTGATCGGTGCTCACCGCATCGCTCCTTCGCGTGCCGGGCCGTCTTCATGAGCCTGCACGGCGATCCGCCACGGTGCACGCGCGCCGCGGCGTCCCGTCGTACAAGACATCCCCCCGACGGGGGACGGCGATGGGACGCGGTGGGGGAGCGACTGGTTCCCTCGGCCGGTTTCAGTCCCCGTACTCGGACATCCCGTCGAGGAGGCGCGCGGACGCCGCCGGGACCGTGACGCCGTGGATCCGGGACGGCGGCACCGGCGTGCCCGCGGGGACCGAGGGCACCGCCCAGTGCGGGACCATGCGCGTGCAAGCACCACGCAATGTCTCCCAGGTCTCGACTCCCTGTTCGGAAGCCTGCCGCGCCGCGCTGTCCTGCGGAAAGAGGGTCATACCGGAACCGTATGCACCGCTGGGCGCAAGGAGAAAGACCTACTATCGGGTATTTTCAGCCGTTCATCGTTTCGGGCCCGACCGGATAGCGTTAACCGTCAACCGCCCACGCGACGTCCGTCACCGCCTTGACCACGAGGGCGGTACGCCGCCGCTACACGCCGCAGGAGCTTCCAGCCGTGCGTATCGCAGTCACCGGCTCCATCGCCACCGACCACCTGATGACCTTTCCCGGCCGCTTCGCCGACCAACTGGTCGCCGACCAACTGCACACGGTCTCCCTCTCGTTCCTCGTCGACGCCCTCGATGTCCGCCGCGGTGGCGTCGGTGCCAACATCTGCTTCGGCATGGGCCAGCTCGGCACCCGGCCCGTCCTGGTCGGTGCCGCGGGCCCCGACTTCGACGAGTACCGCGCCTGGCTCGACCGGCACAACGTGGACACCGAGTCGGTGCGCATCTCCGAGACGCTGCACACCGCCCGCTTCGTCTGCACCACGGACGCCGACCACAACCAGATCGGCTCCTTCTACACCGGCGCCATGAGCGAGGCCCGTCTCATCGAGCTCAAGACCGTCGCCGACCGCGTGGGCGGCCTCGACCTCGTCCTGATCGGCGCCGACGACCCCGAGGCGATGCTGCGCCACACCGAGGAGTGCCGCAGCCGGGGCATCCCCTTCGCCGCGGACTTCTCCCAGCAGATCGCCCGCATGAACGGCGACGAGATCCGCACCCTCATGGACGGCGCGACGTACCTCTTCTCCAACGAGTACGAGAAGGGGCTCATCGAGTCCAAGACCGGCTGGTCCGACGCGGAGATCCTGGGCAAGGTCGGCCACCGCGTGACCACCCTCGGTGCGAAGGGCGTCCGCATCGAGACCGCCGGGCAGGACCCGATCGAGGTCGGCGTGCCGCAGGAGGAGGCCAAGGTCGAGCCCACGGGCGTGGGCGACGCCTTCCGCGCCGGGTTCCTCTCCGGGCTCATCTGGGGCGTGTCGCACGAGCGGGCGGCGCAGGTGGGCTGCATGCTCGCGACGCTGGTCATCGAGACGACCGGCACGCAGGAGTACGAGCTGCGGCGCAGCCAGTTCATGGACCGCTTCGCCGTGGCCTACGGCGAAGCCGCCGCCACCGAGGTCCGAGCCCACCTGTCCTGACCCCCGGGGTGTGCCCCGCCGCCGCTGCGGCGGGGTTCTCCCATCTGCCCACCCGTTCCGGCCCGGCCGAGGCCATCCAGCCCGTCCGGCGTTTGAGGACGAGGCGCGGAGCGCCGATGGGAGGGCGGGCGGGTGGGGGGAGAGCCTCAGGCGCGGCGGCGGACCACGTAGGCCGTGCCGAGCCCCCGCGGCTCGGCGCCCACGTACTCCTGCCCCTGCGTCCAGCACCACGCGGGAATGTCCACCGCGGCCACCTCGTCATCCGCAAGCACGGTCACCGTCCCCCCGACCCGCACCCGCGGCAGCGCCTTCGCCAGCTCGATGACGGGGTGCGGGCACCGCTCGCCCAGGGCGTCGACCGTGAGCTCGTCGAGCGCCCCGTCCGCCGCGGCGGCGGACGGCGGCGCGCCCAGCTTCGCGCGGACCCGGGCGACAGCGTCCGGCAGCACCTCCAGGAAGCGCTCGACGTCCGCGTCGGCCGTGCCGAGGGGGAGCGACACCCGGACGTTGCCCTCGCTGAGCACCCCCATCGCCTTGAGGACATGGCTCGGGGTCAGCGTGCTGCTGGTGCAGGAGGAGCCGGAGGAGACGGAGAACCCGGCCAGGTCCAGCTCGTGCAGGAGCGACTCCCCGTCGACGTAGAGACAGGAGAAGGTGACCAGGTGCGGAAGGCGCCGCACGGGGTCGCCGACGACCTGCACGTCCGGCACGAGCGCGGGCACCCGGGCCCGGATCCGCTCGGTCAGCTCCCGCAGCCGGACCTCCTCGGCCGCCGCCTCGGCCCGTACGGCCCGCAGCGCCGCGGCCGCCGCCACGATCGCCGGGATGTTCTCGAACCCGGCCGCCCGGCCCGACTCCCGCTCGTCGACCGGTCCTTGGGGCGCGAACCGCACGCCTTTGCGGACCACGAGGAATCCGACGCCGGCCGGGCCGCCCCATTTGTGGGCGCTCGCCGCGAGGAGCGACCAGTCGCCCGCCACCGGGCCCCACGCCAGTGACTGTGCCGCGTCCACGAGCAGCGGCACCCCGGCGGCCCGGCACGCCGCCGCGACCTCGGCCACCGGCTGACGGGTGCCGACCTCGTGGTTGGCGGACTGCAGACAGGCGAGCGCGGTGTCGTCCCGGAGCGCGGCCGCGTACGCCGGGACGTCCACCGCCCCGCCCCGGTCCACGCCCACCTCGGTCACCGTGCCGCCCGCCCGCTCGTGTGCCGCGGCCGAATGGAGTACGGCGGAGTGCTCCACCGCGGACACCACCAGATGCCGCCCCGCCCGGCGCCGCCCGGCGAGGGCACCCGCGACGCCGTCGTACAGCGCCCGCGTCCCGGACGTGGTGAACACCAGCTCGTCCGGGCGGCACCCCACGGCCTCGGCCGCCGCCTCCCGCGCCGCGTCAAGCAGGAGCCGCGCGCGCCGTCCTTCCCGGTACAACCGGGAGGGATCCGCCCACCCCTCGTCCAGCGCGGCCTGCAGGCCCTGGCGGGCGACGGGATGGAGGGGAGCGGACGAGGCCGCGTCGAAGTAGGACACGCGGCAACGCTAAGACCTCCGCTCGGGCGACGGTGTCCCGAGGCCCCGTCAGAACGCGGCCCCGGAGGGGCAACCGCCCCCCTTCGGAGTGACCCGCGGCGCGTTAGGCACCCTCCCCGCGCGACCCCAAATAGCGTCCAGTAGGGTTTGGTCCGCATAAACATCCAAACCCCTGCCCGACGCAGGGCGGCGACCGACCAGCGAGAAGGCCGCAGCCGAACAGCGCGGGCGAGACTCTCGGGAAGGCGCTACGTGAGTCCCAACGGCTCCGACCGCTCGCCGCGGCGCCCGATGCGGCGGAAGCTGCTGCAGGCACTGACTGCGGGCCTGGTCCTGGTAACCGCCACCGGTTGCACATACAAGGACTTTCCCCGCCTGGGTATGCCGACCCCGGTCACGGAGGAGGCTCCGCGGATCCTCTCCCTCTGGCAGGGCTCGTGGGCGGCTGCGCTCGCCACGGGCGTGCTGGTCTGGGGCCTGATCCTGTGGAGCGTCATCTTCCACCGGCGCAGTCGCACCAAGGTGGAGGTACCTCCGCAGACCCGCTACAACATGCCCATCGAGGCGCTGTACACGGTCGTCCCCCTCATCATCGTCTCGGTGCTGTTCTACTTCACCGCCCGTGACGAGTCCAAGCTCCTCGCGCTCGACGACAAGCCGGCCCACACCATCAACGTGGTCGGCTACCAGTGGAGCTGGGGCTTCAACTACATCGAGGACGTTCCGGGCTCCGACAAGGGCGACGCCAAGACGTCCAAGGACCTCGACGCCATTCCGGACCGCTTCCGCAAGGACTTCCCGGCGAACGCCGGCGGTGTCTACGAGGTCGGTACGCCGGGCGAGCGGAACCCCCAGAACGGCAACCCCGGTCCGACCCTCTGGCTCCCCAAGGGCGAGAAGGTCCGCTTCGTCCTGACTTCGCGTGACGTCATCCACTCCTTCTGGGTGGTGCCGTTCCTCATGAAGCAGGACGTCATTCCGGGCCACACCAACGCGTTCGAGGTGACTCCCAACAAGGAGGGCACCTTCATGGGCAAGTGCGCCGAGCTGTGCGGCGTCGACCACTCCCGGATGCTCTTCAACGTCAAGGTCGTCTCCCCCGAGCGCTACAAGAAGCACCTCGAAGACCTCGCGAAGAAGAACCAGACCGGTTACATCCCGGCCGGCATCGAGCAGACGGACCGCGAGAAGAACCGGGAGACGAACCAACTGTGAGCATCCTCAACGAACCTCAGGGTGCCGCGGCAGCAGACGACTCGTACGAGAATGAGCTGCCGGTACGGCGCAAGCAGCCGGGCAATGTCGTCATCAAGTGGTTGACCACCACTGACCACAAGACGATCGGCACGCTCTATCTGGTCACGTCGTTCGCGTTCTTCTGCATCGGCGGCGTCATGGCGCTCTTCATGCGCGCCGAGCTCGCCCGTCCCGGCACGCAGATCATGTCGAACGAGCAGTTCAACCAGGCGTTCACGATGCACGGCACGATCATGCTGCTGATGTTCGCGACGCCGCTGTTCGCGGGCTTCGCGAACTGGATCATGCCGCTCCAGATCGGCGCACCCGACGTCGCCTTCCCGCGGCTGAACATGTTCGCCTACTGGCTGTACCTGTTCGGCTCGCTCATCGCGGTCGGCGGCTTCCTCACGCCGAACGGCGCGGCCGACTTCGGCTGGTTCGCCTACAGCCCGCTGTCGGACGCGGTCCGCTCCCCGGGCATCGGCGCCGACATGTGGATCATGGGTCTGGCCTTCTCCGGCTTCGGCACGATCCTCGGCTCGGTCAACTTCATCACCACGATCATCTGCATGCGCGCCCCCGGCATGACGATGTTCCGCATGCCGATCTTCACCTGGAACGTGCTCCTGACCGGTGTTCTGGTCCTGCTCGCCTTCCCGGTCCTGGCGGCCGCGCTGTTCGCCCTGGAGGCGGACCGCAAGTTCGGTGCCCAGATCTTTGATCCGGCCAATGGCGGAGCCTTGCTCTGGCAACACCTCTTCTGGTTCTTCGGCCATCCAGAGGTGTACATCATCGCCCTGCCATTCTTCGGAATCATTTCCGAGGTCATTCCGGTCTTCTCGCGCAAGCCGATGTTCGGCTACATGGGTCTGGTCGGCGCGACCATCGCGATCGCCGGTCTGTCCGTGACGGTGTGGGCGCACCACATGTACGTCACCGGTGGCGTACTGCTCCCGTTCTTCTCCTTCATGACGTTCCTCATCGCCGTGCCAACCGGCGTGAAGTTCTTCAACTGGATCGGAACGATGTGGAAGGGGTCCTTGAGTTTCGAGACCCCGATGCTGTGGGCCGTCGGCTTCCTGATCACCTTCACCTTCGGTGGTCTGACCGGCGTCATCCTGGCCTCGCCGCCGATGGACTTCCACGTCTCCGACTCGTACTTCGTGGTCGCGCACTTCCACTACGTCATCTTCGGCACCGTGGTGTTCGCGATGTTCTCCGGCTTCCACTTCTGGTGGCCGAAGTTCACCGGCAAGATGCTCGACGAGCGGCTCGGCAAGATCACCTTCTGGACGCTCTTCATCGGCTTCCACGGCACGTTCCTCGTCCAGCACTGGCTGGGTGCCGAGGGCATGCCGCGCCGCTATGCGGACTACCTGGACGCCGACGGCTTCACCGCCCTGAACACGATCTCGACGATCGCCTCGTTCCTGCTCGGCCTGTCGATCCTGCCGTTCTTCTACAACGTCTGGAAGACCGCCAAGTACGGCAAGAAGGTCGAGGTCGACGACCCGTGGGGCTACGGCCGCTCGCTCGAGTGGGCGACGTCCTGCCCGCCGCCGCGGCACAACTTCCTCACGCTGCCGCGCATCCGTAGCGAATCCCCGGCGTTCGACCTGCACCACCCGGAGATCGCCGCACTCGACCAGCTCGAGAACGCCGGTCACGGCGAGAAGGCGCTCGCTGGCAACAAGGAGGCCGGCAAGTGAAGATCCAGGGCAAGATGTTCATCTGGCTGAGCGTCTTCGTACTGGCCATGGCGATCGTCTATGGCTGGTGGTCGAAGGAGCCCGCCGGTACCACCGCGCTCTTCCTGGCCTTCGGCCTGTGCATCATGATCGGCTACTACCTGGCCTTCACGGCCCGGCGAGTCGACGCCGCCGCACAGGACAACAAGGAAGCGGACGTCGCGGACGAGGCCGGCGAGGTGGGCTTCTTCAGCCCGCACAGCTGGCAGCCGCTGTCCCTGGCCGTCGGTGGCGCGCTCGCCTTCATGGGCGTCGTCTTCGGCTGGTGGCTGCTGTACTTCTCGGCCCCGATCATCCTGATCGGCCTGTGGGGCTGGGTCTTCGAGTACTACCGCGGCGAGAACCAGAACCAGTAGGGATCTCCCGTCGCGCCCCAGGGGCCCGGACACTCCGTCAGGAGCGTCCGGGCCCCTGGCCTTTCCCGCCGCCCTCCCGCGTCCGCCTTCCGGGTGAACCCTCGTACGGGTCACTCACCGCGCACGGCGTGTCGAACCTTCATACCGTGTGGTCATGAGCCACTCTCCGCGAACCCGCACGGTACTGAGCTGCACCCTCCTTGTGGTCGCCGTCGGCACGGTCACCACGGCCTGCGGGGCCGGCGGCCATCCGCTCTCGGCGAAGCCGTACGACGCGGCGAGCCAGATCGCCTTCAACGGCCCCGCGGGCAGCAGCGGGAAGGCCGACCCGGACAAGCCCCTCGAAGTCACCGCACAGGGCGAGGACGGGCGCATCACGGATGTCACGGCCACCGACCAGCAGGGCCGTTACGTGGCGGGTGAACTCTCCGCCGACGGCGCCCGCTGGCACAGCACCGTGCCCCTCGCGGCGGGCGCGCACTACACCGTCCGGGTGAGCACGGAGGACGACGAGGGCTCGCCCGGCCGCAAGGTCCTGGCCTTCGACACCGCCGCGGCCGCCAAGAAGCGGCAGCTGAAGGTCACCTTCGGCCCGGAGGCGGGCAAGTACGGCGTCGGCCAGCCGGTCACCGCGAAGCTCAGCGCCCCCGTCAAGGCCAAGGCGGCCAGGGCCGTCGTCGAGCGGGCGCTCAAGGTCCGCTCGCAGCCCGCGACGGAGGGCTCCTGGCACTGGGTGGACAGCAGGACGCTGCACTACCGCCCCAAGGAGTTCTGGCCCACCCACGCCACCATCCAGGCGCACAGCAACCTGGAGGGCGTGAAGGTCACCGACAAGCTGTGGGGCGCCGAGTCCAAGCCCCTGAAGCTCACCACCGGCGACAAGGTCGTGGCCGTCACGGACGCCGGCTCCCACTGGATGACGGTCTACCGCAACGGCGAGGAGATCAACTCCATCCCGGTGACCACCGGCAAGCCCGGCTACTCCACGCGCAACGGCATCAAGGTGGTGCTCGGCAAGGAGTACGTCGTACGGATGACCAGCGCCAGCATCGGCGCCTCGGACTTCTACGACAAAATGGTCTATTACGCGACGAGGGTGACGGACAGCGGCGAATATGTGCACGCCGCCCCCTGGTCGGTGGGCTCCCAGGGCTACGCCAACACCAGCCACGGCTGCACCGGCATGAGCACGGGCAACGCCGCCTGGTTCTACGAGACGGTCCGTCAGGGTGACATCGTCGAGGTCGTCAACAGCTACGGCGCCGACATGGACCACTTCGGCAACGGCTACGGCGACTGGAACGTCCCCTGGAAGACCTGGCGCAAGGGCAGCGCCCTCCTGGCGGACACCAAGGCGGGCCGCGCGGCGGTGGAGGCGACCCGCCTGCGCCCCCAGTCGGCCTAGGGGCACGCAGGGCGGGGGCGCGGCTCCTAGGCGCTCAGAGCGGCCCGGGAACGCAGCAGAGAGGCCAGGGCGGCGGCGAACTCCACCGGGTCGACCGGCAGGGTCACCGCCGCCTCGGCGCGGCTCCAGGTGGCCAGCCAGGCGTCCTGCGGGCGCCCCATGAGCAGCAGCACCGGCGGGGCCTGGAAGACCTCGTCCTTGATCTGGCGGCAGACGCCCATGCCGCCCGCGGGTGCGGCCTCGCCGTCGAGCACGCACACGTCGATGCCGCCGTGGTCGAGCTCCTTGAGGACCGCGGGCAGCGTCGCGCATTCGACGAAGCGGACCTCGGGGACGTCACTTGCGGGCCTGCGCCCGGCCGCGAGGCGGACCTGTTCGCGCGTGCTCGCGTCATCGCTGTAGATCAACACCGTGGCGGTCGGCTGCATGGTTCCTCCGCGTCGTCGAGGGATCTCGCGCGGATGCTACTCCTCCCGACACCCCGTCAACACCGGTTCGGACAGTGCCGCGATGGGCCATCCGGGCAGGACACACGCCGCAGACACTCCGAACGGCACCCCCCGGGGTGAGGGCGGGATAAGCGACCGACATAATGTCGGTCGTGGCGACAGCAACGACAGTAGACACCGGGCACGCGCACCCGCCGGTCAATCGACCGAACCTCACCAGCGTCGGAACCATCATCTGGCTGAGTTCCGAGCTGATGTTCTTCGCGGCCCTCTTCGCGATGTACTTCACCCTGCGATCGGTGACCGGTCCCGACCACTGGAAGGAAATGGCCGATGCCCTGAACTTCCCGTTCTCGGCGACCAACACCACGATCCTGGTGCTTTCCTCCCTCACCTGTCAGCTCGGCGTGTTCGCCGCCGAGCGCGGTGACGTGAAGAAGCTCCGGATGTGGTTCATCGTCACCTTCATCATGGGTGCGATCTTCATCGGCGGCCAGGTCTTCGAGTACACCGAGCTGGTCAAGCACGAGGGCCTTTCGCTCTCGTCGGACCCCTACGGCTCGGTCTTCTACCTGACCACCGGCTTCCACGGACTGCATGTGACGGGCGGTCTCATCGCCTTCCTGCTGGTCCTCGGCCGTACGTACGCGGCCAGGAGGTTCACCCACGAGCAGGCGACCGCCGCCATCGTCGTGTCCTACTACTGGCACTTCGTCGATGTCGTCTGGATCGGCCTCTTCGCCACGATCTACATGATCAAGTAGTCGGCGCCGGGAGCACGGCGGCCCAGTGCCGTCCGACGCGCCCGACGTACCGACACATTCCAGAAGCATCGACGCAGAAGATCCTGACACCGGGGTAATCCGTGAAAAAGCTCTCCGCACGACGACGCCATCCGCTGGCGGCGGTCGTCGTCCTACTCCTCGCGCTGGCGGCCACCGGGGGGCTGTACGCCGCGTTCGCCCCGGCGGACAAGGCGCAGGCCGACGAAACCGCTCAGTCCCTCGCCATTGACGAGGGCAAGAAGCTCTATGCCGTGGGCTGCTCCAGCTGCCACGGAACCGGCGGTCAGGGCGGCTCCGACGGCCCGAGCCTGGTCGGCGTCGGCGCCGCGGCTGTCGACTTCCAGGTCGGCACCGGCCGGATGCCGCTGCAGCAGCAGGGCGCCCAGGCGCCGAAGAAGAAGGTCATCTACAGCCAGGCCGAGATCGACCAGCTGGCCGCGTACGTGGCCTCGCTCGGTGCCGGCCCCTCCGTCCCGACCGAGAAGCAGGTCGACCCGAAGGGCGCCGACATCGCCAAGGGCGGCGAGCTGTTCCGCACCAACTGTGCCCAGTGCCACAACTTCACCGGTGAGGGTGGCGCGCTGACCCACGGCAAGTTCGCGCCGAGCCTCGAAGGCGTCAGCAAGAAGCACATCTACGAGGCCATGCAGACCGGCCCGCAGAACATGCCTTCCTTCCCCGACACGACGATGCCGGAGAAGAACAAGAAGGAAATCATCGCGTACATCGACGCGGTCAACAGCGAGAAGACCGAGAGCCCGGGCGGCCTCAAGCTGGGCGGTCTCGGACCGGTCAGCGAGGGTCTGTTCGCCTGGATCTTCGGCCTCGGCGCGCTGATCGCGGTCGCCGTGTGGGTCGCCGCCCGGACCGCAAAGGCCAAGAAGTCATGAGTAGCCAAGAAACCCCAGAAGAGAACCTGCCGAGCGAGCAGGAGTCCGCGCACGGCGCGGTGGCCGTAGCCGAGGACCCGTTCGCGGACCCGGGCCTGCCGCCGCACGAGCACCGCGTCCAGGACATCGACGAGAAGGCCGCCCGGCGCTCCGAGCGCACGGTCGCGATGCTCTTCACCATCTCGATGCTGGCGACCGTCGGCTTCATCGCCTCGTACGTGGCGTTCCCGGTCGACAAGAACGTCTACATCTGGCCGATCGGGCACATCAGCGCGCTGAACTTCGCGCTCGGCATGACCCTCGGCGTGGCGCTGTTCTGCATCGGCGCGGGCGCGGTCCACTGGGCCCGCACCCTGATGTCCGACGAAGAGGTCGCCGACGAGCGGCACGCGATCGAGGCCGAGCCGGACGTCAAGGCCAAGGTCATGGCGGACTTCGCGCAGGGCGCGAAGGAGTCCCAGCTCGGCCGGCGCAAGCTGATCCGCAACACCATGTTCGGCGCGCTGACCCTGGTTCCGCTGTCCGGCGTCGTCCTGCTGCGTGACCTCGGTCCGCTGCCGGAGGACAAGCTGCGGCACACCCTGTGGTCCAAGGGCAAGCTGCTCGTGAACATGAACACGAACGAGCCGCTGCGTCCCTCGGACGTGGCCGTCGGTTCGCTGACCTTCGCCAAGCCGGAAGGCCTGGAGGAGCACGACCACGACTTCCAGACCCAGATCGCCAAGGCCGCCCTGATGATCGTCCGGCTCCAGCCGGCCGACATCAAGGACAAGCGCGAGCTGGCGTGGTCGCACGAGGGCATCGTCGCGTACTCCAAGATCTGCACCCACGTGGGCTGCCCGATCTCCCTGTACGAGCAGCAGACGCACCACGTCCTCTGCCCGTGCCACCAGTCCACCTTCGACCTCTCCGACGGCGCCCGAGTCATCTTCGGCCCCGCCGGTCACGCCCTTCCGCAGCTGAAGATCGGCGTGAACGAGGAGGGCTACCTCGAGGCGCACGGCGACTTCGAAGAGCCCGTCGGTCCTGCCTTCTGGGAGCGCGGATGAGCACCGAGAACACCACGGCGACGGCCGCCCCCGCGGCCGACTCACGCAAGAAAGCACCCGCCGGCGAGCGGGTCGCGGACTGGGCCGACGGCCGCCTGGGGATCTACTCCCTGGCCAAGGCCAACATGCGCAAGATCTTCCCGGACCACTGGTCCTTCATGCTCGGTGAGATCTGCCTCTACAGCTTCATCATCATCATCCTCACGGGTGTGTATCTGACGCTGTTCTTCCACCCGTCGATGAACGAGGTGGAGTACCACGGCAGCTACGTGCCCCTGCAGGGCCAGCTGATGTCCGAGGCGTTCAACTCGACCATGCACATCTCCTTCGATGTGCGCGGTGGTCTGCTCATCCGGCAGATCCACCACTGGGCGGCGCTGATCTTCCTCGCCGGCATGTTCGTGCACATGATGCGCGTGTTCTTCACCGGCGCCTTCCGCAAGCCGCGTGAGGTCAACTGGCTGTTCGGCTTCCTGCTGTTCGTCCTCGGCATGTTCACCGGCTTCACCGGTTACTCGCTCCCCGACGACCTGCTCTCCGGCACCGGTGTCCGCTTCATGCAGGGCGCGGTCCTGTCCGTGCCGATCGTCGGTACGTACCTGTCGATGTTCCTGTTCGGCGGCGAGTTCCCCGGCGGCGACTTCGTGGCCCGCTTCTACTCGGTCCACATCCTGCTGCTGCCGGGCATCATGCTCGGCCTCGTGGTGGCGCACCTGATCCTGGTCTTCTACCACAAGCACACGCAGTTCGCGGGTCCCGGCAAGACCAACAAGAACGTCGTCGGCATGCCGCTGCTCCCGGTCTACATGGCCAAGGCCGGAGGCTTCTTCTTCCTGGTCTTCGGTGTCATCGCGGCCGTCGCGGCGATCGCCTCGATCAACCCGATCTGGGCGATCGGCCCGTACCGACCGGACCAGGTGTCCACCGGCGCCCAGCCCGACTGGTACATGGGCTTCGCCGAGGGTCTGATCCGTGTCATGCCGGGCTGGGAGATCAACCTCTGGGGCCACACGCTGGTCCTGGGCGTGTTCATCCCGCTGGTGATCTTCCCGCTGGTCCTCGCGGCCATCGCCGTCTACCCGTTCATCGAGTCCTGGGTCACCGGCGACAAGCGCGAGCACCACATCCTGGACCGCCCGCGCAACGCCCCGACGCGGACCGCGTTCGGCGTCGCCTGGATCACCGCGTACATGATCATGCTGGTCGGTGGTGGAAACGACCTGTGGGCCACGCACTTCCACCTGTCGATCAACTCGATCACCTGGTTCGTCCGGATCTTCTTCTTCGTCGGACCGGTCATCGCGTTCGTCGTCACCAAGCGGATCTGCCTGGGCCTCCAGCGCCGCGACAAGGACAAGGTGCTGCACGGACGCGAGTCCGGCATCATCAAGCGCCTGCCGCACGGTGAGTTCATCGAGGTGCACGAGCCGCTCGACCAGGACCAGCTGCACACCCTCACCGCGCACGAGCAGTACAAGCCGCTCGAGATCGGCGCGACGGTCGACGAGAACGGCGTCGAGCGCAAGGTGACGGGCTCGCAGAAGCTGCGGGCGAAGCTGTCCAAGGGCATGTACGGCGAGGACGGCCAGATCCCGAAGCCGACGGTCGACGAGTACAAGGAGATCACGAGCGGCCACGGTCACCACTGATCCCTTAGGTTCCGGACCGTTACGGTCGCCACGGCAAGAGCCCCGTCCAGCACCTGGACGGGGCTCTTCGCCGTCCGCGGGCTGGATAGGGTGGGGTCACCCCCAGAGGTGGGGACGGATCCCTCGATGAACTCAGGAGCGGCCATGAGCGCTGTGACCCCCGCAGGAGGCGACACCGCGGCGGCCCGTTCCTGGCCCGACGTGCTGAACGGCCTGCTCGACGGCCGCGACCAGAGCGCCGACGACACGGCCTGGGCGATGGACCGCATCATGCGCGGCGAGGCGACCGACGCGCAGATCGCGGGCTTCGCCGTCGCGCTGCGCGCCAAGGGGGAGACCGTCGAGGAGATCTCCGGTCTCGTCCGCGCCATGTACGCGCACGCGCACGTCATCGACGTGCCGGGCCCGAGCGTCGACATCGTCGGCACCGGCGGCGACGGCGCCAAGACCGTCAACATCTCCACCATGTCCGCGATCGTGGTCGCCGGGACGGGCGCGAAGGTCGTCAAGCACGGCAACCGGGCGGCGTCCAGCGCGTCCGGCGCCTCCGACGTCCTGGAGAAGCTCGGCGTCAATCTGGAGCTGACGCCGCAGCGGGTGCGCGAGGTCGCGGAGGAGGCCGGGATCACCTTCTGCTTCGCGGTGAAGTTCCACCCGGCGCTGCGGCACGTGGCGCCCGCGCGGCGCGAGCTGGGCATCCGCACCACGTTCAACTTCCTCGGCCCGCTGACCAACCCGGCGAAGGTCCGGGCCCAGGCCACCGGGGTCGCGGACGCGCGGATGGCGCCGATCCTCGCGGGCGTGCTCGCCGAGCGCGGTTCCTCCGCCCTGGTCTTCCGCGGCGACGACGGCCTGGACGAGCTCACCACCACGGCCACGTCCCGGGTGTGGGTGGTCCGCGACGGCGGCGTCCGCGAGGAGGCCTTCGACCCGCGCGACGTCGGCATCGACGTGGTGCCCGTCGAGGCGCTCCGGGGCGCCGACGCCTCGTACAACGCGGAGGTCGCGCGGCGGCTCCTGGACGGCGAGAGAGGCCCCGTGCGGGACGCGGTGCTGCTGAACGCGGCGGCCGCGCTCGTCGCCCTGGAGCCCGGCGAGGGCCCGCTCGCGGAGCGGATCCGCGCGGGCATGGCGAAGGCGGCCGACTCGATCGACTCGGGCGCCGCGCGGGCCGCCCTCGCGCGCTGGGTGACGGCCAGCAACCGCTGACCGCGAGCAGGGTGTGGCGCACACCGCAGTCCGGATCCTGGACTGCGGTGTTGCGCGTTGAAGATCGTGTGGCAAGATGCTGCGCAGGTCATGAGTGACAGCGACTACGGCCCCGGCCCGCTGTCCGGCAACCCTCCGTCCGTGGCGGGGTGCCCCGGGTGAAGACCAGGCGGTGAACAGCAAGGTTCACCGCAAGCGCGGACCCCTCGCGTCACCAGGGGTCCTGGTCGTCGAGGGAGCAGTCTCGTGAGCCAGCGAATGCGATAGGGCCGAAGGCCCCTCATCTCCTATCTCCTCATCACTTCTCCTGTGCCGTTGACCGGTCGCGTCGACCGCTGTCCGCACAGTGATCTCGCCTGCCTCTTACGGGAGTTCGCCATGCCTGCCTCCACCGCTGCCACCGCCACCGCCGCCGCTGCCGCCGAGTCCGCCGACCCCTGCTGCGCCGAGCCGCTGCCCGTGCTCGGCCGTGACGTGACCGTGCCCCTCGTCACCGGCGGCGAGGTGACGTACGCGGCGCTCGACTACGCGGCGAGCGCCCCGGCGCTGCAGCGGGTGTGGGACGACGTGGCCGCGTACGCGCCGTACTACGGCAGCGTGCACCGCGGCGCCGGATACCTGTCCCAGCTCTCGACCGACCTGTTCGAGAACGCCCGCAGGACGGTGGCCGAGTTCCTCGGGTGCCGCGAGGGCGATCAGGTGGTCTTCACCCGGTCCACCACGGACTCGCTGAACCTGCTCGCCGCCGCCCTGCCCGCCGACTGCCAGGTCTTCGTCTTCGAGACCGAGCACCACGCCTCGCTGCTTCCGTGGCGCGACGCGCGCGTCACGTACCTCAACGCCCCCCGTACGCCCGGCGACGCGGTGCGGAACCTGGAGCGCGCGCTCGCCGACCGGGACCCCTACGGGCCCGCCCTGGTGTGCGTGACCGGCGCCTCGAACGTCACCGGTGAGCTGTGGCCGGTGCGGGAGCTGGCCGCCGCCGCGCACGCGCACGGCGCCCGGATCGTCCTCGACGCCGCGCAGCTCGCGCCCCACCACCCCCTGGACATCGCGGAGTTGGACGTCGACTGGGTCGCCTTCTCCGGGCACAAGCTGTACGCGCCCTTCGGCTCCGGGGTGCTCGCGGGGCGAGCCGACTGGCTGCGTGCCGCCGAGCCCTACCTCGCCGGCGGCGGCGCCTCGCGCACGGTGACGCGGCGCACCGACGGGGGAGTGGACGTCGAGTGGCACGACACCGCCGCCCGGCACGAGGCCGGCTCGCCGAACGTGATCGGGGCCTACTCCATCGCCGCCGCCTGCAAGGCCCTGACCGAGGCCGGGTTCGACGCCCTGGTCGCGCGCGAGCGGCAGCTGATCCGGACGGTGCGCGAGGGGCTCGCCGAGGTCCCCGAGGTGCGGGTGCTCTCGCTGTTCGGCGACGACGCGCCCCGCGTCGGGGTCATCTCCTTCGTGGTCGACGGCTGGAACAGCTCGCACTTCGCCGCCGCGCTCTCCGCCGAGTACGGCATCGGTGTGCGCGACGGCCTGTTCTGCGCGCACCCGCTGGTGCGCACGCTCCTCGGCAGCGCGCCCGACGAGCCCGGCGAGTGCGGCGCCCCGGAGGCCGCGCCCGGCGAGCGGTCGCTGAACGCGATCCGCGTGAGCTTCGGCGCGGGCACCCCGGACGAGCACGTCGAGCGGTTCGTACGGGCCGTCAAGGAGCTGGTGAGCGACGGCGCGCGGTGGAGCTACCGCACCGAGGACGGGCGCTGCGTGCCCGACACCGACAGCGAGGCGACGGCCGCCTGACCCGGAAGGCGTGAGCCGAGCACGATCATCCGCAGGGCCCGCTCGGTGGCGTCGGTGAGGAACTCGGCCCCCCGGCCGAGCGCCTCCGTGAGCGTCACCGGGGCGGGCAGGATCGAGCTGTAGGCGTCCACGCCCGCGGCCCGCACCAGGTGCGCCCCGTCGCCGATGGTGCCCGCGAGGGCGAGCACCGGGCGGTCGAACAGCTTGGCGCGGCGGGCCACTTCGGCCGGGACCTTGCCGCGCGGCGTCTGCCGGTCGAGGGCGCCCTCCGCGGTGACGACGAGGTCGGCGCGGGCCAGGCGGGCGTCCAGGTCGAGGTGGTCGAGCAGGACGTCGAAGCGGGGAAGCAGCCGGGCGCCGAGCGCGGCGAGACCCGCGCCGAGGCCGCCGGAGGCGCCGGTGCCGGGGCCGTGGAACAGGTCGGTGGTCACCTTCAGATCGCGGGTGAGGACGTACGCCCAGCGCTCCAGGCCCGCGGCGAGCTCCTCGACCTGGGCCGGGGTCGCGCCCTTCTGCGGGCCGAAGACGCGGGCCACGCCCTGCTCGCCGCACAGGACGTTGTGCTGGTTGCAGGCGACGAGCAGCTCGGCCTCCGCGAGCCGCGGGTCGGCGCGGGAGGCGTCGACGTGGTGCAGGCGCGGCAGCTCCCGGCCGCCGCGCGGCAGTTCCCAGCCGTCCGCGTCCAGGAGGCGGACGCCGAGGGCCTGGAGCGCGCCCGCGCCGCCGTCCGACGTGCCCGAGTCGCCGCAGCCCACCAGGATGCGCCGGGCACCGGTGTCGAGCGCGGCGCGGATCAGCTCGCCCACGCCGTACGTCGTGGTGGCGCCGGGGTCGCGCAGCTCGCGCGGCACCAGGCGCAGGCCCGCGGCCGCCGCCATCTCCACCACGGCGGTGCCCGAGTCGAGGAGGGCGAAGTGGGTGCCGATGCGCTCGCCGACCGGGCCGGTGGCGGGCAGGGCGACGAGCCGCCCGCCGGTGGCCGCGGCGAGGCCCTGCGCGGTGCCCTCGCCGCCGTCCACGAGCGGGATCAGATCGACCTCGGCGGCGGGCAGGACGCGCCGGACGCCCTGCGCGATGGCCTCGGCGGCGGACTGGGCGGACAGGGATTCCTTGAAGCCGCTGGGGGCGACGGCGACACGGCGGATCGAGGACGGCGCGGGGGACGTGGTCGGCATGGGGCGTACTCCTTGAGGGCGGGGGGCGGGCTCAGCGGCTGACGGGCACGCCGAGCAGCGGCCACACCGCGAGGGCGAACAGCAGGACGAGCGCGGCCGTGAGCGGGGCCAGGACGGCGGAGAGCCGCAGCAGGTCACGCGGGGTGTAGGTGGGGGTGCCGGGGATGTCGGCGAACAGGGTCACCGGCTTCGCCGAGGCGGGCAGGGTGTGGCAGAAGCCCGCGGCGGCCGTGGACGCGAGGGCCGCGGCGACCGGGTTCACACCCGCGCCCACGGCGGCGGCCACGACCAGCGGCACGAGCACCGACGAACGGGCCGAGCGGGACTGCAGGACCAGATGGGCCGCCGTGCTGACCGTGATGACGACGGCGAGGAAGAGCCAGGGCGGCACGTCGACGGGAAGGCCCGTCACCAGCCACTTCGCGGCGCCCGACTCGGCGAGCGCCACGCCCATCGCCATCGTCGCCGCCATGAAGAGCAGCAGCGACCACGGCACGGTCTTCAGGGCGTCCTTGAGCCGGACGGTGCCGAGCGCGGGCGAGGCCGCGACGACCGCGCCGATCAGCGCGACCACGGCGGGCGGGACGCGGTGCAGCGGCTCGCTGCACCACAGCGCGACGACCGTGCCGAGCAGCAGCGCGCAGCGCGTCTCGGCGGCCTCCCAGGGGCCGGTCACGGGCTGTTCGGTGTGCTCCTGTATCTGCTCCGCTGTGATGGCGACAGGACCTTCGCGGTCCGCGCGGCGCGTGGTCGTCAGGAGCACGGCCTCGGCGGCGAGGTGGGACGAGGCGATCGCCAGCGGCAGGCCGAGCAGCAGCCACTTCGTGAAGCCGATCTCCTGTCCGGTGCTCTCCCACAGGACGGACACCGTGATCAGATGCGCTCCGGCGCCGATCAGGGTCGCGACCGCCGACAGCAGGATGACGGTCGGGAAGAGCAGCGCCAGCATCACCGCCAGTCGTCTGCGGTCGGCCAGGACCTTGGAGAGGGCGAGGAAGACGGGCAGCGCGAGCGCGGCCCGGCCCGACGTGGCGGGCACCGCGAACGCCGTGACCACGAGCGCGGCGGTCGTCAGGTGCGTCAGCTGCCGGACGCTGCGCGCCCCGCTGACCAGGAAGGCCGCCGCACGCCCCGCGAGGCCGCTGCGCGCCACCGCGGCCGCGAGGACGAACGCGCAGATCAGCAGCCACACCGTCTCGTCCCCGAGGGTGCCGAAGAGGGTGTCGCTGCTGATCACGCCGGTGGCGGTGAGGGCGAGCCCCGCGCCGAGCGCGATGTACGTGTCGTCGATGGGCGTGCCGATCCAGGCACAGGTCGCGAGCGCGAACACGGCGAGCGTGAGCCGGGCGTCGCCGCCGAGGCCGGGGAAGTTGCCGGGGACGGCGAGGAGCGCGCACAGGCTCAGGGCCAGGCACAGGAGGATCAGTTGCCGCGGTGTCGCTGTCACGCGCCCAGCGTCGCGGGGCGCGGTGAGCCCTCAATGAGCCCCACATGAAGGAAACTTCACCGAGCGCGCCCGCCTCGGCGAGGGGGCCGGAGCACGGCTCGGGCCACGGCTCAGGCGGGCAGCCGGTACCCCATCCCGCGCACCGTCTCCAGGCGTTCCGCGCCCAGCTTCTTGCGCAGCGCCCGTACGTAGACGTCCACGATGTTGGACCCGGGGTCGAAGTCGTACCCCCACACGTGGGACAGGATCTGTTCGCGGGCGAGCACCTGCCCCGGGTGTCTCAGGAACAGCTCCAGGAGCACGAACTCACGGGCCGTCAGGTCCACCGTCCGCTCCCCGGAGCGGGCCCTGCGGGTGCGCAGGTCCAGCGAGAGCGAGCCCGACTTGAGGACCGTCACCTCCGGCGCCCGCGCCGCCGTGCGCAGCCGCAGGCGCACCCGGGCGAGGAGTTCCTCGAAGCGGAACGGCTTGGTCATCCAGTCGTCGGCGCCGCCCTCGAGACCGGCCACCGTGTCCCGCACGGAGTCCCGGGCGGTCAGCACGATCACCGGCACCGTCACCCGGGCCTCGCGCAGTTCGCGCAGCACGGTGAAGCCGTCGCGGCCGGGCAGGCCGATGTCCAGGACGACCAGGTCGAAGCCGCCGGTGACGGCGTAGGCGAAGGCGGCGTCGCCGTCGCCGACCACGGTGGTGGTGAAGCCGTTGGCGCGCAGGCCCTTCTCGACGAAGGAGGCGATGCGTTCCTCGTCCTCGACGATGAGGATGCGGTTCACGTGCGTACCTCTTCCAGGGGGCGGACGAGTTCCAGGGTGAGGGCGAAGGTGGCGCCGCCGCCCTCGGTGGCGTCGAGGCCCACCCGGCCGCCGTGGGCCTCGGCGATCGCGCGGACGATGGCGAGCCCCAGGCCCGCGCCGCTGGTGCGGGCGCCGCGCCGGGACGTGCCGCGCCGGAAGCGCTCGAAGATGACCTCGGCGTCCTGGGCCTGGACGCCGGGCCCGCTGTCGGCCACGTACAGCTCGATGCGCCGGCCCGCGACGCGGGAGCCCACGCGGATGCGCTCGCCGCGGGTGGTGTGCTGCACGGCGTTCTGGGCGAGCTGGACCATGGCCTGGGTGATGCGCTGCGGATCGAGGACGGCCTCGCGGTCGGCGACCTCGGCCAGCTCCCAGCGGCGCTCGCCGAGCGTGCGGACCTTGACGAAGACGTCGGCGGTGAGCTCGGCGAGCCGCACCGGCTCCGGGGTGATGAAGTCCGGGCGCTCGGCCTTGGCGAGGAGGAGCAGGTCCTCCACGATGCGGCTCATCCGGTCCAGCTCGTCGGTGACCAGGCGCACGGTCTCCTCGCGCTCGGCCGGGTCGTCGCCCATCAGCTCCAGGTGGCCGCGGACGATGGTGATCGGGGTGCGCAGCTCGTGCCCGGCGTCGTCGACGAACTCGCGCTGCGCGGCGAAGGCCCGCTCCAGGCGGTCCAGCATGCCGTTGAACGTCCCGGCGAGCGCGGCGACGTCGTCGTGCCCGCGCACCGGGATGCGCCGGGTCAGGTCCTGCTCGGTGAGCTGGGCGGCGGCGGTGCGCACCAGGCGGACCGGCTTGAGGATGCGCCCGGCGACCACCCAGCCGATGCCGGTCGTGAGCAGCAGCGCCACGCCGGAGATGGCCAGGAGGATGCGGAACACGTCGTCCGCCTTGGCCTGTTCGCCGCCCGGGTGGAAGGCGACGACGAAGGCCGCCTCCGGCTCGCCGCCGTGCGGGGCCACCTCGACCTTGGCCCAGCGCAGCTCGCCGGAGGGCCGCTCGAGGGTGCCGGTGGAGCCCTCGGCCGCGAAGATCTGGCGGCGGGCCGCGGGGTCGCGGTGCAGCGGGTGCGCCACGGACAGCTCACGGGCCTGGGTGAGCTGGGCGGGGCCCTGCCCGGGGCGGCGGACGAGGCCGATCAGCTCCTCGCCCGGGTCGGCGTACTGCCGCTCAAGGAAGACCTTGAGGAGGCGGCGCGGGTCGGTGAAGGGATCGCCGGTCACCGGGTCGACGCCCCGGTCCTCGAAGTGGGTGAACTCCCCGGTCTCCTGGGTGAGCAGCCGGTTCACCCGGTGGTCGACGTCGCGCAGCAGGATCGAGCGGGTGGTCGCGGCGACCGCGGCGAACGCGACCGCCATCACCACGAGCAGCCACAGCAGGATGCGCACGCGCGCGGAGATGCGGCGGCGCACGGCTCCCCGGGAGCCGGGGGGCTCGGGGGAGTCCGGGGGGCCGGGGGAGCCGTGGGGGTCAGCCGTCGTCGCCCGGTCCGTCGTCGGCGTCGTCGTCCGCGTCGTCTCCCGGCTTCCCGGGGGTGCCGGATCCGGAGCCCCGGTCGTCGTCATCGTCATCCGCGTTCCCCGTGCCGCCCTTGCCGTTCCCGCTCTCCTCGGAGCTCTCGCTGACCGGAGGCCGGTCGACGACCTGGTCGCTCGGGGTGGGCTCCGGCGCCGCCGGCGTGCCCGACGGGGAGCCGCTCTCCAGCTCCACCTTGGGCGGGACCTTGGGCTCCGCGGGGGAGTCCGTCAGGGCGTAGCTGGTCGCGGCGATGCCGAGGGGGATCGCCACGACGGCCGCGAGGGCTGCCATGCGGTGGGAGAAGACCATGGCAGCGAGCGTGCGGGGCGTACCGCGTCATCAGGATGAGCCGGGGATGAAGAAACCCTCATCCGGCGGCGCCCGCCGTCAGGAGTCGAGGCCGATCGCGAACGCGGCCTCCAGGTCGTGCTGTGAGTACGTACGGAACGCGACGTGCGTGTCCGTCCCCTCGACGCCCGGGATCTTGCTGATCCGGCCGGGGATGACGTCCGCCAGGTCGTCGTGGCGGGCCACCCGGACCATGGCGATCAGGTCGTACGTGCCCGTGACGGAGAAGACCTCGCTGACGCAGTCGAGGGCGGCGATCGACTCGGCGATCTCCGGGATCCGGTCCACGCTGGTCTTGATGAGCACGATCGCGGTGATCACGGCTGGCTGTCTCCCTCGGTGGCCGGTCCTGAGGCTTTCACTCTATCCGCCCGCCGACAGCGCACCCAGGCGTAGACAAACCCGAGCGAAAAGCCCACCAGGTGCGCCAGATAGGCCACGCCGGGCCCCTGCCGCTGCTGCCCCGCCGCCACCCACTGGAGCGCCACCCAGAACGGCAGCACCACCCAGGCCGGAAACCGCAGGGGCAGGAAGAACAGGAACGGGAAGAGGCTGGTGACGCGCGCCTTCGGGAAGAGATAGAGAAAGGCGCCGAGCACGGCGGAGATCGCCCCGGAGGCGCCGACGAGCGTCTGGCCCGACCCGGCGTGCGCGACGGCGTAGCCGAACAGGGCGAGACAACCGCAGCCCACGGTGAAGAGCGCGTACTGGAGGTGGCCCATGCGTTCCTCGACCATGACCCCGAACACGTACAAGAACAGCATGTTGCCCAGGAGGTGGAGCCAGCTGCCGTGCACGAACAGGGCCGTCAGAGGGGTGAGGGCGGCGCGCGGCTTGCCGCTGAGGAGTTCGACGGGTACCACCCCCCAGCGTTCGAAGTAGGCCTGCTGGGCGGCGACGATCCGGTCGCCCGTGCCGTACGAGGGGTTGAGCCCGGACAGCGGCGACAGGACGAAGACGACGCAGCAGACGGCGATCAGCGCGTACGTCACCGGGGCGGTCGGGTGCCTGAGCGCACGGCCCGTCGCCGCGCCCCACGTGTTGATCATGCGCAGAGCATGGCGTAAGCGAGCCAAACGGTACAGACCGCCTCGCCCGGGTGGACCCGTGCGCCGGAGGGGCACCCTCCAGAGGTGCGCACGGTGGTCCTTACGCAGGCCTTAGGGTTACGGGAAATACGCATCACGGCCTCCCGAAGGAAAGCGAACGTCACGATGACGGTTCCCCTGCCGACCGACACCACCCGATGGCGCTGCACGCTCTGCGGCAACCTCACGCGGTTCGACGTGACCCGCTCCTCGAAGGTCGTCGAATACGTGCACCTCGACCTGGCCGGAGAGCCGAACGTCGAGGAACGCGAGGTGGTCAGTGAGACCATCGAGTCGGTCCGCTGCCGCTGGTGCAACGCGGTGGACCAGGTGGAACTCGTGGACAGGCCCGGGGCCGGCTCCTGACGGGAGCGGGCCCCGCACAGCTAGTGGGGTGACCGATGGTGGAGAGCGCGGGCGAAGCGCCGGAGGACGGCGCCGCCGAGGTGCTCGACCGTCCGCTGCCCGACGGCGTGCGGCGGGCGGTCGTACAGATCGTGTCGGACGGCTTCGGCGGGCTCACGGTGGGCGAACTGCCGCCGCAGCTGCGGCAGTACGCGCGCTTCACGCCCACCAGGCGCGTGAAGTTCGCGGGCAACGCCATGGCCGCGGCCCTGGAGAACGACCCGGTGTTCCGCCAGCGCATCGGCGAACGCCTGCGGGAGGCCCAGCCCGAGCTGACCGGCGCCCTGGACGCGGGCACCCCGCCGCCCGCCGCCGACCCCCTTGACGTGGCGGCCGCCGCCTATGTGCTGCGCCCCACCGGCTGGGTGAAGCTCGTCACCGCCGCGGGCGAGGAGGCCCAGCGGGCGGACGCCGAGCGCGCCGACGAGGAGACCCGGGCCGAGCTGGAGCGCCTGCGCGCGGAGCTCGCCGCCGCCCGCGCCCACACCAAGGCCGAGACCGAGCGCCTGCGCGCGGAGCTGGACGCGGCGAAGAAGGAAGCCGAATCGATGCACCGCAAGCTGCGCGGGGCACTCAGCGACGTCAAACGCGGCGAGGCGGCCCTGCGCAAGGCCGCCGCCGACGCCGAGGCGGCGCGCGCCGAGGACCAGACGCAGCTCTCGGCGGCCGACAGCGAGACCCGGCGCCTCAAGTCCCGCCTCAGCGAGGCCGAGGCGGCCCTTGAGGCCGCCCGCAGGGCCGCGCGCGAGGGCCGCAGCGTCGAGGACATGCGGCTGCGCCTGCTGCTCGACACGGTGCTCGACGCGGCCCAGGGGCTGCGCCGCGAACTCGCGCTTCCGCCGGTTTCGGTGCGCCCGGCCGAGACCGTGGACGCCGTCGAGCCGGGCCGGATGACGCCCAAGGACATCGCGGCCCGCGCCCTGTCCGAGAACGACCCGGCGATCCTGGACCAGTTGCTCGCGCTGCCGCAGGCGCACCTGGTCGTCGACGGCTACAACGTCACCAAGACCGGCTATCCCACGATGCCCCTGGACAAGCAGCGGCTTCGCCTGCTCGGCTCGCTCTCGCAGCTCGCGCTGCAGACCGGGGCCGAGGTCACCTGCGTCTTCGACGGCGCCGAGCTGGCCGCGCCGGTGCTGCTCGCGCCGCCGCGCGGGGTCCGGGTGCTGTTCTCGAAGCCGGGCGTCACGGCGGACGAGCTGATCCGCCAGCTCGTGCGCGCCGAGCCGCCCGGGCGGCCGGTGATCGTCGCCTCGACCGACCGCGAGGTGGCCGACGGCATCGCCAAGGCCGGGGCGCGGCCCGTGGCGTCCGCGGTGCTCCTGAAGCGGCTTACGCGCGGCTAGCCGGGATCCGCAACTGGCGTTCCCTATGCCCGAATTGGACCGCTGTCGCATGCGACGGAGCGTCAAGTGACCGCTACCGTCCGTCGATCAACTGTAAAGAAAACGCTCGTTGACCGAATTTATCGCGGTCAGGATTTGATCTGATCACAACGGGGTCACTAGGGTCGCGGCCAGACCTCCGCTCTGTTGATCACTCATCGAAGGAGCCGCCTTCGTGGCTTCCCACCGTCGTCTCAAGCAGCCGGGCCGCGCCCGCGTGACCGTGCTCACCGCGACCGCCGCCGCTGCCGTGGCGCTCACCTCGCAGGCCGCCAACGCCGCGCCGAGCGAGAAGCCGAGCAAGGACGAGGTGAAGTCCAAGGTCGACAAGCTCTACGAAGAGGCGGAGAAGGCGACCGAGAAGTTCAACGGCGCCAAGGAGAAGCAGCAGAAGCTGGAGAAGCAGGTCGACCGCCTCCAGGACAAGGTCGCCCGCGGCCAGGACGACCTCAACGACATGCGCAGCGGCCTCGGTTCGCTCGCCAGCGCGCAGTACCGCTCCGGCGGCATCGACCCCTCGCTCCAGCTGTTCCTCTCCTCGGACCCGGACAGCTATCTGGACAAGGCCTCCGCGCTCGACCAGCTGAGCACCAAGCAGGCCGAGGCCCTCAAGAAGATCCAGGCGAAGCAGCGCACCCTCGCGCAGCAGCGCAAGGAGGCCTCCGACAAGCTCGCCGACCTCGCCACCACGCGCGAGGAGCTCGGCAAGAAGAAGCGCGAGGTCCAGGGCAAGCTCGGCGAGGCGCAGCGCCTGCTCAACTCGCTGTCCGCCAAGGAGCGCGCGGCCCTCAAGGCCAAGGAGGACCGCGCCAGCCGCGACGCCGAGCGCAAGGCGTCGGACGCGGCCGACGCGCCCAAGACGGACGCGCCCAAGGGCGGCGTCAAGGGCTCCAGCCGCACCATGGCGGCGTACGCCGCGGCGCAGAGCAAGATCGGTTCGCCGTACGTCTACGGCGCCAGCGGCCCCAGCTCCTTCGACTGCTCCGGCCTGACCTCCTGGGCCTACGCCCAGGCCGACGTCTCCATACCCCGGACCTCGCAGGCCCAGGCCAACTTCGGCACCCGCATCGCGTCGCAGAGCGACCTCAAGGTCGGCGACCTGGTCATCTTCTACGGCGACCTGCACCACGTCGGCTTCTACGCGGGCAACGGCCAGGTGCTGCACGCCCCGCGCACCGGCGCCGTGGTGCGCTACGAGTCGATCAACAACATGCCGTTCCAGTTCGGCGTCCGGATCTGACCCCGACGGCCGTAGCGGCACCGCCCGATCGGGCGAATTCCGCCACCTTCCAGTGACCCCGCGCCCCGCCGATGACCTGCGTCTGAGGCGGGGCGTCACCGTGCGTAGGCACCGAGGGTCTTTGGCCGCGACCTGATCGCGCGGCTACTGTCGCGCGCGTTCCCCGACAACCGGGGTGCGGCTTCCGCTTCCGCGGGGGTCCGTCCAGCGGAAGGGAGAGCGGCTACCCGTGGGGTCCCATCGCCGTCCCGCCATCACCGGCCTCGACCGGAGCGCGCGCACCGCCACCGTCACCGTGCTGTCCGCCGCCACCGCGGCCGCGGCCCTCGCGGTCCCCGCGAGCGCCGCCCCCGCCGACACACCGGCTGCGACAAAGGCCAGGGTGGACCGGCTCTACGAGCAGGCAGAGCAGGCGACGGAGGCGTACAACAAGGCGGACGAGCGCGCGGACACGCTGCGCCGCCAGGTCGAGCGGTCCAAGGACAAGGTCGCCCGCGGCCAGGAGCGCATCAACGAGATGCGCGGCACGATCGGCACGCTCGCCGAGGCCCAGTACCGCTCGGGCGGCATCGACCCCTCGCTCGCCCTCATGCTCTCCTCCGACCCGGACGCCTATCTCGACAAGGCCTCGGCCCTCGACCGCATCAGCTCCCGGCAGACCGGCCACCTCACCAAGCTCCAGCGCGCCCAGCGGGCCCTCGCCCAGGAGCGCGCCGAGGCGGGACGCAAACTGGCCGAACTGGAGTCGAGCCGCAAGACCGTCGCCCGCCACAAGCGCTCCGTCGAGGACAAGCTGGCCAAGGCCCGGCGGCTGCTCAACTCCCTCTCGGCGGCACAGCGCGAGGAGTACGACAGGTCCTCGCGCTCCGCGGGCGGCGGCGAGTCAAGGCCCGACCTCTCCGGCGCCGGGGCCCCGGCGTCCTCGCGCGCGGCCGCCGCCATCGCCGCGGCCCGCTCGGCGGTCGGCAAGCCCTATGTGTGGGGCGCCAACGGCCCCTCCGGCTTCGACTGTTCGGGCCTCACCCAGTGGTCGTACGCACAGGCGGGCGTCGGCCTGCCGCGCACCTCGCAGGCGCAGCGGTACGCCGGGACGCAGGTCCCGCTCGCCCAGGCGCAACCCGGTGACCTGGTCACCTATCGCGACGACGCCAGCCACGTCGGGATGTACGTGGGCAACGGCCAGGTGGTGCACGCGCCCTATCCGGGCGCCGCGGTGCGCTACGACCCGGTGGGCATGATGCCGGTGTCGTCCGTGACACGCGTCTGAGTGACGCGATTGCGCGGGTGGGCCGCCGTCGGCCGCGGGCGGCGCGCCCGGCCCCCGTACGATCGACAACGTGGCTGGTCGACGACGTGGGCGTGGCGTGCGGGCGGCGGGACTCGGGCTCGCGGTGCTCGCCCCCTTCGCGTTCGCGGGCTGCGGCGGCCCCGAGTCGGCGGACGCCGTGCCCGACGGGGTGCGCCACCTCCTCGACCGGCGGGCCGCGGCGGTGCTCGACCGCGACGAGCGGGCCTACCGGGCCACGGGCGGCCCGTTCACCGCGTTCGACAACGTGCGCGAGCTGCCGCTGCGGTCGTGGTCGTACCGCCTGAAGGACTTCGACCGCGACGGGGCACGGGCCACCGCCACCGCCGAACTGCGCTACCGCGTCGCGGGCTACGACCGGGCGCCGCTCACCGTGGACCGCGCGCTGGCCCTGCGCCAGCGCGACGGCCGGTGGTACGTCAGCTCCGAGCGGCCCGCGCGCAAGGCCGCCGAGCAGCTCTGGGACCAGGGCCGCGTCGAGTCCGTGCGCGGCACCCACAGCCTGGTCCTAGGCGTCGGCAGGGAGCGCGCGGACCTCAGACGGTACGCGCGGCTCGCCGACGACGCGGTGCCCGACGTGAGCGCCGCCTGGCCGCGCCCGTGGGCGGGCCGGGTCGTGGTGCTCGTCCCGAGGTCCCTGGACGGCATGGCCGACCTGCTCGGCGCGCCCGCCTCCGGCTACCAGGGCATCGCCGCGGTGACCACGGGCGAGGCGGGCGGCTCGGGCACGGCCCCCGCCGACCGGATCATCATCAACCCCGACGCGTACGGCGTCCTCGGCGACCTCGGCAAGCAGGTCGTCCTCACGCACGAGGCCACGCACGTCGCCACCCGCGCCGACACCTCGCGGGCCACCCCGCTGTGGCTCTCCGAGGGCTTCGCGGACTGGGTCGGCTACCGGGGGACGGGCCGCGACCCCGAGCAGGCCGCCCCGGAGCTGCGCCGCGCGGTCGTGGACGGCTCGCTGCCCGCCGCGCTCCCCGACGACGCGGACTTCGGCTTCAGCGGCGACGCGAGCCGCCTCTCCCGGGCGTACGAAGGGTCCTGGCTGGCCTGCCGGATGATCGCCGAGCAGTGGGGCGAGCGGAAGCTCGTGGAGTTCTACGCGGCCGTCGGCGCCCACGACGAGCGCGCGGGCGCGGTGGCCGAGGAACTGCGGGACGTCCTGGACATCGGCCCCGAGGACTTCACCGCGCGCTGGCGGGACTATCTGCGGCGGGAACTGGGCTGACCTCCGGGGCGGCCCCGGCGACCGTCTGCCGCCACAGCGTCCGGCAGGCCAGGAACGCCGCCGCCACCAGCAGGCCGTTGCGGACGACGAGCAGCGTCACGCCGAGCGGATCGCTCGCCACCACGTGCGAGAACCAGACGGGGAACTCCAGGAACGTCACGAGCGTGGCGGCGAGCACGAGCCGGGCGGGCACGGCCATGCGGCTGTCCCGGTACACCAGGCACACCGCCGCGACGCCGACCAGCCACACCAGGTACTGCGGGCTGATCACCCGGCTCGTCGTGGTGAAGAGCAGCACCGCGGCGAAGGCCGCGTCCGCGGGCGTGGTCACCGACCAGGCGCGGGCCCGCGCCCGCCACAGGAGCAGCCAGCCGAGGGCCGCCACCGAGAGGACCTGCGCCGCCGTGCTCACCGCCGGGACGTAGGGGCCGAGGAACTCCACCGAGCCGTAGTTGAGCTGCACGGTGCCCTGCCAGCCCAGGTGGCGCGCCACGTGGAAGACGAGCGCGCCGAGCGACTCCACCTCCGTGCCCCGGTCGCGCTGGAAGGCCAGGAAGGCGAGGGCGCCCGGCATCGCCGCGGCGAACACCACCGTGACCGCGGCCGCCGTGGCCGCCGCCGCGCCCCAGGAGCGCCGCGTCGCCCGGCCGCGCGGGGCGCCCACGAGCAGCAGCACCGGCCACACCTTCACCAGCGCGCCGAAGCCGGCGAGGGCCCCCGCCGCGCGGGCCCGGCGCGCCCCCGCGAGCAGGGCGGCGACCGCGAGGGCCGTCACCATGAGGTCGTACCGGGCGTAGGCGGTCGGGCCGAGCAGCGCCACGCCCGCCGTCCACACCCACACCCCGCGCAGCGTGCGGCCCGGCCGTCCGCCCGCGTACAGCAACAGGCCCGTCACCACCGCGTCCGCCACGAACGAGAGCAGGAAGAACGCGGCGGGGTAGCTGAGGAACGGCAGAAGGCCGGGCCCGAGCACCGCGAGCGCCGCGGCGGGCGGGTACTGCCAGGTGACGTCGTCGAGCGGGAACGTGCCGGTGCGCAGGACCTCGAACCAGCCCTGGTAGATGAAGGTGACGTCGCTGGTGACGTCGGGTCCTGGCGTGACGATCACGCGGAAGACGCACAGCAGCAGCACGGCCCTGGTCAGGGTCCAGACGGCCAGGAGACGCAGCTCGTGGGCGCCGGTCCGGGGCGCGGGGGCCGGGGCCGCGGTCGTGTCCGCGTCAGCGTTCGTGCTCGCGTTCGTGCTCGTGCCCGCCATGCGCACCTCGCCCGTTTTCTGATACTTCATTCCTATTCGTTCGTCATCATGCCCGGGCCGGGGGCGGGCCCGTGTGAGGCGGGGCCGTGCGGCGCGCGGGGGCGCCCGGCCGGTACTGTCAGCCGCGATGCACAAGACCCTGATCGTCACGAACGACTTCCCGCCCAGGCCCGGTGGCATCCAGGCGTTCCTGCACAACATGGCGCTGCGCCTGGACCCGGCCGAGCTCGTCGTCTACGCCTCCACCTGGAAGCGCGGCCGCGAGGGCGCCGAGGCCACCGCCGCCTTCGACGCCGAGCAGCCCTTCACGGTCGTCCGCGACCGGACGACGATGCTGCTGCCCACGCCCCGCGTGACCGGCCGCGCCGTCTCGCTCCTGCGCGAACACGGCTGTACGTCGGTGTGGTTCGGCGCGGCGGCGCCGCTCGGCCTGATGGCGCCCGCGCTGCGCAAGGCCGGGGCGCGGCGCCTGGTGGCGACGACGCACGGGCACGAGGCGGGCTGGGCCCAGCTGCCCGCGTCCCGTCAGCTCCTCGGCCGCATCGGCGAGTCCACGGACACCCTCACCTACCTCGGCGAGTACACGCGCTCGCGCATCGCCGCCGCGCTGACGCCCGCCGCGGCCGGGCGCATGGTCCAACTCCCGCCCGGGGTCGACGAGAAGACCTTCCACCCCGGCTCCGGCGGCGACGCGGTGCGGGCACGCCTCGGCCTCACCGACCGCCCCGTCGTGGTCTGCGTGTCCCGGCTCGTCCCCCGCAAGGGCCAGGACACCCTGATCCTCGCCATGCCCCGGATACTCGCCGCCGAGCCGGACGCGGTGCTGCTGATCGTGGGCGGCGGGCCGTACGAGAAGGAGCTGCGCAAGCTCGCCGCCGAGACGCGGGTCGCGGACTCCGTGGTGTTCACCGGGGCCGTGCCGTGGGCCGAGCTGCCCGCCCACTACGGCGCGGGGGACGTCTTCGCCATGCCCTGCAGGACCCGCCGCGGCGGGCTCGACGTCGAGGGCCTCGGCATCGTCTATCTGGAGGCCTCCGCCACCGGCCTGCCCGTCGTCGCCGGGGACTCCGGCGGGGCACCCGACGCCGTCCTCGACGGGGAGACCGGCTGGGTCGTCCGGGGCGGGTCCCCCGAGGACGCGGCCGAGCGGATCGTCGCGCTGCTCGCCGACGCGGAGCTGCGCCGGCGGATGGGGGAGCGGGGCCGCGCCTGGGTCGAGGAGCGCTGGCGCTGGGACCTCCTGGCGGAGAGGCTGCGCGACTTGCTGTAGCCCCGCCCTCATCGGCCTGCGGCCTCGTCCTCAAACGCCGGACGGGCTGAAAGATCTCCGGTGCGGGCCGCAGACGAGATCCGGTCCGCACCGGCAACCATCCAGCCCGTCCGGCGTTTGAGGACGAGGCGCGGAGCGCCGATCAAGCCGCGCGGGCTACCCCCGGTACAGGGCCTCGACCTCGTCCGCGTAGTCCTTGGCGACTACATTGCGCTTCAGCTTCAGGGACGGCGTCAGGTGCCCGGAGTCCTCCGTGAACTGCGCGGACAGGACCCGGAACTTGCGTACGGACTCGGCCTTGGACACCGCCGCGTTCCCGTCGTCCACGGCGCGCTGCACCGCGGCGAGCAGCTCGGGGTCCTCCCGCAGCGAGGCCGCCGTGGCCCCGGCGGGCTTCCCGTGCTCCTGGGCCCACCGGCCGAGGAACTCCTCGTCGAGCGTGACGAGCGCGGCCACGAAGGGGCGCCCGTCCCCGACGACCATGCACTCGGCGACGAGGGCGTGCGCGCGGATGCGGTCCTCGATGACGGCGGGCGCGACGTTCTTGCCGCCCGCCGTCACGATGATCTCCTTCTTGCGGCCGGTGATCCGCAGATAGCCGTCCTCGTCGAGCGTGCCGATGTCCCCGGTGTGGAACCAGCCGTCGGCGAGGGCCTCCTCGGTGGCGCCCTCGTTGTTCCAGTACTCCTTGAACAGGTGCTCGCCGTGCAGCAGCACCTCGCCGTCGTCGGCGATGCGCACGACCGAGCCGGGCAGCGGCTGCCCGACCGTGCCGATCTTCTGCCGGTCCCAGGGGTTGAAGGCGGTGGCCGCGCAGGACTCGGTGAGGCCGTAGCCCTCCAGGACGGTGAAGCCGATGCCGCGGAAGAAGTGGCCGAGGCGCTCGCCCAGCGGGGCGCCGCCGGAGATGGCGTACTCGCCGCGCCCGCCGAGGACGGCCCGCAGCTTGCTGAAGACGAGCTTGTCGAAGAGCTTGTGCTTCAGGCGCAGGCCCAGGGAAGGGCCGCCCGGCGCGTCGAGCGCGCGGCTGTACGCGATCGCCGTGTCCGCGGCCTTGTCGAAGATCTTGAGCTTGCCGTCGGCCTGGGCCTTGGCGCGCGCCCCGTTGTAGACCTTCTCGAAGACGCGCGGCACCCCCAGGATCAACGTCGGCCGGAACGCGGCCAGTTCGTCCGTGAGGTGTTTGATGTCGGGGGCGTGGCCCAGCTTGATGGGGGCCATCAGGGCGGCCACCTCCACCAGGCGGCCGAAGACGTGCGCGACGGGAAGGAAGAGGAGCACCGAGCACTCGCCCGTGCGGAACAGCGGATTGAGCCGCTCCACCACGTTGCCGCACTCCGCGAAGAAGCTGCGGTGGGTCAGGACGCAGCCCTTGGGGCGCCCCGTGGTGCCCGAGGTGTAGACGATGGTCGCCGGGTCGTCGGCGCCCGCGACCGCGCTGCGCTCGTCGACGGTCTCGTCGGAGACCTCCGCGCCCGTCCGGTTCAGCTCCGCCACGGCGTCCCGGTCGATCTGCCACACGTGCGCGAGGGCCGGCAGGCGGTCGCGCACGGACTCCACGGCCTCCGCGTGCGCGTCCGACTCGACGACGCAGGCCACGGCGCCCGAGTCGCCGAGGATCCACTGGATCTGCTCGGCCGAGCTGGTCTCGTACACCGGCACGGTGACCGCGCCCGCGCTCCAGATCGCGAAGTCGAACAGCGTCCACTCGTAGCGCGTGCGGGACATCAGGCCCACCCGGTCGCCCGGCCCGACGCCCGCCGCGATCAGCCCCTTGGCGGCGGCCCGCACCTCGGCGAGGAAGGCCGTCGCCGAGACGTCCTCCCAACGTCCGTTCACCTTGCGACCGATGACGGCGACATCCGGATGCTGCGCGGCGTTGCGGCGGACGATGTCGGTCAGATTGCCGTCCGCGGGGACCTCGTACAGGGCCGGAAGGCTGAACTCGCGCAAGACTGCTGCTCCTACATAGGGCGCCGACGCCACGACGTTGTGCGATGCGACGGTGCGGTCCAAGGTCGGGCAGGCGCTCAGCCGAGGGGGCTTACGGGGGGTTCGTCGAGGGAGCCGAGCGCTACTGGACTGCCCGGACGTTACCCACCGGTATGGCTGGTTCGGTAGGGGGGCCGGGCCAGATGTTCCGTGCGTCACACGACGTTGTGGTCTGAACCGCACAGTACGCCACGCACTTCCTGACTCGGAAGTAACCGCAGGTCCCCCCGCCGCGCCCGGCCCCACACCCCGCCCTGTCCCGCCCCGCACCGCGCGGCTTAGGGTGACCGGCATGCCAGGTTTCCGGGTCCATGTGGTCAGTGACGTGCACGGCAACGCCAAGGATCTGGCCCGCGCGGGCGACGGCGCCGACGCCGTCGTCTGCCTGGGCGATCTCGTGCTCTTCCTCGACTACGCGGATCACGCGCGCGGCATCTTCCCGGACCTGTTCGGCAAGGAGAACGCCACCCGCCTGGTCGAGCTGCGCACCGCGCGCCGCTTCGAGGAGGCCCGCACGTTCGGCGCCTCCCTGTGGGCGGGCATCGACCGCGGCCCCGCCGTGGAGAGCGCGGTCCGCAGGCAGTACGCGGAACTGTTCGCGGCCTTTCCCGCCCCGACGTACGCCACGTACGGCAATGTCGACATCCCACGTCTCTGGCCTGAATACGCCGGGCCCGGCACCACCGTCCTCGACGGCGAGCGGGTGGAGATCGGCGGCCGCGTCTTCGGCTTCGTCGGCGGCGGCCTGCGCACCCCCATGCGCACGCCCTACGAGATCAGCGACGAGGAGTACGCCGCCAAGATCGAGGCGGTCGGCGAGGTGGACGTGCTGTGCACGCACATCCCGCCGGAGGTCCCCGAGCTCGTCTACGACACCGTGGCCCGCCGCTTCGAGCGCGGCAGCCGCGCCCTGCTCGACGCCATCCGCAGGACCCGGCCGCGCTACTCGCTCTTCGGCCACGTCCACCAGCCGCTCGTCCGGAGGATGCGGATCGGGTCGACGGAGTGCGTCAACGTCGGGCACTTCGCGAGCGCCGGGCGGCCCTGGGCCCTGGAGTGGTGACGTACGCCCGCGACGCCCGAGGTAGCCTTCACGCGGCAGACACATCAGCCTGTACCGGACCGCATCTGGAGGAGCCACGGCGATGGCGGAACACACCAGCTCGAGCATCACGATCGAGGCGGCACCGGCCGACGTCATGGGCGTGATCGCCGACTTCGCGCGCTATCCGGAATGGACCGGGGAGGTCAAGCAGGCCGAGGTCCTCGCGACGGACGACGCGGGCCGCGCCGAGCAGGTCCGCCTCGTCATGGACGCGGGCGCGATCAAGGACGACCAGACCCTGGCCTACACCTGGGCCGGCGAGCACGAGGTCTCCTGGACCCTCGTCAAGTCCCAGATGCTGCGCTCCCTGGAGGGCTCCTACCTCCTCAGGGCGGCCGGCACGGGCACCGAGGTCACCTACCGGCTCACCGTCGACGTCAAGATCCCCATGCTCGGGATGATCAAGCGCAAGGCGGAGAAGGTCATCATCGACCGCGCCCTGGCGGGCCTGAAGCAGCGGGTGGAGACGGAGTAATCCCGCCCCTGTAGGGGCGCGGGGAACTGCGCGACCAGCCACGACGAGGCCGCGGACAGGAACGTACACAACGCATGCGCACCCTCCTCATCACCGGCCCCGGCGGCGCCGGGCGGACCACCCTCGCGGCGGCCACCGCCCTCGCCGCCGCCCGCGCGGGCCACCGCGCCCTGGTGCTCTCCGCCGACCCCCAGGACACCCTCGGCACGGCCCTCGGCACCCCCACGGGCCCCCGCCCGAGCGCCGTCACCGACGGCCTGACGGCGCTGCGCCCGGACCCGGACGGCTCCTTCCGCGACGACCTGCTCGCCCTGCAGGAGCACGCCGGGTCCGCCCTCGACCTCCTCGGCGCCGACCGCCTCGACGGCGAAGAGCTGACCCCGCTGCCGGGGGCCGAGGAACTGGCCCTGCTGCGCACCCTGCGCGCCGTCGGCGAGGGCGCGCACGGCACCTACGACACCGTCGTCGTCGACCTGCCCGCCGCGCCCCGCGCCCTCGCCCTGCTCGCCCTGCCCGAACAGCTGCGCCGCTATCTGCGCCGCCTGCTGCCCCCGGAGCGGCAGGCGGCCCGCGCCCTCCGCCCGGTCCTCGGCCGCCTCGCGGGCGTCCCCGTGCCCGCCGCTTCCCTGTACGAGAACGCGGCCCGCTGGGACGCCCGGCTCGCCGCCGCGCGGAGCCTGCTCGACGCCCCGGGCACCAGCGTGCGCCTCGTCGTCGAACCGGGCCCCGCAGCCGTGGAGGCCGTGGCCCGCACCGTGCTCGGCCTCGCCCTGCACGGACTGCGCCTGGACGGCGTCGTCGCCAACCGCGTGCTGCCCGAGGGCGGCGACGCCCCCTGGCTCGCCGCGCTCCGCGCCCAGCAGCACAAGGCCCTGGCCGAGTGGGACGCCGCCCACCCCACGCACCGCGTCCCGCACCTGGGTCAGGACCCGCGCGGCCTCGACGACCTGGTGGCGCTGCGCCCGGCGGCCCCGGGGCCCGCGCCCGCGCCCCTCGACTGGCCCGTCACCGACGCGCGCGCCGAGGAGTCCCGGCTGATCTGGACCATCCCGCTGCCCGGAGCCGTCCGCGACGACCTCGGCCTGGTGCGGCGCGGCGACGAACTCGTGGTGACCGCGGGCCCCTTCCGCCGGATCGTTTCGCTGCCGTCCGCGCTTCGCCGCTGCACCGTCAGCGGAGCGGGCCTGCGCGACGGCGGTCTGCACGTCCGCTTCACCCCGGACCCGGACCTGTGGCCCCGGACCCGGTGAACGTCGTACCGCCGTTCGGGTAACGTCGAGAGTACGAAATCGTCGGCCCTGCGCAGGAGTCAGCCCGCCATGAGCGATGCCACTGAGCGTGACGCGCACGACGCGTCCGAGCCGGAGCGTCCGCGGGACGCCGCCCCCCAGGGGCCCGGGCCCCATGAGGACGCCGCCCCCGACGACGACGCCTGGGCGACCGCGTGCGCCGAGGACCTCGCGGCGGAGAAGGCCCGCCGCCGCGCGCAGTACGGACCCCCGCCCGGGTCCGCCGCCGAAGAGCTGCGCAAGCTCGTCGACGCCGTATCGGAGAAGCTGTCCGGCCTCCAGGCCCCGCTGCTCGGCGCGGTCGCCCAGGGCGCCGTGCAGGAGACGGTGCAGCAGGTCGTCCGGCAGGCCAAGGCCGCGGTCGAGCCCGTCATCGAACGGAACCCCGACGTCTTCGACCACCTCGCCGCCGCGGGCTCCGAGCTCCTCGCCGCCTACCGCAGCGCGGTCACGGGCCAGGAGGGCCGCTGGACCCGCGACGAGGGGGGCCGCACCGCCGCCCCGGACGGCTCCGGGCGTCCCGAAGACGGCCCCGGACCCGGGGAACACATCGATCTGGACTGACCCCCCTCCGGTACGGTGGGCCGTAGCGGGGCTCGATCGAACTGAGGGATACATGGGACTCACCATCGGCGTCGACATCGGCGGCACGAAGATCGCGGCCGGAGTGGTCGACGAGGACGGTCACATCCTGTCGACGTTCAAGGTGCCCACTCCGGGCACCCCCGAGGCCATCGTCGACGCGATCGCCTCCGCCGTGGAAGGCGCGCGAGCCGGGCACGAGATCGTCGGCGTGGGCATCGGCGCCGCCGGATACGTCAACCGCCAGCGGTCCACGGTCTACTTCGCGCCGAACATCGACTGGCGCCAGGAACCGCTCAAGGACAAGGTCGAAGACCGCGTCGGCCTGCCGGTGGTGGTCGAGAACGACGCCAACGCGGCCGCCTGGGGCGAGTACAAGTTCGGCGGCGGCAAGGGCCACCGCAACGCCATCTGCATCACGCTCGGCACCGGCCTCGGCGGCGGCATCATCATCGGCAACAAGCTGCGCCGCGGCCACTTCGGCGTCGCCGCCGAGTTCGGCCACATCCGCATGGTGCCGGACGGTCTGCTGTGCGGCTGCGGCAGCCAGGGCTGCTGGGAGCAGTACGCCTCGGGCCGCGCCCTCGTGCGGTACGCGAAGCAGCGTGCCAACGCCGCCCCGGAGAACGCCGAGTACCTCCTCTCGCTGGGCGACGGCACCCCCGACGGCATCGAGGGCAAGCACATCTCCATGGCCGCGCGCCAGGGCGACCTGGTCGCCGTGGACTCCTACCGCGAGCTGGCCCGCTGGGTCGGCGCGGGCCTCGCGGACCTCGCCTCGCTCTTCGACCCGTCGGCGTTCATCATCGGCGGCGGCCTCTCGGACGAGGGCGAGCTGGTGCTCGACCCGATCCGCAGGTCCTTCAAGCGCTGGCTCGTCGGTGCGCAGTGGCGCCCCGAGGCCAAGGTGATCGCCGCCCAGCTCGGCAACAAGGCGGGCCTGGTCGGCGCGGCCGACCTCGCCAGGGAGCCCGACCCGGTGATGTGAGCCGCGTGCGGCGGGGCTCAGCACACCGCCTTGGGAACGCCGGGTGGGCCGGATGACTCCGGCCCACCCGGCGTTCCCGTATCTTGATCGCCATGCCCACGAGCCCGACGCGTACGCTGCCCAACTCCCGCACCGAAGCCGATGGTTCGGCCGTCATCCGGGTGCTCAGCTACAACATCCGTTCGATGCGCGACGACACCGACGCGCTCGCCCGCGTCGTCGCCGCGTGCGAGCCCGACCTGGTCCTCGTCCAGGAGGCGCCCCGGTTCTTCCGCTGGCGCAAGAAGCTCGCGCGGCTCGCCCGCGCCAGCGATCTGGTGATGCTCTCCGGCGGCGGCACCGCGGCGGGCCCCGCGCTGCTCTGCTCGCTGCGGGCCACCGTCGAGCGGACCGAGGACGTGCTGCTCCCGCTGACGCCGGGCCTGCACCGGCGCGGCTTCGCGACGGCCGTCGTCCGCTTCGGCGGCGCCCGGCTCGGCGTCCTGAGCTGCCATCTGAGCCTGCAGGGCGAGGAGCGCTACGCACAGGGCGGCATGCTCCTCGACCGGCTCGCCGGGATGGGCGTACCGCACGCGGTGGCGGGCGGCGACCTCAACGACCGCCCCGGCGGGCGCACCTTCCGCAGGCTCGCCGACGGCCTCCAGGACTGCTGGGCGACCGCTCCCTGGGGCGGGGAACAGACCTCGACGCCGGCCGACCCGCACCAGCGCATCGACGCGGTCTTCGCCACGCCGGGCATCCAAGTCCTCGGCTGCGGCGTCCCGTTGGGCCACCCCGGCGTACGCGACGAGGATCTGAGGGCGGCCACGGACCACCTGCCGGTGCTTGCGGCGCTCAGGGTGCCCGCCGCGAGCCAGGAGCCGACGGGCTAGACCACCGCTCCGCGGCCCGGGTCGTCGTTCTCCTCGTCGTCGCCGCTCTTCATGCGGGCCACCAGCGTCGCGAAGCCGCCGAGGAAGCCGCCGATGCCGATCGTGGTCAGCCACCACGTCATCTGCCAGCCGAGCAGCACGGCGAGCAGGAGCAGCAGCGGACCGCCGATCACCGCGAGCCAGGCGAACTTGGCGGTGACGTCCGCGTCCGGCAGGGGCGGCGGCTCGGGCGGCACGAAGTGGCCCTCGTCGCCCTCGTCGAAGTCGTCGTCCGAGGGCTCGGCCCCGGTGTAGTCCCGCGGGCCCGCGCCGCCGACTCCGGGGGCGAAGGAGACGGAGCTGCCGAGCGGGCGGGCCGCGTCGCCGCCGCTCTTGTCACCGGGCTTGCCACCGGTCTTGTCGCCGGTGTCCTTGGACAGGTCGGGGCGCGGCTCGTCGTCCGGCGTGCCGTTGGCCTCCGTCTCCAGGAGGGCCAGGTCCTCCACGGACTTGAACGGCTTGGCGCCGGGCGGGTCCGCGGGCTCCTCTCCGTACCCCGCGACGATGGCCCGCCAGGCGGCGTCCTCGTCCAGGGGCACCGCGCGCTCCTCGCCCGGGGGTGCGGCCCGCTCGTCGGGCTCGCGGCTCTCGTCGCGGTCCTGCTGCTCAGCCACCGGTGGCCGTCCCTTCCTTGCCTGCGCTGGGGGCGAGCCGGCCGATGAATCCGTAGCTCTCCTCGAAGATCCGGTCCGCATCGTGGTCCAACGTCGCGACGTGGTAGCTCTGTTCCAGCAGGATCTCCGTGACGTCCGTGGACGAGACGCGGCTGAGGATCCGGGCGGAGTCGGCGGGCGGCACCACGTGGTCGTTCGGGCTGTGCAGGAGCAGCAACGGCTGGGTGACCTGGGGCAGTTCGCCATCCACGAGGCGGAAGAAGCGGCGCATCGAGTGCGCGGCGTGCAGCGGCACCCGGTCGTACCCGATCTCCTCCGAGCCGTCCTTGGCGATGTCGCTCGCGATGCCCTTGGTGGTGGGCAGCAGGAAGCGGGCGACGGGCAGGGCGTGCGCCGCCAGGCCGTGCACCTTGTTCGCCGGGTTGACGAGGACGACGCCGCGCACCGCGTCGCCGTGCTTGGCCGCGAGCCGCAGCGACAGGGCGCCGCCCATGGAGAGCCCGAAGACGAACACCTCCGTGCAGCGCTCGAGGAGCAGGCGCAGCTCGCGGTCCACCTCCGCGTACCAGTCCTGCCAGCCCGTGACCTGCATGTCCTGCCAGCGGGTGCCGTGTCCTGGCAGCAGCGGCAGGGACACGGTCAGGCCGCGCTCCGCCAGATACTCCGCCCAGGGGCGCAGCGACTGGGGGGATCCGGTGAAACCGTGACACAGCAGGACGCCGACCTCGCCGCCCTCGTGGCGGTACGGCTCGGCTCCGGGGAGGACCGGCACCTTCGGTCTCCTTCGTGAGAGATGAGGCTCTGGGGGTGGGGCACGTCGCGTTCGGGGAGTACCTCACCGTACGCGACCGGACTGACACCGACCAGGTCCGTCGGGCCCCGCTCCGGGCGCCGGACGGGGCCCGGCGGCCCCGCTCCGGGGGGAGCGGGAGCCCCGCTCGGGTTATGGTCTGATCCACAGACACAGGAGGCACTCGGTTTGATCTACGGCGCAATGAAGTTTTCCATCGGAGGGCCCCTGAAGCTCGCCTTCAGGCCCTGGGTGGAAGGCCTCGAGAACATTCCCGCCGAGGGCCCCGCCATCCTGGCCAGCAACCACCTGTCGTTCTCGGACTCCTTCTTCCTGCCCGCGGTCCTGGACCGCAAGGTCACCTTCATCGCGAAGGCCGAGTACTTCACCACCCCCGGCATCAAGGGCCGGATGACGGCCGCCTTCTTCAAGGGCGTCGGCCAGCTCCCGGTGGACCGCTCCGGCGCGCGCGGCGCGGGCGAGGCCGCGATCAAGAGCGGCATCGAGGTCCTGGAGCGCGGCGAGCTGTTCGGCATCTACCCGGAGGGCACCCGCTCGCCCGACGGCCGCCTCTACCGCGGCAAGCCCGGCGGCCTCGCGCGCGTGGCCCTCGCCACCGGCGCGCCCGTCATCCCCGTGGCGATGATCGACACGGAGAAGATCCAGCCGCCCGGCAAGGTCGTGCCCAAGCTGATGCGCCCCGGCATCCGCATCGGCGAGCCGCTGGACTTCAGCCGCTACCAGGGCATGGAGGGCGACCGCTTCGTCCTGCGCGCGGTCACCGACGAGGTCATGTACGAGATCATGAAGCTCTCCGGCCAGGAGTACGTCGACGTGTACGCCACCGCCGCGAAGCGTCAGATCCAGGAGGCGGCCAAGGCGGAGAAGGAAGCCGCCAAGGACCTCGCGCGCGCCCAGAAGGCCGAAGCCCAGAAGGCCGAGGCCGAGAAGGCGGAGGCCGAGAAGGCCGCAGCGGAGAAGCTCGAAGCCGAGTAGTTCCGGGCGGACGCGGGGGGAGCGGAACGGTCCGGCCCCTCGCGGCGTCGGTGCAAGAGGGACGCACCGGGCGTCCCGTGGGGTGGGGGGCATGGCCAAGCGCGAGAGAGTCATGAGGATGTCGGTCGAGCAGCCGCTGTGGCGCGCGCTGACCGGGTACCGGGTCCTGACGATGCTGTACGCCATCGCCCTGTTCGTCGCCGCGCACGACGACTTCGCCCGGCCCTGGGTCGCCTTCGCCTACTTCGCGGTGCTCGCCGTCTGGACCCTCGCCACGCTGCCGAAGGTCGCGAACGCCGCGAGCTGCACCAAGCGCTTCCTCGCCGTCGACCTCGCGGTCGCCCTCACCGGCATCCTGCTGACCCGGGCCGCCGACGCGGCCGAGCGGATCTCCGACGGCGGCCCGACGCTGCCCTCCATATGGACCGCGGGCGCCGTACTCGCCTTCGCGATCAAGGGCGGCTGGCGCTGGGCGGCCTTCGCCTCGCTGCTCGTCGGCGTCGCGAACGTCGTGCAGCGCGGCGCGTTCAGCCGCGACACCGTCCACAACGTCCTGCTCGTCTGCATCGCCTCCATCGCCATCGGCTACGTGGTGGAGGTGGCACGCGCCTCCGAGCGGACCCTCGCCCGGGCCCTGGAGATCGAGGCCGCGACCCGCGAGCGCGAGCGCCTCGCCCGCGACATCCACGACAGCGTCCTCCAGGTCCTCGCCATGGTGCAGCGCCGGGGCACGGCGATCGGCGGCGAGGCGGCCGAGCTCGGCCGGATGGCGGGCGAGCAGGAGGTCGCCCTGCGCTCGCTGGTCGCGGGCGGCCTGGTACCGGCCTCGCGCGTCTGCGAGGACGCCACGCTCGGGGCCGTCGTCCGCGTCGTCGACGAGCCGGACGAGGCGTCGGCCGAGGACGGACCGCGCGACCTGCGGACGCTCCTGACGCCGTACGCCGGGTCGAAGGTCACCCTGTCGGAGCCCGGCGCCCCGGTGCCGCTCGCCCCGCACGCGGCCCGGGAGCTCGCGGCGGCCGTCGGCGCCGCCCTGGACAATGTGCGCAGGCACGCGGGGACCGGAGCCCGGGCCTGGATCCTGGTCGAGGACGAACCGGACGCCGTGATCGTCACCGTCCGGGACGACGGACCCGGCATCCCGGAGGGGCGGCTCGCACAGGCCGAGGGGGAGGGGCGGCTCGGCGTCGCCCTGTCGATCCGCGGCCGGCTGCGGGACATCGGCGGCACGGCCGAGCTGATCTCGGTACCGGGCCAGGGAACGGAAGTGGAACTACGCGTCCCGAAGGGCGCGCGGGGGAAGGCGGAAGCACGGACATGAGCGAACAGCACAAGGAACCGACGGAGCGGGACGCCACGGACCCGGTCAAGGTCATGGTCGTCGACGACCACCCGATGTGGCGCGACGCCGTCGCCCGCGACCTCGGCGAGTCCGGCTTCGACGTGGTGGCCACCGCGGGCGACGGCGAGCAGGCGGTGCGCCGCGCCCGCGCCGCCGCCCCCGACGTCCTCGTCCTCGATCTGAACCTGCCCCTGAAGCCCGGCGTCCAGGTGTGCAAGGAACTCGTCGGCGCCAACCCGGCCCTGCGCGTCCTCGTCCTGTCCGCGAGCGGCGAGCACGCCGACGTCCTGGAGGCGGTCAAGTCCGGCGCCACCGGCTATCTGCTGAAGTCCGCGTCCACCGACGAGCTGATCGACGCGGTCCGCCGCACGGCCGTCGGCGACGCCGTCTTCACCCCCGGCCTCGCGGGCCTGGTCCTCGGCGAGTACCGCCGCCTCGCCTCCGAGCCCGCGTCCGCGGCCGCCGACGAGCCGGGCGCCCCGCGCCTGACCGACCGCGAGACCGAGGTCCTCCGCCTGGTCGCCAAGGGCCTGAGCTACAAGCAGATCGCCGAGCGCCTCGTCATCTCCCACCGCACGGTCCAGAACCACGTGCAGAACACCCTCGGCAAGCTCCAGCTCCACAACCGGGTGGAGCTCGTGCGGTACGCGATCGAGCGCGGCCTCGACACGGACGACGCGTGACCCCGGGGTGCGCCCGGGGCGGGACCCCGGGCGTGCCTCCTTCGGGTGAACCGCAACGATCGCCTCATCGGCAACTCCCGCCCCACACAAGGGAATTCACCGTTCGCCCCATCCCGGAGTGACGCGGATCACCATTAGCGTGGCCCGCGTCAGCGCAACTGCGGCGAAGGGACATTTCCATGCGGGTCGGAGTTCTGACCGGAGGCGGCGACTGCCCCGGACTCAATGCCGTCATCCGGGGCGTCGTCCGCAAGGGCGTGCAGGCGTACGACTACGAGTTCGTCGGCTTCCGCGACGGCTGGCGCGGCCCCCTGGAGGGCGACACCGTCCAGCTCGACATCCCGGCCGTCCGCGGCATCCTGCCCCGCGGCGGCACCATCCTCGGCTCCTCACGCACCAACCCCCTGAAGGCCGAGAACGGCATCCGGCGGATCAAGGAGAACCTCGCCAAACTGGAGGTCGAGGCGCTCATCGCGATCGGCGGCGAGGACACCCTCGGCGTCGCCGCGCGCCTCACCGACGAGTACGGCGTGCCCGTCGTCGCCGTGCCCAAGACCATCGACAACGACCTGTCCGCCACGGACTACACCTTCGGCTTCGACACCGCCGTCGGCATCGCCACCGAGGCCATCGACCGGCTGCACACCACCGCCGAGTCGCACATGCGCGTCCTGGTCGTCGAGGTGATGGGGCGCCACGCGGGCTGGATCGCGCTGCACTCCGGGCTCGCGGGCGGCGCCAACGTCATCCTCATCCCCGAGCAGCGCTTCGACGTCGACCAGGTCTGCGCGTGGGTGACCTCCCGGTTCAAGGCCTCGTACGCGCCGATCGTGGTCGTCGCCGAGGGCGCCATGCCGAGGGACGGCGACATGGTCCTCAAGGACGAGTCCCTCGACTCCTTCGGGCACGTGCGGCTCTCCGGCGTGGGGGAGTGGCTGGCCAAGCAGATCGAGAAGCGCACCGGCAAGGAGGCCCGCACGACGGTCCTCGGCCACGTCCAGCGCGGCGGCACGCCCAGCGCCTTCGACCGCTGGCTGGCCACGCGCTTCGGCCTGCACGCGATCGACGCCGTCCGGGACGGCGACTTCGGCAAGATGGTCGCGCTGCGCGGCACGGACATCGTCCGCGTCCCCATCGCGGAGGCCACCGCCAAACTGAAGACGGTCGACCCGGCCCTCTACCAGGAGGTGGGAGTCTTCTTCGGCTGAGCTTCCACGGCGCCCCGCGCCCTGCGGGGGGCCAAAACGTATATTCGCCCCGTACAGGACCTGCACCCCTGAACGGGAGTGAAACCGTGGAGATTCTCGCCTTCGGCGTCCAGGCAGACGAGCGCCCCCTCATCGAGAAGGCCTTCGCCCCGCACCACGACATCCGCTGCCTGGACGTCTTCCTCACCGAGGACACCGCCCCCATCGCCGCCGGCTACGAGGTGATCTCCACCAGCGTCAACGCGATCCTCGACAACCGCGTCCTGCAGACCCTCGCCGCCGGCGGCACCCAGATGATCGCCCAGCGCTCGACCGGCTTCAACAACATCGACCTCCAGGTCGCCGAGCGCCTGGGCCTCACCGTCGCCCGGGTCTCGTCCTACTCCCCGTACTCCGTGGCGGAGTTCGCCTGGACCCTGGCGATGGCCGTGAACCGCCGCATCGTCCGCGCCAGCAACCGCACCCGGGACTTCGACTTCCGCCTCGACGGCCTGATGGGCCGGGACCTGCGCGGCCGCACCGTCGGCGTCCTCGGCACCGGCAAGATCGGCGAGGCCTTCACCCGGATCGCGCACGGCTTCGGCATGAACCTGCTCGGCTGGGACGTCGCCGAGAACCCCGCCTGCGTCCAGCTCGGCATGAAGTACGTCGACAAGGACCAGCTCCTCGCCGAGTCCGACCTGATCAGCCTGCACGTACCGCTGTTGCCCGCGACCCGGCACCTGATCGGCGCCGCCGCCCTGCGCGCCATGAAGGACGACGCGATCCTCGTGAACTCCAGCCGCGGCGGCCTCATCGACACCGAGGCCCTCGTCGCCGAGCTGCGCGCGGGCCGCTTCACCGGCGTCGGCCTCGACGTCTACGAGGCCGAGGCCGGGCTCTTCTTCCTGGACAAGTCCCTGGAGGTGGTCGAGGACGACACCCTGGCCCGCCTCGTCACCTTCCCGAACGTGGTGGTCACCTCGCACCAGGCGTACTACACCGAGGACGCCGTCGGACAGATCATCGAGGCCACGCTCGCCAACGTCCTGGACTACGTCGCGGGCCGCCGCTCCGAGAACGTGCTGGTGCCCGCGGGCCCGGCGGCCTGACCGAGCAGCTCGCGCACCACCGCGGCCCCCCGAAGGGACAGCACCGACTCCGGGTGGAACTGGAGCGAGGCGAAGCCGGGCCCCCGGAGCGCGTGCACCTCGCCCGTCGTCCGGTCCCGGCTCACCTCGATGCCGTGCGCGGCCAGCTCCAGCTCCGCGTCGTCGTCGCAGCGCGCCGCGAAGCTGTTGTAGAAGCCGACGGTCTCGGCCCGCCCGAACAGGTCGATCGTCGTCTGCGCGCCCTGGTACGGGACGTCCTTGCGGACGATGTCCAGGCCCAGCTCCGCCGCGATCAGCTCATGGCCCAGGCACACGCCGAGCACCGGGCCGCGCCGCTCCCGGAGCAGTTCGGCCGTGAGCCCGCGCAGCAGCCGCATCTTCGGGTCCGCCGCGTCGGACGGGTCGCCGGGGCCGGGGCCGAGGACCACGGGCCCGGCGTGGCCGAGCACCGCGGCGCGCAGGCCCGCCTCGTCGTAGCGCCGCACGGTCACGCCGAGGCCCGCCGACCGCAGCACGTGCGCGAGCATCGCCGTGAACGTGTCCTCGCCGTCCACCACCAGGGCGTGCCCCGACAGCTCCCGCGCCGCCTCCTGCATCCGCAGCCAGAACGGCGCGAGCCCCGCCCGCCGCCCGTCGAGCGCCGCCCGCACCCGGGGGTCGTCGGCGAGCGCGGGCCGCGTGCCCTGTGCCCGCGGCCGCCCGGGGCGCACCCCGAGGGCCGCGAGCACCCCCGCCGCCTTCGCATGGGTCTCGGCCACCTCACCGGCCGGGTCCGAGCCGCGCACCAGGGTGGCGCCGACCGGCACCCGAAGCCGGCCGTCCGCGGCGATGTCGGCGGTGCGGATCAGGATCGGCGAGTCCAGGGTCTGCGCCCCGCCCGCGTCCCGGCCGACGAGCGCCAGGGCACCGGCGTAGTAGCCGCGCCCCCCGGCCTCGTGGCGCTCGATCACCCGGCAGGCGTTCTGCACCGGCGAACCGGTCACCGTCGCCGCGAACATCGTCTCGCGCAGCACCTCCCGCACGTCCAGCGACGAGCGGCCGCGCAGCTCGTACTCCGTGTGCGCCAGATGCGCCATCTCCTTCAGGCGCGGCCCCACCACCACGCCGCCCATGTCGCCGACCGTGCACATCATCTTGAGCTCCTCGTCGACGACCATCGACAGCTCCTCGGTCTCCTTGGCGTCGTCGAGGAAGCGCAGCAGGCCTTCGACCGACGGCCCCTCGGCCGGGTAGCGGTAGGTCCCGCTGATCGGGTTCATCACGACGGTCCCGCCGGACATCCGCACGTGCACCTCCGGGCTCGCCCCGACCAGCGCCCGGTCCCCGGTGTGCACGACGAACGTCCAGTACGCGCCCCGCTCGCCCTCCAGGAGCCTGCGGAACAGCGCGAGGGCGTCCGCCCGCCCGAAGCCGGGGATCTCGCCCTCGTACGTACGCCGGATCACGAAGTTGGCGCCCTCGCCGCCCCCGATCTCCTCGCGGAGCACCCGGCCGACGATCTCCGCGTACGCGTCGTCGCTCACGTCGAAGCCGTGCCCCGTGACCCGCACGTCGTGCCCGGGAAGCTCCGTCAGGGCCTGTTCAAGAGGGAGTTCGTACGTCTCGTCGGGGGTGAGCACGGCCAGCGGCGTGCCGTCGTCCGTGACGTCGAAGCCGCGCTCCCTGATCTGCCGGAACGGCACGAGCGCGAGCCCCTCCGGGAGGTCGGCGAGCCGCTCGTACGTGGTCACGGGGCCGCGGAGCACCTCCACCACGGCGTGGTCGCGGCCCGGGGTGCGGCGCCGCAGGAGGGCGAAGGGACGGTCGTCGGTCAGGAGGTCGGAGAGGTGCATCGGAGCTGTTCCTTCTCTGGGAGTCAGAGGAACGGCCGGTCCCGGACACCGTCCGGGAAGCACGGAAGGCCGCCCCTCGGGCGGCCTTCGCGATGTCTGCTGGGTACGCGCAGTCAGTGGGCCGCCGGAAGAGCGGGCCACCACCAGAAGCGGGTCGACTGCGCGAACATGCCCGCACCCTAGCGCACCATCAGCACGTCGAGCGCCTCGTCCAAGTACGCACCGAAGTCACTCTCGCCGGGCAGCACCGAGGGCACCGCGTGCCCGAGCTGGGCGTGGCCCAGATAGACGGTGTACGCGAGCAGGCCCCGGCGGCGCGCCTCCGGGCCCGGGAAGCCGAGCTGGGCGAAGAGCCCGGCGACGTACGCGACGCGGCGCTCGGTCACCCGCCGCAGGGCCGCCGTGACCCGCGGGTCCGACGCGGTCGCGAGCAGCGCCACCTCCAGCGGGTCGGCGGCGGCCGAGCCGATGGCCTCGGCGAACAGCAGCCGGATGCGCCGCCGCACGTCCGGCTCCGCCTCGACCTCGCTGATGGTGTCCTCGGTGTGGCGCTCCGCCCAGCGGTCGAGGGCGGCCTCGATGAGCGCGTCGCGGTTGGCGAAGTGCCAGTAGAAGCTGCCCTTCGTGGTGCCGAGGCGGACCGCGAGGGGCTCCACGGCGACGGCCGCGAGCCCGCCCTCGCCGATCGCGACGAGCGCCGCGTCCGCCCAGTCCCGCGCGGTGAGCCGGGGCTTCGCCGGGGTCGTTCTCCGCTGCCGTTGCGCCATGTCCATACGGTACCGTATGGTTTCTGTACGCCAGCGTATGGAGGTGCGTCGTGAGTGTCACGGGTGTCGTACGCAATGAGCACGAGCGGATCGTCGAGGCTCCGGCCGGTGCGGTGGGGGCCCTGCTCGACCGCCTTTCCGCGCCGGACGACCCGGTCTTCCCCACCCCCGCCTGGCCCGCGATGACCTTCGACGGCCCGCTCGCCGTCGGCGCCGTCGGCGGCCACGGCCCGGTCCGCTACCGCGTGGCGGCGTACGAGCCCGGTCGCCGGGTCCGCTTCGACTTCACCGACCCGTCGGGCGGATTCCACGAACTGACCGTCGAGCCGCTGGGGGAGCGCCGCTGCCGCGTGCGGCACGTCCTGGAGACCCGCCCGAAGGGCCTGGAGCGGATCCTGTGGCCCACGGTGATCCGGCCGGTGCACGACACCCTGGTCGAGGAGCTCCTGGACAACGTGGAGCGCGCCACGACGGGCACCTGCCCCCGCCCCGCCCGCTGGACGCCCCGCGTCCGACTGTTCAACCGGCTCACCTGGCCCCGCGCGGAAACCGTCGACTGGCCCGAGGGCGCCCGCCTGATCCGCACCGCCGTCGACCGCCCCGGGTACCGGGACGCGTACCGCATGCCCCTCCTCCCCGGCCTGCCCCGCGACCCCGACGCCTGGACCGGCGTCCTGCGCGGCTTCCCGGTCCTGGCCCGCGAGGGCGGAGAGGTGCTCATGGACGTCCAGGTCAAGGGGCTGACCGCCTGGGGTTCGATCCTGGTCGACGAGCAGTACGTCACCCTGAGTACAGCCGTGCGGACCGATACCGTGCGCGGACGCCTCTACTGGAGCGTGGTCCGCCTCGGACACCCCTTCCTGGCCCGGCTGACACTGCGGCGCACGCACCGGGCGCTCGCGCTGGCCGCTCCGAGCGCGGCGGAGCGCGCGGTGTCTGTCCCGTCTCACTTTGTGAGCGGGTGAATGGACGGGCCGGGTGACCCCTTAGTGTTGACGGCGTGACCGTGAACGCTAAGACCAGCGCGAGCGCTGGCAACACCTGGCGCAACCTGCCCGCGGCGCAGCAGCCCGAGTACCCCGATGCCGAGGCTCTGCGCGATGTGATCGCGGACCTCGAGTCGTATCCCCCGCTCGTCTTCGCGGGCGAGTGCGATCAGCTGCGCGCCCGGCTGGGAGCCGTCGCCAAGGGCGAGGCGTTCCTGCTCCAGGGCGGCGACTGCGCCGAGGCCTTCGACGCGGTGTCCGCCGACCACATCCGCAACAAGCTCAAGACCCTCCTCCAGATGGGCGCCGTGCTCACCTACGCGGCCTCCGTGCCGGTGGTGAAGGTCGGCCGGATCGCCGGTCAGTACTCCAAGCCGCGCTCCAAGCCCACCGAGACCCGCGACGGCGTGACGCTGCCGACCTACCGCGGCGACTCGGTGAACGGCTTCGCCTTCACCGAGGAGGCCCGCGTCCCGGACCCCGAGCGCCTGAAGCGGATGTACAACGCCTCCGCGTCGACGCTCAACCTGGTCCGCGCCTTCACCACCGGCGGCTACGCCGACCTGCGCCAGGTGCACGCCTGGAACCAGGACTTCGTGAAGTCCTCCCCCTCCGGCCAGCGCTACGAGCAGCTCGCCCGCGAGATCGACAACGCGCTGAACTTCATGCGGGCCTGCGGCACGGACCCGGAGGAGTTCAAGACGGTCGAGTTCTTCGCCTCCCACGAGGCGCTGCTGCTCGACTACGAGTCGGCGCTGACCCGCGTCGACTCCCGCACCGGCGATCTGTACGACGTCTCCGGCCACATGGTGTGGATCGGTGAGCGCACCCGCCAGCTCGACGGCGCGCACATCGAGTTCGCCTCCAAGATCCGCAACCCGATCGGGATCAAGCTCGGCCCGACGACCACGGCCGAGGAGGCGCTCCAGTACATCGAGCGCCTCGACCCCGAGCGCGAGCCCGGGCGTCTGACCTTCATCGCCCGCATGGGCGCGGACAAGGTCCGCGACAAGCTTCCCGAGCTGGTCGAGAAGGTCACCGCGTCCGGCGCGACGGTCGCCTGGATCACCGACCCGATGCACGGCAACACCTACGAGGCGGCCTCCGGCCACAAGACCCGCCGCTTCGACGACGTGCTCGACGAGGTCAAGGGCTTCTTCGAGGTCCACAAGGCCCTCGGCACCCACCCCGGCGGCATCCACGTGGAGCTGACCGGCGACGACGTCACGGAGTGCGTGGGCGGCGGCGACGAGATCTTCGTCGACGACCTGCACCAGCGCTACGAGACGGCCTGCGACCCGCGTCTGAACCGCAGCCAGTCCCTGGACCTGGCCTTCCTGGTCGCGGAGATGTACCGGGACCAGTAGCTCTCGCGATGACGCCGGTGGGGCACGGATCCGTGTGATCCGTGCCCCACCGGCGTATCCGGGGCTTTTGTGTACCCGACGTCGCGGGTAAGGTTAGGTTAGCCTCACCGATCAATCGGGACGGCGTTACCGATGAGTCCTGTCCGGGAGGTGAACCGCGTGTACGTCTGCAACTGTTTCGGGGTCACCGAAGCGCAGGTGAGGAAGCACGCGGCGGACGGCGCCTGCACCCCCCGCCAGATAGCGTCGGCCTGCAAGGCGGGCACGGACTGCGGTTCGTGCGTACGACGCATCCAGGCGCTGCTCGGCCGGGGCGCGTGCCCACGCCGTGAGCTCGTGGACCAGGGGGAGCCGGTGCTCTCCGGCCTGGACGAGGCGGCCTAGCCCTCCGGCTGCTCGATGAGCTGCGCGATGTACAGCGGCTCGCCGAGCTTCTCGACCAGCTCCAGCTGGGTGTCGAGATAGTCGATGTGGTGCTCCTCGTCCTCGAGGATCGACTCGAAGATGTTCGCGGACGTGATGTCGCCCTTGGCGCGCATCACCTCGATCCCGCGCTTGAGGCGGTCGATCGCCTCCGCCTCGATCTGGCGGTCCGCCTGGAACATCTCGGTGACGGACTGGCCGATGCGTACGTGGAACAGCCGCTGGTAGTTGGGCAGGCCGTCGAGGAACAGGATCCGGTCGGTGAGCACCTCGGCGTGCTTCATCTCGTCGATCGACTCGGACCGGGTGTACTTGGCGAGCTTCGTCCAGCCGTTGTTCTCCTGCATCTTGGCGTGCAGGAAGTACTGGTTGATCGCCGTGAGCTCGGCGGTCAGCTGCTCGTTGAGGAATTCGATGACCTCGGGGTCGCCCTGCATCGCAGAGGCTCCTTCCAAGCGGGGGACTGGCAGGTAGCGCGCATCCTTGCACTGGCGTCCGAGGGGCGTCCAGTAAGTGCACGCTTAGTAGGAGTTGCCCGAATCCGCGTATACCTGGTCACGTCCACTGCTTCCGGTCTGTCAGGATGGAGCCATGGGTCAGCCGGTGGGTCGCACATCTCGAGACGTAGTGGAGCCGGACCTTCCGCCGGGGCAGCGACTGCAGCGCGGCTGGCCGGTCACGCACTACGGCCCGGTCCCCAAGTTCCGCCCGGAGCGCTGGGACTTCAGGGTCTTCGGCGCCACCGCCGACGGCGAGAAGCACTCCTGGACGCACGAGGAGTTCTCGGCCCTTCCGTACACGACGGTGGTCGCCGATCTGCACTGCGTCACGAAGTTCAGCATGCTCGGCGCCGAATGGGGCGGCGTGCTCGCCCGTGATCTGACCGCCCTCGCGCCGCCCGCGCCGACCGCGACCCACGTGATGGTCTGGGCCGAGTACGGCTTCAGCTCGAACCTGCGCCTCGCGGACTTCCTCAGCGACCGCACGATCTTCGCCACGCACAAGGGCGGCGAGCTGCTGACCGCCGAGCACGGCTTCCCGCTGCGCCTCGTGGTGCCCCACCTGTACGCCTGGAAGGGCCCCAAGTGGGTCCGGGGCATCGAGTACATGACCGCCGACCGCCGCGGCTTCTGGGAGGAGCGCGGCTACCACAACATCGGCGACCCCTGGCGCGAGCAGCGCTACTCGTACCAGGAAGAGCCCGGGGACGGCCCCGAGCTCTGAGGCGCGGGGTCAGCAGTCGCGGAGCTCCTTGAGCCGGGCCACGTCCGCCGCGTGCCCCTCCTTGCCGCCGGGCGTCTCGATGATCAGCGGTACGCCGTCCGTCGCCGGGTGGGCCATCAGCTCGCGGAACGCCTCGGCGCCGATGTGGCCGGTGCCGATGTTCTCGTGCCGGTCCTTGTGCGCGCCGACGACGTCCTTGGAGTCATTGGCGTGCACCAGCTTCAGACGGCCCTCGCCGACGGTGTCGACGAGCAGGTCGAGCGTCTGCTTCACCCCGCCGGGACCGGCCAGGTCGTGCCCGGCCGCGAAGACGTGGCAGGTGTCCAGGCAGACGCCGAGCTTAGGGTGGGCGTCCAGGGCCTCGAAGTACGGGCCGAAGTCCCAGGTGCGGGAGCACAGCGACGCGCCCTGGCCCGCGGTCGACTCCAGGAGCAGGAACGGGTCGTCGTCGTGCGTCAGTTCGTCGAGCAGCGGCAGCATGTGCTCGCGCACCTGCCGCAGCGCCACCTCGCGGTGGCGGCCGCCGGTGGCCGAGCCGGTGTGCACGACCACGCCGAGCGCGCCGATCTCGCGCCCGCGGCGCAGCGAGTGCCGCAGCGACTCCACGGACTTCTCGACCGTGGCCTCGGTGTGCGAGCCGAAGTTGATGAGGTACGGGGCGTGGACGTACGCCGGGATCCCCTCGGCGGCACAGGCCGCGCGGAACGCCTCGTCCTGCTCGGGGTTGCCCGCGGGCGTCGCCCAGCCGCGCGGGTTGGCGACGAAGACCTGGACGGCCTCCGCGGCGAGGTCGCGGGCGTAGGCGAGGCCGATGCGGGCCAGGCCGCCGGCGACGGGGACGTGGCTGCCGATGAGGGACTTCTTGCTGCTCATTCGATCCAGGGTGGCACGCCGCCGGGGGTGCTCCCGACCGGGGGCGCCCCTTGCGACACGGTTCCAGCCCCTCCGGCGTGCGGAGCGGGCGTCCGGGGGCGGTGCCCCCGGACGGTCAGCGGATCTTGATGGTGATCGTCGACCCCTTGGGGGCCTCGTCGCCCGGGTCCACCGACTGGTCCTTGACCGTGTCGCCGAAGATCCCGAGCAGGCCCCGGTCCTTTTCGACGTCGAACCCCGCGGCCTCCAGCTTGTCCGTGGCCTCGTCGACGCTCATCCCCTCGACGTCGGGGACCTCCACCATCTCGGGCCCCTTGGACAGGGTCAGCGTCACCGTGTCGCCCCCGGCGAGCCGCTCGTCCGGCTCGGGGGACTGCTTGGCCACGGCCCCCTTGTCCTCGTCGGAGAAGACCCGCGTCGGCGCGATCTTCACCTTGAGGCCCGCCTCCTCCAGCTCCTCGCGCGCGTCGCTCTCCGAGTCGCCGGTGACGTCCGGCACCTCGATGGGGGTGCCCTTGCTCACGAGCAGGGCGACGGCGGTGCCCGTCCTGCGGACCGTGCCGGGCTTCGGCTCCGTGCTGATCACGGAGCCCCTGGCCACGTCCTCGCTGAAGGTCCTGGTGACCATTCCGGCGCCGAGCCCGGCGTCGTCGAGCTTGTCCTTCGCCTCGGAGAGCGGCGTGCCCTCCAGGTCGGGGACCTTCACGGTCTGCGGGCCCAGCGAGACGGTGAGCGTCACCTTGCCGTTCTGGCGGATGCGGTCGCCCACGTCGGGGTCGGTGGCGATGACCGTGCCGCGCTTGTCGGTGTCGCTGTACTTGCCCTGGACCTTGCGCACGTCGAGCCCGACGTCGTCGAGCCGCGCGCGGGCCTCCTTCTCGGTCTTGGCGAGCACCGCGGGGACCGTCGTGAACTGGCCGGAGTTGATGTACCAGACGCCCGCGCCGACGCCCAGGACGAGCAGCGCGGCCGCTATCGCCAGGGTTATCCCGCGCCGGGCGAGCAGCCGCCGCCGGATGCGCTCCTTGAGGGAGGCGGGGCGGGCGGCCGGTGCCCCGGCGGGGCGCGGCGGGGGCTGCGGGGTGCGCAGCACACTGGTGCGGTTGAGCCCGTCCTGCCCGTTCTGCCCGACCCGCCCCGGGTTTCCGACGTCCCGGGTGGCGGGCAGCGGCAGTTGCACCGCACCCCCCGCGCGCGGGATGACGCTCGTACGGTCCTCGGAAGCGTCGTGCGCGGCGTGCTCCGACGTGCGGGCCAGCGGCGGCACCGTGTCCAACTGCTCGGCGGTGAGCGCGAAGCGCGCCTCCCGCAGCAGCGCGAGCAGCGCCACCGCGTCGTACGGGCGCAGATCGGGGTTGCGGGCGGTGGCCGTCGCGACCAGCTCGTCCAGTTCGTAGGCGAGGCCCGGCACGGCGGCGGACGGCGGCGGCACGTCCTCGTTCAGGTGCTGGTACAGGACCTGTGCGGGGGAGTCGCCGGAGTGCGGCTTGGCGCCGGTCAGCATCTCGTACAGGACGACCCCGGACGCGTACACGTCCACGCGGGTGTCCGCCGTGCCGTGCTCGATCTGCTCGGGGGCCAGGTACGACACCGTGCCGAGGACGGTGCCCGTGGTGTTCGTGACCGAGTCCACCGCGCGGACGAGGCCGAAGTCGGCGACCTTGACCCGGCCGTCGTCCCCTATGAGGACGTTCTCGGGCTTCATGTCGCGGTGCACGAATCCGGCGCGGTGCGCGGCGCCGAGGGCGGCGAGGACCGGCTCCAGGATGTCGAGGGCGGCCCGCGGCCGCAGCGCGCCGCGCTCGCGGAGCACGTCGCGCAGGGTGCAGCCCTCGACGTACTCCATCGCCAGGTACACGTACGGGCCGTCGGTGCCCTGGTCGAAGACCCCGACCACGTTCGGGTGGGCGAGCCGGGCGACGGACTTGGCCTCGCGGATGAAGCGCTCGACGAACGAGGCGTCGGCGGCCAGCGTCGGGTGCATCACCTTGAGCGCGAGCACGCGGTCGAGGCGGGTGTCCACGGCCCGGTAGACCGTGGCCATCCCGCCGACCGCGATCCGCCCGTCCACGCGATACCGCCCGTCGAGCACCTGCCCGACGAGGGGGTCCTTAAGGGTCGTGTCCACGCAGGGAGTCTACGAGCCGCCACTGACGCCGAGGCCGCCCCGGGCCCCGCCCGGGGCAGACTGCAGCGGAGCTGTGACCGAGCCCACGGCCTCAGAAGGCGGGCCGCTCCGGGTCAAGGGCCGCGAGGCCCGTCGCGGGGGACGACGCCTCGGCGAAGTGCCGCCGGGGGATCCGCCCGGCCCGCCGGGCCAGGTGACCGGCGACGACCGCGTGGCTCATGGCCTCCGCCATGAGGACCGGCTCCCGTGCCCGGGTGACCGCGGAGGCCAGCATCACCCCGGCGCACCCCAGCTCCATCGCGAGCGCCACGTCGGACGCCGTACCGGCGCCCGCGTCCAGGATCACCGGCACGCGCGCGTGCTCCACGATGAGCTGGAAGTTGTGCGGGTTGCGGATGCCGAGCCCGGAGCCGATGGGGGAGCCGAGCGGCATGACGGCCGCGCAGCCGGCGTCCTCCAGCTTCCGGGCAAGGACGGGGTCGTCGTTCGTGTAGGGAAGGACGGTGAAGCCGTCGTCGACGAGGGTCTCCGCGGCGTCGAGCAGCTCCACGGGGTCGGGCAGGAGCGTGCGCTCGTCGGCGATCACTTCCAGTTTCACCAGGTCGGTGCCGAGCGCCTCGCGCGCGAGACGGGCGGTGAGCACGGCCTCGCCCGCGGTGAAGCAGCCCGCCGTGTTGGGCAGGACGCGGATGCCGAGGCGCTCCAGGACGGACAGGACGGAGCCGTGCGTACCCGGGTCGACGCGCCGCATCGCGACGGTGGTCAGCTCCGTCCCCGAGGCCACCAGGGACCGTTCGAGGACGTCGAGGCTCGGCGCTCCGCCCGTGCCCATGATCAGCCGGGACGACAGCGTGAGGCCGCCGATGACGAGGGAGTCGTCCGCCATGTCGTCAGCCTCCTTGGACGGCGGTGAGGACTTCGACGCGGTCGCCGTCCCGGAGCGCGGTGGTGGCCCACTGCGCGCGCGGGACGACGGTCTCGTTGAGGGCCGCGGCGACGCCGGACGGGGCGGCGGTCAGCTCGGCGACGACGACGTCGAGCGTGGTGCCCGCGGCGACGTCGTGGGCCTCGCCATTGACCGAAATGGCGGAGACGGCGGGGGGCGTGGTCATACGGGCAGCTCCGAGAGGTGCTGGGAAGCGGCGGGGGCGGTCGCGGCGAAGCGTCGCGGCGTGAACGGCCGGGCCTCGTCGGGCAGTTCGCCGGTGGTCAGGACGTGTGCCATGACGTCGCCCGTGACGGGGGTCAGGAGGACGCCGTTGCGGTAGTGGCCGGTGGCCAGGTGCAGGCCCGGCAGGGCGGTGGGCCCGAGCAGCGGCGCGTTGTCGGGCGAGCCGGGGCGCAGTCCGGCCCGGGTCTCCACCAGCGGCAGCTCCGTGATGCCGGGGACCAGCTCGTGGGCGTCGCGCAGCAGCTCGTACACGCCGCCCGCGGTGACCGTGGTGTCCCAGCCGAGCTCCTCGCTGGTCGCGCCCACGACGAGTTCGCCGCTCAGCCGGGGCACCAGGTAGACGTGGCTGCCGCGGACGACGGCGCGCACGGTGCGGTTCAGGAACGGCGCGTACCGCTCGGGCACGGTGAGCCTGAGGACCTGGCCCTTGACTGGCCGCACCGGCGGCAGCACGTGCTCGGGGACCCCGGCGATGCGCCCGCTGAGGCTGCCCGCCGCGAGGACGGTCTGCCCGGCGTCGAGCGCGGTGCCGTCGGTGAGGACGACACCGGTGGCGCGGTCCCGTACGACGACGAGTTCCCGCACCCACGCGCGCGTGAAGGCCACGGAGGCCCGCTCGCACGCCACGAGGAGGGCCGCGGTGAGCCTGCGCGGGTCGACCTGGTGGTCGCCGTCGACGCGCAGGCCGCCGCGCACCCCGGGGGCGAGCATCGGTTCGAGGCGGCGGCACTCGCGGCCGCTCAGCCACTCCGACCGCAGCCCCGACCGCTGCTGGAGGAGGTGCAGTTCGCGCAGGTGGGCCCGGTCGTCGGCGTCGAGCGCGACGGCCAGCGTGCCGCACGCGCGGTAGCCGATGTCCTCGCCGGACGCCTCCGTCAGCTCGGCGGCGAAGTCCGGGTAGCGCCGGGCGGAGGCCAGATTCAGGCCGAGCAGCGTCTGCTCGCCGTGGTGCAGCTCGGTGACGGCGGCCAGCATGCCCGCGGCGACCTGCGCGGCGCCGCCGCCGGGTTCGGGGTCGACGACGGTGACGGACAGGCCGCGCCGCGCGGCCCGCCAGGCCGTGACGAGCCCGATGACGCCGCCGCCGACGACCAGGACGTCCGCGGTGCGACCGGTCGGTGGTGGCGGCGACGGCGACGGCGGTGGTGACGTACGAGAAGGTGACGTACGGGAATCGGACGCGTTCGGTGGTTTCGTACGGGAACGCATGGGCGTCCAGCCCCTCCCTTCGCCGGCATGACCCGGATCAGGTTCGTACGGTCGGAGGCCGTCCCAGCCTCCCTCTCAGCCCGGTCGTCCGGGCTCCCGCGAGTGCTCTGCACCGGCCACCCTAGCCCGTCGCCCGCCGGGCCGGTAAGCCCGTCGTGTTCAGGCGCCGGGGGGCCGTCCTACAGTTGATCGGGTGAGCGAAGAGCGGAAGCGGGCGGGACAGCGGGTCGTCATCGTGGGCGCGGGCATGGCCGGGGTGCAGACGGCCGTGGCGCTGCGCGAGCGGGGGTTCACCGGCACGGTCACCGTGCTCGGCGCGGAGCCGCACCAGCCGTACGACAGGCCGCCGCTGTCCAAGGCGGTGCTGCTGGGCAACGCCGAGGGCTCCGCCTTCGACATCGACTTCGAGGCCCTGGGCATCGAGCTGCGGCTCGGCGTCGAGGTCACCGGCGTCCGCCCCGCGGACCACGAGCTCGACACGGCGGCGGGCCCGGTCGGCTACGACAGCCTGGTGCTGGCCACCGGTGCCGAACCGATGCGTCTGCCCGGCTCCGACGGCGTGCCCGGGGTCCATCTGCTGCGCACGCTCGACGACGCCGAGCGGCTGCGGCCCGTGCTCGCCGAGCGGCACGACGTCGTGGTCGTCGGGGCGGGCTGGATCGGCGCGGAGTTCGCCACGGCCGCGCGGGACGCGGGCTGCGCCGTGACGGTCGTGGAGGCCTCCGGACGCCCGCTGGCGGGCGCGCTGCCCGCCGAGGTCGCGGCCCCGATGGCGGCCTGGTACGCCGAGGCGGGCGCCGAACTGCGCACCCACGCACGCGTGGCACGCGTCGAGCCGGGCGCGGTCTTCCTCGACGACGGCAGCAGGCTGCCCGCGGACGCCGTCGTCGTCGGCATCGGCGCCCGGCCCGCGACGGCCTGGCTCGCGGGCTCCGGCATCGAGCTCGGCGTCCACCGCGAGGTCGTGACCGACGACCGGCTGCGCACCTCCGCGCCCGACGTGTACGCGGTCGGCGACTGCGCGTCCTTCCCGTCGGGCCGGTACGGCGAGCGGCTCCTCGTCCACCATTGGGACAACGCCGTGCAGGGGCCGCGCACGGTGGCCGCCGCCCTCGTCGGCGAGGCGCCGGAGGCGTACGACCCGGTGCCGTACTTCTGGTCCGAGCAGTTCGGCCGCTTCGTCCAGTACGCGGGCCACCACGCGGCCGCCGACGAGCTGGTCTGGCGCGGCGACCCCGCGACCCCGTCCTGGACGGTCTGCTGGCTCCGCGACGGCGCCCTCGTGGCCGTGCTCGCGGTGGGCCGCCCCCGGGACCTGGCCCAGTCCAGGAAGCTGATCGACGCCGCCACCCCGATGGACCCGGCGTTGGTCACGGACCCGGCGGTGCCGCTGAAGAAGGCGGTCCGCGCCTAGGACGCCCTGCGCGGGGCGGGCCGTGCCGGAGCGCGACAGCACATGGGGCACGGGGCGAAGCCACGGCCCCCCGCTACCGGCACCCGGCCGGAGGTGGCACGCTTGATCCGTGACCGAGATTGACGCAAAGACCGATGCTCTCGTCCCCGCCTGGCTCCACCTCCCCGACATCGCAGAGATGCTCGACGTCGAGGTGACGCGCGTGCGGCAGCTGGTCAAGGAGGGCCAGCTGATCGCCGTGCGCCGCGGTGAGAACAGGACGCTTCAGGTACCGGCGGCCTTCATCGACGGCGACAAAGTCGTCAAGGGCCTGTCCGGAACGCTGACGCTCCTGCGGGACGACGGTTTCACCGACGAAGAGGCGCTCGAGTGGCTCTTCACCCCCGACCCGACCCTGCCCGGCACCCCCGCGCAGGCCCTGAGCGAGAATCGCGGCACGGAGGTGAAGCGCCGCGCGCAGGCGCTCGCCGTCTGACCTGACCACCATCCGGCGTACGGGCGCGGGCAGCCGCCCGGCCCGTACGCCACCGACATCCGGGGGGAACGTTCCATGGCCACCGACACGGCGGGCGGTTCCGCACGCGCCCGGCTCGCGGACGCACGGCTCTATCTGTGCGTGGACGCGCGCAAGCGCCAGGGGGACCTCCCGCAGTTCCTGGACGCCGTCCTCGCGGGCGGCGTCGACGTCGTGCAGCTGCGCGACAAGGGCATGGAGGCCGCGGAGGAGCTGGAGCACCTCCAGGTCTTCGCCGACGCCTGCCGCCGCCACGGCAAGCTCCTCGCGGTCAACGACCGCGCGGACGTCGCGCACGCCATCGGCTCCGACGTGCTGCACCTGGGCCAGGGCGACCTGCCGGTGCCGGCGGCCCGCGCGATCCTCGGCGCGGACGTCCTCGTCGGCCGCTCCACGCACGCCGAGGACGAGGCCGCCGCGGCCGCCGTCCAGGAGGGCGTGGACTACTTCTGCACCGGCCCGTGCTGGCCGACGCCCACGAAGCCGGGCAGACACGCTCCGGGCCTCGACCTCGTCCGCCACACGGCCGGGCTCGGCACGGACCGCCCCTGGTTCGCGATCGGCGGTATCGATGCGGGCAATCTGGACGAAGTGCTCGAAGCGGGCGCCCGTCGGGTGGTCGTCGTCCGTGCGATCGCGGAGGCGGACGACCCCGCCGCCGCGGCGGCGGACTTCGCGAAGCGGCTCCGTACGGTCTGACAGGACGGCGCGGTGCCCGCGCGCGGTATCGGCATACGACGGCGGCATGCGTCGGCGGCCTGCGCCTGAGGGGTACGCCGATCGCATCAATATGTACGTACACCTGTCTGATCAATAGCTTGTGAGTGTCCGAGGGGCGGACAACAGGCTGACTAAATGGACATATCACCTGCCTTTGGTTGGGTGACCGGCGCGGCCTGGCTAACCTGCCGGTATGGCCCTAGGCACTGCTTCCACCAGGACGGACCGCGCACGCACCGTGCGCGACATGCTCGCGACCGGCAAGACCACGTACTCCTTCGAGTTCTCTGCGCCGAAGACCCCCAAGGGCGAGCGGAACCTGTGGAACTCGCTGCGCAGGGTCGAGGCGGTCGCGCCGAGCTTCGTGTCCGTGACGTACGGAGCCGGTGGCTCCACGCGCGCGGGCACGGTCAAGGAGACCGAGCAGATCGTCGCCGACTCGACGCTCACCCCGGTCGCCCACCTCACCGCCGTCGACCACTCGGTCGCCGAGCTGCGCAACATCATCGGGCAGTACGCGGACGCCGGGATCCGCAACATGCTCGCGCTCCGCGGCGACCCGCCCGGCGACCCGATGGGCGAATGGGTCAAACACCCCGAAGGTCTGGCATACGCCGCCGAACTGGTCCAGCTCATCAAGGAGTCCGGCGACTTCTGCGTCGGCGTCGCGGCCTTCCCCGCGATGCACCCGCGCTCGGCCGACTGGGACTCCGACGTCCGGCACTTCGTCGACAAGTGCCGCGCGGGCGCGGACTACGCGATCACGCAGATGTTCTTCCACCCCGAGGAATACCTGCGGCTGCGCGACCGCGTGGCCGCGGCGGGCTGCGAGACACCGATCATCCCCGAGATCATGCCGGTCACGAACGTGCGCCAGCTGGAGCGACTTCCGCAGCTCAGCAACGCGGACTTCCCGCCCGCCCTCAAAGAGCGGATCCTCTCGGCACAGGACGATCCCGCCGCTGTACGCTCCATTGGTATCGAGTTCGCGACGGAGTTCTGCGCGCGGCTCCTCGCCGAGGGCGTCCCGGGGCTGCACTTCATCACGCTGAACAACTCCACGGCGACACTGGAGATCTACGAGAACCTGGGCCTGCACCAGCAGCAGGCCTGACCGGTCGTACCCGCGCGGCGGCCGCAGGGGAGAGGGGCGTACATGGGCTTGGCGGTCCTCTACTTCGCGTTCGGCGTGGTCGCGCTGTGGCTGCTCGGCGAGGTGCTGTTGCAGTACAAGGCGCGGCTGCGCTGGCGGCTCCTCGCGTTCGGCGGCTTCCTCGGCGTGGTCGTCGGCGTGCTGCTGCCGTCCGTGCTCGTGATCGCGGCGGGCGCCGTCGCCTTCGCCGTCGGGCAGACCTATGTGACGCTATCGTTCCGCCGCGGCTTCGCCAGTGGCTGGGCGGTCGGCGGGAAGCCCGGCGCCAGCAAGCGCCGCAAGGCGGGCCCCGGCGCGGCCGCCCCGCAGCCGACGCTCCAGGTCTCGGAGCTCGAGTACGAGGCGGACGCCGCCGGTCCCGGGGCGTCCGCCGAGCCCGACGCCCTTGAGTCGACGGCCATGATGGAGGTGCAGACCGCAGGACCCGGCGCGTACGCACCCGAGCCGATGCCCGACGACACCGGCCAGTACGGCGTCTATCCCGACGCCCCGCAGACCCCGCCCGCCACCGGTGAGGGCTACGCCTTCGACACCTACGCCCCCTACGACCAGCAGGGCGCACCGGCCCAGCAGGACCCCCTGCACTTCGCCTACGGCGACACGGGCGAGCAGCGGTACGCCGCCTACTCCGACCCGTACATCGGCCCGCAGACCTACGGCGCCCAGCCGAGCTACGACGCGTACGCCGACAAGGCCGCCTACGCGCCCTACGGCGGGGACACCTACGGCACCGGCTACCAGGACACCCCGCCCGGCGGCGTCTGGGTGCCGCACCAGCGCACCGGCGAAGCCGCGCCCTACGGCGCCGAACCGCCGCCCGACCAGCCCCCGTACCCGCCGTTCGACCCCGTCGACGGCGAGCCGGGGCAGGGGAACGTCTTCGGCTACGAGCCGGGGTACAACGGCGAGCAGCAGTACCGCTACTGACCTGCTGACCTCACGGACGGCTCACTGGGAGCCGCGGAACTCCGGCCCCTCGACGATCAGCCCGGCGACCAGGGTGCCGGACATGCCCGCGTGCGGAAGGCCGCCGCCGGGGTGCGCCCAGCCTCCGGCCGCGAACAGGCCCGCGACAGCCGTGCTGTTGGCGGGGTGCAGAAGGCGTCCGCCGGCCGCCGCGAGAGCGGGGGCCGGCACCGCGCCGCCGACGGCGCCGGTGGCCTCCTCGACATCGGCAGGGGTGCGCACCTCGTGCCACAGGAGGCGGTCGCGTAGATCCGGGACGGCGGACTCGGCGCGCTCGACGAGCCCTCGTACGTCCGCGTCCGTGACGGTGGCGCCCGCGGGGACCGTGGCGGTCAGGGTCACGGCCTCGTGGTCCGCGTCCGGCCTGCTCGCCGCGTCGTCCGGGCGCAGCACGGCGAGGGTCGGCGCCGCGGGGAGCCCGGGGCGCGGCCCGAAGACCCGGTCGAGCTCGTCCGCGCGGTCCGGCGTGTGCAGCACCGTGCGGTGCGGGGTGCCGTCGGGGCGGGCTCCCCGCAGGGCCAGCAGGACGGTGAGACGGCTGGGGAGGCCCGACTGCGCGGGGACGCCGCCGGGGGCGCGGACCGGTGCCGGTGTGCCCGTGCCCGGACCGGTGGCGTCGGACAGCATGGACTCAAGGGCGCGCGGCGGGACGCCCGCCACCACGAAGTCGGCGTCGACCACGGTGCCGTCCGCCAGCTCGACGCCCGCCGTGCGGCCGTCCTTGACGACGATCCGCGACACCGCCGAGCCGAAGGCGAACTCGACCCTGCGGGCCAGGCAGCGCTCGTACACCGCGTCGGCCAGCGCGCGCAGTCCGCCGCGCACCGACCAGGAGCCGAAGGTCTGCTCCAGATAGGGCAGCACGGCCGCGCTCGCGGGCGCCGTCCGCGGGTCGAGGCCGTGGGCGAGGGCGAAGTGTTCGAGGAGCGCGCACAGCCGGGGCTCGCCATCCAGCTCGAAGGCGCCGATCTCGGCGAGCGTGGCCGCGCGCCGCTCCTTGCGCAGCAGCCGGCGGCGGGCGACCGAGGGGTAGGGCTCGCGGTCGGCGAGCACCTGCCAGTTCGGCCACAGGGGCTCTTCCAGGAGGGGGCGGCGGGTGCGGTCCCAGGCCTCCCGCGCGCGGTTCATGAACGCCGACCACAGGGCGCCCGCGCCGGAGCCGAGGGCCGCGTCCAGGGCGTCGCTGACGCCCGCCCGCGACGCGTTCGGCAGGTCCGTCGTCGTGCCGTCCGCGAAGACGTGCCGGACCGCGGGCTCGACCTGCGACAGCTCGACGAGGTCCTCCAGGGGCTGCTTGCCCGTCTTCACGAACAGGTCGCGGTAGACCGCTGGCAGGTGCAGCAGGGCCGGGCCCGTGTCGAAGCCGAAGCCGTCGCGCTCCACGCGGCCGACCGCGCCGCCGTACGTGTGCGAGCGCTCGTGCACCACCACCCGGTGGCCCGCGACGGCCAGCCGGGCGGCGGCCGTCATCGCGCCCATCCCGGCGCCGATCACCACAATCCGTGCCATGCCAGGGACTTTATCCGCCGCCACTGACAACGCCGTCGGCCGCCCGCCGCTACGGCCCCCGGTCCGCCGCGGCCGCCAGGTGGCGCTCCTCGCGGCGCTGCGCCCTGCGCCGCAGGAACCGGCGGATGCGCGAGGCGAGGAAGGCGAGCAGCAGTACGCCGAGGAGCAGCAGTACGCCCGCGATGACCGCCGCGGCCTCGGGGTGGAACATCGCGAAGGTGACCACCCCGCCGACGCCGAGGTCCTCCGCGGTGCTCAGGATCGCGTTGCTGAAGGGCTCCGGCGAGGTGTTGACCGCCATCCGCGTCCCGGCCTTCACGGCGTGGCTCGCAAGGGCCGTGGAGCCGCCGATCGCGCCCGCCGCCACGTCCGGGAGCGAGCCGCTCTGCCCGGCGAGGAGCGCGCCCACCCAGGCGCCGGACAGCGGCCTGATGACCGTGTGCACGGCGTCCCACACCGAGTCCACGTACGGGATCTTGTCGGCGACGGCCTCGCAGGCGAAGAGCACGCCCGCGGCGATCAGCACCCCCGGGCTCTGCAGCGACTCGGGCACGTCGTCGGAGAGCCCCGTGGCGCCGAACACGCCGAGCAGCAGGACCACCGCGTAGGCGTTGATCCCGCTGGCCCAGCCGCTGGTGAACACCAGGGGAAGTACGGACACGGACGTGATCGTAACTAGCAAGCGACGTTCCGGCCTGCGCTTGAGCGCCCGGGCCTGAGTATCCGTACCTAGGGACGGAGATGAGTACGCGCGCGGATGGGGTCCGACGTGCGCGGACGGGAGAGTGATGACACGGAGAAGGGCGCGGCACCGGCACCGCCGACACGGGGCGGCGGAACGGGGCGGCGCCCTTGGCCGCTCCTCCCCCCTTCGCAGGGCGGGAGCGAGGTGACGGGGGCGACCGGGGGAACGACCACGGGGGTCGCTGGGGGGACCGAGTGGGCGCCGGTCCGGTGTGCCTGTGCCAGGCCGCACCGGACCGGCGCCGTGCGACGGGGGACGCGTACGAACGGGTGAACCGGAGGCCGTGGGCCACCGGTGGACCGCCGGGGTCAGCGGCTGCCGCTCACCCGCCCCTGGAGCAGCCGGGACAGCGCCGCGTGCACGTCGTCGAGCGAGCGCTCCGGCTGGAAGGACTGCCAGTCGAGCGCGGCAACCAGGACCATGCCGACGAGCGCCGCCGCCGTCAGGGGGATGTCGATCTCCTCGCTGAGCTCGCCGTTCGCGACGCCCGCGCGCAGGACGTCCTCGACCACGGCGACGGCCTGCTGGCGGACGACCATCAGGGTGGACTGCCAGGCCCGGTTCGTGCGCCACAGCTCGGCGACGTACAGCTGGGTGAAGGCCGGGTAGCGGTCGATGAACAGGAGGCCCGCGCGGATCATCGCGTCCAGCGCGTCGACCTTGCTGCCGCCCTCCAGGACGGTCCGCTCGGCGGCGTCCTTCAGGGAGGCGGTGAGCAGGCCGACGCCGTGCCGCAGCAGCTCTTCGAAGAGGACGGACTTGCTGGCGAAGTTGTAGTAGACCGTGCCTTTCGCGACGCCCGCCCGTTCGGCGATCTCGTCAACTGTCGTGGCGGAGAACCCTTGTTCCGCGATGAGGGTGACGGCGGCCTCGTACAACTTCTGCCTGGTGGCCTCACGCCGCGTGCTGCTCGCGCTGCTTTCCATGTGCCTGATTTTCACAGGTCCCGTCCCGTTCACAGGCTCAGCTCCGGATGCAGCCGGTCGAGTGTCCACACCTGTTTGCGGCGCGCGGTGACGGCGGTGAGCGCGAGGGCGCCCGCGGTGAAGGCCGCGAGGACCGCGCACGCCTGCCAGACCGGGCCGAGACCGCCGCCCGTGATGAGCCTCCTGAGGGCGTCGACGACGTAACTCATCGGCAAGTAGGGGTGGATCGCGCGGAAGAAGCCCGGGCTCGTCTGCACGGGGTACGTGCCGCCCGCCGATGTCAGCTGGAGCATCAGGACCGCGAGCACGAGGATGCGCCCCGCCGCCCCGAAGCGGGCGTTCAGCCACTGCACGATCGCCGCGAAGCAGGCCGTCACCAGGGCCAGGAAGCCGATGGTCCCGGCCGCCCGCGTCATCTGGAGGCCGAGGCCCCAGTGCAGCACGGACATCAGGGCGGCCACTTGCAGCACCCCGAGGGCCGCGACCGGCAGCCAGCCCGCGAGCGCGACGCGCCACGCGGACGCGCCCGCGGCGAGCGCGCGCCGGTTGAGCGGCTGGATCAGCATGTACGCCACCATCGCGCCGACCCACAGGGACAGCGGGATGAAGTAGGGGGCGAAGCCGGTGCCGTAGTTGGGCGCCTTGTGCAGGGACCGGGAGGCGAGCTGCACCGGGTCGGCCATGACGTCGGTGCGCTGGTCGCGGTCCTTCTTGTCGTAGTCGGGGATCTTCTTGACGCCGTCGTGCAGGCCGCCCGCCAGCTTCTGGGAGCCGTCGGCCAGTTTGAACATGCCGCCTTCGAGGTCGCTCGCGCCCGTCTCCAGCTTGCCGACGCCCGTGTCCAGGTCCGTGGCTCCGGTCTTGGCGGTGCCGAGGCCCGTGTGCAGCTTCTTGGCGCCCTTGGCGACGTCCCCGGCACCCTTGTTGAGCGTGTTGACGTCCCGGACGGTTTTCTCCAGCTTCTCGTCCAGGTGCGGTGCGCGGTCGGCGAGGCCCTGGGCCTTCTTCTGGAGCGTGGCGAGGCTCGTGTCGAGTTGCTTCAGATCGCCGTTCTGGTCCTTGACCAGCGTGTCGACGTCCCCGGCGATGGTCGAGACGTCGGCCGCGACCTCCTTGGCCTTCTTCAGCTTCGGGCACCAGGAAGGGGCCTCGGGAGCCTGTCGGCACTGCTCTTCGTAGAGGCTGTCCAGGGCGGCCGACGCCTCCTTGGCGTCGGTGGCCGCCTTGGGGGCCCTCTCGACCAGGGTGCTCAGGTTGTGGCGGACCGCCTTGGAGGAGTCGGCGACGAGCTGTGCGCTGTCGCCGAGGGTCTTGCCGTTGTCCTTCAGGTACGGCCGTACCTTGGCCGCCTCGCCGTTGACGCGGTCGGCCAGCTTCCGCGTGCCGTCCGCGACGCGGCGTGAGCCGTCCTCCAGGTCACCCGCGCCGGTGTGCAGCTTCCTGATGCCCGAGGCGAGGTCCCCGCTGCCGCCCTTGGCCTTCTTCAGGCCGTCGACGAGGTCCTTGGAGCCCTTCTTCGCCTTTCCGATGCCGCCTTCGAGCTTGTCGGCGCCCTTGGCCGCCTTCTCCGTCGCCCCGTGGATGTCGGAGAACGAGATGAAGATCTTGTCGAGGAAGCCGCGCGAGGCCTTCGTGGAGGCCGCCGTGCGGACCTCCGAGAACACCGTGCGGGAGATCTGCCCGACGATGTAGTTGTTCGCGTCGTTCGTGCGGACCCGGAGGGCCCCCGTCTCCGGAGAGGCGCCCGAGCTCGACGCGACGCGCTTGCTGAAGTCGGACGGCATGGTCAGCGAGAGGTAGTACGTGCCGTCCTCGACGCCCTCGCGGGCCTCGGCGGCGCTCACCTCGCGCCAGTCGAAGGTTTCGCTGTCCCGCAGCTTCTTGACGATGCCGTCGCCCGCCGCGAGCTTCTTGCCGTCGACCTTGGCGCCCTTGTCGTCGTTCACGAGGGCCACGGGGATCCGGTCGAGGTGGCCGTACGGATCCCAGAACGAGCACAGGTACAGCGCGCCGTACAGCAGGGGGAGCAGCAGGAGCGCGACGAGTGCCGCGCGCGGGAGCCTGCCCCTGCCGAAGCGCTTGAGCTCAAGCGCGGCGAGCTTCGGGGAACGCATCCGCCGTCTCCTTGTCGTCGTCGGTCGGGTCGGCGGCGCCCTCGCCTTCGGCGGGGGAGGGCGGGGTGCTGGACGAGCCCGCCGCGGTCGAAACGACGACCGCGCCCTCGGGGGCCTCACTGCACACGGCCACGACCGTCGTCCCGCGCGCGGCGACGGACCGCAGGAGGTCCCAGGCGGCGTCCCGTTCGGCGTCCGACAGCTTGAGGTCGGTGTCGTCGACGCCGAGCAGCCGGGGGCGCCCGATGAGCGCGAGCGCCACCGAGAGCCGCAGCGCGTCGAGGCGCTCCAGGTCCCGCACCGGCGTCCGCGAGCCCTTGGGGAGCGCGCCGACGTCGAGCCCGGCGTCCCTGAGCGCGATGTCGATCCGCAGCCGGGACTCGGTCGCCCGCTCCGCGCGCGGGCGCAGCAGCACGCGCAGCGAGCCCGTGTACCGCCGCTCCAGGAGCGCGCGCTCCCGCAGGTGCTCGGCGACGGTCAGTGCGGGGTCGAGGTCGTTGACGCCGGGGACCGGGCCGAGCGCGCTGGTCCGGCGCACCGCGGCGAGCTGACCGGGCAGCCGGGCGCGGCCCACGGACGCCGTGCCCTCGGTGGTCCGCATGCGCCCCGTGAGCGCGAGCAGCAGAGAGGTGCGGCCGGACCCGGAGGGGCCTTCGACGGCGATGAGCGCGCCCGGCTCCGCGGTGAAGCCGATGCCGCGGAACGCCCAGCCCCGTGGCCCCTGGAGTCCGAAGTCCGCCGCGCTGACGGCGGCGCCGTGCGAACCGTTCACGGTCTTCCTCGCCTTTCCACGTCGTCCGAAGCGTGCGAGCCGAAAAGTCGGCAAGCCGAATGCCTGGGGGTGCCCGCGGGCCGGGGCCCGCGAGTCGGCCCCGCGAGTCGGCCCCGTGGGCCGGTGCTCGTGAGCCGAAGTCGTTGCGTGAAGTTTTTGAACTGACCAGTCAGTACAAAAGGTAGCCCGAACCTCCGATCGAGGCAAAGGGCCAGGTCAGCGCGGATTGTCAGTGGCGTACCCCACGATGGGCACATACGGCCACTGCGCCGTCACACAGACGACAGGAGGTTCGTCATGGCCCGTTCGCACGCAGCGGCCGCCGCACCCCGGCGCCGCGCCGCAGGCCCTGCCCCCTCACTGACCGGCCCGGCGAGCGACGTGCACCCCGTCCTGCGCCGCGCCACGGCCCCGCCCGCCGCCCTCGAACTGCTCGCCCAGGCCCGCGCCGGACTCGACGAGGCCGCCCGCCTGGACCCTCCGAACGAGCGCTATGCCACGGCCCACCTGGCCGCCCTGCGCACCGCGGCCGCGGTCCTCGCCGCCCGCGGCCGCCCCGAGCTCAACCCCCGGCGCAGGCAGCGCATCCGCAGCGCCTGGGAAGTGCTGCCCGAGATAGCCCCCGAGCTGACCGAGTGGAGCGCCCTGTTCGCCTCCGGCGCCGCCCGCAGGGCCCGCGCCGAAGCGGGCATCCAGGGCGCGGCCAGCATCCGCGACGCCGACGACCTGCTGCGCGACGCGGCGATGTTCCTCCGCCTCGTCGAGCGGATGCTGGTCCTCCAGCCGGTCCTCCCGCAAGCGCGCCAGGAGTCACCCGATGCGGGCTGACCTGGGCGTGCGCCACGCGGCCCGAGCGAGTCCCGCGGCGCACGCCTGGCCCGGGCGCGGCCGGGTGTCGGCGTGAGCGGCCGCCCGCGCCGCCCGCCCCCGCGGATGCCGGGGCACGGCTCCAGAGGCAATAGGGTGGGATCGCCCGTACCCGAACAGCCCGCCGACACCCAGGCGGAGCCGCGCCGAGGAGTCAACTGCCGTGTCGGACCCGATGCGCCCGCCCGCCTCCCCCCGTCACCCGCAGACGGCGTCGCTGCGCTCCGACCCCCCTCGCCCGCGCGCTTCCCTCCGTACGGCCGTGGTCTGGGACGTCCTGAAGGACGCCCTCGACCGCCGCGTCAAGGCCACCGCGGGCGACGCCCCCGGCGGTCTCGAGGTCCTGGACACCGGCGGCGGCAGCGGCAACTTCGCGGTACCCGTGGCCCGCCTCGGCCACCGCGTCACGGTCGTCGACCCCAGCCCCAACGCGCTGTTCGCGCTGGAGCGCCGCGCCGCCGAGGCGGGCGTCGCCGACCGCGTGCGCGGCGTCCAGGGCGACGTGCACGGCCTCTTCGACGTCGTCGAGCGCGGCGGTTACGACGCGGTGCTGTGCCACGGAGTCCTGGAGTACGTGGACGACCCGGCCGAAGGCGTGCGCAACGCCGTCGGCGCGCTGCGCCCCGCCGGCGTCCTGAGCCTGCTCGCCGCGGGCCTCGGCGGCGCCGTCATCGCCCGCGCCCTCGCCGGTCACTTCACCGAGGCCCACAAGGCGCTGGAGGACCCGGCCGGGCGCTGGGGCGAGGGCGACCCGGTGCCGCGGCGCTTCACCGCCGAGCAGCTCACCGAGCTGGTCGAGGGTGCGGGCCTGCGGGTGGGCGGCGTGCACGGCGTGCGCGTCTTCGCCGACCTCGTGCCCGGCGTCCTCGTCGACACCGAGCCCGGCGCCCTGGAGGCCCTCCTGAAGCTGGAGGCGGCCGCCGCCGAGCTGTCCGCGTTCCACTCCGTGGCCACCCAGCTGCACGTGCTCGGCGAGACGCCCGAGGCGAGCGGGGCCTGAGCTCCGACCGGCCGCTGGGACTCCTGTGACGCCTGGGGCTACCTCGCTGATCAGGGGCGCAGCAGCACATGGAGTACGCCACAGGCCCCCCGAACGGGCTACGGGCGCCGTATGATCGAGGGACACCGTCCGGCATGACAGACCGGCCGCTGGGGAATGCAGGCTTCAGCGAGCCGGAGCGACCTGACGGTCCGGTTTGGCGAAGTTGGCGCAGAGGGGCGGGTTTCACGGGGGCGATTCCCTGCCTATCCTGAAGGGGACCCCCCGGTCGCCCCGGCGACTGCACGATGAGGAGGACTCCGTGCCGCTCTCGGAGCACGAGCAGCGCATGCTCGAGCAAATGGAGCGAGCGCTGTACGCCGAAGATCCCAAGTTCGCGACAGCGCTTGAGGGAAGCGGGCTGCGTACGTACACCCGGAAGCGGGTCTACCAAGCGGTCGCGGGCTTCCTGGTGGGTATCGCCCTTCTCATGGCCGGAATGGTCGCCCAGCTGATCTGGGTGAGCGTGGTGGGATTCCTCGTCATGCTGGGATGCGCGGTGCTCGCCGTCACCGGTTGGCGCAAGGCGCCCAAGCCGGGCGAGCAGGCCCCCGGCGCCCCCAGTGGACCCACCGCCGCCCCGCACGGGCGGCGGCAGCATCAGCCCAGGCAGCGGCGGTCCGTGATGGACCGCATCGAGCAGCGTTGGCAGCGTCGCAGGGACGAGCAGCAAGGCGGCCAATAGCCTCCGAGGGTCCCCCGCCGCGCCTGACTTCTCTGTCGTGCCCGAGGCCCGGCCGCGCACTTGGCGCGCCGGGCCTTGTCGCTGCCCGCGTGGCCGTACGCGTCGCTGTTCGCGTCACCGTTCGCCGCATCCCCCGCCGATCGCGCCGAGCCCGCCGACGCTCGCCCATGCCCGCGCCCCCGTGATCCGCACGGCCCAGCGCCCCCGGCCGGAACACCTCTGCCTACTGGCCCAGCCCCGGACACGGCCGGTCCAGGCGTTTGCTCGCGCATGTGCACCCGCACATTGGTCGGTGGTGGAGGGTCCGCACACGGCGGTGGGGTGACCGCTGGTCCGCGGCCACCCCACGCACGTTTCGGGCCAGGCCCGGACGGCCGGGCCCGGGGCCTCAGCCCCCTTCGCGCGCCGCCGGGCGGGCGGGCCACCGCTTGGCAAGACGGCGCTGCCACCGGGAGCGCAGCACCGTCCAGCGCTCCGAGAGGGACCACATCACCCGCGCGGCCGAACGCGGCGCGAGCGTCGCCCGCAGCCGGGTCGAACGGCTCACGGAGGCACGCAGCCCCGCCCGCAGGCGCCGCACGTCGTCGGGCAGCCCCGTGGCCAGCCGCGGCTGCGGCGCGTACAGGACCTGCTCCACCGCCGCCGCCACCCGGTGCACGGACTCCGCGGCGCCCGGCTCCAGCTTGCCGACGAGGACGATCCGGGCCGCCGCCTTCCGCGGCGTCTGCGATTCGTCCGGCGGGATGCCGTGGTCCCACGCGGTGTCCGTGACCTCCAGCCAGGCCGCGAGGGTCCGCGTCGCCGCGTCCGCCTCCGTGCGCCCGCCGACGCCGAGCCGCACCGCGCGCACCCGCGTCCGCCACAGCAGCGGCAACAGGGGCACCAGGAGCACGGCCAGGCCCGCCAACGAACCGCCCACGATCATCCCGACCGGCGGCCCGCCGTCCCCGGAGTCCATCGCGAGCAGCGGCGCCGCGCTGTTGCAGCCGCCCGCCTGACGCTGGTCGCGCGGGCAGTCCGAGGACTGCGACGGCTGCGGGGACTCCTCCGCCGTCGTGGACGGCTCGGGCGCCGCCGGGTCGTCGGCGTCGTCGGTCGGGGCCTGGTCACGGGCGTAGTCCGGGACGGTACCGCGGGACGGCGTCGGCTCGAAACGGGTCCAGCCCACGCCTTCGAAGTACAGCTCGGGCCAGGCGTGCGCGTCCCTCAGGCCCACCGACATGGTGCCGTCCGCCTGCGCGGAGCCCGGGGTGAAGCCCACCGCCACGCGCGCGGGAATGCCGAGCGTGCGCGCCATCGACGCCATGGCGAAGGAGAAGTGGACGCAGAAGCCCTCCTTCTGGTCCAGGAAGCGCGCGATCGCCGAGGGGCCGCTGCCCGCGCGGACCTGCGTGTTGTACGTGAAGCCGCCGTCGGAGGCGAACCAGTCCTGGAGCTTCACCGCCCGCTCGTAGTCGTTCGCCGCGCCCCGGGTGATCCTGCGGGCCGTCTCGCCCACCACCGAAGGCAGGGTGTCCGGCACCTTGGTGAACTCGCGCCGCACGCCCTCGGGCGCCGGGGGCGCGGCCGCTAGCTGCTCGGCCGTGGGCTCCACGGCCAGGCTGTTGACGGAGTACTGCACACCCCGCGTGGTCTGCCCGTTGTCGCCGACCACGGCACGGCCCACGGGCTCGTACCGCCAGCGCCCCTCGATGCGCACCTGGCTCGCCGGATACGGCATGGGCAGCCAGTTCTGCGCGTAGCCGTCCGCCGCCGAGATGTTCGTCTGGATCTCGGTCCTGCGGACCGTGGGGGACAGGCCCGGCGGGTCCGGGAGGCGCGAGGGGATGTCCTCGATGTCCCGGACGGTGGTCTTCCACGTCGTCCCGTCGAACTGGTCGAGCGAGACGATCCGCAGATACATCTCCTGGGAGTTCTTCGCGTTCGTGCGGTACGAGATGACCTCGCGGTCCTCCGGCTGGTTCAGGCTGTCCTGGAGCGCGACCAGTGGGTTCACCGCGGAGATCGTGCCGCCTCCGCCGCGGCCGCCGCCCCCCGGGCCGTTCGAGTCGTCGAGGAGGCCGCCGTCGAGGGCGGGCAGCGCGAGCGGCACCACCAGGGCGACGCCCAGGGCGACGGCGCCGATGCGGCGGCCCGTGCGCACCGGGGCGAGGGCGCCGCCGTCGCCGTCCAGGCCCGCCGAGACCCGGCCGGGCGGCCGGGCCGCCCCGCCGAAGACCCGCCCCCACTGCGAGAGCCGGTCCCGGCCCTCGGCGAGGAGCAGCAGCAGATACCCGGCGGCCGCGAGCAGGAACCACAGCCACCCGGCGCCGTCCTCGGCGAGGCCCGCGGCGATCGAGTACAGGGCGAGCAGCGGCAGGCCCGCCGGTGCCGCGGTGCGGAACGTCACCGCGAGCGCGTCCACCATGAGCCCGACCACCAGGACCCCGCCGACCAGCATCAGCCGGATGCCGTCGGTGAGCGGCGCCGGGATCGCGTACCGCCCGACGTCGTCACCGCCCGCCTCCAGGAGCAGGCCGAAGTGCCGGAACACCTCGGGGGTGGGGATCACCCCGGCGAGCGCCTGCTCCCGGCCGAAGACCAGCGTCAGGAGCAGCAGCGTGACCAGGGCCTGCACGGCCACCGTCAGCGGCCGGGCGAGCGGCACCCGCCGGGCCAGACCGCCCACGCCGCTCTGCAGCGCGAGCAGGATCGCCGCCTGCACCAGCCAGCCCGACTTGTCGACGAGCGGCAGCATCGCGCCCGACGCCATCAGCGTCGCGGCGGCGGCGCACAGCGCGAGTCGCGTACGCCCACTCATGACCATCCCCCTGTCCCGCCCGCCATCGGGCCCCTGCTCGCCGCCGGGGCCGCGCCCACGCCGGTGCGCAGGTGGTCCGCCTGACGCCACAGATCGACCAGCGGCACCCCGGGCGGCACGGCGACCGCCGTCCAGCCCGCCTCGCGCAGCAGCCGCAGCCGGTCCGCGGCCCGCGCGGACGGCGGGGCTCCCGCGCCCCGCAGCCAGGCGTCGCCGTCCAGCACGAAGGCGACCGCGGCGCCGCTGCGCTGGCGCATCTTGGCGACCACCGTGGCCTGCTCCTCGTCCAGGTCGCCGATGAAGGCCACGAGGAGGCCTTCGTTGCCGCCGCGGAGCACGTCGTACGCGGGCGACAGGCCCGCGCCGTCCGAGTGGTCGATCACGGCGAGCGTGTCCATCATCAGCCCGGCCGCGTCCGCCGACTCCTGGCTCGCGCCCGCGAAACCGTCGGCGCCCTCACCGGGCAGCGAGTTGCCGGTGTCCGTCAACAGCCGTACGGAAAAGCCCCGTTCGAGCATGTGCACCAGCGTGGACGCGGTGCCCGAGACGGCCCATTCGAAGGCCGAGTCCGGGCCCGCGCCCTGGTAGGCCACCGCACGGGTGTCAAGCAGGACCGTGCAGCGCGAGCGCTGCGGCTGCTCCTCGCGGCGCACCATCAGCTCGCCGTAGCGCGCGGTGGAGCGCCAGTGGACGCGGCGCAGGTCGTCGCCGTAGCGGTAGCCGCGCGGAATGATGTCGTCCTCGCCCGCGAGGGCGAGCGACCGGTGCCGTCCGTCGCCGTACCCCTTGGCCTCGCCGGTCAGGCGCACCGCCGGGAGCGCTTCCACGCGCGGGACCACCGTCAGCGTGTCGTACGTGGAGAAGGACCTGGTCAGCTCGCACATGCCGAAGGGGTCGGTGAGGCGGAGCTGGAGCGGGCCCAGCGGATAGCGGCCGCGCAGGTCCGAGCGGACGCGGTAGGACACCTCGCGGCGCCCGCCCGCCTCCACGCGGTCGAGCACGAACCGCGGCCGCGGCCCGAGCACGTACGGCACTCGATCCTGGAGCATGAGCAGGCCCGTGGGCAGCCGCGAGACGTTCTCCATCCGCAGGTGCACGCGCGCCTCCGAGCCGGCGGGCACGCGCGCGGGGGAGAGACGGCGGCTGCCCGCGACGCGGTAGCGCGTGCGGTACAGCACGGCGGAGCACACCAGCGGCAGGACCGCGAGCAGCAGCCCGACCCGCAGCAGGTCGCTCTGGCCGAGCACATAGGCGCAGACGGCGGCGGCGACGCCCGCGGCGAAGAAGGAGCGGCCCCGGGTGGTGAGGCCGGCGAGCGCCGTGCGCAGGCCGCCCCGCTCACCCCTGTCCCCTGTGTCGGCGGGGCCGCCGGGGGCGTCCGACGGCCTCCCCCCGGCCGTCATCACAGCCTCCGGGCGCCGGGCGGCTGCTGGCCGAAGAACCCCTGGCCGGGCTGCTGGGCAGCCGGGACGGGGGTGCGCTGCAGGATCTCCAGGACGACCGATTCAGCCGTCCGGCGGTTCAACTGGGCCTGCGCCGTGGGCAGCAGCCGGTGCGCGAGGACGGCGACGGCCAGCGCCTGCACGTCGTCCGGCAGCGCGAAGTCACGGCCGCTGAGCGCCGCGGACGCCTTGGCGGCCCGCAGCAGGTGCAGGGTCGCGCGCGGCGAGGCGCCGAGTCTCAGGTCGGGGTGGTTGCGCGTGGCACCCACCAGGTCGACCGCGTACCGCCGCACGGCCTCGGCGACGTGGACCGTGCGGACCGCGTCGATGAGCTTCACGATGTCGTGCGCGTGCGCCACCGGCTGGAGGTCGTCGAGCGGGGAGACGCCGCCGTGCACGTCCAGCATCTGCAGCTCGGCCTCGGGGCCCGGATAGCCGATCGAGACGCGCGCCATGAAGCGGTCGCGCTGTGCCTCGGGCAGCGGATAGGTGCCCTCCATCTCCACCGGGTTCTGCGTGGCCACCACCATGAACGGGCTGGGCAGTTCGTACGTCTGCCCGTCGATGGTGACCTGGCGCTCCTCCATGGACTCCAGGAGCGCGGACTGCGTCTTCGGGGACGCGCGGTTGATCTCGTCGCCGATGACGATCTGCGCGAAGATCGCTCCCGGTTTGAACTCGAAGTCACGGCGCTGCTGGTCCCAGATGGACACACCCGTGATGTCCGACGGCAGCAGGTCCGGCGTGAACTGGATACGCCGCACCGAGCAGTCGATGGACCGCGCGAGCGCCTTGGCGAGCATGGTCTTGCCCACGCCCGGAACATCCTCGATGAGCAGGTGCCCCTCGGCGAGGAGCACGGTCAGCGAAAGCCGTACGACCTCCGGCTTGCCCTCGATCACACCCTCGACCGACCCGCGGACACGCTCCGCCGTGGCGGTCAGATCTGACAGGCTCGCTCGATCGTCATAGGTCGTCACCCGGCCCTCCTCGGCCCTTCCCCACGCTCGGCAAGGAGCAAGGGACACCTCTTTTCATGGTTCCCCGGGCCGACACTCGCGTGCGGACCGGCCCACCCCGAAACACGGACACCACGCGTGAATGGTTCAGCGCGGCGCCACACAGGCATTCTTGTTGGGCATACCGGTTCGTGTCACTTGCCTGTGGATAACTGGCGCCGTTATGTCGGATCTTGCGGCGTTTCGGGTGCCGGAGATTGTCCGGTACCCGGTACCCCCGCGTCACACACTGTCGCTTTGGTCACGCGGCTCGCCGCGGCCGCGCGAAGGCGGGGCGGCGCCGCCCGGGGACGGCGCCGCCCCGCTCGGGCGGTTCGGATGTGCCGCCGCGTCAGGCGGGGTCGATCTCGCGCAGCAGGCCCGTGTGCACGTCGAAGACGAATCCGCGCACGTCGTCGTTGTGCAGCAGGAACGGCGAGGTGCGCACCCGCTGCATCGACTGCCGTACGTCCTGGTCGACGTCGCGGAAGGACTCCACGGCCCACGGCGGCCGCTGCCCGACCTCCATCTCCAGGTCGTGCCGGAACTCCTCGGTGAGCGACTCCAGGCCACAGCCCGTGTGGTGGATGAGGACCACGCTGCGGGTGCCGAGCGCGCGCTGGCTGATGGTCAGCGAGCGGATGACGTCGTCGGTGACGACGCCGCCCGCGTTGCGGATGGTGTGGCAGTCGCCGAGTTCGAGCCCGAGCGCGGCGTGCAGGTCGAGGCGGGCGTCCATGCAGGCCACGACCGCGACCTGGAGGACGGGCCGGGCGTCCATGCCCGGGTCGGTGAAGCGCGCCGCGTAGCGCGTATTCGCGTCGACCAGGCGGTCGGTGACGGTACCGCCCTCACGGGCGCCGTCGGTGGGTATGGCGCCTTCGGGCTCGGTGGGGAGGGATGCGGAAGTCGTCATGACTATGACGGTAGTGGTCACGGTGGGTGCGGGCCTGTTGTGAGAGGGGACAAAGAACATGATTGAACGTTGTTGTGAGGTAACCCACAGGAGTGGGAGCGGAGCGGCCGAACAGGTGAAACCGCGCCGATCACCGACGCGATCCCGGCCGGGCCGCGCCGCGCAGGCCGGTTGATTGACCGCGAGACGGGGTGGACTAAAGTGACGCGAAGCGGGAGCGGAGACCTGCTCCACGCTGGTACATCCGGAGATTCGCAGAATTCCCCACGTGCGTGGCGCGTACGTACGGCTCGGCCTCCTCCCGCTCCCGGTCGGCTGACGCCGCCCCCGGCGCCGGCATACCGGTTCCCCTTCGTCGAGCGGGCGGGGATCCGACGGTGCGTACGACGCCCGCCGGACCTGAGAGGGCCCCTTGAGCAGCAGTCGACACGTCCCGGTGATGCTCCAGCGGTGCCTGGACCTGCTGGCCCCGGCCCTCACCCGGCCGGGAGCCGTCGTCGTCGACTGCACCCTCGGCCTCGGCGGCCACAGCGAGGCCCTCCTCGCCGCCTTCCCCGAGGCCCGCCTCATCGCCCTGGACCGCGACAAGGAGGCGCTGCGCCTGTCCGGCGAGCGGCTCGCGCCCTACGGCGAGCGCGCGACCCTCGTCCACGCGGTCTACGACGAGCTGCCCGACGTGCTCGACCGGCTCGGCGTCCCGCGCGTGCAGGGCGTCCTGTTCGACCTCGGCGTCTCCTCCATGCAGCTCGACGAGGCGGACCGCGGCTTCGCCTACGCCCAGGACGCGCCCCTCGACATGCGCATGGACCAGACGACGGGCATGAGCGCCGCCGAGGTCCTCAACACCTACCCCCGGGCGAACTGGTCCGGATCCTGCGCGCGTACGGCGAGGAGAAGCAGGCCAAGCGGATCGTGTCCGCCGTCGTGCGCGAGCGCGACAAGGAGCCCTTCAGCAACAGCGCCCGGCTCGTCGAGCTGATCCGGGACGCGCTGCCGCAGGCCGCCAAGCGCACCGGCGGCAACCCCGCCAAGCGCACCTTCCAGGCCCTGCGCATCGAGGTCAACGGCGAGCTGAGCGTCCTGGAGCGGGCCATCCCCGCGGCCGTGAAGGCGCTCGCCGTCGACGGCCGCATCGCCGTCCTGTCGTACCACTCCCTCGAGGACCGTCTGGTCAAGCAGGTGTTCGCGGCCGGTGCCGCGACGACGGCCCCGGCCGGCCTGCCGGTCGTGCCCGAGGAGTACCAGCCGCGGCTCAAGCTCCTGACGCGCGGTGCCGAACTGCCCACCGAGGAGGAGATCGCGGAGAACCGCAGGGCCGTGCCCGCGCGGCTGCGCGGGGCGCAGCGCATCCGCGAGGACGTCACTCGGTGAGAGGCGTCCGCGAGGTGCCCGCGTGACCCGGTGCCCGCGTGGGCGACGCCGTCCGCGGGAGCGAGGGTCCGCATGACCGAGGTGGCTTCGTGAAGGAGGTGGCTGGAGTGAGCAAGAGACCGCAGCTGCGGGGGAGGGCGGCGCGGCTCGCGCGGCTGCTGCCCGCGGGCCCGAGCCAGGCCGCCCGCACCCCCTTCATGCTTCTGGTCGTGCTGCTGCTCGGCGGCGGCCTGATCACGCTCCTGCTGCTCAACTCCTCGCTCAACGAAGGGTCCTTCCAGCTCAGCAGGTTGAAGAAGGAGACCCAGGAGCTCACCGACGAGGAGCAGCAGCTCCAGCGGGACGTCGACGAGTACGCGGCCCCGGACGCGCTCCAGCGCCGCGCCCGCGAGCTCGGCATGGTCCCCGGCGGCGACCCGGTCTTCCTGAACCCCGACGGCACCGTCCGCGGGGTTCCCGGCGCCGCGGCGGGGCCCTCCGCCCTGCGCGAGTCCGCGGCCCGCCCGCCCGCGCCGCTGCCCCCGGCGCCGCGGGCCCCCGAAGCGCTCCCCACGCCCGGGGCCGTGCCGTCCCCGGCGCCGAGCCCCGCCGCCGCACCGCCCGCGCGCGGGACCGCGCCGGACGCGGTCCCGCCCCCTTCCGCGAAACCCGCCCCCACGACCTCCGGCAGGTGACGTAAGTGACGGACCGTCAACCGCCGCCCCGGCGCCGCGTCCCCGCACCGGCCCGCCCCGTCCGGCCCGCACGCGGCGGCGGGCCGCGCCGCCCCCCGCAGGGCGCACGGCAGGGCCGCCGCCCGTCCGCGGCCCGGGCCAAGCCGCTGCGCCTGGGCAGCCCCCGGCCCCGGCTCCGCCTGGTCAGCCTCGCCCTGACCCTGGTGATGCTGGCGTTCGTGGTGCGGCTCCTCCAGGTGCAGGCCGTCGACGCCGACGCGTACGCCGCCAAGGCGGAGAAGAACCGGTACTCCAGCCACAAGATCGCCGCCGAGCGCGGTGCCATCACCGACCGCAGGGGCGTCGAGCTCGCCACCAGCGTGGACGCGTACGACATCACGGCCGACCCCACGCTCTTCACGGCCGAGGAGACGAAGATCCAGGACGCGCCCGAGCAGGCCGCGGCCCTGCTCGCGCCGATCGTCGACGAGGACACCGACGCCCTCGCCAAGAAGCTCAGGACGCCCCGCACCCGCTTCACGCTGCTCGCCCGCCGCGAGACCCCGCAGGTGTGGAAGCAGATCAAGGACCTGCGCGCCACGCTCGCCGACAAGGCGAACGCCGACGCCAAGGCGGTCAACGTCCTCGCCGGCGTCTTCGCCGTGCCCACCAGCAAGCGCGTGTACCCCAACGACGACCTGGCCGCCGGGATACTGGGCTGGGTCAACGCCGACGGCAAGGGCGGCGGCGGCGTCGAGCAGCAGCTCGACAAGGACCTCGCGGGCAAGCGCGGCGAGATCCGCTACGCCCAGTCCGGCGGCCGCCAGGTGCCGACCGCGGGCACCAACGAGAAGCCCGCCGTGCCCGGCTCCGACGTCGAGCTGACCATCGACCGCGACATCCAGTGGGCCGCGCAGGACGCCATCACCGAGCAGGTCAGGAAGTCCCGGGCGGACCGCGGCTACGTGGTCGTGCAGGACACCCGCACCGGCGAGGTCCTCGCCATGGCCAACGCGCCCGGCTTCGACCCCAACGACCTGTCGCGGGCCGCGAGCGGCAGCCTCGGCAACGCGGCGGTCCAGGACGCCTACGAACCGGGCTCCACCGCCAAGGTCATGTCGATGGCCGCCGTACTGGAGGAGAACGCGGCGACGCCGCAGACCCGGGTCACCGTCCCCAACCGGCTGCACCGGGGCGACCGGCTCTTCCAGGACGACATCGACCACCCGACCTGGTACCTCACGCTCAACGGCGTGCTCGCCAAGTCCAGCAACATCGGCACCATCCTCGCCACCGGCGAGCTGGGGAACACCCAGCGGGAAGTGAACCGGACCCTGTACGCGTACCTGCGGAAGTTCGGCATCGGAAAGCCCAGCGGACTCGGGTTCCCCGGCGAGACCAAGGGCATCCTCGCGCCGCCCGACAAGTGGTCGACCTCGCAGCAGTTCACCATCCCGTTCGGCCAGGGCGTGTCCATCAACGCCATGCAGGCGGCCTCCGTGTACTCGACCATCGCCAACGACGGCGTGCGGATCGAGCCCACGCTGGTGCGCGGCACCAAGGGGCCCGACGGCCGCTTCACGCCCGCGTCCGCGCCGCGGAAGAACCGTGTCATCAGTAAGAAGACCGCGAACACCGTCGCGCGGATGCTGGAGTCGGTCGTCGACGACGAGGAAGGCACCGGCACGAAGGCGCGCATCCCCGGCTACCGTGTCGCCGGCAAGACCGGCACGGCCAACCGCGTCGACCCGCAGACCGGCCGCTACCGCGGCTACACCTCGTCCTTCGCCGGGTTCGCGCCCGCCGACAAGCCGCGCGTCACCGTCTACTGCGTCATCCAGAACGCCAAGAAGGGCAGCTACTTCGGCGGCCAGATCTGCGGGCCCATCTACAAGAAGGTCATGCAGTTCTCCCTGAAGACCCTCCAGGTGCCGCCCACCGGCCACACCCCCGCCCGCCTTCCGGTCACCTTCACCCCGGGCAAGCCCGAGACCCCCGGCCGTCCCCCGGCCGCCGACAAGCCGGGCCGCTGAGCGGATCCGCCGTGACGACGATCACCCCGGATCCGGGGAACCGCACACCAGGGCCCCTCCCTTTTGGCCCCAGCGGGGGTACGCCCGGTACGCTCACCGCCGTGCCACACGCTGATCAGTCCCAAACCACCCAGAAGGACGCTCCCGTGACCCATCCGGGACCGCCGAGGCCGGCCCAGGTCTCCGCCACCCCTCTCGCGGAGCTCGCCGATCAGCTGGGGGCCGCGGTCCCGGGCACCGCGCCGGGCGCCACCGGTGTCACCGGCATCACCCATGACTCGCGCGCGGTGCGCCCCGGCGACCTGTACGTCGCGCTGCCCGGCGCCCGCATGCACGGCGCGGACTTCGTCGCCCAGGCCGCCGACCACGGCGCCGCCGCCATCCTCACCGACCCGACCGGTGCCGAGCGCGCCGCCGCCACGGGCCTGCCGGTCCTCGTCGTCGAGGACCCGCGCGGCCGCATGGGCGAGCTGGCCGCCACGGTGTACGGCCACCCGGGCCGCGACCTGCTCCAGATCGGCATCACCGGCACGTCCGGCAAGACGACGACCGCGTACCTCATGGAGGGCGGTCTGCGGCAGGTCCGCAGCACCGGCCTCATCGGCACGGTGGAGATGCGCATCGGCGACGAGCGGATCAAGTCGGAGCGCACCACGCCCGAAGCCACCGATCTGCAGGCGCTGTTCGCAGTGATGCGCGAGCGCGGCGTCCAGGCGGTCGCGATGGAGGTCTCCAGCCACGCCCTGGTGCTCGGGCGCGTGGACGGCTGTGTGTTCGACGTGGCCGTGTTCAACAACCTGAGCCCGGAGCACATGGAGTTCCACTCCGACATGGAGGACTACTTCCGGGCCAAGGCGCAGCTGTTCACGCGGCGGCGCGCGCGGCTCGGCGTCGTCAACTACGACGACGAGTACGGGCGCAGACTCCTGACCGAGTCCGAGGTGCCGGTCACCAGCTTCTCCGCCGAGGGCCACCCGGACGCCGACTGGCGCGCCGAGGACGTCCACGTGGGACCGCTGGACTCCACCTTCACCGCCGTCGGCCCCAAGGGCGAGCGGATCACCGCGAAGTCGCCGCTGGCGGGCCCGTTCAACGTCGCCAACACGCTCGCCGCGATCGTCGCGCTCGCCGTCGCCGGGATCGACCCGCAGACCGCGGCCGACGGCATCGGCGCGGTGCCCGGCGTGCCGGGCCGCCTGGAGCGCGTCGACGCGGGCCAGGACTACCTGGCGGTCGTCGACTACGCCCACAAGACGGACGCTGTCGAATCGGTCCTGCGCGCGCTGCGCAAGGTCACCGAGGGCAAGCTGCACATCGTGCTCGGCTGCGGCGGCGACCGCGACCAGACCAAGCGGATGCCGATGGGCGCCGCCGCGGCCCGGCTCGCCGACACCGCCGTACTGACCTCCGACAACCCCCGCTCCGAGGACCCCCTCGCGATCCTCGCCACCATGCTCGCGGGCGCCGCGGAGGTGCCCGCCCACGAGCGCGCCGAGGTCGCCGTCTTCGAGGACCGGGCCGCCGCGATCGCCGCGGCCGTCGCCCGCGCCGAGCCCGGCGACACCGTCCTCGTCGCGGGCAAGGGCCACGAGCAGGGCCAGGACATCGCCGGGGTGGTGCGTCCCTTCGACGACCGCCAGGTGCTTCGCGAAGCTATCCAGCAAACCCAGGGATGAAGTTGTGATCGCCCTCTCCCTCGCCGAGATCGCCACCGTCGTCGGCGGGCAGACGTACGACATACCGGATCCGTCGGTCCGGGTCACCGCGCAGGTCGTCCGGGACTCCCGTGAGGTGGAGCCCGGCAGCCTGTTCGCCGCGTTCGCCGGCGAGCGCGTCGACGGCCACGACTACGCGGCGCAGGTCGTCGCGGCGGGTGCCGTGGCCGTCCTCGCGCAGCGGCCCGTCGGCGTGCCCGCCATCGTCGTCGACGACGTGCAGACGGCGCTCGGCGCGCTCGCCCGGCACGTCGTCGCCCGGCTCGGCGCCACCCTCGTGGCCCTCACCGGCTCCGCGGGCAAGACCAGCACCAAGGACCTGATCGCGCAGGTGCTCCAGCGCGAGGCGCCGACGGTGTGGACGCCCGGCTCGTTCAACAACGAGATCGGGCTTCCGCTGACCGCCCTGTCCGCCACCGAGGAGACCAGGTTCCTGGTCCTGGAGATGGGCGCGCGCGGCACGGGCCACATCCGCTATCTGACCGGGCTCACGCCGCCGCGGATCGGTCTCGTCCTGAACGTCGGCACCGCCCACATCGGTGAGTTCGGCGGCCGCGAGCAGATCGCGGAAGCAAAGGGCGAGCTGGTCGAGAGCCTCCCGGCGGACGGCACCGCGATCCTCAACGCGGACGACCCGCTGGTGCGCGCGATGGCCTCGCGGACGCGGGCGCGCGTGCTGTTCTTCGGAGAGGCCGCCGACGCCGACGTACGCGCCGAGAATGTCCGTCTCACGGAGAACGGACAGCCGGCCTTCACGCTGCACACACCCTCCGGGTGCAGCGACGTGCGACTGCGCCTGTACGGTGAGCACCACGTGTCGAACGCGCTCGCCGCGGCCGCCGTCGCCCATGACCTTGGCATGCCCGTGGACGAGATCGCCCTCGCGCTCTCCGAGGCGGGCACGCTGTCCCGCTGGCGTATGGAGGTCACCGAGCGCCCGGACGGCGTGACGGTCGTCAACGACGCCTACAACGCGAACCCCGAGTCCATGCGCGCCGCCCTGCGTGCGCTGGCCGCCATGGGCAAGGGGCGCCGCACGTGGGCGGTGCTCGGCCACATGGCCGAGCTCGGGGACGAGGGGCTCGCCGAGCACGACGCGGTCGGACGCCTTGCGGTCCGGCTGAACGTGAACAAGCTCGTGGCAGTCGGGGGCAGGGAAGCGTCCTGGCTCCAACTGGGCGCATACAACGAGGGTTCGTGGGGTGAGGAGTCGGTGCACGTGTCCGACGCACAGGCGGCGATCGACCTGCTGCGCAGCGAGCTGCGCCCAGGAGACGTCGTGCTGGTGAAGGCGTCCAGATCGGTGGGCCTCGAGAGCGTCGCGCAGACGCTCGTGGCGGACACCGCCGCCGGCACCGCGACGGGCGGAGTTGACGCCCGATGATGAAGCAAATCCTCTTCGCGGGTGTGATCGGGCTCTTCCTGACCCTGGTCGGTACGCCCCTGCTGATCAAGCTCCTGGCACGCAAGGGCTATGGCCAGTACATCCGCGACGACGGCCCGCGCGAGCACCACAGCAAGCGCGGTACGCCGACGATGGGTGGTATCGCCTTCATCCTGGCGACCCTCATCGCGTACTTCCTGAGCAAGATCATCACGGGTGCCGAGCCGACCATCTCGGGTCTGCTCGTGCTCGGCCTGATGGCGGGCATGGGTCTGGTCGGCTTCCTCGACGACTACATCAAGATCGTCAAGCGCCGCTCGCTCGGTCTGCGCGCCAAGGCGAAGATGGCGGGACAGCTGATCGTCGGCATCGCCTTCGCCGTCATCTCGCTGCAGTTCGCCGACGGCCGGGGCCAGACCCCGGCGTCCACGAAGCTGTCGTTCGTGGAGGACTTCGGCTGGTCGATCGGCCCGGTCCTGTTCGTCGTCTGGGCGCTGTTCATGATCCTGGCGATGTCGAACGGCGTGAACCTCACCGACGGCCTGGACGGCCTCGCCACCGGCGCCTCCGTGATGGTCTTCGGCGCGTACACGTTCATCGGTGTCTGGCAGTTCCAGGAGTCCTGCGCCAACGCCCAGGACCTCACCAACCCGGCCGCGTGTTTCGAGGTCAGGGACCCGCTCGACCTGGCCGTCGTGGCCTCCGCGCTGATGGGCGCCTGCTTCGGCTTCCTGTGGTGGAACACCTCGCCCGCCAAGATCTTCATGGGCGACACCGGCTCGCTCGCCCTCGGCGGCGCGCTCGCCGGTCTCGCCATCTGCTCCCGCACGGAGATGCTGCTCGCGCTCCTCGGCGGCCTCTTCGTCCTCATCACCATGTCGGTGGTCATCCAGGTCGGCTCCTTCCGACTGACCGGTAAGCGGGTCTTCCGGATGGCGCCACTGCAACACCACTTCGAACTCAAGGGCTGGTCCGAAGTCCTGGTCGTGGTCCGTTTCTGGATCATCCAGGGCATGTGCGTCATCGTCGGACTCGGCCTCTTCTACGCCGGATGGGCAGCCAAGAAGTGAGCGACTGGCAGGACTCCTGGAAGGGTCTGCGCGTCACCGTCGCCGGGCTCGGCGTCAGCGGCGTCAGCGCCGCCCGCGCCCTCGCGGGCCTCGGCGCCGAGGTGACCGTCGTGGACGGCGGCTCGGGCCCGGCGCTCGAGGCGCGGGCCGCCGACCTCGCCGAGGCGGGCGTCGCCGTGCGCCTCGGGGACGCGCAGACGCTGCCCGAGGGGACCGGCCTCGTCGTCACCTCGCCGGGCTGGAAGCCGCAGAGCCCGCTGTTTCTGGCCGCCGCCGAGGCGGGCGTCGACGTCATCGGCGACGTGGAGGTCGCCTGGCGCCTGCGCGGCCCCGGCGCCGCCCCCTGGCTGGCCGTCACCGGCACCAACGGCAAGACCACGACCACCCAGATGCTGGCGTCGATCCTGCGGGCCGCGGGCCTGCGCACCGCCGCCGTCGGCAACATCGGCACGCCGATCGTCGACGTCATCCTGGAGGGTGATGACGCCTACGACGTTCTGGCCGTCGAGCTGTCCAGCTATCAGCTGCACTGGGCGCCATCGCTGCGCACGCACTCCGCCGCCGTGCTGAATCTCGCGCCGGACCATCTGGACTGGCACGGCTCCATGGAGGCGTACGCCGCCGACAAGGGCCGGATCTACGAGGGCAACCAGGTCGCGTGCGTCTACAACGTCGACGCCACCGACAAGCCGTCCACCGAGGACCTGGTCCGCGAGGCCGACGTCGAGGAGGGCTGCCGCGCCATCGGCTTCACGCTGAACACGCCCGCCCCCTCGCAACTCGGCGTCGTGGAGGGCATCCTGGTCGACCGTGCCTTCGTACCGGACCGCCAGAAGCAGGCCCAGGAGCTCGCCGAGGTCTCCGACGTCAGCCCGCCGGCCCCGCACAACATCGCCAACGCCCTCGCGGCGGCCGCGCTCGCGCGCGCCTTCGGCGTGGCCCCGCAGGCGGTCCGCGACGGCCTGCGGGCCTTCCGTCCGGACGCCCACCGCATCGAGCACGTCGCCGACGTGGCCGGTGTCGCCTACGTCGACGACTCCAAGGCCACCAACACCCACGCGGCCCAGGCCTCGTTGGCGGCGTACGAGTCGATCGTGTGGATCGCGGGCGGCCTCGCCAAGGGAGCAACCTTCGACGAGCTGGTCGCCGCCTCGGCGAAGCGGCTGCGCGCCGCCGTCCTGATCGGCGCCGACCGCGCCCTGATCAGGGAAGCCCTCGCGCGACACGCGCCGGAAGTACCGGTCGTCGACCTCGACCGGACCGACACTGGGGCGATGGCCGAGGCGGTGCGCCGGGCGGCACGGCTCGCAGCGCCGGGGGACACCGTCCTGATGGCCCCGGCCTGTGCGTCGATGGACATGTTCACCAACTACAACAAGCGTGGTGACGCGTTCGCGGAAGCGGTTCGCGAACTCGGCGCGAGCGCCTGACACGGGCCCGGGATGGGCGCCGTCGTCAGGCACCCGGCACCGTGAGGAGGGCACGTGAAAGCGTCGGCGTTGTGGGTGTGGGGGCGTTGCCGGGTACGGCCGTGCGCCGGTCTGGGGCGGCGCTGATGGCCGGGCGCGCCCCGGTCCGTACGCCCCGTGTCCCGCGTACGCCGAAACGGCCGGCCCGTCCGCGCAGCACACCGGTGCCGCGCGAGAGCCCCGTACGACGGCTCTACGTCAGGGCCCGGCGGGCCTGGGACCGGCCGCTGACCGCCTACTACCTGATCTTCGGCGCCGCGCTGCTGATCACCGCCCTGGGCCTGGTGATGGTCTACTCGGCGTCGATGATCCAGGCGCTGCAGCTGAACCTGCCCGCCTCGTACTTCTTCCGCAAGCAGTTCGTCGCCGCGGTGCTCGGCAGCACGCTGCTGCTCGTCGCCATGCGGATGCCGGTCAAACTGCACCGGGCGCTGTCCTACCCGATCCTCGCGGGGTCCGTCTTCCTGATGGTCCTCGTCCAGATCCCGGGGATAGGGCGCAGCGTCAACGGCAATCAGAACTGGATCTATTTGGGGGGTCCGTTCCAGCTCCAGCCCAGTGAGTTCGGCAAGCTCGCCCTCGTGCTCTGGGGCGCCGACCTGCTGGCCCGCAAACAGGACAAGCGGCTGCTCACCCAGTGGAAGCACATGCTGGTGCCGCTCGTGCCCGTCACCTTCATGCTGCTCGGCCTGATCATGCTGGGCGGCGACATGGGCACGGCGATCATCCTCACCGCGATCCTGTTCGGGCTGCTCTGGCTGGCGGGGGCGCCCACGCGGCTGTTCGCGGGCGTGCTGAGCATCGCGGCCCTCCTCGGTGTGATCCTCATCAAGACGAGCCCCAACCGCATGGCGCGCCTGGAGTGCATCGGCGCGACCGAGCCGGGCCCCGGCGACTCCTGCTGGCAGGCCGTGCACGGCATCTACGCCCTCGCCTCGGGCGGATTCTTCGGTTCCGGACTGGGCGCGAGTGTGGAAAAATGGGGTCAACTACCCGAACCGCACACCGACTTCATCTTCGCCATCACCGGTGAGGAACTCGGTCTCGCGGGGACGCTGTCGGTGCTCGCCCTGTTCGCGGCTCTAGGCTATGCGGGTATCCGCGTGGCCGGACGCACGGAGGACCCCTTCGTGAGGTACGCCGCGGGAGGTGTGACCACCTGGATCACGGCCCAGGCCGTGGTCAACATCGGTGCGGTGCTCGGCCTGCTGCCGATCGCCGGTGTCCCGCTCCCGCTGTTCTCCTACGGAGGCTCAGCCCTGCTGCCGACCATGTTCGCCGTCGGACTCCTCATCGCCTTCGCGCGACAGGACCCCGCGGCGAAGGCGGCCCTGGCCATGCGGCAACCTCGGGTGAGATGGAACACGATGCGACGGCGCGTCAAGGCGCGCTCGTCCGGAGAGCGGTGAATTTCGGTGCATGTCGTACTCGCCGGCGGGGGGACCGCCGGCCACATCGAGCCCGCGCTTGCCCTCGCAGACGCCCTGCGCAGGCAGGACCCGACCGTGGGCATCACGGCCCTCGGCACGGAGCGCGGCCTCGAGACCCGACTCGTACCCGAGCGCGGTTACGAACTCGCCCTGATCCCCGCCGTCCCCCTGCCGCGCAAGCCCACGCCCGAGCTGATCACGGTGCCCGGGCGGCTGCGCGGCACCATCAAGGCGGCCGAGCAGATCCTGGAGCGCACCAAGGCGGACTGCGTCGTCGGCTTCGGCGGCTACGTGGCCCTGCCCGGCTACCTCGCCGCCAAGCGCCGCGGCGTGCCGATCGTGGTGCACGAGGCCAACGCGCGCCCCGGCCTGGCCAACAAGATCGGCTCCCGGTACGCGGCGGCCGTCGCGGTCTCCACGCCGGACAGCAAGCTGCGCGGCTCGCGCTACATCGGCATCCCGCTGCGCCGCGCCATCGCCATGCTGGACCGCGCCAAGGTGCGCCCGGAGGCCCGGGACGCCTTCGGCCTGGACCCGAACCTGCCCACCCTCCTGGTCTCCGGCGGCTCCCAGGGCGCCCGGCGCCTGAACGAGGTCGTCCAGCAGGCCGCGCCGGTCCTGCAGCGCGCGGGCATCCAGATCCTGCACGCCGTCGGCCCGAAGAACGAATTGCCGTACGTCGAGAACATGCCCGGAATGCCGCCCTACATCCCGGTACCGTACGTGGACCGGATGGACCTCGCGTACGCGGCGGCGGACATGATGCTCTGCCGCGCGGGCGCGATGACCGTCGCCGAACTCTCCGCCGTCGGGCTCCCGGCCGCCTACGTCCCGCTGCCCATCGGCAACGGCGAACAGCGGCTCAACGCCCAGCCGGTGGTCAAGGCGGGCGGCGGACTGCTGGTCGACGACGCGGAACTGACGCCCGAATGGGTCCAGTCCCAGGTGCTGCCCGTGCTCGCCGACCCGCACCGGCTGTACGAGATGTCCCGTGCCGCCTCGGAGTTCGGCCGCAGGGACGCCGACGACCTGCTCGTCGGCATGGTGCACGAGGCGATTGCGTCACGCCGCAGCGCGTGAGAAGGCAGGGGAGCGTGGCCGGACAGAAGACCGCCGAACGGCAGGGGCCCAAGTCCGGCCCGCCCCGCCCGCGCTCGCGCCGCCCCCGGCTGCCGAAGTCGCGCACCCTGCTCCTCGTCGGGGCCCTGCTGTGCGTCCTCGGCGGGGCCGCGGTCTGGGTGCTCTACGGCTCCTCCTGGCTGCGCGTGGAGCGGGTGACGGCGACCGGGACCGTGGTCCTCAAGCCGGACCAGGTGCGCGAGGCGGCGGGCATCCGCGGCGGCGGACCGCTGATTTCGGTCGACTCCGACGCCGTCGAGGAGCGGCTGCGGAGGAAATTGCCCCGTATTGACTCGGTTGACGTCATCCGCGACTGGCCCCACGGAATCACACTGAAGGTGACCGAGCGCACCCCCGCCCTGCTCATCGAAAAGGGCGGAAAGTTCGTCGAAGTGGACGCCAAGGGTGTGCGCTTCGCCACGGTCGACAAGGCCCCGAAGGGCACCCCCCTCCTGGTCCTGACACCGCATCAGTCCGGCGACGCGGCCGCCAGCCTGCGCCGCTTCGGCCCCGACCGGCTGCGCCGGGAGGCGGTCCGGGTGGCCACGGACCTGCCCGGCGCCGTGGCCGGGGACACCACCGCCGTCAAGGTCCGGTCGTACGACTCCATCTCGCTGGAGTTGGCGGACGGGCGCACGGTCGCCTGGGGGAGCAGCGAGAACGGCCGTATGAAGGCCGAAGCCCTGAGCGCCCTGATGAAAGCCGTCCCCAAGGCACGGCACTTCGACGTGACCGTCCCCACCGCCCCCGCGTCATCGGCAAGTTGACGTACATCAGCGCAGGCCAGCACCCTGGATGGGCATTGCTACGCCTGATCACATAGGGTGAAAAGAAAAACGGGAGGTTCGGCGTGTTCGTTGAACGCGCGCCACTTGTCGACTTAGTGTCCTGTTCGGAAGAGTCCAGGGAACAGACACACTGGTAACCCTAAACTTCAGCGTTAGGGTTCGGGTCGGCGATTCGGACCGTCCCATTCGGCATCAGTCGTCGTATCGCGGCAGCGTGACATGACGACACGTAACTCGAGGCGAGAGGCCTTCGACGTGGCAGCACCGCAGAACTACCTCGCAGTCATCAAAGTCATCGGTGTCGGCGGCGGTGGTGTCAATGCCATCAACCGGATGATCGAGGTCGGTCTCAAGGGCGTCGAGTTCATCGCCATCAACACCGACGCGCAAGCCCTGTTGATGAGCGACGCCGACGTCAAGCTCGACGTCGGCCGTGAACTCACCCGCGGACTCGGCGCCGGCGCCAACCCGGCCGTCGGCCGCAAGGCCGCCGAAGACCACCGCGAGGAGATCGAGGAGGTCCTCAAGGGGGCCGACATGGTCTTCGTCACGGCCGGTGAGGGCGGCGGCACCGGCACGGGCGGCGCGCCCGTGGTCGCCAACATCGCGCGCTCCCTCGGCGCCCTGACGATCGGTGTGGTCACCCGGCCGTTCACCTTCGAGGGCCGCCGTCGCGCGAACCAGGCGGAGGACGGCATCGCCGAGCTCCGCGAAGAGGTCGACACCCTCATCGTCATCCCGAACGACCGGCTGCTCTCCATCTCGGACCGCCAGGTCAGCGTGCTCGACGCCTTCAAGTCGGCCGACCAGGTCCTGCTCTCCGGCGTCCAGGGCATCACCGACCTCATCACCACGCCCGGCCTGATCAACCTCGACTTCGCCGACGTCAAGTCGGTCATGTCCGAGGCCGGTTCGGCGCTCATGGGCATCGGCTCGGCCCGCGGCGACGACCGCGCGGTGGCCGCCGCGGAGATGGCGATCTCCTCGCCGCTCCTGGAGGCGTCCATCGACGGCGCCCGCGGTGTGCTCCTCTCCATCTCCGGCGGCTCCGACCTCGGTCTGTTCGAGATCAACGAGGCGGCGCAGCTGGTCAGCGAGGCGGCCCACCCGGAGGCGAACATCATCTTCGGCGCGGTCATCGACGACGCGCTCGGCGACGAGGTCCGGGTCACCGTCATCGCCGCCGGGTTCGACGGCGGCCAGCCGCCGGCCAAGCGGGACAACGTCCTGGGATCGGCCTCCAGCAAGCGCGAGGAGCCCGCTCCCGCCGGCCGTCCCACCGAATCGTCCCGTCCGGGACCGGCCTTCGGCGGCCTCGGCAGCGTCACCCCGCGCGAGGAGCCCCCGGCCCCGGAGCCGGTCGAGCCGGCCCCGGTGAACGAGGCCCCCGCGACCCCGGTGACGCCCCCGCAGGTCCCGCCGACCCGTCTGCACCAGGACAGCCAGGCCGAAGAGCTGGACGTGCCGGACTTCCTGAAGTGATAGGCGAAAGCTCCGGAACGAGCACTGTGAGCGGCGCGCACTTCGCCTTCACCGACCGGTGGGGCGGGGTGAGCGCCGTTCCGTACGAAGAGCTCAACCTCGGCGGAGCGGTCGGCGACGACCCCGACGCCGTCCTGCGGAACCGCGAACTGACGGCCAAGTCCCTGGGCGTCGACCCCGCCCGGGTGGTCTGGATGCACCAGGTGCACGGCCGGGACGTCGCCGTGGTCGACGGGCCCTGGCCCGCGGACCAGGAGATTCCGGCGGTCGACGCCGTCGTCACCGCCGAGCGCGGTCTCGCCCTCGCGGTGCTGACCGCCGACTGCACTCCCGTACTCCTCGCCGACCCGGTGGCGGGCGTCGTCGCCGCGGCGCACGCGGGCCGTCCGGGCATGGTCGCCGGAGTGGTGCCCGCGGCCGTCGAGGCCATGGTGGACCTGGGCGCGGAGCCCGGCCGGATCGTGGCCCGCACCGGCCCCGCCGTCTGCGGCCGTTGTTACGAAGTGCCCGCGGACATGCGCGCCGACGTCGCCGCCGTGGAACCCGCGGCGTACGCCGTCACGAGCTGGGGCACACCGGCGGTCGACGTGACCGCCGGGGTGCACGCGCAGCTGGAGCGGCTCGGGGTGCGCGACCGGGAGCAGTCGCCGGTGTGCACGCTGGAGTCGGGTGACCACTTCTCGTACCGCCGCGACCGCGTCACCGGTCGGCTCGCGGGCTATGTCTGGCTGGACTGATGGGGCATGACGGACCGTAAGTCGGAACTCGCCACGAACCTGGCGAATGTGGAACAGCGCATCGAGGCGGCCTGCGTGGCCGCCGGGCGCAAGCGCGAAGAAGTGACCCTCATCGTGGTCACCAAGACCTACCCCGCGAGCGACGTACGCGCGCTCGCGGAGCTCGGCGTCCGGCACGTCGCCGAGAACCGCGACCAGGACGCGGCGCCCAAGGCCGCCGCCTGCGCGGATCTGCCGCTGAGCTGGCACTTCGTCGGTCAGTTGCAGACCAACAAGGTGCGTTCCGTGGTCGGTTACGCGGACGTGGTGCAGTCGGTGGACCGGCCGAAGCTCGTCACCGCGCTCTCGGCCGCGGCCGTCCGGGCCGGGCGGGAGGTGGGCTGCCTGCTCCAGGTCGCCCTCGACGCCGGGGTGAGCGGCCGCGGGGAGCGCGGTGGCGTGGGCCCCGGTGGAATCGAAGAGTTGGCCGGTCTCGTGGCCGACGCCCCCGGCCTTCGGCTCGACGGTCTGATGACGGTCGCGCCGCTCACCGGGGAATACGCGGGACGGCAACAGGCGGCGTTCGAGCGGCTGATGGATTTGTCGACTGCCCTGCGCGTGGCCCATCCGGCTGCGAACATGGTCTCGGCAGGTATGAGTGCGGACCTCGAACAGGCCGTTGCGGCCGGTGCGACACATGTGCGCGTCGGTACAGCGGTACTCGGAGTCCGACGCGGGCTCGGGTAACGTCGCCAGGAAGTCGGACCACAGCAGAAAATATGGTCATCCCCGCCCCTGAGCGGGGATGACTCGTGGATCGCGGGAAGTTGGTGACGACCTCTCGATCCACCACAGAGCGGAGGACTCAGAGCATGGCCGGCGCGATGCGCAAGATGGCGGTCTACCTCGGCCTCGTGGAGGACGACGGTTACGACGGCCGGGGCTTCGACCCCGATGACGATTTCGAGCCCGAGCCGGAGCCCGAGCGCGACCGCCGGCGGCACGAACCACCGCACCAGTCGCACCAGTCCCACCTCGCGGACCGGGACTTGGAACGGGACGAATCGGTACGAGTGGTGCAGCCGCCGGCGCAGCGCGACCCGGCGCCGCGAGCCGCTTCGCTCGCCGCTGAATCGGGACGACCGGCGCGAATCGCCCCCGTGGCATCTATCACACCCGAACGTCAGAACCTGGAGAAGAACGCACCGGTGATCATGCCCAAGGTCGTGTCCGAGCGTGAGCCCTACCGCATCACCACGCTTCACCCCCGGACCTACAACGAAGCCCGTACCATCGGGGAACACTTCCGCGAAGGCACTCCGGTGATCATGAACTTGACCGAGATGGACGACACCGACGCGAAGCGACTTGTCGACTTTGCCGCCGGTCTGGTCTTCGGTCTGCATGGCAGTATCGAGCGAGTGACGCAGAAGGTGTTCCTGTTGTCGCCTGCTAACGTCGATGTCACGGCGGAGGACAAGGCCCGCATCGCAGAGGGCGGGTTCTTCAACCAGAGCTGAGACGCAGTGCAGTAGCCAGCAGCAGTACCGGACCGATACAGCGCGGATGCGACCAGAAGCAGGGGAGAGGGAAACGCGGACATGGGCGTGGTCTTGCAAGTGATCTACATCGCGCTGATGTGCTTCCTCATCGTGCTGATCTTCCGGCTGGTCATGGACTACGTCTTCCAGTTCGCCCGCTCATGGCAACCCGGCAAGGCGATGGTGGTCGTTCTGGAGGCCACCTACACTGTCACCGATCCACCGCTCAAGCTCCTGCGGCGGTTCATTCCGCCGCTGCGCCTCGGCGGCGTGGCACTCGACCTGTCCTTCTTCGTACTGATGATCATCGTCTACATCCTGATCACCGTCGTGAGTCAGCTGTGAACGATACGGTCTTGCCGAATGCCGACGACTACGTTGAGGTGAAGAGATGCCGTTGACCCCCGAGGACGTGCGGAACAAGCAGTTCACGACCGTCCGCCTCCGAGAAGGCTATGACGAGGACGAGGTCGATGCCTTCCTCGATGAGGTCGAAGCCGAACTGACCCGCCTGCTCCGCGAGAACGAGGACCTGCGCGCCAAGCTGGCCGCGGCCACGCGCGCGGCCGCGCAGAACCAGCAGCAGGGCAACATGCGCAAGGGCCCCGAGGGTGGCCCCCAGGACCAGCGAGGTCCCGGCGCGCCCGTGCCCGCCGCAATATCGGGCCCGCAGCCGGTCCCGCCGCAGCAGCAGATGGGCGGCCCGATGGGCGGCCCGCCGCAGCTTCCCGGCGGTGCGCCGCAGCTGCCCGCAGGCCCCAGTGGGCACGGCCCGCAGGGTGGTCCGCAGGGTCCCGGCCCGATGGGCCAAGGTCCGATGGGTCAGGGTCCGATGGGCCAGGGCCCCATGGGGCAGGGTTCGATGGGCGGCCCCATGGGCGGTCCCATGGGCGGCCACGGTCCGCAGATGCCCCAGCCCGGCCAGGGCCCCGGTGGCGACAGCGCCGCCCGTGTGCTCTCGCTCGCGCAGCAGACCGCCGACCAGGCGATCGCCGAGGCCCGTTCCGAGGCCAACAAGATCGTGGGTGAGGCCCGTTCGCGCGCCGAGGGCCTGGAGCGGGACGCCCGTGCCAAGGCCGACGCCCTGGAGCGGGACGCGCAGGAGAAGCACCGTGTCGCGATGGGCTCGCTGGAGTCCGCCCGCGCCACGCTTGAGCGCAAGGTCGAGGACCTGCGCGGCTTCGAGCGCGAGTACCGCACGCGTCTGAAGTCCTACCTGGAGTCGCAGCTGCGTCAGCTGGAGACCCAGGCCGACGACTCGCTCGCGCCGCCGCGTACCCCGGCGACCGCCTCGCTGCCGCCGTCCCCGGCGCCTTCTATGGCCTCGGCCGGCGCGGGTGCCCCGTCCTACGGCGGCAACCAGTCGATGGGTGGCAACCAGCCCGCGGGCGCGCCGTCGTACGGCGGGCAGCAGCAGATGTCGCCCGCGATGACGCAGCCGATGGCGCCGGTGCGGCCGCAGGGCCAGCCGCCGATGCAGCAGGCCCCGTCCCCGATGCGCGGCTTCCTCATCGACGAGGACGACAACTGACGGGCGTCACCACGCCATAGGCGTCGGCAGCGTTCAGGGCGGAGCCCCCGGATTCCCCGGGGGCTCCGCCCTTTTGTGCGCACCGTGCCCCGTCGTGCTCACGGTCCATGCGTCCCTCCCGGTCGGGGATGTGACGAAGGCCCGGTCCCGCCAAGCAGCTTGGCGGGACCGGGCCTTCGTCGTTGCTCTTACGCCTTGCGGAGGCGGAACGTCAGGTTCAGCGAGTCGTCCTTGAACGGCTCGCCGTAGCTGTCGTCCGCGTCGCCGGAGGCGAAGTCCGTTGCCAGGACCTCGTCGGCGATGAGCGCGGCGTGGTCCGTGAGGGCCGTGACCGTGGCCTCGTCCGTGGAGGCCCAGCGCAGTGCGATGCGGTCCGCGACGTCCAGGCCGCTGTTCTTGCGGGCCTCCTGGATCATGCGGATCGCGTCACGGGCGAGGCCCGCGCGGCGCAGTTCGTCCGTGAGCTCCAGGTCGAGGGCGACCGTGGCGCCGGAGTCGGACGCCACCGACCAGCCCTCGCGCGGGGTTTCGGTGATGATGACCTCGTCCGGAGCGAGCGTCACGGTCTCGCCGTCGACCTCGACCGACGCCGTGCCCTCGCGGAGCGCGAGGGAGAGCGCGGCCGCGTCGGCCTCCGCGACCGCCTTGGCCACGGCCTGGACGCCCTTGCCGAACCGCTTGCCGAGGGCGCGGAAGTTCGCCTTCGCCGTCGTGTCGACCAGGGAGCCGCCGACCTCGGAGAGGGAGGCGAGCGAGGAGACGTTCAGCTCTTCGGTGATCTGGGCGCGCAGTTCGTCGCCGAGCGCCTCGAAGCCGGTGGCCGCGACCAGCGCGCGGGACAGCGGCTGGCGGGTCTTGACGCCCGACTCCGCACGCGAGGCGCGGCCCAGCTCCACCAGACGGCGGACCAGGGCCATCTGCCGCGAGAGCTCCGGGTCGACGGCCGAGAGGTCGGCCTCGGGCCAGCTGGTGAGGTGCACCGACTCCGGGGCGTCCGGGGTGACGGGGACGATCAGGTCCTGCCAGACGCGCTCGGTGATGAACGGCGTCAGCGGCGCGAGCAGCCGCGTGACCGTCTCGACGACCTCGTGCAGGGTGCGAAGGGCCGCCTTGTCACCCTGCCAGAAGCGGCGGCGCGAGCGGCGGACGTACCAGTTGGAGAGGTTGTCGACGAAGGCGGACAGGAGCTTGCCCGCGCGCTGGGTGTCGTAGGACTCCAGGGCCTGCGTCACCTGGTCGGTGAGCGCGTGCAGCTCGCTGAGCAGCCAGCGGTCCAGGAGCGGGCGGTCGGCGGACGCCGGGTCGGCGTCCGAGGGGGCCCACGTCGACGTCCGGGCGTACAGCGCCTGGAAGGCGACCGTGTTCCAGTACGTCAGGAGGGTCTTGCGGACGACCTCCTGGATCGTGCCGTGGCCCACGCGGCGGGCCGCCCAGGGGGAGCCGCCCGCGGCCATGAACCAGCGCACGGCGTCGGCGCCGTGCTGGTCCATCAGCGGGATCGGCTGCAGGATGTTGCCCAGGTGCTTGGACATCTTGCGGCCGTCCTCGGCGAGGATGTGGCCGAGGCAGACGACGTTCTCGTAGCTCGACTTGTCGAAGACGAGCGTGCCGACGGCCATCAGCGTGTAGAACCAGCCGCGGGTCTGGTCGATGGCCTCGCTGATGAACTGCGCCGGGTAGCGGGACTCGAACAGTTCCTTGTTCTTGTACGGGTAGCCCCACTGTGCGAACGGCATCGAGCCCGAGTCGTACCAGGCGTCGATGACCTCCGGCACGCGCACCGCCTCGAGGGAGCAGCCCTCGTGGGTGCAGGTGAAGGTGACGTCGTCGATGAACGGGCGGTGCGGGTCGAGGTCCGACTGGTCGGTGCCGGTCAGCTCGGTCAGCTCCTGACGGGAGCCGACGCAGGTCAGATGGCCTTCCTCGCAGCGCCAGATGGGCAGCGGGGTGCCCCAGTAGCGGTTGCGGGACAGGGCCCAGTCGACGTTGTTGGTCAGCCAGTCGCCGAAGCGGCCGTGCTTGACCGAGTCGGGGAACCAGTTGGTCTTCTCGTTCTCCTGGAGGAGGCGGTCCTTGACGGCCGTGGTGCGGATGTACCAGGACGGCTGCGCGTAGTAGAGGAGCGCGGTGTGGCAGCGCCAGCAGTGGGGGTAGCTGTGCTCGTACGCGATGTGCTTGAAGAGCAGGCCGCGGTCGTCCAGGTTCTTGGTGAGCGTCTCGTCGGCCTTCTTGAAGAAGACGCCGCCGACCAGCGGGACGTCCTCCTCGAAGGTGCCGTCCGGGCGGACGGGGTTCACGACGGGCAGGCCGTACGACCGGCAGACCTTGAGGTCGTCCTCACCGAAGGCGGGGGACTGGTGGACGAGACCGGTGCCGTCCTCCGTGGTCACGTAGTCGGCGTTGACGACGAAGTGGGCCTCGGCGGGGAACTCCACAAGGTCGAAGGGGCGCTGGTAGGTCCAGCGCTCCATCTCGGCGCCCGTGAACTTCTGGCCCGTGGTCTCCCAGCCCTCGCCGAGGGCCTTCTCCACCAGGGGCTCGGCGACGACCAGCTTCTCCTTGCCGTCGGTGGCCACCACATAGGTGACGTCCGGGTGCGCGGCGACGGCCGTGTTGGACACCAGGGTCCACGGGGTCGTCGTCCACACCAGGAAGGCGGCCTCGCCCGCGAGGGGGCCGCCGGTGACGGGGAAGCGGACGTAGACGGACGGGTCGACGACCGTCTCGTAGCCCTGCGCCAGCTCGTGGTCGGAGAGGCCGGTGCCGCAGCGGGGGCACCAGGGGGCGACGCGGTGGTCCTGGACGAGGAGGTCCTTCTTGAAGATCTCCTTCAGGGACCACCAGACGGAGTCCACGTACTCCGGGTTCATGGTGCGGTACGCGTCGTCCAGGTCGACCCAGTAGCCCATGCGGGTCGTGAGCTCGGCGAAGGCGTCGGTGTGGCGGGTCACGGACTCGCGGCACTTGGCGTTGAACGCGGCGATGCCGTACGCCTCGATGTCCTTCTTGCCGTTGAAGCCGAGCTCCTTCTCGACCGCCAGCTCGACGGGCAGGCCGTGGCAGTCCCAGCCGGCCTTGCGGGCCACGTGGTAGCCGCGCATGGTGCGGAAGCGCGGGAAGACGTCCTTGAAGACGCGGGCCTCGATGTGGTGGGCGCCCGGCATGCCGTTGGCGGTGGGCGGGCCCTCGTAGAACACCCACTCGGGGCGGCCCTCGGACTGCTCCAGGGTCTTGGCGAAGATCTTCTGCTCGCGCCAGAAGTCGAGCACGGCGTGCTCGAGGGCGGGCAGGTCGACCTGGGCGGGTACCTGGCGGTACTGCGGCGGCGTCATATCGCGCTTCCTCCGGCGGACGTGCGTTCCGTTCCGTCGGAGGGACGAGAGGCTTTCTGCGCTCCCGCGGTACCACCCTCCTTGGCCGTCCTGGCGCCGGTGGCGCTCCTGACGGCCCCCTCATTGGGGTCGCGATGCCGGTTCTACTCGCTTCGGCCCGGCCGGTACGGCTGTGGGCTGCGGCTTTCCTCCGGCGGCTCCGGGGTGATCTTCACGTCGCGCTCGCCCCCGGGCTCTCACCGTCCCCGGGTCGCTCATGGCTGCGTACGTCGCTACTCGTCCCCATCCACGCTTCTCGCTCCGGCCAGTGTACGGCGCCCGGGGAGGGGCGGCCCACCGGATTTCGGCGGGCTCCGGACGGTGCGGGGCGCGCGGGCCCCACTGACCCGAATGGCGAGACGCGCGCCAACGTGTCCCGGTGCGCCCCGGTCGGCGGATTACGGGGCGGGGAGCTGGGCACAACGCATGAAGGCTCGCCGCGCGGCACCCGTGGGGCGGGCGAATCGGGCGGCGTGCCCCGTTGCCGCGGGCCTGGAGTCGATTTATCGTCCCAGCACGATTCGCGAGCAAGATCACAATATGTGAAGGGGCCGCGGCCATGGTGGCGAAGAAGACCGCCGTACAGCAGTCGGCGTCCAGCAGATCCACAGCCGCGGGGGCCGACGGGGCGGCCGGAGGAGGGGGCGGCAAGGCGTCCCGCGCCGTGAAGACCGTACGGGCGGGCAAGGCGGTGGGATCCGCCGCCGAGGAGCCGAAGAAGACCGCTACGAAGGCTGCCGCCAAGAAGGCCGCGGCCAAGAAGGGTGCCGCTGCCTCCGGTGCCTCCGGGACCGCTGCCAAGAAGGCTGCCGCCAAGGAAACGGCAGCCAAGAAGGCGACGGCGGAGAAGACGGCGGCCAAGAAGACGGCAGCCAAGAAGGTCGCGAGCAAGAAGACCGCGACCGAGGAGACCGCTGCCAAGAAGAGCGCTGCCAAGAAAACTGTCGCCAAGAAGACCGCTGCCAAGAAGACGGCGGCCGCGAAAGCCGCGTCCGAGGAGCCGGGCGCCGAGCAGACGCCACCGGTGAAGAAGGCGGCGGCCAAGAAGACCGCCAAGAAGACGGTGACCACCAAAACCGTGGTCAAGAAGACCGCGACCAAGAAGGCGGCGGCCAAGAAGACCGTGTCCGCCAAGGCGGCGGGCGGGAGCGAGGGTGAGGGCGAGGCGGGAGGAGCTGCCGTCGGCAAGCAGGTGAGCGGGGGTCGTGGCGCGTCCAAGAAGGGGACGGAGGCCACGGCGAAGGACCGGGGGACCGGCACACGTTCGGCCAAGAAGACGGCCGCGCCCGCGGCCGAGGATGCGGCTCAGGCCGCGGAGACGACGGGAGCCACGACGGTGGTTGCGAAGAAGACTCCGGGCACGGCGACGGCGACGCAGCAGGCGGAGGCCACGACGAAGGCGGGAACGGTACCGAAGGCACGGGCCGCGGCCACGCCCGGCGAGCTCGCGGTGCGGCCGGGTGAGGACCCGTGGACCCCGGCCGAGGTCGCCGAGGCGCGGACCGAGCTGATGACGGAGACCATGCGCCTTCGCGCCGAGATCGAGGCGTCCGAGACGTCCCTCGCGGGCCTGATGCGGGACTCCGGGGACGGCGCGGGGGACGACCAGGCGGACACCGGCACCAAGAACATCACCCGCGAGCACGAGATGGCCCTGGCCGCGAACGCCCGGGAGATGCTGGAGCAGACCGAGCGCGCCCTGGAGCGCCTCGACGCGGGCACGTACGGCCTCTGCGAGAACTGCGGCAACGCGATCGGCAAGGCCCGCATGCAGGCCTTCCCGCGAGCGACCCTGTGTGTCGAGTGCAAGCAGAAGCAGGAACGGCGCTCCTGAGCACGGCCTGGACGGCTGGGGCCGCATGCGTGTGCCGTACCCTCGTCCCAGTCAGGTACCTAGGTTGAGGGATTCACGTGGCAGAGGCGGAGCGCATCATCGGTACGCCGGACATCCCTGAGGCAGAGCACGGCGCCGACGGCGGCGGGCAGGACGCCGAGAGCGAGCGGCGGTCCCGGGGCAAGCGCAAGATCGCCGTGCTGTTCGGCGTGGCCCTGGTCGCGTACGCCCTGGACCTCGTCAGCAAGATGATCGTGGTCGCCAAGCTGGAGCACCACGAGCCCATCGACGTGGTCGGTGACCTGCTGCGCTTCAACGCGATCCGCAACGCGGGCGCCGCCTTCGGCATGGGCGAGGCCTACACCATCATCTTCACGGTGATCGCCGCGGGCGTGATCGTGGTGATCGCCCGCCTCGCGCGCAAGCTGTACAGCCTGCCGTGGGCGATCGCGCTCGGACTGCTGCTCGGCGGCGCGCTCGGCAACCTGACCGACCGGATCTTCCGCTCGCCCGGCGTCTTCAAGGGCGCGGTCGTCGACTTCATCGCTCCCAAGGGCTTCGCGGTGTTCAACCTCGCGGACTCGGCGATCGTCTGCGGCGGCATCCTGATCGTGCTGCTCTCCTTCCGCGGGCTCGACCCGGACGGGACCGTGCACAAGGACTGACCCGCCCCGGAGGCCGCGCGTGGGGCCTTCGGTACGGGAGTGTCCGCCCCCTCCTGCATACTCGTGGGGTGAGCACGATTCCCGAGATCCGTACCCTGCCCGTGCCCGACGGCCTTGAGGGCGAGCGCGTCGACGCCGCCATCTCGCGCATGTTCGGGTTCTCCCGTACGAAGGCCGCCGAGCTCGCGGCCGCCGGCAAGGTGCTGGTCGACGGCGCGGTCGCCGGCAAGTCCGAGCGCGTGCACGGCGGTGCCTGGCTGGAGGTGGAGATGCCGCAGGCGCCCGCGCCGGTGCAGCTCGTCGCCGAGCCCGTCGAGGGCATGGAGATCGTGCACGACGACGAGGACATCGTCGTGATCGTCAAGCCCATCGGCGTCGCCGCGCACCCGAGCCCCGGCTGGACCGGCACCACCGTGATCGGCGGCCTCGCGGCGGCGGGGTACCGCATCTCGACGTCCGGCGCCGCCGAGCGCCAGGGCATCGTGCACCGCCTGGACGTGGGCACCTCGGGCCTGATGGTGGTCGCCAAGTCCGAGCGGGCGTACACGTCACTGAAGCGCCAGTTCAAGGAGCGCACGGTCGACAAGCGGTACAACGCGCTCGTGCAGGGCCACCCCGACCCCATGAGCGGCACCATCGACGCCCCCATCGGCCGCCACCCGAACCACGACTACAAGTGGGCGGTCACCGCCGAGGGCAAGCCGTCGGTCACGCACTACGACCTGATGGAGGCCTTCCGCTCCGCGTCGCTGCTGGACATCAAGCTGGAGACGGGCCGCACCCACCAGATCCGCGTCCACATGGCCGCCCACCGCCACCCGTGCGTCGGCGACATGACGTACGGCGCGGACCCCACGATCGCCAAACGCCTGGGCCTGACCCGCCAGTGGCTGCACGCGGTGCGGCTCGGCTTCGAGCACCCCGGGGACGGCCAGTGGGTCGAGTACGCGAGCGGCTACCCCGACGACCTCCAGCAGGCCCTCGACCGGGTCCGGGCGGAGAGCGCGTGACGGCCGCGGGCGGCGTGAGCTGCCGGGTCGCGGAGGGCCGGGCGGACCTGGACGCCTGCTTCGCCGTGCGCAAGGAGGTGTTCGTCGCCGAGCAGGGCGTGCCCGAGGACCTGGAGTACGACGCGTACGACCAGGGGGCCGTGCACGTCCTCGCGGTGTCCCGCGAGGACGGGGCGCCGCTCGGCACGGGGCGGCTGCTCACGGGCGAGGCCGCGGCCGCCAAGAACGGCGGGGACGCCACCGTGGGCGCCCTGGGCAGGCTGGCCGTGCTGCGCTCCGCGCGGGGGCTCGGCGCCGGGGCCGCGCTGGTCCGGGCCATCGAGGACGCCGCCCGCGAGCGCGGACTCGCCGCCGTCGACCTGCACGCGCAGACGCAGGCACTGGGGTTCTACGAACGGCTCGGGTACGAGGCGTACGGCCCGGAGTTCCCGGACGCGGGGATTCCGCACCGGGCCATGCGGAAGGCGCTGCGCTAGCCGGGGGCCATCGGCGTGGCGGGTGATTTGCCCCCTTTATGGCCATCCGTGGCAAGGTTGAGGTCCTGATCGTGCAGACCTCGGCTCCCGGAGGGCACCCGTGGATCAACTGGCGCTGTTGCTGGTCCTGTTGCTGGGGGCCGTGGTGACCGTGCCGCTGGGGGACCGGCTCGGGCTTCCCGCGCCGGTCCTGATGACGCTCGGAGGCATCGTCCTCGCGTTCCTGCCCTTCGTGCCGAACGTGGACGTCCCGCCGGACTTCATCCTGCCGCTGGTCCTTCCGCCGCTGCTCTACGCCGCCGTGCAGCGCACGTCGTGGCGGCAGTTCGCGGCCAACATCCGCCCCATCCTGCTGCTCGCCGTCGCCCTCGTCTTCGTGACGACGGCGGCGGTCGCGGCCGTCGCGCACACGATCGTGCCGGGCCTGCCGCTGGCCGCCGCGCTCGCCCTCGGCGCGCTCGTCGCCCCGCCCGACCCGGTCGCCGCGACCGCCGTGGCCGGGTCGCTCGGACTGCCGCGGCGCCTGGTGTCGATCCTGGAGGGCGAGGGCCTGTTCAACGACGTCACGGCGATCGTGCTCTACCACGTGGCGATCGCCGCCGCCGTCAGCGGCACCTTCTCCTGGCCCTCGGCCGCCGGCCAGCTGGTGCTCTCCGCGGTCGTCGCCGTGGCCGTGGGACTCGCGCTCGGCTGGCTCAGCAACAAACTGATGGGCCTGCTCGCCGACGCGACGCTGCAGACGGGCCTGACCCTGCTCGTGCCGTTCGTCGCGTACGTACTCGCCGAGGAACTGCACGGCTCCGGCGTCCTCGCCGTGCTGACCACCGCGCTCTACCTCGCCGAGAACGCCGTCGACGCCGATGACGTGCTCGGCCGGATCACCGGCCAGTCCTTCTGGCAGATCGTCGACACGCTGGTCACCGGCGTCGCCTTCGGGCTCATCGGGCTCGAACTGCACAACGTCTTCGGCACCTCCGAGGGGCGCGAGTGGCAGATGCTCGGCTGGGGCGCCGTCGTCGTGGCCGTCGTCGTCGGCGTACGGCTGCTCTGGCTGCTGCCCGCGACGTGGCTCGCCAAGCGGCTGCACAAGCGGCGCGACTACGACGAGGAGATCCCGGTGTCGTGGCGCGAGACCGTCGTCATGTGGTGGTCCGGGATGCGCGGCGTCGCCTCGGTCGCGCTCGCCCTCGCCATCCCGCTCAAGACCGACGACGGCGCCCCGTTCCCGGGCCGCGACGAGGTCGTCTTCATCGCGTTCTGCGTCATCATGGCCACGCTCGTCGCCCAGGGCCTGACGCTGCCCTGGCTGGTGAAGAAGCTCGGCGTCCGCGCGGACACCGACGCCGAGCGGGCCCTGGAGCGCGCCCTCGCGCTGCGCGCCGCCAAGGCCGCCAAGACCCGGCTCCGGGAGATCGAGGAGGTCGAGGAGCTGCCCGAGGAGCTGTCCGAGCGGCTCCTGCGCGGCGCCTTCGACATCGGCGCCCGGATCAGCCCGGACATCCTCGACGACGAGCGGCGCGAGCGGTACGCCAAGCGCGCCGACCGTTTCAAGGCCGTCCAGCGCATCCAGCGCGAGATGATGTCGGCCGCCCGGCACGAGGTCCTCGCCGCGCGCAGCGAGCCCGGCTCCGACCCGGAGATCGTGGACCGGGTGCTGCGCCAGCTGGACGTCCGCAGCCTGCGCTGACGGGCCGGTCGCGGTCGCTCAGCCCCGGCCCGTGCGCGGCACGTGCGGCGGCGCCGGACGCGGCTCCGCGCCGTCGGGCGGCAGCTCCGCCCAGGCGGTGTTGACCCGCGGCAGCGCGTACGGATGGTGCTCGGTCAGCCAGGCGACGAGCTGCTCGCGGACCGTGACCCGCACCGTCCAGATGTCGTCGGCGTCCTTGGCGGTGGCGAGCGCGCGCACCTGGATCGTGCTGACCGTGGTGTCGGTGACCGCGAGGCCCCAGTCCCGGCCGTCCCAGGCGGCGCAGTCGCGCAGCACGTCGTGCAGCTTCTCGCGCATGGCGGCGACCGGGGCGGCGTGGTCGAGGTGGAAGAAGACCGTGCCGGTCATCTGGGCGCCGCCGCGCGACCAGTTCTCGAACGGCTTCGACGTGAAGTACGAGACGGGCATGGTGATCCGCCGCTCGTCCCAGGTGCGCACGGCGAGGAAGGTCAGCGTGATCTCCTCGACGGTGCCCCACTCGCCGTCCACGACGACGGTGTCGCCGATCCGCACCATGTCGCCGAACGCGATCTGCAGCCCGGCGAAGAGGTTCCCGAGCGTGGACTGCGCGGCGACGCCCGCCACGATGCCGAGGATGCCCGCGGAGGCCAGGAGCGAGGCCCCGGCCGCCTGCATCGCGGGGAACGTGAGCAGCATCGCGGCCACCGCCACCACGCCGATGAGGGCCGCCACGACCCGCTGGATCAGCGTCACCTGCGTACGGACGCGGCGGACCCGGGCGGGGTCGCGGTGGGCGGCCGCGTAACGCCCGTACGACGCCTCCACTATCGCCGTGGAGATCCGCACGGCGAGCCAGGCCACCGAGCCGATCAGGACCAGCGAGAGCGCTCTGCCGATGCCCGCCGAGTGGTCCTGCGCGACCTTCGTGTGCGCGTACGAGCCGCGCAGCAGGGCGGTGCACAGGACGACTTGCAGGGGCAGACGGCAGCGGCGGAGCAGCCCCCACAGGGGGCGCTCCGGCTGCAGGGCGTCGGCACGGCGCAGCGCCGTGTCCACCAGCCAGCCGACAGCCAGGGTGAGCACGAGCGCGGCGCCGACCACGATCAACGGGCGCAGGACGTTCTCCATGTCTCCGAGGGTAGGTGGAGCGGGTGGGGCGATCGAGGGTAGGTGGGGCGGGTGGGCTCAGGTGGCACGATGGCTCCATGAACATCGTGCTTTTCCATTCGACGTACGGGCTGCGGCCCGCGGTGCGCGCGGCGGCCGACCGGCTGCGCGAGGCGGGCCACCAGGTGTGGACCCCCGACCTCTTCGAGGGGCGCGTCTTCGACACCGTCGAGGAAGGCATGGCCCACCAGGAAGAGGTAGGCAGGGACGAGCTCCTCAAACGTGCGGTTCTGGCCGCCGCGCCGTACTCGGACCGCGGCCTCGTCTACGCGGGCTTCTCGTTCGGCGCCTCGGTCGCGCAGACCCTCGCGCTCGGTGACGGCAAGGCGCGCGGCCTGCTGCTCCTGCACGGCACCAGCGACATCGCCGAGAACGCGTCGGTGGACGACCTGCCGGTGCAGCTGCACGTCGCCGAGCCCGACCCCTTCGAGACGGACGACTGGCTGAGCTCCTGGTACCTCCAGATGGGCCGCGTCGGCGCCGACGTGGAGGTCTACCGCTACGCCGGGGCGGGCCACCTGTACACGGATCCGGACCTGGACGACTACGACGCCGACGCGGCCGACGCCACCTGGCGCACCGCCCTCGGCTTCCTGGAGACGCTCTAGAGGACGGGCTGGCGCACGGGCCCTAGGGCCGGCCCGTGCAGCGCCCCCTCGGGCTGCTCAGCGGTGGCTTGCACTGGAAGACCAGGTCGGCGGCGCTGCGGCTGAGGAAGCGTCCGATGCAGGTGTGGTCCGAGGTCCGGCCACGCTCGGCGCAGAACCGCAGCGCGGCCCTGCCGTCGGCGAACGGCCCCGGGGCGTAGAAGACCCAGAAGCCGGGCCGCAGCGAGGCGTAGGCGTCGCTGTGCAGGTACTGGGCCTCCGGGACCTGCCTGCGCACGGCCGCCAGCTTGCGGTCGCGGGTCGCGGGTGACGAGGTGTCCGGCTCGGAGTGGAGCTGGGCGACCCAGCGTCCGGCGCCGGGCAGCGGCTCCCGCCGCGTGGCCGTCGCGCCGGGGGACGCCGACGGGGTGCGCCTCGCCGAGGGCGTCGCGGTGGGCGACTCCTTCCGCGAGGGCGTCGTGGAAGGGGCGGACGGGGTCGCGGAGGGCGACCCGGTGGGGGTGTCCCGTGGCGCGGGCCCCGCGCTTTCGGTGGTCCGTCCGCCCGCCTCGCCGCCCGGTTCGTCCCCACCCCGCAGCGCGAGGGCCACCACGGTGCCCGCGATGAGGGCGAGGGCCACCGCGATGACCGCGACGACCACGGGCGTACGCCGTCGGGGCGCGGCGGGCGGCTCCGGGCGGACCGCGGTCACCGTCGGCGTGTACGCGGCCGCGTCCGGCGGCCCGGGCGGCGGCACGGCCGGTGGCGGCGGCCGGCCCTCGGCGACCGCCGCCAGCATCGCGTCGAGCCGCTCCGCGTCCGGGCGCAGTCCCGGATCCCGTACCAGCAGCGCCGTCAGGACCGGTGCGAGCGGCCCCGACCGCACCGGCGGCGGCACCGGGTCGTCGAGCACCGCCGCCAGCGTGGCGAGGGTCGTGGCGCGGCGCAGCGGACTGACGCCCTCCACGGCGACGTACAGGACGAGCCCGAGCGACCACAGATCGGCGGCCGGTCCCTCGCCGGTGCCGCGGACGCGCTCGGGCGCGATGTACTCGGGGGAGCCGATCAGCTCGCCGGTGGCGGTGAGCGGGTTCGAACCCTGGAGCGCGGCGATGCCGAAGTCGGTGAGCACCGCGGACGGCAGCGCACCGGGTTCCGGCGCCTCGCGCAGCAGGACGTTGGCCGGTTTGACGTCGCGGTGCAGGACCCCGGCGGCGTGGACGACGCGCAGCGCCGACAGGAGCTGCCGGCCGAGGCGCGCCGCGTCCCGCGGGGACAGCGTGCGCTCCTCCAGGAGGTCCTGGAGGGTGCGGCCGGAGAGGAGCTCCATGACGAGCCAGGGGTGCGGGCCCGCGTCGCTGTCGATGATCTGATGGATCGTCACCACGTGCGGGTGGTTGAGCCGGGCCAGGGCCCGGGCCTCGCGCAGCACCCGCTCGCGCAGGACCGCCGAGGCCTCGCCCGTCGGCTCGGGGTCCGGCGGCCGCACCTCCTTCAGGGCCACCTCGCGGTGGAGCACGGTGTCGCGCGCCCGCCACACCGTGCCCATGCCGCCGCTGCCGAGCCGCTCGATGAGCTCGAACCGTCCGTCGACCACGTCCCCCTGGCCACTCATGGCCGACAGGCTAGGCGCTTTCGGCGCTCGCGTCGGCCCGCTTCACCGGGCTTTCAGCGCACCGGTTCGCGCACCCGCTCCACCTTCTGCGTCCCGCTGAGCGTGCGGTACGAACGGGCCCAGGACGACGTCGCCTTGGGGTCCTTGCGGTCGGACACCACGTAGTAGTCCATCTGCGAGCGCTCGGCGGTCACGTCGAGGACGCCGTAGCCGTGCGAGTCCATGTCCAGCCACTTCACATGGCGGTTGGCGGCCTTGACGGCGGCGACGCCGACGAGCGACAGCGTGTGCGGCGCCACCTTCAGATAGTCGTCGACGTTGTCGGAGGTCACGGACGTGACGACGAACTCCGTGGCGGCGGACGGCGACGACGGGTACGTGGCGGCCGTGACGGGCACGTCGTTCGCCCAGGCCATGTGGATGTCGCCGGTCAGGAACACCGTGTTCTTGACGCCCTTGTCCCGCAGGTGTCCGATCAGCTCCTTGCGGTCGTGCGTATAGCCGTCCCACTGGTCGGTGTTGACGGCCAGGCCCTCCTTGGGCAGACCGAGCAGCTCGGCCAGCGGCGCGAGCAGATACGCCGGGAGCGAGCCGAAGGCCACCGGCGAGATCATCACCGAGGTGCCGACCAGCTTCCAGGCGGCGTCGGACGAGGCGAGGCCCGCCTTCAGCCAGTCGAGCTGGGCGCGCCCCGTGAGGGTGCGCTCCGGCGAGTCGACGGCGCCGCTGCCGGGCTTCGCCTGCTGCGAGCGGAACGAGCGCAGGTCGAGCAGGTGCAGATCGGCCAGCTTGCCGAAGCGCAGACGGCGGTAGACGGTGCCTTCGGTGGAGGGGCGGACCGGCATCCATTCGAAGTACGCCTGCTTGGCGGCGGCCACGCGCGCGGACCAGGGGCCCTCGGTCTCGGGCTGGTGGTTCTCCGCGCCGCCGGACCAGGTGTCGTTGGCGACCTCGTGGTCGTCCCAGATCGCGATGACGGGGTGCGTGGCGTGCATCGCCAGGGCGTCCGGGTCGGTCTTGTGGACGCCGTGCCGCTCGCGGTAGTCGGCGAGCGTGACGATCTCGTGCCGGGGCCGGTGCTCGCGCACGAGACCGCGGGTGGAGGCGTAGCCGCCGGTCGCGTACTCGTACAGGTAGTCGCCGAGGTGCAGGACCGCGTCGAGCTCGGTGCGGGCCGCGAGGTGCCGGTACGAGGAGAAGTAGCCCGCCTCCCAGTTGGAGCAGGAGACCACGCCGAAGCGGACGCCGGGCGCGGCGGCGTCGTGCGCGGGGGCGGTGCGGGTCCTGCCGACGGGGGAGTGCGCCGCGGAACCGCCCTCTACGGAGAAGCGGTAGTAATAGGTGGTCGCCTGGCGCAAGCCCCTTACGTCCGCCTTGACGGTGTGGTCGCTGGCCGCCTTCGCGGTGGTGGTTCCCCGGCCGACGACCCGGGTGAAGCCCTTGTCCTCGGCCACCTCCCAACCCACCTGGACGTCGGGGCCCTTGCCGGAGCCGGGCACCGCGTCCGGGGTCGGGGTGACGCGCGTCCACAGCAGGACGCCGTCGGGCAGCGGGTCCCCGGAGGCGACGCCGTGCAGGAAGGCGGGGCCGTCGGCGGCGTGGGCGGACCCGGTGGCCGCGAGCGGAGCGGCGAGGACGGCGGTGGCGGCCGCGGCCTTGACGACGGTCCGGCGGCGCGGCGTGAGCGCGGCGGCCCGAGGTCTCTCGGAGTCCTCGGCGGCCGCGGGCGAGTTGTTGTCTATTCGACTGGTCACGAGGAGGCACCCTACGGACCGGTAACGCCGAAAGAGCGGGCGCCCTCGAAAAGTTCGCCCGCTCTTTCACAAGTCGCCTACTGCGCTTGCGTGACAGCTCCCGATCAGGCCTTCAGTTCCTTGTCCACGGCCTTGTTGAAGTCCTCGGGCGTCATCGGCGCGTTCCGGCCGTCGGCGCCCTTGAGCTGCTTGCCGTTCATGACGAGGGCCGGGGTGCCGCCCACGTCGTCCTTGTTGGCGCTGAACGCGTCCGACATCGCCAGGGCCCAGCGGTCGTACGTGCCGTCCTTGACCGCCTTCTTGAAGGCCGCGCTCTTCTTGAGCTCGGGCACCTCGTTGGCGATCTTCAGCAGGTTGGCGTCGTCCTTGAACTTGTCGTCCGACTCGGCCGGGTGGTTGTCGGCGGAGTACAGCGCCTTCTTGTAGGCGAGGAAGGCGTCGGGCGAGACGTTCAGCGCGGCGCCGAGCGCGCTCATCGCGTTGCGGGAGCCCTCGCCCTGGAAGTTGCGGTCGAGGAAGGTGGCGCCGACGAACTGGAGCTTGTACTTGCCGTCCTTGAGGTCCTTCTCGACGGTCGGGCCGACGGCCTGCTCGAAGCTGGCGCAGATCGGGCAGCGCGGGTCCTCGTAGACCTTCAGGGTCTTCTTGGCACTGGCCTTGCCGATGACGACCGTCGTGCCTTCCTTGCCGGTGGTGTTGGCCGGCTTGACCAGCTTCTGGTCCTTGGCCTCTTCCCAGTAGCCGGGCTTGTTGCCCTGGACGACGGCGTAGCTGATGCCGCCGGCGATGGCGAGGACGCCGACGATGGACGTGCCGACGATGATCGACCGCTTGCGCTTCTCGCGCCGGCGCTCGGCCTCCTGCTGGGCGCGGATCCGCTCGCGGGCGGCCTGCTTGGAGGCCTGGCTGTTGCGCTTGCTCATGGTGGTGCTCCGTGGGTGTGTGGGACGGGTGTGGGCGTACGTACTCAGGCGACGGCGGCCGAGTACGGCGGTCCACGCCGTCCCACGCAGTGCACGAAGAGCCGGGTGCGCGCCGCCCGGGCCCGGAGCACGGGCCGCGGCGCGCGGTGCTCCGGAACGGACCGGCCGGTCACCACGGCCAGGGCGATCAGGAGCGGCCGGAAGGTGGCCGCGGCCACGGCGCGCAGCAGCTGGGCGATGGCGCGCTCGCCCCGGTGCAGCCAGGCCGCGGCGGCGAGGCCGACGCCGATGTGCGTGGCGAGCAGCAGCCAGGCCGCGGCCGGGTCGGCGTCGGCGAGCAGGGCGGCGGCGCCGTGCATCCGCTCGCCGCCCGCCATCCGGGCCAGCGGGGAGCCCACGTCGCCGCCGCCGCACAGCACGTCGACGCCGAAGGAGCGCAGCGGGCCCGCGACCGGGCCGCCCGCCTGGCCGTAGCAGACGTGCTGGCCGGTGGTGAAGACGGTGTCGGCGGCGAGCTCCAGCGGGACGAGCAGCGCGGCGATCTTGCCGAAGCCGCGCTCGCGCCCCGCCAGGGCGTACGCGATGACGTAGACGGCGGCCGTGATCGCCAGACAGGTGGTCAGCGGCAGCGGGGCCCGGGACAGCAGAATGTGCGACGCGGCGGACAGCAGCACGACGAGTGCCGTGAACAGTGCCGCGCGCACCACTCTCATCTGGGTCCCGAATATGTCCATCGCGCAAGCGAGTGTGCCATGAGCCGTCGTAAGGCATCCCTAAAGGGTCCCTGTGAATCACATGGGTCACTCGGGATCACGGGGGTGCGTCACGAGGGCTCCCGCGGGGCGCGCCGGGCCCCCGCGGCCGACTCCCTACAGCCCCGGTATCCGGCCGTTGCGGAACAGGTCGACGAAGATCTGGTGGTCGCGGCGCGCGCGGGCGCCGTACGCGTGGGCGAAGTCCACGAGGAGGTCCGCGAAGCCCGCCTCGTCGGCCGCGATCGCGGCGTCGATGGCCCGCTCCGTGGAGAACGGCACCAGGTCCGAGTGGCCGCTCTCGTCGTCCGCCGCCGCGTGCATCGTGGCGGTGGCCCGGCCCAGGTCGGCGACCACCGCGGCGATCTCCTCCGGGTCGTCGATGTCCGACCAGTCCAGGTCCACGGCGTACGGCGAGACCTCGGCGACGAGCTGGCCCGCGCCGTCCAGCTCGGTCCAGCCGAGCCAGGGGTCGGCGTGCGCCTGCAGGGCGCGCTGCGAGATGACCGTGCGGTGGCCCTCGTGCTGGAAGTACTCGCGGATCGAGGCGTCCGTGACGTGCCGCGAGACGGCCGGGGTCTGCGCCTGCTTGAGATAGATCACGACGTCGTTCTCCAACGCGTCGCTGTTGCCCTCCAGGAGGATGTTGTACGAGGGCAGTCCGGCCGAGCCGATGCCGATGCCGCGGCGGCCCACGACGTCCTTGACGCGGTAGGAGTCCGGGCGGGTCAGGGAGGACTCCGGGAGCGTCTCCAGATAGCCGTCGAAGGCCGCGAGGACCTTGTAGCGCGTGGCGGCGTCCAGCTCGATGGAGCCGCCCCCCGGCGCGAAGCGGCGCTCGAAGTCACGGATCTCCGTCATCGAGTCCAGGAGCTCGAAGCGGGTCAGCGAGCGGGCGGCGCGCAGCGCGCCGAGCAGCGGGCCCTGGGCGGTGTCCAGGGTGAACGGCGGCACCTCCTCGCTCTTGGCGCCCGTGGCCAGGTCGTGGACGCGGGCGCGGTACGCCGCCGCGTACGTGCGCACCAGGCCGGTGATCTGCTCGTCGCTCAGCGCCTTCGTGTAGCCGATCAGGGCGAGCGAGGCGGCGAAGCGCTTGAGGTCCCAGGTGAAGGGGCCCACGTACGCCTCGTCGAAGTCGTTCACGTTGAAGATCAGGCGGCCCTGGGCGTCCATGTACGTGCCGAAGTTCTCCGCGTGCAGGTCGCCGTGGATCCACACCCGGCCCGTGCGGTCGTCCACGTACGCACCGGTGTGCTGCCCGCGCTCCAGGTCGTGGTAGAAGAGGGCGGCCGTGCCCCGGTAGAACGCGAAGGCGGAGGCCGCCATCTTCCGGAACTTCACCCGGAACGCCGCGGGGTCGGCGGCGAGCAGCTCGCCGAAAGCGGTGCCGAAGACGGCGAGGATCTCCTCGCCGCGCTGATCGGCGGTGGGCTGCGGGACCGACATCGCGGGGTGCCTCCTGGTGCATGTCATTCGGGGCGGGCGTTCCGTGCCCCTGCCCTCTTCCAACGCCCGACCGTACTCCTGAGTGCCGCTCGGCTGTCAGTGACCCGGACTAGACTTCCCCGCTGTCCCCCCAGACTGTCCGCAGCCTGTCGCCGAGCGTTTCCGTTGGAGGCCAAAGCCGTGTCGAAGCCGCCCTTCACGCACCTGCACGTGCACACCCAGTACTCGCTCCTGGACGGTGCGGCGCGGCTGAAGGACATGTTCAAGGCGTGCAACGACATGGGCATGACCCATATCGCCATGTCCGACCACGGCAACCTCCACGGGGCGTACGACTTCTTCCACACCGCCCAGAAGGCCGGGGTCACCCCGATCATCGGCATCGAGGCGTACGTCGCGCCGGAGTCCCGGCGCAACAAGCGCAAGATCCAGTGGGGCCAGCCGCACCAGAAGCGGGACGACGTCTCCGGTTCGGGTGGTTACACCCACAAGACGATCTGGGCGGCGAACAGCACGGGCCTGCACAACCTCTTCAAGCTGTCCTCGGACGCGTACGCCGAGGGCTGGCTCCAGAAGTGGCCCCGCATGGACAAGGAGACGATCTCCCAGTGGTCGGAGGGGCTCATCGCCTCCACCGGCTGCCCGTCCGGCGAGCTGCAGACCCGGCTTCGCCTCGGCCAGTTCGACGAGGCCCTGAAGGCGGCGTCGGAGTACCAGGACATCTTCGGCAAGGACCGGTACTTCCTGGAGCTGATGGACCACGGCATCGAGATCGAGCGCCGGGTCCGCGACGGCCTCCTGGAGGTCGGCAAGAAGCTCGGCATCCCCCCGCTGGTCACCAACGACTCGCACTACACGTACGCGCACGAGGCGACCGCCCACGACGCCCTGCTCTGCATCCAGACCGGCAAGAACCTCTCGGACCCGGACCGCTTCCGGTTCGACGGCACCGGCTACTACCTGAAGTCCACGGACGAGATGTACGCCGTCGACTCCTCGGACGCCTGGCAGGAGGGGTGCCGCAACACCCTCCTGGTGGCCGAGCAGATCGACACCACCGGCATGTTCGAGAAGCGCGACCTCATGCCGAAGTTCGACATCCCGGAAGAGGGCTACACCGAGGTCACCTGGTTCAAGGAGGAGGTCCGCCGCGGCATGGAGCGCCGCTATCCGGGCGGCGTCCCCGAGGACCGCCAGCGGCAGGCCGAGTACGAGATGGACACCATCATCTCGATGGGCTTCCCGGGCTACTTCCTCGTCGTCGCCGACTTCATCATGTGGGCCAAGAAGCAGGGCATCGCGGTGGGCCCGGGCCGTGGCTCCGCGGCCGGCTCGATCGTGGCGTACGCCATGGGCATCACCGACCTCGACCCGATCACGCACGGCCTGATCTTCGAGCGGTTCCTCAACCCCGAGCGCATCTCCATGCCCGACGTCGACATCGACTTCGACGAGCGCAGGCGCGTCGAGGTGATCCGGTACGTGACGGAGAAGTACGGCTCCGACAAGGTCGCCATGATCGGCACCTACGGCAAGATCAAGGCCAAGAACGCGATCAAGGACTCCGCCCGCGTCCTCGGCTACCCGTACGCGATGGGCGACCGCCTCACCAAGGCGATGCCCGCCGACGTCCTCGGCAAGGGCATCGACCTCGACGGCATCACCAACCCCACCCACCCGCGCTACAGCGAGGCGGGCGAGATCCGGGGGATGTACGAGAACGAGCCGGACGTGAAGAAGGTCATCGACACCGCCAAGGGCGTCGAGGGCCTGGTCCGGCAGATGGGCGTGCACGCCGCGGGCGTCATCATGTCCAGCGAGCCGATCGTCGACCACGCCCCGCTCTGGACGCGGCACACCGACGGCGTGACCATCACGCAGTGGGACTATCCGCAGTGCGAGTCGCTCGGCCTGCTGAAGATGGACTTCCTGGGTCTGCGCAACCTGACCATCATGGACGACGCCGTCAAGATGGTGCGGGCCAACAAGGGCATCGACCTGGAGATGCTCGACCTGCCGCTCGACGACCCCAAGACCTTCGAACTGCTCTGCCGCGGTGACACGCTCGGCGTGTTCCAGTTCGACGGCGGCCCGATGCGCTCGCTGCTCCGCCAGATGCAGCCCGACAACTTCGAGGACATTTCCGCCGTCTCGGCGCTGTACCGCCCGGGCCCGATGGGCATGAACTCGCACACGAACTACGCGGAGCGGAAGAACGGCCGCCAGGAGATCACCCCGATCCACCCGGAGCTCGAAGAGCCCCTGAAGGAGACCCTGGGCCTCACCTACGGCCTGATCGTGTACCAGGAGCAGGTGCAGAAGGCCGCCCAGATCATCGCCGGGTACTCGCTCGGTGAGGCCGACATCCTCCGCCGCGTGATGGGCAAGAAGAAGCCGGAGGAGCTGGAGAAGAACTTCGGCATCTTCCAGGCGGGCGCCCGTAAGAACGGCTACTCGGACGAGGCGATCCAAAAGCTCTGGGACGTCCTGGTCCCGTTCGCCGGATACGCGTTCAACAAGGCGCACTCCTCCGCGTACGGCCTGGTCACGTACTGGACCGCCTATCTGAAGGCGAACTACCCGGCCGAGTACATGGCCGCGCTGCTCACCTCGGTGAAGGACGACAAGGACAAGTCGGCCGTCTATCTGAACGAGTGCCGCCGCATGCGGATCCGCGTCCTCCCGCCGAACGTGAACGAGTCGGTGCACAACTTCGCCGCCCAGGGCGACGACGTGATCCTCTTCGGCCTCGAAGCCGTCCGGAACGTGGGCACGAACGTGGTGGACGCGATCATCCGCTCGCGCAAGGCCAAGGGGAAGTACGCCTCCTTCCCCGACTACCTCGACAAGGTCGAGGCCGCCGCCTGCAACAAGCGCACCACGGAGTCGCTGATCAAGGCCGGCGCCTTCGACACCATGGGCCACACCCGCAAGGGCCTGACCGCGCAGTACGAGCCGATGATCGACAACGTGGTCGCGGTCAAGCGCAAGGAGGCCGAGGGCCAGTTCGACCTCTTCGGCGGCATGGGCGAGGACGACTCCAGCGAGCCCGGCTTCGGCCTGGACGTCGAGTTCTCCGAGGACGAGTGGGACAAGACCTATCTGCTCGCCCAGGAGCGCGAGATGCTCGGTCTGTACGTGTCCGACCACCCGCTCTTCGGCCTGGAGAACGTGCTCTCCGACAAGGCCGACGCGGGCATCGGCCAGCTCACCGGCGGTGACTTCTCCGACGGCGCGGTCGTCACCATCGGCGGCATCATCTCCGGCCTCCAGCGCAAGATGACCAAGCAGGGCAACGCCTGGGCCATCGCCACCGTCGAGGACCTCGCGGGCTCCATCGAGTGCATGTTCTTCCCGGCGACGTACCAGCTGGTGTCGACCCAGCTCGTCGAGGACGCCGTCGTCTTCGTCAAGGGCCGTCTGGACAAGCGCGAGGACGTCCCCCGGCTCGTCGCGATGGAGCTCCAGGTCCCCGACCTGTCGAACGCGGGCACCAACGCCCCGGTGCTCATCACCATCCCGACGGTGAAGGTGAGCCCGCCGATGGTCACCCGGCTCGGTGAGATCCTCAGCCACCACAAGGGCAACAGCGAGGTGCGGATCAAGCTCCAGGGAGCGCAGAAGACCACCGTGCTGCGGCTCGACCGGCACCGCGTGAAGCCGGATCCGGCCCTCTTCGGTGACTTGAAGGTGCTGCTCGGCCCGTCCTGTCTGACCGGCTGACCGGCTCGCCCTCCCGGGGCACGGCACGGCCGAGGGGCGCACCCGCATCGGGTGCGCCCCTCAGGTGTGCCTGAGCCCGCGTCAGTTGTGGCCGAAGCGGCGCTCGCGGTGCTTGCGGGCGACATCGCCCGGGTTCGCCTCGGCCGCGGACTTCGCCTGGGCCTCCATCGAGGACTGCTGCGCCTGCTGCTGACCGCGCTCGGCCTGGGCGGCGGCCTTCTGGTTCCGGTCGCGGTTCTTGTTCTTGGCCATATTGATCTTCCTCCTGCGAAGGATCGGGGGGCCAGGACGCGACCAGACTCACATATGCGGGACTATCCCGCATTTCGGGCACTCACCGTGCGTAATAGGGGCTGCCGGAGGGTACGGAGCGGGTACGCCACGCCGAAGATCGAGTTTCGAGCCGTTAACCTCCGCGAGGTCGGGCAGACTCGAAGCGAACCCGAAGTGACCCCCAGGACCGCAGGTCCGCGGCCGTGCACCTGTGAGACCGTTCGGGGCACCCGTGGGGAGCTTTCGGGCAAGGCCGGGCAAGCCGGGCAACCTGGAAAGAGGGTGGATCGCGTGGACCGCTGCGTCGTCCTGGTGGACGCCGGGTATCTGCTGGGAGCCGCCGCGAGCCTCCTCGCGGGAGAGCCGTCCCGGTCCCGGATCACCGTTGACCACACCGCGCTCATCCAGGGCCTGCGCGAGCGCGCCGAGTCCGATACCGAGCGGCCCCTGCTGCGCATCTACTGGTTCGACGGCGCGCCCGACCGCGTGCCGCAGCCGGAGCACCGCAGGCTGCGCGTCATGCCGCGGGTGACCGTCCGCCTGGGCGCGCTGACCCGCAGCGACGGACGGTGGGCCCAGAAGGGCGTGGACGCCGCCATGCACGCCGAGCTGACGGAGCTGGCCCGCAACCGCGCCTGCTCCGACGTCGTGCTCGTCACCGGCGACGGCGATCTGCTGCCCGGCATGATGGCCGCCAAGGAGCACGGCGTCGCCGTCCACCTGTGGGCCGTCCAGGCCGCCGACGGCGACTACAACCAGTCCGAGGACCTCGTCGCCGAGGCCGACGAGCGGCGCGTCCTCGACCGCGTCTGGATCACCAAGGCCGTCCGGGCCAAGGAACTCGGCGGCGTCTGCGCGCCCCCGCCGGCGCCCCGGCCCGAGATCGCCGCGATCCTCTCCGCGCCGCTGCCCGAGTCCGCCCTCTCCGGCGCCCCTGCGGACTCCGCCGAGCAGCCCGCGGTCCAGCACGCGGCCGCCTCGCCGCGCGCCCAGGAGAACGGCGACCGGGCCGGCAAGGGCGTCCCCACCCCCAAGGACCTCGCCGCGCTCCGCGGCCCGGGACCGGTGCAGGCAGGCAAGGAGCACGCCAACGCCACCCTGCGCTGGTCGTCGGACAAGGGCTGGGTCGACCGCCCCGCCGCCCCTGCCGAGCCCGCCGAGGCCGCCGCGCTGCCCACGCTCGCCCAGCTCACCACGGCCGAGCAGCGCTGGGCCGACCGCGAGGAGGACATCACCACCGTCGGCGGCGACCCGTACGAGGTCGGGCAGGTCTTCGCGCGCCGCTGGATGGCGCGCCTGCCCGAGCAGCACAACCTGCAGAAGCTGTCCACGATGTACCCGCGCATCCCGCACCGCATCGACGGGGAACTGCTGCGGTACGCCGCCCGCTTCGGGCTGCTCGCCCACAAGGACGACCAGATCGACGAGCACGACCGCTATGCGATCCGTGCCGGATTCTGGCGGGAAATCGACGTTCGTACCGCCGCGGAGCACGTGCCTGCCGGGGAATGAGGGGCTGAGCGGGGCCCGGCGAGAGGGCTGGATAAGCACCCCGCAGGGGCTCGCGGCGCGCCCGGACGGACGCGTGAGGCCCGCCCCGCGCGCCCCGCCGCGCGGCCGACCCCGTACCCTCGTCCTTCGTGAGTACGCGCGCGGCACAGGCAGTCCGAGGGGGGCTCCGGCAGGGGCACGGCAGCGATGCCGTCTGCGTGGTGCGCGATCTGGTCAAGGTCTATCCCGCCGCCCGGGGCAGGCGCGGCAGGCCCGCCACGCCCGAGGTGCGCGCCAGCGACGGCGTCGACATCCGGGTGGGCCGCGGCGAGATCTTCGGGCTCCTCGGGCCCAACGGCGCCGGGAAGTCCACCCTCGTACGACAGCTCACCGGCCTCATGCGCCCCGACAGCGGCAGCGTCGAGGTCCTCGGCCACGACGTCGTGCGCCACCCCGAGCGGGCCGCGCGCCTGCTCGCCTACCTCGGCCAGGAGTCGACCGCGCTCGACGAGCTGACCGTCTCCCTCGCCGTCGAGACGACCGCGCGCCTGCGCGGCCTCGAAACGGCCCGCGCGCGGGCCCAGCGCGACGACGTCCTCGACGAGCTCGGGCTCACCGAGCTCGCCTCCCGGCCCCTGAAGAAGCTCTCGGGCGGCCAGCGCAGGCTCGCCTGCTTCGCCACCGCGCTCGTCGGCGAGCGGCAGCTGCTCGTGCTCGACGAGCCGACCACCGGCATGGACCCGGTGGCGCGGCGCGCGGTGTGGAGCGCGGTCGACCGGCGGCGCGCCGAGCGCGGCACGACCGTCCTGCTCGTCACCCACAACGTCATCGAGGCCGAGACCGTGCTCGACCGGGTCGCCGTGCTCGACCACGGCAAGGTCATCGCCTGCGACACGCCCACCGGTCTCAAGGAGAAGGTCGCGGGCGAGGTGCGGGTGGAGCTCGTGTGGCGGGAGCGGGCGCCCGTCGACGTCCCGGAGGTCGCCGCGCTGCGCTCGTCCGCCGTCGAGTCCGGGCGCCGCTGGACGCTGCGGCTCGCGCCGGAGGAGGCCAGGGCGGCCGTCGCGGCGGTCACGGGCGGCAGCGCCTTCGCCGCGCTCGACGACTTCACGCTGGCCACGCCCAGCCTGGAGGACGTGTATCTGGCCCTCGGCGGGCGCGGCGGGGACGGACTGGTGAAGGCGTGAGGGACCGAGCCGTGAAGCGTTGGGACGTCTGCAGGAAGGTTGTCCGTTGAGTGCCGTTCCCCTGGAGGCCGTGATCCGGGCCGAGGACGACCGCGCGGCGGCGGTGGACGTGGCGGCGCCGCTGGGCCCGCGGGCGCGGATGCTCCCCGCGCTCGCCGCGGTCTACCGCGCGCAGCTGTCGCGGGCGCGGGTCGCTCGCATCCCGCTGCTCTTCGTCGCCACCTTCCAGTCGGTCGGCATCATGATCCTCATGCGCGGGGTCGTGGACGGCGGCAGCGAGGCCCACGCGGTCGTGGCCGGCTCGTCCGTCCTCGTCGTGGCCTTCGTCGCGCTGAACCTGCTCGCCCAGTACTTCGGCCAGCTGCGCGGCGACGGCGGGCTCGACCACTACGCCACGCTGCCCGTGCCGCCCGCAGCCGTCGTGCTCGGCGCGGCCGCCGCGTACGCCTCCTTCACGGTGCCCGGCACCGTCGTCACGGCGGTCGTCGGCTGCGGGCTCTTCGGCCTGCCGCTGACGCACCTGTGGGTGCTCGCCGCGGTGATCCCGCTCGCGGGGGCCGCGCTCGCCGGGCTCGGCGCCGCCCTCGGGCTGCTCGCGCCCCGTCCGGAACTGGCCACGCTGCTCGGCCAGATGGGCATGTCGGCGGCGCTCCTGCTCGGCGTCCTCCCTGCCGAGCGGATGCCGGGCCTCCTGCAGTACGCGCGCGACCTGCTGCCGTCCACGTACGGCGTCGAGGCGCTCGCCCGCACCTTCCGCGGCGACCCCGACTGGGGCGTCGTGCTGCTCGACCTCGGGGTGTGCGCGGTGGTCGGCGTGGTCTCGCTCTCCGTCGCCACGTGGGCCTACCGGCGCGCGGCCGTGCGCTGACCGCGGCCCGCGTCCGTCCGGTGGCGCGGTTCTCAGGCAGAGCTGGCACCATGTGTGCGTGACCGCACCGCTGACACCCTCCCAACCGCCGCAGCCCGAGCCCGAGCACGATCCCTGGCAGGCGCCGCGGGCCTCCGCGCACGTGCCGGGGTCCGAGGCCGACACCCGGCACGAGGAGGGCGAGCCCGGCATGAAGCGTGAGATCGGGCAGGCCGCGGTGATCGCGGCCGCGGTGGCGGTCAGCGGCGTGCTGCTCGGACTGCTGTGGCTGTGGCTGGCGCCCCGGGTGCCGCTGATCGCCGACAAGCAGGCGGTCTACCTCAAGGACACCGAGGGGGAGCAGGCCATCGGGGTCGACGGAACGTTCACCCTGCTGGGGCTCGCGTTCGGCTTCGTCAGCGCGCTCGTCGTCTTCCTCGTACGGCGCCGGGGCGGCATCCCGCTCGTCGTCGGGCTCGCCGTCGGGGCGCTCCTCGGCGCGGTGCTCGCCTGGAAGGTGGGCGTGTGGGTCGGGCCCGACACGGATGTGGTGGCGCACGCCAAGTCCGTGGGGCGCGGGGTCGTGTTCGACGCGCCGATGGAGTTGAACGCGAAGGGGGTGCTGCTCGCGTGGCCCGTCGCCGCGATGATCGTGCACCTCGTGCTCACCGCGCTGTTCGGGCCCCGGGACCCGGAGCCGTTCTCTTCCTACGGGCCGGGCCAGGAGCGGGCCTGAGCCCTCGCGGTGCGCCCCGGCCCGCACCGGAGATTCAGCCCGTCCGGCGTTTGAGGACGAGGCGCGGAGCGCCGAAAACGGGGGTACGGGGGCGGAGCCCCCGGATCGTCAGGCCGGGCGGCGGCCGTGGTTCGACTTGGATTTCCTTACGCGCCACTTCCGCTTTCTCGTTTTCTTCGACATATGTGTGGTCCTAGTCGAGGAACGCGAGGGCGTCGAGGGGTCATTCACGCCCGATCGGCGCCAGGGTCGCCGAGGTGAGGGCGGCCAGATCGGCGGGGGAGAGCTCCACCTCGAGGCCCCGGCGGCCCGCCGAGACGCAGATCGTGGCGTGGGCCGAGGCCGAGTCGTCCAGGACCGTGCGGAGCTTCTTGCGCTGGCCCAGCGGGGAGATGCCGCCGCGCACGTACCCCGTGGTGCGCTCCGCCGCCGCCGGGTCCGCCATGACCGCGCGCTTGCCGGAGACCGCCGCCGCCAGGGCCTTGAGGTCGAGCGAGCCCGCGACCGGCACGACGGCCACCGTCAGCTCGCCGTCGACCTCGGCGACCAGGGTCTTGAAGACGCGCCCGGGGGACACGCCCATCGCCTCCGCGGCCTCGTCCCCGTACGAGGGGTGGGACGGGTCGTGGTCGTACGCGTGCAGGGTGAAGGCGACGCCCGCACCCGTGAGGGCCACCGTCGCCGGGGTGCCGCCCGTCTGGGACTTCTTCTGCTTCTTCGCCACTTCGCCCGCCCGTCGGATGCGTCTCGGGATACGTCAGTTGAGGCTCGTCGTGCCGCGCGTCAGGTCCGTCGCGGGCAACGACGGCAGATTACGGATGATCGCGGTCTCGCTGCGCAGCAAGGTCAGCTCGTCGCGCAGCCGGGACGCCGTGTCGGCGGCCTCCAGGAGGCGCTGCTTCGTGGGGGTGTCCAGGACCGCGGCCGCCGCGACCAGGTACGACACCACCGACGGGTCGTCCGGCAGCTCCGTGCCCGTGGACAGGGACCGCTCCCGGGCGCCCGCGAGGCGCTTCTGGTAGGAGCGGAAGGCTCTGAGCACGCCCTCGGCGAGGGCTCCGGCCTCGTCGCCGGGCTCCTCCGGGAGCGGTTCGAGCTCCGCCGTCAGATACGCGCCCGAGGCGTCCACCGAGCGCAGCCGCATCCGGGTGGTGCCGGTGGCGAGCACCTCGAAGCCGCCGTCCTCGCGCTCGCGGATGGTCGCCGCGTCCGCGACGCAGCCCACCGTGTGGAAGGCCCGCATCGGGTCGTCGCCGAAGCCCGCGGCGGGGCCCTGCTCGGGCCGGGTCGTGGGGTCGGGGAGGCCCGGCGCGCTCGGCGCCACCTCGCTGCCGTCGCGGATCGCCACGACGGCGAACTGCCGCTGCTCCTCGTCGGGAGACTTGAGCAGGTCGCGCATCATGGCGCGATATCGCTCCTCGAAGACGTTCAGGGGCAGCACGAGCCCCGGGAACAGCACCGAGTTGAGTGGGAACAGGGGGAGCCGGACGGTCGTCACGAGCCGAAAGCCTAACGGCCGTCGGTGACCTTGCCCTCCTCGCGCCCGCGCCGGGGCCGCAGCGGCGTGCGCGCGGCCACCTCGATGCGGACGCCGTCGCGCAGCTCCAGGAACTGCCCGAGCGGGTCGTCGGAGACGCGGTCCCAGGGGAAGGTGGTCGCGTACGGGCCGATCAGACGGAACTGGTCGAGGGCGTCCTGCCAGCGCTCCAGGCGGATGAGGACGTACGTGAGGAGGTTGCGCACCTCGGCCGGCCACGGGTCGGCGGGCGCGTACGAGGCCGAGAGCGCGACGGCCAGGTCCGCGGCCCGGTCCAGGCGCTCGCGCGGCAGCCGTCCGCCGCCGCCCGCGAGGTAGGCGAACGCGGCGCGCACCGGAAGGGCCTGTATCAGCGACCCGGGCAGCGCGTCCGCGGCGGCGCGCTCCGCGAAGTCGAAGCACTCGGTGTGCGAGCCGTACCAGTCCGCGGACAGGTACATCAGTGCCGAGGTGTGGCAGCCGTAGTGGTACGAGGAGCGGCGCACGGCCTGTCCCCACAGCTCCTCGAAGTCGGAGTGCGAGGCGTGGGTGCCGCGGGCGTGGTCGAGGGCCACGCGCCAGGGCACCGGGTCGCGCGGGTCGGCCTCGGCCGCGGCCGTGAGCAGCGGGCTGACCTCGCGGAGCAGTTCGGCGCGCGCGGGCGACTCCCAGCCGCGCACGACCGCGAGCTCGGCCTTGAGCAGCAGCGCGTCCGGGTCGTGCGGGGCGACGGTCAGCCAGTCGTCGAACCACTCGGTGCGGGAGCGGGCGAAGGCGGCGAGGCGGGTGGCGTACCGGTCGCGGTTCTCCCACTCGGCTGCCTCGCGGGTGGTGGCGAGCAGCTTGGCGGCCGGGCCGTAGTCGCCGCGGCCCGCGGCCACCAGGGCCGGGCCCAGGCGGTCGTCCGGCACGTCGAGCAGCACCTCGTCGGCGGCGGGGAGGCCGTCGGCGAGGTGGGGGGTGTGGCGGACCATGCGGGCGGTGCGGATGAGGGCGCGCAGCAGCGGCATGAGCGGTCCCCCTCTGGCGCCTGGGCGTTCTGGTGCGGTCGTTGAGTGTTGACGGACAGGGCGGGGGCTTGGTTGTGCGGGGCCGCATAACGGTTCGGCCGCGAATCCTTGCCCCTCGCGGTGCGCCCCAGGCCCGCCCCTTCCCGATCCGGGGGCTGCCGCCCCCGTACCCCCGCCTTTTCGGCGCTCCGCGCCTCGTCCTCAAACGCCGGACGGGCTGAATGTCTCCGGTGCGCGCCGGATCTCGTCCGCAGACCGCGGATCGGTGTGACCCGCAGAGGGGATCCCGCCCGCAGTGGCACGATCCAGCCCGTCCGGCGTTTGAGGACGAGCGCGCCAGCGCGACAAGGGGGCGGGCGAGTGGGGGAGAGGGAGCCGTCAGTTCCGGCGGAGCAGCCGGGTCGCGCCTGCCGCCACCGTCGTCGCCAGGACCCAGCCCGTCAGGATCAGGGCCGCCGCCAGCCACTGCCAGCCGCCGCGCAGTTGCCAGTAGCTGTCCTGGCCCAGGTTGATGACGGGCAGGAGCAGGTCGAGGGCGAACAGGGACGGGTTCCAGTCGGGGTGCTCGCCCTCCTTGAGGGGCGGGTGGTCGGCGCGGGAGAAGGCGATCGCGCTCGCCGCCCAGAGGATCGCCATCCACAGCGCGGCCCGGCCGGGGCGGTAGCCGTAGGCCACCGTCCAGTCCTGCGCGTACCCCCAGAGCTTGGCCGCGAGCGGCAGGGTCTCGCGGCGGCGGCGCTGCTTGGCGAGCAGGACCTCGCGGGCGTCGGCGTCCTCGCCGCCGTTGCGCAGGACGGCGGCGAGCTTCTCGTACGGCTCGGGGTTGTACTCGGCGGTGGCCGCGGCCACCCACTGGAGGCGCCGCGACAGCGGGAAGGCGCCCTGGGGGATCAGGTTCTCGTACGTGAAGCCGCCCATCTGGAGGGCGCCGGGGCCCGGCCAGCTCGTGGCCCGGTCCATCAGGTTGACGACGCGGGCGCCGGACAGGACCACCTTGCCGCGCTGCGGGGCCTCTCCGAGGAAGCGCAGCTCGGGCGTCTGCACCCGGCGCAGCGAGACCTCCTGGTCGTCCTTGAGGGTGAAGCGCGCCTGGCCGAAGTCCACCGCGTCGCCGAAGCGCCCGTCGTCGAGCCGGATGCCGCCCTCGCAGCTGAAGCGCTGGACGCGGGTCCCGCGCGCGGGCGTCGTGCCGCTGGTCTGCGGCGGATTGCCGACCCCCGCCGGGGTCAGGTACAGGGTGCGCTCGACGGTGAGCTGCGGGGCGTTCAGGGCGTAGCGGCCGTACGGGTTGGCCAGCAGGCTGCCGCGCAGGCTCAGGCTGACGCCGATCTTCGCGCCGCGCAGACGCAGCTCGCCGTGCGACTCCAGCATCTCCGCCTGGAGGTCCTGGCCGACGGTCATGCCGTCGCCCATCAGCGAGCGGGTGCGCCGGTCGCGGTAGACGACGGCCTGGTTGAGCAGCAGGTCCGTGCCGATGTGGGCGTCGGTCAGGCGTATGCCGTTGTGGATCCGGCAGCGCGGCAGATGCAGATCGCCCTCGGTGTGCAGCCGGGCGGCCTCCAGGCGCGGGATGGAGCAGTCGACCATGCGCAGCGTGGTGAAGCGGGCCTCGGGCAGGAGGACCTCCTTCTCGAAGCGGCAGCCCTTCAGCTCCGTGTACGGCACCACCGTGCCGCCCGCCAGGTCCAGGACGTCGGTGATCTGCACGCCGGTGAGCTTCAGGGACGACACCCGGCCCGCGAGCGCGGGCGGCCCGTCGAGCAGCAGCCAGGCCACGATGCGGGCCCGCACGCTGCGCCCGGGGCCCCAGGGGTGGGCGCCGTGCGGGTCGTCGACGGTGGCGTTGCCCGCCCTCAGGTCGTACACCGTGCCGTTGCGGAACGCCTGCCACATCCCGATCTCCGCGGCGGTGAGGCCGTCCGGCGGGTCCCCGATGCCGGTGTCGTCGACCACTGGTGCCGTCCTCCCGTGGATGCTCTGGTGCGTCCGTGTCTCGTACAACTGTTCATGCCCGCTCCGTGACCGGCTGAACGCTAGTGGTGAACGGGGTCTCCCGGGAATTCGGGTCGGTCGCCCCCGGGCGCCGCCCAGACATTCGGAATGAAGGGCTCCGCCGATGGGCGTCCCGCCGCCGGGTCCTGGCCCGGCGCGTATCAGTCACTGATACGGCCGACCGGCCGCCCGCGGCCGTCTGCGAGAATTGGCCATGTGATCTCTCGAATCGATCTGCGCAGCGAGTCCCTCACGGAGTTTCCGTCGGGTTCCGCTCTGCGCGCCCTGCTGCCCCGTGCCGACTTCGACGTCGCGGCCGCCCTGGAGAAGGTGCGACCGATCTGCGAAGACGTGCATCATCGCGGCGACGCGGCGCTGATCGAGTACGCGGAGAAGTTCGACGGCGTGCGGCTCGACCGGGTCCGGGTGCCCGCCGAGGCGCTCACCGAGGCCCTGGCAGGGCTCGACCCGGACGTGCGCGCCGCCCTGGAGGAGTCCATCCGCCGCGCCCGCACCGTCCACCGCGCCCAGCGCCGCGCCCCGCACACCACCCAGGTCGTGCCCGGCGGCTCCGTCACCGAGAAGTGGGTGCCGGTCGAGCGCGTCGGCCTGTACGCCCCGGGCGGCCGGTCCGTCTACCCGTCCTCCGTGATCATGAACGCGGTGCCCGCGCAGGAGGCCGGGGTCGCGTCCATGGCGCTCGCCTCGCCGCCGCAGAAGGAGCACGGCGGACTGCCGCACCCGACGATCCTCGCCGCCTGCGCGCTCCTCGGCATCGACGAGGTGTACGCCGTCGGCGGCGCCCAGGCCGTCGCGATGTTCGCGTACGGCACCGAGTCCTGCGCCTCCGCCAACATGGTCACGGGGCCCGGCAACATCTGGGTCGCCGCCGCCAAGCGGTACTTCACGGGCCGCATCGGCATCGACACCGAAGCGGGCCCGACGGAGATCGCGGTCCTCGCCGACGACACCGCGGACCCGGTGCACATCGCGTCCGACTTGATCAGCCAGGCCGAGCACGACCCGCTCGCGGCCGCCGTCCTGGTCACGGACTCGGTGGCGCTCGCCGACTCGGTCGTCAAGGAGCTGGAGCCGCAGGTCGCCGCCACCAAGCACGTCGAGGACCGGATCGTGCCCGCCCTGACCGGCCGGCAGTCCGCGGTCGTGCTCGTGGACGGCCTGGAGGAGGGCCTGCGCGTCGTCGACGCGTACGGCGCCGAGCACCTGGAGATCCAGACCGCCGACGCCCCCGCCGTCGCGGACCGGGTGAAGAACGCGGGCGCGATCTTCGTCGGCCCGTGGGCGCCCGTCTCGCTCGGCGACTACTGCGCGGGCTCCAACCACGTGCTGCCCACCGGCGGCTGCGCCTGCCACTCCTCGGGCCTGTCCGTCCAGTCCTTCCTGCGCGGCATCCACATCGTGGACTACTCCCGCGACGCCCTCGCCGAGGTCGCGCACCACGTGGTGACGCTCGCGGAGGCGGAGGACCTGCCCGCGCACGGCGCCGCCGTGAAGGCCAGGTTCGGCTGGAAGGTGCCGGGCCAGTGACGCGGATCGACGACCTCCCCGTACGGGACGAACTGCGCGGCAAGTCCCCGTACGGCGCCCCGCAGCTGGACGTACCCGTCCGGCTCAACACCAACGAGAATCCGTACCCGCTGCCCGAGCCCCTCGTCGAGCGCATCGCCGAGCGCGTCCGCGAGGCCGCGCGCGGTCTGAACCGCTACCCCGACCGGGACGCGGTCGAGCTGCGCACCCGGCTCGCCGCCTATCTGACCCGCACCGGCGGCCACGAGGTCACCCGCGCCCAGGTCTGGGCGGCCAACGGCTCGAACGAGATCATCCAGCAGCTGCTCCAGACGTTCGGCGGTCCGGGCCGCACCGCCATCGGCTTCGAGCCCTCGTACTCGATGCACGCCCTGATCGCGCGCGGCACCGGCACCGGCTGGATCTCCGGACCGCGCGAGGACGACTACACGATCGACGTCGAGGCCGCCGCCACGGCGATCGCCGAGAACGCGCCGGACGTCGTCTTCATCACGACCCCCAACAACCCCACGGGCAACGCCGTGCCCCGCGAGGCCGTCGTCGCCCTGTACGACGCCGCCCAGGCCGCCAAGCCGTCCATGGTCGTCGTCGACGAGGCGTACGTGGAGTTCAGCCACGGCGAGTCGCTGCTTCCGCTGCTCGAAGGACGGCCGCACCTGGTGGTCTCGCGCACCATGTCCAAGGCGTTCGGCGCCGCGGGCCTGCGCCTGGGCTATCTGGCCGCCGCCCCGGCGGTCGTGGACGCCGTCCAGCTGGTGCGCCTGCCGTACCACCTGTCGGCCGTCACCCAGGCCACCGCGCTCGCCGCCCTGGAGCACACGGACACCCTCCTCGGGTACGTCGAGCAGCTCAAGGCCGAGCGTGACCGCCTCGTCACCGGACTGCGGGACCTCGGCTTCGAAGTGACGGAGTCGGACGCGAACTTCGTCCAGTTCGGGCGGTTCGCCGACGCCCACGACGCCTGGCGGCGGATCCTCGACCAGGGGGTCCTCGTCCGGGACAACGGCGTGCCCGGCATGCTCCGGGTGACCGCGGGAACCCCCGCCGAAAACGACGCGTTCCTCGATGCGGTGCGCGCACTCAAGAAGGAGCAGGGAGCATGAGCCGCGTAGGCCGTGTCGAAAGGACCACCAAGGAGACCTCCGTCGTCGTCGAGATAGACCTCGACGGCACCGGAAAGGTCGACGTGTCGACCGGGGTCGGCTTCTACGACCACATGCTCGACCAGCTCGGCCGCCACGGCCTGTTCGACCTCACGGTCAAGACCGAGGGCGACCTGCACATCGACACCCACCACACCATCGAGGACACCGCCCTCGCGCTCGGCGCCGCCTTCAAGCAGGCACTCGGCGACAAGGTGGGGATCTACCGCTTCGGCAACTGCACGGTGCCGCTGGACGAGTCCCTCGCCCAGGTCACCGTCGACCTGAGCGGCCGCCCGTACCTGGTCCACACGGAGCCCGAGAACCTGGCCCCGATGATCGGCTCGTACGACACGACGATGACCCGGCACATCTTCGAGTCCTTCGTCGCCCAGGCGCAGATCGCCCTGCACATCCACGTGCCGTACGGGCGCAACGCCCACCACGTCGTCGAGTGCCAGTTCAAGGCCCTCGCGCGAGCGCTGCGGTACGCCAGCGAGCGCGACCCGCGCGCCGCCGGCATCCTCCCCTCCACCAAGGGAGCGCTGTAACCGCATGAACGGCATCTCCACCATGCTGCTCTTCGTCGGGCTCTTCCTGCTCGGCGGCGTCTACTCCTTCGTCAAGCAGAAGCAGTCCAAGAGCCTGATCACGCTGCTCTCCATCGGCGCCGGTATGTGCCTGCTCGCGGGCATCGTCCGCCTGGAGGTGTGGAATTGACCTCCGCGGCACCCTCCAAGAAGGTCGTCGTCCTCGACTACGGCTTCGGGAACGTGCGCTCCGCCGAGCGCGCCCTCGCCCGCACGGGCGCCGACGTCGAGATCACCCGTGACTACGACACGGCCATGAACGCCGACGGCCTCCTGGTGCCGGGCGTGGGCGCCTTCGACGCCTGCATGCGGGGCCTGCGGTCCGTGCGCGGCGACTGGATCGTCGGCCGCCGCCTGTCCGGCGGCCGCCCCGTCATGGGCATCTGCGTCGGCATGCAGATCCTCTTCGCGCACGGCATCGAGCACGGCGTCGAGACCGAGGGCCTGGACGAGTGGCCCGGCACCGTCGAGCCCCTGAAGGCCGACGTCGTGCCCCACATGGGCTGGAACACGGTCGAAGCCCCCGAGGGCTCCGAGCTGTTCCGGGGCCTGGACGCCGACGAGCGCTACTACTTCGTGCACTCCTACGCCGTCCACGACTGGTCCCTGGAGATCGCGAACCCCGCCATGCGCGCCCCCAAGGTCGCCTGGGCCACCCACGGCTCGCCCTTCGTGGCGGCCGTCGAGAACGGCGCCCTGTGGGCCACGCAGTTCCACCCCGAGAAGTCCGGCGACGCCGGAGCGCAGCTGCTGAAGAACTGGATCGGAACCCTCTGATGGCCCCTGTCACGGCCCCGAAGCTCGAACTCCTCCCCGCCGTCGACGTCCGCGACGGCCAGGCCGTCCGCCTCGTGCACGGCGAGTCCGGCACGGAGACCTCGTACGGCTCCCCGCTGGAGGCCGCCCTCGCCTGGCAGCGCGCGGGCGCCGAGTGGCTGCACCTGGTCGACCTGGACGCCGCCTTCGGCACCGGCGACAACCGCGCCCTGATCGCCGAGGTCGCGGGCGCCATGGACATCAAGGTCGAGCTCTCCGGCGGCATCCGCGACGACGACACCCTCGCCGCCGCCCTCGCCACCGGCTGCACCCGTGTGAACCTCGGCACGGCCGCCCTGGAGACCCCCGAGTGGGTCGCCAAGGTCATCGCCGAGCACGGCGACAAGATCGCCGTCGGCCTCGACGTGCGCGGCACCACGCTGCGCGGCCGCGGCTGGACCCGCGACGGCGGCGACCTGTACGAGACCCTGGAGCGCCTCAACGCCGAGGGCTGCGCGCGCTACGTGGTCACCGACATCGCCAAGGACGGCACGCTCCAGGGCCCGAACCTGGAGCTCCTGCGCACCGTCTGCGCGGCCACCGACCGCCCGGTCGTCGCCTCCGGCGGCGTCTCCTCCCTGGACGACCTGCGGGCGATCGCCGAGCTCGTGCCGCAGGGCGTGGAGGGCTCCATCGTCGGCAAGGCCCTGTACGCGAAGGCGTTCACCCTCGAAGAGGCCCTGGAGGCCGTGTCCCGATGAGCGGCGTACGGCGCGTGCAGTCCGGCAGTCCCTGGGAGGACGCCTTCGGTTTCGCACGCGCCGTCGCGGCGGGCGACCGGGTCCTGGTCGGCGGGACGACGTCCTTCCGGGGCGACGTCCTGCACGGCGAGGGCGACCCCTACGAGCAGGCCCGGGTGGCCTTCACGAGCGCCCTGGAGGCGCTCGCGGAGTTCGGCCTCGGCGCCGACTCCGTCATCCGCACCCGCATGTACCTGACCCACGCGCGGGACGTCGACGACGTGGGCCGGGCCCACCGGGAGTTCTTCGACTCCGTGCGCCCGGTCACCACCCTCGTGGTCGTGTCCGGCTTCGTCGACCCGCGCATCCTGGTCGAAGTAGAACTCGAAGCATTCCGAGAAGTCCCTCAAGGAGCACCATCGTGACGCTCGCCGTCCGAGTCATCCCCTGCCTGGACGTCGACAACGGCCGGGTCGTCAAGGGCGTCAACTTCCAGAACCTGCGCGACGCGGGCGACCCCGTCGAGATGGCGAAGGTCTACGACGCCGAGGGCGCCGACGAGCTGACCTTCCTGGACATCACCGCCTCCTCCGGCAACCGCGAGACCACCTACGACGTGGTCCGCCGCACCGCCGAGCAGGTCTTCATCCCGCTCACGGTCGGCGGCGGCGTGCGCACCGCCGAGGACGTCGACAAGCTGCTGCGCGCGGGCGCCGACAAGGTCGGCGTGAACACCGCCGCGATCGCCCGGCCCGACCTGATCCGCGAGATCGCCGAGCGCTTCGGCCGCCAGGTCCTCGTCCTGTCGGTGGACGCCCGCCGCACGGACTCGGGGTCCTTCGAGGTCACCACCCACGGCGGCCGGAAGTCCGCCGGGATCGACGCCGTCGAGTGGGCCCACCGGGCCGCCGAGCTCGGCGCGGGCGAGATCCTGCTCAACTCGATGGACGCGGACGGCACGAAGGACGGCTACGACATCGAGATGATCGAGGCCGTCCGCAAGCACGTCACCGTGCCCGTCATCGCCTCCGGCGGAGCGGGCCGCCTCGACCACTTCCCGCCCGCCGTCGCCGCGGGCGCCGACGCGGTCCTGGCCGCGTCCGTCTTCCACTTCGGGGACCTGCGGATCGGCGAGGTCAAGGAGACCCTGCGGGAGGCGGGGCACCCGGTGCGCTGACCGGCCGGACGCCCCGCCGCGCGGCGGGGCTAGAGGCCCAGCTGCTTCGTCTCGTGGAGCTTGGCCACGGCCTCCTTGTCGCCCGCCAGCTCCACGTCGGCGACCTCCTGGCGGCCGTAGACGAACATCAGCAGCTCGCCGGGCTCCCCGGTGGCCGTGACCACCGGGGTGCCGCGGTGGGCCACCGCCGTCTGGCCGTCGGGGCGGCGAAGCACCAGGCCCACCGGCGCCTTGCGGCCGATCATGCGGGCCGTGCGCTCGAGCCGGGCCCACAGGGCGTCGGCGAAGACGGGGTCGAGCTCGCGCGGCGTCCAGCCGGGCTCGGCACGGCGCACGTCCTCGGTGTGGACGTAGAACTCGACGGCGTTCGCGGCCTCGTCGACCTGCTTCAGATTGAAGGGCGAGAACCGGGGCGGCCCCGTGCGGATGAGCTGGATCAGCTCCTCGTACGGCTTCGCGGCGAACTCGGCCTGCACCCGCTCGAGCCGGGACGCGAGCTGCTTGATCAGGATTCCGCCCGCGGCGTCCGCACGCCGCTCGCGCACCACCACGTGCGCGGCGAGATCTCGGGTGCTCCAGCCCTCGCACAGGGTCGGTGCGTCCGGTCCCGCCGCCTCCAGGAGGTCCGCGAGGAGGAGCCGTTCACGCTTGGCATGGGTCGACATGGCAGCCAGCGTACGACCGCGCGCGCGGTCCGCACAGTGGACCTCCGCGGGGCGCGCCGCCCGGGCGCGGCACAATGTCCGGCATGAGCAGCACGCCCGCACCCAGCAGCCTCGACCCCGCCATCGCCGCCCGCCTCAAGCGCGGCGCCGACGGGCTCTTCCCCGCCGTCGCCCAGCAGTACGACACCGGTGAGGTGCTGATGCTCGGCTGGATGGACGACGAGGCGCTGCACCGCACCCTGACCACCGGACGCTGCACCTACTGGTCGCGCAGCCGCCAGGAGTACTGGGTCAAGGGGGACACCTCCGGGCACGTCCAGCACGTGAAGTCCGTCGCCCTCGACTGCGACGCCGACACCGTCCTCGTCAAGGTCGACCAGGTCGGGGCCGCCTGCCACACGGGCACCCGCACCTGCTTCGACACCGACGTGCTCCCCCTCGGCCAGTAGGGTCGCCCCCATGGATCTTGAGACCTTCCGCAAGCTCGCGGCCGACCGCCGAGTGATCCCCGTCAGCCGCAGGCTCCTCGCCGACGGCGACACCCCGGTCGGGCTCTACCGCAAGCTCGCCGCCGAGCGCCCCGGCACCTTCCTCCTGGAGTCCGCGGAGAACGGCCGCGCCGACTTCCTCTGGTCTCGCTACTCCTTCGTCGGCGTGCGCAGCGCCGCCGCCCTGACCGTGCGGGGCGGCGAGGCCCACTGGCTGGGCACCCCGCCCGTCGGCGTGCCCACGTCCGGCGACCCGCTCGCCGCGCTGCGCGCCACCGTCGCCGCCCTGCACACCCCGCGCGACCTCACCGGCGCCGAGGGCCTGCCGCCCTTCACCGGCGGCATGGTCGGCTACCTCGGCTACGACATCGTGCGCCGCCTGGAGAAGATCGGCCCCGGAGAGGTCGACGACCTCGGGCTTCCCGAGCTCACCATGCTGCTGACCAGCGACCTCGCCGTACTCGACCACTGGGACGGCTCGGTCCTGCTGATCGCCAACGCGATCAACCACAACGACCTCGACACCGGCGTCGACGAGGCCCACGCCGACGCCGTGGCCCGGCTTGACGCCATGGAGGCCGATCTGTCGCGGCCGGTCGCCCAGCCCCCGGCCGCCCTGCCGCCCTCCGCGCTGCCGGAGTTCACCGCCCGCTGGGGCGGCCCCGACTACCAAGCTGCCGTCGAGGACATCAAGGAGCGCATCCGCGCGGGCGAGGCCTTCCAGGTCGTGCCCTCGCAGCGGTTCGAGACCCCGTGCCGCGCGAGCGCGCTCGACGTCTACCGGGTGCTGCGGGCCACCAACCCGTCGCCGTACATGTACCTGTTCCGCTTCGACGGGTTCGACGTCGTCGGCTCCAGCCCCGAGGCCCTGGTCAAGGTCGAGGACGGGCGCGCCATGGTGCACCCCATCGCGGGCACACGGCCGCGCGGCGCCACGCCCAAGGAGGACCAGGAGCTCGCCGAGGAACTCCTCGCCGACCCCAAGGAGCGCGCCGAGCACCTGATGCTCGTCGACCTCGGCCGCAACGACCTCGGGCGCGTCTGCGAGCCGGGCTCCGTCGAGGTCGTGGACTTCATGTCCATCGAGAAGTACTCGCACGTCATGCACATCGTCTCGACGGTCACCGGCCGCGTCGCCGAGGGCCGCACCGCGTTCGACGTGCTCACCGCCTGCTTCCCCGCGGGCACCCTCTCCGGCGCCCCCAAGCCCCGCGCGATGCAGATCATCGACGAGCTCGAACCCGCGCGCCGCGGCCTGTACGGCGGCTGCGTCGGCTACCTCGACTTCGCGGGCGACTCCGACACCGCCATCGCCATCCGCACCGCGCTCCTTCGCGACGGCACCGCCTACGTCCAGGCCGGGGCCGGGGTCGTCGCCGACTCCGACCCCGTCGCCGAGGACACCGAGTGCCGCAACAAGGCCGCCGCCGTGCTCCGCGCCATCCATACCGCGAACCGGCTGCACACCACAGCGAGCCGTGAGGGATAGTGGACGGGTGACTTCTGCCCTCCCGACGCCCCGTACCGAGGACGCGCCCCAGGCCGCCGCGAGCCGTACCGCACGCGGCGGCGGCCGCCGCAGCCTCGCCGCCGCCCTGCTGCTCGGCGCCGCGGGCGCGGCCCTCGCGCTGCTCGCCTCCCGGCAGTCCTGGGCGCACGGTTCCACGGCCGTCGCGGGCGGCGACTTCCCGCTGACCGCCAAGGGCAGCGACGTCACGGGCGTGCCCGCCGCGCTCGCGATAGTCGGCCTGGCCGCGCTCGTCGCGGTCTTCGCCGTCCGCCGCGCGGGCCGGGTGCTCGTGTCGGCGCTGCTCGCCCTCAGCGGCGTCGGCATCGTCGTCGCGGCGCTGCTCGGCGCGAGCGACCGCGCGGCGCTCGACGACAAGGCAGCGACCGCCTCCGGCGACGCCGCCGCCGAGGTCGCCGGGCTCAGCCACACCGGCTGGCCGTACGCGGCCGTCGCCGCCGGCGTCCTCATCCTGGCCGCGGGGCTGCTCGCCCTGGTCCGCGGCAGCGCCTGGCCCGCGATGTCCGGCCGCTACGAGCGCGACGGCGCCCCGCGGCCGCGCGCCCGCCGAGCCCCCGACCCCGACCGCCCCGAGGACCTGTGGAAGGCCATCGACCGGGGCGAGGACCCGACACAGGCGCCCTAGACACGCCGCCGACCTGCCGGGACACCCCGGCACCGGGCACGATCCCGCGTACGGGACAATGGACAGAGCGTTCAACACGCGCACAGCCACAGCTAACGAGGAGCAAGTCATGGCGGGACATGGCCACGGACACACCCCGGCCGCCTGGACCGGTGTCATCATCGCCTTCATCGGTTTCTGCGTCGCGGGTGCCTTCATGGTGATGGCGAAGCCCGTCGGCTTCTGGGCCGGCATGGCGATCATCCTCGCGGGCGGCGTCGTCGGCTTCGCGATGCGCCTGGCCGGCCTCGGCCAGAAGCCGCACCAGCACCAGGTGGCCCGCGCCGAGGGCTGACCGCACGCGTACGCCGACGGGGCGGCCGGGACACACGTCCGGCCGCCCCGTCGGCGCACCGGCCGGGTGCCCCGGCGCCGCACGGGGGAGAATGCCCGGGTGAGTGCCGAACAGGAGACCGCCGTGCCCGCGGGCGCGGGCCCCGCGCTGCGCCGCCTCGCCGTGCCGCTCGGCGTGCTCGGCTCCGTCGTCGCCGCCTTCGCGTACGTCGGAGCCGTCGACCCGAACGAGCCGGGGCACTACCCGACCTGCCCGCTGCTCTACTTCACGGGCGTCTACTGCCCCGGCTGCGGCGGTCTGCGCAGCGCGCACGCGGTCAGCCACGGCGACCTCGCCGCGGCCCTCGGCGCCAACGCCGTCGCCGTCGCCGGCTACGGCCTCTTCGCCGTCCTGTGGGTCCTGTGGGCCGTCCGGGCGGTGCGCGGCAGGCCCGCCAGGATCGAGCTCGGCCGGGCCCAGCTGTGGGCCGTCGGCACCGTCCTCGCGCTCTTCACCCTCGTACGGAATCTGCCGTTCGGGTCCTGGCTGCACCCCTAGCGGCCCCGAGAGGCCGCCCCGGAACCGGCGTAGAGTCCAGGTAGTGGGAGCCTCGTCAACCGGATGCGAGTACTACGCCGTGCTGCGGATACCATCGCAGTGACCATCGGAAAGCAGGGAAGGGGGCCGCTCGCGTGAGTGTGCTCGACGAGATCATCGACGGAGTCCGTGCCGACCTCGCACAGCGGCAGGCGCGCGTCAGCCTCGACGAGCTCAAGGAGCGCGTGGCGAAGGCCCCGGCGGCCAAGGACGGCGCGGCCGCGCTGCGCGGTGAGGGCGTCAAGGTCATCTGCGAGGTCAAGCGCTCCAGCCCCTCCAAGGGCGCGCTCGCCGCGATCGCGGACCCGGCGGGCCTCGCCGCCGACTACGAGGCGGGCGGCGCCGCCGTCATCTCCGTGCTCACCGAGGAGCGCCGCTTCGGCGGCTCGCTCGCCGACCTGGAGGCCGTGCGCGCCAAGGTCGACATCCCGGTGCTCCGCAAGGACTTCATCGTCACCTCGTACCAGCTGTGGGAGGCCCGCGCGTACGGCGCCGACCTCGCCCTGCTGATCGTCGCGGCCCTGGACCAGCCCGCTCTGGAGTCGCTGATCGAGCGCGCCGAGTCCATCGGCCTCACCCCGATCGTGGAGGTCCACGACGAGGACGAGGCCGAGCGCGCCCTCGACGCGGGCGCCCGCGTCATCGGGGTGAACGCGCGCGACCTGAAGACCCTCAAGGTCGACCGCGCCACGTTCGAGCGCGTCGCGCCCGAGCTGCCCGACTCCGTGGTGAAGATCGCCGAGTCCGGCGTGCGCGGACCGCACGACCTCATCGCCTACGCGAACGCGGGCGCCGACGCGGTGCTCGTGGGCGAGTCCCTCGTCACCGGCCGCGACCCGAAGGCCGCCGTGTCCGACCTGGTCGCCGCGGGGGCCCACCCGGCCCTGCGGCACGGCCGGAGCTGACGCTCCCCATGTCCGCCGACCGCCTCGCCGCCACGCGCGACCCGTACGCCCGCCTCGCCCGCGGGTGCCGGCCGCGCGGCTGCCGGGCGCCGGCGCGACGGGTGCACGGGCGGCGCGTGCGGTACGTCATCGGGGACGAGCCCGGGCAGGTGAACGGGATGCGATGGCGCCCTCGCGGCGCGCGTCCCTGACCTCGCACGAGTCCGGCACCGCCGGACCGGTTCGGCTGCGCGCAGACGGTTACCCACGTTCGCTCACGCACGACAACGAGGTACCCACACATGCCCAGCGAGTTCTTCATTCCCGACCCGGACGGCCAAGTCCCCAGCGCTGAAGGCTACTTCGGCGCGTTCGGCGGCAAGTTCATCCCGGAGGCCCTGGTCGCGGCGGTCGACGAGGTTGCGGTCGAGTTCGAGAAGGCGAAGGCCGACCCCGCGTTCGCCCGGGAGCTCGACGACCTGCTCGTGAACTACACGGGCCGCCCCAGCGCCCTCACCGAGGTGCCGAGGTTCGCCGAGCACGCCGGTGGCGCCCGCGTCTTCCTGAAGCGGGAGGACCTCAACCACACCGGCTCCCACAAGATCAACAATGTGCTCGGGCAGGCCCTGCTCACCCGGCGGATGGGCAAGACCCGGGTGATCGCCGAGACCGGGGCGGGCCAGCACGGCGTCGCCACGGCGACGGCCTGCGCGCTGTTCGGCCTGGACTGCACCATCTACATGGGCGAGATCGACACCCAGCGCCAGGCGCTGAACGTCGCCCGCATGCGCATGCTCGGCGCCGAGGTCATCGCCGTGAAGTCCGGCAGCCGCACGCTGAAGGACGCGATCAACGAGGCCTTCCGCGACTGGGTCGCCAATGTGGACCGCACCCACTACCTCTTCGGGACCGTGGCCGGGCCGCACCCCTTCCCCGCCATGGTGCGGGACTTCCACCGCGTCATCGGGGTCGAGGCCAGGCGGCAGATCCTGGAGCGCGCCGGGCGCCTGCCCGACGCCGCGATCGCCTGCGTCGGCGGCGGCTCCAACGCCATCGGCCTCTTCCACGCCTTCATCCCGGACGCGGAGGTCCGCCTCATCGGCTGCGAGCCCGCGGGCCACGGCGTCGAGACCGGCGAGCACGCGGCCACCCTGACCGCGGGCGAGCCGGGCATCCTGCACGGTTCGCGGTCCTACGTCCTGCAGGACGAGGAGGGCCAGATCACCGAGCCGTACTCCATCTCGGCGGGGCTCGACTACCCGGGCATCGGCCCGGAGCACGCCTTCCTCAAGGACAGCGGCCGCGGCGAGTACCGCGCCGTCACCGACGACGCCGCGATGCGGGCCCTGCGCCTGCTCTCCCGCAGCGAAGGGATCATCCCGGCGATCGAGAGCGCCCACGCGCTCGCCGGGGCCCTGGAGGTCGGCAAGGAGCTGGGGCCCGAGGGCCTGCTCGTGGTCAACCTCTCCGGACGCGGCGACAAGGACATGGACACGGCCGCCCGGTACTTCGGCCTGTACGACGGCGACGACGCTGCCAAGGGGGACTCCCAGTGAGCGGGAACATCAGGCTGCTGAACGACACCCTCGCCGCCGCCGAGGACGAGGGCCGCTCAGCCCTCATCGCGTATCTGCCCGCCGGCTTCCCGACCGTCGACGGCGGCATCGAGGCGGTCAAGGCCGCCTTCGCGGGCGGCGCGGACGTCGTGGAAGTGGGGCTCCCGCACAGCGACCCCGTCCTCGACGGGCCCGTCATCCAGACCGCCGACGACATCGCCCTGCGCGGCGGCGTCAGGATCGCGGACGTGCTGCGCACGGTCCGCGAGGCCCACGCCGCGACGGGCAAGCCGGTCCTCGTCATGACGTATTGGAACCCCATCGACCGCTACGGCGTGGAGCGCTTCACCGCCGAGCTCGCCGAGGCCGGCGGCGCGGGCTGCATCCTGCCCGACCTGCCCGTCCAGGAGTCGGCGCTGTGGCGCGAGCACGCGGCCAAGCACGATCTGGCCACCGTCTTCGTCGTCGCCCCGAGCAGCAAGGACCAGCGGCTCAGGGAGATCACGGCGGCGGGCTCCGGCTTCGTGTACGCCGCCTCGCTGATGGGGGTCACCGGCACCCGCGTCTCGGTCGGCGAGCAGGCCGCGGACCTCGTCCGGCGCACCCGCGCCACCACCGACCTGCCGGTCTGTGTCGGCCTCGGCGTCTCGAACGCCGAGCAGGCGGCCGAGGTCGCGGGCTTCGCCGACGGCGTCATCGTCGGCTCGGCGTTCGTCCAGCGGATGCTGGACGCCGCGGACGAGGCCGCGGGCCTGGCAGCGGTGCGTGACCTCGCGGGCGAGCTGGCCCGGGGCGTGCGCAAGGGCTCGTCGCACGGACGGTAGCTCGTACGGGTGGACCTGGACCGGGGAGGCGCGCTCGCGCCTCCCCGGTTCGTTTGGTCCGGTATGAGCGAGAAGAACCGTGAGGGTAAGCGCACCGCCCGGGAGCGCCTAGCAGTGGAGCGTGAGCGGCAGAAGGCGCGCGACAGGCGGCGCCGCACGCTCCTGGTGAGCGCGGCGGTCGTCGGCGTGCTCGCCCTGGCCGCGGTCGGCGGCCTGCTCGCGGCCAACGCCGGGGACGACGACAAGAAGAAGGACAGCGCGGGCCCGGTCGTCGCCCCCACCGGCGCGGCGGGCAAGGACAAGCTGGCCATCCAGTCGGGCAAGGACGGCGCCAAGTCCACCCTCACCGTCTGGGAGGACTTCCGCTGCCCGGCCTGCAAGCAGTTCGAGGACGGCTACCGCTCGGCGATCAACGGCCTGGTGGACAAGGGACAGCTGAAGGTCCAGTACCACCTCGCGACCCTCATCGACGACAACATGGGCGGCTCCGGCTCCCTGCGCGCCGCCAACGCCGCCGCCTGCGCCCAGGACGCGGGCAAGTTCGCGCCGTACCACGACGTGCTGTTCCAGAACCAGCCGATGGAGACGGACGACGCCTTCGCGGACAACGACAAGCTGATCGAGCTCGCGGGCAAGGTCGAAGGACTCGACACCGCGCCCTTCAAGAAGTGCGTCACCGACGGCACGCACAACAGCTGGGTGACCAAGTCCGACAAGGCCTTCGAGGACGCGGGCCTGCGCGGCACGCCCACGGTCCTGCTCGACGGGAAGAACATCTTCGAGGACCAGAAGAACCCGCTGACCCCCGACAAGCTCAAGGCCGCCGTGGAGAAGGCGAACGGCTAGGCGGGTCCGCCCGGCGGCGGCCGGATCCCGTCCCGCCGCCGGGCCCCTGTTACGGACCCGTTGTCGGGCTGGTTGCCGTCGCCCCCGCCCAGCAAGGTAGCGTCGACCCTGCCATGGAATTTGCCTACATCCCCAGTCCTTCGCGCGGAGTGGTCGACCTCGGCCCCATCCCGCTGCGCGGCTACGCGTTCTGCATCATCATCGGCGTGTTCGTCGCCGTGTGGCTCGGCAACAAGCGGTGGGTCGCCCGTGGCGGGCAGCCCGGCACCGTGGCCGACATCTCCGTGTGGGCGGTGCCCTTCGGCCTGGTCGGCGGCCGCCTCTACCACGTGATCACGGACTACCAGCTGTACTTCGGCGACGGCCGTGACTGGGTGGACGCCTTCAAGATCTGGGAGGGCGGCCTCGGCATCTGGGGTGCGATCGCCTTCGGCGCGGTCGGCGCCTGGATCGGCTGTCGCAGGCGCGGCATCCCGCTGCCCGCCTGGGCCGACGCGCTGGCCCCCGGCATCGCCTTCGCCCAGGCGATCGGCCGCTGGGGCAACTGGTTCAACCAGGAGCTGTACGGCAGGGAGACGGACGTTCCGTGGGCGCTGAAGATCACCAGCTCCGACGACGGCCGCGTCCCCGGCACGTACCACCCGACGTTCCTGTACGAGTCGCTGTGGTGCATCGGTGTCGCGCTGCTGGTCATCTGGGCGGACCGGCGCTTCAAGCTGGGCCACGGCCGGGCGTTCGCGCTGTACGTCGCCTCGTACTGTGTAGGCCGCTTCTGGATCGAGTACATGCGGGTCGACGACGCGCACGAATTCCTCGGCCTGCGCCTGAACAACTGGACCGCGCTGCTCGTCTTCCTGCTCGCCGTGGTGTACCTCGTGCTCTCGGCCCGGCTGCGGCCGGGGCGTGAGGAGATCGTCGAGCCGGTTCCTGTCGGGGGCGCCCCCGACAGCGACAAGGCCGAGCCCGCGGACGCCCTGTCCGAGGCCGGGGCCGAGAAGCCCGGTGCCGGGAAGACCAGTCTGGACAAGGCCGGGTCCGACGGCGAGGCGGAGTCCGCTTCCAAGGGCTGACGCGGACGCGCCGTGACTACGGCGTGCGGTGGGCCAGCGCGAGCGTCCTGTGGGCCTGCTCCACCACCGCGCGGTCCACGAAGCGGCCGTCGGGGAGCGCCTGCGCTCCCTCCTCCGCGGCCGCCGCCTTGAGGACCTCCTCCGCCCGTTCGACCTCCTGCGGAGTCGGCAGGTACGCGCGCTCGATGACCGGCAGCTGACGCGGGTGGATCGCCGCGCGGCCGAGCAGGCCAAGGGCGCGGCCCCGGGCGCAGGACGCCGTGAGGCCGTCGGTGTCGCGGACGTCGGGGTAGACCGACTGGGCGGGCGGCGGGAGCCCCGCGGCCCGGGCCGCCACCACCACCCGGGAGCGGCACCAGTCGAGGCCCGCCTCGTCCCGTACGCCGAGGTCGGCGCGGAGGTCCGCCTCCCCGATGGACAGGCCGCGCAGCGCCGGGTGGGCGGTCGCGACGGCGAAGGCCCGCTCCACGCCCAGGGCCGATTCGAGCAGGGCGTACAGGGCGGGTGCGCCGCCGTCCCGGGGAGCGGCGCGTTCGGCGGTGCGGATCACGTCGTCGGCCGACGCGACCTTGGGCAGCCGCAGACCCGCGAGGCCGGGCAGCGGGGCGAGCGCCTCCAGGTCGGCGTCGGACAGGGGAGTGCCGAGGGCGTTCACGCGGACGTGGACCGGCACCGGGCACGGCTCGCCGAGCAGCTCGGCGGTGGCCGCGCGGGCGTACGCCTTGCGGCCGTGCGCCACCGCGTCCTCCAGGTCGACGATCACCACGTCCGCGCCCGCCACCAGCGCCTTGGCCACCACCTCGGGCCGGTCGCCGGGAGCGTACAGCCAGGTCAGCGGGTGCGGTCTCATAGCGCACCCGCCGTGCGCAGCGAGGCGATCTCCCCGGCCGTGAGGCCGAGTCCGGTGAGGATCTCGTCGGTGTCGGCGCCGTGCGGGCGGCCCGCCCAGCGGATCCCGCCGGGCGTCTCGGAGAGGCGGAACAGGACGTTCTGCATCCGCAGGGGGCCGAGCTCCGGGTCGGGGACCGTGGTGAGGGTGCCCAGGGCCGTGTACTGCGGATCCGTCATGACGTCCCGTACGTCCTGGACCGGGGCCACCGCCGCCTCCGCCTTCTCGAAGGCCTCGACGACCTCGGCGCGGGTGTGCCGGGCGATCCAGGTGCCGACCGCCTCGTCGAGGACGTCCGCGTGCGCGGCCCGCCCGGCGCCGGTGGTGAACCAGGGCTCGTCGGTCAGCTCGGGGCGGCCGACCAGGCGCATCACCCGCTCCGCGATCGACTGGGCCGACGTGGACACCGCGACCCAGCCGCCGTCGGCCGTGCGGTAGGTGTTGCGGGGCGCGTTGTTCGTGGAGCGGTTGCCGGTGCGCGGCTGTACGTGGCCCAGCTGGTCGTACCAGAGCGGCTGCGGGCCCAGGACCGTGAGGATCGGCTCGATGATCGCCATGTCGACGACCTGGCCCCGGCCCGTGCGGTCGCGGGCGGCGAGCGCCGTCATCACCGCGTACGCCGTGGCGAGCCCGGCGATGGAGTCCGCGAGGCCGAACGGCGGCAGCGTGGGCGGCCCTTCGGGCTCGCCGGTCACCGCCGCGAAGCCGCTCATCGCCTCGGCGAGGGTGCCGAAGCCGGGGCGGCGCGCGTACGGCCCGAACTGCCCGAAGCCCGTGACGCGGGCGAGCACCAGGCGCGGGTTGGCCGCGCTCAGCTCGTCCCAGCCCAGGTCCCACTTCTCCAGGGTGCCCGGGCGGAAGTTCTCCACGATCACGTCCGCGTCGGCGGCGAGGCGCAGGAGGGTGGTCCGGCCGCCGGGCGTCGACAGGTCGAGCGTCATGGTGCGCTTGTTGCGGCCGAGCAGCTTCCACCACAGGCCGATGCCGTCCTTCGCCGGGCCGTGGCCCCGCGACGGGTCGGGCCGCGTGGGGTGCTCGACCTTGATGACGTCCGCGCCGAAGTCGCCGAGGAACGTCGCGGCGAGCGGGCCCGCGAAGAGGGTGGCGAGGTCGATGACGCGCAGGCCGTCCAGCGGGGGCCGCGTCACCGCTCCGCCTCCGCCGCCGCGTCGATCTCCGTGCGGTACGGCATGGCGGCGGCCGCGCCGGGCCGCTGCACGGACAGCGCGGCCGCCGTCGAGGCCCAGCCGAGCGCGGACGGCAGGGGCCTGCCCTCGCCGAGCGCCGCCGCGAGCGCGCCCACGAAGGTGTCGCCCGCGCCCGTCGTGTCCACGGCCGTGACCCGGGGGGCGGGCACCGTGACCGGTTCGGCGCCGCGCGCCGCGTACAGGCTGCCCTCGGCGCCGAGCGTGACGACGACCTCCGGGACCCGGTCGAGGAGCGCGTGGGCCGCCGCGTGCGGGTCCGCGGCCCCGGTGAGCGCCGCGGCCTCGTGCTCGTTGGGGATCAACAGGTCGGTGGCGTCGAGGAGTTCGGGCGGCAGCTGCTGGGCGGGGGCGGGGGTGAGGACGGTGCGCACGCCGTGCTCGCGGGCGTGGCGCGCGGCGGCGACGACGCCGTCGAGCGGGATCTCCAGCTGGAGCAGGAGCAGATCGGCGGAGGTGATGAGGGCCTCGTCGCCGTGGGTCAGACCGGTCAGGGTGGCGTTGGCGCCGGGCACGACCACGATCGCGTTGCCGCCGTCGTCGTCGACGACGATGTGCGCGGTGCCGGTCGCGCCCTCCACGGTGCGCAGCAGGTCGGTGTCCACGCCCGAGTGGTCGAGCGCGGTGCGCAGCTGGGTGCCGAAGGCGTCGGTGCCGACCGCGCCGATCATCGAGACGGTGGCGCCCGCGCGGGCCGCGGCGACGGCCTGGTTGGCGCCCTTGCCGCCGGGGAAGGTGCGGAACTCGCGGCCGGTGACGGTCTCGCCGCGCCGCGGGGCCTCGGGCACGTAGGCGACCAGGTCCATGTTGGTGCTGCCCAGGACGACGATGTGGGGGGCCATCAGGGGGATGTCTCCTCTGTGGGGTGAGGGTGCGTCAGTTCATGGGTAAGAGTGGCCAGTTCGTCGAATCCGATGCCGTCGAAGGCGCCGACGGACGTGGCGAGGCGGTTCTTCAGCGGGGCCGTCCAGCGGGCCGGGAGCGCGTCCGGGTGCCCGGCGAGCAGGCCCGCGACCGAACCGGCCGTCGCGCCGTTGGAGTCCGTGTCCCAGCCGCCGGAGACCGCGCGCGTGATGGAGCCGGTGAAGTCGCCGTCGGCGTGGGTGAGGGCGGCGGCGAGCAGGGCCGCGTTCGGGACCACGTGGACCCAGTGGTAGCGGCCGTACGCGGTGTGCAGCGCGTCGACGACGTCGTCGAAGCGGCGTGTCGTACGGGCCAGTTCGATGCCGTGCCCGACGGCCTCGGCGAGGCGGGATCCGGGCGGCACCACCGTCAGGCCCGTCGCCAGGCAGTGGTGCACGTCGCCGCTTCCGGACGCGGCCTGAGCGATCGTGGCCGCCGCGAACATCGCGCCGTACACGCCGTTGCCGGTGTGGGTCAGACACGCGTCCCTGCGGGCCTGCTCGGCCGCCGCCCCGGGGTCGCCGGGGTGGGTCCAGCCGTGCACGTCCGCGCGGATCAGGGCGCCGATCCACTCGCGGAACGGGTTGCGGTGCCGGGCCGTGCGGGGCGGTACGACGCCGTTGAGGAGGTTGCGGTACGCGACGCGTTCGGCGGTGAAGGTGCGGGCGGCGGGGAGTTCGTCGAGCCACAGGGCGGCCACGTCCGCCGTGGTGAAGGCGGGGCCGTGCCGGCGCAGGAGCAGCAGGTTGAGGAGCGGGTAGTTGAGGTCGTCGTCCTCCGGCATGCCGTCGATGTTCTCGGCGAGGGACGTGGGGGCGGAGCGTCTGTTCCAGGGGTGGCGGGCGGTGAGCTCGGGCGGGACGCCCCGGGCCGTGAACCAGGTGGTCAGCGGCCAGTTGTCCGCTGCCCTTGCCAGGGCGCGGATGGCGTGCAGGGGGAGCTTCTCCACGGGTTTGCCCAGGAGGCAGCCCGCGGCTCTGCCGAGCCAGGCCGCGTGGACGCGGGCGTGGTGCCCTGCCGGGGGCTCCCCGATCCCGCCCCTTCCCGAAACCAAGGGGCTCCGCCCCCTGGACCCCCGGTTGTCGGCGCTTCGCGCCTCGTCCTCAAACGCCGGACGGGCTGGATCACCCAGCTCGTCCAAGAGTTGTTCCGCGAGGGACCGTAGGTAAGGTGGGGCGGGGTGGGGCGAGGCCCCCGAGGGGGGCGGGGCCGGGTGGCCGCCCGCTGCCAGCCAGCGGGTTCGGGCCTCGGTGACGTCGCGGCCCTCCTCTTCTGCCTGGCGGAGTTCGTGGGTGAGGAGGTCCTCGGGCTGGAGCCAGGTGAGGCGCATCAGGGGGTGCCGCCCGTCAGGGCCGTGAACGCCTGTTCGTGGGCGCGGCGGCGGGCCCGGTCCTTGGCGAAGACCTCTTCGGCGACCGCCGTCAGGGCGCGGGCCGGGGCGTGCAGGTCCAGGCGGCTCGCCTCGGCCACCCGCTTCGACCAGTCGGACGGGACCGCGGCCTCGCCGCGCAGGGCGCCCGCGAGCGCGCCGCTCATCGTGGCGATCGAGTCGCAGTCGCGGCCGTAGTTCACCGAGCCGAGGACGGTGGCGCGGTAGTCGCCGTCGCCGATCAGCAACATGCCGAGCGCGACGGGGAGTTCCTCGACGGCGTGCAGGCGCGAGGGGCGCCGGGCGCCGAGGGACGGGGCGCGGTAGTCGGGGCCGACGGTGTCGAAGGGGGCGACCGCCGCGCGCAGCGGGCGCAGCGCCGTCTCGTAGGCGCGGTGGCGGCCCGCCGTGTCCGCCACCGCCTCGATCGCCGCCCGCGTGCCGTCCTTGGCCAGGGCCAGACAGGTGTCGATCACCGTGGTGGGCGTCGCGCCGGGGGCGCAGGCCGCCGCCACGGCCGCCGCGAAGACGCCCGCCGCCTCCCGTCCGTACGACGACTGGTGCGCGCCCGCGACGTCCAGGGCCTCGGCGTACGCGGCCTCGGGGTGGGCGGCGTTGACCAGGCCGACCGGCGCCATGTACATCGCCGCGCCGCAGTTGACGATGTTGCCGCTGCCCGCCTCGCGCGGGTCCACGTGGCCGTAGTGCAGGCGGGCGACGAGCCACTTCTCGGCGAGGAAGACGCGGTGCAGGGGCAGGGCCTCGGCCTCGAGCTCCGGGATCCAGCGCGGGTTCGTCATCAGGTCGGGGACCAGGTGGTCGGCGACGGCGTACGCGTCCACGTGGTCGCGTACCGCGGCGTACACGCGGACCAGCGCGTGCGTCATCAAGGTGTCGTCGGTGACGTGGCCGTCGCCCTTGTGGTACGGGGCGATGGGGCGGGCCGTGCGCCAGGCGTCGCCGTGCCAGGGGCCGACGATGCCGTGCACCGGGCCGCCGTGCCGGTCCGCGATCTGTTCGGGGGAGTAGCCCTCCACGGGGCCGCCGAGCGCGTCGCCGACGGCCGCGCCCACGAGGGCACCGGTGACGCGGTCCTCGAGGAACGTCCTCTTCGGTGGTGGCATGCCTGGATCGCCCTCCTGGGGTGGTCAGTTCGTACGGGTCAGTTGTGCGGCCAGCTCCACCAGGTCGGTACCCGCGAGGCGCGGCAGGGCGCAGCCGGACAGGGTGCGGCAGGACGTGCGCCAGCTGTCGGGGATCGCGGCGGCCGTGCCCAGGACGCCGGTCAGGGCGCCGGCGAGCGCGGGTGCCGAGTCCGCCACGCGCGACAGACAGGCGGCGGCGGGCACCGCCTCGCGGACCCGGCCGCGGGCCGCGGCGGCCAGGGCCAGGGCGACGGGCACGGTCTCGGCGGCGGCGATGCCGTAGCTGTAGACGTGGTCGACGATCTCGTGCTCCAGGAGCGGGACCAGGGCGAACGTGGCGTCGGCCGCGGGGGCGCAGGTGCGGGCGAGCTTCACGGCGTGCCGGGCGTTGCGCCCGATCTCGGTGTGCTCGGGCAACTGGGCGAGGCCGGCGTCGACCGCGGCGTCGGGCCCGGCGCCGCCGAGGGCGGCCGCGATCGCCGCGGCCATCGCGCGGGCGCCGTGCACGCCGTCACCGTCCTGGGTGTAGCGGGCGTCGAACTCGGCCAGGTCGGCGGCCCGTTCGGGGTCGCCGGGGTGCACGACGGCCAGGACGCAGGCGCGCACGCAGGCCGCGTCGTCGAAGAAGTGCGGGTTGTCGTGGCCGGTGGCGGGCGGGGTGAGGCCCGCGGCCAGATTGCCGAGGCCCGCGCGCACGGAGATGCGGGCGCGCAGGGGGAGCACGGCGGACTCCACCTCCGGGGCGCGGGCCGCGGCGGCGGCGACCTCGCTGGCCAGGGTGTTCCAGGACAGGGCGAGGGTGGCGCGGGTGCGGCGGTCCCTGGTCAGGGTGGGGTCGAGGGTGCCGTCCGCGGCGCGGAGCACGGACTCGGCGGTGAGCGCGGCCCATTCGGCGTCGTCCGAGGGGCCGAGGCGCAGGGGCTCAGGGGGCTGGTTGAGGGCGATGGGGACGGGGAGGGTGGTGGTGGCGTTGTGCTCGGCGAAGGTGTCCAGTTCGCGGGTGAGGCGGCGGGTCCAGTCGGGCATGCGGGTCGCCCTGTGCCGGGCCGATGGCCAACCGGCGGCGTCGCCTGCCGCGAGGCCGAGCAGGAGGCCTTCGATCTGGGCCCCGTCGAGGGGGCGTCGGCCGGGGCTGCGCCCCTGGACCCGGGGCCTGGTTCCACAGTTGCTCGACACCGGGGGCTGTGCCCACCCGTCCCCAAGCTCTCGGCTTCGCTCGAGCAGGGGAGACCCCACTTGCCCTGCGGGACGATTGCCCACAGCAGTATCTGCTGTCAGGAGTTCCGCCACGTCCAGTACGTGGTGGCCCTTCATGGAGGGGAGGCAGGTGCCCCTTACCGGGCCGATCGCCGCTGACCACTCCGGGGGGATCGAGGCGGCGCCGCCCGTGGCTCCGGCGAGGGCGCCCGCCACCGCCGCCGTGGTGTCCGCGTCGCGGCCCATGTTGACCGCGGTGAGGACCGCCGTCGCGAAGTCGCCCCGGGCGGCCGCGTACGCGCCGAAGGCGAGGCCCACCGCCTCCGGGGCCAGGTCCGTCCAGGGGTAGCCGCCGATGACGACCGCCGAGCGGACCGCGCGTTCGCCCCGGTGGGCCACGGCGACGGCACGGCGCAGGGAGCGCGAGGTCCAGGAGTCGTACGGGATGACGGACAGGGCCGCCGCGACCACCGTCTCCACCGGGGCCCCGGCCATCGCCGCCGCGACGCCCGCGGCGACGGCCCGGCCGCCGTGGATGCCCTCGCCGTCGTGGCTGACGGTGCCGTCGACGGCGACCAGGCGTGCCGCCTCCGCTGGGCGGCCCGCGGCGAAGACGCCGAAGGGCGCGGCCCGCATCGCGAGGCCGTCGCTCCAGGCGTGCCGGTGCTGCGCGGAGATGGGCGCGGCCAGGCCCCTGCGGAGGTTCTCCAGGGTGCCGCGCTCGCTGAACCCGGCGCCTCGGAAGGGGCCTTCGTCCAGGTCGGCGATCCACCGGTGCCAGGCGTGCTCGACGTGCGCGACGGTGAGCGCGGAGCCGTGCCGGGCGAGCAGCAGGCCGGAGAAGATCGCGTACTCGGTGTCGTCGGTACCGGCCGGGTGCTCGGCGACGTACCCGGTGATGCGGCCCCAACGGCGGCGGATCTCGGACGGCTTCAGGTTCTCGGCGGGCGCGCCGAGCGCGTCGCCGACCGCCAGGCCGAGCAGGGCCCCGCGGGCCCGCTCGCGCAGTCCGCCCGCGCCGTCGGGCGCCGGGACCGGGGGAACACAGGCGACGGACGCCATGTCCTGCCTCCCATCGCGCTGAGTACCGCTGAGTAACGCTGAGTGCCGCTGAGTCGTGCTGGGAGCATCCCTGCCACGCCGCGCCACTCATGTGAGCATGCAGGCGCTCAGCATCACTCCTTCGGCATGTCCGCGACGGCTCTGCGACGGCTCCGCGCGGCCCGTGCCGGGCGTCTCACAGGGGTGTGTTTTCGCAGGTAAGTACGGCCTTCCTTGCTGGCGAGAGCGATTTTTCGCGCGTACTTTCGAGATCGCCGACGAGAAGTCAGAGCGATGTCGAGACGTACAGAGCCATTCCTGAGGGGGCCGCACCATGGCGATCATCGAGACCGAAGCGACACTGCACGAGGCGCACCGTGACAACCACACCCACCGTGACGTCAACGGTGGCTGGCTGCGCCCGGCCGTCTTCGGGGCCATGGACGGCCTGGTGTCCAACCTCGCCCTGATGACGGGCGTCGCGGGCGGGGCCGTGTCGCAGCAGACCATCGTGATCACCGGGCTCTCCGGGCTCGCGGCCGGTGCGTTCTCCATGGCCGCGGGCGAGTACACCTCGGTCGCCTCGCAGCGCGAACTGGTGCAGGCCGAACTGGACGTGGAGCGCCGGGAGTTGCGCAAGCACCCCAAGGACGAGGAGCAGGAGCTGGCCGCGCTCTACGAGTCCCGCGGCGTCGAGCCCGCCCTCGCCCGCGAGGTCGCGCGGCAGCTGTCGCGCGACCCCGAGCAGGCCCTGGAGATCCACGCCCGCGAGGAGCTCGGCATCGACCCGAGCGATCTGCCCTCGCCGGTCGTGGCGGCGGTCTCGTCCTTCGGCTCGTTCGCCCTCGGCGCGCTGCTCCCCGTGCTGCCGTATCTGCTGGGCGCCAGTGCCCTGTGGCCCGCGGTGCTGCTCGCGCTCGTCGGCCTGTTCGCCTGCGGCGCCGTCGTCGCCAAGGTGACCGCGCGGTCGTGGTGGTTCAGCGGGCTGCGGCAGCTCGTGCTCGGCGGGGCCGCGGCCGGTGTGACGTACGCCCTGGGCAGCCTGTTCGGGACGGCCGTAGGATGACCGATCGCCGGGGTATGCGGACTCTCGTACAAGTATCCGTTTCGAGACTGTTTCGATGCCTTGACCGGCGGGCATGAGCCGTAAGCGCTGCGGGCAATGAGGCCTGTGGTCGCTCCGGGCCACCGGTCACCGATCTGCCCGTTCAGGCCCCTCTCCGCCGCTCTCCATCCCCAGAGCGCTGTCCAGATACTGGAATGAAGTATCCGCTTTTCGAGAAGCGGCTCATCATGTAACCTGCACGAAATTTCGCCAGGGCCAACGTCGTCCCTCGCCGCCCGCGCCCCCAGAGCCTGGGAGGTGCCCCACCACGACGACGGGAGTGCCGATGCGTTCCGACGCCTGGTCGCCCATGGACGGTCGCCCCGCCCCGCAGGGCATGTACGACCCCCGGAACGAACACGACGCCTGTGGTGTCGGCTTCGTGGCCACCCTCACCGGTGAGGCGAGCCACGAGCTCGTCGAGCAGGCGCTGACCGTACTGCGCAACCTGGAACACCGCGGCGCCACCGGCTCCGAGCCGGACTCCGGAGACGGCGCGGGCATCCTGCTGCAGGTCCCGGACGCGTTCCTGCGCGAGGCCGCCGGCTTCGAGCTGCCCGCGGCGGGCGCGTACGCCGTCGGCATCGCCTTCCTGCCCCCGCACGGTGCGGACGAAGCCGTCTCACACATCGAGACGCTGGCCGCCGACGAGGGCCTCACCGTCCTCGGCTGGCGCGAGGTGCCGGTCGCCCCGACGCTGCTCGGCGCCACCGCCCGCGCCACCATGCCGGTCTTCCGGCAGCTCTTCGTCGCCGACGGGGAGAGCACCGGCCTCGCCCTGGACCGCAAGGCCTTCGTCCTGCGCAAGCGCGCCGAGCGCGAGGCCGCCACCTACTTCCCTTCGCTCTCCGCGCGCACGATCGTCTACAAGGGCATGCTGACCACCGGCCAGCTGGAGCCCTTCTTCCCCGATCTGTCCGACCGCCGCTTCGCGACGGCGATCGCGCTCGTCCACTCGCGCTTCTCGACGAACACCTTCCCGAGCTGGCCGCTCGCGCACCCCTACCGCTTCGTCGCCCACAACGGCGAGATCAACACCGTGCAGGGCAACCGCAACTGGATGCGGGCCCGGGAGTCGCAGCTGGTCGGCGAGGTGTTCGGGAGCCAGGAGACGCTGGAGCGGACCTTCCCGGTGTGTACGCCGGACGCGTCCGACTCCGCGTCCTTCGACGAGGTCCTCGAACTGCTCCACCTCGGCGGCCGCTCCCTGCCGCACAGCGTGCTCATGATGATCCCGGAGGCGTGGGAGAACCACGCCTCGATGGACCCGACCCGGCGCGCCTTCTACCAGTACCACTCCACGATGATGGAGCCCTGGGACGGCCCCGCCTGCGTCACCTTCACCGACGGCACCCAGGTCGGCGCCGTCCTGGACCGCAACGGCCTGCGCCCGGGGCGCTACTGGGTCACCGACGACGGCCTCGTCGTGCTCGGCTCCGAGGTCGGCGTCCTCGACATCGACCCCGCCAAGGTCGTCCGCAAGGGCCGCCTCCAGCCCGGCCGGATGTTCCTCGTCGACACCGTCGAGCACCGCATCGTCGAGGACGACGAGATCAAGGCGGGGCTCGCCGCCGAGAAGCCGTACCAGGAGTGGCTGGAAGCCGGCGAGATCGAGCTCTCCGACCTGCCTGAGCGCGAGCACATCGTGCACACCCACGCCTCCGTCACCCGCCGCCAGCAGACCTTCGGCTACACCGAGGAGGAGCTGCGGATCCTGCTCGCGCCGATGGCCAAGGCCGGCGCGGAGCCGATCGGCTCGATGGGCACGGACACCCCGATCGCGGCCCTCTCCGAGCGGCCGCGGCTGATCTTCGACTACTTCACGCAGCTGTTCGCCCAGGTCACCAACCCGCCCCTGGACGCCATCCGCGAGGAGCTGGTCACCTCGCTGCGCTCCTCGCTGGGGCCGCAGGGCAACCTCCTGGAGCCGTCCGCCGCCTCGTGCCGCTCCGTCACGCTGCCCTTCCCGGTCATCGACAACGACGAGCTGGCCAAGCTCATCCACATCAACGCCGACGGCGACATGCCCGGCATGAAGGCCGCGACCCTCTCCGGCCTGTACCGGGTGCACGGCGGCGGCGACGCGCTCGCCGCCCGCATCGAGGAGATCTGCGCCGAGGCCGATGCCGCCATCGAGGCCGGGGCCCGCCTCGTCGTGCTCTCCGACCGGCACTCCGACGCCGAGCACGCGCCGATCCCCTCGCTGCTTCTCACCGCGGCCGTCCACCACCACCTCATCCGCACCAAGCAGCGCACCCAGGTGGGCCTGCTCGTCGAGGCGGGCGACGTGCGCGAGGTGCACCACGTCGCGCTGCTCATCGGCTTCGGCGCCGCGGCCGTCAACCCGTACCTGGCGATGGAGTCCGTCGAGGACCTGGTGCGCGCGGGCACCTTCCTGCCCGGCATCGAGGCCGAGCAGGCCATCCGCAACCTCATCTACGCCCTCGGCAAGGGCGTGTTGAAGGTGATGTCCAAGATGGGCATCTCCACGGTCGCCTCCTACCGCGGCGCGCAGGTCTTCGAGGCCGTCGGCCTGGAGGCGTCCTTCGTCGAGAAGTACTTCAACGGCACCGCCTCCAAGATCGGCGGAGTCGGCATCGACGTCATCGCCCGCGAGGTCGCCGCCCGCCACGCCAAGGCCTACCCGGCCTCCGGGATCGCGCCCGCGCACCGGGCCCTGGACATCGGCGGCGAGTACCAGTGGCGCCGCGAGGGCGAGCCGCACCTCTTCGACCCCGAGACGGTCTTCCGCCTCCAGCACTCCACCCGCAACCGCCGGTACGACGTCTTCAAGCAGTACACGGACCGCGTGAACGAGCAGTCCGAGCGGCTGATGACGCTGCGCGGCCTGTTCGGCTTCAAGTCCGAGCGCCCCTCGATCCCGGTGGACGAGGTCGAGCCGGTCTCCGAGATCGTCAAGCGCTTCTCCACCGGCGCCATGTCGTACGGCTCCATCTCCCGCGAGGCGCACGAGACGCTCGCCATCGCGATGAACCAGCTCGGCGGCAAGTCCAACACCGGCGAGGGCGGCGAGGACCCGGACCGCCTCTACGACCCGGCGCGCCGCTCCAGCATCAAGCAGGTCGCCTCCGGCCGCTTCGGCGTCACCTCCGAGTACCTGGTCAACGCCGACGACATCCAGATCAAGATGGCGCAGGGCGCCAAGCCCGGCGAGGGCGGCCAGCTGCCCGGCCACAAGGTCTACCCGTGGGTCGCCAAGACGCGTCACTCGACGCCGGGCGTGGGCCTGATCTCCCCGCCGCCGCACCACGACATCTACTCCATCGAGGACCTGGCGCAGCTGATCCACGACCTGAAGAACGCGAACCCGCAGGCGCGGATCCACGTGAAGCTGGTCTCCGAGGTCGGCGTCGGCACCGTCGCCGCGGGCGTCTCCAAGGCGCACGCGGACGTCGTCCTCATCTCCGGCCACGACGGCGGCACGGGCGCGTCCCCGCTGACCTCCCTGAAGCACGCGGGCGGCCCCTGGGAGCTCGGCCTCGCCGAGACCCAGCAGACCCTGCTGCTCAACGGCCTGCGCGACCGCATCGTCGTGCAGACCGACGGCCAGCTCAAGACCGGCCGCGACGTCGTCATCGCCGCGCTGCTCGGCGCCGAGGAGTTCGGCTTCGCGACCGCTCCGCTCGTGGTGTCCGGCTGCGTCATGATGCGCGTCTGCCACCTGGACACCTGCCCCGTCGGCATCGCCACGCAGAACCCCACGCTGCGCGACCGCTTCAGCGGCAAGGCCGAGTACGTCGTGAACTTCTTCCAGTTCATCGCCGAGGAGGTCCGCGAGCTCCTCGCCGAGCTCGGCTTCCGCTCCATCGAGGAGGCCGTCGGCCACGCCGAGCTCCTCGACACCACGCGCGCCGTCAACCACTGGAAGGCCCAGGGCCTCGACCTCGCGCCGCTGTTCCACGTCCCGGACCTGGCCGAGGGCGCGGTGCGCCACCAGCTCGTCGCGCAGGACCACGGCCTGGAGAAGGCGCTCGACAACGAGCTGATCAGGCTCGCCGCCGACGCGCTCGCCGCGAACTCCCTCCAGGACGCCCAGCCGGTCCGCGCCCAGGTCGCCATCCGCAACATCAACCGCACCGTCGGCACCATGCTCGGCCACGAGGTGACGAAGAAGTTCGGCGGCGCGGGCCTGCCCGACGACACCATCGACATCACCTTCACCGGCTCGGCGGGCCAGTCCTTCGGCGCCTTCGTGCCGCGCGGCATCACGCTGCGCCTGGAGGGCGACGCCAATGACTACGTCGGCAAGGGCCTCTCCGGCGGCCGCGTGATCGTCCGCCCGGACCGGGGCGCCGACCACCTCGCCGAGTACTCGACGATCGCGGGCAACACCATCGCGTACGGTGCGACGGGCGGCGAGCTGTTCCTCCGCGGCCGCACGGGCGAGCGGTTCTGCGTCCGCAACTCCGGTGCGACGGTCGTGTCCGAGGGCGTGGGCGACCACGGCTGCGAGTACATGACCGGCGGCCACGCCGTGGTGCTCGGCGAGACCGGCCGCAACTTCGCGGCGGGCATGTCGGGCGGCATCGCGTACGTCATCGACCTCGACCGCGACAACGTCAACGCCGGGAACCTGGCGGCCGTCGAGGCCCTGGACGACACCGACGAGCAGTGGCTGCACGACGTCGTGCGCCGCCACCAGGAGGAGACCGGCTCCACGGTCGCCGAGAAGCTGCTCGCGGAGTGGGACACGGCCGTGACCCGCTTCAGCAAGATCATCCCCAGTACGTACAAGGCCGTGCTCGCCGCCAAGGACGCCGCCGAGCGAGCCGGACTCTCCGAGTCCGAGATCACCGAGAAGATGATGGAGGCGGCGACCAATGGCTGATCCCAAGGGCTTTCTGCACCACGGCCGTGAGGTCGCCCGGACCCGCCCGGTGGGCGAGCGCGTCCAGGACTGGAACGAGGTCTACGTCCCGGGCTCGCTGCTCCCGATCATCTCCAAGCAGGCCTCGCGCTGCATGGACTGCGGCATCCCCTTCTGCCACAACGGCTGCCCGCTGGGGAACCTGATCCCCGAGTGGAACGACTACGCGTACCGCGAGGACTGGTCGGCGGCCTCCGAGCGGCTGCACGCCACGAACAACTTCCCGGAGTTCACCGGGCGGCTCTGCCCGGCCCCCTGCGAGTCGGCGTGCGTCCTCGGCATCAACCAGCCGGCCGTCACCATCAAGAACGTCGAAGTCTCGATCATCGACAAGGCGTGGGAGACGGGCGACGTGGCGCCGCAGGCGCCGGAGCGCCTGAGCGGCAAGACGGTCGCCGTCATCGGCTCGGGCCCGGCCGGGCTCGCCGCCGCCCAGCAGCTCACCCGGGCGGGCCACACCGTCGCCGTCTACGAGCGCGCGGACCGCATCGGCGGTCTCCTGCGCTACGGCATCCCCGAGTTCAAGATGGAGAAGCGGCACATCAACCGGCGCATCGAGCAGATGCGCGCGGAGGGCACCAAGTTCCGCACCGGCGTGGAGATCGGCCGCGACATCGACGCGGCGAAGCTGCGCAAGCGGTACGACGCCGTGGTCGTCGCGGCGGGCGCCACGACGGCCCGCGACCTGCCGGTGCCCGGCCGCGAGCTCAAGGGCGTCTACCAGGCCATGGAGTACCTGCCGCTCGCCAACAAGGTGCAGGAGGGCGACTACGTGGTGACGCCCGTCTCCGCCGAGGGCAAGCACGTCGTCGTCATCGGCGGCGGCGACACCGGGGCGGACTGCGTGGGCACCGCGCACCGCCAGGGCGCGGCGTCCGTCACCCAGCTGGAGATCATGCCCCGCCCCGGCGAGGACCGGGCTCCCGGTCAGCCCTGGCCGACCTTTCCCATGCTCTACAAGGTCACCTCCGCCCACGAGGAGGGCGGCGAGCGCGTCTACTCCGTCTCGACGACCCACTTCGAGGGCGACGAGGACGGGAACGTGCAGTGGCTGCACCTGGTCGAGGTCGCCTTCGTGGACGGCAAGCTCACACAGAAGCCGGGCACGGAGCGTCGGATTCCGGCGCAGCTCGTGACCCTCGCGATGGGCTTCACCGGTACGGACCGGGAGAACGGTCTGGTGGACCAGTTCGGCATCGACCTGGACGAGCGTGGCAATATTGCCCGTGACGGTGACTTCCACACCAACGTGCCGGGCGTCTTCGTCGCGGGTGACGCGGGGCGTGGCCAGTCGCTGATCGTCTGGGCGATCGCCGAGGGCCGCTCGGCCGCGCGCGGTGTGGACCGGTTCCTCACCGGCGCGAGCGACCTCCCGGCCCCGATCCGTCCCTCGGACCGTTCCCTTACGGTCTGACCCTGTTTGTCCCGTACAACGGCGTGCGGAACTGAGCGCGGTGCCTGCCGTGTCCCCGACCGGACCTTCGGCAGGCGCCGCGCACCCTTGCCCCGGGCCTTCCGGGGCCGGGGCCCTGCCGGGGCGCTGGGCGGCCCCCTGCCCTTCGCTAGGCCTCTCGGACTGTTCCTCCCTGGCCGGGCTCTCGGCCTGCCTCGGGTTCCTCGGGTTGTGGGCTCTGGTCTTGCTGGGGTGCGGGGTGGCGGCTGACGGGGGCGCTGGCGCTTGCGGGGTGGCGGTTGACGCTGACGCTGAGGCCGGGGGACGAGGTGCCGCGCTCCGCGCGCCGGGGCGGGCCCACCCACCCGCCCCCACCAGGCACGGGCGTGAGGGCCCCTGCCGAGGCACCGGCGACCGCCCCGGGCCCTGCGCGCGGGGCTTCGAGCCGGGCGCGCTGCCCGCAGCGGGGCGGCCCCACCCACCCGCCCCCACCCGCCCCCACCCGGGCCAGGGCTCGGTGCCTGTACTGCGGAAGCTGAGAGGGCGCCGACCCCCGTGGGCCCGGCCGGAGCGCTCCGGGTCGAGCCTGTGCCTTACGCGGCGGTCCTGGCCTCCACCGGGGGCCGGAACGGTGGCGGCTCACGTGCTTGGCCGTGCCGCTGGGCGCCGAGGTCCCGTCCGCAGACGGGGCGGTCCCGACACCTGCCCGGGCCGGTACGGCTTGAAGGCCTGGCCCGGCCCGTGCACCCGGACGTACTGCTCCAAGCCGAGCTCGCGTTCGCGCCCCGGCCCGGTCCCGCCGCCCGCCCCCTCCGTGTCGCCCTTGCCGCAGAGGGCGGCTCACGCACCCGAGCGGGCCGATGCCGCGTCCGTACGACGAGGGCCCGCCCCGCCGCCGCCCGGACGCAGCGCCTCCCTGCGGGCACAGCGGGCGGCCAGGAGCGAGGGCATCCGTGAGCCTGGTCGAGGCGCTGCGAGTCAGGCCGGTAGTGGCCTCGCCTGAGGTGTGAGGTGACGTTGGGGTCGGGGAGGGCGGTCCCGACCGGAAGCTCCGTGCCCCGGTGTACGGATGCCGCCCCACCTGCCGGAGCTGGTGGTGGGCCCCGGCCGTGTGGAGCGGGGGCCGACGGGAGGCCTTGTGGGCGGGTGCGGGGTGCCGATCCGCTTGACCTCGCACTCAGGCGTGGCCAGCGGTGGTCGTACCTGTCCGCTTGGGGCGACGCGAGGGCGCTGGGGTGGGGTGCCGTGTGTGGGTGCGGGGTGTGGTCGGGGCTTCGGCGCCGGCCCCAACTGGCGCTTGGGCGTGGGCAGGTGGCTGTGCCTGCGCGGCCTTGTGTGGCGGGGCTGGGTGTGAGGCGCCGTGCCGGGGCGCGCTGTCCCGGTCGGCTTCCTCAAGCCGTGCCGGGTGGGGGTGGGCGGTGGGACCGCGCGGGTCTGGGGCAGGGCCTCGACGGGAGGCCCCGTGGGCGGGTGCGAGGTGCCGCCCCGCTTGACCTCGTACTTAGGCGTGGCCAGCGGCGTCGCACCTGTCCGCTTGGCGCGGCGCGCGGTGCGGCGCCGGGGGCAGCGCCCGTGGGGTGCCGCGGCGGGGTGCTGGGCGGGGGCGGTTGGCGCGACCGCGTCAGTGCGTAGGGCAGGGGCCCTGAGGAGGGTGCTGCGTGTGGGTGCGGGGTGTGGTCGGCTGGGCTTCGGCACCGGCCCCAACTGGCGTTTGGGCGTGGGCAGGTGGCTGTGCCTGCGCGGCCTTGTGTGGCGGGGCTGGGTGTGAGGCGCCGTGCCGGGGCGCGCTGTCCCGGTCGGCTTCCCCAAGCGTGCTGGGCGGGGGTGGGCGGTGGGGCCGCGCGGGTGTGGAGAGCGGGGCTCGACGGGAGGCTCCGTGAGTGGGTACGAGGTGCGCCGTGCCGGGTGGGGAGGGCGGTGGGACCGCGCAGGCGTGGGGAGAGGGGCTCGACGGGAGGCCCATGGATGGGCGCGAGGCCGTGCCGGGTGAGTGGTGGGACCGAGCGGGTCTGGGGCAGAGGCCCGACGGGAGGCCCCGTGAGTGGGTGCGAGGTGCCGGATGGGGCGGGTGGTGGGGGTGCGTGGTCGTGTGGTGCTGGGGTCCGACGGGAGGCTCCGTGAGTGGGTGTCAGGTGTCGTGTCAGGTGGGGCGGGTGGTGGGGGGCACGTGGTTGTGTGGGGCTGGGGCGCGACGGGAGGCTCCGTGAGTGGGTGTCAGGTGCCGTGTCGGGTGGGGCGGGTGGTGGGGGGCCACGTGGCTGTGTGGGGCTCGGGCTCGACGGGAGGCCCCATGAGTGGGTGGGTGGTGGGGCCGCGTGGGTCGGGGAGCCGGGGGCCGCGGGTGGGCCCCGGTGTTGGGGGGCCTTTGCCCTTGGGCCGGTTGGAGTGTCCGAGTCGCCCCCGGCGGTGGGGCCCGTGGCCGGGCTGTGGGGTCGTCTCAGTGGTCGGGGGGCCGGGTGGGCCCGTGAGGTGGGGGCAGGGCTGCGGGGTGGGCGGGTGGGGGAGAGCGTCCCCCGCGGGGCGGTAGATGTGCGGCAAACGGGTGGGACCGCGGAGCCGGTCCGCCGCGCCGCGACGACGTAGGACACCGTCGGAACACAGCGATAGCGCACCGCGCAACGGTGATTACGGTTCGGCCGCTTCCCCGAAAGGGTCTAGACCGCCAACACCCTGCGTGAGCACAATCGCTCCCACTACAAGAACCTGAAGGGGGCCGGCATGAAGCGACGTGTCATCGCGGCGGGTTGTATCGCCCTGACGCTCGGTCTGACCGCAACCGCGTGCGGCGATGACGGCGACGGGGGCAAGGGCGGCAAGGCCGACGGCAAGGGCAAGACCCTCACCGTATGGATCATGGAGGGGACCAACCCCGACCCCCGGCCCTTCTTCAAGGAGGTCGGCGCGGCCTTCGAGAAGAAGACCGGTGCCAAGATCAAGGTCGAGTACCAGCAGTGGGCCACCGCCCAGAAGAAGTTCACGACGGCCATCGAGGGCGGCGAGGACCAGGTCCCGGACGTCGCCGAGGTCGGCACGACGTGGGTGCCGCAGTTCGCCGAGACCGGCGCGCTCGTCGACGTCAGCGACGACCTGAAGAAGTCGGGTCTGGCGAACGACCTGGTGGAGGGCCTGAAGGACGCGGGCACCCTGGACGGCAAGCAGTACGGCATGCCCTGGTACGCGGGCGTGCGGTCCATCGTCTACCGCAAGGACGTCTTCGAGAAGCACGACCTGAAGCCGCCGACCACCTGGAAGGAGCTCCAGGAGACGGCGAAGACGCTCAAGGAGAAGGAGCCGGACAAGATCGCCTTCCCGGTGGCGGGCGGCGCGGAGATGTTCGCGACGGCCTTCGTCTGGGGCGCGGGCGGTGAACTCGCCACCCAGCAGGGCGACAAGTGGAAGTCCGCGATCAACTCGCCCGAGGCCGTGAAGGGCATCAAGTACTACACGGACCTCGCACGGAAGGACCGCGTCTCCCCGGCCAAGGTCAACACCTGGACCGAGAAGGAGGTCGGCGACGCCTGGAACAAGGGCCAGATCTCGATGTCGGTCGGCGGCAACTGGACCCCCAAGGCCATCGTCGAGGCGAACCCGAAGCTCAAGGGCAAGCTCGGCGCCGTGCCGATCCCCGGGCAGACCGGCGGCATGAGCAAGTCCTTCCTCGGCGGCTCCTACCTCTCCGCGTTCAACACGGACAAGAAGGAACTCGCCTGGGAGCTGGTCAAGTTGATGACCACCGGTGAGTTCGCCGCGAAGTGGGCCAAGCAGACCAACTACTTCCCCGGCCAGAACTCCGAGCTGAAGAAGATCGAGGCCCAGAAGGACCCGCTGGTCGAGCCGTTCGCGAAGCAGATGATCGAGGCCGGCGCCACCGTCCCGAAGACCAAGGCGTACGGCGAGATCCAGGCCTCGCAGGTCATCACCGGCATGGTCCAGTCGATCCTCACGGGCAAGTCGTCCGTCCAGGACGCCGCGGACAAGGCGGCGAAGGACATGGACGACATCTTCGCCAAGGACAAGTGAGCGAAAGACGAGTCACGCCGTGAAAGACACGCTCGTCAGTGACGGGCCGGAGGTCACGCCTTCGGTCCGCCCGCAATCCGACGACGGTGGCGCCGAAGCCGCGCGCCGCCGCAAGAAACTGGTCACCCTCACCCGGCCCTGGCTGCTGCTCACGCCCTCGCTGATCGTGCTCGTGGGGCTGCTCCTGTGGCCCCTGATCCAGGTCGGCAAGCTCTCGCTGCAGGACTACAAGGTCAAGTTCGGCGGTGGCGAGGGCACGTACATCGGCTTCGACCACTACAAGGACCTGCTGACCGGCGACCTGCTGTGGAAGACGGTCCTGCCGAACACGGTGTTCTTCGCGCTCGCGTGCGTCGGCCTGACCGTCGTGCTCGGCACGCTCGTGGCCCTGCTGCTCAACCGGCTCGGCCCGACGTGGAAGCTGATCTGCTCGGTGTCCATCCTGGCCGCGTGGGCGATGCCCGCGGTCACCGGGACGTATGTGTGGATCTGGCTGTTCTCGCCGGAGGACGGCATGATCAGCCAGGTCGCGGACTCGGTCGGCCTGATCGACGCGGAGACCACCAACTGGTTCACCGAACGGCTGCCGTTCTACGGGATCGCCACGATCAACGTCGTGCACCACGGCTTCCCGTTCGTCGCGATCACCGTGCTCGCCGGGCTCCTCACCATCCCGAAGGAGCTGTACGAGGCGGGCGAGATCGACGGCGCCAACGCCTGGCAGCGGTTCTGGCGCATCACCGTGCCGAGCATCAAGCCGGTGTTCCTGGTGGTGACCATCCTGTCCACCATCTGGGACTTCAAGGTCTTCACCCAGGTCTTCCTGATGCCGGGAGGCAGCGGCTCCAACCCGGACGTCTACAACCTCGGCGTCTACTCGTACATCGAGGCGTTCGCCAAGAACGACTACGGTACGGGCGCCGCGGCCGCGGTCCTCCTGACGCTGCTGCTCCTGGTGATCACCATCGTCTACATCCGCACGCTGTTCCGGCAGGGGGAGGAGGACCTGTGAGCGTCCGCCGTACCACGCTCGCCTCGCGCGTCGGCCTGCCGGTCGCGGTGATCGCGCTGCTGGTCTTCACGCTGTTCCCGGTCTACTGGATGGTCTCCACGGCCCTCGACCCGAAGGCGCTCACGCGCGGCTCGGACCTGCTGCCGAGCGGAGTGACGTTCGAGCACTTCGACTTCGTCTTCGACCGGGGCAACTTCGGCCAGTACCTGCTGAACTCGGCGATCGTCGGCATCGCCACGATCGCCGCGGCGGCCGCGCTCTCGCTGTTCGCGGCGATCGCGGTGGCCCGGTTCAAGTTCAAGTTCCGCACCTCCGTGCTGATCATGGTTCTGATCGTGCAGATGGTGCCGCTGGAGGCCCTCGTCATCCCGCTGTTCATCCAGATGCGGGACTTCGAGATGCTGAACTCGCTGCTCGGCCTTTCGGTGGTGTACATCGCCCTGTCGCTGCCGTTCGCGATCTGGACCCTGCGCGGCTTCGTCGCGGCGGTGCCCAAGGAGGTCGAGGAGGCGGCGTACATCGACGGCGCGTCCTGGTTCCGCATGTTCTGGTCGGTGCTGCTCCCGCTGGTCGGACCCGGCCTGGTGGCCACCTCGATCTTCGCCTTCATCACGGCGTGGAACGAGTTCGTGTTCGCGTACACCTTCATGAAGGGCAGCGACAAGTACACGGCGGCCGTGGGCATCTTCCAGTTCTTCGGTGAGAACACCACCTCCTGGGGGCCGGTCATGGCCAGCTCCACGCTGGTCACGCTGCCGGTGATGATCTTCTTCGTGATCGTGCACCGCAGGCTGGGCTCCGGCCTCGCGGCCGGTGCGGTCAAGGGCTGACCCGCCCCCGCGCCCGGCACGGGCCCGGACCCCCGCACGGGGTCCGGGCCCGTGCGCGTTCCCGGGCCGGGCCGCGCTAGCGCGGGACCCGGAACGTCTCCCCGTACACCCGCCACGTCAGCGGCGTACGGAGGTCCAGATTGCCCTCGCGGAGGAAGCGCCGCTGGGCGGTGTCGACGCGCGAGGTGTTCCGGTGGGCCTTCTCGCCGCGCATCACCGAGCGGCGCACGTCGAGGAAGGCGTCGAGGTACGTCTTCTCGCCGCCGCCGCCCGCCGGGGTCTCCGCCTTCTTCAGCGCGGCCTCGCGCAGGCCGTGGAAGGACTTCGGTCCGGTGCCGGGACCGTGCATGACCATCGCGTCGTAGTACACGAACTGCCCGAGCGTGCCGAGCCCGTCGAGCTTGGCGAGGCGGACCGCCGGGTCGAAGTAGAGGCGGTCGCGCACCGCGTCCTGGGCCCGCTGGAAGGCGGCGACGCGCGCCTCCCGCGCCCACGCGCGCGTGAAGGGCCGCCCCAGGCCCGCGTGCGAGTCGCTGCCGTCGACGGCGCGCAGGGCGGGCAGGAAGCGGGCCAGGCCGTTGTCCGGGTGCTTCTTCGTGTAGCCCTCGACGAGCTCCAGGAGGTCGTGGGTGCCGGTGCAGAAGCCGATGATGCCCGCGGTGTAGCCGCGGCCGTCGCCTATGTCCTCGATGTAGCCGTACTGGCCGCGCCAGTCGAGCGTCGAGTTCTCCGCGCTCGCGACGAGCTTCATCGCGAGCTCCTTCTTCGCGGGTGCCGCGAGCCCCGGCGGCAGGTCCGCCACCCGCTTGTCGTGCGTGCGCCGGTCGACCGACGAGCCGTCCTCGTCGTACGGCCGCGCGGCGGCGGGCCTGTCCTCGCCCGCGCCCCGGGAGCCGTCGGCGGCGGAGCACGCGACCGCGGTGACGGTGAGGGGGACGACCGCGAGAAGAAGCAGACCAGCGCGTTTCATTCGACCAAGCGTACGGGTGCGGACGCCGGGCCCGGCTTGGGCGTACGGGCGCGGGCACCGGGATCCGGCTTCCCGTGCCCGCTATTGACTAATATTCAATTCCGCTCCACTCTCGGGACGCGAACCCAGCAGCAGCCGCGCGTCGTGGGAGGTCCCGTGAACACCCGAGCAGTGGAGCAGCTGAAGACGGAGCTGGGGGCCGAACCCCCGGAAAGCGTCGGGCGCCTCGCGCCCGAGCACATCGAACGGCTCGCCACCGCGCTGCGCCACGAGCGCGAACGCCGGGCCTCGGGCCTGAGCGAGGCGGCCGAGGACGCCCTGAAGCTGGTGCCCGCCCTGGCCCGCGGTCCGGTCCGCCGGATCCTCTTCCGCTAGGGGGCGTGGGCACCGTGGACAAGCTGCGCGCCAGGGCCGAGACCCTGAAGACCGCCCGCCTCCTCGACGTCGGCCCCGACGACCTCGCGTTCCTCGCGGAGCTGCCCGCCGACGACGTGCGCCGCCTGCGCGCCGACTGCGTCGCCGCGCTCTTCGACCGGTCGCCGGAGATGCTCGACCGCATCGCGTCGGCCACCAAGCTGGTGCCCGCGGGGGTCGCCGCCGCCATCTCCCAGAAGGCCCTCGGGCCCCGGCTCGCCGCGGCCGTCGCCGGGCGCCTCGAACCCGCCCGCGCCGCCGACATCATCGAGAAGCTGCCCGTCGCTTTCACCGCCGAGTCCTGCGCGCACCTCGACCCGCGGCGGATCAGCGGCATCGTCGACCGGCTCGACGAGGGCCTCGTCGTCCGCATCGCCATCGAACTCGCCGGGCGCGCGGACCACCTCACCATGGGGCGGTTCGTCGGACATCTGCGGGACTCCGCGCTGAGCCGCATCCTGCCGCAGGTCGGCGACGCGACCGTGCTGCGCACCGGCTTCCTCGTCGACGACCCCGAACGGCTCGGCCGGATCGTGGAGTTGATGGGCGAGGAACGGCTTGCTTCCGTCATCGCCCGCGCCGCGGCCGACGGCCTGTGGCCCGAGGCGCTCGCCGTCGCCGGGATGGTCACCGGCGAGCAGCGCGGGCGGATCGCCTCGCTCGCGGCGGCGCGGCCCGTCGAGCACCTTGACGCGCTCGTCACGACCGTGGCCGCGCAGGGCCTGTGGGAGTCGCTGCTTCCGCTGGTCGCCCTGCTGTCCGACGAGGAGCGGCGCGCCGTCGCGGCTCTGCCCGCGCTCCGGGACCCGGGCGTCCTCGGGGACATCGTGCCCGCCGTCGTGTCCACCGGCCTGTGGGCCGAGTTCCTGCCGCTCGTGGAGGTCCTGCCCGAGCCCTCGCGGCAGGTCGTCGCGGACCGGGCCGGGGCGATCGGGGACGAGGACCTCGACGCGCTCGCCCGCGAGGTCGACAAACGGGACCTGTGGGGCCTGGTGCTGCCCCTGGTGGAGCTGATGTCGGACGAGGCGAAGACCAGGATCTTCGCCCTGCCGTCCTTCCGGGACGCCGAACCGTCCTAGCCCGCGACGGTCCTGGCCCGCGAGGCACTTCGCCCGCCCCGGCCCGCCCCGGCCCCCTGCGGGCCGGGGCGGGCGGATGGGGGAGGATGGGGGGGTGACGAGTGAGACGAAGGGGACGGACCACACCCGTGCGGGCACCTCGCGCGTGGCCGAGGCCGAGGGCCTGCGGCTGCGCTACCACGAGGCGGGCCCCCAGGACCCCGAGGCCCCCGTCCTGGTGATGCTGCACGGCGGCGGCCCCGGCGCCTCCGCCTGGTCGACCTTCGGGCACCTGCTGCCCGGCTTCGCCCGGCACTTCCGTACGCTGCTCGTCGACCAGCCCGGCTTCGGCGCGTCCGACAAGCCCGAACTCGACCGGGACTTCTACTCCTTCAGCGCCGCGGCGGTCGCCGCGCTCCTGGACGAGCTGGGCATCGCCCGCGCCCACGTCGCGGGCACCTCGCTCGGCGGCGGCGCCTGCGTGCGCATGGCCCTCGACCACCCGGACAAGGTCGACAGACTGCTGCTCATGGCCCCCGGCGGCCTCTCCCTGAACGTCTTCTCGGCCGACCCGCCCGAAGGCGTGCGACGGCTCGTCGAGTTCGGCGCGGCGCCCGAGCCGACGCGCGAGGCGATGCGGGCGTTCCTGACGACCCTCGTCCACGACCCGGCGCACGTCACCGACGAGCTCGTCGAGGAGCGGTACGCCGACGCCCTCGACCCGGAGGCCAGGCGCGGCGCCCAGCGCGTGGGCGCCGCGTTCGCCAGGTGGCCGGAGGGCGCGCTGCTGTGGCGCGAGGCGCACCGCGTCACCCGCCCGACGCTCCTCACCTGGGGGCGCGAGGACCGGGTGAACCCGCTCGACGGCGCGTTCGTCGCCCTGAAGGCCATGCCCGACGCCCGTCTGCACGTCTTCCCGCGCTGCGGCCACCTGGCCTTCACCGAGCGGGCCGACGAGTTCCGCCGCCTGGCCGTCGACTTCCTCACGGGCCCCGCATGACCGCGGCGATCAGCCTCCGCAAGGTCGAGGAGACGGCACCCGCGCTCGTCAGCCTCTACAAGACGGCGGGCGCCTCCGTGCGCGCGCACGGCCTGGAGGGCGAGCGGGCCGCCGTCTACCTGGTGGTCGACTACTCCGGCTCCATGCGGCCGTACTACAAGGACGGCAGCGTCCAGGCGCTCGCCGACCGGGTCCTCGGCCTGTCCGCGCACCTGGACGACGACGGCGTCGTGCCGACCGTGTTCTTCTCCACGGACGTGGACGCCGTCGCCGACGTCGAACTGGCCCGCCACCAGGGCCGGATCGAGAAGATCGCCGCAGGCCTCGGCCACATGGGCAAGACCAACTACCACCTGGCCATGGACGCCGTCATCGACCACTACCTGGACGCCGCGGAGAGCGCGGCGAGCCGGGGCGAGCGCCCGCCCGCGCCCGCGCTCGTCGTCTTCCAGACCGACGGTGGCCCCCTCAACAAGGCCGCGGCCGAACGGTACTTGTGCAAGGCCGCGAAGCTCCCGATGTTCTGGAAGTTCATCGGTTTCGGCGACCCGGGGAGCCGCCAGTTCGACTATCTGCGGCGGCTCGACGACCTGGCCGTGCCCGAGAAGCGGCCCGTCGACAACGCCGGGTTCTTCCACGCGGGCGAGGAGCCGCGCACGGTGCCCGACGCCGTCCTGTACGACCACCTGGTGGGGGAGTTCCCCCAGTGGCTGAAGGCGGCACGGGCGCTCGGGATCGCCGCCCCGCGCACCGCCTGACCGCCCACGGGGGCGGGGGCCCGCGGCTCAGCCGACCAGGCGCTCGCGCAGGCCGAGCAGGGTGCGGGCGTCGAGTCCGAGGCCCTTCGTCAGATAGCCGCCGAAGCTTCCGTACTGGCGCGTGGCCTCGGCGAGTGCCGCGTCGAGGTAGTCCGTACGGACCTCCTGGAGCGGGATGAGGAGCTCCGGCTTGAGCATGAGGCCCGCCTGCCGGAGCGACTCGCGCACCCTGGCGTCGTACGCGGCGCGGAAGGTGTTCGACGCCGAGTAGTCCGCCACGGCGGTCCGTTCGGGCACGCCGACCGCGCGCAGCAGGACGTACGTCAGCCAGCCCGTGCGGTCCTTGCCCGCCGTGCAGTGGTAGAGCAGCGGCGCGGCGCCCCCGGCGGCGAGGTCGCGCAGCGTCGCCGCGAAGTGCGCGCGGCCCGTGGCGTCCGTGACGAACGCGCGGTACACCTCCCGCATGAAGGCCTCGGCCCTGCCGCCGCCGAGCAGCTCCTCCTGCTTGACCGGGTCGCGGGAGCCGATCACCGTCATGAGCTGCCGGAAGAGGCCGTTGTCCGGCACCGGCCGCGCGGTGGCGGCGAGCCCGGCGGGGAGCCGGTCCGGGCCGTCGTACCGGACCTCCTCCGCGACGCGGAAGTCCACCACCGTGCGCAGGCCGAGCCCGGCGAGCGTGCCGACGTCCGCGTCGGTGAGCTTGCTGAGCGCGTCGGCGCGGTAGACCAGGCCGCGGCGGACCCGCTCGCCGTCGTAGGTGCGGTGGCCGCCCACGTCACGGACGTTGACGGCGCCCTGGAGCGGGATCTGCCGGACGTCCCGGAGCTGTCCGGGAGCCGCCGCGGCGTACGAGGGGCGCGGCGCGGGCGCCGACCCCGCGGCGGGCGCGGCTCCGGTGCCGAGCGCCACGAGGACGGCCGTGGCCGCCGTGAGGGTGCGAGTGCTGCCGCGCATCGGTCCGCCTTCCGCCGCGCCGTGGTCCGGTCGTGCGGGACGGTAGCGAGGGGGTCTTGAAGGGGGAAGGCGCAGAGGCAGGATTTTTGACGGATAGTCAGTTACGTGGTGATGGCGCAGGCCGGGTCACCGGGTGAGCCGGGCAGCGGCCCGGCGCCGGCGCTCCGAGCGCCCCCGGCAAGGGGCGGCAGGGGCGTGGGGGGAGCCCCGGTGTCGGTGGGGTTAGGTGTCGCAGTCCAGGACCGTGTGGCAGAGGCCGCACCGCGCTCGCACCCGTCCCCGCGCCGGAAGGCGGATGCGCTGGTGGCACGTGGGGCAGGGGAAGGAGACCCGCAGCGGACCGGACGCGTCGGGGCGTGAGAAGGAGTACGACCCCCCGGACCGGGGGGCGGAGCCGTGGTCGAGGGCGTAGCGCCGGTCCTTGGCGTAGCGCCGGCGCCCCGCCCAGCCCGCCCCGGTCAGCGGCGGCTGCTGCCCGTCGCGCCGGGCCTGCGCGAGGCCTCGCGTATAGGCGGTGTACGCCTGCGCGCTGGTGAACCACGTCTCGGGCGCCTCGCCGAACGCGAGGGCCCGTTTGGCGAGCACGTACCCGAACTCCTCCGGCGTGAGGTAGCCGAGCTTCTGCGAGGACGCGCCGTCCTCGCGGTAGGCGTCCAGGAGGAGCCACCCCGCGCCGAGGTAGGTCGTCGCGGTGTCCGTGAGGATCTCGTTGGCGCGGGTGCCGGGGAAGGTCAGGCCGAGGCGGTGCAGGTACACGTGCATCACCTCGTGCGCGAGGGCCGCCCCGATGTCCCTGCGATGCCGCCGGAAGCGGTCGTTCAGCTCGATGAAGTACTCGGGCCCGGCGGTCAGTTCGACGTACGCGGCGTGCTCCATCTCGCGGAACGACACGATCACGCGGGCGTCCGGGAGCCGCAGGTGCCGCACCATCTCGCGGGCCACCCGCTGCGCGCCGAGGTACAGGTCGTCCTGGTCGCAGAAGGCCACGTCCGCGGGGGCCACGCTGGTGTCGAAGGAGTGGACGGTGTCGTACGAGAGCCGTTTGTAGAGCGCGGTGACGGCGGAGCGGACCGTCTCCAGATGGGGGTAGCCGTGTTCCACGGGCTGTCCGCCTGCCACGCCGTCCCCCCTGGGCCGCGGCGGGATCCGATGCCCGGATCCCGCATGGATCATCCCAACTCGTCCCCACTGTACGGGTGTTGTCAGCGGCCGTAACCAGCTCGAAAGTCGGCGGCTGGCTGAAAACCGCCCCTTGTCGGCCGCGTGTGGGCCTCCTCATAATCCAACAACGCTTTGGCGGGCTCATGCCACGCAGCGCTCCGGCGCGTGCGGCGTGGGCCCGTCGCGCTGCGCAACCCCCCACACCTCCCATGAAGGGACATCACGTTGAAGACCGACAAGCTTCGTGGAGTCAAGAGAGCCACCGTCCTCGGGTCGATCGCCCTCGCCGGACTCAGCCTGCAGCCCCTCGCCGCCCAGGCGGCCCCGACCCCCGGCCCCAACCCCGGTCAGCAGGTCGTCGGCGGCACGCGCGCCGCGCAGGGTGAGTTCCCGTTCATGGTCCGCCTGTCGATGGGCTGCGGTGGCTCCCTGCTGAAGCAGGACGTCGTCCTCACCGCCGCGCACTGTGTCGACGGCTCCGGCAACAACACCTCCATCACCGCCACCGGCGGCGTCGTCGACCTGCAGAGCTCCAGCGCCATCAAGGTCAAGTCCACCAAGGTCCTGCAGGCCCCCGGCTACAACGGCAGCGGCAAGGACTGGGCGCTGATCAAGCTCGCCAAGCCGATCAACCAGCCCACGCTGAAGATCGCCACCGACACCAAGTACAACAACGGCAACTTCACCGTCGCGGGCTGGGGCGCCGCCCGCGAAGGCGGCCCGCAGCAGCGCTACCTGCTCAAGGCCACCGTGCCGTTCGTGAGCGACGCGGACTGCTCGCGCGCGTACAACGGCGACATCATCCCCGGCGAGGAGATCTGCGCGGGCAAGCTCGGCGTCGGCGGCGTCGACACCTGCCAGGGCGACTCGGGCGGCCCCATGTTCCGCAAGGACGACGCGGGCCAGTACATCCAGGTCGGCATCGTCAGCTGGGGCACCGGCTGCGCCCGCCCGGCCTACCCCGGCGTCTACACCGAGGTGTCGACCTTCGCGGCCGACATAACCAAGTACGCCAGCCAGCTCTGACGTCCCGCGCCGCGCGTGCGGCGAGCGGTGCCGTCCACGGAGCCGGGCCCCTGCCGGGGGCCCGGCTCTCCGCGTACCCGTACAGCAGTGCGACCCCGCCGCGTACATATGGGACACTCGTCGCGTACGAGACACGCGTACGAGACAGGCGAGACGGCGAGGCAGCGGCAATGGCGATCACGGTGGTCATCGCGGACGACCAGGAGATGGTCCGCACCGGCTTCCGCATGATCCTGGAGAGCCAGCCCGACATCGAGGTGCTCGCCGACGTCGTCGACGGCGAGGCCGCGCTCGACGCCGTCGAGCGGCACGACCCGGACGTCCTGCTCCTCGACATCCGCATGCCCCGCCTCGACGGCCTGGAGGCCACCCGCCGCCTCACCGCCCGCGGCAGCCGCCCCCGCATCGTCATCGTCACCACCTTCGACCTCGACGAATACGTCCACGCCGCGCTGCACGGCGGCGCCTGCGGGTTCCTCCTGAAGAACGCCAGCCCCGCCATGCTCGTCGAGGCGGTCCGGGCCGCGGCCGTCGGCGACGCCCTCGTCTCACCCGCCGTCACCGTGCGCCTGCTGCGCGAACTGGCCCCCCGCACGACGGCCCCCGGCCCCGCCGAACCCCTCACCCAGCGCGAGCGGGACGTCGTCCGCGCCCTCGCCCGCGGCCGCACCAACGCCGAGATCGCCGCCGAACTGTACGTGTCCCTGTCCACGGTCAAGTCCCACCTCGCGAACGTCCAGGCCAAACTGGCCGCCCGCAACCGCGTGGAGATCGCCGCCTGGGCATGGGAGAGCGGGCTCGCCACCAAGGCCCCGTGAGCCCGCCGTGCGCCCCGCCCTGAGGCCGCCCGCCCTCGACCGGCACCCCGCGCTGCGCCACGCCGCCCGGCTGCTGCTCGCCGCCGCCCTCGTGCTCCTGGTCCTCGTCGAGGGCCTCACCCTCACCCGCAACCCCACCGAACCGCGCGCCGCGCTCCTCGCCTCGGGCATCGTCACCTGCCTGTGCGCCGTGCCCTGGGCCCGCGTCCCGCTCGCCGCCCGCGCCTGGACCGCCGCCGGAGTCTCCTGGGCCGCCACCCTGTACGTGTTCGCCGGCGGACGCCCGCTCGTCGTCTGGGGCCTGGGCGAGGCCGTCGCCCTGCTCGTCCTGCTCACCGGCGTCCTGCTGCGCCTTCCCGCGCGCCGCGCCGCCGTCCTCGGACCGCTGCTCGCGCTCGCCTGCGCGGCGGCGCCCGTGCGCGACGCCGCGCCGGGCCGCTTCACGCTCCTGTTCTCCGCGCTCGCCGCCGTCGTGAGCGCCTTCTCGCTGCTGCTGCGCGGCACGGAGGCCCAGCGCGTGCGCGACATGGAGGCCGCGCGCGCCGCCGAGCGCCTCGACCTCGCCCGGGAGCTGCACGACCTGGTCGCCCACCACGTCACCGGCATCGTCGTCCAGGCCCGCGCCGCGGGCTTCACCGCGGGCACCGCCGTCGACGCGCCCACCACCGCCGACACCTTCACCCGCATCGCGGACGCGGGCGACGCGGCACTCGGCGCGATGCGCCGCCTGGTGCGCGTCCTGCGCGAAGGCGAGGCGCGCACGGCGCCCCTGCCGGGGCTCGCCGAGCTGCGCGCGCTCGCCCACGCCGGTGCCGTCGCCGGGCCGCCCGTGACGGTTGAGGTGGAACACGGTCTGCAGGAGCGCCTTCCGGCCGATCTCGCGGCCACCGCCCACCACATCGTGCGCGAGGCGCTCACCAACGTACGCAAACACGCCGCCGACGCCACCGCCGTGCTCGTCGCGGTACGCCTCGCCGACGGCGGCCTGGAGGTCCGCGTCACCGACGACGGCACGGCTGGGCCGCCGGGCCCCGGCGACCGCGGCGGGTTCGGCCTCGTCGGCCTGGAGGAACGGGTCCGGGCCCTCGGGGGACGCCTCACCGCCGGGCCCCGCCCGCGCGGGGGCTGGGAGGTCCGCGCCGTGCTGCCGTACGGCCCGGCGTAAGCCGCCTGCTGGGGGGGGCTGTTGTCTATCTGCGGGCCGTCGGGGGCTGGGCGCGCAGTTCCCCGCGCCCCTTTGGGGCGCTGCTGCCCGACCGCACTGTGCCCAAGGCGCTGCCCTGCGCTTAGTCCAAGACCTTCCGCTTCTTTGTCCATGGGCGCCCCCGCGCTCCCGGCGCATCGTGACCGTCACGGATTTCGTCGTACGGAGGGTGCGTTCATGGGTGCGTTCATGCCGTCGTCACAGCCGTCCGGGCCGAGTCGCAGAGCCGTCGTCGCCACCGGAGCGCTCGCCTCGCTGGGTGCCGCCGTCAGCGTGGGCACCGCGCACGCCGCGCCCGCCACCGGGCCGCGCGCCGACGAGGCGGTGCTGCGCTCGGCCGCCCTCGACGTCCGCGTCGCCACCGCCTTCCCGCGCGTCGTGTCGTACACCGACCGCGCGAGCGGCGCCGTGCTGCACGCGCAGCCGGACCCCGTCACCACGCTCCTCATCGACGACAAGGAACACACCCCGGAGGTCACCGCCACCCTCCACGACGACCGCGCCGCCTACGTCCTCACCCTCGACGGCGGCACCCGCGTCGACGTGGAGATCTCCGTGGCGGGCCGCCGGGTCCACTGGCGCGTCACCCGCGTCCAGGACACCGACACCCTGCGGATCGGCACCCTCCGCATCCCCGGCCTCGCCCTCCTGTCCGTCCGCAGCGACCAGCCCGGCGCCACCCTCCTCGCCGCCCGCGTCCAGCTCGACAAGGCCAAGAGCGGCGACACCCTCGTCCGGCTCACCGCGGACACCCCCGCGCAGGCCCCCACGGGCTGCGCGTACGCCGTGCTCGCGCACGACCGGCTCGGCGGCGCCGTCGAGACCAACACCGTCTACGACAAGCCCACATCCGAGACCAGCTGGGACAACGGACGGCTGTGGCGGCAGACCCTGCGCGCCGACGGCCGCACCGAGGCCCGCCTGACCCCCGGCCAGTGGACCCACCGCGCCGCCACCTCACCCGTCGACGCCACCGAGCCGCTGCCGTACGCCACCGTCGTCGTCACCGGCGACCGCAACGGCGACGGCAAGGTCGACTGGCAGGACGCCGCGATCGCCTTCCGCGACATCATGGTGAACCCCCTCGGCGCCGACACACAGCACCTGCGCGTCGTCCCGCACATCCCCTTCAACTTCGCCTCGCAGGCCACCAACCCGTTCCTCGCCACCCTCGACGAGGTCAAGCGCATCCACCTGGCCACCGACGGCCTGCGCCAGTACACCCTCCTCAAGGGCTACCAGTCCGAGGGCCACGACTCCGCCCACCCCGACTACGCGGGCAACCACAACACCCGCGCCGGCGGCCTGCGCGACCTCAACACCCTGGTCCGCGAAGGCGCCAAGTGGAACAGCGACTTCGGCGTCCACGTCAACGCCACCGAGTCCTACCCCGTCGCCCACGCCTTCTCCGAGAAGCTCGTCGACAAGAACAACGAACAGTGGGACTGGCTCGACCAGAGCTACCGCATCGACCAGCGCCGCGACCTCGTCTCCGGCGACATCGTCAAGCGCTTCGCCGACCTGCGCCGCGAGACCCACCAGGCGCTCAACACCCTCTACATCGACGTGTTCCGCGAGTCCGGCTGGACCTCCGACCGGCTCCAGCGCACCCTGCGCGACCAGGGCTGGACCGTCACCACCGAATGGGGCCACGGCTTCGAACGCGCCGCGGTCTGGTCCCACTGGGCCACCGAGACCGACTACGGCCCCGACACCTCGCGCGGCATCAACTCCCAGCTGATCCGCTTCATCCGCCACCACCAGAAGGACGTCTTCGCCGACAAGTGGCCCACCCTCCTCGGCATCGCCCGCATGGGCAACTACGAGGGCTGGGTCGGCAAGACCGACTGGACCGCCTTCCACCGCCTCATCTGGACCCACGCGCTGCCCGCCAAGTACCTCCAGGCCCACCCGATCAAGACGTGGACCGAGCACGAGATCACCTTCTTCGGCCCCGGCGCCACCTCCGTGACCGACACCGACGGCACCCGCCGCATCACCACCGGCGGCCACCCCGTCTACGACGACGGCACCTACCTGCTGCCCTGGGAACCCCGCCGCGCCACCGACCCCGCCAAGCTCTACCACTACAACCCCCGCGGCGGCGCCAGCAGCTGGACCCTGCCGCGCGGCTGGGCGGGCACCCGCACGGTCCACCTGTACCGCCTCACCGACCAGGGCCGCGTCCACGAACGCGAACTCCCCGTACGCCACGGGAAGATCACCATCGAAGCCCGCGCCGAGCAGCCCTACGTCGTCCACCGCACCCGCGCCCGCGCCCTGCCCGACCCCGACTGGGGCCAGGGCACCCCGCTGCGCGACCCCGGCTTCCACTCGGGCACCCTGGACGCCTGGCAGGTCACCGGGGACGCCGCCGTGCGGCGCAGCGCCCTCGGCGACCACGAACTGGTCATCGCCCCCGGCGCCGCCGCCTCCGTCACCCAGCGCCTGCGCCGCCTCGAACCCGGCTCGTACGTCGCCTCCGTACAGGTCGAGGTCGGCGAGCGGGCGGGCGAGGAACGCACCGCGACCCTGGAGGTGCGCACCGCCGACGGCGTCACCGCCGCCAACCGCACCACCACCTCCACCGCCGCGAACCACGTCGCCGCCGACCGCAAGCACGGCACCCGCTTCCAGCGCCTGTTCACCCCCTTCACCGTGCCCGAGGGCGGCGGCCCCGTCCGGCTCGCGCTGCGCGCCGGGGCCGGGCGGGCCCGCGTCCGCTTCGACAACGTCCGCGTCGTGGCCACCGCGCCCGCGCCCCGGCTGCCCCGCGGCGTCCTGTGCCGCGAGGACTTCGAGCACGTGCCGCAGGGGTGGGGCCCCTTCGTCAAGGGCGACGCCGGGGGCACCACCGACCCGCGCACCCACATCGCGCAGCGGCACGCCCCGTTCACCCAGCGCGGCTGGAACGGCAAGGCCGTCGACGACGTCGTCGACGGCGGCCAGTCCCTCAAGTCCCGGGGCGAGAACGAGGGCCTCGTCTACCGCACCGTGCCGCACACGGTGCGGTTCGTCGCCGGGAAGCGGTACCGGGTCTCCTTCCGCTACGAGAACGAGACCGCGGGCCAGTACGCCTGGGTGACCGCCACGGACACCCCCGGCCCCCGCGAACTCTCCCGCGCCCCCCTGCCCGCCGCCCACGCCCCCGCCACCCACTCCTACGAGTTCACCGCCCCCGAGGAGGGCGAGGCCTGGGTGGGCCTGCGCAAGGTCGGCGACGACGGGAAGGCGGAATTCGTCCTGGACACGTTCGAGGTCCGCGAGGCGTAGCCCTGCCGGGGGGGCTCCGCCCCCCCGTGTCGGCGCTCCGCGCCTCGTCCTCAAACGCCGGACGGGCTGAACCCGGCTACCGCAGCCGCACCTCCGCGGGCCCCTCCACCCCCTCCACCTCAAGCACCCACACCGCGTTCGCCCCCTCGCGCAGCACCGGGCCCGGTACGAAGAGCCCCCGCTGCGGCCCGACCTCCCAATACCGCCCGACGCAGAAGCCGTTCACCCACACGAAGCCCCGCGTCCACCCCGGCAGCGAAAGGACCGCGTCCCCCGCCCCTGCCACCTCCACCACACCCCGGTACAGACCGGCCCGCCCCTGACCGCCGCCCCCGGCGCACGGCACCGAGCCCGCCGCGTCGAACGCCCCAAGGGGCACCCCCACCGCCCGCACCCCGTGCACGTACTGCCGCTCGTGCAGCACCCCGCCCGTGAGCCCCTTCGCCTCCCCGAGCCGCGGCCCGTAGTTGACGCGCCCGAGGGACTCCACCCACAGCTCGACGCGGGCACCCCCCGGCACGGGGACGGGCAGGGCGGGGGAGTCCTCGCTGAGCACCCCCGCCCGCACCCCGTCGACGTACACGACGGCCCGGTCCCGCAGCCCCGGCACGGTCAGCGGATACGGCCCGCGCGGCCCGGGCAGCGTGAAGGAGTAGCGGACGAGCCCCCGGTCGACCCCCAGCTCCTCGAACGTGGGCGGCACGGCGTGCTCGGCCTCGGGCCCGCCCAGACGCGCGGCCACCGCGGCCAGCGGAGCCCACTCGTCGAGCCGCCCGACGGCGGGCGCGCGCAGCACCGGGGGAGCGGGCGGCGGCTCGGGCAGCGGCCCGTCCGCGTACCCGGCGAGGACCTCGCGGAACAGCCGGAACTTCGCGGTCGGCAGCCCCCGCTCGTCGACGGGCGCGTCGTAGTCGTAGGACGTCACGTCCGGCTGCAGGGCCCCGTCGTGCAGCGCCCCGCCGTCCCGGTTCGCCCCCGCCCACCCGGCGAAGTTCGTCCCGCCGTGCGCCATGTACAGGTTCACCGACGCCCCGCACTCCAGGATCTCCCGCAGCGCGCCGGCCGCGTCCCCGGGCTCACGCACGGCGTGCTCCGCGCCCCAGTGGTCGAACCAGCCGCACCAGAACTCCATGCACATCAGCGGCCCCCCGGGCCGGTGCCGCCGCAGCACATCGAAGCCCTCCCGCGCCCGCGAGCCGAAATTCACCGTCGCCAGGACACCGGGCACGCTCCCGCCCGTCAGCATGTGGTCCTCGGGCCCGTCGGACGTGCACAGCTCCGCCGTGACCCCCCGCCCGCGCAGCAGCTCCGTGAGCGCGCGCAGATACACCTGGTCCGAGCCGTAGCTGCCGTACTCGTTCTCGACCTGCACCAGGACCACGGGCCCGCCCCTGTCGTGCTGCCGCGCCACCACCTGCGGAAGCAGCCGCGCGAACCAGCGCTCCACATGCGCCAGATACCGCGCGTCCCGGGTCCGGACGCGCGCCCCCAGCTCCCCCGTCAGCCACGACGGCAGGCCCCCGTTGTCCCACTCGGCACAGATGTACGGGCCCGGCCGCACGATCGCCCACAGCCCCGCGGCGTGCGCGGCGTCCAGGAACCGGCCGACCGCCTCCACGTCGTGGAACGCGCCAGGACGCGGCTCGTGCACGTTCCACGGCACGTACGTCTCCACGCAGTTGAGGCCCATCGCCCGCAGCATCGCAAGGCGGTGCCCCCACTGCGCCTCGTGCACCCGGAAGTAGTGCAGCGCCCCCGAGAGCAGCCGCACCGGCCGCCCGTCCAGCTCGAACCCGTCCTCGCCCACCCTGAAGCCGCTCACGCCGTCCCCTCCCGGTCCGCTGACAGCCGCCACGATTGCCTCTGGCGGGCGGCCCGGTCCATGGACAAAGATCGAGCCCGATTGGACTGGACGAGACGGGCCGCGACCGGACGTGACCCGGCGCGGCCGACGGCGAACGGACCGGGAGGGCGGCAGCGGATGTACCACACCTGGATGCGCTACTTCACGCCGAGCCCCGTCCACCACCGCCTCGGCCTGGTGTGCCTCGGCGTCGGCCTCCAGCACGGCACGCTGCCCGCCGTCGGCCCGCGCACCCTCGACCACCACGTCGCCCTCGTCGTCAGCGCGGGCAGCGGCTGGTTCGCCACCCCCGAAGGACGCCGGGCACCCGTCACCGCGCCCGCCCTGATCTGGCTGGTGCCCGGCGTGCCGCACCACTACGGCGCCGACCCGGACACCGGCTGGGACGAGTGCTTCGTCGATTTCACCGGACCCGCCACCGCCACCTACACCGAACTCGGCTACATCGAACCCGAGCGGCCCGTCGTCGCCCTGGCCGACCCCGCCGCCGCCCGCGCCGTCGTCGGCCGCGTCGCCCGCGCCGCCCGCCGCGGCAACCCGCTCCTGGAGGTCGAGACCGGCGCCGCCGTCCACGAACTCCTCGTCGCCCTCCGCCGCGCCCGCGCCGACCTCGCCCCCGACGGCGACCCCGTCCTGCAGGCCCTGGCCCGCGACGCCTTCCAGCCGCTGTCCATCGCCGAGCACGCGGCCCGGCACGGCATGACCCCCGCCGAACTGCGCACCGCCGTGCGCCGCGGCGCCGGCTGCAGCCCCAAGGACTACCTCCTCGGCATCCGCCTCGGCCGCGCCAAGGAACTCCTCGCCGCCACCGAGCTGCCCGTCGCCGCCGTCGCCCGCCGCGTCGGCTACGACGACCCCGCCTACTTCTCCCGCCTCTTCACCCGCCGCGTCGGCACCGCCCCGGTGCGCTTCCGCGCCCAGCAGGGCCGCACCGTGCCCGGCGGCTGGTCACAGCGCGTCCCCGACCCGGACGACCCGCCCATGCTCACCTCGGGCGGGCCCGGCGGGGCAACGTAGGCTCCCTCCCATGACCACGAAGCACCCCGCCGACAACGCCGACAACGCCGACCAGGCCGACCCCGCCGTGCTCGCCGAGCTGAGCCGCCTGCGCGACAGCATCGACAACATCGACGCCGCGGTCGTCCACATGCTCGCCGAACGGTTCAAGTGCACCCAGCAGGTCGGCCACCTCAAGGCCAACCACCACCTGCCCCCCGCCGACCCGGCCCGCGAATCCCGCCAGATCGCCCGCCTGCGCGAACTGGCCGAGAACGCCAAACTGGACCCGGCCTTCGCGGAGAAGTTCCTCACCTTCATCATCGCCGAGGTCATCCGCCACCACGAGACCATCGCGAACGAGAAGGCCTGACCCCGCCCCGAGGCGCACGACCGCACGAATGAGCCCCGCCCCGGCCGGGGCACCCCCTGCCAGGCGCCCCGCCAGATCGGGCACCATGGCCAGATGCCCGCACTGACGCGCGACGAAGCGCAGACCCGAGCCCAGCTCCTCGACGTCCGGCGGTACGAGATCACCCTCGATCTCACCACCGGCGAGGAGACCTTCGACTCCCGTACGGCGATCACCTTCACCGCCGCGGCGGACGGCGACACCTTCGTCGAGTTGAAGCCCGCGCACCTGCGCTCCGTCACGCTCGACGGCACCCCCCTCGACCCCGCGGCCCTCAACGACAACCGGCTCCCCCTGACCGGCCTCACCGCGGGCGAGCACCGCCTCACCGTCGACGCCGCCATGCGCTACTCCCGCACCGGCGAGGGCATGCACCGCTTCACCGACCCCACCGACGGCGAGACGTACGTCTACACCCAGCTGTTCCTCGACGACATCCAGCGCGTCTTCGCCGCCTTCGACCAGCCCGACCTGAAGGCCGCCTTCGAGCTGACCGTCACCGCCCCCAAGAGCTGGACCGTCCTCGCCAACAGCGTCACCGAGCACACCGGCGGCGGCACCTGGAAGGCCGCGCCCACACCCCCGCTGCCCACCTACCTGGTCGCCGTCGCCGCCGGCCCCTGGCACTCCGTGCGCACCGAACACCGCGGCCTGCCCTTCGGCCTCCACTGCCGCCGCTCGCTCGCGCCCCACCTCGACGCCGACGCCGACGAACTGCTCGACATCACCCGCGCCTGCTTCGACCGCTACCACGAGAAGTTCGCCGAGCCCTACCCCTTCGACTCCTACGACCAGGCCTTCGTCCCCGAGTTCAACGCCGGCGCCATGGAGAACCCCGGCCTCGTCACCTTCCGCGACGACTTCGTCTACCGCTCCGCCGTCACCGACACCCAGCGCCAGACCCGCGCCATGGTCGTCGCCCACGAAATGGCCCACATGTGGTTCGGCGACCTCGTCACCCTCAAGTGGTGGGACGACATCTGGCTCAACGAGTCCTTCGCCGAATACATGGGCTACCAGACCCTCACCGAAGCCAGCCGCTTCACCGACACCTGGGTCGACTTCGGCGTCGCCCGCAAGTCCTGGGGCTACGACGCCGACCAGCGCCCCTCCACCCACCCCGTCGCCCCCGACCCCGACGCCGTCCCCGACACCGCCTCCGCCCTCCTCAACTTCGACGGCATCTCCTACGCCAAGGGCGCCAGCGCCCTGCGCCAACTCGTCACCTGGCTCGGCGAGAAGGACTTCCTCGCGGGCATCAACGCCCACTTCGCCCGCCACAAGTTCGCCAACGCCACCCTCGCCGACTTCATCGACAACCTCGCGTCCGCCACCGACCGCGACGTCCACGCCTGGGCCGACGCCTGGCTGCGCACCACCGGCGTCGACACCTTCACCCCGGCCGTCAGCCACAGCGGCCGCGCCTGGACCCTCCGCCTCGACCGCGACGGCAGCCGCCCCCACCGCGTCGCCATCGGCGTCTACGACCGCGACCTGTCCGACGGCCGCCAGCTCGTCCTGCGCGAACGCTACGAGACGGACCTCCCCGAGCAGACCGCGCCCACCCCGCGCGACGGCGGCTGCCCCGCCCTCATCGTCCCCAACGACCACGACCTGACCTACGCCAAGATCCGCCTCGACCCGGTGTCCCAGGACACCGCCCTGCGCTCCCTGTCCAGCGTGCCCGACCCGCTCACCCGCGCCGTCCTGTGGAACGCGCTGCGCGACATGGTCCGCGACGGCGACCTGGAACCCGCCGCCTACCTCGACACCGCCCGCGCCCACCTGCCCGCCGAGACCGACCTCGCCCTCGTCTCCGGCGTCCTCACCTTCGCCGGCACCGTCATCGCCGACCACTACACCCCGCGCACCCGACGGCCCGCCGCCCTCGCCACCCTCGACGCCCTGTGCCACGACGTCATCCGCCACACCGAGGACGGCTCAGACCCCGGCCTCAGGCTCATCGCCGTACGCGGCCTCATCGACGTCGCCACCCAGGCCGAGCCCCTCCACACCTGGCTCGCCCAGGGCGCCGTACCCGGCGGACCCGAACTCGACCCCGAGCTGCGCTGGCGCGCCCTCGCCCGCCTCGCCGTCCTCGGCGAGGCCGACGAGGACACCATCGCCGCCGAACTGCGCCGCGACCCCAGCGCCACCGGCCAGGAAGGCGCCGCCCGCTGCCGCGCCGCCCTGCCCGACCCCGAGGCCAAACACCGCGCCTGGGACGCCATGTTCACCACCGACGACCTCTCCAACTCCCTGTTCATCGCCACCGCCCAGGGCTTCTGGCAGCCCGAACAGGACGACCTCGTACGCCCCTACCTGGCCCGCTACTTCGACGACGCCGTCGACGTCGCCGCCCGCCGCGGCCCCGCCATCGCCGACGCCACCGGCCGCCACGCCTTCCCCTGCGCCGTCGACGACGAAACGCTGCGCCTCGGCGAGACCTGCCTGGCCCGCAACGACCTCACCCCGGCGCTCCGCCGCCGCCTCACCGACCAACTCGACGACCTGGCCCGGGCCCTGCGCGTCCTGCACAAGACCGAGCAGGGCTGACCCGGACCCCCGCGCGACCCCCGGCCTAGGACGGATGCCCTAGGCCGAGCTCCTTCCTGACGACGATCCGGAACACCACTCCGGATGCCTAGGGTCGAACGCACAGCAGGCCGGGCCGACGGACCACACCGACGGCCCGGCCCCGCCCGCACACCCAAGGAGCCCCCTTGATCGTCGTCACCGGAGCCACCGGAAACGTCGGCAGCGCCCTCGTCACCCAGCTCACCGCCGCCGACACCCCCGTACGCGCCCTCGTCCGCGACCCGCACCGCGCCCACCTGCCCGCCACCGCCGACATCACCCGCCTCACCGTCAGCGCCGAACCCACCGACATGACCGCCCAGTTCGACGGCGCCGACGCCCTCTTCCTGCACGCCTCCGTCACCGGCGAACACACCACCGCGTTCCTCGCCGCCGCCCGCGCCGCAGGCGTCCGGCACGTCACCGTGCTCTCCAGCATCGCCGTCGAGGACGACCCCGCCCACGACACGTTCATCCACACCTGGCACCGCGCCCTCGAACAGGACGTCCGCGACAGCGGCCTCGACTGGACCTTCCTGCGCCCCGGCGCCTTCGCCACCAACACCCTCCAGTGGGCCTGGCAGATCCACGAGGGCGACACCGTACGCGGCCCCTACGCCAAGAGCGTCCTCTCACCCATCCACGAGGCCGACATCGCCGCCGTCGCCCGCCACAGCCTCCTGGAACGCCACCACGGCACCGCCCACGTCCTCACCGGCCCCGAAGCCATCACCACCGAGGACCAGATCGCCGCCATCGCCCACGCCATCGGCCGCCCCCTCACCTACACCGAGATACCGCCCCACGACGTCGTCCCCAAGATGTTCCCCCTCATCCCCGCGGACATGGTCCCCGGCTTCGTCGCCTCCCTCGCCGACACCATCGACACGGCACCGACCCTGACGACAACGGTGGAAGCGGTCACCGGCACCCCGGCCCGCACGTACGCCCAGTGGGCACACGACCACGCGGACGACTTCCGTACGACGAACTGAGGCCCGCACCAGGGAGACCCGGCTCCGGGGAGGGGCGGGCCTTGCCAGGGGAGGCGCCCGGCAAGGCCCGCCCCCAGGGCGTGTCCGACGGGTCGGACACGCCCTAGCACCCCGCCCCCGTGCAGACACGATTTCCCCGCACAGCCGTACCCCTTTCGGGTTCCGAAACCCCCACCCCACAACACGCCCCACCCCCACCCACCAGGCTGGTGCCCCCGTCCGCCCACCGGAGGTCACCGCCATGCGCACCCCGCCGCCCCTCGCCGGAGGCGCCCAAGGCCCCGACGCCCTACAGCCGTTGCTCACCACCGCCCTGGACGCCCTGCGCGAGGGCGCCGCGGCCCGCGGCGGCCCCCTCCCGCCCGGCGGCCCCACCACCGTCGCCGCCCGCCTCCACGAAGCCGCCACCCCCCTCCTGCCCCACCACGGCACCGGCGCCCGCACCGCCCTGCGCACCCTCGTCCACGCCACCGCCCAAGGCGCCGCCGACCCCGCCGAACCCCTCTGCGCGGCCCACCTCCACTGCCCGCCGCTCGCCCTCGCCGCAGCCGCCGACCTCGCCGCCTCCGCGCTCAACCCCTCCCTCGACTCCTGGGACCAGGCCCCCGCCGCCTCCGCCCTCGAAGCCCTCCTCACCACCACCCTCGCCACCGAGGTCCACGGCCGCGGCGACGCCCTCATCACCACCGGCGGCACCGAGTCCAACCAACTCGCCCTGCTCCTCGCCCGCGAACGCGCCACCGCCCACGGCCGCACCCCCCGCATCCTCACCGGCGCCAACGCCCACCACTCCCTGCACCGCGCCGCCTGGCTCCTCGGCCTGCCCACCCCCGTCACCCTGCCCACACCCACCGGCACCCTCGACCCCGCCACCCTCGCCACCGCCCTCGCCGCACACACCGCCGACGACACCGACCTCCTCGTCACCGCCACCGCGGGCACCACCGACGCGGGCCTCATCGACCCCCTCACCGACATCGCCGACCTCTGCGCCACCCACGGCGCCCGCCTCCACGTCGACGCCGCCTACGGCGGCGGACTCCTCTTCAGCGACACCCACCGCGCCAAACTCCACGGCCTCGACCGCGCCGACAGCGTCACCCTCGACCTGCACAAACTCGGCTGGCAACCCGCCGCGGCCGGAATCCTCACCGTCCGCGACGCCACCGACACCCACACCCTCACCCACCGCGCCGACTACCTCAACGCGGACGACGACACCGAAGCAGGCCTGCCCGACCTCCTCGGCCGCTCCCTGCGCACCACCCGCCGCCCCGACGCACTCAAGATCGCCGTCACCCTCAAAGCACTCGGCCGCACCGGCCTCGGCGCCCTCGTCGACCACGTCTGCGACCAGGCCCACCACCTCGCCGACGCCATCACCGCCCACCCCCACTTCGACCTCTACGCCACCCCCACCATCAGCACCGTCCTCTTCCGGCCCACCCACGCCGACGACGACCACATCGCCCACATCCGCCGAAAACTCCTCACCGAAGGCACCGCCGTCCTCGGCCGCGCCCAACTCGAAGGACGCCGCTGGCTCAAAGCCACCCTCCTCAACCCGCACACCACCCCCGACGACCTCACCACCCTCCTCAAGCTCGTGGAAGGAACCAGCCCCCGATGACCGCCACCCGCCCACCAGGCACCCCCGACCGGCCCACCCAGGCACCCACCACCCCCGACAACCCCCGCGACCTGGTCGGCATCGGCATCGGCCCGTTCAACCTCTCCCTCGCCGCCCTCGCCCACCCCCTCGACCTCGACACCGCCTTCTACGAACAACGGCCCGCCTTCCACTGGCACCCCGGCCTCCTCATCGACGGCGCAACCCTCCAAGTCCCCTTCCTCGCCGACCTGGTCACCCTCGCCGACCCCGCCAACCCCTGGTCCTTCCTCAACTACCTCAAGACCCGCGAACGCCTCTACCCCTTCTACTTCGCCGAGCGCTTCCACATCCAGCGCGCCGAATACGACGCCTACTGCCGCTGGGTCAGCGACAACCTCCCCCGACTCCACTACGGCCACCAGATCGACGCCGTCCGCTGGAACCCCGAACACGACCTCTTCGACGTCGACTTCACCCAACTCGACGCCGACGGCGAAGCCGAAGCCCTCGGCCGCACCCACGCCAGGAACATCGTCCTCGGCATCGGCACCGCCCCCCACATCCCCGAACCCCTCAAACCCCTCGCCGAGGCCCCCACCGTCCCCGTCATCCACGCCGCCGACTACCTCCTGCACCGCGACCGCTTCCTCACCGCCGACCACATCACCGTCATCGGCTCCGGACAATCCGGCGCCGAAGTCTTCCTCGACCTCCTCCGCCACCGCCCCCCGGGCGCCGAAAAACTCCACTGGCTCGCCCGCACCCCCGCCTTCGCCCCCATGGAGTACTCCAAGCTCGGCCTCGAACACTTCACCCCCGACTACACCCGCTACTTCCACGCCCTGCCCGAAACCGTCCGCGACCAGCTCGTCCCCGGCCAGTGGCAACTCCACAAAGGCATCGACACCGACACCATCGCCGCCATCCACGACGAGCTCTACCAGCGCACCCTCCACGGCGGCTGGCCCGACGCCGTCCTCACCCCCGGCGTCAACGTCCGCACCGCGGGACGCGTCGCCACCACCCGCGTCGAACTCCACCTCGAACACCTCGAACAAGGCACCCGCTCCCGCCTCACCACCGACGCCGTCATCCTCGCCACCGGCTACCGCGAACGCCCCCTCGGCCGCCTCCTCGCCGGACTCGACCCCTACCTGCGCCGCGACTCATCCGAACGACCCCGCATCGACGAACACCACCGCCTCGTCCTCGACCCCTCCATCACCGGCGCCATCTACGTACAGAACGCCGAACGCCACACCCACGGCGTCGGCGCCCCCGACCTCGGCCTCGCCGCCTGGCGCAGCGCCGGCATCCTCAACACCCTCACCGGCAAAGAGCCCTACCCCCAACCCCAGCGCACCGCCTTCACCCACTTCGGACTCACCAAGCCGGAACACCGCGCCACCCCCCGCCCCGGCGGAGAACAGCGCGGCACCCTCGTCCACCTGAAGAACTGACCCCCCCCGGGCCCCTCAGACCTCAGACCCCAGACCTCAGAACCCAGACCTCAACCACCCGCCACCTCCGCCAACGCACCCACCGGCGCCACCACCCGCCCCGACCGCGGACACGCCCACACCGCCACACTCCCGACCACCCGCGCACCCAACGGATGCCCCAGCGGATGGTCGGGACACTCCGGCCACGTCGCCGGCAACAACCGCGCCGCCAACGCCTCCACCGCCCAGTCCTTCACCTGCTCCGCCAACTCCACCACCTGCTCCGCCGGACCCACACCCACGGGCACCGAAACCCCCACCCCCGAACCATCCGGCTCATACAGCATCACCAACGGATCCCCGTCGAAATCCACCTCCTCACGCACCACCGGCTGCACCACACACGTCGCCGACAGATCACGCCGCACCACCGCGAGCGCGGCAGCCAGATCCCCATTCATCGCACCAGCCCCCACCCTCAGAACACCGGAGTCCCCGCACGCGTCAACCGCCAGTCCACCCGCGCGAACTCCGCCGGATCCACCACACCCTTCGCCTTCACCCACGAGATGATCGTGTTACGGATCTCATCCGAATTCACCCACACCTGCTTGGCCTTCGCCACATGCGGGAAATTCCCGCCACCACTCGCCCGATAATTGTTCACCGCCAACACGAACTCAGCCGCCGGATCCACCTCCTTGCCCTCGAACCGCAACCCCACGATCCGCGACCCCACCGGCTGCGCGATGTCCACGTCGTACGACACCCCGTACAACGCGTCATAGTTGTAATCCGGCACACCCTCCGCATTCGTCAACTTCGCCGGATCCACCGGCACACCCGGCGCCGTCCGCACGTAATACCGCGCCGAGAACTCCAGATAGTCCTTCAACTGCGCACCCGTCAGCACACGCGCCTCCAGCGTGTTCTCGAACGGATACAGACCCGCCGCATCCCGGATCGTCACCTCACCCGCCGGAATCTTCGCCGTACGCGAGAAACACGAAGCCTGCGACAACACCGGCAACTTCGCGTACGCCCCGCCCGCAAGAGCCGCCCTCACCGTCTCCGCCTGCACATGACTGATCAAATCAATGATCGGCACATCCTTGTACGGACCCTCAGCCGTACTCATCGCCGCCTTCGACGTACCGATCACCTGATTCACATACGCCACGACCTTCTCGTGCTCATCCCCGAGCAGCCGCACGATCCGCCCGTCCTCCGCCACCTCATTGGAGTTCAGGACCTTCGCCCCCACCCTCTCCACCCGCCAACGACCCTTCGACCACACCACATCGAAGTCGAACAACGTCAACCGCTGCCCCCACTTCAACGGCTCCGACAACACGACCTTCTTGCCCGTCGCCTTGTTCTCGACCACATACTCCGGAATCTCCGTATGCGCGTGCCCCACCAGAATCGCATCGATCCCCGGCACCTGCTGCGCCACCAACGCCGCCGCGTTCTCCACATACGGCAACTGATCCCCGTACGACGACGTACCGCTCGACCCCGAATGCGCCGACACGATCACCACGTCCGCCCCCATCGACCTCAGCCTCGGCACCCACTTCGCCGCCTGCTCCTCAAGGCCCGGAAACGTCATCTTGCCCTGCACATGCGCCTTGTCCCAGATCGCGATCCCCGGATTCGTCAACCCCAGAACCGCCACCCGCACATCCCGCCCGTGCGGCGTACGCAACCGATGCATGCTGTACGGCGGAAACGCCGGCCGCTGCGACTTCGCATCCAGCGCGTTCGCCCCGAGCAGCGGGAAATCACACTGCTCCTGGAACTTCCGCAACACCGGAATCCCATAATTGAACTCATGGTTCCCGAGCGCCGCCGCGTCATACCCGATCGCGTTCATCGCCCGAGCCATCGGATGCACCGGACCCCGCGCAGCGGTGATCGGATCGACCTTCGCGTAGTAGTACGACAACTGCGTACCCTGAATCGTGTCGCCCGCATCGATGAGCAGCGTATTGCGCCGACCCTTCTCCTCGCGGACCCGCGACACCAACGTGGAAATCTTCGCCAGCCCCACATCGTTGTGGTCCTTGTCGTCGAACTCCCGGTCCGTGAAGTAGTCCCAGTTGAAGACGTTCCCGTGCAGGTCCGTCGTGCCCATCACGGTGAACGAGTACCGCCTCGGGCGCTTGCCCGGCGCCGTCCCGGGCGCCGCGACGGCCGACGGGGCCACCGCGCCGCCCGCCAGCGCCACCCCCGCACCCGTGGCAGCGGAACGACCCAGGAACCCCCTGCGGTTCAACGGCATCTCGAACTCCTCCAGTACGTACAACACGAACGAACAGCGGTAACGCGCGTAGATTCTGACCTGTCCACGTCGCCCCGCGACAGACCCGCCGGGTTTCGATCCGGTGACTGTCCCGCGTCCGGCCGCGATGCGACAGTGACCCCATGACCACCGACGAAACCGCACCCACCAGCCCCTACGGCACCCCCCACGCCCCACGCGTAGCCGTCCGCGGTGAAGCCCACCTCGAAGTCGACCCCGAAATCGCCCGCATCGGCATCACCGTCAGCGCCCGCGGCACCGACCGCCGCGACGCCCTGAACGACCTCACCCGCCGCAACAACGACGTCATCACCCTCGTCAAGACCTACGGCGAAGCCGTCGAACGCATCGAGACCGGCGCCTTCTCCATCACCCCCGAACTCACCAAACGCGGCAAAGGCGAACGCGTCCGCACCTACCACGGCCGCGTCCACATCAGCGCCGAACTCACCGACTTCACCGCACTCGGCGAACTCACCACCCGCATCGCCGACCTCGACCTCACCCACGTCGACGGCCCCTACTGGTCCCTGCGCCCCACCTCACCCGCCCACCGCACCGCACGCCAACACGCCGTCAAAGAAGCAGTCCAACGCGCCCGCGAATACGCCGAAGCCCTCGGCACCACCCTCGACGCCCTCATCGAACTCGCCGACATCGGCGCCGACAACACCCCCTCATACGGCTACCCCGCACCCCCCGGAATGGCCCGCGCCGCCTTCGCCGGCGGCCCCGAAGCCGCCCCCGCACTCGACCTCGAACCCCAACGCCAGTCCGTCTACGCCCAAGTCAACGCACGCTTCACCATGAACCCACCGCAACTGTGAGCCCACCGACCCACCCCATCGACCCTTGAACATGCTCATCAGAGCACGCGCCCGCACACTTCAACAGTTGTCAAGAGCCTTTCATCCAACGGTTGTTGAGTAGTCACGCCCAACCAATCCGCTACCCGCCAGTAAGGCCTACTGTCGAAGACATGCGCCGAGCGAAAATCGTTTGCACCCTGGGACCCGCCACCGACACCTACGACCAGATCAAGACCCTGGTCGAAGCCGGAATGGACGTGGCACGCTTCAACCTCAGCCACGGCACCTACGCCGACCACGAGGACCGCTACCGGCGCGTGCGCAAGGCCGCCGACGAGACCGGCCGCAGCGTCGGCATCCTCGCCGACCTTCAAGGCCCGAAGATCCGCCTCGGCCGCTTCACCGAAGGCCCCGTACTCCTCGAACGCGGCGACGAGTTCACCATCACCGTCGAACCCGACGTCCAAGGCGACCGCCACATCTGCGGCACCACCTACACCGGCCTCGCCGACGACGTCACCACCGGCGAACGCATCCTCGTCGACGACGGCAAAGTCACCCTCGAAGTCACCGCCGTCAACGGCCCCCGCGTCACCACCACCGTCATCGAAGGCGGCATGGTCTCCGACCACAAGGGACTCAACCTCCCCGGCGTCGCCGTCTCCGTCCCCGCCCTCTCCGACAAGGACGAAGCCGACCTCCGCTGGGCCCTGAACACCGGCTTCGACGTCATCGCCCTCTCCTTCGTCCGCAGCGGCCGCGACATCGACGACGTCCACCGCATCATGGACGAGGAGAACCGCCGCCTCCCCGTCATCGCCAAGGTCGAAAAGCCCCAGGCCGTCGACAACATCGACGACATCGTCGCCGCCTTCGACGGCATCATGGTCGCCCGCGGCGACCTCGGCGTCGAAATGCCCCTGGAACAAGTCCCCATCGTCCAGAAGCGCGCCGTCAAACTCGCCAAGCGCAACGCCAAACCCGTCATCGTCGCCACCCAGATGCTCGACTCGATGATCGACAACTCCCGGCCCACCCGCGCCGAAGCCTCCGACGTCGCCAACGCCGTCATCGACGGCACCGACGCCGTCATGCTCTCCGGCGAGACCAGCGTCGGCAAATACCCCATCGAGACCGTCCGCACCATGGCCCGCATCGTCGAAGCCGCCGAGGAAGACATCCTGGCCAAGGGCCTCCCGCCCCTCACCGAACGCAACAAGCCCCGCACCCAGGGCGGCGCCGTCGCCCGCGCCGCCGCCGAAATGGGCGACTTCCTCGGCGCCAAGTTCCTCGTCGCCTTCACCCAGTCCGGCGACACCGTCAAGCGCCTCTCCCGCTACCGCTCCCCGATCCCCCTCCTCGCCTTCACCCCCGACCCGGCCACCCGCTCCCAGCTCAACCTCACCTGGGGCGTGGAGACCTTCCTCGGCCCGCACGTCGACTCCACCGACGCGATGGTCGCCCAGGTCGACGAGCACCTCCTCAAGATCGGCCGCTGCCGGCCGGGCGACACCGTCATCATCACCGCGGGCTCCCCGCCCGGAGTCTCCGGCTCCACCAACCTGGTCCGCGTCCACCACATCGGCGAGGCCTCCCGCTGAACCGGGGCACTCAGTGCTTCGGCCCCACGTACACGTCCATCAGCGCCACGGAGGCCTTGCGGGCGATGGATATGTTGAACGGGTCGCTGCCCCGAGCCAGGCTCGTCCACCCGACTCCCACCTTGTCGAGGGTCTCGGTGAAGAGCCTCCGGATGTCGTCGGACTTGTTGGTGAAGAAGTACCGGGGGTACTCGTAGCGCTTCCGCTCACCCGCGACGATCCGGGTGGTCCAGTTCGTGACCCGACACCCGTCGGAGTGGATGAGCCCCCGGATGAACTCCCAGGGATACGAGTCGACGATGTCCTGTTGCCAGGATTCGAGCGCGATGGTTCGTTCGTGTTTTCTGCCGGGGCCGTGCTGCGGGAACATGCACCACAGGTGGTTCGAGTACACCTTCACGTTGCTGCAGCCGGTCCTGCGAACGCGGCAGACGGAGTTGTCCGGAAAGACGGCGCGCATCGCCTGCTCGCACAGGTCCATGAGCCCGACCCACGATTCGGTACAGGTGATCATGAGGCTGGGTACCCGGTGCCCGGAGTACTGGATAATGTGCCCGTCGCCGAGGTAGAGGCCGAGTAGATACGCATACGCCGGTTCATCGAGAGCCACGCCGTCGCAGTGCGGGCATTTCGGCTCGTGTTTTCCGGGGCACTCTCCCCGTTTGGAGCGATCCATGTGCCACCAATAGCCGATGGTGCCGACCGGCACTTTCAGCTGACGTGCGACGTCGGCGTTCCTTGCTCCCCCGCGTAAGAGCGTCAGCGCCTTCTGTCGCACCTCTGTGCTGTGGAAGTTCATGCGGCTACTCTGCGCGACTGATCGTCTCCGTGCGCAGCAAAAAGCGGAGGTTCACGAGAACGTGATCCTCCGCTGCAAGATGTGCCGGGTACGGGATTCGAACCCGTATGTCCTTTCGGACAGATGTGTTTGAGACATCCGCGTAAGCCTATTCCGCCAACCCGGCCAGGGCGCTGCGCGCTCCCGGGAAGCATACCGGTTCACCTCGGGGCGCCGCAGCTAGGTACCCTGACGAGGCAGCGCACCTGCCAGGAACGAGGAGCCCCCGTGACCCCGCCCGAGTCGCCCAAGGCCGTAGACGCGTCCGACGACAAGTCGCACGTCCCGCCCCTGACGACCCGTGTCGTCATCGCCGAGGACGAGGCGCTGATCCGTCTCGACCTCAAGGAGATGCTGGAGGAGGAGGGCTACACGGTCGTCGGCGAGGCCGGTGACGGCGAGACCGCGATCGAGCTGGCCCGGGAGCACAAGCCGGACCTGGTGATCCTGGACGTGAAGATGCCCGTCCTGGACGGGATCTCCGCCGCGGAGAAGATCGCGGAGGAGTCGATCGCCCCGGTGCTGATGCTGACGGCGTTCTCGCAGCGCGACCTGGTCGAGCGCGCCCGGGACGCGGGCGCCATGGCGTACCTGGTGAAGCCGTTCAGCAAGAGTGACGTCGTACCGGCGATCGAGATGGCGGTGTCGCGGTTCACGGAGCTGAAGACGCTGGAGAAGGAGGTCGAGGACCTCACGCAGCGCCTGGAGACGCGGAAGCTGGTGGACCGGGCGAAGTCGATCCTGCAGACGGAGTACGGCCTGACGGAGCCGGCGGCGTTCCGGTGGATCCAGAAGACGTCGATGGACCGTCGGCTGTCGATGCAGCAGGTGGCGGAGGCGGTCATCGAGGACGCCGAGGAGAAGAAGGCGGCGAAGGGCTGAGAGCGGCCCGATAGGGGCGCGGGGAACTGCGCGCCCGGCCCCCACCGGCGGGAAGCCGGATGAGAAGCGCAGCGAGGGCGGTCACCCCACACCGGGGTGGCCGCCCTCGCTGCGTAGGGCCCAGGGGCCAGGCTCAGTCCTCGCCGAGGTAGGCCTTGCGTACGGATTCGTCGTGGAGGAGGTCCTGCCCTGTGCCGGAGAGGGCGATGCGGCCGACTTCCATGACGTGTCCGTGGTCGGCGAGGGAGAGCGCGGCTTGGGCGTTCTGCTCGACGAGCAGGATGGTGGTGCCCTGGGATTTGAGTTCGCTGATGGTCTGCATGATCTTCTGCATCATGATCGGGGAGAGGCCCATGGAGGGTTCGTCGAGCATGAGCAGTTTGGGGCGTGACATGAGGGCGCGGCCCATGGCGAGCATTTGCTGTTCGCCGCCGGAGAGGGTGCCGGCGGCTTGTTTGCGGCGTTCGCCGAGGATGGGGAAGAGTTCGTAGGCGCGTTGGATGTCTTTGTCGATTCCTTCTTTGTCGTCGCGGAGGTAGGCGCCGAGGAGGAGGTTTTCGACGATGGTGAGGCGGGGGAAGATGTGGCGGCCTTCGGGGGAGTGGGCGAGTCCGAGGGCGACGATCTTGTGGGCGGGGATGCCGTGGAGGGGCTTCCCGTCGAAGCTGATCTTTCCGGCGGAGGGTTTGAGGAGGCCGGAGAGGGTGCGGAGGGTGGTGGTCTTGCCGGCGCCGTTGGTGCCGATGAGGGTGACGACCTGTCCGGCTTCGACGGTGAAGGAGATGCCTTTGACGGCTTCGATCTTGCCGTAGGCGACCCTGAGGTCTTCGACCTCGAGTAGTGCGGTCACTTGGCTGTTCCTTCCGGGCCGGTGGCGCGGGGGGCGCTGTCTTCCTCGTCGTGGGGTGTGTCCGGCGGGGTGTCGCTGAGGGGGGTGGCGGCTTCCTGGTGGGCTTCGGCCGCTTCCACTTCGGCGACTTCGGCGGCGCCGGGTGCGCCTTCGAAGGGGGTGCCGAGGTAGGCGGCGATGACGCGTTCGTCGGCCTGGACGGTTTCGGAGCTGCCTTCGACGAGTTTTTCGCCCTGGACGAGGACGGCGACGCGGTCGCAGAGGTTGAAGATGAACCGCATGTCGTGCTCGATGACGAGGATGGCGATGCCTTGGTCGCGGATGGCGAAGACGAGTTCTTCGGCGGCGCGGGTCTCCTGGGGGTTCATGCCCGCGGTGGGTTCGTCGAGGAGGAGCAGTCCCGGTTCGCTGGCGAGGGCGCGTGCGATCTCCAGTTTCCGCTGTTCGCCGTAGGGGAGGTTTCTGGAGAGGTGGTCGGCTTTGTGGGCGAGGCCGACGAATTCCAGGAGTTCCATGGCGCGGGCGTGTGAGGCTGCTTCGGCCCTTTTGAAGCCGGGGCCGCGGAGCAGCGCTGACCAGAGGCCTTCCTTCGTCCTGGTGTGGCGTCCGACGAGGACGTTTTCGAGGACGGTCATGTTGGCGAAGAGCCGGATGTTCTGGAAGGTGCGGGCGATGCCTGCGTCGGTGACGAGGTGGGGTTTGGCGGGCAGGACGGTGCCTTTGTAGGCGACGGTGCCTTCGGTGGGGACGTAGAGGCCGGTGAGGCAGTTGAAGAAGGTGGTTTTTCCGGCGCCGTTGGGTCCGATGAGGCCGACGATTTCGCCGCTGTTGACGGTGAGGTCGACGGAGCGTACGGCGGTGAGGCCGCCGAAGCGCATGGTGACGCCGCTGGCTTGCAGGACGGTGGTCGTGGTGGTGGTCGTCATGGTGGTCACGCCCCCGCCTTGCTGACGCCGACGGTGCCTTCGGGGAGTTTCTGCTGGTCGGGTACGTCGAGTTGGTCGGTCTCGTGGTATTCGAGCTGGGCGCGCTTGTTGGCGACGAGGCCTTCGGGCCGGAAGCGCATGAGCAGGATGAGGGCGAGGCCGAAGAGGAGGAGTTGGTAGTCCTCGAGGAATTGGAGTTTGGCGGGGATGAGGTAGAGCAGGGCGGCGCCGATGAGGGGTCCGCTGATGGTGCCCATGCCGCCGAGGATGACGGCGGCGAGGAGGAAGGCGGAGTTCGGCGGCACGGTGTTGGCGAAGAGGTATTGCTCGGGGGTGATGCTGTAGGAGACGTGGGCTTGGACGGTGCCGGCGAATCCGGCGAGGGTGGCGCCGAGGGCGAAGGCGATGAGTTTGACGCGGAAGCCGTTGATGCCCATGGCGGTGGCGGCGGTTTCGTCTTCGCGGATGGCGACCCAGGCGCGGCCGATGCGGGATTCGCCGCTGCGGCGGAAGACGAGGACGACGATGGCGGTGAAGAAGAGCATCAGCAGGTAGTAGTTGGCGGGCCTGCTGAGGGTGAAGCCGAGGACGTCGTGTTCCGTGCCGAGGTTCCAGCCGAGGAGTTCGAGGTCGGGGATGTTGGGGATGCCTTGGGCGCCGTTGGTGAGGTCGGGTCCTGCGCTTCCGTTGAGGTTGTTCATGGTGATGCGGAAGATTTCGCCGAAGCCGAGGGTGACGATGGCGAGGTAGTCGCCGCGGAGTCGCAGGGTGGGGGCGCCGATGATGACGCCGAAGACGAGGGAGGCGGCGGCGCCGGTGAGGACGGCGGCCCAGAAGGGGAAGTGGACGTCGAAGGTGGAGGCGGGGGAGCCGGAGACGAGGGCCGCGGTGTAGGCGCCGACGCCGAGGAAGGCGACGTATCCGAGGTCGAGGAGTCCGGCGAGGCCGACGACGACGTTCAGGCCGAGGGCGACGGTGGCGAAGATGAGGATGTTGACGCCGATGAGGGCGTAGCTGGCGTCGCTCTGGGTGAAGGGGAAGAGGGCGGCGGCGACGATGGCCGCGGTGAAGGTGACGTTGCGGTGTTTGGCGGTGAGGGTGTTGAGGCGGGGGATGAGTCCGGCGCGGTGGAGTGCGGTGGCGCCGAATCCGGCGGTGATGAGGAAGCCGATGAAGAGTTCGGTGTACGCGTCGATGCCGTAGGCGAAGACGTAGAGGCCGATGCCGAAGGAGGCGGCGATGATGAGGATTTCGACGGCGTCGGGGAGTTGTTTGGCGCGTGGGGGCGGGGGTGCTTTGAAGCTGTGGCGGAGGCGTTGCCAGGGGTTGGTGGTTTCGGTGTCGGGGGTGTCGGAGGGCAGGCCGAGGGCGCCGATGGCGGCGATGAGGGCGCCGATGCCGGAGACCCAGGCGCCGGGTTCGAGGTTGACGATGCCGCCGAGGTGGTCGGAGATGGCGCCCATGGTGTAGCCGGTGGAGCCGAGGACGCCGAGGGTGAGGAGGAGGACGGGGCTGTTGGTGCCGCCGGGGAGGAGCCAGCCGAGTCCGGGTGGGCGGTATCCGGCGATGGTGAAGACGAGGGTGAGGGCGGCGCCGGTGAGGGTGATGAGTTGGAGGCCGCCGGGGTAGCCGGTGACGGTGAGGTCGCCGGGGAAGTCGGTGGTCCAGGTCCAGGCGAGGAAGGTGCCGATGAGGGCGGTGGTGGCGCCGATGAGGACGAGGACGCGGGCGATGTTTTCGGGGAGGGGCAGGGTGGAGACGGGGGTGCCGGTGGTGGTTTTGGCGAGCCGCGGGGTGTCCGGGGTGCTGGGGGTTTTCGTTGTCATGGGTATCACGCCCGATCCGCGACGCGTTCGCCTAGGAGCCCTTGGGGCCTGAGGAGGAGGACGAGGATGAGGAGGGCGAAGGCCCATACGTCCTTCCATGCGCCGCCGCCGAACTGTTCCATGCCGGGTACGTCGCCCATGTAGCCGGTGGCGAGGGCTTCGGCGACGCCGAGGACGATGCCGCCGAGCATGGCGCCGTAGATGTTGCCGATGCCGCCGAGTACGGCTGCGGTGAAGGCTTTGAGGCCCATGATGAAGCCCATTTTGAAGCCGACTTGGCCGTTGTGGAGGCCGTATCCGACGGCGGCGATGGCGGCGAACGCGGCGCCGATGGCGAAGGCCATGACGATGATGCGGTCGGTGTTGATGCCCATGAGCTTGGCGGTGTCGGGGTCTTGTGCGGTGGCCTGCATGCCGCGGCCCGAGCGGGTTTTGTTGACGTACCAGCCGAGGATGAGCATGCAGGCGGGGGCGGCGATGATGAGGAAGAAGTCGCCGCGTTGGATGTCGGCGCCGAAGACGTGGACGGGGTCGCCGCTGAATTGCGGGAAGGAGCGGTCCTTCTTGGCTTCGGGGTACCACTTCCATACGGCTTGCTGGAGCAGGATGGACAGGCCGATGGCGGTGATGAGGGGGGCGAGTCGTGGTGCTCCGCGCAGGGGGCGGTAGGCGAAGCGTTCGGCTGCGGTGCCGACGGCGACGGAGCATATGATGCCGCCGATGATCATGAGGGGGATCGCGGCGAGCAGCGAGAACCCGTCGGGGAGCCACAGGGAGACGGTGAGGGCGCCGAAGCCCCCGACCATGAAGATCTCGCCGTGGGCGAAGTTGATGAGCTGGACGATTCCGTAGACCATCGTGTAGCCGATCGCGATGAGACCGTACATCGCGCCGAGGATGAGTCCATTGGCCAGCTGTTGCGGCAGTTCGTTCACCGCAGGGCCTCCGTTGGATGGTTCGGATATGGCACCGCGCGGGAGCGCTGGTTAGCGCGTCCCGCGCGGTCTTGAGTCAATGGGGGTGGGGTCCGTTTAACGGGGCTTGTAGGCCTCGCTGAACTTGGATTCCCACTTGTTGCCCTTGTTGACCTGGTAGGCGGTCATCATGGTGTTCGTGGTGTCGCCGTACTGGTCGAAGGAGACATCGCCGGTGACGCCCTGGAACTTGACCTTGCTCATCGCTTCGAGGACCTTGACGCGGCCGTCGGAGGGGAGTTTGCCGTTGTTGCCTTCGACGGCGAGCTTTACGGCTTCGATGATCGACCAGGTGGCGTCGTAGGTGCCGCCGCCGTAGGTCTCCATGTTTTCTTTGTAGTTCTTGTTGTATTCCTCGATGAACTTCTTGGCGGAGGGCAGTTCTTCGACGGGCTTGCCGACGGAGGTGCCGAGGTCGCCGATGGCCTTCTTGTTGAGCTTGGGGAATTCTTCGCTCTTCATGCCGTCGCCGCCCATGAGCGGGATCTTGGCGCCGGATTCCTTGAGCTGCTGGCTGAGGGGGGCGGCTGCGGGGTATTCGCCGCCGTAGTAGACGGCTTCGGCGCCCTTGCCCTTGACCTGGGAGACGACGGACTTGAAGTCGCGGTCCTCGGGGTTGACGTGGTCCTGGCCGACGATCTTGCCGCCGAGGTCGGTGAAGGTGTCCTTGAAGGAGGCGGCGAGTCCGGCGCCGTAGGTCTTCTGGTCGTCGATCAGGTAGACCTTCTTGATCTTCGCCTTCTGGAACAGGTACTGGGCGGCGAACTGGCCCTGGACCTGGTCGGTGGTGGCGGTGCGGAAGAAGGTCTTGAACTGGCGCTTCTTGTCGCCCTTCTTCCAGCCGTCGCCCTGGGTCAGCTCGGTGCCGGTGTTGGCGGGCGAGATCTGGGTGAGGTTGGCGTCGTTGAAGGGCTTCTGCATCGACTGGGAGACGTTGGAGTTCAGCGGGCCGACGACGCCGAGGACGTCGCTGTCGCTGATGAACTTCTGGGCGTTCTGGCCGCCGACGGAGGGCTGGGCCTGGTCGTCGAGGGGCTGGAGCTTGAACTCGACCCCTTCGACGGTGTTCTCCTTGTTGGCGGTCTTGACCGCCAGTTCGGCGGAGTTGCGCATGCCGATGCCGAGGGCGGAGAGGTCACCGGTGAGGGGGGCGTCGAAGCCGATGACGACGGTCTTCTTGTCTCCGGAGCTGTTGTCGTCGCCCTTGTCCTTGTCGCGCGACCCGCAGGCGGTGAGGGTGAGTGCCCCGGTGGTCAACACCGTGGTGAGGATGAGCGCGGAACGGTTTCGCACGAGTGGTCCTTTCCCCAGGCGCGGCCCTCTGCTGAGGTGCCGTGAAGATCGCCGGGCCGTACTGGTGGTGGTACAGGGCCGTGCAATTCAGTTCGCGCCCGGCGGCGCGGTGACTGGCCGTGACTCTAAGGGCGCATTTGATCCTGGAGGAGTGGTCGGACCTAGGCTGTGACGCTCTTGTTATGCCACGGAGTATTCCGCGCTGGAACGCAGGGGGTGGTTGTGGCGGAATCTGCACGCTTCGGCGTATCCGGCGCGGGGAGAGAAGGCAGGACTGTTTCCCTGTTTCACTCATGACGCCGGTGTTCGGGGCAGGTGGCACCGGAATGATCTTTCGCGCGGGCGGCGGCGCTATTCGATCTTGATTTCTTGATCGCGTCCGGATTACGGAGTGTTACGCCAACAAAAGGGAGGCGGGCATTCCGTGGCATGTTTCCGCGTTCGCGAATGTGGCGGGTCAGGAGTGTTTTAGCGGAGCACTCCTGTTTTTCCGGTGAAGGGGGCGCCGGCCGCGGACCGTGCGCGACGCCCGCGTGAGCCGCCGCGCGAGCGGGTGTCTGCGGCCGTCGTCCGGTTGCTTGTTGCTCCTTGCTTCGCCGCTTCGCAACGAACCCCGCCCACCTGCCCCCAAATCCGGGGCGGGTGGGCGGGGTTGGGCAACCCTCGGTGACGGAGGAGCGGGTCAGGCCGTGGGCTCGGGCGCGGGGGCGTCGCGCAGGAGGCAGGTGAGGCGGGCGGTGCACACCCGCTTGCCGCTCTCCTCGCTCACCACGACCTCGTACGTGGTCGTGGACCGTCCCCGGTGCACGGGCGTGGCCACGCCCGTGACGAGCCCGGACCGCACGCCCCGGTGGTGCGTGCAGTTCAGGTCGACGCCCACGGCGATCTTCCGGCTGCCGCCGTGCAGCATCGCGCCGATGGACCCGAGCGTCTCCGCGAGCACCGCGGACGCGCCGCCGTGCAGCAGCCCGTACGGCTGTGTGTTGCCCTCCACGGGCATCGTGCCGACCACGCGCTCGGCGGAGGCCTCCAGGATCTGCACGCCCATGCGGTTGCCGAGGTTCCCGGCGGAGAACAGGGCGCGCAGGTCGACGCCGAGTCCGGCGTACTCGTCGATGACCTCTTGCGGGAACTTCGTTGGCTGCTGCTCGCCCATGGGGCCGGGCTCCGTTCGTCGTCGACGTCTGAAGGACAGCTGTGGCTGAGCGAACGCTCAGTCGGTGGTCGATTGTTCCAGGCGTACGACGACGGACTTGCTGGCGGGGGTGTTGCTGGTGTCGGCCGTGGCGTCCAGCGGTACGAGGACGTTGGTCTCCGGGTAGTACGCCGCCGCGCAGCCCCGGGCCGTGGGGTAGTGGACGACGCGGAAGCCGGGCGCGCGCCGCTCGACGCCGTCCTGCCACTCGCTGACGAGGTCCACGTAAGCGCCGTCGGCGACGCCGAGCGCCCGCGCGTCGGCGGCGTTGACGAGGACGACGCGGCGGCCGTTCTTGATGCCGCGGTAGCGGTCGTCGAGGCCGTAGATCGTGGTGTTGTACTGGTCGTGGGAGCGCAGTGTCTGGAGCAGCAGGCGGCCCTCGGGCAGCGCCGGGTACTCGACGGGTGCGGCGGTGAAGTTGGCCTTGCCGGTGGTGGTGGGGAAGCGGCGTTCGTCGCGCGGGGCGTGCGGCAGGGTGAAGCCGCCGGGGCGGGCCACGCGCGCGTTGAAGTCCTCGAAGCCGGGGATCACGCGCGCGATGCGGTCGCGGACGGTGGCGTAGTCCTTCTCGAACTCTTCCCAGGGGGTTGCCGACGCGGCGCCGAGGACGCGGCGTGCCAGGCGGCACACGATGGCGGGCTCGGACAGGAGGTCCCGGCTCGCGGGCTTGAGGCGGCCGTGGGAGGCGTGGACCATGCCCATGGAGTCCTCGACGGTCACGAACTGCTCGCCGCCGGCCTGGAGGTCGCGCTCGGTGCGGCCGAGCGTGGGCAGGATGAGGGCGCGGGCGCCGGTCACCACGTGCGAGCGGTTCAGCTTCGTGGAGACGTGCACGGTGAGGCGGGCGCGCCGCATGGCGGCTTCGGTGACGTCGGTGTCGGGGGAGGCGGAGACGAAGTTGCCGCCCATGGCGAAGAACACCTTCGCCTCGCCGTCGCGCAGGGCGCGGATGGCGCGGACGACGTCGAGGCCGTGGTGGCGCGGCGGCGCGAAGCCGAACTCCTTCTCCAGGGCGTCGAGGAAGGCGGGCGCGGGGCGCTCGAAGATGCCCATCGTGCGGTCGCCCTGCACGTTCGAGTGGCCGCGGACGGGGCAGACGCCCGCGCCGGGGCGGCCGATGTTGCCGCGCAGGAGGAGGAAGTTGACGACCTCGCGGATGGTGGGCACGGCGTGCTTGTGCTGGGTCAGGCCCATCGCCCAGCACACGACGGTCCGCTCGGAGGCGAGGACCATGCGCAGGGCGCGCTCGATGTCGTCGCGCTCCAGGCCGGTGGCGGTGAGCGTCTCGTCCCAGTCGGCGGCGCGCGCGGCGGCGGCGAAGTCCTCGTAGCCGTGGGTGTGTTCGCGGACGAAGTCCTCGTCGACGGCGCCTTCGGTCTCCAGGACGAGCTTGTTGAGGAGGCGGAAGAGGGCCTGGTCGCCGCCGAGGCGGATCTGCAGGAACAGGTCGGTGAGGGCGGTGCCCTGGAGCATGCCCTGGGCGGTCTGGGGGTTCTTGAAGCGCTCCAGGCCCGCTTCGGGCAGCGGGTTCACCGTGATGATCTTCGCGCCGCCGCGCTTGGCCTTCTCCAGGGCGGAGAGCATGCGCGGGTGGTTGGTGCCCGGGTTCTGCCCGGCGACGATGATCAGGTCCGCCTTGTAGAGGTCTTCCAGGAGGACGCTGCCCTTGCCGACGCCGAGGGTCTCGGTGAGGGCGGAACCGGACGACTCGTGGCACATGTTCGAACAGTCGGGGAGGTTGTTCGTGCCGAGTTCGCGGGCGAAGAGCTGGTAGAGGAACGCCGCCTCGTTGCTGGTGCGGCCCGAGGTGTAGAAGACGGCCTCGTCGGGGGAGGCGAGCGCGGTGAGTTCCTCGGCGATGATGCCGAAGGCGCGCTCCCACGGCACGGCTTCGTAGTGGTCGGCGCCGTCCGCCAGGTACATGGGGTGGGTGAGGCGGCCCTGCTGGCCGAGCCAGTACCCGCTGCGGGTGGCGAGGTCGGACACGGGGTGCGCGGCGAAGAACTCGGGGGTGACGCGGCGCAGTGTGGCTTCCTCGGCGACCGCCTTCGCGCCGTTCTCGCAGAACTCGGCCTTGTGCCGGTGGTCGGGCTCGGGCCAGGCGCAGCCGGGGCAGTCGAAGCCGTCCTTCTGGTTGACGCGAAGGAGGGTCAGCGCGGTGCGCCGCACGCCCATCTGCTGCTGTGCGATGCGCAGCGTGTGGCCGATGGCGGGCAGTCCGGCGGCGGCGTGCTGCGCGTCCGAGACCTGCGGGGCGTCCTGGACCGGGTCACCTTTGGGCGGCTTGGTCGCCATGGCCTGCTCCTCTTCGAGCGCATGTGCGTGCGGTGTGCCTCTGATCCTCCCACGCGCCACTGACGGCGCCAGTGAGCGGGGGCGACCTGGGGAGGTGCCCGACGGGCGGCCCCGCGCCCGACACCGGGGCGGCCGGCGGCCCGGGCGGGGCCGAGTGTCAGTGGGGCGTGGCAGGATCGGGGGCGTGGCAGAGAAAGCATCGAAGAAGACCGAGAAGACGACCGCCGGCGATCGGCCGCGCCTGCTCCTGATGGACGGGCACTCCCTGGCCTACCGGGCGTTCTTCGCGCTGCCCGTGGAGAACTTCACGACGGCGACGGGCCAGCCGACGAACGCGATCTACGGCTTCGCGTCGATGCTGGCGAACACCCTGCGTGACGAGGCGCCCACGCACTTCGCGGTCGCGTTCGACGTGTCGCGCAAGACGTGGCGCTCGCAGGAGTTCGCGGAGTACAAGGCGAACCGCTCGAAGACCCCGGACGAGTTCAAGGGCCAGGTCGAGCTGATCGGCGAGCTCCTTGACGCGATGAGCGCGGTGCGGTTCGCGGTGGACGGCTTCGAGGCGGACGACGTCATCGCGACGCTCGCCACGCAGGCCGAGGCGGCGGGCTTCGAGGTCCTCATCGTCACGGGCGACCGGGACTCCTTCCAGTTGATCACCGACCACGTGACGGTGCTGTATCCGACGAAGGGCGTCTCGGAGCTGACCCGCTTCACCCCGGAGAAGGTTCAGGAGAAGTACGGCCTCACCCCGAGCCAGTACCCGGACTTCGCGGCGCTGCGCGGCGACCCCTCGGACAACCTCCCGGGGATCCCCGGCGTCGGCGAGAAGACGGCCGCGAAGTGGATCAATCAGTTCGGTTCCTTCGCGGAGCTCGTGGAGCGCGCCGAGGAGGTCAAGGGCAAGGCGGGGCAGAATTTCCGCGACCACCTGGACGCCGTGAAGCTGAACCGCCGCCTCACGGAGATGGTGCGCGACGTCGAGCTGTCCAAGACGGTCGCCGAGCTGGAGCGCGCTCCGTATGACCGCAAGGCGGTCGCGCTGGTCCTGGACACCCTGGAGATCCGCAATCCGTCGCTGCGGGAGCGTCTGCTCGCGGTGGACCCGGGCGCGGAGGAGGCCGAGCCGGCCCCCGTCGTGGAGGGCGTGGAGCTCGACGGGTCGGTGCTCGGCACGGGCGAGGTGGCGCCGTGGCTGGCCGAGCACGGCAAGGCGGTCCTCGGTCTGGCGACGGTCGACTCCTGGTCGCTCGGCACGGGTTCGGTCACCGAGGTGGCGCTGGCCGCGGCCGGCGGGGCGGCCGCCTGGTTCGACCCGGCGCAGCTGGACGAGGCCGACGAGAAGGCGTTCGCGTCCTGGCTGGCCGACGGCGGGAAGCCGAAGGTGGTGAACAACGCGAAGGGGGTGATGCGCGTCTTCGCCGAGCACGGCTGGAGCGTCGAGGGCGTCACCATGGACACCGCGCTCGCCGCGTATCTGGTGAAGCCCGGCCGCCGCTCCTTCGATCTGGACGCGCTGTCCCTGGAGTATCTGGGTCGTGAGCTGGTGCCCGCCGCCGAGTCCGACGGTCAGCTCGCCTTCGGCACGGAGGACGACGAGCAGGCCGAGGCCGAGACCCTGATGGTGCGGGCCCGCACGATCCTGGATCTGGGCACGGCGTTCGGCGAGAAGCTGCCGGAGGTCGGGGCGGCCGGGCTGCTGACCGACGTGGAGCTGCCGACGTCCGCGCTGCTCGCCCGTCTGGAGCGGCACGGCATCGCGGCGGACCGCGCGCATCTGGAGTCGATGGAGCAGCAGTTCGCGGGCGCCGTGCAGCAGGCGGTGAAGGAAGCGCACGCGGCGGCGGGCCACGAGTTCAACCTGGGCTCGCCCAAGCAGCTCCAGGAGGTCCTCTTCGGCGAGCTGGGCCTGCCCAAGACCAAGAAGACGAAGACCGGGTACACCACGGACGCCGACGCCCTCGCCTGGCTCGCCGCCCAGACGGACAACGAACTGCCGGTCGTCATGCTCCGCCACCGCGAGCAGGCGAAGCTGCGCGTCACCGTCGAGGGCCTGGTCAAGACGATCGCCGCGGACGGCCGCATCCACACGACGTACAACCAGACGGTGGCCGCCACCGGCCGGCTCTCGTCGACGGACCCGAATCTGCAGAACATCCCGGTGCGCACGGACGAGGGCCGGGCGATCCGCCGCGGCTTCGTCGTGGGCGAGGGCTTCGAGTCCCTGATGACGGCGGACTACAGCCAGATCGAACTGCGCGTGATGGCGCACCTGTCGGAGGACGAGGGCCTCATCGAGGCGTTCACCTCCGGCGAGGACCTGCACACCACGGTCGCCTCGCAGGTCTTCGGCGTGGACGGCAAGGACGTCGACGCGGAGATGCGCCGCAAGATCAAGGCGATGTCGTACGGCCTGGCGTACGGCCTGTCGGCGTTCGGCCTGTCCCAGCAGCTGAACATCGAGGCGGGGGAGGCCCGCGCCCTGATGGACACGTACTTCGAGCGGTTCGGCGGGGTGCGCGACTATCTGCGCCGCGTCGTCGACGACGCCCGCGCCACGGGGTATACGGAGACGATGCTGGGCCGCCGCCGCTATCTGCCGGACCTCAACAGCGACAACCGGCAGCGCCGTGAGATGGCCGAGCGGATGGCGTTGAACGCGCCGATCCAGGGCACCGCGGCGGACATCGTCAAGGTCGCGATGCTGAACGTGGACCGGGCGCTGACGCAGGCGGAGCTCACCTCGCGGATGCTGCTCCAGGTCCACGACGAAATCGTCCTGGAGATCGCGCCGGGCGAGCGGGAGGCCGTCGAGGAGCTGGTGCGCCGCGAGATGGCAGGCGCGGTGTCGCTGCGAGCGCCGCTCGACGTGTCGGTGGGTGTGGGCCCCGACTGGGAGTCCGCCGCGCACTAGCCTCCGGCTCGGCCGGGGTGGTGGCCCGGGCCCCCTCACCCGCGCGGGGGCGGGCCGCCCCCGCGTGCCGGGTGGCCGTTCGCCACCCTGCGGGGCTCGCGACTCGGACGGGTCCGCTCCGCGCGGCGGCGGGCGGAGGTGCCCTCAAAATGCGGGACGGGCCCGGTTCTCCGCGTCGCGTGGGCCCGGTTCCGCATGCTGGCCGGGACCGCTCCCCAGGCTCGTCGGACCCGGTTCTGCGTGCCGGGCGGACGCGCCTTCGCGTCGGGCGGGACTGTTCCCCGCCGAGGGCGGACGCGCCCCAAGCCGTCGGCCGGGTCGAGTTCTGCGTGTCGGGGGGGCGACCTCCGCTCCGGGCGGGCCCGTTCCGTGCGTCGGGCGCGACGGCTCTCCGCGTTGGGCGGACCCGCCCCCAAGCTGTCGGGCGGGTCCGGTTCTCCCCGTCGAGCGGGACGAGTCTCCGCTCCGGGCGGACGCGCCCCCCAGGACGTCGGGCCGGGTACGGTTCTTCGCGGCGGGCGGGACCGGTCTTCACTTCGGGCGGGCCGTCCCCGGCCGCGGGAGGGCGTGGGGCTTTCGGTACGGGAAGTGAACGGTCGCGGGCCGGTGGGAGAACCGGCACAGGGTCGTGACTGGCCAATCAGACAAAATCGGACGCGAACAGGTGTCTCGGCTCCGAGAGTTGTCGTAGTGTCGCCTGAGCCGTCCCCCGAGGGCGCGCGCGTGGGCGCCGGGGCGGCACGAGCAGGTCGTCAAGGGGAGGGATTCACGGACATGGCGCCGGTATTCGGCAAGCGGCTGCGCAAGGCGACGGTGACCACCGCGGTCGCCGCCGCGGCGGTGGCGGCCCTGGCCGCCTCGCAGGCCCCGGGCGTGGCGACGACGACGGACCAGCCGCGTGACGAGTGGGCCGCCGACACCGCGCCGCCGCCGGACGGCGACTCCGCGACCGGCAACTCGCCGTACTACACGGACCTGCCGCCCCTCGAAAGCCCGGTGCCGCCCAGCGGCAAGCCCGGCGGCGGGGCCAAGGGCGACGCGGAGGCGGGCCTGCCGGCCACGGTCCTGGACGCGTACAAGAAGGCCGAGACGGCCGTGCGCACGGCGAAGCCGGGCTGCAACCTCCCCTGGCAGCTGCTCGCCGCGATCGGCAAGGTCGAGTCGGGCCAGGCCCGCGGCGGCCGCGTCGACGACGACGGCACCACGCTCACGCCGATCCTCGGCCCGGTCCTCGACGGCAACGGCTTCGCGAAGATCACGGACACCGACGGCGGCGCCTTCGACGGCGACACCACCCACGACCGTGCCGTGGGCCCCATGCAGTTCATCCCCTCGACCTGGGCGTCCTCCGGCAAGGACGGCAACGGCGACGGCAAGAAGGACCCGAACAACATCTACGACGCCGCGCTCGCCGCCGCGCACTACCTGTGCGGGAACGGCCGCGACCTCGCCGTCAAGGCCGACCTGAACGCCGCGATCCTCAGCTACAACCAGTCCACGGAGTATCTGAACACGGTCCTGTCGTGGCTGGAGTACTACCGCAAGGGCACCCACGAGATCCCCGACGGCACCGGTCAGCTGCCGGGCGACCGCAGCGACAACCGGCCGCAGCGCCCCGGCCCGTCCACGCCGCCCTCCACGCTGCCCGACACGTCGACCCCGGTGGAGCGCGAGGGCAAGTACACCCCGCCGGCGCGGGGCGGCTCCGAGAAGCCCGGCGACGGCGGCTCGCAGAAGCCGGGGCCGCAGAAGCCGAAGCCGCCCAAGCCGCCCAAGCCGCCGAAGCCGTCCCCGCAGGACCAGGTCGCCGGCCTGGAGAACGCGGGCCCGAAGAAGCTCACCGCGACCGCGGGCGACGCCTTCGAGCGGCGCGCGGTGGTGCGCGCCGAGGACCGTTCCGGCCGCGGCGTGCCCAAGGCGAAGATCCGGTTCACGATCAGCGGCAAGACGGACACGCGCTTCGAGGGCGGTGTCCGCAGCGTCACCGTCACCACGAACGCCGAGGGCAAGGCCGTCTCGCCGACCCTGAAGGCGGGCGAGACGACGGGCGAGTTCACCGTCCGCGCCCTGGTGGTGAGCCGCTACCTCGACCAGGTCAACGTGGGCGGCGAGGTCACCGCCCGCCAGGCCGACGCGGTCGTGCGCACCAGCGACAAGCCGCTGACCTGCGTGGCCGGGCAGGCCTTCGCCGAGCGGGTCGAGGTCGAGGCGACGTACAAGGACAAGCCCGCGGCCGGCGTCGCGGCCACCGCCACGATGGTCAAGTCGAAGGACGGCCCGCTCGCCAACGACAAGGGCCCCTACTTCAAGGACGCCGCCGGAAAGCCGGTCCGCACCCTGAAGGGCCTGAAGACGGACGCCGACGGCAAGCTGCTGCTTCCGAAGATGTACGCCGACGACGCGGCGGGCACGTATCTGCTGCGCATCGTCACCGAGGGCGGCGGCACGCTCCTCGTCGAGCTGAAGGTGACGGCGCCCGCCACCGATGAGCCCTCTGAGTCGCCGTCGTCCACCCCGTCCGGCTCCGCGTCGCCGTCGACCTCCGCGTCGCCGAGCGCCTGACCGAACCGCCCCCGGCACACCGCCGAGTCCGCCCCCGCGCCCCTCACGGCGCGGGGGCGGTCCGCGTTTCCGGGCGGTCCGTCCGCAGCCCCGGTCCGCGCGACCTGTTCTCATCTCACCCGCGCGTTGCTACGGTGCCCCCGCTCTGACGAACTGTCAGTTACGGCCGGGCGGTTCCGTCGCGTCCGGCCCCGAGCCCGCCCGGGAGGCCCGTATGCGCGCCCTCATCGCCGCCGCCACCGGCCTTGCCGTCGCCCTCGCCCTGGTCCTCACCGTCACGGCCGTCGGCGCCCCGTCCGGCGAGACCTCGCCGAAGCCGCTGCTCACCACCGTCCCCGAGCACCCCTAGGGAGGGCCGCGATGCGCCGCAAGGCCGGTCTGGTCCTGCTCGCCCTCGCCGTGTTCTTCGCGACCACGGCCCCGCTCCTTCGCTGGTACGCCTTCCCGCGCCTGGTCAAGATCCCGCCCGACCGGTACGAGACGATGGTCCTGGAGGCGAAGCCCGCGACCCTCATCGACTACGGCACGATGAAGGCCAAGAAGGTCCCCGAGGTCACCATCGTGCAGACGCTCAAGGGCAACGTGGAGGCCTCCGAGAAGATCGAGAAGAGCGCCGACCGCGACGTCGTGGTCTGGGACGCGCTGTCGTACGTCCAGGGGCCCGACGGCAAGATGGTCTCCAAGATCCCCGAGCGCTACATCTTCGACGCCCACAGCCAGGAACCCGTCCACGCCACCGGTGAGATGGTCGACGGCGACCCGGTGCGGCGCGAGGGCATCGAGTTCAAATGGCCGTTCCTGACGGAGAAACGGGACTACGAGTACTTCGACGCGCAGGCCCGCGTCACCAAGCCCATCCACTACAAGGGCACCCGCACCTTCCGGGGCGTCGAGGTCTACTACTTCGAGCAGACCATCCCCTGGACCAAGGTCCCCATGCCCAAGACGCTCCCGGTCAAGGGCATCACGCCCGAGTCCATCGCCAAGACGGGCACCACGCGCTGGTACACCACGGTCCGCAAGTTCTGGGTGGAGCCGACCACCGGGGCGCCCGTGTACGGCGAGGAGATCCACAAGGAGGAGCTGCGCGGCGGCACCCTGCTCGGCGACCGCGACAAGGTCACCGCGTTCTCCGGGCACGTGAAGATGCGCGAGGACTACATCCGCCACACCGTGGACCTGGTCAAGTCCCAGCGCGTCCTCGTCCTCCTCATGACCTCGTACCTGCCGTGGGGGTTCCTCGGCCTCGGCGTGCTCCTGCTGGCCCTCGCCCTGTGGCTCGAGGCGCGCGGCCGCACCCCCGGCGACCCGGAGCCGACGGGGGAGCCCGAGCCCCGGCCGCAGCCGGTGAACGCCTGACCGTCAGGCCCGCTCGGAGCGCTCCTGGCGGGCCTTGGTGTACCGGGTGGGCGTGGCCCGCGCCGGGTCCTCGGGCCACGGGTGCTTCGGATAGCGGCCGCGCAGCTCCGCCCGCACCGAGCGGTAGCCGTCGCGCCAGAACGAGGCGAGGTCCGCGGTGACCGCCGCCGGGCGCCCCGCGGGCGAGAGCAGATGCACGAGGAGCGGCACCCCGGCCACCCGGGGCGTGTCGTCGAGCCCGAACATCTCCTGCAGCTTCACCGCCAGGACCGGCCGTTCCGGATCGGTGTAGTCCACCCGGATCCGGGAGCCGCTCGGCACCTCCACGCGCTCCGGCGCCAGCTCGTCCAGGCGGACGGCCTCGCCGCCCGCCCACGGAAGGAGCCGCGTCAGTGCCTGCCCGGCCTCGATCCGGGCCAGATCCGCGCGGCGCCGGGCCCGGCCCAGCTCCGGTTCGAGCCACGCGTCGGGCTCCGCGAGCAGCGCCGCGTCGCCCACGTCGGGCCACGGCTCGCCGAGGTGCAGCCGCAGGAACCGGAGGCGGTCCCGGAGCGCGGCGGCGTCCTTGCTCCAGCGCAGCAGCGCCACGCCCTCCCGCCGCAACCCGTCGAGCAGCGCCTCCCGTACGAGCCCGGGGTCGGGGTTCCGCAGCGGCCGCACGGTGAGCTCCACCGCGCCGAGCCGTTCCACGTGCCGGGCGACCACGTCCCCCTCGGCCCAGGCGACCTCGTCCCCTTCCGCGTACAGGGAGGAGGCGGCGGCCCGCGCGGCGTCCTCGTCGACGACCGCGCCGAGCCGCACGCGCGCGTGCCCCGCGCCGACGGGCCGGTCGGCCACCGCCACGGCCACCCAGGGCGCCCCGCCGAGGCCGGATCCGGGGCCCGCCTCCGCCCGGGTGCCGCCCGCCATCAGATACGTCCCGTCCGCCGCGCGCCGGGCGACGCGCTCGGGGAAGGCGAGCGCGGCCACGAGGCCGACGACGGCGTCGTCGCCGAGCGCCTTCGCCGCCGTGCCGCCGGAGGGCGGCCGGGGAGCCCCGGAGCCCGCGGCGGCCGTAAGGCGGGACACCTCGGCGCGCCACCGGGCGGCGTACCCGTCGCCTCCGCGCCGGGCGCCCCGCAGGGCGGCGGCGAGGTCGTCCCCGTACTCCCGCGGCGGCTCCTCGCTCAGCAGCGCCACCGCCTCCGCGGCGCGGCGGGCGCCGACCCGCGGCGCGGCGTCCAGGAGAGCGCGCGCGAGGCGTGGATGCACCCCCACCCGGGAGAGGCCGAGGCCCCGCTCCGTGGCGCGGCCCGTGCGCGCGTCCACCGCCCCGACGGCCGTCAGGACCTCGCGCGCGGCCGCCATCGCGCCGCCGGGCGGCGGATCGAGCAGCGCGAGCCCGGTCGCGCCGGGGTCGCCCCAGCACGCCGTCTGGAGGGCGAAGGCCGTCAGGTCCGCGACCTTGATCTCCGGGGCGGGGAAGCGGGGCAGGCGCGCGTCCTCCGCCTCCGCCCAGCAGCGGTACACCGCGCCGGGCGCCTCACGCCCGGCGCGTCCCGCCCGCTGCCGCCCCGCCGCCTGCGAGGCCCGGACCGTCGTCAGGGAGCTGAGCCCGCGCGCATGGTCCACGCGCGGCTCCCGGGCAAGCCCCGAGTCGACCACGACCCGCACCCCCGGCACCGTCAGGGACGACTCGGCCACCGACGTCGCGAGCACCACGCGCCGCCGCTCGCCCCCGGCGAGGACCGCGTCCTGGACCTCGGCGGGGGCGCGCCCGTGCACCTGGAGGACCTCCACGTCCGCCAGGCCGGCGAGCTGCCCGGCCACGCGGCCGATCTCGCCGACCCCCGGCAGGAAGCACAGCACGTCGCCCTCGCGCTCGCGCAGCGCCCGCCGCACCACCGCGGCGACGTGGGTGAGCAGCGAGGGGTCCACGCGCATGCCGTGCGGCGGCCGCACCGGGTCCTTCGGCGGCGCCCACACGACCTCCACGGGGTGCGCGACGCCCGCCGCCTCCACCACCGGCGCGTCCCCGAGGACGCGGGCCCAGCCCTCCGCGTCCGTCGTCGCGGACGCCGCGACCAGCTTCAGGTCTGGGCGCAGCGCCTCGCGCACGTCGATCAGGAAGGCCGCCACGGTGTCCGCGTCCAGATGCCGCTCGTGACACTCGTCGATGATCACGACATCGACCCCGCCGCCGCCCGCCAGCTCCTGGTCGCGCTGCAGCCGCTGGAGCAGGACGCCGGTCGTGACGACCTCCACCCGCGTGTGCGGGCCCACCACGCGCTCGCCGCGCACCGTGTAGCCGACGGTCCGGCCGACCTTCTCGCCCAGCAGCCAGGCCATCCGCCGGGCGGCGGCACGGGCCGCGATGCGGCGGGGCTCGGCGACGACCACACGACGCACCGGACCGTCACTCTCCGTGAGCCCCGCGAGGGCCAGTGGCACCAGGGTGGTCTTGCCCGTGCCGGGCGGCGCGCACAGCACGGCGGCTCCCGGCCCGTCGAGGGCGGCGCGCAGCGCGGGCAGTGCCTCGCGGACGGGCAGGTTCAGGGCGGCGTCACGGATCACGCCCCCAGTGTCGTACGGTCCCGGCGGCGGCCCGCCGGGACCCCGCGGAACGTCAGTCCCGCTCGCACACGAAGATCGCGGTTCCCGGGATCAGGCCGCCGCGCAGCGGGGACCAGCCGCCCCACTCCTGGGTGTTCCACGCGGGCCACTCCGGCTCCACCAGGTCCACCAGGCGGAGCCCGCCCGCGACGACGTCCCGCACCCGGTCGCCGACCGTCCTGTGGTGCTCGACGTACACCGCGCGGCCGCTGTCGTCCTGCTCGACGTACGGCGTCCGGTCGAAGTACGAGGCGGCCACCGACAGGCCCTCGGGGCCCGGCTCGTCCGGGAACGCCCAGCGGATCGGATGCGTCACGGAGAACACGAACCGGCCGCCGGGCCGCAGTACCCGCCGCACCTCGCGCAGCACCCGCACCGGGTCCGCGACGAACGGCAGCGCCCCGTAGGCGGAGCAGGCGAGGTCGAAGGAGCCGTCCGCGAAGGGCAGCGCGCCCGCGTCCGCCTCCACCAGCGGCACCCGGCCGCCGTCGATCCGCAGCGCGTGCTGGAGCTGGCGGTGCGAGAGGTCGAGCGCGACGGGCCGGGCGCCCTGCCCCGCCAGCCAGCGGGAGCACTGGGCCGCGCCCGCGCCGATCTCCAGGACGTCCTTGCCCTTCAGGTCCTCCGCGGGGCCGAGCAGCTCGGCCTCGACCTCGTCGAGCCCCTCGGGGCCCCAGACGAAGCGGTCGTCGCCGAGGAACGTGCCGTGCTCGACCTGGTACTCGTCGGCGTTCCGGTCCCACCAGCCCCGATTGGCGCGCACACTCTCGGTGACGTCGGCGGCACGCCGGGTGGCCTCGGGCTCGGGTGCGTCGGGCTCTTGGATGATCTGCTCCCTCGTCGGTACGCTGCCGGGCGCCGCCGTCCGGGGGGCGACGCGGCAGAGCGCGCTGCGGCCGGTGTGGCCTCATGGAACTGGATTTGTGCCGGGTATGCGGCGTTCCGCCCCGGGTGTGCGCCTTCGCGCATTGACCCTGTCGGGCGGCCCCCGTATGCTACAAGTTGCGCTGCGAGCTTGCGTTCCTCAGACATAGCAGGCTGCGCTCGCATCTGTATGTATGTCCCCTCGGTTGTCGGGGCGCTTTCCGTTTCCTTCGGGATCCGCGGAGTACGGCGTCTCCTTAGCTGTCCGGCTTCTGCAGAGCGAAACGGGCTCCGGCGTATGCAGTACCTACGACTTCAATGTCCGTACCGGAGCCCTTTCCCACATGACGAGCAGCACCGAGACCACCGCCACCACCCCGCAGGTTGCGGTCAACGACATCGGTAACGAGGAAGCCTTCCTCGCCGCGATCGACGAGACGATCAAGTACTTCAACGACGGCGACATCGTCGACGGCGTCATCGTGAAGGTCGACCGGGACGAGGTCCTGCTCGACATCGGTTACAAGACCGAAGGCGTCATCCCGAGCCGCGAGCTCTCCATCAAGCACGACGTCGACCCGAACGAGGTCGTCGCCGTCGGTGACGAGATCGAGGCCCTTGTTCTCCAGAAGGAGGACAAGGAAGGTCGCCTGATCCTCTCGAAGAAGCGCGCCCAGTACGAGCGTGCCTGGGGCACCATCGAGAAGATCAAGGAAGAGGACGGGATCGTCACCGGTACCGTCATCGAGGTCGTCAAGGGTGGTCTCATCCTCGACATCGGCCTCCGCGGCTTCCTCCCGGCCTCCCTGGTCGAGATGCGCCGTGTTCGCGACCTCCAGCCCTACGTGGGCAAGGAGCTCGAGGCGAAGATCATCGAGCTGGACAAGAACCGCAACAACGTGGTCCTGTCCCGCCGCGCCTGGCTCGAGCAGACCCAGTCCGAGGTTCGCCAGACGTTCCTCACCACCCTGCAGAAGGGTCAGGTCCGCTCCGGCGTCGTCTCCTCCATCGTCAACTTCGGTGCCTTCGTGGACCTGGGTGGCGTCGACGGTCTCGTCCACGTCTCCGAGCTGTCCTGGAAGCACATCGACCACCCCTCCGAGGTCGTCGAGGTCGGCCAGGAGGTCACGGTCGAGGTCCTGGACGTCGACATGGACCGCGAGCGCGTCTCCCTGTCGCTCAAGGCGACCCAGGAAGACCCGTGGCAGCAGTTCGCCCGCACCCACCAGATCGGCCAGGTCGTGCCCGGCAAGGTCACGAAGCTGGTTCCGTTCGGTGCGTTCGTCCGCGTGGACGAGGGCATCGAGGGTCTGGTCCACATCTCCGAGCTGGCCGAGCGCCACGTGGAGATCCCGGAGCAGGTCGTCCAGGTCAACGACGAGATCTTCGTCAAGGTCATCGACATCGACCTCGAGCGTCGCCGGATCTCGCTGTCCCTGAAGCAGGCCAACGAGTCCTTCGGTGCCGACCCGGCGTCGGTCGAGTTCGACCCGACCCTGTACGGCATGGCCGCGTCCTACGACGACCAGGGCAACTACATCTACCCCGAGGGCTTCGACCCGGAGACCAACGACTGGCTCGAGGGCTTCGACGCCCAGCGCGAGACGTGGGAGACGCAGTACGCCGAGGCCCAGCAGCGCTTCGAGCAGCACCAGGCGCAGGTCATCAAGTCCCGCGAGGCCGACGCCCAGGCGGAGGCCGAGGGCGGCGACGCCGCGGCTGCGGCTCCGGCCGCTTCCGGCGGTGGCGGCGGCGGTTCGTACTCCTCCGAGGGTGCGGACAACTCCGGCGCGCTGGCTTCGGACGAGGCGCTTGCCGCGCTTCGTGAGAAGCTCGCGGGTGGCCAGAGCTGAGCTCCTAGCTACCGCTAGCTGAAACGGCGGGCCGCACCCCGACTGGGGTGCGGCCCGCCGTGCGTTTTCCGTCCGCGGGCCGTGGGGGTTGGGTGCGCAGTTCCCCGCGCCCCTTCGGGCCGCTTCTGCGGGGTGCTGTTACGGGGTGACCGGGATGTTCGTCAGGCCCTTGCCGCCCTTCACCGTGTTGCTCGCGTGGACCGTCGTTCGGCAGGACGCGCTCTGGTTCGTCACGTTGATCGCCAGCTGTTTGTCGCCCGTCGCGCCGGTCAGGTCGGCCGTGTTGGCGCGGAAGACCGTGCCGCAGCCCCAGCCGGACTGCTGGGTGTGCGTCTCGAAGCCGTTGTTCGTGGTGTTCTTGCCGGTGTTGCCCTCGATGACGTAGCCGTTGCCCTTCACGTCGATCCACGAGTCGTCGTAGTTGTTGCCCGTCAGGCCCCTGCCGTCGAACGTGTTGCCCGCGACCCGGCCGTTCCGGGTGCCCTCCTTGAGGTCGACGGCCTCGCCGCCGACGTCAGGGCCGATGACGTTGTCGAGGATCGACACGTTGTCGCTCTTGTCGGAGAGGGTGTTCGCGGAGCCCACGTACACGCCCTCGCCCATGCCCCGGCCGTCGTTGCCGGTGTCGTAGACGCGGGAGTTCTTGATGACGCCGTCGGGGCTCGACTTGCGGAAGTGCACGCCTTCCATGTCCAGGCCGTGGACCGTCACGCCGTCGACCACGACGCCGCGCGCGGAGTCGATCATGATGCCCTTCTGGCCGCCGGTGACGGTGACGCCCTTGACCGTCCAGTACGAGGCCCCGTCGAGGTGCAGGCCGTAGCCGCCGCCCGCCCTCAGGACCGCCTTGGGGGAGCCGGTCAGGGTGATGCGGGCGCCGGAGCTCGCGGCGGTCGTGGTCGTGAAGTTCCCGGAGTACGTGCCGTCGGCGAGGTGGATCGTGTCGCCGGGCGACGCGGCGGTGAGGGCCGCCTTGAGCCCGGCGGCAGTGGAGACCTCGATGGTCTCCGCGGGCCGCGCGTGCGCGGTGAGGGCGAGCCCGCCCGTGGCGGTGACGGCGGCCAGTGCGGAGGCGAGCAGGGTGCGCGTGCGCATGGGGGGTCCCTTCCCGTGGACGGACGAAGCAGGTTCGTGTACGTGAATACTGGGCGGGATACTGAACGCCGAACTGCTTCGAGACGGTAGAGGCGAGGCATGTGCGCGTCAAGGTCTGCACCAAGGGTGAGTGCACTGGCGCATGTGGGCAGGCGGAAATCGATGAACTGGGCCTCTTCCGGGCCTAGTTCACGGATACGAACCGCCGCGCGCTCCGTGCGCGCCTCCGGGCGGTGGCCCGTGCGATGCGGCGCGGCGACCCGACGGACGGACCCCAGCTGCTCAGGTGTTCACGCGATCGCCGTCGGCGGGAATGCCCGCCTTCCAGGGCGCGTTCTGCTCTATGAACACGAGGAGGAGCGGTCACTGTGCTTGATCCGCAGGGTTTGTACGCGTGGGAGCCCAAGGGGCTCGCGGTCGTCGACATGGCGCTTGCCCAGGAGTCGGCCGGTCTTGTCATGCTCTACCACTTCGACGGCTACATCGACGCGGGCGAGACCGGCGACCAGATCGTCGAGCGGCTCGTGGACAGCCTGCCCGGGCAGGTCGTGGCCCGCTTCGACCACGACCGGCTCGTCGACTACCGCGCACGGCGCCCGCTGCTGACCTTCCGTCGGGACAAGTGGAGCGACTACGAGGAGCCCACCCTCGACGTGCGGCTGCTCCAGGACGCCACCGGCGCGCCCTTCCTGCTGCTCTCCGGGCCGGAGCCGGACATCGAGTGGGAACGCTTCGCCGCCGCCGTCAAGGAGATCGTCGAGCGGCTCGGCGTCCGGCTCTCGGTGAACTTCCACGGCATCCCGATGGGCGTCCCGCACACCCGCCCCGTCGGACTGACCCCGCACGGCAACCGCACCGACCTGGTGCCCGGCCACACCAGCCCCTTCGACGAGGCGCAGGTGCCCGGCAGCGCGGAGTCGCTGGTCGAGTACCGCCTGGCGCAGGCGGGCCACGACGTGCTCGGCGTCGCCGCGCACGTGCCGCACTACGTGGCGCGCTCCTCGTACCCGGACGCGGCCCTGACCGTCCTGGAGGCGATCACCGCCGCCACCGGTCTCGTACTGCCCTCGGCCGCGCACGCGCTGCGCACGGAGGCTCACCGCACCCAGACCGAGATCGACCGGCAGATCCAGGAGGGCGACGAGGAACTGGTCGCGCTCGTCCAGGGACTTGAGCACCAGTACGACGCGGCCGCGGGCGCGGAGTCGCGGGGCAACATGCTCGCCGAGCCCGCGGACATCCCGTCGGCGGACGAGATCGGCCGCGAGTTCGAGCGCTTCCTCGCGGAGCGGGAGGGCGACGGCTGACGCCAGGGCCTAAGCTGCCGGTCATGCTGAAGGTGGGTTTGACCGGCGGTATCGGCGCCGGCAAGAGCGAGGTGTCGCGGCTGCTCGTCGCGTCCGGAGCCGTGTTGATCGACGCCGACCGCATCGCGCGCGAGGTGGTGGCGCCCGGCACGGACGGGCTCGCCGAGGTCGTCCGGGCGTTCGGCGCGGACGTCCTCGCCCCGGACGGTTCCCTGGACCGGCCGAAGCTCGGCGCGATCGTCTTCTCCGACGCCGCGAAGCTGGCCACGCTCAACGGCATCGTGCACCCCCGGGTGGGCGCGCGCTCCGCGGAGTTGGAGCGGGCCGCGGCCCCGGACGCGGTGGTCGTGCACGACGTGCCGCTGCTCACCGAGAACGGCCTCGCTCCGCTGTACGACCTGGTGATCGTCGTCGACGCAAGCCCCGCGACCCAGCTGGACCGGCTGGTGCGGCTGCGCGGCATGACCGAGGACGACGCCCGCGCCCGGATGGCGGCCCAGGCCACGCGCGAGAAGCGCCTAGAGATCGCCGACATCGTGATCGACAACGACGGCCCCCTCGACGACCTGGCCCCACGCGTGGCATCCGTCTGGCAGACCCTCAGCGACCGGGCGCGGACGACCTGAGAGGAGGCGCGCCCGGTAGGGGCGCGGGGAACTGCGCGACAAGCCACAGCGGACCCGCAGGCGATCGACGGCATGGCGCGACAATCCCAGCGAAGCGCCGACGCACAGGAAGGGCGGGCCCATGGCCGTAATGGCGGCGTTCACGGTAGTGGGCGGACTCGTGGCGCTGCTCGCGGGCGCCTACGGCCTCCAGCGGACCCGGAGCCTCACCGAGGCCGGTGAGCTGACGGAGGCGCTCGTCAAGGCGGTGCGGCAGGGCGCGGACCGGCCCGCGCTCCAGTTCGAGACGGCGGACGGACGGGTCATGGAGGTCGTCTCGCCGGTGCCGGCGAGCCGCCGCCGGCCGCTGCGGGCGGGGGAGCGGGTGCCGATCGCGTACGACGCCGACGACCCCCGCGAGGTGGTGCTGCTCGGGCGCGAACGGCGCGGCCTGGACTGGACGTTCGTGGGAGCGGGCGCGGGCCTGGTGGTGGCGGGGCTCGCCCTCGCGCTCACCGCGTGACACCGTCGTCGGCCGCGGGCAGTCGTACCGGAATATGCGCACGCGCCCGGGGCGTTAACCAGAAGAGGCGAGGGAAGGAGTCCGGCGTGCCCGAACGCAGTCCGGAGAGTCATGTCATCGACTTCCGCGCGGCGGAGCAGCTCCTCGCCGCACGGGATCCTCGGGGTGCGGTGAAGCTCCTCGACACGGTCATCGCCGCGCACCCGGAGAACACGGCGGCGCGGCTGCTGCGCGCCCGCGCCTTCTTCGCGTCCGCCCAACTGCGGGCCGCCGAGCTGGAGTTCAGCATCGTCCTGGAGCGCGAGCCGGACAACGCGTTCGCGCACTTCGCACTCGCCCGCACCTATGAGCGCGCCCTGCGGCCCGACCAGGCGCGCCGCCACTTCCGGCTCGCGGCGGCGCTCGACCCGCAGCCGGAGTATCTGGCGGCGGCGCGGTTCGACCCCCCTGACGACACGGGCGGCACCAGCGGCCGCGCGTGAGGGTCGCGGCGCGCTCAGGCCTTCGGCGGCTCGTACGGCGGCACGTCGCGCCCCGGCTGGAAGTGCGGCCCCTGCCGGATGTGGCGCAGGACGAGCGCCATGTCCACGGTGATCACCACCCACAGCACGCCGCACGCCGCGGCCCAGCCGGGGCGCCCGGCAAGCGCGAAGGCCACCGTGCCCGCGGTCGCCCAGATCAGGCCCCATACGCTGAACCAGAAGCGCATGCGCAAGGGGCTGCGTGCCGTGACCGGTTCACTGCCTGTGCGCATCGGACGTCATCTCCTCCTTCCAGGGTCCACCCGGCGCGGGCGGAGCGGAAGGGGCGACCGAGAGGTGGGTGGGGCTGTGCTGGACGTGCTGCGGGCCGCGGCGGAGAGTGACGAGGGGCTCGCCGCGTGGCTGAAGGAGCTGGCGGACGCGGGGGAGCCGTCGGCCGCCGCCGTGCTGCCGGAGGCCGACGAGCTGACCGAGGCCCTCCTCGATCTGGCCGTGCCCCACGAGGACGTCAACGCGCTCGTGGCCCTGCGCGCGCACGTGCTCGGGCACGACGACACCCGGTGGCTCCTCGGGGCTTGCGTCGACGCGCTCGTGCGCGATCTGGGCGAGCCCGGGGCGCAGCCCCGCATGCCGGTCCTGCCGGAGGAACTGGGCGAGCTGGGCAGCTGCTTCTACGTGTACGTGTTCCTCGCCGCGCTGCCGTACGTGCGCGCGTACCACCGCCGCCACGGCATACCCGAGGGCGTCGCCCGCCGCACCCTCGCCGATCTGGGGCGGCACATGGCCGTCCACCGCAGGGGGCACGGGGGCCGCGGCGTGCCGGTGCCCTCCTGGCACGCCCTGCACTTCCGGGGCGAGCTCTACCAGCTGGGGCGCCTGCAGTTCCAGCGGGCGCGGCTCGGAGCGCGCATGGCCGAGTCCGTCACGCGGGCCGGGCTGCGCCTCGGCCCCCAGGACCTCTGTCTGAGCGTGCACATACCCGACTTCCACGGGCCGCTGTCACCCGAGGCGTGCGACCGCTCGGTGGCGCTCGCCCGGGAGTTCTTCCCGCGCCACTTCCCCGAAGAGCGCCACGCGGTCGCGGTGTGCCACTCGTGGCTGCTCGACCCGCAGTTGAAGCGGTATCTGCCCGCCGACGCGAACATCGTGCGCTTCCAGGACCGCTTCCGGCTCGCCACGACGTACGGCGACGAGGAGCCCGACGACACCGTGCCGATCGGCTTCGTCTTCGGCGACCGGGACCTGCCGGTGGCCCGGCTGCCGCGCCGCACCCGGGTGGAGCGGGCCGTCGGCGACCATCTGCGGGCGGGCGGCCACTGGTACGGCGGCCACGGCTGGTTCCTGCTGTAGCCGCGACGGGGCTACGGCGTCGGCGGCTGGCCCAGGACGCCGCGCAGGCGCTCCATCTCGCGGCGGTCGCGCTTGGTGGGGCGGCCCGTGCCGCGGTCGCGGATGCCGGCCGGGGCCACCGCCTCGCGGGGCGGCGGGGGCGGGCTGTTGTCCGCGTAGCACTCGACGGCCACCGGTGCGCCGACCCGCTTGCGGATCACGCGCTTGACGATCACGATCCGCTCGCGGCCCTCGGCCTGGCGCAGCCGGACCTCGTCGCCCGGCTTCACGCCGTGCGACGGCTTCACGCGCTCGCCGTTGACCCGCACGTGCCCGCCCTTGCAGGCGGCCGCGCCCATCGAGCGGCTCTTGACCAGGCGCACCGACCAGATCCAGCTGTCGACGCGCACGGTCCCCGTCGCGTCGCCTCCCGAAGTCTCCGAAGCCATGGGTCGACCTTAATGCGGCATCGGTGCGGGCGGCCCCGACGTACGGCGAGCCGTCCGGAATCCGCGAGCCGCCGCACCCAATAATTCGGGCTTATCACGGCAAAACACTCATGACGGCTGATCCCGAGGTGCTGCCCATGACGCCCGAAGAGCTCGCAACCACGGTCGACGGCCTGATGGACGGCTTGCGCGCCGACCTCGTACGGCTGTCGTCGATCCCCTCGATCGCCTTCCCCGGGTTCCCGGGCGGGCCCGTGGAGGAGGCCCACGACCTGGTCGCCGCGCTGCTGCGGGACGCCGGTGTGCCCACCGTCGAGCGCATCGACCTGCCCGACACCGCTCCGGTCGTCTACGGCGAGATCCCGCCGCCCGACCCGGCGGCCCCGACCGTCCTGCTGTACGGCCACTACGACGTGCAGCCGCCCGGCGACGAGAAGCTGTGGCGGTCGCCGCCCTTCGAACCGACGCCCGTCGAGGGGGGCCTGCGGGCCCGGGGCATCGCCGACGACAAGTCCAACGTCATCGCGCACCTCGGGATGCTCCGCGCCTACGGGGGCCGCCCGCCCGTCGGAGTGAAGATCGTCGTCGAGGGCCAGGAGGAGTACGGCAGCGCCTTCGACGGCTATCCGCCCACCGACCCCGGCCGCTTCGCCTGCGACGCCATGGTCATCGCCGACCTCGGCAACCTCCGCCCCGGCACCCCCACCCTCACCACGGGGCTTCGCGGTGCCGCCGAGGTCGTCGTCGAGGCGCGCACGCTCGAGGAGCCGCGCCACAGCGGCGAGTTCGGCGGCGCCGCGCCCGACGCCCTGCTCGTCCTGCTCAAGGCCCTCGCCACCCTCCACGACGTCCACGGCGACGTGGCCGTGGCGGGCCTGCGCCGCGAGGAGTGGACCGGCACCTCGTACACCGAGGAGGAGTTCCGCGACCTGGCGGGCGTGCGCGACGGGGTGCCCCTGATCGGCAGCGGCAGCCTCGGCGAGCGGCTGTGGAGCGGGCCCGCGATCACCGTGATCGGCCTGGACGCGCCCGGTGTGGAGCACGCCGCCTCCGCGGTCGTGCCGCAGGCGAGGGCGAAGCTGAACCTGCGCTTCCATCCACGCCAGGACCCGCGCGAGGCGCAGGCCCGGCTCGTGGAGCACCTGCGGTCCCTGCGCCCCTTCGGCGTCCCGCTGACCGTCACGCCCGGCGACACCGGGCCGGGCTACGAGGCGACGACCGGCGGCCCCGCCTACCGCGCCGCGCTCGCCGCCCTCAAGGAGGCCTGGGGCACGGACGCGTCGTACGTGGCGACGGGCGGCTCGATCCCGCTGGTCAACGGCCTTGCCGCGGCGGCGCCCGGCGCGGAGGTGCTCCTCTTCGGCGCGCAGGACAGCATGTGCAATCTGCACGCCCCGAACGAGCGCGTCCTCTTCTCCGAGCTGCGCAACACCGTCGTGGCCATGGGCGCCTTCGTGCGCGCGTACGCGGACGGCTTCCGCGCCGGTGACCGGACGGGAGGCGAGGCATGAGCGCGTCCCCGCCTCCGCCCGTTCCCCCTCCTCCCGCTCCCGCTCCTGCTCCCGGGCCCGAAGAGCCCGCCGCGAAGCGGAAGTTCACCTTCCCCAGCGCGCTCACCGTGCTCGTCGTCGTCACCGTGGCCGTGTGGCTGCTCGCCTTCCTGATCCCGTCCGGCGAGTACGACCGCAACGACAAGGGCGCCCCCGTCCAGGGCAGTTACCACCGCGTTTCCGGCGAGCAGTCCTTCGTCGACCGCCTCAACGACCTCTTCCTCGCGCCTGTCAACGGTCTGTACGGCATCCAGGACGCCGAGTCGGGCCGGGTCGGACCCGATCTCTCCGGGGATCTCTACGGCAGCGCGGGCGTGTTCCTCTTCGTGCTCGCGATCGGCGCGTTCATCACCGTCGTCTTCGCCACCGGCGCCCTCGACCAGGGCATCGGCCGGCTCGCCCACCGGCTGCGCGAGCGCGGCGCGCTGCTCATCGCGGGCGTCATGGTGGTGTTCTCCGTCCTCGGCACGGTCGAGGGCTTCGCCGAGGAGACGCTCGGCTTCTACGGTCTGATCGTGCCGCTGATGCTGGCCCTCGGCTACGACCGCATGACCGCCGTCGGCGCGATCATCCTGGGCGCGGGCATCGGCGTGCTGTGCTCCACGGTCAACCCCTTCGCGACGGGCGTGGCCTCGTCGGCGGCGGACATCTCCCTCGGCGACGGCATCGTGCTGCGGTTCGCGATGTGGCTGGTGCTCACGGGCGTGACGGTCGCGTACGTCGTCTGGTACGCGCGGCGCGTGCGCAAGGACCCCGAGCGCTCGCTCAGCGGATTCCTGCCGGGCGATCGCGAGCAGGCGGCGGGCGCGGGACGGGCGGAATCCGAGGCGCCGGAGCTGACCCGGCTGCACAAGACGATCCTGGTCGTCGTCGCCCTGGTCTTCGCCTTCATGATCTTCTCGGTGGTGCCGTGGTCGAGCGCGCTCACCGGGGACGCGGACGCCGAGCCGTACGGCTTCGAACTCGACTGGTCCTTCCCGCAGCTGGCCGCCCTGTTCCTGTGCGCCGCGGTGCTCGTGGGCCTGGTCGCGCGGATGGGGGAGCAGCGGCTCAGCGCGACCGTCGTCCAGGGCGCGGCCGACTTCATCTCGCCCGCCCTGGTGATCGTGCTCGCCCGGGGCGTCACCGTGATCATGAACAACTCACAGGTCACGGACACGGTCCTGCACTCGATCGAGGGCGTGGTCAAGGGGACGTCGTCCGGGGTGTTCGCGGTGATCGTGTTCGTGGTGAACCTGCCGCTCGCGTTCCTGATCCCGTCCACGTCCGGGCACGCCACGCTCGCCATGCCGATCCTCGCCCCGCTCGCGGACTTCGCCGGGGTGTCGCGGTCGGTCGTCGTCACCGCCTGGGCGGCGGCCAGCGGGTGGATGAACCTGTGGGTGCCGACCACCGCCGTGACCATCGGCGGGGTGGCCCTGGCGAAGGTGGGCTACGACCGCTATCTGCGGTTCGTGTGGCCTCTGCTGGCGATTCTGTCCGTGCTGATCTGCGGGTTCGTGGCGTTGGGGGCGGCGGTGACGTGACGGGCCTCTCTCCCCCGACCCGCCCCTTCCCGAAGCCGGGGCTCCGCCCCCTGGACCCCCGTTCGTCGGCCTTCGGCCTCGTCCTCACACGCCGGACGGGCTGAATCTCTCCCGGGAGCTCGCATGCCGTCCTTGGCCATCGTCCGCCGTGTCCTCGTCGCCGCGCTCGGCTTGTGCGCGCTCGCCGCCGTCCCGGCGCCCGCCTCTCAGGCACCGCGCGCCGACGTCTCCTTCTGGGTGAACCCGGACACGAGCGCCGCGCGGCAGGCCGCCGCGTGGATGGGGCAGGGGCGGTTCACCGACGCCTGGGCGCTGGCCCGGATCGCGGTGCGGCCGCAGGCCGAGTGGCTGAGCAAGGACGGGCCCGAGCCGGTGGTGCGCTCGTTCGTGGAGCGGGCGGCCGCGGCGGGGCGCACCGCCGTGCTCGTCACGTACTTCGTCCCGGACCGCGACTGCGGCGCCTACTCGGCGGGCGGCGCGCGCGACGCGGACCACTACCGGACGTGGATCGACGACTTCGCGGCCGGGCTCGGCACGCGCGGCGCGTACGTGATCGTCGAACCGGACGCCGTGGCCCTCGCGGTGGCGGGCTGCGCGGGCGTCGACACCGCCGAGCGGTACGAGCTGCTCGCCTACGCCGTGGACCGGCTCAAGCGGCAGCCGGGCACCAAGGTGTACGTCGACGCGGGCAACGCCACCTGGATCCCGCAGGTGCGGCGGCTCGTCGCCCCGCTGCGGCGCGCGGGCGTCGACCGCGCCGACGGCTTCGCCCTGAACGTGTCCAACTTCCACACCGACGCGGTGAGCGCGGCGTACGGGCACCGGCTCGCGCGGGCGCTCGGCGGCACCGCGCACTTCGTCATCGACACCAGCCGCAACGGCAACGGCCCGTACGCGGGCGTCGAACCGTGGTGCAACCCGCCGGGCCGTGCCCTCGGCACGGCCCCCACCACCCGCACCGGCGACCCCGCCGTCGACGCCTATCTGTGGGTGAAGCGCCCCGGCGAGTCCGACGGCACCTGTCGGGGCGGGCCCGAGGCCGGGGCCTTGTGGCCGCGGTACGCGCTGGAACTCGCGCGCAACAGCCGCGTCTGACGGCGCGGGACGGCCGGTCGGCGGCGGCGGGGTGGCGGCCGGCCGGCGGTTCAGGGCCGCCAGTCGTAGCGCACGTCCGGCTCGCCCTCCTCGTTGTCGCCGTCCGTCCACCGGGCGGCGGTGAAGCCGTGGCGTTCGTAGAACCGCCGGGCGGGCGCGTTGACCTGGAACGTCCACAGGGTCAGACCGTCCGGCCCGCGCTCCTTGGCGAGCGCGACGAAACGGTCGCCGATGCCGTGGCCGCGCCAGGCGGGGGCGAGGTAGAGCTGGTCGAGCCGCTCGCCGTCCAGGACCATCATCCCGACGACGGAGCCCGCCGCCTCCGCCACCCACGTCGTGCCGCGGGGCAGCACCACGTCCCGGATGAAGTCCCGGACCTCGTCGTCGGTGTGGGCCCGGCGCACGGTCGGAAGGGCGGCGTCGTACGAGCGCAGATAGACCTCCGCCACGGCGGCGCCGTCCCCGGCGGTGGCGGCCCGCAGGGTGACGCTCACGCGCCGGGCACCACGGCCGTGGCGGTGATCTCCACGAGCTGGCCCGGATAGCCGAGCACGGTCACGCCGAGCAGCGTGGAGGTGTGCGGCTCGGTGGCGAGCAGGCCCGAGGCGCGGACGACCTCCCAGGCCTCGGTCAGCACGCCGGGCTCGTGCCCGACGACGTACACGGTGCTCGCCACGACCTGCGACAGGTCGCTGCCGATGGCGCGCAGGGCCTCGTCGAGGTTGGCGACGACCTGCCGCGTCTGCGCCACGACGTCGCCTTCGCCGACCAGGGCGCCCTCGGCGTCCAGGGGTACGGAACCCGCCATGAAGGCGAGTCGCGTACCGGCTTCGACGACGGCGGCGTGGGCGTATCCGGGGGGCGGGAAGAGGGACGGGACGACGGTGCGATGAGTGGTCATGGGGGCATCGTGCGAGGAGTCCGGGGGCGGGCGCACCTCAATTTCCCCGGCGTCAGCGCACCGCCGCGGGTGAACTGCCGCCCGGTATCCGCAGTTCGGGGCGGCCGGAGCCGTCGGCGGGCACCGTCCAGACGTCCTGTTTCCGCCCCTCGCGGCCCGGCAGGGCGTACGCCAGGGTGTCGTCGTCGAGCCACGCCGCCTGGTCGTCGACGGAGTGGTGCTCGGCGAGCGGGCGCTCGCGCATCGTGCGCAGGTCGAGGACGTACAGGCGCCACGGGTCCGAGGTGCCCCCGCGCACCCGCTTCTTGAAGGCCAGGCGCGTGTTGTCGGGGGACAGCGACGGGCACTCGACGTTCTCGCGCAGCGCCGTCGCCGCCCACTTCCGCAGGTCGCCGCGGACGAGGTACGTCTTCCCCCGCGTCGAGACGGTGGCGTAGAAGCGGTTGTCGTCGGGGGCGAAGGTGACGCCCCAGTAGTTGACGTCGGGGGAGTGGTGGCGGCGGCCGTCGAGGGTGAGCGGGATCTCCTCCATGTTCTTGATCAGATAGCCGGTGCGGGTGTCCAGGATCGAAGTGCGCGTGGAGAAGGAGCCGCCCCCGCCCGAGTAGGAGTCGCCGGTGGTGAACATGGTCCACGAAAGGATGCGCCCGGACGCCGAGACCCGTGCCCGGTTCGGGATGCCGGGCAGGGCGATGCGCCGCTTCTCGCGCAGCTTGCCGTCGAGCACGACGGCGTACGCCTTGGGCGGGATGCCCGGGCGGCGCAGCAGGCACAGGCCGGTGCCCCCGGCCGCGTGGAAGCGCTCGCAGGTGGGGCCGCCGGTGGTGCGCGGGCCCCGGCCCCCGAGCGGGAGCCGGGCGACCCGCCCCGCTCCCGCCTGGGTCGAGCGGAAGTACAACTGGCCCTTGTCCAGGGCGAACTCGGAGGTGGTGACGGTGGGCGGCGCCTCGTGCGCCGCCCGCACGGTGTAGGTGACGGCGACGGTGGTGAGGACGGCGGCGGCCACGGCGACGGCGAGGACGCGGGGCCGGGTGGTCAGGGACGTCGGGCGCGGGCGGGTCATGGTCAGGTCGTCCTCCGTCGGAGCGTGCCGTGGGGTTCCGCGGCGCGGGGCAGCAGCGCCGCCGCGCCCGCGATCGCGGCCGTGAGCGCGAGGGCCGCGCAGGTCAGCGCGGTGCCGATGCCCCACAGCGTCCACGCGGCGCCGAAGCCCGCGGCGGCGACGAGCCTGCTGAGCGCCTGGCCGGTCTGTACCACGGCCATGCCGCTGGCCCGTTGGTCCGGCGGTACGAAGGGGGCCACGAGTGCCATGAGGACGCCGTCGGTCGCGGCGTAGAACACCCCGAGGGCGAGCACCACCCCCACGAGCAGCGGCCGGCCGCCGGTGGGCAGGAGCAGCAGGGCGTACGCGACGAGGAGCGCGGCGTGGCCCGCGAGGAACGGTCCGCGCCGTCCGAACCGGTCGGCGAGCCGGCCCGCGGGCACGGCGAGCAGCAGATAGACGGCGGCGGTGCCGAGCGGAAGCAGCGGGAACCAGCTCTCCGCGAAGTCCAGGCGCCGCTGGAGCAGCAGGTAGAGGAAGGCGTCGCCGACCGTGGCGGCCCCGAGCAGCGCGGCGGCGCCGCAGACCCGCCGGAACGCCGCGTGGCGGAGCAGCGCGAGGGCGAGGCGCGGAGCCGAGGGCCCGCGCGCCCGCCGCCGGGCCGGTGGCGGCTCCTCCCGCCCCGGTACGAACGCGACGAGCAGCAGCACCCCGAAGAGCCCGCAGCAGAAGCTGACCATGAACACGGCGTCGTAGGCGTCCGCGGTCACCCACAGCAGCGCGAACGCCGCGAGCGGGCCGAGGAGCGCGCCGGTGGTGTCCATCGCCCGGTGCACGCCGAAGGCGCGGCCGAGCTGGTCCGGCGGGCTGTGCAGGGAGATCAGCGCGTCGCGGGGCGCGGTCCGCACGCCCTTGCCGAGCCGGTCCGCCGCGATGGCGGCGCCGATCCCGGCGGTGGCCCCGCCCGCGAGCAGCAGGCCGAGCCGGGACAGGGCGGAGAGGAGGTAGCCGGAGCCCGCGACGAGCTTGTGCCGCCCGCCGCGGTCGGCGGCGTACCCGCCGAGCAGCCGCACGAAGGCGGTGACGCCGTTGTAGAGCCCGTCGAGGAAGCCGAACGCGAGCGGGGAGAGCCCGAGCCCGAGGACGAAGTACAGGGGCAGCACGGCGGTGACCATCTCCGAGGAGATGTCGGTGACGAGGCTGACCGCGCCGAGCGCGAGGACGGGACCGGTGACGCGGCCGCGCGAGCGGCGGCCGTCGGTGGCCGTGGCGACCGCGTCGGTGGTTGCCAGATACATGGGCGGGGCACCAGGTCCGGCGTCAGTGGCAGGAGTACGCCGGGCTGCTGTCCTTCGTGGAACCGTCGGTCCCGATGAGCTTCCACGAGAACCCGTCGTCCGCGAAGTCGAACTTCACCACGCCGTAGGTGTTGGTGATCCGCTTCTGGCTGTGCGGCTGCACCTCCTCGATCTTGTACGGGTTGGCGCCGCCGGTCCCGGCGATGACCTCGACGATCCCCTTCGAGGCGTCGGCGTCGCCGTCCGCGGTCTGCGGCGCGAACCGCTCGTAGTGGTGGTCGTGCCCGCCGAGCACCAGTTCCGTCTTCGCGCCCTGGAGCAGCTTCCAGACGGGCTTGCTGACGGGGTTGTTGCCGTGCTCGCCGGAGGAGAACAGCGGGTGGTGGAAGTACGCCGCCACGCACTTCTTGCCGTTGGCGGCGAGGTCGCGCTTGAGCCAGTCGATCTGCGCCCGGTCGTCGAAGCTGTTGGAGTCCAGGGCGACGAAGTGCCAGTTGCCCTGGTCGAAGCTGTAGTAGCTCTTGCCGTCGGGGTAGGCGACGTCCCCGAAGTAGGACTTGTAGCCCTTGAGGGCGCCCGCCGGGTCGTAGGTCTCGTGGTTGCCGGGCACCGGCTTCGTCTTGTTCTTGAAGGCGCCCCAGGTGGTCGCGTAGTACTTCTGGAAGTCCTTCAGACGGGCGTCGTCGTACTGGTTGTCGCCCATCGTCATCACGAAGTTCGGGTCGAGCCGCTGCACGAGCGCCGCGGTCTTCGGGTGCGCGCACTTGCTGTCGCTCTTGGTGCACTGCTCGGCGATGTCGCCCACGGCGACCGCGGAGAACGCGGCCCGTCCGATCCCGTCGTTCTCGGCGGCTCCGGCGGGCGACCAGAGCAGCAGGCCGCCGGTGGCGGCGAGGGCGGTGGTGGCGGCCGCGGGCACGAGCCAACGGGCTCGTCCGGCGCGGCGGTTGGCGTTCCGGTTTTCGGCACGGGGGGTCTGCGGCATGTCCGTCTCCTGGCGAATGGGGGGTGCGGGAGGGGCCGTGCCAGGAATGGTGGCGAGGTGGACATGTGCGCGTCAATATCGCGGCGGAGAATTGTTAGGAAACTTTCCTACCGAAGAAGCCTCAGCTCCGCCGCAGCCAACTCCCGTGCTCCCGGCTACCGTTGGCCCCGGCTACCGTTGGCCCCGAAGCGAAAGGGCTTGCCTGACCGTCACGAAGGAGACCCGATGGACGCAGAGCTGGCCGCCCTCGCCGGGGCCGGGGCCACCGCGCTCGTGCAGGCGATGGCGGGGGACGGATGGGCCGCGGCGCGCGGCCGGGTCGTGGCCTTCCTCGGGCGGCGGCGCGGCGCGGAGGAAGGCCGGGTCGGCGGTGAACTCGACGAATCGCGCGACGAGTTGCTCGCCGCGCGGGACGCGGGCGACACCGAGGCCGAGGCCGACGCGCGGGCCGAGTGGCGCAACCGGATGCGGCGCGTCCTGCGGGCGGACCCGGAGGCCGCGGCGGAGCTGCGCCTGCTCCTCGACGAGCTGGGCCGCGGCGGCGACGACCGGGGCGGGACCGTGCACAACACCATCAGCGGCGGAGTGCAGCGCGGGAACGTCATTCAGGCCCACACCGTGGGGGACGTGCACCTCGGGTAGGTGCCGCGTCGCTCGGTGGCGGGCCTGCCACCGAGCGGGCGGTGTTCAGTGACCGGTGTTCAGAAGTCGACCCGCGCCCGGTCGTCGAGGCGGCCCACCGAGTCCTGGGCGAACTTCTTCTCGTAGTCGGAGCGGATCTCCTCGATCAGCTTGTCGCTCTTCTTCGCGTCGGCCGTCGGGTACAGCAGGATCAGCTCGTAGCTGCGCTCGCGCTCGATCCTGCCGTTGCTGTCCTTCCACTGGCCGCGGCCCTGCTGGATGGTCAGGCCGTCGGGGAAGCCGGGGGTCACCTCGGTGTCGATGAACTTCATGAACTGCTTGTCCGTCACGGCCGGGCCGCCGTCGGGGCGCTCGGTGCCGAAGAACAGGTGCGTCTCGACGAAGGGCTTGCCGCGCGCCGCGGCCGAGGCGGCGGGCGGCTGCGCCGGGCCGCCGTCGAGGGCCGCGTACGCCGTCGGCGCGCCGATCGCGAGGACCGCGGCCGCCGCGGCGACGGCAAGGCGGGGACCGGTGAGCGTGAGGGTGAGCGCCATGTGAGGGGGCCTTTCGCAGCGGGGCACGACCGGACACGGTCGCCAGGTCCGATCTTCGACGGTCGACAAGATAAGGGGGCGGTGGCCCGCGCATCGGCAGCGCCACGAGGTGTGGCCGTAAGTCGCCGTCTTCCGCGACGTCACATGAATCCCGTACGTTTCCCCGGACTTGACCGGTGCGGTGGAAGGGGACGGCGGTGCGCGTGGTGGCGGTGCGAAGGGTGATACGCGGGATGGTGGCGGGGAGCGTCGTCGTCGCGGCCTCGTTCACGGGGGCTGCGGTGGCCGCGGAGCCCACGGCCACCGGGAGCGACGCCTCCTACGGCACCACCACCGGCGTCGGCGTCCACAACGCGTACGAGAAGGCCAAGTACCCCTACTTCGCCGACGCGCTCGACTCCGGCGCGGCCATGCTCGAACTCGACGTGTGGACCAACGTCTTCGGCGGCGGCTGGCGCGTCTCGCACAGCAACCCGATCGGCAACGACAACAACTGCGAGAACGCGCAGCGCCCCGAGGAGCTGCGCACCAAGGCGCGCGACCAGCGCCTCGACGGCTGCCTCGCCGACCTGAAGGCCTGGCACGACGCCCACCCCGGACACCGGCCCGTGCTCCTCAAGGTCGAGCTGAAGGACGGCTTCCAGGCGCGCAACGGACGCGGGCCCGCCGACCTCGACGCCCTCCTCAAGGCCAAGCTCGGGGACGCCCTGTACCGGCCCGGCGACCTCGCCACCGGCGGGGCCACGCTCGACGAGGCCGTGCGGGCGAAGGGCTGGCCCGGCAGGGCCGCGCTCGCGGGCAAGTTCGTCGTCGAGCTGATCCCCGGCACCGTCGAGCAGAACAACCCCGCCGACACCCTGTGGACCGACCGCGAGTACGCGACCCATCTGCGCGACCTGGCCGCCGCGGGCAGGACCGGCGACGCCGCCGCCTTCCCCGCCGTGCTCGGCGCCGCGTCCGGCGACCCGCGCACGCGGTACGCGGACGCCTCGATCCGGCCCTGGTTCGTGGTCTTCGACGGCGACTCCTCGGTGTACGCGGGCGGGTCCGTCGACACCAAGTGGTACGCCGACCGCGGCTATCTGGTCGTCATGACCGACGCCCACAAGGTGGCGCCCGCCATCGACGGCACCCGGCCGACCGAGGCCCAGGCCCGCGACCGGGTCGCGCTGCTCGCGAAGCGGCACGCCAGCGTCGTCTCGGCCGACTGGTATCCGCTGCCGCAGGTGCTCGGCGCGGTGCTGCCGCGCGGCTAGCCGTCCGGGGGCCGGGCCGTGCCGTGCAGGGGCTCAGCCGGTCACGGGCGGAACCGGATCCACACCGGCGCGTGGTCCGAGCCCGCCGCGCCCTGCCGCTCGGCCGGGTCCGCGCCCACCGATGGCAGGCCGAGCGCCCCGGGCCCGCCCGGGAGCCCCGTGCCCGCCGAGCCCTCGCGCACGACCCGGCCCACCAGGCGGTGGCTCAGGAGCACGTGGTCGATCAGCTCGCGACGGCCGAAGCTGACGCGGGAGAAGCGGCGCTCCGCCGGGATCAGCGGCGCCACGTTCCACAGCCGCACCGCGTCGCCCCGGTCCGGCGTCGCGAACCCCGGCGTGCCCAGCTCGGAGCCGGGCGGGCCGAGCAGGATCTGGGTGGTGGCCGCCATCACCTCGTCGTTGAGGTCGCCGAGGACCACCACGTCCCGCTGCCGCCCGTCCCCGCCGAGGAGTTCGTCGGCCAGCGCCCGCAGCGTGGCCGCCTCCGCCGTGCGCCGGTAGAGCGCGTACGCCCCGACGCGCGCCCGCTCGCCCTCGTCCCGCGGCTGGAACCGGTCGCCGGGGTAACTCAGGAGCTTCGACTTCAGATGGCAGACGGCCGCGTCGAGGACGAGCGCGCGGCTCGCCACCCGTATCGCGAACAGGCCGCGGCCCGTCGCGGCGGCCACCGCGCCCGCGTCGTCGCGCTGCACGGGCCGCAGCTGCGGCGGGAACGCCTCGACGTCGGCCACGACCTCCGGCTCCAGACGGCTCAGGAACCCCACCCGGATGCCCCGGTCGTCCGCGTGCCGCGACACGGCCGTGTGCCAGGTGCCGTCGAGCAGCCCGGCCAGGTCGTCCAGGGCCGCGGGGTCGCCGACCTCCTGCACCCCGAGCAGGCTCGGGTCGAGCGCGCGGACCGTCGCCGCGAGCGAGGACAGCTTCGCCTCGTACGCCGCCTTGTCCTTCGGCCCGAAGGGGCCGCCGGGACGGTAGAGGTTCTCCAGGTTCCAGGTGGCGAGGAGCATGACGGCTCCCTCCCGGTGCGGGGCGGCGACGGACACGGCGCGCCCGGCGGTCAGTTCACGCCAGGGTGCCCGCGGAACCCGCCCGTCGGCAGAGGGCCGACACGGATGCGCAGGCGCCGTACCGTGAACGGATGACCCAGCGTCCCGCGCCCGGCCCCGCCGACCTCGTCATCACCGGCTGCACGGCCCTCGTCCACGATCCGGCGGAGCGCGTCGGCTTCGCCGAGGACGCCGCGATCGTCGTCCGCGACGGGGTGATCACCGATGTCACCACGGCCGCGGCGGCCGCGGACCTCGACGCCGCCGAACGCCTCGACGCGCGCGGCCAGGCCGCCCTGCCCGGCCTGATCAACTGCCATACGCACGCCCCGATGGTGGCCCTGCGCGGCATCGCGGAGGACCTGCCGGTGGAGGAGTGGTTCAACGACCACGTGTGGCCCATCGAGTCCAACCTCGAAGCACGCGACGTGGAGCTGGGCGCGCGGCTCGCCTGCGCCGAGCTGATCCGCGGCGGCGTCACCACCTTCGCCGACCACTACTTCGCCATGGACACCGTCGCCGACGTCGTCGCGGAGACCGGCCTGCGCGCCCTCCTCGGCCAGGCCTACTTCTCCTCGCAGGGGCCCGAGGGACGCGAGGCGTCCCTCGACTTCGCGCTCCGCCGCGCGGGCGCCGCCGACGGCCGCGTCACCACCTGCCTCGCCCCGCACGCCCCGTACACCGTCGACGACGCCGACCTCGCCGCGACCGCGGGGCTCGCGCGGGACCACGGCCTCCTGGTGCATCTGCACGCCGCCGAGAGCCGCGCGCAGAGCCTGCACAGCATCGCCCGGCACGGCCTCACGCCCATCGAGGTCCTGCGCCGCGCCGGCCTGCTCGACGTCGACGTCCTCATCGCCCACGGCACCGGAATCCTGGACCGGGACACCGCCGCCCTGCGCGCCGCCACCGGCCGCGTCGCCGTCGCCAGCGCCCCGCGCGGCTATCTGAAGTTCGCCTGGGGCCCCACCCCGCTACGGCTGCTCGCGGACCTCGGCATCCCGGTGGGCCTCGCCACGGACGGCGCGGCGTCCAACAACTCCCTGGACGTGTGGGAGTCCATGGCGCTCACCGCGCTCGTCCAGAAGTCCGCCACCGGCGACCCGCGCTGGCTGACCTCCCGTCAGGCGCTGCACCACGCCACGCTGCAGAGCGCCCGGGCCGTCGGCCTCGGCGAACGGATCGGCAGCCTCGCGCCGGGGCGCCGGGCCGACATCGTCCTCGTCGACCTCACCGGGCCGCACACCCAGCCCGTGCACGACCTCGCCGCGACCCTGGTGCACAGCGCCCGCAGCGGCGACGTCCGCACGACGATCGTCGACGGGCGCGTCCTGATGCGCGACCGGGAGCTGCTGACCGTCGACGTCCCCGCCGTGACACGGGAGTTGGCCCAGCGGCTGCCCGCGCTCGTCGAGCGCGGACACGGCAGGAGGATCCAGGAGTACGACGCCTGAACGGCCCGGCACGGGGGCGGGCCGAACCGTCCCTCGCGCCCCGGCCCGCCGGGCAGCCGCCGGCCGGCACTCCTTAGGGTGAGACCCATGGCGACACCCGCGACTCCCGAAGCGCTCGACGGCCTCACCCACGACCCGTACGCCACGTACGCCCTCCTGCGCGAGAGCGCGCCCGTGCGCCGCGTCACCGGCACCGACGGCAACGCCGCCTGGCTCGTCACCCGCTACGCCGACGTCCGCGACGCCCTCGCCGACCCGCGCCTTTCCCTGGACAAGGCGCACGCCCTGCCCGGCAACTACAGCGGCTTCGCGCTGCCGCCCGCCCTGGACGCCAACCTCCTGAACATGGACCCGCCGGACCACACCCGCGTCCGGCGCCTGGTCGTCAAGGCGTTCACGCCCGGCCGCACGGAACGCCTTCGCGAGCCGGTGCGGCGCGCCGCCGACGAACTCCTCGACGCCGTCGAGGAGGCGGGCGGCGGCGACCTCGTGGCCGCGTACGCCGCCCCGCTGCCCGTCGCCGTCATCTGCGACCTGCTCGGCGTCCCCGCCACCCGCAGGCCCGACTTCCGCACCTGGACCGACGCGCTCGTCGCCCCCGATCCGGCCCGGCCCCACCGCGCCAAGGAGGCGGTCGTGGGCCTGCTCGGCTACTTCACCGCGCTCATCGCCGAGAAGCGTGAGCGGCCCGGCGACGACCTGCTGTCCGACCTGATCGCGGTGCGGGACGAGGACGGCGGCGGACGGCTCAGCGAGGACGAGCTGATGTCGCTCGCCTTCCTGATCCTGTTCGCCGGGTACGAGAACGTGGTGCAGCTCATCGGCACCGCCGTGCTCGGCCTGCTGCGCCACCCCGAGCAGCTCGCCGCGGTGCGCGCGGACCCGGCCCTGCTGCCCGGCGCCGTCGAGGAGTTCATGCGCCACGAGGGCCCGGTGCTGCTCGCCATCCGCCGCTTCCCCGTGGAGGACGTCACGATCGGCGGCGTCCGCGTGCCCAAGGGGGAGACCGTGCTGCTCTCGCCCGGCTCCGCTGGCCGCGACCCCGACCGGTTCGCCGACCCCGACCGGCTCGACGTCACCCGCGACGCCGGCGGCCACCTCGCGCTCGGCCACGGCATCCACTACTGCCTGGGCGCCCCGCTCGCCCGCATGGAGACGACGACGGCGCTCGCCGCGCTCATCGAGCGCTTCCCCGGCCTCGCGCTCGCCGTACCCGAGGAGGAACTGCGGTGGCGCCCCTCGATGCGCGCCCGTGGCCTGCTCGAACTCCCGGTCGTGTGCCGAGTCGGCGAGAAATCTCCAAAGAATCCCCTCCGCGACCGATGAGTTCCGGTGAGACCCCCGGTCCACCCTCCTGAGAACGCCCGAGAACCGTGGATCGCGACCGGAGGAAAGCGCCATGGGACTTCCGCACATCGTCACGCGCGCGGAGTGGCAGGCCGCGCGCGAGGAGCTGCTCGCCAAGGAGAAGGCCGCCACGCGTGCCCGCGACGCGCTGAACGCCGAGCGGCGCGAGCTCCCGATGGTGGAGATCGACAAGGAGTACGTGTTCGACGGCGCCGACGGCAAGGCGACGCTGCTCGACCTGTTCGCCGGACGCGCCCAGCTCATCGTCTACCACTTCATGTTCGCCCCCGAGTGGGACGCGGGCTGCCGCAGCTGCTCGGCCTTCCTCGACCAGATCGGGCACCTCGCCCATCTGCGGGCCCGGGGCACGACGTTCGTCGCGGCGTCGCGCGCCCCCTTCACCCGCATCCTGCCGTTCAAGGCCCGCATGGGCTGGGTGGTGCCCTGGTACTCCACCTGCGGCCCGGAGTTCAACCGCGACTTCACCGCGACGTACGCCGATCCGGCGGGACGGCTCCTGGACCGCCCCGGCATCAGCTGCTTCCTGCGGGACGGCGACCGCGTCTTCCACACGTACGCGACGTTCGACCGCGGACTCGACGGCCTCGGCTCCACGACGAGCCTGCTCGACCTCACCGCGCTCGGCCGCCAGGAGGAGTGGGAGGAGCCCAAGGGGCGCGCGTCGGAGCTCGGCGCGCCCGCGGGCAGCGCCCGGGTGCGGTACCACGACGAGTACGACGAATATCTGTACTGAGCCGTCGACAGCGGTGCCCCGAGTGCCCCAACTCGGTGTCAGATCGGTCACGTTGCGAGTCCTCGGGGGTGCTCCGCGCGTTGTACTCGGTGCGGAGCCTTCGCTCCGCACCGAGTACGACGGGGGACACGGGGGATCAGGACATGATGAACGGACGAGTGGTGCTGGAGCGCTTTCCCGCGGGCGGACCGCGCGGATCGTGGCCGGCGGAGGAGTTCGCGCGGGCCCGGCGCAGCGAGGGTCAGCACGCGGAGGTCGTGATGGACCTGGCGACCGACGCCTTCCTGGTGATCGTGCGGGAGTGCCGCGAGCGCGCCGCCGCCTGAGTGGAGTCGGGCCGGGGGCCAGCCGTCCCCGGCCCGGCGCTCAAGGGGTCCCGGCCGCTCAGGCGCGGACCGGACCTGCCCACCCGGGGACGGCCCCGGACATCCGGCACAGGGCCAAGTACAGCGGAATGGGCGGCGTATAGGGGACCGGGCCCTCCGGCTGGTGGACGAGGACCGGCTCCCGCACCGTGTCCGGCACCAGGGCGCCCGGCGAGTAGAACGCCGCCGGCGGCCACTCCAGGGCCACGTCGGAGTCGGCGGGCACGATCCACCACCAGCGCGGTCCGTCCTCGTACACGCATCCCACCCGGGGCAGCCGGTCGAGGAGCCGCGGACCGAACTCCGCGGGCATCGCGACCGCGTCGCAGCCGAGGGGCTGCCCCATTCCGGCGGGGACGGCGAGCCGTGCCACTGGCTGCACACTCACGGCTCGCCGTCCGACCGCCCGCTCCCGCTCGCGCGAGAGCCGTACCAAGGTGTCAAGGCCGAACAGTCGTGATGTCCCCGCGCTCACTTATCCCCCGACCGCATCGCTGTCGCACTCGCATCCCCGTCACGTCGGCCTAAAGGCCGCCGGTGGCGCTCTGGTCCATTCGGTGGCGGGTGTCGCCGGTCAGGCCCCTGCCGTGGCCGTCCGTGACGACGTCGCCCTAGTCGTCGAAGTTGTCCAAATCCAGCCCCATGCCGCCGAACGCGGCGGCGCCGAAGGCCGGTTCCGTGAGGGCGCCGAACGCGCCCCCGTCGGGCGGGCAACCGGCTATCGGTAGCTCCGCCCACACCGAAAGGCCGGTTCCGGAGTCCTGGACACCCCATGCGTTGCTCACGGCGCTCACGAGAAGCAACCCCCTCCCGTGCTCCTCGTCAGGCCCGCGCAGGCCGGTCGGGCGTGGAACCCCCGAACCACAGCCCTCGTCGCGGATGGCTATCCGCACGGTGTCGGCTTCCGTGCGGATCTCGCAGACGACGGTCCGGCTTGCGGTGTGCACGATGGCGTTGGTGACCAGCTCCGATACGACGAGCGCTGCCGTGTCGCAGGCGTCGTCGCCGACCGCGAGGGAACTGAGCCGGTCACGCGTCAACCGCCTGGCGCGGCCGACGGAACTCGGCAGCGCGGCCAGGGTGAAGGTGACGCAGGGCTCGGCGGCCGCCGCCCGGTCCTCGGCGCACACGCCAAGTCGGGGATCGGTGGCTTCAGTTCCTAACGATGCGGGCGGAGTCACGCTCTCCACTATCGCCCCGGCGCGAACACCTTGGCAAGGGCCACTCTGAAATGTGCACAGTGGCGTGTTCCTTTGAGACGCCGCATGGCACACTTCTCGCAACGCCTCACCGTGCGGCGTGAGTTGGTGCGACGCGTGACTACGGAGAGTGACGCGAAGTGGCAAGATCCGATGCAGAGAGTGACGCGTAGTGGGTGGAGGTAAGACGTGAGCGAACCGCGGTCGGCGCCGACCGTCGGACAGGTCGTTCTCGGTCGTCGCCTGCAGGACCTGCGTGAGCGCGCGGGGCTCAAGCGTGACGAGGCCGCGCGGATCCTGCGTGTGGCCCCGGCCACGGTGCGCCGCATGGAGACCGCCGAGGTCGCGCTGAAGATCCCGTATCTGCAGCTCCTCCTGAAGGCGTACGGCATCCCGGACGAAGAGGCCGAGGCGTTCGTCGCCCTCGCCGAGGAGGCGAACAAGCCGGGCTGGTGGCAGCGTTTCCACGACATCCTGCCGGGCTGGTTCAGCATGTACGTCAGCCTGGAGGGGGCCGCGAGCCTCATCAGGTCGTACGAACCGCACTTCATGCCCGGTCTCCTCCAGACCGAGGACTACGCGCGCGGCGTCCTGCTTTCCGGAGCCATCGGCCAGACCCGGCCGGAGGACATCGAGCGCTATGTCGCCCTGCGCATGGAGCGGCAGACGCTGCTGAGCCGTGAGGACGCGCCGCGCCTGTGGGTCGTGATGGACGAGACGGCGCTGCGCCGCCCCGTCGGCGGACCCGAGGTGATGCGTGCGCAGATAGACCGGTTGCTTGAGGCCACTGAAATGCCTCGGGTGACCTTGCAGGTCGCGCCGTTCGCGGCGGGCCCGCACCCGGGCACGTTCGGACCGTTCGTGCTCTTCCGCTTCGCCATGGCGGAGCTGCCGGACATGGTCTACAGCGAGTACCTCACCGGCGCCGTCTATCTGGACGCGCGCGCCGAGGTGGCGACGCATCTGGAGGTCATGGATCGCATGGCGGCCCAGGCCGCGACCGCACAACGCACGAAGGAGATCCTCCGGGATGTCCGCAAGGAGCTGTGAATGGACCGAGATCGACATCGAGCGGGCACGGGCCCCTCGTCACGGCCCGACACCCGCGCCGATTCCCGGCCCCCCGGATCCTCCCGGATCTACAACGGCATGCCCGCCCGCGAGCTCGGCAGCGAGGGCTGGCACAAGCCGTGGAGCGGTGGCAACGGCGGCAACTGCCTGGAAGCCATGAAGCTGGACGACGGGCGCGTCGCCGTGCGCCAGTCCTCCGACCCGGACGGCCCCGCGCTCATCTACACCGATGGCGAGATCCGGGCGTTCATACAGGGAGCGAAGGCCGGGGAGGCCGACTTCCTGCTGTCGTGACGCGCGTAGCGACCGCGGTCGCCCCGCGCGCGGAACCGGCGTGATCCGTACGTTGTCGAAGCGTTGCCGAACGGGCGAGGGAGCCGCAGTTGACCGGGACCGGCATGGGCGGGCGGGGAGCCGCGGAGGAGTCCGCGTCGGCGTCTCCGTCGCCGTACATAGACACCAGCAAGCCGCATCCGGCGCGGATGTACGACTGGTGGCTCGGCGGCAAGGACAACTACCCGGTCGACGAGGAGATGGGCCGTCAGCTCGTCGCCATGGACCCCCGGATCCCGGGCATCGCACGGGCCAACCGGGCGTTCATGCAGCGCGCCACGCGGTGGCTCGCGGCGTCCGGGGTCCGCCAGTTCCTGGACATCGGCTCCGGCATCCCGACCGAGCCCAATCTGCACCAGATCGCGCAGGGCACCGCCCCCGACGCGCGCGTGGTGTACTGCGACAACGACCCCATCGTGCTCGCCCACGCGGAGGCCCTGCTGCGCTCGACGCCGCAGGGCGCCACCGAGTACATCCAGGCGGACGTGCGGGAACCGGCCGCGATCCTCGAACAAGCCCGCCAGACCCTCGACTTCTCCCGGCCCGTCGCCCTCTCCCTGATCGCCCTGCTCCACTTCGTCCCGGACGAGCACGGCCCCTACGACCTGGTGGAGCGGCTGATGTCCGCGCTGCCGCCCGGCAGCTGGCTGATGCTGTCCCACGGCACCGGCGAGTTCACCCCCGACCGGGCCCGGGTCGCGGGCGACCTGTACGAGTCCCGCGCCCTCAGCCTCGCCCTGCGCGACCGCGTGGACGTCCTGCGCTTCTTCGACGGTCTCGACCTGGCCGCGCCGGGCGTGACGGTGGTCGACGCGTGGCATCCGGAACTGGGAGAGCGGGTTCCGGTGGCGGGGGAGGGGCCGGTGCCGATCTTCGGCGGGGTGGCGCGGAAGGGGTGAGACGGGGCTGGCCTTTAGGTCCTCGGGGGCCTCTGAGGGGCTTGGGGGTCCTGGGGGTCTTGTGTGTGTGGGGCGCCGCGATGTCATGGCGTGAGGGGGCGGTCGTGGGCCCCCACCGGTGACGGCAGCCGCGTGCTGCCCATCAGCCAGCGGTCCACGGCCGCCGCGGCGGCCCGGCCCTCCGCGATCGCCCACACCACCAGGGACTGACCGCGGCCCGCGTCCCCGGCGACGAACACCCCCGGCACGTCCGTCGCGTACGCGGCATCACGGACCACGGCCCCGCTCGGCGCCACGGACACGCCCAGCTCCCCGACCGCGCCACCCGCCACCTCCGGCCCCCGGAACCCCAGCGCGAGCAGCACCAGATCGGCGCGCAGCACCCGCTCCGCGCCGGGCACCGGCCGCCGGCCCTCGTCAACGCCCGCCAGGTGAACGGCCCGCACCCGCCCCGCCGCGTCCCCGGCGAACCGCAGCGTGGCCGCCGCGAAGAGCCGGGCGTCCGCGTCGGGGCGCTGCCCGAACCCCAGCTCCCCGGCCTCCTCGTGCGCGGGCGACACCCGGTACACGTGCGGGTACGTCGGCCACGGCTCCGCCGTCCCGTCCCGCTCGGCCCCCGGCAGCGGGCGGATGTCCACCTGTGTGACCGACGCCGCGCCCTCCCGCACCGCCGTGCCCAGGCAGTCCGCGCCGGTGTCGCCGCCGCCCACGATCACCACGTGCCGCCCGGCCGCCGACAGGGGCGAGGCGTCGAGGTCCCCCTCGCACACGCGGTTGGCGAGCGGCAGGTACTCCATCGCCTGCCGGACCCCGGCGAGCTCGCGGCCCGGCACCGGAAGCTCCCGCCACGCCGTGGCTCCGACGGCGAGGACCACCGCGTCGTGCCGGGCGAGCAGCGCCACCGCGCTCACGTCCCGCCCGACGTGCGTCGACGTACGGAACCGGGTGCCCTCGGCGGACAACTGCGCGAGCCGCCGCTCCAGGTGCCGCTTCTCCATCTTGAACGCGGGGATCCCGTAGCGCAGCAGCCCGCCCGCGCGGTCCTCGCGCTCGTACACCACCACCGTGTGCCCCGCGCGCGTCAGCTGCTGCGCCGCCGCGAGACCCGCCGGGCCCGAGCCGACGACGCCGACGCTCTTGCCGGTGAGCCGCTCAGGCGGCCGCGGCGGCGCGAGGCCGTCCGCCCAGACGCGGTCGGCGATGGCGGCCTCGACGTTCTTGATCGTCACCGCGGGCTGGTTGATCGCGAGCACGCAGCCCGCCTCGCACGGGGCGGGACACAGCCGCCCGGTGAACTCGGGGAAGTTGTTCGTGGCGTGCAGCCGCTCGGCCGCCGCGTGCCAGTCGGCGCGCGAGACGAGTTCGTTCCACTCCGGTACGAGGTTCCCCAGCGGGCACGCCTCGTGGCAGAACGGCACCCCGCAGTCCATGCACCGGTCCGCCTGCCCCACCACGAGCGGAAGCAGTCCGTCCGGCTCGTACACCTCGTCCCAGTCCTTGACCCGGTCGCCGACCGCCCGCCGCGGCCACTCCGCGCGCGGCACCCTGAGGAACCCTTTGGGGTCGGCCATGGCCGTCTCCCTACGTCTCCCCGCCCGCGATACGCGTCCTTCGAGTCACGGTACGTCGCGGGGGCGGGGCGGGCATGCCGGGAGCCGGGCGGGGCCGTCGGGCGGTCCGGTCGGCCTGGTCAGGCCTGGTCAGGGCAGGGCAGGCCAGATCAGGGCCGATCAGACCAGGCCAGGTCAGGTCAGGCCGAGGACGAAGGCCACCGAGGCCGCGGTGGCCGCCACGGTGCGGACGTGGTTCCACATCGTCCACTCCGTCACATACGTGCGCCAGTACGCGGCCCCGCGCTCCGACCCCGCGTCGACCTTCGCCAGCGCGTCGTTGCGCGGCACGTTCGCCGCCACGGTGACGCCGAAGCAGCCCACCAGATACAGCGCGCAGCCGAGCAGCAGCTCCACCGTGCCCTCGTCCGGCCACAGCACGAACGTCACCACGGCGAGCACCGCGCACACGCCCGTCGCCCCCATGAACACCGCCATGAACGCCGGAGTGACCGCCGTGACGTTGATCGCGTTCATCGCCGCAATGCCCTGGGCCGGGGGCAGCGCCGCGAGGCCCTTCATCACGAACGTGGAGAAGCCGATGAACACCCCCGCGACAAGGCCGCAGGAGACCGCACCGAGGACGGTGAGCACGAAGTAGGGTCCCTCGATCATGGCAACTCCCTGAGTGGGTCCGGCCTCTGGACGATCGGCTCCCTCGGGGCTTCCCGCGGGGGGACCGGGCCTGGGGGCGGTCGGCGCGCCGCGCAAGATCCTGCACGGTGTGGTGTGTCTACGACAAGTCAAATGCCACGACGCGCCCCCGGCCATACGCCGTTCCCGCACCTCCATGCGCCACCGTCTCGCCACCGGCGTGCGCTGCTCAGCTCGTCCCTCGTCCCCAGGCCCGCAGCGTCTCCTCCACGCCCCGGGCGATGCGGCGCCTGGCCTCGCCCCGGGGGATCCCGCGCATCAGCAGGGCGTCGTACTCCGTCTCCGTGTGGCGCACCGCCGCGATCACGGCCGCCGTCACCGCGCGCGGGGTGAGGGCCTGCCCGGCCGCGCTGCGGCCCACCCGGCCGCTGCCGCGCACCGAGGCGTGCGCGGCGATCCGCCCGGCCCGCTCCGGCGGGCACCGGGGGAAGAGCCGTAGGATCTCCTCCGCGAACGCCGCCGCGAACCGCTCGTCCCGGGCCGCACGGCGCACGGCGTCCCGCGCGCGCCGCCGCGCCCGTGCCTCCGCGTCCGCCAGGCACCGCTGCTCGGCCAGGGCGAGCGCCGCCTCCTCGACCAGGACGCCTTGGCGTTCGTACCGGCTCTTGCGCCGGTTGAAGCGGACCACCACCGCCGAGAGCGCGCTGCCTTCCCGCGACCGCCTGGTGAGTGCCGTGTCGCCGCGCGGAAGATACACGAGGTGCCCGAGGTCCGCGCAGTCCAGACAGCGCGGCCCCCCACCCTCCAGGGTGAGCAGCGACAACGGCCCGGCCCCGCACTCCGCGCACCGCTTGCGCTTGAGCGGCTGGAAGACGACGAGGCCGGTGCCGACGGCGGGAGTCGTGGAGCGGGGCAGTGCCATGGGAGGTACCTTCCCGCCCGGCGCCGCACCGCACGCGGCCCGCGCCCACGCGCCCGCCCGCACCGCCTCCTCGGCGGGTGGGCATCATGGGCCCGTGCGACTCGAAGCGATCACCTGGGAACGGCTCACGGACACCCTCGCCGACCGGCTCCTGGAGCTGGCGCCCGCCGACGGGGGCGCCTGGCCGCGCGTCGCCTTCGACGGCGCGCCCGCGGCCCGGCCCGGTGACCTCGCGGAGCGGGTCGGCGAGGCGCTGCGCGTGCGCGGGCGGTCCGCGCTCGTCGTCGGCGCCCAGGGGTTCCTGCGGCCCGCCTCGCTGCGGTTCGAGTACGGACACGAGGACGTCGAGGCCTACTACAGCGGCTGGTTCGACACCGGTGCCCTCTGGCGTGAGGTCTTCGGACCGCTGGACCCCGGCGGCACCGGACGCGTCCTGCCCGACCTGTGGGACCCGGCGGCCGACCGCGCCACACGCAGCCCCTACGCCCAGCTCCCGCCGGGAGGAGCGCTGTTGCTGCACGGCCCTCTGCTGCTCGGCCATTGGTTCCCCTTCGACCTGACGGTGCACGTACGGCTCTCTCCCGGGGCCCTGCGCAGGCGCACGGCCCCCGAGGAGCAGTGGACGCTCCCGGCCTTCGAGCGCTACGAGGCCGAGCGGGACCCCGCGTCCGCCGCCGACGTGGTCGTACGGGCCGACGACCCGCGCCACCCGGCGTGGAACGGCTGAGCCGCGGCGCGGCCGTCCCCTGCTGACCAGGTGCGGGTGCAGCCGTCCGACGGGGCGGTGACAATGAGGTCGTCGGGACTGGATGAGGCCGTAGCGAGGCCGTCGGTACCAGCGGTGCCCCCGCGCCGCGCCGGCCGTCCGGCATCGGGAGGTACGTCATGACCACCGCCGGAGACATCATGCACCGCGGGGCCCGGTGGATCCCCGCCCACGAGACCCTGGACCGCGCCGCGCAGCTGATGCGCCAGCTGGACGTGGGCGCCCTGCCCATCAGCGACGAGAACGAGCGGCTGTGCGGCATCCTCACCGACCGCGACATCGTCGTCCGCTGTGTGGCGATGGGACACGACCCGGCCAAGGTCACCGCGGGTGAACTCGCCCAGGGCACCCCGCGCTGGATCGCCTCGGACGCCGGTGTCGACGCCGTCCTGGAGGAGATGCAGGGCCACCAGATCCGCAGGCTGCCCGTGATCGAGGACAAGCGCCTCGTCGGGATGATCAGCGAGGCCGACCTGGCCAAGCACCTGACGGAGGAGCAGCTCGCGGCCTGGTGCGAGAGCGTCTACGCCAAGGGCTGACGGCTCCGGAGCCGGGGCGGCGCGCGGTCACAGCCAGCCGTTGCGCCGGAAGCCCCGGTACAGCACGACGCACGCCGTGGCGATCACCCCCATGACGAGTGCGTAGCCGAACCGCCAGCGCAGCTCGGGCATGTGGTCGAAGTTCATGCCGTAGATGCCGCACATCATCGTCGGGACGGCCACGATGGCGGCCCAGGCCGTGATCTTCCGGGTGGCGTCGTTCTGCGCGACCGTCACCTGGGCGAGGTGGGCCTGGAGGATCGAGTTCAGCAGTTCGTCGAAGGCCGCTATCTGCTCGGTGACCCGCTTGAGGTGGTCGTCCACGTCGCGGAAGTACGCCTGTATCTCGGGGGCGATGACGCGTATCGGCTGGGTGGCGAGCACCTGGAGCGGGCGGGCGAGGGGCACCACCGCGCGCTTCAGTTCGAGCAGTTCGCGCTTGAGCTGGTAGATGCGGCCGGGGTCGGCCGTGCGCGCCCCGGTGGAGGAGAACACCTCCGACTCGACCTCGTCGATGTCGGCCTGCACCGCCTCCGTCACGTCGAGGTAGTCGTCGACGACGTGGTCCGCGATCGCGTGCAGCACCGCGGCCGGTCCCTGGGCGAGCTGCTCGGGCGTCGACTCGAGCTGCTCGCGCAGCGGGCCGAGGGAGCCGTGCCTGCCGTGCCGCACGGTGATCACGAACTCGCGGCCGACGAAGACCATGATCTCGCCGGTGTCCACGACCTCGCTGGTCGCGGTCAGCTCGGCGTGCTCGACGTAGCAGACGGTTTTGAACACGGCGAACAGCGTCTGGTCATAGCGCTCGACCTTCGGCCGCTGGTGGGCGTGGACCGCGTCCTCGACCGCCAGCGGATGCAGGCCGAACAGCTCGGCGATGCCGGCGAACTCCAGCTCCGTGGGTTCGTGCAGGCCGAGCCAGACGAAGCCGTCGTCGTCCTTGCGGACCTGGGCCACGGCCTCGACGAGGTCACCGTCGCGCTCCGCGGTCTGCCGCACCCCTTTGCGATAGGTCACGCACTTCACCACTGAGGAGCCCAGGGGGGAGCGGGCGGGGTGGCTCAGATCGACGCGCGGGCTGCGCCGGGTCAGGCGCGCCACCTTCTGCAGGCCGCGAACGCTCCTCAGGTTCCCGACCTTGCGGAGGCTGCTCACCTTCCGCAAGTTGCTCCCCATCGACATGTGCGGCTCCTCGTGCTGGACTTGAGGGACAAGTCTGCCAGTCCGGCCCCCACCGCGTTTCAGCCTGGGGGATCGGAAGATTCCGGTCCGGGTCGTTGCCGCGCCTGCCCACCGCGGCGCCCCGGAACCGTTGCCGCTACGCCTGCCCGCCGCCGTCCGGCGGAACCGTCGGCGCGGGGCGCGCCCCCACCCGGGACACCGCCCGCGCCCCGGCGCCGCAGCCCTCGGCCACCGCGTCGCACAGCTTCGCGCCCGCGAGCCGAGAGGCGACGAACGCGCCGGTGAACGCGTCGCCCGCGCCCGTGGAGTCCCGCGCGTCCACCCGTTCCGCGGGCATCCGCACCCGCACCTCGCCGTCCCGTGCGGCCACCGCGCCCCCGCGGCCCGACGTGACCACCACCGTGGGGAAGCGGCGGCTCAGCGCCCGCGCCGCGTCCGCCGCGCCGGGCAGGCCCGTGAGCAGCTCCGCCTCGTCCCGGCTCGGCAGCAGGACGTCCACGCCGCCGCACCACGCCAGGAAGCGGTCCGTGCCGTGCCGTGCGAGGAAGCCCGCCGACGCCGGGTCCACGCTCACGGTCACGCCGCGTGCGCGCGCCGCGCCGAGGGCCGCCCGCGCGGCCGCCCGGCTGGACTCGGCGAAGAACAAGTAGCCGGACAGGTGCAGCCAGCCCACGCCGTCGAGCAGCGACGGCGACCAGTCGGCGGTGGTGAGGCGCAGCGACGCACCGCTGTCCGTGAGGAAGGTCCGCTCCGCCGTGCCGTTGCCCGTGTCGACCAGGCTGATCACGGTGCCGGTGGGCGCGTCGGGGTCGACGACGAGGTGGGGGCGTACGGCGGCCCGGACCAGGTTCTCCTCGTGCCAGGCCGCCGCGTCGGCGCCCACGCGCCCCAGGAAGCGCACGTCCCGGTGCCCCCAGCAGGCCGCCCAGCACGCGACGTTGGCGCCCGCGCCGCCCGGCACCGTGCGGATCGCGGCCTCGGTGTCGGTGCCGGGCACCAGCGGGGTGCGGTGCCGGGCGACGACGTCCGTGACGACGTCACCGACGACCAGCAGCCCCTGAGCACGGCTTCCGCCCGCCGGGTCCCCGGCGCGGCCCCCGCTCGTCATCCCCGCGCCCACGCGGCCGCGATCCGTGCCGCCAGCCGGACGTTGCCTCGTACGGCCGCCAGATTCGCCTCCAGGGAGGCCCCTTCGGTGTGCCGGACCAGGTGGTCGAGGAGGAACGGCGTCACCGCCTGCCCCGTCACGCCCCGCGCGTCGCACTCCCGTAGAGCCTCATCGAGTACGCGCGTGTGGAGTGCGGGATCGAGCTGCTGCTCCTCGGGCACGGGGTTCGCCACGACGAGCGCCGACTCCGGCCCGGCAAGCGCGTCCTGGGCCCGCATCACCCCCGCCACCTCGGCCGGCGTACGCAGCGTCCAGTCCACGGGGTGCCCGGAGTCGGCGAGGTAGAAGCCGGGGAAGCGCTCCGTCCGGTACCCGGCGACCGCGACGCCGAGAGTCTCCAGGCGCTGCAGCGTCGCCGCCACGTCCAGGATCGACTTCACCCCCGCGCACACCACCGTGATCCGCGTGCGGGCGAGCAGGCCGAGGTCGGCGGACTCGTCCTGCGTCGCCGTCCACTCCCGGTGCACCCCGCCGAGCCCGCCCGTGGCGAACACCCGCAGGCCCGCGCGGGCGGCGAGCAGCGCGGTCGCCGACACCGTGGTGGCCCCACTGGCGCCCGTGGCGGCGGCCAGGGGCAGATCGCGGTGGCCCAGCTTCCGGATGCCGTCCTCCCCGGCGACCCGTTCCAGCTGCTCCTTGTCCAGGCCGACATGGGGGCGGCCGTCCAGGACGGCGATCGTCGCCGGGACGGTGCCCTCCTCGCGCACGGCCTCTTCCAGTTCGAGCGCCACGCGCAGATTGCGCGGGCGCGGAAGGCCGTGCGCGATGATCGTGGACTCCAGGGCCACGACCGGCCGCCGCCGCGCGAGAGCCGCCTGTACCTCGTCGGACACCACCAACACGGGCCTGCCTCCTGCCAGTCGGGCCGCCTGAGCTCCTGGGTTCATCCCTGGCGGGCGGCGTGCCGCGGCAAACCCATTAGGGTGACCGGCCATGACCACGAATGATCAGAGCGTTGCCTCATTTGCCGTGCACATCCCGGATGTCGACCTCGAAGAGGAGCCGCTGGACCCGGAGCAGATCGTCTCCGGTACCCCGGTGGTCACCGGCAAGGTCCTGTGGGAGTCCGCCGACGGCAAGCAGCTGCGCGGCATCTGGCAGATCACGCCGGGCGTGGTGACCGACACCGAGGCCGACGAGCTGTTCGTGGTCGTCAGCGGGCGCGCCACCATCGAGGTGGAGGGCGGCGACGTCATCGAGGTCGGCCCCGGCGACGCGGCCGTCCTGCGCGAGGGCGACCGCACGACGTGGACGGTCCACGAGACGCTGCGCAAGGCGTACCACATCACGCTGGGCGGCTAGGGCGTGTCCGATGGGTCGGCGCGCTGCCGGGCGGCGGCTCGTGAGCCCCTGCTGAACAGGGCGAGGGCCGCGAGCGGCAGGAGCAGGAGCGCCGCCGCGAGGTTGAGCCAGCCGTAGCTGGCCCGCGCGACCACGAGTCCCGCGACGGCGCCGCCGACGCCCGCCGCCGCGTTCATCGTCAGGTCCGACAGGCCCTGCGCGGCGGCGCGCGCGCCCGGCGGCACGGAGTCGGTGAGCAGCGCGGAGCCGGCCACCAGGCCCGCCGACCAGCCGAGGCCGAGGACGAAGAGGCCCACCGCCGTCTGCGCGTGGTTGCTGCCCGCGGTGCCCGCGAGCAGCGCGGAGACGGCGAGCAGCCCCACGCACAGACCGATGACGCTGAGCCGTCCGAGCCGGTCCGCGAGCCGCCCCATCACCGGTGAGAACGCGTACATGCCCGCGATGTGCCCGCTGATCACCAGGCCGATCAGATCGATGCTCGCCCCGTGGTGACCGAGGTCGACCGGGGTCATCGACATGATCGCGACCATCGCGGTGTGCGCGATGGTGACCGTCACCAGGGCCAGCCTGGCCTTCCCCGAGGCGGCGACGGCGGCGATCCCGGCCCGCAGCGACCCGCCCGCCGCCGAGGTGTCCGCCTCGGGCTCCAGGGCGCGGGCGGTCAGGAGCGGATCGGGGCGCAGCAGCACCGCCACGACGACCGCCGAGAGCAGGAACACCCCGGCCGCCCACACGAAGGCCCCCGACGCCTTGGGGATGCCGAGCGCGGAGACGCTGCGGCCCGCGGGCGCCGCGATGTTCGGGCCGAGCACCGCGCCGATCGTCGTGGCCCACACGACGTTCGAGATGGCCCGGGCCCTGGCGCTCGGCTCGGCCAGGTCGGCGGCCGCGAACCGCGCCTGGAGGTTCGCGGCGGAGGCCGCGCCGAACCCGGCCATGCCCACCAGGAGCAGCGGAAAGCTCTCGACGGCCGCGGCCACGACGACGACCGCCGCGCCCAACGCGCCGATCAGATACGCCAGTACGAGACCGGGGCGCCGGCCCCGGGCCGTCATCAGGGCGGCCAGCGGCACCGAGAGGACGGCGGTGCCCGCGACGGTCGCGGTGGGCGCGAGCCCGGACAGCGACTCGGAGCCGCTGACCTCCGTCGCGAGCACGGTGGCGAGCGCGATGCCGGTGGCGACGCCGAGCCCGCCGAGGATCTGGCTGGCGACCAGGACCGCGGAGACGCGGCGGCGCAGGGCGGGCAGGTCCGTCACGTCGACAGGTCCGGCGGACACCCGCTCGGTCGCGGTCATCGCCCGCCTGCCGCGGCCGCGGCCGACGGGATGCCCGTACGGGACGACATCGAGGGGCACGGCGGCTGTGCCGGGTGCGGCACACCTCTCCGGAGGGGCGGGGGACACGGGGATATGGAGGATGCGCTCACGCGCGCAGTGTGCCAGCAGGTGCCGACACACCGACACGCCTCGCCCCGCGACGAGGCCCGCCTGCGGGAGGGCCCGTCGCCCCGCGGCCTCAGAACAGCGGCTCGGGCAGGACCCCCTCCAGGGCCAGCAGCTGCCGCTTGGTCTCCAGGCCCCCGCCGAAGCCGCCTATGCCGCCGTCGCTCTCGACCACGCGGTGGCAGGGCACCACGACCGGCAGCGGGTTGGCGCCCATCGCCATGCCCACGGCCTGGGCCGCTCCGGGCTGGCCGACACGGCGGGCGAGGTCTCCGTAGCCCACGACCGCCCCGAACGGGACGCCCGCCGCCAGCTCGCGCAGCACCTGGCGGTTGAAGCCGGAGATCAGCGACCAGTCGAGCGGCAGCTCGAAGTCGCGCCGACGGCCCGCGAAATAGTCCTCCAGCTGGCGTATGGGCTCCGCGAGCAGCGGCGAGGAGGGCGCTTCGGCCGGCTCGGCGCCGAGCCGGGAGCCGAGCCGCTCGACGGCCTTGTCCCGCACGTCGTCGGTGGCGTGGAAGACGACGTTGACCAGGCCGGTCCCGGTCGCGGCGAGCAGCAGTGGGCCGATGTCGCTGGCGACGACGGCCCAGACCGGGCCCGGCCGCCCGGCCCGCCGCTGCTCCTGCTGGGTGTGCCCCGTGGCGTTCATGGACACCACCGTACGACCGGGCACTGACAACGCCGCCGGGCCGGCCCGTCAGTGGCGGAGTGCCGCGCGCACCACGTCGGGCTTGTTGGTGATGATGCCGTTCACGCCGAAGCCCGCGACCCGCCGCGCCGCCGCGGGCTCGTCGACGGTCCAGGTGAAGATCTCCAGACGCTTGCCGTGCGGGCCCTTGAGGCGCTGGATCGCGGCGACGTAGCCGTCGGAGATGGACGTGTGCGTGGAGTTGATCTGGTCGGCGAACTTCGCGTACTTCGGCAGCTCGGCGACGGCGGGCGTCCCCAGGAAGCCGGTCTTGATGTCCGGCCGCAGCGCCCGCACCTGCCGCACGCTGTCCGCGCTGAAGCTCTGGACGACCAGGTCGTGCCGCACGCGGTGGCGCTCCAGCCAGCCCGTCTCGCGCAGCACGCGCAGGGTGTCGCGCTCGATGCCGGGGTACAGCTCGGGCTTCTTGATCTCCAGGACGAGCCGCTGGCCGTTGCGCGCGACGCGGTTCATGTACTGCGTGAGCGTCGGCACGCGCGCGCCCTTGTACTTGGCGCCGAACCAGCTGCCCGCGTCGAGCTTCGCGATCTCCTTGGCGGTGAAGTCCTTGACCTTCCAGGGAGCGCGGCCGGGGAAGACCTCCTCGACGTTCGTCGTCCGCTTGAGGTTGTCGTCGTGCACGATGACGAGCACCCCGTCCTTGGTGCGCTGCACGTCGTTCTCGACCCAGCGGAAGCCGAGGCGGTCGGCCTTGTCGATGGCGGCGAGGGTGTTCTCGGGGGCGTGGGCGGAGGCCCCGCGGTGGGCGACGACCAGCGGTTCGGCGTGCGCGGCGGCCGCGCTGACGCGGGTCTCCCGGGCTGGCGTCTCGGCGGCGGCGGTGGAGGGGAGCACCAGAGCACCCGCCCCCAGAAGGGCGGCGGTCGTGGCAGCGGCTGCGCGTGGGGGCACGGCTTCTCCTCGCGTCGGAACTCAGGGGGATGCCGTGAGCGTGACAGTGCACCGCCAACTACAGACAGGTGCAGGATGACCACAGGCTGAACACCAGCCACCCATGTGGGGACCCCGCGCGCGGAAGCCGTGTTTCTTTGCCGGAAAATCGTTCGTACGTTCCTGGATGGGCCCTACCCTCGCCTCAGCCGACGCTCCGTCACCCGGCGGTCGACCGGGGGCGGACGGGGTGTTCCGGGACATTCGGGTACGACAGGCGGAAGGGCTAGCGCTCATGGAGGGCACGGTCGACGGCTTCAGCTACGGGCTCGTCACGCCTGTGGTCGCGTACCTCATGGCCTGTCTCGGCGGGGCGCTCGGCCTGCGCTGCACCACGAGGTCGCTGCTCGTCGCACACTCCTGGCGGCCGGGCTGGCTCGCCCTCGGCTCCGCCGCGATCGGCTCCGGCATCTGGACCATGCACTTCATCGCCATGATGGGCTTCACCGTCCAGGGGACCCCCATCACCTACGACCGCCTGACGACCTTCGCGAGTCTCGCCGTCGCCATCGTCATGGTCGGCGTAGGGATCTTCATCGTCGGCTACCGGGGCGCCAGAGGGACGGCCCTGTTCACCGGCGGCACCATCACGGGCCTGGGCATCGCCTCGATGCACTACCTGGGAATGGCCGGGATGCGCCTGGGCGGCACGCTCCAGTACAACACCCTCACCGTCGCCGCCTCCGTCGTGATCGCCGTCGTCGCCGCCATCGCCGCGCTGTGGGCCGCAGGGCAGGTCAGGGGCTTCCTGTGGAGCCTCGGCGCCAGCCTGGTCATGGGCCTCGCCGTCAGCGGCATGCACTACACCGGCATGGCCGCCGTCAGCGTCCACCTGCACAGCACCCCGAGCCCGTCGCCCGGGGGCTCGTCGGCCGAGCTGCTCGCGCCCCTCATGATCGGCCCCCTGGCCTTCCTGCTGCTCTCGGGCGTGGTCGTGATGTTCGACCCGCTGATGATGCTCGGCAAGGCCGACCTGAAGGCCGCCGCGCGGCCGCGCACCCCCGCCTACCCCGTGCCGCGCTCCGGCGAGCGCCAGTACGGGCACGTCGGCCGCAGGGCACCGGCGCGGCCGGGCCGCAGGAGCCGCCGCAGGCCAGGTGCGCGCGCCCCGCAGAAGTGGTGAGAGCGCCGACGGGCGACGGCGGACGGAGCGGCGTTGTCAGTGCGGAGTCGTACGGTGGATCCCATGCGGCCCGTATCGAAGATCGAACGCACGGTGGCGCCTTTCGAGGTCGTCAGCCCGTTTCAGCCCAGTGGCGACCAGCCGGCCGCCATCGCCGAGCTGGAGAAGCGCATCCGCGCAGGTGAGAAGGATGTCGTCCTGCTCGGCGCGACCGGCACCGGCAAGTCGGCCACCACCGCGTGGATGATCGAGAAGCTCCAGCGCCCGACGCTCGTCATGGCGCCGAACAAGACCCTGGCCGCTCAGCTGGCGAACGAGTTCCGAGAGCTCCTGCCGAACAACGCGGTGGAGTACTTCGTCTCGTACTACGACTACTACCAGCCCGAGGCGTACGTCCCGCAGTCGGACACGTACATCGAGAAGGACTCCTCGATCAACGAGGAGGTGGAGCGCCTGCGCCACTCCGCGACGAATTCGCTGCTCACCCGCCGCGACGTCATCGTGGTCGCCTCCGTCTCCTGCATCTACGGCCTCGGCACCCCACAGGAGTACGTGGACCGCATGGTGCCGCTCAAGGTCGGTGAGGAGATCGACCGCGACCAGCTCCTGCGCCGCTTCGTCGACATCCAGTACACGCGCAACGACCTCGCCTTCACCCGGGGCACCTTCCGCGTCCGCGGCGACACCATCGAGATCTTCCCGGTCTACGAGGAGCTGGCCGTGCGCATCGAGATGTTCGGCGACGAGATCGAGGCGCTGTCCACGCTCCACCCGCTGACCGGCGAGGTCATCAGCGACGACGACCACCTGTACGTCTTCCCGGCGTCGCACTACGTGGCGGGCCCCGAGCGCATGGAGAAGGCGGTCAACGGCATCGAGAAGGAGCTCGCCGAGCGCCTCGCGGAGCTGGAGAAGCAGGGCAAGATGCTGGAGGCCCAGCGCCTGCGCATGCGCACCACGTACGACCTGGAGATGCTCCGCCAGATCGGCTCCTGCTCCGGCGTCGAGAACTACTCGATGCACTTCGACGGCCGCGACCCCGGCACCCCGCCGCACACCCTGCTCGACTACTTCCCGGACGACTTCCTGCTCGTCCTCGACGAGTCGCACGTCACCGTCCCCCAGATCGGCGCCATGTACGAGGGCGACGCCTCCCGCAAGCGCACCCTCGTCGACCACGGCTTCCGGCTCCCCTCCGCGCTCGACAACCGCCCCTTGAAGTGGGAGGAGTTCCAGGAGCGCATCGGGCAGACCGTCTATCTGTCGGCGACCCCGGGCGCGTACGAGATGTCCCGCTCCGACGGGCACGTGGAGCAGATCATCCGCCCCACCGGACTCGTCGACCCGGAGGTCGTCGTCAAGTCCACCGAGGGCCAGATCGACGACCTGGTGCACGAGATCCGCAAGCGCACCGAGAAGGACGAGCGCGTCCTCGTCACCACGCTCACCAAGAAGATGGCCGAGGACCTCACGGACTACTTCCTGGAGCTCGGCATCCAGGTCCGCTATCTGCACAGCGACGTCGACACCCTGCGCCGGGTGGAGCTCCTGCGCGAGCTGCGGGCCGGCGAGTTCGACGTCCTGGTCGGCATCAACCTCCTGCGGGAGGGCCTCGACCTGCCCGAGGTCTCCCTGGTGGCGATCCTCGACGCCGACAAGGAGGGCTTCCTGCGCTCCGGCACCTCCCTGATCCAGACCATCGGCCGCGCCGCGCGCAACGTCTCCGGTCAGGTCCACATGTACGCCGACAAGATCACCCCGGCGATGGAGAAGGCCATCGACGAGACCAACCGCCGCCGGGAGAAGCAGATCGCGTACAACAAGGAGCGGGGCATCGACCCGCAGCCGCTCCGCAAGAAGATCAACGACATCGTGTCGTCGATCGCGCGCGAAGAGGTCGACACCGAGCAGCTCCTCGGGACGAACTACCGCAAGACGAAGGACGGCAAGGGCGCCAAGGCCCCCGTGCCCTCGCTCGGCAAGGCGGCCGCCGGGGCCCCCGCCAAGGCGGCGAAGAAGTCCGCCAAGGACAAGCAGGTGCCCACGGACAAGCCCGCCACCGAGCTGGCCGCGCAGATCGAGGAGATGACCGAGCGGATGCGCGCCGCCGCCGCGGACCTCCAGTTCGAGATCGCCGCGCGGCTGCGCGACGAGGTGTCGGAGATGAAGAAGGAACTGCGGCAGATGAAGGAGGCGGGCCTGGCGTAGCGCGGAACGGTCCGCACGTCGCGGTGTGTTGCAACACCGACACAATGTGCGGACCGAGGTGCGGCGCGCTGGACACCGCTGCATAGGGTGATGGGGCGGTCGCCGGAAGGCGGCGGCCGCCCTGGGGAGTTCGAGAAGGGGACAGCGCGTGACGGTCAACATGACCAAGGGCCAGGCCATCAGCCTGCAGAAGAACGACGGGGGCGTCCTGACCGCGGTGCGCATGGGCCTCGGCTGGCAGGCGGCCCCGCGGCGCGGCCTGTTCGGCACCCGGACGCGCGAGGTCGACCTGGACGCCTCGGCCGTCCTGTTCGCCGACAAGCAGCCCGTGGACGTGGTGTTCTTCCGCCACCTCGTCAGCGACGACGGCTCCGTGCGGCACACCGGGGACAATCTGGTCGGCGGCGTCGGCCAGGGCGGCGACGACGAGGCCATCCTCGTCGACCTCCAGCGCGTCCCGGTCCACATCGACCAGATCATCTTCACGGTGAACTCCTTCACCGGCCAGACGTTCCAGGAGGTGCAGAACGCCTTCTGCCGCCTGGTCGACGAGACCAACGGCCAGGAGCTCGCCCGCTACACCCTGGACGGCGGCGGCCAGTACACCGCCCAGATCATGGCCAAGGTCCACCGCGCGGGCACCGGCTGGCAGATGACGGCCATCGGCAGCCCTGCCAACGGCCGCACCTTCCAGGACCTGATGCCGGCGATCCTGCCGCACCTGTAAGGCCCGACTCGGCCGTCCCCGGACGGCAGTCCGTACGTACGAAGGCCCGGCGAGGGGGCCGACAAGGGGGAACGAACGCGATGACGGCCGAGCTGGTCAGGGGGCAGAACCATCCGCTTCCCGGCACCCGTCTGGAAGTCCGGGTGTCGGCCGCTCAACCGGTCGTTGCCGCGGCCACGCTCAGCGACGACCGGCGCAAGGTGCGCGGCACCTCCTGGGTCGCCCACCCCGGGGCGCCCACCCTGCCGGGCCTCGAAGTGTCCCGGCAGGCCGCCGCCGACCACCGCCTCGCCGTCGACCTCGACGCGCTGCCGGACGACGCCCACCAGGTCAACGTCCTGCTCGCGCTCCCCGTCGGCGTCGCGGGCCCGGCAGGATTCGGGGCCGTCGCCGCGCCGTTCGTCGCCGTCACCGGCCTCGACGGCGCCGAGATCGCCAGCTACACCCTCACGGACCTCTCCGTGGAGTCGGCCGTCGTCGCCCTGGAGCTGTACCGCAGGCAGGACGCCTGGAAGGTGCGCGCCGTCGGCCAGGGCTACGCGGGCGGCCTCGCCGAGATGCTCACCGACCAGGGCCTGCCCCAGGCCCAGGACCTCGCGGCGACCATCGACGAGGCCGTGGCCCAGGGCCTCGCCCGCTCCGTCACCCCGCCCCCGCCGCGCCCCGCGGACGAGGCCCGGGTGCGCGCCGCCGCCCAGGGGCACACCACGGGCCGGCACCCCGCCGCGCCGCAGGGCGACCCGGCCGTCACCCACCCCGTCCCGCCCGCCCCCGCGCAGCCGGGCCCGCCCGCGCCGGGCGATGCCGCCCCGGCCCAGCCCGGCGACGGCGGCCCCGTCAACTACACGCACCCGCGCCGCCAGACCAGCGCGCCCCCGCCGCCCCCGCCCGCCGCACCGCGGGCCGCGCCGGGACAGCCCGCTCAGCCCGTCGCGGGCGACGCCACCGGCTGGTCCCTGGAGGAGCGCCTCTACAACCAGGTGTGGGGCATGTTCGAGGACCTGGCCCGCACCACGGCGGCGTACCGCAGCGCCGTCGACTTCGCCGACTCGCGCATGGAGCAGGAGCTGGACAAGGTCCTCTCCGACCCGCGTAGCCGCATCGGCGGCGCGGGCGACGCCGCCCGCGAGAGCGCCCGCGCCAAGCACGGCGACCTCGTCGACCAGGCCAGGGCCGCGCTTGACCGCGACCTGGGCCAGCTCGCCGCCGAGGCGGACGTCGTGGAGCCCGCGCTGCCCCCGGCCTTCGCCGACTGGTCGAGCCCCGTCTGGCACGCCTACCGCGCGCCCATGGAGATCCCCATGGCCGTGCGCCTCGGCGGGCTCCAGCTGCCCGAGCGCCCGGACCTGCGCATCCCCATGCTGGTGCGGCTGCCCCTGGAGCGCGGCCTGTGGATCGACAGCGGCCGCTCGGGCACCGACTCGCTCGCTGACGCCGACACCCTGCGCCGCCTCGCCCTGGACAGCGCCGTCGCACACGCGGCGCGCCTGCTGGCCGTCTATCCGCCCGGCGAGTTCACCGTGCACGTCATCGACCCGGCGGGCACCGGCGCGGCCGCGCTCGCCCCGCTCGTGACGTCCGGGGTCCTCGACGAGCCGCCCGCCTCCGGGGCCGCGGGCACCGGCGCCGTTCTCACCAAGCTCACCCAGCGCGTCGATCTTCTACAGATGGCCGTCCGCGGCGGCGTCACCTCGTCCCTGCCGCCGGACCTCGACACGGGCGAGCACCTCCTGGTGGTCAACGACTTCCCGCACGGCTTCGACGACCGCGCCGTGACCCAGCTGCGCTATCTGGCCGACGAGGGCCCGGCCGTCGGCGTCCACCTGATGATGGTCGCCGACCGCGAGGACGCCCGGGAGTACGGCCCGCTGCTCGACCCGCTGTGGCGCGCGCTCCTGCGTCTGACCCCGGTGCCCGACGACCACCTCGCCGACCCCTGGGTGGGCCACGCGTGGACGTACGAGCCGCCGCTGCCGCCGTCCGGCAGCGAGGTCCTCCACCACGTCCTGGCGGGCGTGGGCAGGGCCCGGCGCACCGGCAGCCGCTGAGCTCCGCCGACGCGCGCGTGTGCCCCTGACGCGTGACGCATGTGTCCCTGGCGAGTGATGCGTATGTCGACTAAGTGATCGCATCTGCCTTCTGACCTGGCCACTTGGCGGCCGTTTGCCGTGGCCTTTACCAAACCTTGGTCTTTCGCGTAGGCTTCTCCGTGCGGAGGGGAGTACTCCCGTACGCGACGTGCCCGTCAATACGGACCGCCATCGGTCCCGGGGCGTCGGCCCGGCAGGCACCGTGGGGTGCCCGGGTGGAAGAGACCTCCGGCAGCGACGACGCTGATCAGTAGCCGTACGACGCCGGAGGCGCAGTGGACGTTTCTATGACCTTGTGGGTGACGACCGTTCTCGGTCTGTGTGCCCTGATCGCGGTCGACTTCTTCATCGGGCGCAAGCCGCACGATGTGTCGATCAAGGAAGCCGGCATCTGGACGATCGTCTGGATCGTGCTCGCCGCGCTCTTCGGGCTCGGCCTGCTGATCGCGGGCGAGGGCCAGGCCTCGGGCGAGTTCTTCGCCGGCTTCATCACCGAGAAGTCGCTGAGTGTCGACAATCTCTTCGTCTTCATCCTGATCATGGCGAAGTTCTCGGTGCCGTCGCACCTCCAGCAGCGCGTGCTGCTGTTCGGTGTGCTGATCGCCCTGGTCCTGCGAGCGATCTTCATCGCCGCCGGCGCCGCGGTCATCGCCAACTTCTCGTGGGTCTTCTACATCTTCGGCGCGTTCCTGATCTACACCGCCTGGAAGCTCATCCAGGAGGCGCGTGCCGACGAGGAGGAAGAGGACTGGGAGGAGAACCGCCTCCTGAAGTCCATCGAGAAGAAGTTCGGCGTCTCGGACCGGTACGAGGGCACGAAGCTGTTCGTCCGTAAGAACGGCAAGAAGATCATGACGCCCCTGATGGTCGTCATGCTCGCCATCGGCACCACCGACGTCCTGTTCGCGATGGACTCGATCCCCGCGATCTTCGGCCTCACCCAGGACCCGTACATCGTCTTCACCGCCAACGCGTTCGCCCTGATGGGTCTGCGACAGCTGTACTTCCTCATCGGTGGCCTCCTCAGGAAGTTGGTCCACCTCAGCTACGGTCTGTCGGTGATCCTCGGCTTCATCGGCGTGAAGCTCGTCCTGCACGCCCTGCACGAGAACGGGGTGCACGTCCCCGAGATCTCCATCCCGGTCTCGCTCGGCGTCATCTGCGGTGTCCTGGTGATCACGACGATCACCAGCCTCATGGCCTCCAAGAAGCAGCAGGAGCGCGAGGCGGCGGCAGGCAAGGACGAGGCCTCGAAGGACAGCATCGAGGCGTAACCGCTCTCTCCGTAGAGAGGCAGTACGAAGGCGCCCCTCTCCGTAGGGAGCGGGTAGCGCCGAAACGAACCACCGGAAGCGGTGCACAGTCCACGACTGTGCACCGCTTCCGCATAGAGAGGAACGTATGGAGTCGCGGCCCTCCCGCGCGCGGGGCAGCATCGAAGACATGATCCCCAGACTCCGGGCCATCGCCTCGCGGTGGACAACCGCAGTGCCCGTTCTCGGAGTCGTCCTGCTCGCCTGCACCTGGGGGCGGGAGCTTCCCGGTGGCGTCGTCGCCCTGGTGACGGTGGTCCTCGCCGGAGCCGTGCTCGCCGCGGTGCACCACGCCGAGGTCATCGCGCACCGTGTGGGCGAACCGTTCGGCTCCCTCGTCCTCGCCGTGGCCGTGACGATCATCGAGGTGGCCCTGATCGTCACCCTGATGGCCGACGGCGGCGACAAGAGCTCCACCCTGGCGCGCGACACCGTCTTCGCCGCCGTGATGATCACCTGCAACGGCATAGTCGGTCTGTGCCTGCTCACCGCGGCCCTGCGGCACCGCGTCGCCGTCTTCAACCCCGAGGGCACCGGAGCCGCCCTCGCGACGGTCGCCACGCTGGCCACGCTCAGCCTGGTCCTGCCGACGTTCACGACGTCCAAGCCGGGCCCGGAGTTCTCCACCTCGCAGCTCACCTTCGCGGCCCTGGCCTCACTCGTCCTGTACGGCCTGTTCGTGGCGACGCAGACCGTGCGCCACCGCGACTACTTCCTGCCGGTCACCAAGGAGGGCGAGGTCCGCGACGCCGACGACCACGCCGAGGTGCCCTCCGCCCGCACCGCCCAGATCAGCCTCGGACTGCTCGCCCTCGCCCTGGTCGGCGTCGTCGGCCTCGCCAAGGGCGTGTCGCCGACCATCGAGTCGGGCGTCGAGTCCGCGGGCCTGCCGCACGCCGTCGTCGGCGTGATCATCGCGCTGCTCGTGCTGCTCCCGGAGACCATCGCGGCCGTGCGCGCCGCCCGCCGCGACCGCGTGCAGACCAGCCTGAACCTGGCCCTCGGCTCGGCGATGGCCAGCATCGGCCTGACCATCCCCGCCGTCGCCATCGCCTCCGTGTGGCTGACCGGACCGCTCGTGCTCGGACTCAGCTCGACCCACATGGTGCTGCTCCTGCTCACGGTCGGCGTCAGCACGCTCACCGTCGTGCCGGGCCGGGCCACCCTTCTCCAGGGCGGCGTCCACCTGGTGCTCTTCGCGGCCTATCTGGAACTGGCCATGAACCCGTGAGCGCGGGGCGGTGCCCGTCACCCGGTGACCGGCACCGCCCTGCTCTCGGGCCGCGTCTCCGGGAGCAGCGCGAAGCAGCCGAGGCTCAGCACCGCCACGGCCGTCAGATACGCCGCCACGCCCCAGGGCGTGCCCGTCCCGCGTGCCGTCGCGGTCGCCACGATCGGCGTGAGCGCGCCGCCGAGCACCCCGGCGAGGTTGTAGCCCACCGCGGCCCCCGTACAGCGCACACGCGGCTCGTACAGCTCCGGCAGATACGCCGCGACCACCCCGAACATCGTCGTGAACGCGATGAGGGCCACCAGGAAGCCGAGGAACATCAGCAGCGGCTGTCCTGTCGCCAGGAGCGCCACCATCGGGAACATCCACAGGGCGGTCGCCGCGCACCCGAGCAGGCACAGCGGACGCCGTCCGTAGCGGTCCCCCAGGTGCGCGGACACCGGGGTCAGCGCCCCCATGGCGACGACGGCCGCCATCACGCACGTCAGCATCACCGGACGGCTCACGCCGAGCCGCTCCACTCCGTAGGACAGCGACCACGTCGTCACGGCGTAGAAGACCGCGTACCCGACCGCGATGGCGCCCGCCGTGAGCAGGACGAGCCGCCAGTGGCCGCGCATCACTTCGACGAGCGGCACGCGCGCGGGCTCGCGTACGCCCAGGAAGTCCGGGCTCTCCTCCAGAGAGGCGCGCAGCGCGAGCCCGGCCGCCGCGAGCAGCCCCGCCACCCAGAACGGGATCCGCCATCCCCAGGAGGCGAACTGCGCCTCCGTGAGCGTCACCGAGAGCCCCAGGGTGATGCCGTTGGCGAACAGGAACCCGATCGCGGGGCCGACCTGCGGGAAGCTCGCCCACAGCCCGCGCCGTTCGGCGGGCGCGTGCTCGGCCGCCAGGAGCACCGCCCCGCCCCACTCGCCGCCGAGCCCCACGCCCTGCACGAACCGCAGGACGAGCAGCAGCAGGGGAGCGGCCGCGCCGATCGACTCGTACGTCGGTACGCAGCCGACGGCGACGGTGGCGAGGCCCGTCATGAGCAGCGAGCCCACCAGGACGGGCCGTCGGCCGTGCCGGTCGCCGATGTGCCCGAAGACCACGGACCCCAGCGGCCGGGCGACGAAGCCGACCCCGAACGTCGCGAACGCGGCGAGCGTCCCCGCCAGGGGCGAGAACGTCGGGAAGAACAGCGGCCCGAGCACGAGCGCCGCCGCGGTGCCGTACACGAAGAAGTCGTAGAACTCGATGGCGGTCCCCGCGAGCGCGGCGGCGGCGAGCCGCGGCAGCGACGGAGCGGCACCGGCCCGGGGGTTCGACGGAGAGTCACTGGTGTGCACGGTGCGTCAACTGCCCGCCGTACGGGGCGGTTACGGGAAGGGCTTCAGTACGTGACCGTGATGCGCCTCTCCCGGCCGTCCACCCGGACGACGCCCCCATAGGGGATCACGTACTGGGGATCCGTGTGCCCCAGGTCCACGTCGAAGACCGCCATGGTGTCCGGGGCGTACGCGCCGAGCGCCCGGAGCACCGCCTCGCGCTGTTCGAGCGCGTAGCGGGTGCGCTCCTCCGGGCCGTGGGGCCGGTCGAAGCTCCAGCTCTTCGCGCGGCCCATGACGAGCGCGCCGAAGCGGGCGAGGAGCCCGCGCTCGCCCATGCTGCGCAGGATCCGGAACACCTCGGCGGCGGAGGGGAGTTCCTCGGACGTCTCCAGGAAGAGCACATGACCGTCGTACGCCGCCGGGTCGGGGGCGATCTCGCGGTCCGCCATCAGGAGCCAGGACAGCACCTCCAGGCTGCCGCCCCAGGTGCGCCCCTCCACGACCCGCTCGGCTCCCTGTGGCAGGTGCCAGGTCCAGCCCTCGCCCGGTTCGGTCGCCGGTTCGTCGAGGAACGTGTCCGGGTCGTCCCACGGGACGTCCACGACACGGAAGCGGTCGGCGGGAACCACTTCGTAGGGCCCCGGTACGAAGAAGGCGGCCCGGAGGGAGTCGGCGGTCTGCCGAGCCATGGCTCCCGGCCGCCCCAGCTCGCACATCACCGAGGCGCCGTGGAAGCTGACGACGCCCGTCTGCCACAGGAAGGCGTGCAGGACGGTGTTGTCGCTGAACCCGAAGAAGGGCTTCGGGTGCGCGCGGATCAACTCGCGGTCCAGGAACGGCAGCAGGGTGATCTGGTCGTCGCCTCCGATGCTCGCGATGACGGCCTTCACGGTCGGGTCGGCGAACGCGGCGTGCAGGTCATCGGCCCGCTCGCGCGGCGAGGCACCCATCTTGCGCGTCGCCGGGTTCCACCGGCTCCAGGTGGAAGTGCGTCCGCAGGCGCGCGATCCCCAGGTCGTAGGGCAGTGGGAAGAGCTCCGGAAGCCCGGAGGACGGCGAGACGACCGCCACGCGGTCACCGGGCTGGGGCTTCGGGGGGTACCGGGGCGGCTCCACGGGCGGCGTCATGCCCGGCAGCGTACGTCGGCCCGCCCGGCACCCGCACCGCGATAAACGGCCTGTGACGCACCGCGCTGGACAGCCCGTGACGCACCGTGAGGAACGGCCTCCGACGCACCGTGATAGACCGTCTGTGAGCAGCAGCCCGACGCACGGAGGTCCCTGTGCCCCACACCCTCGCCACCGCTCCGATCATGATCCTGAACGGGCCCAATCTGAACCTCCTGGGCAAGCGGCAGCCGGAGATCTACGGCACCGACACGCTCGCCGACGTGGAGGCCCGGTGCGCCGAGGCGGCCGCGGCGCACGGCGGGTCGGTCGACCTCAGGCAGTCCAACCACGAGGGCGAGCTGGTGGACTGGATCCACGAGGCGCGCGAGAACCACGTGGGCATCGTCATCAACCCCGCTGCCTACTCCCACACGTCCGTCGCGATCCTGGACGCGCTCAACACCTGTGACGGCATGCCGGTGGTGGAGGTCCACATCTCCAACATCCACCAGCGGGAGGCCTTCCGGCACCACTCGTACGTCTCGCAGCGCGCCGACGGCGTCATCGCGGGGTGCGGGGTGCAGGGGTACGTGTTCGGAGTGGAGCGGGTGGCCGCGCTCGCCGCTGCCGGAGCGGCGCGGGGCTGACGGCGGCGCCGGGTCCCGGCGCCGCCCGGCCGTTCACCAGCCGCGCTCGCGCCACTCCGCCAGGTGCGGGCGCTCGGCGCCGAGCGTCGTGTCGTCGCCGTGCCCGGGGTAGACCCAGGTCTCGTCCGGAAGCGTGCCGAAGATCTTCGTCTCGACGTCGCCGATGAGGCTCGCGAACCGCTCCGGGTCCTCCCAGGTGTTGCCGACGCCCCCGGGGAAGAGGCAGTCGCCCGTGAAGACGTGCGGATGGCCGTGCGGGTCGTCGTAGACCAGCGCGATCGAGCCCGGAGTGTGGCCCACGAGATGGCGCGCGGTGAGCGAGATCCGGCCGAATTCGATCGTGTCGCCGTCGTCCACGAGGACGTCCGTCGGCACCGGGATGCCCTCGGCGTCCTCGCGGCCCGCGTACGTCCGCGCGCCCGTCGCCCCGACGACCTCCTCCAGGGCCTGCCAGTGGTCCCCGTGCTGATGCGTGGTGACGACGGCGGCGATGCCGTCGTCACCGATCAGGGTCAGCAGGGTCCCGGACTCGTTCGCCGCGTCGATCAGGAGCTGCTCGTCGGTGGCCCGACAGCGCAGCAGATAGGCGTTGTTGTTCATCGGCCCGACCGCGACCTTGGAGATCATCAGGTCCCGCAGCTCGTGCACGTCCGCGGGTCCACCGATCTTCACCGCTCCGCTGTACGTCATGGAAGTCAGCCTGATACGAAAATTCTTCGTTGGCAAACATCAACTGGGGGTCAGGAAGTCCCGGTGGGCTGCAGGCTGACCTGGTAGCCGAGTTGGTTGAGCTGGCTGATGAGCCGTCGGGTGGCCCGGGTCTTCCCGGTGCGTTCCAGGAAGTAGTCGCCGCCGAGGTCCTGGTGCGGGACGCCGTGGGTGAGCATGTGCCAGACGGCGATCAGGAGGGAGTGTTCCAGGGCGACCACCGCCCGGCGTTTGCCGCGGCGGGCGACCAGGCGTCGGTAGCGGGCGGCGAGGTAGGTGTTCTTGGTACGGGCGGCGGCCATCGCGGACTGGCCCAGCGCGGCCTTGAGCCAGGGGTCGCCGTGCCGAGTCCGTCCCGTGGGCTGGCGCCCCGCGGACTCGTGGTTGCCCGGGCAGACGCCGGCCCAGGAGGCCAGATGCTCGGCCGAGGCGAACCGGGCCATGTCCGCACCGATCTCGGCCAGGATCACCTCCGCGGCCCGGGTGCTGACACCGGGGATGGTGGTCAGCAGGTCCACGCTGCGACGCATCGGCTCCAGCGCGGTCCCGATCCGGGCACTGAGGCGCACCTCCATCGCGGTGGCGGCGTCGATCCGGTCCAGCATCGCCCTCGCGAGGAAGGCGTGGTGGTCACCGAAACGGCCGGTCAGGGCCTCGATCAGGTCCGGGATCTTCAACCGCAGGCGGCGCTTGGCCAGGTCCGCGAGCACCCGCGGGTCCCGTTCACCTGTGATCAGGGCCTCCAGCATGGCCCGTCCGGACACGCCCAGGATGTCACTGACCACGCAGGACAGCTTGATCCCGGCGTCCTCCAGGAGCTTCTCCAGCCGCTGGGCTTCCCGGGTGCGCTCGCGGATCACCTCGGTGCGGTAGCGGGTGAGGTCCCGCAGCTGGCGGATCGGCTCCGGAGGCACGAACGAAGCACGGACCAGGCCGTGCTCGACGAGCTTGGCGATCCACTCCGAGTCCTTCACGTCCGTCTTGCGGCCCGGCACGGCCTTCATGTGACGGGCGTTGAGCAGCCAGCACTCCATGTCGTGCTCCAGCAGGTAGAACACCGGCTTCCAGTAGATCCCGGTCGCCTCCATGCCGACCACGGTGACCCCTTCGGCCAGCAGCCAGTCCCGCATGGCCAGCAGACCGGAGGTCATCGACGTGAAGGTCCGCACCTCGCCCCGGCGCCGCCTGCCGGCACCGGGCACCCGGATACAGACCTTCACGTCAGCCTTGCTGATGTCGATCCCCGCACACCGCTCGTAGACCACGTCCATCGCTCCGGCACCTCCCTTGGGCCGTTCGCCCCGCGCACGGCCGCCCGGGGAGATCCGGAAGGCGAAAGATCCTGATACTCGTGCTCGAAGCAACACTTCCGGGTGCCTGTCGAGTGATCTCCAGCGTCTTGCTAATCCACGGGCTCGGACACGCCAAGGCTGAACGACGTCAACCGGACGGCCGCAAGGCCATTTTCGCGCCCTCGGGGCGGCGCGCGCAGGGCGCTCGGATTGCTAATCCGTCCTAGAGAGGGGGCAGAGAGGGGAGCGGGCCGCCCTCGACGGTCAGGGCGGCGGCGAGCTCCGCCGGGTCGCGGCGGCCGGCGAGCCAGCCGAGCAGAGCGGGTGCCGGGCCGCTGACCGTGACCTCCGGCTTCTCCCCGCCCTCCAGGGCGCGGCCCGTGCTCCACGCGCGCGTGCCGTCGGTGACACGGGTCGCGGGGACGTCGGCCTTCCCCAGGAAGCGGTCCGCGAGGAAGGCGATCTCGCGCTCCACGAAGTCGGCGGGCAGGTCCTCCAGCTCGTACCCCACGCCCAGGTCGACGTGGTGCAGCTCCATCTCGATCCACCGCCGGAACGGCACCCGGGAGGCGGAGTCCGTGACGCCGTTGCGCAGCTCCACCGTCCGGGACCAGTCCGCGGGCCGGTCGGCCTCGTCCTGGAAGCGGGCCGCGGAGAGCCGCAGGTCCTCGATCTGCTCGGCCAGGGGGCGCGGCGCGCCCCGCTCGATGTCGCCGTCGCGCGCCTCGGCGCTCGCGTACATGGGGCGGCCTGCGAGAACGTTTACCAGCGCGTCGGCGTTGCGTGCCAGGTGGGTGAGGACGTGGCCGCGGCTCCAGCCCGGAAGCCGTGACGGCTCGGCGGTCGCGGCGTTGTCCCATGCGGAGACTGCGCTCAGCAGTCTTTCGGTCGCGTCACGTACAGACGCCAGGTCGCGCACATGATCAATCATGGGCCAGACGATAGCCCCGCCACACGTTCGGGTGAAGGCGGTGGAGCACCCCCTCAAATCGAATGTCCGTGCTATACGCTCGGTGGCGGCATCGGGCACTCTTGATGGTCCGGGTTTCATCAACCACAGGTTCCGGCCCGGCGTTGTCAGTGGGTCGCCCTAGTCTGTGAAGGACGGGGGCCCCGCCCCTGTCACTTCTCTCAAGAAAGGTGCGGACCGGCGTGGCCGACCGTCTCATCGTCCGTGGCGCGCGCGAGCACAATCTCAAGAACGTCTCGCTCGACCTCCCGCGTGACTCCCTCATCGTCTTCACCGGTCTGTCCGGATCCGGCAAGTCCTCGCTCGCGTTCGACACGATCTTCGCCGAGGGCCAGCGCCGGTACGTCGAGTCCCTCTCGTCGTACGCGCGCCAGTTCCTCGGCCAGATGGACAAGCCGGACGTCGACTTCATCGAGGGCCTCTCGCCCGCGGTCTCCATCGACCAGAAGTCGACCTCGCGCAATCCGCGCTCGACGGTCGGCACCATCACCGAGGTGTACGACTACCTGCGCCTGCTGTTCGCGCGCATCGGCAAGCCGCACTGCCCCGAGTGCGGCCGCCCGATCAGCCGCCAGTCGCCGCAGGCCATCGTCGACAAGGTCCTCGAGCTGCCCGAGGGCAGCCGCTTCCAGGTCCTGTCGCCGCTGGTGCGCGAGCGCAAGGGCGAGTTCGTCGACCTCTTCGCCGATCTCCAGACGAAGGGGTACAGCCGCGCCCGGGTCGACGGCGCCACCATCCAGCTCTCCGAGCCGCCCCAGCTCAAGAAGCAGGAGAAGCACACCATCGAGGTGGTCGTCGACCGCCTCACGGTCAAGGAGAGCGCCAAGCGCCGCCTGACCGACTCCGTGGAGACCGCGCTCGGCCTCTCCGGCGGCATGGTCGTGCTCGACTTCGTCGACCTCCCCGAGGACGACCCCGAGCGCGAGCGGATGTACTCGGAGCACCTCTACTGCCCGTACGACGACCTGTCCTTCGAGGAGCTGGAGCCCCGCTCCTTCTCGTTCAACGCGCCCTTCGGCGCCTGCCCCGACTGCACCGGCATCGGCACCCGCATGGAGGTCGACCCCGAGCTCCTCGTCCCGGACGAGGAGAAGTCGCTCAACGAGGGCGCCATCCACCCCTGGTCGCACGGCCACACCAAGGACTACTTCGCGCGTCTCGTCGGCGCCCTCGCCGACGCGCTCGGCTTCTCCATGGACATGCCCTGGGCGGGCCTCCCGCAGCGCGCCAAGAAGGCCCTGCTGTACGGCCACAAGACCCAGATCGAAGTCCGCTACCGCAACCGGTACGGCCGCGAGCGGGTGTACACCACCGCCTTCGAAGGCGCCGTCCCCTTCGTCAAGCGGCGCCACTCCGAGGCCGAGAGCGACTCCAGCCGCGAGCGCTTCGAGGGCTATATGCGCGAGGTGCCCTGCCCCACCTGTGAGGGCACGCGCCTGAAGCCGATCATCCTGGCCGTCACGGTGATGGGGAGGTCCATCGCCGAGGTCTCCGCGATGTCCATCAGCGACTGCGCGGACTTCCTCGCCCAGCTGAAGCTGACCGCCCGCGACAAGAAGATCGCCGAGCGCGTCCTCAAGGAGGTCAACGAGCGGCTGCGCTTCCTCGTCGACGTCGGCCTCGACTACCTCTCGCTGAACCGCGCCGCGGGCACCCTCTCCGGCGGCGAGGCCCAGCGCATCCGCCTGGCCACCCAGATCGGCTCCGGCCTGGTCGGCGTGCTCTACGTCCTCGACGAGCCCTCCATCGGCCTGCACCAGCGGGACAACCACCGACTCATCGAGACCCTGGTCCGGCTCCGCGACATGGGCAACACCCTCATCGTGGTCGAGCACGACGAGGACACCATCAAGGTCGCCGACTGGGTCGTCGACATCGGCCCCGGCGCGGGCGAGCACGGCGGCAAGGTCGTGCACAGCGGCTCCCTGAAGGAGCTGCTCGCCAACGACAAGTCCATGACGGGCCAGTATCTGTCGGGCAAGAAGGAGATCCCGCTCCCCGACGTGCGCCGCCCCGCCGACCCGAGCCGCCGGCTCACGGTGCACGGCGCCCGGGAGAACAACCTCCAGGACATCGACGTCTCCTTCCCCCTCGGCGTGCTCACCGCCGTCACGGGCGTCTCCGGCTCCGGCAAGTCGACCCTCGTGAACGACATCCTGTACACGCACCTGGCCCGGGAGCTGAACGGCGCGCGCTCGGTCCCCGGCCGCCACACGCGCGTGGACGGCGACGACCTCGTCGACAAGGTCGTCCACGTCGACCAGTCGCCCATCGGCCGCACCCCCCGGTCGAACCCGGCGACGTACACCGGCGTCTTCGACCACGTCCGCAAGCTCTTCGCGGAGACCACGGAGGCCAAGGTCCGCGGCTACCTCCCCGGACGCTTCTCGTTCAACGTGAAGGGCGGCCGCTGCGAGAACTGCTCCGGCGACGGCACCATCAAGATCGAGATGAACTTCCTCCCGGACGTGTACGTCCCGTGCGAGGTCTGCCACGGCGCGCGGTACAACCGCGAGACGCTGGACGTGCACTACAAGGGCAAGTCCATCGCCGAGGTCCTCGACATGCCGATCGAGGAGGCGCTCGGCTTCTTCGAGGCGGTCCCCGGCATCGCCCGCCACCTGAAGACCCTCCACGAAGTGGGCCTCGGGTACGTCCGCCTCGGCCAGCCCGCGCCCACGCTCTCCGGCGGCGAGGCCCAGCGCGTCAAGCTGGCGAGCGAGCTGCAGAAGCGCTCCACGGGCCGCACGGTCTACGTCCTGGACGAGCCGACCACCGGTCTGCACTTCGAGGACATCAGCAAGCTCATCAAGGTCCTGTCCGGCCTCGTCGACAAGGGCAACACGGTCATCGTCATCGAGCACAACCTCGACGTGATCAAGACGGCCGACTGGGTCGTCGACATGGGCCCGGAGGGCGGCAGCGGCGGCGGCCTCGTCATCGCCGAAGGCACCCCCGAGCAGGTCGCCGGAGTCCCCGCGAGCCACACGGGCAAGTTCCTGCGGGACATCGTCGTCGCCGACCGCATCAGCGACGCGGGCGCGCCGCCGGCGCGGCGCACGCGGAAGAAGGCGGCCGTCGCGGCCACCTCCGCCCCCGCGAAGAAGACGGCGACGGCCAGGACGACCAAGACCGCCGCCGCGAAGAAGGCGACGGCCGCCACCAAGGGCGCCGCCGAGAAGGCCCCCGCCAAGAAGGCCCCCGCCAAGAAGGCAGCCACGAAGAAGACCGCTGCCAAGAAGGCGGTCGCGAAGAAGGCCCCCGCGAAGAAGGCGACGGCACGCAGCCGCAAGGCCTGACCACGCGCGGGCCGCGAGGCCCGACCGCGCCAGGCCTCAGGCCAGGCCGCACACCAGGGACGCGCCCTCCGCAAGGACGGCGCGTCCTTGGCTTGTCGCGCGGCGCCCCACCGTGATCGGCTGAGGCAACCGGGACCGACTGCGCCCGGCGCCGGGACCCGTACGACGACCAGGGAGACGGACGAGATGCCCACACCCGCAGCGCCCGCCGTCCGCACCGAGCGGAGCGGATCCGTCACCACCGTGGTCCTCTCCCGCCCGGACGTACGGAATGCCGTCGACGGACCCACCGCCCGCGCCCTGGCCGACGCCTTCCGGGCCTTTGAGGCCGACCCGGACGCGTCCGTCGCCGTTCTGTGGGGCGAAGGCGGCACCTTCTGCGCGGGCGCCGACCTCAAGGCGATGAACACCCCGGACAGCAACGACGTCGCCGAGGTGGACGGCGTGCACGACGGCCCGATGGGGCCCACCCGCCTCGCGCTGACCAAGCCCGTCATCGCCGCGATCTCCGGGCACGCCGTGGCGGGCGGCCTGGAGCTGGCCCTCTGGTGCGATCTGCGGGTCGCGGAGGACGACGCCGTGCTCGGCGTGTTCTGCCGCCGCTGGGGCGTGCCGCTCATCGACGGCGGGACGGTGCGGCTGCCCCGGATCATCGGCGAGGGACGCGCCATGGACCTGATCCTCACCGGGCGCCCCGTGGACGCCGCCGAGGCCCTCGGGATGGGGCTCGTCAACCGCGTCGTACCGAAGGGCGCCGCCCGTGCCGCCGCCGAGCGGCTGGCCGCCGAGATCGCCGCGTTCCCGCAGACCTGTCTGCGGCACGACCGGCTCTCCGCCCGTGAACAGCACGGGCTGCCCGAACAGCGGGCGCTGGCGGGCGAGTTGCGGCACGGCCTGCACGCGCTCGCCGAAGCGGCCGAAGGCGCCGCCCGTTTCACCGCCGGAGCGGGACGGCACGGCGCCTTCGGTGACGGCTGAACGACGAGGACGACGAGGACGACGAGGACAACGGCAGCGACAGGGGGGCGGCGACGGCAACGGCGAGAGCGCGACGCCCCGGGCTACGCGTCGCCCTTCCCGGGCTCCAGGAACTGCATGTCCAGCTGGATCTTGACGACCTCACCGAGCATCCCGGGAGCGAAGGACAGGCCGTACTCGCTGCGCCGGATCTCGCCCGTCGCCTCGAAACCGGCGTGCCGGACGTCCCCGAACTCACCGAGCCCGCCGAACTCCACGGCGAGCGTCACCGGACGCGTCACCTCGCCGATGGTCAGCTCGCCCTCCATCGTCCAGTCCTCGCCGGCGCCGTGGAGGCGCGTCGAGCGGAAGGCCATCGTGGGGCGGCGCTCCACGTCGAGCAGGTCGGAGGCGCGGACGTGCGCGTCGCGGTCGGCGTTGCCGGTGTCGATCGACGCCAGCTGGATCGTGGACGTCACGGAGCTGGTCTCCAGGGTCTCGCCCACGACGAGCTCCGCGTCGAACTCGGCGAAGCGGCCCCGCACCTTGGAGATGCCCAGGTGGCGGATCGTGAAGTTCACCGCGGAGTGGAACGGATCGATGGCCCAGCGGCCCGCGGGCAGCGGAAGAGGGGCGGTGGCAACGGTGGCGTCAGCGGTTTCGAAGCTCATGCCGACCACTCTGGGACGGGCCGGGAGGCGGAGGAAGGCCGGGCTGAGACTGGTAGTGACAGGGCCACGATCCGGGCCCGCCACCCTCGTCACCCCCTGGTACGTTCGCGGGGTGAGCGACAACGAGTTGGGCGCCTTCCTGCGTACGCGCCGGGAAGCCGTCACTCCCACCGAGGTCGGCCTGCCCAGCGGGCCGCGCCGGCGCACCCCCGGGTTGCGCCGCTCCGAGGTCGCCACGCTCGCGGGCATCAGCGTCGAGTACCTCACCCGTCTCGAACAGGGCCGTGACCGCAACCCGTCGGCGCAGGTCCTCGGCGCGCTCGCCGACACGCTGCGCCTGACCATCGAGGAGCGCATCCACCTGCGCCGCCTCGAAAAGGCGAGCAACGGCGCCGACAACCCGTGCTGCACGGCGGCCCCGCCCCCGGCCCGGGAAGTGCGCCCGACCGTGCGGGCCGTCGTCGCCCGCCTGGAGCCCACTCCGGCCGTGCTGCTCAACCGGCTCAGCGACGTCATCGCGTACACGACGGGTTACGAACGCGTCGCCCGCCCGCTGGGGTTGCTCGACGGAGACCGGCCCAATCTGCTGCGGTTCGTCTTCACCGACGAGCGGGCCCGCACCGCCTTCCCCGAGTGGGAGCGCGTCGCCGACGAGCAGATCGCGCACCTCAGAAGCGAATCGCCGTTGATCGACCCCCATGTGCTGCAGTTCGTGGACGAGTTGACGGTCCTCGCCGGAGCGCCGTTCGCCGATCGCGTCCGGGCCGTGCCCGCGGTGCCGCGCCGCAGCGGTGTGCAGCGCCTCGCCCATCCGCAGGTGGGCGCCTTGCGGCTCGCGTACGAGTCGCTCGCCATGCCCGACGTCGACGGGCAGCGCCTGCTGGTGCACCTCCCGGCCGACGACGCCACGTCGGCCGCGCTCGACCGGCTGAACGGCCGCCAGCCGGGCGGCCTGCGCGCGGTCAGCGGCTGAGACGGCACGCGCGGACACACCAGCACGCGCGGACCGCTCGGGCGGACCCCTACGCGTCTACGCGTCCACCTCCGCGGCGTACGGCGGCTCGGCGCCCGCCCGTGAGCAGGTCACGGCCGCAGCGCGCGCCGCGAACCGCAGGACATCCGTCCACGCCCCGGCGTCGAGCTCGGCCACGGCGTCCGCCGAGAGCGCGTCCCGGGCGGCCAGGCCGTGCAGCAGCGCGGCGTTGACCGTGTCGCCCGCGCCGATCGTGTCCACGACGTCCACGGGGACGCCCGGCACGCTGATCTCGCCGCACGCGCGCGTGAGCACCGACAGGCCCTCGCCGCCCCGCGTGACCACGACGGCGGCGGGCCCGGACGCCAGCCACTCCTCGGGCGTGCCGCCCAGCCACCGCGCGTCCTCCTCCGACAGCTTCAGGAGCGCCACCGACGGCAGCCAGCTCTTGAAGCGGGCGCGGTAGGCGTCCGGGTCGCGGATGAGCCCGTCCCGGATGTTGGGGTCGAGGGCCGTGAACACGCCCTCCGCCGCCGCGCGCCGCATCAGCTCCTCGTACGCGCTCGCGCCCGGCTCCAGGACCATGGAGCAGGTTCCGAAGATCATGGCCCGGACGCCGTCGGGGAGCCGCGCGGGCGCGGCGAAGAGCCGGTCGGCCGTGCCGTCGACGTAGAAGGAGTAGTCGGCCGAGCCGTCCGCGGCGATCGAGGCCACGGCAAGGGTCGTCGGCTCGGCGCCGCGCTGCACCCACGAGACGTCGACGTCCGCCGCCCGCAGCCGCGCGAGCAGGGCCTCGCCGAACGCGTCGTACGAGATCCGGGAGCAGAAGGCGGCGGGGGAGCCGAGGCGGCCGAGCGCGACCGCGGTGTTGAAGGGGCCGCCGCCGAGCCGGGGCGCGAGCGGGGAGAGCCCCGCGCCCGCGGGCGAACCGGCGTCCTGCGGAACGAGGTCGATGAGGGCTTCACCTGCGGCGACTATCACTGAGAGGTCCTTTCCTGCGCTCCGCTTGCGCACAGGCTAGAGCCTGTGCGCGGGGCCGGACCGGGGCGGGCGGCACTCGGTCACGGCGCGGGCCGACACGGTCACGCCCGTGCCGGACGCGGTCCCGAAGGTCCGTAACGGTAGGGTCTGCCCCGTCGCCAAACCCTCCTGACCTGTGGAGACCTCATGTCCGGCACCCCCCACGCCCGTCGCGCCGTGCTGCGAGCGGCCGCGCTCGTCCCGGTCGCCGGGCTCGGTCTGACGGCCTGCTCGTCCGGCGACGGCAAGGGCAACCGCTCGGCGCCGACGGAGCCGGTGGACCTGGGCGCGGCCGACGAGGTGGCGGTGGGCGCCTCGAAGCTGTACGGCGACCACAACGTGGTGGTGAGCCGGATCGCGGACGACGAGTACAAGGCGTTCAGCACGATCTGCACGCACGCGCGGTGCCCCATCAACAAGCTCCAGGGCAGCAGGCTGATCTGCCACTGCCACGGCAGCCAGTTCGACGCGAAGAACGGCAAGGTGCTGAAGGAGCCCGCCGTCGCGCCCCTGGAGGAGCTGCCCGTGAAGGTGGCGGGCGGCAAGATCGTGGCGGGCCCCGGGGCCTGAGCGGGACCGGTGCCCGGGCGGGATCAGGGGCGGCGCCGGGCGGGCCCGGGCGCTCACTCCCAGTCCCACTCGATCCCGATGATCCCGGCCCGCACCTGCGGCTCCACGAGGTGCACCGACCGGTGGCTGCCGCTCAGCGTCAGCTCCCGGCGCCCCGCGCGCGGGGCGGCCGCCGAGTGCTGTGTGAAGCGATGGCAGCGCACGGGCAGGGCGCCCTTGGCGAAGCGGACCTGGAGGGCGTACTGGCCGCCCGCGAAGCTGAAGCCGCGGAAGTACTCGCCGCTCGCTCCGGCCGTGCCGTCCTCGAAGCCGTAGCGGAACATGTGCGTCTCGCCGGTGCGCAGCCGTGCGTCGAAGAGCAGCTCGGCCACCAGGACGCCGGTGTCGTGGTGCCAGCGGACGCGCCCGGTGCGGCAGTTGTCCAGGGCGAGGATCCGGGTGCGCTCGGGCGCGCAGCCGGGGTCGCCGTGGTGGATGGCGACGTAGCGGTCCACACCGTCCCGGTGCGCCCGCACGATGTGCTCCGAGTCGCGGCCGAGCAGCTCGCGGTCCGCGCCGATGCGGACGCGCTCGTGGTGGCCCACGGTGTGCAGGCCGCCGTCGAGCGGGGACCCCAACTCGGCCAGGAGCGCCTGCAGGACGTCGGCGGCCTCCACCAGGGAGCGGTACGAACGGGCGGGGGGCCGTTCCCCGTCGGGGCGCTCGTCGGCGCGGGCGAGCAGCCGGATCAGTGACTCCTCGGGGAGGTCGAGTATCTGCTCCAGGGCGCGGACGGCCCGCAGCGACTCGGCGCGCTGCGGGCGGCGGGCGCCCTGCTGCCAGTAGCTGAGGCTGGTCACCCCGACGCTGACGCCGTGGCGCGCGAGGTGGTGGCGGACGCGTTGCAGGGGCAGCCTGCGCGCGGCGATCGCCGCGCGCAGCGCGACGTGGAAGGGGCCGGTGCGCAGGGCGGAGGCCAGCTCCGCGGGGACGGTGTCCGCGAGGGGAGAGGCGGGCAGGCGGGTGGGGGGCTGCGTGGGGGAGGGCGCGGGCCGCACCGCTGGTCCTTTCTGTGAACGTTCACACAGACCGTGGGTGTGTACGCGCTGATCGGAGCGGGCGACCAGGTGAGCGTACGGCCGGTGTTCACAGGGGTGGGCTGTTGTTCACGGTTCCATTAACCCCGCATTGAAGCGTGTTGACCGGAAGTCAACAAGGCTTGATGCTCAATCCAGCGTCCGGACGCGTTCCTCCACCTCAAACCCCCACTGCTCGGGAGGACCGCGATGCACCACAGATCCAGCAACTCCAGTCGGCAAAGACGGCTGTCCGCCCTCGCCGTCGCCGTGACGGCCGTGCTGGCCGTGCCGACGGCCACGGCCGCGGCGGCCCCGCACGACACCTCGGCGCCGCGCTCCGCAGCGTCCTCCGCGTCGTCCCCGGCGGCCGGCGCCCGCGCCGCCGCGGAGCCGTCCGTCCTCGCCGCCAAGCGCCTGAACGTCACCATGCAGGCGCAGCAGAAGACCAACTGGTGCTGGGCGGCGGCGGGCAACACCATCGCCACCTACCTGGGCAAGAACTACTCCCAGAACCAGTTCTGCAACGCCGCCTTCAACCGCAGCCAGAACACCGAGTGCCCCAACAACCAGGCCACCCTGGGCAACGTCCAGAACGCCCTGGGCTGGATGGGCATCAACCGCGGCTCGTACGTCACCGGCTGGCTGCGCTACGACACCGTGCAGGCGGAGGTCAACGCCAACCGCCCCGTCGAGACCCGCATCCAGTGGTCCAACGGCGGCGGCCACATGCACACCATCTACGGCTACGACACCGCCAACAGCTGGGTGTACTGGGGCGACCCGTGGCCGTCGAGCGACCGGTACAACTGGGCGTCGCACTCCTGGTACGTCAACAACAACACCTTCTCCTGGACCCACTCGCTGTACCGGATCGGGGCGTGAGAGCGATGACCCGTCACCTGCCCCACGCCTCCGTGGAGAGCCGTTACGCCCGTGGCCGCCTCCTGAAGGCCGCGCTCGCCGGTTCCGCCGCCGCGCTGCTGCTCGGGGTCGCGGCGCCGCACGCCACCGCCGACTCAGGACCGGCGGCGCCACCCGCGCCCGCCGCGCCCTCCGAGGCCACCCGGGGCGCCGCCCACGACGCGGCCGAGGCCCCGGAGACCCTCGACACGCTCTCCCGGTTCTTCGCCCGTGACGGGGCGGTCAGCAAGGCGAAGGCCGCGCCGCGCGTGACGGGGGAGCGGGCCGTACCCGTCTACTACATGTCGCCCGACTTCGTCGCGGGCAAGCGGGGCGCACCGATCGCCCGCATGGAGTTCCTCGCCAGCGAGGCGGTCTCCTCCGACGGCCAGAAGGCGTCGCTGTGGACGGCCAGGCAGTCCGGCTCCTGGCAGGTGGTGAACATAGCCACCGGGAACGACGAGACGCGCTACGCGCGCGTGGGCGGCGACAAGCTCCCCGGCGGCACCGTCTTCCTGGAGCCCCAGATCAACGCCTGGTACGTGCAGAAGGGGGAGCGGGTCCTTCCGCTCGACCGGGACGCGATACGTGCCGTCGGCGCGAACGGCACCACGGTCGCCGCCTACCAGCGGCGGGTGCACAAGGCGTACGGGGACAAGCTGCCGGGATCCGCGTACGCGAAGTCCGGCAAGGCCGGAGGCTACGACAAGCCCGCGGCCGCGCCCGGTTCCGCGGGCAGGACCGCTTCCGCCGCCGGTGGCGCGGACGGTCCGGTGACCGTGGTGTCCTCGGTGGCCGCCGCCGGTGCCGCCGTCGCGCTCGGCCTGTCCGGGGTCGCGTTCGTCCGGCGTCGCTCGCGCCGCCTCGGCTGACGGGCCCGGCCCGCCGGCACGTCTCCCGCCCGCCCCGCCGGGGCGGGCGGGTCGTCCCGGTCGGGACGCGGGGATGTCACACCCCGCCAGTAGGCTGTCCGACATGGCCGACCCTTCCAGCTACCGCCCCAAGCCGGGACAGATCCCCGACTCGCCCGGGGTCTACAAGTTCCGTGACGAGCACCGTCGTGTGATCTACGTCGGGAAGGCCAAGAGCCTGCGCCAGCGCCTCGCCAGCTACTTCCAGGACCTGGCGAACCTGCACCCGCGCACGGCCACCATGGTGACGAGCGCCGCCTCCGTGGAGTGGACCGTCGTCGCCACGGAGACCGCCGCGCTCCAGCTGGAGTACACCTGGATCAAGGAGTACGACCCGCGTTTCAACGTCAAGTACCGCGACGACAAGAGCTATCCCTATCTCGCGGTGACGATGAACGAGGAGTTCCCGCGCGTGCAGGTGATGCGCGGTCAGAAGAAGAAGGGCGTGCGCTACTTCGGCCCGTACGGCCACGCCTGGGCCATCCGCGACACCGTGGACCTGCTGCTCCGGGTGTTCCCCGTGCGGACGTGCTCGGCGGGCGTCTTCAAGAACGCCGCCCGCACCGGCCGCCCCTGCCTGCTCGGCTACATCGGCAAGTGCTCCGCGCCCTGCGTGGACCGCGTCTCCGCCGAGGACCACCGCGAACTGGCCGAGGACTTCTGCGAGTTCATGACGGGCCGCACCGGCACGTACATCCGGCGCCTGGAGCGTCAGATGACGGACGCGGCCGAGGAGATGGAGTACGAGCGCGCGGCCCGCCTCCGCGACGACATAGACGCCCTCAGGAAGGCGATGGAGAAGAGCGCGGTCGTCCTGGCCGACGCCACCGACGCCGACCTGATCGCCGTCGCCGAGGACGAGCTGGAGGCCGCCGTCCAGATCTTCCACGTACGCGGCGGACGCGTGCGCGGCCAGCGGGGCTGGGTCACCGACAAGGTCGAGGCCGTCACCACCGCCGACCTCGTCGAGCACGCCCTCCAGCAGCTGTACGGCGAGGAGAGCGGCGACGCCGTGCCCAAGGAGGTGCTCGTCCCCGCGCTGCCCGACCCCGTGGCACCCGTCCAGGAGTGGCTCACCCAGCGCCGCGGGTCGAACGTGTCCCTGCGCATCCCGCAGCGCGGCGACAAGAAGGCCCTCATGGAGACCGTCGCGCGCAACGCCCAGCAGTCGCTCGTCCTGCACAAGACCAAGCGCGCCTCCGACCTCACCACCCGCTCCCGGGCCCTGGAGGAGATCGCCGCCGCCCTGGAGCTTGACAGCGCGCCGCTGCGCATCGAGTGCTACGACATCTCGCACCTCCAGGGCGACGACGTCGTCGCCTCCATGGTCGTCTTCGAGGACGGACTCGCCCGGAAGAGCGAGTACCGCCGTTTCCAGATCAAGGGCTTCGAGGGGCAGGACGACGTCCGGTCCATGCACGAAGTGATCACGCGGCGCTTCCGGCGTTACCTCGTCGAGAAGGAGAAGACGGGGGAGTGGTCCGCCGAAGAGGTCCAGGAGAGCCTGACCGAGGAGGACGGGCGCCCCAAGAGGTTCGCGTATCCGCCGCAGCTCGTCGTCGTGGACGGCGGCCAGCCGCAGGTCGCCGCCGCCCAGCGGGCCCTGGACGACCTCGGCATCGACGACATCGCGGTCTGCGGCCTCGCCAAGCGCCTCGAAGAGGTCTGGGTGCCCGGCGACGACGACCCCGTGGTCCTGCCGCGCACCAGCGAGGGGCTCTATCTGCTCCAGCGCGTACGAGACGAGGCGCACCGTTTCGCGATCACGTATCAGCGGTCCAAACGGGCCAAGCGGTTCAGGGCGAGCCCGCTGGACGCCGTGCCCGGCCTCGGCGAGTCCAGGAAGCAGACACTGATCAAGCACTTCGGGTCGCTGAAGCGGCTCAGGTCCGCCACCATCGACCAGATCTGCGAGGTTCCGGGCATCGGCCGCAAGACGGCGGAGGCCGTCCTCGTGGCCTTCGCCCAGGCGGCACCGGCGCCCCCCGCCGTGAACACCGCCACAGGAGAGATCATGGAAGACGAGGACCTCGCGGGGGCGGGAGACTCGGAAGAAGGCGAGGAGCCCGCACCGGCGGGAGACTCGTCCCACGACAAGGGGGCCACACCGACCGCGGCCCCGGATGAAGGCGGGACGGCCACGCACGTGGGCGTTCCGGAACGACGACGGGGGATGGAGACATGAGCGAGCACGACGAAGGCGGTACCCAGGTGAGTACGGGCACGACCATAGAGCCGGGCGAGGCCGCCGAAGCGGCCATCCCGGAGCTGGTCATCATCTCCGGCATGTCCGGCGCGGGGCGCAGCACGGCCGCCAAGTGTCTGGAGGACCTCGGCTGGTTCGTCGTGGACAACCTGCCGCCCGCGCTGATCCCCACCATGGTCGAGCTGGGCGCCCGCTCGCAGGGCAACGTGGCGCGCATCGCGGTCGTCGTCGACGTGCGCGGCCGCCGCTTCTTCGACAACCTCCGCGAGTCCCTCGCGGACCTGGAGTCCAAGCACGTCACCCGGCGCATCGTCTTCCTGGAGTCCTCGGACGAGGCCCTGGTGCGCCGCTTCGAGTCGGTGCGCCGCCCGCACCCGCTGCAGGGCGACGGCCGCATCGTCGACGGCATCGCCGCCGAGCGCGAGCTCCTGCGCGAGCTGCGCGGCGACGCCGACCTGGTCATCGACACCTCCAGCCTGAACGTGCACGAGCTGCGCGCCAAGATGGACGCCCAGTTCGCGGGCGACGAGGAGCCCGAGCTGCGGGCCACGGTGATGTCCTTCGGCTTCAAGTACGGCCTGCCGGTCGACGCGGACCTCGTGGTGGACATGCGCTTCCTGCCCAACCCGCACTGGGTCCCGGAGCTGCGCCCCTACACCGGTCTCAACGAAGAGGTGTCGGCGTACGTCTTCAACCAGCCGGGCGCCAAGGAGTTCCTCGACCGCTACACCGAGCTGCTCCAGCTGATCGCCGCGGGCTACCGCCGCGAGGGCAAGCGGTACGTGACCATCGCCGTGGGCTGCACGGGCGGCAAGCACCGCTCCGTCGCCACGTCCGAGAGGCTCGCCGCGAGCCTGTCCTCCGCCGGCATCGAAACGGTCATCGTCCACCGGGACATGGGGCGCGAATGAAGCCCAACCGCCGGGTGCTCCGTCTGAACCGCCTGGGCCGCAAGCGGGGCACCCAGCCCAAGGTCGTCGCCCTCGGCGGCGGCATGGGCCTGTCCGCCTCGCTCACCGCCCTGCGCCGCATCACCGGAGACCTCACCGCCGTCGTCACCGTCGCCGACGACGGCGGCTCCAGCGGCCGCCTGCGCCAGGAGCTCGGCGTGCTGCCGCCCGGCGACCTGCGCAAGGCGCTCGCCGCGCTGTGCGGCGACGACGACTGGGGCCAGACCTGGGCCCGGGTCATCCAGCACCGCTTCCAGTCCCGCGGCGACCTGCACGAGCACGCGGTCGGGAACGTACTGATCGTCGCCCTGTGGGAGCAGCTCGGCGACCACGTCCAGGCGCTCGACCTGGTCGGCAAGCTGCTCGGCGCGCACGGGCGCGTGCTGCCCATGTCGGCTGTGCCCCTGGAGCTCCAGGCGCTGGTCAGGGGCCACGACCCGGAGCGCCCGGACGACGTGGACACCGTGCGCGGCCAGGCCACCGTGGCGCTGACGCCCGGCGAGGTGCAGTCCGTGCACCTGGTCCCGCAGGACCCGCCCGCCGTCCCGGAGGCCGTGGCCGCCGTCCTGGACGCCGACTGGGTGGTCCTCGGGCCCGGCTCCTGGTTCTCCTCCGTGATCCCGCACCTGCTCGTGCCCGAACTGCTCGACGCGCTCACGGAGACGAAGGCCCGCCGGGTCCTGTCGCTCAACCTCGCGCCGCAGCCCGGAGAAACCGAAGGCTTCTCTCCGCAGCGTCATTTGGAGGTTTTGGCCCGACACGCCCCTAAACTCGCCCTGGACGTGGTGCTGGCCGACGAGGCCGCCGTGCCCGACCGTGGGTCCCTGACCGATGCCGCCAAGCGGTTCGGTGCCACGGTGGAGCTGGCGCCGGTGGCCCGCGAGGACGGCAGCCCCAAGCACGACCCGGAGCTGCTTGCCGCCGCGTACGACCGTATTTTTCGGATGCATGGAAGGATCGGCCCATGGCGATGACGGCAGCGGTGAAGGACGAGATCTCCCGGCTTCCCGTCACCCGGACCTGCTGCAGGAAGGCGGAGGTCTCGGCGATCCTGCGGTTCGCGGGCGGCCTGCACCTGGTCAGCGGCCGCATCGTGATCGAGGCGGAGCTGGACACGGCGATGGCGGCGCGCCGCCTCAAGCGGGACATCCTGGAGATCTTCGGACACGGCTCCGAGCTGATCGTGATGGCCCCGGGCGGCCTGCGCCGCGGCTCGCGCTACGTGGTCCGCGTGGTCGCGGGCGGCGACCAGCTGGCCCGCCAGACCGGCCTGGTGGACGGCCGCGGCCGGCCCATCCGCGGTCTGCCGCCGCAGGTGGTCTCGGGGGCCACCTGCGACGCCGAGGCCGCCTGGCGCGGGGCCTTCCTGGCCCACGGCTCGCTGACCGAGCCGGGCCGCTCCTCCTCCCTGGAGGTGACCTGCCCCGGTCCCGAGGCCGCGCTCGCCCTGGTCGGCGCCGCCCGGCGGCTGCAGATCGCCGCGAAGGCCCGCGAGGTGCGCGGCGTGGACCGCGTCGTCGTCCGTGACGGGGACGCGATCGGCGCCCTGCTGACGCGCCTCGGCGCCCACGAGTCCGTGCTCGCCTGGGAGGAGCGGCGGATGCGGCGCGAGGTGCGCGCCACCGCCAACCGCCTCGCCAACTTCGACGACGCCAATCTGCGCCGCTCGGCCCGTGCCGCCGTCGCCGCGGGCGCCCGGGTGCAGCGCGCCCTGGAGATCCTCGGCGAGGAGGTCCCCGAGCACCTCGCGGCCGCGGGCCGCCTTCGCATGGAGCACAAGCAGGCCTCCCTCGAGGAGCTGGGCGCGCTCGCCGACCCGCCGCTGACCAAGGACGCCGTCGCGGGGCGCATCCGCCGTCTGCTCGCGATGGCCGACAAGCGGGCCCAGGACCTGGGCATCCCCGGCACGGAGTCCAATCTGACCGAGGACCTGACCGAGGAGATGGCGGACAACCTCGCCGTCTGACGGACCGTCCCGCCGGACCCGCCCGACAGGGCCGGTCCGGCGGAGCGCTTTCCGGGGCCCGGAAGGCGCTCCGGAGGCGTCCGAAACGCGGAATTTGCGCTCACCCGTGCACGAGGTGAAACGGGTGAGCGGCATGGTGAGCGTGGTGCTTCTCACTACCGGACGGTATTGCCTTCGAGGGGTCCTCTCGATGTCACCCGGAGGCCTTCGGAGAGGTAGGGTCGGAGGCGGTCGGGGACATCCCAATACAACTCGCCGGCGTCTCAGACCGGCGTACCAACGAGGAGATCGGTTCGTGACGATCCGCGTAGGCATCAACGGCTTTGGCCGCATCGGTCGTAACTACTTCCGCGCGCTCCTTGAGCAGGGTGCGGACATCGAGATCGTGGCTGTCAACGACCTGGGTGACACCGCGACCACCGCACACCTGCTGAAGTACGACACCATCCTCGGCCGCCTCAAGGCCGAGGTGTCCCACACCGAGGACACCATCACCGTCGACGGCCACACCATCAAGGTGCTGTCCGAGCGCAACCCCGCCGACATTCCGTGGGGCGAGCTGGGCGTCGACATCGTGATCGAGTCCACCGGCATCTTCACCAAGCGCGAGGACGCCGCCAAGCACCTCGCCGGTGGCGCCAAGAAGGTCCTCATCTCGGCCCCGGCCAAGAACGAGGACATCACCATCGTGATGGGCGTCAACCAGGACAAGTACGACGCGGCCAACCACCACGTCATCTCCAACGCCTCCTGCACCACCAACTGTGTGGCGCCGATGGCGAAGGTCCTGGACGAGAACTTCGGCATCGTCCGCGGCCTGATGACCACCGTGCACGCGTACACGAACGACCAGCGCATCCTGGACTTCCCGCACTCGGACCTGCGCCGCGCCCGCGCCGCCGCCGAGAACATCATCCCGACCACCACCGGTGCCGCCAAGGCCACCGCCCTGGTCCTGCCGCAGCTCAAGGGCAAGCTGGACGGCATCGCCATGCGCGTCCCGGTCCCCACCGGCTCCGCCACCGACCTGGTCGTCGAGCTGCAGCGCGAGGTCACCAAGGACGAGGTCAACGCCGCGTTCAAGAAGGCCGCGGACGGCGAGCTCAAGGGCATCCTGTACTACACCGAGGACCCGATCGTGTCCTCGGACATCGTCAGCGACCCGGCCTCCTGCACCTTCGACTCCTCCCTGACCATGGTCCAGGAGGGCAACTCGGTGAAGATCCTCGGCTGGTACGACAACGAGTGGGGCTACTCCAACCGCCTCGTCGACCTCACGGTCTTCGTCGGCGGTCAGCTCTGAGGCGCGAGCGCGCTTAGAGCAGGCACCCCGATGTGAGCAGCAGGGTCCGGACCGTTAACGTCCGGACCCTGCAGCATGTCAAAGCCCTCTCCGGAGCCCCTTCTCAAGGAGTCCCTCTCTATGAAGACGATCGATGAACTGCTCGCCGGCGGTGTCGCGGGCAAGCGGGTCTTCGTCCGCGCGGACCTGAACGTGCCCCTCGACGGCACCACGATCACCGACGACGGCCGCATCCGCGCCGTCGTGCCCACCGTCAAGGCCCTCGCCGACGCGGGTGCCCGCGTGGTCGTCGCCTCGCACCTGGGCCGCCCCAAGGGCGCCCCGGACCCTGCCTTCTCGCTGGCCCCGGCCGCCACCCGTCTCGGTGAACTCCTGGGCGCGGACGTACGGTTCGCCACCGACACGGTCGGCGACTCCGCCAAGGCCGCCGTCGCGGACCTGGCCGACGGCCAGGTCGCGGTCGTGGAGAACCTGCGCTTCAACGCGGGCGAGACCAGCAAGGACGACGCCGAGCGCGGCGCCTTCGCGGCGCAGCTCGCCGAGCTGGCCGACGTCTACGTGGGCGACGGCTTCGGCGCCGTGCACCGCAAGCACGCCTCCGTCTTCGACCTGCCGGGCAAGCTGCCGCACTACGCGGGCTACCTGATCGCCACCGAGGTCGGCGTCCTGAAGAAGCTCACCGCCGACGTCAAGCGGCCGTACGCGGTCGTCCTCGGCGGCGCCAAGGTCTCCGACAAGCTCGGTGTCATCGACCACCTCCTGGAGCGGGCCGACCGCATCCTCATCGGCGGCGGCATGGCCTACACCTTCCTCAAGGCCCAGGGCCACGAGGTCGGCATCTCCCTCCTCCAGGAGGACCAGATCCCGGCGGTCAAGGGCTATCTGAAGCGTGCCGAGGAGCGCGGCGTGGAGTTCGTGCTCCCCGTCGACGTCCTGGTCTCGGCGGACTTCCCCGACCTGAAGACCAAGGCTCCGGCCCACCCCACCACGGTCGCAGCCGACGCCATCCCGGCGGACCAGGAGGGCCTCGACATCGGCCCGGAGACCCGTAAGCTCTACGCCTCGAAGCTCGCCGACGCGGCCACCGTCTTCTGGAACGGCCCCATGGGCGTCTTCGAGCACCCCGATTACGCCGAGGGCACCAAGGCGGTCGCCCAGGCCCTCCTCGACTCCCCGGCCTTCACGGTCGTCGGCGGTGGCGACTCCGCCGCCGCCGTGCGCCAGCTGGGCTTCGACGAGAAGGCATTCGGCCACATTTCGACCGGCGGCGGCGCGTCCCTCGAATACCTCGAGGGCAAGACGCTCCCCGGCCTCGCCGCACTGGAGGACTGACCCTGATGAGCACGCGCACGCCGCTGATGGCGGGCAACTGGAAGATGAACCTCAACCACCTCGAGGCCATCGCGCACGTCCAGAAGCTCGCGTTCGCGCTCGCCGACAAGGACTACGAGACCGTCGAGGTCGCCGTCCTGCCGCCGTTCACCGATCTGCGCTCCGTGCAGACCCTGGTCGACGGCGACAAGCTCAAGATCAAGTACGGCGCCCAGGACATCTCGGCGCACGACTCCGGCGCGTACACCGGTGAGATCTCGGGCCCGATGCTCTCGAAGCTGAAGTGCACGTACGTGGCCGTCGGCCACTCCGAGCGCCGGCAGTACCACAAGGAGACCGACGAGGTCTGCAACGCCAAGGTGAAGGCGGCCTTCAAGCACGGCATCACGCCGATCCTGTGCGTCGGCGAGGAGCTGGAGGTCCGTGAGGCGGGCAACGCCGTCGCGCACACGCTCGCCCAGGTCGAGGGCGGCCTCAAGGACGTCCCGGCCGAGCAGGCCGAGTCGATCGTGATCGCGTACGAGCCCGTCTGGGCCATCGGCACCGGCAAGGTCTGCGGCGCCGACGACGCGCAGCAGGTCTGCGCGGCCATCCGCGGCAAGCTCGCCGAGCTGTACACGCAGGAGCTCGCGGACCGGGTCCGCATCCAGTACGGCGGCTCCGTGAAGTCCGGCAACGTCGCCGAGATCATGGCGAAGCCCGACATCGACGGTGCCCTGGTGGGCGGCGCGAGCCTGGACACGGACGAGTTCGTCAAGATCGTTCGCTTCACCGAGCAGTGAGTATGCGCTAACGCCGTTACGACGTACCCTTGCGGGGGTCGGGGCTTGAAATGTGAGCGGAAATCGCTCGCGGAGTAAGCTTCGGCCCCCGTCGTCGATTCAGATCCGAGGAAGTTGGTCCAGCCGTGGTTATGGGGTTCTCGATCGCCCTGATCGTCTTCAGCCTGCTGCTGATGCTGCTGGTGCTGATGCACAAGGGCAAGGGCGGCGGCCTTTCCGACATGTTCGGTGGCGGAATGCAGTCGTCGGTCGGTGGCTCCTCGGTCGCCGAGCGCAACCTGGACCGCATCACCGTCGTGGTCGGTCTGCTCTGGTTCGCCAGCATTGTCGTGCTCGGCATCCTGATGAAGGTCAACAACTGACAACAGGAACGGGCCGCTTGCCACATGATCGCGGCCACGCCCTGAAGTCCCGCTCATAGCCCCATGTTCCGTACGCGCCCGCGCGCGCGGCCTATCATGGGGCTTGCGTGTCGGGGTGGGGTGTAACTCCCAACACTGGACGCGCGTTGGGCCTTACGTAGACTGAGGCGCCCGCAGCGGAGCCGGCAGTCGACCCCGCGGCGCAGCCGCCGTTCGAACAGGCAGCACCATCACGCAGGGAGTTACGACCGTGGCAAGTGGCAACGCGATCCGAGGCAGTCGGGTCGGGGCGGGGCCGATGGGCGAGGCCGAGCGCGGTGAGTCCGCGCCGCGACTGCGCATCTCCTTCTGGTGCTCCAACGGGCACGAGACGCAGCCCAGCTTCGCCAGCGACGCGCAGGTCCCCGACACATGGGACTGCCCCCGCTGCGGCTTTCCGGCAGGTCAGGACCGGGACAACCCCCCGGACCCGCCGCGCACCGAGCCGTACAAGACCCACCTCGCGTATGTGCGCGAGCGACGCAGCGACGCGGACGGCGAGGCGATCCTCGCCGAGGCGCTGGCCAAACTGCGGGGCGAGATCTAGAAGTTGAGAACCGGCCGGGCACCGTGAGGTGCCCGGCCGGATCCGTTTCGGCGTCGCCCCGCCGCAGCCCGCCGTCGGTGCGGAACGCGCAGGTCAGCGTGTGTTCCGTCGGCCGTTGTCAGTGGTGCCCCCTACCGTGGTGCGTGATCGTGAACCACGCGGTGGACGGGGGGAGTTGTGAAGGCTGCGGAGACCGCGCAGGCCGACGTCGACGGCGCGCGGAGCCTCGCCTGGCGCGGGGGATTCGGGAGGCTGTGGAGCGCCGCCGTGCTCTCCAGCTTCGGCGACTCGCTGCGCAAGGCGGCCCTGCCGCTGCTCGCCGCGTCGCTCACCGACGATCCGCTGCTCATAGCCTCCGTGACCGCCTGCGGCTATCTGCCGTGGCTCGTCTTCGGGCTGCTCGGCGGCGCCGTCGCCGACCGCGTGGACCAGCGGCGCGCCATGTGGCGGGTGGACGTGGCGCGCGGTGTGCTCGTCGGGGTCTTCGCCCTCGCCGTGGCGCTCGGCCACGCCTCCATCGGCCTGCTCATCGCGCTCGCCCTGGTGCTCACGACGTTCCAGACGCTGTTCGACAACGCCGCCACGGCCCTGCTGCCCGCCCTCGTGGACCGCTCCGCCCTGGGCAGTGCGAACGCCCGGCTGCTGACCGGGCAGCAGCTCGTCGGCGGCCTCCTCGCCGCGCCCGTGGTGCCCTTCCTGATCGCCGCGGGCCCCGGCCTGCCGTACGCGGTGGACGCGGTGACGTATCTGGTGGCGGCCGCGCTCGTGGCCTCCCTGCGCACGCCCGCGCCCGCGCATCCGCCCAGACCCGCCGGGGCCACCCTGCGGTCCGACATCGCGCACGGCCTGCGGGCCCTGGCGGGGGACCGGGTGCTGCGGGGGCTGTGCGCGGCCACCGCCGTGGGCAACGTCGGCATAGGCGCGCTCCTCGCCACCCTCGTCGTCCTCGTCACCGACTGGCTGCACGCCGGCAGCGGCGGGTACGCGGCGGCCATGACCGCGTACGCGGCCGGGAGCCTCGTGGGCGGGGCGCTCGCCGGGCGCCTCGCGCGGCGGCTCGGGCGGGTCCGCGGCGTGCTCGCCGCCGGGACGGCCCAGATCGCCGCGCTCGTGGCCATGGGCACGGTCCGCGACATCACGGCCCTGACCGCGAGCATGGCCCTGTTCGGCGCCATGGGGATGGTGTGGAACGTGAGCACCCACACCTTGATGCAGGAGCGGGTGCCCGTCGCCGTGCTCGGGCGCATCAGCGCGGCGTTCCGGACCCTGGCCCTCGCGGGGGCGCCGCTCGGGGCGATGCTCGGCGGGGCCGTGGCCGCGCTCCGGGGGCCCAGTGCGCCGATGCTGCTCGCGGCCGCCCTGTTCGCGCTCTCGGTCGCCGTGCTCACCCCTGTTCTCAAGTCGGCCGACAGCGGGCAGACGGCTCAAACCGCACGCTGATCAACTAGGTTGGGAGGGCAGTGGGGCGTACGCACGGTACTCAGGTTGTACGAGAGAGGGCTGAAGTACAGATGAACGCAGTTGGCCGCACCAGGCTCAACCAGACGGCCGAGTGGACGGCCCTGGTCAAGCACCGGGAGCAGCTGGGGGAGGTGCGGCTGAGGGAGCTGTTCGACGCCGACCCCGCGCGCGGCACCGCGTACACCCTCCAGGTCGGCGATCTGCACGTCGACTACTCCAAGCACCTGGTGACCGACGAGACCCTCGCGCTCCTGCGGGACCTCGCCGCGGCGACGGACGTGTTCGGGCTGCGGGACGCGATGTTCCGGGGCGAGAAGATCAATACGACGGAGGGGCGTGCGGTGCTGCACACCGCGCTGCGTGCGCCCGCCGACGCGGTGATCGAGGTCGATGGTGAGAACGTCGTGCCGAAGGTCCACGCGGTGCTCGACAAGATGGCGGCGTTCGCGGAGCGGGTCCGTACGGGTGAGTGGACGGGGCACACCGGCCGGCGCATCAAGAACGTGGTCAACGTCGGCATCGGCGGCTCCGACCTCGGCCCCGCCATGGCCCATGAGGCGCTGCGTGCCTACACCGACCGCGATCTGACGGTCCGCTTCGTGTCGAACGTGGACGGTGCCGATCTGCACGAGGCGGTGCGGGACCTGGACGCGGCGGAGACGCTGTTCATCATCGCCTCCAAGACGTTCACGACCATCGAGACGATCACCAACGCCACGTCCGCGCGGGACTGGCTCCTGACCGAGCTGCGTGCCGACCAGAGCGCGGTCGCCAAGCACTTCGTGGCCCTGTCGACGAATGCCGAGAAGGTCGCGGACTTCGGTATCGACACGGCGAACATGTTCGAGTTCTGGGACTGGGTCGGTGGTCGGTACTCGTTCGACTCGGCCATTGGTCTGTCGTTGATGATCGCGATCGGTTCGGATGCCTTCGGGGAGATGCTCGGCGGGTTCCGGCTGGTCGATGAGCACTTCCGTACGGCGCCGGCGGAGGCGAATGTGCCGTTGCTGCTCGGTCTGCTGGGGGTCTGGTACGGCAATTTCCATGACGCGCAGGCGCACGCGGTGCTGCCGTACTCGCATTACCTGTCGAAGTTCACGGCGTATCTCCAGCAGCTGGACATGGAGTCCAACGGCAAGTCGGTGGACCGGGACGGCCGTGCGGTGGAGTGGCAGACCGGTCCGGTGGTGTGGGGCACGCCGGGGACCAACGGCCAGCACGCGTACTACCAGCTCATCCACCAGGGCACCAAGCTCATCCCGGCCGACTTCATCGGCTTCGCCGAGCCGGTCACCGATCTGCGGCCGGGCCTGGTCGCCCAGCACGACCTGCTGATGGCCAACTTCTTCGCCCAGACGCAGGCCCTGGCCTTCGGCAAGACGCCGGAGGAGGTGCGCGCGGAGGGGGTGCCGGAGGAGCTGGTGCCGCACAAGACGTTCCGGGGCAACCACCCGACGACGACGGTCCTGGCCCGCGCGCTGACGCCCTCGGTCCTGGGCCAGCTCATCGCGCTCTACGAGCACAAGGTGTTCGTCCAGGGCGCGATCTGGAACATCGACTCCTTCGACCAGTGGGGCGTCGAACTCGGCAAGGTCCTCGCCAAGCGCGTCGAACCCGCCCTGACCGAGGGCGCCGACGTACCCGGCCTGGACCCGTCCACGAAGGCCCTGGTCGCGAAGTACCGGGAGCTGCGCGGGCGTTGAGCCCGGCGGGGCGCCTCCTGGACGTTGCCGGGCCAGGCCCGGCAACGTCCGCGTTCACCCGCATGGCCGATCGGAGCCCTCTCCGGACTGCGGGGACCCGGGCCCCGCTGAAGCATGGCGGACATGACGCGACAGCAGGGCTGGTCCGCACCCGTACCGCCACCCCAGCCGAGGAGTCGGAGCGCGAGATCACAGTCACGTACGAGGTGACCGGTGACGCGAAGGACGTCACGATCACGTACTCGACGTACGGCGACGGCCATGCGTCGCAGAACCAGGTGACCGACGTCGACCCGCCGTGGCGCAAGCAGTTGAAGACGAAGGGCTTCGTCAAGGGCGGGAGGCTCGCCATCACCACCGCGGCTTCAGGCGGCACAGTCCACTGCCGGGTCACGGCCGACGGGACCACCCGTACCGCCACGGCCAGTGGTGTCTTCGCCACGGCCGTCTGTGACGGCTTCTGAGAGTGGTAGTACGCCGACGGGCCCCGATCCGGTGGAGGATCGGGGCCCGTCGGCGTGTGCGGTGCGGTCAGGGAGACGCCGGGGGATACAGGTCCCGCGGCAGCTGGGACGCCGCTGCCGCGTCCAGGAGCCACAGCGTGCGGGAGCGGCCGTAGGCGCCCGCCGCGGGGGCCTGGACCTCGCCGGCCCCGGAGAGCGCGATCGCCGCCGCCTTCGCCTTGTCCTCGCCCGCCGCGAGCAGCCACACCTCGCGGGCGGACCGGATCGCGGGAAGGGTCAGCGAGATGCGGGTGGGCGGCGGCTTCGGCGCGCCGTGCACGCCGACCACCGTGCGCTCCGTCTCGCGGACCGCGGGCAGCTCGGGGAAGAGTGACGCCACGTGCGTGTCCGGGCCGACGCCGAGCATGAGCACGTCGAACGTCGGCACGCGACCGCCCGCGGCGGCCGCCGACTGATAGTGCTCGGGCCCGGCCGCGGCGGCCAGCTCGGCCGCGTACGCCTCGGCGGCGGCGTCCGCGCCGTCCGTGTCGGCACCCACGCCGTACGGGCCGTCCGACGCGGGCATCGGGTGCACCCGCGCCGGGTCGAGCGGCACCGAGTCGAGCAGGGCCTCGCGGGCCTGCGTGTAGTTGCGCTCGGGGTCGCCCTCCGGCAGGAACCGCTCGTCGCCCCACCACAGGTCGAGCCGGGACCAGTCCACCGCGTCGCGCGCGGGGGCCGAACTCAGCGCCGCGAGCAGGCCGTTGCCGTTGCGCCCGCCGGTGAGGACCACCGAGGCGAAGCCGCGGGCGGCCTGCGCGTCGACGATCTTCGTGATCAGGCGCGCCGCGGCGGCCTGGGCCATCAGCTCCTTGTCGCGGTGGACGACGAGCTGCGGTGCGGTGGTCACTTGGCGGCCGCCTTCTTCGACGGGGCCTTCTTCGCGGAGGCCGTCTTCTTCGGCGCGGGGGCTTCGCCCGCCGGGGCCTGCCCGGCAGGGGCGGCGGCACCGGACGGCTCCGCCGGGGCCTTCGCGGAGACGGTCGACCGCGCGGTCTCGCCGAGCCGGTCCACGCCGAACTTCAGCGCCGACGCGTACGTGTCGTCCGGGTCGAGGCGCCGCAGCTCCTCCGCGATCAGCTCGGAGGTCTCGCGGCGCTTGAGCGCCACCGCGCGGTCCGGCTGCCCCTGGATGGAGAGCGTGGCGAGCGCGCCGTCCGCACGGTCGAGCACGATCGGGCCGCAGTTGGTGTCCATGCGCACGCCGGTCAGACCGGGGCCCGTGGAGAGGCTGCGCTTGACCGGCACGGAGAGCCGGTCGGCGAGCCACATCGCGAGCAGCTCGACGCTCGGGTTGAACTCCTCGCCCTCCACCTCGGCGGCGGTGACCTCGCAGGTCACCTGGTCCAGGGCGGCCGCGAGCATGGAGCGCCACGGCGTGATCCGGGTCCAGGACAGATCGGTGTCACCGGGGTGGTACGCCTCGGCGCGAGCGGTCAGCTCCTGTACGGGCCGCTCGGCGGCGTAGGTGTCGGTGACCCGGCGCTGGGCCAGCGCGCCCAGGGGGTCCTGGGCGGGGTCGAGCGGAGCGTTCACCGGCCACCACACGACGGTCGGGGCGTCCGGCAGGAGCAGCGGGAGCACCACGGACTGGGCGTGGTCGACGACCTCGCCGTACAGCCGCAGGACCACCGTCTCGCCGGTGCCCGCGTCGGCGCCGACGCGGACCTCGGCGTCCAGGCGCGATGACGTGCGGTCCCGGGGCGAGCGCGAGACGCGCTTGATGACGACCAGCGTGCGCGAGGGGTGCTCGCGCGAGGCCTCGCTGGCCGCCTTCAGGGCGTCGTACGCGTTCTCCTCGTCGGTGACGATGACGAGGGTGAGGACCATGCCCACGGCCGGGGTGCCGATCGCCCGGCGGCCCTGCACGAGCGCCTTGTTGATCTTGCTGGCCGTGGTGTCCGTAAGGTCGATCTTCATGGCCGGCGCCAGCTCCGTCCGTCTCGTGCGAGCATCTCGTCCGCCTCGACCGGGCCCCAGGTGCCGGACGGGTACTGCGCGGGCTTGCCGTTGGCGTCCCAGTACTCCTCGATCGGGTCGAGGATCTTCCAGGACAGCTCGACCTCCTCCGTGCGCGGGAAGAGGTTGGCGTCGCCGAGCAGGACGTCCAGGATCAGGCGCTCGTACGCCTCGGGGCTGGACTCGGTGAAGGACTCGCCGTAGGCGAAGTCCATCGACACGTCCCTGATCTCCATGGACGTGCCGGGCACCTTGGAGCCGAAGCGGACCGTGATGCCCTCGTCGGGCTGGACGCGGATGACGATGGCGTTCTGCCCGAGCTCCTCCGTCGCCGTGTGGTCGAAGGGGGAGTGCGGGGCGCGCTGGAAGACGACCGCGATCTCGGTGACGCGGCGGCCGAGGCGCTTGCCGGTGCGCAGGTAGAACGGCACGCCCGCCCAGCGGCGGTTGTCCACCGACAGTTTGACGGCGGCGTAGGTGTCGGTCTTCGACTTGGCGTCGATGCCGTCTTCCTGGAGGTAGCCGACGGCCTTCTCGCCGCCCTGCCACCCGGCCGAGTACTGTCCGCGCACGGTGTCGCGGCCCAGGTCCTTCGGAAGGCGCACGGCGCCGAGCACCTTGGCCTTCTCGGCGACCAGCGCGTCCGCGTCGAAGGAGGCGGGCTCCTCCATGGCGGTCAGGGCCATGAGCTGGAGCAGGTGGTTCTGGATGACGTCACGAGCGGCGCCGATGCCGTCGTAGTAGCCCGCGCGGCCACCGATGCCGATGTCCTCGGCCATGGTGATCTGCACGTGGTCGACGTACGACCGGTTCCAGATCGGCTCGAACATCTGGTTGGCGAAGCGGAGCGCCAGGATGTTCTGGACGGTCTCCTTGCCCAGGTAGTGGTCGATCCGGAACACCTGGTCCGGGGCGAACACCTCGTGGACGATCGCGTTCAGCTCCTGGGCCGACTTCAGGTCGTGGCCGAAGGGCTTCTCGATGACGGCGCGCCGCCACGAGCCCTCGGGCGCGTCCGCGAGGCCGTGCTTCTTGAGCTGCTGGACGACCTGGGGGAAGAACTTCGGCGGCACCGACAGGTAGAAGGCGAAGTTGCCGCCCGTGCCCTGCTTCTTGTCCAGGTCCTGGATCGTGGCCTTGAGCTGCTCGAAGGCGTCGTCGTCGTCGAAGTTGCCCTGGACGAAGCGCATGCCCTGGATGAGCTGCTGCCAGACCTCCTCGCGGAAGGGGGTGCGCGCGTGCTCCTTGACGGCGTCGTGCACCTCCTGCGCGAAGTCCTCGTCCTGCCACTCGCGGCGGGCGAAGCCGATCAGGGAGAAGCCCGGCGGCAGGAGGCCGCGGTTGGCGAGGTCGTACACCGCGGGCATCAGTTTTTTTCGGGACAAATCGCCCGTTACGCCAAAGATGACCAGGCCCGACGGCCCCGCGATGCGCGGGAGCCGTCGGTCCGCGGCGTCACGAAGCGGATTGGCTCCATGAACTGCGGTCAAGGTGTCAGCCCTCCGAGGGGGTGAGGCGCTTCAGCTCGGCCTCGGTCGACTTGAGCAGGTCGTTCCAGGACGCCTCGAACTTGTCGACGCCCTCGTCCTCCAGGAGCTGCACGACCTCGTCGTACGAGATGCCGAGCTTCTCGACGGCCTCGATGTCCGCGCGCGCCTGCTCGTACGTCCCGGCGATGGTGTTGCCGGTGATCTGGCCGTGGTCGGCGGTGGCCTCCAGGGTGGCCTCCGGCATGGTGTTCACCGTGCCGGGCGCGACCAGGTCGTCGACGTACAGCGTGTCCTTGTACGCCTTGTCCTTGACGCCCGTCGACGCCCACAGCGGGCGCTGCTTGTTGGCGTGCGCCTTGTCGAGCGCGACCCAGCGGTCCGAGGAGAAGACCTCCTCGTACGCCTCGTACGCGAGCCGGGCGTTGGCGAGGGCGGCCTTGCCGCGCTGCGCCTTGGCCTCGTCGGTGCCGAGGGCGTCGATGCGCTGGTCGATCTCGGTGTCCACGCGGGACACGAAGAACGACGCCACCGAGTGGATCTTCTCCAGGTCCAGGCCGCGCTCCTTGGCCTTCTCCAGGCCCGCCAGATACGCGTCCATGACCTCGCGGTAGCGCTCGAGCGAGAAGATCAGCGTCACGTTGACGCTGATGCCGAGGCCGATGACCTCGGTGATCGCCGGGAGGCCCGCCTTGGTCGCGGGGATCTTGATCAGCGTGTTCGGCCGGTCCACCAGCCACGCCAGCTGCTTCGCCTCGGCGATCGTCGCCGCCGTGTGGTGCGCGAGCCGCGGGTCGACCTCGATGGACACCCGGCCGTCCTGGCCGCCCGTGGCGTCGAAGACCGGACGCAGGATGTCGGCGGCGTCGCGGACGTCCGCCGTCGTGATCATGCGGATCGCTTCCTCGACGGTCACCTTGCGCGCGGCGAGGTCGGCGAGCTGCTGCTCGTAGCCGTCACCGGACGAGATGGCCTTCTGGAAGATCGACGGGTTGGTCGTGACGCCCACGACGTGCTGCTGGTCGATCAGTTCGGCGAGGTTGCCGGACGTGATCCGCTTGCGCGACAGGTCGTCCAGCCAGATCGCGACGCCTTCGTCGGAGAGGCGCTTGAGTGCGTCTGTCATGGAATTACATCTCCTACTGGTCGTATGGGGGCGTCAGCGCTGGGCTGCCGCGATCGATTCCCGTGCCGCCGCGGCGACCGCGTCGGCAGTGAATCCGAACTCGCGGAAGAGGACCTTTCCGTCCGCGGAAGCGCCGAAGTGCTCCAGCGAAACGATGCGGCCCGCGTCACCGACGTACTTGTGCCAGGTCAGGCCGATGCCCGCCTCGACGGCCACGCGCGCCTTGACGGACGGCGGCAGCACGCTGTCGCGGTACCCCTGGTCCTGCTCCTCGAACCACTCGACCGACGGCATCGAGACGACCCGCGTGGGCACGCCCGCGGCCTGCAGCTGCTCGCGCGCCTCGACGGCGAGCTGCACTTCGGAACCGGTGCCGATGAGGATGGCCTCGGGGCTGCCGCCCTCGGCCTCGAACAGCACGTAGCCGCCCTTGGCCGCGCCCTCGGTGACCTCACGGTCGTACGTCGGCACGCCCTGACGGGTCAGCGCCAGGCCGTGCGGGGCGCCCTTGCCGAACTCCTTGGTCCAGCGGGTGAGGATCTCGCGCCAGGCGATCGCGGTCTCGTTGGCGTCCGCGGGACGGACCACGTTCAGGCCCGGGATGGCACGCAGCGAGGCCAGGTGCTCGACGGGCTGGTGCGTGGGGCCGTCCTCGCCCAGGCCGATGGAGTCGTGCGTCCACACGTACGTCACCGGCAGGTGCATCAGCGCGGACAGGCGCACGGCGTTGCGCATGTAGTCCGAGAACACCAGGAACGTACCGCCGTAGATACGGGTGTTCCCGTGCAGCGCGATGCCGTTCATCTCCGCGGCCATGGAGTGCTCGCGGATGCCGTAGTGGATCGTGCGGCCGTACGGGTCGGCCTCCGGCAGCGGGTTGTCCGCGGGCAGGAACGACGACGTCTTGTCGATCGTGGTGTTGTTCGAGCCGGCCAGGTCGGCGGAGCCGCCCCACAGCTCGGGGATCACCGCGCCGAGCGCCTGCAGCACCTTGCCGGAGGCGGCACGCGTCGCGACGCCCTTGCCCGCCTCGAAGACCGGGAGCTTCTCCTGCCAGCCGGCGGGCAGCTCACCCGCGGCGACGCGGTCGAACTCGGCGGCCCGCTCGGCGTTGGCGGTGCGCCAGGCGGCGAAGCCCTTCTCCCACTCGGCCTTGGCCTGGGCGCCCCGGTCGAGGGCCTGGCGGGTGTGCGCGATGACCTCGTCGGCGACCTCGAAGCTCTGCTCCGGGTCGAAGCCGAGGACGCGCTTGGTGGCCGCGACCTCCTCGTCGCCGAGCGCCGAGCCGTGCGCGGCCTCGGTGTTCTGCGCGTGCGGCGCGGGCCAGGCGATGATCGAGCGCATGGCGATGAACGAGGGCTTGTCCGTGACGGCCTTGGCCCGCTGGATCGCCTCGTACAGCGCGGCGGGGTCGAGGTCGCCGTTCTCCTTGGGCTCCACGCGCTGGACGTGCCAGCCGTAGGCCTCGTAGCGCTTCTCGGTGTCCTCGGAGACCGCGGTCTCCGTGTCGCCCTCGATCGAGATGTGGTTGTCGTCCCACAGCAGGATCAGATTGCCGAGCTTCTGGTGCCCGGCCATCGACGACGCCTCGGCGGAGATGCCCTCCTGGAGGCAGCCGTCACCGGCGATGGCGTAGACGAAGTGGTCGAACGGGGAGGTGCCCGGGGCGGCCTCGGGGTCGAAGAGACCGCGCTCGTAGCGCGCGGCCATCGCCATGCCCACGGCGTTCGCGACACCCTGGCCGAGCGGCCCCGTGGTGGTCTCCACGCCGACCGTGTGGCCGTACTCCGGGTGGCCCGGGGTCTTCGAGCCCCAGGTGCGGAAGGCCTTGAGGTCATCCAGCTCAAGACCGAAACCGGCCAGGTAGAGCTGGACGTACAAGGTCAGCGAGGAGTGCCCCGCGGAGAGCACGAATCGGTCCCGGCCGGTCCAGTCGGCGTCCGCCGGGTCGTGCCGCATCACCTTCTGGAAGAGGGTGTACGCGGCAGGCGCGAGGCTCATGGCCGTACCCGGATGGCCGTTGCCGACCTTCTGTACGGAATCCATGGCCAGGACCCGGCCGGTATCGACGGCACGCTGGTCCAGATCGGTCCACTCGAGGTCTGTGGTGGTCGGCTTGATGCTCACCCTGGGTCAGGGCTCCTCTCCACAATGTCGAATGCCGGTGGCAGGAATCGCACCGGCCGCTGTCGAGCCTACCCCTGTAAGAACGTGCATTTTTTCGAGTCATTCCAGACTGCCGGGGCCCGCTCGGATCCGCCTCCTGAACGGGCGACACCGCTCTCACCATGTGAAGTCGGGGCCGCTCATCTGGGTTCCGATTCCGCCCGCGGTGTCCGTTCGCGCGCCCGGCCGCGAAGACCCCTCGTCTGGAGGCTCAACACGAACCCACCCCCGCGAAGGGCCAGGTATGGGCAACGTCTACAGTGGCGTGGTACGCGTGAGCCTTTACCGGATCTTCATGTCTGAAGGTCCGTCGTGGGCTTGCTGGGATGTCTCTGTCAGGGGTGTGCGTGACGGCCGTTGAATCCCGTCCAGTGGGGACGCTCGGGACGAGCCAGAGCCCGAGCCACCGGCCGTTCGGGGCCCGAGTCAAAGCGTTCGTGGCGCTGACCAAGCCGCGGATCATCGAGCTGCTGCTGATCACCACCGTTCCGGTGATGTTCCTCGCCGAGCAGGGTGTGCCCGATCTGAAGCTGGTGTTCCTCACCTGCCTCGGCGGCTACCTGTCCGCGGGCGGCGCCAACGCGCTGAACATGTGGTACGACCGCGACATCGACGCCCTCATGGAGCGCACGTCGCAGCGGCCGCTGGTCACCGGGATGGTCAGCCCGCGCGAGTGCCTGGTCTTCGGCATCACCCTCGCCGTCGTCTCCACCCTGCTCTTCGGCCTCGCCGTCAACTGGCTGTCCGCCTGGCTGTCCCTCGGCGCGCTGCTCTTCTACGTGGTCGTCTACACGATGATCCTCAAGCGGCGCACCTCCCAGAACATCGTCTGGGGCGGCATCGCGGGCTGTCTGCCGGTGCTCATCGGCTGGTCGTCCGTGACCAACTCGATGTCCTGGGCGCCCGTCATCCTCTTCCTCGTGATGTTCTTCTGGACGCCGCCGCACTACTGGCCGCTGTCCATGCGGGTCAAGGAGGACTACGCGCGCGTGGGCGTGCCGATGCTCCCGGTCATCGCCTCCAACAAGGTGGTCGCCCGGCAGATCGTCCTCTACAGCTGGGTCATGGTCCTGGTCTCGCTGCTGCTCCAGCCGCTGGGCTACACCGGCTGGTTCTACACGGTCGTCGCCCTGGCCACGGGCGGCTGGTGGCTGTGGGAGGCGCACGCGCTGCAGAACCGCGCGAAGGCGGAGGAGACCGGCGGCAAGCTCAAGGAGATGCGCCTGTTCCACTGGTCCATCACCTATGTGTCGCTGCTGTTCGTGGCCGTCGCGGTGGACCCGTTCCTGCGCTAGTCCCTCGACGCCGCTCGGGCTTCTCGGCCCCGTCGCCCTCCGGGTGACGGGGCCGTTCCGTGCTCAGGGCCCGGTGAGGTGCAGATGGCCGTCCCCGTCGAGGCGGGCCGCGCGGCCGGTGCGGAACCAGCCGTCCCGCAGCACCGCGTCCGTGGCCTTCTTGTCCTTGAGGTACCCGTCGAAGAGCAGCGGGCCGCGCACCCACAGCTCGCCGTGCGCGACGCGCGCCGCGACGCCCGGCGCGGGCACCCCGCAGCTGCCGGGCCTGGCCCGTACGTCGGCGTGGTCGAGGACCGCCACGTCCCCCGCCTCGGGCGTGCTGAGGAAGGCGCGGACGCGGGCCGCCGGGGTCGCGGTGCGGATGGCCTCCAGAAGACGCGGGGGAGTGGCGCCCGCCGCCGTCTCCGTGTCGGCGCTGCGCAGCGTGGCCAGGTGGTGCGGGGCCGTGTCCAGGACCTGCCACCACACCTCGGGCGGGCACAGCAGACGCGTGGCCCGGTGCTCACGCACGGCCGCGCAGATCGCCCCGGGCCCCGGCGCCTCCGGGAGCACGACGGTGCCCCGGGCCTGCCACTGCCGCAGCACGGCGGTCCACACGCCCCAGTGCCCCGCGGGGAAGCCGCACACCAGGACGCCCGGCGGCTCGGGGCGGCCGCCGCAGTGCGCGCGCAGGACGCTCGCGCGGTGCGACAGGACGACGCCGCGCGGCCGCCCCGGCCCGGCGAAGAGCACCAGGTGCGGGTCATTCTCCTCGGGAGTCTCAGCCGCCTCGGGCTCCCCGGGCCGGTCGCCATCCGTGCGTACGGCGTCTTCGGTGAGTACGGCGTGCCGCACCCGCGCCGCCGTCGCGAGCCGTGCGCCCTCCGTCGCCGCCTCGGTGTCCGTCAGGACCAGGCACGGTGCCGCCGCCCGCACGACGCGGGCCGACCACGCGTCCCGGGCCAGCGGCACGAGGACCGCCCCGGCGCGCGCGGCCCCCGCGTACACCCGGAGCGTCTCGACCGGATCCCCGGTCGGCGGCCACACGACGCGGTCGCCCCGCCGCACACCGAGGGCCGCCAGCCGCCCGGCGGCCCGGTCGGCCCCCGCGTCGAGGGCGGCGAAGGTGAGCGCCCGCCCGCCGAGCACCACGGCCGGGCGGTGCGGGGCGGCCCCGGCGGCGGACCGGACGACCTCGCCGACCAGCAGACCGGACATGCCCTCGTCCTACCACGGGGCGCCGCAAGGCGGAACGGCCGCGCGCGCCCGCCGTACGACCGTGGCCGAGACCACGCCACCCAGGCGTCGCCCCGCGATCTACCCGTCGGTAGCATCCTGTGCCATGGCAGACACGGAGCAGGGCGAGCAGGCGGCCGAGGCGGCCACGGAAGTCACGGTCGACAAGGACGCCGCGCGCGCCGAACGCAAGGCCGCCAAGCTGGCCAAGCAGATCACCGCGTTCGCGCGGGCCCACGGCGGCGCCGAGGGGCAGGTCGCGTACATCGGGCAGCGGGGCTCCCGGATCGTCCTCGTCGGGGCGGACGGCGGCTGGGGCGACCTCGTCGCGCCCACCCACGCGATCGCCCTGAGCGCCGTGGAGAAGGCCGGGATCACGGTCCACGACGACTTCGACGGCGACTTCGCCGCCAAGGTGCGGACCGGCCCCTACGAGTGGACGCGCATGGCGGGGATCCAGATCGGCGGCCCCTCGGGCGGATGAGACGCGCCCGGGACGGGCACGGAGTGACAAGGCGAGCAACACCTGTCGCCACGGTCACCCGTTAGGACCGTAGGAGTACGGTCCACGCAGGGGAGCCAGGATGATCGAAACGCCGTCCCTGGTGGACCAGCACTGCCACGGCGTCCTGCGCACGGAGCTGGGCCTCGGCACGTTCGAGGCCCATCTGGGCCGGGGCGAGGGGCCGCCCGCCCCCGGCACCACCTTCTTCGACACCCAGACCGGCTTCGCGGTGCGCCGCTGGTGTCCGCCGCTGCTCGGTCTCGAACCGCACTGTCCGCCCGCCCGCTATCTGGCCCGGCGCCGGGAGCTGGGCGTCCTGGAGGCCGGGCGGCGCCTGCTGCGCGGCAGCGGCATCACCACGTACCTCGTCGACACCGGTCTGCCGGGGGACCTCACGCGGCCGGGGGAGCTCGCGACCACCGGGGCCGCCCAGGCGCACGAGATCGTGCGCCTGGAACTGCTCGCCGAGCAGGTCGCCGACACCTCGGGAACCGTCGACTCCTTCCTCGCCAACCTGGCCGAGTCCGTGCACGGGGCCGCGGCCGGAGCGGTCGCGTTCACCTCGGTCGCGGGTCTGCGCGAGGACCGGCCGCTGCCGCCGGAGCCGCCGGGGCCCGGCGAGGTGCGCGGCGCCGCGGGCCGCTGGCTCGCCGGACGGCAGGTGGGCGGCGAGCTGGCCGACCCCGTGCTCCTGCGGCATCTGCTGTGGATCGCCGTGGCCTCGGGCCTGCCGCTGCAACTGCACACCGGCGCCGCGGACCCGCAGCGCTCCTTCGGCGCGTTCGCCCGTGCCACCGCGGGGCTCGGCACCGACCTGGTGCTGCTGCACGGCTATCCGCACCACCGCGCGGCGGCCCACCTCGCGGGCGTCTTCCCGCACGTGTACGCGGATCTGGGCCCGGCCCTGGTGCGCACCGGGGCCCGGGCGGCCGCCGTGCTCGCCGAGATCCTGGAGCTGGCCCCCTTCGGCAAGCTCCTGTTCTCCAGCGGCGCCCACGGCCTGCCGGAGCTGCACGTGGTCGGCGCCACCCTGTTCCGTGAGGCGCTCGGCCGGGTGCTCGGCACCTGGGTGGCCGAGGGCGCGTGGTCGCTCGCGGACGCGCAGCGGGTGGCGGCGATGATCGCGGCGGACAACGCGCGGCGGGTCTACGGCCTCACGGACGAGTGACGCCCCGCTGCGTCAGCGGGGCGTCGGGCGCGTCGGGCGAAGCGGGCGGGCGCGGGCGCGGCGCTCAGACCGCGGACAGCTCCGCGTCGGCCTGCGCCGGGACCTCCGGTGCCGCCGTCGGCCGCTCGCGCAGCGACAGCAGCACCCGCAGGACCGCGATCCACACCGCGCACGAGCCCAGCATGTGCGCCGCGACCAGGACCTCCGGCAGGTCCGTGAAGTACTGGACGTAGCCGATCGCGCCCTGTGCGAGCAGCACCAGGAACAGGTCGCGGGTGCGGGCCAGCGGCCCTGCCGGGGCGTCGACCGCCTTGAGGACGAACCACAGGGCGAAGGCCAGCGTGACCACGATCCACGCCAGGACGGCGTGCAGCTTGCTCACGCCCTCCCAGTCCAGGCCGATCGCGCCCACGTTCATGCGCGGCACGTCGCTGGAGTCGCCCGCGTGCGGGCCCGCGCCGGTCACCACCGTGCCGACCGCGATCAGCAGTACGGTCACACCGGTCAGGACCCAGACGAGCTGGGCGACGGCCTTGCCGATCAGCGGGCGGGTCGGGGCGTCGCCCTCGCGGGTGCGCTGCCACGTCGCCGTGGCGACCGCGATCAGGGCGGTGGAGAGCAGGAAGTGCGCCGCGACCGTGTACGGGTTGAGCCCGACGAGCACGACGATGCCGCCGAGGACCGCGTTGCCCATGACGATCCAGAACTGGACCCAGCCGTACCGCGTCAGGCTGCGCCGCCACGGCTTCTGCGAGCGGGCCGCGATGATCGCGAATCCGACCGCCGCGCACAGGGCGTACGTCAGCATGCGGTTGCCGAACTCGACGACGCCGTGGAAGCCCATCTCGCTGGTCGCGGTGAGGGAGTCCTCGGTGCACTTGGGCCAGGTCGGGCAGCCGAGGCCGGACCCCGTCAGGCGTACGGCGCCGCCGGTGACCACGATGACGACCGTCATCAGGAGGGAGACGAGGGCCGCGCGCTGGACGGTCCGTTGGGTCGGGGTCCAGCGTTCGGCGATGAAGGCGAGCGGGTTGCGCGCGAACTGGGCGGCTTCGGCTCGGGTCACTTTTGGCACGGCCCCATCGTAGGGGGCCGCTTGTGCACGGCTTCACGAGGGGGACGTATCCGCTCCAACTGTGAGGGCGATGACGTCCTGCGGGCCCCGCGGGCTACTCCCAGCGGAAGAAGCGCGCCGCCGCGCCGAGCCCGAGAACCGCCCACACCGCGAGGATCCCGAGGTCGCCCCACGGCATCGCGGCGCCGTCCTGGAGCACGTCGCGCAGGCCGTCCGAGAGGGCCGAGATGGGCAGCAGGGCCAGCGCGGACTCGACGGCTCCGGGGAACCGGTCGAGCGGCACGATGACGCCGCCGCCGACGAGCAGCAGCAGGAACACGAGGTTCGCGGCGGCCAGCGTCGCCTCCGCCTTGAGCGTGCCCGCCATCAGCAGGCCGAGCCCGGAGAAGGCGGCCGTGCCGAGGACCAGGAGCAGCAGGACGGCCAGCGGGTTGCCGTGCGGCGACCAGCCGAGCGCGAAGGCGATCACGGTGAGGAGCGCGATCTGGAGCACCTCGGTGACCAGGACCGACAGGGTCTTCGCGGTCATCAGGCCCCAGCGCGGCAGTGGCGAGGCGCCCAGCCGCTTGAGCACGCCGTAGCGCCGCTCGAAGCCGGTGGCGATGGCCTGCCCGGTGAACGCCGTGGACAGGACGGCGAGCGCGAGGACGCCGGGGGCGAGGAAGTCCACGGCCTTGCCGTCGCCGGTGTCGACGACGTCGACAGCGCTGAAGAGGACGAGCAGCAGCGTGGGGATGACGATGGTGAGCAGCAGCTGCTCGCCGTTGCGCAGCAGCATCTTCGTCTCCAGGGCCGCCTGCGCGCGGATCATCCGGGAGAGCGGGGCGGCGCCCGGCGCGGGGGCGTACGTCCCCGGCGTACCGGTGGTGGCAGTGGTGTCGGGGGCGCTTGTCACGACCGCAGCTCCTTACCCGTGAGCTCCAAGAAGACGTCCTCCAGGGTGTGCCGTTCGACGGAGATCCGGTCCGGCATGACGCCGTGCTGCGCGCACCAGGAGGTGACGGTGGCGAGCAGCTGGGGGTCGACGGTGCCGCTCACGCGGTACGCGCCGGGCGTGAGCTCGGCGGCGGCCGAGTCCGGCGGCAGGGCCTTGAGGAGCGAGCCGACGTCGAGGCCGGGGCGGCCGGTGAAGCGCAGGGTGTTCTCGGCGCCGCCGCGGCACAGCTGCTCGGGGCTGCCCTGGGCGATGACCTTGCCCGCGTCGATGATGGCGACGTCGTCGGCGAGCTCCTCGGCCTCGTCCATGTAGTGGGTCGTGAGGATCACCGAGACGCCGTCGCGGCGCAGGTCGCGGACGAGGTCCCAGGTGGCGCGGCGGGCCTGGGGGTCGAGCCCTGCGGTCGGCTCGTCGAGGAAGACAAGGTCGGGGCGGCCGACGACGGCCAGGGCGAGGGCGAGCCGCTGCTGCTGGCCGCCGGAGAGGCGCCGGTAGCCGGTGCGGCCGCAGGACTCCAGGCCCAGGCGCGCGATCAGGGCGTCCACGTCCAGGGGGTGGGCGTGCAGCTTGGCGACGTGCCGCAGCATCTCGTCGGCGCGGGCGCCGGAGTAGACGCCGCCGGACTGGAGCATCACGCCGATGCGCGGGCGCAGCGCGGCGGCCTGCGTGACCGGGTCGAGGCCGAGGACGCGGACCGTCCCGGCGTCGGGGGTGCGGTAGCCCTCGCAGGTCTCGATGGTGGTGGTCTTCCCGGCGCCGTTCGGGCCGAGCACGGCGGTCACGGTGCCTGCGCGGACGTCCAGGTCGAGGCCGTCCACCGCGGTCTTCGCCCCGTACCGCTTGACCAGGCCGTGGACCTGGACGACGGACTCATTTCCCATGACGGGAAGTCTAGAGAGGACCGCGGGGGCTGTGGGCAGGGGGCCGGTCGGCCTTCGGCGGGGCCGCGTCAGACGGTGTGCGGCCGGTGCTCGGCCAGCCACCCCCGCGCGTACGCGACCGCGTCCGGCAGCGAGAAGAGGCGGGCCGTGGCGGCGCCGACCCGGCCCCGCGTCACCGGGCGCTCCTTCTCGAAGGCCGCGCCGAGGTCGGCGAAGCGGTCTTCGGAGATGGCGGGCTCGCGCACGGTGATCCAGCGGCGGCCCTCGTCCGTCATGACCGCGAAGGAGTTCTCGACCAGGGGTGCGGGGAGCCGGTACTCGGCCAGGTGGAAGGCCGTGCAGGAGTCGAATCCCGCCCCCAGGAGCAGCACGCGCGCGCCGGTCGCCTCCAGGGCGGCCAGCGGGCTCCGCTCGCCCAGGCGGCAGTCCAGGGCGTGCTCGGCCATCAGCTCCGCCGCGCGCGGGCCGACGGCCGCGAAGGAGGTCTGCGGGTGGGCGCTGCGCACGGCGCCGGGCCAGGTGCGCACGGTCTCCGGGACGACGCCCACGCCGCGGACGCGCGCGGTGCGCGGGTCGTACGCGGGCATGGAGTCGCGGATCGCGGGCCACCACTCCTCGGGCACGGGAGGGTGCTGCCACTCCGCGGGGTCGGAGTTGTCCGAGGAGTGCGTGGGCACCACCAGGGTGCCCTCGTCCCCGAGGGCGTCGAGCAGGGCGAGGACGACTGCTTCGGCGCCGCCGCAGACCCAGCCGAGCGAGCTGAGCGAGGTGTGCGTGAAGAGCGTGTCACCGCGTCGCACGCCGAGTGCGCGCAGCTCGTCGGCGAGCGTGGCGCGCGTGCACAACGGGCCGGTCACAGGGGGTGTCGACATGCTTGAAGAGTGTTCTGGAAAGCTTGCGGAAGCGCCACCGATTTGATCGGGCGGTGATCGTTTTCGCAGGTCAGCTTAGGTATGCCTAAGTGATGCACCGCACCGCCCGGTGATCGAAGCACGGCTTGTCAGGCTCTGAGGAATTACGCAACAATGGCGTTGTGAAAAACGTTGGCGAGGCTCGGGAGACCCCTCCGGGGGCTCCTCAGGAAGAGCTCGCGACCGGTGAGCGGTCCACGCGCAACCGTGTCGCGCGCTCCATCCTGGACCACGGCCCGTCCACCGTGGCCGACCTCGCGGGCCGCCTCGGCCTGACCCAGGCCGCCGTCCGCCGCCACCTCGACACCCTCCTTCAGGAGAACGTGGTCGAACCCCGCGAGAAGCGGGTGTACGGCGCCCGTACGCGCGGCCGCCCCGCCAAGGTCTTCGCGCTCACCGACTGCGGCCGGGACGCCTTCGACCAGTCGTACGACAAGCTGGCCGCCGACGCCCTGCGCTGGATCGGGGAGACGCACGGCGAGGAGGCCGTCGTCGCGTTCGCCCGGGCCCGCGTCGCCGAGCAGGCGAAGGCCTACCGGGCGGCGATGGACGCGGTCCCCGCCGAGGACCGCACCCAGGCACTGGCGAAGGCGTTGACCGCGGACGGGTACGCTGCTACGGCGCGTAGCGCACCCCATCCGCACAGGGGCGAGCAGCTCTGCCAGCACCACTGCCCGGTCGCCCATGTCGCCGAGCAGTATCCGCAGCTGTGCGAGGCGGAGACGGAGATCTTCTCCCAGCTGCTCGGGACGCACGTCCAGCGACTCGCCACCATCGCCCACGGTGACGGCGTCTGCACGACGTTCATCCCGCGCCGCGAGATCCCGCACAGCACCCCACAGACCACCAACCACGCATCAGCAAGCACGGCCGGGAGGAACCCCGCATGACTCTCCCCACGGAGACTGCCCACCCTGAGCTCGAGGGCCTGGGCAATTACGAGTACGGCTGGGCCGACTCCGACGCGGCCGGTGCCGCCGCCAAGCGCGGTCTGAGCGAGGATGTCGTCCGCGACATCTCGGCGAAGAAGTCCGAGCCGGAGTGGATGACGAAGCTGCGCCTGAAGGGCCTCCGGCTCTTCGACAAGAAGCCCATGCCGAACTGGGGCTCGGACCTCTCCGGCATCGACTTCGACAACATCAAGTACTTCGTGCGCTCCACGGAGAAGCAGGCGGAGTCCTGGGAGGACCTGCCCGAGGACATCAAGAACACGTACGACAAGCTCGGCATCCCCGAGGCGGAGAAGCAGCGCCTGGTCGCCGGCGTCGCCGCGCAGTACGAGTCCGAGGTCGTCTACCACCAGATCCGCGAGGACCTGGAGGAGCAGGGCGTCATCTTCCTGGACACCGACACGGCGCTGAAGGAGCACCCGGAGCTCTTCAAGGAGTACTTCGGAACCGTCATCCCCGTCGGTGACAACAAGTTCGCGTCGCTGAACACGGCCGTGTGGTCCGGCGGATCGTTCATCTACGTCCCCAAGGGCGTGCACGTCGAGATCCCGCTCCAGGCCTACTTCCGCATCAACACGGAGAACATGGGCCAGTTCGAGCGGACGCTGATCATCGTCGACGAGGACGCCTACGTCCACTACGTCGAGGGCTGCACCGCCCCGATCTACAAGTCGGACTCGCTGCACTCCGCGGTCGTCGAGATCATCGTCAAGAAGGGCGGCCGCTGCCGCTACACGACGATCCAGAACTGGTCGAACAACGTCTACAACCTGGTCACCAAGCGCGCCGTGGCGTACGAGGGCGCGACCATGGAGTGGATCGACGGCAACATCGGCTCCAAGGTCACCATGAAGTACCCGGCCGTCTACCTGATGGGCGAGCACGCCAAGGGCGAGACCCTGTCCATCGCCTTCGCGGGCGAGGGCCAGCACCAGGACGCGGGCTCCAAGATGGTCCACATGGCGCCGAACACCTCCTCCAACATCGTGTCGAAGTCGGTGGCCCGTGGTGGCGGCCGCACCTCGTACCGCGGTCTGGTCGAGATCGGCGAGGGCGCCGCGGGCTCCAAGTCCAACGTGCTCTGTGACGCGCTGCTCGTCGACACGATCTCCCGCTCGGACACCTACCCCTACGTGGACGTCCGCGAGGACGACGTGTCCATGGGCCACGAGGCCACCGTCTCCAAGGTCTCCGAGGACCAGCTCTTCTACCTGATGAGCCGCGGCCTCACCGAGTTCGAGGCGATGGCGATGATCGTGCGCGGCTTCGTCGAGCCGATCGCCAAGGAGCTCCCCATGGAGTACGCCCTGGAGCTCAACCGGCTGATCGAGCTGCAGATGGAGGGCTCGGTCGGCTGACCGGCCGCCGTTCCAAGCAGCTGGCGGCCCAGCGGGCCGAGGATCGCAATACGCAGAGAGAGAGCACTACGACAGCCATGGCTGAGGCTCAGAACATCCCGGTGGGATCGACCACCGCCGGTTCCATCGCGGTGGCCGCCGAGTCCACCGTCGCCACCCGTATGAGCGCGCCCCCGTCCTTCGACGTGGCGGACTTCCCGGTGCCGCACGGCCGCGAGGAGGAGTGGCGGTTCACCCCCCTCGAGCGCCTGCGCGGGCTGCACGACGGCACCGCCGTCGCCACCGGCGAGGGCGTCAAGGTCGAGGTCGAGGCCCCCGAGGGCGTCACCGTCGAGACCGTCGGGCGCGACGACGCCCGGCTCGGCAGGGCCGGCACGCCGGTGGACCGTGTCGCCGCCCAGGCGTACTCGTCCTTCGAGAAGGCCTCGGTCGTGACCGTGCCCAAGGAGACGGTGCTCAGCGAGCCGATCCGGATCGCCGTGCACGGCGAGGGCGGCACCGCCTTCGGCCACCAGGTCATCGAGCTGGGCGCGTTCGCCGAGGCCGTCGTCGTGATCGACCACTCCGGCGACGCGGTCCTCGCCGCCAACGTGGACTACGTCCTCGGTGACGGCGCGAAGCTCACCGTCGTCTCCGTGCAGGACTGGGACGACAAGGCGGTGCACGTCGCGCAGCACAACGCGCTCGTGGGCCGCGACGCCTCCTTCAAGTCCGTGGTCGTCACCTTCGGCGGTGACACGGTCCGCATCCACCCGCGCGTGGCGTACGCCGGCACGGGCGGCGAGGCCGAGCTCTTCGGCCTGTACTTCACGGACGCGGGCCAGCACCAGGAGCACCGCCTCCTGGTCGACCACAACGTCCCGCACTGCAAGTCCAACGTCGTGTACAAGGGCGCCCTGCAGGGCGAGGCCGCGCACGCCGTGTGGATCGGCGACGTCCTCATCGAGGCCAGGGCCGAGGGCACGGACACCTACGAGATGAACCGCAACCTCGTCCTGACGGACGGCGCCCGGGTCGACTCGGTGCCGAACCTGGAGATCGAGACCGGCGAGATCGTCGGCGCGGGCCACGCGTCGGCGACCGGCCGCTTCGACGACGAGCAGCTGTTCTACCTGATGGCCCGCGGCATCCCGCAGCACGAGGCGCGCCGCCTCGTGGTCCGCGGCTTCTTCGCCGAGCTCGTCCAGCAGATCGGTGTCGACGACATCGAGGAGCGGCTCATCGCGAAGATCGAAGAGGAGCTGGAGGCGTCCGTCGCATGACGTTCGTACGCGCCTGTGGACTGAGCGAGCTGGAGGAGGACACCCCCAAGCGGGTGGAACTCGACGGCACGCCGGTCTCGGTCGTCCACACCGAGGGTGAGGTGTTCGCGATCCACGACATCTGCTCGCACGCGAACGTCTCGCTCTCCGAGGGCGAGGTGGAGGACTGCCAGATCGAGTGCTGGCTGCACGGCTCCGCGTTCGACCTCCGCACCGGCAAGCCGTCCGGCCTTCCCGCGACGCGCCCCGTCCCCGTTTACCCCGTAAAGATCGAAGGGGACGACGTGCTCGTCTCCCTCTCCCAGGAGTCCTGAGGCACCCATGGCAACGCTTGAAATCCGCGACCTGCACGTGACCGTCGAGGTCGAGAACGGCACCAAGGAAATCCTCAAGGGTGTCGACCTGACCGTGAAGCAGGGCGAGACGCACGCCATCATGGGCCCGAACGGCTCCGGCAAGTCGACCCTCGCCTACTCCATCGCGGGCCACCCGAAGTACACCATCACCGGCGGCACCGTCACCCTCGACGGTGAGGACGTCCTGGAGATGGAGGTCGACGAACGCGCCCGCGCCGGCATGTTCCTCGCCATGCAGTACCCGGTCGAGGTCCCGGGTGTGTCCGTCTCCAACTTCCTGCGCACCTCCGCCACCGCCATCCGCGGCGAGGCCCCCAAGCTCCGCACCTGGGTGAAGGAGGTCAAGGAGACGATGGCCGGGCTCCAGATGGACCCGTCCTTCGCCGAGCGCAACGTGAACGAGGGCTTCTCCGGCGGTGAGAAGAAGCGCCACGAGATCCTCCAGATGGAGCTCCTCAAGCCGAAGATCGCGATCCTCGACGAGACCGACTCCGGCCTGGACGTCGACGCGCTGCGCGTCGTCTCCGAGGGCGTCAACCGCGTCCGCGACACCGGCGAGGTGGGCACCCTGCTCATCACCCACTACACGCGCATCCTGCGCTACATCAAGCCCGACTTCGTCCACGTGTTCGCGAACGGGCGCATCGCCGAGTCCGGCGGCCCCGAGCTCGCCGACAAGCTGGAGGCCGAGGGCTACGAGGCTTACGTGAAGGGAGGCGCGTCCGCGTGACACAGCTGCCGGGTCTCCTCGACGCCGAGGCGCTCCGCAAGGACTTCCCCATCCTGGAGCGCTCGCTCCACGACGGCAAGAAGCTGGTCTACCTGGACAACGCGGCGACTTCGCAGACGCCGCGCCAGGTCATCGACGCAGTCAGCGAGTACTACGAGCAGCACAACGCCAACGTCCACCGCGGCGTGCACGTCCTCGCCGAGGAGGCCACGGCGCTGTACGAGGGCGCCCGTGACAAGGTCGCCGCGTTCATCAACGCGCCGAGCCGCGACGAGGTGATCTTCACCAAGAACGCCTCGGAGTCGCTCAACCTCGTGGCGAACATGCTCGGCTGGGCCGACGAGCCCTACCGCGTGGACCACGAGACCGAGATCGTCATCACGGAGATGGAGCACCACTCCAACATCGTGCCGTGGCAGCTGCTCTCGCAGCGCACGGGCGCGAAGCTGAAGTGGTTCGGCCTGACCGACGACGGTCGGCTCGACCTGTCGAACATCGACGAGGTCATCACGGAGAAGACGAAGATCGTCTCCTTCGTCCTGGTGTCGAACATCCTGGGCACGGTCAACCCGGTCGAGGCGATCGTGCGCCGCGCCCAGGAGGTCGGCGCGCTCGTCCTGATCGACGCCTCCCAGGCAGCGCCGCACATGCCGCTCGACGTGCAGGCCCTGCAGGCCGACTTCGTGGCCTTCACCGGCCACAAGATGTGCGGCCCGACGGGCATCGGCGTGCTGTGGGGCCGCCAGGAGCTGCTGGAGGACCTGCCTCCGTTCCTCGGCGGCGGCGAGATGATCGAGACGGTGTCGATGCACTCCTCGACCTACGCCCCCGCGCCGCACAAGTTCGAGGCGGGTACGCCCCCGATCGCGCAGGCCGTCGGCCTCGGCGCGGCCGTGGACTACCTCACGGCCATCGGCATGGACAAGATCGAGCAGCACGAGCACGCGATCACCGAGTACGCGGTGAAGCGCCTGCTCGAGGTCCCGGACCTGAGGATCATCGGCCCGTCCACGGCCGAGGACCGGGGCGCCGCGATCTCCTTCACGCTCGGCGACATCCACCCGCACGACGTGGGCCAGGTCCTCGACGAGCAGGGCATCGCGGTCCGGGTCGGCCACCACTGCGCCCGCCCCGTCTGCCTGCGCTACGGAATTCCCGCGACCACGCGAGCGTCGTTCTATCTGTACTCCACGCCCGGCGAGATCGACGCCCTGGTCGACGGCCTGGAGCACGTACGGAACTTCTTCGGCTGAGGGGCTGGCTCGGAGTGAAGCTGGATTCGATGTACCAGGACGTGATCCTGGACCACTACAAGCACCCGCACGGGCGCGGTCTGCGCGACGGCGACGCCGAGGTGCACCACGTCAACCCGACGTGCGGTGACGAGATCACGCTGCGGGTCAAGTACGACGGCTCGCGCATCGCCGACGTGAGTTACGAGGGCCAGGGCTGCTCCATCAGCCAGGCCAGCGCGTCGGTGCTCAACGACCTGCTCGTGGGCAAGGACCTCGCGGAGGCGCAGAAGATCCAGGCTGTGTTCCTGGAGCTGATGCAGTCCAAGGGCAAGCTGGAGCCGGACGACGCGATGGAGGAGGTCCTGGAGGACGCGGTCGCGTTCGCCGGGGTCTCCAAGTACCCCGCGCGCGTCAAGTGTGCTCTGCTGAGCTGGATGGCGTGGAAGGACGCGACGGCGCAGGCCCTAGGGGCCGACGCCGACGCTGAAAGGAAGACGGCATGAGCGAGAACACTGTGACTTCTGAAGAGGGCCTCACGACCAAGCCCGCCTCGGAGGAAGAGGTCCGCGAGGCGCTCTACGACGTCGTCGACCCCGAGCTGGGCATCGACGTCGTCAATCTGGGCCTGATCTACGGCATCCACGTGGACGACGCCAACATCGCCACCATCGACATGACGCTCACCTCGGCGGCCTGCCCGCTGACCGACGTCATCGAGGACCAGGCGAAGTCCGCGACGGACGGCATCGTCAACGAGCTCCGGATCAACTGGGTCTGGATGCCGCCGTGGGGCCCGGACAAGATCACCGACGACGGCCGCGAGCAGCTGCGGGCGCTCGGGTTCAACGTCTGAGTTCCCCGCCCGAGCGGCCACGCTCCCGGGCTCGAGAGGCCCCCTGTGCCCTGGCACAGGGGGCCTCTTCGTATATGGCGCCCCGGGTTTATGTACACCCGTACGCATCGATGCGTACACTCGTACGCATGGGATACGGACTGCTGGCCGCGGCCATCGCGGCGGAGGTGGCCGGGACGACGGCCATGAAGTACAGCGAGGGGTTCAGCAAGCTGTGGCCCTCGCTGGTCACCGTGGTGGGGTATGTGCTGGCCTTCGCGCTGCTCGCGCAGACCCTGAAGACGCTGTCGGTGGGGACCGCGTACGCGATCTGGGCGGGGATCGGGACCGCCGCGGTCGCCGGCATCGGCATGGTGTTCATGGGGGAGTCGGCGAGTCTGCTCAAGCTGTCCGGCATCGCGCTGGTCATCGCGGGGGTCGTCGTGCTGAATCTGGGCGGGGCCCACTGATGGGGCGCCGCTACGACCCCGACAGACGGCAGCGGATCATCGACGCGGCCCTGCGGGTCGCGGGCGAGAAGGGGATCGCGGGCCTCAGCCACCGGTCCGTCGCCGCCGAGGCCGATGTGCCGCTGGGCTCGACGACGTACCACTTCAAGACCCTCGACGACCTTCTGGTGGCGGCCCTGCGGCAGTCCAACGAGGGGTTCGCGCGGCTCGTGCGGGAGCGCGGGGTGCTCCAGGACCCGGACGCCGACCTCGCGGCCGAGCTCGCGGCCCTCCTCGGGGAGTGGGCCGCCCGAGGGCGTGAGGGGCTTGAGCTGGAGTACGAGCTGTATCTGGCCGCGCTGCGCCGCCCCGTGCTGCGGCCGGTGGCCGCCGAGTGGTGCGAGGGGGTCGCGGTGGTGCTGCGCGAGCGCACCGACCCCGCCACCGCGCGGGGGCTGGTCGCGCTCATGGACGGCATCTGCCTTCAGGCGCTGCTCACGGGCGGCGAGTACGACGAGGCGTACACCCGCGAGATGCTCGGCCGGGTCCTGCTCAACTCCCGGGCGCCCGAAGGCGTGTGACGGCGCGCAGGGCCGTCTCGACGCTCGCCGTGACGTCCGTGACGGGGTACTGCACGTGGCGCACCACGCGCTTGGCGTCCACGACCAGGGTCAGGCGCTTGAGGCGGCTCACGCCCGCCGCGCGGAACGTGGGCAGGCGGAGCGCCGCCGTCAGGGCCAGATCCGCGTCCGACAGGAGCGGGAACCGCAGGCCCTCCTTGGCGGCGAAGGCCCGCTGCTCGTCGGGGCGCTGCGTCGACACGCCGCGCACGGCGGCGCCCGCCGCGGTGAACTCCGCGAGCCGGTCGCGGTAGGTGCAGGACTCCAGGGTGCAGCCCGGTGCGCCGGGGATCGCCGACCAGCCGGGCGGATAGGCGTCCTTGCGGGCGTAGGCGCCCGGGAAGCAGTACAGGACGGTGTGCGCCGCGTCCGCGACCGGGTCGCCCGGCTCGCCGTCCGCGGAGCGCAGCCGGAGCTCCGGCACGCGCGTGCCCAGGAGTTCGTGGACGCGCCGGGCCTCCTGCGAGGCCTGCGTCGGTGTCGTCGCGCTCATCTCTCCCTCTCCAAGGACCCAGGTGTCTCCCCAGTCCTGAAGGGCGATCAGGACCGGCAGCAGGGCCCGCCCGCGCGGCGTCAGACGGTATTCGTGGCGCGGCGGGCGGTCCTGGTACGGCACCCGGGTCAGCACGTCCGCGTCCACCAGGAGCCGCAGGCGCTCGGCGAGCACCTTGCGGGACAGGCCGAGTTCGCGCTGGAGCTCGTCGAAGCGGTGCACTCCGCGGGCCGTGTCGCGCACGATCAGCAGGGTCCACCAGTCGCCGACGACGTCCAGGGCCTGCGCGATGGCGCAGTGGGCGTCGCCGAGGCTCGTCCGCCGTGGCATGTCCCTCACACTCTCCCGGGATCGGTGGGGCGTTGACCCGGAGCTTCGCATGCTGCCATAGTCCATTCCCAAAAGGAACTCACTAATCAGGGCAGGGGGACGCCGCATGCCGCGCGCGCTGCGTGAGGTGCCGAGGACGGTCTGGCTCCTGGCCGCCGGCCAGTTCTTCAACATGGTCGTGGCCTTCACCTTCGTGTACTTCTTCGTGTACCTCACGCACGAGCGCGGTCTGTCCGTCGCCCAGGCCGGTCTGATCAGCGGCATCGGCGGGGCCGGGCAGGTCGCGGGGAACTTCACCGGAGGCTGGTTCGGCGACAAGTACGGGCACCGGCGCGTGCTGCTCGTCGGGTCGCTCGTCAGCGGCGCCGGGGTGCTCGCGCTGCCCGTCCTGCCGCTCGCCCTGCTGTACGTCGTGCCGGGCCTCGGCCAGTACGCGGGCGGCTGCGTGCGGGCCGCCAACGGCGCGCTCGTCGCCGTGACCGTGCCGGAGGGGGCGCGGCGGCAGGGCTTCGCGGTGATGCGGTTCGCGGCCAACGCGGGCTTCACCGCGGGGCCGCCGCTCGGCGCGCTGCTCATCGCCCACTTCTCGTACGCCGTCCTGTTCGTCGTCGACGGGGTCGGCACGCTCGTCTTCGCCGCGTACGCCGCGCGCGTGCTGCCCGCGCGCGGGGCCGGGCGCGCGGCCGCCGGAGAGCCGGGCGGCCCCGGGGTGTTCGCGTCGCTGCGGCGGCGGCCCACCGTCGTCGCGCTGCTCGCCGCCGTCCTCGTGACCGACCTCGTCTACCGGCAGCAGTACGTGACGCTGCCCGTCGACCTCGGCCGGAACGGCCTCGACACCGGCTTCTACGGGTGGCTCCTCGCCGTCAACGGCGGGCTCATCCTGCTCCTGGAGCTGCCGGTGACGCTCGCGCTGCGGGGGCGGCGGCCGCTGCGGATCGTGGGGAGCGGGGTGCTGCTCGTCGGGGCGGGGTACGGGGTGCTCGCGCTCGGCGTGGGCGCGGGGACCGCCGTCGCGATGATGGCGCTGCTCACGGCGGGGGAGATCCTCTACAAGACCACGGCCACGGCGTACGTCGCGGACAGCGCGCCCGCGCACGCGCAGGGGCGGTTCCAGAGCCTGTACTCCGGGGTGTCGGTGAGCGGGGTGGTGCTCGCGGGGCCGCTGGGCGGGGCGCTGTACGAGGGGGCACCGGGGGCGCTGTGGCCGGTGTGCGCCGCTCTCGCCGGGCTCGCGGGGGCGCTGCTGCTGTGGGCGGGGCGCGGCCCCGGTGGCGGGCCGTGCCCCTGCGGGACGATCGCCCGCGGCGAGCGCGAAGAGTGCCGGTTAGCGTCCGCGGGCCCGGCCCGGTTAGGTTCTCACTCATGACCGATACGACTGCTTCCCGCACCACCGGCGCCGTGGGCGCCGGGCTCGCCACCATCGCCGCTGACGGCACCGTGCTCGACACCTGGTTCCCCGCCCCCGAGCTCGTCGACGAGCCGGGCCCCGCCGGGAGCGAGCGGCTGAGCGCCGAGCGTGCCGTGGAGCTGCTCGGCGAAGGTGCCGCGAAGGCGATCGGGCCGGACGCCCGCCGCGGTGTGGAGGTCGTCGCCGTCCGTACGGTCATCGCGTCGCTCGACGAGAAGCCGCTGGACGCGCACGACGTCTACCTGCGGCTGCACCTGCTCAGCCACCGCCTGATCAAGCCGCACGGCGCGAGCCTGGACGGCATGTTCGGCTTCCTCGCCAACGTCGCCTGGACCTCGCTCGGCCCGGTCGCCGTCGACGACCTGGAGAAGGTCCGTCTGAACGCCCGCGCCGAGGGCCTGCACCTCGCCGTGACGAGCGTCGACAAGTTCCCGCGCATGACGGACTACGTCGCGCCCAAGGGCGTCCGCATCGGCGACGCCGACCGCGTCCGGCTCGGCGCGCACCTCGCCGAGGGCACCACCGTGATGCACGAGGGCTTCGTGAACTTCAACGCGGGCACGCTCGGCACCTCCATGGTCGAGGGCCGCATCTCCGCCGGCGTCGTCGTCGGCGACGGCTCCGACATCGGCGGCGGCGCCTCCACCATGGGCACGCTCTCCGGCGGCGGCAACGTCCGCATCGTCATCGGCGAGCGCTGCCTGATCGGCGCCGAGGCCGGCGTCGGCATCGCGCTCGGCGACGAGTGCGTCGTCGAGGCGGGCCTGTACGTCACGGCCGGTACGCGCGTGACCATGCCCGACGGCCAGATCGTCAAGGCCCGTGAGCTCTCCGGCGCCTCGAACATCCTCTTCCGCCGCAACTCGGTCACCGGCGCCGTCGAGGCCCGGCCGAACAACGCGGTGTGGGGCGGCCTCAACGACGTACTGCACAGCCACAACTGACCGTCACGGTCCCGCACGAAAGGGCGCCCCTCCTCACTGGAGGGGCGCCCTCTGTGCGTATGCTGCGCGAAACGGAGGGGAGATCGACATGAACAGAGCAGGAACGAAGGCCTTGGTGTCGGCGGGCGCGGCGGTGGCCCTGCTGCTCGCCGGGGGCGGGTCGAGCGTGGCCGGCCCGAGCGTGGCCAAGGACGCGGGCGCTAAGCCCAAGGGGAGCCACAGCTACAAGCTCCAGCACACCGACATCCACTACGGCGGCGACAAGACGCGCTTCGAGTCGCAGGTGAAGCTCGCGGACGGCCGCCGCGTCGCCATGCACTACCTGGACAAGAAGGGCCTGTACGTCCAGGACTACAGCCCCAAGGCGCGCGGCTGGTCCAAGCCCAAGAACGTCTACCGCACCAAGACCGACGTCTGCCAGGGCATCACGCTCAAGGCCCGCGCCGGGACCGTCGCGGCGATCGCCGACTGGGCGAGGTACTGCTACGACGGCGAGCCCCCGCAGGAGTCGCTCGCCGCCGTCGCCACCGGCCGCCTGACCACGTGGGACCGCCACCTCACCAAGAGCTTCGACGGCTGGATCAAGGCCGAGATCACCAAGAACGGCAAGCAGGTCACGTTCAAGCGCTACGCGCACCGGCTGAAGTGGACCAAGGGGGAGGGCTTCGGCCCCAAGCACTGAGCCACTCCTGCCGCACCCGCCCCGGACCCGCGTCGCGCCACAGGCATAGCGACGCGGGTCCGCGCACGTCATCCACAGCAGAGGGGGCAGCGAGGCCGCCGGAGAAGAGAAGGTGACGATGGATGCCGAAAGCCAGGAACGCTTCCGGGAGTTCGTGGAGAGCAGGTCCGGCGCTCTGCTGAGGACCGCCGTCCTGCTCAGCGGCGGCGACCGGCACGCCGCGGAGGACCTGCTGCAGACCGCTCTGGTGAAGGTCGCCGACCGGTGGAGCAGGGTCGACGAGCCGGAGGCGTACGTACGGCAGGTCCTCTACCGGCAGCAGGTCGGCCGGTGGCGGCTGAAGTGGCCGCGCCGCGAGGTGGCCGTCGCCGAGCCGCCCGAGCGGGCGGACGACGGCGGTGAGGGAGCCGCCGAACTGCGCGTCGTGATGCGCGGCGCGCTCGCCCGGCTCACCGCGCGCCAGCGCGCCGTGCTCGTCCTGCGGTACTTCGAGGACCTGCCCGAGGCCGACGTGGCCCGCATCCTCGGCTGCTCCGTCGGCACGGTCCGCAGCACCACGCACCGTTCGCTCGCCCGGCTGCGCGCGCTCGCGCCCGAGCTGGCGGCGCTCGGCCCGGCGACCGCCGGGATCGCCCCGCCCCGTGGCATCTCACCTGTGGAGGTACGTCCGTGAACGTGGAACAGCTGGTGCGCGAGACGCTCCAGGAGGAGGCCGCGGCGAGCGGTACGGCGCGGGGCGACCTCGCCGACCGGGTCCTGACCGCCCGGCGGCGCCGCAACCGGCGCGGCGCCGCCGGAGCCGTCGCCGTGGCGGCGGCCCTGGTCGCCGCGGCGGTGACGGTGCCGGAGCTGGGTGACGACGCGGAGGCCGCGAGCCCGGCGAGCGAGTCGATCACCGGGGACGTGGTGGCGCACCCCGACCAGTCCCCGCCGCGTGACATGGTCGCGGCCGGAGGCACCGCCGTGTCGGGGTACTTCACCAGCCGCACGGTCAAACAGCCGGGCGGCGACGAGCTGTTCACCCGCCACTACACCGTCCTCGACCAGAAGGCCGGCCGGTACAAGGCGCTCGACACGAAGTGGGCCTGGGTCGACGTGGCACCCGGAATGCGCACCGCCGCCGTCCTGGAGGGCGAACTGCCCGCCCGGCGCATCGGCATGCTCGACCTCATCACGGGGAAGGTCGAGCGCTGGATCCCCGTCGAGCGCCCGGTCGCGGGCGTCGAATGGTCCCCGGACGGCAAGCGCCTCGTGGCGACCGCCTACAGCAAGAACCCCGACCGGCTCATCGACAGGTCCGGCGACCACCCGGCCAACGGCGCCCAGCCGCACGGCAGCCGCACCGGCTTCTACCTCGTCGACGCGGGCTCGGGCGAGGTCGGACCCTTCCGGAAGCTGCGGCAGCCTCCGCCGTCGACCGAGTGGAGCGGCTACGACGGCAACCCGCGCGAAGACGTCGACTGGAGCCACGACGGCACCAAGCTCTACGTCGAGCAGCTCAAGCCCAGCAACGGAAAGTCCGACAGCCGCGCCTGGTACACCACGTCCGGCGCGAAGACGACCGCGCCCGCAGGCGAGCGGTTCGGGGGCTGGTCCCGGGCCGGTCTCTCGCCCGACGGAAAGCTCGTCGCGTCCGACGGCGACTCCGGCGGATCGAGGCTCGTGGACCCCAGGACCGGCAAGAAGGTCGGCCTCGTGCCCGGCATGCAGCCGCTCGCCTGGGCCGACAACAAACGCCTCATCACCATCGGCTGCGACCCCAAGAAGTGCAGCGGCAAGAACGAGTTCCGCAACCAGCTGCTGCTCGTCACCGTCGGCAGCAAGAAGGCCGTGCCGCTGAGCGGCTTCCGCAAGGCGTCCAGCGACTACCTCGGGCGCTGGGTACCGCTGACCGCCGCCCGCTGAGACGGGGGTGCCAACACGCCCGGCAATGCGTCACCATGGCGGGAGCCAGGCGCACAGGTCCGTACCCCGTGTACAGGAGGCAGCATGAGGCTGGGCAAGGCACTCGCCACCGGAATCGCCGAGGAAGAGCCCCGCGGGAGCGCGGCCTTCGACGAAGAGACCCCCGAACCCGCCCTCGACGCCGAAGAGCTGGAAGCGGCCGTCGCGCGCGAGGTGCCCGTCGGCCGATGAGCCCCCGGCTTCCCGAGGAACGCCCGAAGGAGCCGCCGACCGGATACAAGATCGCCCACCCGATGCTGTCCCACGACGGCACCCGGGCCGCCTTCACCGGCATCTCCCTGGGCGGCAGCCTGCCCTACGGCGTGCTCGACGAGGCCCGCTGCGCCTACGGCCGGCGGCACCGCGCGCCGCACCGGCGCTGCGACTGCGGCTTCCACTGCGTGCACGCGCGTGCCGAGGCCGAGGGGCTGCTGTGCACCGCCGAGCACCGCTCGGCCGCCCTCCTGCGGGTGGCGGTGCTCGGCGCGTACATCCGCTTCGAGCGGGGCTTCCGGTACGCGCGCCAGCGGGTCCGCGCGCTGACCGTGCAGCCCTGCGACTGCGGAGCGGCCGCCACCGGGCTCGCCGACGCGGGCTGGGGCAGGCCCGGGTGGCGCGCCCTCGAAGGGGTGTGCGGCCGGTGCGGGCGCGGCGGCGGCCGCGCGGCGGTGACCCTGCCCGGGTTCGCGGCCGCGGCGGGCGAGGGGCTGCGGGTGACCGCCGCCCCCGCGGTGCCCGGAGCGGTCCCGGCGGGCCTCGGCCTGCCCGAGCTGGCCGCCGAGGCGGCACTGCTCCAGGCCCGGCTCGACTGGTTCCAGAGCGAGTTGGGGAGGCTGCGGAAAGCGGACTAGACCACCCTGCGGGACCGGCCCAGGGGGCACCCGGGCGGGGTGGGGCGCGCGGTGGCCGGAGTGCGCCGAGGGGCATCGACGCCTCGTTGACGGAAGCCTCGTCTCCGCAGGACCCTCGGGCCATGACCTCGCATCCGTACGCGCGGTACGTCGCCGTCGGAGACAGCCGTACCGAAGGGCTCGGCGACGGTGACGAACACCGTGGCTACCGCGGCTGGGCCGACCGGCTCGCGGAGATCCTCGCCGTCGGCCACCCGGACTTCTCGTACGCCAACCTCGCGGTGCGCGGCCGCGTCACGGAGCAGGTGAGGGACGACCAGCTCCCGTCCGCCCTGGCCCTGAAGCCGGACCTCGCGACCGTCGTGGCCGGGGTCGACGATCTGGTCGGCCCTGGCTACGACGCGGCCCGCACGGCACGCGCCATGGAGGAGATGTTCGCCGAACTCACCGGGGCGGGCGCGTGCGTGGCCACCGTGACCATCCCCGACATCGGCCGCATCGCCCCGCTCGCGCGCCGCGCGCAGCCCCGCGTGATGGACCTCAACGCCCGCATCCGGGCGGCCGCCGACCGGCACGGCGTCGTCGTGCTCGACCTGTTCCCCATGCGGATCACGGCCGACCCGCGGCTGTGGAGCCGCGACCGGATGCACGCGAGCCCGCTCGGCCACGCCCTGATCGCCGAGGGCGTCGCCGACGCGCTCGGCGTCCCCGGGTACGCGCACTGGGCCCGCCCGCTGCCGCCGCTCGCCCCGGTCTCCGCGCTCGGCGGCGCGGCCCAGGAGGTGCGGTGGCTGGCCGGGGCGGCGGGGCCCTGGGTGCGGCGGCGGGCCCGGCGGTGGCGCGTGCCGCGGAACGACGGACACACCGCGAAGCGGCCGGGGCTCGACGTGGTGACGCTGACGGAACGGGCTTGACGACGGTCGAGGCCGACTTCGACGAGCCGGACCTCGACCGTCGCCGCGGCCGGGGACGCGGTGACGGCGAGCGGTACCGTGCGGCGGTACCGGTTCGCCTTCGGGGTGGGACCTACGGCTTGAAGCGGACGATCTGCGGGTCGTGGTCGCTGTTCTGGGCGCTGAACTCGGCGTTGATGTGGACGCTGTCGTAGGCGAAGCGGCCGACGCCGGGGCTCACCAGGATCTGGTCGAGGACCTGGGAGTTGCCCTGGTAGACGTAGGAGTAGCGCTCGGCGCGCGGCAGGGACTTGATGCCCGCGCGCAGCGCGCCGCCCGCCTCCAGGGCCCGGGTGGCCGGGGAGAACTCGAAGTCGTTGATGTCGCCGAGGACCACGACGTCCGCGTTCCGCTCGACCGCGCGGACCTTGCGCGCGAAGGCGTTGACCGCCTCGGCCTGCTTCACCCGCTGGACCTCGGAGGAGCGGGACGGCGGCTGGTGGTGGGAGGTCAGGGACTCGTCGCCGCCCTTGGACGCGAAGTGGTTGGCGACCACGAAGACGGTCCTGCCGCGGAAGGTGAACTCGCCCGCGAGCGGCTTGCGGCTGTTGGTCCACGCCGCGTTCGCCGGGTCGATCCGGCCGGGCGAGTGGGTGAGGGCCGCGCGCTTGCCCCGGCGCACGACGTCCGTCGCCGTGGTCGCGTCGCCGCCGTCGCGGTCGGTGAACGACACGCGCTCGGGGTTGTAGAGGAACACCTGGCGGATGTTGCCGCCGGGCTCGCCGCCGTCCTTGTTGTTCTCCGGGTCGACCGAGCGCCACGCGTAGCGCGGGCCGCCCGCCGCGGCGATGGCGTCCGTGAACTTCGTCAGCGTCTGGTCGGCGGCCACCGTGCCGTCGTTCTTCGCGCCGTTGTTGTCCTGGATCTCCTCCAGGGCCAGGATGTCGGGCGAGGCGAGGTTGGTGACGACGGCCTGCGCGAGCGCGTCGAACTTGGCCTGCGGGTCGCCCGGGTCCAGGTTCTCCACGTTGTACGTGGCCACGGCCAGCTCGCGCTCGCGCTGCGGCCGGGTCCGCTCCCGCTCCAGGCCCTTGCCCACGACCTTGCCGAGGGAGCGCGCGGTGAGCGTGTACCCGCCGAACTGGTTGAAGTCCAGCGGGCCCTCGGTGACCCCGGTCAGGACGTCCCCGACGTCCGCCTTCGGGAACGGCTGCTCGGAGACCGGCGCCAGCTGCTGGATCTGGAGCCGCCCGGTGTTCTGCGCCTCGTACGAGCCGTAGCGCGCGCCCCCGCGCCGGGTGGTGTTCTCGTGCGGTTTCACGGTCACCCACAGCTCGTTGTACGGGTCGCTCGCGCCGACCACGCGCGAGGAGCCGACGCGTACGTTCATGCCTTCCAGGGACTCGTAGAGGTCCAGGGCGTACGAGCGGGGCCGCAGCGGCAGCTTGTTGACGCTGTTGCCGTCGGCCGGGTCGCCCGCGGGCGCGTACGCGGACGGCACCGACTTGGCGTTGATCGTGACCGGGGCGGGCAGCTCGTTGCCGGACGACTCGACGGTCACGGTCGGCTTGGTGATCTGCGTGAGGGACTGGTTGCCGGAGCCCGCGCCGCCGGGCACGTACTCGGTGACCGTGCCGGAGACACGGACCGCGTCGCCCGTCTTCACGGTCGGGTTCGCGCCGGTGTAGACGAAGACGCCCTCGCTGGTGGCGCGGTCGCCGTCCGCCTTCGGGTCCTGGATCCAGAAGCCCTTCGAGCCGTACGCCCGTACTCCGGTGACGATGCCCGGCACGTCGGCGACCTGCTGCCCCGCGAGCGGTGAGAGGCGCGTGGTGCCCTGGATGTCGTGCACGCGCACCTCGCCGGCGTCCGGCGCGGCCGTCGAGGAGGCCGCCGAGCTGGTCGCGGCGAGCAGACCGGCCGCGAGGGCGGTGGCGACGACCGTGCTGACGGCGGCGGATCTGGCCATGCGGGATCGGGATATGTGGGACATCGAGGACTCCGGGAATCGGGGATGAATCGGGGATGAGGGGCAGAGGGTCACACGGCTCGGGGAGGTGGCGCTCTACGCGCGTCAATCTCCGGTGTGAGCAGGGGAGTTGTCAAGGTCGGGCCGGTGTCCCGCGCCTGTACGTTTTCTGACAGGGACATGAACCCCAGCAAAGAGGGGCAAGCCCGGAACGCCACGGGGCCCTGCGGCGGAGGCGGAGCGGCGGGCGGCGGGCGGTCAAACCCGTCTAGGCTTCACGCAGCAGACCCGTACCCCGTCAGGCCCGTCAGGAGAACCAGCCGATGTCCCAAAGCCCCGCCACCCTGCCGCCGGTGCTGCTGCACTCAGAAGCGGAGCTCGCGCGGGACGCGCTCGCGACCCCCCTGCTCGGCCGCGCCGTGCGGCTCGCCCGCTGGGCCGGGCCCGACACACGGGTCGGCGCGGGCGGCGAGCTCGTCGACGAGCAGCTGCCCGCGGCGGCGGCCGAGCTCGGGCTCGTCGACGGGGTCGACGGCCTGGAGGCCGGGGACGCGGCGGCGTACGCGAGCGAGGCCTGGCGGGTCGCCGTCGACACCGGGCTCGTCGAGGTCGAGGACGCCGACGAGGACGACGCCGAGGGCACCGTGGCCACCGGCGAGGAGCTCGCCCTGATCACCTCCGGCGGGCCGCAGGACGTGCTCGGCATCTGGCTCGGCGCCCTGGACACCGTCTTCGCCGACGCGACGGTGCCCGACCTGGAGAACCTCGTCGACGTCATCCAGGGCGGCGGCGAGATCGACTTCGCCGAACTGGGCTGGGACCCGCAGGCCGAGGCCGAGTTCCTGGAGGGCGTCCTCGGCAATCTGTATCTGCTGACCGTCAGCGAGGGCGCACCGGAGGACGGCGCGGTGCCGCTGCCCGCGCTCGCCGCCTCCATGATCGTGCCGGACGACATGGGCGAGCCCACCGACGACATCCTGGAGCAGGTCTCCGACGCGATGATGCGGCTCGACGACCAGTTCCGGATGCTCGAACCCGTCGGGCTCGTCGCGTACCGGCCCGTGGACGAGGCCCTCATGGCGGACGTCGACGAGGCCGAGGCCGCCGCGGCCGCGGGGGAGCCGCTGCCGGACGTCGACGACGAGGACGTCACGCGGTACGGCATGGTCCGCCTCACGCCGCTCGGTCTGTACGGGGTGCGGGCGCGGATGCTGGACGCCGGGGTGGACGCGCCCGCCGTCGGCGACCTCGCGGACAAGGGCGCCGACTCGCTGCTCGACGCCACCGCCGCCTTTCCGCGCGCCGCCGCGCAGGCCGAGATCGAGCAGTGGCTCGACGGGCGCGAGCCGCTGGCCGCGGCGCGCGATCTCCTTGCCGCCGCGCGCGGGGCGGACGAGGGGGCACCGCTGCGGCGGCTGCACTGCCAGCAGGCGCTGTCCCTGGTCGGGGGCGCGGCCGAGCCCGCGCTTCGCGAGGTCCTCGACGACGCGGAGCTGGGTGGCCTCGCGCGCGTGTGGCTCGCCGAGCACGGGGCCGCGGACGTGCCCGCCCCCTCCGAGGGCCTGGTCTTCTGGCTGACCATCGACACGGTCGCCGCGCAGCTGGCGGCCGAGGGGAACTCCGACGAGCTGCGCGACCTGGTCGAAGGCCTGGCCGCACAGCACAGCGGGTTCTTCGCCGCGGCGTGGCGGGTCGACCACCCCGCCACGGCGGAGGTCCTGGAGGCGATGGGGCGGCTGCACTCGGACAAGAAGGTCGCCAAGGAGGCCCGCAAGGCGGCCTTCAAGGCCAGGTCACAACAGCCTTAGCCGCACCCGGGCGCTAGCACTCGTAGCGGGTGGTGTGGCGGAACGAGGACGTGGCGCCCTCGAAGCCGTACGTGCCCCGGTACGCGGGCGGATTCTGGTACTGCCCGACGATCGTGATCGTCGACGCACAGGACCCCTGCCCCGCCCGCTTCGCGTCGAGGCGCAGCGTGTCGCCGATGTGGCCGCCCGTGATGTCCCAGGGCGCACCGCAGATGCCCGCGGTGATCCGGCCGCCGATGACGACGTGCGGGTAGGTGTTGGGGTTGTACTTCACCTCCATCTCGAAGGTGACCTGCCCGTTGTGGAGGCTGAGCTTGCAGGCCGTCGCGACGGCCTCCGCGGAGACCTCCAGCTGTGCGGGCGCGGCGAACGCCTCGTCACGGGTCTTGACCTGGGCGCCCTGCGGGTTGAAGAAGTGGTGCTCCGCGCGGGGCCTGTCCTTCTGCTTGCGTGCTTGGGTGGTCATGGGGTGGGCCCTCCCTTCCCGGCCGTCAGGCCAGCTGCTCCGCCATCTCGACGCGCAGCAGCGCGCGGACGTTCTCGATGTGGTTGATCACGGTGACGGTCGACGAACCGGCGAAGAGCAGCCCGAGCGCGACGTTGTCGAAGGACGTCACCAGGGACCCGGAGTCGCCCCCCGCGGAGATGTTCGTGGTGAGGATCTGGTCCTTGAACCGGGCGGTGCCCGCCGTGCCGTAGTTGACGTCGACGGTCGCGTCGACGGAGATGATGCGGCCGAAGCTGATGTTGGTGGTGCGGCCGGACTTCTTCACGCGGTCGCCCACCGCCACATTGGTCTTGCGCCGCCAGGCGCGCGGCGCCCCGCTGAAGTACTGCTCGCGCGTGGCGTCCTGGAAGTCCACGGCCGCGAGGGCCGCGTCGACCACGTTGTTGTGCCGGTCGAGCGGGATCTGCGGGGCGAACTGGATCGTGATGAAGCGCTCCAGGGTCGCGATGCGGTCCGCGGGGTCCTGGCCGCCGTCGAAGACGCCGGGCTGGACGACGGGGCTGCCGAGCTGGGCCCGGTTGGAGTCGGCGAGCACGTGGTTGTTGGACAGGATGTAGAACTTCGCCGGTACGCCGAGGCCCGCGGCGGGCGGGTCGACGGAGGCGCCGGGCAGGAAGTCGTAGACGACGCTGCCGAGCGTGCCCGCGGTCACGCGGACGTTGCCGACGGAGAAGCCCGAGGGGCACGGCCGCATCCGGCGCTTGAGCAGCTGTGGCTCGAAGGCGCCGAGTCCGCCGGGCTCTTCGAGCCGCGGCTGGCCGACGCCGCCGAGCTGGTCGCCGATGGCGCCGTCGCCGTCGTACGCGCGTCGCCCGCGGTTCTCGGCCCGTACGCCGGCGCGCTGCTGCCGCTGGGCGGCGATGTGGCCGACGGCGATGATGTCGGTGGGCGTCCCGTCGTCCATCTGACGCGGAATCACATCCCGTTCGGGAAGCAGCGACTCCGGTACCTTCTGGGTCACGAAGACCAGGACGGCGGGCTCGCCGGTGGGCTGCCCGTCGGTCCACTTCACGCCGTGCCCGAAGCCGACGACGTTCGCGAGCGGCTCCTCGCGGCGCAGGAAGTCGCCGAGCGCCTGCTGCCGGGAACTGTCGCTGAGGGTGCCGCCGGTGGGTCCGCGCATCCATTCGGACTGGCTCACGCCAGACCACCCCATTTCCTGAGTTTCCCCTGGCTGGAGGTGTGCGGTCCGGATCGCGCCGTCAGGGGCCGCCCTGCGCGCCGACGTCGCCGATCGCGAGCACGCGCACGGGGACGCCTTCGAGCGTGTCCGGGACCACGTCTTCGTTCCGGAGCCGGTCGCGAGGCACTCGGCGGGTGACGAAGACGATGATCACGTCCGCGCCCGAGTGTTCGTCCCTCCCGATCCCGACCCCGGTCACATTGGCCAGCCTCATCAGCTGGTCCTCGTGCAGGTGGCGTGCCTGGCGTGCGTCCACTCCGGCTCGCCTCCCGCGTGGGTGATGCAGGTAGGGGTCTGTTTATTGCCGGGGGCATCGGCGGTCAAGGCGGTCTGCGGTAAATCATGGCTTTACAGCCGTTCCATGCCTGTTGACCTTGTTTACGAAGACCCTCCCGACCAGTTACGTGCCGGTCATCTTCGTACACCTGAGCGACGCACGGGTGAGCCCCCCCCGGCGGAGTGCTCAAGTCCGCAGATACGAGGCGCCGTTGAGGTCCATCACCGTGCCGGACGCCCACTCCGCGGCGGGCGAGGCCAGCCAGAGGACCGCCGCCGCGATCTCCTCCGCGGTGCCCGCGCGTCCGAACGGGCTCTGCGCCCGGATGGCCTCGCCCTCCGCACCGCTGAGGCGGTGCGCGACGCGCTCGGTGGCGAAGAAGCCGGGCGCGACCGACGCCACCGCGATGCCGTGCGGGGCGAGCGCCACCGCGAGGGACTGGCCGAGCGCGTGCACGGCCGCCTTGGTCGCGCCGTACGCGGGGTGGTCGGGCTCGCCCCGGAAGGCGCCGCGCGAGCCGACGTTGAGGATGCGGCCGCCCGTGCCCTGGCCGATCATCCGGTGCGCGGCGAGGTGGCTGAGGTTCGCCGTCGCCAGCAGGTTGACGGCGGTGTGCCGCTGCCACAGGGCCGCCCAGTCCTCGTACGAGGTGGTGGCGGGCGGGTGCGGCAGGTTCACGGCGGCGTTGTTGACGAGCACGTCGATGCCCCTGAGCGCCGCGGCCGCGCGGTCCGCGACGTCCTTCGCCCCGGTGGGGTCCGACAGATCGCCGCCGACGAGCGCGTGCCCGTCACCGGCGAGCGAGTCGAGCGTCTCGCGCGCCTCCTGCTCACGGGCGCCGAAGTGCACCGCGACCCGGTCGCCGTTGTCCGCGAACGCCCGGGCGAGGGCCCGGCCGAGGCCGCGTGAGGCACCGCTGATCAGCACGCGGCGGCCGGTGTTCTGCACAGTCATACGGATCTCCCGGTCCCTGATGTCCCTTGGAACGCCGTACTCCGGAAGTCGACCGCCGAAGTCGGGCAGTGTTCAACCGCCGTTTATACGTGAGCGGGAATCTGACGCCGACAGCGGCCCGGCGGTACGCACGCCCAGGACGGGCCCGAACGCCAGCATTCGCTCCCTCAGGCCCGAGGAGAAACCATGTCGTCGCTCACCCGCAGGGACTTCGCCAGACGATCCGCGCTCACCGGGGCGGGCGTCGCGCTCGTCGGCAGCGTCGGCGCGCTCGCCACCGCGCCCGGCGCCCTCGCCGCACCGGACCTCGACGCGGCCGACGCGCACGGCCACGGCGGGCCCGGCTACGGCCCGCTCCTGCCCGACCCGAAGGGCCTGCTCGCCCTGCCCGCCGGATTCTCCTACCGCGTCCTCACGTACAGCGGCAGGACCAAGCTGGAGACGGGCGAGTTCACGCCCTCCAACCACGACGGCACCGCGACCTTCGACGGGCCGCGCGGGGTGACGCTGCTCGTCAACAACCACGAGCTGAGCGGCGCCCGCACCAAGTGGAAGCACCCGGTCCCGCTGACCGAGGGCCTCGTCTACGACCCGGCGGCCTCCGGCGGCTGCACCGTCGTCGAGCACCGGCGCGGCGGCCAGGTCGCCGAGTGGGTCGGCGTCGCGGGCACCAGCACCAACTGCGCGGGCGGGTCCACCCCCTGGGGCACCTGGCTGACCTGCGAGGAGACCGAGGACAAGGCCGGCCAGAACGGCATGACCAAGGACCACGGCTACGTCTTCGAGGTCGACCCCTACGACCGGCGCGCCAACCGCGCCCCCAAGCCCCTCAAGGCCCTGGGCCGCTACGCCCACGAGGCCGTCGTCGTCGACCCCAAGCGCGGCCACCTGTACCTCACGGAGGACGCCTCGGGGCCCAACGGCCTGTTCTACCGCTGGACCCCGCCGCACGGCTTCAAGCACGGCCGCGGCAAGCTGCGCGCCCTCGCCGACGACGCGGGCGTCCTGAAGGCGCCCAAGTGCTTCGACTCCGGCGGCCGGTTCGTCGACGACCTGTCCCGGGCCACGCGGATCGGCACCGTCTACGGCGTCGACTGGGTGGAGGTCCCCGATCGCGACGCCCGCACGGTCCCGGTCCGCAAGCAGTTCACCACCGGCGCCGTCACCCGCGCCCGCAAGCTCGAAGGCATGTGGTGGGGCGACGGCGGCGCGTACATCGTCTCCTCCTACGCCCGCGAGGAGAGCCCCGGCGCGCAGCACGACGGGCAGGTGTGGTTCTACCACCCGGGCCGCCGCACCCTGACCCTGAAGGTGCTGCTGGGCGTGAACCAGGACCCGGGCAAGGACGGCGCCTTCGACGGCCCGGACAACATCACCGTCTCGCCGTACGGCGGACTGGTCATCGCCGAGGACGGCGACGGGATCCAGCACCTGTTCGGCGCCACGGACCGCGGCCGCACCTACCCGATCGCCCGCAACGAACTCAACGAGGGCACGCCGGAGAAGCCCGCCTACAGCGAGTTCACCGGCGTCACCTTCTCGCCGGACGGCAGGACGCTGTACGCCAACATCCAGACGCCCGGCATCATGCTCGCGATCACCGGACCGTGGCGGCGCCAGCGCCCCTGACCTCACCCGGCGGATCCCGGATCGGGGCGGGCGCCGGCGCCGGCGCCCGCCTACAGGGCCTGTGCGGCGGGCTTCACCATGCCACGGACCGTGCGGGACTTGACGAAGTCGCCCATGGCGGTCATCTCCCACTCGCCGGAGAACTGGCGGATGAGCTTGGCCATCATGACGCCGGTCTGCGCCTCCGCGTTCGTCAGGTCGAAGCGGACCAGCTCCTCGCCGGTGGCCGCGTCGATGAGGCGGCAGTAGGCCTTGGCGACCTCCGTGAACTTCTGGCCCGAGAAGGAGTTCACGGTGAAGACCAGGCCGCTGACCTCCTGGGGGAGACGGCCGAGGTCCACGACGATCACCTCGTCGTCACCGCCGCCCTCGCCCGTGAGGTTGTCGCCGGAGTGCTTGACGGAGCCGTGCAGGATGGACAGCTTGCCGAAGTAGCAGCTGTCGATGTGGTTGCGCTGCGGGCCGTACGCGATGACCGAGGCGTCCAGGTCGATGTCCTTGCCGCGGAACGCGGGCTCCCAGCCGAGGCCCATCTTGACCTGGGAGAGCAGCGGGCGGCCGCCCTTGACCAGGGACACCGTCTGGTTCTTCTGGAGGCTGACGCGGCCCTTGTCCAGATTGATCTTCCCGGCGCCGGGGGCGGGGGCGGCCGGGGCCGCGGGGGCCTGCGGGGCGGCGGGCTGCGGGGCCGCGGCGGGCGGCGGCGGGCCCTGGACCGGCGGGCCGGACGGGGGCGCCATGGTCGGCGCGGCGGGCTGTGGGGGCGCGGCGGCCGGGGCGGGCTCCTCGACCGAGACGCCGAAGTCCGTCGCGATGCCCGCGAGGCCGTTCGCATAGCCCTGGCCGACCGCGCGGGCCTTCCAGGCGCCGTTGCGCAGATAGACCTCCACGATGACCAGGGCCGTCTCGGCGCCGAGCTGGGGCGGGGTGAAGGTGGCGAGCACCGAGCCGTCGTCCGCGTTGCGGATGGTGGCGGTGGGCTCGACGCCCTGGAAGGTCTGGCCTGCCGCGTCCGGGCTCGCCGTGACGACGATCTTCTCGATGCCGGGCGGGACGGCACCGGTGTCCACCGTGATCGCGTCCGGCGTGCTGCCGCCGCCGGAGCGGTACGTCACGCCGGGGCCCGTGGGCTGGTTGTAGAAGATGAAGTCGTCGTCGGAGCGCACCTTGCCGTCGGCGGTGAGCAGCAGGCCCGATACGTCTAGCCGCACGGGGGCGGAGACGTCCACGGCGACGCGGGTCGCGGCGAGCGGGATGTTCGAGCCGGGGGTCATAGCTGTCATGCCTGGGGTAACGAGCGGAAGGACTTTGCCGTTCCCTTACCCCGGCCCGATTTCCCCGTCCTTGACCCCGGCTAGGGAAGCACCACGATCTTCCGGCCCTCGCCCGCGGCGAACCTGGCCAGGGCCTGCGGGTATTCCGTCAGGGGCAGGCGGTCGCTGATGAAGACGTCAGGGTCGAGCACTCCGTTCGCGAAGAGTTCCGCGGCGCGCTCGTAGCTGTGCAGGACGGCCATGGAGCCCGTGATGGTGATCTCCTGGTTGTAGATGCGGTAGGGGTCGATCGTCACGCGCGTGTCGTAGTCCGCCACCCCGAACTGGAGGAAGGTGCCGGCCTTGGCCACCCTCCCCAGGCCGTCCTGGATCGCCGCCGCGTTCCCCGTGGCGTCGACGACGACGTCCCACCGCCGCGGCCGGTCGAGCTCGTCGGCGTGCGCGGCCGCCCCCGTGACACCGAGCTGCTCGGCGGTGGCGAGCCGGTCGGGGTTGAGGTCGACGACGTCCACGCTCGCCGCGCCCGTCCGCTTGGCCAGCTCCAGCATCATCAGGCCCATGGTCCCGGACCCGTAGATCAGCACGTGCGCTCCGAGCCGCGCGCGCAGCACGTCGTAGCCGCGCACCGCGCAGGAGAGGGGCTCGATGAGCGCCGCGTCCTCGGTGCGCACGTGCTCGGGAAGCCGTACGCAGTTGGCGACGGGAGCCACCGCGTACTGGGCGGCGCCCCCGGCCCGGGTGACGCCGATCGCCGCCCACCGCTCGCACAGGTTGTTGTGGCCGGTGCGGCAGTAGCGGCACTCGTAGCAGTAGAGGGAGGGGTCGACGGCGACGCGGTCGCCCGTCCGCACCTCGGTGACGGCGGTGCCGACCGCCACCACCGTGCCCGCGAACTCGTGCCCCGGCACGACGGGCAGCGTCGGCGCGAACTCGCCCTGGAGGATGTGCAGATCGGTCCCGCACAGGCCGCACGCGGCGACTTCGACGACGACGTCGCGCGGCCCGGGCGTGGGGTCGGGCACCTCGCCGACCACCGCGGTGCCGACGGACTCGATGATGGCGGCCTTCACTTGACGGCTCCCAACGACAGGCCCTGGACCAGTTTGTCCTGGGCGGCGAACCCCGCGGCGAGCACCGGCAGGGAGATGACGAGCGACGCGGCGCACACCTTGGCCAGGAACAGGCCCTGGCTGGTGATGAAGCCGGTCAGGAACACGGGTGCGGTCTGGGCGACGACGCCGGTGAGCACCCGGGCGAAGAGCAGTTCGTTCCAGCTGAAGATGAAGCAGATCAGGGCGGTCGCGGCGATGCCGGGCAGGGCGATGGGCGCGACGATGCGGGTGAGGATCGTGGGCAGCCGCGCGCCGTCCACATGGGCGGCCTCGATGACGGCGACCGGCACCTCGGACAGGAACGACTGCATCATCCAGACGGCGATCGGCAGGTTCATCGAGGTGTAGAGGAGGACCAGGAGCCAGATGTTGTCGAGGAGGCCGGTGTTCTTCGCGAAGAGGTAGATCGGCAGCAGGCCCGCCACCACCGGCAGCATCTTCGTGGAGAGGAAGAAGAACAGGACGTCGGTCCACTTGCGCACCCGGCGGACGGACAGCGCGTACGCGGCGGGCAGCGCCAGGACCAGGACGAGCAGGGTGGACGCCGTCGACGCCACCAGGGAGTTGATCAGCGAGGGCCAGGGGCTCGCGCCGCCGTCCGCGCCGAAGAACTCGCGGTAGCCGTCCAGGGTGAGCGACGCGGCGAGCGAGGGCGGATTGGTCGCCGCGTCCTCCTCGGAGTGGAAGGACGTCAGGGCCATCCAGGCGATCGGCAGGAAGAACACGATCCCGGCCAGCCAGGCCGTCAGGCCCAGGCCGAGCCGCTTCGCCCTTACGGTGTTCATGCGCGGGACGCCTCCTCGCGGAACAGTGACGACACCACGCGCAGCGCGAAGGTCGCGATGACGATCGAGCCGATGACGACGAGCACACCGGCGGCGGACGCCAGACCGTTCTCGTGGGCCTGGTAGAAGCTCTGGTAGACGGTGTAGGGCAGGTTCGCGGTGCCGAGGCCGCCGGAGGTGATCGTGAAGACGGCGTCGAAGTTCTGCACGATGTAGATCGAGCCGAGCAGCCCGCCCAGTTCGAGGTAGCGGCGCAGATGGGGGAAGGTCAGATGGCGGAACACCTGCCAGTTGCCCGCGCCGTCCATCCGGGCCGCCTCGATGAGTTCGGGGTCACGGCTCTGCAGCCCGGCCAGCAGGATCAGCATCATGAACGGCGTCCACTGCCAGATCAGGGCCAGCTCGACGGCGAGCAGCGGGGTGTTGGAGATCCAGTCGGGCTGGGTGGCGCCGTCGCCGCCCACCCAGTGCAGGACCCCGTTGAACAGGCCGTACTCGGGGTTGTAGAGGACGTGCTTCCACAGCAGGGCCGCCGCGACCGGGACGAGCAGGAACGGCGCGATGAGCAGGGTGCGGACCACGCCCCGGCCGCGGAACCTGCGGTCCAGGAGCAGCGCGAGGCCGAGCCCGATGACGAGGCTCGCGAGGACCACCGTCGCCGTCAGGACGATCGTCGTCAGGACGGACTTGCGCAGGTCGGCGTCCGTGAGGACCTCTTGGTAGTTGGCGAGGCCGGTGAAAGCGCGCGCGTCGGGGTAGAGCGCGTTCCAGTCGAAGAACGAGATCACGAGCGTGGCCACGAACGGCAGCTGGGTCACGGCGATCATGAAGATGAGGGCGGGGAGCAGCGGGGCCCGGGTGACCCAGGCGCGCAGCCGGGGCGAGGGGCGCGGCGCGGCGGCGGGCTCCGCCGCGTGCGCGGGGGTGGCGGTCGTCGTGGCGGTCATCGTCCCTCGTACTCCTCGGAGATCTTCTCGGCGAGGTCCTGGGCCCTGCCGAGGGCCGCGTCGACGGAGGTGCGTCCGGCGATGGCCGCGCTGATCTCCTGCGAGACCTTCGTGCCGAGGTCGGTGAACTCGGGGATGCCGACGAACTGGATGCCGGGCGCGGGCCGGGGCTGCACGCCCGGGTCGCGCGGCCGCGCGCCCGCGATGGCGGCGCGCGTCACGCTCTGGAAGGCGGCCGCCTCCTTGCGGTAGCGCGGGTCGGCGTACGTGGAGGCGCGTTTGCCCGCGGGCACGTTGGACCAGCCGATCTTCTCGCCGACGAGTTCCTCGTACTCCTTGCCGGATGCCCAGGAGATGAACTTCCAGGCCTTGTCCTGGTTCCGGGAGGCCTTCTGCAGGCCCCAGGCCCAGGTGTAGAGCCAGCCGGAGCTCGGGGTCCGCTCCACGGGCGCGGCCACGTAGCCGATCTTCCCCTTGACCGGCGACTTGGCGGATTCGAGCGAGCCGGCGGCGGCCGTGGCGTCGTACCACATGGCGGTCTTGCCCTGGGTGAGGTTGTTGAGGCACTCCGCGTACCCGGACTGCGCCGCCCCGGACTGTCCGTGCTCGCGTACGAGGTCCACGTAGAAGCGGGTGGCCCGCTCGAAGGCGGGGGAGTCGAGGCGCGCCTTCCAGTCCTTGTCGAACCAGGTGCCGCCGAAGGTGTTCACGACGGTCGTCAGCGGTGCCATGACCTCGCCCCAGCCGGGCAGGCCGCGCAGGCAGATGCCCTTCATGCCGTCCTGGGCACCGTCGACCTTCGCGGCGAGGTCGGCGACCTGCCGCCAGGTGGGGCGCGCGGGCATGGTGAGCCCGGCCTTCTCGAAGACGTCCTTGCGGTACATCAGGAAGGACGACTCGCCGTAGAAGGGCTCTCCGTAGAGCTTGCCGTCCTCGCCGGTGAGGGACTGGCGCATCGGCGGCAGGATGTCGTTCTGGTCGAAGGCGCGGTCCTTGCGCGCGTACGGACCGAGCTGGCGCAGCCAGCCGTTCCTGGCGTAGATGGGGATCTCGTAGTTGCTGAGCGTCGCCACGTCGTACTGGCCCGCCTGGTTGGCGAAGTCCTGGCTGATCTTGTCGCGGACGTCGTTCTCGGGCAGCACGGTGAAGTTGACCTTGATGCCCGTCTCCTCGGTGAAGTGGGCGGCCGTGAGCTTCTGCAACTCGATCATCTGCGGGTTGTTCACCATCAGGACGTTGACGGCGTCGCCGCCGGATCCGGAGCCGCCCGCGCCGGCCCAGCAGCCGGACAGCGGCGGGGCGAGCAGCATCCCGGCGGCGGCAGCGGCGAGCAGGGGCCGCGGCCTCCGTCGGCTCTGGGTACGCATGAATCGCTCCTGGGATGAAGGGGATATATGGGGCACCGCAGGGCGTGCGGGGGCCCGGATGAGGAGGGGGACGCTCAGCCGTCGCCCGGGACGCGCGCGTCGCTCGGGCGCGGTCCTGGCCTCGGCCGGGCGGCGCTCAGACGCGGATGACCTGCGGTCCGAGGAGTGCGTAGCGGTGGGCTTCGGACGCGGGCAGGCGGGTGCTCGTGACGATGGCCTCCAGATCGCCGACGGACGCGAACCTGCAGAAGCTCGCCGCCCCGAACTTGGTGTGCACACCTGTGAACACGACCCGTCGCGACGCCCGCATCGCCTGCGCCTTCACCTCGCTGACCGCCGGGTCGGGGGTGGTGAGCCCGTGTTCGCGGGAGATGCCGTTGGAGCCGATGAAGGCGAGGTCGATGACGAAGCCCGCCAGCATGCGGGTCGTCCAGTGGTCGACCGTCGCGAGGGTCCCGGAGCGGACCCGGCCGCCGAGGAGCAGCACGGTGACGTGGTCGGCCGCGGCGAGGCTGCTCGCCGTGGCGAGCGACGCGGTGATCACGGTCAGCTCGCGGTTCTTCGGCAGTGCCTCGGCGATCAGCTGCGGGGTGAAGCCCTCGTCGACGAACACGGTCTCGGCGTCGCCGAGCAGCTCGGCCGCGGCGGCCGCCACCCGCCGCTTCTCCGGCACGTGCATGGTCGTACGGAACGCGAGGGTGGTCTCGAAGCCCGAGCTCTCCACCGGATAGGCGCCGCCGTGGGTGCGCCGGACCAGACCGTGGTCCTCCAGGGCGCGCAGATCGCGGCGCACGGTCTCCTTCGCGACGCCCAGCTCGACGGCGAGCGCGCTGACGTCGACGGACCCCGAGCGGCGGGCCGTGCGGACGATCTGCCGCTGTCGCTCCTCCGCCGTCATGGCGCTCCCTCTTCCCCTGGCTCGAACCGGGTGCCCGTTCGGGCCCGTGGGGACGTTTCTACAGGGCGATCAGAGGGCTGAACAGGCGGAAAGCGGACTCGATGATGCCCGGATGTGCCCGCCCGGGGCGGCCCTGACCTGCGGTACGCGCGGCGGGCGTGTCCGTTCGCGGTGCGGACGGCGCCCGTTCACCGCCCGCACCGGGTGCACGGATCAGGGCTGGTGGAAGGTCACCTCCGGGTTGCCGGGGGTCGGGCCTTCCAGGAGCGGTCGCTTGATGCCGCGCAGGTGCTGGTCGTAGAAGGCGCCGATGTAGGCGCGGGTGATCTCCGCGGAGCGCTTGCCGGAGATCGGCGCGTCGGGGTCGACGTCACCGAGCTGCTGGAGTACGACCGGGGCGTCGGTGAACGTGAAGTGCCCGGACCCGGCGACCGCGAGCCAGCGCTTCCAGCCGTCCATCAGGGGCCAGGCGCCCGCCCAGTCGTAGGGGTCGTCCGGCTGCGTGGTCTGCTGGGTGCCGAGCATCAGGAAGGGGCGGCCGCGCAGGCCTTCGGGCTTGATCTGGATGCCGCCGTCCATGTTCGTGCCCGCCCGCACCCGGCGGTCGGTGTTCATCAGGGCCATGGTGGCGGCGCCGCCGATGGAGTGGCCGCCCGATCCGATCCGCTCGGGGTCGATCATCTTCGCGCGCCGCCAGGCCGGCTCGGCCCCCTCGGTGGACTCGCCGGCCTTGCCGGACTTCCCGCCGACGAGGCGGTCCAGGACATACGACAGGTCCTGGGCCCGGTTCTCGGTGATGCGTGACCCCGGAACGGTCGAGTCCGGGTCGCAGCCCAGGCACGGCGGCATGCGGCCGCCCTCGAACTCCCCGCCCGCGGCTTCGTGGGCGTGGTCGACGGTCGCCACGACGTAGCCCCGGCTCGCCAGGTCCTCGGCGAGGTGCGTGAGCGTCGAGCGCGGCGCGGTGAAGCCGGGCGAGAGGAGCACGAGCGGGAACCTGCCCCGCGCGGCGGGCGCCCCGGCGCGGGCGTAGGTGCGCGTCGAGCTGTAGGCGGCGGGCGAGACGTCGAGCTTGTAGTACGTGATCAGGGCGCGCGCGGAGGCGAGGGACGTGTACGCGGTGGCGCGCCCGCCCTCTCCTGACGCCGGGTAGTACACCGACGCCATCAGCTCGCGCGGCTTCGTCGGGTCCCACAGGTCCTTGCGGCTCTTGTCGACGAGGTGCAGGGTGTCGCGGCCGACGGCGTACTTGCCGGTGGGGCGCGGGAGTTCGGGCCGGGTGGCGGGCGCCTCGGCGGTGGTCCGGTCGGGGGCGGAGGGCGCGGCGAGCGCCCCCGAGGCCCCCGCGAGCGGCAGGGCGAGGGCCAGCGCGAGCACGGTCGCGGCGGCACGGCCGCGCGCGGTGTTTCGGGTCCCAGTCATGTCAAGTCAGGCTAGGGGGCGTGCTGTTCGCACACGTCAGCCGACGGTCTGACCCGGGCGCGACCCCAGGCTGACGAGGGCGTCCCCTCCAGGGAGGAGGCTCAATACGGCCACACTGGCGGGTTCGTGCAGAAGCGGCCGCCGAGGTGGGCGTGGTCGGGGTTGGCGGGGTCGAGCTCCCCCTGCTCCGCGACGAGCTTGGCCGCGAACCGCTCGGAGTCGTCACGGGGTTCGTACCCGAGCGCCCGCGCGGGCTCCAGGTCCCACCACAGCCGGGTGTTGGCGGACGAGCCGTACACGACGGTGTGTCCGACGTCCGGGGCGGTGAGCGCCGCGTGGAAGAGCCGCGCGCCGTCGTCGGGGGACATCCACACCGACAGCATCCGGACGTCGACGGGCTCGGCGAAGCAGGCGCCGATCCGCACGGACACCGTCTGCACGCCGTGCTTGTCCCAGTAGAACTGGGCCAGGTCCTCGCCGAAGGACTTCGACAGGCCGTAGTAGGTGTCGGGGCGGCGCGGCGCGTCGACGGGGATCAGCGGGTCCGCGCCGACCGGGCGCGGGGTGAAGCCCACCGCGTGGTTGGAGGAGGCGAGGACGACGCGCTCCACGCCCTCCTCGCGCACCGCCTCGTAGAGGTGGTACGTGCCTTCGATGTTGGCCTTCAGGATCTTGTCGAAGCTGGACTCCAGGGAGATGCCCGCGAGGTGGAGCACCGCGTCCACGCCGCGCACGGCCTCGCGAAGGGCCGCCCGGTCGGCGAGGTCGACGGTGAGCGCGTCGGGCTCGCCCTCGACCGGGCGCAGGTCGAGCAGGCGCAGCCGGTAGCCGTACGCGGGCAGCAGGTCGCGCATCAGGGTGCCGAGACCGCCGGCGGCGCCGGTCAGCAGGACGGTGCGGGGAGCGGGCATGCGGCGGTCTCCTTGGGGTGGGGCGGCGGGGTGGCGCCGACGGGAGTGGCGCGCCACGTGCGTGCTTGTGTCCAGGATTCACATCCATGGACACGCTAGGGAGCGGCGGGCGGTGCGGTCAAGGGGGGCGCGGAGCCCATGGATCCGTTCCTGAGTTGCGTGTTTGCGCGCTTGACCCGCGCGAAGAGCCGCCCTAGCGTGGGCGCGTTCAGGGACATGGACGTGAATCAGAAACGTGCACGCTAAGGGAGAGCCCGTGACGTCAGGCAGGTCAGGTCGGTCAGCATCCCTCGCCTCCCGGCTCCGCGTTCCCAGCGGGCCGCTGTTCTTCCCCGTCACCCCCTTCGGGCCCGGCGGATCCGTGGACGTCGAGGCGCTGCGCACGCATGTGCGCCGGGGGGTGGAGGCGGGTGCGGCGGCGGTGTTCGCCTGCTGCGGCACGGGCGAGTTCCACGCGCTGACGCCCGAGGAGTACCAGGAGTGCGTCGCCGCCGCCGTCGCGGAGACCGCGGGCCGCGTCCCGGTGGTCGCGGGCACCGGGTACGGCACCGCGCTCGCCGTGCGGTACGCGCGCCTCGCCGAGGACGCGGGCGCCGACGGGCTGCTCGCGCTGCCGCCCTACCTGGTCGTCGCCGCCCAGGAGGGCCTGCTGCGGCACTACGCCGAACTGGCCGCGGCGACCTCGCTCGACGTCATCGTCTACCAGCGCGACAACGCCGTGTTCACGCCCGGCACGGTCGTCGGGCTCGCCCGCACCGAAGGGGTCATCGGCTTCAAGGACGGCGTCGGCGACCTCGACCTGATGCAGCGGATCGTCAGCGCCGTACGCACCGAAGGCCCCGGCGACTTCCTGTACTTCAACGGCCTGCCCACCGCCGAGCTGACCGGCCTCGCCTACCGCGGCATCGGCGTGAGCCTGTACTCGTCGGCCGTGTTCTGCTTCCTGCCCGACCTCGCGCTGGCCTTCCACCGCGCGCTGAACTCCGGCGACGACGCGACGGCGGCCCGTCTGGTCGACGGCTTCTACCGGCCCTTCGTGGAACTGCGCGCCCAGGGCAGGGGCTACGCGGTCTCGCTGGTCAAGGCGGGCGTGCGGCTCGGCGGCCTTGACGTCGGCGGGGTACGGCCGCCGCTGCACGAGCCGGCCGACGACCACGTCAAGCGCCTGGCCGAACTCATCGAGCGGGGCCGGGCCCTGGTGGCGGAGGCCGGGGCGTGAAGGCGGCCGCGTTCCTCTACCCCTGGGACGTCGTCGGCGACCCCGGAGCCGCCGACCGCGTCGCCGCCCTCGGCGTGCGCCAGGTGACCCTCGCCTCGGCCTACCACTCCACCCGCGCCCTCACCCCGCGCCATCCGCGCCACCGCGTCGTCACCGCGGAGCACGCCGCCGTCCTCTACCCGCCGGGCGAGCGCTGGCGGGGTCGGGCGCCGCGGCCGCACCCCGCGGGGGACTGGGCGCCGGGCGACGCCTACGGCCGGGCCGCGCGGGCCCTCGCGGCCGCCGGGCTCGACGTCCACGCCTGGGTGGTGCTCGCCCACAACTCCCGCCTGGGCGCCGAGCACCCGGACACCAGCGTGGTCAACGCCTACGGCGACCGCTACCCCTGGGCGCCCTGCGTCGCGAGCCCCGACAACCGCGCCTACCTCGTCGACCTCGCCGCCGAGGCGGCCGTGCGGCCGGGGGCGGCCGGGGCCGAACTGGAGTCGTGCGGCTGGTACGGCTTCGCGCATCTGCACGCCCACGACAAGGTCGCGGGCGTCGGGCTCGGCGAGGCGGGCCAGTACGCGATGTCGCTGTGCTTCTGCGCCACCTGCCGCGCCGGGTACGCCGAGCACGGCCAGGACCCCGACCGGCTCGCCGCCACCGTGCGCCGCGGCCTGGAGCCGATGTGGCGCGGCACCGTGCCGGAGCCCGGCTGGGCGGGCGTGGAGAAGCTCATCGGCGCCGCGGCGGCGGCCGCCACGCGCGCGTGGCGCGAGCACAGCGCCCGCACTTTCCAGGAGGCGGCGGTCGCGGCCGTGCGCGCCGAGGCGCCCGCAGGCTTCCAAGTGCTCCTGCACGCGGACCCGGTGGCCTACCGCTGCGGCGCCAACGCCGGGGTGGACCCCGAGCACGTCCTGTCCGTGGCCGACGGCGTGGTCGTGCCCTGCGCCGGGGGCGCCGAGCCGCTCGCGCCCTTCGCCGCCCACGCGCGCGAGGGCACCGTCGTCGCCGCCAACCTCACCGTGGTGGCGGGCCTGGGCGGAAGCCCCGCGACGCTCGCCGCCGACGCCCGGCGCGCGGCGGCGCTCGGCGCCACCGAACTGCGCCTCTACCACGCGGGCCTGGCATCCGACGAGGACCTCGCGCACGTCAGGACGGCCCTGTCGCGGCTCGCCTGACAGCCGTTACGATCCGCGCACCACACATCGCTACATCGCTCACGGGGCGGGGAACAGAGGAGACAAGGTGCGCAACAAGGGGATATCCGCGCTGGTCTGCGCCGGGCTCACGGCGGGCGTCGCGGTGCTCGCCACCGCCGGGACCGCGACCGCGCGGGACGGGGCCGGACAGACGGGGGCCGTACGGGCGGACTCCGTACGGGCCGGGTCCACGGCGTCCGCCACGGCGGAGGACGTCCGCGAACGCCTGGAGAAGATACCGGGGATGACGGTCGTCTCCGTGACGGACAAGGAGGGCTACCCCTTCTACTCCTTGACCTACCGTCAGCCGGTGGACCACAAGCGTCCGCACAAGGCCACGTTCACCCAGCGCCTGACGCTGTGGCACAAGTCGACGGACAGGCCGACCGTCCTGTACACCACCGGCTACGGCATCGGCTCCGGCACCAGCGCCGTCACCAGACTCCTGGACGCCAACCAGGTCAGCCTCGAACACCGCTACTTCCTCCAGTCCCGCCCCCAGGGTGCGGCGGGCGACGACTGGACGAAGATGACCGTCCAGCAGGAGGCGGCCGACGAGCACCGCCTCACCCAGGCCCTGCGCTCCATCGAGAAGGGCAAGTGGATCGGCACCGGCGCCAGCAAGGGCGGCATGACGGCCACGTACCACGAGCGCTTCTACCCCGAGGACCTGGACGCCGTGGTCGCGTTCGTCGCGCCCAACGACAAGAACAACCGGGACGACTCCGGCTACGAGCGCTTCTTCGCGACCGTGGGCACCAAGGAGTGCCGCGCGGCCCTGAACGCCGTGCAGCGCGAGATGCTCGTCCGCCGCGACGCGCTCCTGCCCAAGTTCGAGGCGGACGCGAAGGCGAACGGCCAGACCTTCGAGGAGACGCTCGGCACCACCGACCGCGCCTATGAGTTCGCGGTCCTCGACCAGGTGTGGAACTTCTGGCAGTCGGGCAGCATCGACAACTGCGCCACCGTGCCCGACGCGAAGAAGGCCACGGACGACGAGCTCTACTCCTGGTCGAAGGGGCACGGCCTGAGCGTCTACTACGACGAGGACCTCGGCGTGAACAGCTCGGGCCCCTACTACCGCCAGGCCGCCACCCAGCTCGGCTGGGCCGACCTGAAGTTCAAGCACCTCAAGGGCGTGCGCCACTACCCGGACATCTACCAGCCGAACTCGGTCCTGCCCGCCGCCATGCGCGGCTCGTACAACAACGCGACGATCGCCGACGTCGACCGCTGGGTGAAGACCCGGGGCCAGCGGATGATGTTCATCTACGGCGAGAACGACCCGTGGAGCGCGGAGAAGTTCACCCCGAGCCACCGCGACTCGTACCGCTACGAGGTGCCGGGCGCCAACCACGGCGCGTCCATAGCGAAGCTGCCCGAGCCGCAGCAGTCGCGGGTCATCGCGACGATCAAGCGCTGGGCGGACGTGAAGTGACCCCTCGCGGGGGCGCGGCCACCGGCGGCCGCGCCCCCGCGGGACCACGTGTCGGGGTGACCGGCGGGATCCGGCGGCGATGAATTCCGGCGGCCGGGGCAGTCAGGTCAGGGAGAGGGTCCCCAGGGGCACGCTCAGGACCCGCATCCCGACGCGAAGGAGACGGCCATGCCGGAGATCACGAACCCCCAGCCGGGCGCGGTGGACCCCGCGGGCGAGCCGCACGAGCTGCCGGACCTCAGGCCGCAGGCGCGCCTGGTCGCGCGCCTCGCCGCGGGCGTCACCGACGACCGGCTCGACGGGCCCACGCCCTGCCCCGACTACGCCGTGCGCCATCTGCTCGGCCACCTCGTCGGGCTCGCCGCCGCGTTCACCGACGCCGCGCGCAAGGACCTCGGGGCGCGCACCGACACCGATCCGTCGAGCAGGCTGCCCGACATCGGTGCCGACTGGCGCGACGAGCTGCCGCGCCGCCTCGCCGAGCTGGCGGAGGTGTGGCGCGACTCGGCCGCGTGGACCGGGCAGACCCGGGCGGGCGGCGTGGACCTGCCCGGCGAGCTCGCCGGGGTCATCGCCCTGAACGAACTCGTCGTGCACGGCTGGGACCTGGCGCGGGCCACGGGCCAGGAGTACGCGCCGGACGCGGCGGGCCTCGGCGTCTCCCACCAGATGCTGTCCGCCGCCGCGACGGAGGACCCGGCGGCGCGGGGCACGCTCTTCGGACCGCCGGTGCCCGTCCCCCCTGGGGCTTCCGTCCTCGACCAGGTCGTCGCCCTCAGCGGCCGCGACCCGCTCTGGCACCCGTAGCCCACACCCCGGAGGTCTCGGTGCCCCGAGCTAGATTGCGTAACTGACTAGCTAGCCATACGGTCTAGCCCTGACCAGTACGCACGCGCGTCTACGCCGTGTGCACATGCTCGTAGCCAGGGGGACCCATGACGATCTCGCCCGACCTCTCGATGGCCGCCACGGCCATCGGGGGTGCGCTCGCCGCCTATCTGCTCCTCGGCGAGCCGTGGCTCGGCCGCCGCGTGTACGCGTCGCTCGCGTGCCGCCGGGCCACCGAACCGGGCGCCCTCGTCCGCTACTTCACCTTCACGATCGTCGCCTGGTGGGCCTTCGCGGCGCTGACCGTCGCGGTCCTGCTCCTCTCGCCCGGCACGTCGGCCGCCGACCTCGGCGTCGCGGCGCCCGACGACCTGACGTTCGCCGTGCCGCTCGTCCTGTTGTGCTCGGTCGCCGCCGCCCTGTCCGGGCGCCACTTCCGGGACCTCGCCGAGGAGGGCAAGCACGTGCCCGGCCGGGCCGCGATCGCGGCCATGCTGCCGCGGACCGCGCGGGAGCGGCGGTTCGCGATGGCCGCCGCCGTGACCGACGGCGTCTGCGCCGAACTCGTCTACCGCGGCCTGCTCATCGCCTTCGGCGTCGGCGCGCTCGGCCTGCCGCTGTACGCGGCGGCCGCGCTGAGCCTGGCGGTGTACGCGCTCGCCGGGTGGTACCAGGGCGGCACCGGCATCGTCGTCTTCGGGCTCTTCGGGACGCTCCTGACCGGCCTGTACCTGGCGTCCGGCAGCCTGCTCGTGCCCGTCGTCGTGCACGTGGCGCTCTCGGCCCGGGACCTGACGATCCCCGCGCCCGAAGCGCCCTGCGCCGAGGGCGGGACGGCGTGAGCGCCGACCGCCGCGCGAGCTGGTTCAAGGGCGTGCTCGACCTGCTGGTCCTCGCGAGCCTCACCGAGGGCGAGAGCTACGGCTACGAGATCGCCAAGCGGCTCGACGCCGCCGGGTTCGGGCAGATCAGGGGCGGCACGCTGTACCCGGTGCTCAACCGCCTGGAGGAGGCGGATCTCGTCGCGGCGGAGTTCCGCGCCACGGAGAAGGGCCCGGGGCGGCGGTACTACACCCTGACCCCGGCCGGGCACCGGACACTCACCGAGCAGGGCGGACTGTGGCTCGCCTTCGACACCTCCGTACGCGAGGTCCTCGGACGGGCGGGTGTGCGATGAGCGAGACCTATCTGCCGCGCCTGACCGCGCGGCTGCGGGAGCTGGGGCTCCCTGAGGAGCGGGTGCGGGAGACCGCGGCCGACCTCGCCGCGCACCTCGCGGAGTGCGGGGCCGACCCGGTGCGGGAGTTCGGCCCGGTCGAGGAGTTCGCGCGGCAGCTCGCGCCGGACGCCGCCGGGCCGGTGCCGCCCGGGGCGGGCGCCGAGACCTGGCGGTGGACCGCCGACACGTCCGTCGACGAGGAGCTGCTCGGGCGCTTCGGCGACGAGGGCTGGGAGGTCGAGCGCGTCGACGCGCTCGGGCGGTTCGTGTGCCGCCGCGACCGGGAGCGGCCGCAGCGGTGGGAGTACCGGCGCGAGCTGGTCACGCGCGGGCGCGAGGGCCTCGACGAGCGGCTCGCCCCGGACGGATGGGAGCCGTGCGGGAACTGGGTGGTGTACGCCTGGTTCAAGCGGCCTCGGGCGGCGAGCGACGGGCCTGCCGCCGAGCTGGGCGGGGCTCCGCCCGCGCCGCCTGCCCGGCGGGTCTTCCTCAGCCGTCGGTTCCGCGCCCTCTGCGCGGGCGCGGCCGTGGTGGCGCTGGCCGCGGGGGTCGCCGTCTCCGTGCGGGACGGCGACCCCCTCAGCGGCCTGGGCCTGCTCACCGGCCTGGCGGCGGGGGCGCTGCTGCCCCTGGGCGTGGCCTTCGCCCTGAGCCGGCGGACCTGAGCACCCCGTAGGGGCGCGGGGACCTGCGCGGTCCGCTGCGGGGGACCTCAGTGGAGTGCGGCGCGCATCATGGCGGTGGCGATGGGGGCCGCCAGGCCGTTGCCGCTGACCTCGGAGCGGGCCGCGTCGGAGGACTCCACGATGACCGCGACGGCGACCTCCTTGCCGTCGGACCCCTTGGCGTAGGACGTGAACCAGGCGTACGGCGTCTTGCTGTTGTTCTCGCCGTGCTGCGCGGTGCCCGTCTTGCCGCCCACGGTCGCCCCGCTGATGCGCGCGTTCGTCGCCGTGCCCTTCTCGACGACCGACCGCATCGCGGATGCGAGCTGCTCGGCGGTGGACTCGCTGACGACGCGCTGCGCGCCCGCGTCCTCGTCGTAGTCCTTCAGGACGTCACCGTCGGCGTCCGTGGTCTTGGAGACCATGTGCGGGGACCGCAGCTCCCCGCCGTTGGCGATCGCGGCCGACACCATGGCCATCTGGAGCGGCGTCGCGGTCACGTCGAACTGGCCGATGCCGGTGAGGCCGGTGCTCGCCTTGTCCATGCCCTTCGGATACAGGCTGACGCCCGCGCGCACCGGCACGTCCAGCTTCTGGGTGTTGAAGCCGAACTTCTCCGCCTGCGCCCGCAGCTTGTCCTGGCCGAGGTCGACGGCGAGCTTGGTGAAGACGTTGTTGCACGACCACTGGAGCGCGGTGCGCAGCGAGGCGTTCTCGCAGGGGGCGGACTTGACCTCGTTCGGGATGGACGTGCGCGTGCCGGGCAGCGTGTACGGATCCGGGCTCGCGGTCTTCTGGTCGACCGAGTCGTACAGACCGTCCTCCAGGGCGGCCGCCGCGACCACCAGCTTGAACGTCGAGCCGGGCGGCAGCGGCTGGCGAAGGGCGCGGTTCACCATCGGCTTGTCCTCGTCGCCGAGGAGCGCCTTCCAGGCGTCGCCGTCGGCGGAGCCGCTGATCTTCGACGGGTCGTAGGACGGCGTGGAGACCATCCCGAGGATCCGGCCCGTCTTGGGGTCGATGGCGACGGCGGCGCCCTTCTTGTCGCCGAGCGCCTTGTACCCGGCCTTCTGGACGGCCGGGTCGATGGTGGTCACGACGTCACCGGGGTCGGCACGCTTGTTGGTGAGCGTGTCGAGCGGGTTCTTCAGCCGGTTGTCGCTGCCGTCCAGGAGGTCCCCGAAGATGCCTTCGAGCTGCGTGGCGCCGTACACCTGCGAGCTGTAGCCGGTGACGGACGAATACAGCGCTCCGTTCTTGTACGTGCGCTTGTACGCCAGGTCACCGCCCGAGGTGCGCTTGGAGCCGGTAATGGGCTCACCGGCCACGATGATGTCGCCGAGCGGGTGCGCGTACGTCTTGATCGCGTTCCGTTTGTTCAGCTTGTCCTCCGCGAGCGCCTTCGAGTCGTGGAACTGCACCCAGGTGGCCCGCACGAGGAGGGCGACCACCAGGAGCAGCGTGAAGACCGCGGTGTGCCTGATCGTCTTGTTCATCCCTGACAAGGACGAGCACCGGGGGCCCGGGCGTTCCCGGCTTGCGCGGATGTGTCCTGTTTCTCAGGCGTTCTTCATGAAGCCCGCCTCGTACGCCGCGATCACCGCCTGCGTGCGGTCCCGCGCGCCCGTCTTCGCGAGGACCGCCGCCACGTGCGTCTTGACCGTCGCCGGGCCCACCTCCATGCGCCCGGCGATCTCGGCGTTGGTGAGCCCGGCGGCCATCAGCTTCAGGACCTCGCTCTCGCGGCCGGTGAGCCGGGCCACCCAGGGCGCCCGCACGGTCGTGGCCCGCGCGTGCTCGTCGGCCAGGGCGCGCACGGCCGCGGGGAAGAGCAGCGAGTCGCTGCGCGCGACCAGGCGCACCGCCTGCACGAGGGCGTCCGCGTCGGCCCGCTTCAGCAGGAAGCCGGACGCTCCGGCGCGCAGCGCCTCGTACACGTACGCGTCGTTCTCGAAGGTGGTGACGACCACGACGCGCGGCGGCTCCGCCATCGTCTGGAGGATCTGCTCGGTGGCGCGGATGCCGTCGACCTCCGGCATGCGCACGTCCATCAGGACCACGTCGGGCCGCAGTTCCCGTACGACGGACACCGCCTCGGCGCCGGTCGCCGCCTCGCCGACGACCTCCAGATCGGGCTCGGCGGAGAGGATGACGCGCAGCGCGGTGCGCACCATGCGCTCGTCGTCGGCGAGCACGACGCGCAGCGGGGTGTCGGTCATGGGGCGGGCCTCCAGGGTCGGTCACGCGAGCGGGGGAGCGGGGACGGTTCGGTCAGTCGGACGGTCGCAGCGGCAGGCGTACGCGCAGCCGCCACACCCCGGCCGCGGGCCCGGACTCGGCGGTGCCGCCGAGGAGCCGCGCCCGGTCGGCGATGCCGCGCAGGCCGTGGCCGCCGCCCGCCCGGTCGGCCGGGGCGCCGGGCGGTGCCGACGGCAGCGGGTTCTCGGCACTCAGGTCGAGGCCGGTGTCGTCGCGCGCGATGCGCAGCGTCACGGTGGTGTCGGCGCCCGCGTGCTTGAGGGCGTTGCTGAGGGCCTCCTGCACGATGCGGTACGCCTCCCGGGACACCATCGGCGGCAGCGCGTCGGCGCCCCCGGGGCCGAGGGCGACGGCGGCCTTCACGCGCAGGCCGCCCGCGCGGGTGCGGCGCAGGAGCCCGTCCAGGTCGGCGGCGAGCGTGGGCGCGGGGGCCGTGGAGGCCCGCTGGTCGCCCTCGCGCAGGACGCCGAGGACCGCGTCCAGTTCGCCGACGGTGCGCCGGGTGGTGTCCTCGATGGCGGCGAGCGCCTCGCGGACGAACTCCGGGTCGTGGTCGAGGACGCGGCGTGCGGCGCTCGCCTGGAGCGTGACCGCGCTCAGCGCGTGGCCCACGGAGTCGTGCAGCTCGCGGGCGAGGCGGTTGCGCACGGCGAGGTCGGCGGCGCGCTGCTCGGCGGCGGCGAGCCGGTCGGCGGGCGTGGGCCCGAGCAGCCGGGGCGCCCACCGCGCGAGCAGCTCGCCGCAGCCCGCCGCGCACCCGGCGAGCAGGAGGAGGCACACCGCGCCCGACACCGGCGCGAGGACCAGCGTCCAGGAGCTGCGGAGGTGGTCGGGGAGGCCGAGCCAGGAGTCCCAGACGCCCACGGTGAGGGGCAGCACGAGCTGGAACGACGCGAACGGCACGAGGCCGAGCGTCATCCCGCTGATGATCCCGCCGAACCCGAGGTGCAGCGTGAACCACGTGACCGTGCGCCCGCGCTCCTGGCGGGTGCGCGGCGGCCCGTCGGCCAGCGCCTCGTCCGGCACCCCGCACAGCGCCCGCACCGCCGCCACCGACATCGGCCGGGTCAGCGGGAACAGCGCGGTGATCGCGGCCAGTGGCAACCCGAGCGCGAACGCGAGGAGTTGGGCGGAGAAGGAGCCGAAGAACCGGTCGTCGCCGAAGAGCGGACCGGAGAGGATGGAGCCCACGAAGACATACGGCATGGCGAGCGCGCCGCCGAGGACCAGATGGATCCACCGCCGTCGCGCCCGCCGCCCGAGCAGGGCGGAGCCGACGCGTCTCACGCGGCCCCACCGCCGCCCGCGCGCTCCTTGAACAGGCGCACGCCGACGGTGGCCACGAGCGTTCCGATGATCATCTGCACAGCGTAGGACAGGAGCATCGCCGCCGTCGGCCGCTCGGCCACGTCGTCCACGGGCCCGAGCGAGGCGAGGAACAGCCAGGCGCCCCAGCACGCCACCGCCGCGGAGCCCAGCCAGGCGAGGGCCAGCGGCACCCGCACGGGCAGCGCGCGCCCCCACCGGAAGGCGAGGACCAGGGCGCCCGCCGCGGCCGCCGCGAGGTAGCAGGCCTCGAGCGCCTGGAGGACGGAGAAGTCACTGGTGCGCTCCGCGGCCCGCGCCTCGTTCAGGCCGAGCGTCGAGCCGCCCGCCCAGAGCAGGCGCAGGGCGGCCGGGTACAGGGCGAGGACGGCAGCGGCGAGCGCGCACCGCCGCGCGGCCCGGCCGGGGTCCGCGAGCCCCGCCACCCGGCCCCGCCACACCCGGCCCCACCGGTCGCGGGCGTACAGGGCGAACAGCAGGCCCAGGCTGAGGCCTTGGAGGATGAAGCCGCCGTAGACCACCCCGAAGACCCACTCGTCGAGGAACGGCTCGCGGCCGGTGTCCTCGGCGCTGTTCACCGAGCCGCCGAGCGCGCGCACCGCGAGCTGCGCCGGGAACCCGGCCATGATCGGCGCGAGCAGCCCGGTGGCCGCCCACATCGGCAGGGCGAGCAGCCAGGCCGGGACGCGGTGCCCCCAGGGCCGGGTGAGCAGCAGCGCGAGGACGATCACGGCCGCGTCCATGAGCACGGTCAGGGTGTTGGCGGCGATCATCACGCCGCGGTGGTCGAGGAGCGCACTGCCCTCGGGGATGCCGACGCGGCTCCCGGCGATCCAGGCCGCCTTCAGGGAGAGGTAGGGCAGACAGGAGACGACGGCCACGGCCCGCAGCGCGCGGCGGGCCCCGGTGGGCCGGTCGGAGGCGGTCGGACCGGGGGCGGGGGCGAGGAGCTGGGTCATGCCTCCACGCTCCCGCGCGGCCGCCCGCGCCACCTCCTGCCCGATGACGAGCCGCCTCCACCGCGCGGGGGAGGAGGGCCGCCGGGAAAGCGGAGGTCAGAGCCGCCGCGTGGCCAGGGTGAGCCGGTCGCGGGCGTCGAAGAGCGCGTCCTTGACCATCTGCTCGTGCGCGGGCGTGAGCCGGGCCACCGGCACGGAGCAGCTGATCGCGTCCCGGGCGGGGGTGCGGTAGGGGATGGCCACGCCGAAGCAGCGCAGGCCCAGCGTGTTCTCCTCGCGGTCCACGGCGAAGCCCTGCTCGCGCACGGTGCGCAGCTCCTCGATCAGCTGCTCGCGGTCGGTGATCGTGTTCTCGGTCAGCGACGGGAGCGTCTCCGGCAGGAGCTTGCGCACCTGTTCGTCGGTGTGGGTGGCGAGCAGGGCCTTGCCGAGCGAGGTGGAGTGCGCGGGAAGGCGGCGGCCCACGCGGGTGAACGGGCGCAGATAGTGCTGGGACTGACGGGTGGCCAGATACACCACGTTCGTGCCGTCGAGCCGGGCGAGGTGGATCGTCTCGGTGGTGTCGTCCGAGAGCCGGTCGAGCGTGGGCCGGGCCGCCGCGACGACCTCGTCGCCGTCGATGTACGAGGTGCCGACGAGCAGCGCGCGCACCCCGATGCCGTACCGCGTGCCGGTGGCGTCCGTCTCGATCCAGCCCAGCTCGACGAGCGTGCGCAGGAGCATGTAGAGGCTGGACTTGGGGTAGCCGACCGCCTCTTGGACGTCGGCGAGGGAGTGCATCCCGGGGCGGCCCGCGAAGAACTCGAGCAACTCCACCGTCCGCACCGCGGACTTGACCTGCGCGCCTCCGCCCGTCTCAGCACCCGCCATCGCCCTTGACCCCTCACGTGCGACGAGAAATAGTCTCCACTGTCCCCCCGGGGATTCACCATGGGAGACGGCGTTCAGTATATCGAACGGCCCTGACGGGTGGCAGTAAACGGCGGCGGCTCACGCCACGTCAATCGCGGATGTCTTGGGAAACCTGGAGGACCCCCGGTGGCAGCAGCACCAGTCTGGAGTGTCGACCCCCGAACCGGGAAGCGGCGCGAGCAGGTCGCCGTCGAAGCCACGCCCGGCGAGGTCGGCCGGACCGTCGCCGCCGCCCACGCGGCGCGCGCCGCCCTCGCGGACCGCGCGACCCGCGCGGCCTTCCTGCGCACCGCGGCGGACCTCCTCGAAGGCGCCGAGGGCCCGCTGGTGGAGGCCGCCGACGCGGAGACCGCGCTCGGCCCGGTCCGGCTCGGCGGCGAGCTGGCCCGCACCCGCTTCCAGCTGCGCGCCTTCGCGGACGTCGTGGACGAGGGCGCCTATCTGGGCGTCGCCATCGACCACCCCGACGAGAGCACCACGCCCCCCACCCCCGACCTGCGCCGCTACCGGATTCCGCTCGGCGTCGTCGCCGTCTACGGCGCGTCCAACTTCCCCTTCGCGTTCTCCGTGCCCGGCGGCGACACCGCGAGCGCGCTCGCCGCGGGCTGCCCCGTCGTCGTCAAGGCGCACCCCGACCACCCGGCCACCTCCGAACTCGTCGCGAAGGTGCTGCGCCGCGCGGCCGCCGAGCACGGCGTCCCGCAGGCCGTCGTCGGCCTGGTGCACGGGTTCGACGCGGGCCTCGAACTGATCCGGCACCCGCTGGTCGCCGCCGCCGGGTTCACCGGTTCGGTGCGCGGCGGGCGCGCCCTCTTCGACGCGGCGGCCGCGCGCCCGGTGCCGATCCCCTTCCACGGCGAGCTGGGCTCGCTCAACCCGGTCGTCGTCACCGAGGCCGCGGCCGCCGAGCGCGCCGAGCAGATCGGCACCGGGCTCGCGGGCTCCATGACGCTCGGCGTCGGCCAGTTCTGTGTGAAGCCGGGACTCGTCCTCGCCCCCGAGGGCGCGGACGGCGACCGCCTGGTGAAGTCCCTCACCGACGCCGTCAGCGACACCGAACCGGGCGTGCTCCTGGACCACCGCATGCGCGACGACTTCGTCACCGGGGTCGCCGCGCGCGCCGGACTGACCGACGTGAGCGCGCCGGTGACGCCCGGCGCGGGCGGCGTGCACACCGTGGCGGCGGGCTTCCTCACCGTCCCGGCGGCGCGCCTGGCCGCCGAGGGCCCGCACGACCTGCTCCTGGAGGAGTGCTTCGGCCCGGTCACCGTGGTCGCCCGCTACGCGTCCCCGCAGGAGATCACGGCCGTGCTCTCCCGGCTCCCCGGCAACCTCACGGCGACCGTGCAGCTCTCGGCCGAAGAGGCCGCGGGCGCGGGGCGGGGCGCCGAACTGCTCGCCGAACTGACGCCGCTCGCCGGCCGCGTCCTCGTCAACGGCTGGCCCACCGGCGTCGCCGTGGCCCCCGCGCAGCACCACGGCGGCCCCTACCCGGCCACGACCAGCACCGCCACCTCCGTCGGCGGCACCGCCATCGGGCGCTGGCTGCGCCCCGTCGTGTACCAGAGCACCCCTCAGGCGCTCCTTCCGCCCGAGCTCCACGACGCCAATCCCCTGGGTCTGCCCCGCCGTTACGACGGCCGCCTGGAACACTGACGGGCATGAACGCCAAGGACACCGGCAGTCTCGCGCTGCCCGAACTGCCCTTCCTGCTCAGACCGTACGGCCCCGACGGCGACTGGACGTACGAGGACGGGGTCCTCACCGGCTGGGCGGGCCCCCGCCAGGACCGCTTCGTGCCGCCCACCGGCGAGGCCCTGGACCCCGCGTCCGATGCGCCGCGCCTGCTCGGCGCGCCCGAGGGCGACTTCCAGCTGATCGCCCGCGTCACGGTCGGCTTCGCCGCCGCCTTCGACGCGGGCGTGCTCTATCTGCACGCCGGCGAACGGGAGTGGGCGAAGCTCTGCTTCGAGCGCTCGCCCGACCTGCCCACGATCTGCACCGTCGTCACCCGCGGCCGCTCCGACGACGCCAACGCCTTCGTCGTGGACGGCTCCAGCGCCTGGCTGCGGATCAGCCGCACCGGCGCGGCGTTCGCGTTCCACGCGTCGACGGACGGCGCGCACTGGACGTTCGTCCGCATCTTCCAGCTCGGCGACGCGGACGCGGCGGCGGCCGCGCTCGTCGGCTTCCTCGCGCAGTCCCCGCAGGGCGAAGGCTGTGTGGTGACCTTCGACCACATCGAGTTCCGCCCCAACTGGCCGAAGGGTCTACGAGACGGTTCCTGAGGGGCGCCCCGAAGGGGCGCGGGGAACTGCGCGGCCAGCCCAAGACGACCCGCAGTGTCCGGTCACAGCGCGACGCGCACCCCCGTGCCGGCGGCCCGCTCGATGGCGTCGAGCAGCCGCTGCCGCCGGGCCGCATGCCCGAAATCCGGCACGGTGAAAGTGCCCTCGCGCAGGTCGCGCAGGACGTCGGCGTACTGCACACCGATGTTGTACGGCACCTCGCCGCGCAGAGCGTCGAGCGCGGGCACGTCGAAGTACCGCTCGGGGACGGTGAGTTCGCGCAGCGAGCCCTCCGCGCCCCGGGCGCCGCGCAGCGTCAGGCGGGCCTGCTGGAGGTGCCCGTGGTCACCGGTGACCACGAGGTCGCCGTCCGTGCCGTTGATCTCCCAGTGGAAGTTGGTGCCGCGCGCGAGCCCGCCCCGGAAGTGCACGGAGGCGACGGCACCGGACGTCAGCCGTCCGCTCACCGCGATCTGGTCGGCGACCGTCATGGCCGCGGCGCGCCCCGAACCCTCCTCGCGCACGACGGGCCGCCGCGTCGCCGTCGTCGCGGACACCTCGGTGAACTCCCCGAGCACCATGGCCAGGGCGTCGACGGTGTGCCCGAAGGGGATGGTGAGCATCGTGCCGCCGTTGTCGCGGTCCAGGAGGTAGCCGCCGCCCGGCTCGAAGGTGGGGCCCCAGCGGCGCCCCGACGCGACGAGGCTCGTGGACAGGACCTCGCCGACGAAGCCGTCGGCGACCAGGTCGCGCACATACCGCACGGCGGGCGCCGAGCGGGCCTGGAGTCCGGCGAACGTGCGCACGCCCGCGGCCGCGGCGGCGGCCGCCAGCTCCTCGGCCTCCGCGAGGCCGTTGCCGAGCGGCCACTCCGACAGGACGGCCTTGCCCGCCGCGAGCGCCGCCAGGATCACCTCGCGGTGCAGCGGCACCCGGACGCTGACCACGACGAGCTCGACATCGGGGTCGCGGACCAGCTCACCGGCGCCGGCGTACGCGCGCGGGACGCCGTACGCCGCGCCCGCGGCGGCGGCCGACGCGGGGCTCGACGCGGCGAGCGCGAGGACCTCGTAGCCGTCGAGGCGGGCGAGGGCGGGCAGATGCGACTGCGGGGCCCAGCCGCCACGGGCGGAGAGCCCGACGATGCCGGCCCTGACGGGGTTCTGGGTGTGGATCTCCATGCCGGGAACGTATGGGCAGGACCCTGATCACCCACAAGGGCCCCAACTATATTCTGGAAACCATGACAGGTCAGAGCGGGTTTTCCGCAGCCGGCGCCCGTACGGACGCCGCGTACCGGCACGACATCTACGGCTTGCTGTGCCCCGGCCGGGAGATCTTCGAGCTGCTCGCCAACAAGTGGACGGGCCTGGCGATCACCGCCCTCGCCGACGGGCCGCGCCGCTTCGGCGAGCTGCGCCGCAAGCTGGAGGGGATCAGCCCCAAGGTCCTCACCCGGACGCTGCGCCGCCTGGAGGACTACGGCCTGGTGCGGCGCACGGTCTTCGCCGAGGTGCCGCCCCGCGTCGAGTACGAGCTGACGCCGCTGGGCCGGGGCGCCCTGGAGCCGCTGGCCGGGCTGCGCACCTGGATCCGGGCGAACACGGAACATTTCACCCGGCCCGAGGAATGGACGGGCCCTGCCGGGGGTTGAACCCCAGGAGCGGAGGCCGTCTCCGCATCGCACGACCTGGAGATGAGTCACACCATGCGCGTCGAGATCTGGAGCGACATCGCCTGCCCCTGGTGCTACGTGGGCAAGGCACGCTTCGAGCGGGCACTCGCGGACTTCCCGCACCGCGAATCCGTCGAGGTGGTGCACCGTTCCTTCGAGCTCGACCCGAACCGCGCCAAGGGCGACACCACCGCCGTGCTCACCATGCTGGAGCGCAAGTACGGGATGTCGCGGGCCCAGGCGGAGGCGGCCGAGGAGGGCGTCGGCGCCCAGGCGGGCGCCGAGGGACTCGCGTACCGCACGAAGGGCCGCGACCACGGCAGCACCTTCGACATGCACCGCCTGCTGCACTTCGCCAAGGCCGAGGGCGCCGACCGGCAGGACGCGCTGATCGCCGCCCTGTACCGGGCGAACTTCGCCGAGGAGGACTCGGTCTTCGACGACGACGAGCGCCTCGTCGCGCTCGCCGCCGAGGCGGGCCTCGACCCCGAGGCGGCCCGCGCGGTCCTCGCCGACCCCGCCGCCTACGCCGACGACGTGCGCGCCGACGAGCGCGAGGCCGCGGAGCTGGGCGCGAACGGCGTGCCGTTCTTCGTCCTGGACCGCACGTACGGCGTCTCCGGCGCCCAGCCCGCCGAGGTGTTCGAGCAGGCCCTCGCGCAGGCCTGGGGCAGCCGTGCGCCGCTGACAGTGCTCGGCGAGGGCGCCGCCGACGGGCCGGACGCCGAGGCCTGCGGCCCCGACGGCTGCGCGGTGCCGCAGGCCTGACCGGGCCGCACGCACGGGTTAGCGGTGCTTACCGGTACCGCTCACACTTCCGTGATGGACCGGCGCGCGCTCAGGGGGCACAGTGATCTCATGGAGACCCCCGGACCGCGCACCGGCCAGAGCCCCGACCTCGACCCGACCCTCGTACGCTCCGAATTCGCTCCCAGGACCACGTATCTGAACAGTGCGAGCACGGGCCTGCTCCCGGCCCGTGCCGTCACCGCGATGCACGAGGGCGCCCTGTCCGTGGCGCAGGGCCGCCCCGCGGACATGTTCGCGGACGTCGAGGCGGCTCGCGCCGCCTTCGCGCGGCTCGTCGGCGTGCCGGTGGGCCGGGTCGCGGCGGGTGCCTCGGTGGCCGTCTACAGCGGCCTGGTCGCCGCGGCGCTGCCGGAGGGCGCCGAAGTCCTCACCGCCGAGGGCGACTTCAGCTCGACGGTGAACCCCTTCCACGTGCGCGCCGACCTCAAGGTGCGCGCCGTGCCCCTGGAGCGGCTCGCCGAGTCGGTCCGGCCGGGCACGGACCTGGTCGCGGTCAGCGTCGCGCAGTCGGCCGACGGCCGGATCGCGGACCTCGACGCGCTCCGCGCGGCGGCCCGCGCCCACGGCGCCCGCGTCTACCTCGACGCCTCGCAGGCCACCGGCTGGATGGACCTGGGCGACCACGTCGCGACGGCCGACTTCACCGCGTCCGTCGCGTTCAAGTGGCTCACCTGCCCGCGCGGCGTCGCCTTCTTCGTCGCGCCGGAGGAGGCCGAGGGCTTCGGCGGTCTGCGGCCCCTGCTCGCGGGCTGGGTCGCGGGGGAGCGCCCCTGGGACAGCTGCTACGGCCCCGTCGAGGAACTCGCCCACTCCGCGCGCCGGTTCGACGAGAGTCCCGCTCTGCTCGCGTACGCGGGCGCGCGGCACTCCCTGGAGCTCATCGAGGACCTCGGCGTGGCCGCGATCGGCGCGCACGACCTGGCCCTGGCGGACCGCTTCCGCGCCGGGCTCGCCGGGCTCGGCCACGAGCCGGTGCCCGCGCCGGGCTCACCCGTCGTGGCGGTGCCCGGACTCGGCGCCCGGCAGCCGGAGCTGAGCGCGGCGGGCATCGAGGTGTCGGACCGCGCGGGGAACCTGCGGGTCGCCTTCCACTTCTACAACACGGCGGCGGACGTGGACCGGCTGCTCGCCGCCCTCAGCGGCTGACGTTCGGGCAGTCGGCCGTCTCCACGCACAGATTGGCCTCGACGCGGGAGAGCAGCCGCCCCAGCTGGGCGCGCTCGTCCGGGTCGAGGCCCGCGAGCGTGCGCTTCTCCAGGTCGGTCCAGGCGCGCTCCACGGCGTTCATGAGGTCGTTGCTGTCGTCGGTGGCCTCGACGAGCACGGCACGCCGGTCGGCGGGGTCGGGGCGGCGCCGGACGTGCCCGGCCTGCTCCAGGCGCTGGAGCATCTTCGTGACCGTCGAGGGGTCGAGCTCCACCATCCTGATCAGCTCCGACTGACGCACGGCGCCCGACTCCCAGAGGTGCATCATCATCAGCTCCTGGCCGGGGTAGAGCCCGGCGCCCTTCAGGAGCTTGCCCGCGGCGGTGCGGTGCAGGCGCGCGACCCGGGCGATGGCGGTGCTGACGGGCCCGCCCGCGGCCGCGGAGGGACAGACGGGCTCGGCCCGCTCGGCTTCGGTCTCGGTCTTCATCGCGGAACTCCTGATCGGTGCGGGCTGCGGCCGGTCGTCCGGTGGCCACGACGCCGTCCGCCCGTGCTTCCCGACGTCTCCTCCGAGATTACCTTGGCCGACCAAGAAATGAGCTACAGTGACTCCCGATTGAATTACTTGGCCGACCAAGAATGGTGGGCCAGGACTAGCTACGCATGCTTTGGAGCACGCCATGACCACCGCGTTCGACCCGATCGACCTCGCCGGCACCCCGCTCGCCAACCGCATCGCGATGGCACCGATGACCCGCAGCCGGGCCGCCGCGGGCGGCGTGCCGACGGACCTCAACGCCGACTACTACGCACAGCGCGCCACCGCGGGCCTCGTCATCACCGAAGGCGTCCAGCCCTCGGCCGTCGGCCAGGGCTACCCGGACACCCCCGGGCTGCACAGCGACGAGCAGATCGCGGGCTGGCGCAAGGTCACCGACGCGGTGCACGCCGCGGGCGGCCGGATCTTCGCCCAGCTCATGCACACCGGCCGCATCGGCCACCCGGTGCTCCTGCCCGAGGGCCTCGTGCCCGTCGGCCCGTCCCCGATAGCCGCCGCGGGCCAGGTGTACACGCACGAGGGCCCCAAGGACTACGTCACGCCGCGCGAGCTGACCGGCGACGAGGTGCGCGCCACCGTCGGCGAGTTCGTGACCGCCGCGCGCAACGCGATCGAGGCGGGCTTCGACGGCGTCGAGCTGCACGGGGCCAACGGCTATCTGATCCACCAGTTCCTCGCGCCGGGCTCCAACCGGCGCACCGACGAGTGGGGCGGCTCGGTGGAGAACCGCGTCCGCTTCGCCGTCGAGGTCGCCGAGGCCGTCTCCGCCGAGATCGGCGCGGCCCGCACCGGCATCCGCCTCTCGCCCGGCAACCCGCTCAACGACATCCACGAGCCGGACCCCGACGAGACCTACCTCGCCCTCGTCGAGCGGCTCGCCCCGCTCGGCCTCGCCTATCTGCACGTCATGGAGGTCGGCCCGATCCGCGACCTGGTCACCGCCCTGCGCAAGGGCTTCGACGGGCCGTTCATCCTCAACCCGGCCACCGAGGGGCCGACCGGCCCCGAGGAGCTCGCGCTGATCGAGGACGGCACGGCCGACCTGGTCTCGTACGGCGCCCTGTTCCTCGCCAACCCGGACCTGCCGGCGCGCCTGAGGGCGGGCGGCCCGTTCAACGAGCCCGACCGCGCCACGTTCTACGGCGGCGACGCGAAGGGCTACACGGACTACCCGGCCCTCTGACCCCGCACGCGTGAGAGGGCCCCGGCACCGCACGGCGCCGGGGCCCTCTCACATCTCGGTCACTTCACCGGAGTGAAGTCCCGCGCGCCGATGAACTCCGGCCGCCTGACCGGCGCCGCGAACGGCTCCACGGCCGCGTTCTCCACGCTGTTGAACACGATGAAGACGTTCGAGCGCGGGAACGGGGTGATGTTGTCGCCCGAGCCGTGCATGGCGTTGCAGTCGAACCACGTCGCCGAGCCCGCCTCGCCCGTGAACAGCTTGATGCCGTACGCGGACGCGAGGCCGGTAAGCGCCTCGTCCGACGGCGTGCCCGCGTCCTGCATCTGCAGGGACTTCTTGTAGTTGTCCTTCGGCGTCTCGCCCGCGCAGCCCAGGAACGTCCGGTGCGAGCCCGGCATGATCATGAGCCCGCCGTTGGTGTCGTGGTTCTTGGTGAGCGCGATCGACACCGAGACGGTCCGCATGTTCGGCAGGCCGTCCTCCGCGTGCCAGGTCTCGAAGTCCGAGTGCCAGTAGAACCCGGAGGCCCCGAAGCCCGGCTTCACATTGATCCGCGACTGGTGGACGTACACGTCCGAGCCGAGGATCTGGCGGGCCCGCCCGACCACGCGCGGGTCGGCGGCCAGGCGCGCGAAGACCTCGCTGATCCTGTGCACCTCGAAGATGGACCGGATCTCCTGGGAGCGCGGCTCGACGATGGAGCGCTCGTTCGCGCGCATCCCGGGGTCGTTGACCAGCCGTTCGAGCTCCGCGTGGTACGCGGCGACCTCGTCGGGCGTGATCAGCTGCTCGACGGCCAGGAACCCGTCCCGGTCGAACCCCGCGAGGTCCTCGTCGGTGAACGGCCCCCGCGTGCCCGGCGCGGACCACACCACGGGGTCCTTGCGCTCGACGAGCACCTCCTCGGCGCCTCGGGTCGGGTACAGATCGCCGGTGCGTTCGGGTGCGGTGGTCATGGTGGTGCCTGCCTCTCCTCTCGTTGCGGCCCGTATGGGGATGTCGGGGTGTTGCCCGGCCGTCTCGGCTACGCGGACTCCGGCTCCGTGAGCAGCGGGTAGACGCCGTTCTCGTCGTGGTCCTCACGGCCCGTCACCGGCGGGTTGAAGACGCACAGGCAGTGGAAGTCCTCCTTGACGCGCAGCGTGTGCTTCTCGTGCCCGTCGAGCAGGTACATGGTGCCGGGGGTGATGCGGTACGTCTCACCGTCGGTGTGGTCGGTGAGCTCCGCCTCCCCCTTGGTGCACACCACGGCCTCCACGTGGTTGGCGTACCACATGGCGGTCTCCGTACCCGCGTACAGGATGGTCTCGTGCAGCGAGAAGCCGACGCGCTCCTTGGCGAGCACGATGCGCTTGCTCTCCCAGGTGCCCGACGCGGCCTTCACGTGCCGGTCGGTGCCTTCGATGTCCTTGAACGAGCGGACGATCACGGTGAGTCAGTGCCTTTCTTGCTGGTCGTACGACGCTGTACGCGGTCGTACGAGGTCGATGGGGTCCGTACGAGGGGGTCAGGCCGTCTCGCGGACGGCGCGGGTCAGGGTGCGCAGGCCCTCGTCGAGCTCGTCGGCGGTGATGGTCAGGGCCGGCAGGAGCTTGACGACCTCGCTCTGGGGGCCCGAGGTCTCGATGAGCAGGCCGAGCTCGAAGGCGCGCCCGGCCACCCGGCCCGCGCGCTCCTTGTCGCGGAACTCGATGCCCCACACCAGGCCGCGGCCGCGGTACTCCACGATGTCGGCGCGGTGCTCGTCGACGAGCGCGACCAGCGTCTGCTCGATCTGCTCGCCGCGGGCGCGGGTCTGCTTCTCCATCGCGGGCCCGTCGGACCAATACGTCTGCAGGGCGGCGGCGGCCGTCACGAACGCCGGGTTGTTGCCGCGGAAGGTGCCGTTGTGCTCACCCGGCTCCCAGATGTCGAGCTCCGGCTTGAAGAGGGTCAGCGCCATCGGCAGGCCGTAGCCGCTGATGGACTTGGAGACCGTCACGATGTCCGGCGAGATGCCCGCCTCCTCGAAGGAGAAGAACGCGCCGGTGCGGCCGCAGCCCATCTGGATGTCGTCGACGATCAGGAGCATGTCCTGGCGGCGGCAGAGGGCTTCGAGGGCACGCAGCCACTCGGCGCGCGCCACGTTGATGCCGCCCTCGCCCTGCACGGTCTCCACGATCACGGCGGCGGGCTTGTTCAGACCCGAGCCCTGGTCCTCCAGGAGCCGCTCGAACCACAGGAAGTCGGGGACCTTGCCGTCCAGGTAGTGGTCGAACGGCATCGGCGTGCCGTGCACCAGCGGTATCCCGGCGCCCGCCCGCTTGAAGGCGTTGCCGGTGACCGCGAGCGAGCCGAGCGACATGCCGTGGAACGCGTTCGTGAACGACACGATCGACTCGCGGCCCTTGACCTTGCGGGCCAGCTTCAGCGCGGACTCCACCGCGTTGGTGCCCGTCGGGCCCGGGAACATGACCTTGTACGGCAGGTCGCGCGGGCGCAGGATCAGGTTCTGGAACGACTCCAGGAACGCGCGCTTGGCGGTCGTCGACATGTCGAGGCCGTGGGTGACGCCGTCGCGCTCCAGGTAGTCCAGCAACGCCCGTTTCAGGACGGGGTTGTTGTGCCCGTAGTTGAGCGACCCGGCGCCCGCGAAGAAGTCGAGGTACTCGTGGCCGTCCTCGTCGTACATGCGGCTGCCCTGCGCGCGGTCGAAGACAGTGGGCCAACCGCGGCAGTAGCTGCGCACCTCCGACTCCAGGGTCTCGAAGACGCTCAGGTCCGGCTGGGTGATGGTCACAGCGAATCTCCTGGGAGATGAAGTGGCGTGCGGGAGGGAGGGAAGTGAGGGGGTGGTGCTGCGGGCCCGGTCGGCTCAGGGGGCCAACGGCCCGATGACGTACAGGACTTCGGGCTCGTGCCCGCCGTCGTCGCCGGGGAAGAGGGCCGCGTCGAACAGGACCGTGCGCTCGACACCGGCGCCGTGCCGCTTCGCGTACGAGGCGAAGAGGCGCTCGGACGCGGTGTTGCCCGGCGTGATGGTCGTCTCCAGGGTGGTGAGCCCGCGCGGTGCGACGACCCGCGCGGTCAGCCCGTCGAGCAGCGCGCCGGCGAGACCGCGGCCGCGGTGCGCGTGGTCGACGGCGGCCTGCCAGACCACGAGGGTGTGCGGCGCGTCCGGGCGGACGTAGCCGGTGATGAAGCCGACCGGCTCGCCGTCGGCGTCCCGGGCCACCACGGACGTCGCCGCGAAGTCGCGGCACCACAGCAGATAGCTGTACGACGAGTTGAGGTCGAGGACCTTCGAGTCGCGGGCGATGCGCCAGATCGCGGCGCCGTCGGCGACGTCCGGGGTGTCGAGTCGCAGTCCGTCGGGCATTCCGAGGAAATTCGCTTGCAGGTCGGTCGGTAGATCGGCTTGTGCAGCGGTCATGCGGATTGAATTTACCGAGCAATTTCTGGGATTGCATCGGGGGAAGGGGTTACGTGGCGCGCCCTCATGTGTTATCACGCAGGCGCGAGCGCCCGCATGAGAGCTCGGGGTTCTGTGGCGATTTGCCCGTGTTTTTTCATGCTAAATCGGGCGCGCTGTGGAGTGCGTCACAGCGGCGTGCGGCGCCGATTCCTCCTGACGAAACCCTGGCGTTTAGGGTTCGGGAAAGCGGGCAGAAGAATACGGGAAGCTATTCTCATAAGGAATTCATGAAGGCGCCGTTAAAGGGACCTGAAAAGCATCCTGATAAACCTAGAAAAAATCCCTGTGGGCCCGCGTTCGAACGCGGGCCCACAGGGACGGGCGGATCGGGTCCGTCAGGCCTGCCAGGCCTGTGTGACGGCGCGGCGGGCCCCTTCGAGGTCCACGGCGAGCCCGGCCTCGCCCATCGCCGCGCCGAGCGCGGCAAGGGAGGCGTGCACCACGCCGCGCGTGGCGTCCGGGCCGTAGTGGTTGACCCGGATCATCTCCTTGGCGAGCGCACCGCCGCCCGTGACCAGCGGAAGCACCGGGTCGGCCGCGAGCGACCTGGCCACGAGCTCGGCCGCGTCGACCCCGCGCGGGGCGCGCAGCGTCGTCGCGACGGGCGCCGCGTCCCCGGCCTCGTACACGTACGGCTCCAGACCGCCGCCGAGCGCCACGGCGCCCGCACGCGTCGCCGCGGCGGCCGTCGCGTGCCGGGCCATCAGCGCGTCCAGGCCCTCCGACTCGATCCGCTCCAGGCACGCCTCGAGGGCGAGCATCTCCAGCTGCGCGGGCGCGTGCAGGAGCGCCTTGCGGCCGCCGTCGATCCAGCGCTGCTTCCAGTCGAGCAGCGACAGGTACGAGCGGCGCGGGGCCTCGGGGTTGGCGGCGATCCGCTCCCAGGCCCGCTCGCTCACCGACACCGCGGACACGCCCGCGGGGCCGCCCATGGCCTTCTGCGCGCCGATCACGCACAGGTCCACGCCCCACGCGTCCGGGAGCAGCGGCTCGGCGGCCACGGAGGCGACGGCGTCCAGCATGAACAGGGCGCCGTGCGCGCGCACCACCTCGCCGATCTCCGCGACCGGGTTGGTGTTGCCGGTCGCCGCCTCGGCGTGCACGAGGGACACGAAGTCGATCTCGGGGTGCGCGGCGAAGGCCTCCTCGACCTGCGCGGCGGTGACGGCCGTGTGGAACGGCACCGCGAGGTCGACCACCGTCGCCCCGCAGTCGCGCAGCCAGTCGCCGAAGGTCTGCCCGTACGGGCCCGTGATCACGTTCAGGGCGGTGGTGCCGGGCCGCGCGGCGCCCCGGATGCAGCCCTCGAGGGGCAGCAGCGCCTCGCCCTGCGTGATCACGACGTCCTGCCGGGTGTCCAGGAGCCGGGCGACGCGGTCCTCGATGGCGGCGAAGTGCGCGGCGCTCAGCGGCGCCAGGTCGAGAAGGGGGTGTGTCATGGTGCTTCGGCTCACTTCGCGCTGCGTCGGGACGGGAGGTCGCGACCGAGCCTACCGAGCGCCTCCGGTCAGGTCCTACGCCTCCTAAGCTGCTGTCCATGAGCGATCACGCGGTGCTGCACGTGAAGGGGCGGGTGCTCGTCGGGCCCGAGGACGTACGGGACGAGCTGTGGGTGGTCGGCGGCCGGGTGACCTTCGAACGCCCCGCCGCGCGGGACGCGGTGACGGTCGAGGGCTGGGTGCTTCCGGGCCTCGTCGACGCGCACTGCCACGTCGGCCTCGACGCCCACGGGGCCGTTCCGGCCGAGGAGGCCGAGAAGCAGGCGCTCACCGAACGCGACGCGGGCGCGCTGCTCCTGCGCGACGCGGGCTCGCCGTCCGACACCCGCTGGATCGACGACCGCGCGGATCTGCCGAAGATCATCAGGGCGGGTCGCCACATCGCCCGCACCCGCCGCTACATCCGCAACTACGCGCACGAGGTCGAGCCCGGCGACCTCACCGCGTACGTCGCGCGGGAGGCGCGCCGCGGCGACGGCTGGGTCAAGCTCGTCGGCGACTGGATCGACCGCGACGCGGGCGACCTGACGGCGTGCTGGCCGCGCGGCGCCGTCCAGGAGGCGATCGCCGAGGCGCACCGGCTCGGCGCCCGCGTCACCGCGCACTGCTTCGCCGAGGACTCCCTCCGCGACCTGGTCGAGGCGGGCATCGACTGCGTCGAGCACGCGACGGGCCTGACCGAGGACACCATCCCGCTGTTCGCGGAGCGGGGCGTCGCGATCGTGCCGACCCTCGTGAACATCGCGACCTTCCCGCGGCTCGCCGCGGGCGGCGAGAAGAAGTTCCCGAAGTGGGCGGACCACATGCGCCGCCTCCACGAGCGCCGCTACGACACCGTCCGGGCCGCGTACGACGCCGGGGTGCCGGTGTTCGCGGGCACCGACGCCGGGGGCTCCCTCGCGCACGGCCTGATCGGCGGCGAGGTCGCGGAGCTCACCAAGGCGGGCATCCCGGCGATCGACGCCCTCTCGGCCACGACGTGGGGCGCGCGGGCCTGGCTGGGGCGCCCCGGACTCGTCGAGGGCGCGCCGGGTGACCTCGTCGTGTACGAGGCCGATCCGCGAGCGGACGTACGGGTGCTCGCCGCGCCCCGGCGCGTGGTGCTCGACGGCCGCGTCGTCGGCTGACGGCCCCTGACGGGCGCGGCGTTGACGGACGGTGACGAACGGGGTGCCGGGCTCGTTGAGTGGTGCCCCGCCGCGCCTTGTGCCCCGTCAGCCGTCGTGATGCGGGAGATTCGGGGGGTTCGGGGGAACGCCCGTGTCAGCCGATTCGAAAGCAGGGACGGAAACCTCCCGATGGAGTGAACTCACGCCAGGTTGCTGCCCGTTCACTCTCAGTGCGTAAAGATGCCGGAGTCGGCGGCGCCTCCCGGCGCGCGCAGGCATCAGTGGCGCCCCGTGCACGCGATGTCCCCGTGTGGCGTGCGCGGCGGCGCCTTCATGACTCATGTGGGGGTTCCACCACCTTGACCAGCAACGCCTTCCGCCGCCTGCCCACGCGCCGCATCGGTGCGCTCGCCGCCGCCACGGTGGTCGCCGCCGGTCCCGCGGCGCTCGGCACCGCGGCCACCGCGCACGCGACGGACGACCACCGAGGCGGCCGCGCCGGAGCCGTCGTGCTCCGCACCGGCCTCGAGGTCTCCCTGCTCAACAAGACCGTACGGGCGCCGCTCGACGTCGCCCTCAACGACGTCAGCGCGCCCGCGAGCGCCAGCCGGACCACCCTCACCGCGAAGCTCGACGGCGTCGAGGGCGGGCAGCCGTTCAGTGTGCTCCGGGCCGACGTCGCCACCGCCCGCGCCACCGTCAAGGGCGGCACCGCCGAGGGCTACAGCAACGTCGCCCGCGCCAAGGTGCACGTGCCGGGACTGCCGCTGCTCCCGCTGGTGGAGGTCGACCAGGTCACCTCCAAGGCCGTGTGCGCGGCGGGCAAGCGGGCCGTCGCCTCGTCGACGTTCCTCGGCGGCGTGACCGTCCTCGGCAAGAAGGTCGGCGTCAAGTCCGCCGGTACGACCCAGGTGTCCGTCCCCGGCGTCGGCGAGGTCCGCCTCGACCTCTCCTCGACGCGCACCACGTCCCGTACGGCCGCCGCGACCGCGCTCCGGCTCCAGGTGTCCGTCGACCCGCTGAAGCTCGGCGTCGCCGCGGTCGAGGGCACGGTGACCCTCGCGGGGGCGTCGTGCGTGGCTCCCGGGCCCGGGGCCAAGCCGCTGCCCGAGCCCAAGGGCGGGAGGCCTGCCGAGCCCGTCGCCGCGAAGCGGGAGGCTCCTCGCCAGGAGAAGGACGACCTCGCGGAGACCGGGGGCTCCTCCCTGACGCCCTACGTCGCCGGCGGGGCCGTGGTCCTCCTCTTGGCCGGAGGCGGGGCCCTCGTCTACACCCGCCGCCGCTGACCCTGGCGGGGGCGCCTCCGCCGGTCCCGGGGCCCGGGGCGGTGTCCCCCTTCAGCCTCTGCCCGGCGGGACCTCTCCCACCCACCCGCCCATGACTGGGCGCTTCATGGCCCGGCCCTGAACCCCGCCGCTCCGCGGCGTTCTCGCCCACCCGCCCGCCCATGGCTGGGCGCTTCATGGCCCGGCCCCGAACCCCGCCGCTCCGCGGCGCTCTTGCCCACCCGCCCGCCCATTACGCGGCGCCTCGCCGCCCGGCCCCGAATCCCGCCGCTCCGCGGCGTCTCTTCCCGTCAGCCCCTCCATTGCTCGGCACCCTCGTTCTCCCCGCGCTGTCCAGTTCCGAGCAAACGGGCGGGTGGGTGGGCGAGAGCCGCCGCGGAGCGGCGGGGTTGGCGGCCGGGCCGGGGAGCGTGGAGTCACGGGTGGGTGGGTGGGAGGGGCTCGCCGTGCGGGGGCCGGGCGTGGGGGAGGGCCTGGAGGAAGGCTTCCGTGGTGGGGCGGTCCCGCACCGCCACCCGCATCCAGTCGGGCCCCAGGCCAGGAAACGTATCGCCGCGCCGCACCATGAACCCCCCCTCCCGCAGCCGTTCCCGTACGACGGTCGCCGCCCCGGCCATCCGGACCAGGACGAAGGGCCCCTCGGCGGGACCCACCACCTCCACCCCGGGCAGCGCCCGCAGCCCGGCCACGAGGTGCTGCCGCTCGGCGGCGACCCGGTGCGCCACGTGCCCGGCCTCGGCGAGCGCGCGCGGTGCCACGCAGGCCTCGGCCGCCGCCAGGGCGGGCGAGGACACCGGCCACAGCGGCTGCGCCCGCTCCAGGGCACTGATCGTCCCCGGCTCGGCGATGACGTACCCGATGCGCAGACCGGCGAGTCCCCACGTCTTGGTGAGGCTGCGCAGGACCACGAGCCCGGGCACGTCGACGCGCCCGGCGAGCGCCTCGCGCTCACCCGGCACCGCGTCCATGAACGCCTCGTCCACCACGAGGACCCGCCCCGGGCGGGCGAGGCGGGCGAGGTTGGCGGCGGGGTGCAGGACCGACGTCGGGTTGGTCGGGTTGCCCACGACGACGAGGTCCGCGTCGTCGGGGACCGCCGCCGGGTCGAGCCGGAAGCCGTCCGAGGCCCGCAGGAGCACCCGCTCCACGGTGTGCCCGGCGTCCCGCAGCGCCGCCTCCGGCTCCGTGAACTGCGGATGCACCACGACCGGCCGCCGCACCGGCAGCGCCCGCGCGAGCAGCACGAAGGCCTCGGCGGCGCCCGCGGTGAGCAGCACCCGCTCCGGGGGCACGCCGTGCCGCGCCGCCACGGCGGCCCGCGCCGCCCGGCCGTCCGGGTAGGCGGCGAGCCCGTCGAGCGAGGCGGCGATGTGCTGCTTCAGCCAGGCGGGAGGCGTGTCGGAGCGGACGTTGACGGCCAGGTCGACGAGGTCGGCCCGCCCGCGTACCTCCGCGTCGCCGTGGTGCCGCAGGTCGACGTCGCCGCCCGTCGCGGCGTCCGTGCCCAAGTCCGTGCTCAAGTCCGTGCTCAAGTCCGTGGCCGTGATGATGGTGCCCTTCGTCGTCGGAGTGGAAGTCGAGGTCTCAGTAGAAGGCGAAAGGGAAGGCGAAGGTGAAGTCGAAGGCCGGGGCCAAGGCGGCGGCCCGGCGGAGGGGCCAGTGCCCCACCACGCGATCGCACACGTCGCCCGCCCCGCCGACTTCCGCTTGGCCACGAGCAGTTCACCGCCCCGCGCGAGCGCCGAGGCCTCCGCCACGGAGGGCGTACCGGTGGCGGCGAGCGACGCGCCGGACGGGTTCGGCACGGCGACGCGGGCCAGTTCGTCCGCCGGGTACGTCACCAGGGGCACCCCGAGCCGCGCCGCGGCCCCCACGACGCCGGGCTCGTCCCGCTTGGCGTCGACGGTCGCCAACTCCCGTACGGACAGCGGTGAGAGCCCCGCGTCGCGCAGGCACTCCCGTACCAGGCCCAGGACCTCCTCGACCGGGACGCCCCGCCCCGCGCCGACCCCGACGACGACGGAGTGCTCGGGGACAGGGCCCGCCGGGGGAAGGTCGGCCATGGTGGGCTCCTCTCGTACGCGGGGGCGCGGGGACGCGGGAAGGCGGGGCGGATGCGGCCGCACGGGTGGTGCGGCGGGGGACCGGTTAGCGGTTGCCGGGCCGATCGGCTAGCAAGGGCGCATGGCGGTGTTCGTGGCGCTCGGCGCGTTCGTGATGACCCTGGTAGGCGGCTGGACGGCGGGGCGGGTCACCGACCGGCGCCATCTGGTGCTCGGCCTCGCGGGCGGCCTGATGCTCGGCGTGGTCGGGCTCGACCTGCTGCCGGAGGCCCTGGAGGCGGCGGGCGGGCCGGTGTTCGGGGTGCCCGCGGCGCTGCTCCTGGCGGTCGCGGGCTTTCTGTTCGCGCACGTGGTGGAGCGGCTCCTCGCGCTGCGGCAGGCGGCGCACGGCGGGGAGGAGCACGGCGGCCGGGTGCCCGAGGTGGGCCTCACGGCGGCGGCCGCGATGGTCGGACACAGCGTCATGGACGGCGTCGCGATCGGCGCCGCCTTCCAGGTCGGCGGCGGCATGGGCGCGGCCGTCGCGGTCGCTGTCATCGCCCATGACTTCGCCGACGGCTTCAACACGTACACGATCACCAAGCTGTACGGGAACGCCCGCCGCCGGGCCGTGGCGATGCTCTTCGCGGACGCCGTGGCCCCCGTCGTGGGCGCGGCGTCGACGCTCCTGTTCACCATTCCGGAGCAACTGCTCGGCGGATATCTCGGCTTCTTCGGCGGCGCGCTCCTGTACCTCGCCGCCGCCGAGATCCTGCCGGAGGCGCACCACGACCACCCGGCGCGCTCCACCCTGCTGTGCACGGTGGCGGGCGCCGGGTTCATCTGGCTGGTGGTGGGCCTGGCGGAGTGAGCCGCCCGGCACCGTCACGGCCGCACGCCCCGCTCCCCGCGCCGGTGTGCCGCGGCTCATCCCGCGGCGCACCTCTCCACGAACCGCCGCGCGATCCCGGGCTCGGCGGCCCAGTGAGTGTGCAGATAGCTCGCGTGCACGCCCTGCTGGACGAAGCCCTCGACGCGCCGCTCGGGAGCGTGCAGGCCCCACGCGGGAGCCGGGCCCCCGCCCGGTTCGACGACCGTGCGGTGGAACTCGTGGCCGCGCATCCGCGTGCCCGCCGGGGCGAGCACGCTGTCGGACACCGCCACCGCCTCCCGGTAGCCGAGGGTCAGGCGCTCCGCCATCCGCGCGTGGGCGTCGAGCACCCCGCACATCGGCTTCCCGTCCAGCTCCCGGGTCAGGTACAGCAGGCCCGCGCACTCGGCGGCGACCGGCGCCCCGCCGGTCGCGAGGTCGGCCACCGCCTTGCGCAGCGGCTCGTTGGCGGACAGCTCCGGCGCGTACACCTCGGGGAACCCGCCCCCGATGACGAGGCCCGCGGCTCCCTCGGGCAGCCGCTCGTCGTGCAGCGGGTCGAAGCCGACGACGTCGGCCCCCGCGGCCGCGAGCAGCTCCGCGTGCTCGGCGTACGAGAACGAGAACGCGGCCCCGCCGGCGACGGCGACGACGGGCCTCGCCGCCGACCCGCCAGAGACCACCGGCCCGCCGGAGACCGCCGACCCGGCGGGGACCGAACCGGCCCCGGGGTCCCACGCCTCCCCGGACCACGCCCCCGCGCTCCGCGCGAGCGCCAGGATCGCCTCCAGATCGCACCCCTGGCGCACCTGCTCGGCCAGGGCCGCCACCGAGTCCAGTGCCTCGGCCCGCCGCTCGGCGACCGGTACGAGACCCAGGTGCCGGGAGGGCGCGCGCACCTGGGGCGCCCGCCGCAGGGCGCCGAGCACCGGCACCCCGGAGGAGTCAAGGGCCTCGCGCAGCAGCTCCTCGTGCCGGTCGGAGCCCACCTTGTTGAGGATCACCCCGCCGATCCGCACCTCGGGGTCCCAGGACGCGAAGCCGTGCACGAGCGCGGCCACCGAGCGCGACTGCGACGAGGCGTCCACGACCAGGACCACCGGCGCCCGAAGGAGCTTGGCGACGTGCGCGGTGGACGCGAGCTCGCCCTGCCCCGCCGCCCCGTCGAACATCCCCATCACGCCCTCGACGACCGCGAGGTCGCACCCCGCGGCGCCGTGCGCGAACAGCGGCCCCACCAGATCGGGCCCGCACAGATAGGCGTCCAGGTTGCGGCCCGGGCGCCCGGTGGCGAGGGCGTGGTACCCGGGGTCGATGTAGTCGGGGCCGACCTTGTGCGGCGACACGGCGAGCCCGGCCTGCGCGAAGGCCGCCATCAGACCGGTCGCGACGGTCGTCTTCCCGCTTCCGGAGGACGGCGCCGCGATGACGAGACGTGCTACCACTCGATGCCCCGCTGGCCCTTCTGACCGGCGTCCATCGGGTGCTTGACCTTGGACATGTCGGTGACGAGGTCGGCGTACTCCACCAGCTTCTCCGGGGCGTTGCGCCCCGTGATCACCACGTGCTGGGTCCCGGGCCGGTCCCGCAGGACCGCCACGACCTCGTCCACGTCCACCCACCCCCAGTGCAGCAGGTACGCGAACTCGTCGAGGACGTAGAAGCGGTACGTCTCGGCTGCCAGGTCCCGCTTGACCTGCTCCCAGCCCTCGCGCGCCTTCTCCTCGTGGCTCGGCTCGCCCGCGGCGGGCTCGCGCTGGATCCACGACCAGCCCTCGCCCATCTTGTGCCAGTCGACGCGCCCGCCCTCGCCGGTGGCCCCGAGGACCTTCAGCGCGTTCTCCTCGCCGACCTTCCACTTCGCCGACTTGACGAACTGGAACACCCCGACCGGCCAGCCCTGGTTCCAGGCGCGCAGCGCCATCCCGAACGCGGCCGTCGACTTCCCCTTGCCGACTCCCGTGTGCACCATCACCAGCGGACGGTTGCGGCGCTGACGTGTCGTCAGGCCGTCCTCCGGCACCACGTTCGGCTGCCCCTTCGGCATTACGCGACCTTCCTCTCGTTACCCGCCCGCACGTCCCGTACGAGACCGGCGATGCTGTCCGCCCGCAGTTCGTCCAACGTCACGGCCGTGCCGCCCAGTTCGCCGGCGAGCTGCCCGGCGAGCCCGAGGCGCACGGGCCCCGCCTCACAGTCCACGACCACCGACGCGACCCCCTCGGCCGCGAAGAGCCGGGCGGCCCGACCGGCGAGCGCCACGGGCTCGGGCCCTCCAGTGGCCCGGCCGTCCGTCACCACCACGACCAGGGGCCGCCGCGCCGGGTCCCGCAGCCGCTCGATCCGCAGCACCTCGTGGGCCTTGAGGAGCCCGGTCGCCAGCGGCGTACGCCCGCCCGTGGGCAGGGACTCCAGGCGCGCGGCGGCGGCGTCCACGGACGATGTGGGCGGCAGCGCCACGTCGGCGGCCGAGCCCCGGAACGTCACCAGGCCCACCTTGTCCCGCCGCTGGTAGGCGTCGAGCAGCAGCGAGAGCACGGCGCCCTTCACGGCGCCCATCCGCTTGCGCGCCGCCATCGACCCGGAGGCGTCCACCACGAAGAGCACGAGGTTGCCCTCGCGGCCCTCGCGGGTGGCCTGCCGCAGGTCGTCCCTGCGCACGACGAGGCCGCGCCCGGCCCGGCCGCGCGCCCGCTGGTGCGGCGCCGCGGCCTGCACGGTCGCCGCCAGGTGCAGCTTCGTCAGGGCCCCCCGCGGCCGCCGGGACCCGGTCGTCCTGCCGTGCTCGGTGCGCGCCCGCGAGCGCCGTCCGGCCGCGCCGTCCCCGAGCCCGGGCACGCTCAGCACCTTCGTGCGGAACGGCTCGGCCGCCCGCACCGGCTGCTGCTCGCCGGCCCCCGCGCCCTGGGGCTGCCCGCCGTCGGAGGCCTCGCCGGGAGCGGGCGCGCCGCCCTCGGCGGGCGCGTCGGGGCCCTGGTCCTGCGGCGGCACACCGCCGCCCCCGCCGCCGTCACCGGGGCCCGGGTCGTCGTCACCGCCGTCGTCGTCGCCGAACTCGTCGAGCGTCTCGTCGAGCTTGTCCTCGTCGAGGCCGGGCGCGTCGAACGGGTTGCGCCGCCGCCGGTGCGGAAGCGCGAGCAGCGCGGCCTGCCGCACGTCCTCGGCGAGCACGTCCTCGCGCCCCGCCCAGGCGGCGAGCGCGGTCGCCGTACGGGCCATCACGATGTCCGCGCGCATGCCGTCCACCTCGAACGCCGCGCAGGTCGCCGCGATCTGCCGCAGCGCGCCGTCACCGAGCCGCACCCGCGGGAGCAGCGCCCGCGCGGCCACGACGCGCGCCCGCACGGCCGCCTCGTCCTCGGCCCAGCGCCCCGCGAACCCCTCCGGGTCGTCGTCGTACGCGAGCCGCCGCCGCACGACCTCCACGCGCTGGTCGGGCTCGCGCGATGCGGCGACCTCCACGGTGAGCCCGAACCGGTCGAGCAACTGCGGCCGCAGCTCGCCCTCCTCGGGGTTCATGGTGCCGACGAGCAGGAACCGCGCGGCGTGCCGCACGGAGACGCCCTCGCGCTCCACGTACGAGGCGCCCATGGCGGCGGCGTCGAGCAGCAGGTCGACCAGGTGGTCGTGGAGGAGATTGACCTCGTCGACGTACAGGATCCCGCGGTGCGCGTCGGCGAGGAGCCCCGGCTCGAAGGCCTTCACGCCCTCGGCGAGGGCCCGTTCGATGTCGAGCGCCCCCACGAGCCGGTCCTCGGAGGCGCCGACGGGCAGCTCCACCATGCGCGCGGCCCGCGAGGCGCCGGTGCCGGGCTCGTGCGGCCCGTCCGGGCACGCGGGGTCGGGCGCCTGCGGAGCGCACGAGAAGCGGCACCCGGCCACGACGTCCACCGCGGGGAGCAGCGCCGAGAGCGCCCGCACGGCGGTGGACTTGGCGGTGCCCTTCTCACCCCGTACGAGCACGCCGCCGACGGCGGGCGATACGGCGTTCAGCAACAGCGCGAGCCGCAGGTCGTCCTGCCCGACGAGGGCGGTGAACGGATACGGGGTACTCACAGAGCCTCCTTGGTGCGTGCGGGGTGGTGCTGGGCGGGCTCCGTCGTGACGGGCCTCCCCGGGACGTTCACGACGGGGCTCCGGGCGCGATGAACGGCAGACCGGTCGGCGTGCCGTTCTCGATGAGCCCCAACAGGGCGTCCGTGTCCGCGTGTTCTTCGATCAGGTCGCCGAGCAGGTCGAGCTGGTCCTCGCGCAGCGCCGCGAAGCTCGTGTCCGGCGCGGGCACGAAGCGGCGCCCGGCCGCGCGGGCCACCTCGGTGAGGAAGCGCCGCCGGAACGCGTCGCTCTCAAGGGAGCCGTGCCAGTGCGTGCCCCACACCTCGCCGACCCGGCAGCCGTCCAAGAAGGCTTCCCCGCCGACGACTTCGGCCACGCCGTGATGGATCTCGTATCCCTCGACGCGCTCCCCGAGTGCCTCGCCCACCGGCCGCGCGAGGGTCTTCTCGCGGTCGAAGCGCACCCGCACGGGCAGCAGCCCGAGCCCGGCCACCGACCCGGCCCGCGACTCGACCTCGTCTTCGATGTGCTCGCCGAGGACCTGGAAGCCGCCGCAGATCCCGAGCACGGGCCGCCCCTCGGCGGCGCGGCGCGCGAGGGCGTCCGCGAGGCCGCGCTCCCGCAGCCACGCGAGCGCGCGCACGGTGCCGCGCGTTCCCGGTACGACGACGAGGTCGGCGTCGGCGAGCTCCTCGGCCCGGTCCACGAACCGCACGACGACGCCCGGCTCGGCGGCGAGCGCGTCCACGTCCGTGAAGTTGGACATCAGCGGCACGGCGCACACGGCGACCCGCAGCACGTCGTCGCCGACCGGCGGCGCGACCACGGACTCCCGCACGGCGCCGCGCAGGGACACCCGCAGGCCGTCCTCCTCGTCGATGCCGAGCCCGTGCTGGAAGGGCAGCACACCGTACGTACGCCGCCCGGTGAGCCCGTGCAGCATGTCGAGCCCGGGTTCGAGGAGCGACACGTCGCCCCGGAACTTGTTGACCAGATACCCGGCCACCAGCTCCTGGTCGGCCGCGCTCAGCAGCGCCGTCGTACCGAAGAAGGACGCGAACACGCCGCCCCTGTCGATGTCGCCGACCACCACCACGGGGAAGCGGGCGGCCCGCGCGATCCCCATGTTCACGATGTCGGTGCGCCGCAGATTGATCTCGGCGGGACTGCCCGCCCCCTCACAGATCACGGCGTCATACGTGCCCCGCAGCTCCTGAAGGCATCCCACGACGGTGTCGAGCAGCGCCTGCTGCCGCCCGCCGTGGTAGCCGCGCGCGCTCATCTCGCCCACCGGCTTGCCCATGAGGACGACCTGGCTCGACTTCTCGCCGCCGGGCTTGAGCAGCACCGGGTTCATCAGCGCGGAGGGCTCGACCCGGGCGGCCTGCGCCTGCATGGCCTGCGCGCGCCCGATCTCGGCCCCCTCGCGGGTGACGAAGGAGTTGAGCGACATGTTCTGCGCCTTGAACGGCGCGACGGAGACCCCCTTGCGGGACAGCCACCGGCAGATCCCGGCCGTGACGACGCTCTTGCCCGCGTCGGACGTCGTACCGGCGACAAGCAGTCCGCCGCTCACAGGGCCCACCCCTTCTTCTTGCGCCGGGCCCGCGCCAACCGCGCGCCCGCCGAGACTCCGAGGGCCAGCCACCCGACCCGCCGGGAAAGCCGCACGGCCCGCTCGATGTCGTGCACGGTCACGTCCCGGCCCTCCCCGTTCAGGACGGGTCGCTCCTCGACCCGCCCCCCGTAGGACAGCGTTCCCCCGAGCCGCACCCCGAGCGCCCCCGCGAAGGAGGCCTCGGCGACCCCGGCGTTGGGGCTCGGGTGCAGCCGCGCGTCGCGCCGCCAGGCCCGCAGGGCCTGCCGGGGCGCGCCCCCGGCGGCGACGGCGAGCAGTCCGGTCAGGCGCGCCCCCGGCCACCCCGCGACGTCGTCGAGCCGGGCGGAGGCCCACCCGTACCGCAGGTAGGTGGCCGACCGGTGCCCCACCATCGCGTCCAGCGTGTTGACGGCCCGGAACCCGATAAGCCCCGGCACGCCCCCGACGGCGCCCCACACCAGCGCGCCCACGACGGCGTCGGACGTGTTCTCGGCGACGGACTCCACTACGGCCCGCGCGATCCCGTCCGCGTCCAGGGCCTCGGGGTCACGGCCGCACAGGTGCGGAAGCCGCTCGCGGGCGACGTCCACGTCCCCGGCGGCCAGCGCGCCGCCGATGGCCCGCGCCTCCCGGCCGAGCGAGGTGCCCCCGACGACCGCCCAGGTCGCGGCGGCGGTCAGACCGATGGACGCGGCCCGCGAGCGGCGTCCGGCGCAGGCGGCGAGGGCCCCCACGGCCACGGCGCCCCCGGCGCACACGGCGGTGTGCAGCGCGCCCCAGCCCCGGTGGTCGCGCCACAGGACACGTTCGACGGCGCCCGCCGCCCGCCCGAACGCGGCGACCGGGTGCCCTCGGCGGGGGTCGCCGAGCAGCAGGTCACCGAGGAGTCCGGCGGCGGCGCCGTACGCGTAGTCGCGATCGGCAGCACGCATCGGTTCAGCCCGCCGTCTCGCGCTGGAAGCCGAGGGGAACGCTCGACCCGAAGGGAGCCCTGGCAGGGAACGGCGGTCGGCCGCGCATGGCGATGTGTCCTCACTCAGGGTGTCCGCGCCCTGGTTCGACGTGACAGGCGGCGAGAGTTCCTGGCTTCCGGGAGGGCGCGGGCGGCGCCCGACCCGGTGACAGTGGCGGGACCGCGCCGGATTCGCACCGGACTTCCTCTGCTGCCGCCGTAGTTGGCCTCGGCAGTCCACCACGCCGCTCAGCGCCCGTCAACTCGCGTTTGACCTGCGACGGGGCAGTGGTGCGGCGGATGCGACAAGGGGACGGCGCCCGGTGAGGTCACCGGGCGCCGTCCCCTTGTCGTACGGCTGCGGACCGTCGTCAGACGACGATCAGATAGATCCCGTACGCCACCGCCGCCGCGCACAGCGCGAAGCAGGCGTACGCGCCCACGCGCGGGACGAGCGCGGCCGTGCCGCCCCCGGCCGTGCGCGCCTGCTCCTGCTTGGAGAGGCCGACGATGCCGAGCGTGAACAGGCCCACGAGGGCGACGGTCACCACGAGGCTGACCCCGAAGACGGAGCCGAGAGCTGCCCAGTCGATCTTCATGCTTCTGCTTCCTTAGACCGTGGCGGGCCGGGCGGGGTCCGCCACGGGCGCCGTGTGCTCGGACGGCTCGGCGGTCACGGAGGCCGCGGCGAGGTGGCCGGCCGGGGGCGGCGTGACCGCGGCGATCGCGGTGGTCACGACACCCGCGGGCTCGGTGTCCCGGGCGGAGCCGCCGATCTCGTCGGCCGTGACGTTGGTGTGGTCGACCGGCTCGCGGCGCGACAGGGACCAGATGACGGCGGAGCCGCCGATGAGCAGCGCGGCCGTGGCCGCGACGCCCCAGTCGCCCTGCTTGGTGAGCAGCTCGGCACCCGCGCCGACCAGGCCCGCGGCGGGCAGCGTCAGGCCCCACGCGACGAACATCCGGGTGGCGGTGGACCAGCGGACCACGCCGCCCTTGCGGCCGAGGCCCGCGCCCATCACGGCGCCGGAGCACACCTGGGTGGTGGAGAGCGAGAAGCCGATGTGCGACGAGGCGAGGATCGCGGTCGCGGCGGAGGACTGCGCGGCGAAGCCCTGCGGCGGGGCCAGCTCGGTGAGGCCCTTGCCCATGGTGCGGATGATCCGCCAGCCGCCGAGGTAGGTGCCGAGCGCGATGGCGACGCCGGCGGAGACGATGACCCACATCGGGGGGTTCGCGCCGGGGTTCAGGACGCCGCCGGTGATCAGGGCGAGGGTGATGATGCCCATCGTCTTCTGCGCGTCGTTCGTGCCGTGGGCGAGCGAGACCAGGCCCGCCGAGGCGATCTGCCCGGCGCGGTAGCCCTTCGAGGTCGCCTTCTCGTCCGTCTTGCTGCTGATCCGGTACGTGAGCCGGGTGGCGAGCGAGGCGGCGATGCCGGCGACGAGCGGGGCGGCGATCGCGGGGAGCAGCACCTTGGTGACGACCGTGCCGCCGTTCACCGACGACCAGCCCATGGACATCACGGCGGCGCCGATCAGGCCGCCGAACAGGGCGTGCGAGGAGCTGGACGGCAGACCCAGGAGCCAGGTCAGCAGGTTCCAGAGGATCGCGCCGACCAGGGCCGCGAAGATCACCTCTGTCTTCAGGCCGCCCTCGTTGATGATGCCGCCGGAGATGGTCTTGGCGACTTCGACGGAGAGGAACGCTCCGACGAGGTTCAGCACGGCGGACATGGCCACCGCCGTCTTGGGCTTGAGAGCGCCAGTCGAGATGGTCGTGGCCATCGCGTTGGCTGTGTCGTGGAAACCGTTCGTGAAATCGAACACGAGAGCGGTGACGATCACGATCCCGAGGAGAAGCGTGATGTTTTCCATTTACCCAGGCTTCTGTTGGACGTCAGTGGCTCGTGGACCGTAGGCAACCTGAGTGAACGGAAAGTGAACTGGGCGGGGCCTGGCGGTGACCCGGCCGGGGAGGGTGCCGCACCACGTCCTTCCGGCATACACCGGAGCGCGCGCCGGTGGGGCGGCGAGGGCCCGGCGCGGGCCCGGAATTAGGCCGTCCGAGGGGCCTTCGCGGGATTCCGCTCAGCCCCGTGCGAACCGCCTGAGCTGTGCCGTCGACCCGTTGAAGAGATTCTGGTCACCCGGCAGGGTGCCACGGTCCGCGTACTGCCAGAAGGCCCAGGACGACCAGCCGCTCGGCAGCGGTCCCGGCGCGGCCGACCAGCGGGCGAGCCACAGCGGGTGCCCGCCGAAGGCGCGGCTCGCGCCGGTGCAGTCGTTCCACCACTTCGTGGTCGTGTAGATCACGGGCCTGCGGCCCGAGCGGCGCCTGACCTCGTCGCTGAAGGACTGGATCCACGCGACCATTCTCGCCTTGCTCAGGCCGTAGCACTTCCGGCCTCCGTACGGATGGTGCTCGATGTCGAGCGCGGGCGGCAGCGTCCAGCCGTCGGGCGTCCACTGCCCGCCGTTGCGCATGAAGTGCGCCGCCTGCGCGGCGCCGGACGACCGGTGCGGCAGGGCGAAGTGGTACGCGCCGCGGACGAGCCCGGCCGCGCGGGAGCCGTCGTACTGCTGACGGAAGTAGGGGTTGCGGTAGGTGTGGGACTCGGTGGCCTTCACATAGACGAAGCGCGCGCCCTTGGCCTTCGCGCCGGGCCAGTCGACGTTCTTCTGGTGCGAGGACACGTCGTGCCCGCGCGGCTTGCCCGCCGCCGACACCGGCACCTCGGCGAGCGCGGTCCCGCCGATCGCGAGGGCCGCGACGGACGCGGCGAGGGCGTGGGCGCGACGGCGGGACGGTTTGTGATCACGGGCCATTCTTCCCCCAGATGGCAACGCGCGTGACAAATCCCCCAGAGAGTACTGGAAGATTCACCTAAGAACGTTCAATCGACGGCCAAGCGTGTCGAGCGGGGCGAATCGTCCCAAAGGGGCCCATGGGTCGGGGCGTACACCGGCGGGCGACCGCTGCGGACCCGGTCCCTTCGGGGCCGCGCCCTGGCAGGATCACGGCATGACTGAGCAGCGACAGGAGCAGCGGCAGGAGCACGGTCGGGGCACGGCGGACGGCGCCGCGGACGGCGCCGCGGACGGAGCCGCGGGGGAGGAGATCGCCCGGGCCTGGGACGAGCTGGTGGCGACCGCGCGCAGGACGGTGACCGACGGCCTCGTCGTGGGCACATCGGGCAACGTCTCCGTACGCGTCGGGGACACCGTCCTGGTCACGCCGAGCGGCGTGGCCTACGACCGCCTCCGGCCGGCCGACGCGGTCGGCGTCGACCTGGACGGCAAGCGCCTCTTCGGCACGCTCGGCCCCACCAGCGAGCTGCCCATGCACCTGGAGATCTACCGCGCCACCGGCGCCCGAGCCGTCGTCCACACCCACGCGGTGCACGCCACCGCCGTCTCCACGCTCGTCCCCGAGCTCCCGGCCGTCCACTACATGACCGGCGCCCTCGGCGGCCCGGTCCGCGTCGCCCCCTACGCCCTCTACGGCACCGACGAGCTGGCCGCGCACATGCTCCACGCCCTGCGCGACCGCACCGCCTGCCTCCTCCAGAACCACGGCACCGTCGCCTACGGGGGCACCCTCACCCAGGCCTACGACCGCACGGCCCAACTGGAGTGGATGTGCCGGCTGTGGCTGACCGCCAGTGCGGTACCGGGCCTGACCCCGTCACTGCTGTCCCCGGCCCAAGTGGTGGAAGCGGGCGGAAAGCTGAAGAACTACGGTCAGCGGACGTGAGCCCGTCCGGCGCTTGAGGACGAGGGGCGAAGCGCCGACTGACCGGGGCTCGGGGGGCGGAGCTCCCGGTTTCGGGGAAGAGGCGGGCCTGGGGGCGCACCCGCGAGGCCCACGCCCACTGGCCGCACCGCCCACCCCCACGGACACTGGACCCGTGCGCCCAGCCAAAGCAACGGCCGCAGCCGTGACCGCCGCCACCACGGCCGCCCTGACGGCCATCGCGGCGGGCCGCTACGCCAGCGACGCCGCCCTCAAGACCCCGGCGAACCGCCCCCTGCCCACCGAGCGGCGCCTGACCGTGCACGCCACCGCCGCGGGCCAGGTCACCCTGACCCGCTCCCTGGCGTCCCGGCGCCCCGGCGTCTACGGCCTGACGGGCCCTGACTGCCACGCCGTCGTCGGACCGGTCGTCGAGGCGTCCCCCCATCCGGCCGACACCGTCGTACGCCGCCTGGAACGGGTCACCCACGGCACCCTGGAGCCCGGCGCCAAGGTCTGGCTCACCCCGCAGGTCCACACCGGCGACCCCCGCACCGCCCTCGGCATCGAGCACGCCGACGTCGAGATCCCCGGCGAACTGGGCGCACTGCCCGCGTGGTTCGTGCCCGGCTCCCGCGACACCTGGGTCATCGCCGTGCACGGCCTCGGCACCACCCGCGCGCACCCCATGGTCGTCCTGGACTTCCTGCGCGCGCAGCGGCTTCCGGTCCTCTCCCTCGGCTACCGCGGCGACCCGGGCGCCCCGCGTCCCCCGGACGGCCTCGGCCACCTCGGCGAGACGGAGTGGCGCGACCTGGACGCCGCCATCCGCTACGCCGTGCGCTACGGAGCGCGCCGCGTCGTCCTGCACGGCTGGTCCACCGGCGCCGCCATGGCGCTGCACGCCGCCGCGCACTCCGCCCTGCGCGACCGCGTGGCGGGGCTCGTCCTGGACTCGCCGGTGCTCGACTGGGAGGTCACGCTGCGGGCCCTCGCCACCGCGCGCGGCACCCCCGCCCCGCTCCTGCCGCTCGCCGTGCGCGCCGCGCAGGGTCGCACGGGACTGCGCGGCGACCGCGTCGTGGAGAGCGCGGACCCCGGCGCGCTGAAGGTGCCGACGCTCCTCGCACACGGCCCCGGCGACACCGTCGCCCCCTGGGACCTGTCCCGTCGCCTGGCCGCGGCCCGTCCCGACCTCGTGACCCTGCACACCGTTCCGGATGCGCCCCACGGCGCCATGTGGAACGCCGACCCGGTCCGCTACGAAGAGGCGCTGCGCCGCTTCCTCACCCCCCTCATGTGAACCTTCCGTACCGTGCGACGGCCGCCCTCACGGCGGCCGTCCCGGATTCCGTTTGGGTTTTCGGACCGTCAACAGGAAGACTGCTCCTGTGACGTCCCGTATCCCGCGCGACTCCCGGCTCCACCTTGTCCGCACCCCGTCGCCCCGGGCCGAAAGGCGACCGGACGCCGAGCGCGGCCAAGCCCGCGGTCCCCTCGGCGGCCCCGGCGCGGTGACCCAGCGCCGAGCGCGCCGTCCCGCGCCTCCGCCCCCCGAGGGCACCCCCGCGCCCGCCGAGCTCGCCCGCATGGCGCGCGCGGGCCTCGCGGACGCCGTCCGCGCCGCCCGCTGGGCCGAGAACGCCCTGCGCCCCGCGCCCGGCACGGCCCGCCTCAGCGCCGCCGACCGCCCCGCCCCGGCCCCGGCCGGCACCACCGGCGCCCTGTCCGACGCCGCCGCCGAACGGGCCGCGGCGGACCTGGGCGTGACGGTCCACCAGCTGCGCGCGGACTGGGACGCCGCCCGCCTCGCCGGCCTCGTCGAGGTGCACGGCACCGCCGCCCGGCCCGGCTGGCGCCTTCGCGCCTGGGACCGGGACGACGCGGCCGTCCTGCGCGGCTGGGTCGCGCTCTTCGACGCCTGGTCGCTCGTCCACCCGGCGCCCGCCGAACTGCCGCCCGCCACCGTCGCGGAGACCGTCGAGGCGGTTCCGCAGCTGCTGTCCTTCCTCCAGCTGTCCGCGGGGCCCGTGCCGGTGCCGCAGCTCCTGGACCTCCTCGACCAGCGCGTCCGCGAACTGCGCACGGAGCGCTGCGAGATCCCGTACGGGCCCCAGGAGGAGCCGCGGCTGGCCGACGGCGGACCCGTCGGCGCCCCCGACCCGGCCGACGCCCACGCCGACGACGTCCCGCTGGCCGACCTGCTCGACTGGGCGCTCCGCGCCCTGGCCGCCGTCGACGCCCTGACCTGCGCGGACGGCCAGGCCACGCTCACCCCGCTGGGCAGCTGGGCGGTGTGGGTCAAGCTGGAGCAGATCTGTGTGGCCGCGCAGAGCCCGGCGGGGAACATCGAGCAGTCCGCCGAGGACATGCTCCGCGGCTGCGCCCGCCTGCGGCCGAACGCGGCCCGCGCCGAGTACCGCGCCTGGCTCGCCGCCCGGGACGCGGGCAGCGCCGTCACCGAACTCCTCGACGCCGCCCGGGGCGAGGACGCCCTCCTGCGCGGGCTCGCCTTCGAGGCGCTGCGCGTGGTCGGCGCCCCGGCCGAGCCCGACGTGCGCGCCGTCGCCGACGTGGCCTCGCTGCGGCCCTACGCCCTGCTGTGGCTCGCCGAGCACGAGGGCACCGACCCCGAGGACGTCCATCTGGTGCTCACCCGCGAGGAGTCCACCTGGCTGTGGGTCGACACGGCGGCCGCCGTCGCCGACCACGGCGAGGCCGAACTCCTCGTGCGCCACCTGGAGTCCGCGCCGCAGCCCACCGTGCCCGCGCTGCTGGACGAGGTGCGCACCGTCGGCCACCCGCGCACCGTGCAGGTCCTGGTCGCGCTCGCCGCGGCCCACCCGGACCCGGCCCTCGCCAAGGCCGTGCGCCGCGCCGCGTTCCAGGTGCACACCGGGGGAGTGTGACACCCGGCCGGCCTCCCGCTCAGCGGAAGGTGTTGCACTGCGCCATGTCGCCCGTGCGGTAGCCCTGGTAGAACCACTGCTGGCGCTGTTTCGCCGAGCCGTGCGTCCACGACTCGGGGGTGACCCGGCCCTGGTAGCGCTCCTGGATCCGGTCGTCGCCGACGGCGGCCGCCGCGTCCAGGCCGTCGCGGATGTCCTCGTCCGTGAGCCGGGTGATCAGCGGCCTGCCCGTCGACTCGTCGGGCGTCCGCGTGGCGTTGTGCGCCCACACGCCCGCGTAGCAGTCGGCCTGCAGCTCGACCCGCACCGCGTTGCTGTTCTCGCCGGTCCGCCCGTCCTGGGCGCGGCTCAGCGTGCCCATCAGGTTCTGCACGTGGTGCCCGTACTCGTGCGCCACGACGTAGGCCTGCGCGAACGGGCCGCCGCTGGAGCCGAACTTGGTCCGCAGCTCGTCGAAGAACCCCAGGTCCAGATAGACCTTCCGGTCGCCGGGGCAGTAGAAGGGGCCCACCGCCGACGACGCCGCGCCGCACGCGGTGCCCACGCGGCCGGTGAAGAACACGGTCCGCGCGGGCGCGTACTGCCCCTGGCGGCGCGGGAACTCCTGGCGCCAGTAGTCCTGGACGCTGTTGACCACGGCGACGATCCGGCAGTCCTCCTTGGCGTTGGCGTCCTTGCCGGTACGGCAGCTCTGCTGGACCTGCGCGAGCGACGAGGACGAGGCGGCGGGCTCGTCACCGGAGTCGCTCAGGCCGAGCTGCTCGGGGCCGACGCCGAAGAACAGGCCGAGGAACAGCGCGATGAGCCCGGCGATGCCGCCGCCGACGGTCGCCCGGCCGCCCGGAATGCGGCTGCCGCGCACGTCCTGCACCTCGGAGGTGTCCAGGTTCGCGTCGTCGTCGAACTGCATGGGCGCACCACCCTCTGCCGCGCGTCCGGGGCGGCGTCCCGCCGCCCCGCACCGGACCCGGCCACGAGGGCCTCCGGCCACTTCATCCTGGTACGCCGCCCGCCTCCCGGCGCCGGACAGAGGTCCGAACGGGCGACGGGCTGCCCGGGAGCGGCGGAAAATCGGTTGCAGACCCCCGGTAGAATTGGCCTATGGCCATTCTCCTCCTGCATTAGACGGCTCAGCGGCGCGCCCCGCGCGCGCGTTTCGTCCTGCTCTTCCGCCCGCTTCCGCCGTCCTTACCCGCCCAGGAGTCTGACCGTGATCACCGCCTCCGGTATCGAATTGCGTGCCGGTGCCCGCATCCTCATCGAGAACGCTACGTTCCGTATCGCCAAGGGCGACCGCGTCGGTCTCGTCGGCCGCAACGGCGCGGGCAAGACCACCCTCACCAAGTGCCTGGCCGGTGAGGGCACCCCGGCCGGGGGCACCATCACCCGCTCCGGCGAGGTGGGCTACCTCCCGCAGGACCCCCGCACCGGCGACCTCGACGTGCTCGCCCGCGACCGCGTCCTCTCGGCGCGCGGCCTCGACGTCCTCATCCGCAAGATGCGGGAGAACGAGGAGCGCATCGCGAACGGCAAGGGCGGCACGCGCGAGAAGGCCATGAAGCAGTACGAGCGCCAGGAGACGGAGTTCCTCACCAAGGGCGGGTACGCCGCCGAGGCCGAGGCCGCCACCATCGCCGCCGCGCTCAACCTCCCCGACCGCGTGCTCGGCCAGCCCCTGCACACGCTCTCCGGCGGTCAGCGCCGCCGCATCGAGCTGGCCCGGATCCTGTTCTCGGACGCGGACACGCTGCTCCTGGACGAGCCGACGAACCACCTGGACGCCGACTCGATCGTCTGGCTGCGCGACTACCTGAAGACGTACCGGGGCGGCTTCATCGTCATCTCCCACGACGTCGACCTCGTCGAGACGGTCGTCAACAAGGTCTTCTACCTGGACGCCAACCGCTCCGCGATCGACGTCTACAACATGGGCTGGAAGCTCTACCAGCAGCAGCGCGAGTCCGACGAGAAGCGCCGCAAGCGCGAGCGGCAGAACGCCGAGAAGAAGGCCGCCGCCCTGCACTCGCAGGCCGACAAGATGCGCGCCAAGGCCACCAAGACCGTCGCCGCGCAGAACATGGCGCGCCGCGCCGACAAGCTCCTCGCGGGCCTCGAGGAGGTGCGCCAGAGCGACAAGGTCGCCAAGCTGCGCTTCCCCGAGCCCTCGCCGTGCGGCAAGACGCCGCTCATGGCCGAGGGGCTCTCGAAGTCGTACGGCTCCCTGGAGATCTTCACCGACGTCGACCTGGCCATCGACAAGGGCTCGCGCGTCGTCATCCTCGGCCTGAACGGCGCGGGCAAGACCACCCTCCTCCGGCTCCTCGGCGGCGCGGAGAAGCCCGACACCGGCCAGGTCATCGAGGGCCACGGCCTCAAGCTCGGCTACTACGCCCAGGAGCACGAGACCCTGGACCCCGACCGCACGGTCCTGGAGAACATGCGCTCGGCCGCCCCCGACCTCGACCTCGTCGAGGTGCGCAAGACGCTCGGCTCGTTCCTCTTCTCCGGGGACGACGTCGACAAGCCCGCGGGCGTCCTCTCCGGTGGTGAGAAGACCCGGCTCGCGCTCGCGACCCTGGTCGTCTCGTCCGCGAACGTGCTCCTCCTCGACGAGCCCACCAACAACCTCGACCCGGCCAGCCGCGAGGAGATCCTCGGCGCGCTGCGCACCTACAAGGGCGCGGTCGTCCTGGTCACGCACGACGAGGGCGCCGTCGAGGCGCTCCAGCCGGAGCGGATCATCCTGCTCCCGGACGGCGTCGAGGACCTGTGGGGCGCGGACTACGCCGATCTGGTCGCCCTCGCCTGACGCCCGGCACGGGCCCTCGTCGGCGCACCCCGACGAGGGCCCTCTTGACGCGCACCGCTCCAGCTGGTTCCGGCGGGCATGATCGAATCGCTGATCCACTCCATATGGATCATTCGGCCGATCCGTGATCCTTCATCTGTGTGAGACGTCCTCATACCGAGATGTGCGATACACGTATTTCGCCGCCGCGCGCTGCCGGTGCGCCCCTGTTCTCCGGGCACGCCCCTGACCTGCCCCTTCCCCGTGGAACCCATTCGGCGGTATGGATCGAAGGACGCGGAATCGTTAATTCCGCTCGTGTCGACCCGCTTCCGCACTGCGAATCAAGTCACATGGACCTTGCCGAATGGGTGGCCAGGAGGCCCGGTAGGGGTGATCATGAGAAGTCCAGAGCGCACTTCCCATGAGGAGGCACGGGTGGCCGAGACTCTGAAGAAGGGCAGCCGGGTGACCGGCGCCGCGCGCGACAAGCTCGCGGCAGACCTGAAGAAAAAGTACGACGCCGGTGCGAGTATCCGGGCGTTGGCCGAAGAGACCGGCCGTTCGTACGGATTTGTGCACCGGATGCTCACCGAGTCGGGTGTCGTGTTGCGCGGCCGCGGCGGTGCGACGCGAGGCAAGAAGGCCGCCTCCGTCTGACACCCGCCGCTGTCCGCGGCTCTCGTGATCCGAGGGTGACCACCCGGTCGGCCGTCCGTTCGGCCGGGTGGTTACTGTGCAGTCACTTAGGGGTGCCCCCAGGTGCCCCGACCGACGACTGCACCCATCGGAGGCACTGATGGCTTCGCCCGACAGCCGACAGAGCACGGCGGCACCGGTTCTCGACAAGGACGGCGTACGCCTCACGGTCGAGGACGCCGTGGCCACGGTGACCCTCACCCATCCGGCCAAGCGCAACGCCCAGTCCCCCGCTCTGTGGCGGGCGTTGACCGAGGCCGGACGGGCGTTGCCCGGCAGCGTCCGGGTCGTGGTGCTGCGCGGCGAGGGCAAGTCCTTCTCCGCGGGGCTCGACCGGCAGGCGTTCACGCCCGAGGGCTTCGACGGCGAGCCGTCGTTCCTCGATCTGGCGCGCGGCGCGGACGACGTCCTCGACGCGACCATCGCCGAGTACCAGGAAGCGTTCACCTGGTGGCGGCGCAGCGACATCGTGTCCATCGCCGCTGTGCAGGGGCACGCGATCGGTGCGGGCTTCCAGCTCGCGCTTGCCTGCGACCTGCGGATCGTCGCCGACGACGTGCAGTTCGCCATGCGCGAGACCAGTCTCGGCCTGGTGCCCGACCTCACCGGCACGCACCCGCTCGTCTCCCTCGTGGGCTACGCGCGCGCCCTGGAGATCTGCGCCACGGGCCGCTTCGTGCACGCGGACGAGGCCGAGCGCTTCGGCCTCGCCAACATCGTCGTGCCCGCCGACCAGCTCGACGGCACCGCGCGCGACCTGGCCGCCGCGCTCCTTGCCGCGCCGCGCGACGCGGTCATCGAGACCAAGGCCCTGCTGCAGGGCGTCACGGGCCGCTCGTACGAGGAGCAGCGCACCGCCGAGCGCGCCGCCCAGGCCCGCAGGCTGCGGGACCTCGCCGGGCTCGGCGACTGAGCAACGCGCCCTGCTGGTCAGGGAGTTGGCCTCCTAGCCCGGGTGCGTGCCGTCCCGGCCGGGCTCGTCGACCGCCGTCACCAGGACCGCCACCGACGGCCGGTCCGGCAGCGCGCCGCCCACCGCCGTGCGGACCGCGCGGGCCACGTCCAGGGCCCGCCGGTCCGCCGCCACGGCCAGCTCCACCTGGACGTGGCGGCGCGGCAGGGCGTTCAGCGGCTCGTGCTCCCGCACCTGGACCGCGCGCCCCAGACCGCCGAAGGCCCCGGTCAGCCGGGTCACGCCCGGCACGGCGAGCGCGGCTCGGGCGATCCGGTCCTCGACGGGTGCCGAGGGGGCCGCGGGCGACTTCGCCGCCTCTGCCGCTGCCTCGACGGGGCCCGGAGGCTCGTTCGGCCCATCCGGCCCGTCGTGACCGTCGTGCTCATCGGGCTGGTCCTGCTCGCCCTGCTCGTCCAAGAGGGCCGTGACCCGCAGGTCCACCGTCGTGACCGCCAGGCCGAGCCGGTCCGCCGCGGTCGTCGCGAGGGCCGCGCGCAGCCGGGACGCCACCGCGGGCAGCGGCTCGGCCGTGCCCGCCGCGCACTCCCCGCTGATCCGCAGCGGCCCGGGCGGCAGCGCGCTCGGCGGCGCCGGGACCGTGGCGGCGCACGCGTCCGGCGGAACTCCCGCGGCGGCGCCGTACGCGGCGTCCGGATCGGCCAGGGCCAGGCGCACGGACGTCAGACGGGCGCCCGTCACCCGCTCGGCCGCCCGGCGCAGCACCGCCGTGGCCGCCGCCTCCGTGAGCCACGCGCCGTCCCCCGCCCCGCCCAGGGGCAGTACCCGGCCTAGGCCCAGCTGACGCCGTACCACCGACGCCCATCCGTCACCCGTCATGGCACCAGCCTGCCGCATCCCTGGCGCGCGGGCGCGGGGCCGCGCTTAGTGTGGTTCGAGGAGCAGATCCCCTGTCGAAAAGGACCGCGGTGATGACCGACACCGGAGAGCACAGGACGTCCCAGACGCTGGAGAAGAGCGCGAACGACTCGCCCGACGAGTCCGGGGGCCGCGGCGGGTCGGCACGGCGCGGCGGCGGTGACCCGGCGACCCGCGGGCGCACCACCATCGCCGACGGCGTCGTGGAGAAGATCGCCGGACTCGCCGCCCGCGACGTGCTCGGCGTCCACGCGATGGGCGGCGGCCTCGCCCGGACCTTCGGGGCCGTGCGCGACCGGGTGCCCGGCAGCTCCAAGTCCGTCACGCGCGGTGTGAAGGCCGAGGTCGGCGAGGTGCAGACGGCCCTCGACCTGGAGGTCGTCGTCGAGTACGGCGTGTCGATCGCCGACGTCGCGCGCGCCGTGCGGGAGAACGTCGTCGCGGCGGTCGAGCGCATGACCGGCCTCGAAGTGGTCGAGGTGAACATCGCGGTCAGCGACGTGAAGCTGCCGGACGACGAGGACGACGAACAGCCCCGGCTGCAGTAGCGCGCGCGGCGCACGGGTGCGGATCCCGCGTCGCGGGCGCCACCAGCGGGAACAGCCTCAACAGCACACGCGCAGGAGCGAAGGAGCGCACGATGAGCATGGCCGTCATCGGCATGATCGCCGGAATGGCCCTGGGCTTCGCCGGGTACTTCGGCGGCTTCGGGGCCTTCCTGCTGGTGGCCGCACTGGGCGCCATCGGCTTCGTCGCCGGGCGGTTCCTCGAAGGGGACCTGGAGCCCGGCGACTTCTTCCGTACGCGCGGCGACCGGCGGCGGTGAGCGGTGGCGGCGGAGGTCGTGGGGCAGGTCGCGCCCGCCGAGCGCGGCGCGACCCGGATCGCCGACCGCGTCATCGCGAAGATCGCCGCCCGCGCGGCGCGGGAAGCCCTGTGGACGCTGCCCGAAGGGGCCGCGCCGCCGCACGCCACGGTCAGCGTCCTGGCCCGCGCGCACGGTTCGGCGCGGGCCGGGGAGGCGCCGTCCGGTGCCGCCCGCGTCCACATCAGCCTGGAGCTGGACTACCCCAGTGACATCGGCGGCCAGTGCGCGGCCGTGCGTCGCCACGTCATCGAGCGGGTAGAGGCGTTGGCGGGCATGGAAGTGCCCGAGGTGGCGGTCCAGGTCGAGCGGCTGCACTCGGCGCAGGCGCGGGCCGCGGCGCAGGGGAGGACCCGATGAGCGAGCCCCACGACCCGCACGAGCCTCACGAGGAACCCCGCCCAGCCAAGCCCGGGCCCGTCGTCGAGCGGGCCCCGGACGGCGCCGATCCGGCGGCGGGGCCGGAGCAGTGGACGTCCGCGGCGTCCTACGAACCGCACCCCACCCTCGCGCCCGACGACGCCAGGACCCCGCGCTTCTGGTCCGCGCGCCGCGTGCCCGCCGCGCTCCTCGCGCTGCTGGTCCTCGGCGGTTCCGGGCTCCTTCTGTACGACGTCGTCGCGGTGCGGGCCGACCATCCCGCGATGCGCTGGCGGCGCGACCTCGCGCGCGAGCTCGCGGAGCGGCCGCTGGACAGCACGGCCGTGCTCGCCGGTGCCGCGGGCGCGGTGGCCGTCGGCCTGTGGCTGCTGCTCCTCGCGGCGACGCCGGGGCTGCGGGCCGTCCTCCCGATGCGGCGCGGCCACGCCGACGTGCGCGCCGGGCTCGACCGGGCCGCCGCCGCGACCGTGCTGCGCGACCGGGCCCTGGACGTGGCCGGGGTGCGGGCGGTCCGGGTCCGCATGACCCGGACCAAGGTCGACGTACGCGCCGAATCGCACTTCCGCCCCCTCGACGACGTCCGCGGCGATCTGGACCGGACGCTGGCCGACGGCATCCGGGGCCTGGGGCTCGGCAGCCCGCCCACGCTCTCCGTCCATGTCGCCCGGCCAGGGAAGAAGGGGTGAGTGCGCCATGCCGCGTACGGTGAACCGCGTGCTCCTCGGCCTCGTCGGCCTCGGTCTCGTCGTGCTCGGCGGGGCCGTCCTCGCCGTCGGTCTCGGCGCCGGGCCGCCGTCCTGGTGGGTGCACGACGGGCGGCACGACGTCCTGCTCAGCGCCGCGGAGCGGACCCGGTGGCGGGGGCGCGGCTGGTGGTGGCCCACCGTCATCGCCGCCCTCGCCGTGCTCGTGCTCCTGTCGCTGTGGTGGCTCACCGCGCAGCTGCGGCGGCGGCGCCTCGCGGAGGTCCTGGTCGAGACCGGGGACGGCGAGGGGGCGCTGCTGCGGGGCCGGGCGATGGAGAGCGCGCTTGAGAGCGAGGCCGCGGGGCTCGACGGGGTGGGCCGGGCGCGGGTCCTGCTGACCGGGCGGCGCAACGCGCCCGAGGCGCGGGTCGGGCTCGTCCTGGAGAGCGGCGCGGTTCCCCAGGACGCCTTGCACCTGGTGTGCGTCGAGGCCCTGGCCCACGCCCGTGACTCGGCGGGCCTGGCCCGCCTCCCGGCGACGGTCCAGCTCCGCACGGTCAAACACCGCCCGGAACGCGTCACCTAGGCCTCGCGGCCACGCTGAACCGGTTCACACACCGCGCTGACGCGCTTGTCCTCAAACGCCGGACGGGCTGAATCCTTCCGGCCCGGCAGACGGACGACTACGTGCAAGCCGCCAGGTCGGGGCCGGGCCGGGTAGCCGGGGTGGAATGGGTGGGCGAGTGGGAGGAAACGCCGCGGTAGCGGCGGGGAGGGGTGGCTGTCGGAGCCCGGGGCTAGAAGCCGTGGCGGGCGCCGCCGTCGATGGGGAGCATCACCCCGGTGATGTAGGAGGCCGCCGGCGAGAGCAGGAACGCGGCCGCCCGCCCGAACTCCTCCGGAGCCCCGTAGCGCCGCAGCGGAATGCCGGACTCGGAGGCGTGCCGGGACGCCTCCGGATCGGCGGTGAGCCCGTCCAGCTCGCGCACGCGCTCCGTGTCGATGCGCCCCGGCAGCACCCCGACGACCCGGATCCCGCGCGGCCCGAGCTCGTCCGCGAGGGACTTGGCGAACCCGGCGAGCCCGGGGCGCAGGCCGTTGGAGATGGTCAGGCCGGGGATGGGCTCGTACACGGACGCGGACAGGACGAAGCCGATGACGCCGCCCTCGCCGAGCTCCGCCGCCGCGGCCCGCGCGAGCCGTACGGCGCCGAGGAACACCGACTCGAAGGACGCCTGCCACAGCTCGTCCGTGGTGTCGGCGGCGAAGGCGAAGGGCGGGCCGCCCACGCTGACGAGGATGCCGTCGAAGCCGCCGAAGCGCTCGCGGGCGGTGGCGACGAGCCGGGCGGGGGTCGCGGGGTCGGCGTTGTCCGCGCCGACGCCGATCGCGTTCGGGCCGAGCTCCGCGGCCGCGGCCGTCTTCTCGTCGCGGCCGGTGAGGACGACTCTCGCGCCGTCCTCGACCAGGGCGCGCGCGGTGGCGTTGCCGAGCCCGCGGGTGGCACCGGTGACGACGTAGACACGGTTGTTCAGGCCAAGATCCATGCGCCCTATCCTGCCGTGCGCGGGTCCGGGCCGAACAGGGAGAAGGCGGTAGTGACGAGACCCACGTGGCTGAACGCCTGCGGGAAGTTGCCCAACTGGCGGCGCTCCACCGCGTCGTACTCCTCGGCGAGCAGCCCCACGTCGTTGCAGAGCGCCAGGAGCCGCTCGAAGAGCGCGCGGGCCTCCTTCGTACGGCCGGACAGGTGCAGCGCGTCGGCGAGCCAGAACGAGCAGGCGAGGAAGACGCCCTCGTGGCCCGGCAGGCCGTCGACCGTGCACCCGTCGGTGCTGTAGCGGCGTACGAAGCCCTCGTGGGTGCCGAGGTCCTCGCGGACGGCGTCGATGGTGCCGAGGACGCGCGGGTCGTCGGGCGGCAGGAAGCCCACGCGCGGGATGAGCAGCACGGCGGCGTCCAGCTCCGTGGAGCCGTACGACTGCGTGAACGTGCCCCGGTCCGCGTCGTAGCCGCGGGCGCAGACCTCGTCGTGGATCTCGTCGCGAAGGCGCCGCCAGCGGTCCGCGTCTCCTTCGAGCTCCGGCCGCTCCTCCAGGGTGCGTACGGTGCGGTCGGCGGCGACCCAGGCCATCACCTTGGAGTGCACGAACTGGCGGCGCGGACCGCGCACTTCCCACAGCCCCTCGTCCGGCTCGCGCCACACCTTCCGCAGGAACTCCATGAGCGCGAGCTGCATGCGCCAACCGTGCGGCCGCGTCGCCATGCCCGACTGCCGGGCGAGCCAGAGGGAGTCGACGACCTCGCCGTACACGTCGAGCTGGTGCTGGCACACGGCCGCGTTGCCGAGGCGCACCGGCACCGAGTCCGCGTACCCCGGCAGCCACCCGGCCTCCGACTCGGGCAGCCGCCGCTCGCCGCCGAGGCCGTACATGACCTGGAGGTCCGCCGGGTCGCCCGCGACCGCCCGCAGCAGCCAGTCGCGCCAGGCCCCGGCCTCCTCCCGGTACCCGGCGGTGAGCAGCGCGCCGAGCGTGAGCGTGGAGTCGCGCAGCCAGCAGAAGCGGTAGTCCCAGTTGCGGACGCCGCCGATCTCCTCCGGCAGCGAGGTGGTGGGCGCGGCGACGATGCCGCCGGTCGGGGCGTACGTGAGGGCCTTGAGGGTGATCAGGGAGCGGACGACCGCGTCGCGGTGCGGCCCCTCGTAGGGGCAGCGCGCCGCCCAGGCCCGCCAGTCGTCGACGCTCTCTCGCAGCGCCCTCTCGGTGTCGATGAGCGGCGGGCGCGGCTCGTGCGAGGGGTGCCAGGTGAGCACGAACGTCACCCGCTCGCCCGCCCGGACGGTGAACTCGGCGTGCGTGGCCCGCGCGTGGCCCCAGTCGCGGACGTCGGGCTCGGTGCGCAGCCACACCGCGTCGGGGCCCGCGACCGCCACCCGGTGGCCGTGGGAGCGGCGCATCCAGGGCACGACCGAGCCGTAGTCGAAGCGCAGCCGCAGCGTGCTGCGCACGGTCACCTCGCCCTCGACGCCCTCGACGACGCGCACCAGGTCCGGGGCGCGGTCGCGCTGCGGCATGAAGTCGGTGACGCGGACCGTGCCGTCAGGGGTGTCCCACTCGGTGTCGAGGACGAGCGTGTCGGGCCGGTAGGCGCGGCGCGAGCAGGTGTCGGCGCCCTTCGGCGCGATGCGCCAGTGGCCGTGTTCGTCCTCGCCGAGCAGCGCGGCAAAGCAGGCCGCGGAGTCGAAGCGGGGCAGGCACAGCCAGTCGATGGAGCCGGTACGCGCCACCAGGGCGGCGGTCTGGTGGTCGCCGATCAGGGCGTAGTCCTCGATGGGTCGCTGCACGGAGGACGGCTTCCCGGTTCGCCCAGTCGCCAATCCGGTCCGCCGAGGCGGGAGCAACCAGGGCCCGGCCGCGCGCGGTTGGTCCCCCCGGCTTCGCCGTAGTACGGGACGCGTGGGTGCCCCTGGGCGATACTCGTGAGCATGCCGAACAACGAGGGCGGGTGGCGGCCCCGCGGCTACGACGGGCCGGGCTGGGAGCCTCCCAAGGAGCCGCCGCAGGGCCCGCCGCCCGGTGGCGGCGGTGGTGGCGGAGGCGGCGGGCCCGGGGGAAGGTCCCGTTGGAGCGTGCCGGGCGTGGTGGCCGTGGTCACGGTCGCCGTCTGGTCCGTCCTCGCCTACCAGTGGACCCAGCAGAACGACTGCGACCTGGTGGAGTCGTACGGCCTGGTGCTCTCGCACGGCACCCCGGACCCGTGGGAGAGGTGCGGGGACTAGCGGGGGAGCGGCGTCGGCGGCGCGTCAGGCGGGCGTCGCGGCCGCTTCGGGCGTCGACTTCTCCGCGGCCGCCGCCTCGCGCCGGTCCCGCACCTCCCGGCGGACCAGGACGATCCACCCGGCCGGCACGCCCGCCGCGAACAGCCACCACTGGATCGCGTACGCCATGTGGGCGCCGATGCTGCTGTGGTCGGGGGCGGAGATCAGCTGCGGGGAGCCGCCGGGGTTTTCCGGAGCCGTCTGCGTGATGTAGCCGCCGAGGACCGGCTTGCCCAGGGCGTGGGCCTGCTGGCCGCTGCTGATCAGCATGATCTGGCGGTCGGGCAGGCCGCGGACGTCCTTGATGCCGCTGGCCGCCGACGTCTCGTCGGCCATCAGGCGGCCGGTGACGGTGACCTGGCCCCTGGGCGGGGCGGGGATCTTGGGGAAGGCGGTCTGCGGGCCGTCGGCGCGGATCCAGCCCCGGTTCACCAGGAGCACCTTGCCGTCGCGCAGGACGAACGGGGTCAGGACGTGGAAGCCGACCTCGTCGTCGGAGTTGGTGCGGCGCCTGACGACGACCTCGTGCTTCGTGTCGTACGTCCCCTTGGCCGTCACCCGGCGGTAGACGGCGGAGTCCGGCACCTCGCGGCCGGGCGCGGTGAGCCGCTCGGCGGGCACAGGCTCGGCGTCGATGACCCGGGCGATCTTGTCGTTGCGCGCCACGCGGGCCTCGTGCCGGTGCAGCTGCCAGAAGCCCAGCTCGATCATCACGGGGATGAGGACGATGCCGATGAGAGTGAGGATCACCCACTGGCGGGACAACAGGAAGCGGTACACGTCCTTGACGGTACCTGTGCGCGACGGAGCCCCCGACGGGAGGGTCCTGTCGGGGGCTCCGTCCGGGGGCTTCGGGGCCCGGCGTATGTCCGCCGTCACACCTTCGGCCGCGGCACACCTTCGGCCGCCGTCACGCCCGTGTCCGCCGTCACACCTTGTCGACGATGCCCACCCGCCCCTCCGCGCGCGAGCAGTGCGCCCCGCAGTACCAGTGCCCATCGGCCTCGACGCCCTGTCCGATGATGCGGCACCGGCAGTGCTCGCAGATCGGCGCCATGCGGTGGATGGCGCAGGCGAAGCAGTCGAAGACGTGCACCGCGCCTTGCGCGTGCACTTCGAAGGACATGCCGTAGTCGTTTCCGCAGACCTCGCAACGTGCCATGCGCCACAGGGTGGGACGCGGCGGCGGTGCGGGGCGAGCGGCGGGCGGGCGAGTCGCCCCGCAATCACCCGTCTGACGCCGGGGCCACGTCCTGGAGCAGCTGGCCGAAGGCCGCCTCGTCGATGACCGGGGTGCCGAACGACCGCGCCTTCGTCGTCTTCGACGTGCCCGAGTCCGGGTCGTTCGTGACGAGCAGGCTGGTGAGCCGGGACACGCTCGTCGCGATGTGCAGGCCCGCCTCGAAGGCGCGGTCCTCCAGGAGCTCGCGGTCCACGGAGGTGTCGCCGGAGAAGGCGACGCGCATGCCCTGCTTGAGGGGCTTGCCCTCCTCGTACCGCCCGGGGTTCGGGTAGGGGCAGGCGGGGCGCTTGCGGGAGGCGCGCCAACTCTGTGCGCGGTACCCGGATTCGTACCCCGGGGAGCCGGTGGCCTGGCGGCCGATGCGGGCCGGTCCTTCGGCCCACTCGGTCAGCGGGCGGCACTCCAGGAGCGGCAGCCGCACCCCGTCGCGCGCGGCCGCGCGCAGGCTCGGGCGGAACGCCTCGGCGAGGACGCGCGCGTCGTCCAGGGCGTGGTGGGCGTTGCGCTGGACCACGCCGAAGTGCGCGGCGAGCGACTCCAGCTTGTGGTTGGGCAGCGGCAGGCCCAGCTCCTTGGAGAGCGCGATGGTGCACAGGCGCTGGCGGACGGGCGCGGTGCGCGCCGCGCGCGCGTACTCCCTGGCGATCATGGACCAGTCGAAGACCGCGTTGTGCGCGACGAGGACGCGGTCGCGCAGGCGCTCGCCGAACTCCTCGGCGACGTCCGCGAAGAGCGGGGCGTCGGCGAGCTGGTCGCTCGTCAGGCCGTGGATCCACACCGGGCCCGGGTCGCGCTGCGGGTTCACCAGCGTGTACCAGTGGTCCTCGACCTCGCCCCGGGCGTCCAGACGGTAGACCGCGGCGGAGATGATCCGGTCGTCCCTGGACAGCCCTGTGGTCTCCACGTCGACGACCGCGTACCCCGACGGGTAGGCGGTCGGCCAGGAGTCTGCGGACGCGGCGAGCGTGCGGTCTTCGAGCATGGTCCATGAGGATACGGGCCACGACTGACAGTCACGTCCGTGGGCCACCGGACCGTCACGTCCGTGAGCCACCGGGCGGGCCGAGCAGACCCGCCACCAGGGCCCTGACCGAAAGGGTGAAGAGCCGCTCCGCGTCGAGGGGACGGGTCAGGGCGCGGGCAAGGGCGGGGTCGGCGTCCGCGCCGTGCGCGTCCCACAGCCGGTGCTCGCCGGGGCGCTGCGCGGGCGCGCGCTCGCGGTTGCGCTCCACCAGGACGTGGCCGACGACGTGGACCTGGACCGCCCGCACGGCGTCGGCCGCGCGGGCGCCGCGCAGGCCCGCCGCGTGCAGCTCGCGCACCAGGACCCGCTGGGCGGGCAGGAACATGCGGTCCGTCAGGCCGCGTTCGTGGACCATCGCGATCAGATGGGGGTGGTCGCGCAGCTGGTGGCGCAGGGCGCGCGCCACGGAGGCCACGCGCTGCGCGGGGGTGCGGCCGCGCGGCCGGATCTCGCCGAGGTCGGCGAGGGTGCGCTCGACGAGGGCGTCCAGGAGCGACTCGCGGTTGCCGACGTGCCAGTAGATGGAGGTCACGGCCGTGCCGAGCTCGGCGGCGAGCTTGCGCATGGTCAGGGCGCGCGGTCCGTGCTGCTTGACGAGGCCCGCCGCGGCCTCCAGGACCTGTTCCCGGTCGAGGCGGGTCCGCGTCTCTTTACCCTTCACGAGGTCTGTTGTAACTGTGTTACAGAACCCCCCGCAAGACGCCGCACATCCCTGACGGTTCGTCAACGAAGGGCGGTACGACATGGCACGCGTACGCTACGGCGCGCGCACCGAGGCGGAGCTGGCCGCGGCACGGGCAGCGAACGGGCGGCTCCCGGAGATCTGGTCCACGGGCGTGGTCGCTCTCTGGGAGAGCGACCCGGACGCGGTCGCGGCGGTCCTGCCGCCGCCCCTGAAGCCCACCGCGCGGCCCTTGGTGCGTGTGAACATCAGCAAGGTCGAGCTGCCCGGCTACCCCCTGGGCGCGGGTTCGGTCGCCGTCGCCGCCGAGCACGGCGCGGTGGCGGGCTGGTATCCGCTGGTGATGCCCATGACCCACGAGCGGGCCCTGATCGGCGGCCGCGAGGTGTTCGGCGAGCCGAAGAAGCTCGGCGAGGTCACGGTCGAGCGCGACGGCCTCGTCGTCCGCGCGGCGCTCGCCCGGCACGGCATCGCGTTCGTCGAGGTGCGCGGCGGCGTCAGCGGCCCCCTGCCGCTGCCGGAGCCCGCGCGGAGGACCGACTTCTACTTCAAGTTCCTGCCCGCGGTGGACGGCTCGGGCTTCGACGCGGAACCGGTCCTGGTGCACTGCGTACGGAACGAGAAGGTCCGCAAGCTGGAGCGGATCACCGGGGACGTGGTCCTGCGCGAGTCGATGTACGACCCGGTGGCCGACCTGCCCGTGCGCCGCCTGGTGGAGATCACCCTCGGCGAGAAGACCAGCGACCAGCGGGGCACCGTCGTCGAGCGGGTCAGCGCCGAGGCGCTCCTGCCGTACGCGCACCAGCGCTACGACGACGCCCGGCAGGTGCTCGACGGGCCTCCGGAGGGCACCGCCTGATGCGGCTCGCGACGGGACAGGTGGCCGTCGTCACCGGCGCGGCCGGCGGCATCGGGCTCGCCCTCGCGCGCCGGTTCGCGGCGGAGGGCCTGACGGTGGTGCTCGCCGACGTCGAGGAGAGCGCCCTCAAGAAGGCGGCGGACGGACTGCGCGCGGACGGGGCGGCGGTCCACGCGCGCGTGGTCGACGTCGGCGTGCGCGAGCAGGTGCACGCCCTCGCCGATGACACGTACGAACGGTTCGGCGCGGTGCACGTCCTGTGCAACAACGCCGGGGTCGGCTCGGGCGCGGAGGGCCGCATGTGGGAGCACGAGCCGAACGACTGGAAGTGGGCCTTCGAAGTCAACGTGTGGGGGGTCTTCCACGGCATCCAGGCCTTCGTGCCCCGGATGATCGCCGGGGGAGAGCCCGGGCACGTCGTCAACACGTCCTCCGGGGACGGCGGCATCGCGCCCCTGCCGACGGCCTCCGTCTACGCGGTCACGAAGGCCGCCGTCGTCACCATGACGGAGTCCCTGTACGCGCATCTGAAGGCGGAGCACGCGCGCGTGGGCGCGTCCGTGCTCTTCCCGGGGCCCCACATGCTCCGCACCGGCCTGTGGGAGTCGCACCGCAACCGGCCCGAGCGGTACGCCAAGCAGCGCCCCCGCAAAGCCCCCTACCGCACCCTCGGCCAGTGGGAGGCCGCCATGCGCGAGGCCGGGCAGGACGTCGTCTTCACGCCGGTCGAGGAGGTCGCGGACCTCGTGGCCGACGGCATCGCGGCGGACCGCTTCTGGCTGCTGCCCGCGAGCGAGCACAGCGACCGGCAGATCAGGGCGCGGGCGCGGTCCATGCTGGAGCGCTCCGCGCCGGACTACCTGGAGAAGTTCATCCTCGACTGACTGGACTGACTGGACTGACTGGACTGACTGGACTGATGGATTGACTCGACCGACTCGACTGAGGAGTCCCGATGACGGACCCGCACGACCCGTATCTGATCATCTCCTCCGACTGCCACGCGGGCCTCCCCACCGAGGAGTACCGGCCCTATCTGGAGGCCCGCCACCACCGGGACTTCGACGACTTCCTCGCCGGGCGCGACCGGCGCCGCGAGGAGATGACCCGTCTGGGCATCCGCAACGAGGCCTTCGCCACGAAGTGGTTCGACGACAACGAAGAGGGCCTGAAGGGCGGCTGGGACGCGGGGCAGCGGATCAAGGAGCTGGACGGCGACGGAGTGGCGGCCGAGGTCGTCTTCCCGGACGCCGACGCCGTCGACAGCCGGACCGCCGCGCCCTTCGGGGTCGGCCTCGGCCTCTCCGGGGACCAGGACCCCGACCTCGGCATGGCGGGCGCGCGGGCGCACAACCGCTGGCTCGCCGACTTCGTCTCCGAGCACCCCGAACGGCACTGCGGCGTGGCCCTGCTGCCCGTCACCGCAGATCCCGGCCGCGTGGTGGCCGAGGTCCACCGGGCCAAGGAGTCGGGGCTCGGCGCGCTGATGATCCCCTCCATGTGGGTCGACAAGGCGCCCTACCACGACCGCCGCTACGACCCCGTGTGGGCCGCGGCCGCCGCGTGCGCGATGCCGGTGCTGACCCACTCCGGGGCCGCGCCCCGGCACGAGTACGGCGACCACCTCGGGATCTACGTCTCCGAGGTGACGTGGTGGCCCGCCCGGCCCCTGTGGTTCCTGCTGTGGTCCGGGGTGTTCGAGCGCCACCCCGGGCTGCGGTTCGGCGTCGCGGAGTCCGGCTGCTGGTGGCTGCCGAACCTGCTGTGGTTCATGGACCGCCTCTACCTGGGCGCGCACGGCGGCAAGAAGCTGTCGCCCTTCGCCGAGCTGAAGCGCCCGCCGCACGAGTACCTGGACCGGCAGATGTTCGTCTGCGCCACCAACACCAAGCGCCGCGAACTCGCCCAGCGCTACGAGATCGGCGTCGACAACATCCTGTGGGGCAGCGACTTCCCGCACCCGGAGGGCACCTGGCCCGCCACGCGCGCGTGGCTGCGCCGGACCTTCCACGACATCCCGGTGGCGGAGAGCCGGCGCATGCTCGGCCTCGCCGCCGCCGAGGTGTTCGGCTTCGACACCGCGCGGCTCGCCCCGCTGGCCCGGCGCATCGGGCCGACCCCCGCCGACCTGGGCCAGGACGCGGACCAGGACGCCGTCACCGCCTCCTGGGCGCGCTCGCGCGAGGTCGGCCGCCACTGGCTGACCGGCCACGACTTCCCGACGCTAGGGGTGAACCCATGACCGAGAGCGAGCGCTACACCGTCATCTCCGCGGACTGTCACGCGGGCGCGGACCTCCTCGACTACAAGCCGTACCTGGAGTCCCGCCACCACGAGGACTTCGACGTCTGGGCGGCCACGTACGTCAATCCGTACGAGGACCTCCTCGCCGACACCGCCGACCGGAACTGGAACTCCGAGCGCCGCCTCGCGGAGCTCGCGCGGGACGGCATCGTCGCCGAGGTCGTCTTCCCCAACACCATCCCGCCGTTCTTCCCTTCGGCCTCGCTCATGGCGCCCGCGCCGACGCGCGAGGAGTACGCGCTGCGCTGGGCGGGCCTGCGGGCCCACAACCGCTGGCTCGCCGACTTCTGCGCGGCCGCCCGGGGCCGGCGCGCGGGCGTCTTCCAGATCCTGCTCAACGACGTCGACGAAGCCGTCAAGGAGATCCGCTGGGCGGTCACGGCGGGACTCACCGGCGGCCTGCTGCTCCCGGGCACCCCGCCGGGCTCGGGCCTGCCCGAGCTGCACGCGCGCGTGTACGACCCGATCTGGGCGGTCTGCGCCGAGCTGGGGGTGCCGGTCAACCACCACGCGGGCTCGGCGTCGCCGCCGCTCGGCGAGGAGCCCGCGGCCCGCGCGGTGTTCATGGTCGAGACGACGTGGTTCTCGCACCGGGCGCTGTGGCACCTGATGTTCGGCGGCGCCTTCCGCCGCCACCCCGGTCTGCGCCTGGTCCTCACCGAGCAGGGCTCGGGCTGGATCCCGGGCGTCCTGGAGATGCTGGACTACTACCACGGGCGGCTCGTCGCGGCGGCGACGCGGGCGGACACCGCCGAGTCCAAGTTCGGGGCCGGGCTCGCGGACCAGATGGGCAAGGGCCCCTCGGAGGTGTGGCGCGAGAACTGCTTCGTGGGCGCGAGCTTCATGCGCCCGCACGAGGCGGCGCTGCGCGAGCGCATTGGCCTGGACAAGGTCATGTGGGGCAGCGACTACCCGCACGACGAGGGAACGTACCCCTACTCCAGGGAAGGCCTGCGCGCCGCCTACGCGGGCCTGCCGCGCGCGGAGGTCGCGGCCATGGTCGGCGGCAACGCCGCGCGCGTGTACGGCTTCGACCTGGAGCGTCTTGACGCCCTCGCGGCCGAGGTCGGCCCCACGGCCGCGGAGCTGGCCGAACCCCTCAAGGAGCCTCCGGCCGACGCCACCAGCCCGGTGTTCGCCCCGGGAGGGTCGGTCCGCGTCTGGTGACGCGGGCGGTGCCATGCTCCCCCTGTGACGGAAGCCACTCATGAGGAAGCGCACGGCGGCGCCCTGGGTTCCCGCCTCAACTGGCTGCGGGCCGCCGTGCTCGGCGCCAACGACGGCGTGGTCTCCACCGCGGGCCTCGTCGTCGGCGTCGCGGGGGCCACCGACGACCGCGGCACCCTCCTGACGGCGGGCCTCGCGGGCCTGCTCGCGGGCTCCATGTCCATGGCGGCGGGCGAGTACGTGTCGGTGTCCACCCAGCGCGACTCCGAGAAGGCCGCCCTGGCCCAGGAGAAGCGCGAGCTGCGCGAGCAGCCGGAGGCCGAACTGGCCGAGCTGACCGACCTCCTGGCCGGGCGCGGGCTCAGCCGCGACGTGGCCCGCGAGGCCGCGCAGCAGCTCACCGAGCGGGACGCGCTGCGCGCCCACGCGCGCGTGGAGCTCGGCATCGACCCCGACGAGCTCACCAACCCCTGGCACGCCGCGTGGGCCAGCTTCGTCGCGTTCACCGTCGGAGCCCTGCTCCCGCTCCTCGCCATCGTCCTGCCGCCCGCCTCCTGGCGCCTGCCCGTCACCGTGGGCTCGGTCCTGGCGGCGCTCGCCCTCACGGGCCTGGCGAGCGCCCGCCTGGGCGCGGCGGACGTACGGCCCGCGGTGCTCAGGAACGTGCTGGGCGGGGCCCTCGCCATGACGGTGACCTACGCGGCGGGAGCGCTCCTGGGAGCGGCCGGGGTCTGACCCGAGTCCGACCGGGGTCCGAACGGGGCCTGGGAGGCAATGGCGAAGATCGCCAACATCTCCGCGCGTACCGCCGGTAATACTTGTCGGTAACAACCTCTAGGCAGCGGGCCGGGGGCGAGCCTACGGTGACGGCATGTCGTCCCCGAACCTGCCCGATGTGGTGCTCTGGTCGATCCCGGCCTTCGTGCTGCTCACCGTCGTCGAGATGGTGAGCGTCCGCGTGCATCCCGACGAGGACGCCGCCGGGTACGAGGCGAAGGACGCGGCCACCAGCGTCACCATGGGGCTCGGCAGCCTCGTCTTCGACCTGCTGTGGAAGATCCCGATCGTCGCGGTCTACTCGGCGCTCTACTCCCTGACGCCGCTGCGCGTGCCCGTCCTGTGGTGGACGGTGCCGCTGATGCTGCTCGCACAGGACTTCTTCTACTACTGGTCCCACCGGGGGCACCACGTCGTCCGCATCCTGTGGGCCTGCCACGTGGTGCACCACTCCAGCCGCAAGTTCAACCTGACGACCGCGCTGCGCCAGCCGTGGACGTCCCTCACGGTGTGGCCGTTCTACGTGCCGATGATCCTGTGCGGGGTGCACCCGGCGGCCGTCGCCTTCTGCTCGTCGGCCAACCTGGTCTACCAGTTCTGGGTCCACACCGAGCGCATCGGCAAGCTGCCGCGGCCCGTGGAGTACGTCTTCAACACGCCCTCGCACCACCGCGTGCACCACGCGTCCCAGGGCGGCTATCTGGACCGCAACTTCGGCGGCATCCTGATCATCTGGGACCGGATCTTCCGCTCCTGGATCCCGGAGACGGACCGCCCCGTCTACGGACTGACGAAGGACATCACCACGTACAACCCCCTGCGCGTGGCCACCCACGAGTACGCGGCCATCGCCAAGGACCTGAAGAAGGCGACCAGTTGGCGCGCGCGAGCGGGCCATCTGTTCCGCGGCCCGGGCTGGCAGCCGACACCACCGGCGCTCCCGTCCGCCGGACAGGAACAGAGGACACCGGAGCCCACCGCATGAGCCCCACCCCTGCTGTGGGCAATCGTTCCGCAGGGCGGAACGGGTGGGCACGGCCCACACCGCCCCGCACCGGAGACCAGGGCCCCACGGCGCGCACCCGCTACGCCCCCTGGGCCCTCGCGGCGTTCGGCCTGGTCGCGCTGGGCGACCTGGCGGGCGTCGCCGCCGGATCCGACCTCGCCCACACCGCCCTGAAGCCCCTCCTCATGCCGACGCTCGCCCTCTACGTCGTGCTCAGCAACGGCCCCCGTCTCCTCGTGGCCGCCCTGGCCTTCGGCTGGGGCGGGGACACCCTCCTCCTGGCGGACGCCGACCCCGCGTTCCTCGCCGGCATGGCGTCCTTCGCGGCGGGCCACGTCTGCTACCTCGCCCTGTTCCGGCGGCACGGGACCGGCCACCCCCGGGCCCGGGGCGCGGCCCTGGTCCTCGCCTACGGCGCGGCGCTCGGCATCACCGTGGCGCTGCTCTGGCCCGACCTCCCGGCCGACATGCGCATCCCGGTCGCGGGCTACAGCCTGCTCCTCACGGCGATGGCGGGCGGCGCCACCACCCTGGGCCTCACGGCGGCCGCGGGCGGCGCGCTGTTCCTCCTGTCGGACACGCTCATCGCGACCGACGTGGCCGACTGGCCGCAGGCCCCACGGCCCGACTTCTGGATCATGCTCACCTATCTGGCGGCCCAGGCCCTCCTGGCCCGCTCCGTGCTCACCAGCGGATCGGCAGCGGCACGGCGGTGAGCAGCGCCGACACGGCGACCACCGCGCCGAGCACGCACACTTCGGCGCGCGCGGGCGCGTAGGCGGCGATCCGGTCGTCGCCGGAGTGCCGCCTCAGCCGGCGCCGGGCCAGCAGCGCGAGGACGGCGACGACGGCCACGAGCAGCAGCTTGGCCAGCATCGTGCGGCCGTACGCGGTCGTCGTCAGCTGGTCGACGACCGTGTCCGGCGGCATCCGGCGCAGCGTGCTGACGATCCCCGTGGCGGTGATCGCGGCGAACAGGACGGCGGCCACGCGCGCGTAGAGGCCCAGTACGGCAACGGCCGCCTCCGGAGCGGACGTTCGCCAGCGCCACAGGATCCGCAGCGCGTACAGCAGGCCGCCCGCCCACAGCGCCGCGCACGTCAGATGGACGAGGGTCAGGCCGGAGCCCACCAGGGCGGCGTCCTCCGTGGGCGGGTGGGCGCGCAGCGCCTCCGCGACGACGACCGCCGCGAGCGGCAGGACCGCGCTGTCCGGGCGGCGCGTCCGCGCGCACAGCGCGGCCACGACGAACGCGTTGACCTCAAGGAGCGCGAGGCGGCCGTCCCGGGACGCGTACAGGCCGCCGACGTCCAGGTCCGACGGCTGCTGCGGCACCAGATTGCCGCTGGCCACCACCGACGCGAGCCCCAGCGCCGCGACGAAGCCCGCGGCCGCCGCCCACCACCCCCACGCGCGCGGCGCCGACGCCATCGGCGCCCCGGGCACCCGGCGTGCGACGCGGCGCAGCGACACCTCGCCGAGCTGCACGCACAGCGCGGCGAACAGGACCGTCCGCAGAAGCGTGATGCCCTGCGTGCCGGGCGCCTCGGCCTCACCGGTACCGTCGAGCACGGCCGCGGGGCCGAACAGCGGCACCACCGCGGCGACGGCCACGAGCACGAGCACGGCGACGGCCCTGCCCGGCGACGGGCGGCGGCGCGCGGCACGGCGCCCCGCGCGCGGGGCGGTGGCCGCCTCTGCCGAGGCCCCGCCTTCCGCCGCCGTACGGGCGCCTGCCGCCAGGGAGTCTCCGGCTTCCACGGACGGTCGTATGGTCACTACACGATCTTCACCAGTCATCCCACTCCGGGGCAAGTCCGGGCAAACAACTGGTGCGCTGTCCTTCCGCCCGGCGGGACCCGCTCAGCGCCACACGGGTGCGTCCGCGCCCCAAGGGCCCGGCGGGCGCGCCCAGTTCACCGGGCCGCCGGTGAAGGTGACCGGCGGCAGGGCGTGGCGCAGCCGCCCGAGGGGGCCGTCCGTGTGAGCGAGCCGGTCCGCGGGGTCGTACGCGTCCGTGGGCTCGAGGGTGGTCGGCCCGTCGCCCGTGGCGCGCGCCAGGGCGCCGTCGGTGTCCCCCGCCGCCGTCAGCCACCCCGCCGTCCGCGCCAGGGCGAGCCGTGCCACCCGGGTGCCGCCCGCGCCGTCCGTCCCCTGCTCGGTCAGCGCCCGCAGGACGGCCGCGGCCAGCAGATAGCCCGTGCCGTGGTCCAGGGCCTGCGCGGGCAGCGCGCCGGGCCCCTCCGGCGATCCCTCCAGGGCGGCGATGCCCGTCGCCACCTGCACCAGGCTGTCGAACCCGCGCCGGTGCGCCCACGGGCCCCGCGCGCCCCACGCCGACAGCTGTGCCACCACCAGGCCGGGGCGGCGCTCGGCAAGGGCCTCGGGGGAGAGCCCGAACCGGTCGAGGGCGCCGGGCCGGTAGCCGGTCACGACCACGTCGGCCCCGGCGAGCAGCTCGTCGAGCGTCCGCAGTCCGGCGCGGCCGCCGAGGTCGAGGGTCGTGGAGCGCTTGCCGAAGCCCGTGTCCGCGTGCTGGTCGGGCAGCTCCGGGCAGTGCGGCGGATCCAGGCGCAGCACGTCCGCGCCGAGCAGCGCGAGCGTGCGGGTCGCGACCGGGCCCGCGATGACCCGGGTGAGGTCGAGGACGCGCACCCCGGACGCGGGCAGCAGGGGCCCGTCGACGAGCGGCGGCAGAGCCCGCGGCGCGCCGCCGCCGAGCCGCTCGCGCGCCACGAGGGGCAGCCCCGCCACGGCCGTGGCCTGCGGGTGCGCGGCCCACTCCCGCGGGGTGCGCAGCGCGACGGCCAGGCCCCCGGCGGCGTACACCGCCTCCTCGGCCTCGATGCCGGGCAGCGCGGCGAGCCGCGCCGCCACCGCGTCCACGGTCGCCGCGCTCTCCGGGATGCCGAGCGCGGCGAGCAGGCGCTCCCGGTGGTGGGGGTAGTTCGCGTGCGTCCGCACCCAGCCGTCCGCGGTACGCCAGAACCGCGACAGGGGCGCGAACGTGACCGGCGCGCGCCCGTCCACGAGCAGGTGTCGTTCACTGGTGAACGCGGCGGCCACGGCACCGTCGTCCACGCGCGCGTGCGGCACGGCGCCGCCCGTGCGCAGGGCGGCGAGCTCGGCTGCCGCGAGCGTGCAGACGCCGACGCAGGCACGTGCGAGGGCGCGCACGGGAAGCCGCGCGGCCAGCGTGTCGTCGCGTACGACGGGGGAGAGGCGTGCCAGCGGCTCCGGGGCGCCGCCGAGCGCGGCCCAGGCGTACGCGGCCCCGGCGCGGAACTCCGTACCGGCGGAAGGCAGTTGTGTCATGCGGTCACTATGGCGTCGGCCCCGGGGGCCCGCCGCTACGGGGTCGGCCCCGTGGCCCCGGGCTCGGAGGCGGCCGACCACCAGAGCCGGATCTCGTCCGCGGGGTCGGAGGGCCGCAGCTCCCAGCCGCGCGCCGCGGCCGCCTCGACCACATAGCCGCCGCCCACGCCCCGGTACTTGCGCAGCGGCACCTCGCACTCCACCGGCGGGTTGGGCTTCTTGTCCTCCTTGGGCTTCGACGCCCGCTTCGTCCAGGTGTCGAGATAGCCGTCGACCCGCGCCCGGTAGAAGGCGTCGTCGCCCTCGTGCCGCAGCTCGGGCCAGGTCACGACCCAGCGCGGCCAGATCGCGACCAGGCCCAGGACCCGGTCCATGACGCGCTCGGCACCGCTCTCGAAGCCCGGGATCACCGTGAGGATCTCCGCGAACAGAGCGATCACGATGGCCACGACGGCGAGGATGAGCAGCACCAGCCACCACACCGGCAGCACGACCACCGTGACCAGGAACCGCAGGGCCAGCTGCCACGTCGGGCGGACCGGCTCGGCGCGCCACTGCTCGGGGCCTTCGTGGACGAATGACGAGTCTCGGTAGGCGTACATGAGCGGCATCCTCTCGCGAGGGGCCGGGCGGTCCGCAACCGCCCGGCCCCGACCACCTCTCAGTGGTCCCGGTTGCTCCCGTAAGGGGCTACTTCCGCACGGCGTCCAGCGCGTCGATCATGCCCACGCCGTAGAAGCCGTTCTTGTTCCTGCCGCCCTCGCACACCGCGTCGACCTTGCCGTCGCCGTCGATGTCGTAGGGGTCGGTGCACGCCATCGCATCGGCCTGCCGGTACAGCAGGGCCTTCACCCGGGCCGCCGAGGCCTTGGGATGCGCCGACTTGATCAGCGCGGCCACGCCCGCGGCGTGCGGCGACGCCATCGACGTCCCCGCCTTGTAGCCGAACTTGCCGCCCGGAAGGGTCGACAGGATCAGACCGCTGGTGGCGGGCGGCTGCGGCTTCTGGAACGCCGTCGAGTCGCCGCCGGGGGCCGCGATGTCGATGACGCCCTTGCCGTAGTTGGAGAACGAGGACTTCAGGCCCTTCGCGCCCGTGGAGGACACCGTCACGACGCCCGGAAGCTGCGACGGCAGGTCGAAGCAGTCCGCGGTCTTGATGGTGCGCTCGACCGGCGTCGTGTCGTTCGGGCTCGACTTGTCGACGATCTCGTCCTGGGCGAGGTCCGTCTTGGCGTTGCCCGCCGCCGCCACGTTCACGGCGCCCTTGCGCTCCGCGTACCGGCTGGCACGGCCGACCGCGTCGACCAGGGCCCGCTGGTCGTCGTCCGTACGGCAGTTGAACAGCCACGGGTCCGTGTAGTAGCTGCTGTTCGTGACGTCCACGCCGTGCTCGGCCGCCCACACGAAGCCGCAGACGACGGCCTCCGTGTAGTACAGACCGGTGGCCGGCTCGGCCACCTTCAGGCTCGCCACCTTCACGCCGGGCGCGACGCCGGTGATGCCGGTGCCGTTCTTCGCGGCGGCGATCGTGCCCGCCACGTGCATGCCGTGGTCGCTCTCCTTGGCCACCGGCCGCCACGCGTTGTCCTTCTGCGTGGGCACGCCGCCCAGACAGCTCGCGGACGCGTTCCTGTCGAAGTTCGGCGCGATGTCCGGGTGCGTGTCGTCGACCCCGGAGTCGAGGACGCCGACCGTCACCTTGGAGCTGCCCAGGGACTCCTTGTGCGCCTGGTCCGCCTTGATGGCGGGCAGGTCCCACTGGAGCGGCTCCAGCTCGTCCTGACCGTCGGCCGCCGTGCCCGCGGCGGCCTCCGCCTCCTTGGCGGACAGCGGCCGCGCCGCGTCGATGTCGTCGCTCGTCTGCGCGGACAGCGGCGCCGTGCGCGTGGCGCCCGCCGACTGCACGCCCTTGACCCCGCGGATCTTCTTCGCGAAGTCGGGGTCCGAGGAGTGCGCGACGATGACGCCGATCTGGTCGTACGCGATGACGACCTGGCCGCCCGCCTTCGCGATGGCCTTCTTGACGTATTTCGCCGTCCGGTCGCCGTGCCCCTTGCGGAGGTTGACGACGTAGCTCATGGCCGACCCGTCGGACGTCGCCTGCCGCGCGGCGGGGGCGGACGGCGCGTCCGGCTGCGCCGACGCCGTGCCCGGCAGGAAGGCGAGCGCGGACACCACGGCCACGCCGAGCGGCAGGGCGAGCGCACGGCGGCCGAAGGATGAGGAGTGCCTGGTCACGTAGGTGCTCCCCTTCACTTCTTGGTCACGGCGTCGAGCGCGTCGACGATTCCGTAGCCGTAGAAGCCGTTGCGGTTCTTGTCGCCCTTGCAGACGGCGTCGACCTTGCCGTCACCGTCCGGGTCGTACGGCTTGTCCGGGCAGCCCGGGTTGTCGGCCTGCTTCTTGAGGAGCCGCTGCAGCTCGGCCGGGCCCGCCTTGGGGTGCGTGGACTTCAGCAGGGCCGCGACGCCCGCGGCGTGCGGCGACGCCATCGAGGTGCCCTGCAGCCAGGCGTACTCGCCGCCGGGCATCGTGGAGAGGATGCCGCCGTCCTTCGACGGGGTGTCCGTGGGCTTCTGGTAGCGGCGGTCGCCGCCGGGGGCCGCGACGTCGACGACGCCGTTGCCGTACGTCGAGTAGTACGACTTGGCCTTGTAGACGCCGGTCGCGCTGACGGTGACGACGCCCGGGAGCTGGGTCGGCAGGTCGAGGCACTTGTGCGGGTCGATGGTGCGCTTGACCGGCGTGGAGTCGTCGGGGCTCGACTCGTCGACGATCTCGTTCGCGTCCAGGTCGTGGTTGGAGTTGCCCGCGGAGGCCAGGTTCAGGGTGCCCTTGCGCTTGGCGTAGAGCTGGGCCCGGTTGACCGCGTCGAGGATGGCCCGCTGGTCCGGGTCGTCCTTGCAGTTGTACAGCCACGGGTCCACGTAGTAGCTGTTGTTGGTGATCTCGATGCCGTTGTCGGCGGCGAACACGAAGGCGCAGACGACGCTCTCCGGGTAGAACAGCTCGCTGACCGGGTCGGCCACCTTGATGCCCGCGACCTTGACGCCGGGTGCCACCCCGGCGACGCCTATGCCGTTGCGGGCCGCGGCTATCTCGCCCGCCACGTGCGTGCCGTGGTAGTGCTCCTTCTTCGCCGGACGCCAGGCGCCGGGCGAGGTGTCCGCCTTGCCGCCGACGCAGCTCGCCGACTGCTTGGCCGAGAAGGTGGGCGCGAGGTCGGGGTGGGTGTCGTCGACGCCGGTGTCGATGACGCCGACGGTGACCTTCTTGCTGCCCGGGTTGATCTGCGCGGCCTTGTCGGCACCGATGGCCCGCAGGTCCCACTGGTCGCCTTCCAGCGGCTCGGCGGCGGCCCCGCCCGAACCGGCCCGCTGCTGGCCCGACTTGGCCCGGTCCGCCCGGTCCTTGGACAGGAAGGTGGGCGCGCCCTCCTCGGTCGTGCCGGCCGCCGTCAGCGGGGACGTGCGGGTCGCGCCCGCGGACTGCACGCCGCGCACCTTCCGCAGCTCCTTGCCGAAGTCCGGGTTGGCCGAGTGCGCGACGATCACGCCGATCTTCCGGTACGTCACGACGACCGTGCCGTCGGCCTTGCCGATCGCCTTCTTCACGGCGGCGATGGTCTTGGCGTCGGTGCGGGTGTTCACGACGTACGCCAGCTTGCCCGCCGCGGGCGCCTGGACGGCCTGCGGCGCCACCGGTGCGGGCGAGTCGAGCGGGGCCGCCGTCGCGCCGGGGCCGAAGCCGACCGCCGCGGCGAGGGCGACGCCGAGCGGCAGGGCGGCGAGGGTGAGCCGTCTGGACCGGGAAGAGCGCGAGGAGCGCAGATGAGCCATGGGTTCTCCACATCATCCGGATACGGAACTGCCCGAACACTGCTGGTGCTCGGGCAGGTGCTGACGGGTGGTGCCAGGTGCATGACTAGTTGTGCAGGGTGAAGCTATCCCCAGTGCTCCCGGGCCAGCAATGACTTCTTGCAAAAGGCCGGGAAAGCGACCGTTCGAGCCGCTCCGGGCGCGCCGTCGTGACGTTGAACAGGCACGGACGCAATATCAACCCCCTGTCGGATCACGTCCCCTGGGCCTAACATCACCATCCTCGGCCCACGTGATCCGCGTCACTTCGAGAGCAGAGCACATGGATCACACCGCTTCCGTTTCCGTCCCCACCACCCCCGTACCACGAGGAGACTCCGTGGCCACCGACGCACCGCCACCGTCGAAGGGCGGCCCAGAACCCACCCGCTCGGCACCCTCCACAGCGGAGTACGTCGACATGCAGAAGAGCCCGGAGTTCGGCGAACTGCGCACCGCCCACCGCTCGTTCGCGTTCCCCCTCACGATCGCGTTCATCACCTGGTACCTCCTGTACGTCCTCCTTTCGAACTACGCCGGTGACTTCATGGGCACCAAGGTGGTCGGCCACATCAACATCGCGCTCGTGCTCGGCCTCGCGCAGTTCCTCACCACCTTCCTCATCGCCTGGTGGTACTCGCGCCACGCCGCCACCAAGCTCGACCCGCGCGCGGACGCCATCAAGTCCCGGATGGAGGGCGGCGCGTGAACACCCTGAGCACCTCGACCGCCGCGGCCGTCCCCGAGACCCACGCCACCGTGCTCGCCGCCGGCCAGGCCAGCGAGCACCGGCCGCTGATCATCACCCTGTTCGCGATCTTCGTCGTCGCCACCCTCGTCATCACCGTGTGGGCGGGCCGCCAGACCAAGAGCGCCGCCGACTTCTACGCCGGCGGACGGCAGTTCACCGGCTTCCAGAACGGCCTCGCCGTCTCCGGCGACTACATGTCCGCCGCGTCCTTCCTCGGCATCGCGGGCGCCATCGCCCTCTTCGGCTACGACGGCTTCCTGTACTCCATCGGCTTCCTGGTCGCCTGGCTGGTGGCGCTCCTGCTCGTCGCCGAGCCGCTGCGCAACTCCGGGCGCTACACGATGGGTGACGTCCTCGCCTTCCGCATGCGCCAGCGCCCGGTGCGCACCGCGGCCGGCACCTCCACCATCGTCGTGTCGATCTTCTATCTGCTCGCACAGATGGCGGGCGCGGGCGTCCTCGTCTCGCTGCTGCTCGGCATCACCAGCGACGGCGGCAAGGTCGCCATCGTCGCGCTCGTCGGCGTCCTGATGATCGTGTACGTCACCATCGGCGGCATGAAGGGCACCACCTGGGTGCAGATGGTCAAGGCCGTCCTGCTGATCGCGGGCGCGCTCCTGCTGACCTTCCTGGTCCTGCTGAAGTTCGACTTCAACATCTCCGACCTGCTCGGCTCCGCCGCCGAGAACAGCGGCAAGGGCGCGCCCTTCCTGGAGCCCGGCCTCAAGTACGGAGCCACCTCGACGTCCAAGCTGGACTTCATCTCGCTCGGCATCGCCCTGGTGCTCGGCACCGCGGGCCTGCCCCACATCCTCATCCGCTTCTACACGGTGCCCACGGCCAAGGCCGCCCGGAAGTCCGTGAACTGGGCGATCGGCATCATCGGCGGCTTCTACCTGATGACGATCGCGCTGGGCTTCGGCGCCGCCGCGCTCCTCACTCCCAAGGAGATCACCGACTCCAATCCAGCGGGCAACACCGCCGCGCCCCTGCTCGCCCTGGAACTGGGAGGGAAGGACTCCAACTGGGGCGCCATCCTGCTCGCGGTCATCTCCGCCGTCGCGTTCGCCACGATCCTCGCGGTCGTCGCGGGCCTCACCCTCGCCTCGTCCTCGTCGTTCGCCCATGACATCTACGCCAACGTCATCAAGAAGGGCAAGGCCAGCGAGAAGGAAGAGGTCAGGGCCGCCCGCTGGGCGACGGTCGCCATCGGCGCCGTCTCCATCGGCCTCGGCGCCCTCGCCCGCGACCTGAACGTGGCGGGCCTGGTGGCCCTCGCCTTCGCCGTCGCCGCCTCCGCGAACCTGCCGACGATCCTCTACAGCCTGTTCTGGAAGCGGTTCACCACACAGGGCGCCCTGTGGTCGATCTACGGCGGACTCACCACCGCCGTCGTCCTGGTGCTCTTCTCGCCCGTGGTCTCCGGCAACGAGAAGACCTCCATGTTCAAGGGCGTCGACTTCCACTGGTTCCCGCTGGAGAACCCGGGCCTCATCTCCATCCCGGTCGGCTTCCTGCTCGGCTGGCTCGGCACGATGCTCTCCAAGGAGGAGCCCGACAAGGAGAAGTACGCGGAGCTGGAGGTGCGCTCCCTCACGGGCACCGGCGCCCACTGATCCGAAGCCGTCGCGCGGCCGCGTCGTAGATCTCTACGACGCGGCCGCGTCCGTCCTGTGGAAACGGCCTCTGTCGATGTCGGTCGCGTCACGTAGGCTCATGGTCAAAGGGCGTACGACAAGACGCACCACCGATCCGGACCGGGGAGGGGGCCCACGTGCTCATCGACACGTACGGCCGAGTGGCCACCGATCTGCGGGTTTCACTGACCGACCGGTGCAATCTGCGGTGCACGTACTGCATGCCGGAAGAAGGCCTGCAGTGGCTGGCCAAGCCCGATCTCCTCACCGACGACGAGATCGTCCGCCTGATCCGCATGGCCGTCACCCGCCTCGGCATCGAGGAGATCCGCTTCACCGGCGGCGAACCGCTGCTGCGCCCCGGCCTCGTCGGCATCGTCGAGCGCTGCGCCGCCCTGGAGCCGCGCCACCGGATGTCCCTGACGACGAACGGCATCGGCCTCAAGCGCACCGCGCAGGCCCTCAAGGCCGCGGGCCTCGACCGGGTCAACGTCTCCCTGGACACCCTGCGCCCGGACGTCTTCAAGACCCTCACCCGGCGCGACCGCCACCGTGACGTCCTCGAAGGCCTCGAAGCCGCCCGCGAGGCGGGCCTCACCCCCGTCAAGGTCAACACGGTCCTGATGCCGGGGCTCAACGACGACGAGGCCCCCGACCTCCTGGCCTGGGCCGTCGAGCACGACTACGAACTGCGCTTCATCGAGCAGATGCCCCTGGACGCCCAGCACGGCTGGAAGCGCGACGGCATGATCACGGCCGGTGACATCCTGACCTCCCTGCGCACCCGCTTCGACCTCATCGAGGAGGGCACCGAGCAGCGCGGCTCCGCACCCGCGGAGCGCTGGGTCGTCGACGGCGGCCCGCACCGCGTCGGTGTGATCGCCTCCGTCACGCGCCCCTTCTGCGCGGCCTGCGACCGCACCCGGCTCACCGCCGACGGACAGGTCCGCACCTGTCTGTTCGCCACGGAGGAGACCGACCTGCGCGCCGCCCTGCGCGCGCCCGACAGTACGGACGACGAGATCGCCCGCATCTGGAAGCTCGCGATGTGGGGTAAAAAGGCCGGATCGGGTCTGGACGACCCCTCGTTCCTCCAGCCCGAGCGCCCCATGTCGGCGATCGGCGGCTGACGCCCCGCGCCCGGCGCTAGACCGCCGGGCCGTCCCCTGAGCCCTGCGCCGCGTCCCACTCCGGCAGCGTGACGACGTCCTTGAGGAAGCCCCGCACACCGAGGAACTGGGACAGGTGCTCGCGGTGGTCCTCGCAGGCCAGCCAGGTCTTGCGCCGCTCCGGGGTGTGCAGCTTCGGGTTGTTCCAGGCAAGCACCCACACGGCGGCCGTACGGCAGCCCTTGGCGGAGCAGACGGGGGTTTCGTCGGTCACGTGAGTCATCCCAAACAAGGCGACGCCGAGCAGCCACGGGGGGAGCTGCCCGGCGTCGGTCTGTCGCTCCGACGGGGGATGCGGAGCGCGTACGAAGTATGTCACGGCTAAGTGGCCGCCTGGCACCGGAACTCCATGATTGATCTGAGCTTTTCTTGAGCTTGGCGGAACGTCGTCGGTCAGCTCTGTTCCCGTGACGGCGCGCGCGGCTCTTCGCGGGCGGCGCCCCGCGGCTCCTCCGGGACGGGTTCCGCGCTCCGGTCGACGGGCGGCGGGGCGGCGAGCATCGGCCGCGACGGTGCCGGTACGAACGTTGACGGAAGCGAAGGCGCGTTCTCCCGCCCGGCGTTGGCGATCACCACCGCGACGTACGGCAGCAGGATTCCGAGCACCAGCGCGACGAGCGCGACGTGCCGTTCGACGTTCCAGAGCACCGCGGCTGCAATGACCGAAACAGTGCGGACGGACATCGAGATCACATAGCGGCGCTGCCGGCCCCGCACGTCGTCCGCGAGGCCCTGCCTGGCCCCTGTGATCCGGAAGACCTGAGCGTCGTTCTGCTTCCGCATCACATTCCACCGCCTGCCCGTTCGCGCCAGGCTCTCCCCGGCCTGGACCCCTCACACGTTACGCCGCACCTGCGCAGTCGCGTAGACCGGGTCCGGCCTCGTCCTGCTGTTCCGGGTGCGTCGCGCCACGTATGGCGGAGCCCGACATGCGCCGTACGGCGGATGGGCCGACACTGAGCGTAATGCTCATGTCGGGCCGTCTGAGGAGGCAGCAATGGGCTGGTTGTGGGCGATCATCGTGGGCTTTGTGCTCGGCCTGCTCGCCAAGGCGATCCTGCCGGGGAAACAGCACAGTCCGCTCTGGCTGACGACGGTGTTCGGCATCATCGGCGGCGTGCTCGGCAACTGGATGGCCGCGGGATTCGGCATCGACGAGACCAAGGGCATCGACTGGGGACGGCACGCGCTCCAGCTCGGTGCGGCGCTCGTGGTCGTGGCCGTCGGTGACATGCTGTACAAGGCCGTCAAGGGCAACAGACAGACGACGTGACGCCTCGGCGGACACGCGTGAGGGGCCGGTCCCTGCGGACCGGCCCCTCAGTCGCGTCAGCCTCGTGCGAGGCAGGTCACCGGGGTCAGCCGGCCGTGACCTCCACCGCCGCCAGGTTCTTCTTGCCGCGGCGCAGCACCAGCCAGCGCCCGTGCAGCAGGTCCTCGCGGGCCGGGACGGCGTCCTCGGACGGCACCTTCACGTTGTTCACGTAGGCACCGCCCTCCTTGACCGTGCGGCGCGCGGCCGACTTGCTCGCCACCAGGCCGACCTCGGCGAGCAGGTCCACGACCGGGCCCGGCTCGGCGACCCGCACGCGCGGCAGCTCGGAGAGCGCCGCGGCCAGCGTCGCCGCGTCCAGATCGGCGAGCTCGCCCTGGCCGAACAGCGCCTTCGACGCGGCGATCACGGCCGCGCACTGGTCGGCGCCGTGCACCAGGGTCGTCAGCTCCTCGGCGAGCGCGCGCTGCGCGGCCCGCGCCTGCGGACGCTCCGCGGTCTGCTGCTCCAGCTCCTCCAGCTCCTCGCGGCTGCGGAAGGAGAGGATGCGCAGGTAGCGGGAGATGTCCCGGTCGTCCACGTTCAGCCAGAACTGGTAGAACGCGTACGGTGTCGTCATCTCCGGGTCGAGCCAGACGGCGCCGCTCTCGCTCTTGCCGAACTTGGTGCCGTCCGCCTTGGTCATCAGCGGCGTGGCGATGGCGTGCACCGCCGCGTCCGGCTCCAGGCGGTGGATGAGGTCGATGCCCGCCGTGAGGTTGCCCCACTGGTCGGAGCCGCCGGTCTGCAGCACACAGCCGTGGCGCCGGTACAGCTCCAGGAAGTCCATGCCCTGGAGCAGCTGGTAGCTGAATTCGGTGTAGCTGATGCCCTCCTGGGACTCCAGGCGGCGGGCCACGGACTCCTTGGTGAGCATCTTGTTCACGCGGAAGTGCTTGCCGATGTCCCGCAGGAACTCGATCGCGGACAGGCCCGCGGTCCAGTCCAGGTTGTTCACCATCACCGCGGCGTTCTCGCCCTCGAAGGACAGGAACGGCTCGATCTGCGCCCGCAGCCGGCTCACCCAGCCCGCGACCGTCTCCGGGTCGTTCAGCGTGCGCTCGGCCGTCGGGCGCGGGTCGCCGATCTGGCCCGTAGCGCCGCCCACCAGGGCCAGCGGGCGGTGGCCCGCCTGCTGGAGGCGGCGCACGGTCAGGACCTGCACCAGATGCCCGACGTGCAGACTGGCCGCGGTCGGGTCGAAGCCGCAATAGAACGTGACGGGACCGTCCGCGAGCGCCTTGCGCAGTGCCTCTTCGTCGGTGGACTGGGAAAACAGTCCCCGCCACTTCAGCTCGTCGACGATGTCCGTCACGGGTCTCTTGTCTCCTCGGGAGTGGTTCGGTACGCGCACCATCGGTACGTGCGCCAAGGGTGCGGTCTACGAGGTTATACGCCCTGGCTGACCGAACTCATATTGAAATCCGGGACCCGCAGCGCGGGCATGGCCGCCCGGGTGAAGTAGTCGCCCCACTCGCGCGGCAGCGTCTTCTCCGTACGGCCCGCCTCACTGGCCCGCGACAGCAGGTCCACGGGCGACTCGTTGAACCGGAAGTTGTTCACCTCGCCGACCACCTCGCCGTTCTCCACCAGGTACACACCGTCCCGGGTCAGGCCCGTGAGCAGCAGCGTCGCCGGGTCGACCTCGCGGATGTACCACAGGCAGGTCAGCAGCAGACCGCGCTCGGTGGCCGCCACCATCTCGTCCAGGGAGCGGTCCGAGCCGCCCTCCAGGACGAGGTTGTCGATCGCCGGGGCCACCGGCAGGCCGGTCAGGGCGGCGCTGTGCCGCGTGGTGATCAGGTGCTTCAGCTCACCGTCGCGCACCCAGTCGGTGGGCGTGAGCGGCAGGCCGTTGTCGAAGGCCGACGCGTCGTCGCCCGAGGCGTGCGCCAGCACGAAGGGCGCCGCCTCGAGGCCCGGCTCGTTCGGGTCGCTGCGCAGCGTCAGCGGCAGCGGGGCGAGCCGCTCGCCGACGCGGGTGCCGCCGCCCGGCTTGGAGAACACCGTGCGGCCCTCCGCCGCGTCCCGGGCCGCCGAGGACCACAGCTGGTAGATCAGCAGGTCGGCGACCGCGGTGGGCGGAAGCAGCGTCTCGTACCGCCCGGCGGGCAGCTCCACGCGCCGCCGCGCCCAGGCCAGGCGCTGGGCCAGCTCCTCGTCGAGGGCCGCCGGGTCGACGTCCTTGAAGTCGCGCGTGGCCCGGCCCGCCCAGGCCGAGCGGGTGCGGTCCGGGGACTTCGCGTTCAGTTCCAGGGTGCCGCTCGGCTGGTCGTGGCGCAGCCGCAACCCCGTGGACGTGCCCAGATAGCTGGTGGTCAGCTCGTGGTTGGCGAAGCCGTACAGCTCCCGGCCGCCCGCCCGGGCGCGGGCGAAGGCCTCGCCGAGCGCGGGCGCGAAGTCCGCGAAGACGGCCGAGGACGTCTCGGCGGGCCCGTCCGTGAAGTCCGGGGCCACCGGGGCGCCGGTCACCAGGGGCTGCGCGTCCTCGGCGGGCCCGGCCGCGCGCGCCGCGGCCTCGGCGGCCCGCACCAGCGGCTCCAGGTCGTCCGCGGTCACCGCCGAGCGCGAGACGACGCCGGACGCCGTGCCCTTGGCCCCGTCGACCGTGGCGATCACGGTGAGGGTGCGGCCCCGGGTGACGCCGTTGGTGGTCAGGGCGTTGCCCGCCCAGCGCAGGTTCGCCGTCGACTCCTCGTCGGCGATCACCACGCAGCCGTCGGCGGTGGACAGGTCGAGGGCCCGCTCGACGATCTCGTGCGGCTTGCTCGTGCGAGGGCTCATCGCCCGGCCTCCTGCGTGGTGTTGAGACTGTGCTTTCCCGGGGGATAACCCCCGGACCCCCAGCCGATTCCGTGGGTGCCGCAGTTGATCATCGCCCGGCCTCCTGCGTGGTGTTGAGGATGTTGACGCCCTGGAAGAGGGCGGAGGGGCAGCCGTGGGAGACCGCGGCGACCTGGCCCGGCTGGGCCTTGCCGCAGTTGAAGGCGCCGCCGAGGACGTACGTCTGCGGGCCGCCGACGGCCGTCATCGAGCCCCAGAAGTCGGTGGTGGTCGCCTGGTAGGCGACGTCGCGCAGCTGCCCGGCGAGCCGCCCGTTCTCGATCCGGTAGAAGCGCTGGCCGGTGAACTGGAAGTTGTACCGCTGCATGTCGATGGACCACGACCGGTCGCCCACCACGTAGATGCCGCGCTCCACGCCGCTGATCAGGTCGTCCGTGGACAGCCCCGCCGGATCCGGCTTGAGCGAGACGTTCGCCATGCGCTGGACCGGCACGTGCGCCGGGGAGTCCGCGTACGCGCAGCCGTTGGAGCGCTCGAAGCCGGTGAGCCTGGCGATGCGCCGGTCCAGCTGGTAGCCGACGAGGGTGCCGTCCTTGACCAGGTCCCAGGACTGCGCGGCCACGCCCTCGTCGTCGTACCCGATGGTCGCGAGGCCGTGCTCGGCCGTCCGGTCGCCCGTGACGTTCATCAGGGACGAGCCGTACGCCAGCTTGCCGAGCTGGTCGAAGGTGGCGAAGGAGGTGCCCGCGTACGCCGCCTCGTAGCCGAGGGCGCGGTCCAGCTCCGTGGCGTGGCCGATGGACTCGTGGATCGTCAGCCACAGATTGGAGGGGTCGACCACCAGGTCGTACAGGCCCGGCTCCACGCTCGGGGCGCGCATCTTCTCCGCCAATTGCGCGGGGATCAGCGCGAGCTCGGCGTCCCAGTCCCACCCCGTACCGGTCAGGTACTCCCAGCCGCGGCCGGCCGGCGGCGCGATGGTCCGCATGGAGTCGAACTCGCCGGTCGACTCGTCCACGGCGTGCGCCGTCAGCTGCGGGTGCAGCCGTACGCGCTGCTGCGTGGTGACCGTGCCCGCCGTGTCCGCGTAGAACTTGTTCTCGTGGACGGTGAGCAGCGAGGCGTCCACGTGCGCGACCCCGTCCGCGGCCAGCAGCCGCGCGCTCCAGTCCGCGAGCAGCCCCGTCTTCTCCGCGTCGGGGACCGAGAAGGGGTCGATCTCGTACGCGGAGACCCAGGTGCGGTCCGCGTGCACCGGCTCGTCGGCCAGCTCCACCCGTTCGTCCGCACCCGCCGCCTTGATGACCTGGGCCGACAGCTTGGCCATCGCCACGGCCTGGGAGGCGACGCGCGCCGCCGCGTCCATGGTCAGGTCCACGCCCGAGGCGAACCCCCAGGTGCCGCCGTGCACCACCCGCACCGCGTATCCCAGGTCCGTGGTGTCGTGGGACGCGGCGGGCTTGGCGTCCCGCAGCCGCCAGGCGGCGCTGCGCACCCGCTCCAGGCGGAAGTCCGCGTGCTCGGCGCCGAGCGCCCGCGCGCGGGCGAGCGCCGCGTCGGCGAGCGCCCGCAGCGGCAGCGCCGTGAAGGCTTCATCGATGGAATGAGGCACGGAACGTCTCCCTGCTGTCATCTGCGGTCGGCTCCGGTCCGCCGCCGTCTGCTCCGGTCCCACGGCCACCCCCGGGCACCGGTCATGTCCGATCATCGCGTGCGAACCGGTCGCTCGGCCATACCTTTCTGTAGGGATCCAACAGCGAGTCATCTGCGCCACTGTCGGACGCCGATTCTCCGGATCGCGCACCGGACCGATAGGTTTCCGGGAGACCACACAGTCAAGGAGAAGGGTGATCCCTTGAGCCGCTCGGTTCTCGTCACCGGAGGAAACCGGGGCATCGGCCTCGCCATCGCCCGCGCGTTCGCCGACGCCGGCGACAAGGTGGCGATCACCTACCGCTCGGGTGAGCCGCCCAAGGACCTCACCGGTGCCGGTGTGCTCGCCGTCAAGTGCGACATCACCGACGCCGAGCAGGTGGAGCAGGCCTACAAGGAGATCGAGGAGAAGCACGGCCCGGTCGAGGTCCTCGTCGCGAACGCGGGCATCACCAAGGACCAGCTTCTGATGCGCATGTCCGAGGACGACTTCACGTCCGTCCTCGACACCAACCTCACCGGCACCTTCCGCGTCGTGAAGCGGGCCAACCGGGGCATGCTGCGCGCCAAGAAGGGCCGCGTCGTCCTCATCTCCTCCGTCGTCGGGCTCTACGGCTCGGCCGGCCAGGCGAACTACGCCGCGTCCAAGGCGGGCCTGGTCGGCTTCGCGCGCTCGCTCGCCCGTGAGCTGGGGTCACGCAACATCACCTTCAACGTCGTCGCGCCCGGTTTTGTCGACACCGACATGACCCAGGCGCTCACGGACGAGCAGCGCGCGGGCATCGTGGCGCAGGTGCCGCTCGGCCGTTACGCGCAGCCCGAGGAGATCGCCGCCACGGTGCGGTTCCTCACCTCGGACGACGCCTCGTACATCACTGGAGCCGTCATCCCCGTTGACGGCGGATTGGGCATGGGTCACTGATCACCATGAGCGGAATTCTCGACGGCAAGCGGATCCTGATCACGGGTGTGCTGATGGAGTCCTCCATCGCCTTCCACGCTGCCAAGGTCGCGCAGGAGCAGGGTGCCGAGGTCATCCTGACCGCCTTCCCGCGGCCCACGCTCACCGAGCGCATCGCCAAGAAGCTGCCCAAGCCCGCCAAGGTCATCGAGCTCGACGTCACCAACGAGGAGCACCTGGGCCGCCTGGAGGGCATGGTCCGCGAGGAGCTGGGCGGCCTCGACGGCGTCGTGCACTCCATCGGCTTCGCCCCGCAGGACGCGCTCGGCGGCAACTTCCTGAACACGCCGTTCGAGTCGGTGGCCACGGCCATGCACGTCTCGGCGTTCTCCCTGAAGTCGCTGACCATGGCCCTGCTGCCGCTGATGCCCGAGGAGGAGGGCGGCGCGGTCGTCGGCCTGACCTTCGACGCGCAGTTCGCCTGGCCGCAGTACGACTGGATGGGCCCGGCCAAGGCCGCCCTGGAGGCCACCAACCGCTATCTGGCGCGTGACCTGGGCCCGCGGAACATCCGCTGCAACCTCGTCTCCGCCGGACCCATCGGCTCCATGGCCGCCAAGTCCATCCCGGGCTTCGGCGAGCTCGCCAAGGTCTGGGACAGCCGCTCCCCGCTCCAGTGGGACATGGCCGACCCCGAGCCCGCGGGCCGCGGCATCGTCGCGCTGCTCTCGGACTTCTTCCCGAAGACCACGGGCGAGATCATCCACGTCGACGGCGGCGTGCACATGATGGGTGCCTGATCACGTGTGAGGCGTCGACGCCCCGTTCCCGCAGTGCGCGGGGGCGGGGCGTCGCCCGTTCGGCCCCGCTGGCCGGGCGGTGGCGGGGCGGGGCCGCGCACCCTGGAGTGTGCGCTGGTCACCTGGTGCGGCGCTCGCCGCCCTCGCCCTCCTGATCACCCTGCCGTACGACGCCGTGTCCTACGCGGCCGCACAGCGGGAGCAGGCGCGACGCGCGGAGAGCACGGGTCGTGCGGAGAACGTGGCCCCGGCCCCGCGTCCGGCCGCGGCGGACCGGCCGTTCGGCGCTGAGTGCCGCAGCAACGTCGTCGGCTCCCACGTCGTCGCGTACTGCCACAACCCGTACCCCGAGGCCGACCGGCTGCGGCTGCACATCGAGTGCGACCGGTGGTGGGACATCGACAGCGACAGCCGTCCGGTCACGGCCGGGCCCGCCATGACGGTGCGGCTCACCGGCCGCTGCTGGAAGGACGTCCGCTCGGTGTGGATCAGCCACCAGCGCTGAGTCCGGGGGCGCTCACCGGGGCGCCCGGTCGGCGGTGAGCCGCTCCGGGTGGCACAGGTAGGGGTAGCTGGCCGCCTCGGCGGCCGCCGCGTCCGCGTCCCGCGCGCGGATCGCCTCGACCAGACGGCCGTGGTCCATGTACGCCGCCGGGGTCAGCTCCTCGCCGATGTCCTCGCGCAGCCAGTCCCGCAGCACCTCGCCCAGGTCCGCGTACAGGGCGATCAGGACGTCGTTGTGGGACGCGGCCACCACCGCCATGTGCAGGGTCGCGTCGGCCGCCACGAACGCCTCCGCGACGCCCGACGCCCAGGCCTCCTCGCGGCGCGCAAGGAGGGTGTCCAACTGCTTGAGGTCACGCTCCGTGCGGCGCTCGGCGGCGAGCTTCGCTGCGCTCGACTCCAGCGTGGCGCGCAGCTCCGCGATGTGCCGCGGATCGGCGTCGGCGAACCTGCGCTGCATCACGCCCGCCAGCTCGCTGGTCGCGACCACGTACGTGCCCGAGCCCTGCCGGATGTCCAGCAGGCCGTTGTGGGCGAGGGCGCGCACCGCCTCGCGGACCGTGTTCCGGGCCACGCCGAGCTGCTCGACCAGCTCGGGCTCGGTGGGGATGCGGGAGCCGACCGGCCACTCGCCCGACGAGATCTGCGTGCGCAGAGCGGCGATGACCTGCTCGGACAGCGCTGAGCGGCGCGGTGTGGTCAGCGGCATGTGCTTCCTTCGGCGACGTCGGCGGCGATCCCGTGGGGCCCGGCAGGCCCCACGGACCCGGTGAGCCCGTTGAAGATTGGACAGGCAATCATCCCATGATTCTATGATGGCTCTCATGGTCAGTGAGGAAGCGGATACGACACGCGGAACGATGACACCACCGCCACCGCGGGGCCCGGCCGGGGCCGCCGTGCGGCAGGCGGCCACAGCGGCGAGCCCTGCGGGTGCGAACGGCGGTGAGGCGGCGCGCGACGCCGCGCACGCGCCGGTCGAGCCGGGCGGAACGACCGCTACGCGCGCGTGGGCGACGCGGCTGGTCATCGTCGGCATCGTCCTCGCGGCCCTCAACCTCCGGCCCGCCATCACCAGCCTCGGCGCGCTCCTCGAAGAGGTGCGGGACGGGCTCGGCATGAGCGGCACCCTCGCGGGCCTCCTGACCTCCGTGCCGCCGCTGTGCTTCGCGCTCTTCGGCAGCCAGGCCCCGCGCCTGGCCCGGCGCTTCGGCTCCGGAGCCGTGGTCTGCGCGGGCATGGTCGCGATAGCCACCGGCCTGCTGATCCGCCCCTTCATCGGCGGGACCGCGGGCTTCCTGGCCGCCACCGCGTTCGCCCTCATGGGCATCGCCGTGAGCAACGTCCTGATGCCCGTCATCGTCAAGCGCTGGTTCCCCGACCGCGTCGGCTCGATGACGGGGCTCTACTCGATGGCCCTCGCGCTCGGCACCTCCCTGGCCGCCGCGGTCACCGTGCCGATGACCGACGCGCTCGGCGGCAGCTGGCGCACCGGGCTCGCCGTGTGGGCGGCCCTCGCGGTGGTCGCCGTCGTGCCGTGGCTGCCGCTGGTGCGCGAAGGGCGCACCGGGACGGGTGCCGCCGAACGGGTCCCGGCCGCCGTCCGGCGCGAGGACGACGCGCTACGCATCACCCACAGCCGTACGGCATGGGCCCTCGCCTGCTTCTTCGGACTCCAGGCCACCGCCGCGTACATCACCATGGGCTGGCTGCCGCAGATCTTCCGGGACGCGGGCGTGCCCGCGAGCGAGGCCGGGGTGCTGCTCGCCGTCACGATGGCCATGGGCGTGCCGCTCGCCTTCGTGATCCCGCGCGTGGCGACCCGCCTTCCCCACCAGGGCCCCGTCGTGATCGTCCTCGGCGCCTGCGGTCTCGCCGGGTACGCGGGCCTGTACCTCGCCCCTGCGGGCGGCGCCTGGGCCTGGGCGCTGTTGTGCGGCATCTCCAACTGCGCCTTCCCGCTCGCGCTCACCATGGTCGGCATGCGCGCCAAGAGCAGCGCGGGCGTCGCCAAGCTCTCCGCCTTCGCACAGAGCACCGGCTATCTGATCTCGATTCCGGGCCCGCTCCTCGTGGGCGTGCTCTACCAGCACAGCGGGGGCTGGGGCCTGCCGCTCGCGCTCATGGCGGGCCTGATGGTGCCGCAGATCGCGGTCGGCTTCCTGGCGGGCCGCGACCGCACCATCGAGGACGAGGTGGCGGCGCGGGCGGCGGCCTGACCCGGTGGCCCGACCCGGCGGCCCGCCCGGCCTTCCCGCGGGCGGGTCGCCGCAGGCCGGGGGCGGGCTCAGGGACCCCGGCCCGGGCCCGTGCACCCCGAGGGCGGGCCCACCGGCCCGGGGTGGGAGACTTGCGGCATGCCAGTGCTCGACCCGAACCCCCAGAACGGCCAGAAGAAGCTCCTCATCGTGCTCGGCGCGATGCTGGCCATTACCGTGATCATCGGGATCATCGCGTCCATCGCCTCGCCCTGAGGCCGCGCCGGACCGCCGGCGAACAAGCCCTCCCCGGCGGGATGGTGGTGCTAGCCCCACCATCCCCTAGGGGGTCAGTGTCAGGGTTAACTGGGTGGATCACCGGATGGGCCGAGGGGCCGGAACTCCGTAACTTCGAGATGTGGCCGCGACGACGCGGCCGGGAGCACTCGAACGTTCTTGGAGGCGGCATGTCGGTCCGTGCGCACACCCGACGCGACCCGGCGAAGCAGGCGGAGCCCACCGCCGTCGAGATCCAGCTCCCGTGGTGGGCCATCGCCCTGCCCGCGATCGCCTTCGCCGCCCTGCTCCTGCTGATACTGAATCCGGTGGACGCCCACGCGGCGAGCGGCGAGCCCGTCGTCACCCACCTCTTCGAGCGCGTCAAGACCGTCTTCGCCAGCCTTCTGTGAGGCGTTCGTGCCTGGTCGCGGGCGGGCGCACCACCTCAGGAGACACGGGGTGAACGCCCCGTCACCCCTGCCGGGGCAGCCCGCCAACTCCCTGCGCCCGATGGCGTGTTTCATGCGAAGCTGGGACGCATGAGCGTCGCAGAACCCCGCAGGATTGTCCTTTTCCGGCATGCGAAGGCCGACTGGCCCCAGGTGTCCGACCACGAGCGGCCGCTCGCCGAGCGCGGTCGCAAGGACGCCCCCGTCGCCGGCCGCAAACTCGCCGAGACCGGAATCGCCTTCGACCTGGCCCTGTGCTCGACCGCCGCCAGGACCCGCGAGACCTGGAAGCTCGCCGTCCAGGAACTCCCGCAGCGTCCCCGGACGGTGTACGAGGACCGGGTCTATGAAGCCTCCCCCGGAGAGCTGATCGCCGTGCTCAACGAAACCCCGGACGACATGCGCGACCTGATCCTCATCGGGCACAACCCCGGCGTCCACGGCCTCGCCGACGTCCTGGCCGGAGAGGCCGAGGGCGACGCCCAGGTGCGGATGAACCGCCGCGGCTTCCCGACGTCGGCGTTCGCCGTCCTGACGTACACCGGCTCGTGGAAGGGGCTCGAGCCCGGCACGGCGACCCTGGTGGACTACTGGGCACCGTCCGAATAGCGGCACGGCACGCCCCGCCGACCCATGCGGAGGGCCCGGCACCCCAGGGGTGCCGGGCCCGACTCGTACCGGCCACGCGGTGCTCGGCGCCGCCCCGGCGGACCGCTCGTGCTGGTGGTGCCTACTCGTGGTCCAGATGCATGTCCGCGGCCTCGACCTCTTCGCGGGTGACGCCCAGCAGATACAGGACGGTGTCGAGGAACGGCACGTTGACGGCCGTGTGGGCGGCCTCGCGGACCATCGGCTTGGCGTTGAACGCGACGCCGAGACCGGCGGCGTTGAGCATGTCGAGGTCGTTCGCGCCGTCACCGATCGCGACCGTCTGCTCCAGCGGGACGCCCGCCTCGTGGGCGAAGCGGCGCAGCAGCCGGGCCTTGCCCGCGCGGTCCACGACCTCGCCGGTCACCTTGCCCGTGAGCCTGCCGTCGGCGATCTCCAGGGTGTTGGCGTGGGCGAAGTCCAGACCGAGACGTTCCTTCAGATCGTCGGTGACCTGGGTGAAGCCGCCGGAGACCACACCGACCTGGTAGCCGAGGCTCTTGAGGGTGCGGATGAGCGTGCGCGCGCCCGGAGTGAGCCGCACCTCCGAGCGGACCTTGTCGACCACCGAGGCGTCGAGGCCTTCGAGGAGGGCGACGCGCGCGTGCAGCGACTGCTCGAAGTCCAGCTCGCCGCGCATCGCGGCCGCCGTCACCTCCGCGACCTCCTGCTCGCAGCCCGCGTGCGCGGCGAACAGCTCGATCACTTCGTCCTGGATCAGCGTCGAGTCGACGTCCATCACGACCAGGCGCTGCGCGCGGCGGTGCAGACCCGCGGCGACGACCGCGACGTCGACACCGAGCGCCGCGGCCTCCAGCGCGAGCGCCGTGCGCAGGGGCTCGGTCTCCGTGCCGGACACCGCGAACTCCACGGCCGTGACCGGGTACTTGGCGAGCCGGAAGATGCGGTCGATGTTCCCGCCGGTCGCTGTGATGCTCGCGGCGATCGCGGCGGTCGACTCGGCGGTGAGCGGGTGGCCGAGCACCGTCACATGGGACCGGCCCAGGCCGCGCGGGCGGTTGTCGCCCCGGCCCGAGATGATCTCGGCCTGCAGATTCACGGAGTCCGCCCACGAGTGGACGGTGGCTCGCAGATCCCCTTCGAGGCCGGGTGGAGGCGCGGTGACCAGCGCGCACAGCACTATGCGGCCCCGGGTCACGACCTGCTCGATGTCGACGACGTCCACGGAGTACGCGGCGAGCGTGTCGAAGAGGCCGGCGGTGATGCCCGGGCGGTCCTTGCCGAAGATCTTGACGAGCAGCGTGGGGAGATCAGCGTTGGCACCGGCCGACGAGGGGGTGCCGGACGGAGCGGCGGCGCCCGGGGGCGCGGGGGGCGTGGAGGCACTCATGGTGATCCCCACGGTAGCTGGCGGCGCGGGCCGGGTGACGGGGGTGTCCGGCTGCCGGACACCCCCGGGCCCCCTTGTTCATCCCCCGGCCCCGCTCTGCTTGCCGTGGCCCTGCCTGCCTGTCACTCCCTGGCTCCGAGGGGGGCGCTGCGGCAGCGGTGGGTGGTGCCGCTGCTGCCGCAGCGGGTGTTTTCCCACCCGCCCACCCGAATCTCGCCGGCCTCGCCGGGGCCCGGACCTGCGGGATGCCGGAACCACCCCGGTGGGCCGTCAGGGCCTTCGCCTCGGGGGCGTCGGTGGCGGTGGCGGTGGCGGTGGGGGAGGCGGCGGCGTCGGCCACTCCCGCGCCCCCCGGCGCCCCCGCCTCGCCTCGTCCGGCGGCGGTGGCACGGGGCTCGCGACGGTCGGCGCGCCACTGCCGGGCGGGGCCCCACCCGCACCGGGGCCGGGCCCCCTGTCCGGGCCGGGCCCCCCGTCCCGTACGCGCAGGTACGGGTTCGTCTCCGCCCGCGGCGGCCGGTACGGCGTGCTCTGCCGATAGGGCCCCGGCACCTGCGGCGGCGGCGCCTGCGCGGGCAGGGCCAGTGGTGCCACCCGGCCGCCCGCCGCCCCGGTCGCCCGCGCGAGCAGCGCCCCGGCCGCTCCGGCCCCGGCCCCCCACGCCGCACCGAGGAGCGCGGCCATCGCCAGGTTCCCGCGCAGTTCGAGCCCTCCTCCGAACGCGTCGATGCCGAGCACGGAGAGGGAGGCGTCCGCGGACACCCTGGTCAGCCAGGCCATCAGCGGCAGCGCCACGGCCGTGACCGCCCCGAGCGTCAGGGCGCAGCGCCCGATGAACCCGGCGAGACCCCCGGAAGCGCCCTCGGCCGAGGCCCCCGGAGCCGCCGAGGCCCGCGCCAGCGGACTGCGTACCGCCGTGAGGACCCCCGCGAACAGCATCATCACCACGGTCGCGACCCCGAGCAGCCACACCCGCCCGTCGAGTTCGGCGAGCCGCCCCAGGGTCAGGGGCTTGTCGGAGTCGCGCAGCAGATCGTCCACCGGGTCCGGCAGGAACTGCGTGAGGACGCCCGAGGCCTCGCCGTCGAAGGGGACGAAGAGGCCGACGGGCAGGCCGAGGAACACGCCGTTGGGGGCGCCGAGGAGCGCGCCGCCGATGACCCGCTTCGGGTGGTCGTCGCCGATCGCCGCGTACGCCGCGGCCGCGAGCCCCGCGACGACGGCCATCAGGACGACCGCGACGAAGGCGGACGCCGCGGGCCGCAGCAGCCGGTGGAGGACCTGGAAGCCGGGCGGCAGCGGTGTCCGGCGGGACGCGAGCAGCGCGATGAGCAGCACCACGACCGTCCAGATCGCGCCACCGAGCAACGTGGCTCCGGTGTCGACGGTGAAGCCGACCGCGGCCTTCGCGTCGACGAGGTCGCGCAGGCGGTCCGGAAGGAGCCCGCCGATGTCCCCGATGCCACCGATGTCCTTGAGGCCGTCGGGAATCCTGTCGCCGATGCCTCCGGGAAGGTCGTCGAGCCCTTTGTCGATTCCCTTGTCAATTCCTTTGTCGATGCCCAGCTGTTCGCCGTTGATCGTGATGACGTCGTGACCCGCCCAGGCGAGCCCGCCGAGCATGGCGACGAAGAGAGCGAGCACCGCGCCCGCGCGCGCCGCGAGTTCGGCGGGTGAGATCACAACTCCCGCGCCGCGCAAGGAACGTAAAAAGAAGTAGGAGAGGAGGACCGCCCCGACAAGACCCACTCCCAGGGGGGCGACGTCAATGGCCGTGGTCGCCTCGGCACCCTCGAGACCGAAGGCCGACACATCACCGGATGGGGTGATGGAGCCGCCGACGCCCAGGGCGATCGCCGCCGCCGTCATCGGCCCGAGCGACGCCGCGGCGTCCGCGCCGAGCAGGTGCAGACCAAGGGCCGCCGTGCCCGCCATGCCGATCAATGCCCAGCTGACCGCCGCGATCGCGGAGAGCAGCACATCTCCCCAGGGCACGCTCCGCCGCCCGCCCTCGTACCCGCCGCTCACCATCAGACCCCCCGAGGTCGCCGCGCGTCGCCCTCGGGCGCGGACGCACGGCATAGGCGATATCGACGACATGGGTGACATGGTCGATATGTGCGGCATGCTCGCGATCCGTACTCGCTGAGAGCCCTTACCACTTTCCGAGGCGATATCTGCCCCGTCAACGGGGCAGTCATAGTGGCTCGTACGCAGTCTTCACAAGGCCCGACTTTCGGTCAGTGGCCTCCGCCTGAAATAGTTCCCCCCGATGTTCGACATCCCTAGACTCCCCATGATGGGGGCAACTCGGGGGACAACTCAGTGGGGCATGGAGTGCCGGAACTCGTACTGGAATTGAATGGCAGGTCATGGACGCTCGACGCGTCCCGGACCTACACCCTCGGACGCGATCCGCAGGGTGACATCGCGCTCGACGACGCCAGGGTCTCCTGGCGGCACGCGACGATCAGCTGGAGCGGCCGGAGCTGGGTCATCGAGGACCACGGCTCCACCAACGGCACCTTCGTGCAGGGTCAGCGGATCCACCAGGTGGAAATCGGCCCCGGGTCGGCCGTCCATCTGGGCAACGCGACCGACGGGCCGCAGCTCGTCCTCTCCGGCGGCGCACCCGGCGCCGCCGCCGCGGCCATGTCCGCGCCGGGGGCGCAGCAGCAGGCGCAGCACGGGGTGCCGCAGGCGCAGCACGCTCCGCCGCAGCAGGCCCCTGGCCAGCCAGGACTCGGCCATCAGGAGGCTCCGGGCTGGGCGGCGCAGCCGCAGCACCAGGCGCCGCAGTATCAGCAGCACCAGCAGCAGATGCCGCAGCAGCAGGCCTGGCCGCAGCCGCAGCAGCACCAGGCACCGCAGCCGCAGCACGCGCAGGTGCCACCGCAGCAGGGCCCGGGCGCGGGCGTGGGACCCGGTGGCGCGGCGGGGGCCCCGCCGGTCTACGGCGACCGCAGCCCGACGACGTACCACCAGTTCGCGCTTGGCCGAAAGATGCGCATCGGCCGCGCCCTGGAGAACGAGCTGGTGGTCTCCGACCTCCAGGTCTCGCGACACCACGCCGAGTTCACCTCGACGCCCGACGGCCGCTTCGAGCTGCGCGACCTCGGCTCGCACAACGGCACGTACGTCAACGGCATGCCGATCGCGAAGGCGTCGACGGTCCTCATCGGCCCGAACGACATCGTCGGTGTCGGCCACTCGACGTTCCGCCTGGTCGGGGACCGTCTCGAGGAGTTCGTCGACACCGGTGACGTCTCCTTCTCCGCGCGCCATCTGACCGTCACGGTCGACGGCGGCAAGGACATCCTCAAGGACGTCTCCTTCGGCGTCCCGGAGAAGTCGCTGATCGCGGTCATCGGCCCCTCGGGCTCCGGCAAGTCCACCCTGCTCAAGGCGCTGACCGGCTACCGGCCCGCCAACCAGGGCGACGTCCTCTACGACAACCGGAACCTGTACAAGCAGTTCGCCGAGCTGCGGCAGCGCATCGGTCTGGTCCCGCAGGACGACATCCTGCACAAGGAGCTGACCGTCAACAAGGCGCTCAAGTACGCGGCCAAGCTCCGCTTCCCGGCCGACACCAGCGACCAGGAGCGCCAGCAGCGCATAGGCGAGGTGCTGCGCGAGCTGAAGCTCGACATCCACAAGGACAAGAAGGTCACCTCCCTCTCCGGTGGCCAGCGCAAGCGCGTCTCGGTCGCCCTTGAGCTGCTCACCAAGCCGTCGCTGATCTTCCTGGACGAGCCCACGTCGGGCCTCGACCCGGGCATGGACCGCGACGTCATGCAGCTCCTGCGCGGCCTGGCCGACGACGGCCGCACGGTCCTGGTGGTCACGCACTCCGTGGCCGAGCTGGCCCTGTGCGACAAGCTCCTGGTGATGGCGCCGGGCGGCTCGGTGGCGTACTTCGGCCCGCCCGAGGAGGCCCTGAACTTCTTCGGCTACGACACCTGGGCCGATGTGTTCTCCGCGTTCGAGAACTACCGCGACTACGACTGGGCGGGCCGCTGGAAGGGCTCGCAGCACTACCAGATGTACGCCGCGGACATCGACGCCGTCGCCGCGCAGTCCGTACACATGCCGCCGCCGCAGGCGATCAAGCCGCCCAAGCCGCAGGGCTGGGGCTCCCAGCTGATCACGCTGATCCGCCGCTATGTGTCGGTCATCGCGTCCGACAAGGGCTTCATGGCGCTGATGCTGATCCTGCCCGCGGTGCTCGGCGCGGTGAGCCTGCTGATCGACCCGGACAAGGGCCTGCTGCCGGTGGTGAACCCGCGGACCGGCAAGATCATCCCGAACGGCACGGCCACGACGGTCCTCCTGATCCTCGCGGTCGGCGCCTGCTTCGCGGGCGCCGCGAACTCCGTGCGCGAGCTGATCAAGGAGCGGGTGATCTACGAACGCGAGCGCGCGACCGGCCTGTCGCGCTCCGCGTATCTGATGTCCAAGGTGATCGTCCTCGGCATGATCACGGTGCTCCAGGGCGGCCTGGTCGGCGCGATCGGCTTCTCCACCCGTGAGATCCCCGAGAAGGGCCTGGTCCTCGGCAGCCAGGTGCTGCTCGAACTCTCCCTGCCGATCATGGCCCTCGGCTTCACCTCGATGATGTTCGGCCTGATCATCTCGGCCCTGGTGAAGACCGCAGAGAAGACCATGCCGCTGCTGGTCATGTTCGCGATCATCCAGGTCGTGTTCACCGGCTGCCTGTTCATCCTGCACGGCACGGTCGGCGTCAACCAGTTCTCGTTCCTGATGCCGTCGCGCTGGGCGGTCGCCGCCGCCGGCGCCACGCTGGACTTCAACAGGATCAGCCCCAACCCGGACGACCCGGGCGCCACCGATCCGCTGTGGGACCACGAGGGGGGCGCCTACATCATGGACATGGCCGCCCTGCTCGCCCTCGGCGCGTTCTGCGGCTTCCTCGTGGCCCGCTTCCTGCGCCGCCACGAGCCGGAGGTCATGCGCAAGTAGACCGCGCGCGGACACACGAAGAAGGGCGGCACCCCACGCGGGGTGCCGCCCTTCGGCGTCTGTGAGCTCGGCCTCGGGGGAGGTCCGATCCTGGAGGTGCGGCTCAGTAGGCGCCGTTGACGTTGTCGATCGAGCCGTACCGGTGGGCCGCGTAGTTGGCGGCGGCGGTGATGTTGGCGACCGGGTCGTAGATGTTCGTCGACGTGCCGTCGACGTGGTACGCGCTGAACGTCGGCTGGATGACCTGGAGCAGGCCGATCGACGGGGTGCCCTTCTGGGCGTTGATGTCCCAGCCGTTGATGGCGTTCGGGTTGCCCGTGGACTCGCGCATGATGTTGCGGTGCAGGCCCTCGTACGAGCCGGGGATGCCCTTGGACTTCATGATGTCGAGGGACTGGCGGATCCAGCCGTCGAGGTTGTTGGCGTAGACCGGCTTGCGCGCGGCCGCGCGGCTCGCGGTCTCCTTCGCCTTGCGGTCGTCCTCGACCTTCTTCTTCGCCGCGGCCTCGTCCTCGGCCTTCTTCTTCGCGGCGGCGTCCTTGGCCTGCTTGTCGGCGTTGGCGTGCTGCTTGCTGACGCTCTCGTGCACGGCCTGCTGCGTCTTGGCGGGCACGGACCAGGCGGCGGCGTGGGCGCCGAGGGCCTCGGTCTGCGTCGCCTCGGTCTGGGAGCTGCCCGGCACGATGGAGAAGGCGAGGGCGGCGGCACCGAGCGTGGCGACACCGGCGATCGAGAACTTCTGGGCCTTGGTCAGGGTCGCGCGACTATGACCAGAGGGGGCGTGCTTGGACATGCGGAGTGGACCTCTTCGTATCGGGAGGTCGCTCTGCCACCGGCGGGGGACAGGTGCTTGCTACCGGCAAAACGCCGCGGTGCGAGGACCGCGGCGCCGAGCGACGGGAGCAATTCTTAGCGGGCGCAAAATTGCGTGGCAAAGAAGCGACATACGATCCGGGATAGTGGACCGGGGGGTCCGCCACCGGCGCCGATGCCTGTGCTTAGCCCCCCTTTACTGCGCCCTGCCGTCCACTAAGAGGCTTCGTACGTGATGTGCGTCCTATGCGCGGGCTCACATCGGACACGTAACAGTTTCACCAGCAGTTGCTGAAGCAATGCTCTCAGTGAGCAAACTCCTCCCGTAGGAGGAGGTGGACGTCTCCGAACTCGTGCCACAGGTAGAGACGGCGTACCGCCTCGGCATAACCCCGCTCCACGGCCGCCCGCCCCGCCACCGCCTCCAGCATCAGCAGATGCGAGGCCTCCGGCTCGTGCAGCCCGGTGAGGAGCCCGTCCACGACCCGCACGCCCCGCTCCGGCGTCACCACCAGGCCGGTGCGCCCCGCCGCCGCCCGCACCACCCCGTCGGGCCCGGCCGCCGACTCCACGGCCCGCACCGCCGTCGTGCCGACCGCGACGACGCGGCCGCCGCCCGCCCGCGCCGCGTTGATCAGCCGCGCCGACGGCTCCGGCACCGCGAACCGCTCCGGATACGGCGGCTCGTGCGCCTCTGGCGACGCCACCCCCGTGTGCAGCCGGACCGGAGCGAACTGCACGCCCCGGCTCACGAGCCGCGCCACCAGGCGCGGGGTGAACGGCCGCGCCGCGCTCGGCATCTCCGCGCTCCCCGTGCCATCGGCCGACGGCACGGCGAACACCGTCTGGTACACGGACAACGGCTGGTCCCGCTCCGTATAGGAGTAACGAATGGGCCGCCCGTGGCGGCGCAGCAGCCGCGGCACGTCCACCGGCACCCGCGCCCACCACAACCGCCCGCTGTCCGCGCTCAACGGCTCCCCATATACGAGACGCACCTCCCCGGGAAGCTCGACTACCGCCCCCTCGGGCCCGCCCGCACGCGCGCGCGTGGTGCCCTTCCCATCGGGGTCCCGCAGCTCCACGGCCCACCGTCCGTCCGGCCCGAGCGTCGAGAAATGCACCACTACGCGCGCGTGCCCCATCCGCCCGTCGACCGCCGCCGGCAGCGTCGGCGAGGTGTTCACGACGAGCACGTCACCGGCCCGCAGCAGCCCCGGCAGCTCCGTGAAGGCGTGGTGCGACACCGCACCGCCCCGCGACACGAGCAGCCGCACGGAATCCCGGCGAAGACCGCGGCCCCGCCGCTCCACCGGCAGCGCCGCGTCGAGCCCCTCGGGCACCCGCACCACGACCGTCATGACGCCGACAGGAGCGCGGGAGCCGCGTACCGCCCGCTCGCCGGACGCTCGTCGAGCAGCCGCAGGAACGCGGGCACCACCGTCTGAGGCAGCGGCCGCCCCGAGGAGTCGTCGACCGGCACCGCCGCCTGATAGAGGTCCGTGCGCATGTCACCCGGATCGACGGCCCACACCCGAAGCCCCGGCTCCTCCGCGCCGAGGACCGCCGTCAGCTGGTCGAGCGCCGCCTTGGACGCCCCGTACCCGCCCCACGTCTCGTACGCCTCCGCCGCCGCGTCCGAGCTGACACTGACCACCGCGCCGCCCGCGCGCGAGGCGCGCAACAGGGGCAGCGCCTCCTGTACGAGCCCCAGCGCGGCCACCACGTTCGTCTCCAGGGCCTGCCGCAGGCCGTCCAGCGGGTGCGCCTCCAGGCGGACCAGCGGCTCGGCGCCCAGCGCGCTCGCGTTGTTCACCAGCAGATCGAGTCCGCCGAAGGCGCGCGCCGCCGCCACCAGGGCGGTGCGGTGCCCGGCGTCCGTGACGTCCCCTGAAACGGCGCGCACGCGCCCGCCACGGCCGCCGAGCTCCCGCGCGGCCTCCCTCAGGACCGCGTCCGTACGCGCGTCCAGGACCAGGTCCCAGCCGCGCTCCGCGAGCGCCGCGGCCAGCGCTCGCCCGAGTCCCTTCGAAGCCCCCGTGATGATCGCAACCGGCATGGCGCGTCCCCTTGTCATCGGTGTCCTCGGCCCGCCCCGGCCGCCGCGCGGCGGCCGGTGGCCCCACCGTAGGAACGGGACCCGCCCCGGCGCCTCGTACGGCGGCCGCAGTCGTGCGGGTCCCTTCGTCCTAAGGCGCCGGGCCGTCCTAAGGCGGGGGATCGAGGGCCACTCGACCTAGTCCCAGCGCCCTAGCTCCCTGCCGCCACAGGGCGGATACGCGCTGTCACACCTCGCCGGTACGGTTGGCGCATGAGTCAAGGTCCCCGGTCCGGGCTGTACGCGGTGAGCTCGGCCCTGCTCGCCATGAGCAGTCAGCTGGAGGTGCGCGACGTCCTCAAGACGATCGTCGCCTCCGCCCGCGAGCTGCTGTCCGCGGAGTACGCGGCCCTCGGCGTCCCCGACGACCACGGCGGCTTCGCCCAGTTCGTCGTCGACGGCGTCACCGACGAGCAGTGGAAGGCCATCGGACCGCTCCCGCGCCAGCACGGCATCCTCGCCGCGATGCTCCAGAAGGCCGAGCCGGAGCGGCTCGCCGACGTCCGCGAGGACCCCCGCTTCGAGGGCTGGCCCTCCGCCCACCCGGACATGTCCGACTTCCTCGGCCTCCCCATCCGGTACGGCGACGAGACGCTCGGCGCGCTCTTCCTGGCGAACAAGAACTGCTCGAAGCCCACAGGCGGCTGCGGCTTCGACGAGGAGGACGAGGAACTGCTCTCGATCCTCGCCCAGCACGCGGCGATCGCCCTCACCAACGCCCGTCTGTACGAGCGCAGCCGCGAGCTGACCATCGCCGAGGAGCGCTCCCGGCTCGCCCACGAACTGCACGACGCCGTCAGCCAGAAGCTGTTCTCCCTGCGCCTGACGGCCCAGGCCGCCGCCGCCCTGGTCGACCGGGACCCGGCCCGCGCCAAGGGCGAGCTCCAGCAGGTGGCCGCGCTCGCGGCCGAGGCGGCCGACGAGCTGCGCGCCGCGGTGGTGGAGCTGCGCCCCGCCGCCCTCGACGAGGACGGCCTGGTCGCCACGTTGCGCACCCACATCCAGGTCCTGGACCGCGCCCACTCGGCCGCGGTCACCTTCGAGAGCACCGGAGTGCGCGCCCTGCCCGCGGCCCAGGAGGAAGCCATGCTCCGCGTCGCCCAGGAGGCCCTGCACAACGCGCTGCGGCACGCGGAGGCGGACCGCGTGAGCGTCACCCTGGAGCGGCACGGCACGGGCGCGGTGCTGCGCGTCACGGACGACGGCAAGGGATTCGACCCGCGCGCGACCCGTCGCGCCGGGCGGCACTTGGGCCTGGTCTCCATGCGGGACCGGGCCGGCGGGGTCGGCGGACGGCTGACCGTGGCATCGGAGCCCGGCAAGGGCACCACGATCGAGATGGAGGTTCCCGGTGGCTGAGAACGAAGGGGCGGTGCCCGCCCCGGTCACAAGGCGGATCCGGGTGCTCCTGGTCGACGACCACCAGGTGGTGCGCCGCGGCCTGCGGACGTTCCTGGAGATCCAGGACGACATCGAGGTCGTCGGCGAGGCCTCGGACGGCGCCGAAGGCGTCGCGCGCGCCGAGGAGCTGAAGCCGGACGTCGTTTTGATGGACGTCAAGATGCCCGGCATGGACGGCGTGGACGCGCTGCGCAAGCTGCACGAGCTGGCCAACCCCGCGCGCGTGCTCATCGTCACCAGCTTCACCGAGCAGCGCACCGTCGTGCCCGCCCTGCGCGCGGGCGCCGCCGGCTACGTCTACAAGGACGTGGACCCCGAGGCCCTCGCCGGAGCCATCCGCTCCGTGCACGCCGGGCACGTCCTGCTCCAGCCCGAGGTGGCGGGCGCCCTGCTGTCCCAGGAGGAGGCCAACCACTCACAGGGCAGGGGCGGCTCGCTGACCGAGCGGGAGCGCGAGGTGCTCGGCCTGATCGCGGACGGCCGTTCGAACCGCGAGATCGCCCGCGCCCTCGTCCTCTCCGAGAAGACCGTCAAGACGCACGTGTCGAACATCCTCATGAAGCTGGACCTCGCCGACCGCACCCAGGCCGCGCTCTGGGCCGTGCGCCACGGCGTGGCGGGCTGATCCCCCAGCTCCCCCTTGGCGCGCGGGGGCAATGAGCGCCCCCGGGCGCACACCGGGGGCGGTCAGTACGGACCGTCGCGTTCCGGGCTGAGATTCATACCGTCGTGTGGATGTCCCCCAGATGGCGCATCCCCCGCGGTGCGCGGGCGTTCTCCAGTGCGTGCTGCGGCGCTTCAGCCGCAGCTTCCGCTAGGAGGGTCTCAGTAGTGAAGAACGTGAAGAAGGCCGCGGCCATCACGATGATGGCGGGTGGCCTGCTGGTCGCCGGCGCCGGTATGGCTTCCGCCCACGGTGGCGCCGACGCCAACGGCGTGGCCAAGAACTCCCCGGGCGTCGTCTCCGGCAACCTGGTCCAGGCCCCGGTGCACATCCCGGTGAACGCCTGCGGCAACAGCGTCAGCGTCGTCGGCATCCTGAACCCCACCTTCGGGAACGTCTGCGAGAACGTCTGACCGCACGCGCGCGGCCCACCTCCCCCCCCAGGCCGCGCGCGTCGCGTCGCCCAGCACAGCCCCGGCCGCACGGCCGGGGCCCCCGCCACCAGCGCCACCAGAAGGAACACACCATGAGCATCGCCAAGAAGGCCGCCCTGGCCGTCGCCGTCGCCGGTCTCGCCGCGGGCGCCGCCGCCGGAGCAGCCTCCGCCACCGACGCCGACGCCGACGGCAAGGCCACGAACTCCCCGGGCATCGGCTCCGGCAACCTCGTGCAGGCCCCGGTGCACGTGCCGGTGAACGCCACCGGCAACAGCGCGAGCGTGGTCGGCATCCTCAACCCGGCGTTCGCCAACCAGTCGGTGAACCACTGACGCGCGACACCCACGGGCACAGGACCCCGCGGACCACGGTCCGCGGGGTCCCGCGCGTCCGCCCACCCGCCGCCGCCCCCGACAGCCGGGCCGGCTGACAGGGCGGACTAACCCCGCCCGCCCTCAAGCACCTCGACGTACGAGTTGTACGCGGCGACCTGCGCCCGCCGGGCCGTGCGTTCCACCGGCTGCAGAGCCGCCGCCCGCGCGGCCATCTCCGACGCGCTCACAGCGCCCCCGTGCCCGTGGTCGTAGGCCATCGACACCAGTAGGCCCACGCGCTGCGCCAGCTCCAACACCCGTACCGCACGCGGCGGATACCCCGGCGCGAGCAGCTCGCGCCCCCGGTCCGCCCGCGCCCGGTACGCGTCGAGCGCCGCCTCGGCGAGCGGCCCCGAAGCCGCCACGTCGAGCCGCGAGAGGACCTGCGTGGCCTCCCGCATCGCCTCCGCGAGCTCCCGCTCCGCCTCCCCGAGCGACGGCACGTCGGCGGGCGGCGCCTCGCGCACCGGCAGACAGTGCCACACGACCTCGACGTGGACGTCCTCCACGGCCGTCGCGTCCTCGGGGCCCGCCTCGTACACCTCGGGCACGAGGCCGTAGGCCGCACCGGAGGCGACGACGGCCTCCTCGGCCTCCAGTGCCCGCTCGTTGAAGGCGGGCGGCCCGCTCAGGCCGAGCGGATGGCCCGGCACCGGCAGCGCCACCCGGAGCCCGGTCACCCCGAGCCCCCGCAGCCGCCCGAGCGCGAGCGTCAGACCGACGGGCGCCGACTCCCCGGGCAGCCCCTCGACGCGGTGCACCGCGTCGTCCTCCACGATCGCGTGCACCGCGTCGTCCGGCGAAACAAGTCCGGCCAAAAGGGCGTTTCCCCATGCGGCCAAGCGTCCTGAGCGTGGTTCCGAGAGCATGCACACAGCCTAAGGACCGGCCTCAGCACGGGAACGGTCGGCCAGTGGCGTAGGTTTTATCCGGGGGCTGCGTCCACAGAGTCCACGGACGCCGCGACAGCCGAGACTGCAATGGGAGAGACCGCGCTCATGAGCGAAGTACTGGAGCTTAAGGACGTATCCGTGGTCCGCGAGGGCCGGGCTCTGGTGGACCAGGTCTCCTGGTCGGTCAAGGAGGGGGAGCGCTGGGTCATCCTCGGCCCGAACGGGGCGGGCAAGACCACCCTCCTCAACGTGGCGTCCAGCTACCTTTTCCCGAGCAAGGGCACCGCCACGGTCCTCGGCGAACAGCTCGGCAAGGTCGACGTGTTCGAGCTGCGCCCGCGCATCGGCATGGCGGGCATGGCCATGGCCGACAAGCTGCCGAAGGGCCAGACCGTCCTGCAGACCGTCCTCACCGCCGCGTACGGCATGACGGCCGGCTGGCAGGAGGACTACGAGGACATCGACGAGCAGCGCGCCCGCGCCTTCCTCGACCGCCTCGGCATGAGCGACTACCTGGACCGGAAGTTCGGCACCCTCTCCGAGGGCGAGCGCAAGCGCACCCTCATCGCCCGCGCCCTGATGACCGACCCCGAGTTGCTGCTCCTCGACGAGCCCGCCGCCGGTCTCGACCTCGGCGGCCGCGAGGACCTGGTGCGCCGGCTCGGCCGGCTCGCCCGCGACCCCATCGCCCCCTCGATGATCATGGTCACGCACCACGTCGAGGAGATCGCCCCGGGCTTCACACACGTCCTGATGATCCGCCAGGGCAAGGTCCTCGCCGCGGGCCCGCTGGAGCTCGAACTGACCTCGCGCAACCTCTCCCTCTGCTTCGGCCTGCCGCTGGTCGTCGAGCAGCGGGGCGACCGCTGGACCGCGCAGGGCCTGCCGCTCGGCTGACCCTGTACGCCCTGTCCGTAACGGGAGCCGCGGCCCTACCATGATTATGTGGACATCGACGCATGGGTGTGGTGGCTGATCGGCGCGGTCGGCCTGGGAATCCCGCTGGTAGTGACCGCGATGCCGGAGTTCGGCATGCTCGCCGTCGGCGCGGTGGCCGCCTCGGCGACCGCGGCCGTCGGCGGCGGAGCCGTGGCGCAGACGATCGTCTTCGTCGCCGTCTCCGTCGCCCTGATCGCGGTCGTCCGGCCGATCGCCGCCCGGCACCGCTCCCAACGGCCCGAACTGGCCAGCGGAATCGACGCCTTGAAGGGCAGGTCGGCGGTCGTCCTGGAGCGGGTCGACGCCTCCGGCGGACGCATCAAGCTCGCCGGTGAGGTGTGGTCGGCGCGTCCGCTCGACACCGAGCAGAGCTTCGAGGCCGGCCAGCAGGTGGACGTCGTCGAGATCGACGGGGCGACGGCCGTCGTCATGTGACGGCGCGGCACCGTCCGTCAGGCCGTCAGATGACGCCGCCGGGTGATCGGAACCCCTCACGGGGCAGGCGGCGTTCTGAAAGACTCGCAGCGAGATCGCCAAGATCCTCCGGAAACGCCGAAGCACGAAGGGTAGTGGGGAACCACGATGGAACCAATCATCATCGTCCTGATCATTCTGGTGGTGCTGGTCTTCATCGCCCTGATCAAGACGATCCAGGTCATCCCGCAGGCCAGCGCCGCCATCGTGGAGCGCTTCGGCCGCTACACCCGCACCCTGAACGCGGGCCTGAACATCGTCGTCCCGTTCATCGACTCCATCCGCAACCGCATCGACCTGCGTGAGCAGGTCGTGCCCTTCCCGCCGCAGCCGGTGATCACCCAGGACAACCTGGTCGTGAACATCGACACGGTCATCTACTACCAGGTCACCGACGCCCGCGCCGCGACGTACGAGGTCGCCAGCTACATCCAGGCGATCGAGCAGCTCACCGTCACCACCCTGCGCAACATCATCGGTGGCATGGACCTGGAGCGGACCCTGACCTCCCGCGAGGAGATCAACGCGGCCCTTCGCGGCGTCCTCGACGAGGCCACCGGCAAGTGGGGCATCCGCGTCAACCGCGTCGAGCTGAAGGCCATCGAGCCGCCCACCTCCATTCAGGACTCGATGGAGAAGCAGATGCGCGCCGACCGCGACAAGCGCGCCGCGATCCTCCAGGCCGAGGGTGTCCGCCAGTCGGAGATCCTGCGCGCCGAGGGTGAGAAGCAGTCCGCGATCCTGCGCGCCGAAGGTGAGGCCAGGGCCGCCGCCCTGCGCGCCGAGGGCGAGGCCCAGGCGATCCGCACGGTCTTCGAGTCCATCCACGCGGGCGACCCCGACCAGAAGCTGCTCTCCTACCAGTACCTCCAGATGCTCCCGAAGATCGCCGAGGGCGATGCCAACAAGCTCTGGATCGTGCCCAGCGAGATCGGCGACGCCCTCAAGGGCCTCGGCGGCGCGCTCGGCAACTTCGGCCCGATCTCCGGCGGCGGCCCCGCCGCCCCCAAGACCCCGGGCGGCGTCGAGCGCCGCGAACAGCCGCCCATCGACTGACGCGCGTACGGTACGAGTACGACGCTGGGGCCGCACTCCTCGAGGAGTGCGGCCCCAGCGTCGTACCGGCGGTCAGGCGGCGGGCTGTGCCAGCCAGTCGGGCAGTGCCTCCAGGTCCTCACGCCCGAGCGTGAGCAGCATCGCGTCGGCGGGCGTCGGCTCGAACGGCTCCCGGAGAAGCGGCATCCCCGCCTGCTCCGGCGTCCGGTCCGCTTTGCGGTGATTGTCGAGCGCGCACGACGCCACCGTGTTCAGCCAGCTGTCCGCGCCGCCCTGGGAGCGCGGCACCACGTGGTCCACGGTCGTCGCGCGCCTGCCGCAGTACGCGCACCGGTGCCGGTCACGCACGAGGACCCCGCGCCGTGACCACGGAGCACGTCTTCGGAACGGCACGCGTACGTACCGGCAGAGCCTGATCACCCGGGGCACGGGGAGGTCCAGGTCGGCGGCGCGCATCCGCAGGCCGGGGTGGGCGTGCTCCACGACGGCCTTGTCCTGGAGGATCAGCACGACGGCCCGGTTCAGCGTCACCGTCGACAGTGGTTCGAAGCTCGCGTTCAGGACCAGCGTGTCTCGCATCTCGCCCACCTCCCGTGTGCACCGGCCCACCCCCGTGGCGGGCTTGGATCAACTCTGGCCGGGCGCGCCGGGATGGACAACGCAATAAAAGATGCCCGCCCCTGATCACTTCCAAGACCAGGGGCGGGCAAACGTTCAATGAACGGTCGGCGGGTGCTAGTCCTCCGCGAGCGCCGCGTACTCGGCGACCACGTGCGCCCGCGCGAGCGTGTGGAACCGCAGGTTGAAGCCGACCACGGCGGGCGTGGCGGCCGCGTCGGGACCCAGCTTCTCCTGGTCGACCGCGTACACGGTGAACACATAGCGGTGCGCCGGGTCACCGGGCGGCGGGGCGGCGCCCCCGAAGTTCTGCGTCCCGTAGTCGTTGCGCACCTGGACCGCGCCGTCGGGCAGTCCCTCGAACTTGCCGCTGCCCGCACCGGTGGGCAGTTCGGTCACCGAGGCGGGGATGTCGAACACGACCCAGTGCCAGAATCCGCTGCCCGTCGGGGCGTCCGGGTCGAAGCACGTCACGGCGAAGCTCTTCGTCCCCGGCGGGAAGCCCTCCCACCGGAGCTGCGGCGATGTGTTCCCGGCCGCGTACACCTGGGCGTCCGGCAGCGTCGCGCCCGCCTCGAAGTCCGCGCTCGTGACCGTGAACGACGGAACGGGCGGGTGGAAGTCGTGCGGCAGCGGCGGCCTGTTGACCTCGGGCACGTAGGCACCTCCTGATCGGTACGGAGTGATCGGTACAGACAACGGTTCTCCAGCGCGGCGATCACCCACGATCACGGCGATCGCCCGCGCTGACGAGCCTAGGCCTCAGAACCAGTTGCGACGGCTGCCGACCTCGGACAGCCACGCGTTCAGATACGCGGCCCAGTCCGTGCCCTGGAAGTCGTGGAGACCGACCTTGAACGACTTGTAGGAGTCGCTGCCCTCGCTGAACAGGCCGGGCTTCTTGTCCATCTCCAGGACGACGTCCATCTCGCGGTCGTCCGCGACGAAGCTCAGCTCGACCTGGTTCAGACCGCGGTACTGCTCCGGCGGGAAGAACTCGATCTCCTGGTAGAACGGCAGCTTCTGCCGCGTGCCGCGGATGTGCCCCTTCTCCATGTCGGCGCTCTTGAAGCGGAAGCCCAGCTGCCCGAAGGCGTCCAGGACGGCCTGCTGCGCGGGCAGCGGGTGCACGTGGATCGGGTCCAGGTCACCGGAGTCCACGGCGCGGGCGATCGCCAGCTCCGTCGTCACACCGATGTTCATGCCGTGCAGCTCGCGCCCGGCGAAGTGGGTGATCGGCGTCTCCCAGGGAATGTCGAGGCCGAACGGCACCGCGTGCACCGCGTTCGCCTTCAGCTCGAAGGCACCGCCGAGGCGCTGCTTGGTGAACTCGACGTCCTGCTTGAACTCCTGGTCGTTGCCCTCGACCTCGACCCGGGCCTGCAGGCCCACGGCCAGTCCCTCGATCCGCTGGTCGACGGAGCCGCCCTGGATGCGCACCTCGCCCTGGACGACACCGCCCGGCACCACGTTGGCCTCGGTCAGCACGGTCTCGACGGACGCGCCGCCGGCACCCAGACTCGCAAGGAGTTTCTTGAATCCCATGGCTCTCCTCCCCAGGACCCTGCCTGTGGCTTGATTCGATCGATGGATCGTCGACTTCGATCCCTACAAACGCGACCGGCGCGCGTGTGGTTCCGCTCTCTCACCCTCGCGCCCTCACCTTCGCGGCGAGAAGACCCTCGGGCCAGGTTCCGCCCGCCCTCCGCGCGGAACCCGCACACCTCCGGTGCACTACGCTCGTACGCCATGATCGCGGGACCTGACCGTACGCCCCTGCCCAGAGAGTTCTTCGACCGGCCTGTCCTGGAGGTGGCCCCCGACCTGCTCGGCCGCGTCCTCGTCCGCAATTCGCCGGAGGGCCCGATCGAGCTGCGCCTGACAGAGGTCGAGGCGTACGCGGGGGAGGCGGACCCGGGCTCCCACGCCTATCGGGGCCGCACCGCTCGCAACGACGTGATGTTCGGCCCGCCCGGACACGCGTACGTGTACTTCACCTACGGCATGTGGCACTGCCTCAACTTCGTGTGCGGCCCGGAGGGCGCCGCGAGCGGAGTGCTGCTGCGCGCGGGAGAGGTCATCGAAGGCGCCGAGCTGGCTCGCAAACGTCGACTCTCGGCCCGAAATGACAAGGAACTGGCCAAAGGCCCCGCCCGCCTGGCCACGGCCCTCGATGTGGACCGTGCCCTCAACGGCGCCGACGTCTGCGCGGGCCCCGAGGCGCCGCTCAGCATCCTCGCCGGGATACCCACCCACCCCGACCAGGTCAAGAACGGCCCTCGAACCGGAGTCGGCGGCGAGGGCAGCGTCCACCCGTGGCGCTTCTGGGAGGCCAACGACCCCACGGTCAGCCCTTATCGGGCCCATACGCCCCGCCGCCGCCGAACTTGACGTGGCGTTGGCAGGTCCGTAATGTGGCCCGAGCCGCTTGACCCGGGTACGGCAATCAGCCTGCAGCCGGAAGCGGCCAACCACTACCTACGACTTCCCCTTCGCGGGGTCCTATTTCGCATGTCCGCATGCCGAAATTCGAATCCGCAGACTCGATTATGAGTAGCCGGGAGGATCCGCTAAAGTAGTGACCACGCCGAAAGGCAAAGGCCCTCCAACGGCCACCGGAAATGAAATCCGAACCGGGAACGGAACGGAAAACGGATCTGGTAAGGTTGGAAACACGAAATACCGAAGGGAAGCGCCCGGAGGAAAGCCCGAGAGGGTGAGTACAAAGGAAGCGTCCGTTCCTTGAGAACTCAACAGCGTGCCAAAAGTCAACGCCAGATATGTTGATACCCCGTCTGCCGGACATCAGTCCGGTGGCGAGGTTCCTTTGAAAAAGTCCTCCCGCATTGAGTGGGAGGCGCACAGCGAGGACGCTGTGAACGACCGGGATTATTCCTCCTGGTTGTTCCGCTCTCGTGGTGTTGCACCCGATTACGGGTACACATTCACGGAGAGTTTGATCCTGGCTCAGGACGAACGCTGGCGGCGTGCTTAACACATGCAAGTCGAACGATGAAGCCCTTCGGGGTGGATTAGTGGCGAACGGGTGAGTAACACGTGGGCAATCTGCCCTGCACTCTGGGACAAGCCCTGGAAACGGGGTCTAATACCGGATATGACACGGGATCGCATGATCTCCGTGTGGAAAGCTCCGGCGGTGCAGGATGAGCCCGCGGCCTATCAGCTAGTTGGTGAGGTAATGGCTCACCAAGGCGACGACGGGTAGCCGGCCTGAGAGGGCGACCGGCCACACTGGGACTGAGACACGGCCCAGACTCCTACGGGAGGCAGCAGTGGGGAATATTGCACAATGGGCGAAAGCCTGATGCAGCGACGCCGCGTGAGGGATGACGGCCTTCGGGTTGTAAACCTCTTTCAGCAGGGAAGAAGCGCAAGTGACGGTACCTGCAGAAGAAGCGCCGGCTAACTACGTGCCAGCAGCCGCGGTAATACGTAGGGCGCGAGCGTTGTCCGGAATTATTGGGCGTAAAGAGCTCGTAGGCGGCTTGTCACGTCGGTTGTGAAAGCCCGGGGCTTAACCCCGGGTCTGCAGTCGATACGGGCAGGCTAGAGTTCGGTAGGGGAGATCGGAATTCCTGGTGTAGCGGTGAAATGCGCAGATATCAGGAGGAACACCGGTGGCGAAGGCGGATCTCTGGGCCGATACTGACGCTGAGGAGCGAAAGCGTGGGGAGCGAACAGGATTAGATACCCTGGTAGTCCACGCCGTAAACGGTGGGCACTAGGTGTGGGCGACATTCCACGTCGTCCGTGCCGCAGCTAACGCATTAAGTGCCCCGCCTGGGGAGTACGGCCGCAAGGCTAAAACTCAAAGGAATTGACGGGGGCCCGCACAAGCGGCGGAGCATGTGGCTTAATTCGACGCAACGCGAAGAACCTTACCAAGGCTTGACATACACCGGAAACGGCCAGAGATGGTCGCCCCCTTGTGGTCGGTGTACAGGTGGTGCATGGCTGTCGTCAGCTCGTGTCGTGAGATGTTGGGTTAAGTCCCGCAACGAGCGCAACCCTTGTCCCGTGTTGCCAGCAGGCCCTTGTGGTGCTGGGGACTCACGGGAGACCGCCGGGGTCAACTCGGAGGAAGGTGGGGACGACGTCAAGTCATCATGCCCCTTATGTCTTGGGCTGCACACGTGCTACAATGGCCGGTACAATGAGCTGCGATACCGCGAGGTGGAGCGAATCTCAAAAAGCCGGTCTCAGTTCGGATTGGGGTCTGCAACTCGACCCCATGAAGTCGGAGTCGCTAGTAATCGCAGATCAGCATTGCTGCGGTGAATACGTTCCCGGGCCTTGTACACACCGCCCGTCACGTCACGAAAGTCGGTAACACCCGAAGCCGGTGGCCCAACCCCTTGTGGGAGGGAGCTGTCGAAGGTGGGACTGGCGATTGGGACGAAGTCGTAACAAGGTAGCCGTACCGGAAGGTGCGGCTGGATCACCTCCTTTCTAAGGAGCACTTCTTACCGATCCCCTCGGGGTGAGGTCAGAGGCCAGCATGCGAGCGAACGTCTCGCACTGGTTGCTCATGGGTGGAACGTTGACTACTCGGCACACTCGGCCGTCTTGTCCTGCTAGTACTGCTCTTCGGAGTGTGGAACGCGGAGGGAAGCGGTGAGGGTGTCGGGCACGCTGTTGGGTATCTGAGGGTACGGACTTGTTCCTGACCTCAATGCCGGCCCCAGTGCACTCGAACCGCTGGTTCGGGGTGATGGGTGGTTGGTCGTTGTTTGAGAACTGCACAGTGAACGCGAGCATCTGTGGCCAAGTTTTTAAGGGCGCACGGTGGATGCCTTGGCACCAGGAACCGATGAAGGACGTGGGAGGCCACGATAGTCCCCGGGGAGTCGTCAACCAGGCTTTGATCCGGGGGTTTCCGAATGGGGAAACCCGGCAGTCGTCATGGGCTGTCACCCACCGCTGAATATATAGGCGGTGTGGAGGGAACGCGGGGAAGTGAAACATCTCAGTACCCGCAGGAAGAGAAAACAACCGTGATTCCGGGAGTAGTGGCGAGCGAAACTGGATGAGGCCAAACCTCAAGCGTGTGAGACCCGGCAGGGGTTGCGCTTGGGGGGTTGTGGGATCTCTCTTTCACAGTCTGCCGGCTGTGAGACGAGTCAGAAACCGTTGATGTAGGCGAAGGACATGCGAAAGGTCCGGCGTAGAGGGTAAGACCCCCGTAGTCGAAACGTCAGCGGCTCGTTTGAGAGACACCCAAGTAGCACGGGGCCCGAGAAATCCCGTGTGAATCTGGCGGGACCACCCGTTAAGCCTAAATATTCCCTGGTGACCGATAGCGGATAGTACCGTGAGGGAATGGTGAAAAGTACCGCGGGAGCGGAGTGAAATAGTACCTGAAACCGTGTGCCTACAAGCCGTGGGAGCGTCGCGCAGGGAGCTTGCTCCTTGCGTCGTGACTGCGTGCCTTTTGAAGAATGAGCCTGCGAGTTTGCGGTGTGTTGCGAGGTTAACCCGTGTGGGGAAGCCGTAGCGAAAGCGAGTCCGAATAGGGCGATTGAGTAGCGCGCCCAAGACCCGAAGCGGAGTGATCTAGCCATGGGCAGGCTGAAGCGGAGGTAAGACTTCGTGGAGGGCCGAACCCACCAGGGTTGAAAACCTGGGGGATGACCTGTGGTTAGGGGTGAAAGGCCAATCAAACTCCGTGATAGCTGGTTCTCCCCGAAATGCATTTAGGTGCAGCGTCGTGTGTTTCTTGCCGGAGGTAGAGCACTGGATAGGCGATGGGCCCTACCGGGTTACTGACCTTAGCCAAACTCCGAATGCCGGTAAGTGAGAGCGCGGCAGTGAGACTGTGGGGATAAGCTCCATGGTCGAGAGGGAAACAGCCCAGAGCATCGACTAAGGCCCCTAAGCGTACGCTAAGTGGGAAAGGATGTGGAGTCGCAGAGACAACCAGGAGGTTGGCTTAGAAGCAGCCACCCTTGAAAGAGTGCGTAATAGCTCACTGGTCTAGTGATTCCGCGCCGACAATGTAGCGGGGCTCAAGCGTACCGCCGAAGTCGTGTCATTGCAGTACATACCCCCAACGGGGACTGTGATGGGTAGGGGAGCGTCGTGTGCCGGGTGAAGCTGCGCCGGAAGGCAGTGGTGGACGGTTCACGAGTGAGAATGCAGGCATGAGTAGCGATACATACGTGAGAAACGTGTGCGCCGATTGACTAAGGGTTCCTGGGTCAAGCTGATCTGCCCAGGGTAAGTCGGGACCTAAGGCGAGGCCGACAGGCGTAGTCGATGGATAACCGGTTGATATTCCGGTACCCGCTTTGAAACGCCCAGTATCGAGCCCATTAATGCTAAGGCCGTGAAGCCGTTCCGGACCCTTCGGGGAAAGGAAAGTGGTGGAGCCGCCGACCCAAGGTGGTAGTAGGTAAGCGATGGGGTGACGCAGGAAGGTAGTCCAGCCCGGGCGGTGGTTGTCCCGGGGTAAGGGTGTAGGCCGTGTGATAGGCAAATCCGTCACACATTGAGGCTGAGACCTGATGCCGAGCCGATTGTGGTGAAGTGGATGATCCTATGCTGTCGAGAAAAGCCTCTAGCGAGTTTCATGGCGGCCCGTACCCTAAACCGACTCAGGTGGTCAGGTAGAGAATACCGAGGCGTTCGGGTGAACTATGGTTAAGGAACTCGGCAAAATGCCCCCGTAACTTCGGGAGAAGGGGGGCCACACCTGGTGACGAGTTTTACACTCTGAGCTGGGGGTGGCCGCAGAGACCAGCGAGAAGCGACTGTTTACTAAAAACACAGGTCCGTGCGAAGCCGTAAGGCGATGTATACGGACTGACGCCTGCCCGGTGCTGGAACGTTAAGGGGACCGGTTAGCTCCATTTCGGTGGGGCGAAGCTGAGAACTTAAGCGCCAGTAAACGGCGGTGGTAACTATAACCATCCTAAGGTAGCGAAATTCCTTGTCGGGTAAGTTCCGACCTGCACGAATGGCGTAACGACTTCTCGACTGTCTCAACCATAGGCCCGGTGAAATTGCACTACGAGTAAAGATGCTCGTTTCGCGCAGCAGGACGGAAAGACCCCGGGACCTTTACTACAGTTTGATATTGGTGTTCGGTTCGGCTTGTGTAGGATAGGTGGGAGACTGTGAAGCGGGCACGCCAGTGTTCGTGGAGTCGCCGTTGAAATACCACTCTGGTCGTGCTGGATGTCTAACCTGGGTCCGTGATCCGGATCAGGGACAGTGTCTGATGGGTAGTTTAACTGGGGCGGTTGCCTCCCAAAGGGTAACGGAGGCGCCCAAAGGTTCCCTCAGCCTGGTTGGTAATCAGGTGTTGAGTGTAAGTGCACAAGGGAGCTTGACTGTGAGACTGACGGGTCGAGCAGGGACGAAAGTCGGGACTAGTGATCCGGCGGTGGCTTGTGGAAGCGCCGTCGCTCAACGGATAAAAGGTACCCCGGGGATAACAGGCTGATCTTCCCCAAGAGTCCATATCGACGGGATGGTTTGGCACCTCGATGTCGGCTCGTCGCATCCTGGGGCTGGAGTCGGTCCCAAGGGTTGGGCTGTTCGCCCATTAAAGCGGTACGCGAGCTGGGTTTAGAACGTCGTGAGACAGTTCGGTCCCTATCCGCTGTGCGCGCAGGAGTCTTGAGAAGGGCTGTCCCTAGTACGAGAGGACCGGGACGGACGAACCTCTGGTGTGCCAGTTGTCCTGCCAAGGGCATGGCTGGTTGGCTACGTTCGGAAAGGATAACCGCTGAAAGCATCTAAGCGGGAAGCCTGCTTCGAGATGAGGACTCCCACCCACTTGATGGGGTAAGGCTCCCAGTAGACGACTGGGTTGATAGGCCAGATATGGAAGCCTGGTAACGGGTGGAGTTGACTGGTACTAATAGGCCGAGGGCTTGTCCTCAGTTGCTCGCGTTCACTGTGTTGGTTCTGAAACCACGAACAGCCGTGTCGGCTGAACAACACCACTTAATTGAAGAGTGTGCTTGTTCGCTGCCCTGTTTGAGGTCCCGCTTCGCGGCGGGAATTCATAGGGTTTCGGTGGTCATAGCGTGAGGGAAACGCCCGGTTACATTCCGAACCCGGAAGCTAAGCCTTACAGCGCCGATGGTACTGCAGGGGGGACCCTGTGGGAGAGTAGGACGCCGCCGAACAATTTTTGGAGGACCCTTGGTCCCAGCGTTCACGCTGGGACCAAGGGTCCTTTTTGTTTTGCCGAAGGGCGCAGACTACGCGGCTGCGTCAGAATGACTGCGGTACCGAAGACTAGGAGTCACCGATGTCCACCAACTCTCCCGACGAGCGACCGGAGCGCGAGCAGCGCCGCCGGGACGGTGGTGACCGGGGCGGCTACCGAGGCGGACCGCGTCGCGACAACGACCGTGGCGGCTTCCGTCGCGATGACCGGCGTGACGACCGCGGTGACCGTGGCGGCTTCCGCCGTGACGGTGACCGTCCCGGCTTCCGCCGCGATGACCGCCGAGACGATCGGCGCGATGACCGTCGTGACGACCGAGACCGTGGCGATCGCGGTGGCTTCCGTCAGGACGACCGTGGCGGCTTCCGCCGTGACAACCGTGGTGATGACCGCGGTGACCGTGGCGGCTTCCGGCGTGACGGGGATCGTCCGGCCTTCCGCCGCGACGACCGCCGCGATGACCGACGTGATGACCGCGACCGCGGCGACCGTGGTGGGTTCCGTCGTGACGACAACCGTGGCGGCTTCCGTGGCCGCGACGACCGTCGTGACGACCGGGACCGGGGCGACCGCGGCGACCGTCCGGCCTTCCGCCGTGACGACCGTCGTGACGACCGCGACCGCGGCGACCGTGGCGGCTTCCGTCGCGACGGTGACCGTCCCGGCTTCCGCCGTGACGACCGGCGCGATGATCGCCGTGACGACCGCGGTGGCTTCCAGCGCGACAACCGTGGTGATGACCGTGGTGGCTTCCGGCGTGACGGGGATCGTCCGGCCTTCCGACGCGACGACCGACGCGATGACCGCGACCGCGGTGACCGCGGCGGCTTCCGTCGCGACGACAACCGTGGCGGCTTCCGTGGCCGCGACGACCGTCGCGACGACCGGGACCGGGGCGACCGTCTGGCCTTCCGTCGCGATGACCGTCGTGACGACCGGGACCGTGGGGATCGCGGTGGCTTCCGTCAGGACGACCGTGGCGGCTTCCGCCGTGACAACCGTGGTGATGACCGCGGTGACCGTGGCGGCTTCCGGCGTGACGGGGACCGTCCGGCCTTCCGCCGCGACGACCGACGCGATGACCGACGTGACGACCGCGATCGCGGCGACCGCGGCGGGTTCCGCCGTGATGACCGTCGCGACGACCGGGACCGGGGCGACCGGCGTGACGACCGCGGCGGGTTCCGTCGCGACGACAACCGTGGTGGCTTCCAGGGGCGTGGGCCCCGGCGCGAGGACAGCCGGGGACGTCCGGGCGGCGGTTTCCGTGGACGCGACGACCGTGGCGACCGCGGCGGCTTCCGCCGTGACGACCGGGAGCGCAGCGACCGCGAGCCGGTCAAGCGGCTGCCGATCCCCGAGGACGTCACCGGCGAGGAGATCGACAAGGACGTTCGGCAGGAGCTCCAGAGCATGCCGAAGGGGCTCGCCGACGACGTCGCCAAGAACCTGGTGATGGTCGCCAGGCTCATCGACGAGGACCCCGAGCAGGCCTACGGGTACGCGAAGGTCGCCCTGCGGCTCGCCTCCCGTGTCGCGGCCGTGCGCGAGGCCGCGGGCTTCGCCGCGTACGCGAACCAGAAGTACAGCGAGGCGCTGGCCGAGTTCCGCACCGCCCGGCGGATGACCGGCAACGTGGAGCTGTGGCCGGTCATGGCCGACTGCGAGCGCGGGCTCGGCCGGCCGGAGAAGGCGCTCGAGATGGCCGGGGCGCCCGAGGTGAACAAGCTCGACAAGGCCAGCCAGGTCGAGATGCGCCTGGTGGCCGCCGGAGCCCGGCGTGACATGGGGCAGCTCGACGCGGCGATCGTCACGCTGCAGAGCCCCGAGCTGGCGTCCAACACGGTGCAGCCCTGGACCGCGCGGCTGCGGTACGCGTACGCCGACGCGCTGCTGGCCGCCGGGCGCGAGGACGAGGCGCGCGAGTGGTTCGCGAAGGCCATCGAGTCCGACAAGGACGGCAGCACCGACGCCTCCGACCGGCTCGCCGAGCTGGACGGCGTCGAGTTCGTCGACGCCCTCCAGGCGGACGACGACGCCCCGGAGCAGCCGGCCGACGAGGAGACGCAGGCCCCTGCCGCCGCCGAGGCACCGGAGCGTGACGAGGACTGACGTCCTGGAGCAGTAGGCAAGAGCAGGGGCGGCCCTCCACACGGAGGGCCGCCCCTGCGGCGTATCCGGAGGCGCCGGCTAGAACGCCAAGTCGCGCAGGACCACGCCCGTGGCGGGCTTCGGGCCGAACGACGTCGACTTGCGGGGCATCGTGACGCCCTGGCGGGCCAGGTCGCGGACGACCTCCTCACGGACCGGGTGCATCAGGACGGCCGTGCCGCCCTCGCGCTCGGCCTTCTCGACCGTGGCCTCCGTGTGGTGGATGTACGCGATGTGCTCGGGGGCGTCCGGGATGCGCCAGATGTGGTCCAGGAGCGTGGCGTGCAGGACCGTCGCGTCGAGGGTGCGCCAGGCCTCCGGGCGGCCGAGCGGGACCGTGCAGGCGATCAGGTCCGGGGACGGACGGTCGACCAGGTGGTACGCGCCGTCGCCCGCCAGGAGGAACGCGTTGCCCTCCGACACGGCCTCCGCGAGGGCGTCCAGGGCCTCGGCGAGCGGGCACTCCAGGGTGCGTACGCGGAAGGAGCCGTCCAGGGCCGCCAGGGCGTCGGCGACCGGGAGGCGGTGGAGGTAGCGGTGGATGGCGCGGACCCGCAGCGGATAGCGGAGGGTGTCCACGAGCAGGACCAGGCCGAAGTCCCACGGGCTCGGCGTGCCGTGCTCGCTGCGCAGCCGCAGATAGGTGGCCCAGCGGTGGTGTCCGTCGGCGATGAGGGCCTGGTGACGGGCCAGATCTGACTGGATCGCGGCGACCTCGGCCGGGTCGGTCACCGCCCACAGGCGGTGGCTGAAGCCGTCCTCCGTGGTCGTCGAGAGCAACGGCTTGTGGAGTATGGCGTGCTCTATCGCGGTGGTCGCGCCGCCCGGCTCGGTGTCGCCGCGGTAGGTCAGGAGCAGCGGTTCGAGGTTCGCCGCCGTCGCGCGCATCAGGGCGGCGCGGTCGTCGATGACGTGCGGCATGACGTCCTCGTGCGGCAGGACCACGCCCTGCGAGGGTTCGGAAAGGCGCAGGGCGCCGATGATGCCGCGCTGCAGGATGTCGCCGTCCTGCTGCTCGTACACGTACAGACTGGGCAGTGGGTCCGGGGCGAGGACGCCCTCGCTGAGCCAGTCGTGCAGGGTGTCCGCGGCCTGCTGGTCGCGTGCGGCCTGGGTGGTGGCCTGCGGCAGGATGAGACGGACGATGTTGTGCGGGTCGGAGGACTCCAACTCCAGGAGTCCGTCGGGCCGTACCACCACGTCGTACGGAGGTGAGGTCACGGCGGCGAGACTGCCGACCCGCTGGGGGTCGTAGCGCACGCCCCGGAACGGAATCAGGTCGAGGCCTTGGACGTCCGTGTGACCCACTGTGTTCATTAGTGCATCGTAAGTGTGTCAGTGGCATGCGCGATGATCGGTGTAGTGGATCTCACGAGGAGCGATACGTAATGAGCCAGACCGGCGGTCAGAGCGTCCGGACCCGGCCCGCTGGAAGCGCGCGTGCGCTGAGCGAGGCGTACGACACGGCACTGCTCGACTTGGACGGCGTGGTGTACGCGGGCGGGCATGCGATCGAACACGCCGTGGAGTCGCTTGAAACGGCCCGCTCAGGCGGCATGCATCTCGCGTACGTGACGAACAACGCGCTGCGCACCCCGGACGCGGTGGCGGAACACCTGACCGAGCTCGGCATTCCCGCCGAGGCGTCGGACGTGATCACCTCGGCGCAGGCCGTGGCGCGTCTGATGAGTGAGCAACTGCCCGCCGGTGCAAGGGTGTTGGTGATCGGCGGGGAGGGCCTGAGGGTCGCTCTGCGTGAGCGCGGTCTTGAGCCCGTGGAGTCGGCGGACGACTCGCCGGTGGCGGTGGTGCAGGGGTACGGCGGGCCCGAGTTGCCGTGGGGGCGGTTCGCGGAGGCCAGTTACGCGATCGCGCGCGGGGTGCCGTGGTTCGCCTCCAACACGGACCTGACGATTCCCGGCGCCCGGGGGATCGCGCCGGGGAACGGCGCGGCGGTGGAGGTGGTCAGGATCGCCACGGGCGCGGAGCCGCGGGTGGCGGGCAAGCCGTTGCCCCCCATGCACCGGGAGACGATCCTGCGGACCGGCGCCGAGCGGCCGCTGGTGGTGGGCGACCGCCTCGACACCGACATCGAGGGGGCGTTCAACGGCGGTGTGGACTCGCTGCTCGTCCTCACGGGCGTGACGGACGGGGCGGCGCTCCTTGCCGCGCGGCCCGAGCACCGGCCCACGTACGTCGACGCCGATCTTCGGGGGCTGCTGACCGGGCAGCCCGAAGTGGAGCCCGTCGAGGGCGGGTTCGCGTGCGGGGGATGGCGCGCTTCCGTGCGGGGGGAGTCGTTGGCGGTGGAGGGCGAAGGGACCGCGCTCGACGGGCTGCGCGCGCTGTGCGCGGTGGCCTGGGGTGCGGCGGGGGACGGGGTGTGCGGGCTCGACGGGGGGAAGGCGTTGGCGCGGCTGGGGTTGTGAGGGGGCGTCACGATGCTGTGAAGGGGCGCCACGCCCGTGCGGTGTGGCGCCCCCGCTGAGCCTGCTGCCGCTGCCGCTGCCGCTGCCGCTGCCGCTGCCGCTGCCGGGTCCGGGGCCGCTGCCCCCGGACCGCGGGGCTGTTGAGGCGCGTCGGCGTCAGCGCTTGAGCTTCTTGGACTGGGTGACGGCGTCGGCCAGACGCTCCAGGACCGGGGCGTAGCCCGCGTAGCTGTAGCGCTCCTCCATGGACCACGGGACGGTCTGGCCCGCCTTGACCGCGGGGAGCTTCGTCCAGGTGGGCTTCTTGGCGAGCTCCTCGGGCGGGAGGGCGGAGGAGCGGTTGTCGACCATGATCAGGTCGGCGTGGTACTTGTCGGCGTTCTCCCAGCTGAGGAACTCCCAGAAGCCCCACTCGTCGCTCTTCTTGCCCTCGACGAACTCCACGCCGAGATCCTTGAAGTAGTTCAGGTCGCAGTAGGAGTCGGGCACGGCGACGTACATCTGGTCGGCGTCGCCGGTCATGGCGAGGACCTTCAGGCCGTGGTTGGCCTTCGCCGCCTTGCGGAGGGTCTGTTCGGCCTTCTGGAAGCGGGACTTGGCGGCCCGTGCCTTCGCCGACTCCAGGTCGCCGCCGAGCGCCTCGGCCAGCTCGGTGTAGCGCTTGAGCGGTTCGAGCAGGGAGGCGCGGGCGCCGTTGATGCCGATCGTGGGCGCGAGGGCGGCGATCTTCTTGCTGCTCTCCTCGGGCACGAACCACAGGGCGGGCGGCGGGAACATGTTGCTGATCAGCACGTCCGGCCGGAGCGTCGCGTACTTCTCCACGTTGAACTGGCCCCACGTCTTGCCGAGGCTGGTCAGCTTGTCGACGTCGAGGTCGCCCGCCTGCGGGTTGGGCTTGCCGTCGACGGGCTCGGACGGGCCGAAGACGCCGGTGCACTCGACGCCGTAGTCGTACAGGGCGGCGGCGGTGCTGATGAACGCCACGATGTTCTTGGGCACGGCGTCGGTCTTCACGACCTTGCCGCGGTCGTCCTTGAAGCTCCAGCCCTCGCCGGTGCTCTTCGCGGGCTCGCCGTCGTCCTTGCCGCAGGCGGTGAGCAGACCGCCGACGCCCAGGGCGGCGCCCGCGGACAGCAGGGCGCGTCGGGAGGGGGTGGAGCGGGAGGCGCGAGGTGACCAGGGCATGCGTGGTTCTTCTCTCATCGAGCAAGGAAGGGGCGAATGGGAGGGTAGGCTAACCTAACCTCGTGTTGGTCGACAGTCCCCCCGAACCGCGCGCGGAATCCCCGGCCGCGCCGCCCAACCGCCGCGTGCTGCGCGGCATCGGGCTGCTCCTCTCCGCCGTCCTGCTGCTGGCCGTCGTGTTCGCCAGCATCGCCGTCGGCGCCAAACAGCTGTCCATGGGCCAGGTCTGGCACGGCCTGTTCCAGGACTCGGGGACGTACGCCGACGTGGTCGTCGGGGAGCGGGTCTCACGGACGCTGCTCGGGGTGCTCGCCGGGGTCGCGCTCGGCCTCTCCGGCGCCGTCCTGCAGGCCCTGACCCGCAACCCGCTGGCCGACCCGGGACTGCTCGGCATCAACATGGGCGCCTCGGCCGCCGTGGTCACCGCCATCAGCTTCTTCGGCGTGACCTCGCTGAGCGGCTACGTGTGGTTCGCGTTCGCGGGATCGGCGATCGTCGGCGTACTCGTGTACATGCTCGGCGGCACCCGCAACGCCACACCGGTACGGCTCGCGCTCGCCGGCACGGCCCTGACCGCGGCGCTCACCGGCTATCTGCAGGCCGTGATGATCACCGACAACGCCGCGCTCGACAAGATGCGCTTCTGGACCGTGGGCTCGCTCGCCTCGGCCAAGACGGAGACCATCGAGCAGGTCCTGCCGTTCCTCGTCCTCGGCATCGTCCTCGCGCTCGCCCTCGCCCGGCCGCTGAACGCGCTCGGCATGGGCGACGACACCGCCCGCGCCCTCGGCGCCCATGTGAGCCGGACCCGCGCGCTCGCCATGGCCTCCGCGACGCTGCTGTGCGGGGCCGCGACCGCCGCCTGCGGGCCCATCATGTTCGTCGGTCTGATGGTGCCGCACGTCGTGCGCTCCTTCACCGGGCCCGACATGCGCTGGATCATGCCGTACGCGGCGCTCCTGTCGCCCGTGCTGCTGCTCGGCGCGGACGTGCTCGGCCGGGTGGTGTCCCGCCCGGCGGAACTCCAGGTCGGCATCGTCACCGCGGCCATCGGCGCCCCGGTCTTCATCTTCCTGGTACGACGGCAGAGGATGGCCCAGCTGTGAAGGCGATACGCACCAGGGGCGGGCTCTCCGTCCGCCTCGACGTCCGCACGGCCGCGGTCGTGGCGGCGCTCGTGGTCGCCGGGCTCGCCGCGAGCGTCGTGCTCATCGGCACCGGCGACTTCCCCATCCCGGCCGCCGACGTCATCCGCACGCTGCTCGGCGACGGCGACGCCGGGCAGGAGTTCATCATCAACGACCTGCGGCTGCCGCGGGTCCTCGTCGGCCTGCTCGTGGGCGCGTCGCTCGGGCTCGGCGGCGCCCTGTTCCAGTCCATCTCGCGCAATCCGCTGGGCAGCCCGGACGTGCTCGGCCTCGGGCAGGGCGCGACCGCGGGCGCGCTCCTGGTGATCGTCGTCTTCTCCGGCAGCGCGGCCCAGGTCGCCGCCGGAGCGCTCGTCGGCGGCCTCGTGACCGGCGCCGCGATGTATCTGCTCGCCTGGAAGCGGGGCGTGCACGGCTATCGGTTCGTCCTCGTCGGCATCGGCATGAACGCCCTCGCCGTCGCGATGAACGGCTATCTGCTCACCAAGGCCGACTTCGTCGACGCCGCGCGCGCCGTCGTGTGGATGACCGGCTCGCTCAACGGCCGGGACTGGGACCAGGTGTGGCCCCTGTTCTGGCTGTGCCTGCTCCTGCTGCCGATCGTCGTCGCGCACGCGCGCCCGCTGCGGATGCTGGAGATGGGCGACGACGTCGCGTACGCGCTCGGCGTGCCCGTCGAGCGCACCCGCATCGCCCTGATGGGCTCCGCCGTGCTGCTCACCGCGGCCGCGACCGCCGCGGCCGGGCCCGTCAGCTTCGTGGCCCTGACCGCGCCGCAGCTCGCCCGCCGCCTCACCCGCTCGCCGGGGCCGAACCTGCTGCCGTCGATGTGCATGGGCGCCACCCTCCTCATCGTCGCCGACTGGATGTCGCAGCGGACGTTCGGCGCCGACCAGGTGCCCGTCGGCGTCGTCACGGGCGTGCTCGGCGGCGTCTATCTGCTGTGGCTGCTCGCCACCGAGCGCAAGGCGGGGCGGATATGAGCCGCGCGGCGCGCGGCGGGGCCGACAAGAGCCGTACCGCCCGCGGCGGGGCGCGGATCGGCCCGCGCACCACCCCCTCGTACGAAACCCTCTCGCATCCTTCGCGTACGGAACCCTCTCGCACGACGAAGCACACGACCAGGAGCGTGCCCCTGTGAACCGGCTCATCGCCGACGACGTGACCCTCGGCTACGACCAGCGCGTCATCGCGGAGAAGCTCTCCGTCGAGATACCCGACAACTCCTTCACGGTCATCGTCGGCCCGAACGCCTGCGGCAAGTCCACGCTCCTGCGCGCCCTGTCGCGGATGCTCAAGCCGTCGGCCGGGCGGGTGCTCCTGGACGGCGACGTCATCCACTCGATGCCCGCCAAGAAGGTCGCGCGCACCCTCGGCCTGCTCCCGCAGTCGTCGATCGCGCCCGACGGGATCACCGTGGGCGACCTGGTGGCACGCGGCCGCTACCCGCACCAGGGGCTGCTGCGGCAGTGGTCGCCCGACGACGAGCGCATCGTCCGCGAGTCCATGGAGTCCACCGGCGTCGCCGAACTCGCCGAGCGGTACGTCGACGAGCTCTCCGGCGGCCAGCGCCAGCGCGTGTGGATCGCCATGGCGCTCGCCCAGCAGACGCCGCTCCTGCTGCTCGACGAGCCCACCACCTTCCTCGACATCCAGCACCAGATCGACGTACTCGACCTGTGCGCCGAACTCCACGAGGAGCGGGGCCGCACGCTCGTCGCCGTGCTGCACGACCTCAACCACGCCGCCCGGTACGCCACGCACCTCATCGCGCTGCGCGACGGCAAGGTCATCGCGCAGGGCGCGCCGTCCGACATCGTCACGGCGGAGTTGGTGGAGGAGACCTTCGGGCTGCCCTGCCAGGTCATCGACGACCCGGAGACCGGGACGCCGCTCGTGGTGCCCGCCGCCCGGCGCGCGCGGAAGACCGCGGTGGCTACAGCAGCTTCCTGAGGCGCAGCAGGTCACGGAAGCCCGCTTCGAGACGGACCCGGCCCGAGGCCCACGCCTTGCCGAAGTCGAGGCGGCCCGAGACGAGGGCCACCAGGTCGTCACCCGTCATGGCGAGCCTGACCTGGGCCCGCTCGTGCGGCGGGCCCGGACGGTGGCCGGACACTTCGATCCGGCCGTTCTCCAGACGGCCGGTGAAGGTGACGTCCAGGTCCTTGATGTGGCAGCTCAGGGAGCGGTCGAGCGCCGCCGCACCGCGAACGTCGCCGTCGGCGGCCGCGAGGGTCGCCGAGAGCTCGTCCAGTGCGCTGCGGCACTCCGCCATGGTCGCCATCGTGATCGACGGTACCGCAGGGCTTCGATGTAGCGTCGTGTCATGAGCGACTCGACGCCGGGCCCCGAGCCCGAGGTCACGGAGGCGGACGTGCACGTTCCGCGGCTGTCCGACGCGGCGGATGCGGTGGCGGAGGAGCCGAGGCAGACGGAGGAGCCGGGGGAGATGGAGGCGCCGGGGGAGACGGAGGAGCCGGGGGAGACGGAGGAGGCGAGGGAGGCCCTCGTCGAGCCCGCAGACCCGGCCGCGCCCGCTCCCCTCGGGGTGCCCCGCACCGCCACCGGCAACGCCGACGTGGACGCCGGGCTCGACCGGCTGGGCGATGCCGACCACCTCGCCACGGACGGCCACATCGAGGTGTACGAGGATGTGCACCGGGGCCTGCGCGAGGCGTTGACCGCCCTTGACGCACGCCCCGGACCCCCGGCCCCCTCGGGGGCACCGACCTCGTACGACAACAGGAGCTGAACCGAACGTGGCAGGAGTGGCACGCCGCCGCCTCGACGCCGAACTGGTGCGCCGGAAGCTCGCGCGCTCGCGCGAGCACGCGAGCCAGCTGATCGCCGCCGGTCGCGTGACCGTCGGCAAGACCGTCGCGACGAAGCCCGCGACCCAGGTGGAGACGGCCGCCGCGATCGTCGTCGCCCAGGACGACGGTGACCCCGACTACGTCTCGCGCGGCGGCCACAAGCTCGCGGGCGCCCTGAAGGCCTTCGTCCCCGAGGGCCTCGTCGTGGAGGGCCGGCGCGCGCTCGACGCGGGCGCCTCCACCGGCGGCTTCACCGATGTACTGCTGCGCTCCGGCGCCGGGCACGTCGTCGCCGTCGACGTCGGCTACGGCCAGCTCGCCTGGTCCCTGCAGAGTGACGACCGGGTCACCGTCAAGGACCGTACGAACGTACGCGAGTTGACGCTCGACCTCATCGACGGCGTCCCCGTCGACCTGATCGTCGGCGATCTCTCCTTCATCCCGCTGGGGCTCGTGCTGCCCGCCCTGGTGCGCTGCGCCGCCCCGGACGCGGACCTCGTCCTCATGGTCAAGCCGCAGTTCGAGGTCGGCAAGGATCGGCTCGGCAGCGGCGGCGTGGTCCGCTCGCCCGAGCTGCGGGCCGAGATGGTGCGCACCGTGGCGCGGCAGGCGCGGGAACTCGGCCTGGGCGTGCGCGGGGTCACCGCGAGCCCGCTGCCCGGACCTTCCGGGAACGTCGAGTACTTTCTGTGGCTGCGCGCCGGGGCGCCGGAACTCGACCCGGCGGACGTCGACCGTGCCGTGGCGGAGGGGCCCCGTTGAGTCAGAGCCGAGCTCGTACTGTTTTTCTCCTTGCGCACACCGGCCGCCCCGCGGCCATCCGCAGCGCCGAACTCGTCGTGCAGGGGCTGCTGCGCAGCGGCCTCGGCGTGCGGGTCCTGGAGGCCGAGGCCGCCGATCTGCCGCTGCCGGACTCGGTGCAGCTCGTCAAGGAGGCGACACCCGCCTGCCTCGACGGGTGCGAGCTGCTCATCGTCCTCGGCGGTGACGGGACGCTGCTGCGCGGCGCCGAGTTCGCCCGCGCCTCCGGGGTGCCGATGCTGGGCGTGAACCTCGGCCGCGTCGGCTTCCTCGCCGAGGCCGAGCGGGACGACCTGGACAAGGTCGTCGACCGCGTCGTCACCAAGGCGTACGAGGTCGAGGAGCGCATGACCGTCGACGTCGTCGTGCACAGCAACGGCGATGTCGTGCACCGCGACTGGGCCCTGAACGAGGCCGCCGTGCAGAAGATGTCGGCCGAGCGGATGCTCGAGGTCGTCCTGGAGATCGACGGACGCCCCGTCACCGGCTTCGGCTGCGACGGCATCGTGTGCGCGACCCCGACCGGCTCGACGGCGTACGCCTTCTCGGCGGGCGGGCCCGTGGTGTGGCCCGAGGTGGAGGCGCTGCTCATGGTGCCGATCAGCGCCCACGCCCTGTTCGCCAAGCCCCTGGTGACCTCGCCGGACTCGGTGCTCGCGGTCGAGGTGCAGCCGCACACGCCGCACGGAGTGCTGTGGTGCGACGGGCGGCGGACCGTCGAACTGCCCGCCGGGGCGCGGGTGGAGGTCCGTCGGGGGGCCGTGCCCGTGCGGCTCGCGCGGCTGCACCACGCGTCGTTCACGGACCGGCTCGTGGCCAAATTCGCCTTGCCGGTGTCCGGGTGGCGGGGGGCGCCGCACTGACGCTTCGCTGGAGTCGCCGGGGGTAGACCGTCGGTCGCCTGCGGGTTCGGTGTGGCTGGTCGCGCAGTTCCCCGCGCCCCTGAGGGGCGCGGCCCCCTCCCTTCAAGGGCGCTCCGTCTGCGCGGCCGCCGATCAGGTGCTGCTTACGATTGATATCGCGCGGCGCCGCAGCATCGAGGCGACCGGCAGGCCGGTGGCGCCCAGGGTGAGCAGGAGCGTGCCCGCCGCGATGCCCGCCACGACCGGCCCCGGCAGATACGGCACCGCCGAGCCGAACGCCGTACTGAGCATCGGCGCGAGGGTCGCGAGGGCTATCGCGCCGCCGACGAGCAGCGCCGTCCCGGCCACGACCACGGCCTCCCACGCCGCCATCGCCCGCACCTGGCGGCGCTGGGAGCCGACCACCCGCAGCAGGGCCAGGTCGCGGCGGCGCTCGAAGGAGATCATCGCGAGGGTGTTGGCCGAGGCGATGGCGGCGAAGCCCGCGTACAGCCCCGTGCCCATGTAATCCAGCCAGACCTCGCCCGTGGTGCCTGCCGAGCCGGTGTGGTGCTCGGCGGTCGTGTGCATCGCGATCTTGGTGACACCGAAGCCGACGACGAGGAGCAGGGGCACCACCGCGGCCGAGAAGCGCCGGGGCTGGGAGCGGACGTTGACCATCGCGAGCCGGGCCGCGGCGCCGCCGAAGCGGCCGACCGCCGCCGACACCAGCCAGGCCGCGGGCCCGATGATCCGCGGGCCGAGCAGCCCCGCGCCCACGCAGAACAGGATGAGGACCAGGAACGCGCCCTCACTCGCCTCGGCCGCGTCCTGCCGCGAGAGCAGCACCGACAGGGCCACGGCTCCGGCCACCGCGAGCAGCCCGAGCGGGGCCCGCAGCAGGCCGATGCCGCTCCGCCCTGCCGCCGCCTCGTCCAGCGCGCGGGCGGGGCGGAGCAGCGAGAACCGCAGCGCGGAGAGCACGGCGGCGAGCGCGGAGGTGACCACCGCGACGCCCACGCACGCCGGCAGCGCGAGCCAGCTGAACCGGAACGGCACCTCGGCCGGGACGAGGCCGTGCTCCACCATCCCCGTGAACCACACCCGGGCCAGCACACCGCCGAGGGCGAAGCCGACCAGGGCCGCCGGTACGGACGCCGCCAGGGCCTGTCTGGCCACCGCGCGGCGGACCTGCCCGGGCCTGGCGCCGATGGAGCGCACCAGGGCCAGCTCACGGTGCTGCTGGACGACGGCCGTGCCCATCGTCGAGGCCACCACGAATATCGACATATAGATGGAGCCGATCAGGAGCACCACGGCGATGTCACCCACGCCGCTCTCCGTGAGGCGGTGGCGGGCTCCGGCGGGGAGCCCGTCCGTGCTCGTGCTGCGGAGCACCATCGTCGAAGCGCTCACCACCGCCGCGGCGAACAGCGCCGCCACAGCTGTGCCGATGAACGCGGGGCGGTGCGCCCGCAGCGCCGCCCGTGCCAGTCCCGTACTCATACAGATCATGGTGGGGTGTCAGGGTCACCGCCCACCATGAAGATCGCCTCAGGATTTTCCGGGGGATAACCCCACTCCCGTGGGTGACAGGCGGTTCTGGCACGGCGTGCCTTCACCTGCGCCTTCACAGAACGGCTACGCGATGACACCGGGCCACGTCGCACACCGCCGCCCTGACCTCGTATGGTCTTGTTCGTGTTGGAGGAGATGCGGATACGGTCGCTCGGAGTCATCGACGACGCTGTCGTCGAGCTGTCGCCCGGCTTCACCGCCGTGACCGGCGAGACCGGGGCGGGCAAGACGATGGTCGTCACGAGCCTCGGACTGCTGCTCGGCGGGCGCGCCGACCCCGCCCTGGTGCGGATCGGCGCCAAGTCGGCGGTCGTCGAGGGGCGCGTCGCCGTGCGCGCGGGAGCCGCCGCGGCCCTGCGCGCCGAGGAGGCCGGGGCCGAACTGGACGACGGCGCCCTCCTCATCAGCCGCACCATCTCCGCCGAAGGCCGCTCCCGGGCCCACCTCGGCGGCCGTTCCGTGCCCGTGGGCGTGCTGTCCGAGCTCGCCGACGACCTCGCCGCCGTGCACGGCCAGAGCGACCAGCAGGGCCTGCTCAAGCCCGCCCGGCAGCGCGGCGCCCTCGACCGGTACGCGGGTGACGCCGTCGCCGGGCCGCTGGACAAGTACACGTCGGCCTACCGGCGGCTGCGGGCCGTCAGCGCGGAGCTCGACGAGATCACCACGCGCGCGCGGGAACGCGCCCAGGAAGCCGACATGCTCCGCTTCGGGCTCGACGAGATCGCCGCCGTGGAGCCGCGCACCGGCGAGGACGTCGAACTCGCCGCCGAGGCCGAGCGGCTCGGCCACGCCGAGGCCCTCGCCTCCGCCGCCACCGCCGCGCACGCGGCGCTCGCGGGCAACCCGGAGGACCCGGAGGGCGTCGACGCCTCCACGCTCGTCGCAGGCGCGCACCGGGCCCTGGAGACCGTACGGTCCCACGATCCCGCCCTCGCCGCCCTCGCCGAGCGCATCGGCGAGATCGGCATCCTGCTGGCCGACGTGGCGGGCGAACTCGCCGGGTACGCCGACGACCTCGACGCCGATCCGCTGCGGCTCTCCGCCGTCGAGGAGCGGCGCGCGGCGCTCACCCAGCTGACGCGCAAGTACGGCCAGGACGTCGGCGCCGTGCTCGCCTGGGCGGAGGCCGGGGCCGCCCGCCTCGCCGAGCTGGAGGGCGACGACGACCGGCTCGGCGACCTCACCGCGGAGCGGGACGCGCTGCGGACCGAACTCGCCGGGCTCGCGCGCGAGCTGACCGAGGCGCGCGTCGGGACCGCCGCCCGGTTCGCGGCCGCCGTCACCGAGGAGCTGGCCTCCCTCGCGATGCCGCACGCGCGCGTGACGATCGACGTACGCCAGACCGAGGACCCCGACGGCGTGGAGATCGACGGGCGCACCGTCGCCTACGGACCTTCCGGCGTCGACGAGGTCGAGCTGCTGCTCGCGCCCCACCCCGGGGCGCCGCCCCGGCCCATCGCCAAGGGCGCGTCCGGCGGTGAGCTGTCGCGCGTCATGCTCGCCGTAGAGGTCGTCTTCGCCGGGACGGACCCCGTGCCGACGTACCTCTTCGACGAGGTCGACGCGGGCGTCGGCGGCAAGGCGGCCGTCGAGATCGGGCGGCGGCTCGCGAAGCTCGCGAAGTCCGCGCAGGTGGTGGTGGTCACACACCTTCCGCAGGTGGCGGCGTTCGCGGACCGGCAGCTGCTGGTCGAGAAGACGCACGACGGGACCGTGACGCGCTCCGGCGTGCAGGTCCTCGAGGGCGAGGACCGGGTGCGGGAGCTGTCGCGGATGCTGGCCGGGCAGGAGGACTCCCAGACCGCGCGGGCCCACGCGGAGGAACTCCTCGCGGCGGCCCGCGCGGACGGCTAGCCCTCCGCCAGGGTGCCTCCACCGCCCCCCCCTCAGCGGGAGGGCGGCGACCCTCCAACACGCCGGTCGAGCACCGCGAATCCCGCGGAGGCTTCCTGTCGAGGGGGCGGTGTTGCGAAGATGCGGGGGCCGACGGGGAGGGGGCGCGAGATGCGTGGAGGCCGAGCCTGGGCTGAGCGCATGCTCATCCGTGAGAGTGATCCCTTACGCGGAGTTGTCCGGCCCGATCCGGAAGGGGGCCTTTCGGCTGTGCCGGAACGGCCGTACGGACTGGCATCCTTGGCGCGGTGACGGGCGGGGACCGACCGCCCGGACCGCCGACGCCCACCCGTTCCGTCGGCGCGCCGCCCGCCGACCCGACCCAGGAGTCCCGGCCACGTGAGCCACGTGAGCACCCCCGTACCGCAGGGCCAGACGCCGCTGCACACCGTGCAAGTCCTGGGCGGCGGCAGCGCGGGAAGCAGCGCGCACGTCCGGTCGCTCGCCACCGGCCTCGCCGCGCGGGGCGTGCGCGTCACGGTATGCGCCCCCGCAGAGGCCGACGAGGTCTACGACTTCGCGGGCACCGGCGCCCAGCACGTCGCGGTGCCGCGCCGCAGCGACCCGTCGTCCGTGGCCGCGCTCAGGGCGGCCTGCGCGGACGCCGACCTCGTGCACGCGCACGGTCTGCACGCCGGGCTCCGCGCCGCCATCGCCCTGACCGGCCGCCGCGTCCCGCTCGTCGTCACCTGGCACACCCGTGCCCACGCGTCCGGCGCCCGCGCCCAGGTCCTGCGCCTGCTGGAGCGGCGCGTCGCCAGGGCCGCGGCCGTGGTCCTGGGCACCTCGTCCGACCTGGTCGACCGGGCCCGCAGCCGGGGCGCGCGCGACGCCCGCCTCGCCCCCGTGGCGCTGCCCGCGCCGCGCGGCCCACAGGACCCGGACCACGAGCCCGAGCTGCCGCGGCACAAGCTCCGCGCCGAACTGGGCGCGGTGGACCGGCCGCTGCTGCTCGCCGTCGGCGCCCTGGAGCCGCACCGCGGCCACGACGTGCTCCTGGACGCCGCGCGGGCCTGGAGCCGGCTCGACCCGGTGCCGCTGCTCGTCGTCGCGGGGGAGGGCGCGCAGCGGTCGGCGCTCCAGGACCGCATCGACGCCGAGGAGCTGCCCGCGCGCCTCATCGGGCGGCGCGACGACGTGCCGGAGCTGCTCGCGGCGGCCGACCTCGCGCTCCTTTCGAGCAGCTGGGAGTCGCGCTCGCTGCTCGCCCAGGAGGCCCTCCACGCGCGCGTGCCGCTCGTGGCGACCGCCGTGGGCGGCATCCCCGAACTCGTCGGCGACGCCGCGGAACTCGTCCCGTACGGCGACGCCCAGGCCCTCGCCGACGCCGTCGTACGGCTGCTCACCGACGACGTGCGCCGTCGGGAGCTGAGGGACCGGGGCGCGGCGCAGGCGGCGTCCTGGCCCACGGAGGACGACACGGTCACGCAGGTCCTCAGCGTCTACGACGAGTTGACGCAGCCCCTCACGTCCTACTGAGGCGCCTCACGCCGTACCGAGGCCGGTCCCCGGCGCGTGTCTGCGGGCCCGCAGGGCCAGGCTCAGGGCCAGGACCGTCTGCGGGTCGTCGAGGTCGGTGCCCAGGAGTTCGCTGATCCGGGCCAGCCGGTTGTAGAGGGTCTGGCGGTTCAGATGGAGCTCGCGGGCGGTCTCCGCCTTGCGGCCCGCGTGGGCCAGATACGTCTCCAGGGTGGGCAGCAGCGGCGGCTTGGAGCGCTGGTCGTGGGCGCGCAGCGGGCCGATCGCGCGGTCCACGAAGGCCGCCAGGTCCGGGTGGGCCCGCAGCCGCCACAGGAGCAGGTCGATGTCCAGGCGCCGCGCGTCGTACCAGGGCCGGGCCGGCAGGCCCTGCGCCGCCGTCGCGGTCTCGGCCGCGTGCCGCAGGCCCGCCGACGCCGCGGCCCAGCCGCCCGCGACGCCCACCACCACGACCGGCGGCGGCGCGTCCGCCCGGTGCATGCCCGCCCGCTCCACCCCGGCCCGCAGGGCGGTGGCGACCCGGTCCGCGACCGTGGCCCGCTCCGCCTCGGACCGCAGGCCGAGCAGGAGGGGCACCCGTCCCTCCACGGGGCGTACGCCGAGCAGCACCGGCACGCCGACGGCCGTCAGCTCCTCCGCGACCGCGCGGGCGAGCACCGCCCAGCCGCTGCCGGACGGCGCCCCCGCGGCGGCTCCGGCCAGGCGCATCACGACCGGCAGGAGCGGGCCGCCGCCCGGTTTGAAGCCGAGCACGCGGGCCTGTGCGGGCGCGTCGTCGGCGGTGATGCGGCCCTCGGCGAGGTCGGTGAGGAAATCCCCGCGGCCGCGCGCGGCGAGCTCCTCCTCCTGGCGCGCCTGCATCAGGACCACGGCGAGGCTGCTGGCGGCCCGCTCGGCCGCGATCCGGTGCACGGGAAGGAGCGGGGACTCGACGGCGAGCAGCACGAGCCGGGCCCGCACCGGATCCGTGCCGGGGCCGCCGCCGGGCACGTCGACGAGTGTCGCGCCCGCGGGCGGCTCGTCCCGGTCGCTCTGGCGGCCGCGCAGGCCCTCCCACACCTGGAGCGGGTCCGCGCACGCGCCGCCCGCCCCGGCCGCGTACAGGAGCTGGCCGTCGGCCGTCTCCAGGAAGACCGGGTTGCCGCTGAACTCCGCGAGGACGGACAGGACCTGGGGCACGCCACCGCCGCCGAGGAGCGCCTCGGTGCAGCGCCGGTGCACCTCGTCGGCGCGGCGCAGGAGCGCGTAGTGGCCGTTGACGATCTCCGTGTGCACCTCTTCGGTGACCGCCACGAACGGCACTTCGCGGTGCAGCTGGACCAGGGGGAGTCCCGCCGCGCGCGCCGTGTCCACGAGCGCGGCGGGCAGCCGGGAGAAGCGCGGTCCCAGCTCGACGACCAGGGCGGCGATGCCGCGCTCGGCCAGGTCGCGGACGAATGCGCGCTGGTCGGCGGGGCGCGTGCCGAGGCCGAGCCCGGTGGTCAGGAGCAGTTCGCCGCCCTTGAGCAGCGAGGCGATGTTCGGCACCTCGCCGGCGTGCACCCAGCGCACCGTCCGGTGCAGCCGGTCGGCGCCCGCGACGACCTCCGGGAGGCCGCCGCGCAGGCCCGGAAGCTCCAGTGCCCGCTGTACGGTGATGCCGCCCTGAGTGTCCTGACTGTCCATGGGGCGGACGCTACCTGACCTGGGTCGGGGCATCCGCCGCCGTGCGGGGCCGCCCGGTCGCGGCCCCGCCCTGTCCTGGCGGCCAGGACTTCACCCGGCCGCCACGCGCGCGTGGGCGACTAGCCGCCGTACGCGCCGGACGCCGTGAGCCGCAGTGCCGTGTCGATCAGCGGCACGTGGCTGAACGCCTGCGGGAAGTTGCCCACTTGGCGCTTCAGGCGCGGATCCCACTCCTCGGCGAGCAGCCCCAGGTCGTTGCGCAGGGCGAGCAGGCGCTCGAAGAGCCTGCGGGCCTCGTCCACGCGGCCGATCATGGCCAGGTCGTCGGCCATCCAGAAGGAACAGGCGAGGAACGCGCCCTCGTCGCCCTCCAGGCCGTCCACGCCCGCGTCGTCGCCGGACGTCGGGTAGCGCAGGATGAAGCCGTCCGGCGTCGACAGCTCGCGCTGGATGGCCTCGATGGTGCCGATGACGCGCTTGTCGTCCGGCGGCAGGAAGCCCACCTGGGGGATGAGCAACAGGGACGCGTCCAGCTCCTTGGAGCCGTACGACTGTGTGAAGGTGTTGCGCTCCTTGTCGTAGCCCTTCTCGCAGACGTCCCGGTGGATGTCGTCGCGCAGCTCGCGCCAGCGCTCCAGGGGGCCGTCCGCGTCGCCGGACTCGATGAGCTTGATGGTGCGGTCGACGGCGACCCAGGCCATCACCTTGGAGTGCACGAAGTGGCGGCGGGGGCCGCGCACCTCCCAGATGCCCTCGTCCGGCTCGTTCCAGTGCGTCTCCAGGTAGCGGATCAGCTTGAGCTGGAGCAGCGCGGCGTAGTCGTTGCGGGCGAGGCCCGTCATGTGGGCCAGGTGCAGGGCCTCGGTGACCTCGCCGTAGACGTCGAGCTGGAGCTGGTGCGCCGCGCCGTTGCCCACCCGGACCGGGCCGGAGTTCTCGTATCCCGGGAGCCAGTCGAGCTCGGCCTCGCCCAGCTCGCGCTCGCCCGCGATGCCGTACATGATCTGGAGGTTCTCCGGGTCGCCCGCGACGGCCCGCAGGAGCCACTCGCGCCAGGCGCGGGCCTCCTCGCGATAGCCGGTGCGAAGGAGCGAGGAGAGCGTGATGGCCGCGTCGCGCAGCCAGGTGAAGCGGTAGTCCCAGTTGCGCGAGCCGCCGATGTCCTCCGGCAGGGAGGTGGTGGGGGCGGCGACGATGCCGCCGGTGGGCGCGTACGTCAGGGCCTTGAGCGTGATCAGGGAGCGCACCACCGCCTCGCGGTAGGGCCCGTGGTACGTGCAGTGCTCGACCCACTCGCGCCAGAACTCCTCGGTGGCCGTGAGCGCGGCCTCCGGTTCGGGGAGGGCGGGCGGCTGCTTGTGCGAGGGCTGCCAGGAGACGGCGAAGGCGATGCGGTCGCCGGGCCCGACGGTGAAGTCCGAGTACGTCGTCAGGTCCTTGCCGAAGGTCTCGGCGGAGGTGTCGAGCCACACCGAGTCCGGCCCGGCCACGGCCACCGTGCGGCCGTCGACCTTGTGCACCCAGGGCACGACGCGGCCGTAGCTGAACCGCATCCGCAGGGCCGAGCGCATCGGCACGCGGCCGCTGACGCCCTCCACGATGCGCACCAGCTGCGGGGCGTCGCTGTCCCGCGGCGGCATGAAGTCGATCACCCGGACCGTGCCGCGCGGGGTGTCCCACTCGGACTCCAGGACCAGTGAGTCACCGCGGTAGGTCCGGCGGCTCGCGGCGGGGGGCGGCGCGCTCGGACTGTGCGCGGGGCCCAGGCGCCAGAAGCCGTGTTCCTCCGTGCCGAGGAGGCCCGCGAAGACGGCGTGGGAGTCGAAGCGGGGCAGACACAGCCAGTCGACCGTGCCGTCCCGGCAGACCAGCGCCGCGGTCTGCATGTCTCCGATCAGTGCGTAATCCTCGATGCGCCCGGCCACGTGCATCCCCATTCAAACGGCCACGTTCGCCCGCTCTCGGGGCGCTCGTTCTACGGTCAAGGGTTCGCTGCAAAGAACGAACTGCCGGGCCCGAGTGTTTCCGGTGGTCTCCAGAAAAGCCGACGGGGGATGGTTCCGCCCGCGCGCATGGGTCGGCAGCAAGTGTCCGAGCAACATACATCGGCGCCGCCGGAATCTGCCCCCTCGTCCAGCCAACGTGGCTAGGCCGAACGAGTTGCGGCACGCACATGCGTACGCGGTGAAGATCGTGTACGTGACGTGAATGCGCGTGTCAAGAGGTGGCCGGAAGCAGCCCCCTCTTGACGCTGATACCCTGGTAGCCCGTGAGCCGGTGGTCCTCGAACCCCCGAACCGCAGCGACGGCACCTCCCTCCGAGCGACGAAGCAAGCACGGAGCGGACGCCGGTACGCACCCCAGACCGCGACGCACGGGAGCCCCCTCTTGGCCATGCCACCCACATCCACGACGACCAAGCACATCTTCGTCACCGGGGGCGTCGCCTCCTCGCTCGGCAAGGGCCTGACGGCCTCGAGCCTGGGTGCGCTCCTCAAGGCCCGGGGCCTTCGGGTCACGATGCAGAAGCTCGACCCGTATCTCAACGTGGACCCGGGCACGATGAACCCCTTCCAGCACGGCGAGGTGTTCGTCACCAACGACGGCGCCGAGACCGACCTGGACATCGGGCACTACGAGCGCTTCCTGGACGTCGACCTCGACGGCTCGGCCAACGTCACCACCGGCCAGGTCTACTCGCAGGTCATCGCCAAGGAGCGGCGCGGCGAGTACCTCGGTGACACCGTGCAGGTCATCCCGCACATCACCAACGAGATCAAGCACCGCATCCGCCGCATGGCCACCGACGACGTCGACGTCGTCATCACGGAGGTCGGCGGCACGGTCGGCGACATCGAGTCCCTGCCGTTCCTGGAGACCGTCCGCCAGGTCCGCCACGAGGTCGGCCGCGACAACGTCTTCGTCGTGCACATCTCGCTGCTGCCCTACATCGGTCCCTCCGGCGAGCTGAAGACCAAGCCGACCCAGCACTCGGTCGCCGCCCTGCGCAACATCGGCATCCAGCCGGACGCGATCGTGCTGCGCGCCGACCGCGACGTGCCGACCGCCATCAAGCGCAAGATCTCGCTGATGTGCGACGTCGACGAGGCCGCGGTCGTGGCCGCGATCGACGCCAAGTCGATCTACGACATCCCGAAGGTCCTGCACACCGAGGGCCTGGACGCCTACGTCGTGCGCAAGCTCGACCTGCCGTTCCGCGACGTCGACTGGACCCAGTGGGACGACCTGCTCGACCGCGTGCACAACCCGAAGCACGAGGTCACCGTCGCCCTGGTCGGCAAGTACATCGACCTGCCCGACGCCTACCTCTCCATCACCGAGGCCATGCGCGCCGGCGGCTTCGCCAACAAGGCCCGCGTCAAGGTCAAGTGGGTCACGTCGGACGACTGCAAGACCCCGGCGGGCGCCAAGAAGCAGCTCGGCGACGTCGACGCGGTCCTGATCCCCGGCGGCTTCGGCGACCGCGGCGTCTCCGGCAAGGTCGGCGCGATCCAGTACGCCCGCGAGAACAAGATCCCGCTGCTCGGCATCTGCCTGGGCCTGCAGTGCATCGTGATCGAGGCCGCCCGCAACCTCGCGGACATCCCGGACGCCAACTCCACCGAGTTCGACGCCGCCACGGCCCACCCGGTCATCTCCACCATGGCCGAGCAGCTCGACATCGTCGCCGGTGAGGGCGACATGGGCGGCACGATGCGCCTTGGCATGTACCCGGCCAAGCTCGCCGACGGCTCCATCGTGCGCGAGGTGTACGACGGCAAGGAGTACGTCGAGGAGCGCCACCGCCACCGCTACGAGGTCAACAACGCCTACCGCGCGGAGCTGGAGAAGAAGGCCGGCATCCAGTTCTCCGGCACCTCGCCGGACGGCAAGCTCGTCGAGTACGTCGAGTACCCGCGCGAGGTCCACCCGTACCTGGTCGCCACCCAGGCGCACCCGGAGCTGCGCTCGCGCCCGACGCGTCCGCACCCGCTCTTCGCGGGCCTGGTCAAGGCCGCGGTGAAGCGCAAGACGGGCAAGTAGCACAAGAGCGATACGGTTGCCGGGGTACGGCCCTTCCGGGGGCGCGTACCCCGGCTTTCGTATGTACGTGTGGAAGGGCAGGACGACATGACGATCAAGGACACCGCGGAGGAGTGGCGGATCACGGCGACGGCCACGCCGTTCGTCGGGAACAAGACCTCCGTGCGCACCGACGACGTCGTCATGCCGGACGGATCGGTCTCCCGCCGCGACTACCAGGTCCACCCCGGCTCCGTCGCCGTCCTGGCTCTCGACGAGACCGGCCGCGTCGTCCTGGTGCGCCAGTACCGCCACCCGGTGCGCCAGAAGCTCTGGGAGATCCCCGCGGGCCTCCTCGATGTGCCCGGTGAGAACCCGCTGCACGCGGCCCAGCGCGAGCTCTACGAGGAAGCGCACATCAAGGCCGAGGACTGGCGCGTGCTCACCGACGTCTACACCACGCCCGGCGGCTGCAGCGAGGCCGTACGCGTCTTCCTCGCCCGCGAGCTGTCCGAGGCCGAGGGCGAGCGCTTCGAGGTCGAGGAGGAGGAAGCCGACATGGAGATCGCGCGGGTCCCCCTCGACGACCTCGTGCGCGGTGTCCTCGCCGGGGAGCTGCACAACAACTGCCTGGTCGTGGGCGTCATGTCGCTCACGGCCGCGTTGCGCGGCGCCGGCTTGGACGCGCTTCGTCCGGCGGACGCGGCGTGGCCTGCGCGGCCCTTCGAGGCGTAGCGGCCTCCGGCCGCGGGGGTGCGGCGTTCTGCTGGGGCGGGCGGGCGCTCTGGTTCGTCTGCGGGTTCGCTCTGGCTGGTCGCGCAGTTCCCCGCGCCCCTTCGGGGCACGGGGTGCGGTGTGACGATCCACTGATCCGATCGGGCGACTTCCGCGCGCCGTGGGACCGGGGTGGTGGCAGGGCCTGAACTAGGCTCTGCAAGCGTCCCGCCCGGAGTCCCGGCGGGCTCGTGCGCAGGCGGACGGGAGCGTTACCCGTGACGGATCAGGCGGTCGACACGGACGGTGCGGCGCGGGGTGCGGCGGCGCCGCCCACGAGCGCGGCGGCCGGCGCCGACGGGGGCCGGTTCGTGGGCCGCCACCGGGAGTTGAAGGAACTCCGCGCCGACATCGACCGCGCCGGGCTCGACACCCTCTCGGGGCGCAAGGCCCCCCGCGCCCGCGTCCTGCTCATCGCGGGCCGCCCCGGTTCGGGCCGCACCGCCCTCGCCGAGGAACTGGCCCGGCAGCTCGCCGACGCCTACCCCGACGGGATCCTGCGCGCCCGCCTCTCCGACCCCGACGGCACGCCCGTGCCCACCGAGCGCACCGCCCGCGAACTCCTCGACGCGCTCGCGGTGCCCGCCCCCGCGGGTGCGGGCGAGGACGACCTGACCGCGACGCTGCGCGCGGCCCTCGCCGACCGCAGGGCGCTGCTGCTCCTGGACGACGTCGCCGACATCGCCGCTCCGCCCGTCGCCACGGACGCCGACGGGACCGACGCCGCGGACGAGGCCGAGGACACCGGCGCCGTGCTCGCCGCCGGCGCCGCCGCGCAGGTCGACCCGCTGCTCCCGGACACCCCCGACTGCCTGGTCGTCGCCGTGTCCGGCGGCCCCCTCACCGGCATCCCCGACGTGCGGCCCTGCACGCTCGGCGGCCTGGACACCAAGGCCGCGCTCGACCTGCTGACCCGCAGCGCGGGCTCGGTGCGCATCACCGTCGACCCGCGCTCCGCCGAGAGCCTGGTCGAGGCCTGCGGCGGCCACCCCGCGGCCCTCGTGATCGCCGGGGGTTGGCTCGCCGCCCGGCCCAAGGCGGCCGTCGCCGACCTCACCAAGCAGGTCCGCGAGCTCCCCGAGGACGGCGCGGCCGACTCGGGGCTCGCCCGTGTGTTCCGCCAGGCCTACGCAGGCCTTCCCGGCCCCGCCGCGCGGATACTGCGTCTGCTGTGCCTCGCCCCCGCCGGGTACGTCGACCCGCACACCGCGTCGGCGCTCGCGGGCTGTTCGGTGAGCGCGGCGCGGGCCACGCTCGACGACTTCGTGGCGCTCGGCCTGCTGCGCGCCGTGGACTCGCCGCTGCCGCAGTACGACGTGCCGGGCTGTCTGGTGCCGCTGCTCCGGGAGTTGACGGAGGCCCAGGACCGGCCCGGTGAGGTGCAGTTGGCGCGCGCCCGGATGCTGGAGCGGACCGTGCGCCTTCTCCAGTCCTGCCGCGCGGTCACCGAGCCCGGCGACTCGGCCGCGCGCAAGAAGCTCGCCGGGCTGCCCCGCGCGCTGCGCTTCCCGAACCCGCGCGCCGCCGCCGAGTGGCTGCGCATCCGCAGGCCCGCGCTGCTGGCCGCGGCCCGGCTCGCGGTCGCGGACGGCGAGCTCGACACGCTCGCCCGGCGGCTGATGTCGGCCCTGACCCGGGCGCTCGCCGCGCACTGGGGCACCGAGGCCGCCGCCCCCGACCTGTACGGCATCCACCAGCTCGTCCTCGACGTGGCCGAGCGCCGGGACCTGCCGCGCGAGCAGGCCGCCGCCCTGTTGAACCTCGCGGACCTGGACGCGCGCACCGGCCGCACGCACGAGGCCCTGGCCCGCTACCGCGCCGCCCTGGACTGCGCCCGGGCGGCGGGCGACCCGTACGCGACGGGGCGCGCGATGGAATCCGTAGGCGGCGCCTACCAGGAGCTGGGGGACTACCCCCGGGCCGCCGACTGGTACGGCAGGGCCCTCGCCGAGCACCAGGCCCGGGACGAGCGGGCCGAGGCCGCGCGGCTGCACGGCCGCATCGCCACCGCCCACACCTACGCGGGCCGCTACGGCGAGGCCCTGCGCAACTGGAGCTCGGCCGTCGCGGGCCACCGCAAGACCGGGGACCTCCCCGCCCGGGCCCGCGCGCTCGGCGAGCTGGCGCGGGTCCAGGAGTACGCGGGCCGCCCCGAGGACTGTCTGCGCACCTGCCAGGAGGCGGTCGACCTGGCCCGGCAGGCGGCGGACACCCGGCTGCTCGCGGCGCTCCAGCTGCGGCTCGCCGACACCCTGGACCGGCTCGGCGATCCGGCCGCGGCCCGGCTGCACCGCGCGGCCGCCGAGCGCATGCTTGGAAGTGAGCTGAGCGGTGGGTCCGCCGAGGTCGCGGGGCCTGCCTCAATGGATGGAGCCCCGGCCTCCGCCTACGAAATCCGTAGTGCATCCGGTAGGGATTGATGCTTTGAAAGGCTAGACAGCGAGAACTCCTTCATTAGAATGGCTCCGCCGCGTGTCTACGTGGTGTCTTCCGATGCGCCCGCGTGCGTGCCGGTATGTACTGCATTGCCCTAAATCCCCCTGAGCCAAGGACCGTGATCGACGTGAAGGTCGGCATCCCCCGCGAGGTCAAGAACAACGAGTTCCGGGTGGCCATCACCCCCGCCGGCGTGCACGAGCTGGTGCGCCATGGCCACCAGGTCGTCATCGAGCGCAACGCCGGTGTCGGCTCGTCGATCACGGACGACGAGTACGTCGCCGCGGGCGCCGAGATCCTCGAGACCGCCGACGAGGTCTGGGCCTCGGCCGACCTGCTCCTGAAGGTCAAGGAGCCGATCGCGGAGGAGTACCACCGCCTCCGCAAGGACCAGACGCTCTTCACCTACCTGCACCTGGCCGCCTCCAAGGAGTGCACGGACGCGCTCCTGGAGTCGGGCACCACGGCCATCGCGTACGAGACGGTGGAGCTGCCCAGCCGCGCCCTGCCGCTGCTCGCCCCGATGTCCGAGGTCGCGGGCCGCCTGGCCCCGCAGGTCGGCGCCTACCACCTGATGCGCGCGGTCGGCGGCCGCGGCGTGCTGCCCGGCGGCGTCCCCGGCGTGGCGGCGGGCAAGGCCGTCGTCATCGGCGGCGGCGTCTCGGGCTGGAACGCCGCGCAGATCGCCATCGGCATGGGCTTCCACGTCACCCTGCTCGACCGCGACATCAACAAGCTCAAGGAAGCCGACAAGATCTTCGGCACGAAGATCCAGACCGTCGTCTCCAACGCCTTCGAGCTGGAGAAGGCCTGCCTGGAGGCCGACCTCGTGATCGGCGCCGTCCTCATCCCGGGCGCCAAGGCCCCCAAGCTCGTCACCAACGAGCTGGTCTCGCGCATGAAGCCCGGAAGTGTTCTTGTCGACATCGCGATCGACCAGGGCGGCTGCTTCGAGGACTCGCGTCCCACCACGCACGCCGAGCCGACCTTCCCGGTGCACAACTCGGTCTTCTACTGCGTGGCCAACATGCCCGGCGCGGTGCCCAACACCTCCACGTACGCGCTGACCAACGCGACGATGCCGTACATCGTGTCCCTGGCCAACAACGGCTGGGTCGAGGCCCTGCGCCGCGACCCGGCGCTCGCCCTCGGTCTCAACACGCATGACGGCAAGGTCGTTTACAAGGAGGTCGCCGAGGCCCACGGCTACGAGCACCTCGAGCTGGCCTCCCTGCTCGGCTGATCTCGGCGAACGTCAACAAAAGTCGTCAATCTCACGCCAGCGGCCGGACCTTGCGAGGGGTCCGGCCGCCGGTGGTTCGGCGCGAACACGGTCAACTCGCCGTGAAACTTACCCTTTAACCGTTTCGCGCACCCCGGAAACGTGCCGACGAAGCGGCATACGCCCTTGACACCGGGGTGTTCCGTTGCCGACACATCGGGCCGGGTCCGGCGGATTGTGTTGCTGCGGAGCGGTGACACGCCATAGAGTCGCCAACCGTCGGCATGGTGCCACGCTGACCTATCTAGAAATTTCCTGGTCACCAAGGAGGTAAGACGACTTGTGAATGAGTCGACATTTGCTCCCGGGGGTGGTCAACCAGGAATGTCTGGACGGGGCCAGGGTCCCGTCGGGCTCGAGGCTGTCGGCTCCGTCGCTGTCCACACCTTCGAAGCCCGCCAGAGTCCGACACCGTCAGCACCCCAGAGCATGGATGGCCAACACGTGAACGCCATGGCCGGCGACCGGAGTGGCGACAACACCACCCCTACTTCCCTCGCCGACTACGAGGAACTGCCCCAGGGTCATTTCTACGACCCCGACGCGGAGTACGAGCCCGACCCGGAGTACGCGGCCACGCTCGCCCCCGACGCCGCGCGTCAGCGCCGCGAGCGCATCGGCCCGACCGGGCGTCCGCTGCCGTACTTCCCGATCCCGGGACCCCTGACCGACCACGGCCCCGCGAAGATCATCGCGATGTGCAACCAGAAGGGCGGCGTCGGCAAGACCACGTCGACCATCAACCTGGGTGCCGCGCTCGCGGAGTACGGCCGCCGGGTCCTGCTCGTCGACTTCGACCCGCAGGGCGCGCTCTCGGTCGGCCTCGGCGTGAACCCGATGGAGCTCGACCTCACGGTCTACAACCTGCTCATGGAGCGGGGCATGTCCGCCGACGAGGTGCTCCTGAAGACCGCGGTCCCCAACATGGACCTGCTGCCCAGCAACATCGACCTCTCCGCCGCCGAGGTGCAGCTCGTCAGCGAGGTCGCGCGCGAGTCCACGCTGCAGCGCGCCCTGAAGCCGCTCATGGCCGACTACGACTACATCGTGATCGACTGTCAGCCCTCGCTCGGCCTGCTCACGGTCAACGCGCTCACCGCGGCCCACAAGGTCATCGTGCCGCTGGAGTGCGAGTTCTTCGCGCTGCGCGGTGTGGCCCTGCTCACCGAGACGATCGAGAAGGTCCAGGAGCGGCTCAACCCCGACCTGGAGCTCGACGGCATCCTCGCGACGATGTACGACTCGCGCACGGTGCACAGCCGCGAGGTGCTCGCGCGCGTGGTCGAGGCGTTCGACGACCACGTCTACCACACGGTGATCGGCCGTACGGTGCGCTTCCCGGAGACCACCGTCGCCGGTGAGCCGATCACGACGTACGCCTCGAACTCGGTCGGCGCGGCCGCCTATCGCCAGCTCGCCAGGGAGGTGCTCGCCCGGTGTCACGCCGAGTGAGTCTGCCCGGGGCCGACGAACTGTTCCGTACGACCGGGGGCATGGCGCTGCAGGCCTCGACGCCGCGGCGCCAGACGAATGGCGAGGCGAGGGTGCCCGCACCGGCGGGCGAGAGCGACGAGGCCGCCGCGGAGGAGTCGCACGCCTCCGCCGCCGCACAGGGTGACGGCGAGTCCGCCGAGCACCCCGCGGGCGAGGAGGAGCCGGGCAGCGACGCGCAGGGGCGCCGCCCGGCGCAGGAAGGTTCTGGCAGCTCCGGCGCGGGCAAGAACGCGGGCTCCACGGCCACCCAGACGCGCAAGCGCGGCCGGGCCGCCAACCGGCGCCCCAGCGGGCGCGAGCGGCACGACGAGAAGATCACCGTGTACGTCTCCGCCGAGGAGCTGATGGACCTGGAGCACGCGCGCCTCGTGCTGCGCGGGGAGCACGGGCTCGCGGTGGACCGCGGGCGCATCGTGCGCGAGGCCGTCGCCGTCGTCCTCGCCGACCTGGAATCGCGGGGGGACGCGAGCATTCTCGTACGACGGCTGCGCGGGCGGTAGCGGTACCTTTCCGCGTAATGTCCACCACCTCGACGAGCAGCACATCCGCACCGCCGTCCGCACGCCGACGCGCGCTGGGGCGAGGGCCGGGGGCGGACGCCTCCCCGAGCCCGTCCCCCGTGGAGGAGGCCCCGCAGCGGCCTCCGGAGCCCCGTGACGACGAGCCCACCGAGCCCGACGACGGGCGGTTCACGGTCCGCCTCGCCAACTTCGAAGGCCCCTTCGACCTGCTGCTCCAGCTCATCGCCAAGCACAAGATGGACGTCACCGAGGTCGCGCTCTCCAAGGTGACCGACGAGTTCATGGTGCACATCCGGGCCATGGGCCCGGCCTTCGACCTGGACCAGACCACCGAGTTCCTGGTGGTCGCCGCGACGCTGCTCGATCTGAAGGCGGCCCGTCTCCTGCCCGCCGCCGAGGTCGAGGACGAGGCGGACCTGGCGCTGCTCGAAGCCCGTGACCTGCTCTTCGCGCGGCTGCTCCAGTACCGCGCGTACAAACAGATCGCCGACATCTTCAGCGGCCGCCTCGACGACGAGGCGCGCCGCTATCCGCGGACCGTCGGCCTCGAACCGCACCACGCCGAGCTGCTGCCCGAGGTCGTCATCAGCATCGGCGCCGAGGGGTTCGCCAAGCTCGCCGTGAAGGCGATGCAGCCCAAGGCCGAGCCCCAGGTCTACGTCGACCACATCCACGCGCCGCTGGTCTCCGTGCGCGAGCAGGCCGCCGTGGTCGTGGCGCGGCTGCGGGAGCGCGGCGAGGCCAGCTTCCGGGGCCTGATCGAGGAGCTGGGGCCCGACGACACCCTGACCGTCGTGGCGCGCTTCCTGGCCCTCCTGGAGCTCTACCGGGAGAAGGCCGTCGCCCTGGAGCAGGAGGACGCGCTCGGCGAGCTGACGGTCCGCTGGACCGGCGGGGACGGCGACGGCGAGCCGACCGTGACCGACGAGTTCGACCGGGCCCCCGAGCCGGATCAGGAGAAACCGTGAGCATCGAGAGCCCCGCGGGGGAGCTGCGGGCCGAGGTCGCGGAGCTCGCGCTGAAGCCCGCCCTTGAGGCCGTCCTCATGGTCGTGGACGAGCCGGCGACCGAGGAACACCTGGCGAAGGTCCTCCAGCGGCCCCGGCGGGCCGTCGCGGGCGCCCTGCGCGAGCTGGCCGACGAGTACACCGCTCAGGGCCGGGGCTTCGAGCTGCGCCTGGTGGCGGGGGGCTGGCGGTACTACACGCGCCCCGCGTACGCGCCCGCGGTCGAGGGCTTCGTCCTGGACGGGCAGCACGCCCGGCTCACCCAGGCGGCTCTGGAGACGCTCGCCGTCGTCGCCTACCGCCAGCCGGTCAGCCGCTCCCGGGTCTCCGCGGTGCGCGGAGTGAACTGCGACGGGGTCATGCGCACCCTGCTCCAGCGCGGTCTGGTGGAGGAGGCGGGCGCGGAACCCGAAACAGGTGCGATCCTGTACAGGACGACGAACTACTTCCTGGAGCGGATGGGCCTGCGCGGCCTGGACGAGCTCCCGGAGCTCGCGCCCTTCCTCCCGGAGGCGGAGGCGATCGAGGCCGAGACGCAGGAGGGACTTCCGTCGTTCGATCCGGACGCGCCCGACGCCCCGGACGAGAAGACGCAGACGACCTAAGACGGAACTTTGATGCGAAGCAGCAGCGGCAGGAACAGCAGCGGAAACAACGGCGGGAGCCGTGGTGGCAACAGCGGCGGCCGCGGCAACAGCGGCGGCCGCCCCAGCGGTGGCGGTCGCGGTAACAGCGGTGGTCGCCCCACGGGCGGTGGCCGCGGCAACAGCGGTGGCGGCGGCGCCCGCGGGAACTTCCGTGGCGCCGGCAACGACCGCGACGACAAGCAGGGCAGCGGCCGCCCCAGCAAGCCCCGCCCCGAGGAGCGTCGCTACGACGTAGGCCCCGGCGCCACCCAGGACGGCCCCAAGTCGGGCCGCGGCGCCTCCGCGCGCGGCGGCGCCAAGGGCGGCCCCAAGCGGAGCCAGGACCAGCGTGGCGGCGGCCGCGGCCGTCCGGCCCCGGCGTACTCGCGCGAGTACGAGACGCGGGCGGAGGAGCGCAACCGCGAGCGTTACGCGGGCAAGCCGAAGGTCAGCACGCCCAAGACCTTCCCCGGCGCCGAGCAGGAGGGCGAGCGCCTGCAGAAGGTCCTCGCCCGCGCGGGCTACGGCTCCCGGCGCGCCTGCGAGGAGCTGATCGAGCAGGCCCGGGTGGAGGTCAACGGCGAGATCGTCCTTGAGCAGGGCCAGCGGGTGCAGCCGGAGAAGGACGAGATCAAGGTCGACGGCCTGACCGTGGCCACGCAGTCGTACCAGTTCTTCGCCCTGAACAAGCCCGCGGGCGTCGTCTCCACCATGGAGGACAACGAGGGGCGCCAGTGCCTCGGCGACTACACGAACAACCGCGAGACGCGGCTGTTCCACGTGGGGCGGCTCGACACCGAGACCGAGGGCGTCATCCTGCTCACCAACCACGGTGAGCTGGCCCACCGCCTGACGCACCCCAAGTACGGCGTGAAGAAGGTCTACCTCGCGCACATCGTCGGCCCGATCCCGCGCGACCTGGGCAAGCAGCTCAAGGACGGCATCCAGCTGGAGGACGGGTACGCGAAGGCGGACCACTTCCGCGTCGTCGAGCAGACCGGCAAGAACTACCTGGTCGAGGTCACCCTGCACGAGGGCCGCAAGCACATCGTGCGCCGCATGCTCGCCGAGGCCGGGTTCCCCGTCGACAAGCTGGTGCGGGTCGCCTTCGGCCCGATCACGCTCGGCGACCAGAAGTCGGGCTGGCTGCGCCGCCTGTCCAACACCGAGGTCGGCATGCTGATGAAGGAAGTCGATCTGTAGTGCTCGCGGAGTCGGTGGTGGACGCGCTCGACCTGGGCGCCGTAGCGGCGGAGCAGGCCGATCCGCTGCTGTTCGCGACGGTGTCCGGGGCCCATCTGTACGGGTTCCCGTCCCGGGACTCGGACGTGGACCTGCGGGGCGTCCACCTGCTGCCCGTGGCCGACCTGGTCGGTCTGCGGGAGGCGGAGGAGACGCGTTCGCGGATGTGGCTGCGGGACGGCGTCGAGATGGACCTGGTCACGCACGACCTGCGCAAGTTCGCGCGCCTGTTGCTGCGGCACAACGGCTACGTCCTGGAGCAGCTGCTCTCCCCGCTGGTCGCGCACACCACCGACGCGCACGCGGAGCTGGCCGCCCTCGCGCCCACCGTCCTGACCAGCCACCACGCGCACCACTACCGGGGCTTCGCGCAGACGCAGTGGCGGCTGTTCGAGAAGAACGGCGAGCTGAAGCCCCTGCTCTACACCTTCCGCGTGCTGCTCACCGGCATCCACCTGATGCGCGGCGGCGCCGTCGTCGCGCATCTGCCCACGCTGGTGGACGAGGTCGGCGAGGCGCCCGCCTATCTGCCCGACCTCGTCGCCGCCAAGCGGGAGGCCGAGCACGGCGGTGCCGAGGTCGACCGGCGGCGGGTGGCCGCCGACGTCGAGCGGCTGCACGGCGTCCTGGACGAGGCGCGGGCCGCGTCAGCCCTGCCGGGCGTCCACAGCGCGTACGACGCCCTGCACGACCTGGTCGTCCGCGTACGTCTGGAGGGCTGACGCCCGGCGGGCGCGGTACAGGAAGTCCTCGACGCGGCGGCGGTCCGGCTCCGGCGGCAGCCGGGTGCGGGCCGCCGCCGCGTCGCACTCCGCCGCGAGCCGGGCCATCCGGGACTCCACCTCCGGCCAGGGAACCTCGCCGCGCTTGACGGCGAGCAGCGGCTCGCGCGCGGAGCCCACGTCCAGGGTCAGCTCGCCGGTCAGGAGCAGATCGCGGCAGCTGCCGAGCAGCCGCAGCAGGTGCATGGCGTGCTTCCAGCGCGGGGCGCCGTGGCTGCGGACGTCGGCGTCGAGCTTCTTGCGCTGGCCGAGCGCGTAGCGGGCGAAGGTCTCGTGGGCCTGCCGGGACAGGAAGGCCCCGCGCAGGGCGAGCAGCTCGCGGCCGGTGTCCGTGACGTGTTCGACGAGCGGGGAGTGCAGGCACTCCAGAACGTTCGGATTGGCGCGCAGGGCCAGCGCGCAGAAGCGCTCCAGCTCCCAGCCGAACTGCTCGGCCGCCGGTCCCTCGACGTGCGTGGGCGGCTTCTCGAAGCGCCAGTACAGCGGGGTCGGCGCGAGGAACACGCCCCTGCGGTCGGTGTCGCTGTCGTCCGTGGCCAGGCCGAAGGCGCGCGACCCCATCACGCAGGCGTAGATCGTGTGGTCGCGGACCAGGTCCTGGGGGTTGTCCATCTCCGGAGCGTACGTGGTCGGTCAGGTGAGCCTGATCGCGTTTCCCGTGACGTCGATGCCACGTGGGGCCAGCGCCCGCGGCGCGGGGCCGTCCGTCACCGAGGCGTCCGCCACGCTGAACCTGCTGCCGTGGCACGGGCAGTTGATCGTGCCGTCGGACACGTCGCGGACCGTGCAGCCCTGGTGCGTGCAGATCGCGGAGAACGCCTTGAAGTCCCCCTTCTCGGGCTGGGTGACCACGACCTTCTCGTCCTTGAAGACCTTGCCGCCGCCGACCGGGACCTCGGACGTCTTCGCCAGGGGCGGCGCCTTGGCCGGCCGCTCGCCGGGGGCGCCGCCGCCGGAGGACGGGGGCGTGGACTCCGGCGGGTCCGGCTCCGCGCCCTCGTCGCCGTACTTGTCGCACGCGGCGGCCGCCGCCGCGAGTGCCGCAGCGGCGAGCGCCGCCCGCCGGGTGGGCCGTCCGCCGCCGCTCACGTCGTCACTCCGACCGTGCGGAAGAACCACAGCGCCGACGTCACCCACACCACGGTGAGCACGGCGAAGACCAGGCCGCCGACCAGCGGGAGCAGCCAGCCGGGCAGGCGCGCCGAGCGGAGCAGCAGCATCTTGGCGCTGAACGCGCCGAAGAAGAAGCAGCCGAGGAAGGAATGCCACAGCACGCGCGTCGAGTACGTCTGGTAGCCGAGCGCGTAGAGGCAGTGGACCGCGACCGGCACGGCCACCAGGAACGCGATCCGGCCCGACCAGCGGTGCAGCGCCGCCGACCAGGAGGGCCCGGGCAGCTTGCCGTAGACCATGAGGGCGGAGCCGACCTGGAGCAGCGCGAAGCCGAACGCGGTGGTGGCGAGCCACGACTTCACGGCGCTGGTGGAGCTGAAGCCCGCGAGGTTGAAGGCGGTGCCCTCGGGGTCGTGGACCTTGCCGTACGCGCCGAGGCCGACGGCCACGGCGGCCGCGACCAGGGCTGGCACCAGATAGCGCGCCGGGTGCTCGCGGCGCGGGCCCGCGGGGAAGCCGGCGCCTTGGGTGGGGGCGTTGGGGTCGACGCTCACGGGGCCTCCCGGGGCGGGCGCGGATGGGTGCGTGCGGGGCGCTCAGGGCACGACGGGGCGGGCGGTGAGGCGGCCGCCGCCGGGCAGCCGGACGGTGCCGGTAGCTGGGTCGAGGCGGGGAGCTCCGGTGGGCTCGCCGTCGCGGTTGAGGATGCCGACCTGGCTGCCGTCGGGTTGGACGATCCAGCCGCCGTCGAGGCGCTCGCCGCGGACCTCGGACGTCGCGCGGTAGAGCCCCGCGGGCTTCTTCGCCCTGGGGGCGCTGAAGGCCCGGGGCCTGTCGCGGACGTCGACCGTGCCGCGGACCGTGTCGCCCTCGACGCGCCCGTCGAGCTTCGCGCCGCCCTTGCCGGTGAGGCGCAGCGAGCCGTCGTCCTCGACGTCGCCCTTCAGCCAGGACTCGGTGGTCCTGCCGTCGCAGTAGTACGCCGTGGCCTTGCCTTCGCGCAGCGTGATGGCGACGGAGGCGGTGTCGTCGTCCGTGCGGCCCGTGTACTTGCCGTCGGCGGGCGGTCGCGGCTTCTTCGAGGGCGACGGCTTCTTCGAAGGCGACGTCTCGGAGGGCGACGGCTTCACCGAGGGGCTGGGCGGCGGCGCCGGCTTCGCCGTGCTGGACGAGGAGTCGCCGTACGACGAACCGCCCGACCCCGTGGTCACGTTGAGCGACAGCATGAACAGGGCGAGCAGCAGCCCCCCGAGCAGCGTGAACAAGGGTCCTGAGCGCTTCATACGTCCCCCCGAGGCGCGTGGCCTGCCCCTCCATGCAAGCCGACCCGCACCCCGGCGTCCAGGGGCGCACGGGGGCTGTGCACCCGTGGTGCGAATGGGTTCCGCGCCGGTCGCTCCGAGTGGCGGCGCGCGGCGGTCCGGGTGACATTGGCAGGGTCCGGGGCCCCGGCCCGCGGGGCGGGGCCCGGCCGGCGAAGCGAAAGGCACGACCATGGCGGGTAACGATCTCGGCGGCCTCCTCGGCGGTCTCCTCGGAGGCGGCCAGCAGGGCGGAGGCTCGTCCGGCGGCGGCGCCAACATCCTCGGCGCCCTGCTGGGTGCGCTGATGAGCAAGGGCGGCGGCGGGAGCAACCCGCTGGGCGGCCTCCTCGACGGGCTGACCAAGGCCGGGCTCGCCGACCAGGCCCAGTCGTGGGTCGGTTCCGGCGAGAACCAGCCGGTCTCCGGCGCGCAGGTCAAACAGGCCCTGCCCGACGGCACCCTCCAGCAGGTCGCCCAGGACGCCGGGGTCTCGCCCGAGCAGGCCGCCGACGAGATCGCGCAGCAGCTGCCGCAGGTCGTCGACAAGCTGACCCCGAGCGGACAGGTGCCGACCGGCTCCCTGGAGGACATCATCAGACAGCAGCAGCTCTGAGCCGCACAGCGCCCACCCCCCAACCCCACACCCCGCGCCCGTGTCACCGGCGGTGACTAGGCTGTACGCACTACAGCAGCACGGAAGCTACGGGGACATCGCCCAGTGAGAACAGCCCTCGTCATCGGCACCGGCCTCATCGGCACCTCCGCCGCCCTGGCCCTGGCCCGGCGCGGCGTCGCCGTCCACCTCGCCGACCACGACACCGAGCAGGCCCGCACGGCCGCCGCGCTCGGCGCCGGGACCGCGACGGAGCCGGAGGGCCCCGTCGACCTGTGCGTGGTCGCGGTGCCGCCCGCGCACGTCGCCGCGACGCTCGCCGACGCGATGCGCCGCGGCCTCGCCCGCGGCTATCTGGACGTCGCGAGCGTCAAGGGCGGACCGCGCCGCGAGCTCGAGTCGCTCGGGCTCGACCTGACGCCGTACATCGGCACGCACCCCATGTCGGGGCGCGAGCGCAGCGGCCCCCTGGCCGCGTCCGCCGACCTCTTCGAGGGCCGCCCCTGGGTGCTCACGCCCACCCGGGACACCGACACCGAGGTGCTGAACCTCGCCCTGGAGCTGGTCGCCCAGTGCCGGGCCGTGCCCGTGGTCATGGACGCCGACGCCCACGACCGGGCCGTCGCCCTCGTCTCGCACATGCCGCACCTGGTGTCCAGCATGGTCGCGGCCCGCCTGGAGAACGCCGAGGAGTCGGCGGTCCGGCTGTGCGGCCAGGGCATCCGCGACGTCACGCGCATCGCCGCGTCCGACCCGCGGATGTGGATCGACATCCTCTCCGCCAACCCGGGCCCGGTCGCCGACCTGCTCGCGGACGTCGCCGCCGACCTCCAGGAGACCGTCGCCGCGCTGCGGGGCCTGGAGTCGGCCGACGCGACCAAGCGGCTCGACGGCGCCACGGGCGTGGAGAAGGTGCTGCGACGCGGCAACGCGGGCCAGGCCCGGGTGCCCGGCAAGCACGGCTCCGCGCCGTCCGCGTACGAGGTCGTGGCCGTCCTCATCAACGACCAGCCCGGGCAGCTGGCCCGCATCTTCGCCGACGCGGAGCGCGCCGGGGTCAACGTCGAGGACGTCCGCATGGAGCACGCCACCGGGCAGCAGGCCGGTCTGGTCCAGCTCATGGTGGAGCCCGCGGCGGCGGCACCCCTTGCCGCGGCGCTGCGGGAGCGGGGCTGGTCGCTGCGGCCGTAGCGGTGGCCAGACGAGGGCCGGGGCGCGAGCCAGTAACCTTGTGCGGGGCGTCGCAGACGTCCCCCACCCACCCGCGCCCCGAGAAAGGCACCCGCAGCCCGTGGAATCCCTGGAAAACAGCGCTGCCGCAGGCACCGTGATCGTCGCCATCGACGGGCCGTCCGGCACGGGCAAGTCCAGCACGTCCAAGGCCGTCGCCGCACAGCTCGGCCTGAGCTACCTGGACACCGGCGCCCAGTACCGGGCGATCACGTGGTGGATGGTGACCAACGGCATCGACCTCACCGACCCCGGCGCGATCGCCGCCGCGGCCGGCAAGCCCGAGATCGTCTCCGGCACGGACCCGGCCGCCCCGACGATCACGGTCGACGGCACGGACGTGGCGGGCCCGATCCGCACGCAGGAGGTCACCTCCAAGGTCAGCGCCGTCAGCGCCGTCCCCGACGTGCGCACCCGGATCACCGAGCTGCAGCGCTCCATCGCCCTCGCCGCCGAGAAGGGCATCGTCGTCGAGGGCCGGGACATCGGCACCACGGTCCTGCCCGACGCCGATCTCAAGATCTTCCTCACGGCGTCCCCGGAGGCCCGTGCCGCCCGCCGCTCCGGCGAGCTCAAGGGCGCCGACGTGAACGCCACGCGCGAGGCCCTCATCAAGCGCGACGCCGCCGACTCCAGCCGCAAGACGTCGCCGCTCGCCAAGGCCGGCGACGCCGTCGAGGTCGACACCACCGAGCTCTCGCTCCAGCAGGTCATCGAGTGCGTCGTCACCCTCGTTGAGGAGAAGCGGGCCGGGAAGTGACCACCGCGGCATCCGAGCGCGGGGCCGAGGTCGGGCGGCGCATCGGCGTCGGTCTGATGTACGGCCTGTGGAAGCCCCGCGTGCTGGGCTCCTGGCGGGTGCCGGCGAGCGGCCCGGTCATCCTGGCCGTCAACCACTCGCACAACGTCGACGGCCCGATGGTCATGGGCGTGGCGCCCCGGCCGACGCACTTCCTGATCAAGAAGGAGGCGTTCGTCGGCCCGCTCGGCAGGTTCCTGGGCGCCATCGGCCAGATCCAGGTCGACCGCGCGACGGCCGACCGGACGGCGATCACCGACGCCCTCGGCGTCCTGGCGCAGGGCGGCGTCCTCGGGATCTTCCCGGAGGGCACCCGGGGCGACGGCGACTTCGCCTCGCTGCGCGCGGGGCTCGCGTACTTCGCGGTGCGCTCGGGGGCGCCGATCGTGCCGGTCGCCGTCCTCGGCAGCACGGAGCGCGGCGGCCGCCTGATACGGCAGCTGCCGCCGCTGCGCAGCCGCGTGGACGTCGTCTTCGGGGACCCCTTCGAAGCGGGCGACGGCAGCGGGCGGCGTACGCGCAAGGCGCTGGACGAGGCGACCGTGCGCATCCAGGAGCAGCTGACCGCCCACCTGGAAAACGCCAGGCGCCTGACCGGGCGCTGAGTCAGACTTTCAGTAGTGACCCGCCGCACGGAGGGGTCACCGATCACCACGATGAACGACGAGGTACGGACTTCATGAACGACCAGATCCAGCCCGAGGGCGAGCCGACGGAGCACGTCGAGCACGACCATGGGGCGCTTGGCGACGCCGAGTACGCGGAGTTCATGGAGCTCGCCGCCGTAGAGGGCTTCGACATCGAGGACGTCGAGGGCGCCATCGAGGCGGCCGGGCACGGCCCGCTGCCCGTGCTCGCCGTCGTCGGCCGCCCCAATGTCGGCAAGTCGACGCTGGTGAACCGCATCATCGGCCGCCGCGAGGCCGTCGTCGAGGACAAGCCGGGCGTGACCCGCGACCGCGTCACCTACGAGGCCGAGTGGGCGGGCCGCCGCTTCAAGGTCGTCGACACGGGCGGCTGGGAGCAGGACGTCCTCGGCATCGACGCCTCCGTCGCCGCCCAGGCGGAGTACGCGATCGAGGCGTCGGACGCCGTCGTCTTCGTCGTCGACGCCAAGGTCGGCGTCACCGACACCGACGAGGCCGTGGTGCGCCTCCTGCGCAAGGCGGGCAAGCCCGTCGTGCTGTGTGCCAACAAGGTCGACGGCCCGAGCGGCGAGGCCGACGCCACGGCCCTGTGGTCCCTCGGCATCGGCGAGCCGCACCCGGTCTCCTCGCTGCACGGCCGCGGCACCGGTGACATGCTCGACGCCGTCCTCGAGGCGCTGCCTGAGGCGCCCGCGCAGTCCTTCGGCACCGCCGTCGGCGGCCCGCGCCGCATCGCGCTCATCGGCCGTCCGAACGTGGGCAAGTCCTCCCTCCTGAACAAGGTGGCGAACGAGGAGCGCGTCGTCGTCAACGAGCTCGCGGGCACCACCCGCGACCCGGTCGACGAGCTGATCGAGCTGGGCGGCATCACCTGGAAGTTCGTCGACACGGCGGGCATCCGCAAGCGCGTCCACCTCCAGCAGGGCGCCGACTACTACGCCTCGCTGCGCACGGCCGCCGCCGTGGAGAAGGCGGAGGTCGCGGTCATCCTGATCGACGCCAGCGAGTCCATCAGCGTGCAGGACCAGCGCATCGTCACGATGGCGGTGGAGGCGGGCCGCGCGGTCGTCCTCGCGTTCAACAAGTGGGACACCCTCGACGAGGAGCGCCGCTACTACCTGGAGCGGGAGATCGAGACGGAGCTCGCGCAGGTCGCGTGGGCGCCGCGGGTGAACGTGTCGGCGCGCACGGGGCGGCACATGGAGAAGCTCGTCCCCGCCATCGAGACGGCCATCGCGGGCTGGGAGACGCGCGTCCCGACGGGCCGTCTGAACGCGTTCCTCGGTGAGCTGGTCGCCGCCCACCCGCACCCGGTCCGGGGCGGCAAGCAGCCGCGCATCCTCTTCGGCACCCAGGCGGGCACCAAGCCGCCGCGGTTCGTCCTGTTCGCCTCGGGCTTCATCGAGCACGGTTACCGCCGCTTCGTGGAGCGCAGGCTGCGCGAGGAGTTCGGCTTCGAGGGCACGCCGATCCACATCTCGGTGCGGGTGCGCGAGAAGCGCGGGCAGAAGACCCAGAAGAAGAAGTAGCCGCGGCACCGCGGTCCGCATGCCGATGCCCGGCCTCCGAGTGGAGGGCCGGGCATCGGCATGCGGGAGGTGCGGGTGGTCAGCCCCGGCGCGGGCCCGGGGGGAGGGCGGCCGGGAAGAGGTGGCCGTAGCCGTGGTGGTCGACCTGGGTGGGCTGGCCGTAGCGGGCCACGTTGAAGGCGTTGTGCCGGGGATCGTGGCGCGGGTCGTGCCGGGGGGTGTGGCGCGGGTCGTGCCGTACGGCGCCGTAGGGCGCGGCGTTGCCGTACGGCCCGGGGCCGAAGCCGGTGAACCTCAGCTCCTCCTCGCCGGTCCGGTCGCCCGGAAGGGCCCGGAACGCCCTGAGGTACTCGGTGTACAGGGCGTCGTAGATCGGCGTGGCCGAGAAGGCGCCCGTGGTGTCCTGCGCGGAGCGCATGGACGGGATGGGGCTGGCGTACGGCCGGTGGTGTGTGGCGTCGTATACGTGCACGTCTGAGCCAACGACCTGGGGGGTTCCCGGGATGCGGGGCCCGGGCCCCCAATGTGGCTCAGGTGCCCGCCAGCGGCATCGCGCAGGCGACCAGCTGGCCCCGGGAGGCCGCGCGGTCGAGCGCGCCGCGCAGCAGGTCCTCGCGGGGCTGGCGGCCGACGGTGCCCGACGGGGTCGCGTACAGCAGGACCGACTGGAGCTTGTTGGCCGCCGCGCGCCAGCCGTCGGTGACCTGGAGCGGCTGGTGGGCCTGCCACCAGGCGACCGGGGACCCGCCGCTCGTGCCGGGCTGGAGGATGGCGTGCAGCTGGCCCACGGCGAGCAGCACCGACCAGCCGTGCAGCGTCGGGGGCACGCCCGCGAGCGAGGTCACCGGCATGAAGCCGTGCTCGATCAGGAGCGGCAGGAAGTCGTCGCCGCCGCCGGGGGCCGCGCCCGGCCGTGCGATGGGGCCGGTCGGCTCGACGACGAGCGCGGGGTGCAGCTCGCCCTCGATGAGGACGAGGCCGCTGGTGACGCCGAGCACGGCCTGTTCGGGGGCGGTGTCGGCGGGGCGCTGCGCCGGCACGGTGTCCTCGCCGGTGATGGACCGTACGGCGCCCTGGAGCTGCTCCTCGGAGACCTCGACGATCTGGGACGGCAGGCAGGAGGCGTGGGCGAAGGCGAGCACGGCCGTCTCGTCGCCGACGAACAGGACCGTGCTGGTGCGCTCGCGCTCGGAGTCGCCCGGGGTGCGGCAGGACGTGCAGTCGTAGGCGCCCGGGGCGTTCTCTCCGGCGAGCAGACGGTCGGCTTCTTCGTCGCCGATCTCGGCGCGTACCTCGTCGCTGAGGTCGAGCATGCGCGGCACGGGGACTCCTCGGAATCGATGCGTGGGGTGTCCGGGTGGTGCCCGGCTCATAAAGGAGACAACGGGCGATCAGTGGCCCAAGTCACGCACGAGAGGCGCGGAATTGAACTAACCGAAGCAGAGGGTGAGTTGATGGGCGGAATTCGTCACTCCGCGCCAACACCTGCTGCGTACAAGCAAGTTGGCACGGTGAAGTGAGTCACAGATCGCCAGGTCGGCAACCCGCTAAATGCCGATATGTACGAATGAAAAGGGTGTCCGAAAGTCGCCGATACTCCAGGTAACGGGCAACTGGCCTGGAATGACGAGGAGTCGGTTGATGGCGGGGCGGGACGGCTTCTAGATTCCACGGCCGTGTGCAGCGAGCACCGCTCGGGTACGTCCGCCGGTCGCGCCGGTCAGCTTGATCACGAAGGCGCGGCGGAGCACCACCGTCCCGGCGGACGGGGCTCGGCGGGACCCCGGCGCAGGACGCGTACGGGACCCGCGGGGCCAGGGGGAGCCCGGGTCCTCCGAGAGGGAAATCCATGTCCGAACGTCCCAGGAACATTCGCAAGACGGCAGTGCTCGGCGGAGCCGCGCTCCTCGCGCCGCTGGGCCTGCTCGCCGCGACCGGGCAGGCCGCGGCGGACAGCGGAGTGTGGGACCGGATCGCCCGCTGCGAGAGCGGCGGCAACTGGCAGATCAACACCGGCAACGGCTACTACGGCGGACTCCAGTTCTCCGCCGGGACCTGGCGGGCGTACGGCGGCGGGGCGTACGCGCCGACCGCCGACCAGGCCTCCAAGGCCCAGCAGATCGCCGTCGCGGCGAAGGTCCAGCGCGCTCAGGGGTGGGGCGCCTGGCCGTCGTGCTCGGCACGGGCGGGTGCCTCCGGGCCCGCTCCCGGAGCGGCCGCGCCACAGGCCGCGCCCCGGCCCGCGCCCAAGCCCGCGGTGCCCAAGGCGGCGCCAGGGACCGCGCCGAAGGCCGCCGAGCAGCCGCGCGCGTACCGCGCGCCCGGTCACGCCGACCGGGGCACCACGCGCGGCTCCGGCGGCTACGTGGTGCGCCAGGGCGACACGCTCAGCCGCATCGCCGCCGCGCACGGCGTCGGCTGGCAGCGGCTCTACGCCGTCAACCAGGGCGTCATCGGCGGTGACCCGAACCTGATCGTGCCCGGGCAGCGCCTGGCGATCTGACGGCCCCGACCGTCCTCTCCGGCCCGGCGCCGGAACCCACGTGCGGCCCCGCCCCGTCCGCTGACCGGGTGGGGTCGCGCACGCGGCGGCGCGGCACGGCGGGCCCCCGCGCGGGACCTGCGTAACGTGGCCCGATGCACTCGACGCACCCGATGTCGCACCGACGTCCAAGGTTCGTGACGTCGCTCGCCGCCGCGGCCCTGATGCTCGCGGCGCCCTCGGTCGCCGTGTCCGCCGCGGTGGCCTCGCCCCCGCCCCCACGGCCCGGCCCGGCCGTCACCACGTACCTGTACGACTGCTCCCGCACCGACGGGCCGTGGAACTGTCTCGCCGAGTGCGAGAGCAGCGGCCGGTGGCACATCAACACCGGCAACAACTACTACGGAGGGCTCCAGTTCAAGCAGTCCACCTGGGTGGAGCACGGCGGTCTCGACTACGCCCCGCGCGCGGACCTCGCCACCCGGGAGGAGCAGATCGTGGTCGCCCGCAAGGTGCTGCTCAACCAGGGCTGGCAGGCCTGGCCCGTCTGCTCGAAGAAGGTCAAGGAGGCCAACCTCGACCATCTGGCGCTGCTGCCCGAGGGCCGCACGCACGTCGTGAAGCGCGGCGAGACCCTCAGCTCCCTGGCCCGGCGGTACCGGGTCGAGGGCGGCTGGAAGGCCCTCTACCAGGCCAACCGGCACATCGTCGGGCCGCGCCCCGACCGCCTCGCGATCGGCACGGTCCTCGTCATCCCGGAGCGGGCGAAGGCCTGACACCGCCGTCCGGCGGCCGCCCGAGCTCGGCGAGCTCGCCGCGGAACACCACCTCGCCGCGGCGCAGCTCGTACGCCAGTGCCGCGAGGCCCGCGCGCCCGCGCAGTCCGGGCGGCGGCCGCTGCTCGGCGACGACCACGCACGCGTCCAGGTCCCCGAGCAGCTCGTACGTACGGGACGCGACGGCCGGGGACATGCCCTGGGTCGGCTCGTCGGCGAGGACCACAGGGGCGCGGGAGAGCAGCGCGCGGGACAGCGCCAGCATGCGCTGCTCGCCGCCCGACAGGGTGCCCGCGCGGCGGGCCAGGAGCGGGCGCAGCTCGGGGTAGGCCGCGAGGGCGGGTGCCACATCGCCTCCGGCGTGGGCGAGGTCCAGGTTCTCGCGGACGGTGAGGCTGCCGAAGACGGCCTGCCGGTCCGGTACGAAGCACAGGCCCCGGCGGGCGCGTTCGTACGCCGCGAGCCGGGTGACGTCCGTGCCGTCCCAGACGACGGCGCCCCCGGACAGCGGGACGGTCCCGGCGAGCGCCCGCAGCGCGGTGGTGCGGCCCGAGCCGTTGCGGCCGAGCAGGACGGTCAGGCCGGGGGCGGGGGCGGCGATGCTCACGCCGTGCAGGGCCTCAAGGGGGCCGTAGCGCACGCGCGCGGCCCGCAGTTCGAGGGAGCTGGGGCGGGCCGGGCTCACGGTGCCCCGCCGTCGAGCACTTCGTCCGCCGGGCCCGAGGCGATGATCCGGCCCGCCGTCAGGACGTGCACCGTGTCGGCGAGGCCCGCGACCAGGTCCAGGTCGTGCTCGACCACCAGGAGAGCGGTGCCGTCGGCCGCGAGGGCGCGCAGCACACGGGCGAGCGCGGTCACCTCGCCGGTGTCCAGGCCCGCGGCGGGCTCGTCCAGGAGCAGCACGTGCGGGTCGCCCGCCAGCGCGCGGGCCAGCTCGACGCGGCGCAGCGTGCCCGTCGGCAGCCCCGCGGCCGGGCGGTCGCGCACGGACGCGAGGTCGAACAGACGCAGCGCCCGGTCGACCGCCGCCGCGTCGCGGACCCGGCCCTGTTCGGCGCCCACGCGCACGTTCTCGGCGACGGTCAGCGTCGGGAAGACCGCGAGCTGCTGGAACGTACGGGCCACGCCCGCGCGGGTGCGGGCGTGCGCGGGCAGCCGGGTGAGGTCCCGCCCCCCGAAGGCCACCCGCCCCCGATCGGGCCGCACCGTCCCGGCCAGACAGTGGAAGAGACTGCTCTTGCCCGCCCCATTGGGCCCTACGACAGCGGTCACCTGGCCGGGGACGACGCTGAGGGACACCCCACGCAACACGGCGAAGCCACCGTAGGAGAGGAACAGCCCATCGGCGACGAGAACTTCCCCCTCCTCTCCGCTGTGGGCAATCGTCCCGCTGGGCGAGTGGGGCATCCCCTGCTCGAGCGAAGCCGAGAGCTTGGGGAAGGGTGGGCACAGCGCCGGGCGCCCAGCACCGTTGGCCGGGGCCGGGGCCGGGGCCGGGGCCGGGGCCGGGGCCGGGACGGGAGCTGGGATCAGGGCGACCCGCACCCGGGCCCCCAGCGGCGTGAGCCGGGGCCGCCGCCGAAGCCTTCGGGTAGCCGCGCGCAGCGCCTCGTACGGCCCCCCGGGAAAGCGGCCGATCAGTATGGCAAGCACCCCGATGACCGCGGCCGCCACCCCGCCCCGGGCCCCCGCGTCGAGCCCCACGAGCAGCGCCGCCGCGACCAGCGCGCCGAGCAGGCTGTCCGCGCCGAGCACGACCACCGCCGCGAACCACAGCAGACCCCGCACCGGGTCGTACGCCCCGGGGTCGAACGCCCGCAGGCCCATCCCCAGCATCCCGCCCCCCAGGGCGGCGAGCGCCGCGCCGGTCACGAACGCCGCGAGCTTCAGCGTGCGCACCGCGACCCCGGCCGCCGCCGCCCCTGCCTCGTGGTCCCGCATCGCGGCGAGGGCCCGCCCCGTGCGGCCGCGCCGCAGCGCCGCGACGAGCACCAGCGCGCCGCCGAGCAGGGCCAGTTCGAGCAGGTAGTACGCGCGGTCACCGGTGAAGCCCGCGGGGCGCTCCAGGGTGAGGCCCGACGTCGCGTACGGCTGTGCGAACACGAAGCGGCTGACCCCGACCCCGACCGCGAGGGTCGCGAGGGCGAGGGCCAGGCCGTGCCGGCTGATGGCGGGCCAGCCGGTGAGCAGGCCGAGCGGCGCGACGAGCAGCACGGCCACCGCGAGGGCGGGCAGCGCGGGCAGTTCGGGGAGCCCGGGGAAGCGGCCGCTGGTGAGCAGCGCGGTGAACAGCGCGCCCAGGCCCGCGTACGCCGCCTGGCCCAGGGAGATCTGGCCGCCCCTGCCGGTGACGACGACGAGCGAGAGCAGGATGACGGCGAGGGCGGGGACCTGTACGGACGTGGTGAGGTCCGAGCCCGCGAAGCCGAACGGGAGCAGGAAGAGGACCACGGCCACTATCCACGCGCCGGGCGGGGTGGGGACGCGCGCGGTGGCCGTGCGGGGCAGCGCGTCCCGGGTGCCCACGCCGGGCAGGACGAGCGCGGCGACGAGCAGGGCCACCACGAAGAGGTTCGCGCCCACCGCCTGGAGCAGGGGCTCGCGCCAGCCGGACGGGTGCAGGCGCGTCAGCTGGCTCTGCGCGACGCCGATGCCGAGCGCCACCACGACCGCCACCGGGAGGTTCCGCATCCGGGCCGCCACGGCGACGGCCATCACCTCCATGACGAGCAGGGGCATGCCGTACGGGTCGAGCCGGACGTAGGGGGCGAGGAGCACGCCGGTCAGGCCCGCCGTGAACGAGCCGAAGGCCCAGCCCGCCGCGGCGACCCGGTCCGCGTCGATCCCGGCGAGCACCGCGAGGCGGCGGTCGTCGACCACCGCGCGCAGCTCCTCGCCGAAGCGGGTGAAGCGGGTGAGGGCCCAGACGGCGAGCACGAGCGCCACGGCCGCCGCGAGCTGGCCCCAGGGGTCGGCCGAGACGAGCGTCGGCGCGTCCGCGCGGGCGCCCTGCCCCCACATTAGCGCCGCCCCGCCGACGAGCAGGATGAAGACGCCGATGGAGGCCACCAGGGTCTGCGCGGGGTCGCCGCCCAGGACGGCGAGGGGGCGGAAGACGGCGCGTTCGAGGACCAGGCCGATGGCGGGGGCCACCACGAGGAGCGTGATCGCCGCGGCGAGCGGAAGGGGCACGCCCCACTCGACGGTGAGCTGGCGCAGCAGATAGGCGCAGACCATCGCGATCGCGCCGTGCGCGAAGTTGAGTACGCCGGTCGCGCGGTAGGTGACGACGAGGCCGATGCCGGTGAGGGCGGCCGCACTGCCGACGGAGAGCCCGGCCAGGGTGAGGTCGTAGCTCAGGGAGGCCACCGGGTCAGGCCTCCGGGGGCTCTTGCGGCCGGGGTCCCGGCGGTGCGCAGATCGGGCACGGGGTCAGGCCGTCGGCGGCCGGGGCCGCGGGGTCGACGGCGGCCGCCCCCGGCTTGCCCGCGATCAGCGGGCAGTCCGCGCGGTGCCACAGCGTCCCGTCGGGCACGGCGCGCAGCTCCTCGCTCGTCGCCACCGGGCCCGTCGCCCGTTCGGCCCCCGCGGCCGCCGGGTCCTGGCCCTCGACGGCCACGAGCAGGGCGTACAGCTCCTCGACGCGGGCCGCGGCGAGCGCGCCCCTGCCGTGGGCGAGGAGCACCGCGCCCGCGACGATCAGCGCGGCGCCCGGCACCGTGCAGGACGCGAGGTAGGGCAGCTGCCGCTCGGCGAAGCGCTCGCCGGAGATCCCGTACCAGCCGATGACGCACAGGACCGCGCCGGTCGCGAGCGCGGCGAAGGCCGCCCACAGCATCGGGTGCACCGCCCGAAGCCGGGCCGCGCGCGAGGCGGCGGGAGATGTCATCGAGGCCCCCCTGGGAGACGGCAAGCGACTGACAGATGCTCAACAGGTGCCTGGTGGGTCTGTTCACGGCAGCCAATGGCTTGCACTATGCCTTCTGGAAGCTGACCCTGAAAGCACCGGGCGCTCTTCGCCCGGACCGACACCCGGTGGTGAGCCAGATGGTTCTCTGGACCAGCCCCAGGCGGGGGAGCGATCTTCGGCGGGGGAGGGTGCGGAGCACGGCCCTGGCGGCCGCCGCGGTCCTGCTCCTCGTCCCCGCCGCCGTGGCCTGCGGCGACGACAGCGGGGACGACAGCGGCAGCCCGCCGCCGCAGCCGTCCGTGGAGACGACGAGCAAGGCGGGTGACGCCGCCGAGCCCGAAGACCCGGAGGCGGCCGAGAAGGAGGTCCGCGCGAACTGGGAGAAGTTCTTCGACCCGGCGGTGTCCCTCAAGGACAAGGAGGCCGTCCTGGAGAACGGCGCCGAGATGCGTCAGGTCCTGCAGGGCTTCAGCGGGGACGAGCGCGGCAGGCAGGTCCGGGCGCGGGTGGCGAAGGTCGAGTTCACGTCGGCGAAGGACGCCGACGTGACGTACGCGCTGACCTTGAAGGGCGCGACCGCGCTGCCGAGCGCGAGCGGCACCGCCGTCAACGAGGACGACACCTGGAAGGTGTCCGTCAAGACGCTGTGCGCGCTCGTCAAGCTGAGCGGCAACAAGTCGCCAGGACCGGGCTGCTGAGACTTGGGCCGCCCACGGACCGTCGTGGCCGCGCTCGCCGTGGCGGCGCTCCTGGGGAGCGCCGCCTGCGGCAGCCGGCTGCCGGAGAGCGACTTCGAGCGGCGCGCGCCGTCGGGCGGGGTGCCGTCCGGCGGCGGCCCGCCCCTGCGGGTCGGCGTCATCACCAGCGCCACCAGCCCCGTGGGCGGCTCCGCCTTCACCGGGCCGCGGGACGGCGCCAAGGCCTACTTCGCGCGCCTCAACGAGCGCGGCGGGATCGCCGGACGCGAGGTCGAGGTGCACACCTGCGACGACGGCGGCAGCGGCGTCGGCAACAACGCGTGCGTGCACAAGCTGCTCGACGAGCAGAAGGTCGTCGCCCTGGTGGCCACCACCGTCCTGGACTACGCGGGCGCGCCCCGGGTGTCCGAGGCGGGCGTGCCCGACATCGGCGGCCAGCCGATCGGCTCCGCGTACGACACCTATCCGCACCTGTACGGGATCTACGGCAGCCTCGCACCGCGCGCGGGCAAGCCGGGCTGGGACGGCGAGCTGTACGGCGGCACCGAGGTCTACCGCTACTTCAAACGCGAGCAGGGCGCCCGCACGGCCGCCGTGGTCTCCTACAACCAGGCCGCGTCGGCGGCGTACGCGCGCCTGGTGAAGCGCGGTCTGGAGGCCGAGGGCTACAAGGTCGTCACCGAGCAGGTCGACTTCGCGCTGCCGAACTTCCGCGCGGTCGCGGCCGACCTCAAGGACCAGGGCGCCGATCTGGTCTTCGACGCCATGGACACGCACGGCAACGCGCGCCTGTGCGCGGCCATGGACGACGTGGGCGCGAAGGTCACCGCGAAGGTCACGAACGTACAGAACTGGACAGCCACCGTCGCCGACGACTACAAGGACGCGCCGCGCTGCCGCAACGCCCTGTGGGCGACCGGTTCCAGCCGCAACTACGAGGACACCGGCCACCCGGCGGTGCGGGCGTTCCGCGACGGCATGAAGAAGGCGGGCAAGGGGGCGGGATCGCTCTCGCAGTGGCAGCTGGAGGGCTGGGCGGCGGCCCTGTGGTTCACGGCCGCGGCCCGCTCCTGCGCGGCCTCCGGCGACGACGTCACCCGCGCCTGCGTGGACCGCTTCATGAGCCGTGGCAAGCCCTACGACGCCGAGGGGCTGCTGCTTCCGGTGACGTACGAGCGACGGACCGAGCCGCCGGGGACGCGCCGGACGTGTGTGTCCGTGGCCCGCTGGAAGGACGATGAGGGCTGGGTCACACAGGGGGACATGAACGCCAACTGCTTCCGGGTACCGCAGCTCTCCTACCAGCCATGACCGGTGTACCACTCACGGAGTTCCCCGTTCCGCATTGCGATCGCGCATCCGTTCAGGAACAAGGCGGGATCTCGACCCAACCCTTGGCCTGAGATTCCCGTCTAACCCTTCGGTAGGCGGACGAGACGGCTGTCCGCGGGTATACGCGGAATACGGGTACGTATGCATATCTCTTTCCTGATTCACAACGCGTACGGGATCGGAGGGACGATCCGGACCACGTACAACTTGGCGAACACCCTCGCCGAGCAGCACGACGTGGAGATCGTCTCGGCGCTGCGTCACCGCGACGAGCCGGTCTTCGCGCCGGACCCGCGCATCAGGCTCAGCCACCTCGTCGACATCAGGAAGGACAGTCCCGGCTACGACGGCGACAGAGCGGCCTACGCCGCCCCGGCCAAGGTCTTCCCCAGCGCCGAGGGCCGCTACGCGCAGTACAGCGCGCTCACCGACGAGCGCATCGCGGCCCACCTCAAGTCGCTCAGGGCCGACGTCGTCATCGGCACCAGGCCCGGACTGAACGTGCACGTGGCCCGGCAGACCCGGCGCGGCGTGCTGCGCGTCGGCCAGGAGCACCTCACGCTCGACAGCCACTCCGACGAGCTGCGCCTCCAGCTGCGCAGCGTCTACCCCCGCCTCGACGTCCTCACCACCACGACCGAGGCCGACGCGCGCGACTACCGCAAGCGGATGCGACTGCCCGGCGTGCACGTCCAGGCCGTGCCGAATCCGGTGCCCGCGCCCGGCATCGAGCCCGCCGACGGCTCCCACAAGTGGGTCGTCGCCGCCGGGCGGCTCGCCCCCGTCAAGCGGTACGACCTGCTGATCCGCGCCTTCGACACCGTGCGCAGGGAGCGCCCCGACTGGCGCCTGCGCATCTACGGCGGCGGCCGCCAGAAGGACAAGCTGCGCCGGCTGATCGACGACCTCGGCCTGTACAACCACGTCTTCCTCATGGGCCCCGCCCACCCCATCGAGCCCGAGTGGGCCAAGGGCTCCATCGCGGCCGTCAGCTCCAGCCTCGAGTCCTTCGGCATGACCATCGTCGAGGCCATGCGCTGCGGCCTCCCGGTCGTCGCCACCGACTGCCCGCACGGCCCCGGCGAGATCATCGACAACGGCGTCGACGGCCGTCTCGTCGAGGTCGGCAACGCCGACGCCATGGCGGGCGGCCTGCTCGAACTCATCAACGACGACGCGCTGCGCCACCGGATGGCGGACGCCGCGCTTGAGGACTCCGAACGCTTCGACCCGGCCCGCATCGCCGAGCGCTACGAGGTGATGTTCAACGGCATGCTCCAGCGCGGCGGCTCGCTGGGCGGCCGGGTGCGCGGCACGATGCACCGCGCCAGGGGAGCGCTGCTCGGCGGCGCGTACGCCGTTCGGGACGCCGGAAGAACCGCACCGACGAAGGGGCGCTTGGCATGACGGCCGTGTCCACCCGGGACACCATCGGATCCAGTGACGACGCGCGCGAGGCCGAGCGGGGGCATGCACAGGCGCCCGCGCCCAAGGCGGACTGCATCGCCGACTCCGCGGGCGGGCTCACCTTCGACGTCACCGATCCCGGCGAGACGGAGACCGCGCATCTGCTGCTGCGCCTGCGGGACTCCGACCCCGTCGCGGAGGTGCGGCTTCCGCTCACCCCCGCGGGCGACGGGCGGCTGCGCGCCGCGCTGCCCAGCAGCGTCGAGCTCGCCGAGGGCCGCTGGAACGCGTACGCGCTCGTGGACGGCGGGGAGCCGCGCCGCCTCATGCCCGGCGTCAACGACCTGCGCTCACTCGTCGACCGCGCGCCGAGCGGCAGCCGCGGCCACGTCTCCGTGCGCATTCCGTACGCCACCAAGCAGGGGAACCTCTCGGTGCGCGCCTGGGTGCGGGCGCCGCACGCGGAGGCCGGTGAGCTGCGCATCACCGACACCGGGCTCACCGCGCACGGCCGTGTGTACGGCACGGAGCTCACCCCGGACGCGCGGGTCGAGGCGGTCTTCCGCAAGGAGCCCGAGCGGGTCGTGCGCGCCGGCGTCACGGCCGGGGGCCCGGAGTTCGACGTCACGCTGCGGTACGGCGACCTCGCCGCCGGGCGCGGCCCCTGGGACCTGTGGCTGCTGCCGCGGGGCGACGAGGGGCCGCGCGTGCGCCTGGCCCGGCTGCTCGACGACGTCGCGGACAAGAAGCCGATCTTCACCTACCCGGTGACGGCCGTCGAAGGCCCGGACGGGCCGGTCGAGGCAGGCCCGTACTACACCAACGACAACGACCTGGCGGTGCGCGTACGGGCCGTCGCGGTCTGAGGGCACGCACGTCGTGCGGGCTCACCATCGAGGACCGTAGCTGTCCGCGAGAGACGGCAGAATCGGCTCCATGTTGGAGACTTCCGCACGACTGCTCCGTCTGCTCTCGCTGCTCCAGGCCCACCGCGAATGGTCGGGCGCGGACCTCGCCGAGCGCCTCGGCGTGACCGCGCGCACGATCCGCCGGGACGTGGACCGGCTGCGCGAGCTCGGCTACCCGGTCAACGCGAGCCCCGGCACCGGCGGCGGCTACCAGCTGGGCGCGGGCGCCGAGCTGCCCCCGCTGCTGCTCGACGACGACGAGGCGGTCGCCGTCGCCGTGGGCCTGCGCACCGCCGCGGGACAGGGCATCGAGGGCATCGGCGAGAGCTCGGTGCGGGCCCTCGGCAAGCTCGAACAGGTGCTTCCGCACCGGCTGCGGCGGCGGGTCGGCGCCCTGAACGCCTTCACCGTGCCGATGCTGCACACGCCCCGGCAGCAGGCCGTGGACGCCTCCGTGCTCACCGAACTCGCCGCCGTCTGCCGGGACTCCGAGCGCCTGCGCTTCGACTACCAGGACCACGGCGGCAGTTCGAGCCGCCGCCTCGTGGAGCCGCACCGCCTGGTGTGCACCGAGCGCCGCTGGTACCTCGTCGCCTGGGACCTGGACCGCCAGGACTGGCGCACCTTCCGCGCGGACCGGATCGTGCCCCGGCCGCCGCACGGCCCGCGCTGCGCGCCCCGCACCCCGCCCGCCGACGACCTCGCCGCGTACGTCTCCGCGGGCGTGTCGACCCGCGCCTACGCCGAGCAGTCCACGGTCCGGCTGTTCGTCTCCCTGGAGGAGGCGACGCAGCGGGTGAGGCCGCTGGACGGCACCCTGGAGGCCGAGACCGAGCACACCTGTCTGCTGCGCACGGGGGCGGCGAGCCTGGAGTTCCTGGTCTTCCACGTGATGTTCCTGGGCTTCGAGTTCGAGGTGGTCGAGCCCGTGGAGGTGCTCGACCGGATCCGCTCGCTCAGGGACGTGCTCAGCCGGGCCCTGGACCGGGGTGCCGGGTCTGGTCGTCCGGCGACCGGAACGCCGCGTACTCCGGATGGTGCAGATCGAACGCCGGGGACTCGGAGCGGATCCGGGGCAGCGTGACGAAGTTGTGCCGAGGCGGCGGGCAGGAGGTCGCCCACTCCAGGGAGCGGCCGAACCCCCAGGGGTCGTCGACGTCCACCTTCTCGCCGTACTTGGCCGTCTTCCAGACGTTGTAGAGGAACGGCAGCGTGGAGATGCCGAGCAGGAAGGCGCCGATGGTCGAGATGGTGTTGAGCACCGTGAAGCCGTCCGCGTCCAGGTAGTCCGCGTACCGCCGGGGCATGCCCTCCGCGCCCAGCCAGTGCTGGACCAGGAACGTGGCGTGGAAGCCCACGAACAGCGTCCAGAAGTGCATCTTGCCCAGGCGTTCGTCGAGCATCTTGCCGGTGAGCTTCGGCCACCAGAAGTAGAAGCCGCCGAAGGTCGCGAAGACGACCGTGCCGAACACCACGTAGTGGAAGTGCGCCACGACGAAGTACGAGTCGGTGACGTGGAAGTCGATCGGCGGCGAGGCGAGCAGGACGCCCGTCAGACCGCCGAACAGGAACGACACCAGGAAGCCGACCGCCCACAGCATCGGCGTCTCGAAGGACAGCGAGCCCTTGAGCATGGTGCCCGTCCAGTTGAAGAACTTCACCCCGGTGGGCACCGCGATCAGGAACGACATGAACGAGAAGAACGGCAGCAGGACCGCGCCGGTGGCGAACATGTGGTGCGCCCACACGACCACCGACAGACCGGTGATCGCCATCGTCGCGCCGACGAGCGGCAGATAGCCGAAGATCGGCTTCCGGCTGAACACCGGGATGATCTCCGTGATGATGCCGAAGAACGGCAGCGCGATGATGTAGACCTCCGGATGCCCGAAGAACCAGAAGAGGTGCTGCCACAGCAGCGCGCCTCCGAACTGGGCGTCGAAGACCACGGAGTGGAAGCGCCGGTCCGCCTCCAGGACGAGCAGGGCGGCCGCGAGCACCGGGAACGCGATCAGCACCAGGACCGAGGTGAACAAGACGTTCCAGGTGAAGATGGGCAGCCGGAACATCGTCATCCCCGGGGCCCGCATCCCGATGATGGTGGTCAGGAAGTTCACCGAGCCGAGGATCGTGCCGAACCCGGACAGGGCGAGGCCCATGATCCACAGGTCGGCGCCGATGCCGGGCGACCGCTCCAGGCTGTTGAGGGGCGCGTACGCGAACCAGCCGAAGGCCGCCGGGCCGCCCGGCACGAGCAGCGAGCCGAGCACCATCAGACCGCCGAAGAGGAACAGCCAGTACGAGAGCATGTTCAGCCGCGGGAACGCCACGTCGGGCGAGCCGATCTGCAGCGGCATGATCTCGTTGGCGAAGCCCGCGAACGTCGGTGTCGCGAACAGCAGCAGCATGATCGTGCCGTGCATCGTGAAGAGCTGGTTGAACTCCTCGTTGGACACCACCTGGAGCCCCGGGCGGGCGAGCTCGGCCCGCATCAGGAGCGCCATCACGCCGGCGATCAGGAAGAAGACGAACGACGTGATCAGATAGAGGTGGCCGATCTTCTTGTGGTCGGTGGTGGTCAGCCAGTCGACGAGGATCCCGCCGCGTGTCCGCCGCGCCGGGCGCTCCGCCGCCGCCCGCACCGTCTGCGTCCCCATCCGCCTGCCCCTTCGCTGTCGCGTCCCGGGCTGCCCGAAGCACAGGCCATGATGCTCGCGTGCCCCCGACTCCGACAGGGGGCGTACGGCACTCCGGCGCCGGGGCGTGCTCCGGCTCGCGGGCGGGGAATCATGAATTCCCCGCACTCCGTCACCTTCCGCGCAGCGCCCGGGAATCCGGAATGCGGGGGATCCGCGGAGGGTTTCCAGAAGTATTCGCGCGAGGTTTCAAACGCAACTCGGGCGGGAGTCGAGAGGATTTTCCGACGGTGCCTCAAGAGAGCCGCGAGAGCTTCGGAGTTCGGCCGGAATTCCGCTGCGGCGAGGGCGGAACCGCCCGTACGTGTGACGCGGATAGGGCGAAACGCACGTCGTGATCCTGTGACAAAAGCGTGACCGGAGGGGGACCCGTGACGCATGGTGCGTCGCTCCGGCCTTCCCCCGCGGGATTCGGCCGCCTAACGTGGCGGACATGGCACCCATCCCGACCCCGCCCGCCGAGCCCCAGGACGCCCCGGACTCCTACGTCGGCCTCGACGCCGCCGAAGCCGAGAGCCGGGCGCGCGCCCGCGGCTGGTCCACCGTCAGGTCGCTGCCGCCGGGCACGTTCATCACCATGGAGTACCTCGCGGGGCGGCTGAACTTCGAGGTCGAGGGCGGCCGGGTCAAGCGCTGCTGGAAGGGCTGAGCCCGCCGCCCCGTCCGAGCGCCCCGGCTCCTTGTGCGAAGAGTACGAAGGCCCCGGCTCCTTGGCGGAGCCGGGGCCTTCGTGGTGCGGGAGTCAGTTGTGCGTACCGGTTCCCGCGGTCCTCGGGGGCGGCTCAGGCGCCCGTGACGGGCCGGGCCGACGCGCCGCGCACCCGCTCCGGGTGCGGCGGGCGGCGGGGGCCCGTGGGGGTCACCGGGGTGCGCTCGTAGCGGGCCGTGTGCGGGCCGGGGGCGAGGTAGGCCGGGGTGCGGGGCCTGCCCGCGGCGACGGGCTCGCGCACCGGCGGCTGCTCGCCGCCGGGGCTCGGAGCGTTGCCGGAGGCCGGGGCCGCGCCCGGGGACGTCCGCTGCGGCACCAGCGCGGGGGCCGGGACGGAAGCGGCCGGGGGACGGGCCCGCAGCCGGTCCCGCAGGCCGAGGACGAACGGCTCGACCCGGGCGACGAGCGGCTCGAACCAGGGCAGCGCGAGCAGGATGAGGAGACCCGCGGCCCAGCCGAGGAAGACGTCGCTCAGCCAGTGCGTGCCCAGGTAGACGGTGGTGAGGCCGACGCTCAGGGAGACCACGGCGGACAGCGCCGACAGATAGCGCCGGGTCACCGGCGTCGAGGCCAGATAGGCGAGGATTCCCCAGGTCACGACGGCGTTGGCGGTGTGGCCCGAAGGGAATATATCGCCGCCCTGCCCCATCTCGTTCGAGCCGATCACGGTGGCGTAGTGCGGGCCGAGGCGGCCCATGCCGATCTTGGCGGCGCCGACCGTGGCGTTGAGGAGCAGCAGTGCCGTGCCGAACATCAGGAGCGGGCGGAGCGTGTGCTGCCGCCAGGAGCGCCAGCCCAGCCAGGCCGCGACCATCACGGCGGTGGGGCCGCGCTGGCCGAGCACGACCCAGTAGTCGAGGAAGCCGTGGATCTCGGGCCACTGCTGGTACGGCCGGAAGAACATGACCTGCCAGTCGAACCGCACGAGCCAGGAGGTGACCAGGACGGCGACCACGATGGCGAGGTAGAACGCCAGGGTCGCGCTGAAGAGCACGACTCTGTGCCGGCTCATCCTCGGCACATCGAGATGAACCGGCCGTTCCGGCTCACGGTCAAGACGGGCGAAGAGCCGGTCCAGACGGGTCAGGTTTCGTTCGGTACGCACCCAATCGACGTTACAGCGAGTGAGCGCCGTTCCCGGTCGAATCGGTGGGGTTGTGATGACGATGTGATGTGGCATTGCTCTCAGGCCCCGGCGTATTCCCGCCGTAATGCCTTTTCAATCAGGGTCGTTTTACCCAATTCGTTGATCATCGGCCTCGGGGTTTTAGGGCGCTTATGAATTCGTTCACCGGGATCTGGCGCGGAATTCTCCGGGCGCTCACCGGGCCGCCCGGAGGGCGGCCCCAGGGAAATGATCTTGGCGTGATCAGGGGGGCCCCGAGCCGTTCAGCCAGAACGCCCCGTACACCGCGCCGGCCACGGCCACACCACCGATGACCAGCACCGATCTCGACGTACGACGGCGTGCGAGCGCCACCGCCAGGGGCAGCAGGAGGGGGAAGGCGGGCATCAGGAGGCGTGGTTTGGAGCCGAAGTAGCCCGCGGCGCACAGGGCGAGCACCAGGACGACCCCGGTGTAGACGAGCAGCGGCAGCGGCTGGCGCTGCCGCACCCCGACGACGTACAGCCAGATCAGCAGCGCGACGCCGACGATCAGGCCGAGCCCGGCGAGCGCGCCCGGCACGGAGGTGAACTTGTCGCCGATGAACCGCGCGAAGGCGTAGCCGCCGTCGAAGCCGTTGCCCCACCCCTCCTGCACGTCCAGATAGCCGAAGAGCCCGCCGCCCGTGCGGTGCCCGACCCACAGCACGTACGCCGCGGCGCCGAGCGGGGCGAGCAGCGCGCCGAGCGCGACCCGCGCGCCGATCCGCCCGCGGCGGCGCACCTCGACGACGGCCGCCGCCCACAGCGCCAGGACCACGGCCCCGCCCACAGGGCGGGTGAGCCCGGCGAACGAGGCGAGGAGCCCCGCCGTCACCCAGCGCCCGGTGAGCACCGCGTACAGCGACCAGGCGGCGAGCGCCGTGAACAGCGACTCGCTGTACGCCATCGACTGCACGATGCCGACCGGAAGGACTGCCCACAGCGCCACGGCGCACACGCCCGCCCTGCGGCCGTACAGGCGGTCCGCGACGGCGAAGATCCCGCCCGCCGCGCACAGCGAGGCGACCGCGCTCACCACCAGGCCCGCGTCCGCGTGGCCCAGCGGACCGACCCCCGCCACCAGCCGCTCAAGCCACGGGAGCAGCGGGAAGAACGCGAGGTTGGAGTGCACGCTGCCGTCCGGCAGGGTCACCTCCCAGCCGTAGCCGTGCTCGGCCACGCGCACGTACCAGAGGGAGTCCCAGCGGGCGGAGAGCAACGTGTGCGGGCTCTTGCCCGTCCCCGCGCACCACGCGGCCAGGGCCGCGAGTCCCAGGGCACGCACCCCCGCGTACACGAGCAGCGCGAGCGCTGCCGCGTGGCGCCTTGAGGTGGTGCCCCCTGCGGGGGGCTTTTCAAGATCGGTCACCGGGCGATTATCCCCGTCCGTACGTCCCACCTGGGGGTCCGCCCCAGGTGCCCGGCGCACAGGGGCGGCTGGTTCTGTGGTGCACGCCACATGCCTGTGGGGCAACCGTGAGAGGTCCGCCACGCGCGGTGCGGCGGGACTCGCGTACGCTGACGGCCACTCGCCGTTCACAGCCGCCACAGCCGGACGACCCGATCCCGTTGGGTTCCACCGGATCCCGCTGGGCCGCACTTCGCGAGGTATCACTGGGAGGTACGCACATGTCCGGGACGACCACGGCCGCCGCTCCATCCGGCCGTCGGCCCCCCGGCGCGGGCGCCAACCGCTGGGTCGTGCTCGTCGTCCTCTGCGTCAGCCTGCTGCTCGTCGCCGTCGACGCCACCGTCCTGCACGTCGCCGTGCCCGCCGTCACCGAGGACCTCAAGCCCGGCGCGATCGAGCTGCTGTGGATCGTGGACATCTATCCGCTGGTCTGCGCCGCGCTGCTGATCCTGTTCGGCACGCTCGGGGACCGCGTCGGGCGCAGACGCGTGCTGCTGCTCGGCTACGGCCTCTTCGGCGTGGCCTCGGCGGTCGCGGCCCTCGCGGACACCGCCCAGGTGCTCATCGTCGCCCGCGCGCTGCTCGGCGTCGGCGGCGCCATGATCATGCCCGCGACGCTCTCGATCCTGCGCCAGGTCTTCCCCGACCGGCGCGAGCGGGCGCTCGCCATCGGCATCTGGAGCGCGGTGGCCGCCGTGGGCGCGGCCGTCGGACCGCTGCTCGGCGGCTTCCTCCTCGAACACTTCTGGTGGGGCTCGGTCTTCCTCATCAACATCCCGCTGATGCTCATCAGCCTGCCCGTCGGCCGCTGGCTGCTGCCCGAGTCGACCGGCGAGCGCGACGGGCCGTGGGACGTCGTCGGCGCGCTGATGGCGGCGGGCGGGCTCTTCTGCCTCGTCCTCGGCGTCAAGCGGCTCGGCAGCGGCGAGTCTCCGCTCGGCTCGACGACGCTGCTGGCCCTCGCCGTCGGCACCGGCCTGCTCGTCGCCTTCGTCCGCAGACAGCGGCGGCGCACGCATCCGCTCGTCGACCTGGCGATGTTCACCCGACCCGCGTTCAGCACGTCCGTCGGGTGCATCGTGCTCGCGATGCTCGCCCTCGTCGGCCTGGAGCTGATCGCCGCCCAGTACCTCCAGCTGGTCCTCGGCCTGTCCCCGCTGGAGACCGGCCTCCGGCTCCTGCCGCTCACCATCGCCGCCATGGCCGCGGGCCTCGTCGGCGCCCGGATGCTCCAGCGCTTCGGGCCGCGCCGCATGGTCGCCTCCGGCTTCGGCCTCACCGCGCTCGCCGTGGTCGCGCTGACGGGGATGGGCGGCGACGACAACGCCCCGCTGCTGCTCGTCGGCTTCGTGCTGCTCGGCTTCGGCCTGGAGACCACGCTCTTCGGGGCGTACGAGTCCATGCTCAGCGAGGCGCCGCAGACCCAGGCGGGCGGCGCGGCGGCCATCGGCGAGACCTCGTACCAACTGGGCGCGGGCATCGGCATCGCGCTGCTCGGCAGCGTCATGAACGCGGCGTACGCACCCGGACTCTCCTCGGTGCGGGGCGTGCCCGCGGCGGACAGCGCGGCCGCCGGGCACTCCCTCGGGGAGGCCTACGAGGTCGCGGACCGGCTCGGCGGGGGCCAGGGAGCGGCCCTGCGGACCGCCGCGCGCGACTCCTTCGTGCACGGCCTGCACGTGACCCTCCTGGTCAGCGCGGGCCTGCTGCTGCTCGGCGCGCTCGCGGCGCTGCGGCTGCCGCGGCGCATGGAGTGCGGGGGCCCTGCCGGGCAGGGCGAACCGGAGATGCCGGTGCCCCGTGACGGCGCGGGCGTCCCCGCGGAATCTCTCCGCTGAGGTTGATCGGCCTGCGGCCTCGTCCTCAAACGCCGGACGGGCTGGATCCTCCGGGGCCAGGTCGCTCTGGACGTCGGGTGGTGCGCGTCGTAGCGTCAGCCGGGCCGTATGTGACTACCAGCGCTAGTTAAGAACGCTCCGCCGGAGGCCCGCATGTCGTCCGCAAGCAGCCGTACCCGCCCGCCCTTCGACCCCGCCGACTTCCTCGGCGTCGACGACCTGCTCGAACCGGAGGACCTCGCCGTCCGCGCCACCGTCCGGTCCTGGGCGGCCGACCGCGTGCTTCCGCACATCGCCGAGTGGTACGAGAGCGGCGAGCTGCCCCAGGTGCGCGAACTCGCCCGCGAGCTCGGCTCGATCGGCGCGCTCGGCATGTCGCTCACCGGCTACGGCTGCGCGGGCGCGAGCGCCGTGCAGTACGGGCTCGCCTGTCTGGAGCTGGAGGCGGCCGACTCCGGCATCCGCTCGCTCGTCTCGGTGCAGGGCTCGCTCGCCATGTACGCGATCTGGAGGTTCGGCTCCGAGGAGCAGAAGCAGCGGTGGCTGCCGGGCATGGCCGCGGGCGAGACCATCGGCTGCTTCGGGCTCACCGAGCCGGACCACGGCTCCGACCCGGCGTCCATGCGCACGTACGCGAAGAGGGACGGCACCGACTGGGTCCTCACCGGGCGCAAGATGTGGATCACCAACGGCTCGGTCGCGGGCGTGGCCGTGGTGTGGGCGCAGACCGACGACGGCATCCGCGGCTTCGCGGTGCCCACCGACACGCCGGGCTTCTCCGCCCCGGAGATCAAGCACAAGTGGTCACTGCGCGCCAGCGTCACCAGCGAGCTGGTCCTGGACGAGGTGCGGCTGCCCGCCGACGCGGCGCTGCCCGGCGTCACCGGGCTCAAGGGGCCGCTGAGCTGTCTGACGCACGCGCGCTACGGCATCGTGTGGGGCGCGATGGGCGCGGCCCGCGCCAGCTTCGAGTCCGCCGTGGAGTACGCCAGGACCCGTGAGCAGTTCGGCAGGCCCATCGGCGGCTTCCAGCTCACCCAGGCCAAGCTCGCCGACATGGCGGTCGAACTGCACAAGGGAATCCTGCTCGCGCACCACCTCGGGCGGCGCATGGACGCCGGGACCCTCAGGCCCGAGCAGGTCAGCTTCGGCAAGCTCAACAACGTACGGGAGGCGATCGAGATCTGCCGCACCGCGCGCACGATCCTCGGCGCCAACGGGATCTCCCTGGAGTACCCCGTGATGCGGCACGCGACGAACCTCGAGTCGGTGCTCACCTACGAGGGCACCGTCGAGATGCATCAGCTGGTGCTCGGCAAGGCACTCACCGGAATCGACGCCTTCCGGTGAGGCCCCGCCTCAGCTCTGGTTGAAGAAGCCGTCCGCGCGGCGCCCGGGGCCCTCGCCGTTGACGATCTCGGTGTGGGCCGGGGTCAGCAGGAAGACCCGGTGCGCCACCCGGTCGATGGACCCGCGCAGTCCGAAGATGAGCCCGGCCGCGAAGTCGACGACGCGCTTGGCGTCGCCGGGCTCCATCGCCGTGAGGTTCACGATGACCGGAACCCCGTCGCGGAAGAGCTCGCCGATGCCCCGGGCGTCGCGGAAGCTGTCGGGCGTGACGGTGCCGATCCGCGCGCCCTTGTCCTCGGCCGCGTCCGACGCCACCTTCACGCGCGGGTCCGTGACCCAGGCCTCGGCCTCGGCGCTGTCGGCCCCGTCGTCTTCGTAGCCGTCGTAGTAGCGCTCGTTGTTGTTGTCGTCGACGAGGCCAAGCCAGGCACTCGCCTTGCGCACCGATCCCATGGACGCCTCCTCTCGCTGCGGTCTGCTCGTGTTCCGCACCCCTATCGTCGTCCATGATGCGGATGGTGCGCCAAGGGGATAGACGCCGCACGGGGGTTTCGTGACGGTACTGGTGCACAGTCAACAGGCCGACACGCGTGATTCTTCAAGGGGATTGCCGCGCACGGCTGCTGACTGAGAGTGAAATATGATTTCTCGCGGCGTCCGGGTGACGAGCGGTGCGTCCGGGTGAACGGGCCGGTCGATACGATGCCCCGCGTGAGGTCCGCGCCACGGCGCCGAGACGCCGTTGACGGACCGTCAGTAGTCGTCCGACCACGCGCCGGACCGCCGGTGCGCCGCGCACGCGACGCGTCGGGCGCACGGGGGAGCACACGGGGGAACGTCTTGTTCGGAATCGTCAGGCCCTGCGCCCACCGCCTCGGTGACGGGCTCAAGACCCAGTGGATGGCGCACTTGTGCGGGCTCTGCCTCGCGCTGCGCGGAGACCACGGACAGTTCGCGCGCGTCGTGACCAACTACGACGGGCTCATCATCTCGGTCCTGACGGAGGCTCAGGCCGAGCGCGCCACCGGCCGGCGGCGCACCGCGGGCCCCTGCCCGCTGCGCGGCATGCGCACCGCCTCGGTCGCCCGCGGCGAGGGCGCGCGGCTCGCCGCCGCCGTCTCGCTGGTGCTGGCCTCCGCCAAGGTGCGCGACCACGTCGTCGACGGCGACGGCCTGTTGGCCCGCAGGCCGGTGGCCGCCGCGGCGCGCCGGATCGCCGGGCGCTGGGACCGGGCGGGCGCGCGCACCGGCGCAGACGTGGGCTTCGACACGGCCGTCCTCGTCGACGCCGTGGAGCGGCAGGAGGGCATCGAGGCCCTGGCGGGCCCCGGCACCTCCCTGCTCACCGTCACCGAGCCCACCGAGACGGCCACCGCGGCCGCCTTCGCGCACACCGCCGTCCTCGCGGGCCGCCCCGGCAACGCGGAGCCGCTCGCCGAGGCGGGGCGGCTCTTCGGGCGGCTCGCGCATCTGCTCGACGCCGTGGAGGACCGGCAGGCCGACGCCGCCGCCGGCGCCTGGAACCCGATCACGGCCACCGGCGCCACGGCCGCCGAGGCGCGCCGCCTCGCCGACGACGCGCTGCACGGCATCCGGCTCGCGCTCGGCGAGGTGGAGTTCACCGACGCCGGGCTCGCGCACTTCCTGCTCGTGCACGAGCTGGCCCGGTCGGTGGACCGGGCGTTCGGGACGGCGACCTGCGGGCACACCGTGACGGCGTACGACGGTTCGTACGGCGGCGGGAGCGGGCAGGGGCCCTACGGCGGCTCCGGCGCGTACGGCGGCGGGTCGCCCTACGGGGACGGCGGGGCTCACTACGGCGGCGCGGCCGGGGGCGGTCACGGCGGCCCGGGCGGCGACGGCCACGGCGGTGGCCACGGCGGCGGGGGCTTCGGCCCCTGGTCCGGGGAGCCGAAGAAGCCGCGCGGGTTCTGGGCGGGCTGCCTGGTCGCGATCGGCCTGTGCTGCACGTGCCAGCTGTGCTGCGCCCGCGAGTACGAGGGGCCGTGGTCCCGGAAGAAGCGCGAGGGTGCCTGCCGGGACTGCGACTGCCCGTGCGACTGCTGCGAGTGCTGTGCGTGCGACTGCTGAGCGCGGTCCCGGGGGGTGCCGGTCAGTCCTTGATCTCCGGCGGTGAGATCCGGGACGCGTCGATCGCCGACGCCCGGGTGCCCCACTTCTTGAGGATGCGGTCGTACGTCCCGTCCTCGATGAGCTGATTGACCGCCGCCTGGAACGCGGGCGCCAGCTTCGTGCCCTTCTTGAACGCGAAGCCCACGTCCAGGCGGTGGAACTCGCCGAGGAACCTCAGGCCCGGCTGCTGCTCGACCGCGTACCGCAGGCCGTTGATGGTCGACATCACCACGTCGCTGCGGCCCTGCTGGAGCGAGCCCCAGAGCGCGCCCTGCTCGGTGTACGTCTTCACGCTGTACGGCTTCTCGCCCGCGTCCGCGCACACGTGCTTGTTGTCCTCCAGGGTCACCTCGAACGTGGTGCCCGCGCCGGTGGCCACGGTCAGGCCGCACAGCCGGCGGAAGTCCGTCACCTTCTTGAGCTTGCTGTCGTCGCGGACGGCGAAGCCCTGGCCGTCGTTGATGTAGGTGACGAAGTCGATCGTCCTGCGCCGCTCGTCGGTCACGCCGAAGTTGCCGGTGCCCAGGTCGTACTTGCCGCTGCCGAGGGCCGGCAGGATCGCCTCGAAGCTCGCGGTCTCCCGCTGCAGGCGCAGGCCGAGGACCTTGGCGACGGCCTGGGCGAAGTCGATGTCCTGGCCGACGACGGTCTTGCCGTCCTCCAGGTACGCGGAGCCCGGTGGGGTGCCGCCGACGCTGGTGGCGATTCTGAGGGTGCCGCGCTCGCGGACGTCGGGCGGCAGGAGCGCCGCCGCCTTCCCGTCCTTCTCGACCGAGGACACCACGTCCGTCGTCGGGAGCCCGGCGCTCTTGCCCGCGGGCGCCGAGGCGTCGGAGGAGCCGCCGGAGCCGCACGCGGTGAGCGCGAGCGCGGCGGCGGTGATCATGGCGAAGGCGGAAAGGGACGTGCGGGACGTGCGCATGGCGTGACGTTCTCCGGGGTCGGGGCACGAAGGCGGGGCGGAAGGCGGGGCGAGCGAGGGGAGGGGTGTGGCCGCGTACGCGTACGCGTGGGAAGGCGGGGGCAACCGCGCACGGGGGCGCGGGAGTTACGGATGTGCGGACGTACGGGACCGCGCGCGTACGGGGGTACGGGCGCGCCGCGTGCGGACGAGCGGGAGTGCGAGGTGCGGGAGTGCCGGAGTGCCTGAGCGCCGGAGAACGTGAGACGACCGGTCCGGATGGTGGGACGCGGTGGACTTGGTGGGCGAAAGGCCCAAAGGCGCGGCGGGGCGGTCGGCTCAGAAGAGCATCAACAAGACGCCGACCACACACGACCGAAGTCGATGTGGGAGCGTGTGACCAGCCACTGCTGCGGATGCATGAGCACAAGTGGAACAGGCATCCGGTAGGGCGTCAACTGCGTTGAGACGTACGGCTCATATTCTGGACAGGTGCGGGGGACGGCTCCCGGGACGGCCTTGACAGCGGGCGCGACGTGCCGCGTAGTCTCAGGAGACGGACTCGTGCTGAGGGGCTCGGTCCGTGCGGGCCGGTCGGCCCGCCGTGGCCCGCGTGGCGCACGCGGCGCATGTGAAGGCATCACTCGCACCATCGGAGCCTTCGCATGCCATCCGACGCCCTCACCAAGGCCGACGCCCTCACCAAAGGCGGCGCCCTCACCAAGGCGGCCGTCCAGCGGCCCGACCCTCCCCGGCGGCATCCGGACGAACCCCGCGTCGTGCCCCGGCGCCATCTCGGTCAGTGGACGGCGGCCGTCCTCGTCGTCGCGGCGCTCGCGCTCGCCCTGAACTCCGTCGTGCGCAACGACGCCTTCCAGTGGAGCGTCGTCGGCGACTACTTCACCACCGCCGCCGTGCTGCGCGGACTGTGGCTCACGCTGTGGCTGACCGCCGCCGTGATGGTGCTCGGCTTCGCACTCGGCACCCTGCTCGCCCTCGGCCGACTGTCCACCAACCCCGTTCTGCGGGCGGTCAGTTGGGGCTACGTCTGGTTCTTCCGGTCGATGCCGATCCTGGTGCAGCTCCTCTTCTGGTTCAACATCGGCGCGCTGTACCCGACGCTGCTCGGCGTCAGGACCGTCGACCTGCTCGGGCCCGTGACCATCGCCGTCATCGGGCTCACCCTGCACGAGGCCGCGTACGCCGCCGAGGTCGTGCGCGGCGGCATCCTCTCCGTCGACCGGGGCCAGACCGAGGCCGCGCAGTCCCTCGGGCTCGGCCGGTGGCGCCGCTTCCGGAGGATCGTGCTGCCGCAGGCCATGCGCTCCATCGTGCCCCCTGCGGGCAACATGCTGATCGGCACGCTCAAGGGCACCTCGATCGTCAGCGTCATCGCCGTACAGGACCTGCTGTACTCCGTGCAGCTCGTGTACCACCGCACCTACCAGGTCATCCCGCTCCTGCTCGTCGCCACGCTCTGGTACGTCGTCGTCACCTCCGTGCTCAGCGTCGGCCAGTACTACGTGGAGCGGCACTACGCGCGCGGCTCGGAGCTCGCCCGATGAGCACCGCGGCCCCCTCGGCGGTGGCGGGCACGCCCACGCTCGTGATCGTGGGAGCGGGCCCGCGCGCCACCGGCATCATCGAGCGCATCGCCGCCAACGCGCCGACCCTGTACGCCGGTGCGCGCCTGGACATCCACCTCGTCGACCCGTACCCCCCGGGACCCGGGCGGATCTGGCGGGAGCGGCAGTCGCCGCTGCTCTGGATGAACTCGCACGCACAGGACGTCACCCTCTTCACCGACGACACGGTGGAGGTGGCGGGCCCCGTCAGACCCGGTCCCGCGCTGCACGAATGGGCGGGTGTCGACGGGCAGACCTTCGCCGGACGCCCCACGCAGGGCGCCTATCTGCGCTGGGTGTACGAGACGTCCGTGGCCGCGCTGCCGCCCGGCATCGCCGTCCACCACCACGCCCGCCGCGCCCTGCGGCTCACCGGGCCCCGCGCGGGCCGCCAGCGCGTGTGGCTCGAAGGCAGCCCGCGGCCCCTGCTCGGCGACCTCGTGATCCTCGCCCAGGGCCACCTCGACGCCGAACCCGACGCCGAGCAGCGGCACCTGGCGCGCCACGCCCGGCGGCACGGGCTCGTGCACCTGCCACCCGACTTCACCGCGGACAGCGACCTCGGCGCCCTCGAACCCGGCCAGGACGTGCTGGTGCGCGGCTTCGGCCTCGCCTTCGTCGACCTCATGGTGCTCCTCACCGAAGGGCGCGGCGGCCGCTACGACGGCGACACCTATGTGCCGTCGGGCCGCGAGCCGGTCCTGCACGTCGGCTCGCGGCGCGGCGTGCCGTACCACTCCAAGCTCGGCTACGCCTGGGACGACGGCGAACGGCCGCCGCTGCCGCGCCACTTGGGTCCGGCGCAGATCGACGAGCTGCTCGCCAGGCCCGGCGGCTTCGACTTCGCGCGCGACGTGTGGCCGTTGGCCGAGAAGGAGCTGGGCTTCGCCCACTACCACCGCCTGTTCAGCGCGCACCCCGAGCGCACGGCCATGGCCTGGCACGACTTCGACGAGAAGTACGCGGCCTGCCCGCCCGGCAGCCCCGAGCTGCACGCCCTGGTCTCCGCCGCCGTGCCCGACCCCGCCGACCGGCTCGACCTCACCGCCCTCGACCACCCGCTCGACGGCGTCCGCCACTCCTCGTACGAAGGGCTCCAAGAGGGGCTCCGGGCCTACATCACCGCCGACCTGGCCCGCCGTCACGACCCCGCGCACAGCCCCGACCTCGCCGTCTTCCTCGGGCTGCTCTCCGTCTACGGGCAGCTCACCCGGCTCGGCGACATCGGGCCGTGGTGGCACGGCTACTTCAGCTACCTCGCGTCGGGGCCGCCCGGGCCGCGCCTGCGCCAACTGCTCGCCCTGTCCCGCGCGGGCATCGTGCGGTTCCTCGGCGCGGACCTGCGCATCGAGGCGCGCGACGGGGTGTTCCGGGCCACCAGCGCCACCGTGCCCGGACAGCACACGGAGGCCCGCGCCCTGGTGGAGGCGCGCCTTCCGCAGCCCACGCTCGCCCGCACCCGCGACCCGCTGCTGCGCGCCCTGCACGCCGAGGGGGTGGCCGAGACGCCCGACGGGCTGCTCGCCGTCGACCCCGCCGACGGCCGGGTCCGGGACCGCGCGGGAAGGCCGCATCCGCGCCGCTTCGCCCTCGGCCCGCACACCGACGCGCGCGGCGCGGGCGCCTTCACCCGGCCGCGGACCAACAGCCCGTCCTTCCGGCAGAACGACGCCACCGCGCGCGCCGTTCTCACCTTCCTGCACGAGGCCGGGCGGTGACCGCCGCCCGAGAGAGGTGTTCTCCGATGTCCGCACGCCCACCCGCCTGCCGCGGCCCGCTGCATCTCGCCGCCGCCGTGGACCTGCCCGGCGCCCACGACGCCGCGCCCTTCGTCGAACTCGCCCGGCTCGCCGAGCACGGCGCCCTCGACTTCGTGACGCTCGGCGACGGCTTCGCCCGCCCCGGGCTCGACGCGCTCGCCGTGCTCTCCCGTGTCGCGCCCGCCACCGGCCGCGTCGGCCTGGTGCCCACCGTCACCACCACGCACACCGAGCCCTTCCACGTGCAGGCGGCCGTGGCCACGCTCGACTGGGTCAGCCACGGCCGGGCCGGCTGGACCGTCGACGTGTCCACGACCGAGGCCGAGGCCAGGCTCTTCGGCCGCCGCCGGGCGGCGCCGCGCGACGCGCTGTGGCGCGAGGCGGGCGAGGTCGCCGACGTCGCCCGGCGGCTGTGGGACAGCTGGGAGGACGACGCCGAGATCCGGGACGTGGCCACCGGCCGCTTCGTGGACCGGGACAAGCTGCACCACGTCGACTTCGAGGGGGCCGCCTTCTCCGTGCGCGGGCCCTCCATCGTCCCCCGGCCGCCGCAGGGCCACCCCGTGGTCGTCGTCGACGCCACCGCCGAGCACACCCGCGACGTGGCCGTCCGGTACGCGGACGTCGCCCTGGTCAGGGCCGCGAGCCCGGCCCTCGCGGGCGCCGCCCGCGCCGATCTGCGCGCCCGCGCGACCGCGGCCGGCCGGGACCCCCGGGAGCTGCGGGTGCTCGCCGCGCTCGTCGTCGACCTCGGCGGCGGCGAGCACGCCGCGCAGCCGGGGCACGGCGGCGGCCCGCACCCCACCGCCGAAGGACCGCTCTACCGCGGCGGGCCCGTCGACCTGGCCGACCTCATCGCCTCCTGGCACGCGGCGGGCGCCGCCGACGGCTTCCACCTCACGCCCGTGGAGCCGCGGCGCGACCTGGAGCGCCTGGTCAACGGCACGGTCTCGCTGCTCCAGCACCGCGGTCTTTTCCGCACCTTCTACCCGGGCGCCACGCTCCGGGAGCACCTGGGCCTCACCCGGCCCGCCAACCGCTACGCCGCGCACGCGGGGGAGGCGTCATGACGGCCGGTACGCACGGGTCCCCCGCGCGCAGGCGGATCCACCTCGCCGCCCACTTCCCCGGCGTGAACAACACCACCGTGTGGGCCGATCCCAGGTCGCGCTCGCAGATCGCGTTCTCCTCGTTCGAGCACCTGGCCCGCACCGCCGAACGCGGGCTCTTCGACTTCTTCTTCCTCGCCGAGGGCCTCAGGCTGCGCGAGCACAAGGGCCGCATCCACGACCTGGACGTCGTCGGCAGGCCCGAGTCCCTCACCGTCCTGAGCGCCCTCGCGGCCGTCACCGAGCGGATCGGCCTGGCCGCCACGGTCAGCGCGACCTTCAACGAGCCCTACGAACTGGCCCGCAGACTCGCCTCGCTCGACCACCTCAGCGGCGGCCGCGCGGCCTGGAACGTCGTCACCTCGTCCGACGCCTTCACCGGCGAGAACTTCCGGCGCGGCGGCTTCCTCGACCGCGCGGAGCGCTACACGCGCGCCGCCGAGTTCGTCGCCACCGCACGGGAGCTGTGGGACTCCTGGGCACCCGGGGCGGACGGCGCCCCGGGCGGGCCGCGGCCGTTCGCGCACAGCGGGCGGCACTTCACCATCGCGGGGGAGTTCGGCGTGGACCGGCCGCCGCAGGGCCACCCCGTCGTGATCCAGGCGGGGGACTCGCCCGAGGGCCGCGAGTTCGCCGCGTCGGCCGCCGACGTGGTCTTCACCCGGCACGGCACCCTGGAGGAGGGCCGCGCGTTCTTCGCCGACGTCAAGGGCCGCCTCGCCCGCTACGGCCGCCGGCCCGAGGACCTCAAGATCATGCCCGGCGTCACCTTCGTCCTCGGCGACACCGCGGCCGAGGCGCAGGAGCGGGCCATCGAGATCCGCCGCCGCCAGGTCTCGCCGCAGAACGCCCTCCTGACCCTGGAGCAGGTGTGGGGCGTCGACCTGTCCGCGTACGACCCGGACGGGCCGCTGCCCGACATCGACCCGGACCCGGACCCGGACCCGACGCTCGTCCAGGGCCGCGTGCGGATCGGCGACCGGCTCGCCGTCGCCGAGAAGTGGCGCGCGCTGTCCCGCGCCAAGGGCCTGTCCCTGCACCAGACCGTCATCGAGACGACGGGGCGGCAGTCCTTCATCGGCACGCCCGCCGCCGTCGCCGAACAGCTCGACGAGTTCGTACGGACCGACGCCGCCGACGGCTTCATCCTCGTCCCGCACCTGACGCCGGGTGGCCTCGACGAGTTCGTCGAACGGGTGGTGCCGCTGCTCCAGGAGCGCGGCGTGTTCCGCACGGAATACGAGGGCGCGACGCTGCGCTCACACCTCGGGCTGCCCGAGCCCGCACGGAAGGGCTGATCACCATGAGCACGACCAACACCAGCGAGGACACGCTCCGGAACTGGCAGCAGTGGCACGAACAGCGCGTCGAGACGGTGTCCGCGCCCTACGGCCCGCTGTCCCTCACCGGCACCCACTGGCTCGCCGACCACCCGGACGGCGCCCTGCCGGGCCTCGGGGGCCACTGGGCCGACGACGGCGACGAGCTGGTCCTGACCGCGGCCGCCGATGACGGCCTCACCCTCGACGGGCGGCCCTTCTCCGGCACGGCCCGGCTTACCGCGGACCCCGGCCCGGTCGCCGCCGCGCGCCTCGCGCTCGGCGAGCGCCGCCTCGTCGTGCTGCGCCGCGAAGGCCTGTGGGCGGTGCGCGACTTCGACCCCGGCGCGCCGGCGCGCCGCGCCTTCGCCGGCATCGAGGCCGCCTCGTACGACCCGCGGTTCGCGGTGGAGGGCCGCTTCACCCCGTACGGGCAGGACCGCACCGTGCGGGTGTCCAACGCGGACGGCGTGGAGCGCGGGCTCGGGCTCGGCGGCGAACTCGCCTTCCACCTCGCCGGGCGGGACCACACGCTCCAGGTGAGCGTCGAGGCCGACGGTTCGCTGTGGGCCGTCTTCGCCGACGCCACCAGCGGCGGGTCCAGCTACCGCTTCCGCTTCCTGCGGCCCGCCGCGCCCGGCGCCGGCGGCCGGGTCACGGTCGACTTCAACCGCGCCCTCCTTCCGCCGTGCGCGTTCGCCGACCACTTCATCTGCCCGTTCCCGCCGCCCGGCAACACCCTGACCGCGGACATCGCCGCGGGCGAGCGGCACGTGTCGCTGCGCTGAGCTGGGGCCCCGGTGACGTGGGCCGGTGGTGCGGCACCGGGGCCGCCCTGCGCTGCGCGGGTTCTGCCGCCAGGGGCCGTCGGTTGGCTGCTGCTCTGTCGTGGCTGGGCGCGCCCGCGCGGCGGAGCCGCTAAGAGACACGGCCCCGCGCCCCTACGGGCGCTGAGATCTGGCCTCGGCGACCGGAAACGGGCCCTTGTGCGATGTGACACCCCGCCGAATACTCCCGTGCAGCGCTTGTCAGGGGCACGGCTAACCGGAATCGGTTGTGCCCGCATGGCTGCGCCTCACGGGCCCGGCCCCCACGGGCCCCCTGACTTCCCTCGGGAGGAACCAGCAGTGAGGATCAAGCGCACCACCCCCCGTGGCGGCACAGCGAGACACTCCCGCACGGTCGCCGTCGCGACCGGCCTCGTGGCCGCCGCCGCCCTCGCCGTACCCGCCGCCAGCGCCGACGAGGCGCGTACGTACAGCGCGTCCGACCTCACGGCGGCCAGTGACGCCGTCCTCGAAGCGGACGTGGCGGGCACCGCCTGGGGCGTCGACGCGAAGACCGGGAAGGTCGTCGTGACCGCCGACAGCACGGTCTCCGCGGCCGAGATCGCCGCGCTGAAGCAGGCCGCGGGCGACAAGGCGGGCGCCCTGAAGATCGAGCGCACGCCCGGGAAGTTCCAGAAGTACGCCTCCGGCGGCGACGCCATCTACGCGGACAGCTGGCGCTGCTCCCTGGGCTTCAACGTCCGCAACAGCAGCGGTGCCTCCTTCTTCGTGACCGCGGGCCACTGCACCGACGGCGCGGGCACGTGGTGGGCGAACTCGGCGAAGACCACCGTGCTCGGTACGACGGCGGGGTCCAGCTTCCCCGGCAACGACTACGGTCTCGTGCGGTACACGAACAACTCGATCTCCAAGCCGGGGACCGTCGGCAGCCAGGACATCACCCGTGCCGCCAACCCGACCGTCGGCCAGAACGTGACGCGCCGCGGTTCCACCACCGGCACCCACACCGGCCGTGTGACCGCCCTGAACCAGACCGTCAACTACGGCGGCGGCGACGTCGTGAGCGGCCTGACGCGGACCACGGTCTGCGCCGAGCCCGGCGACAGCGGCGGCCCGCTCTACGCCGGCTCCACCGCGCTCGGTCTGACCTCCGGCGGCAGCGGCAACTGCTCCTCCGGCGGCACGACGTTCTTCCAGCCGGTCGTCGAGGCGCTGAACGCGTACAACGTCAGCGTGTACTGACGCCGCACCTCCAGCTGTTCCCGACGAGCCCCCGCCCGACTCCCGGGCGGGGGCTCTCCCTTGGCGTGCCGGGGGCCTCGCCCTCGGATGGGCGGCGCGTTACCTTCGTACTGCATGCCCTGTTCGCCCCATGAGACCCCCGGGGGCCGTCGTGGTCGAGGAACTGGTGGCGGCCGGAGCGGCCGTCGCGTCCGCCGGAGCGGTGTACCTGCTGTCCGCCGCGCGCGTCGTCAAACAGTACGAGCGGGGCGTGGTGCTGCGCCTCGGGCGGCTGCAGCGGGCGGTGCGCGGGCCGGGCTTCACGATGATCGTGCCGCTCGTGGACCGGATGCGCCGGGTCAACATGCAGATCGTGACGATGCCGGTGCCCGCGCAGGAGGGCATCACCCGGGACAACGTCACGGTGCGCGTCGACGCCGTCGTCTACTTCAAGGTGGTCGACGCGGCGGAGGCCGTGATGCAGGTCGAGGACTACCGGTTCGCGGTCTCGCAGATGGCGCAGACCTCGCTGCGCTCCATCATCGGCAAGAGCGACCTGGACGACCTGCTCTCCAACCGCGAGAAGCTCAACCAGGGCCTGGAGCTGATGATCGACAGCCCCGCCATCGGCTGGGGCGTCCAGATCGACCGCGTCGAGATCAAGGACGTCTCCCTGCCCGAGACCATGAAGCGCTCCATGGCCCGCCAGGCTGAGGCCGACCGCGAACGCCGCGCTCGCGTCATCAACGCCGACGCCGAACTCCAGGCCTCCAAGAAGCTCGCCGAAGCCGCCAAGGAGATGTCGGAACAGCCCGCCGCCCTCCAACTCCGCCTGCTCCAGACCGTCGTGGCCGTCGCAGCCGAGAAGAACTCCACCCTCGTGCTGCCCTTCCCCGTCGAGCTGCTCCGGTTCCTGGAGCGCGCGCAGGCGGGTCCCGGCCCCGGGCCGTCGGACGCGGGCCGCCCGGCACCCTCCGCCGCCCCGCCGGAAAGCGGAGTGGAATCTTCAACCATCGGCCCTGCCGCGCCCTCCGGCACCGCCGAAGCATCGGAATCGAGACAGGACTAGTCCTCACCCGCTGCCCATCACCCCCTCGCACCCGGTGTTTGCAACGGGGACCGGCTCCGGCGCGACTAGGCGTGACCACGCTGGGTCAACAGGCTTGGGGCGGCGGTGTGTTGCCGTGCGGGCGTCCTGAAGTCGACCTTGTGTGCGAGCTGTGGGGCTGGGAATAGTGGGCCGCGTCCTATTTGGCATGGACGCGGCTTCACCAAGGTCGCGCCGCCATGCGCTCACGCTTTCCGGCCGCCGAGGTCCCCACACCGGAGCGGGCCGCCCCCCCACAGGAGGACATGAGTTGAAGCACCGACGCATACCCAAGCGGCGTGCCGCCATGGCGGGCGCGGGCGTCGTCGCCCTGATCGGCGCGGCAGTCACCTTCCAGACTGCGAACGCGAGCGACGACACGCCCACCCCCACACCGGACACGCTGTCGGTGGCCCAGGCCGGAAAGCTCGCCTCGTCGCTCGACCGGGAGCTGGGCGCCGACGCCGCGGGCACGTACTACGACGCCCAGGCCAAGCAGCTCGTCGTGAACGTCCTGGACAAGGACGCGGTGCGCACCGCCGAGTCGGCGGGCGCCAAGGCCAGAGTCGTCGAGAACTCCCTGGCCGAGCTGAAGAGCGCCCGCTCCACGCTCAGCGGCAAGGCGTCGATCCCCGGCACGTCCTGGGCCACCGACCCGGCCAGCAACAAGGTCGTCGTGACCGCGGACCGCACGGTCAAGGGCGCCGCGCTCCAGAAGCTGGACGCGGTCGTGAAGCAGCTCGGCGGCAAAGCCGAACTCCAGCGCTCCAAGGGGGAGTTCAAGCCCCTCATCGCGGGCGGTGACGCCATCTTCGGCGGCAGCAGCCGCTGCTCCCTCGGCTTCAACGTGGTCAAGGACGGCGCCCCGCACTTCCTGACGGCGGGCCACTGCACCGAAGCCGTCTCCAGCTGGTCCGACAAGCAGGGCGGCTCGGCCATCGGCGAGAACGCGGGCTCCAGCTTCCCCGACAACGACTACGGCATCGTCAAGTACAGCGGTGACACGGCCCACCCGAGCGAGGTGAACCTCTACAACGGCAGCACACAGAAGATCACTAAGGCGGGCGCGGCGACCGTCGGCCAGCAGGTGCAGCGCAGCGGCTCCACCACGAAGCTGCACGACGGCAAGGTCACCGGCCTGGACGCCACCGTGAACTACGGCAACGGCGACGTCGTCAACGGCCTCATCCAGACCGACGTCTGCGCCGAGCCCGGCGACAGCGGCGGCGCCCTCTTCGCGGGCGACACCGCGCTCGGTCTGACCTCCGGCGGCAGCGGTGACTGCTCCGCCGGCGGCGAGACGTTCTTCCAGCCGGTGCCGGAGGCCCTGGAGGCCTTCGGGGCGAAAATCGGCTGACGCCTGGTTTGGTGCTTGAGGGTCCCGGAAACCTTTCGGTTTCCGGGACCTTCCGCATTTCCGGGAGCGCGCCGGGCGGATTTAAGCAGCGGGGTTGAATAATTCCCCTTCCCTGAATTCCCAAGGGGTGACGCGCGTAGACGTCTGGCGAAAGTCAAGGCGTGCGGCACTGCTGACCTTGCTAAGCAAGGAGCAAGAGGGTTCAGACCTTCCATGGTGCGGATGCGTGATGCAGATCTCAATGCGGGCAAGATGCCCGTTTGGCCCCTCTATGGGGCCCTGGAATGTTGCGCCCCTGTAAATCTCCGCAGCATTCCGGAAATGTCTTCTGTGGAGGATTTGCAAGGGCGCCGTATTGCTGGCTCTAATGATGCGCACCCCGACGCGGGAAACCTCCGCGTCCGCACGTCATCAGGAGTTGGGCAGCATGGCCGACGCGCCACGAACCGAGCCCCGCGGCCCGCTCGCGGCGGCCGTCGGCGCCTTCCGCAGGGACCGCGTCGGCCTCGCCGCGCTCGGCGTGGTGGTCCTCTTCGTGCTGCTCGCGCTCGCCGCGCCGCTCGTCGCCGCGCTCTACGGCAAGAACCCCACCGAGCACTACGGCCAGAACGAGGCCGGGCTGCTCAGCCCGGAGGGCCTGCCGGTGCTGCCCAACGGCGGCATGTCCGGCGAGTTCTGGTTCGGCCTCGAGCCGGGCCTCGGCCGCGACGTCTTCACCCAGCTCCTGTACGGCATCCGCACCTCGCTGCTCGTCGCGGGCGCCGCCATCGCCGTGATCGCGGTCCTCGGGATACTCCTCGGCGTGACCGTCGGCTATCTGAGCGGCCTCGCCGACCGGGTCTTCACCTTCGTCTGCAACGTGCTGCTCGCCTTCCCGACGCTGCTGCTCTTCCTCGCCCTGAGCCCCATCGTGCAGACCCGCTTCGTCGACCCCGGCGAGAACGAGCCCGCCTGGATGCAGTTCACCGTCCTGGTGCTGATCTTCGCCGCCTTCGGCTGGGTGCCCCTCGCGATGGTCCTCAGGACGACCGTGCGCTCCCTGCGCGAGCGCGAGTTCGTCGAGGCCGCGCGGGCCGTGGGCGCCTCGCGCCGCCACATCGTGCTGCGCGAACTCCTGCCGAACGTGTGGGCGCCCGTCCTCGTGCACATCACGGTCGCCCTGCCGGGCATCGTCACCGCCGAGGCCGCCCTGTCCTTCCTCGGCGTGGGCATCAGCGAGCCCATCCCCGACTGGGGCCGCATGATCGCCCGCGGCTCCGAGGTCTTCTACGACGACCCGACCTACATGATCTTCCCCGGCGTGACGATCCTGCTCTTCGTCCTCGCCTTCAATCTGCTCGGCGACTCCGTACGGGACGCGCTCGACCCCCGTACCGGCCGCTGAGACCCGGCGCGCCCGCGCGCCACCCTCAACCCGCACCATCCGCAATGGAGTTCACCATGCCCAGGATCACCTCGCGCACCGTGGCCGTCCCCGTCGTCGCCGCCGCTTCCGCCATGCTCGTGCTGTGCTCCTGCTCCGCCGGGGCGGGCTCCAAGAGCGATGCGGCCGCGCCCCGCGAGGAGGCCGACCTGGTCGCCGGGGTGGGCAGCGCCAAGGACAGCGCGGGCCCCGCGCCCGCCGTCGCGGGCGCCGCGAAGGGCGGCACGATCCGCGTCGCCAACCTGCGCGACTTCTCCCATCTCGACCCGCAGAAGATCTACGCGGGCGAGGCGTACAACACCTCGCTCCTGTGGGGCCGCCAGCTCACCCAGTACCAGGTGGTCGACGGCAAGCCCAAGCTCGTCGGCGACCTCGCCACCGACATCGGCAAGTCCTCCGACGGCGGCCGCACCTGGACGTACAAGCTCAAGGACGGCCTCGCCTGGGAGGACGGCAAGCCGATCACCTCCCAGCACGTCAAGTACGGCATCGAGCGCACCTTCGCGCCCGGCTTCGAGGTCGGCCCGCCCTACTGGCCGCAGTGGCTGACCGGCAAGCCCGACCTGGCCCAGGCCCGCAAGGTCTACGGCGGCCCCGAGAAGGACGGCGACTTCGACCGCATCGAGACGCCCGACGCCAAGACCGTCGTCTTCCGCTTCCACAAGCCGCAGTCCGACGTGCCGTTCATGGCCGCCCAGTCCTCCTCCTCGCCGGTGCGCCCCGACAAGGACACCGGCACCCGCTACGACCTCAAGCCGTTCGCGTCCGGCCCCTACCGGATCGTCGAGCACCGGCAGAACCAGTCGCTGACCCTGGAGAAGAACCCGCACTGGAAGGCGGAGACCGACCCGATCCGCCACCAGTACGCCGACAAGTTCGAGTTCACCTTCGAGAAGAAGGAGCTCAACACCGCCCAGGAGATCCTCAACGGGCGCGGCGACGGCGCCGACACCGTCACCACCAAGAACGAGTTCCCGCCCGAGCTGATCGGCGAGGCCGAGCGCGACCCGAAGAAGAAGGACCTGATCGTCGACGGCCGGCGCGGCGCGTTCACCTACCACCTGATCATCCGCAACGACCGCGTCGCGGACCCCGAGGTCCGCAAGGCCATCCACTACCTGCTGCCGCGCCAGCAGGCGCGCCAGGCCCTCGGCGGACCGCGCGTCGGCGACATCGCCACCACGTACTCCTCGCCCGCCATCGTCGGCTGGGAGAGCTACGACACCCACCCGGTCCGGCCCACGGGCGACATCGAGAAGGCCAAGCAGCACCTGGCCAAGGCCAAGAAGAAGGTCAAGCGCCTCTCGTACGCGTACGAGTCCACCGCCGTCAACGACCGCATGGCGCAGGTCCTCGTGGACGCCTTCGCCAAGGCGGGCATCGAACTGGTCGCCAAGCCGCTGCCGCTGCCCGCGTACACCAACGAGGTCCTGCGCGGCGCCGACCCGAAGTACGACCTGTGGATGTCCGGCTCCTCCGTGGACTGGCCGACCCCGGCCACCGGCGTGCCCTACCGCTTCGACAGCCGTCGTGACTCCCTCGACAACGACCCGCGCTACAAGAACCCGGCCGTCGACAAGGAGCTCGACCGCATCGCCAAGATCGGCGACGCGACGAAGAAGGCCAAGGAGCTGATCGCCCTGGAGAAGAACACGATCATGAAGGACGTGCCGGTCGTGCCGTTCCTGCACCAGCGCGTGCAGCAGGTCCGCGGCGCCAACGTCGGCGGCGCCTTCATCCACCCGATCTACGGCACCATCAGCCCCGCCTGGCTGTACCTGAAGAAGTCCTGACCCATGCTCGCCTACGTCATCCGACGGGCCCTGCAGGCGGTCGTGGTCCTCCTCGCGATCTCCGCGACCGCCTTCGCGCTGTTCTACGCGGCGCCGTCCGACCCGGCCGTCATCGCCTGCGGCCCCAAGTGCGACGCCTCCCAGATCGCGGCGGTGCGCGAGTCCATGGGCCTGGACGAGCCGGTCCTCGCGCAGTACGCCGACTATGTGCGCGGCCTGTTCGCGGGCCGCACCATCGCGGACGTCGACGGCACCCCGATCGCCTGCGACGCCCCCTGCCTCGGCTACTCCTACGCCCTGCACGAGCCCGTCCGCGCGGCCATCACCAGCCGCTTCCCGGTCACGCTCTCGCTCGCGGCGGGCGCGCTCGCCGTCATCCTGGTCGTCGGCGTCGGCGCGGGCTTCGTGTCCGCGCTGCGCCGCGGCAGGCCCACCGACCGCCTCCTGTCCGCCTTCACCCTGGTCGGCGCCAGCGTGCAGATCTTTTTCCTCGGCTACGCGCTCCAGTACCTGCTCGTCTACCGGACCGGCTGGTTCGCGCTGCCCGGCTACACCTCGCCCGGCGACGACCCGGGCGCCTGGCTCGCGGGCCTGCTGCTGCCCTGGCTCGTGCTCGGCTTCGTCAACGCGGCCGTCTTCGCCCGGCTCTCCCGCGCCCAGATGCTGGAGGTCATGCACGAGGGCTACGTCCGCACCGCGCGCGGCAAGGGCCTCAGCCCGCTGCGCGCCCATCTCAGATACACCGCGCGCGGGGCCGCTCCGCCCCTGGTGCAGCTCCTCGGCCTGGAGGTGGGCGCGCTGCTCGGCGGCGCGTTCATCACCGAGACCGTCTTCGGGCTCAGCGGCGTCGGCAAGCTCGCCGTGGACGCCGTCGTCCAGAACGACCTGCCGACCGTCGTGGGCACCGTGCTGCTCGCCGCGTTCTTCGTCGTGGTGTTCGTCGCCGTCGCCGACCTCGTGGTCGCGTGGCTCGATCCGAGGGTGAGGCTCGCATGACCGCCCCTGCTCCGAAGGGCGCCGCTCCGCAGGCCGCTCCCGCGCTGCGCGTACGCGATCTGAGCGTGACGTTCACCGGGCCGCGCGGCGCCGTCACCGCCGCCGATGGCGTCACCTTCGACCTGGCGCGCGGTGAAGTGCTCGGCCTGGTGGGGGAGTCGGGATCGGGCAAGTCCACCGTCGGCCTGGCCGCCATGGGCCTGCACGACCCGGCGCGGACCCGCGTCACCGGCAGCGTCCAGGTCGGCGGCACGGAGGTCGTCGGCGCGTCCGACGCGGCGCTGCGCGCGCTGCGCGGCTCCCGGGTGGCCATGGTGTTCCAGGACGCCCTCGCCGCCCTGTCCCCCTTCCACTCGGTGGGCGCGCAGCTCGCCGAGGCCTACCGCGTCCACCACCGCGGCGCGTCGCGCGCGGAGGCCGGGGACCGGGCGGTCGACATCCTGGAGCGGGTCGGCATCGCCGCCGCCCGCTCCCGTGAGTACCCGCACCAGTTCTCCGGCGGCATGCGCCAGCGCGTGATGATCGCGATGGCGCTGATCAACAGCCCGGACGTGCTCATCGCGGACGAGCCGACGACCGCGCTCGACGCCCGCGTCCAGCGCCAGGTCCTCGACCTGCTCGACGAGTTGCGGCACGAGCACGGCACCGCCGTCGTCCTGGTCACCCACGATGTGGGCGTGGTCGCGCACGCCGCCGACCGCGTCCTGGTCATGCGCGACAGCCAGCAGCTGGAGCTGGGCCCCGCCGAGCGGGTGCTCACCGCCCCCGAGCACCCCTACACCCGCGCCCTGATCGGCGCGGCCCCCACGCTCGCCACCGTCCCGGGCACCCGTCTGCCCACGGTCGACGAGCCGGAGCCGAAGCCGCGCACGGCCGCTCGGGGCCTGGTCACGCCCCCCGAGCGCCCGCTCGCCGAAGTCGCCGGGCTGCACGTCGAGTTCGGCGGCGGCCGCACCCTGCTCGGGCGGCGCCGCGAGCCCGCCCGCGCGGTGCGCGGCGTCAGCCTCCAGGTGCGCGAGGGCGAGACCCTCGGCCTGGTCGGCGAGTCCGGCTCCGGCAAGTCCACCACCGCCCGGGTGCTCGCCGGGCTCCAGCGGCCGACCGCGGGCGAGGTCCGCTTCGACGGCCGCGACATCTCCGGCGCCGCCGGCTCCGCCGCGCTGCGCCGCGCGCTCAGCCGCGAGGTGCAGCTGGTCTTCCAGGATCCGTACGCCTCGCTGAACCCGCGGCGCACCGTGCAGGAGATCGTCACCACGCCGCTCAGGGTGCACACCCGGGCCGGCGCGGGCGAGCGCCGCGAGCGCGCCGCGGAACTCCTCGAACAGGTCGGCCTGTCCGCCGACCACCTGGACCGCTACCCGCACGAGTTCTCCGGCGGCCAGCGCCAGCGCATCGGCATCGCCCGCGCGCTCGCCCTGCGCCCCCGGCTGATCATCGCGGACGAGCCGGTCTCCGCCCTTGATGTGTCCGTGCAGGCACAGGTCCTGAACCTGCTGATGGACCTGCGCGACGAGCTTGGCCTCTCGCTCCTGTTCGTCTCGCACGACCTGGCCGTCGTACGGCACTTCTGCGACCGGGTCGCGGTCATGCGGGGCGGCACGGTCGTCGAGACCGGCACCCGGGACGAGGTCTTCGGCCGGCCGAGCGCCGCGTACACCCGCGAGCTGCTCGACGCCGTGGTCTGACCTGCCCCTACGTCCCGGACCACCGCCCCGTGGAGGGGGCGGGACGGTGGTCCGGGCATCCGAAGGCGGTGCCCCGCCCCCCCTCACCGGGGGGCGGGGCACCGCCGTTTCGCGTACCGGGATCAGCAGGTGCCCGCCGGGCGGGCCCGGGTCACCAGGTCCGTGTGGCCCGTCGTGCCGTCGATCCACACGACGCGCTTGCCGGTGTCGGCGGCGTGGCCTGTCTGCTCACCGCGGTTGCAGGAGACCCGCTTCAGGCCCTTGCCGTCCAGATCGGTCTGGACGAGCTTGGTGAGGTTGCCGTTGCTCCAACCGCGCTGCGGCTGCCACTGGGTGAGGGTGACCGCCGAGTCCGAGGCGTCCACGTTCCAGAAGTACGCGCTGTCGGAGTCCTCGGGGACGATGTCGGTCAGGCCCGTGCCGTCGAGCTTGGCGCGGCGCAGGCCCATGCGGTTGTCGTCGGCGATGTCGTCGACCAGCCAGTACAGGTACGTGCCGTTGATCGCCGGGGTCGCGATGCCTCCGTGGGCGCCCTTGGCCGGGACCAGGGTCTGCTTGCCGGTCCTCACGTCCGTGATCTCCGTGGAGATCTGCTGGTAGCCGTCCTTGTCGACGTACACCTTGGCGTAGCCGAGCTTGTCGCCTTGAATCGAGGGCAGGGCGGTGGCCACGTCGTAGCGGCCGCCGTCCACGAACACCGGCTCGCGCTCGCCCTTGCGCAGGTACGCGACCCGCTGCTGGCCGTGCGGGCTGGACTCCTGCCAGGTCACCGCCGAGCCCGAGACGTGCACGTTGGCGACGGTGGTGCCCGCCGACCACAGCTTCTTGACCGGGCCGCCGGCCAGCGGCCGGGACAGGACCTCGACGCTGGTGGGGCCGTACGCCACCCAGGCCACGGTCCTGCCGTCGGTGTCGGGGTAGACGTGGTAGCGGCCGTCGTTGGGGCTGATCAGCTTCTTCGCGCCCTTGCCGGCGGTGCGGCCCGCCCAGACGGAGAAGGCCTCCTGGCCCTCGTCGTCGGACTTCGACGCGGCCCACCAGCCGCCGCCCGCGCCCGCGCCGGTGTTCGGAAGGCGGCCGCCGACGCGGGTGGCGTTCACGTCGCCGAGCAGCTTGTCGGAGTCGGCGCCGATGGCCTTCTCCCAGCCCTTGGTGATGCCGTGCGCGTCGAAGGCCCGGTGCACGGCCCGCAGCTTCGCGCCCTTGACCCCGAGGTCCTTGGCCGCGGCGACCACCGCGTTGCGGGCGTCGGTGTAGCCGTCGAGCGGCGTCAGGTACGCGGCGAGCGCCTTGTAGACGATCCGGTCGGCCAGGGTGCCGCCGAGGTCCTCACGGATGTCCCACAGGGCGCCCGAGAAGATCGTCGAGTTGAGGTGCACGCCGCCGCTGTCGGTGCCGATGGTGACGCCGAGGAAGTCCTTGGCGGTGGTCCGCCCGTCGTTGAGGTTCCGGAAGGCGCAGTCCTCGGGAGCCTTGGTGCGGCACAGGTCCTCACCGATGAGGGCGGCCTTCGGGTCGCTCATCGGGGTCTTGGAGGCGTTGACGTCGATGGCGTTGCCGAAGTAGTCGGCGACGGCCTCGTTCAGGGCGCCGGACTGGCCGACGTAGACGAGGCCCGCGGTGTGCTCGACGACGCCGTGCGTCATCTCGTGGCCCACCACGTCCAGGTCGGCGGAGAGGGTCTTGGTCTCCTCGTCGCCGCCGCCGTACACCATCTTCTGGCCGTCCCAGAAGGCGTTGACGAACGGGAACCCGCCGTCGGTGACGCCCACCAGGGAGTTGATGGCCATGCCCTTGTCGTCGAGGCTGTCGCGGCCGTGCTTCTTCTTGTAGTAGTCGTAGACCTGCCCGGCCGCCCAGTGCGCGTCCACGGCCCCCGACTCGGTGGCGTCCTTGCCGAACTCCTCGGTCTTGGAGGCCACTTCGGAGATGCCGCTCGGCCATCTGCCGGACGCGTCGTTGGCGTCGACGCCGCGCGCGTCCCAGGTGGTCAGCGCGTTCTTGCTGCCGCCCCACTGGTGGCGGTAGTCACGCAGCTGGTACGCGCCGGACGCCTTGTCCCGGGTCAGGTCGAGGCCGACCTTCGTACCGTCCAGCTTGACGCCGCTGCCCGTCGTGCCGGGGAAGTCGGCGTCGTCGGCTATGGACTGGATGCCCGAGTACTGGAGCACCGGGAAGCCGGAGGCGGCGTCGACGTACACCTCCTGCTTGACCGGAGCGCCGCTCACGGGGTCGGTGCCGGTGACGGTGACGTGGTACGTCAGGACGCCCTTGCCCTGGGGCAGGACGACCAGGCCGTGCGAGGCGCCGGAGAGCGGGGCGCCGCCCCTGCCGGTGCGCTTCTCGGCCTTGCTCCTGGCCTTGGCGGCGGACGGCCCGGGGGTCAGCTTGGTCAGGCTGCCCGTGCGGCCGTCGCCCGCGGCGGTCGCCGCGACGGCCCGCGCGATCGCCGTCTTCTCCGCGACCTGGGCCTTCGTAGCGACCGTCAGACCCGTGAAGTACTTGCCGGAGGTGCCGGTGACGACCCGGTCGCCGTCCTTCTTCTCCATTCGCACCAGGTACTGACCGCCGAGGACCGGCAGGCCCCGGTGCTTCTGCTGGAAGCGGACCGTTTCGTCGCCGCCCTGCGTCAGCGTCTGCTCGGCCGTCAGGTCCCGTGCCGGGTCCGCGATCTCGTAGCGGTCCTTCTTGGCCGCGAGGTGGCCGCGGGCCGCGGCGGCCGGGCTGCCCGAGTCCTTGGCGGCCTCCTCGATCCCGTCCACCAGGGCCGGGGTCCTGGTGCCCGCGCCGGGGACGACCTCGGTGGCCGGTCCCCGGGGCGTCTCGTCGTCGGCCTGCGCCGCCGGGACGCCGGACGCGAGCAGTGCCGCCGCACCCAGGAGCGCGGCGCCCCCGGATATCCGGGCCCGTCTGCGTGACTTGCTCATGTTCCCCTCCACACGCCGAAAAGGCGCACGTCAACCGAGCGCACGTCATGTACGTGCGTCAGCCATGCAAGTCGTTGCCCGAGTGTTGATCAAGGAATAACTACGGGTCACAAGTGGGGCCGCACACTTGTGTGCACCCAGGGGCGCGGTGAGACTTCCGGTCATGACCATGGTGGGGAGCGGCAAGGGGAGCGCGCTGCGCGACCTGGGCCTGGGGGAGTCGGACGAGCGGGTGTACGGGGCGCTGCTGCGGCGCCGGGCCGCGGCGGCCCTGGACGCGGAGCAGCTGCGGCGGGAACTGGGGATCACTCGCGGCGAGTTGGAGCGTTCGCTCGCGCGGCTGCGGGAGCACGGCTTCACCCTGCCGGAGCCGGAGCCGGAGGCCGCGCCCGGCGCGGGCCGCCCGGCGGCGGCGCTGCCGCGCCCGGTGCCGCCCGCGCCCGCCGTGCGCGCCCTGATCCGCCGAAGACAGGCGGAACTGCACTACCGGGCGGCGGAGTTGGAACGCCTCCGCCGGGAGGCCGACGAGATCGCCGAACGTCTGGAGCCGGACCCGGCGGGCGTGCCCGGCGCCGTCGCGGCGGTCGAGACGGTCAGGGGAGCGGCGGCGGTCCGGCGCCGCCTCGACCATCTGCTGGCCCGCGCCGAGCGGCAGGTGCTGATCCTGGACCGGCCGCCGGGCCTGGACGCCTGGACGGCGGACTCCTCGACGGCCGGTGGTGCGCCTCCCGGCGCGGGCATCGCGGCCCTCCTGGAGCGCGGCGTCGCCGTGCGGGCGGTGCTGGCCCGCGCGGGCGCCGCGCCGCCCGCGCTGCTCAGCCCGCTCGCCCCGCTCCTGGAGCGGGGACTTGAGGTGCGGACGGCCGCGCACCTGCCCACCGGGCTCGTCGCCGTGGACGGCCGCGCCGCGCTGCTCCTGCCCGCCGGGGACGCCGAGGAGGACGGCACGGCCGTGGTGGTGCGCGGCACCCTTCCGCGCCAGGTCTTCGGCCCGCTCTTCGAGGCGCACTGGGAGCGGGCCCTGCCGCTCGGCGGTGCCGCCCGGCGCCCGCCCGAGGAGCACCGCGACCTGCTCCGGCTGCTCGCCGGGGGGCTCAAGGACGAGGCGATCGCCCGTCGCCTCGGGGTCCATGTGCACACCGCGCGCCGCCGGATCAGCCGCCTCCTCGACGACCTGGACGCCGACACCCGGTTCCAGGCGGGCGCCCAGGCGGCGCTGCGCGGCTGGCTCGCGGGCCCGTGACCGCATGAGCCCCGCCGCGCGGGGAACTCGTCCCGGCGTGACGGGGCTTCGGAAGGCACGAAGGCCGTGGGGGGCCGCCGCGAGCGGCGTGGCCTCAGAAGGCGAAGACCTTCCCCTCGCCGATCTTCAGCGCGCAGGGGTTGGCGAAGGTGTGCTCGTACGAGACCCGGCGGCCCTCCCACACGCCCTGGGCGGTGACGACGATCGGGTTCCACTCCTTGGTGCAGGGGCGCGACGACGGCTTCTTGGTCACGGCGTCGAACTTGCCGCCCACCGAGCGCAGCTGGTCGCACGCGGCGGCCGCGTCGGGGTGGCTGCCGACGCCGCCGGAGGAGCAGCCGAGCGTCACGGCGCGCTGGATGCTCGCGGTCTCGGCCTTGTCGCCGTAGCCGATGGTGAGCACCAGCTCGGAGGGCGCGTACATCCGGGCCGTGGTGGGCTCGGGTGCGGGACCGGCCATGGCCGCTGTGGTCAGGCCGCCGAGCGCGAGGGCGGCGCCCAGGGCGATCCCTCCAGTGATGTACCGCATTTCGAACACTCCCTTGCTTGATTTCCCGGATAACGAACGGAACCGGAAGCGAGTCTTGCTCAGGGCGCCACTGAAAGCACATCGAACACTTACTTTCAGTCGTTGGTTGAGGACTGAGGGTAGTGGCGTGAAGTGGTGTGCCTCGACGGACGCGCCGGGGCGCCCGGCGCCCCGTGTGACCGGCGGGGAGTGGGCATTGGGGTGGAATCTCCCGATCGCCGGAAAGCGGGGCGCCTGGCTGCGAATGGGTGGTCTGCGTCGCGCCGCGCGCCCCGCCGAGGGGTCGGGATTGGCCGGAGGGTGCTCCTCGAACAGGTCTCCTGTCAGCGCTTGGGCCAGTACCAGAGGGGCTCGTCGAGGAGGCTGTCGCGGCCCGCCACCTGGGTCTGGCCCAACTCCTTGAGCAGCTCTATGGAGTTGACGTCCGTCCGGTGGCGGCGCGCCCCCTCGGCGATCGCGTCCGCGAGGTCCTGCGCATGGGTGACCAGGACGACCTGGGTGTCCTTGGCGGCCGTCAGGATCAGATCCGCGAGGGGGCGCAGGAGGTCGGGGTGGAGGCTGGTCTCCGGCTCGTTCAGAACGAGCAGCGCGGGCGGCCGGGGGGTGAGGAGCGCGGCCGTCCACAGCAGATAGCGCAGCGTGCCGTCGGACAGCTCGGCCGGGCCGAGCGGGCGCCGCAGTCCGCGCTGGTGCAACTGGATCTCGAACCGCCCGCCGTTGTCGGCGATCCGCACCCGGCTGCCCGGGAACGCGGCGTCCACGGCGGCGTCCAGGGCCTCGTCGTCACCGGTCTCGCGGATGGTCTGGAGGGCGGCCGCGAGGTCGGCGCCGTCGTGGGCGAGCACCGGGGTGCGGGTGCCGACGCGGGCCGCGCGGGCGGGCGCTTCGGCGTCCGTGCGGACGTGGTCGTAGAACCGCCAGGAGCGGATCAGCTCGCGCAGCCTGAGCAGGTCGGGCGCGAGCTGGGGGTCCGCGAACTCGCTCAGCATGCTGTCGTACGGGCGGATGCCCTGGGAGCGGTGCCAGCCGCCGTCGGCCGTGCGGGTGCGCACGGCGGGGCCCGCGCGGTCGCAGAGCAGCGCGGCGGTGCGCAGCACCGGCCCCGCCCAGGTGCACTCCCGCTTGATCTCCGGGTCGAGGGCGAACATGGACGGGCCGCCGCCCGGCTGCGCTCCGCTCGACTGGGGGACGCCGAAGTCCACCGCGTAACCGAACTCGTCCCCGGCGAAGCCGAGCCTCAGCCCCGCGGGCTCCTGCTTCTTGTCGCCCGCCCAGACGGCGGAGGGGAGGCCGCCCTCCCTGGCGAGCGCCGTGACGGCACCGCCCTGGCCGGCGTCGGCCAGCAGGCGAAGGGCGCGGTACAGACTGGACTTGCCGCTGCCGTTCGCCCCTGTGACCACGTTCAGCCTGTCCAGGGGGACGATCAGTTTGCGGAGCGAGCGGTAGTTCTCGACGGCGAGTGTGCGGATCATGCTCTTCAGAGTCGCAGGAGGGTCTGACACCCGGCGGTTCCGCCTTCAGACGCCGGGCAGGCTCTTCCCGCGCAGCCGCGCCACCACGAGGGTGACCACCGTCCCCGCCACCGCCCACGCCGAGAGGACGAGCAGCGGGCCCGTGGTCGCGTTGCCCTTGAAGTACGCGATGGAGCGCGCCACCCACGTACCGGCGCCGGGCGGCAGCGCGGGGCCGATCGCCTCCCAGAACGGGGGCAGCATCGGCAGCGGGAAAGCGCCGCCCGCGCTCGGGTTGCCCGCGACCACGATGAGCAGGACCGCCAGGCCGATGCCGACGATGCCGGTGAGCCCCTCCAGGGCGAGGGTGATCGCGCCGACCGCGAAGGTGAGCAGCGCCCCGAGGCCCCACAGGGCCAGGACCGAGCCGGGCAGGGCGCCCAGGATCGGGCCGACGATGACCGCGCCGCCGATGCCGCCCGCGATCGAGAGCAGGGCCATGGCGCCGAGCCTGATCGCCGCGCGCTGCGGGGTCGGGGGCCGGGAGCCCGCGCTGATCGACATGATCGAGGCGCACAGATAGCCGCCGACGCACCAGCCGACGACCAGGTAGAAGGACGACAGGCCGTTGAAGTCCTGGGCCGATGCCGGGGCCACGTCGACCGTCTTCACCGTGCGTTTCTGGGAGCCCTCGACGTTCGTGGCGATCGTCTCCAGGGCGTTGGCGAGCGCCTTGCCGCCGCCGGAGGCGACCAGGAGGGTGTCGTTCGTGCCCTGGGGGTCGACGACCAGGGCCCCGTCGATCTTCCGGTCCATGATCTGCTTCCGGGCCGCGGCCTCGTCCTTGAGTACGCGCGGGTCCAGCGGATCCCCGGGGAGCCGGGCCAGCTGGTCCTTGGTCTGCTCGGCCGCGGGGCCCGGCGCGACGACTCCGAAGGGCACGTCCGTCGGCTTCGGGTGGTGCAGTGCCCCCACGTAGGAGGTGATGAACAGCAGCTGCAGGGCCAGGACGCCGATGACGAGCAGGGCTGCTCGCGGGGTGACGGCGCTCTTCAACTCGTCGGCGAAGGTCATGCCCCCACGCTCCGAGGCGCCCGCCGGGCACGCAGGTGGGGCGGGGCCGAATGGATGACGGAAGCGTTCCCCGGGGTCCGCGAAGGCGCTCCGCCCGCGCGCCCGCCCGCGTGGTCGAACTAATATTCGAACGTGGTCTATGGTGGAGGCGGGGGATGAGAAACGGAAGGTTCAGGAGGTGCGTGTGCCCGGCTTCACGCATCTGCACACCGCTTCCGGGTTCTCCCTGCGGTACGGGGCCTCGCACCCGGAGCGGCTCGCCGAGCGCGCCGCCGAGCGGGGCATGGACGCGCTCGCGCTCACCGACCGGGACACCCTCGCGGGCGCGATCCGCTTCGCCAAGGCGTGCGAGAAGGCGGGCGTGCGGCCGCTGTTCGGTACGGAGCTCGCGGTGGACCCGCCCGCGCCCGGCGAGGGCGACGAGCGCGGCGCCCGCCGCCGCGCCCCGGTGCGCGGCGGCGCCTTCATCGACGAGTCGACCCCGAGGGTGACCTTCCTCGCCCGGGACGGGGCCACGGGCTGGGCCGCGCTGTGCGGCCTGGTCGGCGCGGCCCACCGCGACGGCGGCCCGCCCGTCCTGCCCTGGGACGACAACCACGGCGACGGTCTGACCGTGCTGCTCGGCCCCGCGTCCGACGTCGGCCGCGCGCTCGCCGCCGGGCGCCCCGACCGCGCGGCCCGCCTCCTCGTCCCCTGGCGCGAGCGGTACGGCGACGCGCTGCGCCTCGAAGCGGTGTGGCACGGCCGCTCGGGCACCGGGCCCGGTTCGCTGCGCCTCGCCGCCCGCACCGTGGGCTTCGCCGCCGAGCAGCGCCTGCGCCCCGTCCTGACCAACGCCGTCCGCTACGCCGACCCGGGCCAGGGGCCCGTCGCCGACGTCCTGGACGCCGCGCGCCGCCTGGTGCCCATCGACCCGCGCGGGGAGCACGACGGCGGCGAGCGCTGGCTGAAGGGCGAGGCCGCCATGCTGGGCGTCGCCGAACGGATCGTGGAGGCCGCCGGGTTCCGCCGCGACGCCGCGTACCGCCTGCTCGAACGGACGCGGGCGGCCGCCGCCGCGTGCCTGGTCGACCCCCAGGACGACCTCGGCATCGGCTCCGTGCGCTTCCCCGAGCCCGCCCTCGTCGGCGCCGGGCGCCGCACCGCGCAGCGCGTCCTCGCCTCCCGGGCGGCGGCGGGCATGGTGCTGCGCGGCTACGACAGGCGCGCCGACCGGCGGGCGTACTGGGAGCGGACGCACCACGAGCTGGACATCATCGCCCACCACGGCTACGCCTCGTACTTCCTGACCGTCGCCCAAGTCGTCGACGACGTACGGGCCATGGGCATCCGCGTGGCCGCGCGCGGCTCCGGCGCCGGGTCCCTGGTCAACCACCTCCTCGGCATCGCGCACGCCGACCCCCTCGCGCACGGGCTGCTCATGGAGCGCTTCCTGTCCACGCGGCGGCGGGTGCTTCCGGACATCGACATCGACGTGGAGTCCGCGCGCCGCCTGGAGGTCTACCGCGCGATCCTCGGCCGGTTCGGCCAGGAGCGGGTGGCGACGGTCGCGATGCCGGAGACGTACCGGGTCCGGCACGCGATCCGCGACGTGGGCGCCGCCCTGTCCATGGACCCCGCCGAGACCGACCGGATCGCCAAGGCCTTCCCGCACATCCGCGCCCGCGACGCCCGCGCGGCGATGGCGGAGCTGCCCGAGCTGAAGGCCGTCGCGGCCGAAGCGGACCGGCACGGCCGCCTGTGGGACCTGGTCGAGGGCCTCGACGCGCTGCCGCGCGGCGTCGCCATGCACCCGTGCGGCGTGCTGCTCTCCGACGCCTCCCTCCTGAAGCGCACCCCCGTCGTGCCCACCAGCGGCGAGGGCTTCCCCATGTCCCAGTTCGACAAGGAGGACGTGGAGGACCTCGGCCTGCTCAAGCTCGACGTGCTCGGGGTGCGGATGCAGTCGGCGATGGCGCACGCGGTCGCCGAGGTCGAGCGGGCCACGGGGGAGCGGGTCGACCTGGACGACCCGCGCCGGGTGCCGGAGGGCGACGCGGCGACGTACCGGCTCATCCGCTCCGCCGAGACGCTCGGCTGCTTCCAGATCGAGTCCCCGGGCCAGCGCGACCTGGTGGGACGCCTCCAGCCCGCGACCTTCCACGACCTGGTGGTGGACATCTCGCTGTTCCGGCCGGGCCCGGTCGCCGCCGACATGGTGCGCCCCTTCATCGAGTCCAGGCACGGCCGCGCGCCGATCCGCTATCCGCACCCCGACCTGGAGGGACCGCTCAGGGAGACGTACGGGGTGGTCGTCTTCCACGAGCAGATCATCCACATCGTCGACATCATGACCGGCTGCGGGCGCGACGAGGCGGACCGGGTGCGGCGCGGTCTGTCCGACCCCGAGTCGCAGGGCCGCATCCGCCTCTGGTTCGCGCAGACGGCGGCCGCCAAGGGCTACGACGCCGAGACCGTCCGGCGGACCTGGGAGATTGTCGAGGCCTTCGGCTCCTACGGCTTCTGCAAGGCGCACGCCGTGGCCTTCGCCGTGCCGACGTACCAGTCGGCGTGGCTGAAGGCCCACCACCCGGCGGCCTTCTACGCGGGCCTGCTCACGCACGACCCGGGGATGTACCCCAAGCGGCTGCTGCTCGCGGACGCGCGGCGGCGCGGGGTGCCGATCCTGCCCCTCGACGTGAACCGGTCCGCGGCCGCCCATCGCATCGAACTGGAGTCCGAATCGGGAGCCTGGGGCGTGCGGCTCGCGCTCTGCGACGTGCACGGCATCAGCGAGGCCGAGGCGGCCCGGATCACGGCCGGACAGCCGTACTCCTCCCTGCTCGACTTCTGGGAGCGGGCCCGGCCGAGCCGCCCGCTCGCCGGCCGGCTCGCCCAGGTCGGCGCCCTCGACGCCTTCGGCGCCAACCGCCGTGACCTGCAACTGCACCTGACGGAGCTGGGGCGCGGCGCCCGGGGCGCGCGCGGTCCCCAACTGCCCCTCGCCGGCGGCCGGGACACCGCGCCCGCGGGCCTGCCCGACCTCGACGACGCGGAGCGGCTGAGCGCCGAGCTCGGCGTGCTCTCCATGGACGCCTCGCGGAACCTCATGGACGACCACCGCGCCTTCCTCGACGAGCTGGGCGTCACCTCCGCACGCCGGCTCCGCACCGCGCGGCACGGCGAGACCGTCCTGGTCGCGGGCGCCAAGGCCGCCACCCAGACCCCGCCGATCCGCTCCGGCAAGCGCGTCGTCTTCACCACCCTCGACGACGGCACGGGCCTGGTCGACCTGGCCTTCTTCGACGACGCCCACGCCGCCTGCGCGCACACCGTCTTCCACTCCTGGCTGCTCCTCGTCCGCGGCGTGGTGCAGCGCCGCGGCCCGCGCAGCCTCAGCGTCGTCGGCTCGGCCGCGTGGAACCTCGCGGACCTGGTGGAGCTGCGCCGCGACGGCGGCCTGGACGCGGTGGCCCCGCGCCTCGCCGAAGGCGGCGCGGCGGCCGGGGCGCCCGGGCAGGACGGCGACCCCGGACGCGGCCGCCGCATCCGGATGGAGACCGGATACGAGATGCACCCGTGGGCCGACCTCCAGCCGCCCGGCGAACGGGCGCCCACGGGACGGAAGTTGTGGCACCAGAGCCCGGGGAGTGCGGGATGACCATCCTCTGTGTACGTTTCCAGCTGCCGCCGATGTACGAGGCGGCCCTGCCGGGTCTCCTCGGGCTCCTGGAGGAGTTCACCCCGGTCGTCGAGGCGCTGCCCCCGGACGGGGCCCTCGCCGATCTGCGCGGTGCCGAGCGGTACTTCGGGCGCGACGCCGTCGGCCTCGCGTCGGTGATCCGCGTACGCGCCCTCGCGCTGCACGGCGTCGACTGCGCGATCGGCGCGGGGCCTGGGCCGCTGCTCGCCCGGGTCGCGCTGCGCGACGCCCGGCCCGGCGTGCCGTGCGCGGTGCCCGCGGGCGCCGCCGCGGAGTTCCTCGCCGACAAGCCCGTCGCCGCGCTGCCCGGCGTCGGCGCCGCGACCGCCCGCACCCTGTGCGAGTACGGCCTCGACACCCTCGGCCGGGTCGCCGCCGCGCCCCTGTCCACGCTCCAGCGCCTGATCGGCGCGAAGGCGGGCCGCGAGCTGCGCGACAAGGCGGGCGGCGTCGACCGCGGCCGGGTGGTGCCGAACGCGGTCTCGCGCTCCCTGGCCACCGAACGCGCCTTCTCCCACGACGAGATCGACCCCGGCCGGCACCGCCGCGCCCTGCTCTCGGCCGCCGAGGAGCTGGGCACCCGGCTGCGCGCCCTCGACAAGGTCTGCCGCACCCTGACCCTCACCGTCCGCTACGCCGACCGCTCCGCGACCACCCGCAGCCGCACCCTGAAGGAGCCGACCGCGCACTCGGCGGAGCTGACGCGGGCGGCGTACGGCCTGTACGAGGCGCTCGGCCTGCAGCGGGCCCGGGTCCGCGCGATCGCCCTGCGCGCCGAGGGCCTCGGCCCCGCAGAGCAGGCCGCCCACCAGCTCACCTTCGACCCGGCGGACGAGAAGGCCCGCCGCATCGAGGCGGTGGCCGACCGGGCCCGGCGGAAGTTCGGGGCGAGCGTGATCGTGCCGGGGACGCTCGCGGCGTAGGGCGTGTCGAGCGCAGGATCCGTCTGAGCGAACCGGCACGGAGACGGCGGCAGGAGTCTCCTCCAGCCTCAACTCGCCGTACTGAAAGGGAAGTTGAGGACTCTCGGGCCCTGAGTGGCGCTCATGGTGCAGTGATGCACGTCACATCATGTGTGGGTGTTTGATGGCGCTTTCAGGCGATTCTCCGCCCGCGCTTCGCGGTGACGGCTGGTGCGTCGCAGGCGGACGTTCGCCGTCGCTCGATTGGGCCGCGTCCGTCCGTACGCGGTACAACGACGGCACCCCACCCCCCTTTCGAGAGGACCGTCATGGCCGCGACCCCGCACCGCGCCGCCCCCGCCCCCCGCGACCTCGCGGACCTGCCGTACGCGCATCGGCTCGACGTGTTCGCGGAGGAGTTGGAGCGTGACGGCGACCACGAGTCCGTGCACTTCGACGGCGGCGGCTTCGTCGGCCTGGACGGGGGCGGCACCGTCTTCCTGGAGTGCGCCTTCTCCGCGGTCGCCTTCGAGGGCGGGCGCTACCGCCGGGCCCGCTTCAACGACGTCTGGGCGCATCAGACGCGCTGGGTGGGGGTCGACCTGGCCGAGACCCAGTGGACGGACTGCGAGGCGGGCGCGGGGCTGCTCGCCGGGGTGGAGCTGCACGGCTCGCGGCTGCGCCGGGTGGTGTTCCACCAGTGCAAGTTCGACTCCGTGAACCTGCGCGGGGCCGAGCTGCGCGACGTCACCTTCGCGGACTGCCTGCTGCGGGACGTCGACTTCAGCGGGGCGCGGCTGGCCGGGGTCGCTTTCCCCGGCACCACGCTGGAGCGCGTGCGCTTCGACAACGTCACCGTGGACCGGGCCGACCTCAGCGGCGCCGCGGCCCTCGGCATCGCCTCCGGGCTCGACGCGCTGCGCGGGGCGACGATCAGCGGTCTGCAACTGGTGGAGCTGGCACCGGCCCTCGCGGTGACGCTCGGCCTCGAAGTGAAGGACTGAGCCCGTCCGCGCCGGGCCGTCCGGCGCGGACGACCGTGCCAGTGGCCGCTGGGAAGTTTTGCCCGCGCGCAACTTCACACTTCTACTACCGGCACGTAATTTAGCGTGAACGCGTCAATATCGTGATCCGGGTCACAGTCGATCGTTAGCCGGTCATCGCACCTGCCTTGAACCGCGAGGAGATCGCCTGATGCTGCCCTGGAGACGAGCGCTGCGCGCGTTCACCGCCGCCCTGCTGATCGCGGGCGCCGCCACACTCACCCCCACCGCCGCGGCCGCCGCATCCGCCTCCGCCGCGCCCTCCTCGGCGCGCGGCTGGAACGACTACGACTGCGAGCCGTCCGCCGCCCACCCCCGCCCGGTCGTCCTCGTCCACGGCACCTTCGCGAACTCCGTGGACAACTGGCTCGTCCTCGCGCCCTACCTGGTGGGCCGCGGCTACTGCGTCTTCTCGCTCGACTACGGCCAACTGCCGCACGTGCCCTTCTTCCACGGCCTCGGCCCCGTCGCGAAGTCCGCCGAACAGCTCGACACCTACGTCGACAAGGTCCTCGCGGCCACCGGGGCCGACGAGGTCGACCTCGTCGGGCACTCGCAGGGCGGCATGATGCCCCGCCACTACCTGAAGTTCCTCGGCGGCGCCCCGAAGGTCAACGCGCTGATCGGCCTCGCGCCCGACAACCACGGCACGACCCTGCTCGGCCTGACCAAGCTCCTGCCGTACTTCCCGGGCATCGAGGCCCTGCTCACCACGGCGACGCCGAGCCTGGCCGACCAGATCGCGGGGTCGCCGTTCCTGACCAGGCTGAACGCGGGCGGCGACACCGTGCCCGGAGTGCGCTACACCGTCATCGCCACCCGGTACGACGAGGTGGTCACCCCGTACCGCTCGCAGTTCCTCGACGGGCCGAACGTGCGCAACGTCCTGGTGCAGGACCTGTGCCCCGTGGACCTCTCCGAGCACGTGGCCGTCGGGGTCCTGGACCGGGTCGCCCACCACGAGGTGGCCAACGCGCTCGACCCGGCCCACGCGACCCCGACGACCTGTCTGTCCTAGGGCCTGTCCGGTGGGTCGGCGCGGCGTCGCGACGCCTGGCACGCACGCTCGCCGCGTTGCCGAAATGCCCTAGTAGCTCCGCTACGAGGACATCCCGGCGCCTTGCGATCGCACGCGCCCCCAAGTTCTCGGCTCCGCTCGAACAGGGGGGACCCCCTTGACGCCGCTCCTTGCCCCACGCCGACCCACCGGACAGGCCCTAGGCCCTAGCGGTTCGTGGCGGCGCGCCGCCGTGCCGCCACGAACAGCGTGCCCGAGCCGAGCGCGAGGGCCGCGGCCCCGCCGACGGCGTAGTACGCGGAGGAGCCGTCGCCACCGGTCTCGGCGAGGTTCTCGCTGGTGGCCGCCACCGGCTTCGCGGCGCCGCCCTTGGCCTCGGGGGCGTTGCCCTCGCCGCCGCCGAGGTCGCCGTGGCCGTGGTGTTCCACGGTGGACTTCTCCGCGCCGTCGCGGATGTCCTTCTCCGACGGCGCGGCGGCGCCCTTGGCCTTGCCCCGGCCGAACACCACGTCCGAGCAGGTGTAGAACGCCTCGGGGGAATCGGACCGCTGCCAGATCGAGTAGACGAGGTGCCGCCCCGACCTGGCCGGGACGGTGCCGCTGAACTCGTAGGAGCCGTTCACCAGCTTGGGGTCCGTGACCTTCGCGAAGGGCCGGGCCTGGAGGTCCGACCACTTCAGGGGCTTGGCCGGGTCGTACGACGCCTTGGTGAGGTACAGCTCGAAGGAGCCCCGGTGCGGAGCGGTGGCCCGGTAGCGGAAGGTGTGCTTCCCGGCGCTGAGCTTCGAGGCGGGCCAGTCGCTCCTCGGCAGGTCGAGCCCCTTGTACTTGGCGTTCCCCGCGCTGCACAGCTTGCCGTCCGGGATGATCTCCTTCGACCTGCCCGCGGCGTTGGCGATGTTGACCTCGTTCCAGTCGTACAGCGGCTGGGTGCCGCCCGCCCGGACCAGCGCCTTGCAGGCCGCCGACTTCGGCGCCTCGGGGCCCTCCTGGAAACACGCGGCCACCCGGCTCACCGGATCCGTCATCGACCCGTGCGCGGCGGCGGGCTGCGCCTGCGCCAGGGACAGCACGAGCGGTGCGGCGCCCGCGGCGGCGAGAGCGGCGACCTTACGGCGAGCATGCATGGGGGAACTCTCCTCAGGGGTGGGGGCACGGGGCCTGCGGCATCCCGCGACGCTGAGCAAGCTAGCCCGCCAGAACCCCCAAAACCCCTGCTGGGAGCGGTCGATGGCGATCCTTATGGCCCCGTTAAGGACCCACTAATGAAGGGCTCAGACTGGCGGTCCCGCGGGCCCGCCGTCACCCCACCCACCGGTAGCGCCGCTCCGGGCGCCCCGCGCCGCCGTACTTCAAGGTCACCTCCGCGCGGCCGGTGACCGCGAAGAACTCCAGGTAGCGGCGGGCGCTGACGCGGGAGAGGCGGCCCGCCTCGGCGCACTCGGAGGCGGACAGGCCCCGCGGATGGGCGCGCAGGGTGTGGGCCACCAGGTCCGCGGTGTGCGGGGCCAGGCCCTTGGGGAGTTCGCGGGAGCCGGGCGGACGGCTGCCGAAGAGCCGGTCGACGTCCTCCTGGCGGGCCTCGGCGAGGCCGTCGAGACGGGCGCGCAGGGCCGCCGCGTGCCGCAACTGCTCCCGCAGCGCCGCCTGGTTGAAGGGCTTGATCAGATAGTGCAGGGCCCCGGCGCGCAGGGCCGCGCGGATCACCCCGGCCTCGCGGGCCGCGGTGATGAAGAGGACGTCCACCGGCACCCGGCCGGGGTCGAGCCCCTCGGCCGCCCGCAGCTCCCGCAGCACCGCGAGCCCGTCCATGTCGGGCAGGTACACGTCCAGGAGAAGTAGATCGGGACGGAGCCGCTCTGCCGCGGCCAGCGCGTCGGCGCCGCTGTGCGCCACACCCGCCACCGCGAATCCGTCCACCGCGGCGACGTACCGGCTGTGCAGCTTGGCGACCATGAAGTCGTCGTCGACGACCAGCACCCTCGTCATCGCCCGGCCCCCCTCGGCCCCTTGTTGTCGCCGCAGGTTACGAGCGCGACCACAACGACCACAACGTCCGTTGATTCCGGAAGGGAGACAGGTTCCCCACGCGTGGGCAACATGTGGGCCACCTCACACACGTACCCCGGTCAGACAGGCGGTGGCACCCGTGCGACTACGCACCCCCCGGCGGCTGCGCGTCCCCCTCGCCCTGTGCGGGGCCGCACTCCTCGTGCTCGTGGGCCCCCCGCTGCTCACCACGGGAGACGGCGACGACACCGGCACCCGGATCCCCGGTCTGCGCTTCATGGTCCCCAACACCCCGGGCGGCGGCTACGACATCACCGCCCGCACCGCGGCGAAGAACGCCGAGGACGCCGGACTCAGCCACACCATCGAGGTGTTCAACCTGCCCGGCGCCGGCGGCACCGTGGGCCTGAGCCGCCTCGTCGGCGAGCACGGCAACGGCAGGCTCGCCATGTCCATGGGCCTGGGCGTCGTCGGCGCCGTCCGCTCCAACGACGCGCCCAAGTCCCTCGCCGACACCACCCCCGTCGCCCGGCTCACCGAGGAGCAGGACGTCGTCGTGGTGTCGAAGGACTCGCCGTACGAGACCATCGACGACCTCGTCGAGGCGTGGCGGGAACGGCCGGGGAAGATGCCCGTCGGCGGCGGCTCGGCCCCCGGCGGACCCGACCACATCGCGCCCATGCTGATGGCCCGCGCCGCCGGGATCGCGCCGAAGGACGTCAACTACGTGCCCTTCGACGGCGGCGGCGAACTGCTCGCGTCGATCCTCGGCAACAAGGTCGCCTTCGGCGTCTCCGGCGTCGGCGAGTACCTGGACCAGATCAAGTCCGGCGAGCTGCGCCTGCTCGCCGTCACCGGGCCGAAGCGGGTCAAGGGACTCGACGGGCCCACGCTCAAGGAGTCCGGCTACGACGTGGACTTCACCAACTGGCGCGGCATCGTGGCGCCCCCCGGCCTCTCCGACACCGAGCGCGACAAGCTCATCGGGCTCGTCCGCGAACTCCACGGCTCGAAGGAGTGGCGCGCCTCCCTCAAGAAGAACGGCTGGGACGACGCCTTCCTCGCCGGTGACGGGTTCGGCGACTTCCTCGACGCCCAGGACCGGCGCGTCGCCTCCGTCCTGAAGGAGCTCGGCCTGTGACCGCCACCGAACCCGCGCCCGCGGCCCGCGGCCGCCGCGCCTGGCTGCGCGCCCACTCCGAACTCGGCGTCTGCGTCATGCTGCTCGCCCTCGGCGCCGTCGTCCTCACCGACGCGCTCACCATGGACGTCGCCATCGCCCAGCGCGGCCCCATCGGCCCGCGCACCGTCCCCATCGCCGTCGGCTCCGGCCTGCTCCTCATCTCCGTACTCCTCGCGGTCGACGTCCTGCGCGGCGGCCGCGGCGAGGCCGAGGGCGGCGAGGACGTCGATCTGTCCGAACCCGCCGACTGGCGCACCGTGCTGCTGCTCGCCGGGGTCTTCCTCGCCACCGCCGTCCTCATCGAGCCGGTGGGCTTCCCCGTCGCCGGGGCCCTGCTCTTCTGGGGCGCCGCCCACGCCCTCGGCAGCCGCGCGGTCCACCGCGACCCGCTCATAGCGGCCGGGCTCTCCCTGGTCACCTACGCCCTCTTCAACAACCTGCTCGGCGTGCCGCTGCCCGGCGGCCCCCTGATGGGAGTGCTGTGACATGAACTCCTTCAGCTCCCTCATGGATGGCTTCGGCACCGCGCTCACACCGGTCAACCTGCTCTGGGCCGCGATCGGCGTCCTCCTCGGCACCGCCATCGGCGTGCTTCCCGGCATCGGCCCCGCGATGGCCGTGGCGCTGCTGCTTCCGGTGACGTACGGGCTCGAACCCACCGGCGCGTTCATCATGTTCGCGGGCATCTACTACGGCGCGATGTTCGGCGGCTCCACCACGTCGATCCTCCTCAACACGCCGGGGGAGAGCGCCGCCGTCGTCGCGGCCATGGAGGGCAATCCGATGGCCAAGGCCGGCCGGGGCGCGCAGGCGCTCGCGGCCGCCGCCATCGGGCACTTCGCGGGCGGCATGATCGGCACGGTCCTGCTCGTCGCGCTCGCGCCGAAGGTCGCGGACCTCGCCGTCGACATCGGCGCGCCCGACTACTTCGCCCTCATGGTCCTCGCGTTCATCGCCGTGACCTCGGTCCTCGGCTCCTCCCGCATCCGCGGCCTGGCGTCCCTCCTGATCGGCCTGACCCTCGGCCTGGTCGGCCTCGACCAGATGACCGGACAGCAGCGCCTGACCTTCGGCTCGCTCCAACTCGCCGACGGCATCGACGTGGTGATCGTCGCCGTGGGCCTCTTCGCGATCGGCGAGGCGCTGTGGGTGGCCGCGCATCTGCGCCGCACCTCCGGGCAGGCGATCCCCGTCGGCCGCCCCTGGCTGGGGAAGCAGGACGTCAGACGCACTTGGAAGTCCTGGCTGCGCGGCCCCCTCATCGGCTTCCCGTTCGGCGCGATCCCCGCGGGCGGCGCCGAGATCCCCACCTTCCTGTCGTACGTCACCGAGAAGCGCCTGTCGAAGCACAAGGACGAGTGGGGCAAGGGCGCCATCGAGGGAGTGGCGGGCCCGGAGTCGGCCGCGTCGGCGTCGGCCGCGGGCACCCTCGTGTCCATGCTGACCCTCGGCCTGCCCACGACCGCCGTCGCCGCCGTGATGCTGGCCGCCTTCCAGCAGTACGGCATCCAGCCCGGACCGCTGCTCTTCGAACGCGAGTCGGAGCTGGTGTGGGGCCTGATCGCGTCCCTGTTCGTCGGCATGGTGCTGCTCCTCGCCCTGAACCTGCCGCTGGCCCCCGTGTGGGCGAAGCTGCTGCGCATCCCGCGCCCGTATCTGTACGCCGGGATCCTGTTCTTCGCCGCGGTCGGCGCGTACGCCGTCGGCGGTGAGGCGTTCGACCTGGTCATCCTGCTCGTCATCGGCCTGATCGGCTTCGGCATGCGCCGCTACGGCCTGCCGGTCCTGCCGGCCGTCATCGGCGTCATCCTCGGCCCGAACGCCGAGCTACAGCTGCGCCGCGCCCTGCAGATCAGCGACGGCAGCGCCCGGGGCCTGGTCGACACGCCCTTCTCGGTCACCGTCTACGCGCTGATCGCGCTGATCCTGTTCTGGCCCCTGCTGCGGAAACTGGCGCGCGGCCCCCTGAACGCCCGCCGTACGGTGAGGGAATGACCGACAAGATCACCCCGAGCGGCGCGCAGGCCGCGATCCGCTCCGCCACCGCCGCCGACGTGTCCGCCGTCCGGGAGATCACCCACGCGGCGTACCACTACTACATCGAGCGCATCGGCCGCGTGCCCGCGCCCATGGAGTCGGACCACGCCCAGAACGTGGCGGCGGGGCGGGTGCACGTCGCCGAGGCCGACGGCACCGTCGTGGGGTTGGTGGTCGTCTACGCCTACGACGACCACCTGTACCTGGACAACATCGCCGTCCACCCCGACGCCAAGGGCACGGGCCTCGGCCGCCGCCTGCTGGAGTTCGTCGACCAGCACGCGCGCGGCCTCGGCCTGCCCGAGATACGGCTCTACACCAACGCGCTGATGTGGGAGAACCAGAAGCTCTACCCACGCTTCGGCTACGAGTTCGTGGAACGGCGCGTCGAGGGAGTCTACGACCGTGTCCATTACCGCAAGGCCCTCGCTCCCCGCGCCCCTTAGGGGGCGAAGGCGGCCTCGGGGGCGAAGGCAAGGGCGGCGAAGCGTTCGCCGATGTGGCGGTGGGTGGCGGCGTCCGGGTGGAGGTTGTCCGGGAGGGGGAGGGCGGCGGCGTCGGACTCGCCGTACAGGGAGAGGCCGTCGAGGTAGTGCAGGTTCGGGTCCTCTGCGGAGCGCTCGCGTACGATCCGGGACAGCTCGTCGCGGATGACGGTGAGCGTCAGCTTTCCGGCGGCGCGCTCCGCGGGGTCGCCCGCGGCCAGGAACCGGAGCTTCCCCTCGCCGAGGGAGCCGAAGTCCGGCGCGCTGGGTCCCGGCGTGTCCTCGTGGACGGGGCACAGGAGGGGCGAGACGACCAGGAGCGGCGCGTCGGGGTGCCCCTCGCGGATGGTGTCGAGGAAGCCGTGGACGGCCGGTCCGAAGGCGCGCAGGCGCATCAGGTCGGTGTTGACCACGTTGATGCCCAGCTTCACGCTGATCAGGTCGGCGGGCGTGTCCCGCAGGGCGCGCGCGGTGAACGGGTCGAGCAGCGCGCTGCCGCTCAGGCCCAGGTTGATCAGCTCCACGCCGCCGAGCGACGCGGCGAGCGCGGGCCAGGTGGTGCTCGGGCTCGCCGCGTCGGAGCCGTGGCTGATCGAACTGCCGTGGTGCAGCCACACCTTGCGGCCCCGGTCGGGCGACGGCGCGACCGGGGCGTCGGTGCGCAGGGCGACCAGCTCGGTGGTCTCGTTGTGCGGCAGCCAGATCTCGATGTCCTTGGGGCGGTCCGGCAGGCCGGTGAAGCGCAGGGTCCCGGCGGGCCCCGGCCGCGTCTCGGCGGACCCGGTGGCCATGTCGATGGTCAGGGTGTTGCCGCCGGTCAGGCTCCCCTGGCCGACCAGGTCGCCGTCGACGAGCAGGTCGTACAGGCCGTCGGGCCGGGGCGGCGCGCCCACGTAGACCCGCTTGGTGGGCAGCGCGTCCAGCTCCACGGCCGTGGCCCGGCTGCGGAAGGCGATGCGGACGCCGGAGGGCTGGGACTCCGCCATGGCCAGCTGGCCGTCGGCGCACTGGGCGCGGGCCCGTGCGGGCAGCCGGTGCGGCAGCAGGCCGGACGCGGTGCGCTCCAGGTCGAGGGCGCCGCGCAGCAGGTCCGCGGTGAGGGGAGTGGTGATCAAGGGGTGCTCGGTGCGCATGTCTCAGCCTGTAGGGGTGGGGTGGGGACGTGGCCGCGGTGGTTCCGGGCACGGCGGGGCCGCGGGGCCGGGCGGCTGCCTCAGGGAGCGGGCCAGTTCCGCAGCAGGGCGTCGAGGGAGTCCAGGATCCGGACCCAGCTCTCCCGCGGGTCCGGCGCGCTGTGGTCGAATCCGCCCGCCGTCTCCAGGCTGACGTAGCCGTGGAAGACGCTGCCGAGCAGCCGGACCGCGTGCGTCCGGTCCGGCTCGGCCAGGTCGTAGCCGCGCAGGATCGCCCGCATCATCGCCGCGTGCCGGACGCCCGCGCTCGCGGCCGCCGTCTCGGGGTCGAGCCGCAGCCGGGCGGCGGCGTAGCGGCCGGGGTGCTCCTTGGCGTAGTCGCGGTAGACGTGTGCGAAGGCGGTCAGCGCGTCCTTGCCGGAGCGCCCGGCCAGGGCGTCGGCGGCGCGGTCGGCGAGCTCTTCCAGGGCCAGCAGGGCGATCCTCGTCCTGAGGTCCTGGGAGTTCTTCACGTGCGAGTACAGGCTCGCGACCTTGACGTCGAACCGCCGGGCGAGCGCCGAGACGGTCACCTGGTCGAAGCCGACCTCGTCGGCCAGCTCCGCGCCCGCCCGGGTCAGCCGCTCCGGGGTCAGTCCCACGCGTGCCATATCGGTCCTCTCCTTCGACAGAACCGATTATGCAGTTACCTAAAGGCTTTAGGCAAATGCGATTGGTGCTTAGGCTAGGCCGAGGGGGCCGCGGACGACCGCGGGAGGAGCCCCTGCTCGGCGAGCCGCTCCAGGTCGGACAGGGCCCGCACGGCCGCGGCGGCCGCGGCCGGATCGGCCTCGGTGATGCCGCTCGCCGCGAACTCGTCCTCGTCCAGGCGCAGTACGGCGCTGCCGTCCGCCGCGCACCACAGGTCGAGGTCCAGGTCCTCGACGGTGAGGACGCCGCCGCCGCGTACGGCGGGCCGGGTCACGTCGCAGTACCAGCCCTTGAGCGTGCCGTCCGCGGCGTACACCTCCTTGACGGCGTACCAGCGGTCGCGCCAGTAGTGCTCCACGAAGGTGTCGCCCGGCTCGAAGCGGACGAAGCCGAAGTCCCGTACGCCCGCGCCCGCCCAGGGCGCGCGGACCGTGACGCGGGTGCCGTCGTCCGAGAGCAGCCGGGCCGGGTAGCGGATCTTCGTGCGCCCCGCCTTGCGCAGCTCGACCTCGACGCCGACGCCGACCTCGGCGTCGGTCGAGGGCGTGGCCTCAGGCGATCGTGCGGACATGACGGACCTCCGTGTCGTACGTTTCGTAACCGAACCACTGGTTGATCGCGACCATCGGGCCGTTCTCGCTGTCGTTGCCCGTGAACGCCTCCGCGAAGCCCGCGGCCCTGGCCCGGTGCAGCGAGGCGTTCTTCGCGAGCTTGGCCAGGCCCCGGCCCCGGTGGGCGCGGGCCGTGCCGGTCATCCCCGACGCGTACCGGGACGCGCCGTCGGTGTGCGCCAGGGTGAACGCGGCGGGCTCCCCGTCCACCACGGCCACCGTGGTCAGCTCGTGGTCCAGGAGCGGATGGCGCCAGGTCTCCGTGAGCCAGTGCGCGTAGTCCGTGAACTCCGCGGTCACGTCGCCCGGTTCGTCCGCCGCGGTCTCGGCGTCCAGGGCGAACAGGGGGCGCGGGTCGTCCCGGAAGTCGGCCGCCGAGCGCAGTTCGACGCCCGGGGGCGGGTCGGCGAGCGGCGGCAGCCCGCCCCGCGCCAGGTCCAGGCGCAGGAAGTGCGCGGTGCGGCTCGCGCGATAGCCGCGCCGCGCCGCGAACGCGCGGTTGCGCGGGGTGTCGAGGACCCACGAGTACAGCGCCGTCGCGCCCTCGTGCGCGAGGTACTCCTCCGCCGTGCGCGCCAGGAGCGAGCCCGCCCCCAGGCCGCACCGCCGCGGATGCACGTAGATGTTCAAGAAGCCCTGGCCCGGCTCCGGGCTGTCCTGGGCGATCCCCACCTGGGCCGTGCCGACCACCTCGCCGTCCGCCTCCGCGACGAGGGCGCGGTAGCGGGCGTCGGGATGGGCGTGCTCACAGCTGTACGCCACCGACGCGGCGGTGGCGAGCAGCGCGGGCACCGCCGCGCGCCGCACCGCCGCGTAGGCGGCGGTGTCCTCCGGGTCTGCGGTGCGCAGGTCACGCACCCGGATCTCAGTCATGGCCCGGACGGTACGCGCGGGACGGGCCCGGGTGCCTCCGAATTTCCCCGCGTGCGGGACAATCGGCGCGTGGCTCTGAAGATCGTCATCAAGGAAGGCGCGGGCGCCGCGCCGCCGTTCGAGCAGGTACGGACTCAGATCGCCGGGCAGGCGCGGGACGGGGTGCTGCCCGTCGGCTACAAGCTGCCGACGGTACGCGGGCTCGCCGAGGAGCTGGGGCTCGCGGCGAACACCGTGGCCAAGGCGTACCGGGCCCTCGAGGCGGACGGGGTGATCGAGACGCGGGGCCGGAACGGGACGTTCGTCGCGGCGGCCCGCGAGGCCGCGGCCCGCGCCGCCGCGGGGGCCGCGCAGGCCTATGCCGAGCAGGTGCGCCGACTGGGCCTGTCCGAGGCCGAGGCGGCGGCTGCGGTGCGCGATGCCCTGCGGGCGGCGTACGGGTCCCCTGCTTGACCCCAGCTCAACGGTTGCTCGGCGCCTCGGTGCTGTGCCCACCCTTCCCCAAGCTCTCGGCTTCGCTCGAGCAGGGGATGCCCCACTCGCCCTGCGGGACGATTGCCCACAGCGGGGGGCACGAGGCTAGAGATACAGTCCCGCGTCGTCGCCGTCGCGGGTGGCCGGGATGGAAGGGGGCGTCGTGCCCCGGCGCAGGGCGTACAGCTCGGCCAGGGTCGCGCCCTCGCGGGAGACGCCGTCGGGCGTGCCGAGCCAGCTCACCGACTCGGCCCGGGTGAGCGCGCCCACCTCGATCCGGGCCAGGCACCGCCCGGGCCGCACCACCGCCGGGTGCAGCCGCTCCAGGTCCTCGTTGGTGGTGACCCCGACGAGCACGTTGCGGCCCTGGCCGAGCAGCCCGTCCGTGAGGTTGAGCAGCCGCGAGAGCGCCTGCCCCGCCGTGTGCTTGGCCTCGCCGCGGATCAGTTCGTCGCAGTCCTCCAGGAGCAGCAGCCGCCAGCGGCCCTTCGCCGTGCCCTCGTCCTCGCCGATGGCGATGTCCATCAGATAGCCGACGTCCGTGAACAGGCGCTCCGGGTCGAGGACGCAGTCCACCTGGCACCAGTCGCGCCAGGAGCGCGCGAGCGTGCGCAGCGCGGACGTCTTGCCGGTGCCCGGCGGCCCGTGCAGCAGGAGCAGCCGCCCGGAGATGTTCTCCGGCGTGGTCTTCATCAGCTTGTCCATGGCGTCGGCCACCGGCGCGGTGTAGTTCTGCCGCACCTCCGACCACGTGCCCGCGGAGATCTGCCGCGTCGTGCGGTACGGGCCGCGGCGCGGCGAGACGTACCAGAACCCCATGGTCACGTCCTCCGGCTGGGGCTCCGGGTCGTCCTGCGCGCCGTCCGTGGCCTGTTTCAGGACCCGCTCGGCGAGCTCCGCGGAGGTCGCCGTGACCGTGACGTCCGCGCCCCGGTTCCAGCGCGAGACGAGCAGCGTCCAGCCCTCGCCCTCGGCGAGCGTCGCGCTGCGGTCGTCGTCGCGGGCGGCCCGCAGCACGGAGGCGCCCGGCGGAAGCAGCGTCGAGGCGGCCTTGACGCGGTCGATGTTCGCGCTGTGCGAGTACGGCTGCTCGCCCGTCGCGAAGCGGCCGAGGAACAGCGCGTCGACGACGTCCGACGGCGAGTCGCTGTCGTCGACGTTGAGCCGGATCGGCAGGGCGTCCTGAGGGTTCGCAGACATGCCGCCATGATCCGCCACGAAAGCTTCCGTGTGCACCCCGGTTTCGGTACTCCACCCGAACGTCGCGCGCGAGTCCCGGACACTCGTACGGAACGCGCCCGGCCGGGAATCGTCGCCGTTACGCTGGCCCTCGATGCGACGGCATGGGTGGAACTCGGATACGCGGAAGTGGCGTCTCGCCGCTCTGCTCGGCGTTGGTGCGGCCGCTCTGGCCCTGGTCCTGACCGTGCTCACGCTGCCCGACGAACGCGGCGGCAGCACCGCGGGCACCACGAGGGACGGCGACAAGGTGCACGGCACCCCGGTGGCCCCGCCGCCCCCGGGGCAGGCGGAGGTCGGCTGGGGCTTCACACACACCCAGCACAGCGCCGACCAGGGCGAGGACGCCGCCGTCGCGCGCGCGGAGAAGCTGCTCAAGGGGAAGCCGCGCCCGCTGCCGCAGGTCCAGCACATCATGGGCTGGGGCTCGGGCAACCCCGAACCGGTCAAGGGGCGCTACGACTTCGGCGCCATGGACCGCCGCATCGACTTCATCCGCGCCACCGGCGGCACGCCCGTCGTCACCCTGTGCTGCGCCCCCGACTGGATGAAGGGCGGCAAGTCCGGCTCCGACAACACGAACTGGAGCAAGACCTCCCTGGAGACCGCCCCGGAGCCCGAGCACTTCGACGACTTCGCCCGGCTCGCCGCGACCGTCGCCAAGCGCTATCCGGACGTACGGCACTTCATCGTCTGGAACGAGCTCAAGGGCTTCTGGAACAGCACCGAGCACCGCTGGGACTACGAGGGCTACACCGAGCTGTACAACCGCGTCTACGCGGCGCTGAAGGCCGTGAACAAGGACATCATGGTCGGCGGCCCGTACGTGGTGATGAACAGCGTCGACCCGCGCCAGACCGACGGCGTCGCCAAGGAGCCGAAGGGCCCCTGGGGCCGCATGGACCAGCGCTCCCTCGACGCCTTCGACTACTGGAACGAGAACAAGAAGGGCGCCGACTTCGTGGTCGTCGACGGCGCCAGCTACACGGTCGACGACGAGCTGATCCCCGACGAGTTCGGGGCCGCGGACAAGCTGACGGACGTCAGCAGCTGGCTGCGCGAGCGCACCGAAGGACTGCCCCTGTGGTGGGCCGAGTACTACGTGGAACCCGGCGACGCCAAGGACAACCGCGACGACTGGTCCGAGGCGCACCGCGTGGCCGTGCACGCCTCCGGCCTCATCGCCCTGGTCCGCGGCGGCGCCACGAGCGGCTTCTACTGGAACCCGCAGAAGAGCTCCGGCGACTGCGCGGGCTGCCTGTGGAACTCGACGCAGCAGGCCGGCGGCGGCCGCGGGGAGCCGATACTGGACCTGCTCGCACGGTTCTCCGCCGCCTTCCCGCCCGGCACCACGTACGAGAAGGTCACCGTCGCCGACGACGACGTGCCGAACGTCCGCGTCCTCGCCGACGACAAGACCGTCCTCGTCGTCAACACCCTCGACCGGCCCATCAGCGCGAAGGTGGACGGCAAGCGGTTCGACCTCGCCGGGTACGGGGTGAAGTGGCTCGACCGCTGAGCCGCCGCACGCCCGCCCGGCGCGCTACGCCATCGTCAGGAACCGCTGGATCAGCGACGCGAGGAACACCGCGAGCAGCGGAAGCGAGAACCAGAAGCTGCTCTGCAGCCAGCGCTGCTGTGCCACGCTCGGCCGGGCCGCGACCCGCACCACCTCGCGCGCCGCGAGGAGCAGCACGAGCGCCACGACCGCGAGGGCGCCGACCACCGACCACGGCGTCCACGTCACCTTGGGGCCGACCGCGCCCGGGTCCGCCTTCGGGACCGCGCCGTCGGGCCGCTCGCGCAGCGTGTACAGCGTCGCGTCGGCGTTGCTGAAGACCTTCTTCAGATCCGCGCGCTTGTCCAGGTTCCGCACCAGGCGGGTGTCCCAGTGCTCCGGATAGCCCGAGTCCATCTGGAGGTACACTGTCTGACCGCGGTTGACCATCAGATACGAGTTGGGTCCGGAGTCCTTGAGCGCCTTCACCACGCCCGACACCAGGTCCGGGTCGGGCGGCGCGAGCGTGGGCACGTACTCGACCTTCTCGGGGTCCTGCTTGCCCCAGGGGATCGCCGGGGTCACGTTGTTGACGGTGTCGTTGCTCATCCACAGCAGCCGCACCGTCGGGTCGTCGTGCGCGTACACGTACTCCATGGCGGCGACCTCGCCCGTCCTGACGCGCTCGAAGGGCTCGTTGCCCCAGCGGGCCACCAGGAAGCCGCCCACCAGGACGAGCCCCGCGAGCAGCGCGGCGTACGGCGCGAGGCTCACCCGGTCGCGGTCCCGCTCCTTGGCGGTGGCGCCGGTGCGCGGGAACAGCGCGAGCCCGCCGAGGAGGGCCACCCCCGGCAGCGCGAACATGAAGACGCGCAGCGCCATCTCGCCGCCGTAGCTCTGCATGCCGAAGCCCAGGAACGGCACGAAGGCCAGGACGACGAGGGACACCTCGCGGTACTTGAGCCTGCGCCTGCGCAGCCAGCCGCAGCAGGCGAGCGCGAGCAGGCTCCCGGCGAGCGCCACGCGCGTGTACAGGACCAGCTTGTGTGTGGGGTCGCCGCCCTCGATCCGGCCGGAGACCGACGAGGACACATTGCCGCCGACGCCGCCGACGCCGCCGAACAGCTCGTCGAAGTGGCCCGACCAGTACGGCTCCGCGAGGAAGCCGAGCCAGAGCACCACGAGGACGCCGAAGAGCAGCGGCAGGCCCCGCAGTTCGCAGCGGCGCACGAGCACGAGGGCCGTGACGACGCCGAGCATCACGAACGGCGTCAGCTGGTGCGCGGGCACCGTGGCCGCGAACAGGCCCATGAGGACCAGGAGCAGCACCGCCTGCTGCCGCCGGTCCGCGGGCTCCACCTCGGCCTCGCCGGGCCGCCGCTTCGACCAGAGCACGCGGGGCGCGCGGAACCACACGAGCAGGATCGCCACGAAGACGATGTACAGCAGATACGTGAAGCCCTGCGGGGAGAAGTAGTCCTGGCCCACCCAGCCGCTCAGGACGAAGAGCCACAGGCCCGTCCACTTGGCCCGCCAGCTCGCCCGCATGTGGCGCGTGAGCAGGAACATCGGCGGCAGGTACAGGAGCTGGACGGCCAGCGGCCACCAGCGGATGAGCTCGGTCAGGTCCGAGACGCCGCAGGCCTCGGCGAGGAACGTGGCGCCCGCGAAGAACCCGGGCCAGCTCCAGCGCGCGTCCAGGTCGGGCGCCGCCGTGCCGGTCCTGTCGATGTACTCCATGAAGCCCAGGTGCTGCCAGGCCGTCGCGAACCGCGGCTCGGTCTCGATGACGGCGGGCAGCGCGTGCAGCGACACCACGGTGGCGACGAGCGTCACCGCGAGCAGCCAGGTCAGGGGCCGCTCCAGACGGAGCAGCGAGGCGAACACGACCACGAGGAGCACCGCGCCGACCAACGTGGGCACCGGCAGCACGGAGACGAGACCGAGCCCGCCCATCGCGTCGAGGTCGCCCTCGCCGAGCCCGAGCGCGGGCACCCAGTACAGGCCGAGGGCGAGCGCGAGGAGCAGCCCGAGCACCAGCGGGGCGCGGGACGCGGCCGGGGCGGTGCGGCGCGGCGCCGGGGGCGCGGGGGCGGCGGGCGCCGGTGAACCGGCGGGCGGCGCGGGCGACTTCGCCGCGGTGCCCCCTGCCGTGCCCCGGGAGGCCGGGGTGCCCGTGACGGGTGTCGGTGTCTTCATGCCCGGTGAACCGGGCGAGCCCTGCCCCGGTGACGGCACGGCGGCCGACCCCGTGGCGGAACCCGGGGCGCGGGCGGTGTCCGGGCGCTCCACGGGTGTCCCGCGCGACGGCGTGCCGCCGAACGGCCGCCCCACGGCCCAGGTGGGCCGGTGCCCGTCCATGCCGCCCCCCGTCGTGTGCCCCGAACCCGGATACGCCCGCGTGCCGAACACCGGCGTCGCCGGGCCCGGCCGCACGTCCGGCCTGCGCTCCTGATGATCCAGGTCGGCCCGGTGGATGGCCAGTTGCAGGGTGTCCGCGTCGAGGGAGTCGCGCAGGGCCCACGCCGGGCCGTGCTGGTGCCCGGGGGCCTTGGCGAGGGCGGGGCCCTGCGGGCGGGCCTGCGGTGACACCGGGACGTCCGAGGTGCCGAGGTCCGCGAGGTCGCCGTCCGGGGCCGCCTCCGGTGGAGTCCGGTGCGTGATCGCGTACAGCTTGGGCGCCGCGATCGTCACGATCACCGCGAGGCTGGAGATCTCCGCGACGCCCGCGCCCGTCAGGCCCATCCGCGGCAGCAGGACGAGGGTCAGACCGAGGACGAGCGCGCACAGCAGGCCCTGCAGCCAGGCAAGCCCGGACGTGCGGCTCTGTGCCCGCAGGACGGCGAAGTACGTCTCCATGACGATCCGCAGCGCCGTCCCCACCGCGAACCAGCGCAGCAGCGGTGTCGCCGCCTCGGAGTAGCCCTGCCCGAACACGTGCAGGATGTAGGGCGCGCCCAGGAAGGTGATCGCGCAGATCGGCAGCATGATCCGCAGCATGCGGCGCAGCGCCGCGCGGGTGTTCGCGGCGAGCCGCGCCGGGTCGTGCGCCCCCTCGACGGTCAGCGAGGCACCCATGTTGATCGCCAGCAGGTTCATGGTGCCCGCGATGGTCGTCGTGATGTAGAAGTACGCGTTGTCCTCGGAGCTGACCTGCGAGGCGACGATCACCGGGACCAGGTACACCACGGCGAGCGAGAACAGCGAGCCCGTGTAGTCACCGGCGAGGAAGCGCCCTATCTCGCGCATCGACGGCGGCTGCGCCTTGCCCTCGGTGACCCGCACGTGGCGCGGCACGAGGCGCCGGAACACCAGCCAGCCGAGCGGCACCACCGACAGGGCGATGGCGGCCACCCACGACACGAATACCCCGGCCGTCGGGATGGCCGCGGCGAGGGCGATCAGCAGGACGAGCTTGACCACGGAGAACACGGTGTTGCCCACCGGCACCCAGAACGCGCTGCGCAGGCCCGTGAGCACGCCGTCCTGGAGCGTGAGCAGACACCAGGCCACGACCGCCGCGACGAAGCCGATCCCGGCGAGCGGCCCGTGCAGGAAGCGGTACGAGGGGCCCCACAGGTCGAGCGTGAACAGGAAGAGCAGCGCCACGAACCCGACGATGACCGAACTGCCCGCGTAGGTGCGGAAGATGAGCTTTCCGGTGGCGCGGCCCGCCACCGGGATGAAGCGCGCGAGGGCGCCCGTGAGCGTCACGGCGGTGACGCCCGCGAGGAGCTTCATCGCCGCGATGGCCGCCGAGCCCTGGCCGACCGCCGACTCCGAGTAGTAGCGCGCGGCGGCCAGCCAGAAGCCCAGGCCGAGCAGACCGGAAATGCCGGTGTTCAGCATGAGCGCGTACGCGTTGCGGAACAGCGGGCTGCCCCCGCCCGCCCCTGGCAGACGCATCCTCCGGGACCTTCTCTCCTTTCCGCCGGTCGGCGGTGCGCCGCCGGTACTGCTGGTGGTCCCAGTGACCTCTGCCTGTGCGGTGGTCGTGTCAGACACGGGAGCGAGCTGCCTTCCGGCGGGCTTGTTGGCAACGGCGGACTATCGCGTATCCCTTGGTGAGGACCCGGTCCCCGGCGAAGGTCCGGGTGATCGAACGGCCCTCGGCGAGCCGCTCGAACTCCTCCGGGCCCGTACTGCGCCGCACCGTCACCCGGCGCAGCGCGTACGGGCCCTGGCCTCTGCGTGCCAGGGTGTTCCCCACGGCGAGCGACTGGCAGAACCCGGCGCCCCGCACCGTGCGCCGCACCCGGCGGCTGGAGTAGCCGTACGGGTAGGCGAACGACACCGGCGGGGAGCCGAGTTCGGCCGCCAGGATCTCCTTGCAGCGGATCACCTCGAACCACAGGGCGTCGTCCGAGAGCTGGTCGAGCTGCGGATGGGTGTGGCTGTGCCCGCCGATCTCCACGTCGGACTCGGCGAGGTCGCGCACCTGGTCCCAGGTGAGCATGGTGTCGAGGCCGCCCCCGGTGTCGTACGTGCCGCGCAGCCAGCCCGTCGCGATGAACAGCGTCGAGGCGAACCCCTGCTTGGCGAGCACGGGCATGGCGTGCCGGTGCACGCCCTCGTAGCCGTCGTCGAAGGTGATCAGGACCGGCCGGGTGGGCAGCGGCCGGCTCGGGTTGCGCCAGTGCCAGGCCAGCTGCGCGGTGGTGAGCGGGGTGCAGCCGAGCGCGCGGAGCACCTCCATCTGCTCCCCGAACGCCTCCGGGGACACGGACAGCTCGTGCGTCGCGTCGTTCGGCTGCGGCGCGACCGAGTGGTACATGAATATGGGGATCCCTCTTCGGGTCATCCGGTCGCCCCCTCGCTGCGTCTCTCCTCGGGGCCCTCCACCACGTCCACGACGGAGAACTCCGTCCCCGCCCTGCGCGCGCGAACGCTCCCGATGACGTACCCACCGGCCGCCGCGACCACGCCCGTCACGATGGCGCCCGCGCGGCCCGCGCCGCCGGGGCGGCCGAGCAGCGCGTCCCGCAGACCGCGCCCCACCCCGGCGGGCAGCACCCGCGTGGTGTAGCGCCGCTCGGACTCCAGGCCCTTGTCCGCCCCCACGCTGCGGGCCACCAGGGCCTTGGAGAGCCCCTCGGCGTAGGCGCGGGTGCGGAAGTAGCGGAACCGCTCGCGGGCGGCGGGCACCCGGTGGTGGATGACCGCCCGGTCGTCGATGAGCAGCACGGCGTCCGGCCGGGCGCGGGTGAGCCGGATGCACAGCTCCGTCTCCTCGCAGCCCAGCGGGCGCTTGTCGCCGTCGCGGCCGATGCCGGTGGCGAAGCCGCCTGCGGACTCGAAGGCGGTGCGCCGGAAGGAGGCGTTGCCGCCGAGCACGTTGCGCACCCGCACCCGGCCGGTCGGGTGGCCCCGGTACATGCACCCGACGACCCAGTCGAACTCCTCGGGGAACCAGGCGGGCCTGCGCCGCGAGGCCCACACCGGCCGGGTGGCGCCGCCGACGGCGAACACCTGCGGGTCGTCGTAGGCCTCGGCGAAGCGCAGCAGCCAGTCGCGCTCGGCGACCGCGTCGTCGTCGAGGAAGGCGATGACCTCGCCGCCGGACGCGGCGATGCCGGTGTTGCGGCCCGCGGACAGGCCGCGGGGGCCCGCGTTCGCGAGCACCCGCACGTGCGGCGCCTCCTTGTACTCCTTGGCGAGGCGTTCTCGCAGCGATGTGTTGTGGTCGACCACGAGGAGGGTCTCGTGCGCCGGGCGGGACTGCGCCCGGACCGAGGCGACCGCCGAGAGGATGTCCTCCCAGCGGTCCTCGGTGTACACGCAGATGACCACCGAGATAGTGATCAAGAAACCTCTCCCTGGCCCGCCGAGAGGGCGGCGGCGCGTGTGCTCCGCCGTTGGGTACGCCTGTTGGAGCGCTCGGTGAGGATCACCTTGAGCACCCGCAGGCCGTCGCGCACCGCGCGGAGATTGCTCACGCCGTGGATGCGCAGGTACTCGTGGCTCGGGATCTCCTGGACCTTGAGCCCCGCCTTGACGACGCGGATGTTCATCAGCGTCTCGACCTCGAAGCCGGTGCAGTCGAGCTCGATCTTGTCGAGGCAGTGCCGCCAGAAGGCGTTGTAGCCGTAGCACAGGTCCGTGTACCGGGCGCCGAACTTGGCGTTCACGACCGCGCACAGGGCGAAGTTGCCGAGCTTGCGGATGAGCGTCATGTCGTCCGTGCCGCCGCCGTTGGCGAACCGGGAGCCCTTGGCGAAGTCGGCGCCGGAGACGAGCGCGGAGACGTAGGAGACGATCTCGTGGCCGTCGGCCGAGCCGTCCGCGTCGACCATCACGATGATGTCGCCGGTGCACGCCTCGAAGCCGGTGATGAGCGCGTCGCCCTTGCCCTTGCCGAGCTGCCGGACGACCTTCACGTCCGGCCACAGCTCGCGCGCGACCTTGACCGTGTCGTCCGTGGAATTGCCGTCCACGAGGACGACTTCATGGATCCACTCGGGCAGGGTCTTGAACACATAGGGAAGATTCTCCGCTTCGTTCATCGCGGGAATCACGATGCTCACCGGAGGCGCAATCGCCAGGTGTGAGGAGACCGGCCGGTATTGGTGCTGGCTCGGAATGGCGGGCAATCCGCTTTTGGTCGTGGACGGCCGCGCCGACTTCGCGGCGGAGCCGTTCTTCGAAGGGTCGATTAAAGGATCTTGGCCCGAATTGAACGGGCGCACAACGGAACTCATGAGTCTCTGGTCCCTCTCGTCCGGTGGACCGCCCGCCCCCGGGCGGTCCGGTTGTGGGTCCGGTTCGAAAGGGGGGGTTCTCACCTTCGGTCATGGCGGAGCCCACCTTGTGCGGTGAGCCCCGGGACACGCCCGGGTGAGCTGGCATGACTACGCGGCACGTGACCCGGACGACTTGTGGTCACCGGGCACGGGCACCCCCCAACCGCGCCCCGCGCCGGGACCATCGCGGTCTTGAGCCCTCCCCTTGACCGACTGCCGATGGACCGTTGCGGGTGGATGTACGACGGTATTGATGCTTGCGACCGTATGGCAAGACCTGGAACGAGGTCTCACGTTTTCGATAAATTGACCGTTGTCTTAGGACACTTTGGATGTGCCCTGTTCACTGGCTCTTCTCTGACGTTCCCTGGCGCTTCCTGAGCGCTTCTCACTCTTTCCGACGCCGGGAACGGATCTTTCCCAGGCCCTTGAGCAGGCGATCCGCCGGTTCGAACAATTCCGGTCGGGATACGACGGTGTTGCGCAGCGCCCGGACCGGCGCGCGATGCGCACGATGGCCGAGAGCCATGGGGTGGCGCAGCGCCACCCACCCCTCGGACACGGTCAGTTCCCGTGTCTTGAGGGAGTCCTTGTACTGCTTCTGGCCGCGCCCGAGATCGAGGTGGGCGATGCCGTCGGCGGCGGCCGCCTCGGCCATGTGCAGATGCAGCAGCAGGCCGGGCGAGTACTTCGCGAACGCCGGGTCGTAGGCCGGGAACCAGCAGGAGAGCACGCGCTCGGTGCGCGGCCCGAAGTGCGCGGCGACCGGCGCGTCGCCGGCGTAGAGCACGGAGAGCAGCCCCTGGAAGGTCTCCGAGCGGGTGTGGAAGAGCTGGTGCACCAGCTGGGTGATCCAGGCGTGCGCGAAGCGGTCGCTGCGGCCGGTCCTGCGGTACTGCGCGGACTTCCAGGCCATCAGCGTGCGCAGCGCCTTGGGGTCACGCTCGTCGTGTACGTAGCGTACCGCATCGTGGTCGCGGGCGAGTTTGCGGCCCTTGGCGCGGGTGCTGCGCAGGAACTTCGGCGCATGGCTGCGCAGATGGCCGAGGTAGGCGTCGTAGCCCTGGTCGAGATCCAGGACGGGGGAGGCGTAGGAGCCGGTGGCCCCGGCCTCGAACGCCGGCTGGCTGTCCACGAGGTGGTCGTACTCGTACATCACCAGGCCGCAGGCGCGCAGGAGGTGACGGGCGTCCCAGGTGAAGCCCGGCCGGTGCACGATGCCCTGGCTGTCGGAGACGCCGAGGCCGACGGCGCGGCCGACCCCGGTCAGGGATCTCTGGTACGGGAAGAACGCGGCGGGCTCGCCGTCCTCCCGGACGACCGCGATCCGCACGTCGCGCCGCACCCGGGCCACGGCGAGCGTGAACTCGGGGGAGAGGAAGGGGTTCGCGAGGTTCGGCGAGCCGTTCAGATGGGCCTTGGACTGCAGGGCGGTCCAGGCCGCCCGGTCCGCCGCGGTGAGTTCGCCGGGGCGGTGGACGGTGATCTCCACGACAAGAAGTCCGTCTCCTCGGGGCGCGGTGGCGCTAACGCCGCGCCAGTGCCGACAGGAAGATGGCCGAGCTGATCCCCGCGACCGCCGCGACACCACCGCGGACCGACCACACGTGCAGGGCCAGCATGGCCTGGGCGACCAGCAGGTCGACCACGATCGCCGCCGAGACGGAGGCGAGGGCACGGCCCCAGAGGTCGAGTCCCCGCAGCCAGTGCGCGACCGCGGCGGCGGGGGCGGCGACGAGGAAGAAGAGGGTCAGGGGGCCGCGCACCGGCGAGGAGAGGTCGAGCAGCGCGAACAGCGCCCCGACGCACGCGGCCGTGGCGGCCGCTCCCGCGAGCAGCGGCCGCAGATCCCTGCGTGACGACTTGAGCCCGATGGTCTGCATTGGCGACTTTGCCCCCCGAAGCGCCGGATGCCGGGCTTCAATGTGGCGCAGCGGACGGCGGCTCGTCAAGACGCCCCGGGAGCGGGCAGATGTTCGCCGTCACCCCGACGGATGATCGGTGAACTCCCAGGGCGGGCAGGGGAATTACTGAAGAATTGATTGTCATGAACACTATCTACGGCGGGTGGTGCGGTGCTACCACTGTCGAGGCGGAAATCCTTTAGGGAGGTTCCATGAGATTGTCCCGTTTCGCGGCATACGCTTCCTCGCTCCTTCTCGCCGCGGCTGCCACCCTCACCGGGGTGGGCGCCGCGCACGCCGACTCCGGCGACCGACAGAGCGCGGCCCCCACCTATGTGGCGCTCGGGGACTCCTATTCGTCCGGCGTCGGCGCGGGCAACTACGACAGCGGCAGCGGCAGCTGCAAGCGCAGCACCCGCGCCTTCCCGGCGCTGTGGGCCGCGGCCAACGCGCCCTCCGGCTTCAGCTTCACGGCCTGTTCCGGCGCGCGCACCGACGACGTGCTCGCGAGCCAGATGGGGCCGCTCAACTCCGGCACCGGCCTCGTCTCGATCACCGTCGGCGGCAACGACGCGGGCTTCAGCGACGTCATGACGACCTGTGTCCTGCAGTCCGAGGACAACTGCGTGGCGCGCGTCAACCAGGCCAAGGCGTACGTCGACTCGACCCTGCCCGGCAAACTCGACCGCGTGTACACGGCGATCAAGAGCAAGTCACCGTCCGCCCGCGTCGTCGTCCTCGGCTACCCCCGCTTCTACAAGCTCGGCGGCAGCTGCCTCGCCGGTCTCTCCGAGCGCGAGCGCACCGCCATCAACGGCGGCGCCGACCATCTGAACGCGGCGCTCGCCAAGCGCGCCGCCGACCACGGCTTCGCCTTCGGCGACGTCACCACCACGTTCGCCGGGCACGAGATCTGCTCCGGCGCCCCGTGGCTGCACAGCGTCGTGTGGACCAACATCGGCGAGTCGTACCACCCGACCGCCGCGGGCCAGTCCGGCGGCTATCTGCCCGTCTTCAGCAGGACCGCGTCCTGAGGCCGGGCCCGCGGGCCTAGGAGGCCGAATAGGAAGAGGAGGAGCCCCCGCCGGTCGTGGGCTCCTCCTCGCACGTCACGGAGTACGCCACGGAGTTGGACGTGGCCGACGCGGGCGAGCGGACCTCCACGCTGAGTTCGTTGTGGTACGTCCCGCTCGTCGTGCCCGGCAGCTCCGTGTGGTTGACCTGTCTCGTCCTGCCGCCCGCGGCCGGGAACGAGAGCGACTTCCAGCCCGGGTCGCCGGACTCGCCCTCGGCGGTGACCCAGCGGTACTCGACGGTCACCGGGGCCCGCCCGACCGTGAACGTCGCCGTGAACGAGGGCCCCTGCGACGGCGGGCAGGGCCCCTCGTACTCCGTGCCGTGGCCGGTGAGGGAGACGCGCACGGACTGGGGCGGGGGCTTGGTGGTGCCGCCGGTGCCCCCGCCGTGGGCGGAGCCGCCGTTCGTCGAACCGCCCTTGGAGCCCCCGCCGTCGGTGCCGCCGCCGCTGCTGGACCCGCCGCCGCTGCCGCCACCGTCGGAGCCTCCGCTGCCGCTGCCGCCGCTCCCGCCGCCGTCGCCTCCGGAGCCGCTGCCTCCGGTGCCGCCCGCGTCGGCGCCGGACGCGCTGCCGCCGCCCTCGTCGCCCTCGCCGTTCCCGTCGTCGTTGACGAGGGCGTACGTGATGCCGCCGATGGCGAGCACCAGCGCGGCGGCGCCCGCGACGAGGACCGCGGCCGTGCGGCGCGAGCGGGGCGCCCCGGGCGTGGTCGTCGCGGTCGTGCCGCCGTGCGGGCCGCCCGCGGTGGCCGCGGACGCCGCCGCGTACCCGCCGGGTGGCGGCGGTGGGGGCGGAGTGGCGTCGGGCCGCTGGTGGGAGACCACCGTCGGCGCGTACGGAACGTCCTGGTGGCTGCTCGGCGGGTGGCCCTCCGCGATCAGCCGCAGATCGCGCTCGGCGACGTCGGCCGTGGTGCGCTCGGCGGGGTCCTTGCGGAGCAGGCCCTCGATGACCGGCGCCAGCGGTCCGGCGCCGTGCGGCGGCGGCAGCTCCTCGTCGACCACCGCGCGCAGCGTGCTCAGCGGGGTGTCCTGCCGGAACGGCGACACGCCCTCCACCGCCGCGTACAGCAGGACGCCGAGCGACCACAGGTCGGACTCGGGGCCCGGACGCTGCCCCAACGCCCGCTCCGGCGCGAGGAATTCGGGCGAGCCGACGACCTCGCCCGTCATCGTCAGGGCCGAGCTGCCCTCCACCATCGCGATGCCGAAGTCCGTCAGGACGACGCGGCCGTCGTTGCCGAGCAGGACGTTGCCCGGCTTCACGTCGCGGTGCAGGACGCCCGCGCCGTGGGCGGCCCGGAGCGCGCCGAGGACCTCGGCGCCGATCCGTGCGGCCCGCTGCGGCGTCATCGGCCCCTCGGCCTCCAGGACGTCGGACAGGGCCAGGCCGCGGACCAGCTCCATGACGATCCAGGGGCGGCCCTCCTCGCGCGCCACGTCGTACACCGTGACCACGTTCCGGTGGGGGATGCGGGCGGCGGCCCAGGCCTCCCGCTCCAGGCGCGCGTACAGCCGCTCCACCTCGCTCGCCGGGAGGCCCGCGGGCGCGCGGACCTCCTTGACCGCGACCTCGCGGCCGAGCACGTCGTCCCGGGCCCGCCACACCGTGCCCATGCCGCCCTCGCCGAGCGGGGAGAGAAGGCGGTAACGCTCCGCGATCACGCGCGCCTGACCGGTCACGGTCCCCCCATTCGCAGCCGTGCGATTCTCCACAAAAGTAGCTCAACCGAGCGCGGTTGCAGCCCCCTTGACCACCAATCCGCACCCAAGTGCGAGGACCACGCAGGCGGAGCCCAGCGGGGCGACGCGGCGCGCGAGGCCCGGCGCGCGGCCGCGGCCCAGGCGGCGCCCGGCGAACGAGCCGAGCCGCACCACGAGGAACCCGGCCGCCGTCAGCGTGACGGCGAGCCCTGCCCCGTACGCGAGGACGAGCAGGAGGCCGAACCACGCCTCGCCGAGGGCGGCGGCGCCCACGAGCACGACGACGGCGGAGGGACTGGGCACGAGGCCCCCGGCGAAGCCGAGCAGGAGCGTGCCGCGCAGGGTGGGCGGCGGGTGGGAGTGGGAGTGGGTGTGCGGGTGCGAGTGGTGGTGAGGGTGAGGGCTTCCGCGTCTGCGGCGCCAGGCCCGCCGTACGAGGAGCGCGCCCGCGCCCGTCACCAGGGCCCCGCTGGCCACGCCCAGCCATGCGACGACCGAGGGCGCGGCCGCCGAGCCGCCCGCCACGAGCAGGCCGAGCACCACCACGCCGAGGGTGTGCGTGACCGTCACCGACGCGGCGAGCGGCAGCACGTCCCGCGGCGACGCGCTGCCGCGCGCGGCAGCGGTCGCGGCCATCAGGGTCTTGCCGTGCCCGGGCGCGAGCGCGTGCAGGGCGCCGAGCAGCAGGGCGGTGCCGAGCGCGAGCGCCGCGAAGGCCGGGGTGAGGTCGTGCCGGGCCACCAGGCCCGTGAGGGCGTCGGTCGCGGCGCGCGGCAGGGCGGAGCCGGGAGCCGGCGGCGGCTCGTCAGCGAGGGCGGGGCCGCCGGGGCGTGCGCGCAGGGCGGCGGAGACCGCTTCGGGCGACGAGGCGCCGGACGGGTAGCGGGTGAGGCGCCCGGAGCGGGACTCCCGCGGCACGCTCGATCCGCTGAGGGTCATGCGGTCCCCGCGCGCGGTGATCTCCCGCCAGCCCGGGACGGCCTGGGACGCGGCGCGGAAGCGCAACGCGAGGGCGCCGGGCGGCAGGGGGGCCGTGAGGCGGCACTCGACGCGGACGGTGGGCAGGCCCGCCTCGCCCGGACGGAGGCGGGCGGCGGCAGCGGCCGCGCGCAGGGCCAGCGGCCGCCCGCCCACGTCCACCCGGCTGTGCGCGGCCGCCGCACGGCACCGCTCCCGCGCCCAACGGGCCCTTCCCTCCCGGTCGATGGCGGGCTTCGCCTGCGCGGCCGGGATCTCGGCGAGGTCCTCCACGTGCTCGACGTGGAGCCGGCCCGGGGCAAGGCGCAGCCCGTCGTACTGGTTGACGGTGAAGTTCCCCAGGGGGTGGGCCTGGGCGGGCGCGGCCGTGCCCAGGACGAGGGCGAGCACGACGAGCCCTCGCCGGGCCCAGCGCGGCCGGGCCGCAGGCGCGGTCATCGGGACACCCCCAGGAGTCGTCGCGCCTCGGCGGCGCCCCGGGGCGAGAACCCGGGGTTGAGGTCGAGCGCGGCTCGCAGCCACTCATGGCCCGCCCCGGGCGCGAGCGCCGACTCGATGACGCCTCGGTGGTAGAGGAAGGACGCGTCGCGCACCCCCGTGCCGGTCGCGCGCCGCGCGTACCGCAGGGCCTCCCGGTCACGCCCGTTGACGTGCAGCGCCCAGGCCAGCGCGTCCGCCGTGTGCACGGTGTGCCGCCGCTCCCACTCGTCGCGCGCCGTGCGCAGCGCCACGGCCCGGTCGCCGTGGTCCGCGGCGGCGAGCGCCGTGTCGAGATCGGGATTGACGCCGTGCGCGCGGGCGAGCCGCACCCAGGAGTCGATCAGCGAGTACTGCTCGCGGGCGCGCGCCCCGTCCCCCCGGGCGTCGTACAGCTCCCCCAGGGCCACGAGCGCCCCGGGCAGCGGCCTGCGGGCGACGACGGCCCGCAGATCGGCGACGGCGGCGTCCGTCTCGCCGCGCGCGGCCCTGGCGCGCCCCCGCGTCTCCAGGGCCGCGAGGTTCCCGGGGTCGGCCCGCAGCGCGGCCGCGCAGTGCCGCAGGGACGCGCCGTACTCGCCCTGGCGCCACGCAAGTTGCGCCAGCGCCGTGGCGACGTACGCGACGTCCCCGGGGGACCGCGCCGCCGTCGCGGCCCGGCGCAGCACGCGCCGGGCACCGGCCACGTCGCCGCGCAACTCCTCCACGTACGCGTACCGGGTGAAGACGGGGACGCCGGGGCGGCGCGCGTCGGCCTCCCGCACGGCCCTCGCCGCCCGGTCGTAGCGGCCCAGCTCGACGAGCGCGTCGACGCGGGAGGCCAGCGCCCCCTCGTGGTACGGGTTCACGGCGAGCGCCCGCTCCGCGTACCGCAGGGCGCCGCCGAAGTCGTGCCGGGCGGCGGCGAGCGCGGCCCGCCCGGCGAGCGCGGAGTCGTCGTCGGGGCGCAGCGCGAGCGCGCGCCGCAGGGCCCGCTCGGCCTCCGCGTAGCGGGACGGGTCGCCGCGCAGCCGGGCCTGCTCGACGTAGGCGGTGCCGAGGGCAGACCAGGACCGGACGTCCTTGGGCTGGGCGCGCAGGCGCGCCCGGAGCGAGGCCACGCCGCGGTCCAGGTCGGCGGCGAGCAGCCGGTTCCAGGAGGCGTCCGGCGCGCGGCCCCGCGCGCCGGGCGGGGCGGCCGCCGCTGACGGCCGCCCCTCACCCGAGTCCGAGGGCACCCCGCCGAGCGCCAGCGCCCCACCGGTCAGCGCGACCGCGAGGGCGACGGCGACGAAGAGCCCGCGCCCGGAGACGTGGTTCACCTCAGGCACCCCCGGCCACGGCCCGGGTGCGCCGCCACCACAGGAGCCCGCAGGCGACGAGCAGCACCCCGACGCCGCCCGCGGCGGAGGACGCGATCAGGACGGTGTCGTCGGAGCCCGACGAACCGGGGGCGTCCATGGGCCGCGCCCCGCCGGCGAGGGCGTCCCGCGCGGAGGTGCCCTTCTCGGCCACCGGTCCCCGCGACCCGGCCGTGGGCAGCGCCACGTACGGGAAGGACTTCCCGAAGGCCTGGTCGTTGGTGTCCACGGCGTCACCCAAGTCGTTCTTCTGGCCCACGAGTTCGCCCTCGACGACCTGGAGGGAGATGTCCACGACGTCGTCGGCGAGCCGCCGCCCGTTGGGGTAGCCCGCGTTGTCGCCGTCGAGGACGCCGAGCCGCTTGGGCGACGCGGCGGGCTTGACGGCCGTGTTGAGGCGCAGCGCCTCGGCGGGCCGCACGCCGGGCGGCTGGTTGAGGTCCTTCACGCCGGTGAGGAACACCGACACCAGGTCCTTGCGCGGTTCCTTGGGCGCCTTGATCTTGTAGATGGACTCGATGAGCCGCGGCAGTTCCGGCTTGGTGACGTACGGCAGGAAGTCCGCGTCGTTCCACGGGGACGAGGCGTTGAACTTGTCCTTGTCCTTCATCGGGACGACGACCTCGTTCACCAGCGGCGCGCCGAGCCGGGACACCTGGGTCCACTTGCCCGCCGCGTTCTTGCGCTGCGTCGTCGACCAGACGCCGACGACCGGCTGCTTCTGCGACTGCCGCAGCTCGGCGGACGGCACCTGGAGGGCCACGGTGTTCACGTTGTACCCGGCGAGCGTGTCCCGGCCGACCTCCGACAGGTCGCCCCCGTACAGCAGGTCGAAGACCCTGAGGTCCAGGAAGAAGGGGTCGTCGGCCTGCCCGGCGTACGCGGTGCTCCCGCCGGGGAGCTTGCGCACCGCCTGGTCGCGCAGCTTGCCGTAGTCGGGCATGGACGCCTTGCCGACGTGCGAAGGGGCGACGGGCAGGTCGTCGGCGACCTTCTTGGTCGAGACGACCTTCTGGTCCTTCAGCCGCAGCAGGTCGATGTCGTACGTCTGCGTCACGTTCAGGTCGGGGTCGTCCAGGCTCGTGACCTGACCGGTGTTGTAGAGGAAGGTGTCCCCGTTCTTCGTGCGCGTGTCGAACGTCCAGCGGTAGAGCAGATCGCCCTGCGCGTCGCCGTCGCTGTCTATGTGCACGTCGTACTGGGCGTCCTCGGGGAAGGGATAGAAGGTCGGGCCGCCCGCCGGCTCCTCGAACGGCGTCCAGTTGGCGACGATCGTCGTCGTGTCCGGCCGGTCGGGGCTGACGAAGGCGTACACATCGGTGTTGTCGTACTGCGGCTGCCCCGAGATCAGCGGGGCCTCCCGGTGGCTGGAGGCGCTCGCGGCCTCCGGTCGGAGCGTGCTGACCCCGGCGGCTGCGAGCCCCCCTGCGGCCAGCGCCCCACAGACCAGCGCGGCGACGCCACGGATCCCCCGGCGCCTCGCGCGGTTCGTGACGACTGCTGTCATCGCGTCCGTCCTCACTTCGGCGGTACGGGCCGCGCGCTGACCGCGCCGCCCGCCTGACGCATGCCATTCGGCGCCGGGGCGGCCGCGGATTGGCCCGCGGCCGGGCAATCCCGCGGCGGCGCGCCAATCCGGTCCGGGGACTCGCACCGAATCCCGACCGAGGCCAGAATTGAGCGCCCGGGAAGCCGGGAGAGTGGGGGAGCGGGTGGACGCGGACGAACTGCTGCCACGGGTGGCCGGTGGCGACCACAAGGCCTTCGAGGACCTGTACGCGCTGGTGTCCGGGCCTGTCTACGGCCTGGTGCGGCGCGTGCTCAGGGACCCGGCGCAGTCCGAGGAGGTGGCCCAGGAGGTGCTGCTCGAACTGTGGCGCACGGCGGGCCGCTTCGACCCGGCGCGGGGCACGGCCCTGTCCTGGATCCTCACCCTCGCCCACCGCAGGGCCGTGGACCGGGTGCGCAGCGCCCGCGCCGCCGGTGACCGCGAGCGGCGCGCCGCCCACCGCGGCGAAGGACCGGCCTTCGACCAGGTCGCCGAGGAGGTGGAGGGCAGTCTGGAGCGCGAGTGGGTGCGCCGCTGCCTGGAGCGCCTGACCGACCTCCAGCACCAGGCGCTCACGCTCGCCTACTACGACGGCTACACCTACCGCGAGGTCGCCCGGCGCCTGTCCGTGCCGCTCGGCACCGTCAAGACCCGCATGCGCGACGGCCTGCTGCGGCTGCGCGACTGTCTGGGCGCCGCCGCATGAGCCCTGCGGAAACCGGACCGCTGCGCCGCCTGCGCCGGTACGCGAGCGACCTCCGGCTCGGGCCGCTGCACTCCATGCACTCCCTCGCCGTGCCGTACGCGCTCGACGCCCTCGACCCGGACGAGACCCGCCGCTTCGAGAAGCACCTCGCCACCTGCGCCCGATGCACGGATGAGGTGCGCGCGCTGGCCGCCGACACGGTGCGCCTGGCGCGCGCGGCCTCCGTCCCCGCCCCCGAGGACCTGCGGGAGCGCATACTCGCCGCCGTGCGCACCACGGCACAGGAGCCCGTCGAGCGGCGGCCCGTGCCGGGGCCCGGGCCCGAACCGCCGCTCGCGCCGCCGCGCCGCGCCCCCGGCCGGGCCCTGCTCGCGCTCGCCGCGTCGGCCGCCGTGCTCGCCCTCGTCGCCGTCGGCTTCCTCGCCCTCGCGCTGGCCCGCACCGACGGCGAGCTGAGCGACGAGCGGGCCGCCGCACGTGAGATCGCCCACGTCCTGGCCGCGCCCGACGCCCGCGCGAGCACCGGCAGGGACGCGCGGGGGCGCGGCATCGCCGTGGTCGCGTCCCGTGCGGAGCGACGGGCCGTGGTGAGCGTCACGGGCCTCGGCAGGCCCCCGGACGGGCGCGCGCATCAACTGTGGGTGATGCGCGCCGGGTCCGCGCCCCGGTCACTCGGGCTGCTCGATGGCGAAACGCCGGTGGTCGCGAAGGATCTCAGCACCCGAGCGAGATCACTCGCTGTCACCATGGAACCCGATGGCGGCTCCACGCAGCCCACCAGTGAGCCGCTGGCCCAACTCGCCCTGGAATCAGTTGGATTCGGAGAGTAACCGTCAACCTCCTTGTGGGGAAGGTGAATCCCGCCACCGGGATACACGAGTGTCATGGTGGGGCGATAGGGTTAACCTGCCCTGGGCCGGGTGCCCTCGTACGGGTGGGGAGTGACATGGAACAGATAACAGTGCGCAGCAGGGCGAGGGTCCCTGCGATCACTTGTGGGAGCGGCGCGAGCAGTAGGCGCCTCGACCGTCATCTCTCGGTGCTGGGCGGCCCCGCCGTCCCGCAGCGCGAGTCGGCCGAGGCCACCCTGCTGATGCGTGAGCTGACCTCGCGTGACGCCGCGCACGAGCGGGGCGGCAAGCGCGCGCAGGTGCGCCGTGTCTCGCTGTTCGCACCGCTGCGCAGACTGCGCCGCTCGCTGTTCGGCGGCCACTGACCTCGGGCGCGGGCGCCTCTGGCCTCGCTCGGGGGCGCCCACGCTTCCCCGTACCCCCGCCGTCACTCCCGGCACGCGGCGGGTCGCGCAGTTCCCCCTCAGGCACTCAGCTCTTCGTCCGTCCCGACGCCGAGCCGGGCCAGTTCGCCCCGCGACGACACCCCCAGCTTCGGATACGCGTTGTACAGGTGGTAGCCCACCGTGCGCGGGGACAGGAAGAGCTGGGCGCCGATGTCGCGGTTGGTCAGGCCCGCCGCCGCGAGCCGCACCACGTGACGCTCCTGCGGCGTGAGCCGCTCCAGCGGCACCCGCTCACCGCGTGCCCGCACCCTGCTCTCGCCCGTGGCCCGCAGCTCCGCGCGCGCCCGGCCCGCCCACGGCGCCGCCCCGATCCGCTCGAACGCGTCGAGGGCCGCCCGCAGCGGGGCACGGGCCTCGCTCCTGCGGCCGGTCCGGCGCAGCCACTCGCCGAACAGGAGCCGCGTACGGGCCTGCTCGAAGGGCCTGCCGTCCCCGGTGTGCAGCTCCAGGGCCTCCTCGTACGCGGTCTGCGCCCCGGCCTCGTCGGCGAGCAGGGCGCGGCAGCGCGCCGCGAGGGCGCGCGCCCAGGCCGCGTCCGTGTGCTCCGCCCATTGCGCGAACCGCCGCCGGGCGTCGCGCGCCGCGCCTGGCCGCCCGGCCCGCACCGCCGCCTCGACGTGGTCCGGCAGACAGTGCAGCGCCACCACCGTGTGGCCCGCGGGGCCCGCCGCCAGGTCCTCGTAGCCGCGCAGCGCCGCCTCGTAGCGGCCGAGGCCCAGATCGAGCAGGGGAAGGGCGGCCGCGCCCCACACCCGGCCGGGCGGCGCCTGCCGGGGGTCGAGGTGCCCGGCCAGGTCCCGGACGCGGGCCTCGTCCCCGTCGAGCGCCGCGAGATGGGCGAGGACGCCCGTCAGCTGGGCCGCGTAGTGGTGCTGGCCGCTGTCGCGCGCGATGCGGACGCCGTCCTCCGCGCCCGCCAGGGCGCAGCCGTGCCGGCCGAGCAGCACACGGGCCCGGGCCCGCTGGAGCAGCACGAGGGGCAGCGGCCCCACCGCGCCCTGCTCCCGGCACTCGCGCTCCAGGTCCGCGGCAAGCTCGACGCCGCCCTCCAGATCGCCGAGCGGCGCGAACCACCCGGCGACGGAGGCCCGCTCGCGCAGGTCCAGGCCGTGCTCCCGGTTCCGCGCGGCGTCGAAGAGGCGCCGCAGCGGCGGCAGGGCCGCGCCCGGGTCGCCCGCGGCGAGCCGCGCCAGGCCCGTCACCGCCAGCAGATAGGGCGGCGCGGCGGGCGACGGCTCGACGCCCAGCGAGGCCGCCCGCTCCAGGACCGCGTCGACCGCCGTGCGCCGCCCTGACGCCCAGGCCGCCGTCATCGCCTCGTACAGCAGTCGCGCCGCCGTCTCCGGCGCCCGCTCGGCGAGGTCCGACGCGGTGTCCACGAGCACCGTGTGCGCGGCCTCCAGGTCGTCGCGCTCGCGGGCCACGCCCGCGCGGACCCGTGCGAGGCGGGCGAGGAGGTCCGGGTCTGTCAGGTGCGGCCGCGCGCTGCCCGCGAGCCGGGCCGCGTGGTCGCCGTGGCCCGCGTCGGCCGCCGCCGACGCGGCGAGGGCCAGGCGCCGGGCGCGCTCCGCGCTGTCCGGGGTGAGCCGCGCGGCCCGTTCGAAGGCGGCGGCCTCGGCCGCGTAGCCGCCGCGGGCGCGGGCGTGTTCGGCGGTCCGCTCCAGGACGGACGCCACGTGCTCGTCGGGCTCGGTGGTGGCCGCGGCCAGGTGCCAGGCGCGGCGGTCGGCCTGACCGACGCGCGGCAGCGCGTCCGCGAGGGCGCGGTGGGCGGCGATGCGGGCCCCGAGCGGGGCGCCGCGGTAGGCCGCGGTGCGGATCAGGGGGTGCCGGAAGACGAGCCGCCCGGCTTCGACTCGCAGGAGCTGCTTGCGCTCGGCGGGCTCCGCGTCGGTGACGGCGGCCCCGAGCGCGGCGGCGGCCGCCGCCGTGGTCTCCAGGTCCCCGGTGCCCTCGGCCGCCGCGACGAGCAGCAGGGTCCGGGTGGCCTCCGGCAGCGCGGCGATCCGGTCGGCGAACGCCCGCTGCACCAGGGAGGGGCCGGGCCCCGGCGCGGACTGAGGCCCGGCCGCCGCGAGCTGCCCCTCGCGCTGGGCGGCGGGCAGCTCGCGCAGGGCCAGGGGGTTGCCGCGCGCCTCGGCGAGCAGCTGACGGCGTACGTACGGCGGCAGGTCCCCGGCGTGCGCGGCGAGCAGCCGGTCCGCGGCGGCGTCGTCGATCCCGGCCAGACGCAGCTCGGGCAGGCCCGCGGCGGGGAACGGCGGGCCGTGCGGCTCGCGGGCCGCGAACAGCATCACCACGCCCTCGGCCGTGAGCCGCCGGGCGGCGAACAACAGCGCGTCCGCCGACGCGTGGTCCAGCCAGTGCGCGTCGTCCACGACGCACAGCAGCGGCCCGTCGTCGGCGAGCTCGGACAGCAGGCTCAGCACGGCGACGCCCGTCAGGAACCGGTCGCCAGGGCCGTCGTGCGCACCGCCCGCGAGGCCGAGCGCGGTGCGCAGGGCCGCGGCCTGCGGGGCGGGCAGGGCGCCGACGCGGTCGGTGACCGGGTGCAGGAGCATGTGCAGCCCCGCGAAGGGGAGTTCGCTCTCGGCCTCCACGCCGGTGGTGCGCAGCACCCGCCCCCAGGGGGCGCCCGGCTCCGAGTCGTGCGGTGCCGCCGCCCCGGCCGCTGCTTCCAGCAGGGCGGACTTGCCGATTCCGGCCTCTCCACGCAGCACCAGGGCCGCGCTGCGCCCGGTGCGGGCCAGGGCGAGCAGCGAGGTGAGCTGGTCCAGTTCTGCGGTGCGGCCTTCGAGCATGGTTCAACTCAGCCGCCGCGGTGCGCCGGATATTCCCCGGCCGCGCGGCGGTCAGTCGACCCTCAGGACGACCTTGCCCCTGCCGTGGCCCGACTCCACGGCGCGGTGGGCGGCCGCCGCGTCCTGGAGGGGGTGGGCCGCCCGGAGGTGGACCCGCAGCAGGCCCTTCGCGTACAGGGCGGTGATCTCGGCCAGGCGCTCCGCCGTGCGGGTGCCGCGCAGCAGCGGCACGCCGAGGCGGGTGGCCTCCTCGTCTGCGAGCATCGTCGCCACGCGCTCGCGGTCCTTGGCCACGGCCACCGCCGCCCGCAGGCCCTCGGGGCCCGCGCCGTCGACGGCCGCGTCGACGCCGTCCGGGGCGAGGGCGCGCAGCCGGTCCTCCAGGCCTTCGCCGTACGTGACCGGGACGGCGCCGAGGGCGCGCAGGTGGTCGTGGTTGCGCGGGCTCGCGGTGCCGATGACCGTGGTGGCGCCCCACGCCCTCGCCAACTGCACGGCCTGGGTGCCGAATCCGCCCGCGGCGCCGCTGACCAGGACCGTGTCGCCGGGGCGCACGCCGACCGCGCTGAGCGCCATGTGCGCGCCCTGGGCGTTGCCGGAGAAGCCGCCCGCGCTGACGAAGTCCATCGCGTCCGGCTTGGCGACCAGCTGGTCGGCGCCCACGACGACGTACTGCGCGTACGCGCCGAGCAGCGAGAAGCCGAGCACGTCCGTGCCGGGCGCGAACGCCGTGACCGCGGAGCCCACCGCGTCCACGGTGCCCGCGAACTCGTTGCCGGGCACGATCGGGAAGGCGGTGCCGGGCGGGCGCACGACCCCCTGCCGGACGCCCGTGTCGAAGGGCATGACCCCCGCGGCCCTGACCCGCACCCGCACCTGCCCGGGGCCCGGCTCCGGGACGTCGAGGTCCATGAGGCGGAGCACTTCGGGACCGCCGTACTCCGTGAGAGCCATCGCGAGCATGGGGATTCCTCCCGGAGGCGGTGGGGGGTGTGATGACACGCTCGACGCTAGGCGCGGGCGGCGCGCGCTCGCCTCTGTCGGATGACTGGGATGGGATGACTGGGGGTCGGGTGACCAGTCATGTGACGGAGGCGGCGCGGGGGAGGCCGTTCCTAGCGTCGATCGCATGACTCAGCAGATCTCCGCGGCCACCGGTGCCCCGTCCGCCGACGACGGTGGGCGGACGCGCTGGGCGCCCGTCGTCGTCATGGCCCTCGCCATGCTCATGGTCACCTTGGAACTCAGCCTGTCCGCCGTCACGCTGCCCGCGATGGGGGACGACCTGGGCGTCGGCTCCTCCGCCACCCAATGGGTGCTGCTCGCCTACGCGTTGCCCACCGCCGCGCTCGCCCTCCCCGCCGGGCGCTGGAGCGACCGCGTGGACCTGCGCGCGGTGTTCCTCCTCGCCACGCCCGCCATCGGCCTGACCAGCGTGCTCGCGGCCCTGGCCCCGAACCTTCCGGTCCTGGTGGCCGCCCGCGTGCTGCAAGGCGTGGCGGGCGCCGTCGTCGGCGCGCTGTACATGCCGGTGGTCGCCATGAGCGTGCCGCCCAAGCGCCGGGGCCGCGCCATGGGCTACATCGCCACGATCATGCCGCTGGGCTCCATGGGCGGCTCGTCGCTCGGCGGGGCCGTCGTGGACGCGTACGGATGGCGGCCGGTGTTCCTGCTGAAGATCCCCGTCCTGATCGCGGTGGTGTGGCTGGGCGCGCGGCTGATCCCGCGCGGCGACAAGGGCCTCGTGCCGCCGAGCCGTTCGCTGGTCGGGGACGGCGTGGTCCTCGGCGCCGCCGTCACGGCGCTGCTCGTCGCCTTCGACCGGATCGACGCGGGCGCGCCCGTCGCCGCGGGGGCGGCCGCGGCCGTGGCGGTCGCGGGCGGTGCGTGGTGGGCGCGGCTGCGCACCGCGCGCCCCGTCCTCGACCTGCTGCGGCGGCCCGAGGTCGGCCTGCCCGTGCTCGCCCTCTTCCTCAGCGGTACGTTCACCGGCCTGTCCTACTTCCTGCTGCCCTACTACGTCGCCGACGTCCTGGACGCCGGGGCGTCCCTGACCGGCCTCGCGATGATGTTCTTCATCGGGGCGGTGGCGCTCACCGCGTCCTTCGGCGGCGCGCTCGCCGACCGCTTCCCGAAGGCGCTCGTGGGCGCGGCGGGCGCCGCGCTGACCGGGCTCGGGGTGCTGAGCATGCTCACCCTCGGGCCGGACGCGGGGCTGTGGGACATCGGCTGGCGCCTGGCCGTCACCGGTGCGGGGCAGGCGCTGTTCGGCACGCCGGTCAGCGTCGGCATCCTGGAGCGGACCCCGCCGGACCTCGTCGGCACGGCCGGGGGCGTCACCAACACCTTCCGGACCCTCGCGTTCACGGTGGGCCCCGCGCTGGCCGCCCTCGCCTACGGCACGGGAGGCGCGGGCGTGCCCGGCTTCCGCAGCGGGATCGTGCTCCTCGCCGCCCTCCAGTTCCTCAGCATGGTCGCGCTGCTGCCCCTGGGGCGCGGGAGCCGTGCCTGACCCTCACAGCAGGGCGAACTGCCCCTCGGGCCCCTCTTCGTGGTGGTCGAGGACCGAGGCCGGGCGCCGGGCCGCCGCGGGGACGGGCAGGACCCCCGCCGTGTGCAGGTCGGCGGCCGTGAGCGCGGCGTCCGCGGGGATCTCCGCGAGCGCGGGGAGCTCCGCGAGGAGGGCGAGGACCGTGATCAGCTCCAGGAGCTGCGAGGTCCAGGCCTGGGGCCACACCGAGGGCCCGACGGCCTCCAGGGTGCCGGGCTCCGCGGGGGCCGCCCGGCGCTCGAACCACAGCTCCAGGACCCGCACACCGCTGACCCGGAAGTCCCACGCCCCCGCGGGCACGGGCGAGATGAGCCCGCCCCCGCCGATCCGCAGGGCCTCCTCGTCGGCGTCGTAGCCGAGCCCCGAGGGAAGCGCGGGCAGCGGCGCCCGCACGTACGGCCGCCGTCCGCCGGGCAGCTTCGGCCGCTCGGCGGAGCTGCCGCGCAGCTGGAGCCAGAGCGCGCGCCGCCCGAGTTCCACGCCCCGCTCCCACGCGTCGGCGGCGGAGGTGAGCGGCACGACGGGGCCCGCGGGCGCGGCCCGCGCGGCGACCAGGACCCAGGCCAGGAAGTCCTCCGGGGCGACGTCGGTCCCGTACCGCAGGGAGAGATGTTCCAACAGACCGGGTAGAACGTTCGTTTCAGCGCCACCAGGACGTCGGTACAGCGGGCGGACGCGGCCGGGCCGCCCGGCGGGGGAGTGCCCGTCCGGCAGCACCGCGGAGGCGAGCACGGCGGGCCCGGCGCCCGCGTCGGGCACGTACCCCTGCTCGGTCAGGAAGAGCTGCCCGGCCCCCGCCACCCGCCACAGCTCGGGGCGGGCCGCGTCCAGGAGCCGGTGGTCGGGTATCAGCCACTGCTCGTCGAAGGGGCCGTGCACCACCCGGACGGGTTCGGCGCAGGGCCCGTTCTCGCGGGCGAGCCGCCCCGTGCCGCCGCCGCACCCGGGCAGCTGGGCCACCGAGGTGTGCAGGGTGCGGGCCCGGGTGGGCCCGAACAGCGCCTCGCGCCCGGCCGCGTCGGCGCGGACGAAGGCGTCCCAACGGGCTCTGAGGGACGCGGCGTCGGGCGCCATCGGCCACCCGCGTCCCGGCCGGAGCGGCGCGACGGACCACGGCATGAGATCGGCGAGCGGCGGCGCGTCGTCGTACGTCACGCCCGGCATCGTACGACGCGCCGCGCGGCGGCCATCAGGTCGCGTCGAGCGTGACGGTGAAGGAGAAGCGGTCGCCCCGGTACTGGATCCGGGCCACGTCGAGCGCCCGCCCCTCGGTGTCGTAGGTGATGCCCGTGTAGTGCAGGATCGGGCTGAGCAGCGGCACTTGGAGCAGCCGGGCGGTCTCCGGGTCGGCGAGCCTGGCCTCCACGGTGTCGGTGATGCGCGAGATCGCCACGCCCACCACGTCGCGCAGGACCTTCGTCATCGGCCACCGCTCCAGGTCGGTCGGGTCGATGCGCTCGGCGAGGTCGGGGCGCACGTGGTTGCGCGCGTGGTTGGTCGGCTCGCCGGTCCTGGCGTCGCTGCGCAGCCGGTGGTACGTGGCGACCTCGGCGAGCCCGGGGAAGTGCTCGGCGACGTCGGTGGGCACCTGCTCCCGGCCGTGGGACAGGAGCTTGGTGTCCATGCCGGACTGCTGCGCCACGATCGCGTCGACCGAGCCGAGCAGCCGCACCGGCGAGCCGCGCCGCACGTCCGGCTCGATGAACGTGCCGCGCCGCCGGTGCCTGCTGATCAGGCCCTCGTCCTCCAGCTCCTTGAGGGCCTGGCGCATGGTGAGCACGCTGACGCCGTAGTGCCCCGCCAGCTGCTCCTCGGTCGGCAGGCGCAGCGGGGCGTCCGGCGCCCGGCCGAGTATCGAGGCGCGCAGCGACTGCGAGACCTGATACCACAGCGGCAGCTTTCGGTTCAGGACGATCGAGTCCGGGGCGAAAGCGGTCACAGGGAACTCCGTACTTCCGAGACGACGCGGACAGCGGCCGGAAGTGGTGGTGCTACGGCCGGAAATGACGCTCCAGACCCTGCCATACGTCGTCGTACCTCCGCTGCAGATGGTCCGCCGAAGCCGCCTGCTCCGTGGCGGTCACCGGCCAGCGGGTCTCGAACATGAACGCCAGACCGTCGTCGATCTTCTGCGGCCTCAGCTCCGCGGCGCTGGCCCGCTCGAACGTCTCCCGGTCGGGGCCGTGCGCCGACATCATGTTGTGCAGCGAGCCGCCGCCCGGCACGAAGCCTTCCGCCTTGGCGTCGTACGCGCCCTCGATCAGGCCCATGTACTCGCTCATCACGTTCCGGTGGAAGTACGGCGGCCGGAAGGTGTCCTCGCCGACGAGCCAGCGCGGCGCGAACACCACGAAGTCGACGCCCGCGAGGCCCGGGGTGTCCGACGGCGAGGTGAGCACCGTGAAGATGGAGGGGTCCGGGTGGTCGTACGAGATGGAGCCGATGACGTTGAAGCGGCTCAGGTCGTACACGTACGGCACGTAGTTGCCGTGCCAGGCGACCACGTCGAGGGGGGAGTGGTCGTAGGTGGCCGCCCAGAGGTTGCCGCAGAACTTGTTGACGACCTCGACCGGGCCCTCGACGTCCTCGTACGCGGCGACCGGGGCCATGAAGTCCCGGGCGTTCGCCAGGCCGTTGGCGCCGATCGGGCCGAGGTCGGGGAGCTGGAAGACCGCGCCGTAGTTCTCGCAGACGTACCCACGGGCGCTGTCGTCGAGCAGCTCGACGCGGAAGCGGACGCCGCGCGGGATCAGGGCGATGTGGCCGGGCTCGGCGCGCAGCAGGCCCAGCTCGGTGCGGAGCAGCAGGCCGCCGCGCTCCGGCACGATCAGCAGCTCGCCGTCGGCGTCGCTGAAGACCCGGTCCATGGAGGCGTTGGCGTGGTACAGGTGCACCGCCATGCCGGTGCGCTGGGTCGCGTCGCCGTTGCCCCCGAGGGTCCACAGGCCGGCCAGCCAGTCGGTGCCGGGGGCGGGCTCCGGCAGCGGGTTCCAGCGCAGGCGGTTGGGGTCGGGCACGGTCTCGGTGAAGGGGGCCGTGCGGATCGCGCCGTTGTCGGTCCGGGCGAACGACGGGTGCGCGGCCGACGGGCGGACGCGGTACAGCCACGAGCGGCGGTTGTGGGCGCGCGGCTCGGTGAACGCGGTGCCGCTCAGCTGCTCCGCGTACAGGCCGAGGGGGGCGCGCTGCGGCGAGTTGCGGCCGTGCGGCAGGGCGCCCGGGACGGCCTCCGAGCTGTGCTCGTTGCCGAATCCGGTGAGGTGGGTGAGGCCCTCGGCGAGCTTGCGCGCGTTGTCCCTGTCGTCCTTCGGCTGATCCCCGCTCATGACAGCTCCCTCGGCTCCCTGGCCCACGACGGGGCCCACGCCGGCGCCCTCGCCAACGATTCCTATGGAACACCGTAGGATTCGGTTTTTCCCCGCGCAAGAGGGATCCGTGAAATGTGAACGGTGTTCTACCCTCCCGGAGTGCGTGACTCCTCCGGTACGCGTGACCCGAACCCCCAGGCCGCCCTGCGCCGCACGCCCGTGCAGCGCCGCAGCGCGGAGCGGCTGACCCGGATCCTCGACGCCTGCGCCGCCCTCCTCGACGAGGTCGGCTACGAGGACCTGACCACCCGGGCGGTCGCGGAGCGCGCGGGCGTGCCCATCGGCTCGGTCTACCGCTTCTTCGACAACAAGCGTGCCTTGGCCGACGCCCTGGCCCACCGCAACCTCGACGCCTACGCCCGCCGGGTCGCGGCGCGCATGACGGCCGTGCCCCGTGGCGATCTGCGCGGCGCCGTCGCGGCCGCCTTCGACGAGTATCTGCTGATGAAGCGCACGGTCCCCGGCTTCGGGCGGGTCGACTTCGGCATCCCCTCGGCGCCCGAGGCGATGCCCGACGCCAACGAGACGGTCGCAGACCGCGTCGCCCGGCTCCTCGCCGGGCACCTCGGCCGCCCGCTGGACGCCCGGTTGCGCCGCACCATGCTCGTCAGCGTCGAGGCCGTCGATGCCCTGCTGCAACTCGCCTTCCGCACCGACCCGTTGGGGGACCCGAAGATCGTGGCGGAGACGCGGACCCTGCTGTACGCGTACGTCGAGCGCGCCCTCGGCTGAACCCTGGCGCCATACGTACCGGTCGGTATGCTGGAGGCGGACCGCGCCGCCGCGCCACGCCCCGGGAGGGCCCATGACCCGCACCGCCCCGCGCATCTGCCCGCTCTGCGAAGCCACCTGCGGGCTCACGCTCACCGTCGATGGCCCGCGCGTGACCGGCGCGCGCGGCGACCGGGCCGACGTCTTCAGCCGCGGCTTCGTCTGCCCCAAGGGCGCCTCCTTCGGCGCGGCCGACGCCGACCCCGACCGGCTGCGGCGGCCCCTCGTCCGCCGCGGCGGACGCCTCGTGGAGACGGGCTGGGACGAGGCCTTCGACGCGGTCGCCGCGGGTCTGCGCCCCGTCGTCGAGCGGTACGGGCCGCACGCGGTGGGCGTCGTGCTCGGCAACCCGAACGTGCACACCATGGCGGGCGCCCTGTACCCGCCCGTGCTGCTCGGGGCCCTCGGCACCCGCAGCCTGTTCACCGCGAGCACCGTCGACCAGATGCCCCGGCACGTCTCCTGCGGCCTCCTGTTCGGCGACCCGCTCGCGATCCCCGTGCCCGACCTGGACCGCACCGACCACCTGCTGATCCTCGGCGCCAACCCCGTGGAGTCCAACGGCAGCCTGTGCACCGCGCCCGACTTCCCCGGCCGGCTCAAGGCGCTGCGGGCCCGGGGCGGCCGGCTCACCGTCGTCGACCCGCGCCGCACGCGCACCGCGCTCCTCGCCGACCGGCACCTGGCCGTCCGGCCCGGCACGGACGCGCTCCTGCTCGCCGCGGTGGCGCAGGTCCTGTTCGCGGACGGCCTCACCGACCTCGGCGCGCTCGCGGACCACGTGACGGGCCTCGACGAACTCGACACCGCAGTACGGGACTTCACTCCGGAGGCCGTCGCCACGGCCTGCGACGTGCCCGCCGACACCATCCGTACCCTGGCCCACGAGCTGGCCTCGGCGCCCGCCGCCGCCGTGTACGCCAGGGTCGGCGCGAGCACCGTCGCCCTCGGGACGCTGACCTGCTGGCTCGCCGACGTGGTGAACGTCCTGACCGGCAACGTCGACCGGCCCGGCGGCGTCATGTTCCCGCTCTCCGCCACCGGCAGGGCGCCGCGCCCCGCCGGGCCCGGCCGGGGCTTCGCGCTCGGCCGCTGGCGCAGCCGTGTGAGCGGGCACCCCGAGGCCAAGGGCGAACTGCCCGTCGCCGCGCTCGCGGAGGAGGTCGACACCCCGCCGGGCGTCCCGGACAGCGGCCTGGGCGAGAGCCCCGTCCGCGCCGTCATCGCCATCGCCGCCAACCCCGTCCTGTCCGCGCCCGACGGCGACCGCCTCGACAAGGCCCTGGAGTCCCTGGACTTCATGGTGAGCGTCGACCCGTACCTGAACGAGACCGCGCGCCACGCCCATGTCGTCCTGCCGCCGCCCCCGCCCGCGCAGAGCGCCCACTTCCCCTTCGCCTTCAACGCCCTGGCCGTGCGCAACCAGGTCCGCTACACCCGTGCCGCGGTGCCCCTGGAGGACGGCCGGATGCCCGAGACCGAGATCCTCGCGCGGCTCGTGCTCGCCGCGACGGGCCGACACGGCGCCGACCCGGCCGCCGTCGACGCCCTGGTCGTCGAGCGCACCCTCGCCGAGGCCGTCGCCGCCCCGCACACGCGCGTGCACGGCCGCGACCCCGGGGACCTCGCGGCCCGCCTCACGGGGGAGAGCGGCCCCGAGCGGCGCCTGGACATGATGCTGCGCCTCGGCCCGTACGGCGACGGCTTCGGCGCGGAGCCGGACGGGCTGAGCCTGGCCCGCCTCCTCGACCACCCGCACGGCATCGACCTCGGCCCGCTGGGCCCGCGCGTCCCGGAGGTCCTCAGGACCCGCAGCGGGCGGATCGAGCTGCTTCCCGGGCCGATCGCCGCCGACCTGCCGCGGCTCGCCCGCGCGCTGCGCGAGACCCCGGCCGCCCTCGTCCTCGTCGGCCGCCGCCATCTGCGCTCCAACAACAGCTGGATGCACAACGTCCGTCCCCTCACCGGCGGTTCCAACCGCTGCACCCTGCACGTCCACCCCGAGGACGCGGCACGGCTCGGCGTGGCGGACGGCGCGCACGCGCGCGTGACGGCCGCGGGCGGCGAGATCGCGGTCCCGGTGGAGGTGACGGACACGGTACGCCCGGGGGTGGTGAGCCTGCCGCACGGCTGGGGCCACGACCGCCCCGGCACCCGGCTGACCGTCGCCGCCGCCGACCCCGGCGCCAACGTCAACCAACTCCTCGACGGCAGCCTCCTCGACCCGCTCTCGGGCACGGCGGTGCTCAACGGCTTCGCGGTCGGGGTCACTCCACTCGCGCGGTAGTGCCCCGAAGGGGCGCGGGGAACTGCGCGACCGGCCACGACGAACCCGCGGACGCCCAGTGCGGAGGGCTGTTGGGCCCTGCCCCCGGGTAGGCCGGGGAGTTATTCGGTGCGCCCCGCCGCCCCCGCGGCCACGCACAGGAGGAGCCCCAGCGTCACGAAGGGGGCCGCGACGCCCGCCACCCCGGCGACGAGGCCCGCCCCGGCCGGGGCGGCGACCTGGCCGAGCCGGTTGCCGGTGAGCCGCAGGGCGAGGGCGGTGGAGCGGGCCTCGGCGGGCGCCGCCCGGACCACCGTCGTCATCGACAGGGGCTGGCCGACACCGAGGCAGAAGCCGAGCAGCGCGAGCATCACGCCGAGCGCCCAGACGGGCAGCGGCAGCGCGACCCCGGCGCACAGGAGTCCGGCGGCGGCGCAGGTGACGACGGTGAGCGCGCGGCGGCCGAGCAGCCGGATGAGGGGCGTCATCACCAGGCGGCAGGCGATCGTCGCGGCCGCGCGCAGACCGAGCAGGACCCCGACGGTCGCGGGCGCGATGCCCCGGTGCTCGCCGACGACGGGCAGGTACGCGGTGAGGATGTCCGTGGCGGACAGCACGGCGAGGCTGATGAACATCCCGGCGGGCACGCCCCGGGACCCCAGGATGCGCCGCACGGGAACGGCCCCGGCCGCGGCGGGCCGGGCGGCGCTCCTGCGCCCGGGCCCTTCGCCCCGCGGCCGCTCGATGCGCCACAGCGACGCGCAGGCCACCGCCGCGACCCCCGCCGCCACCACCAGGGCGAGGGCGCTCGTGGAGCCCGTGTCGCCGCCGATCAGGACGCCGGCCGCCAGCGGGCCGACGAGCTGGCCGAGGGAGGCGCCGATGGTGAAGTGGCCGAAGTTCCGGTCCTGTTCGGCGGGTGCCGACCGGCGGGCGACGATCGACTGCGCGCCGATGACGAAGCAGAGGTGGCCGAGGCCCATCACCCCGCTCCACGCGGCGAGCGCACCCAGCGATCCCGCGGTGCCGCCGAGCGCGCAGCCGCCCGCGATCAGCGCGACGCCGAGCGGCAGCAGCGGCGCGCAGCGGCCGTGGTCGGTACGGCGGCCGAGCGGAACCGCGGCGAACAGCGGCAGCAGCGCGTACACGCCCGCGATGACACCGATGGCCCGCTCGTCGGCGCCCAGCGAGAGGGCCCGGTAGGAGACGGCGGGCCGCGCCATCGACACCGCGCCCTGCGCACAGCTGAAGGCGATGACGAGGCGCAGCAGCCAGCCCCTGCCGTCGGCCGGGTGTGCGCCGACCGGGTTCTGCCCGCCCGCGTGCGGGCGGCGTATCGGCAGCATCGGACTCAGATGATGCCGAAGAGGATCCCGGCGCCCAGCACCACGAGCGAGGTGAGGATCGCCCACTTCACCGTGAACCGCGTGTGGTCGCCGAACTCGACCTTGGCCATGCCGACGAGGACGTACACGGCGGGCACGAGCGGGCTCGACATGTGCAGGGCCTGCCCGGCGATGGAGGCACGGGCGATCTCGATGGTGGAGACGCCGTGCGCGTTGCCCGCCTCGGCGAGCACGGGCAGCACGCCGAAGTAGAAGCCGTCGTTGGACATGAAGTACGTGAGGGGGATCGAGAGCAGGCCGGTGACCAGGCCCATCTGGCCGCCCATGCCGTCGGGGATGGCGTCCACGAGCCAGTCGGCCATGTGGTCGACCATGCCGGTGCCGGTGAGCACGCCGGTGAAGACGGCGGCGGCGAAGACCATGCCGGTGACGTTGAGGACGTTCTCGGCGTGCGCGGCGATGCGGGCCTTCTGGTCGGGCATGTGCGGGAAGTTGACGGTCAGGGCCAGGGCCGCGCCGAGCAGGAACAGGACCGGGATCGGCAGCCACTCCATGATCATGGCGGTGAGCAGCAGGACGGTCAGGCCCGCGTTGAACCAGTAGAGCTTGGGGCGCAGGGTGGCACGGTTCGGGTCCAGGCCCTGGAAGCCGTCGTCGTCGGAGTCCGAAGGGGAACCGTCCGTGGCGGAGGTGCCCGCCGAGCCCCCGCCCTTCACGAAGCCGACCTGCTCCGCCCGGCCCCCGTCACCGCCCGCGCCGACCAGTACCGGCTCGCCCGTGACCGGCTCGCTCTCCAGGACCTCGTCGAGCGAGAGCACCCCGAGCCGCTTGCGCTCGCGCAGACCGAGGGCGTACGCGAGGACGAAGACGGCGAGGAGGCCGACCGCGAGCGCGGGGATCATCGGCACGAAGATGTCGCTGGCGTCGACCTTGAGGGCGGTGGCCGCGCGGGCCGTGGGACCGCCCCAGGGCAGCGTGTTCATCACGCCGTTGGCGGTGGCCGCGACGCCCGTCATGACGACGAGGCTCATCTTCAGGCGCTTGTACAGCGGGTACATCGCCGACACGGTGATCATGAACGTGGTGGAGCCGTCGCCGTCGAGCGAGACGATCGCGGCGAGCACGGCGGTGCCGACGACGATCCGCATCGGGTCCGCCTTGCAGAACCGCAGGATGCCCCGGACGATCGGGTCGAAGAGGCCGACATCGATCATGACGCCGAAGTACACGATGGCGAACATGAGCATCGCGGCCGTGGGCGCGAGATTGCCCACGCCCTCGAGGACGTAGTCCCCGAAGTGGGCGGCCTTGCCTACGAAGACGCAGAACAACGCGGGGATGAGCACCAGTGCCGCGATGGGCGACATCTTCTTCATCATGATCAGCACCAGGAAGGTGGCGATCATGACGAATCCGAGGATTGTCAGCATGGGAGCTACCTATCGTTCACCATCGAACTGCCACCAGGTCTGGCGGTTCGGATGACGGTAGGACCCGCTTTCGAGCGTTAACAAGATGTTGACGTGTGAGCAATAAGCGCAAAACTCCAGGTCAACGCGGTGCTGCTAGGGGCGGGGCCGCTCGGCGCCCCCCTCTCGTGGCCGTACCCGAGCCTCTGGCGGCAGAAAACTATCGGCGCTAGTTTGATCTCATGAAGCCCCACACCGGCATGTACATCGCGGGGCAGTGGCGCCCCGCCACCACACAGGACACCACCCCGGTGGTGAACCCGGCCGACGAGCAGGTCATTGCCCACGTCCCGGCGGGCACCGCCGAGGACGTCGATGCCGCGGTCAGGGCCGCGCGCGCGGCGCTGCCCAGCTGGCGGGCGACCCCGCCCGCGGAGCGCGCCGCACGGCTCGCCGCGATCCGCGACGGGCTCGTCGCCCGCAAGGGCGAGATCGCCGAGACGGTCGCCGCGGAACTGGGCGCCCCGCTGCCGTTCGCGGAAGCCGTCCACGCCGGAGTGCCGATCCTCGTGGCGGCCTCGTACGCGGAACTCGCGGCGCTCCACCCCTTCGAGGAGAAGGTGGGCAACTCCACCGTCCACTGCGAACCCGTGGGCGTCGTCGGCGCGATCACCCCCTGGAACTACCCCCTCCACCAGATCGTCGCCAAGGTCGCCCCGGCCCTCGCCGCGGGCTGCGCCGTCGTGCTCAAGCCCGCGGAGGACACCCCGCTCACGGCCCGCCTCTTCGCCGAGGTCGTGCACGAGGCGGGTCTGCCCGCGGGGGTGTTCAACCTGGTCACAGGGCTCGGCCCGGTCGCGGGCCAGGCGCTCGCCGAGCACGAGGGCGTGGACCTCGTCTCGTTCACGGGGTCCACCGCGGTCGGCCGGAGGATCGGCGCGATCGCGGGCGCGGCCGTCAAGCGCGTCGCCCTCGAACTCGGCGGCAAGTCGGCCAACGTCATCCTGCCGAGCGCCGACCTCGCCAAGGCCGTGAACGTCGGCGTCGCCAACGTCATGGCCAACTCGGGCCAGACGTGCAGCGCCTGGACCCGCATGCTCGTCCACACCTCGCGCTACGACGAGGCGGTCGCGCTCGCCGCGCGCGCCGCGGGCAAGTACGGCGAGCGCATCGGACCCGTCGTCAGCGAGAAGCAGCGCGACCGCGTGCGCGGCTACATCGAGCGGGGTGTGGCGGAGGGAGCCCGCCTGGTGGCGGGCGGCCCCGAGGCGCCGCGCGAGCGCGGCTACTACGTGCGCCCCACGGTCTTCGCCGACGTCACCCCCGAGATGACCATCGCCCAGGAGGAGATCTTCGGCCCGGTCCTCTCCCTCATCCGCTACGAGGACGAGGACGAGGCCGAGACGATCGCCAACGGCACCGTGTACGGGCTCGCGGGCGCGGTGTGGGCGGCGGACGACGCGGAGGCGGCGGCCTTCGCACGCCGCCTCGACACCGGCCAGGTCGACATCAACGGCGGCGGCTTCAACCCGCTCGCCCCCTTCGGCGGCTACAAGCAGTCGGGCGTCGGCCGCGAACTGGGACGGCACGGCCTGGCGGAGTACCTCCAGACCAAGTCGCTCCAGTTCTAGCCCCGTCCGCCTTCCGCTCCCCCCTTCCCCTCTCCCCCCTGGAGGATTCGCCACCGTGGTCCGCGCCGCCGTACTGCCCGCCCTCGGTTCCCCGTTGGAGATCACCGACATCGAGCTGCCGGAGCCCGGCCCCGGGCAGGTGCGGGTGCGCCTCGCCGCCGCCGGGGTCTGTCACTCCGACCTGTCCCTGACGAACGGCACGATGAGGGTGCCGGTCCCCGCCGTGCTCGGCCACGAGGGGGCGGGCACCGTCCTGTCCGTGGGCGCGGGCGTCACCCATGTCGCGCCCGGTGACGGCGTGGTCCTCAACTGGGCGCCGTCCTGCGGCGACTGCCACGCCTGCGGGCTCGGCGAGGTCTGGCTGTGCGGCAACGCGCTCACCGGCGCGGGCGCGGTGTACGCCCGCCGCGCCGACGGCACCGATCTGCACCCCGGCCTGAACGTGGCCGCGTTCGCGCAGGAGACGGTGGTGGCCGCGGGCTGCGTCCTGCCCGCGCCCGACGGCGTTCCCCTCGCCGACGCCGCCCTCCTCGGCTGCGCCGTCCTCACCGGCTACGGAGCGGTGCACCACGCGGCGCGCGTCCGCGAGGGCGAGACGGTCGCCGTCCTCGGCGTCGGCGGGGTGGGCCTGGCCGCGCTCCAGGCGGCGCGGATCGCCGGGGCCGCGCGGGTGCTCGCGGTCGACGTGTCCCCCGAGAAGGAGGCCCTGGCCCGCGTGGCCGGGGCCACGGACTATGTCGTCGCCTCCGACAGGACGGCCCGTGACCTGCGCGAACTCACCGGCGGCCACGGCGTGGACGTGGCCGTGGAGTGCGTGGGCCGCGCGGCCACCATCCGTGCTGCCTGGGAGTCCACCCGCCGCGGCGGCCGCACCACCGTCGTCGGCATCGGCGGCAAGGACCAGCAGGTCACCTTCAACGCCCTGGAGATCTTCCACTGGGGCCGGACGCTCTCCGGCTGCGTCTACGGCAACACCGACCCGGCACGGGACGTCCCCGTCCTCGCCGAACACGTGCGCGCGGGCCGTCTCGACCTCGGCCTGATGGTCACGGACCGGATCGCCCTCGAGGACATCCCGACGGCCTTCGCGAACATGGAGGCGGGCAAGGGCGGCCGGGCCCTCGTGACCTTCTGAAAGGCCCCGTCGGCCGCGGGTCTCACCCCGCCCGCAGCGCCACCCGTTCGTACTGGAGGGCGAGCCCGTCGAGCAGGGCCGCGAGCCCCGCGTCGAAGGCCCGCTCGTCCACCAGTTCCTGGTGCTCCGCGAGCAGATGGGCCTGGCCGAGGTGGGGGTAGTCGGCGGGGTCGTACGCCGCCTCGTCGTCGACGAAGCCGCCCGCGAAGGAGCCGAGCGCGGAGCCCATGATGAAGTACCGCATCAGCGCCCCGATCGACGTGGCCTGCGCCGGGGGCCACCCCGCGTCGACCATGGCGCCGAACATCGCGTCCGCGAGCCGCAGGCCCGCGGGGCGGCGGCCGGGGCCGCGGGCGAGCACCGGGACGATGTTCGGATGCCGGGTGAGCGCGGCGCGGTAGGAGACGGCCCAGTCGTGCAGCGCGGCGCGCCAGTCGCGGCCGTCCTCGAACATCGACAGGTCGACCTGCGCGCTCACCGAGTCCGCCACCGCCTCCAGGATCTGGTCCTTGGTGGCGAAGTGGTTGTAGAGGGAGGGCCCGCTGACGCCCAGTTCGGCGGCGAGGCGGCGGGTGGAGACCGCGGCGAGGCCCTCGGCGTCCACGAGGGAGCGCGCCGCGTCGACGATGCGGTCGCGGCTGAGGAGGGGCTTGCGCGGTCGGGCCATGCGGCACATAGTAGGGCTGCCCACAGAAACTAGCAGTGCTAATTAAAACCGCGCCGGGCGGGGAGGCTTCGATGAACCTGGAGCTCAGCGAGGAGCAGGACGCCGTCAGGCGGCTCGCCAAGGACTTCGTCGAGCGCGAGATCGCCCCGCACGCGGCCGCCTGGGACCGGGCCGAGAGCGTGGACGCGGCCATCGTGCGCAAGCTCGGCGACGTCGGCTTCCTCGGCCTCACCATCGACGAGGAGTACGGCGGCAGCGGCGGCGACCACCTCGCGTACTGCCTGGTGACCGAGGAGCTGGGCCGCGGCGACTCCTCCGTGCGCGGCATCGTCTCGGTCTCCCTCGGGCTCGTCGCCAAGTCCATCGCGGCCTGGGGCGACGAGGAGCAGAAGCGGCGCTGGCTGCCCGCGCTCACCTCCGGCGCGGCCCTGGGCTGCTTCGGGCTCACCGAACCGGGGACGGGCTCCGACGCGGGGAGCCTCACCACCAAGGCCGTCCGCGACGGCGACGCGTACGTCGTGAACGGCGCCAAGATGTTCATCACGAACGGCACCTGGGCCGATGTCGTGCTCCTGTTCGCGCGGACGAACGACGCGCCGGGGCACAAGGGCGTCTCCGCCTTCCTGGTGCCGACGGACACGCCGGGCCTCACCCGCCGCGCCGTGCACGGCAAGCTCGGCCTGCGCGGCCAGGCCACCGCCGAACTGGTCCTCGAAGACGTCCGGGTGCCCGCGGACGCGCTGCTCGGGCCCGAGGGCAAGGGCTTCTCGGTGGCCATGGCCGCCCTCGCCAAGGGGCGGATGTCGGTGGCCGCGGGGTGCGTGGGCATCGCCCAGGCCGCCCTCGACGCGGCGGTGGCGTACGCGACCGAGCGCGAGCAGTTCGGCCGGAGCATCGCCCACCACCAGCTCGTCCAGGAGCTGCTCAGCGACATCGCCGTGGACGTGGACGCGGCCCGGCTGCTCACCTGGCGGGTCGCCGACCTCGTCGACCGGGGCCTGCCGTTCGCCACCGAGTCGTCCAAGGCCAAGCTGTTCGCGTCGGAGGCCGCCGTGCGCGCCGCGAACCAGGCGCTCCAGGTCTTCGGCGGCTACGGCTACATCGACGAGTACCCGGTCGGCAAGCTCGTGCGCGACGCCCGGGTGATGACCCTCTACGAGGGCACGAGTCAGATCCAGAAGCTGGTGATCGGGCGCGCGCTGACCGGCGTCTCCGCCTTCTGACCGGCCACTCCGCCCGCCGGAGGCGCCCGGCCCACTTGCCTAAGCGCTTGCTCACCCTCAGGGTAGGGTGACGGTCCGGAACGGTGGAAGGAGCGCGCATGGGCGCGGCGAAGGAGACCCTCGGCGAGGAGCAGCCGTGGGCCGAGGTCAGTCCCGACGCGGCGAGGCGGCTGCTGGTCGCCGCGGTCGAGGCCTTCGCCGAGCGCGGCTACCACGCCACGACGACCCGTGACATCGCGGGCCGCGCGGGCATGAGCCCGGCCGCGCTCTACATCCACTACAAGACCAAGGAGGAGCTCCTCCACCGCATCAGCAGGCTCGGCCACGACAAGGCCCTGACCATCCTGCGCACCGCGGCCGACGGCGGGGGCAGCGCGTCCGAGCGGCTCGCCGACGCCGTGCGCTCCTTCGTCCGCTGGCACGCCGGGCACCACACGACCGCCCGGGTCGTGCAGTACGAACTCGACGCGCTCGGCCCCGAGCACCGCACCGAGATCGTGGCGCTGCGCCGCAAGTCCGACGCGGCCGTGCGGGAGATCATCAACGACGGCGTGCGCGCGGGCGAGTTCGACGTCCCCGACGTCCCCGGCACCACCCTCGCCGTGCTCTCCCTGTGCATCGACGTGGCCCGCTGGTTCAACGTCGCGGGGCGCAGGACGCCGGACGAGGTCGGCGCGCTCTACGCCGACCTCGTGCTGCGGATGGTGGGGGCGCGGGCGCCCGCCGACGCGCTGCCGCAGGCGGCTCAGAAGTAGTAGCGCGACACCGAATCGGCCACGCACGCGGGCTTGTCGGCCCCCTCGCGCTCCACCGTGACCGCCGCCGTCACCTGCACCCCGCCGTCCTTCGTCGACTCCACCCCGGTCAGCGCGACGGCCGCGCGGAGCCGCGAGCCGACGGGCACGGGGGAGGGGAAGCGCACCTTGTTCGTGCCGTAGTTGAGGCCCATCCGCATGCCCTCCACGCGCAGCACCTGCGGGACCAGGACGGGCAGCAGCGACAGCGTCAGATACCCGTGCGCGATCGTCGCCCCGAACGGCCCCTCGGCCGCCCGCCGGGGGTCCACGTGGATCCACTGGTGGTCGCCGGTGGCCTCCGCGAACAGATCGATCCGCTTCTGGTCGACCTCCAGCCAGTCGCTGCGCCCCAACTGCTCGCCGACCGCGGCGCGCAGCTCGTCGGCTGACGTGAAGATCCTCGGCTCTGCCATGTGCGGGCCTCCGTAGCTGGGGGAAACTAAGCGCTTGCTCAGCATGCTGGGTGTGCCGACCGGTGTCAACGCACCGACCAGTAGGCTTCGAGGGGTGCCCCAGATCCCAGAGAAGATCCACGAACTCACCGTCGGCCAGGTGTCGGCGCGCAGCGGCGCCGCCGTGTCGGCGCTGCACTTCTACGAGGCCAAGGGGCTCATCAGCAGCCGCCGCACCTCGGGCAACCAGCGCCGCTACGGCCGTGACACCCTGCGCCGCGTCGCCTTCATCCGGGCCGCGCAGCGCGTGGGCATCCCGCTCGCGACCATCCGCGACGCGCTCGCGGAGCTGCCGGAGGGGCGCACCCCCACGCGGGCGGACTGGGCCCGGCTCTCGGGGACCTGGCGGTCCGAACTCGACGAGCGCATCAAACAGCTGGGCCGCCTCAGGGACCACCTCACGGACTGCATCGGCTGCGGGTGCCTGTCCCTGGAGACCTGCGTCCTGTCCAACCCCGACGACGTCTTCGGCGACCGCCTGGTCGGCTCCCGCCTCCTCAACGAACGCCGCGCCACGGGCTGACCCGCGCCGGATCCCCGGGGCACGCACGCCGTCGTACCCCGGGGCGCCCGGGTCCTTTCCGCGCTGCGCCGTGAGGTGTACATGTACGTCACGCGCTCCGGCGGCGACCCGCACCGGCCGTCGCACGGGGCACGACGCCATCACCACACACACGGGGAGAGCCGATGAGCGTCGCCATCTGCTCGTTGAAATGGGAAGCGGCCCGCTCGGGACGCCAGCGGATCACGTACGACAGCGACGGGTACCACCTCGTGCGCTTCCCGTACGCCGCGGACGAGGAGGCCTACGACCCCTGGCGCATGCACGATCCGCTGCACGGCGCCACCAAGCCGTCGAAGTTCCCCGACGCGCGCTCGGGCCTGATATGGCCCAGCCACGACGGGTGGGGCACGCTGTCGGCGATGGTCTTCTGGGATCCCGACAGCAGGCCGACGGAGTACCGCGCGCGCTTCGTGCGCGACCCGCTGGACCTCTCGACGGGTTATGACTCCACCGCCACCACCGACTTCGTGCCCACCCGCGGCGGTCAGTACCGCACGTACAGCTGGCAGATGTTCGTGCACCCGGGGACACCGGTGGGCCTGAAGATCTCCGCGCGCGGCCCCGGCGACGTGAAGCTCGCCGCACCGCTCATGCTGGCCGAGTTCAAGCTGGCCATCCAGACGGACGTCGTCAGGCCCTAGGATCGGCTGCCCTCAGGCGGACACCAGCGACCGCGAACGCGACCGCCGCACCGCCTCGGGCGTGAGGACCGGCGCGGGCACCACGATGCCGCAGCCGGTGCAGACGGGGCCTGCCGACGGGACGTGCGCCAGGCCGTAGCGCCATTCGAGGGCCGTGTCGCCGCACACGGGGCAGGCGGCGCCCGGCTCTCGTTCCAGTGCGGTGATGAGCCTGCGCAGCACGTCGCCGAGCGGCGCCGAGGGGTGCACGGAGGGGTCGTCGCACCAGGCGACCCCGTGCCCGCCCCACGTGCAGCGGTGCCAGTCGTCGACGCTGCCGGGCCGGCGCAGACCGTCGTGCTTCTCCCGGCGGCGGCGGCGCGCGAAGCTCTCCTCATAGGCGAGCCACACCGTGCGGGCCGCCTGAAGTTCGTCGAGCGCGGCCACGAGCCGCGCGGGGTCGGGCGACCGGTCCTCGGGGCCGAAACCCGCGCGGGAGCACAGGTGGTCCCAGGTCGCCCGGTGGCCGTAGGGGGCGAATCTCTCCAAGCACTTGCGCAGTGAGTACCGCCGCAGCGCCAAGTCGCTGTGCGGATCACGCACCTGTCTCGCGAGACTCCGGAATCCGGCCATCGCCCTGCACCTCCGTCACACTTCTCGGACGTCGCCAGTGAACCGGCGGACATCGAGTAGACGTATCGACACGCGATTTGGTGCCATCCGATTTCCGATGGCTACTCATCAGCGCGTTCCCCGCAGGTCAGCGTCAATGCGTGACGGATGTGGAGGTGCCGTGGGGGCCGGGGCGCACAGGTCGCGCACAGAGTTCGCACAGGTCCGGAGCGAGCCCCCGCGCACACCACGGCCCGCTCGGGCGGCCGCCGGGCGAGCGAGCGCTTGTGGTGGTTGTGAAAAGGCGACGGTTGTTCATCTTTCAGGTTCGACAACCCAGCAGTAACCTCCGCCGCGACGGCCCTCCGGAGGAGCATCCATGCGACTACGCAGCGCACGGCTCAGAACCCTCACCACCTCGGCGGCCCTGGCCCTCGGCGCCTCCCTGCTGCTCGCGCCGGGCCCCGGCGCGGCCGCCGCCGAGCCGCCGCCCGCCGCCCCCGACTTCTGCGGCGACGGCTGCGCGGACATCCTGCCGCCCGGCGCCAACGGCAACGCCACGCTCGCCGAGATCCTCAGCCACCGCGTCCTCGGCACCCGGCCCGCCCACGCCGACGACCAGCTCGGCCCGTACGACGCGCTCGCCGACGGCTACCCCTCGCTGACCGACGACAAGCTCGGCGAGTTCTTCGGCGACTCCTCCTTCGGCGTCGAGCCGGACCAGGTCGCCTCCGTCACCAAGCCGCGCGACGACGTGACCATCACGCGCGACAAAAAGTACGGCGTCCCGCACATCCAGGGCAGCACCCGCTACGGCACCGAGTTCGGCGCGGGCTACGCCGCGGGCCAGGACCGCCTGTGGCTCATCGACCTGTTCCGGCACATCGGCCGCGGCCGGCTGACCCCGTTCGCGGGCGGCGCGCCCTCGAACCAGGGCCTGGAGCAGCAGTTCTGGCCGCAGGCCCCGTACACCGAGCAGGACCTGGAGCGGCAGGTCGAGTACATCAGGAACACCCAGGGCGAGCGCGGCCGGCAGGCCATGGCGGACGCGCAGGCCTACATCGACGGCCTCAACGCCTACCGCACACAGTCCAAGAACGGCCGCTACTTCCCCGGCGAGTACGTCCTGACCGGCAAGATCGACGCGATCACGAACGTCGGCGAGATCGAGCCCTTCAAGGTCACCGACATGATCGCCCTGGCCTCCGTGGTCGGCGGTCTGTTCGGCAACGGCGGGGGCTCAGAGGTCGAGTCCGCGCTCTCGCTGCTCGCCGCGCAGAACAAGTACGGCGTCGAGAAGGGCAGCCGGATCTGGGAGGACTTCCGCGCCCGCAACGACCCGGAGACCGTCCAGACCCTCCACGACGGCAGCCGCTTCCCGTACGCGGGCAAGCCCGACAAGGCACGTGGCACCGCCCTGCCCGACCCGGGCTCGGTGCAGCGCGAACAGCTCGTGTTCGACCGCGAGGGCGGCGCGAGGGCCCCGGCCAAGGACCCCGTCCGCGCCCCGAAGAAGCTGAAACCCCTCCAGGGGATGTACGACGACGGGGTGCTGCCCGCCGACCTGTTCGGCAGTGCCGGGCAGCACAAGGGCATGTCGAACGCCCTGCTCGTCTCCGGCAGGCACACCGCGAGCGGCCACCCCGTCGCCGTCTTCGGGCCGCAGACCGGCTACTTCGCCCCGCAGCTGCTCATGCAGCAGGAGCTCCAGGGCCCCGGCATCAGCGCGCGCGGCGTGTCCTTCGCGGGCGTCGGCATGTACGTCCAGCTCGGCCGGGGGCAGGACTACGCGTGGTCGGCGACCTCCGCGACGCAGGACATCACCGACACGTACGCCGTCGAACTGTGCGAACCGGGCGGCGGAAGTCCCACCAAGCAGTCGGCGCACTACCGCTACCGGGGCACCTGCACGCCCATGGAGAAGCTGGAGCGCAAGAACGCCTGGAAGCCGACCGTCGCCGACTCCACGGCCGCCGGCTCCTACCGCATGCAGGTGTTCCGCACCCAGTACGGCATCGTCACGCACCGCGCCACGATCGACGGCAAGCCCGTGGCATACGTCTCGCTGCGGTCCACCTACCGCCACGAGGCCGACTCGATCATCGGCTTCCAGATGCTGAACGACCCCGGCCACGTCAAGGACGCCGCGTCCTTCAAGAAGGCCGCCCAGAACATCTCCTACGCCTTCAACTGGTTCTACGCCGACTCCCGCGACACCGCGTACTACAACAGCGGCGCCAACCCCGAGCGCGCCGACGGCGTCGACCCGAACTTCCCCGTCCACGCCCAGCAGGCCTATGAGTGGCGCGACTTCGACCCGCGGGACAACACCTCCGCGCAGACGCCGCCCGCCGCGCACCCGCAGTCCGTCAACCAGGACTACTACGTCTCCTGGAACAACAAGCAGGCCACCGACTACACCTCCGGCGGCTTCGGCATGGGCGCCGTGCACCGCGGCGACCTGCTCGACGACCGGGTCAAGGAGCTGGTCGAGGACGGCGGCGTCACCCGGGCCTCGCTCACCCGGGCCATGGCCGAGGCGGCCGTCACCGATCTGCGCGGCGAACAGGTCCTGCCGGAGCTGCTCGAAGTCATCGCCGCCGAGGCCGTCGACGACCCCGACCTCGCCGAGGCCGTGCGGCAACTGGAGGCCTGGCGCAAGGCGGGCTCCCCGCGCAAGGAGACCGCGCGCGGCTCGCACGCCTACGCGCACCCCGACGCCGTGCGCACCATGGACGCCTGGTGGCCGAGGCTCGTCGAGGCCGCGTTCAGGCCCGGGCTCGGCAAGGACCTCTACGACGCGCTGACCGCGCAGCTCGGCGTCGACGAGGCGCCGTCGGCGGGCCACGGCCCGACCGGCGCGCACGCCGGATCCGCCTTCCAGTACGGCTGGTGGGGCTATGTCGACAAGGACCTGCGGACCGTCCTCGGCCGGCCCGCCGAGGGCTGGAGCCGCACCGCCCACTGCGGCGACGGCACCCTCGACGCCTGCCGCGAGACGCTCCTCACCACCCTCAAGCAGGCCCTCGCCGTCCCGGCGTCAGAGGTCTACCCCGGTGACGCCTCCTGCAAGGCGGGCGACCAGTGGTGCGCGGACGCCGTGATCCACCGCCCCCTGGGCGGCATCACGCACCGAGCGATCCAATGGCAGAACCGCCCGACGTACCAACAGGTGGTGGAGTTCCCCCGACACCGCTGACCGGGCCCCAAAGGGGCGCGGGGAACCGCGCGCCCAGCCACAACGGACGCGCGGTTCCCCACGCACCGAACCACAACGGCGCTCACGCCACGTCAATCCGCCCAGCCCCACACACAACCCGAGCCAGCTCCTCATGGCAGATGTCACTGTGCGCCCCGCTGGGAGGACCACCCCGCCTCACCAGCGCGGCGGCGTCCACGCTCACGCACCCCCGCCGGGGCAGGGCGGCCCCGAGCCGCACGCGCCCGGCGCCGTCCGTGGCTTTGATCCCGTCGAACCCGACGGCGCCCCACCGCTCCCACAGACCGAGGAAGCTCGCCGAGTCCCCGGCGAGCTTGGAGGCCAGCGGATAGAGCTTGCCGAGGGCGTCGTCGTGGCGCGAGAAACAGGCGACGAGCGGGCCGTCGATCCGCTGGTGCACCCCGCGCAGGGCACCGCCGCGCGACCGGTCGTGCGGCAGCCGCTCACTGAACGCGTAGTGCGAGAAGGCCCCTTGCAGCAGCGTCGCCGACTTCACACAGCCCACTGTGGCGGGCATGCCGCGCAGCGCGTACGACACCAGACGGGCGCCGAAGCTGTGCCCGACCAGGTGCACCCGAAGCCGGGGCACGTCCGCGGCGAGCAGCCCGAGCGCGGGCCCGAGGCCGAGCTGGCCGACGGCGCCCGCGCGGCGCTTCATCGCGTAGTAGGAGCCCTGGCGCAGCAGTTCACGGGCGCCGTGCCACAGCCGCTTGCGCAGCCCGCCGAAGAGCTCGGGGTGGTGGCCCGTGCTCTCCAGGGCGGCGGCCAGGACCTCGCAGACCTCGACCGCGTCGTCGGTGAGCATCGCGGGCTCGCCCCCTCCGGTGTCGTCGGCGAACTCGTGCGCGGGGCTTGTCTCGCGCACCGCCACCAGATCCCGCACGTGCCGCGCGAACTCGTCGAGGCGGGAACGGGCCTCCGAGCGCTCCTCCAGGAGCCGGGCGAGGCGGTCGAGCCGCGCCGCCTGCTCGGGGCCCGGGAACACCTCGGCGAGCAGCCGCCGCGTCGGCGCGTCGAGCGCGGGCGCCGCGGGGGCCCCGGGCATCCCGGGGGCCGCGGACGGCTCGAAGTCCGGGATGCGCTCGTCGGGGAAGCGCACCGCGGGCCACAGCACCCCGACGTAGCCGAGGCGCACCTCCGGGCCCGCGAGCGCGGCGAAGGGGGTGAAGAAGCGCCGGTACAACGCGCGGGCACGCCGCTGGTCGTTGTTCCAGCCATGAGCGAACACCAGCAGATCGGTGACGCGCTCGTCCTCCGCGCCGGACAGGAGCCGGTCGCGCTGCGCGGCGTCGACGTCCCCGTCGGCGTCGAAGGTCAACTCCCAGTAGGGCTCCACGACCACCATCGTCCCGCCGTCGGGGGCCGGTGGCCAGATCCGCGGCATGACATACCGGATGTTTCCCGGGATCACGGGACACGGGAGGGCAGAGACGGGGTGGGCAAACAGGACACGGAGGCCGGTGCCGTCCCCCGGACGCACCGGCCCCCGTGCGTCACTGGGGCGGGTGACCGTAGCCGTAACCCGCGGCGGCCTCCTTCCGTTCGCGCGCGTAACGATGGGTGCCCGGCAACCAGGCGCACACGATCAGCGCGACCGTGGCGAGCAGGGTCACGAAACTGAACGCCACGACGGAATCGGGTTCGTAGTCCCCCAAGATGAGGAAATGGGGGAACAAGGCGATGACGCCCGAAATGGTAATGAGGACCCGCGCCCACGTCGCCGCCTTCTTGCGGGCGCAGAGCGTGAATATGAGCACGCACGCAGCGGTGAATACGGCGAACCCGGCGCGCGCCGAGAGTGTCCCGGCCCGCTCACTGACCAGCTCGTCCCAGATGGGTCCGGAGAGGGCCTTGAGGTCGGCCGCCGACGTATTCGACGGCAGCCCCACGACGTCCGGATGCTCGTCGACGACGTCCAGGATGTTCTCCTCGGCCAGGTCCTCGCCGCCCGCGAACACGAGCACCGCGCCGATCACGGCGGACACCACCGAGATGACAGAGGTCCAGACCAGGGTCGTGAGGGAACCGGGGCGCCTGGTCGCGCGGGCCGCTCGGGCCGCGCTGCGGGGGCCGGGGGGCGCGGGCGCGACCTGGTATTGACTCACGGGTTCAGCTCTCCTCGCAGAGATGGCGGTTGATCGGGATTGCCATGACCTTTCCACGGGTACCGCGAACGCATCCAGGTTTTTCTGGAAGAAATCCCCAGATAATTTGGGGTGATCGGGGGATCAGTTTCCGCTGCGGTTATGCTGCAATGCCGTAAAACGCCAAGGGCGTCAGCCGAGAGCGTCGGCCAGGAGCGTCAAAAGAAGCGGAGAGAGAAAGTTCGCATGGTCTTAACCGGTCCTCCGCAGTACCCCGCGGAGTTGCTCGACACCACCATGGATCAGCTGCGGACGCTGCTCGCCGTCCATGAGCACGGCACGGCGCTCGCCGCCGCGCGCCAGCTCGGCCGTGAACAGTCCAGCGTGCAGAAGCAACTGGACACCCTGAACCGCACGTTCGGCGCGCTGTGCGGCGAGGCGCTCGTCCTCAAGCGCGGCCGGGGCAAGGACGTCCTGTTCACCGCGACCGGCGAGCATCTCGTCGCCCTCGCGCGCTCCACCCTCACCGCCTGGACGGACGGCATCCACGACGCCCGCCGTCGACTCGGCCGCACCCTGTCCGTCGGCTCCACCCGCTACACCCTCGGCTTCCTCCTCGACGCGGTGGAGCGCGTCAGCGACGCCTACGAGCGCAGGGGCGTCGACCTGAAGGTGACGCATGTGCGCACCGGCGATCTGTTCGCCCGGCTGCGGTCCAAGGAACTGGACCTGGTGTGCGGCAGCATCGTCGTCACCGAGGGCCAGGAGGCCGAACTCGACGACTACGAGGTCATCGAGTGGCGCCGCAGCGGCCTTTCGGTCCTCACCAATCTCGCGCCCGAGAAGCTGCCGGGGCCCACACTGCCCGCCAGCGCGCTGACCGGCCTGCCCCTCGTGGTGTCCGCGGGCGGCCTCATCGCCCATTTCCTCACCGCCTGGTACGGCGCCGACTTCCGCAAGGAGATGTCCATCGCGGCCGAGATCGAGGCCGCACACTACGGCTTCGAGCTCCTGCGCTCCGGTGTGGTCAGCGGCGCGATGCTGGTCACGCGCGGCATCGCGGAGGCCGCCGAGTCCGGCAGCCTGCCCGAGGCGGGCGGTCTGCGCCGCCTGGACGTCATCGGTGACGTCGGGCCCAGGACGGAGGTCCTGGTCGGCGTCTTCACCCGCCGCGGCGACCGCGCCTCCTACGACGCGCACCACCCGCTGAACCTCCTGTGGGGCGCGCTCGCCAAGGACAACGAACGCTGGTGGCTCAGCGAGTGAACCCCCGCGCCCGGCACGGACACGGCCCCCGTCGCGGCCGCCCCCGCCTCACCGGGTCTGCCGGTGGGCCGCCGTGACGTCGTGCAGATGTATGAGCACGTCGTGCGACGAGGCCAGCGCGATCTTGTATGGGCCGTCGGGCCAGCCCGCGCCGATGCTGTACGTCGTCCGGGCCGTGCGGAGCCAGGAGCGGGCGGCCTCGGGGGCCTTGCGCAGGTCGACGTAGTAGTCGTCGTGGCGGACCCGGTCGAGCGTGTGCTCGTTCATCTCCTCGGTGGCGGGGCCCACCGAGAAGGACTTCCACGCTCCGTCCCCGCCGGGCTGCGCCAGGAACGCGCCCCGGTCGAAGGTGAAGCCCATGCTCACGTACTTCTTGCCGAGGAGGTCGCGCAGGAAGGCGCCCTGCATCTTCGGATAGCGCGGGTCGTACGAGGAGTACGCGACGTGGGCGTTGTGCGCGGAGAGCAGGACCTTCGTGCCGGTGTACCGCTGCCACCAGGCGGTGTTCTCCGCCATGATGCGGTCGCGGTACAGCATGGCCGCCCGGTCGCCGTCCGGTGTGTTCAGCTCGAAGGCGTAGATCGTCGCGGTCTGCTGGACGGAGCGGGCATGGTGCAGGGCCAGGGCGAACCGCTTGCCGCCGTGCTCCGGCTGACGCCCCTTCAGGAGCCGGTACGCCGTCCGTGCCCGCTCCGCGAGGCGCTCGCGCTCCGCCTGCGGCCTGCCCATGTGGGCGTCGCCGTCCGTCAGGCGCCGCAGCGGCGCGTACAGCTCGGTGATGCGGGGGAGCAGGTCCGGCTCGTGCCGCCGGACGTAGTCCGTCACGCCGTCGTACAGCTCCTCGCCCGTGCGCGGGTAGTTGAGGTCGTTGCCCATGAAGCGGAGCTGCCGCTGGGGGTGCTTGTCGTTGTACGCGCGCATCCACCTGAGCAGTTCCACGTACTCCTCGGTGTCCCAGGGGGTCTTCGCCAGCTCGCGGTGGACGAGCGCGCGCACGTCGCCCGCGCCGCCGCGCACATAGGCGTCGAAGCGCAGCCCGGTCGTCCAGCTGACCTCCTGCGCGAAGGTGGTGAAGCCCTTGTCCTCGACCAGGTGGCGGAAGACCCGGTCCTTCATGGTGAAGAACTCGTGCGAACCGTGCGTGGCCTCGCCCAGGCCCACCACCGTGGCGCCGCCCACCATCGCGTCCAGCGGCCGCAGGTCCTCGGTGGAGCCGCCCGGGCCGGTCGACCGCAGGGGGTGCGCGACGCGCTCCAGGGCGCGCACCGGATCGTCCTCGCGCGCCGCCGCCCCGGCGCTCTGCGGCGAGACCAGCGCCCCCGCGCCGACCGCGGCCACCACCAGCATCAGGGGGGCCGTGCGCCGTGCCGTCCGTGCCATGCCGAACCACTCCTCAACTCGCCTGCCGTACGCCCGTTGTGAGCCACGGACCACGATCCCGGGCCCGACGGCCCGTCACCAGCCGGGAGTCCCCCAGAGCGAGAGGGGGGTGCACGCACCCTGAGGCCTACCGGAAAACCGGTAGGGGACGTCGGCCCGCGGTCCGGATCTCCCCTTCCACCGGGCATACCGACCGGTTAGTCTGCTGCCGCGGCACGCTGGCGAGGCGGCGTGCGGGCAGCGTGACCGAGGCCGAAGGGGAGACCGTGGAGAGCTTGCGGGACAAGGGAGTCGTCGTCACCGGCGCCGGGGGCGGGATCGGGGCCGCGCTGGCCCGCCGCTTCGCCGCGGCCGGGGCCAGGGTCGTCGTCAACGACCTGGACGCGGCCAGGGCCGCCGCCGTCGCCGAGGAGATCGGCGGGCACGCCGTCCCGGGCGACGCCTCCGGGATCGTGCCCGCCGCGCTCGCCGTCCTCGACGGCGGCGTCGACGTCTACTGCGCCAACGCGGGCCTGGCGTCCGGCGGTACCGAAGCCGCCGACGAGCAGGTGTGGGCGAGCGCCTGGGACGTCAACGTCATGGCGCACGTACGGGCCGCGCACGCGCTGCTGCCCGCCTGGCTGGAGCGCGGCGAGGGCCGGTTCGTGTCCACGGTGTCCGCCGCCGGGCTGCTCACCATGGTGGGCGCCGCCCCGTACAGCGTCACCAAGCACGGCGCGTACGCCTTCGCCGAGTGGCTCTCCCTCACCTACCGCCACCGGGGCCTCAAGGTGCACGCGATCTGCCCGCAGGGCGTGCGCACCGACATGCTCACCGCCGCCGGGTCCGCGGGCGAACTCGTGCTCGCGCCCACCGCCATCGAGCCGGAGGACGTCGCCGACGCCCTGTTCGCCGGGATGGCCGACGACCGCTTCCTGATCCTGCCGCACCCGGAGGTCGCGGAGTACTACCGGGCGCGGGCGGCCGCCCCCGACAAGTGGCTCACCAGCATGAACCACATCCAGCAGAAGTGGGAGGCGCCCCGCCTCCCGTAGCCGGTCAGTGGGAAGATCCTCCGGCGGGAACCGCGTTGACACCGGAGACCGTGTGAACGATCGAACACAGCCAGGCGCACGCATCAGCGGGCACCACAGGAAACGGAAGGCAGGTGGCGGCAGTGGCCAGGACGACGGACGGTGACGGCACGCCCGTCCCGCAGCGGCTGCTCGCCGCCGCCACCCGGCTCTTCGCCGACCGCGGCTACGACCGCACGTCCGTGCAGGAGATCGTGGAGGCGGCCGGCGTCACCAAGGGCGCGCTGTACCACTACTTCGGCTCCAAGGACGACCTGCTGCACGAGGTGTACGCGCGCATGCTGCGGGTCCAGCAGGAGCGGCTCGACGCCTTCGCGGACGCCGACGCGCCCGTGGAGCGGCGGCTGCGGGACGCGGCGGCCGACGTCGTGGTCACCACCATCGCGAACCTCGACGACGCCGCGATCTTCTTCCGGTCCATGCACCACCTCAGCCCCGAGAAGCACAAGCAGGTGCGGGCCGAGCGCCGCCGGTACCACGAACGCTTCCGCGCCCTCGTCGAGGAGGGCCAGGAGGCGGGCGTCTTCTCCTCCGCGACCCCCGCGGACCTGGTGGTGGACTACCACTTCGGCTCCGTCCACCACCTGTCCACGTGGTACCGCCCGGACGGCCCGCTGTCCCCGCAGCAGGTGGCGGACCACCTGGCGGACCTGCTGCTGCGGGCCCTGCGGCCGTAGTCGCCGCCGCTCCCGCCGTCCCGTCGGGCGGGACGGCGGGAGCGGCGGCGTGGCACCGCCCCGCCGCTAGGCGAACCGCTTCAGCTCCCGCCGGGCCAGCGACCGCTGATGCACCTCGTCCGGCCCGTCGGCGAGGCGCAGCGTCCGCGCCGCGGCCCACAGCTCCGCGAGCGGGAAGTCCTGGCTCACCCCGCCCGCGCCGTGCAGCTGCACGGCGCGGTCCAGGATGTCGACGACCGCCCGGGGCGTCGCGATCTTGATGGCCTGGATCTCCGTGTGCGCCCCCTTGTTGCCGACGGTGTCCATCAGCCACGCCGTCTTGAGCACGAGCAGCCGCAGCTGCTCCACCGTCACGCGCGCGTCGGCGATCCACTGCTGCACCACGCCCTGCCGGGCCAGCGGCTTGCCGAAGGCCGTGCGGTCGACCGCCCTGCGGCACATCAGCTCGATCGCCCGCTCGGCCATGCCGATGAGCCGCATGCAGTGGTGGATGCGACCGGGCCCGAGCCGCGCCTGGGCGATCGCGAAGCCGCCGCCCTCCTCGCCGACGAGGTGCGTCACGGGCACGCGCGCGTGGTCGAAGACGACCTCCGCGTGCCCTCCGTGGGAGTGGTCCTCGTATCCGTACACCGTCATGGCGCGGCGCACCTCGACGCCGGGGGTGTCGCGGGGGACGAGGACCATCGACTGCTGGCGGCGGATGTCCGGACCCTCCGGGTCCGTCTTGCCCATGACGATGAAGACCTCGCAGCGCGGGTTCATCGCCCCGGAGATGTACCACTTGCGGCCCGTGATCACGTACGCGTCGCCGTCGCGCCGGATGTGCGTGGTGATGTTCGTGGCGTCGGAGGAGGCGACCTCCGGCTCCGTCATCGCGAACGCCGAGCGGATCTCGCCCGCGAGGAGCGGCGCGAGCCACCGCTTCCGCTGCTCGGCGCTGCCGAACTGGGCGAGCACCTCCATGTTGCCGGTGTCGGGCGCCGCGCAGTTCAGCGCCGTGGGCGCCAAGTGCGGGCTGCGCCCGGTGATTTCCGCGAGGGGCGCGTACTGGAGGTTCGTCAGGCCCGCGCCGTGCTCGGCGTCCGGCAGGAAGAGGTTCCACAGGCCCTGGCGGCGGGCCTCGGCCTTCAGGTCCTCGACCACGGCGGGTGTGTCCCAGGGCGACGCGAGACGCGCGCGCTGCTCCTCGGCGACCGGCTCGGCCGGGTACACGTACGCGTCCATGAAGGCGAGCAGCTTGCCGCGCAGCTCTTCGGTACGGGCGTCGAATGCGAAGTCCATGGGTGCGGATCAGCCTTCCTGGAGGGTGGTCAGGCCGTGCTCGATGAACAGCGGCACCAGTTCGCCGATGCGGTCGAAGCCCGCGCCGACCGTCTGGCCCAGGGTGTACCGGTAGTGGATGCCCTCCAGGATCACGGCGAGCTTGAACCAGGCGAACGCCGTGTACCAGGAGACCGCGGACACATCGCGCCCGGAGCGGGCCGCGTACCGCTCGATCAGCTCGGCCGGGTCCGGGTGCCCCGGAGCGCCCGCCGTGGTGCTGACGGGGGAGTCGGGCACCTCCAGGCGCACGCTGTACATCACCAGCAGGCCCAGGTCCGTCAGCGGGTCGCCGAGCGTCGACATCTCCCAGTCGAGGATGGCCGCGATGCGGTCCGTCCCGGCCGAGGAGTCGATGAGGACGTTGTCCAGGCGGTAGTCGCCGTGGACGACGGCGGGCGCGGGCGAGGCGGGCAGCGTCCGGCCGAGCGCCGCGTGCAGCTCGTCGATGCCGGCGAGCTCACGGCCGCGCGAGGCCGCGAGCTGCTTGCCCCAGCGGCGCAACTGCCGGTCGAGGAACCCCTCGGGCCGCCCGAAGTCGGTGAGCCCCACCGCCTCGGGCGCCACGGCGTGCAGGTCCACGAGCGAGTCGACGAGGCCGAGCACCGCGGCCCGGGTGCGCTCCGGCCCGAGCGGCAGGAGCTGCTCGGCGGTGCGGTACGGCGTGCCCTGAACGAACTCCATGACGTAGAAGGGCGCCCCGATGACCGACTCGTCCTCGCACAGCAGCACCGGGCGCGGCACCGGCACGGCGGTCGGGTGCAGCGCGCTGATCACGCGGTGCTCGCGCCGCATGTCGTGCGCGGTGGCCAGGACGTGCCCGAGCGGCGGACGGCGCACCACCCAGCGGTCGGCGCCGTCCGTGACGGCGTACGTGAGGTTCGACCGGCCGCCTTCGATGAGGCGGGCCGTGAGCGGGCCGCCGCCGAGCAGTCCCGGACGTTCGCGGTCGAGGTGGCCGCGCAGTCGGTCGAGGTCGAGGCCGGGCGGATGGTCTGCGCTCATGGGCGGTCGCTCCTGATCGTGGACGGACAGTCGCCGAACTGGCGGGCAATGCGCTGGCGTTCATGATGCCGACCAGTCGGTATGTCGTCCAGAGGGGGGTGCTCGAACGTGATCAGGATCGCGACCGCCGCCGCGCGGCCGTGGCCGGGCCGCGGGCGGTGGCGGGCGGAGGCGGTGGCGGGACGTGCTCAGGTGGTCGGCGGCCGTGCCAATGGCCGCGTCGACGGGCACGTCAATGGCCGCGTCAACTGGCGCGTCAGTGGTCGTCCCAGTGGCCGTCGTGGGCCGCGTGCCGGTGCCCGTCGTGCACGTAGTCGACGTGGTCGCCGTGCGGCACGGAGGCGTGTCCGCAGTCCGTGCCGTGCTGGTGGCCGTGGCCGTCGTGCGTGACGTGCCCGCCCGGTTCGCACTCGTCGTAGTGCCCGCCGTGCGCGCGGTGCAGATGGCCGTCGTGGGCGTAGTCGACGTGATCGCCGTGCGGGACCTCGGGATGGCCGCAGGCGGGGCCGTGCGCGTGGTCGTGGGCGGCGTGTTCCTGGTGGGTGGTGGTCATGGGCTCTGCCTCCCGAAAGGGGCCGGATGACTCTCTCAGGCTAGTCCTCGATGCCCCTTTGGTCCCGTTGTGTCACCGTCTCCCTAGTGTCATGACTGCGTAAGGCGACTCGATGAAAGCGATCAGCTACCGCGCGTACGGCGGTGCCGAGGTCCTGGAGTACGGCGATGTGCGCGACCCGAAGGTGGGCCCCGACACCGTCCTGGTCAAGGTGCGGGCGGCGGCCGTCAACCCGGTCGACCACAAGTGCCGCGAGGGGTACCTCGACGCCGTCCTGGACCCGGTCTTCCCGGTGATCCCCGGCTGGGACGTGGCGGGCGTGGTGGTCCAGCCGGGCGTCGCCGTTCCGGAGTTCACCGTCGGCGACGAGGTCATCGGCTACGTGCGCGAGGACTTCCTGTCCCGCGGCACGCTCGCCGAGTACGTGGCCGCGCCCGTGCGCACCCTGGCCCGCAAGCCCCGCAACCTCACCTTCGAGGAGGCCGCGGGCCTGCCGCTGGCCGGGCTCACCGCGTACCAGGTGGTGCACAAGGCGCTCGCCGTGGGCGACGGCGACGTCGTCCTGGTGCACGCGGCCGCGGGCGGCGTCGGCTCCTTCGCCGTCCAGCTCGCCCGGCACGCCGGCGCCCGCGTGATCGGCACCGCCAGCGAGCGCAACCACGCCTATCTGCGGGAGCTGGGCGCCGAGCCCGTCACCTACGGCGACGGCCTCGCCGAGCGGGTGCGCGCCCTGGCCCCGGAGGGCGTCGACGCCGCGTTCGACACCATCGGCGGCGACACACTGAGGGTCTCCGCCGAACTGCTCGCGCCCGGCGGCCGCCTCGCCTCCGTCGCCGACGGCTCCGTGATCGGCCTCGGCGGCCAGTACTGCTTCGTCCGCCCCGACGCGGACGACCTGCGGCGCCTCACCGAACTCGTGGAGCAGGACGTGCTCACCGTCCACGTCGACGCGACGTTCCCGCTGGAGCGGGCGGCGGACGCGCACCGCCTGAGCGAACAGGGGCGCACCCGCGGGAAGATCGTGGTCACGGTGGACTGGTCGGCGGAGGGGGAGGCGCCCCAGTAGGCGCCGCGGCGACCTGGCCCGGCGGTTCGCCCTGGGCGTGATCATTTGCAGCGGCAGCGGGCGGCGTCGGAGCGTTCGAGGCTGACCGCATCCATCGCTCATCTCAGTGATCCGTCTAGGGTGTCGAAGTCGAAGTGGTTCGCGAGCAGGGAAGCCAACCGCCAGGAGCGCGTGGACGCGCTCCACGCGGACATCCGCGCCGCAACCGGGCTCAGCGACTTCGGCGTCTATCTGTCACTGCCGAGCGCGGCGTGGTCCCAGGGAGACTGACGTCGGCTGAGCGGCCGTGAGGGCCCGTCCGGTGGGTCAGAACACCGCGACGAGCGCGCACAGCGCGAGCGCGGCCGTGCACAGGGCCGCCGCCGTCGCCGCCCGCGCGCTCAGTGCGCGCGGCCGCGCCGCGGCGAGGCCGGTGATCCTGCGGTGCGCCACCGCGAGGAAGCCGAGCCAGAGGAGCAGGGACAGCGCGCACGCCACGACGCCCGCCGTCGACGCGCCGCGGTGCAGGGCCGTCCGGGCCGCGAGCACCGCGGCGACCGTGCACGTCAGTGTCGTACGCCGCCACGCGAGCCGGGTGCGCTCGGGCTGCAGGCCCGGGTCCCGGGCCGCGGCGGACCCGGGCGTCACCGCCTCACCCCTCCCACCCGAACACCACGACCACCACCATCGCGAGGGCGACCACCGCCACCGCGAGGCTGAGCAGCGCGGGGAAGCGCGAGACCGGGAGGTCCTCGCCGCGCCGCATGGCCCGCTCGCACCGCACCCAGTGGTTCACCGCCCGCAGCGAGCACAGCACCCCGGCGGCGAGCAGGGCGAGCGCGAGCCCGACGCGGGCGCCCCAGCGCAGGTCGGGCAGGAACTGGTCCACGGCGAAGCCGCCGCCGACCAGCGCGAGCGCCGTGCGCAGCCAGGCCAGGAAGGTGCGCTCGTTGGCCAGCGAGAAGCGGTAGTCCGGGGTGTCGCCCTCGTCCCGGAGTCGCGCGGGGCCGAACCACAGCCGGACGCTCCGCAGACCCCCGGCCCCGTCCCCTCTCGACCCGTCCGGCCCTCCCGGCCCTCCCGTCATCGGGTCGCCCGGAAGCCGCGCAGGCGCCGGTACGCGTCCAGGCCGTCCGGCACCCACTCCCACTCCTCGGCGCGCCGCGCGAGTTCGGCGTCGGTCAGGAAGTCGTGCCAGGCGACCTCTTCCACCTGCGGGTCCACCGGGGCCGCGCAGCGGACCTCGTAGAGGTACGACCACCAGGTGCGGCCCGCGCCGTCGTCGTACAGGAACTTGAACAGCGGGGTGGGGCGGGGGAGCCCGGAGACGCCGAGCTCCTCCTGGGCCTCGCGCAGGGCCGCGTCGTCGTAGGACTCGCCCGCGCCGACGACTCCGCCGACGAACATGTCGTGCAGGGAGGGGAAGACGAGCTTCGTGTCGGTGCGGCGGTGCACGAAGACGCGGCCCTCGGTGTCCCGGGCCTCGATGAAGACGCAGCGGTGGCGCAGACCGCGGGCGTACACCTCGCCGCGCGGGGCCTCGCCGATCACGCGGTCGTGCTCGTCGACGACGGCCAGGATCTCGTCCGCCGGGTTCGTGACGTCAACGCTCATACGGCCATCCTGACAGGTCAACCCAGGCCCGAGGCCTGCGCCCCGCGCCCTCCGCGAGCCGGTGACGCCGAGCCCCAGGACCGCGTACGGCTGCGGGCCTCCCGCGGCCGTCGGGCGGCTACCGGCAGATCCAGACGGACCACGTGCGGCCACATGCGAGCTCTCGCGATCCTTGGGCAGCCGCCGGACGGCCCACCGGCGGGTTCACCGACGGACTACGTGCGGGCTCCGGGCGGTCCACCGGTGAACCCCGCGGACCTTGCGCAGTCCTCAAGGGGTCCACAGGCGGGTCACCGCCGGGACACGTGCGGCTCGCAGTCGAACCCCGGGCGGTCACGGGCGGACCCCGCGCGTCCCGTGGGCGGGGCACGGTCAGGCCCATGCGGCCCCGCGAGCCCCAGGCGGATCGCGGGCGGCCCCCGCGGCCCGAGCGGAACCCGGGTGGGACCCCCGCCCGGGTTCCTCGTACCGGACGGTTGACGTCCGGCGTGGGGCTATCCAGGATCTGACTCACGAGTAACACGCGTCCGCGGGCACGTACCACCGCCGTGGGGCGCGGCCGAGCCGAGTCAGTCGAAGAAGGAGCCGCCATGGCCTACGACGCGGACGTCATCGTGATCGGCGCGGGGCTCGCCGGGCTCACGGCCACCGCCGAGCTCGTGGACGCGGGCCGCCGGGTGATCCTGGTCGACCAGGAGCCGGAGCAGTCCCTGGGCGGGCAGGCCCACTGGTCCTTCGGCGGGCTCTTCTTCGTCGGCTCCCCCGAGCAGCGGCGCATGCGGATCAAGGACCACCGCGAACTCGCCCTCCAGGACTGGATGGGCACGGCCGCCTTCGACCGCGAGGAGGACCGGTGGCCGCGCGAGTGGGCCAAGGCGTACGTGGACTTCGCGTGCGGCGAGAAGCGGGCCTGGCTGCACGGCCTCGGCGTGCGGTTCTTCCCGGTCGTCGGCTGGGCCGAGCGCGGCGGCTACGACGCCCAGGGGCACGGCAACTCCGTGCCCCGCTTCCACATCACCTGGGGCACGGGCCCCGGACTGCTCGCCCCGTTCGTGCGCCGCGTGCGGGAGGGCGTCGAGCGCGGCCTCGTACAGCTGAGGTTCCGGCACCGGGTCACCGGTCTCGGCCGCAGCGCGGGCGCGGTCGACACCGTGACCGGCGAGGTCCTGGAGCCGTCGGCGGCCGAGCGCGGCAAGGCCAGCAGCCGTGAGGTCACCGGGTCCTTCGAGTTCCGCGCCCAGGCGGTGATCGTCACCTCCGGCGGCATCGGCGGCAACCACGACCTCGTGCGCGCCCACTGGCCCGAGCGGCTCGGCACTCCGCCCGCGAAGCTGCTCTCCGGGGTGCCCGCCCACGTCGACGGACTGATGCTCGGCATCGCCGAGCGGGCGGGCGCCCGGCTGATCAACCGCGACCGCATGTGGCACTACACCGAGGGCATCGAGAACTGGAACCCCATCTGGCACAAGCACGGCATCCGCATCCTGCCAGGCCCTTCCTCGCTGTGGCTGGACGCGCGCGGCGACCGGCTGCCCGTGCCCCTGTTCCCCGGCTTCGACACGCTCGGCACGCTCAGCCACATCATGGGCACCGGATACGACCACACGTGGTTCGTGCTCAACCAGCGCGTCATCGGCAAGGAGTTCACCCTGTCGGGCTCCGAGCAGAACCCCGACCTGACCGGCAAGTCGGTGCGCGGCGTCATCGAGCGGGCGCGGGCCGACGTGCCGGGGCCCGTGAAGGCGTTCATGGACCACGGCGCCGACTTCGTCGTGGAGAAGGACCTGGGCGCCCTGGTGCGCGGCATGAACGCGCTCACCAAGGAGCCGCTCATCGACGAGGCCGCCCTGCACCGCACGATCGCCGCCCGCGACCGCGAGACCGTCAACCCCTACACCAAGGACCTCCAGGTCATGGCCATGCGTGGCGCGCGCAAATTCATCGGCGACCGGCTGATCCGCACCGCCGCGCCGCACCGCCTCCTCGACCCGCAGGCGGGACCGCTGATCGCCGTACGTCTGAACATCCTCACGCGCAAGACGCTCGGCGGCCTCGAAACCGACCTGTCCTCCCGCGTGCTGCGGGAGGACGGCGCACCGCTGCCGGGCGTGTACGCCGCGGGCGAGGCCGCGGGCTTCGGCGGCGGCGGGGTGCACGGCTACCGCTCCCTGGAGGGCACCTTCCTCGGGGGCTGTCTCTTCTCGGGCCGCGCCGCAGGGCGTGCGGCTGCAAAGTCCGTCGATTAGAAGGGGGTTGACGGCGGCGCCGTGCCCGGCGCCCGCCGCCCCTGGGGAGTCACCGCGCGCCGCCGGAACCCGTGAAGGAGTTCGTCAGGATGCGTGGGAGACGTGTCAAGACGCTTGGGGCGCCTGGGCCTTGACGCGGAGCGCCGCCTACCGGTTGGCTGTGCGAGATCGCCTGCCCGCCTACCGCGTCTTGGGAGGACGCCCGCGGTGTCCCCACCCCCACCTCTCGGTCGCTCTCGCAAACGCGCGAGCCACGTCTTCGACGCCGCCCTCGACGACGCCGAACTCGTCGCCGCGCGCGCCGCGTTGGCGCAGGGACGCTGGACCGAGGTGCGGGAGCTCCTCGCCGCCACCGGCGACGACTGGGACCGCCGCGGCCACCGCTGCGACGTCCTCGCCCGCGAGCCGAGCACCACGGCGTGGATCCGCGACTGGCGGCTCGCCGAACCGGAGAGCGCCGACGCCGCCGTGCTGCTCGCCCACGCCGCCGTGCACCGCGCGCTGCGCGGCAAGGAGCGCTCCGAGAAGGCCCGCACCGCCTGCCGCGAGGCGGCGGCGCGCGTCCCGGCCGACCCGACGCCCTGGCTCGCGCTGCTGCTCCTGGAGCGCTCGCTCGGCCACGAGGAAGACGTCGTACGGCTCTTCGACGAGGTCAGGCACCGGCACCCCGAGCACCACCACGCGCACTACCTGATGCTCGCGCGGCTCGCCGAGCGGCGGCCCGGCGCGGGCCAGGACCCGCTGCACGAGGTGTACGACTTCGCCACCTGGGCGGCCGAGCAGGTGCCCGCCCACTCGCCGCTCGCGGTGCTCCCGGTCGTCGCGCACGCCGAGCGCTACCGGGTCCTCGCCACCGCGGGCAGCGAGAGCCACGACCCCCTCGCCTCCGGACACTGGTCGAGCCGCCGCGCCCGGCAGGTGATGAAGGCCTCCTTCGACTGGTGGCTGGAGTGGGAGACCCCGGGCGGGGCTCCGGCGGGCACCGCCCACCCGCGCGCCTTCGTCGACCTCAACTTCCTCGCCCACGCCACGCACTGCGAGGGCCGGTCGGCAGAGGCGGCCGCGCTGTTCCACCGCATCGGCCGGTACGCGACCGAAGCGCCCTGGTCGTACCCCGACCGGGATCCGCACGAGGCCTACACCGCCGCGCGCGCAGCCGCGCTCGGCACCGCGTGACGCGTAGGCGGCACCACACCCGACCGATCGACCCACGAACAGCGGAAAGGACAACCGCGCCATGGCGACGGGCAGTTCGAACGCGAGTGCAAGCAGAGCGGGGAACCCCGCGGGACAGGGCACCGGAGTCCACGGCCGGCCCGCCGCGGGCCAGGGGGACATCAACACGTACATGGGCCAGGAGCGGGCGCTGCGCGCGGGCCGCCTCGGCACGGCGGGCCTGCTGCTCTCCGTGCTCGCCGCCACCGGGCCGCTGATGGTGGTCGCGGGCGTCATGCCCACCACGTACGGCGTGATGGGCGTGGTGGGCCAGCCCCTGCTCTTCCTCGCGCTCGGCGTCGTCCTCGCCCTGTTCAGCTGCGGCTACGCGGAGATGAGCAGGCACGTCCACAACGCCGGGGCCTTCTACGCCTACATCTCGCGCGGCCTCGGCGGCACCGCGGGCGCGGCCGCCTCCGCCGTCGCGCTCGTCGCCTACAGCGCGCTCCAGGCGGGCCTGTACGGGCTGCTCGGCTTCGAGGTGTCCGGCCTGCTCACCAAGTACGCGGACGTCACCGTCGCCTGGTGGATACCGGCGCTCGTGACCGTGGCCCTCGTCGCCGTTCTCGGCTGGCTGAAGATCGACCTCAACGCGCGCGTGCTCGGCGTGCTGCTGCTCGTGGAGGTCGCCCTCGTCGTCGTCTTCGACGTCGCCGCGCTCGCCGACCCCTCCGCCGAGGGCGTGTCGCTGCACGCCTTCAACCCCGACACGCTCACCGGCGCGGGCGTCGCCACCTCGCTGTGCTTCTGCATCGCCGCGTTCACCGGCTTCGAGCAGGCGCCCGTGTACGCGGAGGAGACCAGCCGCCCGCAGGTCGTCGTCGCCCGCGTGATGTTCTTCGCCGTCGGGTTCGTCGCCGTCTTCTTCGCGCTCAGCTCCTGGGCGCTCACGGTCGCCGCGGGGCCCTCGGGCATCGTGCCCGCCGCGCGCGAACAGAGCGCGGGCCTGCTCTTCGGTCTCACCGAGTCCCGGCTCGGCGGCACCTTCACCGACGTCCTGCACGTCCTCTTCGTGACCGGCATGTTCGCGGCGGTCCTCAGCTTCCACAACGTCGTCGCGCGGTACGCGTTCGCCATGGGCCGCGAGGGTCTGCTCCCGGCCGTCTTCGGCCGGACCAGCAGCGCGAGCGGCGCGCCCGGCACCGGCTCGCTCCTGCAGACCGTGGTGGCCGCCGCCGTGGTGGCGGGCTTCGCCGTCGCCGACGACAAGCCGGCGGGCGATCCGACCGCACCGGTCCTGCACCTGTTCACCTGGGGCGGCAACGTCGGCGCGCTCGGCGTGCTGCTCCTGATGGCCACCGCGTCCGTGGCGGTCATCGTCTTCTTCGTGCGCCGCGGGGCCGCGCGCGCCCAGCTGTGGCGCCTCGTCGCCTCCGGCCTCGCGGCCGTCGCGCTGCTCGTCATCGCGGGCTACACCGTCAAGGACTTCGACATCCTCGTCTCCGCGGGGCCCGACTCGGCGCTGCCGTGGCTGCTGCCCGCGGTCATCGGGGCGGCGGCGGTCATCGGCCTCGCCCACGGCGCGTACCTCCGCGCCCGCAGGCCCGATGCCCACGCCCGCATCGGCCTGGGCAACGAGGCCTTCCAGCTGGAGAAGGCCGCGACGACGCCGCCTCCGGCCGGGTAGCCGGGGCTACAGCACCAGCGACAGCAGCATCACGAACCCCAGCGCCACCACCGAGATGATCGTCTCCATCACCGACCACGTCTTGATCGTCTGGCCGACGTCGAGCCCGAAGTACTCCTTCACCAGCCAGAACCCGGCGTCGTTCACATGGCTGAAGAAGAGCGAGCCCGCGCCGATCGCCAGGACGAGCAGGGCCGTGTGCGAGGTGGACATGTCCGCCGCGAGCGGGGCCACGAGCCCCGCCGCCGAAATCGTCGCCACGGTCGCGGAGCCCGTCGCCAGCCGGATCGCGACGGCGATCAGCCAGGCGAGAAGGAGCGCCGGGATGGACCAGTCCTCGGAGAAGTCGAGGATCATCTGGCCGACCCCGACGTCGATGAGCGTCGTCTTGAAACCACCGCCGGCCCCGACGATCATCAGCACGCCCGCGATGGGAGCGAGGGACTTCTCGACGGTCGTGGAGAGCCGCTCCTTGGTGAAGCCCGCGGCCCGCCCCAGCGTGAACATGCCCACGAGCACCGCCGCGAGCAGCGCGATCAGCGGCGAACCGATGACATCGAAGACGCGCTGCACGGTCGCGTCGGGGTCGTCCACGACGATGTCGACCAGCGCCTTGGCGAGCATGAGGACGACGGGCAGCAGCACCGTGGCGACGGTCGCCCCGAAGCCCGGCCGCTTCTCCAACTCGTCGGTGGCCCGCTGCGGGATCATCTTCTCGGGCGGCGCGACGTCCACCCACCGCGCGGCGACCTTCGAGAACAGCGGCCCGGCCACGATCACGGTCGGGATCGCCACGAGGACGCCGAGCGCGAGCGTGACGCCCAGGTTGGCCTTGACCGCGTCGATCGCGACCAGGGGCTCGGGGTGCGGCGGAATGAGCCCGTGCATCACGGAGAGCCCGGCGAGCGCGGGAATGCCGATGCGCATCAGGGAGTAGTTGCCGCGCTTGGCGACCATCAGGACGACCGGGATCAGCAGGACGATGCCGACCTCGAAGAAGAGCGGAAGCCCGATCACCGAGGCGATGAGGACCATGGCCCACGGCATGGCCCGGCCGCCGGAACCCCCGGCCTTGGCGAGGATCGTGTCGACGATCTGGTCGGCGCCGCCGGAGTCCGCGAGCAGCTTGCCGAGGATCGCGCCGAGCGCGATGAGCACGCCCACGCCCGCCACGGTGGAGCCGAGCCCGGTGGTGAAGCTGCTGATGGCCTTGTCGAGCGGGGCCCCGGCGAAGGCGCCGAGGGACAGCGAGCCGATGGTCAGCGCCAGGAAGGCGTGGACCTTGAACTTCGTGATGAGCAGGACGATGACGGCGATGCCCGCGAGGACGGCGATGCCGAGCTGGGCATGGCCCGCCGAAGTGATCGGTTCGACGGGGTCCGCTGCCAGCATCTCGACGCTGAGACTGGTCACGGTGGTTCCTTGTGCGATTGAGGCGTACGCCGGCGTGAGGACGTACGTACGAGAGAAGGGGTGGGGGAGCGGGAGGGGCGCTACCGGGCGGCCAGGGCCTTCGCCGCCCGGTCCGCGATGTCCTCCGGCGTGCCCGCGACGTCCACGGCCACGCCCGCCTCGTCCGCGCCGAGCGGCTGAAGGGTCGCGAACTGGGAGTCGAGGAGCGCGGTCGGCATGAAGTGGCCCTCGCGGTGGCTCATCCGGTCCTCGATGAGGGCCCGGTCGCCGGTCAGATGGACGAAGACGAGGCCGGGCGCGGCGGACCGCAGCCGGTCGCGGTAGCCGCGCTTGAGGGCGGAGCAGCTGACGACGCCGCCGTGCCCGGCACGGCCGTGCGCCCAGGCGCCGATCGCGTCGAGCCAGGGCCATCGGTCGTCGTCGGTCAGGGGGGTCCCGGACGACATCTTGGCGATGTTCGCCCGCGGGTGGAAGTCGTCGCCCTCGGCGTAGGGAACGCCGAGCCGGGCGGCGAGCAGGGGGCCGACCGTGGTCTTGCCCGTTCCTGCGACGCCCATCACTACGACGACGTGGGGGGTGCTCATCGCTGCTGCCTCGCTGTCTTCATCGACATCGGTCGGGCCCGCCGCCCGGTCCCCGGGCGGGGAGGCCGGGGTGACGTGGGTGCCGGGGATTTCAGACACTGACCCGTTCCGTTCACGCCACTGAAACTCATTAGGTCAGACAAATTCAAGAGCCTGTGACAGAAAAGTCTGACTTTTTAGCCGTGGTGCTCTCCTCGTACGCTGACCCCATGACCGCACAGGCCCCGGGGCTGCACGCCCGCGTACTGGACAGCCTCGGGCCCAGCATCACCGGGGGCGAGTACCCGCCCGGCAGTGTCCTGCGCACGGACGAACTGGCACAGCGCTTCGAGGTGTCCCGCTCCGTGATGCGCGAGGCGGTGCGGGTCCTGGAGTCCATGCACCTGGTCGCCTCCCGGCGCCGGGTCGGCGTGACCGTCCTGCCCGCCGAGGAGTGGAACGTCTACGACCCGCAGGTCATCCGCTGGCGCCTGGCCGGCGCCGACCGCCCGCGCCAGCTGCGCTCCCTGACCGTCCTGCGCTCGGCCGTCGAGCCGGTCGCCGCGGGCCTCGCCGCGCGCCACGCCACGGCCGAGCAGTGCGCGACCCTGACCGAGTACGCGCTCGGCATGGTCGCCACCTCGCGCGGCCAGCAGCTGGAGGCGTACCTGGTGCACGACATCGCCTTCCACCGCACCGTCCTGAACGCCTCGGGCAACGAGATGTTCGCCCGCCTCGGCGACGTCGTCGCCGAGATCCTGACCGGCCGTACGCAGCACGACGTGATGTTCGAGGACCCCGACCCGGCGGCCGTGACGCTGCACGTACGCCTCGCCGAGGCGGTGCGGGAGGGCGACGCGGTCCGGGCCGAGGCCCTGACCCGCGAAATCGCCGAGGGCGCCCTCCAGGAACTGGACATCCTGGCGCCCTGAGGGGCGTGTCGCCCTGGCGGGCGTGTCGCCCTGGCGGGCGTGTCGCCCTGGCGGGCGTGTCGCCCTGGCGGGCGTGCCGCCCTCGCGGGCCTGGCGCCCTGGTGAGCCTGGCCCCCTAACAGCCCTGGCGCCCCGGCCCCCTGACGGCCCTGACCGCACGGAGCTTCGGCCTCGCCCGGCCCGTGCTCGGAGCCGCCGCTCCATGGCATCCACCGGACCCGACGCCGCCGCCCCACCGGCCCCGGCCGGGGCCGCGTCCACCGCGCCCGGCGCGGCCCCGGCCCTCCCGGCCCGCCCTGGGGCCCCGGCCTCACCCGACCCGCGCTCGGAGCCCCCGCCCCACCCGCCCCCGGCCACCACCCCGCCCGGCAGAATGACCCGCATGTCCCCCCGTGCGCCACGCGCCCCCCACCCCCGGGCCTGCCCCTGCGGCCCCGCCCTGCCGTACGACAAGTGCTGCGGCCGACTGCACCGCGGCGAGGCGGCCGCCGCCACGCCCGAGGAGCTGATGCGGTCCCGCTACAGCGCCTTCGCCGTACGCGACGAGGCGTATCTGCTGCGCACCTGGCACCCGCGCACCCGCCCGCCCGGCATCGACTTCGACCCGGCCCTGCGCTGGAGCGGCCTGGAGATCGAGGACACCACCGACGGCACCGCCTTCCACAGCACCGGCACCGTCACCTTCCGCGCCGCGTACCGCGACAGCGGCCGGCCGGGCGCCCTGCACGAGCGCAGCCGGTTCGAGCGGGTCGACGGCGCCTGGGTCTACGTGGACGGCGACTTCATCGACTGACCCGCCCCCGCGACCGCGCCGCGTCGCGACCCGGCCACCGCCGCGCCCGGCGCGGTGGGGTGCGTGGGAACCAAGGCCCGCGAGGGACGCGCACCGCCCCGACGGCGCCGCCGCCACAAGCCGCTGACGGGCCCGAACGGCGCCGCCCGCCCGCCAGTTCGAGCCCGGCCACGGCCCGCGCACATGGCGGGATCGCGCGCTGCGGCCGTCCGGCGCCGCCAGTAGCGTCGACGCCTCCCGCCGTGAACGCGACCTCGTGCGAAGGGAAGCGCCCGATGGCCCAAGCGACACCGTACGAGCGCAGCTACGAGCGCTATCTGGACGGCAGCCCGGAAGCGGAGCGACGCCTCTTCGAGCGGCTCGCCCGCGAGCTGATGAAGGTCCAGGACGTCAACAAGCGCGCCGCGGGCGCCGGTTCCCTGGCCCGCACCCAGCACGCCAAGGCCGCGCTCGGCGTGGAGAACGCGCGCCTGCGCTTCCACGACGACCTGCCCGACGCGCTGCGCCGCGGCTTCGCCGAGCCGGGCGCCGAGTACCCGGCGACCGTACGGATCTCCAACGCGAGCGGCATCCGGCAGGCCGACGGCGCCGCCGACCTGCGCGGCATCGCCGTGCGCGTCGGCGTGACCGCCGAGGAGAGCCACGACCTGCTCGCCACCAACTGGCCGGTGTCGCACGCCAGGGACGCCCGCGAGTTCGTCGCCTTCGCCAAGGCCATGGCGGGCGCCCGCACCCCGCCGCGCGCCGCCTTCGGCCTCTTTGTCAAGCTCCCGCTCGCCGTCGGCCCGGCCACCGCGACCCGCATGCGGCGCAACGTACGGGCCGCCACCCGGCACGCCGTCACCAGCCTCGCCGGCGAGACGTACTGGAGCCGCGGCGCGATCCTGTGGGGCGACGCGGGGCCCGTCCGGTACCTGCTGCGCCCGGCGGGCGGCGCCGCGCCGGGACCGCGCTCCGACCGGCGCGACCCCAACCACCTGCGCCGCGACCTCGAACACCGCCTCGCGTCCGCCGACGTCTCCTTCGACCTGTGCGTCCAGCGGTACGTGGACGAGACGCGCACCCCCATCGAGGACGGCGCCACCGACTGGCGCGAGGCCGTCGCCCCCGCCCTGCCGGTCGCCCGGCTCACCATCCCCAGCCAGGACCTCGACACCGCCGAGGCCCGCGCCGCCGCGGGCCGCGTGGAGGAACTGGCCTTCAACCCCTGGTACACCACCGACGACTTCCGACCGCTCGGCAACCTCAACCGGGCCCGCAAGGCCGCCTACGAGGCGAGCGCCGCCCACCGCGGCGGCCTGCGCTTCCGATCCGGGGAACCCTTGCGCAACCGGATCCTCTCGGCCCCCGCGGGTGCCGCCTTCCGGCTCCTCAACCGCTATCTGCCCTGGCACCGCCTGGGCACGCGGGCGAGCCTGCTGAACCTGGTCTTCCTGCGCAAGGCGCTGCGCCGCTTCAACCTCATCGACACCGACGCGCACGAGGCGCCGCCCAAGCCCGTGCCCGTACCGCGTCCGGCCGACGAGCGGCTGCGCGCCGCCCGCAGTTACGACGGCACGCACAACGACCTGTCCGCGCCCGCCATGGGCTCCGTCGGCGCGGCCTTCGGGCGCAACCTCGCCCCCGTCTACCGCCCCGACCTCTTCGACACCCCGAACCCCGTCACCGTCAGCAGGCAGCTCCTGCACCGCGAGACCTTCCTGCCCGCGACCTCGCTCAACATCCTCGCCGCCGCCTGGATCCAGTTCCAGGTGCACGACTGGGTCAACCACCGCCGCCACCCCGCGGGCACCAAGACCGTCGAGGTGCCGCTGCCCGGCGGGATGTCCTGGCGCAACACGCCCAGCGGCCCCGCCGAGACCGTGATGCGCTTCGCCGAGAACGAGGGCCTGCCCGTGCCCGAAGGGCGGCCGCCGATCCTCTTCGGCAACACCGCGTCCCACTGGTGGGACGGCTCCGAGGTGTACGGCGAGGACGAGACGACCGCGCGCTCCCTGCGGATCCCCGACGGCGGCGCCCAGCTGCGCCTGGAGCGGGGCCATCTGCCGATCGGCCAGAGCGGCGTCCCGCTCAGCGGCTTCACCGACAGCTGGTGGCTCGGCCTGAGCGTCATGCACACCCTCTTCGCCCGCGAGCACAACGCCGTCTGCGACGCCCTGCGGGGGGCCTACCCCTCCATGGGCGAGGAGTCCGTCTACCAGACGGCCAGGCTCGTCGTCTCCGCGCTCATCGCCAAGATCCACACCGTGGAGTGGACCCCCGCGATCCTCGCCACCGAGGCCCTCGACATCGGCCTGCACACCAACTGGGACGGCCCGCCGGACAGCTGGCTCACCAAGCTGGGCCTGTGGCTCTTCGACGCCCACGCGCTCACCGGCATCCCCGGCACGCTGCCCGACCACCACGGCGCGCCGTACTCCCTCACCGAGGACTTCGTCACCGTCTACCGCATGCACCCGCTGATCCCCGACGACTTCGAGCTGCGCGAGCACCACTTCGGGCAGCGCCTCGAAACCGTCGGGTTCCTCGACATCAACGGCGCCGCCGCCGAGGGCGCCGTCCGCAAGACCGGCCTCGCCAACACCCTCTACTCCTTCGGCATCGCCCACCCCGGCGCCATCACGCTCCACAACTTCCCCCGCGCCCTCCAGGCCTTCGAGCGCGAGGGCGAGGTCATCGACCTGTCCGTCGTCGACCTCGTCCGTACGCGGCGCCGGGGCGTGCCCCGTTACAACGACTTCCTCGCGGGCCTGCACAAGCCGCGCGTCCGCCGCTTCGAGGACCTGACCGAGGACCCGGAGACGCTGGCCCGGCTCAAGGACGTCTACGCGTCCGTCGACGAGGTCGACACCATGATCGGCCTGTTCGCGGAGAACCCGCCCACCGGATTCGGCTTCAGCGACACGGCGTTCCGCGTCTTCATCCTCATGGCCACCAGGCGCCTGCAGAGCGACCGCTTCCTGACCGTCGACTTCCGCCCCGAGATCTACACCCCGCTGGGCATCGACTGGGTCCAGAAGGGCGGCATGAAGTCCGTCATCCTGCGCCACTGCCCCGACCTCGCCGCACTCCTGCCCCGGACGGCCACCGCCTTCGCCCCGTGGCGCCAGGTGCCGCCCCACCCCACGCGCTGAGGGGGCGGCGGCCCGGCGTCATGCGATGGGGGGCACCACGCACTCCACCAGGAACGGGCCCGGCTCCGCCAAGCCCCGCTCCAGCAGCGAGGCGAACCCCTCCACGGTCGTGGCCCGTCCCGCGGGAACCCCCATCCCGCGCGCCAGCGCGACGAAGTCGAGCTCGGGCCGCCCGAGATCGAACAGCTCCCGCCCCGCGGCCCCCACGGAGGCGCCCATCATCGCCTGTTCGAGCCCCAGGATCGCGTACGCGCGGTTGCTGAAGACGACGGTCGTGACGTCGAGCCCCTCCCGCGCCTGCGTCCACAGCGCGGGCAGCGTGTACATCGCGGCCCCGTCGGCGACGAGCGCGACGACGGGCCGCTCGGGCCGGGCCACGGCCGCGCCCACGGCGAGCGGAAGGCCCTGCCCGAGCGCCCCGCCGGTCAGGGTCAGCCAGTCGTGCGGCGGCGCCCCGGCCGTGGCGTCGGGCAGCCAGAGCCCGGAGGTGTTGGACTCGTCCACGACGACGGCCCCTTGGGGCAGCAGCGCCCCCACCACGGCGGCCGCGGTCTCCGCGGTGAGGTCCCCGCCGGGCACCCGGGGCCGCCCCGGTTCCCGCGCCACCGCGGCGGCCGTGCCGCCGCCCACGGCGGCGGCCAGCTCCCGCAGGGCCACCCCCACGTCCTGCCCCGCACCGCCGAGGTCGCGGACCTCGCACCCGTCGGGCACGACGACCCCGCTCTGCCCCGGGTACGCGAAGAACGGCACCGGCACCGACGCCCCGGCGAGCACGAGATGGCGTACGCCGGCGAGCTGCCCCGCGGCGTCGGCCGTGCGGTAGCCGAGGCGCTCGACGGGCGGCAGCCCGGCCCCCCGCTCAAGGCGCGCGGGAAAGGTCTCGCACAGCAGCCGCGCCCCCGTCGCCCCGGCGACCTGCGCGGCAGCCCTGAGCCCGGCCCCGTGCGTGGCGGCGCCGCCGAGCAGCAGCGCGGCGGGCTCCCCGGACCGCAGCACCGCGGCGGCCTCTTCGAGCGCCCGCTCGGACACGAACCCGTGCGGGACGGCGGCCCGGCGCCGGGCCCCGGCGTGCTTCTCCACGTCCGCCCAGGCCACGTCGGCGGGTACGACGAGCGTGGCGACGGCCCCCGGCGGCCCGGCCGCGGCCGCGACGGCGTCGGCGACGTCGTCCGCGAGGTCCGCGGCGTCGTACGCGCGCCGCGTCCACGCGGACACCGTGCGGGCGAGCGCGGTGATGTCCGACTCCAGGGGCGCGTCGAGCCGTTTGTGCCGCAGCGCGTGGTCACCGACGACGTTCACGACGGGCGTGCCGGCCCGCCGCGCGTTGTGCAGGTTCGGCAGCCCGCCCGCGAGGCCGGGGCCGAGATGCAGCAGTGTGCTCGCGGGGCGGCCGGTCATCCGCCCGTACCCGTCAGCGGCACCCGTCGCGACGCCTTCGAAGAGGCACAGGACCGGCCGCATCCGTGGCGCGTCGTCGAGCGCGGTCACGAGGTGCAGCTCGGACGTACCGGGATTGGCGAAGCACACCTGGACTCCGGCCTCGACAAGACCGCTGATGACTGACTGGGCTCCGTTCGGCATGACCAAGTGTCATCCGCCACCCCCACCCAACGGCAGCCACATTCCAGCCAGCCCCCGCACCTGGTGACCAAGAGGCCCGGACCGCGGGCAGGCACACGCCTGGAGCACGCCGAGGTGCAGCCCGCGGGCCCGTCGGATGTCCTGGAGCCGCCCGTCGACTCCGCCCGGGGCGCACACATCGCCCGCTTCGACAACGTCGATGTCGAGCAGATCCTGAAGAACAAGCGTCTCTTCGCGGACTACTTCGCATGCCTGATGGACCAGGGGAAGCGCAACTCACCGAGACGACTTCGGCGGGCTCGCCTTCCAGGCTCGGTCGAGAGAGTCGTCCCACGTGCCGTCCCGGTCGAAGCTGGCGGCCCGGCAACCGCGGGACATGGGCGCCGCGGCGCTGTGGCGCCAGGCCGCGTCCCCGATCCGGGCGATGGCGTGGCCGCAGTGCCGGCAGACCGTGCTTCCCATGAGCTCATCGGCCAGCCGCTCGAATTGCGCGGTGCGGTCCGCCACCATCTCCGTGACGCCCCGCAGCACCTCCTCGGCGCTGGAGGCCCCCGCCGTTTTGATGATCTCGCGCACGAGCGCCGCCGCCTCGATCGCGACGTCGGCCCGCCGTGCGGCGTTGACCAGGCTCTGCGCGCCATCGCTGCCCGGCGCCTTGCGCACGGTCCGTTCCGCCAGCTCGGCCGACGGACGGCTCGACACCGTCGGCCGGTCGTCACCGGCCTGGTCCTCCGCACCCCCGTCCCGCAGGCGCCTGCGGGCCACTTCGAAGGCCCACGCCTCGGTGGACGCCTTCTTGGGGACGTTGAAGTGCGTGCTGGTCGCCGAGTCCATCACCGTGTGGAACTCCTCCATCAACGCGCCCCAGTGGTATCCGCCGGCGAAGTCCTCAGGACACCAGCCGTAGTGACGCACGAGTTCGTCACGGACCCGGTCGAAGTGACGCAGGCTCTTCCGCACCGGCCCGGACGTATCGACGCGGAGGCCGAGGCGTTCCATCGTCGCCAGCGTCTCCGGCTCGACCCCCTCCCACTTCATGTGGCCGTCGCGCTCACAGGCATAGTCGACCCAGGACCAGAAGGCCTCGGCGTCCGCGACGTCGGGCGCCTCACGGTGGTGGCGAGGGCAGAGGAGGGCGAAGTTGCGCACGTCGTTGGACCCGCCGAGTGACTCCGGGACCACATGGGCCCGCTCCACCGGCGCCTGCCAGCAGATCAGGCAGATCGGCTCGTCGAGGCCGAGGTAGTCGGCGATGGCCTGGACCGGGGGTCTTGACCGCCGCTGGTCGGGTTGGCTGTCCCGGTTGCGCACACCCAACTCCCGGTGGTCGTAGGCATGCTCGCGGTCGGGGTCCCGTATCGTCAGAACCCGAGGTACGTCCTCACGTTGTGGTTCGGGGTTCTTCCCCTGGCGGAGCGGCGTACTGATCTCCGTGAGGTAGGGGCCGAGGAATCCCGGCAGGAAGTCGCACATGATCTCCCGTGCGTCCGCGTCGTAGTCGCCGTCTGCGTCGCGGTGCCCCTGAATGTCGAGGTAGAGATGGCGCGGAGCGCCGGGGCTCGTCTCTGCGGCCTTCTTGAGGATCGCGAAGAGCCGGGTGGCGCACTTGGCGAAGTCCTCTTCGACCCGCATGTCGTGATACAGCCCGATCCCCTTCGGCTCCGCGCCGCCTTCCGCCCCCTCAAGGGGCGCCCCGCCCCCGGACCGGTCCGCACGTCGCCCCGCCCTCAGCTTCCGTGAGCTGTCATCCATGGCCGCACAGTAGACGCCGCCTCTGACAGCCACCCTCCACGTCCGACCACACCACTGCCGCCCCACAGCCCCGGCACGCGCCGGTCCTGCCTCCGACACACAAGAGTGGACCCCCCTCACCTGCCGTCGCGCCGAGGGCGTCAAGAAGCCGGCCGCGCCCAGCGCGGCCCGGATCGTTCTCGCGTCCCCGGTCTGACGAGGAAACCGTCCGGGCCGTTGGCCACGCCGCTGCCCAGACACGAAGAAGGCCCCTCGAGAGGGGCCTTCTTGCTGGTGTCCGAGGAGGGGCTGCCCCATTACGCCAGCGCCCTGACCAGGCGTTCTAGCTTCCTGTTGGGCTACCAACCGTAGTTCCAATCTCCCTACCGTTTCCCCTACCCGATGGAGCGGCAGACCCTGTACCGGCCCATTGCCGCTGGCCGAGGGGCCTTGGCCACTTCCTTAGGTTCCTGCAACTCGTACCCCTACAGAGGTACGTGGGGTTCACGCCGGGGGGAGGGCGGCCGGCGGCCTCATAGCTAGCTGCGTGAACCGAGGGCGCGGCGTGCGGCGTTGATGACGTTGTGTGCGTCGGCTCCGTAGACCGCGGACTCCTGCATCATCTTCCAGACGCGCAGATGCGTGGCGACGCTGTTGGCGTCCTCGACCCAGAGTTCCGCGTGCCATGTCTCGGTGACCACGCGTCGGTCGTCGTAGATCCAGAAGCCCACGCCCGGCGGTTGTTTGAGCGAGGCGCCGAAGGGGACGATCCCCAGCTCTACGGTGTCCATCCCGATGACCCCGGCCAGCCGGTCGAGCTGGGCGGCGAGCACGGCGGGTGAGCAGACCAGGGCTCGCAGCACGCCTTCCCACATGATGATGTGGTAGCGCCGCCCTGCGCTGTATAGCAGTTGCTGACGCTGCATGCGGGCGCGCACGGCGTCTTCGGTGTCCCGGGGTGACTGGTGCAGTTCGGCGGAGCGGGTCAGGACTGCGCGGGCGTAGTCAGGCGTCTGGAGGACTCCGACAACCCAGGAGGACTCCCAGGCGCGCAGCACTTTGGCGTTGGCCTGGGCGTCGTTGTGCGCGTCCTGGACGGCCCGGTGGCCTGCGGCGAGCTGGCGGCGCCAGGAACGGATGTGGGCCTCGAACCCTGCGAGGCGGGTCCGGAGTTCTTCGTACGCCTCGGGTTGGCCCGTTGATTCTGCCCACGCCTGGAGGTCTTCGGCGGTGGCCGTCTGCTTGCCGTTCTCCAGCTTGCTGACCTTGGACTTGTGCCACCCGAGTTGCCGGGCCAACTGCTCGCCGGTGAGTCGGCCTCCAGGGCGCGAGAGCCGTAGTTCGCGAAGCCGTGTCCCCAGGGCTTCCCGCGCCTGCTGGAAGTCGGTACTCACCGGTGCCTGGTCACTCCTTCGCGTCCATCTGCGCCACGAACTGTTTGTACGGGGTGGCGTGGTGCTGCGCGACATCGCGCAGCCGGTTGTACTGGTTGACGGCCGCAGGCTCCGTGATCAGCTCTGCGCCCGTGAGGTTGTCATCGTCGTCGAAGTTGCACAGGGCGACGATGTGAGAGTCGAAGATCCAGAAGTCTTCGTCCGGCAGATGGACGCGCTGGGCGTCGGCACGCCACATGTTGCGGACGTCCTCCCCGAGGGCGGCGTTCTTCTCTGCGTGCGCGAGAAGGTACAGCTGCCCTGTCGTGGGTGGGTTGTCGACGATGCGGACACGCCCGACGGCCGCACCGTCCGAGGTCTTTGGGCGGATGGTGCGGCCCCACCGGGAGTCGAGATCCCAGGAGGGGACCTCGCCGCGTACGAACTGGGCGTAAGTCTCCGAGGCCTCGTCGACCGCGTAGCGTCGTCGCATCTCCAGGTGCCACGCACTGTGCTGGAAGTTCTCGAAGAGCCGGGCGAACTGGTCCGGATCGAGAATGCGCGGTGCAGGGTCCCGGTCGCGCGGTCCGAAGTCGATCAGCGTGTTGCGCGGTACGACGATGGCCACTTCTCCCTCGTCGAGGTGCTGGAGCTTCGCGAGGTCGTCGGGGTTGGTGACCGGAGGCCCGTGCACGATCACCTCGCCCGTGTCGAGGTCCTCATGTACAGCAGGGCAGCTTCCTTCGCCGGAACCGGTGCCGTTGAAGCGCAGTCGTCGCGCCATGACGTCCCCCCTTCTAAGGGCTGGACCACAGCTTCGTGCTCTGTTGCGGCAACGGGCCATGGTGTTGGTGACCCGCTGAGGGAAACTTCCCGCAACCTTGAGACCACGTCAAGCAACTTTGCGCAACACCCGTGGAATCTCCAACTGGGCCTCCCTAGCGTCCTGTTCATGGCCACTACGCATGAGCAGCCAAACGATGTCGACCCGCACACCGCCGTTGAGGAGCTTCGGGTCGCTCTGGCCGAGGCGGGCATCATCTTCCCGTCCCTCGCCGTCGACCACGCCTCGCCGGAGCTCGGGTTGGTGAACCTTGGGCGTGTTCGCGCGGAAGTAGCCCTGCGGCTGGCTCGTCAATTCCGGCGCGAGGGTCGTGAGTGACGTGTCCGAACCACTCGGCGGGATGATCCTGTATCCCGTCCCGGAGTCGGTGGGCCGTGCGCGCCGCTGGTTCCGGACGTTCACGGAGTCCCTCCATCTGGGCTGTTCGGTCGTGGACGACTGTGTCCTCATGGTCTCGGAGCTGGTCACCAACGCCGTCCTGTACGGGAGAGCCGACGGGCCGTGGCGGGTGCGCGTGGACTGGTACCGAGTGGGCGGGGCGCTTCGGGTGGAGGTGCACAACCCCGGCTGCCCCGCGCACGTACGCCTGCGCTCGCCCTCGGCCACCGAAGCACACGGGCGCGGCCTGCTCCTTGTCGACGCCCTGGCCGACGAATGGTGGTCGGCGCCAAGCCGCCACGGCGGGACGCTGGTCGCCTTTGTCGTACACCAGGCCTTCAAGCCCGACTAACGCGTTACTAAACAGCCTGACCCTGTCGAAAAACGGTTCGAAGAACGGCCCTTTGAGGTGTGGCCCTCCATTTCGCGCAGCGCCTCACGAACGCTCTGGGCCGCACGGTTCGCGGGGCCGGAGGCTGGCCATGGACCGGGCACAGGGCAACCCTGGAACGGAACACAGAACCGACCGCAGGGCAGCGAGGGTGATCGTGCCCGAACAGCAACCCGTGCTGACGCCGCCGGTGGCGGTGGCGCTGGGGCGGCTGATCCACAACGCATCACGGGCCCGCGAGGGCGAGAGGAGGACGGGCTGATGCTCCGCTTCGCGTTCTACGGCCGGGTCTCAACCGAGGACCAGCAGGACCCGGCGGCCTCCCGGGCCTGGCGACTGGCCCGCGCCACCGCCCTGACCGAGGCGCAGGGGCCCGTCGCGGCCGAGTACTTCGACGTCGGCCAGTCCCGCGCGATCCCCTGGAAACGCCGCCCCCGCGCCACCGCCTTGCTCACCGCCCCAGACCGGGGCTTCGACGCGGTGGTCATCGGCGAGCCACAGCGCGCCTTCTACGGCAACTAGTACGGCCTGACCTTCCCCCTCTTCGTCCACTACGCCGTGCAGCTGTGGGTGCCCGAGGTCGGCGGCCCCGACGACCCGGACTCTGAAGCCCACGACCTGGTCATGTCGGTCTTCGGCGGCATGAGCAAGGCCGAACGCAGCCGCATCAAGCTCCGCGTGCGCACGGCGAGGGCCACCCAGGCCCTGCTCGAAGGTCGCTATCTGGGAGGCCGCCCGTCCTACGGCTACCGCCTCGCCGACGCAGGCCCCACCCCGACCCGGCCAAGGCCGCCCAGGGCCAACGCGCCCACCGCCTGGACGTCGACCCGGCCACCGCCCCATCGTGCAGCGGCTCTTCACCGACTACCTCGCCGAATACGGCATCTACGCTCTCGCCCAGCGCCTCACCGACGACCACATCCCGTGCCCCTCGGCCGGCGATCCGCAGCGCAATCCCGACCGCTGCGGCATCGCCCGGTCCAAGAGCGCGGTACGGGCCATCCTCACCAACCCCCGCTACACCGGACACCAGGTCTGGAACCGCCAGCACAAACAGGAAACCCTCATCGACGTCAACGACGTCGGCCTCGGGCGCACCACTGCCCCGCGCCGGAACCCCGAAGACCAGTGGATCTACTCCGAGCGCCCCGCCCACCCCGCACTGATCAGCCGTGAGATCTTCGATGCGGTCCAGGGGCGCCTGGCCTCACGCGGCCCGGCCTCCACCGGCCGAACCGTGCTGCGCACCCGCCACCCCTACGCCCTCAAAGGCTGGTCCTTCCACGCTCGGTGCGAACGGCACATGCAAGGCAACTGGACCCACGGCCGCGCCCACTACCGCTGCCGCTTCCCCGCCGAATACGCCCTCGCCAACCACCTGGAACATCCCCTGAACGTGCTCCTGCGCGAGGACGCCGTCCTGCCCACCCTGGACGCGTGGCTGGCCCAGGCCTTCGTCCTCGACCACCTGGCCGCCTCACTGGCCGCACTCGCACAGGACCAGCCCGCAACCGACCCCGTACCGAGGTCGCTCGCCGCGAGATCACCGCCTGCGACCGCACGCTCGTCAGGTACCGCGTCGCCCTGGAAGCCGGAGCCGACCCCACCTTGATTGCCACCTGGACCCGCGAGACCCAGACCCGCCGCAGCACCGCCCAGCGAGCCCTGGACCGGCGCACCGCCACCCAGGAATGACCGCTGGCGCAGCTGAGCCCCACAGAGATCAAAAACCTGACCGATGCCCTCTGCGGACTGCTCACCATCCTGGAAAAGGCCGACCCGGCCGACAAGGCCGACGTCTACCGCCAGCTCGGCCTGTGCCTGACCTACGACCACCAAACACAAACGGTGCTGGCCGAGAGTCGGCCAGCACCGGATGGTGTACTGATTGTGTCCGAGGGGGGACTTGAACCCCCACGCCCGATAAAGGGCACTAGCACCTCAAGCTAGCGCGTCTGCCATTCCGCCACCCGGACCGGTGGTCTGTCGCGGTTTCCCGCGGCGACGTGGAAAACCATAGCAAACATTCGGGGGTGCCTGATCACGCAGGTCATCAGCGTGAACGGCGTATGACGACGGGCGCCCGCCCTTGGGTCAGGACGCCGGGCGCGGGAGGATGGAAGGGACCGAGAGTGCGACAGCGGGAGGAACAGCGTGAGCGAGCCGACCACGGGCGGCAGGGTGAACGGGGCGGGGGCCGTGTCCGGTGAGGACGAGGTCGTCGACCTCTGCCGGGACCTGATCCGCATGGACACCAGCAACTACGGCGACCACTCGGGGCCGGGGGAGCGCAAGGCCGCCGAGTACGTCGCGGAGAAGCTCGCGGAGGTGGGGCTCGAACCACGGATCTTCGAGTCGCACCCGGGGCGCGCCTCCACCGTGGCCCGCATCGAGGGCGAGGACCCGTCGCGGCCCGCGCTGCTCATCCACGGCCACACCGACGTCGTCCCGGCCAACGCGCAGGACTGGACGCACCACCCCTTCGCCGGGGAGATCGCCGACGGCTGCCTGTGGGGCCGGGGCGCGGTCGACATGAAGGACATGGACGCGATGACCCTCGCGGTCGTGCGCGACCGGCTGCGCAGCGGCCGCAAGCCGCCGCGGGACATCGTGCTCGCCTTCCTCGCGGACGAGGAGGCGGGCGGCACGTACGGGGCGCGCTACCTGGTGGACAACCACCCGGACCTCTTCGAAGGCGTGACCGAGGCGATCAGCGAGGTCGGCGGCTTCTCCTTCACCGTCAACGAGAAGCTGCGGCTGTATCTCGTGGAGACGGCCCAGAAGGGCATGCACTGGATGAAGCTCACCGTGGACGGCACCGCCGGACACGGCTCGATGATCCACAAGGACAACGCGATCACGGAGCTCTCGGAGGCCGTCGGCCGGCTCGGGCGGCACAAGTTCCCGATCCGGGTCACCAAGACGCTGCGGCACTTCCTCGACGAGCTGGGGGACGCCCTCGGCACCGAGCTCGACCCGGAGAACATGGACGAGACGCTCGCCCGGCTCGGCGGCATCGCCAAGCTGATCGGCGCCTCGCTCCAGAACACCGCGAACCCGACGCAGCTGGGCGCCGGTTACAAGGTCAACGTGATCCCCGGGCAGGCCACCGCGCACGTCGACGGGCGGTTCCTGCCGGGGTACGAGGAGGAGTTCCTCGCCGACCTGGACCGGATCCTGGGGCCGAACGTCAGGCGTGAGGACGTGCACGCGGACAAGGCCCTGGAGACCACCTTCGACGGCGCGCTCGTGGACGCCATGCAGTTGGCGCTCCAGGCCGAGGACCCCATCGCCCGCGCCGTCCCGTACATGCTCTCGGCCGGTACGGACGCCAAGTCCTTCGACGACCTCGGCATCCGCGGCTTCGGCTTCGCGCCGCTGAAGCTGCCGCCGGAGCTGGACTTCGCGGGCATGTTCCACGGCGTGGACGAGCGGGTACCGGTGGATGGGCTGAAGTTCGGCGTGCGCGTGCTCGACCGCTTCATCGACGCGTCGTAACCGGGGCGGCCGCCGCCCCATAATCCAGTCAATAAGCCGAAACGAAACTCCAATAATCGGCTGCGCGTGCGTATTGGACTGAAAAGAGTGAAAGCAGTCCGGCGCTCGTAGCCGTCCTATGGCCTCCTCGTTACAGATGGTGCGGTCCGCGGCTGGGGCCGCATTGCCAACTAGGAGGAACAATGATCAAGAAGGTTGTCGCCGCCGCGGTTGCCACCGGCGGCTTGGTGCTCGCCGGTGCGGGCGTCGCCGCTGCCGACGCCGGTGCCCAGGGCGCTGCCGTGCACTCCCCGGGCGTCGCCTCCGGCAACGTCGTGCAGGTCCCCGTGCACGTGCCGGTGAACGCCTGCGGCAACACCATCTCGGTGATCGGCGTGCTCAACCCTGCCTTCGGCAACTACTGCGTCAACAAGTGACGTTGCTGTGCCTCGCCCCCTGAGGGGCGTCACCCCAATGAGGGTCTGAGTCCATCGGCCCCGGAGTGCGTGCCATGCACTCCGGGGCCGCGGGCATTGAGCGCACGGCGCAAGGAGGCCCGTGCGCATTCCGAAACTAAGGGGCAGGGAAAGCAATGCGACAGGTCACGCGCAAAGGACTGATCACTGCGGCGGCCGCCGGTGGCGTACTCGCTGTCACCAGCGGCTACGCCCACGCCGACTCGAATGCGAATGGCGGCAGTTCGAATTCCCCGGGGGTCCTTTCGGGTAATTCGGTGCAGGCGCCCGTGCACGCTCCGGTGAACGCGTGCGGAAACACCGTGAACGTGGTGGGCGCGCTGAATCCCGCGATCGGCAACAGCTGTACGAACGCGTCCGGCTCGCCAGGACACGGGGACGGCTATGGGGGCGGCTACGGCGAGCAGCCCCCGGCGGGCGGCGGCTCGTCGGCCCACGGCGGTACGCACGACTCGCCCGGCATCGGCTCCGGCAACACCGTGCAGGCGCCGGTGCACGCCCCGGTGAACGTCTGCGGCAACAGCGTCACCATCGGCGGCGCGGGCAACGCCGTCACGGGCAACGACTGCGCGAACCACGGGGACGGCGGTACGACGCAGCCGGGGAACCCGAGCCAGCCCGGGAACCCGACTCAGCCGGGCAATCCCAGTCAGCCCGGGGAACCGGGGAAGCCCGGAGAGCCCGGAGAGCCCGGGAAGCCAGGGAAGCCCGGCAATCCGGGGGAGCCGGGCCAGCCGGGCCACCCAGGGAAGCCGGGAACGCCCGGACAGCCTGGTCAGCCAGGAAAGCCGGGGCAGCCCGGTCACCCAGGGAAGCCAGGTCAGCCGGGTCAGCCCGGGAAGCCGGGCGCCCCCACCGCCCCCGGTCGGCCCGGCGCGGAGGTCCCCGCCCACCCCGGCACGACGCACCCCGTCGGCACCCCGAACCAGCCGGACACCCAGGTCCTCACCCCGCCCGAGGGCAAGGACCAGCTCGCCCGGACCGGCAGCCCCTTGTCGGCGGGCATCGCCCTGCCGATGGGCGCGGGCATGCTGCTCGCGGGCTCGGTCCTGTACCGCAAAGCACGTGCTTGAGGTGGTGTGAGTAGGGAGGGGGCCCCGCGACCGCGGGGCCCCCTCCCTACTCACACCACCTGCCTGCGACGGCTCACCAAGTGGCCCGCAGTTGGCGGATGATGCGCCGTCGCAGCCGCACCCGCCGACTGCCGTCGGCGTGGAGGCTGAGGCGGTCCAACTCCCAGTGTCCGTACTCTGCGTGGTCCGTCAGGAGACGTGTGGCTTCCTTGCGGGAGACCCCGCGGGGAACGTACACGTCGACAAATTCGTATTCCGGCATCGCATCTATTGTGCGGGCACGGGCCCGGTACGGATAGCGTCTGCACTATGTCTGATGCTGCGCAGCCCACCGCTGCCGAGGTACGCGCCGCCGCCGAGGCGGTCAAGACCGCGCTCGACCGCCATCTCGCCGCGGTCGAACGCAGGTCGGGCGAGGACGATCCGGACGTCTACGAAGCGTTCAACGAGCTGGCCGCCGCGGCGGAGGCCTACGACGAGCTGCTCTACGACCGCTACGACGAGGTCACCCCCTTCGAGATCCCCGGCGCGGAGGACAGCCTGCCGCCGTACCAGGGCCCCGCGGAGCCGACCGCCCTGAGCGTGCTGATCCGGCGCGACTACGCGGTGGCGGAGCCGCAGCGACTGCTCGCCCAGGCCGCGCGCGTCGAGGCCGCGGACGAGGACGCGACGGACGACGACCGCCAGGCGGGCACGCTGCCGGGCGCCATCGGCCTGCTCTTCGGTGAGTTCGAACCAGACGAAATCGCCTCCCGGCACAAGGAGTTCGGCCTGGAGGAGGGTGACTCCACGCTGTGGGTCACGGCCCTGGACGAGCCCGCGGAGGCGGGCGAGTGGCTGGAGTCCCCCTTCGACCAGACCGACCCGCAGCGGGTGGTGTGCCGCTTCGACGTCAGCGCGGTCTTCGACGACGAGCAGGACGGTCTTGAGGACCTGGAGGACGCCGACGACGGGCCGGATCCGGCTGATCCGGATCTGGACGGCGGGCTCGGCTACGACCCGGACGAGGTCATGCCGCTCGACGACGTCGACGACGTGGAGGTCGTCGAGCGCGGGCGCGGTGAGCCCGCCTAGGCGCGGCGAAGCGCGGCGGGCCCACGAGTCCGTCTGAACACGCGGACGCCCCCGGCCGGTGACCCGGCCGGGGGCGTCCGCGTGCTTCCGAGCGGCAGCGCCCCGAAGAGGCGCGGGGAACTGCGCGACCAGCCACGACGGACCCGCAGGTGACCAACGGTCCGTCGCGGCCGTCCGGCGAAGCGCTCAGCCCGCCTCGGGAAGCTGGGGCCGCAGCAGGGTGCGCAGCCGCGTCGTGCGCTCCTTGGCCGGGCGCTCCGCGACCGCCTGGGGCAGGGCCTGCGCGACCCCCTGGACCACCGACAGATGGCGCTCGGCGCGGCTGAACGCCGCGTACACCCACGGCCGGGTCAGGGCCGCGGCGGCGTCGCCCGGCAGCACCACGACCGCGGCGGGCCAGCGGCGCCCCGCCGCCTGGTGCGCGGTGACGGCCCAGGCGTGCCGCACGCTCTGCTCCACCCGCTCCTTGGCCACGACGACAGGGACCCCGTCGCACTCCAGGTGCAGGCCCTCCGCGTCGGCCCGCACGACACGGCCGAGCGCCGTGCGGCCCGGCACCGCGGCGTGGGCGACGCGGTCGCCCGGGTCGAAGCCGCCGAAGCGGCCAGGGCCGGGATTCAGCCGCTCCTTGAGCGCCGCGTTCAGCGCGCGGGTGCCCGCAGCTCCGCCGTGGCCCGGCGTGATGACCTGCGTGTGCTCGGACGGCACTCCGATGGCGCGCGGCACGGAGTCCGCGACGAGCTGCACCGTGCGCCGGATCGCGTCGGCGGCGTCGTGGACCGGGACGATCACGACTTCCTTGTTCGGTGCGGCGACCTCGGTGAGCTCGCCGACGCCGATGCCGGACACCAGCTCCCCGACCGGGCCGGGGTCCGGGGTGCGCGAGACGACCTGCGGGCAGGCGCGGGCCGCGAGCACGTCGGCGAAGACCCGGCCGGGGCCCGCCGACCACAGCACGCCGGGATCACCGCTGAGCACAAGCCGTGCGCCGTCCGGCAGCGACTCGACGAGCATCGCCGCCGCTTCCACGTCCAGCTGCGGTGCGTCCAGGACCACGAGGAGGTCCAGGGCCAGGGCGCCGTCGGCGTCCCGCCCCGGCCCCTGCCGCCCGGACAGCAGCCCGGCCACGGTGACGGCGGTGGTCTCCTCGGCATCGCCCTCGCCACGGGCGGACTCGGCGAGGCGGCGCTGCCCGTCCGCGGTGTGGGCGGCCGCGCACACCCGCAGGCCCAGCGAGCGCGCCGCCGCGACCAGGGCGGCGGGCTCGGCCCGTGCCGCCTCGCCGCCGGTGTGCAGCACCAGGCCGTGCGCGGCGACGGCGCGGATCAGCTCGGCGGTGGAGCCGGACGCCGAGCTCGCGGCGGACTCCCACGCCTCGGCCCCCGGGCCCGACCCCTCGTCCTTCGGCAGGGAGTTGATGACGCGGGCGAGGCCGTCGGCGAGGCTCTCCTCCGCCAGCGCGTACCGCTCCAGGCCGAACAGGACGCGGACCGGGGGCGCGGCCTCCTCGTCGGACTCGGACTCCCCGTCGGCCGGGGCGGCGGCTGAGGCGGCGGCCGGGGCGCCCTGCGGGGCGTCGTCCAGCGCGTCCTGGAAGACGAGCACATCGCCCTCGGCGAGGGCGCTCTGCACGGCCTCGTCCGGGTCCGGCACCGCGCGCTGCCCGAGCGCCGCGGTGAGGGCGGCGGCGTCCAGGGCCGTGTGCCCCGCGAGCGCGGCCTGCTCCAGGAGCCACACCGTCAGGGCGCGGCCCCGGCGCTCGTCCCCGGGCCCGCACGCGTCGCCGAGCAGCGCCCGCGCGAAGCCGTCGGCCTGCTCGGGCCGCACCCCGGGGACGCGCAGCAACTGCCAGGGGTCGTCGCGCAGCTGTCCGTCGGCGCCCTCGCCGAGCGCGGCCGCCGCCTTGGCCGCGAGCGCGGCGGGCGCGCCGCCCTCGCCGAGGACCGCCGCCACCGCGGCGACGGCCTCCCGGGCGGGCTCGGCCGGAGCGGCGGGGGCCTCGGGGGCCTGCCGCCGCACCGGCTCCGGCGCGGGCCTGCGCGGCGCGACGGGCTCGGGCTCGCGGAACGCGGAGGCCACGGGCTTCTCCCCGCTCTCCACGGCCCGCACCGCCGCCAGCAGGTCCGCCGCCGTGCCCTGGAGCTTGGTGCCGGCGTCCACCGGGGCGGTCCTGGCCGCCTTGCGCTCCTCGATCCGCTGCCGCAGCTCCCGCTGTGCGGCCAGCTCGGCCTCGGCTTCGGACGGCTCACCGCCCGCCCCGCCCTCGGCCGTGCCCCGGGCGTCCGCGGCGGCTTCGGGTCCGTCGTCCGTCCCGGACGCGTCGGCCCCGGCGTCCTCGCCCGGCGCGGCGGCGTCCTCCGGCGTGGCCTCGGCTTCCGGTGCGGCCTCGGCCTCGGGCTCCGCCGCGGCCTCCGGGGCCTCGGGCTCGGCAACCTCCGCGGCAGCGGACTCCGTACTCACAACGTGCTCCAGTCCTGGTCTGGGTAGCGATGCACGGGCGTCGACACGTCGTCGAGCGCCTGGCAGATCTCGTCAGGAAGACTAAGGGTCTCCACTGACAACGCCGCCGTGAGCTGCTGCGCGTTGCGCGCGCCGACGATCGGGGCGGCCACTCCCGGGCGGTCGCGCACCCAGGCGAGGGCCACGTGCAGCGGCGTCACGGCGAGTCCGTCCGCCGCTATGGCGACGGCGTCCACGACGCGGCTCGCCGCCTCGTCGAGATACGGCGCGACGAAGGGGGCGAACTGCTCGGAGGCGCCCCGCGAGTCGGCGGGTGTCGCGTGCCGGTACTTGCCGGTCAGGACGCCGCGGCCGAGCGGTGACGACGGCAGCAGGCCCACGCCCAGGTCGAGGGCGGCGGGCAGCACCTCGCGCTCGATGCCGCGCTGGAGCAGGGAGTACTCCATCTGCGTACTGGCGAGGCGGGTGCGGGGGCCGGGGGCGGCCAGCTGCCACGTCGCGGCCTTCGCCAGCTGCCAGCCGCTGAAGTTGGACACGCCCGCGTACCGCGCGCGGCCGCTGGCGACCGCGATGTCCAGGGCCTGGAGCGTCTCCTCGAGCGGAGTCTCCGGGTCGAAGGCGTGCACCTGCCAGACGTCCACATAGTCCGTGCCGAGGCGGGCGAGGGAGGCGTCGAGCGCCGACAGGAGATGGCCGCGCGAGCAGTCGAAGCGGCGGTCGGGGTCGGGCACGCTGCCCGCCTTGGTCGCGATGACGAGGTCGCGGCGCGGCACGAGCCGCTCCACGAGGCGGCCGAGGAGGTACTCGGCCTCGCCGTCGCCGTACACATCGGCCGTGTCGACGAGGGTGCCGCCCGCTTCCCAGAAGGCCTTCAGCAGGTCGGCGGCGTCGCTCTCACCGGTCTCTTCGGGGCGGCCCCAGGTGAGGGTGCCGAGCCCGATCCGGGACACGCGCAGACCCGTGCGGCCGAGATGCCTCTGCTCCATGGCCGCGAGATTACTGGCCACGCCCGGACACGTGGCGTGCCTGTGGACAAACGCGCGGGTGTGGACAACCCGATCACCCCCGACGGCCGGACCGGGGCGCACCCGCCCCGTCCGCCCCTGACGGATCGCGCGGCCGCGCGCTACAGTCCCCGGCACAGGGACGTTACTCATGAGTAAGGGGATTCGGCCATGCAGCTCGGGATCAACCTCGGCTACTGGGGCGCGGGGATGGACGCGGACAACCTCACCGTCGCGAAGGAGGCCGACAAGCTGGGATACGCGGTCTGCTGGGCGGCCGAGGCCTACGGCTCGGACGCGGCCACCGTGCTGTCCTGGGTGGCGGCCCAGACCGAGCGCATCGACGTCGGCTCGGCGATCTTCCAGATCCCGGCACGGCAGCCCGCGATGACGGCGATGACGGCGGCCACCCTCGACTCGCTGTCCGGCGGTCGCTTCCGCCTGGGCCTCGGCGTCTCGGGCCCGCAGGTCTCCGAGGGCTGGTACGGCGTGAAGTTCGACAAGCCGCTGGCCCGCACGCGCGAGTACGTCGAGATCGTCCGCAGGGCCATGACCCGCGAGCGCCTGTCGTACGAGGGCGCGCACTGGACGCTGCCCCTGCCGGGCGGCCCCGGCAAGCCGCTCAAGCTCACCGTGCACCCGCAGCGCGAGCACATCCCGCTGTACATCGCCGCGATCGGCCCCAAGAACCTGGAGCAGACGGGTGAGATCGCCGACGGCGCCCTGCTGATCTTCCCGGCGGCCGAGCACCTGGAGGAGACCGCCCTCAAGCACCTGCGGGCCGGGCGCGAGAAGGCCGGGAAGACGATGGAGGGCTTCGACGTCGTCCCGACGCTGCCCCTCGCGGTCGGCGAGGACTCCCAGGTCGACGCCCTGGCCGACATGTTCCGGCCGTACACCGCGCTGTACGTGGGCGGCATGGGCAGCCGCAAGCAGAACTTCTACAACCAGCTCGCGGGCCGCATGGGCTACGAGAAGGAAGCGGCCGAGATCCAGGAGAAGTACCTGTCCGGCGACAAGGACGGCGCGGCCGCCGCGGTGCCGCGCTCGCTCATCGACTCGACGTCGCTGCTCGGCTCCGTGGACCGGATCGCCGACCGGATGCGGGCCTACGCGGCGGCCGGGGTCACCACCCTCACCCTGGCCCCCGCGGGATTCACGCTCGAGGAGCGGCTCACCGCGCTGCGGGCGGGCACCGAGGCCCTGGAGCGGGCCGGGGTCGCCTGACGATTTCTGCGGCCGTGGTGGGGGCTCGGGGGTCTTCCCCGCCACGGCCGTCACGGAGCACAACGCCGCGACACGCCCTCCGGTTACGGCCCCGTTCGGCCCGTGAAACTCCTTCGTTCGGCTGAGCTGGCCCATACAGCTGTTGCCTACTCCCGCACTCCGCATTTGACTCGTTCTTTGCGGAAGTCCGTGCGGTCCGGTAGGGCATGGAGGTGCCTGCGATGCTTTCGGCCAAGAGTCTCTTCGGGGAGATCGTCGACAACGACGAGTCGTTCCGGCTGTTCTGCTCCATCGCGGCCAGCGGTGAGTCCCAGGGAGGCTGGGAGAACGGGCGCATCGCCGCCCTCGTCCCGGAGAGTCAGCGCGCCCTCGCCCCCAAGATCACCCGGCACGGCGCCGACGAGGACAAGCACGGACGGATCTTCAACGCGCTCCTGAGGAAGCGCGGCCTGGAGCCCTGCGAGGTCCCGCACGACACCGACTACACGCTGCTCCTGGAGCGGCACGGCATCGGCCTGGCGCACGACAAGCTCCGCGCCGACGAGCCGCTGACCGAGCAGGACATCATCACGTACCTGTCGCACAGCCGGGTCACCGAGCAGCGCGCCGCCGACCAGATGGTGATGCTCCGCAAGTACTTCGCGGACCACCCGGAGATCGGCAAGGCCGTGAAGATGATCTCGAACGACGAGGACAACCACCTGGCCTACTGCCACGAGGAGCTGCTCCGCTTCGCGTACGCGGGCCACGGCCGCGCCATCCAGCGCACCCTCCAGGAGACCGCGCACGTCGAGATCCGGATCTACCGCGACGTCAGCCTCGCCGTCATGGAGCGCATGGGTCGCATCCTCGGCTGGACGCCCACCAAGGCCAAGGCGCTCGCGGCGGGCATCCACGCCATGTACGCGTACGAGCGCCTCGGCGGCTGGCGCAGGATGGTGAGCCTGAAGATGCCCGAGCGGCGCGACGCCCTGGGCGGGCCCGCCACCTCGGCACCCGAATTCGCCTGAAGGGCCTCGCGCGCGGACCCGCCACGCGCGCGTGCGCTACAGCCAGCCCCGGCGCTTGAACATCCGGTACAGGACCACTTCCAGAGTGGCCATCAGCAGGATCACCGCCGGGTACGCCCACCACCACCGCAGCTCGGGCATGTGGTCGAAGTTCATGCCGTAGACGCCCGCGATCATCGTGGGCACGGCCGCCATGGCCGCCCAGGCGGAGATCTTCCGCATGTCGTCGTTCTGCCGCACGCTCATCTGCGCCAGATGCGCGGACAGGATGTCGGTCACTAGGCGGTCCAGGCCCTCCACGGACTCGTTCACCCGCGTCAGATGGTCGCTGACGTCCCGCAGATAGGGCTGCGCCGACTCGTTCACGTACGGCACCGCGCGGCCGGGCGGGCCCACCCCGGCCAGCCGGCCGAGCGGCATCGCGAGCGGGCCCGTGGCCCGGCGGAACTCCAGGATCTGGCGCTTGAACCGGTAGATCCGCGACGCCGAGTTCCGCGAGCCGCCGCTGTCCGGCGAGAACACCTCCGCCTCCAGGACCTCCAGGTCCGTCTGGAGCTCCTCGGCGACCTCCAGATAGTGGTCCACCACGGCGTCGGCGATCGAGTAGAGCACCGCGGTCGGACCGTGCTTCAGAACTTCCGGTTCCGCTTCGAGGCGGTGCCGCACGCTGCCGAGCGGCGCGCCCTCGCCGTGCCGGACGGTCACCACGAACGAGTCCCCCATGAAGACCATGAGCTCGCCCGACGACACCGTGTCGCTCTCCGGCTCGTACACCACCGGCTTCAGGACCATGAAGAGCGAGTCCTCGTACACCTCCAGCTTCGGCCGCTGGTGCGCCTTGAGGGCGTCCTCGACCGCCAGCGGGTGCAGCGCGAACTCCTCCGTGACCCGGTCGAACTCGTCCTCCGTCGGCTCGTGCACGCCGATCCACACGAACGCGTCCCCGGCCGCGCGGGCCTCGTCCAGGGCGTCGGAGAAGTCCGCGGGCCCCTCGGTCCGGCGCCCGTGCTGGTAGATGGCACAGTCGACGATCACGTTGGGCATTCTTCCCAAGCAGCACTGCTGCCGCACCCGCTCGGCGGCTTAGGCTGATCCGCATGCCCACGCTGATCCTCGTCAGGCACGGCCGTTCCACGGCCAACACCGCAGGCCTGCTCGCCGGGTGGACCCCCGGCGTCGCCCTCGACGAGCGCGGTACGCGCCAGGCCGCCGAGCTGCCCGGACGCCTCGCCGCGCTGCCGCTCGCCGAAGCCGTCACCAGCCCCCTCCAGCGCTGCCAGGAGACCCTCGCGCCGCTCAGGGCCGCCCGCCCGGACCTCACCGTGCACACCGACGACCGCATCGGCGAGTGCCACTACGGCGACTGGTCCGGCCGCAAGCTCGCCGAGCTCGCCGGCGAACCGCTGATGGAGGTCGTCCAGCAGCACCCGTCCGCCGCGGCCTTCCCCGGCGGCGAGTCCCTGCGCGCCATGCAGACCCGCGCCGCCGAGGCCGTACGGGAGTGGAACGCGCGCGTGGAGCGCGACCACGGCCCCGACGCCGTGTACCTCATGTGCTCCCACGGCGACATCATCAAGTCCCTCGTCGCCGACGCCATCGGACTGCATCTCGACCTCTTTCAGCGCATCTCCGTAGAGCCGTGTTCCATCACGGCGATCCGCTACACCCGGCTGCGCCCCTTTCTCGTCCGGCTCGGGGACACCGGGGACTTCGCCTCCCTCGCCCCGCGCGCCGAGCCCGCGGGCCAAGATGCTCAGGTGGGGGGAGACACGGGCGCACCGTGAGACGCGCGATGACCGTGATCGTCGCCCGCAGTAGGGTTCAGTGCAGTTGTCGCGCCAAGAACATGCACGCGCCAAGAACATGCAGTCGATTCCAATGGAGACAGGACGTGTCCCGTCAGGTGTTCCTCTACGACCCGCCGGAACGCTTCGTGGCCGGAACGGTCGGGCTGCCCGGGCGGCGTACCTTCTTCCTCCAGGCGTCCGCCGGGGTGCGCGTGACCAGCGTGGCCCTGGAGAAGACCCAGGTGGCCGCGCTCGCCGAGCGCATGGAAGAGCTCCTCGACGAGGTGGTGCGGCGCAGCGGGGGCAGCGCGGCGGTGCCCGCCGTGGCGCCCACCGAGGTCGCGGACAGCGCCCCGCTCGACTCGCCCGTCGAGGAGGAGTTCCGGGTCGGCACGATGGCCCTGGCCTGGGACGGCGAGGCCGAACGGATGATCGTGGAGGCGCAGGCCCTCGTCGAGCTGGACGCGGACTCCGACGAAGACCTCGCGGAGGCCGAGGAAAGGCTCCTGCAGGACGAGGAGAACGGCCCGCCGATGCTGCGCGTCCGGCTCACCGGGGCGCAGGCCAGGGCCTTCGCCAAGCGCGCCCTCGACGTCGTGAACGCCGGGCGCCCGCCGTGCCCGCTGTGCAGCCTGCCGCTCGACCCGGAAGGACACGTATGCCCGCGCCAGAACGGATACCGGCGGGGAGCCTGACCGCCGCGGAGCTGCTCACCCGCGGTGAGCTGAGCGTGCGCGGGCAGATCCGGCAGGCGTCCAACGCGGTGCTGTACTGCTCGGTCGCGCACGACGGCGCCTCGGTGCCCTGTGTGTACAAGCCCGTCCGCGGGGAGCGGCCCCTGTGGGACTTCCCCGACGGGACGCTCGCCGAGCGCGAGGTCGCCGCGTACGAGGTGTCCGAGGCGCTGGGGTGGGGGCTCGTGCCGCCCACCGTGCTGCGGGACGGCCCCTACGGCGAGGGCATGGTCCAGCTGTGGATCGACTCGCCCGGCGAGGAGGCCGACGGCGAGGAGCTGCTCGCCCTCGTCGAGGGCGACGAGCCCGGGGACGGCTGGAAGGCCGTCGGGTTCGCCGAGGTGGGCGAGGGCCGGACGGCGCTGCTCGTGCACGCGGACGACGCCCGCCTGCGGCGGCTCGCCGTGCTCGACGCGGTGATCAACAACGCGGACCGCAAGGGCGGACACCTGATCACCGGGGCCGGGGAACGGCTGTACGGGATCGACCACGGGGTCACGTTCCACGTGGAGGACAAGCTGCGGACGCTGTTGTGGGGCTGGGCGGGGGAGAAGCTCACGGACGAGGCGGTGGACGGGCTCGGGGTCCTGCGGGACGGGCTCGCCGCGGGCGGGGCGCTGGCCTCGCGCCTCGCGGAGCTGCTCACCGCGGCCGAGGTGGAGGCCACCCGGGCGCGGGTGGACGCGCTGCTCGCCTCGGGGCGGCATCCCACGCCTTCGGGGGAGTGGCCCGCCATTCCCTGGCCGCCGGTGTGAGCCCCTCCTGAAGGGTCGCCCGGCCGCCGGGCGGACCGGCCGACCACAGTGGATCGTCCCCGGGGTCGTATGTGGACGGTGCATCCGGTTAGGCTCATGGCATGTATGCCTGGCCCGCTTCTGAGGTCCCCGCCCTGCCCGGCAAGGGCCGCGACCTCCGGATCCACGACACCGCGACCGGTGAACTCGTCACCCTCGAACCCGGTCCCGTCGCCCGTCTCTACGTCTGCGGCATCACTCCGTACGACGCGACCCACATGGGTCACGCGGCGACCTACAACGCGTTCGACCTCGTGCAGCGCGTGTGGCTCGACACCAAGCGGCAGGTGCACTACGTACAGAACGTGACCGACGTGGACGATCCGCTCCTGGAGCGGGCGAACCGCGACGGCAAGGACTGGGTGGAGCTCGCGCAGGCCGAAACCGCGCTGTTCCGCGAGGACATGACCGCCCTGCGCCTGCTTCCGCCCCAGCACTACATCGGCGCCGTCGAGTCGATACCCGGGATCGTGCCGCTCGTGGAGCGGCTGCGGGACCAGGGCGCCGCGTACGAGCTCGAAGGGGACGTGTACTTCTCCGTCGAGGCCGACCCGCACTTCGGCGAGGTGTCGGGGCTCGACGCCGCCGCCATGCGGCTGCTCTCCGCCGAGCGCGGCGGCGACCCGGACCGGCCCGGCAAGAAGAACCCGCTCGACCCGATGCTGTGGATGGCGGCCCGCGAGGGCGAGCCGAGCTGGGACGGCGCCTCGCTCGGCCGCGGCCGGCCCGGCTGGCACATCGAGTGCGTGGCGATCGCCCTCGACCACCTGGGCATGGGCTTCGACGTGCAGGGCGGCGGCTCCGACCTGATCTTCCCGCACCACGAGATGGGCGCCTCGCACGCGCAGGCGCTGACCCGGGAGCACCCCTTCGCCAAGGCGTACGTCCACGCCGGGATGGTCGCGCTCAACGGCGCGAAGATGTCCAAGTCCAAGGGCAACCTGGTGTTCGTGTCGAAGCTCCGGCACGACGGGGTCGACCCCGTCGCCATCCGGCTCGCGCTCCTCGCCCACCACTACCGCGCCGACTGGGAGTGGACCGACCAGGTCCTCCAGGACGCCGTCGAGCGCCTCGCGCGCTGGCGCGCCGCCGTGTCCCGGCCGGACGGGCCGTCCGCCGACCAGCTCGTCGAGGAGCTGCGCGAGGCCCTCGCCAACGACCTGGACGCACCCGCCGCGCTCGCCGCCGTGGACCGCTGGGCCGCCCGTCAGGACACCGAGGGCGGCGCGGACGAGGGGGCGCCCGGCGTGGTCTCGCGCGCCGTCGACGCCCTGCTCGGCGTGGCCCTGTAGGCACTCGCTCGGTACGTACGTACGCGGACACGGGCGAGCGGCGCCGGGCGGGAAGGCTCCGCCCGGCGCCGCCGTTCCACCGGCGCCTCACCCGGCTGTCGTACGGATCACTTGGTGATCACGATGGCGAGCAGGATGCCGGGGTTGTTGGTGTCGTAGTAGCCGATGACCGGCTGACCGTAGGCGAACGCCTCCTGTACCTGGTCACGGGTGCGGTCGAGCGGGTTGATGAACACACGCCAGTCGCCGTCCACGTACAGGTAGAGCAGCGTGGCCTGGCCGGGCAGGGGCTGGATGACGTCCCAGAAGCTCTCCGCCACGTTGCCCGACAGGGCCTGTGTGGAGATCGTGGGCGCCTGCGCCTGCGGGACCTGCTGCTGGCCGAGCTGCTGGAGCAGCTGCTGGAACGGCTGCTGCTGGCCGAGCTGCTGCATCTGCTGGCGCAGGTGCGGCGGCATCTGCTGGCCCTGGATCTGCCCCTGGCCCTGCTGGCTCTGCTGACCCTGTTGGCCCTGCTGACCGAACGGCTGCTGCTGGCCGATCTGGCCCTGTTGGCCCTGCTGGGGCGGGGCGGTGCTCGGGCCCTGCTGGCCGTACTGCTGGCCGAAGGGCTGCTGGCCGTGCTGCTGCTGTTGCGAGAACGGCTGCTGCTGGGAGAACGGCTGTTGCTGCGAGACGGGTTGCTGCTGGCCGAACGGTTGCTGTTGGCCGTACTGCTGCGAGCCGAAGGGCTGCTGACCGTACTGCTGGCCCAGCTGACTCATCTGCGGGGTGGTGCTCATGCGGGTGCCACCTTCCGTCAATGGTCGGTCCGTTTGCCTTGCTTCCTGTGCCGGCCGCGGTGGTTCAGCCCGTGACGACCAGGCCCACGACCTCGTCGTCCGAGAACCAGACGCGTACGTCGGGGGATCCGCCCGCGAACGCGGAGTGCACCGCCTGGCGGATCTCGGGGGTCGGATGGTTCAGATTGCGCCACTCCCCGGCCACGAAGAGCCGCAGCCGCGGCGGGAGTTCCGGCGGATACGGAAGCAGCTCGTCCCAGTAGCGCTCGGCGCGGCCCGAGCCCACCGCCGACGGCAGGAGCTTGGTGACCGCCGCCTTGATGTCGGGGCGGTTGCCGATCCGCTGCGAGGCCGGGCGGCCCGGCGCGTCCTGCTGCGGCGAGCCCGTCGCCCGCAACACCGCACGCGCGCGTGCGGACGTCATCGGCTGCTGGCCCGCCGCCTTGAGCATGCCCTGGAGCGAGACGACCGCGCCGACCACGATCGGGGACGCCGACGACGTGCCGGAGAACGTGTCGGTGTACCAGGCGATCTCCTCCACGCCGCCCTGGAGGTCGCCCGGCTGGTTCCAGAAGCCGCCGGTGGTCGTGGTCTCGCGGCCCCAGCCTTGCGCGTCCACGCGCGCCCCGTAATTGGAGAACGCCAGGCGCGAGCGGTCCGGGCCGTGGTCGCGGCCGTGCGTGCCGGGCGGCGGCGCGCCCGCGCCGACCAGGACGGCGTCGGACGACGGGTTGGACGGGTTGAACGGGTTGCGCCACCAAGACGGGAACTCGTCCGGACGGCGCTCGTACTGCGCGTCGTCGAGGGACTCGGCGCCGTTGCCCGCCGCCCCGACGACGACGACGCCCTTGGCCGTGGCGTGGCGGACCGCCGCGTAGTCGTCGGGCCACCACTCCAGGGCGATGTAGCCGCGCTGGTCGTCGCGGTCCTCGAAGTCGAACCTCGGTCCCGGCCGGTGCAGTTCGACGAGGATGACGTCGCCGGGCGCGAGCCGGTCCGCGGCCGCGTGGATGGTCGCCGCCGTGCCGCTGGGCAGGAAGGACGCGGCCGCCGTCACGGCGTCCGGCACGATGCCGGTGATGCCGAAGGAGTTCCGGTCGCCGCCCAGCACGCCGATCACGGCGGTGCCGTGGTTGCGCCAGGACAGGTCCTGGACCGGGGTGCCGATGACCACGCCCGCGAGCTTCGCGGACAGGTCCTCGTGGCTGAGCTGCCAGGCGCCCTCGATGTCGATGACGGTCACGCCGTCACCGCCGCCGCCGAGCCGCTGCCAGGCCCACTGCGCGTCCACGCCCTCGGGGGCCGGGCGCAGATAGCCCTGGCGGCCGGTGAAGTCGGGGGTGACCGGCGCGCCCTCCTTGCGGCGGCGGCCCTCGTCGGGCTCGCTGCCGCCGTCCTGTCGGCCGATCGCGCCCAGCGTGGCGGGGACGGCGCCGGGTTTGACGTACGCCGTGTCGACGCCGGGCAGCGCGGCCATCCGCGCGCGCAACTCAGGGGCGCGGTCCGCGCCGCCGCGCACCCGGTAGAAGAGGCTCAGGTCGGGCACGTCGTCCACGGTGCCCGCGGCTGTCGCCTGGAGCCGGTCCTCGTTGCCGAACAGCGGCTCCAGGGAGAGTTGTTCGTCGGTGAGGAACATGTTCAGGGCCGAGACGTCGGCCCCCGTCGCCGAGCGGACGCCGTGCTCCTGGGCGCGCAGCCGGGCCTCCGGCCGTGCGACGACGATGAGTTCCTGCTCGGTCGCCCGATAGGTGAATCCCGCTCCGTCGGGTCCAGGGCCACTGCCTCCCGGATCGCCGCCCTGCCGCACCTGGTCGGTCATCGCTTCACCGCTCCCTTCGGTTCCCGCACCCCGGGCGTTCGGTCGCTGCACACCCTGCTACCGCCGGGCCGGGACGTCCAGACCCCTTTCCCTCAACTGTGTTTGAACAGAAGTTGATTGGGGAACCGTGTGCAATTCATCGACAATCCCGTGTCACGCCGCATACCGGCCAAAAGCAGCGAGGCGGCTGGGGCGCGAGCGCGCGAAGGGGCGGCACCCGCACGGGTGCCGCCCCTTCGCGCCGCCGGACCGGTGCGCCCACCGGTGCGGGCACTCAGTCCTCGGAGGAATCCCCGGGCTCGGTGTCCGGCGGGGTGCCGGGCTCGTCCGACGAGGCGGTGCCGGGCTCGGCCGTGGACGCCGGATCGGGCTTGTCGCCGTCCTTGTCCGCAGCCTTGCTGTCGGCTTCGCCCTTGGGCTCCTCGGGCTTGTCGTCCGCCGCGGGCTTGGCCGTGGAGCCGGTGCCGGTGCCGGTGCCCGTGCCGGAGCCGGTGCCCGTGCCGGACTCCGCGCCCGTGTCCGGGCGCGGCTGCGGCTTCGGCGGGCGGGTGCGCTCGCTCGGCGTGTCCCGGAGGTAGGCCGCGCCCTCGCCCTCCGACGCCACCCCGCCGACCTGGCCGGGGCCGCCCCCGTCGCGCCGCCGCAGATAGCGCTCGAACTCGCGGGCGATCGCCTCGCCCGAGGCCTCCGGCAGCTCCGCGGTGTCGCGCGCCTCCTCGAGGGACTGCACGTACTCGGCGACCTCGCTGTCCTCGGCCGCCAGCTGGTCGACGCCCAGCTGCCAGGCGCGCGCGTCCTCCGTCAGCTCGCCGAGCGGGATCCTGAGGTCGATCAGGTCCTCCAGGCGGTTGAGCAGCGCGAGCGTCGCCTTCGGGTTCGGCGGCTGCGAGACGTAGTGCGGCACCGCGGCCCACAGGCTGACCGCGGGGACGCCCGCGTGCGTGCACGCCTCCTGGAGGATGCCGACGATGCCCGTCGGGCCCTCGTACTTCGTCTCCTCCAGGTCCATGGTGCGCGCCAGGTCCGGATCGGAGGTGACGCCGCTGACCGGGACCGGCCGGGTGTGCGGGGTGTCGCCGAGCAGCGCGCCCATGATCACGACCAGCTCGACGCCCAGCTCGTGGGCGAAGCCGAGCAGCTCGTTGCAGAACGAACGCCAGCGCATGGACGGCTCGATGCCCCGCACCAGGACCAGGTCGCGCGGCTTGTCGCCGCCGACGCGGACGACCGAGAGCCGGGTCGTCGGCCACGTGATCTTGCGCACGCCGCCGTCCAGCCACACCGTGGGGCGGTTGACCTGGAAGTCGTAGTAGTCCTCCGCGTCCAGTGCCGCGAAGACCTCGCCCTTCCACTCCTTGTCGAGATGCGCGACCGCGGTGGAGGCGGCGTCGCCGGCGTCGTTCCAGCCCTCGAACGCGGCCACCATGACCGGGTCGATCAGCTCGGGTACCCCCTCGAGCTCGATCACCCAGGCCTCCTTCCGACGTTCTCCTCTAAGTACGCCCCAACCTTACGGCGTCCCGCGGGGGCCTCCGCAGCCCCCCGGCGGCGCCGAGTGCCCGATCACTGCCCAGGTCATCCGCCTCTCACTCCTGCCGCGCCGGGTTCGGCCGCGGAGCCCGGAGCTCAGAGCGTGGAGCGCAGCCACTGCTCCACGCTCGCGATGTGCACGGTCGCCCAGGACCTGGCCGCTTCGGCGTCCCGGTCGCGCAGGGCGCCGAGGATCGCCCGGTGCTCGCGCAGCGTGCGGGTGACCGCGTCCTCCTGGGTGAGGCCGCGCCAGACGCGGGCCCGCGTCGTCGGCCCGGACAGGCCGTCGAGGAGGGAGCACAGGACGGAGTTCCCCGACGACTGGACGATGCCCCGGTGGAACTCCAGGTCGCAGGCCACCAGCTCCTCCACGGAGGGCGCCGCGCCGAGGGCGTCCAACTGCTCCGTCAGGGCGTCCAGTTCCGCCTCGCCGATCCGCGCGGCCGCCATCGCCGTCGCCGCCGGCTCCAGGATGCGGCGTACGGCGAGGAACTCCAGGACCGTGTCGTCGCGGTGGAAGTCGACGACGAAGCTCAGGGCCTCGAGAAGCAGCTGGGGATCGAGACTGGTGACGTACGTGCCGTCGCCCTGCCGCACGTCGAGGATGCGGATCAGGGAGAGCGCGCGCACCGCCTCGCGCAGCGAGTTGCGGGACAGGCCGAGTTCGGCGGCCAGTTCGCTCTCCTTGGGCAGCCGGTCGCCGGGGCGCAGCGCACCCGAGACGATCATGCCCTTGATCTTTTCGATGGCCTCGTCCGTGACAGCCATGGGGACCTCGCCTCGGTGAAGAGCAGCAGGAACGGATACCGGATGCCCCCTGGGGAAATAGACATCCGATGTATCGGCACATTATGTCCCCGTGCGGCCCCGCGTGGACCGGGGTTCAGCCGAAGCGTTCGATCCTGATGCGGTCCACCGGCTGCCCGCCGTCCACCAGGAGCCGCGAGGCGTGCTCGGCGAAGCCGTTGGAGCCGCAGATGTACGCCTCCCAGCCGCCGTCGGGCCTGCCGTCCCCGAGCAGGGGTGCCAAGTGCCCGGCGCGCAGGCGGCCTTCGGAGCGGGTGAGGATCACGTCCGTCTCGGCGCCGTACTCGTCGGCGTAGATGAGGTCCTCGCGGGTGCGGGCCGAGACGAGCAGCCGCAGCGGCACCGTCAGGCCCGCCCGCCGGTGGTGGCGGATCATCGACATCAGCGGGACCACGCCGGAGCCCGCGCCGAGCAGCAGCGCGGGCCGGTCGCCGGGCCAGGCGAAGAAGCCGGACAGCGGGCCGCGCACCTCCACGGTGTCGCCCTCCCGCGCGACGGTGTGCAGATGCCCGGAGACCTCGCCGCCCGGCACGTGGTCCACGGTCAGCTCGATCTCGCCGCTGTCGTCCGGCGCGGAGGCCAGCGAGTAGTGGCGCTGGGCGACATAGCCGTCCGCGGCGGTCAGGCGCAGCATCAGGTGCTGGCCCGGCAGATGCCCCTGCCACTCGGGCACCTTGAGCCGGAACGTCGTGGCGGCGCGCGTCTCCCGGTGGATCCGCGTGATGAGGGCCTGCTGCCAGTGGGCCGCGGCCTGCTCGCTCACGGCGATGCGCCCGGGCACCGCGAAGGCGGTCGGGGGGACGAAAGGGGGGACGGACGCCCCCGAGGAGGTGTCAGTCACCGGCGTACCGCTCCTCACGCCACGGGTCGCCCCGGTGGTGATAGCCGTTCTTCTCCCAGAAGCCCGGCTCGTCGTGGTCGAGGAGCTCCAGGCCCGCGATCCACTTGGCGCTCTTCCAGAAGTACAGGTGCGGGACGACGAGCCGGGCGGGCCCGCCGTGCTCGGGCGGCAGGGGCGCCCCGTCGTACTCCCAGGCGATCCAGGCCCGGCCGCCGGTCACGTCGGCGAGCGGCAGGTTCGCGGTGTATCCGGTGTGGGAGTACGCGACGACGTGCTTGGCGGCGGGCAGCGGCCCGCCCGCCCCGGCGAGGAACGCGTCCAGGCTCACACCGCCGAAGCGCACGCCGAACTTGGACCAGCTCGTCACGCAGTGGATGTCGCCCCGGTACTCGGACGCGGGCAGCGCGTGCGCCTCGTCCCAGGTCCAGGTGCGCGGGCGCGCCACCAGACCGCCGACGCGGAACGTCCAGTCCGCGGCCGCGAGGTCGGGCGTGACCTCGGCGGAGAGCACGGGCCAGGTGTCGCGGGCGTCGTACTGGCCCGGAGGAAGCCGCGGGTCGCGGTCGGCGGCGCGGGCGCGGCCGGTGAAGCCGCGGGTCGGTGCGGGGGACGGTGAGGTCATGACAGGCGCGCGGGTTCGGTCGGGGCCACGGCGTCGTTCAGGGCGCGCAGCGCGTGCGGTTCGTCGAGGGTGAGCAGGGCGCGGTCGCGCATCAGGACGCGGCCGTCCACGACGGTGTCGCGCACGTCGGCGCCAGCCGCGGCGTAGGCGAGCGTCGCGTACGGGTCGTGGCGCGGCGCCAGGTGCGGCCGGTGGAGGCCGACGACGATCAGGTCGGCGCGCTTGCCGGGCTCCAGGGAGCCGAGCGCGTCGCCGAGGCCGAGCGCCCGCGCCGACTCGATGGTGGCCATCCGCACGGCCTGCTCGGCGCCGACCGCCGTCGGGTCGCCGCCCGCCTTGTGCACGAGCGCCGCGAGCCGGACCGCGCCGAGCACGTCCAGCGTGTTCGAGCTCACGGCGCCGTCCGTGCCGATGCCGACCGTGACGCCCGCGTCGAGGAGGTCCGGTACGCGGGCGATGCCGCAGCCCAGCTTCAGGTTCGACGCCGGGCAGTGCGCGACGGCCGTACCGGTGCGGGCGAGCGCCGCGATCTCCGCGTCCGTCAGCTCGACGGCGTGCGCGAGGAGCGTGTCCGGGCCGAGCACGCCGAGCGAGTCGAGCAGCTCCACCGGGCGCATGCCGTACCGCTCGCGGACCATGGCCACCTCGGCCGCGTTCTCGGCGGCGTGCAAATGCAGCAGGGCGCCGTGGGCGCGGGCGAGCGCGGTGATCGCGGCCAGCTGGTCGGGCGCCAGGGTGTACGCGGAGTGCGCGAAGAGGACCGGCCGGGTGCCCGGCGCGGGGGTGCGGGCGGCCAGATGGGCACCCGCCCAGCCGAGCCGCTCCGCGTACGGGCGGCCGTCCGGCGGCTCCGGCACGTCCATGAACGTCGGTCCGGTGAGCAGCCGCCACCCGGCCTCGCGCGCCACCTCTTCGGCGGCCTCGTGGAACCAGTACATGTCGAGCGCGGTGGTCACCCCGCCGCGCACCGACTCGGCGATCGCCGCCCGCAGGCCCACCGCGACGGTCTCCGGCGTGAGCAGCTCGGCCTCGCGCGGCACGACCCGCTCCAGGAAGCCCTGGAGGGTGACGTCGTCGGCGGTGCCGCGCAGGAGCGTCATCGCCAGATGCGTGTGCGTGTTCACGAGCCCCGGCAGGACGAGACAGCCGCGCGCGTCGATCTCCTCGGCCGGGGCGTACTCCGCGCGCAGCCGCTCGGCGGGGCCGACGGCCACGATCTCACCGGCGCGCACGGCGACGGCGCCGTCGCTCACCACGGTGCCGGACGCGTCGACGGTCAGGACGTCGCCGCCGTGGACGAGGAGGTCTATGGGGAGCATGTGGCGCGTGTCTCCAGGGTGTTTCCGCGGGCGTCTGTCACCGGGTCCCCCCGGCCTGCGCCGGGACGTCGGCAGCCAGCAGGCGCAGCGCGTCCAAGGTTATCCGGGCGCCGCGGGCGACTCCGTCGGCGACCACCGACCGGTGCGGGTCGTAGCCGCCGGTGGCCTCCTCGTCGACCAGCTCGTCGGCGTTCGCGCCGTCCACGACGAGCGCGCCGCCCGCGACCAGGCCGCGCGTCGCGGCGAACACGTACAGGGCGCTCAGCTCCATCTCGATGGCGGCGACGCCCGCGGCCTCGTACGCCGCTGCGGGCAGCGGCACGAAGCCGGGCTGGAAGGCGGCCCGCGTCCACACCACGCCCCGGTGGTGCGGGGCCCCGGCGGCCCGCGCCGCACGCGTCAGCGCGAGCACCGCCTCCGGGGTTCCGAACGCCGGGTACTCGGCCGGGATGAGCTGCCCCGTCACGCCGTCGTCGCGCACCGCCGCGTCCGCGATCACCAGATCGCCGTCCGCGATGCCGCGCCGGATCGCGCCCGCCGTGCCGAGCCGGATGAAATGCGTCACACCCGCCTGCGCCAGCTCCTGGAAGAGCAGCAGTGCCCCGGGCGCGCCGACGCCGTGCGAGGACACGACCACGGGCAGCTCCCGCCAGCTGCCCGTGAAGGTGCGGTACTCGCGGTGGTACGACACCTCCTTCGCGTCGTCGAGGAACTCCGCGACGGCCGCGGCACGGGCAGGGTCGCCGACGACGACGGCGTACGGGGGAAGGCCGGTGCGGGGGACGCCGGTGATGGGCAGCGGGGCGGGTGACGCGGGGGACACGGTCATGGGCGCGCTCCTGACGGGACTCCGGTGGCTTGTGGGGCAGTGTGCCGGGAGCCGGGCACGGTGTCCGCGCCGGGGTCGGCGAACACCGTCGAACTCCCGTTCCGCCTGGTCGGGTACGGTGATCGAACCCACCGTCGCGCGGCCAGGACCCGCATCCGCCACCGGGAGTTGACCCCTATGAGCCAGGCGAGCAACGAGGAACTCAGGGCCGTGGTCTGGCGGGTCACCGCGCGCGGACCGGGGCTCGCCCTCATCGACCAGACGGCCCTGCCGCACGCCCTGCGGCGCCTCGACGTCCACACGGTCGACCAACTCGTCGACGCCATCGTGCGGTTGGTGGTGCGCGGCGCGCCCGCGCTCGGCGCGGCCGGGGCGTACGGCGTCGCCCTCGCCCTCGTCCAGGGGGAGCGCGAGGGCTGGGGCCGCGCGCGGGTCGACGCCGAAGTCGCCCGCGTCCGCGCGGCACGCCCCACCGCCGTGAACCTGATGACCTGCGTGGACCGCGCGGCCGCGCGCCTCGACGAAGGCCTGGGCGCGGTGCTCGCCGAGGCGGACGCCGTCGTGGAGGAAGACCTCGCGGCCAACCACGCCATGGGCCGGCACGGCGCCGACTGGCTCCTCGAACGCCTCGGCCGGGACCGGCCGCTGCGCGTCCTCACCCACTGCAACACCGGCGCGCTCGCCACGGCGGGCTGGGGCACCGCCCTCGGCGTCATCCGGGAGCTGCACCGCCGCGACCGCCTCCAGGCCGTGTACGCCGACGAGACCCGGCCCCTGCTCCAGGGCGCGCGGCTCACCGCCTGGGAGCTCGCCAGGGCGGGCATCCCGCACTACGTCCAGGCGGACGCGGCCGCCGCCGGGGTCATCCTGCGCGGCGAGGTCGACGCGGCGGTCGTCGGCGCCGACCGGATCGCCGCGAACGGCGACACCGCGAACAAGGTGGGCACCGTGGGCATCGCCCTGGCCTGCGCGCACGCGGGCATCCCCTTCGTGGTGGCCGCGCCCACCACGACCGTGGACCTCGCCACCGCGTCCGGCGCGGACATCCCCATCGAACTGCGCGCCGCGGACGAGGTCCTGGAGTGGGCGGGCGTCCGCACCGCCCCCGCCGACTCGCGCGGCCACAATCCCGCGTTCGACGTCACCCCCGGCGCGCTCGTGACCGCCCTGGTCACGGAGCGGGGCGTCCGCGAGGTGGCGAAGGGGGAGCTGCCGCTGTAGCCCCGCTCGGCCGGGCCCCCGGACGGTTCACCCGGCCAGGGCCAGTTCGAGCAGCCACTCCACGACCTCCGCGTGGTGCCGTGCCTGGCGCGGGTCGTCGCCCCACACATAGAGCCCGTGCCCGGCCACGACCACCGCGGGCATCCCCGGCCGCAGCGCCGCCTCCAGACGGTCCGCGAGCTCCGCCATGTCCTGGCTGTTCTCGATCACCGGAAGCACCACCGCGACCTCGTGGGTCTTGTGCCCGAGCCCCTTGAGCATCTCCAGGTCCCGGAACTCGATCCCCTCCGGCCGCCGCCTGCCCATGGCCACGGACGCCACGGTGTGCACGTGCACGACGGCGCCCGCCCCGGTGAGCCGCACCACGCGCGCGTGCAGGGCGGCCTCGGCCGACGGCCGTCCGGCGCCGACCGCCGAGCCCTCCGCGTCCGTCAGGACCACGTCCGCCGCGGTCAGTTCGCCCTTGTCGAGCCCGCTGGCCGTCACGGCGAGCCGTACGGGGTCACGGGAGACGACGACGGAGAGGTTCCCCGAGGTCCCGCGCATCCAGCCGAAGGAGGCGAACCGCGCGGCCTCCGCCGCGAGCACCGCCCCGGCCTCCGCCAAGCCGCTGTCCAAGCCGCTGTCCACGTCCGTGCCCGAGTCCATGCGCGACTCCCTGTCCGATTCGACGCTCACGACGTCACCAGCCCCACCTCGTCGAACGACCCCACTTCCGGATGCCCGCCGACGCCGTCGGCGAAGTACGGCTCCCCGGCACGGCGCACGCCGACCGTCCGCCACCCCGCCTCCCGGGCCGCGTTCAGCTCGCCGAGCCGGTCGGACAGGAACACCGTGCGGCCGGGCGGCACACCGATGGCGGCGGTGATGGCCCGGTAGGAGCCCGGGTCCTGCTTGGGCCCCGCGTTCTCCGTGTCGTACCAGCCGCTGACCAGGTCGGTGAGCGGCCCGTGCGCGGAGTGCGTGAACCACGCGCGCTGCGCCGCCACCGAGCCCGACGAGTACACATAGAGCCGGATTCCGGCCGCGTACCAGCTCCGCAGCCGCGGCACCACGTCGTCGAAGAAGGGGGCGACGAGGTCGCCGCGCGCAAAGCCCTCGGCCCAGACGACGCCCTGGAGCGCCTTCAGGGGCGTGGCCTTGCGGTCCTCGTCGATCCAGGCGCCGAGGACCTTCTCGATCCGTACGGCGTCCGCGTCGGGCTCGCCTATCTCCTCGCGGACCTGGGCGACGGCCCGCGCGACGACGGCCTCGTGGGACCGCTCGCCGAGCAGCGGGCCGAACCGCTCACGGGCGTAGGGGTACATGACGTCCACGACGAACCCCGTGGCGCTCGTGGTGCCCTCGATGTCGAGCACCACCGCGTCCACGGCGCCGGATCCGAGGTCCGCGCTCACGCCGCGGACCCCGCGTGACCGGAGTGGATCGCGTCGAAGTCCGGGAAGCGCCCGGCGATGTCGCTGCCGGTGAAGGTGCCGATCCAGCCGTCCTCCTCGTGGAAGAAGCGGATCGCCGTGAACGAGGGCGAGGTGCCCATGTCGAACCAGTGAGTGGTGCCGCGCGGCACCCCGAGCAGATCGCCCTTCTCGCAGTACACGGCGTGCACTTCGCCGCGTACGTGCAGATAGAAGACCCCCGCGCCCGCGACGAAGAAGCGCACCTCGTCATCGTCGTCGTGCGTGTGCTCGGCGAGGAACTTCTCCCGCGCCGCGCGAGCCGTCCGCGGCCACTGGGGGTCGTCGCTCGGATGCAGCGCGACGACGTCGACGGTGCGGAAGCCCTCCGCGGCGGTGAGCTTGTCTATCTCGGGTCCGTACGCGGCGAACACGGCGTCGGCGTCCGCGTCGGCCGGTACGTCCTCGCGCACCGGCCACCGCTCGTAGCGCACGCCCAGGGGCGCGAGCGCGGCGGCGATCGCGGCGGGGTCCGACGTGCGGCGGACGACGGTCTCGGGGCCGGACTCCGGCCAGGTCGTGAGGAGGGTCATCGGTCGCTCCCAAGGGGCAGACTGCGGTGCGTGCGCCGGCCGGACGCCTGTACGGATCGTAGCCGGGCCCGGCCCGCTGTCACGAGGGGTCCCACAGCCTGGACGGCGCCTCCGCGCGCACCACCGGAGCGATCTCCTCAGCGAACCGCTGGAGGGTCTCGACCTGTTCGGCGCGCGGGAGGCCGAACCCGTCGACCGTGAGGGACTGCAGGTCGTGCCGGTACACCTCGTGGTAGCCGAGGATCTTGTCGATGATCTGCTGCGGCGAGCCGATGAGCTGGGGCCCGTCGGCGATCGCCTCCTCGATGGTGCGGAAGGGCGTGTTGTAGCCCGCCCTGCCCTCCAGATGGGGCTTGAACGTCTGGCGCACCTTCGCCTCGTACAGGTCCCGGTAGCGGCGCACGGCCTCCTCCGCGCTGTCGGCGATGAGCAGCCCGCCCGAGCCCGCCGCCACATGGGCGTCGGCGGGGTCGTGGCCGTGGGCCTCGAACCGCTCGCGGTAGTGCGCGATCAGCTTCGCGTACGCCGCGCGCGGCTGGATCGCGTTGGCGGTGAACAGCGGATCGCCGTGCTTGGCGGCCAGTTCGGGGGAGTTCAGGGAAGTCGCCGAGCCGTGCCAGACGCGCGGCGGCCCCGCGTACGGGCGCGGCACCGTCGTCACGTCCTTCAGGGCGGGGCGGAACTCGCCCTCCCAGTCGACGTTCTCCTCCCGCCACAGCCGCCGGAGCAGCTCGTACTTCTCCTCCTGCAGATCCCACTGGCGCGCCTCGTCGAGCCCGAACAGGTCGAAGTGCCCCGCCTCGGCGCCCTTGCCGACGACCAGCTCCACGCGCCCGCGCGAGAGCTGGTCGAGCGTCGCGTAGTCCTCGGCGATCCGCACCGGGTCGAGGATCGCGACGACGGTGACGCCGGTCAGGAGCCGGATGCGGGACGTGCGGGCCGCGAGCGCGCCGAGCACGACCGTCGGGCTCGACGACAGGAAGTCGCCCGCGTGCCGCTCGCCCACCGCGTACGCGTCGTACCCGAGCCGCTCCGCCTCGACGCCGACCTCGACGACGTCCGCGAACCGGTCGGCCGCGGCGGGGAGTTCACCGGTCAGCGGGTGCGGGGAGTGGGAGATGAGGGAAAGCACCTGAAACTTCATGCTTCAAATGTGCGGGGCGAACGTTGCCGTGGTGTGGCGGCGGCATGGCACCCCTGGCGAGACATGAGTAAGGGGCGGCCGCCATGGCGACCGCCCCTTACCGACTGCCCTGAGGTCAGCTCTTCTTGCCGAGCAGGTCCTCGACCTTGCCGCGGATCTCGTCCGTGGCGAGGCCGCGGATCGTCAGCGTCGTACGGCGGCGCAGCACGTCGTCGGCCGTCTCGGCCCACTCGTTGTCACGCGCGTACACGACCTGCGCCCAGATCTCCGGGGCATCCGGGTGGACGCGCTCGGCGAGCTCCGGGTTCTCGTTCGCCAGACGGGCGATGTCGAAGGACAGCGAGCCGTAGTGCGTCGCCAGGTGACGGGCGGTGTCCGGCGCCATGCGCGGGCCGGGGGCCGGGCCGTCGACGAGCAGCCGGTGGGCGACCGCGCGCGGGTTGGCGATGCCGGGCAGCGGCAGCTTCTTCGGCAGCGTGGAGATCGGCTCGTAGTCGTCGCCCAGCGGGTGGCCCGGCAGCGACTCCAGCTTCTTCATGATGGTGCGGCCGATGTGACGGAAGGTCGTCCACTTGCCGCCCGCGATCGACAGCATGCCGCCGCGGCCCTCGGTGACGACCGTCTCGCGCTTGGCCTTGGAGGTGTCGCCCGGACCGCCGGGCAGCACCCGCAGACCCGCGAACGAGTACGTGATCAGGTCACGGGACAGCTGCTGGTCCCGGATCGAGAACGCGGCCTCGTCCAGGATCTGGGCGGTGTCCTGCTCGGTGACCGAGACGTCGCGCGGGTCGCCCTCGTACTCCTCGTCGGTCGTGCCGAGCAGCAGCATGTCCTCCCACGGCAGGGCGAACGTGATGCGGTACTTGTCGATCGGCGTGGCCAGCGCGGCCTTCCAGGGGGCGGTGCGCTTGAGGACGAGGTGCGCGCCCTTGGACAGGCGGATGGAGGGCGCCGCGTTCGGGTCCTCCATCTTGCGCAGGTGGTCGACCCAGGGGCCGGTGGCGTTCAGGACGAGGCGGGCGCTGACGCCGAACTCGTCGCCGGACTGGCGGTCCTTGAGGTCCGCGCCCGTGACCCGGCCGTTGCTGAAGCGCAGCCCGGTGACCTCGGCGTGGTTGAGGACGACGGCGCCCGCCTCGACGGCCGCGCGGACCGTCATCAGGGCCATGCGCGCGTCGTTCATCTGGTCGTCGCCGTACACCGCGACGGCCTTCAGGTTGTCGGTGCGCAGCTCCGGCACGTCCTGCGCCGCCTTGGCGGGGGAGAGCAGGTGGCCGACGCCGTCGCCGAACGCGGAGAGCGCCGAGTAGGCGAACACGCCCGCGCCGAGCTTGGCGGCGCCGTGCGGGCCGCCCTTGTACACCGGCAGGTAGAAGGTGAGCGGGTTGGCGAGGTGCGGTGCCACCTGACGCGACACCGCACGCCGCTCGAAGTGGTTCTCCGCCACCAGCTTCACCGCGCCGGTCTGCAGGTAGCGCAGACCGCCGTGGAGAAGCTTGGAGGAGGCGGAGGAGGTGGCGCCGGCGAAGTCGCCGGCGTCCACCAGGGCCACCCTGAGACCCGACTGCGCGGCGTGCCAGGCGGTGGAGATGCCCAGGATGCCGCCACCGATCACCAGGAGGTCGTACGCCGCCTTGGAAAGGCGTTCCCGGGTCTCGGCACGGCTCGGGTTGCCGCCGGCCGCCGGCGGCGTCCCGAGTGCCGAGATGACGGGGCCGCTCTCTAGGGTGGTCATGGTTATTGCTCCTCGTCAGCTGAGCTGTGGTCAGCTCTCGTCTTCGAGCCAGCCCATGGTCCGCTCCACGGCCTTGAGCCAGTTCTTGTACTCACGGGCGCGGGTGTCCGCGTCCATGCGGGGGGTCCATTCGGCGGCCCGGCGCCAGTTGGCGCGCAGGTCGTCGGTGGAAGACCAGAAGCCGACGGCGAGGCCGGCGGCGTATGCGGCGCCGAGGCAGGTCGTCTCGGCCACCATCGGACGCACCACGGGCGCGTCCAGGAAGTCCGAGAGGGTCTGCATCAGCAGGTTGTTGGAGGTCATGCCGCCGTCGACCTTGAGGGCCGCGAGCTCGACGCCGGAGTCCTTCGTCATGGCGTCGGTGATCTCGCGGGTCTGCCAGGCGGTGGCCTCCAGGACGGCGCGCGCGATGTGCGCCTTGGTGACGTACCGGGTCAGACCGGCGATCACACCGCGGGCGTCGGAGCGCCAGTACGGGGCGAACAGACCGGAGAAGGCCGGCACGAAGTAGGCGCCGCCGTTGTCCTCGACCGAGGACGCGAGCGTCTCGATCTCGGCGGCGGAGTTGATCAGACCCATCTGGTCCCGCATCCACTGCACCAGCGAACCGGTGACGGCGATGGAGCCCTCCAGGGCGTAGACCGGCTTCTGGTCGCCGATCTGGTAGCCCACGGTGGTGAGCAGCCCCGAGTAGGAGTTGATGGCCTTCTCACCGGTGTTCATCAGCATGAACGTGCCGGTGCCGTACGTGGACTTCGCCTCGCCCTCCTCGAAGCAGGTCTGGCCGAACAGGGCCGCCTGCTGGTCGCCGAGGGCGGAGGCGACCGGGATGCCGCCGAGCAGGTCGCCGAGCTTGCCGCCGCTGACCTCGCCGTAGACCTCGGCGGAGGAGCGGATCTCGGGCAGGATCCGCATCGGCACGCCGATGGACTCGGCGATGCGCTCGTCCCACTCCATGGAGTGCAGGTTCATCAGCATGGTGCGGGAGGCGTTGGTGACGTCGGTGACGTGCTTGCCGCCGTTCACACCGCCCGTCAGGTTCCAGATGACCCAGGAGTCCATGGTGCCGAAGAGGATGTCGCCCGCCTCGGCGCGCTCGCGCACGCCCTCGACGTTGTCGAGCAGCCAGCGGGCCTTGGGCCCGGCGAAGTAGGAGGCGAGGGGCAGACCGGTCTCGCGCCGGAAGCGGTCCTGGCCGACGTTGCGCCCGAGCTCCTTGCAGAGCGCGTCGGTGCGGGTGTCCTGCCAGACGATGGCGTTGTACACCGGCTCGCCGGTGTTCTTGTCCCACAGCAGCGTGGTCTCACGCTGGTTGGTGATGCCGATGGCCTTGATGTCGTCGCGGGTGATGCCGGCCTTCTCGATGGCCCCGGCGACGACCTCCTGGACGTTGGTCCAGATCTCCGTGGCGTTGTGCTCGACCCAGCCCGGCTTGGGGAAGATCTGCTCGTGCTCCTTCTGGTCGACGGAGACGATGCGGCCGTCCCGGTCGAAGACGATGCAGCGGCTGGACGTGGTGCCCTGGTCGATCGCCGCGATGAAGGGGCCTGCGGTGTGCGCGTCGGTCACGGTGTGCTCCTGAAGTACGTCGTGGTCGTGTGGTCGGCGGGTTCGCTCAGAACAGCTTGAAGAGGAAAGCGGCGAGAGCGCCGCCGATCAGCGGACCGACCACGGGAATCCACGCGTACGACCAGTCGGAGCCACCCTTGTTGGGGAGCGGGAGCAGCGAGTGGACGATGCGGGGGCCCAGGTCGCGGACCGGGTTGATGGCGTAGCCCGTGGGGCCGCCGAGCGAGAGGCCGATGCCGACCACGACGAGCGCGGTGATCAGGGCACCGAGGGTGCCGAGGCCGTTGCCGCCGTCGTTGAGGCCCTGGGTGAGGATCGCCAGGACGAGCACGGTCGTGGCGATGATCTCGGTGATGAGGTTCTGCGCGGCGTTGCGGATCTCCGGTCCGGTGGAGAAGACGCCGAGCACGGGACCGGCGGCGGGGGCCGCCTTCTGGTCGACGAGGCCTTCCTCGGCGGGCTGCGCCTTGATGATCTCGGGGTCCGTGAGGTGGGCCTGGAACTGCCCGTAGTACGTCGCCCACACGAGCACCGCGCCGATCATGGCGCCCAGGAGCTGCGAGCCCAGGTAGAGCGGTACGTCGCCCCACTTGGTGCCGCCCTCGACGGCGAGGCCGATGGTGACCGCCGGGTTCAGGTGGGCGCCCGAGACGCCACCCGCCAGATAGGCGGCCGTGAGCACCGCGAAGCCCCACCCGAAGGTGATGGCGAGCCAGCCGGCGTCCTTGGCCTTCGAGCGCTTGAGCGTGACGGCGGCGCACACGCCACCGCCCAGCAGAATGAGAACGGCGGTACCGATGGTCTCGCCGAGGAAGATGTCGTGGCTGGACACCCGCGACTCCTTTGTCCTTCGTCCAGGGGAAGCCGAACCCCGGGTCCCTCCGGTGGTCCGCGCCCTCAGGTGAGGGCGTTGCCGGCCCTTGGCTCGCCCCACTCTAACGCGTAATGCCGTTAGCTGTTCGACAATGCCGACCGGTGGACGCGAGTCTGACTCTGGGGTTACCAGCGCGTCAAGACTTCTGTAATTGAAAACACGATCGTTATTGATCGTTTCGCCCTATCGGTGGGCGGAGCCCGGACCGGAGAAGGGGCGCCTGCGCGAGCGGCGCGCCCATGGGCGCGCCGGGGCGTCCCGCGAGGCCTCAGAAGCGGCTGGCGCCCAGGTCCCGGGAGACGGCCCGCGCACAGTCCCGCACCGCCGCGATCAGCTCGGCCCGCAGCTCACCGTCCGGGCACACCCGCTCGACGGCCCCGGTGACTCCGACCGCCCCCACCGGCATCCGCCGCCGGTCGTAGATGGGCGCGGCCACGGAGGCGATGCCCTCCCAGGTCTCCTCCTCGTCGGTCGCGTACCCGCGCGCCCGCGTGAGGTCGAGGACGCCTTCGAAGGACTCGGAGTCGCAGACGGTCCGGTCCGTGAAGGCCCGCCGCTCGCTCTCCAGGGCCTCGCTGTGGGCCACCGGGTCGTAGGCCGCGAGCACCTTGCCGAGCGCCGTGGAGTGCAGCGGCTGCATGGCCCCCACCTCCAGGACCTGGCGGCTGTCGTCGGGCCGGAAGACGTGGTGCACGATCAGCACGCCCTGCTGGTGCAGCACGCCCAGGTACACGCTCTCGCCGCTGGAGCGGGCCAGGTCGTCGGTCCACACCAGGGCGCGGGCCCGCAACTCGTGCACGTCCAGATAGCTGTTGCCGAGCCGCAGCAGCTCCGCGCCCAGCTGATAGCGCCCCGACGCGGCGTCCTGCTCCACGAAGCCCTCCTGCTGGAGGGTGCGCAGGATGCCGTGGGCCGTGCCCTTGGCCAGGCCGAGGGCGGAGGCGATGTCCGAGAGGCCGAGCCGGCGCTCGCCGCCCGCGAGCAGGCGCAGCATCGCCGCGGCCCGTTCGAGCGACTGGATGTTGCGTGCCATCGCAGCCCTTTCCTCCATCCCGTGTCCCGCACCCCTGTGCCGGGCACTCGTTCCGCGGCTACCTCGCCAACGGGGTCGCCGTTCGGCAATGCTGAACACTATCGGTCGTTGCCGACCTCTGGCTAAGGGTGAGCACCCCCTCGTTTCGTGGCAGCCCCTCCGACGGCGATTTCCAGCCACACGTCCGTCCCGTGGAATGGCCTCACACCAAAACGCCCGTCCCGGCTACGCTGACCGGGTGCGCCTTCCACGGGAAGCCGCAAAGCCGACAGCCGTCGCACTCCAGGGAGCTCATTCATGGCCTCGTCGCCGACCCCCTCATCCGGTTCCGCAGCGGACGCCTCCGCCGGGAACCGAGCCGACGCCCTCCGCGAGGCGCTCGCCACCCGTGTGGTGGTCGCCGACGGCGCGATGGGCACGATGCTGCAGGCACAGGACCCCAGCCTCGACGACTTCCAGAACCTGGAAGGCTGCAACGAAGTCCTGAACGTCACCCGTCCCGACATCGTGCGCTCCGTGCACGAGGAGTACTTCGCCGCGGGCGTCGACTGCGTCGAGACCAACACCTTCGGCGCGAACTTCGCCGCCCTCGCCGAGTACGACATCCCCGAGCGCGTCTTCGAGCTCTCCGAGTCCGGCGCCCGCATCGCCCGCGAGGTCGCCGACGAGTTCACCGCCCGCACCGGCCAGCAGCGCTGGGTGCTCGGCTCCATGGGCCCCGGCACCAAGCTGCCCACCCTCGGCCACGCCCCGTACACCGTGCTGCGCGACGCCTACCAGCAGAACGCCGAGGGCATGATCGCGGGCGGCGCCGACGCCCTCCTGGTGGAGACCACCCAGGACCTGCTCCAGACCAAGTCGGCCCTGCTCGGCGCCCGCCGCGCCCTGGAGGCCACCGGCACGAACCTGCCGCTGATCTGCTCCGTCACCGTCGAGACGACCGGCACCATGCTCCTCGGCTCGGAGATCGGCGCCGCGCTCACCGCCCTGGAGCCCCTCGGCATCGACATGATCGGGCTGAACTGCGCCACCGGCCCGGCCGAGATGAGCGAGCACCTGCGCTATCTGGCCCGCCACTCGCGCGTCCCGCTCGCCTGCATGCCCAACGCGGGCCTGCCGGTCCTCGGCAAGGACGGCGCCCACTACCCGCTGTCGGCCGCCGAGCTGGCCGACGCCCAGGAGACGTTCGTCAACGAGTACGGCCTGTCCCTCATCGGCGGCTGCTGCGGTACGACGCCCGAGCACCTGCGCCAGGTCGTCGAGCGGGTGCGCGGCCTCACGCCGACCACGCGCGACCCGCGCCCCGAGCCGGGCGCCGCCTCGCTCTACCAGACTGTCCCGTTCCGCCAGGACACGTCGTACATGGCGATCGGCGAGCGCACCAACGCCAACGGCTCCAAGAAGTTCCGCGAGGCCATGCTGGACGGCCGCTGGGACGACTGCGTGGAGATGGCCCGCGACCAGATCCGCGAGGGCGCCCACATGCTCGACCTGTGCGTCGACTACGTGGGCCGCGACGGCGTCGCGGACATGGAGGAGCTCGCCGGACGCTTCGCCACCGCCTCCACGCTGCCGATCGTCCTGGACTCCACCGAGGTCGACGTCATCCAGGCGGGCCTGGAGAAGCTGGGCGGCCGCGCCGTCATCAACTCCGTCAACTACGAGGACGGCGACGGCCCCGAGTCCCGCTTCGCCAAGGTCACCGAGCTGGCCCGGGAGCACGGCGCCGCCCTCATCGCCCTCACCATCGACGAGGAGGGCCAGGCCCGCACCCCGGAGAAGAAGGTCGAGATCGCCCAGCGGCTCATCCACGACCTCACCGGGAACTGGGGCATCCTGGAGTCGGACATCCTCATCGACACCCTGACCTTCACCATCTGCACCGGTCAGGAGGAGTCCCGCAAGGACGGCATCGCCACCATCGACGCGATCCGCGAGCTCAAGCGGCGCCACCCGGACGTCCAGACCACGCTCGGCCTGTCCAACATCTCCTTCGGTCTCAACCCGGCCGCCCGCATCCTGCTGAACTCCGTCTTCCTGGAGGAGTGCGTCAAGGCGGGCCTCGACTCCGCGATCGTGCACGCCTCGAAGATCCTGCCGATCGCGCGCTTCAGCGACGAGGAGGTCACCACCGCCCTCGACCTGATCTACGACCGCCGCGCCGAGGGCTACGACCCGCTGCAGAAGCTGATGGCCCTGTTCGAGGGCGCCACCGCCAAGTCCCTCAAGGCCGGCAAGGCCGAGGAGCTGGCGGCCCTGCCCCTTGAGGAGCGCCTCAAGCGCCGCATCATCGACGGCGAGAAGAACGGCCTGGAGGCCGACCTTGACGAGGCCCTGGAGACCCGCAAGGCCCTCGACATCGTCAACGACACCCTCCTGGAGGGCATGAAGGTCGTCGGCGAGCTGTTCGGATCCGGCCAGATGCAGCTGCCGTTCGTGCTCCAGTCCGCCGAGGTCATGAAGACCGCGGTCGCCCACCTCGAACCGCACATGGAGAAGTCCGACTCCGAGGGCAAGGGCACCATCGTCCTCGCCACCGTGCGCGGCGACGTCCACGACATCGGCAAGAACCTCGTCGACATCATCCTGTCCAACAACGGCTACAACGTGGTCAACCTCGGCATCAAGCAGCCCGTGGCCGCGATCCTGGACGCCGCGCAGGAGCACAAGGCCGACGTCATCGGCATGTCCGGCCTCCTGGTCAAGTCCACCGTGATCATGAAGGAGAACCTGGAGGAGCTCAACCAGCGCCAGATGGCCGCCGACTACCCGGTCATCCTCGGCGGCGCCGCCCTCACCCGCGCCTACGTCGAGCAGGACCTGCACGAGATCTACGAGGGCGAGGTCCGCTACGCCCGCGACGCCTTCGAGGGCCTGCGCCTGATGGACGCCCTCATCGCGGTCAAGCGCGGCGTGCCCGGCGCGACCCTGCCCGAGCTCAAGCAGCGCCGCGTGCCCAAGCGCGACGCCGCCGCGATCGAGGTCAAGGAGCCCGAGGGCCCGGCGCGTTCCGACGTCGCCGTCGACAACCCCGTGCCCACGCCGCCGTTCTGGGGCACCCGCGTCATCAAGGGCATCCAGCTCAAGGAGTACGCCTCCTGGCTGGACGAGGGCGCCCTGTTCAAGGGCCAGTGGGGCCTGAAGCAGGCGCGTACCGGCGACGGACCGACGTACGAGGAGCTCGCCGAGACCGAGGGCAGGCCCCGGCTCCGCGGCCTCCTCGACGACCTGCAGACCAAGGGCCTGCTCGAAGCCGCCGTCGTCTACGGCTACTTCCCGTGCGTGTCCAAGGGCGACGACCTGATCATCCTGGACGAGCAGGGCAACGAGCGCACCCGCTTCTCCTTCCCGCGCCAGCGCCGCGGCCGCCATCTGTGCCTCGCGGACTTCTTCCGCCCCGAGGAGTCCGGCGAGACCGACGTGGTGGGCCTCCAGGTCGTCACCGTGGGCTCCAGGATCGGCGAGGCCACCGCCGAGCTGTTCGCCTCCGACTCCTACCGCGACTACCTCGAACTGCACGGCCTGTCCGTGCAGTTGGCCGAGGCCCTCGCCGAGTACTGGCACGCGCGCGTGCGCGCCGAACTCGGCTTCGGCGGCGAGGACCCCGCCGACGTCGAGGACATGTTCGCGCTCAAGTACCGCGGCGCGCGCTTCTCGCTCGGCTACGGCGCCTGCCCGGACCTGGAGGACCGCGCGAAGATCGCCGAGCTGCTCCGGCCCGAGCGCATCGGCGTCGAGCTCTCCGAGGAGTTCCAGCTCCACCCCGAGCAGTCCACGGACGCCATCGTCATCCACCACCCGGAAGCGAAGTACTTCAACGCGCGCTGAGGCCGTCCAACCGGTCGTTATCCAAGAGCGTTCGCGCGGGACGAGTCGTACACTGGTCGGTCCAGTACAGGCCGGTCTCCTTCTGGGGGCCGGCCTTCTCGTCCCTCATGGAGGTGTACGGATGACCAGTACGGTCCCCGCACTCGGTACCCGAACGGCCGAAGGCTCCGCCCTGCAGGCCGTTCTCCTCGACATGGACGGAACGCTCGTCGACACCGAGGGCTTCTGGTGGGACGCCGAGGTCGAGGTGTTCGCCGCGCTCGGCCACTCCCTCGACGAGTCCTGGCGCGACATCGTCGTCGGCGGCCCCATGTCCCGCAGCGCGGGCTTCCTCATCGAGGCCACCGGCGCCGACATCACCCTCGACGAGCTGACGGTCCTGCTCAACGACGGCTTCGAGGACCGCATCGGCCGCGCCCTGCCGCTGATGCCCGGCGCCGCCAGACTCCTCGCCGAGCTGTCCGCCCACGAGGTGCCGATGGCTCTGGTCTCCGCCTCGCACCGACGCATCATCGACCGCGTCCTCGGCTCCATCGGCGCCCACCACTTCGCCCTGACCGTCGCGGGCGACGAGGTGGCCCGCACCAAGCCGCACCCCGACCCGTATCTGCTCGCCGCGTCCGGGCTCGGCGCAGACCCGGCCCGCTGCGCGGTCATCGAGGACACCGCCACCGGCGTGGCCGCCGCGGAGGCCGCGGGCTGCCGCGTGGTGGCCGTGCCGTCCGTGGCGCCCATAGGCCCGGCCGCGGGGAGGACCGTCGTGCCCTCCCTCGAACACGTCGACCTGTCGTTCCTGCACGGCCTGATGAACACGCCCGCGGCGCGCAACTGAGCGGGGAACCAGCCAACCACCTGCCCATGGCCGAAAAGCCCAGACAGCGCGCCCGGTTGAAAGTGTGACCTTTCCCACTGGGAAGAGGGTCGACAGCTGCGGAAGCCTGTGCAGGTGGGGTGGTGCACCCCGGTTGGGGCATGCCCTTGTGTCCTGATTGGACCGGCCGTGCACGAAACCTTCCGGTGTCGGGTTATCGGTGCGTCCACGCCCGGTATCCCTGCGTGATGGCAGCCCAACTCCAGTCTCCGTCAACGCTCCTGGTGGTGCGGACTAATCTCGTCGCGAGAACATCGATGCCACCCCCCGTGCCCCTATCAACCCCACCCCGCCGTTGCCGGAAACACGGGATCAAGAGCTCTGGAGAACGTCCAGCATGAACCGCAAGACATTGGTGCTGCCGGCCCTGATAGGTCTGCTCGCCCCCGCGCTTGCCGCGTGTGGCGGTTCGGGCAGCGGGGACGGCGACGACCCCATCGCAGCGGGCACCACCGACCGGTTCACGGCCTCCAAAGAGGTACCGGCTCCCTTCGACCCGGCGTACGCCTACGACGCCGGATCCTGGAACGTACTGCGCCAGACCCTCCAGACGCTCATGGCCCTGCCGCGCGGGGGCGGCGAGCCGGAGCCCGAGGCGGCGCAGAAGTGCGGCTTCACCGACACGGGCAACGAACGCTACGCCTGCACCCTGCGCAAGGACCTCAAGTTCGCCGACGGCAAGCCGCTGACCGCCGCCGATGTGAAGTTCTCCATCGAGCGCGTGCGCGACATGAAGATCGCCAACCCCAGCGGTTCCGCCCAGCTCGTGTCCAACGTCGAGACCATCGAGGTCCAGGGCGAGCGCGGCATCGTCTTCCATCTGAAGAGCCCGGACGCGACCTTCCCCTACAAGCTCGCCACGCCGACCGCGGGCATCGTCAGCCCCGACCACTACAAGAAGAACGCGCTGCGCGACGGCTTCGCCCTCGACGGCTCGGGGCCGTACACCGTCAAGCAGGAAGTGAAGGACGACGAGCTGGTCAAGGCCGTCTTCACCAAGAACCCGAACTACAAGGGCTCCTTCACCCCGCAGAACAAGAAGGTCGAGCTGCGCACCTTCGCCACCACCACCGCCATGGGCAAGGCGCTGGACAGCGGCGACATCGACCTGATGACCCGCACCATGTCGCCGGAGCAGATCAAGCAGCTCGACGTGAACCCGGGCAAGAACGTCGACCTCGTCGACATGCCCGGCCTCGAGATCCGCTACCTCGCCTTCAACACCTCCGCGTCGACCGTGAAGGACAAGGCCGTCCGCCAGGCCATGTCACAGGTCGTCGACCGCGGCGCGCTCGTCGGCAAGGTCTACGGCTCCACCGCCGACCCGCTGTACTCCCTGGTGCCGACCACCATCACCGGCCACTCCAACTCCTTCTTCAACCGCTACAGCGAGCCCAGCGCGAAGAAGGCCAAGGACCTGCTCGCCGGCGCGGGCATCGACACGCCGGTGAAGCTGACGCTGCACTACACCACCGACCACTACGGCCCGGCCACGAAGAAGGAGTTCGAGGTCCTGCGCCAGCAGCTCAACGACAGCGGCCTCTTCGACGTCGACATCAAGGGCGACGTCTGGAACACCTTCCGCGCCGCCGCCCAGAAGGGCAAGTACGACGTCTACGGCATGGGCTGGTTCCCCGACTTCCCCGACGCCGACAACTTCCTGGCGCCGTTCCTCGCCGAGGACAACTTCCTCAGCTCGCCCTACCGCAACCGGACCATCAACAACGAGCTGATCCCCAGCTCGCGCCGCGAGGCCGACCGCCTCAGCGCCGCCAAGAGCATCGAGCGGATCCAGGACATCGTGGCCGAGGACGTCCCGGTGCTCCCGCTCTGGCAGGGCAAGCAGTACATCGCCGCACGTGACGACATCACGGGCGTCGAATGGGCTCTCAACTCCTCCTCCAACCTGCAGTTGTGGGAGCTCGCCCGTGGTGTGGGCGACTGACCGACGCCACACCCGCCGACAGAAACAACGACAAGGCACGCAAGTGAAAATCCGTAACCCGTGGCTGGCCCTGCCCCTCTCCTCCGGCCTGGCCGCCGCCCTGCTGACCGGCTGTGGCTCCGAGTCCTCCGGGTCGGCCGACGACAGCGACTCCGTGGTCGTCGGCATGTCCGACGACGTCCTCGCCACCGACCCGGCCTCCGGTTACGACCCGGGCTCCTGGCTGCTGTTCAACAACGTCTTCCAGTCGCTCATGAGCTTCCCCAAGGGCGCCACCGAACCGGAGCCCGAGGCCGCCAAGAAGTGCGGCTTCACCGACGGGACCACCAAGGTCTACTCCTGCACGCTGCGCGAGGGCCTGAAGTTCAGCAACGGCAACGCGCTCACCTCGAAGGACGTCAAGTTCTCCTTCGACCGCATGATGAAGATCAACGACGGCAAGGGCCCGGCGCTGATGTTCCCCATGCTCGACAGCGTCCGGACGCCGAACGCCAAGACGGTCGTCTTCAAGCTGAAGGTCCCCGACGCGACCTTCCCCAGCAAGATCGCCTCCGGCGCCGGCTCCATCGTCGACCACCGCGCATACCCGGCGGACAAGCTCCGCACCGACGGCGAGGCCGTGGGCTCCGGCCCCTACAAGCTCGACTCCTTCAGCAAGGACGAGGCCGTCTTCGCCGTCAACGACGGCTACCACGGCTCCGCCAAGCCGAAGAACGAGGGCGTCACCCTCCGCTTCTTCCACAGCGACCGCAAGGCCCTCAAGCAGGCGATCACCGACGAGAAGATCGACGTCGCCTACCGAGGCCTCGCCGCCGCAGACATCTCCGACATCCAGCAGGACACCGACCGCAAGCTCGAAGTCGTCGAGGGCACCAGCGCCGAGGTCCAGCACCTGGTCTTCAACGTGAAGGACCCGGTCGTCGGCAAGCCCGGCGTGCGCAAGGCCCTCGCCTATCTGATCGACCGCGAGGCGCTCGTCGACCAGGTGTACCAGGGCACGGCCACGCCGCTGTACTCGATCGTCCCGGCCGGCATCGGCAGCCACAACACCGCCTTCTTCGACACCTACGGCGCCCGCCCGCAGCGCGACAAGGCCGCCGCCGCCCTGCGCCAGGCCGGCTACGACGGCAAGGCCCGGCTCACCCTGTGGTCCACCCCGTCCCGCTACGGCCCGGCCACCGACCAGGAGCTGCGCGCCATAGCCAAGCAGCTCAACGCCAGCGGTTTGTTCGAGGCGGACGTGAAGTCCGTCGAGTTCGAGCAGTACGAGAAGGACATCAAGGCCGGCAAGTACGGCGTGTACGTCAAGGGCTGGGTGCCGGACTACCCGGACCCGGACAACTTCACGCAGCCGTTCTTCGGCAAGGGCAACGTCCTGTCGAACCGCTACGAGAACGACACGATCACCGGCAAGATCATCCCGAACACGGCCGCGCAGAGCGACCGCACCTCCACCGACAAGGACTACGGCCGGCTCCAGGACATCGTCGCCGCCGAAGTCCCCCTCCTCCCGGTGTGGCAGGCCAAGCAGTACGCGGTCGTGCGCGAGAACGTCTACGGCGTGGAGTCCTGCCTGGACGCCTCGACCGTGTTCCGCTTCTGGGAACTGAGCAAGGACTGACCGAGCGAGGCCCAGCAGAAACGACGCGGGCCCCGCTTCCCTCGGGGAAGCGGGGCCCGCGTCGCTACGTCCCGGCCGTGTGGGCACGCCCACCACCGGCCCGCCGCGCTACTGCGCCCCGGGCCGCACCAGACCGCTCTCGTACGCGTACACCGCGGCCTGCACCCGGTCCCGAAGACCCAGCTTCGTCAGCACATGCCCCACATGCGTCTTCACCGTCGTCTCGCTCACGAACAGATCCGCGGCGATCTCCGCGTTGGAAAGCCCCCGAGCCACCAGCTTGAGGACCTCCACCTCCCGCTCGGTCAGCGTGTGCAGCGTGTCCGGCACCGGCTCGTCGCCGGACGGCAGATGCCCCGCGTACTTGTCGAGCAGCCGCCGCGTGATGCTCGGCGCCAGCATGGCCTCACCGGCCGCCACCACCCGGATGGCCTGCACCAGCTCGTTCGCCGGAGCGTCCTTCAGGAGGAAGCCGCTCGCGCCCGCGCGCAGCGCCTCCACCACGTACTCGTCGAGGTCGAACGTCGTCAGGACCAGCACCTTCGCCGGGCCGTCCCGGCCGGGCCCGGTGATCTGCCGGGTGGCCTCCACCCCGTCCATCCGCGGCATGCGGATGTCCATGAGGACCACGTCGGGCTGCAGGGCCCGCACCTGATCCAGAGCCTGCAGGCCGTCTCCGGCCTCGCCGACGACCGCGATGTCCTGCTCGGCCTCCAGGATCATCCGGAAACCCGTGCGCAACAGCGGCTGGTCGTCGACCAGTAGGACGCGGATGGCCACGTAACTCTCCTTCGCCTAGCCCGGGCCCATTCTGCCCTGCTCGTCGCCGCCCGACTCCGGCGGCCTCACCGCAAGCGGATACGGCGGGGGAGCGCCGCCGAATTCCGGACAGACGGCCCTGTGGTCGCACCAGCCGCACAGCTTCGTCGGCCGCGGCCGCCAGTCACCCGACTCGGTCGCGGCGACGATCGCCTCCCACAGCGCGAGCAGCTTGCGCTCCACCCGCTCCAGATCCGCCGGCACCGGGTCATACGTGATCACATCGCCGCTGCCCAGATACACCAGCTGGAGGCGGCGCGGCAGCACGCCCTTCAGCCGCCACACCATCAGGGCGTAGAACTTCATCTGGAACAGCGCGCCCTCCGCGTACTCCGGGCGGGGCGCCTTGCCCGTCTTGTAGTCCACGATCCGGACCTCGCCCGTGGGCGCGACGTCCACCCGGTCGATGATCCCGCGCAGCTTCAGACCGGACTCCAGCTCGGCCTGCACGAACAGCTCCCGCTCGGCGGGCTCCAGGCGCGTCGGGTCCTCAAGGGTGAACCACCGCTCGACAAGCCGCTCCGCGTCCGCCAGCCAGCGCGTCAGCCGCTCGCCCTCCGCGTCGTCCGCGAACAGCTCGGCCAGCTCCGGCTTCGCCTCCCGCAGCCGGTCCCACTGCCCCGGCACCAGGGCCTTGGCGCGCGGCGCGGTCCGCTCCGCCGCGGGCGCGTCGAAGAGCCGCTCCAGGACCGCGTGCACCAGGGTGCCGCGCGTGGCCGCCTCGCTCGGCTTCTCCGGCAGCTTGTCGATCACCCGGAAGCGATACAGCAGCGGACACTGCATGAAGTCGCTGGCGCGCGAGGGCGACAGCGAATTCGGGCGCGCGGCCGTCACGGACGCCACCGCGGCGTCGGTCCTGGTCTCCATGACGACAGACCCTACGACCCACCACTGACAACGGCCGCATACCATCGACGACAGACCCTCTCGCCCTGCATGATCGAGCGTGTACCCGCGCCCACGGCAGGAGCGGGGGACGCTTCGAACGAGGGGACACCGTGGACGAAAGCGGCGGGAGCGGCAGGCCGCAGTCCGACAGCACGCCCGAGCGCGATCCGGCGGGCGCCCATCCGGCACGCCCGGAAGCGGACGGTCCCGGCCCCGAGCCGACACCGGGCCCCACGGCCGGACCCCCGGAACGCACGCCGGACGCCAGGGCTCCGGAGCCCGCGCACACCAACGACGGACCCTCAAGTCCCTCGACGGACGGCACACCCACGGAACCCCCGACGGACCGCACACCCACGGACCTCACGGACCCCGCGAAGCCGACGCCCCCGCAGCCCGCGAAGCCCGCGCCCCCCGCCCCGGAACCGGCGCAGGGCTCCGAGCCCGAGGCCTACGAGCCCGCCGCCCCCGAGGCCGTGACGACTCCTTCCGAGCCAGGGGCGGCGCCCGCCCCGGAAGCTGCGACTGCCGCCCCGGAACCGGCGCACAGCCGAGAGCCCGACCCCGCACCCCCTGGAGCGGCCCCGCCCGAGCCCCGGACGGCGACCGCCCCGGAGCCCGTGCGGACCGAGGACCGCCCCCGCGTGGACACCTCCAAGCCGCGCCCCGCAGCGAGCTCCGGCCGCACCGGCGCCGACCCGGCCAAGGAACAGCCCAAGAACCCCGGCGGCGGCCTCCTCATGGGCCGCCCCTTCGGCGTGCCCGTGTACGTGGCACCCAGCTGGTTCCTCGTCGCCGCCCTCATCACCTGGGTCTTCGGCGACCAGCTCGACCGCGTCCTGCCCGAGCTCGGCGGCGCCCGCTACCTGGTCTCGCTGTTCTTCGCCGTCGCCTTCTACGCCTCCGTGCTCGTGCACGAACTCGCCCACACCGTCGCCGCCCTCCGCTTCAAGCTGCCGGTGCGCCGCATCCAGCTCCAGTTCTTCGGCGGCGTCAGCGAGATCGAGAAGGAGTCCGAGACCCCCGGCCGCGAGTTCGTCCTCGCCTTCGTCGGCCCCCTGCTCTCCCTCGTCCTCGCGGGCGTCTTCTACGTCGCCATGCGCGCCGTCGAACCCGACACCGTGCCCGGCGTCCTGCTCGCCGGCCTGATGATCTCCAACCTCATCGTCGCCGTCTTCAACCTGCTGCCCGGCCTGCCCCTGGACGGCGGCCGCATGCTCAGGGCCGTCGTCTGGAAGATCACCGGCAGGCCGATGAGCGGCACCGTCGCCGCCGCCTGGGTCGGCCGCGCCCTCGCCATCTCCGTCCTCGTCGGCCTGCCCGTCCTCAACCAGTCCGGCGCGCTCGGCGGCGACGCCCAGGACCTCGGCGGCATGGACACTGTCACCGACGCCCTGCTCGCCGCGATCCTCGCCGCCATCATCTGGACCGGCGCGGGCAACAGCCTGCGCATGGCCCGCCTCCGCGAGCACCTCCCCGAGCTGCGCGCCCGCGCACTGACCCGCCGGGCCGTCCCCGTCGAGACCGACACCCCGCTGTCCGAGGCACTGCGCCGCGCCAACGCCGCCGGGGCCCGCGCCCTCGTCGTCGTCGACACCGACGGCGACCCGCTCGCCGTCGTCCGCGAGGCCGCCATCGTCGGCGTGCCCGAGCACCGCCGCCCCTGGGTCACCGTCAGCGGCCTCGCCCAGGACATCACCGAAGGCATGCGCGTACCCGCCGACCTCGCGGGCGAGGAACTCCTCGACCGCCTCCGCGCCACCCCCGCCACCGAGTACCTCGTCGTCGAGCCCTCCGGCGAGATCTACGGCGTCCTGTCCGCGGCCGACGTCGAGCGCGCCTTCGTCAAGGCCATGGCCCGGCCGACCTGAGACACCACGCCCCGCCGGTGGTCGGCGGCACTCGCCACGGCCGGTAGGCTGGTCACATGTCCGAACCGACCGGTGCCGCCCGCCGTCGCGGGCCCTTCAAGGTCGGGGACCAGGTCCAGCTCACCGACCCCAAGGGACGCCACTACACGTTCACGCTCGAAGCCGGGAAGAATTTCCACACCCACAAGGGTTCCTTCCCGCACGACGAGCTGATCGGCGCGCCCGAGGGCAGTGTTGTCCGCACCACGGGGAACGTCGCGTACCTCGCGCTGCGCCCCCTGCTCCCCGACTACGTCCTGTCCATGCCCCGCGGCGCCGCCGTGGTCTACCCCAAGGACGCGGGGCAGATCCTGGCCTTCGCCGACATCTTCCCCGGCGCCCGCGTCGTCGAGGCCGGTGTGGGCTCGGGCTCGCTCAGCGCCTTCCTGCTGCGCGCCATCGGCGACCAGGGCATGCTGCACTCCTACGAGCGCCGCGAGGACTTCGCCGAGATCGCCCAGCAGAACGTGGAGCGCTACTTCGGCGGCCCCCACCCCGCCTGGCAGCTCACCGTCGGCGACCTCCAGGACAACCTGTCCGACACCGAGGTCGACCGCGTCATCCTCGACATGCTCGCCCCCTGGGAGTGCCTGGAGGCCGTCTCCAAGGCGCTCGTCCCCGGCGGCATCCTGTGCGCGTACGTCGCCACGACCACGCAGCTGGCCCGCACCGTCGAGTCCATCCGCGAGCTCGGCGGCTTCAACGAGCCGACCGCGTGGGAATCGATGATCCGCAACTGGCACATCGAGGGCCTGGCCGTCCGCCCCGACCACCGCATGATCGGGCACACCGGCTTCCTGCTCACCGCCCGCCGCCTCGCGGACGGCGTCGAGCCGCCCATGCGCCGCCGCCGCCCCGCCAAGGGCGCCTACGGCGACGACTACACCGGCCCGAACGCCGACGGCGGCAACCCCCGCTGACGCGAACGGCCCGGCACCACGGCGGCCACACCCGCCGTCTCCAACGCACCGGCGCCGCCGCCGAGTTCCCGAAGTAGCACGGGAACTCGGCGGCGGCGCCGTCCTGTTGGGCCCCCGCCACCAGGCCGTACCCCGGTGTTCCGCACCCCTGTGAGGTGTGACACGATGCTGGCCATCCCACCTCCACCGGCACAGCCCTCACAGGAGAAACTCCTCGTGCAGCACCCCGCCGTCCCGGAACTGGCTCACGCGGTGAACCAGCCGTGGGCCACGCGCCCCATCCACTGGGTCGCCACCGCGGCCGCCCTCGCCGCCGTCGTCGCGGCCTCCGCCTTCCTGCAGCCGGACCCGGCCACCGCCGCCCAGACGCGCACCGAAACGGAATCCAAGGCCGCCGCCCCCGCACCGGACCCGGCGACCATCGACTACCCGCTGAACTGCGGCACCGCCAAGCCCGTCGTGGCCCAGAAGGCCTCCGGCGACCTCGACGGCGACGGCCGCCCCGAAGCGGTCGCCGCCGTCCACTGCCGGGCCGGCTCCGGCACCCCGCCCGACGGCGTCTACGTCCTCACCCGGTCCCGCCAGGGCACCCCACGCATCGTGGCCACCCTCGTCGACCCCAAGGACCGCGTCACCGCCCAGGACCTGCGCGTGCGCGGCACCACCGTCTCCGCCACGCTCCTCGGCTACTCCTCGCCCGACGTGCCCCGCTGCTGCCCCGACCGGCGCGACGCGACCAAGTGGCGATGGAAGAACGGCGCGTTCACCCGCTCGACAAGCGGCGAGGCGCGCAGCGTGTAACGGCCCGGGCCCGGGCACCACCCGTCCCGCCCGGCGAAACCCGGCGACACCAAAGAGGGCCCGCATCCGCCTCACACGGCGGATACGGGCCCAGGTGACACGTGGTCGCTAACACAGCGAAGCTATTCGGTCACTCTGCGTCGGGCCCATAGACCTCGACCTTGTCCGAAACCCGACGTACGTGAATACAGTCCCCGGGGCACTCCTTCGCCGAGTCCACCACGTCCCGCAACAGCGGAAGCGGAACCGGCGTCGACGCCCCAGGAGCCTGCAACAGCTCGTCGTCCGCATCCTTCACATACGCCAGACCGTCAATGTCCAGCTCGAAGACCTCAGGCGCGTACTGGGCGCAGATCCCGTCCCCCGTACACAGATCCTGATCGATCCAGACCTCGAGGGAGTCCTGCCCCTCACCCACGGTCCGAGCATCCTGCCCCACGGTCATCTCTCCTGCCGAAACTGCGCCAGACCCGGCCGACTTTGCAGCAAGTCCGGCCACCCCTGACGGGTGTTGAACAGTTCGACCCTACAACCGGCAGCTTTCCGATGTTGTTCGGTGGGTATTCCCCTGGCGTGAGGGAGAGCGCAAGGGTGAAGATCGGACACACCCCCACCGTCTTTGTGATCTAGGGGTTTCAATCAGCACCCACCCAGGTAGGGTCAGGAAGCGTCCAGCTCCCCTTGGAGGAGGTGAGGACCGTGGCAGCCCACGACGACGACATCAACCGCGGCATCCGGCCGGGGCGAGGGTCTGAAGACCCTGCCGGTCAGGTTGCCTATCTCGAGCAGGAAATCGCCGTCCTGCGACGCAAGCTCGCCGACTCTCCGCGGCACACGAGGATTCTCGAAGAGCGGATCGTCGAGCTGCAGACCAACCTGGCCGGCGTATCGGCACAGAACGAACGGCTCGCGAACACGCTCCGCGAGGCCCGCGACCAGATCGTGGCCCTCAAGGAGGAAGTCGACCGGCTCGCACAGCCCCCGGCAGGCTTCGGAGTCTTCCTCACGGCGAATGAGGACGGCACCGCCGACATCTTCACCGGCGGTCGCAAACTCCGCGTGAACGTCAGCCCAAGCGTCGACCTCGACGAGCTCAGGCGCGGCCAGGAAGTCATGCTCAACGAAGCGCTCAACGTGGTCGAGGCCATGGAATACGAGCGCGTCGGAGACATCGTCACCCTCAAGGAGATCCTCGAGGACGGCGAACGGGCCCTCGTGCTCGGGCACACCGACGAAGAGCGGGTGGTCAGGCTCGCCGAGCCGCTCCTGGACGTCACCATCCGCCCCGGAGACGCCCTCCTGCTCGAACCCCGCTCCGGCTACGTCTACGAGGTCGTACCGAAGAGCGAAGTAGAGGAACTGGTCCTCGAAGAAGTCCCGGACATCAGCTACGACAAGATCGGCGGCCTCGGCGGCCAGATCGAGATGATCCGCGACGCCGTCGAGCTCCCCTACCTCTACCCCGACCTCTTCAAGGAGCACGAACTCAGGCCCCCCAAGGGCGTCCTGCTCTACGGCCCTCCCGGCTGCGGCAAGACGCTCATCGCCAAGGCCGTCGCCAACTCCCTTGCCAAGAAGGTCGCAGAGGTCACCGGTCAGCCGACCGGAAAGAGCTACTTCCTCAACATCAAGGGACCCGAGCTCCTCAACAAGTACGTCGGCGAGACCGAGCGCCACATCCGCCTGGTCTTCCAGCGAGCCCGCGAGAAGGCGAGCGAAGGCACCCCCGTCATCGTCTTCTTCGACGAGATGGAATCCCTCTTCCGCACCCGCGGCAGCGGCGTCAGCTCGGACGTGGAGAACACCATCGTCCCGCAGCTGCTCGCCGAGATCGACGGCGTGGAAGGCCTGGAGAACGTCATCGTCATCGGCGCCTCCAACCGCGAGGACATGATCGACCCCGCCATCCTGCGCCCCGGACGCCTCGATGTGAAGATCAAGATCGAGCGCCCGGACGCCGAGGCGGCCAAGGACATCTTCGCCAAGTACCTCACCGAGCGCCTCCCGCTGCACGGCGACGACCTCGCCGAGCACGGCAGCGACAAGAGCGCCACGGTCCACGCCATGATCCAGTCCGTCGTCGAGCAGATGTACGCCGAATCCGAGGAGAACCGCTTCCTCGAAGTCACCTATGCCAACGGCGACAAGGAAGTCCTCTACTTCAAGGACTTCAACTCCGGCGCCATGATCGAAAACATCGTCGGCCGCGCCAAGAAGATGGCCATCAAGGCCTTCCTCGAACAGAACCAAAAGGGCCTCAGGGTCGCTCACCTCCTCCAGGCTTGCATCGACGAGTTCAAGGAGAACGAGGACCTGCCCAACACCACCAACCCGGACGACTGGGCCCGTATCTCCGGAAAGAAGGGCGAGCGGATCGTATACATCCGTACGCTCGTCACCGGAAAGCAGGGCGCCGACACCGGACGCTCCATCGACACGGTGGCCAACACCGGTCAGTACCTGTAGGAAATAGGGCGGCTGCGGGTGCCCTCCACGGGTACCCGCAGCCGACTGTTTTCCGCCGCTCGCGGACACCTCGCGGCCGCGTCCGCAACCCAGCGAGAGCAAAGCAGAAAATGATCTCCCCACCAGCGCAGAGGCGTTCTAGGCTCTTTCCTACCGCCGAGTCGCGCAGTGCGGGGACGGGCACCGCACACGCACCGGAGCACCAGCGGTACTTGAGCTGCGCCCCCGACCGAGGGCGCCGCCGGGCAAGGAGGGCCGCATGACCGTACGGCGAGTAATGGGCATCGAGACGGAGTACGGAATCTCCGTCCCCGGCCACCCCAACGCCAATGCCATGCTCACCTCGTCCCAGATCGTCAACGCCTACGCCGCGGCGATGCACCGGGCGCGACGCGCCCGCTGGGACTTCGAGGAGGAGAACCCGCTGCGGGACGCACGGGGCTTCGACCTCGCCCGCGAAGCCGCCGACGCCAGCCAGCTCACCGACGAGGACATCGGCCTCGCCAACGTCATCCTCACCAACGGGGCCCGCCTCTACGTCGACCACGCACACCCCGAATACAGCGCGCCCGAGGTCACCAACCCCCGCGACGCCGTCCTCTGGGACAAGGCCGGCGAGCGCATCATGGCCGAGGCCGCCGAGCGCGCCGCCCAGCTCCCCGGCGCCCAGCCGATCCACCTCTACAAGAACAACACCGACAACAAGGGCGCCTCCTACGGCACGCACGAGAACTACCTGATGAAGCGGGAGACCCCCTTCTCGGACATCGTGCGCCACCTCACGCCCTTCTTCGTATCCCGCCAGGTCGTCACCGGCGCCGGGCGCGTCGGCATCGGCCAGGACGGCCACGAGCACGGCTTCCAGCTCAGCCAGCGCGCCGACTACTTCGAGGTCGAGGTCGGCCTGGAGACCACCCTCAAGCGGCCCATCATCAACACCCGCGACGAGCCCCACGCCGACGCCGAGAAGTACCGCCGCCTGCACGTGATCATCGGCGACGCCAACCTCTCCGAGATCTCCACCTATCTGAAGCTCGGCACCACGTCCCTCGTCCTCGCCATGATCGAGGACAGCTTCATCGCCGTGGACCTCGCCGTCGACCAGCCCGTCCGCACCCTCCACCAGATCTCGCACGACCCGTCCCTCCAGCGCCTGATCACTCTCCGTAGCGGCCGCACTCTGACGGCCGTACAACTCCAGATGGAGTACTTCGAGCTCGCCCGGAAGTACGTCGAAGAGCGCTACGGAGCCGACGCCGACGAGCAGACCAAGGACGTCCTGACCCGCTGGGAGGACGTCCTCAACCGCCTGGAGCACGACCCCATGAGCCTCTCCGGAGAGCTCGACTGGGTCGCCAAGCGAGAACTCATGGAGGGCTACCGCCGCCGCGACGGCCTCGACTGGGACGCCGCCCGGCTGCACCTGGTCGACCTCCAGTACGCCGACGTGCGCCCCGAGAAGGGCCTCTACAACCGCCTCGTGGCCCGCGGCAAGATGAAGCGACTCCTGGACGAGCCCGCCGTCGAGCGGGCCCGCACCAAGCCCCCCGAGGACACCCGCGCCTACTTCCGCGGCCGCTGCCTGGAGCAGTACGCCGACGACGTAGCGGCCGCCTCCTGGGACTCGGTGATCTTCGACCTTCCCGGCCGGGACTCCCTCCAGCGGGTCCCGACCCTGGAGCCCCTTCGCGGAACGCGTAATCACGTGAAGGAGCTGCTCGACCGGTGCCGCACGGCGGAAGATCTGGTCCGCGTGCTCTCCGGAGGCTGAAGCGCGGCTGAAAGCGCGACGGCCGGGGAATCACAGAGGTGGGCCCCGCACGTTGCATCAAGTGCGGGGCCGATGTCGGACCCGGATTGTAGGGTCTGATCAAGAACGTCTAACCGAGCGGGGTGAGGTAGATGGCGACCAAGGACACCGGCGGCGGACAGCAGAAGGCGACGCGCTCCACCGAGGAGGTCGAGGAGCAGACCCAGGACGCGCAGGCATCCGAGGACCTCAAGGAACGCCAGGAGAAGCTGAGCGACGACGTCGACTCGGTACTTGACGAAATTGACGATGTACTCGAGGAGAACGCAGAGGATTTCGTGAGGTCATTTGTGCAAAAAGGCGGAGAATGACCTCAATGTCCGATTCTGGGGTGGGGAAGCAATGCTCGGGATGCCAGCGAACATTGCCCCTCGCTTCATTCGCCCGGGACAAGAATCGGCGTGACGGTCTCCAGGTGCGTTGTCGGGAGTGCGTGGCGGAATACGGCGCCGCGCGCTACCGCAGGCGCAGAGAGGCCGAAGGCAAGGCGGTCCGGGAGAAGGCGGACGTGCCGGACGGGCACAAGCGCTGTCCTCAGTGCGAGGAAGTGAAGCCTCACTCCGAGTGGGAACTGAACTCCACGTCGTCGGATGGCCACGCCAGCTATTGCAAGCCGTGCCGGGCCGAGCGGAATCAGCACGGCTACTTCAAGCGCAAGTACGGGCTCACCATGGAAGACCGGGACGAGATGATCGCCGCGCAGAAGGGGCTCTGCGTGATCTGTCTCAAGGCTCCGCCCGCGCACGTGGATCACTGTCACGAGACGGGTAAGGTCCGTGGCGTACTGTGCTTCAACTGCAATTCGGCCATCGGCAAGTTGGGAGATGATCCTGACGCTCTCCGTCGGGCCATCAGCTACTTGGAAGGAAACCCGTGGAAGCCAACACTCGTAGCACCGGGCGTCTACCGGCTGCCTTCCTGACGCCTGGGTCCTCGTCCTTCGTGGACTTCCTCTCCGTGCACCAGCCGGAACTGCTCCCGGGCAAGCGGACGTTGCCGCCGACGCAGGGCGTGATCGAGGCGCCGCACGGCACGACCATCGTCGCGACGACGTTCCCGGGCGGCGTGGTGCTGGCCGGTGACCGGCGCGCGACGATGGGGAACGTCATCGCCCAGCGGGACATCGAGAAGGTGTTTCCGGCCGACGAGTACTCGGCGGTGGGCATCGCCGGTACGGCCGGTCTTGCCGTGGAGATGGTCAAGCTGTTCCAGCTGGAGCTCGAGCACTTCGAGAAGGTCGAGGGCGCCCAGCTCTCCCTCGAGGGCAAGGCGAACCGCCTGTCGACCATGATCCGGAGCAATCTGGGCATGGCGATGCAGGGCCTGGCCGTGGTCCCGTTGTTCGCGGGGTATGACGTGGACCGCGAGCGGGGCCGGATCTTCTCGTACGACGTGACGGGTGGCCGCAGCGAGGAGCACGGCTTCGCGGCGACGGGTTCGGGTTCGGTGTTCGCGCGCGGCTCCATGAAGAAGCTGTACCGCGAGGACCTGACGGAGGAGCAGGCGACGACGCTGGTCGTGCAGGCGCTGTACGACGCGGCGGACGACGATTCCGCGACCGGCGGTCCGGATGTGGCGCGTCGGATCTATCCCATCGTGACGGTGATCTCCGAGGACGGCTTCCGGAGGCTGACGGAGGAGGAGTCCTCCGCGATCGCGCGCTCGATCCTGGAGCGGCGTCTTGAGCAGCCGGACGGTCCTCGCGCCGCGCTGCTCTGAGTACTCCGTTGTTGTTGTGAAGTTTTGACAGAAAGGGACGGATAGCCGGTGTCGACGCCGTTCTATGTCTCACCCCAGCAGGCCATGGCCGACCGGGCGGAGTATGCCCGCAAGGGCATCGCTCGCGGTCGCAGTCTGGTTGTGCTGCAGTACGCCGACGGCATTGTGTTCGTCGGTGAGAACCCGTCCCGTGCGCTGCACAAGTTCAGCGAGATCTATGACCGGATCGGTTTCGCGGCGGCTGGTAAGTACAACGAGTACGAGAACCTTCGTATTGGCGGTGTCCGCTACGCGGATCTGCGGGGGTATACGTACGACCGTGACGATGTGACGGCCCGTGGTCTGGCGAACGTGTACGCGCAGACGTTGGGCACGATTTTCTCCTCCAACGCGGAGAAGCCGTATGAGGTGGAGCTGGTCGTCGCGGAGGTCGGTACGACTCCGGACGGGGACCAGATCTACCGGCTGCCGCACGACGGCTCGATCGTGGACGAGCACGGCTCGGTCGCGGTGGGGGGCAATGCGGAGCAGATCAGCACCTTCCTGGACCAGCGGCATCGGGACGGGATGACGCTCGCGGAGGCGCTGAAGCTGGCGGTGCAGTCGCTGTCACGGGATACGAACGGCAGTGAGCGGGAGATTCCGGCGGAGCGTCTCGAAGTGGCGGTTCTGGACCGGACGCGGCCGCAGCAGCGCAAGTTCAAGCGGATCGTGGGCCGTCAGCTGGAGCGGTTGCTCGGTGCGGAGGGTGCGGCGGGGTCGTCTTCGGACGCGGAGGCCGATGCCGAGTCGGGTGAGGGTTCCGAGGGCGGTTCGTCCCAGGAGTAGTCCGGGAGCGGGCCGAGGGTCCGTGCAGAGCCCCGTGCTCCGGTGCGTCAGCGCCGGGGTGCGGGGCTCTGTGCTGTGGAGCCGCGGACGATGAGCTGGACGGGCAGGGGTGCGGGCTGGGGGGTGCGTCCGGCGAGGACGTCGAGGAGGGTGGTCATGGCTTGTTCGCCGAAGTCCTCGGCGGGCAGGCGGACGGTGGTGAGTTCGGGTTCGACGGCGGTGGCGAGGGTGAGGTCGTCGAAGCCGGTGATGCTGAGGTCGTCGGGGACGTGCAGGCCGAGGCGGCGTGCGGCCTTGCAGGCGCCCGCGGCGAGGACGTCGTCGTCGCAGATGAGGGCGGTGGGGCGGGGGCCGGGTGCGGTGAGCGCGGCTTCGGTGGCGGTGCGGGCGTCGTCGACGGTGAGGTCGGCCTTGACGGTGCGGTGTCGTGCGCCGGTGCCGTGGAGGGTGGTGGCGAGGGTGCGGCGGCGTACGTCGAAGGTCCAGGAGTCGATGTCGGCGGTGAGGTGGAGCAGGTCGCGGTGGCCGAGGTCGAGGAGGTGTTCGGCTGCCTGGCGGGTGCCGTCGGCGATGTCGAGGTTGACGGTGGCGGCGCCGAGGCTGTCGGCGGGGTCGCTGTCGAGCATGACGAGGGGGAGGGCGTCGCCGCGGAGGGTGGCGAGGGCGTCGGAGGCCATGGAGGAGGCGAGGACGCCGTCGAGGGCGGCGCGGGCGGAGTCGAAGGGGTCGCTGACGCGGGAGGCCTGGGTGGGGGCTCCGCTGGGGCCGACGCTGTCGGGGGAGGGGTAGAGGACGACGCTGAAGCCGTGGCGGGCGGCGACGCGGGCGGCGCCGGTGTGCAAGCGGGCGAAGAACTCGTTGGTGAGGGCGGGGACGACGAGGAGGGCGGTGCGGGTGCGGCCGAGGCGGAGGTTGCGGGCGGCGAGGTTGGGGCGGTAGCCGAGTTCGCGGGCGGTGGTGCGGACGCGTTCGGCGGTGCGCTCGGCGACGCGGCCGTGCCATTTGTCGCCGAGGACGAGGGAGACGGTGGCCTGGGAGACGCCGGCGGCGCGGGCGACGTCGCGGCTGGTGGGGCGGGGGGCCGTGGTGTCGTGCGGGGGCGTGGCCACGGACGTCTCCTGGTGGGGTGGTCGCCGCTGTGGGCGGGGTGCTTGGTGGACGGGGATCAGCGCTCATGGTACGTATGACGCGCGACGTTATACGTAACACTTGGGGCGCTGTGGCGCACGGGCGGGCGAGGAGAGCTCACTGATGGCTTCCGGTTACGGCGAGATCCTGCGTGCGCGGTACGCGACGCGGCTGCTCGCGGGCACGCTTGTGGGCCGCCTGCCCAATGCGACGGCGGCGATCGCCATCGTCCTCTTCGTGCGCGCGGAGGGCGGGACGTACAGCCTGGCGGGTGCGCTCGCGGCGGTGTACGGGGTGGCGACGGCGGTGGGGCAGCCGCTCCTCGGGCGTCTTGTGGATCTGTACGGACAGCCGAGGGTGATGCTTCCGGCGGCGGTGGCGTCGGCGCTCGGCATGGCGCTCTTCGCGGTCACCGGGCCGGACGTGCCGGTCGCCGCGTATCTGGCGATGGTGATCGCCGGTGTGTTCACACCGCCTCTGGAGGGCGGTCTGCGGGCGCTGTGGTCGGATGTGCTCGGCAAGGAGGAGCAGGTCCACACGGCGTACGCGATGGACGCGGTGGCGCAGGAGGTGATGTTCACGGTCGGGCCGCTCCTGGTGACGGGCATCGTGTCGCTGTGGTCGGCGCAGGCGGCGCTCCTGGTGGTGAACGCCATCGGGGTGCTCGGTGCGCTTTCGGTGGTGGTGTCGCGGCCTTCGCGCGCCTGGCGCTCGGCGCCCCGGGAGGCGCATTGGCTCGGTGCCCTGCGCTCGCCGGGGCTGCTCGCGCTGCTCGGGGCGTTCCTGTGCGTGGGGACGGCGCTGGGGGCGATCACGGTGGCGGGTGTCAGCTACGCGGACGGGCACGGTGGCGACGCGGTGTACGGCTGGATGATGGCGGGCCTTGGCCTCGGTGCGCTGCTCGGCGGTGTGGTCTACGGGGCGCGGCAGTGGAGCGGTGTGCCGGAGCGGCGTCTCGTGGTGTTGGTGGCGTTGCTCGCGGTCTTCTATCTGCCGCTGGTGCTCACGCCGGGCGCGGTGGGGATGGTGGTGCTGACGTCGCTGGCGGGGGTGTTCCTGGCACCGGCGCTCGCGTGTGCGTTCATCGTGGTGGACCGGCACGCTCCGCGGGGCACGGTCACGGAGGCGTTCTCGTGGCTGGTGACGACGTTCACGGTGGGGACGGCGGTGGGTACGGCTGCCGGTGGGCCGGTGGTCGAGCGGGGCGGTGCGGAGTGGGGGTTCGCGGTGCCGGGCCTCGCCGGGGTGGCGGCGGTGGTGGTGTTGTTGTGCACCAGGAGGGTGCTCGCGGTGAGTGGTGCGGGTGTGGTCGTCGCGGCCGACACAGGTGTGGGCTCTTCGGAAACTGATCGAAACGGTACTGTCGAACCCGGTTTCAGTGCGGGGCATCGGGCGTAATGTTCTGGCATGGACCGCCGCATTTTCGGGCTGGAGAACGAGTACGGTGTCACGTGCACGTTCAGGGGACAGCGCCGTCTGTCGCCTGACGAAGTGGCGCGCTACCTCTTCCGCCGTGTTGTGTCATGGGGCCGCAGCAGCAACGTCTTTCTGCGGAACGGCGCCCGCCTGTATCTGGACGTGGGCTCACACCCGGAATACGCAACACCCGAGTGTGACAACGTGACCGAGCTGGTCACCCACGACAAGGCCGGCGAGCGCATTCTGGAAGGCCTGCTCGTCGACGCCGAGCGCCGCCTGCACGAGGAGGGAATCGCGGGCGACGTCTATCTGTTCAAGAACAACACCGACTCGGCGGGAAACTCATATGGTTGCCATGAGAACTATCTCGTGGCACGCCATGGTGAGTTCTCGCGGCTCGCGGACATCCTCATTCCGTTCCTCGTCACCCGGCAACTGCTGTGCGGTGCGGGCAAGGTGCTCCAGACGCCGCGGGGCGCCGTCTACTGCGTGAGTCAGCGGGCGGAGCACATCTGGGAGGGTGTGTCGTCGGCGACGACGCGCTCCCGGCCCATCATCAACACGCGTGACGAGCCGCACGCGGACGCCGAGCGCTACCGCCGTCTGCACGTGATCGTCGGCGACTCGAACATGTCCGAGACGACGATGCTCCTGAAGGTCGGCGCGACCGATCTGGTGCTCCGCATGATCGAGGCGGGCACGGTGATGCGGGATCTGACGCTGGAGAACCCGATCCGGGCGATCCGTGAGGTCAGCCACGACACGACGGGCCGCCGCAAGGTGCGCCTCGCCAGCGGCCGGGAGGCCTCGGCCCTCGAGGTCCAGCGGGAGTACTACGAGAAGGCGGTCGACTTCGTCGAGCGCCGCGGCATCCGCACGGGCACGGTCGAGCGGGTCCTGGAGCTGTGGGGGCGCACGCTCGACTCGATCGAGTCCGAGGACCTGGACCGCATCGCCACGGAGATCGACTGGGTGATGAAGTACAAGCTCATCGAGCGGTACCGGGCGAAGAACAACATGACGATGTCGCACCCGAGGGTCGCGCAGATAGACCTCGCGTACCACGACATCCACCGCCGTCGCGGCCTGTACTACCTGCTTGAGCGGAAGGGGCAAGCCGCGCGGATCTGCAACGACTTGAAGATCTTCGAGGGCAAGTCGGTGCCGCCGCAGACGACCCGGGCGCGGCTGCGCGGTGACTTCATCCGTCGGGCCCAGGAGCAGCGCCGGGACTTCACGGTGGACTGGGTGCATCTGAAGCTGAACGACCAGGCGCAGCGCACGGTGTTGTGCAAGGACCCGTTCCGTTCGGTGGACGACCGGGTGGAGAAGCTGATCGCCGGGATGTGAGGGAGCGGCGGGCCCGGCCCGCCGCCGTTCGGCCGGTCCTCGGGGCCGGTGAGACGTCAGTGCGTGGCGGGAACGCAACGCGGGGCGCCGTACGTTCCTCGTGCGGCGCCCTTCTCACTGCGTAGAGTTGCGCGCACGCCAACTGACAAGATCGAACGATACGAGGCCCCCACCGTGCGCCGACGCTCACTCCTCCTGGCCGTTCCGGCCGGCCTGCTGACCCTGGCCGGATGTGGTGACGACAAGTCCGACAAGGCCAAGTCCAAGGACAGCAGCTCCCCGACGAATTCCACGCCTCCCAAGGGCAAGATCGTCGACGGCCCTGTGCCCGAGATCACGAAGGGCACGAAGTTCGGCGAGAAGCCGACGGTGGCCAAGGGTTCCGGCAAGCCGTCCTCCGACCTCGCGGTGAAGACGATCATCGCAGGCAAGGGCGTCGAGGTCGCCAAGGGCGACTATCTCCAGGCCCACTATCTGGGCCAGATCTGGGACACCGCGAAGGTCTTCGACAACTCCTACGACCGCAAGGCGCCCACGATCTTCCCGATCGGCGTCGGTCAGGTCATCCCGGGCTGGGACCAGGGCCTGGTCGGCAAGAAGGTCGACAGCCGCGTCGAGCTCGCCATCCCCCCGGTCCTCGGGTACGGCAAGGAGGGCAACAAGCAGGCGGGTATCAAGGGCACGGACACCCTGGTGTTCGTCGTCGACATCGTGAACACGTACGGCCCGAAGAGCTCCGCCAAGGGCGACGGCGTCGCGCAGGACAACAAGGACCTGCCGAAGGTGGGGACGAACACCGACGGCAAGGCCCCCAAGGTCGACGTGCCGAAGACGGACGCCCCCAAGAAGGTCGTGGCGACGTACGTCATCGAGGGCGACGGCGACGTGGTCAAGGAGAGCGACACGCTCCTGTGCCAGTACAAGGGCGTGCTGTGGGCGGACGGCAAGGAGTTCGACTCCTCGTACAAGAGCGGTCAGCTCGCGCAGTTCCAGCTCGCTCAGGTCATCCCGGGCTGGCGCCAGGGTCTGACCGGCAAGAAGGTCGGCAGCCGCGTCCTGGTCGTCGTGCCGCCGAAGGACGGGTACGCGGACAAGCCGCCGCAGGGCAGCCCCATCAAGAAGGACTCCACGCTGGTCTTCTCGGTGGACATCCTCGCCAAGATGTGAGGTCGCGGGATGCGAGACTGTCCCGGTTGCCCATAACGCACATAAGCAGGAGTTTTTCGTGAACATCGACAAGCCCGAGATCGACTTCCCCGTCGGTGAGGCCCCCTCCGAGCTGCAGATCAAGGACCTCTGGGAGGGCGACGGCGCCGAGGCCAAGGCGGGCGACTTCGTCAAGGTCCACTATGTGGGCGTGTCCTTCTCCACCGGTGAGGAGTTCGACGCGTCCTGGAACCGCGGCAACCCGCTGGAGTTCCAGCTCGGTGCCGGTCAGGTCATCGCGGGCTGGGACCAGGGCGTGCAGGGCATGAAGGTCGGCGGCCGTCGCGAGCTGACCATCCCGGCGCACCTGGCGTACGGCGACCGCGGTGCCGGTGGCGGCCGCATCGCCCCGGGCGAGACGCTGATCTTCGTCTGCGACCTCGTGTCCGTCTGAGACGGCTGACCCGGCCGCGGCGGTTCTCGCCGTCCGGCCGGATGTGTCCGTGGAGGGCCTGTGCCGGTGCCGGCGCGGGCCCTCCCGTCTGCCGGCGGCGGCCTCGGCGGATCCCCGCCGGGGGCGTACGCTGTGCCCTCGGCTTTTGCCACGACACGCCGTAGCGGTACGGTCATCGTTCGGAAGCACTGGTGAGTGGGGCACCTGGTGGCGGCGGGCGGTCGCCCACCGGGGAGCAGGGCCGAGAAAGGGCGTCGATGGCCATTGCCAAGGCCGAGCGGCTGATGAGTCTGGCGCTGTGTCTGCTCGGGACGAGGCGTCCGCTCAGCAAGCGTGAGCTTCGGGAGTCGATCGAGGCGTATGTCGAGGCCTTCGGGCCGGGCAGAGGCATGCCCTTCGGGCCGGGCCGGGCGGCGGCCGGTGGGCCGGGTGCCGCGGCGTCGGCGGCCGAGGAGTCCTTCAACCGCATGTTCGAGCGCGACAAGGACGATCTGCGGGAGCTGGGCCTCGTCATCGAGACGGTGGAGAACCTGGACGGCGAGACGGGCTATCTGGCCCGCCGGGACAGCAACCGGCTGCCGCCGATCACGCTCGACGCCGAGGAGGCGGCGGCGCTCGGCCTCGCCGCGAAGGTGTGGCAGCAGGCGAGGCTGGCCGGTGCCGCGAGCGGGGCGCTGCACAAGCTGCGGGCGGCGGGTCTGCCCGAGGGCGTGGACCCCTACGAGGCGCACGGCGCCCTCGAACCGCGCATCCCCGTGCACGAGGCCGCGTTCGAGCCCCTGATGCTGGCCTGCCGTGACCGCAGGCCCGTCGTCTTCGACTACCGCAAGGCGACCGCGGCCCGGCCCGAGCAGCGGCATGTCGAGCCGTGGGCGCTGGAGTGCTGGCGCGGCCACTGGTATCTGGCGGGCTGGGACCGGGACCGCGAGGACGAGCGGGTCTTCCGGCTGTCCCGCATCACGGGCAAGGTCCGCTCGCGGGCGGGCAAGTTCCGGGCCGAGGTGCCCGACGTGGTGACGGTGCGGGAGACCGTGGCGAGCTGGGCGGGTGAGAAGGCGGACCGCACCGCGCTGATCCGGCTGCGCAAGGGAGCGGGCTATCCGCTGCGCGCGCGGGCCGTCGGCGTGCGGGAGCTGGACGGCGGCTGGGACGAGCTGGAGATTCCGTACGGGCACGGGCTCGATGCCTGGCTGGTGGAGTTCGGGCCCGACGTGGTGGTGCTCGAGCCCGCCGAGCTGCGGGCCGATGTGATGGACCGGCTGCGTGCCGTGGCCAAGGGCTGAGGGGACGAGAGCGAGCAATGGCCGCGAACGCCATCGACCAGACCCGGCGGATGTTGTCCCTGGTGACGTATCTGCGCGAGCGCCCCGGGGCGCGCGTCGCGGATGTCGCGCGGGCCTTCGGCATCAGTCAGGACGAGCTGATCTCCGACCTGGACGTGCTGCCGCTGTGCGGGACGAGCTTCCGCGGGGGTGATCTGCTCGACATCGACACGGACGGCGACCGCATCTGGTGGCACAATCCGGACGCGCTCGGGGCGGACGCCGCGGAGCCGCTGCGGCTCGCCGCCGACGAGGCGACGGCGCTGCTGGTGGCGGCGCGCGCGGTGGCGACCCTGCCGGGGCTGCGCGAGGGCGACCGGCTCGCGCTGCTGCGGGCCACCGCGAAGCTGGAGGCGGCGGCCGGTGAGGCGGCCGGTGCCAGCTCGCGCCTGTCGGTGACCTTCGAGTCCGAGGGCGGTGTCTTCGCCGATGTGGACCGGGCGATCTCGGAGCGGCGCAGGCTGTGGATCCGCTACTACTCGCCCGCGCGCGACGAGCTGACCGAGCGCGAGATCGACCCGATCCGCCTGGTGAGCGTGGGCCACACGTATGTGGAGGCGTGGTGCCGCCGCTCCGAGGCGCGGCGCACCTTCCGCCTCGACCGGGTCGCCGAGATCAAGGTCCTGGACGAGCCGTCCGCGCCGCCCGAGATCGAGCTGCGGGACCTGTCGGAGGCGCTGGTGCAGCCCGCCGCCGAGGACCCCGAGGTGGTCGTGGAGGTCGGTCCGGGCGGTCGCTGGGTCGCGGAGTACTACCCGCACGACAGCGCGGAGGAGCTGCCCGACGGGGGGCTGCGGATCACGCTGCGCACCCCGGAGCCCGCCTCGCTGCGCCGCCTCGCGCTGCGCCTGGGCGGCGACGGCCGGATCGTCTCGCCGCAGGACTTGGCGGACAGCGCCCGGCAGGCCGCCCGGGAGGCGCTGGCCGCGTACGACGAGCTGCCGTACGGGGACGAGCGGGACGGGCGTGCGCCGCTCGCGCCGGGTCCCGGCGCGACGGGTGAGCGTGGGGCGTGAGGGCGCGCGGCACGGTGACAGGGCGCACGGGGGCGGAGCGTCCGCTGGCCGGCGTCCGTAGCCGGGGTGCCCTGAGGGCGCGGACGGCGGTGGACGGCGGCCGGGGCCGGGTGCGGGGGAGCGGTGCCGGCCGACGCGGGTGCGCGGCGGTCCCGGGAGCGGTGGCCGGCGGCGCGGGCGCGGGGTGCGTTCCGTTCTCGGCAGGGCGTGACCGTGTGTCGTCGGGCGGGTTCGCGCCCCGGCCTGACCGTGGGTCATCGGACCAGTTCCGGCCGGGGCGCGACCACGGGGCCCGACGCGACCCCTCTGCCGTGTGCGACCGCGTGCCCGGCCGTGGCCGTGCGCCGGGGCACGACCGTGCGCCGAAGCGGTGGCGCGGGCCGGGGTGCGACCGTGTGCCGAGGCACGACGGCGGGGCGCGACGCGGGACGGGGCCGCGGCCGACCGGGGTGAGGCGGCGGCGCCCGCGTGGTGGTGCGTGGGAACCCGCGCGGTGGAGTGCGGAGAGCGCGGAGAACAGAGCCGAGGAGACTTGCGCAGTATGTCACTGATGCCCCTTACGCCCCGCCCGGTGGCCGTCCTCTTCAAGGCCGCCTGCCCCGACTGCCGCGCGCGTTTCGAACTGGCGGCGGGCGCGCTGCGGTTGGCGATCGGTGCCAGCCGCCGCACCACCTTCTACTCCTTCACCTGTCCCGAGTGCGGCACCGCCGTGCGCAAGCCCGCGGGGGAGCGCATCGTCGAGCTCCTCACCGGCGGCGGGGTACGGACGCTGCGCCTGCACTCGACCGTCTAGGCTCGACGCATGTTCTGGGCGATGCTGGCGGTGGCCGTGGGATTCTGCGGTCTCGCCGTTCTGGGTGTGTTCGCGATCAAGGTCTTCGTGGAGGCCCAGCGGCTCGGGCGCCAAGTGACCGAGACCACACGGCGGATCAACCGTGCGGCCGAGGACCTGGAGCGGGCGGCGGCCGGTGTGGCCAAGGCGAGCCGGGACGTCGGCTGAGCGCGTGGAGGCGTCGGCTCCGGGACCGCGGGGCGACTTGCCGAGGTGGCCGTTGTCCATCGCCATGCGGCCTGCCGCCTGCCCCGACCCTCCGGGTACGCTGCTGAAGTGGTCCGAAATGTGAGGCGCGGGCCGCAACTGGGAGTATGCACGGGGATTGCCCCGCGTTTACTCCAGGGGGTTACGATCGCTGCCAAGCCCGGTGGTCGGACGACTGTCCGACAGCCGGTCCCGAAATCTGACGCCTCGGTGAAGAAGGTAGACAGCTATGGGTAGGCTCGGCCCCACCGAGATCATCCTGATCCTCGTCATCCTGGTCCTGCTCTTCGGTGCGAAGAAGCTCCCGGACATGGCCCGGTCCCTCGGCAAGTCGGCGCGCATCCTCAAGAGCGAGGCCAAGGCGATGAAGTCGGACGGCAAGCAGGACGAGGCCGCCCCGGCCGACCCGCCCGCCGACAACTCCACTCCGCAGCAGCGCACCATCCAGGCCGCTCCCGGCGATGTGAGCAGCTCCCGTCCGGTCGCCGAGCCGACCGACCACACGACGAAGCGCTGACCCAAGGCCGGCCCCGACGGTCGGCCTGCCGCACGAGATGAGGACGTGGGTTGCTCAAGTCTGCCCGCAAGAAGGAGAGGGACCCCGAGGGGCGGATGCCTCTCGCGGACCATTTGCGTGAGCTCCGCAACCGGCTCGCGAAGGGAATGCTGGCGATCGTCGTCGTGTCGATCGTCGCCGCGTTCTACAGCGAGGAACTCATGGAGTTCCTCTCCGACCCGGTGCCGCGCTGCGAGGACGGAAAGCCCACCACCGGCGGTGTCTGCGCCAAGGTCGCGTACATGGACCTGCTCTCACCGTTCACCACCACGGTGAAGGTGTCCCTCATGGTCGGTGTCGTGGTGGCCAGCCCGGTCTGGCTGTACCAGCTCTGGGCCTTTGTCGCGCCCGGCCTGCACAAGCACGAGCGCAAGTACACCTATGCCTTCGTCGCCGCCGCCGTGCCGCTGTTCTTCGGCGGCGCCTGGCTGGCGTACGAGATCATGCCCATCAGCATGCGGGTGCTGCTGAGCATCACTCCGGACGGCTCGGAGAACATCCTGCCGATGGACAAGATCCTGGACTTCAGCGTCCGGATGGTCCTGGTCTTCGGTGTCTCCTTCGAACTGCCACTGCTGCTCGTCATGTTGAACATGACGGGCATCGTCACCGGACGCCGCATGCTCACCTGGTGGCGCGGTGTCGTGATGGGCGTGTTCATCTTCGGCGCCGTGGCGACCCCGACCACCGACCCGTTCGGCATGATCGCCCTCGCGGGCCCCATCGTGGTCCTGTACTTCCTGGCCGTCGGGTTCTCCGTCCTCAACGACAAGCGCCGCCGCCGCGCCGACCCGGACGCGGAGCTGGACGACGACGAGGCCTCCGACCTCGACCTCACGCCGCAGCGCGTGGACGACATCGAGCCCGTCCCCGCGGCCAAGGCCGTACCGGAGCAGGTGAACGGCGACAGCGGCCGCTCGTCGAAGTACAACGGCTACGACGACGTCACCTGACCCAAGCGCCACCGGGAGCGCACCGGAGTACAGGGGCCGGACGCCCATCGCGTCCGGCCCCTTCTGGTTGGCGGGCGGCTCGCTGTGTAGGGTCCGCCCCGTGACCAGCGAGATCACCCTCTTCGTGAATCCCACCGCGGGCCGCGGCCGCGGCGCGCACGCCGCCCAGCCCGCCGCCGCGGCGCTGCGCGCGTCCGGGTTCTCCGTGCGCACCGTCATCGGCGAGGACGCCGGGGACGCGCTGCGCCGGGCCCGCGCCGCCGTCGACGGCGGCACCGGGGCGCTGATAGCCGTCGGCGGCGACGGCATGGCGAACCTCGCCCTCCAGGCCGTGGCCGGGACCCGCACCCCCCTCGGGGTGATCGCCGTGGGCACCGGCAACGACTTCGCGCGCGCCCTCGGCCTGCCCGTGCGCGCGCCCGCGGCCGCGGGCGCGCTGGTCGCCGACGCGCTCAAGGGCGCCCGGGTGCGGGACGTCGACCTCGGCCGGGTGGGGGAGACCTGGTTCGGCACGGTGCTCGCCTCCGGCTTCGACTCGCGGGTCAACGACCGCGGCAACCGCATGCGCCGGCCCACCGGACGCTTCAAGTACGACCTGGCGATGGTCGCCGAACTCGCCGCCTTCAAGCCCATCCCGTACCGCCTCACGCTGGACGGCGGCGCGGTGCGCGAGATCGAGGCCACGCTGGTCGCGGTCGGCAACGGCTCCTCGTACGGCGGCGGGATGCGGATCTGCGCCGGGGCCGACATGAGCGACGGCCTCTTCGACATCACGGTCGTCGGCGCCTGCGGCCGCGGCACGCTCCTGACGGTCTTCCCGCGCGTCTACAAGGGCACGCACCTGGACCACCCCAAGGTCACCGTGCACCGCGCCGCGAAGGTCGAGCTCGCCGCCGCGGACGTCACCGGGTACGCCGACGGGGAGCGGCTCGGGGCGCTGCCCCTGACGGCGCGGTGCGTCCCCGCGGCCGTCCGCGTGCTCGCGCCCTGACCCGGCGTCCGACCGGGAGCCGACCCCTCTGACCTGGGGATTCCATGCCGCCCCCGATAATGATCGTCCGATGTCGGCGGTGGCCGGTAGGCTCGAAAGCACGATGACAGAGGACCTCTCACCGGCCGAGCGATATGCGGCAGCGCGGCAGCGCGCTGCCGAGCAGGCCACCGCGCTCGCGTCCTTCCGCGCGATGTACGAATTCGGCCTCGACCCCTTCCAGATCGAGGCCTGCCAGGCGCTCGAAGCGGGCAAGGGCGTGCTGGTCGCCGCGCCCACGGGCTCCGGCAAGACGATCGTCGGCGAGTTCGCCGTGCACCTCGCCCTGCTGCAGGGCAAGAAGTGCTTCTACACCACGCCGATCAAGGCGCTCTCCAACCAGAAGTACGCCGATCTCGCCAAGCGCTACGGCGCGGACCAGGTCGGCCTGCTCACCGGTGACAACAGCGTCAACTCCGAGGCGCCGGTGGTCGTCATGACCACCGAGGTCCTGCGGAACATGCTGTATGCGGGCTCGCAGTCGTTGCTCGGCCTCGGCTATGTCGTCATGGACGAGGTGCACTACCTCTCGGACCGCTTCCGGGGCGCCGTCTGGGAGGAAGTGATCATCCACCTGCCGGAGTCGGTCACCCTGGTCTCCCTCTCGGCCACGGTGTCGAACGCCGAGGAGTTCGGCGACTGGCTCGACACGGTCCGGGGCGACACCGAAGTGATCGTCTCCGAGCACCGGCCGGTGCCGCTGTTCCAGCACGTCCTCGCCGGACGGCGGATGTACGACCTGTTCGAGGAGGAGGGCCGCCGCAAGACGGTCAACCCCGATCTGACCCGCATGGCCCGCATGGAGGCCAGCCGGGGGTACAACCCGCGCGAGCGCCGCAAGGGCAAGATGGTCCGCGAGGCCGACCGCGAGCGCGAGCGCCGCCAGCGCTCCCGGATCTGGACGCCCTCGCGCCCCGAAGTCATCGAGCGGCTCGACGCCGAGGGCCTGCTGCCCGCCATCACCTTCATCTTCAGCCGCGCCGGCTGCGAGGCCGCCGTCCAGCAGTGCCTGTACGCGGGCCTGCGGCTCAACGACGACGCCGCGCGTCTGGCGGTCCGCGAGCTGGTCGAGGAGCGCACGGCCTCCATTCCGAACGAGGACCTGCACGTCCTCGGGTACTACGAGTGGCTGGAGGGCCTGGAGCGCGGCATCGCCGCCCACCACGCGGGCATGCTGCCCACCTTCAAGGAAGTCGTGGAGGAGCTGTTCGTCCGGGGCCTGGTCAAGGCCGTCTTCGCCACGGAGACCCTCGCCCTCGGCATCAACATGCCCGCGCGCAGCGTGGTCCTGGAAAAGCTCGTGAAGTGGAACGGCGAACAGCACGCCGACATCACCCCCGGCGAGTACACCCAGCTGACCGGCCGCGCCGGACGCCGCGGCATCGACGTCGAGGGCCACGCGGTGGTGCTCTGGCAGCGCGCCATGAGCCCCGAGCACCTGGCGGGCCTCGCGGGCACGCGCACCTATCCGCTGCGCTCCAGCTTCAAGCCGTCGTACAACATGGCGGTGAATCTGGTCGCGCAGTTCGGCCGCCACCGCTCGCGCGAGCTCCTGGAGACGTCCTTCGCGCAGTTCCAGGCGGACCGCTCGGTCGTCGGCATCTCCCGCCAGGTGCAGCGCAATGAGGAGGGCCTGGAGGGCTACAAGGCCTCCATGACCTGCCACCTCGGCGACTTCGAGGAGTACGCGCGACTGCGCAGGGACCTCAAGGACCGCGAGACCGAGCTGGCCAAGCAGGGCGCCGTGCAGCGCAGGGCCGCGGCCGCGGCCGCCCTGGAGAAGCTCAAGCCGGGCGACGTGATCCACGTGCCGACGGGCAAGTACGCGGGCCTCGCCCTGGTCCTCGACCCGGGCCTGCCCGCCGGGCGGGCCAACGGGCACCGCGGCTTCGACCACCAGGACGGCCCGCGCCCCCTGGTGCTCACCGCCGAGCGGCAGGTCAAGCGGCTCGCCGCGATGGACTTCCCGGTGCCGGTGGAGGCCGTGGAGCGGATGCGCATCCCCAAGTCGTTCAACGCGCGCTCCCCGCAGTCGCGTCGCGACCTGGCCTCGGCGCTGCGCACCAAGGCCGGGCACATCGTGCCCGAGCGGCACCGCAAGGGCCGCGCGGCCGCCGCCGACGACCGCGAGATCGCCCGGCTGCGCACCGAGTTGCGCGCCCACCCCTGCCACGGCTGCGACGAGCGCGAGGACCACGCCCGCTGGGCCGAGCGCTACCACCGCCTCAAGCGCGACACGCACCAGCTGGAGCGCCGCATCGAGGGCCGGACGAACACCGTCGCGCGCACCTTCGACCGCATCGTCGCCCTCCTCACCGAGCTGGACTATCTGCGCGGCGACGACGTCACCGAGCACGGCAAGCGCCTCGCCCGGCTGTACGGCGAGCTGGACCTGCTCGCCAGCGAATGCCTGCGCGCCGGGGTCTGGGAGGGCCTCGACCCGGCCGAACTGGCCGCGTGCGTCTCGGCGTTGGTGTACGAGGCGCGGCTCAGCGACGACGCGCTCGCGCCGAAGCTGCCCTCCGGCAAGGCCAAGGCCGCGCTCGGCGAGACGGTCCGCATCTGGGGCCGCCTCGACGCGCTCGAGGAGGAGTTCCGGATCAGCCAGACCGAGGGCGTCGGGCAGCGCGAGCCCGACCTGGGCTTCGCCTGGGCGGCGTACATGTGGGCGAGCGGCAAGGGCCTCGACGAGGTGCTGCGCGAGGCGGAGATGCCCGCCGGTGACTTCGTGCGCTGGTGCAAGCAGGTCATCGACGTCCTGGGGCAGATCTCCGCGGCGGCCTCCGGCGAGGGCGGCACCGTCGCCAGGAACGCGCGCAAGGCGGTCGACCAGCTGCTGCGCGGAGTGGTGGCGTACAGCTCCGTCGGCTGAGCGCGGCGCCGTCCGCGCGGACGGTTCGTGAGGTGTGGCCCCCGCCGGGTGACTCGGCGGGGGCCACTCGCGTACCGGCCGGGGCCGTTGTGGGCTCCGGGAGTTGACGCCGGTCTCGTACACGCGGGGGAGGTCCGGGGTCGTACAGGGGGCCGGGGCGCGGCCGTGGGCGGGGCGGTGGTGCTCGCACGCCACCGTTCGAAGGGGTCACTCCACGCGTTCGAATGATCGCGATACGTGTAAATAGGGCTGAGTGTAGGCGTGTTGGCGGGCGCTCGCAGAGGGTTGCCGAATATGACTCCAGCGTGATGCGAGCGGACTAAGCTCGCCCGGAGCGCGGCGAGTTGAACGAGTTGTGACAGATTCGCGCACTTGTTCGCGCTTTGTGTCGGATATTCGATACTTCGCTTTCCCGTACGCGTTGAAACCCCCACGTACCACCCGCACATACCACCCTCACATACGGAACTCCCCACGCACTCCCCCTCCATGGCGAACTCCCCGCGCACCACGTCGTTCTCCCAGGTACTACCTGAACCCCCGCGCACCACCAGATTTCCCAGACACCACCCGAACCCCACGCATCACCCCATGCGCATCCCCCTTCCCCCCGATTTCCTCCCCCCAAGACGAGTGTTCAGAGGGCATACATGGTGAGTGTTCAATCGCCTCCCGGTGGCCGAGAAGTCCCTTACGCACGCGTGCTGTTGCTGCCAGCCATGGTGATGGCGGCGGCGACCGGAGCCGCCGTCGCCGCCGTCGCGGTGCCGGCCCGGACCGCCGTGGCCTGGTGCGGCGCCGTCGCCACGCTCGTGGTGATCGCCGTCGGCGCCGAGGCCGCGCGCCGCGGCCGCGCCATCCGGGAACTGCGCAAGAGTCACACGGAGCGGGTCGCCCACCTGGAGCGGCGCATCGCGGCCCTCGACGCGGACACCGAACGACTGGGCCGGGAACTGCTGCCCGAGACCCTCTACCGGGTCCGGCAGGGCGAGGCCCCCTCCGAGGTCGTCCGCCACGTCATCGACGGCGACGAGACCAACCGCCGCCTCCCGCTGTCGCAGCGCGTGCTGCTGCGCTCCATCCTGGACATCCTGGACCGCGAGGAGGCGATGCGCGAGAACGCCCAGCGCGCCTTCGTCAACATCGCCCGCCGCGTGCAGTCCATCGTCCACCAACAGGCCGCCGAACTCCGTGAGATGGAGGAGTTCCACGGCCGCAACCCCGAGGTCTTCGACGACCTGCTGCGCATCGACCACGGCACGGCCCTCATCGGCCGCCTGGCCGACTCGATCACGGTCCTCGGCGGCGCCCGGCCCGGCCGGCAGTGGCCCAAGCCCGTGCCGCTGTTCAGCGTGTTGCGCGGCGCCATGTCCCGGATCCTGGAGTACCAGCGCGTCGACCTGCACTCCATCGCCAAGGTCGCCATCCACGGCACCAAGGTCGAGCCGCTCATCCACGCCTGCGCCGAACTCCTGGACAACGCCACCCGCTACTCGCCGCCGCAGACCCGCGTGCACGTCACCGCGGTCGAGGTGCAGACCGGCATCGCCATCGAGATCGAGGACGGCGGCGTCAGCCTCAGCGAAGAGGCCCGCGGCCGCGCCGAGCGCATGCTCGAACAGGCCCAGCAGGGCATGGACCTGAACGACCTCGGCGAGACCCCCCGGCTCGGCATGGCGGTCGTCGGACGGCTGTCGCAGATGTACAACATGCAGGTCTCCCTGCGGCAGTCCGCCTACGGCGGCGTGCGCGCCGTCCTGATCGTGCCGCGCGACATGCTCACCGCCGCGCCCGCGCACGGCCTCGCGCACGGCATCGGCGCCTCCGCCGTGCCGCGCGTCAACGCCGACGGCACGGTCATCGAGGAGGCCCGCGACATCCGGCGCAAGAAGCCGCGCAAGGTCACCACCGTGCCGCGCCCCTCCATGCCGCTCACCGCGTCCATGGAGGACGAGATCCCCGAAGTCACCGAGTGGACGGCCAACGGCCTTCCACAGCGCAGGAGTCGAGTCAAGATGCCCCTCAGCCAGCGCTACGCGCAGGAGGCGGAGGCACAGCGGCGCGCCGAGGCGGCCATGTCCGCCGGGCCCCCGCAGGCCGTCAGTCACCCCGTCCCGAAGAAGGAGGAGCCCGAGCCCGGTCTGTGGATCGAGGCCTTCATGAAGGGCGTCAACGGCGAGGACCCGAGCCCGGGCGACCTGCCGAACGACCCGGCGGCACCGCAGCAGGTCCGCACCGAGAACGACCACGGCAGCACCGACCACGCCGACGAGGGGGGCTGGAAGTGATCCAGCAGCGGGCCAACTTCGACTGGATGCTCAAGGAACTCGCCGACGGCGTGCACGGCACTCGGCAGATCGTGGTGCTCTCCGCCGACGGGCTGCGCATCGCGCGCCACGGCGGCGACCCGGACGGCGCCGACCGCCTCGCCGCCGCCTGCGCGGGACTGCAGAGCCTCGCCGCGGCCGTGGCCACCGAGATCCCGGAGAGCGACGGCAACATGCGCATGGTGATCATTGAGGTCAACGGCGGCTACTTCTACATGATGGCCGCGGGCGCGGGAGCCTATCTGGCCGTGCTCGCCGACGAGACCGTGGACGCGGGCCTGATCGGCAACCGCATGCGGGACCTCGTCGTCCGCATCGGCGCCCACCTGACGAGCCCGCCGCGGCGAGACGGGCAGGCCGTATGACTCATCCGCAAGACCTCCCGTACGACGATATCCACGACCCCCGCTTCCAGGCCGAGGTGACGGTCCAGCGGGAGCGCCGGGGCCCGGAGACCGCCGCGAACCCGGCGAGGCTCTACATCCTCACCGGGGAGGACTCCGAGCGGGCGCCGCTCGATCTGGTCACGCTGATCGTCGCCAGGGCGGAGCCGTCGCCGACGGCGCAGCCGGAGCACTCCGCCCTGCTGCGCCTGTGCCGGACCCCGCTGTCCGTGGCGGAGCTCTCGGCCTATCTGGTGCTGCCGTTCAGCGTGGTGACCGTGCTCCTCACGGAGTTGCTCGCGGCGGACTTAGTGCAGGCGCGCGCTCCGCTCGTGCGCTCCGCGCTCCCCGACCGTTCCCTCCTCGAAGCGGTGATGCATGGACTTCAAAAGCTCTGACACGCTCACCTCCGGCCCGTTCGCCGGGCCGCGGGAGCAGGACGTCCTGCCGGCCACGGCCGCCGCCGCAGTGAAGATCGTCATCGTGGGCGGCTTCGGGGTCGGCAAGACGACGATGGTGGGCTCCGTCAGCGAGATCCGTCCGCTGACCACCGAGGAGACCATGACGCAGGCGGGCATCGGCGTCGACGACGACTACGGCTCCGAGACCAAGACCGCCACGACCGTCGCCATGGACTTCGGGCGCATCAGCATCTCCGACGAACTGGTCCTCTATCTGTTCGGCACCCCCGGGCAGGAGCGGTTCTGGTTCCTGTGGAACGGCCTCTTCGAAGGGGCGCTCGGCGCGGTCGTGCTCATCGACACGCGCCGCCTCGAAGTCAGCTTCGACGTGATAGGCCGCCTGGAGGAGCGCGGCGTGCCGTTCATCATCGCCGTGAACGACTTCCCGGACGCGCCCCGGCACCCCGTCGAGGCCCTGCGCGCGGCCCTCGACCTGGAGAAGGAGGTGCCGATCGTGCACTGCGACGCGCGGCAGCGCGCCTCCAGCCGCGACGCCCTCATGACCCTCATGCACTATCTGCACTCCCTCGCCATGGCCCGGGCCTAGGCCCGGCCGCACGACCCTTCGCGACCCCGGAGCGACCACCGTGACGACTCCCTCCTCACCCACCTCTCCCGCCTCGTCGGGCCTCACCGACGCCGCGCCGCCCGGCTGCCCCGCGCACACGGGCGCGTCGCTCGGCGCGGGCGGCCTTCGCCGTCTGTACGGTTCCGAGGCCGACGAGGACCTCGCGGGCGTGTACGAGAAGCTGCGCGCCGAGCACGGCCCCGTGGCGCCCGCCCTGATCCACAACGACGTACGCGTCTGGGCGGTGCTCGGCCACAGCGAGAACCTGCACATGGTGCGCACGCCCTCGCAGTACACCCGGGACTCCCGCGTGTGGAGCGCCGTCAAGAACGGCACCGCGGGCCCCGACCACCCGCTCGCGCCCGTGTTCACCTGGCAGCCGATGTGCAGCTTCGTCGAGGGCGCCGAGCACCAGCGGCTGCGCGGCGCGGTCACCGGCGCCATGGCGGGCCTCGACCACCGCGGCATCCGCCGCCACATCAACCGGTACAGCAACAAGCTCCTCAACGGCATCTGCGAGAAGGGCGAGGCCGATCTGGTCGGCCAGTTCGCCGAGCACCTGCCGATGATGGTGATGCTGCACGTGCTCGGCATGCCCGAGGACTACAGCGACCGCATGGTGCAGGCCGCCCGCGACATGATCAAGGGCACCGAGACGGCCATCGCCAGCAACGCGTACGTGATGGAGGCCCTCACCCGGCACGTGGTGCGCCGGCGCGCACAGCCCGAGGAGGACTTCACCAGCGCGCTGATCGCCCAGCCGCAGCAGCTCACCGACGACGAGATGGCGGAGCACCTGCGCCTGGTGCTCATCGCCGCGTACGAGGCGACGGCGAACCTGATCGCGAACGTGCTGCGGATGGTGCTCACCGACCCCCGCTTCCGCGCCCAGCTCAGCGGCGGCCAGATGACCGTCCCCGAGGCGGTCGAGCAGTCGCTGTGGGACGAGCCGCCGTTCAGCGCGATGGTCGGCTACTTCGCCAAGCAGGACACCCAGCTCGGCGGCCAGCAGATCAAGGCGGGCGACGGCCTCCTGCTGGGCATTCAGCCCGGCAACGTGGACCCGGTCGTGCGCCCCGACCTGTCCGCCAACATGCAGGGCAACCGCTCCCACCTCGCCTTCAGCGGCGGGCCGCACGAGTGCCCGGGCCAGGACATCGGCCGCGCCATCGCCGACACCGGCGTGGACGCGCTCCTGATGCGGCTCCCGGACGTCGAACTGTCCGTGGCCGAGTCCGAGCTGGCCTGGCGCTCGTCGATCCTGTCCCGGCATCTGGTGTCGCTGCCGGTGACGTTCGGCAAGCGGCCGCCGCAGGACGTCTCCGCCCGGCCCATGGCGCAGGTGCCCGCGCCCCGCAAGAACTGGGAGGTGTCCTCGCCGCTGCCGGAGGCCCTTGAGCCGTCCGCCGCCCCGGCGCCGCAGCCCGTGCCGACGGCCCCGGCGGCCGCTCCGGAGCCGGTCCGCCGCAAGGGCGCATGGCGGCGCTTCCTGGAGTGGTGGCGGGGCTACTGAGCCCCGCGGCCGCGCCTCAGCCGTCGGCCCACGTCCCGTACGACGACCAGGCGTCCAGGACCCGCTCGCTGACGAAGCGGTGTGCCGTGCCCGTGAGCGGGTCCGTGAACTCTAGGGCGCGGGCGAGGAGTTGCAGCGGGCGCCGGAAGTCGTCCGGCGCCCCGGGCGGGCACACCGCTGGGTAGAGCGGGTCGCCGAGCAGGGGCAGGCCGAGCGCGTTCATATGGACGCGCAGCTGATGGGTGCGGCCGGTGTGCGGGACGAGCCGGTAGCGCCCGAGGCGGCCGTCGTGCGCGAGGAGTTCGACCCGGCTCTCGCTGTTCGGCTCGGCGTCCGGCACCTCGTACGCGGCGAGCACACCGCGCTCCTTGACGATGTGGCTGCGGACGGTGCGGGGCAGCGCGACGGCCGGGTCGTACGGGGCCACGGCCTCGTACTCCTTGTGCACCCGCCGGTCGTGGAACAGCGTCTGGTAGGCGCCGCGCTCCTCGGGCCGTACCGTGAAGAGGAGCAGCCCGGCGGTCAGCCGGTCCAGGCGGTGCGCGGCGCCGAGCGCGGGGATGCCGAGGTCGGTGCGCAGCCGGGCGAGCGCGGTCTGGGTGACGTGGCTGCCGCGCGGCATCGTCGCGAGGAAGTGCGGCTTGTCGGCGACGACGATGTGCTCGTCGCGGTACACGACGTCCAGGGTGCCCGGCACCCGGGGCTCCGCGGGCACATCCCGGTGGAACCACACGTACAGGCCCGCCGCGTACGGGGTGTCCGGGGTGAGCGGCGTGCCGTCCGCGCCGACGACGCGGCCCTCGCGCAGCATCCGGTCGACGACGCCGGGCCCGGCCGCGAGCCGCGCCACGAGGTGGTCGCGCACGGTCTCCCAGGCGCCGTCCGCCGGGAGGCGCACCCGCACCGGGTCGACGCCGTCGCGCTGGGGGAGAGGGGCCGGGGGCACACGGCGTTTTCGTCTCACGTCGGACCAGCGTACGGGGCGGTCGGGGGCGGCGGGTTCGTGGCCGGTGGCTGGTGGGCGGCGGCTCGTGGACGCCGGTTCGCGGGCGGCGGTTCGCGGGCGGCGGCGAAAACCGCTGGGCTCCGGCAGCGCCCGGAAGCACCATGAGGGGCATGCCCTTCAAGATCTCGCACGTGGTCGAGTCCGGCGCCCTCGCGGGCCGGGACCAGCCGACGCTGCCCGCCCCCGGTCATGTGCTCCTGCGCCCCTGGGCGGGCAAGGACGTGCCCGCCGTGTACGAAGCCTTCCAGGACCCCGTCATCCAGCGCTATCACGCGCGCGTGGCCGACTCCGAGGACGAGGTCCGCGCGTGGATGGAGGACTGGCGCAAGGAGTACGCCGAGGAGACGAACGCGCAGTGGGCGGCCGTGGACGCGGACACCGACGAGGTCCTCGGCAGGGTCGCCCTGCGCATGATCAACCTCGCCGACGGGCAGGCGGAGATGGCCTACTGGACCATGCCGCGCGCCCGTGGCCGGGGCGTCGCCACGCACGCGGTGACGGCGCTGACCTCCTGGTCCTTCGACGACCTCGGCCTGCACCGCATCGAACTGCGCCACTCCACCCATAACGAGGCGTCCTGCCGCGTCGCCCTGCGGACGGGGTACGCGCCCGAGGGCACGCAGCGCAGCGCGGTCCTGCACGAGGACGGCTGGCACGACATGCACCTGCACGCGCGGATCCGTCCGTAGCCGGGAGGGGGCCGTGCCCCGCGGGAGCGGGGTCCGGCCCCGGCTGCCGGGGCGTCAGGCCGCTTCCTGCTCGGCCTCCACCTGGGCGTTCCACTCGCGCTTGGACGCCTGCCAGCCGTCCTCGTTGTGGCCGAGGCGCCAGTAGCCGGAGACGGACAGGCGCTCGCGCGGGACCTGGTGCTCGACGCGCAGCAGGCGGCGCAGCTCCTTCACGAAGCCCGCCTCGCCGTGCACGAAGGCGTGCGGGGTGCCTGCGGGGAAGTCCAGGGAGCGGACGGCCTCGACCAGGGCCTGGCCGACCGGGCGGCCCGCGCGGTGCAGCCAGACGACCTCCGCGCCGGTGGCGATCGGCTGCTCCTCCTCGGGGCCCTCGACCTCCACGAAGGCGCGCACCTCGGCGCCCTCCGGCAGGGCTTCGAGGGCGGCGGCGATCGCGGGCAGCGCGCTCTCGTCACCGGCGATCAGGTGCCAGTCGGCGGTCGGGTCCGGGGCGTACGCGCCGCCGGGGCCGAGCAGGCGCACCGTGTCGCCCGGCTCGGCGCGCAGCGCCCAGGGCCCGGCCAGGCCCTGGTCGCCGTGGACCACGAAGTCCAGGGCCAGTTCGCGGGTCTTGGGGTCCCACCAGCGCACCGTGTACGTACGGGTCACGGGCCACTGCTCGCGCGGCAGCTCCTCGCGGATGCGCTGGATGTCGAACGGCTCGGGGTAGCTCACACCCGCGGGGGCGAACAGGATCTTCACGTAGTGGTCGGTGCAGTCCCCCGCGGTGAACTCCGCCAGGCCGTCGCCGCCGAGGACCACCCGCTGCATATGAGGGGTGAGCCGTTCCGTGCGGACGACCTGCGCGACATGAGGCGTGGGACTCTTGCGTGCGGGCCGCTCTGCCATGGTGTGCCTCCCCTGATCCACAACTTGTTAGGTTCACCTAACCTAACATCCGGCCCTCGCTCACGCCTCGAGCGTGGACAGCAGTCGGCCGAGCGAACCGCCGAGGCCCCAGCGGTCGGCGAGCGCCTCCAGGGCCGCCGGATCGCGCGGCGCCCGCGGAAGCGCGACGTCCACATCCGGCAGCGGTACGTCGTCCGCGACCCGCACCACCTTCGGCGCGACGGCCAGGTACGGCCGTGCCTCGTCGAGCCGCTTGCGCTGCGAGGGCGTGAGCCTGGACTTCGGGTCGTCCACCGCCGCCATGATCCCGGCCAGGTCGCCGAAGGCGTCGAGCAGCTTCGCCGCGGTCTTCTCGCCGATGCCGGGCACGCCGGGCAGGCCGTCGCTGGGGTCGCCGCGCAGCAGGGCCAGGTCCACATAGCCGGGGCCGTCCACGCCGTACTTCTCGCGCAGCAGTGCCTCGTCCGTCATCTGGAGGGTGCCGACGCCCTTGAGCGGATACAGGACGCGGATGCCGCGCGCGTCGTCCACCAGCTGGAACAGGTCGCGGTCGCCCGTGATGATGTCGACCGGGCCGGTGGCGCGGGCCGCGTACGTGCCGATCACGTCGTCCGCCTCGTACGCCGTGACGCCGACGCGGGCGATGCCGAGGGCGTCCAGGACGTCCTCGATCACCGGCACCTGGGGGGAGAGGGTGTCCGGGGTCTCCTCGACGTCGGGGGCCGTGTCGGGGGACTCCTGCGCCACGCGGTGCGCCTTGTACGAGGGGATCAGCTCGACGCGCCAGTGCGGGCGCCAGTCCGCGTCCATGCAGGCGACCAGGTCGTCCGGGCGGTGGTCCTGGACGAGGCGGGTGATGAATTCGAGCAGGCCGCGGACCGCGTTGACCGGGGTGCCGTCCGGGGCCTTCACGGACTCGGGGACGCCGAAGTAGGCCCGGAAGTACAGGGACGCCGTGTCGAGCAGCATGAGCCGTCGGGTTTGGTGGGTCACGAGTGCATCTTGCCGCACGGGTGTGACAGGGGGTGCCCTCGCGGGGCGCCCCAGGCCCGCCCCTTCCCGCTCCGGGGGCTGCCGCCCCCGTGCCCCCGCCTTTTCGGCGCTCCGCGCCTCGTCCTCAAACGCCGGACGGGCTGAAAGTCTCCGGTGCGGGCCGCAGACGGGATCCGGCCCGGCGGCAACAGGGGAGGCCCCTGTGACCTGGGACACGTCTGGTTTGCTCCGCGCCAGCGGGGGCAGGCGCGCACGCGGAGCGGACCCGGTCGCGTTTTCAACTTCTTGACGTCAACCGGCCGGGCAGCGGGCCATCCCGCGTCGCTCCACGGCCCGCCGGCGGGGGAGGCGGGCCGTCTTCGTTCGACCCGAGAGGTGTATGTGTCCAGGCTGCAAGCCGAGCACTTGTACAAAGTGTTCGGCAGACGACCCGACGACGCGGTGACCAGGCTCCGCGCCGGAGCCGACCGTGAGGAACTGCGCGCCGAGGGGACCACCGCCGCGGTGGTCGACGCGTCCTTCACCGTCGAGCCGGGCCAGATCTTCGTCGTCATGGGTCTCTCCGGATCCGGCAAGTCCACGTTGCTGCGCATGCTCAACGGGCTCTCGGAACCGACGGCCGGGCAGGTGCTCTTCGACGGCCAGGACCTGACGAAGCTCAGCCCGCGCGAGCTGCGCGAGGTCCGGTCCCGCAAGATCAGCATGGTGTTCCAGCACTTCGCGCTGTTCCCGCACCGCAGCGTGCTGGAGAACGCCGCGTACGGCCTGGAGGTCCAGGGGCTGCCGCGCGCCGAGCGCGAGCGGCGGGCCACCGAGGCGCTCGAGCTCGCCGGGCTCAAGGGCTGGGAGAAGTCCTGGCCCGACGAGCTGTCCGGCGGCATGCAGCAGCGCGTGGGCCTGGCCCGCGCCCTGGCCACGGACGCCGACCTGCTGCTCATGGACGAGTCGTTCAGCGCCCTCGACCCGCTGATCCGGCGCGACATGCAGGACCAGCTCCTGGAACTGCAGAAGACGCTGAAGAAGACCATCGTCTTCATCACCCACGACCTCAACGAGGCCATGCGCCTCGGCGACCAGATCGCCGTCATGCGCGACGGCCGCATCGTCCAGACCGGCAGCGCCGAGGACATCCTGGTCACCCCGGCCAACGACTACGTCGCCGCGTTCACGCAGGACGTGGACCGGGCCCGCGTGCTGACCGCCGGCGCCATCATGGCCGACCCGGAGACCGTGTACGGGACCACGACGCCCGAGGGCACCGAGCTGCGCGGCGCCGCCGACGTGCTCGCCGCAGCCCCGGCGACGGTGGCCGAGGACACCCCGATCATCGAGCTGTTCACGCCGTGTTCCACGAGCGGCGTCGCCGTCGCCGTGACCGGCGCCGACGGCGCGCTCGTCGGCGTCGTACCGCGGGCGCGGCTGCTCGCCGTGCTCGGCGAGCCGATGGTGTCCGACGACGCCCCCGCCGTGTCCACGCGGAAGGCCGTGGCCACGGAGAAGAAGGTCATCCCTGCGCAGGCCGACGGCGGCACTCAGGACGACGGCGGCAAGAGCGTGGGCAAGGTGAGCAGCGGTGCCTAGGATTCATCTCGGCGACTGGGTCAACGACGCGGTCGACTGGCTCACGAAACACCTCGACTGGCTGTTCAGCTTCATCGAGTCCGTGCTCAGCGGCATGAACGACACGATCATCGACGTCCTTCAGGCGCCCGAGCCGCTGCTCCTCGCGGGCATCTTCGCCGTCATCGCGTTCTGGCTGCGCGGGCTGACGGCCGGCGTGCTGGCCTTCGTCGGCTTCGCGTTCATCGACTCCCTCGAACTGTGGGACAACGCGATGGTGACGTTGTCCCTGGTGCTCGTGGCCACGATCATCGCCCTGGTCGTCTCCGTGCCGCTCGGCATCCTGGCGGCGCGCTCGAACCGGGTCAGCGCGCTGATCCGGCCGGTGCTCGACCTGATGCAGACGCTGCCCGCGATGATCTACCTCATCCCGGCCATCCTGTTCTTCGGCATGGGCGGCCCCGCGGGCATCGTGGCGACGCTGATCTTCGCCCTCGCCCCCGGCGTGCGCATGACCGAGCTGGGCATCCGGCAGGTCGACAAGGAGCTGGTCGAGGCGGCCGAGGCGTTCGGTACGACGCCGCGCAACGTCCTGTTCCGCGTCCAGCTGCCGCTGGCGCTTCCGACGATCATGGCCGGTGTCAACCAGGTCATCATGCTGGGTCTCTCCATGGCCGCCATCGCGGGCATGGTCGGCACCGGCGGCCTCGGCGCGGACGTGAACGAGTCCATCGGCCAGCTCGACGTCGGCCTCGGCGCCGAGTCGGGCGTCTCCATCGTGATCCTTGCGATCTACCTGGACCGCATGACCGCATCGCTCGGCACCCAGGTGTCGCCGCTCGGCCGCCGCGCCGCCGCCAAGGCGCGCGCCGCGCAGGGCCTGAAGCTGTGGAACTACCGGCCGCGCCCGGCCTTCGCCATGATCGGTGTCGTCGTCCTCGCGCTCGTCGCGGGCGGCGTCGGCGCCTTCGGCGGCTCGGACGACGAGACGACCACCGCCGCGGACGGCAAGAACGTCGGCCACGGCAAGGAGCTGAACGTCGGCTACATCCCCTGGGACGAGGGCGTCGCCTCCACCTTCCTCTGGAAGGAGATCCTGGAGCAGCGCGGCTTCAAGGTGAACGCCAAGCAGCTGGACGCGGGCCCGCTCTACACCTCGCTCGCCCAGGGCGGCATCGACTTCCAGACGGACTCCTGGCTGCCGACGACGCACGCCTCGTACTGGAAGAAGTACGGCGACGAGCTGGACGACCTCGGCCGCTGGTTCGGCCCGACGTCCCTGGAGCTGACCGTCCCCTCGTACATGAAGGACGTCAACTCCCTGGAGGACCTCAAGAGCAAGAAGGGCACCTTCAAGGGCAAGGTCATCGGCATCGAGTCGAGCGCCGGCATGATGAAGCTGCTCAAGGACAAGGTGCTCAAGGAGTACGGCCTGGAGAAGGATTTCGAGGTCGTCGACGGCTCCACGCCCGCGATGCTCGCCGAGCTCAAGCGCGCGTACGCCAAGAAGCAGCCCATCGTCGTGACCCTGTGGTCGCCGCACTGGGCGTACAGCGACTTCGACCTGAAGAAGCTGAAGGACCCCAAGGGCGCCTGGGGCAAGGGCGACGGCGTGCACACCCTGTCCCGCAAGGGCTTCGGCGACGACCACCCCGAGGTCGCCGAGTGGCTGAAGCGCTTCAAGATGACCGAGAAGCAGCTCACCGGTCTCGAGGCGGAGATCAACCAGGCGGGCAAGGGCAAGCAGCAGCAGGCCGTGCGCTCCTGGCTGGAGAAGAACCCCGGCCTCGTCGACAAGTGGGCCCCCGTGGCGGCGGGCAAGGGCGCGGCTCCGGCCGAGGCCAAGCGGACCCTGAACGTCGCGTGGTTCCCCTGGGACGAGGACGTGGCGGTCACGTACCTGTGGAAGAACGTCCTGGAGCGGCGCGGCTACAAGATGAAGCTGTCGCAGTCCGACGTGGGCCCGGTCTACACCGGCCTCGCGCAGGGCGACATCGACGTGAACTTCGACGCCTGGCTGCCCAGTACGCAGAAGAACTACTGGGACAAGCACAAGGACAACCTCGTCGACATGGGCACCTGGTACAGCCCGACCTCCCTCGAGGTCGCCGTGCCGTCCTATGTGAAGGGCGTGAAGTCCCTGGAGGACCTCAAGGGCAAGGGCGGCACCTTCGACGGCAAGATCGTCGGCATCGAGCCGGGCACCGGCGTGATGCAGAAGCTCAAGGACGAGGTCCTGCCCGGCTACGGCCTGAAGGACGAGTACAAGATCGCCAGCGGTTCGACGCCCGCGATGCTCGCCGAGCTCAAGCGCGCCTACGCCAAGAAGGAGCCGGTCGCGGTCCTGCTGTGGTCGCCGCACTGGGCGTACAGCGAGTACGGCCTGACCAAGCTGAAGGACCCCAAGGGCGCCTTCGGCAAGGGCGACACGATCCGGACGATCACCAGCAAGAAGTTCCCCGAGCAGTACCCGCAGCTCACGAAGTGGTTCAAGAAGTTCAAGATGAGCGAGTCGGAGCTCGCGGGGCTCGAGAACGAGATCAAGAAGCGCGGCAAGGGCCATGAGGAGCAGGCCGTCGCCGCGTGGCTGAAGGAGCACCCGGAGGTCCCGGACCGGATGGCTCCCCAGTAGCCGCGCCCCCTTCACCCCCGGTTCCGGCCCCGTACAGGAGCGCTCCGGCGGCTTGAAGTCGTTTCGCGCCGTCGTGGCGCGCCGCCGTTTCGCGGCGGATTCCGCCCGTCCACCGGCCCCCGAGCGGGGCCGGTGGACGGGCGGACGTGTGCTCCGGGACGGGCCGGGGCGCCGAGAAGGTGCGGCGGGCGGGCCGTGGAGGTGCCGGAGTTGCGGCGCGGCGGGTCGTTCGGCGACGTTTTCGGTGCCGTCGGGCGTTGTCCGACGAGCGTGCGGCGCGGCGGGCCCGCGACGGCGCGCGCCCCGGCGCCCGGCTGGAACCTGCGCACGGACCGCCCAACTGGGTAAAACCGTTTGGCGAACATGCGTAGGGTGCAGAAAACCCATCAGGGTGAAGGCACGGGCTCGCGCGAGCCGGCCGAAGCGCGCAAGAGAAGAAGGGAGCCGAGGCGATGGACGAGCACAAGGAAAATCTCCGGGTGGGCTCGGCCGTGCGGCGGCGCCGTCGTCAGCTGGAGCTCACCCTCGCGGTCGTCTCCCGGCGCAGCGGCCTGTCGGTGCCGTTCCTGAGCCAGATCGAGAACGAGCGGGCCCGGCCCAGCATGCGCTCCCTGGAGCGGGTCGCGGACGCGCTCGGCACCACCGCGGTCGAGCTGCTCGCCGCGGCCGACCCGACCGGCACGGTCGACCTGGTCCGCGCCGACGACGAGGTGAGCCTGGCGGGCGGCACCTGCGAGACGCACGTACGGGACCTGGTGCGCGGACACCACCAGCTGCACGCCTTCGAGTACGTGGGCGACCACGACGAGGGCCGCGAGTTCCAGCACCGCAACGACGAGCTGATGTACGTCATCGCGGGCGCCGTCGAGGTCGAGGCGGAGGGCCGCGCCTACCGCCTCGGGCGCGGGGACTCGCTGTATCTGACGGGCGGCGTCCGGCACCGGTGGCGGGCCACGGCCGCCGACGCGCGGGTGCTCGTCGTCGCGGTGGGCGACCACATCGAGGCCGTGGACGCCGGGCGGCGCTGAGCGATGCCCGCAGCCCGGGTGGTCTCCCTGGTGCCGTCCCTGACCGAAGCGGTCGCCGTGACGGTGCCGGGCGCCCTGGTCGGTGCCACCGACTGGTGCAGCCACCCGGCGGACCTCGACGGCCTCGGCGTCGCCCGGATCGGCGGCACGAAGAACCCGGACGTCGCCGCGGTCGTCGCGCTCGCCCCGGACCTGGTGATCGCCAACGAGGAGGAGAACCGCCTCGCCGACCTGGCGGCCCTGCGCGGCGCGGGCCTGGAGGTCCTGGTCACGGAGGTGCGCGGGCTCGACCAGGCCTTCGCCGAGCTGTCCCGGGTGCTCGCCGCCTGCGGCGGGCCCGCCCGGCCGCAGTGGCTCGCCGACGCCGAGGACGCCTGGTCAGAGCCGCCGCGCCCGGGCCCCCGCCTCCGGGCCGCCGTGCCGATCTGGCGGCGGCCCTGGATGGTGCTCGGCCGGGACACGTTCGCGGCGGACCTGCTCGCGCGCCTGGGCGTCGACAACGTGTACGCGACGCACGCCGAGCGCTATCCGCGCGTTCCGCTGGAGGAGCTGCGCGCCGCCGGGCCCGACCTGGTGGTGCTGCCGGACGAGCCCTACCGCTTCACCCGCGAGGACGGCCCCGAGGCGTTCCCCGGACTGCCCGCCGCGCTGGTCAGCGGCCGCCACCTCACCTGGTACGGACCGTCGCTGCGCGAGGCGCCGGAGGTGCTCAGCGCGGCGCTGTCAGCAGCCGGCCGCTGAGCAGGCCCCGGGCCGTCTGGATCAGGGCCACCGACCAGGCGGTCAGCAGGACGGCGAAGAGGGCCGCGGCCAGCCAGTCGTAGGCGGCGATTCCGGTGTGCGCGCCCAGGCCTGCGGCGCCGGTGACGCAGGTGCCGACGGGGAAGGTGAAGGCCCACCAGGTCATCGCGAAGCCCATGCCCGCGCGCCGGGCGCGGACCACCATCGCGGTCGCGAGGGCCAGCCACATCAGGGCGAAGCCGAGCACCGGGACGCCGTACAGCACGGCGAAGACCGCGAAGCCCTGGTCGTAGGGGGCGGGCAGGACGCCCTTCGCCACGTCGGCGAACTTGTTGACGGCGGTGGTGGACTGGCCGAGCGGGCCCAGGACCAGGAAGACCGTGGGGGTCAGCGCGAGGGGCAGCGGGGGGCCCGTGATCAGCCGGGCGAAGATCAGCGGCAGCATCACCAGGGTGGCGAGCAGGCTGATCCCGAACATCGCGAAGCAGGCGTAGAGCAGGGTCCGCTGGGCCTGTCCCGCGGGCAGGTGGGGCACGAGCAGCGGGCCGAGGGCCGCGGCGACCATGGGGGCCACGACGGGCAGCAGCCACACCGGGGACGCCTGGTCGGCCGCGATCCTGTGCCGGACCACCATCAGATAGGGGATCGCGACCGCCGCCGCGAGGCCGATCGCCGTTCCGGCGGTGAACAGGACGGTGTCGAGGGCGACCGCCGCGTCGACGCCGATCCAGTCCCGGCCGACGAGCACGGTGGCGCCGCCGACCGCGAGCAGGGCCATGGACAGACAGCCGTAGAACGGCGCCATGGCCGGGTCGAGGAGGTGCGCGCGGGCCTGGTCCCGGTGGTGCGCCCAGTGCGCGGCGCGGGCCAGCAGGAGCGCGGTCAGCATCAGCAGGGACAGCGCCCACACGGCGGCGCAGGCCGTGCGCAGGCCCGGTATGCCGTACGGCAGCGTGACGCCCGCGTTGGCGATGATCGCCGTGCCCATGACGGAGGCGTACCAGTTGGGGCCGAGGTGCCGGACGGCGGCGAGCGGGGTGCTGGGGTGCGCCCGGGGGCGGCTGTGTGCTGCGGTGACCATGACTCCACGGTGCGCCCGGTCCGCCCGGCCCACCAGGGATCTTGGAGCTATGAGGGCATAACCTGGGCTTATGACCTCAGCCTCGCCGGGTGTCCCCGGCGCGTCGGCCGTCCCGCCGGGGGCGCCGCTCGCGCACCGGGTGCCGGACCTGGCCGCCCTGGAGCTGCTGCTCGCCGTGGCCAGGCTCGGCAGCCTCGGCCGGGCGGCGCGGGAGCTCGGCATCACCCAGCCCGCGGCGAGCGGGCGCGTCCGGTCCATGGAGCGACAGCTGGGCGTGGCCCTGGTGGACCGCTCCCCGCGCGGCTCGCGCCTGACGGAGGCGGGCGTCCTCGTCACCGACTGGGCGCGCCGGATCGTGGAGGCGGCCGAGGCCTTCGACGCGGGCGCGCAGGCGCTGCGGGGCCGCCGCGACTCCCGGCTCCGCGTGGCGGCGAGCATGACCATCGCCGAGTACCTGCTGCCCGGCTGGCTGATCGCGCTGCGCGCCCGGCGCCCGGACACGGCCGTCTCGCTGCTCGCGGGCAACTCCGCCGAGGTCGCGGAGCGGCTGCTCGGCGGCGACGCGGACCTCGGGTTCGTGGAGGGCCTCAGGACGCCGGCCGGCCTGGACGCGGCGGTGGTCGGGCACGACCGGCTGATCGTGGTGGTCGCGCCCGGCCATCCCTGGGCGCGACGGCGCGCGCCGCTCGGCGCCCCGGAGCTCGCCGCGACGCCGCTGATCCTGCGCGAGCGGGGTTCCGGCACCCGGCAGGTCCTGGACGCGGCCCTCGGCGGGCTCGCGGCGCCGCTCATGGAGTTGTCCTCGACCACCGCGGTGAAGTCCGCCGCGGTGAGCTGCGCGGGCCCCGCCGTGCTCAGTGAGCTGGCCCTCGGCGACGAGCTGGCCGCGCGTCGGCTGGTGCGGGTGCCGGTGGAGGGGGTGCGGCTGCGCCGCGAGCTGCGGGCGGTGTGGCCGACCGGGCATGTGCCTGCCGGGCCCGCGCGCGAGCTGCTCGGGCTCACGCGGGGGAGTGCCCCGTAGGGGCGCGGGGAACTGCGCGACCAGCCACGACGCGTCCGCGGACATCCGACGCCAGGGGGGCGCACCGGGTCGGGGGCTCAGGCGAGCGCCGCCTTCACCAGCGCCTCCATCACCCGGGTGTCCGTGCCCGCCTCCGGGTGCCACTGCACGCCGAGGACCCAGGCGGGGCCCGGCAGTTCGAGCGCCTCGACCGTGCCGTCGTCGGCGTGGGCGCAGGGGACCAGGCCCCGGCCGACGCGGTCCACCGCCTGGTGGTGGTACGTGGGCACGTCCGTGGCCGCGTCGGGTACGACGGCGGCGTACCGCGTGCCGGGGACCGGCGCGACCGCGTGCGTGCTGAAGACGCCGGGGGCCTTGGCGTGGCCGTCCAGGTGCTGGACCAGGGTGCCGCCGAGCGCGACGTTGAGCAGCTGCATGCCGCGGCAGATGCCGAGCAGGGGCGTCCCGGCGGCCAGGGCGGCCTCGATCAGGGCGAGCTCCCAGGCGTCCCGCTCCTCGGCGGGCGGACCCGTGCGTTCCTCGCGCGCGGCGCCGTAGCGGGCCGGTTCCACGTCGGGGCCGCCCGCGACGACCAGGCCGTCGAGGCGGGCCACGACGTCGGCCGCGTACGCGGGGTCGTCCGGCGGCAGCATCGACGCGAGGCCGCCCGCCGCCTGTACCAGGCGCGGATACCCGGCGGGCAGCAGCGCGGCGGGCAGCGTCCACACGCCCCAGCGCGCCTCGGCCTCCAGATACGTGCTCACGCCGATCAGCGGCCGCTTGGCGTTCCCGTTCACCTTGAACTCCCTCTGCACTCGCGCTAGTTCCGTTCCAGCTCGGCTTCCGCCGCGGCCAGGGCCGCGAACTCCTCCTCCGGTGCCCGCGCCACCAGATGCTTGCGGCTGTACAGGCCGAAGTAGGCGACCGCCACTCCGTACACCCCGAGCGCGATGAACGCCGCCGTGACGTCCACCAGGAACGTCGCCACCAGGGCGGCGCAGGCGAGGGCGAGCGCCACCGACGAGGTCAGGATGCCGCCGGGCGTGCGGTAGGGCCGTTCGAGGCCCGGCTCGCGGCGGCGCAGCACGATGTGGGACAGCGACATCAGGGCGTAGGAGATGGTCGCGCCGAACACCGCCACGTTCAGCATGCGGGCGCCGTCCCCGGTGGCGGCCGCGAGCGAGAAGCCGATCGCGCCCGGCACGAGCAGGCCGAGGTAGGGCGCCTTGCGGCTGCTCGTCAGGGACAGGAAGCGGGGCAGATAGCCCGCCCGTGACAGGGCGAAGAGCTGGCGCGACCCGGCGTAGATCAGGGAGAAGAAGGAGGCCACGAGGCCCGCGAGGCCCGCGTAGTTGATGACGCGGCTCAGGCCCGTGCGCTCGCCGTCCGGCTGGAGCGCGTCCACCAGCGGGTTGCCGGTCGACTGGATGGCGGCGGAGCCGCGCGCCCCGGCCGAGGCGAAGAACGTCAGGAGCGCGAGCGCCAGCAGGATGAGCATCGACCAGCGGATCGCCCGCGGCAGCGTGCGCGCCGGGTCCCTCGTCTCCTCGGCCGCGAGCGGCACGCCCTCCACGCCCAGGAAGAACCACATGCCGAACGGGAACGCCGCCCAGATGCCGAGGATCCCCAGCGGCAGCCACGAGTTGGCGCCGAAGGCGTCGTGGTCCACGGGGATGTCGTTGAGCTTCGAGCCGTCGAAGTCCATGAACGCGCCCACCGCGAACACCAGGAGCGCCACCACCGCGATGCCCGTGACGACGAAGCTGAACCGCAGGGCCTCGCCGACGCCCCACAGATGGATGCCGATGAACAGGACGAAGCAGGCGAGGTAGACCGGCCAGCCCGACTCCAGGCCGAAGAGGCCGAGCGACTCCACGTAGTCGCCGATGAAGATGGAGATCGCGGCGGGCGCGAGGATGTACTCGATGAGGATCGCCGTGCCGGTCAGGAAGCCGCCCCAGGGGCCGAGGGCGCGGCGCGCGAAGCCGTAGCCGCCGCCCGCCGTCGGCAGGACGGACGACAGCTCCGCGAGCGAGAAGACCATGCAGGTGTACATCACGCCCATGAGCGCCATCGCGATGGCCAGACCGCCGAAGCCGCCCTCCTTCAGACCGGAGTTCCAGCCCGAGTAGTCGCCGGAGACGACGTACGCGACACCGAGGCCGGTGAGCAGCACCCATCCGGCGTTGCCGCGGCGCAGCGCGCGCCGCTCCAGATAGTCGTCGCCTTCGGCGCCGCGGGCGGCGCGAGCCTTCGTCGGCTCCGTGGACTCCAGGCTCATGCGGGGCTCCCGGTGCGGCACTCAATGGATTGAAGACATACCTTTGCGGTGTGGAGGCATACCTTCGCGGTGCGGGCGGACAGAAATCAAGACCCGTGCGTAACGAGCTGGTTAACCGTCCGGCTCACCAGGGGGGCGGCAGGTCCGAGCGGGGGGCGCTCGCCTGCGCCGCCGCTCAGGTCAGGAAACCGCGCAGCAGCGCCGCCGTGCCCGCGCAGTGCTCCCGCATCATCTCCCGCGCCCCGTCCGCGTCGCCGTCGAGCACCGCCTCCACCAGGGCGGTGTGCTGGCGCTGGGAGTGCTCCAGGTTGCGCACCAGGAGCGGGATGCAGTCGAGCAGGTCGTTGACGGTCGCGCGGACCGCCGCGTACTGCGCGGTGAGCGTGGGGGAGCCGGACAGCTCGGCGAGCGTGAGGTGCAGCAGGGTGTCCAGACGGCGGTAGTCGGCGAGCGGCGCGTCGTGGGTGCGGGCCAGGGCCGCACGCAGCCGGTCGGCCTGCCCGGGGTCGAGGCCGTGCGTCGCGCACAGGCCCGCCGCGCCCACTTCGAGCACCTCGCGGAAGCGCAGCGCGTCCTCCACGTCCACGTCGGCGACCCGGCGGCGCAGCTCCGCCTCGCCCGGCGCCCCGGCGCGCGGCCGCACGAACGTGCCGCCGTAGCGCCCGCGCCGCGACTCCACCAGACCCTGGTCCTGGAGTACCTTCAGGACCTCGCGCAGCGTGACCCGGCTGATGCCGAGCAGGTCGGCCAACTCCCGCTCCGCCGGGAGCCGTTCGCCGCCGGGCACCAGGCCGAGCCGGACCACCTGGAGGATCTGCTCCAGGGCCTCCTCGAAGCCGTTGCCCGCCCGGACCGGTCGCAGTACCTGATGGAGGCGATCCTCGCCCCGCACGTGGGACATCTGCCCGTACCCCCTTCCCAAGCAATGGTTCTTGCCCATACCTTATGGCCACTCGGCTGACCCAAGGAGGCTTTTCCCGTGGCAGACCGCACACCCCCGCTCGGCGTCGAGGAGCTGCGTGCCCTCGTGGCGAGCGGTGAGATCGACACTGTCGTCCTGGCCTTCCCCGATATGCAAGGGCGGCTCCAGGGCAAGCGGTTCGCCGCCCCGTTCTTCCTGGACGAGGTCCTGGAGCACGGCACGGAGGGCTGCAACTACCTCCTGGCCGTCGACACGGAGATGAACACCGTCGACGGCTACGCGATGTCCTCCTGGGAGCGGGGCTACGGCGACTTCGCCATGCGCCCCGACCTCTCCACCCTGCGCCGCGTCCCTTGGCACGAGGGCACCGCGCTGCTCATCGCCGACCTGGAGTGGAACGACGGCTCGCCCGTCGTCGCGGCCCCGCGCCAGATACTGCGCCGCCAGCTGGACCGGCTCGCCGAGCACGGCTACACCGCGCACGTCGGCACGGAGCTGGAGTTCATCGTCTTCAAGGACACCTACGAGCAGGCCTGGGACGCGGGCTACCGGGGCCTCACCCCGGCGAACCAGTACAACATCGACTACTCCGTCCTCGGCACGGGCCGCATCGAGCCGCTCCTGCGCCGCATCCGCAACGAGATGGCGGGCGCGGGCCTGACGGTGGAGTCCGCCAAGGGCGAGTGCAACCCCGGTCAGCACGAGATCGTGTTCCGCTACGACGAGGCCCTGGTCACCTGCGACCAGCACGCCCTGTACAAGACCGGCACCAAGGAGATCGCCGCGCAGGAAGGCGTGTCGATCACCTTCATGGCGAAGTACAACGAGCGCGAGGGCAACTCCTGCCACATTCACCTCTCGCTCCAGGACGCCGACGGCACCAACGCCATGGCCGGTGACGGGCCCGGCGGCATGTCGCCCGTCATGCGCCACTTCCTCGCGGGCCAGCTCGTCGCACTGCGCGACTTCAGCCTCCTCTACGCGCCCAACATCAACTCGTACAAGCGCTTCCAGCCGGGCTCGTTCGCCCCGACGGCGGCCGCCTGGGGCCACGACAACCGCACCTGCTCCCTGCGGGTGGTCGGCCACGGCCCTTCGCTGCGCTTCGAGAACCGCCTTCCCGGCGGCGACGTCAACCCGCACCTGGCCGTCGCCGGTCTGGTCGCGGCGGGCCTGTACGGCATCGAGCAGCAGCTGGAGCTGCCCGAGGCGTGCGCCGGCAACGCCTACACCGCCGACTACGAGCACGTCCCCACGACGCTGCGCGAGGCCGCCGAGCTGTGGGAGAACAGCCCCGTCGCCAAGGCCGCGTTCGGCGACGAGGTCGTCGCGCACTACCGCAACATGGCGCGGGTCGAGCTGGACGCCTTCGACTCCGCGGTGACCGACTGGGAGCTGCGCCGCTCCTTCGAACGCATGTGAGGCACGTCTTGCTCGAATCACTCCAGGTACTGAACCCGGCGACGGAGGACGTCGTCGCGACCGTGCCCGCCGCCACGGCGGCCGACGTCGACGCGGCCGTCGCACGCGCCGTCCGGGCACAGGAGAAGTGGGCCGCCGTCGCCCCGGCCGACCGGGCCCGGCTCCTGCGCCGCTTCGCCGCCGTCATCGACGGCCACGTGGAGGAACTGGCCCGGCTCGAGGTCCGCGAGGCCGGGCACGTCATCGGCAACGCCCGCTGGGAGGCGGGCAACGCCCGGGACCTGTTCGAGTACGCGGCGGGCGGCGTCGAGCGCCTCAACGGCCGCCAGATCCCCGTCCCCGGCGGCCTCGACGTCACGATCCTCGAACCCCTCGGCGTCATCGGCGTGATCGCGCCCTGGAACTTCCCGATGCCCATCGCCGCCTGGGGCACCGCCCCGGCCCTCGCGGCGGGCAACGCGGTCGTCCTCAAGCCCGCCGAGACCACCCCGCTGACCGCCCTGCGCCTGGCCGAACTCGCCCTGGAGGCGGGCCTGCCCGAGGGCCTCTTCCAGGTCCTGCCCGGCGAGGGCGCCGTCGCGGGCGACGCGCTCGTCGAGCACCCCGGCGTCGCCAAGATCGTGTTCACCGGCTCGACCCGCGTCGGCAAGCAGATCATGGCCAAGTGCGCCGACCGCGTGAAGCGCGTGACCCTCGAACTCGGCGGCAAGAGCCCGAACATCGTCTTCGCCGACGCCGACGTGGAGGCCGCAGCCCTCGCCGCGCCCGGCTCCTTCCTCGACAACTCGGGCCAGGACTGCTGCGCCCGCACCCGAATGCTCGTGCAGCGCTCGGTGTACGACCGCTTCGTCGAGCTCCTGACACCCCTGGTCGAGTCGTACGTCGTCGGCGACCCGGCCGACGAGAAGACCCAGATGGGCCCGCTGATCTCCCGGGCCCAGCTGGAGCGGGTGCGCTCCTACGTCCCCGCGGGCGCGGGCATCCGCGGCAGCGCCCCCGAAGGGCCCGGCTTCTGGTTCCCGCCGACCGTCCTCACCGACGCGGGGCCGACGTCGCCGGTCGCCGTCGAGGAGGTCTTCGGGCCGGTCGCCGTGGTGCTGCCCTTCGAGGACGAGGCCGAGGCGGTCCGCCTCGCCAACGCCACCGAGTACGGCCTCTCGGGCTCGATCTGGACCCGGGACGTGGGCCGGGCGCTGCGCGTGTCCCAGGCCGTGCGGGCCGGGAACCTGTCGGTCAACTCGCACTCCAGCGTGCGCTATTGGACCCCCTTCGGCGGCTACGGCCAGTCCGGGCTCGGACGCGAGCTCGGCCCGGACGCCCTCGCCGCCTTCACCGAAACCAAGAACGTCTTCATCAGCACGGAAGGGCCCGCCCAGTGACCCAGGCTCAGGAAAACGTCTGCCGCCGTCTCGTCGGCCGCACCGCCGTCATCACCGGCGCGGGCAGCGGCATCGGCCTCGCCACCGCCCGCCGCCTCGCCTCCGAGGGCGCCCACGTGGTGTGCGGCGACATCGACGACACCGCGGGCAAGAAGGCCGCCGACGAGGTCGGCGGCACGTACGTGAAGGTCGACGTCACCGACGCCGAGCAGGTCGAGGCGCTGTTCAGGACGGCGTACGACACCTACGGCTCCGTCGACATCGCCTTCAACAACGCGGGCATCTCGCCGCCCGACGACGACTCCATCCTGGACACGGGCCTGGAGGCCTGGAAGCGCGTCCAGGAGGTCAACCTCACCTCCGTGTACCTGTGCTGCAAGGCCGCCATCCCCTACATGCGGCGCCAGGGCAAGGGCTCCATCATCAACACCGCCTCCTTCGTGGCCCGGATGGGCGCGGCGACCTCGCAGATCTCCTACACCGCGTCCAAGGGCGGCGTGCTCGCGATGTCCCGCGAGCTGGGCGTGCAGTTCGCCCGCGAGGGCATCCGTGTGAACGCGCTGTGCCCGGGCCCGGTGAACACCCCGCTGCTCCAGGAGCTGTTCGCCAAGGACCCCGAGCGGGCCGCGCGCCGCCTGGTGCACATCCCGGTGGGCCGCTTCGCCGAGGCCGAGGAGATCGCCGCCGCGGTCGCCTTCCTCGCCAGCGACGACTCGGCGTTCGTGAACGCCACGGACTTCCTCGTCGACGGCGGCATCTCCGGGGCGTACGTCACGCCCCAGTAGTTCACCCCGAGGCCACCCACCCGTCAGCCGGGCGTCGTGAGGCGCCCGGCTGATCTGCGTAGACAGGCACCGTGTTCATGAAGATCAAGCATCCGCTGGCCGCCGTGGCGGCCGCCCTGGCCGTCGTGGGGACCGGCCTCGCCGCCACCGCCGAGGCCGCGCCGGCCCCGCACCGGCCCGCCGCGAAGTGCCCCGCCCTCACCGTCTCGAAGGGCTGGTACGGCGACAACAAGCAGCGTCTCCAGCGCCTCCTCGACACCTACGGCCGCTGCTCGGACGCGTACGACAAGCGCCACAAGCCCCTCGCCGTCTTCGACTGGGACAACACGGTCATCAAGAACGACGTGGGCGACGCCACCATGTTCTGGATGCTGCGCCACGGCAAGATACGCACCCCCGAGCGCGGCGACTGGCGCACCACGAGCCGCTATCTCACCGCGCCCGCCGCCAAGGCCCTGGCCAAGGCCTGCCCGGCCACCGGCCGCACCCTGCCCACGCGCACGAACACGGCCTGCGCCGACGAGATCGCCGCCGTGTACGGCGAGGGCACCACGGCCACCGGCAAGGCCGCCTTCGCCGGGTTCGACCACCGCCGCATGGAGCCGCAGTACGCCTGGCTCGCCCAGCTCCTGCGCGGCTGGAGCACCGCCCGCGTCAAGGACTTCGCGGCCGCCGCCCGCGCCGAGAACCTCGCCGCGCCCATCGGCGCCGAACAGCGCGTCGGCACCGGCAAGGTCACCGGCTGGGCCCGCTACTACGACCAGCAGCGCGACCTCATCCGCGCCCTGAAGAAGGCCGGATTCGACGTGTACGTCGTCTCCGCCTCCCCCGAGCCGATCGCCGAAGTGTGGGCGAAGGGCGTGCGCGTCGACGCCCGGCACACCATCGGCATCCGCAACGTCACCCGCGAAGGCCGCCTCACCGCCCGCCTCAAGGGCTGCGGCTCCGTCGAGGACGGCGCCGACTCGATGATCACGTACATCGACGGCAAGCGCTGCGCCATCAACGAGCGGATCCTCGGCGTGCGCGGCAAGGCCGCCGAGAGGGTACAGCCCGCCGCGAAGCGCCAGGTGTTCGCCGCGGGCGACTCCGACACCGACGTGTCCTTCCTGCGCGACGCCACCGGGCTCAGGCTCGTCCTGAACCGCAACAAGGCCGAACTGATGTGCCGCGCCTACGACAACGGCGACCGGCGCTGGCTGATCAACCCCATGTTCATCGAGCCCAAGGGCAAGCAGTCCGCGCCCTACCCGTGCGCCACCACCGGCTACACCGGCCGCGACGGCACGAAGGCCCCGGTGCGCCGCGCGGACGGATCGGTCATCGCGGACCAACAGGACAGTGTGTACGGGGGTTCAGCGACCTCGTAGAACTGCTGTAGCGTCCACGCACATGCGTAACAGAAACGTTCTGGCGCTGACGCTGGCCTCGGCCGCCACCCTGGTGGCCGGGCCCGTCACGCTTCCCGCAGCCGCCGCCACGGCCGCGCCCGCGTCGCACACCGGCGCCCACTGTCCCCAGCTGTCGAAGAAGCTCACCTGGTACGGCGACAACCGCGCCCGTCTCCAGAAGGTCATCGACGAGCGGGGCACCTGCTCCAACCCGCACCTCGGCCACGGCCAGAAGCGTCCCGTCGCCGCCTTCGACTGGGACAACACCGTCGTCAAGAACGACGTCACCGACGCCACCATCAGCTGGGCGCTGCGGCACGACAAGATCCTGCGCCCCAAGAGCTGGAAGTCCTCCAGCAAGTGGATGACGGCCGCGGGCCACCGCGCCCTCACCCGGGCCTGCGGCACCCAGGTCCCCGTCGGCAGGCCGCTGCCCACCTCCACCAACACCGCCTGCGCCGACGAGATCCTCCAGATCCGCGAGGACGGCACCACGATGAGCGGCGCCGCCGCCTTCGCCGGGACCTGGCACCACCGCCGCACCGTCCCGCAGTACGCGTGGGTGCCCCAGCTCTTCGCCGGACACACCGTCAAGGAGGTGGAGTCGTACGCGAAGAAGGCCCGCACCGAGGCCCTCGCCGCCCCCGTCGGCACCACCCGCACCATCGGCAGCCACACCGTGCCCGGCTACGCGCGCTACTACGACCAGCAGCGCGATCTGATCCGCACCCTGAAGAAGGCCGGATTCGACGTCTACATCGTCTCCGCGGGCTCCGAGCCCGTCGCCGAGGTGTGGTCGCGCGGCGTGGGCATCGACCGCAAGCACACCATCGCGATCCGCTCCGTCCTGGACGGCAAGGGCCGCATCACCACCTGGAACCAGGGCTGCGGCGGCGTCGGCGTCAACAAGGGCGACGTCATCCCGTACATCGACGGCAAGCGCTGCTTCATCAACCAGGAGATCTACAAGATCAAGGGCAAGAAGGCCTGGGACAAGCAGCGCTGGAGCCAGCGCATCGCGGTCGGCGGCGGCGACGCCGACACCGACGTGACGTTCGTCGGCGACGCCACCGGCGCGCACCTCGTGCTGAACCGCAACAAGGGCGAGTTCATGTGCCGCGCGTACGACAACGCCGACGGCCGCTGGGTCGTGAACCCCATGTTCATCGAGCCGCTGCCGCAGAAGCCGGGCACCTACCCGTGCTCGACCGCCGCGTACAACGAGCCCGACGGACGCAAGGGCCCGGTCCTGCGCGAGGACGGCTCGGTGGTCCCCGACCAGCGGGACAGCATCCACTGACCGTGTGACCGGCTGGTTGTACCGGCCGGCGCGCCACGTCCTAGAGTGCCGGGATGAGCATGTCGCCTCCGCCCGGCTGGTACCCGGACCCGTCCCGACCCGCCGTCGAGCGCTGGTGGGACGGGTCCGGGTGGACCGAGCACCGGCGCACGCCCGAGGCCACGGTCCATCTGGCGCAGGCGCGGCCGGGGCTCGCCCCCACCGCGGTCCAGCCGCTGCCGGTGCGCACCGGCGGGCGACGCGCCAGGGCCGTCGCGCTGAGCGCTGCCGGGGCCGTCCTCGTCGCCTCGATCGTCACCGGCTTCCTGGTCCTCCAGGACGACGACGGCGACCCCGCGGCCGGGCCCGCGCCCACCGCGTCTGAGCCGAACGAGCCAACGCCGACGCCCACGTCCGCGTCGCCGACCGCCTCCGCGTCCCCCACCGAGGACCCGGACACCCTCACCGACGAACTCAACGGCATCACGCTGCCCGTGCCCGACGGGTGGGAGAAGGCCGACCACGCCGTCGGCGACGAACTGACCCTCCAGACGCCGGACACCTACGACTGCCCCGGCGACCCCGGCTTCTGCCGCCACGGCACGATCACCACGCGGACGGTGACCGGCACCGACGAGCGCTCCCCGGAGAAGCTCGCCAGGCGCGACATCAAGGACGCCGCGGAGGCCGCGTACGACCACGACGCGCTCGACCGCGAGCCGTTCGGCGGCATCGCGCGGCACACCCAGGTGAAGAGCGGCACCGTCGCGGTCGCGGGCCGCGGCGGCTACTACGTACGGTGGCGCGTCCACACCGAGAAGGGCCCCGGCGGGTACGTGCAGTCCGTGTCGTTCCCCTCCAGCAGCGGCTCCGAGGCGATGGTCGTCGTCCGCATCAGCGTCGACGCGGCGGACGGCGCGCCCCCGCTGTCCGACATCGACGAGGTCGTCGACGGGATCAGGCCCATCGACGACAGCGCCACGGGCGGGGGAGTGGGCAGCAGCGTGGGCCCGACGCCGTAGCGGCTCCTCCGGGCCTCGGGGGCCCACGGCTTCACAGCCTCACGGCCTCACAGGAAGGTGTGGCCCTCGCCCCGGTACGTCGGCACGGTCTCCGTCACCCGGTCGCCCACGACCAGGTGCAGCTCCGCGAACCGCTCGCACAGCTCACCGGCCTTGGCGTGCCGGAACCACACCTTGTCACCGATCCGCAGATCGTCCGCGGCGGCCCCGACCAGCGGCGTCTGCACCTCGCCCGCGCCTTCCTGGGCGGTGTACCGCAGCCCCTGGGGCAGATGCGGCACCGGCGACCGGTCCGCGCCCGCGACCCCCGACGCCGGATAGCCGCCGCCGAGCACCGTCACCACGCCACGGCCCGGCCTGCGCACGACCGGCTGCGCGAAGAGCGCCGCCGGACGCCCGCTGAACGACGTGTAGTTGTCGAACAGGCGCGGCACGTACAGACCCGATCCGGCCGCCACCTCCGTGACCGCGCCCTCGGCCGCCGTCTGCTGCACGCTGCCGGTGCCGCCGCCGTTCACGAACTCGAGGTCGGGCACGGCGTCCCGCACCGCCCGGATCGTCTCCGCACGCCGGACGGCCAGCTCCCGGCGCGCGGCGGACTGCATCAGCCGCACCGCCCGCGACTTGGCGGGGTGCCCCGCGACGGCGTCCCCGACACCGGCGACGTGCCCCTCGTACGCCATGACGCCGACGAGCCGGAAACCGGGCCGGCGCGCGATCGCCCGGGCGAGCGCGGCGACCTGGGCGGGCTCGTGCAGCGGCGAGCGCCGCGCGCCGATCCGCACCCGCCCGCCGAGCAGCTTCAGGGAGGTGTCCAACTCCAGGCACACGCGCACCTCTTCGCGGCCGTCGCCGCGCGCCTCCTCGATGAGCCGCAGCTGCGCCGGATCGTCGACCATCACCGTGACGGCCGCCGCCAGCTTGGGGTCGGCCGCGAGCTCGGCGAAGGCGGCGCGGTCCGCCGACGGGTACGCGAGCAGCACGTCGTCGAAGCCGGAGCGCGCGAGCCACAGCGACTCCGCGAGCGTGAACGACATGACCCCTGCGAACCCGTCCCGCGCGAGGACCCGTTCGAGCAGGGCCCGGCACCGCACGGACTTGCTCGCGACCCGGAGGGGTTTCCCGCCCGCCCGGCGCGTCAAGTCCTCGGCGTTGGCGTCGAAGGCCGTCAGATCGACGATCGCGAGCGGCGCGTCGAGGTGCGCGGTGGCCCGGTCGTAACGGGCCCGGTCCGCGGCCCGGTCCCGGGTGAAGTCAGCGGCTCCGCCTGTCATGGGCGCAGCCTGCCAGACACCGCTACCCAAGGGTAGGGGGACGTTCCGGGCAGATCACCCGGTGGCCTGGACTGGGTTCCCGTGGGGCTCATGTCAACCCGTAAAGTGACGCGCACGCAGGGAGCGCGCGACGCGACGGAACGGGGGGTGCATGAGCACGGAGGCGCGACGGCCCCCCGTCCCCCCACGTCCCGGCACCCCACCACGGCTGCCGACGCAGCCCGACGGCACCCCGGACGCTCCCGGCGACCCCGTCCCCCCGGACCCGCCGCCCCCGCCTTCGCACCCGTCCGCCCCGGCCGCTGAACCGCCCCCGCCGCCCGCGAGCGCCCGCTTTCCCGACGTACGGCCTCCGGTGGACCGCGACTGGGTGCTCAGCGGCCCCCGTCCGGCGGCGGAGGACTCCGACACCTCCACCCCTGCGGACCACGAGGCAGCGGTGGCGGACTTGCTGGCACCCTTCGACCGGCTCGCGCCCGAGCGGAGTGCGGGCCGTATTGATGGTGATCCCGTGTCCGGGGCAGGCCGTGCGGTCGCTGACCGCGCGTCCGGGTCGGACCGCGCCGTCGGCGCGGCCGCGTCCGAGGCGGGGAGCGACGTTGCTGACCCCGCGTCCAGGCCGGGCCACGTCGCCGGAGATCCCGCGGCGGCCTCCGGCGCCGAGGGTGAGGGCGCCCCGCCACCCCCGCCCGCCTCCGCCCGTCTCCCGGACGCGCCTCCCGCTCCGGCGAACCCCCCGCGCCCCGGCGTGCCCGAGGCCCGCGGCCCGCGCCCCGGCACGGTGCCGCCGCGGTCCCGGGCCTCCGCCGCCCGCAGGGCCCGCGGCGCCGTCGACCTGTCGCCGCGCCCCGACGGGCACCGTCCCTTCGTGTTCCTCGCCCGGCCCGCCCTGTACGACGACACCACCACCCGGCTCCGCCCCGTCGCGGCCTGGCTCCGGCCCCGCGCGGCCGCCGCCGCGGCCTGTGCCGTCCTCGGGCTCGGGCTCATCGGCGGCGCCGTGACCGGGAGTTGGCTCACCGGCGAGTCCGACGCGGCGGGCGGCTCCCGCGACACCTACGCCGCCGCGGGGACGCTCTGGCACAGCCTGCCCGTCGACGCCCTGTTCCCGCCCACCATCAAGGGCGGGGGAGCGGGCCCCGGCGGCGCCGACCGGGTCTGGAACCGCGTAGCCGTCGCCCCCGACAGCGGCTGCGCCAAGGCCTTCGACCCGCTGCTGCGCAAGGCGCTCGCCCCCGTCGGCTGCAGGCGCCTGCTGCGCGCCACCTACACCGATGCCACGAAGAGCCATCTGACCACCGTGGGCCTGCTGTTCACCAAGGCCGACGCCGACGGCATGCACGCGCTGCGCACCCGCTTCGGCCGCGAGGGCCTGGACCGGCGCACCGACCTGATGCCCCGCGCGTACGCCGCCCGGGGCACCCCCGCCGCCGTCTTCGGTGCCGCGCAGCGGGCCACCTGGACCCTGTCGGTCCTGCCCGACGCGCCCGTCGTCGCCTACGCCGTGTCCGGGTTCGCCGACGGCCGCGCCGTCACCGAACCCGAACCCGCCGCCGAGGCCATGAAGGCGGGCGCCACCTCTGCCCCCGCCCAGGCCGGACTCGGCCACGACGCCAAGGGCATCGCCGACCGTGTCGAGCGCAGCCTGCGCAAGACCGCCACCGCGGCCCCGGAGAAGCCCTGATGAGCCCGCTGCCGACGCGCCGGCACGCACCCGTCGCGGTCGCCATCGCCGGAGCCCTCGCGCTGCTGCCCGCCACCCCCGCCCGCGCCGACGACGGCATCCGCGCCCAGCAGTGGGCCCTCGACGCCATGGGCACGAGCCAGGCCTGGCGCACCACCAAGGGCGAGGGCGTCACCGTGGCCGTCCTCGACACCGGGGTCGACGGCTCCCACCCCGACCTCAAGGGCAGCGTCCTGCCCGGCAAGGACATGGTGGGCTTCGGCGCCCGGCGCGGCGACCGCACCTGGGCCCGGCACGGCACCGCCATGGCCGGGATCGTCGCCGGGCACGGCCACGGCGAGGGCCGCGGCGACGGTGTGCTCGGCATCGCCCCCGGGGCCCGGATCCTGCCGGTGCGGGTGATCCTGGAGGACGGCGACCCGGCCCGCGGAAAGGCCCGCCAGACCCGCGGCAACGCCCTCGCCGAAGGCATCCGCTGGGCCGCCGACCACGGCGCCGACGTCATCAACCTCTCCCTCGGCGACGACTCCAAGTCCGCGCACCCCGAGCCCTCCGAGGACGCCGCCGTCCAGTACGCCCTCAAGAAGGGCGCCGTCGTCGTCGCCTCGGCGGGCAACGGCGGCGAGCGCGGCGACCACATCTCCTACCCCGCCGCCTACCCGGGCGTGATCGTCGCGACGGCCGTCGACGAGAACGGCGCGCGGGCCTCCTTCTCCACCCGCCGCTGGTACGCCACCGTCAGCGCCCCCGGCGACGACATCGTCATCGCCGACCCCGACCGCAAGTACTACGAGGGCTGGGGCACCAGCGCCGCCTCCGCCTTCGTCTCCGGCGCCGTCGCCCTCGTCCGGGCCGCCCGCCCCGGCCTCTCCCCGGCGCAGATCAAACGGCTCCTCCAGGACACCGCGCAGGACGCCCCCGCGGGCGGCCGCGACGACTCCCGCGGCTTCGGCCTCATCGACCCCGCGGCCGCGCTGAGCCGCGCCGCCGGACTCAAGCCGGATTCCCTGCGGGCCAGGGCCCACGGCGGCACGTACGCCAAGAAGTACTTCGGTCCGGGCCCCGCCGAGGACACGGACGACGACACGCACTCGGCCTGGCTGGGCCCGGTGGCCGCAGCCCTGGGCACGGCCCTCCTCGCGGCGGGCGCCTACCTCTGGCGGGGCCGCCCGCGCCGCCGCTGAGCAGCGGGCTAGTGTCGAGGACGTGCAGACGAAAAACATCCCCGACCCCGGCTTCTCCGACGACGACGGCTCCGCGGCCCCGGAGCTGCGCGCGGCCCTTGAGGCCTGGTCCCAGGACCGGACCGCCCACGGCCCGGTCCTGAAGGCCCTGGCAGGCGCCAGGCTCCTCGTGCCGGTGGTGGCCGTCCTCGGCGAGGTCGAGGAGGACGAGAACGGACTGCGCCGGGAGAAGACGAGCGACATGGCGGTGCCCACGCTCAAGGCGGGCGAGCGCACCGCGCTGCCCGCGTTCACCTCCACCGAGGCCCTCGCCCTGTGGGACCCGGCCGCGCGCCCCGTCGCCGTACCGCTGCACCAGGCGCTCCAGGCGGCCGCCCACGAGAAGGCCGACACGATCGTCCTCGACCTCGCGGGCCCCGTCCCCTACGAGCTGAACCGCCCCGCGCTCATCGCCCTCGCCGAGGGCCGCGACAGCGCCGACGCGCTCACCGACCCGGCCGTGCGCGAGGCGGTCCGCGCCGCGGTCGCCGCCGAGCCCGCCGTGCTCCGGGCCCACCTCGGCCCGGGCACGGCCGACGGCACCCTCGCCCTGGTCCTCGCCCCGGGCGCGGCCCCGGCCGACACCGCCCGGCGCGTGGCCGAGGCCCTGGCCGCCGACGAAACACTGAGGGCCCGCCTGGTGCGCGGCCTCGACCTGGCACTGCTGCCGGCCGAGGCGACGCCACCGGGCGAGCCCCTCTACGTACGCTGACGGTCAGCCGAAGACCGGCCCCGTGTACTTCTCGCCCGGCCCCTGCCCCGGCTCGTCCGGCACCACGGAGGCCTCGCGGAAGGCGAGCTGCAGGGACTTCAGGCCGTCCCGCAGCGGGGCCGCGTGGAAGGAGCTGACCTCGGTCGCGCTCGCGTCGAGCAGACCGGCCAGGGCCTGGATGAGCTTGCGGGCCTCGTCCAGGTCCTTGTGGGTCTCGCCCTCCTCGGCCAGGCCCAGGTTCACCGCCGCCGCGCTCATCAGGTGCACCGCGACCGTCGTGATCACCTCGACCGCGGGCACGTCCGCGATGTCGCGGGTCATGGCGTCGAAGTCGGGGCTCTCGGCGGGGGCGGCCGCAGGGGTCGGGGAGGGCGTGGGGCTCGTGTCACTCATGTCCCACACCCTAGAGCCGCCCGCGAGCCGTTAGCCCCACCCCCCAGGACCTGCTAACCTGGGGTGACGACCGGCCGGATGCCCGCGCTTCGACGCAGGAACCGGCCCACAAGTGGAGGCTCCGATCTCCCACCTGGCCGCTCCCCGAGCGGCGGGTCACCGGTCAGGCGGTCCGCTCCCCAGTGTGAGGCCCGCCCGATGCGCCCCGTGTTCACCGCGGAGGTGCTCCGGTATGTGTATGGAGCCCCTGCTGTGATCAGTCGGGGCATTTTTTGTGCCCCCGGCGGGTTGGTCGAAAAACAGACGTAACGCGGCTGTCCGCCAGACCGTCGCGTGGTGCTACCGAGGAGGATCCATCAGCGCCGAGCCCCGCATCAACGACCGGATTCGCGTTCCCGAGGTGCGACTTGTCGGTCCCAGCGGCGAGCAGGTCGGGATTGTCCCGCTTGCCAAGGCCCTGGAGCTTGCGCAGGAGTACGACCTGGACCTGGTCGAGGTCGCGGCGAACGCCCGTCCGCCCGTGTGCAAGCTCATGGACTACGGGAAGTTCAAGTACGAGTCGGCCATGAAGGCCCGTGAGGCGCGCAAGAACCAGGCGCACACGGTCATCAAGGAGATGAAGCTCCGGCCGAAGATCGACCCGCACGACTACGACACCAAGAAGGGTCACGTCGTCCGGTTCCTCAAGCAGGGCGACAAGGTCAAGATCACGATCATGTTCCGTGGTCGCGAGCAGTCCCGGCCGGAGCTCGGCTACCGACTGCTGCAGCGCCTCGCCGAGGACGTCCAGGACCTCGGGTTCATCGAGTCGAACCCGAAGCAGGACGGCCGCAACATGATCATGGTCCTCGGTCCGCACAAGAAGAAGACCGAGGCGATGGCCGAGGCCCGTGAGGCCCAGGCAGCTCGCAAGGCGGACGCGAAGGCCAACCCCGGCAAGTCGCAGAACGCCGCCGAGGGTGAGCTTTCCGAGGCCCCGGACGAGCTTTCCGAGGCCCCGGCCGAGGCTCCCGCCGAGGCCTGATCCCCGGACGCGAGTCCAGGGATGCCAACCGAACACATGACGCTCCCGGATGCCCGGTTTCGCGACCGGGCATCGGAGCGCCACTGACGAGGAGAGAACGGCGCTATGCCGAAGAACAAGACGCACAGCGGTGCCAGCAAGCGCTTCAAGATCACCGGCTCCGGCAAGGTGCTCCGCGAGCGCGCCGGCAAGCGCCACCTGCTCGAGCACAAGTCGTCCCGCGTGACGCGTCGCCTCACCGGCAACGCCGAGATGGCCCCGGGCGACGCCAAGAAGATCAAGAAGCTTCTCGGCAAGTGACGTCGCGGCCCCCGGTGACGGGGGCCACGCGACGCCAGGACCGGGACATCAGTCGAATCGGGCCGTGTGACGACCACCACGGCCCCGCTACAAGGAGTTAACAAGTGGCACGCGTCAAGCGCGCAGTCAACGCGCACAAGAAGCGTCGGGCGATCCTCGAGCAGGCCAGCGGCTACCGCGGCCAGCGGTCGCGCCTGTACCGCAAGGCCAAGGAGCAGGTCACCCACTCCCTGGTCTACAACTACAACGACCGCAAGAAGCGCAAGGGCGACTTCCGTCAGCTGTGGATCCAGCGCATCAACGCCGCTGCCCGCGCCAACGGCATCACCTACAACCGCTTCATCCAGGGTCTGAAGGCCGCCAACATCGAGGTGGACCGCAAGATCCTGGCCGAGCTGGCCGTCAACGACGCCAACGCCTTCGCGGCGCTCGTCGAGGTCGCCCAGAAGGCCCTGCCTTCCGACGTCAACGCCCCCAAGGCCGCGTGACGTTGCACTGAGCTCGAACCGCGACTGGACCCGCAGGCCCCCTGAGCCTGCGGGTCCAGTCGCGTTCACCCCCCCGCCTCTCGACCCCGTACACCTGAAAGCGACTCGATGGCACACGGTCCCGAACTGATCTCCCCGCGTTCGCCGCGCGTCAGTGGCGCGCGGCGGCTTGGCAAGCGGAACTTCCGGGGGAAGGAGCGGCTCTTCCTCGCGGAGGGGCCGCAGGCGGTGCGGGAGGCGGCCGGGCACCGCGGCGGCGGCGGGGCCACGCTCGTCGAGCTGTTCAGCACCGTCGAGGCCGCCGAGCGGTACGCGGACATCGTGGCGGACGCGCGCGCCGCCGGGGCACGGGTGCACCTCGCCGACGAGAGCGTGATCGCCGACATCTCGACCACCGTCACCCCGCAGGGGCTCGTCGGGGTCTGCCGCTTCCTCGACGTGCCGTTCGAGGAGATCCTCGCCGGGCGGCCCAAGCTCGTGGCCGTGCTCGCGCACGTACGCGACCCAGGGAACGCGGGCACCGTGCTGCGCTGCGCCGACGCCGCCGGTGCCGACGCCGTGGTCCTCACCGACGCCTCCGTGGACCTCTACAACCCCAAGGCGGTGCGCGCCTCCGTCGGCTCGCACTTCCATCTGCCGGTGGCCGTGGGCGTGCCGGTCGAGCAGGCCGTACGCGGTCTGCGGGCGGCCGGGGTCCGGGTGCTCGCCGCCGACGGCGCGGGCGAGGACGACCTGGACGCCGAGCTGGACAAGGGCACCATGGGCACCGAGACCGCGTGGATCTTCGGCAACGAGGCCTGGGGGCTGCCGGAGGAGACCCGCGCACTCGCCGACGCCGTGGTGCGCGTTCCGATCCACGGCAGCGCCGAGAGCCTGAACCTCGCGACCGCGGCAGCCGTATGCCTCTATGCGTCCGCCCGTGCACAGCGTGCCGCCGGAGGGTGCCGCTCCGTCACCCCCGGCTAGTAGTGTGTCGGGCTCGGGGGCCCACTGCGCCGGCTCCGAGAGGCGGGGACAAGGGGAATGAGCGTCGGCACGAGCAGAGCACCGGGAGTGCGGGGCATCCTGTGCCCTCCCGCGGGCCACGCGGGCCCGGCGGGCCCCGGTCTCGGTGAGCTCGGCATCGATCCGGACGACCTGCCCGACGGCCTCGTCGTCGCCGACGAGAGCGGGCGCGTCATCTGTTTCAACGCCGCCGCTGCGCGCATCACCGCCGTGCGCGCGGCCGACGCGCTCGGCATCCGCATCGAGAGCGCCCTGCCCCTGGAGGACCTCGAAGGGCGCAGGTGGTGGCAGCTGACCGATCCGTACGGCGGCCTCGTCACCCGCGTCGCCCAGCCCGAGCGCAATCTGCTGCTCCCCGGCGGCCGGGAGGTGCTCGTCTCCGCCCGCTACGTACGGTCGCGGCCGAAGGGCCCGCTGAGCCGTCTCGTCGTCTCGCTGCGCGACACCGAGGCCCGGCGGCGCACGGAGCGCAGCCACGCCGAGCTGATCGCGACGGTCGCCCACGAACTGCGCTCCCCGCTGACGTCCGTGAAGGGCTTCACCGCCACGCTGCTCGCCAAGTGGGAGCGGTTCACCGACGACCAGAAGCGGCTGATGCTGGAGACCGTCGACGCCGACGCGAACCGCGTGACCCGGCTGATCGCCGAGCTCCTCGACATCTCCCGCATCGACTCGGGCCGGCTCGAGCTGCGCCGCCAGCCCGTCGACATCGGGGCCGCCGTCGGGCGCCACATCCAGGCCCACGTCGCCGCGGGGCAGGACGCGGACCGCTTCCTGGTCCGCCTCCAGCAGCCGCTGCCCGACCTGTGGGCCGACCCGGACAAGATCGACCAGGTGCTCAGCAACCTCCTGGAAAACGCGGTGCGCCACGGCGAGGGAACTGTCACGATCGACGTGGCGCCCTCGCCGTCCCTGCGCGTGCGGGGAGCGACCGACACCGCGGTCACCGTCAGCGACGAGGGATCCGGCATTCCGGAGGAGTCGATGGGCCGCGTCTTCACCCGCTTCTGGCGGGGCAGCAAGCGCGGCGGGACGGGACTGGGGTTGTACATCGTGAAGGGCATCGTCGAGGCACACGGCGGCACGATCACCGTCGGCCGCGCGGCGAGCGGCGGCGCCCAGTTCCGATTTACCTTGCCCGTGGGGGCTCCGGCGTATCTTCAGTGAGCGCCGTCCGAGCAGCCCGCGGGCGCATTCGTTCTCCGCACCCCCGTTAGACTCGGTCGCTGGCACCTTGTGTCCCCATCTCGGGACAACTCGTCTCCGACCTGTTGACGGGGACCATCCGCCAGTCAACCGGAAGCACGGGAAGAGATGTCGGCACCGAACAAGTCGTACGACCCTGTCGAGGTCGAGGCACTGAAACCTGAAGAGATCGAGCGCGTGCGGGACGAGGCGCTCGCCGCCTTCGCGGCCGCCGCCGACCTCGACCAGCTCCAGGAGGCGAAGAGCGCGCACTGCGGCGGCACCTCGCCGCTCGCCCTCGCCAACCGCGAGATCGGCGCGCTGCCCCCGCAGGCCAAGGCCGAGGCGGGCAAGCGCGTGGGCATGGCCCGCGGCGCCGTGAACAAGGCGCTCGCCGCCCGCCAGACCGAGCTCGAGGCCGAGCGCGACGCCCGCGTCCTGGTCGAGGAGGCGGTGGACGTCACGCTGCCCTACGACCGCGTCGCGGCCGGTGCCCGGCACCCGCTGACCACGCTGTCCGAGCGCATCGAGGACATCTTCGTCGCCATGGGCTACGCGGTCGCCGAGGGCCCCGAGGTCGAGACCGAGTGGTTCAACTTCGACGCCCTGAACATCGGCCCGGACCACCCGGCGCGCGGTGAGCAGGACACCTTCTTCGTCGAAGGCGCCGACGGCTCTGCCGACTCCGGTGTGGTCCTGCGCACGCACACCTCGCCCGTGCAGATCCGCTCGCTCATCGACCGCGAGCCGCCGGTCTACGTGATCTGCCCCGGCCGCGTGTACCGCACCGACGAGCTGGACGCGACCCACACCCCGGTCTTCCACCAGGTCGAGCTGCTCGCCGTGGACGAGGGCCTGACCATGGCGGACCTCAAGGGCACCCTGGACCACATGGTGCAGGCGCTGTTCGGCGGCGAGGGCATGAAGACCCGGCTCCGGCCGAACTTCTTCCCCTTCACCGAGCCGTCCGCCGAGATGGACATGGTGTGCTACGTGTGCCGCGGCGAGTCCGTGGGCAACCCGGACCGCCCCTGCCGCACCTGCTCCTCCGAGGGCTGGATCGAGCTCGGCGGCTGCGGCATGGTCAACCCCAAGGTGCTGGCCGCCTGTGGTGTGGACCCCGAGAAGTACAGCGGATTCGCCTTCGGGTTCGGCATCGAGCGGATGCTGATGTTCCGCCACAACGTCGAAGACATGCGAGACATGGTCGAGGGTGACGTCCGCTTCACCCGGCCGTTCGGGACGGAGATCTGATGCGCATCCCGCTTTCCTGGCTGCGGGAGTACGTCGACCTCCCCGCCACCGAGACCGGCCGTGACGTGCAGGCCAAGCTGATCGCCGCGGGCCTCGAAGTCGAGTCCGTGGAACAGCTCGGCGCGGGCCTCAAGGGCCCCCTCGTCGTCGGCAAGGTCCTCACCATCGAGGAGCTGGAGGGCTTCAAGAAGCCCATCCGCTTCTGCACCGTGGACGTCGGTCAGGCCAACGGCACGGGCGAGCCGCAGGAGATCGTCTGCGGCGCCCGCAACTTCGCCGTGGGCGACAAGGTCGTCGTGGTCCTGCCCGGCGCCGTGCTGCCCGGCGACTTCGCGATCGCCGCGCGCAAGACGTACGGCAAGACCTCGCACGGCATGATCTGCTCCGGCGACGAGCTGGGCATGGGCGACGACGGCAGCGGCGGCATCATCGTGCTCCCGCCCGAGCACGAGGCCGGCACCGACGCCATCGAGCTGCTCGAACTCGTCGACGAGGTCCTGGACATCGCCGTCACGCCCGACCGCGGCTACTGCCTGTCCCTGCGCGGCGTCGCCCGCGAGACGGCCACCGCGTACGGCCTGCCGCTGCGCGACCCGGCGCTGCTCGACGTCCCGGCCCCGAACTCGTTCGGCTACCCGGTGCAGATCAGCGACCCGGTCGGCTGCGACCGCTTCACCGCGCGCACCGTCACCGGGCTGCGCCCCGACGCCCGCTCGCCGATCTGGCTCCAGCGCCGCCTGCAGAAGGCGGGCATGCGCCCGATCTCGCTGGCCGTCGACGTCACCAACTACGTGATGCTGGAGCTCGGCCAGCCGCTGCACGCCTACGACCGCTCCCGCGTCCAGGGCACCATCGGTGTCCGCCGCGCCGAGCAGGGCGAGAAGTTCACCACCCTCGACGGCACCCAGCGCGTCCTGGACGCCGAGGACCTGGTGATCATCGACGAGCGCGGCCCCATCGGCCTCGCGGGCGTCATGGGCGGCGCCAACACGGAGATCGCCGACCACGACGACATCGACGGTGTCACCACCGACGTCGTCATCGAGGCCGCGCACTTCGACCCGGTCACCGTGGCCCGCACCGCGCGCCGCCACAAGCTGTCCTCCGAGGCGGCCCGGCGCTTCGAGCGGGGCGTCGACCCGCAGGCCGCGTCCGCGGCCGCGCAGCGGACCGTCGACCTGCTCGTGCTGCTCGCGGGCGGTACCGCGGAGGCGGGCGTCACCGAGGTCATCGCGCCCTCCGCGCCGCACACCATCACGATGCCCGCCGACCACCCGGACCGCGTCGCCGGTGTCGCGTACGGCCGCGAGACGGTCGTGCGCCGCCTCCAGCAGGTCGGCTGCGACGTGTACGGCCAGGACACCCTGACCGTCACCGTGCCGTCGTGGCGCCCCGACCTCGCCGAGGTCAACGACCTCGCCGAGGAGGTCATCCGGCTGGAGGGCTACGAGAACCTGCCCTCCACGCTGCCGCGGCCCCCGGCCGGGCGCGGCCTGACCGAGCGGCAGCGGCTGCACCGCCGTGCCGGGCGCGTGCTCGCGGGCGCCGGTTACGTCGAGGCGCCGAACTACCCGTTCGTGAGCGAGCAGGTCTTCGACCAGCTCGGCCTGGACGCCGACGACCCGAACCGCCGCGTCGTGAGGCTCGTCAACCCGCTCTCGGACGAGGAGCCCGCGCTCCGTACGACGCTGCTGCCCGGCCTCCTCACCGCGCTGCGCCGCAACGACGGCCGCGGCAGCCACGACCTGGCCCTCTTCGAGACCGGCCTGGTCTTCCACCCGGTGGAGGGCGCGCCCGTCCCCGGGCGCCTGCCCGTCGACCGGCGTCCCACGGACGAGGAGATCGCCGAGCTCAACAGCGCCCTGCCCGAGCAGCCGCGGCACGCCGCGGTCGTGCTCGCGGGCGCCCGCGAGCGGTCCGGCTGGTGGGGCAAGGGCCGCCCGGCCGACTGGGCCGACGCCGTCGAGGCGGCGCGCGCCCTGGCCCGCGAGGCCGGTGCCGAACTCATCGTCCAGCAGGGCCAGTACGGCCCCTGGCACCCGGGCCGCTGCGCTGAGCTGTCCGTGTACCTGGAGGACGCGGACGTCCCCGAGGGCGTGGAGGGCAACATCGTCCCCATCGGCCACGCCGGTGAGCTGCACCCGCGCGTCACCAAGACGCTCGGCCTGCCCGCCCGTACCTGCGCGATGGAGCTGAACCTGGATCTGCTCCAGAAGGCGGGCGAGGGCGCGCTCCGGGCGCCGCGCGTCTCGTCCTTCCCGGTGGCCACGCAGGACGTCGCGCTCGTCGTCGACCAGGACGTCCCCGCGGCCGTCGTCGAGGCGTTCCTGCGCGACGGCGCGGGTGAACTCCTCGAGGACATCCGTCTGTTCGACGTCTTCACCGGCGAGCAGCTGGGCGAGGGCAAGAAGTCGCTCGCGTACGCGCTGCGCTTCCGCGCTCCCGACCGCACGCTGACGGTCGAGGAGGCCTCGGCCGCCCGCGACGCCGCGGTGGCGCGCGCCGCCGAGACGACCGGCGCGGTGCTGCGCGGGGCCTAGCACCGGCCCGGCGCACAAAAGCGCTGCTGAGGGGGCGTGTCCGCGAGAGCGGATGCGCCCCCTCCGGCGTGTCGGGGCACCGCCGGAGTGCCGCTCACTCGTTTGAGTGACAACTGCCGTTGATCTGACCCGATCCGGCCACCCGGTCGACAGAATCAATCCGGCCGCAGGGGCCGGTCCCGTACGCGGCCCGCACGCTGAACCGGGGCCTTAGGGGGGCCGTCGGCATGATCCGTACCAAGCCTCGTACGCCCCGCCGCGGCGCGGGAACCCGGCGCGGACCGCGGCTGCGGGCCCGCGGGCCGGGGGACGGATGCGACGAGCGTCCGTCGGCGACGTTCGAGCGGCCGTGCCGCCGTGGGCTGCGGCGGGTGCTCACGCTCGGCCTGCCGGCGGTGTGGGGCGCCGTCGCCATCACGTACAAACTGGCCTGTCCGCTCGCGCAGCAGCACGGTCTGGGGGCGCGCATCGTCACCAGCGCCGTCTTCTTCGCCGTCGGCACGGGGCTCATATTCCATGTGCGGCACGCGCTGATCCGGGAGTTGCGGCAGATCCGCGAGGTCGCGGGCGCCGCGCAGAACGTCCTGCTGCGGCCGCTGCCGCCGCGCATCGAAGGGCTCGCCCTGGCCGCGGGCCGCCTCTCCGCGTCGCACGGCGCCTCCGTCGGCGGCGATCTGTACGAGGTCGCGGCCACCGACCACGGCGTGCGCGTCGTCATGGGCGACGTGCGCGGCCACGGCCTCGCCGCGATCGGCACCGTCGCCGCCGTGCTCGGCAGCTTCCGCGAGGCCGCCCACGACGAGCCCGAACTGCCGCAGGTGCTGCGGCGCCTGGAGCGGGCCCTGGCCCGGCACTTGCGGGAGCGCTCCCGCACCGAGCATCCGGCGAGCGGCGCCGCGGCGCCGGACAACCCGGTCGCCGAGGAGTTCGTGACCGTCCTCCTGGTGGAGATCAGCCAGGACGGCGAGGTGTGGGCGCTCAACTGCGGCCATCCGTGGCCGTACCGGCTGCGCGGCCGCGCCCAGGAGATGCCCGGCGGCGAACCGCTGCCGCCGCTCGGCCCCTTCCCGCTGCCCGCCGAACTCCCCGTGCAGCACTGCGGCAGGCTGCTGCCCGGCGACGCCCTGGTGCTGCACACGGACGGGGTGGCGGACGCGCGCGACGGCTCGGGGCGGTTCTTCCCGCTGCAGGCCGTGCTCGGCGAGGCCGCGAGGGCCCAGCCGGTGTCGCCGCAGCAGGTGATCCAGGCCGTGTACGCGAGGCTCCTGCGGCACATCGGCCGCCTCCCGTCCGACGACGCGGCGCTGCTCGTCCTGCGCAACGACCGCAAGAGGGTCCCCCGACAGCAGACGGAGACCGGGCGGTGCGCCCGCACCATGAGCTGAACACCGCCCGGTGTGGTGCGGCCCGCGCCGTCCGCGCCGTCGTGGAACTGCCGGGCAGACGACGGACGTACGGACGGCGCCGACGAGGGGCCGTCGCGCTGAGTGAGGGGGGAGCCGACGGCCCGGCCGCCTCCTGGTGAGGTCCCTCAGTCAACCGACCGCGTGCCCCGTGCGGCAGAGCGCGTACCCCCCGGATGCGAGCACTCCGTTCACACCCCGTGTGAAGGGCGCTCCACTACGCTGGGCGGACCGAGCCACCGGAGGGCATTCATGCAGCCCAACACCCTGCTCGACGCGATCCTCGACGAAGCCGGCATCTCGCACGCGGGCCTGGCCGCACATGTGAACCAGGCGGGCAAGGCCCGCGGCCTCGCGCTGAGATACGAACACACCGCCGTGGCCCGCTGGTTGAAGGGCCAGCGCCCGCGCGGCCAGGTGCCCGACCTGATCTGCGAGGTGCTCGCGGCGCGGCTGCAGCGCACCGTCACGCTCGACGACATCGGCCTCGGCGTGCCCGGCGGCCCGGCCGTCCGCGGCGGCTCGATGGCCTCCACGCTCTCCGGGTTCGTCGAGCGGGCGACGGCGCTGTGGCGGTCGGACGAGCAGCAGCGCCCGCATCTGCTCGGCGCGCCCGCGGTGACCGGGACGCCCGCCGTGATGCCGGTGTGGGAGTGGGAGAACCCGCCGGAGGACACCGACGTCTCGCGCGGTGGCCGGCACCCGGTGAGCATGGCGGACCTGGAGATGCTGCGCGCGGGCCGAGCGCACTACGAGCAGATGTACCGCAAGACCGGCGGCATCGCGACCCGCAGCCGCATCGTCGGCTTCCTCAACGCGGAGGCGGCGCCGCTGCTCCGCGGCAGCTACACCGACGCGATGGGGCGCCAGTTGCACCGCGCGACCGGCGGCCTGGTGGCGATAGCGGGCATCTGTGCCTACGACTCGGACGCGCACGGTCTCGCCCAGCGCTACTTCCACCAGGCGCTGCGCCTGGCGAAGGCGAGCGGGGACCGGGGGCTCGGCGCGTATGTGATCGCGCTGCTCGTCAACCAGTCCCTGTTCATGCGCGAGTTCCGCCAGGCGGTGGCCTTCGCGGAGGCCGCGCTGCGCGCCGCGGGCCGGGACATCACGCCCGCGCTCGCCTCCGACCTCTACGCGATGCAGGCCAAGGCGTACGCGCACCTGGGCGACGGCAGCAGCGCGCTGTCGTGCATCCGGCGTGCCGAGGTCGCCGCCGACCGCATCCGGCGCGGCCGGGAGCCGGACGAGACGGGCTATGTCCAGCCGGGCCTGGTGAACGTACAGGTGGCGGAGGCGCTGCTCAGCCTCGGCGATCTCGCGGCGGCGCGCGAACACGCGGCCGCCGCGGTGGACACCCCGGCGCACGACCGGGGCCGGGTGCACCGGCTCGCCATGCTCAGCCAGATCGAGCTGCGCCAGGGGAACACCGACGAGGCGGTGGCCACGGCGGTGGAGATGGCCGAGCAGGCGCGCGGGATGGAGTCCCAGCGGCTGCGCGACCGGCTGCGGGCGGTGCGCGAGTACCTGGTCCGCAGCGACTGCGCGGGCACGGCGGAGGCCGCCGAGCTGATCGACGGAGCGCTGCGGGTACCGCTGTGAGGAGCGGGGGCGCAGCGAGGCGCGGTTCTCTGTGACGCCGTGACCCCGGCGGAAGGGGTGCGGAACGACGCCTGACACGTGCTACGTCGCTCCGCCGTGCGCCGAGTGCTCTCACACCCTCCTGCTGCGATATTGCCATCTACTCGGCGGAAGGTGGCAGAACCGTGCAGTGGACGAAGCAGAGCGAACAGACTGTGTATGGAAACCGATGGTTCACCGTCAATCTCGCAGATGTCGAGCTGCCGAACGGCCGGCACCTCGACCACTTCCTGATACGGCTCCGCCCGGTGGCGATCGCCACGGTGGTCAACGAGGCCAACGAGGTGCTGCTCCTGTGGCGGCACCGCTTCATCACCGACAGCTGGGGCTGGGAGCTCGCGGCCGGGGTGGTGGAGGACGGAGAGGACATCGCCTGCGCGGCGGCGCGTGAGATGGAGGAGGAGACCGGCTGGCGGCCGGGACCCTTGCGACACCTGATGAGCGTCGAGCCGTCCAACGGGCTCACGGACGCCCGGCACCACATCTACTGGTCGGACGAGGGGACCTACATCGGCCACCCCGAGGACGACTTCGAGTCGGACCGACGCGAGTGGGTGCCGCTCAAGCTCGTTCCCGACATGGTGGCGCGCGGTGAGGTCCCGGCCGCCAACATGGCGGCGGCGCTCCTCCTGCTGCACCATCTGCGCCTCGGCGAGGACGCGCGCTGACCGCTCGGACGCGGCCCTGGGTCAGTGTCCGATGGCCTGCCAGACCGCCACGGCGAGCGCACCGACCGCGGTGAGCGCGGCGAGGGCCGGCAGTGGCCAGCGGGTGTGTTCCAGGGCCGCGATCCGCACGGACAGGTCGTCCTGGTCCTTGGTGTGCTGTACGTCGCGCTGGGTGAGTAACGCGAGCTGTCCGTCGACGCGGGCGAGACCCACGTCCAGGCTCCGACGTAACTCTGCGAGTTCTTCCGGGACCACGGGACGCTCGGGGTCGGTGGTCACGAGTCCGCTCCTCTCGGTAGTGGGTCGCATCCCCCCTGTGCGCAGCGGAAAGTCAACTCGCCTGGTGGTCGGGGCGGGAGAGTGTGCGCAGGGCATATGCGAGCCCGTCGCGCACACGGTGTGTGAACGACACGGGCCCGGCACTCGGCGAGTGCCGGGCCCGTGAACTGGCCGGAAACTGACTTGAATTCAGCCACACAGCGTAGCGGCTACCGGAGCACACCCATCCATATCCCTGCGCGTGCCCGGCCGCGCGCGCGTCAGCCGTACGTGTAGAAGCCCGAACCCGACTTGCGGCCCAGACGGCCCGCGTCGACCATGCGCTGGAGCAGCGGGGGAGCGGCGTACAGGGGCTCCTTGTACTCGGCGTACATGGAGTCGGCGACGGACGCCACCGTGTCGAGGCCGATGAGGTCGGCCAGCTTGAGCGGGCCCATCGGGTGGGCGCAGCCCATCTCCATGCCGTTGTCGATGTCCTCGCGGCTGGCGATGCCCGACTCGAACATCCGGATCGCGGAGAGCAGATACGGGATGAGGAGCGCGTTCACCACGAACCCGGAGCGGTCCTGGGCGCGGATGGCGTGCTTGCCGAGCACCTTCTCCGTGAACAGCTGCGCCCGGCTGAGCGTGCCCTCCGACGTGGTCAGGGCCGGAATCAGCTCGACGAGCTGCTGCACGGGGGCGGGGTTGAAGAAGTGGATGCCGATGACCTGGTCGGGCCGCGACGTGGCCACGGCCAGCTTCACCAGCGGGATGGAGGAGGTGTTGGAGGCGAGGATCGCGTCCTGGCGCGTCACCACCTGGTCGAGCACCTGGAAGATCTCGGTCTTGACCTGCTCGTTCTCCACGACGGCCTCGATGACGAGGTCGCGGTCGGCGAATTCGCCGAGGTCCGTGGTGAAGCTGAGCCGCGCGATCGTCTCGTCCCGCTCCTCCTCCGAGAGCTTGCCGCGCTCGGCCGCCTTGGACAGGGAGTTGTACAGCCGCGTGCGGCCGATCTCCAGGGCCTCTCCGGTGGTCTCCGCGACCTTCACGTCCAGGCCGGAGCGGGCGCAGACCTCTGCGATCCCGGCGCCCATCTGGCCACAGCCCACCACTCCGACGCGCGCAATGTCGGCCATAGAGTCGGTCACCTCGTGCCTTTCGCTCATCTACAGGGGCGGCAGGTCCCCCGTGTGATGCCGGTCCCTGCCTCGCCGGTGAACGTTACTCCGCGCGTCGCGGTGCGCGGCCGCCCGGGTCGGGCATGCTGTCCCCGAACGGCCAGGGCTTGTCCGGGGATTTCGAGAATCAGGGGACGGGAACATGAGGCGTATGTCACGTCGGGCCTTCACCGTGGCGGCGGCATCGGTGGCCGCGGGGCTCGCGAAAGGCGGGGACGCGGCGGCGGGTGCGGGCTCCAGACACCGGGGGCGCGAGATGCGGGGCATGTGGGTGGCGACGGTGGTGAACATCGACTGGCCCTCCAAGCCGGGCCTGTCGCCGGACCAGCAGCGCGCGGAGCTGATCGCCCACCTCGACGAGGCCGTGCGCCGCCGCCTCAACGCGGTGGTCCTCCAGGTGCGACCGACCGCCGACGCGTTCTGGCCGTCGACCTACGAGCCCTGGTCGGAGTACCTCACGGGCACGCAGGGCAAGGACCCGGGCTGGGACCCGCTGGGCACCGCCGTGCGCGAGGCGCACTACCGCGGCCTGGAGCTGCACGCCTGGTTCAACCCGTTCCGGATCGCCATGCACGCCGATCCCTCCCGGCTCGTGCCGGGCCACCCCGCGCGCGTGCACCCCGAGTGGGTGGTGCCCTACGGCGGGAAGCTGTTCTACAACCCCGGTCTGCCCGAGGTCAGACGGTTCGTGCAGCAGGCCATGCTCGACGCCGTGCGCCGCTACCGCCTGGACGCCGTGCACTGGGACGACTACTTCTACCCGTACCCGGTGGCGGGCCAGGTCTTCGACGACGACGACGCCTTCGCGCGCTACGGCGGCGCCTTCCCCGACCGGGCCTCGTGGCGGCGGGACAACATCGACCGCCTCGTGCGCGAGATGGGCACCCGCATCAAGAAGACCCGGCCGGGCACGCAGTTCGGGATCAGCCCCTTCGGGGTCTGGCGCAACGCGGCCACCGACCCGACAGGATCGGACACGCGGGCGGGCGTACAGACCTACGACGACCTGTACGCGGACACCCGCGGCTGGGTGCGCAAGCGCTGGCTGGACTACATCTGTCCGCAGCTCTACTGGCACATCGGCCTGCCCGCCGCCGACTACGCGAAGCTGGTGCCCTGGTGGGACGAGGTGGCCCGGGGGACGGGCGTGCGCCTGTACGTGGGCGAGGCGCTGTACAAGGCGGGTGACCCGGCGCAGCCCGCGCCCTGGCAGGACCCGACCGAGCTGTCCCGCCACCTCACGTACGCGAAGGGCTTCCCGCGGGTGCGCGGGCACGTGTTCTACTCGGCGAAGCACGTGGCCGCCGACAGGATCGGCGCGATGCAGCGCGTTGTCGACGACCACTACACGTACCCGGCACCGTAGCGTCCGCGGCCGGGGCGGCGCCTAGTCGTTGGTGGCGAAGGGGCGCACGACGGTGTCGGGGCCCGGGGACATCACTGTCTCGTGACCGTCCTCGAACCGGACGCGGTACGGCGGGCCGCCGTTCGCTCCGAGGACCTCGATGACTTCCGCAGTCCGGTCGTGCTGTCCGACGATCCTGCCGTGGATCAGCAGCCGGTCGCCCACGGATGCTTGCATGGGGAGTGACCTCCTCGTCCGCGTCGCTGTTGGTGGCGGTGCGTGGCGGACAGTGTACGACCGGTGGCCTCGGTTGGCGCCTACCCGCGCGCGCGTTGGGTGGCGGCGATGCACACCAGGACGGCGGCGGCCGTGAGCGGCGCGGCGGGGGTCAGCGTCTCGCCGAGCAGGAACACCGACCAGACCAGGGTGAGCAGCGGCTGGGCGAGCTGGAGCTGGCTGGCCTTGGGGATGCCGATCGCGGCCATGCCCCGGTACCAGACCAGCAGGCCGAGGAACTGCGAGCCGATCGCCGAGTACAGCAGGCCCGCCGTGCTGTGCCCGGTGAGCCGGAACGCCTCGTGCGGCAGGGCGAGCGCCGCCCAGAGGACGCCGAGCGGCAGGCACGGGACGAGGGCCCAGCCGATGACCTGCCAGCCGGGCATGTGCCGGGCGAGGCGGCCGCCCTCGGTGTAGCCGGCGGCGCACACCACGAGCGCGCCGAACAGATAGAGGTCGGCGGTCGTCAGCGCGCCGCCGCTCTGCTGGACCGTGAACGCGACCACGGCGGCGGCGCCCGCGAGCGCCGCCGCCCAGAAGGCGCGCGAGGGCCTGGCGCCGGTGCGCAGTACGGAGAACACGGCCGTCGTCAGCGGCAGCAGACCGACGACGACGGCCGCGTGCGCGGTGCTCGACGTCTGCAGGGCGAGCGTCGTGAGCAGGGGGAAACCCACCACCGTGCCGCCCGCGACGACGGCGAGCCCCGGCCAGTCGGCGCGCCGGGGCGGCGGCACGCGCAGCGCCAGCAGACAGCCGCCCGCGACGAGGGCGCTCAGCACGCAGCGCAGGGCGACGAAGCTCCAGGGGCCGATGCCTTCGAGGCCCCAGGCGGTGGCGGGGAACGTGAGCGAGAACGCGGTGACGCCGAGGGCGGCCTGGAGGGTGCCGACGCGGCGGGAGGAGGGGACGGCCTGGGGGACTCGCGGGACCGCTATCCGCCGCTGTTCAGTAGCGCTATCCTGTGCTCTCATGCAACAGCGTAGCAGTGTGGGTGAGTTGGCGTATCAGCTGCGAAATGAGCTGGACCGCTACTCTCCAGGTGGAAAGCTGCCCTCCAGCCGGGCCCTGGTCGAGCGGTTCCGGGTGAGCCCGGTGACCGTGTCGCGCGCCCTCGCACAGCTCGCCGCGGAGGGCCTGGTCGTCACCCGGCCCGGCGCCGGTGCCTTCCGCGCGCACGCGCCGGGCACCGCCGTCCCGGTGGGTGACACCTCGTGGCAGGAGGTGTCCCTGAGCGCCGACGCCACCGCCGACGTGGTGCCGCGCTCGGTGGACGCCTCCGGGGTGCTCGCCACGCTCGCCGCGCCGGGCCCGGGCGTCATCGAGTTCAACGGCGGCTATCTGCACCCCTCGCTCCAGCCCGAGCGCGCGATGGCCGCCGCCCTCGCGCGGGCCGGGCGGCGGCCCGGCGCCTGGGAGCGGCCCCCGGTCGACGGCCTGCCCGAGCTGCGCGAGTGGTTCGCGCGCGGCATCGGCGGCGCGATCACCGCGGCCGAGGTCCTGATCACCGCGGGCGGGCAGAGCGCCCTGACGACCGCGCTGCGGGCGCTCGCCCCGCCCGGCGCGCCGGTGCTCATCGAATCGCCCACGTACCCCGGTCTGCTCGCCATCGCGCGGGCCGCCGGGCTGCGCCCGGTGCCGGTGCCGGTGGACACCGACGGGGTGCGCCCCGAGCTGCTCGCCGCCGCGTTCGAGGCGACCGGGGCGCGCGTGTTCGTCTGCCAGCCGCTGTTCCAGAACCCCACCGGCGCCGTGCTGTCCGCCGAGCGCCGCCCCGAGGTGCTGCGCATCGCCCGCGCCGCCGGGGCGTTCGTCGTCGAGGACGACTTCGTGCGCCGCCTCGTCCACGAGGACGCGGGGCCGCTGCCGAGGCCCCTGGCGTCCGATGACCGGGACGGCGTGGTCGTGCACGTGTGCTCGCTCACCAAGGCCACCTCGCCGAGCTTCCGGGTCAGCGCCCTCGTCGCGCGCGGGCCCGTCCTGGAACGGCTGCGCACCATCCAGGTCGTCGACCACTTCTTCGTGCCCAGGCCCCTCCAGGAGGCCGCGCTCGAACTCGTCGGCTCCCCGGCCTGGCCCCGCCATCTGCGCTCCGTGGCGGGGGAGTTGAAGGAGCGCAGGGACGCGCTGGTGGCCGCGCTGCGGCTGCGCCTGCCCGCGCTCGCCCTGCCGCACGTCCCCGCGGGCGGCTACCACCTGTGGCTGCGCCTTCCCGACGGCACCGACGAACTCGCCCTGGCGGCGGCCGCGTTGCGCGCCGGGGTCGCGGTCGCCCCCGGCCGCCCGTACTTCGCTGCGGAGCCCCCGGCAGGGCACATCCGCATCGGCTTCGCCGCGCTCGCGGGCACGGCGGAGATCGCCGAAGGCGTCCGGCGGCTGTCAGTGGCCTGTGATGAGGTGACGGCATGACCGACACGAACCACGCGCTGCCCGACGGGTACGAGCTGTCCACCGACCCCGCCCGCATCGACGCAGGCCGCGTCCACCACTGGCTGTCCACCGACGCCTACTGGGCCCTCGGCCGCCCCCGCGCCAAGCAGGACGCCGCGATCGCGGGCTCCCTCAACTTCGGCGTGTACGAGACCGCGTCGGGCGACCAGGTGGCGTACGCGCGCGTGGTGACCGACCGGGCCACCTTCGCCTGGCTCTGCGACGTCTACGTGGACCGCTCGGTGCGCGGCACCGGCCTGGGCACCGCCCTCGCCGCGGGCATACGCGATCACCTGGCGGCCCACGGGCTGCGCAGGATCCTGCTCGCGACCGGGGACGCCCACGGCGTCTACGAGAAGATCGGCTTCAAGGGCCTGCAGAACCCGGACATGTGGATGGTGCTCGGCGAGCAGTGACCACGCGGGCGTAGCGCGTCGTCAGGAGCAGGTCCTTGGCCGGGCCCCGGACGCGCCAGCGCGTGCGCCAGGAGTCCGCGTCGTCCACGACGAAGTCGCCCCGGTAGAGGTCCGCCGCGCACGGGTGGTCGGCCGTGTGGCGGCCGGTGCGCAGATCCAGGCCGTGGAAGAAGCGCCCGTCGGCGAAGCGCACGAGCACGGTGCCCGCGGGCTCGCCCGGCAGGAAGCGCAGGGTCCGCTCGGCGGGGCGCGGGGTGCCCCGCCAGGTGAACGTGCCGGACTCGTGGTGCAGCAGACCGCCGCCCGGCAGTGGGGTGAACCGGGTGGTGCCGCTGAAGCTGCCCTCCGCGGGCCCGTCCGCGCCCGCGGCGAAGTCCCGTACGGTCCGCTCCACCCGCCACTCGCCGGCGAGGTGGGCGAGCGCGTCGGGCACGGGAAAGGACATACCGGCAGCGTACGCGGCCCGCGCCGGGCCCCGTCCCGCCGGTCTACCGGTCGACGACGGCGAGGCTGACCTCGTCGTACCGGGTCCCCGCGATGCCGTCCGCGGGCGCCGCCGCGTCGATCGCGGCGAGGTCGTCGGCGGACAGCTCGACGGTGGCGGCGGCGAGGTTCTCCCGCAGATACGTCTCGCGGCGCGTGCCCGGGATCGGCACCACGTCGTCGCCGCGGTGCTGCACCCAGGCCAGGGCGAGCTGGCCCGCCGTGACGCCCTTCTCGGCGGCGAGCACGCGGAGGGTGTCGACGACGGCGAGGTTGCGCTCCAGATTGCCGTCGGCGAAGCGCGGCTGGGTCCGGCGCACGTCGTTCGCCTCCAGGCCCTCGACGGAGGTGACCCGGCCGGTCAGGAAGCCGCGGCCGAGCGGTGAGAACGGCACCAGACCGATGCCCAGCTCCCGGCACACCGGCGCGGTCTCCGCCTCCAGGTCGCGGGTCCACAGCGACCACTCGCTCTGCAGCGCCGCGATCGGGTGCACGGCGTGCGCGCGCCGTACCGTCCGCGCGCTCGCCTCGGAAAGACCGAGGTGGCGGACCTTGCCCGCCGCGACCAGGTCGGCCATCGCGCCGACGGTCTCCTCGATCGGCACGCTCGGGTCGACGCGGTGCAGGTAGTACAGGTCGATGTGGTCGACGCCGAGCCGCGCGAGCGAGGCGTCGCACGCCTGGCGCACGTACGCGGCGTCGCCGCGGATCAGCGGGGGCTCGCCGAGCCGGTTCGCGAAGCCGAACTTCGTGGCGATGACGGCCCGCTCGCGGCGCCCGCCGGACAGGGCGCGGCCCAGCAACTCCTCGTTGTGCCCGGCGCCGTAGAAGTCGGCGGTGTCGAACAGGGTGACGCCGAGGTCGAGGGCGCGGTGGATCGTGGCGGTCGACTGCGCGTCGTCCGACGCGCCGTAGCCGTGGCTCATCCCCATGCAGCCGAGTCCCTGCGCCGAGACCGTCAGGGCGCCGAGCTCGCGGGTGGGCAGGCCGGTCATGTCGTACCTCCAGGTGGTGCGGTGGTCTGCGCGGATCCCCGCGGTGCGGTGATCACGTCCGTGACCGTAGGAGTTGGAGCGCGCTCCAACGCAAGCGCGGGACCGGGGCGGGGCCGGAGCGGGGGCCCGCACCAGTGCGGCGGCTCCGGGTGGCCCCAGGGCCGGAGTGGCGGCTGGCCGGATGGCCGTCCGGCGCGCGTGTTCGTAGCGTGAGCGGGGTTCGCGGACCGTCCTGCACCTCCCGTCCACCCCATCCCGGAGCGTCATGCGTGCCGTCACCTTCACCGCGGCGGGCCTCGGGCTCGCCGCCCTGCTCGCGGGCGGCGTGCCCGCCACGGCCCAGCCGCCGGACCCGGCGGGCGGGGCCCTGGCCGCGTACCGGAACCAGCACCTGACCTGGGGCGCCTGCTCGCCCGGTCAGAAGGAGCTGCGGGCGGCGGGCGCCCGGTGCGCCGACGTCACCGTGCCGCTCGACTACGCCGAACCCGAAGGCCGCACCCTCACGATCGCGGTCTCCCGGATCGAGGCCGAGGCCCCGGCGGGGGAGCGGCGCGGCGTCCTGCTCTCCAACCCCGGCGGGCCCGGCGGCCTCGGCCTCGCCTCCACGCTCGCCCTGCGCCCGGCCCTGAAGGACGTGGCGCGCGCCTACGACCTGATCGGCTTCGACCCGCGCTTCCTCGGCGAGAGCACCCCGCTGACCTGCGATCCGGCCCGCGAGCCCGCCGAGCCGGGGCCGACCACCACACCGCGCAGGGACTTCGAGGAGAGCCTGGCGGCCGCCCGCGAGGACGCCCGCCGCTGCCACGCCCGCGGCGACAATGCCCGGCTCCTTCCGCACGCCTCGTCGCGCAACGTCGCCCGCGACATGGACGTGATCCGCGCGGCCCTCGGCGAACGCCGCCTCTCGTACTACGGCGTGTCGTACGGCGCCGACCTGGGCGCCGCCTACACGCAGATGTTCCCGGACCGCGTGGACCGCTTCGTCGTCGACTCCGTCACCGACCCGGCCGCCACGCAGTACGAGCAGTTCCAGCGCTCCGGCGGGCCCGCCGAGGCCGCCCTGGACGAGTGGGCGGCGTGGACGGCCCGCCGCGACTCCCCCTACCACCTGGGCCGTACGGCCGCCGCGGTCCGGCGGCAGGTGGAGTCGCTGCTCGCCCGCGCCGAGCGGCGGCCCTTGCGCGTCGACGGGCTGCGCCTGAACGCGCCGCTGCTGCGGATGATCCTCAAGCAGCCCCTCGTCCAGGCCGAGAACGACCCGACGGCGGCCGCCGTCGTCCGCGACCTGGTCGCGGCCGCCCACGGCGGGACCGCCGAGCCGGGGCCCGAACTCGCCCGCATGATCGAGCTGTTGAAGTCGCCCGAGCTCGCGGACGGCATGCTCGGCGGCATGATCTTCATGTGCGGCGACGGCGGCTGGCCTGCCGGGGGCTGGCCCGGCGCCCCGGAGACGTACTGGCGGAACAGCTTGCGCAGCCGCGCCACCGAGCCCGTCTTCGGACCGTTCGTGAACGGCGTGACGGCGCCCTGCCCCTACTTCCCGGCGCCGCGCGAGCCCGCCGTCACCATCGGCAACGACGTGCCCGTGCTGCTCCTCCAGGCGAAGCGCGACCACACCCGGTACCGCGACGCGCTCGCCATGCACCGGGCGCTGCGCGGCTCCCGCATGGTCACGGTGGACCTCCGCGGGCACGGCGTCTACGGCCGCGAGGCCGAAGGACTCGACCCGGTGCCGTGCGCCGACCGGGCCGTGAACGCCTACCTCGGCGGGGGCGACCTGCCCCGCGAGGACGTCACCTGCCCGACGGCGTGAACCGCCGGGAGGCCGGCGTCGGCTATGCGAAGTGGTCCACGCCGGTGAGCTCGGCGGAGAGCTCCCACAGCCGGGCCGCCGACCCGGGGTCCCTGACCCACGGCTTGACGCCGCCGACGAGCATGTCGTCGGTGGTGGCGGGCCCGGCGACGTCGCAGTCCTGGCAGTAGGCGCCGCCGCGGTCCGCGAGCAGGGGCGAGGTGGCGGCCCACACGGCCGTCGCCGCGCCCTGCGCCGGGGACTTGAAGCCCTCGGCCGGGGTGCCGTCCGCCCCGACCCAGCCCAGGGCGAGCTGCTCCTCGCGCGGCACGTGCCGCTGCAGCGGGGTGAGGACGCTGCCCGGGTGCACGGCGAAGGCGCGCGGCCCCCCGCTCCCGGCGAGCCGGTCCAGGTGCAGGGCGAACAGCGCGTTGGCGGTCTTCGACTGCGCGTACGCGAGCCAGCGGTCGTAGCCTCGGTGGAAGTGCGGGTCGGCCCAGCGGATGTCCGAGAGGAAGTGCCCCGAAGAGGCCACCGCCACCACCCGGGCCCGCCCCGGGCTCAGCGCCGGGGCGAGGCGGTTGACCAGGGCGTAGTGACCCAGGTGGTTGACGGCGAAGTGCGCCTCCCAGCCGGGCCCGACCCGGGTCTCGGGGCAGGCCATGACGCCCGCGCCCGCGATCAGCAGGTCGAGGGCGCGGCCCGTGTCCAGGACGCGGTCGGCGAAGGCGCGCACGCTGTCGAGGTCGGCGAGGTCCAGGGCGGCCACCTCCGTGCCGGGAAGGCCGCCGAGGGCCGTCGCGGCCGCCTCGGGCCTGCGCGCCGGGACGAGCACGCGGGCACCGGCGCGGACGAGCGCCCGGGTCGTCTCCAGGCCGAGTCCCGAGTGGCCGCCGGTGACGAGCGCGGTCCTGCCCTTGAGGGACACGCCCTCCAGCACGTCGTCGGCGGTGCTCCACGCGCCGTGTCCGGAACCGGTTCCGCGCTGCTCAGCTGTCTTGGTCGTCATGGCCGGAACGCTAGAACCTAGACTGCGATCTAGATCAAGCCGAGCACGCGCGGAGGCGAAGGTGGCACAGCGGGCCGAGGGCAAGTCCATCGGGCAGGTCGCGCGGGAGACCGGGCTCAGCGTGCACGCGCTGCGGTTCTTCGAGCGCGAGGAGCTGTTCCTGCGGCCGGTACCGCGCACCGGCGGCGGGCGGCGCGTGTACGAGCCCGCCGACGTGGAGTGGCTCCTGCTCTGCAACCGGCTGCGCGAGTCCGGCATGCCGATCGCGACGCTCAAGCGCTTCGCCGGCCTCGTCCGCTCGGGCCCGGGCAACGAACCGGAGCGGCTCGCGCTGCTCCAGGAGCACGAACGCGCCGTCCGCGCGAAGCTGGCCGAGCTCGGCGCGAGCCTGGAGATCATCCACGGCAAGGTCGTGGCGTACGAACGCCATGTGCGCGAGGGCACGGCGACGGGCGTCTGGGCCCCGGGGCCGTGACGCCGCCCGCCTGCCCGCACGGGCGCCCGGCGATTTTCGTACGGCCTTGGCCAGGGCCCTGTCAGGACCACCCCGCCCACGAGATATCTTGATGTCGAGCAATGTTGCAGACGTGGAGCGGAGCACCCGGTGACTGACTCGACCATCATCTACACACACACTGACGAGGCCCCCGCCCTCGCGACGCATTCCTTCCTGCCCGTGATCCAGGCGTACGCCTCGACGGCCGGTGTCCGCGTCGAGACCCGTGACATCTCCCTGGCGGGCCGGATCATCGCGAGCTTCCCGGAGCGCCTGGAGCCGAGCCAGCGCATCGAGGACGCGCTGGCCGAGCTCGGCGAGCTGGCCAAGACGCCGCAGGCCAACATCATCAAGCTGCCGAACATCTCGGCGTCGATCCCGCAGCTGAAGGCCGCCGTGGCCGAGCTGCAGGAGCAGGGCTACGCGCTGCCGGACTACCCGGACGACCCCAAGACCGACGAGGAGCGCGACATCCGCGCCCGCTACGACAAGGTCAAGGGCTCGGCCGTCAACCCGGTCCTGCGCGAGGGCAACTCCGACCGCCGCGCCCCCGCGTCGGTCAAGAACTACGCCAAGACGCACCCGCACCGCATGGGCGCCTGGTCGGCCGACTCCAAGACGAACGTCGCCACCATGGGTGAGAACGACTTCCGCTCCACCGAGAAGTCCGCCGTCGTCGCCGAGGACGGCGTGCTGCGCATCGAGCTGGCCGCCGCGGACGGCACCACCACCGTGCTGCGCGAGTCGGTACCGGTGCTCGCGGGCGAGGTCGTGGACGCCTCCGTGCTGCACGTCGCCGCGCTGCGCGAGTTCCTCACCGCGCAGATCGCCCGCGCCAAGGCCGAGGGCGTGCTGTTCTCCGTGCACCTGAAGGCCACGATGATGAAGGTCTCGGACCCGATCATCTTCGGCCACGTCGTGCGCGCCTTCTTCCCGCAGACCTTCGAGAAGTACGGCGACGTCCTCGCGGGCGCGGGCCTGACCCCGAACGACGGCCTCGGCGGCATCTACAAGGGCCTGGAGGCCCTGCCGAACGGCGCCGAGATCAAGGCGTCCTTCGACGCCGAGCTGGCCGCGGGCCCCGAGCTCGCGATGGTCGACTCCGACCGCGGCATCACCAACCTGCACGTGCCGAGCGACGTCATCGTCGACGCCTCGATGCCGGCGATGATCCGCACCTCCGGCCACATGTGGGGCCCGGACGGCCAGGAGGCCGACACCCTCGCGGTGCTGCCCGACAGCTCGTACGCGGGCATTTACCAGGTCGTCATCGACGACTGCCGCGCCAACGGCGCCTACGACCCGGCCACCATGGGCACGGTGCCGAACGTCGGCCTGATGGCCCAGAAGGCCGAGGAGTACGGCTCCCACGACAAGACCTTCGAGGTCGCGGCCGCGGGCACCGTCCGCCTGGTCGACCAGCAGGGCAACGTGGTCATCGAGCAGGCCGTCGCCGCCGGTGACATCTTCCGCGCCTGCCAGACCAAGGACGCCCCGATCAAGGACTGGGTGAAGCTCGCCGTCACCCGCGCCCGCGCCACCGGCGACCCGGCCGTCTTCTGGCTGGACGAGGGCCGCGCCCACGACGCGCAGCTCATCGCCAAGGTCGAGCAGTACCTGCCGGAGCACGACACCGAGGGCCTGGACATCAAGATCCTGGCTCCGGTCGACGCGATCAAGTTCTCCGTGGAGCGCATCCGCCGCGGCGAGAACACCATCTCCGTCACCGGCAACGTGCTGCGCGACTACCTGACCGACCTGTTCCCGATCCTGGAGCTCGGCACCAGCGCCAAGATGCTCTCGGTCGTCCCGCTGATGAACGGCGGCGGCCTGTTCGAGACCGGCGCCGGCGGCTCCGCCCCGAAGCACGTCCAGCAGCTGGTCAAGGAGAACTACCTGCGCTGGGACAGCCTCGGCGAGTTCCTCGCGCTCGCGGTCTCCTTCGAGCACCTGGCGCAGACCACGGGCAACGCCCGCGCCCAGGTCCTCGCGGACACCCTGGACCGCGCCACGGCCTCGTTCCTGAACGAGAACAAGTCGCCGAGCCGCAAGCTGGGCGGCATCGACAACCGCGGCAGCCACTTCTACCTGTCCCTGTACTGGGCCCAGGAGCTGGCCAAGCAGACCGACGACGCCCAGCTCGCCGAGGCCTTCGGTCCGCTCGCCAAGACGCTGACCGAGCAGGAGCGGAAGATCGTGGACGAGCTCGTCGCCGTCCAGGGTTCCCCGGTCGACATCGGTGGGTACTACAAGCCCGACGTCACCAAGGCGGCGGCCGCCATGCGCCCGTCGGCCACGTTCAACGAGGCCATCGCGTCGCTCGCGTAACGGCGCCCGCCCGCCAGGTGCCATGAGGCAGGCGCACCGCTCGCCCCGGTCGGCAACCGCCGACCGGGGCGGTGGTGTCTTGGCCACCGGACACCGGTGCCGTCCGGGAGACCGGGGCGGCACAAGATCTCCATTGCATAGATCTGCAAGAGCTTGTATATTCATGCCATTCACGAGGAGGAGTCCATGACGGTACGCGCAGCGGTGGCGGGGGCGAGCGGATACGCGGGCGGGGAACTGCTGCGCACGCTGCTCACGCACCCCGAGGTCGAGATCGGCACCCTCACCGCCAACTCGAACGCGGGCCAGCCCCTCGGCGCCCTCCAGCCGCATCTGACGCCGCTCGCCGAGCGCGTCCTGGAGCCGACCACCGCCGAGACGCTCGCCGGGCACGACGTCGTCTTCCTCGCCCTGCCGCACGGCCAGTCCGCCGCGGTCGCCGAGCAGCTCGGCCCGGACGTGCTCGTGGTGGACATGGGCGCGGACTTCCGCCTCGCGGACGCCGCGGACTGGGAGAGGTTCTACGGCAGCGAGCACGCCGGCACCTGGCCGTACGGCCTGCCGGAGCTGCCGGGTGCCCGCGCCGCCCTCGCGGGCACCAAGCGCATCGCGGTGCCCGGCTGCTACCCCACGGCCGTCTCGCTCGCGCTGTTCCCCGCGTACGCCGCGGGCCTGGTCGAGGACGAGGCGGTGATCGTCGCGGCCTCCGGCACCTCGGGGGCGGGCAAGGCGGCCAAGCCCCACCTCCTCGGCTCCGAGGTCATGGGCTCCATGTCGCCGTACGGCGTGGGCGGTGTGCACCGGCACACCCCCGAGATGATCCAGAACCTCAGCGCGGCGGCGGGCACGCGCGTGTCGGTCTCCTTCACGCCCACCCTCGCGCCCATGCCGCGCGGCATCCTCGCCACGTGCAGCGCCAAGGCCAGGCCGGGCGTCACCGCCGAGAGCGTGCGCGCCACGTACGAGAAGGCCTTCGCCGACGAGCCGTTCGTGCGTCTGCTCCCGGAGGGGCAGTGGCCCGCCACGGCCTCCGTCTACGGCTCGAACGCCGTGCACGTGCAGGTCGCCCACGACCCGGGCTCCGGCCGCGTGATCGTGATCAGCGCCATCGACAACCTCACCAAGGGCACCGCGGGCGGCGCGGTGCAGAGCATGAACATCGCCCTGGGGCTCCCCGAGGAGCTGGGGCTCTCGACGATCGGAGTCGCACCGTGAGTGTCACGGCAGCCAAGGGATTCCAGGCTGCGGGTATCGCCGCCGGGATCAAGGAGAACGGCAACCCGGACCTGGCCCTCGTGGTCAACAGCGGGCCCCGCCGCGCCGCCGCGGGCGTCTTCACCTCCAACCGCGTGAAGGCCGCCCCCGTGCTCTGGTCCGAGCAGGTCCTCAAGGGCGGGCAGGTGGCCGCGGTCGTCCTCAACTCCGGCGGCGCCAACGCCTGTACCGGCCCCAAGGGCTTCCAGGACACGCACGCCACCGCCGAGAAGGCGGCCGAGGCGCTCGGGGTGGACGCGGCCGAGGTCGCCGTCGCCTCCACCGGCCTCATCGGCGTCACGCTCCCCATGGACAAGCTCCTGCCGGGCGTCGAGGCGGCCGCGGCCGCGCTGTCCCCGCACGGCGGCGAGAAGGCCGCCATCGCCATCAAGACGACCGACAGCGTGCACAAGACGGCCGTCTTCGAGGGCGAGGGCTGGACCGTCGGCGGCATGGCCAAGGGCGCGGGCATGCTCGCCCCCGGCCTCGCCACCATGCTGGTCGTCCTCACCACCGACGCCGACCTGCCCGCCGCCGACCTGGACAAGGCGCTGCGCGAGGCGACCCGCCTCACCTTCGACCGGGTCGACTCCGACGGCTGCATGTCCACCAACGACACCGTGCTGCTCCTGGCCTCCGGCGCGGCCGACGTCACGCCGGGCCAGGCGGAGTTCGCCGAGGCCGTCCGCGGCGTCTGCGACGACCTCGCCCGGCAGCTCATCGGCGACGCCGAGGGCGCGAGCAAGGACATCCGCATCGAGGTCGTGGGCGCCGCGAGCGAGGACGACGCCGTCGAGGTGGGCCGCTCCATCGCCCGCAACAACCTCCTCAAGTGCGCCATCCACGGCGAGGACCCCAACTGGGGCCGCGTCCTGTCCGCCATCGGCACCACCGGCGCCGCCTTCGAGCCGGACCGCCTCAACGTCGCCATCAACGACGTCTGGGTCTGCAAGAACGGCTCCGTGGGCGAGGACCGCGACCTCGTCGACATGCGCTACCGCGAGGTGAAGATCACCGCCGACCTGGCCGCGGGCTCCGAGTCCGCCGTCATCTGGGCCAACGACCTCACCGCCGACTACGTCCACGAGAACAGCGCCTACTCGTCCTGAGCCCGGCGGGACCGCTCGGTCCCGCCCCGGGCAGCCCGTCCTGAACCCAAGGACCCTGAACACCCCATGAGCACCCGCAAGCACACCGCCCTGCCCAAGGCGCAGACCCTCATCGAGGCGCTGCCCTGGCTGACCCGGCACCGCGGCAAGACCGTCGTCATCAAGTTCGGCGGCAACGCCATGGTGGACGCCGAGCTGAAGGCGGCCTTCGCCCAGGACGTCGTCTTCCTGCACCACGCGGGCCTGCGCCCCGTCGTGGTGCACGGCGGCGGCCCGCAGATCAGCGCCCAGCTCGACAAGCAGGGCCTGGTCAGCGAGTTCAAGGCGGGCCTGCGCGTCACGACGCCCGAGGCCATGGATGTCGTCCGCATGGTCCTGGCCGGGCAGGTGCAGCGGGAGCTCGTGGGCCTGCTCAACGAGCACGGCCCGCTGGCCGTGGGCCTGACCGGCGAGGACGCGCACACCATCACCGCTACCCGGCACCGCCCGCTCATCGACGGCGAGCCGGTCGACATCGGGCGGGTCGGCGAGGTCACCGACATCGACACCGGAGCCATCCAGGCGCTGCTCACCGACGGCCGCATCCCGGTGGTCTCCTCCATCGCCCGCTCCCAGGACGAAGGTGACACGGGGCATGTCTACAACGTCAATGCTGATACGGCGGCTGCGGCACTCGCTGCGGCGCTTGGTGCCGAGACGCTGATGGTCCTCACCGACGTGGAGGGCCTCTACGAGGACTGGCCCCGCAGCGACGACGTGATCAGCCGCCTCACCGCCACGGAACTGGAGAAGCTCCTGCCCGAGCTGTCCAGCGGCATGGTCCCCAAGATGCGGGGGTGTCTGCACGCGGTGCGCAACGGCGTGCAGACGGCCCGCGTCATCGACGGCCGGGTCCAGCACTCGATCCTGCTGGAGATTTTCACGGATGAAGGAATCGGCACGATGGTCGTGCCCGACGCGCCGACCGAGGGAGCCACGGCATGACCGCCGCCACCCCGTCCACCCCGTCCACCCCGTCCACCCCGGCCCCCTCGTTCAACGCGTCGCTGACCGCGCGCTGGCAGGGAGCGCTCATGGACAACTACGGCACCCCGCGCCTGCCCCTGGTGCGCGGCGCGGGCAGCAGGCTCTGGGACGCGGACGGCAAGGAGTACGTCGACTTCGTCGGCGGCATCGCGGTGAACGCGCTCGGCCACGGGCACCCGGCCGTGGTGGACGCCGTCTCACGGCAGATCGCCGCGCTCGGCCACGTCTCGAACCTCTTCGTCGCCGAGCCGCCCGTCGCGCTCGCCGAGCGGCTGCTCCAGCTCTTCGGCCGCGACGGACGCGTGTACTTCTGCAACTCCGGCGCGGAGGCCAACGAGGGAGCCTTCAAGATCGGCCGGCTGACGGGCCGCCCGCACATGGTCGCGACCGAGGGCGGCTTCCACGGCCGCACCATGGGCGCGCTCGCCCTCACCGGCCAGCCCGGCAAGCAGCAGCCGTTCCTGCCGCTGCCCGGCGACGTGACGCACGTACCGTACGGAGACGTCGACGCCCTGCGCGCGGCGGTCACCGAGGACACCGCCTTCGTGATCATCGAGCCGATCCAGGGCGAGAACGGCGCCGTGGTGCCGCCCGCCGGATATCTGAGGGCGGCCCGCGAGATCACCCGCGCCACCGGCACCCTCCTGGTCCTCGACGAGGTGCAGACCGGCGTCGGCCGCACCGGCCACTGGTTCGCGCACTTCGCCGAGGAGGACGTGCTCCCCGACGTCGTCACGCTCGCCAAGGGCCTCGGCGGCGGCCTGCCGCTCGGCGCCACCGTCGCCTTCGGCGCGGCCGCGGAGCTGCTGCGCCCCGGCCACCACGGCACGACCTTCGGCGGCAACCCCGTCGCCTGTGCCGCAGGGCTCGCCGTGCTCGACACGATCACCGCCGAGGGGCTGCTCGACCGCACCAAGCGCGCGGGCGAACGGCTCCGGCACGGAATCGAGTCAGCGGGGCACGGCATGGTCGACCATGTCAGGGGCGCGGGCCTCCTGCTGGGTATGGTGCTCACCGAGCCGCTGGCCGCGCAGGTGCAGCAGGCGGCTCAGGACGCCGGCTTCCTGGTCAACGCGCCCGCCCCCGATGTCGTACGGCTGATGCCTGCCCTGAACGTGGGCGACACCGAGGTGGACGCCTTCCTCCGGGCCCTGCCCGGCGTCCTCGACCAGGCCGCGGCCGCGGCGAACGGGGACGGACGATCCGGAGAATGAGACGACGATGAGCCATGCGCAGCGCAACGAGCGCGGGGAGTCCGCCGGGCCCGCGGTGCCACAGACCCGCACGGCACGGCACCGCAGGATCGTCGACATCCTCAACCGGCAGCCGGTGCGCTCGCAGAGCCAGTTGGCGAAGCTCCTCGCCGACGACGGCCTGAGCGTCACCCAGGCGACCCTCTCCCGCGACCTCGACGAGCTGAACGCCGTCAAGATCCGCAACGCCGAGGGCGACCTCATCTACGCCGTGCCGAGCGAGGGCGGCTTCCGCACGCCGCGGGCCCCGCTCGGCGAGTCGGCGAAGGAGGAGCGGATGCGGCGCCTGTCCGGCGAACTCCTCATCTCCGCCGAGGCCTCCGCCAATCTCGTGGTGCTGCGCACCCCGCCCGGAGCCGCCCAGTTCCTCGCCTCCGCGATCGACCAGGCCGAGCTGCACGACATCCTGGGCACGATCGCCGGCGACGACACGGTGATGCTTATCAGCAGGGATGCGACCGGGGGCCAGGCCCTGGCCGACCACTTGCTGCGGCTGGCGTCCAACGAGCACTGAGGCCGGGCCCCGGCCTTGGCGCGGCCTGATCGGCCTGCGGCCTCGTCCTCAATCGCCGGACGGGCTTCAGTTCCCGCTGCTGGTCTTCTGTCTGCGGGCCATCCATGCCGCCACCAGTGGGTCGGTCGGCCTGCGGCCTCGTCCTCAATCGCCGGACGGGCTCGAAGGGGCCCGGCCTGCCTTGTCCTTGTGGGCCATCCATGCCGCCACCAGTGAGCCCGACACGTTGTGCCAGACCGAGAAGATCGCTGCGGGCAGGGCCGCCAGCGGGCTGAAGTGGGCGGTGGCCAGGGACGCGGCCAGGCCCGAGTTCTGCATGCCCACCTCGAAGGCCATCGCGCGCGACGCGGGTGCCCCGAGCCGGGCCAGGCGGCCCGCGCCGTAGCCGAGGGCGAGGCCGAGCCCGTTGTGCAGCACCACCGCGAGCAGGACGAGCGCGGCGGCCGACTTGATCGCCGCCGCGCTGCCCGCGACGACCACCGCGACGATGACGGCGATGGTGGCGGCGGACAGCCACGGCAGCGCGCCGAGCGCCCGGTCCACGTACCGGCCGAGGAAGAGCCGCACCAGCAGGCCCGCGACGACGGGCAGCAGCACCGTCTTGAGGATGTCCGTCACCATCGAGCCCGCGTCCACCGGCAGGTACTCGCCCGCGAGCAGCAGCGTCAGCGGCGGTGTGACGAGCGGCGCGACCATCGTGGAGACGGTCGCGACGGACACCGAGAGCGCGACGTCGCCGCGCGCCAGATACGTCACCACGTTCGAGGCGGTGCCGCTGGGCGCGCAGCCGACGAGGATCACCCCGGCAGCCAACTGCGGTGACAGGTCGAGGGCGTGGGCGACCAGCCAGCCGAGGCCCGGCATGATCACGTAGTGCGCGACGAGGCCGAGCGCCACGGCCCAGGGTCGCCGTGCGACCCCCTGGAAGTCCGCCGGGGTCATCGTCAGACCCATGCAGAACATCACCACGCCGAGCAGGTACGGCACGCTCGGCTTCCAGCCCGCGAAGGCGTCAGGGGCCGCGAGTCCGACGGCGCCCGCGGCGAGCACCAGGACGGGAAAGACGGTGACGGCCCGGCGCGCGGCCCGGTCGGCGCCGCCCGGGGCCCCGACGGCCGCCGTGGCGCTGGGAGTCGTCTGTTCGGTCCGCACCCGGAGATGCAACGTCCAGCGACCGCGGGGGCGCAACCCCGTCTCGATATGTGGTCACTACATGCGTCCCGTGCGCCGCGGAGCGCGTCCCGGATTGACGAAACATGCGGAGCAATGCATACTCATGCATATCAGTGAATGCACTGAGCGAGCGAATGCACTGTGAGGAGAAACCCGTGACCGAGCGCGTCGTACTCGCCTACTCGGGCGGCCTGGACACCTCCGTCGCCATCGGCTGGATCGCCGAGGAGACGGGCGCCGAGGTCATCGCCGTCGCCGTGGACGTCGGCCAGGGCGGCGAGGACCTGGACGTCATCCGCAAGCGCGCGCTCGCCTGCGGTGCCGTCGAGGCCGAGGTCGCGGACGCCAAGGACGAGTTCGCCGACGAGTACTGCCTCCCGGCGATCAAGGCCAACGCCCTCTACATGGACCGGTACCCGCTGGTCTCCGCCCTGTCCCGGCCCACCATCGTCAAGCACCTGGTGGCCGCCGCGAACAAGCACGGCGCCGGCATCGTCGCCCACGGCTGCACCGGCAAGGGCAACGACCAGGTGCGGTTCGAGGCCGGCATCCAGGCGCTCGGCCCGGACCTGAAGTGCATCGCCCCCGTGCGGGACTACGCGATGACGCGGGACAAGGCCATCGCCTTCTGCGAGGACAAGGGCCTGCCGATCGCGACCAGCAAGAAGTCGCCGTACTCCATCGACCAGAACGTCTTCGGGCGGGCCGTCGAGACGGGCTTCCTCGAGGACATCTGGAACGCGCCGATCGAGGACGTCTACGAGTACACCTCCAACCCCGCGACCCCGCGCGAGGCCGACGAGGTCGTCCTCACCTTCAAGGAGGGCGTCCCGGTCGCCATCGACGGCAGGCCCGTCACCGTCCTCCAGGCGATCCAGCAGCTCAACGAGCGCGCGGGCGCCCAGGGCATCGGCCGGATCGACATGGTCGAGGACCGGCTCGTCGGCATCAAGTCCCGTGAGGTGTACGAGGCCCCGGGCGCGATCGCGCTGATCACCGCCCACCAGGAGCTGGAGAACGTCACGGTCGAGCGCGAGCTCGCCCGGTACAAGCGGCAGGTCGAGCAGCGCTGGGGCGAACTGGTCTACGACGGCCTGTGGTTCTCCCCGCTCAAGCGGGCCCTGGACGGCTTCATCAACGAGGCCAACCAGCACGTCAGCGGCGACATCCGGATGACCCTGCACGGCGGCCGCGCCGTCGTCACCGGCCGGAAGTCCGAGCAGTCGCTCTACGACTTCAACCTCGCGACGTACGACACGGGTGACACCTTCGACCAGTCGAAGGCCCAGGGCTTCATCGACATCTTCGCCCTGTCGTCGAAGATCGCCGCCAAGCGCGACCTGGCCTGAGGCCCCCAGCGGTAGCGTGAGGTCCGCCTCCCCGAAGCGCGCGGCGCCGGGGAGGCGGCCGCACATCACCACCTTCTTCAAGGAGTACGTGCAGTGAGCAGCAACAGCGGTGACGTCCGGCTCTGGGGCGGACGGTTCGCGGACGGTCCGGCGGAGGCCCTGGCCCGGCTTTCGGCTTCCGTGCACTTCGACTGGCGCCTCGCGCCGTACGACATCGCGGGCTCGCGAGCCCACGCGCGCGTGCTGCACACGGCGGGGCTGCTCACGGCCGACGAGCTGGAGCGCATGCTGGCGGGCCTCGACCTGCTCGAAGGGGACGTGGCGTCCGGCGCGTTCGTGGGCACCGTCGCCGACGAGGACGTGCACACCGCCCTGGAGCGCGGCCTCCTGGAGCGGCTCGGCCCGGACCTCGGCGGCAAGCTGCGCGCGGGCCGGTCCCGCAACGACCAGGTCGCCACGCTCTTCAAGATGTATCTGCGCGACCACGCCCGGATCATCGGCGGCCTCGTCACCGACCTCCAGGAGGCGCTCATCGGCCTCGCCGAGGCGCACCCGGACGTCGCGATGCCCGGCCGCACCCACCTCCAGCACGCCCAGCCGGTCCTCTTCGCCCACCACGTGCTCGCCCACGTCCAGTCCCTGTCCCGGGACGCGGAGCGGCTGCGGCAGTGGGACGAGCGCACCGCCGTGTCGCCCTACGGCTCGGGCGCGCTCGCGGGCTCGTCCCTCGGGCTCGACCCGGAGGCGGTCGCCCGGGACCTCGGCTTCGAGCACGGCTCGGCCGCCAACTCCATCGACGGCACGGCCTCGCGGGACTTCGTCGCCGAGTTCGCCTTCATCACCGCGATGATCGGCGTGAACCTCTCCCGGATCGCCGAGGAGGTCATCATCTGGAACACGAAGGAGTTCTCCTTCGTCACGCTCCACGACGCCTTCTCCACCGGCTCCTCGATCATGCCGCAGAAGAAGAACCCGGACATCGCGGAGCTGGCCCGGGGCAAGTCCGGCCGCCTCATCGGCAACCTCACGGGCCTCATGGCCACCCTCAAGGCGCTCCCGCTCGCGTACAACCGCGACCTCCAGGAGGACAAGGAGCCCGTCTTCGACTCCTGCGACCAGCTGGAGGTCCTGCTGCCCGCCTTCACCGGCATGATGGCGACGCTCACCGTCAACCGGGAGCGCATGGAGGAGCTGGCCCCCGCCGGGTTCTCGCTCGCCACGGACATCGCCGAGTGGCTGGTCAAGCAGGGCGTGCCGTTCCGCGTCGCGCACGAGGTCGCGGGCAGTTGCGTCAAGGAGTGCGAGGCGCAGGGCATCGAGCTCGACCAGCTCACCGACGAGCAGTTCGCGAAGATCTCCCCGCATCTGACCCCGGAGGTCCGCACCGTCCTGAACGTGCCGGGCGCCCTCGCGTCCCGCGACGGCCGCGGCGGCACCGCCCCCTCGGCGGTCGCCGTCCAGCTCGCCGAGATCAAGACGGACGTGGCCGCCCAGCGCCGGTGGGCGACCGCCAGGACCGCGTAGCGAGCGGCCCCGGGGCGCCCCGCCAGGGCCCGCCCACCCGGGGAGGGTTACGTTGAGCGGAGGGGAGTGCGCGACCCGCGTGCTCCCCTCGCCGCGTCCCACCCCCGAAGCGTGGAGCCCCTCATGCCCTTCGCCCGCCTGGCCGAAGCCACCACCCCCACCGCCCACATCGGCCTCGGCCTGGCCGCCGTCGGCAGGCCCGGCTACATCACCCTGGGCCGCGAGGCCGACCTGCCGCCGTCCCGCAGCGTCGAGGCCCTGCGCGAGCGCGCCTTCGAACTCCTCGACGCCGCCTACGCCCTCGGCGTGCGCTACGTCGACGCGGCCCGCTCCTACGGCCGCTCCGAGGAGTTCCTCGCCGACTGGCTGGCGAGCAGGCCTGCCGCCGACACCGCCGACGTCGTCGTCGGCAGCAAGTGGGGCTACACCTACACGGCCGACTGGCGCACCGACGCCACCGCGCACGAGGTCAAGGACCACAGTGTCGCCGCGTACGACCGCCAGCGCGCCGAGACCGCCGCGCTGCTCGGCGGGCGGCTCGACCTCTACCAGATCCACTCGGTCACGCCCGGGAGCCCGGCGTTGACCGACAAGGAGCTGCACGCCCGGCTCGCCGACCTCGCCGCCGAGGGCGTCACCGTCGGCCTGTCCGTGAGCGGCCCCGAGCAGGCCGCGGCGATCCGCGCCGCCCTGGACGTGACGGTCGGCGGCGCGCCGCTCTTCCGCACCGTCCAGGCGACCTACAACGCCCTGGAGACCTCGGCCGGGCCCGCGCTCGCCGAGGCCCACGACGCGGGTCTGACCGTCCTGGTCAAGGAGGGCATGGCCAACGGCCGCCTGGCCGGTGAACACGCGCCCGCCGCCCTGCGCGCCGTCGCCGAGCGGACCGGCCTCGGCTGCGACGCCGTCGCCCTGGCCCTGGTCCTGCGCGAGCCCTGGGCGGGCGTCGTGCTCTCCGGCGCCGCCACCTCCGTACAGCTCGTGTCGAACCTGCACGCCGCGGCCGTCGATCTGGACGCGGAGGACCTGGAGCGCGCCGGGGCCCTGGCCGAGGAGCCCGCCGCGTACTGGAGCACGCGGGCCGCGCTGCCCTGGCACTGAGGCCCGGACGCCGAAGCCCTGACACCCTGACGCCGACTCGCTGTGCCCGTCTCTCCGAGGGCGTGCCCCGGCGGTAAGACCCGTACGCCTCTCGTGAGACAAATCTGTCTCATGTGGTCTATGGTTGTCTCATGTCTGTCGACCGAGACCAGGTGCTGCGCGGTGCCGCCGCCCTGCTCACCCGCAAAGGCTCCGCGACCATGGACGAGGTCGCGAAGGCCGCGGGTGTCAGCAGGGCCACCCTGCACCGTCACTTCGCCGGGCGGGACGCGCTCGTCCGCGCGCTCGAAGACCTCGGCCTGAGGGAGTGCGAGCTCGCCCTCGACGCCGCCCGCCTCGACGAGGGCGGCGCCGCCGACGCGCTGCGGCGCCTGGTCAAGGAGCTCCAGCCCGCCGCCGGACTGCTCGCGTTCCTCGTCACGGAGAACGCGCTGTTCGAGGGCGAGTCGCAGCACGAGGGCTGGTCCCGGATCGACACCCGCGTGGCCGAGCTGTTCCGGCGCGGTCAGGAGAGCGGCGAGTTCCGCATCGACCTGACCCCGGTCTGGCTCACCGAGGCCCTGTACGGCCTCGTCAGCTCCGGCGCCTGGGCCGTCCTCGACGGCCGCGTCGCGAGCAAGGACTTCAGCTACATGATCGCCGAGCTGCTCATCGGCGGCGCACGACGGAGAGTGGAACCATGACCAGGACCGCACAGCGCACCTCGCCGACCGAGGTGGCCCGCCCGCCCGGCCGGTGGCTGGCCCTGGCCGTGCTCGTCCTCGCCGTGCTCCTCGTCGCCGTCGACGCCACCGTCCTCGGCCTCGCGACGCCGTACATCAGCGAGGACCTCAAGCCGTCCGGGAACCAGCTCCTGTGGATCGGCGATGTCTACTCGTTCGTGATCGCCGGCCTGCTGGTGTCCATGGGCAGCCTCGGCGACCGCATCGGCCGCAAGAAGCTGCTGCTCGTCGGGGCCGTCGCCTTCGGCGCGGTGTCCGTGCTCAACTCCTACGCCACCACGCCGGAGCTGATGATCCTGGCGCGGGCGCTGCTCGGCGTCGCCGGCGCGACGCTGATGCCCTCGACGCTCGCCCTGATCCGGAACATCTTCCACGACCCGCGCGAGCGCAGCATCGCCGTCGGCGTGTGGGGCGCCATGGCGTCGGCCGGCGCGGCGATCGGCCCGGTCGTCGGCGGCTTCCTGCTGGAGCACTTCTGGTGGGGCTCGGTCTTCCTGATCAACCTGCCCGTGATGGCCGTGCTCGTCCTCGTCGGCATCAAGCTGCTCCCCGAGTCCAAGAACCCCGCGCCCGGCCCCTGGGACCTGATCAGCGTCGCCCTGTCCCTCATCGGCATGATCGCCGTGGTGTACGCGGTCAAGGAGGCGGCGGCCACCGGCGCGGGCTGGGAGGTGTTCGCCGCGGGCGCCGTCGGTGTCGGCGCGCTCACCTGGTTCGTCCGGCGCCAGCTCACCCTCCAGGCGCCGCTCCTGGACATGCGGCTGTTCCGCAACCGCGGCTTCTCCGCCGCCGTCCTCGCCGACCTGCTGACCATCCTCGGCCTGTCCGGTCTGGTCTTCTTCCTGTCGCAGTTCCTGCAACTAGTCCAGGGCAGGCAGCCGTTCGAGGCGGGCCTCGCCGAACTGCCCGCCGCGCTCGGCGCGGTGACGGCGGGCCTGATCGCGGGCCTGGTGGCACGCCGGTTCTCGGTGCGCGCCGTGGTCGCGGGCGGACTCGCGGCGGTGGGCCTCGCCCTCGCCTCGCTCACCACCCTGAGCCAGCACACGGGCTATCCGCTCCTCGGCGCCGCGCTCCTCGTGGTCGGCGTCGGCGCGGGCTTCTCCTTCACGGTGACCGCCGACGTGATCCTGTCCAGCGTGCCCAAGGAGCAGGCGGGCGCGGCCTCCGCGGTCTCGGAGACGGCGTACGAACTGGGCGCGGCCCTCGGCATCGCCCTGCTCGGCTCCATCGTCACGGGCGTCTACCGCGACTTCACCGCCCCGGCGGGCACCCCGGCCGACGTCGCGTCGGCCGCGCACGAATCCCTCGGCGGCGCCGTCGAGGCGAGCGCCGGCCTTCCCGCGCACACGGCGGGCCCGCTCGTGTCGGCCGCGCAGGACGCCTTCGTCGACGGCCTGCGGGTCGCCGCGGGCGTCGGCGCCGCGGTGCTGCTCGCCACGGCCGTCGCGGCCTGGTTCCTGCTCAAGGGGCAGAAGCTGGACGACGGCGTCGAGCACCCCTGACGCCGCCGCCCGGCCCACGGCGAAGGGCCGCACCCCGCGCGGGGTGCGGCCCTTCGCCGTGGGCGGCCCTGCTCAGGCCGCCTTCGCCTTCGTGGCGTACATGTCCACGTACTCCTGCCCGGACAGACGCATGACCTCCGTCATCACGGAGTCCGTCACCGCGCGCAGCACATAGCGGTCGCGGTCCATGCCGTCGTAGCGGGAGAACTCCATCGCCTCGCCGAAGCGGACCGTCACCCGGCCCGGGCGCGGCAGGCCCTTGCCGCCCGGCTGCAGCTTGTCCGTGCCGATCATGGCGAACGGCACCACCGGCGCGCCCGTCATCAGCGTGAGCCGGGCGATGCCCGTGCGGCCGCGGTAGAGCCGGCCGTCGGGGGAGCGGGTGCCCTCCGGGTAGATGCCGAACATCTGGCCGTCGTCCAGGACCCGCTTGCCGGTCATCAGGGCGGCCACGCCGCCCCGGCCGCCGTCGCGGTCCACCGGGATCATGCCGACGCCGGTGAAGAACCACGCCATGAGGCGGCCCTTGAGGCCCTTGCCCGTGACGTACTCGTCCTTGCCGATGAAGTAGACCGCCCGGTCACAGACGACAGGCAGGATCATCGAGTCGATGAACGTGAGGTGGTTTCCGGCCAGGATGACCGGACCGGTCCCGGGGATGTTCTCGGCACCTTCCACTCTCGTGCGGAACGTCAGGCGCAAGATCGGTCCGAGCACTGCCTTCAGGAGCGCTAGACGGGACAACGGTTCCTCCGGTGTCAACGGGTCGACGGCAAGTCGCTGCAGGTGAGGACCATACTCGCGGGTCCCCGTTGAACGCACATCGGGTTCATGCGACCGATACGCAGAGTTGACCTGAGTTTGCGTGCCCCTTGCCCCACGAGGGTCCTTCGACCACGACCGTATCGCCGTACGAACTGCGCGGCTTGTCCGAGTGGCCCTTCTCACGCTCGCCGACGGCCGCGTCCGGAAGCCCGCCCGGGGCCCGGACGGCCTGAAGCCCGCCTCCCGCCCGCGCCGGGCACGCGCGCCCTCGCGCCCCGTGCGGCCTTCGGCCATCGCGCGTCACCCGTACGTTCGACCCCGGGTCTCCCGTACGTCACCTGTCGCCACCTACGATCGGTGCCGCTTTGTCAGGTGCAAGGCGGCACAAGGCAGTACACGAAGAGGGAGCCCTCCATGGCGAACGAGGAATACGGCGCGACGGCCGAGCGGCGGACGGGGACGAGCCCGGGGCGGCGGGCCGTCCTGGGGGCCGCGGTCCTCGGGGCGGGCGCGGCCGTCGCGGGCGCGCCCGGCGTGGCGAGAGCCGAGGGCCGCCACGGGCACGGGCACGGCGGCGACCTGCCGGTGCCCACGGTCATCGCGCACCGCGGCACGAGCGGCTACCGGCCCGAGCACACGCTCGGCTCGTACCAACTCGCCCTCGACATGGGCGCGGACGTCATTGAGCAGGACGTCGTGCCCACCAAGGACGGCCATCTCGTCTGCCGTCACGAGAACGACATCACCGCGACCACGGACGTCGCCGCGCACCCGGAGTTCGCGGACCGCAAGACGACCAAGTCGGTGGACGGCGCCCAGCTCACCGGCTGGTTCACCGAGGACTTCACGCTCGCCGAGCTGAAGACGCTGCGCGCCAAGGAGCGCATCCCCGGCACCCGCCAGCGCAACACCCTCTACGACGGCCGCTGGGAGGTGCCGACCCTCGAAGAGGTCCTGCGCTGGGCCGAGCGCGCGGGCCGCGAGCGCGGCCGCCGGGTCTGGCTGCACATCGAGACCAAGCACCCCACCTACTTCCGCAAGCTGGGCCTCGGCCTCGAAGAGCCCCTCGCCAAGCTCCTGCGCCGCTACAACCGGCACCGCAGGCACTCGCCGAACTTCCTGCAGTCCTTCGAGCCCAGCAGCATCCAGCGGCTCCGCAAGCTGGTCGACGCGCCCGGCGTCGTCCTGCTCTCGACGGCGAACTCGCGCCCGTGGGACTTCGTCGAGGCGAACGACCCGCGCACCGTCGCCGACCTCATCAAGCCCGAGGGCCTGCGCTGGATGGCCTCGTACGCCAAGGGCATCGGCCCGACCCTGGACCTGATCATCCCCAAGGGCCCCGACGGCAAGCTCCTGGAGCCGACCACGCTGGTGCGCGACGCCCACGCGGCGGACCTGATCCTGCACCCGTACACGATGCGCAACGAGAACACCTTCCTGCCCGCCGACTTCAAGAAGGGCACCGACCCCACCGCGTACGGCGACGCCTTCGGCGCGTTCAAGAAGTACTTCGCCACCGGCATCGACGGGATCTTCTCCGACAACCCGGACACGGCGCTCCTCGCGGCCGCCGACTTCCGGGCCGGCGGTTCTGTCAACGAATGACGGAGAACTCCCGGTTGGGGTGAGCCGCGGCCGTTTCGGAAACCCGGCGCCGAAACGGCCGCGTCGTCGCGGATATGACGCCCTCGCTCTCGCCCGACCTCGTCACCGCCCTGCGTCCGCTGCTCGCCGCGGAGGCCTCGGCGGAGGCGCACGGCTCCGGCGCCGAACCCGGCGACCTCGAGCAGGCCGTGTGGCTGCGCCTGCTCGAACACCTGGACGCCAAGGGGTCGCTCACCGACCCCGCCGACTGGCTGCGCGCCGCCGTCCGCGACGAGGCCCACCGCAGCCGGCACACCGCCCGCCGCGAGCGGCCGTACGTCACCGAACCGGCCGACGACCTCCAGGGCGGCCCCGAGCAGCGCGTGCTGCGGGCCGACCGGCACCGCATCCTGCGCGCGGCCGTACGCAAGCTCCCCGGACGGTGTCCTCGGCTCCTGGCTGCACTTCTGTCGCCCAAGGACCTCACTTACCGTGAAATCGCAGGAGAGTTGGGAATGTCACAAGGATCTTTGGGGCCGGAACGTTCCCGATGCCTGGGATGCCTGCGCAGAATGCTCGCGCAAGAGGTTGCGACTCCTGGCCCGTGGGGAAAGGAGTGAGGGACAACCGGTGGAGCAGGTGAGCGGGAGGCATGCACACATGGGCATGAGCGTGACCATCTCGGAAGCGGCGGCCGACGACCAGGACGCCGCCGAGCAGATCCTCAAACTGCAGTACCTCTGCTACCAGAGCGAGGCCGAGCTCTACGGCGACTACTCGATCGAGCCCCTGACCCAGTCCCTGGACTCCCTCAAGGCCGAGCTGGCCGGGGGCACCGTCCTGGTCGCGCGGCTCGGCACCGAGGTCGTGGCCTCCGTACGGGCCAGCGTCGACGGGACGGGTACGGCCCGCGTCGGCAAGCTCGTCGTCCACCCGCGGATGCAGCGGCACGGCCTGGGCGGGCGGCTCCTCGACGCGATAGAGCGACGGCTCGGCGAGGGCGGTGCGGCCCGCCGCTTCGAGCTGTTCACCGGCCACCGCAGCGAGAGCAACCTCCAGCTGTACCGCAAGCACGGGTACGCGCCGGTGAGCACCCGGCGCGTGGACGAGAAGCTGACGGTGGTGACGCTCGCCAAGGACGCCACCGACGCCGCCCCCGCGCCGGCCTTCGTGGCCAGCGCCTAGGCGCAGGTCAGGGCCGCCTGGAGCGGCGCAGCCAGTACAGGGCGGTCACCGGAAGCAGCACGGGGATGAACAGGTACCCCATGCCGAAGTCCGACCAGACCGTCGCGTCCGGGAACGCGGACGGCTCCGCGAGGGTCCAGGCCCCGACCCCGAGCACGCCGACCAGCTCGGCGGCGCAGCACACCAGCGCCGCCCTGCGGGCCGTCTCGCCGCCGCGCACCAGTGAGTACGTGATGAAGCCGTAGACCACACCGGCGAGCGCCGACAGGGTGTAGGCGAGCGGCGCCCTGTCGAAGTCCGTCGCGATCTGCACCGCCGAGCGCGACACGGCGCCGACCACCATCACGCCGTACAGCCACACCAGCAGGATGCCGGGGCCGCTGATCAGCTTCTGCCGCTTCGGCCCGTCCTGCTCGGGTGCCTTTCCGGACGCGGTCACGGCCACCTCAGCCTCCCCAGATGTCGTACAGGCGCACTTCGAGCACGGCGAGGACCACGCCGCCCGCGGCGACGGTCGCCGAGCCCCAGCGGGTGCGCTCGGCCAGCGACATGAAGCCCGCCGCCGGGACGCAGGCGAACGAGCCGATCAGATACGCCACGAAGATCGTCGTGCCCTGCTCCGGGTGCTCGCCCCGGGCCAGCTGCACAATGCCGACGATCAGCTGGATCAGGGCGAGGAGGGTGACCACGCCCATGCCGATGAAGTGCCAGTCCTTCGTCGGCTGGTCCCGGTAGGCGGCGAAGCCGCACCAGGCCGCGAGCGCGAGCGCGGCCACGGAGGTCGCGACGGTCAGGGCAACAAGCATGCCGAGACCCTATTACGGGCCAAAAGGCCCGATGCGCGCGGCCCCGGGGGCCCGGGAGCGGCCGGGCGGTGTCCGCGTAGGGTCGATCCCCATGAACACCCAGGCTGATCCCCGGAAGATCCAGGCAGAGGCGCTCCTGTTCGACAACGACGGCACGCTGATCTCCTCGATGGAGTCGGTGACGCGGTGCTGGACGCGCTGGGCGGGGGAGTACGGGATCACCGCCGAGGACTTCGGGCGGGTCGAGCTGCACGGACGCCCCGCCGCCGAGATCGTCGCCGATCTGCTGCCCGCCGAGCGGGTCGCGGAGGCGGTCGCGCGGATCGAGGATCTTGAGGTCTCCGACGTCGCGGGCGGCGTCGTCGCGCTGCCCGGCACCCTCGATCTGCTCGCCTCGCTGCCGCCCGAGCGCTGGGCCGTGGTCACCTCCGCCACCCGCCGCCTGGCCGAGGCCCGCCTCGGCGAGGTGGGCATCCGCCCCAAGACGCTGATCGCCGCCGACGACATCACCCGCGGCAAGCCCGACCCGGAGCCCTTCCTGCTCGCCGCGCGGACGCTCGGCGTCGACCCGGCGCGCTGCGTGGTCTTCGAGGACGCCCCCGCGGGTCTCACGGCGGGCCGGGCCGCGGGCATGACCACCGTGGCGTTGACCACAACGCACTCCGCGGCCGAGCTGTCCGCCGATGTGCTCGTGCGGGACCTCTCGGAGGTGTCGGCGCAGGCCACAGCGGGTGGGGTGGAGATCGTCACCCGCGTCGGAAGGGGCCTGTGAGGCGACGCCGACCGTCCGACTGGCGGGCGTCGAGCGTCCGCTATTCGGACAGCGGTGGCGGTGCGACGCGGCCCGCGTGTTTTACTGTCCGCATGACCACGACGAGCAACCGCACCCTTGCGACCGAGGCGATGACGACGCCCGGTGCTCGTTGTATGTGTCGAATGTGCGCCTTCTGAGGGCCCCTGTACCACTGAGCCTCGCGCCCCGAAGCGAAGCCGCCGTGCCCCGCACCCCGCGTCCCGCCCCCGGGCGACACGGAGGAAGCGAGCCCGCCCCGCGCACACGTCCTCCGGTTCCACCGCCACCGCGAGAACCGTGCCGCGTTCCGAACGAATGCCCCGTGCCCCGGCGACACCATGCGCCGCGCACTCGACAGTGACGGAAACCCAGTGATCACCACTTCCGGCCTTACCAAGGTCTACCGCTCACGCGGTCGTGAAGTAACCGCCCTCGACGGAGTCGACCTCCACGTACGCGAAGGCGAGGTGTACGGCGTCATCGGCCAGTCCGGCGCCGGCAAGTCCTCGCTCATCCGCTGCGTGAACCTCCTGGAGCGTCCCAGCTCCGGCACCGTGACGGTGGCGGGCCAGGACCTCACCGCGCTCGCCGGACGCGGCCCGCGCGCGGGCAAGGAGCTGCGGGCCGCCCGCAGCCGCATCGGCATGGTCTTCCAGCACTTCAACCTGCTGTCCTCGCGCACCGTGCAGGCCAACATCGAGCTGCCGCTCGAAATCCTCGGCCTGTCCGGCAAGGAGCGCAGCCGCAAGGCGCTCGAACTGCTCGACCTCGTCGGCCTCGCCGACAAGGCCAAGTCCTACCCGGCGCAGCTCTCCGGCGGCCAGAAGCAGCGCGTCGGCATCGCCCGCGCCCTCGCGGGCGACCCGAAGGTGCTGCTCTCCGACGAGGCCACCAGCGCCCTCGACCCGGAGACCACCCGCTCCATCCTCCAGCTCCTGCGCGACCTCAACCAGCAGCTCGGCCTGACCGTCCTGCTCATCACGCACGAGATGGACGTCGTCAAGACCGTCTGCGACTCGGCCGCGCTGATGGAGCGCGGGCAGATCGTGGAGTCCGGCACCGTCAGCGAGCTCCTGGCCACGCCCGGCTCGCAGCTCGCCGCCGCGCTGTTCCCGCTCAGCGGCGCCGCCTCCGGCGACCACCGCACCGTCGTCGACGTCACCTTCCACGGCGAGGCCGCGACGCAGCCGGTCATCTCCCAGCTGTCGCGCACGTACAACATCGACATCTCGATCCTCGGCGCCGCCATGGACACCGTCGCGGGCAAGCAGGTCGGGCGCATGCGCATCGAGCTGCCCGGCCGCTTCGAGGAGAACGTCGTGCCCATCGGCTTCCTGCGCGAGCAGGGCCTCCAGGTCGACGTCGCCGGGCACGACACGCCCGCGCCGCAGGACTCCGTGCTGGTGAAGGAAGGTGCCAAGTGACCTGGGACGAAATGCAGCCCCTGCTGGAGCAGGCCTGTTGGGACACCCTCTACATGGTCGGCTGGTCGGCGCTCATCGCGGTCGCCGCGGGACTGCCGCTCGGCCTGCTCCTGGTGCTCACCGACCGCGGCGGCCTGCTGCAGAACGTCGTCGTGAACAAGGTGATCGGGCAGGTCGTGAACATCGGCCGCTCGATGCCGTTCATCATCCTCATGGTCGCCCTGATGGGCTTCACGCGCTCCATCGTCGGCACCACCATCGGCCGTGAGGCGGCGATCGTGCCGCTCGCGATCAGCGCCATCCCGTTCTTCGCCCGCCTCGTCGAGACGGCCGTGCGCGAGGTCGACCACGGCCTGGTCGAGGCCGTGCAGTCGATGGGCGGCAACACCTGGACGATCGTCCGCAAGGTCCTCGTACCGGAGTCGCTGCCGTCGCTGATTTCCAGCGCCACCACGACCGTGGTCGCCCTCATCGGCTACTCGGCCATCACCGGCACCGTCGGCGCGGGCGGCCTCGGCGACCTCGCGGTCCGCTACGGCTACCAGCGCTTCGAGACCGAGCTGATGTGGATCACCGTCGGCATCCTCGCCGTGGTCATCTCGATCATCCAGTTCGTCGGTGACTTCGCCGCGCGCAGGCTCCACCGGCGCGGCGGTCACTCGGGGCCCGCGCCGACCCTGAAGCTGCTGCGCGCCAAGACCCCGAAGACCCTCACGGCCGAGGCCGAGCCCGTCAAGGCCTCCTGAGCCCCCAGATCTGCTGAGTTCGCCCAGCGAACGCCCAGCGCCACCCCGCAGCCACCGACCGCGGGGGTGTACCACCCATGGAGAAAGGCACTTTTCGTGCGTAACACCACCAAGATCACAGCTGCTGTCCTGACCGCCGGAGCCCTCACCCTGGGGCTCACCGCCTGCGGTTCGGACAAGGGCTCCGCGGGCGACAAGGACGGCCCGCTCGTCGTCGCCGCGACCCCGACCCCGCAGGGCCAGATCCTCGACTTCGTCCAGAAGAAGCTGGCGAAGAAGGCGGGCCTCGACCTGGAGGTCAAGGAGTTCACCGACTACGTCACGCCGAACACGGCGACGCAGCAGGGTGAGGTCTTCGCGAACTACTTCCAGCACAAGCCGTACCTGGACGACTTCAACAAGAAGAACGGGACGGACATCGTCCCCGTCCCGAACGGCACGGTGCACCTGGAGCCGCTGGGCGTCTACTCGAAGAAGGTCAAGGGGCTCGACGAGCTCGGCAAGGGCGCGACGGTCGCCATCCCGAACGACACCACCAACGAGGCGCGCGCCCTGAAGCTCCTCGCGGACAACGGCGTCATCAAGCTCAAGGACGGCGTCGGCTTCGAGGCCACCCCCAAGGACATCGCGTCCAACCCCAAGGGCCTGAAGTTCAAGGAGCTGGAGGCCGCGGCCCTGCCGCGCACCATCAAGGACGTCGACGCCGCGGTCATCAACGGCAACTACGCCCTGGAGGCCGACCTCAGCCCCGCCAAGGACGCCCTCGTCGCCGAGAAGGCCAAGGGCAACCCCTACGGCAACTTCCTCGCCGTGAAGAAGGGCAACGAGAACGACCCGCGCGTGAAGAAGCTCGTCAAGCTCCTCACCTCGCCCGAGGTCAAGAAGTTCATCGACGACAAGTACGACGGCTCCATCGTCGCGGCGTTCTGACATGCGGACGCCGGTCACAGCCGTGGCGGCCGGGGCCCTGGCCCTGGCGCTCGGCCTGACCGCCTGCGGCTCGGGCTCCGGCTCCGACGGCGACAAGCTCGTCGTCGGAGCCACCCCGACCCCGGCCGGTGAGGTCCTCGAGTACATCCAGAAGAACCTGGCCGAGAAGGAGGGCCTCGACCTCCAGATCCGCGAGTTCACCGACTACGTCGCGCCGAACACCGCACTCCAGGAGGGCTCCCTCGACGCCAACCTCTACCAGCACACCCCCTACTTGAAGGACTTCAACTCCTCCAAGAAGGCGGACCTGGTGCCGGTGACCGAGGTCTACCTGCCGCCGATGGGCGTGTACGCGGACTCCGGCAAGAAGCTCCAGGACGTCACCCAGCTGAAGTCCGGAGCCACCGTCGCCGTCCCGAACGACACCACCAACGAAGGCCGGGCGCTCCAACTGCTCGCCTCCAAGGGCGTGATCGGGCTCAAGAAGGGTGCGGGTGCGAACGCCACCCCCGAGGACATCGCGGCCAACCCGAAGAAGCTCACCATCAAGCCCCTGGAGCCCGCGCAGCTGCCGCGCTCCCTGAAGGACGTCGACGCGGCCGTCATCAACAACAACTTCGCGCTCGACGCGGGCCTGAGCCCCAAGGAGGACGCCATCCTCCTGGAGTCGGTGAAGGACAACCCGTACAACAACGTCCTCGCCGTGAAGCGGGGCAACGAGGACGACCCCGAGGTCAGGAAGCTCGCCAAGCTCCTGAAGTCGCCCGAGGTGAAGAAGTTCATCGAGGACGAGTACAAGGGGTCGGTGCTGCCCGTCACGACGGGCTGACCCGCACCGGTGTCCTGGCCACACGCACGGGGTCCTCTTCGCGACGCGGAGAGGACCCCGTGGTGCGACTGCGCGTCAGCATGCTGCATGCTGAACACTTCAGCAGGCCTGAAGGTCCCCCAGGGCCACCACGGTTCACGGAGCGACAGGCCCGAGAAGGTTACGGAGCGGCGCATGACTACAGCCTCCACAGGCTCCTCGGGGTTTCCCGACATCTCCATCAGCACGGAGCGGTTGGTGCTGCGCCCTCTCGACGAGGCGGACGTCCCCGCGTACGCGGAGATGATGAACGACGAGCTCGTCACCGCCTGGACCGCCGTGCCCCAGCCGTACACCGAGGCCGACGCGCGCGCCTGGATCACCGAGCAGGCCCCCGCCGAGCGGGCCGCCGGGCGCGGCATCTCGCTCGCCGTCACCGAGTTCCTCACCCAGCGCCTGGTGGGCGCCGTCCAGCTGCGCCGCACCGACTGGCGGGTGCGCTCCAGCGAACTCAGCTACGTGACCGCCCCCTGGGCCCGCGGCGAGGGCTACGCGTCCGAGGCCGCGCTCGCCACCGCCCAGTGGCTCTTCCACGACCAGAAGTTCGAGCGCATCGAGCTGCGCACCGCCGCCGACAACACCGCGGCGCAGCAGGTCGCGCAGAAGATCGGCTGCATCAGCGAGGGCGTCCTGCGCGGCGCCTGGATAGCACGGGTCAGAAACGGCGGCGACCCGCTCGGCGGCTGGATCGACCTGCGCACCGACCTCATCGTGTGGAGCCTCCTGCCGGAGGACCTCGAAGGCGTCACGGAACACCTGACGGCGTTCTCCGACTGGAACTGAGCGCCTCGGGCGGCGTGAGCTGCCCATCGGCCTGCGGCCTCGTCCTCAGGCGCCGGACGGGCTGGACCCATCGGCCTGCGGCCTCGTCCTCAAACGCCGGACGGGCTGGATTCCACCGTGACGTCGCCGTGCGACGTCCCCTGGCCGCACAGCAAGTACTCTCCCACCGGCCCGCGGCCTCGTCCTCACGCGCCGGACGGGCTGGATTCCACCGGGACGCCGCCGTGGCGGCGTTCCCCGGCCGCGCAGCAGGTACGCTCCCACCGGGCCGCACCCACCGGCCTCCCACCCGACGACCCGCGACCGCAGGAGACAGACGACGATGGCCGACCGGGTCACGGTGATCGGCTGGGACGGCTCGCCGCTGACCACCGCGGCACGCTCCGCGCTGAGCGCCGCGACACTCGTGGCGGGCGCCGCCCACCACCTCGCGCTCCCCGAGGTCCCGCCGACGGCCGAGCGCATCCGCCTCGGCAGCGTCTCCCTCGCCGCCCGCCGCATCGCCGCCCACCGCGGCACGGCGGTCGTCCTCGCGGACGGCGACCCCGGCTTCTTCGGCGTCGTCCGTACGCTGCGCGCCCCGGAGTTCGGCCTGGAGGTCGAGGTCGTCCCCGCCGTCTCCGCCGTCGCCCAGGCCTTCGCCCGGGCCGGCATGCCCTGGGACGACGCCCAGGTCGTGGTCGCCCACCGGCGCACGCTGCGCCGGGCCGTGAACGTCTGCCGCGCGCACAGCAAGGTCGCCGTGCTCACCTCGCCCGGCGCCGGGCCCGCGGAGCTCGGCCTGCTCCTCGACGGCGTCCACCGCACCTTCGTCATCTGTGAGGAGCTCGGCACCGAGCGGGAGCAGGTCTCCGTCGTCACCTCGGACAAGGCCGCCGACCACAGCTGGCGCGACCCCAACGTCGTCATCGTCATCGGGGGCGCCGCCGCCCACGACAGCGGCTGGATCGCGGGCCGCGACCCCGGTACGGACCCGCGCGGCTGGGCCCTGCCCGCCGCCGCGTACGGCGGCGAGCACGAGCTCGGCGAAGGCGAGACCGACCGCATCCGCGCCGCCCAACTCGCCCGCCTCGGCCCCCGCGTGGGCGACCTGGTCTGGGACATCGGCTGCGGCAGCGGCGCGTTCGCCGCGGAGGCGGCGCGGTTCGGCGCCGCCGTCATCGCCGTGGACCGCGACCCGGACGCCTGCGGCCGCGCCACGGCCGTCGCGCGCCGCTTCGGCGTGCAGGCCCACATCGTGCACGGCACCGCGCCGCACGTCCTCGAAAGCCTCCCGGAACCCGACGTCGTACGCGTCGGGGGCGGGGGAGCGGCGGTGGTCTCCGCCGTCGCCGACCGACGCCCGGAGCGCATCGTCACGCACGCCCCGACCCGCGACGCCGCCGAACTCCTGGGCCGGAACCTGTCGGAGCACGGATACGCCGTCGAGTGCGCCCTCCTGCAGTCCGTCGAACTCGACACCCGCGCCTGGACGGAGCGGAAGCGGACCGTCGTCTTCCTGCTCTCCGGGCTGCTTCTCGACCGCACCGCGTGACCCTGGCGGCCCTCCTACCGCGCGGTGCGCGGTAGGCTGGCCGATCGTTGTACCGCACCTGGGCGCCCGGCGATTCCTGAGTCAATGTCCGGAAAGCTCGCCCGTTTTGGGGGGTGCGTGTGGTACGGCGGGACCGCTGGACGCGCGACGTGGCGCAGTCCACAGCGGACCGTGGCCGATCACGCTGCCGCGGTGGCGGAGCAACCGCGACAATGCCTTGTGGTCCGTACGCGGCGCGTTGCCGCTCGGCTCGCGAGCTCGTTGTGGATGACGGGCGGTCACAGAAGGACTAACCGATGGGCGAGGGGTACGCATGACCGACACCGGCCAGGTCCCGGGCGAGGGGCAGCCGGAGGGCGCAGGCATGGTGGAGCAGTCGGGCGTCCCCGCGCCGGGCCCCTACACCTTCCTCGACCCCTCCGAGCACCCCGCCGAGGACGACGACCTGCTGCTGATGCCGGGTGCCCAGGGCGCGTGGAGCGAGGCGCAGGCCGCGCAGCCGGGCATCGCGCAGCAGCCACCGTCCGGAGCGCCCGCCGCGGGCGTGGCGCCCGTGCGGACGGCCGCACCACAGGGCGTGCCGCAGGGCGGCGCGCCGGGCGTGCCCGCCCAGCCGGGCGCGGTGTCCGCGCAGTTCGGGCAGGAGCACGCCGCCCCGGCGGCGTTCGCCCAGGCGGTTCCGGCCGCGCAGCCGGTGCAGGTCGGCCAGGCTCAGGCGGGGCAGGCCCAGGCGGGCCAGGAGCAGCCCTTCGCGGCCCCGGCCCCCTTCGTCCAGGAGCAGGCCCTCCAGGAGCAGGCCGCCCACCAGCAGGCCGCCCACCAGCCCGGACCGCACGAGACGGCGGGCCGGGACAGCGGCTCCGTGGACCTGACCGGTGTCCCGTTGCCCTCGGGCCCCGCGCACACCCCCGCCTCGCACCACGGGACCGCCCGCCGCCCGCTGCACCGCGGCCCGGCCGCGCCCGTCGTCCCCGACGGCGCCGCGAGCCCCGTGCTCTCCCTCGCCGACCGCGGCCCCGCGGGCGCCGCGCCGCACGCCGTGCCGGTACGCCGGCCGGGCCCGCCCACCAGCGGCCCCGAGTACCTGGACGTCCCGCGCGAGGACACCGGCGCCCTGCCGGGGCCGCAGCTCGGCGAGATCCCGCCGCAAGGCGCGATGCCCTGGGGCGCGCAGCCCCCGACCCCGGTCGTACCGACGCAGAACCCCCAGGGCACCGCTGCAGAAACGGTCGTCCCAGAGGCCACTGAGGTCCCGGAAGTCCCGGCAGGCCCGGGAGACCCGGCAGTACTGGCTGCCCCGGTGGCCCCGGAAGGCGCGTCCGTCGCGGCGGCCCCGCTTGGCACAGGTCCCTCGGAGGCCCCGGCCACCTCGGACGCCCTGGATACCCCGGAGGTCTCCGCCGTCGCAGAGGCCTCCGACGACACGCACGTCGCGAACGCCCCTGTCGTCACAGACGCCGCACCCGCCCCGGAAGGCGCGCCCGTCGCGCCCCAGCTCGCCCCGACGGACGCCGTCCCGCAGCCGGTCGAGGCATCGGGCGCAGCCGGTGACGCGGCGGCGCCCGACGGGGCGCAGGAGATGCCGTCGGCGCACACCGCCGACCCCGCGCAGCCGGAGAGCGCCGAAAGCGCCGTCCTCGCCTCCGATGCCCCGGACGCGCCCGGTACTGCGGATTCCGCTGTTCCGAGCGCCCCCGAGGCGGACGCGCCGGCGCAATCCGCCGTCCCCGAGCCTGCCGAGTCCGGGCCCGCCCAGGACGCCGCGCACGGCCCGGCCGAGACCGCCGCCGCAGCCGGGACCGCCGAGGGCACGGACGGCACGGAGGGGCCGGACGCCGAGGCCGCGCCCGTCGCCTCCGAGGCCGTCACCGTCCGGGTCGCGCCGGGCGTCCCCGTGCCGCCCCCCATGTCCTTCGTCGACGACGAGCCCGCGTTCGTCGACGACGAGGCTCCGTTCGCCGACGCGTCGGCGCCGGGTCCGGCGGTCGCGCAGCCCGAGGCCGCCGCCGTCGCCCCGCAGGCTCCCGACGCCGCCCAGCCGTGGCCGGAGGCGGGCGCGCAGCAGCCCCAGGCCATGCCGGGTCCCGACGTGCAAGTGCCCCCGCCGCTCGGTCAGTTCGTGCCGGTCGAGGGCTCGGTGCCGACCACCCCGCACCTGGCGCCGACGCCGCCGCGACCGCTCGCCGTACCGCCGGAGTACTTCGCTCCGCAGCAGCCCGACGAGACGGCCGCGCAGGAGCCGCCCGCCGCCGCCCCGGCGGCGGACGCCGCGGCCCAGGGCCCGGCCGTACCGGACGCCGCCGTGTCCCCCGCCCCCGTACCGGCGGCAGAGCTGCCGGTCGCCGACGAGGCCGCGCCGCAGGAGCGGCCCGTCTCCGAGGCCCCCGCCGCCCCCGAAGCCCCCGCCGCCGTCGAGGCGCACGCCGAGCCCGGGGAGCAGCCCGTACCCACCGTGCCCGCACCCCGCGACGGCGACCGGCCCACCGCCGCTCCCGCCGCCACCGCGGCACCCGCACCCGTCGCCGCGCCGGACGGCCAGCTGCCGCCCGCCCAGGAGACGACCGACCCCGACGAGCCGATGCACGTACCTCACCCGGCCGAACCGACCGACCCCGCCACCCCGGCCGCAGCCCCCGACCTCGCCGTCCCCCTGGGCCCCGGGGAAGCCACCGGCCTGCCCGAGCACCTCGGCGAGGCCCCCGAGGGCCCCGAGGACCTGGGCACCCCGCCGCTCCCGGACGAGTCCGACCTCGCCGAGCCGCTCCCGGCGGACGCGGCGCCGGTCGAGCCCGCCGCCCCGCTCGACCCGCCCGCCCCGGGCTACGCCGACGCCGAGCGCGAGGCCGTCCTGCGCGTCATGCGCGAGCGCCGCGACATCCGCAACGGCTTCCGCAGCGACCCCATCCCGCACGAGGTGCTGCTCCGCGTCCTGGAGGCGGCCCACACCGCGCCGTCCGTGGGCCACTCCCAGCCCTGGGACTTCGTGGTCATCCGCTCCGCCGAGACCCGCGGGACCATGCACGAACTGGCCCAGCGCCAGCGCGAGGCGTACGCGAAGTCGCTGCCCAAGGGCCGCGCCAAGCAGTTCAAGGAACTGAAGATCGAGGCCATCCTCGACACGCCGGTGAACATCGTCGTCACCGCCGACCCCACCCGCGGCGGCCGCCACACCCTGGGCCGCCACACCCAGCCGCAGATGGCCCCGTACTCCTCCGCGCTCGCGGTGGAGAACCTGTGGCTCGCGGCCCGCGCCGAGGGCCTCGGCGTCGGCTGGGTCAGCTTCTTCGACGAGCGCGAGATGGTCCGTGCCCTGGGCCTGCCGGAGCACCTGGAGGTCGTGGCGTACCTCTGCGTCGGCTACGTCGACGAGTTTCCGGACGAGCCCGAGCTGATGCAGGCGGGCTGGTCGAAGCGCCGTCCGCTGTCGTGGGTCGTCCACGAGGAGACGTACGGCCGTCGCGCGCTGCCCGGCGAGGACCCGCACGACCTGCTCGCCGAGACCGTCGGCAACATCCGCCCGCTGGACGCCAAGGCGCTCGGCGAGGCCTGGGAGCGCCAGAAACGCATGACCAAGCCCGCCGGGGCGCTCGGCATGCTCGAAATCATCTCCGCCCAGCTGTCCGGACTGTCCCGGATGTGCCCGCCGCCGATCCCGGAGCCGGCCGCCGTCGCGATCTTCGCGGGCGACCACGGCGTGCACGCCCAGGGCGTCACGGCCTGGCCCCAGGAGGTGACCGGCCAGATGGTCGCCAACTTCCTGGGCGGCGGCGCCGTCTGCAACGCCTTCGCCACCCAGGTCGGTGCCGAGGTCTGCGTCATCGACGTCGGCGTGGCCAGCGAACTCCCGGCCACGCCCGGCCTGCTGCCCCGCAAGATCAGGCCCGGCACGGCCGACATGACCACGGGCCCGGCCCTGACCCGCGACGAGGTCAAGGCCGCCATCGAGGTCGGCATCGAGACGGCCCGCGACCTGGTCGCGGCGGGCAACAAGGCCCTCCTGACCGGTGAGATGGGCATCGCCAACACCACCGCGTCCGCGGCTCTGATCTCCGTCTACACGGACGCGGACCCCCTTGAGGTCACCGGCCGCGGCACCGGCATCAACGACGAGATGCACGCCCGCAAGGTCGAGGTCGTCCGCCGCGCCCTGGAGCTGCACCAGCCGGACCCGGCCGACCCCATCGGCGTCCTCGCCGCCATCGGCGGCCTGGAGCACGCGGCGATGGTGGGCCTGCTCCTCGGCGGCGCCTCGCTGCGCACCCCGGTGATCCTGGACGGCGTCAGCGCCGGTGCGGCCGCCCTGGTGGCCCGCGCCATCGCCCCCGAGGTCCTCGCCGCCTGCATCGCGGGCCACCGCAGCGCCGAGCCCGGCCACGTGGCCGCCCTGAACAAGCTCGGCCTGCGCCCCCTGGTGGACCTGGACCTCCGCCTGGGCGAGGGCACCGGCGCCCTGCTCGCCCTCCCGGTCGTACAGAGCGCGGCACGGGCGATGCACGAGGTCGCGACGTTCGACTCCGCGGGCGTCACGGAGAAGTAGCACGGCGCGGGACCGGGGGCGCGGCACCGGGGCGGTCGGCCGCCCCGGCCCTTGCCCCCGCCCCCCCGCCGCGAGCCCCTTGCCCCGCCGTGGCCCCCGCCCCCGCCGTACGCTGAAGCCACCTCTAAAATCCGCACGTCAGGGCCGCTCCAGAGCAGTAGCGCCCACTCTCCCGCCCCGACGAGGAGCCGCACCGCCATGGCCGTACACCCCGCCTACCCCGTAGGCCTCCGCCTCACCGGCCGCCGCGTCGTGGTCCTCGGCGGCGGCCAGGTGGCCCAGCGCCGCCTCCCCGCCCTCATCGCGGCGGGCGCGGACGTCCACCTCGTCTCGCCGTCCGCCACCCCGTCGGTGGAGGCGATGGCGACCGGCGGCGAGATCACCTGGCACCGGCGCAGGTACGAGGAGGGCGACCTCACCGGCGCCTGGTACGCCCTGATCTCCACCAGCGACCCCGAGGCCAACACGCTGGCATCGGCCGAGGGGGAGCGCGACCGCGTCTGGTGCGTCCGCTCCGACGACGCCGACGAGGCCACCGCCTGGACCCCGGCCACCGGCCACAGCGCGGGCGTCACCGTCGCCGTCCTCACCACGGACGCCAAGGAGCGCGACCCCCGCCACACCGCCGCCATCCGCGACGCCGTGGTGGAGGGCCTGCGCGACGGCACCCTGGTGGCCCCGCACCACCGCTCGCGCGCCACCACCGGTGCCGTCTCGCTCGTCGGCGGCGGCCCCGGCGACCCCGACCTGATCACGGTCCGCGGCCGCAGGCTCCTGGCCGAGGCGGACGTGGTCATCGCCGACCGGCTCGGCCCGCGCGACCTGCTCGCCGAGCTGCCGCCGCACGTCGAGGTGATCGACGCGGCGAAGATCCCGTACGGCCGCTTCATGGCCCAGGAGGCCATCAACAACGCCCTGATCGAGCACGCGAAGCAGGGCAGGTCCGTCGTCCGGCTCAAGGGCGGCGACCCCTACGTCTTCGGCCGCGGCATGGAGGAGCTCCAGGCCCTGGCCGAAGCGGGCATCCCGTGCACGGTCGTGCCCGGCATCTCCAGCTCGATCTCGGTGCCGAGCGCCGCGGGCATCCCGGTCACGCACCGGGGCGTGGCCCATGAGTTCACCGTGGTCAGCGGCCATGTGGCCCCCGACGACGAGCGCTCCCTCGTCGACTGGCCCGCCCTGGCCAAGCTGCGCGGCACCCTCGTCATCCTCATGGGCGTCGACAAGATCGGCCGGATCGCCGAGGCGCTGACCGCCCACGGCAAGCCCGCCGACACCCCCGTCGCGCTCATCCAGGAGGGCACGACGGCCGCCCAGCGCCGTGTCGACGCCACCCTGGCCACGGTCGCCGAGGCCGTCCGCACCCATGAGGTGAAGCCCCCCGCGGTCATCGTCGTGGGCGATGTGGTGGCCGTGCGCGCCCCCGGTGCGGCGGGCACCGACACCCCCCACGAGCCCCGGAACCCGTAACCGTAACCATCGGTAACGGAACCCTCTCGCAGCCGTTGGCACCTCTCCCCGGACAAGGCAGTATCACCCTGTGGCCGATCTCAGCAGCATCGAAACCATCGAGGACCCGGACGACCCGCGCCTGCGCGACTACACCGGCCTGACCGACGTCGAGCTGCGCCGCAAGCGCGAGCCCGCCGAGGGCCTGTTCATCGCCGAGGGCGAGAAGGTCATCCGGCGCGCCAAGCTCGCCGGCTACGAGATGCGCTCGATGCTGCTCTCCGCCAAGTGGGTCGACGTCATGCGCGACGTCATCGACGAGGTGCCCGCCCCGGTCTACGCGGTCAGCCCCGAGCTCGCCGAGCGCGTCACCGGCTACCACGTGCACCGCGGCGCCCTCGCCTCCATGCAGCGCAAGCCGCTGCCCACCGCCGACGAGCTCCTGCGGACCCACCGCCGCGTGGTGGTCATGGAAGCCGTCAACGACCACACGAACATCGGCGCGATCTTTCGGTCGGCCGCGGCCCTCGGCATGGACGCCGTCCTGCTCTCCCCGGACTGCGCCGACCCCCTCTACCGCCGCTCCGTGAAGGTCTCCATGGGCGCGGTCTTCTCCGTGCCGTACGCCCGTCTGGACTCCTGGCCCAAGGGCCTGGAAGGGGTGCGCGACGCGGGCTACAACCTGCTCGCCCTGACCCCCGACGAGAAGGCCAGGACCCTCGACGAGGCCGCCCCCCACCGCATGGAGCGCGTCGCCCTGATGCTCGGCGCGGAGGGCGAGGGACTGTCCCGGCAGGCCCTGGTCGCCGCCGACGAATGGGTGCGCATCCCGATGGCGCACGGCGTCGACTCGCTGAACGTGGGCGCGGCGGCGGCCGTGGCCTTCTACGCCGTGGCGACGGGCCGCCCCGCGTCCTGACCCGTCAGCGGCCGCCGCGGGCGCCGACGGTCACGAACCGCTGTCGTGCCCCGGGCGCACATCGCTGACGCCCTGCTCCTGCCGGACGTCGCCGAGCCCGCGCGCGGGCCCCTGGCAGCCCTGCGCGGCCGCGATCCCCAGGGCCACGAGCAGCGTCACGACCACGAACACGAAGAGCCGCTGCCGCAGCAGCCGGGGGTTGGCGGGCCGCAGCCGGGTGCCGGTGGTGCGCGGCCCCTGCCGCCCGGTGCCGCTGCGCGGGCCGGTCCTGCCGCTGGAGCCCCGGGTGCCGCGCGGCGCGGACGGCCGCGAGCCGCCCGTACGCGCACCGCCGGTCTTGGAGCCGCCCGTACGCGGACCGCCGTCGCGGGAGCCGTTGGTCCGGGGCCCACCGGTGCGCGGCGGGGGAGTGCCCGGCGCCGCGCGGCGCTGGGTGCGCTGCTCCGCGTACTCCTCGGCGAGACGACCCGTCGGGCGCTCGTGCTGCTCCTGGCGGGGTGCGGGCGGCCGCACGTCGCTGAGCCCCTGCGCCTCGCGGGCCGCGATCTCCTTGAGCCGCAGCGACAGTTGGAGCGTGCTGGGACGTTCCTCCGGGTCCTTGGCGAGACAGGCCCGCAGCAGCGGCGCAAGCGCGTCCGGCACGCCGCGCAGCTGGGCCTCCTCGTGGACGACCCGGTAGAGCATGACCTCGGAACTGCCGTGCCCGAAGGGCGAGTCCGCCATCGACGCGTACGCGAGGGTCGCCCCGAGCGCGAAGACGTCCGTGGCGGGCGTGACGGCGGCGCCGCGCACCTGCTCGGGGGCGAGGAAGCCGGGCGAGCCGACGGCCGTGCCGACGTGGGTCAGGGTCGAGGCGCCGGTGGCCCAGGCGATCCCGAAGTCGATGATCCGCGGCCCCTTCGGGGACAGCAGGATGTTCGACGGCTTGAGGTCCCGGTGCACCACACCGGCCTCGTGCACGGCGACGAGCCCCTCGGACAGGGCGGCGCCGACGACGGCGACCTCGGCGGCGGACAGCGGCCCTTCGGCCGCGACCTTGTCGTGCAGCGAGGGACCGGGGACGTACTGCGTGGCGAACCAGGGCCGGTCGGCCTCCAGATCGGCGGCGACGAGCCGGGCGGTGCACCCGCCGCGGATGCGCCGGGCGGCCGAGACCTCCCGCGCGAAGCGCGAGCGGAACTCCTGGTCCTCGGCCAGATCGGGCCGGATCACCTTCAGCGCCACACGCTGCCCGCGACGGTCGGAGCCCAGATAGACGACACCCATCCCGCCGGCGCCCAGCCGCCTGTGCAGCCTGAACGAGCCGACGACACGCGGGTCCTCGCGCCTCAGGCGCATCATCGCCATGTTCATCCCCGCTGCCCGGTCCGTCTGACGAGCCACAGCTTACGTTTCCACGGCCCGGGCCGTGCAGAGGCCGCGCCCTCGCGGTCCGATCGATTGTCAGTGCCCGGTGCGAAACTTGAAAAGTGGTCAGGTGGCGCGCGCCCAGGGCTCATCGCCGTCACCCGCACCCCCAACCACCCACCGTCGAAGGGGGATTGATCCCGTGAAGGGTGATCGCGTGGAGATAGTCGTGGACGCCGGGGACACGACGCGTACGTACGAAGTGGTGGCGAGCAGGGCGGGCCGCCGTGTGGAGACCGCCGTCCGCAGGGGAGTGGTGGAAGTGAGCGAAGTCACCCGCAGCGGCTCCGTCGTGCGCACCGCACGGTTCATGGCGACCCGCGTCCTCGCCCTGGTCGAGCAGCCCGTCCCGAGGGAGGACAGCTCGGAGCGAACCGGACGCCCCCTCGGGGAAGACCCTGAGACCTAGGAGGGACCTAGGTCTCCGTCTCCACCCACGGGAGTAGTTGTGTGACGAGCGGTCATCCTCCGGGAGGCCCGCCAATCGGTACGAGGGCATGACGTGCGACGCGCCCCCCGCGCCTAAATTTGAGGTCAAGCGGCGGGTGCAGCACTCGTCCCCCGAGGTCAGACACCCGCCGCTGCCAACGAACCTCCATGAACAACAAAGTCAGGAAGGGAGAGTGGCCATGGCGGACACCGCGCCGCGGACGATGATCCGCACACGGGGACGCAAGCTCTCCACCCTGGGCGTCCGGCCTTCCGGAACCCGCCACCCGCTGGTGGCCACGCTCATGGTCCTCCCCCTGGCAGCGCTGCTGATCGTCGCCTTCGGCGGCTGGGAGGCAGTGCTCACACAAGCGTCGTCCGTGGGCGAGATGCTGGGGCGCTGAGCGGCGCCCCAGGCCCGGAAGAGCGGTCCGGGCGGGGACATCCGGCCATGAAACCCCGTGGGGACGGGGGTGCGGCGGACGGCACACAGCCCGCGCAGCTGGGGAGCTGCGCGGGCTGTTCTTTTCTCCCCGCCATGGGGATCTGCCCGCTATGGGGACCTCCCCGCCACGGGGATCTGCCCGCCATGGGGACCGGGGCACCTCCGTGCGGCTCCACCCCGTACGCTCACGGCAGCCCCGCACCCTCTCAGGACCTCCGTGACCCTCCTCCCCGCCCTGGCCGCCCACGCCGAGTTCCGGGCCCACGCCCCCGCCCCGCACGCCTGCCCGTGCGCCCCGCCCGCCGCCGTCCTCGCCGACCGCCCCGACGCCGCGGTCGTCCGCCACGGGGAGGTCGTGGCCAAGGCCCACGCCCCAGGCACCCCTGAGCGGCCGCTGGCCGCACGTCTGGCCACCGCGGCCCACCCCGACCTCGCGGGCGTCCTCCTGGCCCCGCTGAGCCCGCACCCCGCCCCGCTGCACGGCCGCCTGGTCACCCTCTGGCCGCACGGCACCCCGGTGGACCGGAACGACCCGGACGCGGCCCCCTGGGAGGCCGTCGCCACCCTCCTGGCCAGGCTGCACCGCACCCCGCCCGTACGGCTGCCGTCCGGCCTCCCGCCCATGCGGGGCCCGGAGAAGGCGGCCCGGGCCCTCGCCCGCCTGCGCGCGGCGACGGCGAAGGCCCCGCACCCCGATGCCCCCGCCGTCGAGAGCGCCTGGGCGGCCCTGCCCCCCTGGGCCCGGGCCGAGGCCTCGCCGCCGGGCAGGCCGTACCTGTGCCACGGCGACCTGCACCTGGGCCAGCTCGTCCGCGCCTCCGACGGCCGGTGGCTGCTGATCGACATCGACGACCTGGGCCTCGGCGACCCCGCCTGGGACCTGGCCCGGCCGGCCGCCTGGTACGCCTGCGGACTGCTCGGCGCGGCGGAGTGGACGCGGTTCCTGGACGCGTACCGCGCGGCGGGCGGCCCGGCCGTCCCCGCCGACGGCGGCGACCCGTGGCCCGCGCTCGACGTCCCGGCCCGCGCGTTGACCGTGCAGACGGCCGCGCTCGCGCTCACCAAGACGGTGGCCGACGGCCGTGACCTGGACGAAGTGGAGCGGGACGTCGTCGACGCCTGCCGCCGGATGATCGCCGTCCCTCCCGATCCGGCGCCCATCGGCCCGAAGTAGGGTGCGACGCACCGAAGCCGGGCAGACATCCGGCGAAACTGTCACGACCGGCCAGGAGTTGAGCCGCCCATGCACTGTCCCAAATGCCACGCGCCGATGCACACGTACAACCGCAACGGCGTCCAGATCGAGCAGTGCGGCGGCTGCCGCGGCATATTCCTCGACTACGGCGAGCTGGAGGCCCTGACGCGCCTGGAGGGCCAGTGGAGCGGCCACCAGGCCCCGCCCGTGCCGCCCGCCGCGCCCCAGGGCTACCCGGCCGCGCCCGCCCCCGCCTGGGGCGCCCCGCACCACGGCCACCACGAGCACCACGGCCACCACGGTCACAAGCGGCACAAGAGCTTCGGCCACATGCTGTTCTCGTCCTGACCCGGTTCCCGGCGGGCGGAGGCCGTTGGCGGTCCCCGCCCGCCGGGAGCACCGGCACGCGCACACGACGAAGCCCCCGGCCGATGACGGCCGGGGGCTTCGTGGAGCTGGTGCGCGATACTGGGATTGAACCAGTGACCTCTTCCGTGTCAGGGAAGCGCTCTCCCGCTGAGCTAATCGCGCGGGACCATCAGCGAGTGTATACCCGCAGGTGGTAGGTGCTGCGTGCGCGATACTGGGATTGAACCAGTGACCTCTTCCGTGTCAGGGAAGCGCTCTCCCGCTGAGCTAATCGCGCGGGGAAACCTCTGCGTGATCACAGACCCGTGAGTCTCATGATCAGAGATTCCAGTGGACGATACTGGGATTGAACCAGTGACCTCTTCCGTGTCAGGGAAGCGCTCTCCCGCTGAGCTAATCGTCCTTGGAGGTGGAGACGGGATTTGAACCCGTGTAGACGGCTTTGCAGGCCGTTGCCTCGCCTCTCGGCCACTCCACCAGGAGTACGGGGTTTCGGGATGATCCCCCGCGTTCCTGCGAGCGGACGACCAGGTTCGAACTGGCGACCTCAACCTTGGCAAGGTTGCGCTCTACCAACTGAGCTACGTCCGCTTGTCTTTCCCAGTCCGCTTCCGCGTCCCGGCGACGTGTTGAACTCTAGCGGATTCCTGGGCCAGTACAAAAACGCGTTTGCGCAGCGTGCTGCGCTGCCGCCCTGGTCACCCGGGCCCGGGGCGCCGCAGGAGCGCCGGTCATAGACTCGCAGCCGTGCACGACCTGCCTCCTCTGGCCCGCTTCGGCGGCCTTGTCGCGACCGATCTGCGCGACGTGACCAGCGACCCTTCCGCCCTGGACGGCAGCGGCTTCTGGGCCGTCTGCGCGGACTTCGAGGGCCGCCTGGTGTGCGCCCGCTTCGGCCGTGTGCGCGAGGAGCCGGTGCCCGCCCCCGTGCCCGGGGCCTGGCACGGCCCGGCGGCCGGTGACTGGACGTCCTCCCTCGACCGCGCCGCGTATACGGACGGCGTACGCCGGATCCGCGCGCACATCGCGGCCGGGGACGTCTACCAGGCGAACCTCTGCCGGGTCCTGTCCGCGCCCGTCCCCGGCGACGCCGACATCGACGCGCTGACCGCCCTCCTCGCGCGCGGGAACCCCGCTCCGTACGGCGGAACGATTCGCCTGCCCGGGCACGGCGTGGAGGTCGCCACCGCCTCGCCCGAGCTGTTCCTGCGCCGCACGGGCGGCGTCGTCGAGTCGGGGCCGATCAAGGGCACCGGCCGGACCGAGGCGGACCTCCTGGACAAGGACTACGCCGAGAACGTGATGATCGTGGACCTCGTCCGCAACGACCTCGGACGCGTCTGCGGGACCGGCACCGTGACCGTGCCCGACCTGTGCGTCGTCGAGAAGCACCCGGGCCTGGTCCACCTCGTCTCCACCGTCCGCGGCGAGCTGCGCCCCGGAGCGGGCTGGCCGGAGCTGCTCGGCGCCGCGTTCCCGCCCGGCTCCGTCACCGGCGCCCCCAAGTCCAGCGCCCTGCGGATCATCGAGGCCCTGGAGACGGCGCCCCGCGGCCCCTACTGCGGCGGCGTCGGCTGGGTCGACGCCGATCGGGGCACGGCCGAGCTGGCCGTCGGCATCCGCACGTTCTGGATCGACCGCGCCGACGGCGTCCTGCGGTTCGGCACGGGCGCCGGCATCACCTGGGGCTCCGACCCCGAGGGGGAGTGGCGCGAGACCGAGCTGAAGGCCGAGCGGCTGCTGGCGGTAGCGTCGGGAACGTACGAACCAACGGGAGGAACCCCTTCGTGAAGATATGGCTCAACGGCGGCCTGCACGCTCTCGAATCCGCGCGCGTCTCCGTCCTCGACCACGGCCTGACCGTCGGCGACGGCATCTTCGAGACGGTGAAGGCGGTCGCCGGACGGCCCTTCGCGCTCACCCGCCACCTCGACCGGCTCGCCCGCTCGGCGCGCGGCCTCGGCCTGCCCGAGCCGGACCTGGACGAGGTCCGCCGCGCCTGCGCCGCCGTCCTGGAGGCCAACCCCATGGCCCTCGGGCGGCTGCGCATCACCTACACCGGCGGTCTCTCCCCGCTCGGCTCCGACCGCGGCGACCACGGCCCGACCCTCGTCGTCGCCCTCGGCGAGACCACGCGCAGGCCCGACTCCACCGCCGTGATCACCGTCCCCTGGACCCGCAACGAGCGCGGCGCCCTGACCGGCCTGAAGACCACCTCGTACGCGGAGAACGTGCTCGCGCTCTCCCGTGCCACCGAACAGGGCGCGACCGAGGCGCTGTTCGCGAACACCGTGGGCCGGCTGTGCGAGGGCACCGGGTCGAACGTCTTCGTCGTCCTCGACGGCGAGATCCACACGCCGCCGGTGGCCTCCGGCTGCCTCGCGGGCATCACGCGCGCGCTGGCCGTCGAGTGGACCGGCGCGCACGAGACCGACCTGCCGTTCGACGTCCTGGACCGGGCCGAGGAGGTCTTCCTCGCCTCCACCCTGCGCGACGTGCAGGCCGTTCACCGCGTCGACGGCCGTGACCTGCCCGGCGCCCCCGGCCCGGTGACCGCCAAGGCCATGCGCGTCTTCGACGAGCGCGCCGCCGACGACCTGGACCCGTAGGGGATGGGCCCGGCCGACGCGAAAAACAGATGACGTGGGGGCGCGGGATGGGTACAACTCCCGTGATGACCACGACTCTGCGGCCGGCCGGGCCGCTCCAGCAGAGCACTGACGGCTCGAAGTCACGCGCGTACGACGTGTGCGTGAACAGCCGCCCCGTCGGCCGGATCCAGCTGGCCACGCACTCCGTCTTCGGTCGCCGCGTCGCCGAGATCCTGGAGTTGCGGATCGACGAGCGGGACCGCCGCCGCGGCCGTGCCACCGTGGCGGCCCTCGCCGCCGAGGAGGTGGCGCGCGGCTGGGGCTGTACCCGCATCGAGCTCAAGGTGCTCGCGGACGCGCCGGGCGCGCTGGACCTCGCCACCGCGCTCGGCTACGTGGAGCGCAACCGCAACATGTCCAAGGCGCTGCCCGCCGCGCCGCCCGCCCTGCCCGAAGGCGTGCGGGCGCGCCCCATGACGGACGCCGAGTTCCCGGACTGGCTGGCGCACGCGAAGGAGACCTACGCCCACGAGTGGATCGAGCGCGGCGTCCCCGAGGCCGAGGCGCACGACAAGGCCGCGCGGGACTACGCCCGCTTCCTGCCCGAGGGCCCGGCCACCCCGGGCACCCGCCTGAGCGTCCTGACCGAGGCGGAGGCGGTGGTGGGCACCCTGTGGATCGCCGAGCGCGACGACGAGAGCTTCGTGTACGACGTCGAGGTCCGCGAGGAGCACCGCGGCCGCGGCCACGGCCGCTCGCTGATGCTCCTCGCCGAGAGCCAGTGCCTGGCAGCGGGCAGGACCCGCATCGGCCTGAACGTGTTCGCGGGCAACACCCCGGCCCTGCGCCTGTACGCGTCGCTCGGCTACGAGCCGGACGCGTACTACCTGTACAAGCAGCTGTTCTGACCCGTACGGGCCGCCGCGCGGGACCCGGCGGCCGGTGTCAGCCCCGCGCGAGCAGGCGGTCGGTGATCTCCTCGACGCGCTCGCGCAGGCCGTCCTGGCTCTTGCCGCCGTCGAGGCGCTCGCCGCCCACGACGTACGTCGGCGTCCCGGTGACCCCGATCGCCTTGCCCTCGGCCTGGTCGGCGTCGACGATCAGGATGTGCCGCCCGTCCACCAGGGCGGTGTCGAACTCCTCGGCGTCCAGGCCGAGTTCCCGCGCCACCTCGACCAGGAGGGGTTCTCCCTTGCGGTCCAGGTCCTCGACCCGGGCCAGGACCGCCTCGACGTACTCCCAGCCCTTGCCCTGCTCCAGGGCCTCCTCCGCGGCCTGCGCGGCGGCGAAGGAGTGCCGGTGCTTCTCCAGCGGGAAGTGGCGCAGACGCAGCTCGGCGCGGTCGCCGTAGCGCTCCCGCAGGGCGCGCACGTCGTCCAGGGCGGTGCGGCAGTCGGGGCACTGCAGCTCGCACCAGAAGTCGATGACGACGGGGCTGGCGGGGCCGGTGGTGGAAGAGTCGTTCATGCGCACAGTCTCCCAGGCGGCCGCCCGCCCACCGGCACCTGGGGAGGAGGGCCGACCCGGATATCTCCCTGATGTCCGCCGTACGCCGTGGCTACCAGTGCCCGGCCAGGTGCAGGATGGAAGGGACAAGCGTGACCACACCGTGCCCGCGCGACCGCACCACACCCGCACGCCTGGAGGACCGGGATGATTGCCGAGACCATCTGCTCCGCCGTCGCCGCGGCCGGCCTTGGCATAGCCGCCGTCACGGCGTACCGCAAGCGTTTCCTCGCCGCGGCCCGCCTCGCGGCCTATGCCCTGGTCCCGCTGGGCCTGGTCATGACCGGCGCCGTCGAATGGGCGGCCGAGACCGCCTTCAGCCCGGTCGCCTGGGCGGGCTTCGGCGTCCTCGGCACCGCGTGGCTGCTGTTCCTGGGCACGCGCTCGGCCGAGCGCCGCGCCGGAGGCACCCGCAAGGAGCGCAGGGCGGCGGCGAAGGCGGCCCAGCGCGACGCGGTCGCCCCCGCGGCCTCCGCCCCCACCCTCGGCGCGGGCGCCAGGCCCACGGCCAAGGCGAAGCCGGCGGCGGCCCCCGCGGAGGACTTCAGCGACATCGAGGCCATCCTCAAGAAGCACGGGATATGAGCCGAAGCCAAGAGCACGGCCGCTGAGCCACGGACGCTGAGGCACGGCCGCTGAGCCGGGCGGCTCGCGCGCCGGTCGTCACCCTGCGGGGTCGCCGGTTCGAGCGTATCCGCGGACACCGATCGCAAGTACGCCGCGCCGGGCCCACCAAGGTCACGGAATGCGGCGAACTGCCGCTGCGACCGGGCGTGTTGGTCAGCGGGGGTGTGTGCGCTACGCCATCATCACGGCGAGATGCTGGACACCACCACACAGAGCGAACCCGCCCCGCCCGACGGGCACGGAACCGCCGACGAGCCGCGAGGCTGCCTCTTCGCCCTCTCCCAGCCCCCGCTGATGATCTTCCTGGCGGTGATCGGCTGCCTGCTGCTCATGGCCTCACTGCACGACCTGTTCCTGCTGTAGCCCCCGCTCCAGGCGCTCCCGCTCCAGCTTGTCCCGTTCGAGATCACCGCCCTGAGGGGTGCCCTGCTCCAGACCCGCCGCCTCCCGGCGCCGGGCCCGGTAGGCGGCGACGTGCAGACGGTTGCCGCAGGTGCGGCTGTCGCAGTAGCGGCGCGAGCGGTTCCGGGACAGGTCGATGAAGGCCCTGCGGCAGTCCGGCGCCTCGCAGCGGCGCAGCCGCTCCTGCTCGCCCGCGACGACGAAGAAGGCCAGCGCCATCCCGCAGTCCGCCGCCAGGTGGTCGGCGACGGAGGCGCCGGGAGCGAAGTAGTGGACGTGCCAGTCGTAGCCGTCGTGGTCGGTCAGACGCGGCGTGGTGCCCGCCGCGGCCACCAGCTCGTTCAGCAGGGACGCGGCGGCATGCGCCTCGGCGGCCGCGAAGACCTCGGCGAACCGGCCGCGGATGCGGTGCACGGCCGCCAGGTCCCGCTCCGTGAGCGTCCCGACGTCACTGATCGAGTGGTTGCGTACGAACGCGCGCAGGGCCGCGACGTCCGCCAGTCCCTCGGGGTTGCCACCGCCCTCGTCGTCCGGGTCGTCCGGGGCGGAGTTCACCAGATCGACCACGGCGTCGAGCGCGCACCTGGTGTCATGGGTGATCAGCACGATTCGCTCCCTGGCCTGATGAGGGTCGGGCGGGCGCCCGCCTGATGCTGGCCGATGCTAGCGGCTCACGCCGTACGCGCCACGGCGCCGGAGCCGCGGAGTGCCGCGGCACCGGCGCCGGTGTCTGCTGTGCCTGCTATGTCGTTGTCGTACCCACCCCGTCTCCCCGAGTGGACGGCGGTGGGCGGCTCCCGGACGGGCCGGACTAGCTTTCGGCCAAAATGTGCGAGAGCTCCGTGTCGAGATCGAAGTGACGATGCTCGGTGCCGGGCGGCACGGCCGCGTCGGTCCGCTTCAGAAACGATTCCAGGGCCCGCGCCGGGGCCTCGAGCAGAGCCTCACCCTCGGGGGAGCTCAGGGCGATGCAGACGACGCCCTGACCGTGGCTGCGGGACGGCCAGACACGGACGTCGCCGGTGCCGGTGGGCCGGTGCAGGCCCTCGGCGAGGAGGTCGCGGGCGAACACCCACTCGACGGTCTCCTCGGCTCCGGTGTGGAAGGTGGCGTGCACGGCATAGGGATCGGCTGTGTCATACCGCAGTCCTGCGGGTACAGGCAGTGAGGACTCGCTCGACACAACGAGGCGCAGGTGCAGCTCGCAGCTGACCGTGGTGTTCATAAGCGCCAAGGCCTTTCGCTCAGTGTGCGCTCGGGGATTCGCACGTCGGCGAAATCGACATGCCACCTACGGTGCCGTTGTAAACCCCTCTGAGAGTTTTGGGTGTCTTTAGGTGGCTCGTATGGCGGACTGTCCGATTGGTTCGTACGGCCATTCCGGTGACGGGTTTCCGTCCGGTAGGGTTTGGCGGCATGAATACGGGGAGTAACGAGCCGACGGTGGCCGAGGCGGCCGAGGGCGCGGAGGGCACGACCAAGCCCGAGAAGCCCTTCGGATCGCGGGCGCCGGAGTTCGTCAAGGCACGTCGCGCACTGCACCTGAGCTGGCAGGTCGGCGTCTTCATCGTCGGGCTCGCGGTCGTGGTCGTGGGCATCATCATGCTGCCGCTGCCGGGACCCGGCTGGGTAGTGATCTTCTGTGGCATGGCGATCTGGGCGACCGAGTTCGTCTGGGCGCAGCTCGTGCTCCGGTGGACGAAACGGAAGGTCACCGAGGCCGCACAGCGCGCGCTCGACCCCAGAGTCCGCCGCCGCAACATCATCCTCACGTCGATCGGTCTCGTGATCGTCGGCGCCCTCGCCGGGGTCTACCTCTGGAAGTACGGCCTCGAGATGCCGTGGAAGATCAACGATCAGTGAGCGGCGCCCCGGCGGACTCCGCGAGCCCGCCGGGGACCGGCTCGGTCAGCTGGTCACAAGCACCCTCTGACATGGGGTAATGTTCTCTCTGTGCCCGGGCGATTAGCTCAGTGGGAGAGCGCTTCGTTCACACCGAAGAGGTCACTGGTTCGAACCCAGTATCGCCCACCCGGGATTGTGGCCCGGAGGCTGGAAACAGCCTCCGGGCCACTGTCGTATTTGACGCCCTTTCATGAAATTCACGGACCACCCCGAACCGTCCGGAATAACTGCTTCCTATTTCTTCGAGTTGACGCCCCGTCGGAAACGGGGCGCGGATCGCGGCCCGCGGCGGCAGACTTGAAGCCATGGACTGGTGCCATTACCGCTTCCGCAGCGTATGGAATCTGCGCGCCGAGCCCGCCGTCGTCTATGCGGCTCTCGAACGCGCCCAGGACTACCCCGCCTGGTGGCCCCAGGTCCGCGAGGTCGCCCTCCTCGACGACCGCAGCGGCACCGCGCGCTTCCGCTCCGTCCTGCCGTACGACCTAGTGATCACCGCCCGCGAGCGGTGCCGGGACCCCGGGCGCGGCGTCCTCGCCATCACCATGACCGGCGACCTCGACGGCTGGGCCCGCTGGACCCTCACGCCCGCGCCAGGCGGCGGCACCCGCGCGCGCTACGACCAGGAAGTCGACGTCCGCAAACCCCTGCTGCGCCGCCTCGCCGTCCCCGGCAGGCCGCTCCTCCTCCTCAACCACGCGCTGATGATGCGCGCAGGACGCCGCGGTCTCGCCGCCCGCCTCGACCGGGAAGGACCGCACGCTGCACGCCCTTGAGGGGTCGCGGCCGTCGGGCGAGCGGGCGGTTTGAAGGATCGGCGCCCGGACCTGTATTGTTCAGTGCGTTCCCGGGCGATTAGCTCAGTGGGAGAGCGCTTCGTTCACACCGAAGAGGTCACTGGTTCGAACCCAGTATCGCCCACCCGGAGAATGCCGGTCCGTCGCAGACGGACCGGTTTTTTCATGCCCGAAGGCCATGGCCCGGAGCCTGCTGCCCGACGCGCGGAGCCCGCCGGCCGACGCTTGCGCCCCGTCAGGCCTCAGGCGGCCGCGGGCAGTTCGGGCCGCAGCGGCCACGCCGGGTCCACCGTCTCCGACGAACCGCTGCGCGCGAACCACGTCTGCAGCCCCCGCGCCTGCGCCGCGTGCCACACCGCCTGCAACGTGTGCAGCTCGGCGGGCGACAGGCGGTCGAGCCGCGCGGCGAAACGACGGCCGAGAGCGCGCACCAGATCCAGCGCCGCCTGCGCGTCGGCCGCCGCGTCATGGGCGCCGCTCAGCTCCACCCCGTAGAGCTCGCACAGGTCCGACAGCGTGCGCCGCCCTTTGCGGTACCGGTCCAGATGCCGGTCCAGGACCCGCGGATCGAGCACGCACAGCGGTGAGCCCCCCACATAGCGCGAGAGCGACGAGGCGCGGTGCCTGCGCAACTCCCGGTCCAGGAGCGTCAGGTCGAACGGCGCGTTCATCACCACCAGCGGCCGCCCCGCCGCACCCTGCTCCGCCAGCTCCCGGCCTATCTCCTCCATCACCGGCGCCGGCCAGCGGCCGTTGCGCTCCAGATGGTCCTGTGTCAGGCCGTGCACCGCCGTCGCCGCCGCCGGCACCTCCACCCCCGGATTCACCAGCCAGCGTGTCACTCGCGGGCGGGCCCCCGCGCCGTTCTGCACGACGACGGCGGCCGACACGATCCGGTCGGTCTCCACGTCGACACCCGTCGTCTCCGTGTCGAATGCGGCCAAGGGCCCCTCGTACCAGCACGTCATCCCGACGCAACTCCTCGTTCAGATGTGGCAGTTGACCTCCGCTCCTGCCTCACGCAGGTGATACCCGGGCCGTTTGCGCCGAACCCGCTCAGGAGACAACACAGGTACGGAGCCGACTGATTGACGGCTCAAGCGGGGATTTCACCGGTTCGGAAGGCTTTCAGGACATGGCGCTCGCGCAGCCCGAACAGGGCGGGCTGCTGCCCGAGCGGATCGCACCGCCGCGCGGCACACTCGCCACCACCGCCTGCATGGAGACCCTTCAGGTGGGCTATCTGCACGCGGTCGCCGCGGCGGCCGGATGCTCCCTCTCGCAGCCCTTCCCTGACAACGGCATCGACTGGCACGTCAGCCACAGTGCCCCCGGCCACACCGTCGACGACGAAGTCACCATCAAGGTGCAGCTCAAGTGCACCTACCAGATCCCGCCCCGCCCCAAGGGCCCCGCCTTCTCCTTCACCCTGGACAACGCCCACCTGGAGAAGCTCGCCCGCACCCCGGTATCGGTGCACAAAATACTGGTGGTCATGCTCGTGCCCCGGTCCCAGGACGACTGGCTGCGCGCCGGCCACGACCGGCTCGACCTGCGGCACTGCTGCTACTGGACCAACCTCGCCGGACACCCCGTGACCGGCAGACGGAGGACCACCGTCCGCGTCCCCACCGCACGGATCTTCGACGACCGCGCACTCTGCGAGATCATGACGCGCGTCGGCACGGGAGGGAGACCCTGATGCACCGCCCGATCGACGACCCAGCCCCCGCACGCGGCGACGACCCGGTCACCGCGCCCGCCGCACGAGGACTGCGCGGCGTACGACCCCACCCCGTCGAAGCCCCCGGCACCTGGTCCGAACCGCCCGACCCCGGCCGCGTCGACCCCGCCGTGCTCATCGCCCTCCTCCACCGGCACGGCTGGCAGCGCCGCGGCGGCGCCGCCGGACGCTACTCCCGCTGGACCCCGCCGGGACCGGCCGCCCGCGGCACCAGCCTGCTCGTCCCCGAGAACCGCGCCTTCCCCGACAGCGACGACCTCATCGACGAGGCGCTCACCGCCCTCACCCGCAGCCCCGCGCCCTCGGCCCGCGACGTACTCGTGTCGCTCACCGTGCCCAGCGACGAGATCCGCTGGTGGCGCGACGTCCCCGGCGGGCCCGCGGGCACCGCGTCCTGGACCGTGGAGGAACAGCTGCGGGCCGCCGCCCGGCAGATGCTCCTCGCCGGGGCCCTCGCCGCGCGCGAGCGCGCCGGGTACTACGGCGCCCGGCACCGCCGCCCCGCCACGGCCTCCCTGGAGAACGTCCTCGTGGGCACCGCGCCCGGCGGGCGCCGCCTCACCGCCTTCGTGCCCGTCTCCGCCGCCCGGCCGCTGGCCGTACGGTTGCACCAGGCGCTGTACGCGGCCCGCGAGGCCGTCGACTACCGGCGGGCCACCGGCGGCATGGACGCCTTCGACGGCGCCGTCGCGGCCGGCGTCAGCCACGAGCTGGTCGAGGCCGTCGTCGCCCTCGTGCGCGGCACCGAGGGCGCCCGCGTCCACGTCGAGTGGTCGCCCGCCGCGGGCGTCCCCGAGGGCTGCGCGGCCGCCACCGAGCCCGTCGAGTTCTCCCCGGGCGACCTCGCCGTCCTGCGCGAGGCCAGCGCCCGCTACCTGCGCGACGAGCCGTCCGTGCCGGTGCGGATCACCGGGGCCGTGGTGCGCATGCGCCGCTCGGGGCCGCGCGGCGCGGGCACGGTCCGGGTGCGGGTGCTCGCGGGCGCCGAGGTCCCGCACGTACGGATGTCCCTCGACGAGGAGGCGTACCGGATCGCCGGTCACGCCCATCTGGTCGGCCTGCCGATCCGCGTGCACGGCCGTCTGGAGAGCCGCGGCGGCTTCCGCAGGCTCACCGGGGCCACGCAGGTGGTGCCGGTGCAGGTCGACGACGCCGAGCGGGACCGCTTGCTGAAGTCGCTCCAGGAGAACCTCGACTTTTTCGAGGAGGCGTGCAGCACCGACTGAGGGCGGGGGAGCGCGGGCCGCCCGCGGACAACCGTTTCGCGGTGGGCCCCACCGGCTCGGTACGATTCGTTGCGCGAGCAGGCGAGGATCTGCCGCAGCCCCCTCAGACAGGAGAGACCGGTGTCAGACGTCCGTGTGATCATCCAACGCGATTCCGAGCGGGAAGAGCGCGTGGTGACCACGGGCACCACGGCCGCCGAGCTCTTCGCGGGCGAGCGCACCATCGTCGCCGCGCGCGTCGGGGGCGAGCTGAAGGACCTCGCGTACGAGATCGAGGACGGCGAGGAGGTCGAGCCGGTCGAGATCTCCTCCGAGGACGGCCTGAACATCCTGCGCCACTCCACCGCGCACGTCATGGCCCAGGCCGTGCAGGAGCTCTTCCCCGACGCCAAGCTCGGCATCGGCCCGCCCATCCGGGACGGCTTCTACTACGACTTCGACGTCAAGGAGCCCTTCACCCCGGAGGACCTCAAGCGCGTCGAGAAGAAGATGCAGGAGATCCAGAAGCGCGGGCAGAAGTTCTCGCGCCGGGTCACCACCGACGAGGACGCCCGCGTCGAGCTCGCCGACGAGCCGTACAAGCTGGAGCTCATCGGCCTCAAGGGCAACGCCGCGCAGGCCGCCGACGGCGCCGACGCCGAGGTGGGCGCGGGCGAGCTGACGATCTACGACAACCTGGACGCCAAGACCGGCGAGCTGTGCTGGAAGGACCTCTGCCGCGGTCCGCACCTGCCCAGCACCCGTGTCATCCCGGCGTTCAAGCTGATGCGCTCCGCCGCCGCCTACTGGCGCGGCAGCGAGAAGAACCCGCAGCTCCAGCGCATCTACGGCACCGCGTGGCCGTCCAAGGACGAGCTGAAGGCGCATCTGGAGTTCCTCGCGGAGGCTGAGAAGCGCGACCACCGCAAGCTCGGCGCCGAGCTCGACCTGTTCTCCTTCCCGGAGGAGCTGGGCCCGGGCCTCGCGGTCTTCCACCCCAAGGGCGGCGTCATCCGCAAGGTGATGGAGGACTACTCCCGCAAGCGGCACGAGGACACGGGCTACGAGTTCGTGAACACCCCGCACATCTCGAAGGAGAAGCTCTTCGAGACCTCGGGGCACCTGCCGCACTACGCGGACGGCATGTTCCCGGCAATCGAGTTCGACGAGCAGAACTACCGCCTCAAGGCGATGAACTGCCCGATGCACAACCTGATCTTCAAGTCGCGCGGCCGGTCCTACCGCGAGCTGCCGCTGCGTCTCTTCGAGTTCGGCACGGTCTACCGCTACGAGAAGTCGGGCGTCGTGCACGGCCTGACCCGCTCGCGCGGCTTCACCCAGGACGACTCGCACATCTACTGCACCAAGGAGCAGATGGCGGAGGAGCTCGACAAGCTCCTCACCTTCGTCCTGGACCTGCTGCGCGACTACGGCCTGAACGAGTTCGAGCTGGAGCTGTCCACCCGCGACGACTCCGACAAGTTCATCGGCTCGGACGAGGACTGGGCCGAGGCCACCGAGGCGCTGCGCCAGGCCGCCGAGAAGCAGGGCCTGCCGCTGGTGCCGGACCCGGGCGGGGCCGCGTACTACGGGCCGAAGATCTCCGTCCAGGCGAAGGACGCGATCGGCCGGTCCTGGCAGATGTCGACCCTCCAGGTGGACTTCAACCAGCCGAAGCGGTTCGGGCTCGAGTACACCGCCGCCGACGGCTCCAAGCAGCAGCCGGTCATGCTGCACCGCGCGCTGTTCGGCTCGATCGAGCGGTTCTTCGGGGTGCTGCTTGAGCACTACGCGGGTGCCTTCCCGGCGTGGCTGGCTCCGGTGCAGGCCGTCGGCATCCCGGTCGGGGACGCGCACGTGCCGTACCTCCAGGAGTTCGCGGAGGAGGCGAAGAAGCACGGCCTTCGGGTCGAGGTGGACGCCTCTTCGGACCGGATGCAGAAGAAGATCAGGAACGCGCAGAAGTCCAAGGTGCCGTTCATGGTGATCGTCGGCGACGACGACATGAACGCGGGCGCGGTGTCCTTCCGCTACCGCGACGGCTCGCAGGAGAACGGCATCCCGGCCAGCGAGGCCATCGCCAAGATCCTGAAGGTGGTCGAGGAGCGCACCCAGGTCTGACGCCCGCCCGCGTCACGGCCCGGCTGCGAGGGGCGGTCCCGTTCGGGGCCGCCCCTCGTCGCGCTCCCGGTGGCGAATATGCTGACCACCATGACGAGTGAGCCGGAGCAGCAGATCGGAGTGGGGACGCAGGACGCGTTCCAGCGCCTGTGGACGCCCCATCGGATGGCGTACATCCAAGGCGAGAACAAGCCGACCGGTTCGGGGGCCGACGACGGCTGCCCGTTCTGCTCCATCCCGGCCAAGTCGGACGAGGACGGGCTGATCCTCAAACGGGGCGAGCACGTGTACGCGGTGCTCAACCTCTACCCGTACAACGGCGGGCATCTGATGACGGTCCCCTACCGGCACGTCGCGGACTACACGGAGCTGACGGGTCCGGAGACCCTCGAGCTGGCCGAGCTGACCAAGCAGGCGATGACCGCGCTGCGCGCGGCGTCGGGCGCGCACGGCTTCAACCTGGGGATGAACCAGGGCACGGTCGCGGGCGCGGGCATCGCCGCGCATCTGCACCAGCACATCGTGCCGCGCTGGGGCGGCGACACGAACTTCATGCCCGTCGTCGGGCACACCAAGGTGCTGCCCCAACTCCTGGCCGACACCCGCAAGATGCTCGCGGAGGCATGGCCCGCGGCCTAGGGCGCGGAAGCGCCCCGAAGGGGCGCGGGGAACTGCGCGACCGGCCACAGCCGGCCCGCAGATTCGGCACCGCGCCCCAGCGGAGCGCTTACGCGCCGTAGACGTCCGCCTGGCGCGGCATGGGGTCTTGGACCGCGCCGCTGAGGAAGGTGGCGCGGCCGCTGAAGCGGTCGGTGTTCACGCCGTTCTCCTCCAGGACCTTGATGGCGGCCGTGTGGACGACGCGCAGGACCGGGGTGGCGGCGCGCAGCGCGTCGTCGGCCATGAAGCGGTGCCGCCAGGGCTTGTCCGCCCAGGCGTGGCGCAGGCCGAAGGGCTCGGGCAGGACCAGCTTGCCGCCGAGGTAGTCCAGGATCGGCGGATACCACGTGAAGGGGGCGCGGACCGCGAGGCGCACGACCTCCTGGGCGTCGACGAGCGGGAGGCTGCGGGTCGTGGTCTCCCAGAACTTGATGGTCTTGCTGACCGTCTTGGTCTTGGGCGAGGGCTTGCTGGTGAACAGCGAGTGCACGGGGCCCAGGGCGTGGCCGGTGACCTCGATGCGCAGGGTCTCGTGCAGGACCGTCACCGTGATCAGCATGGTGATGACGAGCTGGCCGTCCCAGAGCGTGAACTGCACGCCCAGGTAGTGGCGGTCGCCGCTGCCGAACTGCTGCTCGTTGCAGATGCGCTGTATTTCGTGGCCCTTGATCTGGAAGGCCTCGACGTCCGTGCCGGAGGGGCGGGAGACCGAGCCGGCGTTCTCCCCGACGGGGGTGACGATCCAGTGCCTTATCGACGGGGTGGTGAAGCCGCCGGTGTGCAGCGGGCCGCGCTCGAGCATGCGGAGCTGGTCGTGCACCGCCCGTATGACGTCCCAGCTGCGGAACGGGTTGATCTCCTTGCCGTCCTCGCGGGGGACGAGCTCCTCGGCGAGCTGCCAGCTGCCCCAGCGGGTGCCCATGCCCAGTATTCCCTTGGGGCCCGCGTAGAAGACGGAGTTGCTCTGCTGCTCGGCGGAGAGGCGGGCGAGGCCCTGGCGCAGGCGCTCGGCGGAGGCGTCGCCGGGGCTGCCGGGCACGGCTTCGGGAATCTTCGCGCCGATGCCGCCGCCGGAGAGGAGCGCGCTCCACCGCTCGCGCAGGTCCTTGGCGGTGCCTTCGGCTATGTGCTTGGCCCAGAACCAGCCGATGACGGGCACCACGGGGCACAGGCGCAGATACCAGGCCAGGAGGCCGTGGAAGGGCAGCTTGACGAGGAGGATGACCACGACGACTCCGACGGCGACGAGGAGGGCCGTGGCGATCGCCTGGGTGCGCTTGTCCTTCTGCTTGGTGATCCAGCGGCGGGCGGTGAAGACCAGGAGCCAGGCGAGCAGGCCGGGCAGGAAGAGCAGTCCGCACACGGCCATGACGAGGGTGAGCCAGCTGTCGCGGTGGCGGCGGATGCCGGTGGCGGCGAGGCAGTGCTCGACGACGGACTGCGGGTCGATGCCGAAGGCCTGGATGAGGGGGCTGCGGGCGCCGCCGAGCATCCGCACCTGGACCGTTCTGGCGAAGGCCTCGCCGAGGCTGGGCTTGAACAGGGACCAGAGGCCCGGTTTCACCACGGACTTGTGCCAGTCGTTGTTGGCCTTGAGGATCTCGTCGACCTCGCCGTCGCGGTATGCCGCGGAGGCCAGGGCGTGGGTGGCCGCGGTCTGTCCGGCGGCGCCGGAGAGCGGTACCTGGGCCCCTGGCCTGAAGTCGAATGCGTCGTCCGCCACCTGCCGCCCCCATCGCCGCGCCGCTGACCGCCGCGGCCCTTCCCGATTGCCTTGTTTCCCGACTGTGCGGCCCGGCACACCTGTTGACCTGGCCGGTACGGCTGTTGATCAGGTCATCAGCGTATCGGGGCCCACCGACATCCGTCAGGTGTCGGTCGAATGCCGCCCGCGAGGAGGAGGCGGAGCGGGCGGCATTCGGCCAGTGCGGCCCAACTAGGCGGTGTCCTGGGCCTGTTCGCGAATCTTGTGGGCCAGTTGCGGGGGCATCGGTTCGTGCCGGGCGTAGGCGCGGCTGAAGCGGGCCGTGCCCTGGGACAGGGATCTGAGGTCGACGGCGTACCGGCCGATCTCGATCTCGGGCACCTCCGCGCGGACGAGGGTGCGTCCGCCGGGCGCCTGTTCGGTGCCGACGACGCGGCCGCGTCTGCCGGACAGGTCGCTCATGACCGCGCCCACGTACTCGTCGGCGATGAGGACCTGGACGTCGGCGACGGGTTCGAGGAGGTGGATGGCGGTGCCCGCGGCGGCCTCGCGCAGGGCGAGGGCGCCGGCGGTCTGGAAGGCGGCGTCGGAGGAGTCCACGGAGTGGGCCTTGCCGTCGAGGAGCGTGACGCGCACGTCGATGAGCGCGTAGCCCGCGGCGACGCCCTTGGCGGCCTGGGCGCGGACGCCCTTCTCCACGGAGGGGATGAACTGGCGCGGCACCGCCCCGCCGACGACCTTGTCGACGAACTCGATGCCGCTGCCTCCGGGCAGCGGTTCGACCTCGATCTCGCAGATGGCGTACTGGCCGTGGCCGCCGGACTGTTTGACGTGGCGGCCGCGCCCCGCGGACTTGGCCGCGAAGGTCTCGCGCAGGGACACCTTGTGCGGGATGACGTCCACCTGGACGCCGTAGCGGCTGCGCAGCCGCTCCAGGGCGACGTCGGCGTGGGCCTCGCCGAGGCACCACAGGACGACCTGGTGGGTGTCCTGGTTCTGTTCCAGGCGCATGGTGGGGTCTTCGGCGACGAGGCGGGAGAGGCCCTGGGAGAGCTTGTCCTCGTCGGCCTTGCTGTGTGCCTGGATGGCGAGCGGCAGGAGGGGGTCGGGCATGTCCCAGGGCTCCATGAGGAGCGGGGCGTCCTTGGCGGAGAGGGTGTCGCCGGTCTCCGCGCGGTTGAGCTTGGCGACGCAGGCCAGGTCGCCCGCGATGGCCTGGGAGAGGGTGCGCTGCTGTTTGCCGAAGGGCGCGGAGAGGGCGCCGACGCGCTCGTCGACGTCGTGGTCCTCGTGGCCGCGGTCGGCGAGGCCGTGTCCGGAGACGTGCACGGTCTCGTCGGGCCGGAGGGTGCCGGAGAAGACGCGGACCAGCGAGATCCGGCCGACGTACGGGTCGGACGCCGTCTTGACGACCTCGGCGACCAGGGGTCCTTCGGGGTCGCAGGTGAGGGCGGGCCGGGGTGCGCCGTTGGGTGTGGTGACGGCGGGCGCGGGGTGCTCCAGAGGGGTCGGGAAGCCGCCGGTGACCAGCTCCAGGAGCTCGACGGTGCCGATGCCCTGGCGGGCGCCCTCGGCGGCTGGGGCGGCGGCGAGCACCGGGTGGAAGATGCCTCGGGCGACGGCCCGCTCCAGGTCGTCCACGAGGGTCTTGAAGTCGATCTCCTCGCCGCCGAGGTAGCGGTCCATGAGGGACTCGTCCTCGCTCTCGGCGATGATGCCCTCGATGAGCTTGTTGCGCGCTTCCTCGATGGCGGGCAGCTGGTCGTCGCCCGGCTCGGACTCCTTGCGTTCGCCCGAGGCGTAGTCGTAGACGCGCTGGGACAGCAGGCCGATGAGTCCGGTGACGGGTGCGTGTCCGTCGGGCCCCGGCTCGCCGTGCAGCGGCAGGTACAGGGGCAGGACCGCGTCGGGGTCGTCGGCGCCGAACGCCTCGGCGCAGGTGCGCGTCATCTGTGTGAAGTCCGCGCGCGCGGATTCCAGGTGGGTGACGACGATGGCCCGGGGCATGCCGACGGCGGCGCACTCCTCCCAGACCATGCGGGTGGCGCCCGTGATGCCCTCGGCGCCCTCGGCCGCCGAGACGACGAAGAGGGCCGCGTCCGCCGCGCGCAGACCGGCCCTCAGCTCTCCGACGAAGTCGGCGTAGCCGGGCGTATCCAGGATGTTGATCTTGTAGCCGCCCCATTCGACGGGGACGAGGGACAGCTGGACCGAGCGCTGCTGCCGGTGCTCGATCTCGTCGTAGTCGGAGACCGCCGTGCCGTCCTCCACGCGGCCCGCCCGGTTCACCGCCCCCGCGGTGAGCGCGAGGGCCTCCACCAGAGTCGTCTTGCCCGATCCGCTGTGGCCGACCAGCACCACATTCCGTACGGACGCGGGATGGTCGGCCGTCGCTGCCCTGCCGGCGGCTCCGGGGTGTGCGTTCGCCTTGTCGCCCATGCCTTGGCCTCCCGGTTACGTGCGTGGTGAGGAGGCACAGCCCCCTCGGGGATGCTGGCTGAAGCGCGGACACGCGGGACCCGCGTGCGGGGGCGGCTCCGACGACGCCCGCGGTGCTTCCGAGCTTTCCACTTGCGTCACTGTGCGTCCATACGTCGTACGCGATCGTGAGGGGGCGAGCCGCCGTGTCCGGGGCGTGACTACGATGGGTCGGCCGGTGGCCAACGGGGCCGCCGTGCGCACCGACCCTCGGGAAGGCCATGCTGAACAAGTACGCGCGTGCGTTTTTCACGCGTGTCCTCACGCCGTTCGCCGCGTTTCTCATCCGTCGCGGGGTCAGCCCCGACACGGTCACGCTCATCGGTACGGCCGGAGTGATGGCGGGAGCGCTGGTCTTCTACCCCCGCGGGGAGTTCTTCTGGGGCACGGTCGTCATCACGCTGTTCGTGTTCTCGGACCTCGTCGACGGCAACATGGCACGTCAGCTGGGCCGCTCCAGCCGCTGGGGCGCGTTCCTCGACTCGACGCTCGACCGGGTCGCCGACGGCGCGATCTTCGGCGGCTTCGCGCTCTGGTACGCGGGCTCGGGCGACGACAACATCCTGTGCGCCGTCTCGATCTTCTGCCTGGCCAGCGGCCAGGTGGTGTCGTACACGAAGGCGCGCGGCGAGGCGATCGGCCTGCCCGTGGCGGTGAACGGCCTGGTGGAGCGCGCCGAGCGCCTGGTGATCTCGCTCGTCGCCGCGGGCTTCGCGGGACTGCACAAGTTCGGGGTGCCCGGCATCGACGTCCTGCTGCCCGTGGCCCTGTGGATCGTGGCCGTCGGCAGCCTCGTCACGCTCGTGCAGCGCGTCGTGACGGTGCGCCGCGAGTCCGCAGAGGCGGACGCCGAGGCCGCGCGGGAAGCCGCCCAGCGGAGCGGGACCGCCTCATGAGCCGCGCCGCGGACAAGCTGACGGACGCGCTGTACGGGGTGGGCTGGAGCACCGTCAAGAAGCTGCCCGAGCCGGCCGCCGTGCGCCTGGGCCGCGGCATCGCGGACCTCGCGTGGAAGCGCCGCGGCAAGGGCGTCCTCCGCCTGGAGGCCAACTACGCGCGCGTGGTGCCCGACGCGACGCCGCAGCGCCTCGCGGAGCTGTCCAAGGCGGGCATGCGGTCGTACATGCGCTACTGGATGGAGTCCTTCCGGCTTCCGGCCTGGAGCGAGGACCGCATCAAGAACGGCTTCACGCCCCAGGACCTGCACCATCTGACCGACGGCCTGGACAGCGGCAGGGGCGTCGTCCTCGCCCTGCCGCACCTGGGCAACTGGGACCTGGCGGGCGCCTGGGTCACCACGAAGCTGAAGACGCCGTTCACGACCGTGCAGGAGCGGCAGAAGCCCGAGTCCCTGTATGACCGCTTCGTGGCCTACCGCAGCGGCCTGGGCATGGAGGTCCTGCCGCACACCGGCGGCTCGGCCTTCGGCACCCTCGCCCGGCGGCTGCGCGCGGGCGGGCTCGTCTGCCTGGTGGCCGACCGGGACCTGTCGGCGTCCGGCGTCGAGGTGAAGTTCTTCGGCGAGACCGCGCGGATGCCCGCGGGGCCCGCCGCGCTCGCCCAGCAGACGGGCGCCCTGCTCCTGCCGGTGACGCTCTGGTACGACGCGTCGCCGGTGATGCGCGGCCGTGTGCACCCGCCCGTCGAGGTCCCCGCGACGGGCACCCGCGCGGAGAAGACGGCGGCCATGACCCAGGAGCTCGCCGACGCCTTCGCCACAGGCATCGCCGAGCACCCGGAGGACTGGCACATGCTGCAGCGTCTGTGGCTGGCGGATCTGGACCCGGCGAAGGCGCCCCGGGCGGCGGCCGGACCCCGGGGTGAGGGGACGCCGTGAAGGTCGGCATCGTCTGCCCGTACTCGTGGGACGTGCCGGGCGGCGTCCAGTTCCACATCCGCGATCTGGCCGAGCACCTCATCCGCCTGGGGCATGAGGTGTCCGTCCTCGCTCCGGCGGACGACGAGACCCCCCTGCCGCCGTACGTGGTGTCGGCGGGCCGTGCCGTGCCGGTTCCGTACAACGGCTCGGTGGCGCGGCTCAACTTCGGCTTCCTGTCGGCCGCGCGGGTGCGCCGCTGGCTGCACGACGGCACCTTCGACGTCATCCACATCCACGAGCCGACCTCGCCGTCGCTGGGCCTGCTGACGTGCTGGGCGGCGCAGGGACCGATCGTGGCGACGTTCCACACGTCCAACCCGCGCTCCCGGGCCATGATCGCGGCGTACCCGATCCTGCAGCCCGCCCTGGAGAAGATCAGCGCGCGCATCGCGGTCAGTGAGTACGCCCGCCGCACGCTGGTCGAGCACCTGGGCGGCGACGCCGTCGTCATTCCGAACGGCGTGGACGTCGACTTCTTCGCCGACGCCGAGCCCAAGCCCGAGTGGCAGGGGCAGACGCTCGGCTTCATCGGCCGCATCGACGAGCCCCGCAAGGGCCTGCCGGTCCTGATGAAGGCGCTGCCCCGGATCTTCGCGGAGTGCCCGGACGCGCGGCTGCTCGTCGCCGGGCGCGGCGACGAGGAGGAGGCCGTGGCCTCGCTCCCGGCCGCGCTGCGCGAGCGCGTGGAGTTCCTCGGCATGGTCAGCGACGCGGACAAGGCACGGCTGCTGCGCAGCGTCGACGTGTACGTCGCGCCGAACACCGGCGGCGAGAGCTTCGGCATCATCCTCGTCGAGGCGATGTCGGCGGGCGCCCCCGTGCTCGCCAGCGATCTCGACGCCTTCGCGCAGGTCCTCGACCAGGGCGCGGCGGGCGACCTGTTCGCGAACGAGGACGCGGAGTCGCTCGCCGAGGCCGCGGTGCGCCTGCTCGGCGACCCCAAGCGCCGCGAGGAGCTGCGCGAACGGGGTAGCAAGCACGTGCGCCGCTTCGACTGGTCGACGGTCGGCGCGGACATCCTGTCGGTGTACGAGACGGTGACGGACGGCGCGGCGGCGGTCGCCGCGGACGAACGCACGGGCCTGCGCGCCCGCTTCGGCCTGGCGAGGGACTAGCGGCCCGGTCGGCCGGGCGGCTCGGGCAACGCCGGGGCAAGCACGGGGCACCGGGGCCCGGCCCTGCCGTCGCTGCCCGGCCCCAGCGGTAGCCTAGGCCGCTGTGACCTCCACTTTGATCTGGATCGCGGCCGCCCTGTTCGCGATCGGCCTCTACCTGAGCTGGACCGCGGGCCGCCTGGACCGGCTGCACGCGCGCATCGACGCGGCCCGCGCCGCACTCGACGCGCAGCTGCTGCGGCGCGCCTCGGTGGCCCAGGAGTTGGCCACCTCCGGAGTGCTCGATCCGGCCGCGTCGATCGTCCTGTACGAGGCGGCGCACGCGGCCCGGCAGGCGGAGGAGGAGCACCGCGAGGTCGCGGAGAGCGAGCTGAGCCAGGCCTTGCGCGCGGTCTTCGGAGAGGCGCAGCAGGTCGAGGCCGTGCGGGAGGCGCCGGGCGGCGAGGAGGCCACGCGGGAGCTCGCCGCGGCCGTGCGCCGGGTGCCGATGGCGCGGCGCTTCCACAACGACGCGGTGCGCGCGGCCCGCGCGCTGCGCCGCCACCGCAAGGTGCGCTGGTTCCGGCTCGCCGGGCACGCGCCGTTCCCGATGGCGGTGGAGATGGACGACGAGCCCCCGGTGGCCCTCGCGGACCGTACCGCGGCGTAGCACGGAGGGGTCACCGAGCGTCGTACCCCCGTCACGGGAGCGGACCGGAGGTCCGCAAAACGATCCACCGCCTCACCATTGGCCCTTGCTGTGGCCTGGTCCGCAGGCGTTTCCTCAAGTCGGCGGAATCGCCACCCGCAGCTCTCAGCAGCTCGCTTTCCCCGAGTCTCCACCGAGTGAGGTCAACCCGTGTCCAGCACGCTCTCCAGCAACGCCACCACCGCCGAGAACACGGCCACCGGCACCGCCCGCGTGAAGCGCGGCATGGCCGAGCAGCTCAAGGGCGGCGTGATCATGGATGTGGTCAACGCCGAGCAGGCGAAGATCGCCGAAGACGCGGGCGCGGTCGCCGTCATGGCCCTGGAGCGGGTCCCGGCCGACATCCGCAAGGACGGCGGCGTGGCCCGGATGTCCGACCCGAACATGATCGAAGAGATCATCGAGGCCGTCTCCATCCCGGTCATGGCCAAGTCCCGCATCGGCCACTTCGTCGAGGCCCAGGTCCTGCAGTCGCTCGGCGTCGACTACATCGACGAGTCCGAGGTCCTGACCCCGGCCGACGAGGTCAACCACAGCGACAAGTTCGCCTTCACCACCCCCTTCGTGTGCGGCGCCACCAACCTGGGCGAGGCCCTGCGCCGCATCGCCGAGGGCGCGGCCATGATCCGCTCCAAGGGCGAGGCCGGCACCGGCAACGTGGTCGAGGCCGTGCGCCACCTGCGCCAGATCAAGAACGAGATCGCCAAGCTGCGCGGCTTCGACAACAACGAGCTGTACGCCGCCGCCAAGGAGCTGCGCGCCCCCTACGAGCTGGTCAAGGAGACCGCCGAGCTCGGCAAGCTGCCGGTCGTGCTGTTCTCCGCGGGTGGCGTCGCCACCCCCGCCGACGCCGCGCTGATGCGCCAGCTCGGCGCCGAGGGCGTCTTCGTGGGCTCCGGCATCTTCAAGTCCGGCGACCCGGCCAAGCGCGCCGCCGCCATCGTGAAGGCCACCACCTTCTACGACGACCCCAAGGTCATCGCGGACGCCTCCCGCAACCTCGGCGAGGCCATGGTCGGCATCAACTGCGACACGCTGCCCGAGGCCGAGCGCTACGCGAACCGCGGCTGGTAACCGATGGCGCACGACGTACCCGTGATCGGCGTCCTGGCCCTCCAGGGCGACGTACGGGAGCATCTGATCGCCCTGGCCTCGGCGGACGCCGTGGCCAGGCCGGTCCGGCGCCCCGAGGAGCTCGCCGAGGTCGACGGCCTGGTCATCCCCGGCGGCGAGTCCACCACCATCTCCAAACTGGCCGTGCTCTTCGGCCTGTTGGAGCCCCTTCGCGCGCGCGTGCACGCCGGAATGCCGGTCTACGGCACCTGCGCGGGCATGATCATGCTCGCCGACAAGATCCTCGACCCGCGCTCGGGCCAGGAGACGATCGGCGGCATCAACATGATCGTGCGGCGCAACGCCTTCGGACGGCAGAACGAGTCCTTCGAGAGCGCGGTCGACATGAAGGGTGTCGAGGGCGACCCTGTAGAGGGCGTCTTCATCCGGGCCCCCTGGGTGGAGTCGGTCGGCGCCGAGACCGAGGTGCTCGCCGAGCACGGCGGCCACATCGTCGCCGTCCGTCAGGGCAACGCGCTCGCCACGTCCTTCCACCCGGAGCTGACGGGCGACCACCGGGTGCACGGGCTGTTCGTGGACATGGTCAGGGCCGAGCAGGGGCGGCGGTCCTTGTAGGATCTCTGACGTTCGTTATCGAGGTTGGTTACGCGAAGGAGACAGGCAGATGTCCGGCCACTCTAAATGGGCTACGACGAAGCACAAGAAGGCCGTGATCGACGCCAAGCGCGGCAAGCTCTTCGCGAAGCTGATCAAGAACATCGAGGTCGCGGCCCGCACCGGCGGCGCCGACCTGGACGGCAACCCGACGCTCTTCGACGCCGTGCAGAAGGCCAAGAAGCAGTCGGTGCCCAACAAGAACATCGACTCCGCGCTCAAGCGCGGCGCAGGCCTCGAGGCCGGCGGCGCCGACTACGAGACGATCATGTACGAGGGCTACGGCCCGAACGGCGTCGCGGTGCTCATCGAGTGTCTGACGGACAACCGCAACCGCGCCGCCTCCGAGGTCCGCGTCGCCATGACCCGCAACGGCGGCTCCATGGCCGACCCGGGCTCCGTGTCGTACCTGTTCAACCGCAAGGGCGTCGTGATCGTCCCCAAGGGCGAGCTGTCCGAGGACGACGTCCTGGGCGCCGTCCTGGACGCGGGCGCCGAAGAGGTCAACGACCTGGGCGAGTCCTTCGAGGTGCTCAGCGAGGCCACCGACCTGGTCGCGGTCCGCACCGCCCTCCAGGAGGCCGGGATCGACTACGACTCGGCCGACGCCAACTTCGTCCCGACCATGCAGATCGAGCTGGACGAGGACGGCGCGCGCAAGATCTTCAAGCTGATCGACGCGCTGGAGGACAGCGACGACGTGCAGAACGTCTTCGCCAACTTCGACGTCTCCGACGAGGTCATGGAGAAGGTCGACGCCTGACCTGACGAGGCACACGGGCCGACGGGACACACCCCGTCGGCCCGTCGCTTTGTCAGTGGCACCCGATAGCCTGCACAAACAGGCGATCGACTGAGGGGGATGCGGTGCGGGTACTGGGCGTTGACCCGGGTCTCACCCGGTGCGGTGTCGGCGTCGTCGAGGGCGCCGCGGGCCGCCCGCTGACGATGCGCGGCGTCGGCGTCGTCCGCACCCCCGCCGACGCGGAGCTCGGCAGCCGCCTCGTGGCCATCGAGGCGGGCATCGAGCACTGGCTGGACGAGCACCGTCCCGAAGTCCTCGCCGTGGAGCGCGTGTTCAGCCAGCACAACGTGCGCACGGTCATGGGCACGGCCCAGGCCAGCGCCGTCGCCATGCTGTGCGCGTCCCGCCGCGGCATCCCGGTCGCCCTGCACACCCCCAGCGAGGTCAAGGCCGCCGTGACCGGCTCGGGCCGGGCCGACAAGGCCCAGGTCGGAGCGATGGTGACGCGGCTGCTCCGGCTCGACGCGCCGCCCAAGCCGGCCGACGCCGCCGACGCCCTCGCGCTCGCCATCTGCCACATCTGGCGCGCCCCCGCGCAGAACAGACTCCAGCAGGCCCAAGCCCTGCACGCAAGGAAAGGCCGTACGGCATGATCGCCTTCGTCAGCGGCCCGGTCGCCGCCCTCGCCCCGGACACCGCCGTGGTCGAAGTGGGCGGTGTCGGCATGGCCGTCCAGTGCACGCCCAACACGCTCTCCACGCTCCGCGTCGGCAAGACCGCCAAGCTCGCCACCTCCCTGGTCGTCCGGGAGGACTCGCTCACGCTGTACGGCTTCGCCGACGACGACGAGCGGCAGACCTTCGAGCTGCTCCAGACCGCCAGCGGAGTCGGTCCGCGCCTGGCCCAGGCCATGCTCGCCGTGCACAGCCCGGACGACCTGCGCCGCGCGGTCTCCACCGGGGACGAGAAGGCGCTCACCGCCGTGCCCGGGATCGGCAAGAAGGGCGCGCAGAAGCTGCTCCTGGAGCTGAAGGACCGCCTCGGCGAGCCCCTCGGCACCGGCGGCCCGGCCGTCGGCACCCCCGTCACCCAGGGCTGGCGCGAGCAGCTGCACGCCGCGCTCATCGGCCTCGGATACGCGACGCGAGAGGCCGACGAGGCGGTCACCGCCGTCGCCCCGCAGGCCGCGGCGGCCGGAGGGAATCCGCAGGTCGGCCAGCTCCTGAAGGCCGCCCTCCAGACGCTGAACCGCACCCGCTGAGCCCCACCTCTCCATCGGCCCGACGACAGACCCCGCGAGGCACACCGCATGAACTGGGACGACCCGACCGACGAGACCACGGCCGCACCCGGCGCGGCCGACGAGCGGCTCGTGGGCGCCGTCGCCGACGGTGAGGACCAGGCGGTCGAGGCCGCCCTCCGCCCCAAGGACCTGGGTGAGTTCATCGGCCAGGAGAAGGTCAGGGAGCAGCTCGACCTCGTGCTGCGCGCCGCCCGGGCCCGCGGCGCCACCGCCGACCACGTCCTGCTCTCCGGCGCCCCGGGGCTCGGCAAGACCACCCTGTCGATGATCATCGCCGCCGAGATGGGCGCCCCGATCCGCATCACCAGCGGCCCGGCGATCCAGCACGCGGGCGACCTCGCGGCGATCCTGTCCTCGCTCCAGGAGGGCGAGGTCCTCTTCCTCGACGAGATCCACCGCATGTCCCGGCCCGCCGAGGAGATGCTGTACATGGCGATGGAGGACTTCCGCGTCGACGTCATCGTCGGCAAGGGCCCCGGCGCCACCGCCATCCCCCTGGAGCTGCCGCCGTTCACCCTGGTCGGCGCCACCACGCGCGCGGGACTCCTGCCGCCGCCGCTGCGCGACCGCTTCGGCTTCACCGCGCACATGGAGTTCTACGAACCGGCCGAGTTGCAGCGAGTGATCCACCGCTCGGCGAGCCTGCTCGACGTGGAGATCGACACGGACGGCGCCGCCGAGATCGCGGGCCGCTCCCGTGGCACCCCGCGCATCGCCAACCGCCTGCTGCGCCGCGTACGGGACTATGCGCAGGTCAAGGCGGACGGCGTGATCGACCGCGAGATCGCGGGCGCCGCCCTCGGCGTCTACGAGGTCGACTCGCGCGGCCTCGACCGCCTCGACCGCGCGGTGCTCGAAGCCCTCCTGAAGCTCTTCGGCGGCGGCCCGGTCGGCCTGTCGACACTGGCCGTGGCGGTGGGGGAGGAGCGCGAGACGGTCGAGGAGGTGGCCGAGCCGTTCCTGGTGCGCGAGGGCCTGCTCGCCCGCACCCCTCGCGGCCGCGTCGCCACGCCCGCCGCCTGGTCGCATCTGGGCCTGACCCCGCCGGGACAGGGGACGCGAAGTGGCCAACAAGACCTGTTCGGGACGTGACACGGACGGTGACGGCGCGGAGAGTCGCACGGTCAGGAACTGCGGTGCCATGCTGAGCGTTGTTCGTTAGGCGCGGACTCGCTTAGACTCCGCCGATGCCGCCTCTATAGGCAGCGCCGCCCACCCCCATCCATCAGGCCGCCCCCACACGCGGTCGTGCGAAGGAAACTCCGTCCCGTGAATATCGTGACCCTCCTCCCGTTCATCGTGCTCATCGGGGCCATGTTCCTGATGACCCGGTCCGCCAAGAAGAAGCAGCAGGCGGCCGCCCAGATGCGCAGCGACATGACGCCTGGCACCGGCATCCGCACCATCGGAGGCATGTACGCCACCGTCAAGGAGGTTCACGACGACTCGGTCCTCCTTGAGGTGGCCCCGGGCGTCCACGCGGTTTACGCGAAGAACGCCATCGGCGCCGTCCTGGACGACGACGAGTACAACCGCATCGTGCACGGCGCGGAGCCCGAGGACGACACCCCGGTGGTGCCGGACGACGCCTCCTCCCTCACCGAGACCGACGAGACCGACGAGCCCGTGTCCGACGACTCGCGCATCGACCTCGGCAAGAAGGACGCGGCCGACGAGGCCCCCGAGGCCGCAGACGCAGAGCCGAAGAAGACCGACGGCGAGTCCGGCGCGAAGTAGTCACAGCCGGGGGCCCGACGTGCGCCCGCTCGCGCACCGCGGCCCCCGCCGCAGGTGATTTCGCGCCGCGTCTCGACACAACTTCATGGCCGCCCGCCCGGGACCCCCTCCGCTCAGCGAAGGCCAGGGGAGCACCCCGCAGGCCGGCGGTTGGACAGGGAGAACGAGAAGGTGGCAGCACCCAAGAAGGGCCGAAGGCAGGGAACCCAGGGGAAACCGGGTCGCACCCTGGTCTTCATCCTGATCGCCCTGGTGGCGCTCACCGGGGGGATGTTCCTCTCCGGGCACACCACGCCCCGCCTCGGTATCGACCTCGCCGGTGGTACGAGCATCACGCTCCAGGCGAAGAACGAGCCGGGCCAGAAGAACGCGATCAACGAGACCAACATGAACACCGCTGTTGACATCATCAACAAGCGTGTCAATGGTCTGGGTGTCTCCGAGGCCGAGGTCCAGACCCAGGGCTCCGAGAACATCATCGTCAACATCCCCAAGGGCACGAACGCCAAGCAGGCGCGAGCGCAGGTCGGCACCACCGCGCAGCTCTTCTTCCGGCCGGTCATCGCCCGTCAGCCCAGCGTTCCGGTGGACGGCGGCAAGAAGGGCGACAAGGGCGACAAGGACAAGAAGGACAAGCCCAGCTCGTCCCCGACCCCCGGCGCCAGCGACAAGGGCACGGACAAGGACGGCGACAAGGGCGACAAGTCCGGCGACAAGTCCAAGGACGAGTCCGCCTCCCCCTCCTCGACGCCCACGACCCAGGGCCGTTCCGTCACCGACGGCCTGAAGGACGAGCCCACCCCGTCCGGGAAGTCCAGCGACAAGCCGCAGGACAAGAAGGACGAGACGCCGAAGCCCGACCCCACCGGCGCCCCCTCCGCCCAGCTTCAGGAGCAGTTCGCCAAGCTCGACTGCACCGACCCCAAGGTCCGCACGAAGATCAAGGAAGGCATCAAGCCGACCGATCCGGTCGTGGCCTGTGGCAAGGACAGCGACGACAACTGGAACAAGTTCATCCTTGGCCCGTCCGAGGTCAGCGGCAAGGAGGTCGACGACGCCAAGGCCGTCTTCGACACCCAGGGTGCCGCGGGCTGGAAGGTCACGATGGACTTCTCCAAGACCGGCGCCAAGCAGTTCGGCGACATCACCGGCAAGCTCGCCGGCAAGCAGTCCCCGCAGAACGAGTTCGGCATCGTCATGGACGGCGAGGTCGTCTCCTGGCCCTTCGTCCAGCAGGCGCTGACCGGCGGCCAGGCCGAGATCTCCGGCAGCTTCGACCAGGACGAGGCCAAGGACCTGGCCAACATCCTGTCCTACGGCGCGCTCCCGCTGACCTTCAAGGAGCAGAGCGTCACCACCGTCAGCGCGGCCCTCGGCGGCGAGCAGCTGCGCGCCGGTCTGATCGCCGGCGCCATCGGCCTCGCGCTCGTCATCATCTACCTGGTGGCGTACTACCGCGGCCTGGCGCTCATCGCCATCGCGAGCCTCGGTGTCTCCGCGGCGCTGACGTACACGATCATGACGCTGCTCGGCCCGACCATTAAGTTCGCGCTGAACCTGCCCGCCGTCTGCGGTGCGATCGTCGCCATCGGCATCACGGCCGACTCCTTCATCGTCTACTTCGAGCGCATAAGGGACGAGATCCGGGAGGGCCGTACGCTGCGGCCGGCCGTCGAGCGCGCCTGGCCGCGGGCCCGGCGCACCATCCTGGTGTCGGACTTCGTGTCGTTCCTCGCCGCCGCGGTGCTCTTCGTCGTCACCGTCGGCAAGGTCCAGGGCTTCGCGTTCACGCTGGGTCTGACCACGCTCCTCGACGTCGTGGTGGTGTTCTTCTTCACCAAGCCGCTGATGACGATCATGGCCCGCAAGAAGTTCTTCGCGAGCGGCCACAAGTGGTCCGGTCTCGACCCGAAGCGGCTCGGAGTCACCCCTCCGCTGCGCCGCTCGCGCCGTACGAGCGCCCCCGCCGCCCCCGTCGACCCGAAGGAGGCGTGAGATGTCGAAGCTCGGCAATCTCGGCGCCCGGCTCTACCGCGGCGAGGTCGGCTACGACTTCGTCGGCAAGCGCAAGATCTGGTATGGCATCTCGATCCTCATCACCATCACGGCCTTCGTGGCCCTGATGGTGCGGGGCCTGCACATGGGCATCGAGTTCGAGGGCGGCGCCGTCTTCAACACGCCCAAGACCAGCGTCTCCTCCGCCACGGCCGAGGAGGTCGCGGAGGAGGCCTCCGGCCACCAGGCGATCGCCCAGCGGCTCGGCAACGACACGCTGCGCATCCAGATCAGCGGCGTCGACACCGACAAGTCCGACCACATCAAGTCCGAGCTCGCCAAGGAGCTGGACGTGAAGGCGGACGACATCAACGCCGACCTGGTGGGTCCCAGCTGGGGTGACCAGATCGCCAACAAGGCCTGGCAGGGCCTGGCGATCTTCATGATCCTCGTGGTGATCTACCTGGCCATCGCCTTCGAGTGGCGCATGGCCCTGGCCGCGCTCATCGCGCTCATCCACGACCTCACCATCACCGTGGGTGTGTACGCACTCGTCGGCTTCGAGGTGACGCCGGGTACGGTCATCGGTCTGCTGACGATCCTCGGCTACTCGCTGTACGACACGGTCGTGGTCTTCGACAGCCTCAAGGAACAGTCGAAGGACCTCGCCAAGCAGACCCGCTTCACCTACAGCGAGGTCGCCAACCGTTCCATCAACAGCACGCTGGTCCGGTCGATCAACACGACGGTCGTCGCGCTGCTCCCGGTGGCCGGTCTGCTGTTCATCGGCGGCGGCTTCCTCGGCGCCGGCATGCTGAACGACATCTCGCTGTCGCTGTTCGTCGGTCTCGCCGCGGGCGCGTACTCGTCGATCTTCATCGCCACTCCGCTGGTCGCCGACTTCAAGGAGACCGACCCGCAGATGAAGGCGCTCAAGAAGCGGGTGCTCGCCAAGCGCCGGGCGGCCGCCGCCAAGGGCGAGTCCGAGGAGGCCCCGGCGCCGGACGCCGACGCCACCGAGGACACCGAGGACGGCGACGACACGGCCCCCGCGGTCGTCGGCCCGCGCTCCGGCCCCCGCGCCCAGCCCGTCCGCAACCGCGGCCGCGGCCGCCCCTCGGGCAAGCGCCGATGACGGAGACGGAAACCCCGATGACCGGGATCAAGGAACTGCTGCTCAGCCGCATCCGCGACGTGGCGGACTACCCCACGCCCGGAGTGATGTTCAAGGACATCACCCCGCTGCTCGCCGACCCGGCGGCCTTCGCGGCGCTCACCGACGCGCTCGCCGACCTGAGCGTGCGCAGCGGCGCCACGAAGATCGTCGGCCTGGAGGCCCGCGGCTTCATCCTGGGCGCCCCGGCGGCCCTGCGCGCCGGAGTCGGCTTCATCCCGGTCCGCAAGGCGGGCAAGCTCCCCGGAGCCACGCTCAGCCAGGCCTACGACCTGGAGTACGGCAGCGCCGAGATCGAGGTGCACGCCGAGGACCTCGCCGCGGGCGACCGCGTCATGGTCATCGACGACGTCCTGGCCACCGGCGGCACCGCCGAGGCGTCGCTGCGGCTGATCCGCCGTGCCGGTGCCGAGGTGGCCGGGGTGGCGGTCCTGATGGAGCTGGGCTTCCTGGGCGGCCGGGAGCGGCTGGTTCCCGCTCTGGACGGTGCTCCCCTGGAGGCGCTCCTCACGGTCTGAGGACCCCGTGGGGCCGCTGCGGCGGCCCCACGGGACAGCGAGGCGGGCCCGGCGGAATCCGGCGCCCGCCTCTGGCGTTTCTCCAGTACGGAGCCGTCTCACCGGCCGAAGGCGAGCCGTGGGCCCAGGATCGATACCATGGGCACTTCGGGACCTGACCGGGGGACCCGATCGCGCACAGGGAGCGCTCTTGCCAGACGAGTCCCAGCCACTTGCCGCCGCCAAGCCCGTCCAGGAGTCCGAGCGGGCCACGGCGCCCGCCGCCACGCCCGCGCGCCCGGCGCCGAGCACGCCCTCGGCGGCCCCCGCGCCGGGCGGGACGACCACGCCCGGCGGCACCCCGGCGCGCGGCGAGCAGAGCGAGCAGGCCGACCGGCCCGACGGTCCTGAGCGGGCGGCCGAGCGCCAGGCCCGCCCCAAGCCGCAGCCCGAGCGCGCCGCCCCGCCGCCCGCGGCGGCCCGCCCCGCCACCGGCAAGCCGGAGCGCTCCGGCTCCTCCAACCGGGTGCGCGCCCGCCTGGCCCGTCTGGGTGTCCAGCGCTCCAATCCGTACAACCCGGTTCTGGAGCCCCTGCTGCGGATAGTGCGCAGCAACGACTCCAAGATCGAGACCGCCACGCTGCGCCAGATCGAGCGCGCCTACCAGGTCGCCGAGCGCTGGCACCGCGGCCAGAAGCGCAAGAGCGGCGATCCGTACATCACCCACCCGCTGGCCGTCACCACGATCCTGGCGGAGCTGGGCATGGACCCGGCCACGCTCATGGCGGGCCTGCTGCACGACACCGTCGAGGACACCGAGTACGGCCTGGACCAGCTCCGCCGCGACTTCGGCGACCAGGTCGCCCTGCTCGTCGACGGCGTCACCAAGCTGGACAAGGTCAAGTTCGGCGAGGCCGCGCAGGCCGAGACCGTGCGCAAGATGGTCGTCGCCATGGCCAAGGACCCCCGCGTCCTGGTCATCAAGCTCGCCGACCGCCTGCACAACATGCGCACCATGCGCTACCTCAAGCGCGAGAAGCAGGAGAAGAAGGCCCGCGAGACGCTGGAGATCTACGCTCCACTCGCCCATCGCCTGGGCATGAACACCATCAAATGGGAGCTGGAGGACCTCGCCTTCGCGATCCTCTACCCCAAGATGTACGACGAGATCGTGCGCCTCGTCGCCGAGCGGGCCCCCAAGCGCGACGAGTACCTGGCCATAGTGACCGACGAGGTCCAGGCCGACCTGCGCGCGGCCCGCATCAAGGCCACCGTCACGGGCCGCCCGAAGCACTACTACAGCGTCTACCAGAAGATGATCGTCCGCGGCCGCGACTTCGCGGAGATCTACGACCTGGTGGGCATCCGCGTCCTCGTCGACACGGTCCGCGACTGCTACGCCGCCCTCGGCACGGTGCACGCGCGATGGAACCCGGTCCCCGGCCGGTTCAAGGACTACATCGCGATGCCCAAGTTCAACATGTACCAGTCGCTGCACACGACGGTCATCGGCCCCAACGGCAAGCCCGTCGAACTCCAGATCCGCACGTTCGACATGCACCGCCGCGCCGAGTACGGCATCGCCGCGCACTGGAAGTACAAGCAGGAGGCCGTCGCCGGCGCCTCCAAGGTGCGCACCGACGCCCCCAAGTCGTCCGGCAAGAAGGACGACCACCTCAACGACATGGCGTGGCTGCGCCAGCTCCTGGACTGGCAGAAGGAGACCGAGGACCCGGGCGAGTTCCTGGAGTCCCTGCGCTTCGACCTGTCGCGCAACGAGGTCTTCGTCTTCACCCCCAAGGGCGACGTCATCGCGCTGCCCGCGGGCGCCACTCCCGTGGACTTCTCGTACGCGGTCCACACCGAGGTCGGCCACCGCACCATAGGCGCCCGGGTCAACGGCCGGCTCGTGCCGCTCGAATCGACCCTCGACAACGGCGACCTGGTGGAGGTCTTCACCTCCAAGGCCGCGGGCGCGGGCCCGAGCCGCGACTGGCTCGGCTTCGTGAAGTCGCCCCGCGCGCGCAACAAGATCCGGGCCTGGTTCTCCAAGGAGCGCCGCGAGGAGGCCATCGAGCAGGGCAAGGACGCCATCGTGCGGGCCATGCGCAAGCAGAACCTGCCGATCCAGCGCATCCTCACCGGCGACTCCCTCGTCACGCTCGCGCACGAGATGCGCTACCCCGACATCTCGTCGCTGTACGCCGCGATCGGCGAGGGCCACGTCACCGCGCAGAGCGTGGTGCAGAAGCTCGTCCAGGCCCTCGGCGGCGAGGAGGCCGCCAACGAGGACATCGCCGAGAGCGCACCGCCCGCCCGCAGGGGCCGCTCCAAGCGCCGCTCCAGCGCGGACCCCGGCGTCGTCGTCAAGGGCGTCGACGACGTGTGGGTCAAGCTGGCCCGCTGCTGCACGCCGGTGCCGGGCGACCCGATCATCGGCTTCGTCACGCGCGGCAGTGGCGTATCGGTTCACCGCAGCGACTGTGTGAACGTGGACTCGCTGTCCCGTGAGCCCGAGCGCATCCTCGAGGTCGAGTGGGCGCCCACGCAGTCCTCGGTGTTCCTCGTCGCCATCCAGGTCGAGGCCCTGGACCGCTCCCGGCTGCTCTCGGACGTCACGCGCATCCTCTCGGACCAGCACGTGAACATCCTCTCCGCGGCCGTCCAGACCTCCCGCGACCGCGTCGCCACCTCCCGCTTCACCTTCGAGATGGGCGACCCCAAGCACCTGGGGCACGTCCTGAAGGCCGTCAGGGGAGTGGAGGGCGTGTACGACGTGTACCGGGTGACGTCGGCGCGCAGGCCGTAGGCCGTCCCCCCGAGAACCGGGCTCTACGTAGAGGGGCTCCCGTACGCGATGTACGGGAGCCCCTCTACGTAGCAGACGAAAACCGGCTCAGCCGCCGAACTCCTGCAGGCCCTTGAGCGCCTGGTCCAGGAGCGCCTGACGGCCGTCGAGCTCCCGCTGGAGCTTGTCCGCCTTGGCGTTGTTGCCCGCCGCGCGCGCGGCCTCGACCTGGCCCTTCAGCTTGTCCACGGCGGCCTGGAGCTGACCGGTCAGGCCCGCGGCACGGGCCCGCGCCTCGGGGTTGGTCCGGCGCCACTCGGCTTCCTCGGACTCCTGCAGGGCCCGCTCCACCGCGTGCATCCGGCCCTCGACCTTGGGCCGGGCGTCACGCGGGACGTGACCGATGGCCTCCCAGCGCTCGTTGATGGAGCGGAAGGCCGCGCGGGCCGCCTTCAGGTCCGTCACCGGAACGAGCTTCTCGGCCTCGTCCGCCAGCTCCTCCTTGAGCTTGAGGTTCTCGCCCTGCTCGGCGTCACGCTCGGCGAAGACCGAGCTGCGCGCCGCGAAGAACACGTCCTGGGCGCCGCGGAAGCGGTTCCACAGGTCGTCCTCGTGCTCGCGCTGGGCGCGGCCCGCCGCCTTCCAGTCGGCCATCAGCTCGCGGTAGCGCGCCGCCGTGGGACCCCAGTCCGTCGAGTTCGACAGGGCCTCGGCCTCCGCGACCAGCTTCTCCTTGGCCTTGCGGGCGTCCTCGCGCTGCGCGTCCAACTGCGCGAAGTGGGCCTTGCGGCGCTTGGAGAACGCCGAGCGGGCGTGCGAGAAGCGGTGCCACAGCTCGTCGTCGGACTTGCGGTCCAGGCGCGGCAGCCCCTTCCAGGTGTCCACCAGGGCCCGCAGGCGCTCGCCCGCCGACCGCCACTGCTCGCTCTGCGCGAGCTCCTCGGCCTCCGCGACCAGCGCCTCCTTGGCGTGCCGCGCCTCGTCCGACTGCTTGGCCTTCTGCGCCTTGCGCTCCTCACGGCGCGCCTCGACCGACGCGACGAGCTTGTCGAGCCGCTTGCTCAGCGCGTCCAGGTCACCCACGGCGTGCGCCTCGTCGACCTGCTGACGCAGGTGGTCGATGGCGACCGTCGCGTCCTTGGCCGACAGGTCGGTCGTCTGTACCCGGCGCTCGAGAAGTCCGATCTCGACGACCAGACCGTCGTACTTGCGCTCGAAATAGGCCAGGGCCTCGCCGGGAGATCCTGCCTGCCACGAACCGACCACTCGCTCGCCGCCGTCGGCCGTACGCACGTACACGGTCCCCGTCTCGTCGACGCGGCCCCACGGGTCGCTGCTCACAGCGCCTCCTCCACATGATGCCTGCACAAGGCCACGGGCCCCCGGCATCGTCCACAGTTTCGTCACCGCCAACATAGGCGACCGGCGGGGCGGCTGTCCGCATCCAGCACGAGCGAAATTCACCGCCCGCGCCCGGGACGCGCGCGGGGTCGCCTTCCGGACTTCCCCGGTGCCGCGTCAGGACTTCCGTACGGTCGCCTTGTCGATGACCACGGTCGCGTTCGGCGCCCCGTCGCCCCGGCCGGAACTCTCACCCGCGGCAGCGATCTTCTTCAGGACCTTCATGCCCGAAGCGGAGACGGTCCCGAACGGTGTGTAGTCGGGCGGCAGCTGACTGTCCTGGTAGACGAGGAAGAACTGGCTGCCGCCGGTGTCGCGGCCCGTCTTCTTCGCGGCGTCGTAGCGGTTCGCCATCGCCACCGTGCCCGCCGGGTACACACCGCCCTTCAGGCGCTTGTCCTTCAGGTTCTCGTCCGGGATCGAGTAGCCGGGGGTGCCCTCGCCGGTGCCCTTGGGGTCGCCGCACTGCAGCACGTTGACGTTGCCCGAGGTGAGCCGGTGGCACGCGGTGTGGTCCAAGTACCCCTTCTTCACCAGGAAGTCGAAGGAGTTGACGGTGTGCGGGGCCTTCGCCGCGTCCAGGTCGAGGTCGATGTCGCCGCACGTCGTGCCCAGCTTCATCGTGTACGAGGCCGACTTGTCGACGGTCAGGGCCGGCTCCTTCTTGAAGCTGAGCGGCTTGACCTTGCCCGGGGCCGCCTTGCGGCAGGGGTCCGCGGGCTTGCTGGGCGACGGGCTCGCGGCGGCGTCGTCCTCGGTGGAGCCGCCGTCGTCGAACGCGCCCGCCGCGTACGAGGCGGCGCCCCCGGCCACGACCAGGGCGAGCGCGCCCGCGACGACCCCGTTGCGCAGGCGTCGACGGCGCTGGGCGACCTCCCGCCGCTGCTGTTGCCGCACGTACTTCTCGCGTGCGAGCTGCTTACGCCGCTGCTGCTGGCTGACCACCGGGCCCACTCCTCGAACGTCTCGTCCGCCGTCACGTGTGTCGTCGGCGCGCGGCACGAGGGGCCGCGCGTGCCCCGTACCGTATATGGGTTAGCTGTGGAATCGGCAGCGCCGGTAGGCTCTGACCCGCCGCAATCTCCGCTGCCACGCCGCCGTACGACCAAGACGAAGGACGATCGTGCTCATTGCCGGGTTTCCCGCCGGGGCCTGGGGCACCAACTGCTATCTGGTCGCCCCCGCCGCAGGCGAGGAGTGCGTGATCATCGACCCGGGGCACGAGGCCGCTCCGGGCGTCGAGGAAGCGCTCAAGAAGCATCGGCTCAAGCCCGTCGCCGTGGTCCTCACGCACGGCCACCTCGACCACGTCGCCTCGGTCGTCCCGGTCTGCGGCGCGCACGACGTGCCCGCCTGGATCCACCCCGAGGACCGGTACATGATGAGCGACCCGGAGAAGGCCCTCGGCCGCTCCATCGGGACCCAGCTCATGGGCGAGCTGACGGTCGGGGAGCCCGACGACGTGCGGGAGCTGACGGACGGGGCGAGCCTCAGCCTCGCCGGGCTCGACCTCACCGTCGCGCACGCGCCGGGCCATACGAGGGGGTCGGTGACCTTCCGGCTGCCCGAGACGGCCGACATCCCGTCGGTCTTCTTCTCGGGCGACCTGCTCTTCGCCGGCTCCATCGGACGCACCGACCTGCCCGGCGGCTCCCACGCCGAGATCCTCGACTCGCTGGCCCGCGTGTGCCTGCCGCTCGACGACTCGACCGTGGTGCTTTCGGGCCACGGCCCCCAGACGACCATCGGCCAGGAGCGCGCCACCAATCCGTTCATGCGGCAGGTGGCCTCCGGCCTCGGGGCGGACCCGACGTCCGCACCCCGACGAGGAATGTGACGAGAGACTGCTGAAGTGAGCACCTTCAAGGCCCCCAAGGGCACGTACGACCTGCTGCCGCCCGCCTCCGCGACGTATCTCGCGGTGCGCGAGGCCATCGCGGCACCCCTGCGCAACTCCGGGTACGGCTATGTGGAGACCCCCGGCTTCGAGAACGTCGAGCTGTTCGCGCGCGGCGTCGGCGAGTCCACGGACATCGTCACCAAGGAGATGTACGCCTTCGAGACCAAGGGCGGCGACCAGCTCGCCCTGCGCCCCGAAGGCACCGCCTCCGTACTGCGCGCCGCCCTGGAGGGCAACCTGCACAAGGCGGGCAACCTCCCGGTCAAGCTCTGGTACTCGGGCTCGTACTACCGCTACGAGCGCCCGCAGAAGGGCCGCTACCGCCACTTCTCCCAGGTCGGTGCCGAGGCCATCGGCGCCGAGGACCCGGCGCTCGACGCCGAGCTGATCATCCTGGCCGACCAGGCGTACCGCTCCCTCGGCCTGAGGGAGTTCCGCATCCTGCTGAACTCCCTCGGCGACAAGGAGTGCCGCCCCGTCTACCGCGCCGCGCTCCAGGACTTCCTGCGCGCGCTCGACCTGGACGAGGAGACGCGCCGCCGCATCGAGATCAACCCGCTGCGCGTCCTGGACGACAAGCGCCCCGAGGTGCAGCAGCAGCTCGTCGGCGCGCCGCTCCTGCGCGACTACCTGTGCGACGCCTGCAAGGCGTACCACGAGCAGGTGCGCGAGCTGCTCGCCGCCGAGGGCGTCCGCTACGAGGACGACCCGAAGCTGGTCCGCGGCCTGGACTACTACACGCGCACGACCTTCGAGTTCGTCCACGACGGCCTCGGCTCGCAGTCCGCGGTCGGCGGCGGCGGCCGCTACGACGGCCTGTCGGAGATGATCGGCGGCCCCGCCCTTCCGTCCGTCGGCTGGGCGCTCGGCGTGGACCGCACGGTGCTCGCCCTCGAGGCGGAGGGCGTCTCGCTGGAACTGCCCGCGGCCACCAGCGTCTTCGCGGTGCCGCTCGGCGACGAGGCGCGCCGCGTCCTGTTCGCCAAGGTCTCGCAGCTTCGCAAGGCCGGGATCGCGGCGGACTTCTCGTACGGCGGCAAGGGCCTGAAGGGCGCGATGAAGAACGCCAACCGCAGCGGCGCCCGCTTCACCGTCGTCGCCGGTGAGCGCGATCTGGCGGACGGCGTCGTCCAGCTCAAGGACATGGAGTCCGGCGAGCAGGAGGCCGTCGCCGTGGACGAGATCGTGGAGATCCTCAAGGGCAAGCTGGCCTAGCGCTACGGCGGGCACAGGGGTGGGGCGCGCGAGCGCCCCACCCCTGTGCCGTTCACGCCCCCCGTGGGTGTCCGCTTTTGTCCACCCGACGGTGGACTCACAGGAGCTTGCGGCACAATGACCCTGCTTTAGGCCACCCACGAGCGATGGAAACGGCGTGATGAGCGAACCGATGTCAGTGAAGCAGTCAGTGAAGGACGGTGCCGCTTCGGGCGAGGACCGTGCGGACGTGTCCCGTTCCGTCGGCGGGAGCCGGGCGTTCGCGCTGCTTCTGGTGGTCACAGGTGTGGCGGGGCTGTGGGCTGCGTGGATCATCACCCTTGACAAGTTCGAGTTGCTGAAGGACCCGAATTTCCAGCCGGGGTGCAGCATCAACCCGGTGGTGGCCTGCGGCAGCATCATGAAGAGCGAGCAGGCGGAGGCGTTCGGGTTCCCGAATCCGATGCTGGGGCTCGCGGCCTACGCCGTGGTGATCGGCGTGGGGATGAGCCTGCTGGCGGGGGCGCGGTTCCCGCGCTGGTACTGGCTGACGTTCAACGCGGGCACGCTGTTCGGGGTGGGTTTCTGCACGTGGCTGCAGTTCCAGTCCCTGTACCGGATCAACGCGCTGTGCCTGTGGTGCTGCCTGGCGTGGGTCGCCACGATCCTGATGTTCTGGTACGTGACGTCGTTCAACATCCGCAACGGCTTCCTGCCCGCGCCCCGCTGGACGAAGACCTTCTTCGAGGACTTCACCTGGGCGCTTCCCGTCATGCACGTCGGCGTGATCGCCGTGCTGATCTTCACGCGGTGGGGCGCCGACCTCTGGGCCTGAGCCCGGTGACGGCGGCCCCGGACGGATTGTCAGTGGGGTGACATAGGGTTCTCGACGTGGAGCCCGACCTGTTCACCGCCGCAGCAGAGGACCGCCAGGAGAAGGACCCGGCGAGCAGTCCTCTGGCCGTCCGCATGCGCCCGCGCACGATCGACGAGGTCGTGGGCCAGCAGCATCTCCTGCGCCCGGGGTCGCCGCTGCGCCGCCTCGTCGGCGAGGGCGGCGGCGGGCCCGCGGGCCCGTCCTCGGTGTTCCTGTGGGGCCCGCCCGGCATCGGCAAGACGACCCTGGCGTACGTGGTCTCCAAGGCGACGAACAAGCGCTTCGTGGAGCTCTCCGCGATCACCGCGGGCGTCAAGGAGGTCCGCGCGGTCATCGACGGCGCCCGCCGGGCCATGGGCGGCCACGGCAAGGAGACGGTGCTCTTCCTCGACGAGATCCACCGCTTCAGCAAGGCCCAGCAGGACTCGCTGCTCCCGGCCGTGGAGAACCGCTGGGTGACCCTGATCGCGGCGACCACCGAGAATCCGTACTTCTCGGTGATCTCCCCGCTCCTGTCCCGCTCCCTGCTCCTGACCCTCGAGCCGCTCACGGACGACGACCTGCGGGACCTGCTGAAGCGCGCGCTCACCGAGGAGCGCGGCCTCGGCGGCGCGGTCACCCTGCCCGAGGACGCCGAGGCCCATCTGCTGCGCATCGCGGGCGGGGACGCCCGCCGGGCCCTGACCGCCCTGGAGGCGGGCGCGGGCGCGGCCCTCGCCAAGGGCGAGGGGGAGATCACGCTCCAGACCCTGGAGGAGTCGGTCGACCGCGCGGCGGTGAAGTACGACCGCGCTGGCGACCAGCACTACGACGTCGCGAGCGCCCTCATCAAGTCCATCCGCGGCTCGGACGTGGACGCTGCCCTGCACTATCTGGCCCGGATGATCGAGGCGGGCGAGGACCCCCGCTTCATCGCGCGCCGTCTGATGATCTCCGCGAGCGAGGACATCGGCCTCGCCGACCCCAATGCCCTGCCCATCGCCGTGGCAGCGGCCCAGGCGGTCGCCATGATCGGCTTCCCCGAGGCCGCCCTGACCCTGAGCCACGCCACCATCGCCCTCGCCCTCGCCCCGAAGTCGAACGCGGCGACGACGGCGATCGGCGCCGCCCTCGAAGACGTCCGCAAGGGCCACGCGGGCCCGGTCCCGCCCCATCTGCGCGACGGCCACTACAAGGGCGCGGCCAAGCTCGGCCACGCCCAGGGCTATGTGTACCCGCACGACCTGCCCGAGGGCATCGCCGCCCAGCAGTACGCCCCGGACACCCTCAAGGACCGCGAGTACTACACCCCCACCCGCCACGGCGCCGAGGCGCGCTACGCGGACGCGGTGGAGTGGACCCGCAATCACCTCGGTCGCAGGCGGCCCTGAGCAGCCTGTAGACTTCCCCGAAGTGCTGAGTCCCGTGTCCGGTCCCGTACCGGCGCCACCAGAGCGGGACATCCAGCCGGAGATCCGGCCCCCGGGCGGGGATCTCCAGGAGCGTCGCGCACCGTCGAAGGTGTCGCGGGCAGCCCACCACCCCCCCGGATCCGGGAATCGGTAGGTGGGCCACTCGCGTGCTGCACATAGTGCCCAGACCCAGGAGCGGCTGCCGGGCGAGTCCCCCGAGGACCCGCCGGGTTTCCCGGGCTGCGGATGTGACCTCCCCTAACCCTGGTGAAGCCGATTTCGTACAGAAGAGCAGAGGTGTTTGGTTCATGGCGAACCAGTCCCGCCCCAAGGTCAAGAAGTCGCGTGCCCTCGGCATCGCGCTGACCCCGAAGGCCGTCAAGTACTTCGAGGCCCGTCCCTACCCGCCGGGGGAGCACGGCCGCGGCCGCAAGCAGAACTCGGACTACAAGGTCCGTCTGCTCGAGAAGCAGCGTCTGCGCGCGCAGTACGACGTGTCCGAGCGTCAGCTCGTCCGCGCCTACGAGCGTGCCTCCAAGGTCCAGGGCAAGACCGGTGAGGCCCTGATCGTCGAGCTGGAGCGTCGTCTCGACGCCCTGGTCCTGCGTTCGGGCATCGCCCGCACGATCTACCAGGCCCGCCAGATGGTCGTCCACGGCCACATCGAGGTCAACGGCCAGAAGGTCGACAAGCCGTCCTTCCGCGTGAAGCCGGACGACGTCGTCATGGTCCGCGAGCGCAGCCGCCAGAAGCCGCTGTTCGAGGTCGCGCGCGAGGGTGGCTTCGCCGCCGACGGCGAGACCCCGCGCTACCTCCAGGTGAACCTGAAGGCCCTGGCCTTCCGCCTGGACCGCGAGCCGAACCGCAAGGAGATCCCCGTGATCTGCGACGAGCAGCTCGTCGTCGAGTACTACGCCCGCTGATCCGGACGTAGCCTCACCTGCTCAGCCCGCCGTCTCCCCGCCCTTCCGGGTCGGGGAGGCGGCGGGTTCGCGCGTTTGCGGGCCCTGTCCCTCGGCCGGTGCCCCGCGCCGGCCCCGCGGCACCCCCGGCGCCGCGGCGCGGCCCCGGCGCAGTGCCCGCGCCACCGCCGCGTCCGGCGGGAGCAGCGCCCCGGCCCGCAGCTGCGCCTCGTACAGCTCGTCGCCGAGCCGTTCCCTGGCGCGCGCCTCGCACAGCGCGTGCGGGCCGCCGAAGTACTGCGAGCCGAACAGCGGAAGCCCCACCGACAGCCAGATCCGCGAGGCCACGCCCTGGAGCACGGCCGCCTCCGCCGCGTCTCCTTCCACCGCCGTGAACAGCGCGAGCAGCTCGACCGCCAGGACCGTGCCCAGCAGGTCGTGGAAGGTGTGGTCGAGGTCGAGGCAGCGCGTGACGAGCTCGCGCGCCAGCTCCGGCTCGCCCCGCGTCCACGCCGCGTACCCGAGGACGTACAGCGCGTAGGCGAGCGTCCAGCGCTCGCCGTGGTCCTCGCACACCTGACGCACCTCCTCGCACAGCTCCACGGCGTCGCCGAGCGACCCCTGGAAGGCCAGCGCCATCGCCAGCTCGACCTGGCCCATCAGCACGTTGCTGTTCAGCTCGCCGATGCGCCGGTACTCGTCGAGGGCCGCGCGCAGCAGCCGCTCCGCGCGCGGCATGTCGTCCGAGACCAGGGCGAGGCAGCCCAGGCGGTGCACCGCGTACGCCGCCGCGACGGCGCTGCCGGTGCGCTCGGCGGTGTCCTGGCACTCCTGGAGCGCGCACAGCGCGGGCACCGTGTCGCCCTGCAGGATCGCCACGTAGCCGAGCACCCACAGCGCCTTCAGCCGCGACTGCTCGCCGACGCCCCCTTCGCCCTCCAGGTCCACGGCCCGGTCCAGCCAGTGCCTGCCCTCCGCGAGCCGTCCGCAGCCCACCCAGCAGAACCACAGCGTGCCCGCGAGGTACTGGCCGAGGTACGTCTCCTCCGGCTCGGTCAGACAGAACTCCAGGGCGGCCCGCAGATTGGGCAGCTCGCACTCGACGAGGGTGGCGACCTCCGCCTGCCGGGGCGAGAACCAGTCCAGCTCGCACCAGGTGGCCAGGCCCATGTACCAGTCGCGGTGCCTGCGCCGCATCCGCGCCGTGTCCTCGGTGGCCCGCAGCCACTCCGCGCCGTAGGCCCTGACGGTGTCGAGCATGCGGTAGCGCACGCCCGTGGGGCTCTCCTCGCGGGTGAGGACCGACTGCGCGAGGAGCTCGTCCACGACGTCGAGCACCTCCTCGGCGAGCAGCCCGTCGCCGCTGCACACGTATTCGACGGCATCCAGGTCGAAGGGGCCGGAGAAGACCGAGAGCCGTGCCCACAGCAGCCGCTCCTGCGCCGTGCACAGCTCGTGGCTCCAGCCGATCGCCGTACGCAGCGTCTGGTGCCGGGGCAGCAGGTCGCGCCGGGCGCCCGTCAGCAGCCGGAAACGGTCGTCCAGGCGGGCGAGGAGCTGCCCGGGGGACAGGGCGCGCAGCCGTCCGGCGGCGAGTTCCAGGGCGAGCGGGATGCCGTCCAGGCGGCGGCACAGCTCCAGGACCTCGGCGCGGTGGCCGCCGTCGAGGGCGAAGCCGGGCAGACAGGCCGAGGCCCGGTCCGCGAACAGGGCGGCCGCGTCCGGCTCCGCCATCGGCGCGAGCGGGAAGACGCGCTCGCCCGCCAGGTCGAGGGGCCTGCGCCCGGCGGCGAGCACGCGAAGGTCCGGGCAGCGAAGGAGGAGGTCCCGCACCAGCGAGGCGGCGGCCGCCACGAGGTGCTCGAACCCGTCCACCACGAGCAGCAGTTCCCGCCCGGCGAGCCGGTCGAGCAGCACCTGGCGTGGCGAGCGGCTGGTGTGGTCGGTGAGCCCCAGGGCACCGGCGAGCGCGTGCTCCACCAGGTCGGGGTCGCGCACCGAGTCCAGCTCCACCAGCCAGGCGCCGTCGCGCGGCCGCACGGCGGCGGCCGCCCGCACCGCGAGCCGGGACTTGCCGACGCCGCCGACCCCGGTCACCGTGGCCAGGCGGCCCGCGGTCAACACCTCGGTCAGGGCGGCCAGTTCGGTGCCGCGGCCGACGAAGGCGGTGAGCTCCGCCGGGAGGTTCCCCGCGGGCCGCTCGACGGGGGCGGCCGCCGCGGGGCCGGCTGCTGCTGAATCGTTCCGACGGTCGTCGGGGCGCTGAGGGCGTCGCATGGGGTACGGAGCGTACTCACGCGTACGCGGTCCGTACAATCAGTCCGCGTGGGTTCTGTGAGAGCCCCCCGCTCCAAGTGCCGCGTGCGGTAATGCGGTACGGAGCCGGGGCCCCGGCGCGATAGGGTCGGAGCACGACTTTTCGACGTTCGGCGACCTTGGATCCCATGGGGAGTCCAGGGCGGTGTCTCAGGGAGCGGTGCACAGTGTCCGGTGGAGAGGTGGCCGGGATCCTGGTGGCCGTCTTCTGGGCGATTCTGGTCTCCTTCCTGGCGGTGGCGCTGGCGAGGCTGGCGCAGACGCTCAGGGCGACCACCAAGCTCGTCGCGGACGTGACCGAGCAGGCGGTGCCGCTCCTCGCCGACGCCTCGACGGCGGTGCGCTCCGCGCAGACGCAGATCGACCGCGTGGACGCCATCGCGTCGGACGTCCAGGAGGTCACGTCGAACGCGTCGGCGCTGTCGACCACCGTGGCCTCCACCTTCGGCGGCCCCCTCGTCAAGGTCGCGGCGTTCGGCTACGGGGTGCGCCGGGCCATCAGCCGCAAGGAAGTGCCCGCCAAGCCGTCCCGTCGTACGGTGATCGTGGGCCGCACCCTCCCGTCGGCACGGCGGGGCAAGCGGAAGAAGGACTGACGCAGCGATGTTCCGACGTACGTTCTGGTTCACCGCGGGCGCGGCCGCCGGCGTCTGGGCCACCACCAAGGTCAACCGCAAGCTGAAGCAGCTCACCCCGGAGAGCCTCGCGGCGCGCGCCGCCGACAAGGCCGTCGAGGCCGGGCACCGGCTCAAGGACTTCGCGCTCGACGTCCGTGACGGCATGGCCGAGCGGGAGGCCGAACTGGGCGACGCCCTCGGCCTCAACGCCCCGGTCGACCCCGAGCTGCCCGCCCAGCGCCGCCTCGCCCTCGTCGACCCCGCCACCGACAAGAACCCCAAGTCCCTCGCAAAGACGACGGACACGACGTACTCGTACAACCGGAATGAGGACCACTGATGGAGTCGGCTGAAATCCGTCGCCGCTGGCTGAGCTTCTTCGAGGAGCGTGGGCACAAGGTCGTGCCGTCGGCGTCACTGATCGCGGACGACCCGACGCTGCTCCTCGTCCCCGCGGGCATGGTGCCCTTCAAGCCCTACTTCCTGGGGGAGACCAAGCCGCCCGCCCCGCGCGTCACCAGCGTCCAGAAGTGCGTGCGCACGCCGGACATCGAAGAGGTCGGCAAGACGACCCGGCACGGCACGTTCTTCCAGATGTGCGGCAACTTCTCCTTCGGTGACTACTTCAAGGAAGGCGCGATCAAGCTCGCCTGGGAGCTGCTCACCTCGCCCCAGGACAAGGGCGGTTACGGCCTCGACCCGGAGAAGCTCTGGATCACCGTCTACAAGGAGGACGACGAGGCGGAGCGCATCTGGCGCGACGTGATCGGCGTCCCCGCCGAGCGCATCCAGCGCCTGGGCATGGGCCCGAACTTCTGGTCCATGGGCGTCCCCGGACCCTGCGGCCCGTGCTCGGAGATCAACTACGACCGCGGCCCCGAGTTCGGCGAGGAGGGCGGCCCGGCCGTCAACGACGAGCGCTACGTGGAGATCTGGAACCTGGTCTTCATGCAGTACGAGCGCGGCGCGGGCACGGGCAAGGAGGACTTCCCGATCCTCGGCGACCTCCCGTCGAAGAACATCGACACGGGCCTCGGCCTGGAGCGCCTGGCGATGATCCTGCAGGGCGTGCAGAACATGTACGAGACCGACACCCTGCGCGTCGTCATCGACAAGGCCACCGAGCTGACCGGCGTGCGCTACGGCGCCGAGCACGGCTCGGACGTCTCGCTGCGCGTGGTCGCCGACCACATGCGCACCTCCGTGATGCTCATCGGCGACGGCGTCACCCCCGGCAACGAGGGCCGCGGCTACGTCCTGCGCCGCATCATGCGCCGCGCCATCCGCAACATGCGCCTGCTCGGCGCCACGGGCCCGGTCGTCGCCGAGCTGGTCGACACGGTCATCAAGACCATGGGCGAGCAGTACCCGGAGCTGCTCACCGAGCGCAAGCGCATTGAGACCGTCGCGCTCGCCGAGGAGGCCGCCTTCCTCAAGGCCCTGAAGGGCGGCACGAACATCCTCGACACCGCCGTCAGCGACACCAAGGCCGCCGGTTCCACCGTGCTGCCCGGCGACAAGGCGTTCCTGCTCCACGACACCTGGGGCTTCCCGATCGACCTGACCCTGGAGATGGCCGCCGAGCAGGGTCTCTCGGTCGACGAGGACGGCTTCCGCCGTCTGATGAAGGAGCAGCGGGAGCGCGCCAAGGCCGACGCCCAGGCCAAGAAGACCGGCCACGCGGACATGGGCGCCTACCGCGCGATCGCCGACAGCTCCGGCGCCACCGACTTCACCGGCTACGCCCTCACCGAGAACGAGGCCGTGATCGTCGGCCTGCTGGTCAACGGCGCCTCCTCGCCCGCCGCCACCGAGGGCGACGAGGTCGAGGTCGTCCTGGACCGCACCCCGTTCTACGCCGAGGGCGGCGGCCAGATCGGCGACACCGGCCGCATCCGCCTCGACAGCGGCGCCGTCATCGAGGTCCGCGACGTCCAGAAGCCGGTGCCGGGCGTGCACGTCCACAAGGGCGTCGTGCAGGTCGGCGAGGTCACGGTCGGCGCCCCGGTGTGGGCCTCGATCGACTCCCACCGCCGCCGCGCCATCGCCCGCGCCCACTCCGCCACGCACCTCACGCACCAGGCGCTGCGCGACGCCCTCGGCCCGACGGCCGCCCAGGCCGGTTCCGAGAACCAGCCGGGCCGCTTCCGGTTCGACTTCGGCTCGCCGTCCGCCGTGCCCACGGCCGTGATGACGGACGTCGAGCAGCGGATCAACGAGGTCCTCTCGCGCGAGCTGGACGTGCAGGCCGAGGTCATGTCCCTGGACGAGGCCAAGAAGGCGGGCGCCATCGCCGAGTTCGGCGAGAAGTACGGCGAGCGCGTGCGGGTCGTGACCATCGGCGACTTCTCCAAGGAGCTGTGCGGCGGCACCCACGTGCACAACACCGCCCAGCTGGGTCTGGTGAAGCTGCTCGGCGAGTCCTCCATCGGCTCCGGCGTGCGCCGCATCGAGGCCCTGGTCGGCGTCGACGCGTACAACTTCCTGGCCAAGGAGCACACGGTCGTCGCCCAGCTCCAGGAGCTGGTCAAGGGCCGTCCGGAGGAGCTGCCCGAGAAGATCTCCGGCATGCTCGCCAAGCTGAAGGACGCCGAGAAGGAGATCGAGAAGTTCCGCGCGGAGAAGGTCCTTGCGGCCGCCGCCGGTCTCGCCCAGGGCGCCAAGGACGTCCACGGCGTCGCCCTCGCGGTCGGCCGGGTCCCGGACGGCACCGGCGCGGACGACCTGCGCAAGCTGGTCCTCGACGTGCGCGGCCGCATCCCCGGCGACCGCCCGGCCGTCGTCGCCCTGTTCACCTCGGCCAACGGCAAGCCGCTCACGGTCATCGCCACCAACGAGGCCGCGCGGGAGCGCGGCCTCAAGGCCGGTGACCTGGTCCGCACCGCCGCCAAGACCCTCGGCGGCGGTGGCGGCGGCAAGCCGGACGTCGCCCAGGGCGGTGGCCAGAACGTGGCCGCCATCGGCGACGCCATCGCCGCCGTCGAGCGCCTCGTCGGCGAAACCGCCTGATGAGCTCCGTCCGACGGGGCCGCCGCCTCGCGATCGACGTCGGGGACGCCCGGATCGGGGTCGCCTCGTGCGACCCCGACGGGATCCTCGCGACGCCGGTGGAGACGGTGCCGGGCCGGGACGTCCCGGCCGCGCACCGCCGGCTGCGCCAGCTCGTCGAGGAGTACGAGCCCATCGAGGTCGTCGTCGGACTCCCTCGCTCCCTCAAGGGGGGCGAGGGCCCGGCGGCCGTCAAGGTCCGCGCCTTCGCCCAGGAGCTCGCCGCCGGGATCGCCCCCGTTCCGGTGAGGCTCGTGGACGAGAGGATGACCACAGTGACGGCAAGTCAGGGCCTGCGCGCCTCCGGGGTGAAGTCCAAAAAGGGCAGGTCTGTCATCGATCAGGCCGCGGCGGTCATCATCCTGCAGCAGGCCCTGGAGTCCGAACGGGCGTCAGGCAGGGCTCCGGGCGAGGGCGTCGAAGTGGTCATCTGATCGCGATACGGTAACGTTCCGCGCGGTGCGGCGGCGTTCGAACAGCCGCCGCACAGCATCAAGAGGCGGAACGGTTGCCCTGGGATCCAGACGGCGGCCCCCGCCTCGCGGCTCGTAGGGGATCGATGACTGAGTATGGCCGGGGCCCAGGCTCCGAACCGTGGCATCCGGAGGACCCGTTGTACGGGGACGGCGGATGGGGAGGTCAGCAGGGCGCGCCCGGCCAGCCTCCCTACGGCGGCCAGGGGCAGTACCACCCGCAGCAGCCGCAGCAGGCCCACCCCCAGCAGCAGCCGTACGGCGAATGGGACGAGGGCCAGCAGCAGTCCTACGGTCATCAGCAGGGGTACGACCCCCTGCAGGCGCAGTACAACGGCGGCCCCCAGCCGCACGAAGGCGGCTGGGACACCGGCCAGGCCGGCCAGGTCCCCTACGGCAGTGACCCGGCCGACCCCTACGGGCAGCAGCCCGCCGCCTATGGCGAGGAGCGCCCGGACTTCTACGGCACGCCCGAGGCGTATCCGCCGCCGGAGCCGCCGGGGCGGCGCCGTCCCGCCCCCGAACCCGACCATGAGACTGGCTGGGATCCCGGCCCGGACCAGGGTGAACACGCGTTCTTCGCGGGCGGCGACGAGGACGAGGATGCCGCCGACGCGGGCCGCGGCAGCCGCAGCGAGCGGCGCGGCCGCGGCGGCAAGAAACCCAGGAAACGGCGCAGTGGCTGCGCCTGCCTGGTCGTGGCCGCGGTGTTCGCGGGCGGCATCGGCGGGGTCGGGTACTTCGGTTACCAGTTCTACCAGGATCGTTTCGGCACGGCCCCCGACTACGCGGGCGACGGCATCGACACCAAGGCGACGGTCACGATCGACAAGGGCGCCACCGGCGGCGCCATCGGTCAGGCACTCAAGGACGCGGGCGTCGTCAAGAGCGTCGACGCGTTCGTCTCCGCGCAGGGAAAGAACCCCGAGGGCCAGAAGATCCAGGCGGGCGTCTACACCCTGAAGAAGCAGATGTCGGCCGCCTCCGCCCTCGAATTGATGCTCAGCCCGAAGAGCCGCAACAACCTCATCATTCCGGAAGGCAAGCGGAATGCGTGGGTGTACGAGAAGATCGACGAGCGGCTCGAACTCGACAAGGGCACCACGAAGAACATCGCCCGGAAGGACTGGAAGAAGCTCGGACTTCCCCAGTGGGCGGTCAACAACATCGGCAGCAAGGTCAAGGACCCGCTCGAAGGCTTCCTCTACCCCTCCAGCTATCCGGTCGCCAAGGGTCAGAAGCCCGAGGACGTCCTGAAGAAGATGGTCTCCCAAGCCGCCGAGGAATACGACGAGTTGGGCGTCGAGGCCAAGGCCAAGGAGCTGAAGCTCAAGAACCCGTTCGAACTGATCACGGTCGCGAGCCTGGTCCAGGCCGAGGGCAAGACCCACGAGGACTTCCGCAAGATGGCCGAGGTCATCTACAACCGCCTGAAGCCCGGCAACATGGAGACGGTCGGTTTCCTCCAGTTCGACTCGACCTTCAATTACCTGATGGGTCAGAGCGAGATCAAGATCAGCGAGAAGGAAATCAAGACCAACCCCGACCCGTACAACACGTACAAGCACACGGGACTGCCGCCGGGCCCCATCGGAAATCCGGGCGAGGTGGCCATGAAGGCGGCGCTCAACCCGTCGAAGGACGGCTGGCTCTACTTCGTCGCCACCGACGGCATGAACAAGACCGAATTCGCCAAGACCCACGCCGAATTCTTGAGGCTGAAGGAAAAGTTCAATGCGAGCACAGGCGGCTGAGGCCCGGCACCGGGCGGCCGTACTCGGATCGCCCATCGCCCACTCCCTCTCCCCGGTGCTGCACCGTGCCGCGTACCAGGAGCTGGGCCTCGCCGAGTGGCGTTACGAGCGCTTCGAGATCGACGAGGCGGCGCTGCCCGGGTTCGTCGAGCGGCTCGGGCCCGAGTGGGCGGGGCTCTCGCTCACCATGCCGCTGAAGCGCGCGGTGATGCCGCTGCTCGACGAGGTCAGCGAGACCGCCGCGTCCGTGGAGGCCGTCAACACGGTCGTGCGCACGGACGACGGACGGCTCCTCGGTGACAACACCGACATCCCCGGCATGGTCGCGGCGTTGCGCGAGCGCGGCATCGAGCAGGTCGAATCCGCCGCGATCCTGGGCGCGGGCGCCACCGCCTCGTCCGCCCTCGCCGCCCTCGCGCGGATCTGCACCGGCGAGGTCGTCGCCTACGTCCGCAGCGCGGAGCGCGCCGCCGAGATGCGGCAGTGGGGCGAGCGGCTCGACATCGAGGTGCGCACCGCCGACTGGGCGGACGCCGAGCAGGCGCTGCGGGCGCCGCTGGTGATCGCCACCACCCCGGCGGGCAGCACCGACGACCTGTCCCACGCCGTGCCCGAGCGGCCCGCCACGCTCTTCGACGTGCTCTACGACCCGTGGCCCACCGTCCTCGCGGCCCGCTGGTCGGCGTACGGCGGGGCCGTGGTCAGCGGCCTCGACCTGCTCGTGCACCAGGCCGTCCTGCAGGTCGAGCAGATGACGGGGCAGTCGCCCGCGCCCCTGGACGCCATGCGCAAGGCGGGCGAACAGGCGCTGGCCGCGCGCTGAGCCGCGGCCCGGACTTGCCCATCCAGGTGTCCGCCGACTGGACCGGGGCCGGTACCGGGCGCTGGACGTGGGAGGATCAGGGAAGGCGGGCCAGGCCGCGCACCCGGTCGCGCCGTCGCAGTTCCAGGCGCGAGCAGGAGGAGCACCGTTGAGCAGGTTGCGCTGGCTGACCGCGGGGGAGTCCCACGGCCCCGCACTCGTCGCGACGCTGGAGGGACTTCCCGCCGGCGTGCCGATCACCACGGAGATGGTGGCGGACCACCTGGCCCGGCGCCGCCTCGGTTATGGACGCGGCGCCCGGATGAAGTTCGAGCGCGACGAGGTCACCTTCATCGGCGGCGTGCGGCACGGCCTGACGATGGGCTCGCCGGTCGCGGTCATGGTGGGCAACACCGAGTGGCCCAAGTGGGAGCAGGTCATGGCGGCCGACCCGGTCGACCCGGCCGCCCTCGCCGAGCTGGCGCGCAACGCGCCGCTGACCCGCCCCCGCCCCGGCCACGCCGACCTCGCGGGCATGCAGAAGTACGGCTTCGACGAGGCCCGGCCGATCCTGGAGCGTGCCTCCGCCCGCGAGACCGCGGCCCGCGTCGCGCTCGGCGCGGTGGCCCGCTCCTACCTGAAGGAGACGGCCGGGATCGAGATCGTCTCGCACGTGGTGGAGCTGGCGAAGGCCAAGGCCCCCTACGGCGTGTACCCGGTGCCCGCCGACGTCGAGCGCCTGGACGCCGACCCGGTGCGCTGCCTCGACGCGGCCGCGTCGAAGGCGATGGTCGCGGAGATCGACCAGGCCCACAAGGACGGCGACACCCTCGGCGGCGTCGTCGAGGTGCTCGCCTACGGCGTGCCCGTCGGGCTCGGCTCGCACGTGCACTGGGACCGCCGTCTGGACGCGCGCCTGGCCGCGGCCCTCATGGGCATCCAGGCCATCAAGGGCGTCGAGGTCGGCGACGGCTTCGAGCTCGCCCGGGTGCCCGGCTCGCAGGCGCACGACGAGATCGTCTCCACCGGCGAGGGCATCAAGCGGGTCACCGGCCGCTCCGGCGGCACCGAAGGCGGTCTGACCACCGGCGAGCTGCTGCGCGTACGCGCCGCGATGAAGCCCATCGCGACGGTGCCGCGCGCCCTCGCCACGGTCGACGTGGCCACCGGCGAGGCCACCAAGGCCCACCACCAGCGCTCGGACGTGTGCGCGGTCCCGGCGGCCGGGATCGTCGCCGAGGCCATGGTCGCGCTGGTCCTGGCGGACGCGGTCGCGGAGAAGTTCGGCGGCGACAGCGTGCCGGAGACCCGGCGCAACGTGACGTCGTACCTCGACCACCTCCAGATCCGGTGAGCGACCCGGCAGCGGAGGGCGTCCACGCGCCGCGGATCGTGCTCGTCGGGCCCATGGGCTCCGGCAAGTCCACCGTCGGCGGGCTGCTCGCCGAGCGGCTCGGCCTGCCCTACCGCGACACCGACGCCGACATCGTCGCCGCTGAGGGCCGCGAGATCTCCGACATCTTCGTCGAGGACGGCGAGGAGCACTTCCGCGCCCTGGAGCGCGCCGCGGTGCGCTCCGCCGTCGCCGGGCACGAGGGAGTCCTCGGCCTCGGCGGCGGCGCGATCCTCGACGAGGGCACCCGGTCGCTGCTGCGCGGCCTGCCCGTCGTCTACCTCTCGATGGACGTCGAGGAAGCGGTGCGCCGCGTCGGCCTCGGCGCCGCCCGGCCGCTGCTCGCCGTCAACCCGCGCAAGCAGTGGCGCGAGCTGATGGAGGCGCGCCGCCATCTGTACGAAGAAGTCGCCCGCGCCGTCGTCGCCACCGACGGCCGGACCCCCGAAGAGGTCGCCGAAGCGGTCCTCGACGCCCTGGAGTTGACTGAAGCATGAGTGAGGCAGTGACGCGGATCCCCGTCGGCGGCACGGCGGGTACGGAACCGTACGAGGTGCTCGTCGGGCGGCAGCTGCTCGGTGAGCTCGGCGGCCTGATCGGCGACTCGGCCAAGCGCGTGGCCGTCATCCACCCCGAGGCGCTCGCCGACACCGGCGAGGCGCTCTGCCAGGACCTGGCGGACCAGGGCTACGAGGCGGTGGCCATCCAGGTGCCCAACGCCGAGGAGGCCAAGACCGCCGAGGTCGCCGCCTACTGCTGGAAGGCGCTCGGCCAGTCCGGCTTCACCCGCACCGACGTGATCGTCGGCGTGGGCGGCGGCGCCACCACCGACGTGGCCGGGTTCGTGGCCGCGACCTGGCTGCGCGGGGTGCGCTGGATCGCGATCCCCACGACCGTGCTCGCCATGGTGGACGCGGCGGTCGGCGGGAAGACCGGCATCAACACCGCCGAGGGCAAGAACCTGGTGGGCTCCTTCCACCCGCCCGCGGGCGTGCTGTGCGACCTCGCGGCCCTCGACTCGCTGCCGGTGCACGACTACGTCTCCGGGCTCGCGGAGATCATCAAGGCCGGGTTCATCGCGGACCCCGCGATCCTCGACCTGATCGAGGCCGATCCGCAGGCGGCCCGCACGCCCGCGGGGCCGCACACCGCCGAGCTGATCGAGCGGTCCATCAGGGTCAAGGCCGATGTCGTCTCCGGCGACCTGAAGGAGTCCGGCCGACGGGAGATCCTCAACTACGGCCACACGCTGGCGCACGCCATCGAGAAGAACGAGCGCTACAAGTGGCGGCACGGCGCCGCCGTCGCGGTCGGCATGCACTTCGCGGCCGAACTCGGCCGACTGGCCGGGCGGTTGGACGACGAGACGGCGGACCGGCACCGCACGGTCCTGGAGTCCGTCGGCCTGCCCCTGAGCTACCGCTACGACCAGTGGCCCAAGCTCCTGGAGACGATGAAGGTCGACAAGAAGTCCCGTGGCGACCTGCTGCGCTTCATCGTCCTCGACGGCCTCGCCAAGCCGACCGTCCTCGAAGGACCGGATCCGGCGGTGCTGCTCGCCGCGTACGGCGAAGTCGCCGGCTGACCGTTCGCCCGGCCCGCGCGCGGGCCGGGCGAAACAAGCCACGGGCACTTCGGGGCCGCCCCGGCCGTTCACACAACGTCGGCCGGGGACGGTACCGTTCAGTGCGGGTGGCCCTGCCGCCCGTACCAGGTCAGTCGCACGAGACGGAGTGGCACCGGATGCAGCACACCGTGGGGTCTCCGCTGCCGCCGCCCCCTCAGCCGGGGCACGGACCGGCCACCGGCTGGTCGACGACCGCCCCTCACCCGAGCGTGCCGCAGCCGGGTCCGGTGCCCGTCGGAGCGCCCGCGCCGGGCTTCGCCGGTGCCCCCTCCGGCCCCGTGCCGCACCACCCGGGCCAGGCCCCCCTGCCGAGCGCGACACACGCCCCCGGGGCCCCGCAGGCCCCGCACGCCCCGGCGGCGGCGCCGCACCCCCACCCGGCCCCGCACGCCACGCACCACGCCCCGGCGCCGCCCGCCCGCGACACCACGAGCCACATCCAGCTCCCGCCCGGCGGCCCCGTCGCCGTGCCCAGCCCGCCGCCCGGCACGGCCCCGGCCGACACGGGCTCCACGACCCTCGCCGTGCTCCTCATCGGCCCCGCGGGCGCGGGCAAGACCAGCGTCGCCAAGTACTGGGCGGAGCACCGCCGGGTGCCCACGGCCCACATCAGCCTCGACGACGTCCGCGAATGGGTCCGCTCGGGCTTCGCCGACCCCCAGACGGGGTGGAACGACAACTCCGAGGCGCAGTACCGCCTGGCCCGCCGCACCTGCGGCTTCGCCGCCCGGAACTTCCTGGCCAACGGCATCTCCTGCGTCCTCGACGACGCCGTCTTCCCGGACCGCCCGGTCGTCGGCCTCGGCGGCTGGAAGCGGCACGTGGGCCCCGGCCTGCTGCCCGTCGTCCTGCTGCCGGGCCTTGAGGTCGTCCTGGAGCGCAACGCACAGCGCTCGGGCAACCGCCGCCTCACCGACGAGGAGGTGGCCCGCATCCACGGCCGCATGGCCGGCTGGTACGGCTCGGGCCTGCCCATCATCGACAACTCCCAGCTGGACGTCCCCGCCACCGCCCGCTTCCTCGACGAGGTCCTGGCCCGGGCCCTCACGAGCCCGCCGAAGTGGTAGCCCCGAGCCGGTAGCCGACGTCCCCGCCCCTGCGCCGAGGCCCGGGCGGCGGGTCCCGCCCCGTCAACCGCTCCGCCCCCGTCCCCTCGTACGCGCGGCGCCGACGCCCGGTCGGACGCGCTGAGACGGCCCGGACCGGGGCGCGCTCTTAGGCTCGCCCCATGTCAGAGGTGTACGCGGCTCGGCGGGAGCGGCTCAAGGAGCGGTGCGCGGGCGGCGGCGCGGCCCTGGTCTCGCGGCCCGCCAACATCCGCTATCTCGCGGGCGCCGCGCCCAGCGGGGCCGCCCTGCTCCTGGGCCGGTCCGAGGACGTCCTGCTGTGCCCGCGGCCGCCGGGGGAGGAGGACGGGCCCCAGCGGCCCGACGCCGAGCTGCGCACCCGGGTGCTCGACACCCCGGACGGCGACGCCGCCGTCGCGGCGGCCGGACAGGCGGCGGCGCAGGGCGCGGAGTCCCTCGCCGTGGAGGAGCACCATCTGAGCGTGGCCCGGCACCGGGCCCTGGCCTCCGTGGCGCCCCGGCTCCGCCTGGTCGACCTCGCACGCGGCGTGGAGCAGCTGCGCCTCGTCAAGGACGAGGAGGAGATCTCCTGTCTGCGGATCGCGGCGGAGATCGCCGACCAGGCCCTCGGGGAGCTCCTGGAGTCGATCCTGGTGGGGCGCACCGAGCGCCATCTCGCCCTGGAGCTGGAGCGGCGGCTCGTCGACCACGGCGCGGACGGCGCCGCCTTCCCCACCTCCGTGGCCACCGGGCCGCACTCCGGGCGCGGCGGCCACCGCCCCACCGACCGGCGCGTCGAGGAGGGGGACTTCCTGTCCGTGTGCCTCGGCGCCGCCTACCGCGGATACCGGAGCGAGGTCGGGCGGACCTTCGTGATCGGCACCTCGCCCGCGGACTGGCAGATCGAGCTGTACGACGTCGTCTTCGCCGCTCAGCGAGCCGGTCGCGAGGCCCTCACACCCGGTGCCGCCTGCCGCGACGTGGACCGCGCGGCCCGCCACGTCCTGGCCGCCGCCGGGTACGCGGAGGGCCTCGGACCGCGCACCGGACACGGCGTGGGGCTCGAAATCACCGAGGACCCGCAGTTGGCGCCCGCGGCCATGGGTAAACTGGACGCTTGCGTGCCGGTCACCGTCGAACCGGGGGTTCACCTCCCGGGCCGGGGCGGGGTCCGGATCGATGACACGCTCGTCGTTCGCTGCGAAGCGGACGGCGGACCCGAGCTACTCACCATCACGACCAAGGAGCTGCTCGCGCTGTAGCGCGTGCGCCGGGGTCGTCCACGTCAGTCCAGGAGATTCCGCAACCGTGGCTTCCACGAACGACCTCAAGAACGGCATGGTGCTCAAGCTCGACGGGGGCCAGCTCTGGTCCGTCGTCGAGTTCCAGCACGTCAAGCCCGGCAAGGGCCCTGCCTTCGTGCGCACCAAGCTGAAGAACGTGCTCTCCGGCAAGGTCGTCGACAAGACGTTCAACGCCGGCGTCAAGGTCGAGACGGCCACTGTCGACAAGCGCGACATGCAGTTCTCGTACATGGACGGCGAGTACTTCGTCTTCATGGACATGGAGACCTACGACCAGCTGCACATCGACAAGAAGGCCGTCGGCGACGCCGCGAACTTCCTGATCGAGGGCTTCACCGCCACGGTGGCGCAGCACGAGGGCGAGGTCCTCTTCGTCGAGCTGCCCGCCGCCGTCGAGCTGACCATCCAGGAGACCGAGCCGGGCGTCCAGGGCGACCGCTCCACCGGCGGCACCAAGCCGGCCATCCTGGAGACCGGCCACCAGATCAACGTGCCGCTCTTCATCACCACCGGTGAGAAGATCAAGGTCGACACCCGCGACAGCGGCTACCTCGGCCGGGTGAACAGCTAACCGTGGCCGCCCGTAACACGGCCCGCAAGCGCGCCTTCCAGATCCTCTTCGAGGCCGACCAGCGTGGCGTCGACGTGCTCACCGTGCTCGCGGACTGGGTGCGTCACTCGCGGACCGACACCCGGCAGCCGCCCGTGAGCGAGTACACGATGGAGCTCGTCGAGGGCTACCAGGAGTACGCGGCCCGCATCGACGAGCTGATCTCCCAGTACGCGGTGGGGTGGACGCTCGACCGCATGCCGGTCGTCGACCGCAACATCCTGCGGCTCGGCGCGTACGAACTGATCTGGGTGGACGGCACGCCGGACGCCGTCGTGCTCGACGAGGCCGTCCAGCTCGCCAAGGAGTTCTCGACCGATGACTCGCCCGCTTTTGTGAATGGGCTGCTCGGTCGGTTCAAGGACCTCAAGCCGGGCCTTCGCCGGGACGCCTAGCGTCCGCGTCGGTTCGATTTCGCGGTACCCCGGAGGGCCCGCGGCCAATACGGCCGCGGGCCCTCCGGGGTTTTCCGTACGGCGGTGAAATCCATCCGGCCCGACAAAGCCCTCACCGGGCATGACAAAGCCGCCGGGGTGGCCGGAAACCCTCTCTGGGTTTCCGGCCACCCCGGCGGCACGTTTCTGCTGGAATCGCCCTTGACGGGCTCAGACCTCTTCGTGGGCCACGGCGCGGCGCGCGTCCGCGTCCAGGACGCCCCAGCTGATCAGCTGCTCGGTGAGCACCGACGGCGACTGGTCGTAGATCACGGCGAGGGTGCGCAGGTCGTCCTGGCGGATGGAGAGCACCTTGCCGTTGTAGTCACCGCGCTGCGACTGGATCGTGGCGGCGTACCGCTGCAGCGGGCCTGCCTTCTCGGCGGGGACGTGGGCGAGGCGCTCCAGGTCCAGGACCAGCTTGGGCGGCGGCTCGGCGGCACCGCCGGGCGGGGTGCCCGGAAGGAGTTCCTGCACCGGAACGCCGTAGAAATCCGCCAGCTCGGCAAGGCGCTGCACGGTCACGGCGCGGTCGCCGCGCTCGTACGACCCCACCACGACCGCCTTCCAGCGACCCTGGGACTTCTCCTCGACACCGTGGAGGGAAAGGCCCTGCTGGGTACGGATGGCGCGGAGCTTGGCCCCGAGCTGTTTGGCGTATTCGCTGGACATATAGCTCCCCGGACGCTGTGACAACGTGCGGCTCCGCCGCGCGGCTGGTGACTCACTGTGAGGTTACGCAGCGTTACTTGGCTGCGTCAAGCCGAATGGGTCCGAGGGCCCCTTCCGAGGGGGAGGTGACGGCCCACGTTGCCGTTGCTGGTACCGTAAAAGACGCTGTAGGCGCCAGCTGGCGCAAATTCGACGTCCTTTAAAGTCCGTCCCGTGAGGCGGAGAAGGAGGTCCGTTTTCATGGACACGCATGCCTCCGGTGTGCCGCGGCCCGTTCTCGAAGGCCCGGACATCGCACGGGTGTTGACCCGTATCGCCCACGAAATCGTGGAGCGCGCCAAGGGCGCCGACGATGTCGTTCTGCTCGGCATTCCGACCCGCGGCGTCTTCCTCGGCCGGCGGCTCGCCGCCAAGCTCGAGGAGATCACCGGCCGCAAGGTCCCCGTCGGCTCCCTCGACATCACGATGTACCGCGACGACCTGCGCATGCACCCGCCGCGTGCGCTCGCCCGCACCGAGATCCCCGGTGACGGCATCGACGGCCGCCTGGTCGTCCTCGTCGACGACGTGCTCTTCTCCGGTCGCACCATCCGCGCCGCCCTCGACGCCCTGAACGACATCGGCCGCCCGCGCGCGGTGCAGCTCGCCGTTCTCGTCGACCGCGGTCACCGAGAACTGCCCATCCGCGCCGACTACGTCGGCAAGAACCTCCCGACGTCGCTGCGGGAGACGGTCAAGGTCCAGCTCGCCGAGGAGGACGGCCGCGACGCCGTGCTGCTCGGTGCCAAGCCGACCGCCGCGGCCGGCGAGCAGTAGCCCGCCCCGTACCGGTACCGGACCCGCCGGGTCCGTACTGACGCGCGCCCGCGTGCCCGCTGCCCGGCCCAGGGGCGCCCCCCCGGCCTGAAGCACACCTGAAATCCCTTACGGAGCCCACCAGATGATGCGACACCTCATCTCGGCCGCCGACCTCACCCGCGACGACGCCGTGCTCATCCTCGACACCGCCGAGGAGATGGCCCGCGTCGCGGACCGGCCGATCAAGAAACTGCCGACGCTGCGCGGCCGTACCGTCGTCAACCTCTTCTTCGAGGACTCGACCCGCACCCGGATCTCGTTCGAGGCCGCCGAGAAGCGGCTCTCCGCGGACGTGATCAACTTCAGTGCCAAGGGGTCGAGCGTCTCCAAGGGCGAGTCCCTGAAGGACACCGCGCAGACCCTGGAGGCCATGGGCGTCGACGCCGTCGTCATCCGGCACGGGGCCTCCGGCGCGCCGTACACACTCGCGAACTCCGGCTGGGTCGACGCGGCCGTCATCAACGCCGGCGACGGCACCCACCAGCACCCCACGCAGGCCCTGCTCGACGCCTTCACCATGCGCCGCCGCCTCGTCGGCCGCGACACCGGCCTCGGCCAGGACCTGAGCGGCAGGCGGATCACGATCGTCGGTGACGTGCTGCACAGCCGCGTCGCCCGCTCGAACGTCGACCTGCTGCACACCCTCGGCGCCGAGGTCACCCTGGTCGCCCCGCCCACCCTGGTGCCGGTCGGCGTCGAGCACTGGCCGTGCGAGGTGTCCTACGACCTGGACCGGGTCCTGCCGAAGTCCGACGCCGTGATGATGCTGCGCGTCCAGCGCGAGCGCATGAACGCCGCGTTCTTCCCGACCGAGCGCGAGTACTCGCGCCGGTACGGCCTGGACGGCGACCGCATGGCCAAGATGCCCGACCACGCGATCGTGATGCACCCGGGCCCGATGGTCCGCGGCATGGAGATCACCGCCGAGGTCGCCGACTCCGACCGCTGCACGGTCGTCGAGCAGGTCGCCAACGGCGTCTCCATCCGCATGGCCGTCCTCTATCTGCTGCTCGGCGGCCAGGAGCCCGCCGTCACCCACACCCGTACCGAGGAGAAGTAACAGTCATGACCAAGATCCTTATCCGTGGTGCGCGGGTGCTCGGCGGCGAGCCGCAGGACGTGCTGATCGACGGCGAGACCATCGAGGCCGTGGGTGACTCGCTGAGCGCCGAGGGCGCCACCGTCGTCGAGGCCGACGGCAAGGTCCTGCTGCCGGGCCTGGTCGACCTGCACACCCATCTGCGCGAGCCCGGCCGCGAGGACTCCGAGACGGTCCTCACCGGCACCCGCGCGGCCGCCAGCGGCGGCTACACCACCGTGTTCGCGATGGCCAACACCTTCCCGGTCGCCGACACCGCGGGCGTCGTCGAGCAGGTCTGGCGGCTCGGCAAGGAGTCCGGCTACTGCGACGTGCAGCCGATCGGCGCCGTCACCGTCGGTCTGGAGGGCAAGAAGCTCGCCGAGCTGGGCGCCATGCACGAGTCGGCCGCCGGGGTCACCGTCTTCTCCGACGACGGCAAGTGCGTCGACGACGCCGTGATGATGCGGCGCGCCCTGGAGTACGTGAAGGCCTTCGGCGGCGTCGTCGCCCAGCACGCCCAGGAGCCGCGGCTCACCGAGGGCGCCCAGATGAACGAGGGCGTCGTCTCGGCGGAGCTGGGGCTCGGCGGCTGGCCCGCCGTCGCCGAGGAGTCGATCATCGCCCGGGACGTGCTGCTCGCCGAGCACGTCGGCTCCCGGGTGCACATCTGCCACCTGTCCACGGCCGGGTCCGTCGAGATCGTCCGCTGGGCCAAGTCCCGCGGCATCGACGTCACCGCCGAGGTCACCCCGCACCACCTGCTCCTCACCGACGAGCTGGTCCGCTCGTACAACCCGGTCTACAAGGTCAACCCGCCGCTGCGCACGGAAGCCGACGTGCTGGCGCTGCGCGAGGCCCTGGCCGACGGCACCATCGACATCGTCGCCACCGACCACGCCCCGCACCCGCACGAGGACAAGGACTGCGAGTGGGCCGCGGCCGCCATGGGCATGGTGGGCCTGGAGACCGCCCTCTCGGTCGTCCAGCACACGATGGTCGACACCGGCCTGCTCACCTGGGCCGGGGTCGCCGACCGGATGTCCGCCAAGCCCGCCGAGATCGGGCAGGCGAAGGGCCAGGGCCGCCCGGTCGCGCCCGGCGAGCCCGCGAACCTCACGCTCGTCGATCCGGCATACCTTGGAGAGGTGGACCCCGCGGGCTTCGCCTCCCGGAGCCGCAACACCCCCTACGAGGGCCGTGAGCTTCCGGGACGCGTCACGCACACCTGGCTCCGGGGTCGGGCCACGCTCGTCGACGGGAAGCTTCAGTGACCGCAACGCATCTCCTCACCTCCTCCGCCCTGCCCCAGCTGGCCGCAGACGAGAAGTCCGCGCAGGTCACCGACTGGGGTGCGCGGATCGGCTGGGTCGTCGGAATCCTGCTCTTCATCGCGCTCGTCTACTGGCTGATGCGCGAGGGCTGGAAGTGGCGCGGCACCCTCCAGGGCGACCTCCCCGAGCTCCCCGACGCGCCGTCCGACCCCGGTGCGACGAAACTTGAGCTGACCGGCCGCTACCACGGCTCGACCACGGCCGGCCAGTGGCTGGACCGCATCGTGGCGCACGGCCTGGGCACCCGCAGCCGCGTGGAGCTGACCCTCACCGAGGCGGGCCTGGACGTCGTCCGCCCCGGGGCGCGGGACTTCTTCATCCCGAAGGAGGCCCTGCGCGAGGCTCGCCTCGACAAGGGCATCGCGGGCAAGGTCCTCGCCGAGGGCGGCCTGCTGATCGTCACCTGGGCACACGGCGACAAGCTGATCGACTCCGGCTTCCGCTCCGATCACGCCGCGGAGCAGGCCGACTGGGTCGAGATCCTCAACAACATGATCGACAACACCGAGATCGACGGCACCGGCGCCGGGATCCAGAGCACGACGGAAACGGAAGGCGCACGATGACGACCTCCACCAAGGGAGCCGTGAAGACTCCCGCCGTACTCGTCCTTGAGGACGGCCGCGTCTTCCGCGGCCGCGCCTACGGCGCGGTGGGGGAGACCTTCGGCGAGGCCGTCTTCTCCACCGGCATGACCGGCTACCAGGAGACCCTCACCGACCCCTCGTACCACCGCCAGGTCGTCGTGATGACCGCGCCGCACATCGGCAACACCGGTGTCAACGACGAGGACCCCGAGTCGCAGCGGATCTGGGTCGCGGGCTACGTGGTCCGCGACCCCGCCCGGGTGCCCTCCAACTGGCGCTCCCGGCGCTCCCTCGACGAGGAGCTCAAGCGACAGGGCGTCGTCGGCATCAGCGGCGTCGACACCCGCGCCCTGACCCGCCACCTGCGCGAGCGCGGCGCCATGCGCGTCGGCGTCTTCTCCGGCGAGGCGATCGCCGCCGACGCCGAGCTGATCGCCAAGGTGCAGGCGCAGCCGCAGATGAAGGGCGCGAACCTCTCCGCGGAGGTCGCCACCAAGGAGACGTACGTCGTCCCGGCGATCGGCGAGAAGAAGTTCACCGTGGCCGCCGTCGACCTCGGCATCAAGGGCATGACCCCGCAGCGCATGGCCGAGCGCGGCATCGAGGTGCACGTGCTTCCCGCCACCGCGACCGCCGAGGACGTCTACGTCGTGAACCCCGACGGCGTGTTCTTCTCCAACGGCCCCGGCGACCCGGCGACCGCCGACGGCCCCGTGGCCGTCATGCGGGAGGTCCTCAAGCGCAAGACGCCGCTGTTCGGCATCTGCTTCGGCAACCAGATCCTCGGTCGCGCCCTCGGCTTCGGCACGTACAAGCTGAAGTACGGCCACCGCGGCATCAACCAGCCCGTGCAGGACCGCACCACGGGCAAGGTCGAGGTCACCGCGCACAACCACGGCTTCGCCGTCGACGCGCCGCTCGACCAGGTCTCCGACACCCCCTTCGGACGCGCCGAGGTCTCCCACGTGTGCCTCAACGACCAGGTGGTGGAGGGGCTCCAGCTCCTCGACCAGCCCGCGTTCAGCGTCCAGTACCACCCCGAGGCGGCCGCCGGCCCGCACGACGCCGCGTACCTCTTCGACCGTTTCACCACCCTGATGGAGGGCCAGCGTGCCTAAGCGCACCGATATCCAGTCCGTCCTGGTCATCGGCTCCGGCCCGATCGTCATCGGCCAGGCCGCGGAGTTCGACTACTCCGGCACCCAGGCGTGCCGCGTCCTCAAGTCCGAGGGCCTGCGCGTCATCCTCGTCAACTCGAACCCGGCGACGATCATGACCGACCCGGAGATCGCCGACGCCACGTACGTCGAGCCGATCACCCCGGAGTTCGTCGAGAAGATCATCGCCAAGGAGCGCCCCGACGCGCTCCTGCCCACCCTCGGCGGCCAGACCGCGCTCAACACCGCCATCTCGATGCACGAGCAGGGCGTCCTGGAGAAGTACGGCGTCGAGCTGATCGGTGCCAACGTCGAGGCGATCAACAAGGGCGAGGACCGCGACCTCTTCAAGGACGTCGTCGAGGCCGTCCGTGCCAAGATCGGCCACGGCGAGTCCGCGCGCTCGGTGATCTGCCACTCCATGGACGACGTCCTGGGCGGCGTCGACGAGCTCGGCGGCTACCCGGTCGTCGTGCGGCCCTCCTTCACCATGGGCGGCGCAGGATCCGGCTTCGCGCACAACGAGGACGAGCTGCGCCGCATCGCGGGCCAGGGCCTCACCCTCTCGCCGACCACCGAGGTGCTCCTGGAGGAGTCCATCCTCGGCTGGAAGGAGTACGAGCTGGAGCTGATGCGCGACAAGCACGACAACGTCGTGGTCGTCTGCTCCATCGAGAACTTCGACCCGATGGGCGTGCACACCGGCGACTCGATCACCGTCGCGCCCGCGATGACCCTCACCGACCGCGAGTACCAGATCCTGCGGGACGTCGGCATCGCGATCATCCGTGAGGTCGGCGTCGACACCGGCGGCTGCAACATCCAGTTCGCGGTGAACCCGGTCGACGGCCGCGTCATCGTCATCGAGATGAACCCGCGCGTCTCGCGGTCCTCCGCGCTCGCGTCGAAGGCCACCGGCTTCCCGATCGCGAAGATCGCTGCGAAGCTGGCCGTGGGCTACACCCTCGATGAGATCCCCAACGACATCACCGAGAAGACCCCGGCCTCCTTCGAGCCGACCCTCGACTACGTCGTCGTCAAGGCCCCGCGCTTCGCGTTCGAGAAGTTCCCGCAGGCCGATTCCACGCTGACCACGACCATGAAGTCGGTCGGCGAGGCCATGGCCATCGGCCGCAACTTCACCGAGGCCCTGCAGAAGGCGCTGCGCTCCCTGGAGAAGAAGGGCAGCCAGTTCTCCTTCACCGGCAAGCCCGGCGACAAGTACACGCTGCTCCGCGCCGCCGTGCGCCCCACCGACGGCCGCATCAACACCGTCATGCAGGCCATCCGCGCCGGCGCCACGCCGCAGGAGGTCTTCGACGCCACGAAGATCGACCCGTGGTTCGTCGACCAGCTCTTCCTGATCAAGGAGATCGCGGACGAGCTGACCGAGGCCGACGACCTCACCATGGAACTGCTCGCCGAGGCCAAGCGCCACGGCTTCTCCGACACGCAGATCGCCGAGATCCGCGGTCTGCGCGAGGACGTGGTGCGCGAGGTCCGGCACGCCCTCGGCGTCCGTCCCGTCTACAAGACGGTCGACACCTGCGCCGCCGAGTTCGCCGCGAAGACGCCGTACTTCTACTCCTCCTACGACGAGGAGTCCGAGGTCGCGCCGCGCGAGAAGCCCGCGGTGATCATCCTGGGCTCGGGCCCGAACCGCATCGGCCAGGGCATCGAGTTCGACTACTCCTGCGTGCACGCCTCCTTCGCGCTGCACGACGCGGGCTACGAGACCGTCATGGTCAACTGCAACCCGGAGACCGTCTCCACGGACTACGACACCTCCGACCGGCTCTACTTCGAGCCGCTCACCTTGGAGGACGTCCTGGAGATCGTCCACGCGGAGTCCCTCGCGGGCCCGATCGCGGGCGTCGTCGTCCAGCTCGGCGGCCAGACCCCGCTCGGCCTCTCGCAGGCCCTGAAGGACAACGGCGTGCCTGTCGTCGGCACCTCGCCGGAGGCCATCCACGCCGCCGAGGACCGCGGCGCCTTCGGCCGCGTCCTCGCCGAGGCGGGCCTGCCCGCGCCCAAGCACGGCACCGCCACGACCTTCACCGAGGCCAAGGCCATCGCCGACGAGATCGGCTACCCCGTGCTCGTGCGGCCCTCGTACGTGCTCGGCGGCCGCGGCATGGAGATCGTGTACGAGGAGGCCCGCCTCCAGGCGTACATCGCCGAGTCCACCGAGATCGGCGCCGACCGCCCGGTCCTCGTCGACCGCTTCCTCGACGACGCCATCGAGATCGACGTGGACGCGCTCTACGACGGCCACGAGCTGTACCTGGGCGGCGTCATGGAGCACATCGAGGAGGCCGGCATCCACTCCGGCGACTCGGCGTGCGCGCTGCCCCCGATCACGCTCGGCGGCCACGACATCAAGCGCCTGCGCACCTCCACGGAGGCCATCGCGCGCGGCGTCGGGGTGCGCGGCCTGATCAACATCCAGTTCGCCATGGCCGGGGACATCCTGTACGTCCTGGAGGCCAACCCGCGCGCCTCGCGCACCGTGCCCTTCACCTCGAAGGCCACCGCGGTGCCGCTCGCCAAGGCCGCCGCCCGCATCTCGCTCGGCGCGACGATCGCCGAGCTGCGCTCCGAGGGGCTGCTTCCGGCCACCGGTGACGGCGGCGAGCTGCCGCTCGACGCGCCGATCTCCGTCAAGGAGGCCGTGATGCCCTGGTCGCGCTTCCGCGACATCCAGGGCCGCGGCGTCGACACCGTGCTCGGCCCCGAGATGCGCTCCACCGGCGAGGTCATGGGCATCGACTCCGTCTTCGGCACGGCGTACGCCAAGTCGCAGGCGGGCGCGTACGGGCCGCTGCCCACCAAGGGCCGCGCGTTCATCTCCGTCGCCAACCGCGACAAGCGCTCGATGATCTTCCCGGCGCGCGAGCTCGTCGCGCACGGCTTCGAGCTGCTCGCCACGTCCGGCACGGCCGAGGTGCTCAAGCGCAACGGCATCAACGCCACGGTCGTGCGCAAGCAGTCCGAGGGCGAGGGCCCGAACGGCGAGAAGACCATCGTCCAGCTGATCCACGACGGCCAGGTCGACCTCATCGTCAACACCCCGTACGGCACCGGCGGCCGCCTCGACGGCTACGACATCCGCACCGCGGCCGTCGCCCGGTCCGTGCCGTGCCTGACGACGGTCCAGGGCCTCGCCGCCGCCGTCCAGGGCATCGACGCGCTCCACCACGGCGGAGTGGGCGTCCGCTCGCTCCAGGAACACGCACAGCACCTGACTGCGGCCCGCGACTAGTAGCCCACGAGGGGGACACCGGAAACGGTGTCCCCCTCTTCATGAGGACACCAGCATGTACGCATTCTTCTTCCGGCTCGTCTTCCGGCGCATGGACCCCGAGCGCGCCCACCACCTGGCCTTCGGCTGGATCCGCCGCATCGCGCGGATCCCGGTCCTGCGGACCTTCGTGGCCGCCGCCCTCGCCCCCCGCCACAAGGAGCTGCGCACCGAGGCCTTCGGTCTGCGCATGCACGGCCCCTTCGGGCTCGCCGCCGGGTTCGACAAGAACGCCGCCGCGATCGACGGCATGGCCATGCTCGGCTTCGACCACGTCGAGATCGGCACGGTCACCGGCGAGCCGCAGCCCGGCAACCCCAAGAAGCGGCTCTTCCGCCTCGTCGAGGACCGCGCCCTGATCAACCGCATGGGCTTCAACAACGACGGCTCGGCGGCCGTCGCCGCGCGCCTGGCGGCCCGCGAGGAGGTCTTCAGGACCGTCGTCGGCGTCAACATCGGCAAGACCAAGGTCGTGCCGGAGGCCGAGGCCGCCGCCGACTACGTGAAGTCCACCGAGCGCCTGGCCCGCCACGCCGACTACCTCGTCGTCAACGTGTCCTCGCCGAACACGCCGGGCCTTCGCAACCTCCAGGCCACCGAGTCGCTGCGGCCCCTGCTGAGTGCCGTGCGCGAGGCCGCGGACCGCAGCGTCGAGGGCCGCCGCGTCCCGCTGCTCGTCAAGATCGCGCCCGACCTGGCCGACGAGGACGTCGACGCGGTCGCCGACCTCGCCGTGGAGCTCGGTCTCGACGGCATCATCGCCACGAACACGACCATCGCGCGCGAGGGCCTCGGCCTGGCCTCCGACCCCGAGCTGGTCAAGGAGACCGGCGGTCTTTCCGGCGCGCCCCTCAAGGAGCGCTCCCTGGAGGTCCTGCGCCGCCTCTACGCGCGCGTGGGCGACCGGATCACCCTGGTGGGCGTCGGCGGCGTCGAGAACGCCGAGGACGCCTGGCAGCGCATCCTCGCGGGCGCGACCCTGGTGCAGGGCTACAGCGCGTTCATCTACGAGGGCCCGTTCTGGGCGCGCGGCATCCACAAGGGCCTCGCCGCGCGGCTCGCCACCTCCCCGTACGCCACGCTCGCCGAAGCGATCGGCGCCGACACCCGAAAGGCCCCCGCCGCATGAGCCCCCAGGAACCCTTCGGCGCGCGGCTGCGCCACGCCATGGACACCCGCGGCCCGCTCTGCGTGGGCATCGACCCGCACGCCTCGCTCCTGGCCTCGTGGGGCCTGGACGACGACATCAAGGGCCTGGAGACCTTCACGCGCACCGTCGTGGAGGCCCTGGGCGACCAGGTCGCCGTCTTCAAGCCGCAGGCCGCGTTCTTCGAGCGCTTCGGCTCGCGCGGCGTGGCCGTCCTGGAGCGGGCCGTCGCGGAGCTGCGCGCGGCCGGGGGCCTGGTCGTCATGGACGCCAAGCGCGGCGACATCGGCTCCACCATGGCCGCGTACGCGGAGGCCTTCCTGCACCCGGACGCGCCGCTGTTCTCGGACGCCCTGACGGTCTCGCCGTACCTCGGGTACGAGTCCCTGCGGCCCGCCGTCGATCTCGCCCGGGAGAGCGGCTCGGGGCTCTTCGTGCTCGCCCTGACGTCCAACCCCGAGGGCGCGGAGGTGCAGCGTGCCGAGCGTGCCGACGGCCGTACCATCGGCGCGACCATGCTGGGCCACCTGGCCCGCGAGAACGCCGGGGCCGCGCCCATGGGCTCGTACGGCGCGGTGGTCGGCGCCACCCTCGGCGACCTGTCGTCCTTCGACCTGGACATCAACGGGCCGCTCCTGGCCCCCGGCATCGGGGCGCAGGGCGCCACGCCCGCGGACCTGCCCCGCGTCTTCGGCGCGGCCGTGCGCAACGTCGTGCCGAACGTGAGCCGCGGCGTGCTCAAGGCGGGCCCCGACGCCGGGGCGCTGCGCGAGGCCGCCGCGCGCTTCGCGGACGAGGTGCGGCAGGCGGTCGGCGGCTAGCCCCCGCCGAGCCTCGGGCGTCCGCCCCGGAACCGGTTGATCCGGTCCGGGGCGGACGGGTGTCCGGCCCGGCGACCGACCTCGCGAAAGGTCGGTCCTCGGCCATGTGTGTGTTCCGCATTCGGCCCCGTGGACGTTCTGCGGACGTCGTGCACCGAGGGCATCAGCCCGCCGAACTGACGCGTTGCTTACACGACACCCGGCCAAATCAGGGGTGAATTGCCCGATATGCCGGGCTCAACAGAGGCTGACCTGGACTTTTCGCTTGTTCTCGCTGACTCAGGCGGCCATGGCCGCTAGTCTCCGACCAGAGCCAACGGGCAAGCGCGTTGCACGTTGCTCCCCTGGTGTGGGGCGACTAGGTTCCTCACCGGTCCGTATCCGACAGTTCGATCTTCGAGGTGACGTAGGCGTGGCTCTTCCGCCCCTTACCCCTGAACAGCGCGCAGCCGCGCTCGAAAAGGCCGCCGCGGCTCGCCGGGAGCGGGCCGAGGTCAAGAATCGACTCAAGCACTCCGGCGCCTCCCTTCACGAGGTCATCAAGCAGGGCCAGGAGAACGACGTCATCGGCAAGATGAAGGTCTCCGCCCTCTTGGAGTCGCTGCCCGGCGTGGGCAAGGTCCGCGCCAAGCAGATCATGGAGCGCCTCGGCATCTCCGAGAGCCGCCGCGTGCGCGGTCTTGGCTCCAACCAGATCGCGTCCCTGGAGCGCGAGTTCGGCGGCAGTGGCGCCTGACGGCCGCGCGCCGTCCTGCGAACCTGGTCTCAGGCACCTCTGAGAACCTGGATAATCGCTGCATGAGTGAACGTCCGCGGCTGACCGTGCTCTCCGGCCCCTCCGGGGTCGGCAAGAGCACGGTCGTCGCCCATATGCGCAAGGAACACCCCGAGGTCTGGCTCTCGGTCTCGGCGACGACCCGCAAGCCGCGCCCCGGCGAGCGCCATGGTGTGCACTATTTCTTCGTCTCCGACGAGGAAATGGACAAGCTGATCGCCAATGGTGAGCTCCTGGAGTGGGCGGAGTTCGCGGGCAACCGCTACGGCACGCCCCGTCGCGCGGTCATGGACCGCCTGGAGGCGGGCGAGCCCGTCCTCCTGGAGATCGACCTCCAGGGCGCCCGGCAGGTGCGGGAGTCCATGGGCGACGCCCAGCTGGTCTTCCTCGCCCCGCCGAGCTGGGACGAGCTGGTGCGCCGCCTCACCGGGCGCGGCACCGAGGCGGCCGAGGTGATCGAGCGCAGACTCAAGGCCGCGCGCGTGGAACTGGCCGCGGAGCCCGAATTCGACACCACCCTGGTCAACACCTCGGTCGAGGACGTGGCGCGCGAGCTGCTAGCCTTGATGAAAGTTGTTTGATCTTCACCCCTTTCTTCACCCCCTTCGGAAGGCAGAGAGTGTCCTCTTCCATCACCGCGCCCGAGGGCATCATCAACCCGCCGATTGATGAGCTGCTCGAGGCCACCGACTCGAAGTACAGCCTCGTGATCTACGCCGCCAAGCGCGCCCGTCAGATCAACGCGTACTACTCGCAGCTCGGTGAGGGCCTTCTCGAGTACGTCGGCCCGCTCGTGGACACCCACGTGCACGAGAAGCCGCTGTCGATCGCGCTCCGCGAGATCAACGCCGGTCTGCTGACGTCCGAGGCCATCGAGGGCCCGGCCCAGTAAGCAGTCATACGTTCACCACAGGCCCGGCAGAGCACCTGCCGGGCCTGTGGTGTGTCATGGAGTCGTACGCGCGCCGCAGCGGCCGCGCGACCGAGTGCGGGGAGGCACGGTGGACAAGCCGAAGGTCGTTCTGGGGGTCAGCGGTGGGATCGCCGCCTACAAGGCGTGCGAGCTCCTTCGCCGGCTCACCGAGTCCGGCCACGACGTACGCGTCGTGCCCACCGCCTCCGCGCTGCACTTCGTCGGCGCCGCGACCTGGTCCGCGCTGTCCGGCCACCCCGTCTCCACGGAGGTCTGGTCCGACGTCCACGAGGTGCCGCACGTGCGCATCGGACAACACGCCGACCTGGTGATCGTGGCGCCCGCCACCGCCGACATGCTGGCCAAGGCCGCCCACGGCCTCGCCGACGACCTGCTCACGAACACGCTCCTCACGGCCCGCTGCCCGGTGGTCTTCGCCCCGGCCATGCACACCGAGATGTGGGAGCACCCGGCCACCCAGGAGAACGTCGCCACGCTGCGCCGCCGCGGCGCCCTCGTCGTGGAACCGGCCGTCGGCCGCCTCACCGGCGTCGACACCGGCAAGGGGCGCTTTCCCGAGCCCGCCGAGCTCTTCGACGTCGTACGCCGCGTCCTCGCGCGCGGAACGGCCGCCCAGGACCTCGCGGGCCGGCACGTCGTCGTCAGCGCGGGCGGCACCCGCGAGCCCCTCGACCCCGTGCGCTTCCTCGGCAACCGCTCCTCCGGCAAGCAGGGCTACGCCCTCGCCCGCAGCGCCGCCGCGCGCGGGGCCCGCGTCACGCTCGTCGCGGCGAACACCGCGCTGCCGGACCCGGCGGGCGTCGACATCGTGCCCGTGGGCACCGCCGTCCAGCTCCGCGAGGCCGTCCTGAAGGCGGCCGCCGACGCCGACGCGGTGGTGATGGCCGCCGCCGTGGCCGACTTCCGCCCGGCCGCGTACGCCGCCGGAAAGATCAAGAAGCAGGACGGCGAGGACCCGGCTCCGCTCACCCTCGTCCGCAATCCGGACGTCCTCGCCGAGCTCTCGGGCGACCGCCCCCGCCCCGGCCAGGTCGTCGTCGGCTTCGCGGCCGAGACGGACAACGTGCTGGCCAACGGCCGGGCCAAGCTCGCCCGCAAGGGCTGCGACCTCCTCGTAGTGAACGAAGTCGGTGAGCGCAAGACGTTCGGCTCTGAGCGGAACGAGGCCGTGGTGCTCGGTGCCGACGGCAGTGAGACGCCGGTGCCCTACGGCCCCAAGGACGATCTCGCCGACACGGTCTGGGATCTGGTCGTACCGCGCCTTGACCGGTCGTAACGCGCCTGAAGCCATCGGTCCGGATCGTGGCCGGGCCGATGGCCGGAAAAGGACCCCGGCGCACCCTTCGCCCCTCCGGGCGCTTTAAACCCACCCTAAACCCGCCAAATGCGGGCCTTGAGCCCTCTGGTGGAGGCCGATCGTCGTATCGCACAATGCAGTGCCGCAGGTCACAGGCCTCTCTTCTGACGAGAGAGGTGGCCATGCGGCCGTGTGTGACCGATAAACTGGTCTCGGACGTCGTCGAGCGCAGCTCTCGGCCCGTCCATCAATGATCAGCCAGCAGCCGCTGCAACCACAGGGAGCGATGTGTCCCGCCGTCTCTTCACCTCGGAGTCCGTGACCGAGGGTCACCCCGACAAGATCGCTGACCAGATCAGCGACACCATTCTCGACGCGCTTCTGCGTGAGGACCCGACGTCCCGGGTCGCCGTCGAAACGCTCATCACCACCGGCCTCGTGCACGTCGCCGGTGAGGTCACGACCAAGGCGTACGCGCCGATCGCGCAGCTGGTGCGCGAGAAGATCCTCGAGATCGGATACGACTCCTCCAAGAAGGGCTTCGACGGCGCCTCCTGTGGCGTCTCGGTGTCCATCGGCGCGCAGTCCCCGGACATCGCGCAGGGCGTCGACACGGCGTACGAGAGCCGTGTCGAGGGCGACGAGGACGAGCTCGACCGGCAGGGCGCCGGTGACCAGGGCCTGATGTTCGGCTACGCCTGCGACGAGACCCCGGAGCTGATGCCGCTCCCGATCCACCTCGCGCACCGCCTCTCGCGCCGCCTCTCCGAGGTGCGCAAGAACGGGACCATCCCCTACCTGCGCCCCGACGGAAAGACCCAGGTCACCATCGAGTACGACGGCGACAAGGCCGTCCGCCTCGACACGGTCGTCGTCTCCTCGCAGCACGCGTCGGACATCGACCTGGAGTCGCTGCTCGCCCCCGACATCCGCGAGTTCGTCGTCGAGCCGGAGCTCAAGGCCCTGGTCGAGGACGGCATCAAGCTGGAGACCGAGGGCTACCGCCTCCTGGTCAACCCGACCGGCCGCTTCGAGATCGGCGGCCCGATGGGTGACGCGGGCCTGACCGGCCGCAAGATCATCATCGACACCTACGGCGGCATGTCCCGCCACGGCGGCGGCGCCTTCTCCGGCAAGGACCCGTCCAAGGTGGACCGCTCGGCGGCGTACGCGATGCGCTGGGTCGCCAAGAACGTGGTGGCCGCGGGCCTCGCCTCGCGCTGCGAGGTCCAGGTCGCCTACGCGATCGGCAAGGCCGAGCCGGTCGGTCTGTTCGTCGAGACCTTCGGCACCAACACCATCGACACGGACAAGATCGAGCAGGCCATCAGCGAGGTCTTCGACCTCCGCCCGGCCGCGATCATCCGCGACCTCGACCTGCTCCGCCCGATCTACTCCCAGACCGCCGCGTACGGCCACTTCGGCCGCTCGCTGCCGGAGTTCACGTGGGAGAAGACGGACCGCGTGGACGCGCTGCGGAAGGCCGCGGGTCTGGAGAGCTGATCTCCTGTCGCTTGTTCACCGAGGCCCGGTGCCCCTTAGCGGGGGCACCGGGCCTCGGTGCGTCAGCCGTCGGAGCCGTTCGGCATCGACACGTCGTCGTCCCCGTCGGGGTCTTGAGGCCCGAAGCGCCGCCGGATGTCGTCAACGACATCGGGCTTGTCGTGGGCGTGGGCAAGCTTGATGAGCCGCTCGACGAACAGGTCGTGCTCCGGGGCGTCGGGGGAGATGCCGAACCATTTCAGGAAGGCATCGACCGTGTCCGTGCCTGCCGCTTCGTCACTCGTTCCGGCCTCGTAGGGGATCGAGTCGTCGGCCCACCCGGTGGGGGATTGCTGTTCGCTGTCGGTCCCGAACGGTTCGGCGACGGAAAGGGGCGGTGATACGAGGTGCTCGAAGGGAGGCGCGACCACATCGTTGTTCGCCGCCGCCGACAGGCGGGCCAGCAGGCCAATCCGATCGACGGTGCCTTCGACTTCCTCGTCGTTGCGTGAAAGCCACCAGACGACAGCGCTGCCAGCGTCCTTGAGGACGTCATTGCCGAGGTAGGTCCTTTTGCTCCGTTCGTAGTTGCGTTCGTGCTCCCAGACGTCTTCGTCCTTACGGACGTCGGAGAGCTTGCTCAGGCGCTCGCGATCCTGTTCCGGCAGGCTCAGCGATACGTCTTGGGCCATGGCCAGCACACGGCCCGTGGGATCCATCCGCATGGTGCCCAGTGCCCCGTTGAGCTGGTGCTGCACGAATGCGCTTCGCGTGGGTGGCTGCCCTTCCGTGAGTTGCTGTGCTCGTTGAAGGATGGCGTTCACCGCCAGACCCGCGGGGTTGATGACCGGAGCGTCCTCTGGGGCTTCCAGTTCGGCCCAGAGAACGGTCGCGGCGAACGAGAAGTCGTAGTCAGGGGTGGCACTCGGCAGCGCGACGTGGGTGACCCGCCGCTCAGGGCGCTCCAGCGTGAAGAGTTCAGGCTGCGGCCCAGGGGCCGCGGCGGACGACACCTCGTCGGCGCCTCGGCTGAGGGCGTTGTGGGTGACGGCCGCGATGAGCAGCAACAGCATGGCTGTCGCGGGCCAGGCCCACGGCGGCCAGCTCGTGCTCAGGCCGAGGATGACAAGGATCAGCCCCAAGATGATGGTCACGAACAACGTCATGGTCTTCTGGCCGGAACGCATGGCGAACCCCCGATGTCCACGTCAGACGGCGTTTGGATACGACTCGATGCCTTGCTGGATATCGATCGCGTGGAGCAGGTGGTCGACGGTGTCCGCACGATCGGCGATGGCTCCGTCAGCCGCGTGCTGCCATGCCCGCGCGGCCCGGTAGAGACGCCCGGCAGTGCGGGAGTCCGCAGCGCAGGCAGCGGCCAGAACCTCAAGGATGTGGCCCCGATGCTCGGCGTACTCGATGCACGCGCTGAGCCAGTGGGGTAGGTACCCGGCCCACGACTCGTCCGGTCGGCGCAACGCCGCCGACCACCCCTGGGCCAGCAACGCCCGGACACGCGGCGAGCGGATGCGGCGGATGGGATCGGCCAGTGCGAGGAACAAGGCGCTGTCCCTCTCTGCCCATGAGTTCTGGTCCCTGTCCGTACTCAGCCGGGTGAGCATCAACTCATAGAGACGGTTCTCGGAGCGGGCCAGCGACAGAACCGCTTTCCGGGCGGCCACGCCGTCCCGGGCCTTGCCACGGCGCGCCAGGTGGTGAAGTCGTACCAGAGCTTGGTCAGGGTGGGTGGGTGCCATGGACTCCGAACAGACCAGCACGAGGGTGTGCCTCAGACGTTCGTTCGTGTCTGCCGCCGTGGACCAGTCGTAGATCTGTTGGCGGAAATAACGGCCGTGCTGGTCATCGGAGAGGCCGAGCGCCAGGAGTTGGGCCGCGTCCGGCAGGTAGCGCGGAGATGCGTCGGTGCGTGCCCACCGCTCCACAAGGGCCCTGAGGTCCTCCGGGCGCTGACAGCGCAGTCCCTGTTCAGCGAATCGGGCGACGGCCGCCTGCCGTTCGGCAGGTTCGAGGCCCGGCGAGGACATGCAGTCCCGGAACCAGTCGCGCAGCTGCCGCCTGACATCCGGCATGTACGTCCAGAAGTGGTCACGAACGGCGCTGTCATAGCCCGGTAGGGCGAAGGACACGCGGCCGTCGGCGTCGACCTCGGCACGCACAGCGGTGAACTCCGCGTACAGATCGGTGCGATCGAGCCGAGGAGTCTCGTCATGCGGGTGGCTCAAGGCTTTGAGCAGGGTGTTCGTGGCGGAGAGGATGGTGCTCGGTGGTGAGCCGTGGAACATGGCGAGGGACAGCAGCAGTGCCCGGCGGCGCCCACTTTCCTCGGCTGCGATGTCCGCGGCGACACGGCCGGCCTGGTCGTGCTCGTCGGCCAGGGCCGCGGTGAGCCACTGGGGGAAATCTCGATTCGCCCCATCGGTGTCGCGGTGCCGCCTGATCCCGTCGGCGAGTGCCGCCACCGTACGCAGTGGAGCGCGGGCCAGGTACTTCCTGAGCTCCTTGCCTTCGAGCTGTGTAGCGGTGGGTTCGATGTTCTCGCACCGCAGGTGCCTGGCGAGCACGCGCATGCCGCTGGGGCGGCCGATCTCGGCGCTGAGGTGCCTGAGGTCGTCGCGCAGCAGGTAGCCGAGGTGGCGCGGCAGCACTACGACGAGATGGGCGTCGAGCGGGCCGAGGCGGTCACGGAAGGCGAAGAGGTCCCGTTGGATCTCCACATACCGCGCCTCCTCTGCTTCCGACAGGTCCAGCAGGAGTCGGTCTCCGGCACTTACCTCGCGTGCGTCGAAGACGGAAGCAGCGGAGTCGTCCAGGGTGTCGGGCAATTCGTGAAGACTTCCCTGTGAGTCCGGGAGTTCGTGCAGCAACATCACAGCTGCCGCACGCCGACCGCTGCCGGGTGGGCCATCGAGCAGGACGACGCGAGCCTCTCGCAGCACCTCGCGGACCCTTGTGAATTGTGGTGGATCCACGAAACGTTGATAGAGGTGGATGCGGTCGGTCCGAGAGATGGTGCGGGGCCGACGTCCTGCCTGGTCACGGAGGCGGGATGTGGCCGCCGCCGCAGCCACGTAGAAGTTGTACTGAGGGCCCTCGCCTCCGTGTACCGAGCCGTGGGATTCGTGGACGTACGTACCGCCGTTCTCCGTCACCGCTCGCCTTTTCCGTGCGTGGGGCGGGTGCGAGGGCCGAACCGCTGGCGGACTGTGCCGTTGTCCCCTGTGTAGTAGGTGGTGCCGTCACCGTTCTCGTGGTGGTTGTTGACCATGTCGCCGCTGCCGGTGTGCATGGGGCTGTGGGATTCGCCGACGAACGTTCCGACTGAGCCGCCGACGTGCCCGATGCCACCACTCTGACGCTTGTTGTGGACGCTGGTGCGTTCGTCGGACTCATCACTGCGCTGGGTCGGCTCTTGCCTGTCCATTGCGGCCAGGCCGGGGACCTGCTGCACAAGGCGGTCGCCGAGGCTCACCAGGTCCGTGGCGAAGGTGCGCAGCTGGACGCGCGCGTACTGGCACACCGCCAATTGCGCGATGGTCTTGGGAAGGCGGTGGGGGTTGAGCTGTTCCAGCTTGCGTGCTGCCAGGACGGGGACGACGAGCACTCCTGAATCGAAGGCTTCCTCGATCTCGCGGCGCACCCAGTCCTGCGGGTTGGCCAAAGCCCGCCTGCCCGGATTCTTGGGATCCGGGGCATCGAGCCAGTGCTCGTCGACGATCACGAGCAGGACCCGGCTCCGGCGGACCGCCTGGGGTAACGCCTTAGTGAAGTCGTTCCCGACCCCGATGGATCCGCCGGCCAGGAAGATGCTGTCGGGGCCGAACCTGTCTGCCAGCGCCTGCTGGCACATGTAGGCGATCTCCTTGCCGCCCTTGGTGCGGAAGTTGATGAAGATCTCGTGCATGGCTGGACCTCTCTAGGAAGCGGTCGTGCAGGCGATCGCGTCGGCCAGATCGGGAGCGAGGGCACGCACCGACGGCCGGTCGCGGTGGCGTCCAAGCGTGTGGGAGAGCCGGCGCAGGTCGGCTGTCACCGTCGCGGAGCGGGTGAGACCTACGGACGTGAGGGCCTCGGACGCGATCTCACACGCGTGATCGACCTCGCCGGCTGCGGCGTGAGCGAGCGCACGCCGGACGTTGTGTCGGCCGCGTGTCCGGAAGGCATGTGCGGGAACGCGGCTGGTCTCCTTGTCGAGCAGCGCCGCTGCCTGTGCGGGGCGGCCCAAGTCGTAGAGGCACCAGCCGGTGAACATCGAGACCACGTCCGGTAGGTGCGAGGTACCGAGGACCGGCTGAGCAGGATCAGCCACGTCCCGCGCCAGCAGTTCACGGGCACGGTCGAGACTGCGCATGCAGGCTGTGTAGTCGCCCGCCACGGCGGCACTCTGCGCCAGGTGCTGCGCGGCAAGGCCACGCACGCGCGAGGACGCGTCACTGCGCAGCGCTTGCTCGGCGAGCTGGCCGGACTCAGTGACGTCTCCTCGGTACAGGCTGATGAGCGAGTGCCGGACGTTCGCGTAGGTCGCGAGGTCAGGGTCATCGCCGACGTCCGCGAGCCGCGCGGCGCGCTGGGTCCACCAGCGGGCCATCCCATCCTTGCCGCATTCCTGAGCCATCCATCCCGCGTACTCGGCGTAGCGTGACGCGATGAGCAGCAGGGCTCGCCGCGTATGGGGACCCGTGTGCGTGGCCAACTGCTCGAGGCTGTGAGCTTGTGCGGCAAGAGCGGGCAGCACCCCCGCGGGACCGGAAGCTTGACCGAGCTGCCGGAGCTGATCGAAGACCAAGCGGGCCGCATCCACGACCGTCGCTGCCGTCTCGTCGGGAGGCGGACTGACCAGACCGTCGCTCACTTGCAGAGCCAAGGCGGACGCCGCTCCCGCCGAGATCACTCGACGACGTGTCATTCTCTGGATGCTGCTTGAGCCGTCCTTGTCCACGTGCATCAACCACACCTCACTGTCGTGACCCGGACTGACCGGAGACGGATGGGATGAGCGGGCCGGGATCAGATCAGCGAGCGCGCCGTCGGCCTTGAGCTGGGCGTCGCATAGGCGTGCCAACTCGGGTGTGGGACGTTTGAGGCCCCGCTCGACCTTGCTGAGCTGGCTTTTGCTGTAGTGCACGCGCTGACCGAGCTGTTCCAGGGAGAGCCCGGCGTCCAGGCGCCTGCTGCGCAGTTCCCGTCCGAAGTTGCGTGTCTCTTCCGGCACTTCAACCTCCGTCACTCTCCGGCCGGTAGCCGGTGAGCGCCGGAATTCAGCGTCTGGCAGCCGACCGGTCCGAACAAGGCGAATGGAGCGTTTCCCGTTTCCTCATCCGGAGGGAACCCGACCTCTCCCCGGGTGTCGAGAAAGCGAAATCGGCCAGGCGGGTGCCCGTGCGGGGTGGGGACGGGCCGGTTGTCCCGCCGCCGTCGGTTGTCCGACCCGTCTGGTAGGAATTTGGCTGTGAGCAGCGAGAACGGGTCAGGTGGCGGGGCGGCGGGCGACGGGCCGGAGCAGCTTGCGCTCATTCGGGAGAGCGTGCGGAAGGCGAAGGCGCCGAAGGCCAAGCCGCGGACGTGGCGCGGGGCCGCGCTCGCCGAGCACCTGCCGGTGGCGCGGGTCGTCGTCGACAAGGGCGTGCTGCACCTCGACCGGTACTTCGACTACGCGGTGCCGCGGGAGCTCGACGAGCAGGCGCAGCCCGGGGTGCGGGTGCGCGTGCGCTTCGGCGCCGGTTCGCGGAACGTGCGCGAGGGGCGGCGCGAGGGCGGTGGCCTGATCGACGGCTTCCTGGTCGAGCGCGTCGCCGATTCGGACTACGGCGGACCGCTGGCGGCCATCGCCCAGGTCGTGTCGCCCGAGCCCGTGCTCGACGAGGAGCTGCTCGGGCTCGCCCGGGCGGTGGCCGACCGCTATGCGGGAAGCCTCGCGGACGTGCTGCAGCTGGCGATTCCGCCCCGGCACGCACGGGCCGAGGGGCGCCCCTCGCCGCCCGCCCCGGCGCCGCCTTCAGCGCCGGAGGCCGGGTCGTGGCGTCGGTATGCGCGCGGGCCCGAGTTCGTCGCGGCGCTCGCGGCGGGCGGGGCGCCCCGGGCCGTGTGGACCGCGCTTCCGGGGCCGCTGTGGGCCGAGGAGATCGCCCGGGCCGTGCGGGCGACGCTGGCTTCGGGGCGCGGCGCGCTCGTCGTCGTGCCCGCGGGGCGGCCCGCGGCCCGGGTGGACGCGGCGCTGCGGGCGCTGCTCGGCGAGGGGCAGCACGCGCTGCTGACCGCCGACGCGGGGCCGGAGCGGCGCTATCGGGAGTGGCTGGCCGTGCGGCGCGGGGCCGTCCGGGCCGTGGTGGGGACCCGGGCCGCCATGTTCGCGCCGGTGCGGAATCTGGGGCTCGTGGTCGTCTGGGACGACGGCGACGCCAGCCACAGTGACGACAACGCGCCGTTTCCGCACGTGCGGGAGGTCCTGGAGCTGCGGGCGTCGCGGGACAGGTGCGCCTTCCTCCTCGGGAGCTGGGGCTGCACGGTCGAGGCCGCGCAGCTCGTCGAGAGCGGCTGGGCCGTGCCCGTGGTGGCCGACCGGGAGCAGGTGCGGGCCGCGGCGCCGCTGGTGCGGACCGTGGGGGACGGCGACCTCGCGCGCGACGAGGCCGCCAGGGCGGCCCGGCTGCCGAGCCTGGCCTGGCAGATCGCCCGGGACGGGCTGAAGCACGGGCCGGTCCTCGTGCAGGTGCCCCGGCGCGGGTACGTACCGCGGCTCGCGTGCGAGCGGTGTCGGGAGCCCGCGCGGTGCCGGCACTGTGCGGGGCCGCTGGAGGCGCGCGGCGCCGGGGCCCTGGTGTGCGGCTGGTGCGGGCGGGACGAGGCGGCCTGGCACTGCCCCGAGTGCGGGGGCTTCCGGCTGCGCGCGCAGGTCGTGGGCGCGCGGCGGACCGCCGAGGAGCTGGGGCGGGCGTTTCCCGCGGTGCCGGTGCGGACCTCGGGTCGCGAGCAGGTGCTCGACACGGTGGGCGGGGCGCCCGCCCTGGTCGTGAGCACGCCGGGCGCGGAGCCCGTGGCCGAGGGGGGCTACGCCGCCGCGCTGCTCCTGGACGGCTGGGCCATGCTCGGCCGGCCGGACCTGCGGGCGGGCGAGGACGCGCTGCGGCGGTGGATCGGCGCCGCAGCGCTGGTCCGTGACCAGGGCGCGGGCGGCACGGTGGTGGTCGTCGCCGAGCCGACGCTGCGGCCGGTGCAGGCCCTGGTCCGGTGGGATCCGGTCGGGCACGCGGTGCGGGAGCTGTCCGAGCGGGCGGAGCTGGGCTTTCCGCCGGTGTCACGGATGGCATCCGTGACGGGCACCCCCGAGGCCCTCACCGAACTGCTCGCGCAGGCGGAGCTGCCGTCGGACGCCGAGATCCTCGGCCCCGTACCGGTCCCCGCCACCGACCCCGGCCGCCCCCGCCGCCCCGGCGACGCGCCACCGGGCGAGCACTGGGAGCGCGCCCTGGTGCGTGTGCCTCCCGGCAGCGGCGCGGCCCTGGCCCGCGCCCTCAAGACGGCGCAGGCCGCGCGGATGGCACGGGGGGTGGCGGCGCAGCAGGCGGTTCGGGTGCGGATCGATCCGGCGGACATCGGGTGACGGGGGCCGGTGGGGCTTCCGAGGGATGTCATGGCCGGGTGGTGGTGGGCTGGGCGTCCTGTCACAGGACACAGCGATGCCCCTCTGCCCGGGCCCGGGCAGAGGGGCATCGTGGACGTCAGCCGTTGCGCGGGCCGGGGAAGGCGCCAGGGCGGACGTCGTCACGGAGGCCGGGGCTGCCCGCGGTCGGCTGGGTCGGCATGGCACGGGCCGCGGGGACGGAGGGGAGGGGGGCGCCCACGGGGACCGTGCGGGTCGTGGCGGAGGGCTCGGTGGCGCGGTCCGGCTCGGCGGTCGTCGTGGTCTGCGCCGTGGTGCGGCGGGCGCCGTACCGGCGGTGGACCGCCTGCTTGGTGACGCCGAGCGCGGAGCCCACCGCGTCCCACGAGAAGCCAAGGGAGCGGTCGAAGTCGACCGCGGCGGTGACCAGCGTCTCGACGCTGTCCCGCAGTTCCTGGGCGAGGCGGACGGTCGGAGCGGGTGCGCGTCCGTACACGACGAAGCCCGCGGAGGGGCTGGAGCGACGCGGGCGGTAGACGTTGCCAAGCTGCGCGGTGAGGGTGCGCAGTGCGTCCACCTGCCGGCGGACCCGCTCGATGTCCCGTACCAGGAGGTGCAGGCTGGCCCGTGCCTGGGCGTCGTGGGTTGCGTGGTCGGCCATGAACAAGCCTCTCGAACCGGCGTTGAGGGATCGGGGTGTTGGGGAGTGGTCGGGGTGAGGGGGACGGGTGCGGGGACACGAAGTCACCGGGAACGGCGGGAACGGCGCGAACGGGGAGCAGGGAACGGGGAACGGCGGGGAATGAAGGAGAGGGCCGCGTGCGCGGCCCGTTCCGGTCAACCTTTTCTTGACCAACGCGCTACGTCGTAAGGGGTCACGGTCCCAGGGCGTATCCGCATATGCGCAGGGCGCGCGGGGGTGCGTACGCCCCCGGAGCGCCTCCCCGGTGTACCCTCCCGCGTCCCCGGGGCGGTGCCGGGACGGCTCGGGAGTGCGTTCCGGGGCGCGTTCCGCGAGCTCCGCCGCTCGGCTCGTCGGGCCTTCTTCCGGGACGGGTCCGTCAAGTCAGCTGAAATGGTGTCAAAAGGGTTCGTGCGCCGCCCCCAGAGGCGAGAACCGCGGCGGCCCATAGACTGGTGCGCTGCCGTCACCGCACGGCGCGCCGCCGCCGACAGCCGCCGCCGACCCCCAGAAATCCGAGGTAGCACCCAGTGAAGCTGGTCTTCGCAGGCACCCCCGAGGTCGCCGTCCCCGCCCTGGACGCCCTGATCGCCTCCGGCCGGCACGAGGTGGCCGCCGTCGTCACCCGCCCCGACGCCCCGGCGGGACGGGGCCGCAGGCTGGTCGCGAGCCCGGTCGCCGAGCGCGCGGAGGAGGCCGGGATCGAGGTGCTCAAGCCCGCGAAGCCGCGTGACGAGGAGTTCCTCGCCCGGCTCCGGGAGATCGCGCCCGACTGCTGCCCGGTGGTCGCCTACGGCGCGCTGCTGCCCAAGGCGGCCCTGGACGTCCCCGCCCGCGGCTGGGTCAACCTGCACTTCTCGCTGCTGCCCGCCTGGCGCGGCGCGGCCCCGGTGCAGCACTCCATCATGGCCGGTGACGAGATCACCGGCGCCTCGACCTTCCTGATCGAGGAGGGCCTGGACTCCGGCCCCGTGTACGGCACGGTCACCGAGGAGATCCGCCCCACCGACACCAGCGGTGACCTGCTGACCCGTCTCGCGTTCGCGGGTTCGGGGCTGCTCGCCGCGACCATGGACGGCATCGAGGACGGCTCGCTGACCGCCCTTCCGCAGCCCGCCGACGGCGTCACCCTCGCACCGAAGATCACGGTCGAGGACGCGCGCGTCGACTGGGCGACGCCCGCGCTCCGCGTGGACCGCGTGGTGCGCGGCTGCACCCCCGCGCCGGGCGCCTGGACCGTCTTCCGCGGCGAGCGCCTCAAGCTGATCCAGGCCGTGCCGGTGCCGGACCGCACCGACCTCGCGCCCGGTGAGCTCTCCGTCGGCAAGAAGAACCTGTACGTCGGCACGGGTTCGTACGCCGTGGAGCTGCTGTGGGTGCAGGCGCAGGGCAAGAAGCCGATGGCCGCCGCCGACTGGGCCCGCGGGGTGCGGATCGCCCCGGGTGAGACCTTGGGCGCGGGCGACGTACGCTGAACTGGTCCGTCCGTCGGCCCGCAGCGGGCCGACGGCCTTGGCGGACGTCGGATCCTCACAGCGGAGCACCTTTGAACGACCAGCCGAGCCGCCGTCCTCGCACCCAGGCGAACCCCGGGAAGTCCGGGAAGCCCGGCAGGCCCCACAAGCCCTACCGGCGCCCGCAGAAGGACCCCGTGCGCTTCCTCGCCTTCGAGGCGCTGCGGGCCGTGGACGAACGCGACGCGTACGCGAACCTGGTCCTTCCGCCCCTGCTGCGCAAGGCCCGTGACAAGGGCGACTTCGACGCCCGGGACGCGGCCCTCGCCACGGAGCTGGTCTACGGCACGCTGCGCCGCCAGGGCACGTACGACGCGATCGTCGCGGCCTGCATCGACCGGCCGCTGCGCGAGGTCGACCCGCCCGTGCTCGACGTGCTGAACCTGGGCGTGCACCAGCTGCTCGGCACCCGCATCCCCACGCACGCCGCCGTGTCCGCGTCCGTGGAGCTGGCGCGCGTGGTCCTCGGCGACGGACGGGCCAAGTTCGTCAACGCGGTGCTGCGCAAGGTCGCGGGCGACGACCTCGACGGCTGGCTGGAGAAGGTCGCACCGCCGTACGACGACGACCCCGAGGACCATCTCGCCGTGGTGCATTCGCATCCGCGATGGGTCGTCTCGGCGCTGTGGGACGCGCTCGGCGGCGGCAGGGCCGGCATCGAGGACCTGCTCGAAGCCGACAACGAACGGCCCGAGGTGACCCTGGTGGCCCGGCCCGGCCGGTCCACGGCCGCCGAGCTGCTCGACGCGCTCGGCACCGAGGCCGCCGTGCCGGGGCGCTGGTCGCCGTACGCCGTGCGGCTCGCCGAGGGCGGCGAGCCCGGGCGGATCGACGCGGTCCGCGAGGGGCGCGCCGGGGTGCAGGACGAGGGCAGTCAGCTCGTCGCCCGCGCCCTCGCGGACGTGCCGATCGAGGGTCCTGACACGAAGTGGCTCGACGGGTGCGCGGGGCCCGGTGGCAAGGCCGCGCTGCTCGCGGGGCTCGCGGCCGAGCGCGGGGCGGTCCTGCTCGCCTCCGAGAAGCAGCCCCACCGGGCCGGGCTCGTGGGCCAGGCCCTCGCGGGGAACCCCGGCCCTTACCAGGTCATCGCGGCCGACGGCACGCGTCCGCCGTGGCGGCCCGGCACCTTCGACCGGGTCCTCATGGATGTGCCCTGCACCGGCCTCGGCGCGCTGCGGCGGCGGCCCGAGGCGCGGTGGCGGCGGCGCCCCGAGGACCTGGAAGGGTTCGCTCCGCTACAGCGGTCGCTGCTCCGAAAGGCGTTGGAGTCCGTGCGCGTGGGCGGCGTCGTCGGGTACGCCACGTGTTCGCCGCACCTCGCGGAGACCCGGGCCGTCGTGGACGACGTGCTCAAGCAGGGGGACGGCGGCGCCGAGCTGGTCGACGCGCGGCCGCTGTTCCCCGGGGTCGCAGGCCTTGGCGACGGGCCCGATGTGCAGCTGTGGCCTCACGTGCACGGTACGGACGCGATGTACTTGGCGGTCATCCGGCGTACGGGGTGACCCTGGGGCCCGTTCGGCGCGCCGCGCGCCCGTCCTCAGACGTCGGACGGGCTCGCATCTCCCGGTGGGCTCGATCGCTTCGGCTGTTCCTCGGCCAGGGCGTGCGGCCACCAGATCCTCGGGCCGACGTCCAGGAACAGGCTGGTGACCAGGATCGAGCGGACGACGAAGGTGTCCAGGAGGACGCCCAGGGCGACCGCGAAGCCCACTTCCACGAAGGCGACCATCGGGATCGTGCCGAGGACGGCGAAGGTGCCCGCGAGGACCAGGCCCGCCGAGGTGATCACCGCGCCGGTGGCTGCCAGTCCCGTCACGACGCCGGTGCGGGTGCCGTGCGTGCCCGCGTCCTCGCGGATGCGGGTGGTCAGGAAGATGTTGTAGTCGATGCCCAGGGCCACGAGGAAGACGAAGACGAACAGCGGGAAGTCCGTCGACTCCCCGGGGAAGTCGAAGACGTGGCGGAAGACGAGCGCGCTGATGCCGAGGGCCGTGGAGAAGGACAGGACCACGGTGGCGATGAGGAGCAGCGGCGCCACGATCGCCCGGAGCAGCACGCCGAGGATCAGCAGGACCACCACGAGCACGAGCGGGATGACCAGTTTGTCGTCGTGGATCGTGGCCTTGTCCATGTCGAGCAGCGTGGCCGTGCCGCCGCCGATCTTCGCATCCGCGTCGGGTACGTCGTGGACGGCGTCCCGCACCCGTTCGACGGTGTCCTTGGCCGCCTCGCTGTCGGACGGGTCCGTGAGGGTCGCCTCGTACAGGACCTTGCCGTCGTGTTCGGGTTTCGTGCCGGGCGGCACGGCCACCGTCGCCGGGTCCACGCCGCGGGTGCCGCTCACGACGCGGCCGACGTCCTCGGCCTTGGCCTTGTCGGCGACCACGACCAGGGGGTCGCCGCTGCCCGCCGGGAAGTAGTCCGCCGAGACCTCCTGGCCGGTGACGGAGTCGGGCTTGTCGAGGAAAGCGTCCTCGTTGCTGACGCCCGCCGCGCGCAGCTGCGTCAGGCCGAGGGCCAGTGCCGCGAGCGCCATCGCGGTGACGACCCACGTCACGCGGGGGCGGCGCGCGATGCGGCGGCCCATGCGCGCCCACACGCCCTTCTCCGCGGGGTCGGCGGTGCCGTGGCGCGGGATCTTCGGCCAGAACAGCCAGCGGCCGCAGATCACGAGCAGGGCGGGGAACAGCGACAGCATCACGAGCAGCGCGACGCCCACACCGATGGCGGCGACGGGACCAAGGCCGCGGGTGGAGTTCATCTCGGCCACGAGCAGCACCAGCATGCTCAGGACGACCGTCGCGCTGGAGGCGATGACGGCGGGCCCCGCCCGGTGCAGGGCGAGGGCCATCGCCTCGTGCCGGTCCTCGTGGCGGCGCAGCTCCTCGCGGTAGCGGGCGACCAGGAGCAGGGCGTAGTCCGTCCCCGCGCCGAAGACGAGCACGGTGAGGATGCCCGCGCTCTGGCCGTTGACCGTCAGGCCCGCGTGCTCGGCTAGCACGTAGATCAGCGCCTGGGCGACGAAGAGCGAGACGACCGCGGAGAACAGCGGGACGAGCAGGAGGACGGGGCTGCGATAGGTGATCAGGAGCGCCACCACGACGACGGCGCCCGCGGAGAGCAGGAGCGTCGAGTCGATGTCGGCGAAGGCCTTTGAGAACTCCGCATTGATCCCGGCCGGGCCGGTGACGTAGACGTCCAGGCCGTCGGCGCTCTCGCCCACCGCGTCGCGCACGTCGTCGACGGCGTCCGGCAGGTCGTTGTAGGTGTCGTTGTTCACCGTGAGCGGCACGTACACCTGGGCCGCGCGGGCCTCGCCGCCCTTCTTGCCGCCGTCCTTCCTGTCGAAGGCCGGGCCGCGGGTCTCGTCCCCGCGGATCCAGTGGGAGCGCAGCTGCTTGATCCCGCCGACGCCCTTGTCGATGCGCTCGCGGTCCGCGGCCGTCAAGGGGCCGCCCTCGCGCGCGTACACGACGACCATCGGCATCGTCTCGGGCCTGAACTCCTCGGAGATGTCCAGGACTTGGGTGGATTCGGCGGACCGCGGCACCCAGGACGAGGTGGTGTTGTCCTGCTCGTCGGCGAGCTTCTGCGCGAACGGCGCCGCGACGACGAGGACGACCAGCCAGAACCCGAGCACCAGCCACTTGACGCGCGGCCCGCACACCAGCCACGCCACCCCCTGGCGGGCCTGGCCCCGCTCGCGCTGCGTTCTCGGCGTTCCTGGCATAGGTGCCCCCTGCCGCCCCACGCGCTGCCGGTGGACGGCCAGCATGGCACGCGCCGTGCGGGTGCGGGAGGGCGCGAGGGGACGGCCCGCGCACCGCGGCGGGACCGGGGCGGGCAACCACCGCCGGGCATGGCAGGCTTGGGGGCATGGCCCCGCAGATCAACCCCAGCATCCTGTCCGCCGACTTCGCCCGCCTCGCCGAGGAGGCGAAGGCCGTCGAGGGCGCGGACTGGCTCCATGTCGACGTCATGGACAACCACTTCGTGCCGAACCTCACCCTCGGGGTGCCGGTCGTAGAGTCCCTGGCCCGTGCGACGGACACGCCGCTGGACTGCCATCTGATGATGGAGGACCCGGATCGCTGGGCCCCGCAGTACGTCGAAGCGGGTGCCGGGTCGGTCACCTTCCACGCGGAGGCCGCCGCGGCGCCCGTCCGGCTCGCCCGCGAGATCCGCGCCAAGGGCGCCCGCGCCTCCATGGCGCTCAAGCCCGCGACGCCCGTCGAGCCGTACGAGGACCTGCTCCCCGAGCTCGACATGCTGCTGATCATGACGGTCGAGCCCGGCTTCGGCGGCCAGGCCTTCCTCGACATCATGCTCCCCAAGATCCGCCGCACCCGTGAGCTCATCGGCAAGCACGGCCTCGACCTGTGGCTCCAGGTCGACGGCGGCGTCTCGGCCGCCACCATCGAGCGCTGCGCCGAGGCGGGCGCCGACGTCTTCGTCGCCGGATCCGCCGTGTACGGCGCCGAGGACCCGGCCGAGGCGGTCCGCTCCCTGCGCGCCCAGGCCGCGGCCACGACGGCGACCGCCGGATGGGCGTGCGGTCACTGAGCCCCCCTGCGGCCAACGGCTTGGCCACGGGAACGTGAACGCGGCCCATCGAGGCTGATCAAGTACGCCGGATCTGCGAGGATGAACAGCGAATCCAGGTGTACGAATGTCGTGAACAGCAGTGAGCAGTGAGGAGAGCGCCGTGTCGGCCATGTCGGCGGGTCGGTCAGCCATGCGGATGGGACCCGCGGAGCTGGTGCAGGCGGCGGCCATGGCCCGCCGCTTCTATCTCGAGGGCAAGTCCAAGATCCAGATCGCCGAGGAGTTCGGCGTCAGCCGCTTCAAGGTGGCCCGGGTCCTGGAGACCGCTCTCGAACGGGACCTTGTACGGATCGAGATCCGCGTGCCCGCGGAGCTGGACGCCGAGCGCTCCGACGCGCTCCGCGCCCGCTACGGCCTGCGGCACGCCGTCGTCGTCGAATCGCCGTCCTCCACGGACGACGTCGACGAGTCGCCCGACCCGGAGAACCTCGGCGAGGTCGCGGCGGGCCTGCTCGGCGAGCTGGTGGCCGAGGGCGACGTCCTCGGCCTCGCGTGGGGCCGCTCGACCATCAACATGGCGGCGGCCCTCGAAGCGCTGCCGCCGTGCACCGTCGTGCAGCTGACGGGCGTGTACGACGCGGGCACCGCGGAGCGCGGCTCCGTCGAGGCCGTGCGCCGCGCCGCCCAGGTCTCCGGCGGCGACGCCCACCCCATCTACGCGCCGATGCTCCTGCCGGACGCGGCGACGGCCACCGCCCTGCGGCACCAGACGGGCATCGCCCGCGCCTTCGAGTACTTCGACAAGGTGACCGTCGCCGCGGTGTCCATCGGCTCCTGGGAGCCGGGCATCTCCACGGTGCACGACATGCTCACGGACGAGGAGCGGGCGCACTACGCCTCGCTCGGCGTCGCCGCCGAGATGTCCGCGCACCTCTTCGACGCCGAGGGCCGCCGCGTCGGGCGCGACCTCGGCGAGCGCTGCATCACCGTCGAGGCGGACCGGCTGCGCCGCATCCCGGAGGTCGTCGCGATCGCCGGAGGCCAGCGCAAGGCCGCGGCCATCGACGCGGTGCTCCGCTCCGGGCTCGTGACCAGCCTGGTCACGGACACGGCGGCGGCCGACCACCTCCTGGAGGCGGGTCCGGCGCCGCGCCCCGCGCTCGACCGCGCGGACCCGGACGGGGTCTGACCCGCGGCGGGACGACCAGGGGCCCGGTGGTGTCCGGCGTCCGGACGCCGGCGCGTGCCGGTGCGCGGAGGCTGTGGCAGCATCGGGCCCATGATCATTCGGTCGGCGGGGCGCGTCCTGTGCGCGCTGCTCGTCTGTCTCGCGGCCCTCGCGATGGGCTGCGGCACCCAGCGGGACAGCGGCGCGGCACGCGACGGCGGCGCGGCCTCGACGCCCGCCTGGGCGCGCGGCATGCCGACCGTCACGGTCGACCGGCTGCCCGCCGAGGCCCGCAGGACCCTGCGCCTCATCGACGAGGGCGGCCCCTTCCCGTACCCGAAGGACGGCACCGTCTTCGGCAACTTCGAGGGCCGGCTGCCCCGTGAGCCGCGCGGCTACTACCGCGAGTACACCGTCCGTACGCCGGGAGAGCGCGGCCGCGGCGCCCGGCGCCTGGTCACAGGCCGCGAGCACGAGACGTACTACACGGACGACCACTACGCGTCGTTCAAGGCGGTGCTGAGATGACGGAGGCACGAGCGTGACGACGGGTGACTGGGCGGGCGGGGACCCCGCGGCGGCGGACGGCGGCTCACCGGGGGCGCTCGCGGGAGTGCTCGGGGCCGTGCGCGGCACCGGGTGGAGCACCGTCGCCCTGGAGCTGGGCGGCGTCCGGGACAAGGACGCCTTCATGGAGCGGTGCGCCACCGCGTTCGCGCTGCCGGGGTGGTTCGGGCGCAACTGGGACGCGCTGGCCGACTGTCTGACGGACCTGTCGTGGCAGGGGCCCGCCCAGGGGCGCCTGGTGGCCGTCACCGGCTGGCAGGAGTACGCGCGCGCGGCACCCGGCGACTGGGAGATCGCGCAGGACGTCTTCGCCGCGGCGGTCGAGCACTGGCGGGACACGGACACGGCACTGGAGATCGTGCTGGCGCTGGGTCCTTCGGACTGACGGCGTACGCCGGACCGGGGCCTGCCCGTCGCGGGTGCCCGGTCCGCACCGCACTCTCCACCGGATCGGGCAGGGCGTACAGGGCGAAGCCGCTGTGCCCGTGCTGGGCAGCACCGAGCGCGTCGAGGCGGCGACGGCCGAAGATCCGGCCGGAACCGAACCGTCGCCATCTTGGAGGATCTGACCAGGGGGTTCCCGCGCCCCCTGGGTGATCGTCCCAGGCGGCGCAATCGGTTGGGCATGGGACAATGAAGTACGTGCTTTTCCCCCGGCTGTCCGGTTCGGGGGCCACCTCTGATCGACTGGGATGAGCAGCACGTGCGTTTCCTCAATGACATTCAGCCTGCGTACGACCTGACGTACGACGACGTCTTCATGGTCCCGAGGCGCTCCGCCGTCGGCTCCCGCCAGGGTGTCGACCTCGCCTCGCCCGACGGCACCGGCACCACGATCCCGCTGGTCGTCGCCAACATGACGGCGATCGCGGGCCGTCGCATGGCCGAGACCGTCGCCCGGCGCGGCGGCCTCGTCGTCATCCCGCAGGACATCCCGATCGAGGTCGTTACCGAGGTCATCTCCTGGGTGAAGACGCGCCACCACGTCCTGGACACCCCGATCGTCCTCACGCCGTCGCAGACCGTCGCGGACGCGCTCGCGCTGCTGCCCAAGCGTGCGCACAACGCGGGCGTCGTGGTGGACGCGGACCACAAGCCGGTCGGCGTGGTCACGGACGCGGACCTGAGCGGCGTCGACCGCTTCACGCAGCTGGCCGAGGTCATGTCCAAGGACCTGGTGCTGCTCGACGCGGACATCGACCCGCGCGACGCGTTCAACAAGCTGGACGGCGCCAACCGCCGCTACGCGCCCGCCGTGGACAAGGACGGCCGCCTCGCGGGCATCCTCACCCGCACCGGCGCCCTGCGCGCGACCCTCTACAAGCCCGCCCTGGACGCGGACGGCAAGCTGCGCATCGCCGCCGCCGTCGGCATCAACGGCGACGTGGCGGGCAAGGCCAAGCAGCTGCTCGACGCGGGCGTCGACACGCTCGTCGTGGACACCGCGCACGGCCACCAGGAGTCGATGATCGCCGCGGTCAAGGCCGTGCGCGCGCTCGACCCGCAGGTGCCGATCGTGGCGGGCAACATCGTCGCCGCCGAGGGCGTGCGCGACCTGATCGAGGCCGGTGCCGACATCATCAAGGTCGGCGTGGGCCCCGGCGCCATGTGCACCACCCGCATGATGACCGGCGTCGGCCGTCCGCAGTTCTCCGCCGTCCTGGAGTGCGCCGCCGAGGCCAAGAAGTTCGGCAAGCACGTGTGGGCCGACGGCGGTGTCCGCCACCCGCGCGACGTCGCCATGGCGCTCGCCGCCGGCGCGTCGAACGTCATGGTCGGCTCCTGGTTCGCGGGCACGTTCGAGTCCCCGGGCGACCTCCAGCACGACGCCCAGGGGCGCGCCTACAAGGAGTCCTTCGGCATGGCCTCGGCCCGTGCCGTGCGCAACCGCACGTCCGACGAGTCGGCGTACGACCGCGCCCGCAAGGCGCTCTTCGAGGAGGGCATCTCGACCTCCCGCATGTTCCTCGACCCGGCCCGTCCGGGCGTCGAGGACCTGATCGACTCGATCATCGCGGGCGTCCGCTCCTCCTGCACCTACGCGGGCGCCGGCTCCCTCGAGGAGTTCGCCGACAAGGCCACCGTCGGCATCCAGAGCGCCGCCGGATACGCCGAGGGCAAGCCGCTGCACGCCAGCTGGAGCTGACCTCCCGGCCCTTCGGGCCAACTCATCGACGGCCCCCGCGAGTTCGCTCGCGGGGGCCGTCGGCGTTGCGCGCAGGGGTCGGAAAGATCACAAACGGAATACGGATCGGTCGACGCACGGGATACGGGGGTCGTGCCGGTGGCGGCCGGAGCGGAAACAAACGGAATCCCCGGAGGGGGGCAAAACGGGCGTCACGCAACGGACGAAAGGGGCGGCGCAATAAAGGTCCGTACAATCGATGCTCACGCAACGATCTTCCGCCGGTGCGCAACGTTGCTGCATTTCGGCTGGGAAGCGGAACCGCTTAGAGTCTGGCGCTGTACGTGGCGTGGCGGGGACTGCCTGCTCGGTGGGTTCCCGTGGTGATGCTCGGGCTGCCGTGGGTCCCGGCCATTTCGACCGGCAGCGATTAAGGAGCCACCCGTGCTCGACCAGGGCGCACCCCCGAAGACCCGCCCCCGCCCCCAGGGCGGCGCCGGTTTCGGCAGCCGAATAACGCGGCGCAAGCCGGTGGACCGCCTGGTCGCCGAGGGCGGCCAGGGCGAGGGCGGCACGCTCCGCCGGACCCTCGGCATGTGGCAGCTGACCATGATCAGCATCGGTGCGACGCTCGGCACCGGCATCTTCGTGGTGCTCGGCGAGAGCGTCCCCAAGGCCGGTCCGGCCGTGACGATCTCCTTCGTCATCGCCGGTCTCACGGCCCTGTTCTCGGCCCTGTCCTACGCCGAGCTGGCGGGCACCATCCCGGTCGCCGGATCCTCGTACTCGTACGCCTACGCGACCATGGGCGAGCTCGTGGCCTGGGTCTGCGGCTGGTGCCTCGTCCTGGAGTACGGCGTGTCCGTCGCGGCCGTCGCCGTCGGCTGGGGCGAGTACCTGAACGAGCTGCTCGACGGCACGATCGGCGTCACCATCCCGGACGCGCTCTCCGCGGCGCCCGGCGAGGTCGACGGCGCCATCATCAACCTGCCCGGCCTGATCGTCGTCCTGCTCGCCATGGTGTTCCTGCTCGGCGGCGCCAAGGAGTCCGCCCGCGCGAACACGATCATGGTCATCGTGAAGATCGCGGCCCTCGTGCTGTTCTGCGCGGTCGGCTTCACGGGCTTCAAGTCCGGCAACTACTCCGACTTCATGCCGCTCGGCGTCGCCGGGGTCAGCGCGGCCGGAGCCAGCCTGTTCTTCTCCTACATCGGCTTCGACGCCGCCTCCACCGCCGGTGAGGAGGCCAAGAACCCGCAGCGCGACCTGCCCCGCGCGATCATGCTCTCGCTGATCATCGTCACCGCCCTGTACGTCCTGGTCGCCGCCGTCGCCGTCGGCGCCTGGAACTGGAAGGACTTCGAGGGCTCCGAGGCGTCGCTGACCGCGATCATGAACGACGTCACCGGCCAGAACGTCTGGGGCACGCTGCTCGCCGCAGGCGCCGTCATCTCCATCGCCAGCGTCGTCCTGACCGTCCTCTACGGCCAGACCCGCGTCCTCTTCGCGATGTCCCGCGACGGCCTCGTGCCCAAGACGTTCGCCAAGGTCAGCGGCAAGACCGGCACGCCCCGCGTGAACACCGTCCTCGTGTCCCTGTTCTGCGGCGCCCTCGCCTCGGTGATCCCGCTCGGCAAGCTCGTCGACGCCACCAGCATCGGCACGCTCTTCGCCTTCGGCCTGGTCAACGTCGCCGTGATCATCCTGCGCCGCACCCGGCCCGACATGCCGCGCACCTTCCGGGTGCCGCTCGGCTGGCTCTTCCCGGTGCTCGGCTTCGGCTTCTGCGCGTACAACATGTACAACCTCGACGCGGCCACCTGGAAGGTATTCGGTGTCTGGATGGTCGTCGGGCTCGTGTTCTACTTCCTGTACGGGATGCGCCGCTCCCGCCTGGAGACCGAATCGCCCGCCGCAGAGGTCTCCGCAGTGAAGTGACACGCAGAGAAGTGAACGACCCCCTGTGCGACTGAACGATCTCGACGAACGCATCGTGCACGCCCTCGCCGAGGACGCCCGCCGCTCCTACGCCGACATCGGCCAGCTCGTCGGCCTGTCCGCGCCCGCCGTGAAGCGGCGCGTGGACCGGCTGCGGGCCACCGGAGCGATCACCGGGTTCACCGTCCGCGTCGACCCGGCCGCGCTCGGCTGGGAGACCGAGGGGTTCATCGAGATCTACTGTCGCCGCAACACCTCTCCGGAGGCGATCCAGCGCGGTCTGGAGCGCTACCCGGAGGTCGCGTCCGCCTCCACCGTCACCGGGGAGGCGGACGCGCTCGTGCAGATCTTCGCCGCGGACATGCGGCATTTCGAGCGGGTCCTTGAGCGGATCGCGGGGGAGCCGTTCGTGGAGCGCACCAAGTCGGTGCTGGTGCTTTCGCCGCTGATGCGGCGCTTCTCCTCCGGGTCGCCTGCCTAGTTCTTCGGCCGCGGGCGCGTCGTCGCTGGTCGCGCAGTTCCCCGCGCCCCTTCGGGGCGCTTCCTCTAGGAGCGCGGGCCGCCCGACCCCCGTGCGGGCTGCCCGCGCTCCGGCTCAGCGGGCCTCGGGGTACGGCGGGGTCCACGGGGTCACGTGGAAGTCGCCCGTGCCCTTCTTGACCACTTCGAAGGGGGCGGCGCTGTTGCACTTCGGCAGCTTCTTGTCGCCGGTCGGGCGGCCGGTGGCGGCCCAGCTGTAGCCGACGCGGTCCAGCTTGCCCGGGCCCTTGTCGTGGACGCTGAAGCCGACGCGGCCGCCCTCGATCTTCTTGAGGTTGGTCTCGGTGACGATGCCGGTCACCGTCGCCACCTTGCCGCCCGTCACCAGGCAGTCGATCCGGCCCTTGGCCCAGCCGCCCTTGCCGCCCGGCCTGTCCAGGTGCACGAACGTGAAGGTGCCGGTGGCCTTGCTCGGGTCGCCGTTGTTCCGCTTCGCCAGATGCGCGTCGAACGTGAACGTCACGTCCTCGGTGGTCTTGCGGAACATCTTGGCCTTGCCGGTCAGCGCGGCCGCCTCACGGGTCTCCGCCTTCTTCTCGGCGCGGTGGACTCCGGCGGGGCGCGTGACGTCCTCGCCGGACGCGGCGGCTGCACCCGCCACACCCGCGGTGACCAGGAGCGCGGCGCCCACGGCGAGGGCGCGGGTGCTGTTGCGGGTGAAGGTGGTGCGGCTCACGGGAAGTCCTCCGTCTGTCGAAGCGGCCCGGTCGTTCCGGGTGACTTCACGATCCCCCGGGGAGGGGCCCCGGCACGTCGGGCCCGAGGCTGTTCTCCGCTTCCCCCGCGCGGGGGAGCCGCGGGGCGGCCGTCTGCGCCCCAGGTCTGACCCCCGTAGCACAGGGGGTGGCGCGCGTACGCGCCTCGTACGCCGTCCATACGCCACCCGTACGCCGCCCCGCAACGAATCTCCGCCCGGGGCCTTCGACGCGCAACGGATCGCACGGGCAGGCGCAACGGTCATGTCTTGTCCCGTCACTCCCGCGAAACGTACGGTCTATCCGACTCACCCGCCCTTGTCCGCGTCCCTTCTGTGCCCCCGAGGTCCGCCATGCCGCCGCTGCGCACCGCCCTGCTCCAGAGCTCGGGGCGTCCCGGCTCCGTCGCCGCCAACCTCAAGGTCCTGGACGAGGCCGCCGCCCGCGCCGCGGCCGCCGGGGCGCGGCTCCTGGTGACGCCGGAGATGTTCCTGACGGGCTACGCCATCGGCGACGACGTGCCGCGCCTGGCCGAGCCCGCGGACGGCGACGCGGCGGACGCCGTCGCCGAGATCGCCGTGCGCCACGGCCTGGCCGTCGCCTACGCCTACCCGGAGCGCGACGGCGAGCAGGTGTACAACGCCGTCCAGCTCATCGACGCCGACGGCACCCGGCTCGCCAACTACCGCAAGACCCACCTCTTCGGCTGCTTCGAGCGCGACCACTTCACGCCCGGCGACCGGGCCGTCGTCCAGGCCGAGCTCGACGGCGTCCGGATCGGCCTGATGATCTGCTACGACGTGGAGTTCCCCGAGAACGTCCGCGCGCACGCCCTCGCGGGCACCGACCTGCTGCTCGTCCCGACGGCCCAGATGCACCCCTTCCAGTTCGTCGCCGAGTCGGTCGTGCCCGTGCGGGCCTTCGAGAACCAGATGTACGTGGCGTACGTCAACCGCGTCGGCCACGAGGGCGAGTTCGAGTTCGTCGGCCTGTCGACGCTCGCGGGCCCCGACGGCGTGGCCCGCGCCCGTGCCGGGCGCGGCGACGAGCTGGTGTTCGCCGACGCCGACCCGGAGTTCCTGGCCGCCTCCCGCGAGGCCAACCCCTATCTGCGCGACCGCCGCCCCGGCCTGTACGCGTCCCTCGGCTGAGGCCGAACCCCCACCCGCACCACCGTTCCGTACTGTGCAAGGAGTCCGTACCCCATGACGTCCACGGTGCCCACCGCCGTCCAGCACACCGACGCGCAGCCGCCCATCACCATGTTCGGGCCGGACTTCCCGTACGCGTACGACGACTTCCTCGCCCACCCGGCGGGGCTGGGTCAGATACCCGCGACCGAGCACGGCACCGAGGTCGCCGTCATCGGCGGCGGTCTGTCCGGCATCGTGGCGGCGTACGAGCTGATGAAGATGGGCCTCAAGCCCGTCGTGTACGAGGCCGACCAGATCGGCGGCCGGCTGCGCACCGTCGGCTTCGAGGGCTGCGACCCGGGCCTGACCGCCGAGATGGGCGCGATGCGCTTCCCGCCGTCCTCGACGGCGCTCCAGCACTACATCGACCTGGTGGGCCTGGAGACCCGGCCGTTCCCCAACCCCCTCGCGGAGTCGACGCCGTCGACCGTCGTCGACCTCAAGGGCGAGTCGCACTACGCCGAGACCGTCGCCGACCTGCCGCAGGTCTACCGCGACGTGGCGAAGGCGTGGAACGACTGCCTGGAGGAGGGCGCGGACTTCTCCGACATGAACCGCGCGCTGCGCGAGCGCGACGTGCCGCGCATCCGCGAGATCTGGGCCAAGCTGGTCGAGAAGCTCGACAACCAGACCTTCTACGGCTTCCTCTGCGAGTCCGAGGCCTTCAAGTCCTTCCGGCACCGCGAGATCTTCGGCCAGGTCGGCTTCGGCACCGGCGGCTGGGACACCGACTTCCCGAACTCCATCCTGGAGATCCTGCGCGTCGTCTACACCGAGGCCGACGACCACCACCGCGGCATCGTCGGCGGCTCCCAGCAGCTGCCGCTGCGCCTGTGGGACCGCGAGCCGCAGAAGATCGTGCACTGGCCGCTGGGCACCTCCCTGGCCGAGCTGCACGAGGGCCGCGCGCCGAAGCCCGCCGTGACCCGGCTGCACCGCACCGCGGGCAACAACATCACGGTCACCGACGCGAACGGCGACATCCGCACCTACCGGACGGCGATCTTCACCGCGCAGTCCTGGATGCTGCTCTCCAAGATCGAGTGCGACGACTCACTGTTCCCCATCGACCACTGGACGGCGATGGAGCGCACCCACTACATGGAGTCCAGCAAGCTCTTCGTCCCGGTGGACCGGCCGTTCTGGCTGGACAAGGACGAGGAGACCGGGCGTGACGTCATGTCGATGACGCTCACCGACCGGATGACGCGCGGAACCTACCTGCTGGATGACGGACCGGACAAGCCCGCCGTCATCTGCCTGTCCTACACCTGGTGCGACGACAGCCTGAAGTGGCTGCCCCTGTCGGCGAACGAGCGCATGGACGTCATGCTCAAGTCGCTCGGCGAGATCTACCCGAAGGTCGACATCCGCAAGCACATCATCGGCAACCCGGTGACCGTGTCCTGGGAGAACGAGCCCTACTTCATGGGCGCGTTCAAGGCCAACCTGCCGGGCCACTACCGCTACCAGCGCCGTCTGTTCACGCACTTCATGCAGGACCGCCTCCCCGAGGACAAGCGCGGCATCTTCCTCGCGGGCGACGACATCTCCTGGACGGCGGGCTGGGCCGAGGGCGCCGTGACGACGGCCCTGAACGCCGTGTGGGGCGTCATGCACCACCTGGGCGGCGCGACCGACGCGACCAACCCCGGCCCCGGCGACCTCTACGACGAGATCGCTCCGGTCGAGCTGCCGGAGGACTGAGGCGACCGGGGCCCCGCACCCCAGGGGCGGGGCCCCGGCGCCGCGCTACACCCCCGCGGCCCGTGCCGCCGCGTACAGCTCGGCGGCGACGTCCTTGAGCTCCTGCGCGTCGCGCACACCGGCCTGGACGTCGACGAGGATCTCGTCCAGGCCCACCGCGGCGTGCGCGGCCAGGTCCTCGGTGATCTGCTCGACGCTGCCCCGGAACGGCGCCCGGTCGGGGCCGTCGTAGGCCTTGGGGGTGTACTGGGGGTTCACCCGCAGCACGGTCCGGACGGGCTCCGCGCGGCCGCGCTCGGCGGCCGCCTCGCGGACCCGCCGCCACTGCTCGGCGAGCTTGTCGGCGCCCGTGCCGATCGGCATCCAGCCGTCCGCGCGGTCCACCAGGCGGCGCAGCGCGCGCGGGCCGTTCGCGGGCAGCAGGATCGGGATGGGCCGGGCGGGCTTGGGGCCGACCTCCGACGGCACGATTCGCGTCAGCTCGCCCTCGTACGCCACCGGGTCCGGGCCCCACACCGCCCGGCACACGTCGATGACCTCGTCGAGGACCGCGCCGCGCCGCTCGAAGGGGGCCGCCGCCGCGGCCGCGTACTCGTCCACGGACCAGCCGGTGCCGAGGCCCGCGACCACCCGGCCGCCGCTCGCCGCGTCGAGCGAGGCCAGCGAGCGGGCCAGCTGGAACGGCACGTGCAGCGGGGCCACCAGGACGCTGGTGCCGAGCCGGGCCCGCTCGGTGGCCGTCGCGGCGAGCGCCAGCGTGACCAGCGGGTCGGCGACCGAGCGGTAGTCGTCGGGCCAGGGCAGGCCCGGGACGCCGTACAGGCCGTGGGCCGCGGGGTCCGGGAACAGGACGCGCTCGAAGACCCACACGCTGTCGAAGCCGGTCCGCTCGGCGAAGCGCGCCACGTCCGGGACGTCGCGCCCCAGGTCGGCCCACTTCAGCTGCGGCAGACCAAGGCCGAGTCGGGTCGTCATCGTCGTCCTCCTGCGGTCGGGAGCGCGCTGTCCGGTTCAACGTACGACGATCAAAAGGGAGTTCCGGGGCGTGCGCCCCGAGTCGGCCGGATCGGTGCGGCGTCAGTCGGGCAGCGGCGTGAGCAGCATCCGCCCCACCAGGCCCACCGCTCCATCGAGCCGCTCCCGCAACTCCCCGGCGAGTCCCGGGAACTGGCGCAGCGCCCACAGGGCGCGCGCGGTCGACCAGGCGCTGTCCCGGGCCCGCTCTAGGCTCCAGGAGCCCAGCAGATGGGTGAGGGGATCGGCGACCTGGAACACGTCGGGGCCCGGCATCAGCTCTTCGCGGACGCGCTCCTCCAGCGACACGAGGATGTCGCCCACGCGGTCGAACTCGTCCTCCAGGTCGGCCGGTTCGCAGCCGATGGAGCGGCAGGTGTCCACCACGGCGAGCGCCAGGTCGTGCCCGATGTGCGCGTTGACGCCCGCGAGGGCGAACTGCAGCGGCCGTACGCCGGGATGCCGCCGGAGCTGGAACAGCGGGCGCCAGCAGGCGGGCGGGCACCGGTCGGCGGCCACCGCGTCCACGGCCGCCAGATAGCGCTCGGCGAAGCGGACGTCCAGCGTGACGGCGGCCTCGACGTCCTCGAACGCGCCCGCGCCGACGTGCCGGCCGACCTCCTGAGTCACCGCGAGGTACACGCGGTTGAAGACCGCGACGCCGTCCCGGCGCGGCCACGTCCTGTCAAGGGCGCGCATGCGCGCCACCACCGCGTCCACTCCCCGCGCCACCACGTCCACTCCGTGCGCCGGGTGAGTGCACTCGGCCAACCGCTCCAACCGCGCCATGGGGGCAGGGTCCCAGCCCTAGCCTTGCGCAGGGGTCCGCCGGGCGGGCGCTTCCCCAGAACGGGGGAACGGCCCGCGAGGACCCCGGGGGAGCGGCACGAGGGGGGAGCGGGACGTGGGGGAGACACGTGCGCGCGGCCGCGGCGGACGGCGGCGCGGGCTCGGCGGGGTCACGGCGACGGCGGCCCTGCTGGTCGCGGCCGTCGGGGTGCTGGCCGGAGCGGTGACGGTGGCCGGGGACGACGGGACGGGCGGAGGCCGGAGCGGGACCGGGGCCGTGGAGGGGTCGCGGTCGGGCCCGGAGCCGCCCGGGCCCGCGTCGTCGGCGCGGCCGTCGCCCGGACGGCCCGGAGCGGGCGGTGCCGACCGCCTCTTCCGGTACGAGGGCGCGCAGGCCGTGGCGTGGGTGCGGGCGCACGGGGACGACCCGAGGCAGCCGCTGATCGCGTCCAGGATCGCGGCGCGGCCCGCCGCCGTGTGGTTCACCGACCCCCGGCCGTGGGCCATATCGGCGCGGGTGCGGGCCGTGACGTCCCGGGCGGGCGACCGGGTGCCGGTGCTCGTCGCGTACGCCATTCCGAACCGCGACTGCGGCGGTCCCTCACGGGGCGGCGCGCCGCACCTCGCCGCGTACGGGCAGTGGATCAAGCGGTTCGCGGCGGGCCTCGGCTCCCGCGAGGTGGTCGTCATCCTGGAGCCGGACGCCGTCGCGCTCGCGGACTGTCTGTCGCCCGGCGAGCGGTCGCGCCGGTTCGCGGCGCTCGCCCGCGCGGGCCGCGTCCTGAAGCGGGCGAATCCCGCGGCGCGCGTCTACCACGACGGCGGGCACTCGGGCTGGCACCGGGCCGAGCGGCAGGCGGCCGCGCTGCGGCGCGCGGGCGCGGCGTCGCCCGCCGGGTCGGACGGCGTGTTCACGAACGTGTCCAACTTCCACCGCACGGCCACCGAAGCGGCCTACGCGCGCCGGGTCCTCGCCGCCCTGGGCGGGCCGCGCGGCCTCGGCGCCGTCATCGACACCAGCCGCAACGGCAACGGCGCCCCGGCAGACGGCCAGTGGTGCGACCCGGCGGGGCGCAGCGTCGGCCGCCCGCCCACGCTGCGCACCGGCGCGGCCCGCATCGACGCCTATCTGTGGGTCAAGCTGCCCGGGGAGTCGGACGGGTGCCGGGGCCGGCCCGGCACCTTCTCGCCCGCCTACGCCTACGACTTGGCGCGCGGCTGAGCGGTGGGTCCTGCCGCCTTCCGGTCCCCGTCCGCCTCCTGCTCGTCGTACGACGACGTGCCCGAGTCCAGCAGCGGTTCCTGGGACTTGAGGTGGGCGGGGGCGAAGGCGCGCAGCACGTGGTAGCCGGTGATCACCACGATGGTGCCGAGGGCGATGCCGCTGAGGGAGAAGGTGTCGGTGAACTTCAGCGAGACGTTGCCGACGCCGATGATGATGCCCGCGGCGGCCGGGACGAGGTTCAGCGGGTTGCGCAGGTCGACCCCGGCGTTGATCCAGATCTGGGCGCCGAGCAGGCCGATCATGCCGTACAGGATGACGGTGATGCCGCCGAGCACGCCGCCGGGGATCGCGGCGACGACCGCGCCGAACTTCGGGCACAGGCCGAAGAGCAGCGCGAAGGCGGCGGCCGCCCAGTACGCGGCCGTGGAGTAGACGCGGGTCGCGGCCATCACGCCGATGTTCTCGGAGTACGTGGTGTTGGGCGGGCCGCCGACCGCGGTGGACAGCATGGACGCGGCGCCGTCCGCGGAGATCGCCGTGCCGAGCTTGTCGTCCAGCGGGTCGCCGGTCATCTCGCCGACCGCCTTGACGTGGCCCGCGTTCTCGGCGACCAGGGCGATCACGACGGGCAGCGCGACGAGGATCGCCGACCACTCGAAGCTCGGCCCGTGGAAGGTGGGCAGCCCGATCCAGTCCGCGTGGCCCACCGCCGACAGGTCCAGACGCCAGTGGTCGGTGACCTTGCCGGAGCCGTCGGCCGAGTGGATCTTGCCGAAGACCGCGTCGAGGGCCCAGGACAGCGCGTAGCCGAAGATCAGCCCCAGGAAGATCGCGACCCGGGACCAGAAACCGCGCAGGCACACCACGGCCAATCCGGTGAACAGCATGACGCACAGCGCCGTCCACTGGTCCTGCGGCCAGTACGTCGCGGCCGTGACCGGGGCGAGGTTGAAGCCGATCAGCATGACGACCGCGCCGGTGACGATCGGGGGCATCGCCGCGTGGATGATCCGCGCGCCGAACCGCTGCACGGCGAGCCCCACCACGAACAGCGCCGCGCCCACCACGAACACCGCGCCCGTCACCGTGGCGCTGGAGCCGCCCTGGGCGCGGATCACGGCCGCCACGCCCACGAACGACAGCGAGCAGCCGAGGTAGCTGGGCACCCGGCCGCGGGTGGCGAGCAGGAAGATGACGGTCGCGACGCCCGACATCATGATCGCGAGGTTCGGGTCGAGGCCCATGAGGACCGGGGCGACGAACGACGCCCCGAACATCGCCACCACGTGCTGGGCGCCGAGGCCGAACGTGCGGGGCCACGAGAGCCGTTCGTCGGGTCGGACGACGGCCCCGGGCGCGGGGGTGCGCCCGTCGCCGTGCAGTCTCCAGCGCACGCCGAGATCCATGGTGAGTTCGCTTTCTGTGCGCGGGACGAGCTGTGCCGTCGCGGGGGACGGGCCGTGTCGTCATGTGGACGATCAGCGTCGACATGTTAATGCGACGTAAGTGCGACTTCTTTCCGACGGCTTCCGGTACGGTGGCGCAGCCAGGTCGATGAACTACGTTCACGTATCTGATCGGAGTGTCATGAGAGCCCGCTTCTTCGCCCGCTTCTTCGTCCGCTCCTCCATAGGTGCCCTGCTGGCGGCGGTGACCCTCGCCGCGGTGCCCCTGCCCGCTCCCGCCGCCGCGGCGGGGCCGCGCGTCGTGCCCGACACCGTCGTCCTCGACGGCCGGCGCCTCGCCGCCGCCAAACAGCGCCTGGACAAGGGCGACCCCCGACTATGGCGCGCCCTGCGGGGCCTGACGGCCCGCGCCGACCGCTGGCTCGGCCAGGGCCCCTGGACCGTTGTCGACAAACCGAGGCCCGCGCCCGGCGGCGACCCGCACGACTATCTGAGCCAGGCCCCCTACTGGTGGCCGACCGCGCCGAGGACCCCCGAGAACCCCTGGGGCTGCCCGTACGAGCAGCGCGACGGCGAGCGCAACCCCGAGGTCGACACCGGCACCGACCGCCGCGACCTGGAGAACGTCTTCGACTCCGCCTACGAGCTGTCCCTCGCCTGGTACTACACGGGCGAGCGGAGGTACGCCGAGCACGCCGCGACCGTCCTGCGCACCTGGTTCCTGGACCCGGCGACCCGGATGAACCCGCGCCTCGACCACGGTCAGTTCATCCCCTGCAAGTACGACGGCCGCGCCATCGGCATCATCGACTTCTCGCAGTCCTACACGAGCGTCCTGGACGCCCAGGCGATCCTCGCCGCGGGCGCCCCCGGCTGGACGCGGACCGACCGCGCGCGGATGACCGACTGGAACGAGGACTTCCGCGACTGGCTGACGCACAGCGACTTCGGCAGGCAGGAACGCGCCGCGAAGAACAACCACGGCACCTTCTACGACCTCCAGCTCGCCGGCCTCGCCCTCGCCACCGGCGACGAGGCCCTCGCCCGCAAGACGGTCCGGGACGCGCGCGCCCTGCGGATCGACCCGCAGATCGCCGCCGACGGCGGCCAGCCGCAGGAGCTGGGCCGCACCCGCAGCTGGCACTACTCGACCTTCGACCTGGTCGCCTACGCGCGCCTGGCCGACATCGGCCGGCACGTGGGCGTCGACCTCTGGGCCCACCGCGGCCCCGCCGGGCAGAGCCTGGTCAAGGCCGTCCGCTATCTGCTGCCCGCCGCCACCGGGGAGCGGCCGTGGCCCCACCCCGAGCTCGACTTCCGCCGGTACGCGGCGACCGACGTCGTGCACGCGGCCGCCGACGCGGGCGACCGGGCGGCACGGGCCGCGGTGGCGCAGCTCGCGGCCCCGCCCGGCGGCGATCTGTGGGCGCTGCGGCCCGCGGCGGAGCAGCTGGACTCCCTCGCGGGCTGAGGCCGCCTCAGCCCTTGCGGTCCACCGGCGCCGTCTGCGGGGCGGACGCCTGCGCGGGCGTCCGCCCGGCCGTGCGCAGCACCCCGGCGAAGACCATGAGCCCGCACGCGAGCACGGTGACCAGACCGAAGGAGGTGACCAGGCTGGTGGCGTCGGCGAGCGTGCCGATCGCCGACGGCGCGATCAGGCTCGACGTGTACGTGATGGTGGCGACGCCCGCGATGGCCTGGCTGGGGTTGGGCCCGCTGCGCCCGGCCGCGGCGAACGCCAGCGGCACGACGACGGCGATGCCGAGGCCCATCAGCGCGAAGCCGGTCATGGCGAGGGCCGCGTTCGGCGCCGTCACCACCAGGAGCCCGCCGAGCGCGGCGAACGCCCCGCTCACGCGCACCGTGCGCACCGCGCCGAACCGGTCGACCACCTTGTCGCCCGCGAACCGGGCGATGGCCATGGTCAGCGTGAAGCCCGTGGTGCACGCGGCGGCCAGTCCCGCCGACGAGTCGAGCACGTCCTTCAGATACACCGCCGACCAGTCCAGGCTCGCCCCCTCCGCGAACACCGCGCAGAATCCGACCGCGCCGATGAGCAGCGCCGACTTCGGCGGCAGCGTGAAGCGCGGCGGCGCCTCCTCCTCCGGCGCGCTGCGCAGGTCGAGCACGCCCTGACAGGCCACGAGACCGGCCACGGTGAGCACCGCGGCGGCGAGCGCGTGGTGCACGCGCGCGTCCGAGCCGAGGTGCGCCGCGACCGTGCCGCCCGCCGAGCCGAGCAGGGCACCCGCGCTCCACATGCCGTGCAGGCCGGACATGATGGACTTCTCCATGCGGGTCTCGACCTCGATGCCGAGCGCGTTCATCGCGACGTCCGCCATGCCCGAGGTCGCGCCGTACACGAAGAGGGCCGCGCACAGCGTGACCAGGTTCGGCGCGAGCGAGGGGAGCGTGAGCGCCAGCGTCCACAGCGCGAGCAGCCCGCGCAGCGCGGCGCGGGCGCCGAAGCGATGGCTCACCCAGCCCGCGAGCGGCATCGCCACCGAGGCGCCGATCGCGGGGAACGCGAGCGCGAGGCCGAGCATCCCGGCGCTGACATCCGCGTGGTCCTGGATCCACGGCACCCGGGTCGCGAACGACCCGGCGACCGAGCCGTGCACGCAGAAGATGACCGCGACCGCGAGCCGCGCCCGGCTCAACTGCGGTTTGCTGTACACCACTTGGCCCTGCCCCTCACTCATCCGCTCCACCCCTTCACCGTCCCCTCCGGGACCGCCGCAGTAAACTATCAGGAACCCTGCCTGATAGAAGAGGGTCAGGGAACCGAATATCGCGCGCAGCACGGACGCCGCCCCGGCGGACCGGTACGAGCGCTGTGGAAGGATCCGGCCATGCCCGCATCACCGAGCACCGCTCGGGCCATCAACGACCGGCTCGCGCTGCGCCTCCTGCAAAGCGAAGGCCCCTTGACGGCAGGGCAGTTGAAGCAGCTCACCGGCCTGTCCCGCCCCTCCGTCGCGGACCTCGTGGAGCGGCTGCAGGACTCCGGCCTGATCGCGGTCGTCGGCGAGGCGGGGGAGCGTCGCCGGGGCCCCAACGCGCGCCTGTACGGCATCGTCGCCGACCGGGCCCAGCTGGCCGCCCTCGACGTCCGCACGGAGAGCGTCGCCATCGTGGTCGCCGATCTGCTGGGCACGCCGCTCGCCGAGGCCTCTCTCCCGATGGGTGACGGCACGGGCACCGGGAGCGCCGTCGAGCGGGCCGTCGCCCTCGTCGAGCGCACCGCGGGCGCGGCCGGTGCCACGCGACTGCACACGGTCGGCGTGGGCGCGCCGGGCCTGATCGACCCCGCGACCGGCGACCTGCGCGACTCGGCGGGCCTGCCCGCCTGGCACCGCCGTCTGGTGACCGCCCTGACGGACCGGCTCCCGGCGCGCGTCCTGGTGGAGAACGAGACCAATCTGGCCGCCCGCGCCGAGCGGCGCGACGGCGCCGCGCACGACCGCGACACCTTCGTGCTCCTGTGGCTCGGCGCGGGCACGGGCGCGGCCGTCGTCCTGGACGGCGTGCTGCGCAGGGGCGCGTCCGGCGGCACCGGCGAGATCGGCTTCCTGCCGGTGCCGGGCACCGACGGGCTGCCCTCGGCGACCGCCTGCGACGGCGGCTTCCACACGCTCGCCGGGTCGGGGGCCGTGGCGGACCTGGCGGCGGACCACGGCCTGAAGGCCGAGCCCGAACCGGGCGAGCTGCCCGCCGCCGCGCTCGTGCGGCACGCGGTGGAGACGGCCCACGAGCCGTTCCTGGCCGCGCTCGCCGGGCGCGTGGCCATCGGCGCCGCCTCCGTCGCGGCCGTGCTCGATCCCGGGTGCGTGGTGCTCGGCGGGGAGCTGGGGCGTGCGGGGGGTCAGGCGCTGGCCGAGCGCGTGGGGGAGCGGGTCGCCGCGATGTCGCCGCTGCGGACGGAGGTGCGGGCCAGTGCGCTGGGCGGCGCGGCGGTGTTGCGGGGGGCGTTGCTCACCGCGCGGGATGCAGCGCAGGAAGAGCTTTTTGCGACGTAAGCGTCGTTGGGGTTGGGCTGCCTCGGTCTCTGCGGGTGGGGGGTGGCTGGTCGCGCCCGCGCGGCGGAGCCGCATATTGACACAGTCCCGCGCCCCCTCGGGGCGCTCCAGTAACGCAGTGTGTGGAGAGCCCGGCGGCGGGGCAAGGGCAGTTCTTCCCGCCGCCGGGCGTATGGGGGGCGTTCGTTCAGAGGGTCAGCAGGCTCCCAGGTCCTGCCAGACGCCCCACTGACCGGTGGCGCCGGGCTCCTCGCCCTTCGTCCACCACTTGGCCTTCCAGGTGTGCGACTTGTGGGACACGGTGGTCCCGGAGCCGTACTCCGAGGTCGCGCTCCACGCGGGCGGGGTGCACTTGCCGGGCGGGTCCGTCGGCCCGGGCGGGTCCGTCGGGCCGGGGCCCGTGCCGGGCTCGACCACCGTCGTGCCGCGCGCCAGGCCACCGGCGAGCGCGTAGGTCGTACCGCCGATGTTCACCGTCCAGTTCGAGGGCGTCGACACCGGCAGGTAGTAGTTGAACGACAGGTCCACGGACGCGCCGGGCGCGAGGGTCTGCCAGGCGGGCAGCTTCAGCGAGACGCGGTGGAAGTCGCCCTTCAGACCGCCCACGTTGGTCCCGGTGTGGCCGCTGCTGATCACCTTCGTGCCGAAGCCGGACTGGTCGGAGGCGTTGGCGGGGGCCGAGGTGGAGTAGTCGAACTGGAACTCCGTGCCGCCGGGCAGCGTCGTCTTCGTGTTGTTGGTGATCTTCAGCTTGGGCGTGATCGGGTAGTTGGAGTCGCCGAGCTTGAAGTCGCCGAACTCCACGCCGATGTCCACGGCCTTCGCCGGCAGGTCCTTGCCCGCGACCTTCGCGCCGTACGGGGTGGCCGACTTGAACTTCTCGTACATGGCCGTGGTGAGCGTGTCACCGATCTCGTACTGGCCCTTGCCGGCGTTGAACCTGTAGTCACCGGCCAGCTCCCACACCATGGTGCCGCCGATGCCCTTGTCGACCACGTAGTCGGCCTTGGCCTTCACGGACTGCTCGTCCTCGGTGGACAGGAACACCTTCTTGTCGGCGTTCCACAGCCAGGGCGCGACCAGCGTCGAGTCGTACTTGCGGGCGTAGGTGCCGGTGAGCTTGGTGTCGGCGGGGAAGCCGTACTTGGTCACGTAGTCCCCGACGACGCCCTTCTCCAGGTTCTTGGCGTGCCACATCGGGTTCGACCCGGCCGGGGACTCCTTGCCGTTGTCGTCCTTGTCGTGCCACAGGTTGTCGATGCCGACCGCGCCGTCACCGCACTTGGTGAGCCCTGAACCGGCCGGGCAGTTCGTCGTGGCCGCCTTGCCCCACAGGCCGTCCGTGCCGCCCTGCACGTTCTTGAAGCCGCGCGTGTAGTACGGAAGGCCGATGTTGATGCGCCCCGCGGGCATCGAGCCGCGGAAGTAGTGGTAGGCCCAGTCGGTGTTGAGATAGCCGATGCCGCCGTACTGCTGGCTGCCGTACACGCCCGCGGCCGCGAGCTCGCCGTCCTTGCCGTCGTCGTACAGCGAGGCGTTCGGGCCCACGTACTCGTTCCAGGCGCCGTGCAGGTCGTACGACATGATGTTGACGTAGTCCAGGTACTTCTGGACCTGGAAGGTCTCCATGCCGCGCAGCAGATAGCCGGAGGAGGGCGCGGCGACGGTCAGCAGGTAGTGCCTGCCGTCGGCGGCCCCGGCCTTGTCGAGCTTCTCGCGCAGCGTCTTCATCAGTACCGCGTAGCCCTTGACCAGGCCCGCGCGGCGGCCGTTGGCGAGCTGCCAGTCGAGCGGGTTGCCCGCGTCCTTCATCGTCGTCGGGTACTCGTAGTCGATGTCGACGCCGTTGAAGCCGTACTTCCTGATGAACTCGACGGTGGAGTCGGCGAAGGTGCTGATGCCCGCCTGGTTCACCGAGCCGTCGGCGTTGGTGGCCATCGAGTAGAAGCCGCCGGAGTTCACGCGCTTGCCGTCGTCGCCGAAGTAGCCGCCGGTCTCGGCCCAACCGCCCACGGAGACCAGGGTCTTCACGTTCGGGTGCTTCTTCTTGAACTTGTTCAGGAGGTTGAAGTGGCCCTTGTAGGCGAACCCGGGGTCCATCTCGGCGCCCGCGACGCCCGGCCACGTCATGCCGGTGGCGGCGTTCTTCTCGCCGTCGGAGCCGACGGAGATCTTGTTGTCCTTGTCGACGTGCGCGAAGGCGTAGTTGAGGTGGGTGACCTTGTCCCAGGGGATGTCGGACGCCAGGTAGGCGGGCTCGCCGTTCTTGCCGGTGCGCCAGCCGGTGAAGTAGCCGATCACGCGGCGCTGGTGGTCGGCGCCCATCTTCTCGCGGCCGTCGGCGTCGTAGACGGAACAGTAGGGGACGTCGACGCCGGGGGTCTGGTAGAGGCCGTCGGGTCTGCACGACTCGTTGGCCACGGGGTCCGCGGCCTGGGACGTCGTCGCGGCGAGCGTGCTCAGGAGCAGACCGGCGACGGCGGCGCCGGTGGCCAGGAGCGTGGTTCTCGCGCGAGTGGGGGTGGGCACGTTGTTCCTCCTGGGGAGGCTCGGTGTCGCACAACGGACGGGGACGTCGGCCCACGATGTGCGCACACCGGGCGGGCCTTTCCGCAGAGTGACGCAGACGTTAAAAGGACTAGACCAGAGCGTCAATAGGTATGGACCAACCCTGTTGCGGAGGGGGATTCGCCATTTCCGGACCGGCCCTCGGCGGAATCCGGTCAGAACGGGGCGACATGATCCGGCCGGGCCGTGTCAGGGGGTGCGCGTCGCGTTCTGTGAGCCAGCCCACAGAAGGCGGCCCGCACGGCCGCTACCGGGCGTGGCACACTGGCTGCGTACCAAAAGCAGCGCACTCCGGGGTCGGTGTAATTCCGAACCGGCGGTTACAGTCCGCGACCCGGTCACCTCCAGTGGCCGGTTGACCAGGTGAAACTCCTGGACCGACGGTGAAAGTCCGGATGGGAGGCAGTGCGCGGCGAGTGGGCACACCTCTGTGTGCCGTGTCGTCGTAGTGGCTTGTTCCTGACAGGGGACAGGTCCCTTCCGGCGTCCGCGGCCCCCTGTGCTCCCGCTCGTACGTATGCGTCGTCATCGACGTGCCCCGGAGTCCGTGCCCGAAGAGGCAGGAGGACCCGGTGGCCACCCAGGCCGAAGCAGCCGCCATGCGGCACGCGCTCGCACTCGCCGTGCGCGGACTCGGCTTCACCAGCCCCAACCCGGTCGTCGGCTGCGTCATCGTCGACGCCACCGGACGCACCGTCGGCGAGGGCTACCACCAGCGCGCGGGCGGCCCGCACGCCGAGGTCCACGCCCTGCGCGCGGCGGGCGACCGGGCCCGCGGCGCCACCGCCGTCGTCACCCTCGAACCCTGCAACCACACCGGCCGCACAGGGCCCTGCGCCCAGGCCCTCGTCGACGCCGGGATCACCCGCGTCGTCTATGCGGTCGGCGACCCGAACCCGCAGGCCACCGGCGGCGCGACCACCCTGCGCGCGGCCGGGGTCGACGTCGAGGCGGGCCTGCTCGCGGCCGAGGGCGAGGAGGCCAACGCCGCCTGGCTGACCTCCGTGCGCCGCGGCCGCCCCCACGTCACCTGGAAGTACGCCGCCACGCTCGACGGCCGCACCGCCGCCGCCGACGGCACCAGCCGCTGGCTCACCTCCGCCGAGGCCCGCGCCGACGTGCACCGCCTGCGCGCCGAGTGCGACGCCGTCGTGGTCGGCTCCGGCACCCAGCGCGCCGACGACCCGCACCTCGCCGTGCGCGGCATCGAGGGCGCCCGCCAGCCGCTGCGGGTCGTCGTCGACACCCGCGGCACCGCCGTGCGCCCCGGCGCCCGCGTCCTGGACGACGCGGCCCCCACGCTGATCGCGGTGGCCGACGACTCCGACGACGCGGTGGCCGCCCCGTCCGGCGCCGACACGGTGCGCCTGCCGCGGGCCGCGGGAGGCCTGGACGTCACGGCCCTGCTCGCCGCGCTGCACGCCCGCGACGTGCGCTCCGTCCTGCTCGAGGGCGGCGCCACGCTCGCCGGAGCCTTCGTCGCCGCGGGCGCCGTCGACCGCGTCGTCGGCTATCTCGCGCCCGCGCTGCTCGGCGCGGGCCCCGCCGTCCTCAGCGGCGGCGGAATCACCACCGTCACCGAAGCGTTGCGGCTCGACATGACCGAGGCCGTCCGCATCGGACCCGATCTGCGGATCACCGCCACCCTCGCAACGAAGGAGCACTGAGCGTGTTCACCGGAATCGTCGAAGAGCTGGGCGAAGTCACCGCCGTCGAGACCCTGGCCGACGCGTCCCGCTTCCGCCTGCGCGGTCCCGTCGTCACCGACGGCGCGAAGCACGGCGACTCCATCGCCGTCAACGGCGTATGTCTGACCGTCGTCGACCACGAGGGCGACGAGTTCACCGCCGACGTGATGGCCGAGACGCTGAACCGCTCCAGCCTCGGCGCGCTCGCGCCCGGCTCGAAGGTCAACCTGGAGCGCCCCACCGCCGTGGGCGCCCGGCTCGGCGGGCACATCGTGCAGGGCCACGTGGACGGCACCGGCACCGTGCTCGACCGCAAGACCTCCGAGAACTGGGAGATCGTCAAGATCGCCCTGCCCGCCGACCTCGCCCGCTACGTGGTCGAGAAGGGCTCCATCACCGTCGACGGGGTCAGCCTGACCGTCGTCGACGCCGGGCCCGACTACTTCACCGTCAGCCTCATCCCCACGACGCTCGCGCTCACCACGCTCGGCGTCAAGCAGTCCGGCGACCCCGTCAACCTCGAGGTCGACATCATCGCCAAGTACGTGGAGCGCCTGCTCGGCTCCCGCGCCCAGACACAGGAGACCACTCGATGAACCAGTTCGACTGGCTCAACGCGGAGGCCTTCACGGCCTTCGGCCAGCACATCATGTGGTCCGACATGGTCGGCAACAGCGTCGGCCTGATCGCCCTCGCCCTCGGCTGGCGCCGCTCGATCTGGACCTGGCCCGCCCAGTTCCTGTCCGGCGTGATCCTCGTGGCCGCGTACGCCTCCGCGCAGCTCTCCGGCGGCGTCGGCAAGCAGCTCCTCGTCATCGGCGTCGCGGTGTGGGGCTGGCGGCAGTGGACCCGCGGCAGCCAGAAGGCGCAGGACGGATCCATCGCCGTCCGCTTCGCCACCTGGAAGGAGCGCGGACTGCTCATCGGCGGCACGGCGGTCGGCACCCTCGCGGTCGGCGCGCTGTTCTCCGCCGTGCCCGACCTGTCCTGGAACCCCTGGCCGGACGCCTACATATTCGTCGGCACGCTCGCCGCGATGGTCGCCCAGGCACGCGGCCTGGTCGAGTTCTGGTTCGCGTGGCTGCTCGTCGACGTCGTCGGGGTGCCGCTCGCGTTCTCCAGCGGACTCGCCTTCTCCGGCCTCGTGTACGTCGTCTACCTCGCCCTGGTGCTGTGGGGCCTGCGCGACTGGTGGCTGCGCTCGCGCGGCGCCGCCGCCCCGCAGCCGCAGCCCGTCATCGAAGGAGCCCCGGCATGACCACCCACACGCCTCCCGCCGCCCCCGATGACGCCGGGCCGGTGCACCCCTTCTACTACACGACCGACAACTCCGAGGACCTCTGCCTCGACCCCGTCGAACTGGCCGTCCGGGACATCGCCGCGGGCCGCCCCGTCGTGGTCGTCGACGACGAGAACCGGGAGAACGAGGGCGACCTCGTCGTCGCCGCCGAGAAGGCGACCCCCGAGATCGTCGCCTTCATGATGACCGAGTGCCGCGGCCTGATCTGCGCCCCCATGGAGGCCGACGAGCTCGACCGCCTCGAACTGCCGCAGATGGTCACGGAGAACACCGAGTCGATGAGCACGGCCTTCACCGTGACCGTCGACGCGGGCCCCGCGCACGGCGTGACCACCGGCATCTCCGCCGCCGACCGCGCCACCACCCTCCAGATGCTCGCCGGCGGCAAGGCCAAGGCCGACGACTTCGTCCGCCCCGGCCACATCTTCCCGCTGCGCGCCAAGGACGGCGGCGTCCTCGCCCGACCCGGGCACACCGAGGCCGCCGTCGACCTCGCGCGGCTCGCCGGCCTGCGCCCCGCCGGGGCCATCGTCGAGATCGCCGGCGAGGACGGACGCATGCTGCGCCTGCCCCAGCTGATCCCCTTCGCACGGAAGCACGGACTGACCATCATCTCCATCGAGGACCTGATCGACTACCGGCGCTCCGCCGAACCCACCGTGCGCCGCGAGGCCGAGGTCCACCTGCCCACGGCCTTCGGCGAGTTCACCGCGTACGGCTACCGCTCCACCGCCGACGGCGTCGAGCACGTGGCGCTCGTCCACGGCGACATCCAGGACGGCGAGGACGTCCTGGTGCGCGTCCACTCCGAGTGCCTGACCGGCGACGTCTTCCACTCCCTGCGCTGCGACTGCGGCCCCCAGCTCCAGGAGTCCATGCGGCGCATCGCCGCGGCGGGCCGAGGCGTCGTGGTCTATCTGCGCGGCCACGAGGGCCGCGGCATCGGCCTGATGTCCAAGCTGCGCGCGTACGAGCTCCAGGAGCGCGGCAGCGACACCCTGGACGCCAATCTGGAGCTGGGCCTGCCCGCCGACGCCCGCGACTACGGCGCGGGTGCCCAGATCCTCGACGACCTCGGCGTGCGCAGCCTGCGCCTGCTGACCAACAACCCCGACAAGACCGAGGCGCTCGCCCGCCACGGCCTCAAGGTCATCGCCCGCGAGCCCATGCCGGTCACCGCGGGCGAGCACAACCTGCGCTATCTGCGCACCAAGCGCGACCGCATGGGCCACGACCTGCCCTGGCTCGACGCCACGGACATGTCCGCCTGCGGCAATCAGTGACCCAACCAGTGACCGTCCTCCCCACCACCCCTAGGAGAAGCGCGTGAGCGGCAAGGGTGCCCCCGAACTGAGCGTGAAGAACTGCGGTGACCTGCGCGTCGCCGTCATCGCCGCCCTGTGGCACGAGAAGGTCATGGACGGCCTCGTCGACGGCGCGCTGCGCGCCCTGCACGAGCTCGGCATCGACGAGCCGACGCTCCTTCGCGTGCCCGGCAGCTTCGAGCTGCCGGTCGTCGCCAAGGTCCTCGCGGGCCGCGGCTACGACGCGATCGTCGCCCTCGGCGTCGTGATCCGCGGGGGCACCCCGCACTTCGAGTACGTGTGCCAGGGCGTCACCCAGGGCCTGACCCAGGTGTCCGTCGACACCGGCGTGCCGATCGGCTTCGGCGTGCTGACCTGCGACACCGACGAGCAGGCCCTGGACCGCGCGGGCCTGGAGGGCTCCACCGAGGACAAGGGGCACGAGGCGGTCACGGCCGCCGTCGCGACGGCGGCCACCCTGCGCAGCATCTCCGAGCCCTGGCGCTGAGGGCCCACCCGGGGGCGCGTAGAGTGAACGGCATCATGTCCAAGAAGACTTTCGAGGAGCTCTTCACCGAGCTCCAGCACAAGGCAGCCCACGGCGACCCCGCCACCTCCCGCACCGCGGAACTGGTGGACAAGGGCGTCCATGCCATCGGCAAGAAGGTCGTCGAGGAGGCCGCCGAGGTGTGGATGGCCGCCGAGTACGAGGGCAAGGAAGCCGCCGCCGAGGAGATCTCGCAGCTCCTGTACCACGTACAGGTGATGATGGTCGCCCGCGGCATCTCCCTCAGCGACGTATACGCCCACCTCTAGGACGAACGTTCTATCCGGCGCGCATGTAGTACGCCGCCCTGCCCCGCATCTACACACCCGCACCTTCACGCAAAGGAATCCGACCTCATGCTGCGCATCGCCGTCCCCAACAAGGGTTCACTGTCCGGACCTGCGTCGGCGATGCTGCATGAGGCCGGATACCAGCAGCGCCGCGAGTCCAAGGAACTCGTCATCGTCGACCCCGAGAACGAGGTCGAGTTCTTCTACCTGCGCCCGCGCGACATCGCCATCTACGTCTCCTCGGGCAAGCTCGACATCGGCATCACCGGCCGCGACCTGCTGATCGACTCCGGCGCCAACGCCGAGGAGATCCTGCCGCTCGGCTTCGCCCGCTCCACCTTCCGCTTCGCCGCCAAGCCGGGCACCGCGCAGGGCCTCGCGGACCTCGCGGGCCGCACCGTCGCCACCTCCTACGAGGGCATCGTCGCCAAGCACCTGGCCGACAGCGGCGTCGACGCCTCCGTCATCCACCTGGACGGCGCCGTCGAGACCGCCATCGAACTGGGCGTCGCCCAGGTGATCGCGGACGTCGTGGAGACCGGCACCAGCCTGCGCAACGCGGGCCTCGAGGTGTTCGGCGAGCCGATCATGAAGTCCGAGGCCGTGGTCATCCGGCGCACCGGCGCCGAGGCCGACGACCCCAAGGTGCAGCAGTTCCTGCGCCGCCTCCAGGGCGTCCTGGTCGCCCGTACGTACGTGATGATGGACTACGACTGCCGCGCCGAGCACCTGGAGCAGGCCGTGGCCCTCACCCCCGGCCTGGAGTCGCCGACCATCTCCCCGCTGCACAACGAGGGCTGGGTCGCCGTCCGCTCGATGGTGCCCACCAAGGACGCCCAGCGGGTCATGGACGACCTGTACGCCATCGGCGCGCGCGCCATCCTGACCACGGCGATCCACGCCTGCCGCCTGTGACCGGACAGGGAAGCACCGTCATGACTGAGTCCTCCGCCCCGCCCGCGCTCCCGGTCACCTTCCGGCCCGGACGCACCCGCGCCGTCCTGCTCGCCGCCGCGGCCGCCATCTTCGCGGTCCTGGTGGTGATCGCGGTGATCCTGCCCGACCTCAACCCGGGCGAGCGCGTCAGCTTCGTCTTCACCGGAGCACTGCTCTCCGGTGCGCTCGTGCTGCTCAGCAGGCCCAAGGTGATCGCCGACGAGTCCGGCGTGACCGTCGTCAACATCGCCACCCGGCGCCGTCTCGCCTGGGCCGAGATCGTCCAGGTCAATCTGCGCCCCGGGGACCCCTGGGTGTTCCTCAACCTCACCGACGGCACCAGCCTGCCGGCCCTCGGCATCCAGCCGGGCATCGCCAAGCAGCAGGCCATCAGCGACGCCCGGGCGCTGCGCGCCCTCGCCGACGCGCGTTCGGGCAGCGAGCACGGCTGACCCCGGCGGGGGGTCTTGATTAACCTGGTGGCGGGGTCGGCCCGGTGTGCCGCCCCGCCCCTGCCGGGCCCGCGGCCCCCAGGGGCTCCTGCTACCCGAGGAGTGACTCCCTCCGGCGATGGACGGATCGTCCTGTAGTACCTGCGCCGCCCCCTCCCGACATACCGGGACCCGCGCACCGGGCGAGGCGGCGGCATCATGACCATCCCCCTGCTGCTCCTCGGAGCGGCCTTCCTGCTGATCCTCGCCAACGGCTTCTTCGTCGCTGCCGAGTTCGGCCTCGTCACCGTCGAGCGACCCGATGCCGAGAAGGCGGCGGCCGACGGCGACCGCCGCGCCCGCAGGGTCGTGAGCTCCCTGAAGGAGCTGTCCTTCCAGCTGTCGGGCACACAGCTCGGCATCACCCTCACCTCCCTCGTCGTCGGCATGCTCGCCGAACCGGCCCTCGCGCACCTGCTCGCGGGCCCGTTCACCTCCGTGGGTCTGCCCGAAGCGGCGGTTCCCGGCGTGTCCGTGGCCGTCGGCATGCTCCTCGCGTCCGCCGTGCAGATGGTGATCGGCGAACTCGTGCCGAAGAACTGGGCGGTGTCGAGGCCGCTCCAGGTGGCCCGCTTCGTGGCGGGGCCGCAGCACGTCTTCGCACGGCTGTTCCGGCCGGTGATCGCCGCCCTGAACGCCGTGGCCAACCGGCTCGTCCGCGCCCTCGGCGTCGAGCCCACCGAGGAGCTGGCCTCCGCCCGCACCCCCGGCGAACTGGTGTCGCTCGCCCGGCACTCGGCCCGCGCCGGGGCCCTGGAGCAGGACACCGCCGACCTGTTCGTGCGCACCCTCTCGCTCGGCGAGCTCACCGCGCAGCACGTGCTGACGCCGCGCGTGAAGGTCAGCGCGCTGCAGTCGTCCGCGACCGCCGAGGACGTGGTCAACCTGACCCGCGCCACCGGTCTGTCCCGCTTCCCGGTCTACCGCGAGCGGATCGACGAGATCGTCGGCGTGGTCCACCTCAAGGACGCCCTCGCCGTGCCCGGGCACGCACGCCTTCGCACGCCCGTGAGCCGCATCGCCAAGGCGCCGCTGCTCGTCCCCGAGACGCTGCCCGTGCAGCCCCTCCTGGAGCGGCTCCGCAGCGAGCAGCCGATGGCCGTCGTCGTCGACGAGTACGGCGGCACGGCGGGCGTCGTCACCCTGGAGGACATCGTCGAGGAGCTCGTCGGCGAGGTCCGCGACGAGCACGACCGCCAGGACCTGCCCGAGCTCGCCGCGGCTCCGCCCGAGGACGGCCGCCCGGCCTGGGACGCCGACGGCGGCTGCCGCGTCGACACGCTCCAGCGCATAGGACTCGACGTCCCCGAGGGGCCGTACGAGACGGTGGCCGGGCTCGTCGCCGATCTGCTCGGGCGCATCCCGGCGCCCGGCGACCGGGCCGAGCTGCCGGGCTGGCGGCTCGCGGTGCGCCAGGTCGGGCACTACCGCGCCGAGCGCGTACGGCTCGTACGGACCGCGGGCACGCGGGCGGGCGGCGACCCGGCGACCGCCGCCGCGGGGGAAAGGGCCGTCGCGGAGGCGGTGGTATGAGCGCCCTCCAGCTCCTCCTCGCCCTCCTGCTCGTGCTCGCCAACGGCTTCTTCGTGGGGGCCGAGTTCGCGCTCGTCTCCGTGCGCCGCAGCCAGATCGAGCCGCTCGGCACGGCCCGGGCCCGCCAGGTCCTGTACGGCCTCGAACACCTGCCGCAGATGATGGCCGCCGCCCAGTTCGGCATCACCGTCTGCTCGTTGACGCTCGGCGCGGTCGCCGAGCCGACGGTGGCGCACCTCCTGGAGCCGCTGTTCGAGGCGGCCCATCTGCCGGAGAGCGTGATCCACCCCCTCGGGTACGTGATCGCGCTCGCGGTGGTCGTCTTCCTGCACCTCGTCATCGGCGAGATGGTCCCGAAGAACCTCGCGATGGCGGCGCCGGAGCGGACCGCGCTCTGGCTCAGTCCGGGCCTGGTCGCCTTCGCCCGGCTGTGCCGCCCGGTGACGGCCGCGCTCGGCGCCTGCGCCCGGGTGATCCTGCGGCTGTTCCGGGTCGAGCCCAAGGACGAGGTCGAGGCGGTCTTCACCAGCGTGCAGCTGGGCCGTCTGGTCGAGGACGCGGGCCAGGCGGGCCTGCTCGACCCGCAGGAGCAGGAGCGCCTGGAGGACGCCCTCGAACTGGGCTCGCGCCCGGTCACCGACGTCCTGCTCGACAGCGCGTCCCTGGTCACCGTCGGCCCGTCGGTCACCCCCGACCAGGTCGTCGACCTCACCGCCCGCACCGGCTACTCCCGCTTCCCGGTCCGCGCGGAGAGCGGTGCCTTCATGGGCTATCTGCACGTCAAGGACGTCCTCGACCTGGAGGACACCGACCGTGCGGTGCCGCAGCACGTCTGGCACCAGATGACGACGCTGCGGGCCGAACTGCCCCTGGACGACGCCCTGTCGGTGATGCGGCACGCCGCGACCCACCTGGCGCAGGTCGCCGACGCCTCCGGCCGGATCCTCGGTCTCGTGGCCCTGGAGGACGTCCTGGAGCTCCTGGTCGGCGAGGTCAGGGACCCGGCCCACCGGGTGACGGTGCCACGGGCGACACGGGGGAAGGAACTGGTGCGCTGACCGATCAGCGCCGGACGGGCATGTCCAGCCCGTCCGGCGCTTGAGGACGAGCGCGCGGCGCGACAGCCTGTCCGGGCGGCCCCCGGCCTCACGCCCGCCCGAGGCCGGCGTCGCGGGCCCGCACGATGGCCGTGGCGCGGTCCGCGACCTGGAGCTTCACAAAGATCGCCGAGACGTGGTTGCTGATGGTCTTCGGCGCCAGCTGGAGCCTGCGGGCGATCGCCGGATTGGCCATGCCCGCGGCGATCAGGTCGAGCACCTCCAGCTCGCGCGCCGTCAGTTCCGGGAACGGCGAGCGCGCCGCGGCGTCCCGCGGCCGGGCCATCCACTCGGCCACGCGGCGGGCGATGCGCGGCCCGAAGATGGCCTCTCCCGCGGCCACGCAGCGGACCGCGCGCACGATCTCGTCCTGCGCCGCGCCCTTGAGGATGTAGCCGCGGGCGCCCGCCCGCATCGCCGCGAACACCGACTCGTCGTCCTCGAACATCGTCAGGACGAGCACCGCCGTGTCCGGGGCGGACGCGAGCACTTCCCGGGTCGCGCTGACCCCGTCGAGGTCCGGCATCTCCAGGTCGATGACGAGCACCAGGGGCCGGTGGAGCAGCGTCTCGCGCACGGCGTCACGGCCGCCCGACGCCTCGCCGACCACTCTGATGCCGTCGATGGACCCGAGCAGTGCCCGCAGGCCCCCGCGGACCACGGGGTGGTCGTCGGCCAGGACCACGGTGAGCTCACTGGAATCGGCGGGCGTCGTCAAGGCGCGGCTCCCAACGGCGGCGGTGCGTCCTGCCATGCCTACCCATCGTTCCGGACGGCGGACCCTCCGTCCTGGGCGCGGGCACCCGTATCGGCCGGGAGGACTTCCCGGTACGGGAAGGAGTGCGGGCCCTGACCCGAAGGACCCGCCCGAGACCATGCTGAGCCTGGAAACGGGGGGCAGCCGGGCCCGTGCCAACGGGCCCGGCCGGCCGAGAAGCCCCGCAAAGCCGATGACCAGGCCCCGGAACGGAGGCACACCCGATGCGCCGGACACCTCCCCGCGGGGCACCGCCCTTGAGCCCGCCGGTCTGCATGTGCGCGGCCCGGCACGTGCTCGTTCCCGCGAGCCCGCACCCCAAGGACAAGGAGAACGGCAATGCGCGACACACTCAAGGCAGTTGGCGTGGCGACCCTTGCCGCGGCGGCCCTCTGCGCCGGTCTCGCCGGGACGACAGCGGCGGCCGCGGCGGGGGGAGGTGGTGCCGTCACGAGGGTGGTGGCGGCGGGTGAGTACGTCCACCAGGCGTGGACCGGGATCCTGTACGGCTGACGGAATCAGGGACCTCAGCCGTACAGCGCCGCGCTGGTGCTAGTCGGACCGCAACGGGAGGACGGCACTCACCTCCCCGCCCTCCGGCCCGGGTCGGCACCGGCACCAGCCGGCGAGCTCGGCGGCCCGCTCCGCCATCGTGGACAGACCGACACCGGCCTGCCACGGCAGGGCGGACGGGCCGCCGTTGTCGGTGACCTCGATGCGCAGCGCGTCGTCGACCCGCACCCGGACCAGGGCGTGGTCGGCCCGCGAGTGCCGGGCGGCGTTCGTCAGCGCCTCGGTCGCGATCCGGTACGCCGCGACCTCGACCGCGGCCGGCAGCTGGGGGAGCCTGCCGGGCGCGTCGATGGTGATGGCGAGCGGCGCGCCGCCGACGCGGTGGCTCAGCCGCTCGGCCTGCCGGGCGAGGGCGGCGACGAGCCCCAGCTCGTCGAGCGCGGGCGGCCGCAGCCCCTCGACGAGACGGCGGATCTCGTCGATGGCGCCGCTCGCGTGCCCGCGCAGCTGGTCCAGGAGGAGCTCGGCCGTGGCCGGGTCGGAGCGGACCAGGTTGCGCGCCGCGTCGGCGGTGAAGGCGAGGCCGGTGAGGGTGGGGCCGAGCCCGTCGTGCAGATCGCGGCGCAGCCGTCTGCGCTCCTCCTCGCGGGCCGAGACCAGGCGCTCGCGCGAGGACTGGAGCTGCTCGGACAGGACGGTCGCGCGCACCGCGACCCCCAGCGGCACCACCAGGACCTGCAGGGTGCGCAGGTCCTCCGCGTCGAGCCGGGCCTGCCCCCTGCGGGTGCCCACGACCAGCTCGGCCGCCTTGGTGCCGGGCGCGGGCAGCGGCACCATCGCGCAGCCGGGCGGCGGGGTGCCGGAGGCCGCCACCGCCCGCCCTTCCAGGTGGAAGGCGGCGTACGGCACGCGCAGCGCGTCGCGGACCGCGAGGAGCAGTCCGTCCAGGCCGGTCTCGTCGGTGAGCCGGGCGCCGAGCCGGTTGAGCGCGCGCACCGGGTCGCTCCGGTCGCCGTAGAGGAGCCGGTCGATGCCGTGCTGGAGCACGCCGCGCACGGGGTGGAAGGCGATCGCGACGGCGATGGCGACCAGGGCGGCGCCGCCGATGTGGAAGGTCTCCCGCAGCACCCGGTCGAGGAAGAGCACCACGGCCGTGTAGACGCCGAGCACCCCGAGGGACAGCGTCATGTACAGCAGGGCGCGGGAGACCACCCACTGGATGTCGAGGACCTGCGGGCACAGGATCGCGACCGCCATGGCGATCGGCTGGGCGGTGATGAGGACCTGGAGCGCCTCCGCGTTCATGCCGAGCGGCCACCAGGGCACCGCGCAGAGCACCGCGAGCATCAGCCACAGCATCTGGCGGCGCAGCCGCTCGTCGCCCCAGCGGTAGCGCACTATCAGGGCGGCGAGGTCGATGAGCATGGGCACGAAGATGCCCAGGAGGTCGGTCTGCGCCCGGTACGGTTCGAGCGGCGGCCAGCTGAGGTCCCGCAGATACCCCGAGGGACCGCCGAGCGCGTACGGCTCCGGCGTCGTCACGCTCCACAGCCAGAACAGGCCCCCGAGGGCGGCGGTGCCCCAGGCCACCGGCCGCCAGCGCGGGCCCGGCAGGCTCCCGGTGGGGAAGAACAGCAGCGCGAGGGGCACGAAGAGCCGCAGGCCGAGCGGCCAGAAGGCGAGCGCGAGGGTCACCAGGACGCGGAGCGTCGCCGGGTCCCAGTCCGCGTGCAGGCCGAGGGCGAGGAGGCCGAGGCTCAGGACGGTCCCGGCGTGCGCCGCGCCGCCGCCGAGCAGGAGCCAGCCGATGGGGTTGCGAGGGCGGCGCCAGGCCACGGCGACCCCGCAGACCGCGAAGACGAGGGACAGGGTGGTGTCCGTCACGACGAAGCTGTCGACGGCGAGCTGGAAGCCGAGCCCGCAGGCGATCCACAGGGCCACACCGGTGCCGGTGGCCGTCGTGACGGCGGCGAAGAATCCCCATGCCAGCCAGGTGGTCATCGTCGCGCACCCCCACCGTGTCCGCGCGCCCTTGTGGTCAGGGTCGCGGACTTCTGGCCACGGCTGGGACGACCGGGCGGCAAATGCCTCTAAGGGATGACAGGCGGGGCCGTTCCGCGCGGCGGAACGGTCATCCCGTACCGCCCGGGCCCGTGGGGCCCCGGCCCGAGAGGACCTCGCCGTACGCCTGCATCAGATCGGGCAGGCGCAGCGTGGCCAGGTCGGTGCGGGTCGGCTCGCCCGGATAGCCGGAGAGCCGCAGGTCGCGATAGGCGCAGCTCTTCTCGTAGAGCGTGCGCAGGAACCTTCCGTTGCCCAGCTCGTCGATCCAGGACTGGTCGACCACGTGTCCGCTGATGGACCGCAGCTCGTCGAGGGCCTCCTCGTCCCAGGCGTCGCCGTTCTCCCCGGCGAGCACCTCGCCGATCGCGGTGAGTTCGAGCGGGCGGTACGAGGGGAAGTCGACGCGGGTGGTGAAGCGCGAGGACAGGCCGGGGTTGGCGGCGAGCAGGCGGTCCATGCCCTCCGGATAGCCGGCGAGGATCACCACGAGGTGGTCGCGGTTGTCCTCGGCCCGCTTCAGGAGGACCTGCAGCGCCTCGTCGCCGTACGCGTCGCCCTTGCCGTAGCCGGAGTTGGACAGGGCGTAGGCCTCGTCGACGAAGAGGACGCCGCCGATGGCGGAGTCGATGAGCTCGTTGGCCTTGACGGCCGTCTGGCCCAGGTACTCACCGACCAGGTCCGCGCGCTGGGCCTCCACGAGGTGGTCGCCGCCCAGCAGGCCGAGCGCGTAGAAGACCCGGCCGAGGATGCGGGCCACGGTCGTCTTGCCGGTGCCGGAGGGCCCGGAGAAGACGAAGTGTCGTTTCGGCGGCTGCACCGGCAGGCCCTGGGCCGCCCGCAGACGGGCCATGTTGAGCTGCGCCGACAGCGCCTTGACCTGCCGCTTGACGGGTTCGAGCCCGACCATGCGCTCCAGCTCGGCGATGGCCTGGGCGAGCAGCGCCGGATCGGTGGGCCCCGGCGGCAGCTGCGGCGGCGGGGGCTTGACGGGGATGATCGCCTTCTCGCGCACGGCGTCGGGGGCGGGCGGGTCCGCGGGCCCCGTGCCCGGGGGCAGCTCGGGCTCGGTGACCTTCAGATCGCGGCCCTCGGCGCCGAACAGCGCGTCCACGCCGTCGGGTCCGTCGAGCACGTCCTGGCCGAGCCCGGCGAGGGTGACGGCGGCGAGGTCGGTGCCGTCGTCGAAGCCGTCGCTCTCGGCGATGGCCGCGAGCCGCGCGGAGGTGTCCATGAAGGCCGGGTCGACCCGGTGCACCGCGCGGTACAGCGGCAGGGCGGCGGCGGACCGGCCGGTGCCCTCGTGCGCGCGGGCCAGCCAGTAGCGCAGCTCCTTGCGCTGCGGCTGCTCGCTGCGGCAGCGCATCAGGGCGGCGGAGAGCAGCGGCTCCGCCTGGCCGTACATGTCGAGCCGGACCCGGGCCATGCCGCCGAACAGGCCCGCCTCGATGCCGAGCATCGCGTCGTCGATCAGCGGGTCGGTGTGCCGCACCAGCTGCTCCCAGTCCTTGACCAGGTAGGCGCGGCAGGCGTGCAGAAAGCGCACCTGGCTGTCGGTGTCGACGGGCGGAAGGCCCGCGAGGGCCCGGTCGAGCTCCGGGACGTGCCGGCCGTCCAGCCAGTGCGAGGCGTGCGCGAGCAGCAGGTCGCGGACGGACTCCAGGACGGGCTGGACCCACCAGCCGAGCCAGTACCAGGAGTTGAGGGTGCGGCCGTGCCGGGTGCGCTGCTCGCCGAAGCGGTCCCGGTGCTGGTACATCCGCAGCAACGCCGTCGTGGTGTCGACGCGCAGCGCGTGCAGTCCGAGCCAGCCGTCGGCCATGCCCGGGTCGATGCGCACCGCGGCCCGGAACTCCTCCTCCGCCTGCGGATAGGCGCCCATCGTGTAGGCGTCGACCCCCCGCAGCCAGGCGAGGTCGGCCGGGGCGGCCCGGCCCTGCGTGCCGAAGTCCATCACGTCCCCCACAAGCCGTGCCCCCGTGTGTGTGCCACCGGGCCGGTGCCCGTCGGCGACCGATCTGAACCGCCGTGCTGCGGACGGGAGTTGACCCGGTGCGCGAAGCCGCCGTCCGTTCGGCCGTACCGAGAGGCATCGTACCTGCGGAGAGGTGCCCGGCCGTAGGGTGCGGGGGCGCGGGATCGGGCGCGGAAGGCGCGGTCGTCGCCGGGGTGGGAGCGGGTGCGTTGGTGACCCAGCGTGAGCGAATGGCGGCTCGTGGCGCCTGCGGAACGGGGCCTCAGGACAGAACGAAGCCCCCGATCACGGGGGAACAACCGGGGGCTTCGCGTATGGGGGCGGCCCGAAAGGCCGCTCCTTGAGAACGTAAGTCCTGTAAGGCCCCTCGGTCAAGCAGAGTTGGGCCACTCACGGAAACTGGCCACGTGGTCGGAAACGGACTTTCCAAAGTTTCAGCGCGCTGCCGACGGGCCTTCACCCTGAGTGACGATTTGGGCGTCCGCTGCCGTCCCGGCGGGCCCCGTCAGCACCTCGTACCCCTGGGGCAACTCCCGTACCAGAAGCTCCGCGTACGGCCGGGACGGGTCTTCGGCGAAATGACGCCGTTCGGCGCCTTCCCAGCCGTCCCAGAAGTCGCGCTGCTCCGGTCCGTCCCGGTGGCGCCCGCGGGCCCAGGACGCGGCCCGCGGCAGCTCCATCCACAGCAGTCGCGCCAGAAACGGGCGTAGCACGTGACGGCCCGCGCCGACACCCTCGATGAGGACGACAGGGGCGGCGGGCAGGGGGCGGCTTGCCGGACCGAAGCGGCGCGCGTGCCAGTCGTACGCCTCGTAGTGCGCCGCTCGGCCCCGGGACAGGGGGGTGATGACCTGGTGCCGCAGCCGGTCGGTCCAGTCGAAGAGCGCCTCGTGGCTCGCGATGTCGTCGAGCCTGAGCACCGGGGCGCCGCCGAGCGCGTCGGCGAGCCGTGCGGCGAACGTCGACTTGCCCGAGCCCGCGTGCCCGTCGACGGCGACCAGCCGGACCGGGCCGCAGGACGGGGGGAGCGCGGACAGCGCACGGGCGAGGCGCGGGAGAGGCGTGGGGCGCCGGGTCATTGTCATCATCCACCAGCCTAGGCCCCCGCTCCGATTTCCGAACAGTTGCGCGGTTCAGCGTGGCGTCGCAGGTCATACCAGTGGTAGAGGCCAATATTGGTGGGTGCCGCCGAAGTCCGTTCCCTGGCAGAAACCGCCATCGAACGGCCATAGTTGGCGCACTGTCGTGCACCTGACGAGTCTCGTCCGGGCCTCGCCCCGGCGGGCTTCGTCCCGGCGGGCCCCGCTCCGGGGCCCGTCACCCGATGCGTCCGGCTGCCGCCGGAACCCACGTCGACTGGGGGTTCCCCGTCCATGGACCGAGCTGAAGACATGTCCCGCAGAAGACTCCTCACCGCCGCCGCGGGCGCCGCGGCCGCCGTTTCCGTCGCGGCCGCCGCGACCCCGGCGGGCGCCGCCACCGCCCGCCGCCGCCCGCCCCGCGCCGACCGTCCGGTGGACAACCGCGCCTGGACCTCGCGCAAGGACTGGAACACGGGCACCGGAGCGGGCACCCGCGTCGCGGGCAGGGCCCGCCCCGGCGTCGAGATCGACGAGCCCCTGGGCACCACGGACTACGCCGACCCGCACACCGGCAGGACGAGCACCTGGGAGTACGCCCGCTGGACCGGCCCCGTGCACCGCTCCACCGTGCCCGGCACGGAGGTCATCGCCTCCTGGAACGCCCGCACGCCCAGCGGCACCTGGATCCAGGTCGAGCTGGAGGGCACCTACTCCGACGGCACCAGGACGCCGTGGTACGTCCTCGGCCGCTGGGCCTCGGGCGACGACCGGCAGGACCCGGCGGCCCCGGTCATACGGCGCACCTCGGTCGACGGCCAGGAGGACGGCAGGTCGACCGTGTGGACGGACACGCTGTCCCTCGACGACCCCACGACCGGCCTGCGGCTCGTCTCGTACCGGCTGCGGCTGACCCTCTACCGCGAGCCCGGGACCGCGCTCACCCCCACGGTGTGGCGGCTCGGCGCGATGACCTCGGACGTGCCCGACCGCTTCACGGTGCCCGCGTCCGAGCCGGGGCGCGCCGGGGAGCTGGCGGTGCCGCGCTACTCGCAGGAGATCCACAAGGGCCAGTACCCGGAGTACGACAACGGCGGCGAGGCCTGGTGCAGCCCCACCTCGTCCCAGATGATCCTGGAGTACTGGGGCCGCGGGCCCACGGCCGCGGACCTGGCCTGGGTCGACCCCTCCTTCGCCGATCCGCAGGTGTGCCACGCGGCGCGCTTCACCTACGACTACCAGTACGGCGGCTGCGGGAACTGGCCGTTCAACGCCGCCTACGCCGCGACGTACCGGGACATGCAGGGCGTCGTCACCCGGCTCGGGTCGCTCACCGACCTGGAGACGCTGATCGCCGCCGGGATCCCCGCCATAACGTCGCAGTCGTTCCTGAAGGAGGAGCTGACCGGCGCGGGCTACGGCACCGCGGGCCACCTGATGACGGTCGTCGGCTTCACGGACACCGGTGACGTGATCGCCAACGACCCGGCGTCGCCCAGCAACGCCGCGGTGCGGCGCGTCTACCGGCGGCGCGAGTGGGAGAACATCTGGCTGCGGACCAAGCGCAAGAACGCGCAGGGCAAGGTCGTCTCCGGCACGGGCGGCGTCTGCTATCTGTACTTCCCGCTGCGCCCGACGACCGCGCAGGTGCGGGCGCTCGCCGCGGTGGGCGTGCGCTGACGGCTCCGGGGAGCCCGCGGGGAGGTCCCGCCCAGGGCGCGGGACCTCCGTGCGGGACCTCCGTGGCCGCGGCGGGCGGTCAGGTCGCCGGGTCCACCACCCAGTCCGGGTGGCCGGGCATCGGCGGGGTCTTCGCCCCGTACAGCCACGGCTTGAGGAAGCCCTCCAGATCCTGGCCCGTGACCCGCGAGGCGAGGTCGACGTAGTCCTGGGTGCTCGCGGCCTTCCCGCGGTACTGGGTGACCCAGGCCCGCTCGATCTTCTGGAAGGCGGCGTCGCCCACGTGCTCGCGCAGCGCGTACAGGACGAGCGCCGAGCCGTCGTAGCGCATGCGCTTGAAGAGGTTGGGCTCGGTGGGCTCGGCGGGCGCGCCGAAGTCCTTGCGCCACTGGTCGTGCGCCTTGTACGCGGCCTTCATCGCCGCCTCGAAGCTGTCGCCGCCGTGGGCCTGTGAGTACAGCCGCTCGTAGAAGCGGGCGTGGCCCTCGCTGACCCACAGGTCGGACCAGCTCTTGAGCGCGACGCTGTCGCCGAACCACTGGTGGGTCAGCTCGTGCACCAGGTTCCGCTCGGCGTCGACCTGGGTGCCGAGCAGATCGGCCTTGGGGACGAGCGAGAGGGTCTGGGTCTCCAGGGCGACCCCGAGGTCGGTGTCGCCGACGAGGATGCCGTAGCGGTTGAAGGGGTAGGGCCCGAGCCTCTCCTGGAGCCAGGCCAGGTGGTCGGCGGTGAGCTCGCGGTACTTCGCGGTCGGCTCGACGAGGGCGTCCGGCACCACGTCGCGGATCGGCAGGCCGCCCGGGCCCGTCCGGTCGTCGAGGGTGAACTTGCCGACGGCCAGCTGCACCAGCTGCGTGGACAGCGGCTGCTCGGAGTCGTACGTCCAGCGCACCCGGTCGCCCGGCCCGGCGCTCTTGTCGACCAGCTTGCCGTTGGCGACGGCCGTCAGGTCCTTCGGCGTGGTGATGCGGAAGGTGATGGGCGCGCGCTGGCTGGGGTGGTCGTTGGCGGGGAAGATCAGCCGGGCGCCGTTGGGCTGGGGGTAGACCACCGTGCCGTCGGGCGTGGGGATCCAGCCGTAGTCCTCGATGGCGTCGTCGCGGTGGCGGACCTGGGTGGGGTCGGCGGTGTAGGTCACCTTCACCGTGAAGGAACGGCCCTTGGGGAGCGGCGACTTGGGCGTGACGGTCAGCTCGTCGCCGGCGCGCGCCGTGCCCGCGGCCTTGCCGTCGACGGTGACCGCGTGCAGGGTGTTGCCGCCGAAGTCGAGGTTGAAGCGGGACAGGGCCTGGGTGGCGGTGGCCTTGATCGTCGCCGTGGCCTCGAACGGCGTCCTGGGCGCCTGCCAGTCGAAGTCCAGGAGGTAGCGGTCGACCTTGTAGCCGCCGTTGCCGTCGAGCGGGAACATCGGGTCGCCGAGCCCCGGGGCGCCGGGGGAGGGCTTGGCCTCCGCGGTCGAGCCGGAGGTGGCGTACGAGACCGGTCCGGTGAGGGCGGCCGCCACGGTCACGGCTGCCGCCAGGGCGAGCCGCGCTCCGCGGCGGGGCGTCGGGAACGTACTCATCGGAAACCCTTCGGTCGATGGTGCGCGGACGTACGCCGTCTTAGACGCACGGCAGGGGGTCCGAGTTGTGGGGTGACCAACGTCTCGCCCGATACGAGTGATTTCGCTGGCATGGTGGAGGGGGCAGTGGGAGGGGCCGCTGCCGGCCAGTGGGGGGAAGCCACTGCCGGACGACGTAATCGAGAGTTGCCATGACCGCGAGCTCCGCCACCGCCACCGTTCTCCAGGCCCGTGAGGGGCTCCGGGCCCGCACCGGCGGCCCCGACGAGGACGGCCCCAAGCTCCTGGAACACGTCCTCGGCTGGACGCTCGTCGTGCTGCTCGCGATGCTCGTCACGCAGACCGGTCTGATGTGACCCCGGTCATGCCCGCGGTGGTGTCGTCCAGGCCCGCGCGCCAGTGCCGGTGGGGCACGCCCACCAGGTCGTAGAGCAGTCGTACGGGCGAGCGCCGGGGCAGCAGGACGAGGCCCGCGAGCACCGCGAACAGCGGCAGGCCCAGCCAGGCGCCGAGCAGCCGCACCAGCGCGCTCGCGGTGACCGCGCCGAGGAGCGGCAGGCCGTGGACGCCGGCCGCGGCGATCGCCACGGCGAGGACGCGGTGCACCTTGCGGTCCTCGTCGGCGCCGGGCAGGGACCAGCCCTCCATCAGCCAGCCGATCTCCGTGATCAGCATGGTGCCGATGACGGCCGCGCCGAAGACGAGCAGCGCGAGGAACGTGCCGGAGGTCAGGAAGTCCAGGGCGTTGTTCACCACGCCGTCCTGCGGCCAGTCGGCCCAGTCGCGCGCCCCGGGCGAGAGGAACCGCTCGTACCCGCTGCCGTCCCAGCCGTGCACCAGGACGCCGAACAGCAGGAAGTAGCCGCCCACGCACTGCAGGTAGGCCCAGTAGCCCGCGCCCACGAGCACCAGGACCTGCGCCGCGAGGAACCCGAGGACGGCGCCCACCGGGATGCCGCCCGCGTAGAGCAGGACGAAGCCCGCCCACACCCCGTCATGGCCTCCGGCGACGTGCATGGTCGCCCAGGACGGGTTCTGCCACAGCAGGAAGAGCCCCGTCGGCACCATGAGCACGGCCGCGAAGAGCAGGGTGAGCGCCAGATAGGGGTTGGCGGCCCGGCTGCGGGTGCGCGGGCCCTCGCCCGCGTTGATCCGCTCCCACACCTGGAGCTGGCGCCCCGCGGCGAGCGCGAAGGTCGCGCCCACCGCGTACGCCCAGAACAGCGCTGCCTGGATCTGGATCACGATGACCTCTCGGATGACCTCTCAGGGGTGCGCCCGTGACCTCAGGGGTGCGCCCGCAGACTGAGTCCGCCCGCGGTGATCACGTCCGAGGTGACCAGGGCCTGCTCGGCGCTCACGTCGGTCATGAAGACGAACGGCGGCACCAGCGGCGGCACGGGCAGCCGGTCGGGCGTGAAGGTCAGGCACAGCAGGCCCTGGATGCAGCCTTTGAACTTGGTGAGATAGAGCGTGACCTTGCCGTTCAGGTCCAAGGTGTCGGCGCCCAGGGCCAGTTCGCGGCTCCCGTCGCGGGTGCGCAGCCGGTAGTCGGTGAGCGAGGCCGCGTTCATGCGCAGCTCCATCACCTTCAGCGGCCCGTCGGCGGTGGGGATGTCGCGCACGCCCGCCACGATGAAGCCCTTCGGCGCGAACAGCGTCGTCGTGACGGTCGGCGGCGTCCGCGCCGCCACGACGGCCCCGTCACCGGGCGCCCGCGGGGCCGCGAGTGCCCCGCCCGCGGGCTCGGCCTTCGCCGGGGCGGCGCCCCACAACGCCGCCCCGGCGAGGGCCACCGGAAGCAGGACGGCGAGGGTCCGCGTGCCCTGTCCGTCGCGGATCCCGGGCCGCCGTGCCTCCTCCTGGCCGTCCTCGGGCACCGGCGTCCACCCGAAGCCCATCGCGCTGCCCACGATGCCGAGCAGCATCCCGACCAGGAAGCCGCCGAGGTTGGTCGCCGCGAACGACAGGACCGACAGGATCAGCGCGTTGACGGACACGTAGTGGTGCGCCTGCGGCAGCAGCCACAGGAAAAGACCGGCGACCATCAGCGCGATCCCGATGCCGATCGCGGCGATCCCGCCGAGCCCGAGGCTCACCAGGACCGTCAGCGGCGACAGCGGCACGACCAGGAGTTCCGCGCCGCCCAGGAGGAGCAGGAGCCCGCCCCAGAACGGCCGGGTGCGCCGCCACCTGCGCACCGTCCGGCGCAGCTCCCTGAGCGGAAGGCGCTCGTCGAGCCAGCCGCCCCGGCGCGGTGCGCCGGGCCCGCTCAGAAGCACTTCTTGCCGTCCAGGCTGACGTCCACCCGCATGCCCTTGAGGCGGAAGTTGCCGCCGGTCGCCGACCAGGCGTGCGACTTGACCCCGGACACCTCGATGTCCCCGGCCTGGAGGCCGAACTTGCCCTTCTCGCCCTTGACCCCGGGCACCTCGTCGAGCGTGGAGGCGTCCCTGCCGATCTCGGCGGTGCCGAAGCGGGCGTCGCCGACGAGGTCCTCGGCATCGATGATCAGGTTGCTCGCGGTGACCTTGCCCGCGTCGCCGCCCGCCGTCAGCTTGAACACCACGGTGCCCAGGGGCGTCTTGACCGAGGCGGCCTGACAGATGTCGGACAGCGTCGCGTCGCCGATGCCGAGCAGCGCCACGGGGTGGCCCTTGCCGTCGACGCTCCGGTCGGTCTCCACATAGCTGGCCAGGCCCTGGCTCGTCAGCTTGCCCGACGAGACCTGGAAGCTGGTGCCGGAGACCGCGAAGGACGCGGCGAGCGCGCCCTCCGCCATGATCGACGCCATCGCGCCCACCGCGACGAACGCGGGCAGCGCGATGACGGCCGTCTTCTTCCAGTTGGTTCTGCCCTCGGGGGCGGACCCCGCTGCGGGCCGCTTGTCTGCGCTCACTGTCTTCCTCCCGTACGAGTTCAGCCGTACCGCGCGTGCGTAAGGGGAGTGCGTTACAGGGCGCCGTCGGGCGTGCCGCGCCGTTCCGGGCAGACGGTGGGGGTCTGCCATACTGCGGCTCATCCCAAGGCAGTTGGAGACTAGGGCCGAAATTGAATAATAGTCAACAGCGCGGTGGCGACCGTTCCGCCGACGCGGACCGCCCGCAGGCGCGCGGCTCCGACCGCTCCGTGGCGCGACGCGCCGAACTCATCGCCATCGGCCGGAAGTTGTTCGCCGACACGTCCTACGACGCGCTCTCGATGGACGACATCGCGAGACAGGCGCGGGTCGCCAAGGGGTTGATCTACTACTACTTCAAATCCAAACGCGGGTACTACCTGGCGATCATCGAGGACTCGGTGGCCGACCTGGTCCAGCGGGCGGCGGGCGACACCGAACTCCCGCCCGTGGAGCGGGTGCACCGCACCATCGAGGGCTATCTGCGCTACGCCGAGCACCACCAGGCGGCCTACCGCACCATCGTCAGCGGCGGCGTCGGCTTCGACGCCGAGGTGCACGCCATCCGGGACGGCGTGCGCGAGGCGATGGTCGGCACGATCGCCGACGGGGCGTACGGCCGCCGCGCGATCCCCGCGCTCGCGCGCACGGCGCTGCTCGGCTGGCTGTGCAGCGTCGAGGGGATCACGCTCGACTGGATCGGCCGCAGGGACGCGGCGGGCGAGCGGGAGCTGCCCCGGGACACCGTGCGCGAGCTGCTCGTGCGCACGCTCCGCGAAACCCTGAACGTCATCGAGGAGTTCGAGCCCGCGTGCCCCGCGCCGCCGCCGTGAGACGACGAGGGGGCGGGAGCCCGCCGGCTCCCGCCCCCGATCGTCAGAGGTGGACGACTAGTTGATCGCCTTGATCAGCTCGCCGTTCGTGGTGTCACCGCTGAGCTCCCAGAAGAAGGTGCCTCCCAGGCCCTGCTGGTTCTTGTAGTTCATCTTCCCGGCGATGGTGGCCGGGGTGTCGTAGCTCCACCAGTTGGTGCCGCAGTGCGCGTACGCGGTCCCGCCGACGGTGCCGTTGGCCGGGCACTTGGTCTTGAGCACCTTGTAGTCGTCGATGCCCTGCTCGTACGTGCCCTGCGCCGGTCCCGTCGCGGTGCCGCCCGGGGCCTTCTGGGTGACGCCGGTCCAGCCGCGGCCGTAGAAGCCGATGCCGAGCAGCAGCTTGTCGGACGGGATGCCCATCCCCTTGAGCTTGGCGATCGTCGCCTGCGAGTGGTACTCGGCCTTCGGGATGCCGGTGTAGGAGCTGAGCGGCGAGTGCGGCGCCGTCGGTCCCTTGGCGTCCCACGCGCCGAAGAAGTCGTACGTCATCGGGTTGTACCAGTCGACGTACTGGGCGGCGCCCGCGTAGTCCGCGGCGTCGATCTTGCCGCCGGAGGAGGCGTCGGCCGGGATGGCGGCCGTGACCAGGTTGTTCGAGCCGAACTTGGCGCGCACCGCGGACATCAGGTTCTTGTACGCGGCCCGCCCGCTGGTGTCGCAGCTCAGCCCGCAGGCGTTGGGGTACTCCCAGTCGATGTCGATGCCGTCGAAGACGTCCGCCCACTTGGAGTTCTCGACCAGGTCGTAGCAGGACTGGGCGAAGGCCTGCGGGTTCTTCGCGGCCTCGGTGAAGCCGCCGGACCAGGTCCAGCCGCCGAAGGACCACAGGACCTTGAGGTTCGGGTGCTTCTTCTTCAGCTTGCGCAGCTGGTTGAAGTTGCCGCGCAGCGGCTGGTCCCAGGTGTCGGCCACGCCGTCGACGCTCTGGTCGGCGGAGTAGGCCTTGTCGGTCGCGGCGTAGGCGTCGCCCATCGTGCACTTGCCGCCCTGGACGTTGCCGAAGGCGTAGTTGATGTGCGTGAGCTTGTTGGCGGAGCCCGACGTCTCGACGTTCTTGACGTGGTAGTTCCGGCCGTAGACGCCCCATTCGGTGAAGTAGCCGACGACGCGAGAGCCCGCCTGGGCCTCGGCGGCCTTCGGGGCGGCGTTCTGGTCGGCCGTGGCGGTGCCCGCACCGGCGAGCAGGCCCGCGCCCAGGACGGCGGTACAGGCGGTGGCCACGAGCGCCCGGAAGGGGGCGCGGAGGCGGTGTGGTCTTGGCATCGCTGTCTCCTCGTGGGGGGAGAGGGGAGCAAAGGGGGATGGTGCTGTTGACCAAAGAACAGTCGCGCTTTGAATTGGCATGAACGCGAAAGATTCCGTGCCGCTGGACTCTAGGGAGGACTAGACCATTGCGTCAATGGTTCGGACCAATTCCCGTTTCCCTCCGTCCTCCTGGCCTGTTTCCGCCCGGTGCGAGAAGTGGCTGGTGAAGATCGGAAGGCGGCCGGGAGAACCCGTGACGCCATGCCGCCGATCGGGCATACTCAACGCGCCACAGTCGCTGGTCAGCAGCTTCCGCGATCCGGAAGGGCAGCATCGGCGTGGCAGTGTCCCGGCGGCGTCGTCACACCCCGTGCGCGCGTCCGCCGCAAGTGCCCGACAGGGGAACAGGGGAGAGGAGAGCGGGATGGCCGACGGAGCCGTGCAGCCGGTGGAGCGCCAACTGCCCACGGAGGAGGCCCGGGATCTCCTGGCGCTCGTCCGCGATCTTGTCCAGCGGGAGATCGCCCCGCACGCGGCCGACGAGGAGGCCGCGGGCCGCTTCCCGCGCGAACTCTTCGCGCTGCTCTCGGAGTCGGGTCTGCTCGGACTGCCCTACGACTCCGCGTTCGGCGGCGGCGACCAGCCGTACGAGGTGTACCTCCAGGTCCTCGAAGAGCTGGCCGCGGCCCGTCTCACGGTCGGCCTCGGCGTCAGCGTGCACTCCCTCTCCTGCCACGCCCTCGCGGGCTACGGCACCAAGGAGCAGCGGGCCGAGCACCTCCCGCGGATGCTGGGCGGCAAACTCCTCGGCGCCTACTGCCTGTCGGAGCCCTCCTCCGGCTCGGACGCCGCCTCGCTGCGCACCAAGGCGGTGCGTGAGGGCGACGACTGGGTCCTCACCGGGACGAAGGCCTGGATCACGCACGGCGGCATCGCCGACTTCTACACGGTGCTCGCCCGCACCGGCGGCGAGGGCGCCAAGGGCGTCACGGCCTTCCTGGTGCCGGGCGACGCGGAGGGGCTCTCGGCCGCCGCTCCGGAGAAGAAGATGGGCATGAACGGCTCGCCCACGGCGCAGCTCCACTTCGACGGGGTCCGGGTGCCGGACGCCCGCCGCCTCGGCGACGAGGGCCAGGGCTTCGCGATCGCCCTGTCCGCGCTCGACTCGGGGCGGCTCGGGATCGCGGCGTGCGCGATCGGCGTGGCCCAGGCGGCGCTCGACGAGGCGCTGACGTACGCGACCGAGCGCCGGCAGTTCGGGCGGCCCATCGCCGACTTCCAGGGCCTGCGCTTCATGCTCGCCGACATGGCGACCCAGATCGAGGCGGGGCGGGCGCTGTATCTGGCGGCGGCCCGGCTGCGGGACGCGGGCAAGCCGTTCTCCAAGCAGGCGGCGATGGCCAAACTCCTGTGCACCGACGCCGCGATGAAGGTCACCACGGACGCCGTGCAGGTCCTGGGCGGCTACGGCTACACCGCCGACTTCCCGGTCGAGCGCTATATGCGCGAGGCCAAGGTGCTCCAGATCGTCGAGGGCACCAACCAGATCCAGCGGATGGTCATCGCCCGCCACCTCGCGGGCCCCGACTCACGCTGACCCGGGCCGCAGGCCGAAGGAGCTCTGCGGGGCGGGGCTGATCAGCAGGCGGGGGTCCGGCGCCGCCGGGCGGGCGTCCCGCTCCGCACCCGGCTCCGGGCCGGGATCCGGGGGGACCGGCGGGACCTGCGGGTGCCGGGCCCGGCCGTAGCCGTCGTGACCGCCGACGGGCAGGGTGTCGTCCCCGGCGCCGCGCGTGCCGTACGGGGCGCCCCGGCCCGTCTCGTACCGCGCGCCGGGAGCCAGGTCGTAGGGGGAGTCGAAGGACATGTCCTGGGGCGCCCCGAAGTGGCCCGTGAACTGGCCGCTCGGCGCGGGCGGGGCCGCGAGGCGCACCCACTCGGGGTCGTGGCGCCCCGGCAGCGTCCGGCCGCGGTCGGACCAGAGGCGCACCAGCGCGCGGTAGATGGGCGGATCCTGGGGCGGCGCGGGCTGCGGAGGCGGCGGCTGGTGCTGCGGGGAGTAGCCGGATGGTGCGTACGAGGTCTGCGGGGCGTAAGGGGCCTGTGGGGAGTACGACTGCTGCTGTGCGTAGGGGGACCGGCGAGGAACCGATTCTGCGGTGGTGGACTGTGGCGCGAGCGTACGGCGGTGCTGGCCTGCCGGAGCGTGTGTGGGGGTCATGTCCGGCCAACGCGCACCGCGGTGGCCAGGTCACCATCGGGTCGAATCGAGAGTGCGTTCAGGGTTCGCCGCCGCGCGGCGCACGCGTCGCACCGCACCAGCGCCGCCGTACGCGGCGGCACGCCGTCGCGGACGCACGCGCCGTCGGTGCCTCGCGCGCCCGCCATCCGAGCCGTACGCGCCAGGTGCTGACACGTGTATGGCTCCCGTGCGGCATCTGACGTACCGTCAATTCCGGTCCGGGCGCGCGCCACCCGGCCCTCCCGACCACCCTGTCCCCAGGGAGGCACCCCGTGCCGGACGACCGCCCCGTGCCCCTCGACGAGTACCCCGTCCACCAAGTGCCGCTGTCCATGAAGCACGTGGCCACCGGCGACCGCAACGCCTATGACCGGTGCATCTTCCACCTCTTCGACCACGAGGGCCGAGCGCTCCTGATCCTCGGCCTCGGCGTCTATCCGAACGCGGGTGTCATCGACGCGTACGCCACCCTGCGCACCGGCGATACGCTGCACGCCGTACGCGCGTCCGACGCGCTCGGCGACGACCGTATGGAACTCTCCGTCGGCCCCCTCCGCATCCTGGTCGAGGAGCCGCTGCGCCGGCTCCGCCTCACCTGCGCCGCCGACCCCGACGACGCGCGCTCGCTCGCGTACGACCTCACCTGGCACGCCGACTTCCCCGCCCTGTGGGAGCCGCACCACCTCCAGCGGCGCGGCGGCAGGCTCACCCTCGAAGGCCGCCGGTTCGTGCAGGCGGGCCACTGCGCCGGAACGATACGCCTCGACGGCGAGGACATCCCGGTGACGCCCGGGGAGTGGACGGCGACCCGCGACCGGAGCTGGGGCGTGCGGCCGATCCCCGGCGAGGAGGGCGGCCGCCTCGCCGAGGAGTTCCCCACGGACGGCTTCCACTGGATCTGGTGCCCGGTCCGCTTCGACGACCGCTTCCTGATGGTCATCACCCAGGAGGACGCCGACGGCTACCGCACCCTCAACGACGCGACCCTCGTCCGCCCGGGCGACCCCGACCGCCAACTCGGCTGGCCCCGGGCCGACATCGCCTACCGCTCCGGCACCCGGCACCCCGAGTCCGCGGTCGTCCACCTGACCGATCCGCTCACCCGCAAGCCGGTCGAGCTCGGCGTCGAGGTCCTCACCTCGCTGCCGCTCGCCGTCGGCGCGGGGTACCCGCCCGCGGACGACTGGCAGCACGGCACCTGGCGCGGCCGCTCCTGGTGCGAGCGCCGCGCCTACGACCTGTCGGACCCCGCGGCCCACCCCCTCGCCGCGTACGGCGTCGTCGACCACGCGGCCCGCTGCACCCTCGACGGCCGGACCGGCCACGGGATCTTCGAGCACGGCACGTTCGGCCGCCACGACCCGAGCGGCTTCACCGGCTTCGGCTCCGTCGCGCCCTGAGCGGCGCCTGCCCGCCCCCTGAGAGGAGCGCCGACATGGCCACCGCACCCCGGCCCCGCACCACCACGCGCGATCCCGAGGCGCTCGCCCGCCGCCTGACCGACTGGCTCGGCGCGCGGCTGCCCGGCGCCAGGGCGGTCGACGTGACCGTGCCCGAGTCCAACGGCATGTCGAGCGAGACGCTCCTGTTCACCCTCGACCACCCCCGGCCGCCCGTGCGCGCCTGCGTGGCACGGCTCGCGGCGGACCCGGCCGCGTACACGGTCTTCCCGGTGTACGACATGGAGCGCCAGTACCGGACCCTGCGGCTCGTGGCCGAGCGCACCGACGTGCCGGTGCCGCGCGTGCTGTGGCTGGAGGAGGACCCGGGTCCGCTCGGCGCGCCGTTCTTCGTGATGGAGCGCGTCGCGGGCCGGGTGCCGCCGGACGTCATGCCGTACACCTACGAGGGCAACTGGCTGCACGCGGCGAGCGACGCCGAGCGCACGCACCTGGAGGACGCCACGGTCGGCGTCCTGGCCCGGCTGCACGACCAGGTCCCGGCCGAGGAGGCGGCGTTCCTCGCGCTGCCCGGCGACGGCGATCCGCTGCGCCGCCACGTGACGGCACAGCGGGCGTACTACGCGTGGGTGGTGCGGGGCCTGCCCCGCTCACCCCTCATCGAGAGCGCCTTCGGGCGCCTGGCGGACCTGTGGCCCGCCGACCCCGGCGAGACGGTCCTGAACTGGGGCGACGCCCGCATCGGCAACATCGTCTACGACGGCTTCGACCCGGCCGCCGTGCTCGACTGGGAGATGGCCTGCCTCGGGCCGCGCGAGGTCGACCTCGGCTGGACCGTGTATCTGCACCGGTTCTTCCAGGACCTGACGGCGGGTTTCGGGCAGCGTGGACTGCCCGGCTTCCTGCGCCGCGACCGCGTCGAGGACCGCTATGCGGAGCTGACCGGCCACCGGCCGCGCGACATGGACTTCTACACGCTGTACGCGGCGCTGCGGCACGCCATCGTCATGCTGCGCGTCGCCCACCGGCAGGTGCACTTCGGGGAGGCGGCGGTGCCGGACGACCCCGACACCCTGATCCTGCACCACGCGAGCCTCGCGGCGATGGTGCGCGGCGACTACTGGTGACGGCCCGCCGGTGGTGACGGGCCGTCGCGGGAACGGACCGGATGCGGCGGATCAGGCCGCGGCGCGGCGGACCTGCCGGGGCACCCGCATCGGACGTGAGCCGGGCCCGCCCACGTGCGAGAACGGCTGCGTGCGCCAGTCCAGGCCCTGGGGGAGCGTCAGGAGCCGGGCGGTGTCCTGCTCCTGCGGCTCGGGCGACTCGTCCGCGGACTCGGCCTCGGTCGCGGGGCGGCCCGTGCCCGCGCAGACGGTGAGCCCGAAGGGGTTCCACGGAGTGGGGCACAGGGCGTGCTCGGGCAGGACGTCCTCGTCCGCCAGGAGCGCGATGGGCTGCCCGCAGTCGGGGCAGGTCACGCGGTACATCTCCAGGGTGTCGTAGGTGTCGAAATCCTCGTCGTCGGCGTCGGCGGGTTCGACGCCCTCCGGTGCGGGTTCGAGCAGTTCGACGATCTGCTGCTTGCGGCGCGCGGGACGACCGGGGCGCTTCAGGTTATGCATGGGAATCTCCCCCTCGGGTGGGCCGACAAGGCACTGCGGCCTCGACCACACGAAGCACTTCCCGCCCCGTCCTGGCGGTAATCGCGGCACTTCCGCGGACCCGCCCCCTGATGTGTGGTGTTCGTCACATGCCGGATGAAGATGCCGCTGTGCGCGGGGCGGCTCCCGAGGCGTGCGCAGGTATGCGGAGGTGCGGGGAGTCATGCGGAGCGATCCCCTCCCGCGGTCCCTTCCGCCGACGCGTCCGTGGCACCGGGAGCCAGGGCCGCGGGCGCCCTGCTCGCGCCGCTCCCGCCCTCGCGCGGGCGGCGCCCGGGGGCCGCCCCGGTGCCTTCCGGACGTCACTCAGGTATCGGCGAGGATCAAGGGCACTGTAGGTTCGGCGCATGGAGGAGCTGGACCGACAGATCGTGCAGCTGCTCGTCAAGGACGGGCGGATGAGCTACACCGACCTGGGCAAGGCCACGGGCCTGTCCACGTCTGCCGTGCACCAGCGGGTGCGCCGGCTCGAACAGCGCGGGGTGATCCGCGGGTACGCCGCGGTCGTCGACCCCGAAGCCGTGGGCCTGCCGCTCACCGCCTTCATCGCGGTGAAGCCGTTCGACCCCAGCGCGCCTGACGACATCGCCGAGCGCCTGGCCGGAGTGCCCGAGATCGAGGCCTGCCACAGCGTGGCGGGCGCGGAGAACTACCTCCTGAAGGTCCGGGTCGCGACCCCGCACGAGCTGGAGAACCTGCTGGCCAGGCTGCGCTCGCTGGCCGGGGTCTCCACCCACACGACGGTGGTCCTGTCGACGCCGTACGAGGCGCGGCCGCCGCGGATCTGAGCGGCCCGCGGGCCCGCCGCGGCGGGCCCGGCCCGGCGCGCCACCCCGGCGGCACGCCGACCGCGCGCAGGCGCGAGACTGTCCCCATGAGCGAGCGCACCACCCCCGAGAGCGGGCACCGCACCGTCCTGCTGCGCGGCGGAGAAGTCCACAGCCCCGCCGATCCCTTCGCGACCGCGATGGTCGTCGAGCGCGGCCATGTCGCCTGGGTCGGCTCCGAGGGCGCCGCCGACGCCTTCGCGGACGGCGTCGACGAGGTCGTCCACCTCGAAGGCGCCCTCGTCACCCCCGCGTTCACCGATGCCCATGTGCACACCACGGGCGCAGGGCTCGCGCTCACGGGCCTGGACCTCTCGCGCGCCGGAAGCCTGGCCGAAGCCCTCGTTCTCGTCCGCGAACACGCCGCGGCGCGCCCGGACGACCGCGTGCTGCTCGGGCACGGCTGGGACGCCGCCCGCTGGCCCGACGGCCGCCCGCCCACGCGCGCGGAGCTCGACGAGGCCGCCGGGGGCCGCCCGCTGTACCTGTCGCGCGTCGACGTGCACTCCGCCGTCGTCACCACCGCCCTCCTGGACCTGGTCCCCGGGGTCGCCGACGCGGCCGGGTTCCGCGCCGACGCGCCGCTGACCGCCGACGCCCACCACGCGGTGCGCGAGGCCGCCCACGGGGCCGTCACGCCGCTCCAGCGCGCCGCTGCCCAGCGCGCCGCGCTCCGCCGCGCCGCGTCGCTGGGCATCGGCTCCGTGCACGAGTGCGCGGGCCCCACCATCTCCAGCGAGGACGACTTCACGGGCCTGCTGCGCCTGGCGGCCGACGAGCCCGGGCCGCGCGTCGTCGGCTACTGGGGCGAGCCGGGCGCCGAAGGCGTGGCCCGCGCGCGGGAGCTCGGCGCCCGGGGCGCCGCAGGTGACCTCTTCGTGGACGGCTCCCTCGGCTCGCACACGGCCTGGCTGCACGAGCCGTACGAAGACACGGACGCCGGCGGCACCGGCAACGCCTACCTGAGCGCCGCCGACGTCGCGGACCACGTCGCCGCCTGCGCCGAAGCGGGCCTCCAGGCGGGCTTCCACGCCATCGGGGACGCCGCCGTGACCGCCGTGACGGACGGCGTGCGCGCCGCCGCCGACAAGGTTGGCCTCGCCCGCGTCCGCGCCGCCCGGCACCGGGTCGAGCACGCCGAGATGCTCACCCCCGAGACCGTCGCCGCCTTCGCCGAGTTCGGTCTGACCGCCTCCGTGCAGCCCGCGTTCGACGCGCTGTGGGGCGGCGACGACGGCATGTACGCCCGGCGGCTCGGCGCCGAGCGCGCCCGCACCCTCAACCCGTACGCGGCCCTGCTGCGCGCCGGTGTGCCGCTCGCCTTCGGCTCCGACAGCCCGGTCACGCCGCTCGACCCGTGGGGCACCGTCCGCGCCGCCGCCTTCCACCGCACGGCCGGGCAGCGGGTGTCCGTGCGCGCCGCCTTCACCGCCCACACGCGCGGCGGCTGGCGGGCCACCGGCCGCGACGACGCGGGCGTCCTGGTGCCCGGCGCCCCCGCCGACTACGCCGTGTGGCGCACCGGCGAGCTCGTCGTCCAGGCCCCCGACGACCGGGTCGCCCGCTGGTCCACCGACCCGCGCTCCGGCACCCCGGGCCTGCCCGACCTGACGCCCGGCACCGAGCTGCCCGTCTGTCTGCGCACGGTGGTCGCGGGCGAGACCGTCTTCGTACGGCCGGGCGAGTGACGCCGGTGCGGCCGCGCGGCTCCGAACGGGGCCTGGCGGCGCGTCGCGCGCGCCGGGGCCTCTCGCCACTGACCTGCTGATCTACGGAAACGCCGCAGGTCACACGGGTATTGACAGACGGCCGCCGTACACCGGTAGTTTCGGCCGCGTCCACCACAGGACGTCCGACCGGTGTACCTGCACGCAGTCGTCGAACGCCGCTGGGTCACGGGTGGTGCGCCACACCGGCGCACCGCCACAGGGAGCCAGGTCCAGCGCCCGCGACGCCCGGGCGCGGGAACGCGATCGCCGGGGCAAGGACGTCCCTCCCGCTCCATGGGAGATCGGGGGAGGTGCGACCCGGGTGGGGCCCGGAAGCTCAGTAGACAACGGCTCTCGGTCGATCCGCAGCCAGCGGGTCCCAGGCCGGCCCGAAGGGCACCGGGCCCCGACCCGCAGGATCGCTTCCGCACGGGTACGAGAGCCCCAGGCCCGGGCCACTATGGTGGTCCCCTGCGTACGAACGAAGGGGCAGTAGTGAGCAACGGCGGCGGGATCGGCGAAGCGGCGGACGAGGGACGGCAGTTCGGCCCGCTCGGCCAGGCCTTGGTGATCATCCCGACCTACAACGAGGCGGAGAACATCCAGGCGATCGTGGGCCGGGTGCGCACCGCTGTGCCCGAGGCGCACGTGCTCGTCGCCGACGACAACAGCCCCGACGGCACCGGGAAGATCGCGGACGAGCTGGCGGGTGAGGACGACCACGTCCACGTGCTGCACCGCAAGGGCAAGGAGGGCCTCGGCGCCGCCTATCTCGCGGGCTTCTCCTGGGGTCTGGAGCACGGCTACGGCGTCCTGGTCGAGATGGACGCCGACGGCTCGCACCAGCCCGAGGAACTGCCGCGCCTGCTCACCGCCCTCAAGGGCGCCGACCTGGTGCTCGGCTCGCGCTGGGTGCCGGGCGGACGGGTCGTCAACTGGCCCAAGTCGCGCGAGTTCCTGTCGCGCGGCGGCAGCACGTACTCCCGGCTGCTCCTCGACGTGCCGATCCGCGACGTCACCGGCGGCTACCGCGCCTTCCGCAGCGAGACCCTGGCAGGGCTCGGGCTCGGCGACGTGGCGTCCCAGGGCTACTGCTTCCAGGTCGACCTGGCCCGGCGGGCCGTCAAGGCGGGCTACCACGTCGTGGAGGTGCCCATCACCTTCGTGGAGCGGGAGCACGGCGACAGCAAGATGAGCCGTGACATCGTCGCCGAGGCGCTGTGGCGGGTCACCGCCTGGGGCGTGGGGGAGCGGGTCGGCAAGGCCCTGGGCCGCAAGCCGTCCGACCCCCGCTCCTGATCACCCCGCTTATCCCGGTCTGAGCCGGGGCCAGGCACACTGGGAGCATGACGACTGGCGCACCGCCTCCCCTCAAGCCCGCCCGGCCCCGGCGCTCCCGCGTCCTCAGGTTCCTGCCCCTCGGCCTCGTCGCCTGGCTGGTCCTGGAGATCTGGCTGCTCACCGTGGTGGCGGGCGCGTCGAGCGGCCTGACCGTGTTCCTGCTGCTCGTGGGCGGCCTGGTGCTCGGCTCCTTCGTCATCAAGCGGGCCGGCCGCCGCGCCTTCAAGAACCTGAGCGAGGCGCTGCGACAGCAGCAGCAGGGCCTGGCCCCCGCGCAGGACCAGGGCGGCGGCAGCGCCCTCACCATGCTCGGCGGGCTCCTGCTGATCATGCCGGGCCTGATCTCGGACGCCCTGGGCCTGCTGCTGCTCGTGCCGCCGCTGCAGAAGGTCCTCAGCCGCAGCGCCGAGCGCGCCTTCGACCGCAAGCTCCGCGCGGCCGCGGCGTCCGCCCCCGGAGGCCTCGGGGACGCCTTCCAGCAGGCGCGCATGCACCACCCCGACGGCAAGGTCGTCCAGGGCGAGGTGATCCGTGAGGACCAGCCCCCGGCCCGTCCGGGCGGCTATCCGGACGACCCCCAGCTCCCGCGCTGACGCGCCCGTCAGCGGCGCCGCCAGCATGACGAGGGCGCCGACAGCACGACGAGGGCCGGGCCCGCTGCAGAGCAGCGGGCCCGGCCCTCGTCGTTACTGCTTGACCGCCGTGCGCTTACGCGGACTTGCGGCTGTCGCGCGGGTGCACCGCGATGTTCATCGCGCCGGACCTGAGGACCGCCAAGCGCTCCTCAAGGACCTCCTCGAGTTCTTCTCGAGTACGGCGCTCCATGAGCATGTCCCAGTGCGTACGCGCCGGCTTGCCCTTCTTCTCCTCGGGGCCGTCCCCGTCTACGAGGAGTGCCTGGGCCCCGCAGACCTTGCACTCCCACTCCGGCGGAATCTCCGCCTCGACCGAGAACGGCATCTCGAAACGATGTCCGTTCTGGCATGCGTACTCCACGGCCTGGCGAGGGGCCAGGTCGATGCCGCGGTCGGTCTCGTAGCTTGTCACCACGAGGCGCGTGCCGCGAAGAGCTCGCTCACTCATGAATCGTGCCTCCCGGGCTTGTCGCCCACAGGACAGGTGTCGCTGTCGTCGTCATCCGGACAACGTCCGGTCGGCGGTAAAGATTCCCGTACCGGGCCATGCGTCGCCGTCGTATGCCGCCCCTTGTTGTACCCACCGACGCCCGGTTTGTCACATCTGACAACAGATGTCACCCAGCGTTGCCGAAATCTCAGCACGCAGTAACGGTCCGCCTGGTAGGCCAAAGGCGTACACTACCGGCCTTCGCCGCTCGTTGCTAAATCAGGCCCGGAATCGGCTGGTCCGCGCCCTGCGCCCCGAGGTGATCACACCCAGGAGCCGCGGTCCTTGAGGACGTCGCGCAGTGTCTCTGTGTGATCCGTCATGATCCCGTCGACCCCGAGGTCGAGCAGCGCGTGCATGCGGGCCGCGTCGTTGATCGTCCACACGTGCACCTGGAGCCCGCGCGCGTGGGCCATGCGCACGAAGCGGTGATCGACCACCCGGACACCCGACTGCGCCTCGGGCACCTGCGCGCACACCGCGGACACCCGCGGGACGGCCGGGAAGCCCAGGGAGCGCAGCCGCAGCGCCAGGACGCCGCGCGTCCCGTACGACGTCGCGAGGCGCGGGCCCGCGAGCCGCTGGGCCCGCGCCACCCGCGCCTCGGAGAACGAACCGACGCAGACCCGGTCCCAGGCACGGGCGCGCTCGACCAGGTCGAGCAGCGGCACCAGCGCCGGCTCGGCCTTCACGTCCACGTTCCAGCGCGCCTCGGGGAACGCCTCCAGGAGGTCCTCGAAGAGCGGCACCGGCTCCCGCCCCGCCACGCGCGCGTGGCGCACCTCGTGCCACGGCAGCGCCGCGATGGAGCCGGTCCCGTCCGTGACCCGGTCGAGCGTGGCGTCGTGGAACGCCACGAGCCGGCCGTCCGCCGTGGCGTGTACGTCGGTCTCCAGATAGCGGTAGCCCTGGTCGACGGCGCGCCGGAACGCCACCGCGGTGTTCTCCAGGCCGTCGGCCGTGCCCCCTCGGTGGGCGAAGGCGAGCGGACCCGGATGGTCGAGGTACGGATGGCGTACGCGCGTGGTCACCGCCGCAGTATCGCCCGCTCCGATGGCCCGCCGGCGGCCACCACGCCCCTGGCCGATGGCGCCGGGACGGCGAAGAGGCGCAGGAAGAACTGGGCGAGCGGGCCGATCGCCACGGCGTATACGACCGTGCCCACGCCGAGGGTGCCGCCGAGCGCGAAGCCGGTGACGACCACGGCCACCTCCACCAGCGTGCGCATCAGCCGGATCGAGCGGCCGGTGCGCTCGTGCAGGCCCGTCATCAGGCCGTCCCGGGGGCCCGGCCCGAACTTCGCCGCGATGTAGAGGCCGGTCGCCACGCCGTTGAGGACGATGGCCGCCGTCATCAGCGGGATCCGTATGCCGAGCCCGTGCGCGTCCGGGACGAGCGCGAGCACGCCGTCCATCGCCAGGCCCACGACGAAGACGTTCGACACCGTGCCGAGGCCGGGGCGCTGCCGCAGCGGGATCCACAGCAGAAGCACCGCGGCGCCCACGAAGATCGACACGACGCCGATGGAGATCCCGGTCCGCTCGGCCAGGCCCTGGTGGAGCACGTTCCACGGCTCCAGGCCGAGGCCCGAGCGCACGAGCAGCGCCGAGCTCGCGCCGTACAGGACCAGGCCCGCGTACAGCTGCACGAGGCGCCGGGTGAGGCGGTCGCCGCCCGGCAGCCTCGGCACGGACCGGCCCCGGCGCGCCGGGGCCGGAATGGACGGATCTGGATGCTCCCTGGACAAGAGATGCCCCCCGTGGTGGTAGTGGCCTGACTCATGACACTCTGTGGCTTGGCGCAAGGCGCCAACCATGGCCAATTCGATGAAGGTGGACTGGGATCATGGCTCAGTGGACATCAGCGGTGGGCGCGACCCAGCTCGCCCGGCTGCTCACCTCCCAGCAGGCGCGCCCCGCGGGCGCGGGGACCCGCCGCCCGCCCGCCTACCGCGCCCTCGCCGACGGCATCAGGCTCCTCGTCCTGGAGGGACGCGTTCCCGTGGCCGCCCGCCTGCCCGCCGAGCGGGAACTCGCGGTCGCGCTCTCCGTGAGCCGCACCACGGTCGCCGCCGCCTACGAGGCGCTGCGCACCGAAGGGTTCCTCGAGTCCCGCAGGGGCGCGGGCAGCTGGACCGCGGTCCCGGCCGGAAACCCGCTCCCCGCGCGCGGGCTCGAACCCCTGCCGCCCGAAGCCGTCGGCTCCATGATCGACCTGGGCTGCGCGGCCCTGCCCGCCCCCGAGCCCTGGCTCACCCGTGCCGTACAGGGCGCCCTTGAAGAGCTGCCGCCCTACGCCCACACCCACGGCGACTACCCGGCGGGACTGCCCGCCCTGCGCGCCATGCTCGCCGAGCGCTACACCGCGCGCGGGATCCCGACCATGCCGGAACAGATCATGGTCACCACCGGCGCCATGGGCGCCATCGACGCGATCTGCCACCTCTTCGCGGGCCGCGGCGAACGCATCGCCGTCGAGTCGCCGTCGTACGCCAACATCCTCCAGTTGATGCGCGAGGCGGGCGCACGGCTCGTGCCCGTCGCGATGGCCGAGGGGCTGCACGGCTGGGACCTGGACCGCTGGCGGCAGGTGCTGCGCGACGCGGCGCCCCGTCTCGCGTACGTCGTCGCGGACTTCCACAACCCGACCGGTGCCCTCGCCGACGAGGACCAGCGCCGCAAGCTGGTGGACGCGGCGCGCTCCGCGGGCACCGTCCTGGTCGTCGACGAGACCATGAGTGAACTCGCCCTCGACGACGTCGAGATGCCACGGCCCGTCTGCGGCTTCGACCCCGCGGGGGCCACCGTCATCACCGTCGGCTCGGCCAGCAAGGCCTTCTGGGCGGGCATGCGGATCGGCTGGGTGCGGGCCGCGCCCGACGTGATCCGCAGCCTGGTGGCGGCGCGCGCGTACGCCGACCTGGGCACGCCCGTCCTGGAGCAGCTCGCCGTGAACTGGCTCCTGAACACCGGCGGCTGGAACGAGGCGGTGAACGTGCGCAGGGCCCAGGCCCGCGACAACCGCGACGCGCTGGTCGCCGCCGTGCGCAGGGAGCTGCCCGACTGGGAGTTCGAGGTGCCGCGCGGCGGCCTGACTCTGTGGGTGCGCACCGGCGGCCTCTCCGGCTCGCGCCTCGCCGAGGTCGGCGAACGCGTCGGCGTCCGGGTGCCGTCCGGGCCCCGCTTCGGTGTGGACGGCGCCTTCGAGGGCTATGTGCGGCTGCCGTTCACCGTCGGGGGAGCGGTCGCGGACGAGGCGGCGGTGCGGCTCGCGGCCGCGGCGCGCCTGGTGGAGACGGGGGCGGGCGGCGGGATGCAGGCGCCGCAGTCGTTCGTGGCCTGAGGCGCGCGCCTCAGCCCTCCGCGACGGCGGGTGCCGCCGCGAGGGCCGCGTCCGCGGGTGTCGTACGCCCCGGAAGGAGTTCGAGGACCGCGCGGCGGTGCGCCTCGCTCGTCGCGTCGTCGTAGGGGTCGGGTGTCGCCGGGACCTGGAGGCGGTGCACCGGGCCCGTGCCGAGGCGGGCGTAGCCGCGGCCTGCCGGGACCTCGGCCGTGGGGGTCGTGTGCGGCGCCGCCCCGAGGATCTGCTCCAGCTGGTCGGGGGCGGTGGGGCCGAGCACCACGCGCGCGCGGGTGTGCTGCCGCACCGCGTCGCTGAGGGCGTCCACGCTGTCGAGCTGGTCGGCGACGACGACGGTGACGCCCGCCGCGCGGCCGTGCCGCAGCGGCACCTGGAGCAGTTCCTGGGGGTCCCGGTGCCCGTCGGCCGCGGCCAGGTGGCCGAGCGTGCTCGGCCGGTCGAGGAGGATCCACAGCGGGCGCCTGGTGTCCTCGGGCGGCGACTGGCCCGCCTGCCGGGCCCGGTTGGCGGCGATGAGCCGCCGCTCGGTCTCGTGTGCCGCCCACTCCAGACTTGCGAGGGCCCCGGCGAGCCCGCATTCCACGGCCAGGACGCCCTCGCGCCCGGCGAGGCACGCGTAGTCGCCGGTGCCCGTGCCGTCGACGACCACGACGTCGCCGTGCCGGAGAGCTTGCAGGGCGATCGAGCGGAGCAGCGTGGTGGTGCCGCTGCCGGGCTGGCCGACGGCGAGCAGGTGCGGCTCGGTCGAGCGGGGCCCCGTGCGCCACACGACGGGCGGCACGTCGCGCTGGTCGTCGCCGTCGGCCACGGGCAGCGTGCGCTGGACCGAGGTCGGGTCGGTGAAGCCGAGGACGGTCTCGCCGGGGGCGGTGACGAACCGCTGGGCGGCGATGTCGGTGGGCAGCGGCGGCAGCACGTCCACGGTCAGGCTGTTGCCCTCCTCGTCCCACTCGAAGTGGTACTCGCGGCCGCGCCCCGACTTGGCGTGCAGCAGCTGCTCGATCCGCGCGCGGGACTCGGCCTCGCCGTCCGTGAAGTACGCGGGGTAGCGCACCACGAGGTGGGACACGCGCCCGGTGTCGTCGAACTCGTGGGCGGGGAAGGCCTTCTCCCACTCGCCGCCGTGTGTGAACAGCGGGCTGGGGTCCTCCGGGACGGAGAAGTACGGCACCAGCGCTTCGTAGAGGGACTGCAGGCGCTGCGCCTGCGCGTCGTCTGGGCCGGTGGGCGCAGGGACGGTGCGCTCGCGGCCCTTCCAGGCGGCCGCCGCCATCAGGCAGATGACGGCGAGCAGCGGTCCGTAGGGGATGAGGGCCACCACGAGGATCACCGACGCCACGAGGAACAGCAGCGGGCCCCGCCGGTCCTTGGGGGTCGCGGACCACTTGCGCCGCCCGGCTCCGGCGAGGCGGCGCAGCCCTCGGGTGATGGTGATCAGCGGATGCAGGACGTCGGTGGCGCTGTCGGCGGCCGACCGGGCCAGCTCGCGGCTGCGCGCGATGTGCTCCCGGCTCCGGGCGATCTGGGCGGTGCCGTTGCTCAGGATGCGGGGGAGAGGGCGCCGGGCCACGTCGGTCTCCTGGAGGTGGTGGTGAGGGGCTCAGCCGTCAGAACTTGATCCCGCCGAGCAGGCTCGCGAGGCTCGCGCTGCCCGCCTTGATGCTCGGCGCGATGGCGGTGCCCGCGAGGAAGAAGCCGAAGAGGGCGCAGACCAGGGCGTGGGAGGCCTTGAGCCCGTCCTTGCGGAAGAAGAGGAAGACGATGATGCCGAGCAGCACGACTCCGGAGATGGACAGGACCATGAGAGTTCTCCTGATTGAGGGGGACAGTCACCATCAGTACTTCCAGGCTCACAGCATGTATCCATACGAGATGGGGTGCAAATGGGGGAAATTCCTGAAATTTCCCCTGAACGGCGGCGGGTCGCCGAGCTGTCCGGGGTGAGGGGCGGGCGGTCGGCCGCGCCCGCAGTGATCTTTGCCGCCGATGCGGTCGGTCATGTGCCGTGACGGGCAGTACCCTGTCGATTCACTCGTACGGCTGCACGGCTGAGCAGCCGGGAACCATCCGGGCCCCCGCACGCGCCGGGGCCCGGCCACGCGCATCGCGAAAGGCGGGCACCACCATGGGCGAAGCCCTCGACCCCGAGGTCGTGGAGCTGGCGGGCAAGATCTTCGATCTGGCGCGCGCCGGTGACACCGACACCCTCGCCGCGTACATCGATGCGGGCGTCCCCGTGAACCTGACCAACGACAGCGGCGACTCGCTCGTCATGCTCGCCGCGTACCACGGTCACGCGTCCGCGGTGCGCGTCCTCGTGGAGCGCGGCGCGGACGTCGACCGTGCCAACGACAGGGGGCAGACGCCGCTCGCCGGCGCCGTCTTCAAGGGTGCGGACGACGTGGTCAGGGCGCTGGTCGACGGGGGCGCCGATCCGGCCGCGGGCACGCCGTCGGCGATTGACACCGCACGGATGTTCGACAAGGGCGAGCTGCTCACGCTGTTCGGGGCCGCCTGACCGGGGTACCCGATCTGGTGCGACGGGGGCGCCGGAAATGTGGTCGCGGCGGGTGTAACCGCTGGGTCATCATGACGACGTGATTCACGGACATGACGTCGGGGCAGGAGTTGCCGCAGCGCGTGGCCCGTGATCGGCCCGAACCCGGACCTGGAGTCCGGTATCCCCCCGGGCCACCGACGAAAGGCAGAGGAAAATGGTCTTCGACAAGCAAGAGACGGCGGCGGGCGGCCCGACGTGTTGGCGCACGGCCAGGTAATGCGGATTCCCGGTTGCGTCGACGCTTGATGTGAGGCTGTTTCCCATGTTCGAACCGGTCATAGCGCCCAGCGGTACGCTGCTCGGCCTGCTGCAGAGAGGCCGCGGCGACGGCACGCTGCACGCGCTCACCGCACCACGGGCCGAGGCGCTCTCCGCCCTCGACCACTGCGTGCTCCACGACCCGCGGCACGACTGGCAGGTGGAGAACCGCTCCCTGTACTACGCCCGTCTGTACCTCGATCTGAACGGCGAGCTCGGCGCCATCGAGCGCCACCTCTTCGACCCCGAGGACACCCTGGTCACGGACGACTCGCGCACCGGCCTCGCGCTCTCGGTGCTCGGTCACCTGGCCTCGTACGACCGCCTGGACGCCCTCAGGATGCTGCGCCGGTACGCCGAGTACGGCAGCAATTGGGCCTGGGCCCTGGACGAGCTGGCCCTGCGCGACGACGACGCGGCCCTGCGCGCCCTCGCCGGGCCCGTCCTGGCCCGCTTCCCCACCGACGCCGAGGGCGAGGCCGCCCTCACCGTCGCCGTCCGCGACGCCTTCGAACCACGGCCCTGGCGGCTGTGGGCCGAGGATCCGCGCCCGGAGATCGGCGCCCGCGTGCGCGCCGCCCAGGAGCGCGGCTCCTTCGACCGCTGGCAGCGGCAGCTGGAGCCGTCCGGGCCGCGTCCCGGCTGGAGCGTCAAGGCTGTGCTCGACTGGGCCCAGGAAGGGTTCGAACGCGGCGCCGCGCTGCACGCCCCGGCCGCCCGCTGTCTGAGCGCCGTCGCCGGACCCGAGGACCGCGCCGAGATCATCGCGGTGGCGCGGCACGGCGCGGACGGGGCGCGCGGCACCGCCCTGCGCTATCTCGCCGACGCGCAGGACCCCGACGTGCTCGACCTCATCGAGGAGGCGGCACAGAGCGCGTCGTCCGTCGTCGTGGACGTCGCCGCCGAGACCTTCGAGCGGATGCGCTCCGTCGCCGCCGTGCAGCGGGCCCGTCAGTGGGCGGGCCGCCCGGACGTCCTTGGCGCCGCCGCCGGACGCGTGCTCGCCTGCCGCGGCGGGGCCGAGGACAGCCAGCTGGTGCTCGCCGCGCTGCGCGAGGCCGTGCGCGGCGAGGGACCGGACGCGCCGACGCTGTGGCCGCTGGTCGACGGCGCGGGACGCCTGGGCATCTGCTGCGCGGCACCGGTCCTGCGCCACGTCTACCGCGAGACCGCCTCCTCCCATCTCAGGGGCCGCGCCGCCGGCGCGCTCGCCGCCACCGACCCCTCCTTCGCCGCGGGCTTCGCCGTCGAGTGCCTCTGGGACTGCGAGGAATCCACCCGCGAAGTCGCCGCGCGGCACGCGGAGACCGGTGACGCGCGCGTCGTCGCCCAGCTCAGGAGGCTCGCCACCGATCCCGCCGAGGAGGACGAGGTCCAGTCCGCGGTGCGGAACCGGATAGGGCCGGACGCGCCCGCCGTGTGAGGGCCCGGCGCGCGGCGGCAAGCCCGGCTCGGGGCGGTGCCGTGCGGTCCGCGGGGCCGTCGCCGCGCGCGGAGCGGAACGCTCATGGGACGTTCCTCGCCAGGAAAGATCCACGTTGACGTGGGCACGCCCCATCTGACGACAACACCGGTATGCGTGTCGTCATCGTCACCGAGTCCTTCCCGCCCGATGTCAACGGCGTGTCGCACTGCGCCCTGCAGACCGCGCGGCAGCTCGCCGCCCGCGGCCACGACCCCCTCGTCATCACCCCGGCCGCCGTGCCGGGGGCCGAGCCCGACGGCCGCGCGCCGTGCCCCGTCATCCGTGTGCCCTCCCTGCCGCTGCCCGGATACCCGCAGGTCAGGGTGGCGCTGCCGAGCCGCCGACTGGCCGCGGCGCTGAGCGCGCACCGGGCCGAACTCGTCCACCTCGCCAGCCCGTTCGTGCTCGGCGCCCGGGGCATGACCGCCGCGGCCCGCCAGGGCATCCCCACCATCGCCGTCTACCAGACCGACATCGGCGGCTACGCGCGCACGTACATGGGCGTCGGCGAGGCCACCGCGTGGCGGCGCATCCGGGGCGTGCACGCCGCCGCCGACCGCACCCTCGCGCCGTCCTCCGCCGCCCTCGCCGATCTGGCGGCCCACGGAGTGCCACGGGTGCGCCTGTGGCCGCGCGGCGTGGACACGGACCGGTTCCGGCCGTCGCTGCGCGACGAGGCGCTGCGGCGCGAGCTGGCCCCCGGCGGCGAACTCCTCGTCGGCTACGTGGGACGGCTCGCCCCGGAGAAGCACGTCGAGCTCCTGGCGCGGGTGTGCGGCCTCGACGGAGTGCGCGTGGTCGTCGTGGGCGACGGGCCGAGCAGGACGGCGCTGCGGACGGCGCTGCCCGGCGCGCGGCTGCTCGGACGCCGCACCGGCGGCGAACTCGCCCGGATCTTCGCCTCCTTGGACGTCTTCGTGCACACCGGGCCCCTGGAGACGTTCTGCCAGACCGTGCAGGAGGCCATGGCCAGCGGCGTTCCGGTGGTCGCGCCCGCCGTGGGCGGGCCGCTCGACCTGGTCGTACCCGGCCGCACCGGGAGCCTCGTCGCGCCGGGCGACGCCGAGGCCGTGCGCGACGCCGTCTGGGCCATGGCCGCCGATCCCGGCCTGCGGGCGGCGTACGGCGCCGCGGGGCGCGCCGCGGTCGAGGGACGGACCTGGGACGCCGTCGGGGACCAGCTCGTCGGGCACTACGAAGAGGTGCTCGCCGAGCGGACGGCGGTGGCGGCGTGATGCGCGGCATCCGCACGGCCCCCCGGGGCATCGGCACGGCCCCCGCGCGGCCCGGGGAGTCGTTCACCGTGCGGCACACCGGCCCCCTGCGCATCGTGCGCCTCGCCAACTTCGTGACGCCGTCGTCGGGAGGCCTGCGCACCGCCCTGCGCGAGCTGGGCCGCGGCTATCGGACCGCCGGACACGATCCCGTCCTGATCGTCCCCGGGGAACGCGCCTCGGTGGCCGACACCGAACAGGGCCTCGTCGTGACGGTGCCCGGGCCCGAGCTGCCCGGCACGGGCGGCTACCGCGTCCTCGCCGACCGGCGCCGGGTGACCCGCCTCCTGGAGCACCTGGCCCCGGACCGCCTCGAAGTGTCGGACCGTACGACGCTCCGCTGGACCGGCGCGTGGGCGCGCCGCGCCCGGGTTCCCGCCGTGATGGTCTCCCACGAGGCCGCCGACGCCGTGATGCGCACATGGGGACTGCCGCCGGGCCTGGCACGGCGGACCGCCGACTCCCTGAACTCCCGTACCGCGCACGCCTACGCGCGCGTGGTGTGCACCACCGAGTGGGCCGAGCGCGAATTCGTCCGCATAGGGGCGGGCAATGTCGTACGGGCACCCCTGGGGGTCGATCTACGGGACCGCCACCCGGGGCTGCGGGACGCTCGCCTGCGCGCCGCCCACGCGCGCGAGGGCGACGTGCTGCTCCTGTTGTGCTCACGGCTCTCGGTGGAGAAGCGGCCCGGGAGGGCGCTCGACGCCCTGGAGGAACTGCGCGTGCGTGGCGTGCCCGCCGTGCTCGTCGTCGCCGGGGACGGGCCGCTCGGGCCGCGCCTCGAACAGCGGGCCGGGGAGCGGCGGTTGCCGGTGACCTTCCTGGGGCACGTCGCGGGGCGCGCCGCGCTCGGCGCCCTCCAGGCCACCGCCGACGTGTGCCTGGCACCGGGGCCGTGCGAGACGTTCGGGCTCGCCGCCCTGGAAGCGCTCGCGTGCGGCACCCCCGTGGTGGCCAGCGCCTCGTCCGCGCTGCCGGAGATCGTGGACGGGGCGGGAGCGGTGGCCGCCGACACGGCGGACGCGTTCGCGGACGCGGTCCAGACCCTGCTCGACCGGCCCGAGCGGGACCGGAGACGGGCCGCACGCGCGCGTGCGGAGGGCTTCGGCTGGGACACCGCGGTGGCGGCGTTCCTGACGGCGCACGACGCGGCCACCGACGTGAGCGCCGCCGGCGGCGTCGGCGCCGCGCGGGACGGGGCACGGGAGGCTCTCGGCGTGGTGGCGCTGCCCGGGTACGGCGGTGGCGGATGAACGCGTTCACCTACGTGGCCCTCGGGGACTCGCTCACCGCGGGCGTGGGCGACCCCGTGGACGGCGCCTGGCGGGGCTGGGCGGCCCTGCTCGCCGCCGGCATCGGGCCGCCGGAGCGGCCCGTCGCGTTCCGCAACCTGGCCGTGAACGGCGCCCGGACCTGGGACGTCCTGCACCGCCAGACCCCCGAGGCGCTGGCCCTGCGGCCCGGCCTGGTGTCCGTCGTCGTGGGCGTCAACGACACGCTGCGCCGCACCTTCGACGTGCGTGCCGTGGCCGCCCGCCTCGACGAGGTCTACGGCGCGGTGACCGGGCGCGGCGCCGCCCTGCTCACCGCCTGTCTGCCCGACCCCGGGGCGATGCTCGGGCTCCCCGGTGCCCTCCGGCGCCCGCTGGCCCGGCGGCAGCGCGCGGTCAACGCGGTCGTGCACGCGCTGTCGGAGCGCCACGGGGCGCTGCACCTGCACGCCGCCGACGAGCAGTGGGTGGCCGACCGCACCCTGTGGAGCGCGGACCGGCTGCACCCCGGCGAGCGCGGCCACCGGGTGTTCGCCGCCCGCTGTCACGCCCTGCTCGCCGCCGCGGGCCTTGCCGTCGGCCCTCCGCCCGGGCACGAGCCGGAGCTGCCGCCGCCCACCCGCTCGGCGAGCCTGTGGTGGCTGGCCACGGAGGGCACGGGGTGGGTCGCCCGGCGCTGCACCGATCTGCTGCCCCAACTCCTCGCCCTGGCCGCGGCGGAGGTGCACCACGGCCTGTGCGGCACGAGCGGCGGCCTGGACGCACGGGCCGCGCGGTCCGTCGCGGCGGCGCTCACGGGCCTGACCGTGGCACCGGCGCGGCCGGAGGCGGCGTGAGCGCCCACGTGACCACGAACCGCACCCGCGTCCCCGGCACCGCCTGCGCCGCCCTCGCCAGGTCGGCGCCCCGCACCACGCCCACCACCGGATAGCCGCCCGTGGTCGGGTGATCGGCGAGGAACACCACGGGCCTGCCGTCCGGCGGCACTTGGACCGCGCCGAGCACCATGCCCTCGCTGGGCAGCTCCCCGCCCACCGCCCGGTCAAGGGGCGGCCCCTCCGTGCGCAGGCCGATGCGGTTGCTCGCCGACGACACGCGGTACGCGCGCGTGGCGAGGGTCCGCAGCGCCTCGGGCGTGAACCAGTCCGCACGCGGCCCGGCCGTCAGCCGCAGCACCAGCTCGCTCGGCGGCCCCGGCTGCGGAACGACGTCCACGCGCGCGTGAGCGAATGCCGCGTCCCCCAGGGGGAGGACCGCCCCGTCCACGAGAGGCGGCGGCCCCAGGCCCGAGAGCAGGTCCGTGGAGCGGCTGCCGAGCACCGGCTCGACGGCCACGCCACCGCTCAGCGCGAGGTAGGCGCGTACTCCGGAGACCGCGGTTCCCACGTCGAGCAGCGCCCCGGCGGGGACCCGTACCGGCATCCCCCAGGGGGCGGGCCGTCCGTCCACGGTCACCGGGCACGGCGCACCGCCCACCGCGACGGTGACCGCGCAGCGGGGCCGCACCGCACAGCCGTTGAGGGTGGTCTCCAGGACGGCCGCTTCGGGAGGGTTGCCGACGAGACGGTTCACGAGCGCGGCGGCCGGCCGGTCGAGGGCTCCGGACCGGGGCACCCCGAGGTGGGCGTGCCCGGGCCGCCCCTCGTCCTGCACGGTGGTCAGCGCCCCGGACCGTACGACGGCGAGGGCCCGGTCGGTCATCGGGCCTCCGGGACGAAGCGGACCCGCACGCCCGGCGTCAGGAGCGCGGCCGGTACGCGCGCGTGGTCCCACAGCACGGCCTCCGTGGTGCCGATCAGCTGCCAGCCTCCGGGCGACGGACGCGGGTACACGCCCGTGTACGGCCCGGCGAGGCCCACGGAGCCCGCGGGCACCGTCGTGCGCGGGGTGGCCCGGCGCGGCACGTCGGGCAGCCCGCCGAGGCCCGTCAGATAGCCGAAGCCGGGGGCGAACCCGCAGAAGGCGACGCGGAACTCGGCCGCCGCGTGGATCCGCGGCACCTCCCGCACCGGCACGCCCCACAGGGCGGCCACGTCCGCCAGGTCGGGGCCGTCGTACCGCACGGGCAGTTCGAGTACGTCCTCCGCGCGCGGGGGCAGCGGCGGGATCTCCCAGGAAGGCAGGCGGGCGGCGAGCCGCGCCGGGGCGTCGAGGCCGTTCAGAAGCACCGTACGGGCCGCCGGGACGACCTCCCGCACCGTGAGCTCACCGGTGGCGCGGCGACGCAGCAGCTCGGCGTGCAGGGCCTCGGCCGCGCTCCCGTCGGCGAGTTCGACGAGCAGCGCCCGCTCGCCCATGGGCAGCACCTTCATGCGCGGCCGCTCGCGGGAGGCGCTCACGCGAACGCCTCCACCCGGACGCCCGCCGCCTCCAGGCGCGCGCGGACCTGCCGGGCGAGCCCCACCGCCCCCGGTGTGTCGCCGTGCAGGCACAGGGAGCGGGCGCGGACCGGGATGCGCTGGCCGCTGTGCGCGGTCACCGTGCCGGACCGGGCGATCCCGACGGACCGCTCGACGACGGCGTCCGCGTCGGCGATGACGGCCCCGTCGGTGCCGCGCGGCACCAGGGTGCCCTCGTCGGTGTACGCGCGGTCCGCGAACGCCTCGGTGACGACGGGCAGTCCGGCCTTCTCCGCCGCCTCCAGGAGGCGCGATCCGGGCAGGCCGAGCACCGGCAGGCGGTCGTCGGCGAGCAGCACCCCGTCCACGACGGCGGCGGCCTGCTCGGCGTCGTGGACCACGCGGTTGTAGAGCGCGCCGTGCGGCTTCACGTACGACACGCGCGCGCCCGCGGCGCGGGCGAACACCTCCAAGGCGCCGATCTGGTAGGCCACTTCGGCCGCGAGCTCAAGGGGCGGTACGTCCATCGCGCGCCGCCCGAAGCCCGCCAGGTCGCGGTAGGAGACCTGGGCGCCGATCCGCACGCCCCGCTCGGCCGCCCGCTCGCACACGCGCCGCATGGTGGCCGCGTCGCCTGCGTGGAAGCCGCACGCCACATTGGCGCTGGTGACCACGGACAGCATCTCCTCGTCGTCGGTGAGCCGCCAGCGGCCGAAGCCTTCGCCGAGGTCGGCGTTGAGGTCGATCGAGGCCCAGGTCATGAACGTACTCGCTCCTGTTCGTTGTCGCGTGCCCACGCACGGTGCCCACGCGCGCGTGGGCACCGTGCGTGCCGCTCCGGGTCGTCTCAGGCCACGCGGTACTGCTCGTCGCGCGCGTCGGTGAGGAACATGTGGCCCGGCGCGTGCGTGAGCGCGAACGGCGGCCGGGAGGCCATCACGGCGGCCTGCGGCGTGACTCCGCACGCCCAGAAGACCGGGATGTCGTCGGCCTCGGCGTCCACCGGGTCGCCGAAGTCGGGCTTGTCGAGGTCGGTGATGCCGAGCCCGGCCGGGTCCCCGCAGTGGACGGGGGAGCCGTGCACGGCGGGCAGCAGGGAGCTCTCCCTGATCGCCGCCGCCAGGTGCATGGGCGGGACCGGGCGCATGGAGACCACCATGGGCCCCCTCAGCCGCCCCGCGGGCCTGCACGGGCGGTCGGTGACGTACATGGAGACGTTGCGGCCCTGCTCGATGTGGCGCAGCGGCACGCCCGCCGCCGCGAGGGACCACTCGAAGGTGAAGCTGCACCCGATGAGGAAGGCCACCAGGTCGTCGCGCCAGTGCGCGACCACGTCGGTGGGCTCCTCGACCAGCTCGCCGTGCTCCCACACGCGGTAGCGCGGCAGGTCCGTGCGCAGATCGGCCCCCGGGGCGAGCGGCGTGGTCCAGGAGCCCGCGTCGGTGACGTCCAGGACCGGGCAGGGCTTCGGGTTGCGCTGGCAGAACAGCAGCATCTCGTACGCCCAGTCGGCGGGGACGGCGATCAGGTTCGCCTGGGTGCGCCCCGGGGCCCAGCCCGCCGTGGGGGCGCTCAGGCCCGCCCGGAACCGCTTCCGTGCCTCGGCGGGGGTCACAGCAGCTCCCTGCCGCGCGTCTCCGGAAGCCCGAGCAGGGCGATGACGGCGAGCGCGTACCCGAACGCGCCGAAGATCAGCGCGCCGCCGGTGCCCCAGCTGTCCGCGAGGAAGCCCACGGTGGTGGGGAACACGGCGCCGATCGCACGCCCGGTGTTGTACGTGAAGCCCTGTCCGGTACCGCGCACGGCGGCCGGGTACAGCTCGCTGAGGAACGAGCCGAAGCCGCTGAAGATGGCCGACATGCAGAAGCCCAGCGGGAAACCGAGCACAAGGAGAAGGCCGTTGGCGCCGTCGGGGATGTTCGTGTAGGCGACGATGCTGGCCGCGGAGAGGAAGGCGAACAAGGTGATGTTGCGCTTGCGGCCCAGTTTGTCGGTGAGGTACCCGCCGGTCAGATAGCCGAGGAAGGCGCCGGAGATCAGGAACGTGAGGTACCCGCCGGTGCCGACGACCGTGAGGCCGCGGTCGTCCTTGAGGTAGGTGGGCACCCAGGTGGCGAGCGTGTAGTAGCCGCCCTGGACGCCGGTGGACAGCAGGACCGCGAAGAGCGTGACGCGCAGCAGGTCCGGCTTGAAGATGGCCGTGAAGGAGCCCTTGTCGGCGCTCTTCTCGCGCGCGGCGGCCGCCTCCGGGGCGTCGTGGACGTTCCGGCGTACGTAGACCACGAGCAGCGCGGGCAGGGCGCCCGTCCAGAACATCACGCGCCAGGCGACGTCGTCGTCCATGAACTGGAACACCAGGGTGTAGACGATCGCGGCGAGACCCCAGCCCACGGCCCAGGCGCTCTGGATCGCGCCGAGCGTGCGGCCGCGGTTCTTCGCGCTCGCGTACTCGGCGACCAGGATGGCGCCGACGGCCCACTCGCCGCCGAAACCGAGGCCCTGGAGGGCGCGGAAGACCAGCAGGGTCTCGTAGTTGGGCGCGAAGCCGCAGGCGACGGTGAACACCGCGTAGGTGATCACCGTGATCATCAGGGCCTTCACACGGCCGATGCGGTCGGCGACGACGCCCGCGACCGCCCCGCCCACGGCGGAGACGACCAGCGTGACGGTGGTGAGCAGACCGGTCTGGCCGCTGTTCAGATCGAAGTACGCCTTCAGGGCGACCATCGTCAGCGGCAGCGTGAAGTAGTCGTAGGAGTCGAGCGCGTACCCGCCGAAGGCGCCGGTGAAGGCCCGGCGGCCGCGCGGCCCGAGCGCGCGCAGCCAGCCGAACGCGCCGTCGTCGTCGGGGGGTCGGGCGTCGCCCCGGGGGTCGTCGACGGATATCGGGGAGGGCGGTGGGGTCGTGCTCATGGGCACCTCGCAGAGGGGTTGGCGGTGCTGGAGGGTGCTTGTGATGAGCGGTGCCGAAGGGGGTCCGGAAGCGCCGCGGGTGCTGTTGACGGGCTGAGCATGACGGCGCCCTGCGGGGAGCGGGAGCCGCTTGCCGGACAACGTAGAGGATTGTTCAACGATCCCTCAATACCCGTGTTGTTTCGTTCTTGTCCCTGCGGTTGAATCCCGGCATGGCTGAGGGAATCGCTGAGCATGGCTGAACTGACGGGTCTCGCCGACGACCGCGCGCTGCTGGGCCGCACCAGCACCGCCGAACGCGTCGCGGACATCCTGCGGAGCCGCATCGCCGAGGGGTACTTCCCACCCGGCACGCGCCTGTCCGAGGACAGCATCGGCGGCGCGCTCGGCGTCTCGCGCAACACCCTGCGCGAGGCCTTCCGGCTGCTCACCCACGAGCGGCTGCTCGTCCACGAGCTCAACAGGGGCGTGTTCGTGCGGGTCCTGACCGTCGACGACGTCGAGGACATCTACCGCATCCGGAAGCTGGTCGAGTGCGCCGTCGTCCGCGGCCTCGGACAGCCGCCGTACGCCGTCGACGGACTCGCGGCGGCGGTCGCCGAGGGAGCGGCGGCGGCCCGCGCGCGCGACTGGAAGGGCGTGTCCACCGCCAACATCCACTTCCACCGCGAGCTGGTCGCGCTCGCCGGCAGCGACCGCACCGACGAGCTGATGCGCAGCGTCTTCGCCGAACTGCGGCTCGCCTTCCACGTGGTGGACGACCCGCGCCGCCTGCACGAGCCCTACCTGGCCCGCAACCGACAGCTCCTGGAAGCCCTCCAGGCCGGCGCGGGGCCCGAGGCGGAGGGGCTGCTCGGGGAGTACCTGGACGACTCGCGGCGCGGCCTGGTCGACACCTACGCGCGCCGCGTGGCGGAGGGCGGCCTCGGCACCAGGTGAAGCGGGGAGCGGGCCCGTCGCCGGCGCCGGGTCCCGCACGGTGCATCTGCGTCGTTTCGACCGTTGTCAGACCGAGGACCTAGTCTGTGCACCGTGACTTCGCCTGCCGTATCGGACACCGCTCCGCCCCAGCTCAGCGCGGGGCCGCGGCCCGCGCCGGGCCCGGCCGCCGACGAGGGCCTGGCGCGGCGCCTGCGCGCGCTCGCGTGCACGGCGCCGCTGCACGACCTGGACGCCCGCAAGGCCAACCTCGCGGGGGAGTACTCGGTGTACGCGATGGCGGAGGTGGCCCTGTCCGCCATCGACCTCGTCACGCTGAACATGGACTTCGACACGGGCGCCGACCACGAGCAGATCGTCGCCCGCCTGCTGCCCCGCGTCGCCGCCCAGGCCCCGCGCCGCCCGGCCGCCGAGCACGAGCGCGTCGCCCGCTGGGTCCTGGAGAACCTGATCAACGTCGGCAGCGTGGACCGCGGCTTCCGCGCGGTCTACGGCACCTTCGACCAGGACGGGACGTACGTCCGCCGGGACTACGACTTCAAACTCATCGAGGAAGTCCCCGGATACGGCGGCGGTGTCTACCTCCGCACCACCGACGAGGCCGTGAACGTCCTGGTGGGCGCCCTCGACACGGACGTCACCAGCGCCCAGATCGCCGCCGAGGTGAAGCTGGAGGTGCTCATCAGCCGGGGCCGCCTCGCCGACGCCCAGCTCGCCGCCGAGCAGGCGCGCTACCGCACGGTGCAGTACTCGGAGACCCTCCGCAAGGCCCTCGACGCCACCCGGCGCAACGTCCGCGCGGTGGACTGGCTCAACGCGGTCCCCGACATGATCGCCGAGGCCCTCGACCACGTCGCCGACCGCTACCGCCACGAGAACGCGATCCTGACGAACATCCGCAAGGCCCGCGACGAGTCCGAGGACCCCGAGCAGAAGCGCCGCGCCGCCGAGCTGGTCGACATCGTCAAGGACTGCATCCGCCGCCACACCCAGCTCCAGTCCCGGCTCCTCGAAGCGGGCCCCCTGTTCCGCGCCGAGCAGGACCGCCAGGCCTTCGCCACCCCCGCCGCGCGCACCGGCCTCGACCTGTACGGCCAGCTCGTCGCCCCCGTGCTGCCGCTCCCCGCCGAGCAGGCCACCCGGGTCACGGACGCCTTCTTCGCGCACGGCACGGGCCTGCGCACCCCGGTGTCCGTGCGCGTCGGCGACCTCGTCGACATACTCCTGACCCCGCCGATAGAGCGTGAGCACCTGGGCGCCGAGATGCCCGAGCCCGACCTCATCGCCACGCCCGACGACAGCCGCTTCAGCGAGGAGCAGCTGGCCGGCGCGATGGAGCTGCTCGCCCTGCCGCCGGACGCGCCGCGCAGGCTCTCCGGGCTGCTCGCCGACGCCCGCCGCCGCGACCCCGACCTGCCCTATCTGGTCGCCCTGCTCGCCGTGCACGCGGCGAGCCCGCCGGTGGGCACCGCTTACCGCCAGGGCGAGGAGCGGCTCCTGTTCGCCGTGGACGACGGCACGGACCTGGACGACCCGGAGTTCGGCGGCGCCGACCTCATCGTCGGCACGGCCCTGCTCGACGCCGCGGGGATGGCCGCCGACCGCACGGAGGCGGCGTGACGCCCCGCGCCCGCGGCGCCGCCCCGGGCACCCCAGGAGACGTACGACCGAACCACCGCAGCAAGGAGCCGCAGCCGTGACCGACCACCCCGCAGAGCACGCCGCGTGGGGCGAGCCGGACTCCGCCCCGGACCCGGCGGCCGCCCCGGCCGTCACCCCGGCCGACGCCGCCGACGCGGCCCGGCTCGTGGCCTTCGGCCTCCAGCCCAAGCTCCAGCCCGCCCGCGACCAGGAGTACGGCGAGCTGCTCCGCCGCTACCGCGAGGACCCGTCCTTCGCGCGCCTCGCCGACGCCGTCGCCACCGGCCTCGGCCTCGTCGTCCTGGAGGTGTCCCCGCGCGCGGGGATGGCGGTCACCGCCGCCGAGGACTCCGTGTTCGCCGTGCGCATGGGCGACTACGCCCGGCGCGCCGCCGCCGACTCCACCGACCGCTTCCTGCACGGCCTCGCCCACCTCGCCGTCGCCGCGATGGCCTTCCCGCGCCCCGAGGACCTCGCCGACGACGGCTACATCGGCCGCGTCACCGTCAACGGGGTCGACGCGTTCGTCCGCCAGGCCTGCCGCCGTCTGGAGGAGCGCGCCGAGGAGCAGGGCGAGAACACCGACCCGGCCACGAACGCTCCCGGCCTGGAGTCCGCCTGGCGCATCTGGGCCCGGCGCAGCTCCACCGGAGCCACCAAGGACGCGCGCAGACTGGCCGGGTCCACCACCGGCATCGTCGGCAAGGCCGCCGCGTTCCTCACCGAGTCCGGCTTCCTCCAGCGCACCGGCGACGACTCCGGCGGGACCTACCGCACGACAGCGCGCTATCAGTTCCAGGTGCGCGACATGGCGGGCAGCGCCGCCATGGCCGAGCTCCTGGAGCTCGGCGTCGTCCCCGTCACCGATGGCTCGGCCACGCTCCTGCCCCCCGACGACACCGACGACCTGGAGTTGGTGGCCGACGCGGGCCTGCCGTTCCACTCCTGACCCCTCCCGGGGCCGGGCCCCGCCACCGGGGACCTGCCCCGCCGCCCGCCGTTCCGCACGAGTCACCGACTTACGACGAGAGTCCGCCGCCATGTACGAGCTGTCCCGGGTCCGCCTCTACTCCATCGGACCTGCCGGTGCCCGCTACGCCGACACCGTCCTCGACCTGCGCGGCGTCGGCGACGTGGTGCCCGACCCCGCGCCCGCGCAGGCGGAGTTCTTCGAGGAGGAGCCGGTCGGCCCGCCGCGCAGGCCCGCACCCGCCGGAGTGCTCTTCCTGGAGAACGGCGGCGGCAAGTCGGTCCTGCTCAAGCTGATCTTCTCGGTGATGCTCCCGGGCCACCGCAACACCCTGGGCGGCGCCAGCTCCGGCGTCCTGCGCAAGTTCCTGCTGGCCGACGACTGCGGCCACGTCGCCCTGGAGTGGCAGCACACGCTGACCGGCGAGTGCGTCGTCGTCGGCAAGGTCAGCGAGTGGCGCGGCCGCCAGGTCTCGAACGACCCGCGGAAGTTCGCCGAGGCCTGGTACTCGTTCCGGCCGGGACCCGGCCTGAGCCTGGACTCGCTGCCCGTCGCCGAGTCCACCGCCGTCCGGGCCGCCGCGGAAGGCGCGTCGGGCGCGCAGGGCCGCCGCCGCACCATGAAGGGCTTCCGGGACGCCCTGACGGAGGCGGGCAAGGCGTACCCGCACCTCGAAGTGCACTGGGAAGAGATCCACGACCGGTGGAACGAACACCTCGGTGACCTGGGCCTCGACCCCGAACTCTTCCGCTACCAGCGCGAGATGAACGCCGACGAGGGCGAGGCCGCGGGCCTGTTCGCCGTCAAGAAGGACTCCGACTTCACCGACCTGCTGCTGCGCGCCGTCACGGACACGCGCGACACGGACGGCCTCGCCGACCTCGTCCACGGCTTCGGCAACAAACTGGGCCGCCGCGCCGAGCTCATCGCCGAGCGGGACTTCACCGCGGGCTCCGTCGACCTGCTCGGCCGGATCGTCGACGCCGCCGAGACCCGGGCACGCGCGCGTGACGTGCACGCGGGCGCCGAGCGGCGCACCCGCACCCTCGCCCGGCGCCTGTCCGCCCGCGCCGTCGAGGAGCGCGGCCGCGCCGCGGACCTCGCCGAGCAGGTCACGGCCGCCGCGCACACCGTCACCTCGGCCGAGCAGGCCCGCGAGCGCTCCGCGCTCATCTCCGCCGAACTGGCCTACCGGCACGCCTCCTTGGCGCTCACCGTCGCCGAGAAGGCCGCCACCGCCCAGCGCCGCGAGCTGGCCGACGCCCGCACCCTGCACGCGGCCTGGCAGGCCGCAGAGGCCGTCCTGCGCCACCGGGCGGCCGCCGACCGCTCCGCGCGCGTGGCCGCCGCCATCCGCGAGGCCGAGCGGGACGCGGCCCCCGCGCTCGCCGCCCGCGCCAAGGCCGCCGCCGACCTCGTCCGGGCGCTGCACACGGCGGCCGAGGACGCCGAGGCGCACGCGAACGAGGAGGAGGAGCGCTCCGCCGCCCTCCAGGAGACCGGCGAGGCCGCCCACCGCGACGCCACCGCCGCCGCGACCGAGGCGCAGCGCGCCCGCAGCGAGACCGGTCACCTGCGCCAGCGCCTGGCCGAGGTCGAGCAGGAGACGGCGGAGGCCGTCCGCGCGGGCTGGCTCGACGACAGCGCGCCCGACGCCGACCCGGCGCGCGCGGCGCTCGCCGCGAGCGACGCCGAGAAGACCGCCGTCGCCGCCTGGGACACCGCCCGCGAGGCCGGGCGCAGGGCCGCCGAGCAGGCCAAGGAGGCCGCCGCCGCGGAGGCCCGTGCCGAGCTGACCGCGGCCCGCGCCGCCGACGCCGCGACGGCCGCCGAGCAGGCGTACGACGCGGAGCGGCGCACCGCCGAGTCCCTCGCGCGCGACGAGCGGCTCGTGGAGCTCCTCGGTCTGCCCGGTGCCCCGAGCGAGGGCGCGCCCGGCGCCGGAGTGCCGCAGCCGCGGCGCGCGGCCGCCGACGACGCCCCCGGCGGCACGCCCGACGCGGCCGCGACCGCCGACCACGAAGGCCGCCCCGGAGAGACCGCGGCCCTCACCGCCGAGCACCTCGACCACAGCGCCGACGATCTGCGCGCCCTCCTGGAGGACGGCGTGGCCGCCGCCGAGCGGCAGCTGTTCGAGCTGCGCACCGCGGCCGCCGACGACTCCCGCATCCTCGGCGCGCTCGGCGACGGCGGCCTGCTGCCGCCGGGCCCCGACGTCCTGGCCACCGTCGAGTTCCTCGGCGAGCAGGGCATCCCGGCACTGCCCGGCTGGCGCTATCTCGCCCAGGCCGTCGACCCCACCGACCACGCGCGCGTGCTCGCGGCCCGGCCCGAGCTCGTCGACGGCGTCATCATCACCGACCCCGACACGCACGTGCGGGCCCGCGAGGCGCTCGCCGGTGCCGCCCTGCTGCCGCGCTCCACCGTGGCCGTCGGCACGGCCGCCGCCTTCCTCGCCCCGGCCCCGGGCGACGAGGCCGCGACGGAGGACGCCGTCTTCCTGGTGCCGCCGAACCCGGCCATGCACGACGAGCACGCCGCCGACGAGGAGCGGCAGGCCCTGCGCGCCCGCGCCACCTTGCGCGACGACGAGATCCGCGTGCTCGCCCAGCGCCTGGCCAAGGACCGGGAGCTGGCCGCCCGGCTCACGTCCTGGCGCTCCGGCTGCCCGGCCGGGCGCCTCGGCGAGCTGGCCGTCGCCGCGCGCGAGGCCCGCGCCTTCGCCGAGGAGGCGGAGGCCGAGCTGACCGAGGCCCGCACCGTCCGCGCCGAGGCCGACGAGGTCGCGGGCGACGCCGCGCGCGTGCGCGACGAGCGGCAGGAGGCCGCCCAGCGCGCCCGCCGCGCCGCCGACGCACTCGCGGGCCTCGCGTTCCGACTGCGCGAGCGCGCCGGATGGCAGACGAAACTGCGCGAACTGGCCGACGAGGCCGTGGAGTCCGAGGCCCGCGCCCAGACCTGCCTCGACCGCGCCCGCGCCGCCGACGAGGACCGCCGGGCCGCGCAGCGTGCCGCCGACGACGCCCGGCGCACCGCCCGCGCGCTGCGCGCCGAGCGCGCCGAGATCGCCGGCGCCCCCGAGGACCTCGCCCTGGACGAGGACGCCCCCAAGACCTCGCTGCCCGCCCTGCGCGAGGCCTACCGCGCGGCCTCGCAGCTCTACGAGAAGGTCGGCGTCGGCGCCGACCTGCGCGCCGAGCAGGCCCGGGCCGAGAGCGACGAGTCCGCCGCCCTCGCCGAGCTCGACCGGCTCAGCAACAAGGTGCGCACCCGCGCCGCCCAGCTCCTCGAAGGCACCGACGGCGCCGACGGCCCCTCCCGGCAGGCCGCCGCCGCGCGCGCGGAGGCACAGGTCCAGCTCATCGAGTCCCGCGCGTCCGCCGCCAGCGAGCAGCTCGGCCGTCTGCGCGGCGAGGCCGAGCGGCACGCGCCCGAGGACGGCGACGCGCACACCGAGCTGCCCGAGGACCTGGCGCCCGCCGACGCCGAGCACGCCCAGGCGCTGCTGCGCACCGCCACGGGCGAACTGGCCGCGCACAGCGAGGCCCTGACCCGGGCCAAGGAGGCGCACGCCGTACTCCTGCGCACCCACCGCGCCACCGAGGACGCGGCAGGCGGTTTCGACGAGACGGCCGCGCTCCTGCGCGACCTGCTGCGCGAGCACCACGAAGCGGACGAGGACGAGCAGCCCGAGCCCCACCCCGGCACCCTGGAGGAGGCCCGGCAGGCCGCCGCCGAGGCCCGCCGCTCGCTGCGTGGCTGCGCCGCCGACCTGTCCGCGGCCGAGACGGCGGTGCGCGAGGCCAGCGACATCCTCGTCCGGCACGCCAACTCCACCCGCTACGAACAGGTCCGCACCCCGGCCCGCCAGCAGATCCGCGAGCTGCCCGCCGCGGCCCTGCCCGAGCACGCCAAGAAGTGGGCGGACGCCTTCGCGCCCCGCCTGCGCGTGCTGACCGACGAGCTGGAGCAGCTGGAGCGCAACCGCGACAGCATCGTCGACCGGCTGCGCGGCCTCGTCGAGTCGGCCCTCGCCACCCTGCGGTCCGCCCAGCGCCTGTCGCAGCTCCCCGAAGGCCTCGGCGAGTGGTCGGGCCAGGAGTTCCTGCGCATCCGCTTCGAAGAGCCCGACCAGGCCACGCTCGTGGAGCGCCTCGGCGTTGTCATCGACGACGCCACGCGCGCGGCCGTGAAGAAGAACTCCGACCTGCGAAGGGACGGAATGTCCCTGCTGCTCAGGGGAGTTCAGGCCGCCCTGGAGCCGCGCGGCATCGCCGTGGAGATCCTCAAGCCCGACGCCGTGCTGCGCGCCGAGCGCGTCCCCGTCGGCCAGATGGGCGACGTGTTCTCCGGTGGCCAGCTGCTGACCGCCGCCATCGCCCTGTACTGCACGATGGCCGCCTTGCGGTCGAACGACCGGGGCCGCGACAAGCACCGCCACGCGGGCACCCTGTTCCTCGACAACCCCATCGGCCGCGCCAACGCCACGTACCTCCTGGAGCTCCAGCGGGCCGTCTCGGACGCCCTCGGCGTGCAGCTGCTGTACACCACCGGCCTGTTCGACACGACGGCGCTCGCGGAGTTCCCGCTGGTCATCCGCTTGCGCAACGACGCGGACCTGCGGGCGGGCCTGAAGTACATCAGCGTCGAGGAGCACCTGCGGCCGGGCCTGCCGCAGGAACAGCAGGCCCCGGCCGAGGAGACGGTGCACGGGGAGATCACGGCGACGCGGATGTACAAGCGGCCCGCGACGACCTGAGGCACACGCGCGTGGTGCTCAGCCGAGCAGCCGGGTCACCCAGTCGTGGAACTCCCCGATGTGGTGCTCGGTCGGCACGAGCACCCCGCCCTGCCGGTAGGCCCGGGAGCTCATGGCGGGCTGGGTGCGCTCGCACGCCGCGAAGTCCTGCTCGTTGACCCGGTGGAAGAGCTCCACCGACTTCGACAGGTCGGCCCCGGAGGCCACGACGTCGGGTGCGTACAGCCAGTCGCACTCGACGACCGTCCGGTCCACGGCGAGCGGGAACATGCGGTGCAGGATCACGTGGTCCGGTACGAGGTTCACGAACACCGTCGGCCTGACGGTGATCGCGTAGTAGCGGCGGTCCTGGTCGTCGGCGACCTCCGGGAGGCGCGCGAAGCCCGCGCTGCCGTCGACGGTGAAGCCGCGCACCTCGTCGCCGAAGGCCGCGCCGTGCCCCACGTAGTACTGCGCGGCGAAGCCGTCGGTGAACTCCGGCAGGACGTCGGTCAGTTCGGGGTGGATGGTCGCGCAGTGGTAGCACTCCATGAAGTTCTCGACGATCAGTTTCCAGTTGGCGCGCACGTCGTAGCGGACGCGCCGTCCGATGGCCAGGTCGTGGAGGCGGTAGCGCTCGATGGCCGCCGGGTCGCCGAGGCGTGCGGTGACGTCGCCGACCACGGTCTCCTCGAAGGACGGCGGCTCGTCGGCCAGACACACCCAGGCGTAGCCGAGCCACTCCCGCAGCGCCACCGCCACCAGGCCGTACGCGGTGCGGTCGACGTCCGGCATCCCGGTGAGGTTCGGCGCCGCGACGAGCCTGCCGTCCAGGCCGTACGTCCAGGCGTGGTACGGGCACTGGAGGCCGCGCCGCACCTCGCCCGCGTCGTCCGCGCACAGACGGGCGCCCCGGTGCCGGCAGACGTTGAGGAAGGCGCGCAGGCCGCCGTCGCGGGCGCGGGTGATCAGGACGCTCTCACGGCCGACCTGGACGGTGCGGTACGCACCGGCCCTGCCGAGGTCGGCGGCGCGCACGGCGCACACCCACAGCGCCTCGAAGACGCGCTCCCGCTCCCGCTCGAACACCTCGGGGTCGGTGTACGAGCGGCCGGGCAGGGTCGCGATGAGACTCGTGGAGACCTGGGTCGTCACGTCGGTCCTCCTAAGCGGGCGCCGCGGCGGGCAGCGGGCCGGTGATCCGGCGCGGGTCGAACAGCTCGACGGGGTGCGCGGTGGCGCCGTCGAGCGCCAGGTCGGCGACGATCTCGCCGACGACCGGCACGAACTTGAAGCCGTGCCCGGAGAACCCGCAGGCGACCGTCACCGACTCCGGGTGGGCGGGGTGCCGGGCGATGACGAAGTGCTCGTCGGGCGTCGTCGTGTACATGCAGGTGGCGGCCTTGAGCAGGCGCCCCGGGAGCAGCGGGATCTGGCGGGACATGTGGCCGGCCATCGCGGCGACCTCGTGCGGGTGGACCGTGCGGTCGATGGTGTCCGGAGTGCAGACCTCGCCCTTGCGGAAGAAGGCCACCTTCGCGCCGAGTTCGGGGCCGTCGATCGCGGGGAAGCCGTACGCCTGGACGCCCTCCGGGTCCTCCCACACGTAGATCGGATGGTGCTCGGGCAGGAAGGGGCCCACGCCGCCGGTCGGCTGGAACCAGTACATGATCTGCCGCTCGATCGTGAACGGCACCCCGAGGTCCGCGAGCAGTTCGGGCGCCCAGGCGCCGGGGCAGATCACCAACTGGCCCGCGGTGTAGGTGTCATCGGGCGTGTGCACGCGTACGCCGGCGCCGCACGGCTCCCACCGGACGACCGGCTCCTCGAAGCGCAGGTCAGCGCCCTGCCGGGTGGCGAGCTGGAGGTGCGCGGCCACGGTGTTCTCCGGCCGCAGCAGGCCCGCGCGCCGCTCGTAGAGCGCCACCTCGTCGGCGCGGGGCGCGAGCGTCGGGAAGCGGCGGCGGATCTCACGGGCGTCGAGCATCTCGTGCGGAAGGCCCCAGGTCTCGGCGGAGAGCCGCGCCCCGGAGACGACCCGCCCGTCGGGCCTGCCCACCATCACGCCGCCGCACAGGATCGCGATCTCGCGACCGGTGTCCCGCTCCACCTGCTCGTACAGCTCGTACGCGCGCAGCAGCAGTGGTACGTACGCGGGGTCCTCGAAGTACGACTGGCGCGTGACCCGGGAGCCGCCGTGGCTGGAGCCGCGCTGGTGCACGGGGCCGAACCTCTCCAGACCGAGGACGCGGGCCCCGCGCGCGGACAGGTGGTGGGCGGCGGCGCTGCCCATGCCGCCCAGGCCGATCACGATCACGTCGTACGTGGGAGTGGTGCGGGTGGCGCGGGTGGTGCGGGACATGCGGTCTCCAGGGGGGCGGTGGGGGAGGGGCTAGCACCGGATGCGGGTCATCTCGGGGTCGAAGAGGGGTTCGTCGGCGACCGTCGCGGGCAGCCGCTCCCCGAAGTACTCGATGTGCGCGGGCGCTCCGGCGGGCAGCGGCGGCAGCCAGGCGTAGGCGACGCAGCGGCCCAGCGTGTAGCCGTACGCGGCGCTGGTGACGTATCCGGCCGCGGTCCCGTCGACGTACACCGGTTCTTTGCCGAGGACGACGGCGGCCGGGTCGTTCAGTAGCAGCGGGGTGAGCCTGCGGGGGCCGGGGGCGCGCTCCGGCAGGGCTGTGCGGCGCTGTGACGGGGGCACGGGGTGCTCACGCAGGGCCGTGCGGCGCTCCAGCAGGGCCGTGCGGCCGACGAAGTCGCCTTTGTCCTCCCGCACCGCGAAGCCGAGCCCGGCCTCGTAGGGGTCGTGTTCAGTGGTCATGTCCTGGCCCCAGGCGCGGTAGCCCTTCTCCAGGCGCAGGCTGGCGAAGGCGGACCGCCCGGCCGCTACGACGCCGAGGTCCCGCCCCGCGTCCCACAGCGTGTCCCACAGGCGCAGGCCGAGGTCGGCGGTGGTGTACAGCTCCCAGCCGAGCTCGCCCACGTAGCTCAGACGCAGTGCCGTCACGGGGACGTCGCCGATGTACGTCCGCCGGGCCTTGAAGTAGCCGAAGGCCGCGTGTGAGAAGTCGTCGTGGGTGAGCGGCTGCACGAGTGCGCGGGCGCGCGGGCCCCAGACACCGACGCAGCAGGTCCCCTGGGTGATGTCCCTGATGTGCACGTCGTCCGGCGCGTGCCACAGTAGCCAGGAGAGATCGGCGGGGGAGTTGGCGCCGACCTGGAAGTGGTCGGGGGCGAGCCGTGCCACGGTCAGGTCGGAGCGGATGCCGCCCGCCTCGTCGAGAAGGAGGGTGTAGGTGACCGAACCGGGCTTCTTGTGAAGGTTGTTGGAGGTCATGCGTTGCAGGAAGGCCGGCGCGCCGGGGCCCGTGACCTCCAGACGGCGCAGCGGCGTCATGTCGTACAGCGCGACCCGTTCGCGTGTCGCCCGCGCTTCGGCGGCGGCGATCGGTGACCAGTGACGGGCGGACCAGGCGTCCCGCGCGGGCAGCTCCAGGCCCGCGGTGAGCGGCGTGTTCGCCTCGTACCAGTGCGGGCGCTCCCAGCCGCCGCCCTCCAGGAACACGGCGCCGAGCTGTAGTTGGCGGGCGTAGAAGGGGCTGACGCGCAGCGGGCGCGGCTGGTCGATCGGCTGCTGCGGGTGGATCACGTCGTAGACCTCGACGAACTGCTGGGCGCCGCGCCGCGCGACATACGCGGGGGAGCGCTGCGCGTCCTCGAAGCGCGTCAGGTCGCAGTCGTGGATGTCCGTCGAGGGCCTGCCGTCGACCATCCACTCGGCGACCGCCTTGGCGACGCCCGCCGAGTGCGTGACCCACACGGCCTCGGCGAGCCAGAAGCCGCGCAGCGCCGGGGACTGACCGAGCAGGGGCATGCCGTCCGGAGTGAAGGAGAAGACACCGTTGAAGCCCTCGTCGACCGCCGACTCCTTGAGGGCGGGCAGCAGACCGCAGCAGTCCTGCCAGCTCGGCGCGAAGTCCTCCTCGGTGAAGGGACGCGCCGACGGCATCGCGGGCACGGTCCGTCCCCGCGCGGCGGCCTCGTCGTACGAGTCGACCGTGAACGGATCGACGGGCAGCGGCCGGTGGGCGTACGAGCCGATGCCGATGCGGTCGGTGTGCTCGCGGAAGTACAGATCCCTGTCCTGGAACCGGAGGATGGGCCGGGAGGCCTCGGTGCGCGGGTCGTTGAGGCCCGCGAGCTCGGGCAGCGGCCGCGTCTTCGCGTACTGGTGGGCGAGCGGCTGCAGCGGTACGTCGACGCCCGCCATCCGTCCGATCACCGGACCCCAGAAGCCCGCGGCCGACACCACGTGGTCGGCGGGGAAGGTGCCGCGGTCCGTGACCACGCCGGTGACCCGGCCGCCGGCGCGCTCGACACCGGTGACGGTGTGCCGGTCGAGGAAGCGGGCGCCGCGCCGGGCGGCCCGGTCGATCTGTGCGCGGCAGGCGGCCACGGCCCGGGCGATTCCGTCGTCGGGCGTGTGCAGACCGCCGAGCACCTGTCCGCTGTCGAGCAGGGGCCACAGCTCCGCGCACCGCTCCGGGCCGACGAGCCGCGCGCGCACGCCCCAGGACGCGGCGAGCCCGGCCTTGCGGCGCAGATCGGCCCAGCGCTCCGGGGTGGTGGCCAGCTCCAGGCCGCCGACCGGGTGGAAGCACGGCAGCCCGTCCACGGTCAGGGAGGTGAACTTCCGCACGGTGTAGGCGGCGAACTCGCTCAGCGTCTTGGACGGACTGGTCTGGAAGACGAGCCCGGGCGCGTGCGACGTGGAGCCGCCCGGGGCGGGCAGCGGCCCCTGTTCGAGGACGGTGACATCGCTCCAGCCGCGCGCGGTGAGCTCGTCGGCGAGGGAGCAGCCGACGATTCCGGCACCGATGACGACGACGCGGGGGCCGCGGGGGCTGCGGGGTCTGCGAGGGATGCGGGGGCCGCGGGAGTGGTCTTGTGGGCGGTCTTCCGAGAGGGCATCCGGGCGGTATCCCGGGCGGTATCCCGGGCGGTCTTGTGGGCGGTCTTGTGGGGGAGTCACAGGACCACCACCGAGCGCAGCACCTTGCCGTCCCGCATCCGGTCGAACGCCGCCTCGACCTCGTCGAGGGCGATCCGCTCGCTGACGAAGGCGCCGAGGTCCAGCCTGCGGCGCACGTACTGGTCGACGAGGATCGGGAAGTCCCGCGTGGGCAGACAGTCGCCGTACCAGGAGGACTTGAGGGCGCCGCCGCGCGAGAAGAGGTCGATCAGCGGCAGTTCGACGGTCGTCGCCGGGTCGGGCACGCCGACCTGGACGAGGGTGCCCGCGTGGTCGCGCATGTAGAAGGCCTGGCGGTAGGTCTCGGCGATGCCCACCGCGTCGATCGCCACGTCGACGCCGAAGCCGCCGGTGAGCCCGCGCACCGCCGCCACCGGCTCCGTGCCCCGGGAGTTGACTGTGTCCGTCGCCCCGAACCGCGTCGCGCCGTCGAGCTTCGCGTCGTCGACGTCGACCGCGATGACGCGCCTGGCTCCGGCGAGCGCGGCCCCGGCGATCGCCGCGCAGCCCACGCCGCCGCAGCCGATCACGGCGACGGTGTCACCGCGGCGCACGCCGCCCGTGTGCACGGCGGCTCCGTACCCGGCCATCACGCCGCAGCCGATGAGGCCCGCCGCCTCCGGGCGCGCGGCGGGGTCGACCTTCACGGCCTGGCCCGCCGCGACCAGCGTCTTCCGCGCGAACGCGCCGATGCCGAGCGCGGGGGTCAGCGGCGTGCCGTCGAGGAGCGTCATGGACTGGGCCGCGTTGCGGGAGTCGAAGCAGTACCAGGGGCGGCCGCGCAGACAGGAACGGCAGGTTCCGCACGGTGCGCGCCAGGCGATGACCACGTAGTCGCCGGGGCGCAGCCCGTCGGCACCCTCGCCGACCGCCTCGACGGTCCCGGCGGCCTCGTGCCCGAGCAGGAACGGGAAGCCGTCGCCGACCGCGCCGTCCCGGTAGTGCAGATCGGTGTGGCAGACCCCGCAGGCCTGCACGGAGACGAGTACCTCTCCCGGTCCGGGATCCGGCACGACGATCGTCTGCACCTCGACGGGTGCGCCCTTCTTCGCGGCGACGACGCCACGGACCTCGTGTGGCACGGCCAGGCTCCTCTGCGGGGGACCGTTGCGCGAGTGCGCGCAAACGCGGGCTGTTGTTGCGTACTCCACGGTTCGTTGCGCTATCAGGAACATCGTGCGAGCGGCATCGAGGAGCCGTCAAGAGGCCGTCAAAGGGTGAACGCGAACGCCCGGCGGCACGCCGACGGCGCCCCGTGGGTGCGGCTCGTGGTCAGAGGCCGTAGCCCATGCGGCGTGACAGGTCCACGGCCGCCGCGACCGTGCGCTTGGCCAGCTCGGTGAGCCGGTCCTCGGTCAGCCGGTACACCGGCCCGGACGCGCTGAGCGCCCCGATCACCTTGCCGTCGTGCGCGCGCACCGGCGCGGCCACGGCGGCGAGGCCCACCTCGAACTCCTCCACGGCCGTCGCGAAACCCCGCTCCACGACGGTCTCCAGCTCGCCCCGCAGCGCCACCGTGCCGGTCACGGTGCGCTCGGTGAGCCGCGGCAGCGTCCGGGCGACCAGGCCTTCGCGCAGCGTCGTCGGGAGATGGGCGAGCAGCACCTTGCCGCTGGAGGTGGCGTGCAGCGGGGTGCGGCGGCCGAGCCAGTTCTGCGCGGTCACGGACGCGGGTCCGCGCGCCTGCATGATGTTGACCGCGGCGTCGTCGTCGAGGACCGCGATGTTGACCGTCTCGCCCAGCTCGTCGGCCAGTTCGCGGCAGACGGGGCCGCCCTCCTGGGAGATGTCCATGCGCACGGCCGCGGCGCCCGCGAGGCGCAGCACGCCCGCGCCGAGGAAGTACTTGCCGCGGTCCTTGGCCTGGCCGACGAGGCCTCGGTTCTCCAGGACCCCGAGCAGCCGGAACGCCGTCGACTTGTGCACGCCCAGCTCGTCGGCGATCTCCGTGACCCCGGCCTCGCCGTGCCGGGCGAGGATCTCCAGGACGCTCACGGCCCGGTCCACGGACTGCACCGAGCCCGCGGCCGCGCGGGACTGCCGCGCGCGGGACCTTCCGGTCTTCGCCGCGTCCTGACGCGGCTCCTCGGTCTGGTCAGGGCTTTTCGGCGTGCGGGTCATATCTCAACTCTCACCACTCGGCGGCGATTGACGCCGCGTCTCAGGGAAGCCCTTGACTCCGTGGGCGTCCCACCGGATTCTGTTGCGCATAGCACTACGTGGTGCGCCATATGAAACTTCATGTTACCGAAGAGTCCTCAGCCGAAACGGGGCCGGACAGGGCTGAGGTCTCCTGACAGAGCTGGATATGGGGTCGGGGTCAGGGCTGCGGCCGCGGCTGTGGCCGGGCTCCGGGCGGGAGTTGAGCTTCCCCCTCGCCGGATCCCGACCTGGCCGGGGCCGGACGTCTCGGCCCGGGACTCGGCGCGGACCTCGGGCCTCACCGGGGCCTCGCCGCATCCGGCCAGGACCTGAGCCTCCACTCCAGGTCAGAAGCCCGAACCTCCGTGTCCGGACCAGGGCTTGAGCCCCGGCACCCGACCGGAGACCGAACTTCCGGTCCTGTCCGGGCACCGAAGCTCCACCCCTGCCGGGAGCCGAGCACCCGTCGGGCCACACGAACCGAGCCAAGCACCGAGACACCGAGGCACCGAGCCAAGCGCGAGCCACGAGCCAAGCACGAGGCACCGAGTCAAGCCTGAGGCACCGAGCCAAGCACCGACCCGGCCCAACCGCTCCGGTCCGGGCCCAGCTTTCCACCACATCCGACCGAGAGATCCAGAGGGACGCCATGATTCCCGTCTGCCGCCTCGACGACCTCCCCGCCGGCGCGTCCGCCCGTCTCGACACCACCCCGCCCATCGCGGTGTTCAACGCCGACGGCGCCCTGTACGCCATCGACGACACCTGTAGCCACCAGGACGCCTCCCTCTCCGAGGGCTGGCTGGAAGGCTGCCAGATCGAATGCCCCCTGCACGCCGCCTCGTTCGACCTCAGGACGGGCGAACCGACCTGCCTGCCCGCGCGCCGCCCCGTGCGCACGCACCGCGTGAGCGTCGTGGAGGGCATGGTCCACGTCCATGTGACAGACGCGCCTTCGATCCCGGCCGAGGCGGGCGCGGCGGCGGGGGAGGGCTCCGCCGCATGAGGACGGTCATCGTCGTGGGCGCCTCCCTCGCCGGGCTCCACGCGGTCCGCGAGCTGCGCGCCCAGGGCTTCGACGGCCGCCTGGTGGTCATCGGCGCGGAACCCCACATGCCCTACGACCGACCACCCTTGTCCAAGTCCTTCCTCAAGGGCCCGGCCTCGGGCCCGGGCCCCAAGGCGTCCATGGCCGATGGGGCCATCGCCGCTCCGACGGCCGACGTGACCGGCCCGGCCCCGACGGCCCCGACGGCCGACGTGACCGGCCCGCCCCCGACAGCCGATGCGACCGGCCCGGCCCTCACGCTCGCCGCCACCGGCACGGCCCCCGCCGCCGCCACGGCCCCCGGTGCCGCCGCCACGGCCCTGGGTGCCGACGCGACCGGTACGCCTCCGACGGCCGACGCGGTCCGTACTCCCGGCACGCCCGGCCCCAGCACCAGCACCGCCCCGGCCTCCGACACCACCGACGAGCCCACCCTCGCCCTGGCCGACGCCGACGAACTGGCGGACCTGGACGCCGAATGGCTCCTCGGCACCCCCGCCAGCGGCCTCGACACGGGCAGCCGCGCCGTACTGCTCGCCGACGGCCGCGCGGTCATCGGCGACGGCGTCGTCATCGCTACCGGCGCGGCGGCCCGGAGCTTGCCGGGCCCGCCCCTCGCCGGGGTCCACACCTTGCGCACCCTCGACGACGCCCGCGCTCTACGCACCGCGCTGACCAGCGGCCCCCGCCGAGTCGTGGTGATCGGCGGCGGTTTCATCGGCGCGGAGACCGCGTCGTCGTGCGTGACGCTCGGCCATGACGTCACCGTCGTGGAGGCGGCGCCGCTGCCCTTGGTCCCTCAACTCGGCCCGGACATGGCCGTGTTCTGCGCCGACCTGCACCGGCGGGGCGGCGCGCGGCTGCTCACCGGCACGGGCGTCGCGGGCCTGCGCCCCGGGCTTCGTTCGGCCACGCGAACGGCTTCCGCGTGGACGGCCTCAGCGTCCACCCCGGACGGCAGGGTCGCCGCAGTGGAGCTCGCCGACGGTCGCCTACTGCCCGCCGACGTTGTGATCGTCGGCATCGGCGCGTACCCCAACACCGCCTGGCTGGAGCACACATGGCTCGACGGTGGCCGTGGGGAGCTGCGCGGCGGAGTCCCCTGCGATCAGGGCTGCGTGACCGCCCTGCCGGAGGTGGTGGCCGTCGGCGACGTCGCCCGTGTCGGTGGCGTCCGTGCCGAGCACTGGACGAGTGCCACGGAGCAACCCCGCGTAGCTGTACGCAACTTGCTCGCAGCCCGCACCGTGGAGACCGCGAACGCTCTCCCCTACTTCTGGTCGGATCAGTACGGCTCCCGTCTCCAGTTCGCGGGCCACCGCCCCACCGAGGCCACGGTCCGCGTGGAGGAAGGTGGTCTCGCCCCGGACGACGATGGCTTCCTGGCGGTGTACGAGTACGAGGGTCGCCCGACCGCCGTCCTGGCGGTGGACCGCCCGCGCGCGTTCATGCGAGCCCGACGAGAGCTGCGGGCCAGGCTCGCGGCCGCGCTGTGACGGCACAGAGGACGCAGTGTGACGGCACGCAGGGCGCATGTGGTGGCCCGGACTGCGGCGCGCGGCACGTGCTACCGGCCGGGCGGCGTACGCCCGGGGGGGGCCTCGCCCATAAGCCGCAAGCCACACACCGCAACCCGCAACCCGCAACCCGCAGTGAAGAGGTGTGGTCGGCGAGGTGCGGCGCCCCGTCAGGAGTGCGACAGCTGTCGCGCCGCGCCCCGCCCCCGTATGCCCTCCTTGGCGCGGGCGGTCGCGCGAGCCGCCCGGCGGGCCCTGCGCCGCTCGCGCCGGAGTTGGCGTGCCGTGCTGCTGGGCGCCGACACGACGCCGTTGCGCTGGCTCCAGACCTGGCGGGTCACCCAGACGTCGAGGACGCCCCAGGTGGCAGCCACCGTGCTGGCGACGCTGCTGAGCACCATGGGAAAGGCCAGCCAGGACCCGGCCATCGCGCAGAAGAACGCCGTCATCGCCTGGATGAGGGTCAACGCCACGATGATCACGGCCCGTACGGCGGCGGTGCGCACCGGGTCCGGGAGGCGTCGGCGGACAGCGGGCTCCTCGATCCACAGTGGCCGCCGTGCCTCATACGCGTCGAGTCCCAAGTGCTCGCCTCCCGTTCGCGTGACCGGGCCGCCGGTGTCGGCTTCCCGCTGCTCGGCTCGGTCCGGGGCGGCGCGTTCAAGGGCGGCCCGGCGTGCGGCGCTCCGTGTCTCCTGTACGGGGAGGCGCTGGCGTGCTTCGACGTCCGGCAGCTCCACGCCCTGCGGCTCGCCGCCACCCGATCCGGCGATGGCGTCTCGCTCGGCCCGGTGCAGCTCACGTCTCCGCGCGCGCTCGGCCCGCCAAGGTGGACCCGCCACGGCCTGTCCGGCCTCCTGTCGCGCGGCCACCTTCACCTCCGGGCCATCCGCTTCACCGTGTGCGCCCTTCCGCGGCGCCGTGTCGTGCTCCGTCGTGCTCATCAACTCGTCACTCCCCCCGCTGCCTTACGGCGCGACGCGTGTCGCACACACGCTGTCCCGCGCCCCGCGGCCACCGAGAGTCTCCTGTCCGACTCCCTGGCTGCTGCCCGGTTTACGCTGCTTTACGCCATCCGCCAAGCCGTACATGCCCGTTCGAACCCGCGCCCCTCGTCGTGCGGCCCCCGCGCGCCCCACTCGGTCGCCTCGCCCATCCGTTCGACCTCGCGCTCACCTTCCGTACTGATCGACGAACGGGCCCCGCCGATGATTCCCGCTCCACGCGAGACGTCACTCGAAAGGGTGATCGGTTCCCGTCGTCGCACACTTCAGGCCAACTGGCCTTTGCGGCAAGGGGGATGGGGTCGCCCGGGGCGCGGCGCATGCGGGAGGCAATCTCCCGCAATGGGCGGACAACTCCCGACGTCCGTTTCGCGTCACGGCTGAAAAGCGTCCGGACGTGCCTTCGAGTTGCTCGTGTGTCAGTAGTAGGCTCACGCCGTTTGTTGACGCACATGCGTGCCCCTGGGCCATTCGCGCGGCTGCAAGGGGCCCGATCTAGGGGAGGCCATGCGCTTTCGCGGGAAGTCGATCCGCCGGAAGATCGTGGCATTGCTGCTCGTGCCGCTCGTGTCCCTCACGGCGATCTGGGGATTCGCCACCTTCGTGACCGGGCGTGAAGCCAACAAGCTGATCGACACCGCGTACATCATCGACGACTTGGCCAAGCCCATCCAGGACACCGTGCAGGTCGTCCAGGAGGAGCGGCGTCAGACGCTCGTCTACCTCGCGGACCCACGGGCGTCGGACGCGCTCGCCGCGCTGCGCAGCAGCCGCGACGCCACGGACGAACTCGTCGCCAAGGTCAGGTCCGCCGCCGACGACTCCGATTCCCGCGACGTCCTCGACGGCCACTCCGAGGAACGCCTGACCACCGTCCTCGACGCCTTCGCGGGCATCAAGGCCCTGCGCCGCACCGTCGAGGAAGGCACCATCAGCCGCGACAAGGCGCTGAAGATGTACACGCGTCTGACCGACCCCTGCTACGGCTTCCTGACGACGCTCAACGCCCTGGACGACGTGAGCATCACCGCGCAGAGCCGCGCCCTCGTCGGCGTCGACCAGGCCCGTGAACTCCTCTCCCGCGAAGACGCCTTGATCGCCTCCGCCCTGGTCACGGGCACCGTCACGAAGGGCGAGATCCGCCAGGTCACCGACCTGATGGCCCAGCGCTCGCTGCTCCTCGACAACAGCCTCGCCCAGCTCCCGGACGGCGAGCGCGCCCGCTACGAGCGGTACTGGAACGGCGCTGAGACCGCCCGCCTGCGCGACGCCGAGAAGACCCTCGCGGAGTCCGGCCCCGGCACCCCGCGCGCGGTCACCTCCTCCGACTGGAACCAGGAGGCGGACAAGGTCCTCCTGGGTCTCGCCGAGCGCAACGACGCGGCCATCGACCGGCTGCGCGACCGGGCCCGCCCCGAGGCCGTCGGTGTGATCGTGCAACTGGCCATCGCCGGTGTGGTCGGCCTGCTCGCCGTGGTCGTCTCCATCGTGCTCTCCGTCCGCATCGGCCGCGGCCTCATCCGCGACCTGCGCCGTCTGCGCCTGGAGGCCCACGAGGCCTCCGGTGTGCGCCTGCCCGGCCTGCTGCGGCGGCTCGCGGCGGGCGAGCAGGTCGACGTGGAGACCGAAGCGCCCCGCCTCAGCTACGAGAAGAACGAGATCGGCCAGGTAGGCCAGGCCCTCAACACCCTGCAGCGCGCCGCCGTCGAGGCCACCGTCAAACAGGCCGACCTGCGCCGCGGCGTCTCCGAGGTGTTCGTCAACCTCGCCCGACGCAGCCAGGTCCTGCTGCACAAGCAGCTGACGCTCCTCGACACCATGGAGCGCAGGACCGAGGACACCGACGAACTGGCCGACCTCTTCCGCCTCGACCACCTCACCACCCGCATGCGGCGGCACGCCGAAGGCCTCGTGATCCTCTCCGGCGCCGCGCCCTCCCGGCAATGGCGCAAGCCCGTCCAGCTCATGGACGTCGTACGCGCGGCCGTCGCCGAGGTCGAGGACTACGAACGCATCGAAGTGCGCCGACTGCCCCGGATCGCCGTCACCGGGCCTGCCGTCGCCGACCTCACCCATCTGCTCGCCGAGCTCCTGGAGAACGCCACGGTGTTCTCGCCCCCGCACACCGCGGTGCAGGTCCTGGGGGACCACGTGGCCAACGGCTTCACCCTGGAGATCCACGACCGGGGCCTCGGCATGGCGTCCGAGGCGCTCCTCGACGCCAATCTGCGCCTCGCGGAGACACCCGAGTTCGAGCTGTCCGACACCGACCGCCTCGGCCTCTTCGTCGTCAGCCGTCTGGCCCAACGCCAGCGTGTCCGCGTCTCCTTGCAGCCGTCTCCCTACGGTGGCACGACTGCTGTCGTCTTCATCCCGGAGTCCCTGCTCACGGATGACGTACCGGACACCGGCGGCGTCGGGTTCCGCCTCGACCGGCCGCAGCCCGCCACCCCAGTGGGCGGCGACCCGGCGGGCGACCGCGCCGCGGCCCTCGCCCAGGTCCCCGTCCAGCTCCCCGGCCTGCCCGCCTCCATCCTGGACGGGCCGGTCGAACTGGAGGCACCGGTCGGCATGGCGAGCCTGGAGGGCTTCTCGGGCTCCCTCGGCGAACTCGGTGACCTGGAGGACGCCGACAGCGAGCGCGGCGGCCTGTTCCGCCCCCGCCGCCGCGCCACCGACAGCCCCGGAGAGCAGCACCAGCAGGCGCGCGAACCGGTGCTCGACGAGCCCGCCCGGGCCACCGGCCCCACCGCCTACGACCTCCCCGGCCGCGACGACCTCCTGGACGACGAGCGGGCCCCCGGGGGCCCGGTGCCCCTGCCGCGCCGCAGCGCGCCGAAGCTGGTTTCCTCGCACGGCCGCCGCGTCGGCTCGACCCGCGCGCGGGACACGGACGCCCCCGACAGCGGCGACGATGCACGGGCCCGCCGCGACACCCCGGGCGGCCGCACCGGCCGCGACACCTGGCCGACCGGCCCGACCCCGCCGAACGCCCGGACCGACAGCGCCCCCGTCCGGGACGCCGCGGCCGACCGCGCGGGCCTCGAACTGCCGCGCCGCCCGCGCACCGACGACGGCTGGCCCGACCTGACGCCGCCCCGCCCGGAGCGGAGCGACCCCCAGGCGGACCCGCGGCCGCTGCCCCGGCGCCGCCCGGCGACGGACCCGCTCCGGGGCACGACCCGCACGGAGACAGCGCCCGGTGCGGACCGGGCGTCGAGGACGGACAGGGAAGCCATGGACCGGGCCGCAGGCAGCACCGAGACGCCGCCCCGCACGGCGCCCCAGGACACCGGCAGGCCCGCCCTGGGAGGGCTGCCGCGCAGGGTCCGGCAGGCGAACCTCGCCCCCCAGCTCAAGGAAGGCCCCGGACGCCGCACGGAGCGTGACACAGCCCCGGCCGCCGGGGGGCCGGAGGAGCGCGACGCCGACGAGGTACGCAGCCGCATGGCCTCGCTCCAGCGCGGCTGGCAGCGCGGCCGCGAAGAGAACGCCGCGGGCGACACCGCCCCTGACGGCACAGCACCAGGAACGACATCTGAGGGGGACGGTCGATGACCGCACCGAAGGCCGACACACGCACCACCGCGACCGGGGGATCGGGAGAGCTGAACTGGCTCCTCGACGACCTGGTGGAGCGCGTCGCCAGCATCCGCAAAGCACTCGTCCTCTCCGGCGACGGCTTGCCGACGGGCGTGTCCAAGAACCTGACCCGGGAGGACAGCGAGCACCTCGCCGCCGTCGCGTCCGGCTTCCACAGCCTCGCCAAGGGCGTCGGGCGCCACTTCGAGGCGGGCAAGGTCAGACAGACCGTCGTCGAGCTCGACGACGCGTTCCTCTTCGTCACGGCCGCGGGAGACGGCAGCTGCCTCGCCGTCCTCGCGGACGCGGACTCCGACGTCGGCCTGGTCGCGTACGAGATGACGCTGCTGGTCAAGAGGGTGGGCGTGCACCTGGGTTCGGCGCCGCGCACCGACCTGCCCACGGGAGGGTAGTGGGAGGGCATGAGCGACGACGACGGTCAGGCCCTTCCCTCGACGCCTCGCTGGTTCGACGACGACGCCGGCCCGGTGGTACGTCCGTACGCCATGACGCGCGGACGCACCACCAGCCCGGCCCAGCACCGCCTCGATCTGATCGCGGTCGTGGTCGCGGAGTCCCGCGCCGATGACACGGAGGCCGACCAGACGCTGTCACCGGAGCACGTGGACATCGTCGACCTGTGCCGCGACAGCCCCCAGTCCGTCGCGGAACTCGCGGCGGAACTCGACCTTCCGATCGGCGTGATCCGCGTCCTGATCGGCGATCTCGTGGACGACGAACTGGTGCACGTCACCCGCCCCGTACCCCCCGCCGAGCTGCCGGACGAGAGTATTCTGCGCGACGTGATCAGCGGCCTCCGGGCGCTCTGAACAGCGCGAAAGCGGGGATTGAGACGTGACTGGCTGGCAGTTCTGGGTCGACAGGGGCGGCACGTTCACGGACATCGTCGCGCGGCACCCGGACGGCCGCCTCCTCACCCACAAGCTGCTGTCGGACAACCCCGCGCGCTACCCGGACGCGGCCGTCGCGGGCATCGCGCACCTGCTCGCCGAAGCGGACACCCCCGAAGCCTCCGGGACCCGGGAGACCAGCGGCGCGAGCGCGCACACCGACGCCCCTTCGCGCGCCCCGCACCACCCGCCGCACGCCGTCGATCCGCGATCCGCACCGATCGACGCCGTCCGGATGGGCACCACCGTCGCCACCAACGCCCTCCTGGAGCGCAAGGGCGAGCCCACGGCACTCGTCATCACCCGGGGCTTCCGCGACGCCCTGCGCATCGCGTACCAGAACCGCCCGCAGATCTTCGCACGCGAGATCGTCCTGCCCGAAGAGCTGTACGCGCGCGTGCTCGAAGTCGACGAGCGGGTCGCCGCCGACGGAGAGGTGCTGCGCGCCCCCGACCTGGACGCGCTCGACGGACCGCTGCGGCAGGCCTACGACGACGGCATCCGCGCCGTCGCCGTCGTGTGCGTGCACAGTCACCTCCATCCCGCCCACGAGCAGGCCGTCGGCGCCCTCGCCCGTGCCATCGGCTTCCCGCAGGTCTCGCTGTCCAGCGAGGTCAGCCCGCTGATGAAGCTCGTGCCGCGCGGTGACACCGCCGTCGTCGACGCCTACCTCTCGCCCGTCCTGCGCCGGTACGTCGAGCACGTCGCCGACGAACTCCACGGCGTGCGCCTGATGTTCATGCAGTCCAACGGAGGACTCGCCGAAGCCGGGCAGTTCCGCGGCAAGGACGCCATCCTCTCCGGGCCCGCGGGCGGCATCGTGGGCATGGCCCGCATGTCGCGGCTCGCCGGATTCGACCGCGTCATCGGCTTCGACATGGGCGGCACGTCGACGGACGTCTCGCACTACGCGGGGGAGTACGAACGCGTCTTCACCACGCAGATCGCGGGAGTGCGGCTGCGCGCCCCCATGCTCGACATCCACACCGTGGCCGCGGGCGGCGGCTCCGTGCTGCACTTCGACGGCAGCCGCTACCGCGTGGGCCCCGACTCCGCGGGTGCCGACCCCGGCCCGGCCTGCTACCGCGGCGGCGGCCCCTTGACCCTCACCGACGCCAACGTCGCGCTCGGCCGCATCCCGGCGGCCCACTTCCCGCAGGTGTTCGGCCCCGACGGCGACCAGCCGCTGGACGAGGAGCTGGTCCGCGACCGCTTCGCCGCGCTGGCGCGCGAGATTACCGCGAGCACCGGCGACGACCGCACGCCGGAACAGGTCGCCGAGGGTTACCTCCAGATCGCCGTGGCCAACATCGCCGCCGCTGTCAAGCGCATCTCCGTCCAGAAGGGCCACGACGTCACGCGCTACGCCCTGACGACGTTCGGCGGAGCGGGCGGCCAGCACGCGTGCATGGTCGCCGACTCGCTCGGCATCCGCACCGTCCTGGTGCCGCCCATGGCGGGCGTGCTCTCCGCCCTCGGCATCGGCCTCGCCGACACCACGGCGATGCGCGAGCGGTCCGTCGAGGCACCTCTGGAAGCCGCGGCGATGCACCACATCCTGAAGACGGCGGACGACTTGGAGGAAGCGGCCCGCGCCGAACTGCGCACGGAGGACGTGCCCGACGACAGCGTCCGCGTCACGCGCCGCGCGCACCTGCGCTACGACGGCACCGACACCACGCTCACCGTGGAGCTCACCGAGCCGGAGGCCATGCGGCGCACCTTCGAAGAACACCACCGCGCCACCTACTCCTTCACCCTGGACCGCCCCGTCGTCGTCGAAGCCCTCTCCGTGGAGGCCACCGGCCTCACCGAGCCCCCGGACCTCTCCGCGCTCGGCGGCACCACGACGCCCGGTGCCACGGCTGCTCCGCGCCCCGTACGCCTGCACACCGGGGGCGCCTGGCGCGAGGTCCCCCTGCACCGCCGCGAGGAGCTGCCGCCCGGCCGGACCGTCACCGGCCCCGCGATCATCACCGAGGCCGGCGCCACCACGGTCGTCGACGACGGCTGGCAGGCCGCGACGACCGACGACGGGCACCTGGTCATGGAACGGGCCACGGAGCCCACGGGTTCCCGCGCGAGCACGGAGGCCGACCCGGTCCTCCTCGAAGTCTTCAACAACCTCTTCATGTCGATCGCGGAACAGATGGGCGCCCGCCTGGAGTCCACGGCACAGTCGGTCAACATCAAGGAGAGGCTCGATTTCTCCTGCGCCCTGTTCGACCCGGACGGCAACCTCGTCGCCAACGCCCCGCACATCCCGGTGCACCTGGGTTCCATGGGCACCAGCGTCAAAGAGGTCATCCGCCGCCGGGGCAGCGCCATGCGCCCCGGCGACACGTACGCGGTGAACGACCCGTACCACGGCGGCACCCACCTCCCCGACGTCACCGTCATCACCCCGGTCTTCGACACCCCGGGGGAGCGGATCCTCTTCTACGTGGCCTCGCGCGGCCACCACGCCGAGATCGGCGGCATCGCGCCCGGCTCCATGCCCGCGCACAGCCGCACCATCGACGAGGAAGGCATCCTCTTCGACAACTGGCTCCTTGTGGAGGCGGGCCGCTTCCGCGAGGAACAGACCTCACGCCTGCTCACCGAGGCCCGGTACCCCTCCCGCAACCCGAGCACGAACCTCGCCGACCTGCGCGCCCAGATCGCCGCCAACCAGAAGGGCGTCGACGAAGTCGCCCGCATGATCGACAACTTCGGGCTCGATGTCGTCCAGGCGTACATGCGGCACGTCCAGGACAACGCCGAGGACTCCGTGCGCCGCGTTATCGACGCCCTAGAAGAGGGCGAGTTCACCTACGAAACCGACTCGGGTGCCGTCATCGCGGTCCGCGTCACCGTGGACCGCGAGCAGCGCACGGCCACCATCGACTTCACCGGTACGTCACCCCAGCTGACGACCAACTTCAACGCACCGTTCGCCGTGGTCAACGCCGCCGTCCTGTACGTCTTCCGCACCCTGGTGGCCGACGACATCCCCCTCAACGACGGCTGTCTGCGCCCCTTGCGCATCATCGTCCCGCCCGGCACCCTCCTGTCGCCGGAGCCGCCCGCGGCCGTCGTCGCGGGCAACGTGGAGACCTCGCAGGCCATCACCGGAGCCCTGTACGCGGCGCTCGGCGTCCAGGCCGAGGGCTCCGGCACCATGAACAACGTCACCTTCGGCAACGACCGCCACCAGTACTACGAGACGGTCGCCTCCGGATCCGGCGCGGGCGACGGCTTCAACGGCGCGTCCGTCGTGCAGACCCACATGACCAACTCGCGCCTTACCGACCCCGAGGTCCTGGAGTGGCGACTGCCCGTCCTGCTCGACGAGTTCGCCGTCCGCCGAGGCAGCGGCGGAGACGGCCAGTGGCGCGGCGGTGACGGCGCCGTGCGCCGCATCCGCTTCCGGGAGCCCATGACGGTCTCCACGCTGTCCCAGCACCGCAGGGTGGCGCCGTACGGCATGGCGGGCGGCGAGCCGGGAGCCCTGGGCTCCGGCCGCCTGGAGCGCGCCGACGGCACCGTCGTACGGCTCGACGGCAGCGACACGGCGGAGGCTGGCCCCGGCGACGTCCTGGTGATCGAGACCCCCGGAGGCGGCGGCTACGGCCCGCCACCCGCGCAGGCCCGTCCGGCGCCCTCCACCCCGACTGACGCACGCGACACGACTGATGACTGATGCAGGAGAAGAGAGCAATGATCTTCAAGCGTTCTGAGCGCGGTACGGCCCCCGTCGAGCCGGTCACGCTGAAGATCCTGGTGGCGGGCGGCTTCGGCGTGGGCAAGACGACGCTCGTCGGCGCGGTCAGCGAGATCAAACCGCTGCGCACGGAGGAGACGCTCAGCGAGGCGGGCCGCCCCGTGGACGACGTCAACGGCGTCCCGGGCAAGCACACCACCACCGTGGCCATGGACTTCGGCCGGATCACGCTCCGCGAGGACCTCGTCCTGTACCTCTTCGGCACCCCTGGCCAGGACCGCTTCTGGTTCCTCTGGGACGAGCTGGCGACCGGCGCGCTCGGGGCCGTGGTGCTCGCCGACACCCGCCGCCTGGAGGACTGCTTCGCCGCCGTCGACTACTTCGAGCGCCGCTCCATACCCTTCGTCGTCGGGGTCAACTGCTTCGAAGGAGCCGACCGTTACCCGGCCGACGAGGTGCGCCTGGCGCTGGACCTCGACCCGAGCACGCCCGTGGTGCTGTGCGACGCGCGCGAGAAGGAGTCGGTCAAGGAGGTCCTGATCGACGTGGTGGAGCACGCGATGGCCGTCGGCGCCGCGGCCCGCGAGCCCGTCGCCACCTGAGCCCGGCGGGAGCCCGCGGCCCGGCGGGAGTCCGCGGCCGGACCGGACCCGCCGCCCGTGCCCCGCGAGCGGCCCGCACCCCCGCCGACCGGGGTACGAGCCGCCGCCACGCACGCGCGCGTGAGCCTCGATGGCCCTCTACGCGCGCGTGCCCGCCGCCGTCGTCTCGGCGTGCGGGGCCTCAGCCCTGGGTGTTGCCGTCGGTGCCGTCGTCGTGCCAGCCGAAGCTGCGCTCCACGGCCTTGCGCCAGTTCTGGTACTCACGGTCGCGCTCCCGCGCCTCCATCCGCGGAGTCCACTCGGCATCGCGCTGCCAGTGGCTCTTCAGCTCGTCCAGGTCGTGCCACACGCCCGTCGCGAGCCCCGCGGCGTACGCGGCGCCCAGACACGTCGTCTCGGCGATCCGAGGGCGGATCACGGGCACGCCGAGCACGTCCGCCTGGTGCTGCATCAGCAGGTTGTTCTTCGTCATGCCGCCGTCCACCTTCAAGGTGGTGATCCGCACCCCTGAGTCCTGGTACATCGCGTCGACGACCTCGCGGGTCTGCCAGCTCGTCGCCTCCAGGACCGCGCGCGCCAGATGCGCCTTGGTCACGTACCTGGTCAGGCCCGTGACGACGCCGCGCGCGTCGGAGCGCCAATACGGGGCGAACAGGCCGGAGAAGGCGGGCACGATGTACGCGCCGCCGTTGTCCTCCACACTCGCCGCCAGCGGCTCGATCTCGTCGGCCGTGCGGATGATCCCGAGCTGGTCGCGGAACCACTGCACGAGCGCCCCGGTGATCGCGATGGATCCCTCGAGGCAGTAGACGGGCGCCTCGCTGCCGATCTTGTAACCCATCGTGGTGAGCAGCCCGCTCTTGGACGGCACCGGCCTGTTCCCGGTGTTGAGCAGCAGGAAACTGCCCGTCCCGTACGTGTTCTTGGCCGTGCCGGTGTCGTAGCAGGCCTGCCCGAAGACGGCCGCCTGCTGGTCGCCCAGGGCGGAGGCCACGGGCACGCCGGCCAGCTGTCCCACGGCCGTTCCGTACACCTCGGCCGACGACCTGATCTCCGGCAGGACCGCCTCGGGCACGTTCATCGCGGACAGGATCGAGGAGTCCCACTGGAGCGTTTCCAAGTTCATCAGCATCGTGCGCCCGGCATTGGTGACGTCCGTGACGTGGACGCCGCCGTCGGTGCCGCCGGTGAGGTTCCAGATGAGCCAGGAGTCGATGGTGCCGAAGGCGATGTCGCCGCGGTCGGCACGCGCGCGCAGGCCCGGCACGTTGTCGAGGAGCCAGGCCGCCTTGGGCCCGGAGAAGTAGCTCGCCAGCGGCAGGCCGGTCTGCTCGCGGAAGCGGTCCTGACCGTCGGTGCCGCCCAGCTCGTTGCAGAGCGCGGACGTACGGGTGTCCTGCCAGACGATGGCGTTGTGCACGGGCTTGCCCGTGGAGCGGTCCCACAGGACCGTCGTCTCCCGCTGGTTGGTGATGCCGAGCGCGCTGAGCTGGTCGGCGCGGAGTCCGGCCTTGGCGATCGCGCCCGCAACCACGGCCTGCACCTTGGACCAGATCTCGGTGGCGTCGTGCTCGACCCAGCCGGGCTTGGGGAAGATCTGGCGGTGCTCGCGCTGGTCCACGGCGACGATCGCGCCGTCCTGGTCGAAGATGATGCAGCGGCTCGAGGTGGTGCCCTGGTCGATCGCGGCGACGAATTTCTCGGAGCTGTCCGTCATGGCTCCTCCTTGTCGGAAGCTGCTCGGGGAGCGTCGGAGGCGGCCCGGGGGCGCTGGAGGTCCCCCGGGCCGCCGCTCAGAAGGCTGCGTTGTAGATGAGGCCCGCGAGGGCGCCGCCGATCAGCGGACCGGCCACCGGAATCCAGGCGTAGCTCCAGTCGGACGTGCCCTTGTTGGGGATCGGCAGGAACTGGTGCACGATGCGCGGACCGAGGTCACGGGCCGGGTTGATGGCGTAGCCGGTGGGCCCGCCGAGCGAGAGGCCGATGCCGACGACCAGGAAGGCGACGATCAGCGTCTGCGTGCCCGACTCGCCGAGGCCCTTGGTGAGCCCGAAGGCGAGGATGGGAAGGACCAGGCCCACCGTCGCGATGACCTCGGTGACCAGGTTGGCGACCGGGTTCCGGATCTCCGGGATGGTGGAGAAGATGCCGAGCGTCGGCGTGGCCCCCTGGGCGCCCGCCCGGCCGTCCTTGCCGCCCGTCGGCACATTGGCGTTGAACTGCGCGAGGTAGGTGAGGTACGCGAGGACGGCGCCGAGCATCGCGCCGACCATCTGCCCGGCCAGATAGATCCAGACCTTGTCCCACTTGTCGGTGTCGATGGCGATGCCGAGCGTCACGGCGGGGTTGAGGTGGCCGCCGGACAGCGGCCCCGCGGTGTAGGCCCCCGCCAGCACGCCGAAGCCCCACCCGAGGGCGATGACGACCCATCCGGAGGCCTTGGCCTTCGAGTGGTTGAGCGTGACGGCGGCACACACGCCGGCGCCGAAGAGAATCAGAATCGCGGTGCCGATGACCTCACCGACGAAGATGTCCCCGTTCGAGTACATGGCGGCTCCTAGTCCCTCGCCCGGGGCGAAGAGCCCCGGTCCTCCGTGCAGGGTGTGCTTCCCACGACTACAGCCCGCTCACGCACGGCAGCATCCGCCGTGGCAGGGGACTCCCGCGCCCCGGTGACGAGCGTGCCGTCACAGTCGCATCGCCCATGGGGGGATAGCCCGCTGAACAGGCCCTTCTGTGCAGAGCCTGGGAGAGCACACGGGCCCTGAGCGGCACGGAGCCGAAGAACGGCGATGCCGACTGACACCGGGAAGTGTTCACCGCCAGTGATGGAGCGTCAAGGTCGCCGACACCACCGGTTAACCGGCGCACCGCCTTCCGAGATCGGCCCCGTGCCGTACGACGGAACGGCTTCGTGCCGCACGGTGGAACGCCGCCTCCACGAGGCTCAGCGCACCGCTATCACCGAGGAGCCGTGCCCGAACAGCCCCTGGTTCGCGGTGAGGCCCACCCGCGCCCCGGCCACCTGACGGCCACCGGCTTCGCCCCTCAACTGCCACGTCAGCTCGCAGACTTGGGCTATCGCCTGGGCGGGAACGGCCTCTCCGAAGGAGGCGAGTCCACCGCTGGTGTTCACCGGTATGCGCCCTCCCAGGGAGGTCGTTCCGTCGCGCAGCAGCTTGGCCCCCTCGCCCTCGCCGCACAGTCCCAGGTCTTCGTACCACTGGAGCTCCAGCGCGGTCGACAGGTCGTACACCTCGGCCAAGGAGAGGTCGTCCGGGCCGATGCCGGCCTCCTCGTACGCGGCGTGCGCGATGGACGCCCGGAACGTGCGCTCGCCGGGCGGCACGGCGGCGGCCGAGTCGGTGGCGATGTCCGGGAGGTCCAGGACCGTGTTCGGATACGTCGGAGTGACCGTGGACACCGCGCGGATGCGCACCGGGTCGGCCACGCCGTGCCGCCGGGCGAAATCCATCGTGGACAGCACCAGGGCCGCCGCCCCGTCGGAGGTCGCGCAGATGTCGAGCAGCCGCAAGGGGTCGGCCACCACGGTCGACGCGGCGACCTCGTCGGCGGAGACGGCCTTGCGGTAGCGGGCGTGTGGATTCAGCGCCCCCAGGGCCGCGTTCTTCACCTTGACCTGGGCGAAGTCCTCCAGCGTGTCACCGTGCACGGCCATGCGACGGCGGGCGTACAGGGCGAAGTACGCCGGGTTCGTCGCTCCCAGGACGCGGAAGCGCAGCCAGTCCGGGTCGTCCGGACGGTCGCCGCCGGCGGGCCGGAAGAATCCCTTGGGGGCGGCGTCCGCGCCGACCACGAGCACGACGTCAGCGAGCCCCGCGAGCAGTTGCGCGCGTGCCGTGGCGATGGCCTGGGCCCCGGACGCGCACGCCGCGTACACGCTCGCCACGCGCGCGCCCTGCCAGCCGAGGGCCTTGGCGAAGGTCGCCCCCGCCACGTACCCCGGATAGCCGCCGCGCACCGTGTCCGCGCCGACGACCGACCCCACGTCCCGCCAGTCGACCCCCGCGTCCGCTAGGGCGGCGCGGGCCGCCACTGTGCCGTATGCGACGAAGCCGCGGCCCCATTTGCCCCAGGGGTGCATGCCCGCGCCGAGCACCGCCACCTCGCCCGTCATGCCGTCACCCCCACCGGACGCCAGTGCCACGTGGTCCAGACCGTGTCCGCGTCCTCGTGGAGCACGCCGGATACGACCTCGACCTCCATCCCGACCTCCAGGTCGGCGACGGTCACGCCGGGAGCCCCCTGGCCGAGCACGACCATGCGCTCGGCCTCGAGCTCCACTGCGATCAACGTGTAGGGCTCCCAGGGAAGTTCCGGATCGGAGACGTACGGCTCCGGCGGGCGATAGCGCCCGTCGGTGTACGACCACACCCGCCCCCGCCGCGACAGCGCGACCTCGACCAGCTCTCTGCCTCCGCACCCCGGATTGCGGCAGAAGTCGTCCTCGCGGGGGAAGTGGACCGCGGCACACCGCGCGCACCGCGTCCCGAGCAGTCGGAAGGATTCCCCCTCCCCGGCGAACCACTGCGCCACCACAGGCGCCCGCTTCGGCGACATGAGCCCTCCAGGAAAGCGAATCTGACGGGACGTCAGAAGTGTGTCATGGAGGAGGCCGCCGCGTCAGTGGGGCAGCGAACGGCGCGACACCGGGAAGTCGAAGTACGTGTCGGGAAAGAGCTCCGGCTTGTACGTGAAGTGCCACCATTCCTCGGGCAGGTTCACGAAACCGGCCTTGGCCAGCGTGGACCGCAGCAGATCCCGGTGCGCGCGCTGCTTGCCGGTGACGCGCGGGTCGTCCGTGTGGGACAGCGTGTCGAAGCAGTCGTAGCCCGTGCCCATGTCGAGGGAGTTGTCCGGGAAACGCTCGCTCCGAGGCGCGTAGCACGGCTTCAGGGGCTCCCCGGGGACATAGGGCCGCGTGGGCAGGGCGGGCAGTCGCACAACCGTCAGATCGACCGTCGAACCCCGGCTGTGCCCGGACTTCTTCGCGATGTAGCCGTCCTCGAAGAGCCGCGACTTGTCGACCCGGGGGTAGAACTCCGCCTTCATCCGCTCGTCACCCAGGTCCTCGGCCCAGCGCACGAAGTGGTCGACGGCCCGCTGCGGCCGGTAGCAGTCGTAGACCTTGAGGGAGTAGCCCTTCCGGAGGAGTGCGCGCTGAGCCGTGCGGAGGGCCCTGGCCGCCGGTTCGGTGAGGATGCACATCGGCTGCCGATAGCCGTCGACGCGCTCGCCCACGAAGTTGTGCGGCGTGAAGTAGCGCATCTCCTGGATGATCGTCGGGTCGACGTCCCTCAATGCCACGAAGCCATCCGGAGCTTCAGGTTCTGTGCGCGCCTCGGCCGGCGCGGGCGCCGCCGCCACGGCGAAAAGAGCGACGGCGGCAAGGGCGAGTCTCCGCAGAGCGGGAGCGATTACTGTCATGCCCGAGCGTCTATCAGCATCTCCGTAGTCCACGGAAGACCGACGCCCGGAGATCGGCTACAGTCCGCCGCGTGTCCCCATCCCAGCACCCCACCAACTCCGCGCCGGACGCCCACTGCTCGAGCTGCGGCGCGCGCTACGGAGACCACGTCACCGGCTGGCCCCGCACCTGCTCCGCATGCGATGCCGTGGTCTACCGCAACCCCCTGCCCGTGGCCATCGCCCTCCAGCCGGTGTACGACACGAAGGGCACCTCCCTTGTCGTCGTGACCCGCTCCATCGCCCCCGCGCGCGGGGGCTCCGCTCTGCCCGGCGGCTACGTGGACCACCGGGAGGACTGGCGCCACGCCGTCGCCCGTGAGCTCAAGGAAGAGACGGGCATCAGCGCCGCGAGCCGCGACGTGCGCATCGTGGAGGCCCTCAGCTCCCCCGACGGCCACCTGCTCCTCTTCGGGCTGCTCCCGGAGCGCCCCGCGGCCGACCTGCCCCAGTCCACCCCCACGGACGAGACCGAAGGCTGGGAGCTGCTGTACCGCCCCGCGGAACTCGCCTTCCCATTGCACACGTCGGTGGTGCGGGCCTGGTTCGAAGGGCGCTACATCTGAGCCGCGGAGCGCCTGAGGGCGGGCCTTAGGGCGCCGAGAGCCCCCGGATCCGCACCGCGTACTCCACCGGATACCCGCCGCCCTTCTCGCCCTCCCGCTCGACGAGCAGCTCGTCCCCGCTCCAGCGCACGCCGTAGCGCTGGAGCTCCGGCTCGTCCCACCCGTCTCCGGGGTCGGCTATGACCAGGCCCCCGCCGGTGCGGCCCTTGGGGGGCGCCCAGACGTCCAGGGCGAGCCGCCCGTCCTCGCCCCGCACGGGCAGCACCGCACCGGCCCGCGCGAGCACCGGGACACGGGACAGCGGCGCCTCCAGAACCGCCTTGCAGGGGCCTTCGTACGCCTCCCCGGTCACGGTGTCGTACCACCGCCCCGGAGGCAGCTGTACGGTCCGCCGCGCGGCCCCCTCCGACAGCACCGGCGCCACGAGCAGCCCGTCCCCGAGCAAGAACGCGTCCTCGCAGTCCCGTAGGGCCCTGTCCTCGGGACTGGCCCACCACAGGGGACGCACATACGGCGCCCCCGTACGGCGTGCCAGCTGCGCCAGCGTGACGAAGTACGGCAGCAGCCGACGGCGTTCCTCAAGCGCCACGCGCGCGTGCTCCAGGACCTCGGGACCGAACTCCCAGGGCTCCCTGCGCCCCGCCCGCAGCGCCGCGTGCGTACGGAACAGCGGCAGATAGGCGCCGAGTTGGAACCACCGTAGAAACAGCTCAGGGGAGGGGCTGCCGTCGAAGCCGCCCACATCAGGCCCCGAATAGGGCACCCCGCACAGGCCGAGACCCAGCACCAGCGCCAGCGAGGCCCGCAACCCCTCCCAGGTGGAGGCCACGTCCCCCGACCATGTCCCTCCGTAGCGCTGCATCCCCGCCCAGCCGGAGCGCGAGAACAGGAACGGCCGCTCCGAGGGCCGCAGTTCGCGCATCGCCTCGTACCCCGCCCGGGCCATGCCCAGGGCGTACACGTTGTGGGCCTCCTGGTGGTCCCCGCCGCGGCCCTCCAGCGCGTGCCGGGCCGAACGGGGCAGCGTCGTCTCCCCGAAGGCCGCGAACGACACCGGCTCGTTCATGTCGTGCCAGAAGCCGGAGAACCCCTGCGCCAGCCGCTCGTCGTACAGACCGCCCCACCACTTGCGCACCCGCCCCGCCGTGAAGTCCGGGAACACCGATTCCCCGGGCCACACGAGCCCCCGCACGACCCGCCCCGCCGCGTCCCGCACGAACGCGTCCGCCGCCATACCGCCGTCGTACACGGCGTTGCCCGGCGCGGCCTTCACGGCCGGATCCACGATCGACACCAGGCGGATCCCGCCCCGGCGCAGCTCCCCGGCCAGCTGCGGAAGCGTCGGGAAGCGCTCCTTGTCGACCGTGAACACCTGGTGCGCGTCGAAGTGGTCGATGTCCAGATGGACGGCGTCCAGCGGCAGCCCGCGCTCCTGGTAGCCCGCCACGACCCGCCGCACCTCACGCTCGCTGCCGAAGCCCCAGCGCGCGTGATGGTGGCCGAGCGCCCACGCGGGCGGCACCGCGGGCGCTCCCGTCAGCGACGCCCAGGAGTGCAGCACGCGCGCGGGAGTCCCCACCATCGCCCAGCACCGCAGCGGCCCACCGTCCATCCGCACCTCGCACGACCCCAGCCGGTCATGACCGGAACCGGCCCCCTCCAGGCCCTCGCGCAGCGTCACCGAGCCGTCCCAGCTGTTGTCGTGGAACACAAGGTGAGTGCCCGCGTCGGCGACCACCAGCTGCACCGGCATCGTGATGTACAGCGGATCGTCACCCGGCCCGAACGAACCGCCCGGATCGGTGTTCCACAAGCGGTACGTGCCATTCCGCAGCCGTGGCCCCGCGGCCCTCCCGCCGAGCCCGAAGAACCGCGCGTCCGCCGCCACCTCCGACCGCTGCACCCAGCGCGCCGTCCCCCCGCCCACCGGCTCCCACCAGCGCGGCGGCAGATCGCGCCGCAGCACCACACCACCGGGCGTCCGCAGCTCCACCGCCCCGAGGCGCGAGACGACCACCGTCGCCCGCTCCGACACCACCCGCCAGCCACCCTCCTTGTCGGGCTCGAGAACCGCCCTGGGGTCCGCCTCGGGACTCCCTCCCACCAGCGCGTACGACGGGCCGGGCTCGGCCCCGTCCCAGCCCCAGAACACCGCACCGCCCGCCGTCACCCGCACCCGCAGCTCGGACCGGGCGAACCGCACCACGCCACCGCCGGGCCCCGGCTCGACCACCGTCACAGGACCCGGCGTGCGGGCCCGCTCGGCGCCCCGAGGGGCCAGACCAGCCGCGTCGGCCCGCCGCCGACGCCATGCGGAGCGCACCTCGCGCACCCTGCGGGCCGGGTCGGACAAGCCGACCGCCTTCACCGAACGCACCAGGTCACGACCGTTCATGCTGCTCACCCTGCCACCGAAGGAGGAGCGGGTGCACCGCGTTCAACTGCCGTTCACTCAAGGGCCCCGTCGGCCGTCGCCCAGCCGCCCCGGAGAGGCAGACCCTGGTGCGGAAGTCGATCACGTGGCATCGTCCTGTCAGCCGTGTCACGCGCACACCGAGCCCGTGCGCACGACAGCCGCCCACGACGCGTACAGCCCAGGAGCAGCCGCATGTCCACTGCGAACCCCTCGCCGCTCTGGCAGCCGGACCAGGAGCGGATCGCCGGTGCCCAGATCACGCGCTTCCAGGCCTGGGCGGCCGAACACCACGGAGCTCCCGCCACCGGCGGCTACGCGGCCCTGCACCGCTGGTCCGTGGACGAACTCGACAGCTTCTGGAAGGCCGTCACCGACTGGTTCGACGTGCGCTTCAGCACTCCCTACGCGCGCGTGCTCGGCGATCGCTCCATGCCCGGCGCCGAGTGGTTCCCCGGCGCCACCCTGAACTACGCCGAGCACGCCCTGCGCGCCAGTGAGGACCCCACGCGCGCGGACGCCCCCGCGCTCCTGTACGTCGACGAGACCCACGACCCGACCCCCGTCACCTGGTCCGAGCTGCGCCGCCAGGTGGGCTCCCTGGCCGCCGAGCTGCGCGCCCTCGGCGTACGCCCCGGAGACCGCGTCAGCGGCTACCTGCCGAACATCCCGCAGGCCGTCGTCGCGCTCCTCGCCACCGCGGCCGTCGGAGCCGTCTGGACCTCCTGCGCGCCCGACTTCGGCGCCCGCAGCGTCCTCGACCGCTTCCAGCAGGTCGAACCGGTGGTCCTCTTCACGGTCGACGGCTATCGCTACGGCGGCAAGGAGCACGACCGCCGCGACACCGTCGCCGAGCTGCGCCGCGAACTGCCCACCCTGCGCGCGGTCGTTCACATTCCGCTCCTCGGCACCGAGGCCCCCGAAGGCACCCTGGAGTGGTCCGCGCTCACCGCGGCGGACACGGCCCCCGTCTTCGAGCCCGTCCCCTTCGACCACCCCCTGTGGGTGCTCTACTCGTCCGGCACCACAGGCCTGCCCAAGGCCATCGTCCAGTCCCAGGGCGGCATCCTCGTTGAGCACCTCAAGCAGATCGGCCTGCACTGCGACCTCGGGCCCGACGACCGCTTCTTCTGGTACACCTCGACCGGCTGGATGATGTGGAACTTCCTCGTCTCCGGCCTGCTCACGGGCACGACGATCGTCCTCTACGACGGCAGCCCCGGCCACCCGGACACCGGCGCCCAATGGCGCGTCGCCGAGCGCACCGGAGCCACGCTCTTCGGCACATCGGCTGCGTACGTCATGGCCTGCCGCAAGGCGGACGTGCACCCCGCGCGCGACTTCGACCTCTCGCGCGTGCAGTGCGTCGCCACCACCGGCTCACCGCTGCCGCCCGACGGCTTCCGGTGGCTGCACGACGCCTTCGCCGAGGTGACGGGGCCCGTGTGGATCGCCTCCGTCAGCGGCGGCACCGACGTGTGCTCCTGCTTCGCCGGAGCCGTGCCCACGCTGCCCGTGCACATCGGCGAGCTCCAGGCCCCCTGCCTCGGCACCGACCTCCAGGCCTGGGACCCCCAGGGCAAGCCCCTCGTGGACGAGGTCGGCGAACTCGTCGTCACCAACCCCATGCCGTCGATGCCCATCCACTTCTGGAACGACCCGGACGGCAGCCGCTACCACGACAGCTACTTCGACACCTACCCCGGTGTCTGGCGCCACGGAGACTGGATCACCCTCACCGCGCGCGGCTCCGTCGTCATCCACGGCCGCTCCGACTCCACGCTCAACCGCCAGGGCGTCCGCATGGGCTCGGCCGACATCTACGAAGCCGTCGAACGCCTCCCGGAGATCCGCGAGTCCCTCGTGATCGGCGTCGAACTGCCCGACGGCGGGTATTGGATGCCGCTCTTCATCCACCTCGCCCCCGGCGCCGCGCTCGACGACGACCTGCGCGCCCGCATCAAGGCGACCATCCGCGAACAGCTCTCTCCGCGGCACGTCCCCGACGAGGTCATCGAAGTCCCCGCCATCCCGCACACCCTCACCGGCAAGCGCATCGAAGTCCCGGTCAAACGCCTCCTGCAGGGCACCCCGCTCGACAAGGCCGTCAACCCCGGCTCCGTCGACAACATCGAGCTTCTCCGCTTCTACGAGCAGCTGGCCCGCGACCGCGCCTGACGCCCGCCCGGCGGCCGTTGTCAGTGCCACCCGTTACGTTGGGTGAGCGTTGATCGACAGACCGCAGGGGGAAATCATGGGGCACAGCCAGCACCACACCATGCGTCGCGCCTTGCGCCGCGAAGTCGCCGGGACCATCGGCCTGCTGGCCGACGAGGACGACTTCGCGGCGATGCGCCGGTATCGCACCTTCACCTTCGACGACCACGTGACCTACCTCCAAGAGGTGGAGGGCCTGCTCAAATCCCTGGCCGCCCAAGGCAGGCTCACGAGCATCGCCCTCTTCGACCCGGAGGAGTACGAGGAGTTCTGCGCGGACACCGGCCTCGCCCCGGACGCCTCCGCCAGCCGTGCCCGCTTCGCCGCCGAACTGGCGGCAGCGGGCCCCACCGTTCCGTACGAGGGCCAGGCGCTGACCGACCTCGTCCCCGACCTCGTCGACGAGACGGTGCGGCAGACCACATGGGAGTACGCGACGATGCTCCTGGCCGGCATCGGCGCCTGCGCCGAGTGCGGCGTCGACATCGGCAGGTCCGCCTTCGCCCGCGCCTCCGACCTGCTCATGCGCGTACTGGACACAGCGGGACCGGGCCCGCGCCACCTGGTGTGCAGCGTCCCGTGCGACGGCCAGACACTCCTCGCCGCCCTCCACACCGGACATGACGACGACGGAAACGCCCGCCTGGACGAGGCCGAAGCCCTGGAGTTCACCACGGTCCTCGCGGTCGGCATCGCCACCCGCAGCTCGGGCGGCCTCGTCATGCGCACCGGCGGAAAGACCGGCGACCGCGTCCAGGGCTGGCGTCTGGAGGGCGAGCGCCTGCACCCGCTCACCGCGGCCGAGGTCTTCGACGCCTACTGCACCGACGCGCTCTCCGGCGACCTGATCGCCCCGGAGTCGGGCGTCGACTACAGCGCGGCACCCGACCTGGGCGACGACGAGCCAGGGGGAGGACACCACCACTGAACGCCCGAGGGGCGCCCCACCTTGCGGTGGAGCGCCCCTCGAAGCAGCCGTTCTGCGCCGGGCCCGCTGATCAGCCAGACCCGTTCGCACTCTCCTACTCGCCGGAGAGCACGGCCTGCGCGGCCTTGCGCGCCTCCTCGGCGCTGTCCGCGGCCCGAGCGGCGGCCGCGGCACGCTCGCACTGGGCCAGCGTGTACTTGCCGAGCGTCGTGCGCACGTACGGAATCGACGCGGCACCCATGGACAAGGAGGTGACACCCAGACCCGTCAGGACACAGGCAAGCAGCGGATCCGACGCGGCCTCACCACAGACGCCACAGCTCTTGCCCTCGGCCTTCGCCGCCTCGGCGGACAGCGCGACCAGGTCGAGCAGCGCGGGCTGCCACGGGTCCTGGAGCCGGGACACCGCACCGACCTGACGGTCGGCGGCGAAGGTGTACTGCGCCAGGTCGTTGGTGCCCAGGGACAGGAACTCGACCTCCTGGAGGATCGAGCGCGCCCGCAGCGCGGCAGAGGGGATCTCCACCATCGCGCCGAACTTCGCCTGCAGCCCGGCCTCGCGGCAGGCGTCGGCGAACGCCTTGGCGTCGGCGCGGTCCGCGACCATCGGCGCCATGACCTCGAGGTAGACGGGCAGCCCCTCGGCGGCCTTGGCCAGCGCGGTCAGCTGCGTCCGCAGCACCTCGGGGTGGTCGAGCAGCGACCGCAGCCCACGCACACCCAGAGCCGGGTTCGGCTCGTCGGTCGGCGTGAGGAAGTCCAGCGGCTTGTCGGCACCCGCGTCCAGGACACGCACGACGACGCGCCCCTCGGGGAAGGCCTCGAGCACCTGGCGGTACGCCTCGACCTGCTTCTCCTCGCTCGGCGCCTTGGCGCTGTCGTCGAGGAAGAGGAACTCCGTACGGAACAGGCCGACGCCTTCGGCGCCCGCCTCGACCGCGGCGGGAACGTCGGCGGGACCGCCGACGTTCGCGAGCAGCGGCACCTTGTGCCCGTCGGAGGTCGCGCCCGGACCGGTCGACGCGGCGAGCGCGGCCTTGCGAGCGGCGGCCGCGGCCTCCAGCTCGGCGCGCTTCTCCGCGCTCGGGTCCACGAAGATCTCACCGGTGCTGCCGTCCACGGCCACGACCGTGCCCTCGGCCAGCTCACCGGCGCCGGGCAGGGCCACGACGGCGGGGACGCCGAGCGCCCGCGCCAGGATCGCGCTGTGGCTGGTCGGGCCGCCCTCTTCGGTCACGAAGCCGAGGACGAGCGCCGGATCGAGCAGCGCGGTGTCCGCCGGGGCGAGGTCACGGGCAATGAGGACGTACGGCTCGTCGCTGTCCGGGACGCCCGGCATCGGAACGCCGAGAAGCCGGGCGACGATACGGTTCCGCACGTCGTCGAGGTCGGCGACGCGACCCGCCATGTACTCGCCCGCGCCCGCGAGCAGCTCGCGGTAGTGGGAGAAGGCGTCGTAGACGGCACGCTCCGCCGAGCTGCCCACCGCGATGCGCCGGTCCACGTCGGCCATCAGCTCGGGGTCCTGCGCGATCATCGCCTGGGCCTCGAGCACGGCCTGAGCCTCACCGCCGGCCAGGTTGCCGCGTGCCATCAGGTCGGCCGCGACGGCCTCGACGGCCTGACGGGCGCGCCCCTGTTCGCGCTCCGCCTCGTCCGCCGGGATCTGCTTGGCGGGCGGTTCAAGCACCGCCGTCCCCATGTGCCGTACCTCGCCGATGGCCACCCCGTGGCTTACGCCGACGCCTCGCAGCGTTGTCTCCATCTCACCGTCTCCGATAGTGCGGCGGGCCCAGCCGCCGCGGTGGTTGTACTGCCTGCCGTCGCACACCGACGGCGCCGACGTCACTTCCAGCTGAAGAGAGCGTCGCCGGACTTCACGTCGCCGTCCTCGACGACGTCGGCCAGGGACTCGGCCGTCGCCTCGAGCGCCACGACGGGGCACACCGGAGACTTGCCGGCGGCCTCGACCGCCGCGGGGTTCCAGCGCACGACGGCCTGGCCGCGCTGTACGGTGTCACCCTTATTGACAAGAAGTTCAAAACCCTCGCCGTTGAGCTGAACGGTGTCGATGCCGAGGTGCGTCAGCACACCGTGGCCCTGGTCGTCGACGACGACGAAGGCGTGGGGGTGGAGCGAGACGATGATGCCGTCGACGGGGGCCACGGCCTCGGACGCCTCGCGCACGGGGTCGATGGCCGTGCCGGGTCCGACCATGGCGCCCGAGAAGACGGGGTCCGGTACCGCAGCGAGTCCGATGGCGCGTCCGGCGAGCGGGGATGAAACGCTGGTCATGGCAAGCCTCCCAGGGGGTGGAGATGGGTAACCGCCGCCACTACCTGTCCTGGACGACGCACTGTTCAGAAGGGTAAGTCATAGGAAGTCCCGGTTCCGCACGAAGGTCCTGGTTGGCGGACGTAGGAGCGCTGCACAAACGATTTGCGCCGCCCGGGACCCGCATGTAGAGTCGGGTTCCTGCCCGGAGCCAAGCGACGCGGTCAGCGTCCAGGCTCGGCAGCATCTTTCAAGTCAGATCCTAACGCGGGGTCTGGTTCCGTATGTCTGCGAATGATCGTGGTCAGCAAGACGGAAAAGACTTGATAGAGTCGGAACCGCCGGAAGGCCGAAAGGCCGGAAAGCACCGAGGAAGTCGGAACGGACCGGGAAGCCGGAAAGAGTCTGATAGAGTCGGAAACACGAAATACCGAAGGGAAGCGCCCGGAGGAAAGCCCGAGAGGGTGAGTA